>CAWJQQ010000001.1:0-1322056 GCA_963845065.1 Nitrospirota bacterium
AGGCGGGATATTAGCATGAGACAAAGAGTGAGGGACGCTCGTGAGCAAACCGCCGAGCAGTCGATTACCGACGCCTGAACTTGCCGAGCTGCCGCAAAACATTAGCGAGCGGATCGCCGCGGTGCAGGAGAAGTCGGGCTTCGTTCCCAACGTCTTTCTTGCGCTGGCGCGCCGGCCGGAGGAGTTTCGCGCCTTCTTCGCCTATCATGACGCGCTGATGGAGAAGCCCGGCGGCTTGAGCAAGGCCGAGCGCGAGATGATCGTGGTCGCGACCTCGGGCGTCAACCAATGCCAATATTGCGTCGTCGCCCATGGCGCGATCCTGCGCATCCGGGCGAAGAATCCGCTGATCGCCGATCAGGTCGCGATCAATTATCGCAAGGCGGACCTTGAGCCGAGACAGAAGGCGATGCTCGATTTCGCCGTCAAGGTCGCCGAGCGCTCGCATGCGATCGACGACGCCGACTACGAAGCCCTGAAGCTCGGTACAGATCCTGAAAAAATAGTAAAAGAGACAGAATCTCTAATGCTTGACCGAATTCGGTATAATGCGATGGCCAGAGCACTGAACCCTTATGGTGATGGACAGGCAGCAGAACGAATTAACAATTTTTTGAATTCTGTTCTGTTGTGAGTTAAGATTAATTAGGGAATTACAACTAGTATATGATTGAAACAACATCTTGCCCAGTTTGCAATAGTACATCGTGGTCTTATTATTTGAATTCATGCGACTTTCTTCTGACGCATGAGGATTTTAATTTGGTCAAATGCCAAACTTGTGGTGTCATTTTTACCAATCCTCGTATCTGTGAAAGCACTATTGGTGATTATTACACTCCTGAATATACTTCATATAATGAGCAAAGAAATAATAAGGTTATCAGTTTCATTAAGAATCTCGTCAAATTTATTTACATTGATAACCATCAAAAAATTATTAAATTGCTGAAAGAACATAATGTGCGGACTGTGCTTGAAGTTGGGCCTGGTAATGGCAGTCTTCTTAGATCCCTGTATGACAATGGATTTAAGGTTACCGGTATCGAAATTGATAGCTCATGCGTAAATCGCATAAAAGAAATGGGGCTTGATTGTGAGCAGGGTAAACTTGGAAGTCTCAAGAAATATTTGACCAAGTACGATGCAGTAATTATGTGCCAAGTTTTGGAGCATCTATATCATCCCACAGCTTCATTGGAAATCATACATTCCATTCTGACAAATAATGGTTTGTTATACATTAGTGTTCCGAATATTTCTTCCTTTGAAGCGCGCTTGTTTAGGAAATATTGGCGTGGACTTGATTTACCACGGCATATAACACATTTTAATCGCGAAACTATCTGTAGCCTATTGAGTAATTCAGGCTATTCTATTGAAAAAATATCTAATATGTCATTCCCATCATCTTTTATAGAAAGTCTTGCTTTTCTATCGACAAAAAAAGGTCGTTTCATTAAATTTGTTTACTTTCCATTGTATTATATTTGGAAAATATTCAGTCCACTACATGTTGCAATTCTTGGCTCAGGAATCCTTGAGGTTGTTGTAAGAAGGAGATAGCCACCATGCCAGATAAGTCTAATCATTTTAGGATATTGATTTATGGTGAACCGTTTGAATGGGCAATGGCACATAATGTTGTGGAAGCTTGTGCAGAACTAGGGCACGTAGCACTGATTTTTGACTATACTAAGTACTTATACAGGACAAAGAAGTTCACACTAACAAATAGAGTACTAGATCGATTATTATTTAATTCAGTCGCAAAGAAAATTAATACTGACTTGATTAATGCTATTAGAGACCGTAGTTTTGATATTTTGCTAATTATGAAAGGGATACACCTATTACCTGATACAATCACTGAAGCTAAAAGGTATGTATCATATGTAGTCAATTGGAATCCGGACGACTTTTTTAACCCTTTGAATAATTCAAAATATCTTCTTGGTGCCTTTAACAAATATGATTGCATATTTACTTCAAGGTCTCATCTTGTAGAAGAATATCGGTTTAAGGGGGCGAAGAGGGTTGAAATGCTTCACTGGTATTTTCTTCCAAAGATGCAGTATCCAGTGAGCATTTCGGAAGAGGCAAAGAAACAATTTGGGAGTGATCTTGTATTTATCGGAACATGGAGTAAACGACGTGAGGAGTTCTTGGGCGCATTAAGTAACTTGAATCTGCGTATTTGGGGAAGTCATTGGCACAGGGCAAGCAAGGTGTTCAGAAATACGATTGATTGTCGTCAGCCCATATTTGGCGAAGAAATGTGCAAAGCTATTTGCTCATCAAAGATAAATATAAATATTTTGACTGTTGAAAACCGAGATACAACAAATGTCAGAAATTTTGAAATACCGGCTTGTAGCGGTTTTCAGCTTTGCGAGCGGTCGCCTGCAATTATGCAGTTGTTTGAGGAGGGAAAGGAAATCGCTTTTTACTCAACTCCCGAAGAGTTGGTAAGTCAGTGCGAATATTATCTTAGTAATGAGATAGAGATAAACCAAATAAGAAAACAGGGTCACCAAAGGTTGATCAATGGCCACCACACCATGAAAGACAGAGTAGCGACTATTGTTACGACAATTATGAAAATATGATTGATAATACATTGACAAATAATGAAAACTCTTCCCCACCAGTTTATGTGATAATACCCAACAAAAATGGTAAAGTGCATCTTTCTTACTCCCTACCCTCGCTATTCAGCACAAACTACGACAATTACCACGTGGTGCTTGTTGATGACGACTCAAACGACGATTCGTTAGAATATGTAGCGAGTAATTTTAGGAAGGTTACTATACTAAAAAGTATCGGGAAAAGAGGCTTTGCTGGTACGGTTAATACAGGAATAAAGCATGCTTTGTCTTCCGGAGCAGCATATATTGCCATATTTAACAGTGATATTAAAGTGTTGTCTGAGTGGCTCAACATGGTATTGCCGATATTTGCAAGAGAACAAAATGTCGGTCTTGTCGGCTTTACTGAAATAACTAAAGAGCGTGAAGAGCTATTTTATAATTTCACTGTTGCTGGCACTACCGTAAATTACAATAATGTACGAAACCTGGCCGGATGCTTGTATCTCTGTACGGATGCTGCTTTTAAAAAAATAGGCCTATTTGATGAAGATTATTTTATGTATGGTGAAGACAATGATTTTTTCTTCAGACTAAAAAGCGCCGGGTTTAAGCTTTTAGAAACGCATGTTCCCGTATGGCACTATGGTGAAGGATCTTCTCATGATAACAAGCTGTTGATTACTTGGCTTGCCTACCGTAATGCACTTCGTTTTGCCATCAAAAATGAAAACCTCTTTAGAGTTTTTCGAATGATATTGTCTCTTACCAATCAGGGCTGCAATCCGTTCATAAGAAAACCTGCCGATCACCCCGTTTTTAAGAGAATGCGTAGATACAATCCTGTATTTAACATATGTCTTCTTTTAGGGAGTTGTACCTGGAATTTATGGCATCTTGGTTCGACCATTAAATCTCGAGTGGTGCGAACATGACTCAGGAAGAATCTTTTTTATTTTTAGCATAACAGATAAATTATGAGACTTATAGTTTACGCCGTAAATGTTCACCAGGGTGGTGGCGCTGTTTTGCTAAATGCTTTGCTGTCCTCTCTTAATCAGGATGATGTTTCTTGGATTGCTTTCTTGGATAGTCGCCTTAAGCTCTCTGAAACCTTATCTGCTAAAATCCAGGTTAATCGTGTAACGTCAAGTATTCATAATCGGCTATTAGCCGAACGAACACTAAGAAGTAGTGTTAAAGATGATGATGTTGTGTTGTTTTTTGGTAACCTGCCACCACTATTTAAATTAAAGGTCAAGACAATACTTTTTATACAGAATAGATATTTAATCGACAACATAAACATAAAACATTTTAATGCTAAAATGAGATTGCGAATTACTTTTGAAAGAATATGGTTAAAAATATTTTACAAGAATATTGACACAATCATTGTGCAAACGCCGAGCATGCGAAATTGCGTGTTAAATCATTTAGGTTTGAATGCTGCAATTTTGCCTTTTATGGACACAACAAATGCTTATAGACGTTCCGCTTCAAAAATTAAAAGTGCCAATGTAACAAAATATGATTTTCTCTATGTTGCATCAGGAGAACCACACAAAAATCATAAACAACTTGTTGAAGCATGGGTGATACTAGCCGCCGAAAGTATTTACCCTATACTTTGTTTGACATTACATGAGGAAAATAACCGCCAATTGGTTAAGTGGATTAACGATATGGTACTGAAATATGATCTTAAGATTACAAATGCAGGTTTTGTAGCTCAATCCGCACTCGCGGAGCTTTATAAACAAACTAAGGCTTTAATTTATCCTTCAACTTTTGAATCATTTGGACTTCCGCTAATTGAAGCCAGAGATGCGAATCTTGCAATACTTGCTTCAGAGCTTGATTATGTGCGGGATATTCTGGACCCTGAACAGACGTTTGAACCTTCATCACCAAGGTCTATTGCTAGGGCTGTCAAACGTTTTCTAGGTTATGATGAGAAGGTCTTACCTTTGGTAGATCCCAAATCGTTCTTAAAATTTTGTATGAGTGAATTACCCCGCAGCAGAGCTGCGGGGCATCAAAACCGATAGAACCTAAAACCAATCAGATTCTTATCCTGACTTCGTCAGGATTGTCCTTTTCATCCCAGCAGTAGAACTGCTGGATATTCAAGGATAGGTTTTATAAAAAGAACTAAGGAGATAAACATGTTCCGCGGAAAAGTCTTATTAATTACAGGTGGCACCGGTTCTTTCGGAAATGCTGTACTACACCGTTTTCTTCATACCGACATAAAGGAGAT
The DNA here is from genome assembly GCA_963845065.1 of Nitrospirota bacterium. GTDB lineage: Bacteria > Nitrospirota > UBA9217 > UBA9217 > UBA9217 > JAJYKN01. Next base: position 4,855 of record CAWJQQ010000001.1, read on the forward strand.
TCGCGTTTTCAGCCGCGACGAAAAAAAGCAGGAAGATATGCGGATTGAACTCAATAACAGCAAAGTCAAGTTCTACATTGGTGATGTTCGTAATTATGACAGTGTATATACTGCAATGGATAGCGTTGACTTTGTCTTCCATGCTGCTGCTCTGAAGCAGGTACCTTCCTGCGAATTCTATCCTATGGAGGCAGTGCGCACTAATATTTTAGGTACTGAGAATGTCATGGATGTAGCACTTGCCCGTGGTGTAAAAAAAGTTATTGCCTTGAGTACTGACAAAGCGGTCTATCCCATTAATGCGATGGGTATCTCTAAGGCGATGATGGAAAAACTGATGGTGGCCAAAGCTCGTATGATTGATGAAAGCAGGACGGTATTTTCCGGAACTCGCTATGGCAATGTCATGGCGTCTCGTGGTTCGGTTATTCCATTGTTTGTCAAACAGATTAAAGAAGGTAAGCCACTTACGATCACCGATCCTAATATGACTCGCTTTCTGATGTCGCTAGACGATGCACTTGACCTTGTATTGTACGCATTCAGCAATGCCCAGCAAGGGGATATATTCGTTCAGAAGGCTCCGGCGTCCACCATCATGGATTTAGCCCTGGCAGTACGACAACTGTTCAATGCTGGCAACGAAATACGCATTATTGGCACACGTCACGGAGAAAAGCTGTACGAGACGCTTTTGACTCGTGAAGAAATGGCTAAGGTAGAAGACCTAGGCGATTACTACCGCATCATCCCAGACGACCGAGATCTGAATTATGGAAAGTATTTTACTGAAGGTCAGGAACAGATATCACAGCTAGAAGATTACAACTCCCACAATACTCAAAGGTTAACTGTTCCGGAAATTAAGGATAATCTGATGAAACTGGATTTCATTCAGCAGGAACTTAGTGGAGGTGTCGGGTGCGAATACTGATTCTAGGTGGTGATGGCATGCTCGGTCATCAATTATATACTCACCTGCAACATCAACACGATGTGAAGGTTACTCTGCGTCAGGATTTTGCGTTATATACTTCATATGGCATATTTAGCAAAAAAAATGCTTACGACGCTATCGACATCCGCTCACTGGAAAGGCTTGTGGAGGTAATGTCCGATTTTCGGCCTGAGGCGGTTGTCAACGCAGTTGGTATTGTCAAACAAAGGCCGGATGCAAAGGAAAGTATCCCCAGTTTAGAGGTCAATGCTCTTTTACCCCACAGGCTGGCTGTTCTGTGCAAAGGGATCGGGGCTAGGCTTGTTCACCTGAGTACCGACTGCATTTTTTCTGGCAAGAAGGGGAACTACCTGGAGAGTGACGCTTCCGACGCCGAAGACCTGTACGGTAAGACCAAATTTCTGGGTGAGGTTCACGACAGGAACTGTCTAACGTTGCGCACTTCAATCATTGGCCATGAACTTTCTCGTCATAAAAGCCTACTGGATTGGTTTCTTGCTCAGAAAGGCCCGATAAAGGGATATACCAATGCAATTTACACAGGATTTACCACCTTGGAAATGAGCCGGATCATTGAGAAAATGCTTCTTGAATTTCCTAACGAATCGGGAGTCTATCAAGTTTCCAGCGATCCGATCAGTAAGTACGACCTACTGCTCCTGTTTAGAGAAAAGCTGAGACATGATATTGAGATAATTCCTGACGATAGCTTGAGCTGTGATCGCAGCCTCAACTCAAGCCGCTTCCGTTCCGAGTTCAATTATACACCCCCATCTTGGCCTACTATGATCGAGGAGCTTCGTGTATGACCATCAAGGTTATGACCATTGTCGGTACACGACCAGAAATCATAAAACTGAGCAGGGTTATGAGCGAACTTGATCAGCATGTGACGCATATTCTGGTACATTCCGGCCAGAACTACGACTATGAGTTGAATGAGATTTTTTTCATCGAGATGGAGATAAGGAAACCCAACTACTTTTTAGATGTTGTTGGTGAGAGCGTAGCACAAACCATTGGCAACATCATCGCAAAGACCGATTCCGTGCTTGCAAAGGAACACCCAGATGCCCTTCTACTGCTAGGGGATACGAACAGTTGCCTAGCCGCCATCGCCGCAAAACGACGTAAAATTCCTATCTTTCACATGGAAGCAGGTAACCGCTGCTTTGACCTGAGAGTACCGGAAGAGATTAACCGCAAGATCGTTGACCATATCAGCGACATTAATATGACCTATACGGAACACGCCCGTCGCTATCTGCTGGCAGAAGGTATGCGTCCAGAAATGATCATTAAGACCGGATCTCCCATGAAGGAGGTGCTTAAACATTACCGGAAACAGATTGATGCCTCGGATGTCATGGAGCAGCTAGGGCTACGGAAAAGAGCATATTTTCTTGTAAGCGCTCACCGTGAGGAGAATGTAGACAGCGAAATCAATTTTGCTGATCTGCTGCGTTCACTCACCGCCATTGTTGAACTGTATGATAAACCCGTGATAGTTTCCACTCATCCACGCACCAGAAAAAGAATCGAAGAAACAGGCACTATAGGTCTTGATACCCGAATTCATTTTATGAAACCACTCGGCTTCCCGGCCTATGTGCAATTGCAGATTAACGCAGCCTGTGTCATATCCGACAGCGGTACCATAACAGAAGAAGCTTCCATTCTCGGTTTTCCGGCAATTACCATTCGCCAGACCCACGAACGTCCGGAGGGGATGGACGAGGGAACGCTGATCATGTGTGGGCTTAAAGCGGAAACTGTCTTGAAGGCCTTGGAGGTTGTGATGTCTCAATTCAAGGAACTCCATGGACGATTCAGAACTGTGGAAGATTATGATACAGACAATGTTTCACAGAAAGTACTTCGAATCATTCTCAGCTATACAGACTACGTGAATCGGAATGTATGGAAGAAGCCCGTTTAGATGAACATTCTCATCGTTACCCAATATTTCTGGCCTGAAAATTTTCGAATAAACGATGTTGCTTTGGGTTTGCTTGAACGTGATCACAAAGTAACAGTACTGACCGGAAGTCCAAACTATCCAAGTGGTAAGTTTTTTGATGGTTATGGTTATTTCAATAAACAACAGGATTATCACGGCGCTAAAGTTTTACGTGTACCATTAATCCCTAGAGGCAATGGGGGAGGATTACGATTAACTCTTAACTATATCTCTTTCGCAGTAACAGCAAGCATTGTTGGGCCTTTACTCTGCGACAATAATTATGACCTAATTTTTGTTTTTGAACCATCTCCAATTACAGTTGGAATACCAGCGATCATTCTAAAAACGTTAAAGTCTGCTCCCGTGCTATTTTGGGTTCAGGATTTATGGCCGGAAAGTTTATCTGCCACTGGCGCGGTAAAGTCAAAAAGGCTTTTAGCAATTATTGAAAAATTAGTTAAATCCATTTACAAAAGATGCGATAGGATACTTATTCAATCAAGATCTTTTTTTGATTCGATAGTACAGCAAGGTGGCAGCCAGGACCGGATATTGTATTTCCCAAATAGTGCTGAAAATCTGTTCGATAAAAAATTGCCTATTTCTAAGAATGTATCGTTGTTAGTGGACGGTTTCAAGATAATGTTTGCGGGTAACATCGGCGCAGCACAGGATTTCGGAACAATAATTGCTGCGGCAAAATTGCTGGAAGGTTATAAGGATATTCATTGGATGATTGTTGGTGATGGCCGAAAGCGAGAATGGGCAGAAACAGAGGTTATGAAGCTAGGGTTGAGTAATAATTTTCACTTTCTCGGGCGACATCCTATTGAAGCTATGCCAGCTTTTTTTTCGAATGCCGATGTCCTGCTGGTAACATTAAAAAAAGAACCTATTTTTGCATTGACAATCCCTTCTAAAATCCAATCTTATCTTGCTTGTGGGAAACCTGTGATCGCAGCCATTGATGGTGAAGGCACGCGCATAATTGAAGAGGCTGGCAGCGGCTTTACTTGTCCTGCAGAAGTTCCTGACTTGTTTGCACAAACAGTGATAAAGATGTATAAGACCCCGAAAGCAGAGCGCGATAAAATGGGTATGAGTGGAAGAGCATATTATGAATCAAACTTTAGCAGAAATATGTTATTAGACAAACTAGTCCTGTGGATGAAAGAGCTGGTTGATGCTAACAGAGAAAAGGTATCTTGTTTATGATAAAACACAGTATACATGTGTTAGTCACTGGCGCCTCAGGTTTTATCGGAAGTTTTTTATGTAAACGTCTATTAACAGAAGGTCGGAATGTGCGCGGAACAATGCTCTCCTCAAAAAATTCAACCTCTCTCGTTGCGGGAGTGGAATCGGTGATTGTTAAATCGCTAGGGGCTGAAACATCCTGGGAGGAGACCCTCGCAGGTATTGACACGGTGGTCCATCTTGCCGCTCGCGTTCACATCATGGGTGATCTTTCCTCCAATCCCCTTGAAGAGTTCCGCAAGGTGAATGTCGGAGGCACACTGAAACTGGCGAGAGATGCTGTGAACGCAGGAGTCAAGCGGTTTATCTTTATCAGTTCGATAAAAGTGAACGGAGAGGAATCCCCAGTTGCCTATACTGAAAAAAGTGGCTCTAATCCACAGGATGCATATGCGATTAGTAAATGGGAAGCAGAACAAATACTACATCAAATAGCTGCTGAAACTGGGATGGAAATTGTTATCATAAGACCACCGCTTGTTTATGGCCCCGGAGTTAAGGCTAATTTTCTTCAGTTGCTTAATATCGTAACACGTGGCATACCTCTGCCTTTTGCAGGGGTATGTAATCGTCGCAGTTTGATATTTGTTGAGAATCTGGTTGATGCCATCATCGCTTGCATAGAACGCCCAGAAGCTGCCGGTACAAACTTACTTGGTTAGTGATAGAGATGATGTTTCAACGGCAGAATTGATCCGTCGAACAGCGCATGCTCTGGGGAAACAAGTGCGACTTTTCCCGTTTCCTACAAATGTCATGCGACTGACCTGCAAGGTTCTTGGCCAGCCTGCGGCCTGTGATCGGCTACTTGGATCCCTTATGATTGATTCTTACAAAATTCGTAATGAACTTGGGTGGAAACCTCCGTACACAATGGAGGAGGGGCTTAAGAAAACAGCCGAATGGTTTACACGCCAGTTTTAAGTTATGAGTGATGAACTCGGAGTTTAGGACGAACGATAGTCCATAGTTCAAAGGCTGTTTTGAGCTGCCATAAAAAAGGGAAATAAAATAGAAAGACCGAAAAAATGAAAAGACTATTCGATTCTATCACAGCATTGAGTCTTTTGATTGTTTTAGGTGTGCCAATGCTGCTTGTTGCAATAATACTGAAACTAACTTCAAATGGACCGGTTTTATACTGGTCCGATAGAGTTGGGAAAGGCAATATTTTTTTTAAGATGCCGAAGTACCGTACAATGAGAAGCGATACTCCCACGGTCGCGACGCATCTTCTATCCAACGCAGACATTTATTTAACGCCCATCGGTAAATTTCTCCGCAAATCAAGCCTTGATGAACTGCCTCAGCTATTTTCTATTATAAAGGGCGACATGAGCTTTGTTGGCCCACGTCCTGCATTATATAATCAGGATGATCTAATTGCTCTGCGTACGGAAAAGGGGATTCAGGTTCTAACTCCTGGTCTCACAGGATGGGCGCAAATTAACGGTAGGGACGAAATTCCCATCCCCGTCAAAGTAGAATTCGACACATACTACTTGAAACATCGCTCATTCCTATTCGACCTGAAGATTATCTTCATGACTTTTTTTAAAGTGCTGAAAAAGGAAGGAGTGACGCATTGATGGAAGTTTTTTGTTTTGAGTGATTTGTTTTTAGTTAAACTGCTGAGCGTAGGCATACGCCAGGGAGCGGAGATTACTGCAATTTTGAATAATGAGTGTTGAGATCGATGGCCAACTGATTTGAAGCTCATAGCTCGTGGTTCACGACACAGGATAAAACATTTAAGTTCAAATCGCAGATCAAAACTGTAAGTTTTGAATGAGATTTCCTGGTTAAAAAGCGTGACAAGGTTCATGTAATCGGCAAACGTGACTTCGAGCTAAAAAGCCTCAATATAAGCCAATCCAACTCCAAAAATGCAAAAACTACGAAAGCGTTTTTCTTCTACCGTCACAACTCGTCCCTCAATTCTTAAAGTCTTAAAGATAATAGTCGATGTATTAGGTGAATATTACCTTTACATATCGTTCCTTTCTTTTTATAATTCTGTTATATTAAAATTCAATATTATAATATTTGAATAAAAATTACGAAATTTGAATACTCTAAATATACCCTATCAAAAGGGTTTACTTTTATATTTTAAGCTGTTATAATAACTGCTTGAGCTAAAATAGATGTAAGCAAAAAGTACTAGGGAAAGGCATCATATGTTTTCAAAATTGAACCAATTTTCAAAACAAGCAATAGTTTTTTTTGTTGATGCCTTCCTTATCGTTTCATCGTTGTTCCTTTCTTACTCACTCCGATTCAATACTCTAGACAATAGTGCCCATATACAAGAGATACTTGCTATCCTCCCAGTTATCCTTCTGATGCGTCTCGGCGTCTTTATAACCATGGGTCTTTACCGCGGCATGTGGCGTTACACAAGCATGCACGACCTAGTAACCATTATCAAAGCCGTGACCCTTAGTTCAGGCCTTTCTATGGCTCTGTTGTTTTTGATGTATCGTCTTGCAGACTATCCACGATCGGTTTTTGTAATCGACTGGTTTGTTATATTGGTTTTGGTCGGCGGCAGTCGTTTTGCCTATCGACTATATCATGAGGGTTGGAACAAAAGAGACAGTGACACTAGGAACACGGCAAAGAACGTCCTTATTGTTGGTGCTGGTAGGGGAGGGGAAATGATCCTCCGCGAGATACTCAGTAACCCGCATCTCAATTATGCACCAATCGGATTCGTGGATGATGACCGGAAAAAACGAAATATGACCATCCATGGATATCGGGTATTGGGAAATACGCGTGATATTCCGACTATTGTTGATGACTATAATGTCAAGGAAGTTTTTTTAGCGATTCCAACTGCATCGGGCGCTGCAAAACGAAGAATCATGCTGACTTGCAAGAGCGCTGGAGTTAAATCAAAAACACTTCCTGGTGTGGGCGAACTCCTGAGAGGAACTGCAAAAGTGAGTTCTACTGCGGGAGTTCCAGATCGAGGACCTTCTGGGCAGAGAGCCGGCAAAACTTGATTCGGCCTTGATCAAAGAATATCTGCGAGATAAAACTGTCATGATCACCGGTGCGGGAGGGTCTATCGGCTCGGAACTTTGCCGCCAGGTGGCGCAATTTTCTCCAAAAAGGCTCATACTGTTCGAACGATCTGAATTCAATCTTTACCAGATCCATATGAATCTTCTAGAGATGTTTCCTGACTTAAAGATCAATGCGATAATCGGGGATCTCTTAAATCAGAATCGCGTTGAGCAGACCCTTGCCAAATTTATGCCCGAAGTAGTGTTCCACGCTGCTGCCTATAAGCATGTTCCGCTCATGGAAATGAACCCTATTGAAGCTTTGCAAAACAATATTCAGGGAACATCTATTATCGCCCGTTGCGCACATGTTATACGGCGTGCGGAAATTCGTAATGGTATCGACGGACAAAGCGGTGCGACCTACAAACATAATGGGTGTGAGCAAGCGAATTGCAGAACTCATTTGTCAATCGGTCGGGAATAATAGTAAAACCCAATTTGTTACCGTACGGTTCGGTAATGTCCTAAACAGCGTAGGGAGTGTAATCCCTCTTTTTAAACGACAGATAGAAAAGGGTGGTCCAATCACCGTGACCCATCCCGAAATCTACCGTTATTTCATGACTATCCCAGAATCTGTTCAACTCATTATGCAGGCAGGCGCAATGGGAAAGGGTGGCGAGGTATTCATTCTTGACATGGGTGAGCCAGTCAAGATCGTGGATCTTGCTCGCGACATGATCTCCTTCTCCGGTCTTGAACCTGATAAGGACATTAAAATCGTGTATACCGGCCTAAGACCCGGTGAAAAACTGTATGAAGAACTTTTGACTGCAGGTGAAGAGATTAAGTCGACGCTCCACGAGAAAATCAAGGTTGCCGGCTCAGAAAGCATTGATTGGCCCCTAGTAATGAATAATGTAGAGACACTTTTAGAATCCTTGCAAGGAGGATTCTCCCGTGATGTTTTGCAGAAAATCAAAGATATTGTTCCAGAGTTTCAGCCGGAAAACGGCGGCCCCTCATCTCCTATGCAATCGTTTCGTAATTACAGTTACGAAGTTTCACGTGTCAAGGAAGATCAATCGACTACTATTGCACCTATTGATAAACTTGACATTCGTCCTGATGATGCGATAGATCCAACTTTGTAAAAACAGTTTTGAGCTCTTTGTTTTTAGATTTGAGATTTTATCACTTTATTCAAACCCTCCTTTCCTCCTATCAATGTAATTCGGCATCGACACCACCCAGTTGGCAAACGCCGATAAAAAAACAATTGCATTTGATAGCACCATTTGATATACTTCGCAAGTTAATATACCGAGTTAACTTATTGTTTTTTTTATAAAATAATAAATATATGTCAGCAAATCAGCCGAAGTAATATTTATGAGCTGTAAGTGAGGTTCTCTTGTCAGTAAAAAGAAAACTATGTATCGTTCTCGCCATTGCAATGTGTTTCCTATTTTCAAGTATTTCTTCTGCGCAAGTACTCCCAGGCAATTTACAACAAATGATCGGTGCGACACAGTTGCAGCAGGCAGGGACTGGTACCGTCGGCCAACAACCTCTGGGAGCAGACACTGTCCAAGAAATGCAGAAATTAGATCCCGACGCAGCACAGGCATTCTCCAATGCTATGCAGAAAGGCGATTTTGAAACGGCAAAAAAAATCTACGACGACTTTAAGGATAATTATAAGGACGTCTTAGGCCCCGACATGACGGGCATGGATCCCAAACTCGCAGATGACATTAACCAATTGATTAAGAAAGGCGACTTCAATTCGGCACGAATTCTAATTGAAAAATTCAAGATTGCAAGGAAGAAAAAAACAGGATTAATTACCCGGGCAGATCTGGAAGAAATTGAAGAGCCTTCGGTTTTTGAACGTACGCTCTCAGGAGATTTTCCAAATAACATACTGAATAAGGAAATAAAACAGTTCGGGTATGATCTTTTGCAGAATGAATCTTCTAAATTCGCTCAATCGTCCAACACGCCGGTTGGTCCCGACTATATCGTTGGCCCGGGAGATCAAATCACTCTGACGCTCTGGGGAACAACAGAGGGAATCTATAATCTTATAATCTCCAAAGAGGGACAAGTTACTTTACCGAAGGTAGGTGTCGTACCAATTGCGGGAACGCGGTTTGGAGAGTTGGAAAATACCATACGGAAACATCTTTCCCAATATTATACGAACTTTAACCTTAGTGTCGCCATGGGCAAGCTCAAGACCATCACTTTGTATCTTGTCGGAGAAGTGACCAAGCCAGGCAGCTATTCGCTCAATTCGCTTACGTCGGTTTACGACGCGTTAGTCGCGGCTGGAGGCCCAACTAAAAAAGGGACGTTGCGTTCAATCCAGATACTCCGCGGCGGCAAGGTGATCCGGACTATAGATCTTTATGATTTTCTCCTAAAAGGTGTCCGCAATCAGGACATCAATTTGCAACAAGAGGACACAATCTTTGTGCCTTTAATTGGCCCGATTGCCGGAGTTTCAGGCTCAGTTTATCGGCCAGCTATCTATGAATTAAAAGGAAATGAAAGTATTGAAGACGTTCTCCGACTTGCAGGCGGCGTAATGCCAATCGCCGCAGCCAACAGGCTTCAGGTGTATCGCTTCTCAGACAACGAGAAAAAACTTCTCATAGATATCAATATACCCTCTCAAACCGTCGATGGGGTAAGAAATGGCGATACGATGAACGAAAAGGTCCAGAACATGGATCTCCTTTCAGTCCGTCCCATCTACGATAAAGTATGGGAAACTGTCCATCTTGAGGGCGACGTACGTCATCCCGGCGATTATCAATGGAGGCAAAATCTGAAGCTGAAAGACGTAATAAAGGAAGGACAACTCTTGCCTACTGCTGACATTAAAAAGGCTGAGATAATCCGTTTAACAGACGATTACCATGACCGACAGGTAATTCCAGTTAACCTAACTTCAGCAATGAATGGAGATGTTGGGCAGGATATTGCACTGCAACCCAAGGACAGGATACGAATCTTTACTCTGTACCGCGATGTTGAAAAAGTCAAATTAACCGGAGAAGTCATGAGTCCAGGGGAATATGAAATCCAGAAAGAGGAGCGGTTAAGCGACCTCCTGCGCCGAGTCGGAGGATTTACCAACGAGGCCTACGCGTATGGTACTGTATTTAAACGTGTTGATGTGAAAAGTACGCAGGATAAGAATTTGCAACCTTTTATTGCCAAGATGCAGTCTCAGGCTTACTCGGTGGCTGCCAGTGCGGCAGCAAGTGCAGGCAGCCCGGAAGCTGAAGCTGCCGCAAAGGCGCAACTGACCATCAGCCAGAGCATGATTGAAAATCTGAAGACCATGCAGCAGCAATCCGAAGGGAGAGTGTCGATCAATATAACTAATGACATTGACCAGTGGGCCGGTTCCAAGGATGATCTTCTCCTCAAGAACGGAGACACTATATTCATTCCCAAAAAACCTCAGGAAGTGCTGGTCATGGGAGAGGTCCATAGCCCCAGCGCACAAGTGTTCATCAACGGGTACAAAGTGAAAGACTATATCAACCTGACCGGCGGCTATACCGATGGCGCGGCAAAAGACCAAGTATACGTACTGCAGGCGAATGGCTTTGCGTATAGTAGCGAAACGCCAAGAGTTGATAATATTGAAAACGCAAAATTGAGCCCTGGGGATACAATTTTTGTACCTCAGAAGGCTGAACGGAACGTAGGCTGGCGGTATTTTAGAGATATTATGGATGTCCTGTTCAAAACAGCTGTTGTGGTAGCGACTTTGGCGGTGTTGCATTTATAACAAATAATGCGTTTAACAATGAGCGTCATGCTTCATGAAAATAAAAAACTATGGCAAAAGTCAGATTCTAGGCTGTTGAGATGCTGCAAGAGGCCGTAGATATGGAATATTTACTTTGTGATATAGAAGACAATATAGAGGGAAGAAAGTTATGGTTAGATTTGCATAACAAATCCGGTATGGGTCTGTCTATGTCAATAAGATCACTGAAGGGCGTGAAGTAGTTACAAAACCAATTTCAGGAATTTTTAAATAGAGCGAAACCTAGTATTTTGAAAATGCAAATATTTTCATCGTTTTTGAAAAGAAATTTAATCAATTGATATTGAGTTGAATACTTTACAAGAGAGATCAGATGTATTTTTTCGTAAAATAACCAGCTTTCAAAAATCATAACAAATAAAAAAACCGTACAGAGCATTATGCAGTTTTTACTTCTATGCTCTATGGAAGGAATAAACATCTAAACATGGAAGAACTTCATGAAGAAGAAATAAACCTCCTCGAGTACTGGAATGTAATCTGGCGCAGAAAATATTTATTGATTGCGTTATTTATCGTCTCTGTAACCACCACCATGTTTTATAGCTTTCAACTTACCTAAATTTTATAAGTCCGAGACCCTGATAATGACTACCGGTTCTGAATCTGGTGGGCTTGGCGCTGCATTGTCTGCACTACCTTTTGCCGGTGCATTAGGAGGCATTAGCGGCGTACAGACTCCGGCAGACAAGATCATGGTGATCCTGAAAAGCCGCACTATTGCAGAAGCTGTCATAAAAAAATTTGATCTGATGAAATTATTTTATGACAAAGATTGGGATTTTGCAAAGGGCACATGGAAGAATCCGGATAAACATCCTCTTGTCGAAGATGCAGTCAAACTGTTGACAACAGATATCGCTAAATTTAACAAGAGCAAGGAAGGGGCTATTACGGTCAGCGTTGAATGGAAGGACCCTATACTTGCAGCCGATATTGCAAATTATTATGTTACTGCTCTTACAGAGGTTCTGAATGAAAAGGCGATAAACGTTACTATCCAAGTTGTTGACAAAGCAATTCCCGCTGAAAGAAAGTCCTAGGCCGAAAATCGGTTAGAATATGATACTTGCCGGCGTCACGAGCATGTTTATTGGTGTGTTTATAGCATTTTTCCTTGAATACTTATCAAAACAAAAAAAACAGCATGTATAGAGCGTAGGGCATGGAGCAGGGAACAAATATACATGAGGGATCTCTTTTTACCATGTTCACTGAGCCACCCCATAAGCCCGCAACCCAGTACCCACTGCTTTTTGCCTTTTCAACCAGCTGCCTTTTACTCTTTGCTCTCTGCTTATGTTTTGTTCAAAACACTTTTGCTGAAGATATCGAAGTAGTCAATCACCCTGTCAATTTATCAGGTCTAACCGGTCTTCTATTTACCACTGCGCCTTATACCCATCTTCTACAGTTGCCGCCGAGAAAAGGACTGTTTGCGCGAGTGGAGTTGTTTAATTTCACAGGGTTACAAAAAACGTTTTTGGAAAACAGGTCAAAATGTAGTGCCACGTTAATATAAAAATAACTTGCAATTAATAATTATTATGATATATTTGTGGTGCTATGTTCTTCAGGGTAAAACGCTCCGAATCACGAGAATACCTTCAGATCGTTCATAACCGCCGCGACCAAGGCAAGGTGAAGCAGGAAGTCATCGCCACGCTTGGACGGCTCGATGCGCTCAAGGAAACAGGAGCATTTGATAGCTTGCTGCGGTCTGGGCTCAAGTTTTCCGACCAGATCGCGGTCATCGACGCACATAAACAGGGAGAAGCGATTGAAACGGATTCCAGGCGCATCGGCCTGCCGATGATATTCGGCCGGTTATGGAAAGAGCTGGGAATACAGAAAGTGCTTGAGGCATCAGCCAGGGAGCGCAAACATCAATTTTCCATCGAGCGGGCGATTTATCTTACGGTGCTGCACCGTTTGAGCGTATCGGGTTCAGATCGTGCCGCTGAACAATGGTGCCTTGGCTACCGGATAGAAGGAACCGCTGGAATCGATTTGCACCATTTATACCGGGCCATGGCATGGCTCGGCGAACCCCTTTCCAATGCTGATCAGGAAGGGGCCACCGGATTTTCTCCCCGTTGCACCAAGGATGTGATCGAAGAAGAGCTATTCCGACGCAGGCGAGATTTATTCGCCGATCTACGGCTGGTCTTTTTCGACACCACGAGCATTTACTTTGAAGGAGAGGGCGGCGAGGATATAGGCGCATACGGTCATTCCAAGGACCACCGGCCCGATCTCAAGCAGATGGTGGTCGGCGCAATCATCGATCATCACGGGAAACCTCTTTGTTGCGAGTTGTGGCCCGGAAACACAACCGATGTCAAGACGCTCGTGCCGATCATAGACCGGCTGAGGCTCCGCTTCGGCATCAATCAGGCGTGCATAGTGGCAGACCGGGGAATGATCAGCGAAAAGACCCTGTCCGACTTGCATGAGCGAAAGATCGATTACATTCTGGGAGCGAGGATGCGGCGGCAGAAGGAAGTGAGTGAAGAGGTTTTGAGCCGCGGAGGGAAATACGAAGAGGTCTATCCTAAAAGCAAGGAGAGTAAAGCCCCATCCCCGCTCAAAGTGAAGAACGTCATGGTAGGCGAACGCCGCTATATCGTGTGCGTTAACGAAGACCAGCGGAAGAAAGATGCCGCCGATAGAGAAGCCATCATCGCATCTCTTCGGGAGAAACTGAAGCAGGGAGGCAAGAGCCTGGTTGGCAACAAAGGGTATCGTAAATATGTGAAGAGCTTCAGCAGTGCCTTTGTCATCGATGAAGAAAAAGTTCAACAGGAAGCACGGTATGACGGTAAGTGGGTCCTCACGACATCAATGCCCATGCCTGCGCGCGAGGTTGCGCTCGCGTACAAAGAGTTGTGGATGGTGGAGCAGATCTTCAGGAGCACCAAAACGGTGCTGACGACGCGCCCGATTTATCATAAATGCGACGAGACGATTCGGGGCCATGTCTTCTGTAGTTTTCTTGCGCTTGTCCTTATGAAGGAATTACAGGAGCGATTGGATAGCCGCAATGAGCAGAAGCTTGAGTGGGGCGAAATGCTCCGGGACCTAGAGGAACTGAAGCAGATCACGATTACAAGCGACGGCAAGGAAGTTATTTTAAGGACCGAATTAAAAGGCGATACGGGAAAGGTGTTTCAGGCTGCAGGAGTGGCGATTCCGCCAAAGGTCGTGATACCACAAAAGGTAAATGGTGCTGAAATCTCGTCATCATAATCGAGTTGGAATAATATGGCAGGGTGTGGTGCCACGCTACTTTTCGATGCCCTTATCATGTTGTTTTAGCGAAGTTATTTTTTGGCAGGTGTAGAAGATGGGTATGATTATTCAGCTATTATGTGACTAGGATTATCCCGTGACTCTTATAATATTAAAAAAATTATTTGCCGAAAGGCGATAATCCCGCAGCTCCCCTCACGACCCGATGGTTAGAAAAGATTAGCCCATCAAATTACTGGCATTCCCACGTAATTAATCAACAAGAAAAAATCCGTTATCGGCGCGCAGCCTATCGACGTATTTCGGAAGGTTTTCCGCTCCGCATAATTCTGGCTGGCGATGCCGTCCACTTCCGGAAACCCTTTGGAGGGCACTTTTTTAGGCCAGCGTGCCCCAAAATAAGTCCCCTTCTTTCGTTTTTTTAGGTACAATTAGACAAAAACCTGTCCGGAGGCGCCATGGTCTACAATCATAACATACCCAGCACGTTCCATTACGACAAGCTAGGCAACGATCGGCAGTCCCTCAAACGCTCACTGTCAAACAGACTCATTTACTCCATCGGTAAGGATCCCATTACCGCGACTTACCGCGACTGGTTCCATACCACGGCTTACGCAGTCCGAGAGCGGCTGATTGAGCGCTGGATGGAAACCATGCGCAGTTACTATGAAGCCGATGCCAAGAGGGTTTATTACCTGTCCATGGAATTTTTGACCGGCCGACTGCTGGCGAACAGCCTGCTAAACATGGGGTTCTACGAGGAATGCCGTGAAGCATTGTCCGATCTCGAGCTGGACCTCGAACGGATTCGCTCACTCGAGGTGGATGCGGCACTCGGCAACGGAGGGCTGGGCAGGCTGGCGGCCTGTTTTCTCGACTCCATGGCCACGCTACGGCTGCCGGGTTACGGCTACGGCATTCGATACGAGTACGGTATGTTTAACCAAGACATCGAGGATGGATGGCAGGTGGAGCACCCCGATAACTGGCTACGATATGGCAATCCCTGGGAATTTCCCCGGCCCGAGGTGCTGTTTCCAGTAAAATTCGGCGGACGAGTGGTGCAGTTTAATGACGACCAGGGCCACGCGCGGTTTCACTGGGTAGAGACCGAGGACGTGATGGCCATGGCCTATGACACACCTGTTCCTGGCTACAATACCAGTACGGTGAACAATATACGGCTCTGGGCAGCCAAGGCATCGCGCGATTTCAACCTCAAGTACTTCAACGAGGGAAACTACATCAAGGCGGTGCAGGAGAAGAACGAGTCAGAAAACCTGTCCAAAGTGCTCTATCCAGATGATACCACGCAAATGGGCCGCGAACTGCGGCTCAAGCAACAGTATTTCTTCGTCTGCGCTTCGCTCCAGGACATTCTCCTCCGATTCACCAAGTATCACACGAATCTGGAGGAATTGCCGGACAAGGTGGCGATCCAACTGAACGATACGCACCCTTCGATCGCTATACCGGAGCTCATGCGTGTCCTCCTCGACGTACATCATCTGGAATGGGACCGCGCTTGGGACATCGTGCGCAGAACTTTCTCCTATACCAACCATACGCTTATGCCAGAAGCGCTTGAAACGTGGCCGGTTAGCCTGTTCGAGGCGATCTTGCCGCGGCACTTGCAGATCATTTATGATATCAACTATCGGTTCCTCGAGGACGTGCGGCACAGATTTCCCGGAGACGTTGGCCTTCTCAGGCGGATGTCGATCGTGGACGAGGACGCCGGGCGCAGGCTGCGCATGGCCCACCTTGCCATTGCTGGAAGCCACTGCGTGAACGGGGTCTCGCAGATCCATACGGATCTCATGAAGCAGACGATCTTCAAGGATTTTGACCGGTTTTCTCCCGGGAAGATCATCAATATCACGAATGGAGTGACGCCGCGGCGATGGCTCAACCAGGCAAACCCCGGCCTGTCTGCCCTCATTTCCATGTCCATCGGCACCGACTGGCACCGTGACCTTCAGGAGCTCAAAAAACTTGCTCCGCTTGCCGCCGAGGCCCAGTTTCGGCAGCAATTCCGTCAGGTGAAGCGGGCAAACAAAGAGCGCCTTGCTGAAATCATTATGATGAGACTCAAGATCAAGGTCGATCCCGACTCGATGTTCGACGTTCAGATCAAGCGCATTCACGAATACAAGCGGCAACTCCTGAACGTGCTCCAAGTTATCACACGCTATAACCGCATCCGAGAAGGTGTTGTCGTTGACGCCGTGCCCCGCACCGTGATTTTCAGCGGGAAGGCCGCGCCAGGGTATACCATGGCCAAGCTCATCATCAAGCTGATCCATAGCGTCAGCGATGTCGTGAACCACGACCCTGCTGCCGGAAATCTCCTGAAAATCGTCTTTATTCCGGACTACAACGTCTCGAATGCTGGGAAGATCATTCCTGCTTGCGACCTGTCCGAACAGATTTCAACCGCTGGAACTGAGGCCTCGGGTACGGGCAACATGAAGCTTGCTCTGAATGGAGCATTGACCATCGGAACACTCGATGGAGCGAATATCGAGATCAAGGGAGAGGTGGGGGACGACAACATTTTCATATTCGGTATGACCGCCGCTGAAGCGGCCGCAATACGGGCAAAGGGATATGCACCGCGTGACATCTATTCTGTGAACGCGGAGCTGAAGCATGCGCTCGATATGATTGCCGGTGGGTATTTCTCACCCGATGCACCGGGCCGGTTCCTGCCCATCTTCGACGCGCTCACCAGCAGCGATCATTTTCTGCTGCTCGCGGATTATGCTTCTTACATCGCATGCCAGGACAGGGTGGACGCGCTTTACCGCAACTCCGAGGAGTGGTCCAAACGGGCCATCCTGAACGTTGCGGGCATGGGTCGCTTCTCGAGCGACCACGCCATTATGGAATATGCCGAGAATGTGTGGAAGGTGCGGGCGGTGTCGCATTGATCACGGGGGGCATGGATTTTCCGGCTGACGCCGAAGGCTACCAAAATCACTCGTCACGAGTGACCACGAAAGAGTGCCTTCTCATTTTGCTGAAAGCTTTGGCTATACTAACTTTTTTCCCTTTGCCTTGTTCTACACGTATAAGCATACGACTGCTGTCAATATCTGTTATTTTGAGATGTGCGGTCTCGCTCACCCGAAGTCCGGCAGCATAGGTTACGATCCGCATCGCGCGCTGCTTCAGACCGCCGGCAGACATCAGCAGGTTTTCAACTTCGGTCCGTTCGAGAACAACGGGAAGTTTTCTGGTCGACTTTGGATAAGGTATTTTATCCATTACCCATCTTTTTTTGAGCGTTGTCTCATAGAGAAACCGCAATGCAGCATAGGTGGCTTTTAAAGTGGATTGGGATCGTTTCTTGGTCTCGACGATGGAGAGTAGGAACGACTTGACGTCCTTCTCTCCAAGACGGTCGGGCGGCTTGTTGAAATGCAGCTCTAAATCACGCGCCGCCCTGTGATACAATTCTTGCGTGTGCGGGCTGAAGTTACAAAGTACCATGTCACCTTGCATCTGTTCTTTGAACGTTTCCATTGCACAATCTCCTTTCGCTGACTTGAAATTCCAACGGCGTGCCGCCGATGGTGATGCGAAGGGAAATTGTAAAACGATCATCTTTGCGAAGCAAGATGCCGGAGAGTGTATTTTTATTGGAGATAAAAAGAAGGGATCGCAGATAAAATCAGTGGCGAGTGAAGAGCACCGCCGCGAAGCGGCTTAGTCCAATAGGTGATATGTGGAGCTTCACATATCACCTACAAGGTTGCACCAGTACTGACTAAAATTCAATGCACAATAAAACTTGAAAATTACACATGAACACGAACCCCTAGAGTGCCAATCTTTATTTACTTTTTCAACAATGTCGGAATTCCATTATTGAAGTAAAAATAACCGTATTTATTAATGACAAGAATGAGAGTCGCGAGTCCGCCAAATAACGGCACCCATTGCCATTATCCTCTTCTTTGTTTTCGTATATTCTTTGATGGCTAAGATTGGATTGGTTATTATCGGTTTCTTTGTTCTTATTTGATAAAATATGGGAGCGAGAGCTAATAGGGCGAAACCAGCTAAGACACAAATAAGAGAAGGGAACAAGTGTGGGTTGATCATTAACCAGTCAAAGAACATTTTAAAGTCCCTTCTCAATGAACCGCTTAATTTTATTATGAAACGACTTTTTTTGATTTTAAATACAGATGCGAAATTACATTTAGATTGTGCCTACAATAAGAAGACTTGGCAATCATAAATTTTTAATAAAATTACAATGTACCTCAAGCTCCAAGAGAACCTGTCTTGACTTTTCCAGTTCGTTTGTAATTGGCAATAATCACTCCGGTTGATGTAACCGAACTCTCTATTAATATAAATGCTGCCGGAATCGTGCCATTGTCAAGCAACTTTTTTCCTTTACCAAGAGTCAATGGGTGAATTTTGAGCCAGAGTTCGTCCACTAGATCATTCTTAAGTAGCAGCTGAATAAGCTCACCACTGCCGTGAACTTGAATGTTAGAACCCTTAGAATTTTTGAGCTTTTTTATATCTGCCAAGCTTTTAAGGAAAACTGAGTTTTTCCAATCTGACTTTTTCATGGTCTTGGACATGACGTATTTTGTGACATCATTGATACCTGGCCAACCATTTTCATGCTCTGGCCAGTAATCAGCAAAAATCTCAAATGTTTTTCTGCCCAAAAGAAGGTCTGCAGGTTTCATCTGTTTTTCCATGACCTTACCACCAACATCGTCAAAATAAGGCGCAACCCAACCGCCATATTTGAAACCGCCCGATGTATCTTCCTCAGGTGCACCAGGTGCTTGCATTACTCCATCTAATGTAATAAATGATAAAATAATTATTTTTCTCATGTCCCGCCTCCTTCGCTAAATAATTACGTCCTCAAAAGTTTTATTACGAAGAACAGAAACTCCACAAGTTTAGAATTCAGAGTTGACTGATAACTTCATTTAGTATTCACCAATCGTCTCGCGAGCATTTCGCTCCCAAGTCCACCTACAATCCATGTAGTCCCAGCTAGGCCGGCAGATTGTGAATTACCAGTTGCAAGTTGCACTTGAATGGCTCTGGGGTGCGAGGTTTTGATACCCTCTCGGCCGATTGGTTTAGAATTGTCATCGGGTTTTACTTTATTCTATCCGACCTACTGACTGATAGCGAGAATGCAGCCGCAGCAGGTACTCCCGTTTTTCTTAGGATGCCACGCGCCTGACGCGCCGCCTTTTGGCGCGTCGAAGTCGTAACGCTGGTTGTCATCATCGCATAACATATGAGCTGCTTTATCTTAGTTCAACAACATAAATGACAGCCGGCTTCCCTTTGTTACTGAGCCCGAATATCACCTTGAAGCGGTTGATGGGAAGTTATAATTTTTTCAACCATACTGCAATTGCCCTTTTTTTTGACGCTGAAAAATCCTTATATACTTGTCCGTGCAACCATCGAAGCGACTTATTTCTTAATTTGTCTCGCATCAGCTCCTCTGCTTCTTGTATAACCACCTTTATCAGGCAAGGACACTTATCAGTAAAAATACCGGGATCAGTGACGAATATGTTTTTTTTGCGTATCTCTGCACATCGAAAAAAATGAGAAGTGCCTTCAATTGCCTCTATGACATCCCAAAAGGAGATATCGTCTGCCTTTTTGGCTAACTCATACCCTCCCTTAACCCCGGCAATTGAGCGGACAATTCCCGCTTTTCTGAGCTTTGCAAATATCTTCGAGAGATACGTCTCTGTAATCCCGTGCAATTTGGCTATTTCCCTAATACCTATGGCTTTGTGTTCAGGTAGATCCACGAGGTAAAAAAGTGAATGAAACGCATATTCAACTCCGACACTGAATTGCATTTTTATCTCCTTCCACGATTTTAAAAATTATTATAACTTCATTATGAAAGAAAATGTTGACTATTCTTTCAGGGTACTATATCGTACATCATGGATAGTTGATATCCATATTAACTTTATTTGGGAGGAACCAGAGTATGTTCACGGACAAGTTTTTGGAGGTAATCGGTAAAGAAGGAGTGGTTTCGATAGTTTCATGCGCTGATAATGAGGCACACGTAGTAAATACCTGGAACAGCTACCTTGTAAGTCCAATTGACGGAAGGCTGTTAATTCCTGCTTATGCCATGAGAAAGACAGAAAAAAAGGTACTTCAGAATGATAAAGTTTTACTTACCGTCGGAAGTAAAGAAGTAGCCGGGCATAGAGGCCTTGGTGCCGGCTTCCTGATTGAAGGAACAGCAAAATTCATATCTTCAGGCTCAGAATTTGACATGATGAAGAGTAAATTTTCCTTTTTAACGCGTGTTCTTCAAGTTACAGTAACTTCGATAAAACAAACCCTTTAAATAATAAATGCGAACTGCCTCTGATACCACTCCCTAAGCACCCAAAGAAGTGCTCAGGGAGTGTCTCCTCCAATAAGCGTATCGTGAATTCACAGCCATGGCCTGCTGCTGTGTATAAAAATGCTTGAAAAATACGGATTGAAACATTTCATCGGCTGGACAAAAGGGCACAAGTCAAAGGCCTGGGCATGACATCGCCCAGCAGAATACAGTTTGTAAATTGAAGTTGTTGCAAAAAATGGAAAGTCGTTTGCTTCAGGATGGAGATGTCGATAGAAAACGTTATCACAAAATGCAATAATACAAATTGAATTCTACACCTTCGCTATTATTATATGAAACTCTACTTCACCTACAAGCTTGCAGTCGTGTTAACGAAACATCTATTCACAATACTAGATGATAATTGTAACGTGCGGGTCACGCGCTGCTTGTAGGCGCGTCACGGTGGATCCACAGGTTAAAGCCTCCTGATGCACTATCGCATCGAAGCTATTGGGTCAGAGTCCGTTGTTTAAAATGTCATTTGGAAAAGGCCGCCCTTTTCCTTTCTCGACAAACTCTCTTAAACTCAAAAGATAGAAAGCCCAATCAGTATTGCATTGCGCGTACATCTCGGCGTCTTCCCTCCAATTAGAATGACGAAGATGCAAATACGTTACATCACCTTGACGAAATATCTTGAACTCAAGAATTGTTCCCGTCCAATCGGAAAGACCTTTTTCCGTTGCCCTCCACCGTACAAGCTTACCTGGTTTCAGGTCACTGACGAGCATTTCTTGAGATAACCCTCCAAACCCAAATTCTAAAGATTTTCCCAAACTTGAAGTGCCTCGCACATCTTTCGTCCACCATTGTGCAATTTTATTGGGGTCAGTAATCGCCTCATAAAGTTTTTGCGGCGAAACATTGAAGAACAATTCATGCCATATTTCTCGGGACATTGTCGCTCCACAACTGTCGTTACGTTTGGCTAACATAGCTTTTAAATGAGATCTTATTTCAACCTATTAACGTGAACAGCTATATACATCGCTAGCATGCCTAATAAAAAGCCAGTTGAGAACAACTCAACTCTTTTTAACCGTGTCTCCCCGCCGACATGCCATGCGATGAAGTTTACAATCACGAGGGTGACAATAACACCAATTATATACAGACTCAATGATTTTAATATAGCATACAATCTATTCAACACAAAGAGGGCATTAGCATTAACGAGAAAGAGACTTTAGCATTATAATCCCAAGATTTGGATGGATTTGATCAATTCAGAATGAAACATGAGATGTTGCAGAAAACACCTACAGGATGTTGTCGAGATATCTTATTTTTACTGAAAATGCTTTGCATAATCCAATAATTTATTAGACAACTACGACAAATGCAATTCAGCCGGTTACAGTAGAAGATCTTTTATATCAGAACGGGACTTTCCACATTCTAGCATCAAAAACAAAAGGGATGGGGTCACTGATACGGATTTTATTAAAATTTCCGTGAGTAGGATTAATCAAATAATTCCAGCTTCTTGGTACCAGTACGGAAGGAACCCTTAAAACAGCAGTGGCAGCTTTCCTTACCCAGTTAGAGCCGATATCTTTTGTAGAATCTCGCGGTGGCTCTTTGGTCCAGTCGTCGGGGAGATCAGATGCTTTCAGTTTTTCAATTTGTACGCTGTCGGGAATCTCAATCTTAAAGTACGCAAATTTAATGTGAGAAGCGTCAAATCCCAGATGAACGAATTTCTCGAGTACAGACAGTGCTAGGGATTCGCTTATGTAAACGACTGGTATTCCCTCGTGATGCCAACGACCGCTTACACGGCGTGCTCCCTCGCCGGTGAATGCGTCCTTGGCATGTTTCTCCTTTTCCAAACGCCATGCTGTGATCACGAAACGACTCCATACTCAATACGCCAGAGAAGATTCTCAACCTCTTTTGCACCGGCCTCAGTGTGCAGCAGATCAAGAGGTGTTTTTCCGCCTAGACCGAACTGGGGACGCCGAATCCACTCCTTCGCCTTTTCCTCATCCTCTAAGACCTCACAAGCGATTGAAAATATTCTGGCAAGCCTGTAGAGTCGGTCGCTGGCAATGGTAGGCAATCGTTGATTCGGTGACTTGCGGACACGTGCCAAGGTTCTTTCACTTACCTCGATAATGCCGGCAAAAAGTGGCAGTGAGAGATTGAGTAAGCTTCTGACATGGTTGCCCGCTTTGTAGGGAAATCCTTCGCGGATCAATCTGTCCATATCCAAAGTACTCTTTATTTTGCGTCCAAGAGATGTTTGACCACCAAGGACTGATGCGATCTTTTGTTCATTAATCATAATAATAACCTCCATGTCATATGGCATAACATTATCAGACAATTGGCATGATGTCAATAAAAATGGATTGATTTTGGGCGGGTAAATATTAACAATTTCGGAATGAAGTGTTGGTTGTTGCTAAGAATGGAAAGTCCAATGCTACAGGATGGTCATCGCATTATCATAAATAAACCAAAGATCGCGCAATACATATAGAAGCTTGTGAGGCATTACTACTCCAATTCAAACCATGCGGCCAGCACTGAGTGTTTCTGGTTTTTGTCCCAGTATGGCGGATGCAAGCCCAACACGTAATCGCAGTATGCATAGATGTCTGTGCCCTTTGGAAGGTCAAGACGAGACGCCACATAATTCGCTGACACATAAGGCGACACAGGTATGTTCCGATGGTGAGCCAGTAAATAGAGTATGCCTAAGGGGAAGCAAGAAGTGAACAGCTGGCTCTTTTTCGGCGCGAGCGTTAATCGGTATGCTATGCGATCAGGAATGTGTTGATTCAAGAGCTGGATGAACTGTTTCTCGTACCAATCCATCAATTCGGCAATCTTCGATGGATCGGTGGTAAGAAGTCTATCTTTCGCGAGCAATGTCGGTGCGGCTTTGGTCCCTTCAAGCACGGTGTATCTGAGCTGTCCGGTGGCAATATGTAGTCCAAGTACTTTCATTTAGTCCTCCTCACA
The DNA here is from genome assembly GCA_963845065.1 of Nitrospirota bacterium. Classification (GTDB taxonomy): domain Bacteria; phylum Nitrospirota; class UBA9217; order UBA9217; family UBA9217; genus JAJYKN01. The sequence goes on from CAWJQQ010000001.1 coordinate 28,552, forward strand.
TCATCACCTACAGTCTTGCAATGACAGTTGACGAACAGGAGGTGCAGGATATGTATTGAACATGCGCATGAATATTAATCAGCGTCGCAGTAGCGTCTGCTTGCTTGTTTATTTAGATTTTATATTTAAAAGTCTGTCTTTTTATTCGCTTGGGACAATACTATCATCTCTTTTGGTAGAACGAAAATAATCTCCGAGGAGAAAAAAGGAAGGGTCGAGTATTGGGTTGGTATAAGATCATTTCCATTTTTATTTTATATGTGCTTTTGCAGTTTGGAGTGCAATATCTTTATCCTTTGTAAACAGCCCCCACTTCATTTCTGATGAATGAATACCTGCTTTTTTGTCTTGACCTCTACAATAATACCAGTGTCCAAAGCGTTCGACCGTAGAAAAGGGATGATTTTCTGTACAGAGAAGCCCACACGGTTTAAATTCTTCGAAATAAATAGTTTCATCTGGGACTTCATCATAAGACATCTCTTTAGGTAATACGATTTGAGATACATTTGCGTTCTCTGCTTCCTTTTCATCGAGCCAGTCTGATATTTTCATTTGATTTCTATCTCCTTCAGAAATCTGAGCAGTTATTGATTATGAACTTAATACTGATATTTTATTGTGTCATTGAAAGCATTTAATGTAAATAGAACAAAAGTGGTAGTTTTTAACAATTGCAGAATTTGTTAAAAAACAAACAAATAAGAGAAAACTGGATGATTGAGCATAATCCGTAACTTTATGCTGAATGCATAAGTCCGGTTTTCTGAATGGAGAGTTGATCAAAAACTTCATATGGTATTCGTCAATCGTCACATGAGCATTGCGCTCTCAAGTCCACCTACAAAGTTGCAACGCGTTGACTAAATTTCAATGCAGATTCCTACTTGAAAAATGCACATGAACTTTGACTTGAGCGGCATTCGTCAGGCACCAGTAGACGTCTGTCGTAACTGCTGATACACGCCAAGACGATCAGTGATCTGCCAATGCCCAGTGAGTTGGCTACCATCGAAGAAGTAAACCGTAGCCCCAGACATCTTGATTTGTTTACCTGTAGCGGGAAATCCAGGAATGTCCCCCTTGTGTGTGGCTGACCAGAGCCAAGTCATAACAACAGCGTCACCGTCGGCAAAAAGTCCCTGTATGTCAAAGCACTGATCAGGAAACGCGGCACGCAATGTTTTGACACGCTCCTTGTAGCCCGCGAGGTCAAGCTCCTGACCTTCCCATGGATCACCAGGATCGTGATGAATTGTGTATCTCGATGCGATATATTTATCTGAGGCATCGATATTGCCTTCGCTCCATACCTCACGGGTAAATTAAGTGAGTATCTCTTTGGCATTGCTGCTAATAGACATCTGCGATGCTCCTTACATAAGTAAAATATCGGGGGCACGCGATTTTGACGCCCAACCAGTTATTGAGCAGCCCCCCTCGATAACATCGAATTTGCAATGTTGTTAAGTTTAGAAATAAACATACCGCTCACTGTATTTTGGAAAAATGAATGCTGATGTGTTTTCAAAGATATGCAACTGCGCTGGTTTCAGGGCGTCAATATTCATTTCTTTACTCTTGAAAGCCTATAGGTGACAAAACCATCCGGGCAGGTGACGTCAACGTAATCAAGTTTCTCCCAATCCATCTTTTCTGACCACCGCATAGCAAATGCCATCGGATGAATAGCAGCGAATGCACGACCACACATCCCCGTGGGTTCCGGCGTTCTTGCTGTCAAAATATAAGTTTCTCCTGTCCTGCATTTAGCCGAGCCTGGGCATATTCCGGATTCATTGCTAATTTTCACAGCTTCACACTGAATCGTAAAATATTCCATTTGCTCACCTCCAATATTTATTCTCTGGAATTGACATCCCGTCCGAGTACTATACACTCTCGTTCACTTGATCTCTGTTGCGCAATACTGGAAGAAAAGCGAGACGCATACTTCAACCACGGTTTTGCACATTCTCCGAAAAAATATTTATCTCAAGACCACCTACAAGTCTGCACTACCAATAATGTGACAAGGGCAAAGAATACTGCATGTAACTTACACTATCAGAAACGACAGAGCTACCCGTTTCTTCCATCACAAATCATTTGCTCCTTATTTTATTCCGCACTCGGCCCGTAAGTCTATTGGTAGCCGATATAGAGAGATAACCTGTTGTCTCCCGAGAGGTCACTCCCTCCGGAGAAAAGAAGGTGGTGTTCTCTTCGCTCACATTGAAGATGCCGCCAACGTTGTAACCTACCCGATCGCGCCCAACGGCGGTATCCTTGCCGAAATAGAATATCTCCGCACCTAAAGTGATTGCCTTGGTAATGTCACGCTGTATAAGCCAGCCTAATTGCCAAAAGTTCGATGGTTGCACATGCTCGTCAGAATCTCATACGGCACAGCTTCACAGCAATCCCCACGCCATCTTGGCTGCTATGGCGTAAAGCACGATGCCGATGACCTTCTTCACCTGCCCGGCATCGAGCTTCTTGTGCATGAGCCATGAGCCCACGACTGCGCCTGCCACTGATCCGATTGTCGCAAATGTCAGCAGGTGCCAGTTGATGCTTCCCATAACAGCGTGGCCGAAGAAGCCCGAGAGCGAGGAAAATACGACGATAAAGGCCGTGGTAGCCGACGCCTTCTTGGGATCCACACCGAGCCAGACGAGGGCTGGGACAATGAAGTTGCCTCCCCCGACTCCGAGAAGACCACCGAGATACCCGGCCCCTACACCTAAACCAATGCCCGTCGTGAGTTCTCTCCCGCCATCCCCTGTCCTCCCGTTTTCTTTTTTGGCTTATAAAAAAGCATCATCGATGCCGCAAAAACGAGGAACAGCACGAAGAGAAGAATAAGCACGTTCTTCGGGAAGTACCTTGTCGAGTACGCACCCAGAGGTGAAAATACAACGGCAAGCACGATGATTGGTATGGCTGTCCTGAACATGACAAGTTTGTAGCGGATATAATTGGCCGAGGCGAAGGCCATGCTGATGGCGTTCAACAGCAGGCCGATGGCCATGGCCTCAGTGAGCGGTACGCCGAGCCAGTAGAAGGTTGGAATTACGATGAATGCCGAACCCACGCCAGCGATGGTGAGAACGGTTGTGAATACAAAGACGAGGACGGCCGCTACTGCATTGACGGTAAGCATATAGGGTCTCCTTTCTTACCATTCCGTACCCGCTCGCAAGCCGATTTTTAATAAAACAAGGGCCGCAGGGAAAAAGAGGACTTAACGGTCTGTAAACTTCTTCGTTCCCTGCGCCCCCCTGTCGTAAATTCAGCATATCGCGAGACGAGTGCGGCAGGCGTCCCTATTTCCCGGACTCCGAGCAGGGGATGCAGACCAGCTGTCCGTCCGGAGCAGTTTTTAATTTGTCGGTGAAGACCGCCTCTCCGCATGTCGCGCAGCGTTTGACATCGAAGTTCGGAGTTCCTTTCTTTAGATCCTTGTGGAATACATTGCTGATATTCAGGAAATCGGCTTCGGAAAGCCCCCGTACCCGATCAACGAGAGGGTCCGTAATTGATGCGGGAATATTCTGAGGCGGCACGCCCTTTTTCCTCTCCTGCACAAAAGGCGAATTGAGAGCTTTTTCGAAGAATTCTGGCTTCAAAGAGACCCGAACCGCTTTTCCGGACTTCGCTTCGATAAGCGTGAAGGCCATTTTATTGTAATAGAGCTTCTGGATGTTCGACTTGCCGTAGGTACATCCTGTAGCAGTCATGATCCCGTCCAGGAAACATCCGGCAGCATGCCCTTTGCCTGTCTCCGCTTCGACGAAAAGTTCCTTGTCCTGTGATCTTTCTACACCGAGCGCCTTCATGGCCGCGAGACCAGCTCTCAGGCCCATCGGCATAGCAGGGCACTTGTGTCCATGAAACTTCATAGCAGTGTCAAAATATTCGTTAAATTCCTTCATGGCAGACCTCCATTGTGATTAGTTGGGTTTACGTCGAACATTGATTCCCGTAATCTCAACCGAGCTACCAGCCATTCCACCAGCAACGACAAATGACGGAAAAGCGTTTTTTGATCCTCACTTTTCGTTGTCTCATAATCAAGTCCTCAAAAGTTTACGATGCCGATATAGGGCCCGGCGAGTGTCAACAATGCACCGCTGGACCTCCTCGCCTTCGTCAAGGGGTGTCAGTTCCCTTAACCCTGCAGTACTCAACGCTGAAATACGTACGCTGAAAATACTTGGCAACGTTCACGAGACTGATCAACACAGGCACCTCCACCAACGGCCCGATGACTGCAGCGAAGGCAGCCCCTGAATTGATACCGAAAACAGCAACAGCGACGGCAATGGCTAATTCGAAATTGTTACTTGCCGCAGTGAATGAGAGGGTCGCGGTTTTCGGATAATCCGCGCCTATCTTCTTTCCGAGGTAGAAAGAGACCAAGAACATGACTACAAAATAGATCAGTAGCGGAATCGCGATGCGGAGTACATCAAGGGGAAGCTTAACGATGTAGTTGCCCTTTAGCGAGAACATAACAACGATCGTGAACAACAGCGAGATAAGGGTGATCGGGCTTATCTTCGGGATAAAGACCGTCTCATACCACAAGCGGTCCTTAATCTTGATGAGTATAAAGCGCGTGAGCATGCCGGCGATGAACGGAATACCAAGATAAATGAATACGCTCTTTGCTATTTGGCCTATTGTCACATTGACGACAACCCCCTTGAGCCCGAACCAGGCTGGCAGGATGGTAATAAAAATATACGCGTAGATGGAAAAGAAGAGTACCTGAAAGATCGAGTTGAACGCTACGAGACCGGCTGCATACTCGGGATCACCGCAGGCAAGGTCGTTCCAGACAATCACCATCGCGATGCAGCGAGCAAGACCGATCATGATAAGGCCCACCATGTATTCGGGATAGGAACGTAAAAAGATGATCGCGAGAGCGAACATCAGGACCGGGCCGATGACCCAGTTCTGGATGAGCGAGAGACCCAGGACCTTTTTGTTACGAAAGACCTCGCCGAGTTCTTCATACTTGACCTTGGCAAGCGGCGGGTACATCATAAGAATCAAGCCAATGGCTATGGGAATATTGGTTGTACCCACCTGAAAACTGTTGATGAAGGTTTCTGTCCCCTGAATAAAGTACCCCAGGCCTACGCCAAAAGCCATAGCAGCGAAGATCCACAAAGTTAGATAGCGATCAATGAAGGAAAGCTGTTTGGTCATGGTTGCGCTCATAATAAATCCACCTCTATTTTTCTTTTATTTGTTGCTGCGAGAGCCATTCCTCTATTCTGGCCCTTATTTTATCTCTTATTATTCTGGTCCCTTCGAGCTTTTCTTCAAGGCTTCCTGGCAACCGCGAGGGATCGGGAAAACCCCAGTGCAGCCTCTTCACAAGTCCTGGAAATGTGGGGCATCGTTCGGCATTTGTTTCATCATAGACCGTAATCACGTAGTTATATCGTTTGCCTGCCTTGAAGCAGTCAAAGGCGCTCTGCGTTTTCTTACTGGAGATATCAAACCCGACCTCCTTCATGACCTCAACAACAATCGGATTCAACTCTCTTGGCTCTAATCCCGCGCTTTCAGCGACGTATTTCTCTTCCCCCAAGGCGTTGAGAAACGTCTCTGCCATCTGACTTCGAGCGCTGTTGTGAACACAGACAAACAACACTTTTGTCTTTCCCATAAGCTGCCTCCACTATTATTGCACCTTTTAATCCGCTCATGCCATCACGCACCATGCCTCAGTTTGTCAGCGAAATATGCAGGCAAGCCCATTTCCGTGATAGCCGCTGCAACCTTTTCTATATCGTATGGAACGCGGATAAACTCGGTATTAATCGACTTCTGCAATATATCCACGATCGCAACACATGCCCTTGTATCGCCATCCTTCGGCTTGCCGACACTGCCGGCATTGATGAATATTTTTCCATTAATGTCCTTCCAGTACGGTTTGTGGGTATGGCCGTAGATCATAATATCGGCTTTAACCTTTTCGGCCATCTCTCGGAAGAACTTTTCAGGTCGGTCCTCGTACCAATAGAGGTTGTTTTTCCTGGGCGTTGCATGAAAAAGCAGGACTTTTCTACTTCCGACGTCAAATGCGATCTCCGTAGGAAGGTTTTTCATGTAGTCTTTACTTTTAGGTGATACATGGTTCTTGGTCCAGGCAAATGACCGGTTAGCCATCTCCTCCTGCACCGGGTCCTCGGCTTTGCATCCGCAATGCTCTCGGTCATTCCCCACAGCCTCATCGTAATTCCCCTGCACGCCTTCGATTCCATGCTCGACAAGGAAATCAACGACCTCGTTCACAAAGGGCGCATAGCCGCCGAGATCGCCAAGGTGAAATATCTTGTCCGGCTTCAAGATCATCGCAGCATCATAGGCTGCTTCAAGCGCTTCAATATTTCCATGTATATCGCCAAAAACTGCAAGCTTCATAATTTACACTCCACAGGAGCAAGCATTCTTTTTCGGAGGTATGCAATCCGAGCCTGCTTTTTTTGATTTTAGAAATCGGCCAAGGCGCTTACGGTCTTCCGCGATGAAACTATCATTGGCCTTTTCGCATACCGATATCATAAGCATTCTCTTGAGTAGGTCCTTTTCATTCAAGCTGTAATGGATCCATTTTCCCTGCTTGCGGTCCTTGATAAACCCAGCTTCTTTCAAGGTACTGAGATGGAAAGACACCTTTGGCTGCACCATGTCCAGCGCGGCTGTGATATCGCACACGCATAGTTCTCCCTGTTCCAGCAGTTTTATGATGCGAAGTCTTGTTTCGTCGGACAATGCCTTAAAAATGACTACCAGTTCGTTCATATTTCACCCTTTCAATCAAAGCGGAATCGGCTGAGATACGTTTTCAGCCCTATCACGCCTTCTTCATTCAATTCCGGGCAATCTTCGTATCCTTTAATCCCTTCGGCCGCAAGCGATGCGAACATCATGCACGTTGGTTGTCCACACTTGCGGCAGTTAGTCTTCGGCAGCAGTTTGTATATTTCCAGAATGTGAGGCTTAGCCTTGCCCTCATATTTTGGTACGATCGCGGCCCGATTCTCCCATGCTGCATTAATTTCTTTCTTCAGCCATTCCAGAATGTGATGCGCTTCCGCCTCATCCCGCAGGGCGTTGACTGCGATCTTTCTGCCGTGAACAGTGAGAAGTTTTCCCTGAGCCTTGAAGGTAACCGACGGCGGGTCCTTAATATACGCATCTCCTCCCAGCACAGCGTTCAGATAAGGAAGCGCCTCGCTGATGTCTTCATCAAGGTGGGCGATGCAGTGCAATGACTGAAAAGTATTATTGCACGCCGGTATAGTTATCTCTGCCCGGTATCCCGTGAGTAGCATGGAACATATCTCCTTCATCGATTTGTTACGCCTCTGCTTTTATAAGCTCCTTCACCTTCTCCAGGCTCGGGAGCGGCTTACCGGTATGCTTGATCTTGCCGTTCACGATAAGGCCAGGAGTGGACATTATGCCATGCATCGCGATCTGTCCAATGTCAGTGATCTTCTCTACCTTTGCCTCAACGCCGAGTTCTTTCACCGCGGTCTTCGCGATCTCTTCCATTTTGTTGCAGTTTACGCAACCAGAGCCGAGCACTTTAATTTCCATTTTCCATCCTCCTAAAGAATCGCATTGAACAGGTAACCTACCCCGATGATTGTAACCGTCATAATGGAGACGAACACCGCGAGAAGCTTGACTTTCAGCACCTTTCGGAGAATGATCATCTCAGGGAGAGACAGGGCCGTGACCGCCATCATGAAAGCCAGCACTGTGCCCATGCTCATTCCCTTCTCCATGAGGGCATATACGATCGGGATCACACCTGCAGCATTAGAATACAGCGGCACGCCGATCGCAACAGCAATCGGAACAGAGAAGGGGTTACCGTTGCCTGCGTACCGGGCAAGAAAGTCGTCCGGTGCATACCCGTGAATGAACCCACCGATACCAATGGCGACGACCACATAGACCCAGACCTTTTGCATGATTTCCATCGTATTGGCCCGGGCGTATACGAGCCGGTCTTTGAATGTTTGACTAACGGTATTGATTGCCGCACCAATTAATCGTATTTTGTAGACGTAATCCTCCACCCATTTTTCCAGTTTGAGTTTGCCGATGATAAAACCGGCGATAATGGCCACTGACAACCCTGCGCTCATGTAGATTACCGCGGTCTTCCAGCCGAAGAGGCCCCAGAGAAGAACCACGGCAACCTCATTCACCATGGGCGAGGAGATGAGAAAGGAAAAGGTGACGCCGAGCGGAATGCCGGCTTCTACGAAGCCGATAAAAAGCGGAACCGCGGAGCAGGAACAAAAAGGTGTGACAACCCCCAGCAGAGCAGCGAGAATATTACCAATAAACTCCCGTTTATGAGATAGAATACGCTTGGTGCGCTCTGGCGGGAAGTAGGACCGGATGACTGAAACTGTAAAGATGATGACGGAGAGCAGCAAAAATATCTTTATCGCTTCGTAAATGAAGAATTCCAGAGCGCCAGATAATCGCGTTTCCTGTGCCATTCCGAACAGGCCATACACCAAGTAATGTGCAAAAATCTTGAGCATCAATTCGCCTCATATAAACATCTTTTTATATGTTAACGAAGTGGTGCTGGTTTGTCAAGGGCTTATTTCAGTTTATCTAAAATATTATATTCAATATTGATTAATAAAAAAGAGCGGGACATCGGGGACAACACGTACTCTGCTCCGCAAGAGATTTGTTCAGCTCTACGGTTGAGCTCGTGGTTCACACTAGCATTACAGTTCATTTGCTATAGGTAATTATTAACAAATACAGGTTGTAACATTATGAGATTACAGTAACAGCAACCACAACGACTACAGGATGGATTCGTTAAGAGAGTACTTCATCACAAAATGCAATGATTCAAAATGAATTCTACACCTTCGCGACGATTATACGAAACTCGACTTCACCTACAAGGTTGTAACGGCGACCGATACATTGGAGGTGCATAATACTGGTAGAAACTTAGCATAACGCCGACGTGAGGGGCGCATCTTCCAGCGACCTTCTCGACGGAGTTGTTAGACTCGATTTACTTTCCGCTGCTATTTTTTTGGTTGGAATTTCTCAGATATTCGAGCGCTGCCTTAGCAACATCGACTGGAATAAATATTGCGACAATGTTCATCGACGACATATCAGGCTGTGCGTTTATCGGATACTGATATCTCAAACCATAGACGAGAACATCGCCGTTTCTATTTTGCCAATCACTTAGCCAGGAGTGGACCTTCATATTTGGCTTCTTTGATATATCCTCGTAATCTGACCAACCACGCACGAATGAGGTAGGCAGTCCGGGATTTAAGAAATCCTCATTTAGCGGTGTCCAGCCCATATTACCTAACTTCTTTAGCAGTTGATTGATAATTTCAGCGGCAGGATAGTCTGCCTTAAGATTATAAGTAACTTGATCTGTTTTATTAACCTTCGCATAGTTTATGTTTGTTGCGCCCGATAAAACGATCAACGAGTCCGAGTAGTTCTTGGGATCTTGAATTGATTTGGTCTGACAGCCCAGCAATGTTACAACTATCAGAACGATAAATATTAAGCGTGTATTATGACTCATCACCACCTCTAACGCACGAGATCACCAAACGACAGGCAAGATAGATGCCTTTGTCAGAGACGCTTTAATGTTATCTTTCGAAGGCTAAGACTGCACCCTTAATACTGTTGAGCATCCGTTCGAGGCGAAGGGTTACAAATTTCCTGCTAACCGGACTGATTAAGAAGAACTTTGGAAACTTGCTTGTTACGCCAACCTCAACCACAGCCCCAGTGCCTTGGGCTCGAACATAAATGGGATAAAGTGAACCATAACTCATCAGCGTCATTCTTTCATTCAGTTTGCCATCACATCACCGGAGAGAGGCATTTTCAGATTATCATGAGTTATTTAATTCCGAATATGCTTATCCGGTTAATACGTACAATCTGAAAACGCTTTACTCTTGACAACTTTTTAAGGCTGACAGTCGGGGCAGTTTAATGCTAGAGGGTAGCCGCTAGTTGGGATATACAAACCATCCTATCGGCATCAATGCACTCTGAGAACCTAAATCCCCAAAGTATCGGTGCAGACAAACCCTGCGATACAGCGACCCGCTAAGACTCAATTGCTAAAGAGAATATACTGATTCAGCAACTCGACTTTTCCAAGATCATATTTGAAAGGTCGAATGCGGGTAATTTGATATACTGGGTTAATCCGCTTTTGAAGTTCGGCGAGTATGGGCATTGGCACGAGAAAATGGTTCAAGATCACCTTTGCTGGAGATACAAATATCTTGTTGTCGTGGACCTCTAAGCGAAGCGCTGCATAACCTTTGAGCCGGTTATTTATTATGAACTTTTCAACGAGTTTTCTATCCTTAAGGGGAATCGTATTGACCGGAATATCAAACTCTAATTCAATGAAGGGGGGGGTGAATTTTATCAAAAATTTGTCGTAATGAAAGTTTAGTCTCTTCGCTGTCTTTTCAAATTCGTCCTTTATCGTTTGTTCCGATACCAACATCCCGATCTTAAAATCCGAGTAGGAAGTAATTGCAAAAATGTTCGATTTTTTTAACGTTCCGAGATCGATTTGAGGATTGGTATATTGCACGGTCACATAGTCGGCCGGTAAAATATTTTTTGGCATCGACACGAATTTGATGAACAAAGACTCCAGATTTCCGCCTTTATCTGCTACCCTTTTCGTTTTAATCTCTATTCTTTCACATGTTACGTTCTTTCTTAATGCTTTCTCAATTTCACTATCAAGAGGTTCACGGGAATACAACAGATTGGGTGTAGCGAATAAAAGGCCGATTACAGACGACAAGACCATAATCAAATGAGTAAAGGCATGCTTGGTTTTATCTTTGAACGAGTTTGCCATTCTCAATGTATAATTCCTTTGCATTATAGAGGTCAGGATCCGGGACGCTGATGCGGTAGCGGCTGGCGCCTCCAGTATCGTACAGGGTGTACAGGTAAGCTTTTCCGCTCAAAAGATCGTTGCTAACATGATTAAGGAACGCAGGCTGGAGAAGTTCTAATTTCCGAGGATACTCCATGTTTATGACGAAATAAGCCTCTACGGCCTTTGAAAGGTTCTGCAAATCCGACTGAACCCTTTCTCGTGAGGTAGCGTAAATCTGTTTCGGCGGTTTATAATTACTTACGCCTCCTCTCCAGTAAAGGACAGCGACATAACCAATGAGTGCCACGGTGATCACGATAAATATATAAGTGAGCAAGCGGAGTTTGTTCTTTCGCATAGTCAGGTTTCTTTTCCGTTAGTTTTTAACCTTTAGCCGATTCAAGACCGAGGGGTTATATTTGTTGCTATCAGCGTGATGCGATACGACCTTCTTTGCGGGATCAGAGGACATTCTTCAAACTTCAGCTTTCTTCTGTTCAAAGTGGTTGATGAGTTTTTGTATTATACCAAAATGGGCTTTCAGGTTCCACGTAATTAATAGGCACTCTTCTGGAAAACTGATTTATCAGAGTGTTGTAATTCGCTCAACATGCAAAAATCCATGCTTGAGGAATTTCGGTCACTTCCAACGGAAATTATCCTCTATGATGTTTAACATGAAGTATTGATCGACGCATGAATGTCGGGAGTGTGACTTTCAGGAAGACTATCGCCCGCAATGTTATAACCGGAAATTCTTAATCGCCGCCAAGAACACAATCCTCACGGCCACCTACTACTCTGGATGGGCGCTTGAGGCAATTGGTTGCTAAATACTGCTTGTAGTACGCAGAACGACGAGTTGAGGGGCGATAGTTTCTTGCCCGCCCCCTCGAACGCCTTGTTAGTTTATGATTCTAGTATGGTCCTGAAAGAACTTTCTTAAGGGAAACATCAAAGTTAGGATCAATTGACTTGTTCATTTTGTAACGTAAATCTGATATGCGCCATCCGTTCAGTGTTTTTACAGTCTCAAACTGGATTTCTATGAGGTCTTTTACTTCATTCTGGTCATACAAAACAGAAACGACATTTGCCCCTGGCTTTCTATTAATCCTGATATTTCTAATGCCGTCAGGGTCTTGGCTACCCCGAGTTGCTCCATGATGCTGCCGACTCGGGCTAAGAAGCGGATGGCTACATTTTCGGCTCATACCGCATCGCCACCGCCCCCGAGCCGAACTCCAGCCGGTTCACGAGCTTCAAGTCGACACGCTTCGATAGCCCCGCGAACAACGTCGGCCCATGGCCAACTAGAATAGGCTACACCACGAACTCGTACTCATCGATCAATCCCAGCTCCGCTAACGCCAGCGGGAGCTTCACGCCTCCCACGAACAGTCCCTTACCCGACTCCTGCTTGAGCTGCTGGACGGCCTTTCCCAGATCCCCGCGCACGAGCTCCGCGTTCCAGTCGACCCGGTTCAAGGTGCTCGACACGACGTACTTCTTTGCCACGTCGATCGTCCGGGCGAAGGGCTCCATCCAATCAGGCCTCGCTCCCGTCCGCGCAGGCGGCCGCCACGCTGCCTCCATCATTTCATAGGTCACCCGGCCAAGAAGGAGGGCATCGGCCCGGTCGAGGTTCTCGACCGCGTGACGATGCAAGTCTTCGTCCGCGAGGATTACACGATGATCGCAGCATCCGTCCAATGTGACGTTAATGGAATACCGAAGGGGTCGCATTACGTAAGAGTACCGCTAGCCATAGGGCAGCCTAACCAAGTATTATCTACCCATAAATCGGGTAGTAAAGAACGGATTATCGTTATTTACCAGTTTAGCAATGATAATTCCAAGCCGGTTTAAATCTTAACGACGACTATAATCCTGTTCAGTAAAGTTGTCAACGGTATCGACTGGGTATTTATTGGGTAGGCGAGTAACGACTTCAGGATGATACTTGATGTGTTGCGAAGAATGGTAACGACAAGGACTAGGATGTTGCTGACGACGGAAAACCATATTACAAAATGCAATACTACAAACGATATTTATTACCTTGATCTCAATAGTATCTCTGCGAGGTCCACCTACAATCTTGCAACCGGGATCAGTTGAAATGGGTATGATATCCGGGTTGTACTATGCATCCCTCAATAGTAATTGCCATACCCTAAAATTTGCTAATGCATAGCAATGATTCCACTAAATCTTTCTTCTAATGCGATACAGGTTTTGATTTTTGTAACGATTCTGTTAGTGTTGGTGACGAACTTATGGATACTTTTTCAGACTCACGATGATTGGCGCTTGATTGAACATCTTGACCATCAGATTGTGGCGGTAGAAAATATGCAACGAGGGAAACAATGAGGGCGATGAGGGAGATCAAATAAATAGGAACAACTGTCCAATTCGGTTTTTCTATTGCTTTTCCTATTGTGCTAATATTGTCTTCTATCTCTCTTATACGAATTTCTGCGGTTATTGACGGTTCTTCATGTGAATTTTTACCTGCAATCTGTTCCCATTGTTGTTTTAGCTGTTCTAAGGATAAATGAGCATAAGGTCGGGTTAGCGTTCGGCGATGAGATATACCAGACATATATATTCTCCTTTGTTAGCGACTATCATGGGATCAGCTTGCCCAGAATGCCGTAAAACTCGTTCAGCGCCTTGGTATCCGCGGGAAGTGCGATCAGCGGCCTGCCGTTCAAGTCGTAATCAATGATCATATCGTCGGCGGAAACGAATCCAGCGAAGTCCATGGCCTGCTTCTTGATTGCCTGAAGAAGAGAGGGATCTTCTCGCATGCCATCCTGAACACGGTTCACGATCAAGACCGCACGCTTGATGTTCAGGCCCAGTTCTTTTACCAAGGCAGTGATTCGCCCGGCAGTCATAACCCCACGAACAGAAGGGTCGCTGATGATCATGAGCAGGTCAATATCCTGCGTCGTACGGCGAGACAGGTGCTCCAACCCGGCCTCATTATCCATCACCGTGTAAGGATACCTGTCTGCGAGTTTATCCATGTATTTGCGGATGAAATTGTTAGCAGCACAGTAGCAGCCAGCCCCTTCGGGTCTGCCCATCACGAGCAAATCGAACCCTTTCGCCTCGACGAGTGACTGATTTACATGGTAATCAAAGAGCTCCTCTACACTCATGCCGCCGGGCCTTCGCCCTGTAGCTTTAATGGTTTCGAGAGACTCTTCCCGTAAAGCGCCTATGGTTGAGTGGACCTCCACGCCAAGCACGTCATGCAAGTTCGCATTGGCGTCAGCATCAACGGCAAATACAGGCCCGTTCTTTTTTTCCATCAAATATCGTATGGTAAGACCGCAAAGGCTGGTCTTGCCCGTGCCACCCTTACCTGCAACTGCTATCGAGTAACTCATTGACTATATAAACTCCGATCCTGAAAGTATTAAACCAATCAATTGCAAACGAAAAAATATGTCATGTTTGAAGCTTAAACAAATAATGCCTAAGGTATTTCATGGTCCTTCCGCTTCAAGTGTTCAACAATGATCAAGCCTAAGTCCACAACAAAAATGGTTATTACGATGCTGTCCATAACAGTCACTAGAGAACTCGACGGCAAGAGTTGCTCGCCACCCCAAAAAACGAATGCTGTGCCGAGCAACAGTCCCTTGACCAATTCACCCCGTTGCCGGTCGGCGCTTAACTGAAAACTAATATAGGACAAGCCTATACACATTAGCGGCAATGCGCCCATCCGCTGATGGACGGAGGTAAAATGCAATTGGTGCAAACTGTCTGAAAGCAATAGAGTAAATAATCCAACTAAAGCAGAAATGAAAAAAAATATACTGAGCACTCGAAACAATCTTATCAAAATAGGTTCCTACAGTCAGTATTACTGAACATCAATTCTTCACGCCTAAAGAGGCTCGATTCTGATAATCTTTATATTTTAAATTCAGCAAAGCCTGTACTACATTTGCTTGGTATGCTGCATGCCCAGCATCCTGTGGCGAGGCATATCTTATAAAGTTCTCAAAAGCCTTAATCGCATCATCTACGAGACATTTTTGCAAAGGAATTCCTGAGGTTGTTGTGGGCTTCCGCATAACCAGGCTTAATCCTTATTGCCTCTTTGAATTCATTAATCGCATCATCTATGAGACCCTTGATAAAAAGGGAGTTCCCAAGGTTGTTGTGGGCTTCCGCATCATCAGGTTTTATCCTTATCGCCTCTTTGAATTCCTTAATCGCATCATCCATGAGACCTTTGTCAGCAAGGGCAAACCCAAGACCGTAGTGGGCTCTCGCATCATCAGGCTTTATCCTTATCGTCTCTTTGAATTCCTTAATTGCATCATCCATGAGACCTTTGACAACAAGGGAATTCCCAAGATAGTTGTGGGCTCTCGCATAATCAGGTTTTATCCTTATCGCCAATTTGAATTCCTTAATCGCATCATCTATGAGACCTTTAACAGCAAAGGCAATCCCAAGGTTGCAGTGGGCTTCTGCATCATCAGGTTTAATCCTTATCGCCTCTTCAAATTCCTTAATTGCATCATCTGTGAGACCTCTGTTCAAAAAGGCGATCCCACGGTCATCGTGGGTCACTTCAAGATCATGATTAATCCTCCTGGTATCTTCTTCCTTTTTCTTAAACAAACTGTCAAATGAGCCCATAATATATTTTGCCTACTTAACTTTTTCTGAAGATTTGATAAATAACGCTTAAGGTGTTTTATGGTCCTTCCGTTTAAATGTTCAATAATGATCAATCCTAAATCCACACTAAATTAGCTATCACGATGCTGTCCATAACAATCACGAGAGGACTGGACGGCAGTTGTTCCTCTCCAATAGAAACGAACGATATGCCGAGCAATAGTCCCTTGACCTATTCACACCATTGATGTTCGGCGCTTAGCTGATAACTAAGATAGGACAAGCCGATACAAATAAGCGGCAATGCGCTCAACTGCTGATGGACGCATGTAAAACGCAATTGGTGCAAACCGTCGGATAGCAATAGAGCGAATATGCCATCTAAAATAGAATGACAAAAGATATACTGAGGAACAGCGAAAACGATATTTCTTCGAACGCCGAGAGGGATACACTCCGTTGAAAACCCGGATCAAAGACGATAATCACACCGCGCTCTTCTCAAATAAAACGTGCCGTAGTTATTTCTAAAAGGAAAAGTGTCCAACGCTGCCCAGCAAATCACTAAACTATACATCGGGTAGGCTAGCAAGCCCAGTAACGACTAGTCCCCGACCTTTCCGCCCGCTGCTATCAGTTCCTTGATCACCCCTTCGACAACCCAATCCGGCGTAGAAGCTCCCGCCGTAATCCCGACTTTCTTAGCGTCTTTCAACCACTCATACCGAAGCTCGTTAGCCAACTCGATATGATATGTATGCTTTCCTTCACGTTTGCACACATCGACAAGTCGGCTGGTATTGGCGCTGTTTCTACCCCCAACGACCAGCATTACATCGACTTGGCGAGCCAGGATCCGCGCCGCGTCCTGGCGCTCTTTCGTAGAACTACAAATTGTGTTGTAGATCTTTAATTCTTTGGAAAGACGCAATAATTTTAATACAATCTCTGAAAAATTGTCATACGATTGAGTCGTCTGCGCAACAATCCCCAACCGGCTTTGTAAGACGAGGCCTTCCAGGTCTTCGGCTTTCCCCACGACGACGACGTCGTCGGCATAGCACATGATGCTCTGGACCTCGGGATGTTCTTGTTCCCCCACAACGATGACCTGGTAACCTTCTTTTTTCAGGGTCTCAGCGTCACGTTGCGCCTTTCTTACAAAGGGGCAGGTAAGATCGATGATATTCAGTTCCCTGTCACTGGCCTCGGTAAGCACGCTGGGAGGCACGCCGTGAGAACGGATTATGATGGAGTCTCCTGGCTTGAGAGACGAAAAATTCTCAACGGTAGCAACTCCGGAAAGATTCAGGCGCTCCACTTCCTGAGGATTATGAATGATGGAGCCGAGACAAAATACTTTTCCCGTATGAGCAGCGTCGAATGCCGTATTGATCGCTCGCTTCACGCCGAAGCAGAAGCCCGATTTATCGGCCAACAATATTTCCATACATCCTTTACCCATACAGTCAGGACAAAGACCTTCTATTTACCACCAAATCAGGCGCTACGGTCGCAAAGGTTTTCATACGAAAAAATAACCACCAGTGAATAATTTTATACATGAGTGTAATTATCGAGCTGTTTACATTTATCATTCGTTGCTATATCAGATTCCCGAACAGTATGATCATTCCTCCGCATATAATTACGCACAAGCCTATCCATGTAGCAACCGGTATATTTTTCTTCAATACAAAGCGTCTAAACAATATGCTTATAAGCGCAAAGAAGGCGATATATGCTCCGAGCAATTTCGAAAAATCCCATTTCATCGTGTTAACCACTACGCCATAGCAACCCAACATGACGAAACCGATCATAATGGTGATGAGGCCGCTTACGCGAAGCCCATTGCTGACCATCGCGTTACCCCCGACTGCTAGAACTGCAGCAGCGATGAAAACAAGCCAAGCTATAGACGTCATCGTCAACCTCCCTAATCTGTGTATATTGATATGCTTGCAAGGCAGGTGCCAAACTCGCATAGATGAATAAACCCGTAAAGCGACTAATTTCACTGCTCAAACTTGAAAAGTTGTCACGCTGCAGAAATATTTTCTATTTCAAAATGATGAAATTGTGGACAAATGATCTATAAACGGGCAGAGGTCAATCGATGCTTGCTCAACCTTTTATGACGAAGTGAACGGTTCACTCTGTTGCTTGCGAATGTGCTTTCCCATATGCCTGAGGTTGAATGGGTTATAATTGCTATTATGCGTTTTGATGCATTCAACGGATGATGGGAAAATGATCTAGCCTTATTCTTGTACCACGTAGAGAGTTGCACTTTTAAGAAGTCAAAGATGGCATATTCTTATGGGTAAATGGTGTCGAAAGGAGTGTTGGCAATGAGAATAAAACGGGGTGGAAAACTAACAAATACGGGTTGGTAATTGCAATATTAAAAATGTGACGGCATCAACAACTACAGGATGAAGATGTTGAGAGAAAACTTAATCACAAAATGCAAAGATACAAATTGAATTTTACACCTTCGCCATTATTATATGAAACTCGACTTCACAAACATGTACTGACTATTGATAAAAAACGGATCACGTAAAACATGCATCAACACCCGAGTGAAGGGCACTAACCGCATTGCTCCTCTCCCCGGCTGGTTGAAATCATTGTGTCGGCTTTCATTTTGCTCATCTCGCTTTTTGCATTATTTATCTACTCCCCATGTTCACTTACGTCACGTATCCGTGAAGCTGTATGGAGCAACTCGCTATTGATCGAGCACTTCCCTGACCATCCGCAGTAGAGCCTGGGGAGAAGACGGCTTCGAGAGAAAATGCAGTCCTTTCTCGAGCACGCCTTCTTTCTGGATCAGGTCAGCCGGATAACCGCTCGTGAAGATCACCTTTACGTTCGGATTAAAACGCTTCATCTCCTCGAAGACCTCCTTGCCGTTCTTCTTAGGCATGATGACGTCCAGGATGAACAGGCTGATCCGGTCCCGGTGCGCCCCGAACTTCTGCAGTGCCTCTTTCCCGTCCACAGCCTCGATGACGGTATACCCGAACTCCTGCAGCACATTTCTGTTCAACAGTCTTACCGTCTCATTGTCTTCAGCAAGCAGGATAGTCTCCGTTCCTCTTCGAAGCGGCTGTTGGGCCCCGGGATGCCGGTCTTCTCCAGTTGGGGCACCGACGAACGGGAAGTATATCTTAAACGTCGTTCCTGTACCGACCTCGCTATATACGTTAATATAGCCGTTATTCTGTTTTACGATGCCATATACGATGGCAAGCCCAAGTCCTGTCCCTCTACCGAGTTCTTTGGTCGTGAAGAAGGGTTCAAAGATCTTCTGCCGGGTACGTTCATCCATGCCTTCCCCGCTGTCATTTACGCTCAGCACAGCGTAGACCCCCGGCGAACCATAGCCATGCCTCCTAACGTACTCATCGTCGAGCACCACCCGTTCCGTCCCGATAATGAGCCGTCCTCCTTTCGGCATGGCGTCACGTGCGTTGGTGGCGAGGTTCATCAATATCTGCTCGATCTGGCTGGCATCAGCATAGATCGTCAGTGCTTCGTTATGCAGGGATGTGGTCAGGGCGATATCCTCGCCGATGATCCGGGAGAGAAGCTTTTCGACCTTCCGTATGGCGTCATTGAGGTCCATGTCCTTCGGATTGATGACCTGCTTCCTGCTGAAGGCAAGGAGGCTCTGGGTCAGGCTGGCCGCGCGCTCGGCTGCCGTCAGGACCTGTTCTATATGTACGCGGGAAGGGTCATCATCCTTCATGTGCATGTGGATAAGATTCCCGTACCCGACGATCGCAGCGAGCATATTATTAAAGTCGTGTGCGATGCCGCCCGCAAGCTGGCCGATGGATTCCATTTTTTGCGACTGTAATAACTGGGACTGGAGCTTCTCCCGCTCCACTTCGGCCAGTTTCTGATCGGTGATGTCTAGGACGGCGCCGATGGTGCGTACCGGACGGCGCGCGTCACCTTCGCCTTCAAAAAAAGTTTGCGAACGAGTGGTCAACCATCGGACCTCACCGTCCCGGCGTATGATCCGATGCTCAATGTCGAAGAGACCGTCGCCTGCCGGGTCATGAGAGCGCCGAACAGCGGCCGTGATTCGCTCGCGATCCTCGGGGTTGACTTGAGTGATAAACCCCGCCAGGGTTACCGTTTCCTCGGAGCCCCAGCCATAGTTTTGCCTTTGCTGCGGCGACCAGTAGATCGTGTCAGTCAGGTGGTTGTGATCGAAGATGCCGATATGAGAGGCACGGACGGCCTGCTGCAATCGTTCCTCGCTTGCTTGCAATTTTTGCTCGCTTTCTACGAGCGAATCTTCCGCCTGCCTACGGACAATAATACCGGCTAAGGTGTTTGAAATTGTTACGAGCAATTCCTGCTCTCTTTCATTTCTTTTATATCTATCTTTCATATAGACATTTAACACACCCAGTACTCTCCCGGAGAAAATTATAGGGACACAGTAATGCCCATGTGGAACGATGCCGTCGTGACAAATTTCATGACGCTCATCAACGCTATCGATAAAAAAGACTTTTTGTGCGAATGCAGCTTGTCCGCAGATGCATTTGTCCATAGGAATACGTGCACACATTTTTTGAATCCGTTCGTCGAGATTTCTTTGGGCTTTTAAAACCAAAAATCCAGGGTCATTCTCAACAAGAAATATAGCTCCTCTCGATTGAACGACAAGCCAGGGGATCGTGAGGACAAGGTCCAGGGCGCGATTGAGAATGTCCTCAAGAGGAACCTTTTCCAGAGAGAGACGCAATAATGCATTTATAACTGCTTGTGTATCATAGTTCCGGTTAATTTCCTCTTCGGCGTGCTTACGTTCCGTGATATCTTGCAGGGTCTCGATGGCTGCAATTAAAACTCCTTTGCTGTCGTAGAGGGGTGCGGCATCGAAAAGAATATATCGTTCTTTGCCGTGCAGGTTCTCATACCAGCCTTCCGCATGAAAGCCATTCGGCACAAGTGTTGACTTAGCATAGGTGGTGTAAAGGTCGGGAAGCTTGTCAATTTCGGCGTCAATAATGATGTCCGCAATACAAGGGCGCTTATGATCGTAAAATGGCTTCCATTGATCGTCGGTTCCTATCATCTCGGCATCACGGAAGCCGGTGAGTTCTTCGCATGCCTTATTCCAAAGAACTATTTTATGCTGAGCGTCCAGAACGAAGGTCGCAACTGCGGAGATATCAATAAGATTGTCGGAGAATTTTTTTTGCTCCCGTAAGGAATCTTTCATCTTTGGTTGTCCTGACTTGTTGTGGCTTAATAAAATCCCACTTGGTCGAAAAACAAATACATCCCGATGGTAATAATATTTGACCTTATTCCGCAACGAATATATGCTTACTTCAGAGCGATGTCAATGACGTTGAATGGACGTGGTATCGAATGAGTATCGAATGAGTATGGGTAACCTCCGATGGGGTATTTTAGAGGTAGATGTATAAAATGTTCTAGTTGTAAATTACATTATTGCAATGAATGGAAACCCGTTTGCTTCAGGATGTTGTTGTTGACAGAAATCTTTATCACAAAATGCAAAGATACTAAATGAATTTTGCACCTTTGCTAATATATATAACATAAGACAGTCTTACTTTTAATCATAAGGTCTGTAGCTGGTTGAAGATGCATATCTTTGGAACATATCAGGTTACACTCTGAGCTTAGCACTTTTCGGATAATAATATTCCATATCAGCTAATCTGCAATCAATGTATACTCCCAAATACCCTATTTCTTTTCTTGCCCTTTCTATCAAGTTATAGTAAAGTTTTTAAAAATTTGTGTCTGTCTATCTTCCATGGGTGGAAATGACCGCTGACCCGGAATCCATCTAGCGTCATCGCATTCCGGAAAGAGCGTGAACGAGCCTAAAACCACCTTCAATAAGGAAACCAGATTCCGATTAACTCATGAAAACCTCTCAGATTTTAAAAGTGGCTCAATTAGCACACAAATTTACATTAACTGCTACCATTCTTGTTAGCACGGCCCTTCTTACAACACTCTCAGTTGTCTTTTGTTATATTGTGTTTGCGATTTGGGAACCAGGATTCTTTCATAATATAATTTCATTGCTTTTGCCAGTCCTCACCCCACTTTTAGTAACACCGCTTCTTGCAATAATATTTTTCTTTATAATCCGTTCAATGGTTGAAATGGACGCCATATTACGGGCGCAGAATGTAAAATTGGAACAGGAAATCGTCGAGCGCAACCAAGCTGAGGAAAACCTGAAAAACCGCAATGCTTTTATAGAAACGATCTTGAATAATCTGCCAATCGGGTTAGCAGTAAATAAAATCGCAGATGGTAAAGCGATTTACCTAAACGAGAAATTCGAAGAGATATATGGATGGCCAAAGAATGTTTTTACGGACGTTGATAATTTCTTTCTCCATGTGATGCCGGATCCTGTTCAAAGAAAAACAAGAAAAGAAATAATAATGTCCGATATTGTCAGCGGAGATCCGTCAAGGATGCACTGGGAAAACGAGGTAGTCACCAACCAACGGGGAGAAACAAAATTTGTCACTGCGGTTAATATCCCGCTATATGAGCAGGATTTGATGATTTCAACAGTACAGGATGTCACAGAACGAATCTCTGGTGAAAAAGCTCTCACCAAGAGCGAGAGGCGCTTCAAGCGGCTTGTTGAGTCGGTAACGGACTACATATATGCTGTCAAGGTCGAAAACGGGCTCCCGGTAGCAATTTTGCATGGTCCGGGATGCTTGGCTGTTACCGGTTACACCTCCGAGGAGTTTGATGCAAACCTAAACTTATGGCATCGAATCATCCATCCTGCAGATCTCTTTGCCGTTACGGAATATGAGAAGAAAGTGCTCGAAGGCATCTCTATGAACCCCTTGGAATACCGGATTATGCATAAAGACGGCACTATTCGGTGGGTGAGGAACACCGCTGTTTTACGTTTTGACAAAAATGAGAATTTGATCGACTATGACAGCCTTGTTTCCGACATTACCCCGCTGAAGCAGCTCGAGGCGCAGCTCCGTCACGCACAGAAAATGGAAGCTGTGGGTCAGTTGGCTGGAGGAGTTGCTCATGACTTCAACAATATTCTCACAGCCATTATCGGCTATGGCAACCTACTCTTGAAAAAACTTCCAGAAGGAGATTCGTTAAACGACTACGCCCAGCATATCCTTGCATCTGCAGAACGGGCATCGCGTCTTACTCACAGTCTCCTTGCTTTCAGCAGAAAACAGGTTATCGATTTAAAGCCAGTTGATGTAAACGAGATCATAAGTCGGGTCGAGAAACTGTTGCTCATGGTCATCGGAGAAGACATCGAAATTAAAACACGGCTCAGTAAACAAGACTTGCCTGTCTTGGCGGACGGCATGCAAATTGAACAGGTAATGATAAATTTGGCTACGAATGCTCGTGATGCTATGCTGACAGGTGGGCTTTTATTGATTGAAACGGATTCGTGCGAGATAGACGAGGACTTCCTGAAGACTCATGCATATGGTAAACCCGGAACATATGCCCTCATCGCGGTAACGGACACCGGTATCGGCATGGATGAAGATATCCGAGCAAAAATTTTCGAGCCATTTTTTACGACTAAGGAAGTTGGAAAAGGCACGGGACTTGGACTTGCCATGGTGTATGGTATAGTTAAGCAGCACAACGGCTATATTAATGTTTACAGCGAACCCAGTAAGGGCACAACGTTTAAAATATACCTTCCTCTCATTTTTGAAGCGGTCCCCACAGAGAAAAAGCGCTCACCGATAATCATGTGTCGAGGCACGGAAACTATTCTGCTTGCAGAGGATGACGGTGAAGTACGCATTCTCATACGAACATTACTCACGGATGCTGGCTATAAGGTCATAGAGGCTATCGATGGCGAGGACGCGATTCAGAAATTTAGGAAAAATGATGACATAGAATTAGTTGTTAGCGACATCATCATGCCAAAAAAGAACGGCAAAGAAATGTATTTAGAAATAAAAAAGTTTCGACCTGAAATTAAAGTAATATTCACAAGCGGGTACACGTCAGACATTATCAACAAGACGGGAGTTCTTGATATGGGGTTGGATTTTGTCCTAAAACCGATAGCAACCGTAGAATTCCTTCAGAAAATAAGAGAAGCTTTGGATAAAGAATGACATTCAAATCCCAGTATGGTCAAAAAACTCATGCAGCCTCACGATAATAATATTTGAGCAGTCCCCCCACCCTCTGGCGACATTTAATCGTATTGTTGGAAACCATCCAGGGGAGTGGGTGGACTGCGAACTTATGAAAAAGTTAAAGGTGTAGCAAATAAAAAGGGGCCTTTCGGCCCCCCAAAGGACACGCCCGCTAAGCGTCTTTTGGCTTTTCTTCAAAAACACCTTCAAGGTTTCCCTTTTTTGACGCTTCTCTATCAGAGCATAGCCAACTGCCCCCTACAGAACTTACATAAAAAGAAAAAGCAAAAAATTGCATTGTCAAGAAGTAGGGACTTCTATATGCACCTAAAAACCAAAATTCACCTATATACGATCTAACTTTGAAAAAATTAAAATATAGTGATACAAAAAATTCAAAAAAACTAGCAAGCGCAAAAAGAAAGCAAGAAGCTTGAAAAACTAATGCATATTTAATTATCATTTTTTTTATCTTTATATTTAACATAAAATTCTCCGTACACAATATCTATGGAGCTACTTCTGCCGGAACTTCTGGCGCTGGTGCTTCCGGTGTATAATTTGAATTTTTTGGAGGTCCGGCACCTACACTGGGAGCAGTTGTGCACGCCTGGAGTTTATGATACCAGAATCACGGAAAATCGGGTAACACTTTCGAGATGAAATATTGATTGTTGACAAAAAAACTCCACCAGTTCAGGATGATCTTATGACTGTAAACTTCAAGTAGAAGTCTAGTCGACTTCGCTGATCGCAATGATCCGATCTGCACCTACAAGTGTGCAATCACAGTTGTATAGTCAGAGGTGCAGAATATCAGTTGAAACTTGCATAACTTTCGAGTTCTGGCCACGGCCCGTTAGGGATGTTGCGCGGTAAGGTGGAGGGGTCTGATGGGAATATCGGGTAGCAGATCCCGATGTTGTGAGATGAGAATATCGTAAATAGATGCCGAAGTCAAGATAACAGCGCGCCGGACGCAAAAAAAACTACCTGCCCCTTTGGACAGGTAGCGATGAGACGACCTCGACCTCTCGAAACACCAGTGATGGAGGACCCCTCAGGGCCACCTATTAACGGCAGCGCTTCCCTTACGCGGCTTTCGCCGCCTTGCTCCTCCACTCCAGAGTGATCTCCTCGGCGAGGTCGTCGGTCAATGGACGGAAATGACGCAGTTATTGGTTCCAAACGGATTGGGAACCAGTTCAGAGCATTTCAGGTCCGAAGCCCAGGCCCCATCGACGAAATACTTATACTCGTGCTTCCCTGGTGTCAGTTTGAGCTTGATCCTCCAGGTCCCGTCCTTGCCTTTCTTCATGGGCATCGAGCTCGTATCCCATGCATTGAACTTTCCGGCGATGCAGACCTTTCTGGCTTCCGGCGCATGGAATATGAACTCCACTTCATGCGTGGCTCCGATCATCTGGGGTCCGATGAAGGACCCGCTCATCTTCTTGACAACCTCTAATACTGCCATATCAGCTACCTCCTGTTGGTGAATGTGAACTCCCCTTGTGCTCGCTGGATCCTTCCTCTTGCCATGCAAGGACATCCTGAACTTCTGCCGGCATTCACCAGTCAATGGATCACAAGTCAAAGAGGCCAAGTCTTGTTCCGTGCATGAGCCTTTCGTTAATGAATAAAGCAGGAACAAGACTTGGCCCTATGATCTCTGATATCCCTTAAGCGGCTTTCGCCATCTTGCTCTTCCACTCCACGGTGGTCTCCTCGACGAAATCGTCAAAGGTCCGGGGCTTCTTGCCCAGGAGCTTCTGCGTCTTTTCGAGATCTTCCTTGGACGTGATCATACCGTTCGCCTGGAAGAACTCATACATGATGCGCATCTCGGGGATCATGAACTCTGGCATCATGTTCTTCACCTTCTCTCCCCAGGCATTGAGGTCGTCCCCGCTGTAACGGACCTCCCGTCCCAGGTGCTTGGTGTAGATCCTGGCGGTCCCTTGGCCGGTCAGGGTATCGGGCCCATTAATGTCGTACGTCTGGCTTTCGTAACCGGATCGCATGAGCGCGTTGACCGCACAGTCGGCGATGTCGCGCACATCGACCCGGTTTAGCCCCTTCCCGCCGATGGGCTGGGGATAGACGCTGTACTGCATAATCGCGGACCGTAGCCCTAGGTCGTTCTGGAAGAAATTATTCGGCCGGAGGATCGTATAGGCGATCTTCGATTCCTTGATGGCCTTCTCCACTGGGAGCTTGCTCCGGAAGTGCGGTATCTTTTCCGACCCTTCGGGCATGAAGACCGACAGATAGACGATCTTCCTGACCTTGGCCGCCTTTGCCGCGGACACGGCAGCAAGCCCTTCATCGCTCTCGCTCAGTCCCACCGTGTTCAGCAGGAAGAGGCTGTCGATGCCTTCAAATGCTGCGGGGAGCGTATCGGGATCATCCAGATCCGCCTTGTACCCTTCCACGCCTATTGGCAGCCTCTTCAGTTTTTCCGGGGAATGGCTCATAACCCGGACCTTGACTCCCTCTTTCAGCAAACCGGCCACCACCATGTTTCCGACCGTACCTGTTCCACCAATGACGAGTGTCTTCATAACGTACCTCCTACCGCTGCTCACCGGAAGTCTTCGTATTGTTTTAATTGAAATTGAACTTGGCGAGAAGATGCTTACGTGACAGGAATACTTAACTGTTACACCGATAGAGCGGGAAGTCAATGTCTCCGGGGAATATAGTGCCTATTAGTACTACACTAATGATCCCTTGCTAAGATCTCAAGCGTGCGACCGAGCGAAACGATCAGTTCCTTTGGCACAGAAGAGGCGGATCTGGACGGATGATACAGACGACAGGGTCTTAGACACTTCGGCCACTGAAGAATGCAGACCGGTCCCTTTCGAAAATTTCAGGCAGGCGACCGAGTCCGAGGGTTAAGCATTTCGGACTGCCTGGACCCCGCGGGTGTCTGAGCACGAAGGGCGAGTTTCCGAAATGTACCGAGGACGACCGAGCCTGCTGTAAAGGAATTTTCGTAGCGTGCCCTTCTTTGGCACATTTCTTGGGCACGCAAGAAAGGTGACGATTATCTATGAATGGCGATGCAGAAAAAAAGGATCTCGGTCATATGTTTTTATCTCTCCCGTCAGAACATTGCGAGAATAAGTAACACGAAATTTCTTCATATATCCTCCATGATTTTGCTTTCTCTCCGACGAGCATCTTTATTCTATAACTTTCTTTACCTCGTGACATTGTAGTATATACAGTATGTCGCCCATGTGATAGCGTAAAACGCCCGTCACTTTATTGAATGTACCTGAATCGTGAATTGCGTCAGAGGCAAGGTATTTCGAACACCCATGGCGTCCGCCCTTATAAATGGTGAAGCAGAAGATGAAATCAGTTTTTATGTTTTCCTGACCATTGTAGTATATTGATTTCTTATTTCATCTATACCATATTTTTTTTCCAGCTGTCTTACTATGAAATGTCCCCGTGCTATAGACTGAAAGTGATTAATGAACAAAAGATTAATTCCTGCACCCCCTACTGCACCAATGACGGGTATCATTTCAGCTACGATTTTTTCGGTAACAACAACGTTGAATCTAGCTGCAATTTTAGTAATTAAGCGAATCAAAACGGGTGCACCTTCTTCAGCCACGCCCCGCTCAACAATATATTCAGCGGCTTCCATGACTGCTCTGCCTAATGCTATTCGGATAGCATAGTAACCTGATGTTGAACTGTCATCTGCAAAGTGTGGGCCACCTAGTGCGAATACTTCGAGGCAAGCCAACTGGGTATCGATTTGAGTTAAGTCTTCTCCTTCACTTCTGGCTATATCAGCTATTGATCGCAACATAATTGTTGTTGAAATAGGCAATTCAACCAAGACCGCTGTTATACCAAAAAATCCACTCATACCCCCGGTAACACTTACTCCTATTTTATGCCACCAATTGCTCGGTGATTTGGTTATTGATTTATTAATTGTCCGAATGGCGCCACGCAGGGCTAATCGCATTGCTTTTATAGTTACTTCGGATATCACTTCATTAGCTTTGGGAGGCAACTTATTGACTACCCATTCGATAGGCATGCCTATCTTGTTGGTCAGTGTTGCAACCCAATTTATGTTTTCTAGAAGATCAACTGCTTCTCGTAAACGGTCTCTGTCTGATTCTTCCATCATCATCTTATCTTTTTCATTTTAAATTTGGGTATAATCATGATACCGGTGACCGCAATGGCTCTTTTAACTTGGCGACATGGTGCGCTCTGACACAGTTGGTTTTATTTTTCGTCTTGTAAGTATAGCTGAGTACCAAAGAATCTTCGGTCATAAGGTAAACTTATTTTTGACATCATCCATTATTCAATTCAAGATACTATCTATGGTCAGGTCTGAAATACTAAAATGTTCACATATTCAGCTTGTAATGTGTACGCTATCCGCTTGGCCAGAGTCACAACTACAGCAAGAAGACTGCGCCGCATGCTAACTGCATGTTTCAATCGTAACTCTTCAAATCTTGAGAGGAAATACTGCTTGCCGCTGTCGCGATAGTAGTCTGGCAAATCAATGGATCAAATATCGTGTCAAGCCATTTTAATCACAATCTTTCCCCTCGCCCTCCCGGACTCGCTATAAGCAAGTGCCTCTTTGGCCTGGTCCAGGGGAAAAACTCTGTCAATAACCACTTTCATCC
Source organism: Nitrospirota bacterium (assembly GCA_963845065.1). Taxonomy (GTDB): domain Bacteria; phylum Nitrospirota; class UBA9217; order UBA9217; family UBA9217; genus JAJYKN01. The sequence goes on from CAWJQQ010000001.1 coordinate 57,057, forward strand.
TGTCGGATTCAATGTGAGACATCATCCACGTCATGTCAGTGGAATTTGGCTTGACCCAGATGGAGCGGACCTTTCTGCTTGATAAAAAGCCTATCAGATACTGATTCAGGAAGCCGGAAAAGGATCGGAGGGTGCTGATGTAGACGCCATTCGTGTTGAGGGCTTTATTGCATTCGCCAAAGGATCGTTTGGCGACTGCATCGAAGATGATGTCATACCTATCTCGCTGGTTCGTGAAATCCTCTGCTCTGTAGTCTATGGCGCGATCCGCGCCTAGGTCTTTCACGAGGTCGAGGTTCGCTGCGCTGCATACCCCAGTGGTTTCTGCGCCGAAGATTTTAGAGATCTGGACAGCAAACGTTCCCACGCCGCCTGATGCGCCGTTGATCAGGACCTTTTTGCCGTATGCGATTCTGCCGCGGTCACGTAGGGCCTGGAGAGCGGTAAGCCCAGCAACGGGGATGCAGGCAGCTTCTTCGAATGAGAGGCCGGCGGGCTTGGTAAACGCCGTAGTTTCCGGCAAACACATGTATTCCGCAAATGCGCCCATGCTGCGTACACCCGATAGACCGATCAAATGGTCGCCTTGGTTAATCTTTGAGAAGCCGCCGCTGGTCTCGACTACCTCGCCCGCGTACTCAGAGCCTAGGACCTTGGGGAATTTGCTTCCTGTGATAAGCCGCAACATTCCGGAGCGTACCTTCCAGTCCAGGGGGTTGACACTCGCGGCATGTACCTTGATCAGCACCATGCCCGTCGCACATCGCGGCTGCGGTACGTCCCCGATCTCCACGACGTCATTCCTGCCATATTTTCTGATAACGACTGCTTTCATAGGTGGACTCCCCATGGACGTGCGGCGTCAGGCCCCGCTTACGTCGACCTTATTTCTGAACATTATTTTTCAAGTAAGTCCGGACCTTCGCCGCAATCTGACGATCAGTCATTTTGTCTACCGTCTCAATACCAGCTATGCGACCGCTCAGTTGGAAACTCTCGATTCGTTTTACTAGCTCACCCTTTGCCTCGCCGGGACCAAAGATCAGTAATACTGCCGCATCGCGAAGGTGCGAAATTACCTCATCATAATATTTATCGAGATGTCCCGTAAGGTCTCTCTGCTGCGAATCATCCGCTGGAACCAGCTGAGCCGGATAGGAAGTCGTAGAGCGCACACCCTCAAAACGGCCGAGTTGTTTTTCCACTCGCGAAATTACCTCTTTTACTTCCTCCCCTTTGTCCGTAAAAGCCACGATAACAGCCTTCCTATGGTCGATCCACAAACCTTTTGTCGTTTTCATAGAATTCTCCATGAGAAATGATAAACGTTCTTTATTTTAAGTATACTACATATAATCGCTCTGATAAGAATAGAAATTATAACGACTTCCTTAGAAGAGGATGTAGGACGCACCGCAGTATCAACGATAATTCTAAACGTCTACTAAAATAAAACGGGCGATGATTTCTCATTGCCCATGATGTATTTCCGAAACATTGTTATGTGGTTAATTTCGTGCTTGCCGATTTTTACATTACATTTACGACTTCACCGAAACCGCCTGCTTTTCGCGGATTGCCGCGGGCGTGGACACCACCAAGCCAGCCACCGTCCCGAGAAGTCCGCCGACCACGAGACAGACTGCAGCTGCGCAGGATATCCCGACCACGATACCCATCACCACAGCTGCCCTGACAAAGAGCGTGGGTTCAACTGCGCCGCCCATCAGTTTTTGGAGCAGGATCAGTGTTCCGTAGCTTCCGAAATAAAATCCCGGCATGATTCCAAACACCAAGAATACTAACCCGCCAACCGTTGCGCCTATCTTCATTCCCGTTTTTACCGTTTCGTTCTTCATGACAAATTCTCCCTGTATAAAAAAATTCAATAACTTTTGCTATTTCGTTATTTGCTGCCGGCCATCGATGCCTTTTCCGATGCGTGTCCGCCTTCAAGCATTCTGCCGACGAGCCAACCCATCGTGGAGGTGGCAGTTACGATCGTGATTCCAGAAACCATGACGCCTACCAGCATGGAAGCGAGCACGATTGCGCGTGATATGATTCCCGGATCCAGCGGAAGCCCGAAGAACATTCCGGCTATTTTGATTCCTGCGGCGCCGCCAAGGAGGCTGCCGGGAAGAAGACCGAAGATAGCGAAGAGTACGATTCCTGCACCTGCTCCGATGTATGCTGTTTTTCTTGAAATTGTGGTATTCATTTTATTGTCCTCCTTTTCGTTTAGTCTTGCCCCGTATATTGCAGATCGCATGCCAAAAGATAACTGATTGATTTTGCGAACACATGGTGTCGCGATTTTTTGCAAAGATGAGAAATGGAGTAATTGCGTTGTTAATCATGCAAACGAATCGAAGTGATAGGGACAGGGTCTCAATGGGTAAAAAATAGGTAGATGACGCTAACGAATATAGTTTGGAACATTATGTGTTTCCATGGGTTGCAATTACAACAGTTTCAGGATGCATTTGTTGACAGAAAACTTTCTCCAAAAATGCGATGATACAAGATGAATTTTACACCAGCACTAATATTATATGAAACTAGAGTTCCTGCTCAAAACCGAGAACATTGCAATTTGAGTTCAGGATTAAATCTTGATATACGTCATACAATGTCATACCATTATATATGCTTATATTTGATTTATCTACGCTAATTCTCCTTGCGCGGGCAGATATGCTCGATTTATTTTTTGTGAGTTACAGGGGGAATGTTTATATTCCTGAAAAAGTGGTATCTGAGGTAACAATATCGGACAAAGATGAGGCCAAATCAATTAAAAGATACATAGAAAATAAAAAAATAAGTGTTGTGAAGGTAAAAAATGCCACCCTAATAAGAAAACTCGTGGACGATTTTAATATAGATATTGGTGAAGCGGAGGTGCTAGTGCTGGCCGATGAAAAAAAGGTAGGCATCGTAGCAACCGATGATAGAAATGCGATTCGTGCATGTAAGATATAAAACTTGATTTTGTAACTGCTATTTCTTTTTTGATACGAGCTGTTGAAAAAGGTTTGCTGCCGAAAGATGAGGGTGTTATAAAGGTAAAAAAATTGCAGTCTATCGGTAGATACAGTAAAAATATCCTGGACGATGCTGCACGTCAGATACTGGGAGGAGGAAAATAAATGGCTACGAAAACATTAAGTATACGTATCAACGACAATGACTATAAATTTCTTTCTGCTTTAGCCAAGGAAGAACGAGGGGATATGTCTACGGCTGTACGTGAATTAGTCGATCTCGGAAGAATCATGCTTGCAGTTGAACAATGGTCCGCGCATTCCCCCTGCTAGGCGATGGAGCGCCAGGAGGCGGGTCAAGCGGACCGGTTTAGGTTGTGCTATATTAGTACGACCATGCTATTTGCCATGCCAGCAGCAATATCGAGCGGCGTTAAATTCCGAGCATACCCGACAGAAAAGCAGAAAGAAGTGCTTTCGCAATGGATAGGCTGCCAGCGGTTTATCTACAACGCCAAGGTTTCTGAGGCCAAGTATTTCCGCACGTTCAGGAATCACTCCCTTTCTTTAACGGGAATCCAGTCTCCGATCGACCAACAATACGCTCAGTTTAAAGATAAAGAGCTAACTCCCTTCTTGTATAACGTGCCTTCCCAAATACTTCGCAATGGCGCCACCCGGTTTATGGGCGCACAACAGCGGTTTTGGAAAGGGCTGTCTGAGCGTCCTACCTTTAAGAGAAAGTCTGGTCGCCAAACCGTCTGGCTGACGAATGAATTGTTTAGGTTTGTGCCTATAGTTAAGGGGAAAAGCAAACATAGTGAAATCACCTACGAACACAAGCTGGTACTTGGCACCAAGAAACACGCTCTCGGCGAACTTTGCTTTAAGGCACATACGGAATATGGTTTGCCATCTACCGTCACGATTACACGGGAAGCTGGCAAGTGGTTCCTCTCGTTTTCGAATGAGAAACAGGGTGTCTGTATATCCGAAGAAGACTTGATCGCGTACTATGCCTCCATGCCAGCCGACAAACTCAATGAAGTAGCTGTCGGCATGGACCGCGGCGTGGTGCTTCCTGCGGCGATGAGCGATGGAACAAGCCACGATTTCACTCCGGAACAGAAGACAAACCTTGCCGCAAAAGAGTTGCGCCGTAAACGGTACGAGCGCCAAATGGCAAACCGCGTAAAAGGCTCTGGCCGTTGGAAGCGATCGGTAGGCCATGTAACAAGCTGCCATGCCGTAGCAGCCAACATCCGAAACGATTTTGCGCATAAGGCCAGTAGAAAGATCGTTGATTCAGAGGCTGAAATTATCGTGTTCGAAGATCTTAAAATAAAGAATATGACGAAAGCACCGAAACCGAAGAAAGCAGGCACCCAAACCAACACCAGAACAAATGCCAAAACCAGCAAATATCTCCCCAACGGTGCAGCTGCCAAGGCCGGACTCAATAAAGCAATACTCGAGTCCGCCTGGGGCAAGGTCAAAACATTCATCACCTACAAAGCCAGGAGGGCCAACAAACTAGTCATTGCCGTACCACCGCGGGGCACATCGCAAGAGTGTTCGAAGTGTTCGCACACTCACCCGGACAATCGCTTGACGCAAGCTACGTTCGTATGCCAGAACTGCGGCTTTACCGAAAACGCCGATTTCAACGCATCATGCACCGTTAAAAACAGAGGTATCACGATGCTGATCGCCGGTGAAATATCGGTAAAGCAAAAGAAGCGTGCCATGCGGTTAAAGAACAACAAGCAATTAAAAGAAAAACAGCACCTAGGGCCGGAACAGCCCAAAGTAACGCGCGGGGAGATGGAGTTAAGACGATCTGCGGGCATATGCCTTCAGATCGCATCTGTCGAGAACCGTGAAACCCCCACTACAATTGCACAAGCGGTTTAGTGGCGGGAGAGTTCATAAGTATAGAAAATCAGACGTGTCTTTGGCAAAGGCTGCGCGATTGGCAGGGGTATCATTATCAAAGATGATGGATATTCTGGCAGAATACGGCATTTAGGCAAATCTGGAATATGAAGATTATCTCAAAGGGCTGAAGACCATCAAAAAAATATGGGCATGAAGACGAACAAAGTAATAAAGTCTCGCGCTCAGCGTACGGTGAATCTTTGGGAGGTAAAGAAGCATCAGGAAAAGAAGCTTAAGCGGATACAGAACGCTGCTTGATACTTATCACTCTTTGATTAGCCCACTTGGTCTAGACCTTCCTAACGACTTCGAGAACAGGTTCCTACAGATCGTAAGAAGCCAAAATAAAAAACGTTAAGGCTCATAACCCGAAGGTCATCGGTTCAAATCCGGCCCCCGCTACCAACAAACTCAAGGGGTTACAGCATTCGCTGTAGCCCCTTTTTCTAACCTTTCTACCGTCCTGTTTGTGTCCTGCGAGAATAATAAACACATTATGTTGAAAAAGTACTGAGATCAGTACGCTGCGAATTTATTAGAAACAGATATCAATAGATCATTTTGAAGGAAGCAGAATGGAAGAACCAGGCTGCTTAGAGAATGGATGGAAAGCAGTTCGAGCTTTCGGTATCGCGGAAACATGGCAAGAGATAGGCAAAGAAGGCGAAGACATTGAGGGAATACAAAGCCTGCAGCCGGAAGGTCTAGGAATCAACGTCCGCTCCTGTTGCATTTGAAAAGTTCCAGTGCAGTGAACGACAGGGATATTGACAACATCACAAAAATGTATTACTATTGAGATACGTAATGATAATTAGAAAGGTAAGGTAAATTACTGTGTCGACCGCCGCGGTTAAGATCACTCGCAAGGGGCAGATAACGATACCGAAGGAAATTCGGGAAAAACTGAAGACCGATGCCGTCTATTTCGAAGTGGAGGATGGTATTGTCATGGTAAAGCCGGTGCGGGATGCGGCCGGCTCGCTCCGGGAATTCGCCGTGAATGTTAAACCAGGAGCATCCCTGCGGCAGATAAAAGACAAAGCGTGGGAGGTTGCGGTCCGTGAAAAAACCGGCAAGAAATCTGCCTGATACCAACACCATAGTCCGCTACCTTGTTGCAGATGATCTAGTCCTGCACGACAAGGCGAGGGAATTCTTTGACAGAGTGCAACACGACGGCGTTAAGGCCATCATCCTCGAGAGCGTAATCGCCGAATGCATGTATATCCTGACAAAGATTTACAAGGTTCCTCGGGTCCGGGCTGCAGGGAGTCTTATTGATGTCTTACGATATAAAGGAATCGCGAATGATGATCAGCAGGAACTTATCCTGGCGTTAACGCTGTGTTCGGAACATGGCTTGGACATCGTTGATTGTATTCTCTGCGCAAAGGCCAAGTCCAACGAATACCGCCTGTTTACGTTCGATGCTGATCTGAACAAACTAATGCATCGCATTTAACGACAAAAACGCAGAAATGACTCGAAGCATTCGCGTCCTCACTAAAAAAGAAAGTGTTAGTAATGACAAAAAGATTGGGGCGGATCATCTTATGATCTTACGGAATCTATCGCCCGATTTCGATGAATGGCCGAAACGGTGGATGGGACTGAAGGAAGATTTGGAGTACGGGAAGAAGCTGCTGCCGTACATGGAAGAGTTTCTTGACGATCTCATAAAAAGGGACGTGTCTCTGAAAACGCTGAAAAACCATATCGACAACACGTGGTTGCTGGGTGGGTCGATCATAAAGCATGTTTCGATGTACGAAGATTACAAAACCGCCCCGCTCAAGAAGCTTGTGGAATCCGTTAAAGCAGGTGGTATGCTTCCGGATGGCTATGATCAAATGACGGAACGGGATCTGAGGGCGTTTGAAAGGACCTGCGAATTGTTTGAAGAATTTTTAAAAAAGACAGCGACGAAAGAGAAGATTCACGCGGGCTGAAGTCCGCGGCTTCCTCAGAAGGGAAAGTATATGTTTATGCCACCGAGTGTCTATTGCGGCGATAAAACCATGCTGGAATCACTGGAGAAATGTGGGTCAAAACGAACGCTCCATGAGGTCTACGGTCTGTTCTATGGCTGTATCTCTACGCCGCATATGGACCGGCCGTCGGACTATCTGGACCTTATTCTCGGCCGAGAGGACAGTAAGCCTTTCGCGTCCCTGAACGATGCAAACAGGACGTTGGGAAACATCATGTCTCTTTGGGATTTTATTGCGAGCTGGAAACCGGAACAGGGAGAGTATTTCTATCCTGATACGGAATACCCTGTAACGCTAGACGGCTTGAAACAATCTATTATGGACCATCTTGCGTTCATGAATTATTTCGTCAAAGGGCTGGATCTAGGCGGACTGCAGGAGCCTGACATTACCGAGGACGTCAAAATTGCGTTAAAGGATCTGGCAACGGCAAGCACAGTGCAGAAAAAGATGCTGGAGTTGCTTGCGCGAGATAAAACAGCCAGGGATAGCGATATAGCCGAGTCGAGGAAGCATGTTGCACAACTTGAGGAAGTGATGATCCATTGTATCGCGAGAATCAATTCGAACCTCCTTGAATCCAGAATGGCCAAGGCAGAGGGAAAGCGTGGGCCAGGACTCCCGGGCGAAAAAATTACTCTCGCACGTACGGACAAGATACACCGCAATCAATTCTGTCCTTGCGGAAGCGGCAAGAAGTACAAAAAGTGCTGTGCCGGGAGCGCGTGAAGGCTAATCGATGTAATGGCGCAACAGGACGCAAGAGCATTTGAACAAACCAATGAGCCATTCGATAAACATTTACAAAGGATTGAAGCAAAATGGTGATTGATCCTGCCAGTGCAAACAGATTCATCATCGAGTATAAGCGGTTCCTTCTTTCGATTTACAAACGGGACGACCAGCAGGAGGAGCCTCTACGCATGGTTGATAAGCTGGCTTCAGCCAGACGCATGTTCATATCAAATCGGGGACTGCTTGACAATTATACAAGTACGTTGGAGGCTGGTATTGAACCCGTCGATCGGAAGATTCTGCTCGCAATCAGAAACGTCGAATTTTCCAGATGGGTGTACCTGCGCGATTTGAAGGCATACTCAATTTTTCTTAAGGACGGCGGCGGTTCCGGATATGGTGTTCTTGGTTTGACGGATGAGATCAATGTTTTGACCGGCGGCGCTGGTGTAGTCCTGGAGACAGGTGTATTCGCCTTAGATGATCACTATGTGTGCGACGGATTGATAACAAGTCTCATTCACCTTGGTCCGAACTATAGAAAGAGCTTCAATGATCTTCATAAAAACCTGCGTGCATCCGGCAGGTTCCTGACAAATCCTATTTTGTCGCCACGACCGCTGTTAGAGGAAGCCGCCCTGCACGAAAGCAACAACATTGCGCCATGAGCATTAATCACAACGATTTGGTCCAGCAAATACAGAAAACATCTGCGATATTACTGGAGGAGAAGGGCTATGTCAACTTCGTGGATGTCCTCATGCGCATGGGGAGATTGCGGAAGGAAGATTACGATGACTGGAGATTCGGCAGAATGTCTTGTCTTGAGCGTGTTATCACGGTGAATCTGGCGAAGATCAATCAGTTGCTTCGGGCATTTCAGCAGCACGCGCGAGCCAGCGGTCTAACCCCGAGTAAAACAGTGTACCTTTCGTGGGGCAAGGGGCGAAAAAGGCAACTCAGATTTTCAAAGTTTGGAACACCGGATATCGAGGAGGTCTATGCCACGCACTTTCTGAAACCGAAAGAGGGCGAGTGATGGATTTGGTAAAGATACACCGACCTTCAAGAAAGGGGAAAAAGCAAGAAACGGCACGCGAACGGCGCATCTCCATGGAGATCGTCGTGGACGCATATGATGCCTGGGAGCAGGCAATTGGATGGTACTACTACATGGAGGACAATCTAAAGTTCCCGTTTCCGGCAGTGTGTATCAGAAAAAGAGCTATATCACCGCTGAAGCTCAGAGAGAAAGTGGAGGTTGTGGGAATGCCATCAGTGAACGAGTGCGAGAGGGAACTGTTCGTGGCCATCGCCTGGAACGATCGACGATTTGCGGTTCCGCTTGACCAGCTGCAGTGTGAATGCCATGACCGAAAAACAAAACAGGCTGTGGAAGACTGGCATTACTGGAGGAAGCAGGGTTATCAGTTTGGATAATGCCGGATACGCTGCTACAGGATTCGTGCAATAGGATACTTTCATGAATTATAAAGCGGCACGAGTACGCATCGCCAAGGTTTTCAATCAGGAGGAGGCTCCCGAGGTAAGCAGGGAAAGCCTGCAGGTCTATCGCTCCTATTTGCTTTCCCGCCTAGACAGACAAACTGTCCTCACCGGACGCGAAGATTTTCTCTGGGAGGAGTTCTACGTATTGGGTCCAGGCGACAGGACAGAATACGAGCAGTTAAAGAAAAATAGAGCATCATATACCGATACGTTCCTGTTGATTGATATTCCTGAAAGGCAGGCGGAAAAGCGTGATTTGATCGCGAGGGTGAAACGCTTGTCAGATGGGAAAACATTCGATATCGGCCTGTATTGGTTGACAGCAAAAAAGAAAAAGACGGAAACCTTTCAGTTGCTTGACGATTTTGCGACATGGTCGGTTAATTGGTAAAGAGGGAGCAAGTGATATGTCAAGGCTGTAGTGAACGCGAGAAGAAATTGAAGGTATCATCCTGAAACTTGCTTCCGAAATGGACCTCGGAAATATTCTTGAGCTTCATTGATGCCGTTCAGAAATAGGGTTATACATAACGATAGATACAGGCTAGCCTGAATTTGTATTACTTAACGATTTGTACTCTTGTGCGAGGTAAGACGTAGCACAAAATAAAAGACCCGACACGTAAGTCTTCCATAAATCTCCCAGACGAGGCTTTTCAGATCAGATGAAGTTAGCGTGGGGAAAGGAACAATATTATCGCGAGGAAAAAGCTTTGAACGCATCCCATTCCGAAACACCATCACAACGCAATATCTCGATACATCATGCCCTCCAGATGGTTTTTGGATTTAATTCATTTCGGCCGAACCAAGAAGATATCATCAAGTCGATCCTCGAGAAGCGGGATGTCTTCGCCGTCATGCCGACGGGTGGCGGCAAATCAATGTGCTACCAGCTTCCGTCGGTGCTGATGGAGGGGACAGCTGTTGTGATCAGTCCTCTAATCTCCCTGATGAAAGACCAGGTGGATGCGGCAAAGGAAAACGGCATCGTGGCTGCGTTCATGAACAGCTCGCTCGATGCGGATGAGATGTCATCCGTTATCCGCAGGCTCAAGGCCAATACGATCAAGCTCCTTTACATCGCGCCCGAGCGGTTCGCCATGCCGCATTTCGTGGAGATGCTGAAAGAACTGCCCTTGTCGCTTTTTGCCATTGATGAGGCACATTGCATATCGGAGTGGGGACATGACTTTAGACCTGATTACCTCTCCCTGTCGGGCATCTCTGCCATGTTCCCTGGCGTTCCCGTTGCCGCCTTTACGGCCACAGCAACAGAAAAGGTGCAACTGGACATCATTCGGAAGATCGGCCTGAGGAACCCTCATTGCGTGAGAGCATCCTTCAATCGTCCCAACCTCTTATATCAGGTTGCCCCGAAAACTGAGCTTTCTCAGCAACTCCTCGAATTTCTGAAGGACCATGAGGGTGAAGCCGGCATTATTTACCGCACCACGAGAGACTCAGTCACAGCGACCGCCGATTTCCTTTCGACCCACGGCATAAAGGCGCTTCCCTACCATGCTGGATTATCGGCGGATGTACGTGACAGGAACCAGGAAGCTTTCAACAGGGATGAGGTCTCGGTTATCGTCGCTACGATCGCCTTCGGCATGGGCATCGACAAGTCCAATGTCCGGTTCGTGGTACACGCCGATCTTCCGAAACATATCGAGGCCTACTATCAGGAGACGGGTCGCGCCGGGCGCGACGGAGAACCGGCTCATTGCCTGCTTTTTTTCAGCCGTGGCGACATCCCGAGGATACGCTATTTTATCGACAAAATAGGGGATGATGCCGAGCGATCAATCGCCCTTGAGAAACTGAACCAGACTGTGCGCTTCGCCTCCCATAATGTTTGCAGACGAAAACAGCTTCTCGCTTTTTTCGGTGAAACCTATCCCGCAGACAACTGCGGCACCTGCGACATCTGCACCGGCAACGTCAATAGAACAGACATCACGACCGATGCGCGGATACTCATGTCCGCCATGGCGCGGACGAATGAACGCTTCGGCATCAACCATGTCATGGATGTCGTCATCGGCGCGGACACAAAGCGCGTGCGTGAACTCGGGCATCACGCCATCAAGACCTTCGGAGCGGGCAGACACGGTGACAAAAACCACTGGCGGTTCATTATCGACGAACTTCTTGCACAAGAATTGATCGTTCAGGACGGCGATCGCTACCCGGTGCTGAAACTTACGACCAGGGGCAGGGCTGCGCTCACAGGAACGGATCAGGTTTTTGGGTTGAAACGCGAAGTGGGGACTGTCGCCGAGCGACGCAGGAAAAGCACTGAGGCCGGTCCATTTGATGTTTCGCTTTTTGAGAGGCTTCGGATTGTTCGAAAACGTCTTGCCGAGGCCAACGAAGTACCTCCGTATATTATATTTTCAGATAAGACCCTTCATGAAATGTCTCGACAATTTCCCGTTACTTCCGCCGAAATGAGGCGGGTTCATGGGGTTGGCGACGTCAAACTGGAGCGGTATGGTGATGATTTTGTTAGGGAGATAAAAGCATACGTTGACGATAATCCCGGCATTCAAGACCGGAGTAAGCGAATGAGTGGCAAAGAGCGAAGACCATGAGATTAGGTAGATATAGGGGTACTAAGATACACGTTTATCTATTGATTAATTTGTTTGACCAAAAGCCTTTCAACTCCGCAAGCCCCTGGCTTTAGACATGGGGATAGGAGTTGTATTATACAACTATTTGCTGTATAATATGCTGTATGATTGATAAAAAGACGTATAAGTCCAATAATAATGTAGTTTACAGCTGTAAATATCATGTTGTGTGGTGTCCTAAGTACCGGAAGAGCGTGTTGACCGGCAGTATCGCCGGACGGTTGAAAGCAATTATCAGGGATGTGGTTTCCGAGAGAAAATCTGAAATTATTGAGATGGAGATAATGCCGGATCACGTACATTTACTTGTAGAGGTTGATCCGCAGTATGGCATTCATCGGCTAGTCAAGCAGATAAAGGGCAGAAGCTCCAGACTGCTTCGTTCAGAATTCAAGGTTCTCCGGACCCGGATTCCAACACTTTGGACCAACAGCTACTTTGTTTCTACCGTTGGTGGGGCGCCGTTGGCAGTTATCAAACAATATATTGAACACCAGAAAGTTGTTTAATCAGGGAGTTGTATGGGAAAGAAAACAACACCATCGTTTATCCATGAATTGTCTCTTCTGGTCAGTACATCTCAGGAGAGGATACTCCTCATGCGCATGGACGTGGCCCGGCAACTTTACAATGCCTGTCTCGGCGAATCTCTCAAACGCCTGGATCTCATGCGGGAATCCAAGCAATATCAAAAGGCACGCATTATACCCTATAAGGATAAGGGATTGCGTTCCAATGCATTTAAGGCTGTGAATGAGAAGTTCGGTTTTTCAGCATACAGCTTGCACAAGTATGCTGGCGCGGCAAAGAACGCCTGCCATATCGGTGATCACCTGGATGTTCATACTGTCCAGAAAATCGCCACCCGGGCGTTTGATGCTGTCCAAAAATATGCGTTCAATAAAAGAGGCAGACCAAGGTTCAAAGGCAAGCATCAACTCTTAAGTGTTGAATCCAAGAGCAACGCCGCTGGCATACGTTTCCGCACAGACGAAAAGCAAAGCCGTATCGAGTGGATTGGTCTTGAACTGCCCTGCTTATTCGACAAAAAAGACAAGCATGGCGTGCAGGCCCACGCCCTTTCCTGTAGGACAAAATATGTAAGGCTGGTCTGCAGGCGGATGCGCAGTAAAAACTACTTCTACGCCCAGCTAGTGCAGGAAGGGCTGCCGAAGCAGAAAACCAAAAACATCATCTCTGATGGTACAATCGCCCTGGATCTCGGCCCGTCTACGTATGCTATTTATACTCATGGCTACGCCGATCTTCAGCAGTTTTGTAAAGAGCTGGAACCGCTCGAAAAGACCATTAAACGATTGCAACGGGCGCTCGATCGGTCACGAAGGGCCACAAACTCTGGGAATTATAACGCCGATGGCACAGTTAAAAAGGGTGCCAAGACTTGGACCAATTCAAAGAACTATCAGACGATACGGACCGCAGTATCAGAACTTCACCGGAAACAAGCCGCGCAGAGAAAATCTCTTCATGGCAAGCTAACCAATGAAGTTTTAACACTGGGAAATCACATTAATCTTGAAACACTAAGCTACAAATCATTGCAGCGCAATTTTGGTAAAAGCGTGGGCTTAAGGGCACCGGGAACCTTTGTATCAATGCTTTCTCGCAAGGCTGAGAGTGCCGGCGGAAAAGTGATTGAACTCCCGACTCGAAAACTCAGGCTGTCTCAAACCTGCCATTGCGGAACAGTAAAGAAAAAACCGCTCTCGCAGCGGCAACATGTTTGTGAATGCGGAGTAGCAGCCCAACGGGACCTCTATTCCGCATATCTTGCGTATCACGTTCAAGACGGTGTTCTCGATACGGCTGAGGCAAGTAGATACTGGCCGGGTGCGGAACCGCTCCTTAAGCAGGCGGTATCGAGATTGCAGCAGCAATCTGCGAATGTGAGGAGTGCTTTTCCTCACACCTTCGGTCTCAAACAACGTACTCGTTTGGGCCGGAGACAGAGCGGATCGCCTGTGAAAGAAGACCATGCCAAGATCGATGTCCGGGAAGTTGTAGCTGCTGGCATTTAAGGTAGTGAAAGGTTGTAGCGGCTGGCCTTTGCAGTCGTGAGAGCCCGGAAGAGTAAATTGGATAAGGTTTTCAGAACCCCCTGGCTTCAGCCATGGGGAGGTTCAGATAATATTAGATGTGACATATGTTATTGGCAAGGTGTTGCCATGAAAAAAGAAAAGATGAAAAATAAGGATGAAATCTTAAAAGTGCTCAAATCACTTCAAAGTGAACTTAAGAAATTCAAAGTGCGCGATATCGGTATTTTTGGCTCCGTGGTTCGGGGAGAACATACGCAGACGAGCGATATAGACCTTCTCGTTGACTTCGCAGATGATGCAGACCTTTTCGACCTCGTGGGTCTCGGACTGTTTCTCGAAGAAAAGCTCGGCCAGAAGGTGGATATAGTACCGAAGAAGTCCTTGAGAAAGGAACTTAGGGACAGGGTGCTCAAGGAAATCGTAACGGTATGAGAGAGTATAAACTATATCTACTCGACATTGTGGAAGCTATGGAGAGCGTCGAGCGCTTTGTCGAAGGAATGACCTTTGAGGAATTTCAGCGCGATGACACATCCCAGAGGAAATCAAACGACAATATCCCAATGTACCTTGGAAAGAGATGTCAGGTATGAGGGACCGGCTGATTCATGCTTATTTCGGAGTGGATTACAGTCTTGTTTGGATCACCATTAAAAGTCGCATTTCGCTTGCAAAGCAGATGATTCAAAAAGTTCTCTCTGAAAAATGAAAATCCGTTCTCTTTTAATAGTCGCTATGCGTTAAAAATGTTTAAACACGTTGAATGGAATATTTTTTTGACGATGTTACTCCTGCCTTATTGCACTTGAACCCGTATCATAAAGCGGCCTACTCTCCTTGATATTATTTAAAAATTTGTATTGCTTTCCTGTTTGTGTCCTGCAAACGAAAAAAGCATTTGTGTATGATATGAATCTTTGCTTGGACGAAAAGGGTGACACTAGTGGATCCCCTTAAGATTTCATAAGCCGAAGTGATCCTTCGGATGATTTGTCATGTTTTCATATTTCCGATAGACTCTTGAGTTGCATGGACTGTGAGGAAAATAGTACCCCTTAAGGCTCATAACCCGAAGGTCGAAGGTAAGAATCCGGCCCTCGCTACCAAATAATTCATGGGGTTACAGCTCTTACTGTAACCCCGTTCTTTTTTATCAGGACGGTATCAGGACAGTTTAAGGACAGATAGAAACCCTCGCGGTTCAGCCATCCTGTCCGCAAATTTCTCCTACATGTTATCAACAGTACATATCGTAAAAATTGCTATCCGCTCATTAAAGATTTTACAAAAAAAGCGCTGTTAATGTGTCAGTAAGACCGGCTGAATCATGTAGAAACGCTAATGTTCTAAAATCTTCGATCGTAGCTTCTATCGAGTACCTGTGAATCCTTTTCTTCTCCATTTCCAGCTAATTACCGCTCCCTGAGATGAGTCTTATATTATGGCTTGATAAATCCATCCTTGCGGTAAGCTATTTTATAGCTGCCGCATCATTATTGAGTTAAAATATAGCCAGATCTTCGGTACGCTTAAAAAAATACTCACATTCTCGAATCAATCCGATAGGTTTAATTATCGCCGACGCTCATCAATAAACTGTTGACTTACCTTTATGGACATGCTTAAATAATTCAACTTTATTTATTATTTTTTTATTACTGTTTTAGAATGAATAGAAACGACGAACTGTATTGGTAAATGTGGTTTCGTAAACTCGATTCCGTCAATTATAATAAATAAGGGAAACGACATGGACCACGATTATATAAAGTATCTAAAAGACCATCCAACCGTTAAGCTCCTCAGGATGGACAATTCACCTCTTATTATCAGTTTCTTTTTTCTTCAATTCAAGAAAAACAACCGAATTGTAATAACGAATACGGAGCTTACGACCAACCTCGCCGATTATCTCTACTCGCTGCGAGAAAAATACGGTGATGCTATATATACCGGTTCCGCGCAGGAGTATCTTACCACGTGGGCTAATGATGGCTTTCTGCGAAAATACTATCCTTCAGCCGGCGATGAGCCCGTTTACGAGCTTACCCCTGCAACTGAGAAAGCTCTGGACTGGATAAAAGACCTGGAAAAAAAGGAGTTCGTGGGCACGGAATCGCGCCTGTTGAGTATATTCGATTTGCTGCGGGAGATCGTTTATAAAAGCTCGGTTGATCCACAACTAAGGCTTGAAGAGCTGACAAAGCAGAAGCAGGAAATTGATCAGGAAATTACAAAGCTAGAAGCCGGCGTTATCGAGCGGTTGAATGAGACGCAAATCAAAGAGCGTTTTATTGAAGTCCGCGACGCCGCGCGAAAACTGCTGGCTGATTTCCGGCAGATCGAGTACAACTTCAGGGAACTCGACCGCACAGTTCGCGAGAAACAGGTAGACAACAGCTTGAAAAAAGGAAAGCTCCTTGATGACGTGTTCAAAGGCCACGACCTTATTCGGGATACGGATCAAGGACGAAGTTTCAGGGCATTCTGGGAATTTCTGATGTCGCAGGCGAAACAAGACGAATTGGACCAGTTGATCGCGTCCGTAAACGAGCTACCAGAGATCCAGGAACTGAATGATGACGAGTTCATTGATCGCCTCAAGGTTGGACTGATAGAGTCAGGAGATAAAGTCAATAAAACCAATCACCGCCTGATTGCACAGCTTAGAAAATATTTGGATGACAAAGCCGCTCTCGAAAACAAGCGAATCATTGAGATCATCAGGGAGATCAAGAGCCTGGCCCTTCAGGTGAAGAATGAGCCGCCGAAGCTCAGGGATTTTTTTGCGATGGACGGCAAACCGTCCGTAGATCTTATTATGGAGCGACCGCTTTGGGATGTTCCGAAAAATCCTGAGATCGCGGACACAGATTTTATAGATGGGCGAGGCGATGCAATAGACGCTGGCATTTTGTACAAACAGATATTCATCGACCAGGAGGAATTGAAGGGACGGATTAAGGAATTGCTGAAGGTAAATACGCAAGTATCCCTGCGCCAGATCTCCGAAGCCTACCCAATCGATAAGGGACTTGCAGAGGTTATCACATTCCTGAGCATCGCTTCAAAAGACAAGAAAGCGGCGATCAACAACGCAGTTCAGGAAAGCATCTCCGTGTCAAACAGGGAGACGAATCGGAAATTCGAGATCAATCTGCCGCAGGTGGTATTTTGTCGATGATGGACAAAAACTCCATACTACCTTATGCGCCTGTGATTATACGGCTTCTTCAGGGCGTGGCTTATGACGACAACCGGGAATTATGGAATGCGCTGATTGACCATCAGGTTCAGATCAAGGAATATTTTGATATCATCGGCGTCGATGTCCTGATTTATGAATCGGAAGGCTTTGCATTTTTGAAACAACGGCAGACCGATGAAGACGCTGAAGTAGTCCTTCCCAATCTTATCGAAAGACGGCAACTCAGCTACCCGGTGACTCTTCTCTGCGTTCTCCTCGTTGAAAAATTGCTTGAATTCGATGTGCGGGGTGGTGACTCAACAAGGCTTATCATGGACAAGGATGAGATCAAGGAGATGATCAGGATATTCCTTGCCGAGAAGACGAATGAGGCTCGTTTGTTGGACAGCCTTGATGCACATATTAACAAACTCGTTGAGTTCGGATTTTTGAGGAAACTGACTACATCTGAGGACAAATATGAAGTGAAGCGAATATTAAAAGCCAAGATCACAGCCGACGCGCTTCAGGAAATAAAGCAGAGATTGGATACCTATGCAAAATCTAACTCTTGAATTCGCCTCTGACAACAGCCGAACAGGATTTCGGCTCCAGCGGCTTGAAGTGCTGAACTGGGGTACATTCGGCAAGCAGGCTATTTGGAAGATTGAGCCAGGGGGCGCCAATTCCCTGCTAACGGGAGATATTGGTTCAGGAAAATCAACGCTTGTGGATGCTATTACCACATTGCTTGTTCCCTATCATAAAATCACTTACAACAGAGCGGCAGGCGTGGAGACCAAAGAACGATCGCTCAAGTCCTATGTTTTAGGCGAATATAAAAACATTAAGAATGAACTGGATAACTCAGCGAAGCCGGAATACCTTCGTGAAGAAAATGAGTATACGGTATTACTGGCCTGCTTCTTCAATGAAGGCTATAGTCAGAAGACGACTCTGGCTCAGGTTTTCTGGCTTCGTAATGATAAACCGGAGAAATTCTTCGTCGTCTCGAACCAGGCACTGTCTATTAGCGAACACTTCACCAAATTCGGCAAGGATATCCTTCAGCTTAAAAAAAAGATCAAAACTCTGGAGCAAACAGAGGTATACGAAAGCTTCAGTGATTACTGCTCCAAATTTCGCAATATTTTTGGAATTAGGTCGGAAAAGGCATTGGAGCTGTTTTACCAAACAGTCTCGATAAAATCGGTCGGAAATCTCACTGAATTCGTCCGCAGCCACATGATAGAAAAGAGCGACGTAAAGGACAAAATTGAAGAACTCAAACACAACTATGAGAATCTGACCCGCCTGCACGAAGCGGTGCTGAAGGCCAAGAAACAACTGGGAGAGCTTCAGCCGTTAGTCAAGGATGCTGAAGCGTTTGAAGCGGTGAATAATCAGATTAGGGAAATTCAAAACTGCCTCGATGCATTACCTGCGTTCTTTGCTGTTCAGAAGGGCGCACTTCTGAAAGCCGTAATCAAAGAACAGAACGAACAAATGATGATTAGCGCCAATACGCTAGAACAGCTTATGGCTGACTTAAAGAAACTTCATGAACGCGAGCTGGACATTAATGCCGCGATTAAAGGAAGCAAGGAAGGACAGCGGATTGATGAAATAGAGCGAGAAATCAACATCTTTGAACGGGCTAAGGACGATAAATTTGCAAAGTCACGCGAGTACGGTACTCTTGCGGCAACTCTGATGCTTCCAGAGGCGTCCAATGAAGAGGTTTTTTATCAATCGCTTAAAAAAGCAACTGCTTTTAAAGAGGCCGTTGTAAAAGAAGCCGATCAATTAATCTATGCCCGAGATGAGATCATCATCGGCTTGAATAAAATGAAAGAGACACACAAGACGAATGATGAGGAATTAACATCACTCCGGCAAAGAAAGACGCAGATACCGGAGGCAAATCTGAAGCTTCGAGCGCAGATACTCCGTGACCTCGAACTGGATGAGTATGCGCTGCCTTTTGCCGGGGAGTTGCTTAAAGTCCGAGACGAAGAGCAATTGTGGGAAGGAGTAATTGAGCGGGTTTTGCATAACTTCGGCCTGAGTGTGCTTGTTGCCGAGGAGCATTATAAACGGGTGAGTATGTATGTTGATAAGACAAACCTGAAAGGTCGGTTAGTCTATTATCGGATCCCTCGCGTGATGAAACAACCTGATTATGGCGAGGCGACAACGAGTTCATTGTTGAATAAAGTTGAGATCAAATCTGAGTCGCCTCTATACAGCTGGCTGAGCAATGAACTTTACGAAAACTTTAACTATGAGTGTTGTGAGTCCATAGAGCAATTCCAGCGTGAGCCCAAGGCTATTACACGAAGCGGGCAGATCAAAGGCAGGAAGGCACGGCATGAAAAAGACGACAGCAGAAATATATTAGACAGAAAAAATTACATTCTCGGCTGGAGTAACCAGGAAAAGATTAGGGCGATAGAAAAGGAATTGGAAGGCCTTCAACAGAGAATAATCGCTGCAGAGAAGGAAATGCGTTCCATCGAAGATCGCCAGCAGAAGTATAGAAAGCGGGAAGAATGCTTGCGAGACTTTGTTAAATTTACTAAGTTTGGGGACATTTATTGGCAGAAGGATGCTGCAGAGATCGAAAAATTGAAACAGGAGCGGAAAGAGTTGGAAAATACCTCCAACCAGCTGAGGGAGTTGCAAAGCCAGTTAGAAAAGGTGCAGGCAGATATTGAAGTTCGAAATAAAGAGCGAGACGAAAACCAGAAGAACAAAGGAAGAATGCAGAATGTGATAGAAAACATGAATGCAGGTCTGACCGATTGCGAGACGATTGCAGGCACCATCACAGCTGAGGAAAGGGAGAAGTTTTTTCCTAAGCTACAGGAATTGATGTCGAGAAAAGAGAGTAAGGTCGAACGAATCGATAGGCTTCGTGATGACACGAGAAAATTATTGGATTTCGAGAAAGAACGGAAGGCCGACGAAGAAAAAATATTAAGGGATGGTATTATTTCCAGGATGGAACGTTATAAAGGTACTTATAAAGAAGAGACGACTGAAGTAGATGCATCTATAGCGTCTATTCAGGAGTTTAAGGCTTTTTTTAAAAAGCTGGAAGACGAGGATTTGCCGAGGTATGAGACGCGGTTTAAGGAGGAATTGAATCAGGGCACGATCAATGATATTGCCATGTTTAAAAACCAGCTAGAATATTCGGCCAAGGATATCGAGGAAAAAATCCGCCAGATTAATCGCTCGCTTCATGCGATTGAGTACAATCCCGGCACTTATATTGAACTGATCGCCGATAAGGCGATTGATATAGCCGTTAAAGAATTTCAAGTGCAGCTGCGCAATTGTCTCGAAAATACACTAAACGACACCGAACTTTACAACGAAGAGAAGTTCAACAAGGTGAAAATAATCCTGGACCGTTTCAACAGCGCTGCCTTGGCGGACATTAACTGGACCAGCAGGGTCACGGATGTTCGTAATTGGTTCACCTTTGCGGCAAATGAGAGATACTTGGAAGATGATACTATAAAGGAATTCTATCCCGACTCCTCTGGCAAGTCGGGCGGTCAGAAAGAGAAGCTGGCTTACACAATTCTCGCTTCGGCACTAGCCTATCAGTTTGGCCTTGAATGGCAACAGACAAAATCTAGGTCTTTCAGGTTTGTTGCACTCGATGAGGCTTTCGGTAGAAGCTCGGATGATAGTACGCGGTATGCTCTTGATTTGTTCCGAAAACTCGATTTGCAGTTGCTGCTTGTAACTCCTCTCCAAAAAATAAATATAATCGAAAACTACATTAATACCGTTCATTTTGTAGCAAACGAGACTGGTGACAACTCGGTCGTTCGCGATCTGACTATTCATGAATACCGGGAAGAAAAAGCACGGTATCTGGACAAGGCAGAAATTCTCCAGTGATCAGCCCAGAAGGGATTAGGAGTCAGGCTGAACGGTCGTACAAAGAATTTCTGACACGCTCTATCGAAAGAGCATCTTTTTTCCCGAAAGAGATTCGATTTGGTAAGGTAAAAGCATCAGAGACGCTTGACCAATATCAACGCATCAAGGATGAGATTAAGAGGCTCATCAAGGAATCCCGTGATCATGTAGGATACGGCTATTCAATAGAGTTTATAACGAGAAAAGACCGAAAAACGGGTGATCAGCGTTTTCCGCAAAGGATATGGTTCGAACATGAAGACGATTATCTACGGTTCATCGATAAGGAAAAGGAGTATCAAGACTTCACCCGAGACACTTGCTCCATTCTGAATAACATTCCAGTTCTGAGAGACTGGGTTCTGGCCAATCCACTGAAAGTAATCAAATACACCGGTAGATGGGATGATCTCCTGAAAGTTTGCACTTATTTTCTGTCAAATCCTAAGCCGGCATTGTACATCAGAGAGCTGCCGTTAGAGATTCATACAAAGTTTGTTGAGGATAATAAATCTGTATTGAAGCAACTTCTCGACTTCCTTATTCCCGATTACATCAATGCAGATGAATCCGACTTTGAAAAAAGGTTTAACTTGCATTATGATGAACCGTTGATCCGCGTAAAGATTCTAGATCGCGATATGGCGAATCGATGTTTCAGCGGAATTACGGACCTGAGCATTCCACAAAGCGAGTTTAATGCATTGACGCTGGATAGTCTCTCCGTATTTATCCTAGAAAATAAAACAAACTTTTCCAATATATTTAATTTTCTTACATTGCCGAATCTAAGCAGGTCATTTGCAATTTTCGGAAAGGGATTTCAGCTAAATCTGCTGAAGGATGCGAAATGTCTTATAAACAAGAGAATTATCTATTGGGGGGATATTGACTTGCATGGTTTTCAAATCTTGTCCCAGCTTCGATCCTATTATCCGCAGACACAATCGCTATTGATGGACGAAGCAACTTTTAATGAATTTCAAAATTACTGCGTTACAGGAGTCGAAGCGAATATAAACCAACCTCTTAATCTAACGACTGAAGAACAAGGTCTTTTTGATCGCCTAACAACTCTAAGGGAAAAGAACAGACTTGAACAGGAAAAAATACCTCACTCGTATGTTATAAGCAAATTACGACAACTGATCGGGTAGTGATTCAAAAGCGTGGGTTTAAGCAGTACCGGAATGTACTCGTTGAGTGATATTGAGAACAGCCACAAACCATTGATGTTAAATACAAGTTGTAATATTGTTTACCACATATCAAATATGCCTGCATCTAGATTTTATTCCTCAATCACTTAGATCCAATCCACCAACAAAAAATATCTCTTGCCTTATTGTAGCCTATGGAGTACAATTATTCCATGATCGAAATTCGCAAGACCGAGGCGTTTGAACGATGGTTTACAGGCCTCCGGGATCGGAGCGCTGTTGCTCGAATTAAATCACGTATCGACCGATTGCAACTGGGTCTTTTTGGCGATGTGAAGCCTGTGGGAGGAGGTATTTCAGAAATGCGGATCGATTACGGCCCCGGGTATCGTATTTATTTCATTCAGCGAGGCCGGGAGGTAGTGATATTACTGGCGGGCGGTGATAAGCGTACGCAGTCTCGGGATATTGAAAAAGCGCTTGAATTGGCGCGGATGCTGTAGGAGGGTATTATGAAAAAAGAAAAACTCAAAACAACGAAATGGGATGCAGTGGATTACCTCAAAACGGACGAAGACATGGCGGATTATCTTGAAGCAGCCATGGAGGATGGACATCCGGCTGTTATCGCAACTGCTATTGGGAATATCGCTCGCGCAAAGGGGATGACGGAAATCGCACGCAAGGCCGGGATCGGCCGCGTAAGTCTTTACAAAGCGCTTTCCCCCAACGGCAACCCGGAATTCGCAACCGTGCTCAAGGTTGTGCGAGCACTTGGCTTACGACTCCATGCTACAACGTCATAATTTATGATGTCCTTTGAGCTCAGTAATGATAGATTGAAGAAGCGGCAGATGGCCGAAATAATTAATAAGTTATGATTTGTCAATGACAGCAACTGAGGATGGAATGGATACCGATGAGTTGACAGAGATGGCTTATGAGACTATCTCGCTTGCCCATGAAGTACTTGATGTACTCCGCCTGGAAATTGGAGCCTCTGCAAAAGATTATCTAACAGAAGATGAATTTTTGAGAGGTACCCTTAAAAATTTAAAAGATATTTTGGCTGATCCTGAGGGCTACTTAGATTCATGGAATTATCTGGATACGGTAAATACGAAACGCTTTGTAAAAGGGATTGAGATTCTAATGAATCACATTAAAAAGACATTAAGAAAACCACAACATGAAAGAGGAAAGACGGCATTTTGACCACCAGAATCAACCAAAGATATATGATGCGAAGTTCAATAAATATATACATGGAGCTAATGAGAAAAATTGCTCAGGTTTAAAAAGGCCTTTCTGGGTAAGATGGTTTCAAAACCTGAAGGTCGGCGGGTCCATACACCGAAGGAGTCTTTCACAAATCCGTCCCGCCTACCAAACTTATCAATGGGTTATAGCACATGCAATAACCCAATTTTCTTATCAGGACAGTTACAGGTCAGCGGTCAACACGGCTATAGATGCCTTCCAGAAATCTGTTTTCACTGCTCTATAAAAAATCTTATAAAATTGATAGATCGCCAAGTAAGGCTCTCCAACCCTCAGTGCCAAACTAAGTACATTATTGACAATCACGACAAATTACGTTAATATTAAGACAAATGTCGTATTAAGCCTGTGGAGGATTGAGTCATGACAAACGCAACGACAATAGAGGAGATTTTAGGAGGGAGAAAAATCCTTAATAAAAGCATCCACGGCAAAATGGATCTAATTGAATTAAGTAATACGGGTGTGACAAAAGAGGCCTTGTTAAACTTGGCTAAATATTGTAGTTTTTCAATTCACCAATTGGCTGAGGTTCTCCCAGTGACTGAGCGGACGATCCAAAGATATACTCCTAAAAAGCATTTTAATAGGGCAGTATCGGAGCAAATCTTGCAGCTCGCTGAAGTCGCAGCACGAGGCACTGAAGTATTTGGAGATAGAGAACAATTTCTAAAGTGGATGATAACGCCGAGTGTCGCATTAGCTGATAAGAAACCATTTAGCCTGCTAAATTCAAAATTTGGGGCTGAAATGGTTTTGGATGAACTTGGGCGGATCGAGCACGGAGTTTTCTCCTAATGGAGGTATACAGGATCGCAAAAGCATCATTCAGCATGGACCTGACGGGACTTGGCGCGCGACTGAATGGGGGGAGGTGGAATAGAAAAGGAACTGGGATTATTTATACCTCGGAAAGCCGTGCACTTGCTTCACTAGAATTTCTTGTTCATGTACCTCTCTCGCTTCTTCCCCCAGATTTAATGATAACTTCGATAGATATCCCTAGTGGACTATCTATCGAGCATGTGTCTCTTAGTGATCTGCCGACCAATTGGAGATCAAGCCCAGCACCAGCCACATTAGCAGAATTTGGCTCGACGTGGGCGAGATCTAATAGATCCCTCCTTCTGCGTGTTCCCTCAGCAATTATTGACGCGGAATTTAATATCCTTATTAACCCCAACCACCCGGACATGGGGGGAATTACTATAAATAAAATCGAAGTTTATTCAATTGATTCGCGACTTTTGAGGGTGAAAAGGCGTTAGATATGGTATCAACATGAATCAGTATGAATTCGCTACGATATCTGTCAGTATCATTCTAATTGTTAAGTTTCAGGCTTTATAAGGTTTACTAGACCCGCTTGATAACATGGTTGGCCAGTATCAACAGAGGACCAAAGAATTGGAGAGACACCCATGTACGCCAATAAGAAAATCACCTACACGTCAGGAGAGAAAATGCATTTTTGGACTATACTTTTTTTATTGTATAAAACCAAGATTACAATCAGAGACTAATATCAAAGGGCATGTTGCTGGAGAAAATACGAATATCTTTTTCAAGCATCCGTCAGGTTCATATCCCGAAGGTCGTCGGTTCAAATCCAGCCCCCGCTACCAAATAATTCATGGGGTTACAGTTCTTACTGTAACCCCGTTTCGTTTTATCAGGACCGTATCAGGATGGTTACCGTCCCTTTGCTTCATTCTATATGCCCTCTCTTCTCATGAACCCTGCACCCTGTTCCTCTCGACGAACACAACAATCTCAAAACTGCTGTTACGCCCCCCCCAAAAAAAAGCTGAGGTTGTAGTGCGGGAAATTATAAAAAACTATTGAGCCTCCAGTTTCCATTCCATTTTGCATCTGTAGTAGTTGCCAATCTCATTAACAATTAATCAGGGAAATCGAAGCAAAATATAGGGAAACCCCGATTGTATTTTGTCGTACAAGATGTTAAGTTTTCATAAATATCTCTTGCCTGAACACCCCTGACGCAAAACGTTCACACTTTTGACAAGTCGTATCCGTGAGCTCATACTTACCTCGACTGAATATTCTGGAAGTACGCGATGCAGAGTGATCGTTCAAGCCTATAATGTATTTTCCAACACTCGTGTGCTGAAGAGGGTAGAGCCAAACTCTACATTTTTTATTTGGCGCAGATGCTATCACAAGGTTGATTCCGGTTAGGTAATATTGAAAATTTGATGTTATCTAGACGGAGTAATATTCAGTTTCTGTTATTATCCAGGCGGTTCCGTCCCTAAAATAACTTGTTAGATCGAAATTAAAAGGAGAAAAAAATTGGCCATAAAAGTCCAATCAGTTGAAGAACTGCAGAAATATTTCAAGGGCGTCGTGGATCGTTCTACGCATCATGCGCCAGGGGTTGCCGAGATAATATATCCGCTCCTCGGTATGATCGTTTTGAAATTGGACGATAACTCTGATATACAGGTGCGTTCTTATGCTGACGCACCAGGAAACATGTTGTGGGTATATATAAATGGATCCAGATATGCCTTCCGTTATGAACATTCCGATGACACGATTGAAATACAAAGGACATGTATGCACTATCGGTGCAAGTATCGGCATTAGCATCTACCCCCAGGACGGTTTCGATTTGGAGATGCTCGTCAATAAAGCAGATGCTGCGATGTACTGCGTCAAAGAGAGCGAAAAACATGGCTACGCCTATTCCTCCCCTGTCTGACCGGATCGCTTTATCAATTTTCAGGACAACCGATACTCTCTTCACATCGTGCACACTGTAGAACTCTCTGGGTAAGAAATCCCAACATCATTTCCCCCTAAGCCATATTTTAAATGAGGTTGCGAGTGGTAAGGAGGGGTCATCGCGTTCTGCGAGGGGCTCCACATTCGTGGCGGTAACCGCAGGCGGAGTGAGGTAAAATTGTTGAGGGGATAGTGACACTTTCTGCCGCATATGCAGGGAGAACAAACTCGTATTCCTGAGTAAAGGCGCGGCATGGTGCCACTAGTATCAAGTAATGACGAAGCGGACAAGCACGTCAAGAAGAAAGATAAAATTAAAATGGATATTTTAGTTGCTGCTTCCCTTAAATCTGTCAAAATTGAGCCCAGCAAAGCGATTTGCTGAGAGTAGGTTTGGCTCCCCATGCTGCATGCGAACAAGCGAGCCTTATGAATAATACAAGATGTATTCTGCACATCCAATCAGTCTAGAACATGTGCATTATTCATGAAGAAGGCTGCATCGCATGCTTCAAATGCAAATCTACAGATCCTCAAAAATAATGTCTATCTCGTTATCGCTTCCCATGAAGAGGGTGCGACACGAAGAGTTTCCAGGACAATCATTCTGTTAACTCATGTCTTAGAAGTCCCCGAGATGCCGGGGCATCTGCTAGCTTAGACCAGAAGCCCTCATCATTTGCAAGATCAGAGGCATGATTGATTGCCGCAGTGATATCTCCTTTGAAACACTTACGAGTGCTCAAGCTTGAAATCGGGTTCGTCGGTGTCAGGAA
The DNA here is from genome assembly GCA_963845065.1 of Nitrospirota bacterium. Classification (GTDB taxonomy): domain Bacteria; phylum Nitrospirota; class UBA9217; order UBA9217; family UBA9217; genus JAJYKN01. The sequence continues at coordinate 84,010 of CAWJQQ010000001.1, forward strand.
AACAATGCGCCGCGGAACATGATTATTTTTTTGATCGCCTAAGAGTGCTTTTTGCACTTTGTTGATAATTTTTTTCAGTTTTTTATCTCCACGATTATTAAGTGGCTTTATGTTACTGAAAACCGAGCAAGGATTGTTTTCAATCAATTTGTAGCCGCGATAAATCCCCTGTCTGATAGCACGGATTTCCAAAAGGTCGTTAGCAAATTCAACCCTTAAGATTATTCGAAGATACCATGGCAGACGTCCAGTATCTGCATACGTGTTGCGGCATAGACGGCTATTTGACAGAATGAAAATTGTGTCGCACTTGGCTTTGATCGCCTCGCCAAGAACGAATGTTCCGCCATCCGAATGCCATTCCCCGTTAATCATTACCGGCGGCAAGAATCCTTGTAAACCGATAGCGGCAAGCATCACCTGTTTAAGTAAATTTGGATTTTGACGTAAGTTTGGATCATGATTAGAAAAAATCTGGTGCCTTAACTTATTTTCGTTGTAGGTTACAATTTGAAATTCTATCGGAGACGCCACAATCGCTTCCATGTCAAGCTTTTCTACCAGATATTTCGATGCACCTTCATTAGAAAAAAGATTCGGGCCTCTGAAAATTTTTAAAAACCCCATTAAACTTTGCCCGAAGATCTTTTTTGCCCCGAGTTGCTCAGTTTCCTTCCATTTCTTTTCTAAGGCATCAACATCCCACTTGCTACCGATGAGATCGCCACCAGAGAACACCCCGACTGAAACGCTTTGGACAAAGACCGGTTTAATTCCCTTAGCCTCCAGTGCTTTGATAAAGCCAACGCCGTAAGCCCCTGTGAAACCTCCCCCGTTTAAAATCATCCCGACTTTACCAAGATTCATAATCGCCACTTCCTTTGTTTCCAGAATACTCAGTCTGAGAAATGGTGCTTTCAAAAAACTCCACGTTAAATATAAGACCAGGACAACTAGGATTTTCTTTGTCCACTTATGTTATACGTTTACTGCGGAAACCCTGTTTCTTCCCGCCTCTTTTGATGTGTAAAGGGCGGCATCGGTGCGCGCCACAAGGGTGTCGCTATTTTTTGAAAGCGCGCAGCAGCTGGCCACGCCAATGCTTATCGAGAGCCTGATCCGCTTCTGATCGGGAAGCTCAAAATCGATGTTATTGACAGCAGATCGGATTTTTTCTGCAAGACTCTTTGCTCCTTTAAACGTTGTTTCAGGCAGGACGATCATGAATTCATCTCCACCATACCGCCCCAGAATATCTGCCTTTCGGAGCGACCTCTTGAGTGTTTCGGAAACGGATTGGAGCGCCAGGTCTCCTGCTATATGACCATACGTATCGTTTATCTTCTTCAATCTGTCGACATCGCAGAGGATGAGCGACAGGTCGATATTATAACGTGTCGCCCTGTCGATCTCGTGACCTAAGATATCGTTGAGTGCCCTTCTGTTATACACCCCGGTAAGACTGTCCGTAGTCGACAAATAGTCCAATTTTCTTATCAACTGCTTATTTTCTTCTTCTGTCTTCTTGCGGTCGGTAATGTCCCTCGTATATTCGATGACGTGCGAAACGTTCCGATTCTGGTCGAAGATGGGATAGGTACAGATTTCGTACCACGCCGTGGACCCGTCGGGATACCGTTTCAGCTTCTCCTTTGTGCAAGGGTCCATTGACAGAAAGGTCTTATCAACCACACACTCTTCACAGATGCTGTTCCTGTTTTGCAACACCTCGTAACACTTATTTCCAAGAAGGTCTTTTGTCTGTTTGTTTCTCATGCGTGCATACGCATCATTTAATTTAATTATCCTGTAATCCCGGTCCACAATACTGAAAGGATCGTGAATGCTGTCGAATATGGTGCCCAAAAAACTTTCTGACCGTCTCAGTTCTTCTTCTGTCCGCTTACGGTACAGGATTTCATCTTTAAGTTGATCATTTACGTATTTAAACTCCTTAGTTCGTTCCTCAACCCGATGGTCAAGCAACTCGCTGTGTGTTCGTAATTCCTCGTCGGACTTTTTGCGCTCGGTAATGTCGCTCAGTATTCCCAATGCATGCCATTTCCCCTGTAGCTGAAACGCCGAGAGAGACATCTTAGCGGGAAACTCCATGCCGTCCTTTCTCATTGCCGTGAGCTCAAGCGTCATGCCGACCGCTGCTCCATCTGCTGTTTCCTTAAACCTGTTCAAGCACCGCTCAAACACTTGATGATGCCTTTGCGGAACCAGCAGTGTATGCAATTTTTCGCCGATGGTCTCGTGCGTAGTATAGCCAAATATCTTCTCCGCGGCAGGATTCCAGGACGATATTTTTCCTTGATTATCCATCATGACGATGGCGTTCTTTGCCGCGTTGGTAATAATGCGTAATGCTTCTTCGCTGTGCCTCATAGCCTCAAGGGCGTGATTGCGTTTAAATACTATTTTAGAGATTATTATTCCGTAAATGACGAGGCCGGCGATAATCAGCGACCAGGAATAAAGCTCACGAATCGAAACGCCAAAAAGGAACGGCTCTGAGAATGTATCTTGACGAAATAAGAGGGCATTGGCTGCCCTATCTACCGCCAGGAGGAAAAGTGCGGGAATGACCGAAACAATTATGAGTTTAAGTTTATCTGACATATTCAACAAAATCTTTTATGGATTACCATGATATTTTGTTGCAATTTAAATGCCAGTACCCTACACTCTTAACTTTTTGTTTTTATTTAAAGTCCATGAACACGTTGCAGTAAAACGTGAAAATAACTTCTCATATAAGTAATTTAAGTCACAATGTGAATATTCACAAATCATGGAATTAAAATTGACCACTAATGACCGCAAGTTAAGACGAACGAGAAACGCCTTTGTTGATCTGAACTATAAAGCAGTTGCGTAGCGACCAGAAATTGTTGGTTATCCTTGCCTACCACAATCTGGGGAAAATGGTTTTTATTGCGGCTTCAAGGCGCTCGTGAAAGGCGTTTCCAAATTGCTGAAGACAAAGAAGTCATCGCGCAGAATATTGGAAGCACGGGAAAGGAGCTTTTTGCTTCCCTTACTGCAGTTGCGAATGCTATTTCTCCTTTCATAGCAATGGGTTAGCGTATAAATTATTTATGTTTATGTCTTAATGAGTATTATTTGTTTACGGCATGCAGCAGACATGATAATATAATGTCTGAAGAACTGCCCCTTCGGGCCGTCCATCAAGAACTATACAAAGGTCTTCGATTACCCGAGGGGTTCGCGGACTTTACCGCGGAGTTCAACAAGCCGAGCCACGTCACCGACCAGTATAAGGTTGGCGAAGGCGAGGGAGTGAGTCCGTTCTGCTCGGTGCACCAGCCGATGCGGAGCGCGTTCGCGGAAAAGATCAAGATCGGGGGTAAAAAGATCCGGGTCGTGCAGCTCGGGTGCAAGTCCGGTTCGGGCAAGAAAGGGTTTGCGGAGAAATGGCTTGCGGAAAGCGATGTGGCCAAAGATGTCGTGGACAAGATCCTCGACAACCACATTTGCTGCTACGCCTTGAACATTCTCGCGTGAAAGCGAAAGTGAACAGAAGCTGATTTTCTGCAGTGCCTTGCCTCTCTCAACATTTATTGCAGCAAATATGCACAACGGCGATTACAACAATAGCGCGTATCTTGTGACTTTTTTCGACCGCTATCAATTCACCTCGGTTATCAGGCCCCGTATAGTCAAAAAACTCTTGCAACCTCACGGTAATAATATTTAAGCAGTCCACCCAGACTCTCGTGAAAGTTGACGCCGATGTCAACGATTCCGATTGGGTATTTAAAATGTTAACGAATACAGGTTAACTTTAAGTGTTTCAGAAAATGAAAACTTCAACGGCTTCATGATGTACCTCGCGAGTTATTATGAATCAAAATAATTGTACATTTCAATCTGAATATAGATCCAGAGGCAATGGTGCTGTTTGTAGTCCGCTATTATGCTTTCCCCTGTCGCAGCATGCTGAAGATCTCCGGTTGTGCTATCCACGGCAACGTGGTCTACGTAAATCGGTACAGATCTTATGATGACTCAAACTCCAAAGGTTAAAAGTTCCATCCGGTGCCATCCACCAATATCAGTCCTGTTTGTGTCCTGTAAAAGAAAAACGCATTTGTGTGTGCTCTAAGTCCTTGAATTGGTGGGACGGAGAAAGGGGACAATTTTACCTCTTGGGGTTACGGGCCCGAAGATGCATTGAGAATGAAGTCGAACTGGCCGAGATCAATCCTGCCGGATTCGATCTATGATTGCATATTGCCTTTGACAAGGTGTTTCATAAGTGTTACACTATATCTTGTGGAGGTGATGACTATGCCTGTAAAGAATCCAAGGATCAATGTCGTTTTCGAAAAGCCACTCTACAACACAATAGAGCGACTTGCAACAAGGGAGGGCGTTTCATTGTCGCTCAAGGTGCGTGATCTCGTAAAGGAAGCGCTTGAGATTGAGGAAGATATAGCGCTTTCAGCGTTTGCCGAGAAAAGAGAGAAGTCGTTCACAAAGTCAAAAGCATTGAAACACCATGAGGTTTGGTGATCATGCCGTTTGAACTGAAATACCATCCAGACGTCAAGGCTATTGACATTCCACAGCTTGACGCAAAGTTGAAAACCCGCATCAAGAAGGCCATCGAGACGAGGCTTGCTACGGAGCCTCAGCAGTATGGAACACCCTTACGGAAAACACTCCATGGATATTGGAAGCTGCGTGTTGGTGATTACCGGGTCGTTTTCAAAATCGTGGGACCAGAAATTTGGATACTTGGAATTATTCATAGAAAGAAAGTATATGAGGCCATAGAAAAGAGGCTTTAATCAGTGCCCAAAGATAAGCAATCAAAGGGAAGACAACGATCATCAACAACAAGACATCGATAAACAAATTAATTTCCGATAAGGGGGATGTCTGCGTTGATCGGCTGGTCACCGTCCATAATGGCCTGCTGTCCAGCTCGCGTAGCGTCGTTCCTGCCGAACTCCAAAGCTCGTAATTCCATCCGATACTATTGCCCTATAACTGTGCTGATACTGTCCTGTTAAGCCAAACCGCGTTTCTCGAGTCTTAAGTCCTTGATTTGATGGTCTTGGAAATAGGCTATTTTCATCCCTTGAGGTGACAGGCCCCAAGACTAACGTCTAACTAGGGTTATGAAATTGAGGTTGAAAAAGTCAACAAAATTTGAGTTTGTGAAGGGCTATTATCGTGTCTCACAGGGGAATCTTAGAGAGACACTCTGAAAAATTTCATAGGCCCTGGGCGACGTTCTGATGAAATGCGCATAATCGTGAAGGCGTCACTGAACTTATGAACGGGACCACTTAGTATCACGAGTTATTCCGGACAGAGCCACTTCAGATACTACTGGACGATGCAGACCGCTAGTTCGGCCGCGTTTTGGATAAGTTTGCTTGGGATGCTGCCCATGAGCAGATGCTTTCCTTCATGGATCCCGCAACGACCCAGAAGGATGATTTGGAAGCCGCCGTCTCTTGCCTCGTCCAAGAGGCTGTCCGCCACATCAACAGAATTAGCGATAAACTTGGTCTTCACCTGCTCGGCCCGAAGCCCGCTCTTGACAAGTTGCCTCACCATGGACTGCATGATGGGGTCGATCATATCCTGCTGCTTTGCGATCCAGGTGTCAACTACCTTCTGTCGATCCTTCTTCTCGGTCTCGGTTAGCATGTGGCCCTCGTCCCAGAACATAGCCGGAACATTAGGAAGCACGTGCACAAGCTTAACCTCGATACTGTCATTAAGTGCAACTTGTTTTCCTATGAATTCCACGGCGCGCATGGAGCAGTACTTGTCATGAACTCCGATCAATATCTTTCGCATTGCCCTGTCCTCCTATCCCGGAATATTCCGGCCGTCTTGCTTCAATAGTATTACAAAAATACATAATCTTGACGAGTTCAAGGATTACTACAACAATCAGCGGACTAATCAGGGTCGATATTGCCCATTCCATTCAACATGCTGAGTTGAGTATAGATAGATAAATTATTAAAGCTGAAAACGATAACCCTCCATCGCGTCTACTCGTCACTATGGCCTAGTACAAGTCTTTGGTCGTCCTTGACTTATATTTTAATCGTCTAGTTTGCATGCGTCCAATATATAATAAATATTGAATAATACGTATAAATAGAGCAATTAGCGCCAAACGATCAGAAACGAAGAATATATTATCAACAATCAACCAAGTATCCATCAAATAATCGCCTTGTGCTGTGTGCAGTGAATTGTGCAGCAGAGATTGGAATCGGGCGGAAATATATGGTAAGAGCCATTCTTGTGCGTCACAATAACCATACAAAAAAGCTAGAAAAAGGAAAGGACGGTATATTGTCCCTTCCTTTTTAAACGCTTTCACACGGCAGTGGTCGCTGGTTCCAATTGTCCTGATACTGTCCTATTAGAAGAAGTGCTTTTTTGCATGCTTCAAGTCCTTGATTTGCCGGGTCAAAAAACTTGAAATATTACACTTGGGGTGACAGCCCCGAAGGTAAAAAATATTTATCTCAAGACCACCTACAACTCTGCATAGTCAATTTTGTGACAAGGGTAAAGAATTCAGCTTGTGATATAATATGCACTTGAGCGAGCAGAGCTACATCGCGCAAACTGGTGCGCTCTACAACGATGCGAGTTGCAGTGTGTTTCTGGACGGGGCAGGTCCTTTTACCAAACGGAAGCATAGCAAAGAAGAATGCCATTAAAAATGGTCTACTCTTCTCCTTGTCCGCGTTTCAAGCCACCTTAAAAACCGGTCGTACCAATTCGTTACATGTTCATGTGGTGCTCATGGTCCCTGGGCATATCACTGGCTCCCTGGAGCGTCAGTGGTAGCTGTTTCTCTCCCGATTTTTGAAAGACCAGAGTCACGTTGAATTTCGATCCTGCCTGCATTGTCTTCGGCATATCCTCGATCATGATGTGGCTACTTCCCATCTTAAATTCCAGATTGCTTTTCTCGGAGATTTTTACCGCGTCCGCATTCACCATGCGCTGACCCTGCATAATATGGAACAAAACTTTCGCTCCCGGTATGTCAGTTTTTACTCCCGTGAGGACATCCGCCCCACCTTGGTTCCTAATATTCATGGTCACCATAGCTTCGCCCACGATACCGGAAGATAATTCAGCTTTGGCCCCATCAATACTGATTTGTGGCGGGCCGCTTTGGCACGCAGCAAGGATCATGGTGGGCATGAACAAGAATATTGCCAATAGCCTAAACTCCCTCGTTATTCCAAATGATTTCATGATTACCTCCTTCATAGTAATTGCGCATTGTCAAAATCCTACAATTTAATCTTCTGCTTTCTTTTCACGTGTTCTTAATAATTATTTTACCTCCACCTGAAAAGGACAAAGACTGATCCCGCAGATGCGGGCGAGCTTAGTTAGAAGAGTGTGCACGCCATGAGTTTATGATACCAGAATCAGAAAAAATTGGGCAACACTTTTCGGTTGATACTGAAGGGGGGTGTCTTGGCTGCCTTAACATATACGGAATGAAGTAGTGATAATTGGGTAAGTGTGTAAATCACACTTTCAGGAAGTATAAAATGGGAAGGTCACTGCACTATTCTACTTCAAAGTTACACATCTGGTTAAACGGTCTAGGTTGCAGACCCCAGATGTACTTTTGGCGGCATGGTCAATTTGAAGCATGCCGCCAGGATAAGGTGACTTCAATGAACTTTATTCCGATCTGCGAACTTTGAGATACGTCTTTAATCATCATGGCCAAACTCCACTCGCAAAGCCACGAGCCAAGCATAACACTTTTATTTAACAGAAATTACCAATGATGTGCATGGCCTGAATATTTTTCCATTTCCGCTGCAAGTTTATTTCTTTGTTCCGGGGTGATCATATCATGGATCTCGGTAAATTTGGAGAAAACGAACCGGATCAGGTCGTTCGTTTGTGTCTGTATTTTCTCAATGTGTGCGTTTAAGGTTGTCTGATCGATCTGCGGGCTCATCATCATCTCCTTGGCCTCTTTTATGGATTCCTTCCGCATACTTCTCATGCCCGCTTGCTTGGCCAGAAATTCGTCTTTAATCTTTTCGAGCCTTTCCGTTTGAGCAGCATCCAGCTTCAGCGTTTTTACCATGTGCTTTACGACATGCTCTGCTCGTTGTTCCGGTGTCCTATAGCAACATCCAGTGACCTGAGCCAGAAGAAGGGCGATGAGAGCTGTCACAACAACTATTGATGCCGTTTTGCCTCTTAACATTATTACCTCCTTATTGATGAAGAACATTTGAATATTATCTTGACGAAGTGTATGCAAAATATTTTCTCTCTATATAACATATCGCGTTGGAAGTTTAACCTTCCTTATGATGCTCACTTTCACTGCCCTGTCCACGGCTGTCTATGTATTTCTTAAATACGTCCCGACCTTCCGCCTGCCACCACGCGTCATAGTATCGCCAGTCCTTGATCTCTCCGTTCGCCGCATCCTCATGCGAACAGGAGCCCCATCCCCAACTACGATTTCCCCGCCACCGGCTCGAGAATTCCGGACGCATGCCATGCATGCCTCTGGCTCCAAAGAGCAGGCGAGCCAGAACGATCATTCCGACGGCCTGTCCAAAGCTGATTTCATGAAAACCGAACATCCCGGGCATTAACCAGTTCCACAGCAGTCGGACAAAAATCCCGAACATCAGCGCGAATACCAGGGTTATGATGATCCCCCGTACGATCCGGCCTACAATCCACCGTCCTCCCGGTCGGTTGCATCTATTCGAACTATGTTCTCTTATCATTATTTTCCCCTCTCTTTCACCTATTTTTCAAGTCCTTCAGCTTTTTTTGAAGGGCGGCGTTTGCCCTGTGCTTTCGTGCCAGAAGCGTGCCGATAGGCGCTCCCCATGTTTCTGCCAGCTCACGAAATGAATAGTCATCGAGTTCCGTGGCGATCCAGACCGCGCGCTGGTCTGGCTCCAGCTGATCCAGCGCTTCGAAAAGCCGGCCCCGGATCTCCGATGCTTCGATCTCGTGTTCCATGTCGTAACGGGGTTCCGGTATGGTTTCCCTTTCGAGGCTATTTTCTTCATTGGAGGCTGTCTCATCGTAGGAAACTGTCTTTTTCCTTCGTCTTAGATAATCTTTCGCCTTATTTTGAATAGAGCGATAAATATAGGCGGAGATGTTTTCTACATCTCGAGTGACATCTACCTTCTCGAACAAATCAGCCATCAGATCGCTGACAATGTCTTCAGCCTCCATGTCTGAAAGATCCGAATAATTCGCCTGAAAGTAACTAACCAGTTTCCTATAGTTTTCGCTGAAAAACGATACTACTCCGGACTTTCCGGCTTTTTCACTCATAATGCACCCATTCTGTGTCTCCTGTCTCTATTGTTAAGACGAATAATGACATCCATTTATTGCATATGCTTAAAAAATATTCCGGTGATCTTAACTCTTCAAATGGAGGATGAAACGATGAGCACCGAGTGGTTTTTTTAGGAGTAAGCGTTAACGAATTCAGGTTAATACTTTATGCGTTGCAGAGAATGTCAACAGCAAGAACTTGAGGATGTTTCTATTGACGGAAAGCTATATCGCAGATGTTATGCTGCAAGCAATATGCTTTACCTCGATTAATATAATAATCTATGTAGGGTTCACCTACAATAGTAGAATAGACGTTCTGTCAATGGATGTGCAGTACTCTGATTGATACTTTAACGCGAACACCTTGGCAAATCGACTCACCCATCCGAGTTGTAAGGTTAATCCTGATTACCTTGGACTCGAAGAAGTTCAAATGCGCTATAGACCAACTTCGGTGGCACTCCAAGCCAGGCGATTGCCTTGTCTACCTCACGGAACACAAGAACGTGACTCTCTTTTATGCTACCTACCTGTTGTGATAAATCCATGTATGCACTAAACATTCGAATTTGTCCAAAAACAACATTATCATTGGCGACAAGTGCACGATATGATGCAGGACTGTAAATACTTTTCGATGCCAAATTTCGTATTTCTTCATGCGATAATTGAACTATTGCATCTCGAAAATCCATAACCACTTTGAATTCCGCATCAAAGTGTGTGTCCGCTTTTAATTTAGCGTGGTAAGCGATTAGTTCCTCATACGTCACCGTCCCACTTACATATGAAACAATCACTTGGTGCTCAACGTCGATAATGAACTTGATGGCCATTTCCAATTGTTCCTTATTTCAATGTGAAGTCCGTATTTTCCATGTAGTGAAACTATCGACAACTTCAGGAAGAAACGCACTATTAATGTTGCCATCGAAAAAATAATATTTTCCAGCCCACGGATCCTTATCGACGACAAAGTTTGATTTCGACAAAGCGCAACAACTATGATTTTGGATTCAAAGTTGAGATGCTATGCTATCTTCAGCTCTTTCCGGATATTTTCGGCAACCCACTGCCGGACTAGTGTCTGATAGGGGATTCCCTTCTGCGTGGCCACCTTCTTGATCGAAAGAAGATACAAAGGATCGAGCTTAATCGTTATGTTCTGTAACTTTCTTCTTCTCTTTCCAGACAAAATATCCTGTCTTAGCGCATCATCAAGGCTCATGGCGACCTCTCCCTCCACAATATCGCCGAGTACTCCTCGACTGTCATAATATTCTTCATTAGTTTTTTTCTTTTTTGTGGTTTTAACACTCATTACGATCATCTCCTTCCGGAAATTAACCTCGATGTTTTTGCCAGTATCTGATTTCAGCTTTATCCATGTCCCACCCGGTTATAACTCTTGCCACACCGTTCTTTTTCAGGGCAAATACAATGGTGAGATACCGTCCTTCCTGTGTCGGCCCCATAGCAACGTAGTGGCCTTTCTTCGTCTTTCGATACAACGGTTTATTTGCAAAGATTTCTTCCGCCTCCTCAGGCTTCACACCTTGGCCAAGCTCAATGTGTACGACATTTCCATCGTCCCATTCAAAATCATTTATTTTCAACCACGGCCTCCTAATTAAGTAATACATTGTATTACTTTCTTTTCAAAAAAGTCAAGAGGTCTTTCATATTGACATTTATCCGAAGGGAGTTTTTACTTTGTTGAGAGGTCCGCAGGCATAAAGCTGATCATTAATAACGGAATAAAACATACATCATTTTGTATCAGACAAAAATACTAACTTCAGGATGAAGCGATTAACAAAATATTGTATCACAACATGCAATGTTACAAAATGAATTATGTACCGTCGCTAATATTATAAGAATATTTGCTTCATCTACTATTCTGCACTGGCGACCGATAAATAGGAATTCAGAATATCGGTAGAACCTTACACAAGAACGAAGCGGTGCGATTCATCCCTCTTGTGTCGGCGGACGTGGCATAGGTATAGCATTGAGCCATTCCTCCGCCTTGCCGCAGCTGCGGAACGACCGGACGTCGCAGACATCTGCTACCATTATTTCCAGCATCCGCATTATTCCGTAGGAAACATCATAACCGGTCGCAATAGCCGTCGGGCCGAGAGCATTTTTACGCCCGAGGTGGCGCAGTCGATAGACGATCCGTTGGACGTCCGCAGTATGGAAGTCCACGGTGGCCCATGTAGCATCGATCAACTCCGCCATGGGTAAGCCATTGTCAACCCGCTCCTTCTCCAAATGAACCATGATATCGGAGTAGGTCACAGAGTCTTCGGCCACCGTGAACAGCCGTCGGCGAGCACGATCGGTTGTGTAGGTTATTGGCATCCGATCCTCCTTCTCTAAACGAACCGATGACCGATCGTATCATAAATGCGGAAACTAGCGATGCAATTATTGCATCCACTGGGTAATTTATCACATCCTGAAAGTCTACTTGGTTCCCCATCTTTGCCTCGGTATAATTCCTCTTGTGCGCAAGCACGGCAAGCTCTATTAGCTCTTTCACAAAGTTGATATCACGCCACTCGGTATCCACAATCCACGCCAAAATGGATGAAAGAATACTGCCTTCCAGGAATGTTATGCATGTCGGCCTCTGGGACAAAACAGATTTCGGGGCTCAATACCTTCACTTGCGTTGAAGCCTGATACCTCCCGCCTCCCGGCTTCATACAGATCGTTACCTCACTGCATGCGGGACTTGGTTCTGGGTTGGTGGCTAACCTTTGTCCAGGCCGGACTTACACCGGCTGGAATATATGAGCTTGCTTGGCGCACTAACATTCGATGTTTCATCCCGTAATTGTTATACATTGGCTCCTGCCTTTAACAATACTTTTTTGGTCGATATATCAGGCTTAAAGTAATGAATAATTCGGAGCTGCCACAATAAGCCGAGCCAATTTGTATTAATATTTGAAATAAAGTGATATAATTAATAAAATAGTTTTGATTTTATAGCAATTGTCCCTTTTCACAAGACCGGAAAAGAGGTGGGAACAATTACATACAGTATGACATGCAGTTGCGGTGATGTTATGTCGGCCCAAGGTAGCACGAGGGAGGAAGCCGTCAAAAACTTAAAGGCGATAATGAATGAAGAGTCAGTTTCCGAGCATATGGCACGGAAACACCCGGGAGACAAAATTCCAACTGACGAACAAGTATACGTTATGATAGAGCGGGGCTTGAAGGCGGCAGCTTAAGCCCTCCTGAATAGTTTATGATCGCAAGGCCGGGCAAGCTGCGGTGTGCGGGTTTATTGTCCGCACATCACTTGAATCACCAGTGCGTTACGACAAAAAATCTTTAAATTTTTAGAATCTTTTAGCTCGCATGATTATAGATCGAACACTGAACTTCATTATGAAAATTGAAATATGTCGCTTGAAACATTTGATGTACTCTGCTTCCTATAATCGTTAGAGTTGATAATCATATAAAGGGCACCTCCGAGCATACCGGAACTGTTTTGATTCTGGTAAACGTGCTTGGTTTTTCCGGACTCTTCCGGTGGAGTCATGGATGCTCGGGCGAAAGCCTTTACCGACGAGATGATGTTCGCCGCGGCCCGAGCCATTTTAACGCGGCACCCGGAGGGGAGCTCGTGCCGCAACCACTCGACCGCAGCGTGAACGACGCGGTTGCCCGAGCGGTATTCGAGGCTGCGCAGGGGAAACAGTATATCGCCGCTTGCGACGCTAACGAGGAGTAACCATGAGCCCAGAGAAACAAGACAGCGGTTTAACCATAACAGCGCCTTTGACCGATTCATTCAAAACCATACTCACCTCCGAAGCGCTGTCGTTTATCGCCTCCCTCGCGCTGGAGTTTGAAGATCGCAGGCAGGGCCTCTTGAAGCGAAGACGGGAGGTGCACGCAGCTATCGATGACGGGAGGTTTCCGGATTTTCTGAAAGAGACCAGAGAAATTCGGGAAAGCGACTGGAAAGCGGCGCCTATCCCTTCGGACTTGCAGGACCGGCGAGTCGAAATCACCGGCCCGGTGGATCGCAAAATGGTGATCAATGCCCTGAATTCCGGGTCTAATACCTACATGGCTGATTTTGAAGACTCCCACGCTCCCACTTGGGACAATACTATTAACGGCCAAATAAATCTCAGGGACGCCGTCGACGAAACCATCCAGCTGGTTACGCCGGAAGGAAAAGAGTATCGCTTGGAAAAGAATCGGGCGACGCTTATAGTCCGACCCCGCGGATGGCATTTACTCGAAAAACACGTCGAGGTGGACGGCAGACCCATTGCGGGCGCCATCTTCGATTTCGGGCTTTTTTTCTTTCATAACGTGAAAAATCTCATCAAGCGAGGAAGCGGCCCCTACTTTTATCTGCCCAAGCTCGAAAGCCACACCGAGGCGCGCCTCTGGAACGATATTTTCGTGCGCGCCCAGGCGATGCTCGATATTCCCCGCGGCACTATCAAAGCCACGGTGTTGATAGAAACTATCCTGGCGTCCTTTGAAATTGACGAGATCATCTACGAGCTCAAGGATCACATGGCCGGATTAAACTGCGGACGCTGGGATTACATTTTCAGCTTTATTAAGCGCTTCAAAAACATACCGGAATACATTTTCCCCGATCGCGCTCAGATAACCATGACCCGGCCCTGTATGCGCTCCTACACACAGTTGGTCATCAAGACCTGCCATCGCCGAGGGGTGCACGCCATCGGTGGCATGGCCGCTCAGATCCCCATCAAGAACGACCCCCAGGCAAATGAGCTGGCCATACAGAAAGTCCGTGAGGATAAAATCCGCGAGGCACGTGAGGGCCATGACGGCACCTGGGTGGCCCATCCCGGGTTGGTTGCCGTGGCCAAGGCCGAGTTTGACCGACTCATGCCGACGCCCAATCAGATACACCGGTTGCGCGAGGACGTACACGTCACGGCGAAAGACCTGCTGGAACTGCCCGGGGGAACCATTACGGAAGGCGGCCTGCGCAACAATGTGAACGTCGCCATTCAATATATGGCCTCCTGGCTCTCAGGAACCGGTTGCATTCCCATCAATCATCTGATGGAAGACGCTGCCACGGCCGAAATCTCGCGTACACAACTGTGGCAGTGGGTGCACCATCCCAAGGGCGTGTTAGACGACGGTCGTAAGGTAACCGTTGAGCTTTTCCGTCGGGTCGAAGAAGAGGAACTGGAAAAAATCAGGAACGCAGTCGGCACCAGGCAGTTTCAAGGCGGTAATTACAACAAAGCGGCCCACTGGTTGGGCGAAATCATAACCAACGATGAACTGGAAGAATTTTTGACGTTGAAGGCGTACGATCAGTTGGATTAAGAGCCTTCTTGGGAATAACTTCGCCATGAGGTCATGATAGCAACTAATCAAGGAGAGAGGTAATGCCATGGAAGAAAATATAGAAGAAAAGGCAATCGAACTCGAAAAGCGCATCTCATGCCATCACATCGACAGCAAGGAGATCAAGGCTCTGGAGCAAAGCTGGAAAACCGATCCGCGCTGGAAAGGAATTAAGCGGCCGTACACGGCTAGCGACGTCTTGAATTTGAGGGGCACGTTGCAGGTGGAGCACACATTTGCGGATGCCGGCGCTAAACGTCTGTGGCGCATGATTCACTCTGAAGAATACGTTCCCGCTCTTGGGGCATTGACCGGAAACCAAGCCGTGCAGCAGGTCGAAGGGGGATTGAAAGCCATTTACGTCAGCGGATGGCAAGTGGCGGCCGACAACAATCTGGCGGGAGAAATGTACCCGGATCAAAGTCTGTATCCCTCCAACAGCGTTCCCAACGTAGTGCGGCGGATCAACAACGCGCTGCAGCGCGCGGATCAGATCCAGGTTTTGGATTGCCGGGAAAGAGGCCCATACTGGTATGCGCCGGTCGTCGCCGATGCCGAGGCCGGTTTCGGCGGCCCGTTGAACGCTTTTGAAATAATGAAATCGATGATCGAAGCCGGGGCGGCCGGCGTCCATTTCGAAGATCAATTGGCTTCCGCAAAAAAATGCGGCCACCTCGGGGGTAAGGTTTTGGTGCCCACCAGTGAATTTATCGTCAAGTTGATATCCGCTCGCCTTGCCGCCGATATCTGCGGCGTGCCAACGGTGCTGATCGGCCGCACGGACGCCGACGCCGCCAAGTTGATAACCAGCGATATCGATGAGCGCGATCGACCGTTCGTCATCGGCTCCACGCGTTCGGAAGAAGGCTTTTATTGGGTGAAATCCGGCGTCGAATCGGCCATAGCGCGTGGCGTTGCCTACGCGCCGTACGCCGACATGATTTGGTGCGAGACCTCCGAGCCAGACATGAAGCAGGCCAAGCAATTTGCCGAAGGGATTCGTAAGCACTTTCCCGACAAACCGCTAGCCTACAATTGTTCTCCTTCGTTCAATTGGCAGGCGAGCATGGATGACGCGGCGCTCAAAAGTTTTCAAAAAGAACTGGGCGCCATGGGCTATAAATTCCAATTCGTTACCCTGGCAGGGTTCCACACCCTTAACTTGGGTATGTTTGATCTCGCCAGCGGCTACCGCAAGGAAGGCATGAAGGCCTATTCCCGTTTCCAACAGGAAGAATTCAAACACGGAAAAGAAGAAGGGTATATGGCCATCACTCATCAAAAATTCGTCGGGGTCGGCTACTTTGATCGCGTGATGGAAACCGTCAGCGGCGGGAAGAGCTCCGTCGGAGCGATGAAGGATTCGACGGAACGAGCGCAATTTTAGTTGCGTTTGCGCTCAATCAGATAGTGCACCAAATGATCCTTCAAACAGTTCACGGATGGCTTTTTGGGTGGTCTCGTTGGGATGGCGGGTGCCGGGGCTGGTAAACCGAGTGTTGTACCGCGAGCGCTTGCTGGCTGAGGCTGATACGTATGAGCTGCAAGAGGAACTAGAGGCTGAGGCAGAGAGTCAGACCCCGGTGGACGTTCTGCTATTAGCGTGACCTCCTTTGAGGGAGCCAAGGGCCTCTCAGCACAACACATGTACATCATTGGTCTGAACAATGGCGAGTTGCCACATGATCCGGATTCAATCAAGGATCTCGAAATCTGTAAGTTCGTGGTAGGGCTCACCCGCACGCGCAAAAAGTGCACTCTGATTCACACCGGGAACTTCGCCGGCACCTGGAAGATGCCTTCATCCTTTATCTCGTGGATTAATCCTGCTCGTCTTGAGTTTATAAAGGTTGACGCACAATATTGGAGACGGCAGGCGGAAGAGACATCGCAGGAATGACGCGCAAGCGCTGCACGTCGGTCTCCTCTCTTCATGCTAAACTTGATAACACCGCTTTACCAATGTTATCTGGGTGGCTACTCAATAAATGTAGTGACCATCACTAGTGTCCCAACGTTACAGCAATAGATTCAATTGGTTATCTGCATCGATGTCGTCATTTTCATAATTTGGTGAAGAAAGCACGTGCAAAATGGGCGTTTTCTCGAACTGTGTCACACTTAAAATCTGTAGAATTGTGTAGATGGTTCGCAAAGTTTAGTAACAACTCGAATTCCTTCACAGAATGATGAATAGCATCAAGGTTGTATGAAAATCCATAAAATTATCTTCATCTGATATCATTGATGATTTAGGCCTTAAATTACTTTTTAATTTTTACTCTCTTGTTCATCATTTTGCCGTATTTATATAAGTCCTCTCGTGAAAGAACGAGTGGTTCCGCAATCCCATCCTTATTCTCGCAAAACAAAAGTTTATTTCTCTTGGAAATACCGATTTTCCAATCTTTATGACTTGTGATTTCTTGAGTGTCAGAAGGTTTAGAGGTAGCCTGCCTGTTGCTATGAGTATTATCTTTATCTTGTGTCGCTGATTCAAACATACCTGCAAGTTCTGCCAATTTATATTTGGGCAATTTTAAAGGGTCGGCATGGTAATCAGTTGCCCGAATATAGATGCAGTTGTCTTTTTGGGAAAATGTAATAGACCAACCGCTACCATCATCGACAACATTAATGTCATCCATGTAACCCTCCACATAAGACAGATTCATTTTGTAATATGAATCATTATGATTTTAGCACAGCCTTCTTACCCATCCGCTTGGAGCTAGTAGCGTTATCCCGCATCGGCTTCGCAGGAGTAGGGGAGGTAAGAAAGTGCAGGGGTGTGAAATCGTAGATGGGAATTCCGGGCAAGTTCATGGTTAAGCCGAAAAGGGAGAGAGGAATAATGTCTTGCAGCTTGGCATTAAAGCTCTGCCTCATCATCCTCCAAAGAATCACCAACAAGGTCAAGAACAATAGAATGAAATTCTATTTCGAACCAATGTTTAAACATTTTAACGTCTCGATTCGGAGGCCATCCCTGCTCATCTGTGTACCAATCATTCAACTGTTCCTCAAAAAGACGTTGATAGAATTCCTGAATTAGCTCTTCTTGGCAGCCATCAGAGGTAATATCGGGCAGAAGATACACGGTTCTATCCTCATCTATGTCATCTTGAGTAATATGTTCGGACTCGGGAAGAGACAGTATCCAATCTACGAATGGTCGTTTCGCTTTTATAGTGATTGCTGACCGATTGAGCATTGGATTTACATACCGCCTCTTTCACAGGGATTATCATCCGTTGGCAAGGGTCATGTGATGTTCCATTCTTTCCTTGAACAGGCTAATGATGGAACGAGTATAGGATAGGCTGAAGAAATTTGCAAGGCAATGACAGGTTCTATCTAAAGCAGAATTGTCACTCCGTAAAATTGTTTAGTTGAATGTATACCTGATAAGGGATAGCAGGGGATAATAGCGGGTAATATACTATTTCTTTTTAAGGCAGGTATCTAACAATATCAAATACAAGGTACTAAGAGCGGATAACCCTATAAAAGTTTAAGCGCCTTCACACGGCAGAGGTCGCTGGTTCGAAGTGTCCTGTTACTGTCCTGTTAAATAAAAGCGTTTTTTAAAGTGCTGTAAGTCCTTGATTTGTGGTGTTGAATAAGGGAGGTGCTTGACCACGTGATATGGCGCGCCCCAAGGTGATGCCGCAGCTTCATTAGGTTAGGCGGTATGAATTCGCATACCGCGTGCAACACCGCCAAGTCACCGCTGGCGGCCCTATAGAAGGAATGGCTACCTTTTCGGCTCATACCGCATCGCAACCGCCCCCGAGCCGAACTCCAGCCGGCTCACGAGCTTCAAGTCGATACGTCTCGATAGCCCCGCGAACAACGTCGGCCCATGGCCCGCTAGCCTGGGGTACACCACGAACTCGTACTCATCGATCAATCCCAGCTCCGCCAACGCCATCGGGAGCTTCATGCCTCCCAGGAACAGTCCCTTACCCGATTCCTGCTTGAGCTGCTGAACGGCCTGCCCCAGATCCCCGCGCACGAATTCCGCGTTCCAATCGACCCGGTCCAAGGTGCTCGACACGACGTACTTCTTTGCCGCGCCGATCGTCCGGGCGAAAGGTTCCATCCAATCGGGCATCTCTCCCGTCCGCGCCGGCGACCGAAACGCTGCCTCCATCATTTCATAAGTCACCCGGCCAAAAAGGAGGGCATCGGCCCGGTTGAGGTTCTCGACCGCGTGACGATGCAACTCTTCGTCCGCGAATATTTCCCGGTGATCGCAGCACCCGTCCAATGTGACGTTGATGGAATACCGAAGGGGTCGCATTACGTAAGAGTACCTCTAATCATAGGGCAGCCTAACCAGTGTATATCTAGTTAGGGCCAAGTCGTAAAGAACGAATTTCCGTTGTTTACTAGTTTAGCAATGATTGTGTCATGTTAGCTCAATAATAGAAAAGACTATATTCCTGACAGCCGCAGTTGTCAATATTCAGAGAGGGGTATGTCCAGAGAGGGGTATTTGAGGAGTATCAGTTATTTAATTCCGGATGAAATTGTGATTGTTGTTAAAAATGGCAACTCCACTACTTCAGGAAGAAGCCAATGACAGTTACGCTTTTTAAAAATTGCGGCCTCCACCTACTATTGAATAATCTGACTGATTCAAACAGACTGCGAAATACAGGGAGAAACGTACAATGCTCGGGTGAGGTGGAGAAAGCCCCTTGCGACCATCTGGTTGGGCATTATTGTTTGGGGTTAGTATTGCTCGACCAGGCCCGCTAAACTCTCACCGATCATTTTGATTCTAATTGTCCCAGGAACACCTGAGTAAGCGCAGCCTTAAGATCCTCTTCAAGATGCTTTGTTCCTCGCAGCACAAAAGCGCCGGTATTCCTCCAGTGAATATCCACATCCGAATCAAGGGAGCCGCTGTTGACGTCGAGTATCCTGACTCGTACCACGGCCTCAGACCCTCCTTCCCACAGGATCGGTGAGAGATAGATCATCAGGAGAGGCCCCAGTTCTTCGATGCGGAGAAGGATGATCTTATTGTATCTATCCGGGAGAACTGATGCAAGTTTAATGGTTTCTATGTCAGAGAGTGTGACCGGGTCACGGCCAGCCAGGGTTCTCAAAACCGAGGTTTTTGCGTAACAAGACCGGCTACTGAAGAACTGTGAGATGGCCTTCGATGCTTTCTCCTCACGGAGCTGCTTTTCTTTCTGGTTCGTGCGCCACGCTGTTCCCCAGAGGACGAGCGCACTATCCTGTATTGTGTTAATCTGGCAGAGCGGAGCGGTTTCACCGGTTGCATGGATTGCCGTCTGCGTTAAAGCACAACCGGATAATAAAAAACTAACTACCATCAAATACGTAAGATGTAAATGAATTATGTTCATGGTTGGACCTCTCCAGCAATTATCGAGTTTCGCATCGGGTTACCCGATATGGGGCTTTAATAGTCATATACTCAGCAATTTGCGAAAGACACAACTACCGCTGACGATAGGAAGGATTACGCACTACAAACTTCTATCGGTATTCCTCACTGCACCGAGAGTCTAGGCTCTCCACAGATCACCTACAAGCATGCAGTGGCGTTGACTTAAAATCAATGCATGATACTACATGAAAATTGCGCAGGAACGGCTCCGCTGAGGGGCCTGATTTTCGCGACCCTCTCGAGCCGAATGGTTAAAAAATTTCACTGCGAATCAGTTTTTTTTCTCAGCTTTTCTAAAGAACGAGCAGCTGTAGAATTTGTCGGATCGATTTTCAATATCTTTTCATACTCGTTCTCGGCGTATTTCTCATCTCCGCCAGCTTCATAAGTCTGCGCCAGCTTAAAATGAAGTTCAATATTGTGGGGGAGAGGTTCAAGCTCAATAGCTTTCTTGTAGTTTTCAGCGGCCCTTTTTAATCTATTTGAGGAAAATAGTTTAGATTTTAGGTATATGTCGCCGAGAGTCTCATAAGGCAGAGACCATCGCGGATTAAGCCGTGTTGCTGCTTCAAGACAGCTTACAGAACTTCTATAATCGCGCACAATCCAATAGACTTGTGCTAGCTTGTAATAGCATAAGAAGCAATTTGGATCGACTTTTAGAGCATCATAATACTTATCGATAGCGTGCGAATAATCTTGTTTATTTGCCAGTTTATCGCCTTCTGTAACAAGTGAGTTTACAGAGGTCGAATTCATTTTTTGAGTATTTGTTTTGTTGTCTTTATCGCAAGCGATTACAAGACAGATTAATAAACAAAATAATATAATGTTCTTTGTTTTGGATTTACGCATAAGTTATTTCTCGACTAACGCGCGCCTGACGCGCCGCCGTATGGCGCGTCGCTATCGAGACGCAGGTTAATTCATAAGCACCACCAATTGAGTCTATCCTTTTTATGATTCCAATAGACATTGATCATCGCTTTCTTCGCCACCTACTTCTATTCCATTGCATATCCCGAACCTCTCGAACGATTAATTATTTACGGTCAAGAAGTTCCTTGACTTGCTTTTTCACTTTCGAAATGAAAATTGGATATTTATTATTGCCATAAGAAACCTGCGCTGCTATGTTTTTATCCGACTGCTGATTCAATCGAGCGATAAGCGCCTTTTTCTCTTTTTCGCTTCGTGTTGGCTTGACAGTTAATGATTCAACATCGATAACGATTGGAATAAAGAAAATATCATCAGAGGGAGGCGAAGACACTTCCCAACCGTCGCAAACGTCACATAAAGTCGCAAT
Organism: Nitrospirota bacterium; assembly: GCA_963845065.1. Taxonomy (GTDB): domain Bacteria; phylum Nitrospirota; class UBA9217; order UBA9217; family UBA9217; genus JAJYKN01. Next base: position 105,498 of record CAWJQQ010000001.1, read on the forward strand.
GTATTTCCCATTTATGTATTTTAAAGTATCGTTCTCATGTACAAATTCGACAGAGTCTATATTCTGATCAAGCAGTTTCTTTCCCTTGTTACCTTGGAACTTGAATATCTTGAGGAGGTTTTCTGAATGATCTCCATCTCCACCATATCTTGCCTGATAAATAAGTAGAATTGACTTATCACGTGAGTGAAAGACATTGACCCTATCCGCACCAAATATCCTATTTTTGTAAAAAGGATGAGACACATCAACTTTGCTTAATAATTCCCTGGAATCATTGTCCTTGGCAAACACTGCGAAGGGTGCCAGGATTAAGATTAATATCATTATTAGAGTTCGTTTCATGTGTTACCTCACTTAAATAACATGAGCAAGTTCTATACGTGGATTGACCGCTACGGCAAGGCCAATGAGCATAACGCTCCCATTCCTCGGGATTTTTGGCTGGAAGAGTGGAAACGGGAAGCCATCATCGGTTTTTATCACGATAACCCCCTTGAGGGTTACCGCCGGCTCACCTTCATGATGCTCGACCGGAATATCGTTGCTGTAAGTCCCGCCAGCACATGGCGCATTTTGTTCAAAGCTGGCCTTATGGATCGGTGGAACAAGAAAATCAGCAAACAGGGAACGGGCTTTGTCCAGCCCCTTCTGCCCCACGAGCATTGGCATGTAGATATCTCGTATCTCAACATCTGTGGCACGTTCTACTATCTCTGCTGCCATCTCGACGGGTGCAGCCGCTATATCGTGCACTGGGAGATTCGTGAACAGATGCTGGAAGCTGATGTGGAAATCATCATCGAGCGGGCCAAAGAGAAGTTCCCGGAAGCCAGGCCGGTGCTACCATTGGCGTTGTAGGTCACGGTGTATGTCTGTATGATTGCTGCTGTACCGCCTCCTCCGCTACCGCCACAGGCAGCCAGCAGGACTACCACGAAAAGAACCAGAACCAATATACTGAATAACCGTTTCATATTGCCCTCCTCGGAGAATTGTCAGCCGATACCCTGTGCTCATTCGAACAACACCTAGCGTTTTTCTTGAAGTGAAAAGGTTTTGTTGATAAATCACCGCCTAAAATAAAAAAGCCGAGCAAGCCGAAAGAACTCATCCTTTGGCAACTCGGCTGTTTTGGTCTTTTAAGACCAGTATACTTCCGGTTTCTTCGTCATGGAAGGCGTTTCACTGCTGAAAGCAATATAGACGCGCAGTATTCGTGCAAACATAAGAGCCATCGCTCGTCCACTCTGAATTTGGATATTGTAAATACCCAACTGCACCCGAATAGCCGGATGTACCGGAGGTCCAATTGTTGCAGTCGTTGGTTGAAATGCTGGTTACAGCTGTACCATTAGCATTTGTACCCGTCCACACATACGATGCAGCTACGGCAACCCCGTTTTGGTCATGCATGATAGCGTTTTGGAGTGTCCCTGAAGTCAACTGAGTCCAATTATTCGCAATGACTGTGCCGTCTAGAGTGACGTAGGGGATGGTATTCTGCGTAAATCTTGTCGATGGAGACGTGGCAGCGTCCGATAACCACGCCAACCAGTTACCGGTTAAACCAGCGCTTTGAGCGAAAGACAAACAACCCGCATCACCTCCCGCTGCCCCGACCGGTTGACTCGAACTCCATGTAAAAGTTTCGCTTGTCACGAATACCAATTTGATCGGCGAAAAAATCGCGTACAGCGTAACATTTGCTGAACCCATCGCAAAGGTCTGCCCCACCGTATAAGCCGTTCCGGATCCGTTGGCCTCCGTGTTCCAGTTCATGAATAACTCCTCGGCTTTGATGAGATTGCATGTATATCCCTTCACAGTGACGGTCTGGCTCGTCAAGTAGTGGGTCCCATCAGTCGGGGCTGTGCAGGCGGTAAGGCCGTTGCCGTTATAAGTAACGGTAAATGTAGGTTGTACTGTCCAGAGAGCGTACAAGGTAACACTTGCTGAGCCCATCGTGAAGGTCTGCCCCGCCGTATAGGTCGTTCCGGTTCCGTTAGCCTGCGTGTTCCAGCCAGTGAAGGTATCTCCGGTTTTCGCGAGGTTGCCATTCCCGAGCACCGTGACAGTCTGCCCAATGTCGTATTTGTTAGAATCGACCGGAACGCTGCCGCTGGTGCTGCCGTTGCCGCTATAGGTCACCGTGAGAAGACCGCTTCCGGATGTCTTCGTTATGGTTCCCGTCGAAGTTCCGGTGCAAGTCGCCGTGGGTGTGATACACTGCCAGCTCGAAGTGTAACTCCCGGCAGTCTCAGAACTTAGCGTAATGGTGACTGATTCTGGGTGCGTCCCGTTGCAGTTAGAACCAGGCGCGTTACTGCTCGAATACGTTATCACATTTCCGCTTATCGTGGCGGTGAATTGGTCTCCTTGAGAGTCCGTCGCATTGAGAGTATTGCCCGATTGAGTATTTACAGTAAATGTGTTCGAATTTAGCGTGCAGCAGGACTGAGGCTGACAATTCGTATCAGCTTGTTTCCACGCACCTGCTATATCATTATATGCCGCGGGCTGCAACGAGCTCCCACCTCCGCCTCCACCCCCGCCGCAGTCGCCAAGCAGAACCACCGTCGAAAGAACCAGAATCAAAATACCGAAGAATCGTTTCATGATTTCCTCCTATCTGATACTGCCGTATTGCCCAGCGCTACTGTAGCGCAATGCCTTCTGGGCCTCTCAAAACCGTGCTTGCGGAAGATGTGCTAACGACCAGTTTATGATACCAAGAATTTTGCGGCTTTATTATTTTGGTGATTTCTTTATAGAACCGGTACCAATTTCTGCCCAGTAAACACTAGTGGAATCAACGGCAATGCCAAAGGGGAAATTAAGCCCGGCAGCAATGGTCGCCACAGTCCCGCCGTTTTTGCTTACCATTTTTACGTTACCGCTAGTATATTCTGTCCAATAAACATTATTAGAATCAATTGCAATGCCATTTGCACCATTCGCAGAGGCAAGTGTAGTAACAGTTCCACCATTTATACTGACTGCATATAAATACCCAGAGGCGTCTGTCCAATATACGTTATTTGAATCTACAGCAATCGCATTGGCAGAATAGTTGGCTGCTGTAAGCGATGAAGATGCCGCTCCTGATTTGAGAGACTTAATTATATGCGTAGCGCAGAAATATATAGTTGTGGAGTCTTCAGCAAAACCCGGTGCCGCAGTAGTATAGTTTTCTCCTAAAAGGCTTGGAGTCCCACCATTTAATCCTACGTTGGAAATTCCTGCATATCCAAAGGATCCCGATTTCAGAGTTCCAAGCCACCAAACGTTTGTGGTATCTACGACAATTTGACCGAATCCAACTGACGTCTCCGCCCATATCCCGTCATAGCCTTCATTAATGGGGTCAGTGTAAGGTGCTAATAATGTTATGGACCCACCAATTATGGGTGCTTTTTCTACATTTCCATTTGGATAACCAGTTGTAGTAAAATATACGCTGGTTGAATCTATAGTAAAGCCAATTATCTTCTGAGTATTAGTAGAACTTGACACAATGGTTGTTATCGCCCCTCCGTTAGTTGGCATTTTCTTTATAGTGTAGATTTCATTCCAATAGATATTGCCATTGGAATCAAGTGCAATATTCATATTGGTAGGTGAACTAAGTCCTGATGCAAGAATCAGTGGAGGTGTAGCGCTGACTTGAACGGATGCTAGACTTTCACCGTTTGAATCCACTGCTGTTATAATGTAATAATAAGTTGTACCGGCAGTTAGTCCGGTATGAGTATACGTCGTGCTTGTAATATTGGATATTAAAGTACCTGTAGATTTAGAAACTCCTGATGTTGTAGACCAATAGAGATTATATGAGGTAGCATTAGCTACAGGATTCCAGCTTAAGCTAACCTGATTGTTTCCAGCGATTGCGGTAAGACCAGTGGGTGCGCTGGAGGCAGAAGCTACCCACTTTGCATACAGAGTGACATTTGCCGAACCCATTATAAAGGTCTGCGCCTGCGTATAGGTCGTACCAGTCCCATTAGACAGTGTGTTCCACCCTGCGAAAGAATACCCAGTATTTACGAGGTTTCCTGTATTGCCGAGCACTGTAACTGTCTGGCCTTGCTCGTAGTTAGTTGTGTCAATAGGGACGTTGCCGCCGGTATTGCCGTTGCCGCCATAAGTTACAGTGTATGTGGTATTAGTAGTCCACTTTGCATACAGAGTGACATTTGCCGAACCCATTATAAAGGTCTGCCCTTGAGTATAGGTGATTCCGGATCCGTTAACCTGCGTGCTCCATCCTATGAAAGAATACCCGGGATTTACGAGACTTCCTGTATTTCCGAGCACTGTAACTGTCTGGCCTTGCTCGTAGTTAGTTGCGTCAATGGGGACGTTGCCGCCGGTATTGCCGTTGCCGCTATAAGTTACAGTGTATGTGGTATTAGCAGTCCACTTTGCATACAGAGTGACATTTGCCGAACCCATTATAAAGGTCTGCGCCTGCGTATAGGTCGTTCCTAACCCGTTCGCCTGCGTGTTCCAGCCTGCGAAAGAATACCCGGGATGTACGAGGCCGCCTGTGTTGCCAAGTACTGTGACGGTCTGATCCTGCTGATAATCGGTTGAGTCAATCGGCACTCTGCCGCCGGTATTGCCATTACCAATATAGGTTACGGAATATGTTGACGAGCTGTTACTGTTCGGAGTCGCACTCCCACCACTGCCTCCCGCGCTGCACGCGGCGAGCATTGCCCCCGAACATAGAACGACTAATAGTGCGCTCAACAATCTTCTCATCACAATTCTCCTTAAAAATAGAATGCGTTTTCTCAAGGCAAGCAATATAAAACGCTAAGAAAATAATTGAAGGTTAACCGTATATTGTCCCTGCCACTGTAATACAATACTTCCATTTACGCTTAGATCACTATGTACCTCTCTTCCCCATAAAGCATACATGCACAAATTTTGTGCTGTTTACCATCTGATCCCCACGCCTATCTGCGGATTGCCGTTCTGGGTCATGAAAACAAACGTGCTGCCGTCAGCGATCACGCTCCCGATCTGCCCTTCGCTCGTTGTGAAGATTCCGTCCACCGCAACCGAGTACGTGCCGGATTTTGAAACCGTAGATAAGGTCCCGTCGGTGTTTCGCATGCTCGTATAAGTGTAGCCTCCTACGCCGTCGAAGGTGATCGTATCAAATTCGTCCCTGAATCCCGATGGGCTCGGTAACGGGGTGCCCTGAGCCGGCGTCACGTTCTGGAGCGCAGATTCGTTGAATGAATACGCCACACACGCGTAGTCCCCAGTGAGGCTTGCGTTGCTGAAACTCCCGCCATTATTTATCCCCATACCAATATGCGGATTGCCGTTCTGGGTCATGAAAACAAACGTGCTGCCGTTAGCGAGCACGCTCCCGGTCTGTCCTTCGCTCGTTGTGAAGGTTCCGTCCGCCGCAACCGAGTACGTGCCGGAACTTGAAACCGTAGATAAGGTCCCATCGGTGTTTTGCGTCATCGTATAAGTGTAGACTCCCGCGCCGTCGAAGGTGATCGTGCCAAAATCGGCACTGAATCCCAATGGGCTCGGTAACGGGGTGCCCTGAGCCGGCGTCGCGTTCTGGGGCGTAGACGCCTTGAATGAATACTCCACATACGCGTAGCCGCCAGTAAGGCTTGCGTTGTTGAAAATTCCTCTATTTAATATTCCCACGCCTATCTGCGGATTGCCGCTCAAGGTCATTAAAACAGTTGTGTTGCCGTCAGCGAGCAAGCTCCCGGTCAGTCCTTCGCTCGTTGTGAAGTTTCCGTCCCCCTCAATCACGTACGTTCCGATACCTGAACTCGTAGATAAGGTTCCGTCGGTGTTTCGCGTCTTCGTATAAGCGTAGCCTCCCACGCCGTCGAAGGTGATCGTTTCAAAATCGTCCCTGAATCCCAATGGGCTTGGTAACGGGGTGTCCTGAGCCGGCGTCGCGTTCTGGGGCGTAGATTCGTTGAATGAATACGCCACTGCCGTGTAGCTGCCACAAAGGGGTAATAGTACAGTTTCACGCAGGAATCCTGTATATCCTGTGGAAATGCCCCACTCTTGAGACCCGTCTGCAACAGATCCAGTAGCGGCTGACACGATGGTTACTAGTTCTGCACTGCACGTTCCTGAAGGAATTGAAAGCGTCGGACTCCCGTAAAGAACAAGGTTATCACTGTTAAATCTCCCATTAGTGATCGGTGCATACCCGATATAACCTCCATTTATATAGAAATATGCGCCTGATGTTGTATCTGTCGCGTCACTCTGGACACTGCCATTAACGACAATGTTTCTAGACGGATCAACAGCATAAGTATTATCTGGATAATCAGAAGCCGGCTGTCCGTCTACGTAAGCAATGGTGGTGAGGGTGGGGATAGTGTTAAAATATTTATCTGGCCATCCACTTTGTGCAGATGTCAATATATTTTGAAGTGTCGTTGTAGAGAAGTGATTAGATATCGCATCGAACGTGAACAGTGTGTATGTCACGGTGGGACTTGAGTAGACCCTACCGTTCGCGAAAGAGGCTTGCTGAAATGGCCAGATGTATGGCTGAAACTTTTGTCTCATGATGTCATACGTGATTGTATTATTTGTGATGGGCCAAGTGGGGTCGTAGATTAGGAAACTCCCGAGGGTTGAGCCATTGAGTGGAGGGGAGTAGCCATACACGAGTACAGAGTGTGAGAATCCATAGTCATACCAGTTTCTGATTTGATAGAGGGTCAATAGTTGCGGAGTATTTTCCTTTTGAAGCGTTTGTAGTAGCGTGTTTGCCGTCATGGAATCGACGACGTTGGGTGCCATGTAGCTGCTATTGCCTGGAGTAACCGGCAGGTTAGTAACGTACACGTTGTCTTCATACGTAAGAATGTAGGTATCAAAAATGAGTTCTCGAGCAATATCTTGCTCAATGGGATTCGACATGTATGGACTCGTTTCACCAAAATAGTAGTTGTAGAGATGTTGAGACGGCGATCCAACTATGTGATTTTCAAGCTTATTGAAGTAAAATGCGGCGAAAGATGTCATACCATAGCATAAACCACCAGCACCAAATGTAGCAAGTGAAACGTCAACGCTTTGCGTGGTGAAGTTGTTCACCGCAAAACCGTCTAAGCTTGGAGCAAAACCACCGTTTAAACCTGCAAGTGCGCCGCCGACCATGCCGTTGCCCGCGATCGGCACGGATATGGTTCCGGTTGTGATTAGCGCATTAATAAAAGTTGATACAATGAAGGATGTAAAGTGCTTCGTATTAAATGTGATGGTACCTGCGGCCCGATCAAGCCCGACCACCTGCACGGCCTCATACTGACCGAGAATGGGATCCCAGTAGTCGACTATAGGAATCCCGGTCTGGCTTAATAAAGTCGTATTGTAGGGAACCGTCACCTGAACAATGGAGGCGAATGGAGTTGTAGCTGTCTGGGTAAGCTCGATGGTCTCGGAGACAACGGTGACCCCGGCGGCAACAGCATCCGGATCAAGAGGGCCTGGGAGAGTATCCGTGTATCCGATCGAAATCGTGTTCGTACCGTTTGTTCCCAGCGTATTTGCAGGAATGTATATCGTCGTGCCGTGCAGTGCATTGCCCGGCGATTGGATGATAATTGTTGAATTTTTCGTTACGTCCACAGCTTGAGTCGCGATCACACCGGGTCCGGTACTTACGGAAGGTGTGTAAGTAACAGAGCTAATTACATTGCTTCCTCCATTACCTCCGCCACTGGAGCACGCGGCCAGTAAGAACACCACTACAAGCAGTTCTACCTGAATTAGTCTCGCGAAGAACTTCCGTCGTTTTTTTATTTGCTTGAAGTCGAAGGACCCCATAAATATATTGATCATCTTTTTCATAACATCCTCCTTGAGGAGATTATGCAGGTTTCGCAATTTGATGATGCAACCTAGCGCTTTGTCATAATTCTAAAGGTCGTTAAAAAATTGTGATTGAGTTCTTATGCCGTAATTCCCGTCTAAAAAAACTTTTTAATCCACAATCGGCAATCTGTCTTACATCCTGTTCCCACTCGCATTTCCATATTGCATGATCGGGCGATAAATAAAAAAGCCGAGCACATCAAAGGCAGCATCCTTCGGCAGCTCGACCGTCTTGGTTTTTTAAGACCCGTGGTTTTCCGTCCCCCTCTTGCGAAGGGTTTAGTTTATCGTGATAGATTATTTATCACAAGAAAATGGAACGCAATATATGTACGTATTCTGATATTTAATTTTTTTACGAAATGGAGTAAGTTATTCTAAAAATCTACTACTATTGTAGCACAGAAATAAAAATCGCAATGGGGTATTTTTTGGGTATTGCATAAAATAACAATGATGAGCGGGTTTAACAGACAAGAATCAATAAGGATTGTGACGACATCTTCACGTCGTACTCAATCCATAATTCAAGAAGCCCGGAGCGGCAGGATGATGACCGATGGTCTCTATATATAGGGTAATGCTTCGAGGGGTCGTTTTTGGTTAAAGCCTGAATGGGCAGTTTATGGAGAGTGAGAGCTCGTGTCGGTCTGATTATAAAAAAACAAACGTGATTCCCATTATACTCACACGCAGAAATCATCGCCTGATCCGCTCGCGCGGCCGAACGGGAGCGTTGACCCGCAGATGATGCCTGCGGGATCTTACACGAGAAACACGTGGTGAATCAAAATCGTCGGATGCTATCCGGCGCGTGCCAGGTGCTGCGGCGGCGGAGAAATCGAAATCACTTTGAGAAAGCCACCGCAGCACCCGCATGTTGGATGAGGCATTGGGGGCGTCTGTTCGACTTCAGACATCGTCACCTCAAATCCATAAGCCAGCTCAATCAGCGTCCTGATGTTCTCAAGCGGGACTTTGCAGGTCGGGCTTAAGAAGCCGTAATATCGCACCTTCATGAACCCCGTCGGTAGAACGTGCTGGAGGAAGCGACGCATAAATTCCATCACCTCAAGTTCCAGCGTTCTCCAGCGATTGCTATTGGTCTTTTTGTAATGAATGAAGATCTGACGATTCTCGACTTTCACGATCCGGCTGTTGGACAAGGCTACCCGAAAGACATAGGGGGCAAGATACTTGAGACTCCCTTCGCTGTCGCCCACGGCTTGCGAGTTCACGTTCCAGTCGATGCGCCAGACCTCTTCGGGGATTTGATCAAAAAGGCCTGCTTTTTTCATCTCATCCTTGAACTTCGCCCGGAAAATGGGAGATAGCGCTTGGACCGGCACATAGAAACCGGTTCCTGACGGTTTCCATGTTTTATCCTCGGACGAAAACGCCCCACCTACGACGATATAGTGGACATGGGGGTGAAACTCCAGTGTTCTGCCCCATGTGTGCAGGACCCCGAAGAAGCCCGGCAGATCGCCGCCCATGAACTTGGGGTCGAGAACCAGCTTTTTCATAGCCGCTGAAGAAGCAGAAAACAAGGCAGCATAAGCTGCTCGTTGATTGCCTCTGATGAACCGACGAATCTGCTCGGGCACCGTGAACGTGATCATGAAGTGATGTCCTGGCATCCGCCGATCAATCTGTTTTTCGAGCCACTGTCGGCTCTTATGATACTGGCAGGTCGGGCAGTGACGGTTGCCGCAAGAACGATGGATGGCATGGTCTTTCCCGCAGTCTTCGCAACGGAACCAGGTCGTCCCACAAGCTGGAGTGCGGCAGTTGATAATTGCGTCTATTGCCTTGCGATGTTCCAGAGGAATCGCTTCGCCAAACCGTGACACGTACTCCGGGGCATAGGTGCGGAAAATCTCATTGATCGTGTCCATGGTCAAAACCCCGTCATGAGCTGGTCGATGATTTTGTAAGCGTCTTCCTGACCCTTGGTGGTCAAATGTAGGTAAATCATCGTGGTCTCAAGGCTGGAGTGGCCCATATACTGCTGGATGACGCTCAGATTCACGCCGGCTTCGAGCAGGTGAGTAGCATAGGCGTGGCGAAGCGTGTGGATGGAGACGTTGCGTTTCTGAATACCCGCTGCGCGTACCGCGTTCTGAAGCGCCGCCTGCACCGTACTGTATGAAACCGGTTTCCGAATGTCCGAGCCATCTTTGTATATGCCCCGTGAGGGAAAAATCAATCGGGGGTTTTTGTGAGTGGCCCAATGCTTCCGCAAAAGAGCATACGTCGTACGGGGAAGCGGAACATAACGGTCTTTAGCGCCTTTCCCCCGGTGGATATGGATCATCATACGGTGTTTATCGATGTCCGGGACTTCGAGGTGTAGCGCTTCCTGGAGCCGAAGGCCGCAGGAATAGACTGTGGAGAGGAAGGCGTGGTTGCGAGGAGACGTGACGCGGGAAAGGGTGGCGCGTACCTCTTCGATACTAAGCACAGTCGGAAGCCGGTGTTCAGTTTGCGCCCGAATGATGCTCAGGATATGCCAGTCACGGCGCAGGACGTTCTCAAAGAAAAAGCGGATGCCGGCATAGCAGACAGCCATGGTTTTGGGCGCCCACTTGCGAACGTTCCTGCAATGGAGGAAGTATTCCTGAAGCTCTTCTTCGGTGATGAGATCGGGGGTTTTGTTGCCGAAATGCTCAATGAGTAATCGGACTGCGCGTGTGTAACTTTCTTGCGTTGTGTCGCCCTTACCGCTCAGTTGCAGGGCTTCTTTGGACTTCTCGTACCAGTTTTCCATGACCATACTCTCCTTGTGCTACAAGATTGAACTGCATTGGAGATGTATGGTAACACGGAGATTATTCAGGAAATATCAGACAAGGTGGGATGGACGCAGGATGGATGCTTTGCTCTTCTGCCGCGGAGCGGCTTACTTGAATACGGAATGAAGTTGTTACTGTTGCGATGACAGGAAACTCAACAGCTTCGGACGTCTGCGTTGATCGGCTGGTCACCGTTCATAATGGTCCTGCTGTCCAGCTCGCGTAGCGTCGTTCCTGCCGAACCCCAAAGCTCGTAATTCCATCCGATACTATTGCCCTATAACTATCCTGATACTGTCCTGTTAAGCCAAACCGCGTTTCTCGAGTCTTAAGCCCTTGATTTGATGGCCTTGGAAATAGCTATTTCATCCCTGGAGGTGACCTACCCAAAGTGTGTGATTTTTTTGCTTATCTTATTATGAGTTCAAATAAAAGAGAATAATGATTCTTGACAAGTGTACCAAATATGGTACAATAAAATTTTGCATGGTCAATATCTCCTTTGTGCTAAATGTCGTCTTCTACCGTCCTGAGTCGGGCAATGAGCCGGTCCGGGAATGGTTAAAAGAGCTTCCTCGCGAGGACAAGAAGCTTATTGGAGAAGATATTAAAACCGCGCAAATCGGATGGCCTATTGGGATGCCGTTGATCGAAAAACTCGACACGACTTTGTGGGAAGTGCGAACAAAACTAAAAAAAGGCATTGCTCGCGTTTTATTTACAGTCGACGGAAACTACATGATTTTATTGCACGGCTTCATTAAAAAAACACTGAAGATTCCCGAACATGAGCTAGAGACGGCACTAGTACGTCTCCGCAAATATAAAAGAGGTGCTAAATGAAAAACATGCATAGAGGTAGCAGTTTCGATGATTTCCTTGGGCAAGAAGGACTCCGCGCGGGTGCGGAAGCGGTTGCTATCAAGAGAGCTATTTCTCATCAGATAGAAATGGAAATGAAGAGAGCAAAAATATCAAAATCGAAAATGACCATAAAAATGCGGACGAGCCGTTCCGCTTTAGACAGGCTTCTTGACCCATCCAACGTATCAGTTACTCTTCAGACCCTTGAAAAAGCTGCCAGTGCTTTGGGAAAACAACTTAAAATTAAACTGGCATAAATTCAGCGGTCGCCTTTTGAAACCTCGGTCTGAGGGAAAATAATCTTTCCGCGAAATAGATCGTCGCCCAAGAAATAGCTGTAAAGTGTGTCCGCAGCAGCCTTGGCTCAGGTCAATCGGTGCAGGTCCCGCTGGTGACTCAAGCCTCGAAGTTTGCCAGTTTATCCGGCCACTCCAGTGTCTTCCAAATGACTGTCCTGTTACCGTCCTGTTAAATCAAAGCGCTTTTTTGCGAGCCCTAAATCCTTGAATTGCTGAGGCGAAACAATAGGGCATTGCAACCCCTTGGGGTTGCGCACCAAAAAAGATTTCTTGGAAGCGATATATGCATGATCTTTACTGAAACTTGACTAAAGAAACCCCGCTGTATATTCCAGTTGAAAAGTGACTACATTTATGCTATTATGGTGACCACATAATTCATATAAGGAGATCACATGATATCCGTTGGGATAAAAGAATTGAAGGAAAAATTGAGCGGTTATGTGGATAAAGTGCGCCATGGCGAAGAGATCGTGGTAACGGACCGCGGAAGAGAAATTGCCCTGCTCACACCCATTTCACGGGAGCGGGGAGCGATTAAGGAACTCGTGGAAACTGGCAAGGTTAAGTGGGCAGGTGGAAAGCCGGCAGGTTTACGGTGCATTAAGACAAAAGGGAAGCCTCTTTCGAAGACAATCCTGGAGGAGCGACGTTGATCCTTTATCTTGATACAAGCAGCATTGTGAAGCTCTATCTTGCAGAGGCTCACTCCGGCGATGTTCGAGGATGGTCGGAAGAGGCAGAGATCGTGGCAACCTGTCGTCTAGCCTACCCGGAAATGGTATCAGCGTTAACCAGACGCTACTGTGGCGGAGATCTATCAAAGCCGGACTATGAGCTGCTCTTGAAGACTTTCGATGCGGAATGGTCGCATTTTGCCGTGGTTGATTTCGACGAAATCGCCGCGGGACGTTTGGCGGAGAAACACGGATTGCGGGGATTTGATGCTGTTCACCTTGCCACCGCAAAACAACTGAAGTATTTCCAACCCCATATCTCCCTTGCTTTTTCATCCTTTGATGGTGACCTCAATAAAGCGGCGGCAGCTGAAAAACTGACTGTGTTAGAGCCGAAATAACAACCGACTAAACAGTAATCTTTCTTCAATTCCAGGCGATCCAGGAAAAATTCCTAAGCTAAACCCCCGGCTGGGTCTCTGCCAACTACTAATGTCGTAAGTCCCATCCGCGATCCACTTTATATCTGTCCTTATACTGTTCTGTTGGACCAAAGCACTTATGTAGTAGTTCCAAGTCCCTGATTTACTGGGTCGAGAAAATGAGATCTTTCACCCCTTGGGGTGATCTGCCCGAGGGTCATTTTATGACGGTGTGCACTTTTTTGCATTGCAGAGACTCACAGTTCTTTGATTGTCTGGCACGAGATGAACAGACTATGCCGCGCGCATTCCATTGATGTGGTTTGATCTCGTTGATTAGTTATATAAGGTGGATATCATCTAATACCTAAGTAGCTTAATAAATAGATCTAAAAAAGGTCGATGGTGTTTATTCTGCTCCCATTCGATGGTTACTTTGTTAATGATTCTCTTTGTGTTTCCAATGCATTCCGGATATGTGAGCTGTCTAAGGCCATGCAGAAAAAGTTGAATAAATTGTATGGGTAAAGGTAATAGGATTGCTCACGATTTCTTAAAACAAAAAAGCAGGCTGGATTTCAGCCTGCTTTCATGTCAGTTGATGCATCATCCTGTTGTTCTGTAGCTACAAAAAAATCGCATCGCTCTGTTAAAATTGAGAACAATTAATGTAGCTCCTTACGGCATTATGTCAAAAAACGGTAATACCATTCTTCCATTCCCGGCTCGGTTCCATCTTCCGTAAACCGCCTGCAGCTGAACCTTCCGCATATACCACCGGGCGAATGTCAAATGCAGTAATCCCGTTCCCTAAGGTGAGACCCAGTGCGAGATCATGTGATGGAGGAACAACCTTTTCAAACGCCGTAATGCCATTATACTCACCAGCGCTCATAGCATATGCAGTTCCGAAACTAAGTGCAATTACCAGAACGCTCATTATGATTAGTATCTTTTTCATATCAATCGCCTCTTTTCCTTTGGACTTTATCAAACCTTGCTATAAGCATATCACAGCTTTTGCAATTGTCAAGTGACTATGCAACTTTGCAACTAAGCGACTGCCTGATCAGGATCGATCCTGCCCCACCCAAAGGCCTGAGCCACGTGCTGTGTTCTCCTTTTGGATAGATCGAATACTCTTAGAAATATGAAAACAAGCAAACACCCTTATCGAATCCCTCGAGATATTCCAATTCATGCTTACCAGTTATTCCGGGAATTTATCAATGGGAAAATGGTGATGTGGAGGCGCTGGGTAGGATTACGTCGGAGATTGTTCCGCCTTCTCGTCCCTCAATACCTATAACAAATCTTTGCACTGTATGCCGGGGTAAAAAGTGAGAACTTTATCAACAAGGCGGGCGTGTCCCCCCATTGATTTATTAAGCCACTATTGGTTTGTTAAATACCGACTTCAATGTCATTCCATCCATTCCTTTTCAACATCCTCCTGCACGTTGAGAGCGCTTTTTCTGCAGTATTAATAGTGTCCGTTATATGCAGTAAATGGACTTTGCGAGGAAGAGTCTCCGAATTGCTCAAAATCTCTTCTAGCATTGCACTACACTGGGCATTTGAAATGTGATTATTACGAATATGATTTTCTTTTATATATTCTGGAATACCGACATTCTTATCGAGCATTCCATCGTCGTGATCTGATTCAATAAATATGACGTCAGAATTCCTGAATAACTCTTTAATATGATCAGTCGGATATCTGAAATCAGTTGCATATACTATTTTCTTTATCTTATCCGGCATCTTTTTTTTGAAAACATATCCATAACAGCCACCCTCAGCGTCATGCTTTAGATTAAAAGCTTTGATAGCATAATCGCCGATACTAAATTCTGTACGAACGCTGATAGCATGAATATGGTTCATTACAAGCTGTTTGAATTCTTCTTTGGTGGCTGCAACTGCAATTTTTTTTACCTCGTCATTGCAGTAAATCGGAATGCCATTAGCAGCTAATTTTCTGAGCATTGCTTCATTCATGTGGTCAGAATGTGTGATTACTGCACCGGTTATCTGTTCTATTGTCATGTTTATATCGCTGAGACTCTTCTCAAGCACTTTCGGTCCCGCCCCACAATCGACGAGGATGAGATTCGTCTTGTCCATAATAATTGATGAGTTGCTTTTGCCACTCCGCACGATAGCAGTGTAACTACCGTCGTTTAATTCCATTGAATTCCCCCGCAATCGTTATGGGTTATTAACATCGGTTACATGCTTTCTTCCCGCAGCACTCTTCTCCCTCCGCGATACCGGTGATAATAAAACCTGATGCCGATGTCCTTAATTATTGAGCATTAGAAAAGAGTATTGTAACCTCGTCGTTATCGTATCTTCTTCGCTGTTTTTTTATTCCTTTTTTTTCTTGGCCTTCTTCTTCGCAACTTTCTTTTTAAGGCCTTTTTTCGCCGCCTTTTTCGTGGCCTTCTTCTTCGCTGCCGGAACCTTCACTTCAATCGTTTTCAGACTGCAGCAATATACGGGTTCATCGTATACTTCTCCGGTCCTAGACACCTCGATCTTTCTACCGCATACCCTGCATTCGTAATGCCTGATCTTCTTTGCTGCCGGAGCATTGACTTCAATCGTTTCCAGACCGCAGCAATATGCGGGTTCCTCGTATACTTCTCCGGTCCTAGACAACTCGATCTTTCTGCCGCATACTCTGCACTCGTACTGCTTGGATCTCTTAATAGCCATCTGTCACACCCTCCTTATCCAATCCTAACCCTAGTAGATCCTTGTCAGGGGAAAAGAACATACTTTACCAATATAAGCTTTACTTCGGTGATTCGCTGACTTACCGATGCCAACCCGTCTTCCTAGCTGCGATCACAATCCGCACACACGTCTTGGCGTCCGAGGCTGCCTTATTGATATTGAAGAGGGATTTTCAGATGCCTAAAAACATCTGGTAACTTAGCGGGGTACACCTGCAAAATAGTACGTGCTGATTCCACAGTGCATGCGAAAGGTTGTGAGGGCCGGCGTAGGCGATGCGTTCGGCAATACGATTGCAACACCCGGTGGTCTAATGATGCATTGCGAGCAGCAAAAAAATTAGCATCACAAAAGATCGCCTACCATCATTACTTGTTATCATATCGCTTGTTTACGCTTTTGTCTCGCCTGGTATACGATAAACGAAAGATAACCTACGACTCCGGCATTGACGATCAGGAGAACAATTTTCGGCCACGTTACCCCGCGCGCGATCTCGAATATTTCGAGGAGAACATATATCCCACCTGTAAGAAGGCCGTACCATTCGCCCCACCACCGGCCGTGCCAGAGACCATAAGCTTCGACAAAGCGAGCTAACGCGTAGAGAAGGGCACAGATCGCTAATACCCAAAGCTGCACATCGGTCACGTGATCGGCCAAGTCGAGAAATATACGGGGGTAGCGGTTGGCCGGATTTAAATGGAAGTGCCGGACAAGCCGCTCAGCAGCCAGGTGAAGGTCCTTATGAAGATACTCCAATAACCCGAATCCGGTCAGTAAGATAAGCAGCCCTTTTGCTGCCTCACAGAGGGACACGATGCGAAGACCGCCTTGTACGCGGTCATATTTATTGACAGTTCTCACAAGCATATACCTATTCAATGGATCTAGTCAAAAAGCAGAGAACCGTTGCTCTCATTATGATAAACTATGTAATTTAATTTCAGGATAGTGGCTGACCTTCCTATGCCCATAAAGTCCGTTGTTCCGCAGATATATTGGAAAATAAGTATTTCAATTCCGTATGTATTTCCTTTGATGTGAACGGTTTTAACAAAACACCTTATGCTCCTTGAAATATGCGTCAAGCCCTGCTCTCAGCTAGAACCGTACTTAAAATGTAGCATAAATATCGGTCGCTGTCTCGATCAGCGCAAGCATTTGAGTGCTCTCGTCTTTCTGAGGCATAGAATCCAATATATCACTACCATATATAATGCTAACGAACACGCATTGATAAGTGAAGTGTTGCTGATAATGCAAATTTCAACTGCTTCAGAATATAGTTGCGTTTTTATAGTGATATAAAAAAAAGATTATAATCAGAAATTAACGTCAAAAAAAGCATATTGCCTTAGAAAATAAGCACATCATTTCCATGTAACGTCAAGGTTCATATCCCTGAAGGTCGAAGGAAAGAATCCGGCACCCGCTACCAAATAATTCAAGGGTTACAGTTCTTACTGTTACCCCGTTTCTTTTTATCAGGATAGTATCGGAACAGTTATAGGACAGATAGAAACCCTCACGGTTCAGCCAGCCTATCCGCAAATTTCTCTTACATGCTGACAAACTGCACATATCATAAAACTGTTATCGGCTCAGTAAAGATTTACAAAAAAAGTGCTGGTTAATATGTCTGTAAAACCGGCTGACTCCTGAAAAAGAACATTTTCTAAAATCTTCGAGCTAACGGCTGAATAACAAAGCCTTTTTGATCGCCTAACTGCTCTAAAGGAAAAGAACAGACTTGAACAGGAAAAAATACCTCACTCGTATGTTGTAAGCAAATTACGACAACTGATCGGGTAGCGATTCAGACGCGGGTTTAAGCAGTACCGGAAAATACTCGTTGACTGATATTGAGAACTGACATAGACCATTGACGTTAATTCAAGTTGTAATATTGTTTACCACATATCAAATAAACCTGTATCCAGATATTATTCTTCAATTACTCAGATTCAATTCACCAACAGTAATAAGCTTGCTGACAGAATTGTATCCGCGAAACAGAAAGCCGTCGAGAGGCGAACACTTCTACGTATGGCCGGAATCGATATATCAGCGTTAACTAATATGGATCTGGTGGACGCAGCGCTCTGCGCTCTTACGGCACAGCATCTTGTGGCAGGCAGCATTAAAACATATGGAGATATCACAGATGGTTTTATTGTTGTCCCCGCCGATAGACTGAGTGAAGTCTGAGAATTTAAAGTTCTATCTGGATATTTATGGTTTTATTTCCAGATCTGCCTTATCATGACTGACTATCGTGTTCACAACTCGAAGGTCGTCGGTTCAAATCCGCCCCCGCTACCAATAAACACAAGTGGTTACAGCATGAGCTGTATCCCCTATTTTTTTATCAGGATAGTATCAGGACAGTTACAGGATACCCAATGGAATACCTACAGCTTTTCCAATTCATTATTACTGGATTTTCGGGAAATCTTCCAATTTCTGAGCGCCAACCAGTGCACAATACTAAATGTAATTTAGCATCTTAAAGAAACTCTAGATCTTAACCGATACACCTACAAACTTGCAGTCCTGCTGACAAAATTTCAATACAGACTATTGATTGATAATTACATTCAACGCTCCGGTTCGGCGGCGATAGCACCGTCCGGTGAAACCGGTCGTTAGGCGTCAATACGCTTCTTACGCCGGAGTACAACATGGGTGGCTTTCTCCGACGCCACGAATTGGACGCATTCGTATCCTAGAGCTCGCAGGTCAACGGCTTCAAACAGTCGTTCTCCTCCACCTAGCAGGATCGGAGCGATAACGAAGTGCAGCTCATCAATGAGACTCGCACGAAGGTACTGCTGTATGGTGTTAGGTCCACCGCCAATGCGTACGTCCATCCCATTGGCCACATCGCGCGCCTGGTCAAGCGCTGCGTGAATGTCGTCTGTGACGAAGTGGAATGTCGTATTGCCTTCCATCTGGATGGGCGGGCGCGCGTGATGAGTCAAGATGAAGACTGGAACGTGATAGGGTGGGTTGTCCCCCCACCAACCTTTCCAGTTCATGTCGGGCCAGGGACCACGAATCGGTCCGAACATGTTCCTTCCGAGAATCCAAGCGCCAACTTTATTAAAGCCTCGCGCGGCGAACTCGTTATCAATCCCCGTTGTGCCACCGTCGGCGCCAAATAAGGCACGCTGGAACGTGCGCGTCGGGAGTGCCCACTGGTGCAAAGCTGTCCCACCCACGCCGAGCGGATTATTGATGTCCTGACCTGGACCAGCTCCGTATCCGTCAAGCGAGATGGTAAAGCTCTCAACTCGGACCCGTGTCATTTTCATGCCTCCATTTGGATTGACGCCTAACCAGTAATTGAGCAGGTCTGTCCAATATCACGAATCCCATGTTATCCAGCTAAGCAATGAACATCCCAAGGTATTCGCACTGCTTTATTAACTTTTGTATTCCTGATTCAAGGTTATGTCAAAGCTACTGAATGGAGAAAAAAATAGGTAGCTGACTGCAATAAACTGGTTGAATATTACCTTGGTTCAAGAAGGGAAACTTCGTGTGCATCAGGATGATGCTGTTGACAGAAAACCTTATCACAAAATGCATGATACAAAATGAATTTTGCACCTTCACCAATATTATACGAAACTAACCTTCACCTACAAGCTTGTAGCCGTGTTGACGAAATATCTATGCACAATACTAGATGATAATCGTAATGGCCAGACTGATGGCGAGGTTATTGCGACCCGCTCAAGCCGCATGGTTAAGATTCTTCTTTTTATGTTTCCGGATTGGCAATAAGTTCGGAGTTTGCTTAGAAAGTTACTTTGACAAGCAGCACCCCCTTGCTCAGCGTTTGTACGTCATGCAGCTTTTTTTACTATTTGCCGCGCTGACTCGAACGCATCCCTCAGCTCATGCTTCGCCGTCACGACGCCCGCTTCCGAGGCCGGCCAGAGGTCTGCAGCAGATCTCTGCAGCTCCCGCAGTTTGCTCGACAGCAGGTCGCACTTCGCCTGTAGGTTCTGGATACTTTGATCATACTCTGCCTGGAGATCGCTCGGTCCTCTTGAAGCCCTGACTTTGTATGCTTCGATCGTTTTCGACCATACCCTTATGTCCCTTGCCATCCTGGCTATATATTTCTCCCTCTCCATCTTCATCTCCAATCCTCTCTCTTCTTTGCAGCCACCTCATCCTCTTACTACCTGAATCTTGCATCAAAACGTAGTTCCCCCGACTCGTCGGGTTTGTTTTGATTCCCGCATCTTCCGCTTACCCTTCGACAGCTTTCATTTCATCTTAACTGCCGCATTCCTCATCGCATAAGGCAGAAAAGCACAATTCCAAGCTTCTCAGCCTATATTGTGCAAGAAATTTCTTGCACAATTGCATCATGAAGAATTTTCAGCGGGTTGCAGCCTCATAACCTCCATGTGCCGGCATTGCCACTGACCGCCATCAAGCCACGGGCGCACCTGATTGCGTAGCTGATCAAGATGCTCCATGAAGCTAAAGAGTCCTGCTACCCTGTTGTCGTGTTCGGAGTACCGCGCCTTCGTCGTATTGCCGCTCATGACCAGCTTTGTCGCGATCATGAGCAGCTTCAACCGAGCGATTTTGATGGTGTTGTCCTGAATGCCGCTCAAGGCGGTGACTGCCGCGTTATCTTGAGTGCGTTTCTGCTTCTCGCTGAATTCTGCGAGCATCTTGAACGATCTCCAACTGTTGTAGGCCAAAAGAACGATCTGAAAATATGCGTAGTTGTTCATGAACCGACGCGTGGGAATAGCCGACAGTCCCTCTCGCTTTACTTCGCCGATCTGGTTCTCGCAATCTGCCCGCTTGTCATACTCGCTGATAGCCTGATGAGACTTGCCTGGATGATTGGTGACAAATTGCCGATACGTAAAACCACCGTCTTCCAAAAGCTCAAGCTGCGTGTCTCCCTTGCCTGATTTCTTTCCCGGAATACGCATTGAGACGAAACGGCGTTCTCCCGGCCATCCCGTCGGTTTATACCAGCACTCATTGTATTCTACGCTATCGATTTTGTGCACCTTGTACCACATCTTGGAATCAAAGGGCGGCTTGCATCCTTTATTGCCGAAGATGTACATGTGCCTTTCGTCTTCCGCAGCTTTAACCGCATCCCAACTGATGAACTCGCCGTCACCTCGAAGAATCACCTTTTTGACACAAGCAGGAAGGTATTTCTTGATGCTCTTGATCACCTCCGCGACTTCTTTGCCAGAGATGGTCGCGCCCTTGCGAAGCTTTCCGACAAGATACTCTCGCGTCTCCTCAATGAAACCCAGGACAGGACGAAATCCCTTTTTTCCCCGGTACCGGGTATTGTGTCCCTTGCGGCCGCCTTCCTGATCGCCAAAGATGGTCTCAACTGTCGTATCAAGATTAACATGGATGACGCTGTAGCTGATCTCGCACAATTTCCAGACCCGTTCTCGTAGCGCCGCCATCACCAAAAGCAGCGACTTCCCTTGATTGATGCCCAAGGACGCAACGTATCGCCAGTAAGTCGTCACGTGCGGCAACTTGGACACGCCGAACAGGGCGCACACCATTGGATCCGTTTGTATGTATTGAAAATGCCACAGCCGCGTGAATCCAATGAAAAGCAACACCAGAATCCCATACACTGCTTTATAATGTCCCTGGTCCGGCGTGCGGCCTGGTGGCTGATAAAATCCCTCGAAAACCTCCTGGAACTTTACCGCGTCCATGAACTTCTCTAACGCCAGCAGTCCGCCGAAGGGTGAAAGCCGTTCACTGCAATACTCGTAGCGCGTATTAGGGCTGATTTTAGCGGGTTCCGAATGGCCTTCATTTTGACCTTGATTCATGCCGTTTTTCGCGCTATGCTTCTTTTGTCGTTTAACCATATGGGTTACCTCCTGATATCATGGGTTGTTCGCGAGATAACCGCATTATATCAGTGTAACCTGTATGGTTTTATCTTTTTCACTCCATCAGCGTGCAGGATTCAGGTACTATTATAACACCAAATCCTCCGGAACAGATTTCGGATGAACATGATCGTACTTCTCCTCATCCACCTTCCTTGAACAGAAAGATCAGATTCTCGTTGCCATGACCATATCATTGCTTAGGTCTTATGGTTATTAACTAGCCCCAAGTGGCCCACGACGTGGGCAACAAAGATGCTGATAACTTGTGTTCAGTTTCTTGTCAGTAAAGCTATATGCCATGATTAATCTATATTCACTCAGACGAGACGGCAAAGACGTAGCAGGACATTAAGATCAGTTTTACAAGAGCCATGCAGAAGCTACACAATATCATCACCTTATCCTCCTCGCTTCTGACATTTTGTCTATCTTGTAGAATGAACAGTGAAGAGATTATGACTAGACGAACATAGTGCCGCGCATCCCCGATGGCCTCAACCTCGGCACCATATCCCGCCTCCCGTGGCTCTGCTTGTTCTACAAAAGGCTCGAAACTGGATTTGAATCGCGCTGTAGTTTTAGATCTGGCACTCTCCCACGCCCTCTCCGCTAATGCCTGATGGTAGATCAGACCATGGGCTTAGTTGCTTATATTCAGCCGGGCCATGAGCGCCAGATGCAAAAAGAGGGCATAAGCAAATATGCAGAGGGAAGTTATGTAGAAAACACTTAATCGGACTTGCCATACGAACTTTCCGCAGCCCATTGCCTCTAGGAATAAAAAGCAGCCTCCCTCATAATTTGCTATTTGATATAATCATATATATTCAGCGAGAGAGAGTGGTGTCATGATGAAACGCGTCAGCATCTGTGCATTTGAGGCGGATAGAGAAGGGTTCCGTATTATGACATCCTGCAATTATGGTTAGGGCAATGTTCGACATCATGATGAGACCCATGCGGCAAGGGGGTTTTTTGCTCCTCTGCGTCCTGACTGGCGCGATTGCCGGGTTGGGCGCCGTTGTTTTTCGCACTCTTATCGCACTGATGCACAATGTACTCTTTTACGGCAGTCTATCCATCATTTATGATGCAAACGCGCACACTGTTGCCAGCACTTGGGGCCCCTTCGTTATCCTTGTCCCGGTGATCGGTTCGCTGGGGGTTACTTTCCTCGTCACACATTTTGCTCCGGAAGCGAAGGGGCACGGTGTTCCCGAGGTGATGGATGCCGTGTACTACGGCAAAGGCATGATCCGTCCCCTCGTCGCCGTGTTCAAGTCACTTGCCTCGGCGCTTTCCATCGGAAGCGGCGGGTCCGTAGGAAGGGAAGGGCCGATTGCCCAAATCGGATCGGCATTCGGCTCTACTATGGGCCAGCTCCTATCTATGACGACGAAGCAGCGCATCACACTAATCGCTGCTGGCGCAGGAGGGGGCATCGCCGCGACCTTTAACACGCCCATCGGAGGCATTTTATTTGCCGTTGAACTCCTGCTGCAAGAAGTGAGTGTGGCGACCTTGGTGCCAGTGGCGATTACCACGGTCACGGCAACGTACGTGGGTCAGCTTTTCTTTGGGGTCCATCCGTCGTTTGTCATACCTGCACTTCAGCAGCCCTATTTCCATCCACTTGATCCCTGGCTACTCGTCCCTTATGCCGCGCTCGGCTTACTCATGGGTCTTGCTTCTACGGTGTTTATTCATTCGCTTTATCTGACCGAAGACTTTTTTGAGAAACGCACGGTGAACAACCCCTATCTGCGGCATGCTGTGGGCATGCTGGCCGTGGGCGGGTTGATGTACAGCCTTATGTCAGCAACGGGCCATTATTATGTCGACGGTGTCGGCTATTCGACGGTTCAGGACATCCTGACAGGAGACATGAGTGCCGTCCATCTTCTCGTACTGTTGTTCTTTTTAAAGCTTCTAGCGACATCCCTGACCCTGGGGTCAGGAGGCTCGGGCGGAATCTTCTCACCGTCTCTATTCCTGGGCGCAACCGCTGGAGGCGCATTCGGGATTGTTCTCAAACATGTGTTCCCGCAAGCACCGGTAAGTCCGGCTGCTTTCGCCGTCGCCGGGATGGCGGGCATGGTTGGCGGCGCTACGGGTGCGGCCATGACAGCGATAGTCATGATCTTTGAGATGACCTTGGATTATAGCGTCATCATGCCGATGACGATTACCGTGGTGCTGAGCTACGGCACGCGCGCACTGCTTACTCGGGAAAGCATATACACAATGAAGCTCTCTCGCCGGGATCACTACATTCCCGCCGCCTTGCAGGCTAATTTGCTCCATGTTCGGCGGGCGCGGAACATTATGCAAACGCCTGTCGTGATGGTATCATCATCGGACAGTCTTGATGTTCTCGCCCATCGCTCAACGGAGCACCCGGATGTGCGATGGTTCCTCGTCGTGGATGATGGTCACGTTAGCGGTGTCGTTCCGAGGGATTATGCACTGTCTGCGCCTGAAATCGAGCGTAGGGGCTGGCACTCCGTTGCTGACATTATGAGGCTCGACTTCATCCTAGCCCACGAGGAAGAGACGATGGATAGCATTGTGGCCCACCTGCACCGGCCACACGCCGCAGTGGCCATCGTGCTCAGGCAGCCAGGATCGCCTCCGTATGCAGTTGACGTCACCGGTATTATTACTTGGGAACGAATTGCGGAGCTTCTGGAGGAAACAGTTGAACTTTATTCAGACGTGCATGATTAGCTTACCCGCCGTTTCCCTGCATGCCTTTTCCGATATGTCATGCTTGATGAGAGCGCCACAAAAATTATATCTTCCACAGTCGGCCCTGACTGAATCGTTCCGAATAACCGATAGATACAATGGCTCGCACTCCGGGAACAAGGATCCAAAGCGTGTTACGGTTACCGCCTGACCCAGACCGTCTGATATAGTGTCTTTTTTCGACCTTTGACATATTTCTTTGTAGGCATTCTCACTTGTCAAGTATCGAGAAGCGTCCTCCCATAGGTCTTCTTAATCTCTTGTACAGGGCTATACTTTAATTATTCAGAACAAACGTACTGAAGGAAAAAAGGTGAATCGTATGATCATCGATCTGAACAAGAAGGAACGGGACTTACTCGTTTATGAACTGGAGGAGACGACGGCCCCGCAGATCAGGGAGCTGGTAGCCTCGGGTATGCGGAAGAATAGCCACGATAAGCTGAAAAGGGACGAGGAAATACTGAAGAAGGTCCCCGCTCCACCACTCAAGGGATTTATCCTAGGCAAACTGGTGGGTTTTCTCCATCATGATGTTACGATAATCTATGATGAAATCCGGAGGCTCATGGCCGATTTACTTTACACAGATTCCCCGCCTTGTGGAAAGACAAAGTTAACAGACTGGTTGAAAGAAAATTCGGTAAATGTCGGCTTACGTTATAGTAATGAGTCGAAGAGAAGAAACAATGGAATAAAGCCCTGTCAGATGTTTGATGATTGGATAAAAACGAGTTAGTCAGGATGACAACTACAGAATGGAAATTACACACCTGACAAAACTGTGCAATGTGCATAGTTCAGGATGGATTCGTTGACAGAAAACTTTATTCCTAAATGCAAAGACACAAATTGAATTCTGCACCACGCTAATATTATATGAAACTCGGCTTCACCTACAAGGTTGCACCCGTGATCGACAAATAGGATGTGCGGAATATCACTTGTAAATTAGCAAGATCGCTGCCGCGAGGGGCGAGTCTTTCAGCGACCCTCTCGACGCGATTGGATCGGCATTTGTTTAAAACGGCTGCAAAATATATTTACCCTACAGAAGCCTTGACCCCGCATGCCGTACGCTCGAGTTTTTTCCCTTTTCCCGTCTTCCCGTTTTGCATCATGTATTTTGCGCCCCACTTGTGCATCGAATCAAGAATAGGGCGCAGGCTAGTTCCAATGTCGGTGAGCGAGTATTCAACGCGAGGCGGGACCTCCGGGTAGATCTTCCGACTGACAAGGTTGTCTTCCTCCATCTGCCTGAGTTGCTGCGTCAGCATCTTCTGGCTGATGTTCGGGACGCCCCGGAAAAGTTCGCCGAAGCGCCTGGTACCTTTGAACAACTCACGCAAAATTAGCACCTTCCACTTGTTCCCGAGGAGCGCGAGCGTTATTTCCACCGGGCAGCCGACTTGTTCGTTTTCCATTGTATCCTCCATACTTACCTTTTGGTAAGTACATTACAAAAAAGTGCCTACTTGTATTATGAATGTAACTGCCATAACATACGCCAGCAGCTTAAATGAATCAAGTGGTAAAAACAGGAGTCTAGCCGAACGCGTGCGGCAAAATGCCCGACCACTTGATCCATGCAAACCCAAAAAAGGAGATTTAAAATGAACGGAAACAAGCCTGTCGAAATGGAACTGGAAGCGGGGACTTATTACTGGTGTGATTGCGGACTGAGCGGAACGGGGCCTTTCTGTGACGGGTCCCACAAGGCCTCCGGCAAATCGCCGGTCCAATTCGTAGTGACGGAAAAGAAGAAGGTTTGGCTCTGCAATTGCGGACGCACTAAGACCCCGCCGTACTGCGATGGGGCACATGGGAAGAAGTAAGGGTTTTATGTTTTTACCTTATGAATTAAAACAGAAAAGAATAACCACAAGGAGAACCTATGTTAAAGAAAATAATACAGACAAATAGTGACACATCGATCCTGATCCTCAGGGTCTTGCTTGGAATCGTGTTTCTCCCGCATGGGCTGCAAAAGGTTTTCGGATCGTTCGGGGGGTATGGGTATACTGGAACTATGGGATATTTTACCGGGACGCTTGGGATCCCGGCGCTGTTCGCCTTTCTGGCGATCGCATCTGAGTTTCTTGGGTCTTTAGGTCTGATTACCGGGTTATTCACTAGAATCGCGGCTTTTGGTATTGGCGTCGAGATTTCGATTGCAGCACTCATGCTTCATGTTAAGAATGGTTTTTTCATGAACTGGTTCGGTAATCAGAAGGGCGAAGGGTTTGAGTACCACATCCTTGTTGTTGCAATCGCTGCAGCACTAGTGATCAAAGGTGGTGGAAAATGGTCTCTCGACCGAGTGCTCGTACGGCAAGATAACTAACGGTGCCTAACCAGATTAGGTGAGTATACAGCATCGGTACACGCTGGTTGGCGGTTCCATCAACGGGCCGGCTGAAGTTATCGGCCCGATTTTTTTTTAAAGTATGGACAGCGCACTACAATTTGTATCCGATATTCTGTACCTCGACCAAAATAAGGACCTCTGTGAGGTACACCTACTAGCTTGCACATATGTTGACTAAAATTCAATGCACAATACTGGTTGATAATTACATATGAACGCTGGCGTGAGGGACGACCCTCTCGACGCGACAAGTATAGACCCCGTGACGTTAGTTATTTCTTGAATGATCTCCTGCTGAAGAATCTTCGCTCCGAAACAGCTGTACTGCCAGAATTGAAAGGCATAATTGAGCAACAGCAAAGACGGCAAGCGCTGTATCGAATCCATGCTTTAGCAGTAGCTCAAAGGCCAGAGCCCCCAAACCGAAACCGCTGAATAAGGAAAAGGCGTTCATGCCCATTGCGAGGCCCCGCCGAGAAGGATTAAGCGAAGTAATGATTCCAGCCAAGAGGGGGTGGCTCATGTCGTATCCCAAAGAGAGAATCGCAATGATCACTGCTGGCCAGAGTAGTGGTGCCCGTGGAATGAGTGCTGCTCCGCAGAGGGCGCCAATCAGGATGCCTAATGGGATTATGCGCTTTCTCCCGACACGATCCGCAACACGTCCGATGACCGGCCCCAATAGCATTCCTGGAACGCCATAACCCAGCAGGGCTAGGCCAATCCCTTCATCGCCGAGACGATAGCGTTCCGAGAAATATAGACCAAGCCAGGTGAAGACTCCGGAATGGAACATGCCATTGAGAAGGATATAGGCATACGTTTTTGCTCCTCTTGAACTGGTTAAGAGCGACCAGTATCCAGCAATCGCCTTAGCAGGGCTTAACGGATGTACGACGATTTCGCCCTCGAGAAAGTGACGAAGGCGAATTGCAAAGGCCAGAACGGTTGCAATGAGACAGGCCGTTATAAGGAACTCTCCGCGCCAGCCAATAATGGGATTCAACAAGGCCCCGAGGCTTGATCCGAAAGCCATGCCTCCGGCTATCGCACCAAACATCCACCCTATGGGCCGGCCGCGTTGTTCATAAGGAAAGAGATCTCCGAGAAGAGCCAGAGCGATTGGTACGATTCCTCCGCTTGTGATCCCGCCTAGTAGACGCCATACCATCATCTGAGACGCAGTATAAGCTGTCGCCACCCCGGCTATCGTTACGACCATTAGCCCCAGCAGCGCGAGAATAACCGGCTTCCTGCCAACCCGGTCAGAAATCGGTCCATAGAACAGAGTCGATATGCCATAGGGCAGCATATACGCAGGAACGAGCATGCCAAGGAAATCCGTAGACTCGTGAAACTGTATTGAGAGCGACGGGATGAGCGGGGCTACAAGATACGCCTGGAAGAATATGAGAAAGGCCGCCGCTGACATTACACGCAGCACCGCTTCACGCTTGCTACCAGAATCGTATGACATTCTGGCTGGTCCTCCTATAATTTATTCCGTATTCGGCCCGCTTATGAGTTGCTTGATGCCGGGCATTGTTGTTCATCCCTTTTCGTTGTGAGTTAAAACCACTGAACTTATTGGAAAGTATATCATTTTTTTTAATAGCAGCTCGAGGAGGAAGTCAGGGATTGACAACAACACGTTTTCGTCTGAGGAAGTCATATTCGTGACTGATCTAATGGTCCTGCTGCTCCGAGCAGCATCTACAAAAAAAGTAGCCATCTTAAACGAGAAGCGATGTCGATTATGAATTGATAGATGTTGACGAAGAAGTGATGAGCACCTTTATTTCACATGTCCATTTCGGTTGCTACGTCTACTACCTGATCCTCTATCTGTCAATAATAGAGAAGCGACTCTCTGCGTTTTCGCGAATTTGAGACAACGACATTTCTATGCCGCTTGTGCCACTCCAATCGCCGCTGCCGCTAGTCCTCAATAATTACTATAACTTTTAATACCAAGGTTGTAACAGGGGGAGAACATCAACAGCAACACGCTCGGGACGAATATCAAAAAGTGTACACTTGCAAGGCCTTGTAATTGACAACTCTTCATACCTATGATTAAATTTTAAAAATCTCCGAATAAAGCCAAGAATTAGGTTTGAAGTTGAATGTTAAGGCGAATAAGAAATGGATAAACCGAAAGAAATCGCGACGCCCGCTGAAGGAGCTGAAGCCCGGACATCGGCCGATCGTCTGATAGACCTCGAAAAAGCGCTACGGGAGAAAGAAGATCTCTATCTACGCGCCCTCGCTGATCTGGATAATTATAGGAAAAGGGTGGATAGAGAGATGAAAGAGGTCGAGAGAAGGACAAAGAAAGCCCTCCTGTTAGATCTACTTGAGGTAGTAGATAATCTGGAGAGGGCAATCGGTACGGAGGGTAAACACGTCCTTTCCGTGAAAGAGGGGGTCCGGGCCATTCACCGACAGGTGCTGGATATTTTGAAAAGATACGGGGTTGTCCAGCTTAAATCTCTCGGAAAGGGATTCGATCCTCATTATCATGAGGCAGCAGGGACGATTGAATCCGAGGCCTTTCCCTCCGGAACAGTCGGAGTGGAACTGAGGAAGGGATATCTCATGGGAGAAGATCTTTTACGGCCCTCACGTGTCCTGATTGTAAAATAGCGGAAGTGTTGAATAGGGGAAAAGGCCTGTGAAGTTCAGAGACTATTACGAAGTAATGGGTGTGGATCGGAATGCTACCGAAGAAGAAATAAAGACGGCCTTTAGAAAGCTGGCCCGGAAGCATCATCCAGATCTTCAGTTAAGCAAGGATAAGAAGGAAGCGGAAGAGAAGTTTAAAGAGCTGAATGAGGCGCATGAAGTCCTGAGTGACCCGGAGAAGCGGAAGAGATATGATCAGCTTGGAGAGAACTGGAAAGCAGGGCAAACCTTTCAGCCCCCACCGGACTGGAATGTCCGCCAAGACTCCGGTCCCAGTCCTAGAGGCGAGCAGGAGACTTTTTCCTGGAGTTCAGACGCCGGCGGTTACAGCGATTTTTTTGAGACCCTCTTTGGCCGTGGCTTTCGCGAAGGATTTCAGGGCGCCCGCGGCGGCCAGCCATTCGTAAGGCAGCAGCAGGGAGCGGACCATGATGCAACGCTCCGGATCTCCTTGGAGGATGCCTATCGCGGAGGCGTCAAAAGTATCTCGTTACAATTGCAAAAGATCAATCCAGATGGAAACCTTTCCACACAAGAGAAGCATTACGAAGTCAAAATACCTCCGGGAATTCTTTCGGGGCAGAAGATTCGGCTGGCCGGGCAAGGAGGAGACGGGACAGGGGGCGCTGAAAAGGGGGATCTATATCTGTCGGTCGAAATTGAACCCCATCCTAAATATCGTTTTGAGGGGCGTGATCTATTCATAGATCTCCCTTTAACACCGTGGGAGGCTGCCCTGGGGGCAGAGGTAGAAGTGAACACGCTTGCAGGTCCTGTCAATTTGAAAGTCCCTCCTGGCACTCAGAGCGGACAGAAACTGAGGCTCAGGGGCAAAGGGATGTCCAATGTCAATGGAAGCCCGGGTGATCTCTATGCACTGGTTCAGATTAAGGTGCCAAGAGAGATGTCGACTAAGGAAAAAGAAATGTTTGAGGAGTTAAAAAGGACGTCTTCTTTTAATCCCAGAATTTGAACTTTATCGGAGAATCTGACAGACTATAATAAACGTCGGGAGGAAAGGGGTAATGGAAAAGAGGGAATATCTTCCACTTCCAAACAGGTTCATTACGAACTCATCTTCCTATGTCACGTTCAGAGAGGTTTCAAGGCTCTGCGATATTCACCCTAAGATGATAATTCGCCTCGTTCAACTGGGTCTTATCGATCCTCTGGGAAAAGAGAAGACTGAAGATGCTTGGACTTTTCCAGTTGAAACCATTCAGCTGGTCAGGAAGATCATCAGGCTTCGTAATCAGCTGGGGATCAATTATTCCGGGATTGGCGTGGTTTTGGAGTTGTTATCACGCATTGAGGCAATGGAAACCCGTATCCGTGAACTGGCAAACGAATGAGCATGAAACTCCATCAACGTCACTCGAGAGAAGCGTCCTGTTTCGATGCTAAACCTCCGCTATTTTATTATTGTCTTATCGCGTATAGATGAAGAAGTTGTTCTCAATAGTATTTACTCAAGATCAGAAAATTCTCGATGGATCTTTTCGATATTCTCCCCGTAAGCGCGACCGTTCCCGTACTCGCAGCTTCGGTAGCCACGTGAATTCCTTTCCTCCCTTGTGCGATCGGACTCGCTGCGTTTTTGACTGATCAGTTTTATTCTCCGGCTGAGATCATCATGGACGATAACCGCCAGGAAGTCTCAAGAAAGTTTGGAGTGACGAAGACCGTTAATAGTGGAGGCAGGAAGGCGGTTTCGAGGGTCATGGACTTCACCTCGCACCTATCAGGTTGCCATCGGATCCGGCATGGTGGTACTGAATCGTGACCTATATTCAACCAATAAGGCATCCGCGCTCACGTTTACGGTTTATCGTGCATCATGATTTCCTCTCCCAGACCTATTCCGCCTTATCCAAACCGCGTGCAGTTTGAGCTTTATAACACATAATTGCGAGAAAAGACGTTTTCTATGCCTGACGGAGAAGTTGACAGAATTTTTAACTTTCGTTAGCTTGACTATGATCATTCTGCGTAATAGACTTGGATATATCAATCAGAAGGACAGTTTGTATGCTCGATTCAAAATGATAATGATGATTCCTGGCATTGACAGCCCTCCTCTGGGGACAAACCAGTACCGCCACGAATCCATTCTTTTTACTTGTAACTGTATCGAAGGTTCTTTTATTTCCCTGTTGCCCACATCACAAAGACGCTTTCAAAAAAAGGAGGACTGCAGATGACAGAAAACAGAAAGATCAGGAAAGTATTTAAAAGCAAGCCTACACTCGAAGGAGCGGGCGTCCATCTCAGGCGGGTTTTCGGAAACAGCGAGGTTCCGCTCTTCGATCCGTTCCTGATGCTCGACGATTTTCGCAACACCGATCCCCATCACTACATCAAAGGTTTTCCCTGGCACCCTCATCGAGGTATCGAGACGATTACGTATGTTCTAAAAGGTGACGTCGCGCATGGCGACAGCATGGGAAACAAGGGCATCATCACGTCGGGTGACATGCAGTGGATGACTGCGGGGAGCGGCATCATTCATCAGGAGATGCCTAAGGGAGACAGCGAAGGCATAATGGATGGATTTCAGCTTTGGGCCAACCTCCCAAAATCCCACAAGATGATGGATCCCCGGTACCGCGATATAAAGAGCTCGCAGGTGCCAGAGGTCATGATGAAGAGCGGCGCGAAGGTCAAGGTCATCTGCGGGACCGTGGAGAGGAAGCAGGGCCCGGTAAGGGACATCGTCATCGAGCCCGAGTATCTCGATGTCGCGCTCCCAGCCCTTTCCGAGTTCATACACAAGACCCCTCGCGGTCACACGGTCTTCGCCTACGTGATCGGCGGCAAAGGTGTTTTCTGCAATGAGAGGAATCCCTACGCCTACGATGTTGAGGGAGTAAACTATTTCGACATGGAGCGCGATCAATTCATCCATAACGGAATGGCGGTACTTTTCGGCGACGGCGATCAGGTGACCATCTCTGCCCAGGACTTACCGGTACGCTTTCTGCTCATATCAGGAAAACCCATCGGCGAACCTGTGGCCTGGTACGGCCCGATCGTGATGAATACCGATGAAGAGCTGCAGCTGGCGTTTGAAGAGTATCAGAACGGAACGTTTATAAAGCATCGAAATTTGTAGTAAGGTTTACTTCCCATAACAGTGACATGGGAGGCAGATTGTGAGGCTGCGATTTGCCACGCATCAGGTAATCATGGATTCATGAATTCAATGCGTATAGAGACTCTCAACCGTTAACGAAAATTCTTTTTGTGGTTAAACGGTGTTAGTATGCCGTCTAAGGCGCATGCCGCTACGTTGCGCACAGCACAGCACACATCTTTCTATTAGGAGAGGGGTGGCCCATAGGCTTGATTCACTGCAGACGAAGGCCTACGACTAGGTCGAGGGGCCATCAATTGGCAATCTGATACCAATAGATCATGGGGACGTAATGAGGACCTCAGGTAGAGCGAACTCGACTTGGGCGCCGTTGCGTGTGAGGATCTTCCGCGCGCTTTGGCTCGCGGCCCTGGTGAGCAATATCGGCACCTGGATGCAAACCGTTGGGGCCCAGTGGATGTTGGTCTACCAGCCACATGCCTCGATCCTGGTCGCGCTGGTCCAGACCGCTGATATGTTGCCGGACGTAATGTTAGCGTACATCGGCGGCGTGCTCGCTGATACGTTCGATCGGCGCTGGCTTCTGATCGTTGTCCAGGGGGTGCTGGCCATTTTAGGGATGGTACTCACCATCCTGACGATTGCAGGCCATATGCCGCCTGCCCTCCTTCTGACGCTTACGTTTCTGCTCGGCGCCGGGTCGGCCTTCTCCGTGCCTGCATATCAGGCGATGATTCCTGATCTTATCCCGCGCCCCCAACTGCCTTCCGCATCTGCCCTGGGCTCGATCAACATCAACTTGGCGCGGGCCGTCGGCCCGGCGATCGCTGGGGTACTGATCGAGCGGGCGGGGGTTGGGGCGGTCTTCGCGCTCAACACGGCCACATTTCTGGTCTTTGGGCTTGTGGTCGCTGCCTGGCACCCTCCTGCAGACATGGTATCACGGCACCCCGAGCGGTTCTTACCGGCGCTGCGGGCTGGGGGCCGGTACGTTCGCCACTCCCCGGTGGTCCGCCGCATTCTGGTCCGTTCAGCGTTGTTTCTCGTGCCGGCGAGCGCACTGTGGGCGCTGCTGCCCCTGGTCGCAAGTCAGCGCCTCGGACTCGGCGCGAACGGCTATGGGTTGTTGCTGGGTGCGCTCGGGGCCGGTGCCGTTGCCGGCGCATTCACGCTCCCACGCCTCCGAGCCAGGCTTTCGATTAACGCCCTGTTGCGTGCTGCCAGTCTTATCTTCACTGCGGCGCTGATCGTGCTTGTACTGGTACCGAACGCTGCCGTGATCCTGATCATGCTTATACCGACAGGGATCGCGTGGATCGCTGTCCTCTCGAGCATGAACGCCGAGATGCAACTCTTTCTCCCGGCGTGGGTGCGCGCCCGTGGTCTCTCGGTCTATCAGATGGTCTTCTTCGGCGCTCAGGCGGGTAGTGCCGTGATCTGGGGCGTTATTGCCGGGTCGGCAGGACTCATAACGGCCTTTCTTATCGCAGCGGTGGTCATGGCCGCAGAGGTAGCGATCATCCATATCTGGCCCCTCCTCGACACGAGAGGCATGGACCGCAGCCTGGCAGTGTACTGGCCCGAGCCCCATTTAATAGTCGACCCCGACCCGCAGGCAGGGCCCGTGCTCGTGACAACAACCTACACCGTCGCGCAAGAAAATGAGCAGCTGTTCCTCCAGACGATGAGCTGGGTGCGAAAGTCGCGGCTGCGGACTGGGGCGGCGAGGTGGGGGCTCTACCGCGACGGGGAGACAGCGCACCGTTTTTTGGAAATCTTTGTCGTCCCCTCGTGGGAAGAGCATTTGAGGCAACACCGCGAGCGGCTGACCGGATTCGACCGTCAGTATGAAGAGCAGGCTGACGCCCTTTCCAACCCGTCATCTCAGACGGCGCACTTTACCGGCGTTGATATTCGGACAGATGACGGGACGGTAACTGGTTAAAGAATTCAAGTTGTAAATCACGCTATTGAAATGAATAGAAACTCGTTTGATACAGGATGAATTTGCTGAGAGAAAACTTTGTCAATAAATGCAATGATACATACTGAATTTTGCACCCCCGCTATTATTATATGAAACTTGACTACATCTACAAGCTTGCACCAGCGCAAGCTGAATAGGAGCTGCAGAATACCAGTTCAAACTTGTATACAAACAAAGCTAACCGGCGTTGGACGAGCGTGTTGAGCGACGGGTTAGATCCTTATGCTCGCTTGATGAGACGCAAAATGAAAATAAGCACTATCGCACCGATGGTTGCTACGATAATGGCGCCGAGTAGACCCCCGCCCAAGGACACTCCAAAGGAGCGAAACAGAAAACCTCCTAGCAATGCGCCTACCACGCCCACGACGATGTCGCCAATGACGCCGAAGCCGCCGCCCTTCATGAGCTGTCCAGCGAGCCACCCAGCCACCAGCCCAATCAAGATAAACCAGATAAATTCCATGATTTTTCCCCTCCTACGAAATACTTGTTTATACTGACCGCTTCACGGAAGTATAGAACGGTACACTTTCGATATAGTGGCCCCGCGTTTCTATGCCGGGCTGGAAACTGGCAAACTTTTTACCGCCGCATGCGGCGGTGGTTCTCGTCACCAGTAATTCAAGCCCGAAATAAGGAGCCGCGCGTATGTTTTAGTGCGTCCGCGGCCCTTTGTCGTACACGATACCATTACTTGATCTCAATGCGGTGGTGAAGCAGATAGACCAGAACCACGACGAGAATAGCTACGACTAGAAGGCTTATAAGAATGTCGACTCCGTCTCCGCCCGCTTGGAGCGAGTCCGTGTGAGTCGCGAGCTGATGGATCTGCTCGTCCGAAAGCTTGTTCACCCGCGCCATTGTCTCCTCGGGGGAAAGCCCGTAGTCCATAAGTTTTTGCTGGAGGATTTTAGATTCAAACGCCATCTGGATCTTAGCCATATCTGCCGCCCGACCCGCGGATACCGCCGTTGACTCGGTCATATCCTGATGAGGTGAGGCAGGGACGAACATGGCATCGGCTGGTCCGGCGAAGGTTGAGATCGCAAGCAGCGCTACTACCAGATAGATCACGAGCGGTTTTGTATAGAACGCCTTGAGCATGGTTTTCATAGATTGAGCGTCTCCTGACTCATTTCAAACCTCGTTATTGCCTGATAACGACTTTGTTCTCCTAATTACATCATGCTATTGATCAAAGTGTACCAGCTTATCAGGTAATGGTCAAGTTCATGACTTTCTTTCCTGGCAATTTTCAACATCAAATGAATACACCTAAAAGTGGCTCGCAAGTATTACACTTCAAATACAATCTCCTTATAATTTCACAGGTGCATGACAAGTAAATATTGTGTGAGTGCGTTAAACCAAGATTTGCAAATTGGATGGTGTCTCAGACGCACGGAAAGAGCCGGAAATTTCGAATCTGAATCTGCCCTATTAAGTAATTGTCGTCTGAGGTTAAGAAGTTTCAAAACAGTTTCAGGGTTGTCGCACAGCACCGTTATGAAAGACCTCGCATTTGCCGCCTCGAAAGAAACGTTTTGCCTTTCTGTAAAGATGGGTGAATTGGCCTGCAAGGGACTCGGCTGCGCTAACGGCGCTGACCGTGGGACTCCGAAAGGACCGCTGACACTTTGTTTGATAGTTGCACACCCCTTGTCATCGAGAAGCGCCACGATTACATTATCATATCGTTCGGTGACAAGGTTGAGCTTGCCTTTAAGTGCGACCCGATAATGGCTCGTCGCAAGGGCGCAATCCGTAGCGTCCGCAACACCATCCCTAATCTTCCAATGCGAGATGAACTGTGTAATCGTGCCTGTCCTCTCTGGGTCTGGTAGTAAACGTCTCCGAATCGGTATGCCTTGAGCGCAAAGGTATTGACGATTGGGCCGAGCGGGCCGACGATGAAGAACGCGCCGAGGTCGACGAGGTGGAACTCCTGGCTCGATTCATACGATGAGAGGACCTTGTCGAGGTCCATAGTATAAATGACAAGATTATCACCCCGGAGAGAAAATGTGCCTTCCACGCTACTCATAAGAGTGCGACTTCCTTTCATTTTCATCATCACGGAGGCAAAAAGGTCTCCCTTCCCGCCGATCACTTTGTTTGTGCCGTAAGCCTCTTCAAGTTTTTCGAAGTCTAGGTCCGGTACCTTCAAATTGATTTTATACACAGCATTGACTTCCGACCTGTCTATCGTGGCATCTCCTTCACCCTTCGTACCGAAGATATCCATAGTAAGGGGCATGAGATCCCTTCTCCGCTTTTATAGGGCACTTGACATTGTCAATTTTTAGGTTCTTTCTCCTCACCTCCTTGCAGTCCAGACTTCCCCTAAATGAGCGTTCTTGATAATGTCCCCTGAGGTATTGTCTATCGCGATGTCTTTTATAGCCAGGCTGATTTCATTCAACTCGATCTTAATACCAGTTTTCTTATCAAGATAGGCCAGTGCCCCTTGGGACAGCCTGAATTCTTTCAATCTGAAAGCTGCTCCCAGCCCCGCTTCAGTCGGTTTCTTTCCAGAATTTTCGATATTAAACTTCCCCTCGGCGTCTTTCACGATGGTGATAGTCGGTTTGAGAAGCTCGCAACTGGTGACGTTGAGTTGCCTCTTCAGCAAAGGTATTAACTCCACCCCTAACTTTAGTTTTTTGATGAAAATAATTTCGTCTCCCTTGTTGGCGACATAGATATCATAAGCTGATACGCTAAAGGGAAAGAAAGAGAGCCCCATCTTCCCATTAATCCTGACATCCAGGCCGGTGGCCTCGGAGGCCGTGCTTTCGATGCGGGGCCTCTAAGAATTAATATCGAATACCATGACAGCGACAATTGCAGCGATCACAATCAGGGCTACGACGACGCCCGCGATAATCAGGGCTTTTTTCCTTTTCGATCCCATGGCTTTCACTCCGTGATAAGCATTTAATTACCTTAATTATATACATATTTACCCATTGTGTAAATTCTAGCGCAAGAGATTAACTTGGGGCAATGCGACGCGGCAATAAATCAGAGGAAAAGCATTTTCATCAAGAAGGTTTATTCAACATTCTTCGACTACACTTAATGATTTTCAAACAATGGAAACTTTAAGGAGTAAAGGATGAAGGTTTGAGGAATCAATCTATCACAATATGCGAAATTCACCTACGCGCATGTAATGTCAGAAATATGTCAAGGGTGAAGAATGCCGATTGTAACTTATATATGACAGTGGGGGTGAGAGACGCGCGCCTTATGCGCGAAAATCTTTTTATCTTTCCTTTACATTGGCGGAAAATCAGATACAATTATCTTTAGCCATTTCGTAAAGGTTGAATTGAAAAAAATGACAAAGATCATGCCATGAACGCGCTCCTCGTTTATCCTGAATTCCCCGACACTTTCTGGAGTTTCCGGCACGCCTTGAAGTTTATCAACAGAAAGGCGAGCAGTCCTCCCTTGGGATTATTGACGATAGCGTCGATGCTTCCCGAGGCGTGGAAGAAGAGGCTTGTCGACATGAACGTGGAGCGCCTGCGTGACGATCACCTGAAATGGGCTGATCTGGTTCTGGTGAGTGCAATGTCCGTGCAGAAAGAATCGGCAAGAGGGGTGCTGGCACGTTGCAGGTCGGCTGGTGTCAGGAGCGTCGCGGGCGGACCTCTTTTCACGACCGACTATGAAGCGTTTGGAGAAGTGGACCATCTGGTGCTGAACGAGGCCGAAATCACCTTGCCTCGTTTCCTTGAGGATTTTAGCAAGGGCTCTCCCGGCCGAATCTATTCCACGGAAGAGTGGGCGGATGTACGAACGACGCCCACCCCCCTGTGGAGGCTCGTAAACATGAGGCACTATGCCTCGATTAATATCCAGTATTCCCGGGGCTGTCCGTTCAATTGCGAGTTTTGTGATATCACCCAGTTGTGCGGCCGCAAACCCCGCTCGAAGGACCGGGAGCAGGTGCTCAGGGAGCTCGATAGCTTGTACGCGTACGGCTTCAGGGGCCAGGTCTTCTTTGTCGACGACAACTTTATCGGAAACAAGAAAAAGCTGAGGGAGGAGATCCTCCCTGCCATCGTCGAATGGATGGAGGAAAAAAGGCATCCCTTCACGTTCAACACACAGGCATCCATAGAGTTGTCCGATCATGAAGACCTTATGAACATGATGGTCGATGCCGGGTTCGATGTCGTCTTTGTCGGGATTGAGACGCCCCATGAGGAGAGCCTTACCGAATGCAGCAAATTCCAGAACAAAAATCGCGATCTCCTGGCCAGCATCAGGAATATCCAGAGGTCCGGCCTCGAGGTGCAGGGAGGGTTCATTGTCGGCTTTGACCAGGACCCGGTCACCATATTCGACACCCAGATCAGGTTCATCCAGGCGAGCGGGGTCGTCACGGCCATGGTCGGCATTCTTATTGCCCTGCCGCGCACACAGCTTTACGAAAGGCTGAAGCAGGAAAAGCGGCTGCTCCAGGAGACCTCCGGGAACAATACCGATTTCGAGACCAATTTTGTACCGCGCATGGACTATGACCTGCTGATCAACGGCTACAAAAAGGTCCTCAAGACCCTCTATTCACCCCGCCATTTTTATGCAAGGGTCAGGACGTTTCTTAGGGAGTATGTCCCACCGCAAAAGAGGAGGTTTCGTTTCCGTTTCAACTACCTCGCCGCGTTTGTCAGGTCCATCGTAGTATTGGGGATCATCGGAAAGGAACGCTTTCACTACTGGGGACTTCTGTTCTGGACCCTGTTCAACCGTCCCCGCCTCTTGCCCCAGGCCATCACCTTCTCGATCTATGGTTTCCATTTCCGGAAAGTCTTTGAGAAACAGGTTCGTTGAAAACGGAAGGCAAACCGAACGGAAACGCAGGCTACGAACATCATGCGTCCTTTATTGACAATCGGGTCCCAGGTCCACGAGGGGATCCGCCGCTCCCCAGTCCCAGCCTTGACGACGATCATACCTCCCCATGACGGAATTGAGCGAACTATCCATCTTTGCACATCTATCAAACACAGACGATGTGCATGATTCAGATTCAAAATTGAAGTTTTGCCAGAAATGGTAATTTCAACAGCTACAGGATGAACCGCGCATTTTTATGTTTTATCGAAAAGTGTACAATACGGAGAGGATCTTTTTCCTATCATTATTACTAATTGAATCTTGCTATCATCCTAAAAACCCCTGCTTGAAAGCGGCCAAGAAAAATCGATATAGCCAAGAACTTCTAGCCACGCAGAGATTAGAACAACTCATCTTTTTTATTCAAATAACGCAACCTCAGCTTGAAAGGGCCATCGAATCGCCTGAGCCTGTTGCCACTATTATGCCATTAGAAAGCAAAAAGCCTGTCAAAAAGACACGCTAAGTGCTTGAGTATTTGGAACCGGCAAGTGGGATTGAACCACCGACCTGCTGATTACGAATTATCAGCTCTACCAGTTAGATCTCTATTATCAATACTTTATCGGATGTCAAATTAACTTATAAGTTAGTCATTTTCAATTTGACCCTGGCTTCCTCGTCTACACTTGCCCATTCAGTATTTGGGCTTTTCCCGAGTCACTTAATCTTGCCAAATCCTGCCAAAGGATGATCTCGCCACATCCCCTTCTTTTATCCCAATGTCTTTTATAGGTTTTGTTCTTTCGAACTTGAAGGGGTATTTTTTATCGGACACCACATTAGCTTTAAGTTATTCCTTCGAAATTGAAGAGGTAGTTTATTATCGGACACCACGGAATATTAAGCATATCCGCCCTACACAAATATTGATATGCTGTTTACGAGCGCAGATTGCGATGTCAGGTAGTTCCTACCGTTGCCTTACTTCAACCCTGTATATAACGTGTGTCCGAACTGGATCGTCACAAACGGTGCCACGCTAAAATGGTCTCAAACCTGACGATGTTGGCGACATCATCTAATGCTTTTTTCTCCAAGCGCTTTCCGATCTCTGCTAAGGTCTTTCGCTCCCCGACGGTAAGCCGGAGGCGCCCTTTAAGTTGATCCCGTAATATGCGGTTTTCCGTCACCAGGTATTCATTACGAAGAATCAGTTCCTGGTCAACCGATCCTGATATATAGACGAGCAGGCTTTTCCAGTCTACGTCGTCTCCTCTCTGATAATCTTTTTGATAAATATCAGAGCGAGTATAGATGCTCGGATTTGTGAGTTCAAGGGGAAAGGAGCGACAAACTATGTTTTAAAAAACCATGTAAAACAGCAAGATTGAATATTTTGACCTTACGGGCACACGTGTAAACGTCGTGCGCAATCGTGGTCCGGTCGTGACCTATGGCGTGAACGATATGGTGCTCGACAACTGGGGGTTTGTGGATCGGTGGATTGCCGAAGAGAACATCACTTCACATGGACCGAGCGGTATCGGCTTCGTGAATTTTGGAATCGTAAACGATCTGAAAATTCAAGCCCCGATTGAAACCTTTGGAAGAGGAGCCCGCGGTTTTAACGTGTATACAGGTACGGTGCACTATGCCGATTTTGATCGCATCGTCACGCATGCGGATGGGGCTGTGGGAATCCAGATCAGCCAACCAATTGGTAGCCTCGTCGTGCGTCGGGGCATCGAGACGTTTGGCGGAACGGGCGATTCACTGGTTAAAGGTGTGGTGGTGAAGCTATCTGCCATTGGATTGAGCGTGAAACACGGCGGCTCGGCGCGCGAAATTGAGATCGATGGTGGAGTCATCACTCATGGTGAAGGTATTGCTCCTGTCGAACTGCACGGGTCGATTCAGTCACTACGGGTTAGTGGCGGATTTGAAGCAGCGGGTATCGGTTTCGACAAGATATGACATTATTAATTGTCAGAACAAACTTTGGGGTTGTGTATTTTGTGGTGCACAACCACCCGCCGCAACGGATTCGCCTCAGGCAGCGCGCATCACATTCCTCTTTAAAAAGATATCATACGATGGGATTTTGTCAATAGGCCTGTCAATGCGACGTTTGTCCTGCTCACCATACAAGTCGTTTTTAGCACCAATCTATCTCTGGCATTGTCGCTTGAGGCAGCTATGATTACTTCGAACACACTCACACCATGCCCATTTTTTCACCAAGCTTATGTACCTTGAAGCTTAAAACGATCAAGATCGCGCCGAACAGACATGCGTAGGTGGCGATCAGCCAGATGAGGCCCAGTACACCGGCAGCCATAAATCTAATCAGCAAAAGCGCGATGATGATAGACACAACTCCGCCCACAGCCAGCCACCATTCCCCGGTAACGACCTTCCTGAGCCGCAGTGCTGCGGCGATCTCGAGTACTCCTGCGGCCAGAGCCCAGGCAGCGATATAGAGAAACAGAGCAATTCCGGTGATGCCGGGAGCAAAGGCGGTTATGATGCCGGCACCCACACCCAGCAACCCCTCCATCAGCAGCACGACCCGGTCATCCTCCTCTTTTCGGCCACCTACTGCGTTAATGATCAAAAAGGCGCCATTCACGAAAACATAGGCTCCGAAAAAGAGCACCAGGGTGCTCACAGTTATCCCCGGCCATAATAAGGCTAGCACGCCGAACAGGATCGCAACAATCCCTCTCAATAGAATTAACCACCAATAGCGGAAAAGGACACTTAGCATATCAAACTCCTTTCATGGCAAATTGTTGCGTTGCGCCAGCATCCGGGTCATGACTACTTTATAAATACTTCCGCTAGGAGAAAACTCAATCCAGTAGACATTAGTGGAATCAACGGCTATACCATACGGTAAATAATTCACAACCCCGGAATACATTCCTGGGGTAAGGTTCGTTACAGGGCCTCCGTTTATTCCTACCTTATTTATGGTTAAGTCGCACATATCTCAAGTGGAACACATTTCAGTCCAGTAAACACTGGTGGAATCGACTACCATTTTTTGGAGCCAACCGCTCAATCCGGAGATGAGAGTCGTGACTGTACCACCGTTTTTATTCACCTTCTCTATACCAATGCTATCAGCCCAGTAGACATTGGTGGAATCTATAGCGATGGTGAAGGGATAAATCGTTCCAGTGGCCAAGGTTGTTACAATCCCTCCATTTATCCCAACTTTCAATAAGCTGTCACCATTAGTCCAGTAGACACCGGTGGAATCGTTGCCGGCAGTAGCTACGATTCCTGGGGGATAGGGTACGCCAGCCTGCGTACTGCTTCCCTTGCCGCAGTTCGCGACAAGTAGGCAAATCACAACTAATAAAGAGAATGCCGTCGGAATCATCTTCAGCGCTAATCCTCCCAATCATACTTGTAATACGCCGTTGGGACCATGTCTATCGAGCGAAGTCGCAGTTAACACTAAAATTAAATGAAACTTGTTACTGTTCATCATATACTAGATGCGTCATTTTTCTACCTTTAACACATAATAGGCATCGTTAAAAGAATCGGCCGCACAAGCAACGTCGTTTAACATGAAGTGGTTCATTATAATCAAAATAGTAGGCGGGTTGTATTGGTAGCCTGAATACTCAAAGTAATCGGGACAGGATGGCCCCTTGATCAAGAGATAGGTATACACATCGAGATTATTAAACATATTTTGATAATATGCATCTGTACCGACAAGACCAGGGATTTGAATGAATGCAGTAAGTTCTTCTGGCGTACTAATGACGTAGGTATTGGGTCCAGTCTGAGTGGGACCAGAAGACAAATATATAGTTTGGCCTTGTATCAGAGTTGATGGATTAACGGACGCGATAAATGTAAAGGTTTGAGTCGATATGAACTGGGGGCCACCGCTACTATAATTGCTACAGGATTGGGAAATAAGCGCAATCGAGATAATCACTAATAGGCGTAATTTTCTCATGAAAAACTCCCTAGCTTTTAATCACTTATTTTCTGGGATGAATATATATCGGACGAATATGGATGTCAACAGCGGAGAATTGGCATTGTCATCCCAAAATAGAAATGTCCGCTTTTAGGAAACAAGAGGAAGATATTATGGCAAATAAACTCGCGGTTTCCACCAAAACATCCACGGGATCGGCATAGCGAATACTATTCGCTCTTGCGTAAAAATAAAGATTGAAGCCTCCACTCAGTCCAATCGGGTCGGCTTCTTCGATTTCATCTTGTTTTCGTTATTTATTAACTTTGTAAAAATGTGAGATCTCTTCCTTTGATGTCTCTAAATATTGGATACACTCTGTAACAGAATTTTCTATATTTCTCATGGAAGACACTATATGAATACGCAAGTTAATCGCCTTCATCGCAAGGTCATAAGAGTTAAAACGAGGGTCATTATAATCTGGTGCTCCACAAATATAATGTATAGGAAATACCTTTAATGTAAACCTGAAAACATTAACAGGATTATGTTCGAGTGCCTCACCAACAGCTAAATCCAACATTTCGGTTGCACCAGCATCGGAGCCTGGTCGAAGAGCAACGGCAGTTTTTAGCCATGATTCATCTCCAGAAGCAATTTTTTTTTGCAAA
Source organism: Nitrospirota bacterium (assembly GCA_963845065.1). Classification (GTDB taxonomy): domain Bacteria; phylum Nitrospirota; class UBA9217; order UBA9217; family UBA9217; genus JAJYKN01. The sequence goes on from CAWJQQ010000001.1 coordinate 149,476, forward strand.
ATGGAATACCATACATTCCAATCACTATATAACTCTTCACAGACCACTTTAGCACCTCTGGAGTCAATTTCGCGCATGATCGAGTCGGGTTTTATCTGATAATGTATTGGATTTGCGTCGATTGCATATACTAAATTTGATCCAAATATAACTGCTATAATTATGGTCCATATTGAATATTTGACTGACATGCAACCTCCTTTTTTTATAATTTATGGTATAACTGTCAAAACGCCCCCATCATCACATCTTAATGCTGCCATCACATCATCTCTAACAGAGTTGTCATATATAGCTATGCAACATGTAGATTCCCCCCATCCGTAAATCTGCAAGCCATATCGTCCATAAGTGTGCACGCCAGGAGTTTATGATACCAAAATACAAGCGGTTCTCACGAAAAAGCGATGCGTCAGAAATACCAAGTAAGCCTTATATAGGCTTGATTCGCGGGTGTGACATAGATTCCCGAATCGGGAGCAGTCTGCAGACCGCCGTACTCGGTACCATGGCTGCCGAGGCCCCATTGAAATCCATAGGTTATGTTCGTATTCTGGCTGAGACTGTAGACCGCCTGGCCGATCAGCAGCATACTGCGGTCGTCAAGGTTTGAGATGATCGACGGGTTCAGGGTGAATAGCGGCGTCCACTGCACATTAATGCCCGCTCCAATGTAATTACTCGAAACAGTGAAGAGCTCCCCGCGAACGAGACGTTCAGTCAGCGAAGCTGGCAGGCTGGACAGCGTGCGGTCGGTTCCACTGACGCCGAAGCCATTATGGAAGTATTCAATATATCCGTTTATGTTTTTTTCATTCCATATCCAGGCATATTGCACATTAGTGAGAAAGGAAGTGAGCAGGGAGTTTCCGTCAAGGTGTATAGGGATTGCCTCGGTAGTCCAAGTGGCACCGCCTATCGCCCCGCTCGCGCCGGCCCCTAACACTTGCGTCTGGTAATTCTGAGCCAGCAATAAGTCTATGCCAATCGTGTGATTTTCCCCGACGAAACCGTGCCACTTGACTCCGGCGGAGGACTGGTTGTCTGTGAGACTTCCGGTTTTCGGATCACGGTGCGGAACTATTACACCTTGGAGGTCAGCGCCGCTGTTGAACAGCCATTGACCGTATAGCATGTCGGTGCCGAGTTTATAAGTCGTGTACGTGGCGTTGGGTGCAAATGGATTGAACAGGTCCATTGGGTGAAATACCAGACCACTACCCCACGTAAGCGCTTGACGACCGATTCGCATAACCAGATGGGTACCGCTATAACCCAATGATAGCCGGTCGAGACGATGCTCGGTAAAGGTCTGATCGTGATCGGTCAGGATATGGTTCAGATGCCACAGTGAGATTTGGTCCGGATCAACGGGGAAAATGGGATTGTTTGTTTGCTCTTTGCGTAGCAACTCCACGCCGCCGCCGTAGCACGCATCGGCAAGATAGGCGGTATCCAGATTCCAGCCGGACGCAACTGTTCCTGACCACATGAGACGAACCATCAAAGACTGGTCCCAGTGGTTACGTTCGCCCAGCGTCGTATCTAGACTGTCACCGGCATTGGTTGCATAACCGGTCTCCATGTCGATTTCGCCTCTGAATCCTGCCTGTACTGACTCATGGGCCGACAGCACGAGGCATAGCGCAATTAGTAGCACTCGGTTTAGACCGATCATGAGACCCGTTCATCCGTCTCAATCCTGCCATCGCGCAGGCGCACCTGTCTATGCGTATGACCGATGACGCGCGGATCGTGGCTCGCGACACAGAACGTCATGCCGCGAGTTTCGTTCAGTTTGCTCATAAGAACAAGGAGCTCGTCCGTGGTGCTGGAATCGAGATTGGCGCTCGGTTCATCCGCGAGGATGATGGCAGGCGTGGAAGCCATGGCACGGGCGATGGCAACGCGCTGCTGCTGGCCTCCCGAGAGCTCGCCCGGCCTGCGGTTGCCGAGCCCATCCAGCCCGACCTCGGCCAGCATTTCGCGCGCCCGTTCTCGACGCTGCTGCGAACCTACGCCCTGCAGCTGCAGGATAAATTCCACGTTTTCATAGGCGCTCAGGACCGGGATCAGGTTATAGGCCTGGAACACAAACCCGATCTTCTTCAGCCGCAGATCAGCCAGCGTCCCCTTGTCCAGTTCATTGAGCTTCTGTCCATCCACCGTGACTTCACCGCTCGTGGGCCGGTCGAGCCCGCCGATATGATTGAGTAGCGTGGTTTTGCCCGAGCCGGATGGACCCGAGAGGCTCAGAAACTCGCCTTTCCGTATTTCCAGATCCACGTCGCGCAGGGCATGGACTTCCGTGGTGCCTTCGCCGTAGACCTTGCTCAGTTTGCTGCAAATCACGATCGGTTCCATAATGAACTCCTGTTCACAACGGATCGAAAACGTTGCAACTGTCTTAACCTTGAACCACCAGGCGCGAAGGACGCGAAAGAATAATTTAAGATTTGAATTCGTTTTACGGTTTCCTTTGTGCTCTTTGCGCCGCTGTAAATGTTTTGGTTTTTTGTTCTGAAACAACATCACGTAGTGCTCCTACTGATAGCCTCCACGGGAACCTGCCGCACGATATGCCATGTGGGCAGGAGACCCGCAAGAATCCCCAGCACCCAAACCAGAAGCCCGATATCCACGTACTGCGATGCCGTGAGCCGCGGATAGAGCACTTTGCCCGCACCGAACCATTGGGCTCCCCGGGCAAGGAACCCCAAGTCAAGGCCGTTATGAAAGGACTGTATCGTTGCGAAAGCCAGGCCCGCGCCTGCTGCAATGCCCAGCACGACAAGGAGCGCAGCTTCCAGCGTTACCTGGCCGAAGATGAGCCCGGGCCGCAGCCCCAGGGCCTGCAACAGCGCCAGCTCCCGCACCCGTTCATGGAGGGACATCATGAGCGTGTTGACGATACCGAAAGCCATCAGCACGAACATGATCACGATCCAGACCTGGATGAAGCCATCCATCATCTGGGTGATCGCCTTGGTCAAGGGCCGAAGGGTTTCCCAGGACTGGATATCGAGATCCGGAGCTGTTTGCCGGAGTCGTGCAATGAACGCCGGCAGGCCAGCCCGGTCACGGACATCGAATGCAATCTCCGAGATATCGTGACCCATGCGGAGCATGTCCTGCGCCTGCGTAATACCGATGAATATGTAGCGATCCTCCGCCTCGGGCGCGGCGGAAAACAATCCCACAACGCGAAAGCCGCGCTCGGCTAGGGCTCCTGAACTGTCCTGGCTCATGAGCACTACCCGTTTGTTAATCGCGGTGTGCAGCCGCTTCGCCAGTTTGCGCCCCAGTAGGATGCTCAGATCGTTCCTGCCCTCAAGTGCCTGGCCTTCGGTCACTGCTGATGCAATAAACGAAAGCTCTTGCTCCTGTTTTTGATCGATCCCGATCATGGTCACAGGCCAGGTCTCATACTCGCTCTGGATCGCAGCCGGCACCCGCACGCGGGGCGCCCATTGTGTGATCCCGGGGTTCTTCAGTAGCGCTAGGAGCGGTCCTGCCGGAGAAGACAAACTATGGCCCACGCCGGGATCATCAAGATATCCCCGGCCATGGATCTGCCCCTGGCCGGTCATGTCCTTGAGCGCTGCACCGAGGCTGCTCGCGTTCCACGCCTGGAGCAGCGCTGTGCACATCAGCATGGACCACACGCCCACGCCCACAGCAATCAGCACCAGCCCTGTACGTCTCGGATTGCGCCAGAGATTTCTCCAGGCGAGCGAAAAGAGCAGTCCGGATCTTTCCATCACGTGGCCCTCATTGCTGCAACCGGTTCGAGCCTGCGCAGCCGGATAAAGGGGATGATGCCTACTGCCGCGGTGAACACCGCTATGGCCGCGGGTGCGGCAAGGAGGCTGAAGACCGTGAGTTTCGGATAGAGCCTGCCGGGCACTCCCCACTGGGCAAATGCACCCTCAGCACCGGGAAGGGCGATCCCGTGAACCCCAAACCATCCTGCTGCGGATGCACCAACTGCGATGCCTGATGCAAGTCCCAGAAACAGGAGCATCAGGATCTCGATCCAGACCATACGGCCTACAGTTGACGGCCGCATGCCCAGGGCCAGCAAAATCCCGAATTCATGCGTCCGTTCAAGGATCGACATCAGGATGGTGTTGAGCAGGATCGCAATCACTACGACGATCAGGACAACGTACCAGAGCATGGATGTGCTCGCATCGAGCCGGATCGCGTCCTTAAGGCCGGGTTCGAGTTCGCCCCAGCTCAAGACGCGAAGGTTTTTCCCTTGGGTAAGCCGCAGGATCGCCGGAAGGCTGCGGTCAACTGAATCAAGAGAAGATCCAGAGATGACCAGGTTGTGGACTTCTCCGGGCATGGCGAAATCTGCCTGAAACCGGCTGAGAGGTATCTCCACCAATTCACGATCGAGATCCTGCACCCCGCTCGAGAAGATCCCCGCGACAATCAATACGTCGGCTGCCACTGACCCGTCCCGCCCCATGCCGAGCAGCGTCACGCTGTCGCCGGGACGGACATCAAGATTTCGTGCAAGCGCCTCGCCGAGCACTGCTTCGGCAGCGTTGTCCCGCAGATAGCGGCCGCTTTTAAGCGAGGTGATGATACGCGAAACGCGCTGTTCGACATCCGGCTGTACACCCACGATCATCGCTGCCATACTGCGCTGCGTATTGGTCCTGGTCAGCAAAGCATAGGTCTGTGCCCGGGCCGCCACAGTGGTGATGCCGGGGACCTTGCTGATCTCCTGTACGAGCGTTTCAGGGAAGACAAAAGATTTGTCGATACCGGAGTCATCCAGGTATCCCGGTTCCTGGATCTGAGCATACCCGTCGAACAGGCTCAGGCTGTTGTCCTCCATGCCTGCATAGGTGCCCACCTGCAAGGCGAGCAGGAAGACCATGATCATGCAGGCAAATGCAATGGCCGACACGGTTAGGAGTGTTCGCCGCGGCTGCCTCCAGATATTGCGCCAGGCAAGCGCGATCATGGCGCGCTCCAGTGCCGGGGATTCCGCAGGTTGGAAAGCGTGAAAAGATAGTCCGGCAAAGCGATATTGAAAGTACCTTTAGTATAACGCATCTCCGTCCACTGGCCCGGTTTGTCCAGCGTACTCATGCGCATCACCACGGGATAGGGCCTGCCTCCCAGGGGAGCGATCTTCGTTGTTTCGAGCCTGCGCATCGGCTTCATGTCCTGATCAAAGAACGTTTCCTCGATCAGAACATCATCATCACGGATTTTCAGTTCCTGTTTGCCCCACACAATCGGAGCGCCCGGCTTGGGCAGACAGACCACGGTGTAGATCGTGTTGCCCCCGCTTTTTTCGGCTGGGCCGAGGCTGTGCGAATAGTCGGTCACCACCTGGTCGGACTTCGCGAAATCATTGTAGGAAAAATCCGAACCCATCCAGTTTTGCGCCATCATGGAGAAAGGGATCTGGATTATCTGGCTCAGTTTCGGGTTAAAGAGCCAGAGCGACTGGCCGAACTTGAGGGTCGCGTTCCCCGCGTCCCCTGCCGGCTTTGTAAAGCGCACCAGGGAGTCCGCGTCGCCCCGGGTCCAGGTTTCCATAACCATGCTGCGGTGCCACGCGGTCCGGTGAATGGTCATTTCCACTTCCGTATAGGAGCTGTCCCCGCGCCAGTGATGGAGCGCGGCCTTGACCAGCGCGGTCGGATCGGGCGCAGCGAATGCGATATCTCGGGTGGCGAGCAAAGCCAAGCTTGCAACGATTATAAACAGCAGCTTAGCCCTGGAAATCAAGGGTTACCTCCTTCCGCTGGATTTACGTCCGCGTTGAACGCCTTGTTGGGCGTGTTTTTGAGACTTGCAATAAGCACATCTGATGGTACCCCAAATTGCGTAACCACGTTTTGATAATCTATCGACCAACTTTGGTGATCAAAAAAAGAATCGAGCTGAATTGGTCGACAGCCTCCTACCAGGGGCGCGTGCAAACCAAATGCGGCCGACCATAGTGTAGAAACAATCCGCGATGCGAACGTCACACCGTTTGTCAGACTCACTAAGCAAAGTTTGCCACTCGGTATGAGTATCCGGTGCGCTTCGGATATTGCCTCGAGGATGTCTACGTCCGACAGAAGGTCAAGCACATAAGTCGAGACGACCCGATCGACTGAGCGACTGAAAAGAGGAAAGCGCATGGAACCGTCTGAACGAGCTACTTTAGCACGCTCTCCGTAAAATGCAATTCGTTGCGCTGCTATATCTATCATTGTCTGACTTAGGTCGATGCCAAAATACGCAGCGAGGGGAGGCAGATGCTTTGACAGTAGGCTGTGCGCGAAGCGGCCTGTACCGCACCCAAGCTCGAAAACTTTATTTGCCTTCTCAAATGCCGCATGGGCGATCAAGTCATCTAAGGCCGCATCTTCATAAAAAGCCTGTGCATCCTGTCTTCTTCCGAAGCGGTCGTAAAAGGTTTGCGCTTGCGATCGTGTCAAGACCATTTCTTATGCACTCCTTGCAATTTATGAGGCCCAACCCTTTATTGAGCAGTCCCTGTACTCAGCACCCCCCTCAAATATTGCGCAATCTCGTTCCGCAATGAGTATATCGAGCACCTATGTCATCTCTTTTTAGTATAAGAAAAGATGCGGTGAAAGGGAAGAACAAAAATGGTGTATTTTCGGGGCAGACAGTTATCGAATACAGAGTGATAACTACACTGTTGCTGAAAATGGAAACTCCACGACTACAGGATGAACTGTTTGACTGAAACTGACAACTGAAAATGCAGAATACGAATAGAATTTGCTAGACCTTAAGAGGCGGCATTTCAAAAAATCGCGTTCTCGCTACCGTAGCAGGGCGAAATTTATTGGCCTTCATTGCCAGATAGTAACTGTCTCGTCTTATTGAAAGATACAATTATTTCCTTTATCATCCGATATAAACCGATTTCAGACCATCACCCTGGGCTGCATCATGCTGCTTTTTGTCCGCTGTGATGAACGTGGTCATAATACCTGTGCCATCCTGAAATAATCTGGCCGAAGCAATATGGACAGCGTCGATTGCTCTCGCCGTGGAGCGTAGCGTTATCTCTCCGGCCAGGTTAAGCACATCCTCGGTCACGCGGATCATTTCAACAGCGGCAAAATTGTCTTTCAGGCGCTTAAGAATTTTATCGAAAGCCACCCCCTCGATATCGCCTGCCTGACGTCTGCGCGCCAAGGCAGAAAAGCTTTCCACCATCAGCATAGATGAAGAGAGAATATGGTTCTCTTTCGATATTTTCCGCACTCGCACCGAACCTTTTTCTTTGATGGAAAGCTTCAAAAAAGCACTGGTGTCGAAATACACCCACGGTTTATCCATTTTTAAACCCTATCTTCTCGATCATCAGACAGAGTTTCGACGATGGAACGCCCTTTAATGGCAAGCGGCGCACCAGAAGGAAATGTATCCTTGACCGCACGCTTCAGCAACCCTTGTTCCTCCAGCAACTTGATGCGCTTCTCCGGGGAGACCTCGCGCCCCAGGGGTTTGATCACGGCAATGGGAGCGCCACGCTCGGTTACGACGATCTCCTGCCCCTGCCGCACCATCTTGACATATTTTGAAAAGTGCATATTGGCTTCACGCAAACCGACCTTAATCATTGCTGCCTCCATGTAGTATTGTTACTACATTGTAGTGAGGCCGGTCTATCCTGTCAAGACGAAAGATTGGGACACACCCTTGCTTCTAGCCATATTGCCCTGTTTGCGTCCTGAAAAAACGCATTAGTATAGGCTATAGGCCCCGACTTGGTTAAAAGGGGATAGGGGATATCTAACCCTCTTCGGGTCATAAACCCGAAGGTCGTCGGTTCAAATCCGGCCCCCGCTACCAAATAATTCATGGGGCTACAGCCTTTGCTGTAACCCCAATTTTTTCCATCAGGACGGCATCAGGACCGTTACAGATAGTTCGACCACCCAATCCCCTCTTTACAGCATACCAGGCATGAAAAGTCTGGATGAGTTCTCGCAAATGCACGAACTCCCCTGCGAGTAATCAAGTTATAATAGTGTTATCAGCATTGCAGCAGCAAAAGATCATAAAGTCTATAGGCTTGCAGCTCAATTTATTGATAGAGCCTGTGCGCATATCATTCAATATAGTTGACATCTGATAAGAAGGAGAGCTATCTTATAGACATCTCATAGAAATGAGGGCGCCTTGGTATTCGAAGACTTTGAATGGGATGCAGCCAATATCGAACATATAACTGAACACCGCGTCACACCAGATGAAGTAGAAGAAGCGTGCGTGGGCGATTCATACACGCGCAAGACCGGTGAAGGGCGCTATCTTGTTTACGGAACCACTGACAACGGCAGATATCATTTCATTGTTGGTATTAATAAGGGACGCGGTGTTTACAGGACCATTACGGCACGAGACATGACCGATCGGGAAAAAGCATTACATAAGAGGAGATGTGCAGTATGAGTAAAATGGAAAAAATACCAAAATTTAAATCAGAAAAAAAAGAGACCGATTTTTGGTCAACACACGATAGTACCAAGTACGAAACGGAAGAAGCGAAAGTCAAGTTTGCACGTCCTAAGAAAAAGCTGGTATCGCTCAGGCTGGACGATAAAACGATTTATCAACTAAAAAAAATCGCGGAGAGCAAAGGCATAGGATATCTCCAACTGGTTCGCATGTGGGTGCTTGAAAATCTTAGCAAGACAAAAGCCGCATAATTTTATCGGCCATGTATTTAAAATTCCATCCGAACAATTGAGCCATACCCAATCTTTGCGAATGCAACGAAGCTGGGCTGGTGAAAAGAGTGTAAAAAGAATTTGCAGCCTGGAAAAAAATATTTCTTGTATCACAATAAAGTTGCAAATCTCAATCGCTGTATAGTTGATATCATGTCAAGTACTCAAGCGACCTTTACTCTCGTCATACCTCAAGATCTCTATCGGGAATCAAGATTTATCAATGAAGAAGAAATTTGAGAAAGTATATCAATTTAAAATCACTCTGAAAGGAATCAAGCCTTCGGTATGGCGCAGGATTCAGGTCCCGGAAACGTATACATTTTGAGATTTGCATGTTGCCGTGCAGGATGCCATGGGCTGGCAAGATTATCATTTGCATGATTTTATCATCCGCAACCCAGTTACGCATGCAAAGGAACGAATAGGCATTCCAGATGATGATTTTGATCTGGTTATCCTGCCGGGATGGGAGTGCGATATCGCTGATTATTTTTCGATGAAGGACAACACTGCTGCATATATCTATGACTACGGCGATAATTGGGAACATGCGGTAAAACTTGAGAAGATACTACCAAGAGACAAAGCAACAAAATATCCTCGTTGCCATGACGGCAAGAGGGCATGTCCGCCGGAGGACTGCGGAGGGGTACATGGATATGAAGAATTCCTGGAGGCAATCATGGACCCCGTACATAAACAGCACGAAGACATGCTGCGATGGGCGGGTAATGATTTCGAACCCGAACGGTTTGCCCCGGATGAAGTTATCTTTGAGGATCCTCGGAAGCGGTGGAAACAAGCCTTTGGAATGAGCGCTCGTTGAATATATAGAATTTGGTTTTTAAGTATACTTTGGACTCAGGATGGAAATGAGAGGTTATCAACTGAACTAAATGCGATTATTCCTTCCTCTTCTAAGAAAGTTTGCATATATGAGCTGAAAAGAAGAGGAAGGCACAGAAGACGAAGAGATTGAAGGAATATAAAGCATGAATCTCCGGGCGCAAAAATGATTTTTAAGACCGGATGGTAGGAGAGGGTTTATCGCTATCATGAAAAAGCAAGTGGAGTATCTTCAGAGGTTGTTTTACGATATTTGGAATGATTTTGGAAGCGTCTATCTCCTCGTGAAATATTCAAGCAGAACAAATATCGGCAAACGTGGTTTCACTGAAGAGGAAAAGAAACAGGGACTGATTCTCGTCTTTAATAATAAAACCAGTAATACGCTGGACTGGGACGCTGAGGGGAATCTCACCTGCGTCCTCGCCTTTGGAACGCATAAAGAAGATGTTTATGTTCATCACGATGATCTGCAGGGCGTATTCTCACCGGATGCAGGCGTGCAGTTTCTCAGGACCGATGTGAGCAAGGAAACTGAGGCGTCGCCCGGGAAGGATGACGGGCATGATGACAAGCAGGTCGTCTCGATTAGCAAGTTTAAAAAACGCAAATCACATGAGCAGGCTTGAAGTAACTTATTGACAGCTTTGTATAAAGGGCATTCGGGTCCATACCCCAACGGTCGTCGGTTCTGATCCAGTCCCCGCTATCAAACAATTCATGGGTTTACAGCAAATGATGCAATCCTTTCTTTTTTATCAGGATGGTATCAGGACAATTAAGATATTGGCCATTTTTTCACATGCCTCTTGGCCCTAATGTGTCTCATTACTAGTTAAAAACTCAAAGGCGCTTACTATCTCATCAAAAATCATTTTTTGATGTGCTTGCGTTTCTACACAGTTTGGCATATTCTCTTAAGAAAAATCATGCCTAAAAGCCCCGAAGACATAGCCCGTGAACAGATCGAACGACTGTCAAAAAGTGACATCTTAGCCCTGGCATCCTCAAGCGGCGATGCCTCGAAATGCGATCTTTCCGGTATGAACCTGAGAGGGGTGGAGTTGCTCGGCATGAACTTCGACGGTTCGGACCTCAAAGGGGCGAACCTGTCGAGCGCGAACCTGAGCGGGTCGAGTTTCAGGAACGCCGATCTTACTGGCTGCAACATGGGCAGCTCGAACTTTACCGGCTGTTCGTTCCTCAAGGCGCATCTCGACAAGACGGACCTTACCTATTCAAGCTTCGTGGGCGCTGATTTTACGGAAGCTGGACTCGTGGACGCGAATTTTACGAACTCGCATATCGCCGGCGCCATCTTTGAGAAGGCTGATCTCACCCGGGCCAATCTCCAGACGGTCGACGGGGCCATGATCCGGTGCAGCGGAGCGATCATGACGAAAATCCACGCAAGGAGCGCCAGCCTCATCGGCGCTGTCCTCTCTGGGTGCGATCTCCGCGGCGCGAACCTCCACGGGACGGACCTCAGCAACGCGAACCTATCCTCTGCGGATCTGCGGGAAGCGGACATTCTCGATGTTATATTGACAGCGGCTGATCTCACCAATGCCGACATCCGTCAGGTCCGTTTGAAACGGACCGACCTTACGCGCGCAAAATTCGCCGGTCTGAAGCACGACGAAGAACTGAGGGAACTCCTGACTCGCTTTGCCGGACGGAAATCCTAACTGTTGAGATCATTAGGACGGTACTGCGAAATTGTGTGAAGAAAAAGCTGCCGGATCAAACATCTTTGGGGCAGGTCTTTACTGTTGACATTCGTCTCTTATCTTGCCATATCTCGGCTAAGTGAGTATAGCACACGGAAAAACTTGACACCCGTTCTTGAACAACTTTTCTGCCGAAAAATTATCTGGTTACTATTTGCCTCTTAGATAATACTCAATCTCGTGTAAACTCATCAAACGCTCCAGTTCACAATTTTCGGATTCTTTATTTGTTTAAACTCTTTAGTATTATTGGTAACGAGGGTCGTGCCGAGAGCGTAAGCGTGCGCGCCTATCAGCATGTCCATGGATCCGATAAGCTTGCCTGCTCTTTCGAGCTCCGCCCGGATTGCTCCGTATTCCTGAGCCGCCTTTTCATTGAAGTCGGCGATTTCGAGGGGAAGAATGAACTCATCGAGGGCTTGCTGGTTTTTCTCGACGTACTGGCTCTTTGATACACCGTAGCGAAGTTCCGCAAGAGTAACAGAGGATATCCCGATGTCGCCGATGGTATGAGCTTTGAAATGCTTGAGTACCTTTGGCGGTTGTTTTTTGATGAGGTAAATGCAGATATTCGTATCCAGCATGTACTTCATCAGAAGTCCTCCCTTTTTTGCATCTTCGGCTGCTTTCTTTCAATCATGAAGTCATCAGAGAATTTATTCAGGCTGTGGATCAGGATGTCCCATGAGTTCTTTGTCGGGATCAACACCACGACGTTCCCGGATTTTTTAACGAAAACATGGTCGTCCTCGAATCGAAATTCCTTGGGCAAACGGACAGCCTGGCTTTGTCCGTTTTGAAACAATTTTGCCGTCTTCATAACGCACCTCCTAGTCTATACTACTAATATATACTAAGCTGCTTCGGATTGCAAGAGGTTTTGAATCTTTGAGCCTTCGCGGCAAGACGCGGTTGCCTCTTCTGTGCTTCGTATTACCCGGGTCGGGAATGTACGTTCCGCTCCACGGCAGCTCTTGACTAAAACTAGACAGGGGAGGTGAAGCCAAACATGCCCTTGACAGCCTGAGCTTTAGTTCAATCGGTGCAGGTCCTGCTGATGCCGCAACCGAGAGGTTTGCAGGTTCATCCGCCCGTGCTGGTATCTGCGCTATAAGTGCCCTGATACTGTCCTGTAGATGTGCTGGTTATGTAAATCCCGATAGATTTAAGGCTTCTTCAACACATCATGCGTGCCAACTTTGCGTAGGACAAAAAAGTCGCCATCCAGTTCGAACGTGAACCGATAGTGATAATCAATATAACCTTCCCAAATGCTGTTCGTCCCCCGAACCGGATGGAGGTTCAAGGACGGGTGATCGGGATTGGTGAGTAGGAATTCAAGCTGCTTGTCTACCTTGTCCTGAATGGCAGCGTGCGATCTGTTGTAATCCTTCTTTTAGTACACCTTCTCTCATTGCTGATATCATATGAAGACTGGCTACGGAATCGGACCGAAGACAAACCTTGCACAGTTGCCCAACGAGGTTGAAGCCCGCGGCCAGCACCAGCCGACGTAGCCAGTCGAATTAATAATCTCAACCTAGTGTGGCTCATTACACCCACACGACCTTGTCGAAGTCCTGCATACCTTCCACAAGATGGTTCGTGGTTCCTCGTCTTCCGACCTTCAGCTCCGACTCAAGATTATAATGTTTCAGACAGGTGCCACAGGAGTATATTTCTACGTCAAGATCTGCAATCTCTTTCAGCACAGCAACAGTTTCCTCATTCAGCGTGGTCAGCTTGACGCCTGCGTTCAGAAAAAATATAGTGTGCGGAAGCTGCTTGTAGACTTTCATGGTATCGAAGAACCCCTTGATGAGCTGTTTTCCCAGGTCCTCGTCCTTGCCCAAGCTATCGGTACCGATAATGAGCAGCAGTGTTTTTTTGTTCTTTGCCGATTCAGCGCCGGCAACGCCGGGTTTCACGCCGGTTTTGCAAGAGTATCCCTTCACGACCTTAATTTTCCAGTCTTTCCCTTCTCTCGTCGTCTCGGCGAACATGCCGTTCTGCGCAGCATAGCCCGACACATTAAGAGCCGACTCCTCATTATCTACCAACACATCGATAATACCCTCGCCGATCTTCGAGAGCGCTTCCTCTGTCATTATGACAGGAATAGGGCAGCCTTTACCGCGGGCGTCTATTTGCATATAATCTCCTTTGTCACTCTTTAGGCTTTGTCCAGACAAGAAAGGGATAGAGTTTGCACATATTAAAGCCGGGATAGGTTTCTCCGTGCGTGGATATGATACACCGCCGTCCCGTATCGTGCGTTCAAGCATCTATCGTACAGTGGATTCTAGCTGGCGTCCGGTACATATCCAGTTGAGTTCTCCTTGTTCAATCTTACCCGCTCTATAGCTGCCGCTACACATGGCCAGATGTTTGGTCTGTCAGCAAGGAGCACGAATACCACCCCCATAACATGCAGAGCTGCTCATAGTCATGGTCATCTCGAGGGGAAAGATGTCCATGGCTGCTGACCAGTCATTGCCTAGATGATAAGACTGGAGCACGTCACATACTCCGTGTATAACGTCAGGCTTAAAGTCGCGTTACGGAGCGGTAATGTAGCTACCGCTAAAAGCCCGGCTGAAGACTTTTCTTCTTTTTTATAGCGAAAGTACAGTACCTTTCGCCCGCCTTATTTCATCACCATCTTGATCACGGCAAGCACTTCCGATGCGTCCTTGGAAAGTGGCTTCCCTTTCCGGGTGATGATTGAGAAATCACGGATCATCCTGAGCAGGGGGATGTTCAGCGCCTGCACCTTCCTGAGCTCAATCGCCTCTTTCGCCGCCAGTTCCGAAACTATGGCTATCCCGGCGCCTCCCTCGACGGCCTGGATGACCCCCTCGGTGGTACCGACCTCGGCGACGGCATTCAGGTCCGTCAGCGCAAGTCCCGCATCTTTGAACGCCTTCTCATAGACCGCCCGCGTTCCGGAGCCCTTTTCCCGTGTTACAAAGTTCTGACCCTTCAAGTCTCCGAGTGCAATGGTCCCTTTTGTGGCAAGCGGATGGTTCTTCGGGGTGATTAGTACGAGCCGGTCGTCCTTAACAATCACCGTGAACTCCACGTCGGTGGAATCGAATCGCGTGCCGATGATACCGATTTCGTACTGTCCCTTCCGCAGACCTTCAAAGACCTTCAAGCTGTCCGATATCTCCACCTTAAGCTCGATCTCCGGAAGGTGCCTGATCATCGCGGACAACAGCCTGGGAATAATGAACTCTCCCGGGATAGTGCTTGCTCCGAGTGTAAACAAGTGTTTCATGGTCAATTCTCCTCTCTGCTGGTATATAGTTCTCCGTTTTATCGTTCCGAGAAGGTGACCTTATGGCCGATATTGAATCCGTAGAGGTCATCGTTCAGCAGCTTGTCGTCAGACTCGGCATAGGACTATATGGAATAGAGCAGCTTGCCAGCTTTAGGTGCCGCGTCCTGGAATGCTTGTTATTTTCAACGCTTAGCTGCACCAGCGCGTCTCTGCTCAAATCTAAATTTGATCTACTTTACCATAGGTTTGTATGATATGTAAAATAGGCATTTCCGATTAATAAGACAACAAACATAGGTTTTATCGACAGATGGGATAACTGGGGCGGTAGTATTTACGATTTTGCTTTGAGGTGATCAAGAAAAAGAGAATAGATGAGAGGAAGGGCGCGCTTCTTGTGTGTTACTATGTAAAACAACCTTTTCATGGGAGGGGCGGCTAACTTGATTTCCTTTAGAAGTTTATGTTTCAGCTCTTCCGTGACGGAGAACCGTGACAAGATCGTTAATCCTAGTCCCACTTTGACAGCTTGTTTAACAGCATCGGTGGAGCCGAAGATGCCGGCCACTCTCACGCTGCTGCATGAGACTCCCTGCTCCTCAAGCAGCTTTTCCACCTCGCGCCTGGTTCCCGACCCTTCTTCCCGAAGCACCATGGGATACCGGCACAGGTCTTTCAAGGATATCCTGCTGCTCTTCATGAACGACGGCGCGGCTACGATGATGAGTTTGTCCTCTAGGAACGGCGTATAATTGATCTGTGCGTCAGCAATTTTAGAGCCCACAATTCCCAGAAGGACGTGATGAGATAAAATCTGCTGCACAATCTCCTGTGAGTCCCCGACAAGTACCTGAAATGATACTCCCGGATGTTTTCGCCTGAAATCAGACATAAGCTCCGGCAGCAGATACGTGCCGGGGATAGTGCTTGCGCCTACGATCAATGCACCGGTAACTTCTTTCTTAAGCTGTCCAAGTACACCCTTTACGCTGTCAGCCTTTTCGATAATGTCTAGTGCATGGTTATATAAAGCATCTGCCTCGCGGGTGGGAATTATTGTCTTTCCAAGCCGTTCGAACAACGTGCAGTTCAGTTCCCGTTCAAGCGATTTTATATGCTCGCTAATCGTCGGCTGGGCAAGATGCAATTCAAGTGCTGCCTTAGAAAAACTTCTGTTCTTGAATACCGACAAAAATATCCTGAGATGATGTAATTCCATGGTCAGGCTGCGTCCTCCATCACGAGGCGAAGAATATCACCGGCACCTACATGTGTCAAATAATAAATAAGAAAGTTATTCGCCAAGAACCTATGTCTATGACTCCGGTTGGATATTTCACAACGAATTCGGCTTCAACTTTATGACTTTAGAGATATGGCAACTTTAAAAGATACAGAAAGGAGAGTTGACTTAAAACTTCAAACGGGATTCTTCATTTTTTTGGCAAGTCTGATTGTCCGAGCTGCGCCTACAAGTGTGGAATGCCAATATAATGACGATGGTGTAAAATGCCATTTGAATCATGCATGAATCGCGGCGATCAAGGGGTGCGTCATGAACGAAGCCATTATCCATACTTTCTCAGCTGTTATCATATTCTGTGCCCTCATGAACTTTGCAACTTCAATTGCGGCGAAAGGATCTGTTAGCAAAATTAGGAAAGAGGCCAGCTAAACCCACAAGGACTGACAATAAAATTACCACGAGAGGGAAAACCCAATTCCGATTGTCATTCCATCTCGCGCGGCTCGGGGAGGAAGGATCGTAGAGAACTGAGACCTTTGTCCCAGGCTGTAGCCTGGTTCTTGTTAAACCACTCAACCCTTTCGTGCTCGGAAGATCCTCAGTAATTTGGAATGTTCGTCCATTAGCGTTAAATTCTATGATGAAGCTTGCACTGTTTCTCGCCACGATTTGTCCTTCAGTTTCGGATGCCGTCAAGCTGAAAGCCCAGATGTCCAATAGACGGTAGGCTCCAAAAGCAAGACCAACGAGCGATAAAGCAATAAGGAAGATAATTCTTCCCCTCGGCTGACTATGAATATTCTCTAGCGGCATAGTTAAAAGAAATCGGCTTAAATGTGTCTTTGACGAATATATTCCTGATCCATCGCGAAGTCAATAGTGCCAAATGAGTATGTCAAGTGAGTAATAAATGGGTAGCCGCTCTATCGACTGCAGCTTGAAAATCACGACTGCCAGGAATGGAAACTTCAACCGCTTCAGCATGGACATTGGACTAAAAAGTTATGATCTATATTCTTCACCTCAATAAAAATAAAATCTCTGCGAGCAACACCTACAATCATGCATAGGTTGACTAAATTTCAATGCAGAATGCTAGGAAATTGCGCAGCACAGCTGCCGCGAGAGATACTTTGATAAACGCACCTATCACGACAGTGTGGTTGAAATATTTTGGCGGGCTGTTCTGCAGCTACCTTAATTGATAGCGATCCAATACTTGTGGTGGATGGCACACAATGGCAATACCAGCTCATGCGCAACGACAGGTTGATTTCACATCAAAAATGGCGTCAGTTTCACTTGACAACGCGAAAGCGCAGGTTTGTCACCTGCCCTGATTGCCCAACGTAAGTCGGTTCAAGGTTGACTTGTCCGAAACCGCGGGCTTCATAAAGTCTGATCCCATCTCCAGGCAAAACAGGCACAAGATGGATAAGGATCTCGTCAACTACACCTGCGTTGAGGCACTGTCTAGGAATGGTCGCGCCAAAGAGGACGATATTCTTGCCTTCGGCACTGGTGAGGGCTGTGGCAACCGCGTTGTCGATGCTACTGGTAAAAAATGTAAGCGCGGGATTACTCGGAGCAACTGGAGGGCGATGTGTGATGACAAATTCAGGTCCTCTCCAAGCTCCACCATAGATCTCTTCTATTCCGCCGAGTCGGCTCATTGACAAATCATATCAGCGCCTGCCAGCGAGAATGGCACCAGTCGACCTGATGGCCTCCTTGGCAATGGTATTCGGTCCTGCATCATATCGAAAAATCCAGTCCATAATGTCGTCAGGGCAAGCTATGAAGCCATCCAATGACATGGTTACGTGCCAGACGACTTTTCCATCTACGTGCCTCCATGACGGCCACTAATTTACACTAATATCTTCTGTATGAAATATGCACTATTCTCAAATTAATATTAGTGCTGACTACAGGAAGAAGTCTCTTTTTTCGACTATATTATATGATGCAGAATCCAAAAAAAAATTCTCATAGTGCAAGCACAGGAAAATAACCTCCCCACTTCCTAACTTTAAAAAATGCCTGATATAGTCCGTGAATGGAATTACTTCTTACTATCCCGTTCCCATCATCCTTGTAATTTTTTCGTCTCAACAGGGTGCAGCTATAAAATATTTTCCAGAAGTGCGGAGTCCCGTCCCTTGGGATGCTTTCTATTACCTGTCAGTTGCTTTTCTCCATAGGCAAAATAAAATTGCACCCGCCAAACTTGATTAAATAAAAAAGTAGTGTTCAAAATAAATTGTTCATAAAGGATTTAGACTTTATAAAATAATGGCTTATATATTCTACAAACAAACCATGTGGACAACCTGTGCAAAAGAGTGCTAAAAAAGTTATTGTATCCTTCGTATTCTTAACCAGAATGTAACTTGCACATTATTTAGGCAATATGAATATCATTATAACAACAAGTTAGAAAATATAATTGATTCATTCTTATCTCTATAAGTGGGTGAAAATTATCAACATTTTTAAATGATTCAATCATCTCGTAAGAAATAGATGGACTACATTCTCGATTTACAGCTCGGTAATGTCTCCCCTAAAAGCAATACCCGAAGTGCTTCAATCGCACGCAAATAATTTATTCTACTTCGTGCCGCAGGTTTATTCTTTGCAACAATTACTTTCATTGAGGTAATAAAAGGAGCAGATAAGAAAGCAAAAAACAGGGGAATCTGTTAATGTTTTTACATCTCAACCATGTTATGCTCCCTTTTGATGCAGCAGCCCCTAAAAGCCTTTCTATAACTTTGTGTATCGTCATTGGATTATCCACACAAGATATGGGTAACCCACTATTATAAAAACTCCAAAATATATCAGTCCGAAAATGAAGCCCAGTCGCCAAAAATCCGTGCTTTGTACGTAACCACTTCCATAATAAATAGGGGATGGACCCGTAGCGTAAGGTGTTATGATGCCCATAATTCCTAAGGAATAGCATAACATTAGGGAAAGATGCCTTATAGGCATACCAGACACAGCCACGGCAGCTGCTAAGAATACTGGTAAAACCGCCGTGGTGTGCGCAGTTGAACTGGCAAACATGTAATGGATAAAAAAGAACAAAGCAACGAAAAGGAGCATCACTATGGTTACAGGTAGTCCTCTCAGAGATCCTGCGGTAAGGGCCGCAAACCAATCGAGGAATTTCACCTGTTTAAGACCATCGGCCAGGGCAACCAGCGTTGCAAACCACGCCAACGCATTCCACGCCTGCTTGTTATTAAGGATATCATCCCATGTGATAACACCAGTAAGGATCATGCCGCTGAAGACTAACATGCCCGTCACTGTGGCATCCAGATTGAACCAACCGGGACCAAAAATCCACAAGATTAGGGCGCAAATAACCAAGAGAGCCATAATCACTTCGTTACGCGTTATCTTACCCAGTTTAGACAATTCCTGACTCGCCCATATCGGCACATCTTCACAGACTTTCAGCGTGGGTGGATAAATCTTGAAAACAAGGAAAGGAACGGTTATAAAAAGAATCATTCCAACAGGCAAAAAACCAACTGCCCATTGCGCCCACGTGATGTTTATCCCTGTTGTTTTTTTTACGATCTCTAAGGCCAAAAGATTTGGTGCCAGGGCAGTTAGAAACATTGAACTTGTGATACAAGTTGTTGCAAGCGCCGTCCACATGATGTAAGCACCGATTTTACGCGCGGTGTCTCCAGGCAGAGAATCATAGAGCGGCGGTATGTTCTTAATGATTGGAAAAATCGTCCCCCCGCTGCGCGCGGTGTTAGAGGCAGTAAAAGGCGCCAAGATCAAATCAGCTATGGCTACAGCATAACCAAGGCCTAATGTTTTCCCCCCCAACCATTTTACCAGAGTCAAGGCAAGACGGCGTCCCAAGCCGGTCTTTTCATAACCCTTCGCAAACATAAACGCTATAAAGATCAGCCAAACCGTGCCATTGCTAAATCCCGAGAGCATCCATTTCAGCGAGTCAGCCGGCTTTGGAGCTACAAGAAGTAATGATCCTGCCAGAGTGACACCTATAAACCCTACCGCTGCTGATGGGATAGGTTCCAAAATCAATCCTACGATTACGGCAGCAAATAACGCAAAGTAATGCCATGCACTCGGTTGCAGGCCTTGCGGGACAGGAATCAAGCAAATGACCACACCTGTTAGTACCGGTGCGATCATCTTCCAAGGCAGCACCTTATTCATCTCTCCCCCTCGTTGCATTTGGGAATTTTTTCCGCACCCCTACCTCGATAGTAGCGGTTTGCGATGAGCCGCTCCGCCAGTGTTACTCGGGGTAGCCTTGCGCCTCTATCTGTCCCGTTATTGAGCGTGCAACAAATAAAAAGGCCGAGCACACCAAAGGCATCATCCTTCGGCAGCTCGGCGGTCTTGGTCTTGTAAGACCCGTGGCTTTCCGTCCTCTTCTTGCGAAGAGTTTGGCTTTATCGCGACAGTCTGCTTATCAAAAGTAGCAGAATGCACTATTGATACGTATTCTGCAATTTTTAAAATTTTTTCGAAACAATGAAAAGTTATTAGAGAACTCGATGACTTTTACTATATCACAAAAAGCAAATTTACGATCGGTTTTTTGGGGTTCTGCAAAAAATGGCAACAAGAGGGGGCTTAACAGACGAGAATGTGGAATGGAAATTTATGTTAATAAATCGCAACTATCATAAATTCAGAAAGCACTGTTGACTGTAAAATTCAAACAATATTCATCACCTTGGCACCGACCTTGCCTGTCCAATCAACACCTATAAGCATGCACAGGCGCTTGATAAAAACGGCTGCAGAATATCACTTGTAACCTGCATCAACGCGCGGATAAGGTTTAGGTTCATACTATGAAAACAACAGCACGGCCTAATTCTTCTGGATATGATCAGTATAACGTCATGATATCTCGCTTCGTCTTTGCCATGAAGCAAACATATTCAAGAATGGCAAAATGTTATTGTTTTATAATCATCCATTGGTTCAATCTCACTATAACCACAAGAAAGGATTAAGGCACAAACTAGAACCGAAGCCGATAATATGAAGTCAGTCTCTCGAACATAACGAATCATAATTGTACTCATGCTGTCACCATTTTGCTTAACGCAGGTGGAAGGCTGCTTATTAGAGCGAAACTACCTTCCCCAGAAAGAGGATCGAGCCGGTCTGTATTTCCCGAATGAGAAATATATAGGGATGATCGATGGTAAACGTTAGAGGTTGAGGTGGCGGCGCCGCGCCCGGCCCTACCACGATGGCGGTCGCGGCTGCTGCCTCTGTTCCAAACTCGTCTACGCTGATGAAGGCTTGATGGAAGACATTCTGGATAATCAGGTCGTGGTCCCCGTCAATGCCGGAGAAGTCCGCAGTATTCGAATTGAATGCATCGGTCATGCCGAGAGATTTCAATATAGAACCCAGGTTAGCGACTTCGGTAAAGGTGAATTTTGGGAGAGAAAGAGCTACTTTCTGAGTGGACAGATGATTGGTAATGTCACCCAGCACGGTCGGAGTGAGCGAGGACAGAAATGCATCGAACGTGCCGGGATCCGGCATAATGACGAGCATTGAAAAATTGTTTCCTGCATAGGGGATATCGACAGCCTGGCAGCCATCCACCTGCGCATAGGTTACCGTGAACATTTGGTGCATAAAGGGAACCGATGACGTGGAGCCGTCCTGATTGAAAAAGGACTGAGTTGCCGTGCTCGCTACCGAAAACTGCGACGCCCAACTTGCCTTGAACCATATGGCGTTCGTCAGAACGATACGGGTTAAATCTGTCACTCCTTCCTCGGGGATCAGATTCTGTATCCTGTTGTTCGTTTGGCTTTCTACCCATAAGTTGATCGTACCCCGCGCGTCCTCCGTCGCATTAATAAAGTCTACGAGGTACATGCCCGCACCGTAATTTACCGCGAGAGTGTCCAAATAAGACGGCAGAATGGATAAACCCACTTGTCCCCAGATTGCGTTGGCGTTCCTGAGTATGGGGAGTTGCTCGCCGGCTGCCGTAATGGCGCCTGTGCCCTCGTTCGTGAGAAGAAGGTCGAGCTTATTGAAGGCCGCGTTAAGGCGGTCTTGGGGAAGAGGAAACGACAACGCCTGTTCGATTTCGCTCAAAGTATTCCCGTTGGCGCCCGGCGCTAAAAGAGCAAAAGCCTGCGTTATGCTATAGGGAGAGAAAACGATATTGCTGCTTCCGCTCGGGTCGAGGAGGGGAAAGACCTTAAGCGCGAAATCCGTGTTGCCCGCTACGACCGCAGTGAAGTCAGCGTCAGGTACCTGCGGGTTCGTGTCTCGCGCCATGGACGACTGCGCAATCTGATATTGCGGCGGCTGCGCACTGTTTTCGGATTTATTGCACGCGATTGCGAGACCAAACAGGCAGAAGGTAAAGATTCGTAAAGTAGTGATAATTTTACTGCTCATGAGCAATCATCCCGCGAAAAGGTTAGCTTCTTCTAGAACTACTCATATTTTGGCAGAGCCTTGAAGTATTGTCAATTGCAAGGACTTGCAACTCTGCGTTTTCTTTCATTCGCGGGAATATATGGCTTGGAACTGAAAATCGTACCTTGTAAAAAAGGTGACACGTTGATTGAAGGGGTTTTGGAACGGAATGTCGGAACACATGAAACCCGATATTTTATCAATATCAATGCGCTTTATGCAATTTCCATAAATCACAGTTCAGCTAACTTCAGGATGAAGCGAATGAAAGAAAACACTATCATAATATGCATGATACAAATAATATTTTTCACCTCGATCGAAATTAGGAGCCCTATGGGGTTCATCTACAAGTGCTGAATGCCAATATAATGAAAATGATGTAAAATCCTGGTTGAAATACGCACTAGCCCGGGAAAATAGATCTGTGGTATTTTGCGAGAATCGATTTCTGTCCTACAAAAAGGTGTAAAATCGGACTCCTGCTAAGACCAACATAAAAACGCCAAGGAGAATATAGAAAATAGAAGTAACATTATTCGGTTTAATATGATTTTTGATATAGTATTCGTTCATTCCCGCTATAATTTCCTTTAACAATTTTGTATCCTTTGATTGCTTGAACCTAAGCTGTGCGGAGCCAGTCCAAGATTGGATCGCAATTTGCAGATTTGCGTTTATCGCAGTGAGCCTAATGGCAGACAGCTTTTCCTCGAATGGCTGGTTAATCCTCTTGAGAGAAAAGTGAAGTGCATCGCTAAAAGAATCATCTGATACTCCAATAGCCATGTATCCCTTCATTAGGATCCAGAAATAAACTAAAAGACAAATAAACAGAATAGGGCTTATCATGAAGATTATTCTACTCTTGCCTGACAGATCCTTTAAAAATATATTCACCGTGATTAGAGAAAATGCAAAAACCATTAAAGCAAAGAAATATTTTGATGGTATAAACAGAGGTCTTTTTGATATAACAACCTTAACACCAATAAAAAGAAAATAGAATGCAATGAGAGCAAATAGCAATGGGGCATATATTTTCATCTAGCTTCTCCTTTTGTAATTACGGTTCGAATATTAGGTTATGTCATAAACTGACTGTATGCACCTTACGGGAAGTAGCCCGCGCTGCATGCTATTGTGATTCCTCTATCTCAATCGATTGATACAATCCCCAGATAACTGACACAATAATGATGACGATCCCTGTTATATAAACCGTGTTTCCAATCGCCTGGTCCCACCTGAGAAGCCCAAGCCGGGAAAGAATGTAGTTCCAGTCATGGATCACCTCCTCACCACCACCAACCGATATCAACGGAAGTGCCATTGCCTGGGCGTCTTTTACATACACTGAAATCCCGAAAAAGTTTTGGCCGGTCCAGAAGAGCGTAACTGCTGACGAATAAAACTCGCGCCGAACAAAGAAGTAAATCGTAAAGGCAGCAGGCACAAAAAGCTGGCCGATGGTGCCGCCAATAACATGGATAAATTCGCCGAACCAGCTGAAGAACAGGTGGCCCGCTTCGTGCGCTACCAGATTTACTCCATCAAGCATGTGAAAGCTATTCACATCATGGGCGCAAATGATACCGTAAACTGCCATGAGAACAGTAAAGCTTATTTTGAAATAATTTATCTTTTTCATTAAAATCCATTTTATCAGATCATCAAGCACTGCCTCTTCGTGACAGAAAATGACATCACCATATGCATGATACATGATACAAACGATATTTCTCACCTCGATCGACACGATGATCTCTGTGAGGCTCATCTACAAGTGTGTAGCCGTGCTGACGAAATATCTATGAACAATACTAGATGATAATTGTAACGCAGACGTTATCTATTTATCAAGTTGACGGACTGATTGGACAATATTTTCCTATGTCAATTTCCGTTTCCGCATTTTCCTTTCTATTCTTAATTATTGTCCATAAAGAACAAGGCCATGTTTTTTAATTGGTAGCATACGTTCAAAGATTCATCTTATATTTAATAAAAGCTAGACAATCGCTGGCTGTCAATCTCCCGATGGCACTGCTGCTGTATACGGCGTTTTCAATCTTGCCTTCAGGGCTAACGATAAACCCAGTCGCTTGAATGTGGTTTTTTTCAAGATTAAAGAAGGCCCCGGTGATTGCGGATACCTCAGATGGGGTGAGGCCGTATCCTACGGAAAAGGTCAAACCGTATTTATCAACTGTCTTGCCCGCGTCCTCTTCGGTGTCGGACGATGCTGCAATGATCCTGATGTTCTTTTTTTCAAACTCGGCTATGCTTCTTTGGAAGTCCAGCAACTGCTGGCGGCAATATGGTCACCAGTGACCTCGATAGATAAGGAATACGTTCCAGTGCCCGTTGAAATCTTTTGGAATATAGACCGTTGCGCCGCGTACGACTCGAAACTCCATCAGAGGAAAAGAATCTCCAGTATCCAATATTTTGCACGGGTCGCCGCTTCTCATGGATGACTCCTTTGATTAGAGATATTTCATTCACTCATTAAATCAATAATTACAGAGGCAAACACTACCCATACTTGTAACAAACTATACGGAAGTCTTCAAGTGAAATGGGCCAACAGTGTATAGGTCTTCATTAAGTGAAAAATATTTTTTAAGAGATCCAACATAAGCATAGCACAGGATGTTTTATTGAACACTAACTTCAACGAGAATTTTACACGACTTAGCAGATCGTGGAGATCTGATCTCCATCTACAAATGTGTAACGGCACATGCTAAAAACGGTTGCAAAATACGAAGGCAAGCCTGTCACTCCCGGTCTGATGCGTTGTATTGCGTCAATATTTAAAAAATCAAAAAAGGCCTGGGATTTTTCCAGGCCTTTTTGATCACATCGAAACACTGCTCAAATGGAAGTTATACTGTTTATTGTTACATTATTGTATCATCAACAGACTATAGACATCTTACGCGAGTTGGCTGGTCTTTACGGGGCCATATCTTTAGTAGTTCACACAAGTGCTACCTGCCGAATTAGTTATTGCATAGGTCGGAGAAGTCGTGCAATTCCCAGCAATAAATTGGTTAAGCCAGTCATTGCATGAGGCAATAGTGCAAAATGGCCCAGCAGATCCAGTGTTGTACCCCATATCGGCAATGCATTGTGACTGGCCATTGCAATTGTAATTAGCGTAATAATTAGTACCAGATGCTGGTGGCGTACATGTCGGATAATCAGTTGCCCCGTTCGAACAGGTGGGTGGCGTACATGTCGGATAATCAGTTGCCCCGTTCGAACAGGTGGGCGGCGTACATGTCGGATAATTAGTTGCCCCGTTCGAACAAGTGGGTGGCGTACATGTCGGATAATCAGTTGCCCCGTTTGAACAAGTTAATAATGTAAAGGTCGCGATAACCGACGTATCTGAATTCATAATAACTGTGCATGCACCTGTCCCAGAACATCCACCGCCTGACCATCCGTTGAATTTCGATACAGATGTAGCTGTTGCCGCGAGGGTTACGAACGTGCCGTTTGTCACCGATGCGGTGCAAGTCGTGCCGCAGTCTATGCCAGAAGGCGTTGAGATCACTGTCCCGCTTCCCGTACCGCTCTCGCTGACGCTTAAGGTGTACGAAGCCGTAGGCATTGATAATACGGGGTTAGATGGCGAACCTTCTCCATTGTTGTTGCATGCTGTTGCAATGCAGGAATATGTTATGCCATTGGTAAGTCCGGTATAAGTATAGGGACTTGACACAAAGGCGATCTCCGTACCAATGGCTTCGGTTACGTTCGTTCCAGCGGCGCAATAAAGATTATAGCAAGTCGCGTCCGAAACTCCGATCCAAGTAATCGTTATCTGCCCATCACCGACAATGGCGGTTAAATTTGATGGAGGAGATGATGGGACGGTTGCAATATCGCTGATCTTGCGGATGTCATAATTATCATAGTCCGCTACATACAAATTAGTTCCGTCCGTGGTTATGCCATCAAGATAATGAAATCTCGCTGCCGTGCCTGTACCATCCGTTGAACCGGCAGTACCTGCTGTACCTGCAATCGTGGTAACAACCCCTGTGGATATAACAACCTTGCGAATGGTGTCATTCATCATGTCCGCGACATACAGATTAGTCCCGTCAGTAGTTACATAAAAAAAGGAAATTTCATTGTAAAGAAGCTGAGAAAATCTCGCCGCCGAGCCTATGCCATCCGTTGAGCCGGCAGTACCTGCTGTACCTGCAATCGTGGTAACAACCCCTGTGGATATAACAATCTTGCGAATGATAGAACTGTCCGCGACATACAAATTTGTCCCGTCTGTTGTTATACCAGAAGGATCACTAAAACTTGCTGCCGTGCCTGTGCCATTCGTTGACCCGGCAGTACCGCTCCCGGCAAGCGTGGTAACGACACCTGTGGATATGACGATCTTGCGGATTTTATTGTTATAACTGTCCGTGACATACAGATTTGTTCCGTCTGTGGTTATACCAATAGGGGTAAAAAATCTTGCTGCCGAGCCTGTGCCATCCGTTGAAAGGTAATTACCTGAACCTGGTAAACCTGCAATCGTGGTAACAACCTCTGTGGATATGACAACCTTGCGGATGGTATGATTGCCAGCGTCCGCGACATACAGATTAGTCCCGTCTGTGGTTATGCCGGCAGGACTATAAAATCTTGCTGCCGAACCTGTGCCATCCGTTGAACCGGTAGAATTTGCTATGCCTGCAATCGTGGTAACAACACCTGTGGATATGACGATCTTGCGGATGGCAGACGAGTCCGTTACATACAAATTAGTTCCGTCTGTGGTTATGCCATCAGGATAACGAAATCCCGCTGCCGTGCCTATGCCATCCGTTGAAACGGAAGAGCCTGCTGAACCTGCAAAAGTTGTAACAATATTCGGATATAGACCCAACGAATTGCCCTGCATAGTCCCGCCCAGGAGCAAGGGGGCGGCAGTAGCGGGATTCTGTTTAGTCGTAAAGCTCCAGGAAAAACTATTGGCCATAATATTCCCTGTCGTATCCCTTACTCCGGTTATTGTTGCTGTGTATGAGGTGTCATAAGCGAGTGCGCTCGACGGTGTAAATGTGGCCTTATTTGCGGAGGAATCATAAGTCACCGCGCCTCTTACGCCGGATAGGGTAAAAGTTGCTGCCGTGATAGTGGATGCGTTCATGTCTTCGTTAAAAGTTACCGAGATAGCCGCATCAGTATCCACCGCGCCGGATGAGCCATCAGTGCTTTTCGAGACTACGGTTGGATGCACCGTTCCAGTTATGGTTGAATTCACAGGCCCGGGTGGCGGTGTGGAGTTTGAGTTCCACCTCGCATACAGGGTAACATTCGCCGAACCCATCGTGAAGGTTTGGCCTTGCGCGTAGGTCGTGCCGGACCCATTCGTTTGTATGCCCCATCCAGAAAAAGAATATCCAGATAGTACGAGGTTGCCTGTATTGCCAAGCACTGTGACGGTTTGGCCCTGCTCGTAATTGGTTGTATCGATCGGGACACTACCGCCGGAATTGCCGTTGCCGTTATAGGTAACAGTGTACGTGGGGCTTGTTGTCCATTTGGCGTACAGGGTGATATTTGCCGAACCCATCGTGAACGTCTGACCCTGTGTATAGGTCGTTCCGGAGCCATTCGCCTGCGTGTTCCAGCCGGCAAAAGAATAGCCGGTATTTACGAGGCTGCCCGTATTCGCGATTACTGCGACGGCTTGCCCATGCACATAATTGGTTGAATCAATCGGGACGCTGCCACCGGTAGCGCCGTTGTTATTAAAGACTACGGTGTATGTGGGGATGGAGTTTGATATCCACTTTGCGTAGAGTGTGACGCTTGCTGTTCCCATCGTGAAGATCTGGCCTTGCGTGTAGGTTGTGCCTGTCCCAGCCTCACTTGTATTCCAGCCATTGAAGGTAAAGTTAGTATCCACGAGGTTGCCTGGATTGCCAAGCGCCGTGATTGTGTTCCCCTCCTGGTAATTGGTTGTGTCAACAGGGACAATGCCGCTCGTGTCTCCGTTACCATTGTAGGTCACAATGTATGCGGAGGCTGTGTTTGTTCCGACGCCCCCGACGCCACCACCTCCGCTGCCGCAGGCGGCTAGGAAAGTCGTAATAAACGCAATCGTCAAAACCAGCGACATCATGTTCAGAAGCTTTTTCATATTTTAGAGACTCCTTTTAAACAGATTTGAATCATTTCCCAAGTGTAAAAAACATAAATACACTGTGTTATTATCATCATACAACCCTGTGCTGAAAATTGATTTTAGACTAAGAAAATCTATTTCTTGCTTTGAAATCTCAAACATCCACACACCGCTTAACGCAAGATTTTTGACTGGTAATGATAAATACAAAACATGTTCAGAATATAAATTATGTAGTGAAAATAAACGGTTATTGTTGCAAATGCACAAAATCCAGTCTCGAAACGCATACAAAAGCAATTCTTCATCTGCCCTTCAGGTTGCACTGGTTAGTGCATAGGGGTGGGTGGTGGATATTTCCGTGGATGAAGTACGTTGATTGTACAGGAGTGCAAATTTAAGCAAAAGGGCACTTGCTAACACATCCCATGATCTCTGCCTGCTGTATATATAAATATTATTGTGAAAACAATATATTTTGTTTGTGCCTATTTGTCAAGAAAATAAACGTGGGTATTTTTTGGGGTATAACAATTAAAATAGGCAGGGCAATGCAGATGTTGAGGTGCAAAATACGGGTTGGAAATTACACAATTGCAAAGAATGAAAACTCGTTTGCTTCAGGATGGAGGTCGCGATGCACATTATGACCCCTTCTAGAAGTAAGACCAATTCTCGTTATTCCGTTTATCTGTCCCCAACCAGTTCGTTCAAAGCATCGAGGTCCACCGATGTGGGATGGAACGCGCCCATCCACCGCATGCATCGGTTCGCATTCAGGGGAATACCCACCACGGGGATGTTCAGGCCAATACACAGCCGCATGCCCCGCAGCAGTTCCGGAACGCAGGCCACACCCAGCACGCCAATGCTTCCTTCCCTGTCCCGAAGCTCTCTGAATAGAGGTTTGAGGCTGGCATTCATCCACAGGTAAGGCTCGATGCGGTTCTCTCGAAGTAGCGCGCTTACGCGGTTGACAAAGCAGTTCTTCGAGCACCCCTTGCACACATAGTCAAGCTCACCAGGGCCGGACCGGCAATCCGCGCTCAAGTCGCGAAGACAATAGGGAAGGAAGGCTATTCTGCGCTTCGCTGATCTGAACGCTTCTTTCCAAGCCCGGTTCGCGAGCTCGATCAGGAGCATATAAAGGTGGTACTGCTCTTCGGAAGTGAAGAGGGTGCCGTCCCATCTCTTAAGAAACGAGATCTCTTGTAGATGTGCATTAACCAGGGCAGTATGCGGAGTGAGCATGTCTTGAGCTGCAGTTACGATGAAGTGAATGAGCTTGTTGCCGGGAGTGTTGGGAAGGCGGAGCTGCTTTTTCAAAACCCGTTTATTTCTACTTGCCCGTTCCAGGATCCTGATAAGGCCAAGGATATCTGGGCTCCCTTCCAGTACTCGGTCTGCGAGCGCACTGATCTTCCGATAATAGTTTTCTGTCGAGGGTTCTGTCCCAAACAAAGAGTAGGTCTTCCCTGCGACGGAAATCGATGATCTCGCTACTTCTTTCGGTGTCATGTCTGATTATCCCTCTTTAGAACTCGAAAAGCTGCCCTTGCCCGATCTGGTCTCTGCAATAGGAATCGGGTTCTAGCGGCCTCGGCTCCGGGGATACACAGCCCTTCCCGTTTTGTTTACCGTACATGTTTTCTGAGTAAGATTCAGTCTGACTGGAAATGCCAGCTAAACAAGATAGTCTATCCCCTTCATGCGGCCATCGTCCCTGCCGAATTAAAAATTTCTATGTGTAACCTGAATTTCAAAAAATTACCAAACTATCCGCAGAAAGCCCCTGGTTTTAACCATGGGGATGAATGCGGGAACTTTGTTTTCCGGCAATTAGTAGACAAATGTACATCTATGTGGTATATTTAAACCTGAATCCGGCGTGAAAATGGTCAGAATTTCAGCCGATCAATTGTCTTTACCGCATACTCGAAAGCTTCACGATACCAGAGATTGGCCGGAAATTTGAGTGTCGGTCGGTTTTCAGATTTTACCAATACGCCTGGAATAAGTAGAAGGCGTGATCGTAACGTATTGAGCGTTATATTGTGCAGATCTTTTGGCAAGCAAAGGCGCTTGAACCAGTTGATCAAGTTGTATGAAAACAAAAGAATGTGAAAATACGCTTCGTTGGCGGCAAAGTGTCTGGTTGGTATCTTCGCTAAAGGATAATCTCCTTTGAGTTCTTTTATAATGAGTTCCACGCCGGCTCGACCGTTGTAAAATTTCCACGTGTTGAGTGGAGTCAGGCTCAAGTTTGTCACGATGACCTGATAACTGTACTTGCCCAGAGTAAACAAAGAGAGCTGATCCGATGGGTCTTCTGGTATCGGACGGCGGATTACGACGAACCGATGCTCCTTGTGTCCCGCTTTGATGGGATATGTAAACTCGGACGTCTCGATGCCGGATGTATAAGGGTGATACGGCAAAACAGCAAGCTTTCGTTTGATCGGTGGAGTCAGCTTGGCGACGATAGCGAAGAGGGCACTCTTGGATTCCAGATACTCGACAGTTTTGTGGTCGAAAAAACCCTTGTCTGCCCTGATGATTATGACTTTTACCGAAGAAGGCACTTTGGCAAAGGTTGCCTCCAGAAAGTCGAGGACTCCTGCTGCGGTATGCGCATCGCCTGGCCGAAGCTCTCCGTGCCAGTAGTCCTTGGTAATGCCGTTGAAACAGACAAGAGGATGGTATGATGGCCTTCCGCGTTTCTTCGGATTGTATCCGATATTGGCCATCTCCTGTTTGCCGTACAGGACTAGGACGGTTGAGTCCATATCGAAAATAATGCGTGTAGGCGGAGAGGGTTTTAGCATCATCGACGAGAGCAGTTTGTCGTGAAGCCGCCTGAGCCGTGTCAGAGACAGCGGCGCCATTCTTAAGAGGAAGCGCCGAAGGGTTTGTGGATCGGGATAGGAGGGCAATCCCGTCAGATACTGGAAGACTCCATTGTGTCGTAGAAGGTGAGTCGTCTCGATCCTGCCGAATCCAAGAGCTATGGGATATACCAGTGCAAGAATCACCTCTGATATGGTGTAATGGTTGTTGCGCTGAGCAAAGAAAACTTTCTTGCTGAGAAGAGCCTTCAGCTTGATGCGCTTGAAAAAGAGATGCAGAAGATATACGCCACCGAAGTGAGTGACGTTCTTCCCGGTGAAGGAAATTTTGAGATTTTTGGGTCCGAATGGCATAGGAATGTAACCTATCAAAAAGGTAGGTTTGGTTCCACACACTTTTCGGCATTATAACACTATTTTTAAGCGGTCGATTCAACATAGTAGATTCCGGCTCACGCCGGATTCAGGTTAAACAACCAATGCCGAATAAACCTAAAACCCCATCTTTTATCCACGAGTTTCAACTCGTAGTGACTCCAAAGGACAATCGAATGCTCGATGCCCGGCTCGAAGCTGGCCGTTATCTGTACAATGCCTGCCTTGGTGAAGCGATGAAGCGTCTTACTGCCATGCGGCGATCAGAAAAATGGCTCGTGGCGATCACGAAGAAGAAAAGCAAGCTTCGCACCAGGATGTTTAAGACAGCCAGAACCCAGGCTGAATATACTGAATACCACCTTCATAACTACGTCGGTATCCTCCGCAATTCCTGCTGGATCAGTGAGCATATTGACAGCCTGACCGCCCAGAAGATAGCATCTCGAGCATATAGCGCCGTCGCTGACTACGAGTTTGGGAAGCATGGCAAACCACGTTTCAAGCGCCATGGCTGGATGTCGTCCCTTGAAGGTAAAAACAACAAATCTGGTATTCGGTGGTGTGATGACCATGTGGAGTGGACTGGCCTTCGTCTCAACTGTGTCTTCGACAAGAAAGACAAGTTTGGCGTTCAGGCTCATGCACTTAGCCATGACATCAAGTACGTTCGTCTGGTCAAGAAAACTATCCGCGGCAATCCCCGCTGGTTTGCCCAACTTGTGCTTAAAGGCACGGCCAAGATCAAGCGTGAGAACCAGATTGGCACCGAAACCGTTGGCCTTGACATTGGCCCGTCGACAGTTGCCATCGTTGGTGATACCGATGCGTTACTACTCGAATTTTGCCCTGAAGTCGAGATACCGTTTAAACGTATCAAGACCGTCCAGCGCAAAATGGCCAGAAGCCTTCGTGCTACCAACCCGGGCAACTACAACGGAGACAAAACCATCAAAACAGGTAAAAAACAGTGGGTCTTTTCTGTTCAATACCGTATTCTTAAAGCTAAGCTCGCCGAACTTCAAAGGATCCTTGCTGAAACCAGAAAACGGTCTCATGGCAAGCTCGTGAACAAAGTCCTCACTCTCGGTACCGACATCAAAACCGAGAAACTGTCGTACAAAGCATTTCAGAAACTCTATGGTAAAAGTATTTCGCGACGAGCTCCGGGGATGTTTATGTCGATGCTTCACCACAAAGCCGAAAACGCTGGCGGTAAAGTAACCGAGTTTTCTACCCGGAGCACAAAGCTTTCCCAGACATGCCATTGCGGAACAGTAGCCAAAAAATCATTGTCCCAAAGATGGCATGCCTGCAACTGCGGGGTAAGCACCCAGCGTGATCTCTATTCCGCATTCCTTGCAAAGTATGTTTCTAACGATGTCCTCGACACGCGTCAGGCTGCCAAAGCCTGGCCGGGTGCAAACCTGCTCCTGGAACGGGCGGTGTTGGGGGTGCAGCATGAAGCGGCAAAGGGTCGAATTCATCCAACCAGCTTCGGTATCAAGCACGAGAACACCACGAACCGGAGACAGAGCTGCTCGCCCGTTAAAGGCGGATCAACGACAGTCGAGGCCGATAACGTTCGTATTGTTGCCGGAGAGCCTGTCGGTACAGCCGCTAGAACCCCCTGGCTTTAGACATGGGGAGTGGTCAGAGGAAGGAACGCGCACCGCACGTTTCAACCAGTAGTTCTCATTTTGCGTAATCGAAGATCCGTAACTGGTCCACCTACAAGCCTGTATAGTCAATTTTATGACAAAGGCAAAGAATATCGATTGAATCACAGCATGTCGGTTTCATGATAAAACTTACGCTGACCATTTTGACGGCCAAGTCGAAAAACGGCAGCCAGAAAGCGGTAGCAGATCGTGCAGCTCATCTTTGCGTTCATGAAAAGTGAGAAGACGTAGAAGAACGGATAGAATAATATCGGATTAAACTTTACTTTATTTAACATCTTACTATGCAATTGCGCTAGATTAAAAGTGTTCGAAATTCTGGGTAAAAATTGTTAACGAGAAGTTTGATGTGTATGATATATATTTATCATGAGCGCGAGTGCAATTTTTACCTGTCCAGCGTTTCCCTTACCTTCTTCAATAGTTCTTTTGGAGCAATCGGTTTGGTGATCACCGGCATCCCAACATCGGTCAACACCCTCTGACCGACCTCATCAGGGGCATAGCCACTCACAAAAAGTACTTTTACCCCCGGCTTCATGGCCATGATCTCGTCATAGGCCACTTTTCCTGTCTTCTTCGGCATGATAATGTCTAATAGAAGAAGCCGGATCTTATCCTTGTTCTCTATATACTTGTTTACCGCGTCCTGACCATCATTCGCAATGATAACCTGATAACCGAAATTCTCAAGCATGGTCTTTATCATGTTTCTGACTATTTCATCATCCTCGGCAAGGAGAATGGTCTCTGTTCCTCCTATTGGATGCTCTTCCATAGCGAATTTCGTTTCATCCACATGCACCGCGATGAGCGGCAGATAGATCTGAAAGATCGTGCCCCGGCCCGGTTCGCTGTAGACATTTATGAGCCCATCATGTTGTTTGATGATGCCGTAAACTACCGAAAGCCCGAGGCCGGTGCCCTTGCCTACTTCTTTGGTAGTGAAAAAGGGTTCGAAAATGTGCTCTCTCGTGACATCGTCCATGCCCTTGCCCGTGTCCGATATGGTAATCAACGCATAGTTGCCTGACTTGCCGTAACCATCGATCGAAACGAACTCATTATCGAATTTCATCTTCTCTGTAGTGACTGAAAAGATACCTCCCTTTGGCATAGCGTCCCTGGCGTTCGTGGCGAGGTTCATCAGGACTTGCTCGAGTTGGTGTGCATCGCCAAGGATCGGCAGTGGTTCTTCAAATTGCGTTGTTTTGAATTCGATATCCTCTCCAATGACTCGTTTCAGGAACATCCCCACTTTCCGGATGACATCATTAAGGTCAATGGGTTTTCGTTCACTGGTCTGTCTCCTGCTGAACAGCAGGAGGTCTTTCGTTAGGTGCGCAGCCCGCTCCCCTGCATCAAGCATGTATTCGATGTTCAGGCGCTGGGGATCATCCTTTGCCATCTTCATGAGGGCAATATTCCCATAGCCAATGATCGCGGTAAGGATGTTATTGAAGTCATGGGCAATCCCTCCGGCGAGAGTGCCGATCGCTTCCATTTTTTGTGCCTGACGAAGCTGGTCTTCCAGCTTGTTTTTTTCTGATGCATTGATACCTACGCCAACAATATACCGTTTGCCGTTTCTGATCATTCGAAAACCGGTAAAATAGAAAGGAATGAGGGATCCGCTCTTTGTCGCAATCGACGCCTCGACGAAAGCATGGCCAGTTTCCATGGCTTCCTGTATACGCGACGCCACAAGGCCTCGCTGGGTCTCGGGAAACAATTGCAGGATGTTCATCTGCGACAGTTCTACCATGGAATATCCCGTCGTTTCCTTCTCATTATCGTTCCAACGAATCAATTTCCCCTGGTCATCACAGAGATAGAACACCCCCGGCAGGCTATCGATAATTGCATTAGAAAAAACGATTTCCTGCTTCAGTGCTTCTTCGGCCTTCTTGCGCTCGGTGATATCGCGGCATGAAACAATACGAGCGTCATGGCCACGGTACTTTATCGGCTGCGAGTCTGTTTCCGCCAAAAACGTGGTGCCATCTTTCTGGATACCGGTCACCTCGAATACTCCCTTTTCCTGTTGCCGCATCCTCTGAGAGATGTGCGCACGAGCTTCGGGAGTTAGTATAAGTTCTAAACCATTCTTGCCAATCAACTCCTCCGGCTGTTCATATCCAAAAAGCCGAGCAAACGTCATATTGGCATCCAGGATCACTCCTTGGTCATGGATCATGATTCCTTCGAGCGACGCGTTGGACAGACTGCGGAAACGCTCTTCGCTCTCGCGTAGGGTCTCCTCCGCACGTCTGCGTTCGGCAACGACGTTTTCCAGTTTCCGGTTGGAATTCTCAAGTTGTATCATTTTTTGCTCAAGTTTGTTGAACAGGACCTCATTGTACTGGCGGAAGAACTCCATTTCTTCGCCAAGGGGTTTTTCATTGGCGACTGGCTTTCCCTTTTGAATATCCTTCAGGAGATCCCGCACGACCTGAACCAGCACCTCCGGCTGTTGCGGTTTGATAATGAACCGTTCGGCACCGAGGCTGAGGGCGAATCGCTCGTCCTGGGGATCGGTATAGGTGGCCGTATAGAAGATGAAGGGGATGTTTTTAAGACGATCATCCGCTTTCCATTTTCTGCACAGGGAAAAACCATCCATGACCGGCATCAGAATATCCGTTATGATCAGATCGGGAGGATGTCTTACGGCCAGAGTGAGTGCCTCGGCCCCATGGTCTGCCATCGCCACCTCGTATCCCTGCGCCTTCAGAAGGACTTCCAGCATGTAGCGGTTTTGCCTGTTGTCATCCACAAGCAGGATCATCGTCATTGGTTTACCCTCGTTAGTTGCGCCTCAGGACAGGTAACGTTCGATCTCCACCACGAA
Source organism: Nitrospirota bacterium (assembly GCA_963845065.1). Classification (GTDB taxonomy): domain Bacteria; phylum Nitrospirota; class UBA9217; order UBA9217; family UBA9217; genus JAJYKN01. The sequence goes on from CAWJQQ010000001.1 coordinate 185,692, forward strand.
AGTGTCGGGATTGATCGGTTTCTCAATATATCCGATGCAACCCGATTCCAGGGCTTTTTCGCGGTCTCCGACCATGGCATAAGACGTAATAGCTACAATAGGGACGTGAGACAGATCTTTATTATTCCTGAGTGATCGAGCAACTGCATATCCGTCCATGGACGGCAGCTGGATGTCCAGGAGGATAAGATCCGGTTTATTGTTTGCAGCTTCCGCGATACCTGACTGACCGTCCCGTGCCGAGAGCACATTGTAACCATGTCTCGTGAGTAAAAAAGTGACGAGGTAAAGATTCTGTTCGTTGTCCTCAATATAGAGAATTTTTTTCCGCAGGGTCATATATTTTTACTATAGCACAGATACTGGCAGGGTAATAGCGAACGTGCTGCCTTGTCCCCACTGACTTTTCACGCTTATCGTGCCTCCCAAAAGCTCGACGAGCCGCTTGCAGATCGAAAGACCCAGGCCCGTGCCTTCGTACTGCCGCCCGATTCCGCTCTGAAGCTGCTGGAAGGGTTTAAAGAGACTATCCATCTCTTCGAGCTTGATACCAATGCCCGTGTCCTTCACGCTGATGGTAAGTTCTTTGCCGATTGTCTGGCAGGTAATGCTGATAGCGCCCTTCTCGGTAAACTTGACAGCATTGCTCAGGAGATTCAGCAGGGCCTGCTCTACGCGTCTTCGATCACTTGTCATTGTGGCCACTTCTGGTGTGATGATGATTTCCAGGGCAAGGCCTTTTTTCTCGACCAGGGGTTTAATGGTTTTCACGGTCTTTTCGATAGCGTCGCGCAGGTCAAATGGCTCCATCGAGACTTGCAGCTGGCCGGCTTCGATCTTTGAGATATCCAGAATGTCATTAATCAGATTGAGCAGGTGGGTGGAGCTTTCGCGCACCATGCCCAGCTGTTTCTTCTGCTCCTCATTCAGTGGGCCTGCCAGACCCTGAAGAAGAATGCCAGTGAATCCCATGATCGAGTTTAGGGGGGTCCTGAGTTCATGAGACATCGTGGCAAGAAAGGCGGACTTCAACCTGTCCGCTGACTCCGCCCGCTCCTTAGCGATTGCCAGTTCGGCGGTTCGTGTCTTGACCAGCTCCTCCAAATGGTCGTGGTATTGTTCGAGTTCCTGCTCTGCCCGTTTGCGCTCGGTGATGTCTCTGATGTTCGCTATTGTGAATATCTCACCCTGTAACTCAAAGACTGAGGCGCTGACCTCCATGGGGAACTCAGTACCATCTGTTTTTCTGCCGCGTGTTGTATAGAGTGGGGGGATCGGCTCTCCAGCAGCTCTAAGCCGTATGTTTTCTGTCATCTGTTGATGATGGCTCGGTGCAATGTTGTCAAGTATCGAAGTGCCGACGATTTCTTGATTACTCTCATACCCAAATAATTTGAGGTATGCAGGATTAGCAAAAAAATGCATTCCTTTTCTTGCAATACCGATGGCATCTCTGGAGTTTTCGAATACCGCACGAAACTTGATTTCGCTTTCTCGCAGTGCCTCTTCCGCTTTCTTTCGTTCGGTGATATCAATAAATGCGGAAAGAAGGTAAGGTGCGTTATCTATTTCTATAGACTCAGCATAGAATCTAAGAGTTAATATATCTCCATTTTTATTACGGCTCAGCACTTCCAGATCTTTCACCTTTCTCTCAGTGCGTATGAGCCGCACGAGTTGCTCCCGATCTCTGGGATCAAACCAAACTCCGAGTTCGATAGTCGTATGGCCAATCAACTCATCACGGCTATACCCTGTTAACCTCTCATATTCCTTGTTAACGTCAAAAATGAGTCCATCATTCAGGCTGCTCACGCATATACCGGCAGGAGCTAACATGAAGAACCTGGCAAACTTTTCTTCTGATTTTTTGAGTAACTCCTCCGCCCGCTTGCGCTCGGTGATGTCCACAAATGCAGTAAGAAGACAGGGTACATTATCGATTTCTATCGGCTCAGCATAGAGTCGAAGCGTTAATATATTTCCATTTTTATTACGGCTCTGCATTTCTAGGTCCTTCACCCGCCCCTCAGCGCGTATAAGCTGTACGAGTTGATCCCTGTCTCTGTTAGCAAACCAGAGACCGAGTTCGACAGATGTATGACTAATTAATTCTTCGCGGCTATATCCGAACAATCTCTCAAATTCCTTGTTGACGTCAAAGATACGTCCTTCATTCAGACTACTGACAGATATTCCGGCAGGGGCTGACATAAAGAACCTGGTAAACTTCTCTTCTGATTTTTTGAGCAACTCCTCCATGTGCTTGCGCTCGGTGATGTCCCGCACAAAGATGCTTGTGCGTAACTCCCCGTTGGCGTCCGTGAACACTGCCGAAGATAGCTCAACCGTAAGGGGACTTCGATCCTTACGAAACATCCTTAGAATCCCGAAAAATCTGCCGGTCCGGCGACGCTGTTCCAGAGCTTCGGCAAGTCTAGCGTCTGTAGGATCCACGACCGCACCACGTCCCAAGACACGGAACTCATCAAGTGTGTATCCGAACAATGCGCAAGCAGCTGGGTTTGCGTAGAGGATTGCTCCTTCTTGGTTGGCAAGGAACACCGCATCTAATGCGTTATCCAGAAGCGTACCGTAAGTCGATTCTGTTTGGGGCTCCATGATGATACCATCCATTCAATACTTTCAGAGGTTAAACTGTTTTTTAAGATCGCAGATAATGTAATTAAGCATCTACTAAAAAGCTCACAACTCAAGCTTTATAAGCATATCAATAAATGCTATATTTTTTGTAGGCAGACTGACAGTTACAGTTTGAAAGTTGATGAGTTTCAAAGAATAACAATTTCAAAAAGTTCAGGATGAAGGGCGTATCACATGCTTAAAACATTATAAAGCGCGTTCGTTCAACTGGTAAACCTCTGAGCAGCACGTGTTCGCGCATTGGCGGCCTCTTCTGCGCGGTTCCTAGGAAGTGCGCTTGTCTGAAGCGAGTCCAGGAGGTTTCTGGAAGCTGTCGCTATTTCTTCAACGGCCACAAAGTATGCAGCCTCATTGATTTTCGATGGTTTAATAAAGCCGCTCACTTTTCTCACGAATTGTAGTGCAGCTGCACGAATCTCTTCGTCCGTTACAGGCGGCACGAAGTTGAAAAGATGTTTGATGTTTCTACACACAAGCAATACCTCCATGTGTCAGAGCAACCAACGACAATCTTTCATTATCAGCCGTAAGTCCATACTCTGAGCTACGCCCTTACCCATGATTAAATCGTTTTCCGATACTTTTTACCAAAAGCATCTACCCCTTGTAATCCATTACAATGGCAATTCCATGGAGTATTTATCGTCCTCTTGTAAAACCTGGTAAGTTTTTCTACATAGAACTTCATTGTGGACCTGTACTTACTTCATTCCCTATTGGGTTTATTCGGTCTTTGCTTTTAATTTCCCCGTCCGCTCGGACCGGTAGGCTTTTTAAACCTCTCCTTCGCTGTGGTGACAGCATTTTTAAGGTCTGCCCACGCTGATTCTGCACCCGTCTTCAGAGTATCCCAGGCATCGGTGCTCGCACCCTTAAGCTCCTGAAGTTTTTTCGTCGCGACGTCCCGCTTATCCTTGAGTTGCCTGATCTGGTTGTCATACCCTGTTTTCACGTCGGCCTTGGCTGATAGGGCCTTCGACTCGAGCTCATCGATCTTAGCGGACCACTCTTTGAGCTGCACTGCTAACTTATCAATATATTCCTCCCTGCTCTTCATAATGTATCCTCCTTTTAAATGTCTGCAATAACGATTGTTTACTGCCTTAAGCTGATATATGCAGCGTAATTTTATTTCTTTCGGATGTGGTGCATGCCCGGATACTATTATTTTACTCGAATTTATGCCTTATCGAATCAGATGCTATTTCTTTTATCTGCACATGCACGACAAAGTTGTAATTCCGGCATTCTCATTTTGCCTAGTAATTTCAGCTTGGCGATACCAAAACAGATATTGCATGTTGCTTTCCCACATTCCTTACAAATACCACCATCCATGGTCTCGAATTGTGAACCACAGATATGGCATTTCCACGGAATTATGTTTATCCGATTTTGCATAAAGCATTATCAAATACAGTTTGAAATTTACGCTTCCAATACTGTTTAATGATAAATATCATCAGGAAGGTAATCACCTTTTTTAAAAACCTGCATTCTAAATCAGAACCGAGGTTAGCGCGGTAGCATGTCGGCCCATCGCGCCGCCGTTAGAAGTATGCCAACTATGTATAGAACGCCGAAGATGAACTTGTTGTTGCGAGCAAGCCACTTCGGTAAATAGATATCGAAGTTTTCTCGGCGTTCGTCGGTATAGCGTGCCGCAATGCTCGTGAGCGGACAGCTCCATCCATTGAAGACTAGCACAAGCACCTCGACAAAAACAATAGCGATAAAAACGAATGCATGCCCGTATTTACCGACACAAGCGAAGACAGGGATCGCAAGAATGCATGCAGCTAAGAAAGCCCATATGGCCGTGTGGAAGAGTTTGACGATTCTTAGTGTAATCGCGGCAGCACTGACCGGACGGTCTGTCTTCATTCCCATCCGACCGATCGTGGGTCCTCGTCGACGGGTATCTTTTTTTTCTTGCAGGTCTTGGCTCTCAATCACCATACAATGCAATTAAGGGACTGCCGCGATGCTAACAGATTTCAACCTGATAACCGTACTATAGTTATCATATCATAGATGCAATGTTCAGTAAGGAGCGTGGACTATAAACTTCAAATGGAATTATTCTTATTCCCGGCGATTATGGCTCTCTGGCCTACACCTACAAGGTTGCAACGGTGTTGACGAAAAGTCAATGCGGAATACTGGTAGAAATCGCGCATACCTGCCAGGTGGATCGATTCCTCATTGGGCGACAATTTTATTGCATATTCTTATTAATATATACAGAGTACAGGCAAAAAGTATCATAAAAAATCTTTATTAAATCTTTATTTTTTTTGCCTCATTCTTAGCAGCAATTTAACGCCGGTTATGATTATATATGCTGATGAAAGGGAGGGAGACTCATGGATATCCTGTTTATCGGCATCACGATTGTGCTCTTTGTAGCAAGCTGGTTTTTAGTAAAACTTGTTGAGCGAGTCTAGGAGGAGGGAAGAATGGAACTGTTCTACTGGATTGGCGGCATTCTTGCCGCAGGGTTGTTGGTGTATCTCTTAATAGCGCTTCTCAAACCGGAGGCATTGTCATGACTGGCAACGATATTGTGCAAATAATTTTATATTTCGTCGTTTTGTTGCTTCTCGCGAAACCGCTCGGCGTCTACATGGCGCGGGTTTACGAAGGTAAGACTTCGGGCCTGGACCGCGTGCTCGGACCTGTTGAGCGGTTGTTTTACCGGATTTGCGGCATCAAACCTGAAGAGGAAATGAGCTGGCAAAAATACACCGGCGCACTGCTTATCTTCAGCGCAGCAGGATTCTTCTTAGTCTATTTCCTGCAGCGCTTACAGGGGTTCCTGCCTCTGAATCCGCAAAAGTTCCCGGCCGTATCACCTGATTCATCCTTTAATACGGCGGTAAGCTTTATTACGAACACCAACTGGCAGGGGTATGGCGGCGAAACAACGATGAGCTATCTTTCCCAGATGGCCGGACTGGGAGTGCAGAATTTTCTGTCCGCTGCAGTGGGCATGGCCGTTCTCGTTGCCCTGATCCGGGGGATCAAGAGACACTCAGCAGAGACCATCGGGAACTTCTGGTTCGATCTTACCCGCTCCACGCTTTACATTCTGATGCCCCTTGCGCTGATTTATTCACTGCTGCTCGTGTCTCAGGGTGTTGTTCAGACCTTCAGCGAATATAAGACTGTTTCGCTTACCCAGAGCGTCACCTATGATAACCCGAAGCTCGATGCCCAAGGCAACCCGGTCAAGGATGAAAAGGGCAATCCCGTGACCGAGAAAGCGGAGATGAAAGAGCAGACCATACCGCTAGGCCCCGCTGCATCGCAGATCGCGATCAAGCAGCTCGGCACGAACGGCGGCGGATTCTTCAATGTGAATTCGTCCCATCCCTTCGAGAATCCGACAGCGTTCTCCAATTTTCTTGAGGTTCTGGCGATCCTGCTAATACCCGCCGCATTTTGTATCACCTTCGGCAAGATGGTTGGAGATAAGCGCCAGGGCTGGGCACTGCTTTCCGCAATGGTCCTGGTCCTCGTTATTCTGATGGCTTTATGTACCTGGAGCGAGCAGGGTGGCAATCCACGCTTCGCATCCATCGGTATCGATCAACAGGCAAGTAACATGCAGCCCGGCGGTAACATGGAAGGGAAAGAAGCGCGTTTCGGCATCGTTGATTCCGCGATCTGGGCCACAGCGACCACAGCAGCCTCTAACGGCTCGGTCAATTCCATGCATGATTCCTTCACACCCATGGGAGGCCTCTACCCGCTGGTACTGATACAGTTTGGAGAGGTGATCTTCGGAGGTGTGGGCTCCGGGCTTTACGGCATGCTGATCATGGCCATTATTACGGTTTTCATAGCAGGCCTCATGGTCGGACGCACACCGGAGTATCTGGGCAAGAAGATCGAGATGTTCGAGATGAAGATGGCATCGATCTCTGTGCTGGTCGTGAATGCGCTGGTCAAGATCGGCACGGCTGTCGGGGTTGCGACTACAGCGGGCGTAGCGGGAGTAGCGAACCCTGGTCCGCATGGATTTTCCGAGATCCTCTACGCCTTCTCGTCTGCAGCGAACAACAACGGCAGTGCCTTTGCAGGTTTAAACGCCAATACGTTCTTCTATAACACTGCACTCGGGCTAACCATGTTCCTTGGCCGATTCTGGGTAATCATCCCTGTGCTTGCCATTGCCGGTTCGCTTGCGAAGAAGAAGCAGGTCCCTGCGGGTCTGGGAACGCTGCCAACCCATACACCCTTGTTCGTAGCGCTATTGATCGGGGTCATTGTGATTATCGGAGCGTTGACGTTCATGCCGGCCTGGGCCTTGGGGCCGATTGCGGAACATATGATGGCCGTACGATAGCAAGAACTATTGAGGAGGGATGACAATGAGCAGTAAATCGAAAAAACGATCGCTCTTTCAACCGACGATCGTAAAAAAAGCACTATGGGATTCGTTTAGAAAATTGAATCCTGTACACCAGATCAAGAACCCTGTCATGTTTGTCGTGGAAGTCGGCAGTATTTTGACGACGCTCCTGTTCATTCACGCAGCATTCACGGGAAAAGGCGAGGCGTCTCCTTCCTTCATCCTGCAGATATCCATCTGGCTCTGGATAACGGTGCTTTTCGCCAATTTCGCCGAATCCATGGCAGAGGGTCGCGGTAAGGCACAGGCCGAATCGCTTCGCAAAACACGGCGTGACGTGATGGCCAAACGCCTGGCGAAGCCGAAACCTGATGCAGAGGTCACGAAAATCGCCTCATCTCAGCTCAAAAAGGGTGATGTCGTTCTCGTAGAGGCAGGCGACGTCATCCCGATGGACGGAGAAATCATCGAAGGTGTTGCATCGGTCAATGAAAGCGCCGTGACTGGCGAGAGCGCACCAGTGATCCGAGAAAGCGGCGGAGACCGGAGCGCGGTCACGGGTGGGACCACGGTCCTGTCCGACTGGCTTGTGGTTCGCATCACGACGAGCCCGGGAGAGACGTTCCTCGACCGCATGATTGCAATGGTGGAAGGCGCAAAGCGCCAGAAGACGCCGAATGAGATCGCCCTTGACATCCTTCTCGCTGGGATGACGATTGTGTTCCTGCTCGTATGCGTGACGCTTCTTCCCTATTCCCTCTTCAGCGTCAAGGCAGCTGGCCAGGGCACTCCGGTCACCATTACCGTACTTGTTGCGCTTCTCGTATGTCTCATCCCGACCACGATCGGCGGCCTGCTTTCCGCCATCGGCATCGCAGGCATGGACCGGATGATCCAGGCAAATGTCATCGCCACGTCGGGACGGGCCGTGGAAGCAGCCGGAGACGTTGACGTGCTACTGCTCGATAAAACCGGCACCATAACCCTTGGAAACCGGCAGGCCACGGAGTTTATCCCTGCGCCAGGAGTGCATGTAGGAGCACTTGCCGATGCAGCACAGCTCGCCTCATTAGCAGATGAAACTCCTGAAGGAAGAAGCATCGTGGTCCTTGCAAAAGATAAGTACAGCCTCCGCGCCCGGGATATGCAAAGCATCAAGGCGGAGTTTGTCCCGTTCACTGCCCAGACCCGGATGAGCGGGGTAAACCTCGACAATCGGGAAGTCCGCAAGGGCGCTGCCGACGCAGTTGAAAACTACGTTAAGAAGAAGGGTGGAGCATTCCCTCCCGATGTTCGCTTGATCGTGGACGACATTGCCAAACAGGGCGCAACGCCGCTCGTGGTTGCCGAAGGAAATAAAGTGCTCGGCGTCATCCGGTTGAACGATATTGTCAAGGGCGGGATCAAGGAACGCTTTGCCGAGATGCGAAAGATGGGAATCAAAACAGTCATGATCACCGGTGACAACCCGCTCACCGCTGCCGCGGTTGCGGCCGAGGCTGGAGTGGACGATTTTCTGGCAGAGGCGACACCGGAGGCAAAGCTCAAGCTGATCCGCGACCACCAAAAAGGCGGGAGGCTCGTTGCCATGACCGGAGACGGCACGAATGACGCGCCCGCGCTTGCCCAAGCGGACGTGGCCGTGGCAATGCACACCGGGACCCAGGCCGCGAAGGAAGCAGGCAACCTGATAGACCTCGATTCCAACCCTACGAAGCTCATTCAAATAGTCGAGATCGGGAAGCAGCTCTTGATGACCCGTGGCACGCTCACGACCTTCAGCATCGCAAATGATGTAGCGAAATATTTCGCCATTTTGCCTGCTGCGTTCATCTCCATCTATCCTGCGTTAGGGGCGCTCAATATCATGGGCCTTGCAACGCCACAGAGCGCTGTATTGTCTGCTGTGATCTTTAACGCGCTTATCATTATTTTCCTTGTTCCTTTGGCCCTTCGCGGCGTGAAATACCGCCCTCTCGGCGCGTCGGTAGTCTTACGAAATAACGCTCTGATTTACGGCGTTGGCGGGCTCATCGTGCCGTTTATCGGCATTAAGCTAGTCGATATGATTATAACGGCATTGCATATTGTTTAATTAATTTGAGGAGATTGAAATGAAAAAAATGGGTTCTATTCTAGGCTTGAAAATCGGCTTGATGATATTCTGCGGCATGGTGGCACTGGCGGTGCCAGTATTCGCAGAAGATGCTAAGCCGGCGGCACCGGTAGTGAGCGCCGATGACATCAAAAAAGCACTCGGTATCAGCTTCTACGTTCAGGGCGGCTATACGTACAATGGGAACGCCAGCAACGGCGCTACCCAGGACTCGGTTAACGATTTGAGGGTGTTCGACCACGATGCTAACAGCTTTACGCTCGACCTTGCCCAGATCCTAATCTCGAAGGATACGCCAACTCCGGGCAACGTCGGCTACAGAATCAAGCTTTCCACGGGCGAGACGGCAAAGTGGATCCATGCGCGGGGCATGAGCGGCGCAGCCCTGAACCAGCCCCAGTCCGGCGAGGGGACCGATACATTTGACGTGACTGAGGCATATGTGAGCTATATGTCGCCGATCGGCAGTGGCCTCAGGTTCGATCTTGGCAAGATGGTCACATATTTCGGCGCTGAAGTGATCGAGGCAATCGACAACCCGAACTATTCCCGGTCGTTCCTGTTCAACTATGCAGTTCCGTTCACGCATACTGGCCTCAAGATGAGCTATGGCATTACCGATGCCTTAAGCGCAAGCTTGTATGTCGTCAACGGATGGGACAATGCAGAAGACAACAACTCCGGAAAGTCTCTAGGCGTCAGCATCGGCTATGCACCTTCGGACATCTTTTCAGGGAACGTCAACTACATGTCCGGACCCGAGCAGGATAGCAACACCCACGATATCCGGCAGCTGGTTGATCTGATTGCCACGATCAAGCCGATAAAGCCACTATCATTCATATTGAACTATGATAACGGAAACGAGCAAGACGCCGTCCCATCAGGCACGGCAAAGTGGTCGGGTTTTGCCGGCATCGTGAAGTACGACTTTAACGATACCTACAGCCTGTCGCTCAGAGGCGAGGAATTCGACGACCCGCAGGGCTTCAGGACCGGCACACAGCAGAGCCTGGCAGAATTGACGGTGACGCCGGAAATCCGAGTACCCGGTGGCCTGATCGTACGGCCGGAATACCGCCATGACACATCTAACGAGAAGTCCTTTGACAATGAAACGAAGAAGTCCCAGGACACCATCGCCTTGGGCGCCATGTATAGATGGTAAGGAATTGAACTATCGGAGGGATCAATGACTACAATAATTCGCAATTCGCTCATGTCCGTACTGCTGTTCACGATCCTCACGGGGATCATCTATCCCCTTGCAGTGACCGGGATCGTTCAAGTGATATTCCCGCGGCAGGCAAACGGGAGCATTATCACGAAGAACGGCAAAGCCGTCGGGTCCAAGCTGATCGGCCAGCAGTTCGATGACCCGAAATTTTTCTGGGGAAGGTTGTCGGCAACAATGCCATATCCCTACAATGGTGGATCTTCTACGGGCTCCAATCTCGGCCCTAACAACCCTGATCTCATTAAGGCTGTGCAGGCGCGTATAGATGCTCTGCATGCAGCCGATCCAGGGAATAACGCGAAGATACCCGTTGATCTGGTCACTGCTTCCGGTAGCGGGCTTGATCCGCATATCAGCCTTGCTGCTGCTGAATATCAGATACGCCGAGTGGCAAAGGCCCGAGGACTCGAGGATGCCAAGATCCGCGATATCGTTGCCAATAATACCACGGGACCTTGGCTCGGTTTGATCGGCGAACCGGCGGTCAATGTTCTTGAGTTGAACTTGGCGCTCGACGAGCAAAAATAACTGCAGAGAATAAAACATGAAAAAGATTGGAAAGCTTATTGTTGTTCTGCTGATCTCATACATGGGACTACCTCAGCTCGCTCATGCAGTTTCCTGGTCTCCCCTCCAAGAGGAATATGAAGAGAACGCTGCAAAGGGAATCATGGGAAAGGGCACCATCGTATGCCTGTTTCAGAGTGGGACGCCGGACGTAAAGATGGCGATCAACACAAATGATATTCTTACAGTTTACCGCGAAAGTACGTCCCATGAACTTATGGAAGTAGGAAAGATCAAGGTGCTTTCTTATGTGAGGGAAGATTATTTAAAAGGCAAGGTCGTTGAAGGTGAGATCAAGGCCGGTGACATCGCGAAAAAGGGCGATGTTGCAAGCCTCATCATATCGTCAGGAGACAAGTGTAACTAGTTCAATCTATAGCGATCGCTGATATATAGTAAAAAACACGTTACCCCATGCGGGGCCCCTCTGTAGGGCCCCTTTTTTTTGCTCACTCGATATAACGTTTAAGAGTGTAGTTACAGACCTGTACATCGTCAAGTTGGTTTCATAATAGATACTTCAGTGGAAGGCCAAATTATCTGGTTGTGATCAGTACGTAACCTGATTCGCGAAACGGTTTTCTCAATGAAGGATCATCAATTTTAATTTGATTTTAGAATTATTTAAAATAAAGATTTCTGATATACTAAACTTTTAAACCATGGTCGCAAAGGCTAGAAGAAGGGCATTTTCAAGAGTCATTATCATTTGCATGTGTGATCTTAAAAGTTCGTTGTGCAAGAATGCACCATTGTATGCTGCTCTTTTATTAACAACAACGAATATGTACTACAATACCAAAATCGAACAAAGGTTATTTAATTTCGTCTCACTATTCTTTACATTCTGTGAAAAATTGTATTCTTAACTAAACAAATAACATTGGCTCGTCGTTATGATTACGTACATTCTCCTCATAATATTTTTGCCTGATCCTGCTCCTCCCCATGCTCGTGAAGAAAGTCGAGCATAACCTAGAACTGTTCCTGCTCGTTGTCGGTTCCCTTACTCTTGTGCTCTCTCACCTGATGGGGCCGGAACCGCTTTTGACCATGCGGCTCATTGAGTCCGCTTTTTTCGCACCCATAAAGTGACCATTGCCACCCTGGTATTCGGCCTCGCCTTCCGGGCGATACGCGAACCGATGAAGAAGATGATAGTTGCAATCGAGGATCGGCTCGTAACAGCCTGCTGCGGGCCTTTCAAAGGCAGGACAAACGTCATGAGCGCCAGAATGCCTCCCTCTCCCTGGTTGTCTGCCCGCAGAACGAGAGTGAGATACTTGACACTTACGACCAAAATTAATGACCAGAAAATAAGAGAAAGCACTCCTAACACATTACCTAGCGTCGGCAGAACCGCATGAGGGCCCCACTCAGCAACATCCTACCATTGCCGCAGTTTCTTTACGTTTTACGGTGTCAGTTCTCGACTGCACCAGCCAGCCATCTGGATTAAGGTTTCGCTGGTTATGCGCAGTTCTTAGCATGACCCTTTCCCCGCTGAGCGGGGACCAGAAAATCTTCGGCTCCTTGCCGCGCCCAATATTATGGCGATAGTGCGACATACTGGTTGTAATATATACTGACCGTGTTATCAATACCGCGTCGATTCAACAGACTTTAGCAACCTTTCCCGCATGCTAACCAGTTGTTCCACTTCCATTGATGCGGGATTATTGAATACGTCCTTCGGCGTACCTGATTGTGCAACACTGCCGTGAGCATATACAATAATCTTATCCGCCATTGAATACGCTTCGAATACATCATGTGTAACAAAGACTGTCGGGATTGGAAACTCTCGGTGGATCGCTTTAAGAAAATACTGCATCTCTGCTCGAAGCGGATTATCGAGTGCAGAAAAGGGTTCATCAAGAAGCAATACGCCCGGCCTTCTGATGAGTGCGCGTGCAAGCGCAACACGCTGTTTCTGTCCGCCCGATATCTCAGAAGGATATTTTTTCTCAATTTCTGTAATTTTGAACCTTTCGATCATATTGTCTGCTCGTTGGTCACGTTCAACCTTAGACAAACCATGCGCGCCGTAGAGTATGTTCTCTCGTATCGTCATATGCGGAAACAGCGCTAGGTCCTGGAAGACATACCCGCAAGATCGTTCTTGGGATGGCAGGTTTCTGCCAGCCGAACTGTCAAAAAATGTTTTTTCGTTTAGATTAATAAAACCATGGTCCGGCGAGAGCAGACCTGCGATCATTTGGAGCGTCAGGGTTTTGCCGGCACCGGATCTACCGAAGAGCACAGTTAGCTCATTACCGATCTCCCACTCTGAATCGAGAGAAAAACCATTCAGTTTCTTTTTTACTTTAACTGATAGCCCCATCTACAATATCCGCCTGCTCAGTTTACTTGCAACGTACAAAAAAAGTCCTGAAAACAAAGTGAACACAATAACCATGATGGTTGCCTGGGATCTGTCGCCGCCGGCTGTCGCGGAATATATGGCCAACGGCATGGTGTTCGTTCTTCCAGGAATGTTCCCGGCAATCATCAATGTCGCGCCAAACTCGCCCATAGCGCGGGCAAAGGACAGGATCGTACCGGCAATTATGCCTTTCTTTGCCAGCGGCAGAATCACTTTGATGGTGGTCCAGTATTCAGAGTGTCCAAGCGTGTAGGAAGCACGGATGAGGTTTTCATCCACGGATTCGATAGCGGCCCGTGCCGTCTTCACCATCAGCGGCAGTGCTACCACAAACGATGCAAGCACCGCGGCGTACCAGGTGAACATGATACTCCACCCGGTCCAGGCATACAAATGCCGTCCTAGAAGCCCGTTCCTGCCGAAGAGGACGATGAGGTAATAACCCGTGACTGTCGGCGGCAGTACGAGCGGTAGCGTAAGAAGTATATCGAGCAGCTCCTTGCCGAGGAAGTCTTTACGCGACAGGACGTAGGCAGCAGAAAGGCCGACGATCACGACAAACATTGTCGCGACCGCTGCCACCTGCACGGAAAGTTTCAGCGAGAACAACAGGGAATCATCCATTTATATGGCTCCTGTTCTCTCCGGGGGCAAAGGACTACTTTACCGGCACTATCGGCTGAAATCCATAATTGGAGAGAATTTTTTTGCCTTCGTCAGAAGTAACCAGGGCTATGAAGCTCCGTGCAGCTCTATCGTTCTTTGATCCTTTAACGACGGCAATGGGGTAGATGATGGGTTTATGGCTCGCTTCAGGCGCGGTCACAATGATCTTGACCTCTTGTTGCTTCACCATCGCATCAGTTGAGTAGACGACACCGGCATCCACTTCACCCCGAGCTACGTAATCAAGCACCTGCCTCACGTTCTCTGCGAGAATAAGCTTAGGTTGAATGATATCAGATATTTTATAATATTGAAATGTTTCGGCAGAATATCTGCCGACCGGAACGGTTTTCGGATTACCAATGGCAATCTTCTGTATTTCTGCCTTTTTCAGGTCTTCAAATGAGGTAAGGGTGATCTTCGAGGATGAGGGGACGATAAGGACTACGGAATTCGAGACAAAATTTGTTCTTGTCTCCTTCACGACAAAACCCGCATTGTCGAGGTCGTCCATGTCTTTGAGAGCGGCAGAGGCAAAGACATCGACGGGAGCACCGCCCTTGATCTGCGTCATCAGGTCGCCCGATGCGCCGAGGTTGAACGTGACCTTGCTGCCAATATTCTTGGACTCATAAAGCTTTCCTATTTCCTCAAAAGCGTTTTTTAAGCTGATTGCCGCTGACACCGTTATTTCCGTTGTTGGTTCGGCATGAGTGGATGCGACAGGCAGAACAACCGCAAAAAACGATATAAGCAGCATCACAGCAATTTTATTCATCATGATTCCCTCTCCTTTGTTGGTCGTCTCTGATGTGATAAAATATAATTATAATGTCCCGACTGAAATCAATATTGTTTGCAGCGTTCTTCAAGAATCGATGACCAGACAGTCCCAAATTTCTGCCAATACCAGCTAACTGAATCGTCACCTAAGCGTGTCAATCGAACTTTGTTTGAGTCCGCACAGCTTCTGTTGAATTCAACTAGCGGTTCCCGGAAGGATCCGATCATGTCCTCCGAGAGCTCTCTTGCATGATCCGAATCAACGCCTGCGGCCTGCGCAGCTTGTGAAAGCACCCCTAGTCTTCGTATCTCATCGAGCAGCACGGCCATCCGGTATCTCAATGCCCCGCCTTCAGTTTCAGCTATAACGCAGCAACTTGGTGGCTCCAAGCATGTCACGTTCATGGTCTCATCCTCTCTTTGATTATTCTGAGCACATGATAACGTTTGAAATAGCAAAGTCGCTGCCAAATGGTTATATCTTAGTTTTCAACGTATTCCGGGAGAGTGGAAAAACTACGAATGATCAGAAAATGATCATCTGCATTTAACTGATGCACTTACGCTTGGCCGATTTAAAAAAAATAAGGGCTGTGTAGAAAAATTCTAGCAGCTAATTTCACATCAAAATAAACGTTTCCAGATCTTCCAATCCGATATGAAATAGTAAACACAGCAATGCTGAAGATAAGAATTTCAACAACTATCATGAGTTGCCCTCACTATGCAACGCGGCAAGGTCCCTACTAATATTTTTCAAAGATACAAACCAACCCTCTATAGGCACCGCATTTCACATAAGTGCCTACTATAGCTTAACAGCTCATTTCTTGACAGAAAATATTTTTTGAAATTTTGCATCAATATACTGCTGGAAATCCTTTTCTAGGATTTCGAATTGTTTTACAAACTTCCTCACATCTTCGGTCAGGACCACGCCACCTCCGTCCCTCCCTCCGGTATGGCGCTCGACTAGCTTTACGCCAAGTCGCTCTTCCATGGCCCTCAGAGCGCCCCAGGCTTTCCGAAAGGACATGTTCATCTCACGCACAGCGCGGTTGATCGAGCCGCTTCGATCGATCGCCTCAAGAAGGAGCCTCCTGCCGCTGCCGAAGACCGGCTTGTTGTTTTCCTCAATCCAAAGCTTTGACTTGATATTCATTGGCATATGCCTACTATTATGGATATTTCGCATAACGCTGGATCAAAAAATTGTTACAATCGTGATACTGTGTTTGAGTGCACTATCCAGGGACCCGATCGTCGAAAATGTCTGTAGACATTGGGTTAGTCTGCGAGATCAAAAATAAATATATGTCGCAGCTCGAAGCATATAAGATCATAAGCGACGAGGAGTTGTTTACTAATTCCACACAAAAAAATATAGAAAGAAAAAAAGAGATCAGTATCCCTTTGCCAGGGAGCTAGGATAGCGTCTCGACTGCGGCTTACCGATATGACAAGCGGATATTCGACATGCAAATCGGGAGGTTTGCAGGTGATGAAGACTTCAATACGTTCATAGCCCAGCATGGAGGAACGACCGAGTTGAATCGATATCTGCTTTCCGCTCTCCCGGTGCCGTTGAAAAAGGGATCCGGACTTGACCAGATTATTACCTGCAAAACCGGCCTGCGTATCCGAAAGCGATATAAAGACCTCTCTGCCGGAATGTACAAGACTTACCCGGTTATCGGAAGTGTAAAGCACTGACCGCAGCAGCGTGCTGAAATAATTCCTATCTAGACTTGTCGAAACAATACCGATGAAATCGCCGCGCTTTCCAGTCACCTTCCTTGTTACGTTAACTACGGAAGTTCCGAGCAGAGTCTGAAAAGGCGGAGTAATGATCAATCGGGCGGGATCAGATACTGTGAGAGCCGCTTTGAAGTAATCACGGCCGCTCCTGTCAAAGCCGATAATCTTTTGTCTGTCTGAGCGAATTATGCGGCCATGGGAGTCAGCGATAAAAATAGTGCGGATGCCGGAGATCAGATCATCCTGATGACGCAAGAACGCGTTTGTTTTAGAAGCGCTTGGATGAGGCGTTCCGTATTGCATTCTGATGACATCGGTCAAAAAGACATTTATGAATGTCAGGTTGGCGCCAAGATTTTTATTGTCCACGACCCGCGCCTGCGCCATGAGGCGATCTTCAGTAGTTGCTATGGTACGGTTGTATTCGATGTACCGCTAACCCGCCAAAAGCAATCCAAGGAGCAGAAGAAAACCTAGGATAACAGCCCATATTATTTTATGACTGGCACGAGCACCTTTGTTTTGATCATTTGTTGCATGATTTCGTGACCATAGTACTTATTAAGCATTGTACAGAAAAATCACTCGGTGTATACTTTGCGATCACCTGCCCGTATCTTATTCACTCCTCCTGCCTCGATCCTAAAAAAACCCGGCAAAAAAGCATTTTTCGAAATGGCACGCCTGTTGCTATAGGATATACAAAACCGATTCACAGGAGGAATATGATGAGACAAATAGCAATCTACGGCAAAGGCGGTATCGGGAAATCGACCACAACGCAAAACCTGGTCGCGGCGCTCGCCGAGGCTGGCAAAAAGTGCATGATCATAGGCTGTGATCCCAAGGCGGATTCGACGCGACTTATTCTGAACCGGAAGGCGCAGAACACGGTCATGGACATGGCGCGTGAAAAAGGGACGGTAGAAGATCTCGAACTCGACGAAGTGCTGTTACACGGGTTCAAGAACATCAAGTGTGCCGAATCGGGCGGACCGGAGCCTGGCGTAGGCTGCGCGGGCCGCGGTGTTATCACGGCCATCAATTTCCTGGAAGAGAGCGGTGCTTACGGCGACGACACGGATTTTGTATTCTACGACGTGCTCGGAGATGTGGTCTGCGGCGGGTTCGCCATGCCCATCCGGGAGGGCAAGGCCAAGGAGATATACATCGTGACTTCCGGCGAGATGATGGCCATGTACGCGGCCAACAACATTTCCCGCGGTATCCTGAAGTACGCTCAAAGCGGCGGCGTCAGACTAGGCGGTCTTATCTGCAACAGCAGGAATACGGATAAGGAGCCTGAGCTCATCTCGGAGCTGGCCAGTAAACTCGGGACCCAGATGATCCATTTTGTGCCCCGAGACAACGAAGTCCAGCGTGCCGAGCTACGGCGAAAGACGGTGATAGAATATGCTCCCAATCACGTGCAGGCGGATGAATACCGGGAACTTGCTAGAAAGATCGCCGACAACAAGAACTTTGTTATCCCCACACCGATCACTATGGACGAGTTGGAGAAGCTGCTGATGGACTACGGCATAATGGAAAAGGACGAAGCGGTGGCGTGATTAACAGTTTAAACCGTTTGAACCGTTTACGATGTTTAAACCGATTGTAGGAGGAGTCATGGGCACAGAAGTGAAGGATAAAGAAACCAAGGACGCTAAACCCGTGAGCGGCAAGATCAAAGATACACAAAAAATGATCGAAGAGGTCCTGGATGCATACCCGGAGAAATCGAAGAAGGAGCGGGCGAAACACCTTGCAGCCAACGATCCGACGGGACAGTGCAGTACTTGCCAGGTGAAGTCGAACGTTAAATCCAGACCCGGAGTCATGACTGTACGCGGCTGCGCTTACGCGGGAGCCAAGGGAGTGGTCTGGGGGCCGGTTAAGGACCAGATCACGATCAGCCACGGCCCCGTTGGTTGCGGCCAGTATTCCTGGTGGTCGCGCAGGAACTATTACAACGGCCAGACCGGGATAGACGCCTTCGGCACGATGCACATCACGACGGACTTCCAGGAAAAGAACATCGTCTACGGCGGGGACAAGGGTCTTGAAGCCGCTATCAAGGAACTGCATGCACTCTTCCCGCTCGGTCGCGGCATCGGCATCTTGTCCGAGTGCCCTGTGGGACTTATCGGTGATGATATCGAGGCGGTTTCGAAGCGTGTGGCAAAGGAGATCAACATCCCGATCGTGCCGGTCCGATGCGAAGGCTTCCGCGGCGTGTCTCAGTCGCTGGGCCACCACATTGCAAATGATACGATCCGCGATTACGTGCTCGGCAAGGGCGAACTCAAAAAGTCAACGCCCTATGACGTGAACCTCATCGGTGACTACAACATCGGCGGCGACGCCTGGGCTTCGCGTAAAATTCTCGAGGAGATGGGACTCCGCGTGATATCCCAGTACACCGGCGACTCTACGATCAATGAGATCGGCATCGCGACTAAGGCGAAGCTGAACATCATTCATTGCTACCGCTCTATGAACTATATTTGCAGGCATATGGAGGAGGCTTACGGCATCCCGTGGATGGAGTTCAACTTCTTCGGCCCCACAAAGACCTATGACAGCATCAGGAAGATCGCAGCCAAATTCGATGAGAAGATCAAGGCGAATGCCGAGACTGTGATCGCGAAATACAAACCGCTCATGGATATGGTCATTGAGCATTACCGCCCTAAACTTGAAGGTAAGAAGGTTATGCTTTACGTGGGTGGATTGAGACCCCGTCACACTATCGGCGCATACGAAGACCTGGGCATGGAAGTGGTGGCATCAGGATACGAATTCGGGCACAGCGACGACTATAAGCGCACCTATCCGGAAATGAAAGAAGGAGCGGTGATCATGGACGATGCAACTTTATACGAACTTGAAGAGTTCACCCGGAGGCTGAAGCCGGACATGGTCGGTTCGGGCATCAAGGAGAAGTATTCGTATCACAAACTGGGCGTGCCATTCCGGCAAATGCATTCCTGGGACTATTCAGGCCCATATCACGGATTCGACGGGTTCCCAGTTTTTGCCAGGGACATGGATATGACAGTAAATAGCCCAACGTGGGGATTGATTCGGAGAAAGAAATAACGAACTATAAGAGCAATTACAATCATGGGTTCAGCGTATGGGAAACCATTGACCTGTACCCTGCGCGATGCAGTTACCCGTGCTTCCAATGGAGGATATTATGAAAGTCAGAGACCATAGTGACTTGTTCAAGCAAAAAGACTACCAGGAGCAGTTCGAGCGTAAGAAGGAGTTCGAAAACTGCTGGCCCGCGGAGAAAGTAAAGGAAGTTTCCGAGTGGACTAAGACAGGGGAATACAAAGAACTAAATTTCAAGCGCGAGAATATCAAGATCAATCCGGCCAAGGCATGCCAGCCTTTGGGTGCGGTGTTCTGCGCCTCAGGATTCGAAGGTTCTATGCCCTTTGTGCAGGGTGCACAGGGCTGCGTGGCCTATTTCAGGAGCCACCTTTCCCGTCATTTCAAGGAGCCCTTTGCAGCAATCTCTACGTCCATGACCGAAGATGCGGCCGTGTTCGGCGGGCTGAACAATATGCTCGAAGGCCTGGAGAACACTTATACTCTATACAAACCCAAGATGATCGCTGTCTCTACGACCTGCATGGCCGAGGTGATCGGCGACGACTTGAATGCCTATATCAAGACAGCACGTGAAAAAGGCGTGATCCCCCAGGACCTGTTCGTGCCGTTCGCGCATACGCCGAGCTTCGTGGGTTCCCACATCGTTGGCTATGATAACATGATGAAGGGGATTCTTAAAGCTCTCACGGCAGGCAAAAAAGGCGAGTCGAACGGTAAGATTAACATCATCCCCGGATTCGATACCTATACGGGCAACTATCACGAGATCAAACGGCTGATGGCCATGATGGGCGTCGAGTTCACTCTGCTTGCGGATGTGAGTGACACCTTTGACTCACCCAATACCGGCGAATATAAGCTCTATCCCGGGGGAACGCCGCTCGCTGATACCCAGGATGCCGTGAACGCTGTGGCAACAGTTGTACTTCAGAAATACTCGACAAGCAAGACGCTGGACCATATCCAAAAAGATTGGGGACAAAAAACTGTCTCTTTAACGCCCATTGGCATTAAGAATACAGATCTATTCTTTGATGAACTTTCAAAAATTACAGGCAAACCGATCCCGGTTTCCATTGAGGCAGAGCGCGGCAGGGCCGTTGACGCGATGATCGATTCTCATCCGTATGTCCACGGCAAGCGGTTTGCTCTAGTGGGAGACCCTGATATCCTGCTCGGGATGATGAGCCTTATCATGGAGATGGGAGGCGAGCCCGTGCATGTGGTATGCACGAACGGTGACAAAAATTTCGAAGCCGAGGCAAATGAACTTCTGGCATCTAACCTCTTTGGCGCAAACGGAAAAGTTTATGCAGGTAAGGATATGTGGCATCTTCGCTCGCTCCTGTTCACTGATCCCGTGGATATCCTGATCGGCAACTCCTATGCGAAGTTTCTGACCCGCGACACGGGTACGCCGCTCATCAGGATAGGATTCCCGCTCTTCGACCGGCACCACCTGCATCGCCAGCCCATCATCGGTTACCAGGGTGCGATTAATCTTATCACTATGCTGGTGAATACGGCACTGGACGAACTGGACCGGAAAACCGAAGATTCGGCAAGTTTTGACGTAATCAGATAAGGATATTCAGAATTCAGTGCGATAAAAATAGAGTACAGAGCATAGTGGAGCATTTATGGTTACAACGATAGACAGGCTGACACAGGATGGGTGTTCAACGGATGACAAGCATAAAGTCTGCCGCGCACGGGGAGGGGAGTCTTGCGCCTTTGACGGGGCCATGATCGTGCTACAGCCCATTGCTGATACGGCGCATCTTGTACATGGACCCATAGCCTGCTGTGGAAATTCCTGGGAGGGACGGGGCGCGCTCTCCACCAAAGGCGAGCTCCACACCATGGGATTCACCACGGACATGGGCGAGATCGATATCGTCTATGGGTCTGAAGAAAAACTTCGGACAGCAATTAAGAGGACATTCGATGCCGTGAAGCCCAAGGCGATCTTTGTGTATTCAACCTGCGTAAGCGGACTTACGGGCGAGGATATTGATGCTGTCTGTAAACGGGCTCAGATCGAACTGGACATACGGGTAATCCCGGTGAACGCGCCTGGTTTTGTCGGGCCGAAGAACCTCGGGAACCGTATTGCAGGCGAAGTTTTGCTCGAAGAAGTGATCGGGTCCGGAGAGACGCCGGTCATGACGCATACTGATATCAATCTGATCGGCGAATATAATATCGCGGGGGACCTCTGGCTTTTGGAGCCGCTCCTCGCTAAGGCTGGCATCCGTATCCTTTCGCGGATTACGGGGGATTCAACCTTCGAGGAAATTACCTGGGCGCACCAGGCAAAGCTGAACGTAATCGTGTGCAGCCGTGCCCTGATCAATGTTGTAAAAAAGATGGAACAGAAGTACGGCATCCCCTTTATAGAGGCGTCGTTCTATGGCAGTACGGAAATTGCTAAGGCTCTACGTGCGATCGCATATGCGCTGCAGAGCAGGGTCGGTCGCGATGAGCCATCGTTGACCTCCAGCGTAGAGGATCTCATAAAAACCGAAGAAAAGCGGCTCAAACAGCAGCTCAAACCGTATCAGCATCTCCAAGGGAAAAAGGCAGTACTTTACACGGGCGGTGTCAAGAGCTGGTCCTTCATCTCAGCACTTCGCGATTTGGGCATCGAGATTGTCGCCATCGGCACCAAGAAAAGTTCGGCCGAGGACGAAGAGAAGATGAAAGCGATTCTCGGGCCTGACGCGCCGCTCGTAGAGGATGTTACGCCCAAGAATCTTCTAAGGCTTCTCCGGGAACGCAAGGCAGACATTCTTGTTGCAGGAGGCCGGAACCAGTACCTGGCGGTCAAGGAAGGTTATCCTTTTGTGGATGTTAACCAGGAGCGGCATACACCCTATGCAGGATACCTAGGGTTGGTTAATTTGGCCGAACAGATAAGCAATGGCATCAACTTCTATGGACGAGGCAAGGGTGAAGGGACAAGGCTGAAGGAAAGCTACTTAACGAGTGCGAGACCTGAAACGCGAAATTCAAAACTGCATAACGGACTCCTGATCAACCCACTCAAGCATTCTCCGTCTATGGGTGCCGCAATAGCGTTCCAGGGAGTCGATAGGGCGTTGCCGATCATCCACGGGGCACAGGGCTGCGCATTCCTTGGCAAGGTACTCCTGACGAAACATTTTCGCGATCCTATCGCGCTCGCAACAAGTAAACTTTTTGTAGAAGATGTGGTCATGGGAAGTGAGGAGAAACTCGCTCAGACGATTGAAGGTTTTATCGAGAAAAACGATCCGGCGCTCATCGGCGTCCTGACGTCGGGATTGAGCGAAGTGAAGGGCGACGACGTATCGAGCGCGGTCAAACGACTCCGAACAGGAAATCCAAAGCAGCGGGTTATCCATATCACAACACCGGACTATGATGGCGGGTTGGAAACAGGATATGCGAGGGTGATTGAAAAAATAGCTTCGAGTTTCGAGTTTGGAGATGGCAGCTCGAATGGAAGACAGATCAACGTCCTCGCCGGCTCCCATTTTACGCCTGCGGATTTCAACGAGATCCGGCAAATCGTTGAATCCTTCGGTTTGAAAGCGATTATGCTCCCTGATCTGTCCGCGCTTGATGGCAGCAGACAGGGCGTTTCTCCCCTTGCTTTGGGCGGCACGAGCGTAGATGAGCTCTGCACCATGGACGCCTCGAAGTTTACCATCGTTCTCGGGAAAAGCCTGGAACCAGCTGCGTGCCTCCTGGCGGAGCGGACCGGTGTCGCATACCATATGTTCGATAGCTTAACGGGTCTCGGTGATTTCGACGAGTTTCTCAAGACGCTCAGCGAGATCAGCGGCAATCCCATTCCGCAGCAATACGACCGTCAACGAAAGGTTCTGGTAGATGCAATGAGGGACGCGCATTTTTTCTTCGGCGGCAAAAAGATCTGTCTTGCCCTTGAGCCGGATCATGCGCTCCAAACCGCGAAATGGATCTCTGCTATGGGTGCATCCATAAAGTTGGCGGTTATCCCCACTTTGTCCAGTGCAGCAGATTATATCCCTGCCCGGGAAGTACAGATCGGCGATCTGTACTCTATTGCCGGAGAGTTCGACGTGCTCATTTCCAATTCTCATGCCGAAGGCACGGCAAAGCGGCTTGGTGTCCCATTCTATGAAATGGGTTTCCCGGTGTATAAGTCTCTCGGGTATACGTCGAAAAAAACGATCGGTTACCAGGGGATGATGTCGATGGTGTATGAGATGGCCAATCTTCTGATGAAGAAGTATTGATGCAGAAGGGCTAAGCGGCAAGGGGCAAGGCACAGGGATAGTGCCAAGGGAGGGACGTATGAAAGTAGCATTCGCAACAACCGACGGGAAGAACGTGGACGAACATTTCGGCCGTGCAGGGAAGTTCGCCATTTATGAAATGACAGGAGAGGGGTATCACTTTGTGGAAATCCGGAAGTTCTCCGACGGGATGGACAAGTCCGTTACAGACACAAAGGACATGGGCCCGCTTCATGACAACGCGGTCCAGAGCAAGATCGACCGTCTCGCTGACTGCAAGCTCGTATACATGACGGAAATCGGCGGACCCTCGGCTGCGCGTCTTGTGAAAAAGGGCATGATGCCAATGAAGGTGAAGGAACCGGTTGCCATTGAAAACGCTCTCGAAAAGCTTGAAGAAACGATAAGAAAATCTCCGCCGCCGTGGTTGAGGAAAGCGTTGGGGAATTAAGAGAACAGAGCCCAGAGTAAAAAATCAGGAGGAGATAAGCCATGAAAATGATCAGAGCATTCATACGTCCCGAGAAGGAACAGGAAGTTGTGCTGGCGCTGGAAGGCGCAGGGTTCCCGTCACTCACGAAACTGCCCGTGTTCGGGCGAGGCAAGCAGAAAGGCCTGACTGTCGGTCCGGTTCATTATGATGAGCTGCCTAAGACGCTCATTATGACCGTTATCGATGACAAGGACCTGGACAAGGTGTTGAAGGTTATCCAGGACAAGGCTAGGACTGGGTTTATTGGGGACGGCAAGATATTTATCAGCCCTGTTGAGACCGCTTATACTGTCAGAACCGGCGAAGCAGGATTATAGAATTAGCATGGAACAGTGGTTACCGAGGTGTCAGCATAGAGCAAATGGCAGGGTACAAACCATAACGATGTGTATCGTGCACTTTATGTCTCAGTAACGTCATTAAAGAGGGGGCATCGATCATGAAAGAAATAACAGCTATTATACGCCGGGATAAACTCCCAGAATCCAAAAAAGTCCTGGAAGAACTCGGCTATCCCTCGCTTACGATCCAAAGTGTTGATGGCCGGGGAAAACAGAAAGGTGCCATGTGCGGTGAAATGGATTCCGAACTGCCGGAGAGTTACTGCACCTCGGCAAAACTGAAACCCACACCGTCAACGTATGCCCTGGAACACACGCTGCCGAAAATGGCGCTCTATGTGCCAAAGCGGCTGCTTACGATCATAGTGCCCGATGAGGCGGTCATGACCGTTGTTAAGTCGCTCATCAAAGTTAACAAGACGGGCAAGGCCGGAGACGGTAAAATTTTCATATCCCCCATCGAAGGCGCATTGCGCGTACGCACCGGAGAGAAGAACGGCGAAGCAATTATGTAAGGTACGAGAAGCGCAGATCAGCTGGGGCAAGAGGTATGAGAAGAGGATATTTGGATTCGCTTTAGATCTCTTTGCCATATGCTATTGGGCATTGTTTTTTGGAGGAACTATGTCACCTATTACCGGAACTACCCGGGGCGGCAAGCCCTGGAATCCCAAATTTATTAATGAGATCGATATCCACAAGTGCATCGGCTGCGGACGGTGTTACAAGGTTTGCGGTTTCAATGTCCTTGAGCTTATCGAAAAACCGTTTGAGGGTGAGGATGAGTACGGGGACGATATGGGCAACAAAGTCATGTCCATTGCACACCTCGAGAACTGCATCGGGTGCGAAGCGTGCAGCCGGGCTTGCACCAAGAAGTGTCATGTACATGTGACGGCGTGATGACAGGATGCTGCTGGTGAACAGAGGGAACGGATGTTTTCGCCACCCCTTTTAGGGAAGGCTAGGGGAAGGATGGGATTGTGGTCATGGATATCACCATTCGCAGTGCCACGACAGGAGATATCCCCCGGATGGTCGAGTTCCTTGGTGATCTATTTTCGATCGAATCAGATTTTGCACCTGACAAGGAGAGCCAGGCACGCGGCCTCGCTATGCTGGTCAATGAACCTTCGGGTATGTCTCAAGCCCTGGTTGCCGTCCACGCTGGAACAGCCGTCGGCATGGCCACGGTCCAGATGCTGATTTCCACCTCCGAAGGAGGCTGCGTCGGGTTGGTTGAAGATGTGATCGTTGACCGAAAGTTCCGGGGCCGAGGCATCGGCACGCTTCTGCTCGAACATATTGCAGAATGGGGCAAGTCGCGGAACCTCAAGCGACTCCAACTCCTGGCTGACAGCGAAAACGACGACGCAGTGGCTTTTTATGCAAAACGTGGCTGGAGTTCAACCAGCTTGATCTGCCTGCGAAAGATTTCTGCACCTCTTTAACGTAAGCGACCATTGATTTTCATGTGGAACATTACCCACAGTCTGCACTAAAACTATGCACATGCCACTTTTTTCCTAAAGCGCAATTTTATTTGAAAAGCCAACTCATTCATTCTTCATGGGTTTTTCCTGGCAATGATCTTGCTATTATGAGTATGAATGCAAGGAGGCTGCTATGAACAACCCCGTTCATGTTAACAAAGAGTTTATCAAGGTGCACCCCTGTTTTACCGAGGAGGCACATCAGAAGTTCAGCAGGGCGCATCTGTCGGTTGCGCCTGCATGTAATATCCAGTGCCGTTATTGTGTCAGAAAATTCGATTGTGCCAACGAATCAAGGCCCGGGATCACGAGCAGGGTTTTGACGCCGGACGAGGCGGTCGATCGCACCCGGGTGCTTATCGAGAGAAGTGACCGCTTGAGCGTAATCGGGATTGCGGGTCCTGGAGACCCGCTTGTGAACGCGCCGACGTTCGTGGTACTCAGGCACATCAACTGGGAGTATCCGGATCTAACGCTTTGCCTTTCGACGAACGGTCTTCTCTTGCCCGATAAGCTGGAGCTGCTTCAAGCATCGGGTGTCCGCAGCTTGACGGTAACGATCAATGCCGTTAACTCTGAAATTGCCGAAAATATCTATTCTTGGATTATTTACCATGGACGGCGATATGAGGGGAGAGAAGCTGCGAAATTGCTCTTGGCGAATCAGTGGGGGGGGCTTGAGGCCGCTATTAATGCCGGTCTTATCGTTAAGGTAAACACCGTTTTCATCCCTGGTGTCAACAACGGTGAATTGCCCCTTATCGCACAGCGTGCCGGAGAACTCGGCGCGGATCTAATGAACATCATCCCACTCATTCCGCAGGCGGAGTTTGCCCATCTTACGCGTCCATCTCATGCTGAGATCAATAAGATGCGCGAGCTCTGCAGGCCCTTCATCCGACAGATGACGCATTGCAAACAGTGCCGGGCCGATGCCTGCGGCATCCTCGGTGAGGATAAGGACATGGAACTCGAAGTGCTCATGCAACGGATCGGCGAGGAATATAGCGAATCGGTGTTATGATCATGGAACAACAGCTTACGCATACTGAACAGGAGCGCTACCGCCGCCAGTTGATGCTGCGGGGTTTTACGCCTGACCACCAGCGGTGGCTTAGAAACTCCACAGCCTTTGTCGCCGGCGTGGGCGGACTCGGCGGAACCGCGGCGCTCTATCTCGCCGCAGCAGGTCTCGGCAGGCTGATTATCGTGCACTCGGGAAACCTAACACTATCAAACATGAACCGTCAGATTCTGATGAAGAACAACCGGATAGGCGAGAGCAGGGTACACCAGGCGAAAAAGACGATACAGGATATGAATCCAGATATCGATATCGAAGTTCGGGATGAACGGATCACGAAAGACAATATCGAAATGATGCTTCGCACGGCGCAGATAGCCTTATCCGCCCGTCCAAATTTTGACGAACGCAGAATTCTGAACCGTGCCTGTATTGAAAAGGGTATTCCGATGGTGGAAGCGGCGATGAACGGGATGGAGGGATATATCTTTAACGTTATCCCCAGGGTCGCATCCTGCGTTCATTGTGTCTATCCCGAGGATGATCCATCGTGGGAGGAATTGGGTTTTCCCGTACTCGGTGCTGTATCGGGAATGCTCGGGTGCATCATGGCGGTTGAGGCGATCAAACTGCTCACCGGATACGGGAAACCGCTTTTTTCTGAAATGCTTCTGTTTAATACGCTGGACATGGATTTTCGAAAAGTGAAAATTCCCCGGAATAAACTCTGCCAGGTTTGCAAGGCATGAGTTGCGAGCGTTAAGCTGCATTGATGAGGTGGATGGTGGTCCTTGATGATAATCGGCATGCAGATTTTCTCGATGGCGATATATTTTAAAACATTTCTGATCGGAATTCGGAATAATGAACGACAAAGGAGGAGGGCCGTCGATATCACGATGATAGCCAGGTGTTCCCTGCTCTACGGGCTATCCCTGTTATTGTGCATCCCCACGGTAGGACGATGAAACGTCTACTGTACCAAGGCCAGTCACGGTGCCGCTACAGCAGTATTTAGTTGTCTGAGGTATATATGACAAAGTTGAAGCAATTCGGAATGCGGTCATGCATGGGAACATCGGATGGCGATAGATTTTCAAGAACGATTTTGACCATTTCCTCAAACGACGTAAAGAGGTAGTAAGTTCCTTATCATCGGCCCCAGGTAATGCAGGGAAGTACAACTAATCAAATATACATGCCTACTCTAAGGAGTTGATTCGACGTTAGGCCGATTTGCGTGCCAGAGCCTCAATTCACGTACTGGCCAGTGAATAAGACCCAACGTGGTGATTCTGTCATTGCATCGTTAATTCCCTATCAACTCGATTAAAAAATACACTGTAAGGATTGGCAGGTCATAATGCAGCCATGCCGCTTTCCTGCGTCCTTATCCGTATCACATTGGCTATATCATGTACAAATATTTTACCGTCTCCGACCTCTCCAGTTAATGCCGCATTGAGTATGACTTTGATGATCTTATCCGCATCTTCGTCTTTTACGACTACTTCTACCTTTGTTTTGCTCATCAATCTCACTTTATACGATATGCCGCGGACTAGATTTACCCATCCTTTTTGGTCTCCATGCCCCTCAACTTGAGAGAGCGTTACACCAGGATGCCCCACATTGTCCAAAGCGGCGCATACCTCTGTGGCCTTCTCCGGACGTATTATCGCTTCGATTCTCTTCATAACGGATCTCCTTCCACGAAACTAATCTATTACACTATTTTAATTCATGCAGCCTGGATTAACGAAAGCATCTGATACTTATTTTTTGTCTAAAACAATTCCAACACTATCGTATATTAAGCAAGAGATATGCCACTATATAATCAGGGAGGTTTTCACTTGTAACAGGCTGAAAGCGTGACCATTTCAGTAAAGTAGGTAAACGAAAGCAGTACTAAGAATATTTACTTGTCGACTTGTTTTTGCACATTTGTCTAAAAGGTGATCAGCAGTTTCCATGAACCTCAGCGAGGGGTGATGAATTCACTTAAATCATATTTTTTATGCGATATTACAGGGCAAAATGTCTCTGCTTCGCTTGTATCCTTATAAAGATCGGCCTCGCAGTATGCATTAGTTAACTGCAAGTGCATATTTGCGTGTCTTTCCAAGTTTGTCAACCTTGATTGCCCCTCTGGTCTTCGTTAGAACTATCTTTAAGGGGCAGAGATGTTGTCTAATAAGGATTCAAAATTTAAGTGCTTCAGTGAATGGAAACTTCAACGAGGATGGATAGAGGAATTATATTATGGAACGAATTATTCCATACTTGAAGCGGTATTCTTTACTTCAATCAAATCAGGATCTCTACGAGGTTTACCTACAATCATGTATTGTCAATATTGTTACAAGTGCAAATAATACTGGATCAAACTTACACCATGTCCAAAACAGCATGCAGAGGTATGCTATCTTCTAATTATATAGATACCGATGGGCGGGCCATCGCCCGAAGGCATGTAGACAGTTCTAGATCGAGAAAGGGGGACAGCCATGACTAAAATAGAAACTGATGGATATTCTAGCACCCAGAGGCCAAAGCTTGGTCTCATCGGCTTGGGATACATGGGTAGCCGCATGGCCCAGAGGCTGCTCACTGCCGGTTATCCGCTCACTATCTATAATCGCACGAAGGAGAAAGTCCAGACGCTAGAACAACTCGGCGCACAAGTTGCCGATACGCCCAGGGACTTGGCCACGCATTGCGAAGTGGTGCTGGTCTCGGTGACTGATGACGCGGCCCTGGAACGGGTGATGTTTGGCCAGGAAGGCGCCTTGGCCGGGTTGCACGACGGATCGGTGATAATCGACCTGAGCACCGTGGCTCCCAGCGCCTCACTTCGTCTCTACCAGGCGACGCGCGAGAAAGGTGCGGCGATGATCGATGCTCCCGTTTCGGGAAGTGTTCCACAGGTGGAACAGGGCAGCCTGGTGATCTTCGTCGGCGGCGGCGAGGAGACCTATAAGCGGTGCCGGCCCATTCTGGAGATCCTCGGGAAAAACATCTTCTATATGGGCTCAAGCGGTATGGGGACGACCATGAAACTAGTGGTCAATACCCTGCTTGGCCTGGGGATGCAGGCTTTGGCCGAAGCGATCGCGCTAGGTGCAAAGGCAGGCTTAAAGAAAAGTTTGCTCGTCGACGTACTCGAGCAGACGGCCGTGCTCTCAGCGGGTCAGAAGGCGAAGCTGGCAAATGTGAAGCGCGATCAGTATCCTACGCAGTTTGCACTTTCGCTCATGTACAAAGATTTTGGCCTGGTTCTAAGGCAAGCGGCTGAGGTCTCAGTCTCCATGCCAGCAACGGCAGCGGCTCAACAGATGTACACAGCAGCGATTGCAAAGGGAATGGATGAGGACTTTTCGATCATGATCAAGTTTATGCAGGAGTTGGCCGGTGTACCTTATCAGGGACAAGGCGACACTCGATCTTTTCTTTCAACAGGAAGTTGAGCCCAAGGCCATAGGTAAAAGAACAGGTATCAAGCCAAGCGCACAACACTTGACGGAAGTACTGATCACGATGAGCATGTTAGACGGTCACTCAGCGGCGCGAGCATGGTACGCGGCGACCGCACACAGACCCGACACGACCGCGGCGAGAGCAAGCGGTACTGCAATCGAGTACCGCAGCAGCCAGGCACCCAGCGCTGCACCCGCGAACATTGCGACAACGGCTCTTGCGCGTCTCGTCCAGTTGGGATTTCTTCCGCCTCCAAGAGTGGAATCCGCCGCCAATCCGGTTATGGTCAACGTAAGCACAGTCGTAGTCAAATCGGGCACTCCGAGCTTTCGAACCGTAGCGTTGCGGACCCCCATAGCTAGACCGGAGAGTACGATCACCGAATAGACTCCTGTCGCGGCCGTTGAGAAGCCACTCCTGTAGCCACTTGCGATAACGGTCGCGGCGAGCAGCAATGTCGCTTCGATGCCGAAGGCAGTGCCGGTCCATCGATAACGTGGGCTATTGCTCATCACCATCGCCATGCGCCCACCGATTAGAGCCCCGAGGACAAAGGCGACGAGGGCAGTCACGGATCGCGGAACGGACAATCCCTTTGCACCGGCGACCGCAAACGCCAGAAACACAACGTTGCCGGTCATGTTCGCGGTAAACACGCTCCCGAGAGCAAGAAAGCTAACGGCGTCGACGAGACCCGCCACTGCAGTCAGGCCTATCAAAACGCGCACTAAAATCGGTGCCGGGGGAGATGGTGCTTGCATGGCACGCTCCGAGACAGAGCGTCGTTACCCCAGATCTCGGTTTGTTATCCCACGATCTCTGTCTAGCCAGCTATTGAGTAGTTCCAACTACTATGCAAAATGCGTGCATAGTTGGTTAAAAGTTATTAAATTGACTAAGTATGCCAAATTGCATTTTATCCAAGCCCGAGATGGAAATTGACACTTCTTGTAACGAATATATGTCTGAATCGGGGAAATGTCAACGACATCGGGTGAATTTGTCAGGGCAATGGGCTATGATGGCAATGGGCTACAGAAATAAATGGGGTATTTTAAGGGTATAACAATAAAAATGGGCAGGTAATGCCGATGTCGAAAATTCGGCAGTTAAGGTGCAGGATACGGGTTGAAAATTACATTATTGCAAAGCATGATATCTCGTTTGCTTCAGGATGAACTGCTCGTCAAATTAATCGAGTGAAAAATGCATAATTCATATCGAATTTTTGCACATGGCCAACAATTTCTGTAGCCATAACTATCCTTCAGGCAGTTCTGGTTATTTATTGAGTGCTTTAACGAAACGTTCATTGTTGTACGGTTCTTGTCGGAGCAGCTTTGATCCACTGCAACTACTCTTGTCAATGTCTGGTCAGTGGTAACGCTGTACCACCCTTCGAGCCAGTTCAGCTGCCGGCGGCATTGCTTGTACCAGCTCCCACCACGAGTCCAGCGCCAGCAATCAAACCAGCAATACCAAACCCTGCCAGGTACTTTTTTAAGGTCCCGGGTATCAATGATTCACCTCCTGCCGATTTCAACCCCTTATCCGCGTTAATATCTTTGATGATATGCTCGGGGGGTGAAGTTTTCACAGAATAGATTGCATAAAGGAAAAGATGTCTTTGATTTATTTGGTCTAATTATCTTTTGTGCAATAAACAATCTTTGTTTGCGCATGAAATGTGGAGCCGTTGATCGGGCTTTAAATCGCCCCACATGCATCCGCTATCAATTTTTTATCAATTACGACATTCCTCGGTTGCCATGACGGATCGAGCCGTTTCATTCCGGCAATGAATTCGTTTGAGTTCATAAGGAGATATCCACCAACGGCACGTAGAAGGTTGATGCTTTTTTTGGGTAGCGAAAGCGATGTTGGAATTTCTTGTAGACATCTGCGCAGACGGCTATCTGGAATTCCGTCAAAAGCCAGCTCAGCAAAGGTAATGTCGGGCATAGTCATGCCCTCCATCCGAGGGGCATAGGAGCAACTAGCGGCAATGGATTTTCTAAAGGAGTCGAGGGCGAGTTCGATTTGTTTCTGCTTGTCGAGTTGTTCGTCGAACATCATTACGCTGTCTGATGTTACGGTGTCCACTGGCCCGTCGGTAATCATATTGAGTACGGAAAGAATACCCGGCGGACTGCTTGAAGCATCCCAGGTCCTTTTTCTAGTCGTTTTTGCGTTGACCGCTATTAGCATAATGCTTCCAACACCACCCATGTTTGCGTATCTCAATACGCTCAAAGGACTGTCCGTGGTAGTTACTGCATCTATTGTCACCCGCAGCCCTAGATTGTCAGATAGACCACCGTCCAGAAGGTGTGCATATAAACGATCCGAATCGCGGTAAGAAAGCGCTGCCATTGCCTCGGCAGTTCGCATTGACGATTTCATGTTGCCGTTGTTGAGCATCTCCCAAAGAGGGTACGCTCCACAAGTTTGCTTATAAATCTTTATTGTAAGCGGGTTAAAAACGACGGGGAAGTTCGAGGAGGCGGTGACGGCCCGGGAGACTGAAACACCGGAAAGATCAGAGCATAGAAGATCAAATTGATCTTGGGTGAAAGTGAAGCGCTGAAGAGTGGTCATGTCGGTCGCATTAATAAGTAAAAATGGTACGGTACCTTTGGGTTTATTGAGTAGATTGGCGAAAGTTTGCTTTTCAAAGATTGTATCATTGTAGTATTCGTCGGCCATATCGCTTCGACTGAAATTAGAAGATGCAAAACGGAACCAGTTATAAGGATTTAAGAGCCTTAGCATAAGCTCACGGTGGATATTGCGGAAAAGGAACCGATCCGGAAAATCGCTAAAGAAACGATCAGGGAAAAGAACGTAATAAGCCGAAGTAAAACTCCCCCCGGAGACTGACGAGATGATCTCCACATCATCGAGTAGTCTGCGTTTAGACCCGCCTTTGGTGGTATATTCTACCAGTCGGAGTTCCTCCATAAGACCGAAGGAGAGGGCTGCAGCACGTTTACCGCCTCCGGAAAACGAAAGAATGACAAAAGGTTTATCTTTAGTTGGTGCTGGACGTACGACACGATAGCGGTAACCT
Organism: Nitrospirota bacterium; assembly: GCA_963845065.1. Classification (GTDB taxonomy): domain Bacteria; phylum Nitrospirota; class UBA9217; order UBA9217; family UBA9217; genus JAJYKN01. The sequence goes on from CAWJQQ010000001.1 coordinate 219,515, forward strand.
GCAGCTTCAGAAATTGATTTAAGAGGGGGGTTTTCTGGATACTGAGAACATCCGCTGAATATTATGATCATAATAATTGGAAGCAGCATCAATTCGAAGTCTAATCGCCGCAATTGGATAGCCTCCGTGTGGGTTTAAGAGCTCTGCACTCAGTTAGATAGATTGTATACTATACATTGCCATTCAACATTGAAACGGATAAAAGAATTCATACAGCAAACAGTTGTGCTCGAAAAAGCTTGCTAAAAACCTATATCATGAATGTTATTATTTAGCTAATACATCGTCATCGGATATCTTCCATCTCCAACGTCGTGGTAATCTCCACACATTTGCCAATTGAACGTGCCACGGGGCAATGGTCCTTATGAAGGCCATGCACACGCTCCGCAGTCTCACGCGCCGATGGCTCCACTTTTAAGAGGTAGGTAACGTGGATCCGCTTGATCACCAGGGTACTTCCCTCAGTTCCTATATCGCCCCGGGCATTAGAGCTGAGTCGGCCTGTCGATGCCGATATACCGCGCGCCTCCAGCGCGCCGCCGAAAGTGCCGGTGAGTCAGCCAGCGGTGGCAGCCACGACATAATCCAGCGTGGTAGCGTGGGGCTCGGTCTTCGAAGGGTCGACCTTATAATGCGCCGCTATCTCCGAGTGAACACCAAAGAGGACCGGTTCCCGTTCTGCTGGGAGCCATGCGCGACGGAGCGGCCCCTTGTCCCGTTCAATCCGGACATGTGACTCATATACAATATCGTCTGCCATGTTCACTCCTTTGTCAGTCCTCTTCTCTATTTTCCAGCAGTCAACCGGCTGCAACACGACTGATCCTGATCAGGTTGAGCCTTGGGCCGCTGAGCTGTCGAAGCAGTGATCGCCCACATTTATGGTATGTTATGGAAGGAGGGCGAAATCGAGATACTATAACGATATTTATAAATATAATATTATTGTAGCATAAGAATCACCAAATCATATCTGTACAGAACCAGCTTAAAGTGCCCGAATATATGTTCGAACAGCGTAGCATGATAATCCGACACATACATATAATGAAGAGACCCGCGACTCTTCCTATTACATATTTTAAAAAAGCTAACAATGTCCTAATGGTGTGCTGTGTAGAAGTTACTAGTGTCAAATACTTATAACCCCTCTTATAAGCACTTTTAATCCCCCTTTTTCTGTGACCAATATGTTATTTGTCCGTGATGGTTTTGTGACCATTGCTAGGTATACTTCAATAAAACAGATGGAAGAGATTGCGTGTTCATCGCATATGCGGCCACGAGGGAGGTTATGAAGTCCATAATTTCCCCTTCGGTTGTTATTATGTTTGCCCTTGCTCTAAATGTGGTGTCAGCGTATACAGGCGGACTAAAACGCAAGATTCTTGCCTTTTTTCCTTGGATACGGAATTGTTGTTGCACGAGAGACAGGAACATAGAAAGTTGCCTTAACGGCCAAGTGTTATGACGACGGCAAGGCAGCCTTGCAGAGAGTGGCAGGAGATCAGAAAATCGAACCGGGATTTCATTACCTGAATGAAACGGATACTGTTTCTTATAGCCCAAAGGTCATTACAGTTGCGGGAGGGAATACAGCCTTGAAAAATCTGGAATGTAAATGAAACGAGAAAATAGTCGATAGAAATGGGTATCTTTTGCAGTACCTGAAAATACAGAAGAAGAGGGTGCAATCATTTTATCAAACACAATAATGAGAACGAAGCTTCTTATCAATATTATGCTACGTTAATTACAATGAGCAGCACATGAATGCATAGGAAGCAGAAACGCATGCGTCGCAGAGTACTTATAATTGAAGACAATAAAGATATCGCCCATCTGGTGGAGCTTCATCTTAGGGATACAGGATGTGATGTAAGTTTGGCCTTTGACGGTAATGCTGGTATCGCGAAAGCTCTCTCGAAATCCTACGATCTGATTATTCTGGATCTGATGCTCCCGGGCGTGGACGGGCTTGAGACTTGCCGGCGCTTGAGAGCCGAAGCCACCTACACTCCCATCATAATGCTGACTTCCAGATCTTCCGAAGTTGACCGGGTTCTCGGCCTGGAGATCGGGGCAGATGATTACCTGACAAAACCGTTCAGTATTCGGGAGCTTATGGCACGGGTCAAGGCCATATTCCGTTGCGTGGAAGCGCTTAAGTCGGGGGCAACGCAGCAATCGAACGCATCAATTCAGACAGGTGACCTTGTGGTTGACGCTGAAAAACGAAAAGTCACGCTCCGGGGAAATCCCGTGACGTTGACAGTTAGAGAATTCGATCTGTTACTCCATTTTATGAATCACCCCGGTAGAGTGTATACACGCAAGGAGCTGCTGAATTTAGTCTGGGGTAATGGGTATGAGGGCTATGAACACACGGTCAATTCTCATATCAACCGTCTGAGGGCCAAAATAGAAGATAACCCTGCTCAGCCGTTCTATATTTTGAGTGTCCATGGGGTCGGTTACAAGTTCACCGATCTCCAAGATTTACTGAAGGTATAAACGCATGTTTAAAACTCTTTACTTCAAACTGGCCGCTGTACTCGTGGGAATATTCTGCCTGATAGGAGTACTTTATATTCTGCTGACGCTCTACACTACGCGGATGTATTTTCAGGAGGTGAACCAGAAGCTGAACCGTTCGCTGGCGCAGAATTTAGCATTGGGAAAAATCTTGACGAAAGATGGTCAGGTCAATCAAAAAGCCCTTCAGGATATCTTTCGCATGCTGATGGTCGTAAACCCCGGTATCGAGGTCTATCTCCTAGATCCGAAGGGCACTATCCTGGCATTCTCTGCACCACCCGGAAAGGTGAAAAGAGAGACTGTATCACTGGAGCCCCTGAAGAGGTTATTGGACGGAACCTCATCCTTGCCCATCCTGGGTGATGATCCACGTGACCTCAAACAAAAAAAAATATTCTCCGTTGCACCAATCTCTCTGAAAGGCCACGTAAGAGGGTACGTTTATATTATTTTGGGTGGGGAGAAATTTGACACAGTCGCCCAGATGCTCCAAGCCAGCTACATTCTCCGGCTCAGCGTGGGGGCTGCGGCAGGAGGCTCGCTGTTTGTCTTACTGACCGCGCTTCTTCTATTTAATTGGATGACTCGAAGGCTCAAGAGTCTTACCACAACCATGGAAACTTTCCGGCAGCGAAATTTCTCAAAGCCTCCCGATATATTGAGTCGGTTTCGAACCGGTTCAAGGAATGAAATCGATCAGCTCGGGACGATCTTTATGCAAATGGCCGATCGCATTGTTCAGCAGATAAAGGAACTTAGAGAGGCCGATACGCTTCGGAGAGGATTCGTTGCTACTATCGCGCACGATCTTCGGACTCCCCTGACCTCCCTTCGAGGCTATCTCGAGACCCTGCTCTTGAAGGAAGGAAGGTTAACGACGGAGGAACAGCGGAACTTTCTTACGATTGCCATGAAACGGTCAGACCAGTTAGGGAAGATGGTCTCTCAGCTCTTTGAACTCGCAAACCTAGATTCTCCCGATATCCGACTCAGCTTCGAGCCGTTCTCTCTGGGCGAACTCATTCAGGATGTTCTGCAGAAGTTCCAACTCGTTGCCGAGAAGAACAAAATCACTCTTCACATGAATATCGAGGCACCCCTTCCTCTGGCGCTCGCTGAGATAAGTTTATGCGAACGCGTTCTCGATAATCTTATCGAGAACGCTGTCCGGTACACTGGAGAGAACGGATCTATAAGCATCAGCGCCGTTTTAAAAGACAAAACTGAACGAATAGAAGTACAGGTTACGGATACTGGTTCAGGCATTCGTCCAGAGGATGTAGTGCGACTTTTTGACCCCTCTTCTAGGCTGAAGAGAGAAGGTCCAAAGGACGCAGAGCGGGCTGGGCTTGGTCTGGCCATCGTAAAGAGAATCCTTGAACTACATGGGAGCGATATCCAAGTGAATAGCACCATTAATGTCGGCACTACCTTTACGTTCACCGTGCCGATTTATAGAACTCAACCATGATCTAACAAGATCGAACTTGAGAGACCCAGTCTTTAGGATTATCCTTTTTTTGTGACTAAAATTTTATCCTTCCGTGATGATTTCGTGACTTTCGTTCGCTATACTAAATTTCATATTCGTATATTAGATGGAAAATAAAGCGTCTGCACGATGCGACATTCTGTACTCACCGATTTAAATAAATAAGAAAAATTATTATCAGTCTGGTTTTTGTTGCCGATTTAAATCAATGCTTCTACACCCGTCGTTTAGATGGTTGCATATTTGTTGGCTGTTTTTGCGGTGGAGATGACGAGAGATAGAGCAAGAACGTTTTATTTTTCGTCCAGGTTTTATATCTTTGCACGCATGTCGGCAAAAGTACGTGCTAAAGGGGGGATGCTGCATAACAAAGAGAGCATGAGGTCGAATCTAGTGCATCACAAATATTTTAATTGGGCAATAAGGCCCCTGAGGTACCTGAGGTACTTTCCAACAAAGAACAGGAGGAAGCAATGAATAAGAAAATGTTAGTGGCAGTTTTGAGTAATGCGATGCTGATGATCTCAGCGGCCACAGTCTTTGCGGACGACCTGCAAGAAAATGAAGCAGCCGGGGCTGTGTATGCCATGACCAATGACGCTAGCGGCAATCAAGTCGTTATTTTTGATAGGGACGACGAGGGTATCCTGACAAAAGCAGGTTCAATATCAACTGGTGGGACCGGTACTGGAAGCGTGTTGGATACACTGGGTTCTCAAGGGTCCCTCAACCTCAGCAAGGACCAAAGCTGGCTTTTGGCTGTTAATGCAGGGAGTAATGATATCTCTGTCTTCAAAGTTCTGCCAGAAGGACTCAAGTTCGTTAGCAAGGTTGGTACTGGAGGAACAATGCCTGTGAGCGTGACCGTCTTCCATAACCGTATCTATGTTCTTAACGCCGGTGGGTCTCCAAACATTAGCGGTTTCAGCATGAGCTACAGAGGTGAACTGACCCCTCTCACTAATTCCACTCGATCGTTGGGAGCCGGCTCATTTGCCCAGGTGGGTTTTGACCCAGAAGGTGAGAAACTGGTAGTAACAGATAAAGCAAATAGCACGATTATCGTCTACTCCGTAGGTGATAGCGGATTGCCTGGCATGAATCCTGTAACTTCGCCCTCTCATGGTGTTACCCCCTTCGGGTTTATCTTTGATCAACGGGGACACCTGCTGGTCGTTGAAGCAACCACGAATGCTGTTTCGTCTTACAAGATTCTGCCCGATGACACTTTGGACGTGATAAGCGGATCGGTACCCAATGGGCAGGTGGCGGCCTGCTGGATAGCCGAAAATGAGCATGGAGACGTTTTCACTGATAACCCCGGCACAAGCTCCGTTTCCTCTTATAAAGACAGACATGGAAGCCTTGATCTGCTTAATGGTGTTGCTGGCACGGGAACTACACCTCTCGATCTGTCTATAACACCTGATGGACGTTTTCTTTATGCGTTGGACCCTAAGAATGGAACCATAGACATGTTCCAAATCGAGCATGACGGTAGCTTGACAAGTTTTGGCACGGTCGCTGGGGGCTTCTCTATTTTTGCGCAAGGCATTGCGGCACGCTGAGAAATGAGCAAACTAAGGGATTTCAAGAGTCAGGAACATAGAGGGGTGCAGCGTGAACACTCTGTGCCCCATTCTTTCAAGAGAGGCCCTAGAGGACATTTATCCTTTACATGAATTATCAATGCCCAACTTATAACAACATTGAATTATCGTTTGTAAGTGGCGATCGCGAGCTGACCATGATTTCGCTTATCGTAATAAGTGGCGTTAATTGCAAAAAAATGCAGTGATCAGGATAGACGCAGAAAATGGAGCTTAAGTGGAAAGGAGATGATATCATAAAAAAATTTTACGAAGTCATGGTTTGGTAAATTGAGACCGGGTATTAAGTTTCTTACAATAATTCTGTAATTCTGTAGGACATCTTAAAACAAGTTACGGAATTCAGTAAACAATCTAAGGAGGATTTGCCATGAAAAAGATGTCTGTAATAGCCACGGTAATTATATCCACCATAGTCCTGATGTTCTCAATAGGGGGTCAAATTCGCACAAGCTGAAGAAAAGATGATGGACTAAAGACATGATGATGAAACAGGGCGAAATGATGAAGGAAAAGGGGCAGATGATGATGGACAAGGGCAAAATGATGAAGGAAGGTATGATGGATAAAGACACGATGATGAAGGAAGGCGATATGATGATGAAAGAAGGCGACATGACGATGAAAAACGGTAAAATGATGATGAAAAATGGTAAAAAGATGAAGGAAGGCAAAATGGATAAAGATATGATGATGAAAGAAGGCGACATGATGATGAAAGAAGGCAAAATGATGATGGATACAGGCAATGGCATTACGACTTTCAATGGCGGAAATCCCAATTGAACTCCCTTATAGAAAAGGGTGATCCTATTCAACTTGATTAAGCCGCATAAAACGTCAGACGCCTGTGTGGAGATGTAGCGGCTCGGATGGAGACCGTCAAGTATATTTATTTGAAACTGAACTGGCTATTACAGTATTAGTCGGAAAATAAAAAAAATAGGCCCCCTGACGCCTTGTCGGGGGTGCTTCACGTAAAATTTGGAGGGAAGAATGCGCAAGATGAACCTTTTTGGGAAATTAGCACTCACAGGCATCTTATGCATCATGGCTATCGCCTTAGCAAGCCAGGGGGCATTGGCTGCGAATGATCAAGAGAAGGTCATTTTTGTCGTCACGTGATTTGACGTTGGCAAAGAGGCCCTGGAAGGGCTGAATGGCGTACTTAAAGTCGAAAAAGGCTTTCGTTCCTTTAAAGAGATAAATACCGTTTATTATGATCCAAAGATAATCACGATCGAAGAAATGGAAAAGGCCTTGAAGAAGGCCGGAACCTACGTAGAAATGATAAAATAGCCCATAGAAATTGCGTTCTACTCATATATTAAAAAGGAGGCGATATGACTCCCGTAATTATTATGTGTGTTATGTTATAACGTGATTCGGGCATGTCGCAGACCGCGGCAACTGCAGCAGCATTATAGTGCCGGCACGATCTTCACGTCTCTAATCGCTGGCCCGGGAATAAGCTGTGATTTTATTCTTTTTCGTTTCCTACTCCATTGATAGCATGATTCTTTGACCCGCCATTACTTATCCGCCCGGTCTGTGATATAATTCTAAAAATTATCTTTTTGTTAAGCTTATCGCGTTGTTCTCACTCCTTTTTTGCTAAAACGTCGACCGTGAAGTGGAGTGGTGTCCTACTTGCGAACAGCCGCTCCTACGCTATGACTTCGTTTCAATGTTGCTACCTACTGAGGGATCGGATGGTCAAGTCCGGGTCTGGCTACAGACCTGCGAGGGATCAAAGCAGTCGTCAGTGCGCGGGTGCCTTCGGTCGAATTAGTGAAGTTCTGATAAGGTTTCCCGGTTGACATCTATGCCGCGAAAATAGTGATAGTTGATGCTGAACGTGGACCATGACAACCCTATTCATCGAGAAAGAGAGGATTAGAACATGAAAACATCGGGCACGGGAGTTCTCATCGGATCAGCGGTTAGTGCATTGCTGACCGTAGCACTGATTGCCCTCTTTTACGCAGGGTGGCGGTTGGCAGACCTGCCTTTCGTTCCCTTTGATGTGTTCGACTGGATGACCCGCGTACTGCCGGGAGCCGTTATCGAATTTGTAATCAGTACCATGGTAGCTGCCATCCGCGGGCTGCAACTGGGTCCCACATCTGTAGTCGCCAAGATCATTGAGCAGACAATCGGGATTGTCAATCTGTTTTTTACGGGCGTCATTGCCGGCAGCGTTCTCTTTGGAGTCTTGCGTACGCTTCGTGGCAGATACGCCTATGTGTCGGGTTTATTCCTGGGAGTTCTCGCGGCCATTCCTGCCGTACTCATTAGTTCTTTTCTTGGCAAGACTGCCGTAGCCCCTCCGATAGTCAGCGCGCTCTGGATACTGATCGTATTTGTCTTCTGGGGCATTGCAATTGCCTGGGCTTATCTGCGGTTGGCCAGCATCGCTACAACTGAACCGGGTACGGATCTCGAGCCTTTTGCACAGCGGGTCAGCCGGCGCAAATTTCTGATCCGTCTTGCAGGGTATACGGCCACAATCACGGTGTCCGGGGCAATGGTGGGTTTTCTGTCTGAGCGCCACAGTCGGATGAAATTGGAGAGCTTGATGCCCTGGTCCGCAACACACGTGCTGCCGAACGCCGGCGCCGCTGTCAAGCCTGCGCCAGGCACTCGGCCCGAATATACATCTTTGGAACGGCACTACCGCATAGACATTAACACGACCCCGCCGCAGATCGACGGAATGATGTGGCGGCTCAAGATCGGAGGACTCGTCGAAAAGCCTCTGTCCTTCACGCTTGACGATCTCCATCGCTATGAACCCATGCACCAGTTCGTTACTCTGTCTTGCATCTCCAACCCGGTGGGCGGAGATCTTATAGGAACGACCCGCTGGACCGGAGTCAGCCTGAAGAGCTTTCTACTCGACCTTGGCCTGAAGCCCAATGTTACGCATCTCAAAATCAGTTCGGCAGACGGATTCTGGGAAACCCTAGCCCTGGAGACGATCATGGCCGACGAGCGGGTAATGCTGGCCTATGCCTGGGACGGGTTGCCGTTGCGTGACGATCACGGCTTTCCGCTGCGGGTCTACATTCCGGACGTACACGGTATGAAGCAGCCCAAATGGATCGAGTCCATCGAGGCAATGGACCACTGGGAACCAGGCTACTGGGTGGTCCGCGGCTGGGACAAGGTCGCAAAGATGAAGGCAACATCCGTGATCGACACCATCGCCGTCGATATGACAATTATTAGCGCAGATCAGCGGAAACTGGTGCCCATCGGCGGCATCGCCCACGCAGGCGCCCGCGGAATCTCAAAAGTCGAAGTAAGGGTTGATGACGGCCCTTGGCAGGCGGCTGAGATCAGAACTCCTCTGTCACAAACGACGTGGGTGATCTGGCGATATGACTGGCCATTCCAGCAGGGCAAACACACTTTCACTGTGCGCTGTTATGACGGGAGCAACACCCCGCAGATCGTTAAAGCGATGCCGCCTGATCCCAGTGGTGCATCCGGACTGTTCAGCAAAAGCGAGAAATTCTGAGGTCTCAGACGGGACCATAGATTAAGCTGCTTTGTGGCGGTTGCTGCACTCCAATCATGGCTCTGGGAACCTCGTGTCGTGATTAGTGGCGCAGCAACATAGTTTTACTGATTATTTATCTAAATGATTTGGTCAACAGTCCAAAAAATCAAACGCGTTACTTTGCTTATTTTTTAGGTGATAGTTTTGGCTCTCCATTCTATCAGATAACCTCACGCGACGCGGACCTTTTTATAAGTATTCTTCATTAATGCAATAAACTTCTTAGTTGGAAACTTCGAGGGTACTATTCCTTCGGGAGCAGCTAATCCTTCAAAAAAGGTGACGTTTCGTAAAGTGTAATATTCTATAATATCCAGAGCATCCTGCCCGATTGCAGATCCGTAACTGATATAGTAAATCTCCCCATCTTTGAAATATATCCTTATTAGGTCCTCACTTGATTCTTTTACATTTATAAAAAGTGAGCCGCTTTTTTTGGTTTTATAGAGCTCTTCAAGCAGGTCCGCAAAATACTGTTCTTTGGCCATTTTCGCCCCCTTTTTTATCGCATAACGACAAAGGCTAACTATTGAGTGCAGCAAGTCCGGCCGAACCCGTTGTTAGGCGGCCCCTCGTTTTTAGCAGCGCGCGTCTTCGCTGAATTGCATGTCCAAGCCGCTTTCGGCCCGATGTGGAGGGGCTGATAGATACCCCAGCTTGCCACTTCCCAGGAGTTTAACCCGCGTAAGCTGAACCCAACTCATGTTTTCGATGGGATCGCAAGACACCCCTTGCTCCGCCATTGCCGCGACAAACGCCTGGATATCGGCACACATTAAGTATACCTCTTGAATATTATTCTTCCGCGATGGAAGAACGGCCAACTCCGCTTGTGGGAGGCCGAAGATGAGCCAACCGTTTCCAGCATTGACGTTTGGAAGCCGCAGTATGTCGCATAGGAACGCTCAGTCCACTTCGGGCTTCCGGCTATAAATTATCGAATGTGCACCGATTATTATGATGTGCCTCCTGTATCCGGCTACTGCCCGTTGATTCTGTGAACCCGTAAGGTTAGGCTGCTCCCTTGATACCGGTCACGGACTCGAGGAATGCAGCGTCGAGCGTCGATCGGATCAACTCCTGAAATCCGAGGATCTCAAAAAACTTCCTGCTTCTTTCAAGATCAGTAACGACAATCGCAAGGTGATCGATTTGTTTTATCATGGCTAATTTCCTCGGATTTCCGGGCAACCCTGCCTCCCCTGAAGAGCCCGGAGCGAGCGAAAGATCACGGGGACGGCGACCATCGCGCTGAGAACGATCCACTCCGCTGTGTTCGGATCGCAGAAGTATCTATTCAGCCGCAGGGTCGTGACTGCAATGACTGCGTAATACAGCATGTCGCCCGCGATCGCAAAGGCCCAGCCCATCAGGAATCCATGACCGGCAGCCAGCGCCGAGGCCCGTCCGGTCATCGGGTCCGCGCCAAAGGAGATCATAACCAGCGTAATGGGACCTGCACCGGTGCCCTTGAAATGGGCCGTGCCGCGCTCCATTGCAGCCTTCATCCTCGCGCTGAAACGGGCGAGAAACCGGACTTTCCCCCCCAACCATGCTAGAAGCTGAAGGACCGGCTCAAATGCGAGGGCCAGCATCACGTCTGAAACTAAGTAGAGCCCAGCGGTCACGGGCCAGGCCAGACCTTTGGTCTGAGCAAGCAATACGCCTGCCGGGATTCCGCCCCCGACAGGGATAAGGAAGAACATGAATACGGAAAGCATGATGGATACTAACAAAAGTGCCGACCGAAGGCAAGTGGAAGGGCGGTTTAATATTTTTGTTTTTTTGACATGCTAGTGTTACTTTGTATTGCATCACTCGGATTGCTTTGACGATAACATATTCGAGGCGAAATATGCATTTTCGAGAAGGCCGTCATGCTATGACCTACAGGATGCAAAGTTGCATGAAAACTTTATTTCGTATTCGTCAATCGTCTCGTGAACGCCCTACTCCCAATTTCACCTACTAGTTCGCAACCACAGCAGTTTGAAAAGTTGAGAAATATTGGTTGAAACATGAAGAATCCTAGTGATACGCCCCTTCTTCTCCGTGACGAACACGTTACCCTCCCGTGACCCTACCGTGATGTTCAAGTGGTACCCTTCTGTTAACAGATAAAAAATAATTTCGAAAGTTGCAAAAGCAGCAGGAGCTTCGAAAGACCTTTCATGAGAGGTAAAAATGAAAAGAACATTCTTCGCGATATCCAGTGTTTTGCTGACCCTTACTATCTTCTTGCTTCTGTATTCCGGCATGATGATTGGCATTGCTACTTTGTCCCCTGCTTCTGGCTACCGGACAGCCTTTGCACAAGAGAATGGGATAGCAAAAGTGATCTTCAAGGTCAAATGTTATGATGAAGGTAAGACGGTGCTCCAGGGGTTAAAAGGAATACAGAAGATAGATACAGGCTTTCATTACATTCACGAAACCGATACAGTTTATTTTAATCCGACCGTGATTACGATTAATGAAATGGAATCATCCTTGAAAAAGGCCGGAACGTATGTGGAAACGATAAATGAGAAAGAGAGGGACTGAACATGGTTGAGAAATTATTAATTGCAACATTGCTGATCCTGCCGCTCATGGTTACTCAAGTAAGCACAGCCAGTCAGTCGCACCTTGAAAAAGCTACCTTTGCGGGCGGATGTTTCTGGTGCATGACGCCGCCTTTTGAGAAATTAAACGGCGTAAACGAGGTGTTATCAGGGTATACAGGCGGTAATGGACCGAATCCAACCTACGAGGACTATGCAGAAAAAGGCCACATAGAAGTAGTGCAGATCACGTATGATCCTTCCAAGATTAGCTACTCTGAATTGCTGAACGTTTTCTGGCGGCAAATAGACCCAACGGACACGGGCGGCCAATTTTGCGACAGAGGCCCGCAGTATCGCTCCGCGATATTTTATGAAAATAACGAACAGAAACGACTAGCTGAAAAATCCAAGGAAGCGCTCGAGAAATCCGGCAGGTTTCACGAGCCCATTGTGACCGAACTGATCAAAACCTCTACATTTTACATGGCTGAGGATTACCACCAGGATTACTATAAAAAGAACCCCATCAGGTACAAGTTCTACAGGTACAATTGCGGTCGTGACCGTTATTTGGAGAAGATCTGGGGTAAAGAGGTTTCGATGCGTAGCGTAAACGCTGAAGGCACCTTCGTGAAGCCTTCTAAAGAAGAGTTGAAAAAAAGACTAACCCCCCTGCAGTACAAGGTGACTCAGCAGGAAGGAACAGAGCCACCTTTCAACAATGAATATTGGGACAACCACAAGCCTGGAATCTATGTCGATATCGTCTCCGGCGAGCCCCTGTTCAGTTCTCTAGATAAATACGAGTCCGGTACAGGATGGCCGAGTTTCACCAAACCGCTCGAACCCGCTAACATCGTTACAAGAGAAGACCGGAGCATATTCTCGATACGGTCCGAGGTACGGAGCAAAAACGGAGACTCTCACCTGGGCCACGTGTTCAACGACGGCCCGAAACCAACGGGCCTGCGCTACTGCATGAATTCGGCGGCCCTCAGGTTCATTCCCAAGGAGAACCTGATGAAGGAAGGATACGGTAAGTTTTTGCAGATTTTCGGCAATTAAAGACGTTCGAGCATGCAGACCGGCAACAGGAGTATATCGTCCCTGATGCTCTTCACCATGTCCGGAGTGAAACGCATGACGAGAAGTTTATTATTAACTTTAAAAGTTGCTTATTAGGGTGTGCAATGCATGACTATAGAAGGAACAGAAACGCATGTCTAATAAAGTACTTATAATTGAAGACGATAGGGATGCTGCCAATCTGCTGATGCTTCATCTGCGTGATGCAGGATACGAAGCTAGCTTGGCCTTTAACGGCAATGACGGCCTCAAACAAGCTCTCTCAAAACACTATGACCTTATTATTCTGGATTTGATACTCCCGGATGTAGACGGGCTGGAGATTTGCCGGCGCATTCGGGCTTCACACTGTTACGTTCCCATTCTGATGCTGACGTCAAGGGCCTCTGCGGTTGATCCTATTGTCGGTTTGGAGATCGGAGCGGACGATTACATGTCCAAACCGTTCAACAGCCGGGAGCTACTGGCGCGAATAAAGGCGCTGTTCCGTCGCGTGGAGGCGATTAGGTCTGAAACATCCCATGGAGCGAAACGAAAAGTAGTCAAGGCAGGCGGCCTGGTCATTGATATGGAAAAACGGAAAGTCACGCTCCACGGAAATTCTGTGCATTTAACTGTAAAAGAGTTTGACCTCCTGGTCCATCTTGTCAGTCACCCCGGGATAGTGTATACACGGTCGGAATTACAGACTCTAGCCTGGGGTTACGGCGGCCATGAGGGGTATGAACACACGATCAATTCTCACATCAACCGGCTGAGGGCCAAAATAGAAGTCAACGCGGCCCGACCGTCCTATATTTTAACCGTTCGTGGAATCGGTTATAAGTTTTACGATTCCTAAGTAATTGTACGTAGGCAGTCGCGAGATAGATCGTTCCGGCGTGTCGGGGCTCGGCCTGGTCATCTTCAAGAGAATCTTGGGAGTCCGTGAGAGTGACATGCAGATTAATAGCGCCGTTAATATTGGCACTGCCTTCACATTCACCCTGCCGGTTTACAGAACTTAGTTATAATCCGACCAAATCGAGCTTGAGATATCAGCCTTTAGTGCTACTCTTTTTTTGTGATAGAAATAGTATCTTTCCGTGATAATGCCGTGACCTTCGTAATTGTATAATTAATACAACCTATAATTATGTAAATTGTCTGAAATAATGCAATGTTTTATAATCACGGATTAGTGAGAAATAAGAAAACTATCTATCAGTCTTGTTTGTTCTTATTGACTTATAATACAACGTTTCTTGATCTGTCAATTCATTGATTGCATGTATGTTTGCTGTATCTTTAAATGAAATACCAACCATAACGTTTTAGTACTCGACCAAGTTCTTTTTATGTCTATGCACACGTGTCGTCATTAATGTGCGCAAAAAGAGGAATGCTGAATGATGGATAAAGCATGAGGTCGGATCCGGCGTCTCACCGTTGACTAATTCGGTGACCAACGGGCAGGTCGCAGCCTGCTGGATAGCCGGAAATGAGCGCGGAAACGTTTATACTGCCAACCCTGGTACTCACAGCATTTCAGCATATAAGGACAGACATGGAGACCCTGTTCTGCTTAATGGCAATGCAGCACTGGAAACACTTCCATCGATTTATCCATACCCGTCAATGGACGATTTCTTTATGCGCTGGACCCAACTGGCGGGACAATAGACATGTTCAAAAATAGAGTATGATGGCAGCTTGACAAATTTGGGTACGGTTGCTTGGGTGTTCCCTACTTATGCTCAGGGCATTGCGGCACGCTAAAAGCATTTGGTTGAACAAACAAAAAAGGCTTTAATAGTCAAACAGTATAAACGCACCTTTGAGCATCCCGCGATCGGACACTTTTTCGCTCTTACCCATGGTTTGATGGAAGCGTATCGGATGATGATACATCTCCCGCTTTCACCGCAATTGGAGTGTTTTTTTGGAGGTACTTGACGATCTTTTCGGATTTTTTCAATAGACGTCGACAAGTTAGTTAAGAGAGCTTTAAAGGCTAGGGTGATGACAATGAAGAATAAAATCGTGAACTATTTAACTTTTACTGTTCTTTTTCTGTTTATTTTTTCAGTCTACAATGTTTCATTTACGCAAGCACGTGCGGAGTCCAAAGTGACTTTTTATGTTTCATGATATGACGTTGGCCAAGCAGCCCTGGAAGGGCTGAACGGAGTAAAGAGAGTTGAAAAAGGCTTTCGAAATTCTAAAGAGTCAAACACTGTTTATTATGACCCCAGCATGATTACCATTAAGGAAATGGAACAGGCCCTGAAGAAGGCCGGAACTTACATTGACACGGCAAGATAATCAGAAAAATGCCAACGTAAGCAGTCAATAATGTTGATAGAGTAGATGTTAACAATTTCAATAAGGTATTAAGTGCTTAAAGGTCGGATGCTGAATGATGGAGGGGGCAAGAGATTGGATCTTGCTTCTCACCTGAAGAAGGAGGTGCTATACGATCAAGTAATATTTAACAAGTTACGGCTTGGAAAATTGTGAGCGGGTCTTAAGTTTGTTCCAGCTATATTTCTGGGTATCTTAAAACAAGTTTTAAAATACAGTAACCAATCCTAGGAGGATTTACCATGAAAAAGTCATTTGCATTAGTTACAGTAGCTATCTCCACCATAGTCCTGATGCTCTCTATTGGGGTCAATTTAGCTCAAGCGCAAGGAAATGCCATTACGTATTTTCCAAAAGAGGATCAAGACGTGATGACTCAGTCATGCAATATGGTCATGGAAAAGGGGCATATGGTGAGTGACGCGGGCAAAATGATGAAGGAAGGCATGATGGATAAAGACACGATGATGAAACAGGGTGATACGATGATGAAACAGGGTGACACGATGATGAAAGAGGGCGACATGATGGCGAAACAGGGCGACATGATGGCGAAGACCGGAAAGATGATGATGGAAAATGGGAAGGCGATGATGGAAGGTAAAATGGATAAAGATATGATGATGAAACATGGCACTATGATGATGAAAGCAGGCAATAGGATGGTAGAGACAGGCAAGAATGGCATAACGATTTTTAACGCAAGCCCGTCAGCACCTAATTAGCAGCTTCACTAGTTCAGCCAACGAGTGAACGAAGGCATGATAAAATGAAACAAGTTAAACTGAACTTTTTGAACACAATGAAAATTTGCGTACAAGCTATCTAAAGAGGACAGGAAGCAATAGAGATCAGTTCGAGAAGGTTATTAAGGCCCGCTCACAATGTAGTAGAAAATTAGAGAAGGTAGAGAAATTTTCTAACGGTTCAGAAACAAGGGCCATGCCCGGTCGGTATGCCATGAATTCGATGAAGAAATATCTTATGAAAAACTCAGTGAATAGAAGCGATTTTCAACACCCTTGACTAACGGTTTGGATGTTTTCACACATGCGATTTCAAAGATCTATAAAATAGTTGCTCTAGCGTGGTCATTTCCTATATGCTAAGAGTAGGGTGACCACATAATTGTTCACTTTCTTTAATGATCGATAAGATGTTTTTCACGCCGGATCTAAGTCTCTTAATGAGGTATAGAATGCGACGAATTGTACTTGTGGCCCTGATCTTCCTTCTTGCCGTGACCGTCGCGGCCGAGGATAAGCGGTACGAGGTCCCTATCAATGATTCTCCGGAGACCGGTCCCGTCAATGCACCAGTAACCATCATCGAATTTCTTGATTTCCAATGACCGCACTGCGTGGCGGTCGGTCCGACCGTCCAAAAAATCATGAACGTCTATAAGGGGGAAATACGCCTTATCATCAAGAACTATCCCTACTTCTTACGTGACTATGCCAACCTGGCCGCAGAAGCATCGCTTGCGGCCAGGGACCAGGGCAAGTACTGGGAGATGCACGATCTCCTGATCAAGCGCTCGCCGAAACTCGATCGGGACAGTCTCATTAATTATGCCGGGGAAATCGGGCTCGATGTGAAGAAGTTTACCGAATCCCTTGATGCAGGGAAGCATGCGCAGGAAATCGAACGTGACAAGCAACTTGCCTATGATCTGGACCTCTTCAATACGCCGACTTTTTTCATCAATGGCCGCAAGGTCATCGGTGAACGGCCTTTTACGTATTTCAAACAAATCATCGATGAAGAATTGAAGAGATAAATTCAGATAGCCGATTTACAGCACGTAGCCGCTTTAAACATATCGTTGTATTCCAGAGGAACGAACACGCTCCGTACTGACTCCTGTTGTAATCCGGATTCGGCATTGAAAGGTCGGACAAAACATGTCATTCCGCATATTCGCGTCACTGGGGCTAACGGTTCTATTATCAGGCGCCGCCCTCGCTGGAAACCTTGAGCCGTTCAAGACTGTTCCGGTCCCTGAACAAAATCCGCAGACACCGGAAAAGATAGAACTCGGGAAAAAACTGTTCTTTGACCGGCGGCTTTCCGGCGACGGGACCATGAGTTGCGCGACCTGTCATGACCCGGAGAAGGCGTTTACCGACGGCCTTGCTCTTTCCCTCAGTTACCCTACCACGAGGAATTGGCGTAATGCTCCGACGCTCATCAACGTGGCGTTTCAGAAATACCTTTTTTTTGATGGCCGCGCCTTGACGCTCGAGGACCAGGCCCTGTTCCCCATGATGTCGGCATTCGAGATGAACCGCAATCTCGATTTCGTCGAAGAAGTAATCCGCGCCGTGCCCGAATATGCTGATGCGTTCCAGAAGGCATTCGGCGGCGAGCCATCACGGGAACGGATCGCCATGGCCATTGCTTCTTTTGAACGGACGATCATCTCTGCAAACACTCCGCTTGACCGTTACTTGAGGGGTGACAAAAAGGCCCTGTCCGACGGGTCCAGGAAGGGACTCGTGATATTCATGGGCAAGGGCGGGTGTGGGGAGTGCCACTACGGCGTCAATCTGACCGATGACAACTTCCATGCTTTGAACGTGCCTGAGAACCCCGACCAGCAGAGCGATTCCCGCATCGCGACTACCAGACGGTACGTGGCCAAGATTTTCCATTACGAAGAGTACCGGAGCCTAACTGAAGATCCGGGCAGATACCTGATCACGAAGGACAAAAAAGACTGGAAAGCGTTCAAGACGCCGACGCTGCGCGAAATCGTGAAGACCGCGCCGTACATGCACAACGGGATTTTCAAAACGCTCGATGAGGTGATCAATTTCTTTGACAGGGGCGGCGGCAAGGGGAATGCCGTGCTCAAACCGCTTGACCTGAGTACCATGGAGAAGGGATATCTAAAGACGTTTCTTACCGAAGCATTGACCGGCGAAGAGACTGTTTTCGTGTATCCAAAGATACCATAGCACTCTGGGCCTCACCGGGAGGAGGGGGTGCAGGGGTGGCCTGTGGTGTCATAAAGTAAGAAATGGAACAATCAGTATATCACTTAAACCTCATACCCCGCACACGCGGGGTTTATTTATCTGCTCTCATAAATATTTATTACGACATGAAACATTAACTGTAGTCAAGAATGGAAACTTGAATCTTTCAGACCTTATGATTAAAAGGTAAGTCCGGCTTAAGGTATATTTTCGTTAGGATGAACAAAATACGCCGAAAGGAGACTTACCATGATTAACATTAGCAAACTCGATTTCAGTGGTCAACATCTTTATGTCGGTTTGGATGTAAGGTTGGTTTTAAAGATTTGCCCGTTCAGCGAACAACTCCCGGGAAAGGGACCTTAAAGGAGGGTAGGACGCGAGAGCGCCGATTAGTTTGTCAAGCTTTTCCGTGAAGATGGTCGCCCGGGCCAGGCTATCACCCGCGATCCAGTCATAGATCGAGAGCAAGTCGTCCCCGGCAACCGGAAGGTAGCGGATCGTGTACTTATTTGACATGGGCGCGCTGCCGTAGCTTTTGTATCATCTGTGAATGAGTGATTCCCTTTGCACCAGTTGCTGATTGGGACTGCGCCACGTCGAGCTTCTCAAAAAGATCGATCTTCGCGTTCATTTTTTCGTAGTGCTCGATGCTCATGACGACCAGGTCGCCTTCACCGTTCGTGGTCAGATAAATCGGCTCGTCCTGATCATGGCAGATGGAGGCGATCTCCCTGGTTTTATTTCGAAGGCTAGATATGGGCTTGATTATGGGCATTAGTTGTCTCCTTTTGTTACTTAGGTAATGCTATCACAAAATTATGATAAAATAAAGAGCAAATTATGATATTAATGTATTCGTGTAATAAATCCCGAAGGCTGCAAATCCCGTCCAATCCTATCGACCCCTATAACTGTCCTGATACCGTCTTGTTGAACTGAAAGCGCTTTTCCCGAGTCATAAGTCCTTGATTTGCTGGTTCGAAAAAGTAGGTTATTTTCACTACTTGAGGTGTTTGATTTGCCCGAAAGCCACTTGGACAGTATGCACATTAATTAATAGATCAATCTATTAACTTAGAAGTTTATCATAATCCGAGTGATTGCCGGTCCAAAACCAGAGAACGCCGTCTTGGACATCGATTCCCACTGCCCTGTAATGGAGCCCGATACGGACGGATCGATACATTTTGACTTCTTTGAAATGAAGGGAAGGTTGATAGGGATTTTCTTTCAGGAGTTCGTAGTTAGTGCAAGCCAGCTCTTGTATGGCAGTGGGGAGAGATTCAAAGAGTGCCTAAAAATCCGGAGAACCAAAGCGCCTCAAAGTTCCTGACTCTTCTCTCGTTTATGTTCTGATAGCGCCTTTGCAGCCAACTTGTCGAGCTTGCCAGCCTGAAGTATTTATTGAAGTCGAAGTAATCAATGCTGCTCTCCACGATGCAATTTCCGAAGTCGCATGGGAGGTGGGTTGCCAGAACTATACGGTCATCTCACCGCTCATCTTCACGAGGGACGAACTAGAAAATTCGCCGCTCAAGGTCTCGCAGATCGTACAGGTTATTTAAGAGTTCTAAGCCATTGTATTGCTGGGTTGGTCAGAAGGGATGTTGCACCCCTTTGGGGTTGCGCATCCGAAGTACAGTGATTTAGGTAATTCAGAGCCTCCCGGGTAAACACTCAAGATCTTTGTCGGGCTGTACTTCAACGTGATCGCGAGCCACCAGAACGCGACTGCGATGGAATAGAAGGAATCGTGCGAGAAGGTGGCGCAGGTCTGTAAGTTCCCCCAGGTCTGTGTCTGTTGCCACCTCCCCCTGCTGGATGAGGGTGATGGTCACGATGGTCATCGCCACGATACGGCGCCACGTGGTAGCCAGATCCCCAGCCACCATAGATGACACCGGAGGGTTCATAGTAACCCGCCCCAATGTCCCCAGCGCCGTAGTATCCGCCATCAGTTACGAAGCAGCCGGGCAACAGAACCATCAACATCCAGAACACGTAAGCGCGCGCTAACCTGCGTAAGTGTAAGATATTCACTTGGGCACCTCTTTACTCTCAGTGCCCGTCCATTCAAGCAATCCGAAGGGTGCTCCCAAAGGGTCGGCGACCACCGCGACCTTGCCGCCGTGGCGATCAATCCGCGGCTCGACCAGCACGCGGCCACCCAGCGCCACGACCTTTGCAGTCATCTTGACCGCATCTTCGACGCGTATATAATTGAGCCAGTGGGGATGGGCATTGGGACTATTCGCAGGCAGCGTATTCACGCTCGCACGAGCATAGTTGTCGGACGCGAGCAAGAGATGTTGAGCTCCGCCCTCGCTAGCGGGCAACTCGAAGACTTCGTAGTCGAATAGCTTCTGGTAGAAAGCAGCATCGGTGTCCGGATCGCTCGTGATTAACGAGCTCCAAATCCATTCTCCGGGTGCGGCCAGAACATCGGGCGGATCACCGCTACTGGAAGCGAGGACCGCAAAAACGGCTCCCTGCGGATCCGCGAAGACTGCTTCCCGGCCACGGTCAGGGATGCTATGCGGCTCGAACAGCACCTTCGCGCCATTTTGCAAAGCAACCTTTTTTGCTGCGTCGACATCGCCCACGGCGAAGAAGCTCAGCCACGCTGGCTGTCGATGCTCGCTCGCCGGCAAATTCTTTTGAACCAGTCCTGCGACCGGACGGCCGTCAAGAAATGCCTCGGCGTACGCTGTCCCACCGGCCTGAATGTCACGAAATGTCCAGCCAAACAGTCCCGCATAAAACTGCTTGGCGGCGGCGAGGTCCGGCGTCACCAATTCAACAAATATAAGTTTGCCGACGTGATGCTCTTGGCTGGCGGGCTCAACAATCGCTGGCAGCTGGATCGGTGCGGCCATGACCGGCACAGCACACGCAACACCGAGAAATACGGCGAGCAACCCTTGCCTAAGAAAATGTCTGGCTCCCGCAGGCTGCATCCTTTGCGGAGTGATGTGATTTGGGGTTATGAGGTCAATCAGGTTTGAGCTGTGTTGCGGATTCATTGTGGTCTCCACGTTGTACTCATTACTAGAACATCGTAGTCCGAACAAATGATATACGCCGACACCCCGGCAAACATAGTGTCGCAAGCTTATCTATGGTTTCCGCTAGTACTATAAGTTTATGAAAAAACTATAGCCATGTCAAGCGAAGGAATTTAATAAATCTCTAAAAATCGCAGGGAAATTCGTGTGATACGTAATTGAGTGAATTTTATAATCAGCGGTCGAGAATGAAATTGAACTCGGAGGTTGTCCACTCTTTTGTACTGGTGTTTAGTGACTTCTCGATAAACTTGATTTCATCTGTATACTTGATAAATATTACCGTTGAAGATCTCGTTCCGTATAAGGCTGTTGCGATAAGCACTGGTGATAGAGCACGTTCTATTGCAAGTCCAACCCCCGTATCCGGAAGCAGCTCGTCGGGCGGTTTTGAAGTATCTGAAAGTATATCGAATATATCGGAAGCCGAGATATTTTCATCATTTAAAACTTTCATGAAGGATGCTTTACTTTTTTCTACTTTGGGCCACGGAGTATCGAGAATATGATTGCTTAATCCATAGATTCCCGGCGAGAGCAGCGCCAATTTCTGCGTTTGATTTGAAAAGTAGTATAAGTCGGACTGATAGGAGAGTAACAGGTTAAAGCCGTTATAAAGACGACCGTTTTTGATCAAGGCATCAACAAAGTTTTTGGGAGAATCTCCCCCGGTTAAAAAATCCAATACAAGCTTTCCTCTTGAAGGGGCATCCTTAATGAAATTAGCGGGATTCCGGTAGTTTGTTAGAGCGGCAAATTCCCCACGTTTGGTAATACCCAGCCATGTTCCGCCTTCTTTAAGATCCTTTCCCGCGAGAAGATCGGGGTGTTCCTTCCAAAATGAAGCAGGAGCAGTAGGCCGGTTATAAAACTCATCCCGGTTAGCCGCAATTATCATTTTGTAATTGGGATGAGCTTTGTATGAAAGTAGTAGTAAACACATGTCAATATTGATTTAGTTTTGGTCTATTGGTTTTTTGACTTTCAGAATAATTCGATTGATAATTCCGTCTTAGTCACCCAGTATCAAAGCGCATCCAAGCAATCTCCTAGACTAAAAATACCATTTGGTATTCTTTGAATCAGTATATTTCATTTTTTAGATTACTTATACTATAATGATATTATTTTGCCTTTTTCCCTTACCAAACTATCCGCAGAAAGCCCCTGGTTTTAACCATGGGGATGAATGCGGGAACTTTGTTTTTCGGCAATTAGTAGACAAATGTACATCTATGTGGTATATTCAAACAACCAATGCCGAATAAACCTAAAACCCCATCTTGTATTCACGAGTTTCAACTCGTAGCGACTCCAAAGGGCAATCGAATGCTCGATGCCCGGCTCGAAGCTGGCCGTTATCTGTACAATGCCTGCCTTGGTGAAGCGATGAAGCGTCTTACTGCCATGCGGCGATCAGAAAAATGGCTCGTGGCGATCACGAAGAAGAAAAGCAAGCTTCGCACCAAGATGTTTAAGACAGCCAGAACCCAGGCTGAATATACTGAATACCACCTTCATAACTACGTCGGTACCCTCCGCAATTCCTGCTGGATCAGTGAGCATATTGACAGCCTGACCGCCCAGAAGATAGCATCTCGAGCATATAGCGCCGTCGCTGACTACGAGTTTGGGAAGCATGGCAAACCACGTTTCAAGCGCCATGGCTGGATGTCGTCCCTTGAAGGTAAAAACAACAAATCCGGTATTCGGTGGTGCGATGACCATGTGGAGTGGACCGGCCTTCGTCTCAACTGTGTCTTCGATAAGAAAGACAAGTTTGGCGTTCAGACTCATGCACTTAGCCATGATGTCAAGTACGTTCGTCTGGTCAAGAAAACTATCCGCGGCAATCCCCGCTGGTTTGCCCAACTTGTGCTTAAAGGCACGGCCAAGATCAAGCGTGAGAACCAGATTGGCACCGAAACTGTCGGCCTTGACATTGGCCCGTCGACAGTTGCCGTCGTTGGTGATACCGATGCGTTACTACTCGAATTTTGCCCTGAAGTCGAGATACCGTTTAAACGTATCAAGACCGTCCGGCGCACAATGGCCAGAAGCCTTCGTGCTACCAACCCGGGCAACTACAACGGAGACAAAACCATCAAAACGGGTAAAAAGCAGTGGGTCTTTTCTGCTCAATACCGTATTCTTAAAGCTAATCTCGCCGAACTTCAAAGGATCCTTGCTGAAACCAGAAAACGGTCTCATGGCAAGCTCGTGAACAAAGTCCTCACTCTCGGTACCGACATCAAAACCGAGAAACTGTCGTACAAAGCATTTCAGAAACTCTATGGTAAAAGTATTTCGCGACGAGCTCCGGGGATGTTTATGTCGATGCTTCACCACAAAGCCGAAAACGCTGGCGGTAAAGTAACCGAGTTTTCTACCCGGAGCACAAAGCTTTCCCAGACATGCCATTGCGGAACAGTAGCCAAAAAATCATTGTCCCAAAGATGGCATGCCTGCAACTGCGGGGTAAGCACCCAGCGTGATCTCTATTCCGCATTCCTTGCAAAGCATGTTTCTAACGATGTCCTCGACACGAGTCAGGCTGCCAAAGCCTGGCCGGGTGCAAACCTGCTCCTGGAACGGGCGGTGTTGGGGGTGCAGCATGAAGCGGCAAAGGGTCGAATTCATCCAACCAGCTTCGGTATCAAGCAAGAGAACACCACGAACCGGAGACAGAGCTGCTCGTCCGTTAAAGGCGGATCAACGACAGTCGAGGCCGACAACGTTCGTATTGTTGCCGGAGAGCCTGTCGGTACAGCCGCTAGAACCCCCTGGCTTTAGACATGGGGAGTGGTCAGATTATCCAATTAGTATATCCAAAAAATATACAAAAAAATACAGATTTGGTATTTTTAACATTGTCTATCCCTTGCTTCCAACTTAAAATGCTAAAAATGGCTCCCAAGTGGAAGTTGGGTATTTCTTTAATATTACGTACCCCAACACTTCATGAAACCTACGAACTGCCGCGAAAGCCATGGCTGCTCGTGACAGTCGATGAAAAACAGACCCTTTTCTCTAACGGTCAGTAAGTTAAGCAAGGACTGCTTCGTCAACTATTTTCATGGTAAGCGCGATGAACAATCGATACAGGAACGGCAATTGACTGATGAGTTTCTACAGTCTTCGGATAAATCTGGTGACCATGCCGATGAACACCAGGATCCATGCAGCCAGGGCTAGGTAGAAGAAGTAGCTGGAGATGAACAAAAGAGGGGTAAGTCCTGCCACTTTCCCTAATTGAAATGTGCATGTAGCATACATGCCGAGAGGAAAAACCATGCTCCAATGCTCCACGTCGTAGACAAGGGGAAAACGTTTGTATCCATACCGCCATACATTCAACAAGAACATATTGGGTATCCACCAAGTCGTCACAGCCCAAAGCGCCAGCGTCATCCACTTGAGTGCGGGCAGTATCTCTTGAAGAAAACTCCAGTAGCGGGCATGAAGGATAAGCTCGGCTCCTGCCAGAGTGCTGATTGCCGCTGCACCCATATTGATCCAGTAAGGGGGGGGTGAGCTTTTCCGCAGTAAGGCTTAGGAACATCATGCGGCGGATTATAAGGACAATAAGGAGAAAATAGAGCGCAATTCCTATTCCGTGCATACACGAGGCCACTAGCAACATAGCATTCTGCCCGCAGGCGAGGTAAGGAGTGAGGAGGATGGTTATGACAGCCGCAGCCTGTGTCCCGACTACGATGCCTGTAGCCATGATAAAGGAAAAATATCCGGGATAAAAACCAGCCGCTGCCCAATGAAGAATGCGCTTCATGATGGAACCGCCGTTATAAGTTGATTGTGATCGTTACTTTCCTGCATCGCAGGTGTCCACTTCTAATTGAGTCCTAAAATTATCTTCTATGATCCTATGAGCTGGTTATTTTCTCTTCTTTAAGTGTGATGTATTATTGCTCGTGCACCTCCGCAGTACAAGAAGGAAGAACAGCCCGAAGAATAGGGGCTATGGTCCAAAGTTATAGAAAGCGAATGCAAAAAGCTGATTCGAATTCTGTGCTTTCAGCACGGAAGACCCCTTTGCGATTTACCTCGTACGATGATTACCAGTTCAGATCATTTCATTTACGACTAGAGGTTCATCACATCCATGATGTTTGATATACTAAAGGTCAACTAATCATAACACTCGTGGTCCTCACTCACAAGAAAGGCCCCGAAATCTTTCGGGGCCTTTCTTGTAAATGAGCAAAAAAAACATCAGCACTGTTCCGTAACAGCGTCGGCAACAGGCAGCCAGCCCCTAACTTCATGATAGGTTACCGTTGCATCTCTGCTAACATCTATATCTTTCGATGGTTCGCGCTCGTTGCATATTTTCACGGTCGTATTCCGGTCAAGAAATATATTCATCCGGTCATTCGGGAAATTACCAAATCCCTCGGAGCGCAATGTCAGTATGCCAATATGGTGAAGATTGTCTACAGCAACAACTTCACCATTCACGGTTTCATTCTGACCTCCCTGCATGCTTCCTGCAGCTGAAGTTGTGTTTGTAAAGGACATGGTAAAAATCGCGGAAACGAGTAAGACGAAGAATCCAGTCAAGATACGTGTTGCCTTGTCTGATTTCTTCCTAACTCTCGATTTGTTGGTCATGATCCACACCTCCTTTCACGGGGTAAATGTATAAAACTTTCCCTGACAAATACAATATTAGCTCTCATCTTCAAGATGTTCAATCAAACTAAAATATGAGATAATTTTGATAATACCAAATTGTCGACTAGGCAGCAGTATCTCTCATACTTAATAATTTATAAGAAAGACAAAATCGTCGCAGTTGATCCTGCTTCTAAACTCTTGCAGTTGCCATTGCTTAGGCTTCGGCTGGACATTGATAGTCATAATGGCCATATTGTTGTCTTTGGGAATGAAGGAACTCGCCCGGTTCAGCTTTAAAGACAAGTGGGAGAAGTTAATGGGGAGCAGGAGACCTTCAATACACTGAAACAGGAGATATACTTTAATAAGATGGGTCATGAAACACAGAATAATGGCGATCGTTTTCAATCCAGCAAAAATACTTGAGGAATCGTGATGTATAAAGGGTAGGATCTGAAGGAAAAGTTACTGGCAAGGAGGTGATAAGTATGGGTCCCTTTGGGAATTTCGCATGGAATTTCGCCTTCGGATTTGGGTGGATACTGATAGGCATAGTGGCCATATTGCTGTTTTGGGGCGTCATGCAACTCAATCGGTTTAGCTTCAAAGACGAGTGGAAGAAATCAGAGGAACAGGAGACCCTCAATACACTGAAACAGGAGATATGCGCTGGCAAGATAAGTCTTGAAGAATTTGGAAAAAGAATAAAAAGCGGGACATAGGATAGGCTGGTTGATTGCATTCTGTGCGATTGGCTTGTCGAGTAATTTTTTATCCTGCCGCCACTTCGATTGGACAGTATCTTAAACAGAAAGCAGGATGAAGGGAGGGTCAGCCGACATGGAGAAAAGGCTGTTTAAAGTAGAGGATCAGTTTTGCGACGAATGTGCCTTGGCCCTGCGAAGGTTCATTGGCCATATGGAGGGGATAGAGTCTATTGACGTGGAACATAGAATGATTGCGGTCGCTTTCAACCCGGAGAAAATATCCAAGATGAGGCTCGACAGCATCACGAAAGACAGCCTGGAGAAACTCGGTCATAAGCTGATCGATTAGATAGACCGTGTACTCTTCACATCATAGAGATGGAGTCGGAGCTAAGAGCGTGCCAGGGCAGTGCCATGAACAGAATTTACGGCTTGCGCAATTTCAGCGGTAGAGAAGAGTAAAAAGTGGTGATTGTTTTTGCAGTATTACTCATCAGCCGGAAGCAAGGGGAGGTGTTATAATGATAAATATCAAACGCGTTTATGACCAGCCATCTCAGAGTGACGGGAAGCGTATCCTGATCGACCGGTTATGGCCGAGAGGGCTCAAGAAAGAGGATGCGCATATCGATGAATGGCTAAAGGAAATCGCCCCGAGCAAAGAGCTCAGGAAATGGTTCAACCATGATCCGAATAAGTGGGGCGAGTTCAGGAAAAGGTTTTTTACGGAACTGCTAAGGAAGGAGAATATGGTGACGGGTATCGTCGACTTGGCCCGGAAAGGTACAGTAACGCTGCTGTTCGGATCAAAAGAAGAACGTTTCAACAATGCCGTTGCGTTGAAGGAATATATTGATGCAAGAATGAAGGTATCAAAACAGAAGAAAGCCGCATAGTAACGGGAATGTTACTGTAACCGTGCGGATATTAAAAGCATTTTCCATCGGGAAGGGGGGGCGATGTATGACGACTTATAACACTGTTAAATTTGACAATATAGATGTCTTCTATCGCGAGGCAGGGCCTTCCGATGCCCCGGCAATCGTTCTTTTGCATGGTTTCCCTTCTTCGTCACACATGTATAGAAATCTGATGAAAGAACTTAAGAACGATTTTCATCTCATTGCGCCCGACTTTCCGGGTTTCGGAAATAGCTCGTGCCCACCCGTTGACGAGTTCACATACACCTTTGATCACCTATCGGAAGTAATCGAAAAATTCTTGCAGACTCTGAGTCTGCACAAATTCTCCTTTTATGTACAGGATTACGGTGGGCCAATAGGCTTCAGGATTGCGGCGAAGCACCCGGAGTGGATCGAGTCGCTTATCATTCAGAACGCCAATGCCTACGAAGAGGGGTTGACACCGCTCCTTGCACAGAGGAAACCGCTCTGGGAAAATAGAACGAGAGGTAACGAAAGGGCTGTGCTTAAGACCTTTAGGTCGGACCGGACACAGTGGAAATATACCAACGGAGTACGTGACAAGAGCAGGATTAGCCCCGATACCTGGAATATGGACCAGTATTTTCTGGATAGGCCCGGCAACAAACTTATCCAACTCGAACTGCAGGCGGACTACGGCTCCAACGTGAAACTTTATCCTGAGTGGCAAAATTATTTCAGAAAGCACCAGCCGCCGACGCTCGTTGTATGGGGAAAGAATGATGAAATCTATAGCCCTGAGGGCGCCAAAGCATACAGGCGTGACCTCAAGAACGTCGAAATGCATTTGCTCGATACCGGTCATTTCGCCCTTGAAGAGGACTTTTACGTCATCGCAGTCTGCATGAGGAGATTTCTCAAAGCATATAGAAGGGATAAAGCGGCCTAAAGTGAGGAGGACCGTCTTCCATGCACGAACGATTGGAATACGACTGGGTAGCACCAGAGGCGTACAAAGCTATGTCAAGCCTGGACAGTTACCTGATTAGCAGTAGACTCGAAGCGTCGTTGATCGAACCTGTCAAAGTACGGGCTCGCAGATAAACGGATGTCCCTATTGCATCGACATGCATACGAAGAACACCAGGGTCAGAGGCGAAAGTGAATAGTGTCCCTATGAACTCTATGCATGGCGTTAAGGAGACTTTTATACAGGCTGTTGTCTGGACCGAAGTAGTGACGCCTTCCGCCGGACCGCAGGAAGCTATCGTGAAACGAGTACGGACGTAACATGCGAGGCAAGTGATGCGGCGAATCTAAAGTGACTTATCTCGAACGAATTGGTTCGGGCAGACAAGTAGGAGGACGTATGCAACAGCTTTTTATCTTCATAATCATTTGGGGAATAATTATTGGGTTAATTGTTGCAGCGTGGATGGGGTAAATGAAACAATCAAATTTTGCGCTAAGAAGTCAACTCTCGGGCTGATACCAGTAACATCAAACTCAACCTTGCTTCCCGCTGACCTTGTTGCTATCATCCCCTTGTTCTCCAACCACTTCTTGACTGTCAACTCTAGCCTTGCTCCCTTATTGTGGTTTGCGTTTGGCATTATTGCTTCCCCTTAGATGGGCGTTCTTATGTTCGACTTCACTTCGTAGACGTGTGCCACAGCTTTCACAGACCCCCTCAAATGGACAACGTGTTTTCAACCAATACTTATTCTTTTTCTCGTCACACTCTGAGTATATTGCTACTCCGTGGCTTGTTCCCCTCGCAGGCCTCTCGCCGCGGATCGACTTCGTAACGCCCCTGCCATGGATATTCCGGTTCCACATGGCCAAAGTCATCTGTCTGTTCCCGTTTACGCGGCTCGTGCATATCTTTACCATCCCGATCTTCTATTTGTGGAGGCCATATCAGGTTGCGATCTGGAACAAGTCAAGGAAAAACGGAAAGGGGAGGAAAGTTGCGGAAATTCGCTTCGGTCCTAAAACCCGAAGGTCGTCGGTTCAAATCCGGCCCCCGCTACCGAACAATCAAAGAATAATAGCGTAGCGAGAACATCCGGTCAGAGCATTTTTGAATGGTCTCAGCCTTTTAGAAAATGTCCATAATGTAGCGTCTGATCCACAATATGGGATTTTATTTTGCCGATTTGCTTGTTCTCCCTGATCAGACATCGATACATCCCTGCACCTGTAATATTGCCTATAAACAACACGCCGACGAGCCTTTCACCATCAGGGCTGAATACCACTTTTCGATAGGTTGACCTGATGGCACTGACATGCACTTCATAAGCAGTGTTTTTGGTATGCACAATGCCCATCGAGACAAAGGGCTCGTTAGCAACCTGTGTAGCGTTCATGATCCCGAATGTGCCGGAATAGGCAGTCTTTGCGCCTGCCATGTTATAGCCGGCACATTTGCCCATCTCAACCGCGTTTGTCCAAAGTGCGGTCATTATCCTGTCTCCTGTCACAGGATCAAATGTCACAGCCACATCACCGGCAGCAAAGGTATGCGGATTATTACAAGTCGCATATTTGTCCACAACGATGCCCTTGTCTATCGCTATCTTGCTTCCAGTCAGGAAATTGATATTTGGCCTTACCCCTTTTCCTATACATACCATCTGGCAAGGCATCTCGGACCCGTCGTCAAGGGAAACTCCTATAACGCCGCTTTTATTTGAAATAATACTCTTAGCACTGCGCCCGGTTATTATCGTCAGGCCTGCTTTATCAAGGGCATTACGGATTAATCCGGCATCTTCGGGTTCCATGAGCTGAGAAAGAACCTCAGGAGAATAAACCACTAGAGTGACCTTTACCCCTAGTTCTAGAAGAGCAAATGCAGCCTTGAGATTGAGTAATCCTCCTCCCAGCATTACAGCATGTCCGGTGCTTTCGGCCCTTTGAGCCATGGCTCGGGCATCGCTTAATTTCCGAAGAGCAAAAACACCGTATGCATCTGTTCCTTCCAGCTCCGGGGGAATATAGGGACTGCTGCCGGTCGCAAAAAGAAGCTTTTCATAGGATAACTGGTCCTTCCCGCTTATACTTACGGATTTTCGCGAGGTATCCACTGAATCAACTCTTGCTCCAGTGCGAATCTCGATGCCTGCACCTGTATATGGTCCGTTGCCAGATAGTCCTATGCTCTCTGCCTTTTTTTTGCCCGTCACTACATAGGGTATCAAAGGCCGGAAATATGGCATATCCGGCTCTTCCGACAACACGGTGATAGTGCCTTTTGGATCCTTCTCCCGTATAGCCTGAGCTGCCGCCATCCCAGCAGCGCTGCCGCCTATGATCAGATAATCCGGATAGTCCCTTTTCATTTTACTCCTCTTCGCTGGTAAGCATCTTGGAAGCAGCTTCCTTTCTGACATCTTTGGAGAATGACTTTACAGTTCTGTAAACCAGTGCCTTAGTTGGACATGAACTGACGCAGGCCGGGGTTTCCCTGTCCGGGCACCTGTCGCACCTATATGACTTGTGAGTCTCCAGGTGACGGCCGATAACCCCGTATGGGCAGACCATGACGCAGGTCCAGCATCCTATGCATTTATCACTGTCTGTGATAACGACTGATTCTTTGTTTCGGCTTATTGCTCCGCTTATGCAGGCATGCATGCAGGGCGCGTCCTCACAGTGACGGCATAAGATCGGCACGTTTACATCGGGTGACACCCATTCCACATAGAGTCTGCGTTTGGGCGTGGGCTTCTCCTGCAAGGCACCATAAAGGTTCCCGCTCCTGGAATGCGCAATCGCACAGGAGATCTCGCAGGTTTTGCATGCGGTGCATCTGCTTGTATTTACAAATATCTCTTTTGGCTCATGCATGGCATACTCCTTATGATTATGTTGTCTACACATCGGTACTCATCCTGCGCTGCCGCAGCCCGTATTAGAGCCCAAGGCCTTTCCGGCGCTCATCAATTGCAGCCAAAAGTTTATCAGCCGCAGATGAGGGGTCCAAGTCAACAATGAAATGCCCGCCGGTAAGCCCCTTCACTTTGTCAGTAAGGATTTCAGTGACCGCCGGGCTGCCGAGAACGGGCAGCATGACCCCGACATGTGTGGGCAGTCCAGCGGCTACTGCATATACGCCAATGGATACAGCTTTTTCGGATACTGCCTCAGCTGCGGACGCAACAACGGGTAGTTTGTCGGTATCTACACCCAGGTAATTAGCAAGTGCGACGACGATTGCCACGGCGCGCGAGTTGTCGACGCAGGATCCCAGATGCAGTACCGGGGGAAGCGGCCCGCCTAGTCCGTTCGCTTCGCCTATGGCTGTAAGAACAGCCTTCAGTCCGTCTCCACATAAGCTGCCTACATTGGCCGGATCCATGAAGCCGTGTCTCATCAGCGCACCGGCACCACATCCCGTAGCGACGACAAGAACGTTTTCCTTGAGCAATTTCTCGGCCATTATCTTGAAGTTCCTATCCTGGGGCACTTTGACGTTATTGCATCCGGCAAACAGGCATACCCCCCTGATGTTGCCATTTTTGATATTATCGACGAGTGGCTTCAGCGGGTCTTTGGCATTGACTTTTGCAAGCGCTGCCACGATGGATTCTGTCGAGAAGCCTGCCACGACGGTACTTTCGACATCCGGGATGTCTACCGGTTTGCCTTTCCTCTTTTTGAAGACGGCAATGGCTGCCCTGACAGCCTCTTTGGCCTTTTCGGCAGCAGCCTCTTCTGTAAATTCGATGTGCTCGGCACCGGTAATCTTGCAGATGTCCATGGTCGTTATTACTTTTGAGCCCATACATTCGGCAACGGTTACGAGAGAAGGCATGATGCATTGATAGTCAACGACGATCGCATCGAGGGCACCTGTCAGAAGGGCCATCTCCTGGCTTACCGAATGCGTACAGGAAGGAATGGCATGCCGTTCCAAGAGTTCATTTCCAGTACAGCATATACCCACAACATTTATGCCCTTGGCACCGGCAGCTACAGCTTCCTGCTTCATACTTTCGGCAACAGCTACGATCATTTCAGAAAGGACAGGGTTATGCCCATGGGCGGCGATATTGACCATGTCCGCTTTCAGCGTTCCCATATTAGCTTTTGATACTACGGGTGTGGGTGTTCCAAACAGAATATCCGCAAGGTCGGTGCCCATATAACATCCGGCCAGGTCTGCAACGCCGCACCTGATACCGGCGAGAAGCAGATTCACCGCGTCGGCATCTACTCCGTACAGCGTACGATGCATGATCTCCGAGACCTCATGGTCTATGCCTTTCGGAACGGCTCCTATCGCAGAGAGGGCCTTTATGCGACCCTCGGTCACCACTGTCGCTGCCCATTGTACAGGGGTCTCCTTCTCGGCAAAGTCAGCCAGGGCAGCAGATGCCACATCTCGCGCGATCTCCATATTGTCTCTTCCTTCAACAGGAAGGCCAAGACGAACTGCGACTGACTTGAGCTTTCCGGGGTCTTTTATGTTGTAATCAGGTGCTTGGCCCTTGGCCATCTTCATCATGGTGTGTGCAAGGTGTTTGGCGTGCCCGGAGTGGGCGGCTGTGCCCGCGGCAATAGCCCTGTCCAGCCACCTGGCAACCATAACATCGGCAGTACAGCCACATATGCCCGTTCTTGGCTCGTCCCCGAAAGGATTTATCCTGCAAGGCCCCTGGAGGCAATTGCGGCAGCAAAGCCCCGTATCTCCATAGCCGCATTGAGGGTTCATGGCCTCGTACCTGTCCCATACCGTTGTTATCCCCTTCTCCTTCGCCTTCGCGATCATCTGCCGGACAGCAGGATCAAGGCTCTTGTTCTCAAGCGACTTGTCGGTTGACATGACGGCCCCCTTTTTGTTTGTCAGACATATTTGGCATTAACAATGCTTTTAGTTTCGGGATATTGGTATAAAAAGAAGTGTGATAGAAGAGAGTAGAATCTAGTAGTTTATATCTGAAACGAGCCATAGTGTGATCATATCAAGCAAAAAGGCGGATGTCAAACATGAAAGACCTGACTCGAAGATGTTTTCCGGGCCAATCGCACGAAGGTCAGGATCTGAAAGAAGAACTTGCCCTATATTCTCGATAGAACGAAGCCGAAATATAAAAACTGCAGGTTCATAACCCGAAGATCGTCGGTTCAAATACGGCCCCCGCTACCAAATAATTCATGGGGTTACAGCTTATACTGTAGCCCCACTTTTTGTTAACAGGACAGTATTAGGACAGTTACAGGATAGTTGACTGAAACTTTATGTATAGGATCTGCACATGGAGTAGTCTTCGCAAGACGAAGTTAGGATGAACAGACGAGAAAGGGAGGTAGCAATGTATAGGCATGGGGTAGTTTCAGGCATAACATTCGGTTCAGCTCTGGCAATAACGATATCATGGAGTCTAAACAAATCGCTTCTCTGGGCGATCATACATGGAATCTTTTCCTGGCTGTACATGATTTATTATTTAATTGTGCGCTAATGATAAACAGGAAGACAAACGGTAGATGAGCCATAGCGAGCATGATATGGCTGTCCATTGTAGAGGGGATGGAGTCACAGTTACAAGTTGAATGTCGTAGCAGTTGAAACTATGTTTGCTGTGTGGACAAGTAAGATTGGTCATTTAAGCGTTACTTCAATTTTCCCCAGGCATCGTTAATGGAATTTCGGAGCGAAGCAGCCGCGTTCTTGATTGGCTCCTCACTCTTCTTGAAACTATCGTAGATTCGGTTCACCTCTGCTCTGAGATTGCTTTTCTGCTTCTCCCTGTCATCCGTTTTTATCTGCTTCTCCGTGACCTTCTTTTCCTTTTTCTCTTTTTTCTTCTCTTTCTGCTGCGCCATTGAGTTTCGCACAAGGACTGCCTGCGGAGCACCGAACAGTGCCGCCGCGATAACACAACTTAACGCTATGACCGCCGCTTTTCGCATCAGCTCTTCCTCCTCAAAAAGCTTCAACAATACTATTTGAAATATGTAGCCGAGCACATCACAGGCGTAATAAACAGGAAGAAAACCGCTATGCATGCTTGAAACACGATTTTACACATTTTCAAAAATAAAGTCTATCTCAAGAACACCTACAAGGTTGTAATAGCATTGACTAAAAATCAACGCTGAATTCTATATGAAAATTGTACAGGAACGCGTGGGTGAGCCGCGTGCTTTTCGCAGCGGACTCGACGCGCAAGTTAATACTGTCTACTGGGACAGTCACTTAATTTTATATTTCACTACCGAGGCGGCAATAAGTGTTAAAACGACACCAGATCCTATTAAGATATACCCGAACCAATACAAATAATGCATCATCGGTTTCATGCTTTTTGTGCCGAAAGACATTAATATGCCTGACCTGATTACGGATACTAAATTATTGTTAGACTCACTAATGTCTGAACCATTTATTCAATTCCTTCACCACCTGCCCGAAGGTTTCCTCAAGCAAATAAATATCGTTGTGCAGCGCCTGATGAATCTCTAAAACATGAATACCTTTTGTCTTCAGTTCCTTGCATGAATGTATTATTTCCGGAAGATCACGGGAACCAAACAGTATCAGTGTCCGCGTATTATGGATGGGTTGCGGGATGGTAAGTTTCTCGAGAACTTCAAAGATCACTCCGGAATGGGACTCATGTACTCGATAGCTCCTCATAGTGTTAATTTTTCGTTGTGTTTCCGTGCTATACGTGGCACTAAGGGCGGGTGATATTCCGATGGCGAAATCCGCTGAGCTTATCAGGCAGAGACGACCGCTAGAAGAATGACCAATGGCAACAACCTTGCCAAAAATGCGACAGTACTCGACGGCGTGCTCGACGTCTTGCAAGACATTCTCGTCTAATTGTAACTTATGTTCACCATGCCCCCGAAGGTCAATAACGCAAGCTGTCACGCCGATCTCGGCAACGCGCCACGCCAAACCAAGTTGCTCCTCTTTACAGCCTCCATAACTATGGACTACGACTGCTGCTCCATGGGAAACTGGCGGCGTCAATATGAGATAAGGGATGCCGAATCCATCAGCCTTAATAACCTCTCGTTTGATGTTCATGGTCATTCCTCCATTCCTATACCGGCTA
This sequence comes from Nitrospirota bacterium, assembly GCA_963845065.1. Lineage (GTDB taxonomy): Bacteria > Nitrospirota > UBA9217 > UBA9217 > UBA9217 > JAJYKN01. The sequence continues at coordinate 255,054 of CAWJQQ010000001.1, forward strand.
GTTGTTACAGGGACGGAAGCCGCCCGATAAGGCATAACGCTAAGTTAACCTACGAGGCGTATAAGGAGCGAGTCTTGCGAATGCAAAAGTCGTGACATAGCCGAGTCAGGTTGAACTTGATGTTAGGTGTCTGGGATTCTCCTAATAAGCGCAACGGTGTTTCTATCTAGTCTCTAATCTCGAAGTTCAAAAGAAGCTACTTCATCGCCTTTTTCATCCAATTGATAGATTTGATAGCGGGGGCCGGATTTGGACCGAAGACATTCGGGTTATGAGCATAGTGTGCCATTGAAATACCATCCATTTAATCGATATACTATAAAGCATATTCAAAGCCTCATCGTAAATTAGCATTATTTAAGTCCATTCCAAACTTTGATGAGCAATTGAGAAACAAGTCGACATAGTTTTCTGATTCAATCAGCGAGCCCTTTTCCCTTTTTTCATAATCTGCATGGCATGTTTTTTCTTTATTACCTTTGTCATTGAAATCGATTTCTCTTTATTGCCAGGTGTCTTTCTTTTCTTTCGTTCAGATATATTTCTCTTCGCCCTCACGTTGTTTATTGCTGTTTTCACGTGCGCTTTTTTTTTCACAGGTCTTGCAGCGACAGCGTTACTCATCGGCTCTTCAAAATTCGTCATCTCTATGCCAAACAGAGCGGACAAGTCCGCATCATCGATAATTCGTGAACTCTTTTTCGCAGCTTTTTCGAGTAGGTTTTCAGCTTTGGCCGAAGCGGTACGGGTAATAAGATCGGCCATGCCAATGTCGCGGAGCGTGAAAAAGAGGGTTGCGTCCTTATCGAGACGCGCGCCGACAGCATACAGCGTTGCCGCCACATGCTTGCACATGCTCGCCCAGTCAGGACAGGTACACTCGAATGCAATTTCCTTTGGCGTCGGGAAGAGACCGCCGTCGCGCTGTAAAAACAATGATCCGAGCTCTTTTGGAAAATCTCCTGCAAGAAGTTCCGTTACCGAATCGAGCATCCCGGAACATGAGGACGTTATCTGTTGCCAAGTATTTTTGCCAAGTTTCCGGATTTTAACCAGGACCTCATAGGGTTTGGATCTCGAACCCTGCACGAGCGCCTTGATCTCGCCGGCGTTCACCTGAAGGTCCAGAACGGCACCGTGGCGGACATAACTGCGTCCCCTTCCGATGCGGTTGCTGTAATCCGCGTAGCGCTCCAAATTCTGGTTCCATGATTTACCCCACCACGTGCGCGCAAGAGAGCTGCCCTGAATAATAACAGGACTCACGTCCCGCTTTTTCTTCAGCTGTTCAAGTTTCTTAGCCGCCCTCGCCTGTTTCTCGGCTTTAGGCACATATCGAGGATAATCCCAAAAGCTCATTGCAATTCCTTTCGTAATACCATCACAGCATCAAGGTAAACATATTCATCAGTTCATCATTATCCATTTCCGTGATCCATGCCTCGCTGCCGGCTTGAACTACCTCATTAGACAGTTTCATCTTTCCCTCGAGCATCTGGTCTATCTTCTCCTCGACCGTACCCTTCGTTATAAACTTGTGCACGACAACGTTTTTTTTCTGGCCGATTCGGAAAGCCCTATCCGTGGCCTGATTCTCAACCGCCGGGTTCCACCAGCGGTCGAAATGAACAACATGATTTGCGGCAGTCAGATTGAGTCCAACTCCGCCGGCCTTTAGCGACAGAACCATGAAGGGTACGTACTCTTCATCCTGGAACCTGGCCACGATTTCCTTTCTCATGCCAACCGGTGTGCCGCCGTGAAGAACGAGGCCCTCGTGTCTGAACAACGTGCGTAAGAAGCCGGCAAGAGGTTCAGTCATCTCCCGAAACTGTGTGAAAACGAGAGCCCGTTCCCGCTTCTCATAGATGGTCTCGCAGATTTCCCGTAGCCTGCTAAACTTGCCGCTTTCTTTTTCGTCAAAAGAACCCGTCCCCAGGTATTGGTCCGGATGATTGCATATCTGCTTGAATTTCATGAGCGAACTCAGGATAACCCCTTTCCGTTGAATTCCTTCGACATTTTCAACAGACCTGCGAAGGTCGTCCACCAGTTTCTGGTACAAAACAGCCTGTTTTTTTTCTAGGTACGACCAGGTCTTCATCTCAACTTTTTCCGGCAAATCGGAAATAACAGACTTATCGGTCTTTAGCCTCCGAAGGATATAGGGAGCGATGACTTTTCTGAGACGTGCATATCCTTCGGGGTTCTCATTCAAATTTTTGGCAAATCGGTTGAACTCCTGGCTGCTGCCGAGGAGCCCCGGGTTGATGAAATCAAAGATCGACCAAAGGTCCGATAACCGGTTTTCGACCGGCGTCCCGGTCATGACGATCTTGTTTACTGCTATCAGTTTTTTAACCGCTTTTGTCTGTTTCGTCCACGGATTCTTGATGGCCTGAGCCTCATCGAGGATCACGTACTGCCATTCGTATGTTTGTAACAATTCGCGTTTCTGTACGAGCGAATATGTCGTGATCACGAGATCTAGTCTGTCTATCTCTTTCTTTTCTTTCGGCATCTCGCCGGTACCATCGTTACCCGAGGGATGAGCAATGGCGAATGACAGGTCGGGCGTGAATTTCCCGATCTCAGCAGCCCAGTTCGAAAGTAAAGACGCAGGAACCACAAGCAGGCTGGCCCCTTTTTCACCGTTCGATTTCAAACTCCGCAGCATCGCCAAAACCTGCACTGTCTTACCGAGCCCCATATCATCGGCAAGGCACATGCCGAATCTGAGGGAATGGAGAAACGAGAGCCAAGCCACTCCTCTCTGCTGATAGGGCCGCAATTTTGCTTTAAAGAATGTGTCCATCCGCACTGGCGCTATGGCTTCTGGGTGGAGCATGCGAACCATAACAGACTCCATCCATTGTCCGTTTGTGACGACCACGCTTGAATCATTATCAGGAAGGTCCAGAATGCTCTTCGGATTTAGTTCGAACCGCAGTGCGTCTCGGAAACTCAACCCTCCCCGACGAGCGAGTGAGCTTGCATTTTCATAGGCTTCGAGGGTCTGACTCAGCTTTTCATGGTCAACTGCGACCCAGCGGTTCTTGATCAAGGCAAGCCCTTCGGACGCATCAATGAGCCGTTTGGCCTCTTCATAGGATATCCGCTCACCCGAAAGATGCAGTTCTATGTCAAAATCTAGCACAGCATCCATGCCAACGGCTGAGGGTTGGCGGCCTCCCAGAGATATATTGACCTGCAAACTTGATGCACCGCGCTTCCACCAATCGGGAATGCGGCACAATATTCCGGACTGTTCGTAGATCGGAATCTCCCGGAGAAAGGTGTATGCTTCCTTCGCCGACCAGGCGAGAGGATGGAACAGCTCACCGCTCTCAATCAGCCGCGACACCAAGGCGCTTTCTTTCGCAGCACGATGCACCGTTACGAGTAGATCAAGAAGCTTTTTCCCGTCTTTGCCGTATTGCTGCAGGGCTTGCCTCAGAGGAAGATGCTGCGTTTTGCCCTGTCTGTTCAGTCCTGGTGAGTATGTGGCGAGAAAAGCAAAAGGGTAATCATCCTTGTTGCTCTCAACGAGGTGGAAGAATACTCGACCGATGAGATGAGTATCGGGACTGTATGCTCGAATAAATTCCTCGACGCTCTCTTCTGACTGTTGGATCTCTCTGTCGAATTCGGCATGAAGCCGCTGCCAAAGGTCATTGATAACGACCCTGGTCAAATACTCAGCGCCGGTCATCAGCGGTGCTGATGCAAGGAGATGGATTAATTCGTCTTCGCTAATTTCGACAATAACCTTATGACGAAGGATTTCTAGATCGGGAGTCTGAGAGAGTTTCCTGGCGAAGAGTCCGCATACATTACGCCAGTAATCGAGGGAAGGAGAAAGAGGAACTGATTTATTACAGAATCCGAGAAACAGAAATGCGCCGTCGGGTCCATCGGTGAACCGCCGAAATATTTCCTGCTGAAGAAGCTCCTGGTCCTTATTAACCTTTTCCTGGGCCTCTGCCCATTCCAGCCGGATAGCTCCGCGCGGCAGGATGACTGATAACAATTCCTGGTTCAGGTTCATTTTTATTCTTCCAATTCAGTTTGTATGCCTTCAATTTCATCCAAAAAAGCAAGCAAGTCAATCATTCTGGCGGAATCGACAAGTTTGTCCAGCGGAAGATGCTTGTGATGTGGATAGATCTTTAGTTGGCGTTCACGCGGACCAGGGGAATTGTCATAACGGAAAATGATAGCACTGCCCCGAAGATAATTGTATCCATTAATGTATTTATCTACTACAAGGCCTTTACTCTCGACAAACTCCTTGAAATCAAGTACTGTCCCATTCCTGAATTCTTTAGTTCCCGAGAGAAAGGCGATATCACGAGTTTTTCTTTCGATAGTGAATGAATTAGAAGAGACGAAGGGATTTGATGAGATGATAGTTTCAAAATCCACGATATAACTATCGATACTCAAAGCTAATCTCCTCAAGCGATTTCAGCCTGCCCTGAATCGGCCGCAGTGATTCAGCTTCACCCTTCCACTCAATGAGGATCATATCGTCTACTGTGCCATAGAGTTTCTTTCGTTCGAGAGAGCCATATTTTGCTTCAAAACCCTTTATTTTGTTTTCGATCTTTTAGACTGTTTTTCTGAGCAGGTGAATTTCCGTATCAATCGCGAATTTAATTTTTTCTCGAGCACATGCGTCGTCGGTTTCGATAATCAGCTTTGTCATGATCTTTTCCCTCTAATTCGATTCTACCTAAATTAAATAATGAAATCAATCACTGATTGACGGAGTGACTACTTCATTACGAAAACGGAATCACCCCTAAGGGGTTCAATCTCCACTTATTTGACGCAACAGCGTAATTTACTTCGGGCCCGTCACTTTAAGTTAGGTTATATCCCCTCTTCCCTGTCCTAACAATTCAACGTCTTATATTGCATAAATGTTTTTTTTATTCTGCAGTACACAAACAGGACGTTAGAAAGGTTAGAAAAAAAGGGCTACAGCGAATGCTATAACCCCATGAATTGTTTGGTAGCGGTGGCCGGATTAGAACCGACGACCTTCGGGTTTGTCACCCCAAGGGCTAAAAATAGTTTTTTTCCCCGACCCATCAAATCAAGGAGTTAGAGCACATAAAAAAGCGCTATTGTTTCGACAGGACAGTATCAGGACAGATTCTGGGTCGATGTGGGATGGGACTTATGATCTTAGGAGTTAGCAGGGACTGTGTCGAGTGACCCGGGCCAAGCTATAAAGAGGCGCGTGTTTGCTTCACCTGCTACTGTGGAATGCCAATATTATGGCGACGTCTCGGAATACTAATATGAACTCACGCGAATAGATCCAAGTGGATTGGGGCGATGCTCGTTTGAGCGGAGCAGGATTTTCTGACGAGGAACAAGGCGATGGGGATTGGGGATACTTCTCGAGCTGGGAGTAAAACCGCTTTCCGGCATCCATTTGGCATCGGCGAGTATATCCCCGCTTCCTGCAAACGAAAAGAGAACAGCGCCTCCCGGTCAGTCATATGACCACTCCCTCCTCAGCAATAACCCGTACGATCTGCGAGACCTTGAGCGGTGAATTTTCTAGTACGTCCTACGTAAAGATAAGCGGTGTGATGACCGTATAGTTCTGGTAACCCACCTCTCATGCGGCTTCGGAAATTGCATCGTGGAGTGCAGCATTGATTACTTCGACTTCGATAAATATTTCGAGATCGGAATACTAAATCGCGGTAGGAACGTCCGTTGCCAGACGCCCCCGCACGGATCCGTGCTAGAAGCATTACTTCACACGGCTCACTTGCGTTGAAGCCTGATACCTCCCGCCTCCCGGCTTCAGGCAGATCGTTACCTCACTGCATGCAGGATTTGGTACTGGGCTGGTGGCTGACCTTTGCCCAGGCCGGACTTACACCGGCTAGAATAGATAAGCCTGCTTGGCGCACCGATTCATGATAACTCGCGGGGTCCATCCTGTATCAAACGAGTTTCCATCCTTTGCAATAGTATAATTTACAACTAGAATTCTTCATACATCTACCCATAAAACACTCTATCAACACACCCAGTCAAGATCATTGACATGCTGCTGTATCAGGCATATATTCTTCCGAGATACTTTTGAATGGTGTGATACATTCATTGCCAAAATCGCTAAACTTAAGAGAAGAGAGATGATCATTACCAATCGTGCCTTCCATAAAACAATATCGGTCCTGTCAGCAATTCTTCTGTTTCTACTTTGCTTCAACGTATTCGCGCAGCAGACGAAAGGACTCGTTCGAAAACATCCTCTCTGGAAAATAAGTTCAAAGACCAACACAGTCTATCTCGTCGGGTCCATTCATGTGCTCAAGCAGGACGCCTATCCCCTCGATAAGAGCATTGAAGAGGCCTACGAAAACTCTCCACGGCTGATCTTCGAGATAAACTTCGACGATGTGGACGAGCAGAAACTCCATCAGCTTACGGTCGACAAGGGTACCTACCATGACGGCCGGACACTCAAAGACGATCTTTCGAAGCAAACTTACGAATTCTCAAAAAAACGTCTAACAGATCAGGGTCAGAACATCGAGAAATTCGAACGGCTCAAGCCGTGGCTCCTCGCAATGTCCCTAGAGGTAAGCGAACTACAACGGCTCGGTTTTGATCAAAGTCAGGGTATTGATAAATATTTTTATGATAAGGCCAAAAAAGATAGGAAGAAGATCGACGGATTTGAAACCGCGGAATATCAACTGAGCCTCTTGTGCGACATGCCTGCGGGCATGCAAGAGGCGATGCTGCTCCAGACCATGAAGGACATCGATGATGTGCAGAAGGATGTCAACGTGATCATCGAAGCTTGGAAATCAGGTAACGCGGAAGCGCTCGATACGGTATTGCTCAAAAGTTTCCGGGGCTTCCCCGATGTGTATCAGAGGCTCATTACCGACAGAAACAAAAGTTGGATGCCCATGATAGAAGCCCTCATCGGTCAAAAAGAAAACGCCATGATCATCCTTGGCGCTGCACACCTCGTGGGCAAAGGCGGCATTCTTGCCGGGTTAAAGCAAGAGGGGTATCAGGTGGAGCAACTGTAAAAAAACTCTATCGCGGGGTCATCTTGATTTTGCAACTTGCGAGTCGGTACAGCCTGGCCTGCGAGAAAATGAGGAATTCGGATGATACTTGCAGTAAGGTACTTCATGAAGTTGTGACTTGCCAAGCGGTCAGAGGATGCATATTTCAGCCTGAATATGGAAGGTTTCAGCATTTCGGGTCTAATTTACTGATTCAGTTTATCATTTTTCGAATTACCATTTCTAGGCTGGAGTCACGGTATCAGAATTATTCCATTGATATGAACATAAGGAGAATATCATTATGAAAAACATGATACTTTTAATGTCGATCATACCTATAGTGTTGTCCAGTTGTTATACAGGTTCATCAAATTTAGCCACAAAAAAACAGGCCGAAGAATGCATTACACCCCATAACCCATATAATGATGGTAGCAGTCATGATGCCGGGTTTGATTGGGCCAGATTAAACGGTGGGAAATGCGATAACCATTATCAGTCATTCAATGAAGGCTGCTCAGAATATTATCGTCAATTGACCCAATACAATAAATGTATCGCCAAGAACCCCAAGAGCCGCAAGTAAAATTGTCCTGTGCCTTAACCAGCGGTCCATGCAGACGCAGCTTCCTGTCGCGAGCGAACCACTAGCCTATGAATGGAATCACCAATTAATCTGCATCATCTTAGATTTTCCGCCCTTGCAACTCATTAGGTGGCGTCGATAGAAGCCGTGTGGTCCAAAAAATTCAAACGTTTTATTTAACATTTTTTTCTGGCGGTACAGCTCTGGCTCTCCATCCTTGCAGACAGGTGGGATTGAGTGCAGTGTAATTTGATATTATTCTATCGGGCCTTCTTCATCTGTTCATATACCATGAAGATATGAAGAACTACACAATTTGTTTCCGTTGCGTGGCGTAAGTTTTCCACCTAGCTGACAAAGCGGTTAGCGCGAGTTTTAACATGATCCTGACATGCAATGATTCAACCTGTATTCTTTTCCCTTGTCACAATATTGCTAATGCAGACTCGTAGGTGAAGTCGAGTTTCATATAATATTAGCGAAGGTGCAGAATTCATTTTGAATCATTGCATTTTGTGTAAAAATTATCTGTCAACGACTCCATCCTGTACTATGCACTCTGCACAGCTGCGTCAGGAGTATAACCTTCATACAGAATCATTGACCGACTTGCGGCAGTATCTTAAGCTCAAGGATAGGCAGACATGCAAATAATAATGACTATCTCGATATGCCTAAGTTACATAGGTGGCATCAGCTCTATAGTGGCTTTCTCTATCCATGATGACAAGGTGCGGATAGACATGGTAGTTATGATGATCCTTATCTCAGTCATGAATTCTTTATTTGCGAGGTATCTCTACAAAAAAGCTTCTAAGAGTGAATTACCCCGCAGCAGAGCTGCGGGGCATCAAAATCAATAGAACCTAAGGCGCTTTTAGAGGCCTATCCTGATTTCGTCAGGGTGCCCTTTTCATCCCAGCAGTGGAACTGCTGGGTATTCAAGGACTGGTTTTATAAAATGGACTGGGCGCTACAGAGTTTCGTCGTTAGCTTTAATGCGATAATCATTCATTGGCTATATGAATCAGTCGAAACAAATTGGAACGAGGGTAGACGTTTCTTAAGCTGAGTATCTTATTATCTTCTTCCGAAGTTGTTTTTTTGCGATTCATCTAACCATTCCACGTTTCATCCAGAATCTTCTTGAATATCCGTAAAATACCCCTCTGCCTGACACCCTTCAGAATTCAGCATATATTTGTTGACGGCTCAGCATTATTATTGCTACACTGACTAGCAATAAAGATCGAGTGTTTATTCTCAGGTATTTAAGGGAATGGGCTCCGATGCTTCGCGTTCTCTGTGCCTCGGCGGTGAATAACTATTATGTGGGGGCTATTATGAAAAACCGAAAACCAGTCTCACGGCTCCAGCAAATGCTGGCTGAAACGTTCGGCTTCGGTCCGGCTGTATCGCTCAGCGTTCTTGCTTTTTTCGGCCTGATCGTACTCTTTGCCGTCTTCTGGTTCTTCCATTCGGCCCCGCCGAAAACGATCATCATCACCAGCGGCGACGGGGGGACGCGCTTCCGGAGAACAGCCGAGAAATACGCGAAGATCCTGGAGGGGAGCGGGGTGACGCTGAAGATTCTGAAGTCCGAAGGGTCGCTGGAGAACCTCAAACGGCTGGAAGATCCGGCCTTCCAGGTTGATGTCGGTTTTGTGCAAGACGGCGTAGCCAAGGGACAGAAAACCAATAACCTGGTGTCTCTGGGCAGCATGTTCTATGAACCGCTCTTTATATTTTACCGCGACAGGAAGCAGCTCGATGTGCTCTCGCAGTTAAGCGGGAAGCGGTTGGCCATCGGTGTGAACGGTACGGGCACTCAAGCGCTGGCCCTGGAACTTTTGGAATGGAACGGCATCAAGCCCGGAGGCTCGACGCAGCTCCTGAAAATGGACGATGACGCGTCAGCAGCTGCATTGCTTGCGGGCGAGATCGACGCGGCGTTTATGATGAGCGATTCGGCATCGTCAAGGCTCGTGCATGACTTGCTGAGAAAACCGGGGATCAGGCTTTTTGATTTTTCGCAGGCCGACGCGTACACCCGGCGCATCAGTTATCTGAACAAAACCGTGCTGCCCAAGGGGAGCATCGACTTTGGGAAGAGGATTCCCGACCAGGATGTCAACCTGATCAGCCCGACCGTCGAGCTGATCGCCCGGGCCGATCTTAATCCCGCGCTCTCCGACCTGCTGCTGGAAGCGGCAACAGAAGTGCACTCGCAAGCAGGGCTGATCAACAAACGCGGCGAATTCCCCTCACCGCGCGAGAATGAATACCGCATCAGCCCCGATGCCGTCCGTTACTACAAATCTGGCAAAAGCTTTCTCTACCGTTACATGCCGTTCCAGCTCGCCAGCCTGCTGAACCGCATGGTCGTCGTTCTCGTGCCGATGCTTCTGATTCTGATACCGGGTGCGCGCAGCATCCCGAAGATCTACCGCTGGCAGATGCGACTGCGCATCATCCGCTGGTATAGGGCGCTGTTGGTCCTGGAAAAAAACATGGCAGCCGGGCCGATCCAGGCGGACCAGGGGGAGGAAATAAAACGACAGCTCGAACATATCGAACATGCCGTAAATAAGATGAAGGTTCCGGCGTCGTTCGCGGATCAGTTTTACGGACTGCGTGTCAATATCGATTTTGTCCGCGCGAAGCTTACTCAGGTCTGTCCGGGCGGGCAAGAAGCCTGATGCAAAGTTGGTAAAGTAACGAGCAAGTTAGAATCAGGAAGGGTGACAACTCCGCTGCGCATCACTTCTTTTCTGGCTCCTTCGAAAAGAGCTTCACCGGCGCTTTGATGATGTTCGTGAAAATTTGTAGTATCCGCGACCCGACCGCCTTGGGCGAGAGCACGGTGACGTCAGGATTCGTGAGATCTCCGGACACGCGGGTCGGGATCGTGATGAGCGTGCCCCCCAGGATCGTGTTGACGATTGGCGTGTGCCTGATGAGCCAGTTGATTGATGAGAAAGGCGCCACGAGCACAACCATGTCGATCTTCTGATTTCCCAGATCGACCTCTCCCTCCGCAATGATGTCCAGCGATTTCCCTCCGATGTAGGCTTTTTCAATCGTGAATACGCCCTGATGAATGTCCCCCTGCAGGGCCATGGAGTTGTAGGGGAAGCCGTTGCCCCCGATTTCCGGGGCCCGTCCGCGGAAGATCTCCAGAACGCTCAGGACGGATAGTACGTTCGCGAGCGTCGGGAATTGATAGATTTTTCCCTTCCTTGCCTTGAAATCCACCCGGCCCTCTAGGGCCGAGAGCATATCCGTGCCCGTACCGTGGGACTGAATTTTCGCAGTCAGGTCATAGTCGCCGGTTATGTGCAGCTCCTTGCCGGTCAAGCAGTCGATGGTCGGCTCCAGCGGCTCTGCCTTTACCGAGGGAGTAAAGCTGAATGATGTACTTTCCCGGGACACGAGAACCGCGCCTGCCAGGGCAACTCCGCATGTCTTCGTATTGTTGAACTCCAGGCCTACCGTGTCTGGCTCCACGGTCATCACTGCATGCGCGGGCGCCAGGGTAAAGCGTCCGTATTTGACGTACGCCGAGTCGGCGGTGAAGTCGCCCCGGATGGGCGGCAGGGGAAAGGACCTCGCCATCTGCTCTGGCTTCTGCTTTTGTGGTGTCTGGTCGACCGGGGCGGCTTTTTTACCGTTTGACTGCGCCAAGGCCTGCCGGATCGTATCGATGTTAATCCCATCGGCGGCGAGCTTCATGCTGAAGGCAAGCCCTTCATCCGATGTGGTTACGGCCCCGGTCAGGGAGTAATGGTTCTTTCCCCACGTCACGTCAGCGGATTCTACGGTGAGCACATCGTCCTTGGCGTGGAGAACGAACTTGTTCACCGTGGTCGGAATCGGCATGCCCCAGGGAACGAACAAATCGCTGCCCGTAAGGCTTCCCTGCATACGCGATTTAAGCGGCAGGTCAATGCGGACGAGGGAGTGAAGATCGCCCTGCATGGTTCCGTTCCCGAAGGTTCCCTGCTCGAATATCCTGCTCAGGGTGGACTCCGCGAGAAGACCGGAGAAGGAGAAGTCCGCTGCCTGTTTCTGCCAGTTCAGGGTGAACGCGGCCTTGGTCTCCTGGTCCTTGATCGAGAACTTGTGGACCTCCAGGTCTGCACCCTGTTGGGAGAGGTCTATGAAGAACTTCAGCCCGTCCGCTACCGACGCTGTCCCGGAGAACGAGGTGCCCCTGTTCCGCTGCCAGACGAGATGGGCGCCAGAAAGGGCAAGCGGGGTCTTGACCATGAGCTCGGGCGGCAGTTTGAGGTTTTCAAAAGCCCAGTCGACGGTTTTTCTGCCCGAGCTGCCATCAAGCGTCACGTCCGCGTTGCTCACGGTCGTAGTGATGCCGCTCACCACCGCGGTGCCGGTGATGGTCGAGTCGAGGATCGTGGCTTCCTTCAGGCCGAAGGCGAGTTTATCCGGAACATAACTGAACGTTCCTTTCACGAGGCCGAGCGGGCCGGGCAGGACCGGCGCATGGAAAAGAATGTGATCAAACTCGCCGGCGGCAATGAATTTCCATTCCAGGGGCCGGTACAGCCGGCCGTTGATCTTGAGCGCGGTTAGGGTGAACTTTCCGGCCAAGGTGTCAATTCCCTGCAGAAGGTGCTCCAATGCCGGATGCCACCTGCGCCAGCCGAAGACCTCGGTGATATTGATCGTCGCGTTGCCGCTCCGGAGTTCGAGCACGGGATCGTCCCGACCAGTAAGGAGCGCGGACACATGGGACAGGGAAGACGATCCCATGCGAGCTGATAATTCGGTTATTTCCGCCAGATTATCCTCGACGGCAAACGAGTAATTGACCATCACGGGAGCGGGAAGCCGCGGGGACGCGAGTTCGATCTGGCGGGCTTCGCCAGTTAGCCGCATGCGCAATTTTTCGGGCTGGGAGAGCAGCCCCTGTCCCTTCATGGACGAGATGACGAGTGTGCCCTTTAATGACGACAGCTCCTTCATAAAGGGGGTCAGGTTCTCCGATGACTTGAGCCACTCATAGATTTCCTGCAGCGCGAACTCGGCCCTGCCCGAGCGTATTTCAATTCGCGGATCGCGGTCCCAGGTCAGGAGCGCTGAGTAGTCCGTGAGTGAAGAATGGCCCAGTGCAAGGTTTAAATCCCGGATCTCCGTTTGGGCTTCGGTAAAGGAGTACCTTCCGCTCAGGGCGAAATCTCCCCATCGGTCAGTGCCGGCCTTGACCAGAACGTGCATGTCGCCGGGCGGGGCGTTGAAATGGACAGTCACATTCTTGAGGGACAGAAAATCCCGATGGTTTTTCCTCAAGACGAATTTTCCGTTGTCCATCTCGACTACGAGCCGGGGCCCGATCAGCTGCAGATAGCCGAGCACGGACCTGATATCCTCTTTTGTTTCCTCCAAGGTCGGGGCCTCGGATGTCTTGTCGGTTTTCGCGGCAGGCACGGCGATCCTGAAGTCAGGCTCCTGTATCCGTATCTTGGAAACCTGAACGCGGCCTCTGAATAGGGGAAGGATCTGTGGTGCAATGCTGAGGGACCGGAGCGTGCCTCTAAACGTGCGGGGATACGCCAGGCTGAGCCCTTCGATGGTCACCCGCGGCCGGGGGAACAGGGAGATATCGATCTTTTCGTAAGAAACTTTTCCACGGAGCTTCTCCTGCACCGCGGTCTGTATTTTGTTTTTTACTGCCGCGGAGCTCAGGTAGAGCGGGACAACGACGGTCACGGCGAATAGCAGGATCGCGAGAAAACCGGCAGCTATCGTGCACCAGAACTGTTTTGGTTTGAGATTTAGCATGTGTTCTCCGTCTTAATTTTAGATTATACTCATTAGGGCCTTGCTCGGCAAATGAATCTTAACGGTACCTCATAGGGTCACCTATGAAAAAGGCTGTCAAGTTTGAGCGATATTTCCATAAATCGGTCACCTATCCGTGCTCGATTCAAGGCACACTGTAACGTCGGATCCCAATTTCTATCGGGTGGTTAGCCCTAGATGATAATACCTCTGATAATGCTTTTCCTTTAAAGAGTGATCTGAAATTATAGAAGGCTGGGATATCGCTATGTTCAACTCTACGCAATCGTAATGCTGGGTCAGACAATTCGTGAGGGCGGAATTATAACGTAATTGGTTAGCGTCAATTACATACTTTGGATGGCATCCATATTCTGCCAGTTCTAATTTTGAAGAAGGCTTTTCCTTATCGTGGAATCTTTAAAAAGACAGACCATAACAAATCAGAAGCGGTTCTGGCTAAATCTGCTTCCTTTATTCTATCCGATCACTGTATTCATATTATCAGTACGCTAAGAAAGAGAGAGAAACAGATCAAAAATAGGAAGGATGGCGGCCCGTCTCAACAGGTAATCGACATATATAATTTGAAGTAATCAGCCAACTTTCCATCCCTGAAGCTGATAAAGTTGTCATTCTTTGCGAAACATATCTGTTTACATTCTATAATCGTTAGAATACCTTTAAATCCTATCGTTATGGTGGACATTATCAAAGGTTAGAGGTAAAATCGCCATAAAATATGTAAATACTTAATTCTTGTGTCGGCTGGGACTTTGCTCAGCAGACATGACCCCTAGAGCGCAGTCGATACTATGCTTGGGAGGATCAAGCGATGAAGAGGACCCTGACGGCATTCTCGATGATGGTTATGACTTGCATGCTGTTGGCCAACTGCGGTACGAATATGCCGACCAGTGTACCTTTCGCGCCGGCAGTTGAAGCCACTGCAGGAGACGGACAGGTGACTGTAAGCTTGACAGAAGTGGCACCATATTGCCCGACGGTAAACTCTTACACAGTATACTACTCTACCACAGACCCCGTAACGTCGTCATCTACAACAAAGGTGACAGGGATCCTCAGTTCATCAACTACATTCACCGGACTTACCAATGGCACTATGTATTACTTCATCGCAACGGCAGTGAACGCAGTTGGCGAAAGCCCACCGTCATCAGAAGTGAGAGCCATGCCGGATCTAAACATAGGAACCGTGACGATTCTCGACTCTGCCTCAGGACTGCTCGGTTATCCCCAAAGTATTGCGGTCGATTCTACCAGTGTCTATTGGACTGAGGATATAGGTACCCCGTGGGGGGGTGGTACTGGGGCTTTAAAGAAGGTAGGGTTAAACGGAGGGACCGTGACGACCCTCGCCTCAGGAACGAGTGCTTGGCAATTTGGTCCCCAGGGTATTGCAGTCGATTCCACCAGTGTCTACTGGACTGATAATTTTAGCGGGACTGTAAATAAGGTTCTAATAAGCGGAGGAAGCGTAACGACCCTTGCCTCAGGAACGAATAATTGGCGATATGGTCCCCAGGGTATTGCTGTCGATTCCACCAGTGTCTACTGGGCCGATGGCGCTGGCATAAGGAAGGTGGGGATAAACGGAGGGACCGTCACGACCCTCGCCTCTGGAACGATTAATCCCTACGCTATCGCAATCGATTCCACCAATATCTACTGGACCGGCTATACCAATACTAATAGCGTGACTGTAAATAAGGTAGGTTTAAACGGAGGGACCGTCACGACCCTCGCCTTAGAGCAGAGCGGCTGTCCCCGAGGTATTGCCGTCGATACCACCAGTGTCTACTGGACTGATATGTGTAATTGGGCTGTAAACAAGGTAGGGATAAACGGAGGATCCGTCACGACCCTCGCCTCAGGATCGTATACCGGGGAGTTTAATGGCCCCTATGGTATTGCTGTCGATTCTATTAACGTCTACTGGACTGAGTTTAATGAAAGCGGGAGTATATATAAGGTAGGGATAAACGGGGGGATATTCACGACCGTCGCCTCAGGACTGAGTATGCCCGCAAATATTGCTGTCGATTCTTCTAACGTCTACTGGACTGAGTATGGTTATAGTATTTTTGGTGGCGGGACTGTAAAGAAGGTGTCAAAGTAGAGCTGAGTGTACTGTCGGTTAGATAAACATGAGGTCGATGATGGCAAACAGTCGTGATAGTGACACTATTAGTCCTAGGAATCTTGCAGTATTTGCTTCTCTACCATTAAAAAAATACGACTCCATTCGGTTTTAGATTGCCGTTAAAAAAAGAACTTTTCAAGAGACGCAATGTTAATTTCGGGGAGCGTAGGTAGTCCTGGCTATTTTTGTTACTCGGAGAAAAGAAAAGCCTATCCGTTAATCGAATGGGCTTAGAGTAACAAAAAGGATGGGACAGGCTATTACTTCGCGCCGAGGATTGCGGCTTTACCCTCAGGATTTGACAACCTTCTTGATGGGAATCCTGATGGTTTGAGCATTGCCCGTTAACCACTAGCTTATGGTGACCTTTTATTTCAATGAATGTAACCCAAACATATTCCCTTCCGTGTCGAAAACCAAGGAGATAAAGCCATACTCACCAATGGAAAGTTTCTTTTTCTCGATACTTCCTCCAAATTTTACCACTCGTTTTTCTTCAACGGCGCAATCTGCACAACTGAAGTAAACAATGGTGCTGTTACCGCCGGAGAGAATGCCTTTCATTTTAATCAAAGCTCCACCAGCACCCCATCCGTCCATCTCCATTGGAAAGGCCCAAATTTCAACATTGGGATTATTTAACTTAGTCAATTTGACTTGGAACACTGATTCATAAAACTTCTTCGCACGTTTGAGGTCTTGAACATAGATTTCAAACCAGCCAACGGGATTGTATTTTACCGGGGTTTCCTTTCTTGTTACTTCTCCGATGAAATCCAATATTTCAGCGGCAGCTTTCTTGGTGGTTGATGCCTTTTCAGCAATCTTAGCTATCAACTGCTTTTTTGTCATTGCCTTAGCTGATAACTGTCACGACATCGTAGACAGATTTTACTGTCAGGACATCGTGGACAAACGTTCTTTGACAATCGAATAGCCACAGCATAAACGTATCATGAACACCAAACCTAAAAGGGAGGTGTTCATGAAAAAGAGCATCAAGCAAGAACGATTAAAAGCTGTGCAGCGGTTCTTCAATGGAGAAGAGCCGGAAGAGATTTGTGATTCTCTTGGCCGTTCTCGAGCATGGCTGTACAAATGGGTGACACGGTATGCGCCCGATGATTCGTTATGGTTTGAAGAGCGGTCTCGGCAACCGCTTGTCAGTCCTCACCGCACGCCCGCAGAAATCGAAATGATCGTCGAGATGGTCCGATGGAGCTTGTACAACAAAGATCTCTTCTGCGGCGACCAGGCCATACGATGGGAACTGGAAGAGATGGAGGTGCGACCGCTTCCCTCACTGAGCACAATCAGCCGAATTTTGCGCCGTCGTGAATTGACCCATCGCCGTACCGGCCGGTATGAACCAAAGGGCAAGAAATATCCCGGACTGCCGGCGCTAGCGCCCAACCAGACACACCAGCTTGATCTGGTAGGTCCCTGTTATCTGAGCGGTCCAATTCGGTTCTATGGCTTGAATGCAATTGATACCGCCATCAACCTCTGCGGCATGGAGCCGATACCCTCAAAGTCAGCGCAGAGCATTCTGGACGCCATTTACGCGGTCTGGCAGCGCATGGGCATCCCCGAGAATCTTCAGGTAGACAATGAAATCGCCTTCTTCGGAAGTCCCGTTTACCCACGAGGAATGGGGCCGCTTATCCGCCTCTGCTTGCTCTCTGGGGTCAATCTCTGGTTCATCCCACCAGCCGAACCCTGGCGAAACGGGATAATCGAGAAGTTCAATGACCATTATCGTCAGAAGTTCCTCGACAAGGTCACGATGATATCGATGGTGCAGCTTCGGCAAGAATCTCTGGCATTCGAGCATCGGCATAACAACACCTATCGCTACAGCAAAATCAAAGGACAAACGCCGATTAAAGCACTAGATCGTATGAAAGTGAAAAGGATCTTTCCGAGTCAAAAGAATGTGCCCCATCACCCACTGGAGAAACCGGAAACAGGATGCTATCATTTTGTTCGATTCATCCGAAGTGACTGCAAGCTGAACATCTTTGGCGAAATGTTCCTTGCTCCACCGAATACTCAGTACGAATACGTTGTGGCTACTGTCGATGTCAAAGATCAAAAGTTAAAACTCTACTTGGAAACAATCCAAGTTGAAGAATATAGTTATCAACTGCGATGACTGCAAAATCTCTTGTCACGGTATCGCTGGATAATATAGTTTCAAAGTTGCGAGTCCACGATGTCGTGACAGCTATTTTTGTCCACGATGTCCTGACAGTTGTCACTTAGCCATTTATCCCTCCATTTTAATTGAACGCATTGTCCTATTATCAAGAATAGTCACGCCAGCCGCAGTCCGATGTGCCGCCTGTACTAATGCGGAGGCTACCTGAGATGCTTGTACGCCTGCTAAGAATGGTGGAAAGAGCCAGGTTATCTTCTTAGCGATATGTTCCCCAAGACGGTATTCCTGTCGGTCGCCCAGCAGCATGGATGGACGAGCTATCGTGACAGAAGGATACCCAACTGTCAGGATAGCGTCTTCCAGCTCACCTTTGATTCGATTATATAAGAACCGAGAACGGGGATTTGCGCCAATGGCACTTACCAACAAGAAATGACAGGCACCCTGTGCACGAGCAAACTTGGCTATTGTAAAGGGATAATCGAAGTCTACCCGTCTAAATGCCGTCTGCGTCTTTGCTTTAGCTATTGTGGTTCCAATAGCGCAGAAGACAGTATCCACTTCAAACCATTCAGGGTGTTCCTGTAATTTATCAAAATCAGTAATGAGTTCTTTAACGACAGGAGATTTGTCCTCAGACGGCAATGAGCGTCTTGTCAAGGCTCGGATTTCCGCTATCATGCTATCCTTGGAAAGCAGATGGAGAATATTACGTCCTACCAGTCCTGTAGCCCCCGCTAATAAAGCACGTTGCTTCGAAGTTATTGTCTGATTAGTATTCACTGATATCCCTCCGTCAAATCGGTTGGATGTTATCGGGTTGGTTATTCTTAACTGAGTTCACCTTGGTTGTGACTCGATAAACTTCAAGTTCTTCAGATGGAAAGGGCTTCAGAATGGGAAGAAGTAAGTTATTATCGTGTTCATTAGGATTCAGCCAAAGCCTGAAATCATTTTCATGTAGAATTACAGGCATCCTATCGTGAAGGGGCATCACGAGTTCATTTGCATCGGTCGTGACGATTGTCGAGCTACAGACTTCTTCGCCTTCAGGTGATCTCCAATTGTTGTAAAGCCCAGCGAATGCCATAGGCTGTTTCGATTTGAGATGGATGTAATACGGAATCTTTACTTTATCCTGCCTTTGCCACTCATAGAAGCCGTCAGCAACAACAAGACAACGGTAATTTTGAAAAGCATCCTTGTATGACTTATTGGTGGCAAGAGTCTCACATCTCGCATTTATCATCGAATAAGCAGTCTTTTTTTCCTTAGCCCAGGACGGCAGAAATCCCCAATGGCTTGAGATGAGAAGGTTCTTCTTCCCGTCATTTATGACAATGGGGATATTCTGAGCTGGAGCTACGTTATAATTCGGAACGATATCGAATGTGATGGAGTCGATTTGGAATATTTGAGCGATTATTTCTATCGCAGTGTGTATATCGAAGCGTCCGCACATGTTCTGATTATACCAGATGTATTGGCAAGGACATTCGAGGAGTAGAAGCAGAGGACATAGAGATACCTATTGTAAGATGGGACTGGGTCAATAGTGTATGAATTCGATTGATACATTCCCTGTTTTTTCACCGGAATAAATGCAAATCGTGCCTACTTTTGTATTGTACTTCTTTAATGTTTGAACGTTCTTAAATCCCGCATTAGTCATTAAGTCTGGAAGGAGACCCTTGAAGTTGGCTTCCACTTCTGGTTCAAACTTTGCGGCAATATTGCCGACCAGAGCAAAAATGAGATTTTTTTGTTTCCCAAAATCAGCTATAAAAAACTTCCCACCAGTGGTTAACACCCTAAATATTTCCCGCATTGCTATTAGCTTTTTGTCCGTGCTCAAATGATGCATCATCAAGCTCGTCATTGCCTTGTTAATTGAATTATCGTTTTGGGGTAACTTACCGCCATCATATTCAATCAATGAGATATCGAGCATTAGCCGTTCAATTTTGCTTTTAGCGATTGCAAGTACTTTTGGGTCAATATCAATTCCTTCAAAAAGTGCTTTTGGATGTTTTTGTTTTGCCAATATAAGCAAGGTGCCTGTTCCGCAGCCAAAATCCAAAATGTTGTCTTCTTCCCGAATATTCATAAGGTCAATCAAATCTTCCTTGATTCTTTTTTCGGGTATTGTAAGTGCAATGAATGAATCAAAGAGTTTTGTTAAAATGGGAACATCAAATGCTGGTCTGAATTTTTCTTTCATAGTCACAATTATACACAGAAACTATTAATGATGAAATTGATTTGCATGAAGCCACCCCTCGTAACTCATCGTGGATATTATCAGAAGTCGATAGTTAATGACAAACGGGAACTTAAATCTACGAACATATGCATCTTTTTTATTAACTCACAATCAATTCTTTATGGTAAAAGGTGGTCATTATATATCTGGCGTAAGAGCATTCAGGAAGGGGAAATTACATGCAACTTCAAACAGTCATGGTAATCGAATACACCGGCGGCGAAATTCCATTCTGTACGTTCATTTTCTGAGGACAAGGAAGGAAACAAAGAAGCGGAAGCACTTTTCGTGAAAGTTGCCAAAGACAACGGTATGGATGATATTGACATTGATGCTTGCCTTGAAGATGGGCTCTTCGGGGAAGGTGATTATCAGATTTTCCTAGTTCACTCGCAGGATTAATGGCAACACAGTCTACTTAGTACCCATTTTATTCACAATATTACGCCCAATTATTTTGCGCTCCCATCCTTTACGTGTAATTGGAAGGCTGGTTATTCTGACAAAGCGTTGTTTCCCCGCAGATAAACCGCTTGCTGTCTTAACTTGCCATGGAGGACGGCGTTTATGTGCCATTTTATCCACCTTCTTTCTTTGCTTTCTAATATCAATTTAAATAATATCAAAAAGGTGGAGAAAGGGTGCTAGAGCGGGAACTTCCCGAAAGTTTTCGGTCCCCTTAGCCTCGCCAGCGCTATAGGTGCTTGTGGCTCTTGTGAATGATTTTTGGGGATGTTTGAGAGCGGAATATTCCTGAATCGAGGCAAAATCATTTCAACTGGTTTCAAAAAAAATTGCAAATACAGTTCTGTGGTAGGGTTTTGACTTACTCTGCTTCACGTTTTTCCTCCATATCCCTTTCATCTTGCGGAATGGGTTCTATATCGGTATCTTGTCCGGTATCGAGGCTCGTGAAATTATCCGTTTCCCCGACCTGCCACGTTGGGATAACTTTGATGCCCTTCTTCTTTGACCGTGAAGTGAGCATGTCAATTTTCAAACAACCCGAATTATTTCCCCGCAACCAACCTTACACCCATATCAAATGCCTTTTGGCAATCCATAGGGAATACTTCTTCATGCCTCAGCTTCTTTTTTAATGGGTCAAAACGGGTATTAAGAACCTTGGAATAGTCATCAAACTGCAATGTGTCAAAACTGCACATATATTCAGACTCCCCAAAGATTCTCCGAAGTGCTTCATCATAGCGATTGAAATTGACTTCATACTTCCATTCATGCATAACTTCCTCGGTGACATTCATCGTGTAGATGAACCCGGTCTTTATCTTCTTGGGAAAAAGTGAACCTGGTGGATTGGTATAGGTCGTATACTGAAACATCAGACGCTCAAGGAACGACTTCATCTCGCCTGAGATATCGCCCCAATAAATAGGGGAACCCATCAAAATGGCATCGGCCTGTTCAATCCTGCTGAAGATAGGAGCCAAGTCATCCTGAACAATGCATTTACCATAACTTTTCCCACCAAGGGTTTTACAGGCAAAGCAACTTATGCACCCTTTATAGTTGAGGTCATAGAGATGAATCAGTTCCGCTTTAGCGCCCTGTGAGGCAGCACCTTCGAGAGCCTTTTGCAGAAGGATTGCTGTGTTCCATTTCTTCCTTGGACTTCCATTCAATGCAATTATTTTCATGGGATTATCCTTTCATGACGGTAGCTACTTACTTACCTTTAGCCTGCTTCTTTTTCAGTTCGAGGATTTCCTGCATCACTTCCGGAATTTGTCAATGACTTTGAGACACCCCTCGTCCGAATTTAGTGTACTTTTTCCTCGCTCAGAGGGACCGGTTTCGGTTTGTTAATCCAAACTGCAGCCGGTAATGAAGGAGGAACAGGCGCTTTCTTCACAAACCGTTCAGGATGTGCCTCATACGCGGTGAGAAGCACCTCGCCTCTGGCTTTTTGCACATCCTTCGCAAATCCGTAGTGGACGGACTCCGGCGTGTGCAGTCCGATGCCGGAGTGATGATGCTCTGTGTTATACCAGGGAAAGAAGATCTGACCGAAACTTCGGCTATCCTCGATGCAGCCGAATCGGTCGGGGAAGTCCGGCATATACTTGAGCGTCTTGAACTGAGACTCGGAAAATGGATTATCATCACTCGTATACGGTCTGCTGTGGGTCTTAGTGATGCCCAGATCGGCCAGGAGCAAGGCAACCGGCCTGGACCTCATGGACGAGCCACGGTCTGCGTGAATAGTGAGTTGTCCTTTTTCGATGTTCTGCTTTGCACAGGTTTCCTTGATGAGTCTTTCCGCCAATGCAGCCGATTCCGCAGGGGCGATCATCCAGCCGACGACGTAGCGGCTGAAGATGTCCAGGATCACATAGAGATAAAAATAGGTCCACTTTGCCGGGCCTAAAAGCTTGGTAATATCCCAGGACCAGACTTGGTTCGGTGCCATGGCCAAAAGCTCCGGCTTCTGATACACAGGATGGGTGAGCTGGTTCCTGCGTTCCTTGACCTCCTGGTTTTCTTCAAGGATGCGGTACATGGTGCTTATAGAGCATTGATATGAGCCTTCATCCAATAGGGTTGCGTAGACCTCCTGAGGCGCCTTGTCCACGAACCGATCAGAATGGAGGACGTCAAGCACTCCTTGCCGTTCGTCTGAAGACAGAGCACGCGGAGGGCTCGGACGTTTCAGCGGCTCCATGAGAGGCGCATTTTTCCGCGCCTGCGTCCGGTAGAACCCTGAACGAGGGATATCAAGCGATTCACATGCTGATTTGATCCCGACATCAGAGGAAAGAGTAAGAGCGGCTTCCATCACTCGTTCTCTCCATTCTCGTCGGTCGCAATCGGGATCCCCAGAAGCTGTGATATTTTTTTTTGAACGTCGTTGATGATTTCTGCCTTTCTGAGGCGATTGGTAAGCCGCTCATTCTCCTTGCGGAGCCTCTCGTTCTCTGCTGCAAGAGGATTGCGGACTGATTCCTTGCGACCCCGCTTCTTAGGCGCGAGGGCGGATAGTACGCCGCGGTCGCGCTGACGACGCCAGGTGTCGAGATTTGATGCATAGAGTCCCTCGTGGCGCAGGAGCTTGCCAAGGCATCCAGGTGTGTTGCAGGCATCGGCAAGCGTAAGGACGCGAAGCTTGTATTCAGCCGTAAAACGTCGCCGAGCGGCTTTAGCCGGAACCTCGGAGTCTGGCAGGATCGAAGGCGCACCTTGAGACGGATTGACTTCTTGCGGGGCTCCGCCCCAGGGAACCTCAGTCGCCCTACGAGCTCCTTCGTATCCTTGGGTTGCTTTGATCTTTGCTGCTATCATAATGATTTCTCCTCCCCGCCCTCTACTCTAATTTACCATAGGGGAGGTGTCTCAGTTATATTGACACAGAGGGTTCAGCCCGTGTCAAAAGCCCCTTACGCTCCAAAAGATTCATCATAGCTTCTTGCTGAAAGACGGTGGCTACAAGGACTTCCTCGATGGAATCGGTTTGTTTTGGGTCGAGTTTTTGAGACATGTGTCACCTCAATATAATCTAGCTAATCCACTGCTTATAATCGCAACCGAAACAATAGTTTGAGCATCCCCAAAAAGCCATTGTTTACCGTTTTTAGTTCCGCTTCGTTTAATTAGGTCGGCACATGCCATGAACATGCTCCTTGGCCTGTAGCACACTTTCCCAACCATCACTACAAATTGCGCCAACTCTACTCCCGTTAACTATATCTGTAAAAGGTACTAGCTGAACCTGTCGTGAACCTGTGAATGCTAAGCTATATATAATGATATTAATAATATTATCGGTAATCCGGAAAATAACCTCTCCTTTTTATTTACCATAATTAATCACCATTCTAAAGGTGCTGACCTTTACAGATTATAACATCATTGTCTAAAACCCAATGAAAAAATATTAGCTATTTCTATCTTTTAGAGAAATGTTAGCCGAAATAAAGTTAAGCAGGCATTATGTAGAAATAATTTGTGGATACAATCTAACATAGTATCAATAAAATATCAAAAGAGCCCCGTCGGGTCCATACCCCGAAGATTAAATCCGCGTCAGTCGCGGAGGTCGGGTGAAACACCTTTCATGAAACCAGATTTATTTATAGAACAGAGGATATGCTTCGTAACAGCATGTTAAAGTTGACAATCGGATGTGAAAGAGTTGTGCAGGGGGTATAGCCTGAGGGCTATTTTATGTGCTTGAGCATGATAACGGGATTCAGCTCCGGGGAAGACTGTGAAAGAAGTGCCGAGGAAGATCTTTCTTCGTTTGAGTTGGCTATATTAGCAGGAGGATAATCTGTGAGCTCTACAAATAGTACAGGATCATCCGCAAGGTTTAATAATTCTGGCGGCGTAAAAGGGCGAGGGAACAAACTTCTCTGTGGCTCATGTGTTTAACCAGACGATCTGCAACATCATGACATCCACGGTGCGGCTGCTCCGTGAACCATGCGGGCGATAAGGTTGATCAGAAAATTGTCACGCAGGTGCTGCTTCGCAGAATAATTCATTGTTTTGGAAAGCCGTTTCCGGGCGTGATTCATGGCTGTGGTGGCTGTGTTTGCCTGCTTTGAACATTCTTCCCTGCATGCAGTTGCCTTGTAAAGCGCGAGCCGCATCGCTTCTCCCAACCCGCTGTCGAGATTGCTATGTCAGGCCCATCCTGCGTTTTCCCGCCTTTGAATTTATTATCTATGATCAACGCTTCTTCCTGTAAGACATTCGTGAAGCTTCATGAAGCAAATCACTCTAGGAGTCTGTCGGACTTAACGATCTAATCCGAAGACTATTTGTTCAAAGTTCTGTGATCATCAGCATTTTGATCGGTTCTCATCGATCAAAGTAGCTTGTAGTCTGTTCTTTCTTATCACTATTAACTCAAGGCATGCAGCCTTTTCAGGTTCCAGGCGATGCAGACCAAGTCCCATTCGCCTTGTGCCGACTCAAAGCCTCGCAGCAGGAACTGCCGGAACCCCATGACTGCCTTGATAATGCCGAAGACTGGTTCCACCGTACTTTTGCGTTTGGCGTAAAGTTTTTTCCCAGCCAGTGTCCGAAGCCGGTGCTTCATCCTCTTAACCGCATCAGCACCGTCAGGCAGCGGCAACGGCTCACGGAATCGATTCATGAGCGGCTGGTTGTGCTGATCCCGACCAAAGGCAATGTACGGCGTGATCTTGTTTTTCTCGCAAGCACCAACGTTGGTTTCGCTGTAGAAGCCGTTGTCGCTAATAAGCGAATCTACCGTACCAAGCGCGTGAGGTAGTGCCACAAGGTTGGCGACTGCTGGTTCCAGCTCACGCTTGTCGTTTGTTTGCTGACTCACGTGGCTGGTCACGATCATCATTGTATCGGTATCAACGCCAGCCTGAGCATTGTAAGCCTGCTCAAAGCCTCCACCGGATTTTTTCATGATCCGGGATTCGCCATCCGTCAGGTTGACCTGGTCTCGGCCCTTGACGCCGGGGGTCGGCGGCTGCGGTTTAGGACCGCGCGGCTTTTTGCCGGACCGCTGTTCTTTTTCGGCGCGCTCGGCCAGATTTTTATCATAGGCTTCTTTTTCCTGGGCGTAACGTTCGGCGGCTCGCCGCTCAATCTCGGCCTTGGCGTCGGCTATCGCCTTGAGCCGCTCGGTCCGCCGGGACAGTTCTTCCGGGATGTTCATTCCATCCGGTAGATCGGCTTGGTCGGCAGCTTCCGCCTGCCGAAGAAGTTCAGCCACTTCCGCCTTGAGCTGCTCTTCCAGCTTGCAGGCGTGAGCGTAACTCAAGGCCTTATGCTTGGAGGCATTTGCCTTGACCTTTGTCCCATCCAGACTCACGGTGCCCAGTTTTAAGATCCCTGTCTGTTGGGCGATGAGCAGGATCTGGACGAACAACGGCTTTAGCTGCGGCAAAAACCTCTTCCGAAACGCAGCGATCGTGTCATGATCCGGATGGGCATTGGCCGCGATAAACCGAAACGCTACTGAATCATAGGTACTCCGCTCCAGTTTGCGGCTGGAGAACACCCCTGTAGCATATCCGTAGAACAGGAGCGCCAAAAGCATCTCCGGATTATAGGGCTGTGATCCACGACCGGCATACGCGGCTTTCAAAGAACTAAGGTCAAGCTGGTCGACGATCTCGACAACGAACCGTGCGAGATGGTCTTCGGGCAGCCAGTCTTGAAGCGATGGTGGCAATAAGTAGAGTGTTGACTGATCATAGTCGATAAACTTTACGCTCATCTTTGTTCAACCTCGCATATGCGTAATTGAAAAGCTAATCGACTATAGCATATTTTATTTCGTCGGGAAAGTCCGACAGACTCCTAGATCGAGCACTTCCCTGACCGTCCGCAATAAAGTCTGGGGGGAAGACGGCTTCGAAAGAAAATGCAGTCCTTTCTCGAGCACACCTTCTTTCTGAATCAGGTCAGCCGGATAACCGCTCGTAAAGACCACCTTTATGTTAGGATTGCTTCGTCTCACTTCCTCGAGGACCTCCCTACCGCTCTTTTTCGGCATGATGACGTCCAAGATGAGCAGACTGATCCTGTCGCGGTTCTCCCGGAACTTCTGCAGGGCATCTTCCCCATCCACAGCCTCGATGACGGTATACCCGAACTCCTGCACTATTCCGAGTCCCGGACTATTACCAGGTAATTTCCTTCAGCCCACGTTTTTCGACTTGTAAACCACACTCACTCGGCATAGTTTGACCCCTGTAAGTAAATCTTATTGCAAGAAAGGAGTCGACTACGAAGTGCATTGTCAATGATGACGTAATTCTTTCAAGGCGGTTAGTGGGTCCACTGTCGGCTTACATTGCTGGGTTTGCGAAGTGGGCACGAAACCACTGAATGGCAAATTCAGTCGGTATCGAGCGGGGACCAAATCCTTGGCTTCCTCAACAATCTGCAAAGCCCAATAAAACTATGCCGAGTGATTTGTGAGTACTATTCATGTTCTATGCAGCAATATTTGGCTGTACGCAACTTGGCTCCCATCTAACTCGGCATAGTCCGGGACTCGGAATAGTGGCGTCTATTCCGCATGCGGAATAGTCGACAATATATTTCTGTTCAACAGTCTTACGGTCTCATTGTCCTCGGCAAACAGGATAGCCTCGGTTCCTCCCCGGAGCGGCTGCAGGACCTCGGGATGCCTCTCTTCTCCGGTCGGGGCACTGACAATGGGGAAGTATATCCTGAACGTTGTTCCTTCGCCGGGTTCGCTGTACACATTGATATAGCCTTTGTTCTGCTTCACAATGCCATATACGATGGAAAGCCCGAGCCCTGTTCCTCGACCGACCTCCTTGGTCGTGAAGAAAGGTTCAAATATTTTTTGCTGCTTTTGTTTATCCATACCCTCACCAGTATCGCTCACCGTCAGCACAGCGTAGTTGCCGGGCAATCCAAAACCATGCGTCCGTACATATTCGCTATCGAGCATCACCCGCCCTGTTTCAATCATGATCCTTCCGCCCTTCGGCATTGCGTCCCGCGAGTTGGTGGCCAGGTTCATCAGCACTTGCTCAATCTGTGTTGGGTCGACGAATATCGCCAGCGCCTCATCGCTAAGCGATGTCGACAGAACAATATCTTCGCCAATCGTCCGGGCAAGGAAGTTTTCAACCTTGCGAATACTTTCGTTCAAGTCAATGTCTTTGGGATTAATGACCTGCTTCCTGCTGAACGCAAGAAGACTTTGGGTCAGGCTGGCCGCGCGTTCAGCTCCCGCAAGGATCTGGTTCAAATGTTCCCTTAACGGGTCATCAGTCCGCATTTTCATCTGCAGGAGATTACCGTATCCGACGATTGCAGCGAGGATATTATTGAAATCATGGGCGACCCCTCCGGCGAGTTGGCCGATGGATTCCATTTTTTGAGCATGGAGAAGCTGCTGTTCGAGTTTCCTGCGTTCGGTAATTTCGATGCCAGCACTGATAATATAGCGCTGGCCATTGATCACCATGCGGGATCCCGTGAGATAGTAGGGGACGGACAGCCCGCTTCTGGTCACCAATGAAGCTTCTACGGAGGCCCTGCCGGTCTCCAGTACCTCCCGAAGATGCGTCCCCATCAGCTCCCGGTCGGCTTCGAACAACCTGAGAACGGTCATCTGTGAGATCTCTTCATAGGAGTACCCTGTCACGGCCTTTTCATTATCATTCCAGCGAACCAGCCGTCCCTGCTCGTCGCAGATGTAGAACACGCCGGGAAGACTGTCGACGACCATATCGGAAAATGCCTTTTCCTGCACCAGGGCCTGTTCGACGCGTTTGCGTTCGGTGACGTCGCCCACGATGCACACCGTGGCCAGCGGTTCTCCGATCGGGTTCGGCATAGTTGTAATAGTCAAACTGAGGGTGCGGTGCGAGTTTTCCTGGTCTTGGTAGTCAACTTCAAGACTGCTGCCGGCACCGCGTCGGATGGCCGATTCCAGTGTTTCGGCAAACTTGGGATTGCTGCTAAGACTACTGGTGGGCCGATTGCCCACAAGGTCCTCTTCACGACACTTGAACAAGGTGCAGGTTGCATGGTTGACCAGCCTGATAATCCCGTCGGAATCGATTACGATGAGCGCGTCTTTCATAGTATCGATGATCTGGCGGGAGGCGAAAGCAGCAGTTATCGGCGTGAAGAGGTAGCGGACTATTGAGTAACCCGAAATCATGGTGTACAAGAAGATCGCGACATAACCCAAGGGATACCACGGAATGCCAAAGGTTCCAAGGAAATCGACGACGGCAAAGGACCCGATCGCAAAGGCTAAAATTAATATCCTGGAGCGTCTCTTCTCGATTGAGTCCCTGATAACATTGCGGTACCCTGCTGCGTAGCTGCGGAACGTAATGATCATTACGGTGAAGAAATAAAGCATAAAGGGTATGCCCGTTACGCCGTATTTGGGAAAATATCCCCACCAGTAATGGTAGAGGGTCTTGAACTGGATATCGGTTGTAAGGATGAGCGTGATGAAGAGAGCGCTTATGATCCAGAAGATCAGTACGCGTTTTCTGAGCCGCTCATAATCCTGCTGGATCAGTGCAGTGAGATTGTAAACAGCGGCCGGTATGCTGCCAATACCGATATAGGCGACTTTTGCCCACCACATCGCTATGTTCACGTCGGTAGCGCTATACATGCGCGAGAAAGCATAAAGCCACACGCCTATACTGGTCGTCTGTATGAAGTATGCCACACTCACCCGTGATCCTTGATCCCGTATTAGCGCATAGATGCCAAGCAAGGTAACTGAAAGCGCAACCGCGGCCGTCTGGACAGCGAGCGGGGTCAGGGAGTAAGCAGCGTTATCAGAAAAAGTATTCAGCATGTGTTTCCTTATGAATGCAGCCGGACCCAGAATGCCGGATCGGGCCCCCTCAGGATGACGTCTATTTTATTGCCAATAAGCCTTATTACTGGAATCGCCAGGATTCTGGCCGCTAATAAGAATAATGAAACTGAATTTATATTACTAGAATTTTTTGTTTTGTCTAGTATTATTTGTTTATAAACAAAATCCTCTCCTCAATCTGGACGTCCGCTCGGCGCGGAAATGTCCTTATAATTGGAAGTTTACCTCCAATATACTGCAACCAGGTCTCCCTCATTCATTTAGCTGACAACCCGATCCATCGGAAATTACAATTGTTTCTTGCTTTTCCCATGTTATTTCGCGACGAGCTCCGGGGATGTTTATGTCGATGCTTCACCACAAAGCCGAAAACGCTGGCGGTAAAGTAACCGAGTTTTCTACCCGGAGCACAAAGCTTTCCCAGACATGCCATTGCGGAACAGTAGCCAAAAAATCATTGTCCCAAAGATGGCATGCCTGCAACTGCGGGGTAAGCACCCAGCGTGATCTCTATTCCGCATTCCTTGCAAAGCATGTTTCTAACGATGTCCTCGACACGCGTCAGGCTGCCAAAGCCTGGCCGGGTGCAAACCTGCTCCTGGAACGGGCGGTGTTGAGGGTGCAGTTTGAAGCGGCAAAGGGTCGAATTCATCCAACCAGCTTCGGTATCAAGCAAGAGAACACCACGAACCGGAGACAGAGCTGCTCGTCCGTTAAAGGCGGATCAACGACAGTCGAGGCCGACAACGTTCGTATTGTTGCCGGAGAGCCTGTCGGTACAGCCGCTAGAACCCTCTGGCTTTAGACATGGGGAGTGGTCAGATCACTGTACTATCGAAAACATATATGATATCTTATAAGTATCAATGTTGTTCCAACTACGCAGGAGGAATTAATATGAAGCGAGTAAAATTCATTTCCCTCATTACGGCAGTAATTAGCATCCTCGCCTGCCTCATCGCGACTACGGTCGCATATGCGCAACAGGAGTTTCCGCCGCCCCAAGGCAAAGGACGCGTGGTCGTCATAGCCTCCGGCATGTCGGGCCCGGCGCACTATGTCACGGTAGCCCGGGAGATCGCTAAATTCGGATATGACGTCGTTTTATTCGACGGCAATGCGATGAAAGGGACCAAAGGGGAGGGCGTTAAAACAGCGATTCTACAAGCACAACAAATGCCGCACGCTCTCTCTGGAAAGGTTGCCTTAGTCGGCTTCTCCCTCGGAGGGGGCATGTCACTTTATTACGGCACACAATGGCCCGATCTGGTGGCCGGTGCCGTCGTCTGGTACCCCGCAACCATCTTTATTCGTGATGTACCCGGCTTCGTGAGCAGATTAAAGGTGCCAGTGCTCATGTTCGCCGGTGAAGATGACACCTACCGGGACTGCTGTCTGGTCGCTAAGGCACGCACTTTGGCAGCGGCGGCAACCGGAAGCGGCTTGGCATTTGAGCTGATTACCTACCCGAACACGAAACATGACTTTGTCAAGGATGGTTATCACTACAATTCCAAGTCCTATTCTGACGCCCTACAACGGACGTCAGCCAAACTCAAGGAGTACCTGGGCATGTAAAGCAACCCAATACATCCGTACGTTTCCTGATTCGAAATCGAATGTGATCGTATATCTCCGTTACAATCAAATAACGTATTGTGATTACTTATCGCCCGAAGAGTTCGGAATGACGGAGGCAGTCGCAGCAGTTGCGCTCAATAGAATGAATGTTTCAAAAGGGATATTACACTGCAATTTACAATCTATATTCTTCTCATCAATCAAATGTGGATCATTGTGAGTTTCAACTACAATCAAACGACTTTAGTAGAGGCGCAACAACAACGAATACAAGTTCAAATATGTACTTAAATGAGCGGCGCGCCATAAGCAATACTATAGTCATGACTGCTATGTTCTGTTTGTTTTATTTGCCCTGAACAACGCCTCGACTGTATAGCACACGCATCAGGTGCCTTATAAAAGTTGTCGCTCCTTTCTGTTTGAAGGTTACAAAATGGAGTGTGTTGGTAATAGCTGAGGCTCTTATTGAGCCGCAAAAAACACCAGACTCCAATCTGGTGATGAAGCGGCAGCCCGTAGGGCTCATGCAAGATTTTTGCATGTAAAATTTAAAGAAGCCACCAGCTCCCGCTGGGGGAGTTTCACTTTTTGAGCAGTAATGGATGGACAACGGAACAATTATGATTTCCTCAAATTGCTTATTTGCGATTGTGCACAACGTTTCCGGACAAACGGTGTCGCACTTCATTTCTCCCTCCTACGCAAAAAAAATTCTTCAGAAAATTTATGTTTTCTATCCGTAAGACGCAATTTGTATTGCCTCAAAAGAATGAATTTTGGGCAGGATGGCGATCTCAATAACAGAAGGGTTAAATGGGTATCCATTGATACCCGGTTATGTGCGATCAAACTTAACTTGACAAAAATCAGCTACCATGTTATTAACTACCACGTTATTATTGGATAACAATGTTATTGTTGAATAACTATGTTAGTGTAATTTAATGGGAATCAAAGAAAAAAGAGCCAAATACAAGGAGGAGTTTCGTCGGGAAATTCTCGATGCAGCTCGTGAACTCTTTTTGAGTAAAGGGTACGAAAAGTTCTCCATGCGCAGGCTCGCAGAAAAGATAGAATATTCGCCGCCTACTATTTATCTTTATTTTAAAGACAAGGATGACTTGCTTTTCGCAATCTGTGAAGAATTTACAGAACATTTTATAACTCATCTTAATTATATTAGGTCCCATTCGAATGATTGTCTCGATACACTTCGTCAGGCCCTGCTGTATCGCATAGACTTTGGACTCAACAATCCCGATCAATACAGGGTATTTTTTCTTGCAAAGCCGGATGGTTACGGTTCGCAGGAGCAATTTATGAAAAAGGAATCGATGGCACGGGATTCCTATCTTGTATTAAGAGAAATAGTACAGGAGTGTATTGAAACAGGACAATTCCGGAATTTGGATGCAGAGGTAATAACACAGGTTCTGGCCGTCGCAACCCACGGATTAATAGCCGTGAACATCTTTAACAAAAATTTCCCATGGGTTGATCGAAACATGCTTGCTCATGTGTTGGTTGACGGATTGCTCAGGGGATTTCAGAGATAAGTTTATGCATGCGAATTTAATGCAGCATACAAAAGTCAAAGAGAAAGTGCTGCTTATTACTTAGGATTTGGAGGAATAGAACATGTCATTCGGAACTATTAGTAGACGAACCAACGGCACATGCAAAATGATTACCCTTGTGGTAACTTTTATAGGATGCCTGATTTTGACTGGCTGTGGACAGCAAAGCGTCGCAGTTGAGAGGGTACCGGCTGTTATCCCGGAGGTAGGGATAGTAATAGTACAACCACAACACGTTGTGCTTACCTCTGAACTCGCTGGACGTACCTCTGCTCACCTCATTGCCGAAGTGAGACCGCAAGTGAGCGGCATCATTCAGAAACGTCTGTTTACGGAAGGCTCAGACGTCAAGGCCGGCGAGGTGCTCTACCAGATTGATCCGGCCACCTACCAGGCAGCCTATAACAGCGCAAAGGCTTCACTTGCGAGGGCTGAAGCCAATGTCGTTCCCGCTAAGCTGAAAGCCGAGCGATATAAGGAACTTGTCAAAATCAATGCGGTCAGTAAGCAGGATTACGATGATATAAGTGCGGCACTAAAGCTGGCAGAAGCAGACATAGATGCCGCCGAAGCAGCAGTTGAGACCGCCCGCATTAATCTGGACTATACCAAGGTAACCGCACCCATCTCCGGACGGATAGGTCGTTCGACCGTTACCGACGGGGCGCTGGTGACCTCAGGCCAGCCGGCGGCGCTTTCCACCATCCAACAGCTCAGTTCCATGTATGTGGATGTCACCCAGTCCAGCGCCGATTTACTGCGCCTGAAGCAGAACTTGGCCAGTGGCCTGCTCAAGAGCAACGGTGCAGCCCAGGCAAAAGTGAAACTACTTCTTGAAGACGGCAGCGTCTATCCGTTGTCTGGTATTCTGAAGTTTTCGGAAGTCACCGTAGACCAGAGCACCGGCTCCATAACGCTACGAGCCGTATTCCCAAACCCAAACAATGTTCTTCTTCCGGGGATGTTTGTTCGCGCTATTGTCGAAGAAGGATTAAATGAACATGCGATTCTCGTTCCTCAGAGAGGTATAACGCGGAATCCTGCGGGTGAAGCCACAGTCATGGTAGTTGGGAATGAAGAAAAGGCGGAGCAGAAAATCATCAAGGTTGCCCGAACGGTCGGAGACAACTGGCTGGTCAGCCAAGGGCTCAATCCGGGCGACCGTGTTATTGTCGAAGGCCTGCAAAAGGCTCGTCCGGGCACCCAGGTGAAAGCCGTGCTCTTTGAAACCAAACAAGGTGCGGGTCCTGCGGAAGCCCTGGAAACAGCGACAGCCAGGAAGTAAGGGAGAGCTCATGTCCAGATTCTTTATAAATCGTCCTATCTTCGCCTGGGTAATCGCTATCATGGTCATGCTGGCGGGTCTCCTCGCGATCAAAGTACTGCCGGTTTCTCAGTACCCCCCCATCGCGCCGCCCACGATTGCCATCAACGCCACCTATCCGGGCGCGTCGGCCCAGACGGCGCAGGATACTGTCACCCAGGTGATCGAACAGAACATGAATGGGATCGACAACCTGATCTATATGGCATCCACCAGCGACTCGGCCGGGGCGGTGAACATTGCTCTGACCTTCAAGGCGGGGACCGACCCGAATATCGCCCAGGTGCAGGTGCAGAACAAGCTGCAGCTGGCCATGCCGCTTCTCCCCCAGATCGTGCAGCAGCAGGGGATTCAGGTGGTCAAGTCCGGCCGCAACTATATGCTGATTGTGGGCCTGGTGTCGGAAGACGGCTCGATGGACCGCAACGCCCTGACCGACTACATGGTCTCCAATATTCAGGATATCATCAGCCGCCTGGACGGTGTAGGCGAACTTATGGTGTTCGGCACCCAGAACGCCATGAGGATATGGCTCGACCCGGCGAAGCTGAACAACTACCACCTGACCATCAACGACGTGATCACGGCTCTTCAGGCCCAGAATGTCCAGGTATCGGCCGGCCAGTTCGGAGGGACTCCTGCAGTCAAAGGGCAGCAGCTGAACGCCACGATCACGGCCCGTACCCTGCTTCAGACCGCGGACCAGTTCGACAATGTCATCCTGCGTACCAACAGCGACGGTTCCACCGTGAAGCTAAGAGATGTGGCCGAGTGCAAGATCGGCACCGAGAACTACGACATTCAATCGTTCTACAACGGGAAGCCGATGGGGGGGGTGGCGATCCGGCTGGCGGCAGGAGCCAACGCCCTGGAGACTGCAAACCGGCTTAAGGCAAAGATGGCGGAGCTCTCAAAGTACTTTCCGCAGGGAATGAAGGTGGTCTATCCCTACGACTCCACCCCCTTCGTGAGGATTTCCATCGAAGAGGTGGTCCACACCCTGATGGAGGCGATCTTCCTGGTCTTTATCATCATGTTCCTCTTCCTGCAGAACATCCGGGCGACCATCATCCCCACCATCGCCGTGCCGGTGGTGCTCCTTGGAACCATGGGAGTGCTGGCTGCAAGCGGGTTCTCCATCAACACCCTTACCATGTTCGCCTTGGTCATCGTCATCGGCCTTCTGGTGGACGACGCCATTGTGGTGGTGGAGAACGTGGAACGAATCATGACCGAGGAGGGACTCTCGCCCCATGACGCCACCATCAAGTCCATGGGGCAGATCACCAGCGCCCTGTGGGGGATCGCAACCGTCCTCACGGCGGTCTTCCTCCCGATGGCGTTTTTCGGCGGTTCTACCGGTGTCATCTATCGCCAGTTCTCCATTACCATCATCTCGGCCATGATCCTGTCAGTGCTGGTGGCCCAGATCCTGACTCCGGCCCTTTGCGCCACCATGCTGAAGCCGGTCGCAAAGGGACATCATGCCGGCGAGACAGGCTGGTTTACCTGGTTCTTCCGTTATTTCAACCGGGCATTCGACTTCTGCCGGGGCAAATACGAAGGGATCGTCGGCCGTTCTTTCAGGAAGCCGGTGCGCTACCTGGTGGTCTATGGTGCCATCGTGACAGCAATGGTTTACTTCTTCCTCCATCTCCCCACCTCGTTCCTGCCGGACGAGGACCAGGGATTCCTGCTCTGCCAGCTCCAGCTCCCCGCCGGCGCCACCCAGGAACGGACCCTGCAGTCCGTAAAGCAGATGGAGCGGTACTTCCTGGAGGACGAGAAAAAGACGGTGGAGGGGATCATAACCGTGGCCGGGTTCAGCTTTGCCGGCCGTGGCCAGAACATGGGGCTCGCATGGGTTAAGCTCAAGGACTGGAATGTGCGCAAAACCCCGGACCTGAAAGTTCCTGCCATTGCGGCTCGGGCGATGAAGGCGTTCTCGCAGATCCGGGACGGCCTCGCCTTTGCCTTCGCCCCGCCTGCGGTCCTCGAGCTCGGGGTGGCCAACGGCTTCGACTTCCAGTTGCAGGACCGTGGAGGGGTAGGGCATGAGAAGCTGATGGAGGCGCGCAATCAACTGCTCGGCATGGCAATGAAGGACCCTAAACTGACCGCGGTGCGCCCCAATGGCCAGGACGATTCTCCCCAGTTCAAGCTTGACATCGATGACGTGCGGGCCGGTGCTGTCGGGGTCTCGTTGAGTAATATCAACGACGTCCTCTCCACCGCCTGGGGGAGCACCTACGTCAACAACTTCATCCAAAACGGCCGGGTTAAGAAGGTCTATCTCCAGTCCGATCCCCGCTACCGGATGCTGCCGGAGGACATCAACAGCTGGTACGTCAGCAATAAGGACGGCCAGATGGTGCCGTTTTCCGCCTTTGCCACCGCCCGCTGGCAGTACGGCTCCCCCCGCCTTGAGCGTTACAACGGCCTCCCGTCGGTCGAGATCCTGGGGCAGGCCGCTCCAGGCGTAAGCACCGGCGAGGCAATGGCCGAGATGGAGAAGATGGCGGCCCAGCTGCCGCCAGGGATCGGGTACGAATGGACCGGTCTTTCGTACGAGGAAAAGAATGCCGGTGCGCAGGCGCCTGCGCTCTATGCAATCTCGCTCCTCGTGGTTTTTCTGGCGGTTGCGGCATTGTATGAAAGCTGGACGATTCCTTTCGTGAATCTGCTGATGCTGCCGCTCGGCCTCGTTGGCGCTGTCACCATGGTTACGCTCCGCGGCCTTCCCAGATGACGTCTATCTCCAGATCGGTCTGCTCACGACCGTCGGGCTTTCGACCAAGAACGCCATCCTGATCATCCAGTTCATCAAGGAACAGATGCGCCAGGGGCACGAACTGATGGAGGCGACGTTGAACGCGGTGAAAATCAGACTCCGTCCGGTAATCATGACCTCCCTTGCCTTCTTCTTCGGCACGCTGCCGCTCGCGCTGACCAAGGGAGCGGGCGCCGGGGCCCAGAACGCCATCGGCACCGCCGTCACCGGCGGACTACTCTCGGCGACATTTATCGACCTGATCTTTATTCCATTTTTCTTTGTGCTGGTGACGCGGCTGTTTATGTCCAGGCGACCTGTAGCGCAGCCTGAGCAAGATAAAGGCCTCGCTTTGACTTCAGAGGAGAATTGATATGATAACTGCAATCCGCACCTCGTTAATTTTCTCGATGGTGCTTCTCGTGTTGTCAGGCTGTGTAAGTATGGCTCCGAAATATGCTCGCCCGGAAGCGCCTGTTCCTGCGAAATGGCCGAGCGGTCCTGCTTACAAAGAGAACACTGCCGTGCAAGGCAGCCATAGCGCTGACGAGATCAAGTGGCAGGAGTTTTTTACGGATAAGAAACTACAACAGCTGATCGCTCTGGCGCTCGATAATAACCGCGACTTGCGGATAGCTGCGCTCAACATAGAAAGGTCACAGGCGCTTTATAGAATCCAGCGCGCCGATCTTTTCCCTACAGTGAACGCCACCGGCACGGGGATCGCAGAGCGGGTGCCTGCAGTCCTTTCTGCCACGGGACAGACTATAACGGGGCATGTATACAATGTCAGCCTTGGGTTCAGTGCCTATGAGATCGATATTTTCGGACGCGTGCGAAGCCTTAAAGACCAGGCACTCGAGGAGTTTTTCGCCACTGAGGAGGCGCGCCGCAGTGTGCAGATCAGCTTGGTGGCCGAAGTTGCAAGCGACTACCTGACTCTTGCTGCCGATAAAGAGCACTTGAAAATAGCACAAGGCACGTTCGAGAGCCAGCAGGCATCGTATAACCTAATCAAGAGCCGTTTCGAATTCGGTGTCTCCTCGGAACTGGATGTTCGTCAGGCCCAGACAAGTGTCGATTCTGCTCGGGTGGATATTGCTAGCTTCACCAGCCAGGTGGCCCAGGACGAAAATGCACTAGCGCTTGTGATTGGCTCGCCAGTGCCTACTGATCTCCTGCCGTCCGGGCTTGGTGCGATTACCGCTTTGAAAGAACTCAGCGCGGGTTTGCCGTCAGATGTGTTGCAACGCCGTCCCGATATCGTGCAGGCAGAACACCTCCTCAAAGCTGCCAACGCCAACATCGGCGCCGCACGCGCGGCTTTCTTTCCAAGCATTACGCTCACGACGAGCATTGGTGCTGCAAGCGCTCAGCTGTCCGAGCTTTTTAATGGAGGAGCTACTGCAGCATGGAGCTTTGCACCGCAAATTAACCTGCCGATCTTCGATGCAGGGCGAAACCTGGCCAATCTGAAGGTGACAGAAGTCGATCGTAAGATATTCCTTTCCCAATATGAGAAGGCGATTCAGGGCGCTTTTAGTGAAGTATCCGATGCTCTGGCACAACATGGCACCCTTGACGATCAAATGGAGGCCCAGCAATCATTAACAGATGCCACCAACAAAAGCTACAACTTATCGGAGGCGCGCTATCTCAATGGAATAGCAAGCTACCTGAATGTGCTAGACTCGCAACGCTCCCTTTACAGTGCGCAGCAGGGGCTAATTACCGTTCATCTTTCTCGGCTGATCAATTCGGTAACACTCTATAAGGTACTGGGTGGGGGTGGAGTATAAATGTGAACTCATTGCCCCTTCGGCCATTTCCTGGGTTAAAAGGTGAGAAGTCCTCTGGATTTTTAAGGTCGTTGTGAAAAAATAGATATTTTAGCTGACAGAGAATCTTTCCCTATCGTTCGTTAATACTGTCAGACCTGATTATTCTTGCACAATTCGAGATGATGTATGCAACTTCAAAAAAGGCGCAACCAGTGTGACTTCAGGATGGATCTCGCACTTTAATGAAGATTGCACAGATCACAGATTCACCCGGAATCATGGAATTTTGAAATCAACGAATCATTAGTCATCTTGAAGTGGCGCGTCGACTAGATCAAGTACTAGGGAATGAAATTCTACATCAAACCATTTTTTGAACGTTGCTAGGTCGCGTTTTTTCGGCCAGTCGTTCTTTTCCGTCCACCATCCATTAAGCTGTTCTTCAAAAATTAGGTCGTAAAATTGTTGTAGTAATTCTGCCTCTTCAGAATCATAAATAAGCGCTGGCAAAAGATAAGCGGTAGTATCATGATTGATACTATCCTTTGAAACGTCTGCAGGATCGGAAAGTGATTTTAACCATTTCAGGAATGGTTCTTTTAACCGGATTATTGCAACGGATCGGTTTAGCATGGTATGTTATACACCATCATTTTTGACGTGACTCCAGGTTAGCATGATTTCTTCTACTTTCCCTTGGACACGACTTCGCGCGTCCAGCCTGTCATATCCCATAGCCAAGAGCCTGTCGTATGACGTTTCTACATGTCTGATATGAGCGATAACAGCCAAAAGAACGGGCTTTTCCTCGAGATCCTTTGCAGACGCTGTGCGGCCGATGCGACCGCTGTATTTAAGACATGCATGTTCTGCAATAATAGCTTCTCTCCCCGGTGGATATAGGGGAAAAAGTTCGCGAATGCGTTTGGCAAATTGATCTATATATGCGTGATCATATTCCGCCCGCCGCTCCGCTACGCGCTCTCTTCGACGTGCTCGAACTTCGTTATCACCTAAACATGCCTGTTCTGCCTGCTCTAGGGCCTGCTCCTCGACCAAGATGCCTTGCCGTTCGTATCTTTTTCTGGCCTGGCTCCATTTAAGGACTACCGCTGTCAGGGTTGAGGTCTTATGAGCTCTCCTTGTTAAGGCAGTATTCCCGGAAGGGAGATAGGCCAGGTGTGCTATACCAGCACAGGATAAGCAAAGAGCTCCCATTGCCCGATCCAGAGTAATCCATGCCTTTCGACCGAGTTCCTGTCCGCACTCATCACAGACGGATTCCCTGTTTGATATGAAAACCTTAAGGTCAGTAGGTTGTACTATCGAGTTCATTTTTACCGGTATTATGGTACGAGAAATGTAATTTTGCAATCAGAATCAAAATACCCAGAAACGTGTTTTATACTTAATCTGGTTTTACGATGTTGACCTTATTCCCCATAAAGAACATCTATCGAGTGTATTTCTTGAGCGTTATTTATTGAGCCGCAAAAAACACCAGACTCCTGTCTGGTGATGAAGCGGCAGCCCGTAGGGCTCATGCAAGATATTTGCATGTAACATTTAAAGAAGCCCCCAGCTTCCCGCTGGGGAATTTCACTTTTCCTAAGCACATCAGGGTCGCAATAAGGCCGTGATGTGCTCTTCCTTACAGCATATGGCAGGAGTTTTCAATGAAACAAGGCAAAATATTTTGGCACAACTCATGAATAAAGAAGTGGAATGCGGTTTGCGGTTAATTTTAAAAAGAGGACGGATTGATTAACGTAGCTACCGATTAACAACGATGGAGGTAAAACGAATAAGTGAGATGAATGCTGATCTGCCTTGACATGTAGCCACATAATAGTATAATGTATATACATGCAGAAAGGAGGGACCATGCAGACTGCGACAAAAAAGACCGCAAAGCATTTTAGGCTGGATGAAACGATGATTAAAAGTGCTCAGAAGATACTCGGGTCCAAGACTGAGACCGAGGCAATCGAAACAGCGCTTGCCGAGATCATCTACCAGGAGAAAATAAGGAAGTTTATCGAACAGACCGCCGGAAAGTTCAAATTCGAGGGACTCAATTGAAACCAAAGGCTGTTCCTGATACTTCCTTCCTCATTGAGCATTTCAGAAGGGGAACTGTTCAAGAAGCTTTTCTAAATCTTACCCGCTACTATCATATTTCTTTCAGTTCCGTCGTTTTGATGGAGCTTTTCGCCGGTGCATTTGATCCAAAGGAACAGAAGCTTATTGACCAGATAGCGCGGAATTTTACGGTCATA
Source organism: Nitrospirota bacterium (assembly GCA_963845065.1). Lineage (GTDB taxonomy): Bacteria > Nitrospirota > UBA9217 > UBA9217 > UBA9217 > JAJYKN01. Next base: position 295,740 of record CAWJQQ010000001.1, read on the forward strand.
TCAGTTACTGAGCGTGAATGGTTTGCTTGCGGTGAGATCATGATGAAACTGCGAAGAGATAAAAAGATTGACAGGGAGCGGCTAAGAGGACTTCTTGCGGATATCCTGATCGCGGTATCGGTCCGGGACACAGGTGCGGTTCTCATCACGAAGAACGAAAAGGACTTCAAGCTTATCCGCGAAGTGTATACTTTTAAATATGTCGCGATTGATTGATATTGACCACGTTTTTTACTACTGTCCTCTTAATTACTGTTCTGAAAAGAAAAACCTATTAATCGTTATCGCCTCCGTCTTTGCCCCAAACAATTCGATGCACGTCAAGAGTCAGAATGTGCCAGTAAGCAGGATTTCATGCAGTCAAATGCAGTAAAACAGCATTATATGATCCAGTTAAAACGCGCATAGCGTTTCCAAGCAAGCCTCGGGTCCATACTCCGAAGGTCGTCGGTTCAAATCCGGCCCCCCGCCACTAAACTTACTAAGGGGTTACAGTTCATACTGTAACCCCTTTTTTGATAACAGGACAGTTATAGGACAGTTGATTGAAACTTTGCGCCTGGGATCCGCGCATGTGACTTGGTTTCTCAAGATGATCGAGATAGGATGAACAGAAGGCAATATGTATAGGCATTGCGTAGTTTCAGGCATTACATTCGGATCGGCGCTAGCAATAACAATATTATGGAGTCTCAACAAGTCAGTTCTCTGGGCGATCATTTAGGGGATCTTTTCGTGGCTGTACGTGATTTATTATTTAGTTGTGAGCTAATGATAAACAGGAAGGAAGGCCCCCGGTAGATGACTAATGACGAGTATGATATCGCTATCCGTTGCATGGGGATGACTTGTCCCAGGGCTATAAAATCGAGGTTGCAAAAAAAGTCATAGGAGGTTCTCGCACCCTTGCTTTACGCACCACCTTGCTCAAATCAGCTTTTAGACATTAATTGTTCACCATCTCCTCGTTTGCATTGTGCCCCGATTTCAGTTTGACTGTAACAAAAAACGTCGCATTATTAATGCTCGTAATTAAAACCAAGATTCCTTCCGTTGCGGGGTCGTAGTTGCTTAAAAGCGCGGCCAAGCTGGCTTTAGAGTCTATGCCATCAATTATTTCAAGAACATCGTTTTTGGTTGTGTAATCATACTCAGTGGGAATTTTACCATTAATTACTGAATCCGTATAAACAAGAAGCGCACCCCTTCCTTCTGATAAATAGCATTCTCTGTAGACCATGGAAATTTCGGGCAAAAATAGGTCAAGTGCTGATAAAGCCTTATCTCTTTCTTCTAGTGGTGTCATCGCCATTTTATTATCTCCACTTATTCTAATGATAAGTGGGTGGCTCCATTGTTGAGGTTACGATGTCGATAACGTCTTCACCCGTCAAACCGAGTTTTTCATTCATCTGCATAGTTTGTGCTTTTGCCGTGGTGTAGTCGCAGTGCCATCCCCAGTCCATTTTATAAAATCCAGCATCTCCCTCAACGGCAACGCATACGATAAAAGCACCATCTTCGGTGCGTTCGCAATCCAGGACAAAGTATGCTTTACGTTTGCCTTTTGAAGCATCCTCGATAAAATCCATCACTTGGCAGTTCGTCACAGACTTTTTCTTTGATGGAGAGACAACCTTCTTTCTTGATGGTGAAGCAGCCTTGGCTTTCACTTATAACCTCCGAGCTTTATTTGTTCATCTATCTTAGAGTTATTTTGCAATAAGTGCAAGTAGACTCTGAAAAGCTGAATTTCAAGACCTTAAACCTGGGATTCGCGCATGGGACAAAGGCTTCTAAAGATGATCAATATAAGATGAACAAACGAAGAAAAGACGCCAAGGGGAGGTAGATATGTATAGGCGTAGGGTTGTTTCAGGCATAACGTTCCGATAGGCTCTGGCAATAACAATATCATGGAGTCTCAACAAGTCAGTTTCTGGGCGATCATATAGGGGCTTTTTCCCTGGCTGTGCATGATTAATTATTTAGATGTGCGCTAATGATAAACAGCAAGGAAGACAAACGGTAGATGAATAATGACAGGCATGATATTGCCGCACTTAAATCCTCAATGGCATTTGAATATTCAGCTTATTTTTTAGTATCTCCCTTGACTAATGCCAATTCCCTTTTTAGCCTTTAAGCTTCCTTCATTGCTTCTTGAGCTGTTTTCTTTGAGTCCTCAAGGTCTTTGATATTCTGCACGTCAGTTCTTAATGCATCAACAGACTTAGTAACTTCCTTCGGGTCCGCTAAAATCTTTGCTTTAATATAATAGGTTTTCCCATCCCATTTCTCGTCAATCACCTCTGCACTCACGATTCCAGCTGTAAGCGTTGTTATTTGGTCTTTGGTCATCTGATAGTTTTTAACTTCGGTTTCACTGATAAGATAATTTCCAAGCTCTTCCAACAAGGCCCTTTTAACCTGTTCAAGTGCAATAGCTCGACTCGACACTTTGCTGTCGATGTCACTTGCCATGTAGGTATATTCCTTGATGAAAGTTTTGGCTTCAGCGGAAGATATATTGGGTAAAGTCAGAGATAATATTAATAAGATAACCGCCAATATTTCATTGGCTTTATTCATTGCCATGAGCCGTTCCTCCGTATAAGGAAGTCAGGCATGAGTATTTCTATAGCAGTATTGCAGGCGAGAATAACTGTGTCGAGTGCTATTTAAAAAAGGTATTGTGATTCAAGGTTTTTACCGGGATTCAGCCATGCCTTGCGAGCTTTCTGATGCAGGATACGATTACTTCCGAGATTTGTAGGGTTTTGGTAGCTGACGAATATCATGCTCTTGCTCACTCACGTCTTCTTCGTAGCGTTCTGGCGGAGTCAATTCGATTCCGTAATCTTCTCCCTGTTCGATACACTGGAAATTATCAGCATGTCCAACTTTCCATCTAGTTATCTCAATCCCTTTTTTTATATTTTTGCTCACAGTTCGGCCCATATAGTTTTACCTTGTGTCGGAGCATTGGTAAGGTCTTTTGTGGATACAGTAACAGGCAGAACGAGAATGAGCAGAAGCAGAATTAGTTTTAATTTCATAGTTATTTCCCTGTAATAAAGAATCTGACTATCCTACCTATAAAAGTTATCCCTATGGCAATGCCTATAATTATCGCAAGGAAAATAGCAAAATAGAGTGCCAACTTGAAGACCAGATAAAATAATGGGAATAAAACTACACATAGTATTATCGTAAGGCAACCTGTAGCGAAATCTTTGGTTTCCAACATAGGGTAGCTTTCTTGATTTCCTCTTCATGTAGAGTCTATTGTGAATTATAACAGAAGTGGGAAAAGAGGGAAGCAATAACTTGATTAGAATAGACGGGTGTGATAATGTGCCACATATTTCCCAATAGTATTAAGGATTCAGCTTGATAAGCATTGATTAACACGGTTAGCATCAAAAAACAGATTTTAGAACGCAATGAGAGGAAACAAACATGGCTAATATCGGGAATAACATATTGTATACTATGTCAGGATTTACTCTCCTTATAGGTATCGTAGAGTGTTTTTTTGGATATAGAATGTTAAAAATAATACTAGGCATCACTGGCTTTATTGTCATTGGTTGGCTGTGTGCAGGGTTCGTCAATGAAATCTTAGGAAACCATCCTGTGATTGCGTTAATAGCAGGATTAGTTGGCGGAGTGATCGGTAGCGTTATGATGATTGGTTTTTTTGTTTTTGGAGTGTTTATCTTAGGCGCAATTCTCGGATTAATAATAGGTCAAGATATCAGTACAATTTTTTTGGGGGCGGTCAATCCCCTTATTGTAATTCCACTTGTCATTATTGGAGGTATTGCAGCGATAATCATGTACAAAAGCATGATTATCATTTCGACCTCTTTTATAGGTGCTTACTTAATTGTATTTTCTATTGGGAAGTTTATAGGAATGCAGAACACTATATTCAGATTCCACTATTTTAATGTATTACGGGAAACTGGCGGTCAATTCCTTATTATGTTATTGTTTTGTACTCTCGTAGGGGTTGCTGGAATAATCGTTCAGAATAAATATACGGCGACATCAGCCGGACCGGGACAGTATGAAGAAAGCAAGGGGCGAGAGATATAACCTCTTATCGTTATCACTTTTCTCATTTGGTTTTGAGTCCAAAATTGTATAGTTGAATGTATACCTGACAAGGGAGAGCAGGGGATAATAGCGTTAAATATACTATTTCCATTTAAGGTGGTTATCCAACAATATCAAATACAGGACACTAAGAGCGAATAACTCAATAGGAGTTTAAGCGCCTTCACAGAGCAGTGGTCGCTGGTTCTAAGTGTCTTGATACTGTCCTGTAAAAGAAAAAGGCATTTTCACATGCTTTAAGTCTATGTTTTGCTGAGTCTAAAAAAAGGGATATTTCACACATTCGGGCGCCCTACCTTAAGGTTATTTACAACGGTATGCACCTTTTATTTACAAAGACATGTGCATATTACGGCGGATGTACTTGCCAGCGTGCCGGTTGAATCCTTCCGCATTACGATCACATTTCAGCCAGCGTTCTGGATAACTTCCACACTGCAATTTCTTAAAAAGTACCTATCATGCGGAAGTACAGACTTCAAGCCGAAAATTAGTATCGTGCTGAGCAGATAGATATCATCACATACACCTACGAGTATGTACCTTCCACTATTCGAGTCTATTAACAACTACCAGTTGAAACATGTTAACAACGAATCTCGATCTGCGGTGATAATTCCGCGAGTTCATTCGGACCACAACGTCCCAAATGTGTCCCTAACCTGAGCCATTTCAAAATGAAAACATTTGAGAAATTGAGAGTTTTGGAATTAATTGGCTTGCTTGAATTTCTGTGTCCATCTGTGTTAGACTCCTTTCCATGATTACCGCGCTCATCATCTTCTTCGTCACCTACATATTCATCGGGCTGCGCCAGATACCGCGACTCCGCATCGATCGCCCTGCTGGAGCTCTCGTGGGTGCTGTGCTCATGGTCGTGACTGGCGTGCTCACCCTCGATCAGGCATTTGCCGCGATCGACATGCACATCCTGCTTCTCCTGCTCGGTATGATGATCATCACGGTGTATCTTAGGACAGCCGGTTTCTTCGAGCTTATGGCCGACAAGATCCTTTCGCTTTCCGCCACGCCGCTTCAGCTTCTTATCTTCGTAATCCTCTCCTCTGGGCTGCTCTCTGCTTTGTTCGTGAACGACACCATCTGCCTTCTCTATACTCCGATCATCCTTGAGATCACAGCGCAGCTCGGCGTAAACTCTATGCCGTATCTGATTGCGCTCGCAACGTCATCGAACATCGGGAGCGTCATGACCGTCACCGGCAATCCACAGAACATGTTGATAGGCATCTATTCGAAAATTCCTTATCTCTCATTCATCGGAGCACTGTTCCCAGTCGCGCTTGCAGGGTTTGTAGTTTGCTTCGGCGTCATCTGGTTTCTCTACAGGAAAGAAATAACGACTCAGGCGTTTTCTTCACGTCCCACGATACCACAGTATCACGTGAGAAAGGCACTGCTCGTGAAATCGCTCCTTGTCTGCGCGGCCATGCTTGTTTCTTTTTCACTCGGACAACCTTATTCCCTCATGGCAGCGGCAGGTGCTGCGACGCTCTTGCTCATTGGAAGGGTGCGCACAGAAAAAATACTAAAAGGCGTAGACTGGACGCTCCTCGCGTTTTTCGCCAGCCTGTTTGTCGTGATGCGCGGCGTGGAGGAGTCGGGAGTTGCCGATGCGGCGATCAAATGGATCGGAGATCTGTCAGCACTCCCGCCCACGGGCCGAATCGCGGGCCTGTCGCTTGTCTCGGTGTTCCTATCGAATATCGTGAGCAACGTTCCTGCAGTGGTGCTGCTCAAGCCGCTGATGCTCTCGCTCGGCGGAAGTCACATTCTCTGGCTTGCGCTTGCCATGAGCAGCACTCTGGCCGGAAATTTAACACTCATTGGTTCTGTCGCGAACCTGATCGTGGTGCAGGAGGCGCGGAAAAATGCCGAGATAGGTTTTATGGAATATTTCCGTGCAGGCGCGATCATAACGATCATTACCGTCATAATCGGAATACTGGTTCTCACACTCCGCATCGATTCTTATTGACCTCACTGCAGCAATGTCTTCGTCCTGATCGCTATGGCGAGACCGATGCCCGTCGACTTCGAACACATTCTCTAGGTATTTTTAGGGAATAGGATTATAAATTTAAGATCGTATTATGCAATTTCGATAAGTCGAAACTGCCACGGGATACAGGGTGGACAATTTACTAAAAGTTATGATCGACATTCTTCATATCAATCAATTTAAAACCTCTGTGAACTGCACCTACAGGCTTGCAGCGGTGTTGAATAAAATTCAATGCAAAATGCAACGTGAACAGTGCATATGAACACCCTGGATCCCCGTCGCAGTTAGCGTCCGGTGAATCCATTTGTTAGACGATGTTCTATTATTGCATATTCAGAGTTGTTTCACGATTTTTGCAGGAACTCCCGCTACTAAACAATTTGGCGGAACATCTTTTGTAACCACTGCTCCTGCTGCCACAACTGAATTTTCACCGATAGCAATACATGGCATTATGTAGCAGCTATTCCAGTCCAAGCATTTTTCTTAATAACAATTGGTTTAAATGTGATATAACTTCTTCTCTGGGAAGGGTCTGACGGATAACCACCAGTAACAAGATTAACTTTTGGAGCAATCAATACATCATCTTCCACTATAATACCGCCTATGTCTATAAATGTGCAAGCGCAATTGACAAAAACAATTTTTACCTATTTGGATATTATGCCCGAAATTCGTGTAAAATGAAGGAATAATTTTAAAGCCGTCACCAACCTTTTCCCCAATTAGCTTACTGAAAACAACTCGAATTTGTTTGAAATCATCAGTAACCAATGAATTCAGTTTCACAGTTATACGCATTGCATTTTTAATTTGTTTGAAGAGTTCGGGGAATTCTGGGTCATTTACACTTATTACTCCGCCTGATAAATCCCGTTCAGAAATATTTGTTGACTTTTTTTTATGTCCTTCTCCGTTTTAAATCTCTACTTAATGGTAGTCCAGTGTATTAGCCGAAGCTTGAAAATAAAATATCGTCTAACCAGTAATTGTCTCGTTAGGACTAAGTCGTAAAGAACGAATTTTCGGTATTATAGGAAAGAGATTTTATAATGTTCAGGATTGCGGAGCAAGGTAAGGAATATTGGACCGAAAGAGAGCGAGCGGGTATGTAGCGCAAGAGCAATGCAGAAGATGTTGTCACCGCGTAGCGGTTTAGTTCAACAGGAAGAATTATTTATAAATTAGAACCGATTGCAAGTCAGGCAGATTTCGAAGGTCTTAGGGGATCAGGCGCTATCGGAGACGGACCCCAAACTTGAGACTTCATATTGAGCACAAATGACTTTTTCAGTTCCTCTATGAGTGTTGTCCATTCCTTTTTAATTTCAAACCTGTTCCAGTCTGCCACGGTCTCCCAATTTAGCTCAATCAATACTTCTGGAGACCCCGACATACTTCGCTTAGCACGTATCTCAATAATGCCTTGTTGCTGAAATATGAGAACAATTGCTTTTTTTAAAAACTGGAAATAAGCATCTTGGTCAATATTAGGCAATAAATCATACGTAAGAGCAACTTCGATCATAGTACTCTCCACTTCCCATTCTCACGGGCTATAACTTATTGGTACTCATTTACCAAAGCCGGATTTGCGATGTTGCCTAATTTAGCAATGAATATGTCTGACTAAACGCGGATTTCACATAAAATATACCTGACTCACAACGATGTCAACGAGAATAAGTTTTATTGATATCGAAGAGGTATAGCGATGGGGTATTTCATGGGTAGGTGAGGTAGCAACTTCTACATGAAAAGTGCATCTCGATTGATTAGGTCGGATGTGCAGTGTTCAGGATGACGAGTTGATCGAAAACTTCATATGGTATTCGTCAAGAGTCTCGTGAGCATTGCGCTCCCAATTCCACCTACAATCTTGCGGTCGTGTTGACTAACTTTCAATGCAGGATACAACTTGGAACTTGAATAATCGGGCTCAGTAGCAATACGGGGTGCAGCTACGCAACAAAAGGAAGGTTATATTTACATTCCAATAAGATTTTTATTACGTGCAAGAAGCATCTTGTGTTCTACTTGTCCAGCGCTTCTCGAATCTTTATCAAAAGATCTGCCGGGGAAACTGGTTTAAATACGAATCCTGCTTCCTCGTCCGAAACACCGCCTTTATTAAAGATATCCTCAGCGTAACCACTCATAAAGATGCACTTGATGTCCGGGACTATTTTTTTAATCTCTCTAAGCACTTCTTTACCGTTCATCTTGGGCATGATGCCATCGAGGAGAACAAGTCTTATGTTGTCTTTCTTCTCTTTGAACCTCGAAACAGCGTCTGCACCGTTGACCGCATCAATAACGGTATAGCCGGCTTCCGTTAAAATGGTCACGGTCAACTTCCGGATTGCTGCATCGTCTTCAGCCACTAAGATGGTCTCCGTCCCGCCCCGGGCGATGGAACCTTGCCCTTTTATCTTATTAACACTCATAGCCGTGTTTACTCGAGGTAAGTATATCTCCAGGGTCGTCCCTTTCTCGAGTTCGCTATACACGTTGATATACCCATTGTGCTGCTTGACAGTCCCGTACGCCATCGACAAGCCCAGTCCCGTGCCCTTGCCTTGCTCCTTCGTGGTAAAAAACGGCTCGAAAATCCGAAAGCGGGTCTTTTCATCCATGCCGATTCCAGTATCGGTCACTAAGACAAGAGCATATTTACCCGTTTCACCGAATCCGTGAGTTTCAATGAACTCTCGATCAATGTGGGCCTCTCTTGTTTCGATGAGCAGTTTCCCGCCGTGCGGCATGGCGTCCCTGGCGTTGGTGACTAGGTTCATGATCACTTGCTCGATCTGCCCCCTGTCCGCCATGACGGGGAGAACGCCCTCGGCGCATACGGTTTCCAGGACAATATCCTCTCTGATCAACCGGTGGATAAACTTCTCGAATTCCTTGACTACAATATTCAGATCGATCACGGCCAGGTTGATGGGTTGTCTCCTACTGAAGGCGAGAAGACTCTGCGTAAGCACGGCAGCCCTGTTGGACGATTCCAGGATCTGTTCAAGGTTGAGCCGAACCGGGTCGTTTGACGGTAACTTCATCAGCGAGAGGTGGGTGTAACCGATGATTGCCGTGAGGATGTTGTTGAAGTCGTGTGCCACACCACCGGCAAGCAGACCGATTGCCTCCATCTTCTGCGCTTGCTGGAGTTGCTCTTCCAGTTTCCTCCGCTCTGTGATGTCAAGAATCATGGCAAAGGAACCGAGAAAATGATGCTCGGCATCAATGATCGGCGTTGCCGAAACAATTGTCTGCACAACATGTCCGTCTTTGCGCTGCCACCGACGCTCGAAGTGCTCCGCAATACCTTGGCGCCTCTTCTCCATCTTCAGTGCATAATCGGGCAGGTCCTCTTTAAACAAAAAAGATTCTAATTTTCGACCGAACATTTCATTGACCTCATATCCAAACATCTCAGCCATTTGTGCGTTAACAAAGGTAGTTTTGTCAGCTTCATCCATAACCCAAATGCCTTCATTGGCTGTGTCGACTATCAGGCGATATCTCTCCTGGCTCTGCCTTAACGCTTTCTCCGCAAATTTACGCTCGGTGATATCGACGTTCGTCCCATAGACGCGGACGGCTTGGCCCGATTCGTCGCGCACTACTGTGGCGAGGCCGAAGAGCACATGGACACTACCGTCGGGCCAGACCACCCGGAACTCGATATCGCGTGGCCCTCCTTCGGCGAGGAGTTGCGCATGTCGTTCCATCACAAACGTTCGGTCGTCGGGATGCACCGCGTCGGCGTAGTCCTCGAAACGCGTGCCCTTGCTGCTATCGTCGCCGAAAAAAATACGGGCGTTCTCCTCGCTGTTGAAAATCTCTCCTGTGAGCAGATTATGTTCCCAACTCCCAGTGTGGCCTAGTTCTTCAGCCTTTCGCAGGACTCGTTCGCTCCTGCGCAACTCATCCTCGACCCGTTTTTGTTCGGTTATGTCGCGTAATGTGCAAAAAGTTGATAAGACTTCTCCCGTCCGGGATATTCGTGGTACGCTCAACCCGTCCAAGTAAATGATTTTCCCATCTTTTGTTCTCCAACGCTCCTCATACTTTCGCGACCGCCCCTCAAATAAATCCTTTATCACCTCACGGATAATGGGCTGGTTTTCCGGGACGATTAGGTGTTGAAAGATGTTCATCTTACGCAGGTCGGACTGCGGGTAGCCTGTCAGCAGTTCTGCACGGGGGTTGATGTCTAAGATGTTGCCCTCCTTGTCCGAAAATAAAATAATATCGTAGGATGATTGAAACAATTGGCGGTACTTTGTTTCGCTCTCCTTCAGCTTGTCTTGATTTATCAGAAGTTCAGCTTTCACCTTTTCGAAGTAGATCAGCAGCATACCGATTGCCGCCATAACCGCAAAAGACTCGCCGAGCGAGTACCCCCAAGGTGCAAACCACGTAACTTGTCTCAAAAGGGGATAGTCTCCTTTATGTATGCCCCATATAATAAAGGTCCAGCCAACAAAGTACTTTCCGAAGCCCTGAAGGTTTTGAGTGCGAAGAAAGGCAATGCCAGTCCATATATATATGAACGCCAAGAAGGTAAAGGCTGGAAAGGTCAGTGAAAAAAAACTGAAATTTCCCCAGATGGCGATGGGAATCCACAATGCAAGCAGGGACGTGCTCAATAGCCAAACCTTCGACATGTCGCGGCCTAGAAACATTGAAACACCCCAAACAAGAAGCGGTCCACCGAGAAGGTTGAATTCGTAATACCCGAGATCAAACACATTATTTTTGCCAAAAAGAAACACCAGGATAAGGAAGCAGAACCTGATGGAATATAGGGCCCAGCTTGCGCACCAAATAACAAGATATCGTTGGCGGTCCTGTATGTATAAGTAGAAATAAACCAAGGACAGCAACAAGGTGCCTGTCAAAGAAGCAACTGCTGCCGGCATCAACCAGTTCATAAGTTCATCCTTTTGTCATTGCTTCGTCTCAGGAAGCGTGAAGCGTAATTGTTGGCCAGATTATGCGCGGGACGGCCTTACCATCGTATTAAGCAGATGCTCGAGTACGGCGGTTGGGTTCTTGCAATACCCGGTGTGCACTTGCGATGTTTGAATAATGGTACTTCGAGGTGCAACGAGCCAATGAAAACGCTCCCGCTGAGATAGTTGGCCAATCGGACCCCCCTGATCTCCACCAGCGCAAATAGCGGGAATCGTCGCCAGATGGGCCCGGATTGTTTCGACATCCACTGTCGAATCAAGTGCCTTAAGCCGCTGTTCATCCAGTTCAATGCCGGCCTCAAGAAATTCTTTGGACTGGCACCAGATTATCACTCCAACATTGACGAACTCTTCACGCTCGACCTTGGGAACGAGGCGAATTATGGCATAATCATACGTACAGTGATCGCGCACGGATCGCCTCCTCCAGGAAAACATGCGGTTGCTCTAGCCGGTTCATGAGATACTCTAAGTAAGCGTCCCGGTGTCGGTTGCTGTCGCCGAAAACTGTGTCCCCGACCAGCCAAGCATCAGGAATAAGCTTAACTATGCTTTTAATGACATCCTGCGTTAGCCGCACGGCTATCTTCGAGTCCACCTCCCGAAGCGAGTTTGCAAACGGGAGTAGGACGTGGTCTTTTATCAGAAGGAAAGGGTCTCGGCTGGATTTCAGGTAGTCGGTCCATGTATGATGGAAGTTGAGGGCCGCCCCGTGATCAATGAGCCAGGCTCGCCGGTGCCACATAAGCATGTTCGTGTTGCGAGGAGTACGGTCGACGTTTGACATGTAAGCGTCAAACCAGACTATTGAGGAAGCGAGATCCGCGTCGAGCTTCTCTGCAACCGGGTCAAACGTAACAGCGCCGGATAGGTAGTCAAGCGCGAGATTGAGGCCAGTGCTCGCTTTTATTAGGCTTTGTATTTCCGGGTCGCGTTCGGTGCGGGCGAGATCAATGTCAATCTTAACGAAGACGATCTCAGGCACCAACAGTCCTGCTGCGCGGGCGATCTCTCCCGCCACTAACTCAGCGATCAGAGCTTTCGGTCCCTGGCCAGCGCCGTGGAATTTGAGCACATACATCCCATCATCATCGGCTTCGACTATTGCTGGAAGTGATCCACCTTCTCGCAAGGGAGTTACATACCTCGTGGCACTTACTGTTCTCAATCTCATCGTCTGTTAAGTCCGCTGTTATAATTGCCGCCCCTTGAGAGTCATTTACTCTGCGGCGGCCACTCCGCATATCTTACTAAAAAGTATAGTCGAATTTAGCATCAAGATAAAGCATAAAGACGGGTATTTTTTAGTTAGATGTTACCGAATTCAGATTGTAAATTGATGAGTTTTAAAGAATGACAAGTTCAACATCTTCAGGATGTCGTTTTTGAGAGAAAACTTTATCACAAAATGCAATGATTCAAAATGAATTTTACACCGTTGCTAATATTATATGAATATTTTATTCACCTACACGCTTGGAATGGCGACCTGTAAAGAGGAGATACATACTACCGGTTATATCAATGCATATTTCTGGAGGTTAGGATAATATTAAAATTTCCAAGACCTGCAATCGTCAATTGCTTCAGCATGTAATCAACAGAGGAAATTCAGAAATCAACCTTGTATATTAAATTAGCAATATCCTTTAATAATTGATATCAAACACAAAATCCGAATACCCATAAAAAAAATAGAAATAACTGTTCATGTTCGATATAATTTAGTTACCAAAACGAGGAAAGCCTCCATGAACGAATCGACCCCCCGCAGCTATCTCAAGCCCAGCATCAACTGGCTGGCAATTTTCATCCCTATCGCCTTCCTCATGGGGTATGTCCCGGCCCTGCACAATGAGTTGTGGCTGTTCATAGTGGCCTCTCTGGCAATGGTGGTCTGTTCAGCCTGGATCGGCAATGCCACCGACAGACTGGACGATGTAGTGGGACCCACGTGGAGTGGCATGATGAATGCTGCGTTCAGCAATCTGCCGGAACTTATCTTTGGCCTCATCGCGATTTCCAAGGGGCTCGGCGAGTTGGCGAAGGCCGCCTGGGTCGGAGCCATCATCGGCAACGTGCTGATCGTCATTGGCGCGGCGATGCTGGTGGCAGGCCTCAAGTACGGCACCGTGAAATTTCCAGCACAACCCGCAAACGATGCCTGCAACAACCTGATCCTAGCGTCGCTCGCTATGTTCCTGCCGAGCCTGTATATCGGCGCCCTCGGCCACTCGACTAAATCCAGTGCAAACTCTGCCGGGCAGATTTCGCTATGCGTGGCAGCCTTGCTGCTGCTAATGTACATCGCGTCTTTGATATTTACGTTCACCCGGTCCCGGTCCTACGTCGCCCGCCATCCGTTTGAGGCGAAACCGGACAAGGCTGCTTCGAAATATGGCCCAGAAACGCTAGCAGCTATAGGCGTTCTGGCCCTGTCCAGCGTGTTGATTGCCTTCCTCTCGGATTTCGTGGCTGAGTCGGTGGATACGGTGAAATCCGCCTGCGGCCTGTCCGAGCTGTTCATCGGTATCGTCGTAATCGGAACCATTGGTAACGTCGCGGCCATATGGAGCGCAATCCAAGCGGCACTCAAGAACAAGATGGAACTTGCTTATGAGATTGGAATGAGCGCGGGTACCCAGATCATCCTGATGGTGGTGCCAGTGCTGGTGTTCGCGTCCCGGCTGTTCGGTCATCCGGTGGACCTTTACTTCAGCAACGCTGAACTGGTGGCACTGTTCGGCTGCGCGGTCCTGGTGAGCCGGACGTCCAGCGACGGGGAAACCAACTGGCTCAACGGCCTCCAGATGTTGATCCTATATGCCCTGATTGGCGCGCTGTTCTTCTTCCTGCCGGGAAGCTGATTAGCGATGCCTGAGGAGGACGTTCGTCTGAAATAGAGCCAAGTCATACCGCCGAGTAGACCAGCCTCGTGATAGTGTGAAAGCAGAGGGACAATTAATAATTCAATTAGGTATTATTGGGGTAGTTAACAAATTCAGATTGACACATTATGTATTGCAATGAATGGCAACATCAACAACTCCAGGATGAGCATATGATTAAAAGTTACGATTGATATTTTTCACTTCAATCAAAACAAAATCACTGTGAAGTGCACCTACAAGGTTGCAACGGCGACCGATAAATGGGAGGTGCAGAATATTGGTAGAAACTTACACATAAACGAGGTGTTGCAATTCATCCCTCTTGTGCCGGTGGACGTGGCATAGGTATGGCATTGAGCCATTCCTCCGCCTTGCCGCGACTACGGAACGGCCGTACGTCGCAGACATCTGCTACCATTATTTCCAGCATCCGTATCATCCCGTAGGAAACATCATCACCGATTAAAATGGCCGTCGGGCCGAGAGCATGGTTACGCCCGAGGTTGCGCAGTCGATCGACGATCCGTCGGACGTCAGCAGTATTGAAGGCCACGGTGGCCCGTGTAGCATCAATGAGCTCTGTGAAGGGTAAGCCGTTGTCATTCCGCTCCATCTCCAAATGAGCCGTGATATCGGAGAAGGTCACGGAGCCCTCGGCCACCGTGAAAAGCATTCGGCGCGCACGATCGATCGTGTAGGTTATTGACATCCGATCCTCCTTCTCTATACGAACTGATTATCAGAAGTATGCTGCACTCTTTTGTGCGGTCACGGCGCTCGACTTCCGGTCGGATTCGTGTCCACATATTACAACAAAAATCCTTCGCTTTATTCAGAAAATGACAAGCTCCATGTCCACCTACAAGTTTGCACCAGCGACCGATGAAGATGAGAGGTAGAATACCGCGGGCACATGCATCATAATAAATAAACCAGATGGGCTTCTTTGCCCACCTGATAAAGTGAAAATTACCATAGTGCTCAAGCGTTCCGGGAAAGTAATCGGCAGTAAACCTGTTGGAACTTCAGCGAAAGCAATTTGCACTTTATAGGGGCCCATAGGCTGACCCCAATTGTTCCGGAGAAGCTGTCTGAAATGCGTAACTTCGTTCATATTTCACCTCAGTGTAGAATGTGCATAACGAGAGGATCACCAGCCCACCTCGTAAATACTGGAAATCCGTCATTGAAGAGCATCCCTAAGTTAAGCCATCAGGCATGTCACCGGAACACGCATTATATTCAAGTGTGGCGCACTAGAATTCGGATGCCTTGCCTCTTAGCATGTGAAGTCATTCCTTATTCGTATCACTAGATTACTGCAGCTTATTAACTATCTCTCCAAACTCTTTCCTCGTGAATACTCTAAGCCCTGCTCCTTTGACGTTCCCCGAGGAGTATATTTTCAGCCCAACAGCCGCAGCGGCTTCTTCAGATGGAAACTCGCTGACCGCTATGTAGTCATACTCACCCGTTGTGTAGTAGATCGTCATCTTGCCCCCCGTTGCTTCTGCAGCTTTGACGGCTGCATCGAGTCGCTGTGGTGCGTTCTTGACGTCCTTGATTCCCTGATCAGTCATCTTTAAAAAAGTGATAAATGTAAGCATTAATCTTACCTCCTTTCCGATCGGTTACGTTCTAGGCGCCACCTTTGATATCACTACGGGATCACCAATGTTAAGTTATAATTTTCGAATTGTAATCTACACGAGGCAGTTAACTGTTCAATGTGCAGATATCAGGAATAAGAGCGCGTCGTATGCTTCAACAGCGTTTCACGCATCTTTTAAAATTATGGCTGTCTCGTTGGACGCCTACGAACCTGCCATTGCGTGAGGCAACAACAGTTGAGAATTACTGTGTGAAGCTTACTGAATGCGGCGGCTAAGCGGCGGAGCGGTAAAGGGCGTTCGAATTGCCACGAGGTAGCCGCATCCGCTCCAGCCGCGAGTTAGACCTCTTTTGTTTCAGATCCGATCTTACTCCATTACAAGGGCTTTGGCTCATCTAGGTATGAGGAAATAGCCAAAGCCCCAAGCAAAGATCAGATACAGGGTTACAGCCGACCAACCGAGAGCATTTGGAATTCCAGACAATTGGTACATCAGAGCTAAGATGAAACCAATGCTATCATCAACGAAAGCGGCAAGTGCAAACGCTCGTTGGGTGGCTGGCTTGGTTGTATTTCTGGCAAACCCATCAGGAGACCGAGTGTGAAAAAGACTGATCCGAAGATACGAGTCATAAATAATCCGACATGATCTGCTGTTGGCCCATAGAAAGCAAGCATCGCAACAGGCTGTATTGCGAACCCGAGACCGAACAAAAGACAGATTATGGCCGCAGCAATCATCCAATTCCTGAGTTTCATCTGAAACTCCTTTTTTCTTATGCATTCTCTATGGGTTCATCGTGAGAGCATATCCAAACCACAGGTGCTAATGATTCTATTGCCCAAAATCATCTCCTTCTATAATAAAGTGCAGGGTGCAGTAATCGTTCCAGTTCCGAGTTAGAACCCTCCGCGTTAAAGTGATGTTGTATTTCAGGGTTTATCCCCGGAGGATTGCTCGGCGTAATGCTAACAGCCCTTAATACCGTTGTCCTTCCGCTAACTTCCCAGACTTGCTCGACCCCTGAGTCGCGTGAAGGTGTGCCTCCGCCTTCTCCTCCACAGGAGTTTAGTATCAGCATTTGACTCACCAGTATATACATTTTAAGGCAGCGGTCGCGGCATTGATTGCGTTTTTCTACACTTGATATTTTTGTGCAAAGTTCATCTGTGCGGAAGCGGACCAGACCATTATCAGCGCGCAGACGAGGAGCAGAGAGAGAAGTAAGAAAAGCCGGATACCTGATGCGGAAGAATGTTTTTTGTAAAGCAGGATGATCATTGCGATCACCTTATTATGATATTACTGATAAGAAAAAGGCCGAGATCACCAAAGGCATCCTCCTTCGGCAACTCGGCCGTCTTGGTCTTCTAAGACCCGTGGCTTTCCGTCCCCCTCTCGCGAAGGGTTTGGCTTTATCGAAACAATCTATAAATATCAGAGATTTAAAGAGTTGTCAATGTTTTTCGATGGTTTATTTTAAGGGTAAATGCTTTTGAATTCTACTTTGATTATACAAAAATGTGTATTTTTGTCGAGTAATACGATCGATACATCAAACCGAAGACAGCAGCAGACCTATTAATAGCACTGTTAAGGAGGTCTCCTATGGGCATAAAATTTTCCGAAGATATTGTTCCGCTTAGCGACCTGAAGGTTAACCCTGGGAAGGTGGTTGCGCGTGCAAATGAGACGCACCGGCCTATTTTGCTCACGAGCAGGGGTCGTGGGGTAGCCGTTGTCCAATCTCTCAAGGACTATGAAGAAGAAACTGAAGAGCGCGTCTTTATGCAGGAAGGTGAAGGGGCTGATGGACCTGGAAGAAGGCCGCGTAATCTTCCTGAGCGAGGCAAAAAAAAGCCTCGGTCTAAAGTAGTCCCGTGGCAGAAAAGATTCAGATTTCGCTTGCCGCTTCCGCGATGAAGGACCTTGAGGACATGCAGGCGTATTATTCCAACAAAGGCGCGCCAGATGTTGGGGAAAAGCTTACTGCCGAGACCGTTTCCAAGGTAGAGCGGCTCCACGCGCATCCGCTGAGCGGCCGTGTCGTGCCTGAGTTTCATGTCGAATATCTGCGAGAGATCATTTACTCGCCTTTCCGTATAGTCTATCGGTACGATAAAAACAAAGTGCGCATTGTCAGAATTTGGTGAAGTGAAATCGTGAGTCTTGACAAATTCACAAATTAAAGCTAATCTATTAATGGCATAATTTATTGGGCTAACACAAATTAATATGGAAACAAAAAAAATTCTTATAGCTGACGACAACCAAAACATTCGGGATGCCCTCGCTTATATCCTTAAAGAAGAAGGTTATAGACTATGGATGGCTAAGGACGGTGCCGAAGCTTTGCGAAAAGTGAAAAACGGCCGCCCTGATATTGTCTTTCTCGATATCATGATGCCTAAATTGAATGGCTATGATGTGTGCCGCATCATAAAAAACGACCCAGAGCTCAAAAAAACACATGTCATCATGCTGACCGCCCAAGACCAGGTGGCAGAACAGGAACGCGGCAAGGAAGTAGGCGCGGACGAATATATCGTCAAGCCGTTTAGCCCCCAGGAAATCCTTGCCATAATTAAAAGAATTCAGGCTGCGTAATCGCAGCAGTCAATCTCCCTAGAAGACGAATAGTTTAACACCGATTGAATTCCAGATAAACGAATACTAAGGGAAACCCATTTCGAACATTATGGCACGATGTACTATGCAACTTCCAAAAGATGCAACCGGCGCGGAATACAGGAAGCCGCCCGCATCGAAAGATTCGACTATTATTTTACGCCTCGTTAAAAATTATGTCTATCTCGTCACCACCTACAATCTCGCACCGGCGCTCGAGAAAAACGGTTGCGGAATACCGCTTGGAATTTGCGACTTTTATTCCGACGGGTGACTTGTACAGTAGGGACTGATACCGAAACTAAATGAAACTGCGGCAATGGTAAAGAAATCGATGACTGCTAAAATCTAAAATCGACGAAAATTTCATTTTTTCGTTACAGGATCGGCCTTTTCACCTGACAGAGAGTCTTTAAATGGGTAACCCCAGTGCTTTCTCTGAACTGCTAGAGAAAGACCGACAAAAATGAGCATTCCTCCGAATATGTGAAAAAGCCTTACCTCCTCATCTAAAAAGGTGACAGATAGATAAGCCGAAAAGACCGGCAGCAAATACAGAAACATCGCTGACGTGCTAGGCCCCACTTTAGCAACACCATTATTCCAAAAAAAGTATGCAAGTATTGAAGGAAAGATGCCGGTAAATAAGAAAATGGAGATTGCATGACGACCAAGACCGAGATTCCTCGTAACAATGATTTCCCAACAATAAAAAGGCAAAATAAAAAGCACTCCCAATCCAATCGTTATTGTCAGCAAGCTTACAGGATGTATTTTTATATCGAACTTGCGAAGAAACACAGAATAAAGAGACCAACTCGTCATCGATCCGATTACCATGAGATCGCCGTAGCTGAATTCCAGGCGGTAAATATTCACAAAAGATCCCTTGAAGATAATGATGACCATCCCCAGAGCCGATATGAAAATGCCGGCGATCTGCAATCTGCTTGGCATGTCATTGATGACAAGCCAAGCCATTACGATGGTTATTGCCGGCAATGTTGCGGTTGCAATCGACATATTGGTAGCGGTAGTAAAATGAGCTGCTTCGTACAAAACTGAATTATAAACAGTCACGCTAAAAAAAGATAACATTGACAGACGAAGCTTATTATTACAGATTTCATGCATTTCTCTTTTAATATGCTTGAGGCCAAAAGGAAGAATTAAAATCAGGGCAACAAACCACCGACAGAATGACAACGCCATCGGGTGGATTTCCTTTACCACTCCGCGGGCTAGGACAGTGTTGGCGGCCCAGAATAAAACGGCAAAAGTCAGCCCAATATAAGCATACAACTTGTCCTTCAGTAGTAAATTACGAATTGTTTTTTCAGCCATATATATATTTATCCGTTCATTTTTGGATCTCCGTTTGGCTACAACGGAGGCCAGAAGCGATGATGATCTTGAAAATTAGTCGTAATAATTCGGGATGTAGTATTCTGCACATATGTTTAATCTTAGGTATGTGCATTTTTCAGGAAGGAGTGTGTGTCGTATACTTCAAATTCGATTTTACACCCTTTTAAAAATTATGTCCATATCGACGACACCTACAAGTCTGCAACGACACTATTGTGACAAGCTTAAAGAATTCCGTTTGCGTCATGCATGGACGCGAAAACCAGCGATGCAATTTTCGTCAATACCCGATGCGCCCTTCTGTGCTCTTCGACGAAGCGACGCTATCCCGTAACGGTATGCTGGGCAAGGCAACTGTCCGGATTCTTACGAAGGATTAAAACGATCCTGCTGCCGGAAGAATATTATCAAGCTTACACTCGATAATGCCGGGATTTATCCGGGGCTCATTGGGAAACTCTTCCTGTTGATGTGAAGTTTCTGTTCTCTTCTCATAAGCAGATTGCAGACGACGGACGATCCCATAATGAAAGGCAAAAATTACAGGAGACAAGAATAGCCTTGACTTGCAGCGGATGTTCGAGTAATATCCTAGTTGTATATACAACATTAAGGCCTGAATATGAACGAACGGGAAACGACAATACTTGCAAAATCAGTTGCCGCAGAATGCATTGCTTATCGGGTGCGGCTTCTGAACCGCGTTGTAACCAACATCTACGATAGAGCCTTGAAGCCCCTCGGTCTCAAGGTTAACCAAGCGAACATTCTTACTATGCTTTCGCTCGCCGATCACGCATCTTCCGCAGATATCGCCAGGGTGCTGTTGATGGAGAAGTCGACGGTAAGCCGAACTGTGGACCGGATGAGGAAAAATGGCTGGATTAGCGTCGCTGGACATGGCGATGGGCCGTCTCAGATGATATTAGTCACTCCTCAAGGCAAGAAACTCTTGGCGACTGCACATACGCAATGGAAAAAGGCGCAAAAACAAGTTGAGGAACTTCTGGGCGAGGAGGGAGTTGCAGCTGTCCGGAGACTCCATGACACGGTGAGACCGGGAAAAAAGAAAGAATAATTTTTTTTGACGGTAGAGTTGTATATACAACAAAGGAGGCTTGCATGAAAGACCTAAATGACCACCCCACAGTAAAACGTTATCACGAAAGAAAGGCATCAACGGCACTTCACACAACCGCTTCGAAACTGAGCGCCCGGCAGTTGCGCGAAATGTGCATAGAATTCGGCGTTGATGATGTGGGTTTTGTTGAGATCGCACGTCCGTCACTCGCTGATCAGAAGACGGACATTCTGAATGTATTCCCCTGGACTAAGACGCTCATCAGTTTTGTCGGACGGATCAACAGGGAAAACCTGAGAAGCCCAGCACGCTCCATCGCAAGCCTCGAACTGCATCAAGTGGAAGAGCGGCTGTCCCACGCTGCCCATGTATTCGCAGCGTCTCTCGAGCGTAAAGGCGTTCGTGCCGCTACTCCGGCAGCCGGGTTCCCTATGGAAGCGGACCGTTGGCGAGGCAAGATGCACGTGGTATCGCACAAGCCCATAGCCGTTGCCGCCGGACTCGGTAAGATGGGCCTCCACCGCAATGTTATTCACCCGGTGTTCGGGAGTTTTGTACTGCTCAATACAGTGCTTATCGACGCCGAGATGGACGAATATAACAGTCCTCTGGACTATAATCCTTGTCTTGACTGCAAACTCTGTTCGATTGCATGTCCCACAGGCGCCATAGGCCCGGATGGGGTATACAATCCCATAAACTGCCTCACCCATACCTATCGAGAACTGGTGGGTGGATTTACGAACTGGGTTGAAAACATCGCGGATAGTAAGAGCTCAATCGATTACCGGACCAGAATAAGCGATGCCGAGACGGTATCGATGTGGCAGAGCCTAGCGTATGGGCCGTGCTACAAATCGGTTTATTGTTTGGCCGTCTGCCCGGCGGGAGACGAAGTAATCCCGCAGTATCTGGATGATAAAAAGGGATTCATCGAGGACGTGGTTAAACCGCTCCAGCAAAAAATAGAGACGGTTTATGTCCTGCCCGGCTCAGACGCCGAGAGTCATGTTCTGCATATGTTCCCGCATAAAAAGGTTAAGCGCGTGGGCAACGGCCTCAGGCCGCCGTCCGTGGCAGCCTTCTTGACTTCCATGCCCATCGCTTTCCAGCGCCACAAGTCTGAAGGGCTGAGTGCAACTTATCATTTTACGTTCACCGGCAGTGAACAGGTTGAAGCAACGGTCGTTATTAAAGACAAATCGATCAGAATAGAACGAGGACATACAGGCATCCCGGACGTACAGGTGCATGCAGATGCAAAAACTTGGCTGCGCGTGCTGCACAAAGAAAGTTCGATGTTCAAGGAGATCGTTTTGAGAAGGATTCGCGTTAAAGGTCCGATGAGCCTGTTCAAAGCATTCGGAAAATGTTTTGCATAAACACAAAAATATCGAAGGGTATTTTATGATCGACGGCTATGGACAAATCTATGAAAGCCTTATACCAAAATTGAGCACATGCAATTTTTCAGAGGTTGCCGAACGGCTTGGGATGTCACTCCAGCCAGATGGTACCCTGTCCGTTGATTTTCTTGGGCGAGAATACGAGATCAGTGCCCGCGGAGTCAATTCGAAGGACGGCAAGCCCGTTCATTTCAACAATCGCAGTGTGCTGGCTTACTATGCCCTGTCCCGAGGCGCTGGTGAACCTGCATTTTCATATGTGCCGATTTCTCATCTTGCCGGCAAAATAGTAGTTAGCGCAAATATAAAATGGATGACCGACCCGCTCGGCAAAAAATTTAGTGATAATTTCGCGAAGTTCTGCGAAACTCAGCGTGGATTGGGTGCCGTTTTTTACGGCAAGCTGAAATTGGGAGGCTATTCATGGATTCTGAAGGCACTGCCGAAAATCTTCCTCCAAATTGTTTATTATGATCGAGATGATGAATTCCCCTGCGAAGTTCAAATTCTGTTTGATGCGAATGCTTCACGCTTCATGGAGTTTGAATGTCTGGCTTTTTTAGAGGGATGCCTCGTAAAAGCGATGATTATGACTGCCCAAACGGGAGATACGGCTGGATGGGCGTAACAAAACATGCGGAGACAACTTTGCTCAAGCACATCACGTAGGGAGGTTGCCATGGCTGAAGAAAGGAGTGGATGCAAAAACACTTTACAATTATAATCTGATTATATTATATCATGATGGTGATGTCGGCACGATGTCCAGGAAGCTGCTTGCGTGTATGTTATTTCCCGAACGTGCGCCCGGCGCAGCCGTTTAGCACAAATACACCACCCTCAGATTAGCTAAACATTTAGGGTATCCGGATTTTGCGGTTGACACTGTAAAAATCGATCGTAATCGATTTTTAAGTAGCTGGTTTACAGTTGTGTCCCCAAAAAGAGAGCATTGACAATTGACGTACAATTTAGTAAATTATGTACGTCAGGAGGTGAATACGATGGCAACGAAACTGACTCTACGGCTTGACGAGAATGTAATTCGCAACGCGAAACGCGCCGCCCGTATTCGTGGTGTCAGCCTGTCCCAAATGGTAACCGGCTACTTCCAGGCAATATCCGAGGAAAAAACGAAAATGGAAACAACACCCGTGCTCGTGGAAATTTCGGGTGTGATCGGCCCAAAGGCCGATGCGAAAAAACTTATGATAGGCTACCGGAAACACATCAAAGAGAAGTACCGATGAAAAGCATCCTTTGCGATATTAATTTTATCTTAGATATTTTTCTTAAAAGGGTGCATTCTATTCTCCTGCTGCACAGGTATTCTCCATGATAGAAGCCAAACAGCTGAATGGGTATCTGTGCGCGAACAGTTTTCCTATCCTCTTTTATATCCTTGCGAAAGAGCTAAAGCGAGACAAAGCAATGAAGATATTGGAAAAGGTCCGGATTGTTTTCCGAGTAGCTGCCATAGATGAAAAAGTAATTGATTTGTCGCTTGTGTCCGATTTCAGGGATTTCGAGGACGCAGTCCAATATTATTCCGCGGTCAGAATGAAGGCAGATTGCCTCATCACAAGAAATAAGATAGATTATATAGTCAGTGACCTTTCTATCATGACCCCGGAAGAATTTCTTGCAGCATCCTCTGTGGAATAAATCAACTTAATAAACCGGATTTTAAATCGTTGGTACAATTTCAGAAAGATGCAAAATCAACCGGTAAATTTGGAGACCCAACTTTTAAAGAGTAATTTTAGTAAGAAAGAATTAAAGCGTAATTCATATAGATGCCTCGGTTTCCTAGTATTCGATATACCCGGCTTTCCAGGAATCAAACGGGGCAAGCTTGCAAAACACAAGATGTATTTAGCACATCCATTCAGTGTAGAGCAAAAACAGAATTCAGAGGATGAAGTAGCTGAAAGAAAGCTTTATTACAATGCAATGATACAAAAAGAATTCTGCACCTTCGCTAATATTATACGAAACTCGACTTCTCCTAACTACTGTGTAATGCCATTATTATGACGATGGGATCAGGTCAAGTTTTTAGTTGAAATTAGTTGAGTGGCCCGCGCTCCCTTCGGCTAAGGCTTTTTATCGATTCAACGGTGTAAAGCATCGTTGTGTATAAAATCGGATTCGTAGGATCGCCATATTTGAGTTTTCTGAGGCCGAGCCATACCTAACCATCCCTCCTTATGCAGCCTTTTTGACCGTTAGGTCATTTATTTCGTCCGCCTCGATCCGTTTCATCACGTCCGCGATGAAGGCGTGACCCTTGATCTTCCTGAATCCTTGTTCAGCATATAAAAGAACAGAAGCGAGCCAGCGCTGCATCATCTTGCTGTCGCGATAGCGCTTTATATTGCCCTCTGCTTTTCTCACCGTAGAAAACATGCTCTCAATAGGATTGGTAGAATGCAAGGTATTCCGCAAGAGAGCGGGAACCTTCAACCGGTGAAGGGTGAGAATGTCTTCTATCGCTTCCATGAGCGAATCAGCCGCCGACTCATTGATGCCCCGAAGCCATTTCTCCATGTCCAGAAGCATCTGACGAGCATCTGCGTAATTATTCTGCTCCAGGGCAGTTCGGAACCTCCTGTGTGCGTCTTTCCGGTATTTCTTCGGCAAATGATGCTGTATATTGCGGTCCTTGTGGATCGTGCACCGCTGATGGATCAATTTATTGCCGAAGCGATCCCGGAGAGCTTTGATTACGCCTCTGCCACCATCGGTGACCCAGATGATTCGTCGTGATAGTGTCAGACCCCGCCGTTCCATATCGGAAAACAGTTCTTCGCACAATTCATGGTTCTCCGTCGCCCCCTGCCAGAATCCCAATGTCTGCTTCGTTCCAGCACTATCGAGCCCCAGCGCCACGATGAATGCCTCTCCGCCGCGGTGAACAGTGTCTAAAAAGACTGCAAAGGGGACGAATGACGTGAGTGACCGTTCCTTAAACTCCTGAAGCTGTTTTGCTGTTGCCGCGACGATATGGCTCGACACCGTGCTGGCAGATACGCCAAATGCTTGCGCCGTATCTACAACCGTCTCCGCATACTTCCGGCATGATATGCCACGGAGTACCTTTCCAAGCAATTCTTCTGAGAAACCTTCCGGTTTTTTCAACTTCTGATAACTCTGAAGCGCAATCTCACCAGCCGGACCTCGAAGCCGAGGGTGGGTCACTGGGATCTTCTGATCTCCGATATAGACGGAACCGCCCTGGCTTGCCCACTTCCACAGGTCAGGACTGGTGGGCTGGTAGTCTGGCCCGGCAATCTCCTCACGCTCGATGTACATGATCGTCTCCGCCATCAGTCGGCCCATTTCCTTCATGCATTCATCAAAACCCTGTTTACCTTTTGCGAAGACATAATACATCTGTTCAATGATCTCCTGCCTTCCATATGCCTCTTCAATTCCTCGTATTGCCTTTTTCCTCTTCCTTGTGGTATCCTTCATCGAGTGGCTCCTTTCTTTGTTTCTCTCTCTCTACCGTGGATTATGCCACGGGGGAGCCACTCTTTTCAATTTCAACTAAAAACAGTATAACCTCGACGATGGTATGGAATACTGGTAGTATTATGTAAATATTTAAAGAAATTGAACGTTAGATGAAGGGCGAGAAGCGGCTAATATCTAATACACGGTATCTTCATATAGCTGGCCCGCGTTCATCGAGACGCCGCATGCTCAACAAAAAACTTATAAATTCTCAAGAACCTTTTCCGCAGCGTACTGAATAACTTGATCAGACGTTTTGGCCTTCGCCAAAATAAAATAACCCTGTTTTTCGAGAAAACCGATGATCTGTTTGTGTTTTATCTTATTTTCATCAAAATGAATTAATGCGCTACCGATCGCAGGGTTGATTTTTACCGACGTGATCCCCGCCAGACCCCGTAAAGTCTTAACAAAAGTTGTCACGTTCCGTGGATTACGGCGGATGAATGGCGTTTGAATTCTTAATCTGCCGGGAACATAATGATAATAATAAACCACGAAATTCTCCTTGGCGAAATAAACAACACTGAATCTCGGTGCTGCTATATAACTTTAATTAATCTTATCACTTTTATAGTGGAAATTCTTTGACGTATATATATTTTAATTGTGGTCGTGAGTTAAGAAATACTCTTTGATTAGAGAGATGAAAAAGAGAAGTTCACGCTCAGGTTGGAAACCAACTGAAGATAACTAACTTTAAACCTGCAAGCACTAACGAATTCAGTTTGTAACTTTATCAGTTTAGAAGAACGGAAACGACATCAGGATGCTAGTTGCGTTTTTAATGTGATTTAAAAAAAACAAGACTACAAGCAGAAATTTACGTCAAAAAAGATATTGCCTTAGAAATTGCACATATCATTTCCAGGCAACATTCAGGTGACATAACCCGAAGGTCGTCGGTTCAAATCCGGCTCCTGCTGCCAAATTAACATAATTACTTAGCTTTTAGATTAACGTAGTTAGCACTATAAATGTCCTCTATGCTTTGTAATTGCTTCAATGTTACGTCGTTTACAGGGTCATCTACATTGAGAATCATTACGGATTCACCACCTACCTGTGCACGAACTTTTCTTCCTACCTGCATCATAGAGATATTAACGTTTTCATTGATCAGGTCAAGTTTTTAGTTGAAATTAGTTGAGTGGCCCGCGCTCCCTTCGGCTAAGGCTTTTTATCGATTCAACGGTGTAAAGCATCGTTGTGTATAAAATCGGATTCGTAGGATCGCCATATTTGAGTTTTCTGAGGCCGAGCCATACCTAACCATCCCTCCTTATGCAGCCTTTTTGACCGTTAGGTCATTTATTTCGTCCGCCTCGATCCGTTTCATCACGTCCGCGATGAAGGCATGACCCTTGATCTTCCTGAATCCTTGTTCAGCATATAAAAGAACAGAAGCGAGCCAGCGCTGCATCATCTTGCTGTCGCGATAGCGCTTTATATTGCCCTCTGCTTTTCTCACCGTAGAAAACATGCTCTCAATAGGATTGGTAGAATGCAAGGTATTCCGCAAGAGAGCGGGAACCTTCAACCGGTGAAGGGTGAGAATGTCTTCTATCGCTTCCATGAGCGAATCAGCCGCCGACTCATTGATGCCCCGAAGCCATTTCTCCATGTCCAGAAGCATCTGACGAGCATCTGCGTAATTATTCTGCTCCAGGGCAGTTCGGAACCTCCTGTGTGCGTCTTTCCGGTATTTCTTCGGCAAATGATGCTGTATATTGCGGTCCTTGTGGATCGTGCACCGCTGATGGATCAATTTCTTGCCGAAGCGATCCCGGAGAGCTTTGATTACGCCTCTGCCACCATCGGTGACCCAGATGATTCGTCGTGATAGTGTCAGACCCCGCCGTTCCATATCGGAAAACAGTTCTTCGCACAATTCATGGTTCTCCGTCGCCCCCTGCCAGAATCCCAATGTCTGCTTCGTTCCAGCACTATCGAGCCCCAGCGCCACGATGAATGCCTCTCCGCCGCGGTGAACAGTGTCTAAAAAGACTGCAAAGGGGACGAATGACGTGAGTGACCGTTCCTTAAACTCCTGAAGCTGTTTTGCTGTTGCCGCGACGATATGGCTCGACACCGTGCTGGCAGATACGCCAAATGCTTGCGCCGTATCTACAACCGTCTCCGCATACTTCCGGCATGATATGCCACGGAGTACCTTTCCAAGCAATTCTTCTGAGAAACCTTCCGGTTTTTTCAACTTCTGATAACTCTGAAGCGCAATCTCACCAGCCGGACCTCGAAGCCGAGGGTGGGTCACTGGGATCTTCTGATCTCCGATATAGACGGAACCGCCCTGGCTTGCCCACTTCCACAGGTCAGGACTGGTGGGCTGGTAGTCTGGCCCGGCAATCTCCTCACGCTCGATGTACATGATCGTCTCCGCCATCAGTCGGCCCATTTCCTTCATGCATTCATCAAAACCCTGTTTACCTTTTGCGAAGACATAATACATCTGTTCAATGATCTCCTGCCTTCCATATGCCTCTTCAATTCCTCGTATTGCCTTTTTCCTCTTCCTTGTGGTATCCTTCATCGAGTGGCTCCTTTCTTTGTTTCTCTCTCTCTACCGTGGATTATGCCACGGGGGAGCCACTCTTTTCAATTTCAACTAAAAACAGTATAACCTCTTTTCATTTCCCAATAATGTTGCAACTTGAGCAACCATACCAGGTTTGTCTTTATGAGGCAGAACTAACATATGCTCGGCAGGTTCAATACTTGTGTGGTATCCATTAAATCTCAGAATTCTTGGGACCTCCTTACCTATAATGGTTCCAGTTGCTTCATTAATTTCCTTATCGGTAGTAAGAATCACCTTCAATAAACTTAAGTAGCTTTCAGAATCGGTTGAAGTTGATTTCTTAACGTGGACACCACTTCTTTCAGCCAACTTGGGAGCATTAACGTAATTCACACTTTCCCTGCTGATACTTAAAACTCCTTTAGTGACTGCAACTGCCAGCGGAGACATATCTAATACAGCAAGTTCACCGCAAGCAACAATTTCTATTTCCCGTGCTACGCCGCTTGCAGTTTGTCTCACGAGAGATCCCAGGTTTTCAGCAAGGGCCATATAGTGTTTCACTGGTTCAAGTGTTTCAGGTTTTAAGGAAGGGATATTAACGGCGCTTCTAGCGGGCAATCCTTGAACGATGTCACGAATTTGCTCGGCAACATCAATAGCAACATTCAGCTGCGCCTCTTCTGTGCTGGCGCCTAAGTGAGGGGTAAGAACGACCTTATTACCAAGTTTCAAAAGGGGAGAATCTTCAACCGGTTCTTTATCAAAAACATCTATCGCAGCCATTTCAACATGGCCGTCTCGAATTGCCTCGGCCAAATCAGCTTCGTTTATTATTCCTCCTCGGGAGCAATTGATTATTTTTACTTCTCTTCTCATTTTAGCTATAGTGTCTTTATTGATTAAATTACGGGTATCTTTATTTTTCGGGACATGCAACGTGATGAAATCCGCCGATTTCCATATATCGTCGAGCGATGTCGTATAAGAAGCCCCTAGCTCCTTTACATGATCTTCGCCGACAAACGGATCGTATACGAGAACTTTCATACCCATTGCCTTGGTGATGGAAGCCACCCTGCTTCCTATTTTCCCTAATCCAACTATACCAATATTCTTGTTGAATACTTCCTTGCCTATTAGTTGGGATCTCTCCCATTTGCCTTCTTTCATTGAAGTGTCAGCGGCGGGTATATGTCTGATCATAGACAGCATCAAGGCTATAGTATGTTCTGCCGCCGCGACAGTATTACCTTCGGGTGAGTTAATTACAACTATTCCTTGCTCGGTAGCTGCTTCTATATCAATATTATCCACACCAACGCCCGCTCTACCGATAACTTTGAGCCTGTCTGAGACTGAAATTATATCCTTAGTGACGTTTGAAGAGCTTCTAATCATTAAGGCGTCGTAATATTGAATGATTGCTTTAAGATCATCAGCAGTTAGGACAGGTTTATAATCAACTTCACAAATGTCCTGCAGAATTTTTACGGCAATCTTGTCAATCTTATCGGTAACTAATACTTTGTAACCCATGTTCACCTGTTATTGCAAAAAGGTTATCCTTTGCATATCGATATAATACCGTTATTCCATTCCTTTAAGTGAAAACAAGTGGCTGTCGTAAATGATCTTACTTCACTTATATAGTTTAAATATGTCAAGAATGTTAAAAATACATTAAGTTAGCGTTAAATCTTTTTTTAGCTCGATTCAGTCTATAAGTTTTCAGCCGCTTGATTGGCTTCAAAAGAAAAATATTGAAAAAGTACACATTGCAAATTAATAACAATTCAACAAATAACATTTTTAAAAATAAAAAAAAGCCCGAATCAAAATGAGAAAAAGATCTTATCGATTCGGGCTTTCTGGTACCATCAAAGCGTGTATCAAATGTTAGACTTGTGCAGTGTGCAGCAGATTGTGCAGTAGGGTACGGAATCGGGCGGAAAATACGGCATACGGCCATAGATGTTCAACCGGACAACCGCATGAAAATAAAAAAAGGGAAGGGACGGTAAATTGTCCCTTCCTATAGAAACGCTTTCACACGGCAGCAGTCGCTGGTTCGAAGTGTCCTGATATGTCCTGTTAGAATCTCTTTTTTTCATGTACTCCAAAATCCTTAATTTGCTTGGTCAGGGAAGGGGTGTGTCAGACCCCTTTGGGGTGGCTGGCCAGATGGTCAAACGGAGATGGTATGTGTTTTTTTTTAAAGCGACATGTGCAGATCACGATTGATAAAATTGCTAGGCGTCCCGATTGAATCCTTTCCGCGTTACGATCATAGTTCTATCAGTGATGCTGAACACGTTCAATTCTGCATTTCCTGGAAGTACCTCTAGTTTGGCAGTACAGACTTCAATCCGTAAATTAGTATCGTGCTGGACAAATAGATATCATCACCTATACCTATTATGTGGAGTTCTCCATTATGTGAAGAGAAGCCTCCTGCCCTTGTATTTAGTTCCGCCATAAACTAATTCTTAGCAGAAGGTTTCTATTTTGGATAGTCTTGAAGAATATTTTTCCTATACTTAAATGGGAAAATATAACCTCATGCTCTATCTATATATATTACAACTGTGTAACAGTGTTTGGATTATCACAAAATGCCACCTGGAACAGACAACCACTTAGCACTGACGAACGACAATTTAGGCTGCCTTTTGGATTTCCTTGGCTTCATACTCCGGGAACATAATAATAGCAGGGTGAATATCAAATGCTTTCGCAAGCTGTTCTGCACGCCTTTTGCCAATCTCCACTCGGTTATTTTCTAAAAGGCTGAGATTGGTAGCGTTAATGCCAGAATGTTTGGCAAGTTCTACCTGCGTCCAACCCTTTAAATCGCGAAGCATTCGGATTACCTCGCCTGAAGTTAATTTGGCATGCGATTTTGCTGGCACGAATTCATTGCGATTGGTCATCTTCATGTACTCTCCTAGTAATTATGCGGATTGATTTCAAGAACAAGTACCGTGACAGTTTCTTTTTCTACAGCATAAATAACTCGGTATTGCAAACTCAACCGCGATGAACGTTGACTTACACGGTCTCCCTTCAGTTTTTCATCCTGAAATCCTGGAAACTCTCGCAACTTGTCAGGACCATGTCTGAATACGAGGCTTTTCCAGAGTTCGTATTTCTTAACGACGGTTGAAGGAATCTTACGACAAGCCTTGCCGATGTCGTGGTGCTCTTTAATTCGCCACATTATTGATTATAATAACTTATTAAATTTAATATGTCAAGTCATTCTTAGAATGCGACAATGATCATATTGCCTGGATTTTAAGCGGCGGATATTAACATATACGGGTTGATAATTACATCTTTGCAAAGAACGGAAATTCCACGAATTCAGGATGTAGTCCAAACGCTAAAACAGTATTAATAAAATGAAGATTACAAAAGAAGTTATTAACTGAAAAATTATCGCACAAAAATACGTGATACAACTTTTCTGCATTTCGCCCGAGCAAACAATTGCAATTTCTACTGTATTCTGCTCTTGCGTACCTCTCTTTTCCCAAGCGCCGCATCGCAAGCGAATCTGTCAGGAGAACTTAGCTCGGCTGAAGGGTTGGTCACTGTCCTTTCTGAATCTGGAATGTTATTCCGAACCATCGACCCTTACCCCATACATGCTCGCCTGACGGTAAACCTTGAGACTAAGGGTAATTCTATCACGCTGGAAGCGGAGGTCGTTTATAATTGTACTTTTGATGAGGGACCATTTAAAGAACCGGGGATGGGAATGAAGTTCGTGAAGATCAGACCCGAGGATCAAACGATCATTAAAGCTCTCATTCCAGAAAAGATTAAAAAAAATGGGCAATAAGGTGGTATCGGCGGTCGCCTGGTGCTGTTGTTCCTCAGAGAACAGCAACAGAATTCGAGCTGTGAATATCTGAACGTGAAAAGTTCACTTGACTAATTGCACGCACACACGCTTTTTCAACAGCTTAGTGAGTATACTATCTAAAGTCTACATTTAGAATTGCCATAAATTAATAACTGGAGGGCCATAAACAATATATATTTTCATTTATGTGAATATTACCTTTACCTAATTGACTGTCAGAATTAAAATTGCCACAAGAACATACGATATCAAATAAAAATGAGTCAAATCGATATTGTGAACTTAACTATTGAACATGAATTGATTTTTTCTGACTTAACCTTTTACCAATTGGAGTGTCATAAATTACGATAAAGTCGATGTGATGTTCATAATTAATAAGGAGGTAGAATAATATGAGTCACAGGCGAGTAGTATGGTTCATGGTTTTACTAGCGGTAATTTTCACATTACAGGCATGTGGCGCAAGCAACTCAACTTTGTCTTCCTCATCTTCGTCGGGCGGTACAAGCAGCAGTCCATCTTCATCGGGGGGTGCGCAGGGGGCCATGAGTCTAGCGCTTACCGACGCTCCCGGTGACTTCGATCACGTCTGGATAACAGTAAAGGATGTCTGGTTCCATACGGATCCGAATGCCGGCCCCAATGATCCGGCATGGCTTAAATTTCCCCTGGCCTCGCCCGTTACCATTGATCTGATCGCTCTGGCTAATGGCAACATATCTCAATCTTTTTGGAACGGCATTCAACTCCCGGTCGGCATCTATCGGCAGATAAGGCTGTTCCTGGTCACCACCTATGCAGCAAATCCGCCGAACGGACATTCCAGGTTTAACGAGGTCATGATCGGCAATAGAACTTACGCGCTCAGGATTGCAGATGCAGAAGATGGGATCCGACTTACCGGTACATTCCAGGTCACTAGTGGCGCGACACTAAATCTGGCCATTGATTTCGATGCAGGGCATGACGTTGTGGATTACAACGGGTCGGAATATATTTTGAAGCCAAGACTGTCATGTTTCGACCTCGGAAGGGCCGGCGCAATCACCGGTCAAATCAGCACCGGAGCCACGTTCACAAGGGCGCCCCATTTTGTTATCAAGGCTGAGGAACTGAGTGCTGATGGTACGTATCATATGGTACACCGTTATACGGTTCCTGATTCCAGGGGAAGGTTCATTTTGTATCCGCTGTCTGCGCCGACGGCAACCACAACTTATGACGTTTTAATTCGAGGGATCGGATATCAGACTACGATCGTAAAAGGCGTACCGGTAACTAAGGGGGCCACCTCAACATCAATCCCCACGTCCTTACCGACGATTACCATGACACCCGGCACGGATTATGTCTCGAGTGCAACGATAACTTCTCCCACGGGAGCTTGGGTAGACTTCTATCAAACCTTGAAATCAACAGATACAGGTACATCTGAAGTACCCTATGAGGTCCGGTTCAGGCATTTCAATCCTCTCACAGGGGCGCTCACCGGATTTATGCTGTCTAATAGTACACTGCAATGGGGGGTGTATAGCAGCAGTACGATTACGCTGACTGCCGTCAATCCCGCTGAAGGTATTGGCGGATACCAGGCTGTAGCAGGAGCCGATATAGATCTGTATATTGCGAGTGGCTTTACTGGGACGACACATCCCAATATTATCTCTACGGCGCCCACCGTGACTTTTGAGACTCCTCTTACGGTTGTATCACCCTGGACGGGAAATACTGTTACTGGTGTGATATCTATGTCAAGTCCTACTGCAATGGACAACACGATGGATACGGGAGTCGTATTTGCCGTGCATGGCGGCTTGATTGTAGATACAATCAGCACGATGCGAGGGGATTTGCCGCAATCAGACGTCGCAACTGGCGGATCCTATACAATCCCGAATCTCCCGGGAGGTACATCGCAAGATCCGCAGCCAACAGCATTTTATGGCATTGATGCCGCATTCTGGTCATCGACGACAACAAGCTTCGAAGAGATTGCGATACCCAACCATGCAGCTATTGCGATACCCCAGATCGTTGATCTGAGAAGCGGGGACGATACAGCAAATCTGGAAATGTTCCCCATCTGGTAGTAAATCTTGTCTGTTACATTGAGGCCTTCCGGAAACGGAGGGCCTTTCTTTTTAACAGTGCAATACGGGGTTATTACCTATGCCATTTCCCGAATTCAAAACGAATATGTGCCTGATGCACGGTTGGTGTCAGCGATATCGAATGGGCATTTGAGGGAGATACTATGATAAATTCAAGATGTATCTGCATATATATGTAGTCTGGTAGGGCGTTGAAAAAGGTGTTGTTCAACACCATACTTGGCGATTGGCCTCACACCTACTTTCTCCAAGGGAGATCGAGCCAAATAATTGCTAGCGATAATCCGTCCAGGCAACGGGCGTCTTGGAAGCATTCAGCCACGTTGCCCCATATGCCTAACTTGATCAAATAAAGGCAATTTTAGACAAGAAAGGGGCACCATTAGATACGTTTGGATACATATTCCTGCAACGTCTTAATCGCTGCTTCTTCTGCCTTTTTGACCTTGCCATTCTTCTTTCTACTCAATCGGCCCCTTCTATATATACGTTGATTTCTCCCAAGTATGAATTTTTTATTGACGCAGAGGCTGTATGTGCCCACATCACCAAAATTATTAAAAATAGTGAAATCCGCATCAGGTACCTGCGAGTTCGTGTCTCGGGCCAATAACGACTGCGCAATCTGATATTGCGGCGACTGCATACTGCTTTCAGATTTATTGCACGCGATTGCAAGACCAAGCAGGCAGAAGGTAAAGATCCGTAACGAAGTAATAATTTTACTATCCATGAGCAATCTTCCCGCGAAGAGTTCAGCTTTTCCGAGAACTATTTATATATTGGCAGAGCTTTGAAGTGTTGTCAATTTTAAGGACTTGCAACTATGCACTTTATTTCATTCGCGGGTATATGGTATATGTGGTTTGGAACTGAAAAGTGCATTTTGAAAAAAAATGTGACATGTTGCTTGAAGGAGTTTTTGAGGTGAATGTAAAAACACTTGGAGCCCGACATTTTATTAATATCATGAATTCATCACTTCATTCTACGCTGCACTTCCCGGTACCGGAAGCAATGGATTAAGTGATCGTTAACCATGCCTGCTGCCTGCATAAAGGCATAACAGATGGTGGATCCCACGAACTTGAAGCCCCGCTTCTTCAGGTCCCTGCTCATAGCGTCCGATTCTTCGGACATTGCCGGGATCTCGGTAATGCGGCGAAGCCGGTGCTGCACCGTCTTGTAGCCGGTAAATTGCCAGATGTAGGCATCGAAGGACCCGAACTCCTGTTGGATCTGGAGAAACATTTTTGCGTTGGTTATCGTGGATTCGATCTTCAAACGGTTGCGGATTATGCCGTCATCATTGAGGAGACGCTTAACGTCTTTTTCCGAATAACGGGCTACGACCTTCGGATCGAAACCGTGAAAGGCACGGCGGTAGTTTTCCCGTTTCCTGAGTACGGTGGACCAGGAGAGCCCTGCCTGCGCGCCGTCGAGTACGATATACTCGAACAGTTTTTGATCATCGTGAAGCGGGAGGCCCCACTCGGTGTCATGATAGGCGACCATGAGAGGATCATCGGAAGGCCAAGGACATCTTTTTGAGTTTTTTTGCATTGGGGTTCTCTGAATGCCCGCTTTTGCGTGATCCACCGCATTCCGTTAATTAGAAAGCACTCTTTAAGCCTCGTCACGCTCGAGCGTTTGCTTTATGACAGCCACCCTTTTGCTCCACGAGACGGAATTTGTCAATGACTTTGAGACACCCCTCGTCCGAATTTAGTGTACTTTTTCCTCGCTCAGAGGGACCGGTTTCGGTTTGTTAATCCAAACTGCAGCCGGTAATGAAGGAGGAACAGGCGCTTTCTTCACAAACCGTTCAGGATGTGCCTCATACGCGGTGAGAAGCACCTCGCCTCTGGCTTTTTGCACATCCTTCGCAAATCCGTAGTGGACGGACTCCGGCGTGTGCAGTCCGATGCCGGAGTGATGATGCTCTGTGTTATACCAGGGAAAGAAGATCTGACCGAAACTTCGGCTATCCTCGATGCAGCCGAATCGGTCGGGGAAGTCCGGCATATACTTGAGCGTCTTGAACTGAGACTCGGAAAATGGATTATCATCACTCGTATACGGTCTGCTGTGGGTCTTAGTGATGCCCAGATCGGCCAGGAGCAAGGCAACCGGCCTGGACCTCATGGACGAGCCACGGTCTGCGTGAATAGTGAGTTGTCCTTTTTCGATGTTCTGCTTTGCACAGGTTTCCTTGATGAGTCTTTCCGCCAATGCAGCCGATTCCGCAGGGGCGATCATCCAGCCGACGACGTAGCGGCTGAAGATGTCCAGGATCACATAGAGATAAAAATAGGTCCACTTTGCCGGGCCTAAAAGCTTGGTAATATCCCAGGACCAGACTTGGTTCGGTGCCATGGCCAAAAGCTCCGGCTTCTGATACACAGGATGGGTGAGCTGGTTCCTGCGTTCCTTGACCTCCTGGTTTTCTTCAAGGATGCGGTACATGGTGCTTATAGAGCATTGATATGAGCCTTCATCCAATAGGGTTGCGTAGACCTCCTGAGGCGCCTTGTCCACGAACCGATCAGAATGGAGGACGTCAAGCACTCCTTGCCGTTCGTCTGAAGACAGAGCACGCGGAGGGCTCGGACGTTTCAGCGGCTCCATGAGAGGCGCATTTTTCCGCGCCTGCGTCCGGTAGAACCCTGAACGAGGGATATCAAGCGATTCACATGCTGATTTGATCCCGACATCAGAGGAAAGAGTAAGAGCGGCTTCCATCACTCGTTCTCTCCATTCTCGTCGGTCGCAATCGGGATCCCCAGAAGCTGTGATATTTTTTTTTGAACGTCGTTGATGATTTCTGCCTTTCTGAGGCGATTGGTAAGCCGCTCATTCTCCTTGCGGAGCCTCTCGTTCTCTGCTGCAAGAGGATTGCGGACTGATTCCTTGCGACCCCGCTTCTTAGGCGCGAGGGCGGATAGTACGCCGCGGTCGCGCTGACGACGCCAGGTGTCGAGATTTGATGCATAGAGTCCCTCGTGGCGCAGGAGCTTGCCAAGGCATCCAGGTGTGTTGCAGGCATCGGCAAGCGTAAGGACGCGAAGCTTGTATTCAGCCGTAAAACGTCGCCGAGCGGCTTTAGCCGGAACCTCGGAGTCTGGCAGGATCGAAGGCGCACCTTGAGACGGATTGACTTCTTGCGGGGCTCCGCCCCAGGGAACCTCAGTCGCCCTACGAGCTCCTTCGTATCCTTGGGTTGCTTTGATCTTTGCTGCTATCATAATGATTTCTCCTCCCCGCCCTCTACTCTAATTTACCATAGGGGAGGTGTCTCAGTTATATTGACACAGAGGGAGAGCACGGATAGTCCCGACGACCCAATTAGGCAACACATCGGTGATCCAGACCAGCCGACTGTGTTTCTCGCTCTCAGCAAAGACCCGCATAGATGCGTTATGGTGTGTAGCGTCTCCCGACCGCAGCGTAGTCAAACCTGCGAGCTTCATTGTGAACATCAATGATCAACTCGCGCACGATCACGTCGTTAGAAAAGGCCACGATTCTGGAGTCTCCCTCAAGGCGAACGTCGATAATGGATCCCGGCGCGAGGCGCCGGTGTACGGCACCAACATCGCGAACCGCCGACCTTTTGAGGGCGGGCCTCGATCAGGATTACTTTGTGAATAGACGCCACTGTATTGTTTTTTTGATAACATTATTATTAAATCTATTGACAAATATATGCCTGATTTTTGGGCCTGTCAACGATGTCGAATGGATTTATCCTAGGTGAACGTTAACGAATTTGGAATGAAATCCAAATTGTGCAATCGTCATTTAATTTAGGATGGATAATTTACTAGTAGTTACGATCGATATTCTTCACATCAATCAAATTAAAATCTCTGTGAGTTGTACCTACAATCTTGCACAGGCACTTGATAAAAAACGCTTAATGAATACAACTTGGAAATCTGCATCAACGCCCCAAGCCCAGCGTACGGACACGAGTGCAGTGAGTGGCCGTTCCGCAGGAGTGCCTTATTGGGCGACATCATCGCCATGTGGCACGCATCCCAAGGGCGTACCCAAATACAGTAAAAATCTGATGAACAAAAAAAGAAATAGAGCAGGCCAGAATATAAATTCAAGTGATATTACCACTGCGAGCGCCAATACCAGAATGTATCTAATCAACACGTCGATCTGATTGGCAACGTATGAGATGACTCCAATTATTCCTGTGCTATGTGTTCCAGACAGGATATTGAGCTGTCGCATAATGAAACTGTTTGGCAGCTCTGAAAGCATTACTGCCAATCCCGCTAAAAATTCGAAAAGAATATGGCCGTGGTAGGTTGATGAAGCCACGCTGTCCGCGGGTCACGCAGTTAAACGGGTCTATAAAACGGGTAATTTCAAATATTAATACGTTGGTAAAAATTGTTAGTTTCTTTATATGATCAAGGAGTTTACATATACTCACCTGAATCATACTTTTATCCCATTGACATTAACAAATAGTTGCGCTTTCTTTAAACTATGAGAAGTAATTTCAAAGAGGGAGAACTATCATGGCAAAACAAGAAGGCAAAATAGACATGCAAGCGATCATGGAAATATACAAGAAAGTGGGAACGCCAGGCGAGCCTCATAAACTACTGGCGAAACTGAAGGGAAGTTGGACGACCAGGACTAGGGGTTGGATGGAGCCCGACAAGCCGCCGATAGACTCGACCGGGACGTGCGAACAGAAGCTGGTCCTTGATGGGCATTACCTGCAGCAGGTCTATACTGGCGATATGTTGGGACTCCCATTCACTGGCATAAACCTCCTGGGACACAATAACCATACCGGGAAGTATGTGTCGGTCTGGCTCGATTCAATGAGCACCGCCATCTATTATTTTGAGGGGACTGCAAGCGCAGATGGCAAGACCATTACGCAGGAATGCAGCTATGACGACCCGGTAAGGGGCCCCTCAGTCTGGCGCAGCGTGACCAGGATCAGGGACAATAATACCCTGGAGTTCGAGATGTTCATTACCACTAAGGGAGGCAAGGAAGAGAAGATGATGGAGATGACGGTTTCACGAAAGGAAGCCGTCGCTCGCAAAGCAGCATAGGGCTGGCTACTTTGGGGGACGTTATTCCTATTTTTT
Source organism: Nitrospirota bacterium (assembly GCA_963845065.1). Taxonomy (GTDB): domain Bacteria; phylum Nitrospirota; class UBA9217; order UBA9217; family UBA9217; genus JAJYKN01. Next base: position 335,029 of record CAWJQQ010000001.1, read on the forward strand.
CTTAGTTGCTTTCTTATAGTGGCTAGTAGCGCTGAAAGTGAAAGATAAGCAACGAGTGAAACAACGTCCCAGTGCCTATAAGTTTCTGAAGTAACAATAACAAATCCTTGCATCATAATCTCCCTAATAAGGCTCTTGGCAGCGTTAATACTTTCAGAATGCTTTTTCAAGAATTATCTTTCAGTCTCTTCGAGGTACGTCAACTACAGCTAGTTCAGGAAGAAGGTCGCATCGCATGTTTCAATGGCAATTCTGTACCTCAGTTCATATAATATGAAACTCGACATCACCTACAAGCTTGGATTTGTATTTGATAAAAACGGTTGCAGAGAGGCCATAAGCGGGACAGGAAAGTTGACAGGGTTGAAGGGAACGGGTACGCTTCATATCAAAGCAGTCTCACCGACAGACAGGAATTTTATTCTTGAAGGTGGATTAGTTTCTCCTTAATGACCCGGAACAATGAAAAGCAAGATCACAAAACAAGGGAGGAATAAACTTACTCCTCCCATTTTGAAAGTATTAACGCATGTTATTTAACTATGCCTTGATCACGAGCAACGCGCAATAAGCGATGCCGGGAAGGGTGCAGGCCTGATCGGTTTCAACGTGATTTAATTATCACGTTAAAGGCTATGATATTATCGCTGTCACAGCCTTTTAGGAACAAAAAGGAGAGGAAATGAATAAAATCGGTTATTTTGATGCCAAGCTTTTTAAATTTCTGAGTCAGCTCAAGAAAAACAATAACCGGGAATGGTTTCAGAAAAACAAGTCACGATATGAGCAGGACGTGCGTGACCCACTTCTCCGCTTCATCGTGGACTTCGCAACGCCGTTGCATAAAATCAGCAAACACTTTACCGCCGATCCGCGTCCAATCGGCGGGTCTCTATTCCGCATTTACCGAGATACACGTTTTTCTAAAGATAAGAGCCCCTATAAGACAATGGCTGCAGCTCACTTTCGCCACGAAGCCGCTGGGGATGTGCACGCGCCGGGATTTTACCTGCATCTTGAACCGACCGACGTCTCCCTTGCAGCCGGCATCTGGCAGCCCGACAGTGATACGCTCGCGAAAATCCGTCAGGCAATCGTTTCTCATTCGGAAAGATGGGAACAAGTTACCTCTGGGAAGACATTCAAAAGAACATGGATTTTTTGGGGCGAGAAACTCAAACGTCCGCCGGCGGGATTCGACCCCAAACATGCTTTCATTGAGGACATTAAACGGAAGGATTTTGTCGTGGTTCACGCGCTTACCGAAAAGGATGCGTGCGATAACGGCTTCCTGGATCGGACCGCAGACCTTTACAAAACAGCCGCGCCATTCGTGAAGTTTCTCACCGAGGCAGTGGGGCTAGAATACTGACGAGTAAGACCATGTCTCATCGTTAACTTCTCTGCGTGAATAGTTGAGTATTTGCGGCGAAGCATTAATATACTTTTTGAGTGCTCTAGCCACGGAGGGATGTAAAGTCTCCCCTTTTTTATACGCCCTGCACGATAATATGGGCAAGGATGGGTAGATTCGATTGAAGAATTCAACATGAAACTTACACATTTTCAAGTCATGCGTTTGGTGCATAATTCAGGAGGATTTATCTCAGTATTTCGAAAAATGTTAAATCCGCTTGATTCAGGATGGGGTGTTGACAGAAAACTTTGTCACAAAATGCAATGATACAAAATGAATTCTGCACTTTCGCTAATAGTATATGAATCTCGACTTCACCTACTTTCTTGCAAGGCATACCGCTTATACGGCAAAACTATACCTGTAGATGAATACCGGCCTAGTAGGCCACCCGGGCTGTCGTCTTCTCATATCATATCGGCTATCTACAATTGGAATCTACAAGGTGTCGATTTTACACCCTCCTCAGAGATATTGTTTACCAAACTATCCGCAGAAAGCCCCTGGTTTTAACCATGGGGATGAAAGCGGGAACTTTGTTTTTCAGCAATTGCTGGACAAATGTATATCTATATGGTATAGTTGAGCAATCAATGCCAGATAAACTTAAAACTCCAACATTTATCCACGAGTTTCAACTCGTAACAACCCCAAAAGACAATCGAATGCTTAATGTCCGACTCGAAGCTGGCCGTTATCTATATAATGCCTGTCTTGGTGAAGCGATGAAACGTCTTGCCGCCATGCGTAGCTCTAAAAAATGGCGTTCAGCGATCAAGAAGAAAAAAAGCAAGCTTAGCACCAAGATGTTTAAGACAGCCAGAAACAAGGCTGAATATACCGAATACCACATTCACAACTACGTCGGTATCCTACGTAACTCCTGCTGGATCGGTGACCACATTGACAGCCTGGCCGCCCAAAAGATAGCGACCAGGTCGTTTAATGCCGTTGCTGACTACGAGTTCGGGAAGCATGGGAAACCACGGTTCAAGCGTCGTGGCTGGATGTCTTCGCTCGAAGGCAAAAACAACAAGTCTGGTATTCGGTGGTGCGATGACCATGTTGAATGGTCTGGACTTAGCCTTACCTGTGTCTTCGACAAAAAAGACAAGTTTGGCGTTCAGGCACATGCACTTAGCCATGATGTTAAATATGTTCGTTTGGTGAAGAAAACCATCTGCGGTAACGCCTGCTGGTTCGCCCAACTCGTGCTTAAAGGCACGGCCAGGATCAAGCGTGAAAACCAGATTGGCACCGAAACCGTCGGCCTTGATATTGGCCCATCCACGGGTGCTATCGTTAGCGATACCGATGCGTTGCTCGTAGCATTTTGTCCGGAAGTCGAGATTCCGTACAAACAAATCCGCGTGGTTCAGCGTAAGATGGCCAGAAGCCTGAGGGCTGCCAACCCGGACAACTACAACGAAGACGGCACGACTAAGACTGGTGCCGGCAAGGGTAAAAAGCGGTGGATATTCTCTGCTAAATACCGTGCGCTTAAGGCTGAACTAGCCGAGCTACAGCGAGTTTTGGCTGAAACCAGAAAACGGGCTCATGGCAAGTTAGCCAATGAAATTCTTAAGCTCGGAACCAACATAAAGACCGAGAAACTGTCGTACAGAGCATTCCAGAAACTCTATGGTAAAAGTATTTCAAGACGCGCTCCGGGGATGTTTATTTCGATGCTTCGCCGCAAAGCCGAAAACGCTGGCGGTAAAGTAACTGAATTTTCTACCCGGAGCACGAAGCTTTCAGAGACATGCCACTGCGGGGAAGTAGCCAAAAAACCGCTCTCTCAACGGTGGCATGACTGCAACTGCGGGGTAAACACTCAACGCGATCTCTACTCCGCATATCTTGCAAAATATGTTTTTGAAAATGTCCTCGACACGCGTCAAGCCGCAGCAGCTTGGCCGGGTGCAAACCTGCTCCTGGAACGGGCGGTGTAGAGGGTGCAGTTTGAAGCGGCAAATGGTCGGATTCATCCGGCCAGCTTCGGTATTAACAACATGAGAGCCAACACCACGAACCGGAGACAGAGTTGCTTGCCCGTTAAAAACGGATCAACGATAGTCGATGCCGGCAACGTCTGTATTGTTGCCGAAAAGCCTGTCGGTATTGCCGTTAGAACCCCCTGTCTTTAGACATGGGGTAGGTCAGGTAATCAACTCATCCCCAAGCTGAGAAGGGACTTTTTGATCCAGCGCTGTTCGCTAACGTAGAGATAAAGGACGTATCATTCCTTAACCGGTGTCCAAGTCTCATCTGGATCGTACGATTGCATCGCCTGAGTAATCTTCATAGTGTCTGGTCCGAGATTTTTCTGAAAAACCTTGCCTTGCTGGTTGACGATAAGGGTCATCACCCCCGACTTGCCCCAGTCTGATGGAAATGCAACCAGGCCGAAGCCACCGACCATGTTGCCATTAATGATGTAATTGTACTTTCCGCCCGGGGCATGCTCTCCCTGCTTTGTCAGAATCTTGAAATAGTACCCATGAAACGGCGTCGGCTGTTCCTTGAACAGAGACTTTCCCTTTTTATAGCCCTCAATCCTGGCCTGTGCCACGAGTTCACCCAAGGGGCTCATCGCATCGCCTGGCACGCGCCTCCAGAAGAGACCATTCTTCTTGCCGGGATCACTCCGTAGTTTCTGTGCATACGCAAGTATGCCGTCACCATCCCAGTCTTTCAGGACATACTCGCGCTGTGCCTTGACGTAGGTGTGGCAGACCAGTATGGCAGTGAGCTCGTTCTCACCGACCCTGCGGTTCAGGATCTCTTCTTTGCCAGCTACCGTATCAAAGAACCATTGGTCATCCTTTTTTACTAAGGGAATCGGGAATGGCCAGTTCTCGTTGCCTATGTAAATGATCACCTTTGAATCATTCTCTTTCACGAGGCTTGTCTTCTCTGCTATGTGTTTGGCAAATTTCTCAAAGTCGGTGGCAGCCTGCACCTTGTCATTAGAGCCAAGGTCTTTTGCGAAAGGTCCGAATATCTGATCGAGAGCAGCCTTGTCTTTTGCCTTAACAGCCTCAATGAGTCCTTTCAAAGCATCTTCGGGAGAGGAAAAAAGTTTTTGCGATGCTGCCGCAATAAGCGGCATGCTCAAGACAACGACCGACACTGCGGTTATCAATAGGGCAGCAATAAAAATCATACCTCGTGATGAAAGAGATATGGTTTTCTGTTGAATTGTTTCCATAGTTTTCTCCCTGTTTAAATGCGATTTAGCTGAACACGGTTGAAGCAAATCCGTTGTGGCTTCTAGCGTTGTCTTCCCCTAGAGGCATTCCCAAATGCAGGAGCACTGCCATGGCTCACTGGGACAGAGGAAGAGTGAGCACTCTCACTGCTCTGGCGACTGGTCTGGCCACGAAGACTCTGCTCCCTAGCCTCATTAGCTCCTCGGTACCCACCAAAAGTGACCGAAGGTGTTCTTTCAGGCTGCGTGCGCTCGACACCAGGAGTGGGCTGATTGAAGCCGCTGCTAACACGTGGAGTCGGCGGTGTTGGTTGTTGGCTGACACCCAGAGTCGGCATAATCGGTCGCTCAGTGATACTGGGAATAGGGGGTGCTGGTCTTTGTCTGATACGTTGAGCTGGCGATGTCGAAAATTGGTTCACAGTACCACGACTTTCCCTGCCGCGATTGCTGTATGCATTAGTATCGCTCTGAGGACCGTACATCCCTTCCGAGGTCCCAGTCCGTATTGTAGAGCCCCCTATGACTTCAGTTGTGCGCGCATACCAGCCCGCATTAAGACCACTGGGGTGTGATGCCAGGTATCTTGCGGGATCGCCATGTGATGGGTCATGCCTCCATGTCTGATGTATGTCGGGCCTACTACTGTTGATATAAACATTCGTTACGTGAACGTAGGGCCTTGCATTATTGACCCAGCCAGGGCGATTCCAGCCATGATAAATTATATTGTTGAGACCCCATTCAAAGTCCATATCAAGCCAACCTCCGATTGCCAGACGGAAGTGAAAGGTAATGAAAGGAGGCATGCCTGGAGACCGTCTTCGGTAATACACAATCAAAGGATCATACTGAGGGACGTATATATACTCAGGTTGCGCCGGAATGATCTCGATATTCCCTTCGTCGGAAATGACACTTTGTTCATTGGTACTCATCAGATTGCCGGCGTCCCATGCCTGCTGCCTGAGTCGTTGTATAGAACTTGTTACGTCTTCTGGCTGGTTGAGAAAGGCGTCTCCCAGGTTGGCAGTCCAATCCATATTCTCAGCCATCATTTTAAGAATGTTGGGGTAGTGGGCAATCGCCTTGACGGACTCATCCCAGGTCTGCTCATCAATACCTGACACATCCCCACCGCTGTTTAACCACGCTTCCGCATCGGCAATCTCTGTCGGATATGTCGAAGCTGGCAGCATCTGGGCCAATAGCGGGTCCGGGTAGAGAGCAATGCGCGCAAGGAGGTTATTAAGATCATCATTAGTGAATGATATTGAGTATGTCAGGTCCTGGTCATCCGCCCAGGCCTGAACAGACAGAAGCGTCGGAATGCACACAACAAATGCAAGCAAAAATTCCTTTATGAAGTTCCTATTCACGGGCGCAGCTCCTTCCTCTATTTCTTTTGGGGTCGCTCGCACCTGTTTCTCGTCAATTTTTTTCATAGCAAATAGAATTTGTTCACAAGCAGTGCAGACGTCTCATACTGGAATCAGTTTGCAATTTATACTTAATGCCAATATACATTATTTGACACGATTTGACATGAAAAGTTGCACGGGTTTGTTCTTTTTTATTTTCATAGTATCATTTAATGTACACTAATATATTCTACATGAAATATGCACTATTCTCAAAATTAATCCTGAATCCGGCGTGAACCATAAGAGTAAGCGTCAATATCGTCAATAAAAGTGCATCGAATTAAGTTAAATGGCCGACGGAATCAAACCTAATTAAAAATTAGGTTTGATTCCGAAATCATTTTATCAGCAAATTTTAAATTTGACGCAGTTTGAATCGACATTTCAGTTCAATCAATACCTCGGATTCAGGTTAATATTTGTGCTGGCTACAGGAAGAAGGGTGCACCACAGCTCTCTCTTCTTTTTTCTCTTATTTGTGGAGGCTCTATCAGGTTGAGATTTGGAATAAGCCGGGCCAACACGGAAAGGGGGGAAGTATAGATGTATAATATATAAGAGAAGAAAGGCATCATGAAACGTCATGAAGTGGGTTGAAAGTTGGTATATTTCGTATGCATTTCTCGGGCTTTCCGCAGCTGGGCTGATCCCTATCTTGCTGCCCCTCCTCGTGGGACGCACAAGCGGGGCCAAAGATATAGGTTTGGTTATGGCAGCATTCAGTCTGGGAGGACTCACGGCGCCGTTGTGGGGATGGTTTGCCGACCGGTATCGATTGCATCGGTGGCTCCTTGTTGGTGGCCTTCTCGCGACAGCACTTGGAGCAACCGTATTCCCATTCACTTTGTACCTTTCCCACCGAGTCGACGTGGCGTTCCTCTCAGGTATCGGTTTGGCCGCAGCTTCCACGGTTGCGAACCTTTTTATTGTCGAGGTCTATCCGGAGTCGGAGTGGGACGCGCGCATCGGCTGGCTCCAGACCTTTTACGGCTGTGGTCAGGTAATCGGATTGGTGCTCGCAGGGTTGATCGGTCAGAGCAGGCCTGAATTCGGTCTTTGGCTGGCCGGAGGAATATCCGTTGCTGCCGTTTTTCCTGCATTGCTCGGAACGCAGCCAGAATCAGCAGTCATTGCGCTGAGCAGGCCAGTTCTTTCGCATCCTGCACACCATGCAGAGTGGCCTGCCAGCTCACCCCAGCACCTTTACCACTATTTGAGCATGCAGGGCGTGAAGACGTTCTTCGCTCCTTTCAGGACGTCCTTCGGTCTTTTCCTGATGGCCTGGCTAATGAGTTTTTCAGGAAGCGCAGCATTCTTTTCATTCTATCCCGTTTTGATGCAAAAGGTGTATGGAGTTCTGCCAGGGGTATCGTCAACAGGATATGCCCTGGCCGCGGGCCTGGGACTCATCCTGTATGCGCCGGCCGGAAAGTGGTCTATATGGAGAGGGCCGTTACCGATACTTCGAGACGCACTACTCCTGCGTATTGCCGCCTTTCTTGTGTTAACCATACTTGCAGTAGTATCGTTTCCCGGACGCGGCTGGTTCGCCATGCTGTTCTTTCTCTTTGCCGTTCTTGCATGGTCTTTGCTCAGTGTGAGCAGCACAGCATTGGTTGCCGGTCTGTCTCCAAAAAACGAGGGAGAAGGGATGGGCATCTTTAACGCTGTGACCGCGCTGTCCGGCGTTATTGGGGCTGTCCTGGGAGGATGGGTAGCAAATTTGTGGGGTTATGCCGCAATTCCGAGTATGGGAATAATTGGAGTCGGTGCTGGTTTCATCGTCCTCATTATTACACGGTTTAATTCCCAACCGGGAATTCAGGAAGGCAAGGAGGTTCATCAATGAAAGCAGTTGCTCTCACACCCGGTACGCCTGCGATCAGGTTGATCGATCTTCCTGAACTGGTCCTCACCTCCCCCGATGATGTGAAGATACGCATTCTACGCGTAGGCATCTGCGGAACGGACCGTGAAGAAGCATCAGGGGGACGGGCCTTGGCACCGCCAGGTAAAAAAGAGCTTGTGATTGGACACGAAATGTTTGGACAGGTTGTAGAGACGGGGAAATCTGTTACCCGGGTGAAACCGGGAGATTTTGCCGTGTTCACGGTTCGTCGCGGATGCGGCGAATGCATGCCTTGCACGATGAACCGCTCTGACATGTGTCTCACGGGAAGATACCGCGAGCGGGGCATCTGGGGCATGGATGGGTACCAGACCGAATATGCATTGGACAAGGAGCAGTATGTTGTCCGTGTTCCCGATGAGCTGGAAGCAATAGGGGTGCTAACAGAACCGCTCTCCGTAGCCGAGAAGGCCATTGACGAGTCGATTCGCCTACAGTCCGCTCGCCTGCCGGAAGCTGCGGCCACGCCCCATTGGCTGTATGGGCGACACTGCCTGGTGGCAGGCCTCGGGCCAATCGGCCTTCTTGCAACCCTTGCCTTACGCCTCCGTGGCGCAGAGGTTTTCGGGCTCGATGTCGTGGATGCAGCCAGTGCCCGCCCACAGTGGCTTAATCATATTGGTGGGAAGTATGTGGATGGGAGGCGCATACCCGCTGACAAAGTCGAGCATGAATTGGGACAGATGGACCTAATCCTGGAAGCTACCGGCGTGGCATCGCTGGAGTTTAACCTCCTCGATGCACTCGGGAAGAACGGCGTCTACGTGCTCACCGGAATCCCGGGTGGAGACCGCCCACTCCAGCTTGACGGTGCAGACATGATCCGGAGACTCGTGCTCGGAAATCAGATCATGGTAGGAAGTGTTAATGCATCCCGCGATCACTTTCAGATGGCTGTTGACGATCTTCTTCACGCCCAGCTTACTTGGGGAGATCACGTGGCTCGCCTCATTTCACATCATTGTCCTTATATGGATTACCAAAATGCTTTAATGCACCATGAGGCTGATGAGATCAAGGTAGTACTGGAATGGAGCCCAGGAAGAGGAGCGTGAACGATGGATGGACAAAATAACTATGTGCCTGGATGGCCGGGAATTCCCGCAAGGTGGACATCGAGCGCGAAGAGCGGGGTCGGCACATCTCTCAGCCACGCAAGCCGAGTCTGGTTCACCGTGAGCCATGGTATTCTGAATGAGATCTACTATCCCCGGGTTGACCAGGCGTGTACGCGCGATCTGGGCATCATCATTACCGATGGCCAGGGTTTTTTCTCCGAAGAAAAACGGCATACCTCATCCCTAGTGACTTATTTAGCAGAGGGCGTTCCCGCCTATCATCTGACAAACACCTGCAGGGAAGGACGCTACCGTATTGATAAGGAAATCATCACTGATCCCTGGCGGGACGTTGTATTGCAGCAGACCCGTTTCACTGCTCTTCAGGGGACTGTAAAGAATTATCATTGTTACGTATTGCTGGCGCCGCACCTCGGCAATCACGGCGCCGGCAACACCGCATGGGTTGGAGATTATAAGGGCGTGCCCATGTTCTTTGCAGAACGGGACGGCAATGCCCTGGCGCTGGCCTGCTCATCACCCTGGCTCAGGCGTTCCGTCGGATTTGTCGGCACTTCCGACGGCTGGCAAGATATCAAGCATCATAAGATTATGACCTGGGAGTACACGCGTGCAGAGAACGGCAACGTGAGCGTAACCGGCGAGATCGACCTTGCAGCAAGCAATGGTATGTTTCTGCTTGCCGTGGGGTTTGGTAGCAATGCTGTCGAGGCAGGAATCCGTGCTTTGGCAAGTCTCTATAATGGGTTCGAGTCAGCAAAGACGACCTATGTCCAGGAGTGGCAGGCGTGGCAGCGGACTCTGTCGATCATGGACGAAGGAAAGAGCAATGCCCTTAACCTGTTTCGCGTGAGCACAGCGGTACTTCGGACCCATGAAGCCAAAAACTTCTCCGGAGGACTGATCGCAAGCCTGTCCATTCCTTGGGGTTTTTCCAAAGGCGACAACGATCTCGGCGGATACCATCTTGCGTGGCCTCGGGACCTGGTTGAATCGGCTGGCGGCCTTTTGGCGGCGGGTGCGCGGAAAGATGTTCTTCGCGTGCTTAGCTATCTTCAGGTCACGCAGGAAGCGGATGGATACTGGCCGCAGAACATGTGGCTCAATGGCATGCCGTACTGGAGCGGCGTCCAGATGGACGAGACCGCTTTCCCTATTCTGCTTGTTGATCTGGCCCGGAGAGAGATGGCGCTGAGCAATGGCGATCTGGTCAAGTTCTGGCCTATGGTGCGAAGAGCGGCAAGTTTTCTTGTGCGGAACGGTCCGGTGACACAGCAGGATCGCTGGGAGGAGGATGCAGGCTATTCGCCTTTCACGCTCGCAGTTGAGATTGCAGCTCTTCTTGTCGCTGCGGATCTTGCCGAGACGAATAATGAGCCCGGGGTAGCCGCATACCTCCGCGAAACCGCTGACACCTGGAATGCAAACGTCGAACGGTGGGTATATGTAACCGAAACTGAACTGGCAAAGCGCATGGGAGTTGAAGGCTACTACGTACGTATCGCTCCGCCGGAAAAAGCTGACGCAGCCTCCCCGGAAGCAGGATTTGTGCCGATCAAGAATCGGCCAGCTGGTCAGAGCTCCGAACCCGCCGTTCATATTATAAGTCCCGATACCCTGGCCCTCGTTCGATTCGGCTTGCGTGCACCCGGTGACCCGCGCGTCGTCAATACTGTGAAGGTCATAGATGCCCTCTTAAAAGTGGAAACACCCTATGGTCTAGCCTGGCACCGTTACAATGACGACGGCTACGGTGAACATGTCGATGGTTCTCCATTTGACGGTACAGGCATTGGGAGGGGCTGGCCCTTGCTTACGGGAGAGCGCGCCCATTATGAGCTCGCGGCTGGACGCCGGGACCAGGCGGAGAGGTATCTCCATTCTCTTGAAGCATTTGCCAACGAAGGAGGAATGCTATCCGAGCAGATATGGGATGCCCCTGACATCCCCGAAAAGGAACTCTTCTTCGGCAGACCATCGGGCTCGGCTATGCCGCTGGTGTGGGCCCATGCGGAATATGTGAAATTGAGACGGTCCTTGCACGACGGGCATGTGTTCGATACGCCGCCACAGACTGTCCAGCGTTACCAGGTAGAAAAAAGAGGCTCCCTTCTCGACCTCTGGCGTTACAACCACAAGATTCTTACCGTGAAATCGGGCAGGACATTACGCATAGAGGTGCTGCAGCCGGCCGAGATCCACTGGAGTATAGACTACTGGCGTACGACGCAGGATCAGCGGACTCGCGATACTGGGCTGGGAGTTCACGTGGCAGACCTATCAACGAAAAATCTTTCTGATGGGGCCATGATCTTATTCACGATCTACTGGCCTGATCAGAATAGATGGGAAGGCGTTAACTATGACGTTGGCATTTCAAAAACCTGACAGGATTATTTTTTTTCGATCAGATATCAGTGTAGAATTTTAAATAAAAAATAACGATTCACGAATTCAAAAATTTTGATATATATATGATGTTAAATAATTGCATACTCGCATAAGAAAGAGGACACAATGGCCTTTGTTCTGTTGCTTGCACTATTCTGGTTATTGGCTTATTTCCGGGTTAAGCTCTGGGCCTGGACCATTGTGGCGGCGGGGTTCCTGGGATATTGGACCGCTGCAGGCGGTGGAAGTGCGGCTGTCTGGTTGATCTTCGTACTAGTAGCGGCACTCCTGAATGTCGTACCACTCCGCCGTATGCTCTTGAGCAGACCGCTATACGGCCTATTTCGAAAAGTTCTACCTCCCATGTCCCAGACGGAGCGGGAAGCGCTCGAGGCTGGCACCGTCTGGTGGGATGGAGAACTTTTCAGTGGCCGGCCAAACTGGCAAAAACTTCTGGCCGAACCGGCGCCTGCACTGACTTCAGAGGAGCAGGCATTCCTCGATGGACCGGTGGAAGAGCTTTGCATGATGCTCGACGACTGGAAGATATACAAAGAACTCCGCGACCTGCCGCCGGAAGTGTGGCAGTTCATCAAGGATAAAGGCTTTTTCGGCATGATCATCCCGAAGGTATACGGCGGGCTGCAGTTCTCGGCCTTGGCCCATTCGCAGGTGATCATGAAGATCTCCAGCCGCAGCATCACTGCCGGAGTGACCGTGATGGTCCCCAACTCCCTCGGCCCCGCCGAACTACTGCTGCACTATGGCACGCAACAGCAAAAGGATTATTATCTGCCGCGGCTAGCCAAGGGTAAAGAAGTCCCTTGCTTCGCCTTGACCGGACCAGAGGCGGGAAGCGATGCAGCGTCCGTTCCCGATACCGGCATCGTCTGCCGGGGGATGTTCGAGGGGAAAGAGATACTCGGCATTCGCCTCACCTGGGAAAAACGCTACACTACCCTCGGGCCGGTTGCGACCATTATCGGTCTGGCATTCAGGCTCCTTGACCCTGACCACCTCATCGGCGATAAGGAAGACATCGGCATCACCTGCGCTCTGGTCCCCACAAAACTTCCCGGCATCACCATCGGCACTCGTCACGATCCCCTCGAAATTCCGTTCCAGAACGGTCCGTCGTGGGGCAAAGATGTATTCATTCCAATTGATTTTATAATCGGCGGCGCTGCCAGGGCCGGCCAGGGATGGCGAATGCTCATGGAGACACTCGCTGTCGGGCGGGGCATCTCTCTGCCTGCCCTCAGCACCTGTGCCGGCAAACTGACTTCCCGCACCATCGGTGCTTACGCACGGATTCGTCGGCAATTCAAGCTCCCAATCGGCCGCTTTGAGGGGATCGAAGAGCTGCTGGCTAGGATCGGGGGCACCACTTATCAGATGGATGCGGCCCGAATCATGACCTGCGGCGCCATCGACCAAGGCAGGAAACCGGCGGTAATCACCGCTATCGTCAAATACCATCTGACCGAGCGGATGCGCAGAGTGGTCAATGACGGCATGGATGTCCAGGGAGGCGGGGGCATCAGCCTCGGCCCTCGTAATTTTCTCGGCCGGAGCTATCAGTCGGTGCCGATCGGGATTACGGTGGAAGGATCCAATGTCTTGACCCGTTCAATGATCATATTCGGCCAGGGCGCCATTCGCTGCCATCCCTATATTCAGCAAGAAGTGCGAGCGGCTGCTGATCCAGACCAGCGGCAGGGGTTGGCGCTCTTCGACCGGGCATTGTTCGGTCACATCAGTTTCATCATCAGCAATGTGGCTCGAACTCTTTTCCTGGGTATGACCGATGGCTGGCTCGTCAAAGCACCAGGCGGGCTAACCCGCCGGTATTTCCAGAAAGCTTCCCGCTTGAGCGCAGCCTTTGCCCTGTTTGCTGATGCAGCGCTGATACTTTTGGGCGGGAATTTGAAGCGTAAGGAGAAGCTCTCAGGCCGTTTGGCGGACATTCTCAGTAATCTCTATTTACTATCTGCGGTGCTCAAATTGTATGAGGACCGGCAGCGACCGCAGGACGAGTTGCCACTTCTCAAATGGGCCTGTGAAGAGAGCCTTGTCTCCATCCAGGAGAGTTTTGCTGGCCTGCTGCGTAACTTTCCGAATCGCCCTGCAGCCTGGCTTCTCAGGCTGATCATTTTTCCACTCGGCCGACCCTTTACAAGACCTGGTGATCGACTCGGTCACGAAGTTGCTGGCATCCTCCTTGAACCGTCATCAGCAAGGGATCGTTTGACCTCCGGTCTGTTTCTCCCTACGAGTTTGACAGAGCCACTGGGCCGACTCGAAGACGCGCTGCAAAAAGTCATTGCTGCGGAGCCCGTTGAGAAAAAACTACGGGATGCTGTACGGGTCGGCAAACTTAAGGAGCAACCCGAGGTTCAGCTCCTTGAAGAGGGGGCTAGGGCAGGGGTGGTAAGTGGAGCCGAGGCGGGGATTTTACGTCTGGCGTTGGCTGCCCACGCTGAGGTGATCCGAGTAGATGATTTCCCAAAATTATAAGAAAACAGAACCATATGTAGATACTCGGCACGGTGCCCATCATATTGCCCAGATCGACCAAGTCAACATCAAGGACTTTTCATCTGAAGCGAAGACCTGGGATGATATGAAAAAACATATCTATATGATCGCCGATGCTCTGGCGGGCGGCATTGTGAAGCAATTTCCAAACAAATTCTGATGTGGTCACCATCCATTATTTATGTTAAACGAATCAAGGAGGGAGATCAGTAAATAAATACGCTGTTTCTCCCTTCTTACGTTATCACGCGAGCAAGTGCTACATCCTGGATTCATAGAGTTTCTGTTCTTTACAATAATGTAATTCTTAACCAGTACTCAACGTCTTAAAATACCTGCCTATAGATTACTTAGTCGACGCTATCGTCCGCGGCTATTTGAACAGACTCGTCTGGTCTACCTTGACAACTCCTTTCCTAGTGTTATAATTTTGCGCATTACGCCTTTTGCATCAATTCTTTTTACATAACCCACAAGGGCCTTTGGCGTGAGCGGCCTATTACATCATGCGGTACGGCTTTTTTCTAATTTGGGCTAAGTAGTATCGAAAATGCCCTTACCTTCTTGTCCTTTTCAGAGTTGCGTCTGCAAGGAACCTGAAGCGTTAATGTCAAATGTTTGCTTCCTCAAATTGTCAAAAAGTAACGAATATAAACCTTCCCCTAAGTCTTGACAAACGATATCAATATTGATACTATAACAATATGTCTCCGGTGGCAGACCTTCTTGAAAAAATGCGAAATAATCCTGTCGGAATCCGTTTTACAGACCTCTGCAAGATTTGCGATCATTATTTTGGACAGCCAAGGCAGGCTGGAGGAAGCCATCGAGTCTACAAAACAACATGGACTGGCGATCCGCGAGTAAATATTCAAAACAACAAGGGATATGCAAAAGTATATCAGGTCAAACAGATTCTTAAGGCAATAGACCGACTGGAGACCGAAGAACATGGCACAAAAAAATAACAAATATACTTATCGAGTCACATGGTCGGAAGATGACTCCGAATACGTTGGACTTTGCGCCGAATTTCCAAGCCTGAGCTGGCTGGCGCGTACGCCTGAGGCAGCACTAAAAGGCATCCGTAATGTTGTGAGCAAGGTTGTTGCGGATATGATTCATAATGGAGAATCTATTCCTGAGCCATTAGCTACAAAGCATTTTAGTGGCAAGTTCATGGTACGCGTGCCACCTGACGTACATCGAGAACTGACGATAAAAGCGGCGGAGGCAGGTGTTAGTCTTAATAGATTGGCAAGCGCAAAGCTTAGCCGATAGCCCTGGGTGGAGACGCTCACTAATTTGTTGACTCGCCGCTCCTCCGTCCCGTTGGACTATAAGATTATCGCAAAGGGGTGAATCGAATGCAACGGCCTCAGGAATTCATACCTGTCACGATTGACAAAAGCCACATCACGACCATAGGCGAACGACTTTACACTGAAAGCATCGAGTTCGTGCGTGAGCTGGTGAATAATGCCTACGACGCAGACGCGGAGCTCGTAGAGATAACGATGAGCGACGACGCAATCGAAATCCACGATAACGGCACGGGCATGGACATTGAGGGCCTCAAACAATATTTTAATATCGGCTCTCAGCAGAAGCTCTCCTCACCTAAATCCCCGAGATTCAATCGGGACCGTATCGGCATGTTTGGTATAGGCAAATTTGCCAGTCTTTCGGCCTGCAAACGGTTCGAGGTGATCACGAAGCGCGAAGACTTTGTTGGCCGCGTGATCTTCGACAAAGAACAGTGGGAACTGTCGCAAGACGCGTGGCTGCTCCCATTCGAACAGCTTCCGTCCGATTTCCGTAAGCAAAATGGCACGACAGTGATACTCATCGGTATGGACAGGATATTCGATATCAAAGACATCGAGGCAAAAATCATCGAAGGCACGCCCATCAAGGCGCCGCACTTCAAGGTCAGGATCAACAACCACACGGTTCAGCCCCGAAGCCTCACTGGCCATAAGGTGACAGTTATTGATGGAACTTCTTTTGGCCCCGTGACCGGAGAGATCGTGATTTTGCCCGAGACTGCGGCGCAGACGAAGGATCTTGGCATCGAGATAAAAGTAAAGCAGGTGACTGTACGGAGAGAACTTTTCGGCATGGAGACCTGGGGACGGGCAATGTCCAGGATATCCGGCGAGGTAAACGCGGACTTTCTTCCCGTAACAAGCGACCGCACCGGGTTTCTCAGGGACTCTGCTCAGTATAAGGAATTTCTTGCCGTGATGGACAAGGTGATGGTGGACGTAAAGCTATTCCTCCAGAAGCTTATTACAAAAAAGGAAGGAAAGCGCGTAAGCCGTGCCTTGAAGGACGCACTCCAAAAGATTTATCGCTCCCTTGTATTAAACCCGGACCTCTCACCATTTGGGGCACTTCCTTTAGGTGATGAGACCCAGGGTGTCGGCAGCGCGGCTGAACTATCTCAAAAAAAGGAAGGCTTTTCTGAGAGCGAGGTTAAGCCTGAAGGACAGAAGGTGATAGAGCAAGCCCCACAGCTGGAAAAGAAGCGAAAGAAAAAGCCCAAAGTGAAAAGACTTACTCCGAACGCCATCATCAAGCGGATGAAGTTTGGCGAATCGGGAGTGTCCTGCGTCGTGGATAGCTTCGGTGAGGATGGTCCTGAGACCTTCTCTGAAGAAACAACTATATATATCAACCGCGATCATCCACTATATAAACGAGAGGCTGGAAAAATTGAGACCCATACATTAAACCTTGCTCGTCTCATCACTCAGGAGATAGCCCTCATGAAGGATCCCCGTAATCCCCGGCAGGCATTCGAACGCCAGAGCAAGCTTTTAAAGGATGCGTTCATCGATAAGGAATCATATGGTGACGTAAAAAGGGGAAATTGATCTAATTCCTTTTTAATTGACTACTAGCACGTGTGCATTACAATTTAATCTGTGATAAAGACATTTTGTGATAAGCACACCTACGATTTTTATGTGACCTTCAAATCCAAACGTCTTCCGGCGAATTTATTAAAGCATGCTATGCGGAGGCTAGAGTATATTAACCTTGCATCAACTCTTGATGACTTAAAGGGGGTCTTCGGATTAAGTGGTTAATTTCGAATTTTCGTTAAGTAATACGACAGGTTTAAAAATCGGAATATCTGGTTGGTCTGGGATAAAACTCGCCACATTTCTGCGTAGAATATTATTTTTGCCGCTTTATAAATTCCTCAGGTGTCAACGCTTTCATAATAAGCATATCTTTGAAATGTGCTGAATCCCAGCTTATAAACAATGCTCGCTCCGTCAAGGAACTATTGACTAGATGTGCTATTAATGCATCACCAAGGCTTGCTTTTCTCTTCAGTAGTTCCATAATATCTTTTATCGTAGGAGAGGGGAATTGGATATCCTGACTATGCGATGGAAGAATATCCACCCCGAATTTTTCTGGTAGGTAATAGAACAATTCCTGCAGCTGCCGGCTGTTTAAATTAAAGGACAGTATTCCGCATACCTCCAGAAGATTAATGATACTTGTAACACCGTTCCCAGACTTCCCAATAAAATTCAAAAAAGCCTTATTTGTGTTAAAATTAGCGTCATTCGAATATCTTAGATCAATAATAAAAACATTAGAATCAATAAAGATTATATTCTTTTTCTTGTCCAAGACATCGCCTCCTTTGCGCTCGCGAATCTTGGAGTGGTTTTTCGAAGAGCATCCTTTATGTCATTCCACGCCTCATCAATATTTCTAAGAGATGACTTCCCTAGTGTATCTTCTGTTGCCGGGGAGATCAAAGCAAAAGGTTTTCCTCGCAGAGTGACAACCACCCTTTCTCCTTTTAAAACCGTTCTCATCGCTTCACCTGTTTTATTCTTAAGGTCTCTCGCAGTCATTGTTTTCATGAGCCCTCCTATTGGTAGCTACTTAATATATACTATAGCTATATTATAACTTACATGTGGTATCGATACAAGTGCTTAATTTTGCTATGCATCAACCCACAGATCAAATTTGGGATAAATAAAATTTATGCTCTATCAACCATTAAATCCGAATACCCCTTAAAGGTTCCTCCAAACATCCGACTTCACGCTTTGAAAGACGACCGTGTGGGTCAATACGCGATTTCAATCAACGACCAATGACGAATTTGTTTTCATTTTAAAGACGGCGATGCTTACGATGTCGAAATAACCGATTATCATTGAAAGGTGTACTATGGCCATCGCAAATTTAGATGTCCGAACTGTGAAGCCGACTCATCCTGGAGATGCTTCGTGAAGACTTTATGGCTGATTACGGGCTTACTACAGCAAGCCTCGCCGAAGCTCTTGGCGTTTCCCGTCAAACGATCAACGAGATATTGCATGAACGCAGGTCGATTTCACCGGCTATGGCACTGTTGCTATCTCGACTTTTCGGAAATTCTCCTGAGTTTTGGCTCAATGCCCAGCGTTCAGTAGATCTTTGGGAGGCAAAGAAGCGTCAGGAAAAGAAGCTTAGGCGGATACAACCACTGAGCGCTGCCTGATACTTATCACTATTTGCTCAGCCCACTGTCCAGCCCTTCATGACGCACGCGAGAACTGGTTCCTAAGGATCGCATGAAGCCCAAATATAAAATGTTAAGGCTCATAACCGGAAGGTCGTCGGTTCAAATCCGGCTCCCCCGCGACAACAGTCATTTCCTCAATCGTTCGATTTAGGCCGCCAAGCAGGTTGACAATTTCATGGCCATTGCTTCCGGAGGGTCTTTAGCCCTTTGAGATAATCTTCGTATTCCAGGTTCGATTCCACTCCATACTCCGCAAGGAGATCAATCATCTTTGAAAGCGATACCCTGCCAATCGAGCAGCCTTTTCAAGGGATGCTTTGGATTTATTGTACTTTTCAACGGCAAGCATGATCCTTCCGTGATCGAGAAGTTCGCATACAGTCTTGGACATATCTCCCTGTTCTTCCTTAGCCAAAGAAGAAAGAAACTTATAATCCTTCTCATCGATGCGTATGCTCAATGTTTTTGTAGCCATACCTTACTCGTGAAGCCTATGGCAAGGCCAATGCCTAAAGTCTTCCTGGATACGAGCGCGTTCATCGCAGGGGTCGTCGCCCGCGAGGTCCTGCGTCTGGCGGAAATAGGGCTTATCGGATCATAGTTGAGACATTCGAGTCTGATCTGTCTTCAAACTTTCATAAAATGTAACCAGGATCACATACTACTTTAGGATTTCCGTATATCATTTCATTCAAATACCACTTTTCGATTTGAAATATTTTCTACCGATAGGGCAACGCTAAAGGGCGCTTATAGAATAGTAAAAGGGAAAAACAACGAACCGGTTCCTCCGAACATATCTTCGAGGCCATTCAGTGCAGGAGTCTGGACAGACGAGTGGGCTGTATGACAACAATGATCGACAAACCATCGAGAAACCATGACACGAAACACCGCCGGAAGAGTGGAAACAACGCGTGTCCGCCCGCCGTGGGAAACACCGTACCTTCTCAGATATTGATCGTTGATGACGATACCGCTCTCCTCGATCGGTATGTCGAGAGTCTTTCTGACGCCTATCGAGTCGTCTCGGCTCAGACCGGCCGGACTGCGATCGAGCGGGTGAAACGACGCAACGATATCGATCTCGCAGTCATTGAATATCGGCTGTCCGACATGTCCGGCATCGACGTCATGAGAGAGATCAAGGACGTTGAGCCCTCCGTTCTCGTTCTCATCGCCACGGCATACGGCGACGAGGAGGTGGCGGTCGAAGCATTTAGGAGCGGCGCCCGCGATTACCTCAAGAAGCCCTTCAGCTTATCCGAGCTTTCCACGAAGATCGACTTCTATCTCGCCCTCAGGCACGCGGATAAACAGAGCAGAAAGAACATCCTTCCCGGGTCCGAGACGCCGGCCCAGCCGGGAAGGCCACCTTCCACCGTCACCCTCAGCCAGTATCATAAGATCCAAAAGGGCGTTCGGTTTATCAACGATAACTACCGAACCGATATCCGCCTCGACGCCGTAGCCGTGGAGGCCTGCATGTGCCCGTCCCACTTTTCGAGAATATTCAGGAAGGTGATGGGCTTGTCCTATCAAGAGTATCTCAACGGCCGCAGAATCACGAAGGCCAAGAACCTCCTCCGTACCAGCCCCCGAAACGTAGCAGAAATCGCCATCTCCCTCGGTTTTGCCGATCCAACCGGCTTCGGCAGAATTTTCAAGAAGCTGACCAGCCAGACGCCTTCCGCCTACAGAAGCCTGCCCCGAAACTGATTTTTTTACAAAAAAAGCATAAAAAGCCGAGAGCATGTCATAAAAAGCCGAGACAGGAGCGGTTGACATCTGCTAGCTTTGTCCCGTATGAGAGCGAACCAGATCTGGAAGTCGGGAAGTTTCCTTATTGCCCTGATAGAATGCGGATCCAGGCTCGGGTTCCCGTTACTGCTCCTCTTCGCCCTGTTTCTGGGCGCGGCCCACTCCGCGCAGGCGACGATGGCGAGGGCCAGGTGCTCCTCCACGGAGCCCTCGGAGGCGGTACAGAAGAAGAACCCTCCGTCCCAGACTACCGCAACCATCGGCGTACCCTTCACCTATACAATCACGGCGCCGCTCCTCGGCAATCTGGACTCATCGGGGTCCTTCCACTGTACAAATGCTGCTGACGACGCTACCGTAACGAACGTGATCGTTACCGACGACCTCACGACGACGGGCGCGTCCCTAACCTACGTGACGAACGCCGCCTACCTGGTGAATTCGGCTACCGGCGCAAGAACGCCGATAAACGGAGGAGCACCGCTTAAACTCGGTGCGAGCAGTGCCTGGCTTGCCAGCCACTCCGGAGTCCTGTCCGATTCCACCAAGCATTTAGTCTTCTCCTATGAATATAATCCTGCCCTGGCATCCATCCCCGCGGGAGACAACATCGAGATAGACCTTACGGTCGTCCTCGACAACAGTCCTGCGAACAAGGCACAGACACAGTTTTCGAACACCGCCAACATGTGGTTTGGCAAGACGGACAAGGGGACGGTCATGACCGACCTCCAGGCCGAGCCCGGTACGACGCCACCCATGACGATCGTCGAGCCCAATCTCGTTGTCACGAAGAAGAGCTCGGTTTCGAACCTCTCCGCGGGGTCCAAAGCGCCCTATACCATAGACGTCCAGAACATAGGCGGATCAGACGCATGGAACACGACGATCACCGACAACATCCCCGCTGGCATGTGCGCCTATGACCTAAGACCCACGATAACCGCAGAGATCTATGCCGCTGACGGCGTCACGCCGGTCTCGGGACCGCTCGTTCCCGGCACCGACTTTTCGGTCACCTGGAACGGCGGCACTTCATCCTCCTGCCAGATGAGCCTTGCCATGCTGACGCCAAAGGCTAAGGTCGGGCCTACCCAGCACCTGATCATAAACTACCAGGCAATGCTCGATGGCGGTATATCTTCCGGCACGTTCACCAACGTCGCCGGCGCCACCCGCTGGTTTAGCGCCGACAGCTCCTCGGCTTGCCGCCGTGAATACGACAGGACGCTTACCAATGGCACGCCGGGGATCCTCGATTTCCAGGACGCCTGTACCGTCACGGCCACCTCACCCAGCTATTACTTCCTGAAATCGGTCGAAGACTTAACGACCGGAGCATACCCGGCTGCCTCGGCCTTCCCCGGCGACAAGCTGAGGTATACGCTGCAGCTCCAGAACTTCACCGCCACCTCGCTTAACAGCGTCAAGGTCACTGACGACCTTGGCGCCTTGAACGGTTTTTCCGCCTTCGTCACGGGCACGCTCTCTCTTGCGAGTACTAACCTCCCCACGGGGACCTATACCGTATGCCCTACCTGCGGCACCAATAAGGCAGGCACCGTCACGATAAGCGGCCTTACCCTTGGTCCCAATACACAGTACCAGATCCAGTTCGATGTTATCCTGGCGGGAAGCCTAGCGAACGGCGCCGTAGTCAGGAACCAGGCAAGCCTGACCGGCACCGACTCTGGCAACAAAGTATGGTCCGGCGTGAGCGACGACCCCAACATTAACGGACCGGCTCCACTGGGCCAAACGGGCGACATCACCTCCGTCACAATGCAGGTGCCAGGCGCCTTGTCGAAAACCTCGCCAATCCCCTCGACCGCAACTATCGGCCAGCAGTATAGCTACACGATCACGGTTCCGGCCGCCCCTGCCAGCGCTGCCCTGAGCGATGTGCGTATCCTGGACAGCCTGCCGTCCAACGTGAGCTTCGTCGGCGCAGCCGTCGTATCCGGAGGCACATGGAATGTGATCAATACCGGCAACGCGACCAACATCATCCTTCAGGATTCGGGCACGGGCATCGACATACCCGCAGGTGGCCAGGCCGTCATCAAGGTGACCGTGGTTGTTAATAACACTTTAGCTAACGTGAGCGGCGTATCCTTCACGAACAGTGCATCGTATACTTACAGCAAACGCAAGGGATGCGGCGCAACGACGACGGTAACCGGCGGTTCGGGAATCAGCTTGCCCATGACGGTTATCGAGCCTCATCTGACCGTCACGAAAACCGTGAGCTACTTTTCGCCATCCGCTAAACCGGCCACCAGCCCAGCCGCTGCAGGCGACGTACTCCAATATACCATCACCATGATCAACGACGGGAGCTCAACCGCGTATAACGCCGACGTCATTGATACGCTGCCGCCGAACGTAGTTCTTGTCGTCGGCTCCGCCACAGCACAGATGAACGGTGCTCCGATAGTTGGATTTATTACGAATCCTGCCATGCTTACTGGCGGCGTTATGGATTGGGGCTCCCGGAATGGAGACGGCAGCCTTGTCATACCCGTAAACGGGAAGCTGGTCTTGACGTTCCAGGCGAAGGTTCTGTCGGTCGACGGAACGACGATTGGCAACACTGCCTATACGGCATGGACATCGCTTTCAGGCAACGTTTCCGGCGAGCGCACTGGCGCCGGCTGCCCGAACATCACAGCGCCCAACAACTACTGTTCCGGCCCTGCCACCGCCACCGTATCATCGCAGGATCCCACGGTCCTTTCCAAATCCGTGGTCTCCGACAGCTGGGCCAGCGGACTAAGCACCGCCACTGACGCAACGCTTCGCATAGGCGACACCGTCGTTTACAGCCTTTCATTGACCTTCCGTTCCGGGACGACCCAGAACGTTGTGGTCACCGACACGCTTCCCTCAGGACTTTCCTATGACAGCCTTGTATCCATCGCCCCCGCCTCGGGCGGAAACTTCACCTACACCGTTTCCTCCCAGCCATCTCAGGGCGCAAGCGGGACCTTGACCTGGAATCTCGGGAACGTCTCGAATGTATCAGGCAGTAATGCCCTTAACACTACCCTGACCATCCAGTACCGGGCAAAAGTTATGAAGAACACGCTTTCGCAGTCGCCCGTGAAACAGATTTTGACCAACAACGCGGCAATGAATTATGCCATTAACGGCGTTGCTGCGACTCCTAAGACATCAAGCGCCGCCATAAACATATTTCAGCCGATGCTTGGCGTTTCCAAGGCTGCCTCCCCGGCAGCCGGGGGCACCATTGTAAGCGCCGGAGAGCTCATCACCTATACCGTAAACATCTCGAACACCGGAGCGTCTCCAGCCTATGATCCCGTGCTCACCGACACGCTGCCCGTGGGACTCCGCCAGAACGGCGTTACGACCACCAGCGTCTCACTCAAGAACACCGCTTCGAATGCGGTGGTTGCGACACTTCCCGTTCCCGCATCGCCGTACTTCTCGTATAACTCCGCAACAGGCGTCGCTTCCTGGAACTTCGACACAGGAGTCGCCAATGTCTACAGCGTCCCGCCGGGCGACACCCTCCAAGTGGTCTACCAGGTCAAGGCGGACAGCGTCATAGGCTCCGGGATCACCTTGGTCAATAATGCTCTTGTCCAGCATTACTACTCCTTGGACAGCGTCGACGTGCCGGCCAACAGCGTGGTCGCCGACAGGCAGGTTTACGGGCCGACCAGTGCCGCAACCGTTCAGCTGACCGCCACTTCCGCATCTAACCTTTCTGCGCTTTCGAAGCAGGCTCTGGTGTCCACCGCCGCACTCGGCCAGCCCTTCACCTACCGCATCACGGTCCCCTCAACGCCGGCGTCTACGGCAATGTATAACGTTCAGGTCACTGACGATATAAGCCTCACGATGACCGGCGTGTCTCTTAACTATGTAGGCGCATCCGCCCGCCTTGCGTCAGGAGCCAAGTCCTGGACAACCCTTACTAATGCCGGGACCTCCACGAACCTGGTCCTGGCGGACACGGTAAGCGGCGGTCTTTATGTTCCCGCCGGCGACCAGCTTATCGTAGACGTCATCGTAGTGCTGGCAAACGACACGACTAACAACACCATCGGCAAGCAGTTCTCGAACACGGCGAATTACAAATACAACACGGTAAACGGCAACAACACCACAGGGGTTTCCGGCGCGCCCGGATCAAGCTCTCCCGTCACCATCGTGGGCCCAAATTTGACCCTGACGAAGACCGGCCCAAGCACCATGAGCGCTGGTACGCCCGGCACCTTCACAATGAATGTGCAGAATGCCGGATCCGCCTCCGCATGGAATACGACCATAACGGATGTCCTTCCCAACGTGACTGCACCGGCTAAGGGCGGCATGTGCGGCCAGGCTCCGGTAAACACCACGGCGCGCATCTACCAGCCGGACGGCGTCACACCAGTCTCTTCTCCTTTGATAAACGGCACAGACTTCACGGCCAGCTTCACTGGTCTCACGGGCACGCCGGCCTGCACCCTGACGATCTCCATGAAGTCGACGGCAGCCACGGCCATTGCTCCTACAAACCGGCTGATCGTCACGTATCAAGCTTCTCTCGACCAGGGCACCGCAGGGGGTCTCAGCCTCACCAACGTTGCGGGCGCCACAGGATACCAGAGCGCCGACCCTTCGGCCGCCGGCGCATCAGGGAACGTGCACACCACCACGAACACCTTGACAAACGGCACGCCGGGAATATTGGATTTTCAGGATGCCTTCACGGTTACAACCGGATCTACCACAATGAGCTTCACCAAGACCGTATTCGATGTGACCACCGGGCAGTCCGGCGCAACCGCAAGGCCGGGTGACACTCTCAAATATACGCTTACGGTCCAGAACGCCGGCGGGTTCGCCGCCTCCGGCCTTTCCCTTACCGACGAGCTTGATAAGCTGAACCAGGCTGCCATGTTCGTTCCCGGAAGCCTGATACTCACGACAGTCCCCGCCGGCGCAAACGTTTCTCAGACATCAGCTACGGGTGGGACAAAAGGTACGGGTCTCGTAAATATCGGGAACCTTAATATCGCCGCTATGGGAGGGGCCAACAATACTTTGGTGGTCGCGTATACGGCCAGGCTCCTGCCCGCCATCAACAGCGGCACTAAGGTTTTGAACCAGGGACAGGTCGGCTCTGCTACGCTGCCGTCTCTCTCAAGCAACGACCCTTCCGAAGGTGGTGGCGCCAACCCGACCCAGACGACCATCGTCTCGGCACCGGTCTTCCGTGTACTAAAGACGGTACAGGATATGACATCAGGCACATCGATCGTCTCTGCAGGGGACACCTTGATATACACCATCAAGGTGAACAACATCGGCACGGAGAACGCCGTGGGCGTGACTCTCAGGGACCTGATCCCGGCGAATACTTCCTATGTGGCAAACTCCACAACCCTTAACGGAACGGCGGTGGCGGACATCAGCTCCGGCGTTTCCGCCCTCCAGAACGGCATGCCCATCGATACCACGGCAAACCCGACCCCGGGCGCCATGCCCGCTGACGCTGCTGCCTCCGCCGCCAATACGGCAACCGTCACTTTCGACGTAAAGATCAGCGTAAGCGTGGTGAACGGCACTATAATTTCCAACCAGGGCTTTGTAGACGGTTCTGGAGCGGGGAGCGGTTCAGTCCCCGAACAGCCTTCCAGCAACCCGAACAGTCCCGTGCCGAACAGTCCAACCTCGATCGTCGTGGGAAATCAGCCGCTTCTCTATGCGCAAAAGACCGTAAAGCTCTCCGTGGACAATAACGGGAACGGCCTCG
Source organism: Nitrospirota bacterium (assembly GCA_963845065.1). Classification (GTDB taxonomy): domain Bacteria; phylum Nitrospirota; class UBA9217; order UBA9217; family UBA9217; genus JAJYKN01. The sequence continues at coordinate 361,075 of CAWJQQ010000001.1, forward strand.
TGGACCCGGGTGACGTTATCCGTTACACCATCACCCTGACCAACTCTGCTGCTACACCTGCCTCCGGTGTTGTTCTTACCGACGCCGTCCCGGCCAATACAACTTACGTATCGGGCAGCACCACGCTTAATGGCAGCGCCGTAGCCGATGCCGGCGCCGGCGTATCACTCCTGGCTTCTGGCATGTCTGTCGTTTCCTCCAGCCCTACGCAGACTTCTTCGCCGTCCGGCAGCACTGTGGCCGCGAACAGCATCACCTTCGACGTCCGGATCAACGCCGGAGTAACCACCGGAACGATCATCTGTAATCAAGGCACCGTAACAGCAACAGGTCTTAAACCCTTTTTGACCGACTCCGACGGCAATTCTACCAACGGCTACCAACCCACTTGCATCACTGTCGGGAACGCCGAACAGCTTGCCGTCACCAAAACGTATGCCGTGATGGGAGGAGGCGCACCGCTTCCTGGCAGCATCGTTCAATACACTGTCTCCGCCACCAATATCGGCACGGTCCCGGCCACAAGCGTGGTGATCACGGATGATCTATCCCCGATCTTGGCACAGTCCTCCTATGTCTCAGGTTCTGCGGCAATGAATGGTTCTGTGAATGGCGTCAGCTTCTCATCACCGGTGATCACGGCGAACTACGGCGCGACCTATGGCGCGCTGGCGCCTGGCGGAACGGCCGTACTCCAATTCCGCGTCAAGCTAAACAGCACGGCGGCTTCCGGCACTGCCGTTACCAACACTGCCCAGGTGGCTTGGAACAATCCACAACAAACGACGACGTCAAGCGTCACCCTTAATTTCAGTTCACAGCCAGGGATCTTCTCCGGCCGGATATGGCAAGACTCCAACTTCAACAAAGCGTTCGACAGCGGAGAACAGCCGTTCTCCGGATGGGCGGCGGATGTTTACAAGGACGGCCAGCTAATAGGCACCGCATACACCGCTTCCGACGGCACTTACCAGATGAGTGGCCTCGCTCCCAATGTCGGGACTGCAAGCACGTACGAGATCCGTTTCCGCGCCCCCGGCGCGGGCACGAATACGGCCATGCTGGGATGGGCCGATTCACCGTTCACCAACGGCATGCAGCGAATATCGAACATCGTCCTTGCTTCGGGAGGAAGCATTGCGAACCTGAACCTCCCGCTGACCCCGAACGGCGTCGTCTACGATTCCGCCGCCCGGACCCCTATAGCAGGCGCCGCGCTTGTCATGCTCCAGGCCTCTACCAAGTCGCCGCTGCCCGCAGGCTGCTTTAACGATCCTGGAGCGCAGGGCCAGGTAACGCTTCCAGGAGGTTATTACAAGTTCGATCTGAACTTCAGCGACGCATCAACCTGTCCATCCGGCGGCGACTACCTGATCCAGGTCACGCCGCCCGCATCAGGATACGTTGCCGCCCTGTCAAAACTTATACCGCCGACGACGGACGCCGTCACGCCAACCTTCTTCGTCCCGTCCTGCCCCGGCGGCCCAGCTGACGCTGTGCCTGCAATTCCTGGTTATTGCGAGGCGCAGGCTTCCGTCCTGCCTCCGGCTGCCTCGGTGCATGCCGGACCCGTGACGGCTTACTACCTGCATCTTACATTCGACAACGCAAGGCCTGGGGACAGCCAGATCTACAACAACCACATCGCCGTCGATCCCGTGCAGAATAACGCGATCACCATCACGAAGACTTCATCGATGGTTAACGTCACGCTCGGCCAGATGGTACCGTACACGATTACCATGACCAACACCCTGGGGGCCAATCTTACGAACCTGGAAGTCATTGACTCCCCGCCTCCGGGATTCAAGTACGTCGCCGGCTCCGGCGTGGTAGACGGCCAGAAGGTCGAGCCAACGAATAGCGGGACCCAGCTTACCTGGAACATCTCTACGCTTGCAGCAAATTCCCAGCACATCATCAATCTGATCCTGGTAGTGGGGGCCGGGGTCTCGAATGGCGATTATGTTAACCACGCCCAGGTCATGAACAGCGTCACCGGGGCCGTTCAGGCCATGAACAATGCCAAGGGCGCTGTTCCGGCCGTTAGCAAAGCCGCTGTCCCCGCCCAGGCCATGGCGGCCACTGGCAGCGCCGCTTCGGGCGTAGCGGTCGCCACGGTCCATGTTGCGCCCGATCCCACGATGGACTGCACCGACATCATCGGCAAGGTGTTTGATGACTCCAACGCGAACGGTTATCCGGATCCGGGCGAGCAGGGCCTTGCGGGAGTGAGGATCATCTCGGCGAACGGCCTCATAGCGACTACGGACAAGTACGGCCGGTACCATATCACCTGCGCCGTGGTCCCCGACCCCGACAGGGGCAGCAACTTCATCTTGAAGCTTGACGACCGGACGCTGCCGACAGGCTACCGGGTTACCACGGATAACCCGCTTGTCCTCCGCGTGACCCGCGGCAAGGCGATGAAATTCAACTTCGGCGCGACTCTCCACCGCGTCGTGCGCCTCGATATTGCGGACGGGGCTTTCGAGCCGAAAACGTCCGTCATGCGGGAGCAGTGGAAGCCGAGGATGGACATGCTCATAGGCGAACTTAAAAAATCCCCATCCATCCTCCGAATTTCTTACCTCGCTGACGTTGAGGACCGGTCGGTGGTTTCGGCACGGACCGACGCGGTCAAAAAGATGGTGTCGTCCTTGTGGGGACAGGGACCCTACAGGCTCACGATCGAAACGGAGACCTACTGGAGGCGCGAAGGGTCTCTTGACAATAGTTCATTCGATAAATCTTCCGCCGTCGTGACCGCGGGAACGTACACGGCCGCCGTCCCGGCAGAGTCTTCTTCTTATGGTAATGGCGTTTCCGACGCGCCCTCCCTCGGTCAGGCTGTTGAGAGACATGCGGCTTCCGACCTTCCGCGAACCTTATGGGTGGAGGGCGGGGACTCCTCCGTTCATGCCGGACACAGCGAGAAGGACAAGTCGAGCAATGCACAGGAAAAGACGGTGAAGACCATAAAGCAGCAGAACCTCGTACCGCCCCTGCGCTTCGGAACGGGAGATGCAGATATCCCTGACGCGTATGTCCAGCGCCTGAAGGACATATTATCCGGCATGCAGGGAAAGAACAACGTCCGCCTGCATCTGGTGGGCCATACGGACAATACGCCGATGTTCGGGGAAGCGAAGCAGAAGTACGTCGACAACGCGACGCTTTCCCGTGAACGGGCCAGGGCCGCTGCCCTTTATCTCCAGAAGGCCCTGGGTCTTCCCCCAGAGTCGGTCACCTACGAAGGTGTTGGCGAATCAGGGCCCGTGGCAAGCAACGCTACCTTCCAGGGAAAGGCAGAGAACCGTCGGATCGAGGTCGAGGTCTGGTATGACGAGACCCCCGGCAATCTTGTAGACAACGGGCCGGAACGAGTGGACCGCGTGAAGGTTTGCCGCGTCGAGACTTTGTGCAAGCTCCGCTACAAGGAAGGTCATTCCAGACGGGCGCGGATAAGGCACATCGTTCCACCGCTTCCTATGGACGACGATACGACGGCCCTGCCTGAAGGATTCGTCTCCAAAATACGCCAGGTGCTCGAAGGCCTGATGACGAAGGAACACGTCGTCGTCAAATTCATAGGCTATACCGACAATCAACCGCTTTCGGAGCGGAACGAACGGATTTACGGAAATCCTGTTTCATTATCCAAGGCCAAGGCACGGCGTACGGCGCTGGCTGTCAAGGACGCACTCAAGCTCCCGTTATCGGCGATCGACGTCGACGGCAAGGGCGCGGATGGCCCCATCGCCTTGAACGACACCGAAAAAGGCAGAGCACTTAACCGGCGCATCGAGGTCGAATTCTGGTATGACGACGAACTGCAGGTCCTGCCGGACGAGCTTCAGCTCTGCCCGGAACCGGCAGGAGCCGAGACCGTGGCCCGCGTCTATGACGGACCGTCCGGAGGAATAAAGCCCATCCTGTTCGACCATGGAGAACCGGTGATCACCCCGGAGGATTTAGAACGCATGCGTGCAAGCCTGGACGAGATCAAGGACAAGCAAAGGGCGCGTCTACGCTTCATCGGCTATACCAACGACGAGCGCCTCGATCGGCGCACCGCGATGGTGTACGGCGACGACATCGGTCTTTCCACCTCCCGCGCGCGGCGCGCCATGGACATTGTAGTGGACCGCCTTGGCCTAACCCGCGAGCAGGCCGAGTCCGAGGGCCATGGGTACGTGCAGTCGGACGATGTGGCCAGCACGGGCTTCGTGGAGTCCGACACGGCCAGGGTCGAGGTGCAGGTCGTTTACGACGAGATGATGATCAACGACAACACCGACGGTCTGGACATCACGAAGATCACCCGCGATGTCACCCCGAAGGACCCGCTTGCCTTGAACCTCATGCGCATAACCGTCGACGGCAAGCCCATAGACGACCCGGACAAGAGCATCGCCGACATCGAGCGCTGCACCGACGTGGCATTGAACAAGGCGAATGTACAGTTCAAGTTCGACGACCTCAACTTGAAGCCCCGCTTGAACGTGACGGCCTGGCCCAATGCCATCCGTTACAAGACGGACCCGGACGCCGCATTCCCCGAGAACCTGATGCGGTTCCGCATGTACACGAACTATCAGGCTTTCATCGCGAGGTCGGAGGTCCGCATCTTCGACAGGGACGAGTCGGTCGCCGGCACACCCATTGCGGTCGTTCCCGTGGACAAGGGCGGGCGCGCTTCCTGGCAGCCGACATTCCCCGGATACATGGCCCCCGGGCGCGAACTCAAGTATGTGCTCAGGGTCTACGACGCCAAAGGGCGCTTCGACGAGACCAAGCCGCTGCCCATATGGATCGTCGACCGGCTGTCACCGGATATGCGGGGACGTGACGCCGAGAAGGAGCTCCTGGTCGGTTACGGTGAGAGCCACCTCTCGATGGATAACATTCCGAAGAAGGGCGGTACGATCACGGTCTATGGGAGCTCGGTCCCGGCCGAACACTCGGTATACGTCGCGGGCATCCCCGTGCCGATAGGGGACGGGGGAAAGTTCGTCTCCGAGGAGATACTGCCTTCCGGCACACATACCGTCGAGGTGGCGATACTCGACAAGGCCGGCAATGGCGACCTCTTCCTTCGCGACCTGGAGCTTAAAAAAAACGACTGGTTCTCCGTCGGCATCGCCGACCTCACTGTTTCACACGATAATACAACCGGGCCCGGCTCGTATTTGTACGCCGACTCGACGCCGAATAACAGCGGGTTTAACTATACCGGACGGCTGGCCTACTATACAAAAGGAAAGTTCGGCGACGGCTGGCAGCTGACATCGAGTGCGGACACAGAGGAAGGGCCGTTAAAGGACATATTCAATAATTTCAGCGGCACGACGCCCGACGCGCTGTTTCGGAGCATCGATCCCCAGTATTACTACCCGACCTTCGGAGACGACGGCAGCGTGGAGGAGGGAGCGCCTACCCTGGGCAAGTTCTATCTGAAGGTCGAGAAGGATGGGAGCTACGGCATGTGGGGCGACTTCAAGGTGGCCTACGACGACAACGATCTGGCCCGTGTCGACCGCGGGCTCTACGGCGTGAACTTGCATTACCAGACGCCTGACACCACGAGCTTCGGCGAGAAGCGTTTCCTCATGGACGGCTTCGCCGCTCAGCCCGGCACGGTCGCTACGCGCGAGGAGTTACTGGGCACCGGTGGCTCTCTCTACTACCTGCATCATCAGGGAATCTTGACCGGCTCCGAGAGCGTTTCTATCGAGGCCCACGACAAGGACTCCGGCATCGTGATTGCCAGCAAGAACCTGACGCCATCCCTCGATTACACCATCGATTACCTGCAGGGGCGCGTCTACCTTACGCAGCCCCTGTCTCCGACCGCGTCCGACAACATGCTGGTAAATTCCGGCACCGCAGCAGGCGACTTGATGTATCTGGTCGTCCACTACGAATACGTCCCGAGCGCCGGGGACACGGACAGCATGAGCGTGGGCGGACGGGCCCATGTTTGGCTTAACGACTACGTGAAACTGGGCATCACCGTGGACAAGGACGGCGGTTCGGACAATCCGAACGAGCTTACTGCCGCCGACCTTACCGTAAGGAAGAGCGCACTTACCTGGGTTAAGGTTGAGACGTCAAGGAGCAGCGGGCCCGGCCTGACCACTCTTACCTCTAACGACGGCGGTATGACGGAAAGTCCCGCCTGCCAAAGCTTCATCACGTCCACAACCGGCGTCACCACGGGAAATCCGGCCTGCTCCTACTTCGGCAGTCCAGTACCCGTTTCCGCGGGAGCCTACCGGATAGACACCAGCTTGGGTTTTGCTGACGTCTTTGCCGGCGCTTCCGGCCAGATGACGATGTACATGCAGAGCCTGGACGCCGGCTATTCGGCTCCCGGACTTGAGACGGCCACGGACACCAAGCAGTATGGGGGTACATTAAAGGCGCCGCTGACAAGCAAAGCCGATGTGACCGCCAAGGCCGATCAGACGACCCGCAATCAGGGCCTGAACACAAGCTCTGCCGAAGTCGACCTAAATTATCATATGACCGATCATTGGACCTTGAGCCCCGGTGTGCGGCTCGACAACCGCGACGACAACTCGCCGGTCATTCCGCCGACCGAGACGGAAGGCGACCGCACGGACGCTGCACTGCGCGCGACGTACGATTCCAAGGAACGCTGGAGCGCGTACGGCTTCGGGCAGAGCACCGTTGACAGGAGCGGCGACCGCGAGAGCAACGCCCGCATCGGTTCGGGCGGCGAGTACCGAATTACCGACCGGGTAAAATTAAACGGCGAGGTATCGTCCGGCGACTTAGGCGGCGCCGGCAAGTTAGGCATGGAATATCTCTACTCCGACCGCACCAACATGTACCTGAACTACGTGTACGACAACGAGACCCCCGACAATGGGATACGCGCAGGCAACGGAAGCATCGTTTCCGGGATTAAGACACGGTACTCGAACAGTGCCAGCGTCTATGCCGAGGAAAAGTACTCGTACGGCAATGTCCCGACGGGCCTCACCCATGGTGCTGGCGTCGACCTGGCGCCCTTCGACCACTGGAACCTGGGCATAAGCGTGGATTACGGGACCCTCAGGGACCCCATCACCTACGCCAGCCTCGTGCGTCAAGCCGCGGCCCTTCGCGTGGGCTACGGCAACAAGGGCCTCATCCTGGCCACCGCATTCGAGTACCGCGTTGACAAGACCGAGGTCATAAACATAAACCCGGATATGACAACCAGCACGAGCATTGTTGACAGGAACAGCTGGCTTGTCAAGAACGATCTGAAGTACCAGATGAACGACTCTTCCCGGCTAATCGGCAAATTCAATCATGCCGAGAGCCGGAGCGACGCCGCATTCTTTGGCGGCGATTACACTGAGGCAGTCATCGGCTACGGCTATCGTCCGGTTACGAACGACCGGCTGAACACCTTGTTCAAATACACGTATTTCTACAACGTCCCGACCACATCACAGGTCGGCGACACGGTAACCTATACATCCTCCGCCTTGGTCACGAACACCGCCGCGGATTCCATCCAGAAGAGCCATATAGTATCACTGGATGCAACCTACGATCTAACACAAAAGTGGAGCATCGGCGGCAAGTACGCCTACCGCCTTGGATGGGTCAGCGAGACCCTGCAGGATCCGGTTTTCTATGAGAGCCGTGCCGTACTTTACGTTGTCCGCGCCGATTGGCATCTCGTACATCTCTGGGATTTCATGGTCGAGACGCGTCTCTTAGACCTGCCCGACGCGCAGGACCAGAAAAGCGGCGTGCTCACGGCCATCTACCGGCAGATGGGAGCCAACCTCAAGGCGGGTGTCGGCTACAACTTCAGCGATTTTTCGGACGACCTGACCCAGCTCGACTACAAACACCAGGGTTTCTTCATCAATATGGTCGGAGAGTTTTAGGGGCCCTGGGCAATGACCCGGGTCGTCATGAAGCGACCAGAATATGAATTTCCAGGATGGGAGGGTATCAAAATGTTTTACCGGCTGACAGGCATCGTGTTAACGGTTTCAATGCTATCGTTCTTTTCCGCCGCTTATGGAGAGGATATTACCAAGGAAGAGTTAAAGGGTCAGGACGAGCAGGTCCAGGACATCAAAAGCGACGTCCTTTCGATCTCCGCAGAGCTCGAAAGGCTCGAGGAGAAGCTTTTGTATCCATCCAGCACAGAGGTCTCGGTATTCGTTTCCCTGGCAGCCGGCGAAACCTTCCGTCTCGATGCGGTGGATATCCAGATGGATGGAAACGCCGTCGCCCGGCATGTTTACAGCTTCAAGGAGCTCGAAGCCATGAGAAAGGGCGGGGTGCAGCGCATATATACCGGCAATATTCGCTCCGGCGACCATGACCTATTGGTCTCCGTCATCGGAAAAACCGGGGGAGGCTCTGACCTCCACAACGCCGAGCGGTTCAAGATCAGCAAGGATATCGCTCCCAGGATCGTCGAAATATCACTCTCCGACCAGGGCATTACCGAGAGTAGCAGGTAAAACCATGAAAAGGCTATTCGTCCCACTGATATTATTGATGTTCGCCGCGTCCACATCGCCGGCAGAAACGTCTGCACCGAAGGACCTTCAGGACCTTTATTTCGGAGAGGCCCTCTTTCACGCGTATCAGGGGGAGTGGTTCGATGCCGTCTCAAGGCTCGACACCGAGTTGGCCCTTCATTACGGGGTCGATGAGCCGGAGCGGGACACCCTTCATTACCACGTTAACCAGGCGGAGTTCGATGTGGGCGACTTCGAGCTTTACTACCGGATGCACCGGAAGGCCGGGCGCGCCATCAAGGCGGTCATCGAGGGGAACGTCCCTCAGCCTGTCCGTAACGAAGCTATCTTCCGCCTCGCGCGCATCTATTTCCAAAAAGGACAGCCCAGGGATGCCCAGGAGGCAGTTGACCGCATCAAGGGCGCCGTTCCCGAGAAGATCCGGAATGACCTGGCTTTCCTCAAGGCAGAGATCCTCATGGCCAACGGCCGTTTTGACGAGTCAGCCCGCATCTTTAAGGACATCCAGGACGCTCCGGGCCTTTCAGGCTTCAGCACCTACAATTTAGGAATTGCCCTTATCAGGGACGGGAAGGAGACCGAGGGCCGAAGCTCACTCGATCGTGCCGGACAGATCAAGAGCGACGACAATGTCACGCTGGCGATCAAGGACAAATCCAACCTTGTCCTCGGTGAAAAGCTCCTCTCAGAAAAAAAATTCGCTGCTGCCAAGGATGTGCTGGACAGAGTGCGGCTCACCGGTCCTTTCTCCAACCGTGCGCTCCTCAGTTCCGGATGGGCCGACGCCTCCCTTGATCATTATCAAAGCGCCCTGGTGCCCTGGACGATACTTTCCAGGCGCGCGGCCACCAATCCTTCTGTAGAGGAGGCCATGCTCGCGGTCCCTTATGCCTATATCAAGCTGGGCATTTACAGCAAGGCAGCTCTCCTATACAGCCAGGCCCTCGAGGCGTTCGGCATGGAGATCGAGAAACTTTCCGCATCGATAACGAGCATACATGAAGGTATATTCCTTAAAGCGCTCTTGCGGGAAGAGCTTCAGCAGGACCCTGACTGGGTCGTAAAGCTGCGCGAGCTTCCGGAGGCTCCCGAGACGTTCTACCTCCTTGACCTCCTTGCTTCCCATGATTTTCAGGAATCGCTCAAGAATTACCTGGACATCGAGGAGCTCCGCGCGAAACTTTCGGTTTGGTCGCGGGACCTCATGGCCTTTAAGGACATCACCCAGAAGCGCAGGGCTTATTACCAGCCGCTCCTCCCGGAGATCGACCGGGAATTCCGCCGGCTCGACACTCTTATGCGGCTTAGGCTTTCACAACGCGACAGTATAGAAAAAAGGCTTCATGCCATGCTGACGGCGCCTTGTCCCGAACAGCTAGAAACTGCCGATGAGCGCCTCACGATTTTGCGGCTGAACCAGCTGGAACGGAAGCTTACCGCTGCCGTCCCGGACGCATCCAGCGACGCCAAGGCCCGGATCAAACGCCTGCGCGGCGTGCTTTACTGGAACATGTATACGGAGTACGACCGTCGTTTGACCGAAGCCTTCAGGCATCTCCATGACCTGAACAGCGAAATCGATCGGATGAGAATGGAATATTCTTCCTTTATCCGCACACGTCAGGCTGCCACGCAGAGCTACGAGGGGTACGACGACGTTATTCGCCGCTTGGGCGAAAGGATTGCTGTCGCTCGGAAGAACGTGGATGAACTGATGTCCCGACAGGGGAAAATCCTCGAGACCATGGCCGTTACCGAACTCAGCAGGAGGCGCGACCGTCTCGAAAAATTCCAGGTAGACGCGCGCTTTGCCATGGCGGACAGCTACGACCGCGCCGTGAAAGCCCAGGACAACAAGAGGGTAGAACAATAATGACAACCGACCGTCTTTTAAATCCTCTGTTCGCTCTTTCGCTTCTCCTTTTCTCCTGCCAGACACCTGGAGCAAAGGATACGTTGGCCAATCTGCGCGGCGAGCATATCGATATCAAGGAAGAGCGGATAGAGGGCGGGCTCGACAAGGCCATGGAAGGTTACCAACGTTTCCTCGAAGAAACCCCTGGATCCTCTGCACTGAAGCCAGAGGCAATGCGCCGCCTTGCGGACCTGAAGATCGAAAAGGAATACGGCCTTCTTCCCGAGGGCGGTGCGGCAAGGCGGCAGAATCCCGGCTCCGTACCTTACTCCCCGGGAGCAGCAGGGCATCGTCATGCCCAGTCGTCAAACTCCATTGCTCCGGCTTCCGTACAAAATGAATCGCAGGCCGATTTCGAGAAAAGGGCGGGTGCACTAGAGGAAGAGGGCGAGCCCGTGTCAGAGAACCTTGAACGTCCCGGCGCCCGCGAGGCCATCGCGCTCTATCAAAGACTTCTTACCGAGTATCCCCATTACGAGCATAATGACCAGGCGCTCTATCAGATGTCCCGGGCCTACGAGGAACTGGGCCAGCCCGATCTTGCCATGAAGGTCATGGACCGGATGGCGCGGGACTATCCCAAATGCCAATACATGGACGAGGTGCAGTTCCGGCGTGCCGAATATTTCTTTCCCCGGAAGCGCTACCTGGACGCCGAGGACGCGTACCAGAGCGTCGTCCATATGGGAGCTAAATCGTACTTTTACCAGCTTGCCCTGTACAAGCTCGGATGGACATTCTACAAGCAGGAGCTTTACGATGAAGCGCTTGACAGGTACATTGCGCTCCTCGATTACAAGGTCAAAACGGGCTATGACTTCGCACAGACCAAAGACAAGATGGAGAAAAAACGCATCGACGACACATTCAGGATCATAAGCCTTTGCTTTTCCAATTTAGGAGGACCCAAAACCGTCGCAGAATACTTTGCAAAACATGGTTCTAAAAGCTACGAGGACGGCATCTACAGTAATCTAGGGGAATTTTACTTCGAAAAGCGCCGTTATGCCGACGCAGCCGCAACCTACAACGCCTTCGTCAGCATGAATCCCTTCAACAGAAAAGCGCCTGATTTCCAGATGCGGGTGATAGATATCGATATCGCCGGAGGGTTCCCCAGCCTGGTCATCGACTCGAAAAAGGAGTTCTCCAGGGCGTACGGGCTCAAAGCCCCATACTGGAAGCATTATAAACCGGACGCCCGTCCGGAGGTCCTTTCCTGGCTCAAGACGAACCTCACCGACCTGGCCAAGCATTACCACTCGCTTTACCAGAACAAAGAGGAGTTAAAGGACAAGGACGCAAACTATGAGGAGGCCATGCATTGGTACAGGGAATTCCTCGCCTCATTCCCGAAGGACCCGGATTCCCCGGCCATCAATTATCTTTTGGCGGACCTCCTTATGGAGAACCGCGCATTCGACCTCGCGGCAGTGGAATACGAAAAGACATCCTATGACTACCCACGCCATGAAAAATCCGCCCAGGCCGGCTACGCGGCAGTCTACGCTTACCGCCAGCAGCTGGCTAGCGCCGCCCCTGAGCAAAAGGACCAGGTAAAGCGTAAGGCCGTAGCGATCTCGCTCAAGTTTGCCGCAACCTATCCAGAGCACGAGAAGGCAGCTATCGTCCTCGGGGCCGCCGCGGATGACCTGTACGGAATGCGGGACTTCGAGCAAGCTGAAGCCTCTGCGCGCAAACTCATCCTTTCCTACCCCAAGGCTGATGCCGATATCGTTAGGGAGGCCTATGTCGTGGTTGGCCACTCAACCTACGAGCTTCACCGCTACGCTGAAGCCGAGGCCGCATACGTGAAGGTGCTTTCTCTCCTCCCTGCCGGAGATAAAAGCAGGGACGGCATAAGCGACAACCTCGCCGCGGCGATCTACAAGCAGGGCGAGCAGGCGAGCGCTGTCAAGGATTACCGGGCAGCGGCGGACAATTTCCTGCGGGTGGGGCGTATGGCGCCCGCCTCCAGGATCAGGGTCAACGCCGAGTACGACGCGGCGGCCGCCCTGATCTTGCTCAAGGACTGGAAAACGGCGGCATCGGTCCTCTCCGGGTTCCGCGAGAAATTCCCTGGGAGCGACCTCTTGCCCGAGGTGACGAAGAAGATCGCCTACGTCTACCGCGAGGACGGGAAGCTTAGTCTTGCGGCCGGCGAATATGAACGCATCGAGGGAGAGTCAAAGGATGATGAAATAAGGCGCGAGTCTCTTCTCACCGCAGCGGAACTATACGATAAGGCCGGCAACCGGGACCGCATGCTTTCGGCATACCGGCGCTATGTGGACCATTTCCCGCATCCCGCTGAACCCAACATGGAAACGCACACCAAGATCGCCGATATTTTGAAGAAGAACGATTTCAACGGTTATCTCGCCGAGCTCAAAGAGATGGTGGCCATTGACGCTGGAGCCGGGGCAGAGCGTACGCCCCGTACCCGTTATCTAGCCGGCACGGCAGCATTGGTGCTGGCAGAGCAAACCTTCGGCCAGTTCGCAGGGATAAAACTGGTAGAGCCGCTCAAGGCGAACCTTGAGAAAAAGAAAGAATTGATGAAGGTCGCAACACAAGAGTTCAGCAAGCTCTTGGATTACGAGGTCGGCCTTGTCACCTCGGCCGCGACCTTCTATCTGGCCGAGATCTACACAGATTTTAGCCGGGACCTGAAAGAGTCCGAACGCCCCAAGGACTTGAGCCCCGCGGAGCGGGAAGAATACGAACGCGCGATCGACGACCGGGCCTACCCATTCGAGGAGAAGGCCATCGCAACGCATAAGAGCAATCTCGACCTTATTTCTCGCGGGGTTTACAACGAGTGGATCGAAAAGAGCTTGCAGAAACTTGCCAAGTTCGTTCCCGCCCGCTACGACAAGACGGAAGAAGAGAGCGCCGTTATGACTTCGCCGGACACCTACCTCTTCGCCGTCAAACGTCGGGAGGAGCCTGCGCCCCTGGCATCCAAAGGGGCGGCGCAGTCCAATGAATCGAAGCTGGCACCTCCGCCGTCAGGGACTCAGGAATCTACCAAGGCGGTTGAGCCGAAGCGGGAAGCGAAACAGGCAGAATCCAAAAAAACCGTAAAGGACGTTCATCCGGCGGAAAGCGCGCAGGACAACACTGTCAAGGAAATCCCGAATGATAAGTCTCCTGATTGAGATTCAGGTTGACGGTATGGAGAACAGGACGATGAATATCAGAAATGGATTTCTTTTAAAGATGTTCAGATTACAAAGTATGTATGGAACATTGTCTCTGGCCGTGATGACCATGGTACTTGCCGGTTGCGCAGCCGGAGCAAAGGTTACGCCGAAGCCCGCCGAAGCCGCTACTTTCAAGGGGCCATCCGTGGAAAGGCTCTCTGACGGACAGCAAGGATTCGTCATCCATGAAGACCCAATCATGAACGCCGAATCCCGCGAAGAATTCGACCACGCCGTCTCGCTCTTGAACGCCGGGAAAAACGACAAGGCCATCGAACTCCTCGCCAGGATGATCGAGCGGTCGCCGGGAGTTACGACTCCGCATATCGACATTGCCATAGCCTACATGCGGACCGGGAAGACGGGGCTGGCCGAAGAGCACTTGAAAACCGCGCTGGGCCTTTTCCCCGGCCACCCGGTTGCCAGCAATGAATACGGGCTGCTTCTCCGCAGGGCCGGGCGTTTCAAAGAGGCCATGGAAGTCTATCTGAAGGCGATCGCACGGTTTCCGGAATACCTGCCTGTCCATAAAAATCTCGGCATCCTCTGCGACCTGTATATGGATGACCCAGAATGCGCTCTTCATGAGTTTGAGACCTACGCAGCCGGCGCACCAGCGGACACGCAGGTCAAGACCTGGATCGCTGAACTTAAGATACGGCTCAAACGTAGGTGAAAGGGAGGAGAAACATGTATCGGAACGCACTTCTTTGGTTTTTCTTGCTTCTTCTGTCGGCGGGCCTTGCCGTCGCCGGAGACAACGTACCGGCGGCCAGGGATGCGTCAAAGTTGGCGCAGGAGAATAAGGAAGCGAAGACGGAAGGGGCCAAGGAGCTTTCCGGAATGTCCATTATTGGAAACGACGAGGCCCCTAAAGCCCTCTACATAGTGCCCTGGAAAAGCTCCGAGATGGGCGAGGGAACCGGTTTGGATATGGTGCTCGATGCTTCCGACAAACCCGTGGACCGCGACGTGTTCAAGCGTCAACTGGAGTTCTACGAACAATGCACCAAGAAATGACATCGCTATTAGAACAGCGAAAAAGGAGGAAACACAATGTTTATCGTAAGGTTTTTTCAGAAGGGCGGTTTGTTCATGTTCCCCATTTTATTCGTGCTGTTGGTCGGCCTGGTCATCGCGATCGAGCGCTGGATCCACCTGAAACGCGTCCGGGACGAGAACAAAAAAACGTGGGGCAGGATCTATCCCGCGCTGGAATCGGGTGAGTTCGACAAGGCCCGGGAAATCGCCAACAAGGACAAGTCATCCATGGCGCAGATGCTGGGTATGGGTCTGGCCAGGCAGGGCGCGGTCAAACGCCGCGAGGACATAGAGATCGCCATGGAGGAGAGCATGATGGAGATAGTCCCCCAACTGGAGAAGCGCACGCCGTATCTCGCGCTCTTGTCCAACATCGCGACCCTGTTCGGGCTCCTGGGCACGATCATGGGCCTCATCATGGCCTTCGCCGCAGTGGCTACCGCAAGCCCGGCAGAAAAGGCGGCACTGCTTGCCGCCAGTATTTCCGAGGCAATGAACTGCACCGCCTTCGGCCTGATGTCCGCGATCCCCCTCCTCCTGCTCCATGCGCGGCTCACGACGAGCACGGGTCAGATCGTTAACAGCCTTGAGATGGCATCGGTTAAGTCCTTGAACGCTATTTCCAGATTCACCAAGCGCCAGTTCGAAAGGGCCCCGTCATTACCGGGTGCCAATGTGACAGGAGCCGACCATGCTCAGACGATATCGGAATAAGAGGAACGCGGAAAAATCATCGGATTTCGATACTGACATCATGCACTTGATCAACCTGACGCCGATGATGGACATCCTTACCGTCCTGGTGGTCTTTCTGCTCATCTCCGCCGTTTTTGTGAGCATAACGATCGAGGAACTCGCCGTACCGACTGCCGCCGGCGCGGAGGCTCACAGCATGACGAATTTCGCCATCGAGGTGATCGTCCGCAGGGCGGGACTTGAGATCTCCAACGGTTCGGTGGTTTCGGACAGGATACCCAAAAAGGATGATAAGTATGATATCGGGGAGCTTTCCAAGACGCTCCTCCGTCTCAAAGCCCAGTACCCGGGAAAACTGGATGCTTCGGTCCTGATGGAACCGGACATCAACTACGACCACCTTATCGAGATCATGGACGCAGTACGGAGCACCGAAGTGCGGGCGGATGGGAGCGAAGAGGTCAAGAAAGTAGATCTCTTTCCAAAGATATCCATAGGAGATGCACCATGAGATATAGCAGACGAATGAAACGGATGGAGCGTAACAACAGGAAAGGTGCCATTAGAGGTCTAGGTATAAACCTGATACCGATGATGGATGTTCTTACCGTCCTGGTGTTCTTTCTGCTTTTTCACTCGTTCAACAGTACTCTGCCGGATGCGCAGATCGTGCTGCCCGCTTCCGTTGTCGAGACCAGGCCAAGGGAAACAGTGGCGATCGTGGTCAGCCCCGAAGTAGTAATGGTCCAGGGCGAAGCCGTGGTCAGTACCCCCAAGCTCCTTGATGACGGAATCGTGATGGTCCAGGAACTTAGGGACCGGCTGAAACAGCTTGGGAATGGCATCATCGGTGCCGGTGCCGAGGCTGCCACCAAATCCATGGAGGTCACGCTTCTTGCCGATAAGACGATACCGTTCAAGGTGCTTAAGAAAATAATGTCAACCTGTACGGCTTGCGGATACGGAAGGATCTCCCTTGCCGTAGCAGAAAAGGCGGAAAAATGACGACATCCATTTTAGAAGAGGAACTATCCCAGCTGGATGTCCAAATCGAGAGTGCCCTTCAACGGCGCACCGCCCTGGAAGAGGAACTTCGGGTCGTGGACGCCGAGCTAGAAACATTCGCCATCGACAGGCAGCGGTTCGACGCGCTTAAGAACGTATTGAATGCTCTGGACAAGCTTGGTGAACGGAAGGCGGGCGAGCTCTTTTGGGCAGGACTCGCCGAACAGCAAAATGCCGAAGTACACATAAAGCGCGTGAGGAATCGTGTCGCTCTCTTCGAGGGCGATATAAGCGGGATCCTTGAAAAGAAGGCGATCCTCCAGGGCGAGATAAACCGGTGTCTTGATGATTTGGCCTACCTCCAGGAGGAAGTACGCGACGCATACGACCGCGACGAACGGCGTGAGGAGGAGTATTTCGTAGACCGCGAGATATCTCCCATTCCCAATCACTCGATGGCAATGCCGGGGGACGATAATTCCGAGAGCGAACGACGGTTCCGCAGGTCATTGCTTGTCGCGTTGTTATTCTATATCCTTTTCGGAGCCGCCATACGCCTATGGGTGCTGCCGACGCCGGAACGCCCCACCGTTGCCGAGGTCCCCGAACGACTGGTCTCCATGCTCCGGAGGGAGCCGCCCAAACCCGAGCCAGAGCCCGAGCGCCGCAAAGAGGAAAGGAAGCCCGAAAAAAACCAGCAAAAGGAGCCGGAGAAACAGCATGAAGAACAACCTAAGGTAGTCGCCTCGGAAACAGAGACCGCACGTAGTAAAGCGGAGAGCACGGGGGTCCTGGCCTTCAAGGAATCCTTCAAGGGCATATTGGACGAAGCTCCCGTCGCACATATCGGAACCGAGGCGCGTATTAACAACCAGGCGGTCGTGGCCGCAGGCCAGGCCCGTCCAAGCCGGTCTCTCGTTGCCATACAGTCGGCGGGTGGTTATAGCGGCGGCATCAGCAACTCCAGGATCAGCCGCAAGATAGGCAGCGGAAACTACAGCCGCATCGGCGGCGTCGGGTTCACCAGGGTGGAAAACACGGTTGTCGGGCAGGCGGGAACTGCGAGACCGCTTTCTTCCGGGCCCGGGCCGGGCCGTACCGATGAAGAGATCCAGATCGTTTTCGACAGATACAAGGCGGCGCTCTACCGGCTCTACAACGCGAAACTCAGGATGGACCCGACGCTTCGGGGCAAGATGATCTTGAGGATCACCATCGAGCCGGGCGGTGAGGTTTCCTCTTGCACTGTGCAGTCGAACGACCTGGCTTCGCCGGAGTTGGTGGCCCAGGTTGTGGAGCGTGTCAAGAAGTTCAATTTCGGGCCGAAGGAGAAGGTCTCCAAGATCACCATTCTGTACCCGATTGATTTCCTGCCCGCAGTCTAGCGCCTGAGGCTGGAGACTGAAGCCGGGTTCCAGGAAAGAGAAATAGACCTTTCCGCTATATAGGATCGACAGGACCTTTGGTTTTGAAATTGAAGCCGTGGTAGTAGAACGTGGCGGCATCGGCATAGTTTAATGCCGTCTGATGGGAGACCTTGATGTTGAAGACGGACTTGATCTAAGCCTCCTTCGCTATTCCGGTAAAGAAAGCCAGAATCCACCCCAGTTTAGACCGCTGCGTCTTAAACTCGACTCTTTATTGTCTTGACCGAGGGGGTCCACTTAACGCACGAACGTACATAGGAATAATCGAAAACTTGAATATATTACGCCGAAATCATCTTCTGCAGGTGGGGTAAAAACTGAGGACACAGGATAAGGGGGGATATGGAATAGGACGTAGTGAGGGACGACATTATTAAAAGCTGTAATAAGATGCATTGCATGCATCGAAAGCCATGGGAGGATTTGCTATGAACGTGATGAACAGGAAGAAGGCGTGGTATTTAATGGTTGTATTATGTATTGGGATGCTAGCTCTATGGGGGTGTCCAAAAAAGGCCGAGATTTCGTCTGTACCTGAAACACAACGGAAAGAGACGCCGGCTGCAGAAGCGACGGCTCGACCCGAGCAGAATGTGGAAGCAACGAAGTCTGAAGACGAAGGAACGAGGGAGCGGGCAGCCGCCGCTCGTGCCGGTCTTCAGCCTGTGTATTTCGATTTTGATAAGGCTTTTATCGATGCTGGAGCTGGCGATACCATGAAGGCGAATGCGGAATGGCTCAAGGCTCACCCGCAAATAAAGGTCAGGATCGAGGGTAATTGCGATGAACGAGGGACTATTGAGTATAATCAGACTCTCGGCCAGCGTCGCGCGGCAAACGCGAAAAAATATCTTACCGATATGGGCATTCCCGAACAGCGTATTGCGATTATCAGCTACGGAAAGGAAAAGTTGAGTTGTACCGATAGTACTGAAAGCTGCTGGCAGAAGAACAGGAAAGATGACTTTACCGTTGTGTCCGAACAAATGTCTGGAATTTTCAAGTTACACTCGTCATCTGAGTGAGAAAAATTCAGCAGGGCAGAGAAACCGTCTCATATTTGTTTATCTTACGCGCCGTAAGACCACCCCGGCCGTGAGGCCGGGGTGGATGTCAATTAAGACGGCTCATCCGAAGACTAAAAGGATAATTTTTACAATATTAAACTATCGAGTGGTCCACCTAAAAATCAGTTGGAGCCGAATGGCCATCATGTCCATACTATATAGGTATACGGGCCCGAAGAGCATATTCACTTTATAGTGTATTGTACATCGCTATTTCTCTTTCACGTAATCGGTCATCGGTTTAATATTGCCACAATCCGAGCCCAGCCACTTGCCGCTGCCTTCCTGGTGCGAATCGATCTTATGGCCGCGCGCGGTTCCTTTCATTTCACTGACCCAACTATAATTTTCGAGTCCAGAATGCACGCCTTTAGTCACGATAGTACCTTGCATATTTGGGCCATCACAAACCATTTTTACGGTATAGGTATTGCCACTATGTTCAAAACTATCCATATGACAATCTTTTTGACTTTTCCCCACTGGAGGACGGTCGCGTTCAGTCATTTCTTTTGTCATGCAAACCTTGGTTTCCATACCACCGCCTGGATTAATGCCCCGTTGACGCAAAATTTCCATTTGTTGCGGCGACATTTGCTGCATCTGCATCATCGCATCAGACTTAATCGTAATGAGCCACAACCCCGGCTTCATTCGCTCTGCGGCCAACACACCTGCTGCAAGAGACAACATCAAAAAAAATACAATCGGAAAAGTAATTCTGCGCATGGTCACCCCCGTTAAATTGTCAAACGCACATAATTGTGTACACAGAGATCTCAAAGTATCAATCTGAATTATGAATCCATCCCTATGAAGTAATATTATACAACAATATAAGTCTCTGTGGAAGAGGAGAGTATAAAAGACCGGTTGAGGGGCCCGTTAAGATTTACATGCTCGCTAGTTCACATTCCCCGAGAAGACCGCAATTACTTTACAGCTACATTTTTGCGAAGATTTACATTCTAATTGCAACCGTCACGTTGGGTTGGTGCACCCGAAGTGATCAGCTTTAGGAATGTAGGCGGTATTGCAGAATCGCTGAGGGTTGATAGTGCGACTAGATCTGAAGAATCCCCTTATTGCTATCGAAGGATTTGCGAGGAGAATTAAGGAGGGCAGGGGGAATACCGATACCGCCTTTGGAAAAGGATCCAGACGAGAATGTTTAAAGTTTGAACCTGTATTCGGTATGTCTACCCTTAAAATGTCCCATTTAATTTCTTGACAAAAAGTTAAATAAAAAATATTATTTTATCCGAATGATGTTTCTTGTATAACAAAATATTGCAGTATCTCATTGTAGCAATCCCGTCTCTACTTCACTTCAGGAATCGTTATCGCGGATAGGTAGCGCGCTGAACGTTTTTCTCGATACTATAAAACACTTCCTCTCTCTTAGATAGTAACTTGGCATTCATTCTTTATAGCCCTTTTTTTAGAATTTATACCCATGAGTGTTTGATGAAAAGCGCTCTTCAAGGAGGCACATCCTGAAGAGATTGTTGAGAGCATTAGTGGTAATTCTATTGTCTGCGGCAATGATGGCCGCTTGTGGCGGCGGAGTGGGCGTCTGGACAAATTCAAACCCCGCATATACCGTAACCTCTAACAGTAACGGCAACACCAGTGACAACACGGCA
The DNA here is from genome assembly GCA_963845065.1 of Nitrospirota bacterium. Classification (GTDB taxonomy): domain Bacteria; phylum Nitrospirota; class UBA9217; order UBA9217; family UBA9217; genus JAJYKN01. The sequence continues at coordinate 381,603 of CAWJQQ010000001.1, forward strand.
AGGCGGGTGGGATCAGGCTAAAGTCAGATTACCGAATGTGGATTAAAAGCTTTTTTAGTCTGTGCAATCGTATTTTGAATCCGTATAATTGCGCTTGTCCCCCTGGCCGCAAGCCCGGATGGCGAGATGTCCAGCGGTATGGTTTGGGCAAGGGGAGTGAAGGACGGGTAATTCAAAACCCACTGGAGGTTTAACATGAAACGGTTATTGAATTTATTGATTCTAATTCTTTTCGTGTCAATCTTACTGGTAGCTTGCAGTGGTGGGGGCGACGGTACAAACCCACTTCCCACACAGACATACACCGTGACCTATAACGGCAACGGTAGCACAGGCGGCAGCGTCCCGACTGATCATAATACTTACTCTCAGGGGGCTACCGTCACGGTGCTCGGGAATACCAGCAACCTCATAAATATCGGGTATTCCTTCTTGGGCTGGAACACGCAGTCTAACGGATCCGGAACGACTTATACGCAGGGGCAGACCTTCGCTATGGGTACGGCCAATGTTACCCTGTATGCATTGTGGACTTCAACCTCAAGCTCCGAGTACACCATTACTTACAACGGCAACGGTAATACCGGAGGCAGCGTCCCGACTGATCCTAACACTTATACTCAGGGGGCTACCGTCACAGTGCTCGGAAATACAGGGCATCTTGAGAAAACCGGATATAACTTTACGGGCTGGAATACACAGGCCGATGGATCAGGAACGACCTATACGCAGCCGCAGACCTTCGCGATGAGTGCGGCAAATGTCACCCTGTATGCGCAGTGGACCACAAGCCCCACGTACACCGTAACCTATAGCGGCAACGGTAATACCGGTGGCAACGTACCGATTGACACGGACAACTACGTTCAGGGGCAAACGGTAACAGTGTTCGGCAATACCGGCAACCTCGTAAATACCGGGTATTCCTTCTCAAACTGGAACATGCTATCTAACGGAACCGGAACGACCTATACGCAGGGGCAGACCTTCGCGATGGGTGCGGCAAATATCACCCTGTACGCGCAGTGGACAGCAATACGTGATCTTTATGTAACCAATTTTGATAACTTTACGGTTTCCGTATTTGATTCATCCTTGAGCGGGAGTGTGAATGCATTGAGACAATTCGGCAACATTACAGGTTTGTCCAGTCCATCGGGCATTGCTGTGGACACGGTAAATAATCAGATCTTTGTGGCTAACTACGGGAACAACTCAATCACTGTATATGGGATTACAGACAGCGGGAATGTCACACCGGTAAGTACCATCTCCGGCGCAAGCACTGGCTTAGGTATCCCATTGGGTATTGCCGTGGACACGGTAAATAACCAGATCTTTGTGGCAAACCAGGAAGAATCAATCACGGTATATAGCACTTCAGCCACTGGGAATGCCACACCGGTAAGTACCATCTCCGGCGCAAGTACTGGATTGAACGCTCCATCAAGCATAGCCGTCGACACGGTAAATAGCCAGATCTTTGTGACTAATGTGCAGAACAACTCAATCACGGTATATGGGATTGCAGCCACCGGTAATGTCACACCAGTAAGTACCATTACCGGAACAAGTACTGGCTTGGACGAACCATACGGTATTGCTGTGGACACGGTAAATAACGAAATCTTTGTGGCCAACGCCGGGAACAACTCAATCACGGTATATGGGAGGACAGCCACCGGAAATGTCACACCGGTAAGTACCATCTCCGGAACAAGCACTGGCTTGGACTTACCACGTGGCATTGCTGTGGACACGGTAAATAACCGGATCTTTGTTGCTAACGAATTTCCCTCAATTACGGTATACGGGATTACAGCCACCGGGAATGTCGCACCGGTAAGTACTATCTCCGGAGCAAGCACTGGCTTGAACCAAACATGGGGTATTGCCCTGGACACGGTAAATAACCAGATCTTTGCGGCCAACTGGGGGAACCACTCAATCACGGCATATGGGATTACAGCCAGCGGAAATGTCACCCCGGTAAGTAGCGTCTCCGACGCAAGCACAGGCGTGGTCGGCCCATCCGGCATAGCCGTGGACACGGTAAATAATCAGATATTTGTGGCTAACAATGGGAATAACTCAGTCACAGTATATGGCTCGACAGCCACCGGGAATGTCACACCGATAAGTACCATCTCCGGCACAAGCACTGGCTTGTTATATCCATCAGCCATTGCCGTGGACAAGGTAAATAACCAGATCTTTGTGGCCAACTATGAGAACTCAATCACGGTATATGGGATTACAGCCACCGGAAATGCAACACCGGTAAGTACCATCTCCGGCGCAAGTACTGGCTTAAACCACCCATGGGGCATTGCCGTGGACACGGTAAATAACCAGATCTTTGTGGCTAACAACGGGAACAACTCAATCACAGTATATGGGAGGACAGCCAACGGGAATGTCACACCAGTAAGCACCATCTCTGGAACAAATACTGGCTTGAACCAACCACAGGGTATTGCCGTGGACACGGTAAATAACCAGATCTTTGCGGCCAACTTCAATAACAATTCAATCACGGTATATGGGAGAACAGCGACTGGGAATGTCACGCCGATAAATACCATCTCCGGCGCAAACACAGGCTTGGGCGACCCATCCGGCATAGCTGTGGACACGGTAAATAACCAGATCTTTGTATCCAACTGGGGATACGGCACAATCACGGTATATGGGAGGACAGCCACCGGAAATGTCACACCGGTAAGGACCATATCTTCCGCAAGCACGGTTTTGAGAGGCCCAGAAGGTATTGCGCTGCAGTAGCGTTTGGTAAGATTGGCATGCTATGTTGCCCGACATCTTGTCATACTTTGTCTTTGATCAAGATGGCGCATGCTCCTTAGCCAACAAACTGATCAATGCCCCAAGTAATGTGCGGGCGGCCGTGAGACCGCAGGGGAAGCTCGCAGGGGGTAGAGTGGCGCCCCGATAAATCGGGATGTTCCATAGGGAGACCGTTGAATCCCGCAAGCAGTCGGGTCAGTCGTTTTCCGGCACCACATGCAGGTGCAGTAGGTCATTGAGGCATTCGATCAGTTGGGTGGAGTTTTCGGAACTCACGTCGTTATAAGCCTATGCAGTAGCCCTCTTTCTCCGCGCGGGAAGGAGGGCCGTTTTTCTGGATGGTGGATAGCTTACTGGTTTAAAAAGATGAACATGTCGTGAACTACTGCATGTTGGCTGGTTTCTATTGTGATATAAAAAAACAAGACAACAATCGGAAATTAACAACACAAAAACTTATTACTAAGAAAATGCGCAATATCGTTTCCAAACGTCCTAAAGGTTCATAACCCGAAGGGCGTCGGTTTAAATCTGACCCTCCGAAAAAAGGGCAGAATTCGAGAATTGGACAGTTCCCTTTCACTGGAACACCTCACCACTATAGTATCTTATCGTTTTTTCCCACGATTTTAATAAGTTGAGATATCTTATATGATAGTATATGTTATAGTCATTAATGCAAGGAGATCCCACATGAAAACTGTAACAGCGCTTTATCTACGCAAGAAACTCGGCAGCGTTCTCAATTCCGTGGCGGAAAAACATGAGCCGGTGACGATTACCCGGGCGAACAGGCCGCTTGCGGTCATCATTTCAGCTGATGATTATCAGGAGAAGGTGTTGAAGAGCGACCGGGGGCAAAAACTGAAGGAACTATCATTAAGGATGAACGCATGGAAGAGTGAACACCGAAAAGAGACAGCGCGGATTGATGCGGTCAAAGCGATCCGGGAAATGAGGGAGCGTAGATGATCGTTTTGGATGTGTCGGTCGCGCTCAAGTGGTTATTTGAGGATGAGGACGGCGGCGACCGGGCGGGTATATGAAGGACGATCACGTTGCCGGGCATGAGATCATTGCTGCGCCGGAATTGTTGTTTTATGAGATCGGCAATGTATTGGCGACAAAGACGCGACTCTCCAAAGCTGCTATTTCGGATGCATTTTCGATCCTGTGGGATTTTTCCCTCGAACGGTTCGATCTTGGGTTGGAGGAGTTTCAGGACAGCTTGGCCCTCTCCCGAAAGTTTAAAATAACATTATATGATGCCGTTTATATCGAACTTTCTCGGAGACACAAATGCACGTTCGTGACCGCAGACAAAAAACTGTACGAAAAGGTCAAAACCATAAAGACAATCGAACTTCTGTAAAGATTACTATGACTGGTATGCGTGATAGCGTTGAATTTTGTGCGCGCTGCATGGCCATGTGGGATTATTACTTGTTGATTAACCCGCTGGTTAAGCCTTTCCTGGCGAACGCGAGAACTTCAGGTTCATTATCCGAAGTGATCCATTGAGGACACTTCAGCTTTTGGATAGACTTGAGGCAAAACGGTAAGTTTGATACTAGACGACCTTCAATCGGGGATGTATTTATTCGCTAAGAGCAAACGATAGTTCTGATATACTAACGCCATTTATTCTTTGCGGCTGGTATCGTAATAATCGCATTCTGCAGTTAGAGAATCATGGAGAGTTTAGCATCCTCCAGAAACGCAAAGGATGCATCAAACCCGGCTTTAAATACGTAAGATAAAGGAAGACATTATGTACGAGTTGTTTGCCACTGCACAACGGGGAAAACACACCATCATCTTTATCATGGTACTTATTGGAATCGTTTCGATAGCTGTGCGGCTGCTGGTCAGATTTATAATGAAGGCTTCTGCTAAGTCGGGGAAATCGAAGAGGGCTTGAGGATATGGCGGCTGTAATGGCAGCCGGTGTTCTCGGAATAATATTGCTATCGGCATTTAAGAAAATGAAATGATGGAACAGTAAATTACGATGAATAGTATAGCTCGATTAAGGGATGGCAGATGCAATGTATACCATGGCTACGAATAAATATTGACCCTTTATCTGTACTGTTACTATCCTGCAATAAAAAAACGTATTTGAGTATCCTATAATACCTTGATTTTCTTGTGTGGGGTGAGGGGTTAGTGGAAACCCTTGGGGTGACCGACCAGAAGGGGTTTTCTCCATTATTCCCAGCGCGTGCAAGGTAAATCACAGCATTGGGCACAAAAAAGGCCTCCTGGGATGTTTTCCCAGGAGGCCTGAGTTTTACGTCTGACGGTACTACTGGTTAATCGTTGTTACCAGCATTTCCGCTGAGGGTACCACTATATCCGCCTGATCGTTGCAGGAGACCTTTGTCCCTGTAATATTGATTGAAGTCTCGCCGGCATTGACCCCTTTGAAGTTCAGGTTGACGATATTGACGTTGCCCTGCTGCGGGGTAAGAGTAATACCGATTACCTTGCCATTTTCAGGGTTAACCACAACCATCCCACCAAATGATGCACCCGTGTTAACGAGATTGTCGTCGGTGAGTTGGATGATGGCGTTATTGTAGGTCAGGTCGATTGAATATGCACAGAACGGATCATCAGAAGATAGAACCACGGGAACGGTCACGGTCTGATCAGATGCTACCGTAAAGCTGGTCATTGAAAGCCCATCGACCCCTAACGTTACGGTGTCATTGCTGTTCAGCTCCACGACAGACTGCGTGCTCTCTGCTGTTGATATGTTCCCAGAACCACCTGAGTTGCCACAACCAGAAACGAGTACTGCCACAACGATCACCATTAATACCATTATTCGCTGCTTCATTTGTTGCCTCCATAATAGAATTCGCCGCGAGGACGTTTTCATTGACGCAATGCAGTTCATATTGCCGTCTAATTTGAACAGCATATAAAATCCATCCAACATATCCCCTATATCGGCTTTTTGTAAACTGGTTCGTTATACTCTGCATAAGAGGTGTTGTGATAGACTATAAATACGTATTTATACACTATTTATTTCCAGAAGTTTGTGACCGGTAAAATCCATCCAGTTCCTTACATCCATAAAATATCACGCCGTCTAAAATACGAGATTACCAATAGCGATGCAAACGTTATCAGTTTGGAAACCGTAATATTGTATAGCTTTTTCACAAAGTAATTCCCATGGGATGCCATCTATGAAAAGAGTATCCGATATCAAATAGCACATATCTTATCGACATATTTACAAATCTCTTTAATCAAAGGTGGCAATGTCCTCGTCAATCAAACCAGGGCAAGAGTTTCCTGTTCCTTTTCAGGGACGATATTTTTCTTTTTTCTGCCGTTTTTCTTCTTCGACACATTCTCTGGTACGCTGGTTGATTCTATAACGGCTTCAAACGACTGCGTTTCGGTGGAAGTAGCAACGGGTTGCTGGACTTGGGTCTTCGGCTCTTCCTGCGAAAACTGCTGCTTGATGGCAGCAACGATGTCTTCCACAGGTTTGGCTAGCAGGTCTACGCGCGCCAGCGTATCTGCATCGTACGGCTGGTTAGTCGTTTCGGCCCATTTAAGTGCTTCACGCGTGAGGTTTTGAGCGTGGAAATACCCTCGGCTCGGGTACGTTCAATCGGTATCGCCGTTTTGTCAATGACGACCTCTTTCCCTGCGGTAGCTTGGAGGTCCTTGCGGGTGATTTCCTATACCCTTGACTTAGTAAATGCCACCTTGCCCTTGATCACCGTATTGTCATCTATAGTGCTGGCTGACAGGATGTTTTTCATTTCATTCTACCAGTGAGCGGTTTTTTTTGGAGGGGGGTGGGGCGGGGTGGATATTAAATCATCGGCCAGAAGGTATTTGTGACGGTATGAGCCTGCAGCAGCATGTGTTTATTTTAATTCCTGAATGCAATCGTGTTTTGAATCATTATAAAACAGAATAACTGGCGGCCGTGTTTTATATGATATCGTCGAGATGGTGCGAACCATGCACAACTCTATGAATTTCTCTGGTACGGCCACGGATCACGTAGAGCACAAGGTAGGATCCGATGATGAGAACGTGATATCCGTATCCTGCAAGTTTTTCATGTTTGGTCACCCTACCAAATTGTGGGTTGACCGCGAGAGCCGTTCGGAGAGAACTTTTCGATATGGAGATCTAGTGACGGACAATGGCCAGGATATCTGGCGAGGTAAACGCAGACTTCATTCCCGTCACAAGCGTACGTACAGGGTTTCTCAGGGACTCAGCTGAGTATAAGGAATTTCTCGTCGTGATGGGTAAGGTAATGGAGGACGTGAAGGTATTACTCCAGAAGCTCATTACAAAGAAGGAAGGAAAGCGCGTCAGCCGGACCTTGAGGGACGCACTCCAAAAAAAAAATATATATCTCTCCCTTGTATTAAACCCGGACTTCTTACCATTTGGAGTACTTCGTTTAGGTGATGAGACCAAGGGTGTCGGTAGCGCGGCTGAACTATCGCAGAAAAAGGAAGGTCTCTCCGAGAGCGAGGTTAAACTTGAAGGTCAGAAGGTGATAGAGCAAGCGGGAGCGTAGAGGTGCGAGCCTTGTACGACCTGATCCACTGGTCCGAGCCCATATCTGCGGTGCTAATATTATGACGATGGTGTAAAATCCTGATTGAAGTATGCACTGCCCCAGAAGAATCAATCCTAGGGCATTTATGATAATTGATTTTTGTGCCAAAAGGCCGAAAGTTTTACAAACGATCGACTAGCGGGACGTTCCCCTGCTTTGTACACTTTTCATGGCCACTGACAGAAACATATATAGTAACCAGTAAAACCCTGTCTGCCGCTCTAACCTTAACTGTCCAATCTCTGGGGTTCACTCTAGGTGTAATTTAAATAAAATGACATTTCGTGGAGCAGAGAATGTTATCTGTCCCTGTATGTTTAACTAATTACTATTCACTTCTAACTTATCCCAGCCGGGACTCTTCCATAATAGCACCGTAATGGATTGGCAACAACGCCCATTAGGCAATAACCGCAATTGATACACCGAGAGCGTTCCTGCCCCTGTTGGAATCGGTTCACAATATCGGGTTCGATGATGAACGGTCTGGATAGGGACACAAAATCGATACCCTTTTCCGATATGAGCGTCTTGATATCTTGTAAACCTCTAATACCGCCCACGACAATTACCGGAATATCTACGTTCCGCTTGATCAATTCCGCAGCTCCTACGTTGTAATTAAAGATTGGCTTGCGGATCTTTACCAGGAAGGGAGCCATAAGCTTAAATAAACGTTTCTTATAGGACGGCATGTTCCGGTAGGTAGGAATGAGTCCTAACATGGCATCTACGGGCACTTTGGTCACTCGAATGGTATTCATGAAGTCTCCGTAACCGCAGGATACTTCAATGGCATCGCATAAGGCGGTCTGGAGCATCTGGGCAATCGTAACGGTTTCAGCCTCGGTCGGTCCCTGCTTATACTCGTCATGAGCGCTGATCTTTATGAGAATGGGGAATTTACCGACCTCCTTTCGAGCTCCAGAGAGAATTTCGGTAACGATTCTCATCCGGTTCTCCGTTGATCCACCCCACCTGTCTTTTCGCCTGTTTAGTATGGGAGAAATGAATTCGGAAAGAAGATAGCCATGAGCAGCGTGGAGCTCAACTCCGCCGAACCCTGCTGACTTAGCGCGAACGATAGCAGCCACAAAAGCATCGATGATAGATCTGATCTCGACGTCGCTTGTTTCTTTTACTCTATCGCCATATTCGTTTTTTCTGCGAGGACTCGCACTCACGACTTCCTGGCCTGTAATCTTGGACATGGACCTGCTGCCACCATGGGCTATCTGGAGGATCACTGGTGTGTTGTACTGCTTCAACTGGTCATTGATGGATTTGTAGACATCGATATAAACGTCACTGTCGAACATCCGCATGTTCGGGGTGGCTCTTCCGTTCTGCATCACGCTCACGAAGCCCGTTATAATTGCGCCTGCGCCGCCTGCCGAAAGGTTACGGTACATCTTTAGCAGATCGTCTGTAGGAGTCCCGTTGGCATTCGCCATGCCCTCGTGAGTCGCTGAGCGGATGATTCGGTTTTTCAGGCTAAGTGTTCCGAGCGAACAAGGTTCAAAGATATTTTTCATTTGATAACCCTCCTCTTAATTAATTCCATGGCTCGATTTTGATCTGTCTGAGCGATGTAACAATAAAAAAGCCGAGCATACCAAAGGCATCATCCTTCGGCAGCTCGGCCGTCTTGGTCTTTTAAGACCCGTGGCTTTCCGTCCCCCTCTTGCGAAGGGTTTGGCTTTATCGTGATAGACTACTCATCTAAAGAAACAGAATGCACGATATGTACCTATTCTGACATATTATGTTTTTACGAAACTAAGAAAGTTTATGAAATTTTGATTTATTTACTATAGCACTGATATGGTTGACAGTTGTCAAGAGGGAAAATAGTCTCCTGCCCCTTTTTTAAGGGTTCATAGTTTAAGTATAATTCCAGGGCATAAGGAGGGACGGGGCCGACTTGTGCGACGTTTGATCACTCTGATATTCGCGGGTTTGACCGCAAGACCTTTCTTCGTCGCGGAGCTGCCTCGCTCTAAAAGCGGAAGTTCGGCATTGCCTTATTCCATAGTGCGGACGAGGATTCTCCGTAAACGTGGCCGCGTCCCCGCTTATGCCTTGGAGATTGTTTGATGTTAGCTGGCGTCCTCCTTTGGTTTTTTACTTTAGTCGTTTTCGTTTCCGCTTCCGGGCGTCTTCAAATTTTCGATTCTGTTCTTTGAAAAATCTCGATGCTCCCGTTTTTACCTTTGAGGATCGATTTATTCTTTCACAAATGCCCCAGGATTGATTTTCCAGAGGCGGTCCATACTGAGAGACCCCCTCAAGTTTTGTGTGACGCCTTGTTCTTTCATCTTTATGCGCTCTGAGGATTCACTTCCCGGGCAATTGCCCATATGAAGCCGCACAATTCTCTGGCGATAGCTGTTACCACCTTGTTTCTAGACTTCCCTTTGGCCGTAAGCTTACGGAATCGTCCGCAGAGCCGCACTTGGGCTTTCCAAGAGACGTCGAGAATGTTTTTCGGCAACCCCTCTTGTCGTTTGAGGAGCACTCGGCTGACTCGGGCTGGGAAACTGTAAGCTTGAGCCGCTTCGATTAACGCGCGTCTAACGTGAGTGTTTCCGGTTTTGGTGATGCCCCCTCGTCTGGTGCTGTCTCCGCTGGAGTACTCGGAGGGAACCAGCCCTAGATATCCCATAAGATGCTTGGGATTTTTAAAACGGCCCAAGTCTCCAATCTCAGCCATGGTGGTCGCAGCAGTTACATCCGCTACACCGCGTAGCGATTGGATTGCACGTACGACAGGGGCCGTTCGGCATGTTGGAATGAGCTTTTGAATCTGCTCCGTTAGCCGGGAAACACGCGCAGAGCATTCCTGCACAGTGTTGATGTACTCTTGCAGCGTGATCTGCTGAGCAGGGTGTGGCATCTTGATGTCCGACAGCCAACGCATGTGGGCTTGGGTCCATGCGGTTTCCCCAGAGTATCGGTGTCCATGCCGCAGAAGCATCGCGCCTAATCGCTGCCGAGCGGTGCGCTGGGCCTTAATTGCGTCTTCGCGGCCACGTGTCAGGTCTCGCATGGCTTCATCTTCTTCCTGGGGTACGTAAACAGGGGTCAGTTCTCCAGCCCGATACAGCCTTGCAAGACTTTGCGCGTCACGACGATCGGTTTTGACGCGATCGCCGCTTTTCTTGGGGATCAGCGAGGGTGCCACAACCGTGCATTTGTAACCTTTTTTGGTCAGATGGCGGTATATTTCATAACCGCATGGGCCGGCTTCATAGACAAAGTGCAGTTCCGTTCCTTTGCTTTCAAGCTTTCTAACCATTTTGTCCAATGACGACATGTCACTGCCAATCTTACCGTAGTAGCGAACCTCTTGATTGTCGTCGGTGTCTGCTGTTGCCACTGCTATTGAGTTTTTTGCTGAATCGAGACCTACTATTGTGATAGAATCAATAAGGATTGTGACGACATCTTCACGTCGTACTCAATCCATAATTCAAGAAGCCCGGAGCGGCAGGATGATGACCGATAGTCTCTATATATAGGGTAATGCTTCGAGGGGTCGTTTTTGGTTAAAGCCTGAATGGGCAGTTTATGGAGAGTGAGAGCTCGTGTCGGTCTGATTATAAAAAAACAAACGTGATTCCCATTATACTCACACGCAGAAATCATCGCCTGATCCGCTCGCGCGGCCGAACGGGAGCGTTGACCCGCAGATGATGCCTGCGGGATCTTACACGAGAAACACGTGGTGAATCAAAATCGTCGGATGCTATCCGGCGCGTGCCAGGTGCTGCGGCGGCGGAGAAATCGAAATCACTTTGAGAAAGCCACCGCAGCACCCGCATGTTGGATGAGGCATTGGGGGCGTCTGTTCGACTTCAGACATCGTCACCTCAAATCCATAAGCCAGCTCAATCAGCGTCCTGATGTTCTCAAGCGGGACTTTGCAGGTCGGGCTTAAGAAGCCGTAATATCGCACCTTCATGAACCCCGTCGGTAGAACGTGCTGGAGGAAGCGACGCATAAATTCCATCACCTCAAGTTCCAGCGTTCTCCAGCGATTGCTATTGGTCTTTTTGTAATGAATGAAGATCTGACGATTCTTGACTTTCACGATCCGGCTGTTGGACAAGGCTACCCGAAAGACATAGGGGGCAAGATACTTGAGACTCCCTTCGCTGTCGCCCACGGCTTGCGAGTTCACGTTCCAGTCGATGCGCCAGACCTCTTCGGGGATTTGATCAAAAAGGCCTGCTTTTTTCATCTCATCCTTGAACTTCGCCCGGAAAATGGGAGATAGCGCTTGGACCGGCACATAGAAACCGGTTCCTGACGGTTTCCATGTTTTATCCTCGGACGAAAACGCCCCACCTACGACGATATAGTGGACATGGGGGTGAAACTCCAGTGTTCTGCCCCATGTGTGCAGGACCCCGAAGAAGCCCGGCAGATCGCCGCCCATGAACTTGGGGTCGAGAACCAGCTTTTTCATAGCCGCTGAAGAAGCAGAAAACAAGGCAGCATAAGCTGCTCGTTGATTGCCTCTGATGAACCGACGAATCTGCTCGGGCACCGTGAACGTGATCATGAAGTGATGTCCTGGCATCCGCCGATCAATCTGTTTTTCGAGCCACTGTCGGCTCTTATGATACTGGCAGGTCGGGCAGTGACGGTTGCCGCAAGAACGATGGATGGCATGGTCTTTCCCGCAGTCTTCGCAACGGAACCAGGTCGTCCCACAAGCTGGAGTGCGGCAGTTGATAATTGCGTCTATTGCCTTGCGATGTTCCAGAGGAATCGCTTCGCCAAACCGTGACACGTACTCCGGGGCATAGGTGCGGAAAATCTCATTGATCGTGTCCATGGTCAAAACCCCGTCATGAGCTGGTCGATGATTTTGTAAGCGTCTTCCTGACCCTTGGTGGTCAAATGTAGGTAAATCATCGTGGTCTCAAGGCTGGAGTGGCCCATATACTGCTGGATGACGCTCAGATTCACGCCGGCTTCGAGCAGGTGAGTAGCATAGGCGTGGCGAAGCGTGTGGATGGAGACGTTGCGTTTCTGAATACCCGCTGCGCGTACCGCGTTCTGAAGCGCCGCCTGCACCGTACTGTATGAAACCGGTTTCCGAATGTCCGAGCCATCTTTGTATATGCCCCGTGAGGGAAAAATCAATCGGGGGTTTTTGTGAGTGGCCCAATGCTTCCGCAAAAGAGCATACGTCGTACGGGGAAGCGGAACATAACGGTCTTTAGTGCCTTTCCCCCGGTGGATATGGATCATCATACGGTGTTTATCGATGTCCGGGACTTCGAGGTGTAGCGCTTCCTGGAGCCGAAGGCCGCAGGAATAGACTGTGGAGAGGAAGGCGTGGTTGCGAGGAGACGTGACGCGGGAAAGGGTGGCGCGTACCTCTTCGATACTAAGCACAGTCGGAAGCCGGTGTTCAGTTTGCGCCCGAATGATGCTCAGGATATGCCAGTCACGGCGCAGGACGTTCTCAAAGAAAAAGCGGATGCCGGCATAGCAGACAGCCATGGTTTTGGGCGCCCACTTGCGAACGTTCCTGCAATGGAGGAAGTATTCCTGAAGCTCTTCTTCGGTGATGAGATCGGGGGTTTTGTTGCCGAAATGCTCAATGAGTAATCGGACTGCGCGTGTGTAACTTTCTTGCGTTGTGTCGCCCTTACCGCTCAGTTGCAGGGCTTCTTTGGACTTCTCGTACCAGTTTTCCATGACCATACTCTCCTTGTGCTACAAGATTGAACTGCATTGGAGATGTATGGTAACACGGAGATTATTCAGGAAATATCAGACAAGGTGGGATGGACGCAGGATGGATGCTTTGCTCTTCTGCCGCGGAGCGGCTTACTTGAATCCAATCTGTTTTTGGTCCCAGAGGCAATGATACTGACTGTACCCTTTAATAATATTTCACGTAAAGTACATCCATCCATTAGATTGCTTCGGTATCGTTAACTTTGTCACACCGCATAAATTATGACATGCTTATGCGACGCATTTACTTGAGAACGGTGCCGACATGCGGGAGTTCTGGTTCTTCTCGGACATGTTGTTTCCGAATCGCTGATATCTAAATAAGAAGCTTGACAGCTGCATATTAAGAGACTATCCTAACCAATATTGAAACCAATTTTTATTGGATTCTACATTGTATTTGCTCCCTCTCTTCTAGAAAAATCCAATAAACTGAATTCATTCAAGTCACCAAGTCAGGCGAATGACTAAGTTCGAGGTTACGACAAAACAATGAAGTACTTCTCTGATAGCGTATCAGGTTGCCGATCCAAAGTTCATCTGCCGGCCTATGAAACAGGTTAGCCTCAGGAAGGAAGTGCGATCGTCGCATATTAGCGATACTTAAGATTCCTAAGCCTATAGATAGTGTACATTGGACGAGTTATTTATAAGGAGAATAATTATGGAAAATATAGAGACGTATCGGGGGGAAGAGGTTAAGGGTGGCAGCGGGTTTGTTAATGAAGGAGCAAAGCGATATTTAGAATTTCTTTACACGAAAACAGAGCGATACGTCGAACAGCTGAGAGATTTTGAAGTGAGATGTTCTCACCCAGGGGCGAACGAGGAGAAACTACTTGAAGAGATTACTGTCTTGAATGACTCGATGCTTGGAACCTGTGCACAGTTTGAGAAGGACGTGAATGATACGTTTATCATTAAATCGGCACAGGTTGATTTCAGAGAAAAAACAAATCCTATCTTGGCCAAAAGCTATTGTATCAACCGAACCAGAGTATGGCCTCAAGGGCATCAGGGAGACTATAATACCTTGGAAATTGCATACAAGAATTCTCCCATGTCCGACGGCATGGGATATTACCTTGACAAGTATATGCTATCTGTAACACTTGCAGTCGGCGTGAGAGAGCGGATCGTGAAACTTCGGGAACTGCTAAAAAAAGAGTTAATCAACAGGCGCGATCCTAAAGTCCTCGACGTGGCTTGCGGTTCCTGTCGAGAGGTCTTCGAATTAGCACCGGAGATCAAAACATCAGGTGCCAAGTTTACCTGTGTTGATCTGGACGCTGCTGCCTTGGATTTCGCCCTCGATCGTTTTGCATATGCAGGACTCTCGGAAGATTACGTGGAATTGCGCCAATACAATGCTCTCAGAATATTCGATTACGAGACGGCGGTTGCGGAATTCGGGATGCAAGATATTATCTACAGTGTCGGCTATTTTGATTATCTCCCCAACGATTTCCTCGTGAGATTGTTAAGTTCCCTGTATAAGATGCTCACGCCTGGCGGGAAACTCATTGCTTCCTTCAAAGATGTTAATCGTTACCGTCCACAATTTTACCATTGGCTCGTCAACTGGGATGGATTCTTACAGCGCTCCGAGGCTGATTTCGAAAGATTGCTTCAATACGCCAATATCCCCGGCAGTGCTATAACAATGTCCCGGGTCGATTCGGGAGCGATTATCTTCTACACTATCACGAAAGAGTGATCCGCTGCGTGGTGGAAATACCTTAGAGCATGAGGGATGCAGGGATGGGTATGCTCCCTTTAAGAGAGTAGATGTTGGCCCAGATCTTCGCTCTGAACAAGGTTTTTACCTTGTAAAGACGCGGGAAAAGTGTTATAAATGACACGCTAATCCATCCACTCATTCGGGAGCTGGGCCTGAAAAAGAATTCGCTTTTTAATAAGGTGGCGCTCGTCACGGGCGGGACGAGGGGTATTGGCCGCGCCATAGTCCTCGCTATCTGCGGCGAGGGTGCCGATTGCGCGTTTACTTTTACCAAAGACCGTGCAGCAGCAGACTCCCTTGTTGAAGAAGTCCTTCGAATGGGCAGAAAGGCACTGCCATTTCGACTTGACGTGCGGGATTTTGACGGCGCTAACACGCTCGTTGAGGAGGTGAAGAAAGAATTCGGAAGACTCGATATCCTCATCAACAACGCCGGTATAACAAAGGACAAGTCGCTCATGATGATGAATAAGGAAGACTGGTCCGAAGTAATAGATATTAATCTTACCGGTGTTTTTAACACTTCGCGAGCTTGCATTATCACCTTTCTCAAACAAAAAAGCGGGAACATCGTGAACATGTCATCAGTCAGTGGCATCCACCCGCTCCCCAGCCAGGTAAATTACGCGGCGGCAAAGGCAGGCGTGATCGGCTTTACCAAATCACTGGCTAAGGAAGTAGCTTCCTATAACATCAGGGTCAATGCCGTTGCCCCCGGTTTCATCAACACCGAGATGACGGCGGCGCTCAGCGCGAAATCCAAGGATAGATTTTTGAACATGATACCGCTTCACAGATTTGGCACTTCCGATGAAGTGGCGAAGGCAGTACTGTTTTTGCTTAGTGACGAGTCCCAGTACATAACCGGGCAAGTACTACAGCTTGATGGGGGATTGGGGATTTAACCCGGGAATGAGCGGAAGAATAGCAATTACCGGCATCGGTGTTCTCTCGCCTATTGCGATCGGCAGAGAGGCATATTGGGAAGGATTGTACCAGGGTAAAACGGGATTTCGCCCTGTGACTCTCTTTGACTCTGCACCTTTTAGTGTGCACCTTGCAGGCGAGGTACCTAATTTTGACCCGGTTTCATTCCTCGGCAAGAAAGGCCTACGGGACCTTGACAGGAGCACGAGGTTGGTATGCTCTGCCGCCAAACTCGCTATAGAGGACAGTAAACTTGAGATAACCGAGGCAAATACTCACTCCATGGGGGTCTCACTCGGGACGACGTTCGGGAGCCTCCACAGCATCTCACAGTTCGACCGCTCGGGCCTCATCGAAGGACCGCGGTCCGTCAATCCCTCACACTTCCCGAACACCGTGATTAACTCCCCTGCCAGCCAAGTGTCCATTCGTTTTAAAATCAAAGGGTTTAATACTACCATATCAACGGGTTTCTGCGCCAGCCTCGACTCCGTCTCTTTTGCCGCGGACTTCATACGACTAAACAGGGCCGACGTCGTCCTTGCAGGCGGGGTCGAAGAACTGTGCGAGGAAACCTTCATGGGATTTCATAACCTAGGTTATCTGTCGGGTGTTGACGGCTCGGAGCCCCATTGCTGTCCCTTCGACGCCCGTAGGAATGGAACCATCTTGTCCGAAGGCGCGGCCATTCTGGTCCTTGAAGATGAGGATCATGCGTTAAAAAGAGGCGCGACCATTTTAGCACTTGTTCTGGGGTACGGCAATGCCTTTGATCCTTCGGCAGACAGCTCCTTCGATCATGCAGGACAAGGGTTAAAGAATGCCAGTGTTCATGCTTTAAAAGATGCTTCTTTAGATCCGAAAGACATAGATTATATCTGCGCCTGCTCCAATTCAACGAAGGGGCTGGACAGAATGGAGACAAGGATCATAAAAGAACTTTTCGGCGACCATGCCTTCAAGATACCGGTAAGTTCAGTAAAGTCCATGGTGGGAGAATCGTATTCGGCTTCCGGCGCGCTATCGCTCGCAGCAGCAGTAGGCGCGCTCCAGAATGTATTCATCCCACCCACAGTGAATTATCATGAACGAGATCCTGAGTGCGATCTTGATTATGTTCCTGGCAAGGCGCGGCAAATGCAGATAGAGAACGTACTTGTAATTTCAGCAGACCCATACGGCCAGAATACCGCCGTCATTCTAGGACGATACGCGTAGCGCATGCAACAGAACGGCTGACTTGTTTTTGCGCTGTCTTATGCCGAGATCAGGTGACCGATGCAGCTAGATTTTGAAGAGATTCAGAAATTCATTCCTCAGCGATTTCCCTTCATTATGATCGACAGGGTCCTTGAGATCGAACCGGGGAAACACGCAATTGCCGTGAAGAATATTTCGGGCAATGATATGGTTTTCCTCGGCCATTTTCCCGAGAAAGCCATCATGCCCGGCGCACTCATCATCGAGGCCATGGCGCAGACTGCCATCATCCTTTTTGCGACAAATAGAAAAAACGAAAACGCGGCCAAAAAACATTTGTATTACTTCGGGTCAGTCAAGGCACGATTTCTCCGCCCCGCGGTACCCGGTGACCAGTTAAAGATTAAGGTCGTAAATGTCAAATCCCTGCCGAATGTTGCCTATGTGTCGGGCGAGGCATTTGTAGACGATAAAAAAATAACCGAAGCGGAATTGGTTTTCAGCGTGAAAGATGAATAAGAGAGTTGTCATAACAGGCATGGGAGTCATATCTTCCATCGGCATCGGCAAGGACGAATTCTGGGATAGTCTGCTTCAGGGAAAGTCCGGCATAAGCCCTGTTACTACTTTTGATACGACAAACCATTTTACTCATAATGGCGGTGAGGTCAAGATTTTTAAACCTGAGCAGTTTATTCCGAAAGAGTGTCTGAAGTTCATGAATCGTGCCACCCAGATGGCGTTGGCTTCGGCAAAACTTGCAGTAAAAGATGCCGCGCTAACATCTGAAGAATTAAACCACCATGTAATCGGAGTTTCTCATGGCACAACGCTGGGTGCGGCACAAGCTATTGAAGACATTGACTTGCTGCTCATTAACCAGAAAGAAGTGGGGAAAGAACTATTTTTCCAAATGCCGCCACATACAGCGCCAGCCGCAATTGCGAAGGAGTTCAACTGCAACGGACCGCATTTCATGGTCTCGACAGCCTGTGCTGCAGGAAATTATGCAATCGCCTATGCTTATGATTTGGTCAGGCTGAACAGGGCTGAAATCATGATTGCCGGCGCATCGGATGGAATATCTCGTATTGAATATACGGGTTTTAATCAGTTCTCAGCTGTCGCTCCCGAAAGATGTCAACCTTTTGATAAAAACAGGAAAGGTATGATGCTTGCTGAAGGGGCTGGAATGCTCGTGTTAGAATCATTAGAGAATGCCATAAAAAGGAAGGCGCCGATATACGCTGAAATAGCAGGTTATGGCCTCAGTTGCGATGCGCATCATATGACGAATGCCTCAATGGCAGGAATTGTCGAATGCATGAAAAAGGCAATGAGGGAGGCAGGCATTACTATAGATGATGTGGACTACATCAGTGCCCACGGCACAGGAACGCAGGCAAATGATCGCGCGGAATGTGCCGCCATTAAAGAGGTCTTCGGGACTCGTTATAGTAAAATTCCCATCAGTTCCATTAAGTCCATGCTCGGCCATACCATGGGAGCGGCTTCCGCTTTAGAAGCAATTACCTGTGCCCTTGTCGTGAAAAACGACATCATGCCCCCAACAATCAATTACGAAACCCCTGATCCGGAATGTGATATCGATTGTGTACCCAATCAGGCAAGAAAGAATACTGTGAATATCGCATTAAACAATTCATATGCCTTCGGAGGCAATAATGCTTCTGTAGTTGTAAAAAAATATATCCGCTGATGAAGGAGAACAAAATGGTAAATGATGTTGAGAAAAAAATTGTGTCAATCATTGCAGATGTTTCCGGAATTGACGAGGAGGAGATAACGCCAGAAAAAAACTTTTTTAAAGACCTGGAAATAGATTCGATTAAGGCCATCGAAATCACGGTAGCTATTGAAAAGAAGTTTAAAATATCGGTACGGGACGAGGACGTCCCTAAAATAACCACCGTCCAGCAGGCTGTGGCATTGGTAAATAAGTTACTTAATCAGGTGCCTCCTATAAATGTTTAAGACCGCTACGGATACCTATGATACAGTCATAATAGGCGCAGGTATAAGCGGTTTGGTCTGTGGATGTTTCCTTGCAAAAGCAGGCATGAAGGTGCTTATTGCGGAGCGACATATTAAACCCGGCGGATACTGCACATCCTTTAAAAGAAACGGTTTTACTTTTGATGCCGCTGCCCACTCGTTCGGAGGTTATAAGTATGGTATCCTTGGGAAAGTTTTCGAAGACCTCGGAGTAAATAAAGAATTATCAATAAAAAAAATTGACCCTTCAGACATTGTCGTAACTCCAGATTATCGGGTTTCTTTCTGGTCCGATGTGGATAAAACAATTGAGGGTTTTCAATCAGCTTTTCCAAAAGAATCCGATAACATTAAGAGATTTTTTTATTTTTTAGTAAGTCCTGATCCTATGTTTTTTACGCGAATTAGGAGCTGGACGTTCAAAAATTTACTGGATGGATATTTTACTGATGATAAACTGAAAGCCACTTTATCCTTTCCCCTTTTCGGTAATGGGGGACTGCCGCCGTCCCTTATGTCTGCATTCATAGGAGCTAAAATTTTTAAGGAATTTCTTCTCGACGGAGGATATCATCTCGCGGGAGGAATGCAGGCACTGCCAGATGCTTTGGCAAAAAGATTTAGAGATTTCGGTGGTGATTTACGATTATCATCCCCTGTAAAAACAATCAGCGTAAAAAATAGTGAAGTTAAAGGAGTGATGTTGGAAAAAGGGGAATTTGTCCCTTCGCGGTTAGTAGTCTCTAACTCAGATGCCAAGCTGACTTTTTTAACACTTCTAGGGGAAAAGGTCTTAAGCCAGGATTTTATGGATAACCTTGCCCATATGGTTGCCTCATTGTCGACGTTCATTGTATACTTAGGCGTAGACAAGTCTAAAAAAAAATTACCTAATCCGGGAATTAATCTTTGGTACCTGTCTCAGTATGATTTACATCGAACATATCTTGCTACGCAAAAAGGCAATTTTCGAGATATGGGAAGATATTTGACGCATGTTTCGCCTGACCAGACGACAGTCTTAGCCTTTATAAATGCACCTTTTAAAAGTAGGGAATATTGGAAAAACAATAGGAACAAGCTTGCAGATTCTTTAATTCATTCAATTGAAGCGCATTCCATACCAGAATTGTCAAAATACATTATCTACAAAGAAACTGCGACTCCTCACACACTGTTTCGTTATACTTTGAATCATAAAGGATCCGCATATGGATGGGAAAGTACTCCGACACAGCTGGCAAATCCTGAATTTAGAAAACCTTCTTGTATACGTGGTCTTTACTTAACAGGACATTGGACAACGCATGGGCTAGGGATTCCGGGTGTCACTTACGTAAGTTATGACACTGCCAGGATGATTCTAAAAGAAAAACAAAAAATTATCAAAAAAGTGGTAAATTAGTACTTACGATATGAAGAAAGAAGAATTCATAAAACGAGAAACAGTTGCATTGATACGTACATATTTGCCCATCCTTTTAGCGTTAGGAGCTGTGGTAGATATCTCGCTAATTATCTTGGATTATTTTGTTGCACCCGATAAACTTAGACTTTTTCTGGTTTATAGATTCTCGGCAGCCTTTTTAACTCTTCTCTTAGCATCCATTGCTAAATTAAAAAAGAACTTATCGCAATATAGTTGCATGATTATTTTGGAATTGGGAACCATCATTACTGCCACAATGATTGAATTAATGATACTTCAGCTCGGCGGCCATCAATCTACCTATTACGCGGGCTTTACGATTCTTATGATTTTCGTCTTTGGTTTTATGCCGATATCTGTAAAAATGACTTCTCTCATTAATTGCACAATCTATGCTATTTATATTCTGCCAATTATCTTTTTTGACCATATAACGAACAGCAGGGTATTTATTAACAATAATATTTTTTTAATGGGTGCAGCTTTCGGCAGTCTTGCATGGAGATATGTTAACCAAAAACTTATTATTAAGGAAATCTCCCTTGAATATGATCTTTCCATGGATAAGAAACAACTCGAAATCTACTCCGTCGAGCTCAAATCCATGGTCGCAGAAAGGACAAAAGAGCTGGCCAAATCTGAACAGTGGCACCGATCTCTCGTTGACAATGCGACTGACGGGATCGTCGTCCTCGACAGAAACGGAGTGATCATCAATATCAATGATAAGGCCTGCGAAATGCACGGATTTACCCGTGAAGCGCTGATTGGCGCCCACGTAAAGCTTCTTGAATCAGACTTCAAAAAGGAAGAGATGGCCGGAAGAATGAAACGCATCCTGAATGGCGAGAGCCAGGTCTTCGAATCCGTGCATAACAAGAAGGACGGCACTCCCATTTATCTCGAGATAAGTTCCAAGGCGATCACGATCGGGGACGAGCTGTTCATCCAGTCCTTTTACCGTGACATCACTGAAAAGAAAAAACTCCAGGAATATCTTTTCCAATCTCAAAAAATGGAATCAATCGGCGTTCTCGCCGGCGGCATCGCCCACGATTTCAACAATATCCTAACGGCAATTCTCGGCCATGCGTCAATCATGCGCCGTAGTGCCTTGGAGGATAAAGCCATGCGCAGCTTGAACGTGATCGAAGATGCTTCGCGAAAAGCGGGGAGAATGATCTCAAAGCTTCTCGGCTTCGCGCGTAAGAGCAACTATGAGTTCGTATCGCTAAATCTGAACGATATAGTCTATGAGACGGTGAGACTTCTCGAACGGATGATTGACGAGAAGATCAGTCTCAGCGTAGACCTCGACAATCGACTGCCACCAATTCAGGGAGATATGAACCAGATGGAACAGGTCATCATGAATCTCATCGTCAACGCCCGTGACGCCATGCCAAAAGGCGGCAGCATCGTCATCAAGACAATTGCAAAAGAAATCGTTGAGAACATGCCTGACGTGCCACCCTACATCTTGCCGGGAGAGTATGTTCTACTGAGTATCACGGATACGGGAACGGGCATGAGCAAGGATGTCTTGAACAGGATATTTGAACCGTTCTATACAACGAAAGAACGTGGAAAAGGTACCGGGCTTGGCCTTTCAATGGTCTATGGGACTGTTAAAGAACACAAGGGATACATTGTGGTACAGAGCGAACCGGGCATGGGAACCGTCTTTACCATCTACGTTCCTGCCTTAGTATCAGCCATTCGAACGGAAGTTAAGAGACCGGTAACTTCCGTCAGTGGAAATGAAACGGTACTGATCGTCGACGATGAACATGATATTCTGAAAGCAATGCAGGATACCCTCTCAAGCCATGGTTACAAGGTATTTGCTGTCAGCGATCCAATCTCTGCGCTTGATATTGTAAAAAAGATGCCGCGGGATATAGACCTGGTGATAACGGACATCGTCATGCCCCGATTAAATGGCAAAGAGCTTATCAACGAGATAAAAACGATCAACACCGACGTCAAGGTCCTGGCCATTTCCGGGTACACGAAATATGTTGCGCAGACAGAGGAGATTGGCGAGATCAACGGATTCCTGCAGAAGCCCTTCGAATCATATTACTTGCTGTCTGTGGTGCGACGCATCCTTGATGCTCAACCCCATGATCTAGTCAAGACTTGACAGCCGCATTTTTAGCATAAACGCTCCCCTCTGTTCAAAAAAATCAAACACATATCAGCGACTGGCTGGGCGGCACGATGCCTTAACAGGCTGCTAAAAAACACCAATTATGTCATTGCGTGTAGCGATTTTTGCAACATGGCAATCTCTAACCTACTGATTTGTGCTTATGCGACAGAAAGGATATGAAGGCCATGCGTGATGGAAACATGCATAGCGTTATTTGCCAGAAAGAATACTTTGACCGGACACTTACCACACTCGTCTCCCAAGACCGGTGTGATTTGTAAGACCGCATCGGTGACTACAATGGTCACTACTTATCCAATAAACCTATCGCGCAAAGCTGTATTCCTCCTTGCAATGGCAGCGTTTATCATGATTGCCTCCATAAAATTATAGTTGTTAAAAGCGCGGATTTGAAACCTTATCAGGATGTACTTAGGAATTTGCGTGACGAGTAAGGCTGCGATGTGCGGGAAGTGAAATTAAACGGTGACGAAGACCGCAATAAAATCTTCGATAGCAATCCCAGCACCATAGTCGCCATTGGTACAGTCGCAGGAGCTTTATGCCGCGTCGACTGAGATCTCGACACTCGAGTCGAGGGTCGAGGAGCGGGAAAGATACCTGATAGCAGCAGATCTGCATGATTATGTGGGACAAAATATTGTAGTATTGCAGCTAAAGTTGGGGTTGCTGCAGAGATCCCTCTCTGATCCGAGCATTCTCAAACATGTTGAGGAAATCAGAGAGATTATCGCGAAGACAATTCGGTATAAGCGGTCCTTAACGGTGGAACTTAATCCGCCTATTCTTGTAGAAATCGGATTTAAGGCAGCCGTTGAATCGCTTGCAAAGGCGTTCGAAAAATGTATGGGCTAACGACCCGAAGTTTAATCGTAGACCTTGCCTGTCAACGGGAACTAGGCCTTCCAGTTCGGCTTACGCTTCTCGATGAATGCATCCATGCCTTCGCGGCCTTCCTCATGAGCGAAGCTGCAGGCCATGACGTTAGCCACAAGCTCGTAGGCGCGCTCGAGACCGAGGTCCATCTGCTGATAGAACGCGTGTTTCCCGGCCGCCACAGTAGTGGGTGGCTTCTCAACGATCCGGCGAGCGAGCCTTTCCACTTCCGCGTCCAGCTGTTCGGCGGGCACAACCCGGTTGACGAGTCCCCATTCCAGCGCCCGTTTCGCGTCAATCAAGTCGCCGGTCAGCAGCATTTCCATCGCATGCTTGCGCTGGAGGTTCCTACCGACCGCCACGCCGGGCGTTGAGCAGAAGAAACCCCAGGTTACACCAGGCGTCGCGAACTTTGCTGCCTCGGACGCCACGGCGAGGTCACACTGGGCGACGAGTTGGCAGCCCGCAGCCGCCGCGGCCCCCTGCACGCGCGCAATCACCGGCTGCGGCAGGCGCACGATTGACATCATCATGCGGCTGCACTTGCGGAAGAGCTGCTCGATCTTCGGCTGCTCGTGAAGCTCCCGAATTTCCTTCAGGTCGTGCCCGGCGCAGAAGGCCTTGCCGGCCCCCGACAGAACGACGACTCTGACGTTGGAGGCATTTGCGATTGTGTCGAGCGCCGACTGCAGGGCATCCAGCATCTCGCCAGTTAGCAGGTTCATCTGTAGCGGGCGATTCATGGTGAGAAACGCAATGCCCTCGCGATCCTCACGCACTATAATGGCCTGTTCAGGTTGGGGCATGGAACTCATAGAATCCTCCTTATGTGTCGATCGTGGCGGACGATCTGGCCCGCTCGCGCAGAATGTATTTCTGGACCTTGCCGGTCGAAGTCCGCGGCAACTCGCAGAACACGATGCATTTGGGCACTTTGAAGCGCGCAAGGTGCTGGCAGCAGAACGCGACGATCTCGCTTTCGGAGGTTTTCTCGCCCTTCTTCAGTTCGACAAATGCGCACGGAGTCTCACCCCATTTCTGGTCCGGCTGCGCCACCACCGCTGCGGCCATCACCGCCGGATGCTGGTATAGCACGTCCTCCACCTCGAGCGAGCTGATGTTTTCACCGCCCGAGATGATGACGTCCTTCGAGCGGTCCTTAATTTTGATGTAACCGTCCGGGTGCACCACCGCGAGATCGCCCGAGTGGAACCAGCCGCCGGCGAACGCCTCCTGCGTTGCCTTCGGGTTTTTCAAGTATCCCTTCATGGTGATGTTTCCGCGGAACATGATTTCCCCTATGGTCTCGCCGTCTTGAGGTACCGGCTTCATAGTCAGGGGATCCATCACCGTCACCGCCTCCACGACGGGATAGGGCACCCCTTGCCGGCCATTGAGCTGCGCCTGCTCAGCAAGCGGCAGGCACTCCCACTCGGTATGTTTCGCGCATATCGCGGCGGGGCCGTACGTTTCGGTGAGCCCATAGACGTGGGTGATCGAGAAGCCCATCTTCTCCATCCCCTCGATGATCGCGACGGGCGGCGCCGCACCCGCAACGAAAGCACTGATCTTCCAGTCAATGCCTTTTTTGAGCTCGGTGGGGGCGTTGATCAGCGCGGTGTGGACAACCGG
This sequence comes from Nitrospirota bacterium, assembly GCA_963845065.1. Lineage (GTDB taxonomy): Bacteria > Nitrospirota > UBA9217 > UBA9217 > UBA9217 > JAJYKN01. The sequence continues at coordinate 406,774 of CAWJQQ010000001.1, forward strand.
GGCACCACAGTAGTGCGTTACGCGGTGCTCTTTGATGAGCCCGAAGATCATTGCCGCATCGACTTTGCGCAAGCACACGCTGGTGCCGGCGTTTGCCGCCAGCGTCCAGGGAAAACACCAGCCGTTGCAATGGAACATCGGCAGCGTCCAGAGATACACCGCATGGTGCGGCATCGCCCACGCCAGTATGTTGCCAATAGCGTTAAGAAACGCGCCGCGGTGGTGGTACACCACGCCTTTCGGGTTGCCGGTAGTGCCGGAAGTATAGTTGAGGGAAATTGCATCCCATTCGTCTTCCGGCCCAACCCACGGATATCCCGGGTCCCCTTCCGCGAGCAGTGTCTCGTACTCCAGACTGCCGACGTGCACTCCAGGACCAGAGTACTCGGGATCGTCCACATCCACCACCAGGATTGAACGTCCCAGCAACTGCAGCACCTTTGCAACGGTAGCCGAGTACTCCCGATCGGCGATTAGCACCTTCGACTCTGCATGGTTGAGCATAAACGCAATCGCCTCGGCATCCAGCCGTGTATTCAGCGTGTTCAGCACCGCACCGCACATCGGTACGCCGAATTGCGCCTCATACATGGGCGGGATGTTGGGCAACATAACTGAGACGGTGTCACTAACTCCTATCCCGCGCTTTGCGAGCGCGGAGGCGAGGCGACGGCAGCGGGCGTAGGTTTCCTTCCACGTGTAGCGCTGCGCGCCATGGATAACCGATGTCCTGTCAGGATATATGCTCGCCGTGCGGTCCAGGAATGAAAGCGGGCTTAGCTGCGCATAGTTGGCCTTATTCTTGTCGAGTTCGGGCCGGTATTGGGCATCAGCACTGGTCATAGTAAGCCTCCTTGCGTCCGACGCAAGATCGTAAAGCCGGGAAAGCTGAGACGAAAACCGTTTGTGATAATTTCGGCTGCCACATGTAAAGCAATATTTTTTCTCCTGCCCATAATCGTCCTCCTTCACTTATGAAACCGTTTCATGGCTTTAATTGCTCTAACGGAGCTGTCTCTCTTACAAGATTAATTTACCAAACTATCCGCAGAAAGCCCCTGGTTTTAACCATGGGGATGAATGCGGGAACTTTGTTTTTCAGCAATTGCTAGACAAATGTATATCTATATGGTATAGTTGAGCAATCAATGCCAGATAAACTTAAAACTCCAACATTTATCCACGAGTTTCAACTCGTAACAACCCCAAAAGACAATCGAATGCTTAATGTCCGACTCGAAGCTGGTCGTTATCTATATAATGCCTGTCTTGGTGAAGCGATGAAACGTCTTGCCGCCATGCGTAGCTCTAAAAAATGGCGTTCAGCGATCAAGAAGAAAAAGAGCAAGCTACGCACTAAAATGTTCAAGACAGCCAGAAACATAGCTGAATATACCGAATACCATCTCCATGATTATGTCGGCATCCTACGTAACTCCTGTTGGATCGGAGACCATATTGACAGCCTGGCCGCCCAAAAGATAGCGACCAGGTCGTTTGATGCCGTTGCTGACTACGAGTTCGGCAAGCATGGGAAACCACGGTTCAAGCGTCGCGGCTGGATGTCTTCGCTCGAAGGCAAAAACAACAAGTCTGGTATTCGGTGGTGCGATGACCATGTTGAATGGTCTGGACTTAGCCTTACCTGTGTCTTCGACAAAAAAGACAAGTTTGGCGTTCAGGCACATGCGCTTAGCCATGATGTTAAATATGTTCGTTTGGTGAAGAAAACCATCTGCGGTAACGCCTGCTGGTTCGCCCAACTCGTGCTTAAAGGCACGGCCAGGATCAAGCGTGAAAATATGATCGGCACCGAAACGGTCGGCCTTGATATTGGTCCATCCACGGGTGCTATCGTTAGCGATACCGATGCGTTGCTCGTAGCATTTTGTCCGGAAGTCGAGATTCCGTACAAACAAATCCGCGTGGTTCAGCGTAAGATGGCCAGAAGCCTGAGGGCTGCCAACCCGGACAACTACAACGAAGACGGCACGACTAAGACTGGTGCCGGCAAGGGTAAAAAGCGGTGGATATTCTCTGCTAAATACCGTGCGCTTAAGGCTGAACTAGCCGAGCTACAGCGAGTTTTGGCTGAAACCAGAAAACGGGCTCATGGCACGTTAGCCAATGAAATTCTTAAGCTCGGAACCAACATAAAGACCGAGAAACTGTCGTACAGAGCATTCCAGAAACTCTATGGTAAAAGTATTTCAAGACGCGCTCCGGGGATGTTTATTTCGATGCTTCGCCGCAAAGCCGAAAACGCTGGCGGTAAAGTAACTGAATTTTCTACCCGGAGCACGAAGCTTTCAGAGACATGCCACTGCGGGGAAGTAGCCAAAAAACCGCTATCCCACAGATGGCATGACTGTAACTGCGGGGTAAACACTCAACGCGATCTCTACTCCGCATATCTTGCAAAATATGTTTTTGAAAATGCCCTCGACACGCGCCAGGCTTTAGCAGCCTGGCCGGGTGCAAACCTGCTCCTGGAACGGGCGGTGTTGAGGGTGCAGTTTGAAGCGGCAAATGGTCGGATTCATCCGGCCAGCTTCGGTATTAACAACATGAGAGCCAACACCACGAACCGGAGACAGAGTTGCTTGCCCGTTAAAAACGGATCAACGATAGTCGATGCCGGCAATGTCTGTATTGTTGCCGAAAAGCCTGTCGGTATTGCCGTTAGAACCCCCTGTCTTTAGACATGGGGTAGGTCAGTAAGGAGATGCATCGTTGATGCCGATCTTTTTTCATGGCCGGGTACCTCCTAAATCGAGAGGAATTTTTGCCTTAATGATATGTCTATCATTGTGCAAAGTAAAGCAGATTTTTCTGTACGCGTTTAACTATTTTTCCCCCATAATTAGTCGGAAATCCAAAGCTGCTCCCTAATACCTCCTTCTTCATTACGAAGGCACTTAAGAACGTTGATATCGTCAGTGGAGCGGTTCTGGGCGTCGGCCGATCGCTTAATCACACAACTGTCCGATAATGTTCAACAGGAATCGACATTCTGAAGCACATGGAACTTTACATCCTGGGGTGAAAACCTTTCTTAGTCATGTTCCTTTCATAACGAAATCGAGAGTTATTTGCTGACTTGAAAAATGCGACTTAGTGGCTGTACTTCTCGATTTCAGGTCTTTCACAAGGCATTTGTGTTCCGCTTGTAGACATAATGGTTGACAGTTAAAAAAGTGACCTGCCCCTTGTCACCGTGGGTTATACTTGGATGCAATAGGTGTCCAAATACAGAGCCACAAACAAGGAAACAGGTCATGAAGAATTTTATCACAATAGTAGGTCTCGATTCAGCAAAAAATTCAATAGCAGTGGCAACTGCCGAAACCGATGGCAATCATCACTTTCCTCAATGTACTTTTTGTGATACTATTGAAGTTAGATGGCGAGAATTTTCCGGGGAAGGACAGGGCAATGCGAAAGATTTTGATCGGTGTTCACGACAAGTACTGCTCCATGCGTGCCGTGGAATTCATGGGAAAACAATTTGCACTCAATGACAACCTCGAGGTTCTGCTTGTGCACGTGCTTCCAAGTCTTCCAGCCATGTTCTGGGACGAGGGCCACATTCTCACCGAGACAGAGAAACAGGATCGGCAGAAGGTCGTTGACACCTGGATCGCGAAACAGCAGGAAATGATCGAACCCATCCTGCAGTCCATGGTGCGCGACCTCGTCAAGAGCGGGCTTCGGACCGAGCAGGTGAAGACCAAGTTCATCTCCGGTTCGGTCGATGTGGCGGACAGCCTCCTGGACGAGTCAAGGGCCGGCGAATACGAGGTCATCCTACTGGGACGTTGCGGGATTCACGAGGGAAAGCACCTGCTCGTGTGCAGCATCGCAAGCAAACTCATCCAAAACGCGGCCGATCTGGCGGTATGCATCGTTCAGTAGTATCCGAAGAGGCTCCGTCCGGAAGATACTCGTGATACTAAGTAGTCCTGTTCGTAAGTTCGGTGACGTATTCTCGATTATGCGCATTTCAACAAAACGTCCCCCAGGGCCTATTAAAATTTTAACCAAACGCTATCATCTCTCAGTTCACGATCGACTAGACGACCGGGGCGCCCGCTCTACAAAAAACTTCGGGATGAATCCCCTGGCGCAGAGATACAATCCTTGAATCTATGTTGACTTCTCTTAATTTGAAATTCAATTGTTGTGGAGGATATATGAATAAAGCAGCAATGAGAACGGTACTCATCGTTTGTTTATTATGTATAGCTGCATGCGCCACTGCCACAACTAAAAAATTTGTTAATAACCCCCAGCGATTAGAATCTATTCAAAGAATTGCCGTAATTCCTTTTTCTGCTAAAAATACCGATATGGGATCTGCGGTTGCTGAATCGTTATCTGCAAATTTACTCAATTCACGGTTCACTGTAATAGAAAGAACACAACTTGATAAAATTCTAGCGGAACAAGGGCTTTCTCTCGCAGGAGTTTTGCAAGACCAGCAATCGATTATCGGTAAAATAAAAGGAATTGATGCGATTATTGTTGGCAGTGCGACAATATCTAATGGTTTCGCTGGATTGTTAAATGGCGGCTACCGAGATTATATTTCTAACTGCTCAGCCCGGCTGATTGATGTTGTGACTGGCGAAATTCTATTTGCGGCAACTTACACATCTAGTAGACCAAGAAACCAACACGGATTTGTTACACCAACCGATGTTGGCGAGTTGCTCGCACAAGAATTGATTCATATTGATCAGGCAAATCACCGCTGAGAATGCTTATGATTCACACATGCTTGAACTTGTAAATGTTGCGGCCTTAAATAACTCAAACACTACATTCGGACCGTTGACATACTACGATATCCATTCGGCCTAATTGACAGGCCCTTTAAACAGGCATATAATCCTAACCATCCTAAGAATCGCGAGAAGCACGTCTAGCTCTATACGCAATCTTTTGAACTTAATAAAATAGAAGAACGACATTTTTTGATACTTTTATCTGGTCCGTTATTGTGCCATCCCTCCTGCGCGGAATTCTTTCAGGCCAATGGTAAAGCATATTGGGCTGTTTATCTGGAATATAACGTTTTCCTCGAACCTGGAGCGGAGAAACAGTCCTCGTGCTCATTGTCATGTTTCATGTAGTATTATGCATAGATTTGTAGTCAACACCTAGGCAAGTTTGTAAGTGATGTTCAGGTCGCCCAGTCCGGGAAAGAATCGGTGAATACTGTTTGAAGTATGTAGAGATAAGTTCCTCCTAAAATTATGAGGATACAAGGAGGTCTTTAATGAGAAGTGTGAGTAGCCTGGCAAGAAAAACAATGCTCGGATTCATTTGTCTCAGGCATGATTTCTCAGCAGGAAGGAGCTTGCATGGAAGGCAAACGCGTAACGAACAGCAGCGTCATCATGGCGCAGATGATGATCCCCCAGGACGCTAACCCCGCAGGGAACGTCCATGGCGGTGTGGTCGTGAAGATCATCGACGAGGCGGCTGGAGTGGTCGCCGCGCGCCATTCCCGTATGAACGTTGTCACTGCGTCCATCGACCGCATGGACTTTCATAACCCCATTTTCGTCGGCGACCTCCTTTTCTTCAAGGCAAGCCTGAACTCTGTCGGCAGGACTTCCATGGAGATCGGTGTGCGCGTGGAGGCCGAGAACCTGAAGACCGGCGAGGTGCGCCACGCAGCCTCGGCTTATCTCACCTTTGTTGCAATCGACCAACAGAGTAAACCCGTGCCCGTACCGCCGCTTGTCCTCGAGACCGAGGAGGAAAGACGAAGGAACAACGACGCGCGCTCCCGCAGGGCAATGCGGCTGGCCGAGCGGAACCGGCAGGCGCAGTGCAAGCAAGACTCGGACGCCTGTTCGCAGTGAGGTCATGATGACTGTGTCAGACTTGAATCTAGAGCTAGTAGTATTGTGTATGTGATAACCGCCAGGACATCGTGCACAAGAAAAACCGTCACGACATCGTGCAATCGCAACTCTGAAACTATTCGATCTTGCGATGCCGTGACTTGTGTCAACGGTCATCGCAGTTGATAATTGTATTCCTCGACCTGGACTGTATCCCGGAAAAGTTTCAACTTTTGTTCTTTGACATCGACAGTAGCCACAACGTATTCGTATTGGGTCTCCGGTGGGGCTGGGAACCTTTCTCCAAAGATATCTAATCGGCACTCGCTTCGAATGAACCGCACGAGATGATAGTAACCTTCCTCCGGCTTGTCCAAGGGGTGCTTTGGAGCGTTACTCTTGCTCGGGAAGACCAATTTCTTCTCCATAGCGGCAAATGCCTTGAGCGGCGTTTTCCCTTTGAGTTTGCTGTAGCGATAGGTACTGTTGTGCCGATGCTCGAAGGCCAGAGACTCCTGCCGAAGCTGCGGCATTGACGACATCATGATCTTGTCGAGAAACTTCTGCTGGTAATGGTCGTTGAACTTCTCGACGACACCGTTCCACCACGGTTCAGAAGGTGGAATAAACCAGAGCTGGACGCCGTAATCCAGGCAGAGACGAATAAGCGGCCCCATCCCTCGCGGATAGGCAGGACAACCGAAGAAAGCTATTTCGTTGTCCACTTGAAGATTCTCAGGAAGCCCCATACGCAGCCAGATGGCATAAACAGAGTCCAGAATGCTTTGCGCCGCTTTGGAGAGCATCGGCTCTATTCCGCACCGGTTGATTGCGACGTCAATGGCATTCAGGCCGTAGAACCGGATCGGACCCTTAAGATAGCAGGGGCCGACCAAATCGAGCTGATGAGTTTGGTTGGGAAAATACGCCGGCAAAGTAGGATATTTTTTTCCCTTCGGCGTATATCTTCCGGTTCGCCGGTGGGTCAATTCACGGCGGCATAAAATGCGCTCAATGGTGCGAGTGGAGGGCAGCGGCTGAACGTTCATATCCTCCATCTCCCATCTGATGGCCTGGCCGCCACAGAAGAGGTCCTTATTGTACAAGCTCGATCGCACCAACTCAACGATCTGTTCAATCTCCGCAGGTGTTCGGTGGGGGCTGATGAGAGGCCGACGTGATAGCTCTTCATACCAGGTCGAATCGTCTGGAATGTGCCGTGTCAACCACTTGTACAGCCAGCGACGCGATCTACCCAGAGAAGCGCAGATGCTCTCCACGTCTTCTCCGGCGATATATCGTTGCACTGCAGATGCTCGTTCCTGCTGAATCTTTTTTTTCATGAACACCCCCTATAAATTTAGTGGTGTTCATGATAGCGCTAAACGTGGCTACTCGATTGTCAAAGAGCGTTTGTGCACGATGTCGTGGCGGATAAATCAGTGCACGATGTATTGTCGGTTATCATGTATGCATATTTCATTAATATTCGCTAGAGATTCAATCAATTGAAATTCGTTTGATTGCAGGTTTTTTTTCGGAGTACTATGACCATCAGTGAAGTATAGAATTCCGTCTGAAGCTTTCAGCCAAGAATTCTTCCTGAAACTGGTGGAGTAAGTCATGTTTTTTTCATTCTGGACTACAACGCACAAGGGCGATATTCCCGGTTTTCCGACTTGAGGCAAACAGATCAAGATGTCAGGGGCCACCGTCTACTATTTCGACGGAGACCGCCTCACCGGGCACTGGCAAATCACAGATCGCCTTGGTGTATATCAGCAGTTACGCCAATACTCTGATGTCGGGAAATAAGATTATGCCAACTCATCGCTATTACTAAGTTTCGTAAAATACACCCTATCATTGGCATCTCTTTAGCAGGTTGTTGAAAAAGCGCTCTAAAAGCAAAAAGTAGTTGCATTATTCGTATAAATATATTATAACAATCGCGTAGTCATCCTTTTATTGCAAGGGAGAGATGCATGCGCGGAGATGATACCAAAACAGAAGCGATGTTCTACTATATATCACCAGAATCGATGGTCCCCCAAGATCATCCGTTGCGACCCATCCGAAAGATGGTGGATCAGGCGCTTGCGGAGCTTTCTCCCGAGTTCGACAAGATGTATTCCCGCATCGGCCGCCCGTCCGTACCTCCGGAGAAACTCTTGAAAGGGCTGCTTCTCCAAACGCTTTTCTCCATTCGGAGTGTCCGTCAACTCATGGATCAAGTCGGGTATAACGTCCTTTATAAGTGGTTCCTTGGCCTCGCCATGGACGACAAGGTTTGGGACCACTCGACCTTTTCCCAGAATCAGGACCGCCTTATCGACACTGATATCGCCCGGAAGTTCATCGAACGCATTCAGGCACAGGCCGAGAAAGCAGACCTTATATCAAAAGAACACTTCTCCGTGGACGGCACTCTGATTGAAGCCTGGGCATCCATCAAGAACTTTCGTCAGAAGTCTGAACCTACTCCGCCGCCAAAGGAAACCCGAAATGACGACGTGGACTTCAGGGGTACCAAGCTTAAAAACGAAACCCATGAGTCCAAGACCGACCCTGATTGCCGTATCTATAAGAAGAGTTCCGGTAGTGCCGCCAAACTGTGCTATATGGGCCATCTCCTCATGGAGAACCGGAATGGCTTGATCGTTGTGCCTACCGTAACTCATGCCACCGGAACTGCCGAGCGCGAAGCGGCAGAGGCGATGGTGACTGAGGTTGCCGGAAGCCGCCGAATCACTCTGGGCGGAGACAAGAACTACGATACTCAGGATTTCGTGTTCACGCTGCGCAACCTGAAAGTCACACCCCATGTTGCCGCCAATACCGAACGAAAAGGCGGCTCCGCAATCGACAGCAGAACAACCCGTCACACTGGTTATGCCGTAAGCCGGCAGTTTCGGAAGCGCATTGAAGAGGCCTTCGGTTGGATGAAGACCGTCGGCAATATCCGAAAGATCAAGTACCGAGGAGTACCCAAGGTTTCCTGGCACTTCATCTTCACCGCTGCAGCTTACAATCTGGTCAGGATGAGAAATTTGGGCGTAGCGGCTACATAGCACAGTAGCGATGCGCCTTTTCACGCCTCCGAACGAGAAACGGGGCGAATAAAGCTACACGAGAATAACAAAGATCAAAAATAACCGATCAGTAGTACGAATAGTTTATCTCCGGCCCGTTCACATGATGAATGGGCGGATAATTTTCACCAAACTGAAGCCTTTTTCAACGGCCTGTTAGATCAAGCATATATTTGTCGAAATTAGACTGTTGAGAATTATCAGAAGAAACATATGGGAAAAATCTATGCAAACCGTTTCAAACTTATAATCTTCATTCTTACTCTTTCTAGCTGCAATCTTCAGAGGAATATGCTTTATTATCCGACTACATATTTGCCTTCACAAGCAACTCTCACCGCCAATAATATGCAATTCTGGCCTTCAGGATTAGAAGACTATAGAGGTTTTACCAGTACTCAACATGCGAAGAAGGTAACAGGAACGATCATAATTTTCCATGGAAATGCCGGCACGGCTGGGGACCGAGTATATTATATGAAAGTGTTACCCCATCTCGGATACAGAGTGATACTCGCGGAATATCCCGGCTATGGAGGGAGAAAGGGAGAACTGGGGGAAAATTCATTTGTGCATGATGCGAAAGAGACCGTGCGCTTAGTTTCAAATAAATACGGAGCCCCGATATTTCTTTTGGGAGAATCATTGGGATGCGGCGTTGCAGCAGCAGCCGCGAAGGATTCGCCTGTTAAAATCGATGCAATAATACTTATCACACCCTGGGATACGCTGCTGTCCTTAGCCAAGGAAAAATTTCCCTGGCTTCCAGTTCGCTTATTTTTACGCGATAAATATGACACAATTGGGTATCTAAAAGAGTATCCAGGGAGAATTGCAGTCATTGGAGCGGAGCGTGATGAGGTGATCCCTTTACATCACGCACAGACACTATTTAAATCACTGTCAGGAACCCATAATATGTATATAATCAAAGGGGCAGGTCATAACGATTGGCCTGCGATCGTGGACCAGGCCTGGTGGAAAGAAATCACGGATTTCATTCAAGGGAATAATATTTGAGTATAGCGGAAGATTGCATGCTTAGCATACAAACGCAACTGACCAAAAAGGAATATGTAAAGATGTTTGGCTGTATTGTGTAGCCCAACTTGCATGATATTTAAAAGTCCGGACGGGCCTTTAGAGTCAGGATCGGTTAGCAGTGAAGAATTACGATTGAATCATGCAATGCAAACAACATCCTATGCTCCTTTTGTCAAGTTTCGTTTTTATTAAATTGTAAGTTATCCATTTCTTTTCTTTCGAGTTTGAGGACGTTTCTTTATTAGAGCAGACCTCCCTTTTACATCCTATTCGGATGTTCCCGTTTTTTCGACGAGTCTCTCTTACACAAAGCGAACTTGACCTCTAAGTGTTATTTGACAACGTACAGGACATCGTGGACAAAAATATTAGTCACGACATCGTGGACTCGCAACTTTGAAACTATTCTACTCAACGATGCCGTAGCGAGAATACACGGTCATCGCAGTTGATATTTGAATTCTTCTACCTGGATTGTATCCAGGAAGAGTTTTAACTTTTGATTTTTGACATCTGCAGTAGCCACAATGTATTCGTATTGGGTCTCCGGTGGGGTCGGGAACATTTCACCAAAGATGTTCAACCTGCAGTTGCTTCGGATGAATCTGACGATATGATAGCAGCCTTCCTCCGGCTTATCCAAAGGGTGCCTTGGGGCATCGCCTGGATCGGAAAGATCAGTTTCTTCTCCATAGCGGCCAATGCCTTGAGCGGGGTTTTCCCTTTAATCTTACTGTAGCGATAGGTACTGTTGTGCCGGTGCTCGAAGGCTAAGGATTCTTGCTGAAGCTGCGACATCGATGACATTACGACCTTATTGAGAAACTTCTGTTCGTAATGGTCGTTGAACTTTTCGACGACTCCGTTCCACCAGGGCTCGGAAGGTGGAATGAACCAAAGATTGACCCCGTGGTGTAGGCAGAGACGAATAAGCGGTCCCATTTCTCGTGGGTGGGTTGGACTTCCATAAAAGGCCATATCGTTGTCCACTTGAAGATTCTCAGGCAGGCCCATACGCATCCAAACTGCATAAACAGCGTCCAAAACGCTTTACGCTGCACGGGAGTGTATCGGCTTTATCCCGCACCGGTTGATTGCGGTATCGACGGCATGCAGGCTGAAGAACTTGATCGTGCCGGTAAGATAACAAGGGCGACCATATCAACCTGATGGGTCTGATTGGGCAAGAGCGCCGGAAGTTCTCGATACTTCTTGCCCTTCGGTGTATATCTTCCGGTCCGCCGATGAGTTAATTCGCGTTGCCATAAGATACAGCCAATGGTGGTGAGGGAGGGAAGGGTCGAACCTCCATGTCGTTCATCTCCCATTGGATGGCCTGATTGCCGCAAAAGAGTCCCTTGTTGAAGTGTCTGTTCTTCTTTCTTGAGCCGTTTTTTGAACGAAAGAAGGTTCCTGATGTCACGGATGGCGGCTTCCGGGTAATCGTAGTACAAACATTTTCCCAGGGCAATAAGGTCGGCCACGTTCCCGGCATCCTTGGTATCATGTTTGTCCCACCGCCCGTTCATGAGCTGCCGGTTCTTTACGGTCGAAAAGGGAGATACCAGAACGACCATGAAACCGCACTTAATGAGGTGTTCCTCCAGGGGTACCTGGAATTCATGGCTTATACCAATAATATCTTGACTTACCATAATATTTGTGTAATAATAATTCTGGTATTTTATTAAGTCTATAGTATGATAAAAAATATGCAGACATTCCGTGTTTTCGTAAATTTGGGAAAAGTAACGGCGATTATGATCAACCTCTTCGAATCGCTGCGATTCAAAATTTCAGTCTTTATCGTTGTTCTTCTCCTGATCACGGCTTCTATTTTTTCCGTGATTACCCTCCAGGCCATGAAACGGAATATCATGGAAGAGGTCATCAAGAGGGCCGAATCGTTGTGCAAAAGCACAGCGGCATTGGCTCCTTATAGCATGCTTGCCAATGATGTGCTGGGCATAGATAATATTGTCTCGAAAGTTCGGGAAGCAAATTCTGATGTAGAGTATGTGGCTATCACTGACACCGGTATGAAAGTCCTTGCGCATACCGATATCGCCAAGCGGGACACCTTGTTTCACCTAGCATCAGCTAGCATGATAAGGGAGACCGTGGATAATACGAGGGTGTATGAATTAGACGCTCCAGCGGTCAATTTGTTCGAAGTACATACCCCAGTTATTTTTAACCACCGGCAGATCGGCAACGTCATCCTTGGGATCAACACATCAGTTTTGGTTCATGCCCAGGCCGAAACCCGACGAAGGATTATGATCGGACTCGGCATTACCCTGCTTCTCGGTATCGGATGCATCATCGTACTGACTTCTCTTCTAACGCGGCCCATTAAGGAACTATCCCTAGGCGTCAACGAACTGAAACGAGGGAGGAAGTCGAAGCTAAGAATATATGCTCATGATGAGCTCGGCAGTTTGACGGAAAGTTTCAACCACATGGCCGAGATGATCACCAGACAGCAGACCGAACTCAGCATATCTGCCCAAGAGCTAGAGGATGCCTATGTTTCAACGGTGAAGGTGCTCGCCGCAGCGATCGATGCCCGTGATCCCTATACCCTCGGTCATTCGACAAGGGTTTCGCAATTGTCGGTAAAGATCGGGGAGGCACTCGGTCTTTCGCGTCGCGAGCTTGAAGATCTTGAGGTTGCAAGTCTTTTTCACGATGTTGGAAAACTGAAGACTCCAGACTATGTTCTGCTAAAAGAAGGATCGCTTAACCCGCTGGAGCATCGCGAGATGTCGGAGCACAGCGAACACGGCGCGGCTATTCTGAGCCGGGCGAAATCCCTTCAGAAATACATACCCGCAGTCAAACACCACCACGAATGGTTCAACGGGGAGGGGTACCCCGACGGACTGCGGGCAGAAGACATTCCTCTTCATGCAGCAATCATCACTGTGGCCGACGCCTATGATGCCATGACTTCCTCGCGGCCCTATAAAATCCCGCGCTCACCTGAAGAAGCCCTTCGCGAGCTGAGCCTGTATGCTGGTAAACAGTTTGATCCCCGCATTGTCGAGGCTTTCTGCCGGGTAATAGATTCCAATGCCACGCTTAAAGAGCATGTTTCGAGTGGCAGGTAATCCATGAACCCTTTCATATTGTTGTACGTTAAGTTCTGTTTTTTCGCTCTTACAGTGGCGGAGTGCTCGTTGCATTCCAAGGGCCGGGAACGGAACCGGAAACGGCATAAACATATACAAGAAAACATACTCCAAAAAGAGCAATTGACTGTAAATTGCATATTGAGCTATAATAAATAAGATATAAGATGAGATCCTGCCCCGTTTTGCACATCGGCGTTCATGTTCATCTGAATAAGTTTTTATTCAGTATGTTCAAAATAGTATCTGCGAAGAGTACCATGTTCCCCATTATCAGGCGTCTAAGATTAATCAATGAAATAGATCGCGGTAAGCCTGTGGGACATTCTTTCTAGAATTTATAAAAACAGTCCATCTTAATTATTCGGGAGAGGCGAGGAAAGAGATGCGCTGCCTGTCGAGAGCGCACAGTTCTCCAGGACGCTTCATATGGCTCAATCACAAGTGTCCTTCGCGATTCCTGCTTGCCAGTTTCCATATTCGCCCGACTGCTTTGGGACGAGGAGGATATTACATGTCTGCTGATATTTACTCGGTCATTGAGAAAAAGGGCTTCCAGGACGGCATTGTTTTCATCGTCACGAAAGACAACTGCTCAATTGAAGTCCACATTTACTGCGGCGTGATCATTCGGGCAAAATCCCCACGGCTTTCTTTCGATCAGATTTGCGAAGCTCTCTCGCATGGAGATTTGAAAGAGATATCGTTTCAAGAATCTGCCGAAAGTCCCGATGCCGCCCAGGCCCCTCTGCTGGAGTATACTTTCCCTGCAGCCGCGGCATCAACGATCAATCCCGCGGGAACTTCACATGCAACGCTGATTAAAATTGTTCGGCTCATGTCCAGCCTCGTCAAATCGGACAAAGACCAGGGGACCAGAGCATTCGACGTGATGCGCCGGGAAATCACAAAGCTGCATCCGGGCTTTTTGATTGATGTCGCTACTATCAAAAAAAGGATGAGCGAGCTTGATGAAAAATTTGGCCTGGAGTCCAAGACCTTTGAGTACAAGGCCGTCCCGGACAATCTGCAGGAAATACCAGGGTGGGTATTTAGATATCTAGACTCCATCAGAGACAGCCGGATAAAAGACAGCGTATTATATTTTCTTTTTTTTGGTCAGATGTCCGACAGGATGATCAGAACTAAGATAGATCAGGCAACGAGTCTCGGTGCAAAACAGGGCCATGCAATTTTGTCTAAAACGGTCTATCCCGTTTTGAAGGACAGCGGATCGGCAAGTCTGTTTAGCGGCGCGGACAAAATCGGCGACATGAAGATCGACTGGAATATAGAAAAGAAAAGCACGATAGCAATAACGAAGACCGACCTCGACCATTTGGGCCTGAAAAACGGCGATTCAATAAATCTATTTTTTAGTTAAAAGGAGGATCTATGGATTACATATCGCTGGTCAATTTGATATTTAGCATCACGATCGTCATACTCGGTATAAAGAAGTATTCCCAGACTAATGTCAAGGCATTCATCTTTATAGCCGCCGGCTTCTTCATGTATGCGATATCGCATTTTTCGCTGCTCATGGGCTGGGGCGGCCTTAAGACGGCCCTTATCGCTGTCAGGAGCGTAGGATACATTCTGGTTATCGCTGGATTGCTTGTGTAAGATGCTGATAACTGTATAATCGGGTGGTATGCTCTTGGGGACCAAACCGGTCCAGGCGAGAGGGTTGCGGAGCATTGTAAAAACAGCCCTTGAGTAGTACGAGACAAAAAATACCTTGACGGGATCATGAACTCCGAATGAACGGTGACGAGTTACTTCATCGTTGCGCCTGTCTTCTTTGAACGCGATCATCATCGGTTTCATTATTGAGCATAAAGATCAGATATTCCTTCTTTCTGGAGCGGATGCGTTTGTATCTGAGGGTGATTTGAGCACCAAGCTTACTCAATTAATAAGATACAGAAGGCACAAAGATGCTAACTGATAACCATGGGCAGACCACGATTTGAGTTACGCCTCAGGCTTTTTGTGACCCCTTTGGCACATAGTCAAAGAAACGTTCCGTAGTACCGCCCGACGTCCATTCGGCGCGCAGACGGGACTTCCGCTCGACTCGACGCATGGCAGGGAGCAAAGTACGATTCAACTCGCGCACATCTTCCCCACGCATTGTCGCCTTTACAAGAGGTCCTTCATCTGTTGGTATGATTGAACCTTTGGAGATGAGCTCTTCCAAGGCAAGCTTGATGGCTTGAGGATTTTCTGTGCTCACCCGTGCTATGAGAGTGAATGTTCTTTTGGCCATATAATACTCCTTACTCACTTTTGTTGTATCTCATAGAATAGCAAGAAGGCGATTCAAGTAAAGTGAGGACAAAGCAACAGTTTAGGATTGTTCGAATATCCATTAAGACAGACAGCTGAATATCTAGGTTAGCGATGCACTTGATATACTATGCATAGTATTCATGACGAATACATGCCTGATATATAATAAGATGTCAATGACAGCGACGCGACATGACAGCGACGGTAATACCAAAATAGAAATGATAATCATATAAAGGGCATTGTCAAGTGAAAATAGTTATCTTGTGACGAGAAAAGGAACTTTTCTCGTCAAACCTTTTCGTATCATTATCCTCACCATTGCCGCAATTTCATTTTATTCAATATCAATTCTTCACTGCATCAGACACCCAACAGGATTAAAGTCATTGCTACTGCAGGATCTCTCCAAGACCCTTTCTACCGTCGGCGGACCAGAAAATCTTCGGCTCTTTGCCGCGCCCAAGTGGTTTTCATTTCTTATGGTTATAAACCTGTCCTGTAATAGTTCACGGCACGGGCAGCAAAGATGCTGATAACGATATATACTACGGGTGGGGCGGATTACCAATCATTTCTCATAAGCTAGCTAGAGCGGCTTATTACATCATGCGGGACGGGGTGTCGTTCGTGCCGGAGAAGAAGTGTTTTGGATGAAAGATGGCTGGGGCGGTGAACCAGCATAGGATGGTAAACCCATGAGCAAGGGCATTATGCGCCACCATCCTGTTTGTATTCTGCGCGTTGCTGTTATTATAGGCTCGTGCGTCCTTATCAAATCGACGCGCTAGTTCTGCTGCTTCCAAGAATGCCCAGGCAAGATACTTGTTTCCGCACTTCTTATTCCCTTTGCCCTTTTGCTTCTAGTTGCGGATCCACGAGGTCGAAACCTTTCGACAGTACGATACAAAATTAGCAGCATTGGCAAGGCCAGTCTCCAGAATAATCGTCAGGCCCAGTATCTTGCCAATGACGGGTTTCGTCAGAAGCTTGTTGTATGTCTCCCGCAGATCTACCCGCTCTCCCACAACGGATTCTAGTGACTTGATCTGCAAGGTGAAAAAATCTATGCTCTCCTTGCTGGCCTTTTTCTACCAGCGCCAGATCCTCGTTGCCGGCAAAATAGGGTGTTACATGATCAATGGTTAAACCTTAACGTCGTTCGACTTCAGTTTGAAACCATTGTTACGGCTGATCATGTTCTGAAGACTTAAAATCAACGATGTCCGAAGTCGGACTAAATGGCTTCGCTTCCTGAGTAAATCTCGAATCGGACGATCTTCTTTCGGATAGATATATCCCCCAGGGAAAATACCAAGCCTCAGCTCTCGGCCAGCCAGAAGGCGTCGTACTGATCGTCTGCATACTTGGGTCCAGAGAATTTCTGGATCTTAGTGGTGTTTGCAATATGTGCCTTGTAGCCCTCTTCCGTCAGGACATCGACTAGCCAATACCAATTATACATCGATTCTACGACGATGCCTGCCACATTGTCTTTGTATGGCGCCAGTGTGTGCAGGATAACTTCACGATCGTTCGATAGTTTCTTCTTAAATATTCGTTTGCCATCCTCATCGATAATGCCAAGATAGGTGTTGCTTAAATGCAGATCACAGCCAGCGTATAATTTCATACAGCACCTCCAGGATTAAGATTGGCCTCTTTATCCTATGGGCATAACAGAATCTTACTGTTCTGCTATGCTCGGAGGTACCATTTATACGATTATCATTTCGACTTTGGAATAACATTAGAATGACGGATGTGTCAGCGATGGATATGATAGCATGGGGTAGCATAAGTATCGTCGGATGAGTATTTATAGAGGGACGCCAAAAATTCAGTCTGGAACTTTAAATTTTATGCGGAAAAGCAATTTCACTAGCTTCGGGATGGACATTATACTTTTACGAAAATTGTAGAGATCGCACAATGCATGTTTTGGTAGAAGTGTTTTAATTTATCATCCGAATGAAATTATCGACAAATCCTTTTGATTCCCTGATGTCACGAACCAGCATTATTGGTTACTATTGGCAATCCCGACTAACAACCTCTTATTATATTAACAGTACAACATTACAATTAATTGATAAAGCTATCAGTACAAGGATTATTTAAAATCGGGCATTTTATTTTTGGTGGCTGAAAATTAAAATGAAACTCCCCAGCGGGAGCTGGGGGGGCTTCGTTAAATGTTGGATGCGACAATCTTGAATGCGCCATGCAGGCTGACGCTTCATACCAGACTGGAATCTGGTGTCTTTTGCGGCTCAATAAAACGCTTTATGTGCACCGGGATTAGGGATGCGAACGGAAGGTACATCGCAATGAACTTTACAGCATCCGCAATGGGGTTAGATAGGGACGCGTGCATTGCAAGAAACGTGTCACAGTAATTTATCTAGAATTTCATTGAAGATTATGACTTGAAACCTGTTTTTTCCCAAAACTCAGCTGCTTTTTGAAGGATATGTTGGAAAGAGCTTTCAGATAGTTTTTTGGTCTGCTTGCCATGACCGCAGTTTTAAGGTATATATAAAAAGAGGATATCTGATATTCAAAGGAGGCAAAATCGTATGAAAGTCAAGGAGGGGGATGTGCTCATTTGTACAAGTAAGGATTGTACAGTAGAACTAAAAGTGATGCACGCCTGCCACAGTAAAAACTGCGGGGTTGAGTGCGATATCAAAGCCTTGTGGCATGATAAGCCCATGGGGTCAGAAGAAATAGAGCAAACTGTAAACTGAGCATACGATAGAATGGTGAAGGAGTGATGAGTCACCCCTTTACTTTTTCAACTCTGAAATCAGGTTTGTGCTATTCGCTGGGTCGAAGCTTTCGCCATCGAATGGCATGTCTTTATCCGATCCCCTCCAAGCAGACCACACGGTTTGTTAATATCGAGGCGCTCATCGAAGTATATCTTTACGGTGTCAGCTGTCATTGAACTGACCCCCTCCGTTTAGAAAATTTATGTTAGACTGTTAAGCAGGATTCCTGGCATGAGACAGGCAGATAGGATCTTGTTATGAGAAAATAGAGAAGATTCAGCGTCGAATTTGAAATAGAGGAATTGAGACGATAAATTCTCAAACATAAAGAGAAGAATAATGGCAGCAACTGAAAATGAAGTTGCATATGCTTTGTTGTCCGCCGCTACAAGGAAGAGGGCACCATTACCACGCTCTTCGACATGACGGTGCACAACTGTATGGACCGCTTCCACCTCGTGGTGGACGCCATCGACCATGTTTCGCGGACCGGCGACAATGGTATCTACCTGAAGCAATATATATCAAGGCCAAATTGGTTGAGCACAAGCAGTATATCGACAAACACGGCCAAGACATGTCGAAAATCCGGGACAGGAAGTGGAGCAGCCCCCGAAATGAATGCGCAAGAGCTTATGCACTCTACAGAAACCTATGCCGATCAGCCCAAGGATCTTCAGTGAAACAACTAATAATATTGATGCGGGGCTTTTGGCTTTCAGCGCCACTGGTTTTGATCGCTCTGTTTTGCGGATCTGGATGCGGCCCAGCAAGCACTGCTGAGACTCAGCTTGCAACTATCAGCACAGAAAGTTCGAGTGCGCTGGAGCTTAACTCCGAAGGTCAAGCCTGGCTGAGCGCCGCCATTAGCCGTGGCAGTTTCTCCGATTTGCGTTGGCCAGATTTCAACGATTACAGCATGAACGTGAAGAAATTCTACGAGCTCAACGGTGATTCATTGTGGTGGGTCAAGGGAATGGAGCCGACCGCACAGGCGCGGCAGATGATCGCGCTGTTGCTCAAGGCCGACCAAAAGGGGCTCTCCGCGGAAGACTACGACGGATCTCGGTGGAACGATCGGCTGGCAAAACTCAAACCTGAGAAGCGGCAGCCGACCGAGGCCGATTCTGTAAAATTCGATCTCGCCCTCACGGTTTGCGCGATGAGGTATATCTCCGACCTCCACATCGGCAAGGTAAATCCGAGGCATTTCGACTTCGCCTACGATGATGAGTCCAAGAAATATGATTTGGCCAAATTTCTAAAAGACAATGTTGTCGATGTGAGCGACATTGCTGGCCACTTGGCTCAAGTGGAGCCGCCCTATCCCGGTTACCGGCGCATGATTCAAACCCTGCAAACGTATCTCGAGCTTGCTAGGAAAGATGATGGAGAGCAGCTCCCGAGCGTGAAAAAAACGATTGTACCTGGCGATTCCTATCCCGGCGTCGCAAGGCTTACGCGACTGCTCCGGTTGGTTGGCGACCTCCCGGCTGATGCCAATGTCCCGTCTGATCAAACCGCTTACGCAGGTGCTCTGGTGGACGCTGTAAAGAGTTTCCAGCTCCGCCATGGCCGATATCCGAGCGGACGAATTGATACTCAAACCCTGTCTGACTTGAATGTTCCTCTGAGCCGTCGAGTTCGACAAATGCAACTAACCCTTGAGCGATGGCGGTGGTTGCCGGACGAGTATCAAAAAGCGCCCATCGTGGTCAATATCCCCGAATTCCGTCTCCGCGCCTATGATAAAGACTTCGATATCGGTGTGACGATGAACGTCGTGGTGGGCAAAGCGTACGACCATGACACCCCGGTGTTTACCGACACCATGGAGTACGTCGTTTTCCGCCCATATTGGGAGGTGCCATATTCCATTACAAGAGATGAAATGATTCCGCACATTGTTCGCGATCCCGACTACTTGACAAAGTATGGATTCGAGATTGTGGACAGCGGGCAGAACGTCGTATCGGTGGGGACGGCCACGAACGAATTACTCGACCTACTCCGGGCCGGGAAACTTTTCGTCCGACAAAAGCCGGGTTCAAAGAACGACCTAGGACTTGTGAAATTTGTTTTCCCAAACAGCTACAGCGTATACATGCACGACACTCCGGCCACAGTACTCTTCGGGAGGTCCCGGCGGGATTTCAGCCACGGCTGTATCCGGCTGGAGAAACCCGCTGATCTGGCTGAGTGGGTCCTGCGCGACAATCCAGGCTGGACCCCGGAACGTATTCGAGCGGCCATGTACGGCGGCACGACCCAGCAGGTGAATCTCGCACACCCGATTCCGGTCTTGATCGTCTATGCCACCGTTATCGTGCTGAAAGATGGACTGGTTCACTTCTACGATGACATCTACGGTCACGACGCCGCACTGGACAAGATTCTTGCGAAGGGCTACCCATATCCATGGTAAGGGCTTGTCCGATGGGGAATTTTGTTGAGGTAAGGCAAGAAGAGACAGTCCAGCACGATGTAATCGCTACGCTGAACCTCTGGAATCCCATAAATAGGGAAACAGACAGACTGTTAGAGGGTTATCATGTGATCAAGGATTTTAATTTTATATACGCATGCAGACTTAGTAAATTACGTCAGGGAAGTACGTGCCGTAGAATTACAGAGTATTTGTTTTACGTAAAATTACGTCCGAAGAGTACAACCGTAAAACAACGATTTTTCTCGGATTATAGCCACCACAGCGCTTAGCCGAGGATAACACAAGCGTAGATGGCAAATATCAGGTTAATACATGGGCAATGATTTTGCTTATGATGATGGCTACTGCTGCCACAACAAGATGTTTAATAACTTCTGGAAGAATCCTGACGTTTCTTTCGCGTGCAAGAAAGTAGGTTAACACACCTAACAACAGATTGCCCCAGACAATCGATCCTAGGACAACAACTTTAGGCGGAAATACGATGACTATTAACACGAAGCTGAGGGAACCAAACAACCGTGTGATAAAGTTCGACAACGTTCCGATGAACGCCTCTCGTTCATCAAGTCGCTCAGACTCTTGATAGATATGGATGCTCAATGAATCAGTGATGTTGTCCGCAAGCGCGACAATCAGTAGAGCGGTAATGAGCGTGGATTTGCCCGTCCCAACTGCGTTGAGGCCAGTTATCAGGGCCATGCTAGTAACAATCGCAGCCGTGCCCCCATAACTGATTCGGCTAATTTTATTCATTATCATAGCGGCGTGCAAGAATTGGAGTCTACTCTGCCTCCTCGCTGGTTTCCATATTCAACTGAATAGGTGTTATTAAATTACGATGGCAATTTGATATTTCGGAGTGGTGCAACTTTCACAAATTAGCGAAAGATAACCAATTTTAGCACAAATATATGACTAATCTAAGAAGATGTCAACCATCCGGGCATTCCTTGTTGTCCCAAAGTAGAACTGTCCTATCACACCAAAATAGAAATGTCCGCTTCTTTTACATTAAAAGCGCCTCTAGCCGTACTCAAACTGAACTTTTTAAGGATCTCATGGCAATCAAGCTCTGTTAGCACTACTTTTATGTCGTTTACGATACGTAGAGCATTTGCAGGTGCATTAATGCAGGCTCCCCTGACATTTGAACAACTGTCTTAATATCTTAAAATAGGACACTTCTATTTTGGGATTACACCATCCGGGCATTCCTCATAGAAGAGCAGGATA
Organism: Nitrospirota bacterium; assembly: GCA_963845065.1. GTDB lineage: Bacteria > Nitrospirota > UBA9217 > UBA9217 > UBA9217 > JAJYKN01. Next base: position 428,653 of record CAWJQQ010000001.1, read on the forward strand.
ACCGCTTTTGATTATATCAGGAGCCGCAAGCTGACGATAGCGTGACGCGGAACCCGAGGTTCTACTAATTCTATGAGCCTATTGTGGATTCCAAGGGAGTAGGGGGTAGTCCTGGCTCCCTTTTTTTGGGGGTCAAGAAAAGAAAAACCTACTTGTTAATACATGGGCTTGGAATAACGGAATAGAGAGAACATACCTACTGAAGCAAAAAAAATCGATTTATCGCCATTCAATTCCTTTTTCAAATAAGTAGGCTTGGGTTTTTTTTTGTCCTAACTGTGCAGCCATCTTGAGATTTTGGATCCTCATATTATTGTCTCCTTGCGCCGCATAAGCGTTCGCGCGATGAATATATGCCTCCCCATCTTTCGGATTTAATTCTATAGCTTTGCTATAATCATCGATAGCCTGCTGATGGTCTCCTAAAGCGTTAAAAGCACTCCCTCGATTAATATATGCATCTGCATTTTTCGGATTTAATTCTATAGCTTTGCTGTAATCATCAATAGCCCTCTGATAATCACGCAAATCGAAATAAACAAAACCCCGATTATTATATGCCTGGAACATATTCGGATTTAGTTTTATAGCTTTACTGTAATCATCGATAGCCTGCTGATGATAACCTAGGCCATGGTACGCACTGCCTCGATTATAATACGCCTCCGAATTATTTGGATTCAGTTCTATAGCTTTGTTGTAATCATTGACAGCCTGATGAAGGTTGCCTAAAGCCTCATAGGTAACTCCACGATTCGAGTACGCTTCTGCATAATTCGGATTTAATTCTATAGCTTTGTTGTAATCATTGATAGCCTGATGAAGGTTGCCCAAAGTCTTATAAGTAAATCCTCGATTAAAGTATGCTATTGCATAATTTGGATTTAGTTTTATAGCTTTGCTGTAATCATCGATAGCCTGCTGATATTTGCCTAAATCGCCATAATTAAATCCGCGATTATTATATGCATCCTCATTAGTTGGAATTAATTCAAGAACTTTATCGTAATCACTGATAGCTTGCTGATGTCTTCCAAGTCGAGTATATGCATCACCACGACTAAAATATGCCAATGCAAAATTCGGAAACAGTTCTATTGCATTAGTATATGCTTTAATGGCACTATTAGGGTTATTTGACATGCGAAATGCCAAACCTCTTTCAAACAAATCTGCCGCACTTAAATCTTCTATCGCATTTGCATACTCATGCTGTATTTTGGGATCTCCCTTTACTAATTTTAAGTCCTTCTTGAGCTGTTCAACTTCCTTCAATGCTTCTTCAGCTAATTTATTTGATTCCTCAAGTTCATTGATTTTCTGTACATCATTTCTCAAGACATCAACTGTCCTAACCACTTCTCTTGGGTCTGCTGTTATCTTCGCTTTAAGATAATAAGTTTTTCCATCCCATTTCTCGTCAATAACCTCAGCACTCACGATTCCTGCAATAAGCGTTGTTATTTGTTCTTTGGTAATCTGATAATTTATAACGTTGGTTTCAGTGGTTAGATAAGTCCCAAGCTGTTCCAACAAGGCTCGCTTAACCTGTTCAAGTGCAATGGCCCGGCTTGACACTTTGTTGTCAATTTCGCTTGCCGTATAGGTATATTCCTTTATGAAGATTATGCTTTCAGCGGAGGCTATGTTGGTTAAAAATATTAAACCGATAACTGAGAAAACTAATTTAGCTCTATTCATTATTATGAGGCATCCCTTCATCTAAGGGGATTCAGATATGTATATTGCCAAAGCAGTATGGCAGGCGAAAATAACTGTGTCAAGTGCTATTCAAGACAACGCTGTTGTGATTTAGCGGCGAAGAAAAGGGAAGCTCATTCGATTAGTAATGGTCTTGAAGATAAGAGAACAGAGAGGATGTGATTCCTTCACACCAAGAAATACATCATTATCAGCTTTGGCAACTCTGAATTTTACGACCTTCAATGCCTTTATATTGATGGTCTCGCCTGCGGCAGGATTTCTGCCCATGCGAGCCTTGCGCTGAACAAGAACGAACTTGTCGAGTTCAGGTAGCGTGATGGCGTTCTTGGCTTCCTTGTTACGGTTTCAACGATGAAATCGAGTATTTCACCTGTCGCCTTCTTTAAAAGAGATCCCTTCTCAGATACTTTTGCGATCCGCTGCTATTTGGCAATGCTTTCGACACGTGTGATGCTCCTCCCGTGATATAGATTTATGTTGATAGACAACTTACCGCATGCCATTGGCTAAGCGTTATATCTATTATTGAAATCTGAGTCCGACATTGAAAGATACATTATCCCTTCAATAAAACCTACAATAGAAGGTATAAACGTCCAGCAAAATACAAGGTAAATTAGCCCCCCTACAATGTATCCGAGGTAAAATTTGTGGATACCAAGACCACCAAGAAATATGGCAAAAAGAGCGGCTGTAACACGACTACGGTCCTTTTTACTTGATTGAAGTGCTTGCCGGACACCGCATTTAGGACAGATTTCGGCATGGAAGGATATTTGAGTCCCACACGCATGACAATATTTGGTCGATATTGTTCCTTGAGCAGTGGAATCACTTGTTCTTGATTGTTTCTTACGGTCTGTCCCGGCAAAAATAAGTAGAATAGCGAGTACAAATAATGCAAAAAATGGATGTGGGATACCAAACCCAAACATTGGTACTGCCCCCTGTAAAATAGGTCGGTGTTTCAGTGCCAATAATATAGATGAATGCTGGGCTATTGGCAAGGACTTTCGACTATCAAAGGCCATCGCGAAGGTCACGTACATAAGGAGAAACGTCACCTTCTTAATCTACAGGACCTGTGATTTGCATCATTATTCGGTGTGTTATACTTCGTCAAAAATGCGTCTCGATCCCTGCCATATAATTACTTGTGAAAAGGGAATTAAATTCGGTGTTCCTGCCGCTACCCACGGCAATAGTGTTGATGTTAAAGAGCTGAAGGCGATTTGAAATTTTCCATTCAATGATCGACGATGCTTGCCCTGCATCTTCTTCTATACCGTGCGTATATCTTACGATTACATCCAGGACGTTATCGATTTCCCTGACCTGAAATTGTCCCATGAGATAGTATTTTCTCAAAAACGGCAACTCGTTGTTCAGCGAATCATCCAGCGTCATCTGCGATAAGCCGGATAGCAAGGTACTGTCGAAAAAATGGTCATGGGCATTTCGGCGGATCATATAGTACGCCTCGGCTTCTGCATTGTCGTAGCCCTGGTCGTTGTAAAGAAACTCCATGCTGAAAGTTGGTCCAGACAGGAACGTATATGCTCCCCCCGCAGTTATTGTCGTGAAAAGTCTACTTGCGTAGTCATACTGTTTTGCAAAGGCGCCGCCCAATGGATTGGTCGGGTCCAGGACAGGATAGAGCGCGTCCGTTCCTTTCGAGACGATACCGTCGTAGTAGAGGAGTAAAGCGTCGGATGCCGTCCACTGTCCGTAGCTTCCCAGGCGGGTCCGGTCGTTCTGCTGATAATACGCGATCACGCTGATCAATGAATTGCTGCTCAAGAAGTCGGCCTTTAGTGCCTGCACTGGTTTGAGTGACTCGCCGAGTTCGTCGGTTTCTTTCTGCGTCTCCGTGATCAGATTGATCGTGATCGCGTTATTCGGGACATAAATCGCTTTGGCTAGATACTTTCCTTCCACCTCAAGTATCGGGTTTATTTTTTCCGTATCTTTGAACAGAATGTTCGACGGGCTTGCCAGAAAAGAGGGGCCCCAGAGCAACTTTTCTTTTCCGAAAGAAACAAACAGGGTTGAGAGTGGGTTTACCTGAACACGCCACTCATTCACGAATGTCCGGTCCAATAAATCGATTTTGCCTTTTGGGGCGCCATCCTCCCACCAGGAGTAAGTAATATTGATCCTCGGTTTGAACACGGCACTCACATCGGGATAATCCAGAAAAAAATCGGGCCGCAGGTCGAGTTCAGTAGAATACCGGTAGAGGTTGAGGAAGGCGTTGTCGGGATTCTGCGTTGAATGGGAGGGTGATTGCTCAGTACCAAAGACAAACGCTTTGATGTTGTAAGAAAAGGCTTCGCTGCTCGGGGCATCCTCACTCGCCGCGAAAACTAGGGGAGGGAAAGAAAAGAGTACCGTGATAACAAAAATCGCCATTGATGATTTCTTGAATTTCATAACATGATCTCAAACTGTAATCAAAAAAAATGATCCTTGCCCTGTTCATAACCGCCTGGGGGACCAGAGCCTCACACGGCTCCATTTACTTCCTCGAACAGCATAGTTCCTTTCTCGGTGCCTCTATGCCTCTGCAGTTGACTGATTTAATCTTCTACCGTACAAGCACATTCAGATTGAACGTCGTATCGGGAATCGACTCGACTTTGATATGCGTATAGGTCATCGTCGTTACTCTGTCCCGCTGTATCGCGTCCCGGATGATCAGTTCAGAAACAAAGGGAATTTCTTCCTGATCGTCCATTTTGACCCGATTTTCATACTTGAAGTCCGCGGTTTTGAAGAGCTTGCCGGACAAGGTATAAAACTCGGCCTTCACTCCGACAAGCCGCTCTTTTGAAACCCAGTACTTGATCCGGTCATAGGTCACGTTCTTATTTGCTGCCTTCAGATCCAGAACGTAGCATACTTCTCCGCGCACATCTTCCTCGCCTAGAAACACTGCATCATAATCCCCGGCATAATTCGTTGACGCGATATCACCATTTGCCGCATCACCGATAAGTTTCTGGCGTGGCGAGAGCGAGACAGGTTTTTGCAGTCCCGAGCGGATGAACCACATATTGCGATCGACCATAAGCACCATACGGTCATTCATGTTAGCAGGGCTTGTAAATTTCGCCAGCGTATCATTCCGCTTCACTTTCACGAGCATTCCCCGCGATTCGTTCGATCCCTCTTCGGTAGTGGTGATTTTAATGTTCCAGACAATGCCGCCGAGATTGCCCCGTGAGCGGTCTGCGTGCTTCAGGATGTCTTTCACCGATAGGTCTTCCGCATGCGCGCTGCCGATGACTGCATACAGGCCGAGCAACAGACTGAGTATGATCAGATTGTATTGTTTCATATAAACACGCCTCCTTTATTGCCGATCCTTCATCCTATCTATTTCTTTGAAGAGCAGTTCCTTGGCTTCGTCTGACGGGCCTCCCGTGTACAGATACCGTATATAGCCGTTGCTGTCAATGAGAACCACATTGGGAACGCCTTTCGTAAGCCGGTAGGCCGTAAAAATCACTCCATTCCAGTCGAGGAGGATACTGTTCGGGTATTTTTTAAAATCGTTCCTGACTTTTCCCTTCAGAAAAAACGGCACGTTTCGTACATCGGCTACACCGAGAACCCTCATGCTCTTCTCATATTTTTTCTGGATTGATGATGCCCATCGGTAATTTTGCTCTTCTCCCTTTTTGTCGCTTGCGAGCAGTACGAGCGGCCGGCGAGCAAAAGACTGCAGACTGTATTGCCGGTAATATTGATCGTAGAGGTTGAACTCAGGAGCCATGGTATTGATGAGCAAATGTTCTCCCGTTGCGACACCAGTATAAAGGAGAAAAAGTCCAATGAAGAGAATAAACTGTTTCATGATTTCCTCCGTGAAGCCGCCCGGCTTCCCTGCTTCTGCGATATCCTGGGCTGATAAAATGCTACACATGCCCCAGTGCGTCCACGATGCTCATCTTTGCCGACCTCCGGGCAGGTACGAAAGCAGCTATCATCGAAAGCACGAGCATGAAGATCACGTTCCGGGTCAGCGCCGGCCATACGAGGTCAACGCGCAGGGGCACCGGATTCGATGATGCAGGCGGGACATAGGTCGGATGGGTCATCATGATGATGAAATAAACACCGAAAAAGATGAGACTGCCGAACAGGCTTCCCAAAAGACCGAGCAGCATGCCTTCGGTGGAGAACAGGAGTTTTACTCCATACTGTTTGAATCCCAGTGCCCGGAGCGTGCCGATCTCCCGAGTCCGCTCCATGACGGTCATGCTCATGGTATTGATGACGCTCATGACCACGATCACCAGCACGATGGAAAAGATGAAGAAGAAGATCATATCGAACATGCTTTTGACCTGATTGTAGAAAACTGAGAGTTTCGCCCAGGTTTCGATCTCCACGTCGTACCCTGCTTTTGACAACAGGGCACTCATATTTTCTGCCGTGAGCGTGTCGGCATGTTCGTCGCCACCGTTCTTTAGGAGCACAACGAGCCTTTCAGCGCCTTGATAATCTACGAGGTCCTGGGCATGCCGAAACGTCATCAGCATCATCTTGTCGTTCGTTGCCGCCGTGCCGGTATTGAAGATGCCAACTACCTTGGCGTCAAGAGCGTTTGCCATTCCGGAATAGGAATTGCTCAGGATCACGGCATAGTCCTTCTGATTCAGGTTCAGCATTGCAGCCAGGTCCGAGCCCATGACGACACCTGCAGGCTCCTGGTCCGAAAGAAACGTTCCCGAGAAGCCTGGAAACTTCGTCAGGTCGCCGCGAATGACGGCGTCATCAGCCGGGACCAGGCCTTCACCGATGAAAATCGTGGAGTTTTTTCCGTTCGAAACTATACCCGCTACCGAAAGACGCGGCGTGACCAGTTCTACGTTGGGGTCCCGCCTTAAAATGCCGGATATGGCCTCCACTTCGTCCTTATTGAACTGATATTTCTCGGGATGTAGCTTCCCCTGAATCTGGAACCCCTTTTTGAAGATCGTCAGGTGCCCCAGGCCCGCCCCGTGAATCGCGGCGTTTGTAAGACCCTGGTAGGTGCTGTGAACGTATCCCTGAAAAAGATTGATCGCACCAAACCCCAATGCGATTGCCAGGATCGTCATCAAGCTTCGACGTCCGTTTTTGAGTATGTTTCTGAGTGATATGGTCAACCACATGAACATAAGCGACCTCGCTTTCTTCTCATCAAGTCCAGCCGGAACCAAATGTTCGACTGAACTCACCACAAAGTTTTGAAACCGCTAAAATGCGAAGGACGTAATGAGAATCATTAAATTGTTGGTTTACACATTAAAATATCCACATTATTTGCGTTTTCTAAGTAAATATTATTGCCTCTTGCACAGAATGATGGATAAAACTTAAACGATTATTCCGTCCTCCAGCCGTATGACCCGTTTGACCTCGTTAATGAGCCGTTGATCGTGCGTTGAAAAAATGAAAGTGACTTCCTCTTTTTCATTCAGGTCCTTCATGAGATCGATGATCGACTGAGCGGTCACGTGGTCCAAATTTGCCGTTGGTTCATCTGCGAGGATGAGGAGCGGCTTTGTTATCAGAGCCCGTGCAATCGCCACACGTTGCCGCTGACCCCCAGACAACTTGTCTGGTCGATGATTCAGGAAATCAGCCAGACCCACCTCATCGAGACGCTGTGCCGCCTCCGACCGTATAGTGGACAGGCGGCCTCCCCGGATCTGGAGCGCAAGCATGACGTTCTCCAGAGCCGTGAGGACCGAAACAAGGTTAAAGTTCTGGAACACGTATCCGATGGTCCTATTTCGCTGTTCCGCCCTCTGGTTGTCCGTCAGCAGTGAAATGTCCTGGTCGTTGATGATGACCCGACCATCAGTCGGATCATCGATGGCCCCCGCAAGATTGAGGAGTGTGGTTTTCCCGCTTCCCGACGCGCCGAGTATTGCCGTGAATTCTCCCTTTTGAACTGCCATGTCGACGCCGCGTAAGGCATGGACCGTAGTTTCTCCCAGACGATAATCTTTTTTTACATTTTGGAATTCGAGAATGTTCATTGTGCACCTCTTCTTCTGACTTGCGATCAGTTCAACAACATTAAACTCATCAGTCCCTCAACAATGAAAATAACGCGTATCCTATCCTTATGATACTATGATATAAAAGATTGACTGTGTTGACAATGATAATGCGATGGATGGGCCAAATGGGGGCTCAAAAGGCAGAAATGACGGATGAACGGTGTCTCCTACATTTGTTTAAAGAGATGGGAATAGGCCCGGCTCACCGAGAGGTCATCCCGTATATCCTTGAACTGTATCATGTACGTGCCTGCCAAAGAGTGACTTACACTCTGAATGGTTCTTGCGTTCACAATGGCAGCCCGGTGTACGCGCCAGAATTGGTCCGGGTCGAGCTCCTGTTCCAGTTTCTTGATTGTCTTCCGAATCAGGAATTCCCCGTCCTTGGTCCTTACCGTTGTGTATTTGTCCGTCGCTCGGAAATAATAGATATCTCCGACAGGGATAAGTCGTACACCATCTTTGTGTTGCGTTTTGATCCACTGAAGGTGCCCAGGGAACTTTTGAAAAGATAGGGCAACCTTTTCGATAATTTCAGAGAAATTAGGAGACACAGGCTGTGCAGAATTCAGTCGTTCCCTGAGACGATTCACTGTTTTTTCCAGCCGTTCGTCCGTGACGGGTTTTACAAGATAATCGAGGGCCTCGTTTTCAAAAGCCTCCACCGCATATTGGTGATAGGCGGTGATGAATACGATGCTACAGGTTCCGGCAATCCTCCGCGCCACTTCGATCCCTGAAACACCCGGCATTTGGATGTCGAGAAAGGCAACATCCGGTTTGGCATCTTCAATCAGACGCAACGCAGTGGCCCCGTCCCCAACTTCACCGGCGATGACCAACTCGGGCCAAGCGGCTGAAAGTTTTTTTCTGAGATAGCTGCGGAGGGTCTCCTCATCATCAGCTATGATGGCTCGAATCGGTTTCATAGGGTATCTCGATTACCACCTTAACACCCGATGGCTCATTCTCCTCAAAGGTCAACCTGCTGCGCCCATGGTACAGCAGGTCCAGCCGCTTTCTGATATTTTTTAGGCTGATGCCGTTGCCGGGACTCGATTCATTGATTCCCATCCCTGAATCAGATATTATAATCCTGACGTAGTCCCCGTCCCGATGGCCCTGGATCAGCAGATCGCCACCGCGTATCGAGGGCTCTAAGCCATGTTTTACGGCATTTTCCACCAAAGGCTGGATGACCAGCGGCGGGATCCGAAAGTCGCGAAGGCTATCGGGAATGTCAATCGTATAGCGAAGACGATCTCCCATGCGTACGGTATAGATATTGAGATAGTTTCTTACCACGTCCAGTTCCTGTGAAAGCGTCGTTGTTTCGCCGCGTCCAGTTATGAGAGATGTACGCAGGAACGCGGTAAAAGACTCGAGCATTCGCTTGGCTTTATTCGGCTCGTTGTCGATTAAACTGAGGATCGTAGAGAGCGTATTAAACAGGAAGTGCGGTTCCATCTGCGATTGGAGGAGTTTGATCTCCGTCACGATGGCGTTTTTTTCCACTTCCAGTCTTTTTATTTTTTCGTCTGATAATTTCTGGATCGAGACGAACACATAGCTGACAATAGAGCCGAAGAGAAGAGCATAGAACAGGGTAGACAAGTAGAACCTGATTTTCATGTCCGGCGGCATCGCGGCACCGACGTCCATATGCAGAAGACGGGTCGCAGCAGTGCCAAGAATGACGCCGATGATCGCTCCCAGGATTACGGCCACAATGATCAGAGCCGCCTGCAGGCCCACCCGTTCAATCTTGATAAAATTTGACGCTGCGATTACACAACCGGCGATGGAAATTCCAATGCACTGGGAAAATATAAAACTAACGATAAACGTGCTTTCCGGATGGATTGAGATGAAAATCAGGGCGATAAGGGTATTCACGGCAAGGATAGAGAGGATTTTGCCGGAGGAGAATTTAAAATATATCGGTGAATGCACTAAGTGCATCGTTGGTTGCTCTTGCATGGATTTCCTATTTTTTCGTTTCGGTTCAACAGTCTGGGATCGTACCGAATTCCAATGGTTACGAGAAAAAGAATCAGCTGCTAATACCATTTTAAAAGCTAGCTTATCACAGTTCGGGGAAAAAGTGTAGGATGGGCTTTCCATTGGATGGTGTTCCAGCATCGGCATGCAATAATTCCGCAACAACATCTTCCCCACTTGAGAACCTTTTGGAAAATAGATAATTGCCTTTTCACCAAAAATATTCAAGCGCTCTGTTTTGCGCGATTTTTTAACATCCTCGGACTGGCCTTCTTTCTATTTGAACTCACCTAATGAAACGGATATTGCTTACCGGTGCACAACTTAACCCGTATGTAATATCAACAACGAGGATTAGAAATATGGCCCATGATACTAGGGCCCACTGCAAAAGTAGAAGTAACCACTCCCAGGATAAACATTGTTATAAGAAATCCCGACAGCAACATACACGTTGAACGCAGGCAAATAGACTAACTGAGGCGTTTCGTCGGCATAAATCTATTGCGGAGGTGTGTATTGTCTTGGCGCTGGGTACATATCAGAGGAGGGGGGCGGAGGTACTATATAAGGCGTTATCCAGGCATCTGCTCCCCATAGGAATAACATTCATTGGACATAGGCGTTGTCATATCTGCGTTGGGCTGACCTGCCATCAACTCTGCCTGAGTCTGAAACTATGGCTGCACTCAGCCCAGCTTCAATTGTCGTGCCCGCAACTGCTTCTGTTGCAACGCTACTATCATATGCCTACTGAACTGACGCTCCAAGGTATCTCATTTCAGATTACTATCGATATTCTTAAACTACGTCAAATCAGGATACCTGAGAGGAAACTCCTACTAGTGTGCAACAATGACTCTCTAAAAAAATACGATATTCTGGTTGGAGCATTGTTGTACGCTATGATTCTGAAATGAAATTTAAGTAAATGCTTCCTGAACTCATGCCTCTAACATCTAGATTAGTTTTTTACCCACTCGGCAAGGATATGACCCAAAAGAAATACACTAGCTAGGATAAAAAGAAAAGATACGACTTCAAGAAACCATATGGTAGCCCGATTATACGAACGAGGGGAGTTGTTTGTCGTATCGGAAAGGGTAAGCTTGTTAGAAGATATTGCTAAACCCCTAGTGCTCTTTCTCACCCAGATTATGCACCCGAAGAAGTATAGCGGAAGAATGATGAGAAAAAATCGTGGTAGGTTCAGAAACATAGAAAATATGATAGCTAATGGCACGCAAATTATCAAGAGGCGCTTTATAGCAAGTCGAAACCCGTCTTTTCTATCATCGGGAAGAATATATCCTTTGCCGAGTACCCCCCATGGATAAAATATTGTATTCCCTTTTTCATCTGTTTTAAATGAAGTATTCGTGAGCCCGTCAAAGTATCCCAAATTATACCTCATACATAACGTTGCAATAAGTAAGAAGATCTAGCCAAGTACGAAAATTCTAACATAACAGTGTGGCAAAAAAGCTCATGTAATACATTTAAATATATGCCTGATTTACGAAGATGTCAATGGCATCGGAAGGTATTGTCATCGCGGGGCATCGGGGGGGTATGTGTATCGGGGAGTATGTGGAATTTATAAAATATGAGAAGACGTATTATACTCTCAGCAGTACATTTTCACCCCTATCCCGACTTCCCCTCCGTTACGAATATTTTATTGATTCCAATGTCGCGTCCCCGCCTTCTCCACCGCCTCCACGAGCCGCTCAATTCCTTTTCCGTTATCTGCTGCGGTCACGATGACAGGCGGTCTCGGTCTGTTGCTGGGCCGGAGGTGTACCATAGTATTCAGCTCCTGCGCCGTTGTCCTGGCGTTCGGCAAGTCGCTCTTGTTCACCACGAAAACATCACCGATCTCCATGATTCCGGCCTTCATCATCTGGATGTCGTCTCCCATGTTCGGAGTGACGACAACAACGACGGTCTGGACCGCTTTCCGGACTGCTATCTCGCTCTGGCCCACGCCCGTTGTTTCGAGGAACACCGTATCCATGCCGAGCGCAGCCAGAATTGCCGCGGCGTCCTTCGCGGCTAACGAGAGCCCACCCGTTCCCTCCCGGGTTGCCATGCTCCGAACAAAGACCCCATCGTCATTGGCGTTGACATGCATCCTGATCCGGTCGCCCAGGAGCGCCCCGCCGGAAAGTGGGCTCGTGGGATCAATAGCAATGACGCCGACCTTCTGGCCGCGCTTTCGAAGTATAGCGATCATTCCGTTGATGAGTGTGCTCTTACCGCTACCCGGTGCGCCAGTGACACCGACGAGGCGCGCCCTGCCAATATGGGGTTTAATCTCCTTCATGACGGCACGGGCTTTCTTCCTGTCGTTTTCTACGATCGAGATGAGTTGCGCGGCCGCCTGTTTATTACCCTGAAGCAGTTCGTGTATGAGTTTTTTCATCGTAGTGTACAACGAAATCGCGTCACGCTACTCGCTTCCTGCACGGTCTTGCTCGGCGTTTAGTAGGTACAAATCATGGACGCGCGGAAGTCGGATGGCCGAGCAGTTTCTGGATCGAGCAGATAAACGTAGTTATACCGAAGTAAGTGCAGTGTGTAAGACTTTCTTTACAGCAAGATCAAGAATGACGTCAGAAAGCTGACGCTATGACGAAGAACTTATGAATTATTGACCATCCTCTTGATGCCGTCCATTATATGCGGAATATTCAAATTGGACAAAAACCATAATTTATATTTCCTCATCTTGAGTTATGTTAATAGCTCCGCCTCTTGAATTGGCAAAAGCTTTTTAAAAGATTGTTTTCAATAAAGGTGGAATCGCCCACAATCATTGCTATCCGGCAACCTGCATCAATGAAGGTTTTATTGAAATGAACGCTGTTTTCACGTTTATCATAACATTTTATTTCACCACGCCCTCGATAAACTGAACGATCTCTTCGGTCGTTGCCCCGGGAGTAAAAATCGCAGCGACTCCCTTTTTCTTGAGTCGCGCCATGTCCTCCCCGGGAATGATGCCCCCACCGATGAGATGCGTCTTGTGCAGTCCCTCTTTTTTCATAAGCCCCAAGATCTCGGGTAACAGTACCGTATGCGCGCCGGATAGGAGGCTCACGCCGATCACATCAGCGTCTTCTTCCCTTGCTGCGCGAACGATCTCCTCAGGTGTGCGCCTTAGACCGAGGTAAATGACCTCCATGCCAGCGTCTCGGAGCGCCATGGCAACCACCTTGAGTCCCCGGTCGTGGCCATCGAGCCCCGCCTTGGCGAGAAGTACGCGGATTTTTTTCTTAGAAAAGCGCTGGTTCTTTGTACTCACCGAAGACCTCTTTCAGGGCACCACAGATCTCGCCCACCGTTGCATAGGCCGTTACCGCGTCGATTAAGAACGGCATCAGGTTCTCCTTTCCTGCCGCGGCCGACTTCAGCTTGGTTAACGACGATTTCCATCTCCTGGGATCCCGTTTTCTTCGCAGCTCTTTGATTGTCTTGACCTGATTCTTTTCAATTTCCGGACCTATCTTGAGTGTCTCAATTGGCTCTTCTTTCTCCACGAATTCATTCATTCCCACAACGATCTTTTCCTTTCTCTCGATGGCTTGCTGATACCATTGAGCGCTCTTTGCGATCTCCCGCTGTGGGAACCCCTGCCCGATCGCCTCGACCATGCCGCCGAGGCTTTCGATCTTCTTGAAATAGACGTAAGCCTCCTGCTCCATTCTGTTGGTCAAAGCCTCGATAAAATAGGAGCCGCCCAGGGGATCGATGACGTTAGCTACGCCACTTTCGTGGGCAAGGATTTGTTGCGTTCTCACCGCGATGGTCACGGCTTTTTCGGTCGGCAGGGCAAGCGTTTCGTCCATGGAGTTGGTATGGAGAGACTGTGTTCCGCCGAGCACCGCGGCAAGGGCCTGGATGGTTGTCCGAACGATATTGCTATACGGCTGCTGGGCCGTGAGGGAACATCCCGCGGTCTGTGTGTGGAACCGCATTTGTACCGAACGCTCGTCCTTTGGATGATATCTCTCCCGTATCTCTCGCGCCCAGATCCTGCGTGCCGCCCGGAATTTCGAGATCTCTTCGAAGAAATCATTATGGGAATTGAAAAAAAATGAGAGTCTGCCCGCGAATTTGTCTATTTTCATGCCCGCCTTGACACAGGCGTCCACGTAGGTAAGACCGTCGATAAGGGTAAAAGCGAGTTCCTGCACGGCACTCGATCCAGCCTCGCGGATGTGGTAGCCGCTGATGCTGATGGGGTGCCATCGGGGAACGTTTTTCATGCAGAAGGCGATGGTGTCCGTGATGAGCCTCAAGGACGGCTGCGGAGGATAGATCCACTCCTTTTGGGCGATGTATTCTTTGAGGATATCGTTCTGGATCGTTCCGCCGAGCAGGGAAAGCGGGATCTTTCGCTTTTGCGCCATGGCGAGATACATAGCGAAGAGCACCGAGGCCGGCGCGTTGATCGTCATCGAGGTCGTAATTCTGTCGAGCGGGATATCCTTAAAGAGGAGTTCCATATCATCGAGCGAATCGACGGCGACGCCGCATCTGCCGACTTCACCCCTGGACAGGAGGTGATCTGAATCGTAGCCCATCAGGGTAGGGAGGTCAAAAGCCACGCTCAAGCCCGTCTCGCCCTTTTTCAATAGATAATGGAACCGCCTGTTCGTCTGCTTCGCCGCGCCATATCCTGAGAATTGCCGTATGGTCCAAAGACGGCTTCTATACATCGAAGGATAGATTCCCCGGGTATAGGGAAACTCGCCCGGGAATCCGATGGTCTTGTCGAAATCGATGGTATCAACATCTGCCGGAGTATAGAGCGGCTCGTCTATCGAAAGAGCAGACACGGTTGTGAAGGAGGCTAGTCGTTCAGGCAGTTTTTTGAGGCTAGGACGCAGCGTTTCTCGGGTCCATCGTTTCTTTTCAACACTGAACGCCGGGGTGGTTTTTTTTGCCATGGTCTCGTTACCGTCCTCTTACTTTTTAAAATATAGCATGAATCATGGCGCTTGTCACATGTACAGCGCGACCGAAGCAACACCGGCCACTCCTGCCTGATAATTCTGGACCTGCGGCAAGGAAATGATAAATCCGAAGAAGCGGTGCAGACCTGACGGTATGATAAGGGGAGAAGATAATAAACATTTATTTGCCCCTAGGAGTCTGTCGGACTTAACGATCTAATCCGAAGACTATTTGTTCAAAGTTCTGTGATCATCAGCATTTTGATCGGTTCTCATCGATCAAAGTAGCTTGTAGTCTGTTCTTTCTTATCACTATTAACTCAAGGCATGCAGCCTTTTCAGGTTCCAGGCGATGCAGACCAAGTCCCATTCGCCTTGTGCCGACTCAAAGCCTCGCAGCAGGAACTGCCGGAACCCCATGACTGCCTTGATAATGCCGAAGACTGGTTCCACCGTACTTTTGCGTTTGGCGTAAAGTTTTTTCCCAGCCAGTGTCCGAAGCCGGTGCTTCATCCTCTTAACCGCATCAGCACCGTCAGGCAGCGGCAACGGCTCACGGAATCGATTCATGAGCGGCTGGTTGTGCTGATCCCGACCAAAGGCAATATACGGCGTGATCTTGTTTTTCTCGCAAGCACCAACGTTGGTTTCGCTGTAGAAGCCGTTGTCGCTAATAAGCGAATCTACCGTACCAAGCGCGTGAGGTAGTGCCACAAGGTTGGCGACTGCTGGTTCCAGCTCACGCTTGTCGTTTGTTTGCTGACTCACGTGGCTGGTCACGATCATCATTGTATCGGTATCAACGCCAGCCTGAGCATTGTAAGCCTGCTCAAAGCCTCCACCGGATTTTTTCATGATCCGGGATTCGCCATCCGTCAGGTTGACCTGGTCTCGGCCCTTGACGCCGGGGGTCGGCGGCTGCGGTTTAGGACCGCGCGGCTTTTTGCCGGACCGCTGTTCTTTTTCGGCGCGCTCGGCCAGATTTTTATCATAGGCTTCTTTTTCCTGGGCGTAACGTTCGGCGGCTCGCCGCTCAATCTCGGCCTTGGCGTCGGCTATCGCCTTGAGCCGCTCGGTCCGCCGGGACAGTTCTTCCGGGATGTTCATTCCATCCGGTAGATCGGCTTGGTCGGCAGCTTCCGCCTGCCGAAGAAGTTCAGCCACTTCCGCCTTGAGCTGCTCTTCCAGCTTGCAGGCGTGAGCGTAACTCAAGGCCTTATGCTTGGAGGCATTTGCCTTGACCTTTGTCCCATCCAGACTCACGGTGCCCAGTTTTAAGATCCCCGTCTGCTGGGCGATGAGCAGGATCTGGACGAACAACGGCTTTAGCTGCGGCAAAAACCTCTTCCGGAACGCAGCAATCGTGTCATGATCCGGATGGGCATTGGCCGCGATAAACCGAAACGCTACGGAATCATAGGTGCTCCGCTCCAGTTTGCGGCTGGAGAACACCCCTGTAGCATATCCGTAGAACAGGAGCGCCAGAAGCATCTCCGGATTATAGGGCTGTGATCCACGACCGGCATACGCGGTTTTCAAAGAACTAAGGTCAAGCTGGTCGACGATCTCCACAACGAACCGTGCGAGATGGTCTTCGGGCAGCCAGTCTTGAAGCGATGGTGGCAATAAATAGAGTGTTGACTGATCATAGTCGATAAACTTTACGCTCATCTTTGTTCAACCTCGCATATGCGTAATTGAAAAGCTAATCGACTATAGCATATTTTATTTCGTCGGGAAAGTCCGACAGACTCCTAGGTAAAAATATTCAAACTTGTTTTGCATTTTAAATGCATAGTTTCCCGTGATAAAGAAATTATTGGTTGATCAGGATTAGGCTCAGTACAAGTCGGTATTATGCTATTCGCTCTTCTTCGTCTTCTCACTTCCCAGGAACGTATTAAGAATCTGCACAATCTGCTTACGCTTCGGCGGCGGGAGTCTTCCCCCGGAAGGGATGCATGTTACGTCCAGTATTCGCGACATGAATTGCTGTCGTTCTGCAGGAAGGAAGTCACATCGAAAGTTTCAACAGATATTCTTCACCTCAATTTAAATAGGAGCTCTGTAAAAAAAACATCTACAAGGTTGCTAATTGGGAGATGCATAACGTGGTTGTAGCTTGTATCGCTCCCAGTGAAGATACCCTCTAATGCGGCTTGAAATATTAAATATTGAGCATCCTGTTTAATACCTCTCTGAGAGCGTTAACATCATAGGGTTTATTCATAAAAGCTTTGAATCCCTGCTTTTCGTAGTTCGCCGTGACGGAATCATCGGAGTATCCGCTCGATACGACTGCCTTAACATTAGGGTCCGTTTTGAGTAACTGCTGAACCGTTTCCAAACCACCCATCCCGCCCCGGATCGTAAGGTCCAGGATTACAACATCGAACGGCCGTTGCCCTTTGAGCGCGGCCTTGTACATTTCAATAGCTTCATCTCCATTCTTTGCGAACTCCACTTCATGTCCCAAGGCAATTATTAATTCACCGGCTACATCACGGACGAGCTTTTCGTCATCCATAATTAGGATCCTCCCTGTATATTCCGCTTTAGACAGAAGGGTCTGTTCGATTTGTTTTTCATGCTGCACCGCTACGGTAGTCGCAGGAAGGTAGATTGTGAAAATCGTCCCTTTCCCCAGTTCTGACTTTACATTGATCAAGCCGTTATGATTCCTTATGATGGAATAGGAGGTCGCAAGGCCCAGGCCGCTGCCTTTTTCCTTAGTTGTAAAATAAGGGTCGAATATCCTGTCTAGATATTCTGCCGCTATCCCGATACCACTGTCTCCTATGGCAACCTCTACATATTTATCTTTCTTTAAAAGTTGAGGAAGGTCCTTGTTGGGAGCTTGAATATTCTTGGCCCTGATCTCGACTCGTCCGCCGACCGGCATTGCTTGGTCCGCATTCAGAATGATGTTCTGGATCACCTGGCCGATCTGGCCTTCGTCCACATCGGCCCACCACAGATTATCGTCGGCTACGATGTGGCTTTCGGACCGCGATCCACTCAAGGCAAAGCGGGTGGCGTTCTCGATCACCAGGCGTAGGTTCGCCGGTTTCCTCACCGGCTTGCCTCCTTTGGAAAAGGTCAAAAGCTGGGTCGTGAGATTAACTGACTGATGCAGGGCTTTCTCGGCTTGTTCCAGGGCTGTTGAACTTTTTTCCCTGTTATTCATTGACATTTTCGCCAGGGAGATGTAACCGAACACACCCTGAAGCAAGTTGTTAAAGTCATGCGCAATGCCGCCTGCAAGTGTGCCGATGGATTCGAGTTTTTGGGTCTTAAGCCGTTCCTCCTCCAGGAGGTGCTTTTCAGTGATATTGTTGAGCGTCTCGATGACAGAGGTTACGACGCCGGATGCATTTTTGATAGGGAAGGCTTTTGTCTCAACATAGAGGAAATTTCCATTGGCATCTTTATGATGATGAAGCGCTGAATGGGGTTTGCCCGTTTCAATTGCCTGGTGTATCGCGCATTCCTCGCCCTCTTCGTAACATGGCCGGTTGATCTTGTGAGATATCTCATAGCAGTGTCGCCCAATGATCATCTCAGCGCAACTGCCCACCTGGCTGCAGTATGCTTTATTGGCTGTCAGGATGCGAAAGTTTCGGTCTACGACGATGAAACCTTCGTCAACGGTGTCGAGGATGCCGCGGATGAACTGCTCGCTTTGCCGAATTTTTTCCTCGGCCTGCTTGCGTTCCGTGATATCCTGAGCGGTGCCAAAGATACTGAGGGCTATACCAGACGTATCACGCCTGGCAACGCCAAAGGCTTCCATCACCCACTCGCGACCAGAATCATTGATGATCCGGACCGCCACATGGAAGGGAGACGCGTCGCTTTTCAGCGCATTATCGAAATTGGTTTGCATCATTGCATAATCGTTGGGATGTACCAACCGGGCGAACTCATTAAAAGACGGCACAAAATTCTCAGAGGACTTGTCAAAGAGTTTATACATTGCGTCCGACCAGTATAGCACCTGCGAGGCAAGGTCCAGGTCCCAGTTTCCCAGTCGAGCGATTTTTTGGGACTCTCGAAGTTGACTTTCGCTCTTTCTGAGCTTTTGTTCAGCCTGCCGTTGCACGGTGATGTCAGTGTGCACACCGACAAGGCCGACAATTTTACCTTCTTTATTCTTTATAGGATATGCCCGGAGAAAAATATCTTTTTCGTTTCTATCTTTATCTAACATTTTTACTTCGCCTACAAAAGAACCCCCGTTCATAATTATGTCAAAAACTTTCCTTCCTTCTTTTTCATCAGCATATACAGTTGCCGGCGGCCCTGAAACACCATCTACCTCACGAATAGATAATCCAAACAACTTAGTATAAGCCTCATTTTGATAATAATGCCTTCCATCAGGCGTAGCCATGCCAATTGCATCTGTGGCGCTACCCACGGCCATTTGGAAATAAAGCAGCGCCTCTTCCGCCTGCTTGTGCTCGGTGATGTCATGCACTATACTGAAAACACGCATCGGCTTATCAATTTCATTACGAAATATCCGTCCAGTTTCATGTACGACACGTTCAGTACCGTCTGGTCTAATAATCCTATGTTCAACATCATATGGGATTGATTTGTCTTCAAGCGATTTATCTAAAGCAGCTGCCACTTTTTGCACGTCTTCAGGATGTATGCGGTCCAAAAACGCTTTATAGGAAGCCCCAAACACCGTGGGCTTTAGACCATATATGCAATATATCTCGTCCGACCAAGCCATTGTACCCTTAGGGATGTCCCAGTCCCAACTGCCCATGTGTGAGATGCCCTCTGCAAATCGGTAACGCTCATCGTTTTCCGCGAGCATCAATGCACGTTCGTTTAGTTTTCTTTCCGATTCCTCTAGTTTCTTTAATTGACGAGTTAGTACAACGCTTGAAAGCACAAACACGAGAAGTACGACAGCAGCAGCTGATACTTGTCTTATGGTTTGAGATTTCCATTCCGAGAGGATTTCATCCGTCCGCAAGGAAACTAACGCTAGCGCCGGGAAAGTTGAAAGTCTGGAATACGCGGCAATTCTGTCAGACCGATCGAAGCCAAATAGTGGGGCGCGATAAAACCCTGCTGAAGAGACAGGAAGGTATTTTTTAAACAGGTCACGATCCGAAAAATTGTATTCATAGGAAGCATCATTGGATGGCGACACGATGAGCGTATAGGCATCCGTTCGCATAATGTTTATCCTTGCGCTGGATCCGATGTCCATCGATTTGTAAAAGTTTTCAAAATATTCGGGTTTGAAGGATATCGCAACAATACCGGCAAAATCACCTTTTTTGTTCAAGATTTTTTTTGCTATTATGAATCGCCACAGATTATTGATTCGGTTTCTAAAAACCCTGCTTATATAAATATCTAATTTGGTGTTGTCACGAAGGTTAATGAAAAAGTCCCGATCCGAAATATCTATATGCTTGGCTGGCAATTCTTCCGAATATGCTTTTAATATCCCTTGCCTGTCGACAATAAAGGCTGCTGCAGTCTGTGGGAGTTTAGCGATTTCTGACTTGATGATGTCATGCAATGCATTCTCGTTGGGCATGCTGGAGACCCTGTTCGACGAGATACGGTCACTAATGATATCCAGTGTCTTTTCTGCTTCACCAAATGCACGTGAAGTGTGTTCATTAAGTGCTTTTGCATAGCCCAATAGTTTCTGCTCAGCATTAACTATGGTATTCACATAACTATTGTATATTTGATATGAAGTTACACCTGCAAGTAAAAGAACGAGCAGCGTAGAGGTTAAAATCAATGAAAAACGTAGTTTTCTATACCTACCATAACCCGTCATAATGTGTTTAAGCTCCTTTTTTGCCGTAGGACCGAAAGAGAGCGATGAAAGTACTGGATGATTATCATATATCTGAGACAATATAAGCCGGACAAAGGGTGGTGTCAACGATGTCGATTAGTTTTTTTTCATGGGTATAGTGAGCAATACGTGTTAATAATTGAAGTGTTGCTGAGAATGGAAACTTCAACGCATGGAGGAGGTGGTTGCGTTTTTATTGTGATATAAAAAAAAGACTACAATTTCAAGCAGCATTCAGATCCATAACCCGAAGGGGTCTTTCCCAAATCCGTCAAGGCTACCAAAATTATCAAGGGGTTACAGCACCTGCAGTAACCCCTGTTTTCTTATCAGGACAGTTTCAGGACAGTTAAGCATCCTCTCGTACTATCGTTGTGAATCGGATGTCCGAAAGCACGGAGCATATGACTAGGTAGGGGTGTACCTAAACCCTTAACTAAGGCTCCCACAAAAAACTCTCAAATTGAATGGAAATTCTGTATGGTTGTCATACGAGATTATACGCTGCATCTTGCCAATCATCGAAATCCTAGACAAAAAGTCGCTTTTCCGTATAATCAATGCATCCGATGATGAGGTCTGTTGGTGGCATGAGAATCTTCAATTAATGAAGATTGCAGAGCGAGGACTGTTGTAGGGGAAGGAAGACATTAGCAGCGTCCGAGATATTCTGCACATCCATTCAATCTGGAACATCCGCATAATTCGAGAAGAATTCGACACGATACATTGCAATCAGATTCCTTCAGGTCATTCAGAACAGACAACTCCGCCGTCTACGCTATTGCCAGATTGTTTGGAGCAATTGCGCTAGGTGAGCGCCGGCCTTTACTAGCTGCTTCTTCTTGATGTCATACATCCATTTGCAGTATTTCGCTGGAAGTGTCGTGCTCCAGTGACCGTTCTGCTGGTTACTGAATTTGAGACCCTTAAAGGCCTGCCTGGCCACACCGAGAGTGTCGTCAGCCCAATGCGTAGGCCAGTCGAAGAGTTGACCATCCGTTGAAGGGATTGCCGCGGCCTGCTTAATAAGGGCAGCGTTTACATGGGAAACGGTCAATGACGCCGGAATACCATCCCACAAGGCGTGAAGATTATGGTTTTTCCCTATGACCGTGATCTCATTGCCGCCGCGGGTGCTGGTATTCTGGTCAAAAGTACCTGCGTCAGGATTGACACGCTTTCCTTTTGTGTCAAGGAACACCGCGCCGACATGCAGAGGTTGATGGATGTCACCGACGTAATGGGTCAGCACCAGGAGCGCTTCACGTTTATTCTTAAAACTGAACGGCGCTGGCGCTGAATCTCCTTTCAGGACATGGGTTGCAGCAGATATCGCGGCTACAATATCGTCGTCGCGCGTACCAACAAAGTTGCGATCATAATGATCGTGCTGAATGGCGACGTCGGTATAATGATACTGCTTATGGCATGATTCCTCACCGGGTTTAGGAACACAATTCTTGTCATTTCGACGCACGAAGTCACTCATCTCCGCTTCCAGAGCAGGGGTCTCGTAGATCTTGCACTCCGGGTATTGACCCTCGGTTTGATAGGTGTAATTCTTCCTGGGATCAATGCCCTTCGCACAGTCAGCCCAAACCGAAGCGTCCTCCAAGCTGAGGCCACCCAGGATCATTTTGATCTCCGTGGCGGCGTGAGAACCGGCAATCAGGCGGTCGGCGATGGCACCCACCGTATGGTGGCCGTCCGGTCCCCAGCCGAAAGCTTGGCTGGAAGCTATGAGGATACTAAACCAACAGCAGAGTAAACTTTGCCGTAAACGCATTTTGCATCTCCATTGAGAAAAAAATCGTCCTAAATACTTTGATGCCTAAGAGCAATCTTGTGCCAAGCCACGGTATCTCGACTTTCACCCAAATTACGTCAGCCAGCATCTGCCGAGTTACTGCGGGATTTTTTATTCAGATCAAAAGTTCGGAGCATAAAAATAATACCCGATGCCAAGCGTAAACACGAAATTACCGTATAGGGCGTGTTCAATCGAAACGACCAGGAGCGATCTGCTCTCCAGATAAGTCATCGCCCAGAGTAGACCGACAACGAACGAACCGATGACTGCGACCCAGTTCCTAAAAAGAATATGGGCGAATGCAAATAGTGCACCGTTTATTAAGATGATTACTCTCCTATGCGCGAACAGCGAACTATACCGGTGAAAAAAAAACGCTCTGAAAATGATCTCCTGCGGCACGACCGAGAGGACAGGATAGGAAATCATGATAAGCGCCCATTTCGCAGGATTGTGCCGAAGAATCGCTAGAAAGTTCCCCGGCTCGGCAAGAATCACATACAGCGCGAGGCAGCTTGCGATGATCACGAAGCGCATGGACAAAGTGCGCCAGTTGCGGAAACCGTTCAAACCGAATCGACTGCGATCGAAGGTCTTGTCGAACAAAAGCAGGACGAGGCATACGAGGCAGATAGCCAGCATTGCGATGATTTTGTGATGGGGGACTAAATGACCCGAGAGAAGAAGAGGCACACCGAGAAAAATCCCGGCCATCTCGAGCCATCGCACCAATTTCATCGGCATCATGCTCATGCTGATCGTCCAAATAACCGGCATCTGTCCATTGATCTCGTTCTGCACTACTTTTGCTACACGTAGGAGGAAGGTTCCTCCTGCTCGAAACCATTGTTTTGACAGATATTTTTGTAAACCATCGCTGACAGTCTAGGTGTGCGTTTTTGCGTTGGGTAGTCGATTGCAATCAATCCGAAACGCGGCCAGAATCCCTTATCCCACTCAAAATTATCCATAAGCGACCAGTGAAAATATCCACGAACATCTACGCCTTCGGAAACAGCACGATGGACATTCATCAGGGTTTCTTTTATGAACCATGCTCTCTGCTTATCTTCCGCATCAGCAAGGCCATTCTCAGTTATGTAAATTGGCAGTTTATATTTTTTTAAATCTTTAAGGACGTGATATATCCCTTCTGGGCATAGTTCCCAACCCATATCACTCGTTTTGACATTCTCATTTTGATTAGTTCGCCCATGTATGCGGATATAGAAATAATGATTGAGTCCTATAAAATCCTGCGTACCGGAAAGTTTATTAAGAAAATGAAAATTCCAACTCCAATCCAAGAATTTTTTTATGATAACATTCTGTAACTGATCTTTAAGCACTTTAAAATAAGCATTATTCTTTGCTATGCCAATCAGTGCAAAGGAATTAATATCTTTCATCTTTTTATACGCCAATCGATGTGCGTGGATGAGATTGTAATAAACTTTCAAAGCAACCAGCCAACTTTTTTCTTGAGGAGGCCATGCGCCCATTATGTAGCTATTTTTCGCATAAATTTCTGCTTCGTTCAGTGTGATCCAAAACTTTACGTAAGTCAGCTCACTAACCATCTTCTCCGCGAACCGCGCAAAATATTCTATATTTTTTCGAGCGGCAAAACCGCCCTTGTCCCTAAACCAGATCGGAAACGTCCAGTGCCAGAGTGTAACAAAGGGTTCCATGCCATTTTTGCGGATAGACGCAATGACCTCACGGTAGTGCTCAATTGCTGCAGCATCAAAATATCCTTCTTGAGGTTCAACGCGAGACCATTCGATGGAAATCCGGGTTGCCAAATGGCCTAAATCTTTTGCCAGACGAAAATCTTCCTCGTAACGATGATAGTGGTCAGCCGCAGTGCCGGAAATAAAGTTTTTTTCACCGTATTTTGCGATAAGACCGTCGCGTTTTAATTGCGCCAATCGTCCATGCGATATTTCCCATTTACTCCATTGGTTTTGAGTGTTCCCCTCGACCTGGTGGCTGGCTGTTGATGCTCCCCAGAAAAATCCTTTTGGAAATTCGAGTTTTACCATTGATGTTTATTTATCCGAACTTTGACAGAATCGATAGAGATGCGCTTACCGAATCCCGATATGTTTCATTATCAGCGATTAAAAAATGAGCTTAGGTCCTCGGCTCTCCGGAACTTTCGTGTATGTCCTGCAGTCAGGATATCTCGAGCACTTAAAACCTATAGTAGTCTTGTCATAACTGTATAGAGATGCTACAGCAAGAAACGCATAACGGTCTCTTCTGGGCTCTCGTACGACAACAGTTGATAAACTGCATCCCACACTTCAAACAGAGCTAGCTCTGCTTGCCTGTCCGCGTCCAGCCGTCACGATAGACGGCAATCGATTCTCACGCCGGGCACTGTACATTATTAATCATGTTTTTAGATATCGCTCAAGATATGGATAGTTGACACTCTTGCTGAAATTACGCAAAGTGTATCGCGGTCAATGATTTGTCCACAATAGAATATTATGGTTGCCAGTCATGATGGTTGGAGTCTATTTTTTACTGCAACCGCTCTGTTACTCCCTGGATCATCACTCTATAGGCAGGAATGCCTTAACTTCGGCATCCTTTTTCGTTCGGTATCGCTCATGATAAACAGCTAATTTTAATTATTAATTGCAGTCTGCACGCCACAGACAATTCTTCTGACCGCATGTCTGAACAGAGAATGTAGCAAAACAAGAATTGTTTCCTTCTGCTTTTTGAATAGCTCTGATGAGATCTGTTTTATTCATATTCTCACTATTAACGCCTTTCTTCTTTGCAATGTCCTTGATGTCCTGAATTTTCATGCCCAACCTCCTTAATAAGTCATGGTCTATAGGATAATATATCCATTGCTAATCAGTATAGCACAACGGCATGTTGTTCGTATATGTCCGAAATTTGCACTGCTGTTCACCGGGGGCGGTTCAGGGGCAAAAACCGAGACGGGACTTTCCTGCGATACTCTTGGTACTCTATCCCGAACCTTTCAGAAAGTTCCCGCTCTTCAAGAGGGATAACTGCGATATTGACTATAAGAGCGTCAAATAAGGTTACTACACCGAGTGCCATCACGCCGGTACAGAGAAAAAGACCAAGGAGCATCAGCGTATGAGAAAGATATGTCGGATGGCGAATCACGGCAAAGGGGCCTATCGTCACGAGCTTGCCTGGCGCAGCCTTGGTCACTTCCGGCATACCCGTGATTCCCGGGAGGGTGAGAAGGACAAGCGTCCATGACTGGAGACCAGCCCCTATGATGAAGAGAAGCGCGCCTGGAACATTTACGATAGCAGGAAGAGCGATCAGGTGCGATAGCAGAATGTCCCGAACCCTGAATATAAACAGGGCAACAGGAAGCCAAGTGATGAATGGAAGGCTATAAGTTAAGAATCCCAGCCGCCGAAAAAATCTTGGGCAAGAGTGAACGGGAATCCAAAAGAGGGGAATAGCCGGCCACAGCAAGAGTGCAATAAAAGCCAGTAAGTCAGTGAATGAAAGTCTCATTGGTTTTTACAACCGGAAGAATGGGCGCCATTCAACCCTGAATTGGCACAAACTACCTCCAGGACAGATCGAGATAATTTTATTCACAGCATGCGTCATGTGGGCGTAGGTTGTACACCCATCGACGGTGATCATTCGTCTCTTCACAAATCTATCCTCCCCGTCAAACAATTCTGCAATGCTGCTTCAGGGATTAATGTGAGGCCATATAGATGTTGCGGTCTGGTAGACAGACCTAATAATTCTATTCCTTGTTGCGCCTCTGCCTCAGCGCGTCCTTCAACAGTTGCAAGCTTCCCGCGAACCCTCTACTTTTGAGAATTGTCCAGAATTTGGAGAACCATGAATATGTGAACGTCAGTGGAGAGATCAAATTTTTGTCCAATGCGTAATCGTACTCCCAGACCAGCACGTACCTTGCGCCAAGGTCTTTGAGAATTTTTCTGGTCTTCCAGCGGTCCAGATCCAGCGAATAGACGTTGATCGCGCTTGGATTCCCGTTCCAGTATTTTGCGCTCTCAATCTCCCCGGCATCGATAAAAGGAGCCAGTTTTTCGGCAAGTTCTTTGATCCGGTTCTCGTCATCAAAGATGATCCATTTGCCACCACTTCGCGACCACGTTAAATTATCGATCAAACGCTGTGTATCAGGCAAAAGCCGGGTCCAGATGTCATCTTTAATTTGGTGCATGCCGCTTCACTTTCTGTCATGGTCGAAAATTAAACTTTTTGATATGCAGATTGCTTTCGGATGGTTGCCGGCTTATGATTGATGACAGTTACTGTGAATATATCACTTTTTAAACCGCTAAAAAAATATTTCACAATTCTGATCATTAATTATAAACTCTGCCGCGATTAAATTGCTTGAACTACAAGCGCATTATAATACGGTGAATTAAAAAGTTGCAAGTTTGTTAATTTCAAGTCTTTAGTCTCATATTCTTGAGGCGAAAGTTTATACTCATAGCATTGCTACGGGGAAGGGGTGGTTTGATAACCAGAACGAACACTATCCTACAGCCCTGATTTTACTAGAATTTTTAAAGAGCTCTGCTAGCCTAATTAAGTGTTTGAAAGTTAACAAAATGTAGTGAAAACAAAATTATGATATACTTTATTACCCTAGGTTATCGTCTTGGGTTCCCTTCATTTCTCTGGAACGGTGCTATACTTAAAGTGGTAAAAAAAGTCATCAGAGAAAAGGGGTGATCTATATGATCATCAACTTGGAGAAGAGGGAAAGGGACTTGCTCGTTAGCGAACTGGAGGAAACCACGATCCCGCAAATCAGGGAATTGGTAGCCTCGGGCATGAGGAAGAAAAGTCGGGATGAACTGAAGGAGGATGAGGTCCTACTCAAAACAGTGCTCGAAAAACTGAAAATGGCCGCATGATTCATAACATTTGAAGAACGTTAAAAAAAGGGAAGTGTATATTGTGTCTTCAAGAACAGGGGAAAGGTAGATAATGTAATATTTTTTGTGCATTCAGTCTGCCAAAAATTTTTAATGGTGGTCTGTATTTGGGACGTGTAAAGTGGATGTAAGTGATTTTTAATTCTAGAGCTTTAACAATTAGGCGTTGCCGAACTGACCAAGGATTAAACGTATCTTTAACTTTCGTTGAGGGCCTTAAGCACCGACGTGACGTGATATAGAATCGGTAAACAGCAGTGCGGAAGAGCTGTTAAACCGTCAATTTGCAGGTCACCATAGGATGGAAAGCGAAGGCTCCTGAGGCCGAAGGAGAATTCGGCGAAGAAAACTAACCGCTTCAGAATTTGTGAGAGCGAATCAAAGAAGCGATCGTGAATCTTACTGAATATCCCGGGGTTCAAAGGAATGAATAAGATACGGGTCAATGCAACGTCTTAAAATTTTATTGTCAAAAACAAAAGCCGGTAGGAGTTGATATCCCTACTGGCTTTTTTTATAAAACCTGTCCTTGAATACCCAGCAGTTCTACTGCTGGGATGAAAAGGACAATCCTGACGAAGTCAGGAGAAGAATCTGATTGGTTTTAGGTTCTGTCGGTTTTGATGCCCCGCAGCTCTGCTGCGGGGTAATTCACTTCCTCAAGAAAAAAAACTTCTCGACGTCATTCATTATCATGGGACGAACATTTTTTTGTGATATCATTAAAAGCTGTAATACCTGTTTTCCCATAGGCTCCCATGATGGTCACTTCAACGCTTTAGTCGCCCGCTGTTTTTTTAACTTTTCGCCGGGGATTCCCCTTCCGTAAGGGAGGGGATGAAGGGCGACGTTTTTTGACAAAAGTAGATTTACGTGGTAATATGTATAGTATTTCAATGTTGAAAACTAAAGCTTACAAATACCGCCTCTATCCTCCTAAAAAACAAACATTGATGTTCGCTCAAACCCTTGATGTCTGCCGAGTGCTTTACAACTCCTGCATTGCAGACAGGAAGAATGCTTTCGAAAAGACCGGCAAGGGTCTTACCAGGGTACGCCAACAAGAGATCCTTAAAAGCGATAAGACCAGAATAAATTCCCTTGAAGGCATCCATTCCCAAGTCTTACAGAATGTTTTATTTCGTGTTGAGCGCTCCTATCAAAACTTTTTCCGGAGAGTTAAAGGCACGTCCGGTAAAGCGGGTTACCCAAGGTTCAAGGGGATCGGACAATATGACTCCATCCATTATCCGCAGACTCCGGGGTTCCAGTTACTAATACCGCAGAATAGCCAAAGTCATCGTGGACGCCTTAAACTCTCCAAAATAGGGACGATTAAAATAAAGCTTCATCGCCCAATTATCGGGTCTGTCAAAACCTGCAACGGTCAAAAGAGAACACGACAAGTGGTTTGCCTGCTTTTCCGTGGAGTATGTGCCTATTCCCGAACTAGTATCTGACAAGGCCATCGGCGTAGATGTTGGCATACATAATTTCGCTGTTCTTTCTACGGGTGAGACGATAGTAAATTTTAAGTACTTGCAAACCACCGAGAAGAAACTCAGAATGACGCTTGCTAAGCTTCATCAGAAGGTCCATAATCAGGGTTTTGACTTTCATCATAAGACCTCCTGTAAACTCGTAGATACTTATGGTTTCATCGTAACAGAAGACCTGAATATCACAGGCATGGTCAAGAACCATCACCTTGCCAAATAAATATCCGATGCTGGATGGGGACAAATTCTCAATTATCTTGCATACAAATGGGCGGCGTCGGAGGGCGATAAAACTACGAGGTCGTCGGTCTCATTCTAGGGAGCTTTGCCTCCGCGGTCTGGGTGGAATGACATCGCTGGACAGTCCTCATACTGACATTTCTCTTCATCGACGGTGCATTTAACAAAGTTCACAAAGAGAAAATCAAGCATGGCTATGGAGCCTCCGAATCCTTTATGGGACAATGTTCCGTGCGCCGTGGCGGCTTTCTGCACATCTCGATCACTTCCCTCAAGGATACAACCTTCGCAATTGATGTCTTTCAGTTGAGATCTCGCCTTACCGAAAATATCCGGTGTTATAATATGGACCTTTAGGTTTTTTGATATGCTGTTGAGATTGCCTTTTACACCAAGGAGAAGTTTTCCATCGACCGATAACGTGCGGGTATAATCCGAAACCAGACGCCCAACTTGCCCCAAACCGAAACCATTGACATCAACTTCAAACTTGACAATCTTTCTTTTTTAGAAATATTCTCTCAACTTCGATGCCAATTCCTCGGGCAGATTAATGATCAATTCCGAATGAAGTATCTTTTGCAAAAAATAATCATCATTTCGGTAATTGGGATACAGATTCTGCCGTGTGATCATTTTTAATATACAGCGAAATCCCTCTCCTTGTGCAGATCCCCTTACTGAAAGAAGTGAATAATTGAAGCTCAGATGGCCGATGCTTTCGTAAAACGTGAGAACTTTAGAGATGCCTTGAGAAAGGTCTCTCAGGTCTGTTATGGAGAGCTTCTCGAAATCACTCTCTCCTTCATTAATGGCAATCACTTCGTTAATCCCCATGGGAGAGAAGGCGGTAATCCAGTGCCATCGGCCTTTTTGTCCAACATACCGCTCACCGATCTTCTTCTCCTCGTGGATCAAATCATCATAGTAAAAAGAACCATGTTTCCGATAATAAGAATGGCAAGCCTCAATAAGCCTTTCATGATAAGAATAGGCAATGGATGTAATCAGCATCTGCAAGTGAGGATGCACAAAGGTAGCGCCTGCGGGGAATAAGTAATTGGCATTAACGGCGACGAATAAAGCTAGATGGTCCCGGCGATAAACCGAGTTAACAAAGGTTTGGGCCGCTTTCAGACCGTTTTCGATCAAATCGGGGTTGAATTCTGAGAGTTTTAAAAAATGAGTCGTGCTAAGAGAAATGACTGAATGGTACGACCCTATAGGGAAAAGATTGGGGAATAACGTGGCCTCACCTATTCTAACTCGCCCTTCGGGAACAAGATCTGACGGATATCGTGGAGTGTTCTTTTCGATCCTGTCGCCGCAGAAGATGCAGGTCTTGGCGCTTTCTTTCACCAAGTTCTTAATCAGCTCGGGATCGCTGTCTCCAAAAAAGAATTTTACTTTATCCTTTAGACTGCTGTTATAGACACTGGTGTCGCCAAGCAGAGGATCGCGCCTAACTTGTACAGTATGAACATCCTCGCTAAAATTATGGAAGGGGTTCAGAATCTTTAACGTTGATTCAGACATGTTGAATTGAATGTTAGACATAGAGCCTCCGTTTTCTGTTCGACTGTTTTGACCGAGTCCCTGTTTATGAAGGGAAAAGGGTTCTTTATTATCTCAAATGGGGAATCCGGCTTTACAATCATGCTTTCGCAGATCCTGTGTAAGTGCAGCAACAGTCTCCGATCATTTACCCTGAACGGCAAAGATTATTTTCATCTACTCCCGGCCGACAAAGAAGGAGACATAATCGAGCCCTATACCCTTTGATGTTTCCGCGAAATGGGGCGCGTGTCACTGACGGCAAGAGTATAACTATTTTGAGTAACAATTTTAACTGGTGCTATCGCACAAAAAGGGCATGTAGCAATCTATTCTCCCTTGGTCAAAACCGCAAAGTCGCTTTGAAGCGCTTCGGATTCAGCAGTAAGTCGAGCCCCTCAACCGCGCTCCTAACATGGATGTTCGCAGCCAGGATCGCGTCTACAGCGCATCCTTCCCCCTCTGACACCGCAATGCCGATCCGTGCGACCTTGAGCATTTTCCGGTCGTTGTTTCCATTGCCGAAAGCGACGACGTTCTCCGCCCCGAGTTTCGTTACATACTCTTCTTTCTGCACGTCATGGTTTTCTCCAGTTAGTATGTGTATTTCGGAGTTGATACCTTTCAGTTCTGCCTGCGCTTTACCGAAGGTATCAGCGGTAAGAATATGAATTTTCATAAACTCAGCCAGCTTATTCAGTCGCGCATCCACCTTCGGTATAAGTTGCCCGTTTACAGACAATGTGCCGGTAAAATCCGAAACCAAGTGCTCCAGTCTGACCAAACCGAATCCGGGAATATCGATCTCAAGCATGAATGATTCCTTTCTTGACTACCAGTGTAATTCACCTCGGAAGACAGCCTTTGTACCTAATTCCTCTCCTATCTTTAGGAGCTGGTTATATTTTGGAAGCCGCTCAGAACGAACGGGTGCGCCGGTCTTGAGCTACCTATCTTTGTAGCGACAGCTATGTCCGCCAGGAAGGAATCTTCCGTTTTCCCCGACCGGTGCGAGAACATAAAAGTGTAGCGTGCAGTTTTTGCCATCTCCATGGTTTTCAGAGTCTCGGAGAGAATTCCAATCTGATTGAGTTTGATCAGCAAGGAATTAGCGATGCCTTTCTTAATCCCTTTGGCCAGTCTCTTCGGGTTAGTGACGAATATTTCGTCTCCTGTAAGCTGGATCTTCTTTCCCAGTTCTTGTGTCCATATCTGCCAACCATCCCAGTCATCTTCCGCAAGCCCATCTTCAATAGAAATGATCAGATATTTTTAAGATTAGGTTCGCATAGTAGGTGACCATTTCTGTCGGGGACAATTTACTGTTATCCGCTTTCAGGACATATTTATCGTCCTGGTAAAATTCGCTCGCTGCAGGGTCCAGGACTATGGAAATATCGCTCTTCCACTTGTATTCCGTCTTTTCTATCGCAACAATGATGATCTGGATCACTTCTTCATTGGAAGAAAGATTCGGCGCGAATCCGCCCTCATCTCCGATGGCAGTGTTCAGGCCTTTTGACTTTAATACCGATTTCAGGGTTTGGTATGTCTCAGCGACATGCTGTTGTCGAGAATTACATCAACCTCGACCGTGGGATTGCCCTGTCAATCTGGGATCTCGCTGCCGTTATCTTTTTTATCTTTGACATGCCGGTTTCTTTCCCGTGCTTCATGCTTCGACACTTCTGGAATAGTGACTATTAAGATACCATAACCGCAACAAATCTGCCGTTAATTCTGGACGTTCTCACGAAAGGTGTGTTGATTGAAATTTTTCGAAAATCACTTTTGTACTTTCTCATTAAAGAGATTGGTCGATAGCGTTCTTAACTCAGCGAATCGAGATATCGGTTTATCGCATCCGTACTTGTCGATGCTGATAAGATTCTCGCTGTGTTGAATCATGAATTCCGCTATCGTAAATAGGATTTCCCACAACGTACTGTTGTTCCTTCAATACATCGGTTTGGGTGAGGCGCCGATCTCGAACCGTGTTGGATAGACATAATCGATAAAGGTACTCCTGCCCACACCCTCCGGACCGTTGATATGCATGCTATGCCGGCGCCTGATATGTAATCGTACGGTCCCTATTTCTTCTTTTCGGCCTGCGATATTCATGGTTTTCTTGCATGCCTGTGCCGGGTCCCCGGAATGTATCTCATCCTTTTTTTGTACCGTCGGTTGACGACCGTATCCGCATAAGTCTACCTCTGATTCCATCAAGGTTCTTTGCAGTCTCAGCGAGCGCTTCTTTTCTTGAGTCCATTTCCTGCTCCCCGCTTGATCGCTTCGTCACACCTTTTTCGATAGCTGTCCCGATCCCCTCGATTGTTGCATCGATCTTCTGGAACATCTCCCACCGGAAGTCTAGTTTGCTCTTGTCAAGACGTTCTTCAAAATCGTTTCCTGCCCTGGCGACCTGCATGGTAACGACCCGTTGGAGATATTCTTTCATCTTCTTGAGGACGATCTTATCGCCGATGAATTTTGGCAGGGCAAGGGTCAAGGTTGAAGCGATTATCGCCGTACCTACAGGCTGCTCCTTGAACTTGTAGTAGAAACCGGACTTGACGCTCCAGAGGGCTTCCGCCTTGACCGAGTCGAAGGGCACGGCAAACAGCTCGGAAGAATAGCGGAGCAGCTCGTCAACCGTGTCGTTGATCTTTGTGATGAACCGTTTGCAGATGGTTTCGAATGCCTTTGCGAGCCGCTCATCCTCCATGGCGCGCCAGGTGATGCAAGCCTGTTTTATATGGTTGATGACCGCTTCCTCCAGGGTGCTGCGTAAATCTTTCAGGGAAAGACCCTTGTTTTGCTCGAATTGATCTGTCAGATACGCCTGCTCATCAGGCATCATGTCCCTTACGAAACGCTGTAAATCATTCTCTAGTTCTCCCTTGACCAATCGTGAGACTTCACCTTCGAGCAGGATTTCGAAGTCCCGTTTCACCTGCTCCACTTCGCCTTTCTTGTTCTCAAATGCCTTTATTTTTTCCTTCAGTTCTTCAAGCGGTGTCGTGAGCGACTTCAGTTCAAGTTCCAGCTCAAGTTTCGCCTGGGAAATGCTCCGAAGGAGGTTGTTCGACACAGACAGAAGAAGAACGTTTCCTTTCTCGTCCATCAGAAACCTGTTCAGGTCATTGGAGAAGAGGGGAAGCATACTCTTCTGGATGAGTTCATCGGACTTCGAGGCTATTCCTTCAAGGGCGAGCCTTGCAGACACTGGAAAGAGCCTAACCTCCGAAGCCATGGTTTCTTCCAGCCCATTCTTCGAGAATTTTATAGATTCCTTGAGGTCGTTCTCCCGTAGGTAGTCTGCCTTGTTCATGACGAAGAATATCTTGTTCGAGTACTCTTTCACGTCCATTAAAAAGTCAAGCTCTGCCTTGCTCATGGGCTGGTCTACGGAAAGAAGAAAGAGTGCGGCATCCGATTTCGGCAAATACTGGTACGCGACGTCCGTATTGTGCTGGTAGATCGAGCCCACGCCGGGCGTATCGATAAGACGAACTCCGTCCTTAAGATAAGGCGAAGGGTAGGTGAGGACAACTTCGCGGACATCTTTGACGTTCTTAGGATTGCCCTTTTCCGTAACGTATTCCACGAGACTTTCCGGTTTGATCTCGGTGATTTTCCCATCGTTGAAATAAACCTTGATCCTGAGCGCTTCGCCCCAGGTCATGATAGTCACGATGGAGGTGAGGGGAACGACGGCCACGGGCAGGATCTCTGCGCCCAGAAGCGCGTTGATGAGGCTCGTCTTCCCGCGCTTGAACTGGCCGACGACCACGAGATTGAAGGCGTTGCTCCGGACCTTTTCTTTCAGGTCCTCGCAGGCGCAGCCGCGGATGTTCTCGATACCGAGCATTTCGTCCATGCAGTCCAGCAGGTCGGTTTTCAGTTTGGAGTATAATGATGTAGCCGATGACCTCATTTCCGGATTCATTGTTGTTGACTCCTTACTCATAGAGAAAAAAACTCCTACCCTCATATTTTGAGAGTAGGAGTCATTAGCTTCCTAAGAAGCGGTTTAGCCCGTTAGAGAACTAAATCACCCATCTACATTCATACGCCGACAATTTCAATTGCTCCGGCATACTCTCTAACGAGGTTAAGGCGAACCCCATCACCGTTATTCAAATCAAAAAATCTTCGGCCGCGGCCGTCAAAAGACCTGAGACTCAGGAAGATCATTCAAAATCGGTTTCCTGGTTTTCCCCGGCGTCGGTTCCTTTTGTTTACTCTCTTTCAGTGGCAGCCTCTCTCTGTGAATTATCTTCCTCTTCGGGTTCCTCGGTCTTCTGCCCAGCATGCTTGGCCAATATGATCCTTTCCGCATCGAGCCAACCATCATAGTCCCGACCGGGCATATAGCCTCTTACTTCACATAGTTCATATGCAACCGCAGCGATCTAATCATGCAGATTCATCACTTTCCTCCTTCATCGCTATAAGGCGGTCATTCTCGTAGATGATGTCAACCGGGGACTCTGCCTATCTGCCTATATATTTCAGCGGAATAGCTAATTCCTCTCAGCAGTCACACCAAGCCCTCCTGGCCTACGTCCCTATGGGTATATTTTATCACATTCACGTCCGAAAGCACGACAATGCCTTCGCCCACCATATCGTCGAGGATTGGTATTACCTTATTGATCTTTTCCTCGGTGTCCATGACGGTGATGAGGATAGGCAGTTCTCCGTGGACTGTAAAAGTTTTCTTTTTATGGTATCGGTGGTGGGGACCATAGCCCGCAATTGCTTTATACACCGTGGCCCCTGCGATATCCGTCATGATGAGCCTTTTAACGATAGCCTCGTACAATGGCTCGCCTTCCCACGTGTCATCCTCGCTGATAATTATTCGGAGCATTTTGGCCTTGCCTTCGAGCTTCATGTGCTCTCCTTTTTCTTTTTGCTTATCTTCCACCTTCGGACAGCACTTGACGACGTTCGTGTCCGTGATTTCGACCATGCCTTTTTCAACCACATGGTAAACATCAGGAAGGACGTTGTTGATCATATCCTCCGATTCCACGACCTCAACTTTCACCGGCATATTCGTGGACAATTCAAGCATCTTGGCCGTGTGAAACACACCGTCGCTACCGTAGCCCGCAATACCCCGGAAGACGCTCACGCCCATGATTTTTTTCCTGAAGAATATGTCGAGTAAAACTTCATAGACCGGTTTTCCGTGGAACTTGTCCATCTCATCAACATAAACGGTCAGTTTTTTCGCAGCCCCTTTTGTTACCATAGGATTCTCCTATATGATTTTCGCGAGGATTTCTCCCGTTTTGAGAGCGGCAAAACCGGCGATCACACTTAACACCACATTCATTGTAGCGTAAAAATATTCGCCATCCGTCACAAGCTTGCCGGTCTCGTACTGGAAGGTTGAAAAGGTGGTGTAGCCGCCCAGAAAGCCTACAACGAGCAGTAGCCTCCAAGCTGGGTTTTCCGTGAACCGTTCCGCCATCAGGGTCATGAGTAAGCCGATGAAAAAGCTACCGCTGATATTGATCACGAACGTTCCCAGCGGAAAGCTTCTTCCCCACCGCTGGCCGATCCATGTCCCGAGCGCGAACCGGGCGGCGGCGCCGGTGCCTCCGCCTGCAATAATTATAAGGTATTTTATCATTCGGCCCTTCGCAGTAAGCTATTTAACGGTCGTGACCGTACAGGGCGTGTAACTCGATATCCGCTTTGATATGAAGCCGAGAAGCCACTGTGCGCTCTTTGATTTTTCTCGCTGATCTACGATAATCATATCACTCTTTTTCTCAGTGGCATATTTAATGATCTGGTAAACATGATGCCCCTACAGCGGCTTCGGTCTTTACTCTCAAGTTCTGTCCCTTGGCCTTATTCCCGAGACTTTTGCAGAAGTCTCCGTAGTGTTGTGTCTCGCTGTCGATGATGGCATCCGCCTCGACAATGTCCACAGGCTCAGTTGGCTGAGTAATGGACAGTGCGATGATTTCAGGTCCCGAGCACAGGCAAAATTTTAACATTCCCAAGCGAAGTCGAAAGCCTTATTAGACTGCAGTGAGCCGTAGAATGAAACGAGTATTCTCTTCAGCATAAAACATCTTCTCATTACAGGACGATTTCCAAGGATATTACCTGAGCAGAGGCGATCCCCGTCTCCTCTTTCGGCAAAAGATGACGAGAGATGAAGAAGGCATTGGCAACGGGTGTAGGCACAAGAGTGCTGCCAATCACGACGAAGACGAGAACGGAACACTGCTGCCGGCCGATGATTTGGTGTGACAATCCGAACAGAGCAGATATCGAACCGAAGGTGAGCCCCGTTGACATGAGCAGAGTCATATAGATGCTTTCCTCGAGTTCGTATTCGTAAACTCTGGTTACAGGATAAATGCCGATGATCTTGGTGATGATTTTGTCCAAGAATAAAATAGTTCATAATGAATAATGTATCACATTGCAACTGTTTTTATATTGGCGATTGTGCATGGAGCATAGCTCGAAAACTCACTTCGTTACGGAGCCAAGGAGCCAACTTGCGATCTCCGATTTCCGAATGCGTTCCACTAACTAAGTCATTCCATTCTCTACTATGCGCTGACTCGACGATGTAAAGTTCCAAAAATCGCCATTTGCGATTATACTGCCTGCTCTAAAGCAATGATCCAAGAACGAGCACCAGCAGGAGCAACAACAGAGCATATGCGATATAGGCGTTGATCCGCCCATGATGCATAAGGGCGAAACCATGCGCCAATCCGACAACAGCTCTTTTCGTCGGTTGCAGGAAAAGACGGTCCACGATGTGCACCTCCTCCCGTTCACGCAGAATCGCCACGCGGAAATGCTCGGCCACGGTTTCCTTTGTGTCCTCGGCGATGGTCGGGCGAAACACAGCGTCGAAAATTACGCGTACGGGGTTCGAGAAACCCGTCGCGGTGTAGGTCATCTCAGGCCACAATTGCCGCAGTCCGCCGTCCCAGCACGTTCGACGCGTCACCCGGCGATTGCGCGCCAATATGAAACGTACGACTACATACGTCAGTCCCAGCAAAACGATCAGCATCGCCAGCATGTACGATGTGGACATGGCGAACACGACGGGATTCTCCTTGCCGCCGCGATGCAAAACGACAAGGCCGCGTCCCGGCAGGACCGCCTGCCCAACCTGCGCGCCCAGATCATGAAACTCCGAGACAAACTCGTGCGG
The DNA here is from genome assembly GCA_963845065.1 of Nitrospirota bacterium. Classification (GTDB taxonomy): domain Bacteria; phylum Nitrospirota; class UBA9217; order UBA9217; family UBA9217; genus JAJYKN01. The sequence goes on from CAWJQQ010000001.1 coordinate 466,500, forward strand.
CAACTGTTCATGCCCGGCGCTGTCGGTAAAGAACGGTGGCACGAGAGCATCGGCGGCGTTTGTGCCCGTAAGCGGCGACAACGCTCCGTTCAGCGTCGGGATAACATAAGTCGGTAACACGCCGAGCAGCAGGCAAAGCGCGGCAAGCAGCACCATAGGAGCGATGGCCGATCGTTGTGGTTCGGTGGCCTTCCTGGCTTGTTCCGAGCGGGTAATTCCCAGAAAACCCATCGCGAACGCCTTCACGAAGCAAGTGACCGCCAGTGCGGCAGTGAGCGCCAGACCCGCGCCGCAGAGGGCAAAGACGAGTCGGAGCACCGTCGAGGTAAGCTCGGCGCTGCGCAGCATCGTCTGCAGCATGAGCCACTCACTGACGAAGCCACTGAAAGGCGGCAAAGCCGAGATGGAGAGCGCCCCCACCAGGAACGTGGCCGCCGTCCATGGCATCCCGCGTATCAGTCCGCCCAGTTTGTCCAAATCACGTGTCCCAGCCCGATCGTCCACCGCTCCCGCACCCAGAAATAATAGCGCCTTGTAAACGGAATGGTTGATCATGTGGTAAAAGGCGGCGATGAACGCGATGCCTGCCGGCACGGGTTGCCCGCTTGCAGTGAACACAAAGCCGGCGCCCAACCCGACAGTCACGATTCCGACGTTTTCAATCGAACTATGCGCCAGCATGGTCTTCAGGTCGTTTTCAGTGCTTGCGTACAGGATTCCCAGCAAGGCTGAGATCGTTCCGATGATTAGCACGACGAGACTGGGCCCGATCGTAGTGATCGGGAGCAGATCGAGGTTGACCCGAACGATGCCGTACAGCCCAAGGTTCAAGATGACGCCTGAGAGAATGGCGGAAACGTTTGCTGGAGCAGCGGGATGCGCACGCGGCAGCCAGCTATTGACGGGCGCGAGCCCCGCTTTCACGCCGAACCCGAAGAAGGAGAGGAGAAACACCGCCCACCGTGTGCCCGAGCCGGCAGCTACCAACCGACATGCCGAAAATTCCAGCGTCCCAGCCTTAGCGGCCAGAAGTAATAATGCCAGAGCGCCAGCCACGAATCCAGCTTCACCCATCGCCAACATAAGATAACCCGCCCGGCTTGTCTCTGTGCGTTCATGCTCGAAGTTGACCAGCAGGTAACTGATGATGGACATCGCCTCCCAGGAGAGCAAGAATCCAAGGACATCGCCTGCGATCAGGATCAAGACGATCGAGGCGAACAATAACAGATACCAAACGCTGAATGCCTTCAGACTGTAATGCCCGAGGTATCGTTTAAGATAACTTGTAGAGTAAATAGAGCTGGCCAGCGTTACCAGGGCTGTGACGAACACGAAGATAGCCGATAGACGATCCAGCGACACATTCAATGTGACCAGCGTAGAAATCGTCCAGAGCTCAGCGTGAAAGGCGCGTCCTGACCACAAGACGTTTCCGCTGGCCCACAGTGTCAGCAGCGACGCCAGCGAGCCGACCCATGCCAGCATGGGAGGATTGCGTCGTTCAGGGAGAATGATCGCCAGCAAAATGCCTATACAGCACAGCGTAAAGACCAATACGAGCGGTAACCCGGTATCAGCCATGGCGTTTTCTCCTTTCCTTGCCCGATCAAATTCGTGCGTGATTCAGGTCGATCAGTTATGCATCTGCGATTCTACAAACTCCGCAGATCGCCGCTTGTGATCATTAAAAGTCACGGAAGCGGCGATCATGGCCTCACTTTCTTACGACGTCTGGAAGAACCAGACCCACAGAAGTACAACGAGCAACGACAAAAGCGCATAGGCGATGTAGGCGTTGATCCGACCCTGGTGCAGGACCGCCAGGCCACGGGCTAACCGGAGGGCGGCATACTTCACGGGCTGCAAGATAATCCGGTCCACGATGTGCACCTCCTCCCGTTCACGCAGAATCGCCACGCGGAAATGCTCGGCCACGGTTTCCTTTGTGTCCTCGGCGATGGTCGGGCGAAACACAGCGTCGAAAATTACGCGTACGGGGTTCGAGAAACCCGTCGCGGTGTAGGTCATCTCAGGCCACAATTGCCGCAGTCCGCCGTCCCAGCACGTTCGACGCGTCACCCGGCGATTGCGCGCCAATATGAAACGTACGACTACATACGTCAGTCCCAGCAAAACGATCAGCATCGCCAGCATGTACGATGTGGACATGGCGAACACGACGGGATTCTCCTTGCCGCCGCGATGCAAAACGACAAGGCCGCGTCCCGGCAGGACCGCCTGCCCAACCTGCGCGCCCAGATCATGAAACTCCGAGACAAACTCGTGCGGCAACTGTTCATGCCCGGCGCTGTCGGTAAAGAACGGTGGCACGAGAGCATCGGCGGCGTTTGTGCCCGTAAGCGGCGACAACGCTCCGTTCAGCGTCGGGATAACATAAGTCGGTAACACGCCGAGCAGCAGGCAAAGCGCGGCAAGCAGCACCATAGGAGCGATGGCCGATCGTTGTGGTTCGGTGGCCTTCCTGGCTTGTTCCGAGCGGGTAATTCCCAGAAAACCCATCGCGAACGCCTTCACGAAGCAAGTGACCGCCAGTGCGGCAGTGAGCGCCAGACCCGCGCCGCAGAGGGCAAAGACGATCTTCACACCCGTCGAAGTAAGCTCGGCGCTGCGCAGCATCGTCTGCAGCGTCAGCCATTCACTAACGAATCCGTTGAATGGCGGCAGGGCCGAGATGGAGAGCGCCCCAACCAGGAACGCAGCAGCTGTCCACGGCATCACGCGAATCAGGCCGCCCAGTTTATCGAGGTCTCGCGTGCCGACTCGGTCGTCGATGGTGACCGCCCCCAGTAACAACAACGATTTATACATAGAATGATTGATCATCTGATACAGCGCGGCTATGAACGCGATGCCCGCCAGCACAGGTTGCCCACTCGCAGTGAACACAAAGCCGGCGCCTAGCCCGGCGGCGATGATGCCTGCGTTCTCAATTGAGCTGTGGGCGAGCATAATCCGCAGGTCATTGTCCGTGGTCGCATAGAGAATGCCCATCACCGCCGAGACTGTGCCTACAACCAACGCGATCTCGCCCGGCCCGACCAGCGTCAGCGGCAGGAGATCGGCGTTGACTCTGACGATGCCGTAGAAGCCGAGGTTCAAGGTCGCACCTGCAAGTACGGGAACAAAAGCGGACGGCGCGACCTTGTAAGCCCGCGGCAGCCAAAAGTTGACGGGCACGAGTCCAGCCTTCACACCGAAGCCGAAAAAGGAAAGAAGAAACACCGCCCATCGTACGCCCACACCGAGCGATGTGCCTGCTGCCTTAAGCGAAGAAAAATCCATAGTACCTGCTGCAACCGCCAGGATTAGAAAAGCCACAACAAACGCCAACGCGCCGATCTCGCCCATCGCAAGCATGAGGTAGCCGGCGCGGGTGTTCTCTTTCTGTTCATGCTCGAAGTTGACGAGAAGATAGCTGAGGATCGACATAGTTTCCCACGCAAGCATGAACAGAAGAACGTCCGCCGCGATCAGCACCAGTACGATGGACGCGAATAGGCCTAGATATAGCGCCGTGAACCACCTGAGGCTGTAGCGTCCTATGAAACGCGACAGATTGGTGGCGGCGAAAATCGAGACAGGCAGAAAAACCAATCCGGTGATGAAAACGAACAGCGCCGAGAGGCGGTCCATATTCAGGGTGAGCGTGCTGAAGCCCGGCACAGTCCACAGAGATATTCCCCATGTGCGGCCGGCGAACAACGTCTGGCCGCTTGCCCACAGCAAAACGAGCGACGCTAGTGAGCCGATCCATGCGAGCCACTGCGGGTTGCGGCGGTCTGGGATAAGAAGCACAAGCACGATGCCCGTGCTACATAATGCGAGGAATACACCGATCCATGTGCCCGTATCAATCATCGCGTCTCTCCCCCTGTGACTTCAGTGGGAGAAGTCAAAGTAGCTGATGTTTTGCGTCCGACTGCTACTAACAGCCCGTGAAGTATCGCCAGCGGAGGAGGCGGGCTGCCGGGAACTTCCACGTCCACGGGTAAGATGTCCGTAACGCCGGCGCTTGATGCGAAGCTGGGACTGAACACACCACCCGAAAGCGCGCACGTGCCCACGGCGATGACCACTTTCGGAGTAGCCATCGCGTTATAAGTCTTCTCAAGCGGAAACCGCATTTGCTCCGTGCCGGGTCCGACAACTATGAGGATGTCGGCGAGTCGCGGCGTCGGAGTAATGAAAAAGCCCAAACGGTGCATGTTGTAGTACGGGTTGTTGAGCTGCTTAACCTCGTTGAGACATGCGCCACAATCGCCCGCATCCACAACGATGATATTGACCGACCTCTTGAATTCATCACCTAATTTCCGATCTAAGTCTTTATTCCCGGCCGTGGTGGCCGCCCATTCATAGCCCTGCTTCCAGACCAGAGGAGTTGAGAGGCGGCCGCAACGGAAGCAGTGGACGCAACGGCGGTAATCCACAATGACCGAGCGTCCTACCCGGCTGATCGCGCTGGTGGGGCAGCAGTCTACGAGCAACGAAGCCTGCTCTTCGGAATACGTTCCGCCTAGCGGCAGTCCCGGCGAGATACCGGCTGCGGTCTCCTCAGTCGCGGGATAGCGCGTCGTCTTGATTCCTGTTTTGATTCCTCTGCGGACCCATTGGCTCATAATTCGTTCCCTCGCCTCGTCAACGGTCGTTTTCGGCCACCGAAAGATCAAACGTGGCCATGATGATGGGAAAATCCTGAAACGCAAAGTTCTCAATCGCAAAATGAAAGCCGTGCCAGTTGGCGAATGACGGCGGCATAATCCGATAACGGGCGACCGATCCGTCCTCCTTGAGTCGCACCCAGTGAAAGGCCGCGCCACGCGGAGCTTCAACCAAGCCGACAGCTGCGCCGGATTTTATGTTGCACGGCGTATGGATTGGTCCTGAGGTCAAAGCGCCTACCGCTTGCTCCATGATCTTCACGGACTGGCCCGCCTCGGCAAAAAGAATGCGCAGCCTAGCATAACCGTCACCTTCGCGTTCCATTGGTGCGTCGAACTCGAATTCCTCGTAGCCCGAATACGGTTGCGCCTTCCGCAGATCGCGGACAACGCCCGAAGCCCGGGCGACCGGGCCGACCAGTCCGTGATTGCGGGCGTCCTCAGCGGAGACAGACCCTACCTCTTCCAGCCGGTCGAGAAAGCTGCTGGAAAATTGCAGCATCGTCTTGATCTCCTGCAAGCGATTCAATACGTCCTGCGCCGTTGCTAGCGTCTTTCGACAGGCTTCGTCATCGATATCACGGGTCAGTCCGCCGGGCGCGAGCAGGCCGAACAGGTAGCGGTGGCCGGTCAAAGCGTCGCACAACCGCAGCAGCTCTTCCTGAAGAAGAGCGGTCTGGCTGGCAGCCACGGAGAGCGCGGTCGACTCGCAAATCCCTTCAATCGCGGCGACGTGATGGCGGAAGCGTTCCAGTTCGGCAATAAAGATACGCAGCACGCGCGCCCGCGGGGGAGCTTCAGCGCCGCAAATGCGTTCAACTGCCTGACAAAACGCAAACCCATGAGCGTAGGCTGAAGTAGCGCAAAAACGTTCGGCCAGCAGCAGCGCATCTTCCACCGTACGGCCCTCGGCGATCTTCTCGACGCCGCGATACTTGTAGAAGAGGCGGGGAATGAAGTGGATGATGTCTTCGCCTACTGTTTCCAACTGAAAGTGGACGGACTCGGCCAGCCCAGAGAAAACCGGTCCAATCGGCATCACGAACGCGCCGGGCGCCTCAACGATTCTGCACGGGGGCCACGTGTTGAGGTAGGACTCACCTTTCCTCTGTCCATCGAAACGATGGCGCATCGGCTCTAAGCCCTCCTGCCAAATGTCATCATGCAGGACGAAATCACCCAGGCGTGGGTGGCCTTCGAAAACCAAACCGAAATGGTCTTCCTCTTCGCGCTCATGCCAGTCCGCCGCGTGCACATGCGAGCTGATGCTCGGGAATGTGCGCTCGGCCGTAGGACGGCGTACCAGAAGCTGAACCTGGGCGTCTTCCCTGTCGCCGTAGAATACGTAGCGCAGCTCCCACTCGCGTTGTCCCTCTTCAACGACCAGACCGGCGAAGGAGTAATTCAATTCGGCAAAGAGCCATCGGGACAGCTCGGCAAGCGCCTCAGGAACGCATTCCACTTCGCACAGCGGCTGTTTAGGGTTGAGGCGCGATTGCGCTCTTTCGTTCCAGCGTTTAGCGATTTCTCGTGATAAGTCGGCTGGTTTCATTATGACCTCACTTTGCCAGAGCTGCCGCGGCCAGTCCCAGAAGTCGGTGCAAGGGCTCTGGCAGGTATACGCCAAATACGATGATCGGAATGGCTGCGATGACCAGAGCCAATACACTGCTGAACGGCAAATGCACTCGCGGCGAAGCAGGATTCCCATCGGGACGGCCAAACACCATGCTGTTGATGTGGATGATGATGTTGAAAAATGCTATTGCGATGAACAGCGCGAGCAAAGCAGTCACCAGGTAGCGCCCCTGGGTCAACCCCGCCCTCAGGATCGAGAATTCACTGAGGAAAACCGCAAAGGGCGGCGCGCCCGCAATCGCCAGGCCGCCGAAAAGCAAAGCCGCGCCTGCTACGGGCGCGGTGCGGATCAGGCCGCGCACGGAAGCAATTTGCCGCGTATCGACGGCAAGCAGGGTGGCGCCGGCGGCCAGAAAACAGAATGATTTTGTGATGCTGTGAGTCATTATCTGCATCATTGCGCTGTAATTACCGCCTGCGCCCCCGATTCCGGCGGCGGTGAAAATGATTCCCATGTGTTCGACGGTCGAGTAGGCAAACAGGCGTTTATAGTCACGCACCTGCAGCAACAGGAAGGCGGCAACACCCACCGAAATGAGGCCGATTACCAGCAGCCAATCCTCCATATCGTTCATGGACAATAGCGGCAGCAAACGCAGGATCACGTAGAGCGCCGTAGTTGTCTTGACGCCCGAAAGCAATGCGCAAGCGGGCGAAGGCGCCTGGCTGTGCGCGTCGGGCAACCAGGTGTGAACGGGAACAAAGCCGACTTTCACGCCGAAGCCGACAAGGATCATCAGGAACGCGGTCTTCATCAGCACCGGCGGCATGTGAGGCGCGACGGTGCGCAACCCTTCCCAAGTGTACGTTTCGCCGCCTCCGGTTTTGAAGGCCCAGAAAAGGATGAGAAAACCGAACAACGCGATGGCCGCGCCCATGAACATCAAAGTAATATATTTCCAGGCTGCTTCCAGAGACTCGTGCGTGTTTTCGTAGGCGACGAGGAGCACGGAAAAAAGCGCTGTCAGTTCGATGGCGATCCACTCGATATTCGGCTCAACTGCTGCGGGGACGGCGATGAGGGCGAAGAGAAAGAGATTGAAATGCACGTAGTACATGCGGAGCCTCTTATCGCTGTGCGCGATCCTATCCATGTAACCCCAGGAAAATAGAGCTGCGGTCGCGCCTGCCAGCGTGACCAAGAGCAGGATCAATGCGCTGAAGCCGTCGAGCGCGACCCACTGTGGGATTGCCACAACGGGGTTTCCAGCGGCCGTTTGCAGGCTCGCAACAATAGCGAGGGCGAAGGCAGAGCTGGCGGCAATCAAAGTGACTGCAGGCGCGAAACGTCTTCTAAGAGGAACCCAGCAGAGCGCCATGGCCGTCAGTGGTAAAAACAGTATCACGAGCAGCATCATGGCTTTGATTCCTCCTTTAAGGTCGTCAACATGCCCACCTCAGTCGTTCCGATGTGTTCATGAATAGTTCGTGTCAGCAGTCCGACGATGAAAGACAACATCAAAACGTCGAAGGCTATAGCAAGTTCCGCAAAGAGCGGCAGTTCAGGTACGATGGCGATACCAGCAAAAAAAGCCGAATTCTCCATCGCCAGCAGCCCGAGCAGCATCGGCACGGCCTCGCGGCGGGCCGAAGCCGTAAAAGCGCCGACGAGGAGTCCCGCCAGTCCGATGGAGAGGTTGACTCTGATGTAGGGGTTTCCAGCAAACTCCAACAGAGGCATTGCCAGAAACCCGGCGGAGATTGCCAGAACAAGGGCGATCAATAGCGAAGTGGGAATGTTGATGATCTGATCGATTTCGCGGCGGGAATAGATTTCATCCCGTATGTTTCGCTTGAGCAGCCATGGAATCAGCAAAGGTTTGCTGATTACGTTGATCAAACCCACAGCGAATACATGCCATGAATGAAGTAGCGCACTCAACAGAAACGCCGAGCAAGCCAGGAAAAGCGATTGAGCGATGAACAGGCGAAGACAGCCTTGCACTTGCCGCGTAGCCACCATGCCGAATATGCAAAGCAAGAACAGCCCGGCCGCCAATGCGTTCAGGCTGGACAACAATGAAATCAAAGAAGTGTCATTGATCATGGCTTCCCTCTCTAAAATGTGAACACACGCGTAATCATTGCCACTACCGAAATGATGAACGCTGCACTTAGGAATTCGGCGATTCGAAACAGACGCAGCTTCGAGAGTGACGACTCAATGACCACCAGAACCAGGACAAACACTAAAATTTTGAACAGTATGAACGGAACGGCAAGGAGAACATCACCCAACGACTGTGTCGCCGCCAATCCCCACGGCGTGACCAATACGTTTAAGAAAATGCACAGCAGTACGAAAAACTTCATCTGGCCGCCCCATTTCATCAGAGCAGCGCCTCGGCCCGAGTATTCGAGCACCTTGGATTCGTCGATCATGGCCAGTTCGAAATGACCCGACGGGTTGTCCACAGGAATGCGCCCCCCTTCCGCGAGGATCAACATGATGAACGCCAGCATCAGCAACACGTGCGACGGCTCGAAGAAGTTGGCTATGGGCGTTACCCATTTCTGCTGGACTATGTACGGGATTGTCGAGCCCGCTACAAAGGACACGGTAAAAAAAACGATCATGAATACCGGCTCTGCGAGGAACCCGACCATCCGCGTGCGGCTCGCGCCGATCGGGCCGTAAGGATTGCCCGTATCAACGGCTGCGAGCGTTGCAAAAAAGCCTCCCAGCGCGAGCACGAAGCCGCCGCCGAGCATATCGCCCATGAAAGCGAAGAACAGCGGATAGCTGGTGAGCACAGGGATCAGTATCGCCACGAAGATCGGGGAGACGAAGACGATGTAAGGCGTGAACCGAAATATCCACGAAGCCTGCTCAGAGACGACTTCGTCCTTGTGAAACAATTTCCACAGGTCACGATATGGTTGAAAAATGCTCGGGCCGCGCTTGGATTGAACGATTTCTTTGAGGCGGCTCAACACGCCCCCCACGAGAGGAGAGAAAAGCAACACCGTCAAGACCTGAACCACATTGAATATGATTCTATTTATCATGGAGCCGCCTCCGTTATCTCAGGCAGGGCAATAAATGCTGTTATTCTCGGAAAACGAAGAGCAGCGACAAGTGCAGGGCCGCCACAACGCCGCCATCCCACAGACTTCATACATAGACGAATCCCTCCGGGCATAAAAAAACTCCTGCCCTCAAAATATGAGAGTAGGAGTCATTAGCCTCAGGAATCGAGGCGTTTTATGGCGAACCCCATCGCCGCTGATTTATTCAATAATATCAAAATAAGTTCAAATGTCAATAAGAATATCTGTGAGCGTTAGATGTTGACGAATTCGGACAGATACTTTATGTTTTGCAAAGAATGGGAACTACAACAGCTACAGAAAGATGACTGTACTGCAAGCCTCAACAGGAAACTTACAAATTTTCGAGGATCTTTACCGTCGCGTGCTGTAATACTTCATCAGACGTTCTTGCAGCACCGAGGCTGCTATAAAGCCGATGCACAAGAGTTTTCGTAAATTACCCATCGCTTTTCGAACTAATATTTCTCCAATTCTTAGATGTTGTTATCAACATTTTTCATTAGATAAGCATGCGTTCATGGTCTGACCATTTTAAAGCCATACCACATAGTGACCGCCCAGTCAAAGGTCGTCTTCTGTTGGCACTATTGCAGTTACAATAGCTCTCGTTCGAGTCAATGGTTTGCAAAATGTCGGTTGAACACGAAATCGATTCATGATTGGTGTCTATTACAAAGATACGCATTTTCTCGGGTTGAAATAGTGCAACTTGATTGCCATGCGAGAGAATCACGCGACCTACTGATGATTTAGGACCACTCGATATTAGCAAGGCGCCTGGTAAGTTCCCCATTTGTAAATCCAACGCTTTACAGGGGGCTTGTGTGAATCGGGGCGCGGATCCCTGACGTTAATCGGCAGCAGTAATGCTCGGCTCGCCGTTATAGTCGCGTGGTAATAGTGGTAATAAATGACTATGGTTTTAGTACCGGTCTAACGCCAAGACTTATCTTGCAATTCCAACTAATTAGCCCCAAACCGCCTAGAAACTTAGTACCTTATAAAATAGGGTAAGGCCATTAGCACAATGCCGATAAGGACGATTAAAAACCAGTTCGTGACAAAATAGGGGAAAAAAATCAGCGCGACACCGGATAATAGCGCAATTCCCCGTTGTTGTTTCTTCCCGTATACAAAGTAGCCCATGCCGATTGAGCCGAATAAAAGACCCCAGAGTAACGATGCGGAACCATTCATTGTATTTTCCCAAAAATATAATTTGGAATGGAAACATGCAGTCTCTTAATCTGCGCGATCAATGTAGTAGACAATTTGTTTTTCATAACTTCACCTCCTGGAATAATTATCATGCTTAAACGCTACTTATGATTTGACACAAACGCAGGTAAACTTTAAGTATGCGATCCGTCTTTTCTCAATGAATGATTTTTGGCATTTCCCCCCTGCCTGGCCTCGACTTCTTTTGCAGTAAAAAATGGCTCGGGAGGCAGCACTTGCAATTCGATCTGGAGTCCGTACACGGTTGCGGTCTTCGTCGCATCTGCGGACTCAGCCGGGAAAGTGCAAACAGTCATAACGATAAATATTGCTGTTGAGAATACAGTCATGCGCTTCTTCGCAGTGTTCTTAATTCTTGGATGATTATTTACTGACCAACGAATCACTGTTTTGCAAATTGTTTCATGTATCGTGCCCGGATTTTTGCGGAACACTATTTTTTTTGATTACTAGACAGTTATATTTCCAGAGGCAGCTATATTGAACAAGTTGGGATGCGCCAACATGCCTGATGTTTTATTCCATTGCATCACTTTTTCTTTTGAGGCGTTATTCTGTGGCAAACCGGCATATCCTCATCCATCGTTCCTCCGGCAACACCTATACTGTTGTCATCACAAGTACCCAAGGCGCCGCGTCATCGCCGCCAGAACTAGTGACGCACTGACCGACCCTATGACGAGGACGAAAGATATCAACAGGCTGTTCAGGAGGGTGGGGTTGATCAGGAGAACCGCGCCGAGCCCCAGCATCATGGTCCCGGATACGAGCTTCAGGACCCGTGCATGCCGTTCGGTAAGCTTCCTGCTGGTAAGAGTAATCGTAAACCCCAAGACAATGACAAAAAGCGGGATGACGCGCACCACATTATACAAAATGAGATACAGATAGGACGATAAGTAAGAACGGCCATTTAGTGTCAGGATCCGTGTGAATACCATCGGAAACCCCGCCGTGCACAAGAGCTCGTAGAAGTTCGCCATGATCGCGAGGACCATCGTTCCGGCGAGGACAGATAAGAAAGATGTGGAACGGAGAAGTTTCCGTATCCGTCCAAAGAGCCGTGGCTTTGCGCTGTCGGGAATCGTAAGGGAGACACCCTTCTTGAAGATGAAGAAATCCTTGATATTGATGGTTGCGATCACTAAGGAAATGGCGCCCGCAGTCACAGTGATAGCCAACACATTGCCCATGACAAGGAACAGGTTCAACCAGGCGGTCATGAACAGAAAGTAGATGAACCCGGAGATGAAGACAAACACACCGCCGACGATGAGCATCTTTTTCCGCGATCCGCCGTGGACCAAGAGCCCCAGAAGCGACAGAAGTACGAAGAAGGCGCAGGGATTGAAGCTGTCCATTCCCGCGATGGCGAGAGTCAGTAGGGGGAGGGAGGCGCTGCGAACGTCGAGCGTGCCGAGAAACGGGATGTCAAAGGAATTGCCCGGTGCTCCTCCTAAAAAGGCTGATTCCGATCCCAACCGACCCAGGCGCTGCATGTCTCGGAAATACCCTTGCTCTTTCAGGAGGTCGGCAGGGTCCATACAGGACCGTTCCCTGCATTCGCGTATTGCCCTCTCCATCGCACCTTGAATCCGTTTTGAAAATCCCTCAAAGATCTGGTTGCCGATAAACGTAATCGGGACGCCAGAAGCCTGCCTTGTGTGTACATTCATCAAAGCGGTCAACAGTTTAAGATTCTGATTGTTGTGCAGGACTTCGTACTCCTTGATATCAAGATCAGGATGGTCATGTAAGAGAATGGCCAAAAAACGCTTCTCTTCTTCGCAGTGGGTACACCCCTCGCCCCAAAACAGATACACGTTGACCTTGCTGTCCCGTAACGGGGATGTCCGGCTATTATGTTCCTGCTGGATGGCATGCGTTACCTGTACACTACTGGTGATAGACTGCTGCAGAAGACCCTTCCACGGCTGGTCAAGCAACGCGAACTTTTGTTCCTGGTCTTTGTTCATGCCACTGCCGACCTCGATCAGTCCTGAGCGGGGAGGACACGCGCATTCTGTTGATTGCGTATACGTTGCATATGCTGCCGTTCTGGCTACAAGCAGCAGCGTTACACAGAGCATTCCTACTTTCAGGAAAGATACCGTCTGCGGGCGGGGGCTGCGTGAATCCTCAGAGTTGCGGTTAACAGAGCGCTGAAAATGCATGAGTTTATTATATCAAAAATCAGAACTGGCTTCAGGAGCACATCGTCCCTGCGGTTGAAGCAGCGTCGAACCGCATAAGACGGGGTGCGGTTGCCTCCGCTTTAATCGCAGCCGTAAAATTATTACGGTTTTAAGTAATGAAGGGAATAGCGGGATGCCGTAGCTTATTTCGTGTGCGTCATAGCGGTCTTTATCGCAATCTGACTTGTTTCATTGTTCCGTCAAGCGCCTTCAGGAAGGCCATGATTCGACCAGTAATATGTAAGTTAAACAAGATGAAACTGCTGAAGAGGATGTTGAATGGATTAAAATATGGAACAAGTTATTCTGTAGCTCAAGCAGAATAGTGGATAGCTGCTGTGTTGTCAAAAAAACGTGCAAATTAGTGCAAATGAATATCTTGGTCATACGGGAAGGGGAGGACAGAGGCAAGGCTGCATACGATCTGACGAAGTTCGCCAGACTCATGAAGCTCGAGACTAAATATGTCCGATAAACTATTTTCGGCTGAACCAGAACATCAATCCCGCAGCAACCGATGCTTTTGTCGGTGTAGAAAACGATTTTTCGGGACAAGATCGAATAATAATTTTCAAATCATACTTACGAGCATATGAATTCAGAGTAAAGCTAATCGGTCATGCACACGAGGTTGTGCTTGATGGCGTAATTTGTCAGTTCAGCATTCGTTTTCATTTGCATCTTTTCAAGGATATGCATACGGTGGGTGCTCACGGTCTTGACGCTCAACGCCAGCACATCTGCGATCTCGCTCACAGTTTTGCCGCGTCCGATCATGCAAATGATCTGGAACTCTCGATCGGAAAGCCGCTCGTGCAGTTGTTCCGGCTCTGGCTTAAAATCGGAAAGCAATTTTTCTGCGATGGATGAACTGAAGTATTTCTCTCCCCTCGAAACCTTGCGGATCGCCTGGATCAGCTCTTCCGAGGCGCTTGCTTTCGTAATATAACCATATGCGCCCGCCTTGATCGCGCGAATGGCATACTGCTCTTCAGGATACATGCTCAAGATCAGAACCCGCAGATTGGGCTTCTGGCTTTTCAGGAGCTTTAATGTTTCGAGCCCACTTAATCCGGGCATGGCGATGTCAAGGAGAAGAAGGTCGTAGTCGTCCTTGAAAACTTTATCTAGTACATCCTGTCCCCGGCTCGCTTCATCAACGACAATCAGATCGGGGACGTCCTCAAGGATCTGCCTCAATCCCTCTCTGAAGATAGCGTGATCGTCCGCAATGAGTATTCGCGTCATCTGCTTACCCTGCTATCGAGAGGTATGCGCACCAGGACCGCGGTGCCCTTGCCTGGTATGCCGGTGATGCTGACTTTTCCGCCTAGGAAGCGTGCGCGCTCCCGCATCCCCATGAGCCCGAACGAGGCATGGTTCACGACCTTATCGTTGAGGATGCCTATGCCGTTATCCTGCACGTTGAGTTCGAGGATATTATCTTCTTTTTTCAAGACGACGTCAACCCGGCTCGCCTTCGAGTGACGGATAATGTTCGTCAGTGTTTCCTGAAATATCCTAAATACAGCCGTGGAGAGATTTAGGTCTTCTACTACAAGGTCGGATGGGATCGAGGTCGTGCACCCGATCCCGGTCTGCTCTTTGAATTCCTTTGCCTGCCACTCGATAGCATCCGGGAGCCCCAGGTGATCCAGGACCCCTGGCCTTAATTCCGACGATATCCTCTGTACGTCCCGGATGGTGCTGTCGACGAGGTCCGACATCTTGTCACATTTTTCAACGAGCTGCCCTTGTTCGCTCGACAGCCTTTTTTTGAGCCACGCTAGGTCAAGCTTCAGTTTTGACAATATCTGGCCAAGCTCATCGTGGATCTCCCGGGCGATACGCCCCCGCTCTTCTTCCCGAGCTGACTGAATATGCGCCGAAAGGCTTCTCAACTCCTCACGGGACCGACGCAATTCTATTTCGACCCGCTTGCGCTCGGTAATATCTTCGACGATGCCGTCCAGCCACGCAATTTCTCCTTGTTCGTCGAATTGCGCGGTAGCGGTGCATGAACATAAGATAAGCGTCCCATCCTTTTTGTGCAATGTCAATTCCATATCTTTTACGAAACCATTGCATTTGACTGCTTCCAGAAGACGCGCCCGCTCTTGGGGGTTCTCGTACTCGTCGATTATCTGGCGCTCCATGAACTCCTCGAGGGAATCATAACCGAACATTTCTGCCATGGCTGGGTTGGCGTAGATGTGCTGCCCCTTACCCGGCGTATTCCGGAAGATACCTATACGAATATTGTTTACCAGCGTACGGTACTTCTCTTCACTTTCAGTAAGCGACTTCTTCGTCTCGATGATCCTAAGCGATTGCTCCGCCAAGTCCGCAATAAAATGCACCAGGGCTTTGTCATAGGCAACAATATAGTCCACCTTCTCGACACTGAAAACGGGCAGCTTGTCGAGTGCGGCAAGATAAGCCTCCTGATCATAGCCGAATTCCAGCGCCTGTCGGCTAAAGTATTCCTTATCCGGGATTTCACCCTCAAAAATAAATTGCGCCAGGAACATCGTTGCCAAGTGTTTGCCCGCGACAACAATCGGAATGGCCACGTGCCAGAGGCCATTTTTGCATTTATACTGCCTCGCCTCCGGTTCTCCCGTGAGACGAAAATCACTTATTGAAGAGTCGCTCTCTATACATCGCAGGTGGGAAGCAGGGCAAGCGCGGTGGAAATTTACGCAGATATCGGTCCAGCCGGCTCGAAGAATTACGGAGGTGTCATACTCGTCGATAATACTCAGGGGTAAACCGCTGGCACGAAAATTCGAGTCCGCCAGTTTCTGGATGAGCGATATGTCCAATAAATCTGATAGACGGTAATTATGCATGTGCCACCTATTTTTTACAGAATCTTAACTATATATATGGGAGGCGAGTAGCCGACAAGAGCTTCTATTCAATTCTTCACAATTATTCGAACCTTCGAGCATTATAACATTTTTTTAATGATAAACTTTCAGAAAATTATTAAAGCAAAAAGCTTTTTTTGCCCATATGGGGTTCTATGAATTTTTTAGTACTCTACATCGAGGTGCGGGCCATTCCGGTGTAGATAACGTACACATGTTCTAAGGCATCGTGCGGCCGATGATAAACGAGGTGATCAAGATTATCAGGGCGCTGTCGCCGTCAGGTGTCTCAAATGATGAGTCTCATATTTGGTAGAGGAAGTCCTGAAGTGGGCTGTAGTTTCCGAGATGTGCATTTATCGACGAGGTGAACGATGGATTGATACGGGATGCCACCGTGGTGCGATAGCCCGATTTCGCACGTGCGACTGTTCGAATATCCTGCGCCACAGTCCGCTGGAAGAGACTGTTTCAAGTTCGCAAGGGCCGAGGCGTTTAGTTCGGGATAAGTGAAGCCCCGGTCACCCGCAAAACCACAGCAACCAACCTGTGATGGCATGATGACCTTCTCGGCGCAGGCCAATGCCACTGCCCTGAATTTTTCCGTAAGCCCCATCTTGGTCGAACTGCAGGTCACGTGCATTGCCACCGGCTCAGGGGTTCTCTGGAAATCAAGACGGTCTATGAGGAAAGCGTGGATAAACTCCACGGGTTCATAGAGCTTTAAATTTGACTTGAAGGCGGTTCTCATCCTGTAAAGACAGGGGCTTGTATCGCAGAGAATGGGATACTCACCGTTCTTGCTGCACGCAAGGACCGCATCCTCGAGCTCTTTCGACATCTCATCGGCAGACGAGAAGAAACCTTTGCTCTCAAAGGTGAGTCCGCAGCAGAGCCTCTCCATGTCTTTTGGAAAGAGCACGTCATAGTTTGCCTTTTGAAGCACCGAAAGCATCGCCTCGAAGACGGGCCTTTGGTCTTTATCGCCTTTTGCGGGCCCCATGGTCCTGGCGATACAACTTGGAAAATAAACCACCTTACGGTCCGAGCCTTTCATGATATTATTGAACTTTGGTGAAGAGATTCCCTTCGGCATCGATGGATTCCAGAGGGGTATTTTATTAAACGAAAGTGCTCTCAGCTCCTTCGCGAGGCCGCTCATGAGCGGCGTGCCGAAAATTGCATGCGCCGCGTGTGCCACTTTCAGCCCGGCCCTCACGCCGGTGAGGGGCAGGGGATAGTGGCCCGCTATCCATTGGGCGATACGGACGCCCCTGGCTGTGTTCTTTAACGAGCGCAGGCGTTTAGTAAGTTCTCCGGTGTTGATCGAGACCGGACACGCGGTGGAGCAGAGACCATCCACTGCGCAGGTTTGCTCGCCCTGGTAAACATAATCGTCTTCCAGACGCCCGAGCCTCATTGCGTTTTCTTTCGTAGATTTCAAGCGTGAAATCTCCCGCTGAATGACGATACGTTGTCGCGGGGTCGTGGTACTATTTCGTGACGGGCACTTTATTTCGCAGAAGCCACACTCTATGCACTGGTCCACAATATCGTGGGTTTGCGGCAGCGGCTTCAGGTTTTCCAGATGGATCGTCGGGTTCGTGCTAATCATCACGTTGGGATTCAGGATATTGTTCGGGTCAAAGGCTTTCTTGATCCTCCTCATGAGGCCATAGGCCTTCTCGCCCCATTCCATTTCCACGAAGGGCGCCATGTTTCTGCCTGTCCCGTGCTCCCCCTTGAGCGACCCGTCGTATTTATTTACGACCATGGAGGCCACGTCATCCATAAATTTTTGGTACCGCTGCACCTCTTCAGGCAGGCCGAAATCCTGAGTAAAGACAAAGTGAAGGTTCCCGTCAAGGGCATGACCGAATATGATCCCTTCAGCATAACCGTGCCGTATCATCAGGCGTTCAAGCTCGACGGTCGCGTCAGCAAGAGACACGATGGGAAAGGCAACGTCTTCGATGATGACAGTCGTGCCTATCTTTCTTGCGCCTCCCACCGCCGGGAACAGCCCTCGTCTCACGTCCCAGAGGTTCTCGTATTCTTGTTTTTTATCGGTAAAGGAGACTGGAAATATCGTGGGTATGGACGCGAGTGATTTGCTCAACGCCGCCATCTGTTCTCGAAGAGTCGCGGGGTCTCCTGCCCTTGTTTCTACCAGGAGAGCCGCCGCTTCTTTAGAGAGGGACTTGAGAAAGAGGGGGAGTCCTGACTTGTTTTCGACCGACCGCAGGGACGACCTGTCCATGAGCTCGACGGCCGCGACGGGCTGCTTTTTTAGTATTATCGTCGCCCTGCAAGCGCTCGCTATGTCAGGGAAGATGATGAGGGCGCTTGCCTTGTGCATATGCTCTACAACGGTCTTGTAAGTAATCTCGGCGTTGAACCCCAGGGTGCCCTCTGACCCGATCAGGAGGTGGAGGATGATATCGATGGGGTCGGAATAATCGATGAAAGCGTTGATGCTGTAACCGGTCGTATTTTTGATGAGGTATTTGTGGGCGATTCGGTCCCGCAGCCCGCGATCTGCGTTGATCTCGTCTCGGATATTCTCAAGCTCTTTGATCAGCTCTTTGCGTGATTTAATAAAAGAATGCCGGGACGCATTATCTCCCGTATCAAGCATGGTGCCGTCTGCGAAGATGATCTTCATGCCCTCCACGGTTTTGTAACTGTTCTGAGCTGTGCCGCAGCACATACCGCTTGCGTTGTTTGCAGCGATGCCGCCGATCATGCAGCTGTTGATGGAGGCCGGGTCCGGACCTATTTTTTTCCCGAAGGGTGCCAGGTAGCTGTTTGCCTCGGCCCCAATGACACCCGGTTCCAGGGTTATCCGCTCCCCGTTGCTATGGATTGTGTATTTTTTCCATGCTCCTGCGAGTAGGACCAGGATGGAGTCAGTGACAGCCTGGCCGGAGAGGCTCGTACCCGCAGCCCTGAAGGTCACCGGTATCTTGAGCCCGTGTGCGGTCCGCAGAATATACGATACCTCATCCCTGCTCTCGGTCTTGATGATAATTTTCGGGATCAGCCGGTAGAAGCTGGCATCGGTGCCGTACGCGAGGGTTTTGAAGGGATCAATCAGAAGTCGGGATGTGGGGATGAACGCCCTGGCTGCATCGTAGAATCTTCGGTAATCAGATGGCAGCGCCCTGTAATCATTTTTCCCCCTGTTCCCACTCATAGGTCCTCCCGAGGACCACGGATGGCATGGGAAAAGACCGTTCATTTGCGCTCTTTTTTACTCCGTGGTCGTTTTTGGTCGTTGTCAATGTGTCCTCTTGTTTAGGTCAGTCTCTCGGCCAGCAGCTCCGCGGTATGTTTTACCTTGACCGGGCTTCCTTCTTTGTCAAGGCCGCCCTTAATCTGCATGATGCACCCCGGGCAGTCCATCGCGACGGTGGAAGCCGCTGTATTTGTGATATTCTCGAGCTTGCGCTTCAAAATAACAGAGGATATCTCCGGCAGCTTGATCGTATAGGTCCCGCCCATACCGCAGCATGTGTCGGATTCCAGCATCTCGGCCAGCTCAAAACCGGATTTCGTCAAAAGTGTACGCGGTTCCTCGAAGACATTGAGGGTCCTCTTGAGATGGCAGGAGTCATGGTATGTCACCTTCCCGAGGCCCTTTGTTTCTTGCAGCGAGAGACGACCCTCTTTGACGAGCTTCGTGACGATGGTCGAATAGTCTACGGTTTTTGCCCCGAGTTCCCGTGCCTTGGAAAGCCACTCGGTCTTGCCCTGACTTTTGAGCGTATTATAGAACTCGTACTTAAGGGCAACCGTGCAGGTCGGGCATGCGGAAACCACGTATTTCACGTCGACATCGAGTAACGCCTTGATGTTGTCTATCGCGTTATCGGCAGCGATGTCAAATGCCCCGCTGTAACGCGCTGGCGCGCCGCAGCAAGTCTGCTCATAGGGGAAAGAGACCTCAATGCCGGCCTTGTTCAGGATATTGATGACCGCTTCTCCGATATGAGGATAGGAGAAGTCTATAAGGCATCCTGCGTAAAATGATGCCTTCTCAACACTCCCAGGTCGCTTGATCTGCTTGATTTTGTCTCTGAATGGGACGTCGGCGATTGCCGGAAGACTGCGGTCCTTGGTCACATCGGACAGGAACATCGGCAAGTGCCTGATGAATCCATCTTTGACGAAGGGCTTTTGCGTGATCGCGGCGGTGCGTAGCATGGAGTGGAAGAGCCGGCGGTTGTTTATCACGGAGTAGATGGCCCTCTGGACCACTGGCAGTCCCTGCTCTCTGACGAGCCGGCGCCTGAGTTCCACAATGAGCTCGGGGATGTCGATCTTTGCCGGACAGATAGCTTTGCACCTCCCGCACTGGATGCAGAGGCCCTGAATATCCTCCGTTTTCTTTAGTTCGTCGAACCAGGCGGTCAGGATCGTGCCGATGCCACCGGTGTAAATATGGCCGAATACATGGCCAGTCACTAGGCGATAGACCGGGCAGACATTCAGGCAGGAACCGCAACGGATGCACTGGAGGGCCTCTTTGAACTTGGGGTCCTTTGCCATGGCGGTCCGTTTATTGTCCATGAGAACGATATAGAGATCTTTCATCGAGCCGTCCGTATTCTGTGCTGGACCGCTTATCATCGAAACGTAGCAGGTTATG
This sequence comes from Nitrospirota bacterium, assembly GCA_963845065.1. Classification (GTDB taxonomy): domain Bacteria; phylum Nitrospirota; class UBA9217; order UBA9217; family UBA9217; genus JAJYKN01. Next base: position 486,835 of record CAWJQQ010000001.1, read on the forward strand.
AGCTGGCTGGTTGCGCTCTTGGGCAATGCGGTCAGAATAGGGGCGGCGTCGCCGTAGTTGTCAATGAGTTTCTCAAGGCCAGCGAGTATCAAATGGATCTTCGGAAGCGTGCCCACGAGACGGGCATTGCCTTCATTGGTGCAAATTACAACCGTGCCGGTCTCGGCAATTGCGATGTTTGCACCCGAAATTCCCATATCGGCCTCAAAGAATTTTTCGCGAAGCTCCTTGCGGGCAACCTTGACCAGGTGCTGGATGTCGTTGGGCTGCTCCTTCTTCGTTTCTTTGCTGATGAGGTCCGCGACATCCTCCTTGGTCATGTGGAGGGCCGGCATGACCATATGCGATGGCTTCTGGTGGGCAAGCTGAATGATCCATTCGCCCAGGTCGGTCTCGTGCGCCTTAATGCCGTTTTGGGCAAGATACTCGTTCAGATGGATCTCTTCTGTGGCCATGGACTTGGATTTGACAATATTCTTGACACCTTTTTCTTTGCAGAGAGTCGTGATATAGTCCTTGGCCTCCTGCGGGCTGTTTGCCCGGAAAACCTTGGCGCCCCGGGTTTCGGCCGCCTTCTTAAACTTCTCGGCAAGCTCGTCTAGGCGTCCGGCGGCATCGCCCTTTATTTTTGCTATTCTGTCCCTCAGCGCGTCGAAATCGACGCCTGCATACGCCGCAGCTCGAGTGGCCGGGTAATTCCATCGGTCGAGGATGCCGGCGAGGTTGTGATTCTGAAGGGCTTTTTGTATGGATTCCGAGAATTCCTTATTCAAGAGTTCATGCCTCCCAACTCGTCGACGCATACGATAATAACTCGTTCGGGGCCATGGACGCCGATGGCGAGCACGCGTTCGATGTCGGCGGTCTTGCTTGGTCCAGTGACCAGTGTGAGATAGTTACTCTTGCTCGGATGCATTTTTGTCATGAACGCTGGCAAGTCAGCTACGATATTGTAGGTGGCAAGCAGCATGATATGGATCCACGACAGCGTGGATACCAATCGCTGTTCCACCGCAGTCGCATCTTGCGCCAGTGTGCCGGTATCAGCAATCCCCCACTCCATTTGGGTGATGCCGATCTTTGAATTTTTTGCTAGTTCTAAGGTAATGTCGAACTTCAGGCCGGGGACCCTGGCTGCGAGGGCTTTCGTGTCGACTCCATTGAGGAACGGGCTGGAGGCCCAGACTGCATAAGAGCCTGCCGCATCTCTTATGTCTTCCTTCTTAAAATACCTCTCGATAAAATTGAGCGCCTCGGCTTTAGTAGCGAACCGCTGGACCTCGGTATTGCCTGCCGCTTCGGCCTTCACTTTAAACGTTTCGAACACCTCGTTCATCCTTTCTCAATCGCTGTTATGAACCCATAAAAAGATCTGACATGAAAAGTCGAAGCGAATCCTCTTTCGACCGGATATGCTGGATGAAATCGGATAAAGACCTTATAAATCCGGTTCATGCTGTTTAATATTATTCCGGCTGGGTTTTTCTGTAAAAAACTAACGGGCGGTGGGAAGCAGTCTCCTCCGCCCGCGATTTTACTATATTATGCTTTCGCTGCTTCTTTGCCGGTGACCTTCGACACGACCATGATAATAACGGCTATCGCAATCGTTATCGCCAAGTAAGTCATTCCTTCTATGGGGAAGGCCGGGGCTGGTTTCGGCGCCGTTGCTGCGGCCGCCACAGCCGGAGCAGTGGAAGTCACCGCGGAAGTAACGGCCGGAGCCGCAGCTGCTACAGCCGCTGCGGCCTTCTGATAGACCGGCGCCCATGATGTGATCACATAGGCCTGAATGTAAGCCATAACGCCGACGATCGACGTCAGGATGAGCGAGTGTTTCAAGGTGAAGCGAAAGATATCTCCCTCCTGGCCGACTTGGCCGGTTGCCGCGCAGGCAACGGACAACGACTGGGGAGAGATCATCTTTCCACAAACTCCGCCTGATGAGTTTGCCCCAACCGTTACAAGGGGGTTGATTCCGAGCTTATCGGCCGTAACGAACTGCAGCTTGGCAAAGAGGGCGTTCGACGAGGTGTCGGAGCCGGTCATAAAGACACCCAACCAGCCGAGGAAGGCTGCGAAGAATGGGAAGACCGCGCCGGTCGATGCAAAGGCAAGACCGAACGTGACGGCCATTCCTGAGTAGTTCAGGATGAACGCAAGTCCGAGAACCATGGCAATCGTGAATATGGGCCATTTGAGTTTATTGAGCGTATCAGCAGCAACACCCGCGGCGTCGCCGAGCTTTGCTCCCGTGACCGGGATCGAGAAGAGGCCCGCAAAGAGGATGGCCGTGCCTGCAGCGCTTAGGAAATTCATCGTGTAAATGGCAGGCATAGGTTTGCCACCCCTGAGGATCATGTTATGAAGGTCAGGTACTTGCCAGCTGGTTACGAATAAGTGGTTAAGAGCGGTCCCTATCGGCTTAACGCCCCAAGCCGCAACAAAGATCGATAGCAGAAGAAAAGGTGCCCAGGCACGAAAGACCTGTCCACCAGAATAATTGAGCACTGCTCTGCCGGTGCTTGGTTTTTCGTGGGCGAAGTGCCAGCTTTCTTTTGGGTGCCAGATCTTGAGGAATATCACCATGCAAATGATGGAGGCGATAGACGCGAGAATATCGGGGAGCAGAGGTCCTATAAAGTTGGATGTCAGATACTGGACGACGGCGAAGGAAACGCCGCTAACCAGACAAGCCGGCCAGACTTCGATGCCTTTCTTCCATCCAGCTATAAGAATGGTGAGATACAGCGGGATAAGGACGCTCAGGAACGGCAGGGTGCGCCCCACCATCTGGCTCAAAGTTAACTGGTCGACACCGGCAACCTGTGCGCCGACGATTATCGGAATACCGATTGCGCCGAAAGCGACAGGAGCTGTATTTGCAACAAGACAAACACCAGCTGCATAGAGCGGTTCAAATCCGAGACCCATCAGCATGGCGGCGGTGATCGCAACGGGCGTACCGAATCCTGCGGCGCCCTCCATAAATGCGCCGAACGAGAAGGCAATTAGCAATGCCTGCATACGTCGGTCATCCGAAAGATTGGCCAGCGAATTCTTGATTATCTCGAACTGCCCGGTTTTTACCGACAGATTGTAAATGAAAAGGGCCGTAACAACGATCCAGCAGACCGGAAACAGGCCGATCAAGGAGCCGTAAAAGGTGGACAGCAATGCTAATTTTACCGGCATTCCATACTCGAGAGTAGCCACAACAATAGCGAGGGCAACGGTAATCGATGCCGCCAGATGTCCTTTCATTCTCTTCCACGCCAGGGCCCAGAACAGGAATAGGATGGGCAGCGCGGCAATGAGGGCTGAAAGGCCAATGTTTCCGAATGGGTTTTCAGGTTGAGTCCAAGGCATTGTGATGTCCTCCTCTTAAGGAATTGATGCTTGAAAGTGGCAGGGCTTGTTGCGCCCGAAAACGGCGAGTACGGGCCGACTATCGTGGCTCAGGAAAATGGTTTATGTATGACCTTTGGTCTTGACCCACGCTGATAAAATAACTACCTAAACATACTATAGTAACCATAATAGAAACATCGGTGTTAGTCTGATTTTATCTATCAGGCTTTGTCCTATGGGCGGAAGTCAACATGAGAGATGAATTCAAGTAGAGGGGAGGGGTACTGTCAGGGGAGACCTTAGAAATTATAAAGTCAGACCAGGTCGGGCCAAGTCATAATTCATGTTTAGTTCAACTGGCGTAAAGCCGTACCCTATTTTTACGAATACATGCCTGATCTAAAATGCCACTTCACTTGATACGGATGTATGCTGCAATTTTACAAAGATGAAGCTGTGGCGAGCTACAGCTTGTAGATGTATTGTTATTGAGAATAAAAAAAAGATTGCAATTAGAAATTAGAATCAAAGAGCATGTTGCCATAGAAATTGCGCATACCGTTACCAGGTCGTCATGTCTTTTTTGGTAGATAATGATCGGGACGAAAGATTTGATTCCATCGATACTATGTTTTCTTGAACAAATAGAAAATTATAAAGAAAATGCCGCCCACCGTCAAAACTACCATAGATAATGCTTCAATGGTGTCAATAGTTGATAGTCTTTTATACATTGTAAATGCAATTAGCAGGCAACAAATGCCTGTTAATACTCCAATCAGTTTATTGTGTTTCGTTGCCCTCGCACTCTCAGACAGTATTTGTGGCACATTGCCAGTCAAGCGCTCAATCATAGTTGACTGTCTAAATATTTCTTTTCTAGTGTCATCTTCAAGTGTCACTAAAATTATCCAACCGGCATTAAAAACTACAAGCCCAGCAATTTGCCATTGATAATTACGTATAATACTGGAGATGATAAAAATTAAAATACCAATTGTCCTAACTATCTCGCCCTTCAAGCCGCTTCGTAAATATATTCGTAACCCTCTCATCGCAAGCAAAGAAGATAAAAAAACGACCAAAATTAATATATAAATATCCTCACGCAAAGTCACACTTCAATGAATAAATTAGTACTCGGGGGTCTTAAAATTATCACAACCACTAATCGGCAACAGTACTGTTCGGCTCGCGGTCATGAACGCGTGGTAATAAATTACTATGGTTTTAGGGATGGATTTAGTTAAGACACTAGTTAAGGTAGCTAATCGGATTAACAGGCAGGCCGTTGATCCGGACCTCGTAATGCAAATGAGGCCCGGTACTCGACCCGGTATTCCCAGAATACGAGATTATGTCGCCGCGCTTCACATGTTGTCCCGGTTTGACGTTTAACCGGGAATTGTGGCCGAAAACGGTGATAAAACCATATCCGTGGCTGAGCTCTACTACGTTGCCGTAGCCGGACTCAAAACCCGCCTTGATAACCACTCCGTCGGCGGGTGCGAGCACCGGGGTGCCGATTTCCGCGGCAATATCTATGCCTTCGTGAAATTGTATAGTGCCGGTGAACGGCGATATCCTGTTGCCAAACGGAGAATTGACCCAACCGTGGACCGGCCAGAGCGCGGGAGTAGAGGCATAGAGCGAACGTTTGTCTTCAAAGTATTCAATCAGGGTCTGTAGGCTCGTCTCCTGCTTCGAAGCCGCACCTTGGAGCTGAGTCAGTTCTTGATGCATTTCTTTGAGCGCCTCGTCCTGGTTCTTTTCACCGATTGTGACAAGGTTCTGAAGCCCGAGTTCATCCCGGCCCCCGAGCCCGAGGACCAGTTGTGTCTTATCGCGTGGATCGAGATCTGCGGCCCTCCGCAGTTCCGTATCCAGGTCGCGGATCAGGAACATCTGGCGTTTATAATCAATCATTCTGAGGGCGAAGTTCTGGACCTGGGTTTTCTGCTGCATAAGTTCCTCGCGCATGGTCTGCAGTTCCCATTCCTTCCCTATGATGTTATTATATTCATAAATAAGATAAGCTGAAAGGACAAGTACTCCGACAAAGGAGAGAAGAACCAACTTGACCTTGGATTTGGAAATGTTCAGAGTCCTTACGCGCGCATTAGGACCGGGTAGGAACATAAAGGTAATATATTCTTTTTTCTTAGTATTTCTTCTATTCTTACCCCGCATGCTTCCTCCCAAGGCAAATAAACGGCTAAACCGTAGCACAGAGTATTGGGTATTGTCAAGCTGATATAATTGTTATTCAGCCGCCTTGTCTTGACGTTGAAAAATCTGCTCCGCCTCATGAGCGACGCTGGTTTTCGACGGAAATTCGGTCGGAAGCGGCAAGCGACGTAGCGGCAAATATTGTCTCCGTGAATAGGGGATGTTATCACCGTACGCCCATTTCTTTTATTCGCTGTGGCTACCGGACGGTTTTCACGTTTTCATCCATTCCTTAAAAATCTTTATCTTCAGTTGTTCTTTCAAGGCGTAAGAGATATATCATCTGCGCTCTGGGACTGGAGCCCAAGCAACGTGAAGCTATAAACTTTTTAAATCGTTACGTCGAGTTGAATTTCCTACCGCCGGGTTGTAATAGGTTTTGATAAGTCTCTCAATACTCCGCTGCTTGCAGGTTGTCCGACAATTCAAATTTAGTCAATTTAGTTAAACATACATTTCAATCAAATACGAAGCAATAAATCAGTATAAATGCCATTGTGGGACAGTCTGTTTGTTGCAGGGTGTTTTATTAACTCATTCTCATCCATCTATCGTATCGGCTACTACTTACTGAAACTATAACGTTATTTTAGATATTCTCCCACTACTGCTAAGTCGAGCTCTGAGCCAATCAAACATGCATCAGATTTTGCTTTTGTAAAATCAACTATTTCAAGAAGTTAGTTATCCAAAAATTTGTTATCTGGAAAAGCATGAATTCCATATCCCGGAAGTTTATCTTCAGCGTAGGAGAAAATGCTCTATACGCTGTGTTTAGGCCTTTATAAAGATATTTAAGGAACAAAAGTGATGCTGTCCGGGATGGGAGGGGTCAAAATTGACCATATTACAAATTTTTTTCTTTAAAATATTTCTCTGGGCACTAATGTATCGTGAAAATAGCAATTCTTTGTTTTCTTCACAACCAGCGCCTTATATCCCCGGCCTCACGGCCGGGGGCTTACGGCGCATTGAGATAAATTTGATGGAATGGCGTGAAAAGGCCAAGGGAAAAAGGATCTACACGAAGTCACTAATTCAACATGAAATATGTACTCGCAGCCCACACAGCGAATGTACACGCTTCAGGAAGGATGTGTGATTTTTTAGGATATGAAAATCGAGATTACCTTTGAAACTGATATCAATATGACTATCGGATGGAAACCGACGAGAACCCGCGCCCTGTTTCATAATGGAACACTTCAGCACCGCAAAACGTTCCGTCCTCCTCGAGCCATCCCCCAGTGTTGTACAGCGTCACGGTTTGCGGGGCAGCTGAAGATGCTGTTTCCAGCGTGGGTGGTTGCGGGTCATTCCAGGCTATCGGTTGGTGAGTATGACCAAAAACGAATCTCCGTGGATTCGGCATGCCGAGATTCATAGCGTCATTCATTGCTTTAATTTCAAGCAGACAAGCACTGTAAAATCGCCGGAACCTATCCTGTACCTCCTGTTTGGAAATAAAATCGGCATTATAGCGGGCATTCTTTGAATTCTTAAGAGCTCCCAGCATATGTTCTTCTATTTTTTTCATAGCGTAATGTGCGATCATCTTTTTGATCCAACCTAAATCCGCAGCATTGTCTATTACCGTGATCGAGCGATCCAGGTATTTCCGAATATGCGACAGATCCCTATCGTTTACTTGCTGTTCGATCTGGCGTGCTAGACTGGTCAATACGCCCGTATGTCCTATGCTCGTGCATCCAAGCTGATTGAAGGGAAAATTCAGTTCCACCATCGTTTCGGAGTCGATTTTTTTGACATCCAAGTCATCAGATACGATCTTCATTAACAGCTCTCCGAGAACAGACCAATAAGGTTCGAGATAGTGCCCGTGTGTCACAATGGTGCTTTCGCTGTCGGTTACGATATAGAGGCTTGGAAAGACAAAATTGAATACCGTCGGGCTCCCGGTGCCGGTTATAGAGTCAAGGAACATACCCCCGTACTTGAGTTCTGATGTTTTTGCTGAAACGTTGTTTAGAGTAAAGCCCCGGTGTGGACTGCCTTGCCTGTCGTCGATAATTCCGGCCACGGAATGCTCGAATTGTACCGGAAGTTTCCCATTGAGCAGCCGGTTAATCACGGCGCGTTGCTGCTGAACTATATGCCAGATATCTGCGTCGTGATTTCCCGCAATATAGATTATTTGACGCGCGATCCCATCTCGTTGTATCTGTTGAAAGAATACCTGGGCATACTGATAGGCGTATTCATAACTCGCTATGGTATAATCGAGCACGTCCCCGACCATAACAAGGTAATCGTTTCCTGTGCCAACGGCTTTAAGAAATGCGTCATACTTTGGTCCTTTGACGATACTATCACCTAGTTTTCGAACAAGGGTACAGGTATCCTGTCCAAAGTGGGTATCGGATATAATACTGATTTTCATGAGATGCCTCTTTCTGTAGAAAAATTGACGACCACCAGTCCTTGCTCACAGTAGTGCTAGTAAAGCTTTTCGAGACCATCGTACTGCTTGGCCAGCTAGTAATTCGAGGCAACATTGATGATCAGCACAACATGGCCCCTGAATTTCCCCAGAGGCGTCCTTGCCGGTAATGCGTCGAACGGGAATGTCATAGATTTACGTGCTCAAATCTATGCCGGTGTTTTCCGATTTCCCAATGAACGCTCGAACAGATCAAACAGTTTATCCCAGTGTCGTTTGAGTGCAGCCTCGTTATAGGCTGGCAGATCGGCCATCGCAAAGCCATGGCCAGCGCTACTATAAAGCTCCACCTCGTAACGGACGCCGGCCTGCTCCAAAGCGTTTCGCAGGCGCTCGATCTGTTCGGGAGGCATGGACTGATCGTTATCCGCATGAGCAATATAAAGTTCGGCCTTGACGTGATTGAGAAGCCGATGCGGACTGTTCGGGGCGTCTGTCGCCAGGTTGCCTCCATGAAAGCTAGCGACTGACGCGACTCGATTGGGATAATGAGCAGCAGTCCGAATCGCCAATCCAACGCCTAGGCAATACCCCGTGATTCCGATCTTGCCGGGTTGAGCTTGTTTCTGTTGGGCCAAAAAATCGAGGAACACTGCTGTATCTCGCATTCCAAGCTCGGGAGTAAAGCTTTGGAACAAGGGCATGATCTGCTTGATCAACTCGGGCATATCCTCGGAGCGTACTTGAAATTTCATATCGGTAACAGGAGCCCGGTGATCGCGATAAAATAGGTTCGGAAGTAAGACGTACTGACCACTCCCCATGTCTAAAGCCAGGGGGTTCTAGCGGCTGTACCGACAGGCTCTCCGGCAACAATACGAACGTTGTCGGCCTCGACTGTCGTTGATCCGCCTTTAACGGACGAGCAGCTCTGTCTCCGGTTCGTGGTGTTCTCGTGCTTGATACCGAAGCTGGTTGGATGAATTCGACCCTTTGCCGCTTCATGCTGCACCCCCAACACCGCCCGTTCCAGGAGCAGGTTTGCACCCGGCCAGGCTTTGGCAGCCTGACGCGTGTCGAGGACATCGTTAGAAACATGCTTTGCAAGGAATGCGGAATAGAGATCACGCTGGGTGCTTACCCCGCAGTTGCAGGCATGCCATCTTTGGGACAATGATTTTTTGGCTACTGTTCCGCAATGGCATGTCTGGGAAAGCTTTGTGCTCCGGGTAGAAAACTCGGTTACTTTACCGCCAGCGTTTTCGGCTTTGTGGTGAAGCATCGACATAAACATCCCCGGAGCTCGTCGCGAAATACTTTTACCATAGAGTTTCTGAAATGCTTTGTACGACAGTTTCTCGGTTTTGATGTCGGTACCGAGAGTGAGGACTTTGTTCACGAGCTTGCCATGAGACCGTTTTCTGGTTTCAGCAAGGATTCTTTGAAGTTCGGCGAGCTTAGCTTTAAGAACACGGTATTGAACAGAAAAGACCCACTGCTTTTTACCCGTTTTGATGGTTTTGTCTCCGTTGTGGTTGCCCGGGTTGGTAGCACGAAGGCTTCTGGCCATTTTGCGCTGGACGGTCTTGATACGTTTAAACGGTATCTCGACTTCAGGGCAAAATTCGAGTAGTAACGCATCGGTATCACCAACGATGGCAACTGTCGACGGGCCAATGTCAAGGCCAACGGTTTCGGTGCCAATCTGGTTCTCACGCTTGATCTTGGCCGTGCCTTTAAGCACAAGTTGGGCAAACCAGCGGGGATTGCCGCGGATAGTTTTCTTGACCAGACGAACGTACTTGACATCATGGCTAAGTGCATGAGCCTGAACACCAAACTTGTCTTTCTTGTCGAAGACACAGTTGAGACGAAGGCCAGTCCACTCCACATGGTCATCGCACCACCGAATACCAGATTTGTTGTTTTTACCTTCAAGGGACGACATCCAGCCATGGCGCTTGAAACGTGGTTTGCCATGCTTCCCAAACTCGTAGTCAGCGACGGCGCTATATGCTCGAGATGCTATCTTCTGGGCGGTCAGGCTGTCAATATGGTCTCCGATCCAGCAGGAATTGCGGAGGATACCGACGTAGTTATGAAGGTGGTATTCAGTATATTCAGCCTGGGTTCTGGCTGTCTTAAACATCTTGGTGCGAAGCTTGCTTTTCTTCTTCGTGATCGCCACGAGCCATTTTTCTGATCGCCGCATGGCAGTAAGACGCTTCATCGCTTCACCAAGGCAGGCATTGTACAGATAACGGCCAGCTTCGAGCCGGGCATCGAGCATTCGATTGTCCTTTGGAGTCACTACGAGTTGAAACTCGTGGATAAAAGATGGGGTTTTAAGTTTATTCGGCATTGGTTGTTTAAATATACCACATAGATGTACATTTGTCTACTAATTGCTGAAAAACAAAGTTCCCGCATTCATCCCCATGGTTAAAACCAGGGGCTTTCTGCGGATAGTTTGGTAACTAGTGAAAATAAAAGGCTATGATTCATGCATCAGTCAGCGTAACCTAGTGTGCTAATTAGAATACGACTTCATCGGGCATTTCCTTCTGCGCCCTCACGCCTCTCCTTTCTGTCCCATGAAGTGGCCACTCTTATCCTTAAACAGTATATTGAAGGTGGTGAGCGAACCATAGATGCGCGTTATATATTGCTGCAAGTCTACCTTTTCAGTGTCCGTGAGGACCTTGTGTGAATTGATCTGCGCTTCCATGACCCGCAAACGGTCGCGGACCATCACGATCTTGTGAAAAAAGGTTCCGATGGGAAGGCTCTTTGATGCGAGCTTCGGATCACCCGGCTTGAGGATCATCTCTCCTCCCTGCCAGCGGTCGCCCAACTCGGTCTGAGGTATCTCTTCACGGCTGACTTCGAATGCCGCAAGCTTCATCATTTCATAGGCAGTGGTTTCGACGTCGGATAGGATCTGGAGTTCATCTTCCCGGGCGACGATGCTTTTGTCCAGGCGGGGGAAGTTGATCGTGCAGTCCTGCTTGATCCCGCTGCCTGATGTTTCCTCCACACGGCCTATGCCGAATCGTTCGTGACGAACCATGTCTCCCTTGATTAGATTTCCCATATTAAGCCTCCCGGTATTTATTTGACGACGTCATTTAGATCATCCAAGAATCGGTGCGTAAGCAATGCAAATTAGAGGTAGATGTTTCCGATGTTGTTTCTCATGAACGCCGCTTTTCTTTTAATTTATCGCCGAGAATTCCTCTTCCGTAAGGGAGGGGATGAAAGGCGACATTTGTTACAAGATTTGATCCACGTGCTATCTTTTACAGTATTGCAATGTTGAAAATAAAAAATAATAAATACCGTCTCTGTCCTGCGAAAAAGCAAATATTGATTCTCATTTAAACCCTTGATGCCTGTCGGATACTCTATAATTCATGTATCGCAGACAGAAAAAACGCGTTTGAGAACAGTGGCAAAGGGCTTACCAGGGATACGACAGCAGGAGATCCTCAAGAGCGACAAAAGCAAAATAAATTCCCTTGATGGAATCCACTCAAGTCTTTCAAAAATGTTTTGTTTCGCGTTTTACCGGACCTTTCAGAATTTCTTTCGCAGGATTAAAGACAAGTCCGGGAAAGCCGGTTACCCGAGGTTTAATGGTATAGGACAGTACGACTCTAGCCATTATCTACAGGTTCCAGAGTTCCAGATAACGCCGCAGGGTCTTAACCTTTCCAAAATAGGAACCATCAAGACAAAGCTTCACCGACCCTATACCTGCTAGTCCTTTCCTCTCTTGAATCGGGTCCACACCTCCTCCTCTATACGCGCGCGATCATCAATAATTTCGAGAATGTTCCGCAAAATATACATGATTTAGGTTTTCCTCAGCCTGATATTTTTTGTTCCAAATCCTGCACCTGTTTCTCAAGATGGGCAATGTGTTTTCTTAGTTCCGGCAATTTCGGAAGAATTGCCTGCACCTTGAGCCAGTCTTTTTGCGGCATGGAGTAAGTCCCGCCGATCATCTGGCCCGGCTCGATGTCTTTAATGATTCCGCTCTGGGCTGAAACCATCGTGCGGTCGCCGATACTGACATGGTCTGCTACGCCGACCTGACCTGCCAGAACAACAAAATCACCAAGCGTGCAGCTCCCGGAAATTCCCACCTGTGAGATCAGCATGCAGTGCTCTCCAATGGTCACATTATGCGCGATTTGAACGAGGTTGTCGATTTTCGTTCCTTGTTTGATAACGGTAGTGCCGAGGGTTGCGCGATCGATAGCAGTGTTGGCGCCGATCTCCACATCGTCGCCGATGATTACCCCGCCCACCTGCGGTATCTTGTGGTGTTTTCCGTCTTCCGTTGCATACCCGAACCCGTCGCTGCCGATAACCGCTCCCGCGTGGATGATCACGCGTTTGCCTACCCGTACGTCGTACCCGATATACACATTGGGGTAGACAACGCAGTCATCATCGACGACCGATCCCTTGCCAAGGTATACGCCGGGATAGAGGGTCACCCGGTCTCCAATCATTACATTGTCGCCAATCACGGCATAAGGATGAATAGAAGGTTCGACGCCGATAACCGAGTGCTGCCCAATGATTGCCTTGTCGCTTATGCCGATCGGTCGGGAGGACTTCACATGAAACAACTCGATTGCCCGCGCAAAGGCAAGCCGTGGATTTTTCACCCGAAGAAGAGGCAGCCGCAGTTTGGGAGTATCCGGAGGCGCGAATGCAGCCGATGCACCCGACTGTTCCAGTTGCCTAATATTATTTTCCCCGGTAATGAAGGTGATATACCCAGCGCCCGCGTTGTTTAAGCCGGCTGCACCGATTATCTCGATGTCTCCCGGACCTTCCAACTCGGCATTGAGTTTGTTAGCAAGATCTTTGAGCTTCATGGCGTTTTTCCTCCCCGAAACAAGACGTTCTGTCCTGAGAGCTGGCTCCGTTTAACAAACGATTCAACGAACTTATCGAAGTCTAGATGTGAAGAACTATTCAAGTGCCTTGTCAAACAGTGGCCATATCCTTAACCTTGTAATAACATATAGCATTAGCCTCCGGGGAAATATTTCAAAGATACGATTCCGTATGATTAGTTTTTACCTTTCTCATCCCGGACAGCATAACTTTTGTGCCTGAAATATCGTCATACAGGCCTCTGTACAGCGTATATAGTGTTTTTCCTAAGCTGAATACGCCGACCTCACGCTCGATGCCTGCCGTTGTAGGGCCGCGCACACCCTTTTCCCTGATGATCTTGAGCGCGCCACCTGCACAATCTGATCGTGCCGCACATCCCCGCTGCATTTTATCATCTTAACAGGTTTCGGCTTCACGAACCAGTCTCACCTGTTAGTAAATGTTTACTTCAGAGTGTACCATGAGAAGACACCTTGTCAATTTTATTAATTCTTCCGTAATACTTATTGACTGTTCATGAGCTGCATAGTCAAGAACATAACCGTTTATTCCTCATATTTCGAGATAGGGGTTACACAAAGCATGTTTTATGTGAAACCTTAACGATCTGTATCCATAACATAGGTAAAAAAAAGGAAACCCTGACGGGCGATAGGAAGGGAATGCTGTTGCTGCAGTTACTTTTATGAAAATTTACTGTTTCGCATACATCATCGTAGACTGACAGTGATATCATCGTTTGCCGGCACCGGATTGATGCATCGTTGCGCATGAAGCACCACCTTTGAATAGAATTATTTAAAGACTTCTTGTTTGTAGATGCCGATAGACCGTTACCACCATCGCCAAAGTGCGATGACAAAGGTGATGACAAACACGAGAATAAGGTTCATGTATGCAAAGAAATAGAAGAGTCGTAAGTGGAAAGGCCATTTCGGTTTTTCTCCTGAAGCGAGTAGTTTTCCAACTTGCGGCATGGCGAGAATCTTGTCCTCTCCATGCGGAGCCGTCTTCAGGATGTCAGTCAGGTCGTTGCCCGCTGCGTGTTTTATAACATGCGACCCGTTCTTCCAGAGCCTGCTTTTTGTTACATTGTAGATGATCCCATTATAGGCAACGTATGCGGGCCGTCCATCTTTCCCATCAAACTGACTGAGGCCGTCAAGGCTACAGGTTTCGCTATCTATCGCAGGGACAAGAGACTTCTGTTTCCTTAATTTTGGACCGATAAATATGATGACGATGAGGGCGCTCGAAAGCATGACCATGAACAGCAATATCTTGATGCCTAGGAGGATACCGAACCGCGTGGTGAAAAACATGTCCCACGACGATATCCTGGCAATGGTTAAGAGCGTTCCTGTTATTAGAAGCGTGACCATAGAAAGCCAGCCGAGCCTGAGCTCGCCCTTGGGGAGGCCCTTCGCGGCATACGCAGGCTTAAGCAAAATATGAACATACATAATCGTCCCGAACCATACAATGGCAGCGAGCATATGGAGGTATCCGATGATGAGACGGAAGATACGCTGGGTAATGACAAGGGGCCGGTAGAGACCTCTGGATCTCATCTCACTAAGGAATTGCTTTCCCTGCTCGGTGAGCGGACCGCCGCCATTCACATCGATATGACACCGCTTGCACTCGAACCCGGTCTGGCGTGCATACTCTGGAGTGGCAGAAGCATGTCTGGGAAAAAGGGCGAGCATACCGAGAAGGCACATGAGCATAAAACAACTGATTAGTTTTCTATCTCGCATATTTACCATGAATGTAATTATAATAAAACCGAGCGCACTTGTACACTTCATAAATTAAGAGAAAGTCATCATGAAACAATGTTTGAAGATCGGCTCAAGTCTGTCACAGAGTTTGTCGTTGCCAGCTCTCCTGCTAAGTTGATTATTTGTACTTTATGATTGAAACCGTAGTGGCATCATCTCAAGATGCTGTGACAAAATTGCACATGAACCTCTATGTGCAAGATGTTTTGCAACAAGAGGTTCATTATATAAAATTAACGATTTCTAGATGAGTTCTCTGTATTCCCAAAAATAGAAACTATATAAGAAACATCTATTACTAAATAGGTTTCAAAAGGGTGTCACTGGAGCGATTAAGGGTTAAATTATGCATGCTAGAAATGATTTGACCGGGGTCTAGAATACACATTCTGAGAAATCAAAGCTGAATGGTACTCGCGGCAGGAAGTGTAGTTAACAGCTGTTTTCAAGTGGCATTGCCGCAGCCGGGCGGAGCGCTAGGCCCGGTCTTTTAACTCTAGAAACGATTTCTGCCATGATTGCGAAAGTGCAGGAACCGCGAGAACCTTCTCGATTCCTTCGCGATTTTTCCGATCGGAATGATAGATGCGATTGGCAAATGCGATCGATATCCGGCGTGGATCCTGTTCAGCTAGCAAGAAACCGTCACCGGCTTTTACCATTCCCCCTTCAAGCACCCTGACATAGAAACCCGTTCGGCCGGAATCAACGACAAGCTTCACGAAATCCTCCCTGCCGTACCGGGCAGCAAGCGTTGAGCAGGGCTGGCGCGGCTGGCTCACCTGCACCGTTGCCATGCCTGCACAATAGATGTCACCGATGCAGACATCATCCTCTTTCATGCCCGTCACGGAGAAATTCTCGCCAAATGCCGCATCAGGCATTTTTCTCCCGAGTATCTTTTCCCAATACTCGTAGTGCTCGATGGCGTATACACAAATGGCCTTGTCGCTTCCGCCATGGTTTTTCAGATCGCCCACGCCGTCTCCTTCAAAGCCCTGTTTTGTCAGCACAAGAGGGATGGTAACCGGTTTTTTGCATATGCCCGTTAAAAATTCCTTACCGTGAAACAGCTCCTTCATCGGGAGACCGATGTTCAGTATCTGTATGATCATGAAAGAATTCCTTTCAGGGGATTTTCTATTCTTGAGAAGCCGAGCCGCGATCAACACCAGATGCGAAATGATTGCCGGCCATTCTTTTACCAGATGGTTGAATTTCTTAAGAAGAGAATTTTCCTCAGTTTGTATCTTATCTTTAAGTGTCACGAAAAGTAACTTGAAGTCTCCTGAGAAATCTGATTCATCCCCTCTGCAGCATCGCTATAAAATAGTAGACACTAGTGGAATCGACGGCAATAGAGTAGGGATCATTCGTTCCTGAGGCGAGGGTCGTCGCAGTCCCTCCGTTTATCCCTACCTTACCTTCCTTATGCCAATGTAATCAACCCAGGAGACACTGGTGGAATCGACGGCAATAGCACTCAATCTATTTGATCTCTTCCTGCAATAAATTTGCCCATGAAATACTTCTTGCGAATATGCCCGGTTTCTTCATCAATCCAGCATTCAAGCCCAACTTTCTTGATACGACAGAGATTGTACAATTTCATATTGTGCGGGTATATTGCAGCCTTGACAGCAATTGGCGCCAAGAAAGCACATGGAAATTCATCGCAGCCACAGCAGATATTCACACCTTTGGCCTTCACACAATTAAGAGTCTCACGACCTTCTGGTGACAAATGAAAATGCTTCCCATCTTGCTGATGACAACCCTTGCATGCTATTTCATCCCTTGCCACGCCTAATTTATTGTGAATCAACTCGGCGTACTCATTAGTCAAATTCTCTTTGTAGATATCATAATTGAAACAATCGAGACCACACGGCGCTGTTAAGGATGGACTGTTGACTGCATACTTCAAACGATATTCATCTCTTTTTCACAGACCTTGTCGATCCGAACAAGACCTACAAGCCTGCAATGATAACTGATAATAGGAGTTGCAAAATACCAGTAGAAACTTGCACACTAACCCATGAGTTGAGGGTGGCAGTTTTTTCGCCGCGTTCCCCTCGGGACGACTTATTAAACGAATTTACTCTTCCCTAGCGATAGCAAAGTTTGAACGATTTTTGGAAATGTTTCTGTTAACTCAATCGAGGATAACAGCATCACCGTATGCCACAACGTAAGTGACTTCCCACTGAGAACCATGTTCTTGGTATGAACCGGCCATAACCCGCACGTTTACAACGGCGTTAGCTCCTTTCTTTTTTGCATTGGCCAATAGTCCTTCAAAAATTTCTTCGCAGAGCTTTGGCATATCACCAGCGATTCCTTTTTGGGTATACTCGATAAGCCCTAAATCTCGTGAAATATTTTTCCCAGGGATCTCGTGCATTGTATAGCATCCTTCAATAAAACCGCTGCTATGATTCGAACCACCCATACCAAATAACCCCATAGGGCCTCCTTAGTTTAGCCAATTATTGAATTAGTAGTATTCAAACGACGCGACAGTGCAGGTTTCAGAGGAAGGTACATGCACTGCACGTTGCAATCGAAATTCTTTAACTATATTTAAAACTAGTCCCTATGTCGAGTACCTAGTTCAGTAGTTTTGTGTAGACGAAAGTGTAATCGCTTACGAATTGTAACTTGATGCTCAGGACAAAACCCTACTCCACAAAGCGAGTAGCACCATCGGAGAAGGTGATTGTGGTTGTAAGCGGTTCTTTAGAGTCAGCCTGATAGTCATATTCCGTCCTCACCAGCTCATGCCGGGTATCATCGGCCTTGTACATACGAGTCAAAGTGAGTCGGTCATGGGCATCATAGGCATACGTAGTATAAGCGACGACCTGTTCCTGCTTTCCAATGACTACCTTGCCCACCTCTTCGGCGGTCGTTCGTATGCCATCCGCGACGCCGATTATGAAACCGCCGGCGGTACCTACTACCACCGGTGCGAAAACGAATGCAAGAATAATGACGCCTTCACCGCGGCCGCCGCCTCCACCTTGTAACAGTTGTGATGTCATATCAGCAGTTACCGCAGTGACCCGGGCGCCCCCCTGGAACCCCTTCCCGGTCCACTGATAAACTACCTTAAGGGGTTTGGTGAAGTCGCTTTCAGATCCGACCACAACAATGTCGAATGATGTCGTTGGTTGCCCATTCATGAGTTGTACTATCGTGAAGCGATCCCCAGCACGATCTGGCCGCTTGTCCAATTGAGTCAAAAACTCGGGCAGGCCCTTGGGATTGTATTCTATTTGACGTACTAGGATCTCCCTGCATCGTGTTACAGCACGCTGGTCAATAATATTGATGTGCTTGGTCGCGCACCCAGCAGCGATCAGTGATAAACAAAAAAAGAGTACCAATGGTCTATATATCATAGTGAACTCGCATGGTCTGATGGATTGATCAGAGAGTGCATAGCGTAAGTGGCAGATCGTTTAGAGCATATTAAAACCTGTCCTACGTGATTCGAATGAACGTTAACCAGTTGTTGTGAATAGCATTTTGCGATATTAGCTGATTGAGCTATGAACATCCCTCACTATTTTCAGTATTACAGACGAATATATGCCTGATTCAAGTTTATGTCAATGTCGTCGAATGGGTATGTCGAGTGGGTATCTTATGGGGTATAACAATAACGAATTCTGTTTCAAGTAAGCCGCTCCGCGGTAGAAAAGCAAAGATCGCTTTAATCACCCCTCCCAGCTTCGTCTGATGTTTTCTAAATATTTTCCATGCTATCATGCATCTCCAAAGCAGTTCAATCTTATTGCGCAAGGAGAGTATGGTCATGGAAAACTGGAACGAGAAGCTCATCAATGCCCGGCAACTGAACGACAAATCCGAACGAACGCAGGCAAACTACATCTGCACAGTACAGATCCTCACCGAGCATTGTGGCAAGACCCCCGATCTCATCACCGAAGAAGAACTTCAAGAGTATTTCCTCCATCGCAGAAATGTCAGCCAATGGGCGCCCAACACCATGAAGAGCTGCTATGCCGGGTGCCGCTTCTTCTTTGAGAACGTTCTCAATCGTGACTGGCACATCTTCAAAATCGCCCGGGCAAAGGCCGAACACCGGATGCCGACGGTGCTCACTATCTCCGTGTGTATTATCTGCAGGAGTAAAGTACCTGTGCGCCCATTCAAAGGTAAAAGAGCTCGTGCAAGCTTATGCGCGTGATCATGATACCAAACGGTTTGGCAAGAATCTGACTGGAAGATGCTTCTGTAACACACAACCTCTGCAATTCCAATCTTCGCAAAAACCACCTATCGAAGCTTTACCCTATATATAGAAGGTTTATCGGCCATCGTCCTGCCGCTTAGGGTTCTTGAACCTTGGATTGATACGACGTAAAGATGTCGTCTCAATTCTTATAGGATGTTGGGTGTGCCGCATGCTTCAATATGAAATCTGTGCTTCCGCTAATATTATATGAAACTCAACATCACCTACAGGTCTGCACTGCCTATATTGCGACAAGGGCAATGAATACCACTTGTATCACGCAAGCCAAAAATTCACCACTTTTGGCTTGATCAGTTTTTGGGGACCCTCACAACACCATCAGGCCGACTCTTGGGGTGGTACAGATTTCAGGGGTAGGGTCAGAGATGAAATCTTAGATCAGGTCAAGTTTTTAGTTGAAATTAGTTGAGTGGCCCGCGCTCCCTTCGGCTAAGGCTTTTTATCGATTCAACGGTGTAAAGCATCGTTGTGTATAAAATCGGATTCGTAGGATCGCCATATTTGAGTTTTCTGAGGCCGAGCCATACCTAACCATCCCTCCTTATGCAGCCTTTTTGACCGTTAGGTCATTTATTTCGTCCGCCTCGATCCGTTTCATCACGTCCGCGATGAAGGCGTGACCCTTGATCTTCCTGAATCCTTGTTCAGCATATAAAAGAACAGAAGCGAGCCAGCGCTGCATCATCTTGCTGTCGCGATAGTGCTTTATATTGCCCTCTGCTTTTCTCACCGTAGAAAACATGCTCTCAATAGGATTGGTAGAATGCAAGGTATTCCGCAAGAGAGCGGGAACCTTCAACCGGTGAAGGGTGAGAATGTCTTCTATCGCTTCCATGAGCGAATCAGCCGCCGACTCATTGATGCCCCGAAGCCATTTCTCCATGTCCAGAAGCATCTGACGAGCATCTGCGTAATTATTCTGCTCCAGGGCAGTTCGGAACCTCCTGTGTGCGTCTTTCCGGTATTTCTTCGGCAAATGATGCTGTATATTGCGGTCCTTGTGGATCGTGCACCGCTGATGGATCAATTTCTTGCCGAAGCGATCCCGGAGAGCTTTGATTACGCCTCTGCCACCATCGGTGACCCAGATGATTCGTCGTGATAGTGTCAGACCCCGCCGTTCCATATCGGAAAACAGTTCTTCGCACAATTCATGGTTCTCCGTCGCCCCCTGCCAGAATCCCAATGTCTGCTTCGTTCCAGCACTATCGAGCCCCAGCGCCACGATGAATGCCTCTCCGCCGCGGTGAACAGTGTCTAAAAAGACTGCAAAGGGGACGAATGACGTGAGTGACCGTTCCTTAAACTCCTGAAGCTGTTTTGCTGTTGCCGCGACGATATGGCTCGACACCGTGCTGGCAGATACGCCAAATGCTTGCGCCGTATCTACAACCGTCTCCGCATACTTCCGGCATGATATGCCACGGAGTACCTTTCCAAGCAATTCTTCTGAGAAACCTTCCGGTTTTTTCAACTTCTGATAACTCTGAAGCGCAATCTCACCAGCCGGACCTCGAAGCCGAGGGTGGGTCACTGGGATCTTCTGATCTCCGATATAGACGGAACCGCCCTGGCTTGCCCACTTCCACAGGTCAGGACTGGTGGGCTGGTAGTCTGGCCCGGCAATCTCCTCACGCTCGATGTACATGATCGTCTCCGCCATCAGTCGGCCCATTTCCTTCATGCATTCATCAAAACCCTGTTTACCTTTTGCGAAGACATAATACATCTGTTCAATGATCTCCTGCCTTCCATATGCCTCTTCAATTCCTCGTATTGCCTTTTTCCTCTTCCTTGTGGTATCCTTCATCGAGTGGCTCCTTTCTTTGTTTCTCTCTCTCTACCGTGGATTATGCCACGGGGGAGCCACTCTTTTCAATTTCAACTAAAAACAGTATAACCTCAAATCTTAAAAGTTACTCAGCCAATCCTAGAACTATAAAAATACTCCGTACATTTACTAAAATATGTTGACTTTAACATAAATTATTGTTAAATTGCTCGTAAGAGCGCCTTACTTTGGTAAATATATTATTAATCATTCAGTCTTTAGGATGCGGCTCTTGAGAGGGATTTTTTTATCACAGAAGGTCCTTTATTAGGAGGCGAGTATGACGACCTACGGTCCTAACAAACGTTCCGTGAATCGACCGATCCGTGAGTTCCAAATCACTGTTAACGATTCTGATAGTCAGGTTTATACACTAGATTTCTCTCCCCATGGTCTGCGCATAGGTGGAGCAAAGCTTAAACTTCTCGTGGGAGAACGTGTGAAGATTACGGCTAAACAGGGCGACAAAATTTATAATTTTAACGGTCAAGTAAAACGTAACGATGGATTGTTGCCCATCAGACGAATTGGCAGGTCGGTGAATATATTCTATGTGATGGCAAGCGGTTCAACATATCAGGATTTTTTTTGCGCAATGATACAGAACAATATCACTAACTGCGGCACTATCGATAAGTTAGATGGGGACAAGGGGCCGAGTATTTAAAAAAAACCATATGCTCAAAATATTTCCCTGCGAAACCTAAATGAACCTACACGCAGCAAGCTGCGTGGCATCCTAAAAAACCTAAATCAACTTCAACTGCTTTAGTTCTTCTCTCGGTTTGCCTTATGATACGATATAACGATCAACGCCTCCCCAATCGCCGTGCTCGCCTACTGTATCCGCACAATATCCATCGGGCCAAAACTCCCCGCCCCACAACTCCTTTTTTACTGCTGGTTTTCGTTTGAATATCTCGCGGGCGATAATACTCTTGAATATTTGGACTATCCTGTCTGCGGCAATTTTGGGATGCGCACCACATAACAGATGAATATGATCATTATCCATGCTTATCCGCTCTATCTCTACTTCAAATCGCGCTTGTATCCCTATCGCGGTCTCTCTGATTATCTCTACGACGTCTTTATCCAACAACGCCTTCCGATATTTTACTGGAAACACAATATGGTAGTGTATTGACCACGTACAATGATATCTTTGTTTACCTCAGTTCGTTCATGCTCCGAGCTTAACACATCAGGTGACTCGGTAGCAAGCTACGGGAAATTGCAAGTTCAAGGATCCCAAGAATTAA
Source organism: Nitrospirota bacterium (assembly GCA_963845065.1). Lineage (GTDB taxonomy): Bacteria > Nitrospirota > UBA9217 > UBA9217 > UBA9217 > JAJYKN01. Next base: position 508,898 of record CAWJQQ010000001.1, read on the forward strand.
ATGACAGATACCTCGAAGTATTCTTGAAGCAATTGGACCGAAAGTTTTGTGCCATCCTGCGTTAGCGCCATGGATTTTGCTTTCCATTAGGATTACTTATTTATCCCTTTTCGCAAGGGCGGTCCATCGTGCTCCAATCAAAACGCTCCCATATGCGACAATCATAATTATCTTTTGTAGCGACGAGGTATAAAAGTGCCCGTATCAGCGCATCGACTTTATAACCCATCTTCAAGCATTACGGAAGACATATTATCTGTTTCTAGGGATAGAAACTCGAGCGCTTTCAGTATGAGATAGCAGATGTAATGTTGCGCTAATGAAGGTTGACGGGTAGGTCGGAAGCGGATACACTTATTAATAACAGTGCTTTTTGTTCAGGAGGGTCTCATGCCAAGTGGTTCCTTTATCGGCATCGATCATGGAAGCAGTGCTACCAAGTCTGTAGTTGTGAGCGTAGAAGGACAGGTTCTCTACGAGACCCGGAGGGACCTTCCGATGCCGCTTCGATCCGGCATTCGAATCGAGCATACTGCGGAAGAAATCTTCCATTCGGTTTCTGATGTTCTTAACGAGTCCGTACAAGCAGTCAAGGCTCCCGGCATGCCAATCCTGGGTATCGGGCTCTCATGCCAACGCTCCTCCTGCCTCTCGTGGAGGGAATCAACGGGAACCCCCCTCACACCGGTCATTAGCTGGCGAGATACCCGGGGGAACGACCTTATCGATAGCATTAGGGAACAAGAGCCTGTAATCCACCGCTTGTCCGGCCTTCCACTCACGCCTTACTATTCCGCATCTAAACTGCGCTGGATCAGGGACAACATCGTGGCGTCGAGGCAGCCGGATACGGTATTCGGAACGCTGAGCAGTTTACTGGTCAGGTATCTCATTGGGAACAGAGAGGACGTGATAGATCACACCCATGCAGCCCGCACCCAACTTATGAACATCAAGACGCTCGCTTGGGACGAGGAATTGCTTGGATTTTTTGGTCTGACCGGCATACGGCTTCCCAAGATCGTTCCCTCAGGGCACACGTTCGGTATGACGCACACACAAGTTGGAGACATTCCTCTTCTCGCCTGCCTTGGCGACCAGCAGGCGGCCATGCTAGGGCTCGGCGTGTTAGAAAAAGGCGATGCGGGAATCAACCTCGGGACAGGCGGGTTTCTGATGGTGAACACCGGCGCTGAGCTCGTGCCCATGCAAGGTCTCATGGCATCGGTCCATTATTCGAATGAGAAAGAGCGATGCTATCTGCTCGAAGGAAGCGTGAACGCCGTGGGCGATGCACTGGAATGGTTGAGAATAAACCTACGTCTCTTCCATGAATACCAAGAAGTGGATGATCTCTGTTGGAAGGCTGCTACTGACACAGTGGCCTTCATCGGCCTGAACGGCACCGGCGCGCCTTACTGGGAAACGAACATATCGAGTGCCTTCCATGGCCTGGAGCCTGAGAGTACCTCGGCTGACATGGTGCGCGCCGTTGTTGAGGGTTTCGTTTTCTTTATAAAAAACATCGCAGAAGAGATCCAAAAGAGCGGAATTGAACCTAGGAACTTCGTCCTCTCAGGAGGGTTGTCCTCTATCACCTATCTTAGCCAGATCCAAGCCGACATACTCAAAACAGATATGTTCATCAGCGCTGGTCGAGAAGCATCCGCCCTTGGCGCTGCATTTCTTGCCGGCATACAGCACGGTACGTGGAAAGCTGATGACATCAGGAGAATGGCATCACAGGGAGAGTTGGTGAACGGCGAATCGAATCCCGGGCTTGAGAGAAGATATAAGAAGTGGAAAGAACTGCACCGGCTGATGAGAGAGGCGTATAAAGTGTGAATGGGTATTTTATGGGTAGATACTGAAATTGCCGAATAAATTGTGCTATGTTATCAACAATGGAAACACCAACAGTTTAGGGAGAATCGCTCAGTGTTAACTTTTAACGGCATTCTTCACTTTGTTGGCCATACCTGAACGCAATTTGTCGACAATAAATGATCTCAAATGGCCGCAGATGACCGTCCTCGCGATAGAACATCGTTCGCAATTTTACCCGTTTCTTAAATATTCCTACAGCTGCGGTAGTTTCAAAACCATCCCTTCCCCGAGCGTCAGGTCATCAATATGCCCGGCAACCTTGCTTACGTGCGACACATATGAATCATGTTCTTTATTTCCGAGCCTTTCTTGATTGTGGGAGCGTACTCTGCGATGAACATGCCAACGTGGGTGGTCGGAATAGAATTTAATGATATCGACGGGCTCATTCTTTGCGATAAAGTGCGCCTTTGATTTGACGAACAGCTTTTTCATAATGGGTTTCCCTTCGTGCGATCGACATTGATGTGCCATTTGATCGCCACTGGCGTCCCTGCGAGCGGGAACGGGAAAGGCTTCGTTACATCGCTTCTTGCTGATTGCGCCTGTTCTTTGGCGAATTGCTGTAGATCAACGTAACCCTTTACCGGAGCGGGAACGGGAACGTCTTTCCATTGCGATTGTACCGACCAGACAAAAAAAGATTATATCGTGCTTGGATAAAATCCAGCTTCTCTTGTTCGACATTATTATGCCGAAGAAAACCGGGCAAGAGGCCTATGATGAAATCAAGGCCATGACGCCTGGGGTAAAAATACTTTTTGTGAGCGGGTATGCCCCTGACATGGTCCGTCAAAGGGTGTTGATTGATGACGGTATGCCAGTGATCAACAAAGCCATTTCTCCGACAGAACTATTGAAGCAGGTTAGGAAGACGTTGAACAGGTGAAATTGCACTGACACACATGAACAAAAATATAAACCATGCTTTACTTAATTTGGCTTCAAGACAACTTCATATAATCGAGGGTTTCGTGAGGCTGTGCAATCTATTGTTTTATCTAGAAATCACGCTATAGTTTCGGCCAAAGTTTCCGATAAGATAGATGGATGAGAATGCGTTATTAAGGAATGAAGGAAATAACATGTCTCAAATGCAATTTCTGGCGTTGATTCGGGGCAACCTATTTTGTCAATCTCAGCAAGTGTTTTCTCAGCGACCTGAAACAATGGGTGTTGTTCCACAACTCCAGGGTGTTGCTGTATCAATCTCGACTCAAGCCAAGTTCGCAGCTAAACATCAGCATCATACTTGCAATGTAGAGAAATAAAAGCGGCATTTCAATCAGAAGACTCAAGCTAAAAGAAGTAATGTTCAAAAATAAATGCGATTCTTGTATTGAGCACATCGGTCTTATGGTGTGCTTATTTTGCTTTAAATCTCAAGAGCGATACCTAGGATCCTTGGCATGGGCAATCGTGCCATTGAAGTAGGCCTTACCCTGCTAATGGAAACGAACTACAAGGCGCGCTTAAAAACGTAAATCCTCGTGTGGAAGGATCTCTCGTATATCATCGAAGAAGCCATCCGTGTCGGCTGTCAGCAGGCAAAGGCCATGAACAGTGAGCCTTGTAAGCTCCGGTTCCTGAAAAATTATATTACTGGTGACGGCTTGAGGATAAGCGGAAAGGTATGGAGAGAATATGTTGAAAAGCTTACATAAATCATCGTGCTTGGCCGCAGTTCTTTTTTTCATCGCAACTCTGTTGTCGGTTAATGCCTGGGCAGGGAAACGAATTGGATTTCTGATGTTTAGCGACGAGACCCGCTACCTAGAAGCGGCCAAAGGAATCAAAGATAAACTTTCCGAAGCGGGCTATACAAAATCGAATACGTATTACATCATCGAGAACGCTGGCGCCAATAAGGCAAAGGTTGTTGAGCTGACGCAGAAATTCGCAAGTGAAAAGTTAAATTTAATCATTGCCCTAGGCACGTCTTCCACTGTGATCGTGGCCAAGGAAATCAAGGATGTACCGATTGTCTTCAGTGTCGTATATGACCCCGTGGAAGCTGGAATAGCTAAATCTTGGAAAAGTTCAGGCAACAACACAACAGGTACCTCTACCCAAGTCCCCATGATAAAGGTTCTGGACAGCCTGAAATTGTTGCGGCCGGTACAGAGACTCGCAGTGCTCTATACGGCCGGTGAGAAGAATTCCGAGTTTAATCTTAGAGATTTGCAAAATATTCAAGCGAAAGCCGGGATCAAGATCATTCCAGTGCTCATCACCGCCGATGAAGACATTGACCAGCTTCTCCCGGAAGTGATGGACACAGTAGACGGAGTCTACATTACCGGAAGCAATCTGGTGAACAGCCGGATTGCGACAATTGTTGACTTGGCGAACAAGGCCGGGGTAGTGACCGTTTCCCACCTTGAGGACTTGATCGAGAAGGGAGTCCTGATGGGCGTGTGTGCCGATTCCTATGCCGTGGGCCGGCTTGCCGGTGAGAAGGCTGTGAAGATACTTCATGGCGCCAAACCTTCCTCGCTTTCCGTCGACGTACTAACAAAATTTGATGTGATTCTCAATATGAAGACGGTGAGGGAGGGACAGTTCCCGATCCCGTCTGAATTCATGAGAACGGTGACAAAAAAGATCGAATAGCAGACGGAGATCAGGCCGCGGCCGGGGAAAATGTTGACCATGGTGGCAAAGCGTGAGCATAAAAGCATACGGTACAGATTCCTCAAGGAACTGTCGGGCATCCTTTTAATAAGCACCGCTGTTCTAAGTATGGTCGTCGCGGTAAACGAGGGAAGGATACTCAATCGGTCCCTCGTCACAAAGGGTAGAAGTTTCGCATCCTACATAGCCAAACTCAGCGGGGATCCTTTGGTCATGAAGGACGCCATTCAGCTTGATTCCATCGTCAGCGATGCGAGTAAAGATGAAGACATCCTGTATGCCGTGATCTACGATGCCAAAGGTAACCTCACTACCTCCCAATTTTCCAGTATCAATTACCGGTCACCGCGAGTTAAGGACATCCTGACGGGCCTTCCGAAAGAAAGTGAACTTCAGGACATTATTAATGCCATCAATAAGCGAGAGGCGGTAACCGAAGTTTCCGTGCCTATTTTATCGGGCCCGTACAAGATTGGCGAAGTGACGATTTGCTTATCACAGTATACCATCCACCGGCAGATCCTGAACATCGTGTTTTTTATACTCGCGCTCAACATTGTCGTGGCTATCATCCTCGGCTATGTTGTATTTTCCGCATCGCGAAAGGTTCTTTTCGAACCGCTGGCCGAACTTGCCGGCGCAGCGGCTCGTCTTGCAAAAGGCGATCTCTCGGCCCGGATTACGATACAGGCCGCCGACGAATTGCAGGCACTGTTTGATAATTTCAATCACATGGCCGGAGACCTTGACAAAACTACCGTGTCCAAGACATACATGGATAACATCATAGAGGGAATGATCAACACATTGATCGTTGTCAATCAAGAAGATAAGATTATAAGGGCCAATGCCGCGGCTTGCAGCCTGTTGGATTACCGCGAAGAGGAACTGAAAGGTAACCCAATTGACATGATCCTTGCCAGTAACGGATCGGCTAAATATTCACGGGTGGAGACACTGCCCGTGGATAAACATATGAGCATGCTTGAGGCATCCTACAGGGCAAAGGGCGGTCAAATGATACCTGTGCTGTTATCGGCGTCTGTCATGTATGATAAGTATAACATTCACCAGGGTGCAGTTTACATTGCCCAGGATTTCACTAAGCGGAAACTAGCTGAGGAGGCCCTCTTAGAAAGCGAGGCGCGTGTTCGTGAAGTGAATCAACGTTTCAAGCTTGCAGCGGAATCAGCGGGTATCGGTGTTTGGGATTATGACTTGTACGAAAAGAAAGTACTGTGGGATGAACAAATGAAGCGATTATACGGTTTTAGCAATCATTCACCTGAAATGACATATGACGATTGGCTGCTGACCATATATCCCGAGGATCGAGATAAAGTGCATCTTGCCATGCATCAGGCACTCCAGGGTCATGTAACCTATGAAACGGAATATCGCATTTTATGGCCGAATAATGAAGTCCATAATCTGAAGGCGATCGGCAGGGTATCGCGCGATGAATCGGGTTATCCGGTGCGAATGACTGGGATCAACTATGACATCACTGACCGGATTCGTATAGAAGAAACCCTGCGAGAGAGTGAAAAAAAATATCACAACATATTTGACTCTTTCGTGGATCTTTATTATCAGACCGATCTGCAAGGTACGATCATTACTGTTTCCCCGTCTGTTCAGCTCCTGGCTGGATATACTCCGGAGGAGTTGATCGGGCAGAATGTGGCACCTATTTACGCGGAAGTGGCGGATCAACAACAGCTTTTCAAGGGCCTTATGGCACGTGGCAAGGTTAATGACTTCGAAACAACTCTGCGCAAGAAAGATGGCACACTCGTGCCGGTTTCGATCACAAGCCACATTGTACGAGATGATGAAGGACATCCTTATGCCGTCGAAGGGTCAATCCGAGACATTACCGTGCGCAAAGAGTCCGAAGAGCAGCTGCGCAAGACTTTTAAAGAACTTAAGAGCGTGAATGAAGAACTTGAAACGGCGATTGCTCATTCTAATAAAATGGCGCGGCAGGCCGAGGCAGCCAATATCGCCAAGAGTACGTTCCTCGCTAATATGAGCCATGAGATACGAACACCTATGAACGGCATCATCGGGATGTCGGGACTCTTGCTCGATACTGCTTTGACAAGCGAACAGCGCAGGCATGCAGAGGTCGTGAAGTCCAGCGCGGACGGTTTGCTGGTACTGATCAACGACATACTCGATTATTCAAAAATCGAAGCCGGTAAGCTTCAAATTGACTCTATCGACTTTGATCTGCGCTCCACGGTCGACGATTTTGCTGCCGTTCTCGCTGTTCGTTCGAGAGAGAAAGGGTTGGAATTCGTCTGTACCGTCCCTCCTGATGTTCCTACGTATCTTCGCGGAGATCCAGGACGTTTGCGCCAAGTGCTTGTCAATCTGGCGGGAAACGCGATCAAGTTTACCTCAAAAGGCGAGGTTGTGGTATGCGTGGAACTTGTCTCAGAGACCAGTGAATATACCATGTTGAGATTTGTTGTGCGCGACACCGGCATTGGGATTCCTAAAGACAAGTTATCCATGCTCTTCAAGAGTTTTTCGCAGGTCGATTCCTCAATCACGCGAAAGTATGGTGGTACCGGACTGGGCCTCGCAATATCTAAGCAACTTGTCAGTCTGATGGGCGGCGAGGTAGGGGTGCACAGCACGGAGGGGGCAGGCTCGGAATTCTGGTTTACGGCACGACTTGACAAGCCCCTAACACCCCCAATAAAGGAGATTGAACTTGCCGAAGTTCAAAATGCGCGCATACTCATCGTGGATGATAATGAAGCAAGCAGACAAAAGCTTACAGCATTGTTCAGGTCGTGGAAAGCAAGGTCGGCAGAAGCGGAAGACGGCCTATCCGCACTAGACGCATTGTTGCAGGCAGAACAGATCGGAGATCCTTTCCAAGCCGCTATCCTGGACAAACAAATGCCGGGCATGGATGGGGTAACGCTAGCCCAGACCATAAAATCGGACGTAAGAATAAAAAATACCCGGCTGGTGCTGATGACCGATCTGGGACAACTAGGTGAAGGTAAACGTATGGAAGAGATAGGCGTGGCCGCATATTTAACCAAGCCGGTACGACAGAGCGACTTGTACGCCTGCTTGGCTGTTGTTCTGGCTGGAACCGCGTCAAAAAAGCCAGTACACCCTCTTGTAACAAAGCATTTTATTTCCGAAATAAGACGGACCAATTTACGCATACTGCTTGCTGAGGACAACGAAGTCAACCAAAAGGTCGCTCTGGGCCTTCTAAAGAAACATGGTTTTAAGGCGGATGTCGCAAATAATGGGTCCGAAGCAGTGAATGCACTCATAACCAGGGACTACGATCTTGTGTTCATGGACGTGCAGATGCCGGTCTTGGACGGTTTTGAGGCCACGAGCCGGATCCGCGATCTTAATTCCGGGGTGCGAAACCCGACCGTACCAATCATTGCGATGACAGCAAATGCCATGCAGGGCGACCGCGAAGCATGCCTGAATGCTGGGATGGATGATTATATCTCAAAGCCAGTGACGGCTGAAACACTGAGTCAGGTGCTCCAGAAATGGGCATTTCGCTCCAAAAAGCAAGAAGAGACACCTGTTGCCATTGACATAGCAGTAAGTGCTTCCAAGCCAGAGAAGACCGTAGCCGCCGTGTTCGACCGCGTGGGTTTAATGGACCGTCTCATGGATGATGAGGATCTCGTGCAAACGGTCATCAATGGCTATTTGCAGACAATACCCATAAGGCTCAGCGCACTTGAGTCTGCTATAAATAATCAAGATGCTAAAGTCGCAGAGCGTGAGGTGCATACCATAAAAGGGATAGCTGCAAATGTGGGTGGTGAAGCATTACGGCAGATCTCATATGAATTGGAAAAGACATGCCGCTCAGGCGATTTAAATACCGTAGCGTCAAGGCTCGTGGAGTTGAAAGAGCAAGTAAGTATATTAGACGATGCAATTATGTCAACGTTGCCCAGAACAGCATATAGAGGAGAACTACAAATAAAAACTTGATGTTGAAGAGGGCTTTGCCGAGCACATTACTGCACTTAGAACTATTTTGAAACAATACGAGACAACGTACAGTATAGTGAACAACAGTGAAGCAGTCGAAGCGGTGCGGGACGTATTGGATCGTCGTGAGTACTGCGATCTCATCTGAAAGGACATTATGATGACGGAAATGGATGGTAAAAAAACGCTGAAAAGATCCGAGAGTCGGATGAGGCGAAAGATCTTATCTTTATCAGCAGTGATAAAAACGTCATTATCAAGATTATTAGCAATGTAAAGAATAGCGTCGCTCTGGTTAAGGCTGTCGACATAGCAATACTGCTGGAGTATTTATGAACATTGTGGGAGATCCTGAGATGTGTGGACCATTAGAAGGGCCAGAGAGACAGAAGGTGCTCGTTGCTGAGGATGAGCCGACTTCGCGCATTGTTTTGAAGACTGTCCTTGAGCAAAATGGGTACGAAGTTATAGAGGCATACGATGGTATTGAAGCATTGAATATGCTTCAACAACCAGGCGCGCCAAAGCTGGTCTTGCTGGACTGGTTGATGCCTGGTCTGGATGGGATTGAAGTGTGTCGCCGCGTACGCGCTGCGAATCATTCTGATTTGCCTTATGTCATCATGGTGACAGCAAAAGGGGAGACACAAGATATTGTCGTCGGTCTTGATGCTGGCGCCAATGACTACATAGTCAAACCCTACAATGTTAATGAATTGCGTGCTCGCCTCAATGTCGGGTGTCGAGTAGTGAAACTCCAAGCCGAACTTCATGGGACACTGGAAAATATGGAGAAATTGGCATTCACCGATCAGCTCACAATGATCGCAAATCGGAGGGCAATTCAAGGTATTTTAGAACGTGAGATGGCGAGGTCCATGCGATCCGGTAAGTCGCTGTGCATATCGATGCTCGATCTGGATAATTTTAAAATAGTGAATGACGAGTGTGGTCATCAGATAGAGGATGCCGTGCTCAAAGAATGTGCCTATCGTATCAAATCGGTTTTGCGGCCCTACGATACTATCGGTAGGATTGGTGGCGAGGAATTCTTGATCATTGTTGTTGAATCATCCGGTTGCGTGATGAGCATATTTGAGAGAGTCCGACGCGTTGCTGTGGATACACCATTTGTGGCAGGGACCGTTTCAAGAACGATAACTGCAAGTCAAGGAATTGCTACCTGGAACAGAATTGACAGCATGGATGACTTAATCAGAAAAGCTGATGATGCGTTGTATCGGGCAAAAAAAGACGGGCGCAATCGGATAATGCATTTTGATGATCTAGAGCACGGCGTTGACGGAATGAAGCATCCCAAATAGTCAATGTTAAGCCTGTCGACAAAGAAAAAAACTGCTGGAGAATTTATGAACATTGTAGCTGATCCCGTGTTGAGCGGACTCTTAGAAGGGGCAGAGAGACAGAAGGTGCTCGTTGCTGAGGATGAGCTGACTTCACGTATCGTTTTGAAGACTGTCCTTGAACAAAATGGGTACGAAGTAATAGAAGCATACGATGGTATTGAAGCATGGGATATGCTTCAACAACCAGGTGCGCCGAAGCTGGTTTTGCTGGACTGGCTGATGCCAGGTCTGGACGGGATTGAAGTGTGTCGCCGAGTGCGAGCTGCAAATCACTCTGAATTGCCTTATATCATCATGTTGACGGTAAAAGGGGAGAAGCAGGATATCGTAGACGGTCTCGATGCGGGTGCTAATGACTATATAGCCAAACCCTACGATGTGAATGAATTGCATGCCCGCCTCAATGTTGGGCGTCGCGTAGTGAAACTCCAGAGCGAGCTTTATGGAACACTGGCAAATTTGGAAAAATTGTCGGCCGTCGTTGCGAGCTCGGAAGATGCGATCATCAGTAAAGATCTGGCCGGTATTATTCAGACATGGAATGTTGGGGCAGAGAAGGTATTCGGTTATTCGGCGGAGGAAGCGATAAGCAAAAACATATCTCTTCTTGTCCCACCTGGTCATACCGACGAAGTGCCCGACGTTCTGAGACGGATGTCACAGGGCGAGCGTATAGAAAATTTCGAGACCTTCCGCATGCGGAAAGACGGAACGATTATTCCCGTCTCCCTTAACTTCTCCGCTATCAAAGATAAAAGCGGAAAGATGATAGGCGCGTCCAATATCGTGCACGACATCACCGATCGCAAGCGGGCTGAAGATGCACTTAAAAAGAGCGAACATATGCTGCAGGCGATTATCGATGCGGAGCCAGAATGTGTAAAGCTCATTGACGCGAATGCGAATTTAATAATGGTGAATCGAGCAGGCTTGTCTATGATTCAGGTAGATTCTTTAGAGCAAGTTAGAGGGCAATGTTTTTGCTCCATGATCGCATACGAGTATCAGGACGCTTTTATGGATCTAACGAATCGAATTTTCAAAGGTGACCCAGGGACCTTGTCTTTCGAGATGATAGGAATAAAGGGTAGGCATTTGTGGCTTGAGACGAATGCTGTGCCTTTTCGAAATGAAAAGGATGAAATTGTTGCAATGCTTGGCATAACACGTGATATTACTGAGCGCAAACGTGCGGAAGACATGCTGCGGCGGAACGAGGAAATGGTCAGGAATATTCTTAACAGCGTGGACGAGGGTTTTATTGTTGTTGACCGGGACTATCGCATCCTGTCCGCGAACCGGGCGTACTGCAATCAGATTGGCCTTCCTCGCGACGAGGTGGTGGGGAAAACTTGTTTTAAGCTATCGCATAAAGTGGACAGACCGTGCTATGAGAAAGGCGAGGAATGCGCCGTCAGGAATGTTTTTAACACGGGGGAACCGTCTATTGTGTATCATAGCCATCGTAATGCGGATGGAGGTATCCTCCATGTGGAAACAAAGGCGTTCCCACAGAAAGATGCATCAGGGCACATCACAACAGTGATCGAATCGATCAACAACATCACGGAAAAACACCAGCTGGAGCAAGAGCGCCTCAAGATGCAGAAACTCGAGGCAGTCGGTACGCTGGCTGGTGGGATTGCCCATGATTTCAACAACTTGCTGCAGGGAGTGTTTGGCTATATCTCGCTGGCCAAACTAACAGCCTATGGGCGACAAAAAAGCTTGACTGCGCTCGAACAGGCCGAGAAGGCGCTACACATGTCGGTGAACCTGACGAACCAGCTTTTGACGTTCTCGAAGGGCGGCAAACCGGTAAAGAAACTAATCGATCTTCGGCCTTTGATCGATAATGCCACGCAGTTCGCTCTGAGCGGTTCACGCTCTGATTACTGTATTGTTGCTGATGACGATATCTGGCAGGTAGAGGTGGACGAGGGCCAGATCAGTCAGGTGATCCAGAATCTCGTCTTGAACGCTGATCAAGCCATGCGGAAAGGAGGACGTGTTGAAATTACGGCGAGAAAAGTCCACGTCCCTCATGATAACTCGCTGCGGGGGTTGCAGAAAGGGAGATATGTTCAGATTAGCATTAAAGACAGCGGCATCGGGATACCTGAACAAAATATTGCCAAGATATTCGACCCTTATTTTACGACCAAGGAAAAAGGCAGCGGTTTGGGCCTTGCGACATCCTATTCCATCATTAAGAACCATAGCGGCCTGATTGATGTAAAATCCGAGGTGGACAAAGGGACCATATTCTTCATTTACCTTCCAGCGTTCGCAACGACTGAAAAAACTGAACCTTTGCAACCAGCGGCAGGAGCCTTACCGGTACGTACTGGTAATGTGCTCATCATGGACGATGATCCAGTTATCCGTGATGTCGCTGGGGAATTGATCAAGGCACTGGGGCATGAGGTGGAATTCTCGGCGCATGGAGAAGAGACAATCGAAAAGTATCGGATGGCGAAACAATCGGAAAGGCCATTTGATCTGGTCATTCTAGACTTGACGATCCGCGGAGGGATGGGCGGCGCAGAGACGATGAGGAAGCTCATGGAAATCGATCCCAGGGTGAAGGCTATTGTGTCGAGCGGTTACTCTGATGATGACATCGTATCGAACCATCAAAAACAGGGCTTCAAGGCGTTCCTCAAGAAACCCTACAATGTAGAAAAGCTACAAGAGGTATTGAACAAGGTGATTAACTCTTAACACGAACCACGGAGATTCGCAAGGAACGTGTCATATAAAGTAATTTCTCTTGTGAGGGTGTTTGTTATCTGTATAGTAGAAATGAAATTATTTATTTCAGAGGGAAACCATATTCTATAGTTTGTGTTCTTCTGGACCAGACATTAGTCAGATTAAATAGCTATTATTATTGTTTTGAAATAATATTAATCCTGAATCCGGCGTGAAGTTTACGGGATTTCAACCAAGACGCGCTCCATTAAAGGATTTTTTTATATTTTAGGGTACCAAAGGCCTCGGAATTGAACCTAATTAAAAAGTAGGTTGGTTTCCGAGTGCCATTTTGCATTTTCGCATAATATTTTGGCCGTCAATTCTTACAATCAATAATAGATTCACGCCGGACCCAGGTTAATATATTTTATAAAAAAAGTTTCTATCCCGCAGATAACTTACATTATTATAATGCAATATTTAACGCCATTAAGCAAAAAAAACTTTGTGTCGATAGTATTATACTCAAAAAGACCCACTCGGACAATCTACTCAACGCTGAGCTAAAGTAAAAATCCTAACCCTAAAAGTCCTACCCCCAAAATTCGCCGTCGGATTTTTTTAACAAAAAGTTGCTCTACATTGTAATTAACATAATCAACAAATCTATCCATAGAATTACCCAACACCTATGCGCGAAGCAGTAGCAGTTTGAACTCCCAGCTTAAGTTTTTATCTGCTATGCCGATAAATATAGTATGGTGCGAAAAATGCCACCTATCCGACTATATGCTCTTCGAATAAGTAGAAAACACCGGAAAATAAACTCAAAGCTCAAGATGTCTTCAAGCTTCTCATCATTCCTCATACTCGGTTTTAAGAACGGGCGTGATCGTCATAGTGTCGCTTCTGTCCCTGAGTGAGAACCTTCACCCGGGGGGAAAAAGCTCAAGACAAGATACGTGGTGATCAGCGTTGTGAGCAGAATGAGGGTGCGCATTTCTGCACCCACGCTTCATGGTGAATATCATATAGTAATGATGCTACTTTAAGTAACTGGCTTGTTATTGTAATGCGACTCATTTGTTGATACGTAGAGTCAACAAAAGTGAATTTGGGGGTCTTGTCGTGTCCATTCGCAATCTTCAGGAAATGGGGAAAGCCTGCCTCGGTGGCAGGAGCTCCCAATATGATGCATGCGTCTACGCGGACATCATGGAAAACATTCAAGTCGGCATCATCGTGCTTGATAGAGATAGTAAGTCGGTCATCTTCAGTAATAAAACTGCGGCAAATATTCTCGAAGGTGTTGCGCAGGCAAGTGATTATGAATCGTTATCACCCGTGTTCCTGCGGAAGGACGGGGATGAACCCATTGCTCCCCCATCCCATGTCCAGCAGTTGATGCAAATAGGCGAACGGTTCATCGGGTATACGATTTACACGATCAGCAGGGGATTTAGCTGGATCATGCTTCAAGACATCACCGACCGAAAAAACATCCAGGATAAAAATTCGCTACTGGCTACAGTCGTTCAGTCTGCCGCCGAATCCATTGTGATACTGGACGCGGACGGTTTTTTCCAATATGTCAACCCGGCGTTTGAAATTGTCACCGGCTACGTGAAAGAAGAGGTCCTGGGAAAGAATTTCTGCGATTTCAAGGGAGGCGTGAAGTCCAAGCGTTTTTGCGACGACATGTGGGGAGCAGTCCAGGACGGTGAGCCCTGGCACAATCATGTCGTGAGCTTGAAAAAAGATGGCTCCCGCTATGAAGAAGAAATCACGATTAAACCGGTAAAAAACAACCAGGGAGAATTCACGAACTTTGTGGCCGTGATGAGGGATGTTACCGAAAAAGTCAGGCTGGAGTCCATTGCAGCGGCAGTTAACAACATGGATAACATCGGGTATATCTTTTCCGGCATCCGTCATGAGATCGGCAACCCGGTCAATTCCATCAAAGTCGCTCTGAGCGTTTTGCTCGATAAAGTTGAGACATTTACCCAGCAAAACATCCGTCGGTATATAGAGCGATCGCTGACCGAAGTACTTCGCCTGGAAGAGCTGCTGAACAGTCTCAAGAATTTCAATATGTATGAGCATCCGGTGAATCAAGCCATTGACGTCGAACCATTCATGAACCAGTTCCTGTCACTGGTGCAAGAAGATTTCCGGAACCAGGACATCTCGATCCGGGTCATTATCCATCCTGAGACCGGGACCATGCTTGCAGACCCGCGGGCGCTCAAACAGATTCTCCTGAACATACTGACAAACTCAGCGGACGCGCTTGATGGCGTTGAAGATTCGAAGATCGTAGTTCACGTTTTTCGGATGCGGGAATTCGTGATGATAAGAATCATTGACAACGGCTGTGGCATGAGCGAGGAGCAGCTGCAGAACATGTTCAGACCATTCTACACGACGAAGAACAATGGCACCGGCCTGGGCTTGATCATTGTCCGCAAGATGCTCGCCCAGATGAACTGCACTATGGATATTACTAGCCAGAAGGGTGCCGGAACCATCGTAGATGTATTCATACCGCTCATGGACAAGTGAGGCCGATGTGCGCAAGACACTCCTGATCATAGATGACGATGCCCTTTTATGTGATGCCCTCAAGGACCATTTCGGCGACGTCCTGAACGTCCTCAGTGCTTCGTCCGGGATCGGCGGACTTGCTCACTGCGCCCAGAGAACGATCGATGTCGTCCTTCTCGATCAGAAACTTCCTGATGGTGAGGGGCATACGTTTTGCCAATCAATTCTGAAGTTACATGAAAAAACTAAAATAGTATTTGTCACGGCATTCCCGGATTTTAAGCATGCCGTGAACGCCATGAAAGCTGGGGCATTCGACTACCTGTCCAAACCCTTTGAGCTCGAAGAACTGGACATTGTGGTGAAAAAGGCGCTCAGGACCATCGATCTTGAGAGGATTGAACAGATCCACGCATACCGGAATGATCGAGAGCATGCCGCCTCGTATATCGGCGAAGGAGGCCTCGCCCCTTTGGCGAAGCTCACAGATCTTGCGGCCCAGTCCGACGCGCCGCTTTTGATTACTGGAGAGACGGGAACGGGCAAGAACGTACTGGCTCAACACATCCACGACCGTAGCCAGTTTCGTCAGGCTCCCTGTATCGCGATCAACTGCGCTGCCCTGCCGGAAAATCTCATCGAGTCGGAACTCTTCGGCTATGAAAAAGGAGCGTTTACAGGCGCTTCAACGTCCCGAAAAGGCATCTTTGAGATGGCGGAAGGCGGGACCCTCGTGCTTGATGAGATCGCGGAAATACCGCCCAATCTCCAGGCGAAACTCCTCGGAGTCCTGGACAGCAAACGGATAAAAAAAATTGGCGATGACGTCCTTAGGCCCGTGAATGTCCGGATCATGGCCATTACCAACCAGGATATGGATGTGGCAATCCGGATGAAGACGTTTCGAGCCGACCTTTACTACAGGCTGAGCGTTGTTCACCTCCATGTTCCACCATTGCGCGACAGAAGACAGGACATTCCCGCTCTCTGCCATCATTTGCTAAAGAAAATCACACCGGCCTCACTTCAAATCTCAGACGGAGAAATGAAGGAACTCATGGACTACCCCTGGCCGGGAAATATCAGGGAACTTAAGAACATCCTCGAACGTGCGGTTCTCCTGAGGGAAGGGCCACACCTGCTCCCGGTTGCGCTCCTAGGCAAAAAAAACTGTCCCACCGGGTTGCCATCAAAGTACCTTCCCACGCCTGATGCGTTTATACCGTTGGGAGAATTGGAAAAGGCATATATCCACCGTGTTTTGAACGAGGGCAAAGGTAACTATCGCGAAACGGCACGACTCCTTGGTATTTCTCTTTCAACCCTGAAGCGAAGAATCAAAGAGCACTCCATCTCGAGAAAAAGCTCATCTTGACCCCCAGGGTTCAGACTATGAAGTCCATCTTGGACCCCGCACTGGGTTGATAGCCAGCAGTTTTCTTAAACCGACTGATTTTATGGATCATCCGCGGATCGTTCGATCTGGCACGACGTTTGCTATTGTGTAGGCAAAGGAAGATACCATGAAAAATGTTCTGATCGTTGATGATGAGAAACTTTTTTTACTTAGTCTCAAGGAAGGGCTGAGCGCGTACTCGACAGACTTCAATGTCCTTCTTGCCCAGAATGGGGCAAAGGCAATTGCACAGCTTTCTTCAGTGCCGATCGATCTTGTGGTAACAGACCTCAAGATGCCCGTACTGGACGGGTTCGAACTGCTTGCCCATATGAGCAAACATTATCCACAAATTCCAACGATCGTAATGACCGCCTATGGGACGCCTGATATCGAGAATAAAATAGACGGCTACGGTGTATCTCATTACGTCGAGAAGCCCGTCGACTACAAGAAGCTCGCCTCTGTGATCCTTAATGAAATGAAGTTCGGATCCGCAGGACATATCCAGGGGATCACCCTTCCCACTTTTTTGCAACTGATCGAGATGGAGAAAAGAACCTGTACGCTCACGGTCAACTCCAACGAAGAGTTCGGTTACTGGTATTTTTGGAAGGGCGAGTTGCTGGATGCCGAGGTAGGGAAAAAAACTGGAGTCGATGCAGCCTACCAGATGCTTAGCTGGGCGCAGACGGAAATTGAAATTGCACCCCGATGTAAACGGAAGACGAAAAACATTCAGAAGTCCATGAACGAAATCCTCATGGAAGGTATGAGATTGCAAGATGAGCTACAAAGGAGGCAGACGGAGGCTAAGAAATCGTTAAAGCTGGAAGATGGAGACACACAAGCAAAAACATCCCTAAAAATCACGTTAAACGAGGAGGACACAATGGCACTGGAAAAACATCTTCAAGGGTTGAAAGAAGTGAAAGGATTTAAGGCAGCGGGGGTTATGAACTTCACGGGCGAGATGATGGCCTCAGAATCCGTAGACCCCAACATCAATCTGGCTCTTGTAGGGGCGACATTCAACGACATCTTCCGGTCGGCGCATGAGGCTTCCAAGAAAATCGGTTTAGACGCATGCAAGGAAACCGTCATTAGCACGCCGAAGGGAGTAATAGTCATGCGATGCTCGGGCGTCGACGCGAAATCACATATTCACCTCATCGGCATCATGGCGAGCGACGGTAACCAGGCACTCATGAAAATGCAGATCGAAAAGATGGTCACTCCTGTGATGGATGAACTCGCTTGATATCCTCCCCGGCCTCACGGCAGGGGTATTACGGCGCATTGAGATAAACGAGACGGACGACTGCGGGAAATGGGAAGTTTAGACCATCCTCGTAGTCTCGCCCTTCTTCCCCGCGTGGGTATTAACAGATGAATATTACAGGCGAAATAAGGTGGTTTCTCGGAGAAGGGGATTATGCCCAGCTGAAGTTCTCGGAGAGCAAGACGTCGTTTTCACTCGATATCGTCATGGTCCCGACTCATCATCGCAATAAAGGTGTAGGCACTATGCTCATTGATCGGCTGCTACTGCTAGCTGATGGCATGCAGAAAGAAATCTTTGTATCAGCCCGGCCCCTTGGCAATAACAGTGAGGAGATGCTAAAAAGGCTCGTCAGATACTATGAGGATTTTGGATTTGAGACATACGATAGAGAATTGACATCGGTTTTTATGGTCAGGAGAAAATCAAAAAAAGAATCGGAATAGAAAATCCATCAGCCTTTTTTGTATGGCAGATCGTCGATCGGATCATTCGCTGCCGCGAAGGAAGAGTCTGGGCGAACAAATGCGTGGCGGTATGGGATCCAATAAAAAAGATGACGATGCAGCAGTCAGCCACACGCGCAGGCTGAGTTGCTGGGAATTTAAAAAATGGAGTCGTCAACCTGGCGGGTCTAGGGTCGCCGATATGGGAGTATGCCCGACTGCCGTAAACCATGAACTGGAAGGTGCTCATGGTGGCAAAGCAGCGGGAAGAGCATGCTGGGTCATAGCAGGCTCCTTATGTGGTGGCAAGACCCAGGTACCTGTGCGAAGAAACTCCAGAACTGCTGGCGTTGCGAATTCATGAAAATAGTGAAAAAAGAGGAAGAGCCCCTTCAATACGGTCCCTCTCATACCCGCCCAGGCATGGAGAAGTCACTGGAAAAAGCATGGTCTGAAGCACAACCAGACCAGCCCGGTCAATGTCTCGACGGAAAAAAATGAAGAAAAATGAGAGGTATTATAATAGTATGTCGCTTACAGAAGACCGTATGGATAAAAATATTTTGCTTATGAACCGAAGTCGCCGAACTGGACAATCTTTAACGATTATCTCGTCGCCCTGCAGAAGATAACGGACGGGACTGTCGTCCTACCATGGCGTAAGATACCTCCAGTCATTTCTTAACCTTGTCACAACATTGGTATTGCAGGCTTGTTGTTTGTGACGATCTCTATCCGAGCGGCACGGTACTACTTTATCGTTACCATTGAATCTTGATCAAGCACGAAAAAAGTCCATGTTCGATAGATAGCAAAACCTCACCGTAAGCGTACTGCGGCAGGGGCCGATAGCCCCTACCGCTTCAGACTTACCCGTACGTCTTCATGCCCCTCTCAGTATGTTTCCCGATCCTTTATTGCATCATCAACGTTAAGCGGGCTACGGAAGATCCTGTAGATCCAGATTTTATACGCGATAACGATAGGTACGAAGATAAACGCCACCACAGTCATTATCTTCAACGTATAGATGCTGGACGATGAATTATAGATCGTCAGACTGGAGGCAGCGTCTATGCTTGACGGGATGAGGTCTGGGAACAGTCCGATTACGCCGGTAAAGACCACCATCACCACCGTGACGCAGGACGATGCAAAAGCGAGAAGGTTAGCCCCCTTTGCCATGAATATTCTCATGCCGATCAGCGCGCTAACCGCGATGATCGGCACAATGAGCAAGAGTGGCAACGCCAGGTAGTTGTCATACAAACTTGTGGCAAAAGCCGTTGCGATTAGGAAAACGACGGCGACGATCAGGAGGACCGGCCAGATCTTCTTCGCAGTATTGACTGCTCGTTTACTCAAATCGTTCGTGGTTTTTACACTGAGATACAGTGATCCGTGAACTAGAAACAGCAAGACGAAAAGCAAGCCCGTGATCAACCCATAGGTGTTCAGCAGTGATATGAGTGACCCGTGATAACCGGTGGCATCCATAGCCAGGCCTTCAAATATGTTCCCGAAGGCCACGCCGAAGAGCAGCGCCGGCAGGAAACTGCCTACTCCGATGCCGATATCCCAACCTTTTTTCCAGCTGGCTTCTTCGCTTTTTTCCCGGAATTCAATGGATACGCCCCGGATGATCAGCGCAAAGAGCAAGAGGAGCAACGCAGTGTATAGGTAGCTAAACATCAATGCGTAGGTCTTGGGAAAGGCCGCAAAGGTGGCGCCGCCTGCCGTAAGAAGCCAGACCTCGTTCCCGTTCCACACGGGGCCCACCGCATTGATCAAAACACTTTTTTCCGCATCGCTCTTTGTGAGAAAGTTGTGCAACATTCCGGTACCAATTACAAAGCCATCGAGCATGAAGTATACGGCCCATAACACAGCCCAAAGAATAAACCAAATCACCTGAAATTCCATATCATGCCTCCTTTCTTTCTCTTTCAATTTTGCTGAGAGATCATTATTGCGGGCCTTTTTTCGCGTACTTCGTCAAAAGATAGATGTCGACCACTCCCAGACTGCCGTAGAGCAAGGTAAAGCCAAGCAAGGAAACCCAGACCTGCGCCCTACTGATGGATTGCGAAACTGCCGCAGATGTTTTCAAGACGCCATAGACTATCCAGGGCTGTCTGCCCACTTCAGCTACGATCCAGCCGAGTTGGGTAGCAAGGTACGGAAGAGGAATGGCAAAGAGCATAATGGTCAAGAAGAGCCGCCGTGACTCCAAAGCGTCTTTCCTTCCATACACAACGGCAAGGAGGGAGAGCAGTATCAATATAAATCCCAAGGTGAACATTAGCCGGAAACTGACGAAGGTAGGAAAGACCGGTGGCCGTTCCTCCTTGGGAAAGGCCTTAAGCCCCTTGATCTCGGCATCAGGAGTATGGAACGCGAGCAAACTAAGAAAATTCGGTATGCACAGACCCTCCACCTGATTACATTCGCGCGCCACGTCCGGGATAACGAAAATATTGAATCCCGCGCCTTTTTGCGTCTCCCAGAGTGACTCCGTGGCAGCGAATTTGGCCGGCTGTGTTTCGGCTACATTGGCCGCGGAGAAATCACCACTTATCGCCACTAGTATGGTGGCGACAAGACCGAAGACGGCTGCCATTCGGAAGGACCGCTTAAAAAAATCGATCTCGTTCTTCCGTAAGAGGTGATAGGCGGAGATTCCCATAACGAAGAAAGCAGCTACCACGTACCCGGACGGCACGGTGTGGAAAACCTTATACAATCCGTAAGGGTTTGTGATAAGAGCGCCGAAGTCCACCATTTCGGCACGACCGTTCCTGATCTCATAGCCTACCGGATGCTGCATCCAGCCATTGGCCAGGAGAATCCAGAGCGCCGACAGATTGGTTGCAATCGCAACCAGCCAGATTGAGAGGGCATGTACTTTCTTCGAGACCCGGTTCCAGCCGAAGATCCAGAGGCCGATAAAGGCCGACTCCAGAAAAAATGCAACCGTCGCTTCAATGGCAAGAGGCGCTCCGAAGATGTCTCCCACGTATTTGGAATACTCCGCCCAATTCATGCCGAACTGGAACTCCATGGTAATGCCTGTCACCACGCCGAGGGCGAAATTGATCAGGAACAGTTTCCCCCAGAACTTGGTCATTTTCAAATACATTTCATCACCCGTTTTCACCCAGCGTGTTTCCATATACGCTGTCATGATTGACAGCCCAAGTGTCAGCGGGACAAATATGAAGTGAAACATGCTCGTTACGGCGAACTGTAATCTGCTTAACGACACGACATCCATAGGACCCTCCTCCTTGTGTTATATAGGATGTTTAACATCCTATATTAAGCCAAAAAAAGTCTCCTGCTCGTACTGCTTCTATCGACCCGCTATCCTCTGCATCCTATCCCTCCTTTCGTGCTCGATATTCATATTCCACTGGCGTGATCCATAGCGTATTGCTCCCTGTTCAGTCTATGCATACGGCAACACATAGCCGTTCGCGATTGATATTCTTTAACGTTATGATGCCTGTGGTCCCGTTAATTATCCCTTCACCACCAGACTCGAGATCGTCTGCGTGGCGAGGCGTCTTTCGATCACGCTCCGGATTTCAATCCAGATTGGATGGACTGAGCATTTTGGGCTCATGCGGCAGCGCTGTTTGTCGATAGCACAGGTGCTCACCGCAGCGATTCCTTGGATTGCAATAAGGACTTCGAGGAGCGTGATCTGATGTGGTTCCTTCAGTAGCCGGAAACCGCCATTAATTCCGCGGATCGATTCCGCAATTCCTTCGCGCACTAGACGCTGCAGGATCTTGGCAAGGAAGCTCTTTGGGATGTTCATCTGCTGAGAAATCTCACCGACATTTGTAAATTGGCCTTGCTCTTGCGCTAGGTACAAGACACACCGCATGGCATAATCTGTTTCTCTCGTCACCAACATGGCTTATTGAAAAAACCTTTCCAGAAGACCATTCAGCATCATTGCATGACGCGCTTCATCCCTCGACGATTCAGCGAAGAGGTCATGGGCCTTCTCCACATTTGCTTCCTTCGCCTTAACGGCCGCATCGAGCTTACCTTTGTACGCCCCGATTTCTCCATGCTGCATCTTTTCCAGGTTGTCTTTCGTCTGCCCCGATACGAGTCCGAGCATCTCTGCGTAGCGGGCGGCGTGTTCAGCCTCCTCCCAGGCGATCCGCTTGAGTGCCTCGGCGATTTTCGGGTATCCTTGACGCTGCGCCTGTCGGGCCATGGCGAGATAGAGCCCTACTTCCTGTGCTTCGCCTCGGAAATTCGCCATGGCTGCATCCTCCACTGTGGTGCCTTTTACAACATCCAGCTTATTAACATTGACTAATTCCACTATTTCTCCTTTACTGATGTTAAATAGGGTTTATTTACTCTCATTAACATTTAGTTTTAATTATGTCAAGCTCTTTTTTAGGACTATTATTCTCCTATATAATCAGAACTTTATTTGGCTGTTTTCAGACAGGCATTAGAATCCATTGTCACGATTTTCCACGGTGCCTACAGAGAATTGCAGATTAGTAACTTTTGCAGATGGATATGCGAAGTGTTGGTGTGAACGTGCGTGTCATCATCCGTAGCTTCTAACCGAAGAATGCAATAGGAAGAAAAAACATGCAATAAATAATTTTCAAGAAAATTCTTACGATCTCGGGGTCGAATTAGATAGCGATAAAATTGTTAAACTTGTTTTCCGTCGTCTCCTCATTAAAAGCCTTCCAGTACGGAATGTCCGATCTAATGAAGTTATAATCGTCAGCAACAGCGATGATCCGAGCATTTCCAGGTATTGCCTCGCCTTTGAGGCAGCCGAGACGTCAGGTACCATCTAGGTTTTCAAGATGGCGGAGAATGCTGGGTAGCGATGGATCGATTACGTGATCGGTTTAAAAATCTCCACACCAATGACGGTGTGGCTCTTCAGGTTGTCCCACTTTTTACTGATCAGTAAATCGGGATTGAACAGGATGACGTCGCCGATGCCGACTTTCCTGGCGTCCTACAGGATCGCCGCCGAGAGATAGCGTTTCTCGTCAGCAGTGAGTAGGAGTTCGTCTGCAATTTGTTATGACAATGGGAGACGTGTTTGCAGGGTCAAAATGTACTTACGTCCCGTGTTTTGAGGACTAGGGTGAGAAACGAAAGGACCTCCACATCGACCGAATCCAGTTCCGGGGTTCGCTCCTGTATCTTCGCTTCAAGGGTGAAAAACAATATTTCTTTTGTCGATCCAGTTCCAGTTTTTTTATTGAGGAAATCAATGCATTTAATGTTATCGGCCATAATCCGGTGCAGCAAGTGACACTGCATCTTCCTAAGGGCTGGCTATCCGCGAGGAACCGCCTTGTTGGAAGCCCCAACCAGTAGATTAATTATCTTAGGTTGCGGGAGCATTCACCAAAGTAAGAGATACCCATCAGGGGCCAGGCTGGTTGCCAACATTATCATATTTATATCACGATGCGCCATCCAGTCGCTTGCTTCTCTATTTGTGGGTTCCAGCCAATAAGTCTCGATGCTGTCACGAATAGGTATATACTGTTTTAGGTTTTCAGCCCGTGAAAGCAGCCGATGTTTCATGTTGAAATCGCGTGGCATTTGTTTAATCAGTGCAAGCAACTTCTCAATTGTGTGTAGTCCGATAGACAATCCCAGCTCCCGAAATGCAAGTCGGTAACGAGCAGGAAGTTTCAGGAGGGCCCTGCTCGCAAAGGTCTGTAAACTAACTAGGGAAGAATCCAGGAGAGCGTCCAGAAAGTCGGCTCGATCAAAACTTTCGATTAATAACAATTGAGACAGTTTGTATGCTGCACTCAAAAGCTCGCCAATACCAAGAGGGTCATCAGTTTCCCACTTTTTTTCTTCACAAATAGCGGCCATGTCAGTAATCTCTGCGCTGAGGTCGAACCGTGCGGATTTCATAGAAGCTTTTACCGCAGTCGCCTGAAGTTGGTGGTAAGTGATGAATCCGTCGAGAGGATCGTGATGCCCCATCGATGATACAAGCGGATAGGAGAGGTCAATGCTCATTTTCCAGTACATGCGCTTCCGGCCACCAGAAGATGGAACGTATGTAAACTTGGCATGTGCTGTTTTTGCAAGCTCGATCGCCCATCTATTGTAGGTCGGATCTCCCGTGGCCCGGCTTACCCGATTGAGAGCGTGCATCCATTTCGTCAGGTAATGATAGTACTGTCCGTCTTGATCCCATTCCAGCTGTTCATCATAAGGATCATCGGGTTTGCGTTCTTTAATTCCCTTGCCGATTCTTAACCCGCCTCGTGTGGGGTGCATTGCGCCCTCTTTTTCATCAAGACCGCTGATCCAGCCAGTTCGTGAGTCATCATCACGATGCCGGCCGAGAACATTATGAACCTGATCGACGAGGCGCAGGGCGAGCTGCTTGTATTGCTCCTCGTTCGTTTGATGATAAAGCTCAAGAAAGTTGCAGATGGCAAAAGAGTCAGTCCATAAGTAGCGCCGTGGCACTTCTCTTGCCGATAGCAGTCCGGTCAGATCGGCAAATTCAAACATGATTTCCCGGACCAGAGTCTTAGAAGCGTTTTGTTCCATTTTTACCTGTCGTTTTTCATGAATATTGCCTATGCTCGACCGAAAAAAAGTTGATCTCTCCCGAAAAGTGTACACCAAGTTACGTTTAATGCATGAGCTTAATAATCTCACACGTGACTTAAATCACATATAATATCTATACTCTAATATATATTATATATAGATATTACTGATGAGGTTGATTCGCGGTGTTATTTAATGGACTTCTAAAATGTTTAGTAGCGTTTTTTCTCGTCACCATTTACGCTCCTGCTGTTCTCGGCGCAGCGAATGAACTGAGCTTGCTGCCATCCGATATTATAAGTCATACGATGAATCTAGCAAATCCGTCGCCAATAAAAAAATCTGTATGGAATAGCAATGAGTGTTTCCCTGGATATTTCGCAAACGATAAGAGCGTGAGCATCTCTATGGAGGGCAAGGATTTAGCTTTTGGCTCGATGAACGAATGCTTTGAAGAGACTGCTGTCATTACACTGCGCAAAGAAGGTGATGAAATTATGTGGGGTCTTGCTCCATCGCTTGGTAAGTTCAGTCTCAATCCGATAGACGATATCAAGAATCTCCAAGTGCTGTTGCAGTATAGGTTCTAGTCGGGAAAGTATCTCATCAACCGTTTTTTTGAATTCCGCGGCAGACAACGTTGAGCAATATTCCTGCCCCCTCCTCGCTAGTCGCCCCGCTTCGTTAACTTCCGTTGCGCATCCTCTACCATGATGAGGTAGTCATAATAGAGTTGTGTAAAGGTTTCGATTCGAGTATTCGCTCACAGAAACTCCCGTGATGAGCCTAACATCAGTTATTATAGGGACGAATTACAGTAGCATGGGCTATATGCATGTTCAAGGCAATAATAACAAACTTGACTTAACCCACGAAAATCATGGCAGTTGGCATTAATGACTATTCCGCATAAAAGGAATAGTAAATTTTCGAACGGTTTTGTTTGTATCGATCCCATCTGCTGCAACAATGAAGAGTATTCTTAACCAGTCTTCTGCTTAAGCATTTTTTCTTCGTACATCAATTTCTCGGCCTGCTGCAGCAAATCATGAATGGAGCGCGGATTTCCCGGATCGTAACAGGACATTCCCACGCTGATAGACAGTTTATAGGCGCGCTCGTTTTTTTCATTATGAACCCTGACATTCTCTTTAAAACGGTCGATAACTATATTGGCTTTTTCCTTGTTACTGGCCACGGGAATGACAACAAATTCATCACCGCCGATGCGAGCAACGATGTCAGTTTCGCGAAAGGTTGCTTTCAAGACAGAGGTCGTATCTGTCAATGCCTGATCACCTTCGTGATGGCCAAGCACATCGTTAATCTCCTTCAAATTATCCAGGTCGGCATAGAGCAGAAAGGCTGGATTCTTGTGACGCTTGGCCAGTTTTAGGAGCGGTTCTACCATAGTAAAAAATCCGCGCCGATTGTGCAGACCAGTAAGCTCATCCGTGAGGGAGAGGTTCCGTAGTTTTTCCTCCATCTGTTTCAGATCGTTGATATCTTTTGAGACAATGGTTACGGAGACTATGCGCGAGTTGGCATCTTTCACTGGGCTAAATGAACGTAAAAAATATTTATTGTCTCTTCGGCTGAAATATTCATGTTGAATCGTATCGCCCGTACTAAAGACCTTATTCACGCATTCGATAAGCTCTTTTGTCTCTTCAGGCGAATGAAATTCACTGAAAGCTCGACCTATATAGTCCTCTCCCTTCAGGCCAAGTCGCTCGATATGTTTTTTGTTTATAAACAAAAACCGGCATTCGGCATCCAAAAGGTATATCGAATCCGCTATGGACTCCATCACTGAAAGAAGTCTCTCTTCGCTCTCGCGCAGAGCTTCCTCCGCCTGCTTCCGCACGCTGATGTTCGTGATCACGCCTATCAGGCCGAGTCCGTTGTCGTGAACATCGTGGAAGCGTCGGGCTGAAAGATGCCCCCAGAACTGGGTGCCGTCCTTCCGCCAGTAGAGACGTTCGAGGTCCACGGAAGGTATCTCACTCGCCAGCAGGGCCAGCATCTTTTGCCGGCCGCTCTTGCGTTCCGATGGGTCTACATGGTCGACGTATTCGCTCCCGACAAGTTCGTCCATCGAACAACCGAACATCTCAGCCATACGCCTGTTGGCTTGGACGATCCGGCCGGAGCTTCCCATTAGGAAGATCGCTACGCTCACCGTGTCCATGATCTGCTGCATTGTGGCTCCACACTCAGCGATTTCCTCTTCGGCTCGCTTGCGTTCGGTGACGTTTCTCAGGATCACGAGGGTAAGGTCTTCACCGTTCTCCTGATATAGAGAAGCTCTGACCTCCATGTCGAACGCATTTCCGTCAGTACGCAAGCCGCGTGTCGCGTACGTCGATGGTAAAGCTTCGCCCCGCACACGACGAAGGATGTACGCCTTAATCTGATCGCGGTCTTCCGGCGCAATGAGTTCCAGGATCGGTTTGCCTGCAAGATCGGTCCCGGGGGGAAACCCGAACAGTTCAAGATACGCAGGATTTACGAGCACATGAATACCGGCTTTTGAAATCCCGATGGCGTCTCGCGAACTCTCGAAGACAGCATGAAAACGAGCTTCGATCGTTGTTTCAGTTCGGCACGCGCCGCCTCCTGAGCCAGGCCGCCTGGCACCTGTCGCTCCCTTGGAGCCTGTGCTCTTCTTTTGAGAGGCCTTGCACTTATTTTCCATGTACCCCTCCAGTTCCCAAAAGCGAACGTCACGCCGCTTAACAAATAAAAAGTAAATAACAATTAAAACTAGTTTAAGCTTGCTGAATCAGTCTGGACTGTCAAGGTTTAATTGAGGCGCTAAATCACCGGCTATGCCGATGTGAATAGAAAGGGTTTTGCCGCAGTATTTTTCAAGAAAAAAGCTCCCTTCTTACTATGATCTTCGTTTCGGTGATAAATCGTAAGAAAGGAGCAAACTGTGAAGGACAGCTTATCACATACAGTATGGGATGTAAATACACTGTTGTATGAATGCCGAAGAACCGGCGGTAGGAAATATACTGACAGCTACGACGTGAGCTGGTCACAATAGTACGAAAATTTACCAAGTACAAGGGCGTGAAGATTCTGGAAGGGCCGGCATGTATAGATCATATTAACATGTGAATCTGTTCCACCGAAATATGCGCTGTCAACGATGGTGGGGTATTTGAAGGTGAAGAGCGCATAGGTGGTACTTGAGAAATACACCAAAGTGAAGCGGAATGGGGGGGGCATGCGCGTACTACGTCAACACAATCGTGGCTGAAACGCAAGTACAGAATTATATTCTAGATCAGGAAATCAACGACTCGGTTGAGGATAAGTAAGACAGGTATTTGAGTAACCCCTTTTAAAGGTGTCCGTAGAAGCGCATTAGAGAGCACAATCTAAGTCAATTGATTGACCACTGGAACAGAAAAGGAGCTGGTACTTCAGAAAGAGTAGATACCTCTTAACGGAAACGACAGAACTATCTATCATCTTCTGTGGGGTGGCAAGATGATCGTCATGGTAGATCATGGTGTTGGACTAACGTCAATATTAATTTGCACATTTAGTGAATTTAATTGGAGATGGAATGAGTTGGATTGTCCTTCGCTGCAACGTTCTTCTCAGTCTGCACTATGATCTCTGTCGCTGTGGCTTTGTCCTTAAAGAAGACCCCTTTTTTAGCGTTAACCTGGATGCTCGTTACTGTCGGCGTTACCTTCTCAAGGTCGATGTATATATCAAGACTACCTGTGACCGCAATAACGCTAACTTTACCGTCCTCTGCCTTGAGATTCGTCTCTTTTATGTCCATCTTTTCAAGGACCTTATTGAGCGCAACCTCGACATCGGTAAAAGGGTAGCAGATAGTCTTATAGGCGATGTTCGTGAATGTATAGTTTACATCAATCGCGCAGCCGCTTACTGCTGCGGGGACGGCCAAACCCATAATAGCGCAGCCCGAAAGCACCAGAATGAGGCATAAAAGGGCGGATAGTTTAAAGAAACTTTTAACCGAGTTTGACATGTTGGCTTGCGAATAAAACTTTTTTTACTCTACTCAAGAAACATTATATCATAGAAGAAGAACTCCAATGTTGTCAAGACCATGATAAGTTGATGTTCACGAATAGGTACCACGAATGCGTATTTCGGGGGTAGACGTTTCGTAACGACTTTAGTTTATAACCTCAAGAGTTTATCATTTTTACCAAGGACGCCCCATTCAAACGACGTATTGGTTGTGGCATGAATTGGTTGGCATTAAATTTACTCAGCTGCAGGAAGTGGCTATTGACAGAAAACTATATCGCAATCTGCAATGATACAAACAATATGACATCCCTCGTTTTCCGAGACTCTTTTCACAAATCATAGGAGTACTTGATGGCCTATTAAATCATTGACTACTGGGGTATGTCAAGCAATACCCGCAGTACGCGGCATTGAGGTAGCGGTTAAAAAAGATGGAGAGCCTTCCGAAATGGGATCAGGAAACCCTCCTGCATTATCTCGATGCGCTGGTAAAGGAAAACGTAGGCGCGACGGGATGAGAATGTCGGATGGCACAGCGCCTAACCCGAGCAATTACAGATTTTCTGAAACCGCGTTATTGTCCTTGCTGTATGTGATCGTCTACGATCCCCGGTACCACAATAAGATAGCATCTTTTTTAAAGTTTTAATCGCCTCTTCTCTTGGAACGGAAGTACGGAAGTAATGAAGTCACCAACGATTACGCCAGTCGTGGATGGACCCGGGCTAGAACCCACAGCATCAACCAGATAACGAATATAGTATGTCTCACCTCCCTAGTTTTGCCTAACAAAGAAAGTAGGTAATTTGTGATTAATATGTGCGACAAGCATAGGTTGGCTATATACTCCCACTCATACTGAGATAGCTGCTTATATGATTTTGGCATACACTTAGGATAGCATGGTGGCTACCACAAGTGTTACACTTCATTATAGAACTGACGGTTTGCTATAATCAATATTAGCGAACAGTCAGGAAATGCATGTTGCTATTCGTCATTCCCGCGGAAGCGGGAATTCTTGGATTCAGGATTACGGGTCAATCTCGGAATGATAGAATGATGCCGATCAAGGAAGAGCGATGGCCATTTTTCAAAAAAAGAAGACCCTGACGGGCATGTCCCGCACCTGCGGTTGAGCGTCGAAGATCGGTCCG
Source organism: Nitrospirota bacterium (assembly GCA_963845065.1). Lineage (GTDB taxonomy): Bacteria > Nitrospirota > UBA9217 > UBA9217 > UBA9217 > JAJYKN01. Next base: position 538,924 of record CAWJQQ010000001.1, read on the forward strand.
GCGGACCTGTCGGACGTGCTTTCTGTGATCAGTCCGGTGCATGATTCGAACCTGCTCGTGGGGTTCGAGACGAGCGATGACGCGGCCGTGTACCGGATCACGCCTGATCTCGCGGTCATCAGTACCGTGGATTTTATAACGCCGCCAGTGGACGATCCGGTCTGGTTCGGCAGGATCGCCGCGGCCAACGCGTTGTCCGACGTCTACGCCATGGGCGGGAAGCCGATTGTTGCCTTGAACCTAGTCATGTTCCCCTCGAAGAGGCTAGATAAGGGCATCTTAAAGGATATTTTGAAGGGCGGGTTCGAGAAGGTGCGGGAGGCGGGGGTAACGCTTGCTGGCGGTCACTCTGTAGATGACCTTGAACCGAAGTACGGACTGGCGGTCACCGGCACGGTCCATCCGGATCGCGTCCTCACGAACTGCAGCGCCAAACCGGGTGATGCGCTAGTCCTGACAAAGCCCTTGGGAACGGGTGTGCTGTTCAACGCCTGTCGTTTGAAAAAGCTTTCATACCGCGATCTGGAACACCTCTTGCCGAAGATTGCCGAGCTGAACAGGACCGCCATGGAGACGGTCCTGGCATTCGAGATCCATTCCTGCACCGACATCACTGGCTTCGGGATCGTGGGCCACGTTTTCGAGATGGCGCGGGGAAGCGGAGTCAGGATCGAACTGTCCTACGAGCATTTGCCCTTCCATCCTCACGCGATCGAAATGTATCGGAAAGGCGTCACCACTGGGAGCAATAATGCTAACCGCACGATAGTTGAAGGTGCCTGGGAGAAGAAACGCGAACTGACGCGCGAAGAGGAGGAACTGTTGTTCGACCCCCAGACATCGGGAGGGCTGTTGCTTGCCGTGCCCGCCGCGCAGGCCACCGAGCTGGCTGGGAAATTAAAACTTGCCGGCGTGGAAGATGCCGTGGTTGTCGGAGAGGTGTTCGCCGGGGAAAAACCTGTCGTAGCCGTCATCTAGGAACTTGTTGAAAAAGTCTTACCGTAGTGGACTGATTCCTTATCCCCGGCAAATGGGATCCGGTAGTAATTTGAATGCCCTGACCTTTCACCTACGCGGAAATGACTGAAAAGGGAACAAAAGAATTCCTGATCCAAGACTATCCCAACGCTATCGTATAAGTATTTTATAGCCCAAACGGATTTGGGTGATGACTTTATGCGACATAGAATTGTATACTTACCAGAAACATGAAGATGTCTTGACGGCAAACTGCAACGATAGTTCTCTACGATTTCTCCGATCGTGGAGGTTCGATGGGCACCTACCACTAAATGACTTTCCTAGGAGCGCGATAGCAAAGAGCAACGGTCTTAAGCTGGATTGCCTCTTTCGCCGCCAGTTCCGAAACGATGGCGATCCCGGCTCCGACCTCGACAGCCTGGCTGACCCCTTCGGTGGTGCCGACCTCAGCAACGGTGTTTAGGTCCGTCAGCGCAAGTCCCGCGTCTTTGAACGCCTTCTCATAGACCGCACGCGTACCAGAGCCCTTTTCCCGATTGACGAAGTTTTGCCCCTTTAAGTCACCGAGTGCGATTGTCCCTTTCGCAGCGAGCGGACGGTTCTTCGGAGCGATTAGAACGAGCCGGTCGTACTTGACAATCACCGCGAAGTCTACATCGGCGGATTCGAAGTGCGTGCCGATGATTCCTATTTCGTATTGTCCTTTTCTCACACCTTCAAAGACCTGCTGACTGTCCGATATCTCCACCTAGAGCACGATCTCCGGAAGGTAACTGATCATCGCAGACAGCAGACGGGGAATGATGACCTCTCCCGGGATGGTGCTTGCTCCAAGTGTGGACAAATGTTTTTTGGTCAAATCTCCTCTCTGCTGGTAAATTATTTCCGTTTTATTGTTCCAAGAAGCGGATCTTATGACCGACATTGAATCCGTAGAAGTTTTCGTTCAGCGGTTTGTCGTCAGTCTCGCAAAGGAATACTTGAAAAGAGCAGCTAACCAGCCTTCGGCGCCGGACCTAGGACCGACTTGTTTTTAACACTTAGTTGCATCATTGTGTGTATCAGCACAAATATGTACATAATTTAAAATATCATAGGTTTGAATGATATGTAAAATAGTCATTTCCGATACATACGACGCAAATCATAGGTTTTATCGGTAGATAAGATAACTGAAGCAGCAACATTTACAATTTTGTTTTGAGATGATCGAGAAAAAGAGAATAGATGAGTGGAAGGATGCGTTTCTTGTGAGTCACCATATAAAACAACCTTTTCATCGGAGGGGCGATCAACTTGACTTCTTTAAGAAGCCCATATATCAGCTCTTCCTTGGAAGTGCTTGAAGGAATTGATATGAAGCCTTAAAATGAGCGACCCTTCGCTCTTCCCATTGTGGCACTCCCGCGTAGAACACGACGGATTAAATAAGTAGACACCTAATTCCAAATAATTATGCCTTACATTTTATGCTTCTGTTCTTGCATCCATGCATCTATTGCATTAAAAGCCATGGGACGGGCAAAGAGAAAGCCCTGGCCGTAGCCACAGTGCAGATTTCGAACATTGGCTAATTGGTGTTCCATTTCCACTCCCTCGGCAATCACATCGAAATTCAGGCTCTTGGCCAAGGAAACAATGTGCGTGATGATCGCCTGATTTTCACCGTTGGTGGTAAGTTTGTTGATAAAACTACGGTCAATCTTGAGAGCACTCACTGGAAAGAGTTGTAGGTAGCTCAGCGACGAATGGCCGGTGCCGAAATCATCAATATGGAGATGTATCCCCATGTTTCGCAGCCTGTTCATTGTCTCAATAGCATCATCAACATTCTCCATAATCATACTCTCTGTGATTTCCAATATCACGGTGTGGGGATCAACACCTGTCTCAGCTAGAAATCGGGAGAGTATACCGACAAGGTCCTGTTGCGAGAATTGCCTGCTTGAAATATTGATGCTCATATTGAGCGGTGGCTGCGCGGGGTACCGCGCCTGAAGCAATTTCAGCTCACGGCAGGCTTCGTGAAGAATCCATGCTCCGATATGATAGATGAGTCCGTGCTCCTCTGCTAAGGGGATGAACTCCATGGGGTAGATGAGGCCCCGCGTCGGATGATTCCAGCGGACGAGCGCTTCAAATCCCATCAACTGTTGTGTTGTCAGGTCGATGATGGGCTGATAGTAGAGAGTAAGCTCCTTATTATCGACTGCTCCTCGCAAATCGGCCACCAGCTGCATCCGGTCCAGGATATTGGCATGCAGCTTGATATCGAAGATCTCATACGATGCGTTTCCCCGACCTTTTGCCTCGTACATCGCGATGTCCGCGTCGCGGAGGACCTGTTCCGGTCGTTCATAACCTTCCGAGCCTAACGCGATTCCGATGCTGATCGAGGTAAATATTTTACGTCCTTTGATATCGAGCGGAACAGTCAATTTCTCCCGGATCCGCTCGGCGACGATGACCGTGTAAGCGGGATCATCGATGTTCTGCAGGAGAATGGCAAATTCATCACCTCCGAGTCGCGCGATGGTATCTCCGGGACGGATGCAATCGGCCAGCTTGCGACCGACTACAACGAGTAGTTGATCGCCGATGGTATGACCGTGGCTGTCGTTGATGATCTTAAACCGGTCCATGTCGAGGAAGAAGACTGCGTAGTTATAAGTGCCGTGCCGTCGTTGCGACGCGGTAATAACATGTTGGAGTCGGTTCAGAAAAAGTGCCCGATTCGGGAGGCCCGTCAGGGGATCGTGGAAGGCATCATACATATGCTGCTCATCCGCCTTTTTCCTCGCGGTGATGTCAGAATATGTCCTCACAAATCCCTTTGAAGGCAAAGGTATATGAGTCAGAAGGCACCATCGATTAACCCCTTGTATCGTTTGCGGAAATTCAATTTTAAAGGGATCGGGCAAATTAAGTTCTCGTAAAGTCCGTTCAAGGATATCCCTTGTTTGTCCAGTCACATCAGCCCATACCTTGAGGATATCTCTGAAATCACAGCCTACTTCGACTGTTCCCGGCTGCAACCCAAAAAGTTCCTCCAACTGCTTGTTGAATGCGAGCACAGTATAGTCAGACCCAACAACTACCATGCCCTGCGAAATATTGTTCAAAACAATAGTAAGAATTTCCGCTATCTGAGAGCTGTCGTCTTTATTGAACAATGTTCTTTTGTTAATAGGTTTGTTCTCCATATTACCTCGTTGAACATTATTGGTATGACTTCACCTTTAATTTGCTGTAAAGTGATAATCATATAAAGGGCGCCTCCGAGCACACCAGAATCTCAAAGATTCTGACATCTTCTTGGGAAGAGACAGCCAATCCCATCCCAGGCGGTGCTTTATGAGATTGTACTTAGGAATCGATCTACATTCAAGTAATAATATTTGGGAATCATCGATGAAACTTGTCTGGAGATCGATATGGTAGTGGCGTAGCGGATTCATCATCTCACCTGGCTGGGCCGTGAAACATCTAACATGCCCTGCACGGTCTTCTTTAATGATGCAGAATGGAAAGCTCTTGTTGGCTTCATAAATCTGACCCCTGTGGCCTCGGCCACACCGCCCACCCTCCAGCAGGCCATCATCATGGTCGCGACTCTGGGCGGATTCCTCAATCGCAACTCGGACGGCGAACTAGGTACAGAAACCATCTGGCGCGGTTTACAGCTTCTTGATGACATAACAAAGGCATACATTGCCTTTGTCCTACGATCTCAAAAGATTAACCTCCGGTCTTATCCAACCTTGGCTATGGGTAAAGATGGGCCGTAAGGGAGGGGATGAAAGGCGATATTTATGACAAGATTTGATCCACGTGCTATCTTTTATAGTATTGCAATGTTGAAAATAAAAACTTATAAATACCGCCTCGATAACCTTTGCAACTTCGCGCATTGTAAGTTGCGGATCATTCCGAAGCCGTCTTTAGCGCTGATGTATCCAATCAATGCCGACCTTTCGACTCAAGTTTTTATCAGCCAGCGCCAGGAGAATTGCCGCCGTGAAACCTCCCAAAAGTGCGGGCCATCATCACCGATATAAGTAGCGCACCCAATCCCGCTGCGAGGACATGACTTGTGCAACGCGGATCGAAGATCCCCACGCGAAATATGAGCAGGTAGCCGACTGCTATGTTGAACGATCCCCAGAGCACGTTCACGGTTGATGATGAAAGCCCCTGACCGGGTGGTTTAGCAAATGGACTTTGGAAAGGACGTCCCATTAATCCGCTTACGAAGTGCGGAATGGCATTTGTGAGAAAAGCACCACCAAAAAAGTAAGAAATGTAGTTAATCCATTCCATTGTCAAGTTCTCCTTTTATTGATTAGGATGTTCAAAGCACTGGCCACGCAATTGGTTTTCAATCTCTTCCCCCTTTACAATAAAGACTCGCAAGAGGTTCTGACCTATTGATTTTCCGAAGTGGAATCTCTCGGCGAAACAAGGAGAAAACAGTTCCCATCAGAAGAAATACAGTGTCGACCAAAAAGACATCACTAAGAGTATCCGCGAGTCCGATCCGGTCCGAGTGCTGGATCGAATCTACGAGCATATGCACATCTTTCTTTGAACCTGAGAGGCAGCTTTTTATCTGTTTCATGGCGCCAGGCATCATATAGGACTGAGAGTTATAGAGCCTGGAAAGTTGTGTGGGCGAGATCGCAGCTACTGTGGCAGGAGATGTCGCGCGATGGAAGGCGGGCACGCATTGATTGACGAGAATGCTTCCAAAAAGGGCTACTCCCAAGGAACCAGCGACTGTTCGCATAAGCTGAAGCGTTGATGTGACTGTCCCAAAAAAACGGAGAAGCATCGGTTCAAAAAATTTATCCATTCTCGTATAACCTCCCTTTGAACCTTCCATTCTATCCGCGCCTGTCCCCACTCTTTTGATGTACCAGTACCGGAAGGCGGCTTGCCGACCCAAGCACGAGCAATTGAAGCCCGATCAGTAGCACAAAGGCGATCATGAACGCGCGAGGCCCGGAGGCCGAAAAGTAAGTCGCTGAAAGCGATATAACAATGGCCATGACCGTTGTTGCGAGTGGTCCGCCCAGTCTTTGGACGATATTGATTGCCGTGGCCGCGACAGCGAGCTTGTCTCTCGGAACCGAAGCATACGCCGCTGACATCGAGGGGATACCGATCGCACCCTGGCCAGCGCCGCGAGCGAGCAGGCACACTACCATCAAGGTAGGTGAAAACTGGTTTTGGATCATCCAGAGAAAAGGACATGTGCCCAAAAGAGCCAAAAGCGCTCCGCCCGTGGAAACCGCGCGACAGCCAAACCTCTCGGTTAAAAAACCCATTAATGGAAATGAGCACATCATCCCGAACCCCATGGCCGCCAGCATCCAACCCGCCCGGGTTGGAGACAGCTCGCAGCCTGTGATCAAGTAAAGGGGAACAAGAAACTGTCCTGCATAAGCCACACCATTGGAGAAAAACTGGGTCGTGGCCGCCGTCGAAAAAATACGGTTATTGAAGAATCGGAGATCGATCAATGCTGTGCTCTTCTTCCGAATCGCATGCCAGACAAACGCGCCCAGCAAAATCAAACCTGCCAGCAAAGTCAAAGCTCCATCCCGATGCGAAGCATGATCGAGCCCGTAAAGAAGACACACCAAGCCAGGAGAGATCATTAGGAAGCCCGAGAAATCAAATGGACGCTTTTGGATCGCCGCTTCGTCGCCCGGAAGCAGAAAAGTTGCTAACCCGACCGCAAAAATTCCAATCGGCAAATTGAGGTAAAAAATCCAGGGCCAAGGGGCGTATTTCAAGATCGCGCCCGCCACGACCGGACCCAGGATCGGAGCGATCAAGATGGGCACAACCGTATAGCCCATCACGCGAGCCATATGTCTCCCCGCAACCCGGGCAATCATCATCTGAGTCATCGGAGCCAAGAGCCCACCCGCTATTCCTTGGATCACTCGGGCCCAAATCAGCTCATCCATCGTCCGCGCGGAGCCGCAGAGAAGCGAAGCAAGCGTGAACGCCGAGAAGCACCCCAAGTATAGCCGCTTCGCTCCCAGCCGGTCCACGAGCCAGCCATTGATCGGAAGCATGAGCGCCAGCGCGAGCAAGTAGCCGCTGATAATCCAGTGCGCTGACGCGATCGACGAATGAAGCTCCTGCCGAATGGTCGATAGCGAGACGGTCACGACCGTCGTATCCAGTCCCGTCATGAACGGCCCTAGAAATACGACGGCGGCAATTCTCCAGACTCTCGGATCCAGGCCGTCGGAGGAAGACACCTCGTCCGCGACTGCTGGACCGGGTTCTGGAGATGAAGGAGCGTGACTCTTATTCATAGTGTGCCTACGTTTTCGACTTGGATAATAGGCGGGAAACTTCACAAATCTGTTTCGCAATCGCTTTTTTTTTCGTAACAGAAAGAGCCGAGAGTCTTTCATCGACTTTCGCAAATGCACGTTTATAGATCGTCTCTAGATAGGTGGTTGCTTTAGAAGTCAGATGCAATTCAATCTGCCGCCTATCCTTGGGGTGGGGAACTCTCTTTAGGAGTCCCTCCTTGACCATCGTATTGACCATGATGGAGGTGGCGGGCTGGCTAATTCCAAATGCCTCGGAAAGTTTCCCGACGTGGCAAACGCCACTTTTGATTTTGTGGAGCATTCTGAATTGAGTCAATGTTGGCGCGTTTGCGCCTGCTTCAGCCTTAAACTCCTGTTTGACGATCCTCGTTAGCACCGTCGCCAAGTCCACTAGGTCGCGAGAAAGAGTTGCTTTTAATTCCATATATTATATACTAGATATATGCTATATCTATGTCAATATAAATAACAGTATGAGGAGGAAATAATGATAATTGACCCAAAAAAGACCGCAGTTCTCAGCCTGGATATCCAGGAAGGCATCCTGGGATTTGTTCCAAGTGCTCAGGCAGCTTTTCCCAATGCGGCTCGAGTAGTGGAGTCTTCCAGAAAAGGTGGATTCCTACTGATTCATGTGGGGATTGGTTTCGAACCTGGATATCCTGAAATCAGCTCAGGCCACGCGCGTTTTTCGATGATCAAGGAGCGCGGACTTTTTGTCAAGGGGTCCGATTCGGCGCGCATTCACTCATCGATCTTCAAGTCCGGCGATACCGTTGTCTACAAGCATCGGGTGAGCGCATTTTCCGGGAATGCGTTGCACATGATCCTCCGCTCGCAGGGAATAGAAAATTTGGTGCTCTTCGGAATCGCTACCAGTGGCATTGTTTTGTCTACGGTCAGGTTGGCGAGTGACCTTGATTTCAAGTGCGTGGTGATCAAAGATGCATGCTTTGATTCTGATGAGGAAGTGCATCGCGTTTTGACGGAAAAGGTTTTCGCCTCCCAAGCGACGGTAATTACGACAAAGGAGTTTCAAACAGAGTTTGCGGGCGCATGATCCCTCAATGGGTAGGCGTTAATGAATACAGTTTGTAAATTGAAGTGTTATTAAGAGTAGAAAAATCATCGGATCCAGGATCAAGTAAGCCGCTCCGCGGGTCTGTGGCCAGTTCACGCGTGATGTCCGTGAATTTATAACGTACAGTGACATAGGCGCTCATAACAATGAAGAAGCGTATAGGGAGATATCCGAATGGATAGACGGGGAGCCCAACAGTTGGTAGAAAAACAACCGCGTCTAGGTAACCAACGCCGAAAGCTATAAGCAGTCCTCTCAGTCTTTTCTTCTGCAGCGCAGTCGAACTTTGCTGATATGCCGACAAGCTGCGGGTGAAGCTCGCAGCAAAACTCCCGATCATTGCCTAGACGCTGATGAAGAAGAAGGAGATATTTGACTAGGTTTGCCTCAATTTAGGGGATACTCAGGTATCGGCCAGTTTAAAATAACTCAAATGCGGGCTTGCGCAATCATTTTTTGAATGGAAGCCCCTGGTGGAAGTTGAGAGAAACAATTAAGGTGCTGAACCTGACGTTCAGTGAACTGAGGCTGGAAAAGCACTCGGACAAGACTGTTATCGGCCGAATAGAAAAGGGGTTTGATTTTTTAGGGATATCACTTCAGCCCTGACGGGTTTTCAATAGCTGAAAAGACGCTCTATCCATATATAACTATGAAGAGGTTTCTTGCACGTGTAATCCGGCTTTATAAGCAAGAGCAGGAGGAGCCTTCAGGCTCCTCCTGCTTGGACTATACGTGAAGCATTGGGTCCGGTGGGTATATAGCGGCATCCCACCACTTGCATTCAAATGTCGCAGTACATTCTGTGAGCGTGGAGGGTATACTAATGACCATTAAGGGTAACCCCACGATTACGGCCCTGCTATATTGACGCGTGTCGCCATGGAGTGGCGTTTCACTGCTGAAAGCAATATAGACGCGCAGTATTCGTGCAAACATAAGAGCCATCGCTCGTCCACTCTGAATTTGAATATTGTAAATACCCAACTGCACCCGAATAGCCGGATGTACCGGAGGTCCAATTGTTGCAGTCGGTCGCTGAAATGTTGTTTACGGCTGTACCATTAGTATTTGTACCCGTCCACACATACGACGCAGCTACGGCAACCCCGTTTTGGTCATGCATGATAGGGTTTTGGAGTGTCCCTGAAGTCAACTGAGTCCAATTATTCGCAATGACTGTGCCGTCTAGAGTGACGTAGGGGATGGTATTCTGCGTAAATCTTGTCGATGGAGACGTGGTAGCGTCCGATAACCACGCCAACCAGTTACCGGTTAAACCAGCGCTTTGAGCGAAAGACAAACAACCCGCATCACCTCCCGCTGCCCCGACCGGTTGACTCGAACTCCATGTAAAAGTTTCGCTTGTCACGAATACCAATTTGATCGGCGAAAAAATCGCGTACAGCGTAACATTTGCTGAACCCATCGCAAAGGTCTGCCCCACCGTATAAGCCGTTCCGGATCCGTTGGCCTCCGTGTTCCAGTTCATGAATAACTCCTCGGCTTTGATGAGATTGCATGTATATCCCTTCACAGTGACGGTCTGGCTCGTCAAGTAGTGGGTCCCATCAGTCGGGGCTGTGCAGGCGGTAAGGCCGTTGCCGTTATAAGTAACGGTAAATGTAGGTTGTACTGTCCAGAGAGCGTACAAGGTAACACTTGCTGAGCCCATCGTGAAGGTCTGCCCCGCCGTATAGGTCGTTCCGGTTCCGTTAGCCTGCGTGTTCCAGCCAGTGAAGGTATCTCCGGTTTTCGCGAGGTTGCCATTCCCGAGCACCGTGACAGCCTGCCCAATGTCGTATTTGTTAGAATCGACCGGAACGCTGCCGCTGGTGCTGCCGTTGCCGCTATAGGTCACCGTGAGAAGACCGCTTCCGGATGTCTTCGTTATGGTTCCCGACGAAGTTCCGGTGCAAGTCGCCGTGGGTGTGATACACTGCCAGCTCGAAGTGTAACTCCCGGCAGTCTCAGAACTTAGCGTAATGGTGACTGATTCTGGGTGCGTCCCGTTGCAGTTAGAACCAGGCGCATTACTGCTCGAATACGTTATCACATCTCCGCTTATCGTGGCGGTGAATTGGTCTCCTTGAGAGTCCGTCGCATTGAGAGTATTGCCCGATTGAGTATTTACAGTAAATGTGTTCGAATTTAGCGTGCAGCAGGACTGAGGCTGACAATTTGTATCAGCTTGTTTCCACGCACCTGCTATATCATTATATGCCGCGGGCTGCAACGAGCTCCCACCTCCGCCTCCTCCCCCGCCGCAGTCGCCAAGCAGAACCACCGTCGAAAGAACCAGAATCAAAAAATTTAATAACCGTTTCATAGTGATCTCCTCTAGTCACCATCAATGCGTTGCGTTCATCCGAATAATACCTAAAGAGCTTCCCACGCAATACGTTTCTGTATTTACATCATTGACTAAAAAAGCCGAGCATGTCGCAAGGACTCCTCCTTCTGCAGTACGGCCGTCTTGGTCTTTTAAGACCCATTGCTTTCCGTCTCCTTCACCAGAAGGGGCTGTCTTTATCGATGATAATTTACATGCAATCATAGATATGGAGATTTGTCAATTTCAAAGACTTGCAACTGTTTACTTTATTACAAACAATTGCAAAAAGTCGATTTGTATTCATAACTCTACTCTTGATTTCTTATTCCTCACTGTTAATAGATGAGAGTACCCAAAGTTATTGATCATTTTATTTGCTTTGAATGTATGATCGATAAGAGGAGCAGTTAATGTTGTCGAGTGGGTATATTACGGGTATACGCAGCAGAATTCAGGTTGGGAATTTATGTGTTCCAAAGTTGGAAACCTTAACAACTAATAAGGATGAAGCTGAATTTTCACAAAGATAAACCTGTCGTGGTGTTTTCGAATAAGGCATAAGACCAAAGCGGGGTAGCGACACAATGCATGGACTTATTGATATCCGCATAAAGTTCCTCGGGACCAGGCTGCCGCTAGTCCTATCGACTGTTTATGTTATAAAGGAATCGCAAATGATGATCAGCAAGAACGGGTGGACTGCCGAACTCACCAGGTCAGACTTCAACCGACAAGTCACATGATATACACGGCATGTTACTAGTCTGCGGAAAGTTGAACTGTCACGAAATCGGGTAGGTCGGGAGCCTTACGGCTCCTTTCCCCCCTAAGAACCGTGCATGAGAGTTTCCCCTCACACGGCTCAAGCTCCTCTAAAAGAATCCCTGATAGAGATCCCCGCGATTCAGAATCGCTTCACGATACTTGCAGACTGCCAATATGGCCGAAGCCGAAAGGGGCACCAATGCTGAGTGGAAGCTCAGCATCGTCATTTGCGTTCCTTTCTTAATATTGATTCATCCTGTGTTCTCGTGACGAAGAACCTGCCAATATCAGCCTCCTTACGGAGTCCCGAATTAATCGGGTATCCCCACCATTACAGCAGGGCATTCGCTTCTTTTGGCATCTCAATCCAGACCTCCAACAGCATGCCTTACGGTTAGCCTGCCCATAGTTACTTTGGAGCGAAGGTACTGGGGTTCCACGTTCCGTATAAATGATCCTTTGAGTGACTTAGGTGTATCATTAACACCGGTGGATCAGGTCAAGTTTTTAGTTGAAATTAGTTGAGTGGCCCGCGCTCCCTTCGGCTAAGGCTTTTTATCGATTCAACGGTGTAAAGCATCGTTGTGTATAAAATCGGATTCGTAGGATCGCCATATTTGAGTTTTCTGAGGCCGAGCCATACCTAACCATCCCTCCTTATGCAGCCTTTTTGACCGTTAGGTCATTTATTTCGTCCGCCTCGATCCGTTTCATCACGTCCGCGATGAAGGCGTGACCCTTGATCTTCCTGAATCCTTGTTCAGCATATAAAAGAACAGAAGCGAGCCAGCGCTGCATCATCTTGCTGTCGCGATAGCGCTTTATATTGCCCTCTGCTTTTCTCACCGTAGAAAACATGCTCTCAATAGGATTGGTAGAATGCAAGGTATTCCGCAAGAGAGCGGGAACCTTCAACCGGTGAAGGGTGAGAATGTCTTCTATCGCTTCCATGAGCGAATCAGCCGCCGACTCATTGATGCCCCGAAGCCATTTCTCCATGTCCAGAAGCATCTGACGAGCATCTGCGTAATTATTCTGCTCCAGGGCAGTTCGGAACCTCCTGTGTGCGTCTTTCCGGTATTTCTTCGGCAAATGATGCTGTATATTGCGGTCCTTGTGGATCGTGCACCGCTGATGGATCAATTTATTGCCGAAGCGATCCCGGAGAGCTTTGATTACGCCTCTGCCACCATCGGTGACCCAGATGATTCGTCGTGATAGTGTCAGACCCCGCCGTTCCATATCGGAAAACAGTTCTTCGCACAATTCATGGTTCTCCGTCGCCCCCTGCCAGAATCCCAATGTCTGCTTCGTTCCAGCACTATCGAGCCCCAGCGCCACGATGAATGCCTCTCCGCCGCGGTGAACAGTGTCTAAAAAGACTGCAAAGGGGACGAATGACGTGAGTGACCGTTCCTTAAACTCCTGAAGCTGTTTTGCTGTTGCCGCGACGATATGGCTCGACACCGTGCTGGCAGATACGCCAAATGCTTGCGCCGTATCTACAACCGTCTCCGCATACTTCCGGCATGATATGCCACGGAGTACCTTTCCAAGCAATTCTTCTGAGAAACCTTCCGGTTTTTTCAACTTCTGATAACTCTGAAGCGCAATCTCACCAGCCGGACCTCGAAGCCGAGGGTGGGTCACTGGGATCTTCTGATCTCCGATATAGACGGAACCGCCCTGGCTTGCCCACTTCCACAGGTCAGGACTGGTGGGCTGGTAGTCTGGCCCGGCAATCTCCTCACGCTCGATGTACATGATCGTCTCCGCCATCAGTCGGCCCATTTCCTTCATGCATTCATCAAAACCCTGTTTACCTTTTGCGAAGACATAATACATCTGTTCAATGATCTCCTGCCTTCCATATGCCTCTTCAATTCCTCGTATTGCCTTTTTCCTCTTCCTTGTGGTATCCTTCATCCAGTGGCTCCTTTCTTTGTTTCTCTCTCTCTACCGTGGATTATGCCACGGGGGAGCCACTCTTTTCAATTTCAACTAAAAACAGTATAACCTCCACCGGTGGTGCTACAGTTCCGTGCAGGTACAGTATAGACCTGCAACCTGACCACTTGCTGTTCGCACAAGGGAACAGCCTCCGACCTATTATTCCTCCGTAGGTCTGCTTACAATGACGGTGCTTACCGACATTCAATTATTTTCACCATATCACTCATCCCTAGCCCTTAACCGGAGAGGATTTCCAGAAGGGTCGGCCTGTCACCATTTCGACCCAATTCGGTACGTTGTCCGTGAGGCTTCGCACCCCGTCATCAGCGCAACGGTAGCACGCTCACGTAGGGACCAGCAGGAAACATGCTGGGTACTCTTTATACACCTCCTTAGTACACTCATTTATACGACATCGTGTCGCACATACTGAATGTAACTTACACATAAACGATAAGTTTAGAGGAGTGGCAGACTTTTCGCTGCCAGCTTCTCAGACGGCCGGTTACTTCACGTCACTATGCGGCGCCCTTAGGGCTGTGCATATGCCTGCCTTCCTTACGAAAGCGATGAGTATCTCTAAACTTAATTATTCATTTGCCGCTTATTAAGCCGGAGTGACGAGATTAACTGATACCAAAAATATTAGAGGTTTTGCTTGTGTCAGCATTTTTTTAGTAAATTTCCGCAGATCAGCTATAATTTGGAAAGTAGCATTATGGCTGGTGCTCTTTTATAATGGCAGTGTTTATTTTCAGAGATTATTATGTCCCCATGTACAGAATGCTGCAGGCATTCTCAGGAAAGTTTGCTAAAATAAACATATGAATAGAGTATCTAACGAAACAATATCCGGGAGAAAGGCATGCTTTCCAGCATGATCGAGATCACAAATCTGTCAGTCAGCGTTGATGGGAAAAGGATACTCAATGATGTGAACCTAAACATCGGGCAGGGGGAAACCATTGTCTTATTTGGCCCGAACGGTTCCGGAAAGACCTCTCTTCTGAAGACGATCATGGGAATCCCACAATACAGGGTAGAATCAGGGAGCATCGTCTTCAAGGGTGAGGACATCACGAAGCGCAGCATAGACGAGCGAGCGAGGCTCGGTATCGGCATGGTATTTCAGAATCCTCCGGCAGTACGGGGGGTGAGGCTTAAAGAGATACTGCGTATCTGCATGGGGAAGAGGGGTTCGTATAAAGAAGAAAAGATCAATGAGGACGCAGACAAATTGAATTTCACCGAATTTTTGGACAGAGACATCAATTTGGGTTTTTCCGGCGGAGAAATTAAACGGTCCGAACTTCTTCAACTTCTAGCGCAAAACCCCGAGTTCATTATGTTTGATGAACCTGATTCGGGTGTGGATCTAGTTAATATCAATCTGGTGGGCAAGGTTATAAATGAATTGATCGAGAAAGATAAAAGGGCAGTCAAGAGAACAAAGGGGGGACTAATCATAACGCATGCCGGTTACATTCTGGATTATGTCAATGCCGACAGGGCATACGTTATGCTGAACAGCACTGTGAGCTGTTCCGGGAACTCGCGAGACATTCTTGAGGACATAAGGGCTAAAGGGTATGAGGAGTGCGTAAGATGTCGAAGGTAACTATTGAGGAAAAAGCAAGAGATGCAGAGAAGAAATCTGCTGCCATCGGCCCGGATATCGATCTCACCGCATATTCCGGACAGGCCGAAAAACATGGCGAAATTCAAAGATTGACAGGACTGGCCGATGAGGTAAAAGAGCGGTCTGCCACCGTCGGCATTGATGCGGAGGAGATATGCAGGGCGGGGTCATTTTTTCAGATGGACAATTCAGTCATACTCTCTTCGGCCTATCTAGCTGGCCTTGAAGTAATGAACACCACAGAGGCGCTCAAAAAATATGAGTGGCTCAAGGACTACTGGTGGAAAGCCGTGCAGGTGGATGATGACAAATATACTGCCCAGGCCGAGTTGAAACAGCACAATGGCTACTTTTTGCGTGCCCTGCCCGGGTCGAAGGCGGAATTTCCCCTGCAGGCCTGCCTATATATGACGCGGGAAGGCATGGCCCAGAACGTACACAATGTAATCATCGCCGAAGAGGGCTCAGAGCTCAATGTCATCACCGGCTGCACAACTGCTCAGAACGTGAGGTCGGGGCTCCATGTCGGTGTCTCCGAGTTTTACGTGAAGAAGAACGCAAAGGTCACCTTTACCATGATCCATAGCTGGGCAGAGGACGTGGTAGTGAGACCTAGGACCGGCACAATCGTGGAAGAAAACGGCGTTTTCATGAGCAACTATATATGCATGAGACCGGTAAAGACCCTCCAGATGTATCCAGTCACATACTGTATTGGCGAGAACGCTACGGTTCGGTACAATACCATTCTCTGCGCGCCAGAGGGATCGAGTATGGATGTGGGCTCAAAGGTCTTCCTAAGAGCGAAGGGAAGCAGGGCGGAGGTGGTTGCAAGGGCTATCACGAAGGGTGGCGCCATCGTCACAAGGGGGAACTTGATCGGCGAGGTCCCCGGAATCAAAGCTCATCTAGAATGCCGGGGGCTCATCCTCTCCGAACGAGGCTCGATTCTCGCCATCCCCCAGCTCGACGGCAGAGTGAGTGGCGTTGATATGTCACACGAGGCTGCTGTCGGAAAGATCGCAGAGGAAGAGATCCAGTATCTCATGGCGCGGGGACTAACCGACGAAGAGGCGACAGCCGCCATTGTCAGGGGTTTTTTGGACATTGAGATAAAGGGACTCCCGGAGCACCTCAAAGAAGAGATAAAAAAGGCGGTCGAGATGGGAGAAAAAGAGGAACGACTTTTGTGAAGGAGAGAAGAACGAAAGGTTTCCCACTTTGGACAGGATAGGGATGTGTTTGTATCTTTTATGGTAACAATCATCGCTGTCCGGTTAAAACAGCGCCCCTTGTATGGGCTCATCTTGTACAGCTAAAATCCGTTCAGGCTTCAGTGTTAGAATGTCGATAAGGTTCTTTCGTTCAAATAGCGTTTCCCTGATAACGCGACTCAGCGTCAATAAGGATTTCGCATACTTCGTCTGATATTTGATATATGTGAGCAGCAAGTAATAGCTCATCGCCACCCAGATTTGCGTCATAACGGCATTTTTGCTGGTCCCGAGGAATGATTTGATCTTCAGGTTCTGCTTGATCCATTTGAAGAACAGCTCAATCTGCCAACGGGACTTATAGATGGCCGCTATCGTTGAGGCTGCAAGCTTCATATTGTTGGTGAGGAATGTAAGGTGCTTCTTGGTTTCCTCATCATAGAACTCGATCATTCGAAGTTCTTTGGGATAATAGTTCTTTGTACGGGTTCCGGTTAGGAGAATCATCTGGTCTTTCAGGACCCCTTTTCCGGTAACCGCATGCTGTCCGGTTACGACACAATTGATATTGGACTTGGCGCGGGTAACGAACCAGACGCGCTTTTCATCCAGTGATTTCAGCCATTTGTAGTCGATATACGCCCGATCTATGGAAACGATGCTGTCCGGGGAGAGTGGGAAACCGGTTTCTTTAGCCACCTTAACATCATGTTTCTTACCATCGGTGATCGTTACAAACGACGGCAGTGCCCCTGAGTGGTCATAGAGGCAATGCATTTTAATCGCCCCCTTGGTCTTTCGGAACTTAGCCCAAGGAAAGACCGAGAGGCAAAGATCGATAACTGAAGCATCGATAGAATACAACTCATTTTTGAACTTGAACCGATGTTTCGGCGTCAAGTCCTTGCAGCGAGAGAGAAGATGATAAAACAGATCTTCAAATATTTGAAAACTTCGTTTGTTGTTGGCATCCGAGAAGGTGCTCCGATGAACGCCGGTAAGCCCCAGGTGATACCATCGGGACTCGTTAGCCTCCAGTCCCGTTACGATGTCCCGGATGCTGTCTTTTTGCTTGACCTGGGAGAACAGGATCGTGATATACTGTTGCCAGGTCGTATACGACTTTACGTATCGATCTCCCTGATACTGATTTACGGCTTTTTCGAATTGATATCTCGGTACAAGTTTCAGCAGTTCTCCGAAGATGGTTTCCAACTTGCGCATGGCTTGTTCCTCCTTGCTGGAATAGGGTTCTCGCAAATCCTATTATCCAACAAACGAGGTATTCAGGCCATGCCTTTTTAATTTTAACCGGACGTTAATGGGTAACAATATCAAAGCAGGCTACGATTGCCATTTGGCCGTACCTCACCTGGAGATTGATCCGATCGACTGCTGTTTGCTGGCTGAACTTTCGAGTCGGGTTCATCGTCTGAATGGCGAGATCCCCTGTGAGGCCCGATTTATCGTCTCAACGCGGATTCCTCATTTTACTCTTATCTTGTCACATAAATTTTTTTCTAGATGAGAAAAACTTATTTTCCGGAGTGTACAATGATAACCGGAATTACGGCGTTTAAAATTGTCTCCCGGGCAGTGCTCCCGAAAAAAGCATTGAGTAAAGAGTTTCTGCCGTGTGTCCCCATGACTACGATAGAATAGCCGCTTTCGCATTCCTGATATGCTGCACGCGAGGAAGTTATCGACTTCTCTTCGACCTTGTAGTCACACGGTACGCCGTGTTTCTGAAAGAAATTGGTTTTGCGTCTCATGGCATCAAGAGCAACATCCCGTAACTCGCCGATAATTTCATCGATATTAAATGCGGCCATCCCGGAGCATGCCGTGTTAATTATAATTGCATTGATTCTATCCCACAGGCAATGAAACAAGGTAACTTTCGCTCCCATGCGTTTTGCAAGAGAGAGAGCATATTGTTCGGCTGCCCGGCAGTTTTTCTCGAGATTAGACAGCACGAGTATTTTATGTTGCTTCTGACCGGAGATATCCCAGTCCATTTCCTTAACTACGGGGCCGATTACCATTACAGGTCGCTTGGAGTGACGGATCACTTCTTCCGCGACACTGCCTATGAGCAAACGTTTCACTCCTTTCCGGCCTTGTGTTCCCACAACAACAAGCTCCGGGGATGACCTGGAATGTAATATCCTCAAAATCTGTTCAGCCGGAGAACCGGTTTTTAAGGAACAGCAAACCGGTACGGTAAATTGACTGCCAATCTGCTCGAGTCTTTCCTCATGCGTAGAGTGCCGTGCCAGGAACTGAAATGCACTAAGTTTGCCAGATGCATAAGCTTTTAGATCTTCCACATAAAGTAAATCGATGCCGGTTTTGAATCGTTGGGCAAAGAAAGATGCAGCGTTCCATATTGCTTGCGAACGCCTTTTACCGGAGTCGGTCTGATTTTCAATGTCGTCAGCAACTAAAATCGAACGTTGTGGCATTCTCCACTCCTACTAATGGGTATCGCTAGCTCTATGGGGGACAATGGCAGATCTCATGATGACAGTCGACGGATATTCTGATTATGAGTTTTCAATTCGAATATTTCCTTCTGATATCATCAACAAGCACTGAGCGCAGATCCATCACTCTATTGCTTATCCCGACCTTGTAGATGTGGGGGTTCTCAAAACGCTTATGTTCTTCAGGCAACTGCCGTAGCCGCGCCTGAACATAGGCAGCAATCTGTTCAGGTTTTTCTCCATCTATAATTATTCTCCCTTTATCCATGACCTTTTGCAACAATCTCTCTTTTTTATAAACGCTTACCAAGCTGCTTTTTTCGGGCTGATGCGGATGGTAAATGACATCGATATTGTCTTCATCGTCCAGTGCAATACAATCAGCATAAAACTGTCCGTTTTCATCCGTACACCTGAATACATTTTTGCGGCCGGGGAGGATTATTTTTTCGGGATTCTCCGATATTTTCAACCTTGGTTTATTATTGCTCATCGAGAGTTTATAAACGCCGTCAAGTGCGCCGTCAGCATGACCCGTAACAAGACTTGTGCCAACGCCGAAAGCATCAATAGGAGATCCCTGTTCCAGCAGGCTTTTTATGACATATTCGTCCAGTTTGTTTGAGGCAACAATTCTGACATATGGCAGTCCTGCTTCATCGAGCATCTCTCGGGCTTTTTTGCTGAGATAAGCGAGGTCGCCGCTGTCAATTCGCACGCCGAATAATCTGTCTCCGCGTGACTCCATCTCTCTGGCAACCATTATTGCGTTAGGCATACCGGACCTCAGCGTATTGTAAGTATCAACGAGCAAAACGCATCTCCCAGGAAATGCCTTTGCAAAATCTCTGAATGCGGATATTTCGTCGTCATACGCCTGGACCCATGAATGCGCCTGGGTACCCGTGGATGTGAGGCCGAACAGGAACGCGCTATAAAGGTTAGATGTACTGTTCGCGCCGCCGAGTACCGCGGCCTTGCTCGCAAGAATTCCACCGAGCCCATGCGCCCGACGTAGTCCAAAATCGATTACAAGTTTGTCACCGGCGGCACGCCTTATCCGCGCAGCTTTTGTGGCTATAAGCGTCTCAAAATTCAATATATTCAAAACCAATGTCTCTATGATCTGGGACTCAATAATATTCCCTTCCACGCGAACAACAGGTTCGAAAGGGAAAACAACCTCACCCTCCTTAGGAGCGTATATATCGGCCCTGAACTCGAATTTTTTGAGAAAACCAACAAACTCCGGAGCAAAACCGATAGACTTCAGAAAGTTGCAGTCTTCGTCGTCATACCGGAGACCTACGAGAATTTCGAGCAGATCCCAGAGTCCCGTGAAAATCGCATACCCGCCGCAAAAGGGATTTTTTCTGAAGAAATAATCGAAGCAGGCAGGAATATCTTTCATGTTGTTCAAAAAGTATCCTTGGGCCATAGTGAGTTCATAGTGATCAGTGTAAAGACCTGCATGTTTTTCTAATAAGCTCATAACCTCTGGCTCCTGATAAAAAATTGATTAAATGGCTCTTAAAAAATTCAGAAAAGTCTGTTATGTCATTTGGTCCATCGTTTTGCCGTTCCGAACGAATGTGAGGAATCTTATCCTCCATACTTGGGATAATTTACACGAGAAATCTTGGCTTTCTATACTGTCGTAAGGACTGCCTCACGCGCATTGCCCTATCCGCCGATGTTTTTACTGTCGTAGAGCGGCAAAGGCGACAGTATCCCTTCGAGTGCCGAACCCGGTAAGAGATTACTTTCGACAACGATTGTGCCAGGGGCGAAGGCTGATGCAAAGATGACCGACAAAAAGAACATAACAGGACTGAATGTGAGAGCTTCATAGGTACCACCTTGTGTCTCTGCCCAATTGGTATAATATTATTGTAGCACCGTCTCACCGTGATCCCTGTAATCATATGACAATTTCCAATAGTTTTTTTGTTTTACTATATAATTAAGGTGACATAAAGTAGATTCCAGTTACGTATAAGACTTTGCATTACTTTGTAGCTCCGTGATCTAAAGTTTTGTATGCACATTGAGCACAGAAGTTAATACAGGCCGCAAGAGTGAGGAGCATCCTGGCACGTTTATCCTCCGGTGACTCCGCATCGATATTGTAGAGCATCTGGATCATTGGATCGAGAAAGGGTTCAAGGCAGGATGCAAAAGCGATACTTCGGGTGAAAGAAGCGACGGGATTACTCACTTGATATATTACGACGAGGATATCCTAGAATGGTATCACGCTATATGGCATCGACGGAGTCTGTACAGGCGCTCATCAGGCAGCAACAGGGAAGGTTTTCTGCCGAACTCGGCATCGATCTTTCTGCGAAGCGCTCCCGAGAGATCTTTAAGTGGTTCCTTGCGTCCGTTCTCTTCGGCGCGAGGATATCCGATACCATCGTGAAAAAGACCTTCGGAGAGTTTGCTTCTCAGGAAGTCGTTTCTCCAAAAGCCATTCTCGATACCGGGTGGGATGGACTCGTCACAATCCTAGACGAAGGCGGCTATGTGCGTTACGACTTCAAGACTGCGACCAAGTTGTTGGATATGTGCAAGGCGCTGACGGAGAACTACCACGCTGACTTGACGAATCTCCATAGCTCTGCAGTCGATCCGCGCGACCTCGAACAGAGGCTCAAGTCGCTCGCAAAGGGCATCGGCGACATGACCGTGAACATCTTCCTTCGGGAGATGCGGGGTGTCTGGAAAAAGGCAGATAGTCTTCCTTCAGATCTGGTAGTTATGGCGGCAAAAGACAGGGGCATTATCCCAAAGTCCGTGATGGACAAGAGAAAGGTCCTTGAGCTTCTGATGGATGCGTGGGAAAATGCAGGCATGCGGGCAATGGGCTTTCCTGACTTTGAGGCGGCCCTTGTGAGGGAGGGAATAAAAATGCGGAGGGAAAAAGCTCGTACCGGGAAATGATCGTACCAAGGCATAACATTCATCGTTCCTCAGGCGGGGCGATCTAGCATATCGGGTATTTCCCCGTGCTCAATTCAAGGCAAAACTGGTTTATATTCGAAAACTTGGAATCGAAGATTTTCTCAGCCGTTTTGATGATCTCACGAACCTTTCTCCCACCTTCAAGCAAAATTTGCGCTGTGGCCACTTGTGGTCTGTCGATCGGCGTTCCGATCCTGCTAAGCAAGAGCACGTAAACCTCCCTTACGCCTTCGATATTCTCATAGAGGTCTTTTGCAATCTTGTGTGAGAGAACGCTATAAATCTTACCCACGTGGCTAACAGGGTTCTTGCCCGCAGCGGCCTCGGTCCCCATCGGTCTGTTCATGGAAATGAGGCCGTTCACTCGGTTGCCGCGGCCCACCTGCCCCGAATCTGCGTCCTCGGCAGACGTTCCGAGGATACTCAGATACACTCCGCCTAACCCTCTGCCGGTCGTATCAAGCGTGTTGAAGTGAATGCTAATATATTTAAAATCCTGAGACCTCTCGACAAACTCCTGCATTTCCTTATGGAGGACACCTTTCTGTTCGAAATAATCCTGCTCGGATTTGACGTATTTACAGACAAGCGGCATGGCCACGGTGAGGTCTAAGTTGTCTTCCATACGTAGGCCCATGACTTTGATATCTTCCCCGGTCTCCGGGTGCTTTTTCTTGAATGGTTTGGAATTCAGATAACGCTCTAACTCGAGAACAATCCGTTCTGTAGGGCTCAGGGGATAATACCCTACTGCGGCAGAAGTATCGTTCGCACTCTTGATGGTGCCGAAACGAGAAAAA
Source organism: Nitrospirota bacterium (assembly GCA_963845065.1). Classification (GTDB taxonomy): domain Bacteria; phylum Nitrospirota; class UBA9217; order UBA9217; family UBA9217; genus JAJYKN01. The sequence continues at coordinate 561,498 of CAWJQQ010000001.1, forward strand.
ATGTCCGTTAGTTCGTCTGACCCGGGCGCAAGTACAATACGATATTTTAGGTGCTTCTCCGGATCTATATACCGCATGTTTTTTTTGAGCCACTTCTTCGCTGCGTCCACGGCGATCTCTGCTACGGGAATTTTCTTCCCTCCGGCGGAGAATGTGGCCCGGTCACCGATGATGAGTTCCATGGGCTTCAGCACTTTTCCACCGCCGAACCTCTTCTCCGTACGACCTGCCGCGAGCAACCCTTTATCTATATTGTGGTGAAGGATCGTCCCGAATTCCCTCATGTATTCTCTTGAAAGAGCTATCGATATGGCTTCCATCATAGAATCACAGAGATAGTCGGGGTGGCCCGTCCCCTTGCGTTCGACGATCTCGACCCGCTGGTCGATGACAGATTTTCCCCTAAAAGGCTCGATAACAATCATAGAGATAGTTTAGCAGAAATCGTCGGGCCTTTGTCTGCGTGGAGCATCTCTTTATAATTTATTTATCTCAATGCGCCTTATATCCCCGGCCGTGAGGCCGGGGATATAAGGCGCTGGTTGTGAAGAAAACAAAGAATTGCTATTTTCACGATACAATGACAGTTGTTCACCTTCCTGATATAATTACCACCATGACTGATCGAGCAAAAGAGCCCGATATACAAACAATGACTGTCGTTGGTAAAGCATTGGTAACAGACGACAGCACAGCTCTGTCCCTCGGGCTACTTGGTTTTTCCGCAACGAAGCTTTGGAGCACCGCTGTGTGGCTTACCAGGAACGTCTGGATGGCCACGGGGAAAATACTCACCTACCCCGGGCTTGATATCGCTCTTAAACAAGAGCATCCGCTCTGGTATCACCGGCTGCACTCCCAGAGCTCTCAGGCAATCCTGGAAGAGCTTCGGCAGTCCTATCAATCATGGTTTGCGCTCCGTAATAAAGGAGATAGGAAAGCCAATCCCCCTGGTTTCAGAAAAACTGATCTGTCAACGGTGACATTCAAACAAAGCGCCGTAACATGGAACGCTCGTACATCGACGGTGCGCCTCAGCATCCCGAAGGACATCTACGGATGGGCGTGGATTATATAGTTCTGCCCTCAGCCCGGAAAGGAATCCGCTAAGCAGATTTGACAATTACCGCTAGGCCGAAGACTTTGTTTTCCTAAAAGCCATCGTATAAATCCACATATTGACGATGATAAGAACGATGGTCGATACGAAGATGATCGCGGGCGAGATATCGACATAAACAAGCCGTTCTGCGTAGTGGGCTATAAACGAGCCGGGATAAACCTGTGCCGTGCCCTGTTTTTCTCTGAGCCAGACCTCAAGGTGTGTGAGAGGGCAGTACCAGCCCAAAATCTGGCTGGTAACTGCGAAGATAAGCCCCGTCCCCTGGACCAAAATCACCACACCGTTCTTTCTACCCCAGTAAGCACCGCCAATTAGAAAAAGTATCCAGAGAAGATGAACAAGGATGATGATGTCTGCAAGGACTCGGAAAAGCATAAAATGTTCGCCCTTCTGATGCCATTCATCCCCTCGTCTTTTCCCCGATAAGAAGCGTGTTGGGATGAGGGGGATAGTCTGTGAATATATAAACAATCATTTTTGTTTATATTAGTTTATCATGGCAAAGCCTCGTGTCGTTATTTTATAAAATCTATTTAGACCTGTTAATACAAGAAAGGATCGGCAAACCGCAAATTGTCGTGATATGCCGATGCACAAACAAGTGCAATAAAAAACGTTGTACAATGAGTTTTTTTTGCTATAGCATATGCCACATAAATAACAATTGAGAACAGCCGATTGTTGAATATGGAAGATTAGCCTGGGTTTTGGTGCAGAGGTAAAGAGAGTATATGCGCCTCGATGCGAGTTGCGGTGTGCAAGCCCTTACGTGTTGCAGAGAGGGAAGCCTGAAGCATCTGCTGAGGCAAAAAAGTTTTGGCCCAACCTCATGTAGGCTCAAAACCCGGGTAATTTTTTCTCGTCTTCGGACGTTTCTATCATCTACTATTCAAATCTTCGTCATACACTTCAGGTATCAGGCATTTTGAATTATCTCTTTGTCGTTTGTCCTCCCTGAAATATCGACACCGAAGCGCCGTGAAATTTTATACTTTAATATCTTCTATAGTGACATGGTCAATTCCCAATTTTATTTTCTCTCTATCGCGGCAATCACTCAAGACAGTATCTCTCTCCTTGTTCATAAGAAAGTTGCAGAGTATGTCCGAATAGTTTGGGGCGGAGTAAGCGGAAAAGATGCTCTCTTGGTACGGCCAGTATAGGAAAAGGCCGTGGAATACTATTCCCCGGCCTTGAAATTTTTTTCGCGCCTCAGCGGTTCAACGGCTATGCCGCTAGGGAGCGCGAGCGTACAGCGAACCTTTTTTCGAGGATTGCAAGCTTCTCCATAATCCCAGTATACTCCAGCTCATCCATAGGCAGCATGGCTGCGCCGAAGAAACCCTGTCTTCGCATATCCATTGCTTTGTCGGCAACGTGGTCCCGTACCCGGTCCCAGAAAGGATGGTCAAAGGCATCGATCGTTTCGGTCAGTTTGCCCTCGCGCAAACAGAACGCTGCGCAGCTCACAATAGGCGGTCCATCGAAATAGCTAATCGGCGAATTCAGTTTCACCGGCATGAGCGGCATGTTGTGCGAGCCGCGCATGCAGCCGGCAACAAAATGGCCTACCGCGAACGGCTGCAGGACCTCACCTGTAGCAGGGAAATCCATTTGACTCCGAACTAGCATCACGGGGTCATCCTTACCCGTATACTTGCCTGCGATATTATGTAGCCGCGACGTTGCAACCGACACGGCCTGCGTTCCTGCTGCGCGGGACCAGATTGATTCGACTACGTACCGTTCAGGATCACGTAGAAGCGTAGCGATCTCATACATATCCTCAGGCGCATTCAGCTCGATAACCCGGTCGCCCTCGGCATAGTGCACGTCCATGATCACGAATCGGAAACCTTTCCCCATCTTGGGAGAGAGCATCAGCCCTGGAGTATTCATAGCATCGGCAAAAGCCATATATAGAGGGAAATTGTAGGCACCCGGGTCTGTCTTGTCAGCTGCAAAAAACATAATAGGTTCCCCGGGCCGTTCCTCGAACTCCATCTCTGTGACCGCAGGTCCCATGCCGCGCACGTTGCCGGAGAAGGAGTCTTTCAGTAGGTCCTGACCCGCGCCATAGAGACCCTGTGACTTCGCCACGGCGGTCCCAGCGAGAAAAGCATCCCACGCGAGTTTGTGCACCTGTTTATTCCCTTCTCCACTGACATGAGTCATTAAGATTGCGACATCGTCTCCCGTAGAGCTCACATAACTATCGATCAGCATGCCCTTGCCTTTTTCCTCCACGTATTTCTTTACGGTCTCGAAGAGCTTTCCCGAGGGGGCGATGTGACCTCCCACGGACCCGATATCAGCTTTTATGACGCTCAAGGTGATCTTCATGGGAACCTCCTATTTAAATAGGTTGAAAAACCAGACAGGTACAGGACACATGCTTTTATTATAATGATAGCACAATGGTCGGGGCGAGCCGATTTGAATGGCCGACCACTCGCACCCCCAAGCGAACGCCCGATAGCCATATATTTGATTTTATTTAGTTTATAATACTTATTTTCGCTTAATTTGCTTTATAATCTGCGACATTTTCACGACATATTTCATTGTTACTTTTCCCCCTGGATCGCGTCCTTCGCTGTTTTCGCAACGCGAAATTTCATGACTTTCTTCGTCGATAGCTTGATCACCCTCTCCTCTCGCGGGGTTGCGACCCATGAGGTTAAGAGGGCGAGTTTATTTGGATAGCTGTTTAAATGGAATGATAGTTAGAGTCTTTTACGGATCGGGTCACAAGCGAGACTTGAACGAGCAGAATTTATGCGAATAATGCGAGATATATCTTGCATATCCCCATACAGTCTAAAACATACGCATGATTCACAGTTCGTAGGGTTGTGCTTTTTTTCCGTGGCCCTCTCGGATGATGTGTTAAAATACTGATTGTTATGCGATTACATCTTGGTTGTTCTATAGCTAAAGACTTCGGAGAATTGCTGGAGGCTGTATTTCTGATGGTATTTTTCGGTCAGCATGCGGCGTCTCTGTGTAGACCATACTACACATTATGCATGCTTCCACCTGACCTAAGACGCCGTGTATCAATTATTTACTTTTAGCAAGATGCTGCGAGATTTCGTCCTTATGGAGCCTTACATACGAACAGCTCGGTTTCGCCCCACATTTCCTGCACGAAATGTCATAAGCGGAATTTACTGTGCAACACGTAGTGCAGGAATAATGCTCATTTCTATACCATTTTTCATATCCGACTTCAGTAGTGTCCGGTTGTTACGTAAATAGATTCAATTGGTTATCGTCATGATGTTCGTTTTCGTGACTAATTGTTTCATTAACCAGCTGAGAAATGGGTATTTTCTCAAAAAGGTTGACCTCCAAAATTTGTAGAATCGTGTGGAGACTGCCGGGAAGATTCAATCGCTTCTTGACAATCGCTACAAGAAGATAAACACTGACCGCAACCCAGATTTGAGTCTTGACCGCATTGGGTGATGTCCCAAAGAACGACTTGATGCGGAGATGTTGTTTGATCCATTTGAAGAACAACTCCACCTGCCAACGGGACCGATAAATATCGGCGACGGTCTTGGCCGGTATAAGAAAGTTGTTCGTAAGAAATACGAGGCGTTTGTCGCGCTCTATATCGTGATAGCGCACCCGACGCAAAGGGTCGGGATAAGCCATGCGCGATTTGTAGCCAACGAGCAGAACCGTCTGATCGGCCTGTACGCCGATGGCTTTGTCCACCGAAGCAGAATAGATACGACGCAGTCTCGTGTTGTGCTTGCTCCGGATAACGAAGAAAGCTGAAAGTTGATTGATATGATAGAGCTGTTCGAAATCGAGATATGCGCGATCCATCGTATAGACTGAATCGGCTTCGAACGGAACGGCATCCATCATATTGACGTCGTGAACGCTGCCAGGAGTCACGAAAATAAAGGTCGGAATTGATCCCTGCACGTTGAGTAAAGTGTGAATCTTGACGGCTGCTTTCTTTTTCCGAAATGTCGCCCACTGAAATGTGGACAGGCAGAGATCTATAACCGTTGAATCTAGCGCATAGACCGCGAACTTCAGATCGAGGCCAAGGTCCTCGTCTCGGTAGAGCTTGCTGGCGATGTCGATGAGCACATAGCCAAAGTCCTGATAGATGCGAAAGTCTCGAAGCTCGTTGGCGTCTGCCAGCGTGGACTTGGAGATCTTCCCCCGGAATCCCATGTGATAGAGCTTTGGTCGATGGGAATTGAGACACGTTACGATGTCTCGCAGACTTTCGCGATAGGTCAATTGAGCGAACGCCATGCAGAGAAACTGATCCATGCATGAGAAACTTCTGACCTTGTGATTGCCGTGATAACGAAGGACGCATTGATTGAACTCGTACCGTGGTAGATGCTGGATCAGTTGAGCAAAAATCGTTTTTCCGGAATTCATCGTCGTCCCTCCTCATACTGTGCTGAGGTGGATTATAGGATGAATTTGGGTAAATTGAGTTCAAATCGAAAAGTTGCATTTTGGCTTCTATCTCTTTGAATTACGCTGAGTTATCAAGCTTCAGAAAAACGATAACCGGCCACGGTTGATCCGACTTCTTTAATGCGTTCCTGGGATTTCCACAGCTCAATGCGATGCGGCATCTCAGCCTGAAACGCTTGCAGATTCTTACGGGGTACTCTGAACATTCGCCGCAAATTTCCACTCCTTTTTCAGCGGCGCATTTTGCCATCGTACATTTGCTCTTGCAGTATTAGCATCTTTCTCTGTCCGGCAACTGGTACCTGCATTTCCTTAGGAGATCGTTGAAGACGCTGGGCCATCACCTTAAGTCGATCAGAATCTTCTTTGTGCCGATAAAGACGCGGCATGAGGGGCAAAATAATCCGCATACCGCGACAAGGCGCCTATCGGGGATGCGAATGTTTTCGCTTGTTTCTTTCATAAGTTTGAACCATCCTCTCCTCGTGATGAACAGCGCCATCTTCACGCCCAAATAACGGGTTAATAACTATTGTCCCGCGCGTACGGGCCATACATTGTGGTTATAGGTTTTATTGAAGTATTTCAAGTTGCCGTAGTTCATATCAAGGACCCATGCTTGGGAGGTATCGTCGGCAAAAGAGGTGGACGACCAATAGTAGTCGTACGACAGTACGTTATCGAATCCCTGGCTATTCAACCACGCGGCGGTATCGGGTTGAGCCTTATTGACAAGGCTTTCTAGCTCGTTGATGTTCGGCAAGCGCCAGTCGTTATATCCAAGGTAATTTTCAGCATTCAGCTTTGCAACATAATCAAGGGCATGCTGCCATGTAACCTCTCCGTATGATACCGGACTCTGCCTCTCCCAATGAGGATCTCTTATCAACATGAGATTGCCATTGGGCGCCCAGACGAGTCCTGTAAGATTGTCGGTAATTGAGGTGTCTGCGTTTGTGGTGAAACGCGGATTCGGCCAAACAACGCCTTTTTGCAGGTCTCCATCCTGCCCTGTATTAGTGCAGGATATAACAGTGCCCGAGCTGTCATAGCAAGTCGCCTGGCCGGTGCTGGGTAGTTTGACCGTGTTATCTTTGCTTGCACCATAGCTCAAACAAACGATACTTGTTACCATGATAACTAACAATAATGCTGCAATCCAAAAGCTGTGTCGTACTTTCATGCTTTAACCTCTCTATATTGAAATAACTTGATACCACGATCTTTTTTTGATTCTTCCACAGAGTAATGCTTGCGCGTATAATTTCAATTATACACTATTCTTTTCGGCCAGGTTCGAAATGCAGTGTAGGGATGCAGTGTACAAACCAGGTCATAACACAATCTTCATGACGGATTTCGTAGCTTTAGGGGTACGGCGGCAGAGGCTCAGGTTTTTCATGACGCATTTCTCAATTTATTGTCGCCTCTCCCTCTCGCACAGCCACAACCGGGTATAAAAAATAGATGTCCATTATTTACACCTTACCGCAGTTGTTTTCATGCCCCCCTCCGCGATCAGGGGCTGTAACCGTCTGCGGCGTTGTGCGGTTCAGGTTCTCTTCGAAGTTCTGAATAAAGAGGTGATCAAGAATCTGGACGGTCAGGATGATCGTCAAAGCGCTGTTCAGCCTTCTCTTCAACAGGGAGTTGGAGGAAAGCAGCTTCAAAAACCACCGCAATGCAAGGATTCGTCGATAACTGAAAATGCCGCTTTTCGCGATGGCTTCGCGGCTGAGATATTTATCGAAAAGGGCATCCAACCCGGAACATCGCCCCTTTTCGATCCACAGGGGAGGGGCGGAATAGGGCCATTTTTTCCAGGAGTAGATGGCCTCGGTGAGTCGCTCCCTGAAGGCTTCCCGCAGAACATATTTCTCAACGCCGTCGCGAATCTTGAAACTGTCCGGAATGCGGCGCGCCGCCTCAAAGAGATGGTGGTCCAGGAAAGGAGTCCTGCCCTCGATGGAATGTCCCAATTCAGTGCGGTCGCCAAGGACGGTGAGCAGGTAAGGGGCGAGCATGTTCTTGATCCAGGCATACTGCATTTTCCTCGCCAACGACCGCCCTTCCGTCTGATCCCGGTCGATGCGCTCTACGAGCCTCTGCAGGGGATGGCGTGCCGTAAGCCGGGGCCTGTGTTTCCTGTCGAAAAAGCCGAGAATGAATTTTTGGACTTTCGGCGACAGCATAAGAACGTAGTCCGGCATGGGGACGAAACCGAGCGTTTCCAGCATCCCACCCGTCTGAGAGCGCCTCGGCGTCTCTTGCCCTTTTAGCTTGTTTACCATCTGATCGAGGAGCGAGCCTTTCCCAGACTGGAAAATGATGTACCCGAGGAACACCTCATCAGATCCCTCCCCCGTGAGGATGACTTTTACGTGCTCGCGTGCGAGACTCGACAGCATGAATTTTCCGACACCGTGGAAGTTGCTAAAGGGCAACTCCGTCACCCAGATGCAATCCTCGGTATTTGCCAGGAGTGCTTCAGGACCGCACTCGATGGAGTGGAACTCCGCCCCAATCTTATCCGCCATCTCCCGCGACAGCCGGGCTTCGTCGAATGCCTCGTCCTGTGGGAAGGAGATGTTGAAAGCCATCACCTTATCGCGGTGATATTCGGCAACCGTGGCCGCGACGATTGCCGAATCGATCCCCCCGCTGAGATAGACGCCTACGGGAACGTCGGCTCTGAGGCGCAATCGCACGGCCTCGTCGAATTTCTCCCGAACCATTGCAAGGCAACGGTCAAAATCCGTTTCGTTCCCTGCGTCTTTTTCTGCCGGCAGATCACAATCCCAGTAACGCTTCATTTCGTACGTGCCTTCTCTCAGGTTCGCAACGAGCAGACATCCTGGCGGGACGACTTCGACCGCCTCGAACATCGAATCAGGGATCACCATGCTGAAAAAGTCACGTATGGCTTCAATATTGAGTCGGGGAGTGAGCAATCCAGTTGCCATCATTGCCTTGGCCTCCGATGCAAAGAGCAGACGTCCATCCTGATTGTTGAAGAAAAGCGGTTTGATCCCGAATCGATCTCGGACAGCCAGCAATTTTCGATCTCGCCAGTCATAGAGGAGGAAGGCAAATTCACCACGGAGGTGATCGACAAAAGCGAGGCCGTATTGCTGGTACAAGTGGATGATCACTTCGGAGTCGCTGCGGGTGCGGAACACGTGACCGTGGAAGATGAGTTCTTCGCGCAGGCGTTCGAAATCGTAGATCTCACCGTTACAGACGAGGACGATATCCCCGTCCTCCGAATAGAGGGGTTGGGCCCCGGTCACAAGGTCTATGATGGAAAGCCGCGCGTGTCCCAGGGCGACAGGGAATTCGGGATCAAGGAACATACCGCTGCCGTCTGGCCCGCGATGGTGTATCGAATTGATAGCTCGCTGCAGTGCCTGTTCGGAAACGGAATGGCCCGTCACCCCCACGATACCGCACATATCACACCTCCCATGGAGCTTGGTCTTTCTTGGGATTCTCCCCTCGCGCAGTGAGGGGAGAACTATATTGAGCAGACCCCCCTAGGTAACTCCGGTTTTTGGGTGTTATCTAGTTTAGTAGTGAACGTGCAATTTACTAATGGAAATTTTGATCATATGTTTGTTTTCTGGTGATGTCAACGATTTTGATAAGGTATTACCTGAATCTTGCGCCAAAACGTAGTTTTCCCTGTTTGTCGGCGGAATTCTGATTGCCAGCGACCACTCACGCTCCGCCACTACTTCACTTCGAATTATCACCTGCGTTAACTCAACTCACAACAAGCTGAAAGATTCCTTTCGTGTCTCTCAGCTTGTGCTGTGCAAGAAATTTCATGCATCATTGAATCAAGAAGAATTTTCCGCGGGTCGCAGCCTTAAAACCTCCATATGCCAGCATTGCCACTGACTGCTATCGAACCATGGCCGAACACGCATGCGTACTCGATCAAGGTGTTCCATGAAGCTGAAGAGTCCTGCTACCCGACTAGTATGCTCTGAGTATCTCACTTTCGTTGTATTCCCCATAGTAACCAGCTTAGCTGCGATCAAGAGTAACTTGAGCCTGGCGATTCGGATAGTATTGTCCGCAATTCCGCTCAAACCTGTGGGCGATATGTTCACCTTCGCTTTATTCTGCCGCTCACTGTATTCCGCGAGCATCTTGAACGACCGCCAAACGTTGTAGGCCAACAAAACAATTTGAAAATATGCGTAGTTGTTCATGAACCGGCGCGTGGGAATTGCCGACAGTCCTTCTCGCTTTACTTCGCCGATCTGGTTCTCGCAGTCTGCCCCGCTTGTCATACTCACTGATCGCCTGATGAGATTTGCCCGAATGATTGGTGACGAATTCACGATACGTAAAGTTGCCGTCTTCCAATAGTTCAAGCTGCGTGCCTCCCTTGCCTGATTTCTTTCCCGGAATACGCATTGAGACGAAACGACGTTCTCCCAGCCATCCCATCGGCGTATATCAGCACTCATTGTATTCTACATTGTCGTTTTTGTGCGCCTTGTACGTCTTGGAATCAAAGGGCGGCTTGCATACTTTATTGCCGAAGAGGATGTTGCAGCTGAGCATTAAACAGCGCCTACTGTTTGATTGTGAACGATATCGTGGCACAAAAAATTGTGCACGATGTTATGTCCTTTGTCAATTAGGGGATAAATAACAAGATCAATATAGCAGAGAAAATATTTATTTGTAATCTACCCAAAACAGAAATCTCCTACCAAGAATGTACTATATGATCTTGTTTATCGTACTTGGCGCACCCGCTGTTGCACCTGGATGCGCATCCCCTTCGCATAACCACTCGCCATATAATCTGTGGTATGCATAATCGCGAGACGGCCCTTCCGGTCGAGAGCAATGAGGCCGGCCTGGCCGTGAATGCGAAGAAGGGCTTTTAGAGCCGCACGTACTGCTAAAGCGGGTGTCCTATCCACCATCAGCAAACAAGTCTCTTTTGCGAGCGATCTTCTGAGGATGTGTTCTCCTGACCCGGTGCAGGAAACGGCGCCGCTTTCGTTCTCCGCATAGGTTCCGGCGCCGATGATCGGCGAGTCCCCCACCCGTCCGGGGAGCATTGCGTGGGTTCCGCCGGTGGATGTTCCTGCCGCCAGATTTCCTCTTACATCCAGCGCAACCGCTCCCACGGTCGAGAAATATTTCCGGTAGAGCCGGACGACCTCGTGTTCCCGTCGAAGGAGCTTTTTCAATTTCTCCCGCAATTCCTTTGATGGCCTGGGAAGCCGTGTAAGACCTCGTGCGATCCTGCACGCGCCCATATTCGTCATGAGCACATGCGGGGTGTCCATCACCCTTCTCGCCGCTTGGATGGGATTGCGAAAGCCTTCAAGACCGGCAACTGCCCCGGCTTTCATTTCTGTTCCTTCCATAAGCGAGGCGTCGAACCTCTGTACGCCATCGAGCTGCAGCACTCCACCCAGTCCCGCGTTGAACATGCCCGAGTTCTCCATGACGGTTACTGCCGCGACTACAGCGTCAAGGCTACAGCCCCCGTTCAAAAGGATCGTGTAGCCTTTTGCAAGAGATTCTGCTAGGACATCGAGAGAGGTTTTTTGGGGCGGTTTATATCCAGCGCCACCGTGCACGAGGAGTACGGGATTCGCTTTCATGGCTTGAGCGTACAATAACGGAAGGGAAAAGGCAAGAGGAGTTCAGGTTGATGTCAAGCCAAAGAACGGAGGGGATGATTCATAATTTTGGAGTGAAATGTTCATTTGCCAAAACTGGCAACCGTTGCGAAGTACACGAAGTTCTTGTTGCCAGAAAAACAATATCATAGTATCTATAATTCAAACAGCATTATTCACCTTCCTAACAATTCTGGCTCTCTGACCTTCACCTCCCATGAAGAGGGTTTTGTCAAGTGATCCCCTTGAGTTTTTTAATGCTGCCGCATCATTCTCAAATCATATCAGTCTCGACAAAGAGTCCGGTTATTTGTCAGGAATCAACTATCCTCCCATTCGAGATCACACTATCGGTGTCTCACCTCACTGATGCTGATGGCACGCCCATTCTACAAGCCGGCTTTTTTACACTGGAACGGTAACCATCGTAAGAAGAGAGCTTTTCCATTCACGCCGACACATCTAGTGCATTGACAAACAACATAGAGGACTAGTAGTATTGGAAGAACTTTTCAAGGTTATGCTCTAGACATTACCAAACTATCCGCAGAAAGCCCCTGGTTTTAACCATGGGGATGAATGCGGAACTTTGTTTTTCGGCAATTAGTAGACAAATGTACATCTATGTGGTATATTTAAACAACCAATGCCGAATAAACCTAAAACCCCATCTTGTATCCACGAGTTTCAACTCGTAGCGACTCCAAAGGACAATCGAATGTTCGATGCCCGGCTCGAAGCTGGCCGTTATCTGTACAATGCCTGCCTTGGTGAAGCGATGAAGCGTCTTACTGCCATGCGGCGATCAGAAAAATGGCTCGTGGCGATCACGAAGAAGAAAAGCAAGCTTCGCACCAAGATGTTTAAGACGGCCAGAACCCAGGCTGAATATACTGAATACCACCTTCATAACTACGTCGGTATCCTCCGCAATTCCTGCTGGATCAGTGAGCATATTGACAGCCTGACCGCCCAGAAGATAGCATCTCGAGCATATAGCGCCGTCGCTGACTACGAGTTTGGGAAGCATGGCAAACCACGTTTCAAGCGCCATGGCTGGATGTCGTCCCTTGAAGGTAAAAACAACAAATCTGGTATTCGGTGGTGCGATGACCATGTGGAGTGGACTGGCCTTCGTCTCAACTGTGTCTTCGACAAGAAAGACAAGTTTGGCGTTCAGGCTCATGCACTTAGCCATGATGTCAAGTACGTTCGTCTGGTCAAGAAAACTATCCGCGGCAATCCCCGCTGGTTTGCCCAGCTTGTGCTTAAAGGCACGGCCAAGATCAAGCGTGAGAACCAGATTGGCACCGAAACCGTCGGCCTTGACATTGGCCCGTCGACAGTTGCCATCGTTGGTGATACCGATGCGTTACTACTCGAATTTTGCCCTGAAGTCGAGATACCGTTTAAACGTATCAAGACCGTCCAGCGCAAAATGGCCAGAAGCCTTCGTGCTACCAGCCCGGGCAACTACAACGGAGACAAAACCATCAAAACGGGTAAAAAACAGTGGGTCTTTTCTGTTCAATACCGTATTCTTAAAGCTAATCTCGCCGAACTTCAAAGAATCCTTGCTGAAACCAGAAAACGGTCTCATGGCAAGCTCGTGAACAAAGTCCTCACTCTCGGTACCGACATCAAAACCGAGAAACTGTCGTACAAAGCATTTCAGAAACTCTATGGTAAAAGTATTTCGCGACGAGCTCCGGGGATGTTTATGTCGATACTTCACCACAAAGCCGAAAACGCTGGCGGTAAAGTAACCGAGTTTTCTACCCGGAGCACAAAGCTTTCCCAGACATGCCATTGCGGAACAGTAGCCAAAAAATCATTGTCCCAAAGATGGCATGCCTGCAACTGCGGGGTAAGCACCCAGCGTGATCTCTATTCCGCATTCCTTGCAAAGCATGTTTCTAACGATGTCCTCGACACGCGTCAGGCTGCCAAAGCCTGGCCGGGTGCAAACCTGCTCCTGGAACGGGCGGTGTTGGGGGTGCAGCATGAAGCGGCAAAGGGTCGAATTCATCCAACCAGCTTCGGTATCAAGCAAGAGAACACCACGAACCGGAGACAGAGCTGCTCGTCCGTTAAAGGCGGATCAACGACAGTCGAGGCCGACAACGTTCGTATTGTTGCCGGAGAGCCTGTCGGTACAGCCGCTAGAACCCCCTGGCTTTAGACATGGGGAGTGGTCAGAAGGGCAATGTTAGGTAGGTGTCGCTTTTGGTTCAGCACTAAATCTCCGCCCGTTCAATGCTCATAAAAATAAATTTGGGATACGGATGATTGATGAATTTGAATTCAATGGGCAGAAATGCTGTACCCTTGTCTTTGCGGTGGAACCCAAAGAACGATAGAGATTGAGTTGCAGGTTAGCATTAAAAGACAAGAAAGGGGCTAAATGTGAATCATGTTTCAACGCAAACTCAATATGAATCCAGTAATCCCATTCTAAAAGCGGTAGGACACAAGAACGCCTCTATCCTTCCCGTCTATGAATGGCACAAAACTCAGATTATTTTGCTTAGAATGGGCAGCAACCACCGCTTTACTTGTAAAATAACCTATTACCGACCCTACAAAAACATCGGATGACCAATGATCATTGTTATGTATCCGTTCGAGGGCTATGAGCGTGGATGCACCGTATACTAATAGAGGAACAATCATGTTATCATACTCGATAGCAACAACGGTGGCTATTGCAAATGCTGAAGAGGCATCACCTGACGGAAATGAGTGGTATTCATCATTGGTCATAAATCCATACCACGTGTTGTGCGAATCCCCGGTATAGGGACGAGCCCTCCCCGTTGTGTATTTCAAGCTCTCAACAAAAAAACCACTAATGACTAAACTCTCGGTGGACAATAGAAATGTTGTTTTGGCTTTTTCGTCTGAAGAAATGTATCCGTAAGCACCAAAAACTGCCAAGGCAGGTACAGATAAAGTGTATATATTCGACGCATCGTCTGCCAAACGCTGAGTTGTAGCATTCTTGTGATTTTGAACCCATGACTTAACTTTGCCATCTTGTGTGTACAAACCTACAGCAATACCCGTAATGAGGGATGCCTCCAGCCAGTCAGATGGATTCCAGCATGCTGGCGATGTTAAGATATCCTCGGTATCTGTCAAATAGCCAGTGAAATAATCCATATTAAGATGAACCGTTGTTGTCCCTGGGTATGGCAATTGGGTATTTTCCGCTGGAACTGGCGAATTCTCAGCGGTAACAGTAGATGTAGCCATAACAAGAATTAGAAGAGTAATAATTCCATATGCTTTCAAATAATGAAAATACGACATTTAGAGGTTCCCATTGAAATAATAAAGTTTAAATTTTAACGGTGCATTATAGCGATTGCAAAGGGGCGAGTCCACCCTATTATCCATTCGATTTAGATTTGCCATCAGAGGCTACTGTGATATACTGTCGTCGAAATAATATTAGGTTTTACAAATATCGAGTGTCAGAGCATTATATTCTTGAAAGGAAGGTTTAATCATGAAATCGCTTATTGTCATGGTTCTTCTACTTATCAGTGTAACGGCACACGCAGCATCAGGTTATCATGTTATCAATAAACTCCAATTGGGGGGTGAAGGTGGTTGGGATTACTTGACTGTGGATAGTGCAGCCCATCGGCTGTATATTTCCCGCAGCACTCATGTCATGGTTATCGACACCCTGACTGATAAAATGATTGGCGATATTCCCGATACCCCAGGAGTCCACGGCATAGCACTTGCACCCGAACTGAGCCGCGGTTTTATCAGCAATGGCAAGGCGCATAGGGCTACCATGTTCGATATAAAAACTCTGAAGGTAATCGGACAAGTTCAAACCGGAGAGAATCCTGATGCTATATTATATGAACCTGATTCTCAACGAGTATTCACCTTCAACGGGAAAAGCAAAGATGCTACAGTATTTGAGGCAACTTCAGGCAAGGTTCTAGGGACGATTGCTCTCGGCGGTAAGCCGGAATTTGCAACTACTGATAATAAGGGCAGGGTTTTTGTAAATATCGAGGATACAAGCGAGGTTATCGAACTGGACAGTAAAAAGCTTTCGATAGTTAAACGCAGTTCTTTAAGTCCCTGTGAAGAACCGTCGGGTATGGCAATTGATATAGAGCATCATCGGACATTTTCAGGATGCCACAACAAGATTATGGTAATCATGGACGTGGATTCTGGAAAGGTAATTGCTACTGCCCCTATTGGGACAGGCGTTGATGCGAATGCTTTTGATGCAGAGACAGGGCTTGCATTTAGTTCAAATGGTGAGGGAACGCTCACGGTTGTCCGAGAATCATCACAGGGAAAGTTTGATGCGGAGACAGTGCCAACCCAACGGAGTGCTCGAACGATGGCAATAGATGCAAAGACCAAAAAAATATATATGCCTGTAGCCGAGTTTACCCCTGCACCTGCGCCAACGCCAGAAGTACCGAAGCCTAGACCTATTATGATTAAGGATAGCTTTGCGGTTCTTGTGGTTGGGAAGTAATTCCAATAGGTAAAGAAGAGCTACTAGATGAGTTATCGCTTTTGTATTGTTGTATTCCTTCTCATATTAACAGTGGGGCCTGCTTCTGCAGGTCCCCACTCCTTACCAACGACCCTGACACACCTGGAGACAAACACTGGGAAATTAACGTAGCTTTTATCCTCAACAGATATCAAACCAATCCACGTATGAAGCTCCTAACCTTGACCTTAATTATGGCGTAGGGGATAATATCCAAATAAAATATGAAGTCCCTTGGTTAATTCTCAACGAGCAGGGAATCGGAACTCAGAGCGGGTTGGGTAATTCGAATTTTGGAGTTAAATGGCGGTTTATCGATGAGGAACAGTATGGAGTAAATATGTCTACCTATCCCCAGTTCGAGTTCAATTCCCTAACGTCCTCAGTCAACAGAGGGCTTGTTGAAGAAGGGACGAGCTTGCTTCTCCCCGCTGAGGTATCAAATAAAATAGAGCTGGTTTTGATAGACGGAGAAGTCGGTTATACAATCGAGCAGCAACATGAAGATGAATGGTTGTACGGCCTCTTCATTGGCTATGATATTCGGCAGAAACTGACTATTCTCGGTGAAATCCACAACATAACTGCGAAAGGGTTCAATAGAAATGATACTTTTTTCAATATTGGCACTCAGTGAGACTTTACGAAGAAATACGGCCTTTTGGCATCGGCCGGTAGGAGCCTCGATAGAGGCACAAGCGATGAGCCTAATGTACTTCTCTACTTAGGGCTGCAAATACGCTTATGATAGGAAGGGTTTGCCGTCCTGGTGCCGAATGGCGAAGGGACAGAGAATGTCAGTGAGGCGGATGCTGTGAAAGCGATTTTAGCGGTCAAGCATTTTAACCCAGAAGCCCGTCATCCCCAACCATTCGGCATTTTCAAAACCTGCTTCTTCCAGTAATCTAATTTGATCCCGGACCGGGACCGCACCGCCGATTCATTGTGACCACGCTTCAGCGCTTCCCGCTAGGGACGAAGGTAAATCTTTTTCCAGGACAACATCGGCACACTGGAGTTTTCCGCCCGGCTTCAGGACGCGATATATTTCCTTGAAGCTGGTCTGCATAATGGGAGAAAGGTTGATGACACCGTTTGACATCACGATATCGAAGGAATGGTCATCATAGGGGATCGTTTCTGAATCTACTTTCTTTATCTCAAAGTTCGTAATGCCTGCAAGGGTGAGATTCTCTCTTGCCCGCACTACCGTATTTTCCGTTAAATCTATTCCGCAGACCAGTCCTCTTTCACCAACTAGCTTGCTCGCAACAAAAAGGTCAAAACCCGCGCCGCACCCGAGATCCAGCACGCCGGCTCTAAGTCGGATATTGCCTAACAAGAATGGGTTACCGACGACGCACAATGATTCAAAGAACCTGGTGTGGGCGCTTTCTATATCGGCAGGATCGTATCCTAACGCCTTTGCTCCGTCCTTGCCTATGGGATATTGGAAACTTCCCCTCTCTGAAATGGATACTTCAGCGATTTTATCGCGTATTGCTTTTCTGATCTCCTGCAAATCCGGGTAGGATTCTTGAAAGAGCTTCATAGTGACATCCACTCGGCCAGCGCCGACTGATGGCGATCAAGTGGGTGTAACGATATTTATTCTAATTGGTCAGTCATGGCAAATCTCTCTTTAGATATGATTGTCAATTTATCGCTGACATCAAATTAGATTAGGCATATATTCGTGTAAAAGTAGATCAGTTAGTATTGGACTCCATTTGCCAGTTTTGTTCGTGCATGCACTGTGCTATTATAGTGTCTACAAACAGGAGTAATGAATGGCATTTCATTATGAGGGGTATGACCTCGATAGCAGGCATAACTAACTCTTCACCTCTCTCTCATGAAATATAGAGGCGTTCGCGATGTACCTTTTGTACGATTTGTTATGTATTACAACGTTCAAGTACAACTGTTAACAATTGACCTCTTCTATAAATATTTGAATGGCGAGCGACAAATCCATATTTTACCTTCCCTTCGAGCCTGACAGAAACCTCCAGCCCAAGCCGGAGCAGATAAATGAGTTTCTCGAAAGCAGAGGTAAGGACGTCGGCAAAGGCCTGCACGGCGAAGACCTCGCATACTATCGCCGCCTGCTCGCGCGCGTCGATGCTTTTGGACAAGCGCAGCAGCAGGATGCGAAGGGAAGGGACCTTCACAATCAAATGGTCTATGCTGTTCTCCGTTATTCCCGGTTTGCGGATCACAACCTCCTGTCTGCGGTGGAACTATTTCAATATCACCTACATACGCTCAAACTCAAATCGAACGATTTCAGTACTACGACCTCATTCATCCGGTCAGCCGGGAGGACATTGAGTAAGCTCAACAGGGACAAGATTACTGATGTGCTTAGGATGGTGAGACTCCAGGAGATGATTAACGAGCGAAACAAAATCATCGAGAAACTCAAGCTGCCATCGCTTGCATTAATAGCTGAACTTTGCCGCATTGCACTGTATATCCATGGAACCCTCGCCGAGATTATAAAACGCTGTCAAGCATCGATCGTCATGCTCTTGGACCCGAATGTTATCAGGAAGAAAGAAAAACAGATCATCGATGAACTTAAAGGACGGCCCAAAAAAGCGCTTCTAGCCGGAAAGATCGCCAAGCAGGACCTTGAGCGCGCAATACGAGAGGTCAATCTGATTTCGGGTAAAATGTCGTTTGTCGTAAGAGAAGATATTAACATGCTCAAAGTCCTCTACGAAGCCCTACAAGGACGGCTGCGGAAAACAGTGCAGGTCATTGAAGCCCCGCTGGCGGAGATTAATTGTAAAAAGAACAGAAGCATTGAAGAACTCCAACAGTTCTTTTCTGAGGTCGAGCACGCTCTTGTCTCGCTTCTGTCTACTCATCACCTGGAACAGCTGGCGCCGGATATTCGCATTGAAGCAGCATATAAAAAAATTATCACGAAAAAAAGAGAAGAGATGCTAGGTTACCTCTTTGAAATCCTTCCGAAAGGCCTTAGGACCCAGCCTGATCGTCGGTCTTCAAAGGCGCGTAGGAAGTTCAATGAAACCAACTATCAAGGGCCCAGTCGAAGAAGTGGTAGGGACAGAAGGACCGGGAATGACCGCAGAAAATCGATGATTGGTTCTTCTTGAGGCACTTTTTTCCGTTATTGACATCCTGAACTCATCATTAGGAAGCCCTCTGGATCATGCGACCTTCCGGCCGAACTCCGTTCGCTCCTCGAAGTTTTTGATAAACTGTGCGACCTGTACGCCCAGATACACGCACTTGATACCGTTCATGCATTCATCGGCATCCTTTTTTTCGAGATAGGTGCTCAACTGCTCCTGCCCGCGTATAAACGTTATGACATAAGCGTTCTTCTCTGCGCTGAAGCCAACGCTTACGAAAAAATGATGTTCCCCGATCTCGGGATACATCTCAAGGATCTTGTCTTTTAATTCACCATGCGTAAACACCATATTAACCTCCCTTCCCGCTGTTCCCGGGATACTCAACTCTGAGAACTCATGACTATACCCATCTATCATCCTGAACGCAGATCAATATCTCGATTCTTTAGCAGTACAACATTCTTCTCTAGACCACTCCTCAGTGGTTCAAATCCAGATCCTTCTCTGTCTCCCAGGATGATATTTTATCTATCATTATAATTAATATTTTCGACAGACTTCTCTTACGCTACCCTCTTCTTTGTGTCCCATTCATGGGCCGATTTCTTGACATTGGCTATCATTGCAGGCGTAAACTCCTTGATCCCATGGGCTTCCCTGGCATGGACAGCCACACCGTCTACGATCAACTCTTCGGTCATGGCTATATACCGCCAGTTGCATTCCGGTTTCACCTTACAATTATACTCCTTCAAAACGATATTCGCTGCATTTGCGGCATCCACTGCACTGGGGTTGAGAAAAAGGTTTTTTATTTTCCCCAGCATATCAGGCCCGACCTCTTTTACGCCATGAACGTCCCGCAAATGAATGGCCACAATATCGGCTAGCAGTTCCTCGGTCTTTGCAATGTGCTTCCATGAGCATTTGTTTCCCAAGCTTTCGCATCTGAATTCTCTCATAAGACACCTCCTGATCATTATTTCAGAATAATAGCATGAAGCCCTCTTAGCTTTAATTATAGCATGCTTATTCCTAGAACACTCATTCTGAGAACTTATTTAATAAAAATAAACGCGACTGATTTTATAGTACAAGCTGGCTCTGACATAAAGACAATAATCGGGTGTTTAAGGGGAATGTCGAATTTTCTAACGAGGATTTCAGCTTACACCTTCCCCGATTTGATGGACACCTCGAGTAGTTGTATAATCGGGAGAGGAGGCGCTTAAGGCGAAGAGCGAACGTCGTCAATTCACGCAAGAGTTCAAAAGAAATGCTGTTAATTTGGTAATGGAGAAAGGTGTTTTTGTTAGGAATGTTGCGTGTGACCTTGATATTCATCCGAATCTGGTACATCAATGGAGGAGGATGTGTAGGACAGAAGCTGACGACTCCTTTGTGGGGACGGGGAATTTAAAGTCTGAGGACGCAGAATTGAAGCGCCCCCAGTTTTACACCTCCGCTAATATTATATGAAACGCGACATCGCCTACAATCATGCACGCGTGCATCGCGATCAGGTATCCTTTTATGGGTGGATATGCCATAATTGAATTGATTGACGTGCTATTTTTTAGTAGAGAACTAGATACTTTTATTCATCGTGCTTAAAGAACAGATCCACCAAGTGTTAGCCGAACATTCGCATTCCATTACCGGCTATCATAAGCTGCGGACACGGAAGTCAGGACCGATACGTTATATTGATCTGCACATGGTTGTTCCCCGACGCAGCACAGTTGAAGACGCGCATTTATTGAGTCATCGCATCAGTGCCCGGATTCGGGAACGTCTTGCCAATAGCCAGGTATTGGTCCACATCGAGCCATGTAACGGTCTTTGCGATGGATGTCGTCTGGATTGTAAGGCCTTAACCAACTATTGATCAATGTTCTCTGCAACACAGAAGAACCGGTAATGAAAAAAAATGATTAAAATCCAAAAAAAACTTGACATCATTCGCATAGTCTGTTATAAGCGGTTTCGAAAGTTGTTTTGACTGCAAAACATCAAAAAAAGTCAGGAGGTGATGTCTATGGACGGTGGCCCAAGTAGCCTACATATCATTTACGAGATAACTATCTCGCAGCTTTCGGTAATAACGAAAGGAAGGGTCCGTCCATTGCTCGCTTCCATTATGCCGCTTTCCTACTAGCCACTCTTCTCTTTCCATTATTTCCGATAGCGCTTCCTGTACCATGCAGAACACGCACATACGCATGGGCCGTGAATGTTTTTGGTTCACGGTATAATCAAACAGCGGAGGTACGGATAATGGACCTCATCAAAATCATCTCGTTTTCCCGGCAACTTCTGAAAAGAATGCCTGTTTTTCTCCATAATTGCTCAACTGTCTGTTATAAGCAGTCTAATAGGGTTGTTTTGATTACAACACAACAAAAGTTAGGAGGTGATGTCTATGGACGGTGGCCCAAGTAGCCTACGTATCATTTACGAGATAACTATCTCGAAGCTTTCGGTAATAACGAAAAAAGGGGTTCGTCCGTTGCTTGCCTCCATCATGCCCTTTCCCTCCTAGCGGCCGTTCTCTTCTTTCCATTATTTCCGATGGCACTTGCTGTACCATTTAGAACACGCAAATACGCATGGTCCGTGAATGTTTTTTGTTCACGGTAACAATCAAGCAGTCGGAGGTACAGATAATGGACTTCATCGAAATCATTTCGTTTTCTCAGCAACGTCTGAAAAAGTGCTCGCTATTTACCGTAACGTTGCTCATCGCTGTGACCTGCAACACAGCGTCTGCTGAAACTGCACCTGAACCGGCCTGGGCACCCCAATTACTGGGGCTGCAGGCAACTATAATCTATCAAAACATGCCGCCGTTTCGAAGCCCCTACGAGGGACCGAACAGCCTTACGTTTGATCACGGTTTAGGGCAAGGCCATACTGAAACGTATGGCGTCTACCTCGGCTCCCGAATAGCCCCGACACTCCAGACCTATCTTGATATTGAAGAGGAACGCGGTGATGGGATCAGCCGAGCTGTCGGTCTGGGCGGCATCACGAACGGTGACGTAATCAGGGAGGGTTCGGTGGATTTGGGACAGAACCCGTATATTGCGCGACTTTACCTTCGATACTATATTCCTTTATCGCAGGAAAATGATCCACTAGCTACTCGGAGTATGGATCAACTACCTGGAAATGAACCCGGGAGTAGGGTGGAGATAAAGATTGGGTTAATGGCTGCAACTGATGACTTCGATCTCAACCGGTATGCCAACAATACGCGGACACAATTTATGAACTGGGGGCTCATCAACAACACCGCGTGGGATTTTGCCGCAGACACCCGCGGATATGACTACGGTTTTGTCGTTGCTTTAGTCGAGCCATTCTGGCGATTGGCTTTTGGCAGCTACCAAATGCCGACCATGGCCAACGGTAATACATTTGATGGCCATATCGAACAGGCCCGTGGCGATAATTTAGAACTCACGCTCAGACCGAATCAGCAGGGGACGGTGCTTCGTTTTTTAGCCTATCGTAATCTTGCGCGCATGGGAGATTATGCGGATGCGATTGCGAACGGGGATGCGAGTTCATCAACGCCGAACATTGCTGCAGATGACAAGCTTGGACGTTCAAAATATGGATTTGGCTTCAATGTAGAGCAACCTCTCGCGGATGACGGTGAAACCGGAGTTTTTGCAAGGATCGGTTGGAACGACGGTCATACTGAAGATTTTGCATTTACGGAAGTAGACCGACACCTCAGCACCGGCGTACAGGTGAGCGGAATGCATTGGGGCCGGACAGACGACCGTTTCGGAATCGCTTATGTGTGGCACGGCTTATCACCTGAGCATCGTGATTATCTGGCTGCCGGCGGAATCGGATTTGTGCTCGGTGACGGCAAGCTCAACTACGGGTTAGAGCAGATCCTCGAAACTTATTACCGAGTTCAACTCGGTCAGTATGCTCAACTGAGTCCGGATTTTCAATTTATTCAAAACCCCGGGTATAACCGTGACCGTGGGTCTGTTGAAGTATATTCTCTGCGCTTTCGCCTTAACTATTAATTTATCAGGAAGGAGGATATACAATGAACATATTTACACGACTTTATTACCGGTTCCGCAGGATGTCTAAGGCGATGCGGCTTTTTTTGCTTACAGCGGGCCCCGGAGTTATCGTGATGGTTGCCGACAACGACGCGGGAGGGATCACGACCTACACTGCGACCGGGGCCAAATATGGAATGCACCTTTTGTGGTTTCTGATTCTCCTGGGTCCGGTGGCTTATTATGTTCAGGAAATGACAGTGCGACTGGGCGCGGTCACCAAACGAGGCCATGCAGAGGCCATCTTTGCGTCATTCGGCCGTCTTTGGGGCTGGTTTTCTTTGCTGGACCTGGTCCTGACCGACTGGCTCACCATGATCACAGAGTTCATCGGAATGACCGCGGCACTGAGTATCTTCCACGTTCCAGCGATGATAACGGTCGTGATCTGCTGGATTATCATGGGGGCTATGATAATGACCGGACGTTACTGGACATGGGAGAAGATCGCGCTTTTGTTCTGCGTGCTCAATCTGATCTACATTCCGGCTGCTTTCATGGTGCACCCAACGGTGCATGACATTGTCTTCAATAGCCTTGTCCCGCATTTTCCGCCGGGCGGCTTCACGAACGAGCTGTTTTTCCTCTTGATGGCAAATATTGGGACGACAATTGCGCCTTGGATGCCGTTCTTCCAGCAAAGCTCAGTCGTGGATAAAGGGCTGCATGAGAAGGACATCATGTTCGGGAAAATCGACACAGCAATCGGCGCGTTTCTGACGGTCGTTGTAGCGATGGTCTTGATCATTGTTTGCGGCAAGCTGCTTAATGGTGTGCCTGTGGATGATGCCGCAGTGGCAGCTACGACGATCATGCCCACTAGCAGGACCATAGGCACATTGATCGCTATCGGACTTTTTGATGCCGGGCTGTTAGGAGCAATCTGCATATCGCTGGCGAGCTCCTGGGCCTTCGGGGAGATATTCGGCTGGGCTCATTCGCTTAATAACAAGGTCAGGGAAGCGCCTTGGTTCTATGCATACTATTTCTTTGACTTGCTGCTCGCCGGAACCGTTGTGTTGATCCCAGGCGCACCCCTTGTTCTCATAACACTTTTCGTCCAGGTCATCGCCACAACCCTGCTGCCTGCCGCTTTAGTCTTCTTGATTTTGCTTCTAAACGACAAGAAGACCATGGGCGAGTATGTCAACACGCGATGGGAGAACATCGTTAATATCGGCATCGTTGTCATTATTATCGCGCTTTCCACGTTGTATGGCCTCAGCACCCTGTTCCCGGATATGTTTAAATAAATGATGAAGGAGATCAACCATGATAAAAGATTTTTTCAATCACAGTTATGCGAAAGTTCGCGAAATCAACAAAAAATACGAGACCCCCAGCATAGAAATGTCGAAGCGGGTAAAGTTTTCTCTTTTGTTATTGCGGCTCTATCTTTTTACTCTGATAGGATTAACTCTTTACAAATTCATCACATTGCTAAAATAAGGGAGGCGAATCATGAACACCTTCATCGAAAAGAAGCAGGAAACCGTCGAAGCAGTGTATTTCCTGAGCGATCTTATCGGAACGAAAGTTCTTAATGGTGATAAAAAGATCGGGAAACTCCAGGATATCGCCATTATTGAACAGGGAAAGCTCCCGATCGCGACTCATTTTGTTGTACACCGTCCCTTTGGCCGTAAACCTCTTCTGGTCCCTTGGGAGCGGGTGGTGGCGGTTAACGTGACGCGGATAATCGTCGATCTTGAAGTTATAGAACAATTTGAGGGAGAACCCGCGGAAACGCAGGTACTTTTGAACGATCACATCCTGGACAAAAAGGTCCTTGATATGGACGACAACGAGGTCGATGTAGTATATGATATAAAACTGGCACTACGAAACCATGTACTTTACGTAACCGATGTCGACTTCAGTAAATACGCCCTGTTTAAGAGGCTGGGCTTCAAACCATTCATGAAACTGCTGTTCGGCGATTCCAATTTCATAAAAAAGGACACTCTCTCCTGGTCCTATGTCCAGCCCCTGCCGGAACATCTCGGGAGCTTTAAAGGTAATGTCAAGCTTAACGTGCTTAAGGAGAAGCTTACGGAAATTCCACCGGTTGATCTCGCGGACATTTTGGAAGAACTAAGCGGTGAGCAGCGTCTCGCAATCTTCAATCAACTGGAGACCGAACATGCATCGGATACATTGGAGGAAATCGAACCACGCGTTCAGCGAGAACTAATCTCTTCGATCAAGAAGGAACGGGCTGTGGAACTGATCAATGCCATGACCCCTGCACAGGCAGCCGATATCCTTGCCATTCTGCCTGCCAGTGATGCCGATGATATTCTGAGGCTGATCGATAAGGAGAATGCTGGAAAAATTCAGTATATGCTCGATAAACAGGACGAGAAGATAATCAATTTTTCTACCTCGAATTTCATCAAGCTTCCGCCAGATACTCTGGTAAGCCAGATCCTGGAACGATTCCGAGAGATTGCGCGTGACAAAGACGAGATAATGTATCTGTATATCGTAGATGAAAAGGACACTTTATTGGGTGTGGCAGATGTCAAAGAAGTGTTAAAGGCCAATGCTGACGATAGACTGGCTGATATCATGACTACAAACATCATTCATTTAGGTCCGGAAAAAACTCTTCGTGAGGCATCTGAGATGTTTTTGAGATATAGCTTCAGGGCTATACCGGTGACCGATGATAAAGCTGTTATTCTCGGTGTCATCCCTTATCGTGATATTATGAACCTTAAGCATCGATTAATATAAACGACAATGGCATCAAAACGTCTATGCTTTGCCGAAATGCTTTGCAATAATTTTACGGGTGTTTTCTATTGGTTTCAGAGTTTTATTCGCTTGAAATTTTCTTGGATATCAAAGGGAGTTATTTTATTTGTAAATACTAACAAATTCAGATTGTAACTTTTACCTGTTTTGGGAAATGGGAACTCAAACACTTCAGAATTGACTTCGCCAGTCATTATGAATCGAAATAATTGTACATTTCAATCTTATTTTAGACCCAGAGGCAATGATACTAACTGTAGTGAACTATCTATGCTTTTTCCCGTCGCAACATGCTGAAGATCTCTGGTTGAGTTATCCACGGTAGTGTGACTTGCACCAGCCGGCTCAGATCTTACTGATGACGCCAACTCCAAAGGTTGCAATTTCCATACGGTACCATCGGCCCTGTCTCTGTCCTGTTACTATCCAACAAAAGAAAACCGCATTTGCGTATACTATAAGTCCTTGAATAGGTAGGGCGAGGAAAGGGGAGATTGAACCCCCTTGGGATGACGGGTATGAAGACATCAAAAAAATCATGAGAAAGCAGACATGATTTATTCGATAAGAGAATCGTCCAAATTATACTTGATAATTATTTCGATTTGTAAAAATAGTAAAGGAACGCCAGGTTGTCACCAAAGAGTATTATAAGCGACAGTTCGCGGTCATTGGTTCAGATTCACCAGCGGTAGACACCGCCGCTTACGCTCGTTCGTCTGCCAACTGATGAAGGAGGAGCATGATTCATTTTATATTTTAGAACTATGCTTTTAGCGTCGGCAAAAAAACGATTGATGAACAGCACCTGCAAATCATCAATATCCTGAATGAACTGTATGCAGCCAAAGATGATTTTTCGCAAGTAGCTCCGAAACATGTCATAGCTCAGTTGAAATGATATACGGAAACCTATTTTGCTTATGAAGAGGATCTGATGCGGGCGGCTAGGTATCTCGATTTGGAAAGCCATGCCAAAATTTATTTATAGATGACACGAAAGACCGGGGGAGTTTGCGGAAAATGTCATCGGCACTCCAGACACCTTGGCCAACGAGGAATTCAATTTTATTAAAAATGGTGGTTCAGCCGCATCAGGGACAGTGATATAAGATATGCCCCTTATATCTCGCCTTAGAATTAATTCTTGTCTCCATCCGGCACGCCGCTCACCAGTTTATCCGCTGACATCTACTTGATCTTCTCCGTAAAGTAGTTAATGATATTCGTCAGCGTGACAATGCCCGACAGCCTGCCATTGTCAACGACAGGGAGCTGTTTTACCCTCCTGAGGATCATAAGAGAGCCTGCCTTCACGATGGGCGTGTCGCTCGTTATGGTGATAGGCGGCGTCCCCATGATGGTACGAACCGTTATATCGTACAGCTTGTGCGCCCGTTCTTCAATGTACTCGAAGCTCGCAATGTGGCGCTCGTCTTCCATGATGTCGGAATAGCTCGGTAAAACGGCCTTGAACATATCGGCCTTCGTGATCACTCCCTTGACTGTTCCTCCCTCTAAAACCACGAGGCCGTTCACGTGGTATTTTTTCAGAATCTCAGCGCACTCCTTCAAGGTTTGGTCTGGCCCTATGGTATGGACCTGTTTCGTCATTATCTCGGCAATCTTCATGGGCGTATCTCCTTCAGATGATATTTGTATGCCTCAATTTTAAAAAGCTGAAACTGTCGCGATTACGAAATAGACTTCGCATGAATAAATTAAGTTGTTTGCAACACTACCTACCGTTTAATCATCGATGTTCTTCAGGTACTGGTTGATCCTGAAAATAAATCTTCTCGCGTCTTTCACAATCTTTTCAGCAGTCTCATGGACGATCAGTACCTTAGCGGTGTAGTCGCTCTCTTCATGCTTCTTTCGCGCATAATCGAAAATGTTGCCGTACTCGACCTTGATGACCTCAACTATTGCATGGGAGGAAGAGGAGGTGGAGGAGGCGGCGGTGGTGCGAGATGAGGCTGTGACAAATCGGGCGGTGCGGACTTCATGTCCGACGGGGGAGGTGGCGGAGGAATCTTCTGAACACGATAATATCGTCTCACTCCTGGAACGATATTCCCATTTGCATACATGCACTGTTCATATGCAATATCATACCGACGCTGAGCCTCCTCTCCATAAAACTCTCCCGAGTTTGCACCTGAGGCCGTGCCGATGAGAAGCCCGCTAGCAGCGCCAATCACCGCACCTGCACCTGCCTGACCTGAAGCAGCCCCAATAGCCGCTCCGAGACCTGCTCCTATAGCGGTGCCAACCGCGGCCCCTGCTGCTGTATTTTGATTAGCCGTCTCCTGTGGAGTGAGCCCGATTTGCTGTCGTGCCCATTGTCTGCACATACTGTCCTCCGCCTGGAACATATCAAATGGCTTGCCCGGAGGCGGCAAAACCATTACGCTGGGACCAGTCGGGATGGTCGCACATCCTCCCACTACCAGCAGAGCAAAAGATATCAAGATGCTTCGATTGTATGTCCTCATAATGTCTTCACTCCCTACCATTTGGTGGACCTGGAGTTGGAACAACCTTCATCCAGCCGCCGGGACATTGCTTCACGTATGGGTAATAAGCCTTGGAGTCTGGACAGAAGTACCAGTAACTCTGTTGTTCCTCTATCGGAGCCTGCTGTTCATATATTGGGGCTTGTTGCTGTATAACGGGCGGCTCAGAGTAATAATAGGGATAATAAGGTAAACCCCACCACGGATCCCACCATCCTGGCCCGATCCAAACGACTCCCCCTCCATGGCCTCTGCCATAATAGCCTCCATGACCTCCATGACCTCCATAGCCACCGTGACCTCCTCCATGGCCTCCCGTATATGCATACACGGGCAAGACGCCTACAAGGAGTATTACTATAATAGCAATGGAGAGATAAATTATTCTTTTCATATTCAATTACTCCTTTCTCCATTATCGCATATAGTGTGTTATCTTCAATCTTTCTTTACTGTATTTAGACACTTGTGATAATAAAAAGTTAAACAGGCTAAAGGTAGCAATACTTTAGGCAGACAGATCTATTTTACCATATAATCTATGATTCCATAATGATTCTAATAAAACAAATGAATTTAAAAAATATCTCAATTCCACTAAGCCTAATATCGCCGTAGTGACGCATGTGATCAGTACCTTTATCTGATGAGATGCCCAGCCGAAGGCAGAAATATAGATAAATATGGAGAATTTGGTTCCGATCTTTACATATCCGCGGCGTCACAGCTATGGACGTGCCGTGCTTGCCAAAAGTTCAATTTCGCCATGATATACTGTATCTTGAGTTACGTCTTTGGTGATCGGCTTCCTATCCTTATTCGTTATCGCGATACAGAATGGAATAATCCTTATAGCCAATGTGAAAAATTGAGTAACGAACATGGTCACGATTTATTAAGCGCCACTTACGTCCTGTGGTTATGATTACGTTATTGGCTGGCTTGGGGCTTTTGCCCTCAGCATTATCTCATGCAGTATGCTCTCAGGCTCAGAGGCCATTGGCGCTCGTGATTGATCGGAGGAATGGTTTCAACTACTCTACTTACATTGCTAGTACTTCCTGTTATTTTTGCCAAGGTCAATAAGGCGGCTGTCGGTTAAAAACTTTCGACATTGTAGACAAGATAATCAGTATGAATAGATGCTAACACTTGGTTGTAGCTTTATCAGTTTAGAAGAATGGAAACTTCAACCAGGATGTAGTTGTTGATAGAAAAATAAATCACAAAATGCAAATGACTATTGTTCTAGACTATCTAGAAATGGTTTCCGGTTTAAAATGTAATCATTGTCCGATGCATATCGGAATCTGCAAGTTGGTTGCAACAATCGTGAATGCAAGAATCAAAATTTGATTGAAGTCGTTGTCTGGTTTCGCGGTAATGGCAGTTATAAATTCGTAAAAAAAAGATAATATTTTAAAAGGTATTGAAATTAAGTATTTTTGATCAGTTAATACCTGAATCCTGCACGCTGATGGAGTGAAAAAGATAAAACCATACAGGTTACACTGATATAATGCGGTTATCTCGCGAACAACCCATGATATCAGGAGGTAACCCATATGGTTAAACGACAAAAGAAGCATAGCGCGAAAAACGGCATGAATCAAGGTCAAAATGAAGGCCATTCGGAACCCGCTAAAATCAGCCCTAATACGCGCTACGAGTATTGCAGTGAACGGCTTTCACCCTTCGGCGGACTGCTGGCGTTAGAGAAGTTCATGGACGCGGTAAAGTTCCAGGAGGTTTTCGAGGGATTTTATCAGCCACCAGGCCGCACGCCGGACCAGGGACATTATAAAGCAGTGTATGGGATTCTGGTGTTGCTTTTCATTGGATTCACGCGGCTGTGGCATTTTCAATACATACAAACGGATCCAATGGTGTGCGCCCTGTTCGGCGTGTCCAAGTTGCCGCACGTGACGACTTACTGGCGATACGTTGCGTCCTTGGGCATCAATCAAGGGAAGTCGCTGCTTTTGGTGATGGCGGCGCTACGAGAACGGGTCTGGAAATTGTGCGAGATCAGCTACAGCGTCATCCATGTTAATCTTGATACGACAGTTGAGACCATCTTTGGCGATCAGGAAGGCGGCCGCAAGGGACACAATACCCGGTACCGGGGAAAAAAGGGATTTCGTCCTGTCCTGGGTTTCATTGAGGAGACGCGAGAGTATCTTGTCGGAAAGCTTCGCAAGGGCGCGACCATCTCTGGCAAAGAAGTCGCGGAGGTGATCAAGAGCATCAAGAAATACCTTCCTGCTTGTGTCAAAAAGGTGATTCTTCGAGGTGACGGCGAGTTCATCAGTTGGGATGCGGTTAAAGCTGCGGAAGACGAAAGGCACATGTACATCTTCGGCAATAAAGGATGCAAGCCGCCCTTTGATTCCAAGATGTGGTACAAGGTGCACAAAATCGATAGCGTAGAATACAATGAGTGCTGGTATAAACCGACGGGATGGCCGGGAGAACGCCGTTTCGTCTCAATGCGTATTCCGGGAAAGAAATCAGGCAAGGGAGACACGCAGCTTGAGCTTTTGGAAGACGGTGGTTTTACGTATCGGCAATTTGTCACCAATCATCCAGGCAAGTCTCATCAGGCTATCAGCGAGTATGACAAGCGGGCAGATTGCGAGAACCAGATCGGCGAAGTAAAGCGAGAGGGACTGTCGGCTATTCCCACGCGTCGGTTCATGAACAACTACGCATATTTTCAGATCGTTCTTTTGGCCTACAACAGTTGGAGATCGTTCAAGATGCTCGCAGAATTCAGCGAGAAGCAGAAACGCACTCAAGATAACGCGGCAGTCACCGCCTTGAGCGGCATTCAGGACAACACCATCAAAATCGCTCGGTTGAAGCTGCTCATGATCGCGACAAAGCTGGTCATGAGCGGCAATACGACGAAGGCGCGGTACTCCGAACACGACAACAGGGTAGCAGGACTCTTTAGCTTCATGGAGCATCTTGATCAGCTACGCAATCAGGTGCGCCCGTGGCTTGATGGCGGTCAGTGGCAATGCCGGCACATGGAGGTTATGAGGCTGCAACCCGCTGAAAATTCTTCATGATGCAATTGTGCAAGAAATTTCTTGCACAATATAGGCTGAGAAGCTTGGAATTGTGCTTTTCTGCCTTATGCGATGAGGAATGCGGCAGTTAAGATGAAATGAAAGCTGTCGAAGGGTAAGCGGAAGATGCGGGAATCAAAACAAACCCGACGAGTCGGGGGAACTACGTTTTGATGCAAGATTCAGGTAATATATATGGGGAAATGGTAAGGTGATCCGCCTCATTGGAGTGGAAGGTTGTATGCCTAGCCTGGTATCTAACCAAGCTAATAAAATGAGGTCAAAAAAGTCACCAAAATGGGGTTTATGAGGGCTGTACTTGTGTCTCACAAGAAATCTTTATAGACACCTTTGTTATTTCTGAAGGAAGTGGTGGAATAAAAAAATGAACCGACACGATGTGTGCCGGTTCATCTGCGATGCTTTATGAACAAGTAATAGAAGAAAGACCTTTTACTGAACCTTTGCTTTGAGTTATGCAATTTCCTTATTCATTGCTTTGATTGTCTTTTGTTGTTCCTGAACTACTTTTGTAAGCAATGCTGGTACATCCAGTGCAGACAATCCCTTCCTATCTTTGGTCGCAAGAATTGCCGGCATGCTCAACCCTATTGCCTTTCTGCAATAAGGACAAACTTTTGCATCTATTGGAATCATCATTGCACACATTGCACAACATTTGCATTTCATAATCACACCCCCATCCATTGTATTTGTATTTTGAATGCTAATGGCGATGAGAACTATTTTTGATCCGTTTGTTCATTAGGTGTATATACTTGTGTATTCAGGCGGGTATTCCGATTCACTTCAGGTACCCATTCAATTCAAGACGCTGAGTATAGATAAATAATTTATTGTGGCTGAAAACCATAACCTTCCATCGCATCTACTCATATCTATGACCTATTACAAGCCCTTGGTCGTCTTTAATAAATATTTTAATCATTTAGTTGACATACGTCCAATATATAGACGATATTAAACAATACTTATACGATAATAGAGCAATTGGTGGCTTGTTTGAGCTATGGCGAAAAAACTGTAATTATGTGTCTGTTACGCAAATAGCATTTCAAGCAA
Source organism: Nitrospirota bacterium (assembly GCA_963845065.1). GTDB lineage: Bacteria > Nitrospirota > UBA9217 > UBA9217 > UBA9217 > JAJYKN01. The sequence goes on from CAWJQQ010000001.1 coordinate 593,910, forward strand.
AATTGTCATTATAAGTGTATCGCAGAATATTTAATTTTATAGCGGCCCCGGTTTTCTTTGACGCGATTTTATTTTAAAACATATGCCAAGAAAACAGGAACCGCCATAGTATCAACAATCCACCAAGTATCCGTCAATAATCGCCTTGTCTAGTGTGCAGTTCATTGTGCGAGTGCTATTAATTGCAACCCTTGGTGTAAAATGTTTTACAATTGTATTGTGTAAGGTTAGCAAATGTCGCGTCTGATGTCCATATTGAGATGAATATATTTAAGAGTACCAAAAAGGATCTCTCATGAAGCGTATAAGTAGGAAGATATATGGTATATAAAAAAAGTAGCAATACACAATTCAAAAAGAGGGGTTTGGGGTTATGTGGTTTGAGCCGTGCGGATTTCGAAGTGTCCTGTTACTTACTACCTGTAAAGATCAGGTCAAGTTTTTAGTTGAAATTAGTTGAGTGGCCCGCGCTCCCTTCGGCTAAGGCTTTTTATCGATTCAACGGTGTAAAGCATCGTTGTGTATAAAATCGGATTCGTAGGATCGCCATATTTGAGTTTTCTGAGGCCGAGCCATACCTAACCATCCCTCCTTATGCAGCCTTTTTGACCGTTAGGTCATTTATTTCGTCCGCCTCGATCCGTTTCATCACGTCCGCGATGAAGGCGTGACCCTTGATCTTCCTGAATCCTTGTTCAGCATATAAAAGAACAGAAGCGAGCCAGCGCTGCATCATCTTGCTGTCGCGATAGCGCTTTATATTGCCCTCTGCTTTTCTCACCGTAGAAAACATGCTCTCAATAGGATTGGTAGAATGCAAGGTATTCCGCAAGAGAGCGGGAACCTTCAACCGGTGAAGGGTGAGAATGTCTTCTATCGCTTCCATGAGCGAATCAGCCGCCGACTCATTGATGCCCCGAAGCCATTTCTCCATGTCCAGAAGCATCTGACGAGCATCTGCGTAATTATTCTGCTCCAGGGCAGTTCGGAACCTCCTGTGTGCGTCTTTCCGGTATTTCTTCGGCAAATGATGCTGTATATTGCGGTCCTTGTGGATCGTGCACCGCTGATGGATCAATTTCTTGCCGAAGCGATCCCGGAGAGCTTTGATTACGCCTCTGCCACCATCGGTGACCCAGATGATTCGTCGTGATAGTGTCAGACCCCGCCGTTCCATATCGGAAAACAGTTCTTCGCACAATTCATGGTTCTCCGTCGCCCCCTGCCAGAATCCCAATGTCTGCTTCGTTCCAGCACTATCGAGCCCCAGCGCCACGATGAATGCCTCTCCGCCGCGGTGAACAGTGTCTAAAAAGACTGCAAAGGGGACGAATGACGTGAGTGACCGTTCCTTAAACTCCTGAAGCTGTTTTGCTGTTGCCGCGACGATATGGCTCGACACCGTGCTGGCAGATACGCCAAATGCTTGCGCCGTATCTACAACCGTCTCCGCATACTTCCGGCATGATATGCCACGGAGTACCTTTCCAAGCAATTCTTCTGAGAAACCTTCCGGTTTTTTCAACTTCTGATAACTCTGAAGCGCAATCTCACCAGCCGGACCTCGAAGCCGAGGGTGGGTCACTGGGATCTTCTGATCTCCGATATAGACGGAACCGCCCTGGCTTGCCCACTTCCACAGGTCAGGACTGGTGGGCTGGTAGTCTGGCCCGGCAATCTCCTCACGCTCGATGTACATGATCGTCTCCGCCATCAGTCGGCCCATTTCCTTCATGCATTCATCAAAACCCTGTTTACCTTTTGCGAAGACATAATACATCTGTTCAATGATCTCCTGCCTTCCATATGCCTCTTCAATTCCTCGTATTGCCTTTTTCCTCTTCCTTGTGGTATCCTTCATCGAGTGGCTCCTTTCTTTGTTTCTCTCTCTCTACCGTGGATTATGCCACGGGGGAGCCACTCTTTTCAATTTCAACTAAAAACAGTATAACCTCACCTGTAAAAGAAAATTATATTGTGTATGCTATAAGTCCTTGAATTGTTTGGAAGGGGAGGGGAGATTGAGCCCCTTTATGTGATGGAACCGAAGATACTAGCTTTATAAACGAGAAAAACAGTGTACTCAACCTTGATGTGGAATAGGCGGATTTGAGAGAAAGTGTTTTGAGCGGTTCGACAGGCTCACAACGAACGGACAAGGAATAACAATTTTGTTGCTTTCTTCGCTCGCCCTAAGGTCAAGGATTAAACGGAGGCTTTTTCAATGGTGCCCTACGATCATACCAAGAGCAACCCCTGTATCCGCAGGGTTTTCCATTCTTTGGACCTCAGAAAAATATCGAAAGAAGAATTAAATTGTTTCTCATAATTATTTTTAAGTTCATTAAGCAGCATCGGTTCTGCATTATAAACGGAAAATCTCTCAAACACCTTATTCAACCACTCACCAGTTTCCGTATTCACGTTCAGAGCAAAACTGTTCGTTTTCTTATAAAAGACCAACTTGCCTTTTCCCTTCCCTTTTGGACCTTTTCGCTCCCATTGGGGCCGATTTTCGAGCCACAGTACTCTCGATTGCAGCCTGTCTTTATCAGAACCTTGTCCCTCATCGATCAACTGCTCCACGTAATTTCTTTTTATTGAAACAGGGGGCACTTTAAATTCGAACCACTCCCTGACTGGAAAATCCGTCCCAATACCGTGCATAAAGTTGTAGACAGCTTTGTTCAATCCATCCGCGAAAAGCTTGTGGTCGCACCCGCTAGGATCTTCGTGCATGAGATCGTTCCTGGCGAACTTGTTGCCCTGTTCGTCGATTATCATGGACTTATATTTCGCAGGATTTTTTCCTATATCGCTATGCACTGTAGCCGTAAACCTGTGCCAGAAGACAGATTGTACAAGCCCGTTCTTAAAAAACTGGCGTACGATCTCCAAGCTGTCAATCGTTTCCTGTTCTGTTTGTGTTGGGAAAGCGTACATAAGATATGCGTGGACCATGATACCTGCAGTCGCAAAGTTTTGGCACACCTGGGCAGCCTGACGAATAGTGATGCCTTTATTCATGAGCTTCAAAAGCCTGTCCGAAGCGGTTTCGAGACCTCCGGTCACGGCAATGCAGCCCGAAGCTGCCAGATGCCTGCAAACATCCTGGGTAAAAGCATTTTCAAAACGAATGTTTCCCCACCAGGAGATGTTTATGCCTCTCCTCAGCAGCTCCAGAGCAAGTTCTCTCAGCAATACAGGCGGCGCAGCTTCGTCTACAAAATGAAAACCGGTCTGTCCCGTCTGGGCGATCAATTGCTCGATCCTGTCTACTAGCACAGCAGCAGGTGCGCTGTCAAATCGTTTTATATAATCGAGGCTCGTGTCGCAGAACGAGCACTTGTGCCAGTAACAGCCATGAGCTATCGTGATCTTGTTCCATCTACCGTCCGACCAGAGCCGGTGCATAGGGTTTGCCATCTCGATCAGAGAAAGATATTTATCCAGGGGAAGGTCGGAATAATCCGGGCAACCTATCTCGGCATGAGAAAAATCATTTTCCCCACTATCGATATATTTCACTTCGCCTGCAATCCGGACAAAGGTCCTCGTAAGACCACTTTGGTCTATTTTGCCTTCGAGGCATTTTAAAATATTTACAAAAGGACGTTCGCCGTCATCCAGGGTGATGTAATCCAGATAATTAAAGACCGCTGGTTCCGAAAGTTCGCGAAGTTCAGTAGTAACGAACCCTCCTCCTGCAATGACCTTAATGCGCGCAAAATTCTTCTTTATGAATTGACCGCACTTGAGCGCGGCAAAGAAATTTCCGGGAAAGGGGATGGTAATGCCAACTATATCAGGACGATGATCTTCAAGGTATTTCTTCAGCAGTTCCAGCAGCCACGTGTCAATGAGGGTATCGGGCCCGAGCAAGGCGGCATCGATGGGAGAAAAAGAGTGGGCCGACATGCCAAGTTTCTCGGCATAACGGGTAAAACCGAAATAGGGGGTGACTGCCTCTTTGATAAGATCGCCGATGTCCTCGATATAAAGTGTGGCGAAGAACCGGGCCTTATCATTCACACCGATGTTCCCGAATGACCACTCGAGATCGGGCAATTGATCGAACCGAAAAGCCCTCGGCAAAAAGTGCTCATTACACAAGGCTTGGACAAGGGTGTTGTCGCGGTACTGCAAAAAATTTATTACCTGCTCAATGGTTTGGAGATAATAACGTTCATTCCGTATGATCCGGAGTGCATTCTGGGAAAGTTGGCCGCCCTTCTTTTTGACAAGATCGAAAAGCTTTTGGAATCCGTCCCGCGAAAATATCCTATTGATCAGCTCAATGCTTAGGTCAGCCTGAAATACGTCATAGCCGAATTGATTCAAAAAGCCCTTTAAATAAGGTGTTGCCGGATAGGGGGTGTTCAGCTGGGTAAACGGCGGAGTAACGAGAAGAATCTTGAGAGGCATAAGCTATTATACTCCTAACCATAGCACGACACTATTTTTCTGACAACCTATGTCTCGGATCAATCGCTACAAGCAGACGATGTCATGCTCGTCAATAATTCTGAAATTTAAAAAAGGCGAGGGTAACGTTTTTTTTATGAAAAGTGGGATTTCAACAATCGAAACTGTTGTGGACTATAGGATGAATTCATTAAGCTTCGCCAATCCCGCCATCGACCGAGTCGACCACAATCTTTTCTGCCACGTCAAGAACCTTTTCCGCTGCCTGCTCAATAACCTCATCACACGTTTTTGCTTTAGACAGAATAAAATAACCATGTTTTTCCAGAAAGTCGATTATTTGCTCGTGTTTGATTTTATGTTCATCGAAATGAATTAATGCACTACCTGTAACAGAGTTGGTTTCTACCGACGTTATCCCTTCCAAACCCTGGATAGACTTTTCAAACGTCGCCTCATTCTGCGGACTACCGTGGATGAATGGCGTTTGTATTCTTAATCTGCCGGGGACATAATGATAATAATAATCCATGTTATTCTCCTCATGATAATTTCCGATTGAAACTTCAGTGTTTGATAAAAAAGCCTGCAGAATTAGACAGGGAGCATTCATCAAACAATGAGCTGACTAGCTTGTCTGGTTGAGAGATTGATTGAGAGGCCATCATGCCGCGTGTGAGCATGGAAGAACATCCTTTTTGATATTAGATTGAAGCCGATCACAGACTATTTCATATCATAGCGAGACTGTAGATTCAGCCAAAATTGGTCTTCCAGAGCGAAAAAATGGCTAAGGCGCAGCGTGTCAGCAGAAATTATGCGACGACCAGGCGCGATCTCAATAATTCGGCGCACAGTTACACCAATGTCTTTGGAAAGCTTGTACTGGCTAATTCCTAGAGGTTCCAAAAAGCGTTAACTAGGATTTCCCCCTGGTGGATTGGAGCAAAATCACGCTTTTTCATGTTTTTCTCACCTCTCAATAGTAATTACCGATTTCGACATCAAAGGCATCGCTGCCCTTCCATGTAAAGCAAATCCGCCACTGTTTAACGATAGGGATGCTGTACTGATCCTTACTGTTACCATGCAATTCCTCCAGATGGTTAGACGGTGGCACACGCAGATTTTCAAGAACCGACACAATTTATGATCTCAAGCTTCAATGTGGCAGTGCGCTGAATTGCCCGCGGTAACTTGGCGGAAAACTGACCGCGATAAAATTTATCGGTTACTCTGCCTTTGAAGGACTTGATCACTGAGATATATTATCTCAATTGGAAATATCGTCAAGAGATATTATTCGATTGTAACTTGTACTATGGTCTGAAAATGGTTATCGTGTAAACTTCAGTAAGGCCATCACACCAGAAGTTACACCGGAATTATTCACATCAATTAAAATAAAATTTCTGCAAGAAACAACTACTAGTGCGAATCACCTCTTGGTAAAAAAAAATGTAAAACCAGTTGACACTTGCAACGTCTATGTGGGCGGATTAAAATGGTAAAAAAAGGAGGGAACTATGTCGAGAAAAATAATCCAAAACAGAGCATTGAATATTTGGATCATATGAGGTTTAACGATTTTAATCTTTTCGTAGAACTCCCTGGCTACCGCAAAGGTTTTTCCTTAGCTGTTTAACAAGTGGCATGGCTAAGGAAGAATCTTTGGCTCTGACAACACCGAATACGTATTGGCCTGCCTGCTCAACAAACACATTTCCATACAATGGGTCCACGGCTTTCAGGAAGATTCGGTCCGGCATCTCCGTCACAGGAATGTCTTTTTTAGATGTTTTCAGGTATGAGCGGTACTGATCAAAGGCCTTGCGCGCCGCATCCCGGGAATCCTCAAGCACTATAAATATCTGAACTGTTTTTCCTTCTACAATGGCGTCAGCCATAAGGCCCCGGCGGAAAAAGTCATACCCCAGTAGGCTCTGGGCCAAATACCGCTCGCTCTTCTTTACCACGTCAGTCGCAGAAAAGGCGTCAAGTTCTTTCGGCTTAGCCACGCTCTGCGGGAGATTCTTTGCTATGGCTCGGGCGCAATCAAGAAGGAGGTCCTGTCCCAGGCTTGTGGCCCCCGTGACCTGCAGCTGCACAAAGTACTTGTCCTGATAGAAAAAAACCTGGGACGGCGAGACTATTCCTTCGGCACCGACGACGATGTCAATACTGTCCTTTTTGCGGTAGTTTGCGAACATCCCGAAAGCGTCGAGCAGCGAACCCATGGCGTAGACGTCCGCATCAATCGCAATATTCGGACTCTTTTTGCTATCATAGCGGGCGTAGGCGAGCACGGTAAACCCGTAAGGGAAATAAAGTTCAGCTTCGCCGTCGATCCGGTCGGAGAGGGCGTCCTTGTCAAAGAGGGTCACCTTCCCGTCCATGGCCCATCCTTCGGTGCAAGATGGCGCGGGCAGGAATTTCTCCATGCCACTCTGTGCTTGTGCAGCGGGGACTGATGTGAAGAGTATGATTATGATGATCAGGAAGAGAAACGATTGCTGTTTTGAATATTTGACTTTTATTTGAATTTTGAGCGTTGACATTTGTCATTTCCCTCTGTAATCTCTGTATCCTCTGTAACGAACGGTTTCTACGGTTACGCCAATACATTTCTTGCCCGCTCCATCCGCGCCGCAATGTTCATCCCCCGGACGCATGAGGCGATGCAGACCTGACAGTCCAAGCACGCAGCGGCATTGGCTCGCTGCGGAATCTCGCGGTACGTTGACCGCGCAAGCTCGTAGTTCCGGTACCCTTCCATATACATTAGTGAACGGTTGATCGTACTGATATCCACGCTCTTTGGGCAGGTGCTCTCGCAGATTCCGCAGAGGTCGCAGTAGTACGACTGCACAGCGGCATGGTATTGATGCAGGATGTGGACATCGGCACGCTTGAGCTGCATCCCCATGACTGCAATATTCTCCTTGAAATGGGCCAGATTTTTCATGCCAGGGATAGCCATTGTGACATTGGGGTTCTGGAGGACCCATTTAAGTGCAGCTTGGTGAGGGCTGATAGAATCAAGTTGCCCCGGCTTGTACCCACCCGCCTGCGTCTTCATCGCAATGATTCCAACGCCCGTCTTGGCTAACCGCGCTATAACTTCACCAATCTCCGGGCTGCTTTCAAAATTATAGGCCACCAGCGCCGTGTCGAAAAAAAGGTCCTTGTCATCCACCAGGGCGTTCAGGACCTCAGGTTGGTTCTTGTGTGTGGTCACCCCAAAAAAACGCACCTTGCCCTGCTCTCTCAGTCTGGTGAGAGCCTCCCGTGTTTCCGGAATGAATACGCGCTCTTTGTCGGTAAGACTATGAAGTTGGATTACATCAACATAATCGGTATCGAGTGCCTCGAGGCTGGTTTCAACATCCCTGATAATTTCCTCTTTGGACCGCGAAGTGGGCAGCGTCTTTGTAGCCACATACACCTTATCACGCCTACCTTTGAGTGCTTTGCCTACGATTTCTTCGTTCTTGCCGTCCATATATTTCCGCGCTGTGTCAACGTAGTTGACCCCGTGATCGAAAGCGATCTTTAAAAGTTCGGGCTCGGGCACTAGCATTGCACCAAAGCTGACAACCATGATCTTCAATCCTGTTCTGCCGAGTGTTCGGTAAACAGGCGAAGGAAAGGTAAAGGACTCTCGTGATACCGCATTCTGCAAGGCCTCGGCAAGGGCATTCCCCTCAATAAAGGCCGTGGTAGTCCCCACCAGACCAGCCTTTAAGAACTCCATCCTGTTCATTACAGAAAACCTCTTTTTTATATTCATGGCGACCTCCTTATGAATATGTGACAACGGTCAGATCAATCATGTGTTAAATCTTTCATGCACTAGATACTATGTAATTTCGATGAGTTGAAATAATTGAGGATTACTGGCTCTAAATACATATTATGCGAAGCACAGCAGAAGCATATCATACTTTGTATTAATTGGAAATAATGTTATTAAGAAAGGAAAACACACGATATAGACTGAAATTTTAGCAAGAACGCTGCACGTCACAACCCATGCTGAACTCGAACGAGTAGTCTATATATAAATAAAACAAGATGTTTTCTGCATATGCTTCAGCCTAGAGCGTGTCCATGATTCTGGACGTGCATCGCACTTCGAGTTACGAATCGATATTCGTCACTTCAATCAATTCAGTATCTCTATAAGAAACATCTACAAGTCTGCACTGCCAAGTTCAGAATAGATTCAGCTATTTGATCTAACCTCCACGGTCGGTAATCCCTATCAACTTCGAGCAGCAATTAATTTTCTTTTTATAAATTAATAGGTATCACAATCTTCCCGCTCTGGGAAGTTTAACTATGCTCACTATTAATATTAACGACAACAAGGGGAAGAACGCAAATTAACCACAGAAGCCTTATCATTTCGAATTTCTCAAATCCCGGAGACAGCCCCTCGGTCTATTTTGATAATTATACTTGCTCATTATTTCTACGAGTGCTCCTTGCCCGTCTATAGACTGCGATTCCTACGAGCAGACAAAATAAAAGAATGACAAGCAAAGGATACTCGATGAAATAAATAACCGGAGCTAGCGAAATCCTTGTAAATACTCTGAGTACCTCGTTATCCCTTATGAGTTGTGCCATCAATGGTGAATATCGATAGTAGACCTTGACAAATTCTCTTCCGGGCGTGTTTGTCAAGAGATATTTGTCTCTAAATATTCTTAACGTAACAACGTGCGGATCCAGGGATGAGCCAAAGGCTGCCGTAGCAATAAAACACCCTCCACCGCCCCCTCCGGCTGACACAGCAGTCGGTTGCGGAGGCTGCACACTACGATAGACATGCCACATGTCGTCGATGAATGTATATTGGGGGAACTCTCCTTGGAGCCAGTATCGGGTTTGGCCTTGTCGTTCCCAATCGGGGCTATAATCATACTCGCCATTTGTTTGTGCGTAGATCTCTGCAACCGCTTGGGTGTCGTCTTCGAACATCCAACGGTCAGCGTAATCAAAAAAAGCCGGGTGGTTCCAGATATTTTCCGCTTCCATAAGATGCATCGTCAAGGCTTCACCGACCCAAGAGACCGATGTACAGCAGCGCCTATACGCTTCGCCCAATTGTTCTTGATTCGGCGGCGTGCCGTATAGGGGCCAATCCGCAGGCTGAAGCTGTTCATACGGACCGTATAACCCTGGGCTAACAGGAGTACCATCGCTATAAACGCCGTAGTGGCCTCCATAAACCACTTTCGCACCTTGCCAGGCCTGCTGGAAGTTACCCGCCGGAGGCAGCTCGTTGATATAGACTGTCTGCATGTCTTCTCCGAACTTGTCCGGGTACAAGGTCGAAACATTTTTCATGGATTCATTATTCAATAAAATACCGGCAAATACGATCGGCATTTTTCTTCCGCTACGATGACCACCGAAGGCGGGCCACCCGTAGCCGGCTTGTACACACCCAAATAGGTCGATACCATATTGCACGAAGTAGTTCGTCAGATTTACTTTCGCATCTGGCGCAAAGTCAAGAGAGAGTAGCAGCCCCACATAGGAATCAGCAAAGGCAATATGCTGACCGTAGCTTGGCATATATTCGGCCGGCACGTCGAAGAGAAACGGGTTCATGTCGATCCAGGGCCTCCGGAACCAACTTTCAAACTGTGATAATGGTGGAGTATTAGCAGAGTTCGGTGGTGCTAAAGAAGGTAAGAGATTTCTTTGCAGATTACTGCCGTAGTATATTGTCTGGCTTCGGTCACAGTAGGACGGTCGGAAGGCATCGGAAGGTACCGGCGCACTCAAAATCGTGAGGATAGAAACCGTTCTCACCGGGCTGATGTTCACATCCCCCGATCGCATCACTTCAGGGAGCGTATGAAGTTGAGACTGTGTCAGACTAATTGAAGAAACTAGAGAATCTCCCGTTTTCAAAACAATGGGGGGGTAGACCCTCCAATTGGCATTGAACCACCACGATTCATCGACTCCGTCATTTAGCCGCTCGTCAAATCCGCTCTTGCTGTCAGGTGTAGGCAGATTTAATACCGAGCCGTTTTCGTATGGTGTCGATGTAGTGGGAGGAGGATCGATAGCAGTCACAGTGACAGGACCGACGACATAATAGTCCCCGTTGATGAACTGGCCGACAGTCACCGATCGATCAAAGGTCCAAGTGATACCATCTTTGGTAACGCTGGTTTGTTGTGCCAAGCATAAAGAAGCTGGATAAACAAAGGACCCAATAAAAAGAAAGAGGGATAAGGGAACAAGATAAATATTAAAAATAAATCTTTCCGCCAGTTTGGTGACCCGTCGAACAAACATTATCATAATTCTAACTCCATGACAACCGCCATCCTTGATCTCCTCCTCAACAACTTGCTGTACAATATGTTTCTGGGAGTTCGCTAATTCACAGGATGCTTTCCTCTTGTCTATCCCACTAAATCCTGATTAATCAGTTTCGTAAATTTGGGATATAATCTACAGCAGTCAAGATATTCTTTGTTACACAGCATGGTCCGTACTTCAATCAGACGCAACTTTTATCGATTAGGATATTCGGCAAAAACCTATGGACTGAGCGTGGAGAGGTGGTCCTTATAGGTCTGACCGTAAGCGCCGTTCGGGGTGCCGTTGTAATCTGAAATCAACGCGATTGAACTGCATGACGACCCCCAGGTATCCCATACCCAGGCCAAGTAGCTACCGCCGTTATTATCAAGCCAACCCATCAGCGTGCTGATGAAAACGCCCTGACAGTCATCCTCACCGATCTCGGTGGTCACTACCGGCACCGCAGCTAGCACCGGTCCGGTGTTGCTGTTATAACAGCTCACATCTGCGCACATGTTGAAGTTGTAAACATGCCAAGCTGCCGCCAAGTTACCGAGCGGATCGTTGGGTTTGTATGAGAGCCAGCCTGTCAATGAATTCGAGTACTCCACCCCGCCGAGTAATATAATATTGGTCGCACCTGTGCTTCGAACCGCATTGACCAGTTCCTGCATACCGGCCACGGTATAGGTGATACCCGAGCAAATGCTCCCGTCACGCCAGCAGGTCCAGGCCGCCACCGTGTCCTGATTAGAGTCGGGGAAGGGCTCGTTGAAGAGCTCGAAAATAACCGAACTGTTGCCCTTAAACATTAGCGCCACTTGAGTCCAGAACGTGGGGGAATGGTCTCGGTCCGGCATGGGCTGCTGAGAAACTGCTTGTGTGCTTCCAGGAGCTGACCAGTGAAGTTCAAGGATGGGGATCAGCCCCTGCTGGTTGATGGTGCTGACGTAGTCGGCGATGGCCAGCTGGTAGTTGGTGCCGCCATACTGGGACGATACACCATTGATGCCCAACCAACAGTCCTCGTTGAGGGGAATGCGTACGGCGTTTGCGTTCCATGATGTAATCGCCTGGATCGAAGCGACGTCATTTGGACCATCGAAGATGCCCCAACCCTGGATGCAAGCGTACTCAGTGCCAGAGCGATTCACGCCATGAATGCGGACCTCCTTGCCACTAACGTTCTGAATCTGATTGCCCACCACGTGCAATCCGCCGATACCGCCACTGCCTGTAACCGTGTAGATGCCAGTCGCTACAGTGCTATCCGCGTCGCCGGAAGCCTGTGCGAAGGCCTTGAAGGTAGTGGTTACTCTGACAGTGATGGGGCCTGTATATAACATTGAAGCTGCACTTGGAGACGTACCATCGGTTGTATAGAAGATCGACGCTCCATTCGTCGCAGACGCAATTGTGACGGTCAACGCGCTGGAATAGATGTTCGGCAATGGGCTGAAGGTTGGGGTTGCTGTTGTTGGCCGTGAAGAGTCACTTCCTCCCGAGGATGTGCTACCACTCGAACAGGAAAACAATATAACGAGAACGAGGAATAACGAAGATATTTGGAGCCTCTTCATAAGACCCCTCTCTACAACGAACCCGAATACATTGTAAAGATCTTATTGCAGGCAGGCTTGATTATGCACTTTTATCATTAATGAATCTGTGATTTGACTCACACCTTGATTGGAGAGTCATAATAAGTACTCTGCACTTTATAAGAAATGTAATTTATTAGGAAGAAGACATCACTGCAAACTATTGTAGGTACTCGTCAATGCCCCATGATTATAGCGATCTAAAGGGTGCGGGAGAGATGTTGCCTGAGAGGACTCCGGTTCATTGTCTTCCTGAAAGATGGCCAGCAGCGTTTGCCTTCATAAGGGATCTCCGTAAAGCAGGACGACTCTATTTTTTCTCTCAATTATCATCCTGCTTTTCGTTCAGGTTAATTGCAGCTTCTTAGTAAATTGTCGCGGTGTCAACAGTCGGTATTGTACTATATGGATACCGTGCTCATTCAAAATCGGGACACTGTCGGCGTCTATTTAAGCATTGATAGGCTGCATATGCGGGTCAGCCGGCTACCTTGTAAATCAGCACTGCCCCACCTATGCCGCGCCGAATCGTTCCGACCACGCTACGTTACTTGGCGTTTGGAATAAACAAAGCATTGCCGTTCTTGTCCTTGAAAGCGGCGACAACATCCTGCCCTTCTTTGGAAATGATCCAGTTTACAAATTCCATTGCCTCTTTGAATTTCACCTCTTTGTACTTGACAGGGTTCACGGCCATAACGCCATACTGGTTGAACAGGGAAGGATCTCCCTCAAGAACGATGGCCATGTCCAGTTTTTCTTTGTCCTTTGTCGCCAGCCAGGTCCCCCTGTCCGTAAGTGTGTAGGCACGCTTCTCGTTGGCGATCCGCTGGGTCTTCTCCATACCCTGACCTGCATCAAGATACCATGGTCGGCCTTTTGGATCGATTCCCGCCTTCTTCCAGAGCGCAAGTTCCTTGGTGTTAGTGCCTGACCTGTCGCCCCGAGAGACGAAAGCAGAGCCAGTTTCGGCGATCTTCTTGAACGCGTCGACAGCCGACTTCATGCCCTTGATCTTCGCCGGATCGTTTGTCGAGCCGATGATGACAAAGTCATTGTACATCACGTCATGCCTATTCACGAAGTATCCCTCTTCAAGAGCCTTCAGTTCCTGCTCCTTTGCATGACAGAGGACCACGTCAGCATCGCCGCGCTTGCCGATTTCGATGGCTGCGCCGGTGCCCACGGCAACAACGTCGATCTTGATCCCGGTCTTTTTCTCAAAAATCGGCAGCAAATAGTCAAAGAGCCCGGAATTCTGCGTACTTGTGGTCGAAGCCATGCGGATACGCGTTTCTGCCGAAACTGCGGCTGCGCCACCTACAATGATCAATAGCAATATCAGGCTGATTAACTTTTTCATATTCTCCTCCTAGTTAGTTCATTATTACAGGTTCTTCCCTTCCTGCGGATTGGGAGGAAAAGTGGTAAAGCGCATAGATAGTCCTTTTATTACTTCTTTCTTTTCATCGATATGGGTGGAATCGCCTCCGGGGTGAACAGGCTTACACCGTGCTTTTTACATCCGGCGATTATTCCCTGCCCCTCGGGCGAGGTCACGAAGGCGACGAAATCCATTGCTTCGCGGTACCGGGCATTCGGAAAACGGTAAGGATTAACGGCGATAACGCTGTAAAAATTCTTGAGCGCTGGGTCGCCTTGGAGAAGTATCTTTAGATCGAGCTGCTTTTCGTAGTTCAGGTAAGTTCCGATGTCTGTAAGCGTGTAGGCTTTTTTCTGGTCCGCGATGAGTAACGTATCGCCCATCTTCCCGCCGGTCTCGAAATACCACCCCTTGCCCTTCGGGTTAATGCCGTCATCATCCCACAGGTCCAGCTCTTTGTTATTCGTTCCGGAATCATCTCCCCGCGAAACAAACGGAAAGCCGCCTTCGGCGATCAGTTCAATTGCTTCGGCAGCCGAGTTCGCGGTTTTCACCCGCGCCGGGTCCTTCGCGGGGCCGACGATGACGAAGACATTATGCATGACAGCGCGACGATTCACGCCATACCCTTCAGTGACGAATTTCTCCTCCCGGAGAGGATCGTGCACAAAAAGGAGATCTGCCTCTCCTTTTTTCGCCATACGGATTGCCTTACCTGTGCCGACGGCAATGACCTCGACCGCTATGTTATAGCGCGTCGCTTTCTCATAGGCAGGGATGAGGATGTCGAAAAGACCTGAGTTCTGCGTGCTTGTGGTTGAGGCGATGACGAGTCTGACGGCTTGCTTCTTCATGGTGGCACCTCGGAGGAAAGGAATACTGCATTGTAGTGGCGAAAACGAAAAAAGTAAAATGCATTAAATTCATTGTAATATGAATTTTTTGAATACTCTATAACTCCGCATAAATAATGCAACGTTTAACGTAAAAAAGTTAGCTCGGACTGCTGGATATAACCAAGCAAAAGAGGTTGAAACACAGCCGCATTACAGATTTCTTCGGATAGTACGTCCATCAACTCATCTTGAATATCGAGGCGATCGCTGGCGAGAGTTTTCTTAAGGTTATTTCATACTCCTTCGTCCGGTTCAACTCAGGAACATACCGGGGGAATGGTTCTAATTGTAAACGGGATACGTGCGGGAAGATCTTCTACGGAATGACTTCTATGGGTTTTGATATTATCTAGAAACACGATTAGATGGCCGGTCATTTAATGTAACAGATGGCGGAGGAATACCACTACTTCTTCGCCTCGAATATTGTCCTCATACAGTTGGCAGTACAGCGTACAATGGAATCGTTTCGGGCTGACGGCGATGCAGAGATGGCAGAAATACGATCATGATGATATAGATGATGAAAATAGGGGTCTGTATGCTCTTGAGATAGTTCCCCATCATACCCTGGTGGTGCTTATGTTACAGATATCTAGAAAAATTACTAACCAAGTTATAAATCATGCAATTTATATATATTTGAGTAACCTAGAATGCATTGGCAACAGATTAGTTGCGAAGAATCGTACTTACTTGACAATCGCAAAAGCTGTGATATCTTTTATTACAAGATTTGACAAGTTGAAAAAGAAAAGAGGCGATATATATGAAAAAGATTCTAATTTATTTGGTCATTCTGGTGATTGCTCTTACATTGGGAACGGCCTATGCTGGCAGCAAAGATATGAGCGCTGGTGAGTATAATGGGATTACGGCGTTTGATAAGGTACCTGTTGCATCACATGATGTTGGTCCGGGTCTCACAGTGGAAAATGGTATTACGGCATTTGACATTCGCCCGATAGAATGGGCCGAAGGTGCAGCCGCAGGTGGCTTACGTTCGACGGAACCGAGCATGGAACTGCGGAATGGTATTACCGTTTTTTGACACAAGTGCCATACCCGAGCTAATAGCAAACTAAGCGTACGATTTTTAAAGGGCTCAGAACGACAGTTAGATGCATCAACTGACAAGAAAGCAGGCTGAAATCCAGCCTGCTTTCTTGTTTTCAGCTATCTATCGCACGTTATCCCATATTTAGAGCAAAACTCCCTAGTGAAGTATTTTTTATGCACCACCCATACACGTGAAGTCAAGTTGATATATATATACACTTCTGCACATCGTATCAAAGTGAAGACTACTGGAAATAGCCTGCACCGCTTGTTTTGACTGCGATTCTACACGTCTTCATAAAGTATGACTATCTCTGTTATCACCTAGTAGTCTGTAACCGTAGTTGGCTGAAATTATTGTAAAATACTAGTTTGAATATTTTGACTAAGCGAGGAGATTATTTCCAAGAGAGGTGCGCCGTATCGAAGCCGTCCCCGACTTATAATAAATGGTACCGCGTTCCCCGTTCGTATTTAATGCTGAATAGCAGGATATGGGTTGGCGTTCGATGAAATCGACATCTGCGTCAAATTAAAATCCGACCGCGCATGGCACGAATACACAGCGGTTGCCTGAATCAAAAAAAAATGAGCTAAAGGGTTTAGACATCAGCTCTACCGATTCTTGATTTTGTTCCTTTCCGTCGCCCTCACGGGCTGAGCTGACCTGCTGGCCTTTGCGTCACCGGCCATTCCTTTAGAATATTTCTTCTCCACGATTTTTACTGCTTCAATCCAATCAGCGAAATCTTCCCCCGCGACGTATCCACGCTTTTCATAAATTCCATACGCGACAGTCGCAATCTCATCACGAATTTTCTTGTCCATATTCATATCTTGAACCTTCCTTCCTTTCATTCATTATAATTTCCCTGTTAGGGGATTTTAATAAACACCCTTTTATAATTGATTCAAAATATCATCATTATATAACTATAGTCTTATACAGGAGCATTATTCTGTTGAAAGATTATTATAGTATAACAGAAAAAACTTCGTCATTTGGCACAGATGTCAACGATGTCGATTCGGGTATTTTATGTACATATTACTTTCGATCGGGTTGTAACTATAAGAGGCTCAAAGATATGCAACTTCAACAGATTCAGGAATGTTATCACACTGCACCAATTTAAAGGGTACCTATCAAGAGAAAAAAACGATCTCGTCGACGAGCATCCCTACCATTGCCGTAGTTTCATGAGTTTTTTGACGTCAGTCTTCATTGCACCATACACCCATCAGGATTAAGGTCATTGGTGAAGCGCGATATCCATTGACCTTTTCCACCTTGTGGTAGACCAGAAAATCTTCAGTTCCATGCCCAGAAGCATTTTTCAAGCACTGAGGTTGTCAACCAGCACATGGTGGCCCGCGGCATGGTCAGTAAGGATGCTGATAACTGTATATTCTGGTGGGACGGATTGCCAATCAAGTTAATCGGGTTCGCCATGTAGTGCCCGGGTTCACCGTCCCAGCCAGCCTATGACCGTTCCTTTTGATTCAAAAAGCTTTTCCGGAATGAATGGCACCTGGTCTCTCAGAATATAGTATGCTGCCCGCGCCAACTTGTGAGCGAGCGCAGCATGTGCTATCACGGTGTTCGTTTCCTTCATCTTGCGGTTGTAGTATGCGCGGGTCTCTGGACAATAGTGCCAGCTAGTAGATGCCCTGCCTTTTTTTGTATTTCTTGGTTTTTTTTATTATAAAGACGCAATAAAAAAATGGCATCCCCTTGCTAACTGCCATTTTAATCGTCATAACTATTGCGATAAAACAAATAAATCAAAAAAACTTAGAGATTCCGCTAAGACTTTTTTAATTTCAATCACCGCGCTCAGCGTTACTCGAGGAACGGGCCCAAAAGCAACCCCCCGTGGAGCTGGTTGTCATCAAGACCGCGCTCGAGCTTGAGCGGGGAGTTCTTACCCAGATGGCGATCGAAAATATCTCCATAGTTCCCCACGGCCGCGAGAACACGGCGCTGCCACTCTTTGTCAAGACCCAGCTCCGGTGCGGCAATCGGCATCGCCCCGGCACCACCCGCGTACCACCGCATTTCCGGTCTTTCCGCGCTGACCAGCGTGTAGACGGTCCATGCGACAATCGCAGACCATTGCGCGTCGTCGGTTCCCGTTGTTGCCATAACCGGGAAGGCTGTCAGCGGCTCTGGGAGGATACGGCTCGAAAGCCGGTTCACGCCCCGCTCAAGTCGGATCTCAGCAAGGGTCGTGATTTCGCCGGCGATAGCGTGGCAATTCTGTACATTGTAGGTATCGATCATCTCCCCATCCTCTGAGAATGCCCGCCGCAGCCAGCCCTTCTTAAGCGTGTAGAAATAAGCTGAGAGGCTTCGTTCGGCCGGGCTACCGATCATATAGCAAATACTGTCCCCGGCAAGATCGTCGACATGGTGCACTGTAGATGTGGACGCAGTCATCACCGCGTGGGATTCCACGAAGATAGTGGGACCGGGAACTACCTTGCCGGCCAGTTTTTGTTCATTGATCTCCGAGCCAGTCAAGAAGTATACGTCGTCCTGTTGGTTCCGTACGGCATCGAAATCTTTAGGTGTAGCGTAAAAGTGATATTCGATGCGCTCTGGAGAGCCAAGCACTGCGGCGGCGATCCCGCGGCAAACGTCGACGTTAAGACCGGTCCAAAGTTCTTTGCCGGTGGCGCTTGCAAGACCCGGCCGTTCGACGCTGCCGCAGCGGACGAAACCACCTGCCTTCACTCGATCCACAACAGAGCCCGCCTTAGCGACGGAGAGCAAACAGAAAACTGAGAGCAGGACTAGCAAGACTGACTGGAAACGCATAAATCCTCCTAAGTGAAAATCTAACTATGTCATGAAATAAATGTGGATGTGGTGCAACGAGGGCGCACCCCATCCGTCCTTCTTTTTTATTGGTTGGCTGCTGGATAGGTACTCGGCAGCGGGTTGAATCCATCGGGTATGTTGTTGACGATTCCCTGCCGGATATCTTCCGGCATGATCCCGATTGCCTGACATCCAAGTCCGTTATAGTGCGGCAGCGTGTTTACGACGCTGTCCGGAATCATCGCGAACGAGGCGGGTAGCGGAGGCGACATGTCCAGTAGGCGCTTCGGATCGAAACCTGACAGCAAGCTATCAGTGATCGGCGAGTTGATGTCGCGCGGCCCTAGGTACTTCTGCTCGAATCCAGTGGGACCGAACTTGTTGAATTCCGGCGAGTTACCAGCCGCGAGTGCTTGCGCCTCATCGGGCAGGCTGGCGAGCGCGGGCAGACCAAAGATATCATTGATCGTCTCGATCACCGCGTTGTGGTCGCCCTCAACATGCGAAACAACGTGCGTCCGCGCGTAGGGCGAGATTAAGATCAAAGGAATGCGGCTGCCGCGGGAGAGCGGCAGACCGTCGGGGCCATAGGAGAGGATGCGCGGTGGGACATGATCGTAAAGACCATCCGACTCGTCATAGGTGAGGATGATCGCACAGTGTTCCC
This sequence comes from Nitrospirota bacterium, assembly GCA_963845065.1. Taxonomy (GTDB): domain Bacteria; phylum Nitrospirota; class UBA9217; order UBA9217; family UBA9217; genus JAJYKN01. Next base: position 613,099 of record CAWJQQ010000001.1, read on the forward strand.
ATATCTCCGGATTCGCCGCGACCGCGTTGATCACGCGGGCTGCCATCGCCTCACTCAGCTGACGGTCAGAGTAACTTGGGTGGTCGTCGTCGCCCGCCTTCGCTGCAAAAATCGCATTAATCTCCGGTGTCGTTGTGCTGGGATTTGTGATCGGCGGCATCAGCCCCATTTGATTCGTGTAGCCACCGCGAATGTAGAACACGCCGCCATGGGGCAGAACGTCGTCGGCGATGTCGGTGAAGAAATCGGTCATACCACGTAAGTTCGGGCGAAGCGGAGGCGTGTTAACGAGATAGCCGAAGTACTGGGGCCCCTGGTGGTGGCTGACGTAGGACAAATGCGAGGCCGTAGTCGTGTCGGTTGATTCAAGATCGTAGCCCTCCTGGTACCAGCGCCAATGGACGGGCTTGATATCTAGGTTCTGGATGTACGGGATGTCCTGCTGGATGTCGGGCGTGTCGAAATCAGGTGTCAGGTTCTGCTCCATCACTTCCGTGATGTGCCAGCCCTGGAAGGTGAGCGGCAAGGTAGCGAAGGTCAGGTTCGAGGCGATGTTGCTGTTAGCGTAATTCTCTTTTGCACCGATGGGTTGCTTGTCGACCGTGGTCGTGTCAAACTGGGAACCGTAGAAAGGCTGATTATCATTGACTATCGGCGGCCCCCCAGTCGTGCCAGTGTTAGTGCCCACGCTGTAGAACTCACCGTTCGGGCCGTGTTTGACCCACTGCGTTTCACCCGACTGCCCCGCTATCATTGCTATCGCGTTCGGAGAGGAGGGAGTATCCTCGGTCGCATAGATGTTGTCAAAGATAGTGAAGCGGCTGGCCCAGCGCCAGAAGAAAGGAATGGTATCGCAGTCGATGTGTGACATTACAACACGAGCGAATTGCTTGCCTTCGGCAACGTTGGCTGCCCCGCCTTTGGACGCGAAGCGCGTGTACTCCTCGTAGGCGAACTTGTCCATCTGTGCTACACCATTAACGATGTTGATCTTAGTCGCGAGACCGGTGTGCGAGTGATCGACGCTGTCCCATACGGTAGAGTTCTGTTCGGGTCCGATCCGGAACGGTTGGACAGTAACAGTCAAATGGCTGACATCGTCCGTATAGGTTTGGGTGAAGCCCGGCGTGTCCTCGGCGGAGCGAGGCCTTCGGCCATCCGAGTAGAGGCCGTTAACGCCCGGGAACGTGCCATATTCGTTGTCGAATGAGTGGTTCTCATTGAAAATCACAAAGACGTACTTGATTTTATCCTTCAGCAGTTTAACGAGCATTTCCTTAGACAGCTCGGGTTCCGTGGCCATATCATTGATGTATGGGGCGATGTCCGACACGACGTCAGGTTGGGTGGTGACGGTCTGGTGCTTTTGCCACTCTTCGTGACTTGCACGCTCATCCGTATTAAACGACTCTGCGAAAACTGCAGGGATCCAAGCAATCTGCAGCAGCGATGCCGCCACAGCCAGAGCAAGACAGGATTTTAAAAACTGGTTCATGGTAAACCTCCTTTTGTGCTCAGATTCGATTGTAAAATATCATTAACTTCTTTTAGGCGCTTCAAAAAATTCATTGTTCTGTTACATTTTATTTATTTCATTTCATTGATTTTCTGGTTCGATGTCAATCGTAAAATTGTCTATCATTTCCCAATCAATTGACGGATTATGAAAGCCTCACCTCCTTTGTATATTGATTTGCCAAGATGTAGAACCATACTTCGACATCAATTACCAAAGTATTAGCCAACATTGACGACGGAGAAATTATATGAACCTATTTATCACAACTAAATGTCTTTCCTGTGACAAGATCATTAAAGTTTGATGAAATTACAAACCTGTCCCAACGCTGGTTCTTTCATTAAAGTTTAATCTGCGATAAAACCACTAAGAAAATAGCTGTAAGGGCCTGTGAGGAGTCATGGGTCAATTGCTATGAGTAAATATTTTTGATTCTCATTATTTTCCGCTAGATTTACTTTTAGAATCAAACAACAAATCCTGAAAAACTCATAGCATCGTCGCATCGTAAGACGCTAAAAATGATAAGGCTCAGAGAAATAAAACCTCTGAGCCTTTTTCGTCTGTCCATTATATGAATTGCGTAGTCTGTCTGTATCTAGTTAAAGTCTGTGATAGTTCCCTATGCTGGACTCGAACTAGCAAATCTTGCGCGAATAATACAAGATGTATTCTGCACATCCATTTAGCTAGAGTATTTGCATAATACAGAAAGGATCATGCACTGAATGATTCTATTGATATTCTTCACTTCAGTCAAGTCCTGGCCCTTGTGTCAGAGCCAACTACAAGTGTGTAGTTTCTATCATGCGAAATATCTATTATATGCTGTTTGAAACACGCAATCAGATGCTCTCTATTTGTGAATTGTGTAGACCTTTTTGTCTTGTTTGCACATCATCTGTATCACCCATTTTCCCGATTGTGCAGACGGAGGTAGTCCTCCTCCAGGGAAGAGCCATTGTCCGCACATAAAAAAATTTTTGAGCCCGGGTAGTGTCATATTAAGGCTCTTAGTGATATTATTGTTCGTTGGCATGAAGCCCTCATAAGCACCTTTCCAGACCCCGGTATATCTTACATCTGTTTTGGGTGTGGCAATGTCGAACACCTCAATGTGCGCTGTTATTCCAGGTAGATGTTTTTCCATAATGGCAAAAGAATCTTGCTCGATTTGCTTCTTTTCCGTCCTATACGCTTCTCCTTCTAAATCCTTCCAAAGTTCCCATGGACTTTCATAACGCAAAATGATGACCGTCTTTCCTGCTGGCGCCATAGTTGGGTCAAAGCAATAATTCATTATTGTATAACCCGAATTCAATTGCGTTCCGCCGATTTTCAGACCTTTTGCAAGGTAGGTCTGTACCGGGTACTCTGTATGCACATCTTTATTAATGCCAAAAGAAACCTGTACAAGTGGCGTAAATAGTGGCCACTTGGCGTATGCATCTTCTATCTGGCCGGACAGATAGTTACCCTCAAGCATTTCAAAAAGTGTCGCATGGCCATCTGCTGCACTAACGACATAATCAGCTTTAATTACTGTTCCATCAGCAAGGACTACGCCAGTAGCTGTATCATTCTCAACAATAATGTTCTTTACTTTTTTACCAAGCCTCAGTTTGCCACCAAAGGATGAGTACTTCTTGACCATCCTTTCAACCAAGGGACGCGAACCGCCAATAAGGTATCCTGCATTTTTGTGGTAAAACCAACCAAGCATCATCAAGAACGCCAGGGCTGAAAAATCTTGCTCCGCATATAAATTGTTGAGGAAGAATAAGAGACGCAGGTTCTTGAAGTTCATTTTTTGAAAATAGTCGCGACAACTTTTATTGCGGTACTTCATCAGTAGTATGACCGTCTGGGGCATTTTGCAGATGGAGCGAATGTAGTCCCGGATGCCTCTCAACTCCGGTGGGTTGCTGAACGGCTCTAATAGCGCCCCTTTTCTCATATCAGTGCACATTTTATTTATGGTCGTGATATCTTCAGGTGCCATATCGATAAGGTAATTTTCCCAACGGTCAATGTTTGTATAGAGGATAAAACTATTACCCTGCTCATCAAATATTTTTGTATGCACCTCGTGATCAATGATCTTTACACTGTCCGTAATGACGTTCGTTTCCTTCCAGATGTCATTGAATGGTCCTTTTGCGGTTCCAACCAACCAATGCAAGCAGTAGTCGAAACGGTATCCTTTTCTATCCCACGCTGTGCATTGGCCACCAGGCAAGGCGTGCATCTCGATAACCTCGGTATCATAGCCGTTAATTTGACCATATATTCCGGCAGAAAGTCCAGCAACACCTCCACCGATTATGAGAACTTTTCCCCTCATATATTTCTCCTGAGCTTTTCTGCACTTGCCATTGATTAAACAGGCTCGACTATGCCTGTAAATTCGTAAATGAGTGACATATTACGTAAAATAGGCCATGAGAGACGTAGAATTTCCAACAGAGCCACTACAGATAACTTCCTTACAAAAGGATGTAAGTTACACTCCTCGCACAACTGTGCCGTATGCGAGTTCAGGCAAATCAGATATATGCTCCGCGTTCTTCAATTGTAAATCTGAAGCGCCTTGGGAAATGGCTATGTGTGCCGTTCACTGATCCGTACCGGCCAACGCGTTTGCCAAGCGTTTTTCAAGCCAGGGGTTTGGCAAGATGAAAAAGGAAGGGACGAGCGCGTAGAGAACAAGGCTCACCCACACGTTCCATGGTGCAATCGCGATCGCAATCCCGTACACCACTATCGGTGCCGCATGTATCATCGCCGTAAACCGCCTGAACTGTCTCGGAAACTCGGGAACGACGAACGCCTCTTTGGATGTGGCGTAGAGCCAAAGCACCGTGCCGAAGCCATTAACAAGAACCAGGTTTACGCCATATATCATGACGGCCAGCGGGTCTCCGGGGTGTTGGCCGAGAAGTGATGCCGGGTACGGGATGAAGACGATCACAAGCAAGAGAAGGAGATTAAGCCAGAGCAACCGCCGATCAACAGCTCGTACAAAGTGCAGCATGCTGTGATGGGCGACCCAGTAGACGCCAACGATCACGAAGCTGAGCAGAAATGAAAGCATCTGCGGCAAGGCATTGCGCAGTGCTTCGAGCGTAGTCGTGTTCCCCGGTGTCGGCCTGACATCGAGGATCAGCAGTGTAATGGCGACAGCGAAGACCCCATCACTGAATGCCTCGAGACGGTTCTTGTTCATGCTAATTCCTCCCCCGTGTGTCATCTAGTCGTGCAAAGTGATCATTACGGCGAGTCCGCGTTGAGCAATAATCAGTCCTCACCGTTCAGTGGAGTCTGCCACCTCCGTCCACGTCTAAGATGGCGCCAGTAGTAAAGTCATTGGAGAGCAGGTAAAGCGCGGCTTGTGCGAGCTCGTCCGGTTTGCCAACCCGACCTACTGGGAGGTTGCCTCCTATCTGTTTGAAGAACGCCGTCTTCTCTTCTGCAGACATCCAGTTGTATGCCGGGGTGCCCACCAAGCCAGGCGAGAGTATATTCACACGAATTGGAGCGAGTTCCTTTGCCAAAGTAATGGCCATACACATAATCGCTCCATTTACGGCCGAAACACCTGAGGTTCCCGGAATTGCAGAGCGAGCCGCACCGCCGATGGTGAAGAGGATTGACCCTCCCTCGCGGATGAGCGGCGCTCCATATTTGGCACACAGAAAATATCCCCGGAACTTCGTCTGAAATGCGCTCTCGATGGCGGGCAATTGAATATCGGATAGTTTGCCCCAAGCGGGCAGTCCTGCACCCATCAATACAAGGTGATCGAAAGCACCCAGCGAGTTGAAAAATTCCCGCACCGCAACTTCTTTCGAGAAATCCAACTGCCGAGCCTCCGCATTTTCGCCGATTACATGGAGTGCCTCGTCCAGTTTGTCGCGCGAACGAGACGCGATTATGACTTGCGCGCCCTCCGCAGAGAGAAGCTTTGCGCTAGCTAAGCCTATGCCCGAGCTGCCACCTATGACGACGACCCTGCGGTTTGTAAGCATAGTTTTTCCTTTCAATGCCATCGGCCTTTGAGGGTTAACCAACAGCGTGGATATCGATTACGCTGGCTTGATTCGTGTAGACCCAGCATGGGCGTGAGTTTAAGGGGCGACAGTCCCTTGTACGAGAACCAATAGTATCAAAAGTACGAGCCAAAGGCAAGGGTGGACCAACGATTTTGAAGATTAGGAATTTTACGGTTAACGAATTCAGCTTGTAACGTTACGAGTTTATCATGGGCCAGTAAAAGTCTGAAGCAATAATAAATTAAGCTTCGACTTTCTTCTCGCACGCCGCTTCGACTTGTAAAGACTCATTCAGCGAAGGAGCTGGACCATGTGGTTTCTCTAAATCAGTGTAAACGCAATACGATTCCTATGAAACAATTTCTCTCGAAAACCAACCGTACAAGCGAGCCATAATACAGTACCACGACTCTGAAAATGAGGGTCTAATATGATTTCGGTCACCGACAATATCCCACCGGGTTTGAGAGCATTAAATATCTCCTGCATCGCAGCCTCTTGATCTGGAACCTCACCTAATACTGTAACAAGCAAGGCTCGATCGAATTGACTGTGCTCCAGTTAGCCTTCAACCGCTCCAACATGAAAAAAAAGAACGTTAGTCAGGTTCTCTGCCTGCGCTTTTTTCTGGGCACGTCGAAGCATCCCCGGTTGGATATCTATCGATACCACTTCGCCTTGTTTGCCGACCGGTCTGGCGACCGGGATCGAAATCCGCCCTGGACCACAGCCGATATCCAATACTGCCATACCCGGTTGAAGATCCAAATGCTGGATAATAACATCCGATCTGTTGGTTTCAGTGAAAGAATTATCCAATTCAATAAGACAACGCAACCACACTGGGCAGGGGAGTGAATTCCGACGGGAAGCGAACCGCCACACGAAAGCAACGAGAATAATGAGACCGACTAGGGTTAAACAGATGTACAAGAATGTTATCATGTTTAGTTAAAGCATTTACGAATCACAATTTGGAAAGCTAGCGTATGGCCGAGAGGCAATGCCTCGTTATCGGCCTTCCCTTATGATCCGTAAAAATACAATCTAATTTATGACAACTTCAAATTCTCTGATTTGTTATCACGAATTCAAGACTTATTCTGTAAATCCATACAGTTTAGAGAATGTGCGTAATTCATGAAGGAGCTTGCGACGCATGCTTCAACTGCGATTCAAGTAAGCCGCTCCGCGGCAGAAATGCAAAACTAAAATCCTTCGGCTACACCTGCCTCGCCTAATGTTCTCTTATTATTTTTCATGCTACCATACCTCTCCTATGCAGTTCAATCTTATTGCACAAGGAGAGTATGGCTATGGAAAACTGGTACGAGAAGTCCAAAGAAGCCCTTCAACTGAGCGGTAAGGGCAATACAACGCAAGTAAGTTACACACGCGCAGTCCGATTGCTTATTAAGTATTTCGATAACAAATCCCCCGATCTCATAACCGAAGAAGAGCTTCAGGAATACTTCCTTCATTGTAGAAATGTCCGAAAGTGGGCGCCGAACACAATGCGTATCTGCTATGCCGGCATCCGCTTCTTCTTTGAGAACGTCCTTCGCCGTGACTGGCATATTCTGAGCGTCATCCGGGCGCAACGTGAACACCGACTTCCGACTGTGCTCACCACCGAAGAAGTGCGCGCTACACTCGCCCACGTCACTTCTCCTGTCAACCACGCCTTTCTCACCACAGTCTATTCCTGCGGCCTTAGGCTCCAGGAAGCGCTGCACCTCGAAGTCACGGACATCGATAAACAACGTATGATGATCCACATCCACCGGGGGAAAGGTGCAAAGGACCGTTATGTTCCGCTTCCCCATGCGACGTATGCGCTTTTGCGGAAGCATTGGACCACTCACAAAAACCCACGCTTACTTTTCCCCTCACGTGGCATATACAAGGATGGCTCGGTCATTCGGACCCCGGTTGCCGCCGGCACGGTGCAGGCGGCGCTTCGGAACGCAGTACACGCGGCGGGCATCCAGAAACGCGATGTCTCCATCCACACGCTTCGTCACTATGTCGAGTTCCGGACTATGCCGAGTAATATGAAGATATCCCCTGTAAATCATCATTTTTAATCTTTTTACTCGGCATAGTTTATGGTATTTCCTCCCTATATCGCTATGAAACAAAAAGGAGGATGCCATGGTACATCAGTTCTTTACGTTTATCGGAACACAGGAGCGCATGCATGAAGGACCGTTGGGGTGCTATGTGGATGACTTTGCGGTTCTCTTGCATGAGCAGGGTTATTCACGCCAATTTGCAGCTTGTCAGATTCGATGGGTGGCTGACTTCAGCCGCTGGCTTTACAAACAAGGTTTGTCCGCGGCGGATCTAAGCCAACAAAGCGTCTCTTGCTATCTACGATATCGGAAAAGTCGGATGCGTATCCGCGGAGGTGTTCAATCTACACTGGATCGATTATTGAACCTGCTGCGCGAAAAAGGAATCAGTAGACAAAAATCCTTCAATATTGTCAAAAACGCTCGTCAGGAGGAAGAAGAGCGATACAAAAATTATCTACTCAGCGAGCGCGGACTTTCGCCCCAAACACTTCCTAATTACCTTGGCTTTATTCGACAGTTTCTCCAGGAACGTTTTGGGGAAGGAACCCTCCGACTCTCCCACCTGCGTGCTGAAGATATCACCGAGTATGTACAACGTCATGCCCACTCTCTCAGTCCAAGTCGGAATCAACTTCTTACAACGGCTTTACGTTCCTTCTTGAGGTATCTTCGCCACCAGGGGGACATCGAAGCGGACCTCGCGGCTTGTGTACCAGCCGTGGCAAGCTGGAAACTGTCGAGCCTGCCCAAGTTCATAGAACCATACCAAGTCCAACGTGTCTTGGATTGTTGTGATCGGCGGACTTTCCAAGGACGGCGCAATTACGCTATCTTGCTTTTGCTTGCCCGACTTGGTCTTCGAGCTGGCGAAGTAGTGGTCTTAACCTTGGATGATATCCGATGGGAATCCAGCGAACTCATCCTCCATGGTAAGGGGAGACGCATTACCAAATTGCCCCTTACCCAAGAAGTGGGCCAAGCCATCGCTGATTATCTGAAAAACGGACGGCCACCATGTTCGACCCGGCGGCTGTTTATCCGCAATCATGCCCCTCATAGCGGATTTGCCAGTTCTATGGCGATTTCCAGCCTTGTCCAGCGCGCTCTCAAGCAGGCCGGTTTGAACCCACCTCACAAAGGTGCCCACCTATTTCGTCACAGCTTGGCCACGCATATGCTTCGTCATGGCGCCTCGTTAAGCGAAATTGGCCAGCTCTTGCGTCATCGCCAAATCAACACCACCGCCATCTATGCCAAAGTCGACCAAATCGCCTTGAAAAGCCTCGCTCGGCCCTGGCCGGGAGGAGCCCTATGATCACCATTAGAAAAGCCGTCGAGAACTATTTGGCGATGCGTCGAGCCTTGGGATTTAAGTTGGTGGATCAAGGCGCTGTTCTGTGCCAATTTGTTGTCTTTCTGGAAAAGGAAAAGGCCCCCTTTATCACCACTGCCTTGGCTCTACGTTGGGCGACACAGCCCTTCGGTGTCGAACCAGCCTGGTGGGCCAACCGCCTCAGTTTCATTCGTGGCTTCGCACGCTACTGGAGCGCCACTGATCCCCGTACCGAAATCCCACCGATGGGGCTTCTGCCTTTCCGCAACAAGCGTGCGGTGCCATACCTCTATACAGATGAGGAAATCAAAAGATTGTTGGAAGCCGCCAGGTATTTGCCCCCATTCACTGCCCTACGGCGTTGGACCTTTCCCACACTCTTCGGACTTTTGGCAGTGACGGGCATGAGAGTTAGCGAAGCCATAACTCTCCAACGTGACGATGTTGATTTAAGCGCAGGCCTCTTAACCATACGCCTCACCAAGTTCAATAAATCACGTTTGGTCCCGATACACCCCTCCACCTGCGAAGCGCTCAGGCAATATGCCCGCCATCGCGATCGCATCTACACGCCGCGAGCCGGATCTCCCTTCTTTATGTCACACAAGGGAACAGCGCTGACAGATTGCAACGTCCGCTGGACTTTCGTCAAACTTTCTCGCCAAATCGGCCTACGGAAGCCATCCGATCGCTTCGGGCCTCGATTGCACGATTTTCGCCACCGCTTCGCCATTAAGACGCTCATTGATTGGTACCGCTCTGGCGTAGATGTCGAGCGACGCCTCCCAGTACTTTCCACCTTTCTAGGGCATGCTCACGTCACGGACACCTATTGGTACTTGTCATCTGTCCCTGAGTTATTGGCCTTGACCGTTTCTCGACTTGAAAAAAGATGGGAGGACTTATGAAAACAACAACCGTTCCTTTGGCGGCTTTGCTTCAAAGTTTTTTCACGGATCGACTCCTGGCTCAGCGACAGGCTAGTCCCCATACGATTGCATCGTATCGCGACACATTTCGTCTGCTCCTGCAGTTTGCATACCTTCGCCTTAAAATTCCACCTTCGCGTTTAACTCTGGAAAAACTGGATGCTCCCTTCATCGGCACTTTCCTCGATCATTTAGAGAAAGACCGTAATAACGCTGTGCTAAGCCGCAACCTGCGCCTGACGGCAATCCACTCCTTCTTCCGATACGCCGCCTTTCAAGAACCCGACCGATCCGCTCATATCCAACGTGTTTTGGCCATTCCCGCCAAACGACATGACCGCACTCTAGTCGGTTTTCTGACCCGTCCCGAAATCGAGGCGCTTCTTTCCGCGCCAGATCCCATTACATGGGGAGGACGTCGCGACCATGCCCTCTTGACTCTGGCCATCCAGAGCGGCCTGCGTCTATCCGAGCTCATTCATCTCCGTTATGAGAATATCATGTTAGGCGCAGGAGCTCACGTACGCTGCCACGGCAAGGGGCGTAAGGAGCGCTGTACGCCATTGACCAAACAAATGGCAGCAGTGCTGCAAGCCTGGATGAAAACGCAAGAAGTATCCGCTAATGACATTCTCTTCCCCAACGCCCGCGGTGGTCCTCTGAGTCCGGATGGCGTTCGGTACTTACTGACGCAACATGTCCGAACCGCTGAGCAAACTTGTCCATCCCTAAAAACGAAACAAGTGACCCCTCATGTCCTGCGTCACACCTGTGCCATGGAATTGCTCCAAGCCGGAATCGATCTTTCGGTAATAGCTCTCTGGTTGGGCCACGAATCCATCGAAACTACACAGATCTACTTGGAAGCTAATATGGCAATCAAAGAGAAAGTTCTCGCACAGATCACACCGCTAAATGTGAAAGCGGCTCGCTACCGACCAGAAGATAAGCTCCTACATTTCCTTCAAGCTCTTTAGTCTACCGGACTATGCCGAGTAAAAAGATTAAAAATGATGATTTACAGGGGATATCTTCATGTTACTCGGCATAGTCCGGAACTCGACATAGTGGCGACTATGCCGAGATCGGCATAGTCGCCACGCCTACGCAACGCACTTGCTTGAAGCTGGCGTGAATCTCCGCGTTATCCAGCGGTATATGGGCCACTCCAGCCTTGAGTCCACGATGATCTATCTCCATCTGACGACCAAGGGTCAGGATGACGCCTTCAAACTCATCGACCAGATCATGGTGGGGTTGTAATCATGGATACGGTCAATGACATCTTCCGCACCTATGCCCCGGAGTACCTGTCGCGGTTTGGTGACGCTATCCCTGGGGAACATCGTAAGGCGATAGATCGCGATTATTAACTGCCGCACCCCAGCCTCTGGGACGACCTTCTTCCAGTGCGAAACGTGCGGGGAGCGCCACGCGATTCACCTCTCCTGCGGCAATCGCCACTGCCCTACCTGTCAGCACCACAAGACAGGCAGTGGCTCGAAAAACAGCTTGATCGACGTATGCCGGGACATCACTTCATGATCACGTTCACGGTGCCCGAGCAGATTCGCCGGTTCATCAGGAGCAATCAACGGGCAGCTTACGCTGCCTTGTTTTCCGCTTCTTCCGAAGCTATGAAAAAGCTCGTTCTCGATCCCAAATTCATGGGCGGTGATCTGCCGGGCTTCTTCGGGGTCCTGCATACCTGGGGCAGAACCTTAGAGTATCACCCCCATGTCCACTACATCGTCGTCGGTGGGGCGCTCTCATCCGAAAATAAAACATGGAAACCATCGGGGATCAGGTTTTACGTGCCGGTCGAAGCCGTGTCTCCCATCTTCCGGGCAAAGTTTAAAGACGAGATGAAGAGAACGGGTCTTTTTGATCAAATCCCCGAAGAGGTATGGCGGATCGACTGGAACGTGAACTCCAAGGCCGTGGGTGACAGCGAAGGGAGTCTCAAGTACCTTGCGCCGTATGTCTTTCGGGTTGCTTTGTCCAACAGCAGGATCGTGAAAGTCGAGTATCGCCAAGTCTTCATTCGTTACAAAAAGACTGGGAGCAATCGCTGGAGGATGCTGGTCCTGGACGTGATGGAGTTTATGCGCCGTTTCCTCCAGCACGTGCTGCCGACGGGGTTCATGAAGGTGCGGTATTACGGCTTTCTGAACGCCGCATGCAAGGTCCCGCTTGAAAACATCAGGACGCTGATTGAACTAGCTTACGGATTCGAGGTAACTATGTCCGAGATAAAACAGATGCCACCATTGCCCCGGCCAACATGTAGGAGCTGCGGCGGATCGCTCAAAGTCCTTTATATCTCTCTGCCGTATCAGCACTTGGCACGCGCCGGGTAGCATTCTACGACTCTGCTTCAACACGTGTCTTTCGTGTGTAGTCCCGCAGGCATCAACTGCGTGGTCAACGCTCTCGTTCGGCCGTTTTCGTGGATAAGGTGTTCACTCCTGAATACGCGAATCAGAAGAAACACGCTGGCATCACGATACTTAGATTAAGATAGTCTGTAGAACCTCATAATATATCACTTCATGCTTTCACCGAAAACCACTCATCGAAGCATTACCCTATATATAGAGAACATCGGCCATCATCCTGCCGCTCCGGGCTTCTTGAATAATGGATTGAGTACGACGTGAAGATGTCGTCTCAATCCTTATTGATTCTACACATCTTCTAATATTATGTATATCTCATCACCACCTATGAGCTTGGAACGGCGCTTGATAAAAAAGGCCAAGGAATACAACTTTATATCTGCATCAAGGCTTGAATTAACGGGTGTTGCGATTTATTCGCTGTCACGGTCGGATCATTTATTAGGCAAGAATTCAATTTTACGGGCATTATTTTCAGGATATGGGTATTCCATATGTTTGGCTGTGGCTCGCGCGATGTCCTCGCCCCAATAGCGAGCGACAACCTTGAGTGCCATGTCAATGCCGGCAGAAATGCCCGCAGAGGTAAGCACGCGGCCGTCCTCGACGAAGTGCTTATCATACTCAACCGTTACCGATGGAAACGACTCATGCATCCAATCAAGCGAGCGCCAATGAGTGGTAGCGTGGAGTCCATTGAGCAACCCGGCGTATCCCAACAGCATCGATCCCGTGCAAACAGAGGTCAGCGTTTCAACTTCCGCAGCACGAGTACGCAACCAGTTAAGCATGAGCGGGTTGTTCAGTTCTTTGCGCGTGCCCCAACCACCAGGGACAACAAGAATATCAAACTGGGGACAGTTCTCAAAGGTGTGGTGCGGAATAACTTTCATGCCTCCCATCGTAATGACCGGTTCGTTTCTCTCTGTGACTAACAGCACTTCAAATGGCGATGGCTCTTCGCGCCTCCTTTCCTCATTGAGGCGAGTTGCAGAAAAAACCTCAAACGGACCGCAAAAATCGAGGACGTCGATGTTGTCAAAAAGGACGATGCCGACACGTTTCCTCTGCATTTTTTTACCTTTCATTGAGTTTAGCACGGAGCTAATTTGCGAGCTACGTGGCGCGAAGCGCTGCCGTAGTTAGATTAAACAATGGGTTATTTGTCCTCCGTTTTCGCTGCGTTTCGAGGTGGTCATTCAAACGATACAACATATCAGTCATGTCATTGTAGAAATGATGAAAGGTCAATAGCGCACTACTAAGTGCACTCAACCCGCTTGCAAATGCTGACGTGTGCTGATAGTAGGTTCTTGATGAACATGCTGATCATGCATTCGGTAACCCTTTATAGGGAGGACTTGATTTTCAGCAGGTAAATTGCTACTAAGGTATTTGGATAAGCTTTAATGCCACGCCGATAAGTGCGGCCTGTTCTTTGCTCATTTCGCCCAAGCTATCACGTCGTTCTGTCATGCGTCGGAAACGAGTGAAGTCTGTCGGCAAACCTTCTGTATCCACAAGATAAGCAATTTTTTGGATGATAACTCTGATGTCTTCTGGATGTTTTATCCGGCCTTTTATCTTGGGGAAATATTTTACCTTCATCCGACCTCTGGCGCTATCGAATTCGACATCTGTCACTCGGTGCATTGCGAGAATAATATAATCACCAAGCGAATGCCAAAAGATTTCGTCATGATCTTTCCAAGACGGAAGGTAAAAGCGCAATAAGGCAGGCTGTTTTTTTCCGTTTGGCATTATGCTCTTATAAAGAACGACTGGAAAATTATCTACCTCTTTATTATCGATCTTTTCAAGCTTTTCAAACAAATTGACTCTTTGCTGCTTACGAAAAAGTTTATCGATCTGATCTAAAACGCTGCCCTGTCCAAGACCATCCTGGACTTTCTCGATTACCGTTGTTAATGTGTTTACCATTGTTAAACTCCTTAATATTATTATTAAATGTGAAATAAGCTGCAAAGTTGTCAGATGGAGAGCTTTGTTAGTACGGCTTGAGACTTCCCTCCATGCAGCCTTTGCGCCATAAATAATTCATTTGACCGCAAGCTTTAACTTTCGTTGCAGCTATCTCAATTGCTACTTTCTAGTTCCAAGAAGCCACTGGAAGGCCTTTCTTACTATTTTATCATAAGCGAATGTAATAGTAGTGCAGCAGTCATTAAATCCCTATCTGGAAGTCACTTGGAATTGTGACAATATATTTTCAATTTGATTGTCGGTTTCAGGAAGATATAACTACTGAGGTTTCAACTTATAAATTAATGTGTTTCAAAGGATGATACTATAAACATGTCCAGGAAGAAGTCAAACCGATAAACATGCGTAAATCAATTTGCCCCCAGAATAAATATAAGCCACACAAGTTGACTCTATTGTTTACAAATCATCTGTATCCCCCATTAGCCCGATTATGCATACCAGGTAGCCCACCTCCAGGGAAGAGCCATTGTCCGCACACATATGAAAATTCTTGAGCCCGGGTAATGTCATATTAAGGTTCTTTGTGTTTTTATTTCGTTGGCATTATGCCTTTGTAAGCACCTTTCCAGATTCCGGAATGGCGTACATCTGTTTTGGGTGTGGCAATGTCGAACAACTCAATGTGCGCTTTTATTCCATGCAGATGTTTTCCCATAACTGTAAAATAATCTTACACAATTTGCTTATTTTTACGTCCAACACGCTTCTCCTTCCAAAGCCCTCCAAAGTTCCCGCGAACTTTCATAGGCAAAATGCCGAGATGAATTCTGATCCCCGGTTTTTATTCATCTATGGTTGGGTTGAAATTCCAAGTTCATGGGTGGTAATCTACCGGGCTTCTTTGGGGTTCCGCATACCTGGGGTAGGACACTGGAATATCATCCGCATATCCACCATATCATCGTGTGCAGAGCAATCTCGTCCGATGAATAGACCAGGAAACCGTCAGGGATCAAGCTCTATGTGCCGGTAGAAGCGTTGTTTCCTATCTTCCGGTCGAAGTTCAAGGATGAAATGAAAAAGGCCGATCTTTTTGATAAAATCTCCGACGAAGTATGGCGAATTGACTGGAACGTAAACTCCCAGGCTGTGGGTGACAGCGAAGGGAGTCTCATGTACCTTGCGCCGTATGTCTTTCAAACGGCCTTGTCCAACAGCCGGATCGTGAAAGTTGAGAATCGCCAAGTCTTTATTCGTTTCAAAAAGACCAGGGACAATCGCTGGAGGATACTGATCCTGGACGTGATGGAGTTTATGCGTCGTTTCCTCCAGCATGTGCTGCCGACGGGGTTCGTGAAGGTACGTTATTACGGCTTCCTGAACGCCACCTGCAAGGTTCCGCTTGAGAACATCAGGGCGCTGATTGAACTGGCTTATGGATTCGAGGTGGCAATGTCCGAAATCGAACAGATACCGCCATTGCCCCGTCCGACATGTAGGACGGCGGATCGCTCAACGTGCTTTATATCTCTTTGCCGTATGAGCACTTGGCACACGCCGGATAACATTCGACGACTCTGTTTCATCACGTGTTGCTCATGCGGTCCCGTAGGCATCGTCTGTGCGGTCAATACTCCCGTTTGGCTGTGCGCCGTATAAGGTGTGCATTTCTGAATGTGTGTATAAAGGGAATCACGCTGGTTTGATGATAATCAGAATGAAACAGTCTGTCTTACCCCAGAATCTACTCATTCAGGCTTTCACCGAAAACCACCCATCGAAGTATTACCCTATATATAGAGATCATCGGTCATCATCCTGCCGCTCCGGGCTTCTTGATTATGGATTGAGAACGACATAAAGATGTCGTCTCAATCCTTGTTGATTTTAGACCCGGAAGCAATGTCATCAACTGTAATTTGCTATCTATGCTTCTTCCCGTCGCAGCATGTTGAAGACTCTGGTTTAGTTATCCACGGCAGCGTGGACTGCGTCATTCGGCACGGGTCTTACCGTTGACGCAAACTCCAAAGGTTGCAAGTTCCATCCGGTACCATCGACGCTCTATCTATGCTGTTGCTTTCCCGCAAAAGATAACTGAATTTGTGTATGTTATAATACCTTGAATTGCTTGGACGGGGAGAAAGGATATTGAATCCATTTGGGGTGACAGGACCGAAGATCGCTTTATCGTATGCCGTTCGACTTCCAGTATACTTCTATTTTGTTCTTCAGCGATTTTGGAAGAGGAGCATAAATCAGTTCCTTGGCCCTGTTATCGCCGTTCTTGAAGGCCCAGTCGTAAAACTTGATTACTTTCACGTTCGAGTCTTTTTTCTCCTTGGCAAGAAGGATGAACGTGGCGCCAGCGATGGGCCACGACTTCTTGCCAGGTGCGTTGGTCAACCAAAGATAAAAGTGTTTCGAAGGTTCGAAGTTCGCTGTCGCTGCGGCGTCTTCGAAGCTCTCGAAGCTTGGTTCAACGAATTGGCCTGCGCTATTCTTGAGCCTCGTATATGTGAGTTCGTTTTCTTTTGCAAAGGCGAATTCCACATAGCCGATGGAGTTCGCAGTTTTTTGAACATAGTTGGCCACGCCACCATTCCCGTTGGCGCCAATGCCGGCGGGCCAGCTTACCGAGACACCGTAGCTGATCTTATCCTTCCATACCGAGCATGCACCACTCAGATAATACGTGAACAGCGCCGTCGTTCCGGAAAAATCGGAGCGATGCACTACGATGATTTCGCTGCCCGGTAGAGAAACTGTGGGGTTCAGTTTCTTAATAGCCGCGTCATTCCAGTTCTTGATTTCACCCATATAAATCTTGCAAACGGCTTCTGAGTCAAGCTTCAATTCTCCAGCTTTTATACCAGTGATATTGACCACTGGCACTACACCGCCAATCACGGTTGGAAACTGGATTAGGTTGTCCTTGGCGAGCTCTTCTGGTGTGAGAGGTTTATCTGACGCACCGAAATCCACGTTGCGTTCGGTGATCTGTTTGATTCCGCCGCCGGAGCCGATGTACTGATAATTGAGCTTTATGCCAGTGGCCTTATAGTAATCGTTTGCCCACGCGGAATATACTGGATAAGGAAACGTCGCTCCGGCACCGTTTAGCATTTCCTCTGCGAAAACGACAGAAGTCAATGCTAGAACTACGATCAATGCCAATGCTGCGACTTTCTTCATTTTATGATCTCCTCAATCTGATTTATATTGATAATTTATATCATCGAATTATTACAATAATATTGCAATATCGTTACATTTCAATGAAACTAATTTTCCCCAATTATTTTATCCTGACCCGTTACTACATTGGTGTCGTTGAGTTACCCGGCAGTATCCGACCGTGGAATATCTCTTTTCAAAATACCAGATGACATTCACGAGACCGATCTGGACAGACACCTCCATTAGGGGACCCGATAACGGTGGCGAAGGCTGAGCCGAGACTCCCCTGGAAACCATCCCGCGAACGATTCACTTTCACAAAGGCCTCCCGAGCAACGTCTCTGGTCGCCGTCACGCCTACAAACCTCCGGAGGTATCCTACGACCTTCGGACAATACTATGTATATATGTTTGTAAAATCTTCAATTTCAAGCCTTAGGCTTCTCCTACCCAGCTTCCTTAAGTTTCTCGGTAAATAAATAAGGAAGTAACCCGTTTTCAATGATCGCCTGGTCGCTTTTTCCACATTATAAGGATCCCACAGGAATAGGACATGCCGAGTACGGGTATCCTGCCGAGGGTGTTCCGGCGTGCAGGTTCGATATATTCCGACACAGTGGGAGCGAACGTGAAAAGCCACACCATGCCATATATGATACTCGGAATGGCGGCCAGCAGTTCAATAGCAATGCCGATTTTGGCCTTTCAGAAAATTCGGCGAGATTTCCATGACGAAGATCACAATGCCGTGGCCGATCGGTATGGCGAAAAGCAAAGCGAGAACTGTAGTAACGAAGTTGCCGTAAATGGTGATAGCCGCCCCGAGGACGCCAATCACAGGTTTCCAGTCTGTCGAGGTGAAGAAGTCCACGAGCCCGAATGTCTCCATTGCGAGCGAAGACTCCTTAACGAGCACTATGATGATGCCGTTGATTAAGAGGATGACGGTGAAGGATTCTATGGCGGTAAAGGTAGAAAAATCAACTCAGGATTTTTTTGTAGAGGTGTGGTTAGTGAGCTAATCTTTCTGCTCAATCGAAAGATGAATGAAAACGAAACAGGCCAGGTACCAGCGATATATACCTGACCCGTTTATTACAACAGACTTTTTACGCCTTTCTGTTAATAGTTGATGCCATTTAACTTCCAGTAAGCGCGGATTTTATCTTTGAGCGATTTCGGGAGAGGGACATAAATGAGATCCTCAGCCTTTTTGTCGCCGTTGTTAAACGCCCAGTTGTAGAACTTGGTCACCTTTACGTTCGAGTCCTGCTTTTCCTTGCCGAGGAGGATGAACGTTGCACCCGCGATGGGCCACGATTTCTTTCCCGGAGCATTGTTGAGCCAGAGGTAGAAGTCTTTCTTGGGATCAAAGTCCGCCGTTGCAGCTGCATCCTCGAAAGTCTTGAAACTCGGCTCCACGAAGTTGCCTGCACTGTTCTTGAGGAGCGTGAAGGCAAGGTTGTTCTGCTGGGCATAGGCGAATTCAACATAGCCGATCGAGTTCGCCTGCTGCTGAACATAATTGGCCACGCCTTCGTTGCCCTTTCCGCCTATACCCGCGGGCCAGCTCACGGAGGTCCCAGTGCCTACTTTCTCTTTCCAGGCAGAGCACACATCATTCAGGTAGCCAGTGAAGATCGCTGTAGTGCCTGAACCATCGGAGCGGTGAACAACCGTTATATTGCCGTCTGGCAGGCTTATCCCAGGGTTCAGCCCCTTGATCTTCGGATCGTTCCAGTTCGTGATCTCACCCAGGTAAATTTTACAGATCGCTTCGGAATCGAGTTTCATCTCTCCCTTCTTGACGTTCGGAACGTTGACCACGAGCACAACGCCGCCCATGACCGCAGGGAATTGCAACAAATTGTGTTTTGCGAGAAATTCCGGTGTTTGTGGTGCATCGGATGCACCGAAATCGACGGTTCGCTCGGTGATCTGCTTGATCCCGCCGCCGGAGCCGATGGACTGGTAGTTCAGCTTTACGCCTGTTTCCTTGTTGTACTCATTGGCCCAAGCGGAATAAACAGGATAGGGGAACGTTGCCCCAGCGCCGTTCAGCATCTCCTCCGCTTGCGCCTGATTGATCGACATCATTCCGATAAAAAGTAATGCAATAACTAAAATTCGTTTCATGTATTTCCTCCTTTTCTTTTATTGCTAGTTGGTTCGTCTTACCATTTATGCCATAATATTGTTGCAGAATTATTAAAATTTGGTTAAGCTTCTGTTAAATATTTTGGATCAACTCCTCAGCGAGCGGGTGAAAATGAGGTATAAAGCTCATAGAACCCGCCCTGCATAAGTGTTTTACGCTTGAAATGGGTGAGATAAATGTGATATGAATCATGCATGTAAAAAAGCAAAAGGCATCACACATGCATATCACTTTCCTCAATTCAAACCCCATCAGTCGGTATCCGGAATCTTTGGTGATCCCAAAGCCCGAGTAATCAAGTTTACTCGACAGGGGAAAAACTATATGCGGTGTCTGCGGTAAAACGCATCGATCGATTTATGACCGTAAGGTCAGATTGGTTCGTGACCTATCCAGTGGGGACAACTGCATTTATCTGGAGCTCGAAATCCGGCGCCTTTTTTGCTGGAGGTGCGGCAAGGTGAAACAGGAAAGGCTCTCATTCCTAGCCGACAACCCATTTTATAGCAAGCGCTTTGCTTTATTATATCGGCAAACGGTGTAGTACTTCAACGATTAAAGATATTGCGAAAGAATTCCGTTTAAACCACATAAGTGTCAAGGAACTTGAAATTCGGTATATGTGGCGAAACTTCGCCGTGCCGGGAAGCCAAGAACAAAGTTGATCGGCATTGACGAGATTTCTATCCGCAAAGGTCATATCTACCGGATCGTGGTGAGCGATTTGGAGAAAAGGCGGTCTATCTGGTTCGGCGGTGAGGACCGCTCGGAAGAGATTATGAATCTCTTCTATGAGTGGGTCGGACCAGCCAAAACCAAGCATATTCGACTTGCTGTGATGGACATGTGGAAAGGAAACCATTTGAGAAATCCACACACGAGAAAGCACCACAAGCGACCATTCTCTACGATAAGTTCCATGTCATAAGGCACCTGACCAAGGCCTTGGACAAAATTAGAAAGAGTGAATATGCCAGACTGACTGGCAACAATCGTAAGTTCATCAAGGGTCAGAAATATACGCTTCTCTCGCATCGCAAGAACCTTACTACGGATGGGAGAAGATCATTAATGCTAATAAGCGGCTTAATATTGCCTAAATCCTCAAGGAAGAGTTTGGGCAGCTCTGGGACTATTAATCAGAAGCCTGGGCCAGAAAGTTCCTCGACAACGGGAAGGCTTCGTTAAAATGGCAACGCCTCAAGCCTTATGAAAAGTTCACCAAGATGGTCGAACGTCATTGGGACGGTATTGCCGCCTTTTGCAAACCCAAAAACAAAGTTGCGCTCGCTTTTGTCGAAGGTCTGAACAATAAAATCAGGGTCATTCAGCGTCGAAGCTATGGCTTACGCGACGGAGAATATCTTCGTCTCAAAGTTTTGACCTGCATGCTTCCTGAAATCTGAAAAACAGCTCAAAAGTACCTACTCACTAGTGAGTTGTTCCATAAAATAAAATCTTTTTCTGATTGGAATTAATAATATAATTACAAAGACATTCTGCGCTCGTGTTCTGCATCTTGCATTGTCAGCTTTGAAAAATTATTTTAATCAACTTATCATAATACTGTAATGCCGATGTAACAGCGCTAGAGTATAGTTTCACATCATAAAAAGACGCTCAGAGACAGGAACCAGTTTGGAAATAATCAGCAGCGAAGTTATGTATCGAGATTCAGAAAGGAACTGCTTTAGAAATTTGATAATGTCTTACAATTTATTGTGAGATATTTTAGAGAGAAGAGATTATGAAATACTTTACAAAGATAGTTGACGGCATGATCAAATTTATGATACCCCTGGTGATCATCGCCCTTTTGATGGGAATCGCGCGGGTCATTCTCGACCTGCGCTCCATTTTCGGGAGTCAGACACTAGCGGTCGCTTTTGATTTAATGGTGACCAACATCCTTTCGATGTTCATTGTCATCGAACTGTTGCGGAGTATTATTGAATATTTCACCGTGCACCGACTCAAAATAACCTTTATAACCGACGCTGCACTTGTTTTTGTTCTCCGCGAAATCATGATCGGCCTTTACCAGCACAGCCTGGAGCAAGGAATGATTATAGCGCTTGCCGCCTTGATTCTCGTAATTGGGGGAATCAGGACGCTTGCTGTTGTTTTTTCACCAGAAAAGGTCCATGAAATGGGAGTTGAGAAACATGGATAAAAGCGCAAATAAGAACCTGCTGGAAATAATCGAGGATATTGTGCTGCTCGCGATTTCTCTGACAGTACTTCTCCTGATGATCTTCCACTGGAGATAGAATTCACATGAGGGACCGGCAAAGACGCCAATTTTAACGGAAGATTTTCTGTGGGGATTCGCTACTACTTCGGTTTTTCAGCTCGAAGGCTCTACCAACGCGGATGATGGCGTCGTCTCGTATTGCATGGGGCCACCATGATTTGGGCAAATGAAAGTGACAGAGGACAAGTGTTGACGGGGTTTTTTGTGGGTAGATTCTAACGATTTCAGATTGTAACTTTATGAGTTAAGAAGAATGGAAACCTCAACTGATTCA
Source organism: Nitrospirota bacterium (assembly GCA_963845065.1). Taxonomy (GTDB): domain Bacteria; phylum Nitrospirota; class UBA9217; order UBA9217; family UBA9217; genus JAJYKN01. Next base: position 635,222 of record CAWJQQ010000001.1, read on the forward strand.
GGATCAAGTAAGCCGCTCCGCGGCAGAGAAGCATAGACCGCTTCCTTCTCCCACCTTCATCTCGTTTGGTATTTTCTAAGCACTTTCCGTGCTACCATATTTCTCCATTGCAGTTCAATCTTATTTCACAAGGAGAGTATGGTCATGGAAAACTGGAACGAGAAGCTCATCAAAGCCCTGCAACTGAACGGTAAAGCCGAACGATCGCAGGCAAACTACATCCGCACAGTACGGATCCTCACCGAGCATTGTGGCAAGACCCCTGATCTCATCACCGAAGAAGAACTTCAGGAGTATTTCCTCCATCGCAGAAATGTCAGCCAATGGGCGCCCAACACCATGAAGAGCTGCTACGCCGGGTACCGCTTCTTCTTTGAGAACGTTCTCAAGCGTGACGGCACATCTTCAAAATCGCCCGGGCAAAGGCCGAACAGCGGATGCCGACGGTGCTCACGATCGAACGTGACCACTGCTGAAGCCGAGCCAAAGCTTCCACAGCCTCACCCAACCTGTGGAAGTTGCGGCGGTGCACTCAAAGTGATGTCCTTTTCACTGCCGTACCAGTATATGGCTCGAGCCGTGTAGTACACGAAGCAAGTTCTTTTTGTATCACAGCCTTCTTTGTGTATGCACTCCTGTGAGTAACATCCGCAGTGGTAACGTACCTGTGCGTCCATTGAAGGGCAATAGTGCTTGTGCAAACGTATGTGGATGATAGTAATGCCTAACGGTTTGACAAAAATCTTACCGGAAACTGTTTCCTAAAACTCAACCCCTGCAAATTTCGGCCTTCGCAAAAAACCGCCTATCGAAGCTTTACCCTATATATAGAAGGTTTATCGGCTATCTTCCTGCCGCTTAGGGATTCTTGAACCTTGGAATGATACGACGTGAAGATGTCGTTTCAATCCTTATAGGATGGACATCGCGGGTTATTGTGAGTCGAAATAAATGCATATTTCGATCTGAATATTAGGCTCATAGGCAATGATACTAACTGTAGCATGCTGTCTATGCGTCTTCCACTCGCAGCATCCTGAAGATCTCCGGTCGAGTTTTTCACGATGACATGGCTTGCATCATTCGGTACAGATCTTACCAATGACACAAAACTTCGAAAGCTGCAAGTTCCTTTCATACCATTGCGTTCTATTAAATAAAAGCATATTCTTATCTGTTCTAAGTTCTTGATTTAACCGCCCTGCCATAAGAAAGACACGTCTGGTGCCTATGAAGGACATTATAGAGCAATGTGTCGCACCTGGTGAAATGCCCTTGAGCCCCAACCCGTCTGGCGTGTCAACAACATCAACCAACGTTAAGTCTTCGCATATAGGGAATCTCACAGGACAGATTACCTCACCTGATTTGCAAACCTGGAATATTCCGCCCACCTGCAACTCGACCGGCTGAACACACTGCAGCACGACAATCCGCTGTACAACCAGTTCTATCTGTATATTACTTGTAGGCTCACTAGAGACTTAGGGTATGCGACTTCCTATGCGCTCCATGCTCAAGCGTATCTATCCCCCCGTGGACAATCGTTGTGAGATACATCCCATTGCAGGGAGACAATAAATTTTGTTGCCAAAGTCACCCCGGCTGAGTAAAATGTTCTTATCTTTCAGCATGGATACGATTTTTTTTCTTAAAGGGCTCATAATCGGTTTTGTCATTGCAGCACCGGTCGGCCCCATTGGCATCATCTGCGCTCGCCGCACACTCATGTTCGGTAGGCGGGCCGGGTTCTTTTCGGGCATGGGTGCGGCGACGGCCGACGCCATCTACGGGTTCGTGGCTGCCTTCGGCCTGACGCTCGTGTCGGACTTTCTCGCCGGCCACAATGTGTTCCTCAGGCTCGTAGGTGGTTCGCTCTTATGCATTCTGGGCGTCAGGACGCTACTTGCGGATCCGACCTTGAATCGCGATTACCCCAAGTCCCTTAAAAAATACGCAGGCTTGTACTCGTCCACGTTTTTCCTGACCCTCACCAACCCCATTACCATCTTCTCCTTTGCCGCTGTCTTTGCGGGATTCGGACTCGCTGGAGTCAAAGGGAGTGTCAATTCAGCTGGCGTCCTTATCCTCGGTGTCTTCCTCGGTTCGGCGCTTTGGTGGCTGTTCCTGATAGGCATCTTCAGTATTTTACGCAAACGGTTTCACCTTGATCAACTTCGCTGGGTGAACCGCATCTCCGGCGGCATCATCATCGCCTCGGGCATCCTCGCCCTCCTGAGCCTGGAGTGGTGAGCCAGGAGTGTTTAGTATTCTCCGATTCTAACCATCAAGGTTGATTTATAAAAAAGATAATTAAGAATATAAAATGGGGTGCGAATCGATTACTAAGGGATTATCGAAAAAATAGACATAACAACTCGCGCAAATGGCAAAACTACTGTCACGGTACATCTGTATTATTTGTTATCAAACATAAAAAGAGCTTAATATGACGTTGGTGCGGACTTACAATATAAATTGTCCTCAGTGTGGCAACAATCAGGACATTCCCATCTTGGAATCAATAAATGTTGAGCTTAATCCTGAATTGCGAGATAAACTTTTCCAATGGGATATTAATATATTTACATGTTCAAAATGTTGTGGATTGAGTGCTATAGTTAGTTGAAATTTTAAGTGGCGGCTCCTAAAATGGTAACGTCTTGTTTGCCAACAAAAACAGTTACCAAGAAAGGAGCCGTTATGGGAAGAATAATACAGATAAAAAAGAATGGCAAGGTCAAAAAAGCAGAAGGAGCAGTGATAAAGACGCTGCAGGAGTATGGGGCACTCAATATCAACGCCAGAGTGGAAGCAATCCAGCAGATGATCCCGTTAGCATTGATGCATGCGTTGGAGACCATTGAAAACGATGTTCGTCAGCTGGCGGGAGAGCGGTATGGCAGAGCGGGACTTCCCGGCCACGATCGGTGGGGCAGTCAGATGGGATCGATATGCATCCATGATCAGAGGATCCCGATCCGATATCCGCGAGTTCGGGACACCCTCAAGAAGAAAGAGGTGCCGATCCCGTCCTATGGACAGCTTCATCAGCCTGCCAATGCGGTAGATGATCGGGTACTTAAACGGATCCTGTATGGGATCAGCTGCAAGAACTACCGGGAATGTGCGGAGCTGATTCCCCAAGCGTTCTCCTTAAGCGCTTCAACGGTTTCCCGGAAGTTTATCCGAGCAACGATTGAGAAGCTGCAGGAGCTTCAGGAACGCTCATTGGAGGGATATGATTTCGTCGCGCTGGTCATGGATGGCAAGGCTTTCGGTGACGATGAACTCATCATTGCCTTGGGCGTGACCATGGGCGGTGAGAAGATTCCGTTGGGGTTCGTTCAGAGCGGTGCGGAGAACTCTAGGGTCACGAAAGATCTTCTGAACGACCTTATCAGCCGGGGTCTCAAGTACGACAAGGGCCTTTTGTGTATTATTGACGGTTCAAAGGGTTTCAGAAAAGGCATCCAGGACGCTTTTGGTGCTTACGGCGTCGTCCAGCGTTGCCAGTGGCACAAGCGAGAGAACGTCGTAGACTACCTTCGGCCCGATCTGCAGCCGACTTTTCGCGATAAACTACGCCGGGCATATGCAAAGGAGGGCCATGGAGAGGCTAAAGCTGTCTTCCAGACGATCAAGAAGGAGCTTAAACTTATCAATGAGTCAGCGGTAAATGTTGTGAAAAAACTTTTAATAATATTGTTCTTTTATATCATGACATGGACTATCAATTTTGCGTTCAGTATTATCCTCCAGAAGAACTTGAAGATGCTACGTTCTAAAAAAATTTTACAAAAAATGAATACCTACGTTACCCTGAGAAAGTTACAGCACTGATAAGCAAGACAAATTCCATGCTGTATCTTGTTCAAACAAGTATTATTTTCAGCATGCAAGAATTAATTTTATGTGTAACTTTTAGGGAAGGTGTCCTCAGGAACATTAAGGAGTAAGGCATGGGAAAGTATTATTTCGACCTCTTTTATAGGGGCTTATTTAATCGTATTTTCCATCTTCAAGTTTATGGGGATGCCGAACAAAATATTCAGATTCCAGCAAATTAATGGATTAAGAGAATTTGGTGTTCAATCCTTTTTACTGTTATCGTTTTGTATTTTCGTAGGGATTGCTGGAATTATCAAACAGTATAAATATACGGCAACGTCAGCCGAGCCGGGATGATAAGAAGAAAATGAATGGGTGACAGATATCTCTTGTCGCTATATAATTCGCCTTTGGGTTTTGGTGGATTCAAGAACCGAGTCTGGGAAAAGCTTTTCAACTTCCAGATGTATTTCACCGGAGGTGAATGGTTTTTTCAAAATACCCTCTGCGAGACGGTGGGCTTCAATCGTACTATCTTTTGCCTTCAAGATGACCGCAATAATTGGAATATTTTTGAAAGCTTCCTGTTCTTTGACACGGTTTATGAATTCAATGCCGCTCATGTGGGGCATATGCATATCAACAATAAGAAGACTTATGTCAGGATTTTGGGTAAGCTTGTTCAGCCCCTCCTGTCCATTAGATGCGGTAAGAACTGGACATTTATATCTAGCCAGTGTTATTTGATAAATTTGATGAAGTGCAACCGAGTCATCAACAACAAGAATTTTTTTCAGCATAATAATTGTAACTCCTCTAACGGTGAAGATACCGCATCGTGAGTCTATTTTTTGATATAAGCATTCAAGCCGATAATGACGGTCTTACCGTCAATCTTCACATCTGTTTCCTTGTCCCCCCTTGTACTGGCTTCCACAAGAGTTTTTCCCGATGCACTCGGTGTCGATGTTTCAAGGTCAGCGGTGATAATCAGTTTATCGGCTTCAATTTTTGCGACGATTGCCATGAGAACCTCCATTGTGGGATTGGGGATATTATATCAGAGATGATCCCCTCCGTGAAACTACAGAAATCTTATTTCGGAAATCTATCACACCATGCTCGTTTTTTACATGCAGGACAATAGAGATATTTGCGATTTACCCTCCATTAATACCTCTATAATTCAGAATATATAAATATAATAAGTTGTACCGTATTTTATGCACGGTCATTTGAATGTGATAGAATTCCAGTAATTGAAAACAAGAAGTCCTGCTATGCCGAAAATAACGCCAAACAAAAGGAGCAGTGTCACTTGGAAAAGGATGTGGAACTTCTAGTTCAAGAAGATATGATTATTATCAAGCCAGAAAAAAAACGCCGCGAAAAGACTGGGAATTACAATTTAAAAAAATGAAGGAATACGGTGAAGACCGGTTGCTTGTTCCCGATAAATTAGGTCTCGATATAAAGGGATGGGAATAGTAATCGTGCAATATGACGTTTTCCTTATATCCCTCGATCCAAACATAGGGCACGAGATAAAAAAACACGACCATGCGTCGTCATTTCACCAGACGAGATGAACAAGTATATTTCTACGGTGATAATTGCCCCGCTGACATCGCAATCACATGCTTATCCTACCCGCATGCCAGTCAAATTCAAGAGGAAAGATGGCTGGATTGTTTTAGACCAAATTAGGATGGTTGCCAAACAAAGGCTGGTCAAAAAACTGGGGGTAATTGGGCAAGATACCATTCTCACTGTGAAAAACGTTATTCGAGAAATGCTGATAGAACCTTGACAACTTTGTGTTTTCGCAGCACACGGCTTTTTTGTAGTCACAGCTCAAAAAAATAAGGATATTGTCGCAATCAATGGCCGTTATACCGAAGTTAAAAGTGTTGAACCCATTAATCATACTTCGATTTTGCGTGAGACAAAACAAGGGCTCGGAACCTTACATTATGATTCCCTCCCATACAGAGTTAAATATCGGCACCATGAGCGGCATTCTCAATGACATTGCTTTCTTCATTGCCATTACATTTCTATAAATAATTCCGCATATCTTCCACCCTACAATTTTCTGAAAAGTATCTATCGTTTGGCAGTACCGACTTTAATCCATAAATTATCATGCTTCTCGTTATCGGTCTGATACTGATAACTTTCGCTGCTTTTGCCGCTAAGGCGGCAAGTGCTCCAGATGCCGCCAAGTTGTCATTCAACGGCTCCGTAGACGCAGCGTCAGTAATCGGCATCGGCTTGGGTATTAGCAAGAGCGCCCAAGGTATTGACCACAACCCTGAGGCATCGGGATAGAGCATGACCACGAGGAAGGTGGATTTGGCCTTTTGATCGAGTCGCTGGCCATTTATACACTGGTCGTCGTGTTAATCCTGCTGTACACAAAACCGTTCTGCATGTAATCAGCCGAATACTTGTCTATAATGAGCAAAAAAAGAGACGATTCAAAGACTCGACTCTTTTTTTGGCTGTTAGGATAATACTGTTTTTTGTCGATCGTAACATACGATACGATGAAAGCTTTCGTCGTGTTACTCCCTGCAATTTTACTTCGTCACCTTTGGTTAATAAATGTTATGCCACTTTTTTTTCTATTTCGGTATCTCCAAGGAGTTTCATTTCGCCATCAACCCGCGTATTACCTAGCACCTTTGCGTTACCGCCGACTTGAGCCCTCTCGGTTACTTCGGCTAATCCGCTCACGACCGCATTTCCATATACCCCGGCAAACCCGTAAATCTTTGCATCACCCGACACTTTTGCGTTACCAAAGACTCGTGCGTTTCCGAAGATTTCTGCCCTACCTGATATTTCGGCCTGGTCGAAAATCCATGCATTGCCGAAGACAAAGGCTTCACCACTTAGCTTGCAGTGGCCGCAAATCTTGACAAAGGGGCCAACATACACGCCATCCTCGACGTTCGCGTGCTCTGCAACCATTCCGCCACCGTTCGGGTGGTGGTGATATTTTATTCCATCTATCTCTATAACCGGTTCACTCGTCAAAACCTTGATATTCATACATACCTCCAATAAGGACTTTTAAATCGCTTTAAAATTAATAATCTCTCTGGAGAGATTATCGTCCTAAAGTTGTAATTTTATATTAATTAAATGATAGCGAACATCTTCAATTTTGTCAAATAACAGATTTTTTATTGACTACGATAATATATAGTCTAAATTGTAACCTAGTTTACTTTTATCTCGATTGACAACCCAATTAACCTTTTATTTACAATGTAGTATAATATATTTTGTGCAAAGATCAGCGACGGGATTACTAACTTATCAGTAATAATAACGGCCATATTAAATGATGCATCAGATGGGATCATTAACGACAAAATGGTAAAACCCAGATAACGAGAAAGGAACCATGGGGTAGGGGTCTGTGCACTTATACAAGGATTGCGGAGACAATGTAGGGAAGGGCCATTTCTCAGCAGGGGCTGGCAGCAACCTGCAAAGATATACCGAACGAGGGAAACCGAAGGGAGTGGGAGAGACTTGGTCTGACGCATGAGTCTGTAGTAGCGAAAAAGCGGGGGGTAACGCCCTGTGAGGTGGCGAGAAGCCACCCTCGACGAGTAGAATTTCAGAGAAGCAAAGGGACTCTCGGTGCATAGCGGATATCTATGGATATATATAGGACCCGCGGCCGGGACATAGAGCCCAATAACCGCGTTAAGGTTCCATTAGATGTCGAGACGATGGGCAAACCGATTCAGTGAGGGGTGTATTCGAACCGACGCTTGAGCCGCCGTTGCATCGGGAAGACCTATCGAGGAAAGCTATGGTCACCAACCGGACTCGGGCAATCCGACCGTCCGGGATGAAAACGGAGGCTTCAGTGAACGCGATGCATGGTGGAACTAGGAACCCATATCGCAGACCAAAAGGGCGGTACTGGTCACTCTTCGCCTAAACGTGCGCGCAACTGAAATCTATCCAAACCATCGATGTCCCGGAAACGGAACGGAGGGAAGGGGGTGGCGGGAACGCCAGGTGTTCCGGGGAACTATCCACCATACATAGAGATGGACAATGGGTACATACAAAACTGGGACTCATAGCCGAGCGAGCCAAAAGAGACCCGAAGTGTAAGTTCAGCATGCTTGCATATCTGCTGAATGAAGAGTTTCTCTTGGCATGTTTCTGGGCGTTTTAAAATGAATAAAGCTCCCGGCATCGACATAGTAACGGTACGGCAGTATGAAGAAAACCCCTATGAGAACATCTTAGATTTGACCAGCCGGTTGAAACTCAGGAAATAGCGGCACCAGCCTGGACGTCGGGCATATATACCGAAGGACGACAAGAGCAAAAGACCCCTCGGAATACTCGTGGTTGAGGACAAAATTGTCCAGATGGGAATCAAGAAAATCCTTGAATCTATCTACGAGGTAGACTTCAGAGATATATCCCATGGTTTCCGACCGGGACGAAGCCACCATGATGCGCTTGAAGTAGTATATAAGGCCATTATGGCAAAAGCGGTAAACTACATTGTCGATATGGACATCGAGATCGCTGGAGCCAGAAGAAGAGCATGATAAGGGAATTCTTCAATAAGTACCTCTCTTGGAACTTTAACAGCGCCGAAGATATATCACAAGACGTATACGTTAATCGTTGAGTAAGGGATACATTTCCCGAAGAGCCGTGTGAGTGGAAACACTCACGCCCGGTTATGTGGGGGGCATTGATAAACATCATTTAGCATAATAATGTGACACTCCTCATGCCGAAAGGAATTAGAAACGGTGAAAACAATCCATGCCTACGTGAGGTATAGGAGATGCCTACTCGATCAACACTTAAATTACCAAGCTATAAGTCGAGACTGAATTTTGAAGACAGATATGCTAAAAGCGAGATCACCAAGGATGAATTCGAGCGAGTGAAAGACAATTTTGGAAAACTATGAGGTACGGACAGCGTTGGGACAGGTTATGTGAGAGGGGGCGAAGAACCATGAAAGTTGCATGCTTTAACGTGAGTAATAATCTTTGCGGGGACTGTTCTCTGGCGTTGCGACGCTTTGTCGGAGGCATGGATGGGGTGGAGTCCATCGATGTGGAGAAAGGGAAGATCGTTGTCATGTTCGATGAAAAGATCGTAGATCAGGACAGGATCTCAACGATAATGAAGGACAGTATCGAAAAGCTTGGTTACGGGATCGATGAATAATGATCAAGTGACTCGTTGACTATAAAAGACTAGGATGTGATCCAGTTCAGGAGGGGATATGTTCTCATTGTTTATCGCTGTTATCACACTTATAATTGTTGTTATATTTTCCGTCCAGAATGCGGGGTCTGTTGCCGTTTCCTTTCTCTCCTGGCATTTTGAAGCATCCCTTGCAATGGTGATCGCATGGTCTCTCCTTGCCGGGATGATCATTGGTATGGCCATTCTCGCCGGGATGCGAATGAGCAGGTCGGCCCGAAAGAAAAAATCGATTGAAAGTAAATCTTAATATCTTTCTCTTGATAAACGGTTCACAAGAATCACATTAGGTGAGAAAAACCTGATTGATCCGGGTAGACGTGCGGTCGAAAAGAGTTTCAAAATTGCATTGTTACAAAATTGGATGCGTCAACGTTAAATGGTAGAGCGAGATTTAAGACCTAATACAGACAAATGGGAATGGAGGTATATGTCAGCGCGGCAGGGAATTACGCAATATGAAAATACTCGAAAAATAGTCATTAAATACTTTTTTGTATATTACACATAAACGCAGACGTGAGCGGAGCGACTTCAATGCCCCTCTCAACGAAGAAATTGGGGCTTGAGCTTTTCCAGATTTCCCTCGATCGGCGGAATTTGCTGCGCAGATAAATCGGCCAAGTTGTGGCTATCCGTGCGAACCAGTTAAAGGAATTCAATACTTTATTCCGCAATTTTCTAATTGTGGTTACCGAATAAAGTAAAATCACGTATCAAATTTTAAGTTGACATTTTCGAGTTTCGCGACAATGGTCTACCGCTAACTTGAAACCCGGGTATCTTTGCAGCGCGTAGGAGAGAGTTTCTCCTTTTTCCACTTCTATTTTTGACCAGAACCGCCCGCTGTAGCGCATGATGATGAAATAGGTGATGGAATCCCTTCTGTTTTGCGAGCATGTTTTTAATTCACTTCACAATCAGAAATGCCCTTCCTCCGGATTTTCACTCGACTTAGTCGGTTTCATACCTATATGATTACCCCAGGCGCTGATTTGCCAGTTGTCTTTCCTGCTAGTCTCCGAGACCCAGGGTGGCACAGACAACTGCAAGCGATGGGAAAGTGAATGCACGTAGGGTTCGTACATCCGCCGCAGTTCGTTAAGCCGCGGGGATACCTCCGCGATCTCTCGGAGCTGCATGCCTTCTGCCGCGAGCATTCCACGCATCGAAACAAGTTCTCGTGGTGGCAGCCGGTCGATCAGCGGCTCCTCGGGCACGACGTGCAGCACGAGCGAGAGATCTACGACAGCATGGCGTGCCATGGCAAAAGTCAATTGCGCCTGACGCACGCATGTTCCTTGAAGGTTGGTCATGACAAAGGCGCAGGTATCGAGGATGGATGACAACGCCGCGAGCCATGATTGATTATCGTGCTGGGAACGGAAATATACGAGGACGGGATAAGAGAGATGACTTTCGAGTATTTCTGCGGACCATTGTTCCCATTCGTGGAGTAGCTGCGTCAGCGATTCCGTTGAGAAGCCCTGCGATTGTCGCCGCAGCATTTCAATAGCTGTGGGAGGCGAGCCGGCACGCGCATCCAGGAGCGAGATATTAACCTCCCTTTTCGAAAAAGATTGATTGAGCGCAGGCAGGTAGCTGATTACGATGGCTAAAAAACCGAAGCCTATGCCTGCTTCAAGAACGGTAAGAGCCCGTGCAAAGTGAATATGGGGTACGATATCACCCAGGCCAAGAGTAAAAAAAGTCGTACCGCTGAAATATAGGCAAGTGCTGAATGTTATGAAGCCCTCTGGCGTTTTTAAGGTGTTGCCCGGCGCCCAATAAAGGAGCGCGAAACCCGAGATAAGGGCGCTAGCCCAAAACCCAAGCAACAACGGCAGTGAAAGTGGTCCAAAGTAGCCCAGGTAATTTTCTCGGCGTTCTCTACTCGAAAGCGCATGGACCAGCGAAGTCCAAAGTTGCCACATAGTCCGATAGAAGACACGCACAAGCCGAATGCGCCTGGTCACCCTGCGCGGGAAAACTATGGTTTCAAAGGCATCCGCTAGTACAATTATTATAAGGGCGATGCCCGCTATAATTGCGATGATCGACATGGTAATTTCCCGCCCCTCAAGCCGATATGGTCAACAAACTTATACGGCTTCTGATCAATTTAAGAACGAGATTCACGGTTCTACGGGACATCTGGCTGTCGGCCCGGTATTGCCAGATTGTAGCACAACGAGATTAGGAATAGTAAGAAACTCTCCGAAGATGTTTAGTCGTTGTTCGATACGGAGAAACCTGACGAGATGAAACAGCAGAATTTCCGTTTTTCCGAAAGATATTGCGGAACTTTTTTTTCGGTTCGGAAAGATCATCTTTCATCCTTTGCAAACAAAGTTTTGAGTGGACATTACCTTTGCATCCAGGACCGCTGCGCTTACCACTGCCGGAGCGACCATGACAGCACCGTCAACGATCCCAGTCCTCCAGTTGAGGGAACAGTGATGGATAACCCTTTTCTAGAAGGGGGGATCTCATCTTCGAGCCGCGAGAAACGGCATGACGGCAAAGACCCCGAGCATCACGTAGTTGACCGTCCCCGAAACGGGGTCTCGGCTTGCCAAGTACTCAGCAATCGTCATATCGCTACGTCAGTGCACGATCGTGAATTCCGCGAGAAGCAACAGGCCGAGCGCGATGAAGCCCATGCCAAACCGGCTGGACGTTGTTAGCGGCAGAACAAAGCTCCTGGTGATCTACTTTGCCACGAGAAAGAGCACGACGAACATTACGGGCGCTTCCAGCAATTCTCCAGCTCTGGTGCCAAAACGCGGGAGAAGCCACAGGATGCGCAGGGGCCCGGGCACGAAGCCCGCTACAAACACGATTGCGAAATACAAATCCCCGCTTTTAGAATTTTCAAGACACTTTACAGCCTTCGAACTACTCCACTGCCTGAGCAATTATGGCTTCCACGGCTTGAAATGGTTTCTCAGCCAGTTGATGCCGCTGCTTCAAGTACTCCGGGCTGTTGTAGTTGATCCATACACGTCCAGCTTCGTCTTCCCATACGAGCGCCTTAAGTGGCAGATCGATCTCAAGTGAGGGATACTTCTGCATCAAAGGTGTTCCCGCCTTTCGGATTGTCAAATATGAGCAAAAACCATTGGCTTCATATCGAGCCCGACAGAGTTCGCGACCGCACGCAGATCGTTTTGTGCAAATACTGTCATCCCTCGTGACTCGATAATACCTGCCAGCCGCTGTGCTGTCTCAGCGACTCTGCTCCGGATAGGAAGACTGACGATACCTTGTTCTCGCGACGTAGTCATGTTCTCCATCCGCCTTTGAGACTGTATGTTATCTGGGTGAGTTTCCGGTCTGCTCGTGATATGGTCACTTGCATTGCTTCCGCATACGCCGTCATCACTAAGAGTCATGTTTTCAATTCGCATCCATCAGTGGACCGTGAAACCCGAACTACAATCGCTCTTGCGGTTTAGTGGCGGGAGAGCTCATGCAGCAAGAGCACTTTATCTTCCGACCATCGTTATCAGCATCTGCATCTTGTCCATGAGTTCGGGTAGCAGTGTCATCCCGCGTTTCTTCATGAGCAACTGCGTCGACGCCAGCACCTCATGGTAGTAGTTCGCAGGGAAATAATCACGAACTATCATCACCAGCAGCGTCAGGAACAGGCCGAGTGCGATGGTCTCCTTGATCTGCGGGAAGACACCCCGCATCCATCCCTGAACGCGCCGGCGGTTGTTGGCAGCCTTCACTCGCTCCCAGAACGGTTCCTTCCGATATTCGTCGAGGCTTATCTGCAACGCATCATAAGTGCTGAAGATCCAGAGGAGGGGAATGACAGGAGTGAATAAAATCGTACATACGAAAATTACTTCAATTATGGACCGGGTGTCCGAAGGCTCAAGAGACGGCCAGGCCAGGTAGACCAGAGGGAGTGTTACGATCGAGAAGAGACCGATGACCGAAAATCCCATGAAAACGCTTCCCTTGACTGGCTGGCCATTCAAGAACTGTCCCCAGCCTGGGACCAGCAGGGAACAGAGGGCGGGATACAGGCGGCTGGATACACCGGTAAAAGGGGTTTTCTGCTCCTTACTTGCTTGGTGATAAGCGTCGCCAGCATTGTAGGTCCAAAATATTAAAATACCCAGGAGTATTGTTTCGGCTAGAAGGAATGAGTTTGTACGAGACATCCCAAAGACAGCTAAAAACGAAAGCATGGACTCCCGGTATAACAGGGCGAGAAGCGTCCCGAACCCTGTGAGGAACATCAGAACCATGAACGCCGCACCCTTGCCGCGCCGAAGATTGTACCGTTGCCCTGCACCCCAGAAGAACATTGAAAGCGAATAGGCTACGGCAGGGTTCTTTCTAGCAAGTTGAGGTTTTTCTTTCCTGATGGGCTTCGATTTATGGACTTTGGGGTGCTCATCAGGATCTTCGACTACCCAGACCTTTTCCATAAAATTTACCTACTCCTTGGATGTACTCGGGTTCACTGCGACAAAAAGATGCCCGTTGCTACGGTGCTATCCGCGTCGCCGGAAGCCTGTGCGAAGGCCTTGAAGGTAGTGGTCACACTGGCAGTGATGGGGCCTGTATATAACATTGAAGCTGCACTTGGAGACGTACCATCGGTTGTATAGAAGATCGACGCTCCATTCGTCGTAGACGCAATTGTGGCGGTCAACGCACTGGAATACATGTTTGGCAATGGGCTGAAGGTTGGGGTTGCTGTTGTTGGTCGTGAAGGGTCACTTCCTTCCGAGGGTGTGCTACCACTCGAACAGGAAAACATTATAACGAGAACGAGGAATAACGAAGATATTTGGAGCCTCTTCATAAGACCCCTCTCTACAACGAACCCGAATACATAGTAAAGATCTTATTGCAGGCAGGCTTGATTATGCACTTTTATCATTGATGAATCTGTGATTTGACTCACACCTTGGTTGGAGAGTCATAATATGTACTCTGTACTTTATAAAAAAAGTAATTTATTAGGAAGAAGACATCACTGCAAACTATTGTAGATACTCGTCAATGCTATCATGATCATGCTGCTCCAAAGAACAAGTGTAGAATGTCAGTTTTGTGACAAGAGTACAGAAAACAGGTGTAGTTTGCATGGATCAACAAGATGACGCGCGGTCGCAGCGCGTCATTGTTAAACAAAGCACCAGTTTCTCTCTCGCTCCGCTCGGGGATCGGTGGGAGGCCGGTGCCAATTTACGTCACGGCATGCTCATCGCTGGTTTTATTTTCGTTTTGAACTGATACTAATTTGTAGAAAATATACACTTAACGACGTTGAATCAATGTTGATTCAAAATGGAAGTGGCCATGCCGCCGCCTGGCCTTCTAAAGGCGTATAGCAAGTGGAACTCGTGCGACTGTATTAAAACCTATCGCATAGATAATGATTCTTGTGAGTGTCACTCTTAGTGCATTCTATTTAAAACTCTACCTTAGTTAGGGATGATGTTTTCCATCTTTACCTGCTAAACGATGATATTTTACTTGGTAGCATATACATATTGTCTTTTCACTGACGAAGATGTCCAGCGAAGTAAGACTTACTCGATACAAATACTAGCGTTCGAAAAAGGTATAATCGATGATGACTTAACTGGTGCCTTTTCGCCATCGAGAAAGTTCCCCTTTCGGGCTGAATATACGCTTTCACTCATCGAGAAAGAAACTATCTTGGCATCGAACGCCGCCATGTTGGTGGCAAGCTGGAGCGCAAAAGCAGCATGTTAAATAGCATCATGAGAACGAGTGAGTACGACGACGAGTTACTTGTTTTCAATTGTTATTTCCTTATGATCTTGACGGAGATGCTTAGTGAGCGCAACCACCATCGCTGTGGCCACCGCAGCATTCCTGGACCGTCAACACAGGCAGGCTTTTAGTCTGAAACATTGAAAGATTTTCCCGTATTGTCTCTCCCTGTGAGCGATGCACCGTGATTCCCATTTGGTTCAGCCTGGTAAGTGCTCCTGCTCCGATGCCGCCAACGACAAGCGCGTCTACCTTTTGATTATCAAGCGCCTTCATCGGGTTGCACGCGCCATGCGTGTGGTGCTGATCCCGATTATTGATTGATGCAACGCTGTTTGTGTTCGTATCGAAAACAACAAATACTGGCGCAGAACCAAAGTGGTTATACACTGTGCTCTCGATTCCATTATCATTCTGAACTGGAAAACAGATTTTCATGTGATGTCCCTCCTGTGAAGTATTTAAGTGACGATTATTGAAATACGATAGCTTGGCCTTTGCTCAAGGCTTTCGCAACCTTTTTTCTAGCAACAGTAAGTATTCTTTGAACAGTTCCCCGCGATACACCCATCCTAGTGCCTGCCTCCGCTTGGGTAAAGTCATCAAGATCACAGAGTTTTAAAGCTTCAAGCTCTTCCCGCAAGAGGGGGATTTGCTCGAGCTCGTGCATCGGAACACCTGTGGGTTTGAAGGCTTCACCCGTAAACTTACATTTACAGTTACGCGGCTTTTTACACCTCGGCGACATCTTTACCCCTTCTCATTTTGTGCATATGTTCATTACGATAGCAGACGTCGACGAAAATGTCAAGCAAACATTCACTCCACTTCAACTTTTATTAGAAAAAGGCACAAAAATAAAATGACGTTCTATTATAATTACAGGTGGTGTTTGTACAATTCTAAGTTAACGTTAAATTTATTAACATATCCGGGAGGAGATAAAGGAGGCAAACAAGCATTTTAATGTCATTCGTTGAATTGCAATAGGCTACCAATTACGAGAGGAAACATAAGGTGTTGTTAAGAATTGCAACTACGCCAGATTTAGGAAGATATATCCGAATTGTACCCTGTCTGACGACGGAAAGGTTAGATAGTCGGCAGCTTCGAGGCCACCGATACCTTGCTCAGCCTGACACGCCAGCGTAGCAAGCCAACAGCGTACGTGATATAGTAACCCGTTAGGGTGCCAAAGATCAACAGAGTGAGAGGGCTGCGCACAAAGTCCGACGACGGCGCAGAGACCGGAGTCGCCGTAAAGTAGAGCTGTGCAGCACGATAGGCGATGCGGCCGAGGAACAGAAGCGATAGGGTTACGCCCAAGTGGGCGTTCGGTGTATAAAATAAGCCCGAAAGTGTTTGTTCGAACTTGGTGAGCCGAAGCCCGTAAAAACCGAGCGCGGTACCCAACCCCACGCCAGCCGCTACCACCAACACGGTACCAAGATGCGCAAAGGATCCGAAAAGTAGTAGGACGAGCACTACGGGAAATAGACACACGGTAATCCATGGCCGCACTTCTGATAGTTGCTGACGACCAACCATACGGCGAACACGCGAGTACACGCGCCAGACGATGAGTGCGGCAAAACCGACCGAGACAATCAAAGAAGGATGGTTTACGAATGCCATGGGTAACTCTAATGCCTCATGCTTTGAGCAGTCAATTGCTCAACACGCTAAACAGCGTGGGTTCCGACTATCAGAATAATTGTTACCCTAAACTATCATGAATATATTCCTGATCAGAGGCGATGTCAACACTGTCGTACGGCTTGCCCACCGTCACTTAAGTGTCGTACGGGAATGTCGCTTGGGTATTTTAGGGCCATAGATGTTGTCGAATACGGGTCAAGGCAGTTCTTTGAACTTGACATTATTGACGGCAGTTGGAGGTGAGGTCTTACCATTTCCTTGAACCGTAATTCAAGGATTACGTAATAATGATCTGTTTTCGCGTGGTGCCGCTACTGGGCTTTCTGCTGGATATCCTTGACGGTGGCGTTATTCAGCAGTTTTATGAACTTTGGGTTGGAGGTAAGCGCGGGTATATCTCCTTCGTTGACAGCCTTCATGACTTCGGGATCTTCTAAGGCCTTTTTAAAATCCGGATCGTTCTGGAGCGACGGGATCAAGCCCATGATTTCCATGTCGCCCATCATCTTTTGCTGAATCGTCTTTATCTCTATTGTTGAAGCGGTGTTTGTGTCTGAAAACTTCACACGGATCGAGCGAATCTTCGATTCTTCCAATTTGATGGTTCCAAGACTATCCGATCTGACGGTATAAACACCGTTAGTCAAGGACAACACCTCGCCAGTGAACGTGCTGCCGTGGTCAGTACGATCTGTCGAAGCTCTCCGGCGGAAGCGTTAAGGGTGAAAAGAAACAGCAGCAAAATGCCTGAAAACATCACGCGCACCGTCATCTCCTAAAATAAAAAAGTGTGTCTATTAATGAAAATTTATCTTGATTTATTGCACCTGTCAAGGCTTAATGTTGGTCATGCAGGGCGGTGACAAGATCGCGACGGCTAGTTCCGCGTGCACTATGCCCTCAAAGTCGGTTGTCAAATCTAGCCTGGCGAGCGAAATAAGAAATTATAAAAAAAATTGATCTGGCTTATAAGCGCTATTCTTTTTTCTCTGGAACTTCTTCCGGAAGATCAGTCGAGGGAGCATCTCCGACATGTTCCATAAGTTTATTTATGGCTTTTATCGCCTTGGCAGTGTCCTTCCCTCTTTCCTCAGACTGATGCTTTACCTCGTCAACAGTCCCGCCGACTTTTCGAATCATACGAACGGTGTCCCCAGCATGAGCGATGAGAATATAGAGTGCTACTGCCCACAAGAGACTTATGCGAACCACTGCAACCACTTTATTGTGATTAGTGTCAATTATCCCGAGAATAATAAAGGCAAAGCTAGCGCTAACAACAATAATTGCCGTTAGAAGCAGGCGATTATTGAAAAAACTTTTTTTATCGCGAGTATCGGTTGCCTTATCATGGGCTATCACCGGAACCCGCTCGTAATTTCCAGTCGGATGTCCTGCTGCCTGCTGGTTTTGAATTGATTGGTGGTTCTCTTGATCTATATCGTCACTCACGACTTTAGCGCCAGCGCGGTACTGTTCAGGGATGGATTGGAGATCGTTTGTAATAGTGACCAAACCGTTCTTGTCTAAATACTGATAGATAGCTGCATAACAATCTTGTGCGGATAAAAAAATAAAAACGTAATAAAGACTAAATAAAACCAAGGATTTTGTTCTCATTGAGAACCTCCGAGTTATTTCGTATTATCAAAATTCTACGTTTGTATCTTCTGATTGTTGTTGTTTTTTTAAAGTATTTATAAAAAAAATCCAATGATAAAAACGTCAGGATTATGTCGGTGAATATTCTACAAACCACGTTTTCCTTCCTGCCCAGCATATGATAATCAATAAGATTCATATCAAAAATGTGTTCTCTTGGCACGTCAATAAATTCAAAATGTAACATGGTCTTTCAAAAAATGCAACTTTACTAGCCTGCTAATATTATTTATATTATTATTGTAGAAGAGTAGCAAAAGTTAAATTAGGAGGCTATAATCTTTCTTGATTTAAATCCAGCTGGCGAGTTGGTAAGTAAAAAAGTGAAAGGAGCATAGCCTTGAACATTATTAAAACAAAAAAACAACGGATAGTCAATGGAAAAATTCTTGTTGTAACGGTTGATATGGGCAAAGACAAGCATTTTGGATACTGGCGCTGTCCGGACGGAACTGATGTGAAGCCTTTCGCCTTCTCGAACAACAGGACAGGCTTCTCTCAGTTCTTTGAATGTATAACCATGGCCAAGGAAATTCATCATCTCGAGGAAATTGTTTTTGGATATGGCTCCATCGGCTCATATGCGGAGGCCTTGGTGCATTTCATTAGAGCGCAGGGTGTGCGACTGGTGCAGGTGAATCCCATGCACACCAAGAGGATTAAAGACCTTCAGGGCAATCTCCAAACAGAACCGACGCGAAAGACTCGAAGGTCATTGCCGACATCATAGCTCTTGACCATGCTGAACGCTTTAATCCCAGAAGGTTCTGCAGCCGAGCTTCGAAGACTCACCAATCTAGGGAGGGGAACAACCATCGCCATACGGCACTAGTGAACCAACTGCAGGGGCTGGTTGTCATCATTTCCCCGGAGTTTATACAAGTTATACGGGATGTGAAAATACTCACTGCTCGGTATATCCTTAGGGAGTGCCCAATCCCCCCAAAATATTGTCGCATACGGCTCGATAATCTGGTGCGGACGATCAGAAGAGTGAGCCGTGGAAAGCTGAAGGAAAACCGCGCAAAGTGGCTCTACGAGGCGGCGAAAGCGTCTAACCGAAGTCCAAACGAGCATTGTCCGCGAGATACGAGAGATTATTTCCCTTATGGAAACTGTTGAGGGTTTTACTGAGGGCTTGGAAAAGGAAATGATCCATTTCCTGAAGCAAATCCCCTATAGTCGTACGATTCTTTCGCTCAAAGGGATCAAAGAGATCACGGCTGCTGGCCTTATCGGCGAGATAAGTGATTTTCAAAAGTTTAATATGCTCTCAGAAGTCATGAAGCTTGCCGGTCTGGATCTCTTCGAGATCAGTTCCGGAAAGCACCAGGGAGGCGACACATATCCAAGAAAGGTCGTCCGCTTATGCATAAGCTCTTGTACTTTGCCACATTTAACACGGTTTGTAAGGGTGGCATGATGCATGATCGATATCAGCAATACCTTGATCGGGGAATGCCCAAGATAAAAGCATTAATTGCCGTTGCTCGGGAACTTCTCGGCATCATATTTGCCATCGTACGTGACCAAAGTGTATATAGCGAAGACTTTTCAAGAACATCGTTGCAACTCGAGGAGGCTGCATAAACCCTATAGTCTTGTGTGTAAGCGGGGAGATTACCTATCCTGAATCTAAGGTGGTTTAGCCGACCTTCACAACAGTCTAATAACTCCCCCACTCACAGGGTAAAGCTAGAAATGGAAATAGCGGTTTGAACTTAATTGGAAAGTTTCCCGGAATCACCGTCAGGAATGAGTCGGAGGTAAGTATGGAAAAAGCAAATGATGCGATCGGACGTAATGATCTTTTTGAATTAAGTCGTTTCATAAGTGCACAAAACGAAGTCTATTATCGTGTTCTTGAAGAGTTAAAAAATGGTGCAAAACGAACGCATTGGATGTGGTACATATTCCCTCAGATTGATGGCTTAGGACACAGTCCAACTGCAGGATACTACGCCATAAAAAGCCTGGAAGAAGCTCGAGAATACCTAAATCACCCTGTTCTTGGTTCAAGGTTGGTGGAATGTGCAGAAGTAGCTTTGGCCATTGAGGGACGATTAGCTTCAGAAATTTTTGGCTACCCAGACGAACTGAAGCTTAAGTCATCAATGACGTTGTTTGCGAGTGTTGCAGATTCAGGTTCAATATTTGCTCGTGTTCTTGACAAGTACTTTCATGGAGAGCGAGATGTTCGGACACTTCAGCTTTTAGATAAACTCGAAGGAAAACGGAAAAATAAAACTTAAAAAAGAATATCTTTTTGCATTCTGTATTTTATTGGGATACTTTTAAGTGCTTAGCACAGCAAGATTGTAGGTGCAGCTCGGAGAGCCAGGGTCACCGAGAAAGTGAAGAATTCCTTTTGAAGATTTTAGCCAATTGTACATCCTGAGACTCTCACAACTTGCACTATATTTAAAAAGGATGCGATATGACTGCTGTAATTATTATATGTGTATGATGAGAGCCGGGTAAGTTGCAATCGCCACCGCAGCATCTATCATAGTACCGTCATGACCTTCACGTTTCAAGCCATTTCGCTGGCCCTGGACTAAGACTGCGGCTTTTTTCTTTTTTATAAAACCTGTCCTTGAATACCCAGCAGTTCTACTACTGGGATGAAAAGGACAATCCTGACGAAGTCAGGATAAGAATCTGATTGGTTTTAGGTTCTATCGGTTTTGTTGCCCCGCAGCTCTGCTGCGGGGTAATTCACTTCTGACACCATTTGATAGAATGATTCTTTGACCTGCCATTAATTATCCACCCGGGCTTGTGATATAATTTTTAAAATTATCCATTTGCTCAGCTTATCGTGTTGTTCTCACTCCTTTGTTGCTGATGTATCGAAAAGGTAAGATGACATGCCGAGGGACATACCAATAGGGAATGGCTCCCTATTGATTCTGTATGACAAGTCAGGGCTTGTTCGGGATCTCTGTTTTCCAAGCGTGGGCAGCGAGAACCACAGCCAGGGTCATGTTTTCAAGGTCGGCGTCTGGGTGAACGGTGCATTCTCCTGGATCGACGAGGATGAATGGGATCGGTCATTGGACTACGAAGATGACACCCTCGTGGCGAGGATTGACCTTGTGAACAAGGCCCTCGGCCTGGAAATTATGATGAGGGATGTCGTAGACTTCCACGAAAATATCTACGTGCGGGAGATTGTAGTAAAGAATGTCTCGTCGCAGCCAATGGAACTTCGTCTCTTCTTCCATCATGATTTCCACATCTACGGATCGGATATCGGCGATATGGTCTGTTTCAAGCCGGAAGAGAAGGGGCTTCTGCATTACATGGGGAGAAGATATTTTTTCGTTAATGTCCTGACAGAACATGGTGTCGGTGTCTCCCAGTTCGCCACCGGCGTAAAGGAGTCCAAGGGGCTGAGCGGAACATGGGTTGATGCCGAAGACGGCGTTCTTTCTGGCAATGCCGTTTCACAGGGTTCCGTGGACTCGGTCTGTGCCGTGCACATGGCGATCCCCCCCGACCAAACATCGCAAGCCTACTACTGGATGGCGGCCTGCGTTGACTGGAAAGGGGTGAAGCGGCTGAACGATCTCGTCGTCCGGAAAACGCCGGGATACTACATCTCAAGGACTGCCGATTATTGGAGACTATGGCTCAACCGGGAACGCATGAAATTCGGCGATCTTCCTGATGTCATTATCCGCCTTTATACCAGGAGTCTCCTCATACTGAGAACACATATAAGTAGCAACGGCGCGGTCGTAGCTGCGAATGATTCCGACATCCTTCAGTTCGCCAGGGATACCTATGCGTATATGTGGCCGAGGGACGGTGCACTTGCGGCACATGCCCTCGACGTCGCGGGCTTTCCGATACCCGCGCAGAAGTTCTTTGAATTCTGCGGTGAGATCATCGGCAGGAATGGTTATTTCATGCACAAATATAACCCCGATGGTTCCCTCGCAAGTTCCTGGCATCCCTGGGTCCTGGAAGGAAAACCTCATCTTCCCATCCAGGAAGATGAGACAGGGCTCGTGCTCTGGGCGCTCTGGGAACATTTCAGACTGTTCAAGGATGTTGAGTTCATCAAGCCCCTGTACCGGAAGGTCATAAAGGCTGCCGCCGACTTTCTGTGCGATTTCGTTGACATTAGAACGGGGCTTCCTCTGCCCTCGTATGATCTCTGGGAAGAACGCCTTGGCGTTCACACCTTTACCACCTGTGCTGTCATTGCAGGGCTTAAAGCAGCATGTAATTTTACATCTGCCTTCGGTGAGGCAGAATTCTTGGAAAAATACCGAACAGCGGCTGACAGAATCAAGGGTGCCCTAGAGGATCATCTCTTTGACCATGATTCCGGGAGGTTCATGAATGGAGTTTCCGATCGTGCTGGCTCTCAGCAAAAGGATTTTAGGCTTGATGCGAGTCTCTGCGGACTCTTCGCGTTCGGTGTTTTCCCAGCATCGGATGAGAAGGTTGTCAATACTATCGAGGCGCTGAAAGAAAAGCTATGGTGCCGGACGGAACTCGGCGGTCTGGCGAGGTACGAATTAGACCACTATCAGAGCGTGGTCGTGCCCAGCCCAGACATCCCCGGGAACCCCTGGATCATCAGTACACTATGGTACGCACAATACTTGATTGAAAAGGCAATAAATAGTGCCGAGTTGCGGGATTCAATCGCCGTTTTGAACTGGGTTTGTGAGAGGGCGCTGAGGTCAGGGGTCCTCGCAGAGCAGGTTAATCCCTTTACCGGAGATGTGGTATCGGTTTCCCCCCTTATGTGGAGCCACGCTACGTTCATCATCGTGGTACAGCGGTATCTAAGTAAACACCGGGAAGTGGAGCGGTGCCCTACCTGCGGACAGCCGCTCTTACCAATGTGACATCGTCCCAAGGTTTCTGCCGAGGCACTGGATGGTCGAGTCCCGGACTGACCACAGGCCGTCGACAATTAGCACAGGATCGAGGCAGTCGTTAGGGCGCGGATGGACGTGTGCGTCTTCGGTAGAATTCGTGCTGTTCTGATACATTTTCCCGGCTGACCATTTATCCTGCTGAAACAATAACAGTTGTAGTCAGAACGTGGTTCATCGCAACCCTATTCATCGAGAGAGAGAGGAGCAGAGCATGAAAACACCGGGTACGGGGAGTACTCATCGGGTCATTGGTTGGGGCAACGCTGACCGTAGCACTGATTGCCCTCTTTTACGCAGGGTGGCGGTTGGCAGACCTGCCTTTCGTTCCCTTTGATGTGTTCGACTGGATGACCCGCGTACTGCCGGGAGCCGTTATTGAATTTGTAATCAGTACCATGGTAACTGCCATCCGCGGGCTGCAACTGGGTCCCACATCTGTAGTCGCCAAGATCATTGAGCAGACAATAGGGATTGTCAATCTGTTTTTTACTGGCGTCGTTGCTGGCAGCGTTCTCTTTGGCGTATTGCGTACGCTTCGTGGCAGATACGCCTACGTGTCGGGTTTATTCCTGGGAGTTCTCGCGGCCATTCCTGCCGTACTCATTAGTTCTTTTCTAGGCAAGACTGCCGTAGCCCCTCCGATAGTCAGCGCGCTCTGGATACTGATCGTATTTGTCTTCTGGGGCATTGCAATCGCCTGGGCTTATCTGCGGTTGACCAGCTTCGCTACAACTGAACCGGGTACGGATCTCGAGCCTTTTGCACATCGGGTCAGCCGGCGCAAATTTCTGATCCGTCTTGCAGGGTATACGGCCACAATCACGGTGTCCGGGGCAATGGTGGGTTTTCTGTCTGAGCGCCACAGTCGGATGAAATTGGAGAGCTTGATGCCCTGGTCCGCAACACACGTGCTGCCGAACGCCGGCGCCGCTGTCAAGCCTGCGCCAGGCACTCGGCCCGAATATACATCTTTGGAACGGCACTACCGCATAGACATTAACACGACCCCACCCCAGATCGACGGAATGATGTGGCGGCTCAAGATCGGAGGACTCGTTGAAAAGCCTCTGTCCTTCACGCTTGACGATCTCCATCGCTATGAACCCATGCACCAGTTCGTTACTCTGTCTTGCATCTCCAACCCGGTGGGCGGAGATCTTATAGGAACGACCCGCTGGACCGGAGTCAGCCTGAAGAGCTTTCTACTCGACCTTGGCCTGAAGCCCAATGCTACGCATCTCAAAATCAGTTCGGCAGATGGATTCTGGGAAACCCTAGCCCTGGAGACGATCATGGCCGACGAGCGGGTAATGCTGGCCTATGCCTGGAACGGGTTGCCGTTGCGTGACGATCCCGGCTTTCCGCTGCGGGTCTACATTCCGGACGTACACGGTATGAAGCAGCCCAAATGGATCGAGTCCATCGAGGCAATGGACCATTGGGAACCAGGCTACTGGGTGGTCCGCGGCTGGGACAAGGTCGCAAAGATGAAGGCAACGTCCGTGATCGACACCATAGCCGTCGATATGACCATTATCAGCGCAGATCAGCGGAAACTGGTGCCCATCGGCGGCATCGCCCATGCAGGTGCCCGCGGAATCTCAAAGGTCGAAGTAAGGGTTGATGACGGCCCCTGGCAGGCGGCTGAGATCAGAACTCCTCTGTCACAAACGACGTGGGTGATCTGGCGATATGACTGGCCATTCCAGCAGGGCAAACACACTTTCACTGTGCGCTGTTATGACGGGAGCAACACCCCGCAGATCGTTAAAGCGATGCCGCCTGATCCCAGTGGTGCATCCGGACTGTTCAGCAAAAGTCAGAAACTCTTAGGTCTCCAACCAGACCATAGAAAAAGCTGCTTTGCGGTGGTTGTTACACCGCAATCAGGGCTCTCGGTACCTCGTATCTTGAAAAATGACGCAGTAACATAGCGTGTTGCATTCCCGAAGGAATAATAAAAAAAAATTACTGACCGAGCAGCGTCGTAAACGTATCATGATGACGCTCTTCATCGGCAAGGATTTCTGCAAAGAGGTGCCGCGTGGTATCGTCGCCTTCAGAAGTTGCCTGTTTAATGATGTCTTTGTAGAGCGTAATTGCCTCTTCCTCAGCCTTCCCGTCGGCCTTGAGCATCTGCTCCGGCGTGCCGCCCACTGCGATGGGGTTGGGCTTGGTAGTGGGGTTCACGTCAAAATAGAAGAGTCGCTCCGCGATCTTCTCTGCATGTTTCATCTCCTCCACGGAGATATCCTCGAACACATCCATGAGAGAAGATGAGTTCAATCCTTTCACCATGATATGGTGCCACATATACTGGACGATTGCTTGAAGTTCACCTGCTATTGCCTGATTCATCATCTCCGTCAGTTTCGGGCTCGCCTTCTGTACCATAATGCTCCTCCTTGTATGCTATTGCGTATTGAATTTACTGGTAGTTAACAAGACCCAAAAAGAAATGTTGCACTCCTATCGCTATCGCGACACGCATCTTTGATAACTTACCACTCGGTGCCGGTAGTATGAATATTTTTCCGCACCGCGTAGCAGCTTATTATCTTTTCTCCGAAGCTATGCCTTACGCCGCTGCCTTAGCCCGTTCTTCAGAGGACATTTTTGCAAGGCGTGCCACTTCCTTCTCGTCAAGCTTAAGTCCTTTGGCAACACGACGGCCATAATCCAGATCTGCCTTGTAGAAAAGAGCTGTTTGACGCAGTTGGATACGCTTTTGTGCGCCGCCCAAATGGCCAAAAATATTATTAATCAGGTGATCCATGTCCGTATCTGTCATTGCCTCGCGGTACAAATCACCGGCCTGTACAAAGTCATTGTTGGGGTGGGTATACTTCTGACGTGCGGCTTTTCCGGCGGCTTCGAAGGGTGGCTCACTTACGGTTGGCTCTGGTTCTGGACCGCCAAAGCTGTTGGGGTAGTAATTGGGACTACCGCTACCGTTGTTGTCAAAACGCATGGCACCATCACGTTGATAATTGTTCATGATCGCGACCTTGGGCGCATTATTATATCCATGGCGCTTGCATGAGACGTATCTTTTGTTAAATAATCAATAACCTCAAGTCTCTGTGGGGTCAACTTGTAACCTTTCTCCTTGAGATTTTTTATCAGTCGAATTTTAATTTCTTTCGATCTTTCAAGATATCTCATATCGGAATGATTCCTAATTAGTTTAGAACTGCACATTCTATTTGTCAAGTAGCCTTTAGCTTTACTCTAGGCGTCAGCATTTTGCATAGCAATGCGAGAAATGCATTTTATCGTTATGTTCAGCAATAAACTGAAATGAGTGGGAAGGAGAAGACAACACGAAGTGTAATTTCAATAACTTCACGATTAATATTTGCGATCTTCGTATCTCCAACACTTGTAGCAACCTTAAAATATTTCGACGTACAGATATTTGTTCATCGTAAATGGTCCAGCAAATTAATTAAATGGCTTGAGGAGAACCGCAAGGAAAAGGTTACTGACAATGTCGCCTTTAAGGTGCATCTCCAGGAATTATTTCATATTAGTGGGATCACAGTTGAATTGAACCGAGGCAGTAGCGCTCTTGCTCAAACCGATGAATATGGGATAAATACGCAATTATTAAAAGATCGTATCGGGGATCAGCACACTCACAGCCATAACGTTTCTCACGGAGCTTTGTAATATAAATCGGTTTGGGTCACTCGACATTATTGCGAGCTATATCGGACTCATTCCCAACACGGACTCCAACGGAGAGAAGGACACTACGACAGGCATTGCCGATAGACGCGATTAAATACTTCGACATTTGATTATTGAAAGCTCGTAAATTGCAGTAAGGAAAGATCCGGTGTTGCAGATGGACTTCAAACGCTTCTCTAAAAACATGCAAAAAATATAAACAATCATTCCGATCGCCAGAAAACATTGAACCACATCAGATACGTCCTGAAGAATCAGAAGGAGGATGTGCGGATGACTTCAATGGCAGGATTATTAATAGTCTCAAAATAGTCTGAACACCAAGCAGCGTACTTTGTTGTGTCGCCATTAAAATAGGCTTGCACACGATCCGGCGATTTCTGGATAAACCGAAGATGACTCACGACAGCACGATGTAATTGCTCCGGGCTTGTAATAGCGTAACGCCCAATAGCATTGTTCTTCAAGTCATTCCAAACCCGTTCGTCGGGATTAAGCTCCGGCGAGTACGCTGGAAGATAGAAGATCCGAAAATGGTCTTTAATCGTTTCGGTAAATTTGGTAACCTTACGTGCCTTGTGAGGCGGATGTCCATCAACTATCAGGAAAATCTTACGGTCAGAGCCATGAACCAACCGCTTGATAAACGCGACAAAAAGAGCTGCGCCCACACGGCCTCTGACTACCATGAATCTGAATTCACCTTGGGCGCTCACAGCAGAAATCATGTTCAATCCGAAACGGGCGCCGGTGCTGCTCACGACAGGCGTCTTTCCTTGAACTGCCCAGGTGGTACCCGAATGATGGTCAGATCGTACACCAGCCTCGTCACCAAAGAATATCTGCGCCTTTTCTCTGCGGGCCAGGCTTCGGATCTTTGGGTACTCTTTATTCAACCAGCGCTGAACTTCCTCCGGCTTTTGCTGATAGGCACGCCAAATAGGACGCTGCGGAGTAAGTCCCAATCGTGCCAGCAAACGGCAAACAGACATTTTGCTCAATTTAACGCCAAATCGATCGGAGATCACCTTTCTAACCATTTTCGCGGTCCACAGAGCATAGGTGGATTTCATTTGAAGAGGATTCTTCATTGTCACGGTGCGGAAAATCCACTGCATGGCAGGACCATCAAGTTTAGGTGGCCTTCCGCCCCGTTTCCGAGCATCAAGAGAACCCCAGCCGCCGTCGCGGTATTTTGCCAGCCAACCATACATGGTCGCGCGGGCTATCCCCATTGTTTGGGCGACAATCTCAGGGCTATGTCCTTCTTGTACGCTAGCTACAGCCCGTCGTCTTACCGCCGTCAGAGTCTTATGGTCAAGTTTTCGCGCATCTGTTTTTCTCATGCGCTAAATATAGCATAATCGTATGAATATGTCCACTTTATTATGAGACTGTTAGTAAGATTGTAACAAGTGAATGTTTTATCATCTGCTATATCTCTCGGCTATGAATGTATTTCGAATTTTGTCGAAAGTGAGGCGCGTGGGGGAAAGAAATTAAAACCAACTTGTTTCATTTTTATGAACTCAAAGTTGATCATTTTATGCTAACATTGTCGGTATAAAGGTAAAATTGGTCGCAGCTATAAATAACAATAACATATTTTAACCAGTTGTACCGTATACGTCACGTCAGCGCTGAATGCCTGGATTTGTGATGAAAACAGATATGCTTTGTCGAGATAATACGTGTACCTGATTGTCGGAGAAGGAGAAAATCATGAACTGCTGGGAGTTCAAGAAATGTAGTTATAAAATTGCTTGTCCAGCATTTCCTTCGAATGGAAGAAAGTGCGCCATCGTATTAGGGACATTACATAATGGTGAAAAGATGGATAGCTATAATGAAAAACTTCAATTTTGCCTAATATGCGATTATTTTAGAAGTGGCTATCACGTGAAAACTATTGATTAAGATTGGGGACGAGGGAAAGAAAGTTTTAAATCTTTTCATTGCTTACTTTGAGCTTCGCCCACTCCCCCAGATTTTTTTCGTTTTTGAGAATGATTTGTGAGGTAGGTTTGAGGTAGAAATATTTCGGAAATCTGTGAAAACCCATTCGGAATCAATAAACAGATTTTCACTATAGGATTTTGGGTTCGAAAAAATTTGAGGAAAAGGAATTTGAATAGCCGCATGTATTTAAACTGATGTGAACGGTTTTTCCAAAATACCCTCTGCGAGTTGTAAGGCTTCCTGCGACGCTTCTTTATTTTCCTTCAAGATGACAGAAATAATCGGGATATTTTTAAATGCTTACTGCTCTTTGACCCTCTTGATAAACTCAATTCCCGGCCATGTGAGGAATAATTATATCGACAATAAGCAGATTGACATACGAGTTACTGGAAAGCAGATTAAGCCCCTTCTGTCCGCTCAATGCAGAGAGTATATCGCATTTGTAGCGAACGAATGTTATTTTATATGTTTAATGAATCGCAGTTGAATCATCGATGATGAGGATTTTCTTTTACAGACTCAAACAGAACTCCTTTAACATCATGAGATTAAACAATGCTAGTGCAGAGTGCTTGGCATAATATGACTAATATGATGTAATGTCAATTTCATTAAATGGCGGAAATCGGTTTCAAGGACTGGTTGTTCCGAAATGAGAGAAAAAAATGAAAAGCTCGCTCAGTGAATTACCCCGCAGCAGAGCTGCGGGGCATCAAAACCGATAGAACCTAAAACCAATCAGATTCTTATCCTGACTTCGTCAGGATTGCCCTTTTCATCCCAGCAGTAGAACTGCTGGGTATTCAAGGACAGGTTTTATAAAGCACAGCCTTTATTATGAAAGGTTTTGAACTAATTGAACTCTTGTCCACGCATCCCCCCGATAGGCGTAAACAACGCTCTCGCTTTGACCGCTCTGTTGTTCTGATGGAAGTCCTCGCTGGTGCAATCGATTCAAAGGCGCAGCAGTTTGTTTACGAGATATCACGAAATTTTACGATTATATCAGTATATCAGTTATCGAACGTGAATGGTTTGCTTGCGGCGAGATCATGATGAAACTGCGACAAGATAAAAAGATTGGCAGCGAGCTGATAAGAGGACTTCTGCCGGACACCTTTACCCGCAGTAGCAGTCCTAGACACGGGTGCGGTTCTCATCAAGAAGAACGAACGGGGCTTTAAGCTTATTTGCGAAGTGGACAATTTTAAATATGACGTGGTTGATTGATAAATTATTTACTTGCTTACATCCTGTCCTGTTACAGTCCTGAAGAGAAAAACGCATTTGCATAAACTCTAAGACCTTGAATTGTTAACACAAAAAATGGATATTGCACTCTCAGGGGGGGGTGACCTACCCGAAGGTCATTTGCAGACTGACCACCCACGGCGGCCTTGCTCTTGCCGAGGAGTGCAATCACGTGATTAGACCATGCTCAGCGTCTCGCAGTGCCCAAAGTGACAGTTTCATCCACGTGAGATGAAGTAAGATAGACCAATTAACATGAGTTCGACTATCAGGATCGGTGTAACAGCGTGAGCCAAAGAAAACTCCGGTATCATTACGAGCACCAAGAATATTAACCCACCCATCGTTGCGCCTATCTTCAGTGCCGTTTTAACTGCATCGTTCTTCATGATTCCATTTTCCAGTAAATGAATTTTTATATTCATTTTATGCTCCTTTTTGTTATTTGCTGCTAGCCATAGAAAACTTTTCTGATGTCTGTCCGCTCTCAAGCACTCTGCCGACGAGCCAGCCCATAGTGGCCGTAGCAGTTACGATCGTGATTCCGAACACTATGACGCCCACCAGCATGGATGCGAGCACGATTGCACGTGATATGATTCCCGGGTCCAGCGGAAGCCCGAAAAACATTCCGGCTAGTTTGATTCCTGAGGCGCCGCCCAGAAGGCTGCCGGGAAGAAGACCGAAAATCGCGAAGATCACTATTCCTGCGCCCGCTCCGATGTATGCTGTTTTTCTCGAAATTTTGGCATTCATTTTGTTGTCCTCCTTTCGTTCAGTCTTGCCTTATTAATTGCAGATCGCGTGCCAAAATATAACTGATTGATTTTGTGAGAACATGGTGATGCGAGTTTTTGCAAAGATGAGAAATAGGGTAATTAAGTTGTTAATCATGCAAACGAATCAGACTTATGCCGTATGAATATTTATCTTTATCGTATATCTGATACAGAACGAGAAAACATATGTAGCGCTAGATTCAACGCCAAGGCACCGTCAGATTCTGGTTTGACAGTTCCCACAGTGGGCACTTAAATATTGACCGCATATACGGGGAAAACAGACGCTATCAAAAGCCATTGTTTTTGAGCCACAGGTGGGGGGAGATAATTTCGAGCAAAATCTATCTTTCGAATATGACAGATGCCACACCCGTTTTGTGAGGCTGGAACTAAGACGCCATAGTTCTTTAAGAATTGTGCAGTTTATCGTATTAACAATGGCAACGGTCCTTTACGCAAATACCAAGGTGTGTTAATGATAATGACGTGGGGGAGGCACCTCTGAGGAACAGAAGGTTTTTAGAAGAGCGCTCTATGCTGAAACAGAATATGGTATCATCTTTTCTCAAAAGGCTCTGGAACGATGACCGCAATACGACGGCTAGGATGGCCGAACCGAGATTCCTGGTAAACCTTCCACATATGAAGATATAAGTTCTTGCTCTTGCTTTCTCAAACACTTATTTCCCTTAAATATAGAAAAGGCCTGCAATTATGATGGTAAATATATGACTTTTAATCCGCCTAGAGTAGAATTGAAATCATGTGAACTTGGGATGTAATAATAATGTGATGCAAATGTAGTGTAATGGTTAGATGTAACAAACCATGCAATATCTGCAAGAAGAAAAATAAAAATGGCATTCATCCTTTTTAAAGAGAGGGTCAAAGATCTTGCGAAGTGGAAAGAAATTTACGATTCTCGCCAGAAAAATTGCGTTGAGGCGGGAATTATAGACAAGTATGTTTTACGAGGTGCTACTGATGACAATGAAGTCATACTTTTGAGGGAAGAAAAGGATATGGGCCGAGCAAAAGCTTTCATTGAGGCGCCACAATTGCGAGATGCGATGGAGAAGTCTGGCGTCATCGGGAAACCAGATATTTACTTTATTAATGATGAGTATAGGGATTTAGCAAAAGCTTCTGGTTTTTGATGGCTTGAATACGGGGCTAGGCATTCTTTGGGATCTGGGAAAAGAGGTTGTTTCTTTTTTAAAGTATTTATTTTCTCCAGTTGCCGTGTGACCAAGTACTAAGGCATATGAGATGTTACATCCTGTTAAAGCGGGTACGATGTTCGCATATCCTGACCGCAAGAAAATTACTGTGACATCATTAGACGGTTTAGGTGAAGATAACTTCCAGGAAAAGAGTTTCTATGTAGAGATCCGTGATATATTTGCCAAGATTAATTATTCCAGATGTCGATTGCATAGGAGGTGGCATGGGGCATTGATTGTGGCTCCAGGAACTGTATTTGCCATGAAGCGTATGGGACATCGCGGAAAATTTTAAGTCGTACTGCTAAAAATAATTGCATTAAAAACCCGTCAGTTTGTATCAACTGACGGGACTTATTTTTAGCAGACATAACTACTACTTACTGCCTATTACTGTTGAGAAGGTGGGATGGGAACGGAAGCGGGGACCTGATTCTTGATAGGCTTAACACTTTTGATATAGGTAAATATCGCCTTGAGATCCGCGTCTGTAAGTTTAGCATATTCATTCCAAGGCATAGGAGGTAAAATGTCACGCCCTGAGCCCATGAACTTGCCACTGCGTATAATCCTGATGAACAACTCTTCGTTCCAAGTCCCTGTCCCGGTTTCCGGATCAGGTGAAAGATTGGAAGTATAGCTTGTACCCCAAGGGCCTACCCACCCTGTTAAACCATTGTTGGTTATAGCGCCCCATTTATTCAGAGTGAATATGTTGGGCGGAACTTCGGGCAGTTTTTCATTAGAGGGATGACCTGAAAGAAGCCGTGTATCGTCTGGGACAGGACCGTTCTGCGTTATTTTCTTAGGGGAATGACAGTCGTTGCATCCTCCCACAGTCACAAGATATAGACCTCTCTTGATCTGCGCCTTTTTTCCGTCTGCCACTTTTTGTTCAGCGGCTAACAAGACCTTTGATGCCAGCAAAAGGCTGAATAACCCTATCATTAGGCATTCTGCAATGGCTATCTTTCTCATTCTTCACTCTCCTTTCGTAAAGTATTTTAACCATGTGATTAATATTAGCAGATACCTTTTAGCGTTGCAAGGAGGTCTGAATAAGCAGATGTTAATAAGATATAGCGCCAATTTGCGAGATGGAGAATTATAGTGGTTGAGAACAGCGATAAATATCATTGGCGTAGGTCAAATGATCATTATAAATTACGATATGAAAAGTGCAATTTCCAATACGTGCAACTATTGTGGAATTCTGGAAAGACAGCTCACTGCAAGTTGTATCCATATTCTGCACTTCGATAACAATTAGAATCTCTATGAGGCGCACCTGTTGTCTAGTCTGAATTACTCGCTATATAGAACTATTAACAGATTCGAATTCAAGTAAGCCGCTCCGCGGCAGAAGAGCAAAGCATCCATCCTGCGTCCATCCCACCTTGTCTGATATTTCCTGAATAATCTCCGTGTTACCATACATCTCCAATGCAGTTCAATCTTGTAGCACAAGGAGAGTATGGTCATGGAAAACTGGTACGAGAAGTCCAAAGAAGCCCTGCAACTGAGCGGTAAGGGCGACACAACGCAAGAAAGTTACACACGCGCAGTCCGATTACTCATTGAGCATTTCGGCAACAAAACCCCCGATCTCATCACCGAAGAAGAGCTTCAGGAATACTTCCTCCATTGCAGGAACGTTCGCAAGTGGGCGCCCAAAACCATGGCTGTCTGCTATGCCGGCATCCGCTTTTTCTTTGAGAACGTCCTGCGCCGTGACTGGCATATCCTGAGCATCATTCGGGCGCAAACTGAACACCGGCTTCCGACTGTGCTTAGTATCGAAGAGGTACGCGCCACCCTTTCCCGCGTCACGTCTCCTCGCAACCACGCCTTCCTCTCCACAGTCTATTCCTGCGGCCTTCGGCTCCAGGAAGCGCTACACCTCGAAGTCCCGGACATCGATAAACACCGTATGATGATCCATATCCACCGGGGGAAAGGCGCTAAAGACCGTTATGTTCCGCTTCCCCGTACGACGTATGCTCTTTTGCGGAAGCATTGGGCCACTCACAAAAACCCCCGATTGATTTTTCCCTCACGGGGCATATACAAAGATGGCTCGGACATTCGGAAACCGGTTTCATACAGTACGGTGCAGGCGGCGCTTCAGAACGCGGTACGCGCAGCGGGTATTCAGAAACGCAACGTCTCCATCCACACGCTTCGCCACGCCTATGCTACTCACCTGCTCGAAGCCGGCGTGAATCTGAGCGTCATCCAGCAGTATATGGGCCACTCCAGCCTTGAGACCACGATGATTTACCTACATTTGACCACCAAGGGTCAGGAAGACGCTTACAAAATCATCGACCAGCTCATGACGGGGTTTTGACCATGGACACGATCAATGAGATTTTCCGCACCTATGCCCCGGAGTACGTGTCACGGTTTGGCGAAGCGATTCCTCTGGAACATCGCAAGGCAATAGACGCAATTATCAACTGCCGCACTCCAGCTTGTGGGACGACCTGGTTCCGTTGCGAAGACTGCGGGAAAGACCATGCCATCCATCGTTCTTGCGGCAACCGTCACTGCCCGACCTGCCAGTATCATAAGAGCCGACAGTGGCTCGAAAAACAGATTGATCGGCGGATGCCAGGACATCACTTCATGATCACGTTCACGGTGCCCGAGCAGATTCGTCGGTTCATCAGAGGCAATCAACGAGCAGCTTATGCTGCCTTGTTTTCTGCTTCTTCAGCGGCTATGAAAAAGCTGGTTCTCGACCCCAAGTTCATGGGCGGCGATCTGCCGGGCTTCTTCGGGGTCCTGCACACATGGGGCAGAACACTGGAGTTTCACCCCCATGTCCACTATATCGTCGTAGGTGGGGCGTTTTCGTCCGAGGATAAAACATGGAAACCGTCAGGAACCGGTTTCTATGTGCCGGTCCAAGCGCTATCTCCCATTTTCCGGGCGAAGTTCAAGGATGAGATGAAAAAAGCAGGCCTTTTTGATCAAATCCCCGAAGAGGTCTGGCGCATCGACTGGAACGTGAACTCGCAAGCCGTGGGCGACAGCGAAGGGAGTCTCAAGTATCTTGCCCCCTATGTCTTTCGGGTAGCCTTGTCCAACAGCCGGATCGTGAAAGTCGAGAATCGTCAGATCTTCATTCATTACAAAAAGACCAATAGCAATCGCTGGAGAACGCTGGAACTTGAGGTGATGGAATTTATGCGTCGCTTCCTCCAGCACGTTCTACCGACGGGGTTCATGAAGGTGCGATATTACGGCTTCTTAAGCCCGACCTGCAAAGTCCCGCTTGAGAACATCAGGACGCTGATTGAGCTGGCTTATGGATTTGAGGTGACGATGTCTGAAGTCGAACAGACGCCCCCAATGCCTCATCCAACATGCGGGTGCTGCGGTGGCTTTCTCAAAGTGATTTCGATTTCTCCGCCGCCGCAGCACCTGGCACGCGCCGGATAGCATCCGACGATTTTGATTCACCACGTGTTTCTCGTGTAAGATCCCGCAGGCATCATCTGCGGGTCAACGCTCCCGTTCGGCCGCGCGAGCGGATCAGGCGATGATTTCTGCGTGTGAGTATAATGGGAATCACGTTTGTTTTTTTATAATCAGACCGACACGAGCTCTCACTCTCCATAAACTGCCCATTCAGGCTTTAACCAAAAACGACCCCTCGAAGCATTACCCTATATATAGAGACCATCGGTCATCATCCTGCCGCTCCGGGCTTCTTGAATTATGGATTGAGTACGACGTGAAGATGTCGTCACAATCCTTATTGATTATAACATGATTTGATGAATCTGGTTTCTGAGCCACCTGGCAGTTTAATTTCTGGGAAACAAACAGGCTTGAATCACAAGTCCATTTCGGACAGATCACCCCAGAAATAATTTCAAAAGGTCTTTTAGAGCTCGACGATCCTTGTGCTGATCTCGATTGCTGTTTCGGCGCCCTGGCCGGCGGAGATGATTGCCTGGGAGTGGCCGTGGCGTAGAGCGCCTAGAACGAAGAGACCGGGGATGCTAGATTCGCCCGCGCCCCTCGTCATGATCTTGAATCCCTCAGCGTCGCGCTCCAGGGGGAGGTCATCGAGGTATTCATCGTTGAGTGAGATCCCGCCCCACCCCAAGATGACCTCGCAGGGGATGACGCGCCCGTCGGAGAGCCGCACCCCCTCGAGGGTCTTCTCGCCGAGAAGTTCTTCCGGCCGCCCCTCAAACAGGCTGATTCCCTCCTCCTCGAGGAGAGCTGCGTAAGCTGGCGCTGGGGAGAAGCCGTGGGCGAGGAAGGTCACGTCGCTGGTGAACAGCTGCTTCATGCCGACGCTGAGGCGCACCCCGTTGATGGTGCGGTCAAGGACAAGCAGCTTTTTGCCCGTTGTGCGATATCCGTCGCAGATCATGCAGGTAAAGTAAGAGTTGCCGAAGAAGCGCAGAAGGTTTTTGAAGGGAGCGAGGGTCTCCCGGGCCCCTGAGGCGGCAATGACGAAACGCGTGAGATAGGTCTTCCCATTAGCCTGGACAACGAAGTGCCCCTGCCGGGCCAAGACGCGTTGCACCTTGGCATTCTCCACAGAGACGCCGAAGCTCTTCGCCTGGGCGATGCCAGCTTCCAGAAGGTCAGAGCCTGAGACCTCACGAAGGCCCAGGTAGTTTTCGATGTGTTTCGCGAGGTAGGTCCGCCCCCCGGGGCTGTGGAATAGCATAACGCGGAAATTGTAGCGGCCGAGATGGATGCAGGCCTGTAGGCCTCCCGGACCCGCGCCGATGACTATACAGTCGAGAAGTTTTTCGTTGCCTATGCTGCCCGCTCGTTCCATGAACCCTCCCCCTGTACCCCAAGAAGAGCATGAGGGTCAGGTTGTTAATGTCTATACTTGCTTAAGGAATTAAAATCTGATTGCCATAAGAATAGCGCATAGCGAGATGTTTGGCAATACCCCTGTTTACAGCAAAGAAGACATATATTCACTTATGTGATATAATGTTCATGCTAGGTCAATAAACTAAGAATCTGTCAAACGGAGTTAAATTTAGAGCTTATCCAACGGAGAAACAGCAAGAGGTGCTTTCTAAACGGATAGGTTGTCAATGGTTGCTATAGAACGCTAAGGTTGCCGAGGACCATTACTTCAAAATGTTCTGTAACAACACTCTCCCTTTGACCGGCATCCTAACTCCTGTTGATTTTGTGCCTGAAATATCGTCATAGATGCCCCTGTACAGCGTATATAGCGTTTCTCCTAAGCTGAAGGCATGCCTCTGGGATATGGAATTAATGTTTTCCTGGACAGCATGCTTACTGAAAAGGTAACTTCTTGAAATAGTAGATTTTACAATTGCAAAACCAGTTGCAATATTGACGGGCTCAGAGTTTTACCGGACAGGTGTGAAATTGGAAGATAAATCTCAACACTAACGTGGTTTTCTATACTGCTTACCCGCGTTCCAGCAGTTACCAACAGGCTGCCCCAGTGACCAGTATTTCATGCTGCTCATATCAAAAAGTAACGGTTTGACCTTAGCGATGTCGACTTTGCCGTCCGTGAGCACGGATTCGTCGGCATAGGTGGCAACGATCTCTCCGATAAACACATCGTGTGTTTTGAGTTCATACGTATCGTAAAGCCTGCATTCCATGGACAGTGGACAGTACTGTATGAGTGGCGCGGTCACTAATTCTCCAAAAAAAGTTTCGAACACCTCGGACTTATCCACGTTGCTGCCGGTGACGAGTCCCACGTAATCGGCCTCTATGATCTGATTTTGCGATAGGATGTTCACGCTGAAGGTCTTGTTTGCCCTGATGCCGATATTAGTATGGTGTGGTTTTCCCATTCCGAGCGAAATTAGGTGAGGTACGCCCGCGTTCAGGATCCCGACGTGGGCGACATTCAGGAAGTTCACCTTGCCGTTCACTAGCGCACCCACGATCGTTACAGGCGTGGGATAGAGCACATTCTGGTTCCCAATCTTTTTCTTCATTTGTCCCTCTCTTTCAGATTCTCATCGCAGTTCAAGTGTTAAACTATTTCAGAAATACCGAGACATCAGTGCACGCATCTGTTGAAAGACGTAAGAGCTGCGGTGGCCCACACTCAATGACAAGTTCGCGCCCGATGCTCGGATGGCGAAAGCTCAGTTTTGTGGAATGAAGATGGTAGCCTGGGTCGCCGGGCAAAACACGCGTATCCAATGCTGGGAGACCGCCCGCACTATAAAGCGGATCGCCTACCAGAGGGTGTCCTGTTGCAGCCAAGTGAATTCGGATCTGGTGTGGCCGGCCTGTCGCAATGCAAACATCACAAAGGAACGAAACCGGCCGGCGTTCGAGGACAGTCACCTGAGACATGGAGGGCTTGCCTTTTGGAGTAGCAGCATGAATTGAACCGAGAAGGGTGTGCGGAACAGGGCCTATGGGTGTGGTGATTGTCATCTCGTCCCAATCAGGAAGACCGCAGGCAAGTGCGCGGTAGCATTTCCCGACTTTGTTAGCTGACCATTGTTGCATCAAATTTGCTCGGCTATGATGGTTTCGGGAGCACAGTACCAGGCCCGATGTCCACCTCCCCAAACGATGAAGTGGAGCGGCGTCAGGCGCATAAGCGCGCACCAAGTACAGGAGTGTTGTTTGCAGGAAATTAGCGCCAGGAAGAGTTGGCAATCCGGCCGGCTTTGCCACAGCTAGTAAGTCTTTATCTTCGTAAAGAATGGAAAACGACGTGGGCGCTTCGGGTTCGATCCATGGCGGCCGCTGCCAGACAAGTTCGTGTCCCCTCTGCAATACGCTTTCGGAATGTACGGGTGTTGAGTTAATGAGTACGTGACCGGAGTCAACGCGCTCCGCCCACTCCGCCACGGACGAGTGACCATAGCGGTGGCTGAGATACGCTAGCAACGTAAGTCCGTCTGCATCGGGGCCGAGTCTCTCGCGGTACTCACAACCTTTATTAAGGCGCGTATTCGTGGCAGATAAATATGTTGATGACGCTGTCATATTCTTTTCAAGCTCGCCTTGCAATATATTCCTGCAATTCTTAGGTATTGTCAAAAAATCCGAAGTATAGTGACATAATATCGCAAAAAATATTGGTCAGTCAAGAATTTTATTGGGTTTGTTGCCTCGAATTCGAGGTGAAGTCCTCAATTTCTGAAATAAGACGCTAGCGACAGGCTACGGCAGATTCTGTTGTTCGAAAATTGGATCATAAAGTCCATGATACCAACAATATTGCTTGACCGTTTTATTGGATAGTGGTCCACGGGGATTTCTGGTAAACAAATACGTTGCAGCGTGGTTCGGAATTTTGCCTGCTTGTGCCGATGTTTTATCGGAGTAACCATTCGATACGACCGCTCTTACGTTGTCGTCTATTTCTTTCAGTTTCCTAATCGTTCATGCGCCGCCAAAACCGCCCCTTATCGTAAGATCTAGAATTACAATATCCAATGCTTTATCTGCATGTCTAGCCTGCTCGTATACCTCGTAGCCTCTTCACCTTCAGTCGCAAATTCTACGTTATGACCGAGAGCACTGATCAATTCCCCTGCAAGATCCCCAATGACCGGATCATCGTCCATCACAAGGATCCTTTCTAGACGTATTGCGGTCGCTTTTGCTTTTGATTTGTCCTTGACTTCTTTTTGTGTCGTTTCCATCGCAGGAAGGTATATGAAGAAGGTCGTTCCTTTTCCTGCTTCGGATTTAGCCTTAATCAGACCCTCAGGATTTTTTATGATGTGGAATAGGATGTCGTGAGGCCACCCATTTAAAGCTCCCTGTCAAGTGAAAAAGCCTACCCCGTGACGAGAAAATGATATTTTCTCGTCGATATCTTTTCAATCATCAACATCCGTACCATTGCCGTAGTTTCATTCAGTTTGGGTATCAGTCGTTACTGTACCAGCCACCCATCAGGATTAAGGTCCTGCTGCTGATGCGCGGTTCTCAGCATGACCCTTTCCCCGCAGAGCGGGGACCAGAAAATCTTCGGCTCCTTGCCCTGCCCGTAAGGGTTTATAACAACACTCTTGGTTTTTTACCAGCCTCTAAGTGGTTCACGGCACGGGCAGTAACGATGCTGATGACTCTAAAGTTTTGGGTGGAGCGGTTTACCAATCAATATTTATGGTTCTTCCAGCGCTGTAGCTGGTTCCCCGCTCCAGTCATCTTGTTATCAATGATTTCTCATCCGAAGATCTTCTCGGACTGAAAAACCACATCATCCCGCATGACGTAGTACGCTGCCTTCGCCAGCTTGTGAGCCAGGGCATTATGCGCACACATATAATTCGTCTTCTGCATCTTGCGATTGTAGTACGTCCTGGCTTGCGGATAGCAGCGTCTTGCGTCCTCAGCCGCCTCGGAATAAGCCCACGCAAGATATTTGTTGCCGTTCTTCTTGTTGCCTTTTCCTTTCGCCTTATCGTTGCTCACCCACTTGCTCGATACCTTGCGGCAGTAAGACACATAGTTGCCGACTTTCTCAAAACGCGAGACTGGCCCTGTCTCCAGCATGATGGTCAGTGCCAAAATCTTGCCGACACCGAAGACGCTATGCAGCTTAGCATAGGGTGGTTTCAACTCTACACGGGTCTCTATTACCTTCTCGAGCTTCGTGATCTGACGAGTTAGAAAATCGATCGACTCCTTGCTGGCCATCCCTGCCAAGGCGAGATCTTCACTTCCCGTGAGATAGGGGGTCACACGATCCTCCGTGAGAGCTTTTACATCACTCTTTTTGAGTTTAAATCCATTGTTACGGCAGAGGATGTTTTGAAGGCTGACGATGAGTGAGACCCGTAATCTTACCAGGTGCACGCGCTTCCTGAGAAGATCCCGGATCGGACGTTCTTCTTTGGGATAGATGTATCCCTCTGGCAAGATTCCCAGCCGCAACATCTCCGCCAGCCAAAAGGCGTCGTGCTGATCATCGGCATACTTCAGCCCCGTGTATTTCTGGATTTCACTCGGATTGGCCAAATGCACTTTGTAGCCTACCTCCATTAGTAGGTCTACCAAACAGTACCAGTTATAGGTAGACTCGACGACGATACCGACTATGTCGTCTTTATACAGTTTAAGAGTCTCTAGGATAAGCTCACGATCGTTCAGCAGCTTCTTCTTGAAAATGCGCTTGCCGTCCTCATCTTCAATGCCAAAATACGTGTTGCTTGAATGCAGGTAATCCCGTGTACAATTTCAT
The DNA here is from genome assembly GCA_963845065.1 of Nitrospirota bacterium. Lineage (GTDB taxonomy): Bacteria > Nitrospirota > UBA9217 > UBA9217 > UBA9217 > JAJYKN01. The sequence goes on from CAWJQQ010000001.1 coordinate 676,419, forward strand.
ATAGCACCCCAAGGTTAGAATGGGGATTCTTCCTTAAAGCATATCAGAGTGCCGAATGCGCTCTGGTATGCTGAAGTGCCTTCATATGATTATCAATATTGTGACAAGAACAAGGAATTCAAGTCGTAATATGAACTTAAGCGAGCGAAGCGAAATGGGTTAGGTTTTGCTAGCGAAGACGAGCCACCGTAAGCAAAACTGTGCTCTGTAATCTGAAGTTTAGTGTGGTGCGCGTTTGAACGGAGTAGGGCTTTACTGACATATCCGCAGATCACGATGACAGATATCGCTTGACATTAAAATAGGAGATACTCGATGATGTTTATGTCTTCACTCTTATTGCAGATAAAAAAGACCGCCGAATCCTATGGAGTCAGCGGTTTTAGTTTGTAGTTTCCAATTGACCATGGCATTTCAAGCAGACACCCTAGTAGCCGGAGCGAGATCTTTGCTCACCTTGATTGCCGCACCCGGACCATTTGCCGTCATTTCTTTTTGCAGCGCACTTCCCAGTTGAGATGCCATTTCTTTGACAACTTTACGGCTGTCTTCTTGAAATTTCACCAAATCGCCAGCAAATGCCGGACTTGCACTCAATTCAAATACAAGGGACAACGTAAGCTATTTGTTTGTCATTCTTATTCTACTCCTAAACCTGATTAATCGGCGGTCAATAACTCTGTATATATGTCTTGCTTATATTTTCCTACTAGGTGGCGTTGGGATATTAGTGCCATGACACTCGGTACAATTTTGCTGTGCGGTGATCCCCATATCATGAGCAGGGGTCCAATTCGCTTTCGAAACGTATTTACCATCCTTCCAAGAGTTTAAGTCTTGGACGAGTTTGTAAGCTACGCTTGCAGCAACGCGGGCACACCGATCTTTTCGCTCAGGGCTCGCTAGTGCATAGCCCGCCTCCTTCATCCATTTGCCTACGGAAACGTGGCATAGTGGTGACTGGCTCGTTGTCTGTATGATTGTTGTTTTTTGTTTGGGCTGTTTTGGATTATAAACCGGAAGCGGTGTTTCAGAATACCATTGCATCATTTCTGACCCAATAAGAGCGCCATTTTCGCAATCTGGTCCAGCGATTCGAGGGCCAATAATGACATTGCTGACGATGTTGGCTCCCGCGTTCGATCCGCAAATCGTACCCCACCCTACTGTGCCTCCTTCTAGAAAGACAAAGGCGTCACTTGGAAATGATTTATAGGGTTCACCCACTTTTTCTCGGAGTTGGCTGAATACGCTATTAATAACAGCCGCGCCACAAAATACCCGGTACCATTCATTGTAGGCTATCTCTGCGGTCTTTTCAGGGTCAAGCTTATCATAGGGCCACGGCCACTTCTCTGTTGTTCCCCCGACGGCTTCCGCTGTGGACGATAATCCACTGAGGCCCGTAAAAGCTACACCCGTTCCGATAGCCCCAACCATTGTCAATAATTCTCTCCTTGTTACATGCCCTTTCATATTTTTATCCTCCTTGAACTTTAATTTTCCATTTGTATGCCAAATTAAGGATCATCAATCAGTTATCATTAGTAAAAGTGAAGAAGCAGCATTTGCGACCATGTGGCATACATCTGATCGAGAATGAGTATCCACGGATATGTCATGTTAGGAACGAATTTAGCCGCGCAAAATACTTTCACAGCATAATATTGTAATTTGCGAAGTTATAAAATTATAAATTTAATATATTGTATCACAATCGTGTTCAATATCAAGTATATTTTTAGAAATGTGAGGCTGATAGACAAGTGCGTGATGCTTGGAGTTGCCAAGGATTGAGATTGGGTTATATATGGGTATATGCAACCGACTACAGATTTAATATTATGTTTTTCGAGGAATGGAAACTACTACAATTGCAGAGAGGCTCGCTGACTAAAAACTTCGAACGGAATTCATCACTTTCTTGGCAAGTCTCTCAGTCTGAAATACACCTATTACTGAGCAATTAAGCTCTTAAAAAAATACTGGGAAATACCTGTTGAAACATACATTAACGAATCAAGGGTCGGCGGCAATGACCGATTAACCAGCCAATTAGGCCTCATTATTGTGTTCGCTGAGGGTTGAGGGGGAAACTTCTTCAGCACGCTGCCAAGGCCAGCGCCCTTCGACTTCCAGTTGCAGGGGCATGCTAAGGAAAGTACGGATCAAGACGATCAAGCCAAGAATCAGGACGTTATTTATTGTGGGTGCTATAACACTGTCCGAATAATATCGTTCCAACGTGCGAATTTAGATCGACTATGTAAAGACCATCTTTTGATAGTATTACACTGAATGTATTCTGCAATTTCAAAAAGACGACTCATTGAAGACTATAGGAAGAACTTCGCATCCGATCATATCGTTATAAAATAAGATACGGCAAAACTAAGTTCATTTTTTTAAAGATTCTTTTTCCATTTCTTTTTGTATCATCCGTTCTTTTACAGATGATCCTATGGATGAAGCAAATACTCCTATACCATGGAATAACAGACCAATACCCCATCCAATGAGTGGCCACTTGAACCAGTAATATCCAGGGGATGCGGTAAGATTGATAATGATAAGCAATGTATTGACTGCAAGATAAACAAATAGATGGATATAAAAACCAATTCGAGTTTCGACTCTTTTTTTTGCCCTTTCGTAAAGTTCAAGGTCTTCCATGATATTCTCCTTCAACGAATACTGATTGAGGCTTGAGCAATGGCATCTTTTACGATGTGTACAAAGTTCAGGAAGTTTAATTGAATGAATACTCCAATCAGAAGGCAATCCTTCCTGGCATTCCAATCAGCAAATGATATTTTATTATTCATATGGCAGCTTTCCAGAATCATCATCAATCACTATGATGCATAATCCTTAACGCGATCTTCTTTTTGTAATGGTTTACGCTGGTCATTTATTGCCACCAGTTGGTTTGTCTGCCGCATAGCTACCGTACTTGATTTGTTCATAGATCGTAAGGGGAAGTATAACGGTATCGCCAATGATGCTGAACGGCACATCAACCAGGCAGAATCCTCTAATGCCATGCGTGTCGTGCATTTCCGGGAGCAAGAAGCAACTAAAATCGAAGATGGTGCCGCTGTATATTCTCGGTAGAGCTGGCTCAGGGGGTCTCCAGTTTGGGCTTACATATCTCGTAATGATCGTGCCGCAGCCCATGCAGGGGATCATCACGCATACCACAAGTGTCAGAAACCACGGCTTCGTTCTTTTTAACATAAATTCCGTTTTCGTTACCATCCTGCAAGAGCATACTGCCGCCGCAAACGATTTCTGCTCATTTTGTGCTTTTTATCTTCACTCTTCGTGTTGAATTGGACCGAGGCGTAACACTCGCTTTCCTCCGTGCTTTCGCGTGTGCAGCGGCCCTGGACCTGGGAACCGCGCGGATCGACGAGGCGCCGCCCTTGTCCTCGAGTTTAGCGAGTTCTTGTTCAAAGCTTTTGATGTGGGCAGTGATGTTTTTTACTCCAGCATCCAGCGCAGGATTCTTGATTTTCGCACTGCTCATCAGTATATACACTTTGGCGCCCAGATCGCGCATGGCATCGTGAATTTTGGCCTTTGTCGACAGCATTTTGTATTGCCGCTTACTCTCTTCTATCAACTCCTCTGCCTTTTTCTGTATGACGGTGGCTCCGTTCTTTATCACGCCAAGGCCCTTCTCCAGCTCGTTCTGCAGCTCTTTCTTGATCTTTTCCCAGTTCATATTATCGAGATAACCCATCTTGCGACCTCCTGAGGGAATAATGGATGACATATCTTGGGAATATTTGGGAATATTATTGTTATTTGATGCATGGAAATATCACAAAGAATGTGCGGGAAATGTCTACTTATCAATTGAAAAACTTCCAATGGTTTTCTCCGTGTCATTTTTGGAATTTCTTAGTTCCAGTTCTTTGTTCGCAGACCATGATGCTCTACTGCTAGGGTAGGATATATGTTTAGCACGTTTCCGTTGATTATTGTTCGTAATCTGGTTCTCGATAGCTTCCAAAATTGCTGCTCGTATATGTGGATTAAAGTCTGCGCTTATTATCGTCTCCGGATAAAGTTTATATTAATTTAAAATGATATCTGCATTATTGATAAAGCTCATCTATCGCGTAGTACAGGAAGCGATTAATGCTGGATATTTCATTTCCATAAAAAGAATTGCTCAATTAGGTAACAGCAGAAGTGCTGTTTTTATAAATCGTAGCTCTAACTAATTCAATGATGTAGTCATATCCTTCTTCAGTGTGAGGGATAACACAACTCGAACAATCTTTGATGTCATTTTTCACTGTAAAATTTCCATTACAATCGAGCAAATAAAGCGGGCACCAGCAAAAAAGACATGATTTCCATTCTTGAAGATCGTGGCAAGGGAAAAAACTACAATCATGGTGAATAAAAAACTTATAGTTCATTTTCTAACTCCTCACGCGAGAATTTAACTTTGTTTTTGATAGGTCTTCCGGCTTAGAGCTAATCCTACGTACCCGCCTTCCCATCAACAAGCTGCAACGTGCGGATCATTCTATCATGAAGTGCAGGCCAGGTTATACCCAGTTACAAGTAATACATAGAATAATCTTTTCAAATCCTTCCTATCAATACTAGCACAATAAAGATGAGATAAAAAGCACCGCCAGATAGAAGTGTGTATGGTGTTAACTTATGTTTTGAGCGTATTTGCCAATAAGCCAGGCCAACTGATAGAAAAGTCAGCATGACAGTTATAAATGCCGCACTCGTCAAATCCCATTCTGTCATTAAGATGCCAATGGCGGTAATTACGGAACCTTGAAATACCATTGCGCCAGTAATATTCCCTATCGCAAGGGTGTCCTTTCCTTTGCTAATCCAAATGACACTATTGAATTTCTCCGGCAATTCTGTCGCAATCGGTGCAATAATCAACGCCAGGAGAAATGGGGATACCTCGGCTTGTATCGCGATTGTTTGAACTTTTTCAACAAAAATATAAGCACCCCAGACAATTAAAAGTAAGGAACTAATTACCTGGATACAAATTATGAAGAAATTAGGGTCGTGGGACTTTGGGGCGAAATAGCATGGATCAAGGTCTGCTTCTTCGACTATTTGATTCCCAGTCGTGCCCTTAAGGGTTTTCAAAACATACGCTCCATATGAAAGTAACAGGATGAGGGCAATAGCGACTTTGAAAACAGGGTGGCTTATTAGAAAGGTACTGACTATGGCTACACTATAGAGTACAAAAAAATATTCGATATCGCGGCGCATTACAATGGTATCAACCAGCATAGTGGGATAATTATCCCGTTTTTTTTTGTTAACCACGACCGCAATGCCAGAGATAAAGAATGCCAATGTCCCTAGCATAAACGGGGCACCAATTATTGCACCGACACCAAGATGGCGACCGGCAGCTTTGGAACCGAAAAGAATTGCGATGATGGGAACCAGGGTTTCCGGCAGCGCAGTGCCAATGGCGGCGAGGATACTTCCTACCGCGCCATCAGAAAGGTTCATCTTTTTGCCGAACCACTCCAACCCATTTGTAAATACAAGAGCACCTAGAAGAATGACAGCTAGAGCAATCAACAGCATGATCACATTGGACATAAGAGACTCCTTCACAAAATAAAAAAAACAATGATGACAGACCCAAGAAGAGAGTTAAAAAAGCAGCGGTCTTCCTACAAGGCCACACAAAGCGCATTTACCGGACGTAATTACGTGCAGCCAATAATACCGCGCTATCAGCAAGGTGCTTCTTGCTTCTCCCCAGCGAGGGCAAATCTTAGATGGAAAAACCAGTTATTGATGTAACGGAGAGGCGCTGATTGGCTTAACACGTGTAGCAGTTTATCCGCCGGTTTTTGGAAAAGGCTTGTGCAACAAAGCATTATTGTCCAGGAATCACGATTATTTATCAGTAGTTTTTCTCTTAGTTGAAGAAGCCTTTCATCAGAATACACCACATCTATATAAGCGCATCTGTTCTGTATATCTGTATACTTGACAGCTTTTGAATATTTTTTCAATGAACTTTTAAACACGATCGACATACAGACAGCACGGAACGCCCTTTAGGCCCATAGGAATGAAACATCGGAAAATGCATTTAACCTACCAGTTGGCGATTTGAGGCGATTGACTACAATAAAGACATTGCGCAAATTAAATAGTAACTGAATCGGTTTTTTGTCATGTGTTGACTGCGGTTTCATCATTTATCCTTAAAGGGCTGAGGAGGCGACTGTACTGTACGTTTTAGGTGCCCGCGATACCCTGATTGCAGGAAGTGCAAGAATGTTAGAAGATGAGGACCTTTCGAGCGGTATCAGGCTATCTTCCTAATGATGAAGCATCTGCAGCGAATTCCGGGGCTTTCTGTAATTTATTTTTCTTTCAGTACTTTCGTGCGTGCCTTTCGGCGAGCTTTGGCATGCACTTCAGTGCTCGTGCCTTCGAGCACCTTGATCTGTGCTTCAAGGGCTTGAATCCGGGCAACAAGCTCCTTCACCCCTGCGTCGAGAGTGGGGTTTTTGGCTTTGGCACCGTTCATAAGTTGATATGCTTTTGCGCCGAGATCAGCAATCGTATCATGGATCTTTGCTTTGATTCTTAATACCTTGTACTGTCGTTTTCCTTCTTCTGTGAGTTCCCCGGCTTTCTTCTGCACCATAACGGCGCCTTGCTTCACTGCAGTCATGCTTTTTTCCAGACCTTGCTGCAGATCCTTCTTGATTGCGTCCCAGTTGAGACCCTCAAGATAGCCCATTACGATCACCTCCTGTTGGAATGGAATACTCATTGTTTTATTATCATTGTAACATAATAGACGTAATTCCGGTGATACAATACATTAAGAAATGTGAATTGAATAAGTGACAGTGGATTTATAGCGGCCAAAGAGTCAAGAACCACACTTATACAAACAATTCAGGTTTACTTGCCATGAAATCCTACGGCTAGACCTTACTATCATTGCTCCCTTCCAGATTATCCCTAACCGAGAGGGGAGCACACTGAGAGGTAAAAAATTGAATGTACTCAGAGAATCAAATAAAAGACGATGCGAGTGAATGGGTGATCCTCCTGCACGGCCTTGGCCGTTACAGACAGTCCATGCAAAGGCTTGAGCGGCATCTAAAAAGCTTCGGCTATTTGACCGTAAACCTCGCCTATCCCTCGACAACCAAAACGATCGAGGCGATCGCCGAAACATATCTTGCGAGCGCTATACAGGGCTGTGAAGCGCAAAGGGCGGGGAAAATCCATTTTGTAGCTCACTCCCTTGGCGGTATCATCGTCCGTCAATACCTGCAGCGACACTCAGTGCCCGCAGGCAGCAGACTCGTCATGCTCTCCCCGCCGAACCAGGGGAGCGAACTCGTCGATCTGCTCATGCAGATCCCCTTCTTCCGCTGGTTTACGGGCCCGGCTGGCAAGGAGATCGGAAGGGGGCCAGAGTCCGTGGTCAATCACTTGAAGCCGGTTGGGATCGACGTTGGCGTTATTGCGGGTAATTTGAGCATCAATCTTGTGTCATCCACTTTCATCGAAGGACCCGACGATGGCATGGTTTCAGTGAAGAGCACTATGCTGCCGGAGATGCGCGACTTTATTGTCGTCCATAATACTCATACATTTATCATGAGAGATCCGCTGGTGATGAAGCAGGTTACATATTTCCTCAAGCACGGCAGATTTGACCACGGCAGGACGCAATGAATCGAACAGGGATCTAGTCTTATCGCTATTGAATCCGTAGTTTGTTCTCCAACCCGTCGTCAGCGTGCCCTCACTCCTAGCGTTCTTAATCCTTATCACCAATCCCCGGCGTACGTGTCTCCGTTGCTTGTCCATGCCTCTGGTAGCCTGCCCGAAGTAATGCGGCACTTTCAGCCGAAAAGCCGAAACCGCATAGAGTGTACATATTTCAAGAAGGAGGTGCCGAAGAAGTAGTCGGAAGCGCAGGCTATTGGATAAAATAACGCCTGCCAGACCGTGAGCTTCGTGTGTGTGGTGATGAGATAGGGTGCGACCAGAAACCGGAAAAAGACGATATATGCGGCAAGGGCCGTTGTCGTAGCCATGAATCGCCCGACCACACGGCTCCAGATCGCGGAGGTGGCCTTGTGCGCCACCTTGCGTGCAATCTCTTCATTCGAATGGAGCATGATCTGCTTGAATAGTCGTCTAAATATTGAAATCTGGGCATCAGCCTCGTCGAGCCGTCGGTACACCTCCCGCTGAACTCTACCGCGAATAAAAGAGCGTGGATTGCCGCGGTAAACGAAGATGAGAGAGAAGAGGTCGGGCAGTCCCCGAAGCACCCGCACAAGGCTTTCGACAACCGACGCCATGTACACGGAGCAGATGACCAACACACTCACTCCGCGCTTTAGAATCCATCCTGATCCATAGACGGCAACCAGCAAGAGGAACACGTTTACTACGATCTTGACAATCTGAGTCGTGAACAGTGCGAGAATCCGTTTCACGGACTCATACTCTGTCTTGACCTGTATGCGGCTGGAAACATAGTCTGAGGCCAGCAGCTTGGCAATGGCGAGGCTGAATGGGAAAACGAAGTCCATAGTGATTTTTTGGTCGGGCAATACATTTCTACTAACGATTTCCTCAACTTTAGTTAAGGGAGCCTCTTGCAAAAGTCTCTTTAAAATTGTCCGATCTTATTCAGTCCGTGTTTTCAACGAAAATCCGTAGGAAATCATTGTCAACTTGCATCAAAATACAGCATAATGCGCGTGCAGCCATGTATTTTTTAGTGTGTAGGCGTAGTTCTCCGCGCAATGCTGCAAATTTTCACTACATTGCCTAGTCTATGTCGCCATTTTCATCAACTGATCAGCGAACAATGCGATGATTCCAAACATAAGGTGGAGCTTTACTTTTCCAGCGCCACGAACCATCACCGTCTCGCCGCCGAAGTCGCACTTTAATCTGCTGTTCGTACGCTCCGCTACCGTACGTTCGTTGTATCGTTTCGCTTCCGCAGGCGCAAGCGGGATCGCCTGTCCACGACGTGGATTCGGATCAATGATTGGGACATGGCCTAGTATTCTACTCATCTGATGAATCTGATGCGCGTCATAGGCGGAATCCATTAGGTCATACAAATAGGTCACCTTTTCACTCGTCATTTTCATCAAGGGAATCGCAACCTGGCTGTCATGCAATGACGCCGAGGTGAGCACGGTGCTGATCGGAAACCCGTTGTCGTTCGTATCCACATGTAGCTTGTAACCGATCCACGTCTCTTTGTATCCCTGGGCATTCTTCTTGGCCCCAACGGTGCAAACGGCCGGCAGTTCTCCGATAGCCGCAGATGCTGTTTGTCCAACCTGTCGGTCCAGACGCCTCTCTTTTTTATTCCTGACCTCACCTTTTTTCGGACGTCCTTTGGGTTTCGGCTTCTGCGCTACCGTTTTTTCTTTTACCTTCATTTTGACCGGCTTCTCATTTCCCTTGATCGCTGTCGAGTCACGCGACACATGGCCGATCAACTGATCCGACAAGTGTAACGTTACCATAGCATTGAGCACTCGATCGCCAAGCTCACTTGCAGAATATTCCGCAAAGGCGCGGGAAAACGTCGCCTCCGACGGTAGCGTGCTCTCCTGCACTCGTTCTACGATTAACTCCCCGTTCTCTCGCCGCGCCTTCTTAACCGTCCTGAACCCTCTCCCGCTGAATCCGCAGATACCACGCAGATTCGGCATCGTATCCAAGCCTTCCATCAGCGCCCGCGTCGTAGGAAACCTATAAACCGCCTTTGCTACAAATGCCCGCGCAATCGCGTAACGATCAACCAATTTCCGACCCATCCACTGCAACTCTGGGGTCTTTACATAATCTTCTACCTGGAGAATCTCGAGAATGGTTATAAGGCGTTTCTGTTTGTCCGTCATCGGATCAGAAAAATATGTCTGCAGAATCGGGAATAAATCTACCTGTACTTTAGCCTTTAACCATGATATAGTTTCTTTCAGCGGATTCATCGGCTCTCCTTTTGTTTGGTTTCGTTGGCAAACAAATCATACCAGAAGGAGAGCTTCTTTACCTCAAAAAACCCATCATTTCTACAAAAAAATCGCTTACTTCATAACTTTTGCAAGAGGCTCAAGGTAATAAGTATTACCCAACATACCTAATCGGCTTTTGGTGTAATACCGGCAAACAATGCGTTCTTTTTCTGATATTACCACAATTACAATTAGGATTCATAGGGTCATAGATTCAATTCCCTAATTTTCTTCTAAATAGTTTTCGATCTAGCACAACCATGTACTCCCTTCTATAATATGCTAAAAAAAAGACTTTCATTAATTAGGTTGTGTTGTTTCGAAAAAGGATCAACAATCGCTAAAATACAATCAATAAAAAATGTTCACGAGGATAAGAGCGTTCTTTAATATACTACTTGGAGTCCAAAATCGATTTGAAAATAAATGAATTGGTTTCGAAGATGGGACTGTGAGCCGCGATAATCAGGGGCACATTGAAACATATAGGCACGGTTTTTGTTGAGAGCGAGTAGAACAAATTTGCGGAGGTCATGGCCGTATCCGTTACTCAGAGCAAATGGTAAGTCCTGAGCGGAAAAGCTCAGAAGGAAAGAGACCTCCTGCTGAACAAACTTTTTTATATTGAAAAAGCAAGACTTCAGAAGTTTTTTTTCCGGTTCCTGGTTGCAAGCCCAGGTGATGCGATCTGGGCTGTATGTTGTTTGCGGACTTTGGCATATGTCTTACACGTGGGATACTGTGAGCATCTGAAACGTAAAATCGTCTCCTCTTCCTTATATAAGTGCATGCGGTTACCACAGGTTGAGCATAAAGGTCTTGTTTGAATTTGTGTATGATGAGAACTCGTAAATTGTAAGCCGCACATTAAGCAAAGATAGCGCTGTTTTCCCGTATGTGCTTTCCCATCACGATAAACCGCCTTCGATCCACAGGCAGGGCACTGTATTTTACTGATGGTATCTTTCGACATTGTGTACCCTCCGATAAGATGGAAGCATCACAGAACTTAGCTGTGGACAGTGTTGTACCTTGCCTGCATCAACAATGCATTATTATGTGGCACAGAGATCGTCTATATTCGCGGTCTGATACCGTAGCTGAAGCTGTTGTTTGACATGGCTATGACCGCAAAGAAGGATCTATTAGTGTTTTTTTGAAAGCGACCAAGCGTGCAAAATTTGACTGCCATTTTTTACAGTAGTCATGTGTTGCTCCTGCACTAGTCTTTGAATAGCACCGTATGCTATTTGTACTCTTTATCAAAGTGGCTTGATGGTGCGTCGCTGAACTTTGTTCTGCGATGTTTTTCATCTTTTTCTGGGAGGATGCATAAAGTGCCACATGGTCCTTTTCTAATCCCCATAATGCTCATCTCCTCGCAACACTATTTCCAGGAACGAAGGACGCCGGTCATAATATCCAGTGCAACAAATATCCAGTGCAACAAATGCTGATTTTTTGACAATAATCTAGGGCCATGGTCATGATTGGTGCTGAACAGAATATACTATCGGCAGCCCGGTGAGTCTATCACTTCATGTACATTCGAAGACATCCGGAATCACTGATGATTAATCGTGGACTCTGCATTCAACTTAATAATTTTCTCATCTTACCATGAGAAAGTTACATGAATATTACAGGGAATGAAATAAATGCATCTTGCCGGGGATTCGCGTTCCAATGACTATTGTCTTTATGGCGGGGTAGGGAAGTAATGAAAGTGAAGTTGGACATACTTTGTGGAAGCGAATATACTTTAAATACATTAGAAAGGAGATCGAAATATGGCACTTTTAGATGATGCATTGAAAGGTAATATTGTAACTGGTTTGGCTATCGGTATCGGCGCAGCAATACTGGCACCCGTAATTATTCCTTTGTTTGCTAATATCGCAAAGCCACTGGCAAAAGCCACAATAAAGGGGGGCATGCAGCTGTACGAACGAGGCAAAGAAACTTTTGCAGAAATAGCTGAAATTACAGAAGATATTGTGGCTGAAGCAAAGGCTGAACTGGCCGAGTCGGCAGTAGCAGCGTCAGCACCGGCGGCTTCAGCGGTTGCTGGTTCCGAAGGTGGGCCAGCATCGTCATGATCCCGGCAGCTGTAGTTGCCCATTCCTCAAGCGGGAGATTGCGGATTAAGATCGCCTCACAAAGAGGAAATATTGTTGCGCTTAAGTCCCAAGGGGACCAGCTTGCTACATGTCCAGGCATCCTCTCCATTGAAGTAAACCCGGGTACGGGGAGCATACTTTTACTGCATCAAACGACAGTGAAGGAGATCGCAGAGTTTGCAAGGTCCAGGAACCTTTTTTCGCTTGAGGAACAAAAGGGTTCAAGAGTGCCATCTGCAGCACTTCATAGGAATATTGGCGATACGTTCAAGAGTGTTGATAGGCAGATACAGAACCTCACGGGTGGTGATTTAGACCTGAGCGGGTTCGCAGTAGCAGCCTTGATTATAGCGGGTAGTGCACAAATCCTATCGGGAAATGCAGGTCCACTACCGTGGTCCGCAGCATACTGGTATGCATACAATCTCTACTCAAAAACAAAGGACAGGGAAAAGAGAGAACCGTAAACAGCACTGAAAAATGTGGGAACCCTCCCAGCCGGTAACCGCCTTGTCAGCTACGACAGCTTCGAGGAATAGGCAAATCTGTTTCCTGAAAAATCTAGTCCTAAAATTGTTAAAATATCCGGCGCTCAAGACATACGATCTGATCTTGTGACGCCTTGTAGGAGCAACGCCATGAGTGACCATAAGCAAAAGGCACCGACGAAGAAAACCGTGAAACGTAGTCTGCACGGCATATCATCTGAATCGGATATTGAAATTACAACGGGTATGACTTCTAAAGGAGGACCTGACATGACAAATACAGAAACCATAGGTGTTGAAACGTCATCTAAAGACATCGGCAAAGCGGGATCTGCCGTGAAAGAGGGCGTCGTGAGCAGTCTCAAGGGGATCAACGAGATCGAAGCGGAGATCGTCAGTCTCGTCAGGAACACTGTATCCAACACGCTTCGTGCAACAGGTTCAGTGGCCGAAGAAGCACTTGGCATCACGAAGGATGTAGTCAAAGGAGCCATTCAGGCCACTGAAGAAGTAGGTACGGGCCTCATCTTGAGCACAAAGAGCGTGGCAAAAGGGGTGGTCATGGGCGTAAGCGATGTTGGCGGTGATGTTATTTCCGTGGCAGGCCAGACCGTCAAGGGTGCGGTCACGGGTGCTGCCGAGATCGGCGCGGATGTCGCTATGGTCGCCCGCCGGGCTGTAGACGGAGTGATCGAGGCTACGAAGGAAGTCGGGGGGAATGCCGAGGAAGTTGCGAAAGTCGCCGTTACTGGCGCGATTGATGCTGCAGCTGCGATTGGCAACACGGCGGTCAAGGCTGTTAAGGACATGCTGGTCGGTGTTGTTGAAGGAGTCAAAGAAGTCGCGAGCAACGCATTGCCGAAGTCGAAACAGGTTTAAACAGTCAATACCTGGCTTATGATCGGCTCATATTTCAGAGGGGGAGGAATCGCGCGTGGTTCAGGCCGTTCATACGTCTGTAAAAGGACGGGCCCGTTATAAAGTAGAGGGTCTGTACCGCTCGGAACAATTAAAACAGCAGATCGAACAGGATCTTGCTGAGCACAAGTGGATACTGAGCTTTTCAATAAATACCCTTACGGGAAGTGTCCTCGTGCTGTTCGAATCGCAGAACGGCAACAATCATGCATCAGCGATAGTTTCGCTCCTGAATGCTGTTGTCGAACGTACCAAAGGTGAACTAGTCCAAGGCAAGGAAGACCGTTTCCCTTCTGCGCCGCAAGAGAAGGGAATGGCTAGGGTAAGCCTCTCGCCAACCGCAGTCACTCCTTCTTTCACACCTACCGGCAAGGAAGTGCCGACCCTGCGAACCGTTCGCAAAGAGGTTTCCAATGCTGAGGATCAGCAGGAAGAGCCTTGGCACTGTATGGCGAAGAAGGATGTACTGCAGAGATGGGGCACATCGGCATCGAATGGCTTATCCGAGGAAGCAGCTCGTCTATTGTATATCCAGTACGGACCCAACATCCTACCTGAATCTGTTCCCCGATCCGGTTGGAGCATGTTCTTCGATCAGTTTAAATCCCTTCCTGTAGCTCTTCTCGGCGTTGCAGCGGGTATTTCCATTGCTACCGGCGGCTTTGCGGATGCCGTCGTGATCATGGGGGTCGTCGTCATCAACGCCTCCATCGGATATTACACCGAGAACCAGACGGAAAAGATTATCCACGGGTTGAAGAGCCTCGTGCAACCGACCTCAACGGTGATCCGTGGCGGTGTTATGGCGATCATCGATGCCAAGGAGGTCGTGCCCGGCGATCTAATCGTGCTGAGACCGGGAAGTTATATTGCGGCAGATGCCCGTCTCATAGAAGCAAAATATTTGAGCATCGATGAATCGGCGTTAACGGGCGAAAGCATGCCGGCCATGAAAACCGCCGATGAACTGCAGGTACAGGACATCCCCCTTGCTGACCGCACCAACATGGTCTATATGGGGACCTTGGTTACAGGCGGACAGGGACTCGCCGTGGCGGTGGCGACAGGGCGCTATACCGAGGTTGGCAAGATACAGACCATGGTGGGAGAGGCGCGGCCGCCGGACACGCCCCTGGAACGTCAGATGGACCACCTTGGTGTCCAGCTGGTATATATCACCTGTACCGTCTGCGGCATCGTCTTCATCGTAGGCCTTCTGCGCGGTTACGGTTTTCTCGAAATGCTGAAATCCTCCATTGCCCTTGCCGTCGCCGCGGTGCCGGAGGGGCTTCCGACCGTTGCGACCACAACTCTCGCGCTCGGCATCAAGCGCATGCGGGGCATGAACGTGCTCATCCGCCACCTTGACGCAGTCGAAACGCTCGGATCGGTCGAGACCATCTGTCTTGACAAGACCGGCACTATCACAATGAACAAGATGTCGGTGGTCCAGATGCATGCTGGCATGCGACGTCTCGATGTTGTTGATGGCAAGATCATGGTGGAAGGGAAAAGCATCAATCCCTATACAAACGAAGACGTCCTCCGGCTTCTCCATCTCTCGGTGCTCTGTAATGAATCGATGGTATCTGGACAGGAAGGCGACTACGTTGTGGAAGGCTCATCTACGGAGAATGCCCTAGTGAACCTTGCTCTAAGTAGCGGTGTGGATGTCGTTTCGCTTCGGGCTCAGCACCCCATCGTGAAGTTGAACCACCGTTCGGAAGAGCGGCATTACATGAGCTCCGTTCATCGCTCGAATGACCAGCAGCGGCTTATAGCTCTCAAGGGAAGCCCGTCCGAAGTGCTTTCACTCTGCAAATGGTATGTCAAGGACGGCCGGCAACTGGAGATGGACGACGATGCCCGCGCGGTCTTCGAAGCGGATAATGAACGGATGGCCGGCGAAGCGCTCCGAGTGCTGGCCGTAGCGTATGCAGTGTCCAACGGAGACACGCTGCGCAGCGGCGAGATTATCCAACAGGGGCTTATCTGGGTAGGTCTCGTCGGCATGGCCGATGTTGTCCGGAGTGGCGTCAAGAACCTCATTAGTACATTCCATCGTGCCGGGATCGATACCGTCATGATCACCGGTGACCAGAGCCCTACGGCCTATGCGATCGGCAAGGAGCTTAATCTGAGCAAGGGCGAGGAACTGGAGATCCTGGACTCCACCAACCTTAACCGGCTTGAGCCTGAGGTCATGAAGGCGCTTGCCGGGCGCGTTCATGTCTTCGCACGGGTGAGTCCTGCCAACAAACTCCAGATAGTTCAGGCGCTCCAGTCAGCAGGAAAGGTCATTGGCATGACTGGCGACGGCATAAACGACGGACCGGCGCTTAAGGCGGCGGATATCGGGATCGCTCTAGGACACACTGGGACAGACGTGGCTCGGGAGGTAGCGGACGTGGTCCTGGAAGATGACAATCTCGAGACCATGGTCGTGGCCATAAGCCAGGGGAGAACGGTTTATAACAACTTACGAAAATCGGTCCGATACATGCTTTCGAAGAACACGAGCGAGATCATGATAATGTTCACCTCTCTTGCCGCCGGCATGGGGCAGCCGTTTAATGTCATGCAGCTTCTCTGGATCAACATGATTTCGGACATCTTCCCCGGCATAGCTCTTGCCCAGGAACCGCCCGAGCCGGATGTCCTCCTGCGTCCTCCGCGGAGTCCCGAGGAACAGCTCATTAATCCGTCGGACTATAAAAGGCTCCTCTTCGAGGCTTCCACCATCTCAGCAGGGACGCTGGCAGCATATGGCTACGGCGTCCTGCGCTACGGGCAGGGGCCCCAAGCTAGCACGATGGCCTTCACGAACTTTGTTACGGCAGGACTCCTGCATGCTATCAGTCACCGTTCTGAATCACACAGCATCTTTGACGCTGAGCGGCTTGAACCGAACAAATATCTCACCATTGCCCTAGCAGGCTCGTTAGGGGTGCAATCGCTTACTCTGGTCATCCCGGGCCTCCGGAGCTTCCTTGGTATGAGTCCTCTTAATCCTTTCGATCTCGCAATTTCGATAGGGACAGCTGTCGCTCCCTTGCTCATCAACGAGGCGACAAAAAAGATAGGTACGTCACCGCCGATAGTAAATGGCAGTTCAATTGTCACAGTTTCTGTATTGAACGGCAGGCAAGTTGCTGCAATTACCTAAACAGGCAAAGTGCATCATGGCGAGGGTCAAATGAAAAATGACTTCATGTTCACCTCGGAATCGGTGACCGAAGGCCATCCTGACAAGCTCTGCGATATCATCAGCGATGCAATAATCGATCATGTCCTGCAGAAAGATCCCTATGCGAATATCATCGCCGAGTGCGCTGTTTCCACTGCCATTGTCTTCATCGCAGCGCGGTTTGCGACTTCGGCCAGGGTTGATTATGCCAATATCGCACGGGAAGTCATAAGCCAGGTCGACTATGATGAGAGGGTCTTCAATGCAAAGACTTGCAGTGTTATAACGAGCCTCACGGAGATACCACAAGGTGGCGGTCTGTTAATCGATGAACGGTCTTTGAGCGAGGAAGAAATCGAACGCATTCCCGCTCGGAACCAGGTGACGGTGTTCGGGTTCGCCTGCAATCAGACGGCAGCCTTAATGCCGCTTCCCATCTGGCTTGCCCACCGTCTTGCCAGAAAGCTCGTGGCCGTACGGCTCCAAAAGGCGCTCGACTATCTCGCACCCGACGGCAAAACCCAGGTCGGCATTGAATATCGCGGCGGCAGACCGTCTCGTGTTCACAGCATCACCATTATCGCAAGTCAGAAGCGGGCCTCCGGCAAAGGCGGGCCCGATGCTAAGCGGCTCCATGACGATATCCGGGAGATGGTGCTAAATCCTGTTTTCCAGGATGAGGAGATCAGACCGGATGATCACACCCAGATCTACATCAATCCCGACGGTCCCTTCATTGGAGGAGGTCCTGCCAAACACTCAGGGTTGACTGGGAGAAAGAATGCAATCGATACCTACGGCGAGTACTCTCGTCACAGCGGGGCAGCCCTGAGCGGGAAAGATCCTTCAAGGATCGACCGGATCGGTGCCTATGCTGCTCGGTATGCTGCAAAGAATATCGTTGCGGCTGGACTTGCAGCCTCCTGCGAGGTGCAACTCAGCTATTCCATCGGATTTTCACGGCCGGTCAGCGTCCAGGTAGAGACCTTCGGGACTGGCAAAATATCTGATGAAAAAATAGCGGATATCATAGAGAAAAATTTTGACTTTCGACAGGCAGGGATCATAAGCCATTTCAACCTTCGATTCCTCCCCGCTCAGATCAAGGGCGGTTTTTATCGCAAGCTTGCGGCGTATGGTCATGTAGGAAGAATGGATATAGGCCTGCCATGGGAACTAACGGATAAAATCAATGCGGTCAAGGGATAGAAACAATGCAACGATGTGGCAAGTAAAAAAATCACAATTAGAAGATATAGCGGATGACAATCGATTTTACGATTCTGAATCCGAAAATATGTAACATCACCAAGGCCCGCTGATGCAGGCATGGAGTTAGGATTTATCCTGAAGATATTGAAAAGCAGCATGTTGCCGTACTGAAAGGGTTTAGGAATACGGCAAGAATTAAAGTCTTATTGCCTGCACCGATAAACAAGGAAGTTTCCACTCTATTGATGCAAAAAAAATGGAATGCAGCCTAATCCCGGTCTTTCAAGGTCGTTATAATACGAAGGGTAAAGTAAAGGATATGTATCGTCTTTTTTATTTATTGCTCATATCATTAGCGAATAACCTGGATAATATAGGAGTTAGAATTGCGTATAGCATTCGAGGAATAAAAATATCTATTCCGATAAATCTTTGGATTTCTGTAATTACATTTATTATTTCAGGGTTTGCTGCTTATTCAGGCACTCTGATAACGGGATTTTTAAACAAACAATGGTCGTCGGTCATAAGCATGCTGCTTCTTTCCGGTATTGGTTTATGGATTATAGCAGAACCCTACATGAAAAAAAAATGTGATGATCATGATGGATCTCAGCAAGAATGTACTACAAATATTTGGCATGTTTTTGCGAAGCCTGAAAAGGCAGACAGAGACAACTCCAAACATATCGATTTTAAGGAAGCAACTGTGTTAGGCGTTGCTCTATCTATAAACAATATAGGCGGTGGATTAGGTGCCGGAATGATCGGTCTAAATTCATTTTGGGTAGGATTTTTTTCGGCTTTGATCAGTTTTCTTGCTCTTTGGGCGGGCAATTACATTACCGAATTCTTTACGAGGTGGAATATAGGTAATAAGGCAACAGTTGTAGCGGGAATTGCTTTAATTCTTATCGGCATAGAACAGTTACTATAGTGTTGGTCGTGCACTGGGAAAGATTATTCTGGAAGTAAGAAGCAAGATGAACGGGATCGGGGCTGCTGAAGAATATGAGGCGAGAGGAGTTTGGATTACTCGTATTTCTGGTTTTCTTGTTGTTCTACGTCAATATAATACAAGGGGGCACAGATCCTGACGAGTGCTTGGAAAAGGTGCGGATTGACTTTCTGCTAGAGCAATAAAGTCAATAATGACAATCCCGTACCAGAAAGGGCTGTGTCAATGAAAGCTCCGGATACCGCCTTGGCTACTACGTTGAATGCCTTGGACGTTGCCTGATGAACTACTTGATCGTTGGTGACTATTTTATCGGGATGATAAAAACCACCCCTCGCGAGAGCGCTCAGGATATCCTGATTATGAATCTCAGTCGGGTCGTAATGGATCAGAAGGCTTCCCGTCGTCATATTGAATTCGGCGGTTCCGATACCATGACCCATTTCTACGAGGGCCTTTCGAACCTCATAATGGACCGCGCTGTTTTTGAATAGAGGATTTTTTATCCGCAGTCTACCTGGTACAATATGAACGTAGCTATTCATGATGCGACCTCCTTCTGAAAGGGGATTTTTTGATATGATTTGCACTCAGGATAATCTGAGCACCTGAATCGCAACGAGCTTTCCTCATGCATGTAAAGGTGCATCTTGAGGCCGCATCTGGGACAGGTCGGGCGACTCTTCAATTCATGCTTCGCAATGCCGAGAATAAATTGTCTTCCGCACATAACGCATTTGAGGCGCTGCTTTCCGGTCCGTATATGACCGTATTTGTACACTGCTTCTGATTTACATACCGGGCATTTGAATTCATCTGCTGTCCCCATCGAACTTACACCTTTCTTTGATAAGAATAGTATCATACCTATGTTACGCAAATATGAAGGAAATGTTAAATTTCTGTTACATGAAAAGAAAGTCAATCAACGATTCTGGGTCCTAATAATAGAAGAAAATCTCCTCGACAATGCCTGGAAGTTCACTAGTAAATGTCCTGCGGCAAGAATTGAATTCGGTGCGACCGAAAGTGGGGGCAAAACGATATTCTTCGTTCACGACAATGGAGCCGGCTTTGACATGCAATATGCGGATAAACTCTTCCACCCATTCAATCGTATGCATACGGAATCCGAGTTCGCGGGCTTGGGCATAGGCCTGGCCATCGCTCAACGCATCATCATGCGCCACGGCGGGTGGATTTGGGCAGAAGGTGCTGTGGGAAAAGGAGTAACGCTTTATTTTACGCTGTAAAGATTACTATCAGAGAATTGTGAGTTTTCGACGTACCCACTATCCAGAACACCTAATTCACCGGATTCACAAGCCGTATCAATTTTATCTTGCGGCATACTTGTTTAGAAAATCAAGAAAAATCTTCAGCGTTTCTTTGTCCTGGGTTGTCATATCCAAAAATTCCGTGCCAATAAAACATGTTTCCTCCTGCTTATCCAATCTTTTCACACTGCAGTCGCATCGGATCTCTTTGTCCATGAGCTTGCATGCTATTTTATAACGTCCTTCGGGCGTTAAATTTCTGTTCTCTTGCACAGGTATTTTTAAACCGCATCCTCCTTCGCTGATGTCAGTCATGACAGCACCGGGGATCACTTGCCCGGAAGGATCAAGAAATGTAATTGGCAGATCGATTTTGAACCGAGGTGCAACCCTTAACTTCAGGCATTCCATTTTTGTGGGAAATTTGAGGAACATCACCGGGAAAGGATAAAACTGGACGGTCAGGACTTCCGTCTCGAAACCATAGGCAACACCGTCTTTCAAGAATCGAATTTTGCAGATATCCTTGGCATTCAGATATGCCGGCTTTCCTTGACTATAGACGGCATCTGTCAGAATGAATTCGTCTTGACTCCATCCTATGATTTTTGTCGTTAAATAGGCCTTGTAGTATGTTTCAATTGACAGCGTCAGATTGATAGCAAATATAGAATTTTCCATTATTGGCCTCATAGGAGATGTTCATGAGCATCATTATTAATATCTAATCATTCATATGCTTATAACCACAAAGAGCCTAGGTGTAGGTTTCTTTGTTTCTTTATAGCTTCAATAACGATGTTTATGAAAAGGTTGAACTGCTATCTTTAGAAGTCGTGTTTTTATCAAATAAATATATTCACTGCATATGAGCGCAATAGCCGCTTTTAACTTGTAATTCCCCACAGCTTGCTGCGTGGAGATTTATTCGACGTCTTAACGGCAAGAAAGCCCTGGCTTTGGCCATGGGGTTGAATTGCTGTGCAGTTATTTTTTTCTGTCATCGCCATATATGTATCATCCGCTCTTTGAAAACCAAGATATGAGGTTCCTTTGAGAATATCACCGGGTAAAATCTTTGTCTGTCCACGATATTGTCGGACTGCTTAAGTCTAGCCAGGTGCTTGCCTGCTCCTTGAATGGGTAATGTCGAGATTGCAATATCAAGCGAAGAATGATCAGTTTTTTATCTATCGGTGGTGGCCTGCGGGCCTGAGACAAAGTCGCTTGCCCGTTAAAATATCCCAACGACAATCAAGATCGGTAACTTAAATTTCTTGTCGAAGCTCTTGCCGGTAGTGCCGTTAGAATCCCCTGGCTTCAGCAGGTTGTCTGACAATACAAATTTTGTTAGTTTGGCTAACGTAAATTCAATTAGATACGAGGGCAAAAAACGCTATAAATACTGTTGTCGGACAACCTGTCAGGCATGAGGTAGGTCAGAACTAAAAGCTTTTCATACGATGCATCAATGTAGCGAACATGTGTGATTAATAGACCGGCCTTTTTTAAAGATAGCCCTGAATGTTGCGTGTCCCATGCAATTTTGTAAAAGTACAACAGCTATAAAGTTTAATAAGAAAGCGTTGACTCACCATCGTAGCGTGGTCATCTATTGAGAAAGGACAATAGCTCCTCGTGGAATCGCTCTGTTGCCTCTAAATGCGGGATGTGTCCTACATTTGGTAGTTCAACGAGGGTAGACCCGGAGATGAGTTTTGAGGTTTTCCTACCTAGAACAGGGTATTGGCCGACGCTTGCGAGCAGGTCTTTTTTCACCCTAGATTTTCCTGCCACGGTCCTGTCTGCCTGACCGATCACGAGCAGGGTCTTTGCATGGATATTTGCAAACTCGTGGCAGACCGGCTGCTCGTAGATCATCTGATAGGTAAGAGCCGAAGACAAGACGAGGCGTGGATACTCGCCGCTGGCTTTCCAGCGAACAGCAACGTTGGCATACTCCTCATATTCGGGTTTCAATTGTGCAAAGTACGATTTATAATAGTTACGAATGCCTTTTTCTGACGTGTTTAACTCAGCCTGATAGAGCTCTTCCAAAGAGGCATAAGGCACGATGGAGCGATAATCTTCAAGACCGATAGGATTTTCCAAGATCAGGTGTGATACCATCTCAGGGTACATGAGTACGAAGCGGGTCGCAAGCATACCGCCCATGGAATGTCCAACAACCGCTATTTCTTTGACTCCAAGGACGTCCAGAAGTTTTTTAGTGTTGGAGGCTAAAAGGTGAAAGCTATAGTGAATGTTGGGTTTTGACGATTTGCCGAAGCCGATCTGGTCGGGTACTACAACGCGGTAGCCATTCTTGGACAGGAAGCAAATAGTGTCCTTCCAGTAAGCCCCGAAGAAGTTTTTGCCGTGAAGAAGTAGGACTACACGACCGCGGTCAATCCCTTCGGGTGGAACATCCATGTATGCCATTCTCAAATCCTGGCCTTCAATTGTCAATGGGAGAAATTCAACCTGATATGGGTAGTCATAGCTTTCCATCGTTATAGACAACGGTTTAAGCTCCTCAGCCTTGGCAACCAAAGGAGTCAAGAGCGTCATTATAGTAAATATGAATAGGCTTATTGTTGCGGCCGCGCGATGCTTACACATATCTTTCCTCCTGTTGTCGCTTCGAATTAAAATTATAAGAGTATTAATCCCATGATTTACTAACAAAATTATCAATTGGTGATTTAAAGATGTCGAATAATTAATTTATATGGCAAGATCAGACTAAACAAGACAATAACAAACGGAAACGTCTTTGTCCCCCCTGTCTTCGATTGTATGAAAAACTTCAATCATGAGCAATCTCATTAGCCTGGGCCCTTTAGCATTGAAGCACACATGCCTTATCTGACGACTTAATATACTTACACTATGCATCAAGACATGCTCTGATGCGTTCGAGGAGGTCTTTCGGTGATATAGGTTTTAGAATGAATTCGACACCACTTTGAAGAAGTTCCTCGGCCGCTTTAATATCTGCTGTATAGCCGCTCATGAAGAGTATTTTTACATCAGGCCGGACTTTTATTATTTCATCATATGCCTCTTTACCACTTTTCTTGGGCATGATCATATCCAGAAGGATGATTTTAATGACGTCCTTATTATTCATGAATTTGATCACAGCATCAATACCATTTTCTGCGTCGATCACCGTATAACCAACCTCGGAAAGCACAGTTCGGAAAAGCGTCCGGAGTGCTACATCATCCTCTGCGATAAGCACGGTTTCCGGTCCGCCTTGCAGTTTATCCTCGGGGACACTACTGGAAGTTCTCCGTGTTTCATGTTCTGAAGCAATTAGAGGCAAGTATATCTTGAAAGTGCTCCCTTTGCCAAGTTCACTGTAAACGTCTATAAATCCAAGATGTTGCTTTATGATTCCATATACCATCGCAAGCCCGAGGCCGGTACCTTTTCCGACCTCTTTTGTAGTGAAGAAAGGTTCGAAAATCTTTTTACGGGTTATCTCGTCCATTCCCATCCCTGTATCTGTTACCGATACAACGACATACATTCCAATCTCACCATAACCGTGTGCTCGGATAAAGGTATCATCCACTTCTATAACCTCAGATTCTATAAGTAAGGAGCCTCCATGTGGCATCGCATCCCTCGCATTGGTTGCGAGGTTCATCAAAGCCTGCTCGATTTGACCACTATCCGCATTAACTGTCACGGTATTCTGTTTGAAGACAGTATGGAGCTCAATATCCTCTCCGATGACTCTTCGCAAAAGCTCCTCCACACGTCGGATAATCTCATTCAGGTCTGCCGGGCGTGAATTCAGAATCTGTTTCCTGCTGAACGCGAGGAGACTATGAGTCAAACTGGCTGCACGGTCGGCAGCTTCGAGTAAATGCTGGACATTGGTACGGAGCGGATCATCTTCATTCGTCTTCATCAGGAGGATACTGCCGTAGCCTATGATGGCGGAGAGAATATTGTTGAAATCATGCGCGATGCCGCCTGACAGCTGGCCGACCGCCTCCATTTTTTGAGCTTGCATCAGCTGACTTTCAAGTTTTTTCCGCTCCGAGATATCACGGATGATCCCCGCAGCATGCCACTTGTCTTTGAGGCGGATACCAGATACGGCCAACTCGACCGGGATTTCAGTGCCGTCCTTCCTGACTGCAAAAACTTGGTATGTTTTTCCCAACAATGAACCTTGTCCGGTTTCTACAAATTTTTTAAATGCCAACGCATGCGTTTCTCTATATCGGTGAGGTATGATGACCATTATGTTTTTCCCCATGATCTCTTCTGGGGCATACCCGAGCATGCTACATGCGGACGAATTCCAGTATACGACTCTTTCTTCATGGTCGATCAAGATAATGGCATCAGTTGCCGTATCGGTGATGGCCTGTAATTTTTGTTCGCTTTCTACGAGCGAGTCTTCCGCCTGACTTCTGACGATAATTCCGGCTAAGGTGTTTGAAATTGTTATGAGCAATTCCCGCTCTCGTTCATTGCTTTTATGGCCATCCTTCAAGTAGACACTTAACACCCCCAGTATCTTCCCGGAAAAAATTATAGGGACACAGTAATAGCTATGCGGAACGATGTCGTCGTAGGGGGTTTCATGCCGCTTATCAACGTTATCAACAAAAATGATTTTGCCTGTTAATGCAGCTTGTCCGCAGATACATTTGCCCATTGGAACGCGTGCGCACATTTTTTGAATGCGTTCATCGAGATTTCTATGGGCCTTTAAAGCCAAAAAACCGGGGTCACTTTCAACAAGAAAGATAGCGCCACTCGATTGAGAGATAAGGAAGGGGATCGAGAGGACTAGGGCCAGGGCGCGATCAAGAATGTCCTCGAGAGGGACCTTCTCCAGTGATAAGAGTAATAATGAATTTATAACCGCTTGAGTATCATAGTTCCGGTTAATTTCCTCTTCAGCGTACTTGCGCTCCGTGATATCCTGGAGCGTTTGGATGACTGCAATTAAAACCCCTTTGCTGTCATAGAGGGGTGCAGCGTCGAAAAGAATATATCTGTCTTTGCCATGCAGGTTACGGCGCCAGCCTTCCGAATGCAGTGCGTCCGGTGAGAGTGTAGACTTGGTATAAATTGGATAAAGAGCCGGAAGGTCATTATAATTAGCATCAATGACGATATCCGCAAGGGTCGCCCGTTTCTTCTTATAAAAAGGCCGCCACTGATTATCGGTTCCAAGCATATCAGAGGATGAAAATCCGGTTAGCTCTTCACATGCCTTATTCCAAAGTGTTATTTTGTGTTGAGCGTCTAGAACAAAGGTCGCAACAGCGGAGTTCTCAAGAAGATTGTCAGTGAATTTTTTCTGCTCCAGCAAGGAATCTTTTATCTTTGCTTGTTCTGTGAAATCTTCCACTATTCCAACGCCACCTTTGATATTCCCATCTTGGTCGAAGATGGGGGCTGTAAGCATCCGGATATGAATTCCAGCCTGACTTGTGGTGTTTTTGTAAAACCCTTCATAATTGCCGTCATTTCCTTTTATTGCCTCTATTATGGCCGGCAATACGCGTTGATCGGATAGAGTATGCATATCAAGGCCGATAAGAGCATCTCGACGTGACTGTAGAATAGCTACAAAACTGTCATTACAATCATTGATTTGTAACTTGGGATCATAGTTGAATATGCCAATTGGGATTTTCTGGAAAAGAAGACGGTACTTTATTTCGCTCACACTTAACGACTTCTCAACTCGTACATGGTTTAGATAAAATGCTGATGTGAGCCAGAAAACGAAAACACCGAGAAAACAATTCAGAAGCCCGTATTTTAGTCCCACGCCTGTGGGAGACAATATGAGGCCTACAAACATGAGAACAGTACAAACTGACGTGAATACAATAATATGGAGTCTATTTGATGTTCTGCAAATCAGCAGAATAGGGAGAAGATAAAGCAGCCATGCAACAAACCCAACTGGCGTTATTACATCGAGGATAAATATGCCCGATGTTAAAAATGCAACGAAAAGATATTTTAAATCGTAAATGGATATTTTTTTCACAAGAGTATTCATATTGGCAGGTTAAGTAGGCTTTTAAATCAATTATTCATACCGCCAATCCAAATGATAAATATATCTTCATGACCATGTCCCCCATACAAATCTATAATAACGTTGTCGAATATTTATTATGATAGAATCGACACTTCGAATCGGGTCGAAAAATGTGTGAATTGCAACGTATAGCAACTACAACAATGTCGGAATGTCACTTACACGACACGTTTCAGCTGTGTTTCTTTACTTCACGCCCCTGCTGGCTCTAATGATGAGCATTACCTAAGTGTGCAGTATCCGTCAAGCAAGACAATTAATGAGTGAGTTTGCAACTTACGCCCATACATGGCTGTAGCAAGTTTGTAGCACGGATCACGTCGTTTGCCTGTCGCATTGTTTGTAAATGCTGCAACGAACCAAGGCTGAGGTCAATGCCGCCAACGTCAGTATTCGAGGTCGCTGCTGCTTTTTCTGTTGGGGAAAGTGGTACATCTCGCGGATCACTTTTTTTTGAGTGTTTTCCCTATTAATACGGAGCATTTCGAATGCGTGAGGATATTCCTTGATACGCTTCCCAGTAAACCCTCGATTACCCTGACCCCTCTGCTGCCCACGGCTATTAGCTCGGCTCCTATCTCATCACCTGTTTTCAGGATTTCCGTTGAAGGGTCTCCAACTTTGGACAGGACATGGATATGTTTGTATCTTTTATCCAAGACTTTTCTCGACTGTTCAAGAACATGTTCAGATTCCGCAAATTCAATCTCCCTCCTGCCAGCCACAGTCTCCTTAATCCGATCATTGATCTCCAACACAAAACGTTCGGGGATATCTGAAAAACCCGATGCTATTACATTTACGATGGTCACTTCTGTCGAATCTGGAAATGGTATGGTAGATAATATTTCTCCCGTGTCTCGGGAACAGTCGGAGCCATCAGTGGCAAAAAGGATTTTCAAACTATCAGGATGTGGTATTACCGTAGGCTTTACGGCAAGGACCGGTTTAGTCGATTTTATCGTGACCAACCTCGTTACGCTCCCGAGAAAGGCCGATGCGATTCCCTTTATTCCCCTCGCACCCATCGCTATCATGTCCATGTTCGCTGCTTCGGCCGCATCCATGATACAGTGCTCGGGGGTGCATTGGGTTGGTGAAAATTCATCGATCTGAACGCTTACAGTCGCCTTCACCGGTTTTAAAATAGCCAGTGCGGAATCGAGAATGCGGGGTCCGATCTCCTTTTTTATCGCTTTGAGGGTGCTGAAATAGAACTTTTCGTCATTTCGGAATGGGACCGCGAAGATGGCATGAAATACTGTTATGGAGTCATCTCGGGATAAATTGATACGGGTCAGGAATCGCGCCGTATGTTCTGAGTATTGAGATCCATCTGTTGCAAGTAATATTTTCATGATTTCACCTGATTTTCATCCGAGATGCAGCGCATCAGCGCTTAAAAAAGCCGCGACTTGCAAAATAACTCTGGAACCTGTCGTGCAGCGTTTCGACTCTTTACTACACGATATTATTATAGCAGTTTTAAGAATATTATTAAGTCTCAAATACAAAATATGCGTAGAAGGTTCCGATACAGTTTTATGTTTAGCGGAAATTATTACTGGCAAGAAAAGGCAGAACTATTGCAAATTTCAACCAGCAATTTTCGATACCAAATGCACTGAGTCTAACGAAAAAACTCACTGGGAGCCTGGATGTTTCGGCGATCCAGTAAGGTGGCTCATCATGCATGCCTGCATTTATTATTAATATTCACTGCTTCGCTTGTTGTCTTTTGGCATTTGAATCTACTATGAGATTTATTTGGAAACGTCTCTTTTTGCTAAATTTCACAGGACTCCTAAAAAGTTCTTCGAGCATTTTACAGCAAGGTCAGTGTAATATACAATCTCCAAAAGACGCAACTGTCGAGGACTAAAAGAACGAATGTGTTGATAGCAAATAATATCTGTAGAGAACTAACTTAAAGTACTCGGACAGAAGTTCGTACAACGTAGCATGATAGTTTGATGCATAAATGAAAAGACCTATACGACGTCCTTTTACATATTTTAAAAATGCTAACCATGTCCTCATGGTGTGATAAGGAGAAGTCACCAAGATCAAATGCTTATAGGCCCTCTTAGAAGAAATGTCAGCAATACCTTTTGCCTCTGCCAGCGTACCGAAGAGACTATGTTTTAATGCCACCAGTTCTATATCCTCCTTCTTCACGCCGTGATCAGCCAATTTATTTATAAGCCATTCATCATTTGTTAAATTTCTGCCAAGCGTATGATCGTATTCAGTTATCCCTGGTCTGTTTAATGACAATATTTTTTTACACAAGCCGTGATGATACAACTCTGCAGCAGTTTCGGTTTTTCTTTCAAGCTCAGCTTGTGATCCGCCTAATAGATAAATAATATTATCTGTTTGTGAAGGCGAGATATAAGGACTCTTCGGGAGGGGCTCAACTCTCGTTAATTGTTTGATTAGCAGGCTATAAAGTTCATTGTGGCCAGGAAAGGTTTCAACGCTAATAAATAACAGGCAAAAGATGGCAAAAACGCTGGCCCAGAGAACGAAGGATACTTTCTTAATAAGATATTTGTTCATCGATATTATTGAGCGTTGATAAGGCTATATCGTGACATAATCAGGTCGAGTGTCGTATACCGTAAATGGATTTATTCTTTGCAAGTATGCTCGCTGTAATCCATAGTCACAGAATTCTCCAGCAGATCGGAATCAACCTATACATCAATTAACATTTGGAATGCACTTTTTTTACATTTACGAACATGAACCTATAAGTACAACTTTCTTAGTAGAGGGGAATACATAAATTAAAAAAGGAAAAGATAAATTGGGCAGTCTATATAGAAAAAAATTAATATAAAAATCTCTCCAAATAGAAACCTCCTGTTAAGAATGTGTTATTGGGGAAGTCAATTCTTGAACAGGAGGTTTAGGATGGATCGCTTTATGTTACCAGGCTTCTAGGGTTTTGTCAATTTGAGAACGAGAAGAATCAGTCGCCGCTCTTAGCAGTACTTGCAATGATTCAGGAATCCATAACCTTCAAGCCGGAAGGATGTCAAATGGTCATTGTAGCCTCATTTGAATAGCTGCTTTCCTGTCCTGATATATCTACGTCAGTAACGACAAAATAATACGTTCCGGGGAGGAGGTTCAATGTTTGTGTTATGGTCGTAGTCCCGGGATTTGAAAAATTCACTACCTGTGTATACGCGTTGCTTGCGGTTCCATAATATATTTTATACGTTGATATATCTGTAGCTGGATTCAACGGAGTCCCATCCGAATAAGACGTTGGGGCGTCCCAGGTAAGCGTTACGACAGTGGGTGCCGTAACTGTCAGTGAAGCAGTTCCCGAAGCGCCACTCCAGATAGACGAGATTAGGGTTGATCCTGCGGCAACAGCAGTGGCAAGTCCTCTTGAGCCAACTGCATTGCTGACCGTTGCTACACCTGCGGTAGAGGAACTCCAGGTAACTGACGCAGTCAGGTTCTGCGTTGTGTTGTCTGAGAACGTGCCGGTTGCCGTAAACTGCTGCGTCGACCCAGTAGCAAGAGAAGCAATAAGAGGCGTTACGGCGATTGAAAGCAATGTCGCCGGAGTTACCGTCAATAGAGTTGATCCTGATTTGTTCCCTAATGTCGCCGTGAGCGTCGCCGACCCGACTGCCACCGGTGTCGCCAATCCATTTGAGCCGGCAGCATTGCTTATGGCTGCGATAGACGATGCCGATGAACCCCAGGTCACTGCCGTTGTCAGGTTTTGCGTCGAACCGTCGGAGTACGTCCCTGTAACAGTGAATTGCCGGGTGGTCCCTAACGCTATGCTCGGGCTGGACGGCATTATTGCCAGGGAGACGAGCGTTGCCTGCGTTACCGTAAGAGTCGTGCTTCCGGAAATGCCTCCCAATGTCGCCGTGATGGTCGTTGACCCGACTGCCACCGGTGTCGCAAATCCATTTGAGCCGGCAGCATTGCTTATGGCTGCGACAGACGATGCCGATGAACCCCAGGTCACTGCCGTTGTCAGGTTTTGCGTCGAACCGTCGGAGTACGTCCCTGTAACAGTGAATTGCTGGGTGGTCCCTAACGCTATGCTCGGGCTGGATGGCGTTATTGCCAGGGAGACGAGCGTTGCCTGCGTTACCGTAAGAGTCGTGCTACCGGAAATGCCTCCCAATGTCGCCGTGATAGTCGTTGACCCGGCTGCCAGCGGTGTCGCAAATCCATTTGAACCGGCAGCATTGCTAATTGTTGCTGCCGAAAGCGACGCAGAACCCCAGGTCACCAATTTTGTCAAATCCTGCGTTGTATTGTCGGAGTAAGTCCCTGTAGCGATAAAGTTTTGCAATGTTCCCACTGCAATGTTTGGATTGGTCGGAGTGACCGAAATGAACACGAGTCTTGCGGGGGTCACTGACAGCGTCGTTGACCCCGAAACACTCCCCAATGCGGCCATGACCGTTGTTGATCCTGAGGCCACTGAGGTGGCCAATCCATTGGAGCCTGCTGTATTGCTGATGGTTGCCACGGCCGCTGAAGACGAACTCCAGTTCACTAACGCAGTCAAGTCCTGAGTTGTGTTATCAGAAAATGTACCAATGGCAGTAAACTGGTGGTTCGTTCCCGCTGCAATGCTTGAATTGGTCGGTGTGACTGCTATAGACACAAGCGTTGCCGACGTAACATTCAGTGTGATCGATCCCCAGATGCCGCCCAGAGTCGCTTTAATAATTGTATTGCCGATGCCTCTGGCGATTACAGTAATATGCCCGGGAGAGTTTACCGCTGATGCAGTCAAGCTAGCGGAGTTGATTGTTGCTACGCTAGTATCAGTCGAAATCCATGTCGCAGAAGTTGTTAGGTCTTGTGTCGTGTTATCCGTATACGTGCCAACCGCCGTGAACTGTTGGCTCGTGCCCGTTGCTATTATCGAAGTAGTTGGTGTTATGTTAAGGGATACGAGTTGAGCCTGTTTGCCACTTGTGGAGGTTGGAATACTGCTCACGCCGCATCCAATTAGATTTGAAATAAACAATGATACCAGGAGAACGGAATATATCTTCTTGCTTAACATTGCTATGAACCTTCCCTTCTCTGAATGAGCAATAAAAAAAGCCGCCAGCAATTGCCTCTGGCGGCTCGGCGGACGTTGTATCCATCATTCGTTAGTCCCGTGGCTCTGCGTCCCTGGGTTTCCCCAGGTTTGCTCTGAACAGAGTGAGAATTAACACGTTACATTTCTCGTATTCTCAAATATCGCACGATCGTATATATCGCGTGACTATATCTTACTGGGCGTCTTTCATATTGTCTGTGATTCTTATTACATTTTCAGTCCTGTCAGGTTGTTACGCAAAAAGGTAATATTGGTATGATCACGATGTTTTTTTTCGTGAACGGACGTTTCGTTATTCTGTTGAAAAATTGCATTTTATAAAAAAGTCGACCTCCAATATCTGTAGAATTTTGTTGCTACTGGGAAAAGTGCAATCAACTCTTGATAATCGCCACGAGAAGATAAACACTGACCAAACACTTTAAACAACTCCGCAACCCTGGATTTATCCATGGGGATAGAGGTGCTTGAGTTATAGCGGACATAGTGGACATTTAATCACTTATATGATATGCTAAATATAGTTGTCTTGGCAAAGCAAGTGGAATCACCATCATTTATCCATGAGTTGCCTCTTCTGGTCAATAAATCCCGGCAGAGGCACTTCTCACACGCATGGAGACGGCCTGGCAGCTTTATAATGCCTTGGCGAATCTCTTAAACGATTAGACCCCATGCGAGGACCCAAGCAATATCAAGAGGCCCGTATTGCCCCCCCTATGCGGATAAGGAAAGCGGTCAAGAGCGTTTAAGGCGGTAAATGAGAAGTTTAGCTTTTCTGCGTTCAGCTTGCATAAGTTCGCTGTTAAGACAAAGAACGCTTGCCACCATACGGTCCAGAAGATTGCTACACGGGCTTTTGATGCGGCACAGAAATATGCTTTCAGGAAAAGAGGCAGGCCGAGGTTTAAAGGCAAGCGTCAACTCGTGGGAGCTCGCAAATGAGGTTTTGGCTTTAGACAAAGTCATTAATCTGGAAATATGTGCTACAAATCATTTCAGCGCATTTTTGGTAAAAGCGTGGGTTTAAGGGCTCCGGGGACGTTTGCAAAAATTACTTGCTCGTGCATATCACGTAAAAGATGGCGTTCTCGATTCTGCTGGGGCAGCAATGTTCTGGTCGGGTGCGGAACCGCTCCTTAAACAGACTATATCGCAACTGCATCAACAATCTGCGAATGCGAGGAGTGCTTTTCCTCAAAGCTTCGGCCTCAAACAAAGTACTCGTTTAGGCCAGAGCGAGAGTAGATCGCCTGTGAAAGAAAATCATGCCAAACTCAATGTTCAGGATGTTGTAAGGGCGGGCCATTGCTGTCGTGAGAACTCCGAAGAGAGAATGGTTAAGGTTTTCAGAACTCCCTGACTTTAGTCTCGGGAAGGTTCAGGGCTAATTTATTTTTCCCGAAAGGTAGCCCATGGAATAGCAGACATGCAGAGATCTATTGTCGTTGAACTCAGCACATAGGCAGTCAGTTCAAATTGAGACAAAGCTCCTAGTATCCTAGAGCTATCTAACAATACTCGCAGGCATATAACTGAAGTCCTGGTAAATGCTGATGCCCAGTCTTTCGTTGGAGTCTACCTGCGTGGGCTTGGCTTTTAACTTCTAAAGACAATGTCCTAGATGACAACTGTCACGACATCGTGCACTAACGTTCTTTGACAATCGAGTAGCCACATTCTGTACTATCATGGACACCACTAAATACAAAGGTGGTGTTCATGAAAAAGAAAGTGCAGCAGGAACGAGCGGCAACTGTGCAACGGTATCTCGCCGGAGAAGACCCGGAGAGTATCTGCGCCTCATTGGGTAGATCGCGGCGATGGCTGTACAAGTGGTTGGCGCGGCATATCCCTGACGATTCTGCTTGGTATGAAGATTTATCACGGCGTCCCTTGGTAAACCCACACCGCACACCTGCGGAGATCGAAAAGATCGTCGAGATGGTGCGATGGCGTCTGTACAACAATGATCTTTTCTGTGGAAGCCAAGCTATTCTCTGGGAAATGGAGGACATGAACATTCAGCCGTTTCCCTCCATTAGTACAGTTGACCGGATCTTGCGCCGCCGTGAATTGACCTATAGGCGGACCGGACGATATACTCCAAAAGGAAAGAAATATCCGTCGCTCCCGGCGCTCTTGCTTAATCAAACCCATCAGGTTGATCTGGTCGGCCCTTGCTACCTTACCGGCCCAATTCGTTTCTACAGCCTGCATGCGGTCGATACTGCGACCAACCGATGTGGTATAGAGCCGATGCCCTCCAAAGCAGCGCA
Source organism: Nitrospirota bacterium (assembly GCA_963845065.1). Taxonomy (GTDB): domain Bacteria; phylum Nitrospirota; class UBA9217; order UBA9217; family UBA9217; genus JAJYKN01. Next base: position 710,099 of record CAWJQQ010000001.1, read on the forward strand.
AAACGTTTTGGACGCCGTTCATGCGGTTTGGCTGCGCATGGGCATCCCGGAGAACCTTCAGGTGGACAATGAGATGGCCTTTTTCGGGAGCCCGATTCATCCCCGCGGCATGGGGCCACTTATTCGTTTCTGCCTGCATTATGGCGTTAAGCTATGGTTTATTCCACCATCCGAACCGTGGTGGAATGGAATCGTCGAGAAGTTCAATGACCATTACGAACAGAAATTTTTCTACAAGGTTCCTATGGCCTCATTGACGCAGCTTCGGCAAGAATCACTGGCATTCGAGCACTGGCATAACAGCACCTATCGCTACAGCAAACTTAAGGGGAAAACGCCCCTCAAGGCGTTGGCTGCTACAGAGAAGAAATTAATCTTCCCGAGCAAGAGAGATACCCCAAAGCACCCCTTGGATAAGCCGGAGGAAGGTTCCTATCACCTCGTACGATTCATTCGAAGCGAATGCCGGCTGAATATCTTTGATGAAATATTCCCAGCTCCATCGGAGACCCAATACGAATACATTGTGGCTACTGTCGATGTCAAAGAACAAAAGCTCAAGCTCTTCTTGGATACGATCCAGGTAGAAGAATATCCTTATTTGCTACGATGCCCATTGAAAATGGTCACGGCATCGGAAGATCAGATGGTTTCAGAGTTTCGATTGAACGATGTAGTGACAGTTTTTCTTGTGCACGATGTCCTGACAGTCATCACCTAGAGCTTTGGTTGATGGGAATAGAGACATTTTCTCAAAACTCATATAATCAGAAACTATATTCGGCATTATCTGCTAATAAAAAATATAACTTTGATTTGACCTGGGATCTCACTGCGAAAGCAGTTACTCAACGTGATTCCAACTTTAGTAATACACTAAAACAACTCCTTCTATACCACAATTTTAACTTGAACTGTCCTTGCATAAGTGATACACTTTTCCCCGTTAACATGAGCCTGCTGTAGGGGCTCATCCTAAATTGCTGGATGCCTTTCACGCGTCGGTGAAGGGATATAGATCAGGTTCTTACGTTCCATGAACATCGCCCTGATGATATGGTTTAAAGTAAACATAACTTACCCGTAGTTCGTCTAGTATTTGATTAAAGTAATCAACAAGGATAGTTTATTGCCACCGAGATTTGCGTTAGTACCGCGTTGTTGCTGGTTTCCAACGATTACTGCAATCTACAATTCCAGATGGCAAATTGAGTAATACTTCAAGCCGACGTCTCGGTACGAGTTTCAGCAACACCGAAATCGTTTTTAACCTTCACATAAAGAATTTTATTATCTGACGAACAAAGCGAAGGAATCGGGCTGTATAGTTTTGATTTTTATCGGGGACTAATGAAATGATAGAAAAGCTTCACGCTATTTAATTCCTTGTTGCATATTTCATAAAAAATGGAATTTTCTCCGCTGAAATCGCTGTTACCAATCCGGGATGGCCGGATGGAACGGCATATATAGTAGTGGCTCGAATTCTAAAGGCAATTGGTCCGTCACAAATGGTTTACGATGAATTCGATAGCACACTCCTGGATGAAAGCAAAAATTCTTTCGGCATTCCGGAAATTTCCACTCTTGACTGAGCCAGTTTTTGGAGATCGTCACAACCCAATAATCCACTTCTTTCCACCTAGCACAATAATTCGGGGGAGGTTCCCGTAGGATTCTAGAGTTCTCGATAGCTTTGTCAAAAAGAAAAAAATATTAAGTTAATAAGGCAACGTAATCAATTTGTCTCGGCGTTTGGGTCCGGACCATCTTCCGCGATAATCCCGGCAACAGAAGTACAACAAACTATCAATAAGATTACCAACCGGACATCGACAGAAGGTCGATATGTAAACACTATACGGAAAATTCCAGGTAATAAAACCCGGCAAATGGAAACAAAGTAACGAAACATTCCGTGAGGGGTACCTCATGTGAGGTAGATCGCATGAAATTTTATCAGAAAATATTTGCTATGTTTTTTTTCGCATCAATTTTTCTCGCTGCCTGCGGAGGAAGTGGTGTGAGTACCAACGTCACGAACGTATCATTACAATCCATAGAAATCACACCTACGAACCCAACCATCGCGAAGGGTACTACACAGCGGTATAATGCTACCGGCGTTTCTTCGGACCTCAGCACAAATGAAATAACAACACTGATCAATTGGAGTTCCTCGAATACCGCCGTCGCAACGATCAATAGTTCTGGCGTGGCTAATGCCATAACCGTTGGTACTACCACGATCACTGCCACTGACGGGATAACAACCACATCCACTACCTTGACGGTAACTTCAGCAATGCTTCAATCTATATCGGTAACCCCAACTAATCCAACAATCGCTAATGGAACGACACAACAATTTACGGCTACTGGAACTTTCTCTGACAATTCTACGCAAGACATAACGACCACCGTTACATGGAGTTCCTCAGCTGCAGTGGTAGCGACCATAAGTATGGCTCAAGGTTTCATTGGCAAAGCTACATCGGCATCCGCCGGTACGACGACGATCACGGCCGCAGATTCGGCCACAAATATTTCCGGTTCAACTACATTGACTGTCACGGCAGCTACGCTTGTATTCATTTCGGTCACTCCAACGAACCAGAGTAGCGCCATGGGGGCATCTCAACAGTTCACCGCAATGGGAACCTATTCAGACAACTCGACCCAAAACATCACTACGTATGTGACCTGGAGTTCTGCGTCCCTTTCGGCAGCAGCCATAAGCAATGCTGCCGGCTCAAATGGATTTGCGACACCGGTGGCAGTCGGGTCAACGACCATCACGGCGACATTGGGAGGCATTTCCGGAAGCACGACTCTTACGGTAACGCAGGCAACGCTCGTCTCCCTGGCAATAATGCCGTCCAGCCCGAGCATAGCGTTAGGGACCACCCGGCAATTCACTGTTACAGGGACGTACTCCGACGGTTCGACGCAAAACCTGACAACGGCAGTGACCTGGGGTTCATCGGCATCGTCTATCGCAGCCATAAGCAATGCTGCCGGCTCAAATGGATTGGCGACACCGGTGGCAGTCGGGTCGGCGACGCTCACGGCGACATTAGGGAACAAATCAGGATCAACTCTATTGACGGTAACTCCGGCGACATTGCTTTCAATCGCCGTAACGCCTCTTATTGCTTCTCTTGCTACTGGGTCGACGCAGCAGTTTACGGCAACCGGCACGTTCTCAGACAACACAACGCAGAACCTGACTGCGTCAGTTACCTGGAGTTCCTCTACCGCAGGTGTAGCAACGGTCAGCAATGCAGTTGGCTCAAGAGGACTTGCCACTGCTGTTGCCGCAGGATCAACCCTAATCTCGTCTATCTGGAGTGGCGCTTCGGGAACTGCTTCACTGACAGTTACGGCACCCACTGTCGTAACGCTTACCTGGGACGCCCCAACGTCTTATTCGGATGGGACTCCGTTGAATCCAGCTACAGATATATCAACGTATAAAATATATTATGGAACCGCATCAGGTGTTTATACGCGGGTCGTAAGTGTCTCAAATCCTACAACCACCACCATTACAAGCATATTGACCCTAACGCATGGGACCTATTATTTTGTCGTCTCGGATGTGGATACAGCAGGCCAAGAAAGTAATTATTCCAACGAATTCACAACAACAATTTAACTGGAAAGCTCACAAAGGTGTGAATGACCGTCCAAATAGGCTCGCCTCGACCTTTCTAAGCTATAACTTTTAAAAGTTATAGCTTATTTTTTTCTATGCATGTACCTTATAGCTTCCGTTGTTAAAGTTGAGCAAAACTGATTATAGATCATTGATTTAAACAACGGTTCCCGATAAACTGGAAAACATAGATAAACGACTATTGAAAGAATTTTTCAAGGGATCTATGTTGCCATTTCTTACTTATTGCGATGGTAGAGCGCATGTGATTAGGAAGGTATTTTGATTGTTGCCGGATCTGTACTATGCTTGACGAACTGAAACTCATACCGATCGCACTTCGTGATTTTGCCTTGCCGGTTCCACGGACAGGGAGCATCGAGGTGCATTCGGGATATGGACGTGCAGCTGCAGAGGGGAGGGAAATCCACAGCCGCGCACAGAAGAAAAGAACAAAGTCCGATCCTGAATATGAGGCCGAAGTCACGCTTAGTCGCTCATTCGATCGGGATCGATATCGATTTCGTATTGACGGCCGGATGGACGGGATTTACAGGCATAATCCACCGAAGATAGAAGAGATTAAAACCAGCTTTAACATCCAAGAACTTGCACATCGACTCGCGAGTGATCAAATGGCTCACCCATACTGTCTGCAGCTCCTGACCTATGGTTATTTCTACTGGCTTGAGCACCGGGTTATTCCCATATTGAGCTATCATCTCGTCTCAACACGCACCAGGGAGTCATTCGATCTCGAACTCGCATTCGACATTCCTGCGTACGAGAATTGGCTCGGAATTCGGCTTGACGAGCTTGTACTTGATGCTAAAAGGGCGGAGATGCGCTCCAGACACCGCAGGAAGATTGCCACCGCATTCCCATTCCCCTTCAAAGGGCCGCGTCCCGGCCAGATCGAGCTTATTCACACCATCGAGGCGGGAGTACGAGATGGGAATCCTATGCTCGTTCAGGCCCCTACTGGCCTCGGGAAGACGGTAGGCGTACTTTATCCAGTTCTGAAGGAAGCTTTGAGCCGGGGCCAAAAGGTGGTCTATATCACTCCGAAGAACAGTCAACACGCGATTGCCGAAGACGCTATTACACGGTTTCAGGATGCCGGCGCTAAACTGAAATCCCTTACGATCACGGCAAAAGGGAAGATTTGCTTCAAGAACGAGCCGCTTTGTAATCCAGATTACTGTGAATATGCCCGCGATTATTACACAAAAGTATATAGGCATGGGATCCTCGATATGCTCGCAAATAAGAGAAAGTTAAAGGCCCCGTTGTTCCGAAAATTCGGTGAAGCATACGAGGTCTGCCCCTTTGAACTGCAGTTCGACGGAGCACAGGAAGCCGATATCGTTATTTGCGATTATAATTATGTGTTTGCACCACGCTCTTCCTTCGGCCGAATGACAGAGATCGGCATCGACCAGAAGGGGAAACCTAATCTCGTGATAGATGAGGCCCATAATTTGCCCACTCGTGCCATGAACTACTACTCTCCTGCTCTTTCAAGCATAACACTAGAACAGATGCGCAGCGGGATGCGCGCTCTGCCGCCTCGCTTCCGAGCTGAAGCAGAAGAGTTACTAGACAGCTGCATACAAGTGATTGTCTCTTGCATACCTGGCAATATTGCAAAACATATGAAGATCGATCCGGCGATTGAACAGTTTCTTGAGCAGGACGCCAGGCTCCGTGCCTTCCTCTCAAGGTATCTCGATTCCGACGTATCCATCCAGCCAAGGGACGTTGTCATGAGGCTATGCTTTTACTGGTCAGAATTTACAGAAGCGCTCGAGTATGTCGGCGATCCCGATCATCAGGAGTTCTTCACGACCTTTCATCCCCATGAGACTGGCGGCATCGTAAAGATTATCTGCTGCGATGCTTCGGCCATGCTTACGGATTGCTATGATGCATACGAGCAGGTCGTAGGGTTTTCTGCGACATTAAAGCCCTTTACCTATTACGCGAAACTTTCCGGGCTTGATCCGGCGACTGTGAAAAAGTCGGAATTTCCAAGCCCCTTTCCGAAGGAAAACCGCAAACTCCTGATTATTCCCCAGATCTCGACCAGGTACTCGGACCGCGAGCACAACTATCCCCGGATCAGCGACGCGATCCGGAGGATTGCCGCACTGCGCAAGGGGAATTATTTCGCCTTTTTCCCGAGCTTTGAATTTCTGGGGAGAGTCTTCGACCTGTTCGAGCCCCCCGAAGGCTTTACAGTTCTCCGTCAGGAGCGGGACATGAATGCGATCCGTGTTGAGGCAATCAAAAAACATCTCAAAGAAGGAATTGCCCCGACGATCGTGTTAGCTGTGCAGGGCGGCATGTTGTCCGAGGGCGTGGACTATCCGGGCGATACGGTGATTGGTGCGTTCGTCGTAGGACCGCCGTTGCCGAATTTCGATCTCGAACGCGAGCAGATGAGGGAGTATTACGAGTGGAAATACGGCTCAGGTTTCGACTATGCTTATTCTATCCCCGCCATGGCCAAGGCGATCCAGTCCGCCGGGAGAGTGATACGTTCTGAGACAGATCGGGGGCTTATAGTACTGATGGACAATCGTTTCGTGCAACCTGGCTATTCCCGGTCGATGCCAGCGGATTGGTTTGAATCTACTGCGATTGAGCTGGTATCCGAAAGCATCATAAAAGATGTATCTGAATTTTGGAGACAAGGTTGCTCTTGATGAATACCGGTAACTCGCTAACCGTCATGGGTTGGACATTCAGAGTGAATAGTCCGGCGGATTGCTGAGCCGCTTCTTTCCTCTTTACTTCCTATTTCTTTTTATCGTGCCTGGCCAAGAAGACCCCCACCAGATTACGTTTTGGTCGGGGATGAATTGGTGCTTTTGTTATTTATCGGCAACTGAACACTTGACAACCAGTAACAATTTGCTAAAATAAGAATCAGTCCTTTGACAATCAGTGTGGAGTTGGCAGCAATATTTTGGTGGTATCATAAAACTGATTACTATGACGCAACATGACTTACCTGTGATTTGACATGGGTTCTAAGATGGGATCTTAAAACGATACGTACAACATGTGAATCACCGCCGAGTTTGCGAGAGGAAACTCTCGTAAGTGACACTGCATCTTCTAAACGGTTGGCCATCCCTGATAAGGGACCAGCTTCTTGGAAGCCCCAACCAATATTTGGTTGCGGGGGAATTCACCGTATAAACCTCCTGTATTCAATAACCGCGATTTTTTGAGGTATAACACATGATCCTCGTAACGAATGACGATGGCGTTTACTCGCCGGGCATACAGCTTCTTGCAAAGCGCTTACGTGAGATCGATACCGTCGTGATCGTGGCCCCGGACCGGGAGCGGAGTGCGGCAGGCCATTCCATGACGCTTCATCGCCCTCTTTTGATAGAGGAAATAAAGGAAGGAATGTACAGCGTCAACGGTACACCGACGGACTGCGTAAATATCGCTGTCAAGGGACTATTGAAAGAGACGCCGAAGCTTGTGGTCTCGGGCATCAATAAGGGTCCGAACCTGGGGGATGATGTGACCTATTCAGGGACTGTTGCCGGGGCGATCGAGGGTATCATTCTAGGGATTCCTGCCTTCGCTATTTCTCTTGTTGCGCGAGAAGACTTTCGTTTTGCTGAAGCCGCGGAGGTGGCATTCCACGCTACAAATCGCATAGTGCAGGACGGACTCCCCTCTGGAACGCTTCTCAACATCAATGTCCCGAACCTTCCTGTCGACGAAATACAGGGAACGCTTATCACAAGGCTCGGCAAGCGGATCTATCATCAGATGACGGTGGAGCGGGTTGATCCGCGCGGGAAGAAGTACTACTGGATCGGAGGGGGAGAACCTGATTGGGAGCGGGAAGAGGGGACGGACCTCGATGCTGTGGACAGGAAGTTCGTTTCGATCACGCCTCTCCATCTCGATATGACGGATTATGCATCTTTTAGCCTGCTGAAGTCCATGGAGGCAATGTCCTACAGTGAGATTGCTAGGCATGGGAGCGCAGAGTGATCAACTTCGAAAAAGAACGCATCCGTATGGTGGATGAACAGATCGTTGGCCGCGGCATCAAAGATGAGCGCGTTCTCACTGCCATGCGCAAAGTGCCGAGGCATGAGTTCCTGCCTGAGGCTATTCAGGGCATGGCGTACCAGGACAGCGCGTTGCCTCTCGGCGAAGGACAGACCATATCACAACCCTATATGGTTGCTGTGATGTCAGAGCTCCTAGGACTATCGGGTACGGAACGCGTGCTTGAGATCGGCACAGGCTCGGGATACCAGGCCGCTATTCTCGCAGAATTATGCGGGAAGGTCTATACTCTGGAACGAATTAAAGTACTTGCAGACCGCGCGCGGGCGACCCTTGACCGTCTTGGGTACAGAAATGTTGCGATCAAGGTCTATGACGGGACTTACGGATGGAAGGACATGGCGCCTTTTGACGCTATTATCGTTACGGCTGGCTCGCCAGACATTCCTGCACCGCTCCTTGAACAATTGAAAGAGGGAGGGAGGATGGTGATCCCTGTGGGAGAGCGGTATGAACAGAGGCTCATGAAAGTCGTCAAGACTCCCGAAGGGGCTGTTACGGACCAGAGCATCCCCTGCGTGTTTGTTCCGCTTATAGGCAACCACGCATGGAAAGAATAGCCCCCAACCTTCCCCGTTTTACCATCATGGTATCCTCATTATGAACTCTCCCGCCGCTCACTGGAGAGGAGATTTTTTAACCATTCGCTGGCAGGATTTCATCATTTATAGGAAGATCGCCCTTTACTTCGCAGGATTGATGCTCCCGATCAAAAAACAACCGGTAGCAATTAATATGATCCTGATCATATAAAAATCTTTTAATCGGGAGTAAAAAAGGGTATAATAAAAAGTGTACGCAAGCTGCGTGACACCATAGCCAACGAAGGAGATCAATAATGAAAGAAAAAGTAGAAGAAGCGCTCAAAAAAGTTCGGCCCTCGCTTCAGCGAGACGGTGGAGACATCGAACTCATCAGCGTGGATGCAGACGGAGTTGTCAAAGTGCGGCTCAAAGGCGCCTGCGGTTCCTGTCCCATGTCAACCATGACACTCAAGATGGGCGTCGAGAAATTCTTGAAAGAGCAGATTCCCGATGTGAAGGAAGTAGTCCAGGTAGCGTAACTATATTTCCTGTTTTTTTTAGACAGGATTTCAGGTTAAGAGTGCCACATTCTGTCCTGGGGTCCTGTCATAACGTTTGCAGGCTATTCATTGGGACTAAGATTGAAGCCAACAGCATCAGCCGACCAGTTAGAGGGTTAGAAGCTTTGCTCACAATCGTGGATGAATAGTACTTTCTTCGTCATGAGTGATCGGGATTTTCAACCTCATTTTGTTTTTCTATAATTTCCCCTCTTATGCTACCTAATTTACTTAAGTAGTATCCAACTCCAAAACCAGTCAACGATGAGAAAATTGGAAACACACTTTGCTACATCGACGGTTCTATTTGGAACAAAATTTGAAGGATTTTCAACAGGTCTCAGGAAAAATTCGCTTGACACATCGGCGCCATTCTGATATAAACGGTGCGGCTTTTTAAATTCTGAAGTCGTAAACTCCAACGTTCCTTTATAATATGGCAGGTGAGACTGATGGAAGCCACAACTGTAAAAGTCCATGATACATTTAGTGGAGGCGTGCATCCTGCGGATAACAAGCAGCTCACAGCACACAAACCGACCGTTACCGCAGCAATTCCCAAGAGAGCAGTTATCCCCCTCAGTCAACATATAGGCGCACCCACGAAACAACTCGTCGTCATCGGGCAGGAAGTAAAAAAAGGAGAAAAGATCGGTGAAACCACCGGCTTTGTCTCTGCGCCCGTTCATGCTTCTATCTCGGGCAAGGTCGTTGCCATCGGCAACTTTCCACATGTGCTCGGCGCTGACATGCCCGGAGTCGTCATCGAGAACGACGGAAAAGATGAGTGGGTCGGCGGACTGAAGGAAAACCCCGATTATCTGCTGCTGAGTCCCGATGAGCTAAAGAAACTTGTTCAAGATGCCGGCATTGTGGGTATGGGCGGGGCAACGTTTCCCACGCATGTCAAGCTTTCCCCTCCCAAAGAGAAACCGATTGACATCGTCATCCTGAACGGCGCTGAGTGCGAACCCTATCTAACGTCGGACCACAGGCTTATGCTCGAAAAATCTGAAGAAATCGTAGAAGGCCTCAAGATCCTCATGCGAATTCTGAACGTTAGTAAGGGATATATCGGCATAGAATCTAACAAACCCGATGCCATCGAGTCCATGACCAAAGCCGCGGGCGATTATCCCGAGGTCAAAGTCTGGCCGGTCAAAGTCAAGTACCCGCAGGGCGCGGAAAAAATGCTCATCAAGGCAATCGCCGGTAGGACAGTGCCGGCGGGCGGATTGCCCATGGATATCGGCGTCGTGGTCCAGAACGTCGGCACCGCTGAAGCCATCTACAGCGCCGTGCGCTTCGGTAAACCGCTGATTGAGCGTTACGTGACTGTGACGGGCCGAGGGGTGAAAGAACCGAAAAATTTTCTCGTCCGGATTGGCACCCCGTTTTCCCAACTCATCGAAGAGGCAGGTGGCCTTACCGACACGGCAGCCAAAGTTATCTCAGGAGGACCCATGATGGGCATGAGCCAGTATACGCTCGACGTGCCGGTGATCAAAGGCACGTCCGGCATCACGGTACTTTCTCGAGACGAAGTATACTCGAAACCCTACGGCCCGTGTATCCGCTGCGGCAGATGCATCGACGCTTGTCCAATGAAACTCCAACCTTCCTACATCGGGCTCTACATCGAGAAGGGACACTACGAAGATGCAAAGAGCTATAACCTGATGGATTGCTTTGAGTGCGGTTCCTGCACCTTCGTCTGCCCTGCAAACCGGCCTATGGTCCAGTGGGTGAAAAAAGCCAAAAAGGAACTGGCAAAAAAGAAAAGTTAATGTGCAGAGGGTAGAAAATAGAACGCATTGAGCAGAAGCTGCTTATTTATACTTTGCTCCATGTCTTACGCACTGTGTTATAGAGGAGAGGGTAATCTGATGGAAGCACCTGCAAAGGAACTACCGAAAGAACTGCCTAAACTGATCGTATCGATTGGTCCCCACATGCACGATATGGAGAGCACGGCGAAGATCATGTGGACCGTGAGCGGTGCGCTGATTCCGGCTACGCTCATGGCGGTCTACTACTTCGGCATGCCGGCAGTCACGGTGATTCTCGCCTGTCTTGTGACGTCTCTCCTGACAGAGGCCGGGATGCAACGGCTGCTCAAAAAGCCGATTACGCTCTCAGATGGTAGCGCGTTCCTGACAGGCCTGCTCCTTGCAATGAATCTGCCGGCCAACGTGCCGCTCTATATTCCTATTGTGGGCTCCATCGTGGCGATCGTTATTGCCAAGCAACTCTTCGGCGGTCTCGGCTACAATATATTCAATCCAGCGCTCGTCGGACGCGCCTTTGTTCTAATCAGCTTCGCGAAAATCATGACCACCTTTGTCGCACCAGCTACGACATTCATGGCCCTCGATGCCAAAACTACCGCTACGCCCCTCGTTATCCTTAAAGAGGAAGGGATGGGCAAGCTCCTCGAAATTTACCATACTAAGGCAGCCCTGTACCTGGACCTGTTCGTCGGGAACCGAGCCGGTTCGCTCGGAGAGACATCGGTCATTGCCCTTTTGCTCGGTGCTGCGTTTCTGATGATGAAGCGGTACATTACGTGGCATGTGCCCATTCCTTTTATCGCCACGGTAGGAATTCTCACCTGGGTTTTCGGCGGTAAAGATGGTCTCATGACTGGCGATCCGATTCTTCACATGATGTCCGGTGGTCTCATCCTCGGGGCGTTCTTTATGGCTACGGACTATGTGACGGGACCCTCGGTCCGGAGTGCCCAAGTAGTCTTCGGCATCTGCGCCGGAATTCTTACGACGCTTATACGACTGAAAGGCGGTTATCCCGAGGGCGTGATGTTCGCCATCCTTCTCATGAACTGCTTCGCGCCTCTTCTTGACCGGGGTATGAGGAGTCCCGTTTTCGGAAAAGCCGAGGCCAAGGCGGTGAAGAAATGAAGGATATACTTAAGATAACCCTGCCTCTCGTCGTGATTTTCATCGTCGCAGGCATCATCATGAGCGTGACCTATAGATATACCTATCCCGTCCGGTTTCAGGCTGAGAAGAAGGAGAAGGAAGAAGCCCTGAAAGAGATGGCTCCCGATGCGACCGACCCCATTAAACCGGCAGGGACCTGGATCACTAATAATAAGTCCTACGAATATTATCAGGCGACAGCTGGCGGGAATTCGGTAGCCTACATCGCCGAGACCGCGGGTAAAGGATATTCCAGCTTCATAAAGATGCTCGTTTCACTTAGTCCCGACATGAAAATTAGGGACGTCAATATCCTGGATATGAATGAAACTCCCGGTCTCGGGGACCAGGTTCTAGAAAAGAGCTTCCTCGACCAGTTTAAGGGCAAGTCACTTTCGCAGATCATCTTGACAAAAAGCGAGACCAAGGAAAACATCCAAGCCGTATCTGGCGCCACGTATTCGAGCCGCGGCGTGATAAACGGCGTGAAAGACGCAGTGCAGATGCTTGTCGATAAGTATGGTGCAGGCATAAAGACTGCGGTGCAGGGGGTGACGAAATGAGCAATAATGCCAGTTTAGGGACGCTGTTCAAAAACGGAATCTTCGGAGAGAATCCCGTTTTCAGGCTTGCACTCTCTCTCTGCCCGGCCGTGGCTGTTACAAGTGGCGTGAAAAATGGGTTTCTGATGGGCGTCGCCGTTTTATTCGTCATGACCATGACGAACGTGACGGTTTCCCTCCTGCGCAACTTCATTAACCCGAAAGTGCGTATTCCATCCTATGTATTCATTACCGCTACATGGGTTACGGTGATCGATCAGGTTATGTCGGCCTACCAAAGGGCGGTCTACAAGGAAATGGGTCTTTATATCATGCTCATCGTCGCCTTCGCAATCATCCTTTCCAGGGCCGAGATGTTCGCGAGCAAAAACACACTTTTGCCATCCTTTGTTGACGGAGTCGGGATGGGACTCGGATTTCTACTAGCTCTTATGTTGCTTGGTGTTTTCAGGGAGTTTCTTGGCAAAGGTTCGTTCTGGGGGATCCATCTTCTGCAGTCAAAACCGCTGCTCATCATGATCATGCCGACGGGAGGTTTCTTCGCAATGGGTCTCATGATGGGTTGGCTCAACTGGATAGATAGGAAGTTTTTCGGCGGCTCGGGACCAATTAGCGGAGGACACTAATCAATACGATATGTGAAATACGGGACTAAATACCAAAAACCCGCAATTCGCAATCTGAAATGAAGTTATTCGGAGGGTGTCATGTTGCAACATGTTCTAACCATATTTATCGCATCTGCACTCATTAACAATTTCGTGTTTTCGCGCTATCTCGGTCTCTGCATTTTCTTCGGCGTTACGAAAAGGATGGAGACGGCTGTGGGAATGAGTTTCACCTTTACAGCCGTTATGCTGGTCGAGGCGGTACTTAACTGGCTCATCTATAACTATGTGATGATCCCCTATAACCTGGGTTTCCTGAAGATCGTGATCTTCATAGGAACGGTTGCCGCTTTTGTGCAGGCAGGGGATACTATGATGAAAAAAGTCGCTCCTGCGCTGTATTATAAACTGGGCATATACCTCGCCCTGATAGTGACGAACTGCATCATCTTGGCGGTTCCCCTTATCAATGCTGATGAAAATTACAGCCTTTTCGAGAGTATGGCTCTCGCCTTGGGATCTGGGCTTGGTTTCAGCCTGGCTCTCATCATTATGGCGAGTATTCGAGAAAAATTGGAACTTGCCGATGTGCCCAAGTCTTTCCAGGGACTTCCTATCTCGTTCGTTCTGACCGGGTTGATCGCCCTGGCTTTCCTTGGATTTTCAGGCATGATCACGCTGTAATAAATACAATGCGGAATGAGATTGCGGAAGACGAATCAAAGCTAACGTATTTTTCAAATATCTCTTGCTTCGAAACTACTATACTGAAGGTACAAGACCATGTATGAACAAATAATGCATATTCTGATGCAGGTCCTCTCCCACACGCTCTTTGTTATCACGAACAGGCTTGTGCCACTCGTCGACGCAGGCGTTTCAACTGAGGCAACAGGTATCGTTCCCACATCCACGATTTATGTGACGCTAATTGTACTCGCGGGGCTTGGAATCGTGTTCGGCGTGGCACTTGCACTTGTGGCTGCCCGCTTCGTGGTGAAAGTCGATGCCAAAGTAGAGCAAGTCCGCGAGACTCTACCCGGTGCAAACTGCGGAGCCTGCGGGTTCGCAGGCTGCATGGGATACGCCGAGGCGGTCGTGGGCAATCCCGACGTAGCGGTGCACATGTGCGCTCCTGGTAAATACGCAGTTGCCGAGAAGATCGCCGAAATCACAGGCAAGAAAGCGGAAAAAGTCGAGCCTAAGATTGCTCGCGTCTTCTGCCAGGGCGGATTGTCGCGCAGTCAGAGGAAGTATATCTATGCTGGCGTGCAGGACTGCACCGCGGCGGTACTGGCTGCTGGTGGAGATAAATCCTGCGATTACGGATGCCTTGGATTCGGAACCTGCATGCGAGCCTGTCCTTTTGATGCGATCACGATGAGTGCCGACAATCTACCGATTATAAATCCCCATAAATGTACAGCCTGTGGAAAGTGCGTGGCCGCCTGCCCTAAGCAAATCATCGAACTCGCCCAAGCCGCTAAGGCTGTGGTCATCAGCTGCTACAGCAGGGACAAGGGCATTGACGTCAAGAAAAAGTGCCAGGTCGGCTGCATTGCCTGCGGAATCTGCGTCAGAACCTGTCCCGTGGATGCCATCAAGATTGACAATAATCTTGCGCGCATCGACCACAGCAAGTGCATCGTCTGCGGTCTCTGCGTCAAGAAATGTCCTACGAATGCCATCTTCGATTATATTCCCGTCCGACCAAAAGCATACATCGATCCGGCGAAGTGTCTCGGCATCGACGTATGTGAGAAAGTCTGCCCGGTTAACGCGATCTCCGGCGATATCCGTTCCGTGCACATCGTCAACCAGGAGAAGTGCATCGGCTGCAGGATGTGCGAGGCCCGGTGCCCGAAAAAAGCGATAACCATGGTGGAAGCTGCTTCTGCTGCTATGCAGAAGAAATCAAAAGTAGAGGAACCGGTCGCAGTATAGCAAAATCGTAATGAGCATTATGGAGTGAAGGGATGCAAGAAAACGCATCCCTTTTTTTGTGCTTTCAGAATAAACTGTTGTACATCCTTGAAATCTCTTTGTTACCCCAAGTCGTGTTATAATATTCCTATTCGCCATCGTGAAAGAACATTATCCTGATGCAACAAGCTGATTAATGCCGACATTTTTTTGCTTGACAAAATAGCGCGCATGGGCTAAAAACAGACTCATTCTCTTCACGTTCCAATTTGGAGGTAGGTACCCATGAATCCCGATGATATAAAATATCACAGAGAGCATGCCTGGGTTCGGGCTGAAGGAAAGCGGGCAACAATCGGCATTACCGATTATGCCCAGCAGCAGATGGGTGATATTGTATATATCGATCTTCCAGAAACCGATACGGAAATCGATGCAGACTCTGAGCTTTCCGAAGTTGAGTCTACGAAAGCGACTTCTCCGGTCGTTAGTCCGGTGTCGGGCATGGTGGTGGAGGTGAACGAGGACCTCGCCGACTCTCCAGAGATCATAAATGAAGACCCCTATGGAAATGGCTGGCTCGTTGTGCTCGAAATGAGCGATTCTTCCGAGTTGAACGACTTGATGAGCAAGTCAGAGTACGAAAAGTTTCTAAAAGAGGAAGAGGGAAAGTAGGCTTCGGGAGGAACTGGTCGTCATAGTTATTATCATAAACCGAAAGGGAGAGTAGATACTCTCCCTTTTTTTCGCTTTATGATCATAACCACCTGTTCGTTATACAGCGGAGGATGGATCGGAAATCACTTCAAGATTATTCAGAGCCCAGATTTTATGGAAACGGCTAGTAAGCGTCTTTTACGATGCAAATCTATTCTGTGATTTTATGAATCGGCCTATTCCACTCTCATCTGCACCTAAAATGCCTGTCCAGATTATTTTTGAAAGTGCTACGGTGAAACATATTTTTTAACCATCCTTTCCCAAGGAGCGTGTAATGCCAATAAAAATTACAATCATCGGTGCTGGGCCGGGAGGCTACGTAGCTGCGGTACGCGCGGCGCAGAAAGGCGCTCAGGTGACGTTGATCGAGTATGCGGAAGTGGGCGGTACCTGTCTGAACTGGGGCTGCATTCCCACAAAAACCATCATTGCATCGGCTGAAGCGCTTGAGCATATTCGCCACGGCGCCGATTTCGGAATAGAAGTTCCCGGCGAAATCGGATACAATCTCGCGAAGGTCCGCGAACGTAAGGATAAGGTGGTATCCACGCAGGTGAAAGGCATCCGGGGCCTACTTAAGAGCTGGGGCGTCACCCTCATCCAGGGCCACGGCTCGCTGCTCTCACCCGATGTAGTACGCGTAGTGCAGGAAGACGGAACGACGATGGACCTTAAATCTGATAAAGTCATCATTGCAACAGGTTCGCGTCCTGCGAAGCTGCCCGGCTTCCCGTTTGATGGTGAGAGCGTCATCACAAGCGATGATGCGGTTCTACTCAAGAGAATCCCGGCAAGGCTGCTCATTGTCGGCGCAGGAGTAATCGGCTCGGAATTCGCTTTCATCTACCGCGCATTCGGCGCAGATGTGACGATGGTTGAAGTGATGCCGCACGCGATTTCAACCGAAGACGAGGAATTGTCCGAGCTCTTGGAGCGGGAATTAAAAAAAGCAAAGATCAAGCTTATTACAAATTCTAAAGTCGAAAAAATTGAGAAGGGCAATAACGGCATTCTTGCGGTGAAACTTTCGAACGGCCAGGACCTCAGCGTTGATATGATACTTGTGTCCATCGGCCGCAGTTTGAACTCAGACGGTCTTCTCCTCGATGACATCGGTGTGACCAGAGGGAAACGAAGTGAGATCATTGTCGATGAAAAAATGGAGACCAGCATCCCGGGCATATACGCCATCGGTGACGTAACCAGCAAGATCATGCTCGCTCACGTTGCGTCCCATCAAGGCCTTGTAGCAGTGGAAAACGCACTCGGTGGTAATGAGAGTATGGATTACTCTGTGGTCCCTTCGTGTATTTTTACCGTGCCCGAGATCGGCAGTGTCGGCATCCGGGAGAAAACCGCCGTGGAGAAGGGCATGAAATATCGAGTGGGGCGGTTTCAGTACCGTACGCTTGGCAAAGCTCACGCAATGGGAGAAATCACGGGTATGATCAAGATCCTCGCTGACGAATCCACCGACAAGGTGCTGGGCGTTCACATCTGCGGTGCTCATGCTACGGACATGATCCACGAAGGTGCGCTTGCCATAAAGATGAGCGCAACTGCAGCTCAACTTGGGCACATGATCCACGCGCACCCCACACTCGCAGAGGGTATCATGGAGGCGGCGGAGGACGTTCACTGCATGGCGATTCATGCACCGAAATCGGAAAAGTAAGAATCTTATTTAACTTATCGCCGTAAATCCCCCTTCCGCAAGGCAGGGGATGAAAGGCGATATTTTTGACAAAATTTGATCCACGTGCTTTCTTTTACAGTATTGCCATGCTGAAAATAAAAACTTATAAATACTGCCTCTAACCCACGAAAAAACAGACATTGATTCTCGCTCAAACCCTTGATGCCTGTCGGATACTCTATAATTCATGTATCGTAGACAGAAAAAACGCTTTTAAAAAGACCGGCAAAGGGCTTACCAGGATACGATAGGAGGAGATCCTTAAGAGCGACAAAACCAGAATAAATTCCGTTGATAGCATCCACTCAAGTCCTGCAGAATGTTTTGTTCCGCGTTGACCGGTCCTTTCAGAATTTCCTTCGCAGGGTTAAGGCAAGTCCGGGAAAGCCGGTTACCCGAGGCTTAAGGGTATAGGACAGTACGACTTTATCCATTATTCACAGGCTCCAGGGGTTCCAGTTAACGCCGCAGGGTCTTAAACTTTTCAAGATAGGAACCATCAAGGCAAAGCTTCACCGCCCTATCGTTGGAGATATCAAAACCTATACGGTCAAAAGAGAACACGACAAATGGTATGCCTGCTTCGGCGTTGAGTATGCGCCAATTCCCAGACCTGTATCTGATAAGGCCGTCGGGATAGACGTAGGCATCTATAACTTCGCTGTCCTTTCTACGGGTGAAGCGATAGAAAACCCCAGGCACCAGCGAACTGCGGAGAAAAAACTCAAGAAGAAGCAACGCGGGCATTCCGCGAAGAAAAAAGGATCTAAAAAGAGGGGAAAATCTCGCGTCGTAATTGCGGAAGGTCCGCAACCAACATGCCGATTTTCATCATAAGACCTCCCGTAACCTCGTAGATACCTATGGACACATAGTAGCCGAAGACCTGAACATAAAAGGTATGGTAAAGAACCATTACCTTGCCAAATCAATATCAGATGCTGGATGGGGACATTTTCTCAATTATCTTGCATACAAAGCGGAAGAAGCTGGGTGCAAGTTTGAGAAAGTCACTCCTCACAACACAAGCATCATTTGCAGCTGTTGTGGAAAACGAGTCCCCAAAACGTTTGCCGAAAGGGTGCATAGTTGCCCTTTCTGTAAGACCGTTTTGGAAGTGACCATAACGCTGCAATAAATATTCTGAGAAAGTCTACGGCAGGAACTGCCGAAATTAACGCTTGGGGAGAGGCGGTGCTCAATACCCCTCAACGAACCAAGAAGCCTCGTCCCCTCGTAAGGGCGAGTTAGTTCACGCTTCTATTTGCCATTTTTCAACCATTCGCAGAGAAGAGGTGGAGCTATATATGTACTCATTCACTCCGCGCCAGGCAAAGGAAGTCGCATTCCCGATACGATATTGGAAATTGAAACGCGAAGCCGTAGATTTATCGTTTTTGCGAAGGAGCGTCCGCGTGAATAAGTTGCACGCCATTGGACTATATGGAAGATCCATTGCGATGATCCTGATCCTGTTTTATGCACTTAACACAGTCATCCCCGAAGCATTTGCCGGTGAGATGAGCGTTTATCTTAGGGTCGATGATTATACTTGGAGCGAATACCAAAATGGCGTTCGCCTTCTGCGTGAGTCAGGAATTCTTACCGGCCCAGGTTTCTCATATTGGACGGAGTTTTCGAATCATATCACTTTGAAACCCCTCGCCGAGCTCTTTGTGGGCAATATGAATTATGACGGGACAACTCAGGAGGGGAATCCAGTAAAAACCAAGGTTATGTATGTAGGCGCGAATATTCAGTGCGATGCTGGCAGAAAGTTCGGCATTGGTGAAAAATCCTTTATTGAGCCGTTTGGAGGGATAGGGATCCGTTCTTGGTCAAGAGACCTGCATGATAGCACGACATCGTCCGGTACCTTCGCATCAGGATACACGGAAAAATGGACAACCTCATACACCCGGTTAGGCGTACGAGGCGAGGTACCGGTTTCCGAAGAGTCACGGCTCTTCGCTGAGGGAGGAGTGAATCTTCCGATTTACAATGAAAACAGAGTGTATTTGAATAGCGGAAATAACAGCCCTGACTTTACCTTGTATCCCGGCCTTCAGTCATCATGGTTCTGCGAGGCAGGTATTACGATGTATCATTTCAAGGCATCAGTGTTCTATGACGGCTTGCGGTTCGCACAATCCCACAATGTGAACACCTCGATCGGTTCTGCTTACCAGCCGAGTTCTTCTGCCGACTTGCTGGGAGTGAAACTCGGGGCCTCTTTTTAATCAACCTCGTGAAGCTTCCCGAAAGGCTTCAGGATAATCTCGGAAAGAGCGGGATGAATGTGTATCCCTTTTGCAACAGTCCAGAGGTTGCCGTCGGCCGCCATGGCGTTCACGACCTCCTGAATCAGGACAGACGCTTGGGAACCGATGATGTGGTAGCCCAGGATCTTGCCTGATTTTCTGTGTACAATGGCTTTTGCAAAACCCTCAGTCTCCATCATGGCTTCACCGCGCGCTACTTCGCTGTACATCCCTTTCCCAACAAGAAGATCCGCTTTACCCATGAGTTTGACGGCCTGTTCTTCCGTCAATCCCACTGACGCAATCTCAGGCCAGGAGAAAACAGCATGTGGAACCGCCAGGTAATTCATTCGAGATTTTTTGCCATGGATGGCGTTTTGCCATGCGAGCTCAGCCTCATTATTAGCGGTATGGCGAAACATTTTTTTCCCGATGGCGTCTCCAAAGGACCAGATGTTCTTTTTCGAGGTTTCCAGAAAATCGTCAACAATTATATATCCATGCTCATTCGTTTTAACGCCCGTGCTTCCGACCATGAGGACATCGGCGTTCGATTTTCTTCCCGCAGCGATCAGAACGTGCTGCGCAATGATCTCCGTTTGTTTGCCGTTTCTTAGTTCTTTCACCATAACGGTGGTCACCTTTCCCGTCTGCCGGACCTCGATTGCTTCGGTATTGGTATGAATCGTTATACGGCGGGAAAGGGCCTTCCTGAGCGTTTCTGATACTTCCGGCTCTTCTTCAGGAACGAGACGTTTATTTCGCTGGATGATCGTGATTTTAGTTCCAACAGCTTCGAAGAAGTGGGCAAACTCTGCAGCAATGTATCCCCCTCCGATGATAACCATGCTTTCGGGTTTTTCTGTGAGCCGTAGTGCTGTTTCATTCGTTAGGTATTCGATCTCTTCGATGCCTTTGATCGGCGGTATGAGCGGTCGAGCCCCGGAAACGAGAAAAATCGTTCTGCCTCTGATAGTCTTGTCGTTCACCTCGAGTGTGTAGTCACCGGTGAAGTGTGCTTCGCCGAAATAAAAATCGATATCATTGGATTTCTCCAAAGCTGCCTGAATGTGATCATGGCTTTTCTGAACAGTTTTGCGCATCCTTTCCATGATGGCGCTGAAGTCAATCCCTTGTATATCTGCAGCGATGCCGAGTTTTTTGGATTCACGAATTTCCATAATGCGATCAGCGGGATAAACGATCATCTTCGTTGGGATGCAACCGACGTTGAGGCAGGTCCCGCCTACGGGGCCTTTGTCAGCCAGGGCGACGGTTTTCTTGTGTGAAAGAGCGTCCTCTATAAGGTTGGCCCCGCTGCCTGACCCGATTATAACGACATCATATTCTTTCATGGAACACCTCTTAAAGAATTGTATCATTTTTTCTGGAAGAGTCAATTTAGGTATCAATTTTAGCTTTACTTAACGAATAAAAGTCATTAGGTTATTCAAAACAGAAATACGTCATGGTGTATAGGTAATTTTGCTTAAATTTTATTCAGTTGTTGTGGTATACTTACTACACTCAAAAAGGCGAGAATGCTTAGGTGCGTTAAAATATGGACACCCCAAGGTGCATGAGACCCGAAAGTATTTGCTCATTTTACAACTCGATATGAAAACCATTTTACGCTCTCTATGTTCACGATCTTTTATTTTCCTGGTGGTAGTACTGGTTGTCGGTTTTAACGATCTAGCGGAGGCACAGCCTTTAATCGATCATATGGCTTCGAACTGGATCTTAGCCGTCAGTGTAGTTGCCCTTTTGATAAGCATCGGCATGATGGCCGGATGGAGGTATTTATCCTTGTTCCGACTGAATAAAGAGTTCAAGAGGTTAGTTGGGGAGCGCAACAAAGCAGAAGACGCTTTGCGAGAAAGTGAAAAAAAATACCGACAGATTTTTGAAAATGTTCAAGACGTATTTTACCAGGCTGATGCGAGTGGCAATTTTATTGATGTCAGTCCCTCCGTCCTTCACTATTCTGGATTTTCTCGGGAAGAACTCATCGGCAAGCCTGCATCATATTTTTATGCTAATATGGATGACAGAACGAGGCTTTCCAAGGCGCTGCAGAAAACGGGTGAGGTTGTAGATTTTGAGCTTGTTCTGAAGGCGAAGGACAACCGGACCATATATGCATCTCTTAACGCTCACTTTTTGTATGACGCGTCAGGGCAGCCCTCTGGGATAGAGGGCGCCCTTCGAGACATCACAGAACGCAAACGGATGGAAGAAGAACTGCGAGAAAGTGAAGCAAGATTAAGTAATATTACGGAAATGATCGGCGAGGGACTTTATGTTCTCGACGAGCTGGGCCACATACAATTTATGAACCCTGAGGCGGAAAAACTATTGGGCTGGAACGAAGCAGAACTCCTGGGGAAAGAGTTCTATGCAATGGTTCACTGTGAGAAGACCGACGGCACAGGTGTGACGACATCGGAGTGCTCTATATTGAAGAACGTCGGCCTCGGTGGGACGTATCGAAGTGAGGACAACCTCTTCACGCGTAGAGATGGGGTATTGTTTCCTGTTTCCATTGTAGCGACCCCACTCATGAAACATGGACAGTTTGCAGGAACCGTGGTCGTGTTTCAAGACATCACCGATCGAAAGAGAATGGAAGCGGAGTTGGAAATGCTCAATGAGTTCTTGGTGCGTCAGGCGACCACAGATCCACTTACGGGAATTTCCAACCGGGTGAAATTTACCGACTCTCTTAATATGGAGATCCGCCGAGCAGGACGATTCGGTACGGAGCTTACTCTCATCATGTTTGACGTTGATCATTTTAAGGATATCAATGACAACTACGGCCATCAGGCAGGAGATGAAGTCCTGCGTAACTTGACCGGCCTAGTCACCAACAGCATCAGGGCGTCTGACCTCTTCGCACGGTGGGGTGGAGAAGAGTTCATGATTCTAATCATTAATACATCCATTAATAAGGCTCGATTGTTCGCAGAGAAGCTGCGGCGTATGATAGACAGCCGAAAATTTCCCGTTGTCGGGCATGTTACCTGCAGTTTCGGAGTGGCCCAGATGGAAGCAGATGATAATGATGACCGTTTTACGCGAAGGGTGGACGATGCTCTGTACCGGGCCAAGGCAAGAGGTCGGAACCGGGTGGAAGCTGCTTAACCGGCTGGTCAATAATTGAGGGCCTTACCGCAAAATAAAGAGCAGGAAGAACCGGGAAAATGTCCTGAGAACTTCTTAAAAAAATAACATTCGACGATGAGAACACGAAATATCATGCAATAAGCTATCAACGTTTTAGCGCCTAGAAAGCCCCTGGCTTGTTCCATGGTGATGAATTGCTGTGCCGTTGATTTTTCTGCCATCGCGGTATAGGTGTATTTATCATACGCTCCTTGAAAGCCACAGATATGGGGTTCCGGCGAAAAAGTAACCGGGTAAAATCCTTGTCAGTCCTCTATATTGCCCGACAGATTAAGTCCGGCCCTATGCATGCCTGCTCCTCGAACTGGCGATATTGAGATTGTAATATCAAGCGACGATTGATCAGATTTTTAGCTATCGGCTTTGGCCTGCAGGCCTGAGGTAGAATTGTTTGCCCGTTAAAGGCGGACCAACGACAATCAAGATTGACAACTAAAATTTATTACCGAATCGCTTGCCGGCATTGCCGTTAGTACCTCCTGCTTTCAAGTATGAGGTGTGTCATCCCTTTCTCCTATTTCTGGTAAATAACATACTCCCTTCCGGAAGCCTTGAGGTTTTTGCGTTGATATCCTAATAACGCTAATTCGTAGTTTTCAAGCCGCCTTAGGACTTGATTCCCGTGCTACATTGAACTTAAAACTATAGATCGTAAAATCTTCCTTCGGGAACACCATTTTGATCCTTTTAACGAACTCTTCGCTTACGATCTTTTCGTAGTGCTGAATATCGTAATCTTTGGTACGCTCTGTGGTTCCTTGAAGATCCATGTCCAGGTAAAAGTCCATATCCGGTGATATACGCAACCGCATACACGTCACCTCCTTCTGCAGTTTGATCCCCTTAAAAGTCATTGCGAGTATTTCTCCCTACCATTTATATTATATCGCTTTTTCAAATCAGGTGAATCAAGCCGTCGCTGCAGTTCGGTTCATAGTTTGATCGTGAGATACACCGAGCCTCAGTCCCGATAGATGAGCAAGAGTACAGTATCATTCTCCCCAAGCTTCGATACCACCTCGTCATAATTCTCCGCTCTCTTGGATCGCTTCACGGTTCACTTCCTGGATCTTATCGACGGTCTTGAGTTTGTTGGAGTCGTCGATCTTGAGCACTGGTAAATTCTTTGCATTGATCTTGACGACCGCAAGGTCCGTTCTTGGATCGGTGCCCACAACCTTGCCTTTGAATTCACGCTTAGTGTTGGGATAGTTACCCACTTCTCTGACAAATAATACACAATATTTATTGAATATTGGGTCAGAACTTAAGAAATAATCATATATTATTTGAAATAAAAAATAGCGCGGAGACCCTACAGACTTCAGCGGTAAGAGTGTATCAATTCAAGCCTGGCACTATCGAGAAAGAGTATGTATCCGTCCACTGATGTGAGTCTGAACAGTTCTTTTATAGCCTCGCAGTAAATCTGGATCTGCGGCCGGTAATGGTCGATCCAGCTCTTGAGGGCCTCATCATTTTCGATGAAAATTGCCTTGTAATCGATGATATACCCCTTTCTGTCCTTGATTACCACTCGATCAATGATCCCGCTCACGAGCGAATTCCCTTTTTTGTACAGGAAAGGAAGCTCAGAGTACATGGAAACCTCCCGCTTAAATATCCATGCGAGTTCTCTGTTTGTAAGAATAGTACCTACTACTGACTTGGACTCATCGATGAACCGCCGTAGATTTACTGTTTCGAGGGATATGATGTCAGGATACTTGGCGATGATTTGATCGATCTGATATGAGCCATATTTCGCATAATCCTCCAGGCAGCGGTGAAGCACGCTTCCTCGAGTGAGGGGAGAAACAGCGCCAGCAGTGGTCTCGACCGATACCAGCTCAGCTGCTGTTTCTGTTTTATGTTCGATAAAATCTGTAGCCTTTTTCCATTCCAGCGATTGCGAAGGTGGAATCGGGGAAAGATTGTCTATGACCTTTTGAGTATCTATGTGAGGCGATGTGGATTGACGCGAATTACAGTTCTGTGGAGTGTCAATAATCAAGTCCTCAGCCTGCAACGAGGTTCCGACTGGATATTCATAGGTAGTGATGCCCGGTCTTAATTTGATTTCCGAATCGAACAGCTGCTTCGGAGATGCAATATGAAGATAGTCCAACCAGGTAGATTGCTTGAGCGGTTTTTTGTCATCTTTCCTCACGCCTATCATGACCAAATGATCGCGAGCACGTGTCATGGCTACGTACAGAAGCCTTTGATGCTCTCGCCTGAGTTCCTCCATTTCCTGCTTCCATAATTCTTCGTAGAGCGGGTTCGCCGCGTCCTTAACAGCCATGCGTGCTTCATGGCCTGTTTCAACAATAATTACGTCCGGCCCGCGGGTAACGGACCGCTGTGTCTGATTCATGCCTGGAAGGAACACGATAGGATATTCAAGTCCCTTTGACTTATGCACGGTCATGATGCTAACCGTGCCCTGGAAGCCGGGCAGGTTCATATCTGCAGTAGCTTCACGTTGTTCAGCCTCGCGAATGTTCTTGACCCATTCGACGAAGTCCTGGAGCGTGGTATAGCCCCTGCGGTCGAATTCCCGAGCAGTGTCGAGGAGTTTATCGATATTGAAAATTGCCTGGGGATTGCGTCTACCGAAACGGACGTATGCACCAGTATCCTCGACTATTTTATGGACAAGATTCGAAAGAGACGCAAGCCCGGCGATGCTCATCCAATTCTGCAGGAGTTCCCCGGTGGCTGGCCGGCTTTTTTTAAGTGCGTTGATCAAATTCCCGTCTTTCTGTATTAGATCGAAGAGGTCTTTTTCTGAGAAGCCGAAGAGAGGGGATTTGAGTGCAGCTGCAAGCGAGAGCATGTCGGCTCGGTTCCACAGAAAAAAAAGAATGTTGATCAGTGCCTGAATTTCGTCCTCATCATAGAACCCGATGCCGCCGACAACGCGGAAGGGGATGTCTGCGGACTCCAAGGCTGCTTCATATTCCTTGAGCTTTGTACGCGATTGGATCAGTACCGCGCAGTCGCCGTAGCAGGCAGGGCGTACATGCCAGCTACTGTCCTTGATGACAGTTCTCCCGTGCTGAGGGGAACCCGGCATTTGTTCGAAAATCGTCGTTCTCGCTTCGGTGACCCTCTTGATTTCTCGTGAAAGTATTTCTGCTTCGTTCAGGCCAACAGACGTTACTTCTGTCACCATCGGCGATAATTCTATGAGACGTACACTCCCTTTTTGGTTTTTACGTTCCACTTCTGAAGGCTTGTATGAATCACCCCAGAGTGTGCCAAAAACCTGGTTTACTATCTCGATGATTTCCTGTGTTGATCGGAAATTCCTGTCCAGTGTAAGGATCTCGCGCGATTCTGCAGGAATATTCTTTTCCATTTTATTTCTAACGTCCTCTAGTAAGCGGTAGTTTGCCTCGCGAAAACGGTATATGGACTGTTTTTCATCGCCTACGACGAAGAGAGTAGGCCGCATGGGTTTATCCGCTCCCTGGCCCGCGAAGATCTCCTCGGTCAGTTTGTTCATGATGGCCCATTGGATGTCGCTCGTGTCCTGGAACTCGTCAACGAGAATATGGAGGATCTTTCGGTCAAGCCAATAAAGGATATCGGGAGAGTCCTGCCCCTGGAGAAGGCGATAAGCATAGATCTCGAGGTCGTCGAAGTCCAGAAGACCTTCCCTGAGCTTTGATTCCTGATAGTTGCTCTCGGCACGCTGGTACAAACGCAGGAGGCTTAAAGACTCATAGCCTGCCTGCCTGCTTGAATAAAGCGTTCGCAGCCTCTCTAATATCTCCTGAACAGAGAGGAATGAGTTTTCATATTCTTCACGGTTTTTGCCCAGATATTTGCCTTTGGCGATGTAGGCTCTTTTGCTCGGCGCGCCATCCTTTTTGAAATAGATTGTGGCAAGAGACTTCGAAATCCTCACGGCGGCTTCAATGGTTTCCTCTTTGGCCAACAGAAGATGCTTTTGTCCCAGACATTCATCATAAAAATCAGGCTGTGATTGGAGGATTTGCTCCATGTGTTGAAAAACCCTGCGCCATTCCGAGCTTGCAATAAATTCCTGCAGCTTCGATTCTGCCTGGTCTATGCTCATGCCGGTACGGACGGTGCGAATTAATCCCGAAGGCCCGCCTGCATCGATTTCCATCCGTTTTAGCTTGCTTCTGATGGAGATTAAGAACGTAAGCACCGATACAAGCTCGTCGGCAGTGAATTGACCGAGCGGGTCCATGGCCCCGGAAACGTGGTCTGATTCCTCTAGTGCGGCTTCGATCGCATTTTGAATTTTATGAGTCTGGTCCCGTGCATCAAGCACGTCGAAATCGGGAGGAAGCCCTGCTTCAAGCGGATAACGTTTGAGCAGGTTCATACAGAAAGAGTGTATTGTGGATATGCGGAGGTCCTGCCTACCACGGATGATTTTTTTAAGCATGGCCTCAGGCAGGTCATGCATCACGCGCTCTTTAATCTCTGCTGCTGCTTTATCAGTGAACGTGATAGCTACGGCCTGATCGATGTTGAGACCGCGATTATCCAGCATGTCAAGGAGTGCGAGGTACCGGTCCTTGAGCGCACGCGTTTTACCTGAACCGGCGGAGGCCGAAAGGTGCACGGATTTTGATGGGTCGGCTGTTTTAGACATAACCTGGTTTTTGGAGTTGGCCGTCATGTTTTCGTCATTGATAGGAGGGTACAACCGTCATTATGTTTCTTCCTTCTCACACATCATTTTTATCGGACAGTATCGACACCTATTTTCGTCCTGTGGTTTCGAAGTAAAAGCTCCTGCGAGTATGCCCTCTACTGCCTTGCGTGCCTTGCCCATACTCTGCTTTAGTATTGTTTCGAACTCTTCTAGACTCTTGGAGCTTGCATTCGGCTTTGATGATGGATGATCATCGCGTGCCTCATTATTAAAGAGAACTACATCGCGTGCGCCTGCATCGGTTTTGCCCGCGAGGTCATAGTAAGCAAGTCCAATGGGTTTATTAAGCTCTAGGCCGGGGCTTTTTAACGTTGACTGTGCCATTACTGCATAGACCGGGAGCTGGAATATGTCCTGGTCAGTATTCATTCTCGGCAGAGGGTATTTGCCGGTTTTGTAGTCTACGATGATGAAGTTGCCGTTTATGTCAACATCAATGCGGTCAATCTTGGCCGAGAGTTCGACTTCTTCGCCGTCAGAAAGGCTGAGGGGGAATCGATCAATCTTCTGTTCCAGATAAGCAGGCTTCATTCCCTGTTTCCAGAATCCTTCCTCTCCATCTAGAAACCGCTCGGCCATGACGGTAAGGAACAATTCCTTCTCGCGCCGATTGCGAAAGGTGTCCGCCTCGTCAGCAAAGGCAGCGTCAGCCAATTTATTCAAGAGCACTCGTGCCTCGACTCTGCCCTCCCGCGTGACTGGGTTGCTCCAGGCAAGATAAAAATTCTTGAGGATTGTGTGCACTTTACTGCCTCGGTCAAGTGGAGAAATGTCTTCAGTCGCTTCCTCCAGAGGTCCAAGGCCTAAGACCTTCGTGACCAGGTAATCATAAGGACAGCGAAGATAGAGATCGAGTTCGGTGATCGAGAATGTACGCTTTTGTTTTGGCAGGATGGCGTGAGCGGATGCCACTGGCGCAGGTGCTATTGCCTCTGCAATGCCGGCCATACCACTAATGCCAGAATTGAGGAGGTCCGTCAATCCCTTATCGCTTTTTACAAGACTGATGGCCTTGGCGAGTTCGGGAATACTGTGGCAATCCTCGATCATCAAGCTGCACTGAATACCGGATGTCTGCTTTATTCCGCGGTTTATCAAACCGCCATGCTTGAGGGGTGTTAGCTCCTCCAGGAATGGTGACGGTACCACAGGTCGGTCCCCTTCATTTTCAGGATAAGTCAGCGTAATCTTGTCCGCCGAGAGCAATAGCCGATAGAAATGACCGGCCGCGTTCAGACGCGCTTTTTCTAATGTGCGTACACCTAGGGTTTCCAACATCAATTCGGGCAGGAATATATTTTGAGGGAGACGCTGCGGAAACGTCCCATCGGTCAGACCGCCGAGATAGATTTCATTCCAAGCGTGGCCCATGCTTTCTTCGAGCCCAAGAATCTGCACTCCTCCTTCGTCTTCGGGCGGCACCTGAAACCGGGTATGCATAAACGTCTTCTTAAGGAGGAAAAAATATTCATTGAACGTGTATCGGTACTCAGGGAAAAACTTTCCAGCCTGAGAAAGCGAAGTGAGCGTGTCTTTCATTTTTTTATGCGCCTGCAAATTGATGTTCAGGGGGCCTTTGATAAGCGCCACCCGTGCGGCGAGTCCGGACCATGTCATAAGATGCGAGAACCGCTCCATCCATATAGAAAGCGGCGCCGTATCCTTCCGGGAGAATGGTTCGAGACTGCCTAAGAGGTCCTTGAGTGGTCCGCTGAGTATGTCATTGTCTTTTTCACCAGGTACATGATACTTCAGCGCAGACAGCAGCTTCTCCTTTCCCCCAGTTATGCGACTATGTCGGATAAGCCTGTCGAGAACAGGGGCGAGCTCCGGAATCTCGCCAAATTTCAGGAGTGTTGAACTGAATATGCGTACGAGTGACGGGCCGGAGAAATCTTCCTGACAAGCTCGAAGCAAAGAGATGACCGTGGTTGCCACGGGAGAAGAGCTAAGCTGCCTACCGAGGGCGCGGTTGTAGGGGATACCGTAATCGGTAAAAATCTCTTCAACGAGCGGGCCATATTCGTCGAGTCCAGGAAAGGCAACGAGGATTGAGTCAGGAGTTGTTCCTTGTTTAAGCGACTGCTTCACACCGGCGGCAATGAGCGATACTTCTTCACGGGCATTGACGGTGGAGAGCAATCTGATGTCTTTTGAAAATGATAGAGGATCGGGCGCTTCCGCGGCAGATGTTTCGAACGTTTTATCCGAGAATAATACCGAGGAGAGGAACAGCTCGTTTCTGCCGGGTGCATAACCTCCCGCTTCAGGAGAGACCCCCAGCAGCGAGATGAAATCTTTAGTTATACTGAGCGGGTGAAATGCCGATGCTTTTGTAATAAGCGCCACAGACGTCGCCTGTACGAGGAATGTACAGTTCTCTCGAACAGCCGTTTTTAGGAGGATTTCGGTTTCAATTCTCCCTGCATCGTGAAGGCCGTCGATAATGATACTAGTATAGCCGGCGAGGGCTCCAGATGCGACATGGTCTCGTATGTGTGCGCGCATGCCAGCAGGGTCCGTTATATTCCTATACTTGAGCTCTCTTTCGTAGTCACGGTATACAGCAATGAGTAGCATTACCTGTTGCTTATCGGAAAAATCTTCCCCTTTGATCCTGCGGTCAAGATCATCGGCACTTACGCCTGCCGCTGACAATTGTTCTATCATTTTTGCGAGTTCAGCGGAAAGAGCAGGGGCAAGCAGGTCAGGGTTCTGGCCGAAGAGACGGCCGCTGGTGAGATGCCCTTTGACAATGCCTTCGAGCAGTATGATTCTGCTGTTTTCGTCGATGAGGCGAGGACCCTGCAAAGGGGCGTATAGATGCTCGAAAAGCTGGTGAAGTGTCAGGATCTTGGGCTGGACGAGTGCAGCGGCGCCGAATTTTATCTGAACTATGTCCAAAAGCATCTTCCCGTAGGTGCGCTTCATGCGCGATGAGGAGACGATGATCAGAGCATCGTTAAAGATAAATGGCGGCGTTGGCCGGGAAGAGATGATTTCTTCTAGTAAGCGTCGTTTTTCTTTCCAGCCTTCATTCCCATGTGGTATTACGAGTAATTTCATTATGGGGTGATTATGCCATAAGTAAAAATTATTGACAATGATAAGTGCTTAGTTTATATTACAAACAATTGTTATATGCAGTATAGCATTGCTGAAAATAGATGCTCGGGATGCGGGACCTGTCTGGATGTGTGTCCAACTGAGGCGATTAGAATGCAAGAAGGGCATGCAATTATAACAGTAGAATGCATTGGTTGCGGTGCCTGTCCGCGGGTCTGCCCTGAAGGCGCGATAAAGCAGGTGCTCATCACAACTGTCCAAAATTTTTTCTGAAATGGTTTAAAGGAGGTTGGAATGGCTGAAGCGGTGACGAGTACGACATGGGAGCAGGAAGTATTGAAAGCACCCGGCCTTGTGCTGGTGGATTTTTGGGCAGTCTGGTGCGGTCCCTGCAGAATGGTGGCGCCAATCGTAGACGAAATCTCCAAAGAGTACGAAGGCAAACTTAAAGTGTTGAAGTTAAACACTGATGAAAACCCGGACGTGGCCGGCAAGTACCGTATCATGGGCATTCCGACCCTCATGTTCTTTAAAAACGGCCAGACTGTCGACCAAGTCGTGGGCGCTGTACCGAAGGCCCAGCTTAAAACCAAAGTAGACACGTTGCTGGCAAAATAACCGTTGTTTTCATCGCACCATGAGCAATGTAAGCATTGACTTTTGGTTGCCCGTTTCGGCGGGCATTTTTTATTTTTTACTTGGAGAGAAGAAGGAGAGCCTGACGATGGCCGGAAAAATACTGGCGGCATCAGCCATCCTTGTGCTGTTATTCAGCTGCATGGATAATGCGCCAAAATCGAGGGGAGCCATGGCCACTGATTTTACCCTTCAGGATCTGAATGGGGGGGGGAACGTGGTGCTCTCGGAGATGAAAGGAAGGGTTGTCCTGCTCGAGTTTTGGGCGACGTGGTGTCCGCCGTGTCGCGCATCGATCCCGGGTATTGAAAGACTCCATGAAAAGTACAAAGACAAGGGTGTGGTTGTTCTTGCCGTATCAATGGATGACAACGGATGGGATGCAGTACAGTCTTTTGTCAAGGAAAACGGTATAAAGTACACGGTGCTCAAAGGCAACGAAGATATCGCTGAAAAGTACCAGGTGCGTTCGATCCCGATGCTATTGGTGATTGATAAAGAAGGCAAAATTGTAAAACGCTATCTCGGTTACGGAAGCGACGAAGACGTCGAGAGAGACATTAAGGCAATTCTTTAGCCGGCGTTACGCTGCCGGTTTTTTGATTGACAACACCAGGGCCTGCCGTTATAATGATTTTCGAAAGCGGGCGTAGCTCAGTTGGTAGAGTACAAGCTTCCCAAGCTTGGGGTCGCGGGTTCGAGACCCGTCGCCCGCTCCATTTTTGCACTACTATTTTTCACGCACGAATGACCCCTGCCTGATACAACAGGTAGGGTTTTTTTGTCTATGACCGATGCGTCGTTATGACTCATAAACTTTATTTCATAACCGGAGGGGCCCGATCGGGAAAGTCTTCTTTTGCAGAGAAGCTGGCTCTCGACATGACCGGCAAACGAGCTTATATCGCCACTGCACAAGCCCTCGACGCCGAGATGTCAGACAGGATCGAGAAGCATCGGATAAAACGCGGAAATTCCTGGGACACTTTCGAGGAACCTCTGGCCGTGGCTGAACTCCTGCGAAAGTTTACGAACCGGTACCAGATTGTGCTCCTCGATTGCCTCACGCTCTGGTTGGGCAATGTCATGGCCCACACCGATGAGGACGGAGCTGTTGCCATGCGTTCGGACGAGTTGGTGAAAGCTGCCCAGGACTTCGAAGGCGTGTGCATTGTTGTATCGAACGAAGTCGGGCTTGGTATCGTTCCCGAAAATCCGCTTGCAAGGAAATATCGTGATTTTGCCGGTCTCCTGAATCAGAAAGTAGCGCAAGCGTCGGATAAAGTGTATTTTACGGTGTCGGGAATTCCGTTGAAGATAAAGTGATATGCTTATTGAATACGAGTAAGAATCGTTACGGCAACCCCAGACTTCCGCATGTGCAAGGGATAGCTGCGGCTGACGAGATGAATCTTCGGACGCAGATGTACGCTACATAGTCAGATCAAGACAGAGAGCAAAAAAATGAGGGGACAAAAGACGTGGGAAGATTGCAGGATCTAATAAACAAAATTCAGCCCGTTGATGCTTCACGAGCCAATGCGATACAGGCCCAACTTGACAACTTGACGAAACCACAGGGGAGCCTTGGCAGGCTCGAAGAGCTTGCTAAAAAATATTGTCTAATCACCGGGAGAGACAAACCGCGTATCAAAAATAAAATTATCTTTACGTTTGCCGGCGACCACGGTGTGACCGAAGAGAGCGTGAGTGCTTTCCCGAAAGAAGTGACGGCACAGATGGTATTGAATTTTATCCGAGGTGGAGCAGGGGTGAACGTACTCGCGAAGCACGTGGGAGCACGGGTGATTGTTGTTGACATGGGCGTCGACTACGACTTCGAGCCCATGGAAGGGCTCGAGATCCGGAAGATCGCTCGCGGGACGAGGAACATGGCCTTGGGCCCGGTCATGACGCGTGATGAGGCGGAGCGTGCTGTGCTCGCTGGAATTGAGCTGGTCAAAAAGTATAAAGACGGACTCGACCTGCTCGGTACCGGAGATATGGGCATCGGCAACACGACCCCGTCATCGGCAATTGCCTGCGTCATCACCGGAGCTGATCCGGACAAGGTGACAGGTCGTGGCACCGGCATCAGCGACCAATCGTTGCGCAATAAGGTCGCCATTATCAAGAGGGCAATCATCGTGAACAAACCTGATCCCAAAGATGCACTCGATGTGCTGGCCAAGGTCGGCGGTTACGAAATTGGCGGCATCGCGGGTCTTGTACTCGGTGCTGCGTTGTACAAGATCCCGGTTGTCGTTGATGGGTTTATCTCCACGGCTGGCGCTCTCATCGCTGCGGAATTGAACCCTCTGGTGAAGGGTTATATCATCGCTGCACACCAGTCCGTCGAGATCGGTCACCGCAAGATGCTTGAGCACCTGGAGCAGGTGCCGCTCCTCGATCTGAACCTAAGACTCGGTGAAGGCACTGGCGCTGCGCTAGGAATGTCGATCGTAGAAGCCGGTGTAAAAATTCTTGGAGAGATGGCCACCTTTGCCGGTGCCGGTGTGGCTGAGAAAAACGGAGAAGCTGTAAAAAAATAGAGGCCATTTCTCCAAGCCCAGTCAATCAAGGACCAAAACTGTAATACTTCAGGTTATCACCAAATCGGGACGGCTCAGCTGAGTTTTCAACAAAGCCTTATCATCGAAATACGGGTTTTGTTAATCGTTCTTCTATTAGGATTAAAATTCCCTCAGATTGATCGAACTATGATTAAAAATTTTATAACCGCATTGCAGTTTCTCACTGCAGTTACCGTAAAGAAGGATCACCCTATTGAGGAAGGTGACTTGGCGAAATCCATGGTCTATTTTCCGCTTATTGGCTTCCTGATAGGTGTCATTCTGGTCTACGCGGACAAAGTATTCACTTTCATTGTACTGCCTCAAAACATCGCGAACCTGTTGCTTATCGTGATCATGCTCCTCGTTACGCGTGCCCTCCATATTGACGGCTTGGCGGACACGCTCGACGGTCTCATGGGAGGTCATGATGACACGACCCGGCTTGCGATCATGAAGGATAGCAGGCTTGGGACTGCCGGCGTGCTCGGCATCGTCTGTGTCCTCTCCCTGAAATATCTGAGTCTTAACGACCTGTATAATAGCGATAAGATAGTAGCGCTACTGACGGCGCCGGCACTCGCCCGCTGGTCGCAAACGTTCATGGCGTTTGGCACGAACTACGGCCGCGAACACGGCATGGGAAAAGCATTTGTCGGACATCTCAGAACCAACAGCTTTGCCGTGGTTTCCTCTATAGCCGTGGGCCTGACGGCATTCGTTATAGTACGTGGGGATGTCAGGTCCGTAGTGCTTTTCTTTAGTCTGATCGTCGGTGTCGTACTGATAAGTTACCTAGGAAGACGGTATCTGGTTCGAAAGCTCGGCGGAATTACGGGTGATGCTATCGGAGCCATAAGTGAACTGAACGAAGTGTTAGTGTTTCTTATCTTCATAATTTTTTCGAACGGAAGCTAGCACTATGGAGACCAAGGTCTACCTAATGCGCCACGGAGAAGTGGCGAACAGTGGCGAGAAACGATACAACGGCCACATCGATATTGATATAACAGAAAACGGTGTTCAGCAAATGCATCGGCTTGCGGGCCTGCTTGAAGGTAAGAACATTTCGTCGGTCTATTCCAGCGATCTCATTCGCTCAATGAAAGGCGCAGATATTATTTCTCGACGAATTGGGAAATCGTACACATCTGTGCCCGAACTGCGGGAGCGGAGCGTGGGTGCATGGGAAGGTTTGACTGCAGCAGAGATCAAGGCCCGTTTCCCCGACGAATATCTTCTTTGGCGTGGCGATCTTTTGAACTACCGGCCGCCGGGTGGGGAATGTCTTCTTGATGTCAAGGACCGGATCTTACCTGTTTTCAAGAACTTGATGTCATCACATCCCGGGCAGGAGATTGCCATGCTGCTCCACGGTGGCGTGAACCGCGTGATCCTGGCCGATGCTCTCGGTCTGGACATGAGGAATATGTTCCGGGTTGATCAGTCGTACGGCGCTCTGAACGTCATCGACTACTTTGACGACGGCATGGCCATCGTCAGGCTTTTGAACGGCTGAACCTGTATATATAATCATTAAAGTCTCGTAAGGAATGGAGATCTCACAAATCTTTCATGATCAAGGGAGAGCAAATATGACGACAAAAATAATTCTTAGAATGCTATTTCTTATAATAGGCGAGGAGCTTGCCTTTAGCGGGACATAAGGCGAAGGACAGGCGATACTGGGGGAGGACACTACGATGTCCCAGGGCAAGGCCACGGCCTTGAACAACGCTCGCAGGGATGCACTTGAGAAAGCGACCGGAATAGAGGTGCGTGGTTCATCGGGAGGAATGTGATCGAGAAGAATGTTCGCTAGAAAATAATTGACTTTATGCATATCTTGCCGTATTGTAAACACACCGAATGCTGGGGGAGCCGAGAGGCTGAGAGTCCTGAGAGGACGACCCTTAGAACCTGATCCGGGTAGTACCGGCGTAGGGAAGGCGAGAATATCATTATCGAAGACCTTTCGAGCCGTATCCTGACCGGATACGGTTTTTTATTTTTGAGAAGCGAAGCCAAAAACAAGAACATCGAGAAAGGGAAAAGATACTCCTAGGGGTTCGCTGTAAAAAAAAACATGAAGATAACACTGAATGGAGAAAAAAAGGAAGTCCTTGATAACATTACAGTCCATGGCCTTCTAGAGATTCTGGACATACAGCACCAGCGTGTGGCAGTAGAATTGAATGAGACGATTGTGAAAAAAGATACATACGGCACTACGACGATCAAGGATGGTGATGCACTTGAAGTGGTCAGTTTTATGGGGGGTGGGATGATCAACGCCGATAGTTTTGCGTTTAGAGAAAATACGAGGAGTATATAAGAAATGAATGACGACAAGCTCGTAATCGCAGGTATTGAATTCCAGTCGCGTCTTTGGGTCGGCACTGGTAAGTACAAGGACTTTACTGAGACGAGAAAAGCCATTGAGGCGTCCGGCACTGATGTGGTTACAGTGTCCGTACGCCGGGTGAATATTATCGATAAAAACAAAGAAAACCTGCTAGATTATATCGATCCAAAGAAGTACAAAATCCTGCCAAATACCGCAGGATGCTATACTGCCAAGGACGCAATTCGTACTGCTATGTTGGCGGCGGAGGCCGGAATCTCAAAGCTCGTGAAGCTCGAAGTGATCGGCGATGATAGAACCCTCTTTCCAGACAACGAGGCGACGCTCGAGGCAGCAAAGGTGTTGGTCAAAGAGGGGCTTATCGTATTGCCCTATATAGGTGATGATCCCATCATGGCGAAGAAGCTTGTGGACATTGGATGCCCAGCGGTCATGCCGCTTGCCGCTCCCATCGGCTCAGGCCTAGGCATACGGAACCCCTTCAACATCCGGATCATCATGGAAGCCATAAAGGTGCCTGTGGTTGTCGACGCAGGCGTCGGAACTGCCTCGGATGTTGCACTGGCTATGGAACTTGGCTGTGACGCTGTTCTCCTCAATACGGCGATTGCCGGGGCCAAGGATCCCATCGCGATGGCCGAGGCCATGAAGTACGGTGTGCTCGGTGGCAGGCTTGCGTACAAGGCAGGGCGGATACCGAAAAAGCTTTACGCCACAGCGAGCAGTCCAATTGAAGGATTGATTGGAAGCTAAATCAATTATTGCTAGAGAGACACTGAGGCACAGCGCAGGTTAAGGACTTTCGAAGCAGATGGAAACTGAGTGATCTTTGGAATTTCAGGATTCCATATTATAACCTCATATTCTAGTACCTTTCACATCTCAGTGACTCCAGGGTGGAGGTTTTCTTGCCCGTTGATTTCAAACTTTACCTGATTACCGATAGGATGCAGACAGCAATGCCGCTTCCCGATGCTGTACGGCTTGCACTTCAAGGTGGTGTCCGGAGTATCCAGCTTCGGGAGAAGGATCTGTCGATACGGGAACTGCTTGCCCTCTCGCAGGAACTAAGGGTGCTCACAAAAGAGTTCGGTGCAAAGCTTTTCATCAATGACCATGTGGATGTTGCCGTTGCTGTTGAGGCGGACGGAGTCCACCTCGGACATCAAAGTATGCCAACACCAGCGGTCAGACATATAATCGGCAAAAAGATGATGATTGGTGTATCAACGCACAATATTGAAGAAGCGCGCATCGCTGAATATGACGGCGCTGATTTTGTGACTTTCGGCCCAATTTATGAAACCCCATCAAAAATTCAAATTAGTGAGCCAGTGGGATTGGAAGCTCTAAGAAGTGTAAAAAAAATGATAGATATACCGATTTTCGCCTTAGGTGGGATAAAAGGCAAAAACATAGGCCATGTTTTATGGGCAGGGGCATATGGCGTTTCCATGATATCTGCTATTTTCGGTGCACAGGATATACGGAAGGCTGCAAAGAATATTACCGCAATGGTCCAAATCGTCGACAGGTCGATTTGTGTTCAGTGTGGTCGCAGGTAATGAAAATACAGAGTGCCATAAGGAATCAGGAGCTAAACGAGGTGCAGAATGACTCAGATACTTGAAGCCCGAAAAGGAAATATCACCCCCGAGATGGAGGCCGTGGCACGCGCCGAGGGTGTTACGCTTGATCATGTTGCCAACGGGGTAGCAAAGGGCACTATCGTCATCACCAGGAACAACCGACACACGTCTATCACACCGCTAGGCGTTGGAAAGGGACTCAGGACCAAAATCAACGCCAACATCGGGACCTCTAAGGATCGGATGTCTATTGAAGGTGAGATCGAGAAGCTGAAAACAGCCGTTGCCGCAGGCGCTGATGCCGTCATGGACCTCTCGACAGGCGGACCTATTGTCGGTATACGCAAGGAGATTTTGAAGCAATCCACGGTCTCCATAGGTACCGTGCCGATCTATCAGGCTGCAGTCGAGACCGTTGAACAGGGTAAGCCTATCGTCCAGATGGACCCCGACTTCCTGTTCCGAGTGATTGAGCAGCAGGCAGAAGAAGGTGTGGATTTTATTACCGTGCACTGCGGCGTCACTACATCAAGCCTAGAGCGGCTTAAAAAACAGGGCAGAATCATGGACGTTGTCAGCCGGGGAGGTGCTTTTCACATAGAATGGATCATATATAATGATATGGAAAACCCGTTATTCACTCAGTATGACCGGTTGATCGAGATCGCAAAAAGATACGATGTGACGTTATCGCTCGGCGACGGCATGCGGCCGGGGTGTCTTGCCGACGCTACGGACCGAGCCCAGATTGAAGAGCTGATCACGCTCGGAGAACTGCGTGACATCGCCCATGAGGCAGGAGTGCAAGTGATGATTGAGGGGCCTGGCCATGTGCCGATCAACCATATCGAGACGAACATGAAGATCCAGAAGGAACTCTGTAAAGGCGCACCATTCTACGTGCTTGGACCGCTCGTGACCGACGTGGCTCCCGGTTATGACCATATAACCTCCGCCATCGGTGGGGCCATTGCGGGCGCGGCTGGCGCTGATTTCCTCTGCTATGTAACGCCATCCGAACATCTACGGTTGCCGGACCTTGATGATGTACGAGAAGGAGTTATCGCTTCCCGGATTGCGGCCCATGCTGCGGATATTGCCAAGGGTGTGAAAGGTGCAATGGATTGGGACAATGAAATGGCACGGCGGCGCAAGGCGCTTGATTGGAAAGGCCAGATCGAGCTGTCAGTTAATCCCGAACGAGCGCGAAAACTGCGCGAATCGAGCATGCCGAAAGAATCCGATGTCTGTACCATGTGCGGCGAGTTTTGTTCTATGAAGGGCATGTCGCAGTACCTAAAGAAAGAAGAGAGTGGTCGTAAAACAGAAGTCAGAAAACCGTAGGACAATACCTATCTACGTGAGGTACCAAAATGGATAGATTCAAGACAATCTTTATTCTCACAGCGATTTTATGCCTGCCATACATTGTTCATGCGCAGGGAAATACACTTAAGCCTGAGATTATAGTTGAACCGACGACACCCGCACCGGGTGATCTTTTTGTCGTCACGGTCAAAAACTTCAGAGGGCCGCTTGAAGGGAAATTTAACGGGAAGAAAATTTATTTTAATCCTTCAAAAGAAACGCTCAAGGCAATTATTGCAGTCGATTACTTTACTGAACCCGGAAAATACGATTTGGAAATTTCTTCACATGGGGCTGATTTTAAACAGATGGTGGAGGTTATCAAGAAAGAATATGAGGTCCAGCAGTTGACCCTTCCCAAGCACATGGTGGAACTATCCGCCAAGGACGAGGCGCGCGCCGAACGGGACCAGCGCAAAATGGAGGCTATTTGGCCTATCGAAACCAGTCGTTCATGGACGGGGGATTTTATCAATCCCCTTAAAGGCGAGATTATAACGCCCTTTGGCGTCCGACGAATAATCAATAAAATTCCGAAGAGCCCACACTCCGGTGTAGACGTCAGAGGGCATAAGGGTGATAAAATAATCGCGCCGAACAATGCTACCGTGGCCCTGATCGACAAACAGTTCTTCGCCGGCAAAGCGCTGGTGCTAAACCACGGCCAGGGCATCTATACCATGTTCTTTCATCTCTCCAAGGTTCTTGTCAAACTAGGACAGTCAGTCAAAAAAGGTGATGTCATTGCGCTTGTGGGTGCCACGGGCCGCGCCACGGGACCGCACCTGCATTGGGGAGTACGCGTGCAGGGAGCTCGTGTTGATCCGTTGGAACTGATTCATCTGAAGTTGGAATGAGACAGGGCTTACCACTCAGATGAGAAGACGCTCCACAAAATCATAGTGGTCTAGGTAGTGGAAAAAAAAGAGCATGAGAAAAGTCCTCTCCATAGCCGGTTCAGACCCTTCATCCGGTGCAGGCATCCAGTCTGACCTGAAAACATTCCAGGCCCTCCATGTTTTCGGGATGGCCTTGCCTGCCGCGCTAACGATTCAGAACAGTCGGGGTGTCTACGGTGTTAAAAGCATAGCTCCGGACATCCTGTTAAAACAGCTTGACACCCTCCTTGCCGATATCAAGCCAGATGCAGTAAAGACCGGCATGCTCTTGACCAAACAGAATGTTGAAGTCGTTGCAACGGCCATCAAGAAATTTTCGATCAAAGGCCTCGTGGTTGATCCTGTGCTGAAATCAAGCTCAGGCAAACCCCTGCTTCAGCGTGCAGCTATTACATCACTCATTGGAAAACTATTTCCTCTGGCGATGATCGTTACGCCGAATATTCCCGAGGCAGAAGCTTTGGCAGGAATGGCGATAACTTCGGAAGGGGACAGGGATTACGCAGCAGGACGTATCCTTGATACGGGACCGGCATATGTCCTCATAAAAGGCGGCCACCGCATCGGTCCGGCAGCTGACATGCTTTATGGAGGCAAATTTGTGCTCAGCTTTTCCACATCACGAAAGAGAGGCAAGTTTCATGGGACGGGGTGTGTTCTTTCCTCAGCAATAGCGGTGTTCATTGCTATGGGATTGCCTGTGGAAAAGGCTGTGGAGAAAGCAAAACAGTTTGTGGATAAGATGTTGAAAACCGCAGAACCACTGGGAAGGAGTAAGATGAAATACTTTCAGTTCTAATTTTCTACCACTGAAGCAACGAGAAAATCTTTTGACATGGATTTCGCCGATTATTGATGATGAATCGGCAATGATAAAATCAATTATTGTTTAACTCTGTCATCGTTTAGCTATCCTATATGTCCTTTGCGTCTTAGCGGGCAAATTGACTTGTTCATGGGGGGGTATCTACATGCGCGTAGATGGTAGGAAGACGGACGAGCTCCGCAAACTGACGATAAGACGGAACTATATTAAATCCGCCGAAGGCGCAGTGCTGATCGAGATGGGCGACACCAAGGTCATCTGTACGGCAACGGTGGATAATTCTGTTCCGTCCTTTCTTCGAGGCAAAGGCACAGGCTGGGTGACCGCTGAATACGCAATGTTGCCGCGCTCCTCTCCTCAGCGTATCCAGCGCGAACGGAGCAAGGTGGGCGGTCGCACGCATGAGATTCAACGGCTCATTGGTAGATCACTCCGTTCTGTCGTGGATATGACCGCACTTGGAGAACGCTCGGTGCTGATTGACTGCGATGTGGTCCAGGCTGACGGCGGAACGCGGACAGCATCGATCACGGGAGCATACGTTGCATTGGTGGATGCACTCCGTCATATCCAGAAACAGGGACTGATCGAAGCTGTCCCGGTAATTGACTATCTTGCTGCGATCAGCGTCGGTATCGTGGACGGAAAACCAATGCTCGATCTTTGCTATGAAGAGGACTCGACCGCGGAGGTTGATATGAATCTGGTCATGACGGGCAAAGGCGGAGTTGTGGAACTGCAGGGCACGGCGGAAGGCAAGCCGTTCTCGAAAAATGAGCTGAGTAAGCTCCTGACCCTCGGAGAGAAAGGAATCAAGGAGCTGGTAGAGAAGCAGAAAGTCCTGCTCAAATGATGGCGCTTCTCACATCAATGGTGATTGTGTTTCTCGCAGAGATTGGCGGCAAGACGCAGCTCTTGGCTATGGCCCTTAATTAGAGGTTTCGCCGGCAGACGGTCATGCCTGGCGTTTTCGTTGCGATCACCCTGAAGCATCTCGTCGCCGTGTATGTTGGTAATTATCTCACGAATATCATTCCACTTCACTTCATCAAGATCTCTGCAGCAGTGTCATTCCTCATCGTCGGTCTTTGGACCATCAAATGCGACAGGCTTGAGGAAAAGACCAATCGATTCAACTTTAGTTCATTTTGGAGTGTGACGATAGCGTTCTTTCTAGCCGAAATGGCGGACAATACCCAGCTCGCTACGGTTAAGCTTGTTGCCGAGTTCAACTCCGTAGTCCCTGTATAGGCCGGGACCACGATGGGAATGTTTGTTGCTGACGGTGTTGGGATCATCGTCGGCATCCTTCTGCACAAAGCGTTGCCGGGAAAACTGATTAAGTGGTTTAAGGCGCTGGTTCATCGCCTTGGTGTGTGGGGACTATATGTTTCGGTGACTTTATGATGTGCGAAATGACTCGGTTGTTAATATCTGATTTAAAAAACCTCATCTCTCACCATTCCTCTATATTTATGGAAATGAATACCGGATTTCATGTTTCCGCTTGACAAATAAAGCCCCAGGGCTTAATGTTAAACAACTGTTTTAAAATATCAAAAACAATCTTTCCATAAGTAAACAAAGACTTGTATGACTATCTGGTCTTTGCTTCTTATACTATTCAGGTGTGGTTGCAGAAGTGTTATAAATCCAATGAGAGTGACAAGCCGGGTAGTTAAATAATTTTAGCACGATCATAAGTGAATACTATTTATGAAAAGAGAAAAAGTCAATTATTCGATCCAGTCAGTGTCGCATGCGCTCGATATTCTTGAATCTTTCACCAAGACCGAGGACGAACTTGGTGTGACGGCGTTATCGAAGCGGCTGGATCTACATAAGAATAATGTATTTAGGCTGCTGGCCACGCTCGAATATCGAGGGTACATTGAGCAGAACCCTGCCACAGAAAATTATCGGCTAGGTGTGAAGACCCTCCAGATCGGGTCGATCTTCATCGAACAGCGTGAATGCCGCCGGCAGGCGCGGCCAATCCTCGAAAACCTAACGGCAACATCCGGCGAAACAACAGTCGTGGCCGTCCTGCGCGGGAATAAGATCATTTACATGGACGGCGTGGAAACGGACAAAACCGTTCGTGCGGTTTCACATATCGGCGCCCTGCTGCCTGCACATTGCACTGCCGTCGGAAAGGTCCAACTGGCCCAGTTGTCTCCTGCCGAAATCGAGCGTCTCTATCCTGACCAAATGCTGTCTACGATGACCGACCGTAGCATTAAAACCCGCGATACTCTGCTGGCTGAGTTGAAGAGCGTTGTCGACCGAGGTTATTCCTTCGAGAACGAGGAATCAGAAACCGATGTGCGGGGCATCTCTGTTGCGGTGAAGGATTATTCAAAAAACGTAATTGCTGCAATCGGCATTACAGCACCAATAAGCCGTCTGACAGACGAACGACTGGAAAAAGGGGGCATCATCAACTTACTACTGGAATCAGGTCAGGCGCTTTCAGCGAAACTGGGCTTCATCACAGCTGTAGCGAAAAAGTAGTATTTCTCAGGGCAGTCGGTCGTTTCAGATAGTTCAAGAATGGTTGACACTCCTCTTTGTGCTATGCTATTATCCGCCAGATGGTAATTGGACAAAAATTAGAACTTCTTGAAGCGCTGCTCAAGGAGATGGGTGTCGCTGTACTCGCCTACTCTGGCGGTGTGGATAGTTCGCTCCTTCTAAGAGCCGCGTCGGAGGTCATGGGCCCTCGCCTGATTGCGGTGACAGCAGTTTCCGAGACCTATCCGGCCGGTGAACTGCTTTCCGCTGAGGAGTTCGCGCGCATGTTGGGAGTGACGCATAAGGTCCTCCATACGGAAGAGCTTTCATCGGAAGACTTCGTAAAGAATACGCCGGAACGGTGCTACCATTGCAAGAGCGAACTTTTTGCAAAACTCAGGCGGATTGCCGATAGTCAGGGCATCGCTTTTGTTATAGAGGGGTCGAACACAGATGATCTGAAAGATTATCGACCGGGTAGAAAAGCCGCCCAAGAGTTCGGTCTTCGGAGTCCACTCGTCGAAGCTGGGTTTTCAAAGACCGATGTCCGCGAATGTGCACGCATGCTGCATCTCCCGGTGTGGGACAAGCCATCCCTCGCCTGCCTTTCTTCCCGCATTCCCTATGGAATCAGGATCACCCCCGAGATATTGCAAATTGTTCAGGCCGCGGAGGACCAATTACGCGCTCACGGGTTCAGGCAGGTCCGCGTCCGGCATCACGGCGATATCGCACGGATCGAAGTAGCGAGGCAGGATTTCACAAAGCTGTTTTCCAACGATATCATGGGAGCAATCACAGCAGCATTTAAAAAACTAGGCTATACCTATGTCTGTCTGGACCTTGATGGATACCGGACAGGAAGCATGAATGAGAATCTTCAGAAGAAAGTAGTCACTGGCCAGCAGGTGGCAGGAAAAGATAATCTTTTATCCAGGTCTCCTGAATAATACCTACCAGCTACCATAGCATTGCGAAATTTCAAGGAGTGAATCTATGAAGGTGCTTGTCATCGGTGGTGGCGGCAGGGAACATGCGTTGGTTTGGAAAATAGCACAGAGCCCGAAAGTCACGAAAATATACGCAGCACCGGGAAATGCCGGCATCGCGCAGCTTGCCGAATGCATCCCGGTCAAGGCTGAGGATATCCCCGGCCTTCTGGTATTCGCCAAGGCCAAGTCCATGGACCTCACTATCGTGGGTCCGGAAGGACCACTCTCTTTAGGCATTGTGGATGAGTTTACGAAAGCAGGGCTTCGCGTCTTCGGCCCGAGTGGCAAGGCGGCCGAAATAGAGGCAAGCAAGAGGTTTTCCAAAGATCTCATGAGGAAGTATCACATCCCTACAGCGGAGTATAGTGTGTTTACTGAGAAGGCCTCGGCAGAGGCTTACGTGCGTGAGAAGGGCGCGCCTGTAGTCGTAAAGGCCGATGGTTTAGCCGCTGGAAAGGGTGTTGTGGTTGCTGAAACGGTGGAGGAGGCCTTAAAGGCTCTGGACCTTATTATGATCAACAAGGCTTTCGGCGCGGCAGGTGACCGTGTTTTGATCGAAGAATGCCTCAAGGGAGAAGAAGCTTCATTCATGGCCTTCTCGGACGGAAAGACAGTGGTACCCATGGCGTCGTCACAAGACCATAAAC
Source organism: Nitrospirota bacterium (assembly GCA_963845065.1). Lineage (GTDB taxonomy): Bacteria > Nitrospirota > UBA9217 > UBA9217 > UBA9217 > JAJYKN01. The sequence continues at coordinate 755,021 of CAWJQQ010000001.1, forward strand.
GCGTGTTCGATGGAGACAAAGGGCCGAACACAGGCGGCATGGGAGCTTATTCTCCGGCGCCAGTAGTCACCAAAAAGCTGGAGTGGAAGGTCATGGAAACTATCATGGTCCCCACGGTGCGGGCTATGGAAAAAGAAGGACGGTTGTTCAAAGGAGTGCTGTATGCCGGTCTCATGATCCATGATGGTGAAGCTAAGGTCCTGGAGTTCAACGCTCGATTCGGTGATCCAGAGACTCAGCCAATCATGGCACGGCTCGATACGGACCTTATCGATATTATCGAGGCTATCCTTGCGGGATCCCTGTCAAAGATCGAAATTAAATGGAAACCCGATTCCGCGGTCTGCGTGGTCATGGCCTCGGGAGGCTATCCCGGCAGCTACGAAAAAGGCAAGATCATCTCCGGTCTCGAGAATGCCGCAAAATTGAACAATGTATCGGTATTTCACGCCGGGACCGCGTTTAAGGACGGCAAGATTGTGACAGACGGCGGGAGGGTGCTCGGCGTGACCGGCCTCGGTCCGGTTGTTGCCGCTGCCATCGATAATGCATACAGGGGCATTCGGGAGATCACTTACGACGGCGCGCACTACCGAAGGGATATCGGGGCGCGGGCTCTTGAGACGGGGAATTAGCGGAATCAACTAGTGCGAAGAGTACAGTGCATAACGAAATGGCCGACGATACGGAATGTCGTCAGCTTTCTGAATGAGGAGTTGCGGGTCAGAAAAATCAAGGATGCTTCCCTAAACGGCCTGCAGGTGGGGGTCCGTACGGATTGCGCGCTAGAACGAGTCGGTTTCGCTGTCGATGCATGTATCTCTACTTTTGAGAAAGCACAGAAGCTTGGTGTTAACCTTATCGTCGTGCATCATGGTATTAAATGGAGACCCCAAAAGGATCACAACCTCGAGAAAAATCGGGAAGCGTATCTGAAAAAGCACAACCTGGCGCTTTATGCCGCGCATTTGCCGCTAGATCTCCATGGGGAATACGGGAATAACGTACAGCTTTCCCGTTTGCTAGGACTGAAGAATCTACGTAAATTCGGAAAGTATCATGGAATTAAGATCGGTTATGCGGGTATCGTCAAGGGGACAACCACCCTTGATGATCTTGCAATGATTCTCAAGAAACAGTTAAAAACGACCAGCAGGGTGTTCCGCTTCGGCAAGGGGCGTATTCGCACCGTGGGAATAGTGTCCGGCGGTGGCGGCAGCTTACTGAACGACGCCGTTCAGGAACAGCTAGATTGCTTTGTGGTCGGAGAGATCGATCTAGCGACGCACAACGCAGCGAAAGATTTTGGTATAAACCTCATCGTTGCAGGCCACTATACAACGGAAACTGTCGGCGTAAAGGCATTAATGCGACTTGTGGGAGACGTGTTCGGCATTGAGACGGTCTTTATAGACGATGCAAAAGATTTGTAACATTACTGGATTCTCATAAACAACTTGATGAAGGGAGTACTCATGAGTAAACCAGTTGTCGGGATATTGATGGGCAGTGACACTGACCTTCCAATCATGCAGGAGGCGGCCGCGATGCTCCAGGAGTTCGGAGTCGAATATGAAATGACTGTCGCGTCGGCTCATCGGACACCAAAAAAGGTTATCGAATACAGCGTGGGTGCTGAGAGACGAGGGATCAAGGTGATCATTGCCGGTGCGGGATGGGCTGCGCATCTTGCCGGGGTCATCGCATCCCACACGACGCTTCCGGTCATTGGCGTGCCGATCGATTCGTCTCCACTCAAGGGACTCGATGCTCTCCTGGCCACGGCCCAAATGCCAGGCGGTGTTCCGGTTGCGACGATGTCGATTGGCAAGCCAGGCGCAAAAAATGCGGGCGTGTTCGCGGCCCAGATTATCGCCACAAGCGATGTGAAGATTGCAAACCGTCTTAAGGTCTTCAGGGTCGAAATGGAACGAGATGTGGAAGAAAAGGCAAAGCGCCTCATAGCTATCACCGCAGCACCAGCAGTCAAAGAACTGGCAGTAGCCGATGTCGGAGCGCCGGTTAAAAAGAAATCCCGCCGCAGACGCTGGAAGAAAAAACCTGGTGGCGGAGCACCGGCGCAGGGACCGGCTGCGTGAAGACTGAACTCGAGTGCCTACCCTGCTTTTTCGGTCAGGTAACGCGTACCTTGAATTATGCAGAGGTGAACAGCGACCGAGGCCGTGGTATTTTACGGAAGGCGGCCGCAATCATTGAACAGGCGTCGATGGAAGAGATTCCAGCTCGAACAACGACAATAATTCACCGTATGCTTCGTGTAGAGACGAGAACCGACCCCTATCGGTCCCTGAAGGACGACTATAACCGCATCGCTTTCGACAGGATGACGTCGCTCAAAGCAATAGCATCGAGATTCGATGACCGTCTTGAAGGTGCTGTCCGCGTTGCTATTGCCGGGAACGTAATCAACTTCGGGATCTACGAAAGTATCGATCTTGACCGTGCCATCGAGGAATCGTTTAGGTTGCCGCTATCAGGCGATAATTACCGCGCCTTTTCCCAGGAAGTTAGAATAGCACGCCGCATCCTCTACCTCTGTGACAACGCCGGAGAGATCGTGTTCGACCGGTTACTTCTCGAAACCCTGCGTGTCATGGGCAAGGACGTGACCGCAGTGGTGAAGGGTTCTCCGGTGATTAACGATGCCACACTCGACGATGCGCTCGCCGCCGGCTTGCATGAGTATGCGACCGTGATCGATAATGGGAACGACGGCATCGGCACCCTGCTGGAATCGTGCTCAGCGCATTTTCTAGAGGCTTACCAATCTGCAGAGCTTATCATCAGTAAAGGGCAGGCCAACTACGAAACGCTCATAGGTCAAAAGGACACCCGCATTTTCTTTCTGTTCAAAGTGAAATGCCCGGTCGTTGCAGGCTTCCTTGGACAAAAGAATGGAGACATCGTCCTGGCCAGAGGACAAAAATAAAACGGACTCCGGAAATAGTTAAAAAATATGAAGAACCATAGGCCCTGCTTTGTGGACGAACGGATTGGCAAGGTAATGATCGTGAACGTTTCAATCCAATATTTGGCCACTGACTTCCGGAGAAACATCCTGGGCTAGTCGGTCCCTTGAATGGTATTTCAAGGGAAATCTGCTGTGGCTGTGATCCTGTTGTTGAGAAGCAATGGCACTGCATCGATCAAATCAAGCTGTAACGAGTGGTTCTCTATTGGAAAAAGTAGTAACAATCGATCCTGCGTTTCCTGAACAGTCCTTTTCCCGATGCAGAGAAGTGATCTCAGCGGGCGGTGTCATCGTCTATCCGACGGATACGTATTATGGGCTAGGCGCTGATCCGAGGAATTGCGCCGCAGTGAAGAGGTTATTTGATATCAAGGACAGACAACGGGACCAGCCGATCATTTTGCTCATGGCGGACGCAAGTGAAATATGCGATTGGGCCGCAGAGATTACACCGCAGGCAGAAATTCTTATTAAGAGATACTGGCCAGGACCGCTAACTCTCGTGTTTAAAGCTAGGGTTAACGTACTGACGCACGTTACCGCGAACACAGGAACCATTGGTCTTAGGGTGCCAGGCAACGCACTGACACGCAGCCTGCTACGATATCTCGGTCATGCACTAACCGGGACGAGTGCAAATATCTCGAGAAAGCGGAGCCCCAAAACAGCCCAGGAAGCTGCTACGATAGCCGGCCTTGTTGACCTGATCCTGGACGGAGGCAAAACCGCAGGCGAAAAACCGTCGACCATCATTGATGTAAGGACTGAATTGCCGCACGTGATCCGTGAAGGGGCCATCCCTTCGCGGAGCATCACAGACTTGCATAAAATCTTTCCCTCGTGAAAAGGATATTTAATGAAAAAAATATTTGTACTTGATACTAATGTTCTGCTTCATGACCCTCATGCGATATTCTCCTTCGAGGACAATGAAGTAATCATTCCGATTGTCGTGATCGAGGAGCTGGACAAGTTCAAGAAGGGCATTGACGAAATGGGCAGAAACGCACGTCAAGTCTCGCGAATCCTCGATGAACTGCGGCAAAAAGGAAAGCTTTCCCAGGGAGTCGAACTCGACGGCGGCGGGAGCTTGTGCGTCGAGCTCAACCACCAATCGCAGGAGCATCTGCCGAGTGAGCTCGTAGCAACCAAGGCGGACAATCGCATTCTTGCCACAGCGCTCAATCTGAAGCACGAAAACCTGCCGGTGATCCTCGTGACTAAGGACACGAACCTCCGTATCAAGGCCGATGCTTTTGGTCTAAAAGCGGAAGATTTCGAGTCGGACACCATTACGCTTGACGAGCTTTATTCGGGAGAGATAGAGTTGGCGGTTGCGCCGGGAGCAATCGATGAATTTTACGCGAAGGGAGAGTTCACGCCTCCTCCCGGTCCTATGTTTTTCCCGAACGAGTTTGTATTGCTTAAGAACAACGCCAACCCGTCACAAACGGCATTAGCGAGATATCAACATCAAAAAAACATTCTCGTCCCTATCGTGAACGTTAAGCACGGTGTGTGGGGCATTAATGCAAGGAACAAGCAGCAGCAGTTTGCCATCGACCTGCTCCTGAACGACGATATCCGATTGGTAACGCTCGTGGGGAGGGCTGGAACGGGTAAGACACTTCTGGCTCTAGCCGCTGGCCTTGAGAAGACCATTGAAAGCAGGGCGTTCCAGAGGCTTGTGGTTTCGCGCCCCGTGTTCCCGCTCGGCAAGGACATCGGATTCCTGCCCGGAGACATCGAGGAGAAGCTCCGGCCCTGGATGCAGCCGATCCGTGACAACCTAGATTTTCTTATGGGTGCATCGACCATGGCCGGGCGCGCAAAAGGCAAGAAAGACCTCCAGGGCCTCTTCGATCTAGGTATGATCGAGGTGGAACCGCTCACCTATATCCGCGGACGCAGCATGCCTAACCAGTATCTGATCGTAGACGAGGCCCAGAACCTGACACCGCACGAGATTAAGACGATCATCACCCGCGCTGGCGAGGGGACAAAGGTCGTCCTTACCGGCGATCCATATCAGATCGATAATCCGTATATCGATTCGTCGAGCAATGGACTAACCTTTGTCGTTGAACGGTTCAAGGAAGAGCCCATCGCTGGTCACATTACGCTTGTAAAGGGTGAACGCTCTGATCTTGCAGAGCTAGCAGCGACGCTGTTGTAAAACATTGTTCGAAATACGAGGTCCAGAGTATATCTTGAATTATCGATGCTCAACTGGCTCGCCGTGAAGCAGAATTGTTGCCACCTGCATCCCATCCCTGGCAGAGAAAGACAAGCGGCAATTCATACCCCTCTTGAGGGTGATTCGGTGGGGTGATTGATTTTCAGGTGATAAACGACAGGCAAACAGCATTCTGCATGATGAACTGAAATACACAAAAGGGCAAAAGGATATGCAAAGGCATAAAAAAACCTTCGATATAATTTTTTTAATTGTGAGTGTGATTGCTTCACTCTTTGTTCTGACCGAACTCGTTCTGAAATACTTCGGGAAGAATATTTGCTATACCGAAGGATGCAATATGACAGCGCAGTCGGCGAGATTCGGCGATGCATCCATCTTTCTCATAGGGTTCGCAACTTTTTCGTCGATCGCGGCCTTAATGCTGCTGAACCGGCGATTCCAGAAGCCGGAAATCGAACGCCTGATCAATCTCATCCTTGTCGTCGCACTGGCAGGTGAAGGGTTCTTCATGGGGTATCTGGCGTTCAGGATACACACGCTCTGCCTCTTCTGCGTCACGATCTTCTGTATTATGGCCGCACTCGGCATCACTAGGCTTCTCTCCGGTGAAAAAGATATTATCGCCGGATTTGTGGCCTTTTTGGCGATCTTCATAATCCAGTATTTGGTCCTGCCTGCAGGCGTGCCCGTAAACCTGCCGATGAATGAACGGCTGATCCTGTTTTACAGCAATGATTGCAAACACTGCGCTGAGGTCATACAGGAATTGGACGAAAAAAAAATCAGCGTAGCACATTTACCCGTGAATTCATATGTCGGATTTCTTAAAAACATGGGCATAGAAACCGTTCCCACCCTCATGATAAACGATCAGTACCAGAAAATACTTTTGACCGGGACGGACACCATAAACCGCTACCTTCTCGCGTGTACGAAGTCCAAGTCAGTGGAGGTCAAGGCCGTAAAAAAAACGACGCCAAAGAAGGGTGAGCTGACTGCTCCGAACTCGGGCGCAACGATCGATATTTTCAATCAACCAGACCTTCTGACTGCTCCGGTGACTTCGACTGCTGAAGAAGGAATGTGCAAGCAAGACGAAATCTGCAAGTGACCAAGTGACGAACAGAAAATTAAAAAGCCCCGTGAGCGCAGAATCACACGACTGCTTCTCCATCAATGCAGGCAGCTGTTTTGGTTCCAAACTCCTTGACACTCCGAAGTTGATGTGATAATTTAGCGGGACTGTTTTTACCAGGAGGTTGTGTTGGAAAAACAAAAAGGGATTGTAGAAATCACCGCCGAAAAGGTTTGGAAATTCTTTTCATCCGTAAAACTTGCCGTGGTGTTGCTGATCATCCTTGCGATCGTGTCGGTAATCGGGACCGTTATCCAGCAGAACGAGGCTCCGGAACGCTATCTCCTGGAATACAGCCAGAGCACGATCCGGCTCTTCGATATGCTGGGGTTCTTCGATATGTACCATACATGGTGGTTCGTTCTGCTCCTCTTCTTATTTACGGCAAATCTGACAGTCTGTACGCTCGAGCGGTTCCCTCACACATGGAAGATTGCAACAGCACCGCTTAAACCGATCAATGAAGACAGCCTGAAGGCCGTATCTTTCAGGAAAGAGATTCAAATGAAGGCCGAAATAGGTAAAGCCGAGGAGAAGGCAGCTGCCGTGCTGAAAGCGCGGGGATTCCGTTTTCTAGAGTCCAAGGAGCCGGACAGTACGCAGTATATCTCGCAGAAAGGCGTCTTCAGCCGTTTCGGTGTGTATATCACACACGTGAGCATCCTTCTCATCTTTACGGGAGCTCTTATCGGATCGTTCTTCGGGTTTAAGGCGTTCTTGAACCTTCCGGAAGGATCTGTGACCCAGGTTGTTTACCTTAGAAACGAGCCCATGTGGGATCAGCTCATTGCAGCGCTAGGCATTGCCGAAAGCCCGGTAATACATGATCCCCAAGTGGGTGTTCCCGCTATGCCGCTCGGTTATTATGTCCGGTGCGATAATTTCGATGTCGATTACTATATTGGACAGTCGGGGATGCCGACCGGCATGCCATCAGAATATCACAGTACGCTTAGTATTTTCAACCTCAACGGCCAAAAGATCTTGGATAAGCGGATCAGAGTGAACGACCCGCTTACCTTTCATGGAATAACCTTCTATCAGTCGAGCTACGGAGTGGTTCCGGACGCCCATGGGAAGGTCGTTTTGAACATCCGCAAGAAAAACGACAATCAGACGGGAGGGGAGACGGTTGTCGTGGACCCCGGCGCCTCACTCTTTATTCCATCGATTGACAGGACGATCAAGGTCCTGGGATTTGAGCCCTTCGGAATGAGGAATCCTTCCACCGGTCAGGTGCAGTATTACAACGCTGATAGACAGGAGTTCATCAATCCTGCCGTGGAACTCGAGGTATACAAAGGACAGAAGGCGCTTTACCGTACCACTATCCTCAAAACGGATTCTGGAGAACCTTCTATGCCCGAGGATTATGTGATCAGTTACCGTGGCTACGTGGGAGCCCGCTACACAGGTCTCCAAGTCACGAAGGATCCGGGAGTTTGGGTAGTCTATACGGGATTCATTATGCTCTGCATCGGACCGCCGATTGCATTCTTCGGCTCTCACCGAAAACTATGGGTAAGGATCCAGAATCGAAATGGCCAGGCGATCATTCTTGTTGCGGGTACCGCAAACCGGAACCGGATCGGGTTTGAACGAGAATTTAATAGGATAGCAGAGAACATCTCAAGTTAACGAGATCCAACTATCGGGGGGGAAAGATATTAGCCGCAAAGTCGCCGAGAAAAAAGGAACATGGGTCTTGAGAACGTGCGCAGTGCAGCAATCTTTGAATTCGAGGTGTTTTCATCCCTTATTTTATAAGGGTACTCTTTCCATGTTTTCGTGTACCAGCTATGAATCGAGATTTTTCCAAATGTATTAGTTGTTATTCAGGAGGATTCAATGAATAGTTCCTTGCTTTTTAGTATAGCAACATTGTTATATCTCATTGCGATGGTGCTGTACATCGGCTATCTTGCCTTCCGAAAAAACGGCATCGGCCAGTCCGCAACGGTCGTGACTGTGCTCGGGTTTCTGTTGCAGACCGCAGCCTTACTTCTCCGGTGGCGCGAGTCCTACCAGATGGACATCGGGAGAATACCGCTGTCCAATCTCTATGAATCGCTTGTATTCTTCACTTGGAGCACCGTGCTGATCTACCTTGTTGTGGAATTCAAATATAAGACAAAGGCTTTCGGCGCTTTCGTGATGCCCGTCGCGTTCCTTTCGCTTGCGTTCATCAATGTGGCCGGCATCAGCTCCGATATTACGCCCTTGGTACCGGCGCTCAAGAGCAACTGGCTGTTCTACCACGTGCTCGTGAGTTTCCTCGGCTATGCGGCCTTTGGCGTTGCATTTGCCATCAGTATGGTGTACCTCCTCATGGACATCGAGGAGAAAGGCTCTCGGTCGAACCTGTACTCTGCACTTGCGGCAACCGTGGTACTGGCCACGATAGGGTACCTTATGGCAAGCCAGGGAGATCGAATGAAGACTGCCTTCTGGTTGGGACTGGGCGTCTTGATCCTTGCCTGGTTCATCTTCCTCATTGTGGCGGGTGCCCGGAACAAGTCGCAGGTCTTCCTGTTCTGGTCGTTCTGTGTGACTCTGGCGATCGTCTTGCTGGTGGCCATGGGTATTGATTTTGTCTATTTGATTTCCTTCCAAAATCTGGCAACCGGCGAATCATTTAAAAAGCACATGTTCGAAGCTACCTTTCTAAATTCGAATTCAGCTGTTATGATCATAAGCTGGCTAGCGGTCCTGGCACTTTTTTATTTTATTTGGTCCAAGGGGATGGGACTCAAAGGCCTGCTGAAGCCCTACATCCCTGCGCAGAACCAGCTTGATGATGTTACCTACCGCATGATAGCGATCGGATGGCCACTCCTGACCGCTGGAATTATTACTGGAGCGGTCTGGGCCAACAGCGCCTGGGGCACCTACTGGAGTTGGGATCCCAAGGAGACCTGGTCGCTCATTACATGGTTCGTTTACGCCATCTATCTTCACTCCAGGTATGTCCGGGGATGGAAAGGCACACAGATGGCCGTTATTTCTTCCGTCGGGTTTCTGGCGGTCATTTTCACTTACCTAGGGGTCAACCTGGTTCTTTCTGGTCTGCACTCCTACGGAGGAATGAATTAACGGAGCAAAATAAATTATTTCCGATAATTGTTTCTTTGTGATCACACGCCGGCTAACTGATATGAGCCGGCGTCGTTTTTTGAAGTGATCATATCCATTCCCGTTTTTCATTCCGCTCTGTAATATTCGGCCTTCTCTACAGATGTATTGCTCCAGTGCTAAATTTATAAAAAGAGCGTTGAAGATTAATTTAATTTTAAACTATTACTAGAAGTTCTGTCATGAGAGAATTCCCCTGCAGGAGTTTGGGATATAACTGTGGATGGAAGCACGTTGCTCGGACTGGAGAACTCTTGATGGATGTAGTAGCAATACATCTGCGGGATATACATGAAATGCCTGATTTGACCCAGGAGATGGTAAGCAAAATCAAGAATGTCTTCACCAATGGTAAGAACGTCGTATTCCCATCTGAAGCTGAGGAGCCTATTCTCAAAGAGTTTAAGTGAAGTGACCTAGGCATGAATTGTGGGTTCAGATACATTGCCCAAACTGAGGAGCTGATCAATGACGGCGTATCTTTTCATGCGCGCGAGGTACATGGTATCACAGAATTTACATCTGAACTGAAAGTGAAAGTTGCGATTTCTCTCCATACGTGGAAAGGTTAGAGCAAGAACGATCAAACGAGAACTGCAGGGACTTCTTCTTCTGGTGTTGACAAACGGCATCCACTAAGGAGCTATGAATTTGCGCGCTTAAACCGTAAAAGCACAGATTTTGAATGCGATAATCGGTGAGGTGTTTTGCTTCAAGACAGGTTTATTTTATCCGTCTGTTTTTTTAGGTGGGTCATTCTGCAAGAGTTCTTACATATTCTACATTCTGCATATGGTAGAAAATGGAGGAATAGTTCTGGCAGATGGATAGTTTTTCGCCTTATGTGAAGAGTACACACGAAACCCTGTTCGTAAGCCAGCCGGAGACGTCATTCTTCGTTGTTACTATGATCAGGAGAAAAGAGATTCCACTATCCTTCCCGATTTCCTCAGGTTCTTCTGCGCATAACTAAATGGCTTGACTACCGTAAACCTTGTTTTCGATAGGGCGTCAAATCGATGGCTTCGATCTGAGAGTGTCTGTGGGATTATAGTCGAGGGGGATATTTTAAAGATGTCGTCGTTCTTCGTTGAGGTACGAAGAACCACGGGGAACAGGATTAGTAGGACTACCGGGAATTCAATGCATTTTTTTTCATAACAATCTCTCATCAACTAGCTAGGGTTTTCATCGGCTGATTGTGACATCCACGCTCTTGTCGATGGAATAGATGGGATATATTCTGAAGTCCTTTACCCACGGTTGCACCACGAAATAGTCCGCCTTGTGCCACATGAAGACCCATGGAGCATCTTTGATGACCCGGTTTTCCGCCTGCCGATAGAGCCGGAAGCGCTGGTGCTCGTCCATGGTGTTTTGAGCTGTTTCGATTAGCCGGTCAAGCTCTGGATCGAGGCAGCGCGTTCGATTGCCAGTGGATCCTGCGCTCGCTGAATGGAATAGGGGAAACAGAAAATTTTCCGGGTCCGGATAGTCGGCCCACCAGGAGAGCCAGAAAGCGTTGGGTTCTCCGTCGTTCACCGCTTGTTTAAAGGCGCTCCAGTCGAGCTGTGTTATTTCAGACTTGAGCCCTGACTTTGCGAGATAGTCCTGGATGACTTCGACGATGTCGAGCACCTCTGGATCAGTAGGTATGTAGATCTTGATCGTTTTCCCTTCGGCTCCTGCCTCCCTGATCAATTCTGTTGCCTTCTGGGGATCATAGGCATATCCTTCCGAAGTCTGTGTCCAGACCTTGTTTTTCCACAAGCCTGGAGGAATCGGGCCGGAGGCCAGGACGCCGCGTTTTTCAAAGATTGTGTTCAGGATGTGCTGGCGATCAATTGCATAGTTCACAGCTCTCCGCACGCGTATATCGTCGAACGGGGGGCGTGTGCAGTTGAGCCCGAGATAGTAAGTATTCAATCCCGTCCTTCCATATACGAGATCTCGCCATTGAGGATCAGTAGTATAGCGGTGGTATTCCGATGACGGAATCTCGAGTACGTCGAGCCTGCCGGTTTCAAATTCCAGCACTGCTGTCAAATCCTCCGGTATGATGCGATAAACGATTCCGTTGAGCTTTGGTTTTCCTTCGAAATAATCCTCCCGCGCGGCAAGAATCACATGCTGTCCATGCTTCCATTCCATGAGCTCATACGGTCCGCTTCCAGCCGGATGCGTGCCGAAGTCCAGACCCAGCCGTTCCACCTCCTCGCGGGGAACGACATATGCGGTCGTCATGGCCAGAAGTGATAGGAACGGACCAAAGGGCTTCTCCAGTTTGAGCAAGAGGGTATGGTCGTTTACGACGCTGATACCGGACACGCTTTGGGTCTTCCCGGAAAGAACATCTCCGGCACCCTGGATCTTATCGAGAACCCACGTGTGCGGGGCCTTTGTTTGAGGCTGGAGTACGCGTTCGAAAGAGTACTTAAAATCTTGGGCGGTGACCTTGCGGCCGTTGCCGAACGTGACATCCCGTCGGAGGTGGAACGTGTAGGTCATCTGATCGTTCGATAGCTTCCAGGAGCGGGCGATATCAGGGACAATGTCCAAGTTTTCGTTGAAGCGGACCAAGCCATTGAAGAGCTTGGCTGTGATTGCACCTCCCAGAACATCGGTGACCAGTGCAGGATCCAGCGTTGTCGGGTTGCTGTTCAGCCTCAGGTAGAGATATCCAGGAAGACGGCCGTCGTCGGAACGATGACATCCCACGGAAAGAAAAAAAATTAGGATAGAGAGTGTGACGAGAAAAGGCTCGAACGGCTTGCGCGCTACGGTTGTCTTTTGCGAGCTATGATTTTTTTGATGCGTTGACGAACGCCACAAATAGTTTCTTGGAATATCGATCATTGGGTGTTTTTTCCGGGTGCCACTGTACTGCCAGAAGGAACTGTTTTGTCCTTGGTTCAAGAGCTTCTATCACTTTGTCGTGGGCAACGGCTGATAGATGGAGACCGCGCCCTGGGTTTTTCACGCTCTGGTGGTGCGCACTTCGTACACGGATGCTGGAAACGCCCATGATGCTCGAGAGTAGGGTACCTTCAAGGATGTTGACATCGTGAAAAACCTTTTCACCGCTGTGTGCAGGACAATGTTCGATTGGGTGACGAATCTGTTGGGCAATGTCCTGGTATAATTTACCGCCAAGGGCCACGTTAACCAGTTGCGCTCCGTGACAAATGGCCAGAACCGGTTTCTTTGCCATGGTTACAGCTTTAAAAAGGTTTATCTCGAACCGGGTGCGCTCCTCCGGTGAAAGCGTTAATCGCCCCGTTGGAAGCAGTTTCTCTCGATAAAAAACTGGGTGAATATCGTCGCCGCCTGTGAACAGGAACCCGTCAAGATGTTTAATGAGGTCTGCGATTGAGTCGTCAATCCCGAGGACAGGCACAGGGATGCCACCAGCTTTAACGACCGCTTTCCCGTAGTCTTGATCAAGGATGTTTATACTTCTGGTTGGATGGACCTCCAGGTTCATAGTAATACCGATCAATGGCTTCATGTGTATACCCCCGAAAATCGTGTAAGTTACATTTGCCCTCATATCTATAACACATTTTCGGAAGGTTGTCAGTGTGAGATTGTAATTTGAGATTTATTGGTTTCTAGTGATTTATGCCTATTTTCAACACTGACCGGGTCAAACCGGAGCCAAAAGTTTTTGATGCTACAGTCACGCGGGACACAGGTATCTTTCTATATAGCCTGACGGGAGAACCTTTAAAGCCAGGGATTGACCTGTATGTTCTGACGAGGTCCGTGGTTTCTAAATGTGCCGCTTCTTTTCGCCCTTGTAGTAAGTATCAAGGAATTAGCATCCTGTATCTCAAAGATTTGATTTGCCCGCCATGTCATTTAATCAACAATTCCAGTACCGCCTTCTGCGAATGCAGGCGGTTCTCTGCCTGATCAAAGACCACGGACTGAGGCCCATCGATGACTTCGGCCGCAATTTCCTCGCCGCGGTGGGCGGGTAGGCAATGCATCACGATCGCCTGAGCATTCGCGGCTTTCATCAGTTTCGCGTCTACCTGGTACCCCTGAAACGCCCTCAAACGAATTGCATGTTCCGCTTCCTGTCCCATGCTTGCCCAAACGTCGGTGTACAGGACATCGGCATTTTCTGCGGCCTTGGCAGGGTCATTCACAATGCGCAGAACCGAGCCCGTTCGAGCAGCCTCCCGCTGTGCTTCGCGCATTACCCCGACATCGGGTTCATAACCATGTGGACAACCGATGGAAATATGCATCCCGACCTTGACGCAAGCCTCAATGAGCGAGTTTGCCATATTGTTCCCATCGCCAACGTAGGCAAGCTTAAGCCCTTTTAATTTTCTCTTCTTTTCCTGGATCGTGAAGAGGTCGGCAAGGACCTGACAGGGGTGGTGGAGGTCTGTTAACCCGTTAATGACTGGTATTGTTGCATGCCGCGCCAGTTCTTCAACCGTGGTTTGGGCAAAGGTGCGAATCATAATTCCATCCAGGTAACGCGCGAGGACGCGCGCCGTGTCTGCAACGAGTTCACCGCGGCCGATCTGGAGATCGTCGGATGAAAGAAATAGAGCATGACCACCGAGCTGGAACATGCCAGTTTCGAAAGACACTCTAGTTCTTGTCGAGGATTTTTCAAAGATCATGCCCAGGGTCTTCCCTTTGAGCGTTGCATGAGGCTTTCCTTGGCGTAAGAGTTTCTTTAAAACAGCGGATCGCTTGAGGATCTTCTCGATGTCCTTCAGCGTCAGGTCTGAAATCGCAAGCAGATCTTTTTTCATTCATTCTCCAGAGGAAGTTGATAGCTTATGGTCTTTGTAACAAACATCAGGCTATGCCGTTCGTTGTAAACAATGAGTCTTCAGCGAAGAGCCTAATTATCGTTTTGCAAATATCCCGTCGAGCGTCTCCAGAAGACGATCGACCTCCTGCTCGGTTATGATGAGTGGAGGCATGAACCGCAGCACATAATCAATAGTGCAGTTGATCAGCAGACCTTCCTTGATGCAGGCACTAACTATGTCTTTGCCGGGAAAGTCCAGTTCCATCCCGATGAGTAATCCCCTGCCTCGGACGTCCTTGATGAAGGAATATTTCTTCTTAAGGTTTTCCAGCCCCTGTAGAAAGTGCCGGCCGAGTTGTTCTACGGCCGGAATGATAATGTCGTCCTCGATTAGTGTCTCAAACGAGGCCAGTGCCGCAGCGCAGGCAAGTGGATTTCCTCCGAAGGTTGAGCCGTGGGACCCCGGTGTGAGGGCTTGAGCCGCTTTTTCAGTGGCAATGATCGCACCAATAGGCATGCCGGCGCCCAATCCTTTTGCAAGCGCCGCTACATCCGGCACAATGTTATCATGTTCATAGGCAAAGAGTTTTCCAGTCCGCCCCATGCCGGTCTGGATTTCGTCGAGCAACAGTAAGAGCTTGTTGCGGTCGCAGATATCTCTGAGCGCCTTTAAGTATCCGTCGGCGGGAACGTTCACGCCACCTTCTCCCTGGATTGGTTCCACGAGTATTGCGCAAGAGTGTTCGTTCATTGCCGCTTCGACTGCACCGATGTCATCGTAGGGAACGTACTGAAAGCCCGGGAGCATGGGCTCAAACCCCTTATGGAGCCGCTCCTGAGCTGTAGCCGTGAGCGCGCCCAGGGTACGGCCATGGAACGAGCCTCGCATAGTGATGATCTCGTACCGGTCTTCCTTCAATACCTCGCGGCTGTACCGACGTGCAAGCTTGATGGCAGCTTCGATGGCCTCGGTGCCAGAATTACAAAAAAACACTTTTTCCGCAAAAGAATGCGTTACGAGCGCTTTCGCGAGGTTGATCTGTGGCTCATTATGATAGTGGTTCGACACGTGCATCAGTCGCTGGGCCTGTTTCTGGAGCGCTACGACAACCCTAGGGTGACAGTGCCCAAGGTTATTTACTGCCACGCCGGAGACAAAGTCGATATATTCCCTTCCATCGGAGTCGAATACCCTGGTTCCTCGGCCTTTAATAAGAACGAGCGGCTGCCGCCCATAGGTATTCATAATGTATTTTTGAGAATCCGCAAGAATATCATTCGTGATCATAGATTGAAAAGTAGCATAGTCAGGTTGAAAAATCAAACGGAAATTCATGTACATTCTACCGGAATGAGCCGCGACTTGTGACCTAAGCCCTTGCATCTCCATAAGCCCCTGGGTTTATCCATGGGGTTAGGAGTTACAGTTTCAGAATATAATTGATACAGAATTTTGATGCAACTAGACAAATATTCGCCTTTCTGCCATGTTGAATATCATTAATGTCTAGAAAATCCAAAACTCCGCCGTTTATCCATGAATTGCCTCTTCTGGTCAATACCCGCGAGGAGCAGGCACTCCTTGTTCGCATGGACATGCCGCAGCTCAATAATACTTGCCTCGACGAATCCCTTGTAGGCTAACTCTTCTCCAACAGTCAAAACAGTGTAAAGCAGGCCGCAGGATTCCCTTACGGATAAAGAAACTCTCTCGGCTGCGTTCAAGGCTGTGAACGAGCTGTTTGAGTTCAATGCCTACGACATGCAAAAGTTGGCAGCAAAAAACGCCTGTCACATCGGCGATCACCTGGATGTTCACACGATCCAGAAGATCGTTCCCGGGCATTTTATGCAGTACAAAAATATGCTTTTCAAAAGAGAGGTAGACTCAGGTTCAAGGGTAAATATCAAATCGTGAGCGTCAGGTCCTGACCGGGTGCGGAACCGCTCCTAGCACAGGCGATATCGAGACTTCTTCTCCAATCTGCAAATGCGGGGACTGCATTTCCCCATAGCTTCGGTCTCAACTGGAGGCAGCGTGGTTCGCCTGTGAAAGAAGGCCATACCAAAAACAATATCCGGGATGTTGTAGCGGCCGGCCCATGCTCGTCGTGAGAGCCCGGAAAAGAAATTAGATTTTTAGAAATCCCGGCCTTTAGTCTTGGGGAAGTTCAGTAACTGGGTGTTATCGTGTCAGCTTCATTGGATATAGCCAGCACCGACGTAAAAGATCACTGCGGCGCGGATTGCGTAGCGTTGCATGCCCCAGTCGTCGGGAAGCGGTTGGAAAGGGGCCGCTGCTTTGATCGCGCGTACTGCTTCGTCATCGAGGATTTTGAAGCCCGATGATTTTAGAACCTCGACGCTGCCAAGGGAGCCGTCCTTCAGAATGTCGAACTTGATATAGAGTGTCCCCTGATAGCCGGATATGGCGGCTAGCTCGGGGTATTTAAGCACGCTCTCGACCTTGATCTTGAGCCAGCGGTTGTAGGACATAAACTTGAACTCGTCCGTATCGAGCGTAACTGAATTATCGCCGAGATGCTTTTTCGGCATGCCTTTACGGGCAAGTTCGTCGATGTCGTTTTGCGTCAGAAAGGGAAGCGGCCCGGAATACTTATGCAACTGTGGCACGCCTGTTTTCCCTGTTTCTTTCCCTTCCTCGGCACCCTCGCTTACTCCTGTGCGTGGCATTGTCTTCGGCAGTTTGATCTCGTTGCTTTCCCCGAATTTTTTTGGCATCGGTACTTCACTGGGCGGCAGTGGTTTTTCCGGGACGATGCGCTGGGGAACAGGTGGTATGGGCACAGGCTGTTGCAACGGCGGCAGCTTATTGGTATCCTGCGGCGGAAGGCTAACGATGCTGACCGGCGTAAACGTCGGGATCTCAGTCAATGAGGGCTTGAGGAGGAACAACACCGCGGCTATGACCAACGCATGCAAGGCGAGGGAAACGATGAGAAATTTTGTGAGATGTAAATGCCGGGGCATAAGATTCAGAGGGTCAACAGGGCAAGGATTCATTTAAAAATCAGTAGCTTTATCCGCTTTGCACCAGTTCTTGCGAGAAATTTAAGTCAGGGTCCATCTGCAGCTATATCGATTCCTGCATCCGGTCGGAGACTTCTCGGAGCAGCTTTAGGATCGACTCTGCCTTGTCAGGGGTAAGGCTACCCAGCCCACAGGACGGGGTAATGAGGCACTGGCTGACAATGGTATCGCGCGCGATCCCATTCGCTTCCAGCCGCCTTATTCCACCTCCGAGCTTTTCAAGAAGTATTCCTGCTGTCTCGTTTCCCGTATATGCACCCGCTGGGACAATGCCCCAGGCAAGCGCGCCGCCGCGGTTGAGAAACTTTTTGATGGCGTCGGGGTAGAGTAATATCTTGTCCATATACCCGAAAGCATCGAAGTTGACAATGTCGATCCCCGTGTCGAACAGCATGGACCAGTCAGCGTTGCCGCAGCAGTGGATGCCGGCTATCCCGTCCCGCTCGTGGATCATTTCGATGATTTCGTTCAGTTTTTCGACGACAACCTCGGAGGAAACAGCAGAAAAGGCCGAGCCGAGCGACTCCATGGCAGGCTCGTCAATGAAGATTATGATCGGTTTCCCGAATTGTTTAAATTGCCCGATTTGCCACGCCGCTTTCATGGCGAGCCCCTTGACTACCGCATCGAACAGTACGTCATTATGGACAATGTCCTTGCCTGTTTCATCCTTGAAGGAAATGCCGGCAGTAAGCGGACCGGTGATTTGGCCTTTGATGTACCGTGTGTTGTTAGGAATCCCTTTTTTCAAATTTCCGAGAAAGGCATAGAACCCGGCTGCATAGTCTTCCGATAGTTTAAAAAAATCATAATCCTTCTCGAGGTAACGTTCGAAGAATTTTTCGAGTTCCGGCGTAAGGTCCTTCGATGAGTCGAAATAAAACCGGCTTTTCTTTTCATCGAGCCTTAAACCAGGCAGGGACTCACTAAACTGGTTGTCCATCTGCTCGCGGAAGTCCCTCTGGGGAAGCTGAGGCCAGATTGGCGCTTCATAAAGATATTGAAGCGAAAGGATCGCTGCCTTGTCGGCGTCCGTGACCGGTAAGCTGCCGATGCCGGTAGCGATACAATTGAAACGAAGATTCATGACATTAGACCTCGCATTAAGAAAAAAGTTACATTTTTTATTATATATTTAGCCGTAGGAAAAAACAACTTAAATGATTAAAAATGACGGAATCGTTCTCTCCTGGAAGATTATATAATATATCAAGCACAGCTATAATACCGTTTTTATCTTTACAGAATCTATAATAACCGGTACTATGCAGTACATGAATTACGGTGCGAAAGCAATCAAACGAGCCAAACTCGAACTCTGGCCCAATCCAAACCCTGACCGCGACTATGTAATCGACATCTCTTATCCTGAATTCACATGCCTCTGCCCGCGCTCGGGCTATCCCGATTTCGCGAATATCAAGATTATCTATACACCGGACAAAAAAGTCTTGGAACTCAAGTCACTGAAACTTTGGCTTAACAGTTTCCGGGACCAGTGCATTTCTCACGAAGCCGTGACAAATCTGATCTTTGGCACCCTTGCATTAAACCTCAAGCCGCGCGCCCTGGAAGTAGTCGGTGATTTCAACGTGCGGGGAAACGTGAAGACCTTGATACGAGTTGTACTATAATCAGGCAAGCGGCCACGCTACTTTTCATACCTCCTATATCGTGGCGTCATAGCTCTTTTTTTTCGTGTAATTCTTCCTAAAACATCACCTAACTCAACGAAATATCTTGACTATTTTACAGAGCCATGTTATCAATGCACTGTTGTGGCGCACTCAATAACACAGAGGTTGTACATGAAGTTTTCGATTAAAATCGGAATTCCCATTCTTGTGTTTTCATTCATCGTTCCCTTCATATCAAGTGCCGCTATCGTCTCCGAGTCATTCGTACCACTCGTGAAAAAAGAGATGCCCGCGGCCGAAAACATTTTGACCAAACAGATTGTCAAATTACAGCAGCAATCACCTTTTGGCGACCCGCAAATGAATCATTTCCCCATCGGTTTTTCAGCGGGAGGCCGCAACGTAAACAGATGAGACAGAACCTCGGCTCTGTGTTTATAATCAATGATGATGGCTACATATTGACGAACAACCATGTTGTTGAAATGATGAAAGACATCAAGGTCGCCCTCGAGGATGGCATGAGTTACTTTGTATTTACGATAAGAATGCCTTTCAAGCAAGGAGACGGCGAGAATAAAGTCGTTTATTTTAAGGTCAAGTAAACCCATTTATCATCATGAATATATGGTTTGATAAGAAACTCAGGTACCTTAGTATTAAGATGTAATACTTTCCTTCGTGCCTCGGCATCTCTGTAGTGATGCCCTGATGATTCGCACTGGAAAAAGGAGAAGCCTATGTTTGGTCTCGGGATAGGTGAATTACTCGTCATATTCGTCATAGCTCTCGTGGTTTTCGGTCCCAAGAAGCTTCCGGAAATTGGACGATCCGTGGGGCGGGCCATGATGGAGTTCAAAAAAGCATCCCAGGAATTTCAGGAATCCATGCGTGAGGAAATGAAGGAAGTCGAAAAGAACACGCATCTCGACGAGATCAAGAAACTCGGCAATATCCAACTTCCTGATTACGACGAACCCACACCGGCAAAGGCCCCGGAAACGCAGGTAGCGAACCAAAATGCTGAACAAAAGCCGGAAGAGCACAAGAGCGAGGAGACCAAGGGCAATGGCTGAAGAAGATATTAGGATGTCCTTCTGGGGCCATTTGGAAGAACTGAGGAAAAGACTTGTACACTCATTCATCTGGATCATCATTGGCTTCGGCATTTGCTTTAATTATTCCGAGAACATTCTGGCTGCGCTAATGTGGCCAATGAACTCGAAGATTGTCATCAAGCACACGTTCCCGTTCTTTTCCTCCATTCCGAATGCAGTCCCGCAGATGTTGCACTACACAACGTTGATAGAGCCATTCTGGTCCCACTTGAAGATCGGACTCATCGCTGGCCTCATGCTCGTGTTCCCTTTCGTCATGCGCGAGCTATGGAAGTTCTTCTCTCCGGCGTTGCAGATGAAAGAGCGGCGCTACATAGGGTACTTTGTCCTTTTTTCCACGCTGTTTTTCGCTGCCGGGGTCCTTTTCTGTTTCATGGTGTTGCTACCTATCGCCATCCCCTTTCTATTGACTTATAAAACCGCGAACCTTATCGCGATCATCAAGATCGGCGACTATATCGATTTCGTCCTCAAGTTTCTGCTGGCGAGCGGGCTCGTGTTCGAACTTCCTCTCATTATTGTTCTCTTGAGCCGTATGGGCATTGTGAACCCCGCGGTACTGGCTAAACACCGGAAATTCGCGATTCTCGGGGCGTTCATCCTAGGTGCGATCCTGACGCCCACGCCGGATGTGTTCAACCAGACCATACTTTCCATCCCCATCTATTTGTTGTATGAACTGGGCATTCTTTTTGCCCGTGTATTCGGAAGAGCGAAAAAAGCGAAGGCGACGGACCTGATGGAGACGAAATAGATGAAACCTTATAAAACGGACATGGTCTTATGGAAGCATCCCTGCTTACATGACTCAAGGACGGGCTCCAGGCAGGGCTATCAATTTTCCCTTCCTCTTAATGGATTTTTCAGTACAAGTCTGCATATGTGTGATTAATAAATCGAGAATAGAAGAACGTCTCCATCAAATATCGGACATTATATGCATGTTTTTTCCTTCATAGCCGCGGCCTCGAACAGCGGCAAAACGACTCTCCTGGAGAAAGTCGTGGTAATCCTCAAAGCCAAAGGCCTGCGAGTGGCCGTAGTGAAACACACCTCAATGGGTTTTGATCTTGACAAGCCCAAAAAGGACTCCTGGCGCTTTCAAAAAGCCGGCGCGGACACGGTGGTACTCGTGGGTCCGGGGAAGATGGCGATTATGAAGACGGTTGACCACGAACCATCGCCGCAAGAGCTTCTTCAGGCGACAGGAGACGCGGATATAGTAATTTGTGAAGGGTTTAAAAAGAACGATATGAACATGATCGAGGTCTTCCGTCACGGCGCCTCAGGAGAGCAGCCCCTCTGTTTGGGTGGTACTTCGTCGTTTCTCGCCTTGGTAAGCGACCGACCTTTCTCTGTGTCCATTCCTCACTTTGACCTGAACGACGCCAACGGCGTCGCGGATTTTCTGATAAATAAAATTCGTAGTATTGAATCATAAGAAATGAAATCATAGTCAGAGTGCAGCCTCCGGCAATAAAGCTTACGAATATGAATCATGGCTCCGCACATGTAAGACACACAGGCAGAGATCGCTGTATAGCATTCGGATTGCTGAGGCCTTAACCCTGAGCGAATAGATCCATTATGGTTAAAAAATCGGGTCTCCATATTGTTGAATCGTTTCCAAAACTCTTATCAAAAAAACTGATTGAAATATCATATTAATTTATAGGATATATTTTTTTTTCATTGACATTCTTGACGGTTTTACATATTTTATGTGCAACATCTTGTACCCTTAAACGCACAGGCGCACGCGAGAAAGATTACCCATGTCCGGAACACTTTCGAAGAAGCTTTTTGCAGAAGCAAAAAAACATATACCTGGCGGTGTGAATAGTCCGGTGCGGGCGTTCCGTTCCGTGGGTGGCGAACCGCTTTTCATCAAGAAAGCAAAGGGATCAAAGATCTATGATGCCGATGGAAAAGTGTATATCGATTATGTTCTTTCCTGGGGTCCGATGATCCTGGGGCACACCCATCCCGTTGTGACCGCAGCGCTCAAAAAGGCGATCGTAAATGGTACCAGTTTCGGAGCTCCGACAGAGCTTGAGATTACGCTCGCCAAGATGGTGAAAAAAGCTTTTCCTTCCATCGAACTGGTGCGCATGGTAAGTTCCGGCACTGAAGCGACTATGAGCGCCATCAGGGTCGCACGGGGATATACGCATCGGGACAAGATCGTCAAGTTCGAGGGTGGTTACCACGGACACGGCAACAGCCTGCTGGTGAAGGCAGGAAGCGGCGTGGCCACCTTTGGTCTGCCGGACAGCCCCGGTGTGCCGGCTGACCTGGCGAAGCTAACCATCACGATTCCGTTCAACGACGTTGCTGCATTCAAAGATATCGCGTCCCGTGAAGGTGATCAGATCGCGTGTATTATCGTAGAGCCGGTGGCGGGGAATATGGGCTGCGTTCCACCGGAGCCCGGATTTCTCGAAGGTCTTAGGCAGGTCTGCGACCAGTACAGCATCGTCCTCATTTTCGATGAAGTTATGACCGGTTTCCGCGTGGCATACGGCGGGGCCCAGCAGTTGTATAAGATCAAGCCTGACCTTACCTGCCTCGGCAAGGTGATTGGCGGTGGGCTGCCGGTCGGAGCCTTCGGAGGCAGACGCGTTATTATGGAAAATATCGCTCCAATCGGCCCCATCTATCAGGCTGGTACGCTCTCCGGGAACCCTCTGGCCATGACCGCTGGCATCGAGACATTGAAAATCCTCTCCAAACCCGGTGTCTACAATTCGCTCGAAAAAAGTTCTGCTGATCTTCAAAAGGGTTTGGGCGACGCAGCGAAAGAAGCGGGAGTGCCGATCATGTTCAACCGGGTTGGATCAATGTTCACCGGTTTCTTTACGGACCAGAAGGTGAAGGATTTTGCCAGTGCAAAAACATCTGATTCAACACGCTTCGGAAAGTACTTCCTGTCCATGCTAAAGAACGGCATCAATCTCGCGCCATCGCAGTTCGAGGCCGCGTTTATGTCCTTGGCTCACACCAAGGCGGACATTTACAAGACCATCGAAGCGGCGAGAAAGAGTCTGAAAGGCTTTTAGGAAGTTTATACTGCAGTGATCACGGAGAAAAGCAGGATTTAAGAATTAATGTCCAAGAACGAGTTGCTGCCTAAGCTTCGGGAAAAGGCATTGGCATAGCATAATCATTTATGGAAGAAAAAGATCGTGAGCTAATGCGCATGCTGGGCGTCTTGAGCACGGTGGGGCTGACCTTGGTGTTTGCAACGGCCATCGGTCTTTTTATCGGGCTCAAACTCGACAAATGGCTTGGTACATCGCCCTGGCTTACTGCAGTCTTTGTGCTGTTAGGTCTTATAGCGGGATTTCGGAACCTATTCGTGTACGCCAAACGAAGTCAAAAAATACTCGAAGAAGACGAAGAAAAAAAGCATGACCGATGAAGTGCAGACTCGACGCAGGGCAGTAACTAATATTTTGAAGGCTGTGACCCGGAAAACCGCCTTGCTTGTTCTTCCTGTAACTGTTGCCACACTGGCATATGCGCTTGTCCAACAGCGGGGAGAGCGCTGGTGGTTCGTACCTGCGAGCATTCTTTTCGGCGGCGCGCTTGGGCTCCTCAATTTTCGCTGGCTTGCAATAGCAGTCGAACGAGTGTACCTGCGGAAGGGTGCGACAGCCGTACTTTCAAGCCTGGCAGCGGCGGTCATAGGCGTTCTCAAGCTTGCGCTCATTTTTATCATTCTTTTTGTTGTCATGAAATGGCATCTCGTCCATATTTTTGGTCTTGTCGGAGGACTTACTCTCTGCTTTCTGGCCATTTTGTGGGAAGGAGCGACATTAATGAAGCAGACACTGAAACCCGACACCTAGTGGGGCAATAACCGCCGCTATCGGCAGGAAAGGAATATAAGAGAGGAGTCAATGTCATGAAGAATCATGTTTTTAGACCGCTATTCGTGGTCATTGGTATGGTCATCCTGATATTACTGGCCAGAATGGTTTTCGTCCCCAAGGATTTCGGCATACAAGAGCGTGGGTTCATGTATGGCTGGCACCGCAAGGGGAATGAAGAAGACTGGAAGAATTTCAAGGTAAAGTATCAAGGGAAAGAATACTGCAAGGATTGTCATTCCGACAAGTACGACAGCATCAATAAAACTCCGCACAGAATCATTCAGTGCGAGAACTGCCATGGCCCGGCAATCGATCATCCATCGGATCCGCCGAAGCTGACTATCGACAGGAGCAGGGCGCTCTGTCTCCGGTGCCATTTCCCGCTCCCATACCCCACGAGCGGACGGGCGAATATCAGGAGCATTGATCCGGAAAAGCACAATCCTGGTATAGAGTGTTCGACTTGTCATAATCCGCACAATCCGATGGAGGGTCTGAGATGATAACGCGTAGGGATTTTTTCAAAAAAACAGCGATGGGCATCGCCGGGGTGGCACTACCCTTGGCCGCCTTGGAAATTATAGATCCTAAAAAACTGTTCGCCGAGATCGCGGCTGAAACGACGTCCGTTCGTTGGGCATTTTTAGTCGACACCTACAAATGTGTTGGATGCGGTCTGTGTGTCAAGGCCTGCAAGTTGGAAAACGAAGTGCCTTATGACGCAAACGCGACGAGGACGTGGATCGAACGATACGTCCTGACGAAAAAGGGGAGATTATACGCCGACACACCCAAAGGCGGCCGCGATGGTTTTACAACCACGAAGATCGATGAGAATGAAGACGGCCTTAAGGACATTAGCAGCGAGGGTATAGAGAAAGCATTCTTCGTGCCGAAACTGTGCAACCAATGCGAAAATCCACCTTGCGTGCAGGTATGCCCCGTGGGTGCCACATATCAGACGGCGGATGGAGTTGTGCTCGTTGACCGGACCTGGTGCATCGGTTGTGGCTATTGCATTATGGCCTGTCCCTATGGCGTACGTTTTTTCCACCCGGTCTATCATACCGCGGAGAAATGCACATTCTGCTACCACCGGATCACTAAAGGTTTGAAAACAGCTTGCGTGCAGGCATGTCCATTCGGCGCGCGCCAGATCGGGAACATTAAAGACCCTAACGACCCAGTGACAAAGGTTATCAGAACACAGCGGGTAGGCGTGTTAAAAAGCGAGTACGGAACGAAACCGCAGGTCTATTACATCGGCCTGGATGAGGAGGTCAGATAACATGGTACATGGAGAACTTTGGACCGTAAAAGAACTGTTTGTTTTGCCGAACGAATATATTTACTGGAGTGTCCAGATCGTGATGTATCCTTTTATGACAGGGCTCGTTGCGGGAGCCTTCGTGCTGTCATCCCTTTACCATGTGTTCGGTGTTCAAAAGCTTAAGGACATGGCACGTTTTGCACTCGTCTTTTCCTTCTCACTACTGTTTGCTGCGCCAATACCAATCATACTTCATCTGCAGTTTCCCTTCCGCAGCTTGGAGCTATTCATGACGCCGCACTTCACCTCGGCCATTGCCGCCTTCGGTATTGTGTTCTCAGCCTACGGTGCCATCGTAGCGTCGGAGCTGTGGTTCCTGTATCGCAAGCACTTCGTAGAAGTGTCACTCAGGCTCCGAGAAAAGCAGGACAAGACATTGACAGAATGGTTTAGTTATTTGGTTTTCTGCTCACTTACGTTGGGTGTATACGACGTCAGTGAAGAGGCGCTGCACCGTGACGAGAAAGCGATCAAAGTCCTCGCCAGTGCCGGCATTCCCGTAGCCTGCTTCCTCCATGGATATGCGGGCTTCATCTTCGGATCAGTGAAAGCCAATGCGCTCTGGATGACGCCGCTCATGCCGGTCATCTTTATCGTTTCCGCCATCGTGTCGGGCATTGCGCTCTGCATGCTCACCTATATCGTGACCATGGAGCTCCGGAAATACTTGGCTGCGCGCAAGAAAGCATCCTCTCCAGATTACCGGACATCGGCCGAGCTCAAGAGCGTTGAGATCAGCGTCATTAAGATGACAGCAAAATACCTGCTGGCTTTCATGGTGTTGGCAATCAGCCTTGAATTTTTGGACATCATTTTCCGGGGCTATACGGCCGTGAAGTCCTGGGACATTTTGCGAAGCATCATCTACGAACGCGATTTCTTCGATATCTTTATTAAGCAGTACGCGATCGGCAACCTTTTACCACTTATTATATTCCTCGCGCCAGGGCTGACTATACGAAGAACAGTGGTTGGCACCATCCTTGTGCTCTTCGGCGTCTTTATGATGCGGTGGAACGTTGTGATCGGCGGTCAGGCATTTTCGCTGACTTTCGCAGGGTTCATGCATTATCACCTTCCTATTGTCCCGCATAGTTGGGAGACGTTCAAAGAAGGTGCTACCGGTGCCATCAGCATTTTCATCTTGCCTTTTGTCCTGTTCTGGGTCATAAGTCATATTTTCCCCATATTCGAGTACAAGGAAGCCCATTAAGGCAATTCAACAGAGAGCATTCTCCCGGGAGATCATCTCCCGGGAGATAATCTCAAATTAAAATTAGAACTTGCTTTCTCTACTGTGGGTCTCTACAATAATGCAACATTTAACCACAGAATTTCGACCTCAAACCGGAAACGGGGAAATGATATGGAAGAAAAGAAAGTAAGCCGGCTACTTTGTTTTACTGCATTTATTTTTCTCG
This sequence comes from Nitrospirota bacterium, assembly GCA_963845065.1. Classification (GTDB taxonomy): domain Bacteria; phylum Nitrospirota; class UBA9217; order UBA9217; family UBA9217; genus JAJYKN01. The sequence goes on from CAWJQQ010000001.1 coordinate 781,692, forward strand.
CCCTCTTTACCGCGCGTCTTCATGCTCAAGAACAGGATATCCCGAAAAAATTCTTTGTTCCGCCTCCCCCATTTACTCCCGGTATTTTCCCCTGCTCGCAGTGCCATCAGGGGATGCCCGTTAACAAACACCCGCGAAAGCTGGAAATGCATCAGGAAATTGCGGAATCGTTAAAGCATATACCCGGCGGCTGGTGTTTCGACTGCCACAACCCAGACAACCGGGATAAATTGCGGCTCGCGAACGGGAAACTGGTGAGCTTTGAAGAGTCCTACATTCTTTGCGGCCAGTGCCACGGGATAATTCTGCGCGAGTGGAAGGCTGGTCTGCACGGAAAGAGGACCGGTATGTGGAACGGCGAGAAGATGTACCGGCTCTGCGTACAATGCCACTGGCCGCACGCTCCGCGGTTTAAGCCGATCAAACCGCTTCCGCCGCCAGAGAGACCGATAGACATTAAGTAATTTATAACAAGGATGAGGAGACCGATGCGAAAAATCGTAAAGAAAAGAGACGGAATCCATCTCGACCGGAGGAGCTTTCTCAAAGGTGCGGCTCTCGGACTTGCGGGAACGGCACTGCCTTTTAAGAATGCCGATGCTTCATTCTGGGAGTCTTTTTTTCAGAAACATTTTAAAGAAATGAACAATGCCGAGATCAAGCAAGTTCTCAGCCGTCTCGAACAGGAATACGAAGAAAAGTATAAAAAAGCGATCACCGTTGGCAATGAAAAGGCGATTCCGGGAGTCCAGTTCGGATATGGTCTCGACCTTTCCCGCTGCATTGGCTGCAGGAGATGTGAATATGCCTGCGTAGACGAGAACAACCAGTCCAAAGACCCGCAGATCCACTGGATTTCAGTACTGCGATTCAAGAAGGGCGGAAAATGGGTCGACCTAGAAAACTCAGAGAAATACTACAACCCGGAGCTCGTGCCGGAGGAGGACTACTTCTACATGCCAGTCCAGTGCCAGCAGTGCGAGAACCCTCCCTGTGTGCGCGTCTGTCCCACGCAGGCCACCTGGAAGGAGCCTGATGGGATCGTGGTCGTGGATTACAACTGGTGCATCGGTTGCCGTTATTGTATGGCAGCATGTCCTTACGGAGCGCGCCATTTTAACTGGGCAGAGCCAGGCCGGAAGTCCGAGGATATTAACCCGAAGACGCACTATCTCGGTAATCGTCCGCGGTATAAGGGAGTTGTGGAAAAGTGCACGTTTTGTATCCAGCGGACGCGAAACGGCCGCTACCCCGCTTGTGTTGAGGCGTGTCCCGTGGGCGCGCGGAAGTTCGGCAACCTGCTTGACCCGAATAGCGAGGTTCGTTATGCCATAGAACACAAGCGAGTGTTCCGGCTAAAAGAAGACCTGAATACCTATCCTAAGTTCTACTATTTCTTCGCGTACGGCGTATAGGAGGCTCACTCATGGGCAACTTATTTAAAAATTTTTTTATCGCCTTGCGTCAGGTTTTCATCGGGAACCGTGCTTATTATCTCTGGGTGGCGTTCCTAGCCCTTTTTATTTGCCTCGGGTTCAGCGCTTATATCCAGCAGCTGAATCGCGGTCTTATCACAACGGCGATGAGGGACCAGGTCTCATGGGGATTGTTCATTTCTAACTTCGTATTTCTTGTCGGTGTAGCAGCTGCCGCGGTTCTGCTTGTCGTGCCAGCGTACCTTTATCATTTTAAGCCGATCAAGGAAATTGTGCTCTTTGGCGAACTGCTTGCGGTAACTGCGATTATGATGTGTCTCATGTTCATCCTCGTCGACATGGGAAATCCCACGCGTGTTTGGCATATACTGCCGTTCATCGGTGCCATGCACTTCCCTGCGTCGTTATTGGCCTGGGACGTGGTCGTGCTGAACGGCTATCTTGCGATCAATGGCATTATCGTCTTTTATGTCCTCTATCGGCTTTCGATTGGGAAAGAATACAATATGTCCGTGATCGGCCCCCTGATCATTCTTTCGATTCCCTGGGCTGTCAGCATTCACACTGTAACTGCGTTCCTCTTTAACGGATTGTCCTCTCGTCCGTTCTGGAACGCCTCGATCCTGGCACCGAGGTTTCTCGCTTCAGCGTTTTGTTCGGGCCCTGCAATCATGTTGGTTTTATTCCAGATCATCAGAAAGCTGTCGGATGTGGAGATCGATAACAAGGCAATCTTCAAAATCGCCGAATTGATCGCTTATGCCATGGCAATAAACCTCTTCCTCTTGGGCGCAGAGGCGTTCAAGGAATTTTATTCAGGCGGCGTTGACAGCGATTCCATCCGGTATCTGTACTTTGGTCTTCACGGCAAAAACGGTTTCGTTCCCTGGATCTGGGCAGCAACGATTATGAATACTACAGCATTCTTCCTTTTTCTTTTCCCAAAGACGAGAGAGAATTTTATGACGCTTAACCTGGGCTGTATACTCATTATTATGGGCGTGTATATCGAGAAGGGGATGGGGCTCATAGTGCCCGGTTTTATCCCCGATACTTTGGGTGAAATTTATGAATACTCTCCGACGAGGGCGGAAATCCTCATCACGATGGGAATATGGGCATGCGGAGCGCTCCTGTATACCCTTTTACTGAAATTTGCCGTCCCGATTTATACGGGAAGGCTAAGGTTCGAAACAAAAGAATAAAATTAATGAAATGGTGGTCGATCCTCGCAAGGCAACGGAGTACGGTCATTCGGTCATTGCCATGAGTCCATATCCGGTCTGGCGGTTTGCGAATCGTTGATCAGGTGTCCGATAATACTTATCCTCATCCTCAGGGGCAGTCAAGCTAGACTGCCCCTGATTTTGTTTCACCCTATCCATACTCCGATGTCTTATAGATGTATTGTCATCAGCATATCAGATGAGGCAATTTCATAAATTCCACATGCGCGATTTGAGCCTGCTCCGGCATGCTTAAAACCGGAGGTATATATTGCAAAAAGTTTTAAGGACAAGCCGGAGCGATGAATACTTGTTGCCAAGATCTGCTTGACGGTGTATCTAACCATTCTTGAGAGCTATGTATTGCGTTTGTTTCCAACGGATTGGCGGAATCTGATGATCTAGAGTATTGTAGCATGCAGATAGTTGGAGAACAGCTGAGAGGAATTTAGAAAGCTGCCGGCGTTGATAACACCGGCAGCTTATTTGAAGATCCTGTTACTCGTTGGGCTGGTTCAGGAGGAAAACGACGATGCCCATTCCGGCAAACGCTAGCATCAGGAAGGCAGAGAAGTTCTTTCTGAATTTTAATTCCCGATAAGTTGTCTTGATATTGTTGTCGATCTTATCCAGACGCGAAGTAAATTCGTCGGTTCGGTCCTTGACGAGGTTGACATCCACTGTGTGGAAGAGCGCACGGTATTCTGCCTGTGTACTGAACAAGTTTCTTTCATCAGTAACAGGATAGATGCCTTCACGTTTTAATTCTTCGAGATTTTTCCCGAGCTCTTCGATTTTGTTTTCGGTTAGGAAAAGTGCTTGTTTCATGACTTTAGCGCGCTCATAGGTATGACACTTGGTGCACAATTGCTCGCTGATGATACTGATGCTCGCCTTCTGGATATTGTGGGACCCATGGCAGGTCACGCAGTTGGGGGCCTTATGGCCGGACATGAGCGCTTTGCCATGGCCGCTTTCCAGGTAATTGGTGACAATAGCGATATGGCATTTTCCGCAGAATTCAGGGACGCTTTTTGGTTGCGGGATGCCTATGAAACCCCGTTCGCGCGACATAGCCAACGCAGCATCCTTGGGGTCACCGCCGTGGCAGTTCTCGCAGGAGATGTTGTTCTGGGCATGCCAGCTGGCCCGCCACTCTTCGGTGATATCCCTGTATTCGGGTTTCATCTTGTCCGATGAATGGCAAGAGATACAGACGTTCTCCTCGATCTGGACACCGGCCCAGGTCTTTGTCATAAACTCATTTTCGAATTCCTGCTTATACCCCGCTGTTCCCACGGAGGGAAGCATGAAGAGCATCATCACGGAAATGATAAGATATCTCATTATGACCTCCCCCAGTATAACAGCACAACCCATGAAATAAGCAGGAATAAGAACACGCCCCGCAATATGGGCCGCTTCATGACGTTTTTCTCCTTTTCTGTGTCAAGGAATGGCCAGATGAGAAGTACGACGAGCAGGATTAGCTGCAGCGTGATGCCAAAAAATTTATTTGGAATGAGCTTCATCAGCTGATATGGTGCCAGTAAATACCAAGCGGGCTTGATTTCCATCGGCGTCCTTAACGGGTCTGCCGGTGAATTTATCGCATTGGGGAAATAAAGGGTCGGCAAGAAGGTAATAATGAAGAACATGATAGCGAAGTACGCCATCATCATGTACATCTGCTTCTGGAAAAAGCTTGGATAGTACGGATAACCATCAGGATAAATTTTTCGTTTGTACTCCGTCAGGGGTCGTTGTTCTTCGTCGATTTTCCCAAAGGGGGTCGCTGAAATGCCCGTTCGGTTTATTAGGAACAGGTGGATGCCGACCAGAATAAGGAAAATAGAGGGAAGGATTGCGATATGGAGAGCGAAAAACCTGCTGAGCGTCATCCCTGTCACATGGTCTCCACCCCTCAGGATTTGCGCAATTGGTTCTCCGATTAAAGGGAAAGTCGTCGGCATCGACGTTACAACGGTTGTCGCCCAGTAACTCAACTGGTTCCAGGGAAGGAGATAACCGCTGAATCCGAATATGATCGTTATAAAGAGCAGCAGAACACCGCCGAGCCACGTGAGTTCTCTTGGACGTTTATAATTGCCCATCAGAAATACGGTGACCATGTGCAGCATAACTACCAGAATCATGAGGTTGCTGCCCACGGTATGCATTTCACGAAACAACCAGCCATAGGGCACTTTCGTCATGATTGTTTCCTGGACGCTGCTGAACGCGTAGTCAGGATGGGGGACGTAATAGACCAGCAAGATTATGCCCGTGAATGCCTCGACGATAAAGGCGATGACGGCCAAAAAGCCCAGTGTATAAAAAATATTTGTGTTCTTAGGGATTCGATAGTCGATCACCTGGTTCTGAATGATTGCATCCAGACCGATTCGCACATCAAGCCAATGTCTAATATTTTTCCACATAGTATCACCCTATTATAATGTTATCGCCTTCAATTTTCAGCGGAATGACAGTTAGCGGTTTCGGAGGGGGGCCTGATTCGACGTTCCCATCGAGGTCATAGGTGCCGGCATGACAGGGGCATATTAATTTCTGCCTGCTTTTGCTAAACTCGACGAGGCACCCGAGGTGCGTGCATGTCCTCGTTAAAGCAATGAAACCCTTATCGGGCCGGTTGATCAGTACAGCAGGAGCATCCTGGTAGACGATATTCTTTGCTTCCCCTGAAGGGATTTCACTCTTGCGGACGATGAGCTTCTGGGCATCTGCAGCTCTGGTAGGGAGCGCTGTGAGAAATTTTAGAATGGAAAAAACAAAAGAGAAAACTGTAATTGATCCGAGAAAGGCTAGGATGACTTTCAGAAATCTGCGCCTCTTCATCATTCCTCCGATCCACTGGTGAATTTTTTTTCGTGAGTTAAAACTAACAAAAATGCAAATTATTGTCAAGTTAATAAGTTTCAGTACCGCACAATCTTGGTAATAAAAGCCACGGTAAATTCGTTAGAAAGTATTGACATTATTATCTTTGTATGTTATAAATGCTCGCTTAGTTCTTAGGAAGCTAAAGCTACAATTTTGGTTTGATTATGTAGGGGGGGATATGAAATTGGTCGAGTGGTTTAAAGCAAAGAGTGCGAAGTTAATCGAGCGCCTCAAGGAACCAATGTCCTTGAAGGCGAAACTGTTCATCACAGTTCTTCTGCTCATCATCGTCTGCGGTGGAGGTTATGTTTCATATAGGTTTTACGACTTCACGCAGAACAATCCCAAGTTTTGTGTGGGCTGCCATTTGATGCAGCCTGCGTATGAAAGTTGGTCGAAGAGCGAGCACAAGTCTCTGAACTGCCATGACTGCCATCACCTGACCGTCCCGGAGCAAAACGAACTCCTTATCAATTTCGTACTGCATCGTCCGACGAGCGTTCCCGCACGCCATAGGGGTCAGGTCATCGTGCCTGAGAAGACTTGTGAAAAGTGCCACACCGAGGGGACGGCCGAGCGCATCAACACGTCGATGTTCCACGCCAAACATGTTTTTATGGAGCAGATAGAATGCACGGAGTGCCACGGCGAAGTAAAACCCGACAAGAGCGGCTTGCACCATTTTCTTCCCACCGAGAAATTCTGCACCAAGTGCCACCAGAACAGGCAAGTACATGGTGTCGGCATGGGTGGCTTGGCCTGCATCAACTGCCATACCGACCGGACGCAAGATCTCAAGCCCGGGCGTTTCAAGTGTCTCTATTGTCATAGCTCGGATGAGAGCATCAAGCAGAAGCTTAAGTCGGATAATTCCATGGATGTGAGGTTCTTTACCCCCGATCCGGCGACGGTCAAGAAGGCGACGAAAATTGCCCTCGCCAAGAATTCTCCCATGCAGTTCTACTGCTATCAATGCCATAAACCCCATGTCCAGGGCAAGGTTCTGCCAAACAACGAAGTGTGTCTGAGTTGTCATACCGGCATTCCGAAGACCAGCAAGCACAAGCTGCACCTTGATATGGACATGAAGTGCAAAGATTGTCATAAGCCGCACCTCTGGACGGTGACTGAGGCATCGGCCAAAAAAGACTGCGTAAAGTGCCATGAGTACCGTAGCCCGAAGGCGTTTCTCTAAAGTTATTATCTCCAGAGCGCAGGATATCCAGTATTTCGGCAACATCCCGCGCTCGTACTCTTGAGATGCTTATTAAATTCTATGCGAAAGGAGGTGAAACCAGAATGAAAAATTTTTTTGTATTGGCTATCGCAATAGTAGTAGTGCTCGCTTTCACGATGACTGCATTCGCAGTACCGTCCGGCAAGACAGTTGAGTTCTCGCCCATGGGAGCTGGCAAGGTCGTGTTCAGCGGCAAAGTTCATGCTGATCACGGACTCAAATGTTCGAATTGCCATCCAGCTATCTTCAAGATGAAAAAGGGCGCTGATGCCATCACCATGAAAGACATCAACGACGGTAAATTCTGCGGCACATGTCACAACGGCACCAAGGCCTTCGCCACGAATAACGCAGCTAATTGCGCAAAGTGCCACATGAAGTAGAGTCATTATCCGACTGTTAAGCCCTCACGATTTTTTTCGTGAGGGCTTTTTTGTGGTGCGCCCGGTAGGGCGCGCTCACTTGGAGGTGCAAGTTCCTCTACGGACCCTGATGATGGAACCGTTAGCCGAACCGCAAGGGCTGCCGCCGCGAGGCGGGGTCTGAAAGAAGCGTGGAGCAAACGTGCGAGCCGATGAACAAAAAAAAGATATGAGATGTGAGTGCCGGACAAACGGGCAATTGACTGTGAAGTCCACATCCATCAAAGACGTAAAGCGTAAGTCTAGCACTTGTGCACAGTAGTGGAGGTCTGCGTCATGTTCCGCTATCGGAACTGGGGAAACCGCGAAGTTCCCTGATCGTGTCGTAGAGGTCACGACGGCTCCGCTCCATTAACTGGAGACAGTAGAAGCGAGGAAAGACCCGGTACAAGGAGCTAAGACAACGGGGAATACCTCACTACCAGACCGCAGTTGCGGCAAGTTCACCTAAAGGTCCATGGACTATGGCGTGCAATGCCACCGTGAAATAGACGTTTCCACGTTCTTATTTTGACTCGCTCTGACTTTCGAGAATAGTCTTTCGCAACGCTTAACCAGCCGAATTGCCGTGTAGGGTCCTGTATGCACGTGTGACAGGAAAAGCCCATGAGGGCCTATCTATGTTAATTGTCATTTAAAGTCAACAAGTGCAATTTTTACGACCAATAAGCAACGAACTGCTATGGTTGCGAGGACAATAGCTAAAAACCTTCCCCATGAAGCTCAATTGCTTGACAGATTACTAATTATCTATTAGGCTATCCTTAGTTCATTAAAAAATTTAACAAGCTACGCTACAGCAAAGTCATACGCCATTAGTTCTGCGGTACAATACTGAGTTGTTTACCTATACACTTCAATACATAAACCAGATCAACCCCTCATCGAGGAGGAAGGCTTCGTCAAGAGCTTAGAGACATTCTCATTCGAGCGGTTGAGATAGGATATATGCTATCCAGTAATTCTCATGTCGTTTGTATACAGTGACTCTACGAGCGTTGTGTTCCAGCGTTAAAACATCAGCAAGTACACAATTTGGGATAAGAAGGGAGGTGAACGATCTTATGAAAAAATTTGTCATCATAGCACTTGCGTTCCTAGTCACATTTGTATTAGCAGCCTCTGCATTAGCGGTCGGTCCGGGTAAAACCGTGGAGTTTCAAAAAGGGGGTAAAGTCATCTTTGACGGGACAATCCATTCAAAGGCAAAATGTAACGCTTGTCATCCAGCCCTGTTCAAAATGAAAAAGGGCGCGGATGAGATGACCATGAAGGACATGGAAGCGGGGAAGTTCTGCGGAGCTTGTCATAACGGCACTAAGGCATTCAGCGTGAAGGACACTGCTAAGTGCGGAACATGCCACAAAAAGTAGGATTGCTTCATTAGTATTACATAAAGCCCTCATGATCCAATTGTGAGGGCTTTTGTATTTATCTGCCCACAAGAAAAAGTATGGGGAAGCTGTATAATTATCGATACGAAGAGACCGCATGATTTGTTTAGGCATGCGAGATAGATATCATTTCCATTTATTAAGTGCAGGATATATCATGATAGTTGTGGCGATGATAGTCCAAGTATTCAAGAATATCGGGATCCGAAAGTTTTTAAAGAATGTTAGATGTGAAGAAAACTTTATGGAGCGGGAAATTATTATTACATGGATATAAGGAATGGACAGAAGGCGTGCACTGAGATTGCGCCGCAGCCTTGATCGCTAAATAGTATTGTTTGGAAACCAAAGTAAGAAAAAACGCAAGTGAAGTTGTTTTAGGATACTTCGATATAGCAGGGGTGGCTAATGTTGTCGAACGTGAGGCCTTTTGCTGGATAATAAATCATTGAAATCACGTAAGACGCTGCTGTTCATTCAAGTATTTGGTAGGATGGAATTCATCTCATATTTTAGTTTGATTGAACATCGTGAGAGCTAGAGTTAATATATAAAAGAAGGGAAGTATGACGTATTTTTTTACGACATATTATTTCAGAGACGAGGAGGTGGGGATCATGACAATCAATCCGAAGTCTAGGGACGGATCAGACAAAGAGGTTCGTCTCCTAAGGACTTTCTTAGTGTTGCTTATTACCGCGATTTTTGCCATATCCTATGCAAACTTTGCCTTAGCTGCGGGAAGTATGCAGAAAGGCCAGAAGGATAATACTGTTCGTGGAGAAGTTGTTGCTGTAGACAACCTTCACCATAATATTCGCATGTTGACATTACGTTCAGAAAATATGGGGAACTTCCCGAACGACAGCTTCAATATTTATCTTAACCACAGCACGACTGTGAAAATATGCAGCGAGCGCAAACCGTCGAAAGATATAAATGTCAACGGAAACGCAACAGTAACGTATCATGAAGTTAGAGGCTGGCTGCCTGTTGCCGACGCTGTCACGGAGCGGTGCTGACAATTTATTAACTCATTCGCAAGAAAGGCTCCGAAAAATTCGGGGCCTTTCTTATGAGCGAGAAGAGCGTGTGCGAAGATGTATCGACATTCATAAGAGCATGAAAGGTGTGCGTAGTGGTGATATTTTAAGACAGGAAGAGATCGTAGTGATTGATCACAGAAGGGCATCGTTAACGTGTTACCAGAGATGTGCGCAGGATCGCCTAACTTTTTAAAAAGTGGACTGCCAGCAACAAGAAAGAGTGGCGGAGCGGTCTTTTCCATGGTAATATCTTGGGTTATCTGCCCCCTTCAGAGGACGTCGCAGAGTGAAAAATGAGCCAGTCGACATTCGTGAGACGATTACTTTCTCAAGGTATGCAAAATAGCCTCGATAAAATCGTAAGCAGTGCTTCCGGCAACGCTCACAACACAGTATTCAGGGTGCTCGGCGCCATCAGCTTTTCACATTTTCTGAACGACATGATCCAGTCTTTGATCCTTGCGATCTATCCACTCCTCAAAGGCACGTTCCATCTCACCTTTGCGCAGATCGGTCTGATTACACTGACCTACCAGGTCACGGCTTCCTTGCTCCAGCCAATTGTCGGGTTTTACACTGACCATCATCCGAAGCCTTTCTCCCTGGCCTTCGGTATGGGATGCACACTCGTCGGCCTCTTAGTCCTGGCGGCAGCGAATAATTACGAAACGCTAATCTTCGCCGCCGCAATCATTGGCACTGGTTCGGCCATTTTTCACCCTGAATCGTCACGCGTGGCCCGCATGGCCTCGGGTGGGCAACACGGGCTGGCTCAGTCGGTCTTTCAGGTCGGCGGAAATACGGGTAGCGCGATGGGTCCGCTGCTTGCCGCGTGGATTATTATCCCCCATGGGCAGCGGAGCGTCGCATGGTTCTCGATTGCTGCTCTCCTCGCCATCACAGTGCTGTGGCAAGTCGGACAGTGGTACCGGCGCAGGCAGAAGTTTATTGGCCATGGGACTAGGCCACACCTTGATATCCGGACAGGCTTGCCGACTCGCACGCTCGCCCTGTCGATGCTGGTTCTGCTAGTATTGATCTTCTCCAAATTTTTTTACTTGGCGAGTATCAGCAGCTATTACATCTTTTATCTAATGTACCGCTTCAACTTGTCCGTGCAATCGGCGCAGGTGCACCTTTTTGCGTTTTTGTTCGCTGTGGCGATGGGTACGATCATGGGTGGGCTCATCGGCGATCGCATCGGCAGAAAGCGTGTGATTTGGTTCTCGATTCTAGGTGCGGCGCCTTTCGCGCTTATCATGCCGTATGCGAATCTCGCGTGGACAGGTGTTCTGGCTTTCGTTATAGGGCTTATTCTCTCTTCTGCGTTTTCAGCCATTCTCGTGTTTGCACAGGAACTTCTTCCCGGTAAAGTGGGTACCGTAGCTGGTCTTTTCTTTGGCCTGGCGTTCGGAATGGGCGGAATCGGTGCAGCAGTGTTGGGTAAGCTTGCGGACCAATATGGCATAAAATTTGTTTATCACCTGTGCTCTTATCTGCCCCTGCTCGGTGTGTTGACCGCCTTTTTGCCGGATCTCGGACGCAAGTCCGACTCGGCCGCTGTTTTGCAGTATCCGGTTCCGCGTTTGCCATAAGCTACGTAGCTGGCCGTAATACTGGCCATAATAATCGAACCAAATGCGGTCATGGCCAGAACGGTCATAAGCAAGCCCGACCGGAAACCAGTCCTAGATGGCATCACTCACTTAGTTGCTAGATGACAACTGTCAGGACATCGTGCACTAATTTATCTGTCACGACATCGTGCACTAACATTCTTTGACAATCGAGTAGCCACATTCTGTACTATCATGGACACCACTACAATCAATAGGAGGTGTTCATGAAAAAGAAAGTGCAGCAGGAACGAGCGGCAGCAGTGCAACGGTATCTCGCCGGAGAAGATCCGGAGAGCATCTGCGCCTCATTGGACAGATCGCGACGATGGCTGTACAAATGGTTGGCACGGCATATCCCTGACGATTCTGCTTGGTATGATGATTTATCACGTCGCCCCCTTGTAAGCCCACACCGCACACCTGCGGAGATCGAAAAGATCGTCGAGATGGTGCGATGGCGTCTGTACAACAATGATCTTTTCTGTGGAAGCCAAGCTATCCTATGGGAAATGGAGGACATGAACATTCAGCCGCTTCCCTCCATTAGTACTATTGACCGGATCTTGCGTCGCCGTGAATTGACCCATAGGCGGACCGGACGATATACCCCAAAGGGCAAGAAATATCCCTCGCTCCCGGCGCTCTTGCCCAATCAAACCCATCAGGTTGATCTGGTCGGCCCTTGCTACCTTACCGGCCCAATTCGTTTCTACAGCCTGCATGCGGTCGATACTGCGACCAACCGATGCGGTATAGAGCCGATGCCCTCCAAAGCAGCGCAAAGCGTTTTAGACGCTGTTTATGCGGTTTGGCTGCGTATGGGCATCCCTGAGAACCTTCAGGTGGACAATGAGATGGCCTTTTTCGGGAGCCCGATTCATCCCCGAGGCATGGGGCCACTTATTCGTTTCTGCCTGCATTATGGCGTTAAGCTATGGTTTATTCCACCATCCGAACCGTGGTGGAACGGAATCGTCGAGAAGTTCAATGACCATTATGAACAGAAATTTCTCGACAAGGTTTCTATGGCCTCAATGACGCAGCTTCGGCAAGAATCACTGGCATTCGAACATCGGCACAACAGCACCTATCGCTAGAGATTTGACATGCTCAACACCATCAGCTTTTCAATAGTGAAACTGAACGACCCGATCGATCCGAAAAAAATCGCCAGGATAGCCAAATTCACAAAAGAAGATGCCTTAAAAATATTTAGAAAACTACAGCCACCCAAATTATAATATTGTAATGCGGGTTCGTTTCGGCGGCAAGACCTTCCTGAAAGACATTGCCGCTTCTGCGATAAAAAGACTGGCTTAAATCTCAGATAGATGCCGGCTACAACAGCTTGGAAAAGCTAGAAGGCATCATCTGCGGCTATCTTGGACTGGGAAAACAAGCCCGACTTATCAAAGATCAGACCTTCGATGATCCGTACATCCAGTGTGTCCACGATAAATTCTTTCGGCTGCTTCAACATGTTCATGAGATGAAGCAACTTCGGCTGTCAACTCTCTAGTTATTTGAAGCCCCAACCAATAGATTAGTATTATCTTTGGTTGCAGGAGCTTTCATGAGTAATCTCAAGACCGTGAAGTTGGATTACGTTCGGTCACTCTTCCATTGGATTGGATACTGGTACAAACGTTACTTGGTTTAGGTCTGCAGTTAGTACAGACATCAGCCTTTTGCGGATCGCGTCCGATCTTTCTGATGGGTCTGTCCGTATCTCCCAAAGATATTTAGATTAAATACCAGCAGATTAGCATCAGCGCCGATAGAGCGCCAAGGTAGGTAAACAGATATTACTAAGCCCTTATAGGCCATAAAGAGCTTTTGAGGGTTGCCTATAGCGCATCGGCCCCCTCTTAACTGCAGGATTTTAAGAATTATGTGTACAAAATAGTGATGGAATCCGAACCGGCCAATAAGGTGCTATAGTTGCAAAAGACACCAAAAAATCAGGGTATAGCGCTTTGGTAAGTCCGAGAACAATCTTTTTTACTCATTCCACAATGCGGAAACGGCTTGCGGCTCCTTCTTGATGAGAAGAATGGAACATGGCATTCTTAAGATAAGTTCATGGTTACTCCTGCCAAACAGAAAGTGCTCTAAATGTCCTTCCTCATGGGCGAGCATGACGAGGAGGTCGATATGCTTTTCATGCACTGTCGTCAATATGTCTTTCGTGGGATCTCCCTCTTTAAGAATGACATCGATGGCGACCCCTCGTAACTTTTCATGTTCAATTATATTATCAAGTTGCTTTCTGGTTTTCTTGAGAAGATCCTGATAGTCTTTCTCCAGGTTTGGCATAGGAAGGTTCCATCCTTCTATTCCGAAAGGATCATGGATGACATGGATCACTGTTAGTTGAGCTCCGTATTTTTGAGCTAGCGATGCGCCATAGTGGATTGCCTTGGCGTCATACTTAACCATTCTGCTTACGACGAGAATATGTTTTATAGTATCCATAGAATTGCCCTTCATAATTGTCCTAAACTTCTATTAATATTTTACCACACCTTATGGTCAACCTCCTTAGCCTAGAACCCTGCAAGCCGCGTCTGCTTCACAAATCAAAGCATATTCAACGAGATATACTATCCACGACTGGATCAAGCGTGCACCCGAGACATGGGCTTGATCGTAACCGACAGCAGTCAATATTTTTTTGATGAGAAAATAAATACTTGGCAAAGCATGGCACCAATCGTTCCGGGCTTCCCCGCCTTTCGGCTCGAAATTACCAGTGAGGAAGGCCGCTATCGAATTGAGAAAGAGGTATTAACCGACCCATGGCGTGAGGTATTGCTTCAGCAGACGCGCTTCTTGACGCTTCAAGGAACCTTGGAAACTTGTAGAGTATACGTGTTGCTTGCCCAACACATAGCGAATGCAGGATGGGGAAATACTGGCTGGCTCGGCGACTACAAGGGAGTGTTGATGCTATTTGCCGAAAGGGTGTGAATAACCATTGCTCCTGCATGCTCAGCAGGATGGCTTAATCGGTCCGTAGGTTTTGTTGGCATTTCCGACGGATGTCAGGACCTCTCACAGCATAAGCGAATGATCTGGGTCTATGACCGGGCAGAGAACGGGAATATCTCTCTCGCCGGAGAGATCGGCTTAAGTCTGTGAAGGGAGAGTTCACGCTTGCCCTCTGCTTTGGCAGGAATGCCGCCGAAGCAGGAAACCGCGTTTTGGCGAGCCTGTCTGATGGCTTCACGCACGCAATAACGGATTACACCACGGAGTGGAAAGCATGGCAACAGAAGCTCCTATCACTTGGCAGCGATGAGCAGGGTAGGCATGATCTTTACCTGATCAGCACGGCTGTTATGCGGATTCACGAGGCCAAGAACTCTCCCGGAGGTTTCATTGCGAGCCTCTCTGTGCCATGGGGGTTTTCCAAGGGTGATGACGATTTAGGCGGATACCATCTAGCATGGCCGCGTGATATTGTGGAGACCGCATCAGGGCTTCTAGCAGCAGGCACGCATGAGGATGCGCGAAGGGTGCTTCATTATGTGGAATCCATGCAGGAATCGGATGGTCACTGGCCTCAGAACATGTGGCTCGATGGTACCCCTTATTGGGGGAGGGATTCAGATGGATGAGACCGCGCTTCCAATCATGCTCGTCGATTTTGCCAGGCGTGAAAAATCCCTTGGTCAGAGGGAACAGAAACGGCTGTGGCCAATGGTGAAACGGGCAGCATCCTTCATCGCTCGGAACGTGCTGTTTACGCAGCAAGACCGGTGGGAAGAGGACCAAAGTTACTCTCCCTTTACTCTTGCGGCTGAGATCGCGGCTCTGCTCTGTACGGCTGATCTGGCGGACTTGAACGATGATAATAAAATCGCCGACTATTATGTCAGGATCGCTCCTCCTGAGGTCTCCGATGCATCGTCACCAGCCGGAGGTTTTGTGACCATTAAGAACCGATCAGAAAAAATGGGAAGGAATTGACTATTCTGTTAATATTACAAAAACATGACAAATTTATAAAACCTGTCCTTGAATACCCAGCAGTTCTACTGCTGGGATGAAAAGGACAATCCTGACGAGGTCAGGATAAGAATCTGATTGGTTTTAGGTTCTATCGGTTTTGATGCCCCGCAGCTCTGCTGCAGGGTAATTCACTTTTGAACTGAGGCTGATATGAGGGAAGGTATGTAACGGAAAAAAACAATCCAAAATTAGCAGACTGGTCTTTATCTGTTCTTCACGGGAATATTTATAATCCGCATCGTAAATTCCCGTTTCTTTGGATGAGGGGTGCTGCTTGCTACGCAGCGGATAAATGTTTTTTTATCAAACTATGTCAGAATCCTACGTGGCTTGCTACGGTGATTAATGTCATCTTTGACGATGAGGTTATAAGGGGGGACCGGAAGGAGCCCCCCCTTATCCCACCGGGCCATCGACGTAGCCGTGGCCTGAAGAGCATTTTCATGCTTTGCTAACATGCCCCGCGTCTCTTAATGCGGGGTTCCTGCCTGATAATTGGACAAACGTTCATCTATCTGATATACTAAGTGTTATATGGTCGAATCGAATGATAACTACCATAATATGTCAGTCATAAAAAAAATTTAAAGTTCCTTTTAAAACGTTGGTTTTTCTGTTATAGTTTTTAGTGAAAGGATTAATTATGAAGATAGTTGTGTTATTTTTTTGTTTTATGTTGTGCGTAAATTCAGTTTATGCTGAGATGCCCTATGATTATCCAAACCAGCCAAAAGGATTTAGGAACGTAACGTGGGGAGAGAATTTGACAAAAATAAAGGGTATGAGGAAAATGGATGTCAGCGATGAGGACAATGATATTATAACTTACGCCAGGGAGCAAGATGTATTGCAAATAGGAGCCGCAAAATTAGGTTTCATACGATATGTTGCATGGAAAAATAAATTTTCTGGTGTGATTATTTCTTTTAAGGGCAATATTAATTATGAGGGATTAAAAGAGACGCTAGTTGACAAGTTTGGAAAAGGCAAGCAAAATGACTATGATGATAGCTTGGGGTGGTATGGCGTCGATACAACTATAGTCTTAGATTATAATGATGAAACCAGAGAGGGTTCGCTAATGTTTTATGGTAACAAAATTCGTGCTGAGGAAGACGCTTATAGGAAGGAAAAAGCTAAAGAAGGAGCAGTAAAAGGCTTTTAGTCGAGCTAGTCACGAATTGAGTTGGCAGCAATTGCAAATGCCAATACTATTCACTACACATTACAATGAAATCTTTCACCTTTCCCCGAAGTATATACTTTCCACTCAATCCGTCGAATCCTACCAAGGAGAACCACCTCTGCCGGCGATTATAAAACTATTTAAATCATGGGTATTATGGTACAGTTTTTTGTACTAGGAACTTCCTGAATCGTGCAGGCATGAGATGACCGAAGCCTTTACAACTCCGCAAGCCCTTGGATTTATCCATGGGGATAGGTGTTGCAGTATAGTATACAGAATAGAATTAATTAAGAGTATTGATGCTACTATGCAAATTCACCTTTTTGCTATATTGAATATACTTTTATGTCTAGAAAATCCAAAACTCCGTAGTTTATCCATTAATTGTCACTTCTGGTCAATACCTGCGAGGAACAGGGGACATGCCGGCAGCTCTATAATGCCTGCCTCGGCGAATCCCTTGTAGGCTAACCCTTCTCCAACAGTCAAAACCGTGTCAGGCATGCCGCAGGTTTCCCTATGCGGACAAAGAAACGCGATCGGCTGCGTTCAAAGCAGTGGACGAGCAGTTTGGGTTCACTGCTTACGAAATGCATAAGTTCGCGTGAAAGGCCAAAAACGCTTGTACCAGGCCAACATCTGGATTTCGACACTGTCCAGAAGGTACCAACGGTGTTAACTGATGTCGGGATGTTTGAGTATCAAGTCACTACTAACAATAAAAAACAAAAAAAACCGTTGAACACAATTATTGTTATCGCGGATCTCGTTAATGCTTGCATAGTGTCCAGAGAGCAAGGGCCGTAAAGTGTCAATTATTTGACACAATTTATAAATCTTTTTTTGCACAAATTCCTTGACAAATAATTCCTGTTTGTAATATTCTTGTATCCTAATGAAGCTCCCGATTTTAAAGCATGTTTTAACGAACCATTTATAAAAAAACAAATTTTAGCGTTTCTTAACAAATTTTCAGACAAATATTTGTTGTACTAATAATATAAATGATTTCATAATAGTGGGGGTGATCAATATAGCATTTTAAACAAAAAACTCGAATAGATTCGTTAGAGCAACAGTAGTATTGATGATCAAATCATAAGGACCTTAAACATTAGGAGGTAAAAATGAATTCCCAAAATGATTCAATGCTACAAGCTCCTCGATCTGGTCTGGCCCAGAATATTGACATACCTTTATCTCTCCCTAGCTTATTAACATCTCACATAAACGTGCTTATGAACAAATTTGCCGATATCGAGTCCCGGTTGACGAACTCGGATGTTGACAATTTCGATTTGCAACTAGAAACGACGGACGCCTTGCATAAGATGAGCTATGCTTGCAAAGAATACGAAGATTCTTTCGCTCATTCACCGGAGGTGAT
Organism: Nitrospirota bacterium; assembly: GCA_963845065.1. Taxonomy (GTDB): domain Bacteria; phylum Nitrospirota; class UBA9217; order UBA9217; family UBA9217; genus JAJYKN01. The sequence goes on from CAWJQQ010000001.1 coordinate 799,566, forward strand.
TGTTCAAGCTCGCATCGCTTTCAGAGCTATTACTGATAAGTACTTTTCAAAGAGCTATTTCGCGAAACGTGCCAGAACTTGGCCTCAAGGCTATCAAGGAGATTATCTGACACTCGAGAGTGTCTACCGCAATACCCCATTATCAACGGGTCTCGGCTATTTCCTGGACGTTGATTTCTTGAGGACTGTTTTGAGCAATGCGGTTCGGGAGCGGATTGCCACCCTGATGGACATTCTCAGCTCATCCATTAAACAGTATGTGAAGCCTTCAATCTTGAATATCGCTTGTGGATCATGCCGCGAGCTTCCAGGCCTGTCTCAAAATATTATGGATGTCGATGGGTACATCACGTGTATAGACCATGACGACGCGGCACTCGATTTTTCAATGAGACGGCTAGTTTCTACTCCCTTGGATCCGCAACATACGTTTTTTAAGAGGTATAATGCTGTCAAAATGATCAACTATGACCGCAATATGAAGGAATTCGGCCCCCAGGATATCATTTACAGCGCTGGTTTCTTTGATTATCTGAACGACGAAACCCTTATCCGACTTCTCAATGCGGTATACCGAATGCTTAAGCCGGGCGGCACACTTATTGCGCCTTTCAAGGATGCTAATAAGTACAGCACCCAAGAATATCATTGGTTTGTGGACTGGACTGGGTTCCTGCAACGCAAACCAGAAGACGTCCTGTCACTCCTGGAAAAAGCCGGCATTCCAAAATCTATGTGTGAGATGTCACGCGACAAATCAGGGGTAATCCTTTTTATAGTTGCAAGAGCATAGTATTTCTTCGTATAATAGAACCCGACCATTCATTATTGGTCGGGTTTTTTTTTAACATGAAGTCCATTGAATATGAAAGACCTGAAAAGCTTATTTATTGAAGAACAAATTTCAAAATTGACCCAATTATGGTTGGGGAGAGGTTTTCTTATTGGTATGGCCCTTTTCCCACTTCTGGGTATCATGGATTATGTTGTTGCCCCGGTGTTCTTCCACAAATTCATGGTATACCGAGGACTAATTACTTTACTTCTTTTTACTCTGTATCTCTTAAACAAAATTAAACTACACGCATTTGCTCAGTATTCATTAGTTCTAATAGCGACAGCGATGAGTGGTATAACTATTGAATTGATGATCCTGAAGCTTGGTGGTCATAGTTCGTCCTATTATGCAGGGCTTAACTTGGTCCTTATAACTGCGCTTGGTTTTATCCCCATGGGGATGGTAGTTTCTTTTTTGTGTGTTGCTGTTATCTATGCCATTTATCTTGTCCCAATTTTAGCTTTCGACACCATATCCAATTTTCCGCTATTCTTAAGCCATAATGCATTTATGCTGGCTACCTTTACCCTTGCACTAAGTTGGAGGGCTTTGGGCCAAAAGGTCCTCATAAAGCAACTTGATCTTCAATATGATCTTATACAGGAGCGGATTTCACTCGCAAATAATTCGGAGCAACTCAAACAACTTGTACAAGAGCGAACAGCTTTGTATTTGGAATCCGAGTCTAGCTACCGCGCTATATTTGATAATTCCATGGATGGTATCCTGGTCCTTGATGAAAATGGGATTATAGTAAAATCGAACGAAAAAGCACACAAAATACACGATGTTGTGCCCAATTCTTTACGGGGATCAAATGTTCAACTTTTACAACTTGAGAAAAATCGAGAAAAGCTCCTCGGCGTGATAAAGCGTGTACTCGATGGGGAAAACGTTTTTTATGAAACCGAGCACTACCGCAAGGATGGGTCTCTGGTCTCACTCGAAGTTTGTGCAAACCAGGTAACCCTGGGAGATACAAATTATGTTCAAATGATTCTCCGTGATATAACGGAGAAGAGGAAGATACAAGAACACCTTCTGCAGTCACAAAAAATGGAGTCGGTGGCTACGCTGGCAGGAGGCATTTCTCATGACTTAAACAACGTCCTCACAGCCATTCTTGGACACGCTGAAATCCTCAGTCGCAAAATCAAGGGACCTTTTGAGAACGATGATACTGTTATAAAGTCATTAAATGTTATTGAAAGGGCAGTACGAAATGGATCGCGAATGATTTCACAACTTATGGATTTTGCTCGTCGGAAAAAATCGGAAATTCTTCCCATCAATATTAACGATATTATTGCAGACACGATCAAGCTTGTTGAACGTGTTCTGAATAAAAATATTTTTGTTAGACTTGAACTCGATACGACAATCCCCCGGGTTGATGGAGATGTCACTCAACTTTCCCAAGTCGTCATGAATCTTGTTGTAAATGCCAAAGATGCTATGACAGGTGGTGGTGTTATCACGATTAATACGTTTAGATGTTCTCGTCAGAATGTCTATCGTTATGCCCCCCCATTCGTTCCTGCAGCAGACTATGTCATATTTAAAATATCAGATACGGGAGCAGGCATACCCGAAGAGGTGAAAGCCAATATTTTCGAGCCCTTCTTTACAACCAAAGAGCGCGGCAAAGGAACCGGTCTTGGACTTGCAATGGTATACAGTGTTGTTACAAACCATAAGGGGTACATATCCGTTAGCAGTGAGCCGGGTAGAGGAACGACCTTCACTCTTTATTTCCCTGTGTCATCCGCCGATTCGATGCGTCAGCATTCTTTCGTTGATCGCAATTTCCAAAAAAATAAAACAGTCCTTGTAATAGATGATGATGAAATGAACTTGAATGTTATAAAAGAGATTCTTGAACGGGAACAGTATAACGTACTGGCTACAACAAACCCACTTTTGGCGCTAGACATTTTCAAAAGCGGTAAAGACACAATTGCTCTCGTCATAACTGATATTATCATGCCCAACCTTGACGGACGTGAACTGACTCAACAAATCATAAAGATTAAACCGGAACAAAGGATTCTGACCATAACGGGAACTGACGAACCTCCCAATTTTGGTGATACAAGTCACGAGTATACCACATTACGAAAACCATTTGATTCTGCTACGTTGATGAATAATGTTAAACGTGTGATGCTTGCATGAGGGAACGTCACTGCTGATTCTGGTGAATCCATTCACCTATTCCGACGGGAATTTTCTACCCTATCCGATAAAGCTTCCAGTCATCTTGGAGAATCCTTCCCCGGAGACACTTCAGATGATCAAATAATACTGTTTATATCTTTTATGATGATTTATTAACTTGCAATTCCCTGTAGCTTGCTACAGGGTCACCGCATCGAGGGAAGAGTTTGAGAAACCGCAGGTTTCTCAATTGATAATCGTCTTCCTATTTATAAATACCACGCAGCTTGCTGCGTGGAGGTTCATTTGCCCTATACAATACCATGGTGAGTCTTTAACCCGGCCCTGTGATCATTGACGACTTTAGGAATATGACAAATCACACAACCTTCCCTCGTCTGTTCAGCACATGGTATTTCATTTGGCTCGCTATTTTATTCGCGGAATCATTTACGACAGTCGCGAATGCCATCCAGAGTATTCTCTGGTATGGGAAAATATCTTCGAGCCTTATGATTATAGGTGCAATCGACGCCTTGGTTGTTTCCCTTATCGTTGCGCCCATTATATTCTATTTTATCCAGCATGCGACAGAACTTAAAAAAATCAATGAGAAACTTCAGCAGGAAATTATCGAACGTAAACGGGCTGAAGCAGCCCTGCAAAAGAGCGAAAATAAATATCGCACTATATTCGAAAATGTTCAGGATATTTTCTTTCAGGCAGATGCAAACGGCATCATTACTGACATTAGCCCCTCTGTGACAAAATATACTGGGTATTCACGAGAAGAGCTGATTGGCAAGCCCAGTGCGAGTTTATATCACAATCTGGGTGACAGAGAGAAGTTGGTGGAACTAATGAAGGAAACGGGAGAGGTCGTTGATTATGAAGTCGTGCTCATAGCCAAAGATGATCGTCAGGTGCATGTATCACTTCATGCGCATCTTCTATATAATGAAGAAGGAGGTCCTGCGGGTGTTGATGGCGTAATGCGGGACATCACTGAGCGAAAACAAGCGGCAGTTCAACTGAAACAGCTTAACGAAATGCTATCCTGCCAGGTAGCAACCGACCCGCTCACGGGAATATCCAATCGATCAAAATTTAATGATATGTTAAACACCGAGATTCACCGAGCGACACGGTTCAATACATCGCTTTCGCTAATCATGTTCGACATTGATGACTTTAAGAAAATCAATGACAACTATGGCCATCATGTAGGCGACAATGTCCTGCGTGAAGTCACCGCGCTCGTGGCGCAATACGTCAGAATCCACGATCTTTTCGCACGATGGGGCGGAGATGAATTTATGATCATGGTGGCAAACACCGCTATTAACAACGCACGGCAGCTTGCTGAAAAATTGCGATATAATATTGATAATCATGCTTTCCAAGGTGGCCAGCATGTGACGTGCAGTTTTGGCGTGGCTCAACTAGGCATAAGTGAAAATGACGACCTATTAACGAAGAAAGTGGATAATGCCCTCTATCGCGCAAAGGAACTGGGACGGAATAGAGTCGAGGTATCATGAATGCTCAATGTAGAACATTCATCGTGTTTAGCCTAAATAAAGACAGACGAACGATTTGCAGAGGAAATGACAAGCGAATGAGTTAAACATCTTTCGAATTTAATGTTGCACTATCGGTTACACTTGTCAAGGTCTCTGCCAAGAAAAGAAAATTTTCGCAAAATAGCCTGTGGGCGTATACGGATCTCCGCAAGTTGGTAGTGCTCAATTTTCTGTGGTAAACTCAGCATGCACCATGATTGATAATTCTGTTGATTCCTTCAAAAAGGTTCGGCACTGAGTAGGATATGATCGCAAAATACGGCTTGTAAAATACATTTCATTTTAGTTCCCATTATTTGAAACACATCAATTCGAAAACTGTATACTGCAGCATTATACCCACTAAATACCTCGTTGACATATCCTGTCGGAAGCATTGGCTTGATTCTGAGTTAGGCATATTTTCAAGAAAACGGGTCAGCTGGGTATTACTTCACCTAACCTAACTATGCACGCATTGTGCGTGCTTAGTTGGCCTACTCAATAATTGGACCACCTTTTATCAAATAAAATCTGAGATGGATCACGAATGACCAATAATTTAATTAAATATATTATGAAACCATGATAGAATCCCCCCACTCTTGACACGGGGATGAATGTCATCCTTACCCAAGGGGTTATAAGGGGGAATGGAAGCTCCTCTTATCCGCTAAGACCCATGATGCCCTGGGGCGGGGTAATTCATTATCGTTTAATCTGCCATAACTTCAATAAACGAACAATCTGAATTGGTAGCGTTTACGCACTTCGCAACTAACAAGATGTCATCAGATAATAGTTCACTTACGCAGTATGGAAAAATACAAAATGGGACTTCAGGAATGAGATTAGGAGAGAAAAGACTATCAAGTCAAGAGATTAATGTTATTCATAGGTGGTCTTGACTTTATGCCAGCCTTATTCTACACTCTGCCAAAGAATATTGTGAAATGCTTTCGAGGTTACAATCTCCTCTGGCATCTCCTAGCGATTATTCTTACATACTTCATCGTAACTTCAGGCTTTGACTGGCTCTATTTTAAATCTTCCAGAAGCGTTCTCTTACAATCGCTTCTTTTCCCGCCTGTCATACTTGGTAGTCTTCTACCAATTATAGTGCCATTTGCTCTCTATGCATTTGGTAAAGCTAGAAAAAATATTATAACCATCAGTACAGCCAATGCTTTAGGTCAAGCAGCTATCATTGGTTTGCTCATTTCTTCCTTTTATAAAGCATTTACGGGAAGAGTTCATCCACTACGATTACTCACACAGGATGCTATTGATATCAGCCGAGAATTTCGGTTTGGATTTCTGCGCGATGGGGTATTTTGGGGCTGGCCATCTTCACATACCACTATTGCCTTTGCTATGGCTGTAACGTTATTGATGTTATATCCAAAAAATAAAGTTATAAAATACTTGGCAATTTTTTACGCGCTCTATATCGGATTCGGAGTATCCATAAGCATTCATTGGTTTTCCGACTTTGTGGCCGGCGCTATTCTCGGAACAGTAATTGGGGTTGTGGTGGGAAATAGTTTTCGTGAAGGAAGACAGGAATATAATGTTCGTCCTAAAATCTGAATGTTTTTGAACATGCTTTATTCATCCCGTAACTGTTCACATCTATCCATGCAAGTCCCATTAGATATCTCACGATACCGTTGACATCTCGTCGATTCAGCATATTCTTAACACAAATATAAATTCTTTGTCTTTGGCTTTGATAGCGAGCAATTCGTAATCGTTGGTTAGGCCGACTTAATTATCGTTAATGAACTATGCACGATCGTTTTATAAAACCTGTCCTTGAATACACAGCAGTTCTACTGCTGGGAAGAAAAGGACAATCCTGACGAAGTCAGGATAAGAATCTGATTGGTTTTAGGTTCTATCGGTTTTGATGCCCCGCAGCTCTGCTGCGGGGTAATTCACTTCTGGGTCCACCACTGTTCCACATTGAGATCAAACTAATGATCGAAAAACGAAACTACTGCACCTTCGCTGCCCTGTCTTGCACCATTATAGCACTCGCTGGCTAGGTAATATTAATGGAGTCTTTGTGTACATCGAGTTCGACATTTGTAATAGAATGTTTCATGATCTGCCTCCTTGGTTGTGGCTCTGTATTTGAGAACTGGGTTCCCAAGTGTAACCCATGTTGCAATAGGCAGGTCATTTTTTTAACTGTCAGCCATTATGTCTCATCAATTTGGAAAAACCTATATTCAACCCACTTCTGCCCATATATATTACCAACCAGACATACCAACCAGACGATATTGACACAGACATAATTTAGGCATATATTCCTCAATAAGCAGGGTGATTGATATCGCATGATAATTGCCAAACTAAATAATAGCGGATTTGCGCTGTTATTTAGTGTCTGCTCAATAAATGGGTCTAAAAAAAAGAAGATAATGAAAAAGTGTCCCTTTTGTGCTGAAGATATTCAAAACGACGCGATAAAGTGTAAACACTGCGGAGAGGTTCTGAATGCCTCCACCCACCCACGTCTTGCAGAAGAAAAACTTCCATGGTATTACCGGAAATCCTTTATTATTATTGCAGTCTGCTCTGTGGGGCCACTGGCGTTGCCTCTAATTTGGTGGCGTCCCCAAACGACCCGGGTATGGAAGATTGGACTCACCATAGGAATCGTTGTTCTTAGCTGGATATTGTTTAAATCCACCATGGAGTCCATTCGCACAATCAAGGAGTATTATAAGCTAATGGATGGACTATGAAATTGTCTACAGGTAGAACAAGTCTGAGATCGCCGATCAGGTTTGCGTCACGGCTTTACGCAAGTGTGCATGGTCTTGTAATTTATTTTAAGCAAGGAGATGGTTATGATCAATGTAATTGCCTCGATTCGTGTGAAGACAGGAAAGCTTTCCGATTACCTTGCGATTCTTAAAGCCAATATGCCGACGGTTAAAAAAGAGAAGGGGTGTATCGAATATATTCCGACGGTCGATATTGATGTTCTGCCTCCGCAGGTTCTCGATAAAAATGTTGTTACCATTCTTGAAAAGTGGGAGAATCTGGAAGCGCTCCATGCTCATCTCAGATCGCCTCATATGCTAAATTACAGAGAACACGTAAAGACCATAGTCGAGAGTGTGTCTCTCAAAGTACTACAAGAAGTAAATTAAATCATTGACCACGGCGAATACAGAACATTTGCAGTTATCATCTAGTTAGTCTGCATATCATATTATCGGTCGCCGTTGTAACCTAGTAGTTTTCTCGATAGAAACCGCGTTCTATCAGAATCGAACAATACTGGTTGAATCATTAAGTGCATCAAACTATCTGTAATCCGCGATAATTTTATCTTTTTGAAATTGCAAAATACCTGACGTTAATATCATTTCAGTCCTCAACAACACTTAGGCTTCAGACCTATCTGCTAACATCTCCCCATAAATAAAAATTTGATCTTAAATCTTGACAAATTTGTACACAGCTGACATCATATAAAATACATTTTATATGAATAATGTAAATTGCAGGAATTATATTGATCAATTATCTGTTAACCCATCTTCCGCAGGTTGATCATTTTTTAAACTATTTTGCGTTGATTTGAGCAACCAACTTATTGATTTTCTTACCGGTGATTTTTGAAAACTACGTGTAGTGCCGACCACTCTCTTGTCTCTCTCGTTCGTTTCAACGATAATGCGTTCAGAGGAGAACAAGGTAGATGTACTTGCGCCGCCGTCGTAATAAAAATGGAACTGAATACGAGTCGTGGGCACTTAAGTCCATTTTCTAAACGACGACTTCTCATTTGTACTGCTCAAAGCCGGGATAAGTAATCTGGTCTCGCGCGATCTGCCCCACCACGAACGGTGCTTCAGTTTGACTTTAAACCACTCCCCAAACTCCCGGTAATCCGTCAATGTACTCCAAACGCGAGAAATAGGTGCTTGAAGTTCAATACGTTTCTCAATACGATAATTCATATATGCCACCTCCTAGATGCATATTATTTAGACTTCATCAAGTATGCAACCAATTTGTAGCGCTTAATATAATTTGAAGCAGCACTGTCACTAATATTCTTTGGACTTGTCGTAATATTGGCATTAAATGATGGTTGGTACTTTTTGGAGTAACGTAATCTTTGATGAAATCACAAATATCAGTCGAAATTTGCAGTACCCTCTCCTTCGTGCATCGTGCACATGCTCTTAACTAAACAGATGTGCACAGAAACATCTTGAAGTTGTTAAAGTTTCTATTCTTCTTAATTCATAGATTTACAAACTATAAGGATCGAAACGACTTGAAACTGAATTGGCTAACATCACTCTAGAACGCCCAATCAAACATACCCAATCGGGTGACATTTTTCTTGGATCAGGAATATATTCGCGCAATAAAAGCCGCTAGGCATTATGTCGACCTTGTTAGATTTACTCAATAATCGTTTGAGATACTGAAAATGATGATAGGTGACACCAAATCCTCTTTGCCATCAAAATTCTCTTGACTTAAAGTTGCACCTTGATTTACACTCGAAGGTAACAGCAACTGTTAACTCATCAGTTGGCAGTCATCTCAGAGAATTGAACCCATCACACATTGCCGGACACCGAAGTGCTTTAATGAAAGAAAGCTAAAGGAATGAACTTGCTCTATGCTGTACTGCCACAAGCCCTTCGACCGCGTGCAGGATGATCATCTGTTCTGGTATGTAGGTCATTTGCAGCTGGTCGAGTTTCCAAAGGGCTCTCCCATCCTTTTGCCCAGCGCGCCGTGCGATGTAGACATGAGTTCTCAGAACTAGTATTCTGGGAACACTGAGGGATATGAATACCCGGAACAGACCATGGAGCATGCATGAGCACTGAACAAATAAAGGATAAGTTCCCAGACGCGGGTGATTTTTTCCAGACGATCTTCGAAAGCAGCCCCTACCCTATGTGGGTCTATGACTTGGACACCATGATGTTCCTAGCTGTCAACAATGCAGCCGTGGAGCATTACGGTTATACACGCGAAGAATTCCTTTCCATGAACATCAAGGAGATCAGGCCTCCCGAGGAAGTGCCCCGCCTTTTTAATATGATCTCGCGGCTCGGCATGGGGGTACAGCACATAGGCTCCTGGAAGCACCGCAGGAAGGACGGTTCTCTCATGGATGTGGAGATCTCGTCCCATGGTATTCTCTTCGAAGGACGGAAGGCGCGCTTTGTGATTATCCAGGATGTTACCGAGCGCAAGCGTGCCGAGTGGATGTTGCGTACCAGCGAGGAGCGGCATAAGTTAATCCTTGGGACGGCAATGGACGGGTTCTGGCTTATAGACACGCAAGGACATCTTTTGGAAGTCAATGAGGCATATTGCCGAATGAGCGGTTATAGCGAACGAGAACTGTTGACCACGAGCATTTCCGAGTTGGAGGCCGCCGAGCTTCCAGTTGAAACGGCATCACATATTCAAAAGGTCATCTCCGAAGGCGAAGATCGTTTTGAGAGCGTGCATCGCCGTAAGGATGGAAGCACTTTTAACGTTGAGGTCAGCGTCCAGTTCAAACCCATCGACGGAGGGTGGATTGCCGGGTTCATACGCGATATAACCGCACGTAAAAGGGCAGTTGAGAATCTCAGAGAATCAGAAGAGAAATTGCGTGTGCGTTCGCAGGAGCTTGAGGAGATGAACAGCGCACTGAAGGTTTTACTTAAACAACGGGAACAGGATAAGAAAGAAATTGAGGAGAATGTGCATACAAATGTGAAAAAACTTGTGCTGCCCTATATCGAAAAGCTGAAGAAGCGCAAGTTAGGAGAAGATGCCTTATACCTTAATATCATCGAGGCCAATCTTCACGGGGTGCTATCCTCTTTAGCAACGACGACATCAAGGAAATTACACAGGTTGACACCACAGGAATTACTCGTGGCCAATCTTATTAACGATGGCAGACAGGATAAGGATATTTCTGAAATGCTAAACGTATCGATTCATACAATTAAGGCTCACCGAAGAAACATCAGAAAAAAGCTCGGCCTGATCAAGGGAAAAGCCAACCTAAGAACATTCCTTTCTAACTTATAATATTATCCCATGTAGCTATTACATAGTTAATAATATATCCTAGAATCCTCTACCTTTTTGATTATAATAATAGTAGTAATTATGGTAACAGAGAAGAAACATTAACACACCTTTGATAGACCAGCCTCTACTACATCTAATAAAGACTCATATTTACAAATTAGTACATGGAATACTGTGCACACTATCGTGAGGATATTTGTAACAGTGGCAGGCTGCAATTTAGAAGTTGTAGAAGGATCGGTCATGAGAAAGCCAAGGGTTGTTATATTCAATTATAGCGGGCACGTTCAACATGAGCTGTCAATTTTTTTCTATAATAGGGGTTACGAGACCTTTAGTGTTACGGAATCTATATCTTGTCCAATTTACGACAAAAAGGAGAACAAAACATGCGTCGGCCCCGTTCTCTGCTGTGATATCATGGTCGCAGTACAGGAAATAGAGCAAAGGAAGAGTTTTGACCTCTTCAGTAGGCAGTTTCAGATCGGATGTAAACTGACATCTCGTAATAAAGCGATCATCACTCGCTCCCTCGTCCATGACGGGCTTGATCACATTGCAGACCGGGGAATAAAAATATTCGGGAATACTCTCGATATAGGCGGATTTGAAGCTTGGGTCAAAGACTGTGAAAGTCGTATGGTTCTGACGCAAAGACTCGCCATTGTGCGTCGCGCAATCAGGCATGACTCTAGCAAGCATGTCCAGTTTCGATTGACTGGTGAAGATCTTGACTTCGATGCGCAAGCAATGAACGTAAGCAGTTGCGGAATCTGCCTAAAGATATCTAATCTGCTCAAACAAGGGCAGGTGCTTCATTTTGCGGATAAGAATTTTGTGGATCAGAATTGGACAGACGTTGAAGAGGGTATAGTACAATGGACGAAGAAGCTTGAAGACGGATGGTATCTCACTGGGGTGACATTCTGTGTGTAAAATGTGCGTTGTTTTTCAATGTGCTCACGAATTCATCAAGTTGCATCACGGGAGGAGGAAATAGTTATGGCGGCATTAGAGACAGTTAAAAAAATAAAAGAGTCTATAGGTAGGGATTTAACAATACGGCAAATAGAATTCACGTTCCGTGCTCAAGAAGCCAAAAAAGCATACATCGCAGGAACATTCAATGATTGGAATACGAAATCAATGCCTATGAAAAAAGGCAAGGACGGAACCTGGAGAATCATGCTCAAACTCTCTCCGGGAAGGTACGAGTATAAGTATTTCGTAGACGAAACATGGGCGCAAAATATTCCTGGCGAAGAATTGGCCCCAAATCCTTTCGGTACCAACAATTGCGTAATAAGTGTCGAGTAAGTGATGTAGATAGTATAACTGTAAGCCAGACAAGATATAAAAAATAAATAGAGAACTCAGTGTAATATAGGAATCTTAACCGGAAGGTCGACTGTAAGCGTAATTAGTGTTCAGGACGTATAATCGCATCAGGAAGCATTCGGCATTAGGATACAAGAGCCCAGAGCAGCAGGAAAAGAGCCTAAGAGAAACTTAACTAGGTGTCCACTTTTTCGGGGGAAGATCACTGGATAATATGCCTGCTTGACATTAATGTCAACGATATCCGCCCATGAATCGTTTGATCCATGGGCTATTTATAAAACCTGTCCTTGAATACCCAGCAGTTCTACTGCTGGGAAGAAAAGGACAATCCTGACGAAGTCAGGATAAGAATCTGATTGGTTTTAGGTTCTATCGGTTTTGATGCCCCGCAGCTCTGCAGCGGGGTAATTCACTTTTTCGGTAAAAAACATTAACTTGATCTGTCATCATGATTTATTCTCTCTATCCTCCACTCTAATTTGCCATAGGGGACGTGTACCAGCAATATTTACACGGCAGGGCCTCGTTAAAATGCTGACGTTGATCGAGCAACGTTATGTAGTGAACTTGCGTGCTTGGCCTTAAAGTAGTTTAATTACGAATTGTTGAAACGACACTGTTCCAGTGAATTAAAACCAACTATCCAAATTCGATATTGTGCATCACGCATCCATTTTGCATCGGTACCGGTACTATTTTTAGCGATCTCCCACCCGTCCTGATCGGTCGGGCAGACGCGACTGATGCCCTTTTGCCCTCTCTGGGCTATCCACTCATACTATTCAAAAATCGAATACACGTTTCGATAATCCTATAGACTTCCCTCTTGTTTTTACTCGTTCCAAGCGATTCTCAAACACCTCTACGAGTCTCAATCGATCCTATTCTATTGATTTTATAATTCTTGTGCAGGTATACTCTTATGCTCTCATTCTTTGGCATGACAGATGCATTTTATGAAATCAGAAAGACGAAATATAGATGGGAGATGGTGGTAATGAAGCTGGTTACATTATATATATTTTTACTCTTCGCACCCGGGTTTGCTATTGCCCAGAATATATCAGAGAAAGAAAACGACGCAGCAAATCGGAACGTACAAGTAGCCGCCCCTCAGCTGTCAGCAGACCGTAATCAAAGTACCGCTGTCGAACTGAACGCCCTTTATGACGAATCGAAATTTGGGGCCGAGCCGGAGTACTATAGGGGGATAAAACAGCCCGATCATTTTGACCCCGGCATCATAGGGGAATGGAACGAGCGTGTATTTAATACACTAAAAACTTATTTCACTTCAAGACGGAAGGACCTTGTGTATGGTTATGGTCAGCAGAGCACTACTTATGTCGATGAACAGACAAGCGAGAGAAACATGGTAATAAAAGTTGTCTTGAATGAGACCTTGAGTTTAACGAGAGAGCGAATACCAGAGATCGACAGTCTGGTTAAGGCCCTGAAATTCGAGATTTCGAGTGAGACCACTGGAACAAAGAGCGAAGAGGAGGCAAAGGACAAAAGAACCATCGAAGCGAGCACTGTCAAAAAGAACGTTACCGAGGATAAGGTATATTATAAAACGGGAGTGCGCCTGAGGGTAGAGGGTTCGTTCCTGGGGCTTGCATCCGAGACGGAGGTCAACTACAACAGTGTGTCCTATTATTATAAAGTGAATTTCGACCATCAGAACGATAACAGCCTGGGCTTTGTATGCGTTGTCGGGAGGGACATCTATATTAAATTTGAGCATAGCTTTACCGGCGCGATAGATCCAATAACGAAAAACAGGTCGAATCGCAATATAGTCCAACTGGTCAGTAAATTTTAGTGAATTACCCCGCAGCAGAGCTGTGGGGCATCAAAACCGATAGAACCTAAAACCAATCAGATTCTTATCCTGACTTCGTCAGGATTGTCCTTTTCATCCAAGCAGTAGAACTGCTGGGTATTCAAGGACAGGTTTTATAAAGTGTCGACAGCACACCTCTCATCTGCATTTTAACTTGCAATTCTCTGAAGCTTGCTACAGGGTCACCGTATAGAGGGAAGAGTTTGAGAAACCGCAGGTTTCTCAATTGACAATCGTCTTCCTATTTATAAATACCACGCAGCTTGCTGCGTGGAAGTTCATTCGCGGCATCTGCCCATAAAATACGCCAAGAAATCATTGACAATCGCAGTCATTTGGCCTGATCTGATTAATGAATGAAGGGACGTCCTTGAATTATGGACTTGGAGATATATTTAGAAGAACATCTAAGAGAAGTTTCCTACCTATAGAAATATCCCCCGCAGATTCTTTGTGATACTTCCACGTCCCAAATAATAAAGACATCCCCAAGATGCCCCCAGGAAACTGATGCACTTTGCCTATAGGGATGCCGAATGCCATCGCCTGGCCGCTGATGAAAAAAAAAGAATGATTCGATCCAAAGTATTTCAATCAGGAGGATCAAAACGCGCAGAAAAAAGCGGCATGATCCGTGAAATTCAAAATCCTATTTCGACGGGAGAGTCCGATATGCGCGATTGAGGGCTGTTGACCTAGCACAAAACAATCCTAGGCATCTCGTTTGAACGATGGAATCTGGATGAGGGATTCTTTGCGGCCAGAGCTAAAAGCGCGGCACGCCGAATAGCAATAACCATCAGAGATATCGTTCGTCAGGATTCGAGAGCCTAGCCGAGAAAGCAATAGCGGCAGGAAGGCCGAAAGGAGAACCGCGCCTTATAAACATCGCAAATATATATAGTACCGAAAATACTCAAAGTTCATTTTATTTTTGACAGGTATGACATAGTATGTTCTGTGAGGGGCATTGATAAAAATCATATGGCCTAATAATGTGACACTCCTCATGCCGAAAGGGAGGAGAAACGGTGAAAACAAACCATGCCTACGTGAGGTATAGGAGATGCCTACTCGACCAACACTTATAGAATCAACCTGAATTTGTAAAAGCGCCGGGATAAACCGGCATAGAGTCGGGGGTGAAAGTCCCCTACGTGAAAGGATGAGCTGATCCATCATGGCCTCGAGTCATGCGCGGGCAGTCGTGAGATTGCACGTGAAGCGTTGACAGAGGAAACGCAGGCCAGCCATTGAGCTCCGAAATCCGGTGATTCGGGGTGCCGACCGCGTACGAATGCTGGGAAGGCACTACTGGCAACGCCGCTATCCAGCCAGACGTTGCCCGACCCCGCGGAGTCAGAGAACCTGAGCATGCGTGGATACTCTATGTTCGAGAACTGGGAGAGCTCAGCAGCTCCCGCTAGGAAACATTAAGCGGGACGGTAAGGGAAGGCCTGTGGCCGCGATCCTTATATGCACGCTGCTGAGCAGTCTGACATCGGCGTACTACCTAAGAAGGTGCCGAACAAAGCTGCATGTTCCCCATGCGGCGGCGGAGGCTCTGGAGGGAAGGCTGATGACCAAGGGGAAATTCTGGAAAGTCGTCTGCGACCTGTACGCAGAGACAGGGGTAAGCATTGAACGGACTTGACGGGATACGTGAAGCAGCGGCAAGGGATGGGAACCTTCGTTTCACCAGCCTCATGCACCATATCACAGAAGAAATGCTTCGGGATGCTTACAATGCGCTCAAACGCAACGCGGCAGCCGGGGTAGACGATGTGACATGGCAAGAGTACGGTGAGGGACTGGATGTCCGGATAAAGGACCTCCACGATCGGGTAAAGAGTGGCAGGTTCCGAGCAAAGCCTTCGAAGCGGGTATGGATACCCAAGCCGGACGGTCGTCAAAGACCAATCGGCATAGCCGCACTTGAGGACAAGATAGTCCAACAAGCGGTGGTGTGGGTACTGAGCCATATCTACGAAAAGGACTTTCTCGGTTTCAGCTACGATTTCGACCGGAGCGTAGCCAGCATAACGCGCTGGATGCGATATGGATGGGAATCACCCGAATGAAGGTAAACTGGGTGCTGGATGCGGACATAAAGAGTTTCTTTGACACGATCAATCATGCGTGGCTGATGAAGCTCCTGGAACGTCGCATCGCAGACCCCCGGATGCTCCGCCTGATCCGAAAGTGGCTCAGGGCCGGAGTATCGGAAGACGGCGAGTGGTCAAAGACGGAGGTAGGCACGCCGCAAGGGTCAGTCATATCGCCCTTGCTCAGTAATATCTACCTGCATTACGTTCTTGACAAGTGGGTAACAGAATGGCGAAAGAACAAAGCAAACGGTGAAGTAATCATCGTTCGCTACGCCGACGATTTCGTCATGAGGTTTCAATACCGGAGCAGTGTGGAACGTTTCCTGCAAGAAATGAAGAAACGATTCGCCGCTTTCGGGCTTGAAATTCACAGCGAAAAGACCCGGCTCATCGAGTTCGGACGGTTCGCGGAAGCAAACCGCGCCGAGCGGGGAGAAGGGAAGGCTGAAACGTTTGACTTTCTCGGGTTCACGCATATCTGTAGCAGGACCTGGAAGAACAATCGTTTCACTATACACCGCAGAACAATCGCCAAACGTCTTCGGGCAAAGCTGAAGGAAGTGAGAAAAGAGCTTATTCAACGCAGGCATGAGCCGGTGCCGGTACTTGGTAAGTGGCTCAGGTCAGTGGTACAGGGTCATCTCAATTACTTCGCGGTGCCCGGCAACATAAAGGCATTACAGGCGTTTCGCACGGAGATAAATAAGGCATGGCTCTTCGCGTTAAGGCGCCGCAGCCATAAGGCCAGAAATCTAACGTGGGACCGGATGAAATGCCTAATAAAGACGTGGATACCCGCAGCCAAAATCAAGCACCCGTACCCGCACCAAAGGCTTTGCGTGAACCACCCGAGGTAAGAGCCGTGTGAGGTAGTGCCTCTAGCACGGATCCGTGCGGGGGGCGTCCAGTAACGGACGCCCTACCGCGATTAATGTCTGACACAAAAAAACCGCTCGACCAAAACGAATTTCTTGAAATACGCCTTTGAAAAAATTCACACGATGTCGATGACTTCTACTATAAATTGCTTCCGCCGAAGGTATATCCCGACCTTAGCTTCGAGGTTTTTGGCAATGTTCGATACCGTCTGTGAGCTGACTCTCGTGCCGACAAGGGGCTTAAAGGCCTGGCCGGTAAAACGCGTGGAGGCTCCATACAAGAAAATCCGGAGTAATGCCGCATCTCCACCTCCTGCACGCCCTGCTGATCGCGCTTTGTAACCTTGCTTTCATACCACACGCCCCGAATCCGGGGCATCCGATTGTCCAGTCGACCTTCTTTCAAAAGAATATATCTTGTCCAATGACCATGCCGGTAATGAGCCCTCGTATCAGTTCGCCCGTAGGATTGGCAGAGTAACAGCTCTGTCCGCTCTGCCTCCAGTACCTCCTCGATAAGCTTCCTCCTGAAATCTTTTTGCGCGGCTTGGAGTTAGTTACGAAATCGCTGCACACACTAAAGTATTTGATTTAAATTCCGATAAGAAGTTAAATGCAGTCTATCAGGACTGAAAAGGCGTTTTTGCTCAATCATATGATAGGAGGCATACTAATATTCAGGAGGTATCGAGATGAAGAGAGGATTCTTGTTTTTGCTCATGATTTGTTTCACGCTGGCTGCTGCTGTCTGCACTGCCGAACCCGGAGTCAGCGACTCGGAGATCAAGATAGGAATGGTAAACGCACAATCCGGACCGGCATCCGCTCTCGGCAAAGGAATGCTGTCAGGCGCAGGTGCCGTCTTCAGGGAGGTTAACGAAAAGGGGGGCATAAGCGGCAGGAAGATCAATCTTGTTGTTGCGGATGATGGTTATGAACCCGACAAGGCCGTAGACGCTACGCTCAGGATGATCGAAGTGGAGAAGGTCTTTGCCCTGTTCGGCTATGTTGGCACGCCCACGGCCAATGCGGTCATACCGATCGTAAAGGACGCCAAGGTTCCTCTGGTTGGCCTTTTTACTGGCGCAATGACGCTTCGAAAGCCGGTGACGCATGAGATTATTAACATTAGGGCTTCCTATGATGATGAAGGGGAGAAACTTGTAGACAACATGTTGAAGGCCGGCGCAAAGAAGATAGGCGTTTTTTACCAGGATGATGGATTCGGTACTGCTGTATTGTCGGCTACCGAAAAGGCGTTGAAAAAGAGGGGCATGGAAGTGGCTGCAAAAGGCACCTTCCAGAGAAATACCCTTGCAGTTAAGGCGGGTTTTGCATCGATTATCTCCGCCAATCCCGATGCAGTGGTTTTGGTGGGGCCTTATACACCTCTGGCTGCATTCATCAAGGTCGCAAAGGAAGAGGGACTTAAAGCACGGCTCGCCACAGTCTCTTTTGTCGGAACCGACAGCCTTGTAAAGCTGGTTGGTGATCAAGGTAATGGCGTAATCATCTCCCAAGTCGTTCCGTTCCCCGAAGATATTTCCATCCCTGTTGTAAAAGAATGCAGCGAGATCGTAAAAAAATATTCGAACGAACCACTCGGTTTCGTCAATCTTGAAGGCTGCGTAACTGCTAAGGCGATTGTCAAGGCTATGGAGTCGATGGGGAAGAACATAACACGAGAAGGCCTTATCAGTGCATTCGAGGGCATGAAGGGCGTTGATATTGGAGGAATGGTATTCCAAATGGGACAAGACAATCACCAGGCCTCCGATATTGTATATCTCACAGAGATAAAAAACGGAAAGATCACATCCATAAATGAAATCACCAAGTAGTAGAGTATACGCCTTCCGGCATGTTGCAGAGAGTTCTTTGAGGTGACTGTTGAATATCAGGAAAAAGCTGTATGGCAGCGTTTTTGTCACGATAATTGGGATCGGAGTGTTTCTTGCCGTCACTATCTATGCGAACTCCAGAATCCGTTCGGCGGTTGACATCATGACCGAAAAAACCACACCCCTGCAGGCAAAGGTCCTTGGATTGCAGCAGGAGATCGAAAAGATGTCAGCGAATTTTCTGCGGCTCAGCTACGTTACGGACAATGCCGATTTCAAGCAGGTATCAGACAACATCGGCATAAACATAGTTAATATCGAAAGGATAAATGCAGATATCCAGCAACTAGGTAACAGTTCCACCGGGACAGACACATCGCCTCTGAAAAATATCCATTCTACCCTATCCAGAGTCTCCCAGCAGAGGATTACAGACATTGCTGCATTCAAGACCGGGATATCAGACGTCAATTCACAGATCAAGGTGACCGGGGCCGCCTATTCCAACATAATCGAAAAACTTACCGTACTACGTTTGGAAGGCATTCGAACGAGTAGGGAATCAGAGGAATTCAGCAACAAGACTAATGCCGCGATTAGAAAGATACTTGTCCTTCAATCTAAGCTAGTAGAAATTGAAAAGCTAGTAAGCGATGTTGAATCGGTCAGCAACAAATACAAGCTTTCTCCGTATAAGGAAAATGCCAAAGCGATCACTGACTCTGTAGACGAAGTGACTTATACAAAGGACGACCCGGTTGTCATTAAAGATATAAAATACGCTGCAAAAGATATGTATAAACTGATCGTGGGGGAAGAAACCGGCGTTATCCCGCTTAAATGGGCGATACTTTCAGGTAACAGCGTTACAGGGCAGTATCAAGCGCAAAAAGCTAATATATCCAAATATGTCGAGGGTTTGCTTGTCAGGGTTTCCGAAACCATGGATCAGCTCGAGATTCAACGTATGAAGGGGAAACAGCAGGCAAACAAATCGGTGAGCGTGAAACAAACTGTAGCTGCTATCGAAGATGTCGTAAGCGCGGGTAACGACATGAACCTTAACATCAAAGAGCTTAACAGCCTTGTCAGACTGGCAATGCTCAGCTCTTCGAATGCTGAGCTCCAGAAAACCGCATCCGACATAGTAAAGGTCCGGGAGAAGATTGCTGAAAATATTAACGGCATGTTGTCCTTGCTCAACAAAATGGGCCAGGAGAGCCTTTCAAAAGATACTTCGGAGATGCGGCAGACATTGAAGAATGTAGATGCGGCGATTGAAAGAATGCTCTCCGCGAAAAGGGGCGTCCTTGAAGGCGATGCCGAGATGCAAAAGGTTATAAGTCAAGTCAATGTGATTGCTGGAGAAAATGCCAGAAGGGCAGGAAATGAGGTTAAGGACATAGAGTTGAAGCAGCAGGACATAATGAACGAGGTCAAAGTCACTATGAATCAGACGCTTTTGATTATCGTAATGACGGTGGTCGTCGTCCTAGGGTTCGTTACAGTTACCAGCATCATTACAGCAAGAGGAGTTATAAAAGGAATAAGCGAAACCGAAAAGCTTATTAAAGATGTTTCGACCGGCAACCTTGCAGTGAAGATCCATACTAAGAGCCGTGACGAAATAGGAGTTATGAGCGCTCAGCTGAACAGCCTTGTAGAAAAACTCAAAGAGATCGTCACCATCATCTACGACAAAAGCAATGCTGTTACACGCTCTGCAATGGAGATCGCAACCACAAGCACGCAACTCCACCAACGAGCGACCAATCAGGCTGAGGAGGTGACGATCCTCTCAGCTTCCGCGGAACAGTTATCTGCAACGACCTTAGACATGT
The DNA here is from genome assembly GCA_963845065.1 of Nitrospirota bacterium. Lineage (GTDB taxonomy): Bacteria > Nitrospirota > UBA9217 > UBA9217 > UBA9217 > JAJYKN01. Next base: position 820,062 of record CAWJQQ010000001.1, read on the forward strand.
CCAAACATTCTGTACAAATAGCCGAATTCACTGCAACTACCAGTCGTATGGCCGATGAAGGCGGCAAAGAGATCTTACATGCGCTCACCGGCATCGTATCAGTCTCCGCCGCAGTCAGTGATATTTCCATTGCAATGAAAGAGCTTTCCACGAACTCGGACCGTATAGGAGAGATCGTTACCACCATAAAGGCCATCGCCGACCAAACGAACCTGCTCTCCTTAAATGCGGCCATCGAGGCTGCCCGAGCCGGGGAACAAGGGCTGGGATTTGCTGTTGTTGCCGACGAGGTACGGAAGCTTGCGGATAAGACTGTGGCCGCCGCAGAAGAGGTCTCAGATATCGTACGAACCATTCAATCTGAAACAGGTGCAGTTGAAAAGTCGGTCAAAAGAGGGATCGATTCCGTCGATTCTGCTATAAAGCTGACCAATAAGTCCGGTGATACGCTGAAGCACATTATTGGCGGCATCAATCAAATTACAGAGATGATCGACCAGATAGTTCCATCCATTTCAGAACAGTCCTCCACAACCAATTCCATGACCTCCAATATACTGCATATCAATAATGTTACGTCTGAATTCGCTGCCGCGATGCAAGGCATGACAAGAGCATCGACAGGCCTTGACGCCATTGCACAGGAACTGCAGTCCACTCTGAAGCACTTTCAGATATGAAAAGCTTTTTATAGAGCCCCTATTTCATATAGCGCATAGCGAAGATCTGATTTTCCCTGTTTGGAAATGACCGGGGTCGCTGAATATGATGTCTTCCCGCTCCGATTCGCACAGAGGTCAAGACCGGCCATTTTCAACACCTGCTTCGCACTCGTAAACCGGTGAGGATTCCCGATAACCCCCAAGACCTTAGCGGAAAGAGCTGGCCCGAATCCTGGAATGCTCAAGAGGTATGTGTACTCGGGAAACTCCAGGCAAACATTCTCAAGTTTGTTTTCCACCGACTTGATGGTTTGTCAAAGCTACCTCAAACTGTCCACCATGACTTGGGCCTCAAATGATGCCGCTTCTCTCATGGTGCCGCCGATGGAGTCGACCGCTGCCCTCCAGATTGCCCCGACCCGGCGCCACGGTGCGGCAGAATGTGTCGTATTCCATTCCGGCAATTGCCGACGGATCGAGGCATTCTCGCACCACTGACAGGGTCTCTAAAGGGCCAAAGTGGTGGTCCAGCTCAGGGAAATATTGAGCAAGGAGATTATTATGGATACACGCGCTTATACCGTGTTTCCGCTTTTTCAGTCTCCGCTTGAGTACTATGAGCGTGCGAACATTCCGCAGTGTCATCAGGGGATACTCGTAAAACAGGCATAATGCAGAGTATATTGTTATGCGGAGCCCGCTTTTCGCAGGCCCCGCAAACAGGTCATTTTGACGTCTTTTTACTCCGCATAAAATTGCTAGGCCGCAGCGAGGCAATCAATTTATCGGTTGCCTTGAACCTTCCAGATCGTAACTTGGGAGCGACAATAGACTCTAAGGTTTCTAGCTTCACCGAAGGATCTGCCCGCGTGTACATTTCAGTTGTTTGCAGGTTCGAGTGCCCGAGCCAGAGAGAGACTTTTCGTATATCGTTTGTGGCCTGCAGAACCGTTAACGCGCAGGTATGACGCAGCACGTGCGGCGAAACTTGCTTCGTTGATAGAGAAGGGCAGCACCTTGCCCCGGTGTGAGTATGCTTACGCAGAATGTATTCGAAGCCGGAGCGGGTCATGGGTTGGCTACGAGCGTTGAGAAACAGTTCCGGCACCAAGGCCATACCCCTGACTGCCAGCCATGCTCTTAGCGTCGATGTCGTATCCTTCCACAAAGGGAGGCATCGCTCTTTTCGGCCCTTGCCGTGAACCATAATGCTGGCGTGCGGTTGAAGTGTCAGGTCGTCAATTCGCAGCCCGATCAACTCGGAGACGCGCAAGCCTCCGGCGAAGCAGAGGTGAATCATGGCGCGATCTCTGATACCATCTCGCTTAGTTGGTTCAGGCGCGTTTAGGATGGCCTGCATCTCTTCAGCCGTGAAGTGCTTGACAAGGCGTGTATCTGCTTTCTTTGATGGAATCGCCAAAATACGCCGGATCTGTTCTAAGGCCGTCGGCACACGATATTCCATAAAATGCATAAACGACTTAATGGCGGCCAGTCGAATGTTTCTGGAGCTCGGCCCATTCCCACGATTTTCTTCCAGATGGTTCAGAAAACTCACAATTAGTGGCGCGTCGAGTTGTTCCAAACACAATTCCGACGGAGAGATCTTGAGGCAGTTACTTGCGTATTCAAAGAGCATTTTGAAAGCATATGCATAGGACTCACAAGTGTTGTCACTAGCGCGGCGTTCGATTGGCAGTCGTTGCTGCAGAAAAGCCGTGATATGTGATGAGATCGGAGTCATAGCCGCCCTCCTGAGGTGAAAGTTTCGCAACGTTCTATGATGCTCCTCATCAGATCCGGCGTCGCTTCCAAATACCAGTAGGTATGGGAAACATTGCTGTGACCGAGATAGGTTGACAGCGCCAACATATGTTTTGTGATACGCTCGCGGCCATCCGGGCAAGTTTCCAGGGCTCTTACAGCGAAGGTGTGGCGTAATGAGTGAGGTGTGGGTCGATGTAGCCTCGGTCCTCGCCGCAGCCCGATCTTGTCGACCGCAGTCTGGAATGCGGTTTCAACATCACGAAGAAGCAGTGGCTTTCTGCGCAACGAAACGAATACGTGATCATCGAAGGGGGCGTAGGGGCGGCGGTGTTTGAGATAACGTTCGAGTCCAGCCTGCGTGGTTTCGTGCAGGGGCACGAGGCGACTTTTGTGAAATTTGGAACACTGGATCACCAAACCATCTGGGGTGATGTCCTCAAAGCGCAGCCGGAGTGCTTCGGACACACGCAGTCCCGTGCATGCCAGCAAAGCGAATAGCGTGCTGTAGGTATGTTGACGCAAACAACAGGAACCGGACTGAGATGCCGCTTGCACGAGACGGTTGATGTTGTCCTGAGAAAAAATGTAAGGGGTGGGCCGCGACTGTCTCTCGCTACCAAAGACAGCCGGCGGCAGCTCATGGGATTGATCCTCGGCACGGACATGCCGAGCGAATCGAATTACATGACCGAGCCGAGCAGCGCGCTGGTGGACCGATCTCGCCAATCCGGCCCACTCTATTGCGATTTCAGAGCAGACGTGCCGCTTGCCTTTTGCATTTGAGAAGGTGGCAAAACTTCGTAAAAAAGTGCTTTGGGGTTTAAACTCGAACCCGCAAGCACGACGCACAGCCAGATATGACTCCACAGCTTGAGCTAACATGGCTGCACCTCCGGCCAGGGTTGAGAAATCTGTCGTAGAGCGGTCACGTCTACTTTTGCGTAGATTTGCGTAGTCTCGATTGAGCGGTGCCGAAGGACGGCCGCAATGTCCTGCAGCGATGCTCCTTGCCGCAACATGAAGGTTGCCACGGAATGCCGAAGAAGGTGGGCCGCACCCCTGCTTTGGCAAGAGACGCCCGCTCGGCGCATCGCCTGAGTAACGATGGACGATATGGCGGAACTGCGTGAGAAGGCGCGAAAAGGCGCGAGAGAGCGGACAAACAGTACATCTGTGTAAGTTTGAGGACGGCCGCCTTGCAGGTAGCCCACTACCGCATGGCCAACCTCCTGGGTCAGAGGCAGCCGAGTCTGACGACGTCCTTTTCCAGACACCTGAATACTGGCTTCTTCCCAATTTATATCGCCCAAGCGAAGCCGGACGATATCTCCCGCCCGAAGTCCCAGGCGGGCGAGGAGAAGTAGAATCGCACGATCCCGCCTGCCGACTGGTGAGCTCGAATCACAGGAACTAATGATACGCTCCACCTCTTCAGGCTGCAGGTACCGCGGTAGAGAGGAAAGACGCCAATGCGCCAGGACCGGAATGGCTGTATCAAGATCATCAGCACACTTGCCTTCAGCGATTAAAAAGCGAAGAAACATGCGAAGTGCTGTCGTACACATTTTTGCTGATGCCCATCCCGAACGTCGGCCTTTCTCCAGGACGAACTGTCGCAAGCTCTGTGCATCAAATTTGGATGGATCCTCTCCAAGGTGTATTAGTAACTCTCGAATAGGAAGGCTGTATCTGTTGAGGGTAGGATCACAGGTTCCGCGCTGCTGGCGCATCCACTGACGGAATGCAGCGAGCAGAATCGGATCCTGATCTGTTGTTTTAGCAACTGAAGCGGTAATTACGCCCGTGCTTCGCAGATGTCTCAAAAAAAAGCGAGCACTTTTAAGCACGCTCAATCGGTCGGCGTGTGCATAGCCCGGGCATCGGCATCGAGCCAAGTGGCGGTCGAAACGCTCAAGATTGTTTTCGAACGAACCTGAGATCTGTATGCCTTTTCGATCCGTCCAATAAACAACATGCTCCGCCGCACTGATGTACTTGCGGGCGGTTACCTCTGCATATCCCTCCTGGTAAAGCTCTTCAGTGAACCTTTCAAGTAACGGGCCACCCGAACCTTCGCGAAGCGCTTGAACTCGCGAATGGCGCTTGAAATACTGTTGAAACATGATGTCCTCCTTTAACATGAATTTAGGGTCAGGAAGACATCACTATTATGCGGTGTAACTAAATTTGCAAGACGATTCTACTCCGTTGAAATAATTGCATTGTCGTCGGTCTCCAAGGTTCACCTCTCCGCATAACAATATACTCTGCATTATACTTAGGCTTCTTTCTGAAATGCCTTATTCAGAAAGAAGCTGGTTGAACTATGCCGTACGCGCCACGACGCTATGGGATTTCAAATGATTTTTCTCTTTAAAGCGAGGGTATTGAGTACTGCATCGGCTGGGGCATAAGGCCTGTGACGGGTGATTTTCGAGTGAGAAGAAGCGATTCAAGGCAATTTCGCAATCCCAACTCGCAGGAAAAATGTCCTTTGGACAATAGAATATTGTTGCGAAGAACATGACCGTTTTCGGATTGGGATAGGGAGGCTGTTTTTTCGGTTTGAGTGATGTTCATATGCGTGGCGGTCCTTTGCAACGAGCAGGCTGTATAATCTCCATGGTATGCATTTTTCGTTCACCGCAGGCAGGACATAATGCGATGTCGATGCCGGTAAATCGGAGTAAAGCTTCTTGCCACGTTTCTGTCTTCTGTTCCGATTCGTTCTGATTGGCGCAGGCCAGAAGCTCTCTGCACCGGTCGAGTTTCTTCCTGCGGCATCTGTTCCCCAATAAGCTGTAATGTCTGATTTTCACAAACTTGTCAGGCAACACATGAAGCAGGAACCGCCGGATGAACTCATCGGCTTTAAGGGGCATGATCTTGATTTTGTTGTTATCGGAGTAATCGCGCCACCAGAAAGAGACTTCGTCGTTTTCGAGCTTCACGAGCCGGTGATTGCTGATCGCGATCCGGTGAGTGTATCTGCCGAGATACTCAAGAACATCCTTGGTCCCATTAAAGGGTGGCTTGCAGTAAACGATCCACTTCTTTTTATACAGGTCGGTGATTAAGGCATTGAAAGCCCCCGGCGACGCAAAATGACTTATGTCGCCGGGGTAAACGAGTTTGTTTTCGACGCGAAGCTTTTTCAGATAAGCGAGGAACTTTCCCCGAAAAAGATTCGACATCACCTTGACGTGGACAAAGAAGTCATTCTTGCATGACTTCCATTTCCGCCCATCACTGGACAATCCTCCGCCAGTGACGATGTTGTGAATGTGGGGATGGTTCAAGACGTTCTGACCCCAGGTGTGCAAGATGCTGGTGAACCCGATCTCCGCCCCCAGGTGTTTCGGGTTTTTCGAGAGTTCCGTCAGAGTCTCCGAAACGGCTTTGAACAGGATCCCATAGAGGACTTCCTGATTCCGGAGGACAAGAGGATTCAGTTTGTCAGGAATGGTGAAAACAACGTGAAAGTACGGTATGGGAAGTAGGTCTTTTCCCCGGTCCTCAATCCACTTCTCCTTTTTCAGAAACTGGCATTTGGGACAGTGCCGGTTTCTGCAGGAGTTGTACGAGACCATCTTTGTCCCACAGTGCTCACACTCATCCACGTGGCCACCCAAATCAGCTGTGCGGCAAGTTTCTATTGCGCGCATAGCGCGAAGACGATTCACGGGCATGGGATGGGCGCTGCGGTAATCAGGGCCGTACCGGCGGAAGATATCCGCAACCTCAAGCTGTCTGACTTCTCGTGCACACATGGCGAAGCGACAAGCGGTCCGGCTACGAAGTCTTCTTGGAGTTAGAGGAATTGTCGATATCGAGAGGACTCACGATCTTTGATAGGTTTTTCTTGCTCACGTGGAGGTAGATCGTGGTCGTCCTGATCGATGCGTGGCCCAACAGCAGTTGAATGTTATAAAGGTCCACCCCGGCCTCGAGCAAATGTGTTGCAAAGCTGTGTCTCAGGCTATGGCAGCTTGCGGACTTGATGATGCCGGACTTGCGTTTCGCGCGTTTGAACGCTTGCTGGATGGTGGTAATGCTTATGGGCTGTCCAGGAATTCCTCCTGGGAAGAGCCAGTGTTTAGGGAGATACTTCTTAAAGTACTCTCGGAGTGTCTCTAGGGTGCGCTTCGACAACAAGGTATACCGATCCTTTTTCCCTTTGCCTTGTTCTACACGGAGAAGCATACGCTTACTGTCGATGTCGGATATTTTGAGATGGGCGGTCTCGCTTACCCGGAGGCCTGCGGAGTAGGTTACCATCAGCATCGCGCGCTGCTTCAGGCCGCCAGCGGACATCAGTATGGTTTCGACTTCGTTCCGTTCGAGAACGGTGGGAAGCTTTTTGGCCGACTTTGGATAGGGTATCTTGTCCATCACCCATCTTTTTTTGAGCGTGGTTTCATAAAGAAACCGCAGCGCGGCGTAGGTGATTTTCAAAGAGGATGGGGATAGTTTCCTGTTCTGGACGACGGACAGCAGGAACGACTTGATGTCGTTCTGCCCAAGACGGTCGGGCGGCTTGTTGAAATGCAGCTCTAAATAGCGAGCTGCCCGGTGATACGCCTCTTGCGTATGCGGACTAAAGTTACGAAGCACCATATCGCCTTGCATCTGTTCTTTGAACGTTTCCATTGCACAATCTCCTTCCGCTGACTTGAAATTCCAACGGCGTGACGCCGGTGGTGATGCGAGGGAAAATTGTAAATCAGTAGGGATTGTGAAGCAATATGTGAGAGCGTGATATTATTTGGAGATAATTGCGAAGGGATTGCAGATAAAATCAGTGGTGAGTGAAGAGTACCGCCGCGTAGCGGCTTAGTTCAATGCCTGTAATGCGGTGCACCGCATTACAGGCACTTCCCCTGGGTGATGAGATCAGCGACATTTGCAGCATCCTTGACATCATGATTGTCCCAGCGGCCGTCCAGAAGCTGCCGGTTGTTCCTGACCGCGACGACTCCTACAAGAACAACCATGTGCCCGCATTTGATCAGATGCTCCGCCAGGGGCTTGTGGTAGTTCGCTGTTGGTTCGATGCCAAAGACGATTTTCGTCAGACTCACATTTGCTTAGTAACATTCACTTGCACTACGTCCTTAACACATGGGTACAAAATTAGCGAAAGAACAAAGCACGCGGTGAAGTGATTATCGTTCGGTACGCCGACGACTTTGTGATGGGGTTTCAACACCGGCACGAAGCGGAGCTATTTCTGGAAACGATGAGGAAGCGCTTCTCCGAGCACGGTCTGGAAATCAACAGCGAAAAGACCCGGCTCATCGAATTCGAGCGGTATGCAGAAGTAAATCGCGCCGAGCGAAGAGAAGGGAAGCCGGAAATTGCAGTTTAAACTTGTGGCGTTGATTTGCTCCAGAATTCTGCGATAGTATTATCTTTTGGAAATTGAAGACTTAACATTAGAAATTTGCAGCGCAAACCTCGACAATAATCAAGTTATTTTCTTTACAAAAAGGTTATCTCATACTAAAATCATGCCACTTATTGTTAAGCAGTTTCCAAAATGTTAATTTTTGACTTAAAGTTCCTTAAAAGGTGGAAGGCTAAAAAATGGCTAATGACACTGTATCGTGGGATGATCCTATTTTAAAAGAGGCAATTAAAATAATTGCAGATGTCTCTGGTGTTAAGGAAGATAGGCTCTTACAAGACTATGTGATTGAGGCAATGTTTACTGACCCTATCGTCAAGGCACTCAAGGCTGCATTTGAGGGAAAGTGTACTGTCAACGTTGGGGATACGCAATCGCGGCATTGCCTAACGATAAATGAATTCCTTTCCGGAATCAAAAAAAATAAGAGCAATGATTAAATGATTTTTGATACGTTAGAGTTGCTCGATGATGTGGCTTACGCCAAGGCTATACTCGCTAAAAAGTCGTTAAGCAATGCAGACCTCGTCTTCTCACTCCGGAACCTCCTCCGTATGAAGTACTATCCTTTGCGGTGAAGTTCTTCTTCTCTCAGAATAAACTCGATGCCTTCAAGAAGAACACTGGCGATTTTGAGGCCATTGATAAACGGATTGCGAGTAATACTCCACCTGATATGTGCCAGACATATAAACGTTTACTGCATTGAGGAATACCAGAGCATGAAATGAAAATGCTCATTGCGAGTATAGTAGCTGCAGAAATATTCGAGGTCGTATACAGCAGAGAACCGTACAACAATGAACGTTTCGTCCAGGCGCTCAACAGATTGCCAGAACTGCCTGTAGTGTAATTCTGGAAACAAAAATATTAAAAGTGCAAAATGCGATATGAATTATGCATTTTTGTACTCGATTAACTTGATGGGCAGTTCATCCTGATATACAATGTAGTTTACGTTCTTTGCATCACATAATGTTTGAACCTTTTTTTGGTATTCACGTATCAGGCATATTTATTTGCTAATGTGGGAAGCAATCTCTATATGAGGATCGTTATTTCAGGTACTCACTTTTCAGGCAAGTCGACGCTTGTCGAAGCGTTGCCCGACGCGCTCCCCCAGTATACGACGATCGAAGAGCCCTATCACCTCTTGCAGGAGGAAGGATATGAATTCGCGCTGAGTTGCCCTCAATTGAAGATTTTGAACTACAGCTGGAGCGATCCATTTGAAAAGCTCAAAGAAATTGTCCTTCAGAATTCATTCGACTTTGAGCTGGATGTGCTGGAAGTCACAGGCAGTCCTAAGACGCTCTCAATAACTTCATCCTAAAGTTCGCAACAATTGTGTATTGTTGAAATTACATAAGTACATCTACGATATTTGCTGCGCATACTTTAATAATACCCAAATATTATTTTCTTTACAACACGGTCAGTCCCATACTAAAATCATGCCACTTATTTCTGAATCATTTCACAGCTTGAGCATTCTGGGTAAGTAAGGAGGATATTGCCGTGAAACAATCAAACAGAATATCCAGCGGAGCTGCATTCATCGGCGTGTTTTGCACTCTCATCATCGTTATTCTGACAGGCTGTACCGAAACACAGGCTACGCCCGCTCCAATCGGAACCGTAAAGCATCTCAAAAGCGGCACGTTGGAGCGACAGGACGGTAATGCCGTATGGAATCACCTGTCTCAAAACAGCGCCATCCGCGTAGGCGACCACCTGCGCACCGGCCCCGACAGCGTTGCTGTGCTTACGCTGACACATATTGGCGTCGTTCTCATGAAATCAAACACGGAATACACGGTGGGCAGCGATCCGATGAATTTCAAGACCGTCCTGCACCGGGGTTACATCTGGATCAAGACCACACTTGCGCGAGGGGCGAAGCTGGACATCTCGACGTCCGATGCAGTAGCAGGCGTTCGAGGAACTAGGGTTTCCGTTCTCTCTGATGAGCATGGTGTCGACGTCTGTACGTGCACAGGAGAAGTGACGGTTACCCCAAAGAAGGGCAGGAATATGAGCGTCAATAGCGGCATGTACGACTCGATTGGTAAAGATGGAATCGCTAAGGCGCCGAAACACAGTAAACCGCTTCTGGAGAAGCTATGGAAAGGCGAGCAGTCTCGCTTTACTCCTTGCAGGGATTGCCATCAGAAAGGGAAAAAGGGAAAGGCAAATCTATAGGCTTATGTCGTAGACATTCTACTGCCAGCCGCATGGGTGCGGAATTTGTCAATGACTTTGAGACACCCCGCGACCGAATTTAGTGTACTTTCTCCTCGCTCACAGCGACCGGTTTAGGCTTGTTAATCCAAACGGCGTCTGGTAATGAGGGAGGAACAGGAACTTTTTTCACGAACCGCTCAGGATGTGCCTCATAGGCGGTACGAAGCACCTCGCCCCTGGCTTTCAGCACGTCCAGCGCGAGTCCGTAGTGGACAGACTCCGGCGTGAGCAGCCCAATGCCGGAGTGATGATGCTCGGTATTGTACCAGGGGAAAAAGACCTGGCAGAATCCCCGGCCGTCCTCAATGCAGCCGAACCGATCGGGGAAGTCCGGCCGGTACTTGAGCGTTTTGAACTGAGACTCTGAAAAAGGATTGTCATCGCTCGTATACGGTCTGCTGTGGGTCTTGGTGACGCCCAGATCGGCCATGAGCAAGGCGACCGGTTTCGACCTCATGGACGAGCCACGATCCGCATGTATTGTGAGCTGCCCTTTTTCTATATTCTGCTTGGCGCAGGTTTCCTTGATAAGCTTTTCCGCCAAGGCAGCCGATTCCCTGGGGGCGACCATCCAGCCGACGACGTAGCGGCTGAAGATATCCAGGATCACGTAGAGGTAAAAATAGGACCATTTTGCCGGGCCTAAAAGCTTGGTAATGTCCCAGGACCAGACTTGGTTCGGCGCAGTAGCCAGAAGCTCCGGCTTCTGATACACGGGGTGGCTGAGCTGGTTCCTGCGCTCCTTGACCTCCTGGTTCGCGTCGAGGATGCGGTACATGGTGCTTATAGAGCATTGATATGCGCCTTCATCCAATAGGGTTGCATAGACCTCCTGGGGCGCCTTGTCCACGAACCGCTCAGAATGAAGGACGTCAAGTACGTCTTGCCGTTCGTCTGAAGACAGAGCACGCGGCGGGCTCGGACGTTTCGTCGGCTCCATGGGAGGCGCATTTTTCCGCGCCTGTGTCCGGTAGAACCCGGAACGAGGGATGTCGAGCGATGCACATGCTGATTTGATCCCGATATCAGAGGAAAGAGTATGGGCGGCTTCCATCATTCGTTCTTTCCACTCTCGTCGGTCGCAATCGGGATCCCCAGAATCGCCGATATTTTTTTTTGAACATCGATGATGATTTCGGCCTGCCTGAGGCGATTGGTAAGCCGGTCATTCTCCTTGCGGAGTTTCTCGTTCTCTACCCGCAAAGGATTCCGGACGGTTTCCTTTCGTCCCCGTTTTTTGGGCGCGAGGCCGGATAGTACGCCGCGATCGCGCTGACCTCGCCAAGTGTTGAGATTTGATGCATAGAGTCCTTCACGGCGCAGGAGCTCACCAAGGCACCCAGGCTCATTGCAGGCATCGGCCAGTGTCAGAACGCGCAGCTTATATTCAGCCGTAAAACGTCGCCGGGCGGCTTTAACCGGAACTTCTGGATCAGGTGGGGCCGCAGCAGCACCATGAAGCAAACTGACTTCTTTAGGTGCTCCTCCCCAGGGAACCTCAGTCGCCCTACGGGCTCCTTCGTTTCCCTGGGATGCTTTGATCTTTGATGCTACCATATAGATTTCTCCTCCCCGCCCTCTACTCTAATTTACCACAGGGGAGGTGTCTCAGTTATATTGACACAGAGGGGTGTTGAGGGGACTGAAACTTATCAATGGACAACAGGAGCGCGCCTTCATAACGATAGAGCGCCCTTTGAAAGCACTATTTTTCGGAATGAGTAATCTGAGTGATGGCACATAAATCGTCATCACTTAATCCGTTCTACCTGGCAAATCGGGGAAAATAAAAAAAGATAACAAAAGGAGAATATGTTAATCATGTCTATGCGGGTTACAAACCGAATCTGTTGATTGTTGCAAACAATTAGAATTACACACTTGAGGTGTACCTTACAGAGATCCTAATTTTGATCGAAGTGCAGAATCGGTAGTAACTATAAGTGCGATATTCTTACAGAAGCATGCATGCTTTAGACTGCACGGATTGCACAATACATCTATTCTTTCTCTTCTCAAGTTCCCGAATCATGCATGTCCATTATCGCTTCAATTCAGTTGCTATTAAAATCGTTATGCAAAAATTCATTCCTATTTTGGGGGAATGTGCGGAGAGAATTATGAGATAAAGTAAGAGGGGAGCGCCCGGTTACAGCCCGAGTACTGCCCCTTGGAGCTGAAAAATATTTATTTTATTGAAAATATATAAAATATTGGCGGGAGAGCATGAGAATCGAACTCGTGCATATGCATAATATATCAATGACTTACAGACTTATACGGTATGTTCACGGTATGAAATGAATTAACAGGATAAAGAGTCATCGTTAATTTTTTCAGATTCATCGTGTTCTGGAGCCATTGACATAAGAATTTGAGAGGGAAATTACGGGAAATATTTATAAATGTCTTTGCGATTTAGGAACCGCACGAGGATGACGGAATCATTCTTCAATACTAGGCCGAGCCGATAATCTCCGACTCTTAGACGGAAGTAGTTGTCCTGTCCCTTAAGCTTTTTTAAATTAGAAATAATAGAGAGGGAATCAGTAATGTCCGGTTACGTTTTTGCATGGAGAATGCCTTCTCCGGACATTTTATAGCAGTCACGGTCAGGCGGCACGTTCTCAAACTCAGTAGATTCATTTTTGATTTTGCAGCGTAGCTCTCTGACCCTTTTTATACTGACTTTCTCATTGTGCTGTTCGTGGCAATAAATAGCGAGAAGCAGGTAGGTGATGAGGCCTCCCAGTATTTGGACCATGAGACCATGCTTGCTTCTTGCAATCAAGTGATAGACCTTCAAATGGCGTTTCCACCAGCCGAAGAAGGTTTCTATGTTCCATCGGAGCTTGTAAACCAGCGCTACCTCCTCGGCTGAAAGATCGTACCGATCGGTAGCAACCCAGTATTCTTTATTCGCGACACGATAGGCGACTACACGGAGTTCTTTTTCCGTTTGATTCACGCCTTTGGTCCCGAGCAGGACAACGGCGTCATAGAAAACAATGCTTCCTGGCTTAACGGTATTGGCCTTGATAATAGTAATCGTTGTGTTTTCTTTGATCCGGCAGACAAAATATTTTCTCTCAATCTGCCACTGATCGAAGCTCTTATGCCGCTGATAGTAACGATCCAGAACACTGGTCTGACCCGGAGAAATAATCTGGCTTACAAAAGGGCGTTCATCTCCTTTGCCGTGGGTCAAAAATATCTTCGTCGGAATACCACGATTGATATCGAAGCCTATATGCGTCTTGGCTTTTTTTGAGCCGCCCCGATAATCGGCCCAGTGCATGGAAAGGACTGCATCTATCAAAGATCCATCAACGGCGATAAGGTCGCCGAGATTGCCGTATTCAGTCGGAAGCAGCTTGGTGGCTTTGGCTTGGAGTGCCAAATATAATTCCATAAGTTGATCAAGGCCTCTTGAATTAATGGCCTCGAAAAAACTGCTTTTATTAATACCGGATTTCGGCGCAATCGTCTGTCGGGCAAAATCATCTTCCTTGAGGACTTGCAACAGGTGACGACCTGAAGTGTGTTCCTCAAGGTGAAAGTAAATGAGCGCATGAAGCTGATCTTCAAATTCCATTTGTAGCGGCCTGTTTCCTCGTGCCTTAAGTAGCGTGATGTCGCTTAACGGCGCTTCCAGCGGTTGAAGCAGAAGGCTGAATGATGGTCGTTTGCCTGATTTGTTCTTCGGATCGAGCACATAGGGCATTTTCGTAACTCCTTGCAGTTAAAGGTATTTACGAAAATTTTTTCTGTGCACGTTTTTCTAAATGTCAAGTTAATAGCGACCGAACATTAGAATGTTATGCTTTTTTATTGTCTCCTTTGAATGCAATTTGCTAACCGGACAACGCTGAGAGGGAATGAACTTTTTCGATAGTCTCGATGATTTCCTTGACCTTTTTCAAAACGGCTTTGTCTTTGATACCTTTTAAGTCCTTTACAAAACTATCTCTGAAGTCTACTTTCATTATTTGCTCGTAAAAATTTTGAAGACAGCGGAACGGCTGACGGGTTTGCTGTGGAGGCCTTGTTCGATTGCATGCGCAAGAGCAATTTCCTCGATTGCATCTTCGACAATGTCCTGCACCAAGGCCCGTTGTTCATGGAGCGCTTCAGTAACGGCCGATTTCATCAGCGTTTTTAATTTTTTCTCATCTAGTGTCGCTGTTGCCATAAGTTTCTCCCTCATGATTCTTACACTATCATAGTATAATAAAAAACTCAGGTCAATGGAAAAAGCAGGTAAGTTCTTGCCGTGCATCAGACTCTTTAGACATAGTTCTAGAAAATGAATAGCATATTATAGTTAGGATCAGAGTATCTGGAACTAAAATTCAGATTGAAGTGTGCAATTGTTTCGATTTACAATAACTCGCGAGGTCCATCCTGTCGCGCCAGGTTAAGCCTGGGAAAGGTGGTGGACCAGAAACCGAAACCTTTCGTAGTGATTCTGTAGGTAACCAATCCTACCTGGCAAAGCCTGGTCAGCAGCCAGAAGCGAGTCTTGCATGCGCATAGGTGACTATGTGTGTGAAGCGTAGACAGCTACTGCAAAAGCCGTGTCATTGAGCCCCGAAATAGCCTTGCGGGAGCTTTCGTTTTCAGGATGACGGGAGCAGCATCGATCATGCAGTACCGACCTCACATGATCGGTCCTACCGGGGTCAAAGAGCAGGGCAAATGCAGAAGAGGATCACCTAGGAACCTGGGAGATCTTGCCACTCCGTCTTTGGAGCACCGGTGGGGATAACGGAACGAATAACTCCAGGCCCCAAGCGTCATCGCGCAGAGACGCTTAGGGAGGTGCGTGATGGCACGAAACAAAACAATCAGCGCGGAAGACGGTATCGCCAACTGAAGGAAACGAAAGGCGGCGAAACGGGAAGCAAGATGTCGTAGCGCCCTCATAGAACTGATGATGCAGGGGAACAAATCCCATTGGACCCTGCGGAGGTAAGGGGGGCGTCGTGTTGTAGAACCGTTGATGGGAAACACAGAGGATGCGATGGAATCCGAAAACACAGTGTACACGAAACAGCAACGGATAGCAGAACTTGCGAGGATTCACCCTGATGTAAGTTTCACGTCTCTCACCCATCACATTGATTTAGTGTGGCTCTATGAAGCATTCGGTCGAACGCGGAAGGACGGAGCAACGGGAATAGATGCGCAGACAGCAGAAGAGTACGAGAAGGAGCTGAATGCGAATCTGCGGTCACTATTAGAACGCGCTAAATCGGGAAAGTACTTTGCGCCGCCGGTGTTGCGGGCGCATATCCCGAAAGACCCGGCAAAGAATGAAACCCGTCCTATCGGCATACCGACGTTCGAGGATAAGGTGATTCAGAGGGCTATACAAATGGTGTTGGAGCCACTATATGAACAGGAATTTCTGGACTGCTCATATGGGTTCCGGACAAGGCGTTCTGCCCACGACGCGCTGCAATCGTTGTGGACGCAGATGATGGACATAGGCGGATGCTGGATCATCGATTTGGATATTCGGAAGTTTTTCGATACGATGGTTCACGAGCACATCAGGGAGATACTCAAGAGGCGGGTGAGTGACGGAGTAATAACGAGACTCATAGGGAAGTGGTTGAAAGCCGGTGTATGGGAAGCAGGAAACATCAGTTACCCAGAGAAGGGTACTCCTCAAGGCGGCGTGATTTCCCCCATGCTGAGTAATATTTATCTTCATGAGGTGCTGGACCTGTGGTTTGAGAAGGAAGTAAAACCACGCCTCCGTGGCAAAGCGTTTCTGATTCGTTACGCAGATGACGCAGTGTTGGGGTTTGCGCTCGAAGAAGATACCCGGAGAGTGATGGAAGTACTTCCGAAGCGGTTTGCCCGATTTGGCCTGACGATCCACCCGGAGAAGACACGCGTGGTGAAGTTCATAAAACCGGATAACACCAACTCGGGAGGCCACAGCCAGGACAAGGACAACACGTTCAACTTTCTAGGATTTACTCACTACTGGGCGACGTCCCGTAAGGGCATGGCGGTGATCAAGCGAAGTACCGAGAAGAGCCGGTTCGTGCGAGCGCTCCTGAAGATCAAGGAGTGGTGCAAGGTCAACCGGCACACCCCTCTGAAGGAGCAGCATAAGACGCTGAACCAGAAACTCCGAGGCCACGACGCTTATTACGGGATTAGAGGCAACAGTCAGATGCTGTCGAACTTCCATCACAAGGTGAGACGGATCTGGCGCAAATGGCTACAGCGAAGGTCGTGCGATGGTAGTATCCCGTGGGATAACTTCGCACTATTAGAAAAAGCCTACCCACTTGTGTCAGCGAGAATCGTTCACTCCATATACTTACGCAAAGCTACAGCATGAAGAACCGAATGCGTTAATCGCGCACGTTCGGGTCTGTGGGGGCTGGGGCAGGTGACTGCCCTGGCCTACCTGGCTAGCAAATGAGTTTAAATTTATTGCAACAAGGTAAGTATCAAACTGAATATGTTAATTTGAAGAATATTTTTTTGCTTGCATGTATAGCAATAATGCTATATTATAATGCTCATGCAATGGTCACTAGAATATTATGTAGATGAAAATGGGAAATCGCCCGTAAAATATTTTATCGACGCAATCTCTGCCGAAAGTAAAGCAAAATTTATTTTCATAGCTGACCTTCTCACTGAATATGGTCTGAGTGTGCGAGAACCCTATGTTAAACCCATTACCGGTTCGCGGAAACTTTTTGAGATCAGGCTGAAAGACCATCAAAATATTCACCGTGTATTCTACTTCGCCAGTACTGGCAGGAAACTGATTCTCTTACATGGATTTACGAAGAAAACCGACAAGACACCTCGGCGGGAAATCGACATCGCAGAAGCAAGAATGAAAGATTATTTGGCAAAAAGAGGATGATTATGAATTACAAAGAACACAGGAAAGAGTTGCTAAGCAACAAAGCGGTCAAGGCAGAACATGAGAAACTCCTACCCGAATATGAACTTGCTAGGAGCATTCTGGAACAACGTCTAAAGAAAAAGATGACACAACTTGATGTCGCTAAGAAGACCGGTATGCCACAATCTTCTGTAGCACGAATTGAAGGATTAACCCATGGTCTGCCACGTCTGTCAACACTTAAGAAGATTGCTCAGGCTCTGGACGCGGAACTTATTATAACGCTGAAAGCAAAAAAGACCGCGTAATAGTATTGAGAAAACCATAATCGATGACCGTTACGGCAACAGCAAAAAATAGCTGAAAGCTGATCTGAGCGCTCTTGCCCAGGAAAGAGACCTGAATGATGATATCGATCTATCAATCCATTCGATACAGAGAATGGGCAGATCCTAAGTATTCCAAATGAGATTATAGTTGCTCTTGAGGATAATACTATAACAAACGGTTCTTCATCACTTGCATGGATCCTATCGTGGTGTAGGCATGGCAATCGTAATTAACGATGAAACACTGGTTGCTTACTCACAATGCCCACGTAAAGCTTACAACCTGATCTATACTTCGGAACCAGGTCAACCACAAGAGTTTCATCAAATCATTGAGCAGAATCGAATTGCAAATTCGCGCAAGTTCTTTGATGTTATCAGTCTTAGCACGCCTGACATACTCCCCTATAGTATCGAGAATCTTAACAAGGGTTGTAAGATATTTACCAACGCAGCATTGATCGTCGATGAGCTGCGAGTCGATTGCGATGTTTTGACAAAAGTGAGTAAGCAAAATTATGAGCCTACAATAATCATAGGATCATATAAGATCAATGAGAGTGACAAACTCCACCTCATGCTCATCGGATATATGTTGTCAAAAATTCAAGGGCGGTATGCCGAACATGGCCATATCGTTACTATGGGTGACAAGCCGTCCTTGATTAAACTTCAGCATAATCAGAAAAAATTACACGCAGTATTAGATCCATTGCTAAAATGGGTGAAAAATGACTCGCCCCCTGCTGAACCGCCGGTGATATTGAATAAACATTGTAGCTTGTGCCAGTTCCGCCAGCAATGTGAGGCAAAAGCCATTCAGGAAGATAATCTGAGCAGACTGCAAGGAGTAACACCAAGGATTATTCGCAGATATGAAAGAAAAGGGATCTTTACCGTCAAACAGTTATCCTATATTTTTAAACCACGAAAGCGGAATAAACACGCAAGGAGAATATCCCAGTCCATTCATAAAATAGAACTGCAAGCCCTGGCTATTCGAACGGAAAGAATATACCTTCAAGAGCTACCCTCATTGACGCGAAATGAAACTGAACTATTTTTTGACATTGAGAGCATACCCGATCAAGACACACACTATCTTCTCGGATTGCTGATATGCCAAAGAGAGGCAGTTAAATATCAGCCTTTCTGGGGGAACGGAGCAGATGACGAAAAAACGATTTGGTATGCTTTATTGGACTTGCTCAACCAATATCCCGATGCCCCGATTTATCATTATGGCAGCTATGAACTACGCACCATTATCAAGCTTGCTAAACGATATAAGACTGACAGTGCAAATCTGAGTGCTCGGCTGATAAATGTTCACAAGCAGATACACGGCAAAGTTTACTTTCCAGTGTATTCTAATCGGTTGAAAAGTGTCGCCGCCCTTGTTGGGGCCTCGTGGACCCATCCAGATGCGTCCGGCTTACAAAGTATTGTGTGGCGGTACAAGTGGGAGAAAACGCATGATGACCGATATAAAGATACTTTACTGAAATACAATGAGGAGGACTGCCGTGCTCTGAAGCTACTGGTTGATGCACTTTATAAAATTCAGCTTTCGGCTGATATAATACCTGAAGTAGATTTTGCTGACCGTCTTAAACAGCGGACAACTGAAGCGAGCGAGAAGGTCATCAGTCAATTTAATAAAATTCTTGAATTTGGACATTTTGACTGCGAGAGCAAGAAAATTCGTTTCCGTCAAGAAGACGAAATTAAAGAACCTAAGCGGGATAAGAGGGAAATATGTAAATTAGCATTCAAAAAGAATCTTGAAAAGTTGGAGAGAGTTCGCCATAGGGCGAAGAGACGCGTCCAAGTCCCGCATGAAAATATTTGTCAAAGATGTGGGTACGAGCCTCTATCCCCACGCAAGGCTGAGTCAAGGCGATTTATCGTAAATCTTGTACTCACAAAGAACGGTATAAAGAAAACGATTGCAGAATATTATGGAGCAAAAGCCGCATGTCCGAAATGTAAGGGTGTCTATGCACCTCCGGCGTTACGCAAATATTCAACTAACCGTGTATATGGGCATGGTTTCCGTTCATGGCAGATCTTTCAGCGCGTCGCTCTGCGCTTGCCATACGAAAGCATCGTTGAATCTGCAATTGAACATTATGGCGAGGATATTAATGTTGGTTCAACACTGTACTCTATGGAAAGATTCGCAGAATATTATGCATCAACAGAGAAAAAGATTATGGAGGGTTTGCTAAAAAGTCCATTTGTTCATGTCGATGAAACGCGTGCTAATATACAGGGCGGTGGCTGGTATGTTTGGGTTTTCACAGATAACAAACATGTAATTCTGAAGCTTACAGACACAAGAGAAACAACGGTCGTACAGGAATTACTGTCCCAGTATCACGGCATCCTAATCTCTGATTTTTATGGAGGTTACGACACGATACCATGCATTCAACAACGATGTTGGGCACATCTTATTGGCAACCTGAACGAGGATATCCGCAAAAATCCTTTTGATATGGAATTTGAGGCGTTTATTTTAGGAGTCAGAGAGCTAATACTACCGATCATGGAAGATATTCAAAAGTACGGTTTAAAAAAGCGCAATCTCCATAAGTTCAAGAAAAAAGTTGATAATTTCTATACAAGGATGATCGTTGATAAGCAGTATAAGTCTGATCTTGTAAATACTTATCAGAAGCGATTCGCTCGATATCGGGAGAGTTTGTTTACCTTTCTGGAACAGGATGGCGTACCATGGAACAACAATGCCGCAGAAAGAGCTATTAGGCCGTTTGCCATACAAAGAGATGCATCAACGCCATTTCAGGCAACTGTGCTAAGAAACTATTTAGTTATGTTGGGTATTCGTCAGACTTGCCGATTTCAAAATAAATCATTCTTCAAATTCCTATTTTCAGAGAGAACCGACTTGGAGAATTTTCAAAATAGATCACGTAGACGATAAAGCACGTCCTCGATGCGTTCGTTTGGCTATATCCGAATCCTCTGACTTCAACACGAAATTTATTGCCAACTAAAAAAAAGAACGGTGGAGAACATGGTCGACCAAAAATGATTATTCGAAGTTAACGCTGCTGATTTATAATCTTGTTAGGACGTTTCAAGCTGTATTCTGCAATCGTTTATATCAAGCTTCGGTGCATACTCATAGGTGCTCTTCGTAAAGCCCAGCATCGTTCTGAAGCAAAAAATATCGATTGAAGTTTTATGTGCAAAGTTCAATCAGAATTTTGCAGGATCAGCTTTACGCGTTTTTGTGCTTTATCTTGCCGTGTGGTTCCGCTATAATCGTCATCATTAAGCAACAGTACATCCCGAAACTGTTATAGTGGCATTTCTTTCTAACACATCAATACTTTTTGAATTTATTGACCTGCATGCGATCCCCACACTAACCGGTATGCGGTGTGTAAACTCTTTGTTCACTACACGCAATAAATGATCGGGGAGCACCAGAACTCAAGACGCATGCACCTGCGGGGCTGACGCTTAGCACCGCAATGGGCGGGAAAAATGCCCTTGACCATATCAAGTATCACGGTTATCTCAATGGAAAAGGAAGACATACCTTACAAGTACTATGGTTGGTGGCGGATAATCGAAACATCACAGTGGGCTAACGCCGGCATCGACAGTATCGGTGCGGCGCTAATTTCACTTACGGGACATGATGATCGATTGAGGATGTACACTCTTCTCGCTCACGTGAACTGCAAGCCCACCAAGAAGGGCGTGTCGTTTACATGGCAGGGTGCTTGGGAGTATGACCCTGTCTCCGGATCCGGGTGCGTGCGACTTCGCAAGGATGGACGTCTCGTGGGCAGAATCAGGATTAAAAGCGGGGATGACAGCACTTTTATCGCAGAGAAAGCGGAAGAACCGAATGAATCTATTCCAGAACCGCCAAGCTACCGTGATAAATGGCGGCGCAGGTGATAAATACGGGGATGCCAATTTTTGCCTATGGGAATATCTGTGATTTGCTTAAAGCGGACGGGCAAGCCGGAGTTCAGACAGCAACCGCGAAAATGAAAAGATCATTTATTGAACGAGAGAATTCTAATTGGCAAAAAAGCTGAAAGTCGATAAGGCTTTCATTCCATGCCCAGTTGCTACGGATGATGAGCTGTATCCAAATGGTATTTTCGTATTTAATATCACGAAAATGCTCGAATATATTCAAAAAGAACCTGAACGCATCACTCTTGAAGAAGTAGCGGTGAAAGATTTCCGCAAAAATGTTTCATCTATCGACGAGTCTTATATGGACTCAGTTGAAATTAATCGGCCGGTGATAATTGCTGAAATTTCTCCAGGGCGATATAACTTGATTGATGGCAATCACAGAATGGAAAAGGCCCGCAGAATAGGACTAGAAAGAATCCTGGCCTACAGACTGAATGTTGAGCAGCACTTGAGATTCTTGACTTCCCAAAAATCATATGTTGCATATATTGCCTATTGGAACAGTAAGCTGCAATAATTTTAAGAAGATTCTGCCGGCGGATAAATCTCGCAACGAATCACAATAGAGAAATAAATGAAAACATTCGAAGAAGCGATAAGACTTGCGCTCGCAGTATACGACGACTTCCAGGCTAAGGGTCTTAGCAAAGACGAGGCGCGGACAAAAGCAGTCACTGAAATGATAGAGAGGTACGGGGACATGGAGCTTGTGCATCGCACAGCTGCCGTTAGAAGAGGAACGGCATATGACAAATAATAAAGATATCAACAAGCGGCGCATAAAAGCAGCACGTAAGAAACTGGAGAAACGTAAAGCAAAGGCGTTGGCTCAACGCATACAACTGCAAGTCCAAGTGCGCTATAGGCCGGGCATCACGGAAATGGGCGCGCCGGAGGGGTTCCGCGCCATCGGCATGGCCCAGGCGATAATGGAATACGGAAAGCCACTCAATGAGTATCTTGGCCGGGAGCCGCAGGGAACGGATGATCTGAACAAGCTAATGCGTGTATCCATGCTGCTTTGGAACCACTCATTAGAGGATGAACAGGGAGAAACTGAAAAAGCAGGCAAGGCCGAGGTCGTCAATGTACTTTCAGAGACGTTTAGACTCGGCAGGGCTGAGGCCGAAGAACTTCGCGCCAAAATGGTCGCTCGCCGAAGCCAGCTTTTCCCTCCTGATAAGCAACCGTTGGAACGAACAACGCCCTTTATGATCATGCGAAAGGAGACCTTGGCAGAGATCAAACCTTTTGCTTATGAAAGAATGAAATATACTGAAGAGTGTATAGCGCCCGGACCGGAGGATCAATCGCTCATCGAAAAGATCTCGAAGCTGGACCGTTACATGGAAGAAGAAGCAGATTATGGGATGTATGAAAAACTGCTCACTGAAACGAAAGACCTTGCGGAAAAACGCTACAGACAATGGCTTGCCGACCGTGGAATTCCATCAGAATATCATGAATTGGCGGGATGTCTTCACATTTATTTCGATTTCGTTTATGGCTATATGCACGATGACGTCGTGACGTTGAAAACGATCACGCTCAACTACCTGACGGAGTTTTTCGAGGATTTCTTATTAAGGAAGGTGTATGGTCCACCCCAGGAGTACCTAGACTGGCCTCCGGCGATCAAGCTGTTCTATCTCTTCTTGAAAGACAAGAGATATCTGGAGGATATTGCTTCCATCACATTGATGATCAACGCTCAGGAACTGCAATTCATTGATATTCTCAAAAAGCAGTTTTCTTGATATTCATCGATCCTACATGACTCTTGTGGTTATAATATTCAAATGCATTGGTCCGTTCGGTATTGGACAGTGATTGTCCATTTCTGGCATCAACTCCGATTTTTTGGACAGTACGGAGAACAAATTCATTTGTATCATTGCATTTTTGATGTAGTTTTGTGACAATAGAACTTCTGAGTGCAGGCGCAACTTGGCTTATCACCGTCAAGTTGGAGTCTCATATGCGTTAGATTCATCCGTGTGGTATTCGATGAAAGAAACAGTAATCAATATACCTCTTCGAACCGGCAAGCCTGAAAACTGCATAGTCTGCAACAATGCCCTTCATAAAAAGAGCGAATATTACTGCAGCGAAAAATGCGCGGCAATTTACCAAGTTACCCATGAGAAGGAAATTCCACCATTTTTGTCTAAGTGGAAAATCAGAAAAAAGAAGGCAATAGAAGACCCCTTTATTGAGATGCGCACAAGAGCAAGGCGCACTACGCAGAATTTAGTGCAGACAGGTAAACTGGAGATAAAACCATGCGTCGTTTGCGGTAATGTCGAGGTCATTGCCCATCATGAAGATTACTCAAGGCCAAATGATGTGATTTGGATATGCAAAATTCATCACACGGCATACCATGAGGGTGAAATAGGTCTCTTCAAAAATAAACTTTGGTGGAATCCGAAAAGGCTGATTCCCCGCAGGATGAGAAATCAAGAATTGCCAAAGAAATACTTACAGCAAATGGAACAGTTCAAAATAAAGAAGCGCCAAAGGTAATCGACGCAATGATTCTAGCCTGTGCGCCTACAGCGACGCGCCATGCGGCGCGTCAGACGCACGTTCATATGTAATTATCAACCTGTATTCTGCATAGATTATCTGTCAACACGAGTGCACACTAGTAGGTGTATCAGATTCCTGTTTGATATTTTTGAGAAGCAATAATTCTTCCTGAACAGTGCACTTCGCACGGGATTGCCAGGAATGTAACTTTCATGTCGAGGTTTATCTACTGCTAGTAATTCATCCATTACCATCAACGGTTAAATGTAACACAATATTTCGCTGATTTTGGTATCATAAACTCATGGCGTACACATATTGCCAACGTTAAAAAAACACACTAAGGATGATTTGGTAAGAATGAATAGAAAAACCGTATCTCTGGTTCTTGGAAGTGGCGGTGCCCGGGGTTTAGCACACATTGGCGTTATTCACTGGCTTGAAAAGCATGATTACAACATACGCTCTATTGCCGGTTCCTCGATTGGTGCGCTCATCGGGGGGATATATGCGGCAGGAAAACTGGATGAATATGAACAATGGGTGCGTGCTATAAAGAAGATCGACATCGTCACATTGCTGGATCTTTCCTGGGGAAAGAGCGGGCTGGTCAAAGGCGACAAAATTATCAACACTCTGGTCGATCTCGTGGGAGAGCAACTAATTGAAAATCTGCCGATTCAATATACCGCTGTTGCTACTGACCTTAAGAACCAGAAGGAAATATGGATGAAGTCAGGCAAGCTTTTTGATGCGATAAGGGCTTCCATGTCAATCCCACTTTTTTTTACTCCTTTTAAGGACAGAGGAGCCGTTCTTATCGACGGAGGAATATTAAATCCTGTGCCTGTGGCCCCGACGATCGGTGACGGTACTGATATGACCATTGCGGTAAATTTGGGCGGCTCCGCAGATAGTATGGAACAACCGGGTGGCGAGAGTCCTGCCCCTGTGTCCCATTCATCGTTGTTGCATGAAAAGATTAGTCGTTTTATAAACCACCAGAGATCCGTGACAAATATCACAGAACGGGATTGGGGGGGGTACGATATCGCCATTCAGGCCTTCGAAGCTATGCAGAACACCATCGCACGTCAAAAGCTTGCTGCTTATCCACCAGACATTGTTATAGATATTGCTCGGAACGCATGCCGATCATTGGAGTATGATCGGGCGTCCGAGATGATCGATTTAGGATATAAAAAGGCGGAGAAGTACCTGTCTCAGGCTGCCCGGTAAATGCGAAACGATGGGCACTAACATCGTGCTGCAGCGGAGCGCCAATTTTAGTAACGGCCGCTGATCTTGATACTCGTTCAGGTATAAGATACAAACTTATATTTTGTGGATCTCGCGTATTGAGCGCTGTTGCAATCTTGCAGGTGTCGTTAATGCCGGTAGCACTTTAGTTTTATTGACAAGCTCGTCAGGCGGAGATCTATTTATATTACTTGGCAACTTTTTCTGTTCAACCTTGCGCCTGCGTATTGAAAAGCTAACCGACTATATCGTATTTTCATTGGAAAGGTCCGACAGACTCCTATGGCCCCTCAAGGACACAAATCCGAGCTCATGAACCTTCAGCTTATAATTGACTCGACTCCCGCTCTGATCCACAGCGGCCCGCCTGACGGCCGTCTCGATTTTTTCAATCAATGTTGGCTGGACTTCGTCGGTCTTTCGTTGGAGCACCTGCTGGGCTGGAAATGGACGGCTTCAATTCATCCTGAAGACGTTGAAGCGTTCGTGGAAAAGTCGCGCGCGGCCCTTGAGGCAGGGGAGCCTTTCGAAGGAGAAGCACGCGTCTGGCGGGCGGATGGGGTATATCGCTGGATGCTCCACCGCAGCGTGCCTCTCCGTGACGG
Organism: Nitrospirota bacterium; assembly: GCA_963845065.1. Lineage (GTDB taxonomy): Bacteria > Nitrospirota > UBA9217 > UBA9217 > UBA9217 > JAJYKN01. The sequence goes on from CAWJQQ010000001.1 coordinate 845,723, forward strand.
ACAGGGAAACATCGTAAGATGGTATGGATCCAGTATAGATATCGAGGACCTCAAGCGGACCGAAGATTCCCTCCAAAGGGCTTTTGACGAAATTAATAAATTGAAGGACCAACTCCAGAGAGAGAACATCGTGTTGCGCGAAGAAGTTGACAGAGCATCGATGTTCGAGGAGATCGTAGGCGCGTCACCGGCACTGAAAGCCGTGCTTGCGCGTGTCGTTAAGGTAGCGCCCACGGATTCAACCATCTTCATCACCGGCGAAACCGGCACGGGAAAGGAACTCATCGCCCGAGCCATCCACAAACGGTCGCAGCGCTCCTCACGGGCCTTTGTGAGTGTGAATTGTGCCGCAATTCCCGTATCGTTGATCGCCTCGGAACTGTTCGGTCATGAGAAGGGAGCCTTCACCGGAGCCCTCCAGCGGCGCCTCGGCCGCTTCGAGTTGGCGGAAGACGGGACGATCTTCCTGGATGAAATCGGGGAGCTGCCGGCCGAGACCCAGATAGCGCTCCTCCGTGTGCTGCAGGAGCACGAATTCGAGCGTGTGGGAGGGAATCAAGCGATCCGGACCAACGTGCGGGTCATTACCGCCACCAATCGTGATTTGAAGGCCGCCATTGAAGCCGGCATCTTTCGGCGCGATCTGTTTTATCGGCTCAATGTATTTCCCATTGAAATGCCTCCTCTTCGCGAACGAAAAGAGGACATCCCCCTGCTGGTCGAGTATTTCATTAATCGATATGCCAGTAAAACGGGGAAGGAAATACGGAGCATCAACAAAAAGACCATGGATCTGTTTCAGTCGTACCCCTGGCCGGGCAACATTCGAGAGCTGCAGAATGTGATCGAACGGTCGGTTATCATCTGTGACACGAAGATCTTCTCAGTCGATGAGAGTTGGCTCGTTCGGGAGTCTTGTGAGACTCAGCCGGCAAGCCAGCCGCTCACCGACAAGCTTGTGACTCACGAAAAAGAGATGATTGAGGCTGCCCTGGCTGAAAGCAGAGGCCGAGTGTCTGGACCGTTGGGTGCGGCCGCTAGGCTCGGTATTCCGCCCTCGACTCTGGAATCGAAGATCAGATCCCTCAAGATCAACAAACATCGCTTCAAACCCGCATAGTAACTGCAATACCCTCTCCCTGAAAATCCTGATCATTTTTCGTGAACTCTCGCTAATTCTCGAAGACTCGCGACTTTGTAATTCGTGCCCTCAAGTATTTTCAACGGATTACGCTTGGCATTCGCATTGCAATATAGCCTTGCATAAAACTTGGAAGGATAGTGGTTTCAACAAGGAATCTATGACCTTGAAAATTCAGAAATCGGCGCAGGGGGAAGTCGTGGTCTTTACTCTGAGTGGTCGAATCAGGGAGGAAGAGGTCGCAGAGCTGCAAAGACTCTTCGAAGTCGAAGGACAAGACCACCGCATCGTTCTGGAGTTGAAAGAAGTCAAGCTTGTGGATCGAGACACAGTAAAATTTCTGGCTCGCTGCGAAGCGAAGGGCACCCGGCTCGAGAATTGCCCGGCATATATCCGCGAGTGGATTGAAAGAGAAGGACCACGACGGTAGTCTCTGTCGGCGCTAAACAGTAATAAGGTTTCTAGCGTGCAGGCAATTCAAAAAATTGCATTACGCAGATTTCAAGGAACGCAGTTAGTACTTCTGGAGCATTATCACATCTGAAAGGAGAAGAAAAACATGAAAGCGCAATGCACCACAGACGTATTTCTGAAAGGAGAAGAAAACATGAAAGCACAGAGCACCACAGACGTATTAAAGGGAGTCACGGGGATGTCCATCGGATGGGCCGTTATGATGATCGTGTTGGGATTCCTGGCTGTTGCTCTGCCCCTTGCCACGGGCATTGGCGTCTCCATTTTGGTCGGTTGGATCGTCGTCTTCGGTGGTTTCACCTATGCGGCCTATGCCTTTGCCGCTCAAGGCGCCGGGGCCTTTCTCTGGCGAATGCTGATAGGGATAGTCTACGTCGCCAGCGGTTTCTATCTGGTATTCCATCCGGCGCTCGCATTGACGTCTCTCACAATAGTGCTGGCTGCCATATTGGTAGCGGAAGGCGTGCTGCAGATGATCGTGTTTTTCCAGTTCCGCTCCCTGCCGGGTTCCGGATGGGTCCTCTTTGACGGCATAACGACCCTGCTTCTGGGATTCTTTATCGGGTACCCCTGGCCGCTCAGTTCAGGGTGGGCGCTTGGAACCCTTGTGGGTATTAACCTCCTCGTGAGCGGTTTTACCCGGCTGATGTACTCGGTGGCAGCCAGAAGGGTACTGAAGGCGACGGCCTGATAACAGAAAGCGCGACTACTCGTGATTGCGATACCGGAAGATCGCACTCCGGGTCGCAATTGAAAGATTATCAAATATGATTCAAATATGAAAGGAGAATTGCTATGGACAAGATGATTGTAGTCGTATTCGACAGCGAAAAGAAGGCGTACGAGGGCTCTAAAGCCCTCAGGGAATTGCATGCAGATGGGAGTATTACACTTTACGCTATGGGCGTGATCGCGAAGGACGCCGGCGGGAAGGTGACAGTCAAAGAGGCTGTTGATGAGGGTCCCCTCGGAACGGCCGTAGGGTTGGCCACCGGGAGTTTGATCGGCCTGCTTGGTGGGCCCATAGGTGTCGCGATCGGCGCTGGCGCCGGGACGTTTGGGGGTATACTTTACGATCTGGCTGCCGTCGGGGTTGGCGAGGACTTCCTGGCCGAGGTCGGGGGACGCCTGCAGCCTGGCAAGGCGGCCGTTGTCGCCGAAGTCGGGGAGGATTGGTCGACGCCGGTCGATACCCGCATGGAGGCCGCGGGCGGTGTCGTCTTGCGCCGGGGACTCGGGGAAGTTCAGGACGCCCTGATCGAAAGGGACGCCGATGCACTCGAGGCCGAGATCGCTCAACTGAAAGCCGAATATGCTCAGGCGACCTGGCAAGCCAAGGCCAAGCTCCAGGCGAAGATCGACGAAGCCAAGGCCAAGCTGCAAGCCACACATGACCGCGCCGAGGCGGCGTTTGAGGCCGCGAAACAAAAGATGGAAACGAAGATCAAGTCCCTCGAGGAACAGTCGGCCAAGGCGAAGGGTGACGCGAAGGCCAAGATCGACGCGCGCATTGCCGGGGTGCGGTCTGAGTACGAGTGGCGCTCTGACAAACTGAAGCAAGCCTGGGAACTCACCAAGCAGGCGCTGGCAGCATGAACTGGATGGATGAGGTGGACCATGAACGAACCTAAATTGTCACCAAGAAAAAACGACCGCGATTATGAAAAGAAGCACCAGGAGCAAAGTCGGCGCCAGTTTCGTTTCGGCATCAGCTACTTGATCACGAGCCTGATTCTCTTGTGGATGTTCCAGGTATTTGTTTTGACTCCCCGACACGACGAAATTCCTTACAGCGAGTTCAAGAAAAAACTGGCTGCCGCTCAAATCGCAAAGGTAACCATCGGCGAAAGGGGCATCGTTGGCGAGATGAAAAACCCCAAGTCGGACGGATCTCCTCCGGTCGTCCCATTCAATACAGTACCTGCTCCTGCCGGCGACCCCAGGCTGATTGAAGAGTTACAAAACGCAAATGTTACTTACCGCTTCGAGCCCCCGCCGAACCCCCTGGGCGGTATTTTGTTGAACCTTCTGCCGGTCGCACTACTCGGCGGTTTCTGGTATATGGCCTATCGGCGGGCGGGCGGGGCCGCCGGCGCAGGACAGGGCGGCATCTTTGGGATCGGGAAGAGCAAAGCGACAGAGGTCAGGCCCGAGGACGTTACGGTCACATTCAAGGATGTGGGCGGGGCGGATGAAGCCATTGCCGAGCTCCAGGAGATCATCGAGTTCTTGAAGGCGCCCGAGCAATTCTTTCAACTCGGTGGCCATATCCCCAAGGGCGTGTTGCTCGTCGGGCCCCCGGGCACCGGCAAGACACTGCTGGCCAAGGCCACGGCCGGCCAGGCCCACGTTTCGTTCTTCGAGACCAGTGGCTCCGAATTCGTTGAGATGTTCGTGGGAGTCGGCGCAGCGCGTGTACGAGACCTGTTCGAGCAGGCGCACAAGGCAGCTCCTGCTATCATTTTCATTGACGAGATTGATGCCATTGGTCAGAGCCGGGGAGGTGTTATACGCATGGGTGGCAACGACGAGCGTGAGCAGACCCTCAACCAGTTGCTCGCCGAGATTGACGGCTTTAAAACCGACTCCAGCGCCCCAGTGATCATCATGGCTGCCACCAACCGTCCGGAGGTGCTCGACACGGCACTGCTGCGTGCGGGCCGTTTTGACCGCCAGATCGCCAATGGCAATCCGGACCTCGTTGGCAGGGTCCAAATACTGAGGATTCATTGTAAGAATGTAAAGCTTGCGGCGGACTTTGACTTGGAGCGGGCCGCCCGGATGACAGCGGGCTTCAGCGGCGCTGATCTGGCTAATGCCATGAATGAGGCGGCATTACTCGCTGCCCGGCACAAGGCCGCGGCAGTTACGTTGAATGATTTCGAGGCTGCTATCGAACGGGTGATTGCGGGTTCCGAGAAAAAGAGTCGGGTAATGAACGTGCAGGAACGAAACACGGTTGCATACCACGAGTCAGGACATGCGCTGGTGGCTGAACTGGTGCCGCATGGCGAACCGGTCAGCAAGATCAGCATCGTTCCACACAGCCGTGGCGCCTTGGGCTACACGATGCAAATGCCGACCGAAGACCGCTATCTGCTCACGATCGACGAACTGAAGGACAGGATCGCCGTTATGCTGGGGGGGCGCGCCGCCGAGATGGTGCAGTTCGCGACTATCAGCACCGGGGCCAGTGACGACATTATGCGGGCAACCGAGTTGGCCCGCCGTATGATCACGGAATTTGGCATGAGTGAAAAGCTCGGCTCGGTGCGCTACGCAGGTCAACAGCTCCAATACCTGGGCGGATCAGTTGAGGACAGTAGCCAGATCAGTCAAGAGACTCGTCAGGTGATCGATGCGGAAGTCCGGCGCCTAGTGACCGAACAGTACGACCGTGCCCAAGCGCTGCTGAAGGACCACCACACGGCCCTTATAACACTGGCTCGGCAACTGCTGAAGCAAGAGACGGTGAGCGGCAACGTCGTGAAAGAGGCACTGGAGAATAGTCCGAATCCGGAATCTTCTGCAGATGGCGCCCAAGTGCAGGGTCAAGCCTGGAGATGAGCGGTTAAGTTCGTGGCGGATCGCGTTGTCGGACAAATGAACTGCAGGTATGGCCTTGGCCACGCACTCGGTCGATGTCCCATTACAGGAGCCCGCTTTTTAGGAGTCGTTAATACATGAAACTTGCCGGAGTAACACGATTGGATCGCAACGTCCGCCGGGCAGGCGAAATCATCGGTGTGGTGGCCAAGTACGGCCTGGCCGATTGGGTCAAGGACCTGGATGTTCCCGTGGGTCCAGGATCGCATTCGGAGCGCTGACGGCCAGCACATCCCCGACCTCAAAATCGAGGAGCGCGTGCGTCTGGCCTTCACCGAACTCGGCACCACCTTCATCAAGCTTGGCCAGATGCTCAGCACGCGGCCCGACCTTGTCGGCCCTGAGATGGCCGGGGAACTGGCCCACCTGCAAACCGCCACCCCGGCCGATCCGCCCGCCACGGTCCGGGCCACGATGGAAGCCGAGTTCGGCAAACCGCTGAACGAGCTGTTTGCGCATTTCAAAGAAGAGCCCTTGCCTCGGCCTCCATCGCCCAGGTCCATCCGGCCCGGCTGCACTCGGGCGAGCACGTCGTCGTCAAAGTCCAGCACGCCGGCATTGAGGACAAGATCATGCCCGACCTCGATATCCTCGCCGGCCTGGCCGAGTTGGCGGAAAAGCACTCTTCCCGAGCTGCGTCCCTACCAGCCCGAAGCGGTCGTCCGGCAGTTCCGCCGCACCCTCCTGCGCGAGTTGGATTTCACCGTCGAACGCCGCAATCTCGAGGAGTTCGCGAAACATTTCGCCCAGGACGACACCGTCCATTTCCCCCGCGCTTACGCGCCGTTCTCGACGCGCCGTGTCCTGACGATGGAACGGCTGGACGGCATCCTCGGCACCGACTCCGCGGCGCTCGCCGCCTCGGGCGCTGACCTCAATGAATTCGCCCGCCGCGGCGCCACTATGTATCTCCAGATGATTTTCCGCGATGCGTTCTACCATGCCGACCCGCATCCCGGCAACCTGATGCTCCTGCCCGGCGGTGTGGTCGGGGTGCTTGACTGCGGCATGGTCGGACGCCTGGATGAAGAACTGGCGGAAGGCCTTGATGAAATGCTCATGGCCGTCGTGAACCACAACTCGGCGGACCTGCGGGAAGCACTCCTTCGCCTCGGCTCCGCGCCGCCCGCCACGCCCCGCGACGCAATTGCGCGCCGACCTCACCGATTTCGTCGCCGACTACGTTGGCCAGTCCATCCAGGACATGGACCTGAGCGGGGCGATGAACAGACCTGTTTGAAATCATCCGGCGCTACAACATCACGTTGCCGCCCCAGCTTTCGCTGCTGCTGCGCACGCTGGTCGAGTTGGAGGGGACCGCCCAGCGGTTGAGTCCTGAGTTCAGCCTCGCCGAAGTGTTCCGCCCGTTTTACAACACGATGGTCCGCAAGCGGCTCTCTGTCCGGCGTATCCTGGGCCGGCTTCAGCACGCTTATCGCGACTGGGAGCGGCTCGCGTGCAGTCCTTGCCGCGCGACCTGGGCGACGTTCTCAAGCGCGTGCGCGACGGCACCTTCTCCGTCCACCTGTACCACCGTCATATCGACCCGGCGATCAACCGACTGGTGCTCGGCGTGATGACCGCCGCGCTGTTTGTCGGTTCCTCCCTGCTCTGGAGCATGAAAGCGTCGCCGACGATCAAGGGCGTTTCGGTATTCGGAGGGGTCGGGTACTTCGTAGCGGCTTATTTCAGTTGGCGCCTGCTGCGCGCCATCAAAAAGTCCGGGGACATCAATCCGAATAAATAGACACACCTGGAGGAGAAGTGGTCATACGGCAAGTTCCTCTTTTTACTTGCTTAAATTCGGACTGAATATATCACCGGGAGGTAAAACTTATGAAGATGTTTGTCATTGTATATTCGCGGTGGCTGGACAAGAACGTGATCGAGGCCGTTACAAAAAGCGGCGTTAAGGCATATACCAAGTGGAGTAACGTTTCAGGTTGCGGCACTGAAACTGAGCCTAAAATGGGATCATGCCCTGGTTCGGGCAAAACGATATCCTGACTGTCGTTATTAACACCGAAGAGGCCGCCATGGTCAAAGAGGCCGTAATGAATTTAAGGAAAGATCATCCGCGGGCGGGCGTGAGATGCTTCGTAGTGCCCGTGGAGGAAATGATATAAGCCGGCAGCGGCTGACAATCGGAAATGGAGGCGACAACGCGTTCCGAAACACGAATGAGGAAACAGAGAGCATCGTTAGGAGAGGTATGATACATCGGTACCATTATGAACGCCATGAGTTTATGATACCCATATCAGAAATAACCGGATAACACTGCAACCGGAAATTCGTAGTTCTCAAGAAGGACTCTACAGGAACCGATCAAGCCCAACCTGCAGCTCGACACCAGCGGGCTGCGCCCGGTGGGTCAGCCGCGCGTTCATATGCAATTTCCAACCCGAACTTGTTGATTGTTTCAATCAATGAGAACTACAGAATTGTAGGTGAATCTCGCAGAGATCTTGATTTGATTGAAGTGAAGAATAAAAAAGGATTGAGACGACATCTTCACGTCGTACTCAATCCATAATTCAAGAAGCCCGGAGCGGCAGGATGTTGGCCGATGATCTCTATATATAGGGTAATGCTTCGGTGAGTGGTTTTCGGTGAAAGCCTGAAGTGAGTAGATTATGGAGTGCACAGACTGTCTCGGTCTGATTATCGTAAAACCAGTGTGATTTTCTTTATTCGTGCATACAGAAGTGATCGCCCATCCACGCGCAGGCCAAACGGGAGCGTTGACCGCGCGGATGATAGCCGCGGGATTACACACGAGAAACACGTAGTGAATCAGGATCGTCGAATCCTATCCTGCGCGTGCCAATTGTTGATACGGCAGAGAGATATAAAGCACTTTGAGTGAGCCGCCGCAGCTCCCACAGGTCGGACGGGGCAATGGCTGCATCTGTTCGATTTCGGACATTGCTACCTCGAATCCGTAAGCCAGTTCAATCAGCGTCCTGATGTTTTCAAGCGGGACCTTGCATGCGGCGTTCAGAAAGCCGTAATACCGCACCTTCATGAACCCCGTCGGCAGCACGTGCTGGAGGAACCGGCGCATAAACTCCATCACATCCAGGATCAGTATCCTCCAGCGGTTGCTCCCAGTCTTTTTGTAACGAATGAAGACCTGGCGGTTCTCGACTTTCACAATACGGTTGTTGGACAAGGCTACCCGGAAGACATAGGGGGCAAGATACTTGAGGCTCGCCTCGCTTGAACCGATAGCCTGGGAGTTCACATTCCAGTCCATTCGCCATACTTCGTCGGGTATTTGATCAAAAAGACTGGCTTTTTTCATTTCTTCTTTAAACTTCGCCCGGAAGATAGGAGACAACGCTTCGACCGGCACATAGAAGCCGATCCCTGAAGGCTTCCAGATCTTGTTATCAGACGAGAGTGCTCCACCCACGACGATATAGTGGATATGGGGATGATACTCAAGCGTTCTGCCCCAGGTGTGCAGAACCCCGAAGAAGCCTGGCAGATCGCCGCCCATGAACTTGGGATCGAGAACCAGCTTTTTCATGGCTTCGGAGGAAGCTGAAAACAGGGCAGCGTAAGCTGCCCGCTGATTGCCCCTGACGAACCGGCGAATTTGTTCCGGCACCGTGAAGGTAATCATGAAGTGGTGCCCCGGCACACGCCGATCAAGCTGTTTTTCGAGCCACTGCCTTGTCTTGTGGTGCTGACAGGTAGGACAGTGGCGATTGCCGCAGGAGCGGTGAATCGCGTGGCGTTCCCCGCACGATTCGCACTGGAAGAAGGTCGTTCCAGAGGCTGGGGTGCGGCAGTTGATAATCGCGGTTATCGCCTTACGATGTTCCCCAGGGATAGCGTCACCAAACCGCGACAGGTACTCCTGTGCATAGATGCGGAAGATGTCATTGATCGTATCCATGATTACAACCCCACCATGATCTGGTCGATGAGCTTGAAGGCGTCATCCTGAACCTTGGTGTCAGATGGAGATAAATCATCGTGGATTCAAGGCTGGAGTGGCCCATATACCGCTGGATGACGCGCAGATTTACGCCGGCTTCAAGCAGGTGGGTTGCGTAGGCGTGGCGCCTATGCCGCATGCGGAATAGTCGACACTATTCCGAGTCCCGGACTATGCCGAGTTAGATGGGAGCCAAGTTGCGTACAGCCAAATATTGCTGCATAGAACATGAATAGTACTCACAAATCACTCGGCATAGTTTTATTGGGCTTTGCAGATTGTTGAGGAAGCCAAGGATTTGGTCCCCGCTCGATACCGACTGAATTTGCCATTCAGTGGTTTCGTGCCCACTTCGCAAACCCAGCAATGTAAGCCGACAGTGGACCCACTAACCGCCTTGAAAGAATTACGTCATCATTGACAATGCACTTCGTAGTCGACTCCTTTCTTGCAATAAGATTTACTTACAGGGGTCAAACTATGCCGAGTGAGTGTGGTTTACAAGTCGAAAAACGTGGGCTGAAGGAAATTACCTGGTAATAGTCCGGGACTCGGAATAGTGGCGTAGCGTGTGAACGGAGACATCACGTTTCTGAATACCCGCCGCGCGTATTGCGCTCCGAAGGGCCCCCTGCACCGTGCCGATGGTAATCGGGACCTGAATGTCCGAGCCATCTTTGTATATGCCCCGTGAGGGAAAAATCAAGCGTGGGTTTTTGTGAGTTGACCAATGCTTCCGCAAAAGCTCATATGTTGCATGGGGAAGCGGAACATAGCGGTCCTTTGCGCCTTTCCCCCGGTGGACGTGTATCATCATACGGTGTTTATCGATGTCCGAGACTTCGAGGTACAGTGCTTCCCGGAGTCGGAGGCCGCAGGAATAGACCGTGGCGAGGAAGGCGTGGTTGCGAGGAGACGTGACGCGGGACAGGATCGAGCGCACCTCTTCGGTACTGAGCACAGTCGGAAGTCGGTGCTCACGCTGAGGCCGGATCATACTCAGTATATGCCAGTCTCGGCGTAGGACGTTCTCAAAAAAGAAACGGATGCCGGCATAGCAGATACCCATGGTGTTAGGCGCCCACTTGCGGACGTTTCTGCAATAGAGGAAGTATTCCTGAAGCTCTTCTTCGGTGATGAGATCGGGGGATTTGTTGTCGAAATGCTCAATGAGCAATCGGACCGCACGTGTGTAATTTGCCTGCGTTCGATCGCCCTTACCACTCAGTTGCAGGGCTTCTTTGGACTTCTCGTACCAGTTTTCCATAGCCATACTGTCCTTGTGCAATAAGATTGAACTGCATTGGAGAGGTATGGTAGCATGATTATTATTCAGAGAACATCAGACAAGGCAGGTGTAGTAGAAGGATTTTGGTCTTGCATTTCTGCCGCGGAGCGGCTTACTTGAATATCGATTATAAGTTATAGTGCAATGTCCTTTGTGAATCATGCACTTTTTTTATATGCATGGATATGCAAAATATATCTTGAATTGTTTACATAAGATTTGCTCGTTCGAGTTTCGCATGGTGAATGGGTGATAGAGGTTGTAATTCCTACTGATCACTCCGAATAAACTTGGATGGAACGTAACGACTCCATACAAATAAATGAGTGGGTAAATTTACATTTCAAAGAAGGGGTTTGGATAACCAAGCCCCTTCTTTCTATGGACCGCTATACGGTATGAGTAATTTAAGGCAGATTAATTATAAGTAATTGATATTTAACAAAAAAATTGGCGGGAGAGCATGAGAATCGAACTCACCTTTCCTGACCAAAGCCAGGAAACAGCGGATTTGAAGTCCGGGACGGGCACCAGCTCCGTAACCTCTCCCTTGTTGTTTATATAATTATTGCATATTATCAAACGCTTAACTTTTTCACTTTATCTCACCGAGTATGTTACAGTCCTGCCGAGATACATTATGGTCGCCTCCGAGTACACATATATGTTAAGATCGACTGTTTTCGTACAGTATAGCATAAATACATGATAATGCATGTCTTTATCATTTAACTACTGGTGGCATAAGCTCTTTACCTAATGCTGCATTTTGGTGTTGTCTACTCTAAATTCGGAAGGATTACATTATGACAGTTACAAAAATAGATACAATTTTGGTTTGACTTTAGACTCCTGTCTCCGGTCGTTTTTGCATAACTTTTTCTGATGCTTCCTTCAAGTTTAATTCACTTCTCGAAAAAGTTGAATAAAAAATGGACCATATTTATAAGGGAATAAAACCATCAACATTCTTATCACCGTTTTGTTGGGTTAAAAAGAGATATTACAAGCTTTAGCTTTGTTATTAAAGTCGCCTCGTTTAATAAAAAGTAGAATTTTATGCGTTCGGCACTCCTTATTGAAAATTAATTTATTCTACACGAATTGTACTTATTTGAGAACAACAAAAGAAGAAGGGGTGCACTTCAAAAAAATTAAATATCTTGAATACTCATCTGTCGAAAAGCGTTTCAAAATGATTTCTTTCATGAAAAGTCAAAAGAATATGAATTGTCGTAATAAATCTCCGATTAAAGAATCCTACCTCAGAATAGTCATTGGGACCATTAAATGTTTGAGAGCGAGTACAGGACACACGCCAGGCCTACCTTACAACGAACGACTTGTTGATGAAAAGAAGGAACAAAAAAGATTGCGATCAGTGATTTTGCCAGTATTCATGGCGCCCCCCTACGATAGGATCCATTGGGAAAAAAATTAAACCTAGAAGTTTTTTTAAGAGAAGATTGTTCCGTTGTTTTGTCTTTCTTACTATTTATTTTAATTCAACGTTGAGACAATAATGCTCACTATGTTATGCTTATATTATTATAGTACGAGGTATCGTCATTCCTTATGAAGCCTGTGATACAATAGAGGAATGGATGTCTTAAAAAACAAGTCAATCCAGCTCAAGAGCCCGCAAAGCCGGCTAATAATAGCAATCATACTCATCAGCGCGTCCTTTTATATTTGGCAAGTATATACGACTCGTCCCGCCCTTGAGCGTTTTACGATTTCCTATAGTCAGTTTATGGAGCAGCTCAACGCATCAAACATTAAATCCGTATCCATCTACAAACTACGGGTGAACGGTGAATTTATAAAAAAAAGGATGTTACCCTCACCGGTTCAACAAAACCCATTTTGGTTCAGTATTTCCTGACTTATCTCCCAACCTTCCAAGGGGATGACCTTTTAAGCCAGCTTAGCACGAAAAAAGTCTCCATTACCATCGAGTCGCCGGAGGAAGGCTCGCCAATTTTGGGTTTTGTGCTGAGCATGCTTCCCTGGGTGGTCATACTCGGATTCTGGTTTTTTATGATGCGCCGCGCACAGCAGATCCAGGGCGGAGCGGGCGGGCTCTTTACCTTTGGCCAGAGCAAGGCCAAGCTGTATGACGTCAAACGGCCCAAAGTGACGTTCAGGGACGTTGCAGGTCTTGATAACGTGAAGCGAGAACTCATGGAATCCATCGAGTTCCTGAAAGATCCTGCGAAATTTGAAAAGATCGGAGCTAAGGTACCGAAGGGCGTTCTCCTGATCGGACCGCCCGGCACGGGTAAGACATTGCTTGCGCGGGCCTCTGCCGGAGAGGCGGGCGTTCCGTTTTACAGTATCAGCGCATCTGAGTTTATCGAGATGTTCGTCGGCGTCGGTGCGTCGAGGGTTCGCGACATGTTCAAGAAGGCGCGAGGTACTCATCCTAGCATCATCTTCATCGACGAGATTGACGCCGTGGGGCGGACGCGGGGCGCGGGATTCGGTGGAGGACATGACGAACGGGAACAGACATTAAACCAGCTTCTGAGTGAAATGGACGGGTTTGACCCCCATGAAGAGGTCATTGTCATGGCAGCGACGAATAGGCCCGACGTCCTTGATCCGGCTCTGCTGCGGCCCGGCCGATTCGACAAACATATCGTCGTTGATCGGCCGGGATGGAAGGAACGCAGGGCAATCCTCGAAGTCCACGTTAAGAAAAAGTTCCTTGCTGAGGACGTGAATCTCGATACCGTTGCCCGGGGAACGCCGGGCATGACCGGCGCCGATCTCGAGAACCTCGCTAACCAGGCTGCCCTCGTGGCGCTTAGGAAGAACCAAACGGTCATCCACATGAGCGACTTCGAGGATGCCCGAGACACACAACTTATGGGCATCGTGCGCGAAGAGACGATCACGGACAATGAAAAGAAGATCACCGCATACCACGAAGCAGGGCATGCCCTCGTGGCCCGGGAGCTACCGGGTACGGATCCGATCTACAAGGTGAGTATAATTCCGAGGGGGATGGCTATGGGCGTCACGCAGCTTCTGCCCGAAGAAGACCGGCATTATTATCCCCGAACCTACCTCATGAACAAGCTAAGTGTCGCCCTCGGCGGAAGAAGCGCAGAGAAGATCGTATTCAACGATGTGAGCAGCGGCGCTCAGAGCGATTTGAAAGAAGCTACATCTCTTGCAGAGAAGATGGTGGCCCAGTGGGGCATGAGCGATAAGGTTGGGCCGGTAAACCTCGGTAGAGGCGAAGAGCACCCCTTTCTTGGAATGGAACTCGCGCAGCCTAAGCGCTATAGCGATGAAATGGCCTGGATCATGGACCAGGAGATCCAGCGGTTGATCAAGGAAGCTGAAAACACTGCCATGGAAATCCTCACGAAGAACCGGATCATGCTCGATCCCCTTGCGAATGCACTCATGAAGGAGGAAGTCCTCGACAAGGCGGAGATCGAGCGCATCATCGCTGAGGCGAAGAACAAAGGGGCGCCGGAAAAAACTCGCGCTTGACCTGCAATCGATCCAAAAAAATTGACATACTTGAAGGGTTGCTATCGTGGGTGGACTAAGCGTTGTCGGCTGATATCTGATATTCTCTATATTAGGATGATGTTAAGATTCTTCTTCGTAAGTTATGAATATAATATGTGAAAGGATGTAGACCATGGTATACGTGAAGCGTATTCTGGTTGTTAGCAGAATGACGAAATTCTGTAAGAATGCCGTTCATTACGGCGTATCAATAGCTAAACGAGATGGGGCTAAGCTGTCCGTTATTCATGTAATACATGATCTCTTCGGGATTGAAGGATGGAACCTACCACTTCCGAACCTGGAAAAGGACTATCAGAACCTTCTCAAAAAGGAACGACAGGAGCTGGATACAATCATCGAGAACGAAAATTGGCACGGCATGCAGATCGACGTTATCTTCCGAGAGGGCGAACCGTCAGCGGGAATATTGACGGTATTAAAAGAAAGGAATATCGATCTCCTCATCATGTTCGCTCATGAGGAAGGCCGCTTGGAACACTTCCTGTTTGGTAAGAACAACAGCGAACTGGTGCGTCGAATGCCCTGTTCGATCTTCCTGGTTAAAAAGGAGCCGCAAACTGCTGCATTCTGAATGGGACGCGGAAATTGCGATCAGGTAGATAAAAAGCGGGATATTGGTTTTTTCGACCTGACTTTACGACTTATTTTGAAACACTTAGTCAGCGCGTCCAGCAGGGCGCCGCTGAAGAGTTCCAGCCCCTCTTTGGCAATGCTGAAGGCAAAGATGGATATGTCGGTCTTGAGGTCAATCCCCAGCTGGTGCACAATACACACGGTACGGTGCAGGAAACCAATCGGTTGTGTGACGCGCTGAACCGGACCTGGGGTTCTGGCAACAATCAATGAGGCTACCGGCAATCCAGTGACTTATCAGCGAAGGAATGAGCTTCAACGTGATGCTGCACTTTGGATTGAAGTGTTATCGGCGCGTGGTGGAAGCATAAATCGTCGCGATCGAAGTGTGCAAAGCTCATAGGAAGCCCGTAAAGTATTTAGCTTCGGTGGCAAGTTTCCTTGTAAACCATATTAATATGCTTATGCATTTACTACTGGAAAAACTCACGGTAATAGATGTCAAGAAGGCAACCCTCGCAAAAAAAAATACGAGGCCAAGCTACAATTGCCAGCGCGAAGATATCCTATCAAATTTACGAAGAGACTTTCGGCAGCGACTGGTTTAGGAAACTGTCTGCTAAGAATGCTTGTGTCCAGCGGCTGCGTTGGGCCAGCACCTGCACCAAGAATCAGTAATGTAAATATGTTGAGGCTCTTATCGAATTGAACACGGTCAATTCGACCCCGGTTAAAAGCCCTCGGCGCCTATCGCGACCATGGAGAGCAGAAAACGTGGCTTGAACAAGATGTCAAAAAAGTCCGCTTTGTGTTGGGGCGACTGCCAGAAGAGTCATCAGCATCGAGAATGTGACATGGCAGCTTGAGAACGAAAGAATCGAAAAATTTAACAAGTCATTCGATCAACTAATGAGAGAGTCATGAAAATAAGTCCCTATGCAGGAAAGCTGGCCGAAGCATCGATGCAGGTGAATATACCCAGACTCGTGACGGCCTACTATACGGAGGTGCCTGATCCTACAATACCGGAACAACGGGTTACCTTCGGTACTTCTGGACATCGTGGTTCTGCATTAGAAAAGGCTTTCAATGAAAGGCATATCCTTGCCATCAGTCAGGCCATTTGCCTGTACCGGGAGCAGAAGAAGATCGATGGCCCGTTATTTCTCGGTATGGACACTCATGCTCTTTCCGTACCAGCTCTTGCCAGTGCGCTTGAGGTGCTGGCGGCAAACAACGTGGAAGTCATGATCGCGCAGGGGGATGAATACACCCCAACTCCTGTCATTTCCCAGGCAATTCTTACGTTCAACCGCGGGCGAAAGAAAGGACTCGCCGACGGCATCGTCATCACGCCGTCACACAATCCGCCACATGATGGCGGGTTCAAATACAATCCCCCGAACGGCGGGCCGGCAGAAACCACCGTCACGAGCTGGATCGAGGCGAAAGCAAACGAGTTTCTCAAAAATGGCCTTTTCGGTTTGAAGAGGATTCCTTTCGAGAAAGCTCTTCGCGCCCCCACTACGCACCGGCACGACTATCTCAATGCTTACATTGCTGATCTCGCTAATGTGATCGACATGGATGCCATTCGCGCCGTGAACATCAGCATGGGAGTCGATCCACTCGGTGGTGCCGGCGTCCACTACTGGGGGCCGATTGCCGAGCGCTACGGGTTGAACCTTACCGTCGTGAACGAGGTCGTCGATCCAACCTTTCGTTTCATGACGGTTGATTGGGACGGTCAGATCCGTATGGACCCATCCTCACCCTACGCGATGCAGAGGTTAATCGGCCTGAAGGATCGCTTCGAGATCGCCTGGGCCTGCGATACCGACCATGACCGGCATGGAATCGTCACCCGAAGCGCGGGATTGCTGCCGCCCAACCATTATCTTTCCGTCGCCATTTTATACCTCTTCCAACACAGGGCGAAGTGGTGCAAGGAAGCTGCGATCGGCAAAACTATAGTTAGCAGTCGGATGATCGATCTCGTCGCTGCGAAGCTTGGAAGGAAGCTCTACGAGGTGCCGGTTGGATTCAAGTGGTTCGTTGATGGCTTGAGCGACGGTTCTCTCGGGTTTGGCGGTGAAGAGAGCGCGGGAGCGTCTTTTCTCCGTCACGACGGTACCGTCTGGACGACTGACAAGGATGGGATCGTGCCAGCCTTGCTTGCGGCGGAGATTACGGCGCGGATGGGCCGCGATCCCGGTGAGTTATACCGTGAGCTCACTGCAGAGTTCGGAGAGCCGCTATACGACCGGATCGAAGCACCGGCAACTCCTGATCAAAAAGAGATTCTGAAAAAACTCTCTCCGCACCAAGTTACGTCGACTGTTTTGGCCGGAGAGAAGATAGAGGACATTCTTACTCAGGCACCCGGCAACAACGCTTCACTCGGCGGGTTGAAGGTGATTGCAAAAAGCGGATGGTTCGCGGCGCGACCGTCTGGGACCGAGGATATCTACAAAATTTACGTAGAAAGTTTCCTCGGCAAAGACCATTTACATCGCATCCAGGAGGAAGCACAGACGATCGTCAGTGATGCTCTGGCGGCGTCTTCGCCGTAGCCGGAGATTCCTTTCAGGGCAAATAAGAAGGAGAGACAATGAGCAAACAGGCACCTTTCAACAAGCCAATATACAGTCTTCTTCCTCAAGGAGTAGAAGGATTCGACTCCCTGGCCGAGCTTGCCCTGGATCTGCGCTGGTCGTGGAGTCATGCCGCAGATCAAGTTTGGCAACTACTTGATCCCGGTTTGTGGGATCTCACGCACAATCCCTGGGCTGTCCTGCAGACGGTTTCTCGCGACCAGCTCCAGCACGTGTTAGCCAATCCCGTAATTCGCAAAAATATTGATGAACTCGTGCAGGCCAAACGTCAGGCGGCGAAGGCCCCCGTTTGGTTTCAGAAAGAGCATCCGCAGACTTCCCTTACCAGTGTCGCGTATTTCAGCATGGAATTTATGTTGAGTGAAGCTCTGCCTATATATTCCGGCGGACTGGGTAATGTGGCCGGAGATCAGCTCAAATCGGCCAGTGATTTGGGCGTACCGGTGGTCGGCGTGGGTTTGCTCTACCAGCAAGGCTATTTTCGTCAAGTGCTCGACAAAGATGGAGCACAACAGGCCCTTTTCCCCTACAACGATCCCGGACAATTGCCTATCACACCATTGCGGCAGGAGAATGGGGAGTGGTTGCGGCTGAAACTCGATTTGCCCGGTTACCCGGTCTGGCTGCGCGCGTGGCAAGTCCAGGTTGGCCGATTGCACCTTTACCTGCTCGACAGCAATGACCCTGCGAACCTCCCTGCTCATCGAGGCATTACCAGCGAGCTTTACGGGGGCGGGCCGGAGTTGCGGCTGAAACAAGAGATCATGCTTGGGATCGGCGGGTGGCGGTTGCTCCGCGCACTCGGTATCGAGCCGGAAGTCTGCCACCTGAATGAAGGACATGCGGCATTCGCGATTTTGGAACGAGCATTGAGTTTCATGAACGATACAGGGCAGACGTTCGAAGTCGCGCTGGCCGTCACGCGAGCGGGTAACCTCTTCACCACCCACACTGCGGTGGCCGCAGGCTTTGACCGTTTTACTCCAGCCCTCATTGAGCAATACCTCGGTGGTTATGCCGAACAGAAACTCGGCATAACTCTCTACGATTTGCTGGGCCTTGGCCGTCAGAACCCGAACGACACGTCGGAAATTTTTAACATGGCATATCTGGCGGTCCGTGGGAGCGGTGCGGTCAATGGTGTGAGCAGCTTGCATGGAAAGGTGAGTCGGCAGCTTTTCGAGCCTCTCTTCCCGAACTGGCCGCTGGACGAAATCCCGGTTGGGCATGTGACTAACGGAGTCCATATGCCGACATGGGACTCGGCCCCGGCCGATGATCTCTGGACGGAAACCTGTGGGAAGGACCGCTGGCTTGGGACAATGAAAACGCTGGAGCAGGACATTCGCCGCGTCTCCGATGTCAGGCTCTGGCAATTTCGTACCGCCGCCGGCAAATCTCTCATTGAATATGCTCGTATAAGTTTGTCGAGGCAACTGACCTCCTCGGGTGCGTCGCCCGAGGAGGTTGACTATGCGAAGCATCTGTTTGATGCCAATGCGTTGACATTGGGCTTTGCACGTCGCTTTGCAACCTACAAGAGACCGAACCTGCTGCTGCAAGATCCGGAGCGACTGCTTCGCCTTTTAACCAATCCAGAGCGCCCCGTGCAACTCATCCTTGCCGGTAAGGCCCATCCGGCGGACCAGGCGGGGCAAGCTCTGATTCAAGAATGGACCCATTTTATCCGACGGTCTGAAGCACGTCCCCATGTGATCTTCCTTAGTGACTACGACATGCTTTTGACCGAGCACTTGGTGCAGGGGGTAGATGTCTGGATCAATACGCCGCAGAGGCCCTGGGAGGCTTGCGGAACGAGCGGCATGAAAGTGCTTGTCAACGGTGGCATCAATCTTTCAGAATTGGACGGTTGGTGGGCGGAAGCCTACACACCTAAAGTGGGGTGGGCGTTGGGAGACGGCCAGGAGCACGGAGATGATCCAGCCTGGGATGCTGTAGAAGCCGAGGCACTCTATGCCTTGCTCGAACGCCAGGTGATCCCTGAGTTCTATACGCGCGACAAGAAGGGGATCCCCACAGCCTGGATGGCGCGGATGCGTGAAAGCATGGCGTGTCTAACCCCCCGATTTTCAGCAAATCGCTCGGTTCGCGAATACAGTGAGCAACACTACATTCCGGCCGCTATAAACTATCGCGAACGAGCTGCAAATAAAGGGGTCGTAGGCAAACAGATGGTTGATTGGCGGCATACGGTGGAGCAGAAATGGGTCACACTCCACTTCGGTGACGTAAAGATCAATACCAACGGGAAGCAGCATGTATTCGAAGTTCAGGTCTATCTCAATGACCTCGACCCGAAGGCGGTGCGTGTAGAGCTTTATGCCGACGGCATTAATGGCGGCAAAACGGTGCGGCAGGAGATGAAGCGTGTTCGCCAGCCGAGGAGTGCGTTGGATGGCTACGTTTACAGCGCGGCGGTGCCTGCGGCCCGCCCGGCGTCGGACTATACGGCGAGGGTGATACCGCATTGCACCGGCGTTATGGTTCCTCTGGAAGCAGAGCACATACTCTGGCAGCATTGAGTCAATCTCGAACGGAAGAAAGACGACAGAAGACAGATTATGAACGAGCCAAAAAGACTGAAAAGAATGCGACAAACAAAAGACCGGATACTGTCCAAGTCAGTCCGTACCGCAGAAAAGGTGGACGCGACCAAAGGTCTGACTACGTCTGAACGACCTCTTCATGATTATGTGGCAGAGGTATCGGAGCGGACTGATATTCGAGTTGGTGTGCCATTGCCTCTGGGAACCTATGCACATGGCGAAGGAGTGAACTTTGCTTTTTTCAGCCGACACGCCAGCCGAGTTCGGCTAGAGTTGTTTGATCATCCAGAAGATGCCACGGCAGATAGAGTGATCGATCTAGATCCCGCGTGCAATCGCACTGGTGACGTGTGGCACGTCTGGGTTGAAGGGATTAGGCACGGCCAACTATATGCCTATCGCGTAGACGGTCCGTATCAACCCAAGGAGGGCCATCGTTTCAATTTCAACAAGCTTCTCATAGATCCCTTTGCTACGGCTATCTCGCGGTCGCCCGCCTGGGACTTTGGCCCTGCTCGGGGATACGATCATTCTGTGCCCGACGGAGACTCAGTGCGTTCAATGGTAGATAATGCCGGCTCCATGCCAAAATGCATATTCTCGCAGGAGCATTTTCACTGGCAAGAGGACCGTCCGCCCAGGCATCCCTGGTCGAAGACGGTCATTTATGAAACACACGTGCGTGGTTTCACTATCCATCCCAGCTCAGGTGTGGAGCATCCTGGCACGTACCGAGGTCTAATGGAGAAGATCCCCTATTTCAAAGAACTAGGGGTGACGGCCGTGGAACTGATGCCAGTGCAGGAATTCAATGAACACCAGATGGCAGGCATCAATCCGCAAACAGGCCAGGCGCTAGGGAATTACTGGGGCTACGATCCCGTAGCTTTTTTTGCACCAAAAGCTTCCTATAGCAGTTCGGGAGGCGTGGGTCAGCAAAAACTGGAATTTAAAGAAATGATCCGAGCCTTCCATGGGGCCGGTATCGAGGTGATCCTGGACGTGGTCTTCAATCATACGGCCGAGGGAAACGAACAGGGGCCTTCACTTTGTTTCCGCGGTATTGATAATACGATCTTCTACATTCTGGAGAACGATAAACGCTATTACAAGGATTATACGGGCACCGGCAACACCGTCAATGCCAACCATCCCGTAGTGCGGGATTACATCCTGACCGCGTTGCGCTACTGGGTGGTGGAGATGCATGTCGACGGATTTCGTTTTGACCTGGCCGCGGTGCTCGGTCGGGGCCGTACCGGCAACTTGCTTCCAAACCCCCCGCTTCTCGAGCGAATCGCCGAGGACCCAATTTTAAGGGATGTTAGGATCATCGCTGAGGCATGGGATGCCGCTGGAGCGTATGAGGTCGGGAGTTTCTCCGAATGCCGTTGGGCGGAGTGGAACGGTCAGTACCGTGATGACGTCCGACGGTTCTGGCGCGGCGATGATGGGATGCTTGGTTTGTTTGCCAGCCGCATCTGCGGCAGTGCAGACATCTACGCCAGGTCGGGCAAAGGCCCAGAGAGCAGCATCAATTTCGTCACCTGCCATGATGGGTTCACTCTGAAAGACTTGGTCAGCTATCGTTATAAGCACAATGAAGCAAACGGAGAAAACAATCATGATGGGACAAACTACAACTTCAGCGAGAACTACGGCGCAGAAGGCGAGACAACGGATGCCGCGATCGAGGCCGTGCGGAAACGCCAGATCAAAAACTTCCTGCTGACTCTTTTGATCTCGCGCGGGGTGCCGATGCTGCTCGGCGGGGACGAATTTCGCCGCACGCAGGGCGGCAACAACAATGCCTACTGCCAGGACAACGAAACGAGCTGGCATGACTGGAGCTATCTGGAACAGCAAAGAGAAATTTTCCGCTTCACCCGTGGCATGATTGCCTTTCGTCGTGCCCATCCGATTCTGAGTAATGAGCAATTCTATTTGGATTCAGAGGTCCATTGGTTTGGCTCGCAAGGGGGATTGCCCAACTGGGATAATCCAAAAGAAAAACAGTTTGCCTGTCTGATCCATGAGGATGAGCAGAGCGCACTGTACATTATGTTCAATGCCAGTGCCGATGCAGTCGATTTCGGTTTGCCTCCTGTACTGCCGGGGGCTCGGTGGCGTCTAGCCGTTGACACCTCTCGCGAAGCGCCACAAGATATGTTTGCTGCGGGTGAGGAACCGCTTTGGGAAGATTCACAAACTTACCACCGCCTGAGCCCAAGATCTAGCGCCATACTTATTGCTCGAGGACCGGACTATCAAAGGTGGCAGGTGGCGTTGACGGAGACCAAATGAAAAGAGTGATTCCGATCACGACCTTGTTTCTGGATATTGGCGGTGTCCTGCTCACCAACGGGTGGGATCATCACGCTCGTAAACAGGCAGCGATGAACTTCAAGCTGAAGTTGACAGAGATGGAGGAGCGGCATCATTTGACCTTCGCCACCTACGAGGAGGGAAAGCTCACGCTGGGAGAATATTTGGGGCGAGTAGTCTTCTACCAAAAGCGATCGTTCACCCGGGCTCAGTTTCGGAAATTCATGTTCGAGCAGTCGAAGCCATATCCTCAAATGATCGATTTGGTCCGCCGGCTTAAGGCACAGTATGGATTGAAGATTGTCGTGGTCAGCAACGAAGCACGGGATCTGAATTCGCACCGAATTCGAAAGTTCAAGCTTGATAGGTTCGTGGATTCCTTCATCTCATCCTGCTTCGTCCATGTTCGCAAGCCCGACGCGGACATCTTTCGGCTTGCGCTGGATATCGCCCAGGTACCAGCCCGGCAGGTAGTCTATATCGAAAACACTTCGATGTTCATACAAATTGCAGAAGGTTTGGGAATTCGAAGCATTCTTCACACGGATTACAGGTCCACATGCGCGAAACTGGCTTCGTTTGGATTGCAGATTGACGAAGGAGTCATTCATGAGACCAGCTAACCAACGCATCCTGACGATCAATGGCGGTTCATCAAGCATCAAATTCGCGATATTCGAGGCCGGTGAATCGCTCCTGCGGATTCTGGAAGGAAGTATTGAACGGATTGGACCGCCGGAGGCCACATTCAGGGTGAAAGGCATGAACCAGGCGGACAACTTTTCGCAGTTAGTTACTGCGCCGGATCACACGGCGGCGGTGAGCGCTTTGATGGATTGGATCGAGGAACGCAGTGGGCGTGACGCATTGACCGCGGTAGGGCATCGCGTGGTGCATGGTGGGCCAAAGTATAGTAAACCACAGCGAATTACCGCGGAAATGGTTGAGGAGCTGCACAGGCTTAGTCCATTCGATCCTGATCATCTCCCGGAGGAGATCCTGTTGACCGAGGCGTTTCATCGCAGATTTCCTGACCTGCCCCAAATAGCATGTTTCGATACGGCCTTTCACCATGACCTGCCGCGCGTGGCCCGATTGTTGCCGATCCCGCGCCGTTACGAAGCGCAGGGGGTGCGGCGGTACGGTTTTCACGGGTTGTCGTATGCGTTTCTCATGGAAGAACTGGCCCGCATGGCCGGAGCGGAAACGGCACAAGGCCGGGTCATCCTCGCCCACCTCGGCAATGGCGCGAGCCTGGCGGCGGTGCGTGATGGCAAATCTGTGGACACAAGCATGAGTTTCACCCCGACAGCCGGTGTGCCGATGAGCACTCGTTCGGGCGATCTCGATCCTGGACTGCTTTGGTATCTGGCGCGCACCGAGGGGCTCGACGCAAAACGGTTCAATGAGATGGTCAATCTTCAGTCCGGGCTGCTTGGCGTGTCGGAGACCAGTTCCGACATGCGTGACTTGCTCAACCGTGAAACGCAGGACGTGCGGGCGGCTGAAGCGGTCGCGCTGTTTTGCTACCAGGTTAAGAAATGTATCGGTGCATTCGCTGCGGCGTTGGACGGACTGGACACGATGGTGTTCGCTGGCGGCATCGGAGAGAATGCACCCACTGTCCGCGCCCGGATTTTAGAGGGGCTGGGATTCCTTGGAATCGAACTAGAAGAAAAGCGAAACGCGGGAAATGAGGGCGTGATTTCTGCGACGGCCAGCCGGGTTGCGGTGCGAGTCATTCGAACGGACGAAGAAATAATGATAGCCAGGACGGTTTGCCGCGTTCTTGGACTGCGGGATGGAAAGGAAATTTGCCGTGAAGACGAAGAGGACTAACCTCAGGGACAGACCGAAATGACGATGACCATCGGTAACGTGGTGCACAACGTCTGGCACATCGCTGCCATCGGACTGGGGTTGCTTCTCTCTGTTTGGGCTACTGGCCACGCGGTTCTCAATAAGCGTGACTCGCGCGCCGCCATCGCATGGGTGGGTTTCGTTTGGCTCGTCCCCCTAGTCGGGGCTGTTATGTACTTCATCTTCGGAGTCAATCGCATTCGCCATAAGGCCGCTCTACTGCGGAGGAACCTTGAGCGGTACCGGGCACAAGCCGAGCAACCTGAATGTCGTCCGGAAGAGTTGCAACGCCATCTGCCGGATCACGATGGGCATATCAAGATGCTGGCTCGGGTCGTTGGGGGCATGGTGGAACGACCCTTGCTGCCGGGCAATCGGATCGAGCCATTGGTGACCGGTGATGAAGCCTATCCGGCCATGTTGGAAGCGATCAAACGAGCAAGCCAGACTGTTTCTTTTGTGACCTATATTTTCGATAGGGACGAAGTCGGGATGGCCTTTGCACATGCGCTTGGCGAGGCCGCGCGCAGGGGCGTGGAAGTGCGGGTGCTGATTGACGCGACGGGGAGTCGGTATTCCTGGCCCACCATTCTCCAAACGCTGCGACAGGAAGGCGTGAAGTATGCACGGTTCCTCCCGTTTTGCTTTGTGGCATCTAATGTCGATGAACATGCATATGCACCGGAAGATCCTGGTGGTGGATGGGTGCGTGGGATTTACCGGTGGCATGAATATTCGAGTGGGGCATTGCCTTCAACGCCAGCCGAAAAACCCGGTAAGGACATCCATTTCCGTGTGCAGGGCCCTGTGGTGACCCAACTGCAAGAAGTGTTCGCCGACGATTGGCTGTTCACGACCGGCGAATCCTTGCGTGGTGATTCATGGTTTCCCAAAACAGAAAACGTGGGACAGGTGTTGGCGCGAGGCGTGGCCGATGGCCCGGACGAGAATTTTGAGAAGCTTCTTTGGACGTTGTTGGGAGCGCTTTCGATCGCCCGCTATTCCATTCGGATCATGACTCCCTATTTTCTGCCCGACCCTGACGTGATCTCCGCCTTGAATCTGGCGGCAATGCGGGGCGTGCAGGTGGACATTATTTTACCCTCACGGATCAATGTGCCCTTCGTCCTTTTTGCCTCCCGGGCGATGTGGTCGCAAGTGCTTCAGCATGGATGCCGAATATGGCTAACCCCGCTTCCATTCGATCACTCCAAACTAATGTTAGTAGATGGCTGCTGGGTGCTGCTGGGGTCTGCCAACTGGGATTCGAGAAGCTTGCGACTCAACTTCGAGTTCAACTTGGAATGCTATGATGTTGAACTTGCCCAACGGCTCGAGCAGCTGTTCGAGACAAGAATGGATGGTGCACATCCTGTGACGCTGGATGAGGTTAATGATCGCCCACTGCTGGCTCGCCTGCGTGACGGCATTGCGCATTTGCTAACACCGTACTTGTAGTCCGAGACTTATGTACGTGCAAAACAGCTGGAAAGGAAGGCGATCATGAGGATAAACAAGAAAAATGCAATGGATAAAACATTGTCAACCGAACTGCTTTCCAAAATCGACGCTTACTGGCGTGCCGCCAACTATCTATCGGTTGGCCAGATTTATCTTTACGACAATCCGCTGCTCAATCGGCCGCTGATGCTCGCGGATGTGAAACACATGCTACTGGGGCACTGGGGCACGACCCCGGGGCAGAACTTCATTTACGTTCACTTGAACCGGGTCATCAAAAAATACGACCTTGACATGATTTACGTCTCCGGCCCCGGGCATGGCGGCCCGGCCGTCGTGGGCAACACTTACCTCGAGGGCACATACAGCGAGATCTATCCCAACATCAGCCAGGATGAGGCCGGGCTTCGGAAGCTCTTCATTCAGTTTTCGTTTCCCGGAGGAATTCCCAGCCATGCGTCGCCGGAATGCCCGGGCTCGATACACGAGGGCGGCGAGCTGGGCTATTCGCTCAGCCATTCGTTTGGGGCGGTCTTCGATAATCCCAATCTCATTGTTGCCTGCGTTGTCGGTGATGGCGAGGCAGAAACCGGACCGCTGGCCACCTCATGGCATTCCAACAAGTTCCTTGATCCGGCCACTGACGGCGCGGTGCTACCAATCCTTCATCTCAACGGTTATAAGATTTCCAACCCGACCGTCCTCGCGCGCATCACCCGCAAGGAGTTGGAACAGTTGCTTCTCGGCTACGGGTGGACACCCTACTTCGTCGAAGGTCACGAACCCGGGCCGATGCATGAGGCCATGGCTACGACGCTTGACACGGTAGTGGAACAGATCAAAATAATCCAACAAGACGCGCGCGTCCACGGTAACATCACGCGTCCGAGCTGGCCGATGATCGTCCTGAATTCACCCAAGGGCTGGACAGGGCCGAAGATAATCGATGGTCTGCAGATTGAAGGCACCTTCAGAGCGCACCAGGTGCCGCTGTCCGATCCGGCCACACATCCCGAACATCTCCAGCTGTTGGAAGACTGGCTTAGGAGCTATCATCCGGAGGAACTCTTCGATGGGCAGGGTCGTCTGAAACCGGAACTGGCCGAACTTGCACCCAAAGGCGAACGACGCATGGGCGCAAATCCCCACGCCAATGGCGGCATTCTGCTCCGCGACCTGCGATTGCCGGATTTTCGTGACTACGCAGTTGGCGTGCCCTCGCCGGGGGTGCCAGGCATCGGCGACACGCATGTGCTCGGGCGTTTCCTGCGCGATGTAACGAAGCTGAACAGTGAACAGCGGAATTTCAGGGTATTCGGCCCTGACGAGACTCTCTCCAACGGCTTGGAGGCCCTCTTTGAAGTGACCAAACGCCAATGGGATGCTGTGACTGTGTCAAACGATGAATTTCTCGCACCCACTGGACGCGTGATAGAAATGCTCAGCGAGCACCAATGCGAGGGCTGGCTCGAGGGCTACCTGCTCACCGGGCGGCATGGGCTCTTCAATTGCTATGAGGCATTTATCCACATCGTCGATTCGATGTTCAATCAGCACGCTAAGTGGCTGAAGGTGACGTCGCACCTGCCGTGGCGGCGGAAGATCGCCTCGTTAAACTACCTGCTGGCCTCGCATGTATGGCGCCAGGACCATAACGGCTTCACACACCAAGATCCCGGTTTCATCGACCACGTCGTGAACAAGAAAGCCGAGGTCGTGCGTGTTTACCTTCCGCCGGATGCAAACTGCCTGCTGTCGGTGATGGACCATTGTCTGCGCGGCCGCCATTACGTCAATGTCGTGATCGCGGGCAAACACCCGGCGCCGCAATGGCTGACGATGGACGCCGCTGTCAAGCACTGCACCGAGGGCATCGGCATCTGGCCGTGGGCTAGCAACGACCAGGACGTTTCGCCGGACGTGGTCATGGCCTGCTGTGGCGACGTGCCAACGCTGGAGACGCTTGCCGCCGTCTCCATTATTCGCGAGCATCTGCCCGGTCTGAAAATTCGAGTGGTCAACGTCGTCGACCTCATGAAGCTGCAGCCGCAAACTGAGCACCCGCACGGACTCTCCGACATGGATTTTGACGAGCTCTTCACTAAGGACAAACCGGTCATCTTCGCCTTTCATGCCTACCCCTGGTTGATCCACCGGCTAACATACCGCCGCACCAATCATGACAACATCCACGTCCGCGGCTACAAGGAAGAGGGCACCATCACCACTCCCTTCGATATGACGGTGTTGAACGATTTGGACCGCTTCCATCTCGTAATGGACACCATCGACCGCCTGCCGCAGACCGGCGACAAAGGCATCTACCTGAAGCAGAAGCTCAAGGACAAGCTTGTCGAGCACAAACAATATATTGACAAATACGGTGAAGACATGCCGGAGATTCGGAACTGGAAGTGGGTCAACCCCAAATGAAAACGCAAGAGCTTAAAGATACCGCGAGAACGTTGGTCGCCGGCGAGAAGGGCTAGCTCTGGTGGCGATGGATGTAACTAATCAAAGCTGCGATAAACTATTTGCCAGGTCGGCGTTTTCCTAGACCGAGTTGGCTCGGCGAACCTTGGAGAATACAAGGTAGCTTTGGAAAGAACATGAGCATGACTATTAGGACTCCGCAACTCATGAAACGTGTGGCATACAAATACAGAAAGGATCCCAGTTATGAATACCGACCAACCCGATGCTCTCAGCGCAGCGATGGCGTTGCCCGACTGATATACCGGGTGCTCGATCCAACTGCCGCGCCCCTATTGGCCAAAAAACCTGTCGATATGTCTCTACAGATTGCCAGGCGTGCTTACGAACTGTACGAGCAGCGGGGCCGCCAGGTCGGTCGAGCGGTTCACCGACTGGGGGAGGCGGAGCGGGAGATACGGAAAGAAGGACCCTATAAATAAACAGAGGCGAACAGCATAGCGAGCATTGCTGATAAATTGAAGATGAAATCAATTCCACCAATATTTGCAAATCACTAAGGAGGCAAAACCGTGAACAATGAGCAACAACAGTATGCCATCGGCATGATCGGCCTGGGTGTCATGGGGCGCAATCTCGTGATGAACATGGCTGACCACGGCTATGCCGTGGCAGGTTATGACAAGGATCCGACTAAAGTCGAGGCTCTGCGCCAGGAATCAAAAGAACGTAATGTTTTCGGCGCGGCGGATATCAAGGAGTTTATCGGATTGCTCCGCCGACCGCGCGCAATTATGATTCTGGTTCCCGCTGGCGCTCCGGTAGATTCTGTCATCAATGATTTGTTGCCACTCTTGGACAGGGGCGATCTCATCATCGATGCCGGCAACTCCTATTTTAAAGATACCGACTTACGCGCCCGAAACCTGACAGCGAAAGGCATACAATTTCTTGGCGTGGGCGTGTCGGGAGGAGAAGTAGGCGCTCGTCATGGCCCGAGCATAATGCCCGGCGGGCCGAAAGCGGCTTACGAGCGTGTCCAACTGGTGTTTGAAGCTGTCGCGGCCAAGGTAAACGGCGATCCGTGCGTGACCTATCTCGGTCCCGGATCGGCGGGTCACTTCGTGAAGATGGTTCACAACGGCATCGAATACGGTGTCATGCAATTGATCGCAGAGACATACGATCTGATGAAACGTGGCTGGGGCTTGAATGATGATGAGGTGCGAGAAGTATATGCTTTATGGAACAAGGGCAATCTCAATGGCTATCTTGTGGAGATCACGAGCCATATCTTTTCTAAACAGGACGAGAAAAGCGGCAAGCGGCTGATCGACGAAATCCTCGACGTGGCCAAACAAAAAGGCACGGGAATGTGGACCTCGCAAAGCGCGATGGAATTACAAGTGTCGATCCCGACGATAGATCTGGCTGTCTCGATGCGGGACTTGTCAGCGTTCGCGGAAGAACGGCAGAAGGCCAGCGCGATGTATCAGCGACCGATTCGGCGCATCAACGGTGACCGCGACGCCTTATTCACACAACTGGGCAACGCTTTTTTTGCAGGGATGATCATCATTTACGCACAAGGTATGGCGCTTTTGACGGTTGCTTCAAACAAATACGAGTATCACCTCGATCTTGAAGCCGTGGCGCGGATTTGGCGAGGAGGCTGCATCATCCGCGCCTCGTTGCTGGAAGACATCTGCACGGCATTCCACTCGAGGCCTGATCTGCCGAACTTGTTACTTGCTCCTAACTTGTCGCACAAAGTCATGGAGCATCAGGACTGTTTACGTCAAGTGGTGTGCCAAGCGGCCGCGTTAGGCATACCGGCCCCAGGGTTGATGGTTTCATTGGGCTATCTCGACGCTTATCGCAGTGCTTGGCTGCCGGCCAATCTTATCCAGGCTCAGCGCGACTATTTCGGAGCCCACACCTACGAACGGATTGATGCCAAGGGCACGTTTCACACAGAATGGAATGAGGGGTGAAAATCATGGAAACAAATGAACAAATTGAACCGACTGTGTTCGTCATATTTGGCGGAGCCGGTGATTTGACCTGGCGGAAACTCATTCCCGCCTTGTTTGACCTCTTTCAGGAACGAAGCATGCCCGTTGATTTTTCGATCATCGCCGTGGATCGCATTGCTTTGAGCGATGAAAAGTTGCGTCGGCATCTCCGCGACGGCGTAAAGAAATTTTCACGCCAAGGAATAGTGGAAACCCGTAAGTGGGGCGATTTTGCCGGGCATATTCGCTATCAGAAGGGCGATTTTAAGAAGCTTCAAACGTATATGGACCTGGGTGAACAATGTGCAAAGCTTGAAAAGGCATGGGGCACAAAAACCCACCGCATCTTTTACATGGCCACACCGCCGAGCATGCTCGGTGAAATACCAAAATACCTCGGCAAGGCCGGATTGGCACGCGACCGGAAATGGGCGCGGATTGTGGTCGAGAAACCGATTGGCAATGACCTGGAATCTGCCCGCACCTTGAATGCCATTCTCGCCGACAATTTCGATGAGTCTCAGATCTTCCGCATCGACCATTATTTGGGCAAGGAAACGGTGCAGAACATTCTGGCGTTTCGCTTTGCCAATCCTCTCTTTGAGCCGATCTGGAACCGCCGTTATGTAGATTGTGTAACCATCACCGCTGCCGAAGCTGTCGGTGTCGAACATCGAGGTGGCTATTACGACCACGCCGGAGCTTTGCGTGATATGGTGCAGAATCACCTTATGCAATTGCTTTGTCTGGTTGCGATGGAGCCGATGGTCTCCTTCGAAGCTGAAGAGATTCGCAACAAGAAAGTGGATGTCCTCCACGCCGTTCGTTCGATTCACTGTGACGCCGTCCATAAATGCGTCGTGCGTGGACAATACGGTGAAGGTTGGATCGGCGGCAAAAAAGTACCCAGCTATCGCGAAGAAGACGGAGTGTCACCTGATTCCCAAACAGAGACGTTTGTCGCGCTCAAGCTATTCGTTGACAACTGGCGCTGGCAGGGCGTGCCTTTCTACCTCCGCACGGGAAAGCGTCTTACCCGGAAGTCCTCTGAAATTACGATACAGTTTCGCGAAGTGCCTCATCAGTCATTTCCGGCTGAGTCCACTCTCGATTGGCAATCCTCACGATTGGTGATGTCTATCCAGCCCGATGAAGGCATCATGCTACGTTTTCAGGCTAAACATCCTGGGCCAAAGATGAACCTGCGCTCAGTGGAGATGCAGTTTAATTACCAGGACGCCTTCGCAGCCAAGTCGCCTAACGCCTATGAAACGTTGCTCTGGGACGTGATGAAGAATGACGCCACCTTGTTCATGCGCGCCGATCAAGTGGAGGCCGCGTGGCGGTTGATGACGCCAGTGCTTGAGGTCTGGGCGGTGGCTCCGCCCAGTGATTTTCCCAATTACGCCGCTGGCACCTGGGGACCGGAGGAAGTTCTGGGTCTGCTTGCTCAAGGGCACAGTTGGCCGTTGCCCACCGCATTGGTTATGCATTGTAAGAAAAAGGGAAAGAAATCGTAGCTCGATATTATGCGCAATGTCGTTACGCATAAGACTTCTGGTTACAGATATCGGCGGCAGACATTTGAAGGTGTCGAATACGAAACCTTATGGTCATAAACAGCAACTGCAAATTTTGGATAAAATTAGTGATATTAATAAATATGATGAGATAATTGTTCTTTACTTGCAAAGTGTACCTGAAGCAATTGAAGCAATATAAAATGTGGAGGCAGCTTTCATTGCAAACAGTATTGCTAACAAACAATATTTTTAACCCTCTTCTAAGACGGACGAAGTCATAGTGGACTAAGATGATTAAGAAACAATTACCAGACAAAGTAGTTTTCAAGGATTTTCAATATGAACGGACACAAAAACGCCCATTTTTCACACATCCTAGATGACCCATCTATAAGAAATAAGTTATAAGGATGTATATGGCGACTGCCAAGATGGTATATGATGTTTGGCAATGCAGCGTTGCAGATGTTTCTTTTTAAAAACTATCGCCAATGGAAATACGGATTTAAACGGTAGCTTGCAAGCGAATCGGTCCGCTAATCCTGAATCATAAGTGATTTATATAATCCAAGAGAATCCCGGACAGACACTCAATGTCTTTGTCGGACCGCACTTCAACGTGCTCGCGAGCTACCAGAGCGCGAATTCGACGGAACAGACGGCATCGAGCGGGTAGCAGGAGCGGATCTGCAAGCTCGCGCAGGCGCGTGGCCACCACCGCTTGGATGGTCACCGCCGCGAAAAGGCGTCACTTGGTAGTCAGGTCCCCATCCGCCGTACACGACACCGGAGGGTTCATAGTAAGCCGCCCCGACGTCGCCGCCGTCGTAGTATCCGCCACCACCTACGAAGCAGCTGGGCAACAAGCTCGTCATCGTCAAGACTGCGAAGGCGAGCGCTAACCAGCGTAAGCGTAAGATATTCATTTGGTCGCCTTTTTACTCTCAGTATCCGTCCATTCAAGCAAGCCGAAAGCCGCCCCCAATGGGTCGGCAACCACTGCAATTTTGCCACCGTGGCGAGCAATCCGCAGCTCGACCAGCACGCGTCCACCGAGCGCCAGGACTTTCGCGGTCATCTTGACCGTATCTTCAACGCGTACGTAATTGAGCCAGTAGGGATGGTCATTGGGCCTATTCACAGGCAGCGTATTCACGCTCGCACGAGCATAGTTGTCGGACGCGAGCAATAGATGTTGGGCGCCTTCGGTAACGGGCAACTCAAAAACTTCGAAGTCGAATAGTGCCTGGTAGAAAGCAGCATCGGTGTCCGGATCGTTCGTCATTAACGAGCTCCAAATCCATTCTCCAGGTGCAGCAAGAACATCACGCGGAGCACCGCTACTGGAAGCAAGAACCGCAAAAACAGCGCCTTGCGGATCCGCGAAGACTGCTTTACGGCCGCGGGCAGGGATGGTATGCGGCTCGAACAGCACCTTAACGCCATTTTACAAAACGATTTTTTTTTGCTGTATCGACATCACCTACAGCGAAGAAGCTCAGCCACGCTGGTTGTCGATGCTCGTTCGTCGGCATATTCTTTTGAACCAGCACTGCAACCGGTCGACCATCGAGAGATGCCTCGGTATACTCTATCCCAGTGGCCTGAATGTCGCGAAATGTCCAGCCAAAGAGTCCCGCATAGAACCAAGTTATTTGTAAGCAATCTGACGCCGAAACCAAACTGGTATTTCTGATAGTTCCGCATTAGTCACATTGATTAATGGGACTTCCCATTAGTTCTTTTTTAAATTAAATATAAACCTGATGACTGTGATGTAGTGAATATTACAACTATCATGCCGGGGGGGAAACTACGGTTATTGCAAGAAGTAACGCGTTGATTATTTGGAATTAAGATACAAAGTGAGATGCGGCTGGAAATAGAAAGCCGTCAAGGAGCCCGTCGCATTTAACATAACCGTCAAATGTGACGGCGTGAAGAGACAGAACATTTTTTTTACACTAAATCCTAGAGTTTTTTTCGCCACAAAAGAACGCGGAGCAGCATCGGTACCCACTGGAAAAACGAGGCAAGATTGACGCCGTCAAAGCTCATAAAGCCGGTCACTGCGGTACGAATCCGTTTGATATCGTCATGAAGCTCTGCGATCTTGGACTTAGCGTGCTCCGCATCCACAGTAAGAGTTGTCAACGCGGCCTTTCGTAGGGCACTCGCGGCATCAACTTCGGGGCCAAGGCGTAGGTGGCTGGCAACAACGATTGCCACCACAGCCAATACGATATCGACTATGGCAACCGCGAGAGCAGCACTGGCACTACCAAGACGTGGTGTGAGATACAGATAGAAAGCGATATTCAGCATGCCGGTAGCTAGAACTGCCAGAAGAACGGCGGCTATGTAGAACGCGGCCTGTTGGACGATGAGACGCAGTTGGAGGCGCAGGAGGATCATCTCAGTCTTCAGTAAGAGGTGCATCTTTACCAGGAACTTATCCATACTTTTACCCCTTACGGCTGAGCAGCCGACCCATGAGGACACCGAGCGCGAAGATCACGAGCGCAGTCTTAGCCGGAACGTCTTTGAACTGAAGGTCCAGACCGCCCATCAGTCCCTCAGCCTGTTTGAACAAGTCTTGGAGCCAGGTTGACGCCTCTTCTCCGGTTTTTTCCCGCGGTCTCTGTTCCGGCTCCTCCGAGGAAACCTGTGCGCCTGCATGGTTTTTGGCTTCATCGAGTGCCTGTAATTGTTTTTTTAACTCTTCGATTTCCTGCATGATGTCACGGTCTGTCATGGTTCATCCTCTCCTTCCTGCATCCATAGAGCCCTTCTTGCAAGAGTATCATAGGTAGCACCATTGTGGCAAGGGGTTCTCGTTCTTTTCGATTATCTTTTCCGCATTATCTTGCAATGTCCGGGGGAATATTCTATGGTAGAATACTGCGAACACCTCATTGGTTGTGTGTGTCGCAGAAACTTTATTGAGACGGTATAATAAAACTGGCTCATGGCGCCTTAGTATGGGTAAATGTCCATGGATGGAAGCGGTTCATCCAAGGAGTGCATGTCTGAATGATCCTTAAATTCAGGTAGCATTATCCCGATAGCCATAAGCACGACGTATCAGATACCTCGCCTTTGCGTTTGACGACTCAATAATTCCGAGCGGAACCTTCTTGTCACAGTATTCCAATATGCCGTCCAGATGCTTTTCCACCATATCGGAGAAGCGCTTCATCGGCTTCAAACGACTCCAGTGAAGTTGATCAACCCATCCTCGAAAGAACTTGTGTGCCCATGTCTTTGATTTGTAACTCCATAAATGTCCAAACGACTCTTTCATCAAATGCGACTTAAACAACCGCCGGTTTGCCCGCAAGGCGTCATTGAGCGCCACCCGCGCATTCCCCTGTACATGGGCCTGACGGGAAAGCAGAATAAACTTCTTTCCGACAGCCGATCCTTCATCCATTTTCCAGCCTTGTTAACCTCTTGAATGCGCACGGCGTTAAGGGCTTTTAATAAGTGTTGAATGACGTGATACTTATCGTAAATGATCTTCGCGCTCGGGCAGTGCTTATGAATACTATTGCGGAACGGTTTCCACATATCGATTACCGCATGAGTGATCATACGGGCGCGCTTTTTCCCGAACCACTTCCAAAACTTGCTCAAATTCCGTTCTTTGCGTCCGTTCCCGACAAACAGCATCTCCGGACCGCGCTGTCCTTCCAAGGCGCTTACCAAGTGGCGGTACTTATGCCCTTTGCCCTTCCCAGATGAAAGCTCGTCCATGCCCAGAACGGTTATTCAATCCAAAGGACGGTTCGCTTGCTCTTCTTGTAATGCCTGCTTATCGATCGCTTTGACGGTATGCCGATGCAGCTTCAGAAGCGTGCCCACCGCTTGGACAGTCGTCACTTTGCATAGTTCATGGCGTAGTTACCCGCTGACCTCGCACAGCCACAAAATCAAGTGCCTCTGTCGCAATCCCGCAGGAATCGCAGTCAGCTTTGTATCGTTCAAACCGGAGAATCGTCACATGGTTCCACCACATCATATGCTGAACTTCAAACTCTTTGCTATCGTAGCCGGCAATAACTATTGTGCCGCACTTGTTGCACCGATAAAAAGTAACATCACGTTCCAAGGTAACGAGGACTGCATTTCCTTTTTTTCTGAACACGGCTTCAACTGTTGATACGTGAAACCCTTGAATCCCTAGTGAATTACCCCGCAGCAGAGCTGCGGGGCATCAAAACCGATAGAACCTAAAACCAATCAGGTTCTTATCCTGACTTCGTCAGGATTGTCCTTTTCATCCCAGCAGTAGAACTGCTGGGCATTCAAGGACAGGTTGTATAAACTTGTGAGATAATCGTCGTGCATCCGGAAGGACCCTCCTTGTCGAATGATTGCTAGTCATAAGCAAGAAGGTATATCTTTTCGGATGCCTTTTCAACCCATAGTCACGTGCCAAGAACCTGTTTTATTTTCGTTCTGATTTCTGATATGTTTTTCTTCAAAACTCTTCATTCTCCGGGGTTTCTACGATAAAAGTCTCTATCCTTTTTTCCTCGTCAATAGATCTACTGCTTTATCCAAATCCGCATGTGCGCCGAGTAGCACCACGATATCGTCTAGCTGAAGGACGAGGTCCGGACCGGGGTTTGTTATCGCTTCATTGTTTCGAGCGATGGCAATGACTGTGGCACCCGTATTTTTCCGGATATCGAGGTTACGGAGGGTCTGACCAGCGCCTGAAGAATCGGGCCCTAGCTGGACGTTGTCCACTGTGGCTCCAACTAACAGCGCGGCGATGCGTCCGATGTTTTCCTGGTCCAACGAGTAACCACGTAGCATTTTATATCCGCCAAAACGCACAAGCTGGATTTGGCTCGCGATGATATTGCTCGGGATATGGTATTCGTGCAGGACTCGCGAAAAAATCTCGATCGAGGTCTCAAACTCCTCTGGGATCACCTGGTTTGCCCCGATTTTGGTTAACTCGTCCACCTCTGCCGCATACCGGGTGCGGATGAGAATAAAGATAGAGGGATTGATCTCGCGCGACATTCGGATGGCAATCCGCGTTGCCGAGTTGTCGGAGATTGCAAATACAATGACTCTAGCGCAGTCCACGCCCGCCCGCATGAGCACGTCCCTTCGCGTAATGTCGCCGTAAATAATGGGCTCGCCTTTCTCACGCGCCTTGCGGATCGTATCTACGTTCACCTCAAGTACAACATAGGGGATATGGGTCGACTTGAGCGTCTTAGCAAGGTTCCGGCCATTCAAACCGTATCCTGCAATGATAGTATGTCCGATAAGTGAACAAGAGTCTTTTCTTTCACTGGTTTCAACAGTCGTTGCCGGAAGACGCCCGGCCAGCCAAGGTCCTGCCTGGATGAGAAACGGTGCGGCAAGCATGCTTAGGATCGATGTGTTAATGAAAAACTGGAAAACGTCGCCGCTCATCAAATTACGAGCGTGACCCTGCTGGGCCAGCAAAAAGGAAAATTCGCCGATCTGGGCGAGGCCGAGTCCAGTAAGCAGGGAGCTGCGGATGGGATAGCGGAGTACTGACGCAGTCACTGCAACTAGTCCCGTCTTTAGGACCATGAGGACCGCAGCTAGGAACGCGAGAATAAGCCAGTGTGCACTGAAAAACTCGGTGTGCAGGAGCATGCCGATGGAAATAAAGAATATGCTAGCGAAGTAATCCCGAAAAGGTATGATCTCCGCCACGATGTGGTGGCTGTATTCGGACTCGGAAATGATCAGCCCCGCAAGGAATGCGCCGAGCGCGAGCGACAGACCGAGGCTGTAAGTGACCCAAGCTGCGCCAAGACAGAGCAGCACAACAAGGAGAAAAAATATCTCGCGGTTGCGAAGTCTGATGACTTGGTTAAGCAGAAAGGGAACGACCTGGCGTGCTGAGATATAAACGCCGATAAGCCCCAGAACAGCTTTGCCGAGAGAGATGAGGACCGATTGAGGCGTAACAGCGCCTGCTGAACTTGCTTGGCTCAGAATTGGCAATAGGAGCATCATGGGGACGACGGCAATGTCCTGGAAAAGGAGGATGCCGGTGCCGAGTCGTCCATGGGCCGTGTCGAGTTCGCTACGGTCTGCGTACATCTTGAGTACGATGGCTGTGCTGCTTAAGGATGCTAGAAAACCAAAGAACAGGGCGTGGGGCAGCGGATAACGAAAAAGGACGGCGATGCCCATAACGACGCCAATGGTCAGTACAACTTGGATGCTGCCGCCGATTAGAAATTGTCTTCCTGACTTGAAGATGTCCTCAAGAGAAAATTCGAGACCCACGGTAAACAGGAGCAGGACCACACCGATGTCTGCGAGCCGTTCGACCATCTTGGTCTCGGTAATGATCGCTGCGCCATAGGGACCGATGAGAACGCCAGTGATCAAAAAGCCTACGAGCGCTGGCAGTTTTGCGCGGTGGAACACATAGGTGATTGGAAGAGACACTGCGAGAAGGATGATCAGTTCGCGGAGAATAGTGATTTCCTGTTCCTGCATGGAGATATCATAGCACATCCATCAGGTGAAGCAAACGAAGAGGGTCGTAAGAAGAGTCCTAGCGCCACGCCTCGATCTTTCGCCGCTTTATGATTACGATGGAAAAAACGATCGCGCAGATTAGCCCGCCAAGAGCGAAGGTGAGGGGAGCTTTAAGTACAGAGGCGACAGAGCCGGCAAATAAACTTCCGAAGGGCGTCATACCGCCAAAGGCCAGAGTGTAGACGCTCATCACTCTACCGCGGAGCCGGTCCTTAGTATTGAGCTGGACCGTGGTGTTCGCCATGCCAAAGAAGGTGACCATTGCCCATCCGGAAAGTGCGAGTAGCAGGGCTGTCAGACCGTAGGATTTTTGTAAGCCGATGAGCATTAGAACGAGCGACAGTCCCATTCCGCCGGTTAGCAGGAGGATCGATTTAGGCCCATGTCTGCTCAAAATGGCAAGAGAAAAAGCGCCTATCAAGGCGCCAGCACCGAAGGAAGACATGAGAAGTCCATACGCCGCAGCATCGCGATGGAGCTCTTGCCTGGAGAAGACAGGAACCAGTACGCTGAAATTCGTTCCGAATATGCTGACCACGGATACAAGAAGAATGACGATTAAGACCACAGGCGTGTCTTTAATGTAGCTTATAGCTTCCTTTATATCGGAAATGACATGGTAAGCCCTTGGCTCGCTGGCCTGGGGCTTTGCGATGTTCATGAGTAAAAGTCCCCACAGAACGGCCAAGAAGCTGAGACCGTTGACGAAGAAACAGACGGCAGTTCCCGCCGCACCGATGAGGAGTCCCGCAATTGCGGGTCCGACTGCCCTCGCGGCATTGAATATCGAGGAGTTCATTGCAATGGCATTCATAAGGTCATCCTTGCCGACCATCTCGATAATGAATGCTTGCCGCGCTGGCATGTCAATGGTATTGACGATGCCGAGTAGTGTGGCAAGGATCAGGATGTGCCAATATTGGACTACCCCGGTCCAGTCGAGCAGAGAAAGCGTAAAAGCCAAGAGCATGAGGACCGTCTGGGTCATGATGATGATCTTTCGTTTTGAGAAGTAATCGATGAAGGGGCCAGTGATAAAGGATAAGAACAACATGGGTAGGAACTGAAGCGCCGAAACCACGCCCAGTTTGAGGGACGAGTGGGTCAGTTCCAGGACGAGCCACGCCTGTCCTACATTCTGCATCCAGGTGCCGATGAGTGACACGAGCTGACCGGAGAAAAAAAGGCGAAAGTTTCGGTGGCGTAACGAATGGAACAGGGTCTTCATCAATGATGATTCAGGCATCATGGCGTTATATCTTTCCACCCAGATTATAACACTCGAGCAACCGACGGGGTAGTAAATCCGAGACGTAATTCATAATGTTCAAAATGCAATCGAATTACCACCAAACTATTCACGTTGAGCGTATGAAGACGAAGTCTTATAAGGTCAGGTCCTACCACCAGTCACGGAGTGACAGAGAAAGCTCAATATTCCTTGGCTTTTTAGAGCTGTGTCTGTGGTTTGAGTGATAGATTTCGAATCTTTATGATTGAACCGCCGATGAAATGAGCGGATTATCCGCGAAGCACTCTTTTGTCCCCAACGCGCTGTGTCAATTTCTGCGAGTCGAAGTATTCCATCAGCGGCACGGCATACTTGCGTGAGGTTTTGGCAAGGTCGCGGAATTCAGCCATGGTTATTTCTTTCTTGGCATCGAGATATTGTTTAAGATTGGTCCTGATCTGCTCCAGAATATTCTTGTCCAGATGGAGCGAGTCGTTGATCCTAACAAGATGGCCTTCATCGGCGAGGAGTTTCATCAGGTCTTTGGCGTCCTTCTCCGTGATACCAAAAAGAGCAGGAAGCTCTTCTCTGATAGGTGGTTGTGTCCCGCCCTTCGTGATTGCCTCGACTATCTTGCTCTTTACCTCATCCTGGATAGCGCCACGCGCTGCCTTGAATCCCGGAATCTTGAGCTTCGATCCTTCTGCTTCGATTTGCTTCTTTTTTAAGAGTCCGTCGATCGTCGTATTCAGGATTTTGATTGCCACCCGCATCTTGAGCATGCCCTTCAGCTCTTCCTTGCCAAGGCCTGGTTTAAGCGGGTTGACGCTGTGATACTGTTGTATAAAGTCGATAATTTTGTTTTCCAGTGCCCCGATGTGCGTTGCATGTACGTAGAGATTGTCGACTCTTAGTGCTATTTTCTTCTGTGTTAATACTGTCAGGGCCGTCAGGATCGACTGTTTGTCGCCGGCAACAGCACTGATGACCTCTGCTTCTTCAATTCCAGAGAAGCTTTTGCCGGAAATGAAGAGCCCCAGAATCTCTTCAAGCGTTCCTTCGTTGAGAGTACCGAGGTCCTTGAGCGATTCTTGCATTGTAGCGGTCTTGTGCCGCCTTGTGTGCGGGTTCAGGATCATGCCACCGCCAAGGGTTTCCATGGGAGAATAAAAACGCAAAATGTATCGGTCTCCGTGCTGGGCTATCACATGTTGTTCGAGCCGGAGCTGTACGTATGCTTCTTCGCCAGGGGCAAGCATATTTGATCCGAGCAGCGTGATTCTGCCGATGGCCTCCTGGGTAGTGTTGTAAAATCTGATGCGCGCGCCTGTCTTGAGTCCCCGTGGGGCCTGCTTCAAGAGATTAAGTTTTGCATCAAGTGTTTTGGTTGGCTGGAAGTACCCAGTGTTGACAATTGTATCTCCCCGCGAAAGTTCGTCTTTCTCGACCCCCTGGAGGTTCACGGCCGTTCGCTGCCCAGCTACGGCACGCTTCACGGCCTGGTTATGAGATTGTATGCCACGGACCTTAGTCGTTATCCTTTTTGGCAGGATCTGGATCTCCTGGTCCGTGCTGATCGTACCTGATAGCATTGTGCCGGTGATGACCGTACCGAAGCCTTTCATCGTGAATACTCGGTCGATGGGAAGGCGCAGGATGCCGTTCAGGGATTTCGGGGCGACTTCGCTCGAGAGTTTTGTAAGCTCCTGCACGAGCAGAGGCAGGTTTTCTCCGGTCTTGGACGAAACCGGGACGATAGTAGATTTTTCCAGGAACGTACCTCTGACGAAGCTGTGCACCTCGTCCTGCACGAGTGCCAACCAGTCCTTCTCAACCATGTCCGATTTGGTAAGGGCGATAATCCCTTTTTTCACGCAAAGGAGATCGCAAATGGCAAGGTGCTCACGGGTCTGGGGCATGATGCCTTCATCGGCTGCAATCACAAGCATGACGATATCAATGCCGCCTACGCCGGCGAGCATGTTCTTGATCAGGCCTTCATGGCCGGGGACGTCGACGATACCGAGGCGGTTGTCACCGGGCAGGTCAAGGGATGCGAACCCAAGGTCGAGCGTGATTCCGCGCTCTTTTTCTTCCTTGAGGCGGTCTGGGTCAGTGCCGGTCAAGGCCTTGACGAGACTGGATTTTCCGTGGTCGATATGTCCGGCAGTGCCGAGGATGATGTATTTCATTCAGATAGTGAGAAGTATCTATGAGGTAGTAGATAAGGGATAGGAGAGCACGGAATCTGAATGCTTCGTCCTATATACTGTCTGCTATATGCTACCTAGTGAAAGATTTTTTTCGCTACTTCAATAATCTTCCCGATTTCTTCATCATTGAGCGTCCGGGGATCGAATACGACCATGCCTTCCTTGATGCGCGCGATGATGTGTGGTTTGCCGAGGCGCAAGCTGGATTCAATCTGGTTTGCGCTCATGCGCTCGTGCCGGATGCAGACGGTCTTGGTCGGGAAGTTTCCCATTGGCAACGCACCGCCGCCGCTCTGCGAGGTATCGTCCTGCATAGAGACCTTAAGGCCTACCTGACCGATTCGTTTGATACCGTCGGATAACAATACGGCTTTTCGTTCGATTTCGGAAAGTGGCTGAGTCAGCATCCAGAGAGTGGGGATTTCTTTTATCGCCATGTCCCTATCCAGGTATTGGTTTAGCGTGGCCTCGAGTGCAGCAAGCGTTAATTTGTCGATTCTGAGCGCTCGGGTTAGGGGATTTGAACGGATAGGGTCGAGATATACTTTTTTACCGAGAATCATGCCGGCCTGAGGACCGCCTAAAAGCTTGTCACCGCTGAACGTGAGCACATCGACTCCGGCACCGACCGCCTGCTGCACAGTCGGCTCAGATCCTGCTCCATACGTTGAGAGGTCGATGAAACTGCCACTGCCAAGGTCCCACATGACAGGCAAGTTATGTTTCCTGCCGAGCTTCGCGAGTTCTTCCGAAGAGACCTCATTCGTGAAACCGACTATTTTATAATTACTCGTATGGACCTTGAGGATCAGGCCGGTGTTCGCGTTGATTGCTTTCTCATAGTCTTTGAGATGGGTCTTGTTCGTGGTGCCGACTTCGTGTAGAATTGCCCCGCTCCGCTCCATCACATCGGGTATGCGGAATGAACCGCCGATCTCTACTAGTTCGCCGCGGGAGACTATGACCTCCTTGCCGCGAGCGAGGGTGTTCAAACCGAGCAGCACAGCTGCTGCATTGTTGTTAACGGCAGTAGCGGCCTCAACGCCGGTGAGACGGGTGAGGATGCCCTCTATATGCACATAGCGTTTGCCGCGCTCACCTGCAGAGATGTCGTACTCCAGGTTGGAGTAGCTGCGGCTCAGCTCAACGACGCGCTCTATTGCCTTGTCGGATAGAAGGGATCGGCCGAGGTTTGTATGAACGATGACACCCGTTGAATTGATTACTGGACGGAGACTCGGAGCGGAGAGCTCGTCCAGGATCGTGTCCGTCTGGTCGAGGATTTCAGAGAGGGAGACGGTCTGTTGAAGTGATTTGTTTTTCTCTCCCTGAAGGATGACCTTGCGCCGCCTATCGACAGCTGTCCTGATTGCCTCTAACACAAGGACGCGCGGGTGTGTTTCAAGCCAGTGTTTGGCCTTGTTTTCCTTCAGGATATCGTCAACTGATGGAAGTTGTCTTAATAATTCCTTCATAATGGTAACATAGCATAGCCGATAGGTAATTTCAACAGGACATTTCCCAGTTGATTTCCGCCTTACTTTTTGCCCTTGACATCTAGGCGATAATATGTCAATTTTAACGATAGTTAAATGATTCCATCCGCCGCGACAATGAAATGCTACGAATGTGCAAACACTGGTATGGACAACGATGCTGTGTCTTCACGCGGCATTAACAGTAAGAGGCATGAATGGACCAAACGGTTCGTAAAATCTGCCCAGCAGACATTTTCGGCCGGGCTTCATTGAGGACGAACAACAATACTTAGCTGACAACCCACACTTGCTCTGCTCCGAGTGCAAATCCGACCATTAATGTTTGGAAAGCAAATAAATCCTGATCAAGGTGAGGTGCTCATGAATAGACGTACATTTATCAAAGGTACCGCGGCCGTGGGCGCCGCTCTTGCGGTCGATGACCTATTCATCCCCTTTGCCGAGGCAGTGGCCGTGCCTAAGTTCAACTTCTTACACATTACGGACCTGCATCTAGATGTAAGAGGCGACAACAGCTGGCAGTACCGCTCGCAAAGTGTACCCCTGTTCATCGATGCGCTGCGACAGCTATCCTATCTGCCAAAACTGAACTTTATTGTCTTCGGAGGGGACCAGGTCCACTATGGCCCTAATGACAAAGAATCTCTCGATGTGTTCCAGAGGTGGGTGTCCCACCTCGACATGCCTTATTATATATTGCTTGGGAACACGGAGGTGTCGCCGATCCGTGGCGTATCGAAACTAGGAAGGGCTGAATATCTAAAAGCCTGGAGTGGGAAAGGGCTTAATCCAGGGAGTTCATCATGGGCATTTGATCCCGTGCATAACGTACGGGTCATCGGTTTTGACGTGACCGTGGTCGGCCAGCCCCACGGTGAAGCAACTCCCGATGGGTTGAAATGGCTCGAAAACGAGCTCAAAGCGAATCAAAAAAAGAAACTTGTCGTCGTTTTCACACACCAACTGCTTATGCCGACGACGCCGAAGGACGAAAGCAGTGATTGGTCGTTCTGGATGGTGAAGAACCACGTAAACGTCCGCAGCGTTCTGGATCGGTATCCGAATGTACGGCTTGTCGTTTCAGGACATCACCATGTATCTCGTGTCATAACCGCCGGTAAGATCACCTATGTCGCCGACCCGGCCGTCGTGTCCTACCCTTGCTCGTTCCGGTCCTATACCGTAACTAGGGAAGGTATTCACCTGAAAAACATCGGCCTCGAGGA
Organism: Nitrospirota bacterium; assembly: GCA_963845065.1. Classification (GTDB taxonomy): domain Bacteria; phylum Nitrospirota; class UBA9217; order UBA9217; family UBA9217; genus JAJYKN01. The sequence continues at coordinate 889,823 of CAWJQQ010000001.1, forward strand.
TAAGACAATGGTGGACAAGGCATTGGAACTGCTTGTGACCGATCCCTATGCCAAGATGTACGATGCAGCCGATCCGAAAAAAGCTGCTGATTATAGTGCTGGCCTGACACCGAAGGACCGTGAGTCGACGATCAAATTATAAAGCGGCCTACGTTCGCATTCAGAAACAGCAACTATTTTTCATCCTTACTCTTGAGCCAGCGAGAAATCGATCCGTTTCCTCGACGTATCCACTCGATCGACGCGCACCTTGACTTCATCGCCGATCCGGTATACGCATTTTCCTCGTTCGCCCCGCAGGCAATGCAGCTTCTCGATGTAATGGTAGTAGTCGTCAGTAAGCGTCGAAACATGAACCAGCCCCTCGACGAAAAGCTTACGGAGTTGCACGAAAAATCCGAATTGAACCACGCCGGTAATGATTCCAGCATAAACCTCTCCCAGTTTGTCCTCCATGAACCGAAGTTTCAATACGGTGATCACGTCGCGCTCCGCCTCCATAGCCTTGCGTTCCCGCTGTGAACAATGCATCGCAGCTTCAGGTAGTTTTTCGGCGAGTGTCTCGACGAATGCCTCGTTTCTGAGCCTGCCCTGCATATCTGCTTTCAGTATGCGGTGGACGATGAGGTCGGGGTAGCGCCTGATCGGAGAAGTGAAGTGCGTATAGGTTTCCGCGGCGAGGCCGAAGTGGCCGACATTTTCCTCAGAGTAGCGGGCCTGCTTCATCGTGCGCAGGAGGACAGTGTTTATCAGCGTTTCCTCTGGTGTGCCCTTGGCCTTGGCCAACGCCTTCTGCAGGTGTAGTGGTTTGAGCTTCTTTCCGGCGGGAAGCGAAATGCCGAGCGTAGATAGGAACTCGACGAGATCCGCCAATTTTTCCTCATCAGGTTCTTCATGGATGCGGTACACAAAAGGCGCTTCCTTGTTTTCGATGTGGTGCGCCACTGTCTCGTTCGCAGCGAGCATGAATTCCTCAATGATCTGGTGCGCCATATTACGCTCGGCTCTGATAATGTCGGTCATGCGTCCCTGTAGGTCGAGCACTAGCTCGGGTTCAGGTAGATCGAAGTCAATGCTACCGCGTTTTGCCCTTTTTGCACGAAGAATTTCCATCACCTCGGCCATCAAATCGAACTGGACGAGAAGCTCGGCGTAACGCTTCCGCTGTGTCGGGTCACGGTCAACGAGGATCTCGCGAACCGCTGTGTAGGTCATGCGTTCGTTGCTGTTGATGATGCTCTCATATATTTCGTAGTGCAGGATATCGCCCGCAGGAGAAATATCCATTTCACAGGTGAGAGTGAGCCGGTCAACGTTAGGGTTCAAACTGCAGATACCGTTTGATAGTTGCATGGGGAGCATAGGGAGGACACGATCGGGAAAATAGACGCTCGTGCCGCGCTGGTAGGCTTCCTCGTCTAGAATGGTCTTTTCTTTAACATACTGCGCAACATCGGCGATATGGACCCAAAGCCTGTATCCGTTTTTGATCCGACTGATCGAGACGGCGTCATCGAAATCCCGTGCTTTCTCGCCGTCTATTGTCACGGTGGGGAGATCACGGAGGTCTTTCCTGTTCTTCCTCATAGCCGGTGTTACCTGCTGAGGAACATCCGCCGCTTCACGTGCGGCTGCGAGAGAGAACTGCGTTGGCAGTTCATACTGTTCTATGATCAGCTCCATGTCAATGCCCGGATCACCGGGTTTGCCTATGATCCTGACGATCCTGCCTTCCGGCGGTCTGTTTCGCAGGGGGTAGGCAATGATCTCAGCTGATACGATATCACCCGGTTTCGCCTCGGCTGCATTCTCGCGGCTGATTATGAGATCATGCGTAATCCGTGTATCAAAGGGAGAAACGAAACCAAAACCGCCATGCTGCGGCTCAGGTAGCTCGTAGGTACCGACCACCCTGGTCATGGCTCGTTCGAGGACCCGCACGATTATTCCCTCACGCTTGCCTTCGTTTTTTTTCTTTCCTGCGGGAGGGGTGACGCGGACCACGACTTTGTCGCCGTTCATGGCGTCGAGTGTGCTCCTCATGGAAATATAGACGTCAGTTTTCCCTTTTTTCTCAGGAATTACGAACCCGTAACCCTGGGGATGGGCCTGGAAGATGCCGGTTTCGAGATCCATCTTCTCAGGCAAACCGTATCGGTTGCCGCGAGTTTTGATGATATCGCCGGAAAGCGTAAGCTCGTTTAGCACCTGTTTCAAGTCGCGGCGGTCATTGGCCTTGAGCCGGAGCTGCCGCAAGAGCTCACGCACAAGCATAGGCTTGCCTGTCCTGGTCTTAATTAACTCAATGATTTGTTTGTGGGTATATTTCATAATTCATTAATTAGTAAGTAGTAGATAAAAAAGCTTGGGGGCAGTAAACAATAAAGAGGAGAGGAATTTAATAAGAAAGAATCTTTTCCTGTCTACTGCCTAATTTAAGCCGTCCACTTTTCTAAATTCTCAATAGCTTCCCCTTTGCTTCCGCGATCACCATCGGTCCCCGCTCGATTTTTGCTTCTGCCAGGATCAAGCGCCTAGATTCATGCGTCAATCTACCGCTGACGAGCAGCTCCTGGCCTGGAGCTGCGGACGCCTTAAACTTGATCGTTATCTCAGCAGTCACTGATGGGAGTCCTACGGTGAATGCTAACTTTGCCATGGCTTCGTCGAGCAGAGACGAGAGGATGCCGCCATGGACGATCCCTTCATAGCCCTGGTGCATGTTTGTGGGGATGAATGAGGCGTAAATTGTTCGTGCTGTTTTATCGATCTCGAACTCAATGCCGAGGCCGGCGGGGTTCTTTTTCCCGCACACATAACAGTGTTCGTTGTCGCGGAGCGGCGTCATTCGCTAATAATCCCGTCCGGTGGGGGTGACCCCGGAGTCCCTTTCTCCAAATGACCGCATGGTACTTCGAAACAATCTTCTAGCATTCCTCTGCGAGCGAGAAATTCGTTTCGCCGGGAGCATGATACTGAATAGGCTGTACCACCCAGATGCGCGTTTGAATCCGTTATTACATCGACATTGATGCTATACTGGATTCCTTCAGGGGCTAGTATGTGGCTGTCCACGATGATCTAAAAATCTCATCGTTATACCTTCCTCGGTATCACATGTTGACCAGCATATCAACCGTTTTTATCCCTCAGCTCGTAATCATACTGATTGTGGAGTTTCTGGTGCTCTCGCGTGCGATCTAATGCAGGGACTATTTCGTTTGTCATTCACCTTTCACACGGATAAGGGAGACGTTTTTGGTCAAGCAGAAGGTTATGACGTCCTCCCGGATGGAACGTGGCCGATGAAAAGGACCACGCTTTTTTCGACCACGACGGCAGCAGCAACTGCTCCAAAGTTGAGAGTAAAGATCATGTTGAGATAGCCCGTCTTATTGACAGAGGAAATCGTCTCCAGATCGATCCACAAGGATGCTCTTGCGTACCTCGGGACCGGCCACTTTTTAGTGTCTGGGCTTATAGCTCGCCGAAAAGGAGAAGCCGTGAACATATATTTATAGTTGACAGAAAACTAAAAAGTCACACAAAGAGAGCAGGCCCCTATGCACCCTTTTCTCGAAATCAGAAACTACCGTGTGCGTCGGATTCACCGCGGTACAAGCTTGCGTCTTGTATCTCCTAAACGATGCCAGTATAATATAAAAAATGCCAGATGACAAACAGATAATGCTGACACCGGCTGAGGCGGTCGAAGCAGGAATCCTGGACCTAACACAAGCGTCACGTAATTTTGCGCTGCTGCAGTCGGAGCTGGGGCATGACGGCTTTCCTGAGCTGCTGCGACCACTGCTGAACGAGTTGTCCTGGTCGGCTGATCCTGATATGGCACTAAATAATTTTGAACGCTACGTGAACGCTCTCAATAACAATGCCCGGAGGTTAATAGCGCTTTGTCGTGTACGTCCTGATATCCTTCATTCCCTCGTTACGGTCTTTGGCGCAAGCCGATTCCTTTCTACTTATCTCATCACCAGTGCTGAAGATAGTTTGGACTTCCTGGAGGCCCCGGAGTTTCTTGCACATCCCGCGGGTAAAGAAGCACTACTCAAACTATTCGCAGCTATGATCAACGAAGTTAGTGACGATGCAGGCTTCGCCCGAGCAATTCGCATATTCCGTAAACAGGAAATGTTCCGGATCGGGCTTCGGGACTTACTGGGCAAAGCCGACCTTCAGGAGATCGTGGGTGAGTTGTCCGACCTTGCGGAGGTTTGTCTCGAACAGGCTTATAAATGGGTCAATGCCGGACTCATGAAACAATATGGCAGACCGGTCATTCATTTCGCCGATGGAACGGTGGCGGACGCCGGTTTTGCAATAATTGCCATGGGGAAACTCGGTGGACGAGAGCTGAATTTCAGTTCTGATGTAGACCTCATGTATGTTTACCGGGCTGATGGGGATACATTAGGAATACTGTCTGCCGATGGGAAAATATCCAACCGGATCACGAACCATCAGTATTTCATCAAGATGGCTGAAAAAATAAGCGCTGCTATAGGCCAGAAGACCGCTGATGGATTCGTGTTTCGTGTGGATCTTCGATTGCGACCTGAGGGACAGCAAGGACCGCTGGCACAGAGTCTCGGTGGGTACGAGATCTACTACGAATCGTGGGGCCAGACCTGGGAGCGGTCGGCGCTGATCAAGGCCAGGCCCGTTGCGGGCGATGAGTCCTTGGGTAGGGATTTTCAGGATAGGATCGCCCCATTCGTGTATAGGAAATACCTCGATTACAGTGCCATTGCCGAGATTCGTGAAATGAAGCATAAAATCAACAAGGACGTGGAACAGAAAGGGAAAATTTATCGGGACGTCAAGCTTGGATATGGGGGTATCCGCGAGATCGAATTCGTAATCCAGGCACTCCAACTCATCTATGCGGGCAGGGACCAGTCGCTGCGTGAGAAGAACGCACTAAAAGCTCTTCACACGCTCTCGCAAAAAGGATTGATTAGCTACCAGGAACATCAAATCCTCGCCAAGGCTTATATATTTCTCCGCACGGTAGAGCACCGAATCCAGATCGTAGACGACTTGCAAACACAGACTCTGCCGGTAGATGAACGGGAGTTACGAGCACTTGCCAGACGTACGGGATATCTTGCACGGGGAAGTGAGACGGAATCGCTGCTTCGGGACTACGCGGACCATGCTAAAAAGGTGCGAAGTATTTACGACAACCTGTTCTCTTTCACCGGGGAAGGGGGAGGGCTGCTATCACCGTCAAAAGATTATAACGCGTTACTCGATCCGGAAACGTCGGAGCAAGAGTCGGTCTCGCTTCTGGAGAAACTCAGGTTCCGCGACTCTGGGAAAGCATATCGTAACCTGCTCTTACTTCGTGACGGCGCGGCTTATGTTCATCAGACCCCCCGCAGTCGAAAGGTGTTCAACGAAATGTTCCCAAAGCTCTTCGAGGAAATTATCGTCTCACCAGACCCCGATTCGGCACTGAACCACCTCGAGTCGTTCCTTGCTACACAGGGCTCTTGGGATACCTTCTATTCCTTGATGAAAATCGATGCGTCGGCCCTACGGGTCTTGGTCGCTGTTTTTGCGAACAGCGAGTATTTATCAAGAATGCTTGTCAGCAGGCCGCAATACTTGCAGAACCTGTTAGAGTCGAGTAGGACTTCAAGTTTAGGTACCTATTCGAAATATGTGAAGGAACTGACAGACACACTTGAACAGACGGAAGACACAACGGTGAAGCTCGATGCGCTCAGACTATTCAAACACCAAGAGGAAATCAGGATTGGGATGGAGGACCTACTTTCTCATGCTCGGCCCATGACGGTGTTCCATAACCTGTCAAAGCTTGCAGAAGTGTGCCTTAACGCCGCACTAAACCTGGCGGCAAAGGAAACGGGCAAACGATACGGCGGCGCAGGTTCGGTTTCCGGTCTGGCCATCATAGGTGTGGGAAAACTGGGTGGTAGAGAACTTACGTATGGATCGGACCTCGATATCCTGTTCGTTTTTTCTGAACCCCGCTCGGTTGCACCGCCAACTGGCCTAACAGTCTTCGAGTATTTCAACAAAATGGCGGAAAAAACTCTGGCCTATTTATCAACGCTCACTCGAGAAGGGTTCGTTTTCCGAGTGGATACTCGATTGCGACCGACGGGATCTAAGGGGACGCTCGTCCGAAGTATTACGGCGTTCAAACAATACTATGCAGAAGAGGCCGAAACTTGGGAGCTTCAAACCCTGCTTCAGGCGAGATGCGTGGCAGGTGACCGTATTGCGGGTGCTGAGTGCACGATGGCTATCCAGGATCTAATATACCAGAAGCGGGACCACGCGGCGCTTGCGCGCGACGTCTTTATGATGAGGAAACGGATGGAGGAAGAAATTGGCAGGGAAAGCTCGGCTGTTTACAATATCAAGCAAGGCGCAGGAGGAATTGTTGACATCGAATTCCTTGTCCAATACCTTCAGCTCCTATACGGGCATGAGCACGCATTGCTACGAGTTCCCGGCACATATAATGCGCTTCGCGTTCTTCATAAAAGGAAACTCATTGAGGATGGTACCTTCGATATCTTGAGACGGGCGTATCTGTTCATGCGTCAGCTTGAAAGCAGGATGCGGATCATATCGAACCAGGCCACGAGCGAGTTGAGCAGGAATCCCGAAAACCTATATTTACTTGCACGCCGCATGGGATATACAGACTCGGACAGCTCAGCCGGGCAGGAACTTCTTTCAGACTATGAACAGCTCAGTCTCAAGGTGAGGGAAATATATGACAAGATCCTTCACACGGAAGCCGGATGAATTTGCAATTTTTCTAGTAAAGAAAAGTCATTGCGACTAACAAAGTCGTGATTCCTGATTCTAGGAAGTGATTACGTTTCAGCGGCCTTTGACCAAGGTAAGTAGCCTTTATCACCTTCTACCTTCTCGCTCGCATAGCCTTTTTAGTTCATCTGGCAAGGCGATCGCCGAAAGGTATGTATAACTCAAAGAATGACCCCGAGCGAAGCGGTTTAAAATTTTCTTGACAAAATGGCTCAATGGAATATACTACCGCTTCGTTACGCGGTTTACCTGTAAAAACTGATTTTTGACAGAGCGAGATTTTTTTAGATGGAAACGAAACAGTATCTTCTTTCAGGTATTATATTCTTCGTAATAAGCGCAGGAACCGCACTCGTACCAGCAAAAAAAATCAGAACAACGGCCTCTCTTATCTCCCTGCTCGGCTCTCTCAGCTTTTTCTTCCTCGGTTTTTACCTTATCGCTGTTGCTCCGATAGCATTTTATGTTACGTACGTAACATCTGTTTTCGAGTTTGCTCTGCGCGGTGATGCACTGTCTGGTTTCTTTGTTATCATTATATCCCTATTTTACTGGGTGATGGCGGACAAAGAAGGAAAACCAATTCACGTAAAGCCCTGTTCACCTTCGTACTGCAACTGCCCAGTGGTTCTTTTTGCAGTGCATGGGTATATCGTGTCGGATCTTTTGTTTTACAACAGAGTTTTAGTTTGCCCTACTCCGGGATGGACATGTTAGCTAGCATAGCAATACGACGATAAAAATCAAAAAAAAAGGTGTAGTTACATTGACAAATCGTTGCAAAATTCAATGATGAATAACGAATTGCAAAAAGGCTGAGATAGGAAACATAAACTCTGACAGCCACCGTCGGCCGGAACGAGTCATATTTATCCCGTTTCTAAGGTTATGTCCTTTAACGGCAGGTTCTTGGAGGATCCGTGTTTAAGGAAATTCTAGGAAATATCGTTATCAGAAAGAAAGTCATCCCGCTTCCAGAGACGTTCAATGTGACCCAGGGGCAGGCGTCAAAGATTGTTGACTTTCAAAAAAAGATTGATACAATCCTCGGTAGGTCGCTTTGCATCAAACAAATAGATACAGGATCATACAACGCTTGTGGATGGGAGTGCACTGCGCTCACTAACCCTGTGTACGACACCCAGCGGTCCAGTATCAATTATGTAGCTTCAACGCAACATGCAGTTGCCCTGCTCGTTTCCGGTCACGTATCCCGCCAGATGGCACTCGCTCTCAAGTGGACATTTATAGCGACGCTTTCGCCGAGGCTCGTTGTGGCTTGCGGCAATTGTGCGCAAGAAGGCGGCATATATATATAAGGATAGCTATGCGGTCACGAATGGCGTAACAAATATTATTCCCGTGGAGTGCTACATCCCTGGATGCCCTCCGAAGCCGGTATCGATTTTATTGGGACTTTACCGTCTCATCAATCTGTGCGTGAAATGAACGGGAACGGTGTTTTCAACGATATGAGTAAAAAAACTGATTTATTCCAGGTCAAGATTCAGGGATACGCAGGGAGGTAGGGCAATGGATCTTTCACCTATCAGCATCATATCCGCATCTTTCGCGGTGCTTATTCTCCTGCTGGTGCTGACGCCGATTCTTCGAATGAGCCAGCATCTCCTTATCACGATCGGGTTTTCCCTCACGAGCTTCGCATCGCTCCTTACTGTGAGCGCAGGGGTCTGGACGGTCGCCAGTACGGCCACATACCAGGTCATTCTTCCCATTGGCTTACCTGATCTTCCTTTTCATCTCAGGCTCGATCTGCTGTCCGGTTTTTTCCTAACAGTTATAGGTCTGCTCTCTTTTTTTGTATCTCTTTACTCACTAGGGTACGTGAAAGGCTTTCTGGGGCGCCGCTCGGTAACGAAACTTGTGGTCTTCTATACTCTTTTTCTCGCAGGTATGAATCTTGTGGTCCTTGCCGATGACGCATTTTTTTTTATGATTGCCTGGGAGATGATGGCAGCGGCATCGTACTTTCTCGTACTCTTCGAGGATGAACAGATAGAGAACAGAAGGGCAGCATTCCTCTATCTTGTTGTTGCCCACGTGGGTGCCATCGCCATACTCTTGTCATTCGGTATCATGGCAGGGCTCGCGACGGGGTTTTCGGGTTTTCAAAGTTATACCTTTGACGCTATGCGAAAGACGGAACTTCCAGCCGGACTGGCGACCGCTGCCTTTCTCCTAGCTTTCTTCGGGTTTGCCGCCAAAGCAGGTGTGGTCCCGCTGCACATCTGGCTGCCCGAGGCCCATCCTGTGGCGCCGTCTAATGTCTCGGCTCTCATGAGCGGCGTGATGCTCAAAACTGCGATTTACGGCATCATTCGCGTCGTCTTTGACCTGATCGGCAATTTCCCGTGGTGGTGGGGCACTCTTGTGCTGGTCTTCGGTTTGGTGTCGGCTGTCATGGGTGTCCTGTATGCTCTGATGCAGCATGACTTGAAACGGCTGCTCGCGTACCATTCCGTTGAAAACATCGGCATCATCCTCATCGGAATCGGACTAGCGATGATCTTCAAATCATTCGACATGTCTCTCCTGGCGGCACTGGCCCTTATAGCCGGTTTGTATCATACGCTAAACCACGCGATATTCAAGGGTCTCCTCTTTATGGGCGCAGGCGCAGTGCTCCATGCAACACATGAACGCAACATGGAGGAGATGGGCGGCCTCATCAGGTTCATGCCCTGGACAGCTGTACTGTTTCTCATCGGATGCGTTTCGATCTCCGCGCTCCCACCATTTAACGGATTCGTGTCGGAATGGCTGACCTATCAGGCGTTCCTCCTCTCTCCCGCACTCCCAAGCCCGCTCCTGAACCTGCTAATCCCACTGGGCGCAGCACTCCTAGCCTTGACAAGCGCGTTGGCGGCGGCATGCTTTGTGAAGGCCTTTGGCGTCACCTTTCTGGGACAACCGCGCGGACACTACCACGGACATATCCATGAGGCAGGTTGGTCCATGAGGATTGGTATGCTGCTCGCAGCACTCACGTGCCTGGGGCTCGGCGTTCTGCCTACATACATTATTAAATGGATGGACCCCATCGTCAAAGAGCTGGTCGGCGGTACGATCGCCGCGTCCGCTTCGGGCATCGGCTGGATGTGGCTTACGCCAATTGCGGCGGAACGAGCCTCCTACGCGGCGCCGATCGCATTCCTAGGCATTTTGTCCGTTGTGATAGTGACCTACCTACTGCTCCATACGCGTCCAGGCGCTATCCATCGTGTGCCGCTCTGGGACTGCGGGTTTGAAAAGGTCACATCCCGGATGCAGTATACGGCCACATCGTTTTCCATGCCCTTGCGCCGAATTTTCGGTTTTCTGTTTGACATCAAGGAACATGTACGACATCTCCCTCCGGAAACGCATCCTGCCTTCCCTGAACGGATGCACTACCATCTGCGTGTTGGCGACCGTTTCTGGATGTTGTTATACCAGCCCATCGTGGACGCCAGCTTCTGGATATCGCGAAGGATCGGACGCATGCAACACGGCCGTATTCAAATTTACCTTATTTACTCCTTCGTGACGATTCTGGTGCTTTTGATATTTTCAAAATGAGCAAAAATAATTATTATCAAGAAGACACCAGGAGTGCGTTGAACTTTTAACAATGAGCATCGATGGTTCATCAAAAGAAAATATTTCTGCTTCTTAGTAAACAATTTTGAGTGACCAGCTTCTTCTCTAGTTATGAATTTGTACCAAGGAGTTTTCATTGAACATTAATCCCTTATCCGTTGAAGTTCTTCAGATCGCCGTGCTTCTCGTTGTCGCCCCGCTCTTCGTGGGCTGGGTAAAAATGGTGAAATGCTGGTTTCAGGGTAGGACCTCGCCGAGCCTTTTTCAGCCGTACAGAGACATCAGGAAGCTTCTGGTCAAGGACGTTACTCTTGCCGAGAACGCGTCGTGGATATTCCGGTTTACACCGTATCTAGTCTTCGGCGTCTCGGTCATGGCGGGCGGCATCATTCCCATCCTGTCCATAGATCTACCGCTGTCCGCTACGGCCGATGTCATCGCCCTCGTAGCGCTCTTTGCCATCGCGCGTTTTTTTACAGCGTTGGCAGCCATGGACATCGGCACAGCGTTTGGCGGCATGGGGGCGAGCCGTGAAATGACCATTGCGTCTCTTGCTGAGCCTGCAATGCTGATGGCCGTCTTTGCCGTTTCCTTGGTAAGTAAATCAACGTCCCTTTCGCAGATGGCCTTTGTTATTGCCCAAGGGCATTCACTGCTCCGACCATCAATGGTCTTCGCGCTCCTGGCGTTTATTCTCATTGCATTGGCTGAGACGGGGAGGGTGCCAGTGGATAACCCGGCCACTCATCTCGAACTTACTATGATTCACGAGGCTATGATCCTGGAATATTCCGGCAGGCACCTTGCCCTCATCGAATGGGCCAGCATGATGAAACTCTTTCTCTTTACAACCCTGGGTATCGCGTCATTTTTCCCCTGGGGAATCGCAAAGTCCGATGACATGACTCAGGTATTTTTGGCTTTGCTTGTCCTGCTGTTTAAGCTCGGGATCGTCGGCACGGGACTAGTATTGATCGAGACCGGTCTCGCGAAAATGCGGATTTTTCGTATTACTGAGTTCCTTGGGACCGCGTTTCTCTTTGCGACGCTCGGGATGCTGTCGTATTTTATGCTGGAATGATAAAGTTATATTGGCTTAAGAGATGCAGACCAATTGAGACGAATAAAAATTAGAAAAATATTTTGTAGCTCGACACTTTTTTATCTCGAATGAAAAAATCAAGATTGCTCGAAATTATTATTGACCTTGATCATGTATCCTACATGATCCGGGTTTAGCAGTGACTTATACGTATTACATAGTAATCGAGGCTTCCTATGAACCTGCAGCTTGCTTCACAAATCAACAGTCTTCTCGCTGCCCTGATCCTCCTCACTGCGTTTGCGCTTGTTGTTCAGCGTAGAATGAATGCACTGTTGCATCTGTTTGCATGGCAGGGGTTCTTGCTTGCCGTGAGTACCGCTATTGTCGGCTATGTCGGTGGAGCCCATGATCTATATATCTCATCCATCCTGACACTTTCCATGAAAGTAATTCTTCTGCCGTACATATTGCATAAGCTCATTGTAAAATTAAAGATCCACAGAGAAGTTGAAACGATCGTGAACATCCCTGCTACCATGTTGATGGGCATTGTTCTGGTGATTTTTTCTTATCATCTTACAGCTCCCATTAGGGAGCTTTCGACGCTCGTAACTCGCTCTACGTTGGCAGTGGCCCTGGCCACGGTCATGCTCGGCTTTCTCATGATGATTACTCGCAAACATGCCGTCACCCAAATCATTGGATTCCTTGCCATGGAGAACGGCCTTCTGTTTGCAGCAACAAGCGCGACGTACGGCATGCCACTCGTGGTAGAGCTCGGCGTGGCATTAGACCTGTTGATCGCGGCGTTCATATTCGGTATGTTTTTCTTCCATATCAGAACTACCTTCGACAGCCTCGATGTGGACCAAATGGCGAGACTGAAAGAAGAGGATTAAGAAAATGATTGTCCCAGCAAGGATGCAAAGGCTATCAAGAATGACTAAGGAATTGAAATTGTCTGATTTCACATTTGCGTACTCTTCACCTGTTCGAGAAAAATAAACCAATTGATGAGGTCCAAATGGAGTTGCTCATTCTTTTAGGGATCCCCGTAGTTTCGTCCTTGGCGTTGGCCTTCATCGGCGACCGGAAATTTGCGCCCGAAGTGAACATTCTCGGCTCATCCGCGACCTTTATTGCCGGCGTCAAACTCGCGCTCGAGGTTTACGAGCGAGGGCCGATCCTTGCAGGAAACGATTTCTTTTTCGTTGATGCATTCAGCGTCTACCTGACGGTCCTCACTGCATTCGTTTCCATGACTACTGCAATTTTTAGCAGAAGGTACATGAGGCGTGAACTCGAGCACGGCACCTTGGGCCACAAGAAAATACGCTTTTACCACTCCATGTTTCAGCTCTTTATCTTCGCCATGCTGCTCTGCCTGCTCACAAATAACGTGGGCATTCTTTGGATCGCCATGGAGCTGGCGACGCTGTCTACAGTGCTGCTCGTTTCACTCTATCGCACACCTGCAGCTATTGAAGCGGCATGGAAGTATTTTATCCTCTGCGGCGTAGGCATCGCGCTAGCGCTTTTCGGTACGGTGCTCCTGTACTTTGCTGCGGAAAAGGTGCTTGGTGAAGGCGGCGCGGCATTACATTGGACAAATCTCTCCAAGGTAAGCGATCAGCTAGAGCCTACTATTCTGTCCTTGGCCTTCGTGTTTCTCATGGTAGGATATGGTACAAAGGTGGGCCTCGTGCCGCTTCATAACTGGCTCCCGGATGCGCACAGCGAAGGCCCTACTCCGATATCCGCAGTACTTTCGGGACTTCTGTTGAATATTGCCCTATACGCTCTCGTGCGGTGCAAGGTCCTTGTGGATGGCTCTACAGGGTCACACCATTCGGGTTATATCATGATGGGTTTCGGTATCATCTCTATAATCGTCGCTTCTTTCTCGCTCCTGCGGCAGAAAGATATTAAGCGGCTCTTCGCATATTCGTCCATCGAGCATATGGGAATCGCCACCTTTGCCTTCGGTTTGGGCGGACCGTTAGCCACTTTCGGCGCTCTTTTGCATATGCTGGTCCATAGTCTGACCAAGTCCTCCATATTTTTTACCGTGGGCCATGCTTCACAGATGCACCGGACGCAAGAGATGGATAGGATCAAGGGGCTAATCCGCGGCAACCCCCTCGTGGGATGGGGTCTGGCGCTCGGGGTCATGGCAATCGCAGGCATGCCTCCTTTCGGCGTATTCACGAGTGAATTCCTGATACTTACAGCAACGATAAAGGATGCACCGTGGTTTGCGCCCTTTCTCCTGCTTGGCCTGGGTGTTTCATTTGCCGCCTTGTTTAGGAGGATGCAACCTATGGTATCGGGAGAGCTGCCGCCCTATCAGCACCGCTTGAAGGCGGCGCATATTCCGGTAATTCTCCATTTGATGATTGTACTCGTCCTCGGTCTGTACATCCCGAAATTTCTGGCCGGGTGGTTCCAGACAGCAGTGGGGCTATTAAAATGAACAGAATGGAACAAATAGTTAGGGTGGCCCTCGGCCCCGATGTTACTCGGGATGATTCCCTGTTTCCAGTGTCGATGCCGATGCTGGTTGTCCCGCGGGTGCGGTTTGCCGAAGTTGCCAAGGCGTTAAAGAAGGAATACGCGCTGCTCGCCGCAGAGTGGGCGACGGATGAAACTCACTTCGAAATAGGTTTTGGGATCTACGCCTGCTTTCGGCAAGAAATGGAGTATCTTATTGTAAAAACGTACGTCCCGTCAAATGATCCGACCTTTCCCAGCCTTACGAAACAATTCATACCCGCCTACCGGTTTGAGCGGCAAATGAAAAGTCTCATGGGAGTGACCCCTGTTGGCAATCCCGACACTCGCCCCTGGATCAAACATGAAGATTGGCCGGAAGATGCCTGGCCGCTCAGGAAGTCCTTTGATCCGTCAAAGCCCATGCCCAGAGTATTTGGCGAATATCGGTGGATTCGGGCTGAAGGCGAAGGAGTCTACGAAGTTCCCGTGGGGCCTGTGCATGCAGGCATCATCGAGCCCGGACATTTCCGTTTTCAGGCTCTGGGAGAAGACATCATCAACCTGGAAGAGAAACTGGGTTATGTGCATAAGGGAATCGAGAAGCGGTTCGAGTCCATGTCCTGGAAGGAAGGCTCGCGCTTAGCAGGCAGGGTGTCCGGAGACACGACGGTCGCCCATTGCTTGGCCTATTGTCGTGCAGTGGAAGAGATCAGCCAGTGTAAGCCTCCCGACCGAGCGCTCTGGCTCCGGGCGCTCTTCCTCGAGCGGGAACGGATAGTGAACCACTTAGGCGATCTGGGCGCTATCTGTAATGATGTCGCATTTGCGTTCCTGTTGTATCAATTCCACAGGCTTAAAGAAATGCTGATCCGGACGAACTTGAAGCTTTTCGGCCACCGGTTCCTGATGGACAGGATCGTGCTTGGCGGGACGACGGTTGACATAGATGTAGAAGGTGTGATAACGATCCGTACCGAATTGGACTGGCTGGCAAAAGAGTTTGAGAGGCTCGTGGTCATCTATGATGAAAATCCTTCTGTCGAGGACCGGGTGCGGGATACGGGCATCCTGAGCCCGGAGAATGCGAGAAACCTCGGTATGGTAGGGTTCGTGGCTAGGGCGAGCGGTCTGAATCTCGACTGTCGGATTCATCAGCCCTTTCCGCCCTATGACCGCATAAGTGTGAACGCGACGGTACTGATCTCAGGTGATGTCCATGCTAGGGCATGGGTCAGGGTGGAGGAAATCAGGGATTCCATCCGGATTATCCGACAGATACTGGACACGCTGCCCGATGGAGCTTTCGCTGCACCGATAGAAGTACCGATGCCGAACAAGTCCGGATTTGCAGTCGTTGAAGGATGGCGCGGAGAAATTCTCTACTGGGTCCAGTCAGATAAAAAAGGGGAGATAAACCGATGCATGGTCCGGGACCCGTCTAGCCTGAACTGGTTGGGGCTGGAACAATGCATTCATGGCAACATTGTTCCCGATTTCCCGGTGTGCAACAAGAGCTTTAACCAGTCTTATTCCGGGAACGATTTATGAAATCAACTTATCCCGGATGGTCAGAGGTTCGCACGGAGCAAAAGGTAATTTTTCATGCCTGAATCCTCGCAAAAGGTTAGGATTGTAATAAAATATCGAAGTACTGTCGCCTATTAGCAATAGCGAATTTTGCATCATCAGCGAGACAGAAATTAATCCTGAATCCGGCGTGAAAATGGTCAGAATTTCAGCCGATCAATTGTCTTTACCGCATACTCGAAAGCTTCACGATACCAGAGATTGGCCGGAAATTTGAGTGTCGGTCGGTTTTCAGATTTTACCAATACGCCTGGAATAAGTAGAAGGCGTGATCGTAACGTATTGAGCGTTATATTGTGCAGATCTTTTGGCAAGCAAAGGCGCTTGAACCAGTTGATCAAGTTGTATGAAAACAAAAGAATGTGAAAATACGCTTCGTTGGCGGCAAAGTGTCTGGTTGGTATCTTCGCTAAAGGATAATCTCCTTTGAGTTCTTTTATAATGAGTTCCACGCCGGCTCGACCGTTGTAAAATTTCCACGTGTTGAGTGGAGTCAGGCTCAAGTTTGTCACGATGACCTGATAACTGTATTTGCCCAGAGTAAACAAAGAGAGCTGATCCGATGGGTCTTCTGGTATCGGACGGCGGATTACGACGAACCGATGCTCCTTGTGTCCCGCTTTGATGGGATATGTAAACTCGGACGTCTCGATGCCGGATGTATAAGGGTGATACGGCAAAACAGCAAGCTTTCGTTTGATCGGTGGAGTCAGCTTGGCGACGATAGCGAAGAGGGCACTCTTGGATTCCAGATACTCGACAGTTTTGTGGTCGAAAAAACCCTTGTCTGCCCTGATGATTATGACTTTTACCGAAGAAGGCACTTTGGCAAAGGTTGCCTCCAGAAAGTCGAGGACTCCTGCTGCGGTATGCGCATCGCCTGGCCGAAGCTCTCCGTGCCAGTAGTCCTTGGTAATGCCGTTGAAACAGACAAGAGGATGGTATGATGGCCTTCCGCGTTTCTTCGGATTGTATCCGATATTGGCCATCTCCTGTTTGCCGTACAGGACTAGGACGGTTGAGTCCATATCGAAAATAATGCGTGTAGGCGGAGAGGGTCTTAGCATCATCGACGAGAGCAGTTTGTCGTGAAGCCGCCTGAGCCGTGTCAGAGACAGCGGCGCCATTCTTAAGAGGAAGCGCCGAAGGGTTTGTGGATCGGGATAGGAGGGCAATCCCGTCAGATACTGGAAGACTCCATTGTGTCGTAGAAGGTGAGTCGTCTCGATCCTGCCGAATCCAAGAGCTATGGGATATACCAGTGCAAGAATCACCTCTGATATGGTGTAATGGTTGTTGCGCTGAGCAAAGAAAACTTTCTTGCTGAGAAGAGCCTTCAGCTTGATGCGCTTGAAAAAGAGATGCAGAAGATATACGCCACCGAAGTGAGTGACGTTCTTCCCGGTGAAGGAAATTTTGAGATTTTTGGGTCCGAATGGCATAGGAATGTAACCTATCAAAAAGGTAGGTTTGGTTCCACACACTTTTCGGCATTATAACACTATTTTTAAGCGGTCGATTCAACATAGTAGATTCCGGCTCACGCCGGATTCAGGTTAATATATGATAAGATCCATGGATGATATATGTACTAATAATCAAGGAGCAATATGATCAGAATCCTCAAACAAATATTTCATACAGGAATTGTCACTGAGCAGCTTCCCCCTATTACTGACCCGGATATCGAGAAAATCAGCGTACAACTCGAGGAAGTCATCAAACGGAGCTTCCGGGGTAGTCTCGCAATTCGCCAAGTGGACGCTGGATCGTGCAATGCTTGTGAGCTCGAGATCCATGCAATCAACAACCCAATTTACAATTGTGAGCGTTTTGGCATGCATTTTACCGCCTCGCCGCGGTTTGCAGATATGCTGCTGGTCACTGGGCCAGTATCTTATAACATGGAGATCGCGCTTAAGAGGACCTACAATGCCACGCCGCAGCCAAAGCTGGTGGTCGCTGTCGGAGATTGCGGGTGCACCGGCGGTATATTTGGTGAGAGCTACGCGTCTTTGGGCGGCATTAATAAAATAATCCCCGTTGATGCATATATACGCGGGTGTCCACCCACTCCCACGGCCATTCTTCAAGGCATTCTTAAGACCATCGCAAAGTAACAATTGCCTGTATTGTTCGTTCCTGCTCGCTGTTCCTCATCTGCTAGAGTTGCGTAACCTGATATATTAGCTTAGCACGAAAAAAAAGGTATTGTGGTAAATGTTTTTTGCTATTCTGTGAGCTGATGCTGGTAAATTCATAAGTCAAGAGGGGAATTTCAAGTGATCATCATCGATGGTTGACATTATTGTAGAACTGGGATGGACCAAGCTGGGAATTCGTATCTTCTCATAACGTACTTAGTGTGAAACAGCATATTGTCGCAATATTTCATGAATTGAAATTGTGATCCAACATGAGGCAGTGCATTGACAGCGAAATGCTCTCCAAAGACTCATTCTTCAAAGATTTTGATGCGCTATAATTAAATTAAACATTGTGTGATCAAATACTGTCCACTTTGATGCTTGGATCCAACCCATCATTATCGAAGGGGAGAAATGCATGGAACCTGAGGCTAAACCTGTCCCGGGAAGGCTCGTCGTTTTTCTCGTCGGACAGACCGAGAATAATTTCGAAGCCACCGAAGTCGTAGAGATCAAGGCAGTAAAAAGCGCTCCAAGTTATCCCGATGTCATCCCTAAGCAGAAGATCATCAAGCAGGAAAAACGCTTAGTCGACAACGTCGAGGTCGGTTTCCTAGTCAAGACTTATTTGCCTGACGTGGTCATAGTTGAAGCGATGCTGGACATGGACGACATTCTCGGTTATACAACTTTAGACATCAAACGGGCGCTCACCAACGAGTGCAGGAAAATTCTGAAAGAGTTTACGTGTGATCAGGAATATGATGAGGAATACAGCGTCTGCTGTATTTCCGGCTACAGCGGCGATCCGGAAGTGTATTTATCCATACACGGCGAACGGATAGCGGAGTTCCTCAAAAATGAACGTATGCCGCTCGATGAAGAGGAAGTACAGGCAACGTTATCTTCGTACCTGAAGTATGGCAAGGACGATCTTACGGTCGTGGACTGGGATGGCGCTGTCATCTTCGATTCCGCCGGAGACTTCGACAGCAACATTGAACTTTTTGAGATCGCTAATCTGCAGCTCTTGAAATCGCGCATTCTCGACGACGACCTCGACGAGCGCCTGGAAAAGGCACTCCGGCTCATCGGCGCGACAAAAAAACGCATGACGATTATCCGGTCGGGTGAAATGAGGAAAGTCGTCAGGGAAATAATCGAGACCCGTACCCAGTCCATTTTGGAGTCGGAAGCGGTAGAGCGAAACATCAAACTTATCGGAGACTGGTATTCGGCTAAACTCTATTCCCTCATCTCTAGAAAATTCCACCTCGACAGCTGGAAGGTCAACATCAAGGAAAAGCTCGATACTCTCGAAGACGTTTACACCATGGCCACGGAGAACTTTAGCGTTTCCTACCGCGCTACGCTGGAATTCGTCATCCTGGCAGGCTGGTTTGTGTTGCTGCTCCTCTATGTTGCGGAGTTCCTATTCACAAAGAAGTAGCTACCATCCTCACCGACTCTGCGCTTTACATTCGCCGTTCTTTTGTTACTATACCCGCCTCAACTCACTAAAAAAAGATTCCCTTTTGGGACAAAAATTGATTCTCATAAATGCCCCAGGATTGATTTTTCCGGGGCAGTCCATATCCTGATACCCTCCTTGCGGGTCCGTAGTTTTGACATATCGCCGTGTCTGTTTGGCTTTAAGCCCTTTCTCCCGCATGATCCGTGATACATTTTTTTTGCGGTTGACACTGATCCCTTCACGGTCAAGTTGGGCGGTCATCCGGCTATAGCCGTATTTTTCATGTTCTTCAGCGATCTGTTCTATTCGGTCAGCCAATACTACGTCGGCGTCAGACTTAGCCGGCGCTGATTTCGCACCCCTCGTGATGCTTTGGAGCAGTTCTCGGTCGTCAGCAATGAACTGACTTTTCTTTCTGGCTTGTGAAAAGGTCCGCCGCAATGCTTTTTTTTTAAACTCGATTTCCAAGAAGGGTTTACCGAGCATCTGCTCCCACTGGCGAACGCGTTCTCCCAGGGCGGCTTCTTTGGATGCTTCCTTACCAAATCCGCCTTTTGCATACTTTTTTTTCCAGTGGTACAGAGGACCTGATATCTCGTGTCTGCGGGACAGTTGGGCCGGAGTGCTGACCCCGCTCAGTAGTTCTTCAATAACTTGACCCTTGAAAACTGGAAGACCGTTGTTTACTTTTACTTATGGCGAGATCCTTTCCGCTCCTATCCGGGCTAAAGATCCTGTCTATTACCCAACATAATCTGTCTAATGAGAGGGGTTCACTCCAATCGAAATCGAGGTACAAAAGTCTGCGTCATGGTCGGAGTCGCTGCGCCGTTACTTTTTGCAAGTCTTTCGCTATTACGTGGTAATAATATCTTAGGAGAGATATTTCGTTGGCTTTTATCTCAAAAGATGCTTTTAGACGGATTAAGTGACCACCACTACGCGGTTATAATGAATGGGTGAGCTGCCCTGAGTCGCAAAATGTTAAGCTACTTCTGCAAACAACTGCTTAGAGATCGAAATACTAAGTGCGGTCACTGCGAGATAGCGAGTAGTTAAGAATTTAACATGAATAGCGCTTATATCCCCTATTGTCATTGTATCAGTTTTTAACAGGAGAAACATTAACCGTGCATGCTCAACAACTATCAGTGAGCGTGTCACGTCTTGATTGATTTCATTCAGCAATGCTTTTTACGCTATTCTTAGTTTTATCTTCATAAATGAAATTTTCCTCTAAAGTTATTCATCGTTCGTGCCGATAAGTAATATGAAGCATGACAGAGGCTATTTTCGCTGGAATAGGATGATCGCATGAAGCATTCAATATGTCTGATATCGTTGTTATTTTGTTCAAAAAATCAGTAACTTCGATCGAAAGCTAAGCAAAACGATGCTTTAATTCAATCATCTATTTTTTATCTCTTTAAATGATGCAAATTGGAGGTTGTCCATGTATATTGTGTTCCTCGTTGCAGTGACTGCAGGCCTTATCAGCACCGCAGCCTACTTTTCGGTGTTCGGCATCGCCAGCATGTTTGCGTACAACTATATACCGGCGATGATCATGGGCATAACGCTCGAGGCGAGCAAAATCGGCCTGGCCGTCTACCTGTTCCGCTATTGGACGCTCATGTCCCGTTTGTTCAAGACCATCCTCATAGTATTTCTGGTGTCCCTCATGTTTATAACCTCAGTTGGTATTTTCGGTTTCTTGAGCCAGGGTTATCAAAAGACATCGGAAGAATTCAACCTTCTGTCTCTGGAACTGAAGAATGTCGAGGACGAATATAAAACCAAAACAATCCGTTTGGATGACATTAATTCCCAGATCGCACAACTTCCTTCTCAATCGATAACGAACAAGATCCGCCTGTCCCGGGAGTTCAGCGATGAACAGGCCGAGATCCGTGACCGGCTGACGGTGATCCAGCCGAAAATCCAAGAGCTGAAGGTCAAACGCCTCGCTTTCGAATCTCACATTGGTCCGATATCCTATGTCGCCCGCATGCTAAACGAGCCGCAGGATACGGTCGTCTTTTTTGCGATACTGATGCTCGTTTTTGTGGCAGATCCACTAGCCATTACGCTTACAATCGCAAGTAACATGGTGCTCATTCGTTATTGGGAGCATGCCCGACCGCAAGCTTCCAACCAGGTATTTAAGTCGCCGATGGTGTTCAACAATATCCTGGGCAGAGTACGGACCATGGCAAGGGCGTCCTATGAGCAGACTTTCAAGAAGAAACGGGACCGCAAAAAAGCCGCCAACACCAAGACGAGAAGAAAGAAGAAGTAGAAAGGGTAGGCGGAGAATTCATGAGGAAGCTGATTATTGTTCTGCTCATAGCCACGGCCGGATGCGCCACACCACGCGCTCCGGAGCTCGAGAAGTCAGAAATTGCTCCGGTGCCGCAGATGGTTCGCGTTGCACCGATGCCAGAATCGCCTGCAGTAAAGCCGGCCACATTAGTATTACAACCTGTATCACCTTTGCCAGAATCTGCTCCCGCGGTTTCCCAGCCGTTTACTGTGAGAAAGGAAGAAACAAAGCATCAGCCTGCTGGAGTCCGGAAACCGGGAGAACATGAACAACCTTCAGTCGTTGCATCGAAACAGCCGCAAATGACGGTAATAGAAGAGACAAAAAGGCCGACACTGGAACTGCGGGAAAAGCCGATGCTTGGCCATAGACTGCAATCATTGACTGCGCTAGCCACAGCGAACGACGATAAACTTCTTAATGTGTTCGTAGGCATGTACTGGAATACTGTGGAGACGATCATGGGCGCGGACCGTAATCCTTACCGGAAGACGAAGATTACTGGCACCGACGGTGAGACCTACTATATCCTATTCTATCTTACTAGGGAACCTCGCCCTGGGAAGCCAATAACAGAGCGTATGCTGTCACCGGTCATTTTCAGAAAAAGCCGCGTCGTGGCAATGGGGAATTATCAGCTCAAAAAGCTGATACTCAACGGAACTCTTGAACATCGGAAACCAGCGCTGAGTTTTAAATAATAACCGCAAGCAAAAAAAGGTCGGGGACATAGCATATCCAACTTTTTTCTTAACAGTTGTTTCACTCCTTATCAGCACTTTCGGACAAAACGTCAAAAAACAGGAATACATAAGTGTAAAAAAAGTTTCACTATAGAGGTATTTCGTGCTCTATTAAAAGGCTGAGTTGCGGAGGCATGAAATATGAAGTCGGCATTTTCAAGGAACCAGGATCCTTTAAAACTTCTAAGATAAATAACATAAATTGTTTTAATTCATTCCAAAGTTATAAAAAACTTCTGTGTATGCCTGTGCCTCTGTAGTAAAAAAGATTATTTGCTTAAATTCAAATAACCATATCTTCACGAGAGGCCGAGCTTTTTCCTGAGTGTTAACCTGTTAATCCCGAGCAACCGGGCTGCCTCGGACTGGTTCTCCCGGGTATGAGACAATAGATATGTGAGCACATGTCTATCCACTTCGGTGTGAACCTTGTCGTAGATGTTCTTCTCTTTGCTGTCCAGCGATTTCTTTACAAACGGTATAAGTACGGATGCAATGGCGTCTGATTCGCCTGCCAGAGGCCTTGCCGTGGAGTGCGAGCCCAAATCCCTGAGCTCGTGCGTCGTGAGATAGTCCGTTTTGCAAAGGGCGATTGCTGAACGGAGTGTGTTTTCCAATTCGCGTATATTGCCTGGCCAGTCGTAGGAGATAAGGCGGTCCATGAAGGCTTTGGTCACACCCTTAATCAGCTTCTGTGATGTATGGGCATGGCGGTAGAACAGGCACTGGACCAGCGGCGCGACGTCCTTTTTGCGTTCACGAAGTGGCGGCACGTGGATCAAAGCGACGCGAAGTCGGTGATAGAGATCTTCCCGGAATTTCCCTTCGCGCACCATGTCGGCAAGGTTACGGTTCGTCGCAGATATTACGCGTACGTTTACCTGTACCTCTTTTGTGCTACCCACTGGGTAAAATGTCTGGGTCTGAAGGAAGCGGAGGAGTTTCCCCTGGAGCTGTAATGGAAGCTCGCCGATTTCGTCGAAGAATACGGTGCCTCCGTCAGCTGTTTTAAGCATGCCTTCCTTGGAGGCCACGGCGCCGGTGAATGCACCGCGTTCATAGCCGAAGAGTTCAGATTCAAGCAAGGTGTCAGGCACGGCAGCGGAATTGATGACCACAAAGGGTTTGCCGAAGCGGGAAGAAAGCTGCGCAATAGCCTCTGCTACAAGTTCTTTCCCGGTGCCCGTCTCTCCGGTGACGAGAACGGGGACTTCAACCTGTGCGATGCGCGCGATTTTTTCGCAAAGGCTCATAACAAGCGAGGAACGGCCCACTATGACGCACGTTGCGGCCGGAGCCAGTAGGTCCTTCGATATTATTACCGTGTGTTCCATCTCCGTAGTGAGACCGTACAGCTCTGCCAAGAGATGTTCGAACCGCTCCTTCTTGAGCGGCCTTCGCATAATCTCATAGGCGCCCCACGTGGCGGCCTCCATGACTGGCCCGGTCCGTTCCTGGCCAGTGACGGCAACTACGAACGTCTGTTTGCTGTGGTCCTTGATTACATGGGCGTCGGCCGAATCGAGGTCCACAAGAACGAAATATGCGTTTCGGCCAGAAATTCCAACCTTTCGCCCGGTATCTAGCTTGTAACCCTTTGGCAGGATGGCGGAAACCTCTTGTTCTAGAGCTTTGTCTTTTGTTAGCAGCAGCACCTTTTTCATCGTCCCCTCGATTGTAAAAATAATATACAATATGTATAATAATAATTCAATTTCTTTTTACATAGACAGACTTTCTCTTTTATTCGGTTAAAAAAAATCACAGCATCCTCGATGAACAAGGCCGTCAGACTCTCCCGTTGGCTGTTCTTGTCATCCGTACGCAACATCTTACAAATTGGTCAACACGTTACCTCTTTTCACGAATCATTGTCGTATAAATCCCAACGTTACAATCTACTTCTATTTAGCCTCAAGAAAATAATGAAACATACCTAACCCGATTGCAAACAGGTTTTTCCCGCGTGGTTTTCCCACGGAATAATCATGTGAAAGTACTCTGTCCTTATTAGAAAGTCACAGAATCCTGTCTAGTGATCCACGCCAAACCACTCTTTTTCGCCACCTTGTCCTTGCCTTACAGCGTCACCATAATTTGGGCATTTTCCCTCAAATCTATCTGTACTTATCTTTGACAAGGGGAGGCCTTTCCCCCCCCTATGGGAAATGAGGGGAAATATAAAAAAACCTGCATATTTATTTTGAAAAAGTGGAAAATTGCAATCGCAGGTTGATTCGAGCCGGAGGTGTTTTCTTAGTCCCGGCAATTGCTTTGTTTGACAGAATGTGATATTAATCAGATATAAGCCCTGACCTGCGTCTCATTCCATCTTTTAAATCAAGAGGGAGGTATCAATACGATGAAGGCGTCGGACCTGCTTGTTAAATGTCTCGAAAACGAAGGTGTCGAGTATGTCTTCGGCATTCCAGGCGAAGAAACGCTGGATCTTATGGAATCGCTTAGGACATCTCCTATAAAATTTATCATCACCCGCCATGAACAAGTCGCGGCCTTTATGGCTGATGCTTACGGACGTCTAACAGGCAAGGCCGGCGTCTGCCTTGCGACGCTTGGACCGGGTGCTACAAATCTTTTGACCGGCGTGGCCGACGCCTATCTCGACGCTTCCCCTGTGGTAGCGATCACTGGACAGGCGGACCTCAAACGGATCCACAAGGAATCGCACCAGTATATTAATATTGTCGATATGTGTGAGAGCGTGACCAAGTGGAATGGCAGGATTGAGACGGCTGAAGTAATTCCCGAAATGGTACGGAAGGCCTTCAAGCTCGCCGAAATGGAAAAGCCTGGCCCTACGCACCTGGAGCTGCCCGAAAACATCGCTGCCCAGAGGGCGCATGAGATGTATGCAGCCATGATCCCACCTATCAGGGCCAGGAGGAGCTCTCCTGACCGTCAGTCTCTGAGGAAAGCGGCAGACTTGATAGAGTCGGCGAAGTTCCCCATAATCCTGGCGGGCCACGGCATTGTTCGCAAGGCGGCAAACGCCCAGCTCCAGAAGTTCGCCGAACTGCTGTGCATCCCCGTCGTGACTACTTTTATGGGCAAGGGGGCAATCAGTGCTAAGAGCCCCTCCTGCATCGGAAGCCTCGGACTCTCGAACGACCGTCAGATCGAGGACGTCTTCAGCCTTGCCGACCTCATCATCGCCACCGGGTACGGGCTCGTCGAGTACTCTCCGAAAAACTGGAACCCGAAAATTGATAAGCAGATCATCCATATTGACTTTACATCGAGTGAGGTTGACCTTCATTATGTGCCCGAGGTCGAGATCGTGTCGGACATCCGGGAGAGCATTGAACTTCTTGAGGGTATGCTCAGTACGAACAAAAAAAGCCAGTGTGCCATCGATCTCCATACCAACTTTCGCGAGGAATTCGAACGCATCGGATCGGAACAAAACTGGCCTGTCAGGCCCCCGCAAGTGTTGTACGGCATCAGGAAAGTGCTTGGGAATTCTGATATCTTGGTCTCGGACGTGGGAACGTGCAAATTCTGGGCGGCAAAATTCTACCCCGTCTATGAAAACAATACTTTCATATTGTCTAACGGATTCGCTTCCATGGGGTTTTCCCTCCCAACAGCCATGGTGGCCAAGCTAGTGTATTCTGACCGCAAGGTGGTCGCTCTTACCGGCGACGGCGGTTTTCTGATGAATCTGCAGGACCTAGAGACTGCGGTCAGGATGAAGCTCAACTTGGCCATCGTCGTTTTCAACGACAACGGCTACAACCTGATCAAATGGAAATCCATGAAGAAATTCGGCACTTCTTACGGCGTCGATTTCACAAACCCGGATTTTATCAAGGTCGCAGAGGGATTCGGCGCTGTAGGCTTGAGACTGAAAACGGCTGGAGATTTTGAACCCATGCTCCGTGATGCTTTTACTAGGGAGGTTCCAGTCATTATTGATGTGCCGATCGATTATTCAGACAATGAACTTATTTATAAACTTCTTTAGATTCAGACTGGCGCATGTGGAGTTATCATCAAAGATATGACGTGAGAATCCAGAAGGTGTATAAGCTATGAAATGGGCCGTGCTTTTACTTTTCGGAACTGTCGGCTTGGCCGCGCTTATTGGTGGGACAATGTGGGGACTTGAATCTTATCCTATTTTCCATGCCAATGATTCAATCCAAGGTACGGTCGTCGACCAGTACCAGAAAAAAAACGAAAAAACTACTGAAGTCGTTTATTTCCCATTGATAGAAATTTCTAGTACCGGCGGGGAGAAGGTGCGTTTCCAGAGCAGTATCGGGTCCGCGGGTGCACCCGCGTATGACAATGGAACTATTGTTAGTGTCCTTTATGATCCCCACAATCCTGCAAAAGTTATGATTGGCAGTTTTAAACAATTATGGATAGGACCCTTAACAATAGGTGGTGTCGGGTTAGTAATTACACTGCTGAGCATTGTACTTTTCATGAAAATAAGACGTTTTGAAAAACATCTCCAGTCTATGGGACTTCAGAAAAAAAAGGACTGGGAGTAGCTATCGATTCAAAGGACTGAACAATTTCACCAAGATTTGCTCCTGACCCAGGAGTCTTCGTCTCACGATGGCTTTTTGTAAAGATGTTTCAGACCTCTCTAGTACACCGTCAATTTAGTTATTGATAGTTCAGCGCCGTCATTCCGGCTAAAAATGCCGGGGTTACAAACAAACTGGGTGAAACACCATCAAGAATTAGTTTGACAGCGTACTAGACTATATTAAACGCAACCCATTGCCTGAGAAGACCCGCAAGTCTGCATGCACACTCGGCTGGTCCATTCGAAAAGCTCATAGAGATATTTAGTATTTCCCTTTTCTGGATCAAACTTCAGTTCAGTTGTCCTTACCAGGATTTTGATTATCAGTGCGTTCTGGGACTGTCTGTAATAGTCACGCATAAATTTCACGACTTCCGTTTGCTGCTTGATCAGCACGATTCCTTCAATTTCTACGAAATAGTTGGCGACATATCTGCTACAGTCATCTATGTGAGCAGATAACTGTTTTCGTCTACTTCAAGAATATTTTCATTTATCGAAATCGTTCTCAAGTGACCTTTCCTCATATGGACATTGTTGAACGAGTCCTGAATTCATTCGTGAATGTTTTTTGCGTACATCCCCTCCCTATGGTATGACGATTATCATAAGGTCTATAAAATTGTCGCTGCTCAAATTTCAAAATTCATACTCAATATGAAATGTGTTTGCCGTTCATAAATATCCGCATCCCATTTCCGACCACTCCACTGCTTTAGACATAGATATATCATTTTTTATTAAGATCAGATGGCGAGGAAACACACAAGCGAACGTTATATCTGAAGGTTCGGGTTCTTTCACGATAGAATGACAATATGTTCGAAGCTTAACGAACTTGCTTTTTTGAGAGAATTTGCAAATGAAGGAAACTTGATAGTCTGAGATATTAATTGTATATATAATAAATATACAAATTGCATAATTATTAAACACCCATGTGGGCTCTCCGGGAATAAACATGCTGAATATGGCTACTTTTTTATGGCATTAATGTTGCATTTCCGTGTGTAACAATAATGTCGCAGCATGCAAAGACATGAGTGAGTTCATTCCACCCCTTAGACAATTCTTACTTAATGCCTTTACCATGCTGCGGCGTACTTCTTAAAGAGGTGACAAAATGAGCGAAGTTCTCGAAGAGCAGGTTTCCATCGATGAGCTTAAACGTGTAGGGATCATCAGCCAGAAGCAAAAGGATTTTTATCTTATCCGTCTTAGGACCGTGGGCGGCGAAATGACCGCTGAGGAACTGAACGCAGTCGCCCAAGTCGCGCGGAAGTACGGGAACAGTCGAGTGCACCTCACAACGCGCCAGGCGATCGAAATTCATAATATCCATCTCGATAATCTTCAGGCCGCCCGTGAGGAGATTGAGGAGGGCGGGATCGTGCTAGGCGTATGTGGGCCACGCGGCAGGGGAATCGTGGCCTGTCCAGGAAACGCGACGTGCACTACTGGTCTTATCGAGACAAAGGAACTGGCCGCTGAGTTCGACGAGGCCTATCTGCGCGTAGCCGCTCCTCACAAGTTCAAAATCGGCATCTCCGGCTGCCCGAACAATTGTTCAAAGCCGGTTGAGAACGATATCGGCATCATGGGAGGAGTGCTACCGGGATGGGACAAGGAAACCTGCACTGCTTGTAAGCTCTGTGTGAACATTTGCCCAACTAATGCAATCGAGCAAAATGGTGATAATTTCCTCCTCGACATCGACAAGTGCCTCCTATGCGGGCTTTGCATCGGAAACTGCCCATCATCGGCATGGACTGCACAGAAGACCGGCTACACGCTCTATCTGGGCGGGAGCATGGGCAAAAAACCCCGCCTTGGGACCAAGGCAAAAGTGCTGATTGAATCGAAGGAAGAACTTGTCGCTTTGGTCCGTAAGGCATTCGACTATTATGTTGCTAATGGCAAGAAAAAAGAACGTTTCGGCCAAACTATCGACAGGATCGGAGTGGACAAGGCACTCGCACAAATATTCCTAGACAAGACTGAGATGTTGGCGCAAGCACCGGATTTTGCGTCAACATCACCCATACAAAGGAACCTTCTCGACCTGAGAGGCGTCTGCTGCCCCACGAATTTTGTGAAAGCCAAACTTGCGATGGACAAAATCAAGAACGGTGAAACGATTGAATTTTATCTTGACGACGGAGAGCCGATTGTCAATGTCACACGCAGTCTCAAAGATGAAGGACATCAAGTGTTGAGTGTAGTGCCGCAGGACTCATTTTTCAAAGTACTGGTTGAGAAAAAAAAGGACTAGGTTCATGCCGTTCGAAAGGACCGTGGCGCACGAAAAATAATTTTTCAGGAGTTACCTTCGGTGCAGGATGAACATGGTAACTGATGCTGATTTAGCTCAACCTACAGCGAATATAGCTTTACAGGGGCCTTCACCGTGAATTCAGTACTGCTGATTCTGCCCAAAGTCACACTATCGCAGAAAGATTGTTGGGCGAAAATCGGACGAACAGGCCCGAAAAACGTCACATCCACCTAAAGAGGAGGCGTCAAGATGGTCTGTTAGCCTTGAAATAAGAGGTATCAACAAGTTTCGTCCGGTATCTCGTTCTTCTGGATAAAATCTTTAAGATAACCACGGACGAAAAGATCGCACTTCTGGACCTTTGGTTCGGGCAAGACCGCGTTCCTCAGGAATGTCGCAACACTGGAGCGGCCAGACAACGGTTAAATTCTGTTACACGACTCGGATATCGACAATCTCGCCGGGTAAGAATCTTTCCAGTTTTCCGCGGCCATATCCGCATGTGGCTCTCGCCTGAGGTCTGGCGGTGGACCCGGAGGCGCTGCTCCTTAATGAACCCTTCGGCACGATAGATACGAAGGTTAAGAAAGAAATTCACCGCTGGTTCACCAGACTCCATGTGTAAGTGAAAGTGACGACCCTATCCATCAGATACGATCAGGAAGAGGAACTCAAAGTCGCAGACTGGGTTATGATCATAATGCGAGGTGCGATCGGGTAGGTCAGTATGCCCGATGATATCTGTAATCATCACATCAATCCTTTACCCATCAGATTTGGGGAGCGTAAATTATTTCTATGGAAGACTAAGGCCTATGTAGAGAGTATTTGGCAGGACATGCCATATTCTGATGGGATCGGTCATGTCCCGCTCGTGGCCTATATCAGGCCTTACGATATCAAGATCAATAGATAGATGAGAATGGCCGTGGCAACTAGACCTTCATGACGCAGTATATTCTGTGGGCCCTATCGTTTCGCTCGATATGAGACGCATTGACGCCGTAGAAGCCATTGAAGTGGAATTGACCAGATCGATTCGTCGAGTTGGACGTACCAGAAGGAGAACGCATACCCTCCATACCCCGGAACCTAGGGTTGTTGAAGATTATGCCGAGCTTCGCAATGGAAATACTAGCTATGGCCGGATTGTCGATGAAGAGATGGAATACTATTTATCATTACAGACCATGTTCATTACGGAAAGGATGAGAAATGATAAACATTTACGATGACGTAACGAAAACGATTGGCCATACACCGCTGGTCAGGATCAACAGGCTTGCTTCGGGGTTACCGGGACACATCGTGGCAAAATTGGAAAAAGCCAACCCCATGGCGAGTATAAAGGACAGGATCGGTCTGTCTATGATCGAAGCAGCCGAACGGTCTGGTCTCATAAACAAGAACACGGTCATAATCGAACCTACTAGCGGGAATACCGGCATCGCGCTTGCGTATGTATGCGCAGTCAAGGGGTTTCGTCTTATTCTTACCATGCCCGAGACCATGAGCATGGAGCGTCGGGCGCTATTGAGAATCCTTGGCGCCGAACTAGTCTTGACAGAGGGCAGCAAAGGGATGAAGGGAGCCATCGAGAAGGCCGAGGATCTTGCACGGGAAAATAAAGGTACATTCATTCCACAGCAGTTCAAGAATGAGGCAAATGTCGACATCCACAGGAGAACAACAGCGTTGGAAATATGGAACGATACAGATGGGAAAGCCGATATCCTCGTCGCGGGTGTTGGAACGGGCGGGACCATTACCGGCGTTTCGCAGACACTAAAGCAGAAGAAGCCCGCTTTCAAATCCATCGCTGTGGAACCAAAGGACTCGCCGGTTCTTTCAGGTGGAAAGCCGGGTCCGCACAAGATCCAGGGTATAGGTGCGGGATTTGTCAGCGATATTTTGCAGCGGGAACTCATTGACGAAATCATCCAGGTAACCAATGAAGACGCGGGAACTTTTGCGAAACGAGCTGCAAGGGAAGAGGGGCTTTTGGTCGGTATATCCTCGGGCGCCGCGCTGTGGGCTGCCCTTGAGGTTGCAAAAAGGCCGGAAAACAGGGAAAAACTTATAGTCGTAATTCTGCCGGATACGGGAGAGCGATATCTTTCTACTTGGCTATTTCAAGAATACATGACTTGATGAATTCCCAACGCTAAAGCATGTGGCGTTTACCGCGCTATTATCTTAACCAGGAAAAACCTGAACTTCAAGAAGTATCACGCAAAGAAGCAAAGTCTTTATTGGTTTAAACGAGAATCTATTTTTTACAGGGCTTGGTTTAATGCTGGCATTTGGATATCATAAGAGTCCCGCTTTTTGCCAAACTTCTGATATTCTTATCAGAAAACGGTTTTGAAACGATAAAGACAGACGCAAGCACCTCGCGGGCGATCTGTTTACTCAGCGTATAGAGACAATTTGAAAGACAGCAGCATCGGCATGGGTTCGACGTGTTTGGCCGGAGGTTACAATATGGTGGAATAAATTCCTTTTCTATTCCAAAACAAACGTAAACAATATTTGGCGGGCGTTGCCCGTGTGCTCTGGTACGTCCCTAATGCTCCTATCTTCATCGTGGCACATGGGTTCACCGATGATAAAGTTCGCGAGATCAGGCTCTTTGTCAGGTTTGAGCGACGGGCACGCAAAAGGATTTTACCGTGCAGCGGTTCGATTTTGCTGGTTGAGGTGATAACGAAGGCGATTGACCCACACGAAAGAAATCTGCAATTTCCAATGCATCATTGAGCTCGTATATATCATTTCCTGCCTGGAGGATTCACCTACCTATCTCATCGGCTACAGTCTGGGCGAGGCTGTGGTCTTTTTCGGTGCAGTCCGAAGCGAGGTTGTGCGATGCGTCGTGGGCTGGGCGCCAGTCTCCGATCTTCAGGCTGTCTTCTGCTCCCTTTTGTAGAAGAGGCTTTTGTCGCATCACGCGTGCAGGGTGAAATTCCCCGAAAAATGATTTGAAATAGTTTTATCTTACGACATCTTTTTCCCAAGATTTAAACAAACACTGACCCGTTAAAGGATATCGCGAAGATCGCGCTCGGCCCTGCTTCTTGTGCAGAATTCGGCTGGCACAAAAATATTGCCTAATCAGACCCAGAACCTTATTTTCGCAACCAATTGCCCGAAATAGCTTCACATGATTGACGTCGCTAAACACTCATTCGCAAATCATGAGAGGAGATTGTTTGGCATAACGCCTCACCACCTTTGCGATTGGAGTAGAGACGCTTGGTTTGCACCAGAAAAGACAATTCGAAAACCTGTATGGAAATCCGCACCTAACATGGATGGGCTGATGTCACGTTAGAGTAAATGGTTCAATCGCCGCATGAAATATATCGTCTACAACGTCGCGCATCCGTAACTGAAAAAAGAGCTATGAATAGTGAAAGAAATCGTCTCCAATCTGCTATACTATAACCAATTAGTTTCATTTGATTGTCATCAACCATGTGGGATTATACTGATAAAGTTAAACAAACCTTCCTGCACCCGAAAAACGCCGGAGAAATTGAGAACCCCGATGCCGTTGGCGAGGTCGGCAGCATTCTCTGTGGCGATGCCCTTAAACTGACCCTTCGGATCGACAAAAACAGCGGGAAAATCATTGATGCAAAATTCCAAACTTTCGGTTGCGCTTCGGCCATTGCAAGTTCGTCAGTCCTGACCGAACTCATAAAAGGGAAAACAGTAGACGAGGCACTGAAGATCAACAACCAGGATATCGCCCACTTTCTGGGAGGATTGCCGAAAGAAAAGATGCACTGCTCGGTCATGGGCAGGGAAGCGCTCGAAGCAGCCATTGCTAATTACCGGGGTGAGAAAAGACCGGTAGAGGTCGAAGGGAAAATTATCTGCAAGTGCTTTGAGGTCACTGAAGAAAAGATTCGGAAAGTCGCCCTCGAAAATCGTCTCACAACAGTCGAGGATGTCACCAATTTCACGAAGGCGGGCGGAGGGTGCGGCAGTTGCATTCCCGACATAGAGTCGATCCTGAAAGACCTCTGGTCCTCATCAGCCACGCAGGCATCTCAGCAGGCTCCCAAACGCATGACCAGCCTACGGAAAATTGAGCTCATCCAGGAAGTCCTGGAACAGGAGATCCGTCCGCGGCTCCAAGCCGATGGCGGTGATATTGAACTGAAGGATATTGTTGGCGACCGCGTCATAGTCTCGTTTCGGGCCATGTGTGTGGGTTGTCCCATGGGAAATATCACGATCCAGGGGATTCAGAATAAACTGAGAGAACTGGTGAGTGCAGATATTCTGGTAGAGGAAGAATGAAACCGATATATTTAGACAATAATGCAACAACCGCTATTGCTCCTGAGGTCCTCGATGCGATGCTCCCTTACTTCCGGGACCTCTACGGAAACCCTTCAAGCATGCATACCTTCGGTGGACAGGTCCATCGCAAAATCGAGGAAGCACGCGCTCAGGCTGCAGCGCTTATAGGTGCGGAACCTGAGGAAATCATATTCACGAGCTGTGGTAGCGAGAGTGACAACACCGCCTTAATGAGCGCGATTGAGTCCTTTCCACATAAGAAACACGTAATCACGACCCGAGTGGAACACCCGGCAATCTTGAATTTCGCCCGCTATCTTTCCCGAAAAGGCATACGAGTCACGTACCTGCCCGTAGACGGTGACGGACGGCTCGATCAAGATGCATTCTTGAAAGCCCTCGACGATGACACTGCGATCGTTTCGATTATGTACGCGAATAATGAAACAGGCGTGATCTTCCCCATTGCTGAACTCGGGGATATCCTGCGAGAGAAGGGGATCCTTTTCCATACCGACGCGGTCCAGGCAGGCGGCAAACTTCCTCTCGATGTGGGCAAACTGTCTGTAAACATGCTTTCACTATCTGGACATAAAATCCACGCTCCCAAAGGTGTTGGGGCGTTCTATATAAGAAAGGGAACGCGATTCCATCCCTATATTATCGGCGGACATCAGGAGTACGGAAGAAGGGCAGGCACCGAGAATGTAGCGCCGATCATTGGCATGGGCAAGGCCTGCGTGCTTGCCCGTGAACATCTTGACGTCGAAGCGAAACGCCAGACAGTCCTCAGGGACAAACTCGAGCAGGCTCTGCTGCGCACCTGCCCTGATGCACGCGTGAACGGTGATACGCACAACCGTCTTCCGAATACGTCCAACATCAGCTTTGAATACGTCGAGGGCGAGGCAATCCTGCTCAGGCTTGATGAATACGGCATTTGCGCCTCGTCGGGGTCCGCCTGCTCCTCGGGCTCTCTTGAGCCGAGTCATGTACTTCGCGCCATGGGTATACCCTTTACAGCCGTCCACGGCTCCATCCGCTTCTCACTCAGTCGATACACTACTGAGGCGGAAATCGACCGTGTAACGGAAATCCTGCCGGACATCATCAGCAAACTGCGCGAACTCTCGCCCTATGGACGAGAAAAGCTTCTGAACCGCGCTGCGGCGCAATGACGGATATCTTGATCATGGAATGTGACATTTTACAGTCTAAAAGCGGGGAAGCCAGGTTTGATATGAGAGGGGTCAACTGCATTGAGTATGATCTGCTTGTTTGTACAATGCTAGTCCTGCGACAATGAAGGCTTACATTGCTATAACACTTTACCCATAAGAACTTCGTTAATGAAATCTCTGCCCATTCGTATCCTATTTTGTCGCACTCCTTCTTCGATGAAACCAGCCTTCTTGAACATACTGAGGGATCTCTGATTTGTCGTGAAGATATTTGCTTCGAGTTTTTTGTAACCCAGCTTGGTTGCCCATTCTATCGAATAGTTGAGAAGGTTAGGCCCAATGCCCAGCCCCCGGAACTTCTCTTTCAGGTGAAGTCCGATGTGCAGAATATGAGTTGTTTCAGGTCTCTTCCCATCATCTGCCTGCAAAGCAGCCAGACAACCGACGACCTCATCACCAGCGGAAGCAACGATGAGAAGGTTCCTCGTGCCGTCCAATCCGTTGATATATTCTCTTTCTGACTCGGAATCTTTGCTATACTGCTCCATGAGGACATAACTTCGCTCATTTGCATTTGATCGCACAGTGTCAATGATGGCACAAGAATCATCAGGCTGCGCTGGCCTGATCGTTATTTTCGAACCATCCTTTGCTAGGAACGTCCTGATCGTTTGCATGGTCCCCTCCTTGTCCGACATTATGAGATTGATTATATACCGGAATTGCAGCGACCACAATACGTCATGGAAAATTATTGATCAAATCGCAGAATACGAATTTCTCGGATCGATTGGCTTAAAGTTCTGATCGTTAAATAGTGCCATTTTGTGAAGCGTCAACGGCTGACCTGGTTAGAAGGGGAACTTATGAAAACATGCTCTGAGCTAGCATGGTGTGCGGCAGGGACCAAAAAGATGACAGGGTGGGCGCTGGAAAAAACTCCCGACATGTCATGTCCGGTTATCCTGACTTACCGACATTTAAGCAGCAAGAAAACCCTGGCCTTGGCAATGGGGATGAATTGCTGTGAAGTTGATTTTTCCTATCTATATACTATACGATCTTTAAAAATAAAAGATATGAGGTTCCGATGAGAAAGTAACGGGTATCTTTGCCTGACCACGACATTGCTAGATTTATTAAGTATGGCTAGTGCTTGCCCGCTCCGAGAGCGGGCGACGTCGAGATTGCAATATCAAGCGACGAATGATCAGATTTCTATCTATCGGCTTTGTCCTGCGGGCCTGAGGTAAAGTGATGGCCAGTTAAAGACGGTTCAACGATAATCAAGATCGGCAACTTAAATTTGTTGCCGAAGCGCTTACCGGTACCGCCGTTAGAACCCCCTGCCTTCAGTCGGTAGGTCAGGGTTTCTTTTCTTCGAGTTTCTCCGCTTCTACCTTGTCATCTTCTTTCTCGGACATGGCCTTCTTGAATCCACGGATACTTTTCCCGAGGCTTTCCCCGAGAGCTGGTAATTTACCCGGACCGAAGATGATCAAAACTATCACGAGAATCAGAAGCAAATGCATTGGCTGAAGAAGTCCTCTACCCATTTTAAAATCCTCCAATATTCAGACTACTTTTTTATTTCGCGAGAAGGCCGCGTTTTCTTTTTCAACGACATTAAAATAAACAGCACTATGATAACTATCCAGACAAATTTTAATGTTAATAGGGTGAATGATAAGTAGATAAATTGCTTTATCGACTTTAACACTAAACTAGCAGCCACAATAAGGCCAACGATAAGTAATAATTTATCAAATTTCATAATGATTAAAACCGTATATACTGTAAATCATTTTGTTCCGTACTGCAACCTTTTTTTGACATCGTGAATCGATGGAGCGAAGATAAAGCGCTTTTGCAGCCAGTGTCCTGGCGCTTGATGTTTGAGATTGGATCCTGCCAAATTTATTTTTTACGAGAATAGAGGCAGGTATAATACCATGAGGATTTTTTTTGAATTCGTGTCTGCGTATTCCCCCTGCTAGGAGTAAAAAAGCCAGGAGGGGGTCAAGCAGAGGCCATGTATCTTCACTGGTCAGATTTGCTTGCGCTTTTATAAATTGACAGCATCATAAAAGCTCGGTATAATACTTATGCTTGAAGGAGGGGATCGCCCATGTTTGAAGGCCTATTTCAGCCCGTGCATCTGATTCTTATCTTGCTCATAGTGCTCATTATTTTCGGCCCTGGGAAACTTCCCGAACTAGGTGAAGGACTTGGGAAAAGCATCAAAGCGTTCAAGAAGGCCATGAAAGACGAGAAGAACGAAACGCCGCCGTCCATTGAGCATAAGGAAGAAAAAAAGGCGTAGTAAGGTGCTCTGTAATATCCTTTCCTCTGGCATAGTTAGCAAGCCAAGATACGGGTTGAGGTAGTGTACCTCAACCCGTATCTTTTTTCTGTCGTTTCAAATTTGTCCGTAATAAGAACTCGCAGCACTTAATGCACTCTCTCCACTAAAGCATGCTGGGTTTCCCACTCTATTTTCCTAAACTAAACAGAACATCGGCAGTCTCGATTACAATCTCACTGCAATAAGCCCCTGGTTTTAACCATGGGTGAGGTCAGTTATAAAAAAATAGTTACAATACCGTTTTTTTAATTGTAATTTTTGTTTAGATGCGTTTTATATTGAATTTGATTAAACAGCTGTTCACTAAGAGGGTCGTTTTCTGAACCGTAGTAAATCATTAAGACTATGGTATGGTAATGCTAAAAGGTGGTGGCATTTATGGCGGACAACATCAATAATGCATCGTTAACAGCGCTAAATTCTTATAACACTCTGCTGAATAATGCGGCGAATAACGTCGCCGATATTAATTCCGTTAGCCACAGCCCTCTTGAAACTACCATGCATGACTCCACCACTTCAGGAGTCACGGCAATAACTTCGCAGAACGAAAATATAGACCGTGTAGATCTTTCGCAGGAGGCGGTGAATATGATCATCGCCGAGACTGGTTTTAATGCCAACATCGAAATTTTGAAAACCGCTCAAAAAATGCAGACTAGTGTTATTGACATTATTGCATAGATTAGTGAGAGGGGGAATTGTTGTCGCGGATGGCATTAGAGCGGTAGTTTCGTTGTCTCTTCGATGATCGGGCAGGATTCTGCTGCGCTTAAAGACTGCAGCCGGTCACCGAACTTTTCCAATCTTTTGTCGGCATCCTCGTATTTTGATTTTGTATTCGTCAAATGCTTTCCCACCAGTTCAAAATCGGCCTTGAACTTTTCAAAATCACCCGAAAGTCTCTCAAGGCTTTTCAAGATTTCCTGCGCCTGTTCTTCGACGTGCATTCCCTTGAGGCCGAGTAGAATGGTCTGGAGATAGGCGTAGAAGCTGTTCGGCGATACGGGGATAACGCGTTTGGTAAAAGCGTAGTTTAGGAGTGCCTTGTCTGTATCAACAGCCTCGTCTTTGATGATGAGCTCGTAATAGACATTTTCGGCAGGGATATACATAAGTGCGAAATCTAGGGTCCCTTCATCGGGTAGGATATACTTGCTTGCAATGGAATCAACATGTTTTTTCACATCGCTAATAAACCTTTTTTTTGCAACCTTGTGTTCGTCCTCCGTAGCCGTCTCCACAACGCGCTTGAAATTTTCCAGAGGAAACTTGGCATCTATCGGCACGAGGTTTTGACCGAGCCTGATTACGGCATCTACGGCTTCGCCGCTCTTGAACCGGTGTTGAAGCGCGTAATGTGCAGGCGGAAAGATCTGCGCTAGCAAGTCACCTAGGAACAACTCCCCCAGCCCTCCGCGAAGTTTTGGCGACCGCAGGATCTCCTGCAAGCTTGCAATGTCTTTCCCCACGTCGAACACCTTTTTCGTGGCCTCAGAGAGGCTGCCGAGTCCCTTGCTTACATCCTGAACCACTCGCGCAGCGTTATCGAGTCGCGTATTCAGATCTCCCGTTGATTTCTGGAGCTGCTGCGTCACCTGGTTCAGCTGGGAGTTCACCTGAACCGAGATCTGGCCTAATTGCTGGTTCACGGTCTCCTGGCTTTTGAGCATGGCCTCCGTCAGCTGACCGCGGAGGGATTGCACTTCCTGTTGGAGCATTCCGACCGTCGGATCGATAACCTTCTTCTGCGACTGGATTACGAGCCAGAGGAGGATAAGGACGACGGATGTTAGGAGTATGAGGATGGCAGTGAACATTTAAGTTAGGAGCATAAAATATGGCGCGATGAATGTTGAGTCTGGAGCCCTGAAAAAGTTCTCTCTGAACTCTGGACTGCTACTTAATTTCAAGCATCCTGTCCAGCGACCGTTTGGCCGGGATGCGGATGTTTTCTGGCACTTTGATCACATGTTGCATATTTTCCATTGCTGTGAGCACACTTTCGAGCTTGGTCCGTTTCATATTGGGGCAGACCATTTCTTTGTTTAATACATAGAACCTTTTGTCAGGGTTTTCTTTTTTGAGACGATGGAGGATGCCTTCCTCGGTGCCGATAATGAATTCTTTATGATTTGACTCTTTGCAAAAACGGAGCATGCCTGAGGTGCTCGTGATCTGATCAGACATGTCCTGTACTTCAGGCGGGCATTCGGGATGTACGACCAGGACCGCATCGGGGTGAGCCGCTTTGGCGCGCTTCACATCGTCAACATCAATATGAGCATGGTGTACGTTGCAAAACCCGTCCCATGAGATGATCTTCTTTTTTGTCCGTTTTGCTGCATAGGCAGAGAGGTTGCGGTCAGGAATGCAAATGACTGTGTCTGCTTTCAGAGATTCGACGACCTTGACGACATTGGACGATGTGCAGCAGATATCGCTCTCGGCCTTAACCGCTGCAGACGTATTCACGTAGGCTACGACGGGTACCCCGGGATATTTAGCCTTCATATCCAGGAGTGTGAAATTATCAGCAAACTGAAACGTAATGCCCATGACGTCCGTGTAGAGGTCTCTCCTCGTTTTACGCGGGCCATTGACTGTTACCATGTCTGCCATTG
This sequence comes from Nitrospirota bacterium, assembly GCA_963845065.1. Lineage (GTDB taxonomy): Bacteria > Nitrospirota > UBA9217 > UBA9217 > UBA9217 > JAJYKN01. The sequence goes on from CAWJQQ010000001.1 coordinate 929,383, forward strand.
GACAACCGGCACCTAACTCCGGAAGCAAAACGGTCTTGTCAGGAGATAATATCGCTGCGCTTTCAGCCATAAAATGAACGCCGCAGAACACAATCACGTTGAAGTCCGTCTTAGCAGCTGCGCGCGACAGTTCAAGGGAATCGCCGGTGATATCAGCTATATCCTGCACCTCGGGGCGCTGATAATTGTGAGCGAGGATGATGGCATTCAGGTCTTTTTTCTGTTTGCGTATTTTATCGCGGAGGGCGTCGATGTCCGACGTTTGAGCACTCATATGTATGCTGATAATACCGATAATTGCCGTCGCTTGTCAAATAGAAAGTACGGAAGTGAGCATGAATGCGCATGCATTTCAGTGATGCCCAAAGTTACAGACTTATATTTTGCCTGGACTTGTCCTGTGTTAAGTGCCTTGTAAAACTACAGAAGCTGCTCTTGCAGGGGATTAGGGATATTAAACAGTGGGATACCATCGCCGAGAATAATGGTATGAAAAGCAGGGGGCTTGTGATAGCCATGTTTTTTTTATTGTTTTGATCCAGTATGGCCCTTTAAATCTCTTTTTCGCTTTTAATCCATAAATTCCTTTTTTCAACAATTTCCTGTAGCAGCACAATCGAATTTTTACGCAATTTGTAAATTGATAATTCATATAAAGGGCACCTCCGAGCATACCAGAATCCAAAATATTCTGATATGCTCTTGGGAAGAGACAGCCAATCCCATCCGAGGAGGTGCTTTATGAGATTGTACTTAGGAATCGATCTACATTCAAGTAATAGTTATTTGGGGATCACCGATGAAACCGGCAAGAAAGTATTCAAGAGGAAGCTGCCGAATGATCCAGAGATGATTCTCGCTACTCTTGCGCCATACAAGAATGACATCGTCGGCATCGTCGTTGAGTCAACTTACAATTGGTACTGGCTGGTTGATCTGCTCATAGCGGAGGGATATACACTGCATTTTGCCAATCCAACTGCAATACAGAAATACTCAGGACTGAAATATTCAGATGATCAGCATGCTGCGTTTTGCGTGGGCTTTTTCGGGGGCAGCAGAACTGGCACGGCGCTATTGTCCAGAGGCTCGCGCATATTACAACCTCAAGATGAAGCAAACAAACACCGTGATAACACATGTAGCGCTCGCTCACAAACTGGCGCGGGCAGCATACTATATTATGAGAGATCAGGTACCCTTCATGCTGGAGAAGCTTTTTGAATCATAAAAATAGTCGTAGGCTGGCTGGGACGGTGAACCAGACATGTGCATGGCGAACCCGATTAAATTGATTGGTAATCCGTCCCACCCGATTATACAGTTATCAGCATCATTACTGCCCAAGCCGTGAGCCACTACGTGCTGGTTAACAACAAGAATTGAACAATACTTCTGGACATGGCATGGAACCGAAGATTTTCTGGTCCGCCACAAGGCGGAAAGGGTCATGGATATAGTGCTTCACCAATGACGCAGAGCCGGCTCCGCAGTCCTGTCAGACACGAAGCCGCCCTTCGGTGCGTGAAGGGCGCAGTTCTTGTCGCCTTTGGATTCTACTCGTTTTTTTATGGGAATTTTTTTTAGCGATATCCTATCCACATCGTCGTTATGCTGCTGAACTTTAACCCACCTTTTTTTGATAATATCTGCGTCAATAATTCCATATTCCGGCTTTTCTGTTGCGCACAGCATTCATTTCGGGTATTCTGTCCCTCATGGCTGAGGGAAAAGCATTCAAATCAGGCTTCATCTCGATTATCGGCAGACCAAATGTGGGTAAATCCACGCTTTTAAACGCCCTTCTCGGGGAGAAGATTGCCATTATCTCAGACAAGCCCCAGACAACAAGGAACCGCATCCTCGGCATTGTAAACAAGCCGGGTGCGCAGATAGTGTTCATTGACACGCCGGGCATCCACAAACCCATGCATAAGATGAACGAGTTCATGGTGCAGACTGCATTGCGCACGTATAACGAAGTCGACATCATCCTCATGCTAGCCGAGTCAAACACGCCACCGGGGTCAGGGGACCAGTTCATCATTGAGACTCTATCAAGGGTGAAAACGCCGGTCTTTCTTTTGATCAACAAAATAGATATTATCAATAAAGAAGCGCTCTTACCACTTATCCAGCAATGCAGCAAACTCTATCACTTCGTCGAGATCATCCCCATTTCCGCGCTCAAAAACGATCTCGATGGCCTCCTCGATGCGATCCTGGAACGCCTTCCACAGGGACCGCAGTACTTTCCCGAAGACCAGCTTACGGACCAGCCTGAACGGTTCATTGTAGCCGAGATTATCCGTGAAAAGATTTTCGAACTCACGAAAGAGGAGATTCCTTATTCCTCGGCAGTTGTCATCGAAGACATGAAAGAGGATCCGGATATAACGCGCATCCACGCGGTGATTATTGTTGAGCGCGATTCGCAGAAGGGGATCCTTATCGGCAAGGGCGGCAGCATGTTGAAGGAGATAGGAACGCTCGCCCGGCGGGATGCGGAGAACCTGCTCGGGACAAAGATATTTCTGAAACTCTATGTCAAGGTCAAAAAGGGGTGGCGCGAAGACGAGCGGATACTCAAGAATTTCGGGATACTGGAAGAAGGGAATTGAGATTGCGGCCCGCAGCGTAATTGAGGGAATCTATGCACGAAATGATCAGTTGGCTAGTACATACTATCGGTGCCTTGGGCTATCCCGGGATCTTTCTGCTCATGGCCATGGAGAGTTCGGTTATTCCGATTCCGAGCGAGTTGGTGATGCCGCCTGCTGGTTATCTATCCCAACAGGGGCAGATGAACATGATGATGGCTATCCTGTGTGGTACGGCTGGCAGCCTCGTCGGCGCCTACGTGAACTATTTCGTAGCCCACTACCTTGGAAGGCCGCTTATACTGAAATATGGTAAATACGTCTGGATTACAGAGGAGAAGTTCTCCAAGGTGGAGCGCTTTTTCAAGGACCATGGCGAGATATCGACTTTCATTGCCAGGCTCCTACCTGTCGTGAGACATCTTATTTCGCTCCCTGCTGGTCTCGCGGGCATGAACCGCCTTAAGTTCTTGCTCTACACGATTCTCGGTGCAGGCATCTGGGTCACCGTGCTCTCGTGTATCGGCTACTTCATCGGAGCAAATCAGGATTTAATCATGAAGTATTCTCACCAGGCGCTCATCGGCGTGTCGATTGTGAGCGCAGTCATCATAGCTGTATATGTCAGGAACCACCGGAAAAAGAAGCAAAATGTTGGCTCTGCTGATATCTAGTGGAAGCCGTTTTTTGGTGTTAACTGTTCTGCCCAAAATTTGATACGCTCACATAACGTCAAGATGCATGAACCCGGTGATCCGTAGTTCCGAATAAATTTCATGCATGCTATATCAGGATCCCATAGCATTATGGATCGGGAGAGAAGCCGTGACAAATTGTCAAGTAGGCGTGGGTCGTTTTAGCAAGCGTGATCCCGGATACCTGCTCATTGTAGACAATAACGTCAATGACCTCTATTCCTTGGCTATGATCCTTCAACGTTTCAATTACAATGTATGTACAGCCACTACGGGGAATGACGCCTTCGAATTAGCAATAGTGGCAGTTCCAAAACTGATCATCACCCCCCTTGATCTTACCGACTTACCCGGAACCGAACTAGTTAATCGCCTTAAGTGGGATTCGCGAACCTCGAGTATCCCGGTCATCGTTATCAGCGATGTGCCAGCTCTCGAATTCGAGCAGCAGTGCCACAAGGCAGGAGTTGTCGCGTTCCTGATCAACCCGATCCCGGCCGAAGTTCTCTTCAGGACTATTCAGAAAACAATTGAGCAGACACCACGCGGTAATATACGGATCCGGACACTGTTGTCCATAAGCATAGACAACAAACCTCTTGATAGTGAGAAAGGCGAGTGCATTACCGAGCTGTCGGAGTATGGCATGTATGTAAGAACCCTGGAACCATGTCCTCAGCGCACTCGAATTGCCATCCGGTTTGAGCTCGGCGGCAGGTCTATCGCTGGAGAGGCAGAAGTACTCTACTGCCATCGCTACGGCGATGGACCTTTCAAGGAGCCCGGCATGGGTCTTAAGCTGGTGGCTATCAGTTCGAGCGATAGGAACTATGTCAAGACCTATATCAGGGAAGAAATCATGAAAAACATTCCCTAAGGAAAGAAGTCAGGGAATTATGATTTTCGTAAACTCGGGAAGAAAATTTAAAAATATAGAAAAACGGCACGGGAAACCTCACATGCTTTAGCGGTGGGAATACAGCAAGTTTTTCGAGCTCATTGAACTTTTTTTGCTTCAAGACAGTCCGTATCGACGGACTGCTCTCAACAATTATTTAACTATACTTACTAATCTGAATAGAAGCATGTAAACTTTAAGCCATCGCCATTTTCTTTACTATTTTCTCTCCCCATAACAGTGTATAATGACTTCATTCTTTTTCGATAATGAAATGCGTTTGCATCTGAACATCCTGCATTCCCGATTACTGCATAGGGAAATAAAGGAAAAATCCGTGTGAATCCGTAGCTGTAAATCAATTCCTTCATGAAATCCAAAACCGAAGCCATTATCATCAGCAGTATGAATCTAGGCGAGGCGGACAAACTTGTCACGTTTTTCTCCCTCGATCAGGGCATGCTCAAAGGTGTAGCCAAAAATGCGCGGAAATCTTTTAAACGCTTTGGTGCAGGGCTCGAGAGCTTTACCCTCGTCCGACTTTTGCTCTATGAGCGTGAGCACCAGGAAATGGCACGGATCGAATCAGCTGAGATTATAGAGCAGCACCCTGGGATCATAGCCGACCTTGGATGCTCTGCTGCTGGGGCTGTCATGCTTGAACTGGTGCGGGAAATGTCTCCCCTCGGCGAGCGCAACGCGCAGGCTTTTCTGCTCCTTTCTTATATACTTCATCTTCTGGACGCAGGCAAGGATCCGCTCTTTCTGCTCAGTATCTTCAAGATCAAGTTTCTGTCGCTTGTTGGCTACCAGCCTAAGCTAGATCATTGCCTTTCCTGCGGGATCCAGCCGAAAGGGGAGATGGCGTTCCTTGGGCTGAAAGGCGGCATTCTCTGCCCGGACTGTATGGTATCTTCCGGAGAACCGCAGGTGAAGCTTTCTCCCGGTGCAGTCGGCTTTTATTACCAGGCGCTTAGGATGGAGATGGACAAGGTTTGCAGACTTAAACCATCGGACGGTATCGTACGTGAGCTCGACATGGCGTTCACCTCCCACACCTTTCATATCCTCGGTAAGCGGCTCAAATCAACGGAGTTCCTGAAGGTAATAACATCATTGTAGGGTACTTCTCACTACACTTTTCACTACAGTATCACGGCGGAAATGAGGGATTCCTGAAATTTTCAGGCTGCTTTTTTCCAGGTCATCGTGGTTTTGTGACGGAAATTGATTTTTTCGGGATTCCTGCCAGCAGGATGAGGCTTACGATCACGCAGGCATAGGAGAAGATGTCTCCGAATCGGGTATACAGGGACCGTTCAGTACCCGGTTCAAGCTTGTGAGTTAAATATGCTTCAGTGAATATTCCCGAGGTTTCGAGAATCCTTCCCCGTGAATCGATAAATCCCGAAATGCCCGTGTTTGCAGCGCGGGCGACAGGCACGCGGTTCTCAACCGCCCGGAAAACCGCCATAGAAAAGTGTTGGTAGGGGGCGGCCGTCCTTCCAAACCATGCATCATTCGTGATCGTTGTCACAATCTCGGCCCCACGATCGACAAATCTTCTGACGAGATCGGGGAATATAATCTCATAACAAATGACCGTACAAAGCTTTACGTTTTTTCGCTGTCCTGGTTCGCCATAGGGCACCGTCATAACCGTATACTCGTCCCCAGCCTGAAAATCGCCATTCGTCTTCACCATCTTTTCGATAAATAACAGGACTTTATTGAGCGGCACGTATTCACCGAAGGGGACCAAGTGTATTTTATGGTATACAGCAGCGATGTGCCCGTCTCCCATGATCAGAAATGCAGAGTTCCTTCCGATGATCCGCCTGTTAGGTTGCATCTCATAAGTTGGGCTTCCGGTGAGCAGCGGCACATGGTTCTGCCGCACGAATTCAATAAGATCTGCAGTCATAACGCGATCGTTCGTACCGACTCCCGTAAAATAGAAGGGGGTAGAGGTCTCAGGCCAGATGATTAGGTCTGGTTGCTGCCTCAGAGCGTTTTGTGTCAGTCGTTTGTAGGTTGCCATCACATCTGACTGGTACGCAGGGTCCCATTTTTTGTCCTGCTCGATATTTCCCTGAACAACAGAGATGTTGATCCCACTGCCGGATACTTCAGGTGCTCGGAGTTTCATAAATCCGTAGCCAAGAACGAAGATTACAACGACGGCAGTGGTGATGATCGGGACATTATTTTTCTTGTCCAAGATAATTGTCGCCAGTGCGGCATTCACTAGCACTATAATGAACGAAACTCCATACACACCTGTGATGTCAGAAATCTGTATGACCGGAAGTACAGTGTATTGCGTATAACCGAGCAATGACCACGGGAATCCGCTGAACACATACGTCCGCGCAAGTTCAAAAGTTGTCCAGATCAAAGGTGCAGCGACGAAAAACAGTTTCGGTTTATTGTTCCTGATGGTGACAGCACAGGCGCCAAACAAAGCCGGGTAGAGCGCGAGGTAAGCGCAGAGGAACAAGTTGATAAGGGATGCGGGGATGAGCGGATAACCGCCATAGAAATGTATGGAATTTGTGATCCAGTGAATCGTGCCGGCAAAGAACACGATGCCCGTGATACTGCCATGCCAAAAACCGTTTTTGACATTCTTTTCCTTGAGCGCGAAGAAGAGCGGAATAAGGCCAACCCAAGCAAGGAAATGGAGATTGAAGACAGGAAAGGCTGAGGCGAGGAGAATACCGGAAAACGCGGCGAGGGCCGCGGACCGGGGGTTCATGCTACTTTGACGCTTTCTGTTCCTGCATCCATTTTAAGAGCCCGTCCTTCATGCTACTGTTGATGGGCTCGCTAGCTGATGCTGAAAGCGATGGTTGCTGGTGCATCGGCTGGGTATTGCGTGATGCACTCTTCTGAGGTTTTGAATTTGGAGCGACGGCCGGTTTCACGGCCGAAGGCCGCTGCTGCGCCGGCTGCCGCTTCTGCTCCTCCTGAACAGCGAGGCTCAGAGTGGAAATCGCATGCCTGTACAGAATTTCCCGCTTCTGGCCTTCCATGATGATGACGTAGCTGTCGAATGCCTTAATTTTCCCCGAAACACGAATCTTGTTCTGGAGCGTTACAGTTACGGGTGTCTGCTCGGTCAGATATGTGTTCAGCATCCGGTCGAGGAGATTGATTTCCATGGAGAACACCTCATTCAACTACCGATTGATTGTTGTGATCGAATGTTTATAGAATAAATGTTGTTTTCCGCCTTCTTTCAGCAGGATCGTAAAACTGTCATATGCTTCGATATTCCCCTTGATACGCTGCCCGTTGATCAGATATAGCGTAAGCACCTGGTTTTCCTTGATAGCTTTGTCGAGAAACTCCTGTTGGATGTTCGGTCGTCCTGACGCCGCCTCTGGCAGCTGCGCATGATCAGAGACTACAGGAATGACTTGTGGCGCGGAAAACGCAAGGAGAACCTGCGGAGCGGTGAGAAAGGATATTTCTTGCTTTAAAAGAGTGACGATCTTGCCACCTGAATCAAGATTTATTTCGTACCGCCCGATTTCGCGGATGATTCCCTCAAATTCGGTTGTGTTCATCTGGCCAATATGAAGCTTGATACCGCTTGCTAAAGCCTGTGACAGGAATTGAGGTTCTACAGTTACATTTGATTCTTCCTTCAATACTTCCATTGAGAAAATCATATCTGAAATTATTTCTTTTTGCAAGGAAATTGTGCGGACCGTTTGTTTGACTCGTTTAGTAAAAACGACTAGGGCTACGTTTGTCCGTTATGAAGTTAGAAATACGACACGTTTCTTTCCGGAGTGGGGCTTCCAAAGGGTTAAGGCAAAAAGATATAGAAGAAGATGTTTTCATCATTGAAAATCTATATTCACTTGATGAATATTGCGTCCTTCTCACTGCAGCAGAGCTTTTTCTTTATTGACTTTTCATGGTGTATAGCCTAATATCCAACGCTATGTATGAGCTTATGGTTGAATCAAAATTTGCAGCGGCCCATCAACTTCGAGGTTATCAGGGTAAGTGTGAAAAACTCCACGGCCATAACTGGCGAGTGACAATTGCCGTGACAGCTGAAAGACTAGATGAACAGGGGTTGGCAATAGATTTTCAGGATATGAAAAGTGCACTCCGTGAGGTGCTCGACCAACTTGAACATTCTTTTTTGAACGAAATATTCCCTTTTACTCAGATCAACCCATCATCGGAAAACGTAGCCAAGTGGATTTACGATAACATGGCGAAGAAAATCGATGATGAGAATGTCGAAGTCGCGAGCGTGACCGTCTGGGAGTCCGACACAGCATCTGCTAGTTACTTTGAGTAAATTCTGTTTTGCTTTACCGCAGGGCGCAGAGGAGGTAACATGAACAGAAACACTGCGGAAAAGATTCTCTCTTATGCCCTATCCCACAATGCCGATGCAGCAGAAGTTTTTCTCCGGGCCTATTCCTCGACATCGATTGAAGTAAAAGACCAAAAGGTTGATGCTTTCGACCGCGCTAAGGATATCGGGGCTGGGCTCCGTCTACTCGTCGGAGCGCGCATGGGTTTTGCCTTCACGACCGACCTCTCCGAAAATTCACTCAAAACGCTTGCCCAGGCTGCCGTCACGAACGCCCAAAACACGGAGCCAGATCCGTTCCATTCTCTCCCCAACAAGCCTGCTATTGCTTATCATGATGTAAATATCTTTGATTCACAAATCATTAATCTGGCTGAGAAAGAAAAGATTGAACGGGTGATGGCTATGGAACGGGAAGCTTTCGCCGTAGATGCGCGGATAAAGCGTATCCGCAAAGCTTCTGCCACCTTCTCCGACGCCGATACTATGATCATGAATACCAATGGAGCAGAGTCGTCGTACCGGAGCACTGCTTGCTCATCAAGCATTGAGGTCGTTGCTGAAGATAAGGGTGAAGCGCAGACAGGTTCCGAATTCGATGTGACCCGCTTTTACGGGAAACTTCGTATTGAGGCAGTGGGCCGGAAGGCCGCACAGAATGCCCTCGACCTGCTTGGCGCAAAACACATCAATTCCATCAAAGCTCCAGTCCTTCTCGAAGCGACGGTGGCCCAGGAGTTTCTATCGATGATGGCAAGCGGCTTTTCTGCGGAAACTGTGCAGAAGAAGCGGTCGCTCTTCATCGGCAAACTTGGTCAGGAAGTTGCTTCCCCGGTCATCACAGTGTTCGATGATGGCCTGCTTGAGGGAGGGCTCGGGACTGTACCATCGGACGACGAGACCGTGCCGATTATAAAAAAAACAGTGATAGAACAGGGACGACTAGCTATGTTCCTCTATAATACATACACGGCAAACAAAGACAAGACCGTATCAACGGGAAACGGCATGCGTGGCGGGTTTAAGGGCATTCTCGGCGTGGGCCTGACAAATCTCTATGTTGAACCGGGCACGTATACTCTCGAAGATCTAGTCAAGTCAATCGATAAGGGCTTATACGTCTCGGAAGTCATGGGTATGCATACCGCCAATCCCATCTCAGGAGACTTTTCAGTGGGAGCAACTGGATTCTGGATAGAGACGGGGAAAAAAGCCTATCCCGTACGCGAGATCACACTTGCGGGTAATATTCTTGATCTTATGAAATATGTGGATGCCGTGGGTAACGATCTTCGCTTTTCTGGCAAGATCGGCAGCCCGTCGCTTCGTATCAAAGAACTTTCGATCGGAGGGAAGTGAGATTCAGTCGGTTACCACCTCATGCTGGATTCTGAATAACGAACGCTGAGCTATCTTCTTCCCACACTTTTTTCTCGACCTCTTTTAATAAACTTCCCAATGTATCCTTATTGATCGCCGAGCATGCAACACCCCTGAACCTGCCTGCTATAGTTTTTCCCCAGAGTGGGTTTACGAGGTCCACCTTGTTAAACACGACAAGCTGGGGGATATGATCAAGGCCGATTTCGCTCAAGAGATTATTCACGGAATCCATTTGCTGCTCGAACCGAGGATTGCTGATATCAACTACGTGCAGGATCAGATCAGCATCCTGCATTTCATCGAGCGTAGCACGGAAAGCTCCCAGCAAATCTTTCGGTAGGTCTTTAATGAAACCTACAGTGTCGGTAATGACGACCTCGCGATCGCGCGGGAAACGGAGTCTCCGTGTAGCTGTGTCGAGTGTGGCGAATAAGAGGTTTTCCGCCTTGACCTCAGATTTCGTCAGCGCATTGAAGAGCGTAGACTTGCCTGCATTCGTGTAACCAGCGATTGATACGATGGGGATCTCGCTTTTGATACGTCGCTCGCGCCGCTGGTCTCTGGCCTTGCCCAAGGAATCGAGCTGCTTCTCCAGCATCCGGATTTTATCCCTGGCACGCCGCATATCGACCTCAAGCCGCGTTTCGCCCGGACCTCTACCGCCGATGCCGCCGGTGAGACGTGAGAGGGCGGTAGAACGTTCCGACAACCTCGGCAACCGGTACTTGAGTTGGGCAAGCTCGACCTGAACCTTCCCATCGCCGCTTTGAGCCCTCCCGGCGAAGATGTCGAGAATGAGCTGGGTACGGTCGATGACACGCATCTCAGTGATGTCGCCAATCGCTTTGACCTGGGCAGGCGATAGGTTTTGATCAAAGACGATTAGGTCGGCACCAAGCTGCTGCGAACGGATGATAAGCTCTTTGAGCTTGCCTTCTCCTAGCAGATATTTGGGATTGATATCATGCAGGCGCTGTATAACCATATCGAGTACCGTGATGCCATCCGTTCGCGCAAGTTCTTTTAACTCATCAACGGACTCCTCCTGCTCGTGTCTGCTTTTTTTCGATACACTTACAAGGATGGCGCGGTCTTTTTGGGAGACTTCGTTCGCGGCCACCGCACGTTCCATCTGACGCTCGATGTCCGAGATGAATTCAGAGGCATCAAGCGCGATTGTATGCACGGACTGTGGCGGCAGGACCTCGTACAGCTTTTCTTCGGGATTGGGCGGGACAAGGTAGGCGATTGAGATGTTTCCGGGTAGACCATCGGCCTGGACCATGAGTACGGCCATGAGATCCAGTCGGAGCAGGGCAAGGTCTGTCAGGTCTTCCTGGTTCAGCAGCTGGCCCTTAAGATGAGTGTGAATAAAACGGACGCCTCGAAGCCTTCTACCACCCAGACGATGCTCGGACAAGTCGGGAATGAGAATATCCTTGTTTGTGCCGACAAGCACGTTTCGTACGCTTCCGGAGCGGTCGATGATGAGGCCGATCTGCCTGCCTGTCTTCGCCGAGGCCTCTGAAAGCACCCTCGCTGCCTCGGGGGTGATAACAGCGTCAGGCGGCATTTTCCTTCGGTAGAGGCGCTCGAGCATTTTTACTTCAGCAGCTTTGAGGCCTGTTGTATTTCCGTGGATAGTGGGGATAGGGGTCTCCTCGAAAAAATCAGTGTAAAAACAGCTACAGCGCAGGAAAGCACCCGCGCTGTATTTATTGTATCATAATTATCGAGGCACAGCATTACTTCACGAGAAACACAATGTCATGTTCCCGTGCATGGTCTCTTACCTTGATGCCGACGCTCTGGCCTGCCGCTGCCAGGTTTATGTGCTGGTGTTCATACTCCATGGATTCAACGGACTGCGTGAAATCTGTTATGTGACCTTTAACATGGATAGTAGCTCCGGTTTTGAGGACCCCTTTATTGAGCTGGATAACCGCTACACCGAGGTGGCTGTAATAATGTGTCACGATGGCTATGGCCTCTTCGATCGGGGCGGGCTCTTCTACAGGCGGAATGCTGCGTAGCAGCGGGACCGGTTCATTGATTGCCGGTTTTGACGACACAGCCTTTTTGCCGGCAGATTTGTCTTTTTCGACCGCTATTTTCTTAGCAAGTTTTTTTGCAGGGTTTTTCGTTACTTTTTTCTTTATGACCTTATTTCTGATAGTTTTTTTGGCGGGTTTACGAGAAGTGTCTTTCTTATTTGAACTCTTGCCTTTTACTTTTTTCGGCATCGATACCCTCCTCCTGATTTTTCTCTTGAATTAAACAAGCATGAACTATTCTTTTCGTCCCTCCCGAGAGGAAACTGATTCGATCAAGCGCGTTCGGAATGAGCATGTCTTAGGAAAAACTGCCAGAATTTTAGCAAAAAAAATGCAAAATGCAAGTTCAAAAGAGAACAGGTCAAAAGAGGCTAAAATCGGAGGTAATGGAATGTTCGAATGTTAGTTTGATAACGTCCGACAAATGTGAACTAAAATATGCAACACAAAGCTGGCCTCTTATCGAAGTTCGACGGATTGCTCTTTTTAGTAAATCGGCGCGGGAATCTCCGCATGTTTTAGTGGTGGGAATATGCGAAAGCGCCGGGATAAACCGGTATAGAGCAGAGGGTGAAAGTCCCTTAGATGGAAGGACGAGCTGAACCATCATGGCCCCGAGTCATGCGCGGGCGGTCGTGAGATTGCACGTGAAGCGTTGACGGTGGAAGCGTAGGCCACCGATTAAGCTCAGAAATTACACATTTCCGAGTGCCGATTGCGTACGTACATGGGGAAAGCATTAAAGTCGACAACGCTATCAGCCAATTGTCTATCAACTCCGCGGGGTCGAAGACCTTTGCATGAGAGCACAATCTATGTTCGAGAACCGGAAGATCTCAGCAGCATCCGCCGTGGAAGTTGCATATCGGATCAGTAAAGGAAGGCCTGTGGCCGTAATCTTTATCTGTACGCTGTCTTGCAGTTTGATATCGGCATAGTACAAAGCGGCTGACAAGGCCGCAACCCAGCGGGTGAAAGTCCCACCATGCTAATTGGGCGATTCAGGCATGTAGTGATACAATAACGCATGATGGGCAACCAACACGAACAATGCGTGGCGTAAAAGGCCAAGCCGCCCATCTCGAAGGGGATGCGGTGGAAGCAGCCTGGGGCCTAGCAAGTATGGGAGCCCAAACATAAAGGAATGACAGCAGCCCTGAAATTAGAGGTCTGCAGAAACTACATGGCAGAATCTCGGAGAGACAAAAGGGACTCTCGGCACACGGCGGATTTCTATAGGACCCGCGGCAAGGTCATAGAGCCAAATTACCGCGTCAAGACTCCATTAGATGTCGAGACGGTGCGAAAACCGATGTAGTAAGGGTGTATGCGAGCCAGCGCTTGAGCTGCGCTGCATCAGGAAGGCCTGTCGAGGAAAGCTATGGTCGCCAACCGGGCTCGGACAATCCGACCGTCCGGGATGAAAACGGAGGTTTCAGTGAACGTAAGGCATGGTGGAACTAGGAACCCATATCGCAAATCGAAAAGGCGATACTAGTCACTCCTCACCTAGGCATGCGTGTAACTGAAATCTATGCGGACTAAGAAGGAGCTGATCAAAACGGGGCTGCCTGCACTGTGGCGGAGGTTCTTGAGGTAGGGCTGGTGATCAAGGGGCATGCTGGGAAGTGGTCTGCGACCTGTACTCAGAAACAGGAGCAAACAATGAGCTGACTTGACAGGTTACGCAAAGCATAAGATATGGGGAAACCCGAGTCCATTTACGTGAATTACCCGAGGCAGGAGCCGCGTGAAGTAATTTTCGCCGCACGGATCCGTGTGGGGGGGCCGGTAAGTGCCATCACTACTACGATCATCAATATAGAATCATCAAAAAGCCTTTGGCCGGCTCGAATAAATGTATCGCCAACTATCAGTTTTCACTCCGAAATATCTCTTTCGAGTTGACTGCGTTCAATGAATGGATTATGATTGTTGGACGTCCGCACTATGAAAATTCTAATCATCAAGCTTTCCGCTATCGGCGATGTTGTACAGACGCTGCCGGCACTCGAAGCGATCAAAAAAATATTTCCCGACAGCGAAATAACTTGGGTGGTTGAGGAAGCTGCAGCAGGTATCCTGGAGGGGCATCCGCTCATCAACCGATTACTTGTATCACAAAGGAAGGCTTGGCTACGCCTGCTCAAAAATCCGTTCTCTGCATGGCGGGGATTGAGCAACATCATCAGGTTTATTTACCTTTTGCGCAATATCCACTATGACATCGCCATAGATTTCCAGGGACTCTTCAAGAGCGGCATCCTTATCGGTTTCGCCCGCGCCGACCGAAAAATAGGATTCGATCGTACTCGCGAATTTTCCTACTTGTTCCTAAACGAGCGATTACCGGCCTATGACATTGAAAAACACGCACTCGAGCGGTATCTTGACATTGCACAGTATCTCGGCGCGAGAGATGTTTCACCAGCCTGTGCACTGCCGATCAAAGAGGAGCAGGAAAAGATCAAACAACGGATTCAGGTGGTGAAGCCTCCCGGACGGCGTCTAGTGATTGTGAATCCCGGAGCGCGTTGGACAACAAAGCTGTGGCCGGAGAGAAATTTCGCAGAACTTGCGGACCGGTTAATTCAAGAAAAAAATGCAACAGTCATATTTACAGGTGGCCCCAACGACCGTAGGATGATCGAACGGGTATTAACACTGATGAAGCACAGCAACGTTGAAAATTGGGCAGGGGAAACGACCCTCAAGGAATTGGCAGCACTCGCGTCGGTGTCCGATTTATTTATCACGACTGATACTGGGTCAATGCATCTTGCCGCAGCTGTCGGAGCGAAGGTCCTTGCACTCTTCGGACCCACGGCCCCGTGGAGAACCGGACCCTATGGGCGCTCAAACACGGTTGTGCGCTCGGGAATTGACTGCTCACCGTGCTTTCAGCGTACCTGCGGGAAGAATGTGAAGTGCATGACGGGAATTACCGTTGCAGATGTTATGAATAAACTCCCGCAGTAAAATTAAAAATATAGAATGACGAACGAGGGAGCCTCTCACATTCTGCTATCATTAACGTTTCTGTGAGGGATCATTTCTTTTCGGGTGCGGTGAATAAACTTACAGAGGTACAGGGACCGCGGCAGGAATCCAGAATTTTCATGTTTGCTTCATTCACCCAGAATGCAAGAGGGTCTAGAAATTTTATCAGGAAAGTCGACTTCAAATTTGAAATCGGCTGATCATGTCTCGAGGCCACTATCGTTTCAATAGACCGGTGCCCGCCGTCATGTCGATATACTGCACGATCTGCTCTAGCTCCAATCGCCGGTCTTCAAGAGCCCAGAAAAAAAAGTCATCAACTGACTTAAAGAAGCCTACGGCCGAGCGATGCGATGCGAGGACGTCCTTAGCCGCTTTATCTCCTACGACCTGGCCTGAAGCCAACAACTGGTCCATCTGTTTTGGGAAGTCGGCGTACCAGACAGAATAGCTTTTCCCTTTCGCTTTGCTGATGCGGTCCTTGATAAGGTGCAACACGAAATGATAGAGGTCCTTCTGGTCGGACATCGTGTGTTCAGGATTAATAAATATGGAGTGCAAGCCGATTGCCTGAGTTATTCCCGAGTAACGTCCTTTCTTGAATAGTTCCTCCAAATAGTCCTTGAGCTTTTCTGTCCTTTCAACGTTCGAGACCATAACAAGTTCGGGCATAACAAACTTTCCTCCCCAGTAAACGCAAGTGATTGATATACTGACCATGTGATATTATACTAAGTTCATAGCAGAAGCAATATTTATTTCAATTTTGATAATGAAACCAAAACCTTCCCTTCGGCATCGCAAATAAGCTAAAAATTTTCCTGACAGCTATAGATTCGAATTTAGACGAACAGATTCGTGGCATGGTGTCGAAGGCTGATATTCTGGTCTAGCGATTCGTGGTACTCAAGGAACCATGTCATTGACTGCCGAGGAACTGGCTTCACATGTGGAAGAATATCAGCAGACGATCGCACTTTTCAAACATGTGTCCATTTTCAAACTGAGTTTGAAAAATATTATATTGTAAATAAAGCGTCCAGTTCATTTTATGACAGGCTCAAAGCGAACTGAACACATATTACCGAGATAATTCCCCCCCCATTTTGAGTGAACTGCCAAACTACATCGAAGAGTTTTGTCCACGATAGTTTACAACTTGAAAAAAGATTATAAATCGGTTAAAGTCTCCAGTACTTATGGCAGAAACGAAGATAGAACCAGCAGGCTGGCGCCTCGGGCTTACCCGTAACGTCGTTGTCCTTGGTGTTGTCAGCCTTCTGAACGATGGGGCATCCGAGATGATCTACCCGCTACTGCCGGTCTTTCTCACGTCGGTACTGGGAGCAGGTCCAGCGGCACTGGGCACGATCGAAGGCATTGCGGAAGCAACTGCATCGTTTTTTAAGTTGTATTCTGGCTATATTTCGGACAAAGTTAAGAAGCGCAAAGGCTGGATCGTGGCCGGCTATTCCCTATCGAACGTTATCAGGCCGCTCATCGCGTTTACCACATCATGGTTGCATGTCCTCATGCTCCGTTTCTCCGATCGAGTAGGGAAGGGGCTCCGGACATCGCCACGCGATGCAATCATTGCCGACTCGACACTTGCGGAATTCCGAGGCAAAGCCTACGGTTTTCATAGAGCCATGGACCACAGCGGGGCAATCATTGGACCTCTTGCCGCAACGGTTCTGCTCTTTGTTTATCACGATAACCTTAAAACAATCTTTTTGCTATCAATCATTCCCGGGATGCTTGCTGTCGGCACGCTGTTTTTCGGACTCAAGGAAAAAACGGCAGAAGTCTCGAAATCTACCGCCCGCTCCTCGGTATTTAATTTCCGTTCTTCGATTCGTGAAATGCCGAGAGAATTTCAAAAATTTCTCATTATCATAATGGTTTTTACCCTCGGCAACTCAACCGACACGTTCTTGTTGCTTCGAGTGCAACAACTTGGCGTACCTGTCAGGTTCCTTCCCATGATCTGGGTGGTGCTCCATATTGTCAAGATGCTATCCTCGGTCCCTGGTGGAATCATCTCGGACAAGATTGGTAGAAAGAAAGTTATTGTCACAGGATACTTTGTCTATGCTCTGGTATATGCCGGGTTCGGTGCAGCGACCCACCAGTGGCATGCATGGACACTCTTTGCCCTGTACGGCATTTACTTCGGTCTGACAGAAGGAGTCGAAAAAGCGTTCGTTGCGGATTTCGCTCCTATGCAGCTAAGGGGATCAGCATTCGGTCTCTATTATTTGGTTGTTGGTATCGTCTCCCTTCCAGCATCTTTATTGTTCGGATTCGTATGGCAACAGTTCGGATCTCCCGTTGCCTTTGGAATGGGCGCAAGCCTTGCCTTGCTGGCGGGTGTGATGCTTTCGACCCTGGTAGTCAGGAAGCCGGAGGAAAACGTCGCTCTTAAGTGAGGTAGGGACAGAAACCGTTGGACGATGTTGCTTCCGAATCCCGGAAGAGGAACGTTTTTATCCCCCGGACACCGGTCTTGTGAATCAGATGGCCATCTAGAGTCAGAATCAGTTCTTCGATTGGACAGCCTGATTGAGTTACCACACCAGCGGAAACTTTTCAAGACTCGTTATTCAAAAAATAAGAAGAAGGTGATAAAACTTGCTGTGTCTCTTTCGGCATCGGCTGTTATCGTCGCATTTCATGCTCATCAATGCGGAATATCCCTTTTTTACGTTTTTCAACTTTTTTTGCTTGGGATTCCTGTCAGCACTCATTATGCTGAATATCCAGTATTCGATCCAAAGCCTGCAAGTACATACTGTCTCATTTCCAGATTGTGCATTATTTTCTCTCTGATCTTAGCCATAAAAGGGCGTTCGTTGTTGCACAAAGTCTGTAGAACAGGCAACCTTAGGCTATCTGGCACTATTCAAGATCGAAACAGCGATCGTGCTGGTTTCAGTACGGACGTATCTAGACGGCATCCGCTTTATGGTTCGATCATTTTATCGACAGCGAAGGGTCGCATGAATCTCCGACTTCCGTAGCCGTGGCGCTAATACTTTTAGGACGCTAAGTTAATCACTGCAGCCAAGGTAGAAGAAAACAAGGATATTAAATATTTCGTGTTTTGCACTGGGAATACATGAAGCGGACTAAGATGTTCATCCCTTTCGTGATCTGATCGGCATTTCGTATTCGGTATAACGAGGTTGAATTAGCGGTATAACCAACGTCAAAGAAAAAGAGGTGTACTATGGGAACCTATATTATAGCTGTCAGTGGAGCAAGTGGAGCGCCTTATGCACTTAGACTGCTGGAGGTGCTGATCAAAGGCAGCCACACCATATATCTTTCGATCTCGGGTGATGGTCTGTTAATTTTGAAAGATGAAACCGGTCTTATGCTCAAGGGCTCGGAGACGGACATTCAGTTTGAGATTGAGAAGCAACTTAATGCGAAAGAAGGGCAGATCAGCTATTTCGATGAGAACAACATGTACGCGGCAATCGCGAGTGGCTCTAATAAAGTGGATGCTATGGTGGTGATTCCCTGTTCGATGAAGACACTTTCCGCAATTGCCCACGGCTATGCATCGACGTTGATCGAACGCGCGGCAGACGTAACACTCAAAGAACGACGCAAGCTCATCATTGTCCCACGCGAGACACCTCTTTCCGCCATTCATCTTAAGAATATGTTAACGCTGGCTGAGCTAGGATGCTCTATTATTCCTGCTATGCCAGCGTTTTACCATCGTCCCAAGAAGATCACAGATATGGTTGATTTTATCGTCGGGCGCGTGCTTGATAGCATGGGGATCGAAAACGATCTGTCTCCGCGATGGGGGATGTAAGACGTTTGTGCGTGACCAAAAGCCTTCTGTTACACTTCTCCCGATTCATATAGGGTTTGCCAAGGCGAACTGTTTGATTTCCTGTCCGCGCATTCCCCCAGCTAGGCGTAAAGCGCCAGGAGGGGGTCAAGTGGCAGCTCTGAATCTTTAATGGATTGATACGTTTACATATTCTAAAAGCATCCTAAAGAAGACATGCATTCACCCGTGTAATAGAATGTCTATGTTAGGTCAATAAACTATGAGTCCATCAAGCGGAGTTAAATTAGAGCTTGTGCGACGAGAAACAGCAAGAGGTGCTTTTTCAATGGATAGGTTGTCAACGGTTGATATACAATGCTAAGGCCGACGAAGACCATTGTTTCCACATGTTCCGTAACCACGCTTTCGCTAAAAAGGGTATCGAGGCTGTAATACGAAGGACAACCGGTCGGATTTGTCCGGCCCGCCTTAGAAAAATAGAGCGTAAAACGCCCCAAGCTTTAGCGGTTGCAGTGCATCAAAGTGAGTGAACTGGGTCGGTTGAATAGCTCTGGGTTTACGCGTTGAATTCCGTGCCGCTCTCACCGAGGTTTTTCATCCATGTGTCGATCATAGTTGAATCCTGTTTTGCAATCACGTCTTCCTCAACGAAGACAGGTGCCCCGATACGGATTGCGATGGCGATTGCGTCGCTGGGTCGGGAATCGATATGTAACTCTTTGTTGTTGTGGAGCAGATAGAGCGATGCATAGAAGGTGTTGTCGATTAGGTCGCTTATGACCACTCGGGCGATTTCAACGTCAAGGCGGTCGAACATGCTGACGATCAGGTCATGGGTGAGAGGACGGGCGGCTTTGACGTTGCTTAATGCCATAGCTATGGAATTACCCTCTGCTGCCCCAATCCAGATAGGGAGTATCTTTTTTCCCGATTCATCCTTCAGCACGACGATGTAACTACTGTTCCGGCTATCGAAAAGAATCGTATTTACATTCATCTGGATCCACATCGTGACGCTCCGTTTGTATAGATAAAATACCACACCCTAAAAGGCAAGTAAAGGGATTATTTTATTGACTTTTTTCAAAGATACGATATACTTTCTTGCCTGAAAACTGAGAAGGAAACGCAAATCATTAATGAAGCAAACGCTCACTGAAATCCTGCTCCAAGCCCTCAAAAGGGCTAAAGAAAAAGGCGAACTAAAGCTCGAATCACAGCCGGCAATTACGCTTGATACACCCCGGGAAAAAAGCCACGGTGATCTTGCCACGACACTTGCCATGACGCTGGTAAAATCAGAAGCTAAAGCACCGCGTAAAATCGCTGAGATCATCGTCAACAATATTCAAGATGAAGACGGAATCATTGAGAAAACTGAAATAGCGGGCGCAGGTTTTATCAATTTCGTCCTTCGACAAGACCGCTGGAAAAAGACACTCTTCGAGATAGATGCGGCTGGCGACACCTACGGGCTTCAAGATATTGGCAAGGGTGAGAAAGTTCTTGTTGAATTCGTCAGTGCGAATCCAACAGGACCGCTCCACGTTGGCCACGGACGCGGCGCTGCGGTGGGAGATGCGCTTGCAAACTTGCTTGCGGCTGTGGGATATGATGTCTCTCGAGAGTTTTATATAAATGATGCCGGACGGCAGGTACGCCTTCTCGCGCTGTCCGTATACGCCCGCTATCAGCAGGCGCTTGGCAACGAATTCCTCTTCCCTGAGGACGGTTACCACGGTAGCTATATTGAGGAGATCGCCCAGGGGTTTTTGAAGTCACACGGTAACACATTTCTGAATATTCCTTTTGAGCAATGCGAACGTCAGTTCGGGGATTACAGCAAGGACGCCATGCTAGCAGATATCCGGATTGACTTGGAAGCTTTTGGTGTTCGTTTTGACAACTGGTTCAGTGAGGCTTCACTGCTTTCGGACGGCTCGGTTCAGCAGTCCCTCGGCGAATTAATGAAGAGCCGGAACCTTTATGAGCAGGATGGGGCTTTGTGGTTTCGTTCCACTGCATACGGTGATGATAAAGACCGGGTCGTGGTGAAAAAGGACAAGAGTTACACATATCTAGCGACGGATATCGCCTATCACCGAAACAAGATGGCCCGGGGTTTCAAAGCGCTCGTCAATATCTGGGGGGCAGACCATCACGGTTATATCCCCCGACTGCAGGCCGTGATTCAAGCCTTCGGGCATGCAAAGACTTCGCTCCGTGTCGTGCTGGTACAACTTGTGGTGATCCTGAGGCACGGTAAGCCAGCGCCCATGTCCAAACGGGCAGGGACTTTTGTGACGCTCCGAGATGTTGTTCAGGATGTTGGAAGCGATGCTGCACGATATATTTTTCTCACACGACGGTCTGACAGCCACTTGGACTTCAATCTTGATATTGCCAAGGAGCAGTCCCGGGAAAACCCGGTTTACTACGTGCAATACGCACACGCGAGGTTGGCAAGCCTGTTCCGAGAAGCGGAAACAAGAAAGTTGACAATACCTAAAAGCGACTTAGTCGATTTGTCGCTGTTTGACCTCGAGGAAGAACATAACATCATCAAGATGCTTGCGAAATACCCAGAGGTCATCGAGGAATCCGCGCTGTCCTATGAACCACATCGGCTGACTTTTTACCTTCAGGATCTGGCTGGGCTACTGCATAATTACTATTTCAAACACCGGGTGATCACCGATGATTTGGACAGGACCGCTAACAAACTGTTTCTGATGAAGCAGGTCAAGACGGTGATCCAAAGCGCGCTCAAGATACTTGGTGTCATGGCACCGGAGAGAATGTGAAGATTGCGAATTGCGAAATGCGGATGATGAAGTGTAACATCGAAAATATTAATATGTTGTTTAATTAGGAATCCACAAGTCGAAATTCGAAATAAATAATGCCATTTAGTTTTACGTTAATAAAAAAAGACATCGCTTCCTCTGCCCGGCTAGGAAAATTTGTGACTCCCCATGGCGAGGTTAATACGCCTGTATTCATGCCGGTCGGGACTCAGGCAACTGTCAAGACGCTGTCTCCAGACGATCTGATCAAAATTGGGGTTGAAATCATCCTCTCGAACACCTATCACCTCTTCCTGCGGCCTGGGCATGAATTGATTAAGGAGTTCGGTGGGATACAGAAGTTTATGAGTTGGAACCGACCGGTCCTAACGGACAGCGGTGGGTTCCAGGTCTTCAGCCTAGCAGAACTAAGGAAGATCAACGAAGAGGGGGTAACCTTTCAGTCTCCCATTGACGGCGGTACTAAGCATTTGATAACGCCTGAATATGCAGTGGAGATACAGGAGGCGCTGGGCGCTGACATTATCATGGCCTTCGATGAGTGCATGCCATACCCGGCGACCCGTGATTATGCAGAGGATTCTCTGGAGCGCACCATTCGGTGGGCAAAGCGCTGCAAGGCCGCGAAGAAGGAAACGGGCCAAGCCCTGTTCGGCATCATCCAGGGTGGGATGTACCCTGACCTTCGAGAACATTCCGCAGAAACACTCGTCGATATCGGTTTCGATGGTTATGCGGTGGGTGGTTTGTCCGTTGGAGAGACCAAACCCATGATGTATGAGATGATTGAAGCGTCTATACCAGTGCTTCCCGAGGCACAGCCCAGATATTTGATGGGTGTCGGCACGCCTGAGGACCTAGTGGAGGGCGTTGATCGCGGGATAGATATGTTCGACTGCGTGATGCCGACAAGGAATGCACGGAACGGAACTTTTTTCATCTCCTCTGGCAAGGTGGTTATCAGGAACGCCCAGTACGAGCGAGATAAAGGACCGATCGATCCTGAGTGCGGTTGCTATGCATGCAGAAATTTTACACGGGCATACCTAAGGCATTTGTTCAACGCGAACGAAGTGCTGGCATTACGGCTCGGGACGATTCACAATGTGTTCTTTTATTTAAAATTGATGCGGAACGTCAGAGAAAGCATAGAACTGGGGAAATTCAAGGAATTTAAGAAAGAATTTTTAGCGAAAAGAGAAATGCAGGTGAGCTAGTAACGAGGTAAGGTGGAGTACAGCGAATTGTGGATAAGCAATCAGTGTCAGGTTTTATAACAGGGAATTATATCTCCTAGTTTGCTTCGGGAACATTATGAGATGAAAACGAACAAAGCGAATTTACTCAATTTTTTCCTGTTAGAAGTTTTTTAAGATTCTACATTTTCAGTGCATTCATGTTTTCATGGTAGAAATGATTGGTTTTCTGAATTCGATTTATTTATAGGAGGAAGAACATGTTTATAGCAACAGCATATGCAATGGGAGCACCGGGAGGTTCGGCGGCCCAGGGAGGCGGGGGAGGGTTCTCAAGCCTCATCATGATGGCCGTCATTTTCGCGATTTTCTATTTCATTCTGATAAGGCCACAGCAGAAGAAGATGAAAGAACACAAAAAAATGGTCGAAGAGTTGAAAAAAGGCGACCGAATCGTTACCTCTGGCGGCATGTACGCTACGGTTGAAAACGCCACGCCTGAAACTCTGACGGTAAAGATCGCCGAAGGCGTCAAAGTGAAGATCACGCGCGGGTCTGTGGGCGCGGTGGTGAAGCCTGAGGATGAAAAAGAATAGAGCATCGTAACCCTTTCTTACCGGAAAGGTCGCAAAAAAATGCAGGAGATATGGCATTCAGGATGCATTATCTTGCATTTTCGGCGATTTTCAAGGTAAGTATTTTGAGCTAAGGTTCAGCAGGAGGCAAGGATAATGAAGAAAAGCATTCAGTGGAGACTTGCGATCATCGTATTATCGGTCCTGATCGCGCTGTTTTTATTTCTACCGTCGACGCCACTATCGCCGGAACTGCCGGAGTGGTGGCATCTAAGCGTTCCCAAGATATCGCTTGGACTTGATCTGCGGGGTGGCAGCTTCCTCATAATGCAGGTGGAAACGGACAAAGCTGTCGAATCGTCTGTCGATAATATTGTTGCGGATCTTCAGACAACGGCTGCGGCACAGCAGCTCGCGGTCACTTTCAATAGAGCTGGCCAGGACATCATGGCAAAATTCAGCGAAACGCTTGAAGATAAAGTGGAGAAACTTATCAAGGACAGCTACGCTATCCTCGATCTCAAGTTCCAGGACAAGGGTGAGTTGCTCTATAGCTTGAAGCCTGTAGAGGTGAGGCGATTGATAGAATCGGCGGTACAACAGGCTCTTGAGCGTACCCGTCGGAGGGTGGACAAGTACGGCGTTGCGGAACCTCAGATCTATAAACAGGAAAACGACCAGATCGCACTCCAGCTTCCCGGTGTAAAAAATCCACAAGAGGCCATCGCCTTCATCAAGACGGCGGGCAGACTCGAGTTCAAGCTGGTTGATTCCGATTCTGATGACCTGCAGAAGGCTCTTGCCGGCAAGCCTCCGGAAGGGACCGAGATCCTTTATGAAGAGCGGGAAGATGAAAGCGGCAAGATCTCGAAACAGCCGGTCCTGGTCTACAGTAAGACGCTGTTGACCGGCGATCGCCTGAAGGAAGCCAGGGTAGGGATCGACCAGTACAATAAGCCGGCGATCTCCATTTCCTTCGACAGTGAAGGTGCCAAGATTTTCGATCGTGTCACGGGCGAGGACGTAGGTAAGCAGCTTGCGATCGTGCTTGACGGTGTAGTGCAATCGGCGCCACGAATTCAGGACCGGATCAGCGGAGGCAATGCCCAGATCACAGGGAATTTTACGAACGACGAAGCTGCGAAACTAGCCATAGTTCTGCGGGAATCGCTCCCGGCGCCGGTAAAGATTATCCAGAACATTACTGTCGGTCCGTCACTCGGCCAGGACTCTATTGAAAAAGGAGTCCATGCGGCGGTTGTCGGAGGACTTATCGTCATCCTCTTCATGGTTGTGTACTACCGCCTGTCGGGGCTCATTGCCGATTATGCCATCGTTTTGAACCTTGTCCTGCTTCTCGGAGCGATGGCGCTTTTGAACGCCACACTCACTCTGCCCGGTATTGCCGGCATCATCCTCACCATCGGTATGGGCGTGGATTCGAATGTGCTTATGTTCGAGCGCATTCGTGAGGAGGTCCGCGCAGGCAAACAGCCGCGTCCGGCTGTTGATGCCGGGTACGATAAGGCGTTTCTCACAATTCTCGATTCGCACGTGACGACGCTCATCACTGCAGCAGTGTTGTTCATGTTCGGTACGGGACCCATTAAAGGCTTTGCCGTTTCGCTCAGCCTCGGTATTATCATCAACCTGTATTCTGCTCTGGTGGGTACGAAGGTGATATTCGACATCATCAATGCTCGGTGGAAGCTGGAGAAACTGAGTATTTAACGAAAATAACACATTACTGAAGATAGTGCAGAGAAATAAAACCAATACCTAAAGGCCAAGATTCAAAACGCAAGCTATCTCAGCGATTGTCGCGGGGAAAAAGACTTTTTGGAATACTTTGGAGGGAGCGATGCTTCAAATTTTGCATAAAACCAATATCGATTTCATGGGATGGAAGAACATATCCTTTACGTTCTCCTCCCTTCTCATCATTCTCGGTCTCATAGGGGTGGTGCAGGTGGCGCGCGGTAAAGCGAACCTTGGCATCGACTTCGTGGGCGGCACCACAGTACAGCTCAGTTTCAAAGAACCTGTGGCCATTGACAAGGCCCGCGCTGCGCTCGAGAAGAGCGGCTTTCATGGATCAACAATCCAGCAGGTTGGCGAGGGTGGGAACCAAATCCTGATCAAGCTCAGGGAATCGGAAGGTGCATCGGACAAGGTCCAAACCATGTTCAAGCAGGAATTCTCGGCTAATCCCTTTGAAGTCATCAGCATCCAGGAGATTGGGCCGGTGATCGGCCAGTCGCTCCAACGGCAGGCGTTGTGGGCGATCACGATTTCTATCATCGCGATTATCATCTATATCGCTTTCAGGTTTCAATTCAAGTTCGGCGTCGCAGCAGCCATCGCGACGGTGCATGACGTTCTTGCCGTTTTCGGCATCTTCTATATTCTGCACAAGGAGATCAACCTGCTAATCGTTACGGCGCTCCTGACGCTCGCCGGCTATTCACTGACAGACACAGTCGTGGTATTCGACCGGATCAGGGAAAACCTCAAGAAGAACAGGCGCGATCCCCTTTCAAAGATGGTAAACGACAGCATCAACGAAGTGCTTTCTAGGACTATCATTACGTCGCTTACGGTGGTGCTCGTGCTCATTCCGCTCGTATTGTTCGGCGGCGATGTTCTCCATGAATTTTCCGTCGCGCTCCTCATGGGCGTGATCGTGGGAACTTATTCATCTGTGTTCGTTGCAAGCCCGATTCTGGTGGTGTGGCATGCCAAGGCGGGCGGCAGACTCATCTCGAAATAGATTGGACTGTTTCTATAACTTAGATAAAAAAAATAAAAGGACACGAATTTCGTTCTGGAATTCGTGTCCTAATTGTCTTATACTAGTAAATGACTTTGCACAATCAACCGTTACCCATTTCTTCCGTAAAAATTGCAGGTACGGATGCGAAAGTACTTTCAGACATCGACGTGTTGCAGCTGTCTTGCGGTATTTACGGCTGTACGTCCAATTGCTGCACCAAGAGCGCTCCAATCATCCTGAACCCCTATGAAATTGCACTCATCTGCCGGGAAAGCAGGAAGAGTTACGAGGATCTCCTCGATATTGTTGAAACGGACCGGGCAAATGGTTTCCCAATCGTCATGTTGCCACGTGATCCTGCTTGCTACTTTTGGACAGGGAAAGGATGTCGCATATACCAGGCGCGGCCGCTCGCGTGTAGACTGTTCCCACTCGGCAGGGTGTTCGACAGTGGCCAGTCCCACATCGTGCTGCCACCACTCAATGTCTGCTCAGGACTTGTGTCTTCGCCTAAAAAAAACGTAGGGGATTATCTACGAGAGCAGGATACTTCCACATCTATTCAAATGGCTGACCGTTGGATCGAGTTCGTGAACGAGATAGAACTGCAGTCACTTCCCGATGTACCAGTCACTTCCATTGCATTCCATATGCTCGTGTATAGTCCTGACGCACCTCCTGCTGTGGGTCATGTTGATCCTATGTTGAACCTCGAAGATCGATTCCTCTTACGTCTGGCTACTGCACGAAAACAGCTTCCCAGTTTTTTAACTCGTTGATTATTAATGTTCTACCGCGTAGCCATGCAAGAGCCCTAAGGCCTGGCATTCCAATGGGGTGATGCGCATTCTCTTGGTTACCAGGGGGTTCATTAACCGGCAAGTGAAAATATTCGAAGCGATTTTCGTCCCAACCGAACTCCCGCACAAGGTGTTAGAAGTTTTTGACGGGTCGGCTGGTTGAAGTGAACAGGAATTAATTACCTTTTTTTGCTGAACACTGCTTTTTCTCCCATCTCTTAACATATGTTGACATGACCATACGCAGCCTATATTATATACCAACAGCGTTTTTATAGAATCATGTAATGAATTAATTTGTGGGGAATAGCCATGATTTTATACCGTAAGATTATTCCGGTGCTTCTCCTGTTATTCATATCGGCATGTGGTCCGAAGAAGGTTATTCCGATTGATAGCGCCGGTGGTATGGGAGCCCTTCGCTCCAAGCCAAAATCTCTCGCACAACAATATTCAGTGGCCGTACGTCTAAAAGACCCAGAACTGGGTCTTAGGAACGCTCTTGATGCTTTGCAGGCAGGAAATTATAACACTGCGTTCCTTTTTTCGAAGCGTGTAGCGGAACGGTATCCCGGGACTGTCTGGTATAAACGTTCCCTTTTTGTGTCCGAACAGGCCCTGATTCAACTCGATCGCGCATCAGAAGCCGATGCAGCCATGCTTCGCGTCTGTGATGAATATCCAGAGCTAGCCGATTACGCAGTTTATTTGCTGGCAGACTATCATTATTCCAAGGCCCAGTATAGTCAGGCTGTTGCCCTCTATGAGGTCGTGATGGATAAATATCCCCGGAGCGCCGTCGCAGTCAGAGCGGCATACCGCCGGGGCCTCGCTCTTCACGCCTCCTCATCTTATCTTCCCGCCATCGACGCATTTAATAAGTTCCTAGAGGATTATCCACGGTCCGATCTGGCACCAGATGCAGGCATTGGGCTCGCGCGGGCATTGACCGCTGATGCGCAATTGGAGCGTGCCGTTCTAGCCTACCGTGACGTATGGATACGGCATTCTGGTACAGATGCGGATCAGGAAGCGGAACAGGCTCTCCAGGAATTGAAAGCCAGCGGAGTCCTGGTAACCGACTTCACGGCTGCCGAACTGTACGAACGAGGGGAAAATCTTTTCCGGCTGAATCAATACGATAAAACCGTAGAGGCGTTCACAAAGCTGCTCGAACGTGACCCGTCCTTTCCAAACCGCGCAGACGTGCTGTTCCGGATCGGCATATCGCTATTTAACCTCGCAAAGCGCGGCGAAGCCGCAGCGGTCCTGGAAAAGATGGTGCACGACTATCCTGCCGATGCCCGGACGCCGGAAGCGTTGTACTGGCTCGGTAAATCGTATAGTAAGCTTGGAGACTGGGATCGGAGCGTAAAGACGTTCCAGAAGGTCCTTGATCGTTTTCCAGGGAGTGAGTGGGCAGAAGACGCTTTGTTTCTTACCGGAAATATTTACCGAGAAGCAGGCGACATGAAGAAGGCGTTCCAAAATTACTCACGCCTTGAACAGGATTATCCGGACAGCAACTTCGCAGACAGCGCCATATGGTGGAGGGCCTGGTCACACTATACTGCCGGGGACTATATAAAAGCAGAACAAGCCCTGCAGGAACTGATCAGCAGATATCCTCGCTCCTTTCTGGTGAACCAGGCACGTTACTGGCAAGGTAGGGCTGCTGAAAAAAGGGGTGAGCTGGCCCGTGCGATAGGGTACTATGGACAGGTTCTTAAGAAAGGCCCATATACCTATTATGGGAACCGCGCCGCGGAGCGTAATCAACGGCTGGAGGCCGCTGGCACTGTCAGTAATGCCAACGATAAAACCAGTACCAAGCCTGGAACAATCTGCGTCAATATCTCCTGCTCTGAAGATATCTTAAGCTCCTTCGGGACCGATGACGGTCCTCCGGAATGGACTGAAGAGACGAAGCAAGTACTTGAAGCCAATCCTTCGTTCCAGAAAGCCTTCGAGCTAATGCAACTGGAATTGAATAAAGAGGCAGCGCAGGAACTGTGGACTCTTCAGGACACCATGCGGAGAAGGAATGGCATGCTCATCGGTCTCAGCAAAGCTTTTTTCAAACTTGGCGATTATAACCGTTCTCTCATACTAGTGCTTAAAAATTATGAGCAATATCTTCCGGCTCCGAATAAAGGAGTCTCTGAGGACCTGTGGCTGCTTGCTTATCCGCAGGGCTATTGGGAAAGCATTCTGTCCTATTGTCGGAAATACGGTCAGGACCCTTATTTCATCGCTGCCATTATCCGTGAGGAGAGCCAGTTTTCCCCCACTGCACTTTCTCCAACAGGGGCAAGAGGTCTGATGCAAGTGATGCCGACAACCGGGGAGCGTGCTGCGCATCTGATTAAACTCAAAAGTTTTGATCGAGGGAAACTTTTCGAAATAGACACTGCAATCAATATAGGAACGTGGTACATCGGCCAATTGATGAAACGGTTCAAAAACGATCCGCTCCTTGTTGCGGCAGCGTATAACGCTGGGCCTGAGGCTGTGGATGCATGGCTCACAAAATACAATTACGAGGGAGACCGTGAGGCCTTTGTTGAGGAAATTCCCTTCGCCGAGACCCGAGGATATGTAAAAAAGGTGCTGCGAAATTACGCGGAGTACAAAAGGATATACGGCAAACCGAAGGTATCGACGGAAAGTACGCAGACCCAATACTTAGACGGAACCGTGTCGAAAAAAACAGGAATGGACAGCCAAAATCCGTGAAATCCCGCGCGGGCGTGAGAGTTAGGTATGCAGGCTAGTCGGAGCGAGAAAAATTTGGTGAACAACCTTGAGGCACGTTTCGGCGTAATAGAAAAACGGGTGCGGGCGCTAGTTGAGGAAAACAATGATCTCAAGGCTCGCCTAAGCGAACTTGAGGAGGAACTGGTACAAGCGAAACGCGACGCTCAGGAGCTGGAACACTTTCATGGCAAGGTACTGCATATCCGGGAAAAAATCGAGAGGGTTCTGCAGCAACTCGATTCGGTCGGGACCAAGAAATAGGAAAGGAGCCGTCGGCTTGTAGTGTACATGATATTGACATGAGCCAAGATGATATTTATTATAAAACGCTTCTCGAAAATCTTTATGACGGTGTCTATTTTGTGGATCGCGACCGGAATATCATGCGCTGGAGTAAAGGCGCAGAACGCATTACAGGATATACAGCTGCTGAAGTGCTCGGCAAATCCTGCTCTGACAATATACTCCTGCACGTGGATAAAGACGGGAATAGCCTGTGCTCGGAGATCTGCCCGCTTTTGAACACAATAGACGATGGCAGAGACCGGAACGCTGAAGTCTATCTGCGCCATAAGGATGGGCATCGTGTTCCAATCAAGATGCACGTTGCCGCCATCCCTGATGAGAATGGCTTGACCATCGGAGGCATTGAAGTCTTTACAGACAACACGCCGGCTGCAACTGCCCTCGAACGGCTTGCTGAACTCGAACGGATGGCTTATATTGATGAGCTCACCGGGCTCGCAAACCGACGTTACGCTGAGATCACGTTAAGGTCGCGGATCGAGGAATTGCAGCGGTATGGGTGGCGATTCGGAGTTCTTTTTATCGATATTGACCGCTTCAAAAACATCAATGATCGGTACGGTCACGACCTTGGCGACGAAGTGCTAAAGATGGTCGCCAAGACGCTCCAGAACAGCATCCGAGCCTTCGATGTCGTCAGCAGATGGGGAGGAGAAGAATATGTCATAGTAATCGCGCACGTGGAAGGCAACGAACTTATTACCACGGCAAACCGATGCCGGCTGCTCGTGGAGCGTTCCAGCATTGCGGCGGTTCCCGCGCTCCGGGTTACGATCTCCCTCGGTGCCACGCTCGCGCACATGGACGACAATGTTGAGTCGCTCGTAAAGCGGGTGGACACGCTCATGTATAAAAGTAAACAGGCAGGCAGAAACCGGTTGACGGTGGAAGAATAATCAGGAGCAGAGGGAATCATCTTTGGACATTGCTACCGCACAAAAACTTGTTAAAGATTACGACGGTCTCCGGGCCGTAGACAGCATAGATTTTACTATCAGGCAGGGTGAGTGCTTCGGCTTCCTCGGGCCGAATGGCGCGGGTAAGACCACGGTCATGCGCATTATTTCATGCTTCTTGCCGCCGACCAGTGGATTGGTGACGGTATTCGGCATGGATGTGACAAAGGGCCCGAGCGAGATAAAAGCGCGGATAGGCGTGATGCCGCAGGACAACAATCTCGACCCAGATCTCTCGGTGATCGAAAATCTCGTCGTCTATGCACGCTACTTCGATATACAAAAAAAAGATTCGTTACGTCTTGGCCGCGCGCTCTTGGAATTCGTCGAACTCCAAGACAAGGCCGGGGTCAAAATTGAAGAACTTTCAGGGGGTATGAAGCACAGGCTGCTGCTCGCCCGTTCCCTCGTGAATGATCCAGAGATCCTGGTCCTCGACGAGCCAACGACGGGCCTGGATCCACACAGCAGGCACGCAGTTTGGGACAAGCTCAACCATCTCAAGAAAAAGAACACTACCCTCCTCCTCACGACGCATTACATGGAAGAAGCAGAAAAACTCTGCGACCGAGTTGCTATCATGGACTCAGGCAAGATCGTGACCATCGATGCGCCTAACAATCTTATGGCGACCCACGGCAGCAATCTCGAAGATGTGTACCTCAAACTGACAGGGAGGAGCCTTGCGGATTAAGCGCGCATTCAGGGTCTGGCAGCGGCATTGGCTGGTCTATACTAAGCTATACCGCACGAGTTTTGCTCTTAATTTTGCTGAACCTGCGCTATATTTGGTTGCAATGGGGCTCGGTCTAGGCTCGTTTGTAAAGAACATTCACGGCCAGCCGTACATAAAATTCATCGCACCCGGCATCGTGGCTTCGTCTTCGGTATTCGCGGCCGTGTACGAGTGCACCTATGGGACTTACATCCGTATGACGTTCCAGAAGACATTCGACGCGATCCTCGCCACTCCTATTAGTCTCGATGACCTCATCTTCGGAGAACTTCTCTGGGGCGCCACTAAGAGCGTGATCTTCGGAATCACTATTACAATTGTGATAACCCTGTTTGGGCTTGTCGATTCCCCGATCATCGTGTTCGTGGTTCCCTTTGTCTTTTTGGGTGGACTCATTTTCTCGGAACTGTCGCTCATATTCTGCGCTATCGTGCCGGGCATAGATTTTTTCAGCTACTTTTATACTCTTTTCATGACGCCGCTTTTCCTTTTCTCTGGTATTTTTTTCCCTCTAGATGCCATGCCACGTATTGTCACCGATCTTGCCTTCTTTACGCCGCTTTACCACCTGGTTAACATCTGCCGAGCTTTTTCCTCGGGCACGGTCATGAATGCCCTCTGGAGCATTGTCTGGCTCGTTGTCGTTACTGCAATACTTGCACCGTTCCCTTTCAGGCTTATGCAAAGAAGGGTTATCCCATGATTGCCTACTCCATCCTTGGGAGGCGGCCATCGAAGATTCTACGGAGACATCCAATTCGCTGACAGCGGGGTCGTTCTTATTTCTCGATTGCGACTATTCGAACCTGTCAGTCGTTCTTAAGGAGCACCGGCCATATTCAGACAGGCCAACATGGGCAGGCAGATAGAGTAAACAAAGAAAGGCCTTCAATTATAACTCGAAGTCACCATTATATAGGAATCAGTTAATGGCAGGCCCGTTCGATCTGGTGTACCTTAACCGTGTGACCTCTAACGACGTAACGCGAGTAATCGGAGTCCAGTGAAAACCAGTTGTCCTGATCGTGGGTGAAGCACAAAGAATGAGGGACAAGCAAGTGCTACGGTGTTGTATATCTCGATGCCTCGCTACAAAGCTGAAAACGCAGGTGGTAAAGTAACTGAGATTTATACCATAGTACGAATCTTTCATAGACATGCCACTTCGAAAAAATTAAAAAGAAGCCTCTCTTGCAACGACAGCATATTTGCGAATGGGAGGTACATGCTCAACGCGACGCCTATTTCGCATTCCTTGCAAAATATGTTTTCAAGGATGTCCTCGACACACACCGGTCTACCAAAGATTGACCGGGTGCAAACCTGCTCCTGGAACGGGCGACGTTGAGAGTGCAACAGCAAGGGCAATTGGTCGGATCCATCGGCCAGCTTCGGTATCGTGCCAGATAACAGCACAAACCGGACATAGCTGTTCGCCCCGTTAAAGGCAGATCAACAGCGACCGTGATCGGCAACCGCACATCCGTTGCCAAAGAATTCGCTTGTACTGCCATCGGAACGCACTAGTTCTAACTATGTGGAGTGGTCAGTGCGAAGTCTAGATGGCACCAGCCATAATTTCTGGCCTGATAGTTTTTTTACTCTTCTTGAGGACGAGCCATGATCAATATTAACAACATCCAGCAGGCAAGAGAAGTCATATCATCATATATTCATAAAACACCGTTGATCCACTCCAATACCCTGAGTATACTTACCGGCGCTGACGTTTACCTTAAGCTTGAAAACTTGCAAAAGACGGGCGCCTTTAAAGTGCGGGGGGCGTTCAATAAAATGATCCATCTTTCAGAAGGGAAGGTAGTTGCGGCTTCGATGGGCAATCATGCGCAGGCTGTGGCCTTTGCAGCGTACCAACTCGGCAAAAAGGCTACAATTGTGATGCCCGCTACAGTGTCACTGGTAAAGGAAGAAGCGACAAGAGGATATCATGCCGATGTCATTCTCTATGGAGAGGGGTTCAAGGACGCACTGGAACATGCGTTACAGCAGAAAGATTCTGCTTTCATCCATGCCTTCGACGACGATGAGGTCATTGCAGGTCAGGGGACAATCGCGCTTGAAATTCTAGAAGAACTTGAGCATGTCAATGCTGTATTCGTGCCGGTGGGCGGGGGCGGGCTTGTCAGCGGGATCGCAACAGCAGTAAAAGCGTTGTCTCCAAAGACTGAAGTAATTGGCGTCCAGGCAGAGGCAGCGCCTGCAGCACGAATGTCTTATCATGGAAGCAAAATTGTAGAGCAACTGCCGCTTCCCACGATTGCAGACGGGATTGCCGTCGCACGGCTGGGAGAGAAGACGTTTGAACTCATCAATATGTATGTCGATGAAATATACCTCGTCCCAGAGGGAGCAATCGCCAAATCCATTCTTCTGTTCCTCGAACGAAATAAACTGGTTGTTGAAGGCGCCGGCGCAGTAACGCTTGCGGCACTTATGGAGAACCGGGCACGATTTGCAAACAAACGAATTGTCCTGGTTCTGAGCGGTGGGAACATCGATTTCACGATTATTGACAGGATCATCAGGAAGGGACTTGTCACAAGCAACAGGATCGGGGTGTTTGAAGTAGTTCTCGATGACATCGCTGGCAGTCTACATGCGGTGATCGATATTATCGCATCCCTTAGGGCCAATGTCCTCGATATCCTTCACGACCGGCTTGCGCCGGATCTTCCTATTGGGAAAGCAAAGGTCGTGTTTACTGTGGAAATCCGGGGCAAAAAACATCTCGATAAAATATTTGAGGACCTCGCGAAAAGAGGTTATGCTGCAGGGGAAAGAAAATAAACTGTTTTTTACGAATCAGTCGTTCTGCCATCCGTTTTAGTGAATTAGACTGTTTGATAGAATTCTCTCAGGTCACTCAACCCTGCTGATAGAATTCCCAGACCTGCCCTTCACGAAGGTGGGGAAAAAACTACTCTCAAGAGTTGGCATAAAGCGATTGCGGTGTACGGACTCGGCGCGACCTCTAGTATGCGTTTTCGCCTATAACGTTCACTAGGGATTTCTCGATTTAGCAGGTGCAGCAATGTCCAGGCCGGCTGCAGAACTGCTCCGTAGATAGGCAGTATGGAGACTGCTTCTCCAATCAGCCATAACGTATTTTTTCCCCTAAAGCTTCGGTCATGGCCTGCGACAGAGTGGATCGCATGTGAAAGAAGTCGACACCAAACTCAAATTCCAGGATGTTGTAACGGCTGGAACATGTTTATCGTGAGAACCGGGAAAGGAATTCGGTTAAGTGATTTTAGCACTATTGGGCTTTAGCCCTGAGTAGGTTCAACAAAGATTGTATAAAGGACAAGGGAAAGTAGCGCAAGAAAACCTATAGGCTTTATCGGTGGGAGGACGTTAAAGCGCTGGTATAAGCCGGCATAGGGTCGGGGGTGCAAGTCCACTATATGAGGATAAGCTGAGAAAGCGCCGGGATAAACCGGCATAGGGCAGAGGGTGAAAGTCCCTTACATGAAAGGACGAGCTGAGCCATCATGGCCCCGAGTCATGCACGGGCGGTCGTGAGAGCGCGCGTACAGCGTTGACAGGGGAAGCGTAGGCCAGCCATTGAGCTCCGAAATCACCAGTCCGGGGTGCCAACCGCGTACGTACGTCGGGAAGGTATCATAGACGACAACGCTATCAGCCAGTTGTCGGATTGACCCCGTGGAGTTGAAGAACCTGTGCATGTGTAGTCGCTCTATGCTCAAGCGCCGGTAGAACTCGACGGCATCCGCTTTGGAAGTTCCACATCGGATGGGGAGAGAAGTTTGTGGCCGCAATCTTTACCTGTACGCTATTTTTGCAGTTTGACATCGGCATTGTAACCCAAGAATGAGTCGAACAAAGCGGCTTGTTCTCACGAAGTTTCGGAGGTTCTTGAGGGAAGGGTGGTGACTTGAGGGAATTCTGGGAAGTGGTCTGCGACTTGTACTCAGGGAAAGGTGCAAACATTGATCTAAGTTTCTAGGATATGCAAAGCATGAGGCATAGGAAACCCGAGTCATAAGCTTTACGTGAATTACCCGAGGTAAGGGCCGCATGAAATAATTCTTCTCGCACGGACCCGTGCGGGGCGTCCGGTAACGTACGTCCTACCGCGATCAAATGCCAGACGTAATAATCATAATATTTATCCGGTAGCACTTGACTTTGCATTCATAATTAGTAAGAATTAATGTATGAGAAAGAAATTCTTTTTCGTTGTAATTATTATAGGTTTAGGTTTTACATTAAGTGTGGGAATGAAGAGAGGAGGCGAAGTTTTAAGTGTTCGCGATGGAACGGTCAAGACATTTGATGAAATGGTCGGGGATGCTAAGAAATCCGATATTATTTTTGTAGGAGAACTTCATGACTTTCCTGAGCATCATCAGTTGGAACTAAATGTAATCAGAACACTTTATAAATCCGGTACACCCTTGGTTATCGGTCTTGAAATGTTCAGGGCTGACAGCCAAAAATCTCTGGATAACTGGGTGAACGGCAGTCTGACTCTGGACAAATTCCTGCCTGTTTATTATGATAACTGGCATGAAAACTGGACTCTGTACGAGAACATTATTTCCTACGCCCGTGAACACCGAATCCCTCTGATAGGATTGAACATCCCTGACAGAATAGCAGAAACGGTCGCAAAAAAAGGGTTTACTTCGCTCGATGCAAATGAGAAAAGTCAGTTGCCACCTGAGATCAGCTGCGATATCGATCCGACATATATGGAATTCATCAAAAGGGCCTATGCAGACCATGCACAATCAGTGGGTAGAAAGTTCCTCAACTTTTGCGAAGCGCAGATGATTTGGGACAAGAGCATGGCCTGGCACATCGTCCAGTATCTTAAAACAAATCCCGGCAAAAAGATGGTTGTCCTAGCCGGGGTAGGGCATGCATGGAAGCGCGGGATTCCGGAACAGGTTAGCCGGTTTTTTAAATATCCATCTACAATCATTCTGCCAGTAATCCCCGGCCAAGTGGAACGGGATAGCGTTACTGTCCAAGACGCTGACTATGTAGTCCTTCGTTAACGCGGCAAACGTTACTCCTACAGTCCTTATCACCTATCGCCTTATTTAATTTTTCTGATGAATTCCTCAACAGGAACTGCGGGGAGGGACATAAGCTGCACTGATCCTCGCGAACCAATCTCAACGGACATCCTCATTACAGTTTCATTGTCGGGAGCTTCGACGATATTCACGAAATCGTAGGGCCCCATCACGACATACTGCTTAAGAATTTTTACTCCCATTGCCTCGATCTCCCGGTTGACTTCCTGGATACGTTCAGGTTTCTGTTTGATGGTCCTTCTCCCCTCGTCAGTCAGATTGCTTAGAATTACATAATGTGAATGTGCCATAGTAAAGCCCTCCTTTTCATTAAACTTTTGAAATATAGCTGAGATCTTGTTAATACGTATGATTTAGTCATCTTGATTGCCTCTCTTTTCCAAGTATAACTGTTTTTTGAATGGCCTAAGGGAAAACATTTAGTTAACGCTATAATCGACTTAGAATTCCACCAGTTTTGTGCCAGCAGGAATTTAAATTGGATCTTCTGGACATCCCCGCGGTGCTCAAAGGAGCATTCATGTTTCTTGGAATATTACATGAACACTATCAGCCAATATTAGAATCTGGCTGCGGTTTTAGAAATAATTGGTGATCCTGCAACCCCGGACAGACGGTCATCAAAAAACCCCGCCAACTTACTCTAAACGATGCCTTAAAACCGTACAATCAATCTTACCACATGCCGAATGCGGATCATACATGTGCGCGGATATGCGGCAGAGGCACTATGACATCGGTTGAAAATATACTGTACGTGTTGGAACCTTTGAAAACCATGAAACAAAATGCATGATCGAATATAGTCTCACATATTATGGCAGTCAGTACTAGATACACTCAAAGGCTAGGGGGTCGTATTAATTGGAATGGTCTCCATTACTAGAGGCGACTTTGTCCAAAATAGCAATAATTTCAAAATTATGATAAACTAAGCGAAAAAGTTGTTGGGCTTTGCATATGAATGTTCAGATATAAAGGAAGCACAGTACCGAGGCCAAATGCTGGAACGCTACAGAAAAAATGAAATTCGAAGAGGACTGATGCAGTAAAGAGGTTTATAATCGCGGTGTTTAACGTAAGATTATTCACCTTGCCTTTCATGTCGAGTTGTGATATATAAAACTATGAATGAATTATATTCTCAATAATTGGATGAGATAACAAGCAGTCGTGAACGATAATAAAAATGAAGGAAACAGGTAAATCAAAGAAGCAGCGTCAAGCGAGTTCAAATGTCAGACCAGTATGTGGTACATTGTCCTATCTAGCCGAATGCCGTGGACTGACGAAAAAGGCTGAGGTGTCACGGTGGGCAGCACCACCTGAAAAAATTAATATCGTTCGCAAGTATCCCGCCACTTGATAAGACGGCGGGTTTTTTTGTTTTATGCTGTTTCTGTAAAAAGGAAGAGGACTAAAACGTGTGCGATCTAAAAGCTTATGTCAGAAAGGGTGACAAGGAAGAGTTATTGCTTGAGTCGGTCAATCTCATTCGAGCGGAACATGGTGAGGTAACCGTCAGAAACCTTTTTGGTGAAGAAAAGAAAGTCCGCGGTGAGGTACGAGAAGTCTCGCTCGCCAAGAACCGTCTTGTGGTGGAGCAGGTTTGATCGGCACGATGTGCTTCTCTGTAGCAATTCTCTCATGCGTCTTGCTACGGCATCAATCAATATCATTGTGTTGAAAGACTTATAACCCTCTTGCCGTGAATACTGCTATCCCCGACGATGCGAACATTGTTTAGTTTGAATTCTTTTATGAGTGTTTTTATATTGCAACGCCGCTGACCTATGGCGGAAGATATATCCTTGGGGTTAACTGAGAAGTCTGCAATACTATACGTTCCAGTTCGCTTCTTGAGTGCGGACCGCATTCCATCCAGAAAAATCGAGGAATCAACGAGCTGTCTAAATGCCGGGTGAAATGGGCCGGCAAGGACAGTGCCCGGTTTCCCCAACTCTTTCGTTGGTTGCAGCCCTACCCGGATTACAGCAATACCCGCGCGTTCAAGTTTTATGATTGCATCGGAGCATAAGGCTATGGCCTCATCGAGTGTGAGAGGAAGATAGCATCCGTTTCTGAAAAGTATCTCAAGTGGTGTGCCTTTGATTACGAGCACAGGATAGAGCCGGACGAAGTCGGGTTTCATAACGATAACGTTACCGATGGTTTTTTTTATAAAGTCGTTCGCTGTATCGCCAGGGAGACCAGGCATGAGTTGAAGCCCAAATCCAAATCCATACTCCTTAAGAAGTTCTACCGCGTTTATGATATCATCAGCCTTATGACCGCGCCCAGATCTGATCAATACGCCGTCATCAATGGATTGGGCGCCGAGTTCAATGACCCTGACGTGATGCTCTCTGAGGAGTGTTAAAATCTCATTGCTGATGCAGTCAGGGCGCGTGGAAAGTCTGATACTGTGGACGCTTCCTTTCTGAATAAAAGGGTCGACAGCTTCGAGATAGGCTTGCTGTACTGCGACTGGCAGCGCAGTAAAACTCCCTCCGTAGAACGCAATTTCGACAGGTTCATTGGAATCGTGAGTGCTTAAATGACGATTGATCTTACCAGGGATAGCTAACACGTCGTCGGGTTGGTTCTGGCCAGTAATATTTCTCTGGTTGCAAAATACGCACTGGTGCAGACATCCGGAATGGGGGATGAAAAAAGGGATGATCATAGGAACGGTAGATTCGTGGGTAGATAGGAGACAGGAGAAAAACAGGATTTCCCCTCCTTTACCCACATTTTAGCAACAAGAAAGACCCTGGCTTTAGCCATGGGATGACTTGCTGTGCGGCTGACTTTTTCTATCATCAGTATCTCTTTATTATACGCTCTTTGAAAAGAAACCAAAGATATGCGGTTCCGGTAAGAAAGTCATCGGGTAAAATCTTTGTCTGTCCTCGACATTGCCGGACTGATTAAGTCTGGCCAGGTGCTTGCCTGCTCTAGAATGGACAATATAAAGATTGCTGTATCAAGCGACGATCAGTCAGATTCCTATCTAGCAGTTTTGGCACGCGGGCCTGAGACAAAGTTGTTTTGCCCGTTAAAGACGTTCAACGACAATCTAGATCGGCAACTTAAAATTGTAGCCGAAGCGCTAGCGGTATTGTCGTCAGAACTCCCTTCCCTGAGGCATGAGGTGTGTCAGTGTATGCTACCTACTGTTGTTTGTCGGCACGTAGTTTTTTTAACGCCTCTTTCGCTGCTTTCTGCTCGGCTTCCTTTTTGCTTTTACCGATGCCATGGCCGCATACTTCGTTCTTAACGGAAAGTTCTACTTTAAATTGTTTCTGGTGATCTGGGCCGCTCTCGGCCACAATCCGGTATTCGGGAAGCTGTTTCAGCCGCTCCTGGCAAAGTTCCTGGAGCTCCGTCTTGTAGTCGAGCGTGTCTCGGGAGGCACAGGTTTTTTTTATTATCTCTTCGAAGAACCGGATGACGAACGCCTCTACTGATGCGTTGCCTGCATCGAGATAGATTGAGGCGATAAGCGCTTCTAGGCAATTCGCAAGCAGTGAGTCCTTTTCCCTGCCGCCGGTCTGTTCTTCTCCTTTGCCGAGTAGCAGGTAGCTACCGAGGCCAATTTCCCGGGCAATGGCTGCGAGGGCGGGCTCGCTTACGACTGCAGCGCGAAGACGAGAGAGGTCTCCCTCG
The DNA here is from genome assembly GCA_963845065.1 of Nitrospirota bacterium. GTDB lineage: Bacteria > Nitrospirota > UBA9217 > UBA9217 > UBA9217 > JAJYKN01. The sequence goes on from CAWJQQ010000001.1 coordinate 969,828, forward strand.
CTTGCATCCGGGCAGTTTTTAATCAGGTATTCACTGATCACGAGACCGAGAACGGCGTCGCCGAGGAACTCGAGCCGTTCGTTGTGGGCAGGGACACGGTTTTCGTTTGCAAAGGACTTGTGCGTCAGCGCCCGCTCGAGCAGTTCTAGGTCTTTAAACCGGTGGAATATCCGGTCTTGCATGTCCGAAAAGGAAGGCATCTTATTTTCGAAAGCGTTTAAAGATCAGGCAGGCATTGGTGCCACCGAAACCGAAGGAATTCGACATAGCCACATCTACCTGTATGTGTCGCGCTTTATTGGGGATATAATCCAAATCGCACTCTGGATCGGGGTTATCGAGGTTTATGGTTGGCGGCAGGACGCCGCGGTCCAAGGATAGGATGGAAATAACGGCTTCGACACCTCCGGCAGCACCGAGCAAGTGGCCAGTCATGGATTTCGTGGAGCTTATCGGTATCTTGTAGGCATAGTCGCCGAAGATAGTCTTAATGGCAATGCTTTCGATCTCGTCGCCAAACTTAGTTGAGGTACCATGCGCATTGATGTATCCCATTTCCTTGGGGGTTATACCTGCATCCTTGATGGCTAGTTTCATACACCGTGCGGCCCCTTCGCCGTTAGGCGCCGGGGCGGTTATATGGTAGGCATCTCCCGAAGCGCCGTAACCGATCGCTTCCGCAAAGATGCGAGCACCGCGCGCTACTGCCGACACCATCTCTTCGAGGATCACCACACCGGAGCCTTCTCCCATGATGAACCCATCGCGATCGGTGTCGAAGGGCCGGCTTGCTCGCTGGGGTTCATTATTTCGAGTTGACAGGGCCTTCATGGCATTGAATCCACCGACGCCAAGCGGGCAGATACAGGATTCAGTGCCGCCGGCGATCATGGCATCGGCGTCTCCGCGCTCGATGGTCCTAAACGCCTCGCCTATGGAGTGGGTTCCTGTTGCGCATGCCGAGACTACACAGAAGTTAGGACCTTTGGCTCCGTACCGGATAGAGAGCATCCCCGCCGCTTCATTGATGATCAGCATGGGGATGAAGAAGGGGGTTATCTTTCGATATCCCCGCTCGAGGTAGACTTTGTAGTACTTTTCAATGGCAGGGAGTCCTCCCATTCCCGCGCTGACCATAACACCGACTCGTTCAGCATTTTCCTCGGTGATCTTGAGACCCGCAGAGTCCATGGCCATCTGGCTTGCGGCTATCGCCAGATGAATAAAGCGATCCATTTTTTTAATCTCTTTCAGATCGATAAACTTCTCGGGCTCAAAACCGTGGATCTCGCCTGCGATTTGCGTCGGGATGGCTTTGTCATCGAATTGCGTGATAGGGCCGATGCCCGACTTGCCACTGACCAAACCTTCCCAACTAGTTTCCGTATCAAGTCCGACGGGGGTGATCATCCCGATGCCGGTGACGACAACTCTTCTTTTCAAAAGAGGGTCCCTCCTGGATAAAAATCCGAAAAGCCAAAAAACCAGCCCCCGCTCGAGCGGAAGAGGTCTTCTGGCTTTTGGAATTATGGTTCCGTGAACTACTTGCCTTTTTTTGGGGAACGCCGTTATTTTGCTTTTGCTTTGATATAGTCGATAGCGCTCTGTACTGTCCCGATCTTTTCAGCGTCCTCATCGGGAATCTCTACACCGAACTCCTCTTCGAGCGCCATCACCAGTTCAACAGTATCCAGTGAATCTGCACCGAGATCGTTAACGAACGAGGCTTCGGGTTTTACGTCCCCTTCGGGCACACCGAGCTGCTCAGATATGATCTTTTTTACTTTTGCCTCTATATCAGCCATTGTCATCCTCCTCTGGTTATGTTTCTTTTTAAAGACTTGATAGATCGCCTATTCTGCATCGTGATACTCAATTACTCGTTTACATGTACATTCCGCCATTTACGTGGATGACCTGGCCCGTGATATACGACGCCCACGGCGAAGCGAGAAACCTGACGGCGTTCGCCACATCCTCAGGCGTGCCGAGCTTACCCATGGGAATCTGCTTCATCAGATCCTGTCTGATGTTTTCGGATAGGGCCTGGGTCATGGCTGTATCGATGAATCCTGGGGCAACGGCATTTGCCGTAATACCGCGGTTTGCATATTCACGGGCAATAGTCTTAGTCAATCCGATGAGGCCAGCCTTGGAGGCTACATAATTAGCTTGACCCGCATTCCCCATCGCACCAACGATTGAAGCAATATTGATGATGGTTCCTGTCCGCTGTTTAGACATGTACTTAAGTGCGGCTTTTGTACAGAGGAATGAACCTTTCAGATTGATGCTGAGCACCAAGTCCCAATCCTCGTCCTTCATGCGGAGGATGAGACCATCGCGGGTGATACCCGCATTATTTACCAGGATATCAATTTTGCCAAACTTCTCAACTACCTTGTCGATCATAGCTGTGACATCGGCAGAAGCGGCCACGTTCGCCTTAAGTGCTAGCGATTTTCTGCCCGTTTTCTCGATATCGTTGGCGGTTATCTGCGCAGCATCGAGGTTCACGTCACAGATGGCGACATCGGCACCATCGTTCGCAAGAGCAAGGGCTATATTCCTTCCGATACCCTGGGCAGCTCCGGTTACGAGAGCGATTTTGCCAGATATACTCATGAACTCCTCCAAAGGCGCTTAAAAAAGCTAGTCATGCTGCTTGCAGTGCCGCAGAGATCGGAAAGGATGACGTACGATCTGAATCCATTTCTTTGGTGATCTTTTGTGTCGTTGCAAGAACTTTGCAGTTATATTCCCAGTGTGGTGAGTGTCTCGTTCATGCTCTTCTGGTCCTCGACGTTAAGAACCTTTGATTCTTTTGAGATCCGTCTGATCAGACCCGATAGAACCTTGCCGGGGCCGATTTCAATAAAGGTATCGCATCCATCAGTAGCAATCATGCTGATAGAGTCTTCCCAGTATAGTCGAGCACTGAGCTGTTTGACGATCGACAGCCTCAGTTCGGATGCTATGCGCAAGTACTTGGCATCGGCGTTGTTCACTATCGGGAAATTTAGGTCGTGAATAGTTATTTTCTCCAGTTCTCGCGCAAGTGCAATGCCAGCCTGTTTCATCATTGGGCAGTGCGATGGAACGCTTGCTGCGAGAGGTATGACCTTTCTCGCACCCCTGGATTTTGCAAGTTCCCTTGCCCTTTCGACAGCAGTTTTTCGCCGGCAATAACAATTTGGCCCGGAGAGTTGTAATTGGCAGGGGCAACTATACCATTATTGGCAGCTTCAAGGCAAGTTTTTTCTACGTCCTTCCGGTCCATGCCGAGAATCGCAGCCATGAGTCCCGATCCAGCGGGCACTGCTTCCTGCATGAATCGTCCCCTTTTTTGGACGAGCACGACAGAATCTTTGAGCTCGAAGCCATCTGTCGCAGTGATTTCCGTATATCCACCAAGGCTGTGGCCGGCGTCTACAGATGCTGTCAACCCTCTACGCACAAGAGGCTGAAGGATTGCCATACTCGCGGCCAAAATGGCTGGCTTCGTGTTCTCAGTGAGGTTCAGCTTTTCGACCGGACCGTTTATGCAAAGGCTCGCAAGATCATACCCAAGCGCGGTATTTGCTCTGTCGAAAACCTCTTTCGATTCCGGAAAATTCTCTATAAATTCTTTAGCCATCCCAACATATTGGGAACCTTGACCGGGAAAGATGAACGCAATTTTCATGAAGCATGACCTCGAATAATTCTCAACGCAGTTCTAATATAAAAAAGATAAGAGGCGATCGATATAAACCCATATTTTGGCGTTAATCAGCGCACAGAAGGGCTTTTGTTCAGTTATCCGCGTATTTCCCTGATCTTTTTGATCATTATCGGGACAACTTCGTGTACATCACCGACGATGCCATACGTTGCGACGTTAAAAATGGGCGCGTTAGGATCCTTGTTGATGGCCACAATCACCTCTGAAGATTGCATGCCAGCAACGTGCTGGACAGCACCGGATATCCCGCAGGCAATGTAGAGTTTGGGACAAACAGTTTTGCCGGTCTGACCTACCTGATGGGGATAAGGGACCCATCCTTCGTCAACGGCACCTCTCGTTGCAGCGACTGCGCCGCCGAGCACCTTGGCTAGTTCTGCTATAAGCACGAAGTTCTTTGCGCTGCCCAAACCACGGCCTCCGGCTACGATAATATCGGCTTCGCATATGTTCACCGTCTCACCGATCTCTTCCACGGTCTTGATAACTTTGGTGCGAGGATTTCCGGATTGAGTGTATCGCACATCGATGACGTCTCCGGTCCTAGAGTCATTGCGTGGAACAGGTTTCATGACCTTGTGTCTGACCGTTGCCATCTGCGGACGGTGGTTCGGGGTGACAATGGTGGCCATGATGTTTCCGCCGAAGGCTGGACGGGTCTGATGCAAGTAGCCGTTTTCCGCTTCGATATCGAGGGCCGTACAATCGGCAGTCAATCCGGTATTCAATGATGACGCAACTTTGGGGAAGAAGGAGCGGCCAATGGCCGTAGCACCGGCCAGGATAACCTCTGGCTTATGTTGTTTCGCAAGCGTCGTCAGGACCGCAGCATAGGAATCGTCGTTGAAATCCTTGAGTGCTGGGTCGTCGGCGACATAGACGATATCTGCACCGTGGGCGATGAGATCCGGGACCTTATCCTTGATGCCATGGCCGATGAATACGGCGGAGAGCTTGGTTTTCTTTTTGTCGGCGAGCTTCCTGCCCTCACCGAGGAGCTCCAGGGCCACGCTGGCAATCCCCCCTTTGTGTTGCTCTGCAAAAACCCACACTCCCTTATAGGCCGATAGATCAACGGCAGCCGTCGTTGATTCGTCGATTTTTTCGATTGCTTTGAATTCGCAAACTTCAACGCAGGCCCCGCACATGGTACAAGCCTCAGTAATGAATGCCTTGCCGTCGCGCATTTCGATTGCACCAAAGGGGCAAGCGGTCACACAGGTTTCACAGCATGTACATTTATCGGATAAGACTCGAACACTCACGGGCACTCCTTGAGTCAGAGCAGATGCTAGAGGGCAGATGACAGACTTGCGATAGTTATGCTAAAATCTCGGTTTCATCTGGTTTCTGATATCTGGCATTTGCATCTGTTTAAATAAACGATTGCTCTTTCAACTTTGTAACGATAGTAGTGATTTGGTCTTCCATACTCCCGGTCAGAACCTCTCGCTGGCCACGGGCTATGGGCGGAAATATTTTTACGACCTTTGTAGGAGAACCCTTGAGCCCGCATTTACTGTCATCGGCGCCGATATCCTTGGCGTTCCAGCTTGTTACCTTCAGGTTTTTGGCTTTAATCTTTCCTTTGAGAGAAGGGACTCGGGGTTGATTGATTTCTTTTACAACCGTAATGAGTGCGGGCAGGGACGTTTCGACGACATCATAACCCTCGTCCATAAGACGTTCAGCCAACATCTTTTTGCCTTCGATCTGTTCGATCTTCTTTGTATAAGCGATAAAGGGAATGCCAAGCATATCAGCGGTCTCAGGGCCCACCTGCGCTGTGTCTCCGTCGATCGCTTGTTTGCCGGCAATGATCAGGTCATATTCTGCGATTTTCTTGATTCCCTGCGAAATGGCGTATGAAGTGGCCCATGTATCCGCACCGGCAAAGGCCCGGTCGGAGAGCAGCACGACGTCATCTACACCGAGCGAAACGGCCTCTTTGAGCGCCTCAGCGGCCTGAGGTGGGCCCATGGTGATGGCTGTAACCTTGCCGCCATGTTTTTCACGAAGACGGAGAGCCTCTTCAATGGCATACATATCAAATGGATTGATGATGCTCGGAACTCCATCACGGATAAGGGTATTGGTTTCTCGGTTGATTTTAACTTCTGATGTGTCCGGAACTTGTTTCACCAGGACGATGATGTTCATAGATCCCATCCTACTTAACACGAAGGCGTTAAAATACGCATGAGTTTTCTGCGTTGTGATTTTGCGAAGAATTATTACTTGACTCTTGATGCTTCCTTGATCATGTCCAAAGCGACGACATTGCGCTGGATCTGGTTCGTGCCCTCATAAATTTGGAGGATCTTGGCATCGCGCATCATTTTTTCGACCGGGTACTCCTTCATATATCCCGATCCGCCCATGACCTGGACCGCATCGGTAGTGACTTTCATCGCCACGTCGGTGGCAAATAGCTTGGCCATAGCTGAGGCGCGGGAAACGTCTTTTGCACCGCTGTCGATAAAGCGCGCGACGGAATAGACGAGAGAGCGTGCTGCTTCGGTTTGGGTTTGCATGTCGGCAAGCATGTGCTGGACGGCCTGGAACGATGTGATCGGCTGGCCGAACTGGACTCGATGTTTTGCAAATTTGATCGCTTCGTCAATGGCTCCCTGCGCAACACCTACGCCTTGGGCACCCACACCAGTTCGGGAGCTATCGAGAGTCTTCATGGCGACAATGAACCCCATGCCTTCCTTGGCGATAATATTTTCCTTCGGGATGCGGCAATTGTTGAAAATAAGTTCCGTGGTAGAAGAAGCGCGAATGCCCATTTTGTTTTCCTTCTTACCGAAAGTAAATCCAGGTGTGCCTTTTTCCACGATAAATGCCGATGCGCCACGCGGACCTTTTGACCTGTCGGTGATTGCAATGACGGTGTAAATATCGGCTTCACCACCATTCGTGATCCACTGCTTGGTGCCGTTCAGCACGTACTCGCTCCCATCGAGCTTTGCTGTGGTCTGTACGCCGCTAGCGTCGCTGCCAGCGTTGGCCTCCGTGAGTCCAAAGGCTACGAGTTTTTTACCAGTTGCGATGTGGGGCAGATATCTTTTCTTCTGGGAATCGGAGCCGTGTATCAGGATAGGATACGTACCGAGCGCGTTGGCGGCATAGCTCGTCGAAACGCCCACGCAGGCCTTGGAGAGCTCTTCAACTGCGATACACAGTTCGAGCGATTGTTTGCCCAACCCGCCGTATTCCTCAGGAATGAAGATACCGAAGAGGTCGGCCTGAGCTAACGCCTTCATGATGTCTGTAGGAAATTTGTTCTGTTCATCGAGCTCGGCGCGAACGGGAACGATCTTTTCTACGGCTATCTGCCGGGCAAGGTCGCGAATCATGATCTGTTCTTCTGTCAGCAAATAGTCCATTGAATCCTCCGCACTGTACCAACAATAAATAATCTCAATGATATTCACATTTCGTGCTACCAACGAACAAGAGCTGAAGCCCACGTCAATCCTCCACCAAAAGCTTCAAAGAGGAGGAGATGATTTTCTTTAATTTTTCCGCTACGGACCGCTTCATCGAGGGCCATGGGGATGGAAGCGGCAGAAGTATTGCCATATTTCGGAAGCGTCAACACAACTTTCTCCATGGGCATATTAAGACGTTGTGCCATGGCCTGGATGATTCTCAGATTCGCTTGGTGGGGAACGAGGAAATCGATCTCTTCCGCTTTTACCTTGTTATACTCCAGTGCTTCCTGTACAACACCCTCCAGCGCCCTCACCGCAGCTTTAAATGTTTCATTGCCTTTCATTTTTATGAAATGCATACGTTTATGGATTGTTTCGTGAGACGTCGGGTACTGGGCTCCACCGCCGGGGACATGGATCAGGTCCCCTTGTGAACCGTCGGAATGGATGTGAGTGGAGAGAATGCCGCGCTTGCCCGTATGCCGTTGGATAACTGCCGCGCCTGCGCCGTCTCCGAAGAGGATGCAGGTCGAGCGATCCTCCCAGTCCGTATAACGAGACAGGACCTCGGCTCCGACAAGCAGAATATTTTTAAACATTTCAGATTTGATGTATGCGCTAGCAATGGACATCCCGTAGATAAAGCCTGAACAGGCCGCGTAAATATCGAAGGCTGCAGCTTTTTTGGCTCCGAGTTTTTCCTGGAGCACGCAACCCAAGCTCGGCAGGATCATGTCCGGCGTCATGGTTGCTACCAAAATAAGATCGATTTCTTCAACGCCGACCCCCGCGGCTTTGAGGGCTCTTTTGCTCGCTTCATAGGCAAGATCCGATGTGGTCTGTCCCTTTTCCACGACCCTGCGCTCTTTAATGCCTGTTCGGTCGGTGATCCACTCGTCGGTGGTATCAATAAGCTTTTCCAGGTCCTGGTTCGTGATGGTTTTTTTGGGCGCAAAGGATCCTGTTCCTGTTATTCGTGCGTGAATCATTTAGTTCTCGTTAGCTCCATATTCTTTTCAATGTCTTCATGGATGTGTTTATTTACGTCGCTCTTTGCAAGCTCAGTGGCGACACGAATCGCATTCTTAATCGCCCGGTCAGACGAGCGGCCGTGGCTGATGATGCTGATACCATTGATACCCACAAGTGGCGCACCGCCGTATTCGGCATAGTCGACCCGGCGTTTGAGTGAATCGAACGCCGGCCGCATTAGAAGATAACCGAGTTTTCGCATCAGATTCTTGCCGATACCCTCTCGGATAAAGAGACCGATGGCTTCGGCAACAGATTCGGAAACTTTGAGCACGACATTCCCGACAAATCCGTCGCAGACGATAACATCGGCGTTGCCGGACATGACATCTCGCCCCTCGACATTGCCGATAAAATTAAGCGAGGTCTCGGTCAGGAGCTTGAAAGCTTCCTTGGTTAATTCATTCCCTTTAGTTTCCTCTTCCCCTATTGAAAGGAGCCCAACACGGGGATTGGGAATTCTTAACAGATACTTCGCGTAGACTTCGCCCATAACGGCGAATTGCAAGAGGTTGTTCGGCTTGCAGTCTACATTCGCGCCCATATCGAGGATTATGGACGTGCCTTTGATGGTCGGCATGAAGATAGCAATGGCCGGCCGTTCCACGCCCTCCATCGACCCCAGAACAAAGAGCGACGTTGCCATGGCGGCGCCGGTATGTCCCGCGCTAATCACAGCCACCGCCTCTCCGTTTTTGACTAGTTCATTGGCCACACGGATGGACGAATTTTTTTTCCTGCGAAAGACCGTAGCAGGGGAATCGAGCATGTCCACGACTTCAGTAGCATTTTGAATCTCTATGGGAAGCGATTTTGCCTGAGGGTACTTATCTAACTCATCTCTGACAAGCTGCTCGATGCCGACCAGGATTATTCCTACTCCGTGCGCCATTGCTGCCTGCACAGCCCCTGCGATGATCGCATGCGGTGCGTTATCCCCCCCCATTGCATCAACGGCAATCTTCATACAGACTCCCTACAATATAAAAGGCAAAGGGTCATACGGAAAAACAGTACCATCCCTTTGCCTTCGAGCATGCCTCTGATTATATCTGCTGAACAGTCAGGATCTCACGGCCTTTATAGGTGCCGCAGGACATACAGGCATGATGCGGCTGTTTGACTTCCTGACATTGTGGGCACACTGTCAGGTTCGGAGCCATGAGTTTTTGTTTTTGTGTGCGTCTCTTGTCCCTGCGTGACTTGGAATGTCTGTGTTTTGGGTTTGCCATTTTTTGTAACGCTCCTTCTATTTTTTTAGCAAATCTTTCAAAGCGGCAAAGGATCCGAAATCTCCCGGCCCATTCCGCTGGTGACCGCATTGTGTTTTGTTTAGATCCGCTCCACAGACGCTGCAGAGCCCCTTGCATTCAGTATCGTGAAGCGGGACCAAGGGGATGGCGATGAGTATTTGTTCCTTTATAAACTCGATAGGCTCGATTTCATCGCCTTGATAGAACTCTATATCAAGTTCTCCCGAAACAAGTTCATGCTCCGGTCCCGTGGAAAGCGAATTGACAGGGGCAAGATCAACGTTCAAGTCGATGTCTATTTTAAAAGGAAAACCTGTCAGACAACGGCTGCATTCAAGAATGGCAATTGCATGTATTTGACCTGAAACATGGAGGATGCCCTTACCTTCCGGTTTGACCTGCAGAATGGCATTAAACTCAGCGAAGTCAGTGCCCTTATCGAACAAATCGAGTTCCTGTGCAAGCTTCAGGCTAAGCCCCTCCGGCGGTATGTCATTGATTTTGATAGCCATTTCTTTTTTCAACCGGAGCTGTAAGATTGGAATTATATATAGACAGCCATGTTTTGTCAAGAAAAAATACCATTATTTGTCTCGAAACGTGATAACAGCATTGTGCTTGGATCAGGTTTTGTTCCGAGTACGTCTCCCAGACCATTCTACTCGGTTTTAGTGGAATGCAGGATGTAACAATTGGCTCAATAGTTTTTTACTAACTCACCGTGAAAAGCTACATGTCTTAACTATGGGGAAGAGATTAAAAGTGGCAAATGCGCGTATCCATAAAAATAGCTTAATCGACTTGCTGAAACGAGGGAGATTTAACTAAAATTTAATCTTATCCAAACTCGGGAGGCACTCAATGAGAACAAAATCTTTCTTCTGCTCAATATTTGGAGTGTCTTCGTTTTTTTTGTCAGCACAACTAAGGTTGTGCCTCAATCTATAAGTATTTAGATAGGGAGGGTTTTATCAGTTTTACAAATAATCTCCAATTCATTCCTGACAAGTACCGTGCGAGCGCAAATGTAGTGAGTGACGGTACAGATTAGGAGAACCACTAATAGATTGAAAACGAGCAAATATCAAGACGGCCGACAAGAAATCACGGGCATACCCCGGGGCTGGAATATAATTAAGGTAGTCGATGCTCGGGATGAAAATAGTTTTTCAATGTCGCATGCTTCTTACGTTGATTGTAGTTAGTGCTGGCTTCGTTTTCATTATCATGGGGATTATTGAGACAGATCACAAAAAAAAACGGTTGCAAAAGTTCGTAAAGCTCTCTCGTTAACTGTAACACTCTTTTTTCTCGTCACTTATGCAGGGGATGCGGTCATATGATTCGAACTGTCGTCGGTGCTATCCGATGTTGTGAAGCATCAGCGAGGGAAGGAACGCTGCTAAAGCGGTAAAAGCCATGAGTACATAGTACATTTGTAGAACAGGTCGGGGAGACTTCCTGACCGATCGAAGCAATGCAAGAGAATAAATAATAGTATATATACATGCTTTATCAATTGTTCTCCGTGACCTCTCGAATGGAAGTGTAAATGATTTGAAGCATGCGATTCAGTTCCTTCAAGGATATTGAAAGCGGCGGCATGATTACGATCACATTGCCAAGCGGTCGAATGATGAGGCCCCGCTTCATGCACTCAACAATTACTTTAGTACCAATTTTCGTTTCCAAGGGATAGGGTTGCTTCGACATCCTGTTTTTTACCAGCTCGATGCCGACCATGAGACCTTTCTGCCTGATGTCACCTACGTGTTCCAGCGCTTTGAACTGTTTTAGGCCTTTTGAGAATTCGGTTATCTTCGGCTGAATCTTCGAGAGGATATTCTCCTTTTGATACAGGTCGATGCTGGCTATTGCTGAAGCGCAGGCGAGTGGGTTGCCGGTATAGGTATGGCCATGGAAAAAGGTCTTGAACTCCGAGTAATCGCCTAGGAAGCCCCCGTAGATGTCGTCGGTTGTGAGCGTGGCCGCAAGCGGAAGGTATCCACCGGTGATACCTTTTGCTAAGCACAGGATATCCGGTGATACTCGTTCATGTTCACACGCGAACATTTTCCCCGTTCGACCGAAACCGGTTGCGACCTCATCGGCGATCATTAATACATTGTATTTCGTGCAAAGTTCCCTGATTTTCCTCAGATAGCCTGGCGGCTGCATCAACATGCCAGCCGCACCCTGTACCAGGGGTTCGATGATCAACGCGGCGGTTACAGAGGAATATTTCTGGATCGTTTTTTCGGCGTACACAAAACAGGTGTTCTGGCATTCCGGGTGGTTCAGCCCATACTTGCACCGATAGCAGTGCGGCGATTCAATCTTATAGGTATGAAAGAGGAGTTGTTTATAAATAGTGTGGAAGAGATTAATGCCTCCCACGCTTACAGACCCTATAGTGTCGCCGTGATATGCCTCAGTGAGTGAAATGAACCCCGTCTTTTTTTGATACTGGATGCCCTTCTGTTGCCAGTATTGAAAGGCGATCTTCAGTGCGATCTCCACGGAAGTGGAACCACTGTCGGAATAAAAAACCTTCGTAAGACCTTTTGGAGCGATCTTAATCAGCTTTTCGGCAAGGCGTACAGCCGGAACATTTGATAGTCCGAGCATGGTGGAATGGCCGATTTGCTTAAGTTGTGTCAAAACGGCAGTATCAATTTCTTTTTTCCGGTGACCATGAACCGTGACCCAGAGTGAGGATACTCCGTCGATGTAGCGTTTGCCGTGAATATCGGTGAGCGTGCATCCTTTGCCGCTCTCGATAATAATCTGTTTTTCTTTTTCCCAGTCCTGCATCTGGGTAAAAGGATGCCAGATATATTTTTTATCGAGTTTTTCCAACTCATGTGCGGCATGTTGTTTTCTCGAGCGTAGACGCGCCAAAGTAGGATTATCCTCTTTTTTTCAGTTTGGATAAAATCTGCCCGATATTATAGTTAGTACGCTATTTTTGTCAATAATAAAAAGGGCTTGAAAACTCTCACTTCTTTCTGGTAAGATAGCTACTCGGGAAGAATGCATTCTAATCCATGCCGTGCCAAAATCGTTTGCCCCCAACCAAGCTGGAGGTTAGTTCGTAATTATGCCTAATAAGAGGAAATACTTTCTATCAGCTGCATTTATACTTGTTCTTGGCGTGTTTGTAGGACTTATTTTGTCATCTCATATTGGTATCATGTCTTCGCTGCCTGCCAAGAGCCAGTTATCACCTAAATCGGTAGACATCCTGACACGGCTAAGCGACGCACAGTCTGAGGTCGCAGCCATGGCAACACCGTCGGTGGTGAATATCTCGACGACCAGGGTGATTAAATCGCGGGAAGAGGCGCCATTCGATCTTTTCGACGACCCGTTCTTCAAGAGGTTTTTTGGTGACCAGTTCCCTCACCCCAATGTTCCAAAGGAACACAAAGAGCAAAGCCTGGGGTCGGGTGTGATCGTATCTGAAGACGGTTATATCATCACGAACAACCATGTGATAGAAAAGGCACAGGAGATAAAAGTGCTTCTCTCGAATAAGAAGGATTATAACGCCAAACTTGTAGGCGCTGACCCGAAGACCGATATCGCCGTAATCAAAATCGACGGCAAAGGTTTGCCGGCGCTGCCTTGGGGCGATTCCAATAAATTGAAGGTGGGCGAGATCGTGTTCGCGATCGGGAACCCCTTCGGGCTTAATCAGACAGTAACGATGGGGATAATAAGCGCTGTCGGACGGGCCAATGTGGGTATTGCTGATTACGAGGACTTCATCCAAACCGACGCGGCCATCAACCCTGGAAATTCCGGCGGAGCTCTTATCAACGCGCGAGGTGAACTGATCGGCATCAATACCGCAATCCTGTCTCGGACTGGCGGTTATCAGGGCATTGGGTTCGCCGTGCCGAGTAGTATGGCGCGGCAGGTTATGGACAGTCTTGAAAAATACAAAAAAGTTGTGCGCGGATGGCTTGGTGTCAGTATCCAGGAGGTCACGTCCGATCTCGCCGAGGAGTTCGGCGTCAAGGACTTGAAAGGCGCGCTCGTGAGTGGTGTGATGAAGGGAAGTCCAGCGGAAAAGGCGGGAATTAAACAGGGAGACGTGATCCTTCAGTACAACGGCAAGGACGTCGAGGACACTGGACATCTGAGGAATATGGTTTCTGAGACGCCAATCGGCACTGTTGTAAAAGTCAAGGTTCTCCGTCAAAAGAATGAAATAGAACTGGACGTCGTCGTTACTGAATTGCCGAAAAAGATGGCTGAAGAATCGGCCGAGGATGAAGAGCTGGGCAACGCCACGAATCAAGAAGAAAGTACGGCCTTGGCCGGGCTGGTTGTTCGTCAGCTGACGCCGGATCTCGCGCAACGATTCGGTTATGATGAAAATGAAAAGGGTGTCGTGGTTGTCAGGGTTGAAGCTGGCAGCAAAATCGATGAAGCAGGGATCAAAACGGGAGATCTCATTCTCCAAATAAACCAGAAAAAAGTCGCAACGATAGAAGAATATAAAAAAACGTCATCAAAAATCAATGCAAAAGAAAGAATACTGCTTCTCATAAGCAGGATGGGACAAGACCTGTTCGTAACCGTCAGGCCTGAATAACTCGAATTCCTTTCGCCGGAGTTGTTCCCTCAATCAACTGGTTAGTAATCCATAACATCCTATTAATTTCAGGCAGAAAAGGAGGTGAGAACGATGGGACGTATACTTATTCGCATTCTATTTGTTTTTTTGAGTACCCTGCTCGGGTACTATGTGGCTACGCAGCTTTATGATCAGGTCGGTAGGATCGAAGGCATGGTGGTAGGTTTCAGTGTAGCGGTATTGATTATCCTTACCGAATTTTTGTTCAGACGTGTCTCATTAAAGGTTATCATCGGTGGCATTCTCGGATTTATCATCGGGCTGACATCCGCGAACATTATTGCAGCCCCCCTCAAGCTCGTACCACTAGAAAGGAGCATTGTAAATTTTATCCTGCTCCTTATGAACGGTTTTTTTGGGTATATCGGCATTATGATTGGTATTCGGGAAGGTGAACGGTTTAATCCCGCCAACATCAAAAAGCTCTTTAAAAGCGGCGGCGAAGAGAATATTAAAATCATGGATACGAGTGTGATCATTGACGGTCGGATTGCCGACGTGTGTGAGACAGAGTTTCTAGACGGTACCATCATTATTCCTCAGTTTATTTTGCACGAGCTTCAGCATATTGCTGATTCTTCGGATTCGCTAAAGCGGGCACGCGGCAGAAGGGGACTTGATATTCTTCACCGTATCCAAAAAATGAGCCACATGGAAGTCCGTATCGTCGAAGAGGACTTTCCCAAGATACGTGAGGTCGACAGTAAACTGATCGCACTGGCAAAAAAACTTGGTGCAAAAGTCATTACCAATGATTTTAACTTGAACAAGGTTGCGGAACTTCAAGGTGTGAAGGTGCTGAATATCAACGATCTCTCGAACGCCGTGAAGCCGATTGCCCTTCCCGGAGAGAGCATGCGCGTCTTCGTATTAAAAGAAGGCAAAGAACAGGGCCAGGGAGTTGCTTATCTTGATGATGGTACGATGATCGTGGTTGAGAATGGGCGAAAGTATCTAAGCAAGAATGTAGATGTAGCAGTCACCAGTGTGCTCCAGACTGCGGCAGGCAGGATGATTTTCACAAAGCTGAGGGAAGACATGGAGCAAGATTTACAGACTGCGGAACGTTAATCATGCCAGGAGACAGACACAATAGACGGTAGTAAGGAATGAATTAATGGCTGTCCAGATTTTCCTAGATTACAAGATATTGTAAAGTATTTTCTATTTCAGGAGGCTCAATGTCAGGCCATTCAAAATGGGCAACGACGAAACACAAGAAAGCTGCTACTGATGCGAAGCGGGGGAAAATATTTACCAAACTTGCTAAAGAGATAACGGTTGCGGCCAAGCTAGGAGGCGGTGACCCGAATGGGAACCCTCGCCTCAGGACCGCGGTCGCCAAGGCAAAGGGAGTGAGCCTGCCAGCAGAAAATATTAAGCGTGCGATCCAGAAAGGGACGGGCGAACTGCCAGGAGTTTCCTACGAAGAGGTCATGTATGAAGGATATGGTCCGGCAGGAGTAGCGGTCATTGTCGATGTCATGACCGACAACAGGAACAGGACGGTATCGGAGATCCGGAATATTTTTAGCAAAGCCGGCGGAAATATGGGAGAGGCCGGTTGTGTAGCCTGGATGTTCCACAAAAAAGGATATCTAGTTATCAATCGTTCCAAGGTTGATGAAGACAAGCTCATGACACTCGCCCTCGAAGCAGGAGCCGAAGACATGCAAACCGAGGAGGAAAATTACGTTGTCACGACACCTCCGCACGATTTTGAAAATGTGAAAAAAGTACTCGAGGATGCTGGCGTTGCTCCAGACGTAGCTGAGATAACGATGATTCCACAAACCTACGTAAAACTTGATAACAAAGAAGCCCAACAGATGCTGCGTCTCGTTGAAACGCTTGAGGACAACGATGACGTACAAAACGTTTATGCTAACTTCGATATTCCCGAGGAAATCATGAATGCTGTGTAGTTTGCTGGCAAGGAATGCCGAAACGGATAGTGGCAGTTTAATTTGGGGAAATGAATGTAGTTTTCTCCCATTCTGTATTTTTCAATAACCAATCTTCAAGCTTCAATTATTCAATGTATTCAGTTCTACTAAGGGGGGCTCATGAGAGTGTTAGGAATAGACCCGGGAACGTTGACCAGCGGTTATGGAATCGTGGCGGAAGAAGATCACAAACTTTTTCATGTTGTTTCGGGGGGTATCAGTCCCTCGGCAAAACAGCCATTCCCGAAACGGCTTAAAAAAATCTATGAAGAGCTCGAAAAGATTATCGACAAGTATCGACCAAATGTTATTGTTGTCGAAGACCTATTTGTTTCGAAAAATATAAAATCGGCACTCAAACTTGGGCACGCGCGGGGCGTCGCAATTCTCGCAGCTATGAATGCCGGATTGCCGGTTTTCGAATATGCTCCGTTGGAAGTGAAGCAGGCGGTCGTTGGCCACGGTAAAGCTGAAAAGAAGCAGGTGCAGCTCATGGTCAAGGCCCTGCTTGATCTTCCCAAAGTGCCTCATCCAGCCGATGCCGCCGATGCGCTCGCCGCGGCGATCTGTCACATTCATTCTTCCAGGCTCCGGGAAACACTCAAGAATTCTGCATCATTGAAACAAACGGGCAGAGGGGGTAGTGCGCTGAGGCGGCGTACGAACAACCGAACCATCCCATCGGGGCAGCGGTAGGCTAATAGAATGATAGCTTCTCTCACGGGCAGACTAAGACGCAAAGCGAACGATTATCTGATTGTCGATGTTGCCGGAGTCGGCTATCAAGTGCAGGTTCCGCTTTCAACCTACTGTCGCATTCCCGAAGTCGGCGACGAAATAAGCCTGAATATCCATACGTACGTCCGCGAAGATTCACTGTCCCTGTTCGGTTTTTTGGAACAATCCGAAAAAGAGATGTTTCTTCTTCTTATGGGCGTATCCGGTATTGGTCCCAAGCTCGCCCTTTCAGTGTTGTCCTGCTTATCAGTTGACGATCTTTGCTCTGCTATCTATTCTTCCGACGATTCAAAGTTGTGCACGATTTCTGGCATTGGTAGGAAAACGGCAGCACGAATGGTCCTCGAATTAAAGGACAAAGTAAAACTTCTGGCCATGGACCGACCAAAGATGGGTATGATGCCCGTAGGGGCAGATGATGTGGAAGATGCCATTTCCGCTCTTGTGAACCTTGGATATAAAAAGCCTCTCGCGGAAGACGTGTTAAAAAAAATCAAGCAAAAAAAGCCGGGTTCCGTAATCGAAGATCTTATCCGGGAAGCATTGAGCGTTTTGATGAAAAAGTGATCTCATCAAAAGCAGTTGGTTCAGTTCTATTTCCTGACTGCGCTTCAGTATAAGGGAGAAGTAATAGGTGGCTGAGAGAATCATAGAGCCCGAACAAAATGAAGAAGATGTGCAGCTTGATAGAAGCCTGAGACCGCTCCGATTCGAAGACTTCGTTGGCCAAGATCGAATCAAGGAGAATCTCCACATATTCATTGAAGCCGCAAAGGGGCGGGGTGAGGCACTTGACCATGTCCTTTTCTGCGGACCGCCAGGCCTCGGCAAAACGACACTGGCTAATATCATCGCACATGAGATGGGCGTGAGTATCAGGTCGACTTCCGGACCTGTACTAGAGCGTGCCGGCGACCTGGCAGCAATTCTGACCAACCTTGAAGACCACGATGTCCTTTTCATCGACGAGATTCACCGCCTGAATCATGTTGTGGAGGAGATTCTCTACCCGGCAATGGAGGATTTCCAGCTTGACATCATTGTCGGTCAGGGCCCGGGGGCGCGTTCCATTAAGCTCGAGTTGCCACGCTTCACGCTTGTAGGTGCCACTACGAGGACTGGTCTCCTCACCTCTCCACTCCGCGATCGCTTCGGTGTGATCGACCGACTCAGTTTTTATGACTCTGATGAACTCACGAGCATTGTAAGGCGCTCAGCTGGTCTCTTTCAGACGACAATTGATGATTCGGCGGCTGCAGAAATAGCTCGGCGCTCGAGGGGAACTCCTCGTGTTGCTAACCGGCTTCTCCGCAGGGTACGAGATTTTGCCCAGGTCGAAGGAGACGGGACTATCACTCTGAATCTCGTCGTCAGCTCCATGAAACGGCTGGAGGTTGATGAAAAAGGGTTCGATCATATGGATCGCAAACTTCTCCTCACCATCATAGACAAATTTGAGGGTGGGCCGGTGGGGCTTGATACTTTGGCGGCTGCCCTTAATGAAGAAAAGGACACGCTTGAAGACGTTTATGAACCGTTCTTGATCCAGGAAGGCTTTCTTGACAGGACCCCACGAGGCAGGCAGGCCACACGCCTCTCTTATGAATATTTCGGTAAAGAAAGACCCTCATCAGCCCAGGAGAAGCTCCTGTAAATCATCGGAAGGTTTCCGTAGCACCGGTCCCGTCATCATTATTTTTAAACCGCGGGCTGCGTCAATCGTCTGCGTCCAGCTTTAGCCATTAACCAGCTAAGCGAGTACTGAGAAACAAAACAAAGAATACACTGGTCCTCTTGGGGAATTATATCGTGGAGATACTTTTTCATATATGCTGTGCACCTTGCGCTCTCTATCCCTATTACCGGCTGAAGGAAGAAGGGTACGACCCTACTGGGTATTTTTATAATCCCAATATCCACCCCTATCAAGAGTACAAAAAAAGACTTGATACTGTCAAAGATTTTTCAGGACGCGTAGGGCTCGAAGTCGTTTACCGAGACGGATATGATCTCGATCAATTTCTTCTGCGTGTTGCTGGGAAGGGCGCCTTGAGGTGCGAACATTGTTATAGGATGAGACTCGATGCAGCGGGAGCAGCAGCAAAAGAAAAGGGTTTCCGCTTATTTACGACATCTCTCTTATACAGTAAGTATCAGAAACACGAATTGATTGTGGGCGTCGGGAGGGAAATGGCTTCAACCTACGGGCTCGAGTTTTATTATGAGGACTTTCGCAAGGGGTGGCGTGAAGGCATTGTGGAATCCAAAGCAATGGGGCTCTATCGGCAGCAGTACTGCGGTTGCATATACAGCGAGCAGGATCGGTATCGTAAAAATCTGGACCTATCGTGAGGTCTACTAGGGGACATTTCTCGCCAGTATGCGTGTAATAATTGTTTTTTTCACTATCAGCCTGTTTAGTATTCCTGCTGTAACGCTTGGGTCTGAAACTATCCGCGTTGCCATAGCTGACAATCAGAAAAAGGTATCACTCCAGTCATCATCGGGACTGATCTCCGCTGGTCAATCAACAAGCCACGGTAAAACAAAGGTACTCTACAGCACGATTTCATTCGGCACGCGTCCTGTGCGCTTGAGGTCCGCTGGCGTGGTAATCCAGGTGAACGGCAAAGGATACCGTGGTTGGGTGGAAATCAGAAAAAAGAAAAACGGTCTGCTTCTTGTCGTGAATGAACTGGATATCGAGGAGTACCTAAAGGGCGTAGTGGCTGCCGAGATACCGCCGGATTGGAAATTCGAAGCGCTGAAGGCCCAGGCAGTAGCATCACGTACGTATGCTCTCTACCAAAAACAGTCAGCTGGCAACAAGCTGTATCACATTCTGGCCACTGTAGACAGCCAGGTTTATTCTGGGAATAGAGTAGAGCGTCCGCAAACGGTTCGTGCTGTTAGAGAGACGAGAGGCATTGTCATAACGTATCAGGGCAAGATCATCCCCGCGTTCTATCATTCGAGTTGCGGTGGACACACAGAAAATGCAGCTGAACTTTGGGGGATCGACGAACCGTACCTCAAAGGTGTGGATTGCGATTGTCAGGAAATATCGAAATATGGACAATGGGAGAAACGGGTGCCTCTTTCTCAGGTGATCGGCGCACTCAGGAAACAGGGATACCGGCTGCATGACATTCTTGATATGAGCATAGGAGACATCACTCCTGCCGGTCGTGTTAAGACAGTTACCATACTGCATAGTGGCGGCAAACTTGTGGTTCCTGCGGAAGATCTGAGAGCTACCCTTGGAAATACTCTGATTCCAAGTGTTTTTTTTGAGCTGGAGCTTTCCGAAAAGGAGGCTGTTTTTTCCGGAAGGGGAAAGGGACATGGCGTAGGCTTGTGCCAATGGGGCGCCGAAGACATGGCGCTCCGGGGATATGACTATAAAGCCATACTGGGCCACTATTATCCTGGCACGAAACTAACTAAAATTGAATAGACCCGCATAGAGGGAAGACCGGCATATCATTTTTCTTGACAGCGAA
The DNA here is from genome assembly GCA_963845065.1 of Nitrospirota bacterium. Lineage (GTDB taxonomy): Bacteria > Nitrospirota > UBA9217 > UBA9217 > UBA9217 > JAJYKN01. The sequence goes on from CAWJQQ010000001.1 coordinate 990,109, forward strand.
TCATTCTCGACTATACAATATAACATATGAAAAAATCAAAAAAACAGAATAAGGTAGAGAGAACAACCAAAACGAACGTGACGATCGTCCCCTCGAACGGTCCATTTGTACTTATTTCCATGGCATTATCTCTCGTTCTTGTAGGCGTTTTTACAGTAGCCACATATGCAAGAAACAGCATCTATCACAGTCATGTCACACTTTGGGCCGAAGTGGCCAAAATGTCACCGCATAAGCGGAGAGCCCATGAAAATTATGGTCAAGCGCTATCATCTGAGGGGTATTATAACGAAGCAGCAAAGCAGTTCAAGATTGTCATGGCACTGCCGGATGATGGCAGTGTTCCTCTTCGCGATTTGTACCGCGAAATCGGAGTCGTCGATTTCAGATTGGGATTGTTCAATGATGCCATTATCTCATGGGAAACGGGGTTGCGCTATGCGCCGAATGACCCCAGCCTTTTAAATAACCTTTCTATTGTATATATGCAAACAGGGCGGTATGACGAAGCAGCGGCTGCTGCACAAACGGCTCTTGCAGGCGATCCATCGATGCCCCAGGCATTGAATACGATGGGGCAGATTTATCTTTTGAAAAAGGACTACAAAAAAGCAGTCGAGTATTTTCTTAAGGCTGTGGACCGTGAGCCTGACGTTCCGGCTCGGTATTGGAATGTCGCACTGGCCTTTGAACAAGCAAAGAGGATCGACAAAGCCTATGAATATGCCCAGAAATATGCTGCCATGGAACCCGACCCTGCAGGAAGGCAGAGGGCATATGCATATATCGAGCACCTCAAACAGCTGTTACACGGATAAAAACATTCGTTGAGGTTTTGTTGTGGTTAAAGTGCCGATATCGGGTAATAAATTGACCTGAACAAGTTTTAAGTGTTGAAAAATCTTTACTTCGTCAACCTCAACAAACGTTTGCCTTTGCGACTGTGAAAACCTGATTTTTTTAAGGTAATCGCTTCCGGCCCCACGTCTCCTTTCATCCATTCCCTTGCAATTTCAGCCATGATAACATAGAATAAAAGTCAGCGACAGAAGTGCTCACCGCTAATTCTATGGAATACGGGCTCCTCGAAAAATTCATCAATTTTCTGGCTGTGGAGAAAGGGCTCGCGCGAAACACACTCGAATCCTATGGGCGAGACCTGCGAAAGTACCTTAATTTCATCAAAACAAAAAGGCCGGATGATATTTCCGCATCGGATGTTAAATCTTTTTTGACATGGCTATCATCGACGGGGATCGCTGCACCTTCAATCGCACGGTGTCTGGCCGCGATACGAGGCTTTCATAAATACCTTATGACAGATGGACTCAGCAACAGGGACCCGACGATAACCATAGAAACACCGCGCGGATGGAAGCGTCTTCCCAAAACGCTTTCTGTCGCTGATGTCGATGTACTGCTCAAACAACCTGATCCAACGACCCCTATCGGACTTCGGGATAAAGCGATGCTGGAGTTGCTCTATGCTACGGGGCTCCGGGTCAGCGAATTGGTCGGCCTCAAACTAAATGACATCAATCTCGAACGTGGCTTCCTCATCGTGATCGGAAAGGGATCGAAGGAACGAGCGGTCCCCTTGGGCGACACGGCAGTTTTCTATGTGCAAACCTATTTGGACCATGGGCGCTCCTTCCTGCTCAAGGGGAGTGAATCTGACCATCTGTTCATCAGTTCGAGACATCGGGGGATTACCCGACAGATGTTTTGGGAGCGGATCAAGCACTATACTCGGAGGGCCGGTATTGAACGGGTTGTCTCCCCCCACACTCTGCGTCATTCCTTCGCAACGCACCTGCTCGACAACGGGGCAGATCTTCGCGCAGTCCAGGCCATGCTCGGTCATTCAGATATTTCCACAACGCAGATTTACACCCACGTATCCAGGGAACGGCTTAAGAAGATACATGAGAAGTACCACCCGAGGGGGTGAGAGTTCAGTAGATGGATGTAAGAGATGGTAGATAGGGGATAGGGCTCTCCAAACGCTAATGTTCGTTTTTCGCATTTCCCGTCTACCGCATTCTATCTGTTTTCCCTTAATTTATGGAAATTATTACCAGCCATACGAACGCTGATTTTGACGCGCTGGCCTCCATGGTTGCAGCAAAAAAACTCTATCCTGATGCGAAACTTGTGTTTCCCGGTTCCCAGGAAAAGAGCATGCGGGACTTTTTTCTCGAGTCGGCGTTTTATGCGCTTGAGGTCGATCGTTTAAAAGATATTGATGTGGACAACATCACGCGGCTCATCATTGTCGATAACCGCAATCTTGCGCGGCTCGGCAAGCTTGCCCTCGCGCTTTCGCATCCCGGCGTTTCAGTGCATATTTACGACCATCATCCGCAGGCGGCAGGTGACATCAAGGGCGAGAAAGAAGTCATAGAGCAGGTGGGCGCCACAACTACTATCATGGTTGAGCTGCTCAGGCAGAAAGAGGTCCCGATCAGTCCGCTCGATGCAACGATATTCGCGCTTGGTATTTACGAGGAGACAGGCTCACTTACCTTCGTATCGACTACGGAACGAGACGCACAGGCCGTGGCATATCTTATTTCGCAGGGTGCTCAGCTAAATATCATTGCCGACTTCATATCCCGAGAGCTGACCACCGAGCAGATTGCGGTCCTGCAGAGTCTCATAGAATCGGCGAAAAGCTATGATATCAACGGCGTTCGCGTGGTTATTTCAGCGATTTCAATCCCGCACTTCCTCCCGGACCTTGCCAACTTAGCTCACAAAATCAGGGAAATGGAAAGCCTGGACGTGCTCTTTCTCGTTGTCCAGATGGGCGATAAGACGCACGTCATCGGTCGCTGTAGGATTCCGCAAGTAAACAGCGGAGTCGTGCTCGAAGCACTGGGCGGTGGTGGCCACGCCACTGCTGCGTCGGCCGTGGTCAAGGACATGACCTACTTGCAGACCCGGGAGAGCCTCATCGACATATTGAAGCAGCATATCAAACCAGGCCCTACAACAAGCGAGATCATGACTTCACAGGTCAAGACCATCCCCTACAACAGCACTATCGCTGATGCCGGAGAGGCCATGACGCGGTTTAGCATTAATGCGATGCCGGTTTTACGCGATGAAGCGTACCAGGGGATTATTACGAGAGAAATCGTGCAGAAGGCCCTTTTCCACGGATTGGGGAAACAAAGAGTCGAGGAGTTCATGACCACTGGCGGCCCAGTTGCAAGCCCGGCCATGCCCATGAGCCAGGTTGAGCGAATTATGATCGAGGAGCACCAACGCTTCATTCCAGTCCTCGACGAGGGAGGTGCACTCGTAGGTGCTATCACTCGCACGGACCTACTTCGTTCACTTCACGAGGAGCGGCTCGCGGACATCAGCGAGTCCGAAGATGTGACACCCAGATCTATAAGGCACGTGAAAGGAATGATCGAAGAGCGCGTTCCCCTTGAGGTTCGTGACGCCCTCAAACTCGTCGGTGACGTGGCTGATACGAGTGGTTTCCCGGTTTATCTTGTCGGAGGCATCGTACGCGATCTGTTTCTCCGGGTCCCAAATCTCGATATAGACATTGTGGTCGAAGGCGACGGCATTACATTCGCCGGCATGCTTGTGAAACAGGGTGGCGGTCGTATGAAGACCCATCAGAAATTTGGAACCGCCGTCGTGGTACTCCCCAACGGACTCAAGATCGATATTGCCACGGCGCGTCTCGAATATTACGAATCACCGGCAGCATTGCCAACGGTGGAGCTTTCATCCATTAAAAAAGATCTTTTCCGGCGCGATTTTACAATCAATACGCTTTCGGTACGCCTCAACAGCGGGCGGTACGGCGAGTTGATCGATTTTTTTGGTGGCCTGCGAGATATTAAAGACAAAACTATTCGCGTGCTGCACAGCCTATCGTTCGTAGAGGATCCCACCCGTGTGCTGCGAGCCATTCGTTTCGAGCAGCGGTTTGATTTCCATCTGAACAAACACACCCAGAACCTGATCAAGACCGCCGTGAAAATGAAACTGTTCGACCGGCTGTCAGGAGAGCGGATCTATACGGAACTCATATTTATGTTCTCCGAGGCAGAGCCGCTGAAAGTCCTGAAGCGTATGGAAGACTTTGATCTCTTAAAGTTTATTCACCCAGCCTTGAAAGGGACAGTGGAGCTCGATAGGCTCTTCGCAAACATCGGTGAGACGCTTACGTGGTTTAGACTGCTCTATCTCGATTTGGAGGCGGAAAAATGGTTTGTTTATTTTCTCGGCCTCTTCGACCGGATGAAGGACTCCGCGGCAAAGGAGGCGCTGGAACGGCTTGCGGTCCCCACTAGGATCAGGATCCGCATGCTTCAGGCACGATTGCGCTACCGCGAGGTGCTCTACGTGTTCTACAGGGAACAGGAACTCCCATCTAGCCGCATTTACGATCTGCTGTCACCGTTGGACGTTGAGTCTATTCTTCTTATGATGGCAAAGGCGAAGAAGGAGATAGCAAGGAAGTATATCTCACTTTATCTTACGCACCTTCGTACCGTTAAGGTGATGCTGACGGGGAATGACCTCAAGAAGCTAAATATCCCGCCTGGGCCGAGGTATAAAAAGATCCTTGCAGAGGTTCTTAATGCTAAACTGGACGGAACAGTAAAAAACCGCGAGGAAGAGCTGGAGTTTGTAAAGCGTAAAGTGAATAAATAACAACAGCCGAAAAAAAATTGCGAACGAATTGCATGGCTAAAATATTTATAACGTCACAAATGTCCGTCAAGAACCCTGCCTTTATATGTTTAAGATAATTTCCATTTTGGACAAGTCTTACAGATTTAAAAAAGAGGGGATACTTGTGTCCGAACACATCGCACGTAGGCTGATGTCTGTAAGCTGGAATGAACAGGCTCTTGGCGGACTGAACATCCCTTTGGACTGAGTGAGTAAGACTGTCGAGGTGATGGTGGCCTCCCTAATCAATGCAAAAAATGTTTCAAATACTCTATGGAACGGTTGACTGATTTTTCTAATGACTCCACTCCCGTATCAATTACCAGACGATCAACAGTAATCGGTTCGGTTTTTTCTTTTAATTCTAAATATAATTTGTATGTTCTGTTGTGAGCTGGATGCGCGCCACTATGTAGACTGTCATTGAGTCTTTGTTTGGCAATGCCATCATCACAGGTGCATTCAATAATAATAGGTTTAACTTTTAACAATTCAGAATGAGATAGTAGATGCTTTATCTGGTACGATTTAGAAAAAGTTCTCCCGTCAACAATAATTGATTGTTTCGAATTTGCTCTTAATACGTATTCTGATATGATAAATATGGCCTTCATGCACAGGTCATCCTGCTCACGGGAAAAAACAATGGCCTCATTTGCAAATAACTCGGCGCGAATTATGTCCTTGTTGAGGATCAGTGCATCGAGGCGTTTCCCAAGTTGATGAGCAATAGCACTCTTACCCGTACCAGGCAGCCCAGCCATGGCAATAAACAGGCTTCTATTTGCTAAAGATAAATTTCTCATATTTATGATATTCTTAGGCACGAACCTCCTCGTTCAATTTCCTCATTGATTCCGGCTTCAGGAATGCTGCATCATTCGCCCCTACTTGCGTTCATAGCAACGTAACAGCCTTATTTCGCTTCACGGGCATGTAGACGCCGGTAGGGAAGTAGTTAGAAGCATGGTTCGCAAAGAAAAGACTGCGGGTCATCTTGTTATGCGCGAGCATCTCAACGAATTTGGAGACAATAACGAGGATAGATGAGAGCCTGAATCTTTCCTCTGCTAAAGTTCATTGAGTGCCAATTTTATCACCATCATTGTCGTACGCGCGTCGGCATATTCGGGATCAATAGCGGAATGCAGCTTTTCTGGTCTGGCGGGTAAGATGAATGCTCCTTTCGGCCCGCCGATCCAGAGCAAGACTGTAAAGAAGAGCCTGATCCCCGCAAATCTCATGCATCGGCCGGATACTTCCTTTACCATCACGCCTGCTTGAGGTTAGTACTATACATAAGCGTTGCATGATCCGGGTTGCAGCCTGTTTGGCACGGTAATATATTATGGGTGAATAAGTTTATTATATGGATATCCGTTTTATTGTCAATGAAGTTAATAAGATATTTTTTAAAAGATAGTTTTTTAGCGAACTAGACGACAGTGACGTGTCAATAAGACGTGAAATATGAGTCGGAAATCCTAAGGCAAAGTTATCGCCGTTCAGGATCTTTTAAAATCCGTCATCTAACCCATCAGGTACAAAACGTATATGTTAATCAGTGAGAATTCGATGATTATGCAGTTTAAGTTATTGCGATGATATTTAATTCCGATTTTCTGCAACCTTCGTATTAAAAAACGCATTTAACTAAATAGCTAGCGTTGACGCCCACACTGCCCGGTGATACCCTTAAAATAAAGATGGACATTATTTGTCCCGTTTAGCCGACAATCCAGTTTTAATTCACAGAGAGGGGCAGGGTAGAAGAACTGTGGAGGTTTTTTATGGCGGGAGGAACTATCTGGAAAGGATATATTCATTTTGGGGAAACGGATGTGCCTGTGAAACTACATACCGCAGTGAGGGAAGAGCGGATTCAGTTTCACCTTCTTCACAGCCGGGACCATGTAAGATTGCGCCAACAGATGATATGTGCATATGAAAAAATAGCAGTCCCAGCAGCTGAACAGTCCAAAGGGTTTGAGGTAGATGATGGGAAATATATCATCGTCGACCCGGAAGAACTCGAACAATACGCTCCTGATAGCAGCAGGATGATCGAGGTACACGAGTTCGTCAAAACCGCACAAATCGATCCCATCTTTATTGACCATGTCTATTACTTGGAACCGGATATTACGAATATACAGGGTAAAGGATATAATGCGCTTGTCAGGGCCTTGAACGAGATCAATGTGGAAGGCATCTGCACCTGGACGATGAGAAAACGGTCTTATGTAGGAGCTTTACAGGCAAATGGGAAGATCCTTCGTTTAAATGCGCTGCGCTTTGCCGACGAAGTAATTCCGGCAGCATCCCTAGGACTGCAGGATGTTCCTTTGTCGGAAAAAGAACTTGATATCGGGGGCGATTTGATTGGCAAGCTGACCGTTCCCTTTGAGCCGAGAAAATTTGAAAACGAGCATCAGAAGAAACTGCAAAATTTGATTGAGAAAAAAGCCCGCGGAGAAAAAATTACGGTCCTACCCCCCGTGCTTATGAAATCCACTCAATCAGACCAACTGCTTCAGGTCCTTGAAGCGAGTCTGAAGAAGGTGGCCTGAGGGGAGATCGCGATCCGATCGAGGAGGTACTAGTAAAGTTGTCTTAAAGCAGGGAGGAACGACATGGCGGTGCAAGGTATATGGAGCGGGACGATCAGTTTCAGTCTGGTGGCGATTCCGGTACGGTTGGTTACGGCAATCGAACCTGGCCGTGTCTCTTTTCACCTGCTCCATAGTAAGGATTACTCTCGCCTCTCACGGAAAATGTTTTGTCCTGAAGAGAAAATAATGGTTTCTCCGGATGAGGTTATCAGGGGTTATGAAATCGTGCCGGACAAATATGTGCTGATGTCAGATGAAGAACTGGAGTCCGTGTCCCCAGAACGTAGCCGCACGATCGAGATTCTGGAGTTTATCGATATGAAGGAAGTGGATCCAATCTATTATGAACGCCCCTATTATCTCGTTCCGTCGAAAGGGGGCGAAAAAGCGTATCAGTTGCTGGTCGAGGTGATGAGTCGGACAAACAAGGCGGGAATTGCAAAGTTTGTTCTAGCTGAAAGAGAGTATCTTGTGGCGGTCAAAAGCAGGGACGGAGCGCTGGTTCTCACCACACTTCATTACAACGACGAAATCCTTCTCGATGAAGACATGACACCGAATCAAGGAGTGATTGAATCTGAAGAGGAAAATAGGATAAAAAAAAGCATTGAGCATATGATCGAAGACTTTAATCCGGGGAAATATGTGGACGAACGCCGGAAAAAACTTATGGATTTCCTGACGAAGAAGGCGAATGAAAAGGCGCTGGTGGAGGGTCCTTCAGTAGAGGAAGAAGAGGGAGACGGTCCGGCTGATCTGGTTGCCGCGCTGGAGGAGAGCATGCGAAAAGTGAAGGAAAGCAAATGAGCCGAACATTAATCGCAATGGCAGGGAGGAGACTCCCCTTATCAAACCTTGAAAAGGACCTCTATCCCACCTATGGTTTCACGAAAGCCCACATTCTGGACTACTACCGTGGGATTGCACCGTTTATCCTGCCCCATTTAAAAGACCGGGCATTGACCTTCAAGCGCTATCCCGAAGGAGTGGAAAATGATTTTTTTTTCGAGAAGCGCTGTCCTTCTTATCGTCCATCGTGGGTGAAAACTGCGGAGATTCCCCAAGAAGACGGAAAATTGATGACGGTCTGCTTGATCAACGATCTGGAAACGCTGATATGGGTGGAAAACCTTGCGTCTCTTGAACTCCATGTACCCCTGTCCAAAGTCGCTTCCCCTGAAACGCCTGATTCTATGGTCTTCGACTTGGATCCCGGCGAGCAGGCCAGCATTATGGAATGCGCACGTGTGGCGCTCATACTCAGGGACTTACTCTCCCGAATAGGGCTTGTGAGTTATGTAAAAACCTCAGGCAGAAAAGGACTTCATGTATATGTCCCCTTGAATCGCAAGGAAGTGACTTTTGAAGAGACAAAGACATTTTCGAAAGTCGTGGCAGGAATCATGCAGAAACATTATCCCGATCTGGTAACTGCAAAAATGGCGAAGCGATACCGGAAAGGAAGGGTTTTTATTAACTGGTCTCAAAACGATGCTTCGAAAACGATGATTTGCGTTTATTCTCTGCGTGCCCGGGAAAAACCGCTTGTATCGTTTCCACTTGCATGGGAGGACCTTGAAGATATAGCCGGGCTTGGTGACCAGGAAAGATTGCAGATCATTCATACGGCAGCCGAGAGCAGAGCAAAAAAAACCGGTGACCTTTTTCAGGAGGTGCTTGTGAAAGAACAGAAACTGCCTCATTTCTGATTGTATCAACGTGAGCCATGCCCCGATACACGGTTATTTTTCCTAAATGACCAAGAAATGAAACCCTAAGAAGGGTACGTGACTAAAAATTATTTACAGGTGGCTGATCGCTTGAAGTATATTTCAAAAAACACGTCTTTCGGGCTGTGAGCCTGCAAGGCTTCTAGCTGGTTACCGATGATCATGCATTAGTCGATTGATCACGGGGACATCGACCTTACGGTATGTGTTCTGCGGGATTTTTTTGTCCGGTCTATGTTCCCGAGGGAAGCGCCCCGAAGAGGCAATGTTATGGGATTGATAGAATACTCATCTAAACGGGAATTCGAGAAAACGCCCGAACCGAAACCGGGCCATGGCTATGAGGGGCACAGTCCTATTTTTGTCGTTCATAAGCACGCGGCACGGGCCCTACATTATGATCTTAGGCTGGAGCTGGAAGGGGTGCTGAAGAGTTGGGCTGTGCCAAGGGGGCCCACGCTGGATCCTTCATTAAAAAGACTGGCCGTAATGGTAGAAGACCACCCGCTTGATTACAAAGATTTTGAAGGCGCAATCCCGGAAGGCAATTACGGCGCAGGAAGCGTTATAATATGGGACCGGGGCTTTTATCATTATCCTTCCGTAAGAGACGAAAACGAAAGCGAGAAACTTCTTCTGGACGGATTAAGAAAAGGGAATATGAAATTTATCCTCGAGGGAGAAAAGCTTCACGGGGAATTCGCACTGGTTAAGACGAGAAAGGATGGTAAGTCGTGGCTTCTCTTGAAGAAAAAAGATCGAAACACGAAGGAAGGAGACATCCTCAAAGATAACCGTTCCGTAGTGTCCCATAAGACGCTCGAGGAGATGCTCGAAAAAAATCCGAAAAGATCTTTCAGACAAAATAAAATAAGACAAATTCGTATTCATGAAGCCGTAGAAATGGAAGATCTGAAGGACGCGCCTGCCAAACCAATACCGCAGGGCATAAAGCCAATGCTCGCGACCATAGTCAAGGAACCATTCGACCATCCGGATTGGATTTTTGAAGTAAAATGGGACGGATACCGTGCCATTGCTGAAATCCGAAAGGGGGGTGTTTCGCTTTATTCTCGGAATGGGATATCCTTCGCCAAAAAATTTATTCCTGTGGTAGATTCGCTGCGGAAATTAGGGTTTGACGCTATTCTGGACGGAGAAATTGTGGTCGTGGACGACGAAGGACGACCTGATTTCCAGATGCTGCAGCATTACCATGAATCCGGAAGCGGTCATTTGCTCTATTACGTTTTCGATCTTCTCCACCTCCGGGGACATGATCTTACGAATCTGCCCCTGCTTAAGAGGAAAGAGCTCTTGAAAAGAACTCTTCCCTCTGGTCCGAAAATAAGATTGAGCGATTACATATGGAACGAAGGCGTTTTGTTCTACAATGTCGTTAAAGATAAGGGGCTGGAAGGGATTATTGCCAAACATGCTCATAGCGCATACGAAATGGGTAGGCGGAGCCGACAGTGGCTGAAAGTGAAAATGCAACTCACGCAGGAGGGTGTGATCGCAGGATTTACAGAACCAGGAGGTGGCAGAAAATATTTCGGCGCTCTTGTTCTTGGAGTATTTGAAGGGAACGAGTTGATTTACGCAGGTCACGTAGGAGGTGGATTCACGGTAAAGAATTTAAAAGAAATCCGCGAAAAACTGGAGCCTTTGATCCAAGAAGAATGCCCCTTTAACGTAAAGCCGGAAACCAATGCCCCAGTCACCTGGGTAAAGCCGGATATCGTCTGCGAAGTTAGTTTATCCGGCTGGACTGAAGATGTTGTAATGAGGCAACCAATTTTTTTAAGGTTGCGCGAGGATAAAACCGCGAGCGAGGTGGTGCTGGAAAAGCCCCTGATGAGCGGTGGTGGAGGATTACAAAAATGACGAATATCTATGTCGGTACAAGCGGATTTGCGCATAAGGAATGGAAAGGGAAATTCTATCCTAAAGATATCTCACCCAAGGATATGATTCGCTTCTATGCTGAACGCCTCAACTCGGTCGAGATCAACAATACCTTTTATCATATGCCTAAAGAAAGCGTGCTTATGTCCTGGGCCGAACGGGTTCCAAATGATTTTGTTTTCGCGCTCAAAGCGCCCCAAGTTATAACGCATGTAAAGCGGTTGAGAGATGTATTCGGGGAGGCCGAATACCTCTTCGGGTCACTGTCGGTCCTGGATGGGAAATTAGGGCCGATCCTTTTTCAGTTCCCCAAAAGCTTTCGTGCGGATGGACCTGCCCTCAAAGATTTTCTAGCTCTGATTCCCGGTACTAGGTCATGTGCATTCGAGTTTCGCAGCCCCACGTGGAATGATGCTGAAATCCTGAACCTACTAAGTGAAAGGGGATTCAGCTTGTGCGTTGCAGATACTGATGAAAATCCAACGAATGATATCATCAGTACGGCACCATGGGGGTACCTCCGGCTGCGCCGCTCCAATTACACGGATGCCGATCTTTCACAATGGGTGGAAATAATCCTTTCACAACAATGGGAAAAGGCCTTCGTGTTTTTTAAGCACGAGGGCGATGCCAACGGTGCCGAAATGGCTATGCGTTTTCAGGAGCTTATTGATTCAAGATTAGGTACGAAAAACATTAAAATAGGAAGGACAATTAGGGCCCGTTAGAAAAAAAGTTCCTAGGGCGTCCCGTGAAAGGCTTTTTGCTTGATTGCGGTAAAAAGATTGTCAGTCCAATTCGATTCAGTAGCCCGAGGCGGATTGGCATTGTAAGAGTTAGTGACAACGTTCAGGGCATCGTTCACTAAACTATCATTCAGAACATCGATCAAAAACGCTCTTTGACAATCGAATAGCCACAACCTTTATAATCATGGACACTGATTTACTTAGGAGGTGTCCATGAAAAAAAACTTTTGAAGCAACGAGCATTAGCAGTGCAGAGGTATCTCACCGGAGATAATCGGGAGAGTATCTGCACCTCACTGGGAAAACAACTCGCTGGCTGTACAAACGGTTAGCACGACATACGCAAGTTGATCCAGCATGGTGACGAGCTGTTTCGGCGACCGTTTTCTAGCCCCAATCGCACCTTTGCAGAGATCGAAAATATCGTGAAGATGTGTCGGCTGAATCTCTAAAAAAAGGGACTATTTTGCCGCAATCAAGCCATCAAATGGGAGATGAACGACATGGAGGTTCGACCCTTCCCTCCCTCACCACCATTGGCCGTATGTTACGGCGACGCGAATTAACTCATCGGCGGACCAGAAGATATACACCGAAGGGCAAGAAGTATCCCGAACTTCCGGCGCTCTTGCCCAATCAGACCCATCAGGTTGATATGGTTGACTCTTGTTATATTACCGGTCCGGTCAAGTTCTACGGCCTGCATGCCGTCGATACCGCAGTCAAGCGGCGTGGAATAGAGCAGATACCCTCCCTTCCCGTGCAGCGCAAAGCGTTTTGGACGCCGTTTATGCGGTTTGGATGCGTGCGATGTTCTAAACGTTGCCAGTTAGACATTAAGGTTTTAAAACGCTTTGAATCGACGTAGAGATTCCGGAATACTCCCACGAAGTGTATTTAGAAGACAAAAAAAGAACTATCAAGCGTAAATGCTACTTGAAAATCCTAAGGTACCATTGTCGGATTCCAAGAGCTGCGGAAGCCGTCATTGAGACCGTCGAGTATCGACATATCTTCGCTGGTAAGTTCGAATTCGAAAACTCGTGCGTTCTCCGCAATCCTGTCGGCATGCCTCGACTTGGGGATAACGACGACCTCATGCTGTATCGTCCAACGAAGCATAATTTGCGCGTTCGTACGGCCGTGCTGCTTGGCGATCGCCGTTATGCGAGGGTCATTCAGTCGGCGGCTTGCGGTAAGAGGAGCATATGCTTCGATTTGGATCTGCTGTGATCGGCAGAATTCGAGTAGTTCGCGCTGATAGAGAAAGGGACTGAACTCGACTTGGTTAACGGCGGGAACGACGGAGGATCGGTGAAGAAGGTCTTTCAGGTGACGTTCCGTGTAGTTGCTCACTCCAATTGAGCGGGTCCGACCGCTGTTCAGAATGTTTTCCAGTGCCCGCCAGCTCTCCTCACGTAGCCCCGGGACAGGGAAATGGATCAGGTAGAGATCAATGTAGCCGAGACCCAGGTGCTTGAGGGAAGCGTCAAAGGCTCGATGTACGGAATCGTAACCGTGGTCGTCGTTCCAGAGCTTGGTTGTGACGAAGACTTCTTCACGGGGTACAACGCTGTCGCGGACCGCCTTACCAACATCTTCTTCGTTACCGTAGAAACTAGCGGTGTCCACAAGACGGTAGCCGGTATCAAGAGCTGCTTTGACCGACTGATACGATTCTGTGCCAGGACGCAGAAGGTAAACCCCCAGGCCAAGCAGTGGAATGGAGATGCCGTTGTTTAGTTTTAAGGTAGATTTTAGGGTAAGTGGCATGGGTTTTCTTTATTGACGCACTCACACCTCTAAGTCATAGGGGGGTTCCCGCGCTATTTCCCTAATCTAAGCGGTCTATGCATATCCCCTCTATGCGTGTGAACTAGCTTCTGAAGGCGTAACGTTGATTTCTAGACGTTCTTGCATGCGGAGCACGGACACATTGACCGGTTTGCCGATGGTCCAATCAGAAAGGAATTTCTGAAGCAGATCCACCGTCATGATATCGGTCCCGTTCATAGCTACGATAAGATCGCCTTTCCGCATTCCAGCCTGCGCAGCAGGGCCACCGTGCGTCACCGAGAGAACTTCCACGGCGGACGCCTGTGTAATGTTGAAATAGCGGGCCGTCCTCCGACTAAGGGGACGTTGCTGCGCGGCGATGCCCAAATATCCCCGGCGCACCCTGCCGAGAGTGAGGAGCTGGGAAACGATCCATTTTGCAGTATCGGAAGGGATGGAGAAACCAATGCCCTGTGCGCCCATGATGATTGCCGTATTCAGTCCCACGATCCTTCCCCGCGAATCCACCAACGGGCCTCCTGAATTACCCGGATTGAGCGGTGCGGTGTGCTGAATAATGTTCTCGATTGCTCTACCTTCCCTGCTTCGTAGCGCCCTTCCGAGCGCGCTTATCACGCCGGTAGATACGGTGGATTGGAACCCGTAGGGATTGCCGATTGCGATCACGAGTTGCCCGACACGAAGGGATGCAGATTCACCGAGCGTGGCAAACGGCACATTCGCGGAGTCGGCGCGGATTACGGCAAGATCGGTGGCAGGGTCTGTGCCCACCATATCCGCCGCGTGTGTCGTACCATTCGTGAGCGACACGGTAAGCGACTTCGAGCCATGCACAACGTGATCGTTTGTCAAAATGTATCCATCCGGTGCAATGATGACGCCCGAGCCGGCACCGCCCGCTTCAAACTCAGCGTTTTTTGGCCTCGTCCCGGTTGAGATGCTCACGACAGCAGGACCGACGGCCTCCACTACCGTTATGACCGCCCGTGAGTAGGCATCCAGGAGTTCAACGTTGGATTTCTCTGCAGTGCTCACTTCGCAGGGACCAGGTGAATTTTGTTTCTCGGCTGCGTTATTGATCACATTGAGCGTTCTTCGTGTCACGTCGTCCATATCAGTGTGTTCCTTATGGCGCAAAAACAACACATTTCTATGTAAACTCTATCATAACATCGTCCCGAAGTCCAAAATCTTCACAGGAGGGTAACGAACTAGCTTTTCCGACCAAGTACTTGTTGACGAATCACAACTCCGTGAGCATATTTGAAATCAAATTCTCTTCAAAATAAAAGGCAAGTAAGGCATGCGATGTTGGGATGTAAGGGGGAGGCATCTACGCTGGCCTTATAATCAAAGTTAATAAATCCTGGATGATCTCAATGATGCAGGGATTTCTGAAAGTGAGTGGGAACAGATGGGGCTAGGGCATAACTGTTTGCATTAATGCGAGACTGAAAACTAATATTCAAACTAAGGGATCAAAATAGTCATAAAGTTGCGTTTATACGCCTTTGAGCCTCGGCAGGTCAATCCGATCCCCGTTCTTGAAGAGCTTGATCATGACCTGTCCTTTCACATATGAATAAATTTGGACCTGCGCATTCCTACGCGAGCTTATACAGGTGGCGCCGGAGCCATCATAGTGAATAGCTGCAAAGTTATCGCAAGCGATCCCCACCATGTTTTCTCGGGCAACCATTTTTTTGAATGATGTATGACGCTTTTCGGAATCCAGATGCGGGCAATACAACCCTTGGCACAAACCGAGGGATCGGACTTTTATATAGGACCAGTTCTTCTTGCCTGAATATGCCCTTGAGTCTGAATGGCCCCATTCGTGCCAGCAGATCGCACCCGCGCTCAAGCCCGCAAGCACCGTTCCCCGCTTTCCGGCTTTAATCAGCAGTTTGTCGATCCCTAGATGCCGCCACATCTTCATCATACGAAGAGTATTACCTCCGCCGACATAGATTAAACTGGCTGACTCGATCTTCTTGTCTGCGGAAGCACGGTCTCCGAGTCTTCTGTAAAGGAGGAGGTGGTCCGTTCTACACCCAAGCAAATCTCCATATATACGGTCGAAAGTCTCGCAGTAGTCCACCTGATCGATGCTTGCCGTTGGAACAAAGAGAGCCCGGGGAGACTTTATGCCTGCCAGTCTGACGATAAACCTATCTATCGGAAGTGTCTGCTTCTTCTTTAAGCTACCGCCGCCGATTGCGATAATATTCATATTCCCCTTATATAGCGCCACCACACATTTCAACAACTTTCCTTACTAAAGCAGGTAGCGACGGGTCCCGCGCCCCCATGATGAGAATGCAGTCTTCTGGTTTCACGTCCGCTTTTAATCTGGTCAATAATGCATTTCGATCTTTTACAGCATTTGCATTAAATGATACAGGACCAAGGCCATGAATAATATCTTCCGATGAAATATTCTTTTGCGCTGTGCCACCGGCATAATAGATGGGCAAAAGATAAAGGGAATCATTTGGATGGAAGGCCGTTAGAAAGGTTGCGATGTATTCATCTTTCAAGAATCGTGTCGGACTAAACCCGTGCGGCTGATATACCGCAATAATGCGGCTGGAAAGGCCACGAGCTGCACGAACAGCAGCCGCTATCTTTGCTGGATTATGGGCAAAGTCATCAACCACATGCACGTTCTGCTTTGTTTTGGTCACAGAAAAACGCCGGGCTACACCTTCATA
Source organism: Nitrospirota bacterium (assembly GCA_963845065.1). GTDB lineage: Bacteria > Nitrospirota > UBA9217 > UBA9217 > UBA9217 > JAJYKN01. The sequence continues at coordinate 1,006,323 of CAWJQQ010000001.1, forward strand.
ATTTTTTACCGCTTCGGCAAGCGTTGTTCCTTCACAGCCGAAATGTTCGCAAACGCAAAGCGCTGCGCATAAATTATCAAGATTGTGAGCACCTGGTAGCGGCAGAAGATATTGAGTGCCGCCGCGGAAAAGACTGACCGAAGAAGGCGATAGCTGTTCCTGGTCCGGTCGCCACGAGCCTGAACCATTACGGCCGAAGCGAACTGTTGCTGGAAGGGAAGCAAGAATTGGATCATCGGCATTAGAAGCTGTCCATAGCGATTGTGAAATCAACGTTTCAAAAAGCTGTCTTACTTCGTCAGTAGTCTTATGGTCCTTGGAAATATTCAGGATGACCGCGGCGGCCGGACAATATTTTACCAGCGATCCATCACTTTCGTCCGCTTCAACGACCAAGAGATCGGAGCCGCCGCTGTATGCGTTGCCGATAAGCCCTTGTTTCTCGAGTCTGCGTAGGCCCGCACCGCTTATGAGGGAGGGCGATTTTCCGCACGCGGTCATGAATTCGAAAATCATTGCGGTCACCGTCGACTTGCCGCTGGTGCCGGCCACTGCTATGGTTTTCTTTGTGGCGATGATCGCGGCAAGCAGATCAGAGCGATGGACGATGGGAATACCACGGCTACGCGCAGCAGCGATGTCGGGATTCGATTCTTCTATTGCAGTTGAGACGCAGACCACATCCGTATCCGCACTTACACCCAGACCGTCTTGATGAACGATAGAACACCCAAGACCTGCAAGCGATTGACGTATGTAGGCGGTATCCTCACTTGCATGGAAACGATCGGACCCCGAGACCGTGATCCCCTGAAAGCGCAGGTATTGTGCGAGTGCGCTCATGCCGCTGCCGAAGATACCGGTGAAATGGACGTTTCTGCAATGCTTTTTATTGATAACAATTGGCAGGGGATCGATGTAGACGATGGTGCCTTCTTTGACCGACTCAAACAAACGAATGATGTCAAGATTGCGCAAGCACACACATCCGTGCGATAGGGGAGTCCCGATAAGGTCCTCGCGACCGGTACCGTGTATATATATATAACGCTCGTAGGAATCAACGCCAGCGCCTTTATTGATTCCCTCCTCAAGGCCTTCGAGCCGCAGTATGCGGGTCAGGATCAGATTATCACCGTTCAGAATGTGATCCCAATCAGTGCCCGTATCCTCACGGTCTCTGAAAATGCGGCCCGCTGGTGCGCTGGCTCCAAATTTTTCCTTGATCCTATGAACGCCGAGGGGCGTTTTTAGCGAGTTCTCACGATTGCCATTACCAAAACGTGAGGTAGAGGTATCGTATCGCTCAACGATAGTGTCGTTTTTACAAACGAGAAGCGTTTGTGTCTCAATAGACACGACGAGAAAAGGTTCTCGCGGATCGCATAAAAAATTACGTAATTTATTGTAAATACGTCTTAATTGAACTGTTTCCATACGAGAAAGGCTATCTTCTTAATTGACAACTGTCAGGACATCGTGGACAAAAATAGCTGTCACGACATCGTGGACTCGCAACTTTGAAACTATATTATCCAGCGATACCGTGACAAGAGATTTTGCAGTCATCGCAGTTGATAACTATATTCTTCAACTTGGATTGTTTCCAAGTAGAGTTTTAACTTTTGATCTTTGACATCGACAGTAGCCACAACGTATTCGTACTGAGTATTCGGTGGAGCAAGGAACATTTCGCCAAAGATGTTCAGCTTGCAGTCACTTCGGATGAATCGAACAAAATGATAGCATCCTGTTTCCGGTTTCTCCAGTGGGTGATGGGGCACATTCTTTTGACTCGGAAAGATCCTTTTCACTTTCATACGATCTAGTGCTTTAATCGGCGTTTGTCCTTTGATTTTGCTGTAGCGATAGGTGTTGTTATGCCGATGCTCGAATGCCAGAGATTCTTGCCGAAGCTGCACCATCGATATCATCGTGACCTTGTCGAGGAACTTCTGACGATAATGGTCATTGAACTTCTCGATTATCCCGTTTCGCCAGGGTTCGGCTGGTGGGATGAACCAGAGATTGACCCCAGAGAGCAAGCAGAGGCGGATAAGCGGCCCCATTCCTCGTGGGTAAACGGGACTTCCGAAGAAGGCGATTTCATTGTCTACCTGAAGATTCTCGGGGATGCCCATGCGCTGCCAGACCGCGTAAATGGCGTCCAGAATGCTCTGCGCTGACTTTGAGGGTATCGGCTCCATGCCGCAGAGGTTGATGGCGGTATCAATTGCATTCAAGCCATAGAACCGAATTGGACCGCTCAGATAACAGGGACCTACCAGATCAAGCTGGTGTGTCTGGTTGGGCGCTAGCGCCGGCAGTCCGGGATATTTCTTGCCCTTTGGTTCATACCGGCCGGTACGGCGATGGGTCAATTCACGACGGCGCAAAATTCGGCTGATTGTGCTCAGTGAGGGAAGCGGTCGCACCTCCATCTCTTCCAGTTCCCATCGTATGGCCTGGTCGCCGCAGAAGAGATCTTTGTTGTACAAGCTCCATCGGACCATCTCGACGATCATTTCGATTTCTGCGGGCGTGCGGTGAGGACTGACAAGCGGTTGCCGAGACCGCTCTTCAAACCATAACGAATCATCGGGCGCATACCGTGTCACCCATTTGTACAGCCATGCTCGAGAACGGCCAAGAGAATCACAAATCTCTTCCGGCTCTTCTCCATTGAAGAACCGCTGCACAGCTTTTAATCGTTCTTGCTTGATGCTCTTTTTCATGAACACCTCCCTTTTAGGTTTGGTGTTCATGATACGTTTATGCTGTGGCTATTCGATTGTCAAAGAACGTTTGTCCACGATGTCCTGACAGTAAAATCTGTCTACGATGTCGTGACAGTTATCACTTAATGCATATTATTGTATTGTCAATGCCAACAACATAATAAAGGCAGCATCCGTGCATGTCAAGATGATACGTACGCATGGGGGCACTTAGCTTTGGTGAGGTGTTTTTTCTTCCGGTTTACAAATTAAATACTCCGTAGAATCTACCCAACTCTCTCTCCCGATATTATTGGATGGTCATGTGTGCCAGAAATATGTTTATCGGATCTTTAATATTGGATATTTGGCCGGACCAAGGAAACCATTGTGCTGTTGTTGCATGGTACATCTATTGTAATATCCTCGCATCCAATAAGGATAAACACCACCTAACTTGCTAACTGCTTGATAATTTGCCGGACATGGGTAAAATGATAAGTTTGGAGCTAAATTACCATGGGTAAGTGCTTGTAGTAAGATCTTTAACCTTGCCCGGAGATAGAGGGAAATTTGGTATTTACCGCAAGATGGGGTACAATGAAAACAGAGGAGCATGGAATGATTACACGTTACCACAGCACCGATGATCCAGACGGCCAGGAGAAAGAGAAAAAAAATCCAGAAAAACAAGCGAAATCAGTTAGTGACGACACCTGCAGGTGTAAAGAAGCCTCAGATATGACTCCTCGGCAACTTCTCGGACTCATGATAAGTGACCTAGCTTTCTGGAAAAAGGCAAAAAAAAGCTAATCCTGGGAGCCTGTTGCAATTTTCAAACGGGATGCAGGAAAAATAAGTTCAATAAGGGGAGCTAGAACCAATGGGTGATAAGCAGGTATTTCAGCCCCTTACGAGGGAAGATAAAATAACTGTTGTGCTATACCGTGTCGGTATTGTGATTTGTACGATCATCATGAGCGCTCTGGCTAGTTTGCTGGCGACAGCATCTTCAAATTCCAATGCGGTACGCATCAGTTCGTCAGCAGATATTCTTATCTATGGCCTTTATGCATCCATTGGTATCAGCGTATTTTCAATTCATCTTTATATTGGCAAGATCAAAGGATATCTGAGGAACCTGTACTTCATCAGTCTTGGCTGTCTTGTTGTTCTCCTCACAATTGGAAAAGGTTCCCTTTCCGGAGCGCTCGTGCACATACCTTACAGCCCGTTGCTCCTGCTGCCGCTTTCCGGATGTCTAGGGATCGTGACTGTTAAGGAGGCTTTCTGCTTCAAACTTTTCGAGGGCTATCTCCTTGCTATGATAATGCCGATCTATCTGCTGCTGGTTTCGGACAAAATCCTAGCAGGCCAAGGTGCATCCTATGGCTTAGTCATGATCGCCGCAATGCTTGTCATCTTCACACTGCGAAAAGTATTCATGCCCATGGCCTATGATATCGGTGATAAATCCGCCTATCATTGATGTACTCCCACCGCTAAAGCATCTAGGGTTTCTCGCGATGGACTCCTATAATTTTAAAAAGGTCCTCGGTCGCGAATGAGCGCAAATAAATAAACCGCTTAACTCTTGTGACGTCTACGAAGACCATGAAGCAGCATTAGAGCTGTTTAGGGAAGTGGTTGCTGATTTTAGAAGTGAAAAGTGGCGTCTGGAAATAGCAGTTTCTCGTTGACGAATATCAAAAAAATCGGCATAGTACCTATATGATCATAATTAGCATCTTCGGTGGGATTCTTCTCCTTCTCTATGGCATCAAGCTATTAAACGATGGCCTCCAGAACGCTGCCGGTTCCAAGATTCGATCGCTTCTTCGCTCCCTCACCAGTAACCGATTTTCGGCCGTGGGCGGCGGGGCCTTCATGACAGGCCTTATTCAATCAAGCAGTGCAACATCGGTCATGCTCGTGGGATTCGTAAGCGCAGGTCTCATGAGCTTCCGTCAAACGCTTGCTGTGATCCTCGGTGCGGATATCGGCGCCACGGTCACTGTACAACTCATCGCATTCCATATATATGACTACGCCATACTCCTGATCGGCATAGGCCTCGTCTTTACGCTATTTTCAAAAAAAAACATCTACCGAAATGCCGGACAGGGTGTGCTAGGCTTCGGTTTCGTATTCCTTTCGCTCAAGCTGATGATCGATGGCATGGCGCCGCTCCAGGGCAACGAATTGTTCCGGCAGGTCTTCATCGCACTTTCAAATATGCCGATTGTGGGAATCGTGCTTTCCGCAGGGCTGACCGCATTGATACATAGCAGCGCAGCTACCATGGGCATTGCTATCGTTCTTGCTAAAAATGGCATGATCCCTCTTGATGCGGCTATCCATCTCATCCTTGGCGCTAATATCGGTACATGTGCCACGGCACTAATTGCCAGCATACGATCTCCCGTTGAAGCGCGGCGCGTGGCGTGGGCGCATGTTTTTTTTAAGTTTTTTGGCGTGATGCTCTTCCTGCCATTTCTCGGCCTTTTTCAGGCCCTCGTGACTGAGACGACCCCCGATTTTACGCGCCAAATTGCAAATGCGAATACGCTGTTTAATATTATTATTGCGGTGCTTTTCCTACCGATCATCGGGCCATTCGCAAAAATGATTACTAAACTGGTACCGGAGAAGGAGGAAGAAAAGAAGTTTGGTCCGCTGTATCTTGACGAACATGTTCTCACAACACCATCGCTTGCGCTAGGCCAGGCTACGCGGGAAGTGCTCCGTGCTTCCGACATCGTTCGGGAAATGCTCATTGACGTGGTCAAGGTTTTTCAGAGCGATGACGATGCGATGATTACAGCCATCAAGAACAAGGATAATCTGATAGATCTGCTGGACCGGCAAATTAGGTTCTACCTGACCCGCCTATCGTTATCCCCTCTTACCGAGTCCCAATCTCGCCGGAATATGGCCGTGCTCGAAACATCGCGCAATCTTGAGAACATCGGCGATATTATCGATCGGAACCTCATGCCCCTGGCTTTGAAACGAATAAGCAAAGGAATCTCTTTTTCCCAGGAAGGCCTGAAGGAAATGGGCTTGTACCACAAGCGGATCCTTGAAAATTTCGACACGGCTATTTCCGCTTTTGCAAGCCATGATCGTGACTTGGCTGAACGTGTACTTAGGAACAAGGAAGAACTCGGCATCATGGAGCGGGAACTGGTGCAGGCTCACTTCGACCGGCTCCGAAAGGGTTTGCGGGAATCCATCGAGACGAGTCATGTACATCTGGACATTATCAGCAACCTGGCGCGTATTAATTCTCTTATTACCCACCTCATTTACACTATCGCTGAAGAAAAGCGCGAAAGAGGACGGGAAGATGTGGGTATTGAACGTTGACGTACAATATATATGGTCTGGGTCCAGTGGCAACGTGTTGCAGTAATCTTGGCCGGTGACTCTTGGCTTGTTCATTGAGGAGGTTTTGTTGTGATCAAGCAACTCAGGGTGCAGACGAATTCAAGGACCGAACTTATGGACATTACCCAGGGTGTACAGCGGATTGTTGCCGAGAGCGGTGTCCGTTCCGGAATCTGCTATATTACCATACCGCACACGACCGCAGCAGTCACAATTAACGAAAACTCAGATCCAAATGTTGGGCGCGATATCCTGAAAGAATTGAATAGGGTTATTCCCTTTGACGATAATTACAGTCATAACGAAGGCAATTCCGCCGCTCATATCAAGTCTAGCTTAATCGGCGTTTCCAAAGTTGTGATGGTGGAGGAGGGACGGCTCGCACTCGGTACCTGGCAGGCAGTGTTTTTTTGCGAATTTGACGGCCCCCGCGACCGCAGGGTGATGGTGAAAGTGATGAAGGACTAATGCTAACCCAAATGTAACAAGCTATACTTCCGTTATCTATATTCTCTCGATGATGAAAGCATCTTTGAATTGGGTGAAGGTGCATAGGACTTGAAGAGAGGGAACAAGGAGCTAGTAATCAAAAAATTGATGTATTTACAGCCGTTCTGGCTCAGAATGCGTATCTTATCAGTATAACTTCGATCCGAGACATGATCGATTCATTCGGAATGTATCACGCCAAATCGGCCTTTGCAGAGCTTGGCACAAACTCTGATTCTGGTAAGGAAATCAGCCAGGGCATTATGAGTTCCTATGGGAAGTCTGGGCAAGAATGGAAATGCTCACAGGAATAATTTAAGTTATGTTGGCGCCATGAATGGACATGGATTCTCACTGAGGCAATCAACGGGACAAGGGATAGCCATGAGAGACTGACCAGAGAAATGCGCAAAGAGGGGAATTCTTCGATCACCTCTGTGCACACTTCGGTGAACAACGTCTTTTCTCTTTATACCAGCATCCCGATATGGTAATATTTCGCTATGACTTTGACAGTTACTGAGCAGCTCAAACTTTCCGATTTTGATTATCACCTCCCTAAAGCTCTCATCGCCCAAGAGCCTTGTCCGGTTCGGGACCAATCGCGTCTTATGGTATTGGAACGCAAGACGGGCTCAACCAGGCATCGCATCTTCTGCGACATCGATGAACAGCTCATTCCTGGCGATCTCGTTGTTCTGAACGATACGAAAGTGTTCCCATGTAGACTCATGGCTAAGAAGAACAGCGGTGGTAATGCTGAAATATTTCTTCTTAGAGAAAGGGGACGCAATCAGTGGGACGCTCTCGTGAAAGGGGGGGGGATTGTAGGCAAAAAATTGAAAGTTGCAGCGGGTATCGAGGCGGAGATTATCGAAGCGGGCGAGGACAGCCTCAGGACTATTCGTTTTCACGGGGGCAACGATATCAAGGAAATGCTACCAGAAATTGCCAAGACTCCGCTCCCTCCCTACATTAAGCGAGAAGCCACTGCAGCCGACCGGGAACGGTACCAGACCGTATATGCCTCTCATGAAGGGGCCGTCGCAGCGCCGACGGCAGGACTGCACTTTACTCCTGAGTTGTTTCAGAAACTGAGTTCTAAGGGCATTGAAGTCACCACGATCACGCTTCATGTGGGTCCGGGTACGTTTCAGCCGGTCAAAGTCGAGTATATTGCAGACCACCAAATGCGTCCCGAATACTATTACATTTCCAATGAGGCGGCAACTAGTATTAATAGCGCTCACGCTGAAGGCAGACGAGTAATCGCAGTGGGGACAACCAGTCTTCGCGCGATCGAGACTGCGACTGCTAGTACAGGCGCGATCACTTCTGGACAAGGGAGTTCGACGTTATTTATTTATCCAGGATACCATTTCAAAGCTGCTAGCGGGATTATTACAAATTTTCATCTTCCCAAATCAACGCTTCTCATGCTCGTATCCGCTTTTGCTGGGCGGGAGAATATTCTCTCGGCATATCGCATAGCTGTGGCTGAACAGTACCGTTTCTACAGTTATGGGGACGCGATGCTTATTTTCTAGCGCGATGGGGACTGGCGGCTTGAAGAAGGGAAATTTAATGCATCGAAACTGGCTTATGAACAATATCGTCGTTTCAATGTATAATATGCAATTTCTAATTAAAATATCTCCTGAGAACGGAGTACGCAATGAATAACGAACGCGGCGGTATCATATCAAATATTTTTATTATTCCTGCGGGTATGGCACTCTTGGTCGGAGTTTTTCTTCTTGGCTACTACGTGGGCAGATATCAGAACAAAACTGGTGATCAAAGCGAGAACCTGACGCCGCTACCGGATGTGGTTTCGGAGAAAATGCCCAAGCCTGAGGATTTTACATTCTTCAAGTCACTTTCCGAGAAGGCAAACAAGACGATTTCTATTGACCTCAAACCAAAGCCTTCAACTGATGAAAGCACGACGGACAAGAAACAAGTAGGTGCGAATGCCCCTAAGGACAGTTCCGGCCTGACCGCCTTGAAAACCAAGGGTCAAGAAGCTATGATTGAGAAGAAACCTTTAGACACGGGAACTATCCAACAGAAGGCAAACAAATATCAAGAAACACGAGAGAAAAAAGATAAATCGCTAAAAAAAAAGAACCCCTCAAAATTGCACTATACAGTTCAGGTAGCGTCTTTCCCGGAAAAACAGCTAGCCAATGATGAAGCGAAAAAAATGAGAAGCCGTGGTTATGATGCATTCGTTGTCCCGTCAGGGGTGCCAGGAAAGGGAACGTGGTACCGCGTGCGGCTCGGAAGTTTTAAAAATAGGGACGCAGCAGAGAAACTGGCAAAAGAAATTCACGCGAAGGTGGGGATTTCTTCTATCATTACAGTGGAGTAATGTGGTTCAAGAAGTTAATGGATCATCTGGTCGTTGACGGTTTGCAGAACAATGGGAACAATGCCCACGCGTTCACCGTCGAGTAATGTTTCGATCCAATATGTGCCAGGAACTTTAAATGTGGTGTTGTGGCGGATCGATATGTCACGGTGCCGCTGGGTTTCATTGAACAGAGTCAGTTTCGTTTCGGATTCCGAGATGACCTGAGTCTTGTCTGGAGAGAGAAGCCTGATCTTCACGGTAAATTCACCTTTTCCGCCCAGCCATTCGTTAATAATCGCGAAACGGTGATGGAGGGCGGGGAATGAATGGGATGAAATGCTTTCAAACAGGCCCATCAAGCTGAATTTGCCTCCCATTTCTTGGCGCACATCGTCGCAGAGGAGGGTATAAATTAATCGTGGTTTGATCGTTGTGCTTACCATCAATTAACCATAACATACAATTCTGATGCCCGTCAATCTGTTTTTGCTTGACAAACATTTTCAATCAACGTAATCTTATCCGCATCTTATGAGTGTTTCTGAACTGCATAAACTTCTTGAAAGCCTTCATCCGCTCGAAAGCAAGATGCTCCTCTGTTTTGCTTCCCGATTGACCCTCTCAACCCCGGATATTATCTCCTTATCAGGTCTCGACGAGTCCCGCCTAGATATGGCATCAGGCTGGCTTCAATCAAAAGGGTTGCTCGAAGTAAGGGGCGAATCGGTCCTATCGCAGGTCAGTCTCACGGAAACTGGCTACGAGTATCTTAACAGGGGCACGCCGGAAATGAGGATCATCCATGCGTTGCGAGAAGGTTTGTTGCGGTTCACGGTCAAGGACATCATCCAGAATTGCGGTGTAGAGCCCACTGATGTAAGTTCATCCGTCGGCGCATTGAAGGAAGCAGGTGTCATCCGCATCGTGCAGGGTGGAGTCCTCGAACTTGTAGCGAGCGCCGATATAGCAGACTATGAATTCCTTACTGCGCTGATAAAGGCAGTTGCGGACAAAGACCAGTCCGAACTCGCGGCTTTCTCAAAAGCACAGCAGGCCGTGATCCAGGCGAACTTCCACAAGCGTGGAAAATCCAAGGGTATATTCCGCATTGCCGAAAAAAAGAACCGCTCCTATACCCTATCTACCGAAGGCAAGGAACTGCTTCGTATGCTCTTGGAACGGGGAGAAGGTGTCGAGGAACATTCCGTTCTAACCCCCGAGATGCTGAAGCTGGGGACCTGGAAGAACAAGAAATTCCGCGCATACAACATAGCACTCAATCCACCGCGCCAGAGCATAGGCAGGAAACATCCCTATAAGGAGTTCCTTGACTTTGTTAAATACAAGTTCATAGGCATGGGTTTTGAAGAGATGCGCGGTCCGCTCGTGGAGAACGAGTTCTGGGACATGGACGCACTGTTCATGCCGCAATTCCATCCTGCACGAAACATCCATGACGTGTACTTCGTGAAGGAACCCTGTTCAGCAAAAGAGGTTGAACAGCCGTTCGCTAAACAGGTTGCCGCAGCTCATAAGGATGGAGGAAAGACTGGGTCCACAGGATGGCGCTATACATTTGACCTTGAGCGTGCCAAACGATTGATTCTTCGAAGTCAGGGTACGGCCGTTTCAGCGAGAACGCTTGCATCAGGTCCCAGGGTACCGGGGAAGTATTTTTCTATTGCACGCTGTTTCCGTTACGATGCTGTCGATGCCACGCATGCCCCTGATTTTTACCAGGTCGAAGGCATTGTGTTAGGGCAACATATTAATTTCAAAACACTGCTCGGGCTCCTGAAAATGTTCGGCCAGGAGATTGCAAAGGCCCGCGAATTTCAATTCAGGCCCGCATATTTCCCCTTTACTGAACCGTCTGTTGAACTGCATGTAAAGCACGTGGAACTGGGGTGGATGGAGCTCGGCGGGGCGGGATTGTTCCGTCCCGAGGTCACGAAACCGCTGGGTGTCGATGTACCAGTGATCGCCTGGGGACTAGGTCTTGACCGCATGGCCATGGTGGCCTTAGGTATTCAGGATATACGTGATCTTTTTTCGCGGGACCTGGACTTTATTAGAATGAAGAAAATTCAGCTTGGATAAAAGGGGCTAAATTTCTGGTCCAGTTCAGAATGATATCGAAATCCTGACGACTGGACACGGAATCCCGTTTAAATATGCCAACAATCGATATTAAGAAAAAAGACCTTGACTCACTCATTGGCAAAAAACTCCCGATCAATGCTATTGAAAAGTATCTCATGCTGGCAAAAGCGGAGCTGAAAGAATATCTTGCCGAGACTGATGACCTCAAGGTGGAATTGTCGGACAGCAACCGGCCGGACCTCTGGTCTGCCGAAGGCATCGCGCGCCAGATCCGCATTGCGCTCTCCGGCAAAGCCGAGAGTTATCCATTTTTCAATCATGGCAAGAATGCGATGCGTGAGATCAGGGTCGACCCTCCCATGAAATCAGTCCGCCCCTTTATCGCGGCCTGCACGGCGAGTGGTGTGCGAATGAACGAGGACGTACTGACGCAGATGATCCAGAGCCAGGACAAGCTTGCTGAAATATTCGGCAGAAAGCGCTCAACGGTATCGATCGGCATCTATGAACTCGACCGCATCGTGTTTCCTGTGGAGTACAAGCTGGTCGATCCCTCTTCGATTTCCTTCACACCGCTCGGCATGGAAGAAAAACTTACTCTCGCCGAAATCCTCGAACGTCACCCGAAAGGTATTGCCTACGGCAACATTGTAAAACCCTTTCCCAAGTATCCTGTATTAAAAGACAGCATGGGTCGGGTACTGTCATTCCCGCCCATCATCAACAGCAGGGAGATCGGTCAAGTGAAACCGCAGACAAGAAACGTACTCATCGAGGTGACAGGGACTGATATGCGGATGACTGTGCTTACCCTGAACATACTTGCTGCGAGTTTTTACGATCGGGGAGCTGAAATCGAGCCCATAATGGTTATCTATCCATACGGAACCGAGTTCGGTAAACGGGTGGTTTTCCCCGTTGATACTGCAGGGAAAATCAAGGTACCCCTCGCGACGTTTTCAGCCGGTCTTGGGGAAGACGTCGCTCTGGCAGATATTAAAAAACGTCTCGAAGCATACGGCCACGGGGTGACCGCCGTTCGGGGTGCAGTGATGGTCACTGTGGCGCCGTACCGCGACGATATCATGCATCCTATGGATCTCGTGGAGGACTACGCTATCAGCAGAGGGTACGATTCATTTGAACCGGTCATGCCTCAACAGTCGACCGTCGGGGCACTCTCTCGTCTGGAACTGCTCTCCGATACGGTCCGCGGACACCTGATCGGTTCGGGTTATCAGGAGATCATGTCCAACATTCTCTGCTCGCATGAAGAACTTGAGGACACCTTACAGGCAGGCGAGAAGCTGGTGGAAGTTGACAATGTGATGTCGCTTGCCTATTCCGTGCTCAGGAACAGCGTTATTCCATCACTCCTCACCACGGAGACCGCAAGCTCAAAGGCGTTTTATCCCCATCGTATCTTCGAGGCAGGAGAAGTAGCTGTGATTGACGAGGATACAAATATGGGTTCGCGCACTGATCTCAATCTCGGCGCCCTCATTTCCCATCCTTCTGCGAACTTTTCTGAGATGCAGTCCACGCTTGATATTCTGCTTTATTACCTGGGACTCGAATATACGCTGGAACCATCACATCATGCCCTTTTCATCCCCGGACGTTGCGGAAAAATCACCTCCACAGGGACGGGACTCGGTTTTATCGGCGAGATCCGTCCAGAAGTTCTTGAACATCGTCAGATCACTATGCCCTGCGCTGCATTTGAAATTGTGTTGGACAGGGTACTGGCGCTTTCCCGAAGGGGATAGGCCCTTCTGCGCGCCCGCAATGCTATTCGAGCCCATCCCCCTACTGTACATTGCTTCTATCCATCCTTTTTGACCTTTGATTCCTCGTACGTTTTCTTCCGTATTGTTGAAGGCAGTGCAATGGTTCGGCAGTCGCATTTTCACTGCCTTTGAGGGGTGCTTGTAGTTGTCTCTAGAGCACCCTGGATTAACCATCGGGAGTGGTCAGCAATGTGGTATACTTTTTACAATATATGATTCTCGCATAAGGGCACCGAAAAATATTAATTTAACGGCGTCCATCGGAAAACAGTTTGAGCAAGTTATTGCCTCTGAAATTTCAATGAGAGTTACTTCGTGACCTTTTCGACGAGAGAATATGTATCGTTGACGTGATCTTTAAAGGTGGTTACTGCATAAAACCATTGCAACTCATACATGAATATCCTGATTATCAGTACAAACAGAAACGCCCTGCCTGTGCCTGTGATGCCTGTTGGGGCCTGCATGGTCGCCGAGGCCACAGAACGAGCAGGCCATAACGTCCATCTCGTGGATATGATGTTCACGAAAAACGCTTTGTCAGCGATCCGATCCGCTGTGATCTGCATGAGGCCAGACGTCATCGGTCTTTCGATACGGAACATTGACAATAACGAAATGAGGGGCACGGTGTTCTACTTGAGCGACCTTCGTCTTATTGTGAACACCATCCGCAATCTGACAGGAGTCCCAATCATTTTGGGCGGGGCCGCGTTCGGGGTCATGCCCGAGGAGATACTTCGACTTGGGGATGTATCTTGTGGTGTCACAGGAGACGGGGGAACGGTTTTTCCGCTCCTGCTCAAGCGTATAGAACGGGCAGAAGCCTTTACGGACACCCCCGGCATCGCATATTTTAATAACGGTGTTTTTCGGAGGAATCCGACTGGGGCATTGTTGTATGAGGGTAGTATGGTGGCACCGGACTATACGAGGTGGCTTGACATCTCGCGCTACCAATCGCAGATGGCGTCAGCTCCGGTTCAGACCAAGATCGGGTGCCCGTTCCAGTGCGTCTATTGCACTTACCGCAAGATTGAGGGGAATGAATGCAGTTTCTCTGATCCGGGACGCGTTGCCGATGCTGTGATGCGGCTCGTAGCGGCAGGTCTCCGGGATATCGAGTTCGTGGACAGTGTATTCAACGAGCCCTATGATCACGCTATGAGCGTATGCGAAGCGCTTGCCCGCATGGGGTGTGGGGCGAGGTTCCAGAGCCTTGCACTGAATCCCCGCTCCTTCGATGACACGCTCGTGTCACTAATGGAACGAGCGGGATTCGTCGGTATTGGCATAACTGTTGAGAGTGCAGCAGATGCGGTCCTCCAAGGCCTCCGTAAGGGCTTTACCACACGAGAAGTTTATCGTGCAGCCGAGGTTGTACAGAGACATCACTTGTCGTGCGCCTGGATATTTATGTTCGGAGGACCGGGGGAAACGCAGGAAACGGTCATGGAAACATTGCGGTTTGCAGAGTACGCTATTCGTCCGCAAGACGTGGCATTCTTCAATTTCGGGATACGCATCTATCCGGGGACGGAACTAGAATCTATCGCACGGCACCAAGAAATGCTGACACTCTCTCCGGCCGAGATGCTGACCCCTGTGTTTTATGTATCGCGAGATATTGATATCGGCTGGATCGATCAGAAATTAAAAAAATTCATGAACAGCCGAATGAACTTTATTAATCTCGGGTCCCTAGGGAATGCTCTCCTCCCGACGATCCACCGGATCAGTTACGGCCTTGGCCTAAAGCCGCCACTCTGGAGACATACCCGCTTCATCCGGAGGGGGCTCAGACTTGTAGGAATGAATGTGTGAAAACGGCTTTCAATCCCCGGAATTTTATCGCCCAGGAGGCTCCTATTGAAATTGAGTATTAAGAATTAAATCTAATTCGTCACAAATTTTGGAGCGTTGTATTCCGATTGCAATTATTTTGCGGAGTTTAGATTTAACAAAATTAACGAGAGGTGCATTTACTCTAGGACATGAACAATAAGTCATCACTTGCAGAAGTTTTAATTCCGCATATCGCATCATTGGCCGTTGCAGTACCCTTGTACAATACTGACCAGATGACAGCTGAGGAGTTTATAAAACAACGCTTCGGCGCGCAGCTCAGCTCGCGGAGTCTCGGGCTCATTCACGCCGTCTTTTCCCATCCAAGCATCCGGAAGCGACACTTCGCTTTTGATGATCCAGCTTGCCTAGTTGACGAGAATGCTGACCAGCGGGTAGCCCGGTTCACGGAAAAATCAATTGAGTTGTCGGCGCAGGCGATCACCAAAGCATTAGACCAGGCCGGTGTGAACGCTCGGGAAGTTACCTGTTTGGTCGTGAATACATGCACTGGCTACATCTGCCCCGGCATATCAACTTATCTTATCGAACGGCTGGGTCTATCGCGAAGCACCCGCGTGTATGACATGGTGGGCAGTGGCTGCGGAGGGGCAATCCCGAATCTCCAGGTAGCTGAGTCGATGCTAAAGGCGAACGGCGGGGGAATCGCAGTGAGCGCTTCGGTCGAAATCTGCAGCACGACCTTCCAGATCGGCAATGATCTAAGTCTGATTCTCTCCAACGCGCTCTTTGGAGATGGTGCAGCCGCCGCAGTGCTCTGGACTAAACCGGTTGGTTTGGAATTAGTTGCGTCAGCAGGAAGATATGTGCCGGAGCAGCGGGACTCGATCCGGTTCGTTCACAAGCATGGTCAGCTTCATAATCAGCTCTCTCTCAAATTGCCGGACCTTGTCAAAAAAGCAGCTGTCGGCGTTGTTACCGACGTCCTTACGTCTCAGGGCCTAAAGACGGGGGACATCAAACATTGGGCGCTTCACACTGGCGGCGAAAAGATCATCAATGCAATACGGGACGAGATGGGAATCCCCGAGGAACAGCTCCAACCTACGCGCGAGATCCTAGCGGAATACGGTAATATGTCGTCGCCGACGGTCTGGTTCGTTTTAAGCAGGATCCTCGATAACGGCATAACTCCCGGAGACTGGTGCATTATGACCGCGTACGGGGCAGGGCTCTCGGCCCATGCCTTTCTACTGAAAAAAAAGTAGTCGCTCGTCATCTGTTCCGCCAATGACGATTTTCATCAGAACAAATGCCTGTCCTGCTCCAAACCTGGTTCGACAGAAGATTAAAGTTCGCTGTCTGGAGCTTCAGTAACACCACTTTAAATTGACATATCAACAGTTTTCTTGTATCTTGTTGTCGGACTGGCTCTTATAATGCGCGGCTGGCTGTGCCGAACTACAAACACATCTATTATACCCGTTGACAGCACAATCAAGCCGTCCGACTGCTAATAGCGGCAAGGTGCCGGGTGTAATCCCCATTTTTGACTTATAAAGGGGCTTGTGCGCATTTAGTGCACAATTCCCTGACACTAAGCGGTCGCAGCACTTTTTGGCTGCCATCATAGCCGATGGAAATAAAACGCAGTGGATTGAGCAATGGTGACCTGGAGATAAGCATACAAAGGGCAGACACGCATCGGTTCCCCTGCGAGATATCAACCCAACGGGACGCTTTGCAATTATTGCATTTTGTTTGATTGTTCTGAATATCGCCGTTTTCGTATTCGAATTAGCGATCGGCGACAAATCCGTCAATCTGTTTGGTACGTCCTTCGAATTCGTTCCTGAGCGGTTGTTCTCTGGTTATGATAAGGATAGCAGTGCAGGTAGTAGTAACGTTAAATGCCCCCATGTTCATCCACGGCGGGCTATTGCATATGTCCGGCAATAAGATTTACCTCTAGATATTCGGCAATAATATCGAGGACTCCATAGGGTTACCTCGGTTCCTCATATTTTACCTATTGTATGGCGTTCTTACCGCGTACGCTCATGCATATATGAATGATGACTATGAGCCCCTATGATTGGGACCAGCGACGCTATCTCCGGCTTACTCGATGAGTATTTGCCCCTATATCCTCAGGCGTTGTGTTGTCACACTCATGTTCTTCAGTCTGTATTTCAGGACGGATGGGGTGCCGGCCATGGTTGTGCTCGGGTTCTGTTTTTTTGCTACAGTTTCTGAAAGCGCTCCTATCAATCGGTTCAGACCGTGGTGTGGCGCGGTACGTCCATGTTGCAGGTTTTGTCGCCGGAATGTTTCTGGTCGGACTCTTCAAATGAAAGGCAGTTCCGTTCGGCGGAAGGAGGAGATTACATAATTTATGATCGTTACGTGCGATTGCGGCGCAAAACTCAAGATTGACGATGCGAAGCTTGCAGGTAGACGCATAAAAGTTCGTTGCCCGCGGTGCGGTAATGTACTGCCGGTGCAGAGTCCTTCACAGTCATTACCAGCGGAGTCGACCATCACAGGAAAAGCGCTGCGTCCTGCCCAGAACCCGTCAGGACCTTTAGTGCTGGTCGCCCATGACAGTGATGTGGTCAGGAATACGGTATGTGAAGTCTTGATCGGTGCAGGGTTTCAGGTTGATACAGCCGCTAACGGAATGGAAGCGCTTACCAAGGCGACTCAGATGATTCCCAGTGGTCTGGTGCTTGATGTGGGACTTGCCGGCAGTATTTACGGTTTCGAGGTCTGTGAACGGCTGAAGAATAGCCCAAAAACCAGCGGGATTAAAATTGTCCTGCTGTCCTCCGTATACGACATGCGACGGTATAAACGAACACCGATTAGCCTCTATGGTGCCGACGATTATATTGAGAAGCATCACATTCCGGACTTCCTGCCGAAGAAATTGCTCAGGCTCATATTCCCTGAAGAATTTGGAAATAAACAACCAAAGAGTACTATCCCGGGCCGTGAAGAACTTCCCGAAATGTCCAGACCACCGGCGAGGGAATTTATGCCCTCCTTGCTGAACCATATGGGCTTGCCGCAGACCAGTCGGGACTTCGCCAGTCCTGTACCTCACCGTGCAGCTATAGAGAAAACCGTAGCAGGGGACAGCCAGGAAGGCGCAGCTATATCGCCGGAATCGTTCAGCTTGGACGCCTCCATTTTCCAAAAAGAGGAGTGCGACATTCCCCGAGTTGATGCAACGGACCCTGAGGCTGTGGAAAAAGCGCGACGGTTTGCCCGTATCATCGTTTCCGACATTGCCCTCTATAATCACGACCTCGTGGTCGAGGGGATCACGAAGGGAACGTTTTATGAGTTACTGCAAAACGATGTTCAGGAAGGACGTGAATTGTTTGAGAAGCGTGTGCCTCCTGCAATCAGGACAAAAAAGGATTACTATCAAGAGGCTTTCGATAATTTTCTCTCCGATGCAAAACAGAAGAATGTACGTTGACATACGAAATCAGTTTTAGTATAGTATACAAATTCGTCGGGGCGTAGCGCAGCCTGGTAGCGCACTTGGTTCGGGACCAAGGGGTCGGAGGTTCAAATCCTCTCGCCCCGACCAGTTTTTGAAATCATGACAGAATACCTCGCGTTTTAACGCGGGGAAGAATGTCATCCTTGCTCAGGAGGTTATAAGGGGCGCTGGAAGTTCCCCTTATCCACCGAGGCGACAGAGTGGTACAATGACCGAGTGGCTCTCCGGAGAACCAGTCATGCGGTCTATGACACTATGTATCACCTGGTTTGGTGTCCGAGAAATACGAGTACGATATTGAGGAGATGGAAGTTGCGAAAGATCACATCCGTATCTTTCTGTCGTTTCCGCCAAGATTCTCAATCAGTGATGTTGCAAAGATCCTGAAAAGTATCAGCCCCGCTAGCTGTTCCGGCATTACCCATCGATCAAGAAAAGGCTCTAGAAGGGTGGGCTGTGGGACGATGGGTAATTTATGCAGACAGTTGACGATAATTTAACCTCCGATATGGTCGAACGGTATATACGGCATCATCGAGACGAGAAGCAATTTACTTTTCGCATGCGTACACTCGCGAGTAGGAATGAAGTAGTATTGTTATGATTGCTCGTTTAGCATGCAGGAAATGACTGGTAGTTATATCATTAAAAGACTGAATCATCGCAAAAACAGAGATGCACGCATCAATTCTGGTATTTACATAAACAGAAAAATCGGTGCGACCTCTAATTTTTCCAACCCCACGAGGTTTTCATGAACGAGAGGGAACGGTCGGTTGATGATTTGATGGGCGCCGAGCCCTACGGCGACGAGAACGAGGAAAAAGAAGAGGAAAGCAGAGGAAGCAGTACTGAGGAATCTGCCGAAGCTGCGTCCGAGAGCGGCTCGGGGCAGAAGGGCCTCGATGCAATTAAGTATTATCTCAAAGAAATCCGCAAGACCCCCCTTCTTACGTTTGAACAGGAGCAGGAACTCGCCAAGCGGATCGCACAGGGCGATCAAGAAGCGCGCGCCAAAATGATTGAGGCGAACCTCCGTCTCGTCGTCGCCATCGGCAAGAAGTATATAAATCGCGGCTTGCAGTTCTCAGATATCATCGAAGAGGGTAACCTTGGCTTGATCCGGGCTGTCGAAAAATTCCAATACCAACGTGGCTTCAAGTTCAGCACCTACGCATCGTGGTGGATCAAACAGGCCATTGAACGCGCGATTGTTAACCAGACGCGCACCATCCGTCTGCCTGTCCATATAGCCGAGATTGTCAATTCCTATTTGCGAGCTACCCGTCAGCTTACCCAGAGTCTTGGGCGTGATCCACAGATAGAAGAAATCGCAAAAAAAATGAAAGTCACCGTGGAGAAGGTGAGGAGTATATCTCAGGTGGTGCGCGAGACCTATTCACTGGATATGCTCATAGGGGATCAAGAAGAGGATACACTAAAGGACATCCTTCAGGACAACAACGCACTTTCCCCGGCAACATTCTCCGACGAGATACGGCGACGAGAATACATCGACGAATGGCTCCAGCAACTATCGGTGAGTGAGCGCAAAGTTATCGAGATGCGGTTCGGTTTTGTGGATGGCGAGCCGAAGACTCTAGACAGCATAGGTAAGGAGTTCGGGATTACCAGGGAGCGCGTCAGACAGATTGAAACACAGGCCCTTAATAAATTGCGGGCTATAACTAAGCGAAAAAAGATTGATCTGGAAGAAATGCTGTAGGTGTTGCCGAGCGCTGATGTCTCGAATTGTGTTTGCAAAAGCGACAATCCTCAATCAGCAAACCATAATTGAATTCGCCCCTGTAGCTCAGGTGGATAGAGCAGCGGTTTCCTAAACCGCGTGCCGCGTGTTCGAATCACGCCAGGGGCACCAATAAAATCAATGAGTTAAGGCTTATTCAAGAATGAATAGGCCTTTTTTAAATCAATAATGTGGCAGAAATGTGGCAGAAGCTGTATGTAAATATAAATAAATTAAAGTAAAAAAACTATGATATTAGCAACTTGATGCATGGGGCTGCGGTTGTCACGACCGCATATCTATATATTTATATGAATTTTTTTTGCCTTATCATCATTAAGTGTTTATAAAAGGTGGTTAATTTTTGTGGCTGATTTGTTTCGATGTTACGTCCATAGAAATATCATTGGAAATGTCCGAGCAAGATTACATACTTTTATAGCGCTACGAGCTAAGATTCCTTCCGGTAAAAGATCCAACTTCACTCAGCCCTGCACTTTGTCAGATATCATCAAAGAGCGAACCGCTTCGCGCGAACTAAATCGACTTCATTACAGCGGTTGATCCCGTATCAAATAACTCATCCATGTAAGAAGAAATACTCTAAGAGGAATAGGATATCAGATACTATTAGCATTAGTGACATCATGCACGAGATTCTATTTGTATTGTGCAATCTATGGTCTATTTGTGAAAATGGTGAATCCATCCTTTTATGTTAAAAGTCAAGCCTCGGGATGGGCTGGCCGACAGGTTTTCCCCTGTTTTCTATTTATTTTCGTTAATGGTCATTAAAAGTGTACCAGTCGGGGGGATTCCCGCTGCGTTGATCGTTTGTGAGATTTTTGCTTGTTGGGACAGAAATCGGTTCTCACAAATGCCCCAGGATCGATTTTCCCGGGGCAGTCCATATCGTGATACCCCCCCTGTAGGATCCCTTTCTCGGGATTTGTACGCAGAACGAGCAAATCTTTAAAACCACGCTTTTATCAGCAGACATGCCTACATCATAAAAGCAGCTGCATTTCCTTGTCATGTATTAAAGTTGTGGGTCCGCAGTCTGTAGTTGTGCAGACACGCTTTATTAGCCGGCTGCAGGATGAAGAAGCGGTACCCACGATGAAACAGGTCGTAAGATCGGTCGTCCTAACGTGATCCCATTCTTATTGTATGACCGCAGGCACATACTCCTTCTGATTCTTCAGGACGTATCTGATGCGGTTCAAGAGTTTTCTTGCGATATGAATGATGGCCCGTGTTGGTGGCATGTTTTTAGTGAGGCGTTCATAAGTCATCAGCAACGCCGGGTCTTTCCGTACTGCAATCCACGAGCTTTCAATAATCAAGTGTCGAAGTATTTTGTTGCGTCGGTCGGTAATGCCTGTTGTAGTGTCCTTCTCTCCACTGGAGTCCGTGTTGGGAATGAGGCCAACATAACTCGCGAGTTTGTCGAGTGATCGAAACCGATCGATATTGCACAGCTCTGTGAGAAACGTCATGCCGGTGAGTGTGCTGATCCCGATTACGGATTTTAATAACCGCGCATTTATCCGATATTCATCGGAGCGAGAGAGCGCACGAATGTTCCGGTTCAATTCGACAATGATCCCACGGATATGGTGCAATTCATGGAGATACACCTTAAAGGCGATATTGCCACTTGCCTTTTCCATCCGGATCCTCAAGCCATTTAATAAATTTGCTTGACCAGTTACGGTGAACAATATCTGTTGGGAGATGAATGCCATAAAAAGCGAGCATGGACTTGATCTGGTTCTTGCAACGGGTCTGCTTCTTGACCATGTTTCGTCGGGTTCTGAGCAAACTGCGATCTTCGATTATTAGCCGAGTGGGAACATAAATTCCTTCGAGTTCTCCGTTTCTATGGCTGCGGGCAAGTTTGCGGCAATCTACCTTATCTCTTTTGCCTTTCCGTTCTTTGTCTTTTGTCGGGACATCAGCAGGATTTACTACTATGCATTCGATACCTTTTTCTCGTAACTGGTCATGGATCCAGAATCCGGAATAGCCAGCCTCATAAACAGCGTGGTAGATTGCACCAGGGAAATTCCGCTTCAAGTAGTTGGCAAGGACCGATGGATCCGGCGGTTGTGAAAAGGTCTTATGTTCAAAGTGATGAGTCAAGATGCATACACTCCAATTTTTTTTATGAACGTCCAAGCCGATATAAATGTGTTGACCGCTGAAATCGAGTTTGCTAATGTTAGTCATGGCAAGTCTCCTTTCGGTTTATTTTTGCCTTCCTAACGAAAATATACCTTAAGTCAGACTTGCCTTTTAATCATAAGGTCTGTAGTGTTGGAGTTTACATATCTGGCAACAACTTCAATTATCAACCTGAACCTGTTAGCGAGTACCCCAAAATTACCCCATCGAAGTCATTGACACCACCGTGAATCAGGCATATATTCGTCGCATAATGTAACAATAAGAATTACGGGCATTTTTCTTGCGACCAGCAATAGGAAAGTTTATTTCTAAAGTCGCTACCACCGAAAACCTGTTGTTTCCAACTTGGTCCCTAACTTGACAATTATTAGTCATACCTCAAGGTCTTGATTAGGTTGCCGAGGTTACAGCTGCATCTCGTGGAGTAAAAGAATGCGCTCGTTTTTACCTTTATGGTTATTTTTATTACTAATAGTTTTTTTTACTCGGATGTAATAAAGAACAAAACAAATACGCTGTCGGTAAATTCAACAAATCCCGCAACCATTTTTATAAGCGAAGGTAACAAACTTGTTGATCAGCGGGACTATTCACACGCTTTAGAGAAGTATTATGCGGCTTTAAAACTCGATCCAAATTGCTTCCTATGCTATTACAAACTGGGAAGAGTCTATTGGATTTTGCGCGATTATGGCAGCTCTGTAAGCTGTCTTGAAGCAGCAATACGGCTTAATCCGAAATGGTCTTTGCCTTACGAAACTCTCGGCGACATATTTTTAAAATCTAAACTATATTTCCCAAATAGATTAAACAAAGCCGCTGAAAACTATAAGAGAGCTATTGAGCTGGAACCATCCAGAATGGAACTTCGTCTTAGGCTGGCGCAGTGTTATGAAAATGGAGGAGAAGCGGAGAAAGCCGCGAAAGAGTATGAAACAATTCTGAGCATAGATCCGAAAAATTCTGCCGCAATTAGTTCTTTAGAAAAGCTGAGAAACAAAGTCGTCCCGAGGTGAAATGGCTGTTCATGAAACAGAACAAGAACTTTACAGCAATGCCTGGCGAGGTATTCTAACCATTCGGATCGAGAGGGTCGTGAAAACCGCGCTCCTCAGCCGAGCCGTTAGTCATCGGAGGTACCATTGTTTCCCTCAGTCGGAAATGGACAGTGTAGCCGTCTGAGTTAAGGGTTGTCCGGATGCCCCTGGTTGGGCGTTCTTCTCATATGCCTGCTGCCTCTTGATTCGGCGCTGTTCCCGGGCAGCTTCAAGCTTTTGGTCCCGTTCTTTGAAAATCTCTTCGGCCTTGCCGTTCAGTTTGTCAGCCGGGGCGATGTAGCCGAGGGAAAAGAGATAGTCGCTATGCTACCAATAAATAAGGCAAAATAGCATGTATGAGTTTTTTGACCTCACGGGAAGTCAGGTATATATTCATGACATAATGTAACAATACCATTACGGCATTTTTCTTGCTAAACTCATCAACAACAGTTTTTACGAATTAGCGGGGCGATTTCGTCCCATCGTACACTGGTTAGGCGAAGGCTGGCGTTGTGACATGCCCTGGACTTCGAGCTGAGGAAAAATATTCTATGTTGGATCAATGGAATAACTTCTTTGTTATGGTAGGCGGCGGCGCGGCGGCGCTTGCAGGGTTGATTTTCGTCGCGATGTCGATCAATCCCATTATCATCTTCCGGAACTCAACACATAAGAACCGGGCAATTAACATGCTTTCGGGCTTTACCGCAGTCTTCATGGCATGCAGTTTTGCGCTTATTGGGAATCAACATCTTGTGGCACTCGGCCTAGAGTGGTTTGCTCTCTGGCTGATCGCGACAGTCATTTTTGTTAGGGGCTATATTAGAGCAATCGAAGCGGGCATGAGTTCTATTGGATTGAGCCTGCCGCGACTTGCGGGCGGCACTATTTGCTACCTTGCTGAAGTTGTAGGCGCAATTCTCCTAATTTCTGGACGTAGCGCCGGGCTTTACATTGCAGCTATCGCAACCGTTGTTTTATTTGGGTTCCTCATTTCTGGCGCGTGGCTCCTTATGATCGGCATCCATGAAGACCAAGCTAAACGATAATGGCACGGAGCAAAATTATTGTATCGGCCCGTTGTTCGCAGATGAAGTATCGAATTCCGCCTAACCAGCCGCCAGAGCAAACGCCAGCAGGAGCTAATACCCACACTTACGTCAGAAAGAAATTCAAACATATTGTCGGCTATATTCTTACCGACGGGCATAAAGCGCCGAAAGTTGTCGAGGGTGTTGCAACCGATATAGATCTCATAAACGACTTCAAAAAATATTTCAAACTTAAACAAAGCGCAACCTAACAGGCGGGGTCCGTAGCGTCCCACAGAATGCTGGCGCGTGACCTGCGTCGTTGTGTAAGCTTCAATCTGTCGCGCCAGGTCAAGCCTGGGAAAGGAGAACGACCAGAAACCGAAACCTTTCGTAGTGATTCTGTAGGTAACCAATCCTACCTGGCAAAGCCTGGTGAGCAGCCAGAAGCGAGTCTTGCATGCGCATAGGTGATTATGTGTGTGAAGCGTAGACAGCTACTGCAAAAGCCGTGTCATTGAGCCCCGAAATAGCCTTGTGGGAGTTTTCGTTTTCAGATTGACGGGAACAGCATCGATCATGCAGTACTGACCTTACATGATCGGTCCTACCGGGGTCAAAGAGCAGGGCAAATGCAGAGAAGGGTCACCCAGGAACCTGGGAGGTCTTGCCAACTCCGTCTTTGAAATACCGGTGGGGATAACGGAACGAATAACTCCAGGCCTCAAATGTCTGCGCTGAGACGTGTGAGGAGGTGCTTAAGGGCACGAAACGAAACGATCAGCGCGAAGGACGGTATCGCCAACTGAAGGAAACGAAAGACGGCGAGATGGGAAGCAAGATGTCGTAGCGCCCTCATAGTACCGGTGAAGCAGGGGAACGAATCCCATCGGACCCTGTCGAGGTAAGGGGGGCGTCGTGTTGTAGAACCGTTGAGGGGAAAGACAGAGGATGCGATGGAATCCGGAAATACAGTCTACACGAAACAGCAACGGATAGCAGAACTTGCGAGGATTCACCCTGATGTGAGTTTTACGTCTCTAGCCCACCATATTGATTTAGTGTGGCTCTATGAAGCATTCGGGCGAACGCGAAAGGATGGAGCACCGGGAATAGATAAGCAGACCGCAGAAGAGTACGAGAAGGAGTTGAATGCGAATTTGCGGTCACTTCTGGAACGTGCCAAGTCGGGAAAGTACTTTGCGCCGCCGGTGTTGCGGGCGCATATCCCGAAAGATCCGGCAAAGAAGGAAACCCGTCCTATCGGTATACCGACGTTCGAGGATAAGGTGCTTCAGAGAGCCTGGCAGATGGTGCTGGAGCCTCTCTATGAACAGGAATTTCTGGACTGCTCATATGGGTTCCGGACGGGGCGTTCGGCCCACGACGCGCTGCAATCGTTGTGGACGCAGATGATGGACATAGGCGGATGCTGGATCATCGATTTGGATATTCGGAAGTTTTTCGATACGATGGTTCACGAACACATCAGGAAAAATTCTCAAAAGGCGGGTGAGTGACGGAGTAATAACGAGACTCATAGGGAAGTGGTTAAGGGCCGGTGTATGGGAGGCAGGAAACATCAGTTACCCAGAAAAGGGTACTCCTCAAGGCGGCGTGATTACTCCACCAACACAATAGCTAACTTCGAGTTTGATGCCGTTTTCCCATACAATAGAAGCTGGAATAATACAAGAAGATGGAATAATACTTGACATATGACATAAAAGGTAGTATTCTTATGACAAATGAAAAGATCTCCAAATTCAGAGTTAGCCAAACGCACCAATGCGGCGATGTCTTTATTGGAAGAGGGCGCGGGCAACGACGAAATCATATCAGCGTTAATGAATCGGTTCGGAGTTTCACGGAGACAAGCATACCGATACATTCAAGATGCGGTGAGATTAAAACACCAGGTACCAATCCCGGAGCAGAAGATAGTTTTTACGGTAAAGCTTCCCAAGAGTCTGGTTTCTTTTCTACGGCACTTCGCCGATTCCACGGGAGATTCCTTAAGCAATATCGTTACACACGCCTTGACGTCATTTCTCAAGAGAAAAGGGCATGGCCGAGAGACATTGTGAAAGACAAGTTCAGATGCTTTATGCCTATGATCGCTTGGGCGATTGTAAGATTTCCCAAGTTTACAAATTGTTGGTTCCTGAGAGAATTCGGGTCTGCGGTGGAAGCGAACCACCTATAGCGGAAAGAGGAGATCGCGAGAGTGAAGACAGCGGCGATTTATGCGCGGGTGTCGTCGGAGAGGCAAAAGGAAGAACAAACCATAGGTAGCCAGACCGCAGCTCTTATGGAGTATGCGCAAGCCCATGAGTATAGAGTACTGTCCGAATGGATATTCCAGGACGAAGGCTATAGCGGGGCCACGTTGCATCGAGCCGGCCTTGAACGTGTGCGTGACTTGGCTGCAGAAGGACAAATAGAGGCGCTACTGGTTTATTCGCCAGATCGGCTCAGCCGCAAGTACGCCTACCAAGTGCTTTTGATGGAGGAGTTTACGCGCCAAGGCGTCGAGGTAATATTTGTAAAATCCCCTCGGGCAGATACTCCCGAAGATCAACTTCTTGTCCAATTTCAAGGCATGATCGCAGAATATGAAAGAGCGCAGATTGCAGAACGGAGCAGGCGAGGCAAACGGCACCGGGCAAAGATTGGCTCGGTGAATGTTCTCTCCGGGGCGCCTTATGGGTATCGGTATGTTAAGAAGTCTGAGAATTCCGCAGCGTATTACGATATAATCGAGGAGGAAGCAGCCGTAGTACGGGAGGTGTATCGCTGGTATACGGAGGAAGCATTGAGCATAGGAGACATTGGTAGACGGCTTGCTGCGCGGAACATTCCAACACGCTTTGGAAAACCTGTATGGGAGCGGTCCACGATTTGGGCGATGCTTCGTAATCCAGCATATAAGGGAACAGCATGCTTTGGCAAGACGGAACGGGCCGAGCGAAAGAAAATCACACGCCCGCTACGGCAGCGGGGAGGTTTTTCGCCTCGGAGCAGTGCTAACCGGGAGCGCCCGAAGGAGGAATGGCTTCAGATAGCCGTTCCTCCCCTTGTCAGTGAAGATGTCTTTTCACTGGCTCAGGAACGTTTAGAAAAGAACAAACAATTTTCACGCCGCCATACTAGTGAGCCGACTTTGTTACAAGGACTTCTGGTTTGCAGTGTGTGCGGTTATGCGCTGTATCGAACGTCGACACGGACATCCTCGCGAAAACTCTATTATTATCGTTGCCTCGGTTCCGACGAATATCGGCATCTCAAAGGACCTCTCTGTACAAATCGTCCTATACGGCAGGACTACCTTGATGAGTTGGTGTGGCAACAGGTTGTGCAGCTATTTGAGAAGCCTGATCTTATTCGCAAGGAAATAGACCGTCGCATACATGATGCGCGCAATTCCAATCCCACGAAGGTTCGCAAAGAAACACTGGTGAAAGAAAGTAGTCGCGTTCAGAATGGGATCGAGAGATTACTGGATGCGTACCAGGAAGGTCTGTTGCAGCTAACGGAATTGCGTACCCGCATTCAGGGGCTGAGAAAAAAGGAGTCATCGGTAAAAGCTGAATTGCAAGCACTGGATGCCAGGATGATTGACCAAGAAATGTATTTACAGCTCGTTCATAACGTCGATGACTTTCTAGCCCGTATACGCAAATCTGCAGAAACGCTCAATGTACTGGAACGACAAAAGGTATTGCGGCTTATTACCAAGGAGATCCTGGTGGGACCTGATACCGTAACAATAAAACATTCCATCCCGACTGCCTCCTCACCATCAGTGCCGATGACACCCATCCGACCTGCTGGGAATTCGAATCATGCAAGTTATCTATTGTGTGGGAGGGGTAATTTCCCCCATGCTGAGTAATATTTATCTTCATGAGGTGCTGGACATGTGGTTTGAGAAGGAAGTAAAACCGCGCCTCCGCGGTAAAGCGTTTCTGATTCGTTACGCAGATGATGCAGTGTTGGGGTTTGCGTTTGAAGCAGATGCCCGGAGAGTGATGGAAGTTCTTCCGAAGCGGTTTGGCCGATATGGCCTGACGATCCACCCGGAGAAGACCCGCGTGGTGAGGTTCGTCAAACCGGATAATACGAACTCGGGAGGCCACAGCCAGGACAAGGACAGCACGTTCAACTTTCTAGGATTTACTCACTACTGGGCAAAGACCCGTAAAGGTACAATGGTAATCAAGCGAAGTACCGAGAAGAACCGGTTCGCGCGAGCGCTCCTGAAGATCAAGGAGTGGTGCAGGATCAATCGGCATAACCCCCTGAAGGAGCAGCATAAGACGCTGAACCAGAAACTTCGAGGCCACTACGCCTATTACGGGATCACAGGCAACAGCAAGATGGTGGGGAGCTTCTACCACAGGGTGAGGCGGCTGTGGCGCAAATGGCTACAGCGAAGGTCGTGCGATGGCAGTATCCCGTGGGAGAACTTCGAACTGATTGAGAAAGTCTATCCACTGGCACCAGCGAGAATCGTTCACTCCGCATACTTACGCAAAGCTACAGCATGAAGAACCGAATGCGTGAATTACGCACGTTCGGGTCTGTGGGGGGCTGGGGTAGGTGACTGCCCTGGCCTACCTGGCTATTCTACACTGCCGTTGACAAATTGCTAACTGCAGACTAGTAGGTGAACACGCGATAAGCATCCTTTTAAGATAACGTGAAGTATTGCAGTTGAAGCATGCAGTGCGGGCTACTTTCAGAAGTTGTTATTCAATTCCTCTTAGCATGCCACTGTTTATCTCGCATTCATCAATGTTTAACCACAAAATTCATCTGACAGGTTACCATCCTACCCCGTTAAGCCAATATAGAAGCGGGTATCCTATTTTTCATTGCAATTTATCTTCTTGTTATCTTTATGCTGCCAGTGCTATAATATAGCCAGAATTCAGGCTAATCATCTTGGGAGGTCCAATGAAGGTATTGCCCCTATCAGAAGTAAAGAACAACCTGAGCAAGATTGTTGAGCAGCTGAGCACCACGCGTGAAGAGATAACGGTTACGAGAAACGGTCACGCAGCTGCCATCATCATGAGTCCTGAGGAATATGAGGGATGGAAGGAAACGATGAGCATTCTCTCAGATAGAGAATTCACGAAGGGAATTCATCGCGGCATAAAGGACATAAAGAAAAAAGGGAAAGTGTATCATGTGACCGCGGACATTACTGGAATGAAAGGATAAACTTCAGTGATGAGCACCCGCCGTCCGATCCGCACCACAGATGACATATCAGCATATATCCAATCCCTCCATCCTGCATTAAAGAAGCGAATTCATAATGCACTTGATCAGATACGGATGATGCCGGGAGAGGGGAAACCGCTTCAACGGGAGTTAGGAGGATATCGAAGCTTCAAGGTCGGCAAATTTAGGATAATTTATCGTGTAACGGCGAAGGAAATAGAAGTCGTCGCTATCGGCCCACGCCGTACGATATATGATGAGACAACCAGACTTATGGATAAACAATCTGGTGATATGCCAGATTAGTGGTGTTTGGTAATCAGGTATGTTGTGCGCTGAAGACCGGATGGAAGCAACTTTTTTTATCCATAAGAACCCAAAAGCCTCTAGCCCATCTTCTACACCTGCCAAAAAATAACTTCGCTAAAACAACATGATAAGGGCATCGAAAAGTAGCGTGGCACCACACCCTGCCATATTATTCCAACTCGATTATGATGACGAGATTTCAGCACCATTTACCTTTTGTGGTATCACGACCTTTGGCGGAATCGCCACTCCTGCAGCCTGAAACACCTTTCCCGTATCGCCTTTTAATTCGGTCCTTAAAATAACTTCCTTGCCGTCGCTTGTAATCGTGATCTGCTTCAGTTCCTCTAGGTCCCGGAGCATTTCGCCCCACTCAAGCTTCTGCTCATTGCGGCTATCCAATCGCTCCTGTAATTCCTTCATAAGGACAAGCGCAAGAAAACTACAGAAGACATGGCCCCGAATCGTCTCGTCGCATTTATGATAAATCGGGCGCGTCGTCAGCACCGTTTTGGTGCTCCTGAAGATCTGCTCCACCATCCACAACTCTTTGTACGCGAGCGCAACCTCGCGCGCAGGCATGGGCATTGATGTCGTGAGGACCCACTTACCGTCATACCGTGCTTCCTGTTGAACTTTTTCTTCATCGATGACAAAGGCACTGCTGAAGCTCTTCACATATTTACGATACCCTTTGTTGCCAACCAGGCTCTTGCCTCCCTGCTTCAGTTTCTCCCGAAGAGATGCGATGATGGCTTCTCTATCGGCGGCATCTTTCTTCCGCTGGTCTTCGTTAACGCACACGATATAGCGGCGTTCGCCTACCATGACGTTCTTCACTTTGAGCGGGGATGGGGCTTTACTCTCCTTGCTTTTAGGATAGACCTCTTCGTATTTCCCTCCGCGGCTCAAAACCTCTTCACTCACTTCCTTCTGCCGCCGCATCCTCGCTCCCAGAATGTAATCGATCTTTCGCTCATGCAAGTCGGACAGGGTCTTTTCGCTGATCATTCCCCGGTCTGCCACTATGCACGCCTGATTGATGCCGAAGCGGAGCCTCAGCCGGTCTATGATCGGCACGAGCGTCTTGACATCGGTTGTGTTTCCGGGCCACAACTCGCAACAAAGAGGTTTCCCGTGATGATCGATGATTGCGCCGACCACCATCTGCTTGAGATCGGGCCGGTGGTCCTTGGAATGACCGTATGCGCCTATATCCTCGCCGCCCTCTCCTTCAAAGTAAATGCTCGTGGTGTCGAAAAAGACCAGCCGTAGATCGGCGAATAAATCTCGCCTGCGTCGGAATAGCTCTTCTTCGATCACATCCTTGGTGCAACGGGGAGAAAATCCGGTGGCCCCTTCCTGATCAGCATTGGAAAGGGGTTCGCCGAGCCATGCCATGGCCCGGTATAAATGGTGCAAATCGATTCCAGCGGTTCCTTCTATCCGGTAGCCAAGGCACCATTGTTCAGCGGCACGATCTGAACCCGATACGCTCAAACGGTGCAGCACCGTAAGATAAATCGCCCGCTCGATGGAAAATTGATGTTTGCGCTCCCTGGCTGATGCCTCAAGCACTTTCTGTATTCCCAGCTCTTTCCATAACCGGCCGAATATCATCGGCAGGCCGATGCGCCTGGAATCCGTTTCAATCGCTTCTCCCTGTTTATGTGCGTCGATGACCGCGATCTGGTCGGAAAACTTGAGCCCAGACCGCAGCAAGCTATCAAATGCTCCTGTTTCCTTGAGCGCATCGAGCCGTCCAAGCGTGGCGATGACTTCCTGCTTCACCTTGCCTTGGTCGCGGCGGTTATGAACGATCTGAAGGTATTCTCGTGATTCGGAGCGTTTTACCCTGAAGAACATAGCACCACAAATATATCATAATAATTATTAATTGCAAGTTATTTTTATATTAACGTGGCACTACATTTTGACCTGTTTTCCAAAAACGTTTTTTGTAACCCTGTGAAATTAAACAACTCCACTCGCGCAAACAGTCCTTTTCTCGGCGGCAACTGTAGAAGATGGGTCTAGATGGAATCTTCTGCCATTTTTCTGCCATCATTATGACAAATAACGGCATATTCCACCAGTTCCCCTGAGATTTAAGCATGAGAAATCAATCATTTGGCTAGGGGGAACCTGTTTCCTAAACCGCGTGCCGCGTGTTCGAATCACGCCAGGGGCACCAATAAATCAAAGAGTTAGGGCTGATACAAGACCGTATTGGTCTTTTTGTTTTCAAATTTACTATTCTTTTGCTACTCTTTTAATTCACAAATGTGATAAATATTGATAGAAATCCCTTATTTATTGCTATGGAGCGACGGTTGTGTAAACCGCGTGCCTTGTGTTCGAGTCACCTCAGGAATAAATCGGTGAAGCCGAGTTTCATATAATAATAGCGAGAGTGCAGAAAACAATTTGTATCGTTGCATTTTGTGATAAAGTTTATGTCGACGACTCCATCCGAAGCTGTTGAATAGCGATGCTTTGCAATATTCAATGTTTCATTCAGTGATTCGTAATCGTCTCAACTACCAGTCGGCTAACATTTTTCTAACATACTTCCAAAGCCTAGGAGTCTGTCGGACTTAACGATCTAATCCGAAGACTATTTGTTCAAAGTTCTGTGATCATCAGCATTTTGATCGGTTCTCATCGATCAAAGTAGCTTGTAGTCTGTTCTTTCTTATCACTATTAACTCAAGGCATGCAGCCTTTTCAGGTTCCAGGCGATGCAGACCAAGTCCCATTCGCCTTGTGCCGACTCAAAGCCTCGCAGCAGGAACTGCCGGAACCCCATGACTGCCTTGATAATGCCGAAGACTGGTTCCACCGTACTTTTGCGTTTGGCGTAAAGTTTTTTCCCAGCCAGTGTCCGAAGCCGGTGCTTCATCCTCTTAACCGCATCAGCACCGTCAGGCAGCGGCAACGGCTCACGGAATCGATTCATGAGCGGCTGGTTGTGCTGATCCCGACCAAAGGCAATGTACGGCGTGATCTTGTTTTTCTCGCAAGCACCAACGTTGGTTTCGCTGTAGAAGCCGTTGTCGCTAATAAGCGAATCTACCGTACCAAGCGCGTGAGGTAGTGCCACAAGGTTGGCGACTGCTGGTTCCAGCTCACGCTTGTCGTTTGTTTGCTGACTCACGTGGCTGGTCACGATCATCATTGTATCGGTATCAACGCCAGCCTGAGCATTGTAAGCCTGCTCAAAGCCTCCACCGGATTTTTTCATGATCCGGGATTCGCCATCCGTCAGGTTGACCTGGTCTCGGCCCTTGACGCCGGGGGTCGGCGGCTGCGGTTTAGGACCGCGCGGCTTTTTGCCGGACCGCTGTTCTTTTTCGGCGCGCTCGGCCAGATTTTTATCATAGGCTTCTTTTTCCTGGGCGTAACGTTCGGCGGCTCGCCGCTCAATCTCGGCCTTGGCGTCGGCTATCGCCTTGAGCCGCTCGGTCCGCCGGGACAGTTCTTCCGGGATGTTCATTCCATCCGGTAGATCGGCTTGGTCGGCAGCTTCCGCCTGCCGAAGAAGTTCAGCCACTTCCGCCTTGAGCTGCTCTTCCAGCTTGCAGGCGTGAGCGTAACTCAAGGCCTTATGCTTGGAGGCATTTGCCTTGACCTTTGTCCCATCCAGACTCACGGTGCCCAGTTTTAAGATCCCTGTCTGTTGGGCGATGAGCAGGATCTGGACGAACAACGGCTTTAGCTGCGGCAAAAACCTCTTCCGAAACGCAGCGATCGTGTCATGATCCGGATGGGCATTGGCCGCGATAAACCGAAACGCTACTGAATCATAGGTACTCCGCTCCAGTTTGCGGCTGGAGAACACCCCTGTAGCATATCCGTAGAACAGGAGCGCCAAAAGCATCTCCGGATTATAGGGCTGTGATCCACGACCGGCATACGCGGCTTTCAAAGAACTAAGGTCAAGCTGGTCGACGATCTCGACAACGAACCGTGCGAGATGGTCTTCGGGCAGCCAGTCTTGAAGCGATGGTGGCAATAAGTAGAGTGTTGACTGATCATAGTCGATAAACTTTACGCTCATCTTTGTTCAACCTCGCATATGCGTAATTGAAAAGCTAATCGACTATAGCATATTTTATTTCGTCGGGAAAGTCCGACAGACTCCTAGGATGGGTATTTCGCATTCGAAGTAGGTTCTTTCCATTTCCATTTTCACATTAGGCAAATGTAACACAATGTAACACATTGAAAAGCTACAAATTATGGAAATTGACGACGCATCATTTCTGTGGTTAACTTTAACTATTCTTTGTAAAAAAAGAAAATTCCTATCAGTTAGAGGAGGCCACGATGAGTGCGAGCGGAAGATATGGCGGAAGTACGACGAGGTTTGCCATCGGATTCGCATTCGTGTTGGTGGCGTCGTTCGCGGTCATGACTTGCGGGAAATCGAGCAACAGCATCAATGATTCCACGATCCTGACTGAAAATGGGCCTCTCGAGGGAATCGTCGCCGCGCAAATGAACCAGTATCTCGGCATTCCTTACGCGGCGCCGCCGGTGGGGGCATTGCGCTGGATGCCGCCACAGGCCTTCGGGCAATGGCAGGGAGTTTTTCAGGCGACTCAGTTCGGCAACGAGTGTCCACAGGCAGGCGGGGGCGACGAAAATTGTCTGTTTATGAACATCTACACACCTGATTTGGAGACCAAGCACGCGGTGATGGTCTGGATTCATGGCGGCGGGCTGACCAGCGGTGCTGGCAGTGACTTCGACCCCACGCCATTGGTGGAAGGAGGCGGCGTGGTCGTTGTCACCATCAATTATCGCCTCGGGATGCTGGGCTTTTTTGCCCATCCGGCGCTCGACGCGGAAGGCCATCTTGCCGGCAATTACGGCTTCATGGATCAGCAATTTGCGCTCGGGTGGGTGCAAAGAAATATCGCAGCTTTTGGCGGTGACCCGGACCGCGTGACCATCTTCGGCGAATCCGCCGGCGGGCTCAGTGTTTACAGTCAACTCGCCTCACCACTGGCGGCCGGCTTGTTTCACCAGGCGATTGCTCAGAGCGGAGCCTATGCGGGTTTCTCGCCGAACTATCGCGTCCAGATTCTTCCCATCGCGGTAGCCGCGACGACGGGTAACCCACCCTTGGTGACGTCGGGCACCGCTTTGGCTGATGCGGTCGGATGTACAAGCCAGACCGCCGTATGCTTGCGCGGGGTGAGCGCCGCGACGTTGGTTGCTTCACAAGGGGCGACTTTTCCGACCATCGACGGAGCGCTGCTGACAGAGACGCCGGGGGCGGCCTTCGACAGCGGCAACTTCAACCGGGTGCCGGTGATCACCGGCACCAACCATGACGAATACCGGTATTTCGTAGCGAACGACTTCATCCTGCCGTTGGCTAACGCGCAATATACGAGCGCGTCAAATACGGTGTTCGGGCCGTCTCTGGCACCGACTGTAGAAGTAGGGTATCCTCTGGGCGCCAGTCCGCCGGTCAACGGTGCCGAACTCCAACTGGCCGCCGCAGGGACGGACGGCATCTTCGCGTGCACCGCGCGCCGCGCCACGATGGGGCTGGCGCAATACGTGACGGTCTACGCCTATGAGTTCAACGACGAGAATGCGCCGGGGCCACACTTCCCCGGGCTGAACTTTTCGCTAGGCGCCTACCACGGCGCCGACGTGGAATACCTCTTCAACCGCGATGGGATACCGGCTCCATTGACGCCCGACCAGCAGCAACTCTCGCAGGCGATGATCAGCTACTGGACGCAGTTCGCCAATACGGGCGATCCCAATTCCTCGGGTCAACCCCAATGGGCGTCGTATGTCCCTGCGAGCGACGAACGCCAATCTTTCGTGCCGCCCACTCCTGGGGTCGAGTCCAACTTCGACACGGTTCATATGTGTACGTCGTTCTGGGACGGCCTCTGAGCGGCCAGGGCCCCATTGCACAAGTTGCGCTTCTCACCTCGTCGTTCATATGCCCTTTATATCATTATCACTTTTCACGTAGTATTTTGCATTGAATTTTAGTCAATGCCGTTACAGACTAGTAGGTGTTTCTCGCATAGATCCTAATTTGATTGAGGTGAACAATAGCGGTTGAAAATTGTGGTGTGCTGTTCTTCCTGTATTAAACGTGTTTCCATGCTTTGCAATAGTGCAATTTACATCTTGAAATTGGTAAGCTAAATTTGTATATCTTGCTTTACATCCGAACGGTTTTTTGCCAATCGGGTGATGATAACTTGATGGTTGAAATCGGAGATCCAATATGGCCGTTGTGGGCATCGGACAATGCGCATGGGACATATTGGCAATGGTCGATACATTTCCACAGGCGGACACGAAAAAAGAGGTCCTGCTTTGGGAAGAGCAGGGAGGAGGGCCGGTAGCAACAGCCTTGGCAACCTTGTCGCGTCTTGGCGTACCGTGCCTGTTTCACGGTATCATTGGAGACGACCGGGAAGGCACGGCCATCCGGCAGTCCCTGCGTGAGGAAGGAGTCTTCATCTCGGGGCTGGTGACAAGGTCTCGTGCCACGTCCCAAACGGCATTCATCGTGATCGAAAAGTCCGCGGCAACGCGAACGATTTTCTGGAAACGTCCTTCGGGTGAACCGCTCAGTCCCGAAGAACTCCCGCGAGATTTCTTGGAAGGTGCGGATTTTTTGCTCCTCGACGGCCTGATGAAGGACGTGTCGTTCTTTGCCGCTAGGCAGGCCAAGGAGGCCGGAATTCCCGTCGTCCTTGACGCTGGACGGGTGCGGGAAGGAACGTTGGAGCTTGCCCGGTTGAGCGATTATGTGGTCGGGTCGGAGGAATTCGCTCGTGAACTGTCCTGGAAGGACGACGCCGTTCAATTCAAACCGAAAATCAAAAAGCACGGCTTTGGCATCACGACGATTACGCTGGGATCGCGGGGAAGCGTTACCTATGCCGACGACAAGGTCATCATTATTCCCGCTTTTCCCGTCGAGACGGTGGATACAACTGGGGCCGGTGATGTATTCCACGGAGGATACATCTACGGGCTGCTCCGCAAATGGAGCCTCCAAGCTACTGTTCGGTTTGCGTCGGCCGTCGCTGCAATGAAGTGCAGGAAAGTGGGGGGACGAGCGGGAATTCCAAGGCCGGCGGAAGTACAACAGTTTCTTGAAGAACGGGGAATTATCTATAGCATCTAGGAGTCTGTCGGACTTAACGATCTAATCCGAAGACTATTTGTTCAAAGTTCTGTGATCATCAGCATTTTGATCGGTTCTCATCGATCAAAGTAGCTTGTAGTCTGTTCTTTCTTATCACTATTAACTCAAGGCATGCAGCCTTTTCAGGTTCCAGGCGATGCAGACCAAGTCCCATTCGCCTTGTGCCGACTCAAAGCCTCGCAGCAGGAACTGCCGGAACCCCATGACTGCCTTGATAATGCCGAAGACTGGTTCCACCGTACTTTTGCGTTTGGCGTAAAGTTTTTTCCCAGCCAGTGTCCGAAGCCGGTGCTTCATCCTCTTAACCGCATCAGCACCGTCAGGCAGCGGCAACGGCTCACGGAATCGATTCATGAGCGGCTGGTTGTGCTGATCCCGACCAAAGGCAATGTACGGCGTGATCTTGTTTTTCTCGCAAGCACCAACGTTGGTTTCGCTGTAGAAGCCGTTGTCGCTAATAAGCGAATCTACCGTACCAAGCGCGTGAGGTAGTGCCACAAGGTTGGCGACTGCTGGTTCCAGCTCACGCTTGTCGTTTGTTTGCTGACTCACGTGGCTGGTCACGATCATCATTGTATCGGTATCAACGCCAGCCTGAGCATTGTAAGCCTGCTCAAAGCCTCCACCGGATTTTTTCATGATCCGGGATTCGCCATCCGTCAGGTTGACCTGGTCTCGGCCCTTGACGCCGGGGGTCGGCGGCTGCGGTTTAGGACCGCGCGGCTTTTTGCCGGACCGCTGTTCTTTTTCGGCGCGCTCGGCCAGATTTTTATCATAGGCTTCTTTTTCCTGGGCGTAACGTTCGGCGGCTCGCCGCTCAATCTCGGCCTTGGCGTCGGCTATCGCCTTGAGCCGCTCGGTCCGCCGGGACAGTTCTTCCGGGATGTTCATTCCATCCGGTAGATCGGCTTGGTCGGCAGCTTCCGCCTGCCGAAGAAGTTCAGCCACTTCCGCCTTGAGCTGCTCTTCCAGCTTGCAGGCGTGAGCGTAACTCAAGGCCTTATGCTTGGAGGCATTTGCCTTGACCTTTGTCCCATCCAGACTCACGGTGCCCAGTTTTAAGATCCCTGTCTGTTGGGCGATGAGCAGGATCTGGACGAACAACGGCTTTAGCTGCGGCAAAAACCTCTTCCGAAACGCAGCGATCGTGTCATGATCCGGATGGGCATTGGCCGCGATAAACCGAAACGCTACTGAATCATAGGTACTCCGCTCCAGTTTGCGGCTGGAGAACACCCCTGTAGCATATCCGTAGAACAGGAGCGCCAAAAGCATCTCCGGATTATAGGGCTGTGATCCACGACCGGCATACGCGGCTTTCAAAGAACTAAGGTCAAGCTGGTCGACGATCTCGACAACGAACCGTGCGAGATGGTCTTCGGGCAGCCAGTCTTGAAGCGATGGTGGCAATAAGTAGAGTGTTGACTGATCATAGTCGATAAACTTTACGCTCATCTTTGTTCAACCTCGCATATGCGTAATTGAAAAGCTAATCGACTATAGCATATTTTATTTCGTCGGGAAAGTCCGACAGACTCCTAGCGTAACCGTAAAATAGTACAGGGTTGCATTTTAGCGATATTGCTTCGCCGATTCAGGACATCTGGGGGAATACTGCATGGCACGGCCTTCATCCTGTGGTTCTTGTGGTTGCCATTCGTTGCACCACATAAAGTGTCAACCTGAATTCGTGAAAGCGCCGGGATAAACCGGCATAGAGTCGGGGGTGAAAGTCCCCTACGTGAAAGGATGAGCTGATCCATCATGGCCTCGAATCATGCGCGGGCAGTCGTGAGATTGCACGTGAAGCGTTGACAGAGGAAGCGCAGGCCAGCCATTGAGCTCCGAAATCCGGTGATTCGGGGTGCCGACCGCGTACGAATGCTGGGAAGGCACTACTGGCAACGCCGCTATCCAGCCAGACGTTGCCCGACCCCGCGGAGTCAGAGAACCTGAGCATGCGTGGATACTCTATGTTCGAGAACCGGGAGAGCTCAGCAGCTCCCGCTAGGAAACATTAAGCGGGACGGTAAGGGAAGGCCTGTGGCCGCGATCCTTATATGCACGCTGCTGAGCAGTCTGACATCGGCGTACTACCTAAGAAGGTGCCGAACAAAGCTGCGTGTTCCCCATGCGGCGGCGGAGGCTCCGGAGGGAAGGCTGATGACCAAGGGGAAATTCTGGAAAGTCGTCTGCGACCTGTACGCAGAGACAGGGGTAAGCATTGAACGGACTTGACAGGATACGTGAAGCAGCGGCAAGGGATGGGAACCTTCGTTTCACCAGCCTCATGCACCATATCACAGAAGAAATGCTTCGGGATGCTTACAATGCGCTCAAACGCAACGCGGCAGCTGGGGTAGACGATGTGACATGGCAAGAGTACGGTGAGGGACTGGATGTCCGGATAAAGGACCTCCACGATCGGGTAAAGAGTGGCAGGTTCCGAGCAAAGCCTTCGAAGCGGGTATGGATACCCAAGCCGGACGGTCGTCAAAGACCAATCGGCATAGCCGCACTTGAGGACAAGATAGTCCAACAAGCGGTGGTGTGGGTACTGAGCCATATCTATGAAAAGGACTTTCTC
Organism: Nitrospirota bacterium; assembly: GCA_963845065.1. Lineage (GTDB taxonomy): Bacteria > Nitrospirota > UBA9217 > UBA9217 > UBA9217 > JAJYKN01. Next base: position 1,045,822 of record CAWJQQ010000001.1, read on the forward strand.
GGTTTCAGCTACGGATTTCGACCGGAGCGTAGCCAGCATAACGCGCTGGATGCGATATGGATGGGAATCACCCGAATGAAGGTAAACTGGGTGCTGGATGCGGACATCAAGAGTTTCTTTGACACGATCAATCATGCGTGGCTGATGAAGCTTCTGGAACGTCGCATCGCAGACCCTCGGATGCTCCGCCTGATCCGAAAGTGGCTCAGGGCCGGAGTATCGGAAGACGGCGAGTGGTCAAAGACGGAGGTAGGCACGCCGCAAGGGTCAGTCATATCGCCCTTGCTCAGTAATATCTACCTGCATTACGTTCTTGACAAGTGGGTAACAGAATGGCGAAAGAACAAAGCAAACGGTGAAGTAATCATCGTTCGCTACGCCGACGATTTCGTCATGGGGTTTCAATACCGGAGCAGTGCGGAACGTTTCCTGCAAGAAATGAAGAAACGATTCGCCGCTTTCGGGCTTGAAATTCACAGCGAAAAGACCCGGCTCATCGAGTTCGGACGGTTCGCGGAAGCAAACCGCGCCGAGCGGGGAGAAGGGAAGGCTGAAACGTTTGACTTTCTCGGGTTCACGCATATCTGTAGCAGGACCTGGAAGAACAATCGTTTCACTATACACCGCAGGACAATCGCCAAACGTCTTCGGGCAAAGCTGAAGGAAGTGAGAAAAGAGCTCATTCAACGCAGGCATGAGCCGGTGCCGGTACTTGGTAAGTGGCTCAGGTCAGTGGTACAGGGTCATCTCAATTACTTCGCGGTGCCCGGCAACATAAAGGCATTACAGGCGTTTCGCACGGAGATAAATAAGGCATGGCTCTTCGCGCTAAGGCGCCGCAGCCATAAGGCCAGAAATCTAACGTGGGACCGGATGAAATGCTTAATAAAGACGTGGATACCCGCAGCCAAAATCAAGCACCCGTACCCGCACCAAAGGCTTTGCGTGAACCACCCGAGGTAAGAGCCGTGTGAGGTAGTGCCTCTAGCACGGATCCGTGCGGGGGGCGTCCAGTAACGGACGTCCCTACCGCGATTAACCTCTCCCAAAAAGCCCACCCGGCATTGTTTGACTGAATATTGTAATACGATAAAAAATTTAACAAATAAACACTTATCTACTTCACCGTCTTCCACTGTTAGGAATTTGGTATCAAAAGACGCATTGTGATGATCTTGATATTGAGGGCCATCACGTTCTTGATTTTTGACGCCTGCACTGTCAGGTGCTTTATTAAAAAAGGATGATAGTTATGCTTTATTCACGCGCAAAAGGAGGAGGATAAGAATATGCGTGTTTTTGTTACCGGCTCTACAGGCTTCATCGGCTCTGCCATCGTTCAGGAACTCATCAATGCGTGTCATCAGGTGCTCGGCCTCGCTCAGATGCGGCCACCAAGTCGCTTGCCGCCGCTGGTGCCAAGGTCCATCGGGGTGATCTTGAGAATCTGGATAGGTTGCGGAATGGTGCCGCCGCCTCGGATGGTGTGATTCACACCTGTTTCATCCATGACTTCTCGAAATTCAAGGCCGTCTGCGAGACAGAAAGGCACGCCATTGAGGCTCTCGGCTCTGCGCTCGCTGGCTCTGACCGCCCCTTGATCGTCACCTCCGGGACCGCGCTCGTTACGCCAGGTCGTCTTGCAACCGAAAAAGATGTGCCCGCTTCCAACTCCACAGCGATCCCTCGTATCGCTTCGGAAGAAGCAGCACTCTCGGTGGCGGCGCGGGGAGTACGTGTATCGGTGGTACGTCTTTCACCATCGGTCCACGGTGACGGCGATCACAGGTTCGTTCCAATTCTGATCAGCATTGCATGTGAAAAGATAAGTGGACCCCTCTGTAAAGACAATAAAGAGCCGAGTTTAAGATGGTAACCGATCATGCCGAAAATGCGGTAATGGCGTAACGTTTTGACGCAGATTATCGCGGGAGTTTTAGATAGAAGATTCAAAAAAAATACCGGAAGCATCAAGTTGGCATCCGGCATCGCTTCTTTTACGCGGCTTTTCCCACCTTGCTCCTCCACTCCAGGGTGATCTCCTTGACGAATTCATCAAAGCTATGGGGCTTGCGTCCAAGGAGCTTCTCCGTTTTTTCGATGTCGTCCTTCGAGGCGATCATCCCGTTATTCTGGAAGAACTGATACATGATACGCATATCGGCAATCAGGAACTCCGACATCATGCCTTTTGATTTTTCTGCCCAGACATCGAGATCGTCTCCGCTGTAGCGGATCTCCCGTCCCAGATGCTTTGTGTAGGTCTTGGCGATCCCTTCCCCGGTCAAAGTATCTGGTCCGTGGATCTCATACGTCTGGCCCTCGTAGCCGGATTTCATGAGAGCGTTACTTGCACAGTCGGCGATATCGCGTACATCAACCCGGTTTAGCCCCTTCTTGCCAATGGGCTGAGGATAGAGGTTGTACTGCATGATCGCGGACTTCAACCACAGGTCATTCTGGAAGAAGTTGTTCGGTCGAAGGATCGTATAGGCGATCCCCGATTCCTTGATGGCCTTCTCTACTGGGAGTTTGCTGCGGAAGTGCGGTATACTTTCCGACCCTTCAGGCATGCATACCGACATATAAACGATCTTTTTGACCTTGGCTGCCTTTGCCTCAGTCACAGCAGCAAGCCCTTCGTCGGTCTCGCTCAGTCCAACGGTGTTCAGGAGGAACAGGCTGTCGATGCCTTCGAATGCTGCAGGGAGTGTATCGGGATCATCAAGGTCCGCCCTGTATCCTTCCACTCCCGTTGGCAACTTTTTCAGTTTATCAGGTGAATGGCTCATGACCCGTATTGTTGCCATCTGCTTAAACAGGCTGCTCACCACCATGCTTCCTACCATACCTGTTCCACCTATGACTAGCGTTTTCATCATGTACCTCCTATCGCTGCTCACCAGGAAGTCTTCGTAGATTTTATGGGGATGTGAATCGAGTGGGATGCGAAGATACTTTTGTGAGAGAGATGACTACAGTTTGACACCACTAGATCGATGTGTCAAGGAAGCCAAGAAAGATAGTGTCCATTAGTACTGCATGCTGGATATATTGTCGAACGTAACGATGCGTATCAAAGTTCAGAGTTCACCTCGTTAGAGGGTTTAGAAATAGTGAGATACTTCACAACAATTGAGGTGCTCCTCGCAGAGATCCTAATTTTGATCCAGCTAAAGAATATTGTTTATATCATTGCATAGTGTGATATTATTTTCTGTCAATAGTTATATCCTGAAGTTCTTGTCGTCGCCGTTCTTTGCAACTCATAAACTTTGAACCTGAATCTTGCAGCGCATACCCACATGCAATCCAAACAACATATATCCCATTCGTTGTCATATCCCATCGTTGACACTGTAATCCATATTTGTTATCTCTAGTAGGATAGTGCCCTCGCTATTTGAATAACATGTTATATTAAATAATGTCGCAAAGTTCTGTAACTTGTGCATCCCCTCATGTATCCTTGGCCTTGCACTCCCGTAGTGAGCTATTATAAAGTGAGCTATTATAAAAGGAGGAGGCATATATGCAGAAGATCACCCCTTTTTTATGGTTTAATGACCAGGCAGAAGAGGCCGTGAAATTCTATACTAAGGTATTCAAAAACTCGAAAATCAAGAGCATTACCCGGTATGGAGATGCGGGGCCCGGCCCGAAAGGATCAGTCATGACCGCGAGTTTCCTGCTCGAAGGTCAGGAATTTGTTGCGCTGAACGGGGGGCCGGTATTCACCTTTACGCCTGCAATATCGTTTGTCGTGAACTGTAGGACGCAGGCAGAGATCGACCGGTTTTGGGATAAGCTCTCAGCAGGTGGTGAAAAAGTAGAATGCGGCTGGCTCAAGGACAAATACGGCGTGTCGTGGCAGATTGTGCCGGACATCCTATCCAAACTGTTGACCAGCCCGGATACGAGGAGAACGAACCGTGTAATGCAGGCTATCTTGAAGATGAAAAAGTTCGATATAGCGGAACTCAAAAAGGCATATGGAAAAAAATAATCTAAAAGGGTATTCCGCCCAGCCTTTTGGCAAGGGGGGCTGAGTGGGGTGGCACTCTTATGCGAGAGGATATCATGGCTGAACTGACAATAACGACTTTTCTTACGCTTGATGGCGTCATGCAGGCGCCCGGCATGCCGGAGGAGGACCCTAGCGGAAACTTTCTTCATGGTGGATGGCTCGTTCCCCATGCCGATGCCGATATGGGGAAAATCATGAATGAAATATTTTCGAAAGCTGACGCGTTCTTTCTGGGTCGGACGACCTATGACATTTTTGCGGCTTACTGGCCCAGGATTACCGATCCCAATAATCTGATCGCCATGAAGCTCAATTCGCTTCCGAAGTATGTTGCATCACATACTCACAGTACGTTCACCTGGCACAATACCAGCCATGTTCGCGATGTCGAGAAAGAAGCAATCGAACTCAAAAAGCGTTTCGCCCACGAAGTACAGGTCCATGGCAGCTGCGGGCTCGCTCAGACTTTGATTGCGAAAGACCTCGTAGACGAATATCGACTACTGACCTTCCCAGTAATTCTCGGGACCGGGAAGAGGCTCTTAGGGAGTGGTGCGGTCCCACGCATCCTGAAGCTGGTGAGATCAAGCACCACGAGTACAGGCGTTCTTGTGAGCGTCTACCGCCCGGCAGGAAGTCTGAAAACCGGCTCATTTGCACTCGATTAATGTAAAAGAAGCAGAGGAGATAAACATTCGAAAATTACTTGTGTTCAACCTGATGACGCTTGACGGCTATTTTGCAGGCCAGGACGGCGATATCTCCTGGCACAATGTGGATGAGGAGTTCCAGGAATTGGCAAAACAGGCTTCAAATTCCGGAAACACGCTCCTATTCGGTCGCATTACATACGAGCTTATGAAAAGCTACTGGCCGACTCAAGAAGCGATCAAAAATGATCCCATTGTGGCCGGGGGAATGAATAAAGCTGAAAAAATCGTTTTTTCTGGGACTCTCGACAAGGTTGACTGGAACAATACGAGGCTGGTGAAAGATGATATGCTGGCGGAAGTTCGAAAATTGAAACAGCAGCCAGGAAAGGACTTGACGGTTTTAGGAAGTGGCAGCATCGTTTCTCAGTTAGCACAGAATGGCCTGATTGATGAATACGACATTTTGCTCAATCCGGTTGTCCTCGGCAAAGGGAAAACGATGTTCGAGGGCATGCAAGAAAAACTAAGCCTGAATCTGATCAAGTGGCGAACGTTCGGAAATGGGAATGTTCTATTGTGTTACGAACCGGCGAAGTGATGGGGGATTATTTATGGTGGACTATGCTCAGACCCGTAAAGATACTGCCGTGCAATTTCTGCGACTCGTCGTGGCAGGTCAAATCGCCGAAGCGTACGACAAGTATGTCTATATGCAGGGCAAGCATCACAACCCCTATTTCCCCGCAGGTTTTCCCGCGTTAAAAAAGGCGATGATTGAAAATCATGCTAAGTTCCCTAACAAGCAACTCACGGTTAAGAATGTAATTGGCGATGGTGAGTTTGTTGCTGTGCATTCACGCATTGCGTTAGGTCCGGGAGAAACCGATATGGTGATTGTGCATTTGTACCGTTTCCAGAGCGATAAAATCGTGGAACTGTGGGACTGCGGTATGCCTGTGCCTGCTGATTCTCCGAATACAGATGGGGCATTATAGAGGTTGTTTCAAATTTAAAGCTATCTGCGAGAATTAAATAGGCGTGTACGATTGTTCAACTTAGGATTCAGTGCAATGATCACTTGGTATTCCGCAACTTTTTTTTACGCACCGATCTAACACTATACAGCGAAAGGAAGCAAGGAAATGGACCATTACAAAACTTGGGAACCGGCTTTGGCTCCAGAGGACTTAGCACGCTTGTTCTTGCTAAGAGCGAATGCAGGTGACATTGAAGGGTTGGTCGCGCTATATGAACCCGAAGCGGTTCTAGCTGTTTCAGATAGCCAGGTAGCAATCGGAACCGAAGCGATTCGAGACTTCTATTCCAAGTTACTTTCTGATCGCCCAAAGTTTGAGCCCGGGCAACAGCGACCCGCATTGAGAAATGACGACTTGGCCCTTACTTCGTCGCGTCTGGCGAATGGAACGATTACGGCGGAGATTGCCCGAAGACAATCTGATGGTTTCTGGCGGTGGGCCGTAGATCAGCCCATGATCGCTAAGTAACTATATAAGCCGGTACGTCGGGTAGAGCATAGCGAAATCTGAAAAAATAAATGCTAAAGAATCGCTCCACGGTGTCCGCTATGTGGCGTGTGAAATCTTTGTTCAAGGTAAGCTCCAAATGGTATTCTGCGGCTCTTATTTTCGGTCGCCGTTGCAACCTAGTAGGTGGACTTGAGAGCAGAATGTTCGCAAGGCGATTTGCGAATACTAAGTGAAGCTATCAGGCAACTCTTCATCCAGAATCATACACACACCCTGGACTCGAGGGGTGTGCAGAATACCTCTTGAATTTACTATCGTATTTTCCTCACCATACCTAATTGAGGGGGTCTAATGTTTAATAGAGATCTTTTCATTATTACGATAGCCGGCATTATGATGGTAGGCTTGGGTAGCTTTCTCATTATTTACGGAATAACAGGTGGTTTAATCAAAAATAAGATACTAATATAAACGCACTAAGTAATGTTACAAAGTCGCCTAATTTTGCACTTAGACCAAGAATCAATTGTCTTCTGGACCGTGGCCCAGATAGCATCGAGATTATCGAACAACCGGTTGGTGGTTGATTCATATCGAATTTGACGCCATATCCGCTCCTGCATGTTCAAAGCGGGCTGATAGGGCGGAAGGTACACGATCCGGAGTCTTTGGTGCTTTTTCAAAAACTCCCGGATCGCATCATCCCTATCCCAACGTATGCGGTCAACATACAGCCAGATAGTATAGCCACGAAGTCGGCTATAAAGGTGCTGCAACACCTTCAGGAAACCCTCTCGGTTTCCGCGTTCCGTCTGGATTGCTCCAGCATGGCCCAGAAGAGGAGCCACCCAGCCGGCGACATTCAGGCGCTTCTGATGCTGGCTCGTTGTCGGAACCTTAAGCCGCTTTCCGATGAGTGCCCAACCCTGGCCCAGCCTTGGAGGCAGGGTAAAGCCGCATTCGTCCTGAAAAACAACAGTTTCTTTAGGTCCCAGCGTTTGGAGTTTTTTTTAGGCTCCTGGCAAACTTCTTCGCGTCGTCGGCGTTTGCTTGGAGATAGGTATGACCGGCACGCTTCAACCGATACCCAAGCTGATGCATAGAGTACTGGGCCTGACGGACTTTCAACTTTATCCCGAATTGCCGCTGTATATGGGTCGCCAGGGTTGGACCGTCCCATCGGACACGGTTTAGTCCATACTTCTGGGGCGATTCCTCCAGATGGCGCTCAATCTGTGCAACAATCTTCGGCGTCATACGAGGGGGACGACCGGACTGTTTTTTCGGAACCAGGGCTTCGACCCCGTCCTTATTTACGGCTCGCGTCCAGCGGTTCACATTCATCCGGGTCTGGCCTAGAACCTCGGAGATCCAACCTGGTCGCTGCCCCTCCAGCACCAAAAGGAGTGTGGCTATCTTTATTCCGATCCAGGCTCCAGGCACTTTCTCGGCCAGAGCCAGCAACTGCTCTTTGGATACGTTTTCAGGGGAGGTTTTCATACGCCCATCATAACATAAGACTAGATTAATGTGTAACATTGTTTATTGCGTTTGCATAGTAAATAGTTGGACAAAATTATATGAAACAGGTAGACAAGCTATTGTGCGTGGGTGGTTCTATATTACGATAGGAATTGTCATTATTTTAATTTATGTAGTCGCTCTTGTTAGAACATTTAAGTCATTAAATGGGGTTGAAATATAATAATAACGATGTTGTGGTTTTCAACCGGAATTTGTTAACAGACTATCCCCGAACGCACGTAACATGAATCAGACGAATATTTACAAGCAGAGAAAATGAATCTCAGAAAAAATCAAATGGGATATATGTATGAGGTTCCGCTTATAGTCGCGGCAGTAGCAATTTTCTTAATTACGATATTGCCCAAAATGTTGAAATACGCAGTATTCGGGAAAATGAGTTTGGTCACCGGTGCATTAATTATTACGGCGGGATTGTATTACATGATTGTTATCCCTGGATGGCAACCGTCTAAGACGAAACGTTTGCGATGGCCTTATAATATTATCGTTTTCGCCATCATTGCATTTACTATTGCATTTGCAGTTATCGCAGTGCTCATTAAATAGCATCAGGAATATGCTATATTCCGTATGAATTCGAGGATTTATGCTGAGAAATATTGTCTCGAGAACATCCTGTATCTGTGGAATTTCTCTTTTTTGCAATGATGTAATTTCCAACTCAGACTCTCTCATCACTATCGACCCACTTTTCACCATACGACATCCCCCGTGCGACACTCCCATCCCGTTATTTTCTAAAATCAGACATTTTTACTTTGGTAAGACATACCAATTCGATGTTGTTGACAGGCCGGTAAATCAGGCATATATTCTTGACATAATCTCGCATTAATAAATCAACCTTCTAAGAGGAATACCTATCAATTCATGCATTTTGAATCGCATCAGGACGAAACGGATAAGACCCTGCTAGCGGAGAATAGTAAGATAACTAAGAAGATAACTTCGACTGTCATTATGTTTATAGTTGAATTCAGTTTGGCGACTTGTGCTGGAATTCGGAATTAGTTGTAACGCTTATTCCTGATTGGCTATAATTAGCTCATGACGATCTTCTTTCTGAAATCTTTATTGTCCCTACTACTGTTCGTCAGTGCTGCGGCGGCCGTTTACTCCATGTTCGAGGCCCTCGGCCGGAGCACGCCCGCCCACTCCATCGAGCGCCTCAAGCATATCCACAAAGCCAGCGGCTACCTATATGTAGCGCTCTTCGTCCTCATCTCCTATCTCTGCATCGGCTACGCCGCAGCGTCGAGGGCCGACCCATCGCCCCGGGCGGCGCTCCATATCGTTCTCGCCCTTTTCCTTGCCGCACTTTTCCTTCTGAAGGTGCTTTACGTCCGGATCTTCCGCCAGTTCTACGCCCAGGCCAGGACCATCGGTATCATCATGGGTGTTCTGAGTTTCGTGCTCGTCGGGCTCACGGGAGGCTTCTATCTCGTCGTGAGCCGCTTCGGCCAGGACCTAACCGTTGACAAAAGTGTGTATTACGCGTTGAAGGGGCCGCTCCTCACCGTGAAAGAGGTCGAGCCTCCGGGGCTCATGGCAATTAGGACGGACCGTTTGAGCATCGAGCGGGGCAGGACCTTGTTCGCGTCCAAGTGCGCCATCTGTCACGATCCGGACAGCACCAGGACGATTGTCGGACCGGGGCTTAAGGGCCTACTTAGGAAACCCGCGCTGCCAATCAGCGGGCACCCCGCGACGGCCGAAAGCATCCGCTTCCAGCTCAAGCAACCCATGGGCCGCATGCCGTCCTTTGCCTATTTGTCTGATGAAGAGATGGAAGACCTTATCGCCTATCTCAATACATTGTAAGGGATCGGTAATTCACATGGTCATCTCTGGAGAGTTAAGTCGCCTTTGGATTAAATATTATTTGTTGACAACGATGTCATTAAACAAGATTCAATCACGCTGGCTTCTCTTCTTTCATCAGGATCTCGGCGTGGCAATTCGCCCCGCGAAAATCGCTTGGGCAGAGAGCCAGGCAGTCAAGACGGACTCGCCCCTTGCGGGGCTGGCCGCTTACCGCCGGAATTAGCTAGATGGGCAGTGCAACACTATCTTCATAGTCGCGCAGTTCAACAAGTAACACAACGAAAGGAGTAAACATCATGAATGACGATAGCAAGGGCCCGGTAACGGGCGGGACTCACAAACACATGGCCGGCAGAGGCACGTCGAACCGTGACTGGTGGCCGAACCAATTGCGACTGGATATCCTGCGCCAGCATTCCTCACCGTCCAATCCAATGGGCGAGAGCTTCAACTACGCTGACGAGTTCAAGAGCCTCGATCTGAAGGCCGTGAAGAAAGACCTTCGCGCCCTTATGACCGACTCGCAGGACTGGTGGCCGGCGGACTTCGGGCACTATGGGCCTTTGTTCATCCGCATGGCGTGGCACAGCGCCGGCACGTATCGCACCGGTGACGGTCGCGGCGGCGCCGGAGCCGGCCAGCAGCGTTTCGCGCCCATCAACAGTTGGCCCGACAATGCCAGCCTCGACAAGGCGCGCCGGCTGCTTTGGCCGATCAAGCAGAAGTACGGCCGGAAGATCTCATGGGCTGACCTCATGATCCTTGCCGGCAACGTCGCTCTGGAATCGATGGGATTCAAAACGTTCGGTTTTGGCGGTGGGCGCGAGGACGTCTGGGAGCCGCAGGAGGACGTCTACTGGGGCTCCGAGAACAAGTGGCTGGACGACAAGCGCTACTCCGGAGACCGGAATCTCGAGAATCCGCTCGCTGCGGTCCAGATGGGCCTGATCTATGTCAACCCGGAAGGCCCGAACGGCAACCCGGATCCGATCGCGGCGACCAAGGATATCCGCGAGACTTTTGCTCGCATGGCCATGAACGACGAAGAGACGGTTGCGCTCATTGCTGGAGGTCACACCTTCGGCAAGACCCACGGCGCCGGCCCTGCGTCCCATGTGGGTCCCGAGCCGGAAGCGGCCCCCATCGAGGAGCAGGGCCTCGGCTGGAAGAGCAGCTTTGGCACGGGCAAGGGCGCTGACGCGATCACCAGCGGTCTGGAAGTCACCTGGTCCACGAAGCCGACGAAGTGGAGCAACAGCTTCTTCCAGAACCTGTTCGGCTACGAATGGGAGCTGACGAAGAGCCCGGCAGGTGCACATCAGTGGACGCCGAAGGGTGGCGCGGGCGCCGGAACGGTGCCGCATGCCTACGACTCGTCGAAGCGCATCGCGCCTTCCATGCTGACCACGGACCTCTCGCTGCGCTTCGACCCGGCCTATGAAAAGATCTCGAGGCGCTTCTACGGGAATCCGGATCAATTCGCGGACGCTTTCGCTCGTGCGTGGTTCAAGCTGACGCACCGCGACATGGGTCCTCGCGCACGCTATCTCGGCCCCGAGGTGCCTGCCGAAGAGCTCATCTGGCAAGACCCCATCCCCGCGGTCAATCACAAGTTGATTGATGAGAAGGACATCGCCTCCCTCAAGGGCAAGATCCTGGCTTCAGGGCTGTCGGTCTCGCAACTGGTTTCGACCGCCTGGGCGTCGGCGTCCACCTTCCGTGGTTCCGACAAGCGCGGCGGCGCAAACGGCGCGCGCGTTCGCCTCGCGCCCCAGAAGGATTGGCCAGTCAACCAACCGGCCGAACTGGCGAAAGTGCTTAAGACGCTGGAGGGTATCCAGAGCGAGTTCAACAGCGCGGCCTCTCGCGGCAAGAAGATCTCGCTCGCCGACCTGATCGTTCTGGCCGGTTGCGCGGGCGTCGAGCATGCCGCGAAGAAGGCCGGTCACAGCGTGAATGTTCCCTTCACGCCGGGACGCATGGACGCCTTGCAGGAGCAAACCGATGCGGTCTCATTCGCCGTGCTCGAACCGATCGCAGATGGCTTCCGCAATTACCTCAAGCGCAAGTACACCGTACCGGTTGAGGCTTTACTGGTCGACAAGGCGCAATTGCTGACGCTGACGGCGCCGGAGATGACGGTTCTCGTTGGCGGGATGCGCGTTCTGAATGCAAACTTCGGGAAGTCACAACATGGTGTCTTCACCAAACGACCGGAGTCGCTTACCAACGACTTCTTCGTGAACCTGCTCGACATGGGCACGGAGTGGAAGGCGGTGTCGGACGACAAGGACGCGTTCGAAGGGCGTGATCGCAAGACGGGTGAACTGAAGTGGACCGGCACGCGCGTCGATCTCACCTTCGGTTCCAACTCCCAGCTCCGGGCCTTGGCCGAGGTCTACGGAAGCTCGGACGCGCAGGCGAAGTTTGTCCAGGATTTTGTGACGGCATGGAACAAGGTGATGAACCTTGACCGTTTCGACCTCGCCTGATCGTAGCATAAACGTCTTCGAGAGCTTTTGACAGGGTGGCTATGAAACGATCAACTAACAAGAGGGTGCAGGCGACGTTTTACAGCGCGCCTGACCCTTGGCGTTACAATTATCATCCAGGATTCTGCATAGATATTTAGTCAACACGGACGCATGATCGTAGGTGTTGATCGGATCGACAAGGTCGGTGAAAAAGCGATGAATATTGTTTGAAGTTTACAGTCAAAAGTTCTTCCTAAACTTGCTATTTGGAATAAACTAGATAAACGCAAGTTACATCTTGCATTAGGCAATGCTTGCCCCTGTTACATCAAAAGAAGAGATTCATTCAGTTAAAGACAAATGGAATATAATTTCTAGACGCCCTAACACCGTGAAATAAGTAGATAGGTTGTTCTTCCTGTTCTTTTCAAACGTCACGACAAAGCTATGCTTCATGTATACAATAAAGGAGGATACTATGAGCATCGCAATGTTTGTGCTGTCTGCGATGGCTGTCATTGTTATTGGAGTGGTCTGCTTTGTTTACGAGGCGCCTGAGATAGCCACCAGCGTTCTCCGCAATGTTGATCGCCACCGATCCGGCCTAGTGCGAAAGGAAATCGATCTGTCTAACGGGCTTCACTACGTGTACCTGGAAGGCGGTAAGGGCGAGCCCTTGGTACTTCTACACGGCTTCGGCGGCAATAAAGATAACTTCTCGAAGGTGGCACGTTTTCTAACACCGCATTATCGTGTAATCATACCTGACCACATCGGTTTCGGTGAATCCTCGCATCCGCAAGAAGTGGACTACGCACCACCCGCTCAGGTAGAACGATTGCAGGCTTTTGCCCATGCCTTGGGTATCGACCATCTGCATCTCGGCGGCAGCTCCATGGGCGGCCAAATCGCGATGACCTACGCGGCCCTTTACCCTGCTAAGGTCGTTAGTCTCTGGTTGCTCGATCCGGGCGGCGTTTGGAGTGCGCCCAAGAGTGAACTTTTCAAGATTATTACAGAGACAGGGCGTAGTCCGCTGATGGTCAAAAATGAAGACGAGTTCGTGCAATTTATTAAATTTTTGTGGTCCAAACCGCCGTTCATTCCAAGGCCCATCTTAAATGTGATGGCGCAGGAGCGCATCAGAAATTATGATCTGATGAAGCGAATTGGCAAACAGATTATCTCTGATTCCGTGGAAAAAAGAGTCAACGGCCTACTTACCCCCGCGTTAATTGTCTGGGGCGATAAGGACCGCGTACTTAACTTTGCATCTGCCGAAATTCTCAATAACCTCATGCCGCACTCGCATGTCATCATAATGCCGGATATTGGCCATGTACCAATGATGGAAAAGCCACAGCAGAGTGCTGAAGATTACCTGAGGTTTCGAGTGTCCTTATAGTCACGTGAGCCGGGCAGAGTTGAGAAAACTGACAATAAGAGCTAACCATTCGGGATGACCGATTGAACCGCCCACCTGACCAGCTCACGTGCAATTTTTAACTAATTTTTCTACACCACCTATTTATCGGTCGCCGTTGCAGGCTAGATCGACGTAACTCTACGCCGATGTTGACAGAACGAGTGGGTGGCTGTTAAATAAAATGCTCCGATTAGAGTAAAAGCAATATTATACACGAAGCACCCCAGGGTAGCTCTTGACAAAACCCTATTCATGGGAGGTGGTAATGAGATAGACATTTTTTTTAAGGAGGTGTAGAATTACATTTAAAGCATGCAGTGCAGCATTCTTCCCGTATCAGTTGAAAGTTGCGGTTTTATGAAAATTCATGGTTCATCCCGCATTCGATAAGCGGCTCATCTATTAATAGGGTGGAGATAGAGCGCTATAAACTCGTGAGTCCCTACCCACAGCCTATGAGGCAGCTGCAGACGGTGGAGTACATCCCACTGCCCAAGTTTACCTTCGGCGGACTGTTTAGTCCTGAGATGGAATCCACTTCATTCATAAAATGTTTTTATGTTAGAGCCTGTCATTCACTGGACAACGCACTGGATTAAGGTACATGGCTACGGCGTCATATTCGGACTCTATGCTGTAGGCATTATTGGCATTCCTTTGCCGAACGATTGGCTACTCGCCTATCTCGGTCATCTCATTTACAACGGCAAACTCCTTCTTATACCCACGGTTACGGCTGCGGTTCTCGGCTGCGTATGCGGTGCAACATTTAACTACGCACTAGGCAGAACCTTGGGACTCTACCTTGTCAAAAAATTCGGCGCTTTTGTTCGCCTGACCCCGGAAAAGATGGATAAGATGCATGAGTGGTTTGAACATTCAGGCAGGTGGGGGCTGTTGTTCGGTTACTTCCTGCCCGGTGTGCGGCATTTGACTGTACTGGTCGCGGGAACGTCCAAGATGACTTTCTCTGAATTCGCCTTTTTTGGGTACGGAGGTGCATTTATTTGGTCGTGTACTTTTATATTCCTCGGCTACTTTTTTGAAGAAGAATGGTCCAAGCATACAAAAAATATCCATCATATTCTTGAGATCGTCTCGGTAGCAGCGATAGTTCTTATTGTGTTTTATCTGCTATGGAAGAAGAGAAAACAAAAGATTGTTTAATTATTGCATTGATCGGAAAGCGCTCAAAAATCTATCTGAGGAAGAGCGGAAAAAGAAAGAGTCACGACTCATATGACCGCGAAATAGTCGAGAAAGACTTCGTGCAAAATCTGAAGAAGACAGCGAAAGAAAATTTATGGATATAATCGTTTGATGCTGCCTATTAAAGAGATGCTGAGTGCATCCCGAAGCACGCATATTTCCCGTGCTTAATGGATGTGTAGAAAAACAACCTGATTTTTTGCATAGAGCTTGTTCGTATGCATGGGAAACCAAGCATATCGAATACTAGGAAGCTGTACCTCGATATCAGTTGTTCTTCACTAGTCATCACTTCTTGCCATCGTATCAGTTGCTTCATATTTATATTGTCTTTAAAAGTTAAAATAATCCGACGGCGGTGTATTTGTTCCAACGGGTTGTTGACCGACTTTGCTATGACGACCGGATACAGCTTTCCAATATTTTTAATTTACCAAACTATCCGCAGAAAGCCCCTGGTTTTAACCATGGGGATGAATGCGGGAATTTTGTTTTTCAGCAATTGCTGAACAAATGTATATCTATATGGTATAGTTGAGCAATCAATGCCAGATAAACTTAAAACTCCTACATTTATCCACGAGTTTCAACTCGTAACAACCCCAAAAGACAATCGAATGCTTAATGTCCGACTCGAAGCTGGTCGTTATCTATATAATGCCTGTCTTGGTGAAGCGATGAAACGTCTTGCCGCCATGCGTAGCTCTAAAAAATGGCGTTCAGCGATTAAGAAGAAAAAGAGCAGGCTACGCACTGATATGGTTGACAGTTGTCAAGAGGGAAAATAGTCTCCTGCCCCTTTTTTAAGGGTTCATAGTTTAAGTATAATTCCAGGGCATAAGGAGGGACGGGGCCGACTTGTGCGACGTTTGATCACTCTGATATTCGCGGGTTTGACCGCAAGACCTTTCTTCGTCGCGGAGCTGCCTCGCTCTAAAAGCGGAAGTTCGGCATTGCCTTATTCCATAGTGCGGACGAGGATTCTCCGTAAACGTGGCCGCGTCCCCGCTTATGCCTTGGAGATTGTTTGATGTTAGCTGGCGTCCTCCTTTGGTTTTTTACTTTAGTCGTTTTCGTTTCCGCTTCCGGGCGTCTTCAAATTTTCGATTCTGTTCTTTGAAAAATCTCGATGCTCCCGTTTTTACCTTTGAGGATCGATTTATTCTTTCACAAATGCCCCAGGATTGATTTTCCAGAGGCGGTCCATACTGAGAGACCCCCTCAAGTTTTGTGTGACGCCTTGTTCTTTCATCTTTATGCGCTCTGAGGATTCACTTCCCGGGCAATTGCCCATATGAACCCGCACAATTCTCTGGCGATAGCTGTTACCACCTTGTTTCTAGACTTCCCTTTGGCCGTAAGCTTACGGAATCGTCCGCAGAGCCGCACTTGGGCTTTCCAAGAGACGTCGAGAATGTTTTTCGGCAACCCCTCTTGTCGTTTGAGGAGCACTCGGCTGACTCGGGCTGGGAAACTGTAAGCTTGAGCCGCTTCGATTAACGCGCGTCTAACGTGAGTGTTTCCGGTTTTGGTGATGCCCCCTCGTCTGGTGCTGTCTCCGCTGGAGTACTCGGAGGGAACCAGCCCTAGATATCCCATAAGATGCTTGGGATTTTTAAAACGGCCCAAGTCTCCAATCTCAGCCATGGTGGTCGCAGCAGTTACATCCGCTACACCGCGTAGCGATTGGATTGCACGTACGACAGGGGCCGTTCGGCATGTTGGAATGAGCTTTTGAATCTGCTCCGTTAGCCGGGAAACACGCGCAGAGCATTCCTGCACAGTGTTGATGTACTCTTGCAGCGTGATCTGCTGAGCAGGGTGTGGCATCTTGATGTCCGACAGCCAGCGCATGTGGGCCTGGGTCCATGCGGTTTCCCCAGAGTATCGGTGTCCGTGCCGCAGAAGCATCGCGCCTAATCGCTGCCGAGCGGTGCGCTGGGCCTTGATTGCGTCTTCGCGGCCACGTGTCAGGTCTCGCATGGCTTCATCTTCTTCCTGGGGTACGTAAACAGGGGTCAGTTCTCCAGCCCGATACAGCCTTGCAAGACTTTGCGCGTCACGACGATCGGTTTTGACGCGATCGCCGCTTTTCTTGGGGATCAGCGAGGGTGCCACAACCGTGCATTTGTAACCTTTTTTGGTCAGATGGCGGTATATTTCATAACCGCATGGGCCGGCTTCATAGACAAAGTGCAGTTCCGTTCCTTTGCTTTCAAGCTTTCTAACCATTTTGTCCAATGACGACATGTCACTGCCAATCTTACCGTAGTAGCGAACCTCTTGATTGTCGTCGGTGTCTGCTGTTGCCACTGCTATTGAGTTTTTTGCTGAATCGAGACCTACTATTGTGATAGAATTCTTCATGACCTGTCTCCTTGTTTGTGGCTCTGTATTTGGATACCTATTCCATCCAAGTATAACCCACGGTGACAAGGGGCAGGTCACTTTTCCAACTGTCAACCATTATGTCTAAAATGTTCAAGACAGCCAGAAACATAGCTGAATATACCGAATACCATCTCCATGATTATGTCGGGAGCCTCCGCAATTCGTGTTGGATCGGAGACCATATTGACAGCCTGGCCGCCCAAAAGATAGCGACCAGGGCGTTTGATGCCGTTGCTGACTACGAGTTCGGCAAGCATGGGAAACCACGGTTCAAGCGTCGCGGCTGGATGTCTTCGCTCGAAGGCAAAAACAACAAGTCTGGTATTCGGTGGTGCGATGACCATGTTGAATGGTCTGGACTTAGCCTTACCTGTGTCTTCGACAAAAAAGACAAGTTTGGCGTTCAGGCACATGCGCTTAGCCATGATGTTAAATATGTTCGTTTGGTGAAGAAAGCCATCTGCGGTAACGCCTGCTGGTTCGCCCAACTCGTGCTTAAAGGCACGGCCAGGATCAAGCGTGAAAATATGATCGGCACCGAAACGGTCGGCCTTGATATTGGTCCCTCCACGGGTGCTATCGTTAGCGATACCGATGCGTTGCTCGTAGCATTTTGTCCGGAAGTCGAGATTCCGTACAAACAAATCCGCGTGGTTCAGCGTAAGATGGCCAGAAGCCTGAAGGCTGCCAACCCAGACAACTACAACGAAGACGGCACGGCTAAGACCGGTGCCGGCAAGGGTAAAAAGCGGTGGATATTCTCTGCTCAATACCGTGCGCTTAAGGCTGAACTAGCCGAGCTACAGCGAGTTTTGGCTGAAACCAGAAAACGGGCTCATGGCACGTTAGCCAATGAAATTCTTAAGCTCGGAACCAACATAAAGACCGAGAAACTGTCGTACAGAGCATTCCAGAAACTCTATGGTAAAAGTATTTCAAGACGCGCTCCGGGGATGTTTATTTCGATGCTTCGCCGCAAAGCCGAAAACGCTGGCGGTAAAGTAACTGAATTTTCTACCCGGAGCACGAAGCTTTCAGAGACATGCCACTGCGGGGAAGTAGCCAAAAAACCGCTATCCCAAAGATGGCATGACTGTAACTGCGGGGTAAACGCTCAACGCGATCTCTACTCCGCATATCTTGCAAAATATGTTTTTGAAAATGTCCTCGACACGCGCCAGGCTTTAGCAGCTTGGCCGGGTGCAAACCTGCTCCTGGAACGGGCGGTGTTGAGGGTGCAGTTTGAAGCGGCAAATGGTCGGATTCATCCGGCCAGCTTCGGTATTAACAACATGAGAGCCAACACCACGAACCGGAGACAGAGTTGCTTGCCCGTTAAAAACGGATCAACGATAGTCGATGCCGGCAACGTCTGTATTGTTGCCGAAAAGCCTGTCGGTATTGCCGTTAGAACCCCCTGTCTTTAGATATGGGGTAGGTCAGCTAAGCCGCATGATGTACGCTCGAATCACGATATTAACGCCATGCTAATATCAAAAAGAGCGGGCAGATGTGCTAACATTCTTTTGTGGTTGAGGGCAGCACGCAGTCTGTTGGTTAAGGTATAATCGTTTTTGTGTGAAAAGACACCACAAGGCTTGGACTAGCCATTTTTATCCTTGACAAACTCCCTGAAATTTCATAAAATTCGCTCTTGTTACGAAACAATAATAGGCTCGTAGCTCAGGGGGAGAGCGCTACCTTGACACGGTAGAGGTCGGCGGTTCGATACCGCCCGGGCCTACCATGCTTTAATTACAACTATGTTATTTAACTTATGAGTGAAATACAACTCAGGCTACCTGACGGTCAGGTCAAAAAGTATGCCTCTGGCATCACCGGTCAGGAAGTTGCCGAGAAAATCGGCTCTCGCCTCGCTAAAGACGCGCTTGCCATAAAAATAGATGGTCAACTTCTGGATCTGAATATCCCGGTTGAACAAAATGCCGCGATTGAGATTATGACTTTTGACGCTTTGGAAGGCCGCGATGTGTACTGGCACAGTACTTCGCACCTCATGGCGCAGGCGGTCAAACAGCTCTTCCCGCAGGCAAAGCTCGCCATAGGTCCTGCGATTGAAGAAGGGTTCTATTACGACTTTGATCTCGAACGTCCTTTTACGCCCGAAGATCTTGAAAAAATAGAAAAACGGATGGCCGAACTGTCCAAAGCTGCTTTGCCGATTAGAAGAAAAGATCTTTCCAAGGCAGATGCCTTGTCGTTCTTTCAAAAATTAGGTGAGACGTACAAGGTCGAGCTAATCAGCGATTTGTCAGACGGTACGATATCGATCTACGAACAGGCGGAATTCGCCGATCTTTGCCGTGGTCCCCATGTCTTGTCCACGGCAAAGATAAAGGCATTCAAGCTGCTCTCCATTGCCGGAGCTTACTGGCGCGGCAATGAGAAAAACAAGATGCTCCAGCGGATCTACGGCATTTCGTTTCCGAACAAGGAAGCTTTGGATGCTTATGTGACGAGACTTGAGGAGATCAAGCGACGCGATCATCGAAAACTTGGCAAAGACCTTGATCTTTTCTCTGTATCCGAGGATGTGGGTGGCGGCCTGGTCCTATGGCACCCGCGGGGAGCACTCATCCGAAAGACCATCGAGGACTTCTGGCGCGACGAGCATCAGAAAAACGGCTACGATTTTGTATATTCTCCTCATGTCGGCCGCGGGGCCTTGTGGGAAACCTCGGGACATCTTGGCTTTTATCGGGAGAACATGTATTCTTCCATGGATGTAGAAGGACAGGAATATTATGTGAAGCCGATGAACTGTCCGTTCCATATAATGATCTACAAGAATAAGCTCCGTTCCTACCGCGAATTACCGTTGCGGTATGCTGAGCTCGGTACAGTTTACCGATTCGAGCGTTCCGGCGTACTGCACGGACTACTTCGAGTCCGCGGCTTCACCCAGGACGATGCACACATTTTCGTGGCGCCCGAGAATATGGAAGCAGAGGTAATCCGGGTGCTTGACTTCGTCGTAAAGATGTTACGGACATTCGGGTTCGAGGATTTTAAAGCCTACATCGCAACACGACCGGAAAAGTCCGTGGGCAATATTGTCTTGTGGGAACAGGCAACGCAGGCCCTCAAGGTCGCCGCTGAAAAGACGAGTCTCGAATACGAGATCGACGAAGGTGGTGGCGCGTTCTACGGTCCCAAGATCGATATCAAGATCAAGGATGCCTTGGGAAGGCTCTGGCAGTGCTCGACGGTACAGTTCGATTTCAACGAGCCAGAGCGGTTCGGCATGGCTTTTATCGGTGTTGACAATCAGGCTCACCAGCCCTATATGATCCACCGGGCTCTTCTGGGATCTATCGAACGGTTCTTCGGCATGCTGATAGAACATTACGCTGGTGCGTTTCCGGTCTGGCTTGCGCCAGTGCAGGCAAAGGTGATTTCAATTACGGACAAGCAGTTTGACTATGCCAGGGGAGTGCGGGAACAGTTGCTTTCCGCAGGGATCAGGGTGGAACTAGACACTCGTTCAGAGAAGATAGGGTTCAAGATCCGCGAGGCCGCGATGGAAAAAATTCCCTACATCCTCGTCGTTGGAGACAAGGAAGTGCAGGAGGGAGCAGTTGCTGTTCGCGAGCGGGGTGGTAAAGACCTCGGTGTCATGAAACTTGCGCAATTTATCGGCGCAGTGAAAAAGCTTATTCAAGATAAAAGTATTTCAACCGATTTAACAAGGGGGTGATCGTTTATCGCTAAAATTACGACAAGAATCAATTACATGATCAAGTTGAAAGAAGTTCGGGTCATAAATTCCGATGGAGAGCAGCTAGGGGTCCTGGATACCCGGGAAGCGATCAAAAGGGCGGAGGAACAGGGGCTTGACCTGGTCGAAGTAGCACCAACGGCAAAACCACCGGTCTGCCGTATCATGGACTTCGGTAAGTATAAATACGAGATGGCCAAAAAGGCAGCAGAATCTAGGAAACACCAGACTGTCATCGTTGTAAAGGAAATCAAGTTAAGACCTCGGACTGACGACCATGACGTCAACTTCAAGATGAATAACATCAAGCGTTTCCTTGAAGACGGCAACAAGGTGAAAGTCACAGTTATGTTCCGGGGCAGGGAAATGGCCCATATCGACCACGGCAGGGCGGTATTAGAACGCATCGTGAACGAACTGCAGAATGATGCCATCATTGAGCAGCCGCCTCGCTTGGAAGGCAGGAACATGACCTTGTTGCTCGGCGCAAAGGCAAAGACGGCGTAACAACAACATGTGATTCAAGAATCTTACTATCTTTCGATGATTCTGCGGAGGTAGGCTGTCTCCGCTGTCCATATAAACAGCAGCATAAACTTAGGATTTTGGAAGGGGAATGAATTATGGCAAAGATCAAACTGAAGACCAATCGGAGCGCCGCCAAGCGGCTTAAAGTAACAGGTACAGGCAAGATCACCAGGCGTAAGGGCTGGAAGGGCCATCTGTTGAACGGCAAGAATGCCACGCGCAAGAGAAGGCTAACCGGAGATTTTGAAGTTGATAAGGACAATATAAAGAACATTAAGCGGATGATCCCGTACGGACTGAAGTAGATTATAATTTGCAACATTCAACGTATTAATTGCTGAGAACTGTGAACTATGAGTTATGAACTGAGGAGGTTTTAAAACTATGCCTAGAGCTAAAGGCGGCCCCAAAACGCGGGCCAGAAGAAAACGGGTACTCAACCTGGCAGAAGGGTACTGGGGTGCAAAATCCAAACTATTCCGTTCTGCTACCGAAGCCGTTGACCGTGCACTCAAGTATGCATATCGGGACCGTAAGGCCCGCAAGAGGGATTTTCGCAGACTCTGGATCGCACGTATCAACGCGGCTGCGCGTTTGAACGGTATGACCTACAGCAGGTTCATGGCCGGCCTCACTAAGAGCGGAGTGGCAATCGACCGAAAGATCCTTGCAGATCTTGCAATCAGCGATCCGGCAAGCTTCACGAAGCTTGTTGAGACGTCCAAGACCGCATCATAGAAGCTGTCTCAGTAAATCTCGACCCGATATTGTCGGATGCAAAGATAAACATGGGTTAAAAAACAATTTTTCAAAAGCCATCCGAATGTCCGTAAATCGGACCACTGGTTTTGTACAATATTGATTCTCATGGGCCCCGTATCTACGGGGCCTTTTTTTGTTGACAATGAAGCGCAATTCGGTTAAAAATCAAGAAGAAATTATGTGGATACGTGGCCGTTCCTGTATCGCGGCCTTCATGGCTTGCGCCATTCTGCTCCTCCTGTGGACACCAGCATACCCGTCTTATAACACCGAAGCCGGGCGTAAGTATATTATCGCCTGTCAGCGTCTCTCTGCTCTGAGGAAATCTCCGAAAAAAAAGAGGTATCGTTCCTATTGGATCGATTGCATCCGTACCTTCGAGGTTGTAGAAAAAAAATATCCCAGAAGTCCGAGCGCAGGGAACGCCTGTTTTGACCGGGCTGGGATTTATCAAGACCTCTATCTCTTCAACAGGCATTCGAAAGATTTGGACGAGTCGCTTCGTCTAAACAACAAGTGTCAGGCCAGCTATCCTAAGCATGCCAGAGCGCCTGAAGCGCTTTTCCACATCATCGAGCTTTCGCACGATTACAAAAACAATACCCTGGCTAATGAAACATACTCAAGACTCTTGAAGTTGTATCCCGACAGTACCTGGGCGGCAAAGGCAAGCGCGCTTCTCAATCTAACGATACGCAAGAGCAAAAAGCGTAAGCAGGAACCCGAATTTAGAAAGGTACCCGAGCCGGTAATCGTTGCGGCGGGTAAAGGCAAACCTGAGGGAGTAATAAAAAGCATCCGTTTTTGGTCCGGAGGCGCATATACCCGGATCGTGATTGACCAAGATAGGGAGGTCAAATTCCAGGCGCAAGAACTGAAAAGACCCGATCGTCTTGTGTTCGATCTTTTAAACACGAGCCTCGATACCGCGGTCTATAAAGATCCACTACCGGTGAATGATGGTATTCTAAAACAGGTCCGAGCCAGTCAATATGCACCTGACATAGTGCGCTTCGTTCTTGATCTGGCAAGCATTAAAAGTTATGTGGCTTTTCCCCTACATGACCCTGAACGCCTCGTTATCGATGTCACTGGTGAAGGGGGAAGAGGTGGAGAAGCTCGTATGATGAGCGCGGACACTGATACCCAGCAGAAGATCATAAATCCGGTCGAACAGCAATTAGAGTCGAAAAAACAGCTGGAGACAGAACCGTTGACGACGGCCCCGCTTTTGCCCAAGATCATTGAACCCCAAAATGCTGATGATCAGAAACTTTCTCTGTCCAGGCAGCTTGGCCTGAAGATCGGGACTATTGCTATCGATGCCGGTCATGGCGGACACGATCCTGGGGCGATCGGCAGAAGCGGCTTGATGGAGAAGACGATAACGCTTGACGTAGCGAAACGGCTTGCTGTTCTTGTGAAAGAGCGGCTCGGGTTAAAAGTGATTATGACCCGTGATAGAGACGTTTTTATACCGCTCGAAGAGAGACCGTTTATCGCCAAATCAAAAGGTGCTGACCTGTTTGTGTCCATCCATGTGAATGCCAACAGAAAACGGAATACTCGAGGGATCGAAACGTATGTGCAGAGTCTGAGAGCCTCCGACCGTGAAGCAATGGCAACTGCGGCGCGCGAAAACGCCATGTCTACAAAAAAGCTGAGCGAACTTAAATCCGAACTTGACAGAATTTTTGCAGACCTTACGCGGGACGATAAGATTGAGGAGTCGCTCTACCTGGCTGATTCAGTGCAAGGCGCACTTGTCAGCGACCTCAAGTCCGTTAACCGCCATGCCGATGATCTTAAAGCCAGGATAAAGAGGGCATTCTTCTATGTTTTGATTAATACGGAAATGCCGAGTATTCTAGCTGAGATCGGGTTCCTCAGCAACCCTCAAGAAGAAAAATTACTCCAACAGGATTCCTATAGGCAGCAGATAGCCGAAGCGTTGTACAGCGGCATTAAGAAATATGTTGAAGCGCGATCGCAACAGGTAACAGCCATGTGAAATACGGAAGACAGTCAGGTAGTAAAGAGTAGTCGAATTAAGATGAATGACTTAACTAGCCTACTACCTGCTATTTACTACCTGTTGTTATTAAGTAGGCTTCAATGAACTGGTCGATGTCTCCATCCATCACGGCGCTGACATGACCGACTTCCACTCCTGTTCTATGGTCTTTCACCATCTGGTAGGGTTGGAAGACATAAGACCTTATCTGGCTGCCCCAAGCAATATCCTTTTTCTCACTGACTAGTTTGCCGAGTTTTTCATCATGTTCTTTCTTCCGTAATTCATAAAGCCGGGAGCGAAGCACCTTCATGGCAACATTTTTGTTCTTGAGCTGTGAACGCTCATTTTGGCATTGCACTACGATGTTCGTCGGCAGATGTGTGATGCGCACGGCCGAATCAGTTTTATTCACGTGCTGGCCACCGGCGCTTGATGAGCGGTATGTGTCTATGCGCAACTCCTTTTCATCGATCGATACGTCGATGTTATCCTCAACTTCAGGATACACATAGACCGATGCAAAGGAGGTGTGCCTGCGCTTGTTCGCATCGAACGGCGAGATGCGGACAAGACGATGCACGCCTGCTTCGGCTTTCATCCTGCCATAGGCATATTCCCCGGACATAGTAAAGGTGACGGACTTGACTCCCGCTTCTTCTCCGTTCTGGTAATCCAGGATTTCGGTCTTGTAGCCTCGCTTCTCGGCCCAGCGAAGGTACATGCGCATGAGCATCTCGGCCCAGTCCTGTGCTTCGGTGCCACCAGCCCCGGGATGGACCGATACGATAGCGTTTGATGCATCTCGTTCACCTGAGAGCATTGCAGCAACCTCAGCCGAAGCAATGTCTTTCTGGATTACCGCGATATCCTGCTCAAGCTCTACGCGCATGGACTCGCCGTCTTCTTCGGAGGCGAGTTCAGACATGGCTTCCAGATCGTTCAGCCTCGTTAAAAGAGTGTTCCAGTCTCTCAACGAACGCTCGATAGATGCTTTTTCTTTTAAAACGGTATTTGCCTTATCGTTATTGTCCCAAAAACCGGTTGTTTCTGTGAGTCGGGTAAGTTCTTCTAAACGAGATTCTTTGGTAGGGGTGTCAAAGATGCCTCCGCAGGGTCTCCAGCCTGCCTTTGACATTATCGAGCCGCTGTTTGAGGTCTTCTAAAAGCATCCACATCTCCCATTATAGAAATTAACAGATGCAAATTATACCATAGTGAAAAAAAACAATCAAAGAGAAACAGGAAAAATATTTTGACTTTTAATAAATGCTGTGATATAAAGCCATTACAAAATCATTAATAACATCCAGGCTAAGGGAATCCCGTGAAAATCGGGAGTGGACCCGCCGCTGTAATCCCGGCCTCGCGGAAAACGAGGCCGCATGCTACTGTCGAACATATGCCACTGGCCCGGCCGGACTGGGAAGGCAGACAGAAGAGGGAGAGCCAGAAGACCTGCATGGATGTTCTCGCACAGTCTTCGGCGCTAAGATAATGTGTGGGTTAATATTTTTTATTAATCCCCAGTCTTGCAAGAAGACTGGGGATTTTTTTATATGCCAGACATGACGTTCTTTACTACTGTACAGTCTGGTCAGGCGTGGTGCCTGACCAGTGACTTGAAGGTGCAAGTAAGAAACGCCGTATACGGAACCGTATATACGGTGGCGTCGGAAGGACGGGGGACGACCCCATCTCCTATCCGATTTGTGCATATTCATTAAATCAAAGGGGCTGAAGAGGAACGTTTTTTGCCACAGTTAGACTTTAATAAGTACGGGTTATAAAATGAAACGATTTGCGACATTTCTTTTTTTTTCACTGTACATAATTAATAAGTGCTTCGCTGCTGAATCCGCATCTCCGCCTAAACGTATTGTGTCGCTAGCCCCAAGCATGACAGAGATCCTCTTTGCGCTTGGGTTAGGGGACAACATCGTAGGCGTTACGACGTTTTGCGATTATCCCGAAGAGGCGAAGAAAAAACTAAAAATCGGTGGTATGTCTAATCCTTCACTCGAGGCGGTGCTCTCACTCAAACCAGATGTCGTAGTAATGACAACGGATGGGAACCCAAAAGAATTTGAGGAACGGCTTATCGCGCTGAAGATCAAAACATATGTCTTTGAGGCCCGTACCCTCATTGGGCTTCCGGATGGCATTCGCAGTCTAGCAGATGCATTAGGGGTCAAAGCGCGCGGAGAACGTCTTGCGAAGTCAATTGAAGATGGGGTCCAAAAGGCGTCAAGAGCAACCTCACGCGTGCATGATCGCGCATTGATAAAAAAGGTCTTATTCATCGTCTGGCCCGAACCACTAATCGTAGCCGGCCCCGGTACAGCAATTGACGATGCCATAACACTCTTAGGATATGACAATATTGCATCACGTTCTGCAACAGCGTATCCAAAATACTCGATTGAGGAGGTCATGCTTCAGGCACCAGACGTCCTCGTCATCGGGAAGGGATCGGGTATGGACATGGTGGCCGTATCAAAGGGCATCCTGAGGAGACTAGCGACGGTCCCCGCTGTGAAGAATGGCAGAGTTTGTTATGTGGGGGACGGTTTATACCGTCTGGGTCCTCGCGTTGTCCAAGGCATCGAGGAGCTTTCTGCATGTCTCAAGTAAGAATAGTCATCCTAGTGGTCGTTGCCGTGTTCATCGTATCCTGCTCGGTATTTTTGGGACCGAGAATCATCATGCCGGTGAATTTGACCGACACAGACCGTGAGATATTGCTTTTCATAAGACTGCCGCGCGTGTTCGTTGCTTTTCTTATGGGCATGGCGCTTGGCGCATCGGGAGCGCTGCTGCAAGGCATACTGCGAAACCCACTTGCCGATCCTTACATTTTGGGTATATCCAGTGGGGCATCACTTACGGCGGCGCTAGGAATTATCGGCGGCTTCTCTTTTCTTGGTTCTTTCACCATTCCAGTGCTTGCTTTTGCAGGCGCTGTTGTCACCTGCGGCATCGTGGGTGTGTTGGGATGGAAACGGGGCGGACTCTGGCCGGAACGGCTGCTCCTCGCGGGTGTAGGCTTGAGCTTTCTCTTTTCAGCACTTTTGATGCTTATGATGAGCATCTCGACCGATGAAGGCCTTAGGCGTGCCATGCTCTGGATCTTCGGCGATTTGTCCATGTCCGAATGGTCCCGCATTCCTTACGGACTGGTCTTCGTCTCTGCAGGTATGCTGTTGTCGATAACGAGGGCTAAGGCTTTGAATGCGTTGATCCTCGGCGACGATTTCGCACATAGCCTCGGGTTTTCTCCACAGCGCGAACGAATGATCTTCTTTATTTCGGTCGGTTTGATGACCGCTGCGTCGGTTTCGCTCGGTGGCATGATCGGCTTCATTGGCCTTCTTATTCCGCATATCATGCGTTTTTTTCTCGGTGCAGACAGCAGGCTGCTCATTCCCGCTTCTGCGATAGGTGGCGGTTGTCTTCTCTGTATCGCGGACCTTATTAGCAGGTCCTTGCTTCCACCTATGGAACTTCCAGCAGGCGTGGTGACCGCAATCATCGGCGCCCCCTATTTTCTGTATTTGCTCAGGAAAAAAGATGTCTTTAGTATCTAAATCAAGAATACTCGAGCTTGATCGAGCCTGCTACTCCTACGACCGGAACCGATCGTTCATCCATGATCTATCTGTCACGATCGGCGCGGGTGATTTTATTGGACTGCTCGGAGCGAACGGTTCCGGTAAGTCGACGATCATGAAACTTGCGAGCGGTATTCTGAAACCGTCGTCAGGGAGCATCATGCTGTGGGGCAAGACTCTCACCGCAGTGAGCAACCGGGACCGCGCCAAACTGATCAGCTATCTTCCGCAAACACTCGATATCAGCGTTCCCTTCACAGTCAGGGAGCTGGTCAGTATGGGGTTATATCCGTACGATATCCCTCCAGCAATGAGCGTTGAGGAGGCGATGGACATAGTCGGCCTGACCGATAAGGCGGAATCGCGCCTCACGGACCTTTCAGGTGGCGAGCGGAGGAGGACTTTTATCGCCATGACACTGTTACAAGGAGCGGGGCTGCTTCTCCTGGATGAACCGCTCGCTAATCTCGACATAAAATACCAGATCGAGCTGGTCAGACTGCTCAAGAAACTGCGCGAAGTAAAAAATATTTCTGTCGTAATGGCCCTGCATGACATTAACATTGCCCTCCAGTTCGAGAAAGTGCTTCTGATCAAAGATGGCAAAATCATTGGGTCAGGCAGGCCGGATGAGGTCCTGTCGCGAAGCATGCTGAAACAGGCCTTTGATGTGGATATCGAGGTCAAAAAAACAGGGAGCGATGGTATTTATGTTAGCTTCGAAAAGAATTTTTAGGAGGACGCCTAATGTACTGTGCATCCTGGAGCGGAGGCAAAGACAGTTGTCTTGCATGTTATCGTGCAATGAAGCAAGGAATGAAACTATCACATCTGGTTCATTTCGACCGGCCGAAGAATCTTCACGGAGTCGATCCGGCTATGATAAAGCTCCAGGCGGATCTCACGGGAATACCGATGATTCAGAGAAAGGTTGCATCCGAAGATTTTGAGCGCGAGTTCAAAAAAACTATCGGAGAGCTCGCGATGAGTGGGACAAAAGGCATGGTCTTCGGAGACATCTACCTTGAGCCACATAAAGAGTGGGTCGATCGCGTGTGCTATGAACTCGGCATTGAGCCGGTCGAACCACTCTGGGGCATGAAGACGGAGGACATCATTCAAGAATTTCTGAGTATAGGTTTCGATACGATTGTGGCAAGTGGCAACCAGGATCTTATCGACAAAAAATATATAGGTCACAGGATGGATAGAGAATTTATAGAGCATCTCAAGTCAAAAAAACTTGATGTCTGCGGTGAGAACGGTGAGTTCCATACCTTTGTCACGAGAGGTCCATTGTTCCGTGGAAAGATTGAGATCACGGCCTCCGATGTGATAAGCAGGGACGGATTCTGGTTTTTGGATGTTCGGGATTATAAAGTTGTCAAGCAATAGAAAGGCGGTAAAATTCCTTGGCTGCTAATTCACTTATGATACAGGGCACTGGCTCCGGTGTGGGCAAGAGCATCATCGTGGCGGGCCTCTGCAGGATATTTCGGAACGAGGGAGTCAACGTCGCACCGTTCAAAGCGCAGAATATGGCCTTGAACTCCTTCATTACGCGGGAAGGTGGCGAGATTGGCCGTGCCCAGGCATATCAGGCGGAAGCAGCGCGAGTCGAGCCGTCAGTTGACATGAATCCCGTTCTCTTGAAGGCGACGGGCGAGGCGGGGTGCCAGGTAATCCTGAACGGCAAAGTCCACGCAAACATGGGAGCACAGGAATACTACGCATTCAAGCAGCATGCGTGGGAAGCCATCACACAAGCATATGGTCGATTATCGAAGCGGCACGACCTTATTATCATTGAGGGGGCGGGAAGCCCCGCAGAGATCAATCTCAGTAACGACGAGGTCGTTAACATGAGCGTAGCCCGGTATGTTAAGGCTCCGGTCATTCTCGTCGGTGATATCGATAAAGGCGGTGTATTTGCGTCCTTATACGGGACTATCGCTCTTCTCGATGGAGATGCTGATTATATCAAGGCATACATCATTAATAAATTCAGGGGCGACCTCGCGATACTACAGCCGGGGCTTGAAATGATACGTGAGAAAACAAACAGGCCGGTCCTTGGAGTGATTCCATATCGCGGCGATCTCGGACTGCACGAAGAAGACGGAATCCCGCTAGAACGGCTGCGGTGGTCAGACCATGGGACTCTTCTTGGGCCGAAGTTCAAGATCGTTGTCTTAAGGCTGAGATACATTTCGAACTTCACCGATTTCGACCCGTTCCTCTATGAGCCGGATGCTGAGATAATTTACTCATTGCGAGATGCCGATATCGAGAATGCTGATCTTGTAATCTTGCCAGGATCAAAAAATACTATACAAGATCTGCTTTTTCTGAGGGAAGCAGGCATCGAAAGAAGTATTAAAAGGGCCGCAGCAAAGGGCATCCCGATCGCCGGTGTGTGCGGCGGATATCAAATGCTCGGGAAAAAAATCTATGATCCTCATGGTGTGGAAAGTCCCCATCGCGAAGTTGACGGTTTCGGCCTTCTCGACATAGAAACCGTTATGGACAAATCAAAGGTAACAGCCCAGGTTGAGGCGATTTGGAACGCGGTTTATGGAAAGCGGATCGCTGAATGGGATAGCAGTAAGGTCCTGCAAGGATATGAGATTCATATGGGTAAGACAACCGGCGATGTAGGATTATTCTCAGTAAAGAGAAACTCTTCGCATTCCTTCCCCATATCGCTGAACTCTGAACCAATTCATGACGGTTCTGCCAAGGGAAACGTTTGGGGGACCTATATTCATGGAATTTTCGATAACGACCTTTTCAGACGTGGTCTCATCAATTTGCTCAGAACAAATCGTGGATTAGCACCGTCGCATGAAGTAATTAATTTTGAAAAAGCGCGTGACTATGCTCTTGACCAATGGACGAACCTCTTGCGAAACAGTATCGATATGCGATTTATCAAAGATCTTGTCTCATGAAGGAGGTAATGGATATATTAAATAATCAGGAAATCAAGCAGTGATATACCTGGGTACGAAGAATAAAAGGGAATGACGAAGCGGAAGGGGGTGCGAATCCCCAGCTGTCGCGCAACTGTGATGGAAACGAAAGCTGCAAATACCACTGGATGATCGTGCAGACTGTTTGAACGTTATAGACGGGATTCCGGGAAGGCAGGCGAGTAGGCAGTCCTAAGCCAGGAGACCTCTCATTCCCAAAACCTCGAATGAAGGAGAATTGATATGATCAAGAAGATTGTTACAGGTGCGGCAATGTCGCTGGCTGCACTGTTGATCTACGGTATATCAACTGCCATAGCCGACGTACAAATGAACGAAGTCGTAGTTACGGCTACAAAGACGGAACAAAAGCCGCAGGATTTGACGCAGTCCGTTACAGTGATCACGGCTGACGACATTAGAAAATCAGGCGCAACTAACGTGGGCGACGTCATCAGCACGACTGCTGGGGCGACGGTGACCGATTATGGGCCGCTCGGAGCACTTCAATCCCTTGAACTCCGTGGCTCTACGTATCAGCAGGTCCTGGTGCTTCTGGACGGAATGCGTTTGAATTCAGGAAGTGCTGGAGGGTACGATCTGTCCGAACTTCCAGTCCCTCTCGATTCAATCGAGCGGATAGAGATCGTCCGTGGTCCGGCCTCTGCGCTGTACGGCTCCGATGCAATGGGAGGCGTCGTGAACATCATTACGAAAAAGCCCGCAAAGCAGGCCACTACAATCAGTGGCGCTCACGGAGCCGACGGATATTCTTTAGCATCGCTCTATAATTCCGGAAAAGGCGGGAACACATATTATTCACTATCCTACAGCAACGAACACTCTAACGGATTCCACCATTTGAATAATAATGATAACCAGTACAATGCTGGTATTAAGCTAGGTTACGATTTCGATGCAACATCGTCGATTGAGGCTTCGGCTGATTTTCTAACAAAAGATATTGGCGTGCCCGGTTCAGACCAGCTTCTATCACCACTTGCCCGTCAAGTCAACCGCGTACTCGTTACGGGCGTACAATATAAAGATCGGCTGTCCAAAACATTCGATTTCAACGCACGAGTCTATCAAACTGAAGAACATCTCGGTTATTCAGATCCTGATACTGCTACGAACGATTTCAGCACAGACCGGAGCACGACTTCTGGAGTTGAAGCGCAAGTGAACTGGCTTATGGGTTCATTCTCTGTGCTGACAATCGGAGCGGAAGGGCGAAATGACAACCTATTAGACAGCTCTGCAGGCACTCATGATGCATCACTAACAGCAGAATATATCCAGGATGAGATCAACCTTGGCGACTCATTCATTCTTATTTTGGGTGACCGGTACGATAAACATTCCGCGTATGGAGACAAATGGAGCCCCAAGGCAAGTGCTCGATATCTCAATGCCGGAAGTGGCACTATTATCAGAGCATCGATTGGAAACAGTTTTAGAGCTCCTACCTTAAATGATCTCTATTTCATCGACGAATTCGGTGATCATGGGAACCCTAATCTCCGGCCCGAATCCGCTGTGGAATATGAGGGAGGGATTGAACAACCATTAGGAGCCGGGAACTCGATTAAATTTACTGCATTCAATCGCAGGGTAAGTGATCTCATCACATGGGAGCCAATCAGCCCAGGTTCTTTTACATATACGCCGACGAACATCGGAAGGGCGCGAATCAGCGGGACGGAAACTGAACTGCATTTTGTTGTTTCTCAAATACTGTCAGGAAATATTAATTATACGCTTACGTTTCCCGTCGACGAAACTACCAATGATAGAATTTTCTCTGACGCCTCCCACATTCCCGCCCAGCGACTCGGGGGCACTTTATGGTTAGCTCTGGACTCGAAGACCTCACTCTCTCTCAGTGGACAGAGCGTGAGAAACTACGTTGAACCGGGTACTCCGAAATGGGATTATTATGCCCTGGATGGGAAAATAACCGATTCAGTTGTTTCACAAAAAAATATAAAGATCCAGGTATATATTGGTCTTAAAAACATATTCAATCGTCAATATGAAACCGTGCAGGGCTACCCCATGCCGCCACAAGAATTTTACGGAGGGATTACGGCTTCGTTCTAAGCTGCAGAATAAACCATTCGCAGACGGTGGGAGAGGGTGGATCGATGGGTGTATGATATTATGATGATTCAACCAATAACTGTTTCAGGTAACCCAGATTAGTCTCTTTTGTATTATTTATCTATGACGATACGACAAGCATTTTATATCTCTATCGCCGCGCACATTATGGTTTTTGGAAGCGCGTTTGCAGTCGCTCTATACGGGAGAGGACTGTTCATGGCATCTGGCGACACGATAATGGTCGCTTTGGTTTCTCCAGGGCCAATCTCCGGCAACGGGACGGGAGCCGTTTCCAGTCACAAACTTGCCTCGACACCGATAACGAATCAAGTTGACGAACTGATGAACGAGAAGCCAATTAAGCCGAGAACGAACCAAGTTGACGCAGCGAAGAACGAGAAGGTTACTGATGTGCACGCGGAACAAGAAATGACATCAATGCGGCTATCTGGCCAGACAGCAAATAACGCAGATTTCGGTATAGATGCATCTGGATTATCTCCAACAACCTTAGGCGGCGGAAATAGCATATCAGCACAATTCGGGGGCATATCACCGGAGGAATGGGCAAACCTTGCAGCAGCCATAGAGCGGACGAAAAACTATCCACGCCTGGCGAGAGAACGCGGCATTGAAGGTGTGGTACGAGTGCGGTTCAGGCTAACTTCTTCAGGTACTGTTGAGAAGATTGAGATCGTCAAAAGTTCAGGATCCGAAATTCTGGACAACGCATCGATCAGTACAGTGTATCGCGCAGCGCCCATGCCCCATGTAAGCGGGTGGGTAGAAATGCCGATGAAATACGTTTTAAAGTGATGATAAAGATCTTTGATTACGGTGAACGGCATGAATGTCAAAACAGTAAAATGCTTGATCTGCAAAAAAGAAACGATATGGGATGACAACCCTTTCAGGCCATTTTGCTCCGAGCGCTGCAGACAGCTTGACCTGGGGAAATGGATTTTAGAGGACTACCGAATTCCCGGCGAGAAAAAGGATGTTCCTGATAGCGGTGGTGAAGAAAAAAATAAATCAGAATAGTAGATAATTTTTTTAAAATATATTACAATGATTAAGGTATGCTGATAACAAGCAAAGTCCCTTTGATTTGGGTAACGTAACGTTGATTTTGCTTTGCATAGAAGTTATCCGTACGATAACGGGGATTGAGATATTATGAAACGGGCGTAGTTGCGGATGGGAGGCAGCGTAGAATGGACATCCGGTGTGGAAAATGTAACAAGCTCTTCCGTGTCGCTGATGAAAAAATCACGGGCAGGGGTATCAAATTCTCCTGCACACAGTGCGGCGATACCGTAAAAATCACCAGAGAAGACTTAAATACCTATACGTTATCAAAAACGGCCGTTACTGTACTTGACATGTTCGAGCCGAAACCTAAACTAGATGCTTCTTCAATTTTAGAACCGACCAACGCAAAATCAACAAAAAAGACATCGGGCAGTGATGCCGTAGATACCCATGCGCCTCTTCCCGCG
The DNA here is from genome assembly GCA_963845065.1 of Nitrospirota bacterium. Lineage (GTDB taxonomy): Bacteria > Nitrospirota > UBA9217 > UBA9217 > UBA9217 > JAJYKN01. The sequence goes on from CAWJQQ010000001.1 coordinate 1,080,092, forward strand.
CCGCAGGATTTAGGTCAATCGTCTTCCTCCATCCCTGATTTTTTACAGGAAAGAGAAGCACACGGATTTTCAGAGCCTAACCCATTTGAAGATCTACCCATCGGGGATGCGCCACAACCAGAACAGAAATCGCTGAATGAAATCGGGCTAGCTATTACAATTCCAGTTGGGCTGGGGTCGGAGCAGGAAACCGGTGCACCGATTGAGTCAGAGGAGAAGAAAGAACCGGAGTACCACCCGGAACCAGCTATAGAACCGAAACCTCAGCAGACAATTCCATCAGAGCCTGAGCAAATACAAGATGAGGAGCACAAGATTACATCTGCTATTGATCTTGTACCCTTCCAGAAACCAAATCCGAAGTCAGAACCTAAATCAGAAGAAACGGTGACACAACTTCATGAGCCCGAGGCGAGGTCAGCCATTCAATCTAAGTCAGCTCCAACACCTACTGAGGTCTCACCTGCAATGCTAAAAGAGGAAGCTGTGGGTACGGTGATGGAACAAATCGGTCATGAAACTTTCCAAACAAAACCCTCCCATACAGGCAGGATGGTGCTTATTCTAATGGCCGCCATCATTTTGCTCGGAGTTGTAGGGTATGGTGTATATAAGTTCATGTTGCCTTCCATACAGAATGCAGGCCAGCCTGCGACAGAAATGACTTCAATCGACGGGTTAAGTATCGTCAACCCTTCGGGTTCGGTAGAACCAAATGGCGATCTGCTGATTACCGGCTCAGTTGAGAATTTAACGGACAAAGATCGATCCGCCTGGTATGTCATCGTCGACGTATATGATGCTAAGGGTAATGTATTGAATAAAATCAGGTTGTTGAACGGAAAACAAATATACTCTCGTGCAGACTACGATGTTTTATCAAAACGAGGTGTAAATGTTGCGGAGCTTAAAGCTAAAATTCTTCAAAGTCAAGGCGTCGTCATACCAGCGAAGGGGAGCGTTTCTTTCGAAATGCGCTATATACAGCCTCCTATTGGCATAGCAAGCTTCAATGCTGTGTTGCAGCCTTTTGATCCTATTCGTCTGTTTAAGGAAATTGCAAAAGAAACAAAGTAGCCAACCATGAAGTCCTCACTATTCTGACAATTTATCCGGACCGACGCCAACCTCAATTTTGTCCATCACTCTATGTGAATTTCATCTGAAAAAATGGCGTGCCATCCCAATGCTTAAGACCGTTCTAGCCTATAACCCGTTTGTATTAATGAACGGTTTCATTATCGTAAACGCATACCTCATTGATCTGTTTTTCGGTACCCCTATTGGTTGTCGCACCCATGCGTGCAATCGGCCTGCTTATACAAGGATTCGAGTCAGTTCTCAGACGGAGCGCCAGGACGATACGTATCGCAAAGATTGCCGGAGTTGTGCTGGTTCTACTGATTGTATCCTTGTTTATTTCATCTCCCAAGGCGTCATCCTTATCACCTATCATATCTCGCTATAATCTAAACTTTATTGTTTCTGTGCTGATTGCATATACAACGTTGGATGCAAAGGCTCTGGCTGATGCAGCGCGAACGGTGTGTAGGAAGTTCGATGAAGATGATATCTCTTCAGCGCGTTATGCGTTCCGAATTTTTTGCAAGTCCGCAAGCCCCTGGCTTTGGACATGGGGACAGGAGTTGCATTATACAGCTTTATGTTGTATAATAGCCTTGTGGTTGATAAAATATATAAGTCCAATAACAATGTGGTTTACAGCTGTAAATACCATGTCGTATGGTGTCCTAAATACCGGAAAAACGTTTTAACGGGGGGTATTGTTGGGCGGTTGAAGGCAATTATACGGGATGTGGCTTCTAAGAGAATGGCAGAGATCATCGAGATGGAGATACTGCCGGATCATGTGCATCTACTCGTAGAAGTTGGTCCACAGTACGGCATTCATCGATTGATCAAACAGATAAAGGGCAGGAGTTCAAAGCTTCTTCGCTCTGAGTTCAAGGTTCTTCGTACTCGGATCCCTACATTGTGGACCAATAGCTATTTTGTTTCTACCGTTGGCGGTGCGCCATTAGCTGTTATCAAACAATACATTGAAAACCAGAAGGAGGTTTAATCATGGCAAAGAACGCAACAACAGCATCATTTATCCATGAATTGCCTCTTCTGGCCAGCATATTCCAGGAGAAGGTGCTGCTTACACGCATGGACATGGCCCGACAGCTTTATAATGCCTGCCTTAGCGAATCACTTCGGAGATTGGATCTAATGCGGGAATCCAGACAATATCAAGGTGCCCGTGCTATCCCCTATAAAGACAAGACAAAGCGTTCGGAATCGTTTAAAGCAGTAAATGAGAAATTCGGTTTCTCCGCATTCAGCCTTCACAAGTTCTCTGTTGACACTAAGAATGCCTGCCACATAGGAGAACATCTGGATGTCCATACGGTCCAAAAGATCGCTTCCCGGGCGTTTGATGCTGTCCAGAAATATGCTTTCAGGAAAAGAGGCAGGCCAAGGTTCAAAGGCAAACACCAACGTGTAAGCGTAGAGTCCAAAAGTAACGCTGCAGGTATCCGGTTTAGGACAGACGGAAAACAAAGCCGTATAGAGTGGAGCGGATTGAAACTTCTCTGTATATTCGACAAGAAGGACAAGCACGGTGTTCAGGCCCATGCCCTTTCCTGCCGCACGAAGTACGTGAGACTGGTCTGTAGGCGGATGCGCGGCAAGAACTACTTCTATGCCCAGCTGGTACAAGAAGGGCAGCCGAAGCATAAGATCAAAAACAAAATATCCAAAGGCAAAGTTGGCATGGACATCGGGCCGTCAACCTACGCGCTTTGCAACTCAGACCATGCCGATCTCCAACAGTTCTGCAAAGAACTTGGTCCGATAGAGAAGGCAATCAAGCTTTTGCAACGGATGCTCGATAGGTCACGAAGGACATCAAATCCAGGGAATTACAATGCTAACGGAACGGTAAGAAAAGGCGCAAAAGCCTGGGTCAAGTCTAAGAACTATCAGGCTGTCAAAACCGTATTATCCGAACTTTATCGGAGGCAGGCGGCACACAGGAAGTCGCTACATGGTAAACTCGCCAATGAGGTTTTGGCACTAGGAAACAACGTCAATCTGGAAACACTGAGCTACAAATCATTACAGCGTAATTTTGGTAAAAGTATAGGTTTAAGAGCTCCGGGAATGTTCGTTACGATGCTTACTCGCAAGGCTGAGAGTGCCGGCGGTAACGTGAACGAACTGCCTACTCAAAAACTCAAGCTTTCACAGACCTGCCACTGCGGGGAAGTAAAGAAGAAGCATCTCTCGCAGCGGCAGCATGTTTGTGAATGCGGAGTAGCGGCCCAAAGGGACCTCTATTCAGCATGCCTTGCATATCATGTTAAAGATGGAGTTCTCGATACAGCCGGGGCAGCAACGTCCTGGCCGGGTGCGGAACCGCTCCTTAAACAGGCGGTATCGAGATTGTTTCAACAATCTGCGATTGCGAGGAGTGCTTTTCCTCAAAGCTTCGGCCTTAAACAAAGAATTCGTTTAGACCAGAGACAGAGCGGATCGTCTGTGAAAGAAAGCCATACCAAAATCAATGTCCGGGAAGTTGTAACTGCGGGCAGTTAACGCTGTGAAAGGTTGTAGCGGCTGGCCCTTGCAGTCGTGAGAGCCCGGAAGAGAGAATGGATAAGGTTTTCAGAACCCCCTGGCTTCAGCCATGGGGAGGTTCAGAAAGTCAATTTTACACCGGCTAAGATTACGGCCATTCTTATCTGTCTCTCAACAGCTGCTACTCGCAGGCTTTAGCCTGAGGTCACCTCATGCATGTTTCTCTTCCGAACAAGGTCTGAGCGTCGGATAGGGAATTCTGGATTCTACAGACCTCGCGAATCATGATTCTCAATCGAAAAAAAACTATACGAGTCCGAACTGCAGCTATCCTGAAACTGCCATGGCAGGTGGGCTGGATATACGCCTTGGTGGGCCGAGTACTTATGCAGGACAGTTAAGCTTGAAGCCCTTCATTGGAGATGTAAGTTGTCCGATCACTAAAAAACATATTGAAAAGTCTGTTCAGTTACTGTATTCTGCTACCCTATTTGTTGTGTTGATAACAGTGAGGGTATACTATTTCTTATAACCTAAATTTTGCTTGACAAAATCTGTAGCTGTGCTATAAAAACAAAATTTTTATGGTCATAAAGGCCGGAAGGAGACTAGATGAACAGCTGCAACAGGAATTACCTTTTTACCTCGGAATCGGTTACTGAGGGGCATCCAGACAAAATAGCCGACCAGATTTCTGATGCAGTCCTTGATGCCTTGTTGAAGGTGGATCCCATGAGTCGGGTAGCATGCGAGACGCTCCTGACCACCGGTCTTGCCATGGTTGCAGGTGAGATCACCACTAAGGGTTATGTGGAAATTCCCGATATCGTCCGGCAGACTATAAAAGAGATCGGATACATCCGGGCAAAATACGGGTTCGACGCGGAGACCTGTGCTGTTATTACGTCTGTTCACTCACAATCTCCTGATATCGCAATGGGTGTGGACACTGGTGGTGCCGGGGACCAAGGCCTTATGTTCGGTTATGCCTGTGATGAGACCCCTGAACTAATGCCTATGACGATCATGCTGGCGCACAAACTTACGCGTCAGCTTTCGGAAGTGCGAAAAAAAGAGATACTTCCCTATCTCAGACCTGATGGGAAGTCCCAGGTGACCATTGAATATCGGGACGGGAAACCTTTCAGGCTTCATACGATCGTGGTCTCCAGCCAGCACAGTCCCGATATCGACCTCAAAGACCTGCGCAGGGACATCATAGAGAAGGTGATTTTGCCGGTTTTGCCGAAGCACCTCCTCGACGAAAAGTCCATTGTGTACCACATCAACCCCACGGGCAGGTTCGTGACCGGCGGTCCTATGGGCGATACGGGTCTCACGGGCCGTAAGATCATAGTAGATACCTATGGCGGTGTGGGCAGCCATGGCGGCGGCTGCTTCTCTGGAAAAGATCCGACGAAAGTGGACCGTTCGGCATCGTATATGGCGCGCTATGTGGCCAAGAACATCGTGGCAGCTGGCATAGCCTCCGAGTGCGAGGTACAGCTCGCTTATGCCATCGGTGTGCCGGAACCTGTTTCCATCCATGTTGACGATTTCGGCACCGGCCAAGTCCCCTATGAGAAACTTATCCAGATCATCAGGAAAAACTTCGATATGACGCCCAAAGGCATCATGACCACTCTGGACCTTCGTCGTCCGATCTACAAAAAAACCGCAGCATACGGCCACTTCGGCAGGACCGAGCCGGAGTTTACCTGGGAGCATACAAACAAGGCTGCAACGCTCAAGAAGGATGCAGGCCTGTAAAGCTTAAAAAAATCCAGAGAGTTAAGAAATCGATCAGGGGAAAGAGTCAAGCCCCACCGCTTCATTCTCTAAACATAATTTTTTAAGGAGACTAGATGAAATACGACATAAAAGAAATCAAACTTGCCGACAAAGGTAAGCTCAGGATTGAGTGGGCCAACCAGAGCATGCCCGTGCTGAACCTTATAAGAAAGCGGTTCGAGAAAGAAAAACCGCTCAAAGGAATTCGTTTAACCGCATGCCTTCACGTCACGACAGAGACCGCATCTCTCATGCAAACGCTTAAAGCCGGCGGAGCAGAAGTAGTAATCTGTGCCTCGAATCCGCTCTCAACCCAGGACGATGTGGCAGCTTCACTCGTGAAGCACGACAAAATCCCGACCTTTGCGATCAAGGGTGAGGACGGTAAAACTTACTATAAGCACATAATGTCTTCTCTCGACAGCAAACCCCAGATGACCATGGATGACGGCGCCGATGTTGTGTCGGTACTCCACACTAAACGCAAGGACCTTCTCCCCGGTGTCATTGGCGGTACAGAAGAAACAACAACCGGCGTGATCAGGCTCCGCAGCATGGCTAACACCGGAGTGCTCAAATATCCCATCATCGCCGTGAATGATGCCCAGACCAAGCACTTCTTCGACAACCGTTACGGTACGGGCCAATCTACCATAGACGGCATTATCCGTGCAACCAACCGTCTTCTCGCTGGTTCCATTTTTGTCGTAGCCGGCTACGGCTGGTGCGGCAGGGGCCTTGCTATGAGAGCCAAGGGAATGGGTGCCAATGTGGTTGTGACCGAAATCGATCCACTCAAGTCGATTGAGGCAGTTATGGACGGTTATCAGGTGATGCCAATGGCCGATGCGGCAAAGATCGGCGATATATTCGTCACGGTGACCGGCGACATTAAAGTGATCCGTGCGGAACATTTTCGTGCAATGAAGGACGGCGCCATTGTTTGCAACACGGGCCACTTCAACGTTGAGATCGATCTCGATGCTCTCGAGAAGATGAAAAAGAAAAAACGGATGATCCGCGATTTCGTGGAAGAGTTCAGCATGCCGAATGGCAGGATGATCAATGTCCTCGCCGAGGGCAGGTTGATTAACCTTGCATCGGCCGAAGGTCACCCTTCTAGTGTTATGGACATGAGCTTCGCTAATCAGGCATTGTCTGCAGAGTATATGTTGAAAAATGCCAAAAAGCTTAAAAAAGAAGTGTATGGTGTTCCTAAGAACATTGACAAGGAGATCGCCCGGCTTAAACTGAACGCCATGGGCGTCACGATCGACAAGCTTACTTCCGAGCAGAAAAAATATCTCGCTTCCTGGGAAATGGGAACGTAGTCGCTTTCTAAATAGAGATTGCAGAATGCGGAATGTAGGATGGCGTGTGATAGCCTCCCATTCCGCATTTTTTATAGTCCACGTCATAAAAATCTTGGTCTTTTCTTAGCGAGGATAGAAGTCGCTGCTGGCGAGGTGACCAGACAAGTGTTGTATTGGTAATAGGGGAATAAATATTCATTTTCCTGATATATTAAACAAAGTATGGCTGAGCCTGCTAAAGAATCTGATTGTAATAAAACGACCACCGTCGGTAAAGCATTAGTAATTGGCGGCAGCACCGCCTTTTTGATTGGGCTGCTTGGTTTTTCTGCAACAAAGCTCCGGAGTACCGCTTTTGGCATTTCAAAGAAATCTGGAAAACCAATAACAGGATACCCACCTATTCGGACCACGAAAGCGACATAAACAAGTGTATCCCCCTCTGGTATTGCAGGCGACATTTACAAAGCGCCCCGGAAGTACTAGAAGTGCTTTGGCAGTCGTATAAATCAATCATTTGGTAAAGGTGCAGAGAAGGTGGGGACCCCGACGCATGGTTTCTTTCAGTAAGAAAGGTGATAATCAAGCCGAACTGCCTGGTTCCAAGTCCTGAATCCACAATCCCGATTTCATAATTGCATGGCAAATTATCTTAAAATCATAGTCGCTATGCTCATCTGGAGCACTTGGGGGCCGATGATCCGATGGCTTGCGCTGCCACCTACCGTCGTTCTTTTTTATACGTCGTTGGTCGCCAGCTTTACTGTCCCAGCCGTTCTTGCGGTCCGAGGAGAACTGCAGTTAGGAGGGATTTGGAAATACTGGTGGATTTTCGGTCTTCTCACAATCTCCTCAATAACAAACAATATTTCGTATTTTTATGCACTGGGCCACACGACGGTTTCGAATGCCGTCTTTACTCATTATACGGCGCCGCTCTTCGTAGCTCTTCTCGCGCCGTTCATTCTCTCTGAGCATTTGCAGAAAGTAACTCTTCTGTCGCTCCCTATTGCCGCGCTTGGTATGACCCTAATCGTTATGACGGGCGGTGGGCTCAACATCGGAGGCGCGCATTCAGCAGGCATCATCGCTGGTACGCTTTCAGGAGTGGCATATGCATTCATTATAATTTTTTCGCGTCAGCTGAGCCGGCAATTAATGCATCACAGGGCTGTAGTTTTGTTGCTCTGGGGCACTACCCTTGTTATGGCGCCCCTTGTCTTCCTTACGGATTATCATCTTGACTATCATCAGGTGCAGTTACTGTTCCTTACGGGAGTGTTTCATTCAACGATTGCTCCATTGCTATATTACCATGCGCTCAGAAAGGTTTTAGCTCAGCACGCCGCTATACTTGGATATATGGAGCCTCTTGCCGCGATACCCATGGCATATTTGCTTCTGTCGGAAACGCCTTCTATCTTCGCGCTTTGCGGAGGCGTACTTATTCTTTTTTCCGGTTACCTCATCATTCACGCGCGTCTCAGCAGCAGCTCGTGACATTTATCAATGCCTTGGTACAAATGCAAAAGGCAACATTGTGAAACGATCCGCTCCAGTACACACATCCTTCGTCGTGCATTCAGACAAACGATGGATGCGGTTTAGGATTAAGATTCTAAGTTATCTTTAACTCTATGATGAGTTTTCTCGTGACCGAGTTTTCTGATAGGTTTGTTTGACCCCTGTTTCCAGTGGTTCTTTAAGGATCAATGCGACGCAGGGTATGGGAGGTGAGGAATCGTTATGAAACACCGATGGATGGCGGGGAATGAGGACGGTTTAAGATTTATCCATCGGCGAATGGTGCTTCTCTGTCTTAGTATCTCCTCAATTAGACTTTCTTGATATTTTCTTTTACTTCACGAAGTTTTATTGCCAGCTGCTCGATATGATATCGGTTCTCAACTTTATTCTGCCATTGGGTGGGTATGCATTCAATACCGAAGCCAGCACCAGCGATAGCACCGGTCATTGCACCAATCGTGTCTGCATCGCCGCCGAGACTGACGGCGTACCCAACCGCTTTTTCGAAGTCGGGATTGGCAAGAAAAGAGTAGATGGCTGTTGGCACCGACTGCAAGGCCTCAGTGCCGTTACCTAACAATGTTACAACATCATTTTTAGATGGATTTCCATCTAACATCTCGATAATGAGTTTCAGTTTTTCCTGAAAAGGGCCTGGCTGGGTGAACATCCTCAGCGCCTCGAGAAATTCCTTGTGCTTGATGACTTGAGAATCTGCAAGAACGGCGAGGGCAACAGCGCAGGCCTGTACAGCAGCCCCTTCCAGCGCAAACTCGTGACTGTGCGTAATGCCTGACGTATGGTAGGCAATCTCACGGAGCGACTCGGGATCGTCATGGTACAGGAGCCCTACCGGGCTGACTCGCATGGCTGCTCCGTTCCCAGAAGAGCCGCCGGGATAAAGGTCGCGGTCAAGCATTCCGAACCCCATGCGTCCGCTCTGCATCATCCTGAAGATGCGAGGCGGGCCCGATCCGTACCTGCGCCAGGGCTCGCGTTCGTAATTCTGTATGAACCGTTCGGCCATGTGCCAATAGTTGAAACCTTTGTGCTCAATAAGTGATTCTGCAACACCTATCGTCATTGCCGTGTCATCGGTGTAACGCGGCCCGATCTCTTTTACTTCCTGGATTCCAAAGGTCCCTTCAAATCGCGCGCCAAGAGAATCGCCCACTGCGACTCCAACCATTGATCCGATGAACTTTGAAAGTTTCTGCTCCATAGCGTCACGTTCAGGATAACAGATTAATATTCAGGAATCAATCGTCAATTTCCATTGTTCCTTATGATAATTCCTCGTTAGAGACAATGATTAATTTACACTAAATAGGATATACTCTTAGCGACATACCATGAGGAGAAAAATTATGATTACATCGAATGAAGAGGTAATCAGAGTTGTTGTGGATATCCCGGAGAAGCACCGGCACCTGAGAACGACAATTGTGCTCCAGGATGGCTGGGAGTTCACATTCCAAGAGGCGACGATAACGAATCTGGTAAGAGCTTACATTAATATTAAAACGCACCCCGCAAATTCTACGATCTGCTTAATTGGGCAGCGTCTACTTACTAGGAAGGATGATTTTGCAGAGTGGCAACTACTTGAGTCAAAATAGCACTGGACGATAATAATTAAGTGTCGCCATTTCCATTGACTTGCAATTTTTGTTTTTTCCGCTATACTTAATTTATAGTATGGGCCTATTTTGTAACATCTTGATCTATATACTTTTAATTGCATCATTACCTTCACCTCTATAAATTTATGATTGTAGTAGACATACACGAACCTTTGGCAAGAGAATCCTCTGCTATGCGTCAGAATATGCCCAATCTTTAGTTTAAGGAGGAGTCGCAAATGCAAGCCCAAAAGTTTAAATTCACCAGAAGAGATTTTTTAAAGACTGCTGGCGTCATGACGGCAATGACGGCACTCGGTGAAATTCCTGCAGAACTTCTAGCTGCAGTGGACAGAAAAAATCTCGTACGATTTCCTGAGAAGACAGACATGATTCTCTTGACAGACCGTCCGCCGCAACTTGAGACGCCAATGCGTTATTTCCGTGAACTGATTACGCCGAACGACGCAGTATTTGTACGATGGCATATTTCTCAAATTCCTACCTCGGTGGATCTCAGAGAGTGGCGGCTTAAAGTGGGTGGTAACACGGAAAAGGAACTCCAGCTGTCCATGGATGATCTTAAGACCAAGTTCGATAAGGTTACCTATACCGCGGTCATCCAATGTTCAGGCAATAGCAGGAGTTTCTTCGATCCTCCTGTGCCGGGTGGTCAATGGCAGAACGGAGCCATGGGGAACGTAACCTGGACAGGAGCCCGGCTTAAGGATATTCTTTACCAAGCTGGCATCAAGGAGGGTTCAGTATGTGTTTCGTTCGATGGGCTTGACAGCCCTCCGCTGCCAACGGTACCCGATTTAGTTAAGAGTTTGCCGCTGGATAAAGCAACGGAAGAAGACATCATCGTCGCCTATGAAATGAATGGAACATATCTTCCCATGCTCAATGGTTTCCCCGTACGACTTATTGTCCCCGGGTGGTATGCTACTTACTGGGTCAAGTCATTGAGTACGATATCAGTTTTGGACAAACAATTTGAGGGATTTTGGATGAAGACTGCCTACCGAATACCTGATGACACCTGCGCCTGCGTGCCGCCCGGTACGGTTCCGAAGAAGACGATTCCTATTAATCGTTTAGATACCAGGTCATTTATCGTTGAACCTTTTGACGGAACGACTCTCAACGTCAATAAGCCCGTAGAGGTTATGGGTATAGCTTTCTCCGGCGGCTACGGTGTCAGAGACGTGATCGTTTCGATGGACAATGGTCACACGTGGAACGAAACAAAACTGGGGAAAGATCTCGGCAAATATGCCTGGAGGCAATGGACCTATTTATGGCATCCGAAAAAACCGGGGAAATACACACTTATGGTGAGGGCCACGGACAGTATCGGCGAATCGCAGCCCTTTGATGCTTTCTGGAACCCGGCTGGGTTTATGAGGAACAATATTGAAAAAATCGAAGTAAAGGTAAAGTAGGAGTTATACTATGAAGAACCTCTTGATGATATTCACGATTGTGATAATCACGACAGTACCATTGCTGGTCAAGGGCCAGGAGAACCAGGATAAGGAAACCATTCATTCAATCGAACTTCCTGCGATCCAGGTTCACCTAAAGCCCGGGCCTGGTTTGGATAAGGTGTCCTCGCTTTGCAATGTTTGCCACACGCTGAAATATATCACCATGCAGCCCGCGTTCCCAAGGGCAACGTGGACCGCCGAAGTGAACAAGATGATCAAAGTGATGGGTGCGCCAATCAATGAAGAAAATGCGAATACGATCATCGATTATCTGAGTACAGCATATGGGACCGGTAAATGACGATGTCTCTGTATCATAATTTAAACAGGCTTAGAGAGGGGAAGAGGATGATGAAAAAAATGTTTATGGTAATGTTTGTAGTGGTAGTTATATGCAGCATGTCATTTTTTGCTTTTGCTCAAAAGACGTCTTCAAGCACGGGTGAATCATTATTTGCGGCGAACTGTCAGGTTTGCCATCCAGATGGAGGGAATATCATCAACCCGGCATATACTCTCCATCAGAAAGACCGCTATGCACACAATGTGAAAACCGCGGCTGATATCGTGAATAAAATGAGAAACCCTGGGCCGGGGATGACGAAATTCGATGAGAAAGCCATTTCTGACAATGATGCCCATACAATAGCTGAATATGTTATAAAAACATTCAAGAAATAGACTTTATCGTCCATATCACTGTTGATTTCAAAAATAGTTTTCTAATCCCGCTCGGGAGCGCCCCTTGAGCGGGATTAGTCGATTAACATTCTCTAGATCATAATCCACTTATCCCCCCGACCGACAGATATCTTCATTAATTGAGCCAGTCCGCGCGCCATGTAGACGTCCGAAACACTTAGGAAAATAGCGCGGCAAACTCCACTTGTCTTAGCGGTGGGAGTACCTCATGCTCTATCCACATATAACGTCAAGAATTGCTGTGTTCTTTCAGTCGCCGATATTGGTGAATGCAACTATCTGATATTTATTGTTCTGTGATTGGCTATCTCCACAGACCATTAAGTAGATATAATTTTGAATAATTTTTTTATTTAACATGTTAAGATTGACAAATAATGAACTCTATGATAAGTTTTTGGTTGATTATGGTTTTTTGGAACTGCAATCAGCGTTTTTTTTTGCTACAAACGCAGCTTCTTTCTTAATAATCTCAAGCCACTCCCACATATAGGATTTCAAAGTAAATTCAAAGGAGGATGCGTATGAGTAAAAAAGGGGAAGTGAGTAAGCAGTTTCTTGATGCTCTCGAGTTTCGAGGTATCAAACGAAGAGATTTTTTAAAGTATTGTGGTGCAACAGCGGCGCTTATCGGCCTTTCAGAGTTGTACGGGCCGAAAATTGCAGCGGCATTAGAAAAGGCTTCCAAGCGCACGCCGGTCGTCTGGCTCAACTTTGCGTCCGATTCCGGGTGTACCGAGTCCTTCATCAAAGCAACATACCCAAGTCCCGCCGAAGTCATCCTTGATATTTTAAGCGTCGATTACAACGAAACCATCATGGCTGCAGCGGGCAAGCAGGCGGAAGAGATCCTGGCCAACTCTGCAAAGACTGGCGGCTACGTTCTCATAGTCGAAGGCGGCGTTCCGACCAAGAAAGGCCACGGCATGATCGGGAACAAAGAGATGCTCGTCGTGCTGAAGGAGATGGCGGCTCCTGCCGTAGCCGTGATTGCGATCGGCAGTTGCGCGACGGACGGCGGTGTACCGGCAGCGAAGCCGAACCCCTCCCAGATTATCGGGACGGGAGAGGCGTTAATGCGGGTAGGGATCACGAAACCGCTCATCAACATGGACCTTTGCCCGGTCAACCCGCAGTATTTAGTCGGCGTAGTGGTCAATTATCTTCTTCTCGGCAAGCTTCCGGATCTGGATTCCCAAGGCCGTCCCAAGATGTTTTACGGCCAGACGATCCACGACAACTGTGAGCGGCGGGCCCATTTCGACGGAGGCAGGTTTGTCACGAAGTTCGGGAGCCAGGAAGAAGCGATGGGGTACTGTTTGTACAAGATGGGGTGCAAAGGCCCGATGACCTATTCGGCATGCCCGAAGATCCAGTATAATAATCGGACGAGTTGGTGCATCAAGGCCGGCGGGCCGTGCATCGGCTGCGCCGAGCGAGGCTGGACGGACAAGTTTGCCGGGTTCTACGAGCCGCTTCCTGGCGTGAAGATCCCTGGCCTTGGCGGCGTTGAGGCCGGCGCGGACAAGATTGGCGCGGTCGCGGCAGTAGCCACGGCAGTCGGCATCGCAGTGCATGCGGTAGCAACTGCCGGCTCGGGCAGGACCGAAGAAAAAAAGGGAGGTAAGAAATAATGGCTAGAATAACCATAGACCCGATGACAAGAATCGAAGGACATCTGCGGATCGATGTCGAGATCGAAGGCGGTAAGGTCAAGGATGCGTGGACCACGGGAACGTTGTTTCGGGGATTCGAGCTCATCCTCCAGGGCAGGGACCCGCGAGACGCCTGGCACATCACCCAGCGCATTTGCGGCGTATGCCCTACGTCCCACGGCCATGCCTCGTCCATGAGCATGGACGATGCATTCAAGGTCAGGCCGCCGGACAATGGCCGCATCATCCGGAATATCATTGAAGGCGCCCAGTTCGTCCACTCCCATATACTGTGGTTCTACCATTTAAACGCGCTGGACTACGTAGACGTGGTTTCGGCCTTAAAAGCCGAGCCCAAGGAACCGTCATTGAAAAGGGTTCAGGCCAAGTTGAAGTCCTTTGTCGAATCAGGGCAGCTTGGCCCCTTTGCGAATGGCTACTGGGGCCATCCGGCCTACAAACTGCCTCCTGACGTAAACCTTCTGGCCGTGGCGCACTACCTCGAAGCTCTCGAGATGCAGGCAAAAGCGGCCTCGGTGAGCGCGCTTTTCGGCGGCCGGATGCCGATGACCATGACGAGCCCTCCCGGCGGGGTGACCCACGTGCCGAGCGTAGACGACCTGAAGAACTACCTTTTCCGGGTAAAGGAGCTTCAGGACTGGATCGACAACATATTCATCACCGACCTGCTTGCCATAGCCCCGTTCTACCTGGGCGCAGCGGGTGTGGGCAAAGGATACGCGAACTTCCTTTCCTGGGGCGTATTCGAAGACGCCTCCTTCGATCCCAAGAAGAGGCTGCTACCCCGGGGCGCCATATTTGCTTCTGACTTTCCGAAGGTTCATGATGCCAAGCCCGAGGACGTTACGGAAGACACCACGCACGGCTGGTATAAGGACGGGAAGCCGCTCAATCCGGCAGAAGGCGAGACCGAGCCCGAGTACACGGGGTATGATTCTAACAAGAAATACACCTGGGCCAAGGCCCCGCGTCTCCAGGGCAAGCCCATGGAAGTGGGGGCCCTTGCCAGGATGGTTGTGGCATACGCCTCAGGGCAGCCCACGGTCAAGAAGCTGATTGACGACACGCTTGCCAAGATAGGCCATCCGGGCCATCCGGAGGTGCTTTTCGGCATCATCGGCAGGATAGCTGGCCGGGCCCTTGAGTGCAAGATGGTCGCGGACTCGATGCACCAGTGGGGTTTGGAAGTCATCGAGAACATCAAGAAGGGGAACGCGGCGGTCTATAACGAATACACGATCCCGGACAAGGCCCAGGGAATCGGGTTGTGGGAAGCCCCCCGCGGCGCACTTGGCCACTGGATCGATGTTTCGGGGAAAAGGATCAAGAACTACCAGTGCGTGGTGCCCACGACGTGGAACGTCTGCCCGCGTGACAACAAGAATGTGCGCGGTCCGATCGAAGAGGCGCTTGTTGGGACGGCAGTGGAGAATGCGGAAAAGCCGCTTGAAATTCTGCGTGTGGTCCACTCCTTCGACCCGTGCCTTGCGTGCACGGTGCATGTGATCCATCCTGAGTCGAATCGAATCATGGACTTCAAGGTCGCATAGGGGGAGGATGCCATGAAAGAAGAACTGGTAAAGGAGTGGAGTGTCGGCTATATCCTGGACCACTGGATACGGGTTGTCGCGATCGCAGTGCTCATCTTCACCGGTCTATATATTCACTGGCCGTTCATCGCAGGCGGTCCGGACAGTACCATCATGGCCACGATACGGTTTCTCCATTTTGTTTCGGCCTATGCGCTCATTCTGGGCCTGGTGATCAGGGTCTATATGGCCTTCAAGTCCACCTTCGACGCAGATTGGAAAGACTTCTCGGTCAGCGAGAACCTGAAAAATATCCCGGACATCCTGGGATACTATCTTTTTTTCAAGGGTTCTCACAAGGACTACCGTAAATACAACCCGCTCCAGGCATTAGCTTATCTTTTCACCGGGCTGGTGATCATCTTCACGGCGTTAACCGGCGCAGCCTTGTATCATGGCAACTTGTTCGGGTTTATTGCGTGCCCGGGCAGTTTCCGGTGGGTGAGCAGCTGTTTGGGAGGCGAGTCGTACACGAGGATATGGCATATTCTCGCCATGTGGTACTTCATTGTCTTCGTCTTGATCCACGTGTATTTGAACATTTCATTCAGCATGATCGAGAAAGACAGGTCCTTGAGCGCGATTTTTACGGGATACAAGCTCAAAAAACAGTAAGATGCTATCAGATGAACAGCTCCGGGGAGGCGCTACGGCGCCTCCCCGAAAAGTTTTAATTCTCGGCGTCGGCAATATTCTGCTCAGTGATGACGGTTTCGGCGTACACCTGATCAACTCCCTCGCGGATACCCCCTTTCCCCCGAACGTCCAGGTCCTTGAAGCCGGCACGGTAAGCCACCAGCTCATCCCGCTGTTCCGGGAGCTTGACCACCTCATCATCATCGACGTGGTGGAGGCCGGCGACACGCCCGGGTCCCTGTTCCGTTTTTCCCCGGAAGACCTGCAGTTCACGAAAGAGCAGATGGTGTCGTTGCACCAGATCAGCCTGATCGATGTCCTCACCATGGCCGAACTGACGGGGGGGAAGCCAAAGACCGTCATTATCGGCGTCCAGCCCAAAGACGTCTCGACGTGGTCCCTGGAGCTGACCGAGCCGGTGAAGGCTGTGCTCCCGAAGGTCAAAGAGCTGATATTCGAAGAGCTGAAAAAGATTGAGGCACTCTGAAGACCGCATACAAGGCTTGACATGACCGGTATTCTGTGGGATAGTTTCACAGTTCCCACGAACATTTTCGCTATTCACGTTATAAGACAGGACCGACCAATGTGCCTCGCCATACCCTCCCGGGTCATCAGTATCGACGGTCTTACAGCCACGATCGACGTTTTCGGCGCCCGCAGACAGGTAAGCCTCATGCTGTTGTCCGAAGAGCCGCGGGTCGGGGACTATGTGCTGGTCCACGCCGGCTTCGCGATCCAGAAGCTCGAGAAGGAACGTCTCGAATCAGGAGAAATCATGCACGAAGCATCCATTGCTCTCAGCATTATCGATATCGTCCAGGCAAAATGCATGGAAGAAGGGTTGAGCTCCGTGGATTCCATCCGGCTGCGGATCGGCAGGGCCGCCGGCATCCTGCCCGAAGCCCTGGCCTTCGCCTTTGACGCGTCCAAGGACACCACCGTGGCAAAAAACGCAAAACTCGTTATCGAGACCGTGCCTGTGGGCGGGACGTGCCGCGATTGCCGGAAAGAGTTCGACGCGCCGGAAAACGCCCAGTATGTGCTGTCCTGCCCCCATTGCGGTTCAACCTCCTATGAGATCACGCGCGGCCGTGAGATGGAGATCCTCGATATGGAGACGAATTGATGAAGCATGAATTTATTCTGGCGGCCGCAGAGCATCAGGAAGGGCTTTGTGAAGAAAGGGCGGCGGCATGAAGGTCAAGGTGGTCACGCGCATACTCGAAGCGAACGACCGTATCGCCGGGGAAAACCGGCAACGATTTGACGATGCCGGCCTTTACGTCATCAACCTCATGGGCGCGCCGGGAGCAGGCAAAACGTCGCTCCTGGAGCGGACGATCAAGGCCCTCAAGCCGCACAGGAAGATCGGCGTGATCGAAGGGGACATCGTGGGATCGGACGATGCAGAGAGGATCGGCGCCCTCGACGTCCCGGTGGTCCAGATCAATACCGGCGGCGCGTGCCACCTGGACGCGAACATGATCAATGAAGTGCTGGACGAGATGCCGCTTACGGACCTCGACCTCCTGATCATCGAGAACGTGGGAAACCTCGTCTGCCCGGCCGAGTTCAAGGTCGGGGAAGACATGAAGATGATGGTCCTGTCCGTTGCCGAGGGGCACGACAAACCGCTCAAGTACCCGCTCATGTTCAGGGAATCCGGCGCCCTGGTCCTGAACAAGGTCGACCTCCTGCCGTACATGAACACGGACATCAACAAGATGCGGAACGATTCCCTGGCACTCAATCCGAACCTGAAGATCTTCGAAGTCTCCTGCGCTACCGGCGCCGGGATCGACCAGTGGGCTCAATGGCTGAACGGGCTCAAATAGTAGTCAAGGGCATTGTCCAGGGCGTCGGCTTTAGACCCTATGTCTACAACCTTGCCAGAGCCCTTGGTCTCAAGGGATATGTAACGAACACCAGCGAGGGCGTTTTTATCGATGTTGAAGGCGTAAAAGTACCAGATTTTCTTCAACGTCTTCGCATTGAAGCCCCACCACTTTCCCGGATCACCGATCTCTCAATAACGCCGCAAAATGTGCACGGTTACAGCGATTTTACTATTCAGAAGAGTCTCGAACAAACTGCAAAACTTCCATTCACGCTCATATCGCCCGATGTATCAATATGCGACGCTTGCCTGCATGAGATGCTTGATCCCACTGATCGCCGTTATCTTTATCCATTCATCAACTGCACGAATTGCGGGCCGCGGTACTCAATAACATGTGCAATACCTTATGATAGGCCGAACACCACCATGTCGAGCTTCGCTCAATGTCCGCTCTGCCGGAAGGAATATGATGATCCGGGAAACCGGAGGTTTCATGCGCAGCCAAACGCATGTCCTACCTGCGGTCCGGAAGTCGAATTCAAGACTCAGAGTTCCGAGTCAGGAGTAAAAGGAACTGAAGCGATACAAAAAACTGTCGATCTCTTAAAACATGGGGGTATCGTTGCAGTCAAAGGATTAGGTGGCTTTCATCTTGCCTGTGATGCAACGAATGATGCTGCCGTAAAACGGTTGCGTGAGAAAAAAAGGAAGAGCAATAAACCCTTTGCCGTCATGTCCTTTGATATTGAATACATAGAACAATTTAGTTTCCTTTCAAACAGAGAAAGAGAAGTTTTGCTGTCGATCCGGCGACCTATTGTCCTGTTACGCAAAAAGGACGATGGGTGCCTTTCCGCTAGTGTAGCACCGAATAATAAATATTTGGGGACCATGTTACCATACACACCATTGCATTACCTGCTTTTCTCCCAACCATCCAGGGTTCAATCGGTCATTGATAAACCGCATTTTCTCGCCTTGGTCATGACGAGCGGTAACCTGTCCGAAGAACCGATAGTACGGGATAACACCGAAGCGCTACGCAAGCTGTCCGATATTGTAGATGGGTTCCTTGTTCACAATAGGAACATTTTCATGAGACTCGATGATTCAGTCGTCCGAGTGCGAAACGCGGCGTGCGCCGTTCGTAGTGATACTAACCGGGGATCCCGAGCTCAGAGCACGGAGCTAATGTTTATTCGTCGTTCCCGTGGATATGCGCCTGATCCCATAGCACTTCACGATGACGGGCCCGAGGTACTCGGCTGCGGTGCTGACCTGAAAAATACTTTCACTTTGACGAAAGGTAAGTTTGCCGTTCCAAGTCAGCATATAGGGGACATGGAAAACTTTGAGACTTTAAATTTTTATGAAGAATGCTTGTCGAACCTAAAAGCTGTTTACCGGGCTGCACCAAAAGCTATCGTCCATGATCTGCATCCAGGTTATCTCTCAACTCGGTGGGCAGAGGAACAAGTAACGTCTAAAAAGGGGCAGGGGACAAGAGAGTCAGAACTGAAGCTATTTGCCATTCAACACCATTATGCTCATATTGGATCTGTAATGGCTGAGCACGGTTTGACACAAAAAGTAATCGGCGTTGCTTTTGACGGAACCGGCTTTGGCACTGATGGTAATCTCTGGGGAGGAGAGTTTCTCATCGCTGATATCGATGGCTTCGAAAGGGAAGGACATTTTAGTTATATCGCTCTCCCTGGAGGTGAATCGGCAATAAAAGAACCCTGGAAGACTGCAGTGAGTTTTGTTATGGCTGCTGCGGATGACAAAACCCGGAAGTATCTTCAACGAGCTGGGTTTTATCAGAAATACGGAGAAGCAAACATTGAGCAGGTCATGCTAGTCGCCCGCTCTCGCGAATTTTCTCCACTCTCGTCAGGCGCAGGAAGACTATTCGATGCGGTTTCTGCCTTGATTGGCGTCTGCGACCGGAATACCTTCGAAGGTGAAGCGGCCATGGCCCTTGAGTCATTGACTCAAAAGGGGATCGAAAACGAATATGCCGTTGAGTTCAAATCGAAGAATGGACAAACTATCATAGACTACTCTCCGATATTTGTAAGGATAATCGATGACTTGGACCAGAATGTCGCGAAAGAAATAATCGCGACAAAGTTTCATAATACTGTTGCGTCCGTTGTTTGTTCTATGGTCAGGCATATGCATAAAAAGACCGAAATTAACGTAGTGGCTTTGAGCGGTGGTACGTTTCAGAACCATTATCTTTTGGATAGGCTAACGTCAGTGCTGAACCAGGACGGTCTTACAATCGTGACGAATCAAAACGTTCCTTGTAACGATGCTTGCATCTCTCTTGGTCAGGCGTATCTAGTCAGGGAACGGCTCAAAAAATAATTTCCCTCATTTTATCACTCTTACCAAGAACACTCCATCCAAGCGACGTATTGGTTGTGGATGAATTGGTTGGCTTTAATCCCGGCGCCTAATAATAAAATGTTACTGGAGGAGACCTGTGTCTTTGGGTCAGGTTTTAGTGATTGAAGATCCTTTTCAGCTACTCCTCCATGGTGTTTCTGAGATCAAAACGGTTCAAAGTCTTTTAGTGATCCTTGAGTGATTGCTTGATCTTTGCAAAGATTTAAGGAACCGAATTCAAGAACCATGCCGTTGAGTGCTCATTGGTTCCCCGTTCCCATGAAGAGTAGGGATGAGCGAAGTAACGCCGGATGCCAAGTCTTCTCGTGAGTTTTTCATGCTTGGCATTCTCTGTTCCGTTAGCCAGAGTGAGCGTCCTTCTGGCTTTTAAAGGAAGACACCGAAACCGTTTGAGAACTGCCTTATTGGTCTCAGAAGCACTCTTCCGATCGATCTTAGTCAGAAGCAGGAGCCGACTCTTGCGTTCGGTCAAGCTGTTTAGGGTTGCCTTGCTTTTGCGAGAAATTAAACTGTCGTCCTCCCAGTGACCGTACTGCCGGCGACGCTCAACAGCCTCCGGTCTGGTATCGATTGGAATTCTATTGGGAATCTTGGTTTTGCGCTCTTTTCTCCCGATACCTAGGTCGCCGTTTTCGGTGCCCTCGAATTAATCGGGCAATCATCTCCCCACGATGTGGTGTCTGGGGGTGATAAATATACTGATAAATTGCTTCATGACCAAAAGCCTTTCAACTCCGCAAGCCCCTGGCTTTATACATGGGTATAGGAGTTGTATTATACAACTATTTGCTGTATAATATGCTGTATGATTGATATAAAGACGTATAAGTCCAATAATAATGTAGTTTACAGCTGTAAATATCATGTTGTGTGGTGTCCTAAGTACCGGAAGAGCGTGTTGACCGGCAGTATCGCCGGACGGTTGAAAGCAATTATCAGGGATGTGGTTTCCGAAAGAAAATCTGAAATTATTGAGATGGAGATAATGCCGGATCACGTACATTTAATTGTAGAGGTTGGTCCGCAGTATGGCATTCATCGGCTAGTCAAGCAGATAAAGGGCAGAAGCTCCAGACTGCTTCGTTCAGAATTCAAGGTTCTCCGGACCCGGATTCCAACACTTTGGACCAACAGCTACTTTGTTTCTACCGTTGGTGGGGCGCCGTTGGCAGTTATCAAACAGTATATTGAACACCAGAAAGTTGTTTAATCAGGGAGTTGTATGGAAAAGAAAACAACACCATCGTTTATCCATGAATTGTCTCTTCTGGTCAGTACATCTCAGGAGAAGATACTCCTCATGCGCATGGACGTGGCCCGGCAACTTTACAATGCCTGTCTCGGCGAATCTCTCAAACGCCTGGATCTCATGCGGGAATCCAAGCAATATCAAAAGGCACGCATTATACCCTATAAGGATAAGGGATTGCGTTCCGATGCATTTAAGGATGTGAATGAGAAGTTCGGTTTTTCAGCATACAGCTTGCACAAGTATGCTGGCGCGGCAAAGAACGCCTGCCACATCGGTGATCACCTGGATGTTCATACCGTCCAGAAAATCGCCACCCGAGCGTTTGATGCTGTCCAAAAATATGCGTTCAATAAAAGAGGTAGACCAAGGTTCAAAGGCAAGCATCAACTCTTAAGTTTTGAATCCAAGAGCAACGCCGCTGGCATACGTTTCCGCACAGACGAAAAGCAAAGCCGTATCGAGTGGATTGGTCTTGAACTGCCCTGCTTATTCGACAAAAAAGACAAGCATGGCGTGCAGGCCCACGCCCTTTCCTGTAGGACAAAATATGTAAGGCTGGTCTGCAGGCGGATGCGCAGTAAAAACTACTTCTACGCCCAGCTAGTGCAGGAAGGGCTGCCGAAGCAGAAAACCAAAAACATCATCTCTGATGGTACAATCGCCCTGGATCTCGGCCCGTCTACGTATGCTATTTATACTCATGGCTACGCCGATCTTCAGCAGTTTTGTAAAGAGCTGGAACCGCTCGAAAAGACCATTAAACGATTGCAACGGGCGCTCGATCGGTCACGAAGGGCCACAAACTCTGGGAATTATAACGCCGATGGCACAGTTAAAAAGGGTGCCAAGACTTGGACCAATTCAAAGAACTATCAGACGATACGGACCGCAGTATCAGAACTTCACCGGAAACAAGCCGCGCAGAGAAAATCTCTTCATGGCAAGCTAACCAATGAAGTTTTAACACTGGGAAATCACATTAATATTGAAACACTAAGCTACAAATCATTGCAGCATAATTTTGGTAAAAGCGTGGGCTTAAGGGCACCGGGAACCTTTGTATCAATGCTTTCTCGCAAGGCTGAGAGTGCCGGCGGAAAAGTGATTGAACTCCCGACTCGAAAACTCAGGCTGTCTCAAACCTGCCATTGCGGAACAGTAAAGAAAAAACCGCTCTCGCAGCGGCAACATGTTTGTGAATGCGGAGTAGCAGCCCAACGGGACCTCTATTCCGCATATCTTGCGTATCACGTTCAAGATGGTGTTCTCGATACGGCTGAGGCAAGTAGATACTGGCCGGGTGCGGAACCGCTCCTTAAACAGGCGGTATCGAGATTGCAGCAACAATCTGCGAATGTGAGGAGTGCTTTCCCTTACAGCTTCGGTCTCAAACAACGTACTCGTTTGGGCCGGAGACAGAGCGGATCGCCTGTGAAAGAAGAACATGCCAAGATCGATGTCCGGGAAGTTGTAGCTGCTGGCATTTAAGGTAGTGAAAGGTTGTAGCGGCTGGCCTTTGCAGTCGTGAGAGCCCGGAAGAGTAATTGGATAAGGTTTTCAGAACCCCCTGGCTTCTGTCATGGGGAGGTTCAGGGGATATACAGTAGATTTGATATAAAAGCGCAGAGCGTATAGTGTATAATGGGACACGGGAGAGAAAATGCCTGATATTCAAGACATGATCGGGAAAAAAGTCGAAGTTTCCGCAAACGGAATAATCTATAGCGGAGAGTTGATTGAGGTTTCGGATACCGAAGTATATCTTAAGGGGTCGATGCAGTGGCTTTCACTGCCGGCATCAGCCGTAAGCGAGATACGGCTGGCAGAATCCGAAAAGTCGAAAAATAAAGTATCTATTGAACCGAAATAAAACAAACACGTGTGAAGCAATCCGCAGACATTCGCTATCTGACTCCGTTTCATTTCCGCTATTTATTTTATTATGCGTTGTTTGGTTTCTGATATATCTGCTGAGGAGCATTTAATTGAAATCTGAAGAGCACCTAAAAGCAATCTTAGATAGAATATAGCACAGTGGTGTTTTTTAGTGACAGCAGGCATCAGTTCCATGTCTCTATTCGGGTGGGATACCCGGTTTACTCATTTTCACGTGTATAAGCGGGAATTACACATTTAGGCACGGAGAATTCTTAGTAAAAGGTTTTTTTGAAAAGCATTGTTCAACAGCACGCTTTCTTTATCAAATAGTGCCGTAAAATCCCTGGTTTTAGCCATGGGGCGTGTCAAATGCCGTTTCTATCCTGAGCTTTTTCAGTTTTCGGTACAACGTCGCAAGGTCGATCCCTAGTTTGCCAGCAACGGTTTCCTTGTTCCCCTTGTTTTCCGACATACTTCTTCTGATATACTCACGCTCGAATTCATCAAGTGCATGTCTAAGCGAGGATGTGGAAACTCCTTCAATGTCCAGTATTCTGAATTTGTCTGGCAGGTCGTGTATGGTGATTACTCCCCCATCCGCGAGCACTGTCGCCCGTTCAATGGTGTTCCGCAACTCGCGTACATTTCCCGGCCAGTCGTAGGCGAGCAAGGCCTGCATGGCTTCATAATCGATGTCCTTGATATTTTTTCCCGATTCTTTAGCAAAGATTGCCAGATAATGTTTGATCAGTACAGGGATGTCGTCACGACGCTCGCGCAGGGCAGGCATCCTGATCTCGATAACGTTCAAACGGTAGTAGAGGTCCTCCCGAAACCGGCCTTCTTTGACGCGCTGCATGAGATCGGCATTTGTGGCTGCTATAATCCTCACATCGACTGCGATGACTCGGGTATCCCCAACTGGCATCAATTCTTTCGTCTGGATAACGTGGAGCAGCTTGACCTGCAGAGCTTGCGGCAGCTCGCCGATCTCGTCGAGAAAAAGTGTGCCGCTGGACGCCATAGTAATGAGACCTTTTTTGTCCTCGTTGGCAGAGGTGAAGGCACCTTTTTTGTGGCCAAACAGTTCACTTTCGAGCAGGTTCTCAGGGATGGCACCGCAATTGATGGAAATAAAGGGTTTACCTTTTCTCGGCCCGGACTCATGGATTGCCTGGGCCACTAGACCCTTGCCAGTCCCGCTTTCTCCCGTGATCAGAATGTTGCTCTTGTTCGGGATCACCTTTTCCATGAACGTAAAGACTTTCTGCAATGGCTCGGAATTGCCGATGATGTTCGCGAATCCCTCACGCCGCTGGCTCAGCTCCTGTCGTAAAATCTGGTTTTCCATCTGAAGTGCACGACTTTGGATAATACGCTTGATCGTCATCCTTATTTCGTCATTGATGAAGGGCTTAGTGATGTAATCTACGGCCCCGGAACGCATTGCTTCAACTGCCGAGCCTACTGATGCAAAAGCAGTCATCATGATCACCGAGGTTTCTGGGCAAATCTTCTGCGATTGTTTGAGGACCTCGAAACCGTCCATCTTCTCCATCTTGATATCCGTCATTATGATATCGAAATTTTCCTTCTTGATAAATTCGATGGCCTGTTCACCGTTGTATGCCTCTTTGACGACATACCCTTCCTTTGTAAGCAGGATGTTCAAGGCTAGACAGATATCTTTTTCATCATCAACGACTAAAATGCTCGGTTTTTCCATGGAAACCACTCCTTATGTTTGTCCATTTTCGATCGGAAGGAGGATCGTAAATATCGTTTTTTTCCCAACTTCACTTTCCACGTGGATGTCACCTTTAAAGCGCTTGAGGATTTCGTAACTTAGGGAGAGGCCAAGGCCTGTTCCTTTGCCTGCTTCCTTGGTCGTGAAAAAGGGATCAAAGATCTTCTGAAGCTCGCTCTGTGGGATCCCCATCCCAGTGTCTGCAATGGTTATGCTTATAGCTGCCTTGTTATGATCATCCTTCCCGAGCCGGGACTCGACCTTTAATTCGCCCCCGTTTGGCATGGCATCAAAGGCATTGAGAATAATGTTAATGAAAACCTGTGCCATCTGGCCTTCATCGATCATGATCTTAGGTAGATCAGGATCGAGGCACACCTTGATTACGACTGAGCTCTTCAGACGCTTATCGAGCCGCATCAGGTCTAATGTTGAATTTAGGACATTGTTCAACTGAACCTCTCTGATATTCAGTGCATCCACGCGAGCAAACGTTGCCATGCGGCGAACAATGTCGGTGATTCGCTGGATATGGGTATTTATTACGTCCAGGCTATTCTGCGTAAATTCATCCTGTGTCGTCTCCCTCAACAACTGGGCAAATGTTGAAATTGAGGTAAGGGGATTTCCGATCTCGTGGGCCACTCCTGCAGCAAGCCTACCCAGTGCGGCGAGCTTCTCGGAATGGAGCACCTGCTGCTCAAGTTTCTTTGTAGTGGCCGTTCCTTTGTCGACTTTATCTTCGAGTTCGACAGTATACTTTTTAAGTGCTTCTTCAAGCTGTACCCGTTTTGTCACGTTACTGCTCGTTATCAGGATGCCAGGGTCTTTACCGTCGATAAGGAGCGGATTAATGTTCATAGTGAGAAAAACGGGTGAGTCCTGCCAGCACGTTATTTTATAGTCCCTAAGTTCAAAACTCTTGCCTTCAAGCGTTCTATGCAGAATCTCTTCTACGGGGACGCCATTATAGGGCAGGATTTGATCAGTAAATAGCGAGAAAAAAGATTTGCCGATTACCTGTTCCTTCGAACAGCCGCAGGTCTGCGCCTGAGCGGTGTTGACCGTTTTGACAGACAGATCCTTGTCCAAGACCATAAGATTCGTTTTGGTATTTTCAATGATGTTCTCAAGGTACTCTTTTGCAATAACAATCTCCTGCTCCAAACGACGATGGTCCTCGAGATGTTTCTCCTTCTCCTCCGCCATGATCTTCTTTTTGTTGGCAACAATGGTGGCTCCGGAAGCAACGAGTGTCGTTATAAAGATTGAAGTGATCAGCAGTGTGTAAAAAAGCCTGCTTTGTCTCATGAGTGCCATGACATCTGAGTAAGGCGCAGAGACCACGACGATCCACGACTTGTGCAAAATTGGCAGTTTGTAGAACGCTGCGAGTTTGTTCTCACCACCTGGTGCTACGTAATAGCCAAAAGTCTCTTCCTTGCCTTCGATCATTTTTTTTTCGGTATTGAATGACAAGTGACACTTGAAACAGGACTTGTCGGAATGGTAAAGATTTTTGCCTACCATCTGAGGCTGGGTGGGATGGTAGAGCAGGGTACCGTCACTGTCCATCATCCAGGCATACCCGCCTCGTCCGGACTTAATGGGAGCTAGAAAGTGCGAGGTGAGACCGTCCATCGAGAGCGTGGCAAGTACGACCCCGTTGAATTCCTGCATAGCTGGATTTCCCTGAGTCTTATAAATCGGAACCGCAATGATAAACTGTTTCGTATCCGCGCCTTTTTCATGAGTCTCAAGAAGGTCGGTAATGAGTTTATCATTCTTCGGAAGGATTCGCGCCCTTTTAAAGTAATCAGTTTTCGACAGGTCCGCTCGTTTTCTGCTGGGATAGGCGCTATCATAACGAATAATGCCGTTCTTGTCGAGAACGCGGATAGTAACGAGCGCTTCATCCTGGAGGCTAAACGTAATTGCATTGACCGCGGAACGGACCCGTTGATCCTCTTCGATTCGATCTATCTCCGGCAGCTGAGAGATCGCACGCATGGTTTTGGATACGTGATCGGTAAAACTCTTTATATTCAGGGCCACTTCACGCGCCAGCAATAACTGCTGTTTGTTGAATTGTTCCGCCATTTCCGATTGTAGCGACTGATGAAAAAATTGTCCGAGTACGATGATGAGCGAGAGAACGACGATGAGGGCTAAAACCAACCCCGTGGGAGAAAGGAGTTTTTTTTGCTTGAGCGCACTGATGAAACGTTGAAACATGTTTTAATTTACTGCGAAAACAGGAAGGAAGTCAAGGAGGAAAAGACGCAGTTAGGAAAGAAGCCGTTTCGATTCAAGAACAAGCTGTTCAGCTCGATACCACTCCTGATCTAACTCTGTGTCACGTTATTTGTGTAATGAACTGGCCCCAGCAATTGAATCCCTTGATGACTTTACCTGCTCTTGTTTTCCTTGCGGCTCCACCAAAATCCTGACGCGGAAATATCTGTAGAATCTGTCAGGAAATACTGTTAAACTGTTCACGAAGATGTCCTCCTTCAAGAAAAGTGGTCTTAGGCAAATCTACTCTACCTGAATGAGGTTTTCCCTGCAATTACTCTAATCTTATCGTGGATGGGTCTGCTTCTGACCGAAAGAGTACTCGCAAGCATGGAGCGTAGTAAATGCAACTAGCGGATGCCTACAGGTTTACTATCTTCGAATCCCTATTTTGCAGGACCGCAGGCACAGCACAAATAATTTTTATAGGTAGTAATAGTGTTCTATATAAATTATACTATATAGTAGTTGAAAAGAGGGATCATAGCGCGCGCAGAAGGAAATTAATTCAGGATCGTTCACTCTAGAAAGGAAGAATTCCTTATGAATGTTGCTATTGATTATCAGGCGATTCTCTCAAAAGCATTAAGCGGCGGTGGTGAATTCGCCGATATTTTTGTCGAGCGGAGCATTCCTTTCTCAATTATATGCGAGGACGGCAAAATTGAAAAAGTCATATCCGGTTTTGATTACGGTGCAGGAGTGCGTCTCATCTTTGGACAGCGGACGGCCTATGCCTATACCAACGAGCTGACAACCGCATCGCTTTTGGAAATCGCCGATGCAGTGAGACAAGCGGCGACGCAAGGACTACAGAGGGAGGTCCTCACCCTGACAAGAAAAAAACCGCGAACAAATTTTTCAATCATAAAAGCGCCCCAGGATGTAGATACTTCGCGAAAAGTTGACATCGTTCTCAGGGCGAATCGTATTGCAACGAACTCTGATCGCCATATCAGGCAGGCGCAGGTATCTTACCGAGAGCATTTCCAGCAGATCCTCATCGCGAACTCCGAAGGTGTCTTAGCAGAGGATGAACGCACCTATCTCACAGCACTTGTTCACGTTGTTGCGTCTGACGGTAATGTGGTACAAACCGGCTATGAACCGATTGGCGGCAATGTCGGAATGGAGCTTTTTGACCTCACGCCGCTCGAACAAGCCGCAGAAACGGCGGTGAAACGCGCAGTCATGATGCTTTCGGCGCGCAAAGCGCCGGCTGGAAGAATGTCAGTGGTCATATCCTCGGAGGCTGGCGGAACTATGATCCACGAAGCGGTAGGGCATGGACTCGAAGCTGACCTGGCCCAGTCAGGGCTTTCCGTGTACTCGAACCGGATGGGAGATCGGATCGCCTCCCCGCTCGTCACGGTTTTGGATGACGCTACAATTTCCGGTAAACGCGGATCCTTCCGCTTTGACGACGAAGGTGTTGATTCAGAGAAAACAATTCTGGTGGATAAGGGTATCCTTAAAACGTTCATGTACGACCGGCTGACGGCCATGAAGGATGGAGCCCGTTCAACGGGGAATGGGAGGCGTGAATCCTATAAACATCGACCGATCCCGCGGATGACGAATACGATGATCACACCGGGCGATACTGATCCCAGAAAGATCCTTAAGGCAACGTCAAAAGGCCTTTTTGTCAAAAAAATGGGCGGCGGACAGGTGAATACTGTGAATGGTGATTTTGTTTTCGAAGTGAGCGAAGGATACCTGATTGAAAATGGCGCAATCGGTGAGCCTGTGAGAGGAGCAACGCTGACCGGGAATGGACCGCAGGTGCTGCTGTCGATCGACAAAGTTGGGTCCGATCTGGGTTACTCCATCGGCACCTGCGGCAAAGATGGGCAGGGATCGCCGGTGAGCGATGCTCAGCCGACACTCAGGATACCGGAAATCACTGTCGGTGGAGTTGTTGTCTAAGAGAACAATAAAAACACACGAAATATCTCATAGTCCCTGGCTCGTATAAGATTATTTCTCTGTGATGTCCATACACCCCATTCATGTTCATCAAAGATATACCGCGGGAGCAAGTATGACAATTCGTGCGGCAATTATTACCATTAGCGACAAGGGTTCTGCAGGACAACGCGACGATCAAAGTGGAAAAGTCATTCGTGATATGATCACTGGTATAGGATTTTCCGTGGATCACTACGAAATCCTTCCGGACGAGAAAGAACTCATTATCGAGTCTCTCAAGAGACTGTCAGATGCTGGGAGTATCGATCTTATCCTCACGACTGGTGGAACCGGAGTTGCCCCCCGAGACGTGACTCCAGAAGCTACGCTTGCGGTAATCAACTGTGTTTTGCCTGGAATGGCGGAGGCCATGCGCGCAGAAAGCCTCAAGAAAACTCCTCATGCCATGATTTCCCGCGCCGTGGCTGGAATCAGAAAACAGACTTTGATCGTTAACCTGCCAGGCAGTCCGAAGGCTGTCCGGGAAAATCTCGTAGTGATCCTTCCAGCGCTTTCTCACGCAGTCGAAAAAATCAAGGGAGATCCTGCCGAATGCGGCAGTTCGTAAGCCGTTATCCTCTGCATTGAACTCACCATCAGTCATGGAGCACGGAAATACGGTCCAGTATGATATGCTCCTCAGTAACGCCTCTAGTTGACAACCACTGCCATTTAGTATAAAATTTCAAATTATCAATCGCTAGTTCTCTTACATAAGTCGCTCTGATCTCATGCTGGAAAATCAGGACATACAAATTCGAGAAACTTACATCGTTAACCCTCCTTACTTATCCTGTAATCTCCTCCGTACTCAAACCAGGGAGAGTGATATGCACCCAGGAGAAGATGTGAGCTGGTACGATACGTAGGATTTCATCATGAAACTTAGCAAAAATTCAGTTGAATTACTGCCTCCTCTATGAATCAGAATAGGGGGAGCGGGGCGATGCGGTAGTGACCGTGTATCCGGCAACAGCTCCTTTTGCATCCCAGAATCCCACACGCTTTAGCGGTGGGGGTGTGTTAATTTCATCTTCCCCGCACGGTGAGTTGTACGTTTCACACATGATAAGGATAATTAATGTACTGTCCACGATGCGGAAAAGAGATTGCCGAGAGCCAAGTGTTCTGCCAATACTGCGGATTGCGTCTTGTGGCCGAATCGGGCATATCCCTGTCTTCCACCGAGAGGAATAAAACAGCCTGGGAAAGCCGTGAGGAAATTGGTTTTTTCCAAGGTTTGTTCAGGACGATGAAGGATGCGCTGTTCACTCCTTCCGATTTTTTCAAAAAAATGCCTGTATCGGGCGGCCTAACCGATCCCCTATTATATGCACTCATTATCGGTATGGCTGGCCTCATGGTATATTATTTTTGGGATATGCTTCTTTACAATTCTATGCCGGACTTTATGAGTTCGGAAGTCAGAACCGCAGCAGGACGCAGCGTGGTCGAAGGTTTACGCTCACCATATGCGGCAGTAATAACACCGTTTCTATTAATTTTCTGGCTATTTGTTTTGTCAGGCGCACTTCATCTCTTCTTACATTTGGTACGAGGAGCCCTGGCTGGTTTTGAAGCAACCTTTCGTGTTATTGCGTATGGTGTTTCGCCTTTTGTCTTCCTTATTGTTCCTTTCTGCGGAATGCCGATTGCGGTCTTGTGGATGATGACAATCGCTATCATCGGCCTCAAAGAGGCACATGGAACAACCGGCGGTAAAGCTGCCTTTGCCGTCCTTTTTCCATTCCTCTTCTGTTGTGGGCTTTTTATCGCAGCAATGGTCCTGTTCATGGGGGCTATAGCTTCATCATTCGGGAGCATGGTGCATTTCCATCCTTGACATCCTCACTCCCCCCCGCGCCGGAAGCCTAGGTGATAACGTCCAGGACATCGTTTATTCAATAAATGATCACTACATCATAGAATCACATATTTGCAACAACTTAGTCTGCTGAAGCCAAAATGATTTCTAAGTAGCATTTAAGCGGTTAAAAACGCTTATACACCATAAAGCTTGAATCATTAATAGCTTGAAAGTAAAGGATGTCATGAATGTAAAATCAGTACGATGTCCTGGACGTTGTCACCTAGGATTCCCGAATCACGCTCTACTGTCAGTGAGGGCCAAAACTGGTTCTGTTTTCGGATATGGCAGAGATGTTTGCCACGTTCCCGATTCATGGGCTGATGAAACTGGCCTGGTTTTTCTCCAGACGAACCGGCTGACGGATGGCTGTGCCAGGCAGCCGCTACTCCAAGATACTGATTTGCACCGGGAGATACCTTTAAGAATATTGCTTGCACCATTTCCATCGGCATGGATTACAACGCCGCAATGCTCACAAACATAGAAGCCACAACGCACACGACCTGTGTATCCCGAGTATTGCAGATACAGCAGGTTTGGCTCGTTTAGTGCTCCTTTTCTTCCAAAGCGTGGATGCCTTTAAGTCTGACTTTGTACATGACCATTTTGATGATCCTATCGAATGGCCATTTATGAAGCTGTTGGTTCCCACTGTTTCCCTAATCCTTGCCTTCTCTGGTGTCCTTAAGGTCCCCCACGATGATCGTGGAGACCTCGGTATCGCGAACAAGAGATTTGGTAAAGCTGTGGAGCAGGTGAGAGCGCTGACGAGACCGTTTTTGCTTCAAAGCACACGCTTTCCGGGATTTGCCGTTGGTCGTCTTTAACTTTTGCATTTCAAAGTGCTGCTCAAGAGCGGCCAACTCACTGTCTAAACAACGGGATGTATGCAGGCGGTCGCTGCAAGATCCTTCATGCCAAGGTCAATAACCATGGTTTCCCTGTCTCCTTTCAATCCGGGAAAAGAGATCGCGTATACCAGGGGGACAAACCACTTGCCGATATCATGTACCAAACGACCAATCTGGATATTGTCTCCGGTTATACGGATACATTAAAGCAGTTTGACCTTCAGAAAGAGGAATTGCTTGCCGTAGATGTTTTTCGAGATGCTAAAGCGTACAGTAAAAAATCTCGGCTCCTACTTTACAGTGCTTTGTTTGAACGTAACATTGACAGTTCGGTTTTAGGTCCATACCCTGGCGGGTTGGCATTCATATCTCCATTTTCACGGAGTGCAAACCATGATTTATGTGACTGCTAAAGCTCTTCCAGGACTGCCTGAGCGCTTTGTGAATGCGATCGGCAATACCAAAAGTGGTATTCTTGTTTAAGGGCAGCATTCAGGTCCAAATATTTTGCCGGTAGCCTTCCAGATTTCCTTGGTATGCCATACGGCAGTGCTCCAGGGCTTCGTTGCAGAAAAACCAAGCAGCCAGAGGAAAAAGGGGGTGCTATCGTCAGTTACACTTGCCTTACCGACGACAGTCGTTGTTTGGGAATCTGGCTCTGTGACGGTATCGAACATTGAGGAAATCATATTACAAGATGAACATTTGGCAATATTTTTAAAAAACAGAGAACACTTGATTGCTTCGCGATCAGCGCATTATATTCCGGGCCCAAAGAACAAGGCTTACGGCGCGAAAGGATAGCACGCCCACTCATAAATGAATGTAACTTTCAAAAAAAGATCAACCGGCCAGATTGAGTTCGGTGTCATTTACGGGAGTATGGCGCTCCTCCTTATGGGAGCAGCCAGGGTTCTTCCGATCCTTTCAATTGCTCCATCTTGTGTACTCAAAGGGTTAACTGGTATTCCTTGCCCGACCTGTGGTGCAACGCGGTCGGTGGTATATTTGTCGCAGGGTGATCTCGCAACCGCTTTTATCATGAATCCTCTTACAGCTTTGGGATTCATAGCTGCCGTACCCTATTTTTTCTATAGCGTTATTACGCTAATATTCAATCTACCAAGAATATGTTTCATCCTCACTAGCCGTGAGAAAATAGCCGTGCAAAAAACGGCGATTATGCTTATCCTTGTCCAATGGGTCTATCTTATCTCTGCGCGTTGACCATGCTGATATCACTCCGAGTAGGCTAACCAGTCAATAATATTATTTACATTTAATTACCACTATGTTACTATTACTATCTTTTAGAATATTCTGTACTTCTAGGCAGTTAGGGAGATTAGCGTGAGCCGCATAGTCATAGGTGTGGACCTCGGCGGTACGAACTTAAGAACTGCACTTCTGAACACTGAAGGGGATGTTCTCGACAAGTACAAGGAGGCGACGCGCGCTTCTGACGGCTGGAAAGAAATTGTCAAACGATTGATACAAAATATTGAGCGCCAGCAGAAAATCGCTGTTCAGAAAGGGTTGTTGGTAGCTGCCGTAGGCGTGGGAGCCCCCGGCGTTATTCAGGTGGATAAAGGGATTGTGGTGAAGTCTCCCAATTTTCCGGACTGGAACAATCTTCCTCTTAAAGATGAATTGGAGAAAGTACTCAAATTGCCCGTTATGATCGAAAACGATGCTAATGCAGCCGCACTCGGTGAACAGTGGCGGGGCGCGGGTATGGGTATCGGGAGCATGATTTTCTTGACGCTTGGCACCGGTGTAGGCGGCGGCATCGTGCTCAATAAACAAATTTGGCATGGCGCGGATGGCATGGCTGGTGAGTTGGGCCATATGACGATTATCCCCGACGGTCGAAAATGTGGCTGCGGGAATAAAGGCTGCCTTGAGATGTATGCATCGGCGCGGGGCATCGTGCAAAGTTACCAGGATGCTTTAGACATTTCTGAGGCGGGTATTAAGTCGGAGATCACCTCGGCGCAGGTGTTCCAGGAAGCGAGCAATGGAAACGCCCGTGCAGTCAAGGTCATGCAAGGCATGGGTCGTATACTCGGGATCGGCATTGCGAACCTGATCAATATATTTAATCCCGAAATGGTCGTCATTGGAGGCGGCGTGAAGGACGCCTGGCCGCTATTTATCGATTCGACGCGGACAGAAATCATGAAACGTGCTTTTGAGGTTCCGGCCGCTCGAACGCAAATCTTGCCGTCCAAGCTCGGTGACGATGCCGGCACGGTAGGGGCAGCTGCTACTGCACTCCAAAAGGCAGGATGGAAATGAATGATGAGTCGAAGAATGGGGAATCAAGACAATCAGACATAGTGGTATTTTTTTGTTTCGCTGATTCACTGGTTCACATTGTACCTTTGTAAGTATTATGGCAAGTTCGAATATCAGGAATTTTTGCATCATCGCACATATTGATCACGGCAAGTCAACGCTTGCCGACAGGATTCTTGAATATACTGGCACGCTTTCGGACAGGGAAATGGCCGCAGCAGGCAGCGACCAGGTACTCGACGACATGGATCTGGAGCGTGAGCGAGGCATCACGATAAAGGCCCATGCGGTTCGACTTAAATACAAAGCATCCGATGGACAAGATTACATATTGAACCTGATAGATACGCCCGGTCATGTCGATTTTACCTATGAGGTTTCTCGCAGCATGGCTGCCTGTGAGGGTGCTCTTCTTGTGGTAGATGCCTCACAGGGTGTTGAAGCGCAAACGCTCGCCAACGCTTACCTCGCGATCGACCATGACCTCGAGATAATACCGGTTATCAATAAGATCGATCTGCCGAGCGCGAACGTAGAAGAAGTGAAACATCAGATTGAAGACGTTGTCGGACTCGATGCATCAGGCGCCATCCCGGCAAGCGCCAAGGAAGGGATCGGCACGAAAGAGATCCTCGAGGCTGTAGTAAACAATATCCCGGCACCTGCAGGCAACATTGATGCGCCTCTGAGGGCTCTTTTGTTCGATTCTTGGTACGACACCTATCAGGGTGTAGTAATACTGGTCAGGGTCGTTGACGGGACAGTACGGCCGAAGCAGAAGATCAAACTTAACTCAACCGGTGCGGTCTATGAAGTGCAGGCTGTCGGCGTTTTTACGCCTAAGATGCAGCCGACATCGGAGCTGTTGCAGGGAGATGTGGGGTGCATCATCGCCGGTATCAAGCGGATCTCGGATGCCAAGATCGGTGATACAGTCATGGATGCTGAACGACCTGCTGATGCGCCGTTGCCTGGCTATAAGGACGTAAAACCCATGGTTTTTGCTGGTATCTATCCAATGATCAGCGAAGACTATGCAAACCTGCGAGATGCCCTGGAAAAACTCCGGCTAAACGATTCCTCGTTCACTTACGAACCAGAAACGTCACTTGCTCTCGGCTTCGGTTTTCGCTGCGGGTTCCTGGGGCTTTTACATATGGACATCGTGAAGGAGCGATTGGAACGAGAATTTAAACTGGCACTTATTCCTACGGCGCCCACAGTGGTCTACCGGGTGACGAAAAACAATGGCGAAATCATTATGGTGGACAATCCTGCTAAGTTGCCGAATATTCAGGACATACAGCGTATCGAAGAACCTATGATCCTGGCTTCGCTTATAACTCCTGAACAATATGTGGGCTCGCTCATTGCATTGTGCCAGGAGCGGCGGGGCACTCAGAAAGAAATTACTTATATTACGAAAGATCGCGTGTTAATCATCTATGAACTGCCGCTCAACGAGATTGTGATGGATTTTTATGACAAGCTTAAATCCCTTACTAAGGGGTACGCATCGCTCGATTACGAGCTCTTTGGTTATGTGGAATCCGATCTAGTAAAGCTCGACATGCTCTTAAATGGCGAACCTGTGGATGCTCTCTCGCTTATCACACACCGTGACAAGGCAGCGAACCGCGGAAGACAACTCGCTGAGAAACTTAAAGAAGTGATCCCGC
The DNA here is from genome assembly GCA_963845065.1 of Nitrospirota bacterium. Taxonomy (GTDB): domain Bacteria; phylum Nitrospirota; class UBA9217; order UBA9217; family UBA9217; genus JAJYKN01. Next base: position 1,116,125 of record CAWJQQ010000001.1, read on the forward strand.
GACAGCTTTACGAAGTCGTCATCCAGGCAGCGATTGGTATGAAAATTATTGCCCGCGAGACAGTGAAGGCTTTGCGCAAGGACGTCACTGCAAAGTGCTACGGGGGAGATATTACTAGAAAACGCAAACTTCTCGAAAAGCAGAAGGAAGGCAAGAAAAAAATGAAACAAGTCGGGAGCGTGGAACTTCCCCAGGAGGCGTTCCTTGCTGTACTCAAGGTGGGAGAGTAACGTGATAAAAGAGTGGAAAATGGAAGTTGGAAAATTCAGATGCCAACTGGCGGTTTTCAACTTTCCTTTTTATATTTAACGCGCATCGCATGCATTGCGATGCTATAGGAGGCAGGATGTCTGAAACACAGCAGGACGCGATTAAAAAGAAATCATTTTACAAAGAATGGGTAGAGCCGTTTTTAATCGCTGCTATCTTTGCTTTGTTCATCAGGCAATTCATTGTCGAGGCGTTCAAGATTCCGTCAGGATCTATGATTCCGACACTGGCCATTGGTGATCACCTGTTGGTCAACAAATTTGTCTATGGCCCGAGAATACCATTTATGGATACCAGGATCTTTGACTGGAAGGAGCCGCAACGAGGCGATGTAATCGTTTTCAAGTACCCGGTGAACGAAGACAAAAATTTTATTAAACGCGTGGTCGGATTACCTGGTGATAAAATACAAATCATCAATGGAAAATTATTTATCAACGATCAAATTGTTCCAATAAAAGCGATTGGCGATCCTGCGGATAAAAGTGTGGAGGAGGGATTGTCTTTCGGGAAACCGATGTTATATGAGGAGCAACTAGGGACTGTCATGCATACCATTCAATATCTCGTTAATCAGTCCGGGCAAAACGAAGGTCCATGGCTTGTGCCCAAGGATTCCGTATTCGTAATGGGTGACAACCGTGATAACAGTCAGGACAGCAGGTTCTGGGGTTTTGTCAGGGAAAATAAAATCCTCGGCAAGGCATTTATTATCTACTGGTCCTGGGGTGGTGATGACCACTGGGTGCGTTGGGAACGGATTGGGACACTGATTCATTAATTCGGGAAGGAATCGATTATGCCCAAACTATTAGCAGAGAGAGGTGTAAGCAACTTAAAAGTCTTATTTTGGTTTTTAGTGTTATTTATCGTTGTGCATATTAGCATAAAACTGGTTCCTATGTATATTGATACAGAACGAATGAAGGACGAAATGTCAGTAAAAGCACGATTTGCACAGACGCTCAAAGATGACGAAATTAAAATGGATCTTGAAAAAAAGGCAATAGAGCTTGATCTTCCTCTCCGGCAGGCAGACTTCGTATTGATGAGGGACGATGATAACCACAATATGAAAATATCAGCGAAATGGGATGTAACGGTACATTTCTTTTTTAATATTTATCCACCTTATACAACAAAGGTATATCATTTCGAACCAGTGATTCAAGAAAATTATTTCAGACGATTCTGAGACTTATGTCGGATTAATTCAAAGGCAGATAGCGAAAAACAGCAACAGCGAAAGGCAATTGATCGTGATACGTAGCATGACGGGATTTGGAAGAAAAGATACGGGAGATGCTGCCGCACATTTTGTTATTGAAATACGGTCGCTTAATAACCGCTATCTTGATATCCAAGTGAAGATGCCTAGGGGCCTTGCCATGTTGGAACCCAGGGTGAAAAAGGCTGTACAGGATCGTTTTTCCCGAGGTCGGTTTGATGTATTTATTAACCGGAATGGGGAACGGGAAAAAAGCACAAAGCTTGTCGTAAATGAGGAACTGGCCGGGCAATATGTTGCAGCACTGAGAGATCTTAAATCGCGATACGGTTTAAATGGAAACATTGAACTGTCGACTGTGGCCGCTTTTCAGGACATCGTCGTGGTTTCCGAAACGATGGAGGATCCAGAGAAGTTATGGCAGGTCTTATCAACAGGCCTATCGCAGGCACTCGAGGAACTTGATAAGATGCGGACCGAGGAGGGAGCGGCTCTGGCACAGGACATCATGGCCCGAGTCGGAACAATCGATCTTCTGGCCAGTTCAATTCTCAAGAAGGTCCCTGCATCCATAGAGTTCGCAAGAAAACGCATGACCGAGACCTTAAAAAGACTTGTGACTGAACAGCCCGATCCCATGAGACTGGCCCAGGAGATTGCGATCCTGGCAGAGAGAACGGATGTTGCGGAGGAACTTACGCGACTCGGTAGTCATAGGAAACAATTTTGCAAGCTTATGACAGATGGAAACGCAGAGACAGTAGGCAGGAAACTTGATTTTTTGATTCAGGAAATGGGCCGCGAAGTAAATACGATTGCCTCGAAAGCCATGGATGCTGAAATCTCAATGGATGTCGTAAATATCAAGGCAGAGCTTGAGAAAATACGTGAACAGGTGCAGAATATTGAATAGTGCTATGGTAAATAACCCGATCAATATTGGCTACGGCAATATGGTTATGTCAACGAAAGTCGTTGCGGTACTCTCGCCTGATTCGGCTCCCATGAGGCGCCTTCGGGAGGAGGCCAAAGAACGAAAAATGCTGATCGATGCTACCGAGGGTAGGAAAACTCGGGCTATTATCATTACCGATAGTGACCATGTGATCCTCTCTGCGGTGCAGGTAGAGACGCTGATGCAGAGATTCGCGGGAAGGAGTGACCAGTGAAGAGGACACGGGGTTTGTTGTATGTCGTTTCCGCCCCTTCCGGCGCAGGAAAAACAAGCCTGTGTCGTGCAATCACCGATTCCCTGGAAGACCTTACCCACTCTATCTCCTATACGACGCGCAAACCGAGGAAAGGCGAGATTGACGGTCGAGACTACTATTTCGTCAGCCAGGATCGCTTTCAGGCAATGATCAATGCCGGAGACTTTGCAGAATGGGCAGAGGTTCATGCCAACCTGTATGGCACGTCACGTCGGATGCTGGATGACATGATCTCGAAACGCATCGACATTATCCTCGATATTGATACACAGGGCGCAAAGCAGATTAAATCGAAATTTAATTCAGCTGTCTTCATTTTTATCATGCCGCCTTCGCTCGATATTCTTGAGGAACGGCTCCGCAACCGTAAGTCGGACCATGAAGATGAAATAAAAAAAAGAATGCGCAGAGCACGTGAAGAGATTAAGGATTATGCTCTTTACGATTACATCGTCGTAAACAGGGATTTTGAACGGGCTCTCACCGAACTTCGGTCCGTTGTTATTGCCGAAAGATGCCGGAGTAAACTTGCGGACACGCAATGGATCGAAGAAATGTTCTAAAGTAAATAAAACTATGATACTATGTTAAGTAGGAGGAAATAATGCAGAAAATAGCTCAAGACTTGATATCGCTCCCCATCGAAATGAACGATCAAATCGCCGATACGAAGTTTCGTCTCGTACACATTGCCTCACAGCGGGTACGGCAATTATCGGCCGGTGCCACCCCACAGGTAAATTCGCGTTCGATCAAGGATGCAACCGTTGCTCTGGAAGAAGCAATTGCACACAGTTTTAATATCCTTGTGGGTGAAGCGGCAGTGAAAGCAAAGGAAGAGTTCCGCAAGGAGGAAGAGCGGGCTAAGATTGAAGAACAGCTTTCGGCCAAAGAAGAAGAGATACGGAAAGAACTAAGTGCTTACCTATCGGAGACACAAGACGAAGAAGTGACGGGAGAGCGTCCCGAAGAGGAATCAGAACCAGACGTTGCTGATGAGGATCTGGAGGAAGCAGGCGAGGCAGTTGATGAGCCTGAGGAGTAGACGGGGTGGTACAACGTGACCTCTTATCCGGCAGAAAAATATTGCTAGGAGTAACCGGCAGTATCGCCGCATACAAGGCAGTTGAGATTGTGCGCAGGCTCAGGGACAGAGGGGCCGAAGTCCGCGTAGCCATGACGAAACACGCGACCTACTTCGTTTCACGTCTCACCTTCGAAACTCTTAGTGGCTTTCCGGTACTTTGTGAAGAGTTCTCCCGCGAGGAACAATTCTCGATCGAGCACATCGATATAACTAATGGACTTGATCTTGCCCTTATCGCACCGGCAACAGCCAACGTCATTGGAAAGCTAGCTGCAGGTATAGCAGACGACTCATTGACGACGGCCATAATGGCGAGAGACTGCCCATTGGTGATTGCTCCTGCAATGAACGAAAGGATGTATCGTAACCCTGTCCTTCAAAAGAACATCGATACACTGACCGATATGGGTGTTAAGTTCATAGCACCTGAAAGCGGCAACCTCGCGTGTGGCACTATTGGTGAAGGCAGGCTTGCGGATTCGGATAGGATCATTTGGGAACTTACCTCATTGCTTACGCCGAAAGACCTTGCAGGTCAGACAGTACTCGTAACCGCTGGACCGACCCGGGAATCCATAGATGCTGTGCGGTTTATCAGCAATCCATCGACCGGGAAAATGGGGTATGCGCTTGCCGCTGCTGCAAAGGAGCGAGGCGCTGACGTCGTCCTAATTTCAGGTCCTTCCCATTTGCGCCCACCGCAAGACGTGCACGTGATCCCCGTAGTCAGTGCTAGGGAAATGCACGCTGCGGTCAAAGAGCAGGCGCTGAATAGCTCGATTATTATCATGGCAGCAGCAGTATCTGATTTTACTCCCCTCCAAAAGTTTGAACGGAAGATTAAAAAAAACAACGCACCAACATCGTTGCAGCTTGAGAGGACTGTGGATATCCTGCGGGAACTGGGCACGAGCAAGGGTAAGTATTTACTCATAGGGTTCGCTGCTGAAACAGATAATGTGGAGCAGAATGCAATTCAAAAATTAAAAGACAAACATCTCGATATGATCGTAGCGAACGATGTCCTCCGGTCTGGTTCAGGTTTCGGTACTGACACGAATGCCGTTACAATCTTTGACCGTACAGGGAAAAGAACCGAGTTACCGATCATGCCAAAAGATGAAATCGCCCGTATAATCATAAGCACGATAATACAAATGGCGAAGTTCCAGGCTCACTGACTTCGATTATTCCCATTCTTTGACTGATTCCTATCATAGATTCAATGATTCTTGACAAATAAAAATAGTCAACCTATAATAACTTTTATGAGAAATACTGTCCTTCCAATGTCACGAAGCAAAGTGGATTGCAATGAATAATTTCGAGCTATTACAGAAGACAGTGCTTTTTAAAGGCAGCAACAAAGCGGAGATGGATATCGTTATGAGTCTTTTCCAAGAGCGTCAAATCAAACAGAATACCACAATTTTTACTGAAAAGATGCCGGCAGAGGCACTCTATATCGTAAAAAGTGGCACCGTCAAGATTACTATGATGGCAGGAGAGGGTCAAGAAATGGGGCTTCTGCTCCTAGGGCCTGGAGAATTTTTCGGAGAACTTGCTCTCGTTCAGGAGGATGTCAGGCTCGTGAACGCACGTGCCGAAACAGCGATAGAACTTCTTCTTCTCACGCGAAAAGATTTTCAGACGCTACTCGTCCTCGAACCGCGTATAGGTGCCAGAATGCTCACTATAATTACAAAACTGCTTGCCATGCGTGTGAAAGTGTATAGTGAAAAGCTCAAGGAACTGCTCTTGTAATGATCCTGGCAGGGATTGACATCGGTACGAATACCCTTAGACTGCTCATTGTTGATACTGGTCCCGGTTACTTTCGAGAGCTTATTTCTGACAGAAGAATTACGCGTCTTGGACAGGACACCGATCGGTGCGGTGTATTAACTCATGAAGCCATGGAACGGTCATTTAATGCACTTGTTTCCTTTCAGAAAAGCATCCAACACCAGGGAGCACGTCATATCTCTGTAATTGGTACGAGCGCACTCAGAAGGGCAAAAAACGCATCTGTCTTTATCGATCGAGTACGAAAACAGACAGGACTAGTTGTCCGTGTCGTAAGCGGTGAAGAGGAGGCACGGCTCACACTACTCGGTGTACAACAGTGCCTCGCAACACCGAATGATATGAGCAGTAACATTCTCTCTGCGGCGTTAGTCATGGACATCGGCGGCGGCAGCACAGAGATCATACTTACTCATACTGACAGAAAACCTGTAATTGCAAGTTTGTCCCTTGGTGCCGTATACCTTTACGATGCGTTCATAAAGCACGATCCTCCTTCACCAGAAGATTTGGCTCGCCTCAGAAATTCAATCCATAAAGAGCTCGATACCAGTGCAGGGACGTTTCAATCTGCTATGAACAGCATTTGTATCGGCACTGCTGGTACTATTACGACATTGGCTGCTATTAGTCAAGGACTTGCTCGATATGATGCTGAAAAAATCAATAGGTCAGTATTGACCCGTGAATTCATCAATGCTATCGTTACAAAACTGGAGGCATCGACGCTCAAGGAACGAAAGAAAATTCAGGGATTGGAAAATGGCAGGGAAGACATAATTCTTTCCGGTGCGATCATTGCTCAGGAGATTATGCGTCGCTTCGGATTTTACTCCATGGTCGTAAGTGACTGGGGTCTTCGGGAAGGTATCGTTATAGATTTGTTCGAAAGACTTAATAAACAAAATTCATTGGAAAAAACGCAGATCTAAACTTATTCACAATACTGAAATATAGTCGTGGCTTTATCACGTACTCATCGAAAAAATAATAGCAGTCATTAGTATCCCGCCGCGCGCGTTGTGATGGCTGCTGGAGGAGAGGTTTTGTAGCATGCAGGAAGCTCGAATATTGATTATGGATGACGAGGAACAAGAGCGCCGCAGGATTGAAGAGCACCTGGTCAAACAAGGGTACGATGTAGTTGCTGTCGGTACAGTCCCCGAAGCCATCAGGGCAATCAGGCACGATCGCTTCGAAGTATTTCTAACAGACTGCAATATCCCCGGTATTGACGCGCTCAAAACATCGGACGAAGTTCGCAGGATAAACCCTGACCTGGCGGTGATAATTATGACTGCTTTCGGCACTATCGAGACCGCAGTGAGGGCTATTAAGGGCGGCGCTTACGATTATCTTCCCAAACCGCTTGATCTTGACCAACTCGTTGTCCTCATCGGACGAATATCGGAACGACAGGAGCTTATCCGTGAGAACTCAGAGCTTAAAGAGCTGTTGCGAGAAAGATATAAATTCGATGAGATCGTGAGCACTAGTAGTGCAATGGAAGAGGTGCTGAACCTTGCAGGCAGGGTTGCCGGAAGCAATGCTACAGTGCTTATTCGAGGAAATAGTGGAACAGGCAAGGAACTGCTCGCCAAGGCTATTCATTATCACAGTCCCAGGGCAAATTACCCCCTCATCAAAGTAAATTGTGCCGCGTTACCGGAAACACTTCTTGAAAGCGAGCTTTTCGGTCACGAAAAGGGGTCGTTTACCGGTGCTACCGTTCGCAGAATTGGAAGGTTCGAAGCTGCGGACAAGGGAACTTTGTTCCTTGACGAGATTGCCGAGCTGACGCCCGGTATGCAGGTAAAGCTTCTCCGAGTGCTTCAAGAACACGAATTCGAACGAGTTGGTGGCAACCAGACCATCAAGAGCGATGTGCGGCTGATCGCAGCCACGAATAAGGACATAGAAAAAGCGATTAGGGACGGTTCGTTCAGGGAAGATCTTTATTATCGATTGAATGTCGTATCCGTAACAATTCCTCCGCTTCATGAGCGAAAAGAAGATATACCAGAGCTTATGGATTTTTTCATTAAAAAGTATGGAAAGGAAAACAAGAAGCAGATCAGTGGTATGTCAGCAGATGCGCGGGACTTGCTTATGCGTTATAATTATCCCGGCAATGTTCGCGAACTGGAAAATATCATAGAACGGGCTGTCGTCCTAGCAAAGCGAGGACTAATCACGGTTAAAGATCTCCCTATCCATGTCCAGGCCGTCATGGAAGAAGGAAAGGCGCCACTAGCACAACAGAAAGGCTCGTTGCATGAGACGCTTAAAACAATGGAAAGAGGTCTTATTTTCGACGCGTTGAAAGAGGTGGGTGGCGTTCAAACGCGGGCAGCAGAGCAGCTTGGTATCAGCGAGCGCGTATTGAGATATAAATTAAAGAAGTACAGTATAAGGAATGATGGTGAGCATGCCGGTATCAAAACCTAGCTTTGTCCGCACGGTCATCCATGATGGTCACCGTGTTGCTTATTCATTTGAAATCTAACGCAAAACGTGCTATCGTCCGTATCTGGCATGCTATGCACCTTATCCCCTGGGTGTTCATGTGATAATTAGGTTGAAGAACACGGGCCCGCTGTTTGCAGATTTAAAGGTGATGATATCGCTGTAGTCCGCATTGGCGGACATAGAGTTGTGCTCCGGAGAAATAGGCTACCCAAAGAAAGGTTATTTATTGAGCTATCCAGTATTATTTATGGCAACGAGTGCAGTTCTTTTGGTCCTTGACGTCGAAGCCGTTCTGGCCGTTGTGACACTTGCCGCAAAATTCCCCCTTTGTAATTTTGCTCATGTCCATTTTGTTTGATCCTTGTGCCATCTGGAATATCTTGTAATGACATACTGAGCATTTCAGGCCTTGTCCCTTCACATGCTTGTCATGGCTGAATACGACCGGTGAGGCATTTTTGGGCGTGAATGTCAAGTCTCCACCACCTACCTTTTCTCCAAAAACACTTAAGGGAATTGCCAGGCACGTGGTCGCAATTAATGCTATAATAACGAACTTACTTTTCATATATTCCTGTCTCCCGCTTGGGATGAACTCGCTAAATATAGTAGTTACACAAAGTGGATTATTATAACAAGGCACTCCGCATTGTTCAAGTTCTATTTCTAAAACTCATATTTCCAGAACCCTAATTCTGACGACAAGTAGGGAAAATCTGTTATAATAAATTCATAGACTTTGGCAATCTTAGCGTCGTGGAAGGGGCTACATGCTATCCGATCTCTCATTGGCATTGATACAAAAAATGAACGCAGGGTTAAAAAAACCGGTCAGACTTATCATATTCACGACAGACATTGGGTGCGAGTCCTGCCCCGACATGCTGAAACTTAGCCATGCAATCAAGAAGCACTTCGACAAAATCGCCTTGGAAACGTACGATATGGTCATGGACCGGGACAAAGTGCAGCTGTACGGCGTAAAATTGGCCCCGACTATCATCTTTCAGGGAGGGGATGGTCAGTGGGCGGCATTTGTTGGATACCTTGAGGACGGTATGCTGGAAGTGCTGCTATCAGCCATAAAGTCACTTTCGCTTGGAAACGCATGGTTCCCGGAAAATATCATAAGAGCTCTCAATCATCTAACTCACGATGTAAAGATACGCGTGTTCGTGGAAAGCGATTGTACACGATGCCAACCTGTTGCTGAAACGGCTATAGGGCTTGCTCTTACGAGCAAATTTATTTCTGCAGAGATCGTTATAGCAAGCGAATATCCAGACCTTGTAAAAAAGTTCAACGTGAAGACACTGCCGACGACTATCTTCGGAGAGAACATTCAAATGACCGGTCATGTTACGGAGGGGCAGTTTCTTGAGATGATCTTCCAGACAGAGGGAGTGAAGGTGGGACCGGACAAACGGTGCCTTATCTGCGGTAATCCCTCTCCCGACGTAATCTGCGATTCGTGCAAAACCAGGGTTGAGGCTGAGGCAAAAGATCATAAACTAAAGAGCGAAAAAATGAACCGCTAGAAACCGCTCTGAGGTCTAGAGGAACTACGTCGTTTTTTCGCTGAACAATCCTTGCAACATGTTTTGGTAAGTGATATTGAGATCGGATTGGTTGTCAGGTGATTGACAGGGGGTTGACGGCGTGAGACAGGCACTTTTTCAGGAACCGCGGGAAAACAAGAAGGTGCAATGTAGTTTGTGCAGCCATCGTTGCGTCATCGATCCAGGAAAACGCGGCATTTGCACCGTTCGCGAGAACTGTGACGGTATTCTATATAGCCTCGTGTACGATAAGGTGATCGTTCGGAATATCGATCCTATCGAGAAAAAGCCGCTTTTCCATTTCCTGCCGGGCAGCAGATCATATTCCATTGCTACTCCAGGATGTAACTTCCGTTGTAAAAATTGCCAGAACGCCGATATCTCCCAGCTTCCGCATGACCGTGGAGGTGTGATCGTCGGAGAGAACATCTCTCCCAGCTCGATCGTTGAGGCAGCCCGGGCACAGGGTTGCGCAAGCATTTCCTATACATATACCGAGCCGACGATCTTTTTTGAATTGGCCTACGACACAGCGCGGCTTGCTGTAGAGGCAGGCCTTAAGAACGTTTTCGTAACGAACGGTTATAGTACGCCCGAGGCACTAAAGGTCATCCGGCCTTATCTCCATGCTGTAAACGTCGACCTCAAAGGATTCAGTGATGAATTCTACAAGCGTATCTGCGGTGCACGGCTCCAACCAGTATTGGACGCTATAAGACTCTACAAGGAATTCGGCATCTGGATTGAGATCACAACATTGGTTATTCCTGGCCATAATGATTTGGATGAGCAACTGACCTCAATTGCGCAGTTCATAAAATCGGTAGACGAATCAATCCCGTGGCACGTATCCAGGTTCCATCCCGCATACAAGCTCGTTGACCAGCCCATTACGCCTCTCACTACACTCGAGCGCGCGCGTAAAATCGGTATGGATTCAGGGCTACTGCATGTTTACGAAGGTAATGTCCCTGGACAGGGTGAAAACACAATCTGCCCCAATTGCAAGCAAACGATTGTTAAACGTATTGGTTTCACGGTGCTGGAAAGCAAAATTACTGACGGAATGTGCGGATACTGCCAGACGCGAATCGCTGGAGTTTGGCAGTGATTTGGCTTCTAAAGACGTCGGTAGCAGTAAGGGGAAAAGTTTTGTGAAATCAAAATGTGAAACGTTTGCACACGAATCCGATATAGGCATCCGCGGTTACGGCAATACTCTAGAAGAGGCTTTTGAAAATGCAGCTATGGCGATGTATTCCGTCATGGTAAGGGTCGATAAGGTTAAACCCTTGGCGCCGAGAGAGGTGACTGCTTCGGCACCTGACGGGGAAATGCTATTGGTAGAATGGTTGAATGCGCTTTTGTCTTTGTCTGATGTTGAACGAATGGTTTACTCGAAGTTTATGGTGAAGATTGAGGGGACATTGCTTACAGGCACAGCATGGGGTGAAAAGCTGGACCAAACTCGGCATCAACCGAATGTGGAAGTGAAAGGTGCCACCTACCATATGCTGAAAGTGTACAAAGATGGCGATTCGTATGTAGCACAATGTGTAGTTGATGTTTAAAATTGCGAAATTAAAAAATTACAGATAAATAAATTAGGTAAGGTTTCGCACCGCTCTATGGGGACGCAGGAAGTGGATCCTAAATCATTCCATAAGGTCAACGATTTTCTCTGGGAAATACCGCAGCATGGAGAGATGCAGGTTCCTGGCAGGATATTTGCCAGCGAGAAGCTCATCCTGGAAATGGACGAGAAAGTAAGAGAGCAGGTGACTAACGTTGCCATGCTGCCGGGCATTCAGGTCGCCTCTTTCGCGATGCCTGATGCACACTGGGGCTACGGTTTTCCTATAGGTGGGGTAGCTGCGTTTGATCCTGATGAGGGCGGAATCATATCCATGGGGGGTGTAGGCTTCGATATTTCCTGCGGTGTACGCACTATGAAGACGGGCATGACCTACGATGAAGTAAAGCCACGCCTCAAAACACTTGTTGACCAGTTTTTCATTCGCGTGCCTGCAGGTGTAGGATCAGAGGGGCTTATCAAACTGTCTCCCGGTCAGATAGATGAAATGCTTATGGGTGGTGCTGTGTGGGCAATCAAGAAGGGCTACGGCGTCAAGGATGACCTCGACTATATAGAAGAGCGCGGACGAGTGGAAGGTGCAGAGCCGGAACATGTCTCCGACATGGCCAAAAAACGCCAGTACCGTGAGATGGGTACGCTTGGCTCAGGTAACCATTATCTCGAAGTTCAGGTAGTCTCAGAGGTTTACGATGAACAGGCTGCGCTGGCCATGAGCTTGAGAAGGGATGACGTCATAATTACAGTCCACTGCGGATCGCGCGGACTTGGTCATCAAATCGGGACAGACTATTTAAAGAGTCTTGCTAATGCAGCACATCGGTTTAAGCTGCCCATCAGGGACCGTGAACTCGTTTCAGCACCCATAGAATCACCGGAAGGCAAAAGGTACTTCGGCGCCATGAACGCAGGCATCAACTGCGCGCTCGCAAACCGCCAGATCATCACCCACCTTGTAAGGGAGATATTTACCGAGGTTTTCCCCGAGGGGCACATCAATATGCTCTACGACATTAGCCACAACACCTGTAAAGTGGAAACACATGTGATTAACGGGAAGAAGAAAAGACTTTATGTTCATCGCAAGGGTGCCACACGGTCCTTCGGTCCTGGCCAGATGGACATTCCGCTAGATTACCGTCATATTGGCCAACCTGTACTCATTGGCGGAACGATGGGGACTTCATCCTATATCTTAGTAGGAACAGACTCAGGCATGCATACCGCCTTCGGGTCTGCTTGCCACGGCGCGGGAAGGGCTATGTCACGGACTCAAGCCAAAAGGAAGTGGCATGGCAGGGACGTCATTCGAATCCTCGAGGAGCAGGGCGTCATGATACGTGGACATTCATATTCCGGTATTGCAGAAGAAGCACCAGACTCCTATAAAGATGTGACAGAGGTTATAGAGGCAGCGCACGAGGCAGGCCTTGCACGCAAGGTTGTGCGGGTTAAGCCGGTTGCCTGTGTCAAAGGATAGGGGGCCTTGATAGTCGAGATTTATCACTCCCATCAAGAAGGCCCCACATAAATTATGTATTGAAGGAAATAGACTCTCCCGACTACAAAGGCCGAACATTCAATAAGATGATTAACAATGGTTCGAAGGGGCAGTATGCTTCGTAGAGCATCGGATAAACTCAGATGGGATGGCATCCCAGAACAGGTTATTCCGAGCTTTCACACATCCACTGCCTGTACGGTCCATTCCCTGGTCGATGCCAACATTCGACAAGGTAAAATATTTTGTTGTCCGCACTGCGAAGTTAATGAATATGCCGACAAGGATGTTGCGGACACTATCGGTAATTACCTTTTTGCTGAGACCTAACCCGATACGGCAAGTGACATAGCATCACCCAAAGGGTTGGCTAGACGCAAGGAACGACCTTTTTTTCCTGCGGGAGCATTCACTCTAGGAGAACAACCATCTCGTTCCATAGTTTATTTCTAATCACAGAGACAACCTTTCTTCCCTCGACAAATCACATAGAATACTTTAATATTATTCGTGCGAAGTCTATGGACGATCTGAAAACTATATTAAACCGGATCAGGAAGCCACTTGCTTTTGCAAGCAAGGACAATTTTGCGCATCTGCACAGTCTTGCTGCTCTGGAGCCGTTTATTCGGACGCAGGTAGAAGAGTTGAAGCGTTTTTTAGAAGAACGACGCGAGATATCAGATATTGAAAGCCTGTTTATTGGCTTTGACGATTTGCTCCCCGGTGTGAAGAAAGAGCGCATTATAAGGGCATGTGCGGTGATAGATTCTCTCGAGTTGGATAAACGAGCACCGACTCCTAAAAACTATACGCCTTCTCCAATACCTATTGTTTCGCCAATGATGTCGGAACCATCCACATCACTCCGGCTCGATACCCCAATTCAATATTGCAAGGGCATTGGGCCGAAAAAGGCGGAAATGCTTCGGAAACTCGGCCTTTCCACGGTTGAAGATGCGCTGGAATACTTTCCCTGGCGTTACGAGGACCGTGGCAATCTCAAGAAAATCGGCAGTATTGCGTACGGATCATATGAGACCGTCTCCGGGGAGGTTGTATCTGCAGAAGTCATCTCTACCAAACGAAGGCGAGTGAAGGTATTTGAGCTCCTGATTACGGATAAAAGCGGCAAGCTGGTCGGTTCCTGGTTCAATCAGCCTTATATGCAAAAGATGTTTAAAAAAGGTCAGAGAGTCATCCTCTCCGGCGTTGTCAAGTCAAACCCGTATAAAGGCGGTTTTGCGCAGATAGATAATCCTGATTATGAAATCATGGATAATGATGAGACAGATAATCTTATCCACACCGGCAGGACCGTTCCCATCTATAGGACCACTGCAGGATTGTCTGTCCGCTATCTTCGCAGTATGATGAAGACCATCCTTGATTCATGTAGCACTACTATGCTGGAAATGCTACCTCAGGAAATCGTTAACAAATATTCTCTTATGCCCGTTCCGGATGCTTACTATGAAGTACATTTCCCAACATTCGAAAAAAACATTTCTGTTTTAAATCGTGGTATGAGCGCGGCCCATCGCAGACTAAGCTTTGAAGAACTTTTTGTCCTTGAGCTGGGGCTTGCGCTCAGAAAACGGAGTGTAGTCAAGGAAAAGAAGGGGATCTCATTCAAACCGGTGGACAGGCTGGAAGCCGAACTGAAGAAAAATTTACCTTTTAAATTGACAGGCGCCCAGGAGCGCGTGATCGCGGAGATCAAGCGAGATATGACCGCTGAGCGGCCCATGAACCGGTTGGTGCAGGGCGACGTGGGATCCGGCAAGACCGTTGTTGCCATGATTGCTTCACTTCTTGCTATTGAGAATGCGTATCAGACGTGCATCATGGCGCCAACTGAGATTCTCGCAGAGCAGCATTACAAAAATTTGACGGTTATGGCGCAACCCCTCGACGTTACTGTGCGATCACTCACCAGCAACCTTAAAAAAAAAGAAAAAGAAGCAGTTCTCGCCGATATCGAGTCCGGGACTGCACAGATCGTCGTCGGGACACATGCGCTCATCGAAGCGCAGGTAAAGTTCAAACGGCTTGGCCTTGCCATAATAGACGAACAGCATCGGTTCGGTGTAATGCAACGATCAACGCTTACGTCCAAGGGGTACAAAACGGATGTACTGGTCATGACCGCGACGCCAATACCGCGCACCCTGGCTATAACGGTCTATGGCGACCTTGACGTGTCCGTAATCGATGAAATGCCCTCGGGCAGGAGCCCGGTCATTACCCGGCTTTATTTTGAGAGCAAACGGAGCGAAGCGTATAATTTTCTAGAAAGTGAACTCGAAAAAGGCGGTCAGGTCTATGTGGTCTATCCACTCGTGGAAGAAAGCGAAAAGAGCGATCTCAAGGCTGCCACAGAGATGGCAGCCTATATGCAAAAAGACATCTTCCCTCACTGGAAAATCGGGTTGTTGCATGGAAGGATGAAGAGGAATGAGAAAGAGTCGGTCATGGCATCTTTCAAGGCTGGCGCAATCAACATCCTCGTTTCGACCACGGTGATCGAAGTCGGCGTGGACGTACCGAACGCTACAGTCATGGTGATCGAGCACCCTGAGCGTTTCGGCCTAGCACAGCTTCACCAGTTGCGCGGACGTGTAGGGCGGGGTGGCCACCAGTCATACTGTATTCTCATGGGGCCGCGAATGTTTGCTGTGGAAGCACGGGAACGTCTCACGGTTTTCAGCAGAACGAACGACGGCTTTAAAATCGCCGAGGAGGACCTTCGTCTGAGAGGCCCTGGAGATTTTTTTGGAACACGTCAATCAGGACTTCCGGACCTGCGTGCCGCAAACCTTATTCGCGACGCTGATTTACTCGAAACAACAAGAATGGAAGCGTTCAACCTCCTTCTCCGCGATTCACAGCTTGCTCAGTATCCCAAACTTCGTGAACTACTGAAAAGGAAGTGGCAAGGAAAACTCGGTCTTATTGACGTGGGTTGATATTTCCACGCCATTCTGATACATTAACATTACGAGGCTCGAGACATGTGGTGATGGATCAGGGGATGGAAGGAGCATTATTAATTGTAACAAGGCACGCTATTCGTCTCAAGGAGTTATCATGAACATATGGGAAAGAGTTGTCCTGAACATGCAGAAAGGGGCGAAGAATGTCGCTGCCACAGCCGCAACCTTCTCCGAACGAGTAAGGGTCGAAGTCGCAATCGTGCGACTTCGACTGCGCATCGATGAAGTCACTTCTAGAATCGCTGAGCTGCACAGGACGGTTGGTCGGAAGCTAGTAGATCTGCAAAAAAAAAATGCCTTGCCCAAGACGACTGATCAACTGCTCAAAGATGAGGATATCGTTGCAGCCATTGTCGAACTTGCTGACCGAGAACAGGAGATCGAGGAATTGAATAAGGAAATTAAAAACATCCAGACCGACTTTAAAACGACCATCCGGCAAACGGAGGATAGAATAGTATGATCTCTATTGTAATACTCTTTTTCGGCCTCATCGTCGGCAGCTTTCTGAACGTCTGCATAGTGCGTTTGCCTCGCGGTCGGTCCATCGCAAACCCGCCATCGCACTGCCCCCAGTGCCGGAATCCGATCAGATATTACGACAATATACCGATTATCAGTTTCATTATCCTGTGGGGAAAATGTAGAAGCTGCGGAGAACCGATTTCTTGGCGCTATCCGATAGTCGAATTGTTGAACGGGCTGTTCTACGTCTGGATCGTGAATGAATTCGGACTAAGCGGAGAAGCAGGCCTCATGATGGCTTTCTGCTCGTCGCTCATTGTCATAACCTTTATCGATTTCGACCACCAGATCATCCCTGACGTGATCACGATTCCGGGGATGCTCATCGGTCTATCGCTAGCTCCGTTTTTTATGTACCCTCTTACAGACCAGTTACCGTTTCATCTTAACCGGCTACTGCCTCATGCGGGGCCTTATCTCGTAGCGTTCATGAATTCCCTCATCGGGCTCGTTCTCGGAGGCGGGCCGCTTCTTGCAATCGGCTGGGTATGGGAGAAGCTCAGGCACATCGAAGCAATGGGTGGCGGCGATGTGAAGCTCATGGGCATGGTTGGGAGCTTCCTCGGCTGGAAGGGTGCACTGCTCACTATCATGCTCGGTGCAGTGGTCGGCTCAGTCGTCGGTGTTCTGTTGATTCTTTTGAAACGACACAAAATGGAGAAAGTCATACCGTTTGGTCCGTTTCTGGCTCTTGGTGCCGTGACAGCTGCTTTCTACGGTACAGATATCATATCGTGGTACCTCAGTATGATTCGCATATGACCCGCCTAACTTTACTGATATTGTTACCTGCAGCTCTGATAATCATATTCGCGTCCTATGTACTTTGGAGCGCAACGCGACGTTTTCGGAGCGAATTTGGCAAGAAGACCGAGAAACATCAAAAGATCACCGACACGACATTCATCATCAATGCCTTTCAGGATGTCACGAGACAACTCAAAGAAAACGAAAAAGAGCTTCAGCGGCTCAAGGCAGTTGCTGAACATCGTGCCGAGAACGTTGAAAGCTACAATGAAAATATTCTTCAATGCGTTACGAGTGGAGTAATGTCTTTTGATATTCAGTGCCGGTTGATTACTATCAATCGCGCAGCGCAGGAAACGCTTGCCCTCAACCGCGTTCAGGTCATAGGCAAAACCTCCCGGGACATCTTCGGCGCTGGCGATATCACCAAAGCAGTCCACGCTACGCTCGAACGCAAAATTCCCTCTGCCCGCATGGAGGCGATGCTTTACCATGCAGGCAACCAGCTCTGGCTCGGTTACAATACGGCAGTGCTCACCGACAGGCATAATGCGGCTATCGGCGTGATTCTTTCGTTTACGGACCTCACGGAAGTCAAGCGGCTTCAGGAGCAGGTGGAATTGAGGGAGAGGCTGACGGCGCTAGGTGAGATGTCCGCTGGTATTGCGCATGAACTGCGGAACCCCATGGCGGTCATATCGGGCTATCTTAGCCTTCTTTCCAAGAGAACCGACCTCATCGGACAGGAAGTAATCCGAAAAACGATGGATGAAATCAACGGAATGAACCGGATCATCGGTGATCTTTTGACTTTTGCACGGCCAGCATCTTTGAACCGTGTGAGTGTAAATAGCAAAGAGTTAATCGAAAGCTGTCTCGCAGCGGTAATCAAGGCCAAAGATATGGGACCCCGTCTCACAACTTCCATAAAGCTTGACGACATCCAGATATCATGCGATGAAGTACTTATGCGCCAGGCATTCAGCAACGTGATACAGAATGCAATCGAGTCCATGCTAGACGGAGGCAACCTTGTTATCGAAAGTAAAAGCGGAAAAGATCTGAAAATTATTATTCATGATACAGGAATTGGCATCCCCTCCGATAACCTAAAAAAAATATTCCTCCCTTTTTATACAACCAAGGATTCGGGAGTGGGCTTGGGGCTTGCTCTTGCGCACAAGATCATAACCTCTCATGGTGGGAGGATAGAAGTGGAAAGCAAAATGGGGCAGGGCACGACATTCACGGTGTTGATTCCGGTGAGGTAGCGTTACTATGGGGGATACGATACTCGTCGTCGAAGACAAGGAGAGCATGCTTGAAATGCTCAAACAAACACTCGAGGCGGAAGGCTATCAGGTGATATCTGCCAGGGACGGCAGTGAGGGTATTAGGAAGCTTTCTGATGAACGGATCGGGCTTGTGGTCACGGATCTTAAGCTGCCGAAGAAGGACGGCTTCGATGTTCTGAAAGCCGTGAAGCAGGAAAACCCTCTTCTTCCAGTCATCGTCATGACTGCTTTCGGTACTATCGAAACAGCCGTGCGAGCAGTCAAGGATGGAGCTTATGATTTCTTGACCAAACCCTTTGATACCGACCACATGCTCGTTCTCATCAAGCGGGCACTCGATACGACTCGTCTCGCGGCCGAGAATATTCTGCTCAAAGAAGAATTTTCAGAGAAACTGGGCATGCCAAAGATCATCGGCAAGAGCAGCCAGATGCAGGAGATCACGTCTAAGATCCAGAAAGTCGCACCCACTAACGCTACAGTCCTGATCTATGGCGAAAGCGGCACCGGTAAAGAACTCTTCGCGCGCGCAATTCATTACCTGAGCCAGCGCAAGGATGCACCGTTTATCGCTATCAATTCCGCTGCAATACCTCGAGAACTGCTCGAAAGCGAGTTGTTCGGTTACGAACGGGGTGCATTCACGGGAGCAGACGCCCGAAAACTGGGAAAGCTTGAACTTGCGAACAACGGGACGGTATTCCTCGACGAGATCGGTGACATGGACCTGGCACTTCAGGCAAAATTGCTTCGCGTGCTGCAGGAACAGGTGATTGATCGCGTGGGAGGCGGAAAACCGATCAAGATCGACGTCCGTGTTGTTGCGGCAACGAATAAGGACTTAGTTAAAGCAGTGGCAGCAAAGGTGTTCCGCGATGACCTGTTTTATCGCCTTAATGTGTTTCCTATTACAATATCTCCCCTTCGGGAACGGAGGGACGATATTCCTGCTCTGTCACAGAATTTCTTGAACAAATATACAGCGGAAGTGCGAAAAGGCCCGCTTGTAATCTCTGACGATGCCATGGACATCTTAATGAAGTCCCCCTGGAAGGGCAATGTAAGGGAACTGGAAAATGTCATTGAGCGCGCCGTGATTTACGCAGATGGTGGTATAATCCGCTCTCAGGACCTCGGCATCAATGAATCAAACATTATCGATGCTCTCGCGGAGCACGTGCCAATGGACGGCCCTCTCCATCAAGTTGCTGAAGCAGCAACGCGTATAGCTGAGTCGCGCAGGATTAGACAGGTGCTCAAACAGACGGGTGGGAATAAGTCCCGGGCTGCTGAGGTCCTCCAGGTGAGCTATAAGACCTTACTTACAAAAATAAAGGATTATCAGCTAGAAGATAAAACAGAGAATTAGCTGTGAGAATATTAGAAATCAGCGCGGAAAACCACATATGCATGAGCGTGGCAGTGCGTCAGAGAGATTTTACCATTTGCGTCGTAAAATCCCGTTTCTCTTCAGGGCATGGGTATACGGTGCTGGCTGCGAAGCAGCCAAAGAATGGATATTTTAATGTTTAATGATAGATTGACAATTGTTCTGACAATTGTTCACCTATTTACATTAATTTCCAAACCGGAATCATATGTATCCGCGTTATAGAAGAAAAGAAGCACTACACGAACCATAACTGCTGTGTATATAATAAAAGGTATAAGGCTAGCCGTGTGCATCGTGGCCTCTACGTTTGTAAGCATTGCGGTGCCGTAATCCATGCTGATGTAAACGGCGCAATCAATATTCTTAAAAAGTCTCTTCCGGCGCAAATAAGAGTCTCTTGGAGTAGTGGCTGCCTGGCATACCTTCGGTCAACCGACGCGCCTGGAGAAAAACCAGGCCAGCAGCATCAGCACATAAAACCGGAACGTGGCAAACATCTCTGTCGCATCCGAAAACAGAATTAATGATGGCTCTCAGTAGTAGAGTCCGATTCAGGAATCCACGAATTTCAGGCCGGTCAGGATGTCAAAGGTCATTTGTGTCTACACTTTTACCAAATTACAACGCTCATCATGGAAAAGATACCTACTGAAATAAAGAAAAAAATGGAAAAGTTAGTAAGCGATATCAACGAGCACAATTACCGTTATCACGTCCTCGACGCCCCAGTCATCTCTGACGAAGAATACGACCGGCTCTTCAGACACTTGAAGGAGCTTGAGGAAAAGTACCATTACCTCCTCCCCGATTCGCCTACCAAGCGCGTCGGAGCGCCGCCACTTGATAAATTCGAAAAAGTGAAGCACACTGTGCCCATGCTTTCCCTCGACAATGCTTTCACCCATGACGAGGTGCGTGAGTTTGACCAGCGCGTCAAACGTTTTCTGAAGTCTGATCAAAATGTCGAATACACAGTCGAGCCGAAGTATGATGGTCTCGCTATGGAACTCACGTATAGGAAAGGGTTGCTGGAAAAAGCTTCAACCCGCGGTGATGGCTACGAAGGCGAAGATGTTACCACAAACATTAAAACCATCAGAGCAGTACCTCTCAAGATCGATGGGGTTCACGTCCCAGAAGAAATTGATATTCGCGGAGAAGTATATATGGATATCGACGAGTTCGAGAACCTAAATAAAGAACGGGAAAAGAGCGATGAGCCGCTTTTTGCGAATCCACGCAATGCCGCAGCTGGTGCAGTGCGCCAGCTTGACTCCTCTATTACCGAGAAACGCAAACTTCATATGGCATGCTACGGATTAGGCACGGCAAAAGGAATAGAATTCAATGGCCAGGCGGATTTAATGGACTGGCTTAAAAAAGCCCATTTTCCGGTACCGCATTTTTTCAATATCGTAATAGGCATTGATAACGTTATTAACTCAATCAAGAAGATAGAAGAAAGTAGATCTCAATTTCCTTTTGAGACGGACGGTGCCGTTATCAAAGTCAACGATGCTAATCTTCAAAAAACGCTTGGCTTTAAAACCCGCGAGCCGCGCTGGGCAATTGCCTACAAATTTCCGGCACACCAGGGGACCACACAAGTTCAGGACATCATAGCGAGTGTGGGAAGAACGGGGGCAATAACACCGGTAGCGATGCTAAAACCCGTACAGATCGGGGGAGTTACAGTCTCGCGGTCAACTTTGCACAACTGGGACGAAATCGAGCGCAAAGATATCCGTATCGGTGATACTGTAGTCGTCGAACGTGCGGGAGACGTTATACCGCATGTTGTAACTGTCATCATGGAAAAACGGACAGGTCAGGAAAAGAAATTTCTGCCTCCCGGAATCTGCCCAGTTTGCGGGTCGCACGTTGTGAGGGAAGAGGGTGAGGTTGCCTATCGTTGCATTGGACTGAACTGCGAGGCTCAGGTGCTTGAAAAAATCATCCACTATGCCTCACGCGGAGCCATGGACATCGAACATCTTGGCGAGAAAAATGTCGAACTTCTTTACAGTCAGGGTCTTATCAGACATTTCGTTGATCTTTATAAGCTTAAAAAGGTGCAACTGCTCGATCTTCCGCGTTACGCCGAAAAGTCGGCACAAAACCTGATCGATGCCATTGAGAAGAGCAGAACGACAACGCTCTCCCGCTTCCTTTACGCTCTCGGCATTCTACACGTCGGAGAGTATGCGGCTAAGCAGCTTGCTAAGAACTTCAAAAATCTTGATGATCTGTACCGTGTGAAGCCTGAACGCATCATGGAAATCAAACAGATGGGCGAGAAGCTTGCGGAATCGATCTCCAGTTTCTTCAGTGAAAAAGAAAATCTTCAGACCCTTGACGCTCTTAAGAAACTGGGGTTGAAAATAGTCAATGAGGATTTCGAACGTGAAAGATCGATCAAAGCAATAAGACCATTGGAAGGACTTACTTTTGTTATTACAGGAACTTTATCTCGACCGCGGCAAGAATTAGAGGAAATGATCGAACGTCTCGGAGGTCATGCGGCTGGCTCGGTGTCGAAAAAAACGAGCTACGTACTGGCAGGGGAAGCAGCAGGCAGCAAGTTGGATAGGGCAAGAGAACTCGGCGTGAAGGTGGTCGATGAAAAGAAATTTATGGAGATGGTTGAGGGACGCAAATGAGGCTTGGTTTTCACGTTTCAATCTCCGGAGGATTTTCTTACTCAGTGCAGCGTGCTTTCGAGCTGGGTTGCACCTGTATGCAGATATTCTGTCGAAATCCTCGCGGTTGGATTGTGAAGCCGCTCGATAAAGACGATATAAATGAATTCAAAAAATTACGTGAACAGTGGGACATCGGCCCTGTTTTTGTCCATACGAATTATCTTATCAACCTTGCCTCCTCTCGTCCTGACCTCTACGAAAAATCTATTGAGCAATTTGTG
Source organism: Nitrospirota bacterium (assembly GCA_963845065.1). Taxonomy (GTDB): domain Bacteria; phylum Nitrospirota; class UBA9217; order UBA9217; family UBA9217; genus JAJYKN01. The sequence goes on from CAWJQQ010000001.1 coordinate 1,138,729, forward strand.
ATAGACATGGAACGAACAGAAGCGTTAGGAGCTGAATATCTTGTGACACATCTGGGCTCGGCGAGCGGAGCGGACCCGGCATGGATGATCAACCGCGTGTCAGATGCTATCAATATGGCTATGAAACTTCATCCACCCATATCGACGATCCTTCTTGAAAATACCGCAGGTGAGAAGGGTGATATAGGTTATAATTTAGAACAGATTCAGGAGGTCATTTCCAAACTAAAAGATGCCACACGCATAGGTATCTGTTACGATACTTGCCACGGCTTTGCCGCTGGGTATGATATCCGTACGAAGAAGCACGTAGAAGCTCTTGCAAAAAAGATGGATTCAACAGTGGGGCTTAAGCGTCTGAAGGGTTTGCATCTCAATGATTGTCTTCGAGACTTCGGTTCCCATGTGGACCGGCACTGGCACATTGGCGAAGGGAAAATTGGGCTTGATGGTTTTAAAGTATTACTTAACCATTCTGCGTTCAAAAACGTTCCGAAGATCATGGAAACTCCAAAAGAGACAGAAGAGGATGATATCCGGAACATGAAAACTGTAAAATCGCTCGTAATAAAGAACTAGAGTGCTGCATGAGAACAGATTTTATGAAAGAGAGAATTGATTTGAGAAAGGAGTTCATCTCTTTTCAAAAGAATTATATATCTGATAGGGGGATCATTTGATAAAATATCTAAGCTCAGCTTTCCTTTTCATAATACTGATTACAATCCCAGTATATGCTGCGAGCAAAGACGATATCGTCGGTATTTGGAATAACGAGGAGAAAGACGCGAAAATCGAGATATTCAAATGCGCTGAAAAATACTGCGGCAAGATTATATGGCTTAAAGTACCAAGTTATCCGGCAGATTCAAAGGACGGCGTTCCCGGGACTCAGAAGCTTGATCGAAATAATCCTGATCTTGTGCTCAGGGCAAGACCGATTCTTGGTCTCGAGATAGTACAGAATTTTATTTATAAAGGTGAAAATAAGTGGGTAGACGGGAAAATATACGACCCGAAGAACGGCAAGACTTACAGTGGTAAAATGACCCTGGTCTTGCCGAATCAACTTGGCTTACGGGGGTTCATTGGGATATCTTTGCTTGGCCGGACAACAACATGGACAAGGTAAACAAGGTGAAAGTATAGGAGGAGAGGAGTACGCTGTTCATGGATGAAAGTCAACAGAGACTTGTAGGCGATAAGTTGAAACAGGCAAAAGAATCTCTGGAGGATGCAAAGGCACTCATGGTCCAGGACGTGGAAGTCAATTTCGTGATGAACAGCCTGTACTATGCTTTTTTGTATCCCGTCCTCGGGCTACTTCAGGCTTCAGGAATAGCGGCGCATATGCAAAGCACGGCGATATCTCTCTTTGAGCAGGAATCCTCTGATAGATGGGGTATAGATGACAGGTTTATTGGTGCACTACGAAAGGCTTTTGAACTTCGACCTGCTTGCACCTGTGAAGGGCAAAAAAAGGCAACGCCTAAGGACGTAGAACAACTCTTGCCTTTAGCTGAAGAATTTTTAAAAAAAGTCGAACAGCTGATTTCATCAAATGACCATTGATCACCTGTCCGGCCATACCTCGGCTAGGTGCGAATAGCGATGCGCGGGGGCACGCGGACAACGTTTTTTTATGGTCATTCTTTGGTCGTTTGTTGATTCATGAAAGATATCGCCAACACTGTCAACATTGAGGTCGGATAACTTCCCAACGCGAACAACTCGAACTGGCTGTTTTAAGGTTGTTTGCGAGAGTTAAATTATCTGGTCGACTTAGCTTCCAGTATCGGGTATGCATTTTGCGGATTCCTTTAAGCTCCAGGAACACATGTGTCGGAAATAAGGATCTGTAATTGAAAACATTGACCGGCTTTGTCCGTTTTCTAAGGATTGTCACAAATGCGGTTCTATCCACAAAGTCTTGAATTTGAATGATTGTATCTGGACCCGTTTTGTGTGGAAAATAGAACATGCTAGAGGTGAAATGCTGAAATTGTGATCCACAAAGTGGGTGAATCTAACCATTGGAGAAGAGCAGTAGGACTGACTTTCTATACGACAGCAATTCCGCCTGTAGCCCAGAATCCCGCACGACTTAATGGTCGGAGTACGATAAAAACGAAATTCATTTCTGGATTTTTCCCCCTGCCTCTGGTATATTACAATAACTTTTCAAATTTGGATTATTTTATGACAAGTTTAGAGTGCAGGATTTATCGTGAAAGTAGCAGAATATTCTCATAAGAAATCAACGATTAGGCGTTATAACACTTTCGGTCAATATATGAAGGACCTGTATCACGTGCCTGTCTATAAGGTTAACGTGGATGCTGGGTTCACGTGCCCGAACCGCGATGGCACGGTGGCCACAGGCGGTTGTATATACTGCAATAATGACAGTTTCCGACCTGCGGCTTGCATGAGTACCGTTTCGATACGTGAACAGATACAAAAGGGGATCCCCTATCTCCGCTCGCGTTATGGTGCGGAGAAATTTATCGTTTACTTCCAGCCGTACACGAACACCTATGCTGCTGTTGAGATTCTTGAACAGCTCTACCGGGAGGCGCTTGATAACCCCGGAGTTGTCGGGCTCGCCATCGGCACACGACCTGACTGCATTGACAATGAAAAAATCGGGCTTCTGGAAACTCTTGCACGCGATCATTTTGTTCTTGTTGAATACGGACTCCAATCCATTTACGACAAAACCCTGGATTTTATTAACCGTGGCCATAACTACTCATGTTTTAAAAATGCATTATCGCTGACCATCGGAAGGGGCATCAAGGTGGGGGCTCATATCATCCTCGGATTGCCGACTGAGACGCGTGAGGAGATGCTCGGTATGGCTGATGAACTTTCGCACCTGCCGATTGAGTTTCTCAAGATCCACCAGCTGCAAGTCGTCAGAGAAACGGAACTTGCCGGCTTATATACAACAAAGCCATTCCCAACGTTTGGGTATGAAGAGTATCTGACAATGCTTGCAGATTTTCTTGAACGGCTTGCTCCCGGCATCATTCTGCAGCGCCTCTTCGCGGCGGCACCGGAGGGGATTCTTATCGCGCCGATATGGAACAAGACCCGAAGTGCATTTTTGAATGACTTCGACGCCTATCTTGAAAAACGCGATAGCTTTCAAGGAAAGCTACGCGCTCCGCATGGATTATAAATGGAAGATGTGAATTAAAAAATTGCGAATTATAGCCCGTACTTTCTAATTTTCTATGAACCGAAGGTGAATCAATGATTGATCTCCATACGCATTCCTTATTCAGCGACGGCGTGCTCGTCCCCTCGGAACTTGTTCGGCGCGCGGTGATAAAAGGCTATGAAATGATTGCTATAACAGACCATGGCGACGCATCGAACCTTGACTTCACTATTCCACGCGTGGCTGCAGTATGCAAGGAGTTAAATAGACGCTGGAAAATCACGGCGATACCGGGAATCGAACTGACTCATATACCACCAGAGACCTTTACGGAGCTTACGCAGCGTGCCCGTTCACTCGGGGCGGTAATAATCGTAGCCCATGGAGAGACTCTTGTCGAACCGGTCCATCCCGGTACAAACCGTGCTGCAATCGAGGCAAAGGTGGACATTCTAGCTCATCCCGGACTTATTACAAAAGAGGAAACATCTCTTGCTGCGAAGAACGGGGTATGCTTGGAGATCACGACCCGCAAAGGACACAGTTTGTCGAACGGGCACGTTGCCAAGGTGGCGCTTGAGGCTGGCGCTACCTTAGTCATCGACACGGACACGCACGAACCTGGAGATCTTGTCGATGATGAACAGGCCAGATATATTTTACGTGGTGCAGGCTTGAGTGTGGAACAGACCGAAATTGTGTTCCATAATTCAAGGGAACTAGCAACTAAGGCAGCGACTGCTTTTAAAAAAAATAATTCGTCGTTTATCCAATGCGGTTAAAATTTGCAAGATTAATACATTCACCAGGAGGTTGTACCAGATGCCGACCATAAAAAAAAGAAGTGGAGCTGTGAAGGTTCAACAGGAGCAACAGATTGCGACGCTGGCGCATAAAATACAAAGCCTCATAGCGGGATACAGGATACATTTTCTGATCGTTGCTTTTTCCATTGTTGTTGTGATCATGTTGTTCGCAGGCTTTTCCCTTCTGCGTGCTGCCCAAGAAAAGAAGGCGACTCCGTTGGTTGCCGTTGCCTATGAATATTATAGCTCTTCTACAGGGACGAATATGACTTATGGGAAGGCGCTCGATCTGTTTCGTGACGTTCAGAAAAAATATCCTGATACGGTCAGCGGGGCAATAGCTCAGTACTATATCGGCAACTGCCTTGTTAATCTCGGTCGAATTGATGAAGCACTCAAGGAATACCAGCTCTTCGTTGCGAAATATTCCCGTGACAAGTTCCTTCTCGGACTCGTATATCAGCGCATTGGTTATGCCTATCTCGCGCTGGGCAAGCAGGATGATGCCAAGAAGGCATTCGAACAAGCTGAAGCACTGACCGGACCGAGTGTAGCGACAGTTGAACTTGCCAGGCTATATGAAGCAGAGGGCAATAAGCTCGAAGCTGAGGCAAAATATAAAGTTATAATGGATAAGATGAGTGGGACCTCCTGGGGAATGGAAGCGATGGGAAAGGTCCAGAAGATTTCTCCTCCCCCACAAGTTGGGGAAACCCAATCAGCAAAATAGTGGAATGATGTCAATCGAAAGGTAAATCCAGTTCTCGTCGGTGAACCCAAGCCGTAAGGGCAGAGGAGACAGGCTTGGCCTCATAAAAAAGCGGATTTCGCTTAGCAAATCTAAGCCCAATTGGGAAAGTTTTTTTAAATATATTATATCTGCCTCTGCTCCTCCACTTGAGTTCGTGGTTTTGCACGAATGCACAATGTTCTGACCGGACTGATCGCGGACCGTAAGGGATGCTGGCTATAGCCACAGATACGAGGAACCTGTGAACTTGGTACCATGTAGGCCAGATAACGCAAAACTCGATCAAAAAGCGACGTAAGAACACCCCTGTTGCTGTTGCAGCACGTTATTAATAGATCACATAAATCCTGAACACACCGTCAACGATTATTCGAATGGACATTCTACATTATTTAATTGCGATAAAATATTTCAGTGACTGTCGAAGAACTAATGAACGCCTATGCTGACAAAAAGTGATTTAAAGATTTTATTCCTTGCCATTATTGGTTCTTTCCTGCTCTGGGTTGTCTATTCCTGTATTGACAGCTTAGTATTTCACGTGGCGTTCATCCCGTCCCTTTTCTACACTTCCTCGCATGAACTTTACTTCCGGTTCTTTGGGGCCCTTAGTTTGATCATTTTCAGTTTAATAATCATTCAAATCAGAAAAAAACACAGGCAAATTGAAGAACGTTACAGGAACCTTGTAGAACTGGCGACCGATATTATTTACGTTTTAGACAAGGACGGCAATTACGTATTTATGAACGACGCAGCATACCATATTCTGGAGTATGCTCCCGAAGAGGTAATAGGCAAACCGTGGCTGCAATTTATCCACCCTGAAGAACGGGAAAAGACGATGGATAAATGGAAGGAGATGGCCAAGCAGGGAATAGACGTTTTTTATTTTGAAAATCGCTATATTACCAAAAGCGGTCAGTCTATTTCTATTATACACAATATACGGTTTATCAGGAATGGAAAAGGAGCGCATGTCGGTACCCAGGTGATAGCACGGGATATAACTGAGCGGAAAGAGGCGGAAGAAGAACTTAAAAAAGCTATGATGAAAATTGAAGACGAGAAGGTACGGTTTGAATCGATTATTTCAGCAATCGGAGACGGCATCAACATTTTAAACATGGATTTCAGGGTCCAGTACCAGAACCACGCCCAAAAAATGATGACCGGTGGAGGCGGAATCGGTGAAATTTGCTATTTGACGTATGGTGACGGGCACGTCTGCCCGGGCTGCCCTGTGGCTGAGACATTTCGTGACGGCAGGATTCACACAATGGAGAAAACGACAGTCCGGAATGATGAGATTAGGACATTGGAAATCAAGGCTTCTCCGTTGCTAGACTCCACCGGCAAGATTGTTGCTGGAATAGAAGCTATCAGGGACATCACTGATCGCAGGATGGCTGAAGAACAACTGATTCTTTTCTCCGAAGTGATCGAAGAGGCAATGGACGGTATCCAGATCATCGATCTCGAGGGGAGGGTCGTCTATTCGAATAAGGCAGTTGAAGAGATTTACGGTTATTCTCCAAGCGAACTCGCAGGCAGGAATATCAATGACATGAATGCGGATAGGGAGTTTGCCAATAGAATTATCATGCCTCAATTAAAAACGTCCGGACGGTGGAACGGTGAACTTCTCGTTGTCCACAAAGATGAAAGGATATTCCCCGTCTGGGTATCGGCCTCAATGGTAAAAAATCAGCGAGGTGAGCCAATCGCTATGGTCGAAATCATACGCGATATCACTGAACGGAAGCAGGCCGAAGGGATTCTAAAGAGGAACCATGAACAGTTGATGAAGCTTGTCGAAGAGCGTACACGGGAACTAACCCGTACAAATGAAAAACTGCGCAAGGAGATCGAAGACCGTGAACGGATGGAAGGGGAACTCGTAAAGGCCCAAAAACTCGAATCACTGGGGACTCTCGCCGGTGGTATCGCCCATGACTTTAATAACCTGCTCGCTTCCATCTTGGGTAATATATCTCTGGCCATGCTCGATCTACAGCCCTCGGAAGGTCCCTATCGCCAACTGGAGGCTGCAGAACGTGCTTCCCTCAGGGCACAAGACCTTACGTTACAGCTCCTGACCTTTTCGAAAGGCGGAGCGCCAGTTAAAAGAACAACGGTGATTTCCGAATTGATCAAAGAAACTGCGGGATTTGCCCTGAGCGGATCGCGCGTTCGACACGAGTTCTCCTTCGCTGACGAGCTTTGGCTGCTCGATATCGATGAAGGTCAGATCAGTCAAGTCATCCACAATCTAGTCATTAACGCTGATCATGCCATGCCTGAAGGCGGGACTATAACGATTTACTGTGAAAACTGCGTCATCACTGATTCGAGCGGTCTTCCTCTACGGCCGGGGGATTACGTAAAGGTCAGTGTGAAAGATCACGGCGTTGGGATCGTCCGGGAGCATCTTTCAAAGATTTTTGATCCTTACTTTACCACCAAGCAAAAAGGAAGCGGCTTAGGGCTCGCTACGTCCTATTCGATCATCAAGAAACACGGTGGGCATATCATGGCCGAATCTGAATTGGGCGTCGGCACGACTTTTACCTTTTATCTTCCAGCATCGAGGGCCAGAAAGCTTCCCAAACGAGCCGATGAAATGATACTAGTCACAGGGACTGGCAAAATACTTCTGATGGACGATGAGGAGGATGTCAGGCAGACGACCGGCGATGTGTTGAAGCGGCTTGGCTACGAGGTTCAGTTTGCCGAGGATGGAGCAAAAGCGATAGAATTATATCAGCAAGCAAAAAAATCAGGTCAGTCATTTGATGCAGTTATCATGGACCTGACTGTCCCCGGAGGTATGGGGGGCAGGGATGCATTGACCAAACTCCTTGCAATAGACCCGAAAGTAAAGGCAATCGTATCAAGCGGTTATTCTAACGACCCGATCATGGCGGATTTTCGGAGGTACGGTTTCCGCGGTGTTGTGACCAAGCCCTACCGACTAAAAGATCTGGGAGAGACATTGCGCAATGTATTACTGAACGGAGTGTCCAAGCCGTCTGATACTGACTAAAGAAAGACTGGAATCGTAGACCGTATTTCACACCGGATTATATCCTGGTGTTTAAAGTGATGTATCCATTTTGAGCAAAATATGTAGACCTAAACAGTCGTTGAGCATTATATTCTTGAAAAAAGGCTGAAAGCAATACCCAGCCTGTTGCATTTTTTATATGTGTTTCCTGCTTAAATCTGATCGCTATCCACTACGAGTTTGATTTTTTGTCCTGCGCGTATTGCTGCGCTTATTCCCTTGTTCCATTCCTTGATATCGGCAACGGTCACGTTGTGTTTTTTTGCGATTCTAGCAAGCGTCTCTCCGCGCCTTACGCGGTACAATATCTCCTGTTGCTTGCCACCCTGTTCCGGGGTGAGATAACTGACGTCCTGAGCCTTTGCATTGATGTCTATCGGAATAAGAAGATGTTTGCCGGGCTTTATACGGACTTTCTTTAGTCCGTTGATATCGCGGATCGCTTCGGATGACGTATTATACTGTTTTGCTAGGCTTGACAGGGTTTCACCTCTTTTCACCTCATGGCGTTCCCATTTAATCTTCTGCTCTGCAGGGATCGCTGAGAAATTTGCAAGAAACGCTTCTTTCCTCCCAGCAGGAATTCTCAGAACGTATTTGTCGAAGTCAGGAGGAGTAACCCATCGTCTGAGTTCTGGGTTCAATTCCTTGATCTCTTCATAGGTGCACCCAGCGCAGCGGGCAAGAAGCCGAAGATCCGTGCTTTCTTCAATAACTACCTCATCATAATTAAAAGGGTTATTGGTGGCAATTGAGAATCCGTAGGATTCAGGATTTTTTGCGATAATGGTCGCGGCCATGAATTTGGGCACATAATTCTTGGTCTCTCTGCGAATGTATCGCGAGGCTTTCAGATCCCAGAAATCATCCGACCGAGTCCTAAGTACGGCGCGCTGAACCTTACCGGCGCCTGCGTTATACGAAGCAAGAGCTAACGGCCAGGAACCGAATAGGTTGTGCAGGTCTTTGAGATGCTCAGCGGCCGCATAGGTCGATTTCACGGGATCCTTGCGCTCATCAATCCACCAGTCAATCTTGAGGCCGTAAAGTTTTCCCGTTGCCGGCATGAACTGCCAAGGGCCGACGGCATTTGCCCAGGACACGGCGTAGGGGTTGAAACCGCTTTCGATCATGGCAACATATACCAGATCCTCTGGCAGGTTTTTCTCGCGGAAGATGTCTTTCATCACTGGAATGTATCTGGCTGACCTGTCGAGCCATCTCTGAAATACTTCTCGCCCTCGCGTCTTGAAGTACTCGAGATTGTTCTCGACGCTATCATTTAGGATCATGGGGAAGCTAAATGGTTTTTCTTCGGCTGTTTCATCGATGTTTTCATCGAGCTGGGCAACATCTTCCGTAGGGGGTTTTAACTGAGAGGGAATTCCGGTTGTCTGATCCTGAGAGGGGACCGGTGTATCCGCAAAAATTGGTTGGGAATGAAGAAATAGTGCAGTGCTAACTATCAGTAAAATATGAATAATTCTTCGGATCATTTTTTCTCCTACTTAGTTATTAAGTTACCCTTTTTGGCAGTATTTGTCAATTAAAAATCGCCGCCGGTTAGCAATAATATATATTTAGCTTATCGACACTTTCTGAAAAAAATTTAGGAGTTTTGTCCGAGAAACCCCTTTTGTATAAACGGTGGTTCTTCTTCTGGTCTGCTTGTATTTTAGGTCATTGTTTTGTATTATGATAAGATGCAAGATGCTCACGTTTACGAAATCTTTGCTTCAATTCAAGGAGAGGGGCTGTGGATCGGGCAGCGTCAAATCTTCGTCCGATTTCAGGGTTGTGATATCCATTGTTGTTATTGCGACACACCTACTGCTCGTTCACTGGAACTAAGCGCAGTTGATGGGCAGGATTGTACCGTTCAGGTGGGACCGGAACCGGACGCTGAAAAGCAACAAGTACGCAATCCGATATCTGCGCACAATCTGAGCGCACTATGCGCAAGATTGATCATTCCTGGTCCTTCACGACAGGTGCTCAGTCTGACAGGTGGGGAGCCTTTGCTTCAATCCGATTTTTTGGCCTGGTGGCTCCCGCTGGTGAAAAGAAGCTATTTAATCTACCTTGAAACCAACGGAATTCATGACCAAGCTATGAAAACCGTATACGACCTTGTTGACGTCGTAAGCATGGATTTCAAACTCCCTTCATCCACAGGGTTACACCCGTTTTGGAAAGAGCATGAAAAGTTCATGGCAGCTTGTGATGGCAAGGAACTGTTCGTAAAAGCTGTTGTGACGAAAGATGCGACAAAAGAAGACATCCAGAGATCGGCGCGCCTTATCGCGAAAGCTGATGCATCCATTCCGCTTGTTCTTCAACCAGCCGGCGGTGTCTTCGCTCCCGCAGCCGCCATGCTGATAGAACTGCAGAACGAAGCACTTCAAGTCATTGCAGATGTTCGCGTGATTCCTCAGGCTCATAAGATGTTGGGTGTACCTTAATATTTGTTGCCCGTAAACCATTCACGTTGAATAATTCAAGGTGGGTATCCCCTTGACTCAGGTAGCCACAATAGCTTGTGAAGTACTTAACACTAGGCACCCGATTACATCCTCATGAGCGACAATATTTCATTCGGTTAGCACGAAATGCCGAGTGGTTCTTCCTGAATACATATCTACATATTGGGGTTACCTGAGCGAAGGGGATACCCACCTAATTCAAATTTAAATCCACTGACAAAAGCATGAATTATCAAATACTCTCACTGGTCATTGAAGAGCTTTCAGCACTCCTCACCGGGGCACGCGTAGAGCGTGTTATCCAGAGCAAGGAGGCGGGGGTCTTTTTCGTGTTTCGGCGCGCTCGAAAAAATTATGTGCTGCTATGCTCTCCCGATCGTGCCTTGCCCCGTATGCATTTGGTAAGTTCAAAACCACAATCCATTAATACGCCGCACCCCTTTGTCCTTGCGATGAGAAGCCTGTTAACTGGTTCTCATATAAAAAATATATCACTGCTGAACCAGGACCGGATAGCGAGGATTTGCTTTGCAAAGCCATCTGTAGAAGAATGCCTTGTCTTTGAATTAACCGGGAGATCAGCAAACATCTTCTTTATCGGGCCAGATTCGCGAATTATTGCTGCCTACTATTCGGTCACTCCTAATGAACGTTCAGAACGAACATTGTTGCCAGGGTCATCATATGTCTTGCCTCACAAAGGAGTCATTTTCCCTGCGGACAAGGATAGAATTGTAATTCCTGACTCTGATTCACCGAACAAATCGGCAGAAGCCTACTATGTTCATATGGTACAGGAGCGATGTATTACAGCACTCGGGTCGGAGATCCGCTCCAGTATCCGAAAAGCCCTTGCAAGGGCCAAGCGTAAGCACAATGCCCTCGAATCTAATCTGCAGACAGCTGAACGCGCCGATCAGCTTAAACAGGCGGGAGATTTGATCCTGGCGAATTTGAGGCTCTTGCATGGTGGGATGGACAATGCGGAACTTACCGGTTATGACAACCAGACAGTCATGGTCAATCTTGATCCGAGACTATCACCATCGAAGAATGCAGAATTCTACTTTAAGAAGTTTAAAAAAGCCAAAGCAGGACAACAGATCATTTTGACGCGTCTATATGATACGGTAGAGGAAATATCCTTCCTGAACTCCCTTCTGGACGAAATGGGGAAGCTGGACAATGCCTCTCAACTGACAACGATTCGATCTGAACTATTGGCTCGCGGATATTTAAAGGAGAAGCCAGTAGGAAAGGGGAAAGCCCATCCTGCGAAAAATGTCTCCGGTTACAGAACCATAGTCTGCCGGGGGTGGGAAATTCTTATCGGTACTAATGCTTCGGGCAATGATCATATTACGACCAGGATCGCCCGTCCTGATGACTTCTGGCTCCATGCCGAAGGACTGCCCGGCTCACATGTGCTTGTGAGAAACTCGATGAAGGGGGAGATTCCGCCGGATGTATTATTGAAAGCTGCGGCCTTGGCAGCATATTACAGCAAGGGGAGAAACGCAGACAAGGTATCGGTCACGTATACGTATGCACGGTTTATAAAAAAGCCGAAAGGCGCAAAGCCGGGGCTCGTTACGATCTCAGAACGGAAAACGATCGTGGTCAGGCCGGCAGACGGCGTGCTGGTGTGATTATTCATGCTTCCTGCCCGAAGATCGTGATATTTTCCTTTACACATTTCATCGTTTCAAGTAGACTTTAACAAGTCATCGTGAGCAAAACATGTCAAAAAAAACAATCATTACAGTCGTCATTGCGATAGTGGTTCTCATTGTTACTATCTCCTGCTATTCATTAGGCATATTCGAAAAGCCGGAGTACTATTTCTACGACCTTCAAGCAAAGCTTTTGCGCTCCAACAAGATGCTCGATAGCAAGATCAAGGTCATCCTCATCGATGAAGCCTCGCTCAAGGCGCTAGCAGACATTGCGGGCAGGTGGCCGTGGCCACGAGCAATCTGGTCAGACCTGCTCGATTTTCTATCGATAGGTGGCGCGCGGACAGTGCTCTTCGATCTTCTTTTTTTAGAACCAGACCGCTATAATGCTAAAAACGACCAGGCGCTTATTGAGGCGACCAGGGAATCCCAAAACGTTTACCATGGCATGATGATCATGCGCGAAGAGCCTGATAAGGACGTTAGGAACAATACTGACCTGAACCGTCCTATGCCCAGATATTTCGTGAGTCGGTTCGCGCTCAAGAAAGTCTCGGGCAGCCTCTCAGTCAAGCCGGGCACCGAATATAACAACTTTGCTCTGCCGATTGCCGGGCTGGCTAAAGCCTCAAAAGGCATGACTGTCGTTGAATTCACGCCTGACAGTGACGGTATATACCGGAAGACGAGGCCGCTCCGAGACTACCAAGGCAACTATTTCACGGTCCTTGGCCTTGCTCCTTTTGTCGACGCTGCAAGCACCGTGAAGATCAATATCAATTCGATTAAAATTAACGACCGGACAATACCGATTGATAAAAATGGAAACTGTCTCATCAATATGTACGACCTTGACAAGGTGGAAACCTATTCCATGAGCGGTGTGCTCGCATCGCTTCAAAAAATCCGAAAAGGCGAAGTCGAGAACCTTCTGGTGAACCCCGAGGTATTCAAGGACAGCATCGTGTTCATTGGCGCTAGCGCTGTCGGTACTGCGGACCTTAAGGCCATACCGGTTGCCCCCAACGCTCCCGGCGTCATGCTTCATGTCTTCTTAGCGAACAATTATCTCCAGAACGATTTTATGAGGCCGCCCGACAACCGGTTGACGTTCTTTTCAGTGCTTCTCAGCGTGCTTCTTACGTCATGGGCCGTGATGTTTTCCAAGCGTTTTATCATCCAAGCCGCATTTCCCGCATGCCTGCTTTTGCTCTATATCGGTTATGCGCTACTGTCGTTTAAATCAAACATGCAAGTCGATCTTATGCCATTTCTTTTCGCCTTGGTGACGACCAGCTTTTTGTCATTCGGCTACCTAACCTTTACCGAGGCCGTTGAGAAACGGCATGTGTCGCAGTTGTTTACGCAGTATGTTTCTAAGGATATTTTAAACGAAGTGCTGAACAATTATAAGGAATATATAAAGTCGAGCGCGGGCCAGAAAGTAGAGTTGACCGTTCTCTTCTCCGACATCCGGGGATTCACGACCATGTCCGAGACCACCCCACCTGAAAAGATTGTGGAAATGCTGAATATTCATTTTTCCGTCATGGCCGATATCATTCTGAAGCACAACGGAACTATTGACAAATACATCGGCGACGCGATCATGGCTTTCTGGGGCGCACCAGTCAAGAGAGATGATCATGCGGAGCAGTCCGTACTTGCGGCCCAAGAAATGCTCGAAGGGCTCAAGGAGGTCAATAAAACCCTTAAGGACCGGGGCTTCAGCTTGGAGGTGAAGATCGGCATTGGCATTAATACCGGGGTAGCCACGATCGGAGAAATCGGTTCGGAGAAGAAGAAAAACTATACCATCGTGGGAGACACTGTCAATCTGGCATCGCGGCTCGAGAGCATCACCAAAGAATACAAAACCCCTTTGATCTTTTCCGAATATACTTATGAAAAGATCAAAAATCGGATTAACGGCAAGCTGCTCGGCAATGTGAAGGTCAAGGGGAGAGGGCAGCCCGTTGACATTTATACGATTGAATAAGGAAATGGGTTTCAAAAAATGATAAAATAGAAATTAGAGGTTCAGAACACGGAAGAGTGACTGTCGGACTAAGCTTGTAAGAAATAAACCGTTGGTTGAGGGCGTGGGCATGTGTACACATGAAGTTAACAGGAGGTGTGCTATGAAAAGAATACTTGTGCCAGTTCTCTTTCTCATGGCTTTTATGATCCTTACATCATCGGTCCATGCCCAGAATGCGTATTATGTTCAGAGCGTAAAAGCAAAAGTGATGTCCGCAACGTCTTTTAAATCGCCGTTGATGGGAGAGGTAGGAAAAGGATATAAATTTATCTCCTCGGGCAAGGTGGGCACCTGGATCAAGGTGAAATATAAGAACAAAACCGGCTACGTGTACTACATTCTGCTCGCCACGCACCCGCCCTTTGACAAAATAGCTATCATCAAAGCCAACGAAGAAGACATCAACCAGGGTGTCCGCAGGCGTGCATCATCATTCACAAGCGCAGCCGCAGCTCGCGGTCTTGCATCAGACGATCGGCGAAGGCTCAGTAATGAGGAAAGAGCAGACTACGATTTACTTGAGTACATGGAATCTTTCAGAGTCACCGCTGACGAACTCAATAGGTTCATGGAGGGAAAGACGCCATGAAAAAATGGATCATCTTACTGTCAGCACTTGTGGTCGCAAGCAGTTTAACATCCCCTCTCTCACTTTCCGCGGATGAATCTGAGGCGAATTTCAGACAGAGGGCATCAGCTAGTGACGAGATCAACATTTCGGATATTACAGAAGAAGTTCGGTTCGGGCGGGAAGTCGCGGCGCGGATTATCGCACGATTTGGGCTGTATGATAACCCAGAGCTCATGAAGTATGTAACTCTAGTTGGGAATGTGCTGGCCATGAACGCGGGCAGGCCGGAACTTGAATTCCATTTTGCCATATTGGATACCGACGATATTAACGGGTATTCGGCACCCGGCGGGTATATCTTTGTTACGCGTGGCGCGCTTGCAAATATGCAGGACGAATCAGAACTTGCCGGTGTGCTTGCACATGAGATGGGCCATGTGGTAGAAAAACATGTTGTCAAAGAGCTGAACATCAAGGGACAGAGCATGTCATCAGTGTCCAGTCTTGCAATGCTTATCGGCGGAAACTCCGAATCGGCGCGCTTGGCGTTTTCTCAATCAGTGGATAAGGCAATGGATGTGCTGTTTAAGAATGGACTAAAACGTGGGGATGAAATTCAGGCGGATAGGGATGCTGTCTTGTTTTGCGCTTTTTCTGGATATGATCCGACCGGCTTGCCGCGGTTTTTTGAACGAATAAATAAGATAAAAGGAAACGAAACAGCAATAATAGACAAAACCCATCCACCTTTTAACGACCGGATCGCGTGGCTTAACGGGATGATAAAAGAAGAGGGGATCGATTCGGGCAACTATAAAACCGACAAGGATAGATTCGTAGAATATATCAAGCTACTGAAATAGGAGGAAGCTTTACATATCAGCGCAGGAAAACCCCACATGCTTTAACATTGGGAGCACGTCAAATAAGAACCACATGCATTACGTTTCCCTAATATCGCACAGCGACTGCCAAATCAAAATATTCAAACGGTTTCCAAATAGGCCGCTTATTTATTGTCTGTGAATGTGATATTTTCAACATTGCACTTTGAGGGGACTATACTATTCTTCCAAATAAATAATAGACAACAGGAGGCTAGAAATGAATAAAAATTTTATTTTAATAGCAATCCTCTCAGCCATGATTTCCTGCATGGCGGCCACTGCCGCTGCAGATGAATTACATTACACTAACCTTCTAATAGGCGACCGCGCTTCGGGCATGGGAGGCGCGTATACCGCCGTCTCCGATGACGCGACCGGCCTCTACTACAACCCCGCCGGTATTGCCTATGCTGTCGGCAGGAACTTTTCCGCCAGTGTCAATGCCTTTTATGACAATGTGAAAACGTACAAAAATGTGCTCAGCAACGGAAACGGCTATACGAGGAAATCATCGTCTCTCCTGCCGAATTACTTCGGGGTGGTGCAGCCTTTAGGGAGATTTAAAGTCGGCCTTTCTTATGCAGTGCCCGACTCTATCACGGAGGACCAACAGCAGACGGTCTCGAACTTCCCACTCAATCCGTCCATTCAGCCATTTAATCCGGGTGCAAACATATCATCGTATACTGTTAATTACAAAAACGAGTACAATGTATATAACTTTGGTCCCTCAATAGCAACGGAACTGACAGATAATTTCTCTGCAGGGCTCACGCTCTATTATTATCAAAAAACTCAGAGCTATATGTTGAACCAGCTTACTCTCACATCGAACGGTGGATATGAATTGATTGATCAGTATTACCATACCAATGAATGGGGTGTTCGGCCTATTCTTGGTTTTATGTGGTCGCCAATGAATGCCGTGTCAATCGGGCTGGCATTTTCGAAGATATTTATCGAAGGCTCTAATACGAACTTCATGAACACTTACGTACGCAACAACATCGCCATCGACAATAACCCAGAGGACACTAACCTGACAATCTTACCCAACGGCACGTCCGGCTCTAATGCGAAGAGGGAATACCCGACCCAGATCAGCCTAGGCGCAGCCTGGTTCCCAACGGCAAGTCTTCTCGTCTCTGGCGATATTAAATATTTTACTAAGGTCAATGAACAGGACTTTGTGGTAAATGGCCAATCATATGTTTTACGTCAGTATGCAGAGCCTGTTACGAATTATGCCCTCGGAACAGAATATTATTTCACCAAAAACTGGGCCATAAGGGCGGGTGTCTATACGGACAAGTCAAATGCAGCGAATGTTGAAATGGGCGGCATGAATCAGCCTGAGCATGTTGACCTTTACGGCGGTACATTGAGCATCAGCAGCTTTTCGCGCAATACTTCGGTGACGCTTGGTGGCGGAATAACCGACGGCACAGGAAAGGCGCAGATCCTTAACAATAGCACGAATATTCAGGATACTGTTTCCAAAAGCTGGACGCTATTCCTTTCTTCAACATACTCTTATTAATCGGTCCAAAGACATTTTAACCTGAATCCGGTACATTAAATAACTGAAATGTTGGTTTAAGCAGCACAAATTTTGTTTTTATTGCTAAAGGGCATCGGATTGTAACCTAATTTTTAAATAGATTACATTCGGTCGGCCCTTTAACTGAATTTACAGTGGTTTTTGTTGACGATATTGATGCTCGATTTTATTGTTCACGCCGGATTCAGGTTCAATACTATCTTGCCCGCTTTTTTTGGGAAAAAGGTGGGTATGACAACCTTCGAAATATATACCCACAAAATACCCGTTGAAGCCATTAAGTTGTCCATCAAAATGTTTTATGGGGTGACTCGAAGACAGGTAAGCCACCATTATTCTGCAAGTTACGTTAGTATTTGAATGGCGTGCGGCAAGAATTAGCCCAACAAAAAGGATGCCAGATCATATCTGGGCACATCGCGAAGGATCATATACACATGTGCATAGATATTCAGCTAAAGTTTGCTGTGTCAGAGACGATAGGGTACTTAAAGGGTTGATAACTGTTCTCTATTAAGTGGCATATTGTAGAATAATATGCTATAATAGTATTCATGAAATTAAGCGTATGGGCCAAACAGCAGGGAATTACCCATAAAGCGGCATGGAACTGGTGGAAGGCAGGCAAACTGCCGGTTGAAGCGGAACAGATGCCGTCTGGCACTATCATCATCAAAGAGCAAAAGGCAACTGCAACAGGGAACGCAGCTCTTTATGCCAGAGTATCAAGCCATGACCAGAAAAAGGACCTGGATGTGCAAATCGGACGGCTGTCACAGTTTGCCGCATCGCAGAAATTGGCGGTTACCATGGCCGTTACGGAAGTCGGTTCTGGCCTGAACGGGCACAGGCCGAAACTCATGAAGCTTTTGGCAGATTCGACGGTAAGTATTATCGTTGTCGAACATCGCGATCGGCTGATGAGGTTCGGATCTGAATATGTTGAGTCATCGCTTCGCGCTCAGGACAGAAAGCTCATCATTATGGACCAGACGGAGCTTAAAGACGATCTTGTGCAGGATATGATAGAGGTGTTGACGTCATTTTGCGCAAGACTGTATGGACGGAGGTCCGCAGCTAATAAAGCAAAAAAGGCGATTGAGGCTATGAATGATGGCAAGTAGCAAAAACTTCTCAAAAAGCAGGAAAGGCGGCAACGGGCAGGGCAGCGATGTCCTTTCTTTTACCGCCTGTACTTTATTACAGAATAGAGTCCTCGCGGGTGCTTTCATTTCATTGTATGGCGTTCTCGATGAAATCGGCAGCATGTATGGGCACATCAAGAGGTCTTTGTTCAAGGACTTCATGGCTACCGGCAAAAAACCCCTGTCATTCAAAAACGCATATTTGCTGAGATTCGGGATCACCGCGCGGCAATTCAATGCAATCAGATATGACCTTGACGGCAATATAAGCTCCGCTGTGGAAGTCCTGAAGAAACGCATAGAGGATACAAGAAACAGCGTAAAATCCGTCAAAGAATGGATAGAGGGCAGGGAATCAAAGATTGGCCGCCTGAAAAAAGGCGTGGATTTACCCAAGCCTGTGCGTGACCAGCAGATACATGATATCCGCTACGCCCTCCACCAGAAGAGGAGAAAGCTTCATGCGCTCGAGCTTAAACTGGAGGCGCTTACCGATGATTTGAAGTGCAATCGGGTCCGGATATGCTTTGGGTCAAAATCACTGTTCCGAAAGCAGTTTACCATTTATGAGAACGGCTATATCGGGCATGATGAATAGAGGGCGGACTGGAAGAAGGCGCGTGGGTCCCAGTCCTTTTGCCTCGGATCGAAAGATGAGCGCACCGGCAACCAGTCATGCACGCTGTCCATGGACGGGACGCTCCGGATCCGCATTCCGAACCGCCTCTGTGCCAGATATGGGAAATATGCCGTAGTTGCCGAAATTAAATATCCATACGGGCAAGACGTTGTTGAACAGGCGCTCTCCAGCGGGCAGGCACTTACGCATCGCTTTGTCCGGAATGAAAAGGGATGGTACCTGCATACATCGGTTGAAATCAAGAAGCCTGAGCAGGTCACCTTTGAACCACGGTCAATAGGATGTATTGGTGTTGATGTCAACGAGAACGAGATCGCTATTTCCGAGTCAGACCGGTTCGGGAACCTTGTAGGGAGCACCTCGTACCCGGCATGCGTAAAAGACAGGACTTCTGACCAGACGGAGGCTGTTTACGGTGACATCTGTAAAGAGATCGTTGCCAGAGCCACATCTACCGGCAAGCCGATCAGCCATGAAACGCTTGATTTCAGCAAAAAGAAGGCATCGTTAAAACAACAAGGAGTGACGTATTCCAGGATGCTTTCCGGGTTTGCTTATTCATCGTTTCTTACCATGCTCGATCGACGCGCGTTTAAAGCAGGCGTTACGGTATTCTCCGTAAACCCGGCATTTACGTCCGTTATTGGAATGGCAAATTATATGTCTCGCTACGGGATCACGAAGCATGAAGCGGCAGCGCTTATCATCGCGAGACGTGCACAAAGATATTCCGAGTCGCCTGCGGCGGCCAGAACCGCCTCTCCCCTACCTGTAAGGAATCGGGAAGAGCACGTCTGGAAATACAGGCGCAGGTCAAAGGAAAGCGGGGTTCGTGCCTGTACAGACGGACTCTCCTCCAGAAGGCGGCCCTTACAGGGCTCCACAGGCAGCGCTGAATCCCAACATGGATCGTTGCGTGAAATGACAGTGCTCACCTCCTGGCCACCTGCCGATGATTTTTGTTCACTCGATATCGGGAAGGCGTCAGGTGTGTTGCCGAGTAGTAAAAAGGCGCTTGTGTGAATCAGGGCGAGAATCCCTGACGTTAACCGGCAGCAGCACTGTTCGGCTGCCGTTATGGCAATTACGGATAAAAAGCCATATTCCAGGAACGGTAAGAGTGCGATAGCCGTGGCTGGACAGTTTGGAGGGAAACAACGCAATTTCAGCGGAGAGAACCTCGGGGCGCACGGGCTATGCCGTGTCAACAGTAGAATTTGAGCTTGAGACGAGTAAAAAGTAAATCGCTGAACAAGTAAAGGGTAACTGCAATTGCGATGATGGGAAATTCTAGCTCAAAGTGTAACGACCATTTTCAGAAACCTGACGGGCCATCAAAGCTTCCCTCTCTGAAATAAAGCTTAACACTTTTCCTTCGGTGTTTATCAAACCACCGACTTCACCGCGGCAAGACTACAAGCGCAGGCCGTAGACTATAGCCATGATCGCCCTAAATGTGCATGCAAATTGTATGCAGAGGTATTTGTCTTGAAAAAATTAGTACTTTATCTGATCTCATTTTTATTATTTACTCCCCAAATCTTCGCTGCACCTGCACTGAATAAATCTCTTGCCGAGCCACCGGAACATCCCGGGAAAACATTACAACAGAGATTTGCTTCGAGTTTGCATGCCGGCAGGGTGCTTGCTCCAGCCTCTTATGCGACACCGCAGTCGGTAAGAGTTCTTTTTCTACGCGTGGAGTTTCAGCCGAACCAGGACCCAGCGTCTGCTGGAAGTGGGTTGTGGCTTGACCCTCTTTATTCAATGGGCACAGGCACACCTGCAGATGCTAACAGTCTCAGTGACCCATCAAATTTTTGGGTAAACAGGGACAAAACCAAGTTTGTTGATTATTATGGAGAAGTTTCTTATGGTCTCTTGAACATAGCGGTTGATATTACACAAAACGTCTATCAGCTCCCCCATGTGATGGCTTATTACTCAGGCTCAACGAACCAATCACTCCAAAATTTAATCTACGACAGCATTGTCACTGCATTAAGCGACACGAATCCGGCGACTAAGCCTGACTTTGGCCTCTATGATGCCGTTCTCATTGAGCATGCGGGCGACGGTGAGGAGTCGGACATAACAGGAACATATATTCATGATATCTGGTCCCTCTATTATGCAAATCCTGTTGAAGATAAAGCAGGACAGATAACAGGATGCATATCGCAAAACGCATCAAATACGAACTGTCTTAGTGTGACGCTTAAAGACGGATATCTTATGCATGAGGCCATCATCATGCCTCAGACCGATTCAAGGACTGTGCCCTCCCCTGGTATCATTGTCGACCCACTTGGCGTCTATGTGCACGAGTTCGGCCACTGGATCGGCCTTCCTGATCTGTATTGCACGGCTCTGGTATGTTTACTTGACGGGGCAGGGAAGTGGAGCCTTATGGCGGACGGCGTATATAATTATAATCCGAACGATTCCTCGACTCAAACCACTGTATTATCAGCACCGACAAATACCACGCTGTACTGGTATGGCAGTTCCCCATCACATCTGGATGCATGGAGTTTAATGTACCTTGGATGGGTCAATCCTCAAATAATAACAACGTATTTGTCCGGCATGACATTAAACACCATAGAGTCCGTGCCGCCGCCGGCTTTCGCTTCCGCAGGTACGAACATACTCAAAGCTCAGGCGTCAACTACCACGACCAGCCAGTATTTCCTAATCGAGAACAGACAACAGATCGGGTATGATGCGGGCCTTCCAGGCCATGGGCTCCTGGTCTGGCTCGTTGATCAGGACGTAATTGATGCAAATTTCCCTTCCAACTCCATTAATACCAACCCCGAGCGCCCGGGGTTGAAACTTATCCAAGCTGATGGCACTTGGTCACTTTTACAACCCCCGGGCGCACCAGGATCAAATACAGGGACCGCTGGCGATCCATTCCCAGGCTTAAAAAACAATAACGTTCTCACTCCTGTGACCAATCCTTCGTCTATCCCATATACGAATTACGGTTGGGTCAATATAAGAAATATTGTTGAAGTACCGGTATCAAATATAACTGCTACTATGGTTAGTTTTGATATCGGTTTCGGGCCGAATCCGCCAGCAGATCCGAATATATTGAATGAAAATACGCTGACATGGCAGCCGAGTGCCGGGGCGGTCTCTTACAACATTTATAAGAACGGCTCCTCCATACCGATAAATACTGTCCAATCCAATAACTCGGCCGATCTTAGCTATACGGACATTGCAATGCGGCCATCCGACACCTATGCAATAACGGCGATTGATGTGAACGGAAACGAGTCTCAGCCCGTGACTGATTCATCGCCTGCGGTTTTCGGTTCGGACGCCAGCGGCAACCAGCAATATTGTTTCATTGCAACAGCAGCGTACGGTTCCTATCTTAACCCACATGTGGAAGTACTTCGGAATTTCCGAGACCGCTATCTCTTAACAAACGCTCTAGGTCGAGAATTCGTCTCGTTCTATTACTTCGTTTCGCCACCGCTTGCCGGTTATATCAGCAGGCATGAATATTTAAAGACCTTAACGCGATGGATGCTTTCGCCGGTCGTATTGATCGTACAGTATCCGATTTTGTTATTTCTAACTTCGGTCATCGTGATTATGCTGATTATATTTACGGCAAAAAGAGTGAAGGCAGGACGAACACTATCATCACAGGTTTCCAAAATGAATAATATTGGCAAATAGTGACATGATTCAAATTAAGCTATGAGATAGCGTTGCTTGGTTTTTTACATTATACTTTTATAATTTCTGTCGTGTTGTCCCTATGGGACAACGATAGAATAATTGGAAGTACTTTAACCTTAGCAATTCTATTTGATATTAACTGGCAGAGTGATTTCAGTACCATATCTGGCTTTTTAATATTTCACGGAGGTTATGCTCCGAAGTTTTATTATGGGGAAGCTTTCGGTTAGTGCTACAAGGGAGCGCTAGGCATTCCCTTGGATGTCGCGGGACTCAGAGCCTCACAAGTGAAAACAAGCTAAGCGATTTAATTGCATGAAGTTATAGTTTTCTTCATTTGCTCGTGCCAATTAAGATTAATGGCATTTACAAATAAACAGTAGCAGGCATGTAAGACTGTCAATATACAATGGTTGCCATCAGTGGTTCGGTGACAGGTTTGATGAACGTAAATGAGTACAATAATAGGCTATGATGTTAAGCGCTTTGCGGTTCGTAAAATATTTTAATGTTTTTTTTTGGCCAGCTTGACATTGGTGGAAATTGGTTATAAACTTTTCACATATAAACCATTTTTCTAAAATATACGCATACAGAATGTCTGTTACTTGCCATGAGGCTGAATGCCTCCTGGACAAAGGGGTTGCAAGGGGAAGGAGGGACCCTTATTCACCCAGACCAGAGGAGTAGGTGTGGCAAACACTTCATTTTCATGATGTGGTTACACCCGTGCGTCGTGAAGCGGGATTCTTGTCTCGCGCCCAATCTCAAGCTTTGCAAAAAGAATAAGCAATATGCACATTAGGTATTCCAACGCAGGTGGCGAATCATACCTTAACTCATATAAAGCAGTATGCCCAGTGTCTTGAAGCGGGGTTCTTGACTTTTATGTCATTGCATTTTAGACGGAGTTAAACGAACGTCGCTAAATAAGAGAGTAGTACGTTTTTTTATACCTGCGGTGTGGCTCATTACCATATACAACCAATCCATTAAGGAGGTGTTTATGAAAAGGTTAATGCAGATAGTGTTGGTCGTTTCTCTTGCTATAACGGTTGCATTTATTTTAGGAGCTTGCAGCAGTGGCGGGAGCAGTTCGTCATCGAGCAGTAGCAGCAGTTCATCATCAAGCAGCGGGGGTATTTCCAACAACACGCAAGGTGTTCAAGCAGCGTCCACCGCTAACCAGAGTGCAAGCATGGTGCAGGGAACAGGCCAGACATTTCAGAACCTCGGTACTATCGGGTTGACCTCTATAGGAGGTGCTGCGCCTGCATTCCAATCCTCCAGCGCTTTACAACTGAGCCCTGCTATGGAGAAGTTGATTACTACAACAGGGAAGCTTCCCACATTAACCTCGGTGGGCAAAGCAGCAAGTTCCATCAAAAGAGCGCTTGCGTCGAGGGCTGGCACTATAAGAGCAGCAGCTGGAGGAACTATCAACTGTGTAGATGCAGGAACAGCCGTTTACACAATAAATTCTGCAAGCGCGGGTAGCTTCAATGTAACTATCACCTTCACTGGATGCCGTGAGAACGATACACAGATCGACGGTCAATATATTTTTACAGGGACTACCGGCACTAGCGGGACTACCGGGACTACTGCAACATTGGACATCACACTTGGCTCAGCGAACACTCCATTTACGATCGAGGACTTCTCTACAGGTTACGGTAGCGTGATTTCGCGGGCTACCTCGACCGCCTTGTCGCTCGGGATTAATATTGCAGAGTCGGCAAGCTCTTTAACCTATACGATGAATGCTAGTGGAGCCATGACCCTCTATGATGAATTCACTGGTAATAATTATACGATAACGTTCTCGAACGGATTCAATGATGTATATGCTTTATTGAGCGCGGGAACCGGAAGTACGTCATCATTCAGCATAACCGCGAATGGTAGTTATGCCGAGTCCTGGACTACGAGCGGAGTAACGACGTCTGTCTCATCGATGTTTTCTAACTTGGCACTTACACTCACGTTCAACTCCACATCCGAAGCGCTTTCGATCAATGGACAGTATACAATTACATTCACGCCTGCTTCATGCTTGAATGGGACGTTCAGTTTCGTAACGAATACTCCAGTTCAGGTGTCGGTGGCAACGGGCCTGACCGATCAGGGCTCGATTACCATCAACGGTGTCACTACGATCACGTTTAATGCTAATGGCACAATCACGGTAACAACCGCTGGTGTCAGTCAAACTTACAACAGTGTATATGCTCTTGATCAAGAATGCCCAATTGCAACATTGGATGAGCCAGCCCCGTTATCAAGCGGCTCTACCGGCACAACGACTGTGCCGACATCTGGTACCGCAATGACAATTACCCTAACCTGGAATGAGACCGGTAATACCGCGGTATCGAACGATGATATGGATCTCCATTTGAATTATTACAACGTGACGGCGCCAACTGGTTCGACGCAGCCTACGTGGCATGTAGATTGGGACCTCTCAAGTGGAACATCAACCACAGTTATTGCTAACCTATGTACAGCTCCTGCTGGCGTAACTTCATACCGCTCGGCACTCGATCTTACCGGCGCTGGAAACTGCGATGTTCTTCTCGATCAAGACAATGTTGTTGGTTTCGGTCCTGAGCATATAATAGCTACAATGCTTCCGGCTGGATATTATGTCGTTTCAATTAACAACTATTCCTTCCACGGGGACACTTCAGAAGACGTAAAAGTAACGATCGAGATAGGAAATTCATTATTTGGCCCCTTTACCAGTACAATGACAGCGGCTGACGGAGAGGGATCGGATCCGGCCTCTTGGTTCGGAGCTGCTGACATAGTTGTTAGCAGTTCGGGAGTTGCGACGGTACGAGCGCATAATCCAAGCTTGTTGCCATGGGACGAAGATAACCCATTCGGCTTGGGAGCGCCTGGTTTGCGAGTAAAAGGTGGTATTTAAATTAATCATTACTATGGCGGGGCTTATGGCCCCGCCTTTTTTTATTATCATGAGAAAACAATTTATTTTAATTTTATTTACAGTAGTACTGTTATGTGCGCATATCGGAAATGCATCACCTCCGGACGATCTAAGTATTCTGTATTTTTTTTCTGCAACATGTCCGCATTGTACAGCAATCGAACCAAAAGTAACGGAACTGAGCAAGGATTTCAGCGTGCAAGGCTTTTATTTTGGCAGGGAAGTTCCCGGATCCATGCCCTTCACGGTCAGGAAGGGTGATAAATCCCTATCTGATAAATATGATATCAATGGTGTGCCCGCGCTTGTGATCCTTAATAAAGGGAACATGAAAGAAATCATTCACGGAGAATACGACATAAAAGACGCCCTGTTTATATTGAAAGCATTCCAAAGAGGAGCACTGACCGTGTCGGAAGCTGTTGCAAAAGGGATCCAGGGTTCTTCTCATATTGTTGGCTGGATAGAGAGCAGGGGGGATTACTTCAGAAACGCTCATTTTTTCATCACCGACCGGCGTATTATGATACCGATTAGTCCTTGGTTACCGTTGGAAACGGTCAAGTCTCCCTTCAAAACTACTCACCCGAGATTAATGTCTGATATCATTGGTAAGCCGGTCGAGCTTAAAGGTGCCTTGATCAAAGCAGATCAAACTTACTCATTCATTGTAAAACATGAAGTAATTCCCGACAAGATACGATCGTCTTTTAAATAAGACGCGACAATGGATTCATTCGGTTGCTTACCAAACTATCCGCAGAAAGCCCCTGGTTTTAACCATGGGGATGAATGCGAGAACTTTGTTTTTCAGCAATTGCTGGACAAATGTATATCTATGTGGTATATTTGAGCAACCAATGCCTCGTAAACGTAAACCTAAAACCCCATCTTTTGTACACGAGTTCCAACTCGTAGTGACTCCAAAGGATAATCGAACGCTAGATGTCCGGCTCGAAGCTGGCCGTTATCTGTACAATGCCTGTCTTGGTGAAGCGATGAAGCGTCTTGCCGCCATGCGTCGATCCCCAAAATGGCTCGTGGCGGTCACGAAGAAGAAAAGCAAGCTTCGCACCAAGATGTTTAGGACAGCCAGAAACAAGGCTGAATATACCGAATACCACATTCACAACTACGTCGGTATCCTACGTAACTCCTGCTGGATCGGAGACCATATTGACAGCCTGGCCGCCCAAAAGATAGCGACCAGGTCGTTTAATGCCGTTGCTGACTACGAGTTCGGGAAGCATGGGAAACCACGGTTCAAGCGTCGTGGCTGGATGTCTTCGCTCGAAGGCAAAAACAACAAGTCTGGTATTCGGTGGTGCGATGACCATGTTGAATGGTCTGGACTTAGCCTTACCTGTGTCTTCGACAAAAAAGACAAGTTTGGCGTTCAGGCACATGCGCTTAGCCATGATGTTAAATATGTTCGTTTGGTGAAGAAAACCATCTGCGGTAACGCCTGCTGGTTCGCCCAACTCGTGCTTAAAGGCACGGCCAGGATCAAGCGTGAGAACCAGATTGGCACCGAAACCGTTGGCCTTGATATTGGTCCATCCACGGGTGCTATCGTTAGCGATACCGATGCGTTGCTCGTAGCATTTTGTCCGGAAGTCGAGATTCCGTACAAACAAATCCGCGTGGTTCAGCGTAAGATGGCCAGAAGCCTGAGGGCTGCCAACCCGGACAACTACAACGAAGACGGCACGGCTAAGACTGGTGCCGGCAAGGGTAAAAAGCGGTGGATATTCTCTGCTCAATACCGTGCGCTTAAGGCTGAACTAGCCGAGCTACAGCGAGTTTTGGCTGAAACCAGAAAACGGGCTCATGGCACGTTAGCCAATGAAATTCTTAAGCTCGGAACCAACATAAAGACCGAGAAACTGTCGTACAGAGCATTCCAGAAACTCTATGGTAAAAGTATTTCAAGACGCGCTCCGGGGATGTTTATTTCGATGCTTCGCCGCAAAGCCGAAAACGCTGGCGGTAAAGTAACTGAATTTTCTACCCGGAGCACGAAGCTTTCAGAGACATGCCACTGCGGGGAAGTAGCCAAAAAACCGCTATCCCAAAGATGGCATGACTGTAACTGCGGGGTAAACGCTCAACGCGATCTCTACTCCGCATATCTTGCAAAATATGTTTTTGAAAATGTCCTCGACACGCGTCAAGCCGCAGCAGCTTGGCCGGGTGCAAACCTGCTCCTGGAACGGGCGGTGTTGAGGGTGCAGTTTGAAGCGGCAAATGGCCGGATTCATCCGGCCAGCTTCGGTATTAACAACATGAGAGCCAACACCACGAACCGGAGACAGAGTTGCCTGCCCGTTAAAAACGGATCAACGATAGTCGATGCCGGCAACCTCTGTATTGTTGCCGAAAAGCCTGTCGGTATTGCCGTTAGAACCCCCTGTCTTTAGGCATGGGGTAGGTCAGGAGATCAATCACAATCTAGACCCCAAAAATATTATCTACTTCCCCTTGCTTTTCTGCCATAAGTCTTCCATTTCATCAAGCGTCATATCGCTCAAGGATCTCCCTACATCCACAGCTGATTCTTCGATAACGCGGAAGCGCTGTATGAATTTACTGATGGTTTTTCGGAGCGCATTTTCCGGGTTTACGCCGAGGAACCGAGATATGTTTACAAGCATGAAGAAAATATCGCCAAGCTCTTCTTCGATGCCGGATGCGTCCTTCAGTTCAAGAGATTCCTTGAACTCTGCAATTTCTTCATCTAGTTTGGGCAATGCATCATCGATGCGGCTCCAATCAAAACCGACGCGCGCTGCACGTTCCTGGATGCTGTGTGCACGGAGGAGGGACGGCAGGTGGTGGGGAACACCTTCAAGGATTGATTTCCGCTGTTCGTAGCCTTTCTCTTTTCTCTTGATCTCTTCCCAGTTAGCAAGGACTTCCTTATCAGTGCTGAGACGAGTATCGCCGAATACATGGGGATGACGGCGGGTCATCTTCTCGATGTTAGTTGAGATGACATCCTGGAAAGAAAATAGCCCCTGTTCCTCAGCAATGCGAGCGTGGAACACGATCTGAAACAGGAGGTCGCCGAGTTCTTCCTTTATTTTATCTGAAGACCCTTCATCCAAAGCATCGAGCACCTCATAGCATTCTTCGATCAAAAAGGGCTTTAGCGACTCTGTTGTTTGCTTGCGGTCCCAAGGGCATCCATCTTGGCTTCTGAGTTTTGCCATGAGGGCAATGAGATCAGGCAAGTTATCATTCATAAAAAACCTCTTACATCCAATTTAGGAAAATAGCGCAGGAGACCCCTCATACTTTAGCTGTGGAAGCGAGTCAAAACTAAGTGATATTCTATAACGAGATATCAATACCTTACACAAACGATTTTCCGTTTGCAAGCTTTTTCCTTGAATTATGAGCGTCTTATATGGTAATCTAATAAAGTTTCTATCGTCGGCCATTTGTTCCGAAAGGAGACTCGATATGTTTCAGAGGATGTCATATGCATTCATTATAATTGTTACCTTTATCCTGTTAACCGCTATGGGCGGTACGGGAGGGTTTGAACGCGCACCACGCGTAGAAAAGAACTTTAATGTCGTCGTAATCGATTCATCGGGCGTAAAGATCGATGGTGATCAATTCAGTTGGGAGGGGCGACTCCATTTTGAAGGGTATAAAGGCATGGCCCAGGTGGTAATACCCTTTGAAAAATTGAAGGAATTGACAATAGGTCAGGAAGTCGAGCGTAAAGTTAGGGTTACAGCACTTTTTTGGGACGGGACCGAGTCCACTTTCGATATTGATGCCAAATCAAGGTGTTTTGGTGAAGCATCGTTCGGGAGTTTTATGCTCCAGATGGAGGAGATCAAATCAGTAGCGTTTAAAAAATAATGTCCTCAGCGGGCGTGCATTGTTAACCAGAGATCATTGAGGGTGAAGAACTCCCCCTCAAGTTGCGTGTCAGAAGATTTTTTTTTATAATATCGTGAATATAGAACAGCTACGCTCGTCGGTGGCTTAATGCACTTAATTTTTTTATTTGTTCGATTTCCTCAGCAACTACTATTGACCCTTCAAGTGTTTTCTAATGGACGGTTTGAATCAAAAAACAACAATATCGCTTTCCAGCGTTATCAAAGCGCAGCTGGAAGAAGAAAGCGCAGAGATTCGGCACGCTCATTTTGCTGGCGCAGGCGGTAACGAAGTGGTCCAGCGACGTACCGGACTAATTGACCGGTTGCTCCGCGATGCCTATGCCCATCTCTCCTCCACCTTTCGCATGCCATCATTGATCGCTATCGGCGGTTATGGGAGAGGAGAATTGAACCCCTATTCCGATGTCGACATCCTTTTTCTCTGCCAGGATGAAGATGACCGAAGCCGCACACCGGAGATGCTCTATGTGCTTTGGGATGCAGGGTTGGACATAGGATACAGCGTTCGGACTGTAAAGGAGTGTGTGTTACTCGCACGACAGGATGTCAAAATCCGGACATCGCTGCTTGAATCTCGATTTATTGGCGGTGATCAGGACCTGTATGCTGCCTTTCTTCAATCTATGAGAAGCGACGTTTTCTACTGGAAAGCATCGGCGTTCATCAAGGAAAAAATCGTTGAACGAAACGCGACGCGTCAAAAGTACGGAGGTTCTATCTACCTGCGCGAACCGAATATTAAGGAAGGTGAAGGCGGTCTGCGCGATTTACATACGGCATTGTGGATAGCATTTGTCCATTTCCGCATCAATTCACTCGGAGAACTCGTGCACCTGGGCGTGATCACCGAAGGACAGTATACGGTTTTCCTTCGGTCCCGGAATTTTCTCTGGAGACTCAGAAACGAGCTCCATTACCTGTCCTTCCGTAAGAATGATCACATGACGTTCGACCTCCAGGAAAAAGCAGCCTTGGACTTCCGATATCGCGATTCCGCACACCTCTATGCTGTTGAGCGCTTTATGAAGACGTATTTTATTCATGCACGCACTATCCGGGAATTTTCCAATATCATCGTCAATGCTGTGCTTCCGAGGCCAACGCGTCGTTGGTTTTATCGGAGGACTTCTCTCGGCGAATTCTCCCTCGTAGGCAGGACGCTCTTCCTTGCGTCAGAGGGTGCGTTTATCCGCGACTGCACTCTTGTTCTGACAGCATTTAAACTGGTCCAATCTTACCATGCGACGTTCTCTTTACAATTGCGCGATCTGATCAGCAAATGCCGGATTGATGACAAGGTTAGAACCTCAGTCGTTGCAGGTCAAATTTTTCTTTCCATACTGGAGAATCTCGACGGATTATCGGAGACGCTCAACTTGATGAAGGAACTGCGATTTCTCGGCCGCTATCTCCCGGAGTTTCGAGATATTCAGGCTCTCGCTCGGCATGACTACTACCATTTGTATACCGTGGACGAGCATATCCTTCTTGCAATTAGAAAACTGCAGGACCTGTGGAACGCAAGTCATCCTGGACCGGTAACGTTCTCCGATGCATTGAAGCAATTGAACAAGAAGTGGATCTTGATTCTTGCCTTATTACTTCATGACCTGGGGAAAGCATACCGTCAGGATCACGAGCTTAAAGGCACGGAAATTGCCCAAGTTATTCTTGAACGTTTGGGGATAACCGGCGAGGACCGTGAACGGGTACTTTTCCTTATTAAAAACCACCTAGTCATGTCATCTCTATCGCAAAGACGTGAACTCTCGGACAGGAAAGTGATTGCAGATTTTTCCAAACTTGTCGGTGACCAACTAAACCTCTCCATGCTGTATCTCCTTACATACGCCGACATCTCCTCGGTCAACCCCCATGCCTGGACGCAATGGAAAGCTGTGCTCTTGCAAGATTTGTACATAAAGACGCAGAACTATCTTGGTAAAAAGGCGCTCGCCGGTGAAGAAGACAAGGTACGCGTGCAGTCTATAATTGCCAAGATTAAAGAAGCGGCGAAGGGGAAGTATTCTGCTGAAACAATCGAATATTTTATATCGGTTATGTCGGACCAGTACATCCTTTCTACTTCGCTCAATAAAATATTGGACCATGTGGGGATGATGTTGCAGCTTCCCCAGGAACAGCTAATTATCCAGCACCGGCATTATCCCGAAAAAGGATATACGGAATTGACAGTATGTGCGTACGACGCTTATGGCATGTTTTACCGGACCGCAGGTACCATCGCTTCCAAGAACTTGAGCATTCTCCGGGCGCAGGTTTATACTTCAAAAAGTGGTGTGATGATCGATACTTTCCAGATCACTGATCCGGCCGGAAAAATCTATGAATATGAAGACGCATGGAAGAGTGTTCTGCAAGATCTCCGTATTGCGCTCATGAACAAAGCACGGCCGCCTGATACGAGTCAGTACTCGCTCGTTCCAAGACTGTCAACAACGATTACGCCTGAAGTGGAGTTCGATAATGACACCTCCGAAGCCTTTACGATTATTGATATCTCGGCCCGCGATCGCGTAGGGTTTCTATATCAAGTAACAAAAGCGCTTTATGACCTCAATCTGGATATATCATCGGCAAAGATCGTGACCGAAGGTTCACGGGTCATGGATTCTTTTTATGTCAGCGACCTTCTACGTAGAAAAGTTTTCGATCCCGATCGGTTGGAAAAAATAAAAGAGACGTTATTAACCGTGTTAAAATCATAACCATGTAGTCTAAATCTCTCTAGACATAAATCCGAGGGGTTCTGAATATCTCACCCGATCTCTTCCGGGCTCTTGCGACGCACAGAGACCGTCCTCCACACCCAAGGTAAAAAACCGTGCGAAGTAAATCTTCTCGCACGGCTCCGTGCAGGGAACGTCGAGTAACGGATGTTCATACCACGATCGACGATTCCTCTCTGGGACTGAATTAATTTGGCCTTCTTGCGTATTCGACATGTCAAATTATCATTTGATTAATGAGCCTCATCCCAGTTTTCGCCGCTCCCCATATCGACTTTAATGGGGACCGCCAGCTTGAGAACTCCTTCCATTTCCTCCCTTACCAGTTTTTTCATGATATCGATTTCCTGATTAGGAACTTCAAAGACGAGTTCGTCATGGACCTGGAGGATCATCTTTGAGCAGATTTCCTCCCGTGCAAGTCGGCGATGGATATTGATCATTGCCAATTTGATGAGGTCCGCAGCCGTACCCTGTATTGGCGTGTTGACGGCCATACGCTCACCAAAGTTGCGAACCGCGAGAACAGAGGATGTCAGTTCGGGGATGAACCTTCGCCTGCCGAACAGTGTAGTGACATAACCTTTTGACTTCGCCGTCTCTATGGTCCGGCTGATGAATTCGCGCACCTGAGGATATCGTGCAAAATAACTATCAATATAACGCCTAGCTTCAGTATTTGAAACACCGATGTCCTGGGCAAGTCCGAAAGCGGATATTCCATAAATGATCCCGAAGTTGACCGCCTTTGCCTTGCGCCTCATCTCAGGTGTGATCTCATCAAGAGAGAGGCCGAAGATCTCAGATGCGGTACGCGTATGGATGTCTTCGTCTGCTAGGAATGTATTGATCAGACCATGGTCTTCACTCATATGGGCAAGTACGCGAAGCTCGATCTGAGAATAGTCTGCCGAGAGCAGGCTCGATCCTCGTTCAGCAATGAATGCCCGCCTGATTTCTCGCCCTACGTCCGTGCGAATAGGTATGTTTTGAAGGTTTGGGTCGCTGCTGGAAAGCCGGCCTGTTGCAGTTACGGCCTGATTGAGCGATGTATGGAGCCTGCCTGTTTTAGGGTTAATCATTTCAGGCAATGCGTCAATATAAGTTGATTTGAGCTTGGTGAGAGTACGGTATTTAAGAATTTCGGCTGGCAGCGGGTGGACACTGGCAAGTTCCTCTAGAACGTCAACGTTTGTAGAAAAACCAGTTTTAGTTTTTTTAAGTGGTGTGAGCTGCAGTTTTACAAATAGGATGTCGGCAAGCTGTTTGGGTGAATTGATGTTGAATTCCGTCCCTGCCAACTCATAAATGGTTTTTTCGATTCGGGCGATATCGTTCCCGAGTTTGCCGGACATGTTTTTCAGAACTTCGGCGTCGATCTTGACACCGATACGTTCCATATCAGCGAGGACTTCCATAAGCGGCATTTCAATATCCCGGAACAACTTCTCGAGATGCTGTTCCGTGAGCAAAGGGGCAAGTGTATGTTTAAGACGCAACGTAATGTCCGCATCTTCACCAGAATACCTGGTTGCGGTCGCAATATCGACTACAGAAAAACTGATTTGTTTTTTCCCCGAACCGGTCACTTCGGCATAGGTGGTGGTCTTATAGTTCAGATACTCGAGAGCGATCGCGTCGAGGCCATGTGAGGTTTTGCCAGGGTTTAAAAGATACGATGCGATCATGGTATCGAACACGATGCCTTTTACAGCAATGCCGTAATGACCAAGTACGAGCAGGTCATATTTTATGTTCTGACCGATTTTTTTGACTTCGGGATTTTCCATGACCGGTTTAAGCAGTGAAAGCGCACGCGCAGAGGTAATTTGCTTCTGAACTCCAGGATAGACGTGACCAAGGGGAAGATAGTAGGCATGGTAGGGTTTCAGGGCAAAAGAGATGCCGATCAGTTCGGCCCGCATGGGGTCAATCGACGTTGTTTCTGTATCGAAACAGAGTTCTTCTGCTGAAGAGAGAAGCTTGACTATATCCTGCAGCTCGGTCTCAAGGAGGACGGTTTCGTATTCCGCTTCTTTCCCTGGTTCTTGAACAACATATTTTAAAAGTGTGGTGAATTCGAGCTCTTTCAGCATCCTGAGCAGCAAGGCATTGTCCGGCGGTTTTAATTTCAGGTCATCGTAGCTGATG
Organism: Nitrospirota bacterium; assembly: GCA_963845065.1. Taxonomy (GTDB): domain Bacteria; phylum Nitrospirota; class UBA9217; order UBA9217; family UBA9217; genus JAJYKN01. The sequence continues at coordinate 1,173,002 of CAWJQQ010000001.1, forward strand.
TCAAGTGGTACGTCTGCATGTAGCAGTGCAAGCTCCCGGCTTAGTCGGGCAAGGTGGGCGAATTCCAACAAGGATTGTCTGAGCTTTGGTTTGGTAATTTCGAGGGCGTGAGCAAGGACGCTATCGATCGTACCGTATTGCTTGATGAGCCATTGTGCTGTCTTTTCACCGATGCCTGGAACGCCAGGGATATTGTCTGCCGCATCTCCCATAAGGCCCATGATCTCGATTACGCGGTCAGGAGGCACACCGAACCGCTCTTCTACATCAGCCTGCTGATAGATTTTATCCTTCAGCGTATCGTAAACTTTGATGTGCGGACCGACAAGTTGAAGTATGTCTTTGTCACCCGTGACGATGGTAATGTCCATGCCTTCTTGCACTGCTTTGAGCGCCAGTGTCGCGATTACATCGTCTGCTTCCTGACCCTCCTGAATAAATACCGGGATGCGGAAGGCCTCGACTAGCTTATGAATGAATGGTATCTGAGGAACAAGGTCCTTGGGCATGGGGGGACGGTGTGCTTTATACTCCTTGAATTCAAGATGTCTTCGGGTTGGACCCTTAGGGTCAAATACGAGTGCAAGTAAATCTGGAGATTTTTCCTTAATCACTTTGAGGAGCATATTAGCGAAACCGAAGATGGCATTCGTGGGAAGGCCTGATGAGTTAGTCAGACCACGCACGGCATAGAATGCCCGATATATATAAGAGTTGCCGTCGATGATGTAAAGTGTTGCTTTTGTGCCATTACGTGCGTTTTCCATAGGTCCTCAGTATATCTCTCTGCCTTTTAAGAAGCAGGGTTTACAGCATGAGTGATAAATATTCAGCATGATCTAAGTTATGGGTTACTTTGGGATTATTATTTCTGGTGGTTTTCGCTCAATGTGCTCGCTTATGCTCAAAAGAATAATTTTTCTTAAGTGGTTTAATACTCATAACTAATTGTAAAATAATATAATTATTAACAAATTTTATTGGTACTTATTTTGCAATGTGGTCATCGATTAGAAAAAAAATATTTTGCCGGGGCCGTTATGAATTGTAATGTACGAAATGCTAACTATGAAAGAGTTGTATCCGTGCTTGACAAGCTCTTGAAAGAACGGTACAGCGAAATGAGCGACTGCCAGCGCTGCAGAGACGACATTGCGGCCATTGCCTTGAACTATCTTCCACCCCATTATTATGTTGACGTCGAAGAGGAGAAGGAAATCGGCTCTCCTTGGGTAATGATTGAGACCGCGGTTGAAGAAGCCATAGACCGAGTTTTAGAAAAACCAAACCATCTTCATGAAACAGCACACAATGAGAAACATTCATAGAAAACCCACATTTTTGTGCAATCCCCTATCGAGAATGGCGAGCACGCTCCTAATCGGGGAAATAGGTCACCTGGTTCCTCCCATTCCTTTTTGAAAGATAGAGCGCATCATCCGCTTTTTTTACTAACTCCTCAGGAGTGACATCTCCGCTTCCAGCAACCCACGCTACGCCGATACTGATCGTAACTTTGCTCTCCCGTTTTGTATCTGTTATGATAAATACGGAATCTTCGACAGCCTTCTTTAGCCGTTTGGCTACTGTGACTGCCTGTTGCAAATCAAGTTCTGGCATGATAATGGCGAACTCCTCTCCTCCGTAGCGGCAGCATGTATCTATTGTATGGCACCGGGACTGGCCGGAGATGATGTTCGATAGTTCTTTGAGAACTGCATCGCCGGCCTGATGGCCGAAGTTATCATTGTATTGCTTGAAGTGATCAATATCGAGCATAATGAGTGAAAGTGGTTTTAGCGTTCTTCCCAGCCTGCTGATTTCCTGCCGAAGTTTTTCCTGGAACATCCTGTGGTTGTAAAGACCGGTAAGCCCGTCGTGCTGAGAGATACGTTCAATTTTATCAAAAAGAAGAGATTTTTCAATGCCTGCAGCAAGCTGGTGAGAAAGGATGGCCATAAAATCCATATCATCCACCGATAACCCGTACTTGGATGAGTTGTCCATGCCGATTACGCCTATCGTTGTATTATGGACTTTGAGGGTGATGCCAATGTAGGAACCGTCCCGCTTTTCTTCCTGAGCATAATGGATGAAATCATTGAACGTTGCGTAAAAAAGTGAAAGGTCGTGTATGTGTATGTGTTCGCCGTACTCGACTACTCTGCCGGGAGTGCCTTGGCCAAGGTCGATAGCTGCAGGTTGGTGCGGTTCGAACCCGCTATAATAAGCAAGTTCGAGCTTTTCTCGTCTCTCGTCGAAGAGATATACTGAAATGCGCTCAATGGGAAGAGAATTCCTGATAATGCCGAATACCTTCTCGAGCATTTCGTGTAAATCGAGCACGGAGCCTATGGTTCTGGCAATGTGGTAATGAACGTATATTTCGTTCAGTTTTTTTTCGAGCAGGTCTCCGAGAACCTTTTCATGGGAACGGGATTGTTTAAGATCCTCTTCAAGCCCAGCAATCTTTTCTTTTAAGTATTCATCGGCCATCGATACCCCGTGTTGCAGCCGCGCAGAGAATCTGCTGGATGGCTGTAGCCTCGCTCAATCCTTAATTTGTTTTCGGCTGCGCACGTTGAATCGGGATCATCTTGGGCTGCATTTGCGTGGTAGCAGGTGCCGTCGTCGAGGCTTTAGTTGACGGAGTAGTGTCTTGTTTCGTAGCAACTAGCGGGGCCGCGAGTGGATTCTCTATAATAATTGTGGTCTTGTGCGCTTTTATTTTGACGCCGAATTCCGGTTCTTTTGAAGAAAATGCCGCTGCTATTAATGAATTCTGATCAACACCATTTCTTTCGAAATCCGTAATTAGTGCTGCTGACCGTTCTGCAGCCAGCGTTCTCGCATCTTTTGCTGGAATTTTCTTTCGTCCTCTGCCATGAGCGGGCACTGCCTCTGTTGTGTTACCAATGTACATGTCTTTACCTTTTAACTCATTCCTTTTGAGGAGTGTGGTTAACTTTGCACGAAGGGCAGGGCTATCCTTCGAAAAAGTATAGGAACCGGGCAAATACAGTATGTCTTCCGCGATGTTTACGATCAAGCGGTTGCCAGACGTAAGGACCTCTGCTTTACCTGCCTTGATCTCATCGCTTAGGGTCGAGCTCAGAACGTCGACCGCCGGTCCCAGCCATGCCGTTTCTTTTTTCTCCTGTTCCTTGATTTTTTTCAGTTCGGCTTTTGCCTTATCGAGTTCTGGCAGTCCAGCCTTCATCCGCGCATAATCCTCCATCATAGGTTTGTAGGACGCGAAATAAAATGCGGCAGCAGCACCGAGTGTTAAAATGAGAAGCGCAATCACAACATAAGTAACGATCTTCATGAACATGATAGGGAATCCTCCTGATGAAAGAGTTGAATGTATTCATCGCTTGTTGCAGCTAATGAAGCATATTGATTGTCTTTTCAATCCGATTCAACCCTTTTTCGATAATTTCCGTAGAAGTAGCGTAAGAAAGCCGGATGTAGGCATCAGCACCAAAGGCATCGCCTGAAACTAACGCTACCTTTGCTTCATCAAGCAGAAGCGCAGCGAAATCAGCCGAGTTCTTGATGACCTTTCCGTTTATGCTCTTGCCAAATAGAGCTGCCACACGTGGGAAAGCATAAAAAGCGCCGACAGGCATGAGACATGACACACCCATCATCTTATTCAGCCGATCGACCATGTATGTTCGTCTTTTAGCGAATTCGACATTCATGGTTCGGATAGAATCCTGTTGTCCGCGCAGCGCTTCGACTGCAGCTTTCTGAGAAATGGACGATGGATTGGAGGTACTCTGGCTCTGGATGTTCGCCATGGCAGTGATCACATCTTTTGGGCCCGCAGCAAAGCCGATGCGCCAGCCAGTCATTGCATATGATTTAGACACTCCATTCACGACGATTGTCAGGTTTTTGATCTCCTGCCCGAGTGAGGCAATGCTGGTATGCATGAAACCGTCATAAATAAGCTTTTCGTAGATTTCGTCGGAGATAACGTAGATATTTTTCTGAACGGCCAATGCGGCGATGTCCTCGAGGGTCTTCTTATCATATGCCAAACCGGTAGGGTTTGATGGACTGTTCAAAACCAGCGCCTTGGTTTTGTTCGTGATTGCCTTTGCGAGCTTTTTCGCCGATATCTTGAAACCCTCTTCTTCAGTCGTCTCTATGATTACGGGAGTAGCATCGTTCAACAGAACTTGTTCAGGATAGGATACCCAGTACGGAGAAGGGATGATGACTTCGTCTCCTGGATCGAACAGGGCTTCCGCAATGTTATAGAGACTATGCTTGGCACCGCATGAAACAAGAATCTGAGACTTTTCGTACTGTAGCCCAATGTCTTTTTTAAATTTATCAATGACCGCGTCTTTGAGCTCGTCAGTACCTCCGACTGGAGTATACTTTGTGAAGCCCAGCTGAATTGCTTTAATGCCTGCCTGTTTTACATTCTCCGGCGTGTCGAAATCAGGTTCACCTACGCCAAAATCCACCACATCGATTCCCTGGGCTTTCATAGCCTTTGCTTTTGCCGCCATCGCCAAAGTGGGTGAGGGCTGGATTGCCTGTGCCCTTTTTGCTATTCCCATGCTGTCGCACTACCTTTCTCTCAACAACCAGTGATGTATAGCTACTGAAGTTTTTTTAGCATAGAAGCAACGTAAAGTCAATGAGTTTCTTGGAACAACAACTCATCGGAATCCGATCGCAGACGACTATCGATGAGAGTTCATCCCGTGCTCTTCTTTGTTTGCATACCGTTGTTCAGAGGTTGCAAATGAGAGAGAAGTATGATAGTATTTTTTCATTTAAGGAGGCTTCATGTTCGGATTTTTCCTGCGCTGGTCCATCAATTTGCTGGCACTTGTCATTGCCGGTTCAATGATACCAGGGATCAAGATACAGAGTCTTCAAATGGGCATAATTGCCGCCGGCATCCTCGGTGTTATAAATGCCGTGATCAGGCCGGTGGTACTTATCTTAACCCTACCGATCAATCTCCTGACGCTTGGATTGTTCACCCTTGTCATTAATGCGGCTCTCCTGAAACTCGTGTCCGATCTTGTCCCCGGTTTAGTCATTGATTCGTTCACTGCTGCATTTTTTGGTGCATTGCTGGTTAGTGTTATCAGCTGGATCGTGAACATTTTTGTCAGCGGCGATGGCACATTTATCTTTATCAAGCGGGCAAACAAAGGTGACAGTCGTGGTCCTCGCAGATAGGTTCTAGATTGAACGAACATTATATGGATGAACATCGGGAAAGATTGCCATGACTCATATTCACATACCGGACGGCGTTCTGCCTGTCTGGATCTGGGTTTTATCATCATGTCATTTGCTGTGGGATTCAGCCTTTTTTGACTTCGGACAGAGGACATGAAAAAAAAGATACCATTACTCGGCGCCCTGTCAGCAACAATGCTTGTGGTCATGAGTCTTTCTACGGATCGTTCGAGGGACTCGTCAACCGGTCTCGCACCAAACTCGTTCCACTTCTCAATACGTACAATCAGGCAGGAATGACAATTATTCATGTACACCCACGACTTGAACCTGTTGACGTCATTTGCCGACCGGGTATACGTGCTTGCCTGCGGGTGCGAGGTAATTTCAGAGGTACACCATCTTCTATCTTTATACAAGCGGATGCATTCAAAGCTATTAACTTTAGACCCGCCGCTTCTCGTAGAACTGTTTCTCAAACGGAGAGAACGAGGCGTTTCAATTGAAATCTTGCTCCGAATTGATAAGCCGACTAAAAAAAGACGATATGATAAATGGAGGGACAGGGCATGCCGCAGAGTGGTTTGGAACAGAGAAAGGGTACGCTGATTCTCCTGCTTACACTACTGATGGTCATTGCTGTTCTCATTGGCGGGACCATCGGTCACTTTTCTGAGCGCAGTGATCACCGAGCGTTTCTACTGTCGCTCAGTTTAGTACCGATTATTCCGCTCCTGGCGTACTTTTTTTATAAAACAACGATTTTCCCTTCCTATCGTCAACTGGAGGATTCTAACCTTGAACTCCACATCAAGCAGGAAGAACTGCTGGACACCAAGGATGACTTATTTATTAAGTTGCTAGGCATCTACGACGTCAACTATGCTGCTAACTCTCCCCGTCTTTTTTCAGATCGGCTTAGGGATGTCGCTGATATCACAGCACGAGTCATGGAGGCTGATGTATGCTTTATTTTTCTCTATGATAAAAAAAAGGACGATTTGGCTCTTGCGGCGACAAACGGGGTGCAGGTTGGGGCGATCGGAAGGGTCCGTATTGCCCTCGGTGATGGCATAGAAGGATGGGTCGGCAGGAAGCTTGATCCGCTCATGCTGAAGGACTTTCACGCAGACGCCCGCTTCCGGGAGACACCCGGGTTGGCACTCAGCGATTATATATCTTCTTACTGTTTACCGCTCTTTGTATACTCTAACGGCGCACTAGTCGGACTTATGGAAGTGTTCTATGGTAAAATCAAAAATTTTTCAGACGAAGAAATAAATTTTTTTACAACACTCTCAGGTTTACTTTCGACGACCGTGCAAAACGAACAAATGCAGGTCGAGCTCCGGAAAATGAATATCGAACTCGAGCAATGGCTTTCTGAAAAAACCGAGGAATTTCGCGCATCGGAAGAACGGTACCGGACGCTCGTTGAGAATGCCAGCGAATCGATTTTTCTTCTCGCCGATAACGGGGACGTTGTATTTGCAAACGAGCAGGCCGCGCACTTGTCCGGATATGTTAAGTATGACCTCCTGCATAAAAATTTTTTTGAGCTTTTTATCGATCCTGCGGCACCCAGAGGGATTCTCGGGGACCTGCTCAAGGGGCGGCAGACAGTCAGACATGGCGAATTTCGCAAAGCCGATGGCGCCATGGTTCCTGTAGCAATCAGTGCTGTCGGATTATCGCTTATGGGAAAACGCTTTATTCAGTCTGTTGTACATGATATATCTTCAGAGGCCCGTCTCGAAAAGCTCTTGAAAGAAAAAGATCAGGAAATAGCTGATTTCAGGCGAAAACTCGATATTATAAAATAATCAGCGGCATGTTTTTTCACCCTCCTCCATTTTAGTCTTTACAGGCATAGGGACGTGTGGTATAAATTATGCATAGTGATGCTCAGTTAGTTTGCAATTCTTAATTTATATGAAAGTCATACAGGTATTAAAGATTACTGCGGTACTCTTTGTCCTCGCCGCTGTAATATATGGTGGATACCTTCTTTTTCGGGGCAGGGAGACTACAGTACCATCTCTCTTCCAGCCTGCTGCTGGAGAACGGTTGTTGCTAAGCATGGATGGCTATCAGTTCTCGCAGACGACCGGTGGGAAAACAACTTGGCGTATGGTTGCCAGAAATGCTGACCTTTATGAAAATAAAGAAGCGAAGCTAAAAGAGATAGAAATCACCTTTAATAGTCCTGATGACAGTAGACAGGCAAAACTCATCGGTGAGACGGGCACCATGGATACCGTTACAGGGAATGCGTCCGTTCATCGGGGTGAGAAAGAAGTCAGTATCGTCACTAGTGACGGCTACCTCTTGAAGACAGACTCGCTTTTCTGGACGGCTGGTGAACAACTTGTCTGGACCCCAGAACCATTCAAGTTGCTTGGTAGTGAGATTTATCTCGAGGGTGTGGGCTTTTCTGCATATGCGGATATGCGGTCACTTGTGGTGAAGAGTCATGTCATGGCAGTGTTACAAGAATAATTGGCTTATCATCCCCATAGCGGTCAGTCTTCTTATAAGTGCCGCTAATGCAGCACCGCAGACAGACACAAGCACCCGCGAACCGATTGTGATCACCTCAGGACACATGAAGGCCGAAAAACTCGGCGATAAAGTCACTTTTACAGACAATGTGACGCTTAAGAAAGAGAATATGACGCTTACGTCGGATGCGCTAACCGTTTTTTATGATACTGGATCGAAAAAGGTGAGGCAAATCGACGCGCACGGCAACGTTGTGGTGCATAAGGACAACCGGGTAGCGTATTCGAACAATGCCTCCTACTACAGCCATGATGAAAAAATAGTTCTTACCGGAGATGCACGTATTACAGAAAATGAAAACCAGCTCGTCGGAAAAAAAATAACACTTTTTATGCGGGATGACCGCAGTCTGGTTGAGGGGGGGAAAGTTGTTCTGTATCAGGATAATCAGCATTCGTCGCGCGGCGGCTTGAAAAACAAGTGATCTCGAAAGGGTTCCATGCAGGCACTTGAAACAAAAAAACTTGAAAAAAGCTACCGCGGTAGAAAAATTGTGCGTGGTATCAGCTTGCAGGTGAACCAAGGAGAGATTGTCGGTTTACTCGGTCCGAACGGGGCCGGGAAAACGACTACTTTTTACATGGTGGTCGGTCTAGTTAGGCCTGACCAAGGCAGGGTACTTCTCAACGGGAAAGATATCACAAAGATGCCGATGTACCAACGGGCGCGGAATGGCATCGGTTATTTGCCCCAGGAACCATCAGTATTTCGCAGGCTGACAGTAGCGGAGAACCTGATGGCCATCCTTGAGACGATGGATTTGGCAGGCGTCGAGCGAAAGGAACGGTGTGATCAACTACTGCAGGAACTGGGAATCGCTCATCTTGCGGACAGTAAGGCCTACACTCTATCGGGAGGGGAACGCCGGCGCGTGGAGATAGCCCGTGCACTCACCCTATCCCCGAAATTTATTCTACTTGATGAACCTTTCGCTGGAATTGACCCATTGGCAGTGCAGGATATCCAGGGAATTATTTCTCTTTTAAAAGAGAAGATGATTGGGATCCTTATTACCGACCACAATGTGAGGGAAACTCTTGCGATAACCGACCGCGCATACATCATAAGTGATGGGAAAATTATCGAAGCCGGGACGGCATCTGAAATTACCGCAAGCCAGCGTGTAAGACAGTTTTATTTAGGCGAAGCTTTTCGGTTATAATAAAAGGAGAGAAGCGAGGTCATAATCCGGGGAACATAGAGCACAAGGAGAGTAATCTGAGAAGTTGCCGGGGATTTCTTTAATCTTAAAAAAGCTGACTGTTCCCGGCAATTTTTGTTTATCAGTGACTTTCATCCGGATTAAGTCTTTGTGGTGATCATGGAAGCACGACTAGAATTAAAACTTTCTCAAAAACTGATCATGACGCCTCAGCTACAGCAGGCCATCAAACTGCTGCAGCTGTCACGATTGGAACTGGTCCAGTCGATTTCGCAAGAACTCATTGAAAATCCGGTCTTAGAAGAGGTTTCTCCGGAGGCTTCGGACGAGGAAACCACGGAGAGTGAAAACGCTTCACCCTCCGACCAGCAGGTGTCTTCGGAGCAAACGGCGGAGAGCGCAGCGGAGCCGGATCATGCTGCAGAGCTTAAAAGCGATCTCGAGGTCGGCCCTCAATGGGACGAGTATATGAACGAGCTCGGAGACGGCCGTGATTACGGCAGTTTCGAAGCTGATGATAAAGAACTCCCTTCCTATGATCAGACACTGACTCGCCTTCCTACTTTGAACGATCACTTATCATGGCAACTTCACCTGTCAACATCGGACCTCAACCTGGTAAAAGGGGGAGAGTGGATCATCGGCAACATCGACGACGATGGTTATCTTCGTTCTTCACTAGATGAGATTGCCCAGCAATCGGGCATAGCTCACGCTGATATGGAGAGGGCGCTTGCTCTGATTCAAAATTTCGAACCTGCGGGTGTTGGCGCACGCGATCTGCGTGAATGTCTGCTCATTCAAGTCAAACAACTCGATATGCAGGGTACGTTGGTCGAAAAGATCATAGAAACATATCTCCCGGACCTGGAGAAACGGAAATATCCTGTTATCGCAAAGGCCCTTGCCATTACGACGCAGGAGGTGATGGAGGCGGCAGAGATCATCGTCCATGAACTGGAACCGAAACCGGGACGACCTTATATTGCTTCCGATACGAACTATGTAGTTCCGGACGTTTATGTCGTCAAGGTGGAGGAACGGTATGAAGTCCACCTGAATGATGAAGGACTTCCCCGAGTGCGCATCAACTCCTACTATCGCAAACTTCTGAGCAGAAAAGATAACATCGATAAGGTGACGAAGGATTACGTTGAAGAGCGGCTTCGTTCCGCCCAATGGCTCATCAAAGGCATGGAACAACGAAATAAAACGATCTACAAAGTGGCCGAGAGCATCGTCAAGTTCCAACTTGAATTCCTCGACAAAGGCATAACGCAGCTGAGACCGATGGTTCTCAAAGACGTCGCTGAAGATATCGGTATGCATGAATCAACGATCAGCCGTGTGACAACAAACAAGTATATGCATACTCCCCAAGGTATTTTCCCGATGAAATACTTCTTTACGACGGGTTTCTCCGCAGGCACCGGAACTGAGATTTCCTCACTGACCGTCAAGGATTCCATCCAGAAAATGATCAAGGAGGAAGACCCATCAGCACCATTGAAGGATCAGCAGATCGTTGACTCTTTAAAAGTGCAGGGCGTCGATATTGCACGGAGAACTGTGGCAAAATACCGCGAGGAGCTGAGAATACCTCCGACCAGCGTCAGAAAACGTATCGGATGATGCCAGAGACCAAATGGAGTGTAACACTATTCAACAGGAGATCAGGAGGTCAGTATGCAGGTAAGCGTTATAGGCAGACACATCGAAGTGACAGATTCTCTCAAACAGTATGCGACAGAGAAATTCAGCAGGCTGGAGAAGTATCTGCCACAAAAAGTGCAAGCAGTTATTACTCTTTCAGTGGTGAAAAAAGTGCACCATACTGCGGAGGCTACAATAAAGTCAAATGGTTTGCTGATCCAGGCGTCTGAGGAAACCGAGGAGATGTACTCTGCAATCGACCTGCTTATTGAGAAGATAGAAAGAAGGGTGCGGCGTTATAAGGAGAAATTAGTTGATCATAAACACCATACCTCAGGTAAGACGGAAGGACTGGGGGTAGCGCCCTCATCATCTCAAGTAGAAGACCGTATCCCCCAAATCATCAAGACGAAGCGGTTCGACCTTAAGCCCATGCAGCCAGAGGAAGCCGTCATGCAAATGGAACTCTTGGATAAGCAGTTTTTTATTTTTTCAAATGCAGGCAACGGTCAAATTAATGTTATTTATAAGCGGAAAGACGGGAATGTTGGCCTTATCGAGCCTGCTCGATGACGACGGATCTCTGCTATGGTTACAATTAAGAACCTGCTGCAAGATGATTTGATTCTTGAAGAGATGACCGCGACTGACAAACCGGGTGTGATACGTGAGTTTGCCAGGCTCCTGACCTCACAGGGCCGCGTGATGAATGAGGATGAACTTGTTCGCGCACTTATTGATCGCGAATTACTTGGCAGCACGGGAATCGGCGGAGGCGTCGCCATTCCTCATGGCAAGTTAAAAACGATCACGGATACGATCGTCGCATTCGGTAGATCGCGTGGCGGAGTGGATTTCCAAGCTCTTGATGGTAAACCTGTTTACCTTTTTTTTCTGCTCTTAACGCCTCATCATATGTCGGGTGAGCATCTCAAAACGCTTGCTCGGATATCACGCATACTCAAAAGTAAAATTTTGTGTGAGAAGTTGCAGCACGCTTCGCTCCGGCAGGAATTACAGCACCTTATTTGCGAAGAAGACAGTAAATATCCACAGCCGCAGTCTGCGCAGCAGAAATGACAATCAAAGTCAAAGATGTAATCGGCGCTGCGAGTGTGCTTTCTGGGCATAAGGGCCTCGGAAGGCAAATAACTTCGCCGGAGGTGGTTTCGCCTGACCTGTCTACCCTCACTTCCTGGAAAGGTGGGGAGTCAAACGTTCTTCATATCCGACCAAGCCAGCTAACGTACCTGTACTCGCTTCCTCCTGCTGAACGGCGAACGCTCGTTCGCTCGCTGATGAGACTGAAGCCTTCATGCATCGTCGTGAACGGCGGCCCCATATGTAAAGAATTACTCGAAAAAGCAGATTCTTCCGGAATCACGATTTTGAAAACAGGAAGTATCTCGAAGCTGGCGAAGATACTTTTGGATAACATTGTACGGAAAATAAGCCTTCACGGTGTCTTGGTAGAGATCTTCGGTCTCGGCACGCTCATAATTGGCGAAAGCGCTGTTGGAAAAAGTGAAGCAGCGCTCGACCTAGTTCTCCGGGGGCACAAGCTGAGTGCCGATGATCTTGTTATCCTCGAAAAAACTAGCGAGGGAATAATTGGCAAGTCAGCCGATCTGGGTTCAGATTTGCTGCAAATTCGCGGGCTCGGGATCATCAATGTGCGTGCCCTATACGGCGAATCGGCGACAGCGGCCGTTTGCAAGGTAGGTCTCGTCGTCGAACTGGAAGAGTGGAAGGAGGGAAATCAGTATAGTCTGGTAGGGCTTCGTGAGCGTCGCTACCGAATACTGGGTGTAAATATTCCCTACCTGAAGCTTCCGGTGAAACCTGGCCGCAATATGGCCACCCTTATTGAAGTTGCAGCGAGAAATCAGATGTTGAAAAACCGTGGGATATTTACTGCTAGAGACATAAGCAAACGACTGCAGAAAAGGCTATCAGGATGAAAAGTACTCGAGTCATTGTTGTAACGGGACTTTCGGGATCGGGTAGGAGCGCTGCTCTCAAGGCTTTTGAGGACATCGGTTTCTACTGTGTTGATAATCTCCCACTTGCGCTTCTTTCTGCGTTCGTCGGGTTTGCACAGCAATCAGAGGAAACCACCCGCTCCGCAATCGGTATCGACATTAGGGAAAAGGGATTCCCCAAGAATTTTCCCATGCTGTTTGGACGGCTTAAAAGCCAGGGCTACACCATTGAAATGCTGTTCCTCGATGCGTCCGACCAGACTATTGTGCGGCGTTTCAGCGAGACGCGCAGGCCCCATCCTCTGGCAAAAGGAACCACCTCGCTACTGGACGGCATTCGCAAAGAACGTGAAGCGCTTAGCGAGGTCAAAAAACTTGCTGACCGGATCATTGATACATCTGACTACACAGTCCACGATCTGCGACAAACAGTCGAACGTCAATATTCTGCAAGTGACAGCGATCGGCCGATGGTGGTTACAATCGTTACCTTCGGTTATAAATTCGGTGTGCCCTATGATCTCGATCTGCTCTTTGATCTGAGATTTTTGCCGAACCCGCATTTTGTGCCAGAGTTGAGACCGCTTACAGGGGAGGATGCCAGTGTCAGTGGCTACATCATGGAAAACCCTGATTCGAAGGAGTTTCTGAAGAAACTCCTTGAATTTCTTGAATACCTTTTACCTCGGTACCGTCGTGAGGGGAAAAGTTACCTTACTATTGGCTTCGGATGCACTGGTGGCAGACACCGTTCAGTTGCACTTTCCCTCATTATTGCAGCGCGGCTCAGAGAGAGCGGCTACGATGTAGTCGTCAAACATCGAGACATCGGCGTCTGAGAGGTGTTTGTCGGGTCCTTAGTATTATCAAAATAAAACCTCTTAGGGGATTACGTTGACAGCTTTTTCGGCTTGTATAACTCTTCGGACTTATTGAAAGGAGACAGCGGCATGATCGGACTGGTAGTTGTATGTCATGAAGATATGGGCGCTGAACTTGTGAAAGCCACTGAGATGATTGTTGGTAAAATCGCAGCCGTGGCGACCGTCAGTGTAAAGCAGGAAAGCGCACCCGAACTGCTCCGAGACGAGATCCAGGCCGCCATAAAAAAGGTAGATCGAAACAATGGAGTTATGTTGTTAACGGATATGTTTGGTGGAACGCCGTCTAATATCGCCCTAGCCTTCTTAGGAGAGACCATTGAGGTGGTGACCGGCGTTAATCTTTCGATGCTCATTAAATTTGCGAATCATCGGGATGAGAAATCATTGCACGACCTTGCAAAACTCATACAGGAAGCCGCCCAGAAAAGTATCGTTATTGCAAGCCAGATGTTGAAAGGGAAGAAGTGAAAGCGCAAGGAATAAACGGCAGAGTCGGGGATGAAAGTCTCTTTCATGAAAGTGTGAGCTGATCCATCATGGCTGCGAGTCACGCGCGTACAGTATTCGTTACGATCAATCATATGTTGCCGTATTTTTAAAGAAGGATATCGCAATGATTGTATTGAGCAGAATAGACGACAGATTGATTCACGGACAGGTGGTTGAAGGGTGGGTAAATTTTCTTCAGGCTACCTGCATTCTAGTTGCAGACGATGCTGTTGCATCAAACACGTTGCAGCGTTCTATCATGGAGCTGTCAGTTCCGCAGGGGCTTAAAGTTTTTATCGGCCGTGTTGAGGAAATTTGCGAACAACTGCTCGCAAAGTCACTCGATGCTGAGAGGGCCATTCTCTTGTTTTCGAATCCAAGTGACGTGTTACGAGCGATAAAAGACGGGCTAGAATGCCGAGCCATTAACATAGGGGGGATGCATTATGTGCCTGGTAAACGAAAACTTATCGATGTACTTGCCGTGAATGAAGAGGACCTCGAAGCTCTTAGGGAAATTGCAGCGCGGGGGATAAAGATTGACGTTCAAGCCGTCCCTACGCAGCGTGCGCGTCCGCTCGAAAAAATATTTTCCGTCTGTTCAGTTGATGAGAAGAAAAAATAACCAAAAATAATTTGGACGCCAGGTGTATCAACTGAGGCACAATGATTTGTAAAGGACTGTATGCCTGTTATTAATTTACATATGATTGCTGCTATTGTCGGTATCTCAATTGTCGGCGGGCTCCTCGGCCTTGACAGGACAGCCGTAGGACAATTCATGATGTCCCAGCCGCTAGTTGCAGGGCCGATCACTGGTTGGCTGCTGGGAGATGCTAGGGCCGGACTCATAATCGGTGTCGTGCTCGAGCTGATATGGCTCCTCGATATGCCAATTGGGAATTTCGTGCCTGCTGATGCAACGGCTATGAGCGTGTCTGCTTGTGCTATTGCTGTACTCGGGAAGCCTGGCGGAGCGACACTGCCGGTGATCGGTTTCAGTCTGCTTTTGACAACTGCAATGGTGCCCTTGACAATGCAGGCTGACGCCTTTGTCCGCAGACGCAACTCTAAACTGGTGGAGAATGTACTATCAGCAAACGTTGACAATATGGCTCAAGCGATAACGCGGGCGCATATTTCCGGTATCCTCGCCTTTTTTCTGAAGTCATTCGTGTTATGTCTCTTCATCATTCCGGCAGGAATCGCGTCAGTTGTACTGTTTGGACACCTGCCTGGAATGGTACATCGCGCACTCTCTCTCTTTGTTAAACTGCTCCCGTTGCTAGGGGCCGCTCTGATCGCACGCAAACTATCGATTAAGGTGTTCGATCCTTTTTTACTCATCGGTTTTGTGATTGCCACGGTTTTCGTGTTATTATTCCATGTGCCCGTACTTATCGTCTTGCTGCTTACGGTAATTGCGGGCTGGTTCGGTGCCAGGTACAGTGAACAACGATCGTAAGAGCTTGGGGATATTTGATTTCTTTGGGGTATTCTGGAGATCGCTTCTGCTTCAGGCATCATGGAGCTTTGATCTCATGCAGACACTGGGATTCGCATTTGCCATCGAGCCCGTGCTCAGAAAGTTCTATCCGGTCCGCACCGAGTATCATGCGAGGTTGAAAGAGCACATGGAGTATTTCAACACGCAGCCTTACTTTGCCACATTCATCCTTGGAGCGGTAATGCGGCAAGAGGAGGACCGCGCAAATGGCAATGACCCGGTACGGGACATATCAGGTTTAAAAACTGCGCTCATGGCCCCACTGGGGGCATTAGGTGACAGTTTCTTTTGGGGAGCTCTAAATCCATTTGCCGCTATTATTGCAGTAGCAGCATTGATGATGGGATTATGGTGGGCACCGATACTTTATCTCGCCCTCTTTAACATATGGCATGTAAGCCTTCGAATTGGTCTTTTAATTTGGGGATACAGAAGCGGCGGCGATGCAGTGTCACTTTTAGACATCTATAGCTTTACTAAGATGGCTAGACTCTTCAAAATCATATCACTCACGGTCCTCGGGGGCATTCTTGGCATGATGCCACTTTGGAGACCGGCGTTCAGGCTCGAATACCCCACTTCAGGAGTATTCATCGTTTTTTCGTGCATGGCTTTAACGTTTGGCCTCGTAGCTATACTGAGGAGAGTCGGTTCTCCGATTAAACTCATGTTCGGGCTTGCAATCATTTGTTTGGCACTTGCATATGCGGGAGTTATTAGATGATTAGAAAAGAGCTTATGATAGAAAACAAACTTGGTCTCCATGCACGAGCAGCGGCTCAAATCGTCAAGACTTCGAACATGTACGAGTCGAAAGTAACTATCAGCAAGGATGGGCTGGAAGTCGACGGCAAGAGCATTATGGGCATCATGATGCTTGCTGCGGCAAAAGGAAGCAACATTTTATTAAGTGTGCAGGGGAATGACGAAAACGAGGCGGTAGGTGGCCTCGAGAAGCTCTTCAAAAACAAGTTTGGAGAGAAAGAATAAAGGTTTGGTTTAGCGTCCAAAGTTTAGAACTCAAAGGCGAGGCTGCCGCCCCTATGGCTGCCTCAGGTAGGAATCGCATGCACGAGAAAATATATAGAGGGATTGTCGCTTCGCCTGGCATCGTAATCGGCAGGGCCTATCTGCTCGACAGGCAGAAAATAGTTGTTGCTGGACGACGGATCGAAGACGTAAGTGTCAAAGACGAGGTGACACGCTTTAAAAAAGCCCTGGAGCTATCTCGTGGCCAACTGGAAGACCTCAAGAAGCGTATCAGTAAAGGGTTGGGGAAATCGCACCTCTACATCCTTGAAACCCATATCATGCTGCTGGAAGATAAGCTTTTGGTGGAAGGGACAGTCAAGCGTATAAGGGAATCGTTCCTTAATGCTGAAGGCGCCCTAAAAGAAACGATTGTGGCCATCGGTCTCAAGTTCGATGCCATAGAGGATGAATATCTTCGCGAACGGAAACAGGACGTTGAACAGGTTGGCGAACGGGTCCTGAGGAACCTCGTCGGCCACAAACAGGAGAGTCTCGCCGACATAAAGGAGGAGGCTGTCATCGTAGCCCACGATCTAGCTCCTACCGATACAATCATGATGCGGAAGGATAAGATCCTTGGTTTTATAACAGATGCAGGCAGCAGAACTTCTCACACCGTCATTCTCGCCAGGTCTCTCGGTATACCAGCGGCAGTGGGACTGGAAAATATTACTGCTGCAGTCAAGACAGGCGACGTGGTCATTCTGGATGGTATTCATGGAGTAGTAATTGTTGACCCGGACGAGGAAACCTTCCTTGATTACCTAAAGAAACAACGCAGGTATAAGTATTTCGAGCAGGAACTGGAAAAGCTTAAAACGCTTCCCGCCGAAACCCTTGACGGACAGGTCATTGAATTGCAGGGAAACATAGAGTTGCCCGAAGAAGCGAATTCCACGGTTGAACACGGTGGTGCGGGAATTGGCCTCTACCGCACGGAGTTCCTTTTTCTGAACCGGCAGGTGCTGCCCACTGAAGATGAACACTATATTGCCTACCGCCAAGTAGCTGAACGGGCTGCCCCGCACGAAGTAGTAATCCGGACACTCGACGTAGGAGGGGACAAGGTCGGCTTCCCTGGTGAATTTGACCAGGAGGTAAACCCGGCGCTCGGATTGCGGGCGATACGTTTCTGCCTTCAGAAGCGCGATATGTTCAAGACCCAGCTTCGCGGTATACTGCGGGCCGCGGTACACGGTAATGTAAAGATATTGATCCCGATGATCTCGAGCCTCACCGAAATCCGTGAAACAAAAAAACTGCTTGAAGAGGTCAAGGCCGAACTACGTTCCGAAGATAAGATTTTTCAAGAAGATCTAAAAATTGGTGTGATGATTGAGATTCCTTCTGCTGCGCTAATCGCGGATCTTCTTGCCAAAGAAGTGGATTTTTTTAGTGTGGGTACCAATGACCTGATCCAGTACACTCTGGCGATCGACAGGCAAAATGAGCATGTAGCGTACATGTATGAACCTCTCGAACCGGCCGTACTCCGCCTGCTCCGGCGCGTGTCAGATGCTGCGCACCAAGCCAATATCCCGCTCGCGATGTGCGGTGAGATGGCAGGCGACCCGCTGTATGCAGCGATCCTGCTCGGTATGGGCTTCAAGCAATTGAGCATGAACGTGGCATCCATCCCTTGGGTGAAGCGAATCGTCCGATCCATCAGAATGCAGGATGCCGTAGAACTCGCAACGCTAGTTATGCAGCAAACGACAGCTTTGCAAGCAAGGAAATCAGTAGATAATTTTATCGAGGAGCGGTTTCCAGATCTGGCAGCCGAGTTATAAGAAAATTGACCATTCGTCAGGCGCACATAGCTTAGAATAATAGGTTTGAAGGAGCAAGATTTGCAGAATACAGAAGTATATACCAATGATGTTGTCGACGCAGACGAAAATGGCCGTAGAGTATCGAAAGCTCATGGAGGCAATATTTATGAGGCTGCTAGGCGCTACGGTATCGATCTGGACAAGATTATAGATTTCAGCTCGAACGTGAATCCATTGGGGCCTTCGTCCCGTGCGATAGGAGCAGCAAAAAAAGCGCTTTCTCAGATTGATCGCTACCCTGATCCCGAGATGGCAGAACTCAGACGGTCAATTGCCAGATATTTTGGCATAAAATCAGAACATGTTATGTGCGGCAATGGTTCTAATGCGCTTATTCACCTTATTCCGCGTGTTTTACGGCCAAAGAAGGTATTGATCCCGATCCCGACCTTCTCGGAATATGCTGTGGCAGCAGAATATGCCGGTGCAAAGGTAGTGTCGTTTTCTCTGAAGGAGAACGATGGTTTTCGCGTCGATCCTGTAGAAATGGCTTTTGCTCTCAATGGTGTGGATATGGCGTTCCTCTGCAATCCTAACAACCCCACCAGCCAGGTGATTTCAAAAGGCGAGATGCTCGAGATCATGAAGTATGCTCAACAGCGTGGAGTGAAATTGGTTCTCGATGAAGGGTTTATGGACTATATAGAGTCTGAATCAATCATCAAGGAGACAGTGCACACATCTGGCATTATCTGTCTTCGGACCTTTACGAAGTTTTTCGGAATGCCGGGTTTCCGCGTCGGATATGCAGTATCCGACGAAACGACGATTGCAGCACTGCGGAGGGGGCAAGAATCATGGACCGTGTCTATTCCGGCGGAACGAGCCGCAATGGCAGCATTGGACGATTGGTCGTACATAAAAAAGACACGCTCAATTATTGCGCGGGAGCGTGACCGTCTGCTTTCCGCTCTCCGTCTTCTGCCTGGAGTGGAGACCTTCCCCAGCTCTGCAAATTTCATTCTTTTTAAACTGACATCGAAGGATACTTATACTCTCAGGGAAAAACTCGGCTCTCAAGGTATGCTCGTTCGTGACTGCTCGACGTTCCCAGGCCTTGACGACCGTTATATACGGATCGCGATAAAGTCGCGACGCGAGAATAAGCGCCTAATTAAGTCACTTAGAACAATGCTGCTTTGATGCCCTCCCACCGCTAAGGCATGTGAGGTTTTCCGCGTCATTTTCCAAAGCGCGTCTTGACCAGCCAAAAAATATTTTGCAAAATAATCCTCTCTGTGCTACAGTAAACAGAAACCATATGAAATTACGGCAGATTTTTATCAATTTAGTTTGAGAACCAGGCGATATTACAGAATGATGCTTCGGTAAAATATGATCACATGTGTACAAAAGAGCAGAAGTGATTTATTTTTTCCTGAAGGTTGTGCTGTCATGAGGGATGAAAGGCGGTGGATTGGTTATGGAACCGATCATGTGCCCTTTTTGCGGGGGAACCAACCTGTTTCAGGAAGATGATTACAGCATCGAACTTGATTTTGAATACTGGACCATACACCACTGGGAGTGCCTGGATTGCGCACAGTCATTCGACAAGATTGAAATACTTCCCGCATCCAACTCCTTTGAGGCAATAAACAATGAGAGCACCATCCATTGACGCGCCTTCGGAAGGTGTTTCTGCGGGCATGAGATACGTCCTCCCACCGTCTGAAAGGCCGACCGTGGCGCATGTCAATTTAGAGGCATTGTCCCATAACTACGCTGAAGTAGTACGTCATGCCGAAGGCAGGAACATCCTTGCCGTGGTTAAGGCCGGCGCTTACGGTCATGGGGCTATACCGGTTTCCCAGAGACTCCTCCATCTTGGCGCCCACATGCTCGGTGTTGCCATGGTTGAAGAGGCACGGGAGATTCGCTCGTCCGGCATTCATGCACCCATTTTGGTTATGGGGACTGTATTCCCGGAACAAGCAGAAGCGGTCATCGAACTAAAACTTATACCGGTGGTTTTCACTATGTCATTTGCGCAGGCATTATCAGCTGTTGCAGGGACGTTGAAGATGAAAGTTCCGGTCCATATTAAGATTGATACCGGCATGGGACGAATCGGTATCCCTCCCGAAGATGCTGCTGATTTTATTACCGCGATCGGCAAACTTCCCGGCATCGACGTGCAGGGCCTGATGACTCATTTTGCCGACGCTGATCTCTGCGATAAGGAGTATGCCTCGAAACAGATTAATCGCTTTGAATTGCTTATATCACAACTCTCTGCACAGGGGATGACGATTCCTGTCCGGCATGCAGCGAACAGTGCCGCAATTCTTGATTACCGCCGTGCGCTCTTTACTATGGTAAGGCCGGGACTCATGCTCTATGGATACAACCCCCTTGAGGGGAAAGATGAAAAAACATACCTAAAGCCTGTGTTGTCGCTGGTTACGCGGATAGCTTTTCTGAAAAAAGTTTCATCTGGCGTTCCGATCAGCTATGGCCGGACCTTTGTGACCAAGCGCGAAAGCCTCATTGCAACTCTCCCAATCGGGTATGCAGACGGTTACAACCGCAGACTGTCGAACGCGGGAGAGGCCATCGTGCGGGGCGTACGCGTTCCGGTTGTTGGAAGGGTATGTATGGACATGTGCATGATCGATGTGACCGATGTTCCCGGCATCAGTGAAGGTGATCCCGTTGCGCTGATAGGCAGTCAAGCCAATGAGAGGATTACGGCAGATGACATAGCTAAAAAGACGGGAACAATTGCATACGAGGTGCTTTGTGGTATCAGTAGTCGAGTCCCGCGAGTTTATCTATAGAGTATTGGAAACGACGGGCCGAAAGACGTCGGCTTTGTTTACTGAGATCGGATCCGTTCTTATTTTTCTCGGGCAGACGCTTCGTTGGACATTCAGTCCTCCGTTAGATGTCAAAAGCCTTCTGAAACAGATGGAACAGATCGGCTTCAATTCGATTCCCGTCGTGATAACCACGGCTCTTTCCACTGGCATGGTGCTTGCGCTCCAGAGCTACACTGGATTCAAGAGGTTCGGTGCAGAGACGCTCATAGGTACGGTAGTTTCGCTCTCCATGACCAGGGAACTGGGGCCCGTGTTAACAGGCCTCATGGTCGCCGGCAGGGCAGGTGCGGCTATGGCCGCGGAACTCGGTACGATGCGCGTGACCGAGCAGATTGACGCGCTGTCCACTCTTGCCACAAACCCGATGAAATATTTGGTCGTGCCCAGGTTTGTGGCAAGCACCCTTATGATGTTTTTTCTTACGGCATTGGGCATGATCGTCGGTATAACTGGCGGCTATTTTGTCGGCGTAAAAGTGCTTGGGTCTAATCCGGTCACCTACATCAACAATAGCATAAACAATACCGAGGTGACGGACATCTGGTACGGGTTGGTCAAAGCGCTTGTGTTCGGCGCTGTCGTCGGGCTCATCGGCTGTTACAAAGGATTTAACACGGAAGGCGGCGCAGAGGGCGTGGGCAAGGCAACAACCGGCGCCGTGGTGATTTCCTGTATGCTCATCCTAATCCTGGATTATTTCTTGTCAGCCGTGTTGTGGTGATGCAATGGCGATGATCGAGGTCATCGATGTGCATAAAAGCTTCGGCGAACTACATGTGCTCCGAGGCGTGAACCTTGCCGTGGAAAAGGGCGAGAGCATGACAGTGATCGGAGGTAGCGGCAGCGGCAAGAGCGTGCTGCTGAAGCATATCATTGGGCTCCTTTTTCCAGACAGGGGAAGGGTAGTCGTTGATGGTCAGGTGCTTAACGACCTTGATGATTACAGCTTGAACGAGCTCAGAAAAAAATTCGGCATGCTGTTTCAAATGGCGGCACTCTTTGATTCACTTTCGGTCTGGGAGAATGTGGGGTTCTCCCTCAAGCAGCACACAAAAATGTCGAACAGGGAAATCAGAACGGTAGCGACCGAAAAGCTGGCGCTCGTAGGGCTTAAGGATATTGAGGACAAGATGCCGGTGGAACTTTCAGGGGGGATGAAAAAGAGGGTAGGACTCGCGCGCGCTATCTGTATGAATGCCGACATTATCCTCTTTGATGAGCCTACGACGGGTCTGGACCCGATTGCTGCCGACGCTATCAATGATTTAATCGTAGATCTTCGGAAGAAACTCGGAGTGACATCTGTTTCTATTACTCACGACATGCACAGTGCATACAAGATATCGGACCGTATCGCCATGCTGTATAAAGGTGAGATCCTGGAAATCGGAACGCCTGAGCAAATCAAAAACACGGAGAATCCGATCGTCCGCCAGTTTATTACAGGAAGCGCGATAGGGCCGATAACGGCAGAATGATTCTAATGCAGTTGTGAAGTAAGGCTTTAGATTGTTTTTTTTGCAGTATAATATTTTTATATATAGTCCGAAATCCGAATTAGAACGGAGTTCGTATGGCCAAACTAAGCGCAGAAGCAAAGGTGGGTTTGTTGGTTATTGCGGGTGCAGTTATCCTGCTATACATGACCTTTGCTGTCGGCAAGTACCAGTTTGGAGAGCGGAAGGGATATCTTCTGCAAGCAACCTTTGACTCGGTAGCAGGTCTCGATGTCAAGGCAACCGTTCGGATGGCCGGTGTGAAAATTGGCACTGTTGAGAAAGTAGAGCTTGATGACAGCCGCGCGAGAGTGACCATGAGGATCGACCAGGATGTGCACATTCCGCGCGAGACCGAAGCCATGATAAGCACCTTAGGGTTGTTAGGCGAAAAATATGTCGAGTTTGTCCCGGTCAAGAACAGAACACCCGAGCAATCTTTGCCGGGCGAATCTCCCTTTTACGGTCCGGGCGATCAAGTGCAGAAGACGATAGCACCGAGCGATGTGGATAAACTCATCAACCAGCTATCTGCAATATCGGATGATGTGAAACAGATCACGGGATCGCTTCGCCAGGTTCTTGGCACCCAGCAGGGCGAACAATCCATGGCGGATATGGTCCATGATCTACGTGAGACCACAGCTAATATCAAGGAATTCTCCTATACCCTGAATAACAACGGCAGCGAACTGGTCATGAGACTGAACGAACTTGTAGCCAGCCTTAATGGTGTCGTCAACGATAACCGCGATAATCTCAAAGTGACCATGGAAAATGTGAGAGAGGCGTCGAAAAAAGCTGAACTGGCCCTGAATTCCATTGAAAACACTGCAAAGAAGATCGATAGTGGAGAAGGTACGATCGGCAAACTTATCAATAACGACAGCATGTACACCAACATAGACAACGCCGCTAAGGGGCTCGACGATTACGTGTCACGGATCGCGCGTATGAAAACGATCGTCGGGTTCCGGTCTGAATATATGTTTCCGCAGTCCAAGAGTTACGCTACTCTGGAAATTATGCCGCGGCCGGACACTTACTATATCCTGGAAGCAACATCTGATCCATTCGGCAACTTTACATTTCAGCAGACGACAGAAACTCCGCCCGGCGGTACTGTCACGACAGAGACCTATCAAGAGACATTTAAATTTAGCATTGAATTCGCAAAGAGGTGGGGGAATCTTGCCCTTCGTCTCGGTCTTATAGAATCCACAGGCGGCGTCGGCGCAGACTATTATGCTTTTGACGACCGGGTCAAATTCAGCCTGGACTCCTGGAACTTCAACAGTCAAGAGCCTGGCAACTTAAATCCCCATCTGAAGGCAACGGCAAGCTACAGCTTAAATAAGTATCTCTTCGTGGAAGCAGGGTATGATAACTTCATGAACCCCCAGCGTAAGGCAGCCCTGGTCGGAGTCGGTCTGCGGTTTGATGATGAAGACCTGAAATATCTTCTGGGAAGCGTTCCTATCAAGTAACGAATAAGACCGGTCTTACCTTGACATTTACGGGACAGTTTCATAGAATACGGCAAAGGAGCGTAGTGTGAATAAACAGATTACGAAAGCAGTTTTTCCCGCTGCAGGCTTGGGGACCCGATTTCTGCCGGCAACAAAAGCCTCTCCGAAAGAGATGATGCCGCTCGTCGACAAACCGCTTATCCAGTATGTCGTTGAGGAGGCTGTATCGTCTGGCATCGACCAGGTTGTCGTTATTACCGGTCGTGGTAAACGGGCGATCGAGGACCACTTCGATGTTGCCTTCGAACTCGAAGAGGATCTTAAGGCGAAAGGCAAACACAAATTACTTTCGGAAATGCAGCGGATAGCCAACCTCGTGACATTCTGCTATATCCGCCAGAAAAAGGCGTTGGGACTCGGCCACGCGGTTTTAATGGCGAAACGCGTTATTGGTGACGAGCCTTTTGCGGTGCTTCTCGGCGACGATATCATCGATGCTGAAGTCCCGGCACTGCGTCAGATGATGGAGGTCTACACGCGTTATCCGGCCACAATCTTGGCCATTCAGAAGGTTCCAAAGTCCCAAACCCAGCAATACGGCATTATCGACGGGAAAAAAATAGAGGATGGGATTTATCTCGTTCGAGATCTCATAGAAAAGCCGTCACCCGACGAAGCACCGTCCAACTTAGCGATCATTGGCCGTTACATACTTACACCGGAAATTTTCCTTTCCCTGGAAAATACTAAACCGGGAAAGGGCGGAGAAATCCAACTTACTGACGGACTCAAACACTTGATGAAAAAACAGCCGATTTATGCCTATGAATTTAACGGTGCACGGCATGACGCTGGCGACAAGCTCGGCTTTCTCAAGGCCACTGTGGAGTTCGGATTGAAGAATGGGGAGTTCGGTGACGAGTTTAGAAATTATTTGAAAAAGTTGAAGTTATAGAATCTTTAAAACTCAAGGTGCTATTTTGTGCAGGGGAAGCGTTTAAAACAAGGAGGCTAGCTTGGCTAAAACCGAGACAAAAAACATAGATCTCCAACAATCTATTGAGATACCCAAGAAGATTCCCTTGCTTCCTATCAGAGATATTGTTGTTTTCCCGTACATGGTGCTGCCGCTGTTTGTAGGACGGGAGATGTCCATCAAGGCGATCGAAGTTGCGCTCGAGGGGAACAGGATGATCTTCCTGACATCACAGAAGGACATCAATGTAGAGAACCCAGCGCCGTCAGATTTGTACACAGTAGGCACGGTAGGGGTGATCATGCGGATGCTGAAACTTCCGGACGGTCGCATCAAAATCCTCGTACAAGGGGTTGCTCGGGCAAAAACGGCCAAGTTCCTCCAGAAAGAACCCTTCTATCAGGTCGAGATCAAGACCTATCCTGACGTAGCGGCTGCTATCAATCTCGAAACCGAAGCGCTTATGCGCAATGTGAAAGAGCAGATCGAGAAACTAGTTTCTTTCGGAAAGGTCATTCTTCCGGACATTATGGTGGTCATTGAGAATGTGGACGATCCCGGAAAGTTGGCAGACCTAGCTGTTGCAAATATGGGGCTTAAGGTGGAGCAGGCCCAGGAGATCCTAGAAATCGCCGACCCTGTACAGAGAATCAAACGCATTAATGAGGCGCTCGGGAAAGAGATCGAACTTTTGTCTATGCAGCAGAAGATCCAGGCAGATGTCCGGGGTGAGATAGACAAGACGCAACGCGAGTACTTTTTGCGCGAGCAGCTCAAGGCGATCCAGCGTGAATTGGGCGAGACGGATGACCGTTCCGAGGACATCCGAGAACTTCGGGAAAAGATAAAAGACGCTAAGATGCCCGAGAAAGGCGCCAAGGAGGCCGAGAAGCAGCTCCGCAGACTTGAACGCATGCACCCGGATGCAGCAGAAGCTTCCATGACGCGGACGTATATAGAATGGCTGGCAGAGATACCGTGGAGCAAGGCGACTAAGGACAACCTCGATCTCAAGGCTGCCCATAAGGTGCTCGAAGAAGATCACTACGACCTCGAAAAAGTAAAAGAACGCATTCTCGAATACCTTTCCGTACGCAAGCTTAAGGAAAAGATGAAGGGACCGATCCTTTGTTTTGTAGGACCGCCGGGAGTCGGCAAAACATCTCTTGGTAAATCGATTGCCCGATCTCTTGGCAGGGAGTTTGTACGAATTTCACTCGGCGGTGTGCGTGACGAGGCGGAGATCCGCGGTCACCGGCGCACCTATGTCGGCGCGCTTCCCGGAAGGATAATTCAAGGCATCAAGACGTCAGGCTATAATAATCCCGTGTTCATGCTCGACGAGATAGATAAAATCGGCGCCGATTTTCGAGGAGATCCTTCTGCTGCACTGCTCGAGGTCCTCGATCCAGAACAAAACAATTCATTCAGCGATCACTATATAGGACTGCCTTTTGACCTTTCACGGGTCATGTTTATTACTACCGCGAACATGACTGACCCGATTCCTAGCCCGCTTAAAGACAGGATGGAAATTATCCATCTTTCCGGTTACACGGAACAGGAGAAACTTGGCATTGCAAAGAGTTATTTGGTTCCACGGCAGTTGGAGGAGCACGGTATAACGGAAAAAAACATCAGTATTCCCGATAAGACCATATTCGAGGTCATTTCGCAGTATACGCGCGAGGCGGGCGTTCGCAATCTCGAACGTGAGATCGGACATCTGTGCCGCAAGGTAGCTAGAAAAGTGGCGGAAGGAGAAACCAACCTGTTTACGATCACACCTCAGAACCTCCACAAATACCTCGGCGTTCCTAAATATTTGCCGGAAGTCGAACGGGACAAGGATGAAATCGGTGTAGTGACCGGACTGGCCTGGACCGAAACAGGCGGTGATATCCTGTATATCGAAGCGACGACCATGCGGGGCAAGGGGAATCTCACACTCACCGGACATCTTGGCGACGTGATGAAGGAGTCAGCCCATGCAGCGCTCACCTATGTCCGGTCGCGCGCTGGTCTCCTCGGCATTCAGCCGGATGTATTCGGTAAAACGGACGTTCATATCCATGTACCCGCCGGTGCTATTCCTAAGGACGGCCCATCAGCCGGCGTAACGATGGCAACGGCTCTAGCATCGGTATTCACGAATGCGCCTGTCAAGAAGGACCTTGCCATGACCGGTGAGGTGACACTGAGGGGCAGGGTGCTCCCGATCGGCGGACTCAAGGAAAAGACACTCGCTGCCCGTAGGGCGGGGATCAAGACGATGATCATCCCGAAGGAGAATGAAAAGGATCTGGATGATATTCCTAAGTACCTTCGGAAAGACATGCATTTTATCTTTGCAACGACTATGGATGATGTTATATCAACGGCTCTTAGGAAAAAAGTAGTGCGAAGAATTCCGCATAAAAGCCTGCCCGGCAGATCAAAGGCCACGCATTGAGCGTTTGGGATAATCGCATAACAGTAGCGAGATATCAGAATTATCGATGAAACTGTCTTCATTAGGAGAATTCGGGCTGATTGATTACATCCAGAAGTTGGCTGCACGGCATTCATCTTCCGTGATTATCGGCATGGGAGATGATGCCGCAGCGTTAAAGATCGCTTCCTCATCAATTCTGCTTGCAACCACCGATATGCTGCTTGAGGACGTCCACTTCGACCTCTCCTATACGGATTATTATTCTCTCGGATGGAAATCAGCTGCCGTTAATCTCAGCGACATCGCGGCGATGGGTGGTACACCCCGGTTTTGCCTGACCTCACTCGGCATCCCGTCCTCTGTGTCGGTTGAACAAGTAAGGGATTTTTACCGTGGGTTCAGCACTGTACTTCGAACTCATCATGTTCTCCTCGTAGGAGGTGATACATGTTCATCCAGGGAAAAGCTTGTGGTCAATGTCGTCGTGCTCGGAGAATCCAAGAAAACGCAGATCGTAGCAAGGGTCGGCGCCGAACCCGGAGACAGAATCTTTGTTACGGGCACATTAGGTGACTCCGCGGCAGGATTGGAGCTGCTTAGAACAAGAGTACGGAGCAAGAGACAGGGGCCGTGGGAAAAGAAGCTGACTCAGAGGCATTTGCGACCCAAACCACGTGTAGAATGGGGTATAAAGATCGCACGTGCCCGGTGTGCCCATGCCATGATCGACATCAGCGATGGACTTTCTTCCGACCTGGCTCATATTTGCGAGAAGAGTGGGGTGGGAGCAAAAATTTATTACGATAACCTTCCCTGTTCCCGGTCCTTGCGCGTAGCAGGGGTTAAACTCGTCAAGACACCGATGCAATACGCACTGTCGGGCGGTGAAGACTATGAACTTCTCTTTACGGCACCGCCAAGGTATGGAAAAAAACTGAAAACCCTTGGAGTGCCCTTGTCTGAAATAGGCGAAATAACAAGTTCAAAAAAATTGGTTCTTGTTGACCGGCACGGCATCACGAAACCGCTTGTAGCTGCCGGCTATGATCACTTTGCACGCTCATAACTACCGCAGATGGGGCTTGTCGGTTCTTTACTAGTGGACTAAAACTCCTTTCGCTTATACAAAGGATTTTATTCGAAACGATAATTTTGGTGCGAGACTGAAGAAATGAAAATATCCGTCGTTGTTCCGGTATTCAATGAACGAAATACTATTGAATCGATCATGGACCGCATTAAAGCTGTCCCTCTTGACAAGGAAATAATCGTCGTCGATGATTTTTCGAGTGACGGTACGCGGGATATTCTGAGCAAAATGAATGGCGATATGGTAAAAGTAATTTTTCACGAAAAGAACATGGGGAAAGGTGCAGCGTTAAGGACCGGTTTTAACAACGTAACCAATGATATTGTAATAGTTCAGGATGCCGACCTTGAATACGATCCCGGCGAATACCACAAACTGATTAAGCCTATTGTGGACGGCAATGCAGACGTCGTGTATGGTTCTCGATTCATGGGTTCAGAGCCTCATCGGGTCCATTATTTCTGGCACATGGTTGGGAACAAAGTTTTGACCTCTCTATCCAATATGCTCACGAATCTTAGTCTTACTGATATGGAAACATGCTATAAAGTATTTAGACGTGACATCTTAAAGAACATTACGATCGAGGAAAACAGGTTCGGCTTTGAGCCTGAAATAACAGCAAAGCTGGCTAAAATGGATTTAAAGATATATGAGGTAGGCATCTCCTATGCCGGTCGAAGCTACAAAGAAGGAAAAAAAATTAATTGGAGAGATGGATTCTCCGCAATACGGTGTATCATAAAGTATAATCTGCTTCGATAAAGGAACAATCGAAAATCCTGTAGATGAAAGTCAGCGGGAAAGGAAAATGAGTATTGCGTTTTAGCGAAAGGAAAATCGTGCTGTCGCCTACGATATGTTTAAAAACAATAGGATGTCTGTTTTAACAAGACTGTTGATTGCATATCATTCAGTATGAAAAAAAATCGTTATATTAGAGAGCGGCTTAGGGCTCTCCTTGATCTGAATGATCCGCCACACAAACTCGCACTTGCTTTTGCGCTTGGCGTATTCGTCGCATTTTCTCCGACGGTAGGGCTGCATATAGTGAGTTGCTTTTTTTTAGCATGGGCATTTCGCGTAAGCAAAGTCGTCGTTTTAAGCGCGTCATTCATCAACAATCCATGGACAGTCGTTCCACTGTACGGACTTTGCATCTGGTTTGGCATTAAAATAACGGGGAACAACGTTCCCGTCCCTCATATCCCCTGGAACGAACTCACCATTTCCACAGTGTACTTCACTGTAAAGCCTTATCTTTGGCCGTTCGTTGCAGGGACCCTCGTTCTTGGAGCAATTGTCGCCGTTCTCGCATATTTTGGTTTTTTCTGGGCAGTTGTTCGATATCGTAAACTGAAAGAAACAATCGGTTAGTTGCCTGTCTGTACTAATTTCTTTTCTTTTTTCTGGGAGTGAATCCTGCGATGCGAGGTTTTTTTTGTTCGATCGACAGCGATATTCTCTTAAACAGGAGAATCGTGAGAAGGCCGATGACAGGATAGAAAGTAAGTATGTTGCGGAAAAACACAGTTCCCTGTGAAAAGTGATAGTAATAAAATGTTGTAAACATATACAACGCAACGAAAAAGGCGGCATAGGATATCACCACAAGAAAGATGTGCACGAATTCCTGTGACGGTTTTCCTCCCAACAAGAGAAGTAGTGGAAAAAAAATGATGATGACATTGAAGTTTTCCAAGGAATAGAGTTGTTGAAGTGCAGGTACGAGGATTTCGGGATGAAAAGTAAACTCAAGTTTTATATGGTTAGCGCCCAATCCGAGAGCACGCGAAAATTTAAAAAAATACCAGGGTGCGATCAAGAGCAGGGGAACAGCCAGCTTAATAGTCTCATATCGTTTTTTTAGTATATCGATCGAGTTTCTCCAGATGTAAATGACCGCTGATATGCACAGTGGGGCGACAAAAAACAACGCCTCGTCTTTTGTGAAGAGAGCCTCGGCTGAGAATACTCCGGTTAGAATCCAGAAAGCTTCTCTGCCACGCATAGCATAGAGAAATGACATCGCTGCCAGCAGAAGATAAACGCTCAAGGCTAAATCAGAATAAGCCTCTATGGCGTGATAGGACATGAGTTGAGAACTCAAAAAAACCACCAACATCATCATTGCGATGATAGTGTTTAGCTCCTTTCGTGCTATGAGGTAGAGACAGCCAGCCAGACACAGCAGGTAAACGGGATTCCAGAATTTAACCAGAACCTCGTCGAAGCCACCATGCCAGAGACTGATCCACATCTGCATCATCGGATTATGGAGGGGATAGGCAGTAATCCGTAGGACTGCACCGCTAGCAAAAAAATCCTGAGGGGGTGAATCAAGCAGCAAACTTTTTGTAGCATAGAAGAGCTTGGCGCCAACTGACCAGTTCGCCCATGCATCCCAGGCAAATATCGGCCTCAATCCAGTCTCTACAAAGACAGAAAACAGCTTTGCACCGGCCCACAGTAGCAATAAAACTACTGCGACTTTCCTAACACGAGGGATGTTGGGTGAGAGAAGCTCGTCTCGAAGACCTGATGATAGTTTCGGCACAATGGTTATTTTTTGTATTACGATCAAGACGGATAGAAAGACAATTTCGACAAAAATAGGAAGCGAAGTGTTTACCAGGATCAATTGTACGCGCAGAAGTCCGAGAATAAACATTTGCATTGTAAGGAGCCCTGTGCCAAGAGGGTAGGAGAAACAAAGTCGCTCTATTAAACCGGTATCATGTTCATTCCGCAGCAGTACGGCAAGAACAAGAAAACCGAGCAGCGTGGGCAGGAAAAGGGAGATGACCGTCACGATGGTTTCCTCTTCAAAACGTAAGCATCACGGGCAAAAACTAATACTGGCTCAACCTGACTGATCTTTACAATTCCTCTTGTGAATGTGTGGGTAGTCTGGTCGTAATGGGAATCCTTATCCACCAATACAACGATGTATTTTGCCTGATCACGCTTTCTGTGGGGAAGGAGGAAGTATTCCATCCGAAGCGAGAGATAATTGTCGGAGGAGTAGAGCACGTAGTCATCATCTATGACTTTTCTGGCGGCCAGGGTGAAATCGTAAAGACCACCTTCCATCCGTGACAGTTTTTCATCTGTCCCCAGACCTGCAAAAGCTCGACTGTCATTTATGAGCCATGCACTCCAGCCAATATCTGCATGAATGGCATATACGATACCGACCGAAAAAAAAGTTATTATGACACCCTTTTTAAAGGCGGAAAGAAAGACGTTTTTTTTCAGGGAAATGACGACGCTGCAAAGGAGAATTATTGCCATCAATATGTATAAGAGGCTTACAAAGGACGATGATAACGGTACATCATTGATAGTAATTCCGTTAATAGATGATGTTGAAAGCAGATTTTGCAAATTAAATTCCATAATTAAATTTAGGAACGTTCCTGGAAGGTTTTGCAACTCTTTGGGGGTAAAGGATAGATAAACTCCTACAGAGAAACAGTGTTAAAAGTTCGTGTACGTTATCATAAGTGTCGGTTAAATTCAACTAAAATATTGGGTCCGATGAACCTCGGATTTTAATGTGTAGCTTGTGCTGTAACTTGGCTAGGATATTGACTGTTTGTAGAGTATAGATTATTATAATCAACATTTACGAATAGCGTTCAGTAAAGGAGTTTTTATTTGGCACTCCCGATCGTTTCCGTGGTTATCGTCAACTGGGATGGGAAACACCTTTTGGGCGAATGCTTGGATTCGCTGATTGGCCAGCAGGATGTCAAGGATGTTGAAATTATCGTTGTAGACAATGGCTCGAGGGACGGATCAAAGGAGTTTGTGCGAGATATATACAGAAATGTGAGGGTAGTCAGCCTGCCGGCAAATATTGGTTTTGCGGGAGGCAATAACGCAGGCATAAGGATCGCGAGAGGCAAGTACGTTGCTCTTTTGAATAATGACACGAAGGCTGATCCTTTATGGTTAGCGAACTTTCTAACAGCCGCAGAGGCAAGCCCGCATTCAGTAGGGATGTGGGCGGGGAAAATACTTTCCTACAACGCCCCTAGTATCATTGACAATGTTGGGCTTCTCCTGTACCCAGATGGACTGGGACGAGGAAAGGGGCGGTTGGAAAGGGATGAGGGACAGTATGATCGTCCAGGCGAAGCGCTGTTTCCGAGCGGATGCGCTGGACTCTACCGTAAAGAGATGCTGGACGAGATCGGCTTGTTTGACGAAGGGTTTTTTGCTTATGCCGATGATGTCGACATAGGACTCAGGGCCAGGCTTGCAGGGTGGGGCTGTGCGTATGTTCCGTCTGCAATAATATTTCACAAATATTCAGCATCATCTTCCGCCTATTCTCCTTTCAAGGCATTTTTAGTAGAACGTAACAGGATTTGGGTATTGCTCAAATATTTCCCCTTGGAACTGATAGCCGTAAGCCCCTGTTTTACGGTCCTGCGACTTCTGGGCCATTTGTACGGAGCGATCACGGGAAAGGGTGCGAGCGGCAGATTTTCAGAACAGAATTCCGTGATGCAAGCATTTGCCATTTTGTTGAAAGCATGGGGAGCGGCGCTCATGGAGCTTCCCTCCATCGTGAAACAACGTCGGGCTGGCTCCCGGTTACGACGGTTAAGCCGGCCTGTTCTTTACCGGCTTCTATGTGAGTATCGCCTGTCAGCAAAAGAAATTTCTTTGAAAGATTAATTTTATGAAAATATTGATCATCGTGCCAGCGTACAATGAAGAAGAGAGCTTGCCAGGAGTGATTGACGACCTGAGAAAGCACGTTCCATCGGCAGATGTGGTTGTAGTGAATGATGGTTCTCGGGATGAGACGACTCGGATCGCGAAAGATATGGGTGCGAAAACTTTGGACCTGCCGTTTAACCTCGGTATTGGCGGGGCAGTCCAAGCTGGATATGTCTATGCTGATCGTCAGGGATATGATGCCGCTGTGCAGTTTGACGGCGATGGCCAACACGTGGGATTGGAGATCAGCAAACTGTTGCGTCCACTGGAAGACGGGATTGCGGATATTGTTATCGGGTCCCGATTCTTGATCCCAGGGGCCTATAAAGCCCCACTGTTCAGATCTCTTGGCATCCGGATTTTTTCCTTTACCCTCTCCCGAGTCCTCTCTATAGTGGTAACAGACAGTACTTCTGGATTTCGCGCTGCAAATAGGAGGGCAATAGAGTTTTTTGCCCGGATGTACCCTGATGATTACCCGGAGGTCGAATCGCTCGTCCTGGCACACAAGATAAATCTCAGGATGATCGAAGTTGCAGTCACTATGCGGGAGCGTACCGGCGGAAAATCTTCTATAACTCCTTTGCGCTCAGTTTATTATATGACAAAAGTACTTATGGCCATTTTTATCGATTTATTAAAAAAAGTGAGGTGACCTATGGACCTGTTGAAAATTCTGGCTATTACGGGCAGCGGCGTTCTCCTTTTCGTAGTGATAGAGCTTATCAGGAGAGGCCGGCTTAAGGAACGTTATTCTCTCCTGTGGCTTCTCGCTGGGGTAGTCCTTCTTTTCTTGTCATCATCACGGAATGCATTGGAATTCATAGCACGACATGTCGGCATTTACTATCCGCCGTCCTTTCTTTTTCTGATTGCCTTTCTCTTTCTGTTGCTCATTACCCTGCATTTTTCCGTGGTAATTTCCGGCTTGAGCGAAAAAAGTAAAAAATTAGCGCAAGAGATCGCCCTTCTGCGCCAAGAACTGTACACCATAAGACGAGGAAGCCAGAATTAAGGTAAAGGCGATTATGAATGATAAAATGCTCTTTACTTTGTCTGCTATCCGTGTTAAATTCCAAAGGTTAACATCAAGGAGGGATTTTGGCAGTTATGCAGACAATGCAGGAAAAAGTTAACAGATTATTTGCCAGCAAGTGGTTTAATCTATTCGCTTTTGCTATGATTACGGCGTTGATACTTATTGCTTATTTTAACACGTTTACCTCTGCATTTCACTTTGACGATACCCCTTCGATTGTGGAAAATGGCGGGATCAGACGACTTACATGGGACAGCTTTATAGGCCAGTTTTCCGGAACCAGGCCAATAGTAAATTTATCGCTTTTGTTCAATTACCAGCTGAGCGGCATGAATGTTGTCGGTTGGCATATATTCAACATCGGCTTTCATATTGCTAACAGTATATTCGTTTATCTCTTAATTCTTTGGACTCTGAATCTTCCTTCTCTCTATGCACGATATGGCGGAGTACGGGCCAAGCGGATGGCGCTGTTCGGATCGTTGCTGTTTGCGTTACATCCGATCCAGACAGAATCCGTGACGTATATCATAAGCCGTACAGAACTGCTTGCAACTTTTTTTTACTTAGCGACGTTCCTATTCTTTATCAAGGGCGTTAAATCAAGGAAATTTAGCCATTACATCGGTTGTTTCTTTATGTCATTGCTTGCGATGGGGTCTAAGGAGTGGGCAGTGACACTTCCCGCAATGCTCTTTCTCTACGATTTCCTGTTTATTGCTGAGGGGAAGATTCAGACAGTTTTAACGCGTTCAATGGTATATATCTTGGTGGCCTTGCCCTGGGCATACGTGGCGTATAATCTAACATCATCTAAGCTGTCCGGAGCAGGATTCGGCATCTCGGGACAGAATGGCATAACGCCGTGGACTTACTGGCTAACATCATTTAACGTCATGTGGACCTATATCCGACTCCTCATTCTGCCGATTAACCAGAACCTGGACTATTCTTATCATCATGCGATGACACTGTTCGAATTCCCGACGCTTCTCTCGTTTCTCGGCCATATATGCGTAGTAGTCGCCTCAATCTGGTTTTATGTCAAAAGGAAATGGACTTTGCTACCGTTCGGGGTGGCATGGTTCTATATCACCCTATCTCCGACCCAGAGCTTCGTGCCGATTTTAGATGTGATTTTTGAGCATAGACTATACTTACCATCAATTGGTTTTTTTATTTTTTTCATTGCGGCCTTTGAAGCTCTTTTCGACTGGATGGAAAATAGAAAAGTCATGAAGGCCCAGAGTGCCCTAGCAAAAATATCGTGACTCTTCCCCAGGATGCAAAAAATATTATTTGTTTGTAACGATTTCATTGGGAGTTCCATGGCTGGGCCGGGCATCCGATACTGGGAAATGGCCCGTGCCCTTGAACGGAAGGGGTATTCGGTCGCAATCCTTTCCCGGTACCTTGAAAAAGATTTTTTGGGCGACGCCGCAATATCTGTCGGATATGCATCTTTCTTTAATTTGATCCGGTGGACATGGCGTTCTGATTACGTTGTGCAAACCGGTCGCCCGCTTTCCATGCTCTTTTCTTCTCTCTTCCGCAAAAAGTCCATTTTTGATCAATACGATCCTGTTATTTTTGAATTCCTGGAACGGAAGCCCGTTGGATTCTTCGACAGGCTGCTGCTACGGACTATGTTTTTTATGTGGAAAATCCGGCAGCGCCTGATCCTGAGATTCGGGGAAAGGTTCCTCGTCGCGAACGAAAAACAAAAGGATCTTCTGATCGGCCAAATGACGATACTCGGGTATCTGGATAAGCTTACTAAAGTCTCGATTCTTCCATTTGGTTTGTCAAAAGAAAAACCGTACAAAAAACATACCGTCATTCGCGGATTGAAAATCAAGGAAACAGATTTTCTCATGGTTTGGGGCGGCGGGGTCTGGGATTGGTTCGACCCCTTCACACTTCTTGACGCATTGTCGAAGCTCACGGGCCAGCGTGACGACATTAAAGTCTATTTTCCGGGCATGAATCCACCGAATCCCGATTCCCAAAAGCTGGCTATCACGGATGCCTTTATCAAAAAAGCCGGGGCACTCGGTCTGCTTGATACTGTGGTCTTTGTAAAATCGGGTTGGACCGCCTATGCGGAGCGGGCCGATTATCTCCTGGAAGCCGACGCCGGGATCAGCCTTCACCGCGACAATTTGGAGACTAGGTTCGCATTCAGGACGAGGATGCTCGACTACCTGTGGGCGGGCCTGCCCATAATTGCATCAAAAGGG
This sequence comes from Nitrospirota bacterium, assembly GCA_963845065.1. Lineage (GTDB taxonomy): Bacteria > Nitrospirota > UBA9217 > UBA9217 > UBA9217 > JAJYKN01. The sequence continues at coordinate 1,209,622 of CAWJQQ010000001.1, forward strand.
GACAACTGGGCCGATATAATTGAACAAAAAGGCCTTGGGATCACGGTTGATCCTGAAGATGCCGATGGAGTGGCGAATGCGATCGTTAAAATTGCTGGAGACCACCGGTTTAGAAATAGTTGCAAGGAACACATCCAAACACTCACCGCGGATTATGAATGGGATAAATTGGCTGAAAACTTGATACTTGATTAATCCAATGAAGTGATACATTGCAACCTAATATGAGCCATGATCCGACAATTGACATCCTTTTAGCCACCTATAACGGAGAGAGTTTTTTAAGCGAACAAATACAATCGCTCCTGAACCAGACCTACGCGCATTGGCGTCTCATTATTCGCGACGATGGTTCAACGGACGACACCCTGTCGATCATTCATCGTTACCAACAGCAATATCCACAGAAAATTACCCTCATTAAGGATGGCCAGGTCAATCTAGGCGCATGCCGGAATTTCGCCAGACTTTTGGAACATGCCAGCGCAGAGTATGTGATGTTCAGCGACCAGGACGATGTGTGGTTATCCACAAAGATAGCATTGACGTTGGAAAAGATGAAAGAGATGACCGAAATATACGGCAATGATGTACCGCTTCTCGTTTATACAGACATGAAAGTGGTCGATGATCGTTTATCGATCATATCGGAATCATTTTGGGAAAATCAGGCATTCAATCCAGCCATAGGGCGGTCGTTAAGCCGTTTCATGGTCAGTAACGTGGCTACCGGTTGTACTGTAATGATCAATAAGAGGCTCCGTGATTTGTCTGTACCTATGCCCCAAGATGCTCTAATGCATGATTGGTGGGCCGGACTAATAGCCGTGGCACTCGGGCGAACTGATTATGTTGACGAAGCCACTATGCTATACAGACAACACCGCATGAATGTCGTCGGTGCAAAGTGGGACATCAGCATTAAAACTATTGTCAAAAAATTAATAGACTTTAAAAAACTTAAACAAATAAACAGGACTCACTTATTAAAAACGCAGAAACAGGCCATGGCTTTGGGTTTACGATTTGAGGCGCTTTTGCAGAAGGGAAAGTATGAAAAGATTATGGTCTATGCAAATCTTGATTCGCAAAGCTTTATTATGAAAAGAGCCAAAATCATACAGTATGGTTTTTGGTGGGCGGGCTTTACCAGAAGTTTTACGATGTTTGTAATCATATAAGAGAGTAAGAAGGAATTGAAAACTTGACGTTAAAAAAAATATTCATCATGCACTCGGATCATCTGTTTTTTTGGGTTCCTGCTGGAGCAATCGCCTTCTTCAATGACTGAACTATCCTGAGTAAATACTTCCGATAGTAGAAACGGCTGGTTTTGAGATTGTCCCATAGGAAAACGTCTTGAGACCCGGTCAGTGTATAGTAAGCGACAACGAATAAATTGACGATGACGCCGGGGATCAGTGCAACCGACTTGGCAATTAAGATTCTCCCGTGCGATTCAAGCCGTGCTTTTATATAGCTGTTATACTCGAGAAGGGAGTAGACGCCAAATGCGCGCTCCAAAAGCAGCGTCAGCGAGTCATCCCAGGGATTCCTGGGAGATATGCGCTCTTTCGCCTTATCACTGATGCCAGGAAAGGACCAGATTAGATCCGGCCACTTAATCATCCAGATCGAAAAATGCCGAGATGACCATTGAGCATTTCCCGACCGGATCATAATGCAGGGTTCAGCCACGGCGAATGCGCCGTGAGGAAGATCCGCCTGAAAGATGACCCCGACGTGGATAAATTCAGTGCCGATATAGGGTTCCTTTATTCGCTCGTTCCATAGGACGTGATCGATCACTACAGCACCGATAAAAGAAAGGTAAGATAAGGTCTCGATGAAAAGCAACTCCCGGGAGGAAGGTTGATAAAAAGTATCCTTTTCAAGGAGAAACTGCTTCCGTTTCAATTGTTTTGTCAGAGTTCGATTCCAGATTTCCGCGTTCAGGATGATGAGACTGTATCGTTGCGCAATGAGTTGCAGTACAGTGTTGATAGCTCCCTGCTTTAGCATATCATCATCAGTAAGAAGCCAGCAGTATTCACCTTTCGCAAACGATACGGCATGACAATAATCTCGGTCAACACCACCCTTGATCGGCAGCCGATAATAGCGCAGCGAGGAGCATCGGTTCGCGTAGCGCTGCATAACGTCTGCGGTATTATCTGTTGATGCACCATCGACAACGATTATTTCGACCTCTTCCCTGAGTTGGGAGATGATGCTTTCCAGGGTTTGGCCTATCACGTCAGCTCGGTTATATGTCGCGATGCAGATTGATAAGCGAGGAGCAATCATAGTTATTCAGACTTTATGGTAGTTGCACCCTGTGGTTGATGGACAGGCGCATCACCCTTTCACGACATTGATGCGGTTACCATCATTTCAGCAAGCTGGGGCAGCTTCACAACAGGAAACCATCCAAGCTTATTCATCGTACGGGGGTTTGAATACAATCGTTTGTACTCGGAAGTAAAACTTTCTTGCAGCCGGACATGCTTATGCCAATCCTTGCCGATAATGCTAAAACATTGCTCAAGCCAATTTTCAATGGAATGCATCTCACCTGATCCTATTGCAGCTTCAAATACCGTGTTCTGCTCGACCAAGGTAAAAATTCCGATAGCAATGTCACCGGCAAAGGTCCATTCCTTTTCAACGGAAATATCGCCTAACTCAATGATCTCATTACTCCCTTTTGCAATTCGCTTCGCAGCAAGGGCGACAATCTGGCTTACATGGTTTGGTTTTCGGAGCGGACTCTCATGATGAAATAAATAGCCGATGTAGACCTTGAGCCCGAGAGAACGGTAATACCGCGCCGCATAAACCGATTGAATGCGCGCAATGGAGTAGGGGCTGCTTGCTTCAAAGTCATCAGTTTCGGATATCGGCAGTCCCCTGTTTACGAATTGAACGCCGCTACCGGTTAAAAACACTTTTGATTCTGGATGATGTCTTTTAACCGCTTCAAGAATATTAAGGGCACCCGTGGATATGGTTTCATGGTTTTCAAAAAGGGCGCTGTGTCGAGTTGTGGAATTGGCCGCAACATGGAATATATAGGCAGGGAGATGGTGCTTGATCAGCTGCTCAACCTGTTTATAACTGGATACATCGCCTCGAACGTAGTTGCCCGATCGAGACACCCCCACAGGCTCCAAACCTTTACGTTTGCAAAGTTCAAACAAATAGTGACCGTCCTGACCACTCGCGCCGAAAATGATGGCTTTCATATTTTCCCTGTCACATCCTTTTTAAACACGAAAGTGGCAAACGTATACTGGCATCCTGCATAAGTAAAGTCCGGATTTGGGCACGCCCACTGTGGTGTATCAACAAGAGCGCAATCCTTCAACAGCGGCTGTAATCTTTCTCGAAAATCTTTCTGCGTGTAGAGACGAAAATCTTCCGGCGGTATCCGTTCTCCAAGCTTATACTGATCATTATAATCGCAGGTTATAATGGCTATGCCACCCGGCGCAAGCAAATCTACAACCTGTGTAATGAAAAGCTCATCTTTTTTGACATGCTCGATAACTGATGTCGAAAATATAACATCATAGCTTCCCTTGGCGGTCGTCGGTTTATGAAAGAAGGCATTGAGGTCGTAATTCAACACCGGATCGACTTCATCCATCTTGAAGCCTATTTTTTTTAAGGTTGCGGCTGCAGTGTCATCATAACTTCCGACACACAGCATTTTTGGAGAATCAAGCGATGAAGCTGATGAAGCTAAGGTATAAACGGTGTCCAGGACAAAGGCCTGCTGGATGTTAGCTTTGCGAAGCTTATGGGCCATCATTTCTGGAACGATTTCAAATAATTTGTTGATTATCGGTTCATATTGTCGTCTAGCCGTGTCGTCTAAAATTCTATTGTACTGTTTTTTGCCCGGAAGGGGCATCAATGAATATTCTTTGCGTTGCATAGCAAAGGGCTGGTGGATATCTTTATGAATTTGGGGGGTCCATGATTCTGTCTGTTCGGTGACGGAGCTTCGTACCCGGTTGCGAATGACCGAGAACAGCGACCTGATGATCGGAAGGGTCAATTTGCGACGAGGACTTCTCATTGTATCAGTAAGTATTCTTTCAATGATTCTTTCGTAATCCCATATCAGATTTTCTTCGCACCACTCTTGCCGGTAAGGCAGAAGCGGTTCAACACCGTTCTGTACTATTTGCCTCAGTGTCGAATCATTGATGCATATGGAGGGGGTTGCCGCATAAAGGTGCCTGAACATATCGCTTCGCGAAATGGCGATGGGCCGATCAACTGCAAGCGCCAAATCGATCACGCTCGATATACCCCGGCCTTTGTTTTCTTCGTAAAAAAAAGCATTGATAGTATTTTGTGCCAAAAAGTCCAATAACTGCTTCTTGTTGAGAAAATCATGGCCAATAACGAGTTTTATCAGAGGCTTAACGATCAATCCGCGACACCGTTCAGCTATCGCACGCGCTTCACTTCCCGTCGCGTCGCCAAAGGCAGCGTACGGAATATGGAGACGTATCTGCGCTTCATCAAACTCTTGCTGTATAACTGTAATGAGGCGTTCAAACCCCTTTCCTTTGGTTCCGAAGCCAAAACTACCAATGGTCGGTATGGTGGGCGGCTGGAAGATGTTGTTGTAGTCAGGAACGAGTCTACCTGTCTTAAACATAAGAGGGTTTTTCAGCAAGAGGGTCGGGTCCGGCGCGATATGGAATTGGAAAAAAGAATTATCTGCTTTATCCGCTGCCTGTTGAGTGACTTCATGCATGATTCCTATATGTGGCACCTTAATGTGCCTCATGATTTTCTTTTTCAGCCAGGGCATCGTTGAGGGGTAGTAATTGTAAATAATCGCGGTGGGATTCATGTGAGCCGTTATCGCGAAGAACTCATCGGGATCAGAGCATTCGGCATATGTAAAGTCATAACGAGCGGACTTCCGCACCGCTGCGGCGATGTTGAGGCCGTACTCGTGGACACCACATAGTTGCTGTTTATGAGAAATGAATAGGACTTTTGGTCGTTGCAAATTTTCAATCGGTTTCATGCTTTCCGCCTTTTCATTAAACGCATGGCTGTTTTTTTTCGCTAAAATAAGAGAGAATGCACCGCTGTTCAAAGAGCGGGCCGACCTGTTTATCGACAAGATCTAAGTATTTATTACGCTCGAGGTTCAAGAGAGCTAGTATTTTGCGACCTTGTTTTGTTTACAGCAAATGATTTAAGGGTTGCCTATGTATACGCTTTTCTGAGCTTTGCATGAACGCTTTAGTCCCAGCTCATCAGTGTTAAGGTTACACAATCTCAATTTCCGGAAACGGAAATATCATCTTCCCGCCGCTAGTCAAATACTCTTTTTCACGTCGAAGAATTCCGTCCTTGAAGTGCCAGGGAAGCACCAGAAAATAATCTGGCTTCATTGCCCGTGCCTCCTGCTCAGATATAATCGGTATATGCGTCCCCGGTGTGAAACAGCCGAATTTATCAGGATTGACTTCCGCAATGGCGGGGATATCTTTCTTGGTAAAGCCGCAAAACTGGAGAACTACATTCCCTTTTGTTGAGGCACCGTAACCGAGGATCTTTTTGCCGTCTGCATTTAAAGCCCGGATCAACCGGGTGAGATCATCCCGATGGCGGAAAACGCGTTCTTCGAAATCACGGTAGGGGCGGGGAGTATTTAGCCCCATTCGATGTTCCTGTTCAAGCAGCCAGTCTATGACCGCGAGGTTCTGCACGATATCGGAATTCTCGACCTTGGCTGCGGTAACGGCAAAACTGCCGCCGTTGATTGCATTCATAACGACATCCACAATCTTTAGTCCTGCCTTCTCTAGGATATTCTTGACTACTCCGAGCGAATAATATTCGAGGTGTTCATGGCATATCGTGTCATAGGAATTCATACGGAGCATCGAGGGCATGTAGCTTTGTTCAAAATGCCATATTCCATCATTGGCAAGGATTGATTCTATCTGTTTGACAAATGTTACCGGGGCATCTAGGTCGTAAAACATTGCAATGGACGTGACAATGCTGGCTTGTTGGGATTCAACGGCACGATAGGCAGTGGCCGAGAAAAAGTCTGGGATCAACTTGATGTCGTCGATGTAGTATTGGGCGAACTTCTTCCCTGTAGGATCAATACCGATTCTTTTGATCCCGGGTGTAGAATAAGCTTTCAACGTGGTGGCGTCATTGCTTCCGATGTCGACAACGCAGTCTCCAGGCTTCAAGTTTATCATGCGCTCCAGATAGCGAATTTTTTCCGTAAGATGGTTTACCATCGATTGATTGAGCCCTGAGCGGTAGCCGTAATTCTGGCCGTACATTTCACTAGAATCATAGGAATGCCTGAGTTGCAGCAGTTCGCCATCAGGACACCAGACGAGTTCAAGCGGGCCGGAGGTGATGTGTTCAGATGTACTTTTCGGGAATACCCCGGTTAGGACCTGATGGCCTAGATTGAGAACTGACACCAAGTTTTTGCTTCCGCTCACTCGGCATTTTACGATTTCTTTATACGCAGTCATAAAGAGCCTCCTATAAGAAAGCTACGCTAATAGCACAAAATCTAATTTTGAAAATATTCTTACCTTTAAGAGAGCTTACTATTTATGAGTAACATAGATCATCAAATCCAGATCGACTTAGCTTTGGTCATTTGAATGATCACCCAAGTCCTCATATGTCCGGCTACCAAAGCTGCTAACGCGAACGCCACCAAAAGCACACAGGAGATGCCTATTATTGCCATTATGGGCGTCATCTGGTTGTTAATGAACCATCTCCCCAATCCAACCGTCAACATCGCTGCCAATGCAGGCGGGCCAACATCCTTGGTAAGCCAGCTCATCATTTCGCCCCTCAGCAAACGACGATGTGTGAGTGGAACCCCGATCGCCATATTAATGCAGTTTAAAGCCACCCATACTGTAGCTGCCCCAACTGCACCGTACCTGGCAGTCATAAAAAAAATTGCCGGAACAAGGATGATGATTAAAAACGTGTTAATGCGAAGCCCAATGCCGGTCCACCCATGTGACAATTGCAGAGCATAGGGTAAAACCATGAGGGCGTTAATGGCCATGCCTATCACGAGGACGCTAACGATAGGGGAGGCCATCCCGGCAGTCTTTGCATTTCCAGTCCATAACAGCAGGATGTCGAATGAGAAGACCGCCAGCACAGTAGCTACCGGTAGGACAAGCACCGCCATGAGTTGGGAACTTTGATGATATAAGATTTTGAGAGCCGAGTCGTCATTCGTGGCAACGAGCGATGTGAAACGTGGGAACAGCGCATTAAACATGGGGCTGACCAGCAGGAACGGGATCACACTGCTTGCCACACCTGCCAACGTATAGTATCCGAACATCTCCAGGCTCAGCAGTTTGCTCAGGATCACCTTGTCCATCTGCGACAGGATGATACCGCTAAGGGTGATCCCGCCCATACCCGCAGCAAAACGCGAGATATTGCGGAGAAGACGCGGGTTAAAGACCGGGGAACGATCAGATGGCGGCAGGCTGTGCCAAAGAAGGATCGTCAGGAGGGTAACAGATAGTGCGTTTACGATAATTTGCCAGGTGAAATAAGCAGTGATCGTCGGAGAAACTTTCCAGAGAATGAACACGGAACCGCAAATGCCGAGTGTGGAAATACCGATTTTTATGACGTTTAACAATACCTGGCGCTGTAGGCCCATGAGTCCCCCTTCGTAAAAACTGAAGGGCCACTGAAGGGCGGTCAAGATACCCATGATCAATACGGCGTGTTGGACAGTTTCGACGGGGATTGAACCTGGCTTGATCCAGTGTCTTGCAATGAACGGCGATAGTATTAATATTGCGATGCCGATGATTATTCCGATCGCCCAATAGCCGATTTCCAAAGTCCTCACAATATCACGAGCTTCGCTCGATTTTTCCGGCAGAGTGGAATATCGTGCCATTTCCCGGTTCATGGTCTGACTTAGGCCCAGATCAAGTATCTGAAACGCGGCCTGAAGCATGGCATAAAAACCGATCAATCCGTATGCCTCGATGCCGAGAAACTTGATATACAATGGAACAAAAGCCAGAGCCATCAGGGCTGTCCAGCCTTGGCCGGCAAAATTGGCGACAAGGTTAAACTTCAGACGCGTCATAAATCGGCCTCATTTACGTAAGGCAAGATTGCCAAGAAAATCCTTATAAGTTTTCCTGAGTCCTTCTTCCAACGAAGTTTTGTGTTTCCATCCAAATTTGTGGAGACGGGAAACGTCCAAGAGCTTACGCGGAGTCCCATCTGGTTTGGCTGGATCAAAAACAATATCCCCTTTAAAACCAACAGTAATCTTGATCAATTCGGCTAGTTCTCTAATAGTGCAATCTTCACCAATGCCTATATTTATCAGTTCACCGAGATCTTGAACGGCAATATGTTCCATGAGAAAAACGCATGCATCGGCCATATCGTCTACGTACATGAATTCTCGCCGTGGAGCGCCAGTACCCCATACAGTTACTATTGATTGTTGCGCAAGCTTGACTTCGTGGAAACGTCGCAATAACATCGGGATAGCATGGGCATTTTCCGGATGGTAGTTGTCGTTTGGGCCGTACAAATTCGTGGGCATAACGGAAATGAAATTTGTACCGTATTGCCGGTTCATTGCACTGCAGAGCTTGATGCCCGCAATTTTTGCTATAGCATAGGCTTCATTAGTCGGTTCAAGAGGGGCTGTCAAAAGATATTCTTCTTTGAGGGGTTGAGGCGCTAGCTTTGGGTAGATGCAGCTCGAACCGAGAAACAGGAGTTTCAGCACGCCGTGGCGCCAAGCTGCTTCAATAACATTATTTTGAACTTTTAAGTTGTCTAATAAAAACTCTACAGGATAGGTATTGTTGGCATAAATACCTCCCACCCTGGCTGCGGCCAGGTACACTATGTCAGGTTGTTCAGATCGAAAAAAACTATCAACGGCAGTCGGGTTGAGAAGGTCTAGTTCTGCACGGTTACGAGTTATGATGTGCCGATAACCGCCACTGATCAAACGGCGATACAAAGCACTGCCGACGAGTCCGTTATGTCCGGCGACGAATACTTTATGCTGTGTAAAATCCATTATAGCTCCGGTAAATAAATGATTTTATGTGTATTTATATACGCTGAAGCAAATCGATTGTACTTCATGGTAAATTCAGCTTCTCAGTGAAAATAAGCTGAATGTCATTCTTGTTGACCTCAGCATTTATTAATGCGCGTAAAATGCTTTCCTGCTTTAAATATGAAGACACCACGACGATATCATAGCTTAGACTCGTGATAGTGCGTATGGGCCTGATGTTTCTGCCGAAAAATATCTTTCCATCGGTTTCATCGTCCACGACGCCGACAAGATCTAAATCGGTTTCATCCAAGGTAATGTAGGCAATTTCCGCCACTTCATCAACGCCAGCAAAGACAATCTTGCGTGAGCCCCTATTCGCCAGTTCGCAAAATACCTTTTTCAAGTTATTTCTCGCTTCCCGGTATATACGCGTATAATCCTGAAGCAGGTCGTACGTGAGACGTGACTTTTCTACAAGGCCTTTCGGTGTCAAATAATATGCATATCGTTTAGGAGGAATCGAAGTAACGGTTAAATAACCTTTCGCAACAAGATTTTTGATATAGGAATTAACAAGTCCGAGAGCAATGCCAAGACGCTTGCTCAAATCGCGTTGCGTGATGGAATCGTTACAGGAAAGCTCGTCGAGGATTTGAAGAGACCTGAATTGGTCCGCCCCGGATGGGGACGACCGGTTTATGTTCATGAAATGAACATACCATGCGGCAATTACTATGTCAAGAATTAGTTATTTTGTTCTACAATTCTATCAAGAATTGCATTGAATTCATGGCGAAAAGCGATTAATAACTTTACACTCTGTGATAGTAATGATATTATTTAGTTCGATTTCAATTGAATTGAAGAGATTTTTTTTACAAGAGAGGATTGCTTGATGGAGCCGAAGGTTTGTTTGGCGCTTGGAGGAGGGGCTGCGAGAGGGCTTGCCCATCTCGGTGTACTCAAGGTCTTTGAAAACGCCAAGGTCCCGATCGACATGATCGCCGGTACGAGTCTGGGTGCTTTGATCGGCGGAATGTATGCAACCAATCCTGACGCTACATACTGGATCGGACGGGTTGATCAGTACCTCCGCAGCTTCCGCTCCCGTAAAACACGTTTGGAATTCCTTAAGAAGCTTGAAACACCGGCAAATAATCACAGGGGATTTTTTAGTGACATGGCAGTTATGCTTAGAAAAGGTTATTTTTGGGGCGTCACAGCTACGAACTCTGCTTTTATCGGCGAGAAAGAATATCAGGACCTGATCTATCCACTGATTCCCGATATATCCTTCGAAGAGACCAAAATCCCTTTTAGCTGCGTCGCTACGGACATCCGCAACGGTAAACGCGTCATGTATACTACGGGACGGCTCCGTACGGCCATCAGCGCAAGTTGCGCCTTGCCTGGCATTTTTCCCCCTGTCATAGACGACGGCATGGCACTCGTAGACGGAGGATGGGTGGAACGCGTGCCTGTACTATGCGCGCAGGACATGGGCGCCGATATAGTAATAGCAGTCGACGTCTCGAGCGACGTTGCAACGTTTGAAGAAAAATCGGGCCTTGATGTCGTGCTCCGCGCCGATGCAGTTTCCAGAATATTCCTTAACGAGATACTCGCCCAACAAGCTGATGTGGTGATCCATCCGGCAGTGGGGACAACGCATTGGGCAGACTTCAGCAATTCCAAAGAACTGGTCACTGCAGGCGAGAATGCAGCACTCGGGAAACTGATCGCCATCCGCACTGTAATCCATCGGGCCAGTTTGCCTCCGAAAAAACTTACTGAGCATCTCCGTTCGATAAAGGATAAGATTATCGAAAAAGTAATTGGCACAAAGTCATAGGAACATGCCATCAAGTCCATACACTTCAAATTGGCTTGGCGTGCAAAGAACGATCCGCTTTTCATCCTCACATACTTTTGATTCCGTAGATGCATGATCCAAAAGAAACGTCCAACAGCTTTTTTCATTGTATACGCTAATTTCACCAGACAATGTTGAATGTTTTCGCTATAATATCGGTATGAACATACCACTCGTGATCGGCCATCGCGGAGACGCCTCGGAATCCCTGGAAAATTCACTTGAGTCCGTTCACTGGGCACTTTCTTATCCCGTTGACATGATTGAACTTGACGTGCGTAAGAGCCTCGACAATGTGCTCTACATAATGCACGACAAAATGACCGGACGGACCGCGGAGAAAAGCATTAACATCGAACATGCGACGTCCGACGTGATTGACAAGCTGAAACTGATAAACGGCGAAGCTATCCCGACGATTGAAGACATAATAAAGACAGTCGCAGGCTCAGCTGGGCTAAACTTTGAGATAAAGAGCAGCGGTGCGGGAGTATTAATCGCTCAATATTTTGCATCATCATATTACCCGGGCTATGTTTTTTTGTCATCTTTCGAAGAAGATGAGGTTCGTGCGGTGCGGCACATCATGCCCACAATGCCGACAGCAGTGATCTATGATGTATTTTCGACCCATGATGTAACCAATTATAAAAAACAAGGATATAGAATTATCAGCCTGCGGAAAAATACTGTAAGTGAAAAAATTATCACGGCCTGCCATGAGGAAAGGATAGACGTGTATGTCTGGACCGTGGATGACGAGGATGAGATGCAAAAGTTTATCTCCTTGGGGGTGGATGGTATATATTCAAATAGGCCGGGAGTGTTGAAGACGCTGTTGATGAGGCGCGAAACAGCGTCGGAAGGTTAGAAAATCAGCAATGGAAACCCCGCATTCTTGCGCGGCGGAATCTACCAATCCTCACAATAGGCCGCATCGGAAACAGCACAGATTTCGTTAAGGGATTTTTACACTGGTAGTCGACAACCAATCGTTCAACTCCATTATCCACTATGCAAGAAAATGATCAGATCTTCGACATTATCATTATCGGTGGAGGCATCACTGGAGCAGGTGTCGCACGTGATGCCTCTCTGCGTGGTCTTACGTGCCTGCTGCTCGAAAAAGGAGATTATGCGTCGGGTGTAACTTCGAAATCGACCCGCTTGATCCACGGCGGGCTTCGATACCTCGCCAATTTCGAGATAGACTTAGTCGCAGAGTCGCTTCGAGAACGGGCTATCCTCCGCAGACAAGCGCCTTACCTCATTCACCCAATTCCGATTTTAATTCCCATCTATAATGGCGACCCCCATGGAAGAGCAGTCATTTCCATTGGAATCCACCTTTACGATCTGCTTTCGCATGACAAAGATATTCCCCATTACTTTACTTCCAATAGAGAAAAAACACTCGGATTCGAGCCGCGTCTGAACCAGGAAGGTCTAGCGGGTAGTGCATTATTTTACGACCATCAAATCCTAATGCCCGAAAGGCTTGTGCTCGAAAATGTGATTTCTGCGAGAATGGCTGGAGCTAAACTTTTGAATTATGTCAGGGCCGATAAGATCGAAGAAACGAATGAAAATATTGTTGTGACTGCCACGGACACACTTTTGGGAGCGAGACATGCCTACCGCTCAAAAGTCCTGATCAACGCTGCAGGGCCCTGGATCGATGCTGTAAGACAGGCGGGAAACATCGACCAGCGAAAGATCATCTATCCAACGAAAGGCATCCACATTGTGATGCCAAAACTCAGCGATCAGGCGCTCTTTGTGACCTCGCGAGACGAGCGGATGTTCTTCATTATTCCCTTTGGTGGATATTCCCTCATCGGGACGACGGACACCAAATATGATGGGGATCTTGACGAGGTCCATGCAAACAGAAATGACATTGATTATCTGCTTACCGAAAGCAAACGCGTCTTGCCTCAATTGAATATCACGCGTGACGCGATCCTATATACCTATGCGGGCATCAGGCCTCTAGCATTCTCAGGCAGGAGCGAATCAAAAATATCCCGGAAGCACCGGATCGTCAAAGAAGGGCGGTCCGGAAGAATCATCACCATCGCTGGTGGAAAACTCACGACATATCGTAATATGGCTAAAGACGTAATCGATGCAACATGCGATGCCCTCCGTATCAGAGCAGAATGCTCTACCGACCAGAAACCCCTCGCCGGAAGTTTGCCTATGGAACATGATCTTTATTCGAAAGAAGCGGTACCGGAGTTATCCTCCCGCTACAGCGTATCACCTGAACTTATAAACCATCTCATAAGTCTCTATGGTTCGAGAACAGACCGCGTGCTCGAACTAATGAAAACGGATACAGTTTTACGAGAGACGATATCGCGGCAAAGCCCGGACATTTATGCACAGGTCATTTATAGTGTGAGAGAAGAGGATGCAAAAACGCTATCCGACATCATCCTTCGGAGGATGCATATCGGTATAACAGCCTCCCGCGGCGTCAAAGAGGTGGAGAAAATCGCCGAGATAGCCGGCAAGGAACTAGGATGGAATGTTGATGAACAACGTCATCACATAGCAGAGTATATCAAGGCACTTGCCAAAGAAACAGAATGCCTCATGTCGTGATTCTAATTGCGCAATATCAAAGTCAGAAGACAGAAGGTAAAACTTTGCCTATAAAAGTCCATCATACCGAGTCTGTCCTCTGACTGCCATAGCAAAATTATTTCGGCGTAACCTTCAACTCAAGCGCATTGGCAGTTGAGCTGATCACTTCCACGGTAAAAGACCCGAAGTCTTTTAGCACAAGCTCATCAGAAAGTGTCTGGGCGCTGTTTTTCGAGTCTACGGAGATCTTTGCCATGGTTCCGTTAAAGCTTCGTTCGTGCAGGTCTTTGATGCCACGTACCTGGTTTCTGAGTACATCTTTGAACTTGACGAACTGCGTCTTATTCAACCCGGAGATTGTGATATCGACAGTCCGCGTGCTGCCGGCCTCCTTTGAATAGAAAGCCAGTATTTTCCCCATCATCTCATCTGCTGCGGACGAGGCGGCCTTGCGGAGCGCTTCGATCCCGGCAGATTCCGCCGTGATGTGCACGGCAGCTGCGTGAGTCGTGACTGCTGCAATGACCTGGCCAGTATCCGTGCGGACCGCCTTGGCAGAGAGGTCTGCTTGAACCGATTTCATCCCGCCCCCGATGTCGCCGTACAGTTTTGCAAGGGCTTTGCCGGTTATAACAACCTCGGCGTCCACCTCGCCACCGAGAGTTTTTGCCTGAGTGGCTGTCAGGTCCTGTACCTTGTACGCATTGGTCACAGTGAAATCTTTTATCGCAGTTGCATGATCGATGAATTCAAATCCTTTTTGAGTAAAAACATCGATGAACGTGTTTTCCACAACACCAATGTCGGTCTGCTCCCCTTGATAGCCCCCCCACCACCAAGCATACCATTCGTGCCCGATATTCTGCTCGGAGATCAGGATAATCGTGCGTGGTTTATGCATCTGACCGAGCAGGATCCCGATTCCCGATAGGTCGTCAGTAAGCTGTCCCAGGGAGACCTCGGCATTGATATTCACTCGAAGAAGCCCGCCGTCCTCGGACTCACTCGCGACGCTGTACCGTTTGATGTAACCCTTGGTCTGGGATAGGATCTTGTCGCTAATGAGTTGGTAGTTTTCTACCTGGGTCTGCGAGTCGATCAGGATGCCGATTGCCTGTTCAACAGCCCGCTTTTGTGCGTCTTCTATCGCCGCATCGCGAGCGATATCGCGCGCATTGCCCTGGATGGCTGCCACGCCTTCTGCAGTGACCATTTTGGAGTCCTGTGCCCAGGTTGAAAAAGCCGCAACTGCAACGAGGGAAAATGCTACGATGATTATTTTTAGTGAACGAACCATATTCCCACCTCCGTGAAGAATAGAAGAACAATTAAGAAATAATACCAGAGGTCGGGAATTAGGTCAACCTAGAAACAAAGGCATGGTGATGCTCTGTTTACCGGAACGGTGGACATGGGAACAACAATACGAGTCTTCAGCACCGTGATCACCGCGTAAACTTTTCCGGTAATGCGGTAGTTCTCGCTGTAGGATTGCTAATAAACCCGCGAAGATAAATTTTCTGGATATTTTAATGGATAGATGATAGAATTTAAAAATCGATAACATAAGGAGGAATGTCTGCGTGCCGAAGTTGTCAGTAAACATTGATCATATCGCAACGATAAGACAGGCGAGACATGGAACGGAACCCGATCCTGTTGCTGCTGCCGTTCTCGCAGAATTGGCTGGTGCTTTAGGGATCATTGCCCATCTTCGGGAAGACCGCAGGCATGTGCAGGACAGAGATTTGCACCTGCTTCGGGAGACAGTCCAGACCAAATTGAACATGGAGATGGCAGCGACTGACGAGATGCAGCGGATAGCGCTCGAAGTCAAACCGAATTTTTCCACACTGGTTCCGGAAAAACGAGAAGAATTGACGACTGAAGGCGGTCTTGAGGTCGCCTCGCGTGTCGATTTTCTGAAATCCTACGTTGCAAGGCTACAGCAGGGAGGGATTATCGTCAGCCTCTTCGTTGACCCTGATGAAAAGCAAATTGCTGCTTCCAAAATAACCGGCACTGACTGGGTTGAGATACATACTGGAGCCTATGCAAACGCGAGGACCGAAAAAGTTCGTCATGACGAGTTTGTCAAAATCGCAGAGGCCGCTAAACTTGCTGCGAGCTTGGGGCTACGCATCGGTGCAGGACATGGCCTGAATTATGTGAATGTCAGGAACATAGCTCGCATTCCGGAAGTATCAGAGCTGAATATCGGCCACAGCATCATCTCTCGGGCAGCGCTTGTGGGCATGGACCGTGCAGTCAGGGAAATGAGCCAATTGGTTGAATCATAGGATAGTATTCTTATCCATCGTAACGCAGGAGGCAGGAGAATGGTATGATCATTGGTATTGGTATTGATCTCGTCAAGATCGATCGTATCGACAAGGCAGGAAAGCATGACGGATTTTTGGAAAGGTTGTTCACGGACCGTGAGCGCGAATACTGCTCTCGCCAAAAATTCCCCGCGCAGCATTACGCGGCCAGATTCGCTGCAAAAGAGGCTGTGCTCAAGGCCATCGGAACCGGGTGGAGCGCCGGCATCAAATGGACTGACATGGAAGTTCTCCACGGCGAAGGAGGTGGCCCGATCGTGAACCTTACCGGCAGGGTCAAAGACCTCCTTGACCTCAAAGGAGTCAATCAGGTTTTCCTTAGTTATTCCCACGACGAAGGATTTGCCGTGGCGCAGGTGGTTCTCGTAGGAAAACCGCTGATCACTGGAGTGGAAAGTGATTAGGAAGATTGTGTAAAGACATGAAAATCGCAACTGCAAAACAAGTAAAAAATATTGACCGCAGGGCGACCAGGGAATTCGGCATTCCTGGTCCAGTCCTGATGGAGAATGCCGCGTCTGCCATCATGGCTGAAATGGAAAAATATTTTGATGGACTGATCGGTGTGCGTGTCGGAATTATTTGCGGTAAGGGGAATAACGGTGGTGATGGGCTCGCTCTTGCGCGAAGGCTCAGCATACGCGGAGTACCGGTGCGTGTAGCGTTGCTTGCATCATTCACTGCCGTATCTGGTGAAGCAAAAGTCAACCTTTCCATCCTACGCAAGATGGATGTGGAAATCACTCAGAATGCTTCTGCACGTTTTGTCGCCGACATTTCCGAGTGGTCCGATATCATTGTTGATGCCATACTGGGCGTGGGATTGTCATCACCGTTAAAAGGCCTCTATGCGCAGGCTGTAGACACGATCAACGCATCAGGCAGGCCGGTAGTTGCAATAGATGTCCCGACAGGTATAGACTCGGATACAGGGGCGGTGATGGGAACGGCCATAATGGCGGATCTTACGGTGACTATGGCCGTCCTAAAGCGCGGGATTATGGTTTTTCCAGGTGCCCGGAATGCGGGAGAGGTGCGGATTGCTGATATAGGAATCCCGTCAGAGGTCATTGAGAAAGAAAAGATCAACGTACGCTTATTGAATAAAGGCTCGCTCCTGGGCATCCTGGGACGCAGGGACCAAGACGCTCATAAAGGCGACTTCGGCCATCTCCTGGTGATAGCAGGATCACCGGGCAAGGCTGGCGCCGCAACTATGACGGCCAAAAGCGCTCTAAGGACAGGAACTGGGCTAGTGAGCGTAGGAACACCGAATGGACTAGTTCCGATCATCCAACAGCAATTGTTCGAAGCCATGTGCATCCCATCGGCGGAAAGCATTGACGGTACGATCGGGCTTGGGGCTGAAACTGAACTGCTCAAGGTGGCAGCAAAGATGAGTGCCTGCGCTATTGGCCCTGGTCTCTCGACACACTATGAAACAGTCACGATGGTGAGGAGCTTTCTGCAGCAAATCACGATCCCCATTGTTATAGATGCCGATGGTCTGAATGCACTAATTGGCTATCTTGATGTTATTAAAAAAAACAAGGGTCCTGTCATTATGACACCTCATCCTGGCGAGATGGCCAGACTGTTGGGCATAACAATATCGGATGTCCAGAAGGACAGGATCGGCATTGCCACAGTCTTTGCTGTGAAGTACAATGTAACGATCGTGCTCAAGGGTGCGGGTACGGTGGTAGCGAATCCTGATGGCCTGGTATATATTAATAATACGGGAAATCCAGGCATGGCAACAGGTGGCACCGGTGACGCGTTGACGGGAATGATCGGCGGTTTCCTTGCCCAGGGATTTGCTTCTCTTCAAGCTGCTTGTCTAGGTGTGTATCTTCACGGTCTCGCAGGAGATCTTGCGGCCAAGGAAAAGGGCGAAGCAGGAATGATTGCCGGTGACTTGATCGAGAAGATTCCACAAGCTCTGCAAGAAACGATTGAATCATCATAGTTGGATACGCTCTTATCAAAATTCCATCAATCCTCGACATTGACTTTGGACATGTAGTTAAATTTATTTTTTCAGAGAGGTTTTTATGTTGACCGCGAAAGACATCATGACAAATAAAGTAATAACCGTAACCCCTGACACTTCGATTGAGGAGCTTTCTTCCATACTCGTCAAGAACGAAATTAGCGGTGTACCAGTCGTTGACGATTCAGGAATGCTTTATGGCATAATTACCGAGAATGACCTCATCTCGCAGAATAAACGGCTTCATATCCCGACAGTCGTTAGCTTTCTTGATGCTGCCATCTATCTCGAAAGTTCAAAGAAGTTTGAACAGGACGTAAAGCGATTAACGGCAACAAAAGTCAGAGAGATCTGCACCCGCAAGGTCGTAACGATAACTGAAGACGTAACACTCGTGGATATCGCCACGATCATGACCGAAAAGAAAATTCAACTTCTTCCGGTAGTCAAAGCCGGCAAGGTCATCGGTATCGTGGGAAAACGTGACATGCTCAAGGCAGTAACTCGACAGGCAGAATAGTGTTCAGCGTTATCACCACAAACCAGGAGCAAACATGGCAGATTGGAGAAATGTTGGGCTCACGTCTTGAAGCCGGCGATACAGTCTGCCTCTATGGAGACCTCGGGGCTGGAAAAACGAGTTTTTCCTATGGCATCGCGTTGGGACTTGAGGTGGAGGAGCAATATATCACAAGCCCCACGTTTACGTTTGTGAATGAGTATCAGGGGAGGGTACCACTGTATCACATTGACCTTTATCGGCTGAACGATCCCGATGAGTTAGAAAATATAGGTTTCGAGGAGTACCTTGATTCAAACGGCGTAACGGTGATCGAGTGGGCCGAAAAGGCCGAAGATGTTCTGCCCGGAGAATGTTTAAGCGTTTATCTCTCGTATGTGAACGATAACAGCCGGGAAATAGGCTTCCTTGCGGAAGGGGAGCGCTACCAAGAGATAGTAGATGATTTGAGCGCCGAGCTAAAGAAAAATAAGCCTGATTCAATGAAAACCTCATTACATAATGGCGACATTATACCCGGGCCTTAACACGGGCTCGTTAAGTGATGTAGTGTTTTTGAACAAGGCCGGTGAATGTACGAGATGAAAAAAATAGGCATCATAGCAAAGGATATCCCTACTGCGTTGAAGGCCGCAAAGAAGCTGGCGGCTTGGCTTGAATCGCGGGGAAAAAAAGTTTATATCGATAACGATACTGCCGCGTCTTTAAAAAAACGTGGACATGAACTCTCTGAACTTCCAGCCCTTGTCGAAATGCTGATCGTACTTGGTGGTGATGGTACGCTTCTGTCCGCAGCGCGGCATGTTGCAGATGCACACACGAACGTACCAATATTCGGAGTCAACCTGGGGAGCCTCGGTTTCATGGCAGAAGTCTCACGTGACGAACTTTACGACAATCTCGAAAAAGCCATGGCGGGAAAACTAGAAACTGAGGAGAGGATGATGCTCGCGGCAAGTGTCATCCGAGCCGGAAGACGCATAGCACGATACCGTGTGTTGAACGATGCAGTGATCAATAAGGGCGCGCTCGCGCGTATGATGCAGCTAAAGATTACCGTAAGCGATGGATATCTGACTACGCTCAAGGCAGACGGTCTTATCGTTGCAACGCCAACGGGGTCTACTGCTTATTCGCTTTCCGCTGGCGGTCCTATTATCCATCCAACAATCCACTGTTTCGTCGTAACGCCCATTTGTCCCCACACGCTGTCGAACCGGCCCATTGCTTTGCCTGATACCGTCGTGGTCAGCGTACGCCTGACTTCAAAGAGTGAAGATGTGTCTCTTACTCTGGACGGCCAGATTGGTTTTCCTCTCGTAATGAATGATGTTGTGGAGATTGAGCGGTCTCGGTTTAAGATGAGATTTATTAAACATCCTGTAAAAAGCTATTACGAAATTCTCAGGACAAAGCTTAAGTGGGGGAATTAACAATTACGTTCAGCATTCAAAGTTCATACTTCTTTAAACAATGATAGGTACATATTTCATGGACGAAAATCTGCGGGTGCTTTTAGAAATTGTAACACATATTAAGGGGCATCTTGAATTTCAAAAAGCTCTTGGCGTGCGAGCGATCGCAGTGCCCTTACTCTTTGACCACAATGCCGAAACTACTGTGGAAAATAATAAAAATCAGCTCAATTCAGTCTTTGCCAGTGCGGAAAGTGCAATAAAGCAAAACATTTCTTTCAAGAAAGAGCCTGAGGTGAAGATCATCTCAGGTGAACCGTCTTCTCTTGACTCGATAAGAGAGGCATTAGGGAATTGCAGCCGATGCAAGCTTCATCAAAACAGAAACGCCATCGTCTTTGGTGAGGGCAACGGTCAGGCTCAGCTCGTTTTTATAGGAGAAGGTCCTGGCTATGAAGAAGACCAGCAGGGAAATCCATTTGTTGGGGAAGCGGGACGGTTGTTAACCGACATAATCGTCAAGGGGATGAAGCTTAAGCGGGAAGAGGTATATATCTGCAACGTCGTAAAATGTCGGCCACCGAACAATCGAACCCCGGAGTCGGAAGAAATTGCAGCTTGTGAACCATTTCTGCGCAAACAGATCCTGTCGATCAAACCAAAGGTAATCGTTACATTGGGCAACGTCCCTACTCAGACACTGCTTAAAACAAAAGACGGGATCACGAAGCTTCGCGGGAAGTGGCGGGTCTTTGAGGGAATACCGCTCATGCCAACCTTTCACCCTGCCTATCTTCTCAGAAATCCTAAAGACAAAGCACTTGTCTGGGAAGACATCCAGAGGGTCATGACGAAGCTAGAAAAGAAAGTGAAAGAATAGTGTGCAGATATTCAGATGGAAGAAGTCAGACGAAAGCTAAGAAATCTCTCCCGGCATCCTGTCGTCTGAACTTTGTCTTCCGCTCCCAGTTTCTATTATGCCCGACTTAACACCTCTCATGAAACAATACCGCGAGATCAAGCACCGGCACCTCGACGCTATCCTGCTTTTTCGCATGGGTGATTTCTACGAGATGTTCGATCAGGACGCGGTGACTGCCTCAAAAGTGCTCGAAATCACGCTTACGGCACGGAATAAGTCCAAAGGCATCGAGACGCCGCTCTGCGGCTTCCCCTATCACGCGGCAGAGGGCTACATTGCGAAGCTCATCCGTCGCGGGTTCAAGGTCGCCGTGTGCGAGCAGGTTGAGGACCCAAAGCTCGCAAAGGGGATCGTAAAGCGTGAAGTGATTCGGGTGGTCACGCCGGGAACGGTGCTGGACTCGAACCTCCTCGACGCAAAAGACAACAACTATCTGGCATCCATCTATCCAGCGAAAGAAGGCTTTGGCTTATCCTTTCTCGACATTTCTACTGGCGATTTCTCTCTAGCCGAAGTTCAGGGCGTTGATAGTTTCGCCGAACTAGATACCATGTTGGCACGGTTCTCGCCGCGTGAGATTGTTCTGCCGAAAGGATATCAACCGTCCGACGGACTCTCAACAGTACTCCACCAATATACGCAAGCAATCAACACATACGATGATTGGAACTTTGATTGGAAAACGGCGATGCGCGCCCTTCTGGAACATTTCAAGACTTCATCTCTCGAAGGTTTCGGCTGCAACGGTATGAAGGCTGGTATTTCTGCAGCCGGCGCAGCACTGAGGTACATCGAAGAAACACAGAAAACGGCCCTCACGAACATTCGCACGATCCGCCCGTTCCTGGTCCGTGAATATATGGTCCTCGATGGATCATGCCAACGTAATCTGGAATTGGCAAAAAACATATACGACGGCTCGAACAGAGGAACACTTCTCGCTGTTCTTGATTTCACCGTAACATCCATGGGAGGCAGAAAACTGCGCGAATGGCTTTTGAATCCGCTCATGGATGCGCGAGAAATAGAACGGCGTCTCGATGTCGTCGCTGAATTCAAGGATAGTCATCAATTTCGGTCTGATCTCAGGACTTCTCTGAGTGCCGTGTATGATCTGGAGCGCCTTATAAGCCGTGTATCCCTGAGTGCGTCGAATGCCCGTGATCTGATCGCACTCAAACATTCTTTTATAGCGATGCCGGGCATCAAAGAGCTGCTTACCGGCTGTTCTGCCCGGCTGATCTATGATCTGGCGGAGGGATGGGATGATCTAAGGGATGTATACCAGATTATCGATAAGGCAATTTACGAAGATCCGCCCTATACGCTACGTGAAGGAAAACTTATCAAAAAAGGATTTAACTCTGAACTCGACGAATTGCGCTCAATCAGTTCCGAAGGCAAGGGCTGGATCGCGGGAATCGAGCAACGCGAACGTGAACGCACTGGCATAGGCTCGCTCAAAGTGAGCTATAACAGGGTTTTTGGATATTATATCGAAATAACCAAGGCCAACTTGGCGAACGTGCCGCAGGATTATCTCCGCAAGCAAACGCTCACGAATGCAGAACGGTTCATTACTCCGGAACTGAAAGAATACGAGGAAAAAGTACTTGGCGCAGAGGAAAAGATCCTCGATATTGAGTACCGGCTCTTTCAACAGGTGCGCGAAACAATCTCCGGCCAGACCGTCCGTATCCAGGACATGGGGAAAAGACTTGCTATCCTTGATTGCCTATTATCAATTGCGGAAGCTGCTGCAAAGAACTCATATGCACGGCCGATAGTCCTCGATGACGATTCACTTCGAATAGTCGAGGGGAGGCATCCGGTCATCGAGCAGCTCTTTGCTGAAGAACGCTTTATCCCGAACGATACGGTTCTCGACTGCGAGGAAAACCAGCTCTTGATCATTACGGGCCCGAACATGGCAGGCAAATCGACGTACATGCGCCAGGTTGCATTGATCACTCTCATGGCTCAAATGGGAAGTTTCGTACCCGCGCGGGAAGCGCAGATCGGACTCGTTGACCGTATTTTTACGCGTGTTGGAGCATCAGATTTCATCACCCGCGGACAAAGCACGTTCATGGTAGAGATGAATGAAACTGCTAACATACTTAACAACGCTACGGATAGGAGCCTCATTATTCTCGACGAGATCGGCAGGGGTACGAGCACCTTTGACGGGATCAGCATTGCCTGGGCTGTGGCCGAGTATATCCATACTAAGCTCGGAGCCCGGACGTTATTTGCTACACATTACCATGAGCTTACCGAACTTGCTCTTACCATGGACCGGGTAAAGAACTATACCGTGGCCATTAAGGAGTGGAACGACCAAATCATCTTCTTGCGTAAAGTTATCGAGGGAGGAGCGGACAAATCCTACGGCATTCAAGTGGCCCGTCTCGCTGGCTTGCCGCCGGCCGTTATCAACCGTGCCAAGGAGGTTCTTGCTAACCTTGAAAAGGCGGAGTTTAACGAGATGGGTGAACCAGTAGCCGCATCAAAAATCGGAACATGGGAGGGGCGGACGACGGGGGTACAGGGAGATAAAAACAAAAATATAGGAAATTCTATCGGTACGGAAGCGATCGAGCCCGAACTCGGGCTTTTTGCGAGCGAAGCAGGCCTGCTCTTTAAGGAGCTTCAGGATCTAAACCTCGACACCATGACGCCGCTTGATGCCATGAATAAACTTCACGAAATTAAGAAGAA
This sequence comes from Nitrospirota bacterium, assembly GCA_963845065.1. Classification (GTDB taxonomy): domain Bacteria; phylum Nitrospirota; class UBA9217; order UBA9217; family UBA9217; genus JAJYKN01. Next base: position 1,233,100 of record CAWJQQ010000001.1, read on the forward strand.
AGTGAGTGGCGTATGATCATACCGGACATATTAAAACGTTCAGTTCTTCACAACGGGGTCGTACTTCTTTGTTGACACTTTGCCCCTGTTTCTGGTAATATCGTGCTATCATTCACTCGAAAGGAGCAGTATCATACATGCAGGTAATATTACGCGAAGATATCGACAAATTGGGGGAAATAGGCGACCTCGTCAAGGTTGCCGACGGCTACGCACGGAATTTTCTGGTCCCAAAGCAAATGGCCATTGAAGCTACACCAAAAAATGTTCATGCAATGGAGCATGCGAAAAAGATGGTGTCCGACCGCATCCGCAAATTGAAGAAAGAAGCGGGTGTGGAAGCCGACCGGATCAAGGGTATTGCTGTAACGATCAAAGCCAAGGTCGGTGAAGAAGGGAAACTATTCGGTTCCGTCACGTCCATGGACATTGCTGAAGCTGTAAAAGCTCAGGGTGTTGAACTGGACAAACGCAAAATCGTGCTCGCCGAGCCTATCAAGCGGCTTGGAGAGTACACTATTGCGGTGAAACTGCATGCAGACGTACAGACAAACCTTAAGGTTACAGTAATCGCTGAAGAATAGCTCGCAAAATCCAAACGGATTCAGGAGCCAGAAGTCGGAAGTCAGGAGATACACGCTGGTTTCTGGCTTCTGGCTTCTTTTTTTGTTTAAGCTGAATTTGAGGTACAACCATGTCCATTCAGACCGAAGTTTCCCTTCAAAAACTTCCTCCACAGAACATCGAAGCCGAACAGATGGTTCTTGGCGCTGTTCTGATTGAAAACGATTCTATTAACAAAGTCATAGAAACGCTGTCTGCTGAGGATTTTTACAAAGATACACACCGCAAGATATTTACTGCTATGCTCGACATGTTCGAGACCGGCGAAGCCATTGACCTTGTGACCTTGACCGATGCGCTTCGTGGGAAAGTTGGCCTTGAATCTGTGGGAGGGCCGTCTTATCTTGCCCACCTCGTCAGCCTCGTACCGACGGCCGCGAACATCAAAAATCACGCCAGGATCGTGCGCGAGAAATCGGTCTTGCGCCAGCTTATTCACTCATCGACGGACATCATCACCCAGAGTTACGATGACACGAGATCCGTCAACAGCGTCGATGAACTTCTCGACCGGGCCGAGGAATCGATCTTTAAAATATCGCAGCAAAAGATGCGTGACTCTTTTGTCGCGTTGAAGGACATAGTCAAAAGCAGCTTTGAGACCATTGAGCGGCTATACGAGCGCAAAGAAATGGTAACTGGCCTTCCTACGGGTTTTCACGACCTCGATAAGATGACCTCCGGCCTCCAGCCGAGCGACCTCATCATCATTGCCGGCAGACCATCTATGGGGAAAACAGCGTTCTGCCTGAACATCGCGGCACATTCAGCAATGGACCACCACAAGTCCGTGGCAGTTTTCAGCTTGGAAATGTCCAAGGAGCAGCTCGTTCTCCGCATGCTCTGCTCCGAGGCGCGCGTGGATGCGCACAAGCTGCGCTCGGGCTTCCTGTCAGAATCGGACTGGCCAAAACTGACCATGGCCGCTGGGCGTCTGTCCGAGGCGCCCATCTATATCGATGATACGGCAGCGATCTCGGTGCTTGAGATGCGCGCCAAGGCGAGACGACTCAAGGTCGAACATGGACTAGACCTTATTATCGTTGATTATCTTCAACTCATGCGCGGCCGCAGCGATTCCGACAACCGCGAGCAGGAAATTTCGAACATTTCCCGTTCGCTCAAGGCTCTTGCGAAGGAACTCAAAGTTCCGGTAATCGCGCTCTCCCAGCTCAACCGTGCCGTAGAAACACGAGGCAAGGACAAACGCCCGATGCTCGCCGATCTTCGTGAATGTGTTACCGGTGACACCCTGGTCGTGCTGGCAGATGGCCGCCGAATTCCAATTCGAGAGCTTGTGGGACAAGCGCCAAGTGTTGTATCGCTCTCGGAAGATGGCCGTCTTCTAACGACCAAAGCAGAGAAAATCTGGCATGTGGGCCGAAGGGATGTACTTAAAATCCAACTTGCGAGCGGCCGGATTATTCACACAACCGCTAATCACCGTCTGCTTGGATCCCGGGGCTGGTGTGAAGTCGGCGACCTCAGTAGCGGTGACAGGCTTGCTATCGCCCGCGAATTACCGCAGCCCAAGAAAACTGAAAATTGGCCTGAGGCACATTTGATACTCCTTGGACATCTCATCGGTGACGGCAGTTATCTGTCCGGGCAGCCCATGAGATATACAACAGGCTCAGATGACAATAGCCATATTGTCTCCGAATGTGCACAAAAAGAGTTTGGTTCGATAGTGACTCGCTACGCCGGGAAAGGCAACTGGTATCAGCTTGTCATCAGCGGCAATGGGAATCGTTGGCATCCGGCTGGTATCAACAAGTGGCTTCGGGAATTGGGCGTTTTTGGCCAAAGATCATTCGAAAAGCGCATTCCTAGAGAAGTTTTCCGGCTTAGCAATAAGTGTATAGCCTTACTACTCCAGCATTTGTGGGCTACTGACGGGACGATTTCTGTACGTAAGACTGGCCAGCGAGGCGGACATGGTGTTCATTTTTCTACTAAGAGCCGCGGTCTGGCCGAAGACGTATCTGCATTACTGCTGCGACTTGGCATTGTGGCTCGTATCCATATGGTACAGATGAAAGGATATCGTCCCACATATATGGTTTGGGTGCAAGGCGTAGTGGGCCAGAGCCGTTTCCTGGCGAAGGTTGGAGCTTTCGGTCCACGTCGATATCAAGCAGAAAGACTTACGGAAGTCTTGACTAACATAGTAGCCAATACGAACGTGGACACGCTTCCAAACGAATATTTCAAAAGAGTGAGTCTATTGATGCAGGAAACCGGTATCTCACAGCGACGAATGGCCGCGATGCGTGGAACGTTATATGGTGGTTCATCGCATTTCCATTTTTCTTCCTCACGCCAAGTGCTCATGACTTATGCGAAGACTATCCATGACGAAGCACTGCGACAGCAGAGTGCAAGTGACCTTTTTTGGGATCGTGTGGTGGGAATTGAGCCCGTAGGAGAGGATGACGTGTACGATCTCACTGTGCCGGGGTCGGCATCCTGGCTTGCCGACGGGATAGTCAGTCACAATTCCGGTGCGATAGAACAGGATGCGGACGTGATCATGTTCATCTATCGAGACGAGGTTTACAATAAGTGCGAGTGTCCTCACGATGGGGAATGTCTCTGCGGCAAGAGGGGAGTTGCCGAAGTGATTATTGGCAAGCAGAGAAACGGACCGATCGGTATTGTGAACATGACGTTTATGCATAAATATACCCGTTTCGAAAGCTCTGAAAAGCGGAGTTATTAACTGGTACAGTGGCGACCGGAGCCACATCAGTTGCAGTTTTTCAGGAGTTATTGTATGTAACCGGCATTGGTAAAAAAATATGAAGGCCAAATCGTTTATAATCTGGCGGTCCCGTCTTTACAGGAAAACACAGATAATCGCGGTATTAATCTCGAATCTGGCCTCTATTCTTCACGTCTACAAGGAACCAGTGGTTCATGGTAGTGCCAAATGATTTAATACTTACGTAATTTAACCAGGGAGGCAACCAGTGGCTTCTGAAAAAGCAGCAATTTCTGAAAAAGTACAAAAATTTATCAGCAAGTCGGACTGGAAATCAGCCATTGCAGAGATGGAAAAGCTCTTTGCCATTGACCAAGACCCCATCATCCGAGTGAGAATCGGTGATGCACACCAAAAACTGAATCAGAAGGCCGATGCTGTCAAGGAATACGTTCGGGCCGCCGACCTGTACGCAGAGAAGGGGTTTGTGGTTAAAGCTCTGGCACAGTACAAACTAGCGCTGCGGCACGATCCGGCGAACAAACAGGCACAGGCCCAGATGGAGCTGCTCCATTCCAACAAGACTGTCTCCGAACTCAAGATTGAACCGATTGAAGAGGGAGCGGTGGTGTCGACACGGAGTGTTATTCCGCTCTTCTCCGATTTTACGCAGGAAGAATTCAACGAATTTACCAAGCGGATGATCATCCACACCTTGCCGCCCGGAAAACCCATTATTAAAGAAGGCGATACCGGCAGCTCGGTCTTCATCCTGACTCGGGGCGCCGTTCACGTATATGCGACTGTCACTGGGAAAAAAATCGAGCTCGCGACGCTACAACACAGCGATTTCTTCGGCGAAATAGCATTTCTCACTGGCAGACCCAGGACTGCGACCGTTGAGACAACTGAGGAGTCTGACGTTCTCGAGGTCGACGAAGAGGATCTTAACGAAATGATTCGCAAAAGCCCTCGTATCCTCGACGTTTTGCATAATTACCACGAGAAAAGGGCCAGGAGCACATTGGAAAAAGTTCGAGAGGCGATATAACGCTGAGAACATGGCGAATTCATTGCTCCGAATGGAGATCCACCCGCATGTCATCCGAAAAAACGCAGCTGATCGATACGATTCAAAAAAACCTGGGCAAGTCCAACTGGAAAGCCGCAATTGCCGACATGGAGAAGCTGTTCGGGCTTGAGTCCGATCCTATTATACGGGTCAGAATCGGAGATGCGTATCAGAAGCTGAACCAGATTATCGACGCTGTGCGCGAGTATATCTATGCAGCAGACCTCTTCGCGATTAAAGGTGTCATCGTCAAGGCATTGGCCCAGTACAAACTTGCTCTCCGGCTGGACCCAAAGAACAAGCAGGCGCAGGACAAAATATCGTCTCTACATTCGAATAGGGCGATGACGGAAAAGAAGCCGGAGCCGACGGAAGAGGGCGCCCAGAAGCCGGTCCGAAGCGTCATTCCACTGTTTGCAGGATTCTCCCAAGAGGAATTCGAAGACTTCACTAAAATAATGGCCGTTCATACCCTGCAGCCGGGCCACATCATCATGAAGCAGGGTGACACTGGCAAATCAGTCTATATTATTGCGAGCGGCACCGTTAAGGTTCATGCTGCGTCGCAGAGCGGCGAGCGATTGGATTTGGCGATGCTCTACCCCAACGAGTTTTTTGGCGAAATATCCTTTCTGACCGGTAAATTACGGACCGCTACGGTTGAAACGGCCGAAGAAGCCGTCATCCTGGAAGTGACCGAGGATCAACTTCGCGACCTGATCAATCGCAGGCCGCGTGTCCTGCAGGTGCTGCAACAGTATTCCGATGCCCGCGAGATAGAAACAATCAAGAAGATGCAGGCGACGCAGAATCCGGTAGAGCAGCCGGCTTCCGAAGTTCAAAAAACGGCGCAAGCGCCGCAAAAAGCGCCGGAAAAGGCGTTACAGGCTTTTTCTGAGAAAGCTCCACCTCTGCAGAAGCCTCCCGATATCTCGGCGCCGGGTGCCGTACAACCAATGTATAAAGGCCCGGCAATCAGCCCATCGGACAAGCCGAAACTCATCGACGTAATACAAAAATATGTAAGCAAATCGGACTGGAAATCAGTCATTACGGAGATGGAAAAGCTTTATACGATCGATCCTGACCCCATAATCCGCGTCCGTATTGGAGATGCATACCAGAAACTGAACCAAAAGCACAATGCAGTGCATGAATACATGATGGCAGCGGACCTCTATGCCGATAAAGGCGCGGTGGTCAAGGCCCTTGCCCAGTATAAGCTGGCATTGCGCGTCGAGCCGGGGAATAAACAAGCGGAAGAACGGATCGAAGCGCTGCATTCAAACAAGACGGTGAAAGAAAACCGAGTAGAGCCCGTTGAGAAAGAAACTGTAGAGAAAGAAACTCCAAAACGTGCTAGCAGTGTTATCCCGCTTTTTGCTGGTTTCTCGCAGGAAGAATTTAACGATTTTACGAAGGTGATGAACGTTCACCCGCTCCCGGGAGGCTTATCGATCGTCGAGCAGAATGACCAGGGGAAATCGGTATATTTGATAGCAAGCGGGTCAGTTAATGTTTTCACGACGCTTCTCTCCGGCGAACGAGTGGACCTTGCGGTTCTCCGGTCAGGCGATTTCTTCGGAGAAATATCTTTTCTTACCGGAAAACCCCGCACAGCCACGGTCGAGACCGCTGAGGACGCAGTCATTCTGGAAATAACGGAAGATAATCTCCGCGAGATCACTTCCCGACGGCCCCATATCCTCAGCGTGCTTCAGCAATTTTCCGATATGAGATCGAAAGGCACAACTGAGAAAATTCTCGGTTTGAATAAGTAGATCATACGTTAACGATACCTGGGAGGTCCCCATGATTCGTTCACCGGCAGTAGCAGGGCACTTCTATAAAGCCAACCCGGAGGATCTCAAAAAACAGGTTGAAGGCTTTATCATTTCAGGAGCAATCAAGAGGAAGGCAATCGGCATCGTTGTTCCTCACGCCGGGTTAATCTATTCAGGGGCAGTAGCCGGGGCAGTATATTCTTCCATAGAACTTCCGGATACCCTTGTCCTAATCGGCCCTAACCATACCGGCCTCGGTGCAGGGGTCTCTCTTATGGCCAACGGCAGCTGGGAAACGCCGCTCGGCACTGTGGAAATAGACGAAGGTTTGGCAGCTTCCATTCTTTCGCAATCCCGACGCATTCATGAAGATTCAATTGCCCATCTTCGGGAACATTCCCTTGAAGTCCAGCTGCCGTTCATCCAATATTTTAAAAAGAAGTTCAAAATTGTACCGATCCAGATGCTTGATACACGGCTTGAAACCTGTCTTGATGTAGGCAAGGCAATAGCAGGGGCGATAAAAGTGGGAGGCCCGGGGCCAAGAGGCAAGGAAAAACAGGGTGATCAATCTGAAATCAACGATGCGAATACCGCAATACGTAACGTCGTCATTGTGGCAAGCTCGGATATGAGTCATTACGAAAAGGCTGAAACGGCAAAAGAAAAAGATTCAAAAGCCATTCATTCCATCGTTAAGCTTGACCCTGAGGGTCTCTACCGTGTTATCAGAGATTATGAAATTACCATGTGCGGATATGGCCCTACAGTGGCAATGCTTGTAGCCGCGAAAATACTCGGGGCCACCAATGCCGAGCTTATCAAGTACTCCAACTCCGGAGAAACGAGCGGAGACTACGACAATGTTGTCGGGTATGCCGGAATCCTGATTATGTAACTTGTTACTTATCATGGAATAATACCACCCAATCCTCTCTCTATTTTCGCATAATAATGCATAAAAACAAGTACTTTATTATTGGCACACCTGTTGCATATATTTATGCGTAATGAAATACTTTAATAGCTATGTAGTGTTTAGCAATATTATTTCCATCTGCTCCACAGAAACGCTGCTCCTCCAAGGGTTTCACATCGGTTTCAGTGATGTGATGACTACGTGCGGATACCAAGACATGGTTAATGAATTTTGAAGCAGAAGCGTTGTTTGAAATTGTGTCGGGGGCTGCTTTATTATGATTAAGACGAAAATCGCAAGAAGTGATAAACGGCAGAAGGGTTTTACGCTTTTGGAAGTGATTGTGGCAGGCGGCATCATATCAGCAGTGATGCTGGCGATTGTGCCTCTTCTTGTTCAATCCTATAAAATAGACAAAGCGACTGCGTACCGGGTCAAGGCGCAGGCTCTTACTGCACAAAAAATGGATGACATTATATCTCTTAGCGGCAGCAACGCTGACCAGTATGGGAATCTCATTTGTCAGGGGAATTCCGATAATGGAACTCTCTATAATGGACCCTATGGCGATGTCACTGATTTAGAGACTGGACTTCAAACAAACGTGGTGACTGCGCTAACGAGAACGTGGCAGATTGTGCATCTTACTCCGACAGCCGGCGCGACGGACCTCTGCCAGATTACCGTCTCCACCTCTTTTACATATCAGGGTCAGACAATGTCATTTCAACTAGTTTCAGAACGGGGAAGATAATATGCTGAAACTAAATATCTTAAAAAGCAAAAATACTTCGGGTATAACTCTTATCGAGCTGCTGATTGCAATGGGAGTATTCAGCATCATGATGCTCACCTTTTACACATCCTTTGAGTCCACCAGCCAAAATGTGAGTGATCTGGCTGTCAAGCAGGAGATGACGCAGAAAGGGCAGCGAGTGCTGGATTATATCGGTGAGCAATTACGGCTGGCCGGGTTATTTGTGGCAGCAACGCCGAACGTTAATTTTTGTCCTAACATTAGCAGTTTTGCTCCTTCGGTCCAATCTATTACTATGAGCATGGTCGCAACGGATGCAAATCCTTATGAGACGATTTCCTTCCTTACCTCTGAACGACTAATAACGTCAACACAAGGCTCTCCGTACCTGCAGACAACTTTACCTGCGGGTCAGACATCTACTATTCTGACAGTTAATGCACCAATCGGCAGCGCGGGCGCCATAATCCCTGCTTCCGTTGGAAGCCCAAATGCCAATTCCTTAATAACACTTGATACCCTTCAACCGAATCTTGGAAACCTCGTATATCAGGTTACCCCTGCTTCCGGCGGGAGTAACCTCACCATCTCTCCAGCGTTAAATCAAAATGTAAATGCACACAGCAATCTTTACGCGGTGGTCATGAAACAAATATCGGTAGATACGAACAGAGATCTTATTCTCACCAGATGGGACAATCTAGCGTCGGGGCCCTGCAATACCTCATCAGTTTCTCTTGTCTCATCCAGTGGACCGAATTTCGCGAATGGTGGTGTTGACGGGTTTGCAGTTGAGTTTGTATTGGCAAACGAAGCCCCTATTACTCAAAAGTCTGTGATCCAATCAACTGATATCGCAAATATCAAGGAGATAATTATCTGGATCCTTCTTCGTTCCGATTTCCCGGCCAGCAATAAGTATGTAAATTCGAATACCTATACATTTGGGCAACAGACTCAAATTGTCCTCCCCGCTTTTAATGATAACTACAGAAGGCTGCTCCTAAGCAAGTCCGTGGAGGTAAAGAATGTCGGATTTTAATCATCGGTTGGGTGAAAGGGGCATTGCACTGGTGATGGCACTGTTGATTACTGCAATCATCGGTTTGATGGCAGCCGCTCTGTCCTACACCATTTCCTCCTACTTGAAAAATCTCGCTATGGTCAGGGAAAAAAACCAGGGTTATTATGCGGCGGTTGCCGGAAATGAAGAGGTACGAGACTACCTTTGGAATAATAGCTGCGCTCCACCTAGTTGGTGTGGCTTGTTGGGGGTGGTCACAAGCCCGACAAGCTCTGCTTACATACGACAAACGGCCAATATGCAATTTAATTTGGCTTTACCTTTGCAGACCACCGCTTCACAGAACGGCATCGGGTCAAAGACCGGTTATATGTGGAATTTCTATCTCAAGGACAATGATGATGGAGATGGTGATTATACCAACGACAATGATGGAATTATCCTTGCCTCGGTAGTGGTGAATGACCCCAACAATAACACAACGACGACGGTAGAAGCGATGTTTATCTTCACTGCAAATAACAGCATCTACTCTCAACTTGGGGGAGGGCCTGCGAAAACAAACAATACGTCGCAAATCGGCTCCGGACAAAGCTCAGGCAATACGGTACAAACTACAATGTGACAGATTTATTACTGTTAACGTATAGTGAAAGAATTATGGAAAGACATCGAGTACCTCGGAGGTGTGCAATGCAAAATTATATGAAATATATTATCTGTTTCATGATCATGCTGTGCTTCATATCCGGATCAACGCTTGCACATGCTGATACCACGACGTTCCCGGCAGGTTCCTATATTATCCCCCAGGACTACTGCTGGCAGCCCAACACAGATCCAAAGATGATGAAGCAGCCTGCGGGCTGCGATCCGAACAAAAACGACCAGGGTATTTTCCAGGCCACCGGCCTTATCTACGATATCTTGCAGGCAGGTTACCCTGTTTACTGGATTATTAGCCCGACCAAAACGACACTGATGGGCGTGGACGTGACCATCACAAGATCCGGCACTGCGCCTGCCGTTACCATCCAGCACAGCCTCATGCCCAACTCCGGCTCAGCATCGACGGTCCAGTATATAGGGGGCCCTTTTGTCATAGATGCCAACACCGTTGATGCCAATATGCTGGCTCTTTTCAATAAGTATCAGAACGTAAAGATTCATCAATCAAATTATGACTTTTCTGCTCAAGTGGATAAGGTGCTGAGCGGTATACCGCCGACCGTTGCGGTCCTTGGCGAGGGTTCAACTCAGATTCTTACGAATTATCTCTTTGCGTCAGGGCTAGCGAACGATCTGTATAGCATATTTCAATACGTCTCTGATGATGATATCGCGGGCGCACCGTACAGTTCGACCTATCCTAATGGTGCTCTCAGCAACTATCAGCTTCTTTGGGCGCCACACTGGCAGATCGATACGGACGGCATACCCTTGGCGGAAGAGCATGCCGTTATCAATAATATTTATAATTTTCTGACTGCGGGCAATGCGGGGTTTTTTGAATGCGCATCCATCCAAACCCTCGAACGGTCGTATGACGATGGCGGCACTAAATGTCCTGGTACTACTGCGCCTAGTGGCGGCAATCCCAATAAACAATATGTCTGTCCCAATGAGGATCTTACAGGTACTGGCACTACGCCAAACTATCTTACGGGGCAGGGGCTTCTTACCAGCCCTACATACACCGGCATCTATGGCAGAATCGAGGAAAACGGGGGCAGTTTTCCTACGACAACGACAGCAGCAACGAATCTTCCTCTGGTCTTTGAACATGTCACCGATCCCCTTGCGCAGTGCGGTGGATGGTACTACGTCCCTGTCACCGGCCTCACCGAGGACGTACGTGCCAGCCAGCTGTACACTCCGAATTACACCTTTAACTCGACCCTTGAGCGGTATATCCACGATCCCGATAACCAGACGCAAGCCGGGTATGCTCCCCAGGGATTCAATTATTATCTTGGCGGCAGGGTAAACGGCAGCCCCACGCAAGGGTTTATCGCATATCTCGGCGGCCATCAATACGCCGCATGTTCAAACGCCACCACCGCGACCCCTGTTTCAAGGAGTTTTGAGTTAGATTTCAATATACCGGGCTTAGTCTCCAATACCGTCGCGACCGTAGAAGCAGTCTACTCAGGCTGCATAGCCGGAAGCACCTGCCCAAAGGCAAGCTTCAACCTGCTTTCCATGACTGGAACGTACAGCACGGACGGGACGGTGTATGTAGACATGGATTCCGTTCAATACAGCACCCTCTTCGCCTCTGACGGGGTCACCGTCGTAGGGTATGCTCTCACCAATGTCATTATAGGAAACTACAACATAAACAATAGCCAGAACATCAACGCTATCAATGTGACCTTTGACGGCAATCCTTCCACGACGCTTCTTACCAATCTGTGGGACACCTCCGACATGGTGAGTCCTCCAGATACGAAAGTTTGTTCTCCAAGCGAACCGACCACTGCTTCCTGCAATCCTCTCCAGTTAAAAGATTTTAACTTTAATTTCAGCGCCAGTCTCGTAACTGGCACCACGGTAACCGTTGTGGCCGTATACGGTTCATGTACTCTTGGGACGACTGGCAACTGTCCGAAAGCTTCCTATACTATCGGCACGGGAGGGACGATCGGAACAGATGGGACAGTACAGATTGATATGTCGAACGCCACCTTCGCCAGTAACACGCTCCAGGGCGTTGCGATCAGTAACCGGAGCACATCGGCCACTCAAACGCTCAGTTACTTCAATATTTATTTTCCCGGAAACGGAGGAACAAACCTTACTACGGTACAGAATGTGACATCGACTCCGACAACAGTCTGTACGTCGAATTCGGCATCTCCGGCGTCTTGTCCTCCGCAACTAGCTCCTACTATGACCTCTTCAGACAACGTATTCTATTTTAATAAGAGTTTAACATCAGGTACGATAACCGTTGAAGCAAAATACAGCGGATGTAGCCACTCGGGTGGAACCTGTCCAATTGCGACTTATAATTTTTCAACAGGCAGTGGGACATTAGTATCAGACGGCAATGTCCAGATAGATATGACTCACGCAACATATGGCACTGTTTCCGGGAGTAATGTTCTCAGCACTGTACAGCTTACCGATTTGACAACAAGCCCTATCACTATTTCTGCTTTCTATGTCAGTTGGACGCAGTCTGTTACCAATGAGGGTTTGAAACAGATCGATTCGCCTGCTAGCACCGTCCTCTGGAGTTACGGTTCAGGTAATGGTAATGCCACTGATGCTAAAACAAGCGTTTCTGAGACCCTTGTCGCAGAAAGTGCTAGTCCCACCCTGGGCATTTCGCTTGCGAAGGCTCCACAGCCCCTGACAGAGCCCCTCGGCCAGGCTGTTAGCCAATGCAATATCCAATGGAATAACACGAATACCTGCGGGATGAAGTACGTTTTGAATACCCTTATCGGCCTTCAGTTCCAGCTTATACCCTATGAGTATGACAAAGCAGGAAGTTCGCAGGAGAATAACACTCTCTACAAGGCCGACTTTGAATATCCGGGATACAAGGGGCATGTCTATTCCATCAACGTGCTGGACGATCCGGCCGTTAGGAATTGGGACGCCGGTTCATCGAATGTCATGCCTCCCGCAGGGTCCCAAAGCCCTGCGACGCCGTCTAACATCAATAGCTCGCGGTATATTTTTACGACGTTAACCGGCACCAACATCGTTAGCTTTGATATTACGAATGTCGGCGCGACAAATACGGATACGACCAAGCTCTGGCACTATCTTGATCCCGCAGACGTCATGGCCGTGCCACAGGTAGAGGCGCTGATCAACTCGGCCAGGGGACGGGCTAACGCTTCTGCGACTAATATTGTTGGGACAATAGACATGAGCAAGCGGCTAGGCGGCATCGAGCATTCCACACCGGCTGTAATGATTGATAGCCCGCTGGTTTCAGCAGTCAATGAGGGCGTTTCAGTGGATACGCATGGGAATAAAATCGGTTGCAGGGATCAAGTGGTCTTTGTAGGGGCTGATGACGGGATGCTGCACGCTTTTTACGCCGGGTCAGGTACCTTGAGTGGGGGAAAGTGCGGATATACTAATGGAACGGGCAAAGAAATATGGGCGTACATCCCGTCGGGGCTCTTATCGTCACTTCAAAACGAAACATTTACGAACTGCAGCTCTGCAGCGACCACAACGTGTCCGGTCTTTACAGTCGCAGTTTCCGTGGATGGCTCGCCGGCACTGGGTGATTTCTTCGTCTCTCCGGACGGCAAGTCGACTACCCAAAAGCAGTGGAGGACAATTCTCACGGGGACAGCCAAGATCATGACGCCAGGAAGCACCAATCAAGCCGTGAACCAGGGCATCGTCTTCGCTCTGGATGTGTCCAATCCATACAATCCGGAGGTGTTGTGGGAGAAGAGCTATCAAAATATAATCAGCGCTTCGACTAACACCGCCATTGTAAATTACTATCCATCGGGCGCGTTCCCATCAAGTTATATTAATACGGAGCAAACTGTTACATTCGATCCGAACATGGGAAACGCTCAGAGCACGTCGATCGGGCGAGTGCAGGTCGGTACAACGCTTGACACCTATGTGTTTCTTACATCACAATGGGTCCGACAGGTGGATGTTGGCACGCCGAGCGCGCCCGACCCGGTCTGGGGAATGAGCGTGTACGCTCTGGACTTTTTCTCAGGCAACCTGGTGTGGGAAACGAAAATACTGTATAATGGAACTCCTGCGGCGCCAGCCCAAGGAGTCAATGACACGCCCGCGGTACCGGCATTAATGGATTATTCCAATTCTGGAACGTTTAATTATGTAATTGTCGGAGATATGCAGGGGAGGCTCTGGGTACTAAATGCTCTAAACGGCAAGGACTTTACAGTAAGTGGAGGGCCTGCTTTTGACGTGGGAGCCGGAGCACAGGAACCGATCGGTGTTGCGGCGGCTCTTTACGGGCATGACATCATATTCGGTACGGGTGGCAGGGACAGCCTGCAGGGAGAAAGCACTTACAACTATCACCTCTTCGCTATCAGCATTGATGACCAGGGAAATGTCACAGATCTTTGGAATCCTCCTTTTGCCCTGAATCCCGGAGAGAAGGTATGGAGTTCTCCGGTGATTGACGCGAACGGAGATGTCTATGTCGGCACCGCCAGCGGATTTACTGATGTGGGCGCCCCCAATACGGTAGTATCAGGCAGCACAGGAAGGTTCCTGGTTCTGAGTTTAACAAATAGTAATGGGCAGTCCGCTGGTCAGCTGCTTAAGAATAGTTCGGGGCAAACCATCGCTCCGGTTAATCTGACTAGTGCCGTGTTGGGCAATCTTTCAGTAGCAAACGGTCACGTAACCCTGCAGCTCTTTAATGGAACAGTCATGCAAATGGGAGCGAGCGGTAGTTCGAGCTTTAACGTAAATCCAGAGCCGCAAAACCCAGTGAAGACGCTTTGGTGGAGGAAATTGTAGTTATGGCAAGAAACCCGGTTGATGCAGGTTTTACAATGCTGGAGCTGGTTGTCGTTATCGGGATAATAGCCGTTCTCATCGCAATCGCATTTCCGATATTAAAACCACTCTTATCGGGCGATACAGTGCAGCAAGCGGCTAAACAACTGGAAGCGGACCTCAAATCAGCGCAGACTGCTGCGATCCAGGCGGGTGGGGGTGATATGCAGAACGGCGTGCTGGTGCGGAAAAGCGTCTTTGTAGTTTTCAGCAGTACCACCTCATACCAAACCTACACATATGAGGACTTAAACGGAAATGGAATAAGGGAAACAGGTGAGGCTACAGCGGTTGGCAACAGCCCCACGGTGTTACCAAATTCCGTGACGTTCGGCGTAGCGCCAGGTGTAACGGCGAACGCATGCTGGAATACAGGTGCCGCAGCGACTCTGACACAAGGAACTACCTTTGGAGTCAATGGCGGACCGCCCGGCGGTACTGTTCCGCCAGGCTGCGGTACGTCGCCATGTGTGGAATTAGATTCAAATGGGTTCCCTGTGCCTGATGCTCTTATCACTGCTCAGCTCGGTGGAACAGCATATATGACGAACGGCAGTGATACGTTTGCCGTCAATATGAATGCCGCTGGCCTACTTACTGTATGCAAATGGCCACAAGGAGCTGGTGGATGGGTGATCGTTCGTTAACACTCTTTTTGGTTACCGTTTGTGTCTGTGTTTTTTTTAGCGCTTGTGAAAATTCCAACAAAGCCGTGAGGACTCCAGCTCCAAAGCCGGTGTCGTCGCAGGTGGCATCATCGCACGACGTTGAAGGCAAGGCAAGTGAGGCAGTAAAAC
This sequence comes from Nitrospirota bacterium, assembly GCA_963845065.1. GTDB lineage: Bacteria > Nitrospirota > UBA9217 > UBA9217 > UBA9217 > JAJYKN01. The sequence goes on from CAWJQQ010000001.1 coordinate 1,248,310, forward strand.
CACCAAGGATTGTAAGTCTGAAGTTACTGCCGGTCTCACCACGAAAGGGAGACGAACTCCATGTAGAAGTTGAAGCCGAAAGAAACAGCGATGCCCCTGTTACTTTTAGCTATCAATGGAGTGTAAATGGGGATATTTTAAATACGGAAGATGGACCGAACCTGAAAATGCCTTTCGTGAAAGGCGATAAAGTTGTCGTAACTATAACCCCGGAGGAAGCAGGGGTTCAGGGAGTGCCATTAATTCAGACAACGATAATAGGTAACTCGCCACCAGTCGTGAGCCCCGCGCTCACTGATGCAACCATCGCGGGTAATCATTATTCCGGCAAGATCCAAGCCCAAGACCCGGACGGAGATCCGCTTACCTATACGCTTTTAGAAGGGCCAAAAGGAATGACAGTAAATCAAAAGACAGGTGTGATAACGTGGGATTTCCAACCTGAAGATGCGGGCATGCACACCTTATCAATATCTGTCAAAGACAATGATAATGCGGAAGTGATCATGTCGTTGCCTCTTAAACTCGAATTCGGCAGTAAAGCGAATGAAAGCGAGAAACAATGAGCGAAATGGCAGGAACCAGACAAAGGTTCTCTTTGAATAGACAGGTGATTTATTTTGTTATTTGCATGTTGGGCCTGATCAGTATTGTTAACTTTTGCTGGATAGCCAGCTCATGTGCAGCTATAGAAGATGACGACGATAAAACAGATTTTGGACTATTTATGCCTGCGAAGGTGGCCGTAGAGACCACTATTGCAGACGCTTTGAAAAATCAAACTACCCTCGGGATGACTAGATGGACCGTGAGTGACGAGGAACTTTGGTGCATAGTTACAGATGGCAGTAGATTTTTTAGTGGCCGCTGGCTGCCGAGCAGACATCTTCGTTTTTATAAAAAGGTAGGGGATAAATTAATTCTCGAATATGAGTATGAAACGATGGATCGGTTTTCATCATTTTACTCAATGGAGGAAACTGGCGGACGGCTATTAACAGTTTGGGATGGCGGCAACAGACATCATTTCGTCATTTTTGCAGTTGTCGGAAAAACGCTGAAAGTCGTCCTCATGACGGGATCGAAAGCACTTCCTGAAATCGTCTATCTAGATAATGACGGTACGGCAGAGATTTTAATCTGGGGCCGGAGCTATGAGGTTGTTGATAATGCGGAAAACAATATTCGAAGCGTCAAGTGGCAGGTAGCATCTATATATAAATGGAATGATAATAGGTATGTATTGGTAAAAACAGTGCCTTGGCTAAGCAGATTGAATGCATTGCAAAAGCCATCACAGTAGTTCAGTAAGAAAGCCATTCGAGTGCTGAAAATACCAGACTTTATATTGATCCTATGACGGTATGAACTTGTGATTCATCGCGCTTGCTTATGGTGTTTATAAAAGCTCCCCTCTAATATGTATTTATGGCTTGAGCATGATTTCCTCTTTATCTTCATTATGCACGTAAACTACTTGTCTTCTCCAAACTATCCCTTTGTTTTTACCCCGATACTTGTTCACTACTACTTATAATATTATCCAAAACTAAGCGGAAACCACGGTCGTTTGCCCGTTGTATCTGCTACCCGCTTGTTTCCCTCCACTTTTCAGAATAGTGTTCGGAGGGGGTGCTGCTCTTAAATCCAAGTGCCACGGACATTAGCACGCGGATACCGAGCAATTTTCAATAGCATTTACTTCCCTGCCCATGGCATGCTATTATAGGTTATGAGGTTTTCAACTTCTTCGATCCCTTACCCAGACAATGCGATGAAGAGACCGTTTATTGACTTACTAAAAATGTATTTATTTCTCATTGCCCTGGTCGCCATTTCATCTCCAGTCTTCGGTGCTGATATCAATCTTTCTTTGCAGCAACATAGCGAAGGCAACCGTGTAACCGTTACAATTCAGAATAACTCAACGTCGGCAGCAGAGGTATTGGCTATCGAGATTCAGCTTGATGACCATAAGTACATAGCCCCAGGTTTCCCCATCTCGATCAGCCCCCATTCCGAGAAAAATATAGCCTTTACCATTGAGTTTCCGAAACTTCCCGGATCTTATCCCGTGATCGTTACGCTTAGATATCTAAACGACGGGACGAAGTTATCACTGCACGATGTTGGCTTATTTCATTTCCAGCAACATGCTCTCTTACCAGAATCTTGCGTTGCTGAGAATGCTAACGTCTCTCAAGAAGGGGAGATTGTCATTCGATCGTCGAGTCCCGCGATTTGGAAACTAGTGCTACCCGATGAAGTGCCAAGCATCGCAGAATCTGTGCAGCAAGACCGCAAAATATTTCGAGTTAAGAACCAGCTGAGTGGATTTAATAATAACTACCCTTACTTCGCAATTGCCGGCCAGTCAATAAAAGGAATCCATTATGCCTCTTTCTGCAGGGGTGCTCTGCGGATAGGAACAGGCAAGCCGGCTGATGAATCGGGGAACGGAAGAATATCGGAATTGGTCCTCCTGCTAGCAGGACTTGTTTTTCTTATTACATTCATCTCAACCAATAAACAAGCAAACGCGGAGGGAAGGTTTGTTACAGCACTCAATAAATATGCCAGCAGGCTGTTCCTGATTGCGGTATGCTATCTCCTATTGAAGACCATCGACGGCTGGCTGGCGCAGGCGTTAATCCATCAGGATGGAGGGATGCTGTCTGCGATTGTTGCACAGTACCGTGCATACAAAAGGAACAACTTTAGTTACTTTTTTTATTATTTCGTCGATATTTATAGTATCGCTAACTTGCTTTTGGTTTTTCCTTATCTATATTTCTTCGATCATGAGAGAAGTGCAGAACACGACAAGTATTCGAACCTGGTCAAAAGCATCGTTTCGCTCGCCAGGCCATTGACCGGACGCCTTTACTGGAATAAAATCTCCAGATTGGGGATGCTCACGGTATTCGTGAAATTATTTTACATCCCCCTCCTGGTGACGTGGGTTATTAATAATGCGTTGTACCAGGTCCATCTTACACGCATCTTTCATTGGGACCTCATTGCAGTCAACGCATATCTGGTTGCACTGTTTATCTATATAGATACGGCGATTTACTGTTTCGGCTATCTCCTTGAATTCAATTTCCTGAAAAATACGATTAAGTCTGTTGAGCCGACAGTGCTCGGCTGGGTTGTTTGTCTTTGGTGTTATCCACCCTTTAATAATTTTTCATTCAGAATATTCGATTTTGACCTGATTCCTATAGCGCGCAGTTATCCAACGTGGGTCAATGCCGTCATGCTGTGTTTTATTACGATCTTGTGGGGGGTATTCGCATGGGCGTCCTTGTCACTGGGATGGAAAGCTTCTAACCTCACAAATAGGGGCATTGTTCAGCACGGACCCTATCGCTTCGTGCGGCACCCTGCCTATGCTGCTAAACTGTTTGTATGGTATATTCAGGCAGTTATTTTCGGTCAATACTTTATCGGAATATTATTTGGATTCACCTTGATCTATATATTGAGAGCGTGGACCGAGGAAAGACATCTGTCGAACGACCCTGATTATTTAGCGTATAAGAAAGCCGTGAAATGGTTTTTTATTCCCGGCCTTATCTAATATTGGCTGGTCAGCCCAATACGGGAGAATATGGACATGCTTCTTGAAGGATTCGCAAAAGCCTTTTCCCTTATCTTGCATCTTGATGCTGACCTGATTAGCATTATCTTGTTGTCCTTGAAAATATCTTGTCTCGCACTTTGCATCGCAGCCGTAGTGGGTATCCCAATTGGTGCGGTCCTCGGCTTGAAACGGTTGCCTGCACAAGGCGCCCTCATAAGTCTTTTGAACACGTTCATGGGGCTTCCCCCCGTGGTTGTCGGACTGTTTCTCTATCTCCTGCTTTCGCGAAGCGGTCCTTTCGGCATTCTCGGCCTGCTTTATACACCTACAGCCATGGTCATTGCCCAGATCATCCTTGCGCTTCCCATTATCGCAGCGCTTTCGCATTCGGCAATTATTAGTATCGACCCGATCATTCGCCAGGCGGCCATGACGCTGGGCGCATCTTCCTGGCAAATTACTTGGACCGTAATTAAGGAAGCGAGGTACGGGATTCTGTCCGGTGTTGTTGCAGCGTTAGGAAGGGTGATGGCGGAAGTAGGGGCGATTCTGATCGTTGGCGGGAACATAGCTGGACTCACGCGGGTGATGACAACAGCAATCGCGCTCGAGACCGATAAAGGAAATTTTGAACTTGCGCTTGCACTCGGCATCATTCTTCTGACCCTGTCGTTGCTCATAAATTCATTGCTCCATGTAATTCAGAGAAAGGGGCTATTGCAGATGGAACCATGGGTCTGAACCTCTCTGTTTCTCATATTGTTAAACAGTATAATGGCAAAGCTGCGCTTGACCACTGTTCCGTCTCCTTCATTCAGGGTGCCGTTTACACAATTATGGGACCAAATGGGTGCGGGAAGTCCACGCTCTTGAGAGCTTGTTCTCTTATCGAAACCGTTGATAGTGGAGAGATTACGTTTCGCAATAGTAATAATGATGCGGTACTCCCGCATGATCTCTCCCTCAGGCGCAGAATATGTCTGGTACTGCCCAAGATCGGCGTTTTCAATACTTCGGTCTTTAAGAACATAGCATACGGCCTTTACGTGCGGAGCCTGGACAAAAAGGTCATTTACCACAAGGTACAGGAAGCTCTCGATGCCGTAGGCTTGGCCCATAAGAGCAAGCAGAACGCTCTCACACTTTCGAGCGGTGAGACACAGCGGCTTGGAATTGCGCGGGCCATGGCCATTCAACCGGAAATTCTCTTTCTCGATGAGCCCACGGCATCCATTGATGAGGAGAATACACGCATAGTTGAGGACATCATAAGGAGACTGAAACAGTCGGGTAGGACAACGATCATTATGGCAACTCACGACCGCGATCAGGCCTTGCGCTTGGCAGACGACATGATTTCAATGCGAAACGGTAAAATAGCGAGCATGAATCAAGAAATGTTTTCTTGATCCTCAGTTCACCATAAGGAACAGTGTTTCATTCAATGACACTTGTGTCTCATGCCTATGTCTAAAAAACCTGACCAAGTTATAATTCTCGCATCAAATTCGCCGAGGCGCCGCGAACTTCTGCACCAGATAGGACTTTCATTTGATACTGATCCGTCTAACGTCGATGAGCAAGTGATGGCCGGGGAGTCGCCGGAAAGTTATGCGGTCAGAGTAGCACTCGCTAAAGCACAGGCCACAGCAGGGCGGGTTGGACGGGGAATAATCATTGCGGCGGATACGATCGTTGTGCAGGGGGACCGTATATTGGGAAAGCCCGGTGACAGACATGACGCAGAACGAATGCTTTTGCTCCTGTCAGGCAGGATGCACATTGTAATTACCGGGCTGGCTATCATCGATTCTGCCGAAGGCAAAACGGTGACCGGAGCATCGCTTACCCGCGTATGGTTTAGGGACCTTTCGAATGATGAAATAACGTCTTATATAAAGGGTGGCGAGCCGTTTGATAAAGCCGGCGCATATGGAATACAGGGAAAGGGTGCCCTATTTGTCACTAAGATAGAAGGCTGCTACTTCAATGTGGTAGGCCTTCCGCTCTCCCTCCTAGGAGAACTGCTTCGGAATTTCGGCATAAGGCTCCTTTAGCTGAATTGTTGCTACCGGATTGTGGTTTACCCATCTTTGGGGTTTGGTCCTATTTACGAAAAAAATCATGCTTTCCTTGACATCACCGGCTATACATCCTAAAATATAAGTATTAGGGAACGAGAGACAGTATCTAGAGACAGTATATATAGTACGGAGGTATACAAGTGCCAACTATTCAAATTATGATAGCAGATAATGATCAAGCGCAAATTGATGCTGTTTCCGCATCACTGACAAAACTGGGAGGTTTCGAAGTAATTTCAACTGTTACAGCAAGAGAAACTGCCATAAAACAGTTGTCAATTGCCCCTGATGTTATGATTCTCAATCCCGAGGTTCTGAGAGGGCACACACTTTCGCGCTTTATTCATTCGGTACAGGCAAAATCTCCCCATACGAGAGTTATCTATCTCCTGAGAAAACCATTGCCAGATGATGCCATCATAGCAGATATGAAAACGGGCATCCGTGGGTATGTAAAAATTACCGATTCTCCGTCGACTCTCGCAAGGGCCATCCAATCGGTTCAGAGCGGAGAAATATGGGCGGAGCGCAGGATACTCGAAAAAGCCATAGCCAATCCCATGCTTTTGCCTGAAACGGTCCAATCACATGTCCCGGGACTTCCCCCACTGACGAACCGGGAGATGGAAGTACTGACCATGGTCCTCCAGGGTGCTTCCAACAGGGAAATAGCAGACAGGAGCAGCATCAGCGAACGTACGGTAAAGACACATCTTTACCGTGTGTACCGAAAACTGAACGTGAAAAGCAGAACCAAAGCTATTGCGCTTTTGTCACATTCGTAAACTAAATGCAATTCCAACAAATAAGACTTTAGGTTGATTGACAATCTCTTAATTGTTGGTAAGCTAAAACGAGTATTGCGCTGTTTGTCTCTTTCCGGAAGACTTGATGGCGATGCAACGCGACTTATACTTCTTCCCCCCCAGGAAACACAGTTTAGTCGCATGAGATTACCAGCCAGATATGCCACGGTCTATAAGGAAGCGGCACGACACACCTGAGAAAATTCATGCGACGAACAGCGCAGTTTTGAAGGCGTCTCGATGATGCAGCCACGAGAGATTTCATCCATGGCATCGAGACGCCATTTTTTTGACTATCCTGTTCCCGACGCTCCTTGACGAGCCAGTGGAATACCGGTATGATGAAATCATGTATATATTTCTGCTCATTGCATATTTTGCTATTCTTTGCATTCGATACTGGCTCAGCTGGCTGAATAGAGCATACCTAAAGATGCATGGCCTGACTGTTCCGCCCGAGTTTCAGGGCATAATAGATCCGGAACTCCTAAAAAAAATTACCAATTATACATTGGAAAACAGCAGATTCGGGATAATCGAGTCCGTTATCTCCAACGTCCTCCTGATTGCTTTTCTCTTTGGTGGGATGCTCGGGTACTATGACCGCTGGGTGAGTTCCATCGCAGTCTCATTTATCGTACAAGGGATCATTTTTGCGCTGGTTCTATTCTACGTCGAAACGATTGTAGACATCCCTTTCAGCTTGTACCGGAACTTTAGAATCGAAAACCGCTATGGCTTTAATACTATGACTATGCGTCTATGGGCCACAGACCTTCTTAAATCTGTTGCCATCGCAACTGCGATGAGTTGTGCGGTTGTCTTCGTCGCACTCGCTATTGTTCAAGCGAACCCTAACTGGTGGTGGTTGTGGGTGTGGGTATTTCTCCTGGCCTTCGGTATTTTTGTAATGTACATTTCTCCGACAATCATCGAACCACTCTTTTTTAAATTCGAGTCCGTAAAAGCAGAAGGCCTGGAAGAGAGGATTCGTACACTTATGGAGAAGGCCGGACTGAAAGTCAGCCGTGTCTTTCAAGTTGACGCTTCGCGTAGGAGCCGCCATTCAAACGCCTATTTTACCGGCATTGGCCGTGTGAAGCGCATTGTACTATTCGATACACTCATCGAACAGATGTCACAAGACGAAATTCTGGCGGTCCTGGCCCATGAAGTCGGCCACTGGAAAAAGCGTCATGTGCTGAAAAGCATAATCCTGAGCGAAACCATTGCATTCTGTGGTATGTTTTTAGCGTTTCATCTTATTTCGTGGGGCAACCTTCCTAACATGGTTAATCTTCAGCAGGCTTCTTTTTATGCGCGGGTGATAATCATTGGATTTATCGGTTCCCTTATTATGTTTCCCGTAACACCTTTTTTCAGCTACTTATCCCGAAGAAATGAACGTGAGGCGGACCGTTTTGCCACCGAGCTTACTCATCATCCGGAACATCTCGCATCTTCTCTAGTAAAACTTTCACGGGAGAATCTTTCCAACCTCCATCCCCACCCGCTGTATGCCAAGATCTACTACTCCCATCCCCCTGTCGTAGAGAGGGTAAGACAACTACAAGACGCTGGAAAAGGCGAAAAGTAGGAAGTCGTCATGAAAAACGGAAGACGTTTTCTACCGCATTTTACCGTTGAGTTCTACCGCCTGCTTCTCGATCCTTCCACACTTTCCCATTGACCGTTGTTGTATTCTTGTGCTATTTTTATGACATGAAGAAGCATTCTGGAAAAGCGCGACTTGAGCAGAAGGTTAAGCGGCTCTCCACGCTCATCGAAGTCAACGCTCTGATCAGTTCATCCCTTAATCTTGACCAGATCCTCGAAAACGTAATGACAATTTCCAAAAAGGTAATGAACGCGGATGCATCGAGCCTCATGTTGATCGACGAGAAGACAGATGAACTTGTCTATGAGGTGGCCCTCGGGAAAGTAGGAGAAAAGCTCAAGCAACAGTTCAGGCTGAAGATGGGGCAAGGAATCGCGGGGACAGTCGCACAGGAAGGGAAACCTCTCCTGCTGGAGGATGCGTATAAACATCCAAAATTTTATCGGGCCCATGACGACGCAACGGGGTATCGTACAAAGTCGATGATCACGGTTCCGCTCAAGGTAGGAGATCGCATTACCGGGGTCGCTCAGGTGATCAACAGGCTTGATAATAGTCCCTTTGATGCAGACGATCTGGAGCTCTTTATTGCACTCTGCAGTCTGGCAGCCATTGCAATTGAGAACGCCAAGATGCATAAGAGCCTGATGGAGAAGCAGCGTTTTGTGAGAGACATGGAATTCGCCCGGACGGTGCAGGAAAGCTTCCTCCCTCAGAAAACACCGGAGATAAGAAACTTTAAATTCAGCACTCACTATACGCCTGCCCAGGAAGTAGGCGGTGATTTTTATGATTTTATCAATTTCGACCAGGGTCGCGCGGGAATTGTGATAGGAGACGTTTCAGGCAAGGGCGTGCCAGCGGCGCTCTATATGGCGAAGCTGGGGAGCGATCTTCGAACGCTCGCTTTTACTGAAAAAGATCCAGCATCAGCGCTTGAGAAGTTGAATAATCTTCTTGCCGAACGGAGCAGGCGTGGTATGTTCGCCACACTTCTCTATATCGAGCTTGAATCCGAGAGCGGCAAGCTTACGATTTCGAATGCCGGCCATCTTCCGCCTATTGTTAAAAAATCAGACAATACGGTAACAACGCTTTCTACGGCAGGCGGATCTCCTCTTGGTATTCTAGCAGGGATGAAGTTTGGACAGGAAAAGGCAGCTCTTGATCCCGGTGATACCGTGGTTCTGTATACCGACGGCATCATCGAAGCGATGAACGCCAAAGAGGAGCTATATGGATATAAACGGTTTGAAGCACTGATCGGAAAAAGCTCCACTGATCCAGATTCTCTCAAGTCAGCCATCATCGATGATGTTAACCGGTTTACCGGCCTGAGTCCCCAGCATGACGATATGACACTAGTCTGTTTTGGGCCTGTGAAATTAAAAATGATGTCTGAAGACAAATGATGAAAAACAGAACAGAGACGAAAGCCGGACGAGGACGGGCAAAAGAAGTGGTATCACTCGTTGTGCCGAGTAATCCAAAGTATTTATACGTTATCCGCAGTGCGATCTATCCTTTGGTGATGGAGGCGGGATTTACCAAACGGGATGCACAAAGAATTGTTTTAGCTGTGGACGAGGCTTGTTCAAATGTCATTAAATATGCCTACGAGGGCGACTATTCAAAGTCCTATTCATTGGATGTTACGATAGGAATGGGGAAACTCGTTGTCGAGCTCAAAGACTCGGGCAAAAAACCAGATGTTACGAAGATCGTTCCGAGGAAACTCGATGACGTAAGGCCTGGGGGGCTCGGCACGCACTTTATTGCCTCCGTGTTTGACTCGGTGAAGTATGATACGACCCACGAGGACTGTACCGTGCTAACCTTGGTGAAAGAGAAACAGTAGGCTTGTTATGAGGTCCCTATGAAGGTAGAGATTGCATTGGAAAAGATCAACGCAGGCTTTCTGTTGAAGTTAAAAGGCGACGTGGATATGAGCACCTCTTCGGACGTAAGAAATGCTATGGCTCAGGTATTTAAGCAGGAATCGTCCGGTATGAAAGCTCTCCTCATTGACCTCTCGCAGGTACGGTATATGGACAGCTCCGGCATCGCAACCCTCATCGAAGGCATGCAGAATTGCATGAAAAAGGGAGCACGGCTCAGGTTGTGCGAGTTGAGCCCCTCGGTCCGCGATGTCTTTGAATTGGCCCGACTGACGAGTATTTTCGAAATATATCCGACGATCATCGAGGCATCAGCAGGATTATGATTGAGCGTGGAATGTATAGTATTAATTTACTTATCATGCGGAGAATTGGAGAAGGGTGCTCTTTACACCGTTCTCTGATCGTTAAATTTCGAGCTGATATCCGGGGTATTGCGTGAAAAAAATTTTCGGTTATCTCGGCAGGACATTCATTACGTTCCTTCAGGATCTTTCAAGTGTTTACTACCTTTTTCAAGATACGGTTTTTCAAACCTTCATTCTCGTTACAAGTCGCAAAAAACTTAGACAGGCTAGATTGCTAACACACGTGGATGAGATCGGGACGCAGTCACTGCCACTCGTCCTTGCAGTTGCCTCCCTGTTGGGCATCGCAATGACGGTGTTGATTTCATTTCAACTCAAGGAAGTCGGCGGTTACAACTACATCCCTGGCTTGGTCGCGGTGGCAATTTTTCGGGAAATGGGCCCGCTAATCACTGCGCTCATTGTTACAGGACGGGTGGGCGCGGCATTCACAGCCCGGATCGGGACCATGAAGGTCTCCGAAGAGATTCTGGCGCTCGAGACCATGGCGATCAACCCTGTGCGGTTCCTTGTGGTGCAACGTTTTATTGGACTTTTATTTTCTCTCCCGGCGCTGACCATGCTCGCGAGCTTCACTGCCGTGTTTGGTGGTTTTCTGTTCGGTTCAACGCGACTCGGCATCCGGCCAGACACGTACGTGCGTGAAACTCTCGATGTGCTAACGTTTACCGACGTTTTCTCAGGCATTATAAAAGCACTGGTCTTTGCAGTGATAATTGTGATGATCGGCTGCTATAGGGGCCTCATTGTAGAAGGAGGGGCCGAAGACGTTGGTAAAGCGACGATGGTCTCCGTGGTCTCTTCGACTCTTGCGATTATTGTTTTCGACACAGTCATGACTGGCGCGTTCTATGGATAACGGCAAGATATGATCAAGGCGCATGGCATTAGAAAAAACTACGGCAAGCATACCGTGCTGAACGGTACAGATTTTACAGCCGAGCAAAAAAAAATCACCTATATACTGGGCACAAGCGGCGGTGGGAAAAGTACGTTATTGAAAATTCTTATCGGCGCTCTGAAGCCGGATTCGGGAAATGTAATCTTTGAAGATACGGACATTACAAAACTAGAAGGGAGCGAACTAGATCCTTTCCGGAAAAAGATCGGCATGTTGTTTCAACACGGTGCGCTCCTGAATTCGCTCACGGTGGGAGAGAATATTTCGCTCCCGATCCGGGAACATACGCCACTGGATGAGAATATCATTAAAATCATGGTGAAGATGAAACTCGAGCTGGTGGGGCTTCGAGATTTTGAAGATCTCTATCCGGGCCAGCTTTCAGGAGGAATGCAAAAACGCGTTTCACTTGCACGGGCGCTTGCCCTCGATCCTGAAGCGGTGTTTTTTGACGAACCTACTTCGGGCCTTGACCCTATCGTTGCAGCTGTGATTACAAAGCTCATAGCGGATTTGAACAGGGTACAGCGTATCACATGCATTGTCGTATCACATGCTGTTGAAGAAGCCATGAGGATAGCTGACAAGATTGTCATATTGTATTTAGGAAAAGTACTAGCACAGGGAACGCCGCAGGAGATCAAGTCAAGCTTAGATCCACTCGTTCAACAGTTCATAACCGGCAGTCCTGACGGGCCCATTTCATTTCATGCTTCAAGCAAGGAATTTCGAGAAGATCTTCTCGTTGAATAAGATATATACGGATTGCGGAATTAAATACTGATCACAAGTATGAGGACTTTACAATGGATTATCGTCGCAATGAAATTAGGGCAGGCGTTTTTCTCCTGCTCTCATTCGCGATCCTGGTGGTGATGATCTTCGCAGTAAGCGATGTCCAGAGCCTTTTCAAGAAAAAGAAGGAAGTCAAAGTACTGTTTTTGGCCAGCGATGGGATTGAAAAGAACGCGCCGGTCCGTCTTTCCGGCCTTAAAGTCGGCAAGGTGACGAATATACGTGTGGCTCCCGAGTATGGCGATAAAATTGAGCTTACCCTGAGCGTGTTCAGCGACACTATCATCAAGCACGACACAAAGGCTTCAATTAAGACACAAGGACTGATTGGGGGGAAATATGTTGAATTAACCGGCGGTTCTTCGAAGTCGCCAGCGGTGGAGCCGGGCGGTTTTATCAAGGGAGAAGAGTCGTTTAAGGTGGAAGATCTGACCAAGATGGCATTTGATGTTGTCGCTAAACTCAAGCACATTGCAAACAATCTCAATACGATGCTCGGGGACCCGGCTCTCGCGAAGTCTCTTAAAACGACGATTGCGAATCTCCAGGATGTCTCGTCTGATATCAAAGTCATGACATCGAGTAAAGAGGAAGTGGCGCAAGGTCTGAAGAACCTGCCCGAGCTTCTGAAAAAATTGGATGCGAGCGCGGAAAGCCTAAAGGCCATTACCAATAAGAGCGATACCATCGTCACCGAGAATAAAAAGAACATCGATGCGGCAATGGTAAGTTTTAGGGAAATGGCGCAAAACCTGAAGGAAACAACGGATGATGTGAAGAGCCATCCGTGGAAGTTGCTGAGAAAGCCCTAATAACTCCAGGTTTTAAAAAATTATCATTAGAAACCACAGTCCAAAAGTTATGATGATTAATTCCTAAACTCGGATTTACCCTCAGAATTAGTTATAATTTACTTTTTTAGCTCCGATAACCGGAGGTAGCACTCTTTATGCTATATCGCAAAGTCAGTTAAATTTATGGGAAAAAAGTTGTATGAGACGGCAGAACCAGGACTCACGAGCTTTATCCAGATGACCATTAATACCGTATATCATCAAAAATGAGAGGGAAAGGGCTCCAAACACGTTTCAATATATTCGGAGTGACAGGACGTTTGAATGGCAATTCAGGCTATTAAAGGAGTAAAAGATATACTCCCGGTAGATATTCCTATGTGGCTGCACCTTGAGGCAGTAGCGCGAAAACTGTTCGAGGATTATGGTTTTTCAGAAATCAGAGTTCCTGTTTTCGAATATACCGAACTTTTTGCACGGAGCATCGGAACGTCGACTGACATTGTGGAAAAAGAGATGTATACTTTTGAGGACCGCGACGGCAAGAAGATCACCTTGCGCCCAGAAGGTACGGTAGGCGTTGTACGAGCATTTGTCGAGCATAAGATGTATGCGGATAACCAAATAACTCGCCTCTATTATATGGGGCCTATGTTCAGGCATGAGCGACCGCAGAAGGGGAGATATCGCCAATTTTACCAGATCGGCGTAGAGGCCCTGGGACTCGATCACCCTCACGTAGACATTGAAGTACTGGCAATGCTTCACACTTTGTTTACGCGGATCGGCATCAGCAGTCTCAATCTTCAGATCAACTCACTGGGAGACAATACATGCAGGGGCGCATATCGTGAAGCTCTCAAGTCATATCTAAAAGAAAAACTGCCGACCTTATGCGCAGACTGCCAGAGGCGTTACGAGACCAACCCTCTTCGCGTGCTTGATTGCAAGATTGACGCAGATAAATTCAGCGATTCCCCAGTCATGCTCGATTACCTTTGCGACCCCTGTAAGGATCACTTTGACACTGTTGAAGCTGGTCTGCAGAAGCTGAATATTCCTTTTGAAGTAAATCCGCGTCTCGTTCGCGGGCTCGATTACTATACTAGGACTACGTTCGAGCTCGTGATGGGACAAATGGGAGCACAGAACACTGTTGCGGCGGGCGGCAGGTACGATGGGCTCGTTCAAGAGATCGGCGGCCCTGCCACACCGGGCATTGGTTTCGCGCTCGGTGTTGAGCGGGCAATCTCGCTTATGGATACCAGTGTTGTCGAAACTCCCCGTCCCGCGCTCTTCCTTTCTGCACTGGGCTCCGAAGCAGTGGCGTTTGCATTGCCTGTCATTCACAAGCTGAGGGCCTGCGGAATCCGCGTTGATACAGATTACACAGGCAGCAGCCTTAAGAGCCAGATGAAGAAAGCAGACAAGTCCCATGCAGGCCATACCCTGATCATCGGGGAACAGGAATTGAAGAACGGGAAAGCGATACTGAGAAATATGCATACTAAGGAGCAATCAGAGCTGACATTTGCAACTCTTATCGAAGACCTTAGGAAAACGCTGGCATCGTCATGAAGGTCGGCGTACTATCCGATACGCATGTGCCTTCTATTGTGCCGTCGCTGCCTCCGGTAATCTATGATATTTTTAAAGGGGTCGATTTGATCCTCCATGCGGGGGATATCATGGAACTTTCTGTGCTCGACGACCTGAGGGCAATTGCGCCCGTAGAAGCGGTTGCCGGAAACATGGATAGCGCTGAAGCGCAGGTGCGGCTTCCCTTCAAGAAAGTCATTACGATTGGCAAATTCACTGTAGGCCTCATACACGGCAAGTTTAAACTGAATATACAGCAGGAGATGATAAGAAAAGAATTTGATAAGGTGGACCTCATCGTCTATGGCCATTCTCACCATCCATTCTGGGGTGCGATTGAGGGCATTTATTTCCTTAATCCCGGAAGCCCTACGGACAAACAGTATGCACCCTACAATTCAGTCGCATTGTTGGAAGTAGGAGATGAGTTGCGAGCCCAGATAATTCGAATTTAAAAACGATATCATGCGCACCGGCTTAGAAATTCTTTTCAAGTTGCAAAGGTCTCTGCTTTATGATAAATTCTGAACATTCATGGCTATAGAGAAAATAAAATTCGGGACTTCAGGATGGCGGGGGGTGATAGCCGACGATTTTATCGTCAGCCGGGTCCGTGTCGTAACGCAAGCAATATCAGACCACATCGCGGCACAGGGACTCAAGGACAAAGGCGTGATCGTGGGATACGACACCCGCTTCATGTCCGAGCGGTTCGCGGAAGAGGCTGTTAAGGTTCTAGCAGCAAACGGCATTCACACCTATCTTTCTAATCGTGACGTCCCTACGCCGGCAGTCTCCTTTGAGATCATCAGAAAAAAAGCGGCTGGCGGCATCAACTTCACGGCGAGCCACAACCCACCACAATACAATGGCCTGAAGTTTTCTCCCGCCTGGGGCGGACCGGCGCTTCCTGAAGAGACAAAAGACATCGAGTCCCGGGCCAATGCCCTTCTCGAAAAAAACTCCATTGCAGTCATGCCCCTTGCTGAGGCAAGACAGAAGGGCATGGTTGACGATGCCGACCTTCGAAAGGTCTACTTCGACGATCTTAAAAAAAAGATCGATTTCGATCCGATAAAAAAAGCAAAACTCAAAATTGCCGTTGATCTGCTGTATGGGACAGGGCGGGATTATCTTGACAGTGCACTCAAGGACGCGGGATGCGCTGTTACCGTA
The DNA here is from genome assembly GCA_963845065.1 of Nitrospirota bacterium. GTDB lineage: Bacteria > Nitrospirota > UBA9217 > UBA9217 > UBA9217 > JAJYKN01. The sequence goes on from CAWJQQ010000001.1 coordinate 1,263,935, forward strand.
CTTCATGGCTATCGCGACGTTTTGTTTGGCGGCAATTCACCCGAACCCTCGGAAGCGAACTTGGCTGAGCTTGCAGCGCTATTGAGAAAAGGCAAATTCAATATCGGCCTTGCAGTCGATGGCGATGCTGACCGTTTCGGCGTAATGGACCTGGACGGTACCTATATCAACCCCAACCAGATTCTGGCGCTGGCCCTGGATTATCTTTGCCGCACGAGGGGCTGGAAAGGCGGCGCAGCGCGCTCTATCGCAACATCGCACCTGATCGATGCAGTGGCGAAAAAACACGGTATTGAGGTCTATGAAACGGGTGTGGGATTCAAGTTCATTGGAGACCTGCTCGTGCAGGGCAAGATCATCTTTGGGGGTGAGGAAAGCGCCGGTTTGACCATTAAAGACCATGTGCCGGAAAAAGACGGAATCCTGGCCTGCCTCCTAGTTGCAGAAATGGTATCAAGCGAAAAGAAGTCTATCAAGGAACTGCTGAAGCGGCTTTATAAAGAAGTCGGTGTCATTCTTGATGATCGGATCAATATCCGAATCACGGAAACCAATCGTAAAGCTGTTGAAAACCGGCTGAGCCACCCCTTGAGCGAACTCGGGGGTTTCCGTGTTAAGGGCAAAAAAACTACTGCTGATGGGACCAAATATATGCTGGAGGACGACAGCTGGGTACTGATGCGTGCGTCAGGTACCGAGCCGGTGGTGCGGGTTTACGTCGAATCATCGTCGGACGAAAAGATTAAGACACTGATCGATGCAGGCAGGAAATTCATTATGGGACAGTAAAATATAATGATATAGAATTTTGAAGATTACAGATTGAAATGGACCTAATTGATCAGAATCGGTAAGCTGAAATCCGCAAATGTGCGAGGGGGCATTAATGAGCGAAATTATCGATGTGTATGCACGTGAGGTGCTTGATTCTCGGGGCAATCCTACAGTGGAAGCTGATGTAATTCTTGAAAGCGGTGTTCTCGGAAGGGCAATCGTGCCAAGCGGTGCGTCAACGGGCGAGCGCGAAGCACTCGAGCTACGTGACGGAGGTCCACGCTACCTGGGAAAGGGCGTGCAAAAGGCTGTAACAAACGTTATTGAAGTCATCAGCCCTGCCATTACGGGAATGGACGCAACTGAACAGGCTGTCATTGACCACACTATGATAGAATTGGATGGCACTGAGAACAAGGGAAAACTCGGAGCCAACGCGATGCTTGCCGTATCTCTTGCCGTAGCTAAGGCAGCAGCCGAGGATGCGGGGTTACCTCTCTATCATTACCTCGGCGGACCTAACGCCAAGGAACTCCCCGTACCCATGATGAACGTGCTGAATGGAGGGGAGCATGCCGATAACAACATTGACATCCAGGAGTTCATGATCATTCCCGCAGGCGCGTCCTCTTGTTCGGAAGCTATCAGAATTGGCTCAGAAATCTTCCATAATCTCAAGTCTGTATTAAAAAAGAAGGGATACAGCACCGCCGTCGGAGATGAAGGCGGTTTTGCGCCGAATCTGAAATCGAATGAAGAGGCGGTGCAGATTATTATTGAAGCCATCGAAAAAGCGGGTTATAAGCCCGGCCAGGATGTGTTTCTCGGACTTGATCCCGCTGCCAGCGAGTTTTATGAGAATGGGGTTTACAATCTTAAGGGTGAAGGTAAAAAGAAGTCCCCTGAAGAGATGGTTGCATTCTACGAGGATTGGATTAAACGGTATCCGATTATCTCGATCGAAGACGGCATGTCGGAAAAAGACTGGAAGGGATGGAAACTCCTGACAGATCGGCTTGGTAAAAAGATACAACTCGTGGGTGACGATATCTTTGTGACCAATACCGCGATTTTCAAAAAAGGCATAACTGAAGGCATTGGGAATTCCATCCTCATCAAGCTGAATCAGATCGGAACTCTTACCGAAACCCTCGATGCCATCGAGATGGCGAAGCGAGCACAGTATACTGCCGTGATTTCGCATCGCTCGGGCGAAAGCGAGGACGCTACGATTGCGGACCTGGCTGTTGCAACAAACGCCGGACAGATCAAGACCGGTTCGCTCTCACGAACTGATCGTATCGCCAAGTATAACCAGCTGATCCGAATCGAAGAGGAGCTGGGTGATGCCGCAATCTTCCGCGGCGGAGAAGTATTTTACAGCATAAAGAAATAAACAACGGACGCTTGCTCCCCGAAGAGAAGAAGTCAAAAGCAGTCTTTTGGATCTCTGTTGCTGTCAGCCCGACTCACTGTTTTGCAAGATGCATTTATCACAGATAATTATGGATCGTCCCTCCTTCGATAAGATCGTGACAAAATCGCTGAAACGACTTCCCGGAAAATTCAGAAAGAGACTGCATAATCTTGTCATCGACATCGAAGATCAGCCTCCACAAGCGCTTTTGGATGACATGGGAATATTATCAGGTTCGCTTTTTGGACTCTATCAGGGGGTGCCGCTGCCGGAGCGGGAATGGAATTACGGAAATGCACTACCGGATAGGATCGTCATCTATCAAAAAGTCATTGAACGCGCTGCTTCATCTGATAATGAGATAGAGGAGATCGTCCTTGATACCGTCGTTCATGAGATAGGACATTATTTTGGATTCGACGACGATACTCTTCATTCGATAGAAGTCGAAAAAAAAAGAAGAAATGAGGAAAATAGGAGGAGCGGGACGACAACCAAAGAAACAGATAAATAACTATATTGAGTTTGTCCGTTTCCGCGCAGTTCGGTGCTAGATGGCAGTAATTGCATTCATATGTTATTTATAAGATTCTGTTTTTTGCATGACTGGACCGTGCTTAGCAATATATTTTTAAAATCTTTTCTATGATCCCAGTTGTAGATGCCCCTTCAACATATGGAACATTTATGACACGCCCGCCTCTCGCTTCAACCACATCCCTGCCGATGATTTTTTCGATAGGCCAATCGCCACCCTTGACCAGAATATCAGGCTTCAATTCAGAGATGACCCGATAGGGGTCCGTCTCGTCAAAGACAGTAACAAAATCTACCGCTTGAAGGGCAGCCAAGGTCTCCATTCGGTCGGCTTGGGAGTTTATCGGTCTTTTTCCGCCTTTAATCTTTCTGACTGATGCATCACTGTTGACAGCAACAACGAGCAAATCCCCGTAAGATTTTGCCTGCGCAAGATAACGCGTATGGCCAGTATGAATGATGTCAAAACATCCGTTCGTAAAAATAATTCTTTTACCGGTGCTACGCAAGATGTCCAGAAGTGGACAAAGTTCTGCAACTGTTTTAATTTTATTGTGCATAAAAAACTATAATATAAAACGGACAATAAATCAAGCGATCGTTGAAAATCAGGTTTTCCTCTTTCCAATGCGATCAAAAGTATTTTGTTTCCCTTGACAACGTTAAAAGGTTAGATATACTAAAACCATGCATGTCACACGTGAAGGTGATTACGGAATCCGTAGTGTTTTGTACCTCGCAAGCCAACCATTTAAAAAAGTCAGCTTCATCAATGAAATTGCTGAGGAGTATAAAATTCCCAGGAGTTTTCTTGCAAAGATCCTGCAAAAGCTTGTCAAAGCTAAGATTGTACGTTCTTACCGGGGAGTTAAAGGCGGCTTTTCACTCGCCAAGCAGTCTCGAGAGATTACTGTGCTCGAAGTCCTCGAAGCAATCGAAGGAAAGCTCTATTTCAATCTTTGCCTCATGGATAAAAAAAAATGCAACTTTTCTAAACACTGCCCCACAATCCAGCTATGGGCCAATGTACAGACCAAGGTGGCCGATACTCTGAAAAAAGCAAATTTTGAAGATCTTTCTAAATTAAAAGTCTAAGCTATCCGCGTTTCACCTATAAGATTGGAGCGCCATATGACACCGGATACTCAGTATGACTATCGTGCAATTAAAGGGTTCGCGATTTCATCTCTGTTTTGGGGGGTTGTAGGGCTCATCGTCGGTCTCCTCATATCCCTGCAGCTGGTCTACCCTTCGCTCAATTTTCCGCCTTGGTTCACCTATGGCAGACTTAGACCACTCCACACAAACGCTGTCATTTATGGTTTCACCATCCCCGCTGCATTCGCCATGTTTTTCTATCTGGTGCAGCGGCTGGGCAGGACACGGCTCGCATTCCCGAGACTCGCACAGGTCACGCTGTATTTCTTCAATGTAGCCATTGTGCTCGCTGCGCTTTCGCTCCTTGCCGGCATGACCCAAAGCAAGGAATATTCCGAACTTGAATGGCCGCTCGACATCGGGGTAGTGATCCTGTGGGTTATGTTCTCAATCAACATCATCGCCACGATCATGAAACGGAAAGAAGAGCAGATGTATGTTTCCCTCTGGTACATTCTCGCTACAGTCGTTGGCGTCGCCATCGTTTACATCGGGAACAATATTGCGGTCCCCGTTTCCTGGTTCAAGTCCTATTCCATCTACGCCGGCGCGAATGATGCGAACGTCCAGTGGTGGTTCGGGCATAATGCCGTGGCCTTTGTCTTTACTACGCTGCCCCTTGCAGTATTCTACTACGTCCTTCCGAAAACAACAAACGCGCCATTATTCAGCCACCGTCTTTCGATCATCGGTTTCTGGTCCCTGGTTTTTGGCTATCTTTGGACAGGTGCACACCATCTGATTTATACGCCGCTCCCGGACTGGATCCAGACCGTAGCCATCGCGTTCAGTATTTTCTTGATTGCACCATCATGGGCATCGGTCATAAATGGGTATGGAACGATGAAAGGCCAATGGCAACAGATGAGGTCTAACTACCTGGTTAAGTTTATCGTCATGGCAATCACGTTCTACGGCATGCAGACCATTCAGGGGCCGAGCCAGGCAATCCGTACCTTCAGTGCACTCATCCATTACACGGACTGGGTGATCGGACATGTGCATATGGGCACTATGGGATGGGTAACGATGACGCTTTCGGCGGGGTTTTATTACATGGTCCCTCGCATTTACAACACGGAGGTGTACAGCGTAAAACTGGCGAACCTGCACTTTTGGCTCGTGCTCGTGGGGCAGCTTATCTATTCCGTAACAATGTGGATTACGGGCATTCGCCAGGGAGCAATGTGGCAGGCAATGGAAAAGGACGGCAGCCTTGTCTATCCTAATTTTATGCAGACACTGGCGCCGAATTACCTTTTCTGGAACATGCGTACCATAGGAGGGGTTATTTTCTTCGCGGGATTCCTGGTGTTTGTCTATAATATTTATAAGACCATCAGGTCCGCGCCGGCTGTTCAGATTGCATGATGATGAGTAGATTAAGAGGAGATTCCTATGAATGTCGATAAAAGACCTGTTACCTTCATCATCCTGGCAACGCTTTCGATACTGGTAGGAACACTATTGACTACATTCATACCCTTATATCTCGGGACCGCGACACCGTCCCTCGAAAAAATCATTCCTTACAAACCGATTGAAGTAGAGGGTAGGGACATCTATATTCGAGAAGGCTGCAACAATTGCCATTCGCAGACGGTCAGACCGCTGGCCTTTGAAACGGCTCGTTACGGCACACCATCAAAACTTGAAGAGTCGGCCATCGACCGACCTCACTTGTGGGGGTCTAAGAGAACCGGTCCGGATCTTGCGCACGTCGGCAAAAAATATCCGCCAGCCTGGCACTATATGCATTTAAAGGACCCACGCAGCATGTACCGTGATTCGAATATGCCGGCATATGCCTGGCTTGCTGATAGAAAGCTAGACACAACGTATACGGAGAGGAAAATGCATATTCTCGGTTATCCCTATACGACCGAAGACTTACAAGCACTGTCGGGTAAAACTGAAATGGACGCACTTGTTTCATATCTCATGCGTTTGGGAAGGGAGTTAAGACAATAACATGGCTATGAAAGAGTTTATATATTACGGGTTCACGATTGTGTTGGTCTGTGTTTTTATAGGTATCGTGATCTACTTTTATCGTCCTAAACGGAAAGCGAAAGTGGAACAACCGAAATACCGGATGCTCGATGATGATTGAGATTGAGTAGCAAGCACGATGCTTTATGCGGAGACAAACATGAGCGAATATGATGGCATAAAAGAACGGGAAGAGGGGAAGTCAAAAATGCCTTTGGGCATGACGATACTTTTTGCTGGGCTCATTATTATTGGGCTTTGCTATATGTATCTTTTTTCGCCTCAGACGACTGGTTGGTCTGAGTTAAAACAGTATTACCAACACAGTGAGGCCTTAAAACAGAATATTACCATCCCGGAGGTGAAAGAAACGGCTCGGCCCGGCGAATTCGGGAAGGAAGTCACCAGCGTGGCACTGGGCCCGGCATTGTATAAGGAAAATTGCGCCATGTGTCACGGCGAAAATTTCGAAGGCGGCATCGGCCCTGTACTGGGTGGCCCCAAGTTTATTTACGGTAATACGGTTGCCGATTATATACGCGTGATCAGCGCCGGCACGTCGAAAGGGATGCCGTCATTCTCGAGCCAGCTCAGTCCAGAAAAGATAAGTGCTGTGGCCCATTATGTTTTTTCCCACCATGCGAAGTAGTCAGGAATGAAAAAAATGTCTTTTCGGACCAAGCGTAGCATTGTTGCGTGGTTGCAGGCAGTGATGCTGCTCGGTCTCCCCTTTATGAAGGTGAATGGCGAAAGCGCCTTTCGCTTTGATGTTCCGTCCCTCAAATTATACTTTTTTGGTTCTGTCATCGGGATAAGCGAGTCATACTTCTTCCTGCTTGTCTTTCTTCTTTTTTTTCTCGGCGTTATGATTGTAACGCTTCTCTACGGCCGCATCTGGTGCGGCTGGATGTGTCCTCAGTCGGTTCTGTCCGATTTCGCGAGACGGTTGATTGCCGTACCATGGATCAGCCGTCATAAGTACATCAGTCAGACCGTCTCGCATGGCATCCTCTTTATCTTTTCTACCCTTGTCGCAGCCGACCTGATCTGGTATTTTATCTCTCCCTATGACATGATAAGGGAAGTATTCCACGGGTCGCTTGGATCCTGGACATCGGGCTCGTGGTTATTTTTTACCATACTGTTATACATGGACCTGGCTTTTGTTAGACAATATTTCTGTGGGTCCGTCTGCCCGTATGCGAGATTTCAAAGCGCTTTTTTTGATGACAGGACACTGACAATCGCTTTCGACCGGAAACATGCAGACGAATGCATGGGGTGCGAAGCATGCGTGCGTGCGTGTCCATCAGGGATAGATATTCGCGAGGGTCTTCAGGTTGAGTGCATCAACTGTGCTGAATGCATCGACGCATGCCGGTCACAGGCAGAGAAAATTGGAAAGAGGTTGCTTATTCGGTATGTCCCGGGATTATCAGGAGAGTCAGTCCCAAAGGGGAGGCGGGTCCGCGTGATATGGCTTTCTATTGCCTTTGCCTGTATCGCTATGCAGCTTGCGTATCAAATTTATATCAGAGTGCCTGTTGATTTTTGGGTTTTTCGCGACGAGCCTCAACTGATCGAGCCAGAAGGCGATCACGACGGTATAATGAATTCCTATTCGATGACAATTGAAAACCGGTCACTTAACCCTGCTATTTATCAATTAAGTATTGCTGGGATAAAAAATGCCGAACTGGAAATTTCACGAAATCCTTTCATCATCCCTTCAAATACTGGAATGAAAATGAATGTCAATGTGTATGTGAAGAGAAAGGACCTCACGTACCGGCTCACACAGCTGCGTTTTATTCTTCAGAACCTTACCTCACGTGAGATAAAATTGGAACAGGAGGCTCCCTTCATCTATCCGGAACAGACGGAACAGGAGAAAGAAATATAGTTTGGTAACGGATTATATGGATGAGATAGGACAGAAACACATGGGAAATAGGGTATAATAATACTATGCTCTGGACAATCCTAGCGCTAATAGTTCTTATGTTTTTTTTGGGACTTGCCGCCTGGTTCACTTTTATTTGGGCCGTAAAGACGGGTCAGTTCGATGACATAGAACGACCGAAACACCGGATGCTCGATGATGACAGTTGATAGATATATCGAGTAACGCGATCTAAAGCCTGAAGAAAGAATAGCATCGCAAAGGATGCAAGCCGAATTGCTCTGCGCCAGACTGACGATTCGTTATTTCGTCATTATGGCATAGCAGCGTTCATGCAAACTGAATTGCTCAGAAAACATATCCAATCTTCATGCATCACTGCCGAGATGCATGCTCCGATGTACTTGTCAGACAGGTTATTCCTGAAAGTCCTTCACGCAGGTGCGGTCAACAATTGACAGAGTGAACTGTAAAAAAACCTTGACACATCAAGGAGATTTGGTATATTCTCATTTCAATTATTTAATTAACCGGTTAGTTAAATAGCCATGGAACATCGCATATCACAAAAACATACAGCCGGCCGCCGCCCTAAAGCGGGACGCTCAGATGGCGATACGCGCGTTGAAATACTTACCGCTGCGCGTCGAGTGTTCGCACAACGCGGCTTCGATGGAACCACGGTTCGAGAGGTTGCGCATGCAGCGAGGGTGAACAACGCGATGATCTATTACCATTTCAAGGATAAAGGTGCTCTCTATCGTGCCGTTCTGAGCGACTCATTTTCAACACTTATTGATATCTGGAACGACCCTGTTTTTACCTCAAAAACATCGGTACGCCGAAAAATCGAAAAGTATGTTGAAAGCTTCATACATTTCCAAATAGGTAATGAGGACCTGCGCAGAATCATGGCCATGGAATTTGCAGGAAACAGTGGAAACATAACCTGGATCTGTGATCAGTATTTTGCAGACAATTATGCCCACCTTGTAGCGTTGCTGAAAGAAGGGATGAAGAGGGGCGAACTAAAAAAATTCGAACCCTCACTGGCTGTTACCTCGTTAATTGGGGTTATTATCCACAATTTCATTTTGCAGCCTATGGCGGAACACGTACATGGAAAATGCATGAATCTGTCTTCGAAAAAATTTGGGGCGTTTGTGACGGATCTCTTTTTCAGCGGACTGGCACTCGTTAAATGAGAAAGAATAAAGCTCGCACCACATATTATTAGGTTTTCCAATCATGAAAATATTGCATCCTTTTATTGCTATGCTGACATGCACCGGATCGGCCGTACAAGCGCAGATCGTGGATTCGGTCTGCCTGATGGGGTGTGTTCGATCGTCACGATAGACGCAGCAATCGTACTTGGTTTGATGTCAAAGCTTTGAAGCCGGAGAAGGCGCGAAATGCAGCGCCGTAATGACCATTGTAATGATCGGTGGCTAGCTCGCCTAGAAGCTGCTGGCTTTCGTGGTTATCACTGTCGTGTATATGCTCGTGGATGACCAGAAGAACTATTTAGAAAGTAAGGAGTAAAGGAACAGGTAACCACAGATGAATGTGGGGAAAAAATATCTTTCTGTGTTTCTTTTTAAGAAATAAAAATCTAGATTGATGCTTATTCTTGACATCAGTGGTTACACTCAGTGATATCCCAATATGCTTAAACTCGGCCATATCCTCTACTCGAATTGTTTCCCTCCACATTCCGGAATTGTCTTACAGAAGGTCGTTTTCCCCTTCAAATTGGTAGAAGGTATTCCGACACAATTGAACCGCATGCTTTCCGAAGGTACGATTGATGTGTCACCCTCATCTTCCATTGAGTATGCTGTAAACAAGGGACGCTATACTCTGCTGCCGGACCTTTCCATTACCTCAAAAAATAAAGTTATGAGCATCCTCTTGGAGAGCAAAGTCCCCATTGAGGAACTTGCCAATAAGATTGTCGCATTAACCACGGCGTCTGCCACATCGGTCGTGCTACTCCGCATTCTTCTCGAAATACAGTACGCTGTGAACCCCAGGTATATACTCTTTGATCAGGGCGCCGAAGACCCTTCACAAAGAGCAGACGCAATGCTCACAATCGGTGATTTGGCAATTCAGAGGGCTGCGGTATCAATCTATCCTCATTGCTATGACCTTGGTGAACTCTGGCACAAATTTACGGGACTCCCTTTTGTATTTGCGCTCTGGCAGGTAAATGACAGAAAAAAAATACACAATGACCTTGCACGGTTGTATGATATTATTATGGAGTCAAGAACTTATGGGCTGACCCACCTCAAGGAAATAGCCGAAACGAGCACGGGGCGGTTTAATATCCCAGCCGCTGTACTCTTAAAGTATTGGAATTTATTTAGTTACAGGTTCGGTGAAGAAGAGCAAAATGGATTGTTGACATATTATGGATATGCAGCTGAGCTTGGGGCAATAGAGACGGAGAATGACCTGCGCTTCTGGACGAGGGATTGAGAGGAGCTCAAGTAGATACTATCATGTCGGTTTCTCATATTAATTCAAGTGCACACGATCATGAGCATAACCATGATCACGACCATGCTCATGTCCACGAGAATCTCCGCGTAACCACGGGCGGGCAGCGGGACCTCTTGATCGCTTTGTCAATCACGATACTGATGATGATCGTCGAGGTCGTCGGCGGTCTTTTATCGAACAGCCTTGCACTCTTATCCGATGCTGGCCATATGTTTACAGACAACCTCGCATTGCTGCTTTCCTTTTTTGCTATGAAGTTTGCCACTAGACCGGCGACAGAAAAAAAGACCTTTGGTTTTTACCGGCTTGAAATTCTTGCTGCTTTGCTGAATGGCATTGTGCTCGTCCTTATCTCGATCTACATCATGTACCAGGCATACTTGAGAATGATTCATCCGCAGCCGGTTGAAGGGCAACTGATGCTGATCGTAGCAATCATCGGCCTGGTTGCAAACGTGGCTGGAGCTTTTATCCTCTTTAAACACAGCCATGCCAGCCTGAATATCAGGGGTGCGTACCTGCATATCGTTGGAGACGCTCTTTCATCAATTGGCGTTGTGATCGGCGGCATCATAATTATCTATGCCGGTTGGTACCTGATCGACCCAATCCTTAGTATCGTTATTTCCATGATCATCATTTATGGATCATGGTCTCTGGTCAGGGAATCGGTCAATATCCTTCTGGAGTCGGTGCCGTCCCATATCGACATCGATACAGTCACCGCCGAGTTAGAACAAGTAAAGGGCGTCCGCGAAGCATACCACATCCATATCTGGGCCATAACTTCCGGTGTTTATTCCATGAGCGCCCACGTGCTGATCGACGATCAGCTGATAAGCGGGTGCAGGAATATTATTGATGAGATCCGGGAACTATTGTCGAAGAAATTCAAAATACTCCATAGTACTATCCAGATTGAATGCGATCGGTGCAACATTGGCCCGGTGTGTAGTCTTCCGACTGATTCACGGAAAGAACAATGATACTGCTGTTTGAATGGATCGAAAGGGCCGATGAAATACATAGGGCGTAAGATCTATCACATTCTGGGTGGCATGGGACTTTTGTCGCTCTATTTTGTTTTCAATAGAAACACGGCCTTTACCGTCTACGGTGTCCTTATCGTTGTCGTCCTGATGTTCGAGATTGTCCGGATCAGACGTCCTGTTTGGAATAATTATATCTATACCCACCTAGGCGGCGTTATTCGTGCAAATGAAGAGCAGAAAATGACCGGCACGGTGCCCTATATACTAGGCGTCGGCTTATCACTCTACGCCTATTCAACACCCGTTGCTACAGCTGCAATTTGTTTTCTGGCCTTTGGCGATGTCGCTGCTACGACGATCGGTGAACGCTACGGGAAGACGAAAATCGGAGGTAAAAGTCTTGAAGGTACGGCAGCATTCATTGTTGCTTCACTTTTAGTAGGTTTTCTCTTGCCCGTCGTCGGATTAAAACTCGCATCATGGGTGATGGTACTTGGCGCTCTGGCAGCTGCCTGTATTGAACTGCTACCGATTTCTCTGAACGATAATCTAATAATCCCAATCATGTCCGGCGCAGTTATGGCACTTGCTAGCACGTGGGCCAATTGACAAGATACGAATCAGTTCCCCGACTATTACTCCGATGGCTGCAGGTATGTCAGAAAATAAATGGTCAGTTATGCGTTTTTTTGCTTTCATAAGCATGCTGTTGATAAGTATGCTTGTTCCTGCTTTTGCCGGGACAATGCTCACGCTCAATGACTGCATCGAAAACGCACTTGCCAATCACCCTTCCATCCGGGCTGCGCAGGCATCCTTAAACGCTGGGCAGGGAAGGGTCATTCAGGCGGCGTCACCTTATCTGCCCCAGCTTACCGCGAGCACGGGTTACTCTGATAGCCATCAACTGGGAGGTGCTTTTGGAGAAACTATCACGAAAAGCTACACGACCACACTGTCCTTAAATCAAATGCTGTACGATTTCGGCAGGACTGGCAATGCTCTTGACGCGGCGCGATTCGGGACACAATCAGCTGAAAGGGACATCGACCGCGTTGTCCAGGAAGTAGTGCTCAATGTCAAACAGGCTTATTATGCCTTACTCCAGGCTAAGAAACTGGTAAGTGTTGCCAAGCAAACGCTAGAGCAGACCAAAAGCCACATGAATCAAGCAGAAGCCTTTTTTCGGGCAGGTTCCAAGCCGAGATACGATGTTACCCGCGCCGAGGTCGATGTAAACAGCGCGAAGCTCGGCTTAATAAATGCGGAGAATGCCGTTCGCTTGAACACCATATCCCTCTACAATGCAATGGGTCTAGATCCGGTCCGCGATGTTGAGATTGAGGATGTACTTTCTCAGCCGTCTACACTCCCTTCTCTCGACGAGGCGCAGACTGCAGCGCTAAAAAATCGTCCAGAAATGCTGAAAGCGGAAATAGATATTCAGGCTGCACAGTCCCAAATAAAGACAGAACAATCAAACTATCTGCCAACGCTTTCAGCAAACGGCGCCTACAACTGGACGCATGGTACCGTACAAGCAGGTTCTTTCGAGGGCATCCCTCTCGTAGGCGAGATTCAGGATAGCTGGAACGCGGGCGTGATGCTTTCGATGCCTCTTTTTGATGGCAGGCTCACCAACGGTCGGGTAAGCGAGGCACGGGCGAATAAACATTCATTTGAAGCGCAGCGAGATAGCCTCAGACAGTCTATACTTCTCGAAGTAAACCAGTCATACGCTGACATGGAAAGCGCAGCTGCGAGGATAGCAGTGATGGAGAGCTCCCTCAAAAGCGCACAGGAGAGCTTGGACCTGGCTGAAGGCAGATATCGGGAAGGTGTCGGCCCTTCGATCGAAGTGACAGATGCACAAGTAGCTGATGCGAAAGCGAAGAGTGATTATGTACAGGCTCTCTATGACTATCAGCTCGCGGCCGCAAAACTTGCGAAGGCCATGGGAAATGGATTGGAGCGGTGATTCGAATTAAATTTACGAGTTGCTAAGGGCGTAGCAACGAGTTCGATAAAGTTTAATTTGGGAAAAACCGAACTAGATCAGCTAGTTTAAACGAGGCGCACCATGCCCGTGAAGGAAGTTGTGTTTACTGTTAAGTTGCCGATAAGAAGCGTCTAGTTATTTATGAATGATCGTCCCGAAGTGGGCTGTTTGTTTCCGGGATGCATGGGCGTCGATATCCTAAACGATCTCGATTCGATCTGGGTGGTAAAAATGTCGCTGGGGCCCTTTTCACGGACCATCGAGATTCATGCCCATACCACGGAGATCATAGAAAACCAAAAGCTGGCATGGACTGCGGCGCATGAACACCTTATAACGTCAGGAATCGCTAGTTTTCGTAAGATATCCGATAATGAAACCGAATTAACGTACCGCCTGGAAGGGCATGTTACGGGACGTTTAGGTTTTCTGCAGGAAATTATTGTTGCAGAAAAATTGGGAGAGGTGACGAGAGCTTTCATGAAAAATATTAAAGAGCGGCTTGAAGATGGGGCGGATAACAAATCAAAGGAATTATGAAATGGCGATAGTTTCCACGGTTCTTAAAAGTAAGATAAGCTGGGCCGTTGCAGCCGCTGTAGTTGTGGCCGCTTTCGCCGTTATAGCCAGCAGCAAACCAGTCATGGTCAGGATAGTTAAACTCAAAATGGGCGAACTACGCGTCATCGTAAACGCGACGACAACATCCACGGTAAAGTCGGAAACTGAAGTCACTCTCTCAGCTCAAGAGACAGGCAGGGTGGTAAAACTACCGGTGAAGGAAGGGGACACGGTCAAAACAGGAGCTTTGATAGCGCAGCTCGATCTAACTGAGGAATCCGTACAGACCGAAAGCGTGCTCGGTCAAAGCAAAGCAACGTACCAGGAAGCGGATAAAAATCTGAAACGCATGCAGGGCCTGTTCGACAAAGGAATGATTGCACAGCAGGACCTTGATACTGTAAGGCGGACCTACGAGGTCGCGAAAACGCAGTATGATGCAGCCCGGGAAGACGATAAGGTAAAGAAGGATTATTCCGTTATCAGGGCGCCTTTCGACGGCGTGATTTCGAAGAAATACACCGAAGTAGGCGAGCTCTTGATGCCGGGTAAACAAATCGTTACGATCGTTAATCCCAGACTTATTTACGTCCTCGCAACGATAGATGAGGTTGACGTAGGCAGGCTCCGTATTTCGCAGCCGGTTTCGATCACCGTAGATGCTTTCCCCGGAGAAAAATTTCAAGGGACCATTAAACGCATTTCCCCGATTGTGAGTGGCGGCAAACTTGAGACCCGTACTGCGGACGTATGGATATACTTCAACGAGAAACAACCAAGGATCAAGCCGGGGATGTCGGCGGACGTGGAAATTCTTGTGGCGACTCTTCAAAATGTTCTATCTGTCCCTTCCCAGGCAGTCATCGAGCGGGATGGGAAAAAACAAGTCTTCATGGCCGATGGAAGCTCACTGAAACCGGGCGCAAGTGCCGTCGCGAGACTACGTCCTGTTCAAATAGGCGAGACCAACTGGAGTAATACTCAGATTACCGACGGCCTTAAGCCTGGCGATTACGTTATCACGACGCCGGAAGCCGTGGGATTGAAAGACGGCGCGAAGGTCAAAATAGAGCAAGAATAATCGGTAAAGAGCATAGATTCTAAACGCGTTTTGGTATTTTCCGACGCTTTAGCAGCAAAAAAGGCCTTGGTTTTAGATTTTGGGATGAATTGCGGTACCGTTAACGTTTTCTATCATCGCGGTATATGTATCGTACTCTCTTTGGAAGCCAACGATATGAGGTTCCAGTGACCAAGTTATCGGGTAAAAATATTTTTCTGTCTTCGACATTGCCGAACTGATTCAGTCTGGCCGGATGATTGCCTGTTCCTAGAACGGTCGGTGTCGATATTGCAATGGCAAGCGACAAATGATCAGATTCTTTTCTAAAGACTTTGGCCTGCGGGCTTGAGACAGAGTTGTTTGCCCGTTCAAAACGGATCAATGACCGTTTGCCTTTACTACCATTAGAACCTTTTGCCTTCAGGCATGGAGTAGGTAAGCCCTACTTTGCACTATATAAATGATATTCCGTATTGACCTTTGTTCATGATAAATCTCTCCAATATAACAAAAACTTACCATATGGGCGAGTTGGATATCACCGTCTTAGCAGGTATAACTCTTAGTATCAAACCGGGTGAACTCATTGCAGTTATGGGGCCATCTGGTTCGGGAAAATCGACGCTCATGAACATAATCGGCTGCCTCGACAGGCCGACAAGCGGGGTCTATCATTTCGAGGACCGGGAAATCAGCACTTTATCCGACGATGAACTCGCTTCGGTAAGAAATGTCAAGATCGGATTTGTATTCCAAACATTTAATTTGCTGCCGCGGCTCTCAGCCCTGAAAAACGTCGAGGTTCCTCTCATTTATAGCGGAGTGCCTGCTCGTACCAGGAAGGAACGGGCTGCGCCGATGCTTGAGCGGGTTGGTCTAGCCGAACGCATGTATCATAAGCCCACGGAACTTTCAGGAGGGCAGCAGCAAAGAGTTGCTATTGCTCGCGCTCTCGTGAATAACCCCCCTCTTCTTCTCGCTGATGAACCTACGGGCAATCTGGACAGCCGTTCCGGCGAGGAAATCCTGAATATTCTAACGGAGCTTAATAAACAAGGGGTTACGGTCGTCATTGTCACCCACGACCAGAACGTGGCAGGCCGGTGCAAAAGGAATATTCATTTGAAGGATGGACAGATTATAGAAGACCAGGTGGTTTTATGAATTTCCTTGAAACGTTCCGGGTTTCTTTTGAAGCGATCCTGTCAAATAAGGTCCGTTCCGGTCTCACCATGCTCGGTGTCATCATCGGCGTGATGGCCGTCATCCTTCTGGTGTCCATCGGAGAAGGCGCGAGGGTCTATATAACAAAAGAACTTACTGGACTCGGCACGAACCTTCTCATTATTACACCGGGAAAGACCAGTGCAAGCGGCGGATTCCATCCGCCTTCGGCAGGCACAGTCCGCAAGCTCACGTACGACGACTCACTTGCCCTCAGGCGCAGAGCCTGGCTGCTGACCGATGCGGTGCCGATCGTGCTCGGGACAGGTAGGATCAAGTACACGAACCTAGGCCGCGATGTTATGATCATAGGCGTTACGCCTGAATTCCAGCGGGTGAGAAATCTTTTCGTCGATTCTGGAAGTTATGTCACCCAAGGAGATGTGGATTCCAAGAGTAAGGTCGTCGTTCTCGGAACAAAAGTCAAGGAAGAACTCTTCGGGGATCAGAACGCACTCGGTAAGGTCGTGATGCTTTCCGACGTTCGGTATCGTGTCATAGGCGTCATGCGGAAAAAAGGCACAAGCCTCGGCATGGACGTGGACGACATTGTTTACGTGCCGGTTACGAGCGGTCAGGAACTCTTTGATACGGATGCGCTTTTTGAGATTATCGCATCAACGCCTCAGGCCGAAGACACCGACCGCGCCATTACTCAGATAAAGGACGTACTAATCAAACGCCATGCCCATAAAGAGGACTTCACGATCCAGACACAGGGTGCCATGCTGGAGACCATGAACACAATCCTGGGAGTATTGACTGCAGTTTTGGGTGGGATAGCAGGTATATCGCTCCTGGTCGGCGGTATCGGTATCATGAACATCATGCTGGTCTCGGTCCGGGAACGGACGCGAGAAATCGGTATCCGTAAGGCATTAGGTGCGAGGAACAGTGACATCATGGCGCAATTTATGATCGAAGCCGTAACTCTTTCAGGAGCAGGCGGCGTGCTCGGCATACTCATCGGGGTCGGCTTGGCACTGCTCATCCCAGTATTCGTAGATGTCCTGCCCACGAGCGTCTCTCTCTGGTCTATTGCAATGGCGTTTACTTTCTCCGGAGCAGTTGGGATCTTTTTTGGCGTATATCCCGCGAGCAAGGCTGCGCAGCAGGACCCGATTCAGGCACTTAGATATGAGTAATGTTTCCCCCCGCAAAGTAGTTTGCTAATCACGGATACTCAAGACGTCGTCACTATTTTTTTCCTTGCCCGCAAGAAGTGCATGACAGCCATCGATAAAAATTCTTACCCTTAAAAACTCCACCTTGTCTCCCTTTCTGATCCCGACATTCTGAAGTTAACTATAAAAATGCGCTTATCAATAAATTATCATGCAATCAAAATATACCGAAGCATATATTAGGGCGGTAGTACACCATAGCTCTGACATTGGGGCCTCTCGCTTGGGGTTCCAAAAAGGCCCTAACCGTCCCCTTTAGTCACCTGCGTAGTTCAGTACACCTGAAAACATGCAAAGTGAATGTCCTTGAACTGAAA
The DNA here is from genome assembly GCA_963845065.1 of Nitrospirota bacterium. Taxonomy (GTDB): domain Bacteria; phylum Nitrospirota; class UBA9217; order UBA9217; family UBA9217; genus JAJYKN01. The sequence goes on from CAWJQQ010000001.1 coordinate 1,281,567, forward strand.
TAACGAAATCGCGATATACGTGTATTGATGCTTCACTGTACCGTCAATATCGCAGTGCCTGTTATGTTTGTCGACGGATCGGTTGCCGTTATAGTAGTTGTGCCTAGAGCGACAGCTGTTGCAAGCCCTTGTGAACCAGCTGAGTTGCTTATCGTTGAAACAATTGCAGTTGATGAGCTCCATGTCACTGACGTCGTAATATCGGCCTCTACATTACCCTGATAATTTCCAACAGCATCAAACTGAAGGGTCGATCCATTAGAAATGGTAGGACTGGTCGGCGTTATGGTAATGTAAATAAGATTGGGTTGAGTAGGACCGCAACCGGTGAGGATTAACATGGGCACAAAAAACGATAAAATAAAGATAAACATAAACTTAAAAATATTCATAACCAGTGACCTCCATAAAGTGATTTACGAACATTTAAAATACGACAATGCGGTCAATAATCGATGCATGACAAGCAAGCAAAGCGCGTCGGTTAGCAGAGTGACCATGATTGTTTATTATCGAACAAAGCCTAAGTGTGCAAGATATGTCGGCATGGGCCGCAACTGAAGTAACGTAATATTGTCAACATCAACAATTCCAGCGATAAAAACTTGATGGTCCCTGACACCTGCGTGCCAACTAAATGATTGTAACAGGGTTGACTGTGCCTATTGGTGTCACTGTTTGTTAAATATCGCTTTGGATAGGTACTCCTCCCTGAATGGGAACATTGATCTGGCGCCTACTACGATGATGCCAATGACTAAGATAGCCAGAATTATAGCCGAGGTGATTATTATTTATAAAACTTGTCCTTGAATACCCAGCAGTTCTACTGCTGGGATGAAAAGGACAATCCTGACGAAGTCAGGATAAGAATCTGATTGGTTTTAGGTTCTATCGGTTTTGATGCCCCGCAGCTCTGCTGCGGGTTAATTCACTTCTCGTTCACTTCTTTTCCTCAGCGTATCCCCATCGCGTATTCAATGCTGGCTTGGGAGGTTTTGTAATTAGCCAGCGCATTCGTCAAATTCGCCTGGGCCGTTACGTAGAGTGCAAACGAATCGGAGACTTCGATCGGGCTTCCCACTCCGGCAGCATAGCGACCGTTAGCCAGGTCCAGGTTCTCCTTGGCCTGCTTAGCCGCTAGATCCGCGGTCGAGATGCTGGCCTCCGCTGCCACCAGGTTCAGGTACGCTTGTCTGACGTTGAGCAGTATTTGCTGACGTAAAGATTCTTCATTGGCTCTCAGAACATTGAGATTTGATTTAGCCCCTGATACCTGCTGTTGCGTCAAGAAACCGTTGAACACGGGAACGGTCAAAGCCACCCCGGCACTCCAACCTTGCTCAAACGTTGAGGTTGTCTCGCCTACCGAGTAGTAGTTTGCGTTTCCCGATAAGGTCGGGTAATAACCTGAACGTGCGAAACTGATATTTTCCTCTGCCGCCTGTCTTTGGGCAATGATCGATTTGAGATCAGGCCTGTTTTCAAAGGCGTGCGCCGTTGCTTCCTCCAGAGTGATCGTATACTTCTGAAATGCGAGGTTGTCCTCAAGCGTGTATTCGGGCGGATCAGGTGTCCCCATAGCATTGTTTAGAGTCACCCAGGCTATCTTGAGCGCATTTTCGGCATTAATAAGACTGAGCTGTGCATTGCTCAGATTAACTTCTGCATTGATCACATCGATCCGTGCATTCGTACCGACCGCATAAAAAGCTTTTGCCTGGTCCAGATGGAGTTGCATTTGTTTTATGACGTCCATATCCACGTCACGATTCCGCTTGGCCTGCAGTACGCCGTAATAGGCCTGTTTAACGTTCAGAATTACAGTATCTTGCGTTGTTGTCATATTTGAACGAGCGGAATCGAGATTGTACTTAGATATTTCTACCTGTGACGACGTCTTTCCGAAGTCCGTGATATACTGATTGAGCGATAAGATGCCAGCAGCCAGATTGTATGGCGTAGTTCCCGTCGAACTTGATGCTGGCTGAATCCTGTTGTATGTAGCTGATGCGCTGAGCTGTGGATAATAGACGGAACGCGCCTGACCTACCAGGCTCCTATTGACTTCCACGGTATTAATCGCGGCAACAATGGTTGGATTTTTGCGAAGCGCGATATCAATACATCGCTTCACAGTTAATATCTCACCTGCCGATATCATGCCTTCATCGGCAGGATCGTTTTTTTCAGACTGAACCTGCGCAGATTGGGATTGACCCGCAGGTGTGGCTTCTTCAGCGCAAAGAGGTGCTGGCACGGTGGCCAGGATGAAAAGGCACATCGAACAGACCAGGATAGTCCCCGTAAAATAATGACTCTTCTGTGTGTAATTTTTTGCTAACATCCATCTCCCTCGATTTTCAACTGACTCACACATGGGTCTGGCAAATCCTACCATTAATTATGGGATGATGTCTAGCCGGAAATTCATGTTCGTCACCAACGAAGCATCTTTACGCTGTAATCGGCTGTGAATGTAACCTCGCATTAGGTTACAAAATTTATCCTGAAAGGCATTATATATTCTCGGTGAATATTCTTACCGGTTGGTATGCGCGGGGAACCGGCAGAACGGTGATTACGCTTGCACATTGAACTAGCGCTCCCTATCTCGATAGATATGTCAGAATAAGAGCGCTTCATGTATGCAAAATTCATACATCATCTTTATGAGGATAGCGTATTTTATTAAAAGTTACAATGTTTTGACACAAAAGCTTCGAAAAGGTTTAATTATGAATTCGTATTTCACGAAAATATAGTATATCTAGGAAAAATTTTCCGGAAAGTCCTAAAGAAGGAAAATGTTGCCGCATTGTTGCTTATGAGACTTCTGAGATTGTTTTTTATAGGCCTGTTTTTTTTGATTTCTAAGAATGATGTGTTTTTAATGTATCTGGTATATAAATTGCTTACTTAGTGTTAACGTTTTTAAATGTTGATAAGAAAAGGAGGTGAACATTGTGTCAATACAGTCTGTAAGTAATACTGCTAATAATCCGTATTTAAGCACTCTCAACACTGACTTTCAAAATCTTCAGAACGACATTCAGTCTTACGAGAACGCCCAGAGTTCAGGAACTTCAGGAAGTTCTACCCAGGTCACTCTTTCCCAACAGGCGTTGAACCAAGCAATGTCACAAGTCCAGAATGATCTTGCCAGTCTCACACAGCAGGCGCAGGGTACGCAGGGCATTCAGGGCCATCATCATCACCACCACTATCACGGGATGGATTCCACAGACAGCGGCGGAAGCACGGGCGCAGCAACCGGCCTCTCTGCGGCCGCAAGTAACAGCTATGGCTCGCAGACTAAAAACAGCGTAAGCTCGATTAACCTTACTGCATAATTTGTTCATGATATGAAGCGAGAGAGGAGGGGCTTCCCCGGCCCCTCCGTATTTTTGTATGCTTTTGGTCCAACCTCTGCCATCTGTTATCTTCTGCACGGTAATTTACCCGTCTTTATCTGAAGCAGCAATTAAACCTTTTCTGAAATCCCGTGTCTTTGCCATATGCGATGATCAAATGCGGTAAAAGCAGTGTTGTATCGGAATAATAAGTAACCATTCAAGTGAGGAGAAAAATAAGATGAAGAATTGGAAGGAATCGCGAAAGTATGGTCTTTTTTTCAGTGTTGCCCTGGTGTGTTTGACGTTGTTGGCTGCAGTGCAGGTTTCAGCATTTGACGGGCAGAAACCTGATGGTAGGGAACCAGGCCATCCTTGCTGTTGTGATCGGGCGGCATCATGCCATGGGGCTGGTGGGTGGCAGGGGGAAATGCGCCATCATAAGCTGCACCGAATTTTGATGGCTTTTAAGAAGCTCGATCTCACAGAAGGCCAAAAATCTGAGATTCATGAGATCTGGATATCCATGAAGAAGGACATGATAAGGAAACGCGCAGACCTCAAAATCGCACAAATGGAACTCCACGGCCAGCTCCATCAGGATATGGTGGATATGCATGCAGTCGAATTGCAGGTAAAAAAGATCGAGGGTTTAAAGACCGATATGAAGCTTAATGCCATAAAGTCGTGGGAAGAAATTAAATCTAAGTTGACGCCTGACCAGCGGAAACACTTGGCTGATCTCATACGAGATTCACGGAAATGTCATGATCAACGTCACCATGAGGGGTAAGCAGGCATTGATCAAGGTCCGGGGCAGGCGGCTGTAGAGTGCACTGGACTCTGCTCTTGTACCTGAATAGTAATGCAAAAAATCATGTCAAACTGCTTATTGATCTCCTTTCGTCCCATTGTCGCAAGTTTATTTTGCTACAATAAGAGTATGCGACCGCAATAGGCATTGCAATCATACGTATGGAGTGGAAGCGCATCATATTCATCAAGGGGCAAGTCAGGAGATAAATTTATGGCGTTGATGAAAGCAGTGCAGGTGAACTCCCCGGGAGGCAAGTTTGAGCTGGTACGCAAAGAGGTTCCGGAACCGAAAGAAAACGAAGTCCTGATTAAAGTTGCGGCTTGCGGCATCTGTCATGGAGATTCTGTAACAAAGGAAGGACATTTTCCCGGGATTGTCTATCCGAGGATCCCGGGGCATGAAGTGATCAGGCTTTATCAACGAGGCAGGGCAAGGAAGGAGTTCACCGCAGTTTAGATAAATAAAGCCATAATAATAATTATGTCAGAATGGAAGTTAGCTATAAATAATCGCTTTGTACTTTCCATCGAGTGACTTAAATTCCTTTTTCAGTAGCATTTTCTGTAAGAGTGACATAATGTTTTTTAATCACTATTCGTAGAATGAGTATCATGGAAATCTAAGAGGTGAAAGGATGAAGAGAACAATAATTGCGTCGATTGTATTGATTTTATTTTTCTCAAAGACGTCAAGTGTATTCGCAGAGGTCGACCTGTGCGCTACCTACGCGGAACAAGGAAAAACAGAAGAAGTTATACAAGAATGTTCAAAACAAATAAGCGGCAAGGTTAAAGTTGAGCATATTGAACGCTCATACATGAATCGCGCGATTGCTTACCAGATCACGAACCGACTCGATGAAGCCATTGCTGATTTTAGCAAGGTGATAGAATTGGACCCGAAAGATGATAAAGCCTACAATGACCGCGGTAATACCTATTTATTAAAAGGTTTGCCGGACCAGGCAATAGCCGATTTCGATAAAGCAATCACGCTGAATCCGAAAAATGCTCATGCATACTTTAACCGCGGCGTCGTTCGCCAGGCCATTGGCAAATTTGACGAGGCAATAACTGATTATAACAAAGTAATCGAATTAGATCCCAAAGTCGCGAACGCATATAGGAACAGAGGTAACATTTACCTTACAGAAAACCGGTATGAGCAGGCAGTCGCAGATTTCATGAAATCTATCGAACTGAACCCGAAAGACGCAGAAACATACAACAGCCTAGGAGCTATTCATATCGTCCAGGGCCAAATCGATAAAGCCATCGATGAATTTAACGAGGCCATTAAGGTAGATCCAAATAATGATCAAGCATTAAGCAACCGCGGGGCAGCCTACCAAGCTAAGGGTAGTTACGATTTGGCCGTTGCCGATTATCGCAATGCCTTGGAAATTAACCCAAACAACGTTTCGGCATATTACAACATGGCATGTCTTTATTCCTTGAAAAAAAATACTGAAGAATCCTGTTCTTGGCTCTTAAAAGCTGTTGATAAAGGATATGACAACTGGGAGCATATGAAAAAAGATCGCGACCTTGAGAATATTCACGGAGCTGAATGCTTCAAGAAAATACTCGACAAAAAATGAATTTGGATCTGATAGTCAGAATATTCTCTTACCATTCAGGCTTCAAATTTCGTAGCAAGTCTGCCCACGTATGGACAGTAACGATGTGATTTTTATAGTTGCCGACCGTTTCATCGGGCGTATCACTTTCGGCCAATGGTAACCTATTGCTCGACATTGGCATACAGACTAATAATGCTTCTATTGTGGCTATGATGCATAACGTTGTCGATCATGACCATTCAAAACTGCACGCTCTATACCAGCGTCATCGATAGCGGCTCGAAAGGGGTTTTATCTACGCCGCCATCATCTGGACAGTTGTCGTTCTGCAGCGACAATTCGTTTAGGCTAAGTTCCGTATCTGCAATAACCCATTCGCGACAAATGTAGGCACCTCCGGAACACCAAACTTTGATGTTTTCTTCCAAATTGGCAATTTTACAGCCTCACATATACATCCAGCCAGGTTTTCTATAATATCGGCAGCTACACAAGCCTCTTTTTCGAATGGGAGCGCTTCCGTTCTATTTCGGATGAAGCATTTATGTGGACATAGAGGGAGTAAACTTTAATATTGGTGAAGGACTGTAATTTGCTTACTCACCGGTTTGAGTAACCAAACTAAAAAAAATCAGCTAAACTCTTCTATTGGTACATTTTATTAGAAAGATCAGGTCCATAACTGGTTAAAACTTATTTGCATCAGCCTCGAGCACGGCTAGGGGGATTAAGTATTTTCCGTTCTCCATTTTGCCTTCTATCTTTATGGGGTAACAATTTCCCAAACCTTTCTCGAGTTCATATACCGAAAATTTCGTATTGCAGTGACGGCATACGATAGAACCGTTCTCGCAACGATATCCTTGCTTGAATGAATAGCAGCTTATGCAGGCATCTAGGAAGGAGCTGACTCTGCCATGGAGATTAAGTATGAAGTAATTGATATTTTCCCCATGAAAGTGATAGGTAAAGAATTTCGGTACTTCAGGTGGAAGGTTTGTCAAATCGATGACTATGTTAGGTCCGATTTGTGGTGCAGAAGGATAGGACAGTTGATTTGAGCAGGAAAAACACATTAGGAGCATTGCCAAAATAAAAGGTGAGAAAATTTGAGATTGGCGCCTAAAGGATTCACGATGATTCATTTCGTGGAGCACCATGGGTGATGTTAAATTTAGATTTTGTCGTAGGAAGATTTGCCTCTCAGATCGCATGATTGCATGATAATTTTCTACATATAAGCCTGTCAAGAGAAATCCCATTCATCACTAATTACAGAACTAAACCACAGTATCTGCCTTTGCGAATAAAGGGTATCTGGATTTTGCAATTGATTGCTGGAAATCAGGTTGTGAACGATATTTGAGTAGTTGGCTGATTTTATGTACCACATCGCCGATTGTATCTCTAGACATTTCCACTGCGAATACGTATGCTACACGTACAGAAAGAAGGGGAGTTTACATGCAAAAAAAGCTGACTATAACTATGGATGAGGCAATATATATATATAATGGATTTCACAAAACATCGGCCCTTGAAAAATCAGTAAATTAATCGAGGAACTGGTACGTATCTTATTCGCCCTAACCTGGAACTGGCATATTCCAATATGTCCAAGGACAGGAAAAAGAAGCAGAAGCTTTAGAATGGGAAGAAACCAACATTAAGGATTTAGCGCATGAAAGGAGGTGAGGTCTAGTGAGTTAATTTTGATCGTTCCTTTGGTGGTGAAATTTAGAAGAGGCGCCCTTCTGCCATCGCCCCAATGATGCATCGAACAAATTCATCAACCCAGTTCTGTTAATCCCTCTTGTCAGCAAAAAGAGCTCATCCATATCCGAGTGATGTGCTGGTTATCTTCAATGGAAAAGAAAACAGGGCTATGGCGGACCAGTTGGCAACGGTAAACAAGTTGCGATTGTTTAGACATACCGGCGTACTTTCAGATGAAGGCTTGGCTAAAATCGGTGAGACGATGAAGCTACAATTGGACATTTTCTGATTAATTTCGCATTCATCGGTCGACTTGCAGCCTTTTGTTCAGGCGCTCTATCGCTTTCTCAAGTCAATCGCACTTTTTATATAAGGGTAAACCGTTTCTGTGATTATTCGATATCCCTCTGATGTCGGGTGGATTCCATCCGCCTGGTTGAGGGATGGGTCGCCCGCTATGCCAGCGAGAAAGAAGGGGATAAGGATTAGATTATATTTCTCTGCTATAGAGTGATAGTTCGAGTAGAATTCTTCTGTGAATTTCCGTCCCATGTTTGTCACCATCCTCATACCTGCAAGTACTACAACGACATTGTTCTCTTTAAGGATGCGAACAGTCTCGTCAATGTTCTTTCTGGTTACATGCGGGTCAATTCCTCGAAGGCCATCATTGGCACCGGTCTCGAGGATGATGATGTCGGGTTTGAGTTTCAGCACCCAGAGAACGCGCGAGAGGGCGCCGCTGCTCGTTTCACCGCTGATGCCCGCATTGATGACCCGCCAGTTATATCCCGCAGACCTGAGCATCTTTTCGAGCCTCGCAGGATAAGAATTCTCCTCGTTAACGCCAAAACCCGCTGTAAGGCTATCGCCCACAGCGACGATGGTGCCATCATAAACATGCTGTTGCCGAGGTGCTATGATCTGCGGTTCTTTACGCCGTTCACATCCGGCTATACACAACAATAGAAGAATCGTTGAGGTCAAACGCATTATCAAACCGTTCATAATTCCTTCTTTTTATAAGCAGGCTACTGCATAATGGTATCTGTTTCAGCGTGTATGGCCGTAACCATCTGATGTAGTCTAGCTGTTTTTATGAAAATTACTCCTCAGTCTGCTCCCGAAGGAACGCAGCGGGCCTCTGCCGAATTATGGAGAGCGAGGCTCCAAGACCGACAATGATTACGAGAACGGCCGTTGCGATAATCATCACGCTACTTATGCCTATAAAGGGATTGTAGGGTACGTCGAGAACGTACCGGCAGATAATCCAACTGCCCGACTGGGAGAGAACGAGTGCGACGATGCCACTTGCGAGTCCAATGAACAAACCTTCGACGGCAAAGACGGACAGTACAAATCTACCTTGGGCACCGAGGATCGTGAAATAAATCGCTTCCTGAATGCGCGTGTAGCGCGTTGCAAATACTGAACTAATAATGATCAAGATGCCGGCAAGGACGCTGAAGAGAGTAAAAAAACGGACGATCAATGTGAGCCGTTCCATGATCCGGGCGAATACCCTGACGATCTCCGTTACGTCGATAACACTTACGTTCGGGAAACGGGCAACGATTCGATTTTGGATTGAGGCAATCAACTTTTTATCCACTCGAACAGTGGTAAAAACTGTCTGGGGAGCGTCTCTGAGTACCTGATTGGGGAAAACGAAGTAAAAGTACGGCTGAAGCGCAGCACGTGTCCTGGTCCTGATGCTTGAAATCTTGGCTTCAATAGGGATACCCTGAATGCGGAAAGTGATCATATCGCCGATTTTCATATCGCTCATTTTGAGCACTGTATCGAGGACTGAAACCTGTAATGGCGGCCAGTCATCACGAAAAAGAGTTTTTCCATCGATAATGCGTTCGTCTTCCAGCAGTCCTTCCCGGTAGGTCAGGTTGAATTCTCGTGCCAGGTTGTCCCCACGTTTCCTCCTCTCCGCCTCACGGTCTATCGGTTTGTTGTTCACTGCCGTGATAGTCCCTCGAATCACAGGGTAGTACGTGGCTGGGATATTAAGGAATCGGGCGAATGCAACCTTCTGGTCTGGTTGGATATCGATGAAGAATAGGTTGGGGGCGTCCGGAGGGTAGGACCGAACGAAGGTTACGTCAAGATTTTTCTCCACGAGTGTGATTGAGAAAATGATTGCTAGTGATGCAGTTAGTGTGATAATGATCGACATTGTCGCGTTACCAGGGCGAAACAGCCCTTTCAGTGCTTGTCGCAGTATAAGATTTTTCGTGTGCAACATTTTCGACAAACGGAGAATTCCTGCGGAACAGAGAACAGAGATAAGTATGAGAAGCCCGACTCCTATGACAAAGTACGATCCCGATTTCAAATCGCGTATCCGCCATAGGACCATGGCAATGAAAAGCATAATGCTTGCAATGCCTGTCAGCCATGTTGCTCGACTCTGCGCAAGACGCTGACTTTCCTTGCCAAAAATAGACCGCGGTTTGACCTCCTTGAGACGGTACAGAGGGAGCAGGGTGAACAGAATTACGACCATGGAACCGATTATAAGCCCCTCGGCCACAGCGCCCCGAGAAATGGTCATTTCCACATTGGAAGGAATGAGCCCTCGAAAAAGATGCGGAAGAATCTTTTCAAGGAAAAAACTCGCAGCGAGCCCAAGGAGCGTTCCGACGAAGCCGAGGAATGCTACAAGAATAAAATAATGAATGATGATAAAACGGCTTCGGGATCCCACTGCTTTCATGATGGCGATAGTCTTCTCTTGTTCCTTTAGGAAGGCGATTAGAGAGCTCTGGATGCCTAGACCTGCGAGGAGCAGCGTAAAGATCCCGATGAGGTTGAGGAAAAAAAGAAGATTTTCGAAGAAACGTTTTACCCCAGAATCGGCTGTCCGGTAGGTGTCTACACGTTCACGTTCTTTGTTTGATGCAGTCAGGAGCTGATTCGCTACCCGCACCAGTTCGTTCGCTTGTTCGACTTTAACGAGGATCGTGTAATCCACCCTGCTTCCCTTCCCGATAAGGTCAAGGGAAGGGAGGTCAACTGCGGAAATAAAAACACGAGGGCCAAGTGCAAAGAAATTTACCGGTCTGTCAGGCTCCTGGACCACGACATCGCGGATGGTAAGACGAGCCCTTCCTACCCTAAGACTGTCGCCGAGTTTGAGGCGAAGACGGTCGAGAAGTGACTGTTCAACAACGACGCTGCCCCGGGTCAGTACTTTGTTAAATGGAGAACCGGAGGCGAGTTCAAGAGCGCCATAAAAAGGGTAGCCAGGATCCACCACTTTGATGCTTGAAAGAAGAGATTCTTGATTTTCATTGGCATCGGGTCTCTGAGGCATCTGTGACGTTGATCCTTCTGCGGTTTCCTGATGCACTTGCCTGTATGGCCCTGTAGTTCTTCCTTTTATTTCGCCACGAACTGAGCCACTACTTGCATTTCTGTCAGTTTGTACTACTGAATAAAATTCGTAGACACGTGCGCTTTCTATTGTTTTCCGCAGCTCTAGAGAGTTCAGAGTGCTGAGAAGACTCGGTGAGAATGGAGCATGCGAATGGATAATAATATCTGCAGCATGGAGTGCACGAGCATCACGAAGAAAGGATGAGTGAACACTATTGCTGAAACCTCCTAGAGACACCAGCGTTACCATAGACAAGATAACGCAGAGGACCAGCACAGCTGACTGGTGCCAAGATCCGGCTATTTGGCGACGAATAAGATGAATATTAAACATATGTGATGCTCGCATCAATTAGCCCATCACGGAGCGTGACGACGCGGTCGGCTTTCCTGGAAATATCCTGATTATGCGTAACAAGAATTAGAGTGGTCATCCGTTCGTGGTAGAGTTCAAGAAGCAAATCCAGGACGGCTTTGCCATTTACTGAGTCGAGGTTGCCCGTCGGCTCATCTGCAAAGATGATCCGTGGGTCGTTTATCAAGGCGCGGCAAATGGCACAGCGTTGTTTTTCTCCGCCCGACAGCTGGTGGGGAAAATTGGAAGCCCGTTCAATAAGTCCGACCCGTGTGAGGAGAACCTCTGCCTTCTCACGGGCGTGGAGATCTCTCCGTAGCTCAGCGGGGAACATGACGTTTTCAAGGGTTGTTAGGGAGGGAACAAGGTGAAACGATTGGAAGACGAAACCGAAGGTGGTATTTCTGAGCGGTGCAAGCTCGTCCTCAGGAAGGTTGGTGATGTCTCTTCCTTCGATCAGGACGCGGCCCTTGTCGGTAGTGTCAAGCCCTGAGAGAATTGAGAGAAGAGTTGATTTTCCACTGCCACTATTACCTTCCACGACAAGAAATTCACCTCTAGCCACTGAAAGAGATACATCGTCGAGAACCGTGATTCTCTGGTTGCCGATTGTATAAATCTTGGAGATATTGTTCGCTTCGAGGATAGTCATATAATACCGTGGATAAATAATATCGACGTCGGCAGAGTTAGTAACGTCCCGCACCTTTCTGGCAAATAGTATCATCACTGACGTCGGTAGTCAATTGTCAGATATTGAAATGCATGTAGCATAACAGTAAAATATTTCAGCAATTGACTTCAGGAGGTATTAGGATGTAGAATAATACTAAAGATTGTCAAAATAAAATCGTGAGTAAAGAAAAATGAGATTCAGGCTAGTGTCCTTGAATTCAGTGAGTAAACACGTAACAATCATGATAAACCATATATAAATTAACCTGGAAAAGAACCAACATGGGCGGGTCCGCTAATGAAAAAGATATTGCTGACGAATGATATAAAAAAACTATTTACCGAACAAAGCAACTTTCTCGATCGCTCTGATATTACAGTAGTAACGGCGGCGACAAACGCAGAGTTACTAAAGATTCATCGGAAGGAAAACGTAGATCTTATTGTTTCCCAGTTAGAGGCGCCAGGGATCAAGAGCGAAAAAATATTTGAAATCATCAGAAAGAACGACGATCTGCGAAAAGTATCTGTTATTATAATCTGCAAGGATACTCTCGCAAACCGTGAGCGGTGCAAGCTATGCCATGCCAATGAAGTTTTTACCATACCTGTTGATTTGGCTTTACTGTTCATAAAAATGCAGCAACTCCTCAATATTTCGCCAAGAATGTACTATCGGGCCGCTCTCGCAGTCGCCGTACAAGGAAAATTCAAGGACCGGCCGCTTCCATTCTGGACAGAAAATATCAGTGCTAGTGGCATGCTAATCAAGGCAAAGGAGCCGCTTTCAAAAGGCGATGGGATCTTTTTCTCATTCTTTCTACCTGATGGCACGCATGTCAGCGGATACGGCGAAATTACCCGGGTCAATCATCCGAGGACTGAACAAGATGCATATCTTGATGGGATCAAGTTTACCAACATAGACCCGAGTGCTCAGGCAGCTATAGAAGCCGTTATAAATAAATAATCAAAAAATATTTCTCAGAATGAATTTGTTTTATAAATATTAATCATCTGCGGGGAAGTGATTAGTGTATAGCTTGGTCAACTTATGGTGTGCTGAACTTGATAGAATCGGTACGGCAGTTGATCGCTGAGAGATTTTAAGGTTTTTTCAATATCTTTTTGTGCCATATAAAATAAAGTGTTTTGGGTAAATTACAGTTAGGTTTAGATTGCTGGCCTCTAACGTTCGAATAAGATTGTAGCTGGTTAACGGCAGATTTCCATTCGTAACATCGGCATGATAATTATTATTGAGCCGCTTTCAACAACAATTATAGCCGTTTCGCCATGGTCTCATCATTTCTGAAGGAACCATGGTTTTTAGTCATCTTTCGATACGACATGATAAGTGATTCAATCACATTCATTGTCTCGATAATTTTTCGAATTTCAGGAAGTTGGATGAAGAAATGTGATCTTATCGTGAAGGCGACGTTGAAGCAGTCGGAGGCCAATGATTCTTTGTCTATGTCATAATCGGTGTAAATGGGGAGGGATAGAAAATACCCACTTTCCTTATGGTGGTCGCATGACAAAATTATTGAGGGAATCTTAATGATCCGTGCGCGGATTCTTTCCGGCATAGCATGGTTTCTTGTCTCACTCTGGAGCAGGACAATAAAGATACGTTTCGTGAACAGAGAGGTTCCGGAGCGACTCGCCGCGGAAGGAAAAAATTTTATTTATGCTTTTTTTCACGGAGATCTTTTCCTGATGCTTCACGTGTACCGCGATTCTGGTGTCGTAATCCCTGCAAGCGAAAGCAGGGACGGGGAGATCATGGCTCAGTTACTCAGACGATTCGGGTTCTCTATCGTGCGCGGGTCTAGCAAACGCAAAGGTCATAAAGCACTTCTTGCGCTGATAAGTAGCATGCGCAAGGGAAAGAATGTGGCCATAGCAGTCGATGGGCCCCGTGGACCTCTGCATCAGGTAAAGTCGGGTGTGGTATTCCTTGCAGGCGTTACGAAAGCGCCCATTGTCCCGGTGATTATTACTGTAAAACATTTTTGGGTTATCGAAAAGAGCTGGGATAAACTTATGATCCCCGTTCCGTTTACCAATGGATTTATGGCGTTTGGCGATCCCATCTATGTGAACAGCACATTAAATGAAGAAATCGAGTCTGCTCGAAAGAAAATTGAAGCTGATCTGCAAATGTTGACGCATCAAGCGATGGGATCCGGTTTGTAACAGCCCACAGGCTGTGGTCAACACTGGAATAGCGATTAAGACTACTGGCAATGGGCAACAATAGCTGCTAATAGTTAACAAGTCGATGGTCACCTCATCGTGAACGCACTTTAATTCTTTAAGACTTGAAAGCATAATCGGGTATCGACTCCTTCGCAAAGTACGCGGCAGCTTTTTTACGATGTCCCGCTCCATCTTTGCTTCAGCCGGCTTCCGCTTTGTCCTGGCCACCTCCAACTCCATCTTAATCTCGGTTAGCGGTCTCTGGCTCTTTTCTATCTCCGACGACTTTCCCAATTTATAGGAGCCAACGCTGATCTGCAGCGAGACAGCGTTGGTGAAACAACTTGCGTGATGAATTGAATTATGATGTATGTTTCGTCTGAAAAGGAAAAGGTAAGAATGTTCCTGAGACGTCTTCATTTTCTTATCAAAGATCAGCCCCATGGGTGTGCATCAGTTGAGTGCAAGTGTGCATTTGCGAGTCATGCTAAGCTTTCCGCTCATCCGGAATTATTTGAAAATTAAGACATATTTATTTGGCAACGACTTTGCTTTTTCAGTTGTTATCAGCTGATTAGTATACCGAAATAGAGGAATAGGATTATGAAAGTAACATGCTTGGAGCCACCGACTTGTAGCGTTATTACTATAACTAAAACTGAAGGCTGGGGCGTTGGGGTACGGGATGTCCGAGCTACTCTGCTGAGATGCAGGAAGACCTTTTTCACCGACATTGTCGAGCCTACCAATACCCATAAAGTTGCACAGACGGCCGTCGGATAGAAGATGCAGGATGCCACTTGTATGCTAGTGTTCCGCTTTACCCACTCGGCGCGGCGATCGGACTGAAACCGACTACAAGCTAGACATGACTTTGGCTCTAAGCATCCATCCGCCGAAGCGTGGAGCGCTAAGTTGGTGTGTAAGAAGTTGTTGGGCCGCGCATTATGCTTTACCAAGTGTTTCTCGTGTGTGGTCTGCAGACATCAATTGCGCGGTCAACGCTCCCGTTTGGTCGTGAGCCGTATAAGGCATGCATTTCTGTATGCGTGAATAAAGTGAATCACACTGGTCTGATAATAATCAGACCGAAACGGTTTGTCTCACGCCAGAATCTACTCATTCAGGCTTTCACCGAAAACCACCCACCGATGCATTACCCTATATATAGAAATCATCGGCTATCATCCTGCCGCTGCGGGCTTCTTGAATTATGGATTGAACGACGTGAAGATGTCATCTCAATCCTTATTGATTCTACACATCTTCAAAAATAATGTCTATCAAGTTACCATCTACAAGTATGCATCCGAGACTCGCTATAAAAAGCGCAGTATTAGCGTGCCCATTCAAGACTTAACTGTACGTCAGTTTTCGCTCAAGGTCTTTCGAGCGGGAGATGCGCTTTGCCTCATCGAGAGTTATGAGTTCGGCTCTACAGAGCTGAATGAGATGTTGGTCCATTGTCTGCATGTGGTATTCGTCGCGTCCCTTTTCGATATACTGCTCGATCTCATCGAGGTGATTGTCCCTGATGCACGCCTGAATGGTAGAAGTTGCATACATCACCTCAAGAACAGGAATAACAGTGTCGTCTTTTTTCCCTCTTACAAGCCTCAAAGAGATGATAGCTACAAGGCTCTCCGCCAGCCTTTTCCTGGCATTCTCCTGCGCCTGAGGCGGGAAATAACCAACGATACGGTTGATGGACGAAGCCGTATTATGGGTATGAAGAGTGGACAATACCAGATGCCCGGTCTCGGCGGCCATCACACAGGCATCTATGGTTTCAAGATCACGTAATTCTCCGACCATGATGACGTCGGGATTCATGCGCATTGCAGACCGTAAAGCAATGCTGAAACTATCCGTATCGATGCCTATTTCCCTCTGGATAATACAGCTTTTGTTCGAAGTGAACAAAAACTCGATCGGGTCCTCGATCGTAATGATATTGTAATCGAAATTATCATTGATAAACCTCATCATCGAAGCTAGCGTCGTTGATTTGCCGTTGCCGGTCGGTCCGGTGACGAGAACCAGGCCGTTAGGAACCTGCGCTATCCTGCCGAGCACCGGAGGAAGATTTAACTCCTCGAACGTGCCTATCTGGTGAGGTATGACTCGCATGACGACGCCGAGGTTGCCGCGCTGCCGGAAGATGCTCACGCGGAAGCGTCCGACATCCGTCAGCGTATAGGAAGTATCAAGTTCCTTCAAGTCTTCAGGCAGCTTTCGGTTGTGCTGCTCCATAACCGCGCTTGCGACGAATTCAGTGTCTTTTTTCGTCAAGTTCGCGAGCTTGGAGCGAATAAGATGCCCGCGCGCACGGAACATCGGGGGGTTGTCCACCTCAAAATGGATATCCGAGACCCTTTTTTCGAAGGCAATGTGAAGAATCTGATTAAATACTGCAATGTCCATGGCGCGTTGTACCTCCGCGTTTTATCTTGGTCGAAGACACATCCATATCTCTATGATTTTTGAGCCGCTTTGGTTACCTGCCTGCGGAAAATCACATATTCCAGAACAATGCCCGCTTGCTGAGAAAGGATCTCAAGCATATCGAGCCTCACAGGAGACGCCTCTTTCTGCCCGAAATCGCCGTATATCACCGCTACGACCTTTCGATCGCTTATCAAGGGCAGCAGAACAATGGCGGAACTCAACGGTTTGCCTAATTCTGTAAAAAATGTCCTGAGCGTTTCATCGCCGCTCTCTCCGTAATAGACCCGCCCTTTTTCGATAACGTCCCGAAAAACCGAAGGCTTTGAAAGCTGGATCTTCAGCCTGTTCGCCGGAGTCGGCCCCATACTTTTTTCGGAACTGATCCCTATGGCTCTTTCACCGATCAATTCTGAAGCACGGACGAGAAATGTAACCGCACGTTCGAACATCTCGGAAACAGCCGTGAGAACCACGAGCGCCGCATCGGAAGGAACAGTGATCCCCCGAAGCGATGTGATGCCTTCTTTCAGTTTCTTGCCGTAGATATCAGCATCATCGTGTCCATACTGAATACTCTTGACATACGACTTGAACGCGTCGAGGAATTTTATCGTGTCCTCGATGTACGTTTCTCTCCGATCTTCTTTCGACGGTTTGGGGAGAACAGCCCTCACGCCCTCATGGTACGATTGAAGGATGAAATCACTATCCTGAGGAGATGCAAATTGAATCACGGGAACCGCAGAGTACTTTCCGATCACCTCTTTCCTCAGTCCTACTATTTTTCCCCTGGAAAACCCGCCCTCCGATTTCACGTAATTGTCGAAGACAACGAATGGCATTCTCCCGGAAAGGAAGCACTGAGATACTATCCGGTAGAGCTCCTTTTCGTCATCAGTCGCAAACACGAGTACTCCCTCATCGTTACAAAGGGACATGACTGAATGACTGATAAGCGCATCACAGCTGAAAATGACGACAGCCTTGCTCGCCTGCTTCGCCGCAGCGTCGGGCGCAGCCTTACGATCGGCGGATTTCCTAAGAAAAGAAACAAATGCCTCCTGCTCTTCGAAAGAAAAACCCGGGAGCAGTTCCTTTATTTTCTGGCGATGGATTGCGACCGGATCAAATATTTCCATTTCAGAAACAGGCCGGGGTATCCTCTTCTCAAGCCGGTCGAGGTCGGCAAGCCCGAGATCATCCGCTGTAACTATGGAACGTTCTACTTTTGTTTCACCGGCGCTTTCCTCGGGAAGGACATCGGCATAGAGCGCCTCAAAGGAAGGAACTTCTTTTCCAGCCGCGCGGTCGCGTTCCCGCTCGTCGAAGATGCGAAGTGCCTCCATCAAAACCATCTGGGCATCAACTTCCAGATCCCGCTCTCCTTCGGAAGAAACGACAATCGCATCCGTATCAAACGTAAAGGTGCCCTTCGTCCAGTTCATCAGCTCAACGATCGTAATCTCGACCAGCTTTTTCAATCCTCTTAGGGCGTCTTCCCGCTTCAGCATGCCCGTCAGTACCAAGGAAGCGAGAAGCGGTATGCGGTTTTTGTCCGCATTCTTCGTGACACCCATTGCCTTCTTGAGATCGTCGATCGTTATGGCGCCCGTCTTTACCAGAATGGTCCCGATACGGACGCTATTGTTGATATGATTTGCGCCGACAATATATCCGTTTCTGAAAACAATCTTGCTCACCCCTTTGTTCCCATTAACGGAAAAAATACCCGATTTCCGCGTTGTGTGGATCAACTGGACAATGTCTACTATAGGCAGATTTTCTAAATCTCCGGTAAATGCCATATTCTTTAGTATTAATCCTTGGTAAGTATCCCCTTAGGGGTACTGAAATATTAGCCTGGAAAACAAAAGTTTCATCAACAAGATAAAATCTATAATCGTACGACCCCACGGAGACCGCCTGTATTTGGAATGTGATTCCCCAAGTATACAGTTGGTACCTCAGAAGGGCTAATTACCTTGAATTATATAATGATAGGGGATAAGAAGCAAGTGCGCTTCTAAAAACATCAAAAATAAGCATAATCATGAATTGGAAAATATGTCTATCCGGTTAACGCAACAAAAGCCTTTTTTAACGCAGCGCCACTAAATGAATTCAAGGTATTGGGTAACATCGAAGACAAAACTAGCGCTTATCATTTGGGTCTTGGGATGTGGATTAGGAATAATTGGAGACTTTGGAAAGCCTTGCGACTTGCAAGTATTTTAATAATATTGACGATCGAAACCCAGACAACATGTCCGGCACTATCTAACACTCATTCTGAAGAGATTTTAATAAGAATCCTATTTTTCTGAATGCTCAAGTTGACTGTTATACAAGCGACGCGTTCATATGTAAGGTACAACCCGTAGTCTTTAACCCCGTCACAATATTGGCATTCCACACTCGTAGGTGAAGAAGCGATAGACATTATTCTAGACGAGGTGTAGACTCGCTGTTGAAGTATGTGAAGCGGCCTTCATCCTAAAGCTGATGAAATTTCCAATTTTTGAAACACATAAAGTTATATCTGAATTTCCATCAAGTCATAACCAAATAACTTAATGCCGTCTGCCTCTTCCGATTGTCTATTTGCTTTACCGCCATTGATAAAGCTTTTCTACTCCCGACAAAGACGCATAACTGCTTGGCTCTTGTTAAACCTGTATAGATAAGATTCCTGAAGAGCATTTTGAAATGCTGCGATGCAACGGGAATAATCACAGCGTCGAATTCACTCCCCTGGGATTTATGAATGGTAATCCCGTAGGCAAGGGCAATTTCAGTCAAATCCTCATGCTCATAATTAATTGGAACCTGTTTCCCGAATTGAATCAGGCAGGAATAGTTTTCCAAATCAATAGATTTGATTTTCCCGATATCCCCGTTGAACACACCTAAATCATAGTTATTGCGGGTCTGAATAACTCTGTCACCTTCTCGATAGATACGCTCACCTATCTGAATCTGTTTCTTTCCCTGATGCTCAGGATTAACAGCTTGCTGAATGGCTTGATTGAGGTTGAGTGTTCCAAGACTGCCCCTGACTTGGGGAGACAGAATTTGAATCTCAATGTCCTTCCCAAAATATTGAGGAATGGTCTTTGTATATAGTCGAAGAACCATATCAAACCCTGTCATGCCATGATGAAGGGTTGACCACGGATGAATGGATTTTACGATTGCCTTCAGTTGCTCGATGTTTCCTTGAGCCTGATGAACTTTCAGTAAATCAACGTGCTTGAACTTTTCAGGGATGTTGAATATAGGGGCATGAATTTCAGAGGTATCATTGAATTCCTGTAACAATAGGCTATCAATCAGTAGGGTATCCTCTTCTTTTCTCATAACCCCCGTGATTTTATCGCCAGCCTGAACTACCTGTTGCTCGCCGGTCGTAAGAGTATGTCTAATAGCTGCCTTTGCCCTTCCCAAGAACTGTAGCTGTTCCTGTGTTGCCTCTTCCGCGTCAATAAATATGCATCCCGCTTTATCTTTCCATAATTCAGGCTTATGGAACGGGGATTCAATCTTGGGGATTTGACCCTTGTTGATTTGATGGGCAAAACGGATAATCAAGTTCTCCTCAGCCTGGCGGAATACCTTGGTGAGTCTGAAACTCGGCACACAGGTTGCCTGTAATAAATCATGCAGCACATTCCCTGCCCCTACAGAGGGCAATTGGTCTGGGTCGCCTATAAAGAGCACCTGTACGGATTGAGGGACAGCTTTCAATAGGGCAGCAGCTAAGTTTATGTCGAGCATTGAACATTCATCTATAATCAGGAAATCAAGATGGAGCTGGTCATCCTCGCATTTCTTGAACCCATTCTTATCGGGTGTCCACTCCAACAAACGGTGAATGGTCTTTGCCTCATATTCAATAACCTCGCTCATGCGCTGTGATGCTCGACCTGTTGGGGCGGCGAGGACAACGCGCTTATTCATGGCTTGAAGCAGTTTTACAAGAACCTTAGTACACGTGGTTTTGCCAACGCCCGGTCCCCCTGTCAGTATTGAAAAGGATTTACCGGCAATACCCGCGACCGACGCTTGTTGCTCATCTGAAAGAGCAATACTTTGCTTTTGACAATAACGTTCGAGCCAACTGTTTATTCGACTCTGGTCAACAGCAACGGATTGATTAACCCATTGTTTAACTCTCTTGGACACGTATAGTTCATCGAAGAAGATAGAATTGGAATAATAGGCTGTGACATTCTGACCCTTTTCATCGGGTAGAATTCTATTCTTTATCTCGTCAGCAGTAATTAGGGATTGAAGAATCCCCGTTATCTGTTCTGGTGTTCCCGTTTCAAGCAATTCCTGAGTGTTCTTTATAATTTGAGATTCAAAAAGGTAACAATGTCCATCATCCCGTGCTGACGCTAGGACGTGCTTAATCCCTGCTTCAATTCGGGGAACGCCGTCTTTTTGAAAGCCCATGTTGAGGGCAATCTTATCTGCCGAGAAGAACCCTATACCATATATGTCTCGTGCGAGTTGATATGGATTACTTGAAACCCTGCTAATTACGTCGTTGCCATAGGTTTTGAATATCTTCACAGCAAACAGGGTGCTGATACCATATCCTTGCAGGAATATCATCACATCCCTTATTGCCCTGTGCTCCTGCCAACTGTTCTTGATATCTAACAGTTTTTTTTCCGCGATCCCCGGCACCTTCAATAGTTCATTTATATTTTCCTCGAAGACCTGCAGCGTCTGCTCTTTGAAGAAGCAAACAATTTTATGAGCGGTCTTCGGCCCCACATTCTTGATAAGTCCTGAACCAAGATATTTTTCAAGTGCGGCACTCGATGCTGGTTTTTTCTCAATAGCCCGTTCTGCCTTGAATTGCTCACCATGCTTCTGATGGTAACTCCAAGTGCCGTAGAACTCCATTGAGCTTCCTGCAAAAACCTTGGCTTGATGGATAATTACAGATACCAGCTTATGAGGTTCATTAAAGGGGGATACTTTTAAGACTGACCAGCCATTGTCCGCGTTGTGGAATGTGACCCTTTCCACGATTCCTGAAAGGCGGACAAGATTGTCGGCTGATTGAGATTGAGGGGATGATTTCATGCTAAATGATTATACAGGATTCAGGTTATCAGGTAAAGTATTAGCGTGGAAACTGGATTTATTATTAGGTGGTCTGAAGCACTGGGACAAAATTCATATTAAACATTGGGGTATATCTTGTGGTGCGATGTAAATAATGAATTATGTGCGTTTTAGTCCGCATTTGTGCAATCCAAATCAATGACATCCTTGTCAAAACTAAAAAGTTAAATCCAGCGAGATCGAAAGGATTGAATTAAGATAAAGTGCTGAAGTGTGAATGCTGCAATACAAATACTTTCCCGATGTCATTTATAGCAAGAGAAATATTCTCGCCAAAAGGTTAAAAGTTTACTACGTTTTTCTACGTTCTGGAAATAGAAGTAATTTTTGCTGATGAGAAAAATGAGGTAAGTTGCTGATAGTGTGGTGCCGCTGAGCGGAATTGAACCGGTACGACAGTTGCCCGTCGAGAGATTTTAAGTCTACGGGAAACCGTTTCCCGATCAATCAGACATCCTGCTGATTTTTATATATAATTTCATTAACGTCCGGTTAAAACTAAAAAGGCATGGCCTGAATACCTCGATTGTTGGATAATAGAATTCGCGAGAACACTATTCCAGCAAGGAGGAACAAGCCATGCGCAAGTTGGAAACCATCTTCGGAGAACTGCTGAAACTTGTACCGAGATATCAATTCGAAAAAGCCGTAAATCAGTATCAGGGAGATCGATACGTAAAGTCGTATACGACCTGGCAACAGTATATCACGATCCTGTTCTCTCAGGTCAAGCAAAAAGACAGCATCCGGGACATCGTAACGGGACTGGCGGCTAACGAGTCCCGATGGTATCACTTGGGGCTTACCGGTATTCACCGGAGCACCTTCTCGGATGCCAACAACAAACGGAGCTTTCAGATATTTGAGGATTTGTTTTATCATCTTCTATCTCGTTGCAAGGACTTGACGCCCAAACACCGGTTCAAGTTCAAAAATGAGTTGTATTCAATCGATGCTTCAGTTATCGATCTCTGCCTCTCGGTCTTTCCCTGGGCTAAGTTCCGAAAGACCAAAGGGGCGATTAAAATGCATTACCTTTATGACCACTCAGGGGCATTGCCGTCGTTTGTAACGATCACCGATGGTAAGAAACATGATGTCACGGTGGCTAAAGAAACCGGTTTTCCACTCTCTCCGGACAGCATCGTTTCCATAGATCGGGCGTATATCGACTACAAATGGCTGAATTCACTGGACGAAAAACGAGTCTGGTTCGTCACTCGTGCCAAGTCCAATATTGATTGTGTCATTACCGGACAGCATCCGGTTTCCGGAAAAGGGGTCCTGAAAGACCAGATGATCCTTCTAACCGGAACCCGGACAAAGAACTATTATCCCAAAGAACTTCGAATGATCGAGTTCTATGATGAGGAAACCAAGAAGCACCTGACGTTCCTCACCAACAATATGAAGCTTGCGGCCTCAACAATAGCGGCAATCTATAAATCCCGATGGCAGATCGAACTGTTCTTCAAGTGGATTAAGCAGAACCTGAAGATCAAATCGTTCCTCGGGACTAGCAAAAACGCAGTTATGACGCAAATTTGGGTAGCAATGAGCTATTACTTGCTGCTCACGTATATCAAATACCAGACGAAATATGCTCATTCCCTGCTGACCTTGAGTCGCCTTATCAGGGAGACCCTTTTTGAACGAAAGAACCTTATCGATATCCTTACACTGAAACCTGAACGGCTCTTAGCAGTCCAGGATGAACTCATACAGGGTGCACTGTTTTAACCGGACAGCGATGATATAATTTCGTAAAATCATTATTTTACATGCTTTTTTCACATCATCTTGAGTCGTCTACAGTCGTCTCAAATCGGCCTCAGTTTACTACGTTTTCACTACGGTGATTAATCCCTCTTTTGCAGCATATTATTCATGATGCTTTCGCAAGTACTCAACCACTTTATCTGCCGCATCGGAGAGATTCTTCGGTTCACGATCTTGTAGCGATAGAGTATGCTGGTTGTATTGTGATCGGAGGCGTCCTTCGCCGGAACGCCTGCGTCGATGGAATTTTGCAGTGCAGTCCGTTGAAGGTCAACCACAAGGCCGCATGTGGTAACCAGCGACAGGGGAGGCCATTAAAAACCCCGGTAAAGAAAGTAGTGAAGTTTCATGTTGCAAAGGACGCAAAGGACGTGACCCTGGGGGAAAGTAATAAGAAGCAATTTCGGGGAAGTATGATAACAATGCAAGGGTCTTCTGAAGTAATGAATTAGAAGGCTCGTGTTGTTTCACTGTGAAGCACGGAAGTCGAAAAGGATAGCTTTTAATATTGACAAATATTAATCCTTACATTATGATAATTTGGTAAGGAGGTTAGAAATGAGATCAGTGATAACATCCAAGTATCAGACCACGATACCCAAAGAAGTTCGAGATACGCTGAAGCTTTCCATCCATGACGCAGTCGAATGGCGGATAAACGGAAACGTAGTAGTTGTATCTCCCACACAACGGATATTCCTGACACGCAGGGGTGCCGTTAAAACCGGCAAGGGCGATATTGCCGCCGATATCGCGAAAGCTCGACTTATGCGCTCGGGGCGGCGGTGAAGCACTACGTCATAGATACGAATGCGCTACTGTCGTTCGTAACCGATCGTAATACCGCGCAGCAAGCGGTCATGGCTGGCGTCTTCGAGCAGGTTGCCGCAGCGCAAGCGACCATTCTGTGCCCTCAAAATGTAATCGCTGAATTCGTCTATGTGATGGAAACGGTATATCATCAGCAGAAGCCGTCCATTAGATCGATAGCAGCGGACTTTATTGCAATGCCAGGCATCACGATTGTCGATAAAACTAATTTTTCTGAGGTATTCTCTCTCTGGCCCGAAGCTTTTGAGGATTTCGGAGATGCCATCGTGGCCGTTTGCGCCAGATCAGCAAAAGGGGCCTCTGTCATTACCTTTGACCGCCAGTTCATGCGCAAACTTGCGTCTTGCCGTATTCCGTTCATTAATAGTAAATCTCGGTAAACTGAGAGGCAAAATACGATGGGATGTTGATCGTACAGAATTGCGAAGGTAGCGGAGAAGTAGATCTTGACAGACCGCCACTAAAATAGACGGCATATTACGATCAGTATTATTGACTCTTGAACGAAAATTCGGATTGAAGTCTGCAATTATTTCAATATTCAATAACTCGCGAGATTCATCCTGTAGCAAACGGGTTTACATACATTGCAATAATACAATTTACAATTTGAATTTTTCATATATCTACCCTTAATAAATCCTATCGGAATCCTATACGACATCAATACGCCATTGCTAGATGGGGCGTTGCTACCTTTGACATCATTGTGAATTAGGTATATATTCGGTCTCAATATAGAAACCGACGTGACATAATCATTGCTAAACCAGATAACATCGCAAATCCCAATCCCATATTAGATAGAGAGGCTATTCAATGACCTAGTGTAAAAAAACGCAGAGGGTGGCAACAATGTCAACTAATATCAGAATTATCCACGCGCACGACTTCGTCAGAGCAACCCCAGAAGGAATGCTCGATCTCAAATTGTCTAAAAAGCTACTTATAGAGCTCGCGTCAGCCACGGCCTCGTTGGTCGACTACGATATAATCCTCGACACTCGAAAGACGCAGGTAGTAATGTCTGTAACCGACCTATGGTATTTAGCGTCTGAACTAAGCAACTTTGGCAAAGCCTTTTCTCGCAAGACTGCCGTTCTTTGTCCACTTAAAGACTTTGACCACGCTGAGTTCTTTGCACTCTGCGCCCAAAACAGGGGCTTCCTAGTAAGTGCATTCACTGATTTTGAGCATGCAATCGATTGGCTGACTGCAAACGGAAAGTGACACCTAATCGGGTAAAAGACAGCACTCGACTCTACCGCAGAAGATTACAGGAAGAGAGCGGGGAAAATAATAAAAAAAGACGTTGATGAAATCACTCCAGATAGCGGCGATGCTAGCGATATAATAACGTAGAAAAGACGACATCACGCCCGTATACTCTAGATTTTTTCAGTTAAATCTAGAACAGACTTTAGTTGACATGACTTCCTATGATTAAAGCTCGAATCCGTAATCCCGATTCGGATAAAATGGCTAATTTAAAATCGCAGCTGCAGCAAAAATTCGATTTTGTAAAATCCTCATACAGACAGCTGTAACTTAATTATAAAGTAGTACTACATATAATTGTTATCGTCTCAATGAAAAGCACTCAGGGTGATTATGGCAGAAACGAATATGAAAACCGTATCTCTGGTTCTTGGAAGTGGCGGTGCTCGGGGTTTAGCACACATTGGCATTATTTACTGGCTTGAAGAAAATAATTATCAAATAAGTTCTATAGCCGGTTCCTCGATTGGTGCGCTCATTGGGGGGATATATGCAGCCGGAAAACTGGATGATTATGAACAATGGGTGCGTGCGATAAATAAGATCGACATCGTCAAATTGCTAGATCATTCCTGGGGAAAGAGCGGGTTGGTCAAAGGAGACAAAATTATCAACACCTTGGTCGGTCTCGTGGGAGAGCAACTGATCGAGCATCTGCCTATTCATTATACTGCTGTTGCAACTGAAATTAAGGGCCAGAAGGAAATATGGATTAAGTCGGGTAAGCTTTTTGATGCGATAAGGGCGTCGATGTCAATACCCCTTTTTTTTACTCCCTTTAAGCACAAAGGAGTCGATCTTATCGATGGAGGGGTATTAAATCCTGTACCCGTGGCCCCAACGATCGGTGACGGTACTGATGTGACTATTGCGGTAAATCTGGGCGGCTCTGCAGATAGTCAGGAACAACCGAGAGGCGAGAGTCCTGCTCCCGTGTCCCATTCATCGTTGTTGCAAGAAAGGATCAATCGTTTTATAAACCACCAACGATCCGAGACAAGCATCACGGGCCGGGATTGGGGGGCGTACGATATAGCCGTTCAGGCGTTTGAGGCAATGCAGAACACCATCGCACGTCAAAAGCTTGCTGCTTATCCACCAGACATCGTCATAGATATTGCCCGGAACGCATGCCGGTCATTGGAGTATGATCGGGCGTCCGAGATGATCGATTTAGGATATAGAAAGGCGAAAGAATGCCTGTCTGAAGCTGCCTGGTAAAAGCGGAACGATGGACACTAACATCGTGCTGCAGTGGGCCTCCAATTTTAGCAACTACCGCTGAACTTGAGACTAGTTCAGTGTAAGATTCAACCAGAAGACTGCATGTCCGTTGACAAATCGTCTATTCCACTCTAGTAGGTGAACTCGAGTTTCATATAATATTAGCTCTGGTGTAAAATTCATTTTGTATCTTTGCATTTTTGATAAAGTTTTCTGTTAACAAATCCATCCTCTTCTAAGAGACTTGTCAAGTTTTTAGTGACAGCTAATCTGTTAAAGTAGTGTGGTTGTGGCGAGCTGTATCTTACATTTTTATGATATAGTTTCAGTCAACAGCTCCTTCCTGTAATAGTCGATGGGTGAAATGATAAAAATGTACATATGTTCGCTGGAAATACATCTGACCAGTTGTAAAGCGAGTTAAAGAGGGGGAGTTTGTTGATTATCACCTTTGTGGAAAAGGAGGAATAAACAATGAATCCAGTCGATCGTATTAAAGGGATTTTGCTTAAGCCTAAGGAGGAGTGGCAAACCATTTCAGGAGAAACCACAACTATTCCCGAGTTGTACAAGGGCTACATCATTATTCTAGCGGCAATCGGGCCAGTGGCCTCCATTATCGGAATGTCCATTGTGGGAATTAGTTTACCTTTTGCAGGATCATTTCGGGTACCAATAACTACTTCAATTGTTTATGCGGTTGCACATTATGTCCTGACCCTTGTCGGCGTGTATATATTGGCTCTCATCATTGATGCGTTGGCTACCACCTTTTCAGGGGTAAAGAATATGAACCAGGCTTTCAAGGTGGCCACCTATTCCTACACGCCTGCTTGGTTAGTCGGGATATTTATTATAATCCCTGCTCTGAGCGTTTTGGGCATTCTGGGCCTATATAGTTTGTATCTTCTTTACTTGGGACTTCCCGTTCTTATGAAGTCACCTCAGAAAAAATCGTTGGGGTACACAGTGGCCATCATTGTAGCATCCATTATCATTTTCGTGGTTATTGGCATCGTCTCTCGCTCCTTTATTTCATACCCCACGCCACCTAACATGCCCGTGCCTGGAGTGCGATAAAGGATAAAGCAGAAAGCGTGTTAGCGTCGGCTGATTTTGAGTGTTAAAGTTTCAACCCGAATTCGTGAAAGCGCCGGGATAAACCGGCATAGAGTCGGGGGTGAAAGTCCCCTACGTGAAAGGATGAGCTGATCCATCATGGCCTCGAATCATGCGCGGGCAGTCGTGAGATTGCACGTGAAGCGTTGACAGAGGAAGCGCAGGCCAGCCATTGAGCTCCGAAATCCGGTGATTCGGGGTGCCGACCGCGTACGAATGCTGGGAAGGCACTACTGGCAACGCCGCTATCCAGCCAGACGTTGCCCGACCCCGCGGAGTCAGAGAACCTGAGCATGCGTGGATACTCTATGTTCGAGAACCGGGAGAGCTCAGCAGCTCCCGCTAGGAAACATTAAGCGGGACGGTAAGGGAAGGCCTGTGGCCGCGATCCTTATATGCACGCTGCTGAGCAGTCTGACATCGGCGTACTACCTAAGAAGGTGCCGAACAAAGCTGCGTGTTCCCCATGCGGCGGCGGAGGCTCCGGAGGGAAGGCTGATGACCAAGGGGAAATTCTGGAAAGTCGTCTGCGACCTGTACGCAGAGACAGGGGTAAGCATTGAACGGACTTGACAGGATACGTGAAGCAGCGGCAAGGGATGGGAACCTTCGTTTCACCAGCCTCATGCACCATATCACAGAAGAAATGCTTCGGGATGCTTACAATGCGCTCAAACGCAACGCGGCAGCTGGGGTAGACGATGTGACATGGCAAGAGTACGGTGAGGGACTGGATGTCCGGATAAAGGACCTCCACGATCGGGTAAAGAGTGGCAGGTTCCGAGCAAAGCCTTCGAAGCGGGTATGGATACCCAAGCCGGACGGTCGTCAAAGACCAATCGGCATAGCCGCACTTGAGGACAAGATAGTCCAACAAGCGGTGGTGTGGGTACTGAGCCATATCTATGAAAAGGACTTTCTCGGTTTCAGCTACGGATTTCGACCGGAGCGTAGCCAGCATAACGCGCTGGATGCGATATGGATGGGAATCACCCGAATGAAGGTAAACTGGGTGCTGGATGCGGACATCAAGAGTTTCTTTGACACGATCAATCATGCGTGGCTGATGAAGCTTCTGGAACGTCGCATCGCAGACCCTCGGATGCTCCGCCTGATCCGAAAGTGGCTCAGGGCCGGAGTATCGGAAGACGGCGAGTGGTCAAAGACGGAGGTAGGCACGCCGCAAGGGTCAGTCATATCGCCCTTGCTCAGTAATATCTACCTGCATTACGTTCTTGACAAGTGGGTAACAGAATGGCGAAAGAACAAAGCAAACGGTGAAGTAATCATCGTTCGCTACGCCGACGATTTCGTCATGGGGTTTCAATACCGGAGCAGTGCGGAACGTTTCCTGCAAGAAATGAAGAAACGATTCGCCGCTTTCGGGCTTGAAATTCACAGCGAAAAGACCCGGCTCATCGAGTTCGGACGGTTCGCGGAAGCAAACCGCGCCGAGCGGGGAGAAGGGAAGGCTGAAACGTTTGACTTTCTCGGGTTCACGCATATCTGTAGCAGGACCTGGAAGAACAATCGTTTCACTATACACCGCAGGACAATCGCCAAACGTCTTCGGGCAAAGCTGAAGGAAGTGAGAAAAGAGCTCATTCAACGCAGGCATGAGCCGGTGCCGGTACTTGGTAAGTGGCTCAGGTCAGTGGTACAGGGTCATCTCAATTACTTCGCGGTGCCCGGCAACATAAAGGCATTACAGGCGTTTCGCACGGAGATAAATAAGGCATGGCTCTTCGCGCTAAGGCGCCGCAGCCATAAGGCCAGAAATCTAACGTGGGACCGGATGAAATGCTTAATAAAGACGTGGATACCCGCAGCCAAAATCAAGCACCCGTACCCGCACCAAAGGCTTTGCGTGAACCACCCGAGGTAAGAGCCGTGTGAGGTAGTGCCTCTAGCACGGATCCGTGCGGGGGGCGTCCAGTAACGGACGTCCCTACCGCGATTACAGTTTCAACCTATCGCATCTCGCATGTTTGTAGGTGGACTTGAGAGTTCAATACTAACGATTGACTAATACCATATGAAGTTTTCAATTAACTCTCCACCACGCACATTTCCTATGCTTAATAGACGTGGAGCTTGCTCATGGCTCGCCACTTTTGCCCACTCGTCAAGTGCCTGTAGAGTCCAGAAATGCATATGCGCGCTACCGAAAGGCACGAATGAAAAGTATTGTCGAACTGGATATCAACGTAGGGCAGGCGAAACTCGCTGAACTGTTCACGGATCCCCAACGCAATCCGGAGTGGATGGATGATCTGGAAAGGATTGAACCCGTAGGGGGTGATCTGGGAAAACCCGGATCGACCTACCGATTGGTACCGAAACAAGGGAAACTTACCTTTGTGGCGCGGATTATCTCGCGAGAACTGCCGACAGAAGCAAAACTGATTCTTGATGCACCGAGTGTCTCTGTGTCAGTGACTGGCAAGTTTATTGCGTTATCCGAAGAGTCGACGAGGCTGGTTTCCGAAGAAATATTTAGCTTCAAGGGAATATTTGGGAAACTTCTTGGTCTTTTTGCACGGGGAGCAATTAAAGGCGCTCATCGTCGGCATATGGAATCCTTTACGGGAGAAACTGTCATCCGGAAATGTCCCTTTTGACGAAAGAACCCAACGTCGAAACACTGTCTGTGAGAAACTGTATTGAAGCCTTTTTAGGAGACAGGGCAACTGAGCTGGAGGATCAGCGTACGATGATCATGACTCCCGGATGGGTCAGGGCATGGCCGTCAATTATGAAGGGACTCGGCTGGGATGAAGTGGATGTCCGAACCAATCTGGGAAGATATGAACGAATACTCCTTATTGACTCAGGCTTAGAATCATTAACCGACGAGGAAATCTTGGCTTTTTTCGATCTTACTCAGGTACCTATCGAAAGCGAGCCTCTTGATTTGCAGCATTTCAAGGATGTTGTGCATAGCCTACTGAATAGATGTTGATACAGACAGGACGAGCAGTACCCAGGATTCATATTCTGGTATCAAAGGAGGTAATCAAATGAAAATGAGCAATGAATTAAAAGAAATGCTGGGGAAAATGCCTTTTGTACCATTAGTCACTTCGGGAAATGATGGGCCGCATCTCATTGTGGCGGGCAAAGGAATCGTTATTGATGATGATACGGTTGCTTTTTTCGGCTGGCGACAGGGGGTAACTAGCCGGAATATAGAGAATAACGGGATCATTCAGATCGTCGTTGTCTCGGAAGCACGGGACAAGGGCTACAGGCTTGCAGGCAGTGGACACATTGAAAAGGAAGGTGCAATTTCCGACCGTCTTCGGGGAATTTTCCCGAAGCACCTTGGAACGCTTAATTTCGTAACCGTCATGAAAGTGGAACGGATAGAATCACTGCTTTAGCGCCTTGATACTAGGTTTTCATTGTATAAAGAAGCAACCATATTATCGAAATCACCAGTTACCAGAATGAGTATTCTGGGAGCCACTTGTACGAGTGCATGCAAGACTCAGGAGTTGACATCATTCTCTTGACGTTATATATCTCCGGTGCTAAGGTCAATTAGGATAGATGTAGTCCTGATATCCTTCGTTCGGAATTTGTCAATGACTTTGAGACACCCCTCGTCCGAATTTAGTGTATTTTTTTCTCGCTCAGAGGGACCGGTTTCGGTTTGTTAATCCAAACTGCAGCCGGTAATGAAGGAGGCACAGGCGCTTTTTTCACAAACCGTTCAGGATGTGCCTCATACGCGGTGAGAAGCACCTCGCCTCTGGCTTTTTGCACATCCTGCGCAAATCCGTAGTGGACGGACTCCGGCGTGTGCAGTCCGATGCCGGAGTGATGATGCTCTGTGTTATACCAGGGAAAGAAGATCTGACCGAAACTTCGACTATCCTCGATGCAGCCGAACCGATCGGGGAAGTCCGGCATATACTTGAGCGTTTTGAACTGAGCTTCTGAAAAAGGGTTGTCATCGCTAGTATACGGTCTGCTGTGGGTCTTAGTGATGCCCAGATCGGCCAGGAGCAAGGCAATCGGTCTGGACCTCATGGACGAACCACGGTCTGCATGAATGGTGAGTTGTCCTTTTTCGATGTTCTGCTTTGCGCAGGTTTCCTTGATGAGTCTTTCCGCCAATGCAGCCGATTCCGCAGGGGCGATCATCCAGCCGACGACGTAGCGGCTGAAGATGTCCAGGATCACATAGAGGTAAAAATAGGTCCACTTTGCCGGGCCTAAAAGCTTGGTAATGTCCCAAGACCAGACTTGGTTTGGTGCCGTGGCCAAAAGCTCCGGCTTCTGATACACGGGATGGGTGAGTTGGCTCCTGCGCTCCTTGACCTCCTGGTTCTCGTCGAGGATGCGATACATGGTGCTTATAGAGCATTGATATGAGCCTTCATCCAATAGGGTTGCGTAGACCTCCTGGGGTGCCTTATCCACGAACCGATCAGAATGTAGGACGTCAAGCACTCCTTGCCGCTCGTCTGAAGACAGAGCACGCGGCGGGCTCGGACGTTTCATCGGCTCCATGAGAGGCGCATTTTTCCGCGCCTGCGTCCGGTAGAACCCTGAACGAGGGATATCGAGCGATGCGCATGCTGATTTGATCCCGACATCAGAGGAAAGAGTAAGAGCGGCTTCCATCACTCGTTCCCTCCGTTCTCGTCGGTCGCAATCGGGATCCCCAGAAGCTGTGATATTTTTTTTTGAACGTCGTTGATGATTTCTGCCTTTCTGAGGCGATTGGTAAGCCGCTCATTCTCCTTGCGGAGCTTCTCGTTCTCTGCTGCAAGAGGATTGCGGACTGATTCCTTACGACCCCGCTTCTTGGGCGCGAGGGCGGATAGTACACCGCGGTCGCGCTGACGACGCCAGGTGTCGAGATTTGATGCATAGAGTCCCTCCTGGCGCAGGAGCTTGCCAAGGCATCCAGGCGTGTTGCAGGCATCGGCAAGCGTAAGGACACGAAGCTTGTATTCAGCCGTAAAACGTCGCCGAGCGGCTTTAGCCGGAACCTCGGGGTCTGGCAGGACCGAAGGCGCACCTTGAGACGGATTGACTTCTTGCGGGGCTTCGCCCCAGGGAACCTCAGTCGCCCTACGGGCTCCTTCGTTTCCCTGGGTTGCTTTGATCTTTGCTGCTATCATAATGATTTCTCCTCCCCGCCCTCTACTCTAATTTACCATAGGGGAGGTGTCTCAGTTATATTGACACAGAGGGGATCGATGCCCTACTTACTCTCTACGAATCACAACCTTTTTCCGAATTTACATACTGGAGTTGTCATAAATTTCTTTTTAACTCAGCTACATTGCGTCAGCTCGCAGTAAAAGCGGGTTTGCGAATCGAAGCCATCCAGCATGTTCAACGCTATCCGTTATCAAATCATTTATACTGGTTGGCGAAAGGCAAACCGGGTGGACATCGGCAATGGTTCTTTCTTTCAGACAAGGATTTAGAACAAACCTATACAGCTAGACTTGCAGCAATAGGTAAAACGGACACGTTGGTAGCGATTCTGACTGCATGATATTATGATTTGATTTGCCTCAATTAATTATAGGAGATCATAGTGACTAAAAAGGTAATATGGCATCACGCGACAGTCACCCGCCAGTGGCGCGAGCAGCATAATAAGCATCGTGGTGCTGTGTTATGGTTTACCGGACTATCAGCATCCGGGAAATCGACCTTAGCACACGCAGTAGAGAAACCTTGTTTAAAAATGGCTGTCGCACCTTCGTTTTAGATGGCGACAATGTACGCCACGGTCTATGCCGAGACTTAAATTTTAGTCTGGGTGACAGGGCTGAAAATATTCGCAGAGTTGGGGAAGTCGCAAAACTTTTTTTGGAAGCTGGAACAATCGTTCTCGCAGCATTTATTTCTCCTCTCCGCATGGAGCGAGAAAAGGTGAGGACGCTCATCCCCCATGGTGATTTTATCGAAATTTTTTGTGAGGCGCCAATCGAAATCTGCGAAAAAAGAGATCTAAAGGGATTTTATGCCAAGGCACGACGAGGTGAAATATTGGAATTCACAGGAGTTAGTTCGCCCTATCAGCCGTCTATAAACGCCGAGCTTGTAATTAATACTGGCCATCGCACCCTTGAAGATTGTGTGCGAAGCGTTATAGCATTGTTAGATGACCGAGGAATTATCTTTTGCAAGGTTGGTAAAGACGGAATTTCATGAGTGTCGCGAAGAAAAGCACTCAAACTTTGGTAGGGCATCTGCTAGTCTTCGCACAGGGTCTTGTTCTTACGCCTCTCATTATAAAGGTTGCCGGAACGGAGACTTATGCATGGTATGTTTTGCTTGCATCGTATCTGAGCATTATGGTTGGTATTTCATCGTTTGGTGTCGGCATAAACGCCAAGCGTTGGTTGCCTAGTCATAATGCACCTGCCGCCAGAGCGACATTTTTTTTGCCGCAATTTACATTTCAGTTAACGTCCATTCTTATATTAGCGATACTTTCTATGCTCGCCTATAAAATTGGTATAAACGCAGCAAAATATAAATCTTTAAATCTCTGGATATGGCTGATCCCTGCTTATCTTGTTGCTTATGTTTTGTACAGTCAGGGAACAGATTTCTATCGGTATACTCATCGAATAGGTTCATTCAATGCGGCGACTGTAGGGCAACCCTATTTATTTATCGGGATATCACTCTTTATTTACTTTGTTAGCAGATCTCTTAGTCTAAACGTTCTTTTATTGTCACAAGTGATAGCATGTTTACTGGTTGCTGCTATACTGCTTCAGCGGTTGCAAAAGGAAATAGGCCTGCACTTGCGACTACCATCGTGGGTAAATTTGACGAATGAAATCGCAATTGGTTTTCCATTAATTCTCTCTTTTCTCGTAGATGTTGTTTTATCCAGTGGTGATCGCTACGTCATCGCAGCAACAATGTCAGTGCGGGACGTTGTACCATATGCCCCCGCCTATGCTTTGGGTTCTCTGGTTATCGTTTTACCAAAAGTATTTGGAGTTGTACTCCCACCGGTACTTGCGAAGCGCATTGATTCCGGTGATATTGTCGGTGCACGCCAATTGATGAACCAATCAGTGAGGATATTATTAATAATCTCTGTTCCATTTGTTATGGGATCGTGGATTCTTGGAGAGAAATTATTGCGTCTCTATTCTAATGATGAAATCGCTAAAGCCGCGTGGCCAGTAATCCCTCTGGTCGCATTAGCCTCTATTTTTTACGGACTCATTTTGATTAATGCAAATCTATTGTTCATACGTCTTAAGACGGGTGCGTTATTTCGAATAAATGCGGTCGCCGCATTGCTTAACATTGTGTTGAACATTGTTCTATTACAAATTTTCAAAAATGTGATCTTTGCAGCCATCACAACACTGTTGAGTTATTTTGTCAGCTATCTTTGGCTTAGACAAATCATGATTTCCGATGAAGTACGCGGTAATATCAACATTGGGTGGCTACTCCGCCTAATAGTCGCAAGCATTATGATGGGGGGTGCTGTCCTATTGACGTCAAACATCATTCAGTTTCATCAAGTCATTGTACAAATTGGTGCAGACATGCTAGCTGGATTTGCTGTTTATGCTTTCATATTGTTTGTGTGGAAAGGTACAGCAGAGAAAGAAATTACCTTGATCAAAAATATCCTGGTGCGTTAATGACGGAGATAGGACAAAAACCCATTATATTTATGCAGCCTGGACCTTTGCACTTGTTCTGGACGACCGGCGTTTTCTATTTTTGGGAACTCCAGAAATGCTTCGATTTTATCTTTCTGGTGCCTGAAAACTACCGCCATAGTGCACAGTTTCAAAAAGTAGCTGGTTTGACGGAAGTTCTTCATGTCGAATACATGTCTTCGAAGAGCATATTGCGAAGGCATCTCTATTATGCGCGACGGTTCAGACAACTTTTACGACGATACCTACCAAATCATGTGTTGATGCATAACCGTTCCTATGTTGAGAACCAGTATCTACTCTACCACTGCCGTAGAGTCTGTCCTGAGGCAAGGCGTTACTACTACCAAAATGATCATGTCTCTGATGTGGAAGGATGATTTCATTGCTCGCAGAGCCGCCCAGATTCATGACGTAATCCATCGTAATAAATGGCTGGCAGCGCATCATAAAATTACTGGAATATTGGTGAATATTCTCAATAAGTCTAAATTCTTTGTTAATTACCGACTACTCCCATTCGTGATATGTGGTGTTGTTTTCCGACCTCCATTGAATGTTACAAATGGAGAGATCGACGCCAAAGCAACTCGCCAATTCCAAAGTTCCAAAAAGGATTATTTGCTAGCATATCTCGATAATGAAATAGAGGCGTATCGATCTCAGGGAATAACGAATATATTTAAGATTCAACATCCGTTAAGGGGGACTGGCCACGACGTCTTCACTTTTCTTTATGGTGAAATAGTTGAAACCGACTGCATACTTATCTTTCTCTTACCGAGCTATGGTTTTACGTCACGACTGATTGAAGATGGATGGAGCGTGGATGCAGTTGTTGGCCATGTTGCGAGTCGTTGGTCTGATACGATTCGAGAACTTCAAGATAGATTACACGGATATGAACTGAAAATTAAACTCCACCCTGAATCACGTAATGATCTATTATGGAAGCGAATTGTTGACAAGATTACTGGACAATTTCCAAAACTGGAAATAGTGCCGACTGAAGAGAGTGCAGAGTGGCATGTCGTAAGGTCACGTGTAATCGTGGGCGATGTGACGACAGTTCTCTGGTGGGCAGGTTTGTATGGTGGGAAAATTGTCCTTAGTATGGATGTGTTTGGATATTCCGGAGGGGACGAGATGAAGCTCTATCCAGATTTAGTCACATATGTGACTGACATTCATTGTATTAAGGCGGTATCTACTAAAATGCAAAATTGCGAACATGAGTCGTCTAAGCTGACAACAATTTTGTTAAGAGGGGATATATAAATGAACAAGTTGAAGAAACTTATTTTGGCTATGGTATTTAATGCTAAAATCGCTCTAAGATATGTAATGACTTACAGACATAAAGCTCTCTTATCGAATCCATCGTATCATGATGATTTGTATATTGTTTCTTTCCCGAAATCGGGTGCTACTTGGATGAACTTTTTAATGGCAAATATTCATTTGCGATCTATAGGGACAATAGAAAGGTTAATTTCTTTAATATACATGATTTTATTCCGGATATTCATGTCACCCGCCATGTAAAAAGTAACATCTTGAGTTTTCCTGGATTTAGAATAATTAAAAGCCATTCCGATTACAATCCATATTACCATAAAGTAATATATATTATTAGAAATCCTTTAGATGTTATGGTATCTTATTATCTTTTTTTAAAAGGATTAAAAATATATAATGGAACGCTTAGTATGTTCATTCGGAATGATAAATATGGAATAAAAGCATGGGTACGCCATGTAAAGGGATGGATGAATTTGACTTCTGCCGATGTTAGCTTTATCACAATATCTTATGAGGGTCTTAAACGGGATGCGGTTATCACACTAGAAAGTCTGTACAATAAAATGGGTTATAATATTGCCGGTGAAGTGATTAACTATGCTGTATGTGAGTCATCATTTGAGAAAATGAGGGCGTCGGAGCTAGAATACGGTTATGGTGGACGTACTGTTGGAAAAAGTTTTGTCTTTATGCGTAAAGGTAAGTCGGGTGGCTGGAAACAAGATCTTTCACATGAGGACGTCCAATTTATATACCAAGCTGCTGGTGACCTGATGATTCAATTTGGCTATAGTGCGAATATTGAAGAAGGAGAAAAATGACAAACGTAATTCCATCGGTACAGTTTATCCGTAATAATAATTTAATTCTTGCCATCATTGTTCCAAAAAACTTTTCTGAACATGGTGTTCATTTTTTTACTCCTGATTCCTTCTCTCAACAACTCGCATACATGTATCACTCGACGGGTAAGGTGATCTTTGCCACATGTTCACAATCATGTTGCGCGCGAAGTTTCCTTTACTCAAGAAGTGTTGATTATTAAACGCGGGAGATTGCGTGTGGATTTTTACGATGATAAGCGCAACTACCTCGAAAGCCGGATTCTAAGATGCAGGAGACATAATCCTACTTGCCTCTGGCGGTCACGGCTTCCAGGTTCTTGAAGAATTAGAGATGCTGGAGGTAAAGCAGGGACCTTACGCTGGTGAAGCCGATAAGGAGCGTTTTGACCCTGTTGCTGCCGAGCGATTGATCGTGCCTGATTCGCATAGGGGGTAAACAGTGATGCTTCGAGTGCTGAAGCAAATATTGAAACGTGAGCTCCAACGGTTGACAGCCTACTTATCTTTCTCCAGCCGCGATTGGGAGAATCCTGGACTGATACTGACAGCCCGGGTACTGATGGCGAGCGAGTCATGGTGTGCCTTGACACAGCCTCTGTGTCTATCAGACAAGGAATTTCGCGTTTATTCTCAGTGCGGTGATGACGGCATCGTTCAATTTCTGATCAAGACGCTTGGGATCCAAGACCACAGTTTCATTGAATTTGGTGTATC
This sequence comes from Nitrospirota bacterium, assembly GCA_963845065.1. Classification (GTDB taxonomy): domain Bacteria; phylum Nitrospirota; class UBA9217; order UBA9217; family UBA9217; genus JAJYKN01. Next base: position 1,320,012 of record CAWJQQ010000001.1, read on the forward strand.
TGATTTCTTTGAGAGTAATACGCATTTTCTATTGGTGAACAATAACTGGTGTGGTTTCGTTATTGACGGCTCGGAAGCGAACATCAGAACTGTGAGAAATTCGTCTCTGTACTGGCGCTATTCGTTGCAGGCAGAAAGCAACTTTATTACCGTCGAGAATATCAACGACCTTTTAGACCGTTCTGGATTTGGTAAGATAGGTCTACTCCATATTGACTTGGATGGAAATGATTACTGGGTGCTGAACTCGTTGGAACTGTCACGTTATCAACCCGATATCTTGATTCTCGAATACAATTCCATATTCGGCGCAGAACGGGCAATTACGGTTCCCTACGACCCCGCATTCGACCGACTCTCTGCTCATTATACGGGGTCTCTTTTCGGAGCTTCTCTGCCCGCGTTAGTCCGTCTTGCCGGTAAGAAAGGATACTATTTCATTGGTTGTAACTCTTCAGGAAATAATGCATATTTTCTGCGCGAAGTATATCGTGATCACATTGCACCCAAAGATGTGCGTGAAGGATTTGTAGAGGCTCGTTTCCGGGATTCACGAAATTCCGCGGGGCAGCTGACCTATTTTGATGGAGCAAGATGTCGCGATTTGCTGCGAGGCATGCAAGTGATTAATGTAGAGAACGGGAGCAGCGAATCTTTCTGACTTTACAATTATGAGAAAGGTTTGGTGGTAAAAGTGATACCAGTTAACGAACCCCTGCTCGACGGCAACGAACTTAGTTACGTATCGGAATGTGTTGAGGGGGGATGGATCTCTTCTGAAGGTCCGTTTGTTGAGCGCTTTGAGCGCAGCATGGCGTCATATGTCGGCCGTCGACATGGAATTGCGGTAGCAAATGGTAGCGCTGCTTTGGATGTGGCTGTGGCTGCATTGGGCATCGGATCAGGCGATGAGGTAATTCTGCCTACTCACACAATTATATCGTGTGCGGCTGCGGTAGTGCGTGCGGGGGCGCATCCGGTGTTGGTCGATTCCGACCCCACGACTTGGAATATGGATATATGCCAGATCGAATCGGCTATTACGTCACGCACGCGAGCGATTATGGCGGTGCACATCTTCGGTTTGCCAGTTGAGATGGATCCCGTGCTAGAAGTTGCAAGACGTCACGGATTGTTTGTGATCGAAGATGCAGCTCAGATGATTGGTCAAACCTACAAAGGTTGTCCCTGCGGAGGATTCGGTGATATTTCTACTTTCAGCTTTTACCCCAATAAACACATCACCACTGGTGAAGGCGGCATGGTGCTGTGCAATGACCACCAGTTAGCAGAGAACGCTCGTTCCTTCCGCAATCTATGCTTTCAGCCGAAAAGACGCTTTGTACACGAGGAACTCTGATGGAATTATCGCATGAGCAACCTTCAAGCTGCGCTTGGTGTCGCTCAACTGGAGACGCTCCCAAGCATCTTAAACTAAAGAGAGAGATTGGACTGAGGTACAGGGGACTTTTGAAAGATATTGATCGTTTAATTTTGCCTCCCGAAGATAAACCCTATGCTGAAAATCTCTATTGGGTATTTGGTTGTATTTAGATGATTCAGTACCATTTGATGCTGAAGAAGCCATGAAACGCTTAAGTGCGCTAGGAATCGGTACACGACCGTTCTTTTGGCCTATGCATGAACAGCCGGTATTTTTAAAGAGAGGGTGGTTCGTGAGGGCTAAATACCCCCACGCTGAACGAATGGCCAGACGAGGATTTTATCTCCCAAGTGGGCTAGGGATTACAACGGAAAAGCAGATTTGTGTAGTGGAAGCCGTACGTCAGCTGATGCGGAGGTAATATATGCAGGTCTTTAATCATTACTCCCGATATTACGATCTTTTGTACCAGGATAAGGATTATAAGAGTGAAGCCGAGTTCGGTTCATACTGGCTGAACAGACAAGGTGTAGCTTCTGGCACAATTCTGGAACTTGGTTGCGGCACAGGGCGGCATGCGCTTGAATTCGCTCGGCTCGGCTACAACTTGCATGGGGTGGATCAAAGTATAACGATGATAGAACAGGCTTGCAAACGTATC
>CAWJQQ010000002.1:0-601034 GCA_963845065.1 Nitrospirota bacterium
CGTTGCGCTTTCCTGATGTTTCTCTGCGTGCTATCCTTGACGTTTGAAAAAAGGGCTGCTTCATAAGAATGAAGAGCCAGCGTATGACCGTAGTAGCTGGAATGACCGGGCCAGTGCTGTGGAAGCTTTTCTCCTCCTCGCATTTCAATCGACTGCCAGCCTGCCTTCACACCATATTGCACAAGCCCGTGGAATATATCGTCTAGGGAGATTTCGGTAGGGACAAAGGGAATGCAGTAATCAGTGAAAGGCAGGGACACTCCCGCGTTCCCGTGAGGACGCTCTTGATCTCCATGACAGGAATGCAGGCGGACAGTTTTTGATTGTCGATGATCGAGAAGTAACAGGGCTTATAGCCGTAGGAATCGTGCAGCACTCTCGCCCAGTGCGATGAATGGAAGAATGAATAATCCGGCTGGGAGAGCAATAAGTCATCCCACCCCGGGTACTCAATCGGGTTAATGCTCTCATGATCAATATTCATAAGCGTGCTATTTGATCTATGAGACATACACGTCTAGGAAATACTTGGTATTTATTGCACGCCTTGTGTAGACGCGGCAGGAACAATTGTTTCATTTCTAGCTATCTCACCCCCGGCATGGTTATTCATAAAATTCCGGATGCCGTCCACAACCTGATTCTGCTGTGATTCCGTCATTCCCGGGAAAATGGGAAGGGAAAGGATTTCCTGCGCCGCCAGCTCTGAGACAACGAGATTTCGAGTGGCATATTTAGCGCCTGCATAAGCTTTTTGCATGTGAAGCGGGATAGGATAATGCAGGCCCGTTGATATGTTCCTCTCCGCCAGGTACGACTGGAGGGCATCCCTGTGTTTAGCCTGGATCACATATAAATGGTAAACGGCTTTGCTCCATTCAGGCTCGAACGGAACACGGACGCCATCGACAGATGCAAGCAGTTCATTATAACGTTGCGCGATCTGTCTCCGCTCGTCATTCCATGACGCAAGCCGTCCAAGCTTGATCCGCAGGATGCCTGCCTGGATAGCGTCGAGCCTTCCGTTGTACCCTTCCATTTCATGACAATATTTCTTGCTCTGGCCATGGTCGCGTAGCATTCGGATCGTCCCGGCAATTTTATCGTCATCGGTCGTGACCGCGCCCGCTTCTCCGAATGCCCCGAGGTTTTTTCCTGGATAAAAGCTGAACGCAGCCGCTCTTCCCATGGAGCCTGCTTTCCTCCATTGATTTTTACTTTTCGAAAAATAGAGAGCGCCGTGGGCCTGACAGGCGTCCTCTATAATGATAAGCCGATACTGTTCCGCCAGATTCTTTATCTCGTCCATATCGGCAATCTGGCCAAAGAGATGTACAGGAATTATCGCCTTAATGGTTCTCCCAGTCGAACGATGTATGGTCCTACCTGTTGTGGACTGGAAGATACAGTCCATCTCCAGGAAACGTCCGGAGTTTCCCTGTATCCATGTTGTACGTTCTCTCATCGACATCGATAAATTCGATATCCGCGCCCGCCTGTGAGATCGCCTCCGTCGTGGCGATAAACGTATTGGGCACGGTCAGCACCACGTCACCGTGTTTCACGCCCGCCGCGATCAAGGCGAAGCGCAGGGCATCCGTTCCGCTGCCGACGCCTATCGCATGCTTCGTGCCGCAGAATGAAGCGAAGTCCTTCTCGAATGCCTCGACCATCGGCCCACCGATGAACTGGCCGGTTTTAAGAGCATCGCGGAAGACGGCGACGAGCTCTGTTTCCAACTCGCGATGCTGCAGCGATAAATCGAGAAAAGGTACCCGCTCATCCATGCGTGATCTTCCTGATGAACCTGGCTGGATTTCCCGCGACAATGACGCCGGGAGGAACGTCTTTCGTCACTACGCTTCCCGAGCCGACGATTGCATTCTCTCCAATCGTGACGTTGCAGAGGATCGTCGAGCCGGATCCTACTGAGGCTCCCTTTTTTACTAGTGTAGGGACCACGGTCCAGTCCGCCTCGGTCTGCAGCCCGCCATTCCCGCTCGTGGCCCGCGGGAACTTGTCGTTGATGAACGTTACGCCGTGGCCGACGAAGACTTCATCCTCTATGGTCACCCCTTCACAAATAAACGTGTGGCTCTGGATCTTGCAATTCTTGCCGATAAAGGCGTTTTTCTGCACCTCGACGAAGGTGCCGATCTTGGTATTATCGCCGATGACGCAACCATACAGGTTGATGAAATTGGAAAGCTTGACGTTCTCCCCGAGCCGGACATCGTCTGCGATGCTGTGATAGTTCATAATGGTATTTCTCTCCCTTTTTGCCTCAATGATTCGCTGCTGGCCTCAAGCATCCTGACAATGCGAAGGCCGGACCGGCCGTCATTGATAGGCGTCGTATTCTCTTTGATGCATTTCAGGAAATACGCCGTCTCTATCTTGAGTGCCTCCATCTGCTCAACGCGGGGCGAATACATGTCGCCGGAGCGATAGTTGACGCGCAATGTATAATCATCTTCCTTGCTCTTGATCTCCACTCCCTTATCGTAAATCTTGATTTTCTCGTCCGCTTCCAAATCGTTCCAGACAAGCATCTTTTTCTCTCCGCCAATGAGTGTGGTCCTAACCTTAACGGGCGACAACCAGTTGACGTTAAAGTGGGCGATCAAGTTGTTGCTGAACATGGCCGTAACGTAGGCAGTATCTTCCTGTCCGTTTACATGCGCTTTGCCGGATGCAGAGACAGCTATGGGCCGTTCATCGAGAAGGTAGTCCATGACGGCAAAGTCATGGGGGGCTAAATCCCATATCACATTCACATCGCTCTGGAACAAGCCAAGGTTCACTCTGACCGAATCATAGTAGTAGAGCTCTCCGAGGACCTTCTGTTGCACAAGTTCCTTGATCTTTCTGACTGCGCCGGTAAAGAGAAAGGTATGGTCTACCATGATGGTAAGCTTCTTATTCTCCGCCAACGTTATCAGCTCCTCCGCCTCCGCTGCCGTAGCCGTAAAGGGCTTTTCCACGAACACGTGTTTTCCGTTTTCAAGGGCCTTTTTCGCCAGTTCGAAATGGGTCGATACCGGCGTGACCACCGCCACCACGTCTATCTGGGGCGAAGAGAGGATATCGTTCCAGTCCCGCGTTACGGGAATGCTCGGATAAGCCTGGTGTGCCCGATACAAAGCTGTCTGATTACAGTCGCAGATGGACAGGACCGTGCTCCCCTCGATGCTGTTGAAGTTTCTCACGATATTCGGTCCCCAGTAACCGTATCCTATAATGCCGACTTTGAGCATTTCCCCTCCGACTCATTTCATCGTTATTAAACTCAATTTACAACAAATGCACTGCGAACATCCGCTGTTGCTCGGTGATTATTCTTCTTTTCCCCGCGTGCCAAAAGAAATTAAGGGTATCCGGGCAATGTGGTATACTTGGACTCTAGCGTTGTATTAGGCATATAATATTGGCCTATTATGGAGGTGCACTAAATGCGTGCTACGTTAAATATACCCGATGAGCTGATTTCCGAGGTTTTGAAATTGTCCGGGGAAAAATCCAAGACTAAGGCAATCGTTACCGCCATGCAGGAATTCATACGAGAAAAAAAGCTTCAAAAGATCCTCTCGTTGCGGGGAAAGATAAAAATCGACGATGTTACCAAGAAGCTTGACAAACTTGAGATGAAGGAGCAAGAGGAAAATCACAAATGATGGCGTAATCGTTGATACATCAATTGTGTTCGATTTTCTCATGGATAGGGCGCCGCATGCTGCGGCAGTCAGTACACTTATCACGTCAAAACGAATACGCAATACTGGCGTAATTCTTTTTTGGCTCTTGGCACGATACTATGGGCTGAAATGCGTTGAAAAAACACCCGGAAAGCGTTAACTTCTTGCAAATGACTAGCCATCATTAAGCAAGGAGGGGCCTTCCGGATGCAGTTAGATTATCTCACACGGTTATTAGGAATTCAAGGGCATCATGTGACGGAGTTCGATATAGGATACCGAAAGGAACATATATCGGTCATTGTTACGATAGCGCGGGATCATGAAACTCATACGTGCGCAAAGTGCGGTGTGATAGACATCGGTGGATACGACAGCAAGGAATTTGAGGTCCGCCATTTATTGTTTTGGAGTGCCCCAACATTTATCCGATTCGAGCGCTACCGTGGCAGCTGTAAAGAGTGCGGGATTCTATCGGAACCCCTTAGTTTTGTGGATGTCCGAGGACCACGGGTCACCGCAGAATTGGCGCATGTAACCAAGGAATTGTGCAAAGTGACAACGGTCAAGGCCGTGGGCGATATCCTGATGCTGCACCGACATACGGTCAAAGCGATCGATAAACAGGCGTTACAGGAAGAGCAGGCAAACCGCCCTTTGGACGGCATAACCGTATTGGGCATGGATGAACTTTCCCATGGAAAGGGCAAGGGACATAAGTATAAGCACATGATAAGCGCCCTAGATGGACCTCGTGGCCCAGAGATGCTGTTTGTGGGGAAAGGGCGAAAAGAACGCAACTTGAGCAAGTTCTGGAAGTGGTTTGGCAAAGAGCGTGCTCGTATAATCACCCATGCAGTAATGGACATGTGGAAGCCGTTCCGCAACAGCGTTCGCAAGCACTGTCCGAGTGCGCAGATTATTTACGATAAGTTTCACGTCATCCAACACTTACTAAAAGCTCTTAATGCTGTGCGCGTACAGGAGATCCGAAAGGCCGGGAAATGGATGAAAGGCCGACTGTCGGGGAAAAAGTTTATTCTGCTTTCCCGTCAAGCCCATGTACGAGGAAATGCGCGGGCAGAGCTTAATGACGCATTGCGAGCAAATAAGCGATTGTTTAAGTCGCATTTGATGAAAGAAACGTTCGGACACTTGTGGAGCTATGAATCAAAAACATGGGCACGCAAGTTCTTTCGAGGTTGGGTAGACCAACTTAAATGGAGTCGTCTGAAGCCAATGCAAAAATTTGCACGTATGGTGGAAAAGCATCTGGATGGTATTTTAGCGTATTGCGATAATAAAGCGCCGCTTGGATTTATTGAGGCTGCAAACGCTAAGGCGAGAAATGTAATTCGCCGCGCATACGGCTATCGAGACAATGCCTATCTGGATTTGAAGATCATTCAGACTTGCACTCCCTGGATGAACCGATTTAAACCATGGTCTTTTACCCATAGTAGGGTGCCATGAGCCTCTTTTTTTAACAAAATGGCAGTTTTCGAAGTTGCAGAATAAACCACATAATCCTGAAGTCCAAATCAATACGCACCTTTTCCGCTAACTACGGCCTTGGGTGTTTTAAACAGGATCATGATGTCCAGCAGCAGCGACCAATTCGTAACATATTTGAGGTCCAGGCGCACCATGTCGTCAAAGGTGGTTGAACTCCTCCCCATAACCTGCCAAAGCCCGGTAATCCCCGGCTTTACCTCCATGATTCGGCGCCAGTGCCAGCTGTCATACTTCTCGACTTCATACTGGAGTGGAGGCCTCGGCCCTACCAGTGACATCTCTCCCTTGAGTACGTTAAAGAACTGTGGGAGTTCATCGAGGCTTGTCCTCCGCAGGATGTACCCGAAGGACGTCACCCTCTTGTCCTTCATGATTTTGTAAACCGTTTTCCCGGAATTCCCATTGTTGCCATTGCCGGACGGTTTTTTGGTAATGAAATTATGGACAAACTCCCTGTGGACGTCCTCGTCGTTGTTGACGTACATGCTCCTGAATTTTAGAAACTTGAATTTTTCTCCGAACTGTCCAGCCCTTTCCTGTCGGAACAATACCGGCCCTCGTGAGGTCAATTTGATCCCGATCGGGATCAGGATGAAGAAGGGGGAGAAAATCATGATTGCCGCAATGCTTCCGATGACGTCAATGATCCTTTTCATCCGGTGGCCGTTTTTTCTGGTCGGATTTTGCCTGGCTACGTCTGGATAGAATGTGAGGCATGACGGTCCGTCCACCATCTGACTCATCCGACCGTCCTCGGGATATCTGTGAAATAAAATCCCTATGTCATTGAGCCATTCTCGAGACAAATTGGTCTGTAAAGGCTGGAGGATTTTCTTCTCTAAGGTTTCCTTCTCGATGATTTGCATTTCCGTCATGATGACACCCAGGACTTTATCGCCCCAGTACCAACCCTTGATATCGGTTGACCGTGTGTGCAGAGACAGTGCGTTCACAGCTTCCCGAACTGCTTCATGCCGTATCTTAAGGTCGGTGATGCCGGTAAAGTCCACCGTCATCACCAGGAACGACCTGCCGGACCGTTCGTGCCGTCTTCTTTCGAAAGCGAGTAGTTCGTGAAAACATTCCTCACGATAGCAGCCGTAGACGCTGTCATACAGGGTATTATTGAGCGAAAAAAAGGAGTTGTTGTTCATCGGTGTCGTTCTCGGAATTTTAGCTTTGAAGTGATCTTAAAGCTTACCGAATAAATATTCTTAAAAACTTCGGTTCGCTGAACTAAATATCTCGAAAGAAAATTGAGTGAGATAGCAGGCTTATTTCAATTAAGGCAATCAGTCCAAGGATTTTGTGATGGACATTAAATAATGCCAGTGACGGCATCCTAGGACCGGGGAAGTACTTGCTGCGACACGAAAGTCAAGGCAACTTAAAAAGATCATCTCAATTTCACGTTGTCGTCAGAATACTTGTACTGATATTCAAGTGCAGGCTGTCTTTTGCTTTCGCCTACTACTGTATACTGTTCTCTTCAGGGTATGCTTGGTTCGGCGATCATAGAGGATGAGCATGGTAAACAATGCTTCGCCCTTTCGGTTACAGGTTATAGCCGAAGGGCTGATTATAAAGGCTTTTCCCGACTCTCCGTCACGATGGCGAGATACGGGATTGTGTAATGGGTGCACTAGCACCCTGCCCCGGACGGTTTGGAACAGTAACGACAAGGCTAAAATCGCAAAGCACAAAGGACGGATAGTTGTCCGGCTTTACTTCTGCTTGTCTTCCTGCTGACGGTGATAGTATCTATAATAACGGTGATACCGTCCGTTCAACTGCTCCGGACTCGCACCGTTGTACACGATTCCCAGGACGGGGCTCCCTTTCAATGCGGCCAGAGCATCACGCACGCTGCTTGTGGCAACCCCTTCCTTCACGACAAAGAGGATTCCATCGGCAAACTGGCTGAGGACCCGAATATCGGTGAAGATCAGCGCCGGGGGCGTATCGAAAATGATAATCCGGTCACGATATCTGTCCTTGATTTCCCTCATGAGTTCCTTCATCCTGTCTGATGAAAGCAGCTCAGCCGGCGTTTCCGTCTTTTTGCCGGCGCCCAGAAAGTTCAGCCGGGGTATTGTGGTCTTGATGAGGGCATCATGCAGATCGACCCTGTCTATGATGCAGTCCGCAAGACCTAACTGCGGTTTCACCCCCAGATAGGTGTGCAGTGACGGCCTTCTCAAATCCGCATCAACCAGGAGCACGGTGCGGTTGGATTCCTGGGCCAGAACGAGAGCCAGGTTGAGGGCAGTAAGGCTTTTCCCTTCTCCACTTTCCGCACTGGTCACTACGATGGTATTTTGTTTCGCATGCGGCTGCAACATCATGAGGACCGCGGACTTCAGTTTGCGGTACTCTTCGGTCAAGTGTGCGTCCTCTTCGGTGAATTTGATGATGTACGGGCTTGTCATCGCTATTGGTGTAGCCGTCTTTACCCGCTTCTGTACCACGGCCGGCATTGCCTTGGCTTGCGGTTGATTCATGACAGGGGCTGTGTCTCCTCGATAAAGTCCCCGTAACCACTTAGCGCGAATGGAGTACACTTTCCCGTTTTTTCCCTTTCCGCCTGTCATTTGGTTTTCATTCATAGGATATCCCTCATCCTCAACCCATCGATACAACCACCAACAATACTGCGATGCCTGCGATATAAAGCAATGTGAAGGTAAATAATAGCAGGTTCATTACCTGTGCCTTGTCTTTTTCACGGGGAAGCTGAATTAAGGGGAATACTGCCAGAACGGGATGACCAAATGTCTTTGCCGAGTCGATAGACTTTACGGATTTGTCAAAACTATCTAACAGTATTACGGAACCAATCGCGACTCCGATGCCTGCAAAGAATCCGAGAATGATTATGAGCACCCTGTTCGGGCTGACCGGTCGGAGAGGAAGTACGGCAGGCTCGATAACGTTAAAAGTCAATCCTTTATCCTGGACCTGGAGATTTGATGAAACCTCGGATTTCCCCAGTGTGGCCAGCATCTCCTCGTACATCCTCTGGTAGGTTTCGCGGTCGCGCTCCAGCTCTTTTAGTTTTTGCTCCCTGACGGCCAAGGTCCGTGAACCGGCCCTGCCTGCTCGCCCGGTTCCGGAGGCCGGATCAGCGGCATCATCGTAGGATGGTGCGTTAAGGAACTTACCACTGTCCCGTGCCGGACCGCGTGTTTGTTCCCTTCCATCCACCTGTGCCTCCAGAGAGGCAATTTCATCCTGGACCTTCACGACCTCGGGGTGAGTAGGCGTATACCGTAGCAGGAGGTCATTTAATTCTTTCCTGAGATCAGTGAGCCGCTTTTGGGCTGCATCTACCTTGACCTCTTTCATGGCCACTGGTCCCGTTACACTCTTCTGGTGAATACTCGCGATTTCGGCATCAACGCCGCTTATTTTCTGTCTGAGGATATCTACCTGCTCCACCAGAAATTTCTGCGCCCCGAATGTCTCGTTCTTTTTGTAAGACTGGCTCTCCTCAATGTACGACCGGACCAGCGCATTCACATAATCCCGCGCAATGAAAGGATTTTTGTGCCGGACCGACACCATGAACATATCCACGCCTCTTCTCGCATCGTCCATGTCGATAGAGACTTTAGTGGCCTGTTGGTATGATCCAACGATCGACTCGACTTCTTCTTCCGAATACTGCCCCAGATCGTAACCGAGTGCCTTGAGTGCCTGCAGAACCTGCGCCCTGCTTTGCATGATGACTTGCACAGCCCTTTCACGGGCATTCATCGACTCAGGCACCGTGACGTCTTTCATGACATCATTTGTATAATTCCCTTCCATGAGAACCAACGACGTCGCCTCGTATTTGTTCGGGAGCATATAGCCGACTGTCACGATGATGCCGGTCACCACCATCATGATGGCGACGAAGGCGTACCTTCTCTTGTGCACGAGCCGCAGATATTTCTTTAAATCGAATTCCTGCGGCCGTTCCCTGGATGATCCGCTACGGACGATCCTCACAACATCGGATTCACTAGGCTTTTCCACGCTCACTGCTCCTAAAACATCCCTTGTTTGACGAGCACATAGTCGCCTGCTCTCAGGATCATGTTTTGAGACAGGTCGCCGTCATTCATTAATCGTTTGAGCTTAACATTGATGGTGACATCTTTCATTTTGTCCTTGCGGTAAATAACTGTGTCGTCCGGCTTGGCATACTGCGTGAACCCGCCTGCGTCCAGGATAGCTTCCATCACCGTGATGCCATCATGGTACGCAATGGGCTTCGGCAAGGTTACAGCGCCCATCACGTAGATATAATTGTCGGCACGCAGGGGAATATAAATAAAATCATTCGGTTCGACGACAACATCTTCATTTGCATCTCCCTTGAGGTACAGTTTGCTAAAATCTTCCCGCAATTTCTGTTTCCCTCTCATCAAATACGCATTTTGCAGGTCCGCCTTACCAATATCTTCAATCTGACAAAGGAGTTGAAGGAGGGTCATCCGCTGACTGAGCGTAAAAACCCCGCCCTTGACACCTCCGCCGAACACGTACACCTTGTTGTTGGTTATTTCGGTAACTGCTACGGTCACTACCGGCTTCCTTACAACACTTTTTAATTTTTCCGTTAAAATTACCTGCAGATTCTTGGCGGTCATGTTTGCCGCAGCCACATCGCCTATGGTAGGCACGGTGATCTTCCCGTCAGGGCGGACTTTGGCTGTGAAGGTAAAATCCTTTTCACCCCAACAGGAGACCGAGAGGGTGTCCCCTTCCCCAATGATGTAATCCGCGGCAAATAAGCTCGTTGCGAACAGCAGCCCAACCAGGATAAATATCGCTATTTTGATTATAGTATTTGGTGATTTCTGCATAATCATCATTTCATTACCGGCATGATCATGATTATTCATTAAAAACCATCTCATAAATAATTGATCAAGATTTTATATGCTTTCTACTTAAACTCTTTTTATATTCTAAAAAAAGTTCTTCAGTAACTAGCGTTCAAGTCTTTATCTTTATTGGTTACGCGGCGAATCTGTAACAGTTCATTTTCAGTATTCTTTACCCTGATTGCAGACCTCATTTTATCATCGGTGAATAAATGCAAATACATCTACTATCCCGCGATTATTAGAGCAAGTTTCATACCCAGAGTAAAATAATGTATTTTATTATATAATTAGCAATTTTTATTCTAATGGGTTTCTGGGAGTGTATCCGGAATATACATTTTTTTTCTATCAATATTTTTTCCATGTGTCGAGAGGAAACATCTTTAATAACTACCTGATGTTAAAAGCTTTTATTTATTTTTCTGTATCATATATATACATTACCATTTGTTCTATTCTGACAGGTATGGATATATAATGTTGTCTCAATGAACTTAATTGTAACATATTAATAATTAAAACTTTATTATACATTTTGATAGTATATAGCGAAATGCCCTAATACCAGAGGATTAGCTGGATTATCGTAGTTGAGGATTTCGGAACATAATTAATAATTCAAATGCGCTAAAAGCAGGATACTGATATCTATTACATCATGGACAGTTGCTTCTTCTGTAAGGAATATCCGGGCTCTATCTCAACAGGGCAAATGAAGCATCAGAAAAAGTTCCTGTATTTTCTCCGGTCGTCTTTTCCTGACCTTCTATCAATGCCGCTTCTCCGTTCAGGCCCCTGATAATTCGGTTCGACAGATTTTCTCCTGTTTTTTCGTCCTCTTCGTCCCAAATGTTACCTCACAATGTCGAGTCGGATCGTTCCGCAAAGCACTTTTTTCGACTATACAGGAAATGGAAGAATTTATCAATGGCCTGTGAAAAATATGTTGAATTTCGTCGATACCAAACCAGCGAGGCTTAGCTATTTCGTGCTCAGCATCAAGTTTTTTCACATATTCATTGAAGATATTGCGGACGGTTTTCTCATTAACGCCAACCTCATCAGAAATACTAGCAAAGGTTTTTTCAGAGAATTCTTTGAGATGTATTCAACGAGACGTTTGGTTGCTGAACGCTTTTCGTGCATCATTAGCAGCGGCTCAGCAAACGTTTTTGGGCATGACTTACAGGAGTAGCGTTTCCGTTTTATCTTGATTCCGACCTGTTTACCGTGAATCGGGGTATCGAAAAAGAAGAGATCCCGGCCGCCAAAACCCACGATGTCCGAGCTGTTGCAATGTGGGCAGCAGGGAGGCGGATTGGTTGTCTTGGCGGTGATTTGGTAGTGCTGGCTGGTTTGATTGACGTTGACGGCCTCAATACCGGGCAGATTAAGGATACTCACGGGATAGAACCATTCACCTAGTGCTGCCGATTCTTTGGATTTTTAAAATATCGCTTACGGTGATTTAAACTACTACGCGCAGCCTGCGAACAGTATATTTAGGCGTGTATCCGTTGTCGTAAAGAATGCCCTGACTGGAAGGTGACATGTACTTCAATGTTTTTATCCAGCTTCCCGAGAATAGTAATCATCCGATCAATCGTAAAGCGTTGAAGCTTTGTGTTGCGGATGCGCGAAAACTCAGAATGCGACACGCCCGTTAGCCTTTCGGCTTCGCGTGTGGATAGCTCTCGCTCATCAAGTGTATGTATGATTTTTGCTGCAATAATAGCGCGTGCTTGTTCCAGGCTGGCATTACTACGGCCAAAGTCGCGAAATACGTTGCCACTGCCGCGTATTAATCCAAAATTGTCTTTCTCTTTCATTGTAGTGCCTCCTTTAATCGTTTCAGGCGTTGGCGGATAAGATCAACCTCCATTTGAGGGGTCATTATCCCGGACTTGGATTTCTTTTGAAAAGCGTGAATAACCCAAATATCTGCGCCGATCTTCACAGCATAAAGAACACGGAATGCGTCCTTTTGATACCTAAACGCGATTTCAAACACGCCACCTTCAACACCTTTAAACGGCTTAGCCTTGTCTGACTTGCTACCTTCAGCCGCTATCGTAAGAGCGCTTAGCATTTCAACCTGCACGTCTTCGGGAAATTCTGTAAAATCTCTCCGTGCAGCTTTGATCCATGAAATAGAGCGAGTATCTCTCATGTAGTATATGTTGACATATTTGACACCAATTTGCAAGCTATATTTTAGGGGATTATAACAAGCATTCTGAAAAATCGAGATGGCGGCGCAGGAGAAGAAAACTTGGCAAATCAACCGCAAAATCCGGAGTAAGAAAAAATTGTACAGAGCTACAAAATCTAATAATCAACCAGTGTCTCAAATGTCTACAGTATCCGGGTTTTCGAGTTATCGACCGCAAAATCCGGATACCCAAAATATCAAGAAGAGATGATTACCATTTCAATTTGGGTATTCGCAACGTAGTGTGGATTTCCAAAATTTGGTATTATTCTTGGTTTGCTAGTTATATCGATAGTGATATAGTATTAAAAGATGGCTATCGATGGAGGTTTATCATGAAAACGGTTACCGTTTCCCCGAAGTATCAAGTTGTCATCCCGCGTGATGTCCGGGAAATACTCAGCATCAAACCAGGTGAAAAATTGCAAGTAATCAATTACGCGAACCGGATCGAACTTGTGCCTATAAAGAAGATTAAAACCATGCGTGGATTTCTGAAGGGGATTGATACCACAGTGGTTCGGCAGAAGGACCGAGTATGAACTTAGTCGATTCCTGTGGTTGGCTGGAATATTTCGCAGACGGATCAAATGCGGCCTTTTTCGCTCCGGCCATAGAAAATACTGATGATCTTATTGTTCCAACAATTTGTATTCTGTAAGTTTTTAAGCGGGTCTTACAACAAAAGGGAGAGGATGCCGCACTACAGGTAACCGCTTTGATGCAGCAAGGATTGGTTATTGACCTCGATAGCGGGATCGCCGTAAATGCCGCAAAGATCAGCCATGATATAAAGCTGCCTCTAGCCGATGCAGTGATCGTAGCAACCTCCAGAACTCATAGTGCTGTTATCTGGACACAAGATTCAGACTTAAAAGGTGTTGAGGGTGTAAAATTTGTGAACAAACGATAAAGCAATCCGGATCTTTTTGATTTCCCATCCACGCTATATTACGAATCCCGGCGAAAAGTTAAAATTCCATAGTAAGCCTAAAGTATGTTGACAAACACAATAAGCAGCCCTAGACTAAAGAAGTAACTAGGAATATGAAACATAAGTTGTTGCGAGCTTTGCCTCGGTTCGCTTTCATGAAATCGGTGCCAGACCGAATTTTCCGGTGTATTCTCGGGTAGATAGAAAACTCGAGTGTACTGGCTTGAAGGCGGATGGTTGCTGCGAGTTCGCTTGGGAATAGGCTTGGTTTGGCTAGGAATGCATGGAGCATAAATCATAATTAGGAAAGGGGAGGTGTACAATGAAAGTGAGAGTTACAATACTAGTTCTTCTTGTTGCAGCAGTCATGCTGACGGTTGTCGGTTCAGCACTTGCGACGGATCTGACGGGAGTAGTTACTGCTGTAAATATGGAAAAGAGCACAATTACGATTGCGGCTGAAAAGATGAATGTCAGCTTCGATTGTGAAACAGGGTCTCTACTCAAGGGTATAAACGTTGGCGATACCGTGAAAGTGCAATACTCAGAGGAAAACGGCAAAAAGCTGGCTACTACCGTTGTGCGTATGGCCCCTATGGCTCCCATGAAATAGGTTGATGAGCCTATACACGCCCGGGTGAATCCTAATTATTGCTGTATCAAAGCAGGCTTATGCCTGCTTTTTTTGTTAAGGTTCCGGTGAAGTTTCCATTCGCTGAAATACTTAAATTTTGCTTTATTATGCAAAATGAGTAATCTGTTAGCTAACATGTTACAATTAGGTCGTGATCAAAAGCTTCCGTCACAAGGGTAATGAACTCTCCCACCACTAAACCGCTTGCGCAATTGTAGTGGGGGTTTCACGATTCGATGATGGATGCGCGCTGCAGACAGTGGCCCGCAACTCGTCTAATTCCATCTCCCCGCGCGTTACTTCGGGCTGTTCCGGCCCTAGGTGTTTCTTTTTTCTTAACCGCATAGCACGCTTTGTCTGCTTTACTAAAATTTCTCCCTCTACTAACAGTTTGATCCCTCTCTTTTTAATAATGTTAGCAGCGTTGATGTCTGCGTTTCCAGTAAAGCCGCATTGTTGGCATACGAACAATGCCTGAGAGCGGCGATTGTCCGGGTGAGTGTGCGAACATTTCGAACACTCCTGCGATGTGCCCTGCGGTGGTACCACTATTACAAGCTTATTGGCCCTCCTTGCTTTGTATGAGACAAACTGCTTTATTTTCCCCCAGGCTGATTCTAGAATGGCCCTATTGAGCACGGCCTTTGCCGCGGCGCCGTTTGGCAGATACTTGCCGTTAGCCGAGTTATTGGGTTTTGGCGCCTTCGTCATATTCCTGGTTTTAAGGTCCTCGAATACGAATATTTCGGCATCGGAATCAACAATTGTTCTGCTTGTCTTATGGGCAAAATCTTCTCGAACATGAGCAGCATACTGGTGGCAGCGTGCTGCTTTCTCGACCTTCTTTTTCCAGCGCCCGGATTTTTTCGTGCAGCGTGACATCTGCTTTTGATAACGCTTTCGACGCCATTCCTTTTTAAGAAGATTTTTCTTTTGTCCCTCGATAAAGTCATGCTTGGTGCCGTCACTTAAAGCTACGTTGACCACTACTCCGAGATCGCTGCCCATAGTTATTTTATCGAGGTGGTCTACAGACATAGCGGAGTAATGAGCAATCAGCTCTTCTTCGGACAAACCGAGGTCCTGAATCTCATAGGAAAATGACACAAACCACTTACCAGCGTGCCGGGTAATTACGATAGTCGCTGGCAAATCGTATTCTCTGTGAGCCTTGAAACATAGTTCCCCTAGCGGGTGTTTTTTGGTGCCAATCATTAACCTGTGTTCATAAATTGTCTGCGCGTTCTTATTTTGGGTCTTACCTGTGGGCTCAAACCAAAATAACTCATTGGTTAACCATACAGTTTGCCGCCCATTCTTCTTTTTGACATTCGGACGTTGTGCTAACCCCTTAAAAAACCGCTGCTGTGCTCCCATAAAGCGTACAGATCCATTGCGAAGCACTTGGGAAGGCACCTCATACAAAAAAGGGGTAAGCGTCTTATCCTTAAATTGAGAGTATTGCTGATCTGAGGGGACCGGGTATCCCGTCAATGAAAGAGCATGTCTTCTGAAAGTGCAAAAATATCGATTCTCCGTAACTTTGGCGTTATAGATAAATCGCTGGCACCCTATCCATTTAGAAAGTTCCTCCTGCTGTAGTTCCGTGGGGTAAGCACGGAATTTAATGCCGCTTGACAAACTCATGCCATTATTATAGCATAGGTAACATGGAAAATATACAAAATAAATCATTGTCTAATGCAGTTTATTCTATTAAGTTACATATTGTATTTGTAACCAAGTATAGGAGAAAGGTATTAACAGAAGAGATGTTGTTATACGCTAAAAAAGCATTTTCTGAGAACCTTTCGAAATGGAGGTGCTCGTTAATAGAATTTGGTGGGACAGATGACCATGTACATCTCCTTATTGATGTTCATCCTTCGTTAAATATCTCGGTCCTGATTAATAATCTAAAAACCGCAAGTTCTCGTCGTCTGCGAGGTAGATTTTTAGAGCACATAAAGAATTTTTACTGGAAGGATGTTTTTTGGCATCGAGCCTACTATGTTGGCAGCGTGGGTGAGGTTTCTCTTGAAACTATCCAACGGTATGTCGCGCAACAATCGACCAAAGAAAGGTCACAAAAAATAAACCGTCCCGCTTGACCCCCTCCTGGCGATTCATCGCCTAGCAGGGGGAATGCGCGGTACATTGTTCAAAAATTTTTCGAGACAGGTTCAAAAGCCGGGATTCAGCCGTCTCATGCAGCCAAGCTCAAGTTACAGCTCACACGGCTTGATGACTCAATCGGACCTAACGATATGAATGCACCCGGCTGGAAGCTGCACCCCCTCACGGGCAATCTCAATGGACATTGGTCGGTCACCGTGAATGGTAACAGGCGATTGACATTTAAGTTCGAAGGTACCGATGCCATACTTGTTGATTACCAGAACTATCATTATTTTAGGGAGAAAACGATGAACGAATACACAATCCAGCCCATCCTGGCGAAGTCCTCCGCGAATTTTTGCCGGAAGATTTGAGTATCGGAGAGGTCGCCCGCCGCTAGAGAGTATCACGGCCTCACCTCTCCCGTCTCTTGAACGGACATATTTCTATGACTGCCGAGATGTCCATCAAAATAGCGCTCCTCACCAAAACGTCTCCGGAATCGTGGTTGTACAACCAGATAAAATGGGATCTCTGGCAGGCATCTCGAAAACCGCTGCCAAAAATCAAACCTCTTTCAACGGCCGCTGCTTGACGCGACGTTCGTGAGCTGCTCGTCCTCCTGTTCTTGCGAGCATTTTTTGCAGACTGGATCGTCATCATAGGTGTCAGGTGATGGCTATTAATGATCATTATTAGCCATCGAGTTCGTACGTCCAATAGAGTAAAGTGGTTGTCCGAAAACTATCGGAATGAGTGTCCGACGCATATCGGAACGGTTGTATGAAAGCGATCGGAATTAGTGTCCGAACCTAATGGAATACGCAGCTACAAAAAAGAATGCAGTTTGAACAACGTGTTAGCGTTGTGCTAATAAATTAAACACCAAGCTAAAATTAGAACTTTACGTTGACATCCTTCTCTTTTGAACTTAAAATAATTTTATGAAATGCCAAGCTGTCATAGTACTTCTGGCAATCGCTCTCACCATCGCTATTCCACCTTCTTTCCCGTGCAACCATACGGGGCATGCAATGATCGGTTCTCTTGACGTATGTCACTCAGCGACTCCAGCCCTTTCGTCAACTGGTAACATGCCCTGCATACAGACGAGCCCTTGTCATCCTCTTCCTCTGGTCCTTCAAGAAACTTTAGAAATTGTAAATCCTTTTTTTAAGCCTACCATAACTGCCTTTCTAGACGAACGTCCTCCAAAAGCCTAATCTGTAATCACATCCGAAGTTTTTGAGTCAGTTTTGTTGCCTCGCATTAGAAAGGCACAACGTACGCTTACGCCTGCATGGCATTTCTGGGGATAGTTCTCATAGGCTATCCTCCCCTTTAAAGCTTGGCTCCGCTTCGGGAATGTTCAAGCCATCATCATTTACTAAGGTTAGATGTTTCAGGAGTGGAGTCTTTTTTATGAGGTTTTGAAGAGAAGCCGTATATGCGGTTTAAGATTAACACTGAAATCAGCATTAACAAAAGGCTTATATGTTATCAAACGAAACGTGAACTAAACTTATTATGGGGAGGCTTCACCATGCGAGTAAAAAGATATTTCAAGCAGCAAATGAAACAGAAGAAAGTTACACGAACATTATTTTACAGCGTACTCGCATCGATTCTTGTAGCAATCTCCTTGCTCTTGTCTTCAGGAGATGCAAACGCATGTGCAAGCTGTGGATGTACATTGAGTAATGATTGGGAAAATCTGCAGTTTTCTTCTACATCAGGGCTTAAGATCGATTTAAGTTACATCTATATTGATCAAGACCAGCTTCGGAGCGGGGTCAAACCGATTTCACCCGCAGCCGCCAGCCAGATCGTGGTCAACGGCAATTCTAAGGAAGTCGAGAAATACACCATAAACAATTATGTCAATTTGGGAATCGACTATAGCGTAAGCCGCGACTGGGGTATTAATGTTGTAGTACCTTATATTGACAGAAAGCACAGTACGCTGGGAACTGCATCGGACGGTTCTACTGGTGGACCTGGTGGAGGTCAATACGATTCACATACTGACAGTTTTGGCGATGTAAAAATAATCGGCCGCTACCAGGGCTTCACTCCACAATGCAGGTTTGGCATCCTCTATGGACTCAAGTTGCCGACTGGGAGCTATACTGACACAGGAAACTCGACTGATCCGACCGCGCCTGGTCCAGTCGCGATTGACCGCGGCTTGCAACCGGGGACCGGCACCACTGATGTAATACTGGGCGCATATTATGCTGATGGTCTTTCCCAAGACTGGGATTACTTCACCCAGGCATTGTTTCAAAAGGCACTGGATTCAAGGGATGATTACAGGCCGGGCGATGGCTTCAACTTTAACTTGGGTTTACGATACGCTGGCATTCCCAATGTTGGCCCCATCCTTCAGCTAAACTATCGGTACGTTCAGCATGATGTGGGATCGAACGCGGATGAACTCAATACAGGCGGAATATTGCTCTATATCAGCCCTGGCATCTCTGTGTCGATCAATCGGCAGGTTTCGG
This sequence comes from Nitrospirota bacterium, assembly GCA_963845065.1. Lineage (GTDB taxonomy): Bacteria > Nitrospirota > UBA9217 > UBA9217 > UBA9217 > JAJYKN01. The sequence goes on from CAWJQQ010000002.1 coordinate 18,493, forward strand.
TATACGCCTTCTATCAATACCCCCTCTACCAGGAACTCTATGGAATACAACTCGCGCCCCATTACACCACCACTGTGGGTATGCGTTATTCATTCTAAAGATAGCACACGGGACCGATGAACATTCGTTAACACCGCTGCATGATTGTAGGTGCAGCTCAGGGGAATTTTAATATGAGTGACATGAAGATTATCGATCGTAACTTTTAGTTCGATGTCCATCCTCTGACCTACCCCCTGTCTTTAGACATGGGGTAGGTCAGAGATTTCTCCTCTTCAGTAACTAGCGATTTTTTGACAGTAAGCGTCATAATATCGCCCGTCTATCAAACCTATAAATTAAAATAATACATAATATCAATATATTACAAGCTGGTATCGTTCTTGCTGGAATATACTTGGAAAATTTTTTACATTTATAATTTAATAGTTCACCAAGTGGTTTGATTTAGAAAGTATTTGAGGCGCCTCCGGAGAGCGTCAAGCAGAGAAGGCAAACATGTTAAATAAAATATCTGTTCTTAATCTCGAAGATAGCCTGACTGACGCCGAACTGATTCGTGAAAAACTGAGCGAAGAGGGACTTGATTGTGAAATCCGACAAGTGAAATACGGGGAGGATTTCATAACGGTTCTCCAATCCCAACGGTTTGATTTGATTTTGGCGGATTACTCACTCGACCACTTTTCGGCACTTACGATCGTCTTGGAAAAATGTCCAGATATTCCCTTTATCTTCGTATCCGGAACAATCGGAGAAGATATAGCGATCGAAGCCCTGAAAAGTGGGGCAACAGATTATGTACTCAAAAACAATCTTGGTCGCCTTGCACCAGCGGTGAGCAGAGCGTTGAAAGAAGCAAAGGAAAGAACCGCGCACAGACAGGCGGAAGAGGCTCACAGGGAAAGTGAAGACTGGTACCTGTCGTTATTCAACCATAGCATCGATGCCGTACTTCTCACAGCCCCGGACGGCAGTATACTTGCCGCGAATCCAGAGGCATGCAGCATTTTCCAGCGAACCGAAGAGGAACTTCGCAGGCTCGGCAGGGCAGGCGTCGTCGATGTAACGGACCCCCGTCTTCCGGCCGCAATAGAGGAACGAGCCCGCACGGGCAAGTTCAAGGGAGAACTTACTCTCGTGCGCAAGGATGGAACTAAATTTCCCGGAGAGATATCAAGCGTTGTCTTTGCGGGAAAAGACGGTCTTACGAAGACGAGCATGGTCATACGCGATATAACCGAGCGGAAGTGGGCGCAGCAGGAACGCGAGCTATCGATCGAATTCCTACGTCTGGTGAATTCAAGCACTGGAACACGAGACCTGATCCGAGCGGCAACAACCTTTTTTCAACAGCAGTCAGGCTGTGAGGCAGTAGGCATCCGGCTGAAGGAAGGGGAGGACTATCCTTACTTTGAAGCCCGTGGGTTCCCAAAGGAGTTCGTCCTGTCGGAGAATAATCTGTGCGCTCGCGACAGCGTAGGCCGCATCGTCCGGGACAGCTTGGGCAAACCCGTCATTGAATGCATGTGTGGAAACGTGATCTGTGGCCGGTTCGATCCCGCAAAGTCATTTTTCACAAAACACGGCAGTTTTTGGTCCAACAACACGACGGAACTGTTGCGCCGCACCACTGAAGTGGACAGGCAGACCAGAACGCGCAACCGCTGCAATGGTGAAGGATATGAGTCGGTGGCTCTCATTCCCTTGCTCCTTGGTGAGGAGCGATTGGGTCTCCTTCAGCTGAATGACCGTCGCACAGGGATCTTCTCTGAGGAGGTACTTTGCGTATGGGAGAGGCTTGCTGACCAGCTTGCCGTGGCCCTGGCAAAATTCCGCACCGAAGAGGCGTTGCGGAAGAGCGAAGAGCGTTATCGTTCATTGTTCATGAACATGCTCAATGGATATGCCTATTGCAAAATGGTCTTTGAGGGCATGAAACCGCAGGACTTCATCTATCTTGATGTCAATGAGGCCTTTGGAAAACTTACGGGACTAAACAATGTAATTGGAAAAAAGGTTACGGAAGTGATACCCGGTATACGCGAGGCTGATCCGCAACTTTTTGAAATCTATGGCAGAGTGGCAATGACGGGCAGTCCGGAGCAGTTTGAGACATACGTCGAAGCTCTGCACAATTGGTTTTCCATCTCCGTCTATAGCCCCAAAAAAGAACACTTTGTTGCTGTCTTCGATGTGATTACCGAGCGCAAACAGGCCGAGGTGTCTTTGAGGCAAAGCGAAGCTCGTTTTTCGACGGTATTTCATAACAGCCCGATCAGCATCGTTATTTCCGGCGCTGATGATGGGAAATTCTATGATGTTAATGATTCATTCCTGAACGTCTACGGTTTTTCGCGCGAGGAGATTATCGGTTGTACATCGCATGACTTGAAGCTGTGGGTCCACAGCGAAGAGCGCGAGGCTATGGTCAGGATGCTCCATAAATATGGAAGGGTAAAGAATTTTGAAGCGCAGTTTCGAAAAAAGTCTGGGGACATCGGTAGCCTCCTCATCTCGGCTGAACTAATCAAAATAAACGGAGAAGAGCGATTGCTGGGCATGTTTACCGATATTACCGAGCGCAAGAGAATGGAAGAAGAGCTGCGCACATCCGTCCGTATGTGGGACAACACGTTCGATGCCATGAACGACGGAATCATGATTTCGGATGAAAATGGGAAAGTCGTTCGATGCAACAGAGCCATGCAGCATTGTTTCGCTAAAGCTCCTGATCAGATCCTCGGAAAGACCCATTGGGATATCGTTCATCACGCTGAGGCGCCGGGGTCAGATTGCGCTTTTAACCGGATGCAGAATTCCCGGCGCAGGGAATCCATGATGCTTCGTCTGCACATGAACTGGTTCAACATTACAGTTGATCCGATTTTTGATGCGGACGGCTTGTTACGCGGGTCCGTACAAATCCTTACGAACGTCACGGAACGCAAGCAATTCGAGGAGCAGCTCAGGGAATCGGAAAGCAAGTTTAAAAGCCTGGCCGAACAATCACTGGTTGGCACCTATATTATTCAAGATAATTTATTTAAATATGTGAATCCGCGCCTTGCTGAGATGCTTGAATATCGTCCTGAAGACATCATGGAAAACGTTCATTTGACTGATGTTCTCATACCCGAAGATCGCCCTCTCATGAAGGCCAAGGTCAGACAACTTCTGTCGAGCGGAGGGGCGGTTAGCCAATACGAAGTCCGCGGATTGAAAAAAAGCGGTGAAATTCTGCATTTGGAAGCTTACGGCACGAAGGGACTCTATCAGGGCAAACCGGCAATTATCGGTATGGCGCTTGATGTTACCGAGAAAAAGAATTTGGAAAGACAACTTCTGCAGTCCCAGAAGATCGAAGCAATCGGCACACTTGCCGGGGGCGTGGCTCATGATTTCAACAACATACTCTCGGCCATAATCGGATATGGGCACCTTACATTAATGAAAATGCAGGAGAATGAACCATTGCGGGCCAATATAAATCAAATATTGGAAGCTTCTCAGCGGGCAACAGTTCTCACGCAAAGCCTGCTTGCATTCAGCAGGAAACAACCGGTAAATCTTGCCGTGGTCGATCTGAATGCTCTTGTGTGTCAGTTCGAGAATTTATTGCAGCGGCTTCTGAGGGAGGACATCGATCTTAAGACAATTTGCCCGGTGTGCGTATTTAACATCATGGCTGATAGAGGGCAGATAGAGCAGGTGCTCATGAACCTTGTTACAAACGCCAGGGACGCCATGCCGGACGGAGGCAGGCTGACGATAGAAACAAAATTGATTACCATCGAAGCGGATTTCGTAGGGAGCCACGGCTACGGCTTGCCGGGGGAATATGCACTCCTGATGGTAACGGACACTGGAACAGGAATGGATGAAAAAACGAAACAAAAAGTATTTGAACCTTTCTTTACCACAAAGGAAGTGGGTAAAGGCACAGGGCTCGGCCTTGCCATGGTATACGGTATAATAAAAAAGCATGAAGGGTTTATAAATATTTACAGTGAAGTGGGCAGAGGAACGACTTTTAAAATATATCTTCCGCTGGCTGGAGCAACCGCAGCGGCAGAAGAGATAAAAGATGAGATCGCTGCTCCTGCGCTAACGGGAACGGAAACAGTGCTTGTGGCGGAGGACGATAGGGCCATGAGAAGTTTGTCATCCACCATTCTCAATCACTTCGGCTATACCGTTATCGAGGCTGTTGACGGCGAGGATGCTATTTTTAAATACATTCAAAACAAGGACAAAATTCACCTGGTCATTCTTGACGGCATTATGCCAAAGAAAAACGGGTTGCAGGCCTATCAGGAGATCCACATGATGAACCCCGCTGTGAAGGTAATCTTCATGAGCGGATATTCCGAGGACGTCTTAAGCGCAAAAAGTATTCTGGATAAGGGATTAACATATATCCTTAAGCCTGCTACACCTTCTGAATTGTTGAAGAAGGTTAGAGAGGTATTGAATAAGTGAGATAGGTCGTAAAACGGGAACCACAGCCAGCAGCCTACCTCTGGCCCTCATTCAAACTAAATAGACAAGCCTACTGACGCTTTGAGAGAGGCGGATTCTTGCGTTTTGGCATCCATTTCTTTGTATCTAAGCGTCATGCAGCTTTTTTTACTGAGAAACGCGCTGCCTCGAACGCGTCCCTCAGCTCGTGCTTTGCCGTCTCGACGCCCGCCTCTAGGGCTGTCCAGTTGTCGCCAACCGATCTCTGCATCTCTTGCAGTTTGCTTAAAAGCAGGTCGCGCTTTTCCTCCAGGGTCCGGATACTTTGTTCGTAGTCTGTCTGGAGATAGATCGGTCCTCTTGAAGCCCTGACTTTGTATGCTTCGATCGTTTTCGACCATTTTCTGAGGTCCCTTGCCATCTTAGCGATATATTCTTCCCTATTCGTCTTCATGTCCACGCCCTCTTTCTGTCCTCTTGTTGGCCCCACTCAGCCTTTTATTATTAGTATAACACCTCGACAAGGAACATCTTAGGGCTTTAATGTTTGACTGCCTTTCATCTGTTGATATTGTCCTTTTGGTATCAGTCGAGTTTCATCTGACCTACCCCATGTCTAAAGACAGGGGGTTCTAACGGCAATACCGACAGGCTTTTCGGCAACAATACAGACGTTGCCGCATCGACTATCGTTGATCCGTTTTTAACGGGCAAGCAACTCTGTCTCCGGTTTGTGGCGTTGGCTCTCATGTTGTTAATACCGAAGCTGACCGGATGAATCCGACCATTTGCCGCTTCAAACTGCACCCTCAACACCGCCCGTTCCAGGAGCAGGTTTGCACCCGGCCAAGCTGCTGCGGCTTGACGCGTGTCGAGGACATTTTCAAAAACATATTTTGCAAGATATGCGGAGTAGAGATCGCGTTGAGTGTTTACCCCGCAGTTACAGTCATGCCATCTGTGGGATAGCGGTTTTTTGGCTACTTCCAGGCAGTGGCATGTCTCTGAAAGCTTCGTGCTCCGGGTAGAAAATTCAGTTACTTTACCGCCAGCGTTTTCGGCTTTGCGGCGAAGCATCGAAATAAACATCCCCGGAGCTCGTCTTGAAATACTTTTACCATATAGTTTCTTTATCATTGTATTTTGTGATAAAGTTTTTTCTCAGCAGCATCATCCTGAAGCAAACGAGTTAGCATTTTTGGGTATCCGGATTTTGCGGTTGAATTTGTATACAGCTCGCCCTGTTCGATCATCTCAACCTCGCAGTATTTATCATTTTTACCAGAGTACTTTTACACCATAATCGCGGAAAGCGCTGTCAGCTGATATGATTGTCAACTTCTCCGATAGCGCCTGAGCGACTAGCAAACGGTCAAATGGATCGCGGTGATGAAAAGGTAGTTTTTCCACCTTCGCAGCATGATGCAATTCGATGTTCAAGAGAGTAAAGCCGTTGGTGTTCATTTGTTCCGTCACAAAATGTTCGACGTTACTAGCAAGTCGCAACTTGCCGAGGCTCGATTTTATTGCAATCTCCCAGCAACTGACTAAGCTCATACAACACTCATTGTTTACATCGGCAATCGCTTTCCGGGCAGCCGTAGTAAGTTCGGAAGCGTCATCAACCCACCAAAGGAATACATGGGTGTCTAGGAGAAGACGCCGCATCAAACGTACTCCTTAAAATCCAGGGGCAACTTATCAAAGTCAGGGGCAATAGACAAAATCTGACCTTTGGCTGAACCCGGAAGCCGTTTCTTTTTTACTGCGGTTATCGGCTCCAGCCTTAGGAGCGGTTTGTTGTCCCGTGCAATTACTATTTCTTCTCCCAGCAGTGCCTGTTTTATGAGCTTCGAAAAATGGGACTTCGCTTCGGCGATATTATATTGTTTCATTATGTGCCTCCATGTTAGTCATTTTACATGACCAACATAGCCTATGTCAAGTAATTTTGAGCAATCCGGTTTTGAACTCATCAACCAGTGGGTCAAACGTTTACGATATTCGGGTATTGGTCTTATCAACCGCAAAATCCGGATACCCGCATTTTTTACAATAGTGTAATTTTCAAACCGTATTTGTTAATATCTCTCCACAAAAGGTACCGGACCGGATCGCAAAATGATCGCAATATGAAACTTGACAATAATAAACAAATTGTTTATATTGTAAGTGATGATTCAAACTTTTGCTTCTCCGGAAACACAACGCTTCTTTGCCACCGGTAAATCACGCCGCTTGCCGACGCAGATATTAAAACGTGCAATAATGCGATTGATTCAGTTGGATGCGGCTAAAAACATTGAGGACTTGCGAATGCCACCATCTAATAGGTTAGAGGCGCTAGCTCATAATCGCGCAGGGCAATGGAGTATCCGCATTAACGACCAATGGCGTATATGTTTCCGTTTTGATAATGGAGACGCTTATGACGTCGAAATAGTTGATTATCACTGAAGGAGAATGAACATGGTTAAAAATGGTTTGCCTGCAATTCATCCAGGGGAATTCTTGGCTGAAATCCTAGACGAAATGAGGATCACTCAAGCAGATTTTGCCCGTGCCATCGGGGTATCGTCCATGCGGATTTCGCATGTTATCAAGGGAAATCGTCCCGTGACAGCGGAACTGGCGTTATTGTTCGGACGTGCATTCAAACAATCGCCGCAATACTGGCTCAATCTCCAATCATCTTACGATTTAAAAATTGCGGAAGCAAACATTGGTAAGCGCCTTGCTAGTGTGCATTCATTCTCGCATGCCTAATCTTCCACTTAAAACTGGATAATTTACTTTGTCGCCTGCAAGATTCTAGCGGTATTCGTTAAAGTTTAAACTGTTAGAATCTCGTTTGCTAGTAGGTGGCCTTCGCAAGGTCCCGGATCTATCAGAAGCAAAGAGTATCGGTTGAAATTTGACGTGCGAAGTTCTTCTAGAAATTCGCACACCCTTAAATACCCCATTTTTATGCTTTATCTTGCCGTGGGGTTCCGCTATAATCGTAATATAATTTGCTAGTTTTTGAGGCAATTACATGCTATAATTAACTCATTATTTGAGGCAATTATACGATGAAAACGACTCATTATATTTGGGAATCAACGCACTGGCCCTCTTTTGTTTGGGATGACTCCATACTTATGAGACCCTTGGGTGAATCTCGGCTTAGACAAGGGATGTTTCTTACCAAAATTTCATCGTTGGGTATGCCTTATGAGCAACAGGCTCATGCTAACATACTTTTTGAAGAGGCCATGACCACATCGGCAATAGAAGGCGAAAAGTTGAATCCCGCGTCTGTTCGTTCTTCAATTGCCCGCAAGCTTGGCTTGCCTTCTGCGGGTCTACCGGTAGACCGCCATACGGACGGACTTATCGACGTTCTCTTAGATGCCACTCAAAATCACGATGTAACGCTTACAAAGAAAAAGCTTTTTGGCTGGAATGCTGCGCTTTTTCCTACCGGTTATTCAGGACTACATAAAATTAGGGTAGGCAAATGGCGTGGTCCCGAACCTATGCAGGTGGTATCAGGCAGAATAGGGAAAGAGATCGTTCACTATGAGGCTATGCCGTCTGACCGGGTGGATGAGGAAGTAAAACACTTTATACAGTGGTGGCACAAGAGTATAGACAACATGGATGGGATTATCCGTGCGGCGGTTGCACATTTCTGGTTCGTCACGATTCATCCGTTCGAGGACGGCAACGGGCGGATCGCCAGGGCGCTTACCGATATGGCCCTTGCTCAGGATGGCCGGCAGTCACAGCGCTATTATAGTCTGTCATCGCAGATTAACGCTGAGAGAAAATCATATTATAAGATACTGGAGCAGACACAAAAAGGGGATCTTGATCTAACACCGTGGCTCCTCTGGTTTGTCGAATGTTTCTCACGAGGAATAGAAACCTCGGAGAAATTAATGTCGCTGGTACTCGGTAAGGCAGCGTTCTGGTATCGCCATGCTCAGACTCGGGTTAGTGATAGACAGCGAAAGGTCATTAATAAACTGCTCGACGCGGGGAAAGAAGGATTTGAAGGCGGTTTGACAAACCGTAAGTATGCTTCTATGACCCATGTTAGCAGGGCCACGGCAACGCGTGAATTGCAGTATTTACTAGATATTGGCATTCTTAAGCGTAATCCCGGCAGCGGACGAAGTATCAGCTATAATTTGGCATGGTGAAAATCAACAAGCTTCTTAGACATCGAGCATATCCGGTCTTTTGGTTATCAACCACAAAGTCCGGATACCCAAAAAAATCACGGCAAACTGTCGTTGGATGTAAGCGATCGTTTGTACAGAATAGCAAGTATTTATACTATCGTTTGTGAAGTTTTGGAGGATGATAAGCTCGTGTTAGATTGGCTTATGAAACCCAAGTTTGGGCTAGTCAACAAAGTACCATTCGATATGCTCCAAACGGAATCTGGGACCCAAGAAGTTGAGAATCTTCTTTGACGTATTGAATACGGACTCGGTGCATAATTAAGGATCGCGGCTGAGATACTGCTTTATTCCCTTCCCTTTCCCTTTGCCCGCTCTCTATCTCCATGTTATCATCAGTATATGAAAAAATTTAATCACACTCTCACTACGCCTATTGATGATAAAATGAACAGACGGCTAATAAAGATTGCCCGTCGCCGCAATAATTCCAAATGTTTTATGGTCCGCGAAGCCCTTTAGGTAAATCCGGGCTTCTATTGTTTTATCCGTTCTATATTCTCCGCATTGTTGTATTTGAATGAATTTACCTTTCTGGTAACTGGATATAGCTCGATCTCTTCCAACGGAAGAGGTTTAAGCAGCGGGAGTATCGATTTTTCATCATGCACGCTAGGATCAAGCCACGGCTGGTATTTATCCGGGGGCTCAATCACTGGCATACGATTATGAATTGGGGCAATAAGTTCATTAGCATCGGTTGTAATTATTGTGCAAGTATTTATCTGTTCGCCTTCCGGGGATGTCCAGACGTTGTAGAGACCAGCAAAGCCGAAGGGTAGACCTGACTTTAGGTGGATGTAATACGGCTTTTTCACAGCGTCCTCTTTCTTCCATTCGAAAAAACCGTCCGCTACCACGAGACAACGATGATTTTCAAAAGCATATTTAAACGACCGATTTGTCGCGACGGTCTCTGCTCTGACGTTGATCATTTTATAGCCTGTTTTGAGTTCTTTGGACCACGAAGGAACAAAACCCCACTTGGAGGTGACAAGCCGATTTTTGCCATCATTCACAACTATCGCAACGTCATGGCTAGGCGCGACGTTATAACTTGGTTTAATGTCGAAAGTTATCGAGTCAATCTGGAAGATTTTGGCAATTATTTCTATAGCACTGTGTATATCAAACCGGCCACACATCAATTGTCACCCTTTCCTCTTGCCCCCTTACATGTCTCCATGCTATCATCAGCATATGAAAAAGTCCAGCCGTGCTCAACCAAAGAAAAAGGCAAAGAAAAAAGCTCCGGTAAAAATAAAGTCAAGCCGTTCTAAAAAAACTGTGTGGCGATATCTTAAAACCATTGACGGCGAAACCCTTCTCGATAAAAATGTGCGGCATTTCGATAAAACCACGGGCAGTCAAACCTTTTTAGATGCAATCAGACTACGTGCCGAAAAAAGAAATAAACAGATGGATCAACTGCTTTCAAACATCAAATCGCGCTTGCCCGAACTAACCGCGCTTTTCACCGAGATATCTGGTCATTGGCAATACGAAGATCCAATATACCGCTTTTATCACGAATCATTTAAAGTTTATCATATTCAAACTTACACCCAACGGATTTATGACACACTGAGAAGCATTGCTCCACCAGAAACAGCCTTACATGAGATGTTTGAAAATATCGTAACTGTCGGAACGGGCGTGAAATTCGAGCCTTCCCACAACAGCGCGTGGGCAAGACATACCCGTCCGTTACTAGAAGCATTTTTCCATGCGCGCTTTTTCCTAGAGATGGCGATCAAATATGGTAAGGAACTAGATACAGCTCCTACAGTGTGTCCCTCGGGGTGGGCAGCACTGTTAAGTTTGTATAATTTGATATAAAACTGAGGTAAGATAAAATATGAAAAAGCCAAAAAAATGGATTGAGAAAAGTCACTGGAAGGTCGGGGACGCTGACGGGTTCCAGGCTGTAGATCCGGTAGATCCCGACGAAGAACCAGAAGTAGCAGAATCTTTTGATATTGATGTTACCGATTCGCCCAGAACCCCGGAAGAACTGGCTGACTATCTTGAAGCCTCGCTTAAGGAAGACAAGAGTGATTCTGCGTTCATTGCTAAATCACTGAACGATATCGCCCGGGCAAGACAAACATTACGAATGCTCCGCGATGATGAAATGACTGCCGTCCTGAATAAAAATACTGAAGAACTAATTGTCGAGAATGCCTCCTTGGGGAAAATAAAGTCTATTCTGCACCGTCTTGAATCGCTGGAAATAGAACTGCAGAAAAAGAGCAAAAGAAGATGAAAATAAAACCCTATTAATCACTTCGCAAATAAATGACTCCGAAGACTCGCGCTGTTTCTGAAAAAAACAAGGCAATTATGGCAAAACTGGACCCCGCAGAGGCCTTCTGTGGCGCATTTGAAAAGGGATCGTCCTTGGCTGACGCGCTTCTGCAAGAACGGAAAGTTGAGTTGCTAGTTTAAATGCTCAATGATTTAATTTACTTCGCAGGGTTTATCAATATAAAAACAAATATAACAATGTTAAATCTAAAACCGGTTTTGAAATGAATATCAGCAATCAAGGCAATTGACATGATACCTCTACTACCGACTAAGGCAAACGAGACTGACAAGCCTCTCACTATCTTCAAGATAGTAAGTGGTGCGGTCATTCTAAACGTTATCATAATCGGGCTTGCGGCAATAACGATTGTGCAGAGCTATTATCTACACGAGAAAGAAAGCGCTACTGAATCCCACAATTTGGCGGAGGTCATCCAACAAGAATGCAACGGCTTGATTGATACTGTAGATATGGCCCTATTCCAAGTAAAGGATGAAGCGGAAAGGCAACTTGCTGACCATGGTCTCAATTATAAAATGCTCGATAAGTATATCGACCAAGTGCGTAAACGTGTTATTAGGCTTTCATATTTACGCATGACTGACGCACAAGGGAATATTATTCTGGGCTATGAGAATTCAGAGCAGAGGAAAGCAAATATTAATGATCGTGACTATTTTAAACAACTCAGCATGGACGCTAATGCTGGTCTGATCATATCAAAACCAATTATAAGCCGCCTAGGCGGTGACTGGGTCATCACATTTGCACGACGCATTAATCATAAAGATGGCTCATTTGCGGGAATCGTGTTGGGATCAATCGGCTTGAGACATTTCGTGTCCATGTTTGCCAAGATAGATTTAGGTGCGCATGGCAACATAGCGATGACAGATAAGGATATGGGTCTTATTGCGCGCTTTCCGACCCGTGGGGAAATTGGGAGGGAGATAGGTACAAAATTCAAGTCTGCTAAACTTATTGAGATGCTAAGGACGAATAAAATTGAGGGTACTTACGAGGCGCGCAGCAGTGTTGACGGTATCCTGCGCATATATTCTTATAAAGAGATAGCAGACCATCCTTTATATATATTTGCCGGTGTCGCGCCTGAAGATTTTCTTGCACAATGGAAAAAAGAAACTACAGCAATTGGTTCAGGTCTAATTGTATTCTGGCTTCTATTGTACATCCTCTTGAAGCGCATTACTAAACAGTTAACTGAGCAAAAAATAGCTGAAGCAGCACTCAAAGAGAGCAGGGAGCAACTTAGAACGGTAGTGGAGAAAAGTCCTTTTTCTATGGGCTTGGTGAACATGAGGGGGGATATAGAATATATCAACCTTAAGGCTATTGAGACCTTCGGATATTTGCCTCAGGATATTCCAAATATGGATAGATGGTGGGAGCAGGCTTACCCGGATAAGACCTATCGTGATCAAGTTATAAATCAGTGGATGGGGCTCGTCAATGAAGCTCTTCTTAATAAACATGAAATTGAAAAGCGGGAATACCGTGTTACTTGCAAGGATGGCGCCGTCAAGATTGTATCAATATTTGGTGTTTGGGTAGGTGACAAAGTTCTTGCCGTTTTCGACGACATCACGAAACGCAAGCAAGCAGAGGATGCATTGCAATCATCTGAATTACGCTTCCGAAACGTTATTGAAAAGGCGAGCATTGGGATACAGATTGCTGATGTTGAGACCAAACGGATTATTTATTCAAATCCAGAAATCTGTCGGATACTTGGCTATACCGAACAGGACCTTCGGTCTTATTTGGTCACGGATCTCGCGGTTGATGATGAACCGCTGAAGCCGGAGGAAGATTTTAGTCAACATGCCAAAAGGGAATTGCACACATCAGAAAGAACATTCAGACGAAAAGATGGTTCTCTCATAAAGATGAGTATTCATAGTATTCCTATGGAGATAGACGGTCGACAATGCCTTGTGGGGTTCTTATCTGATATTTCAGAAAAGCACCTCCTTGATGAGGAGCGTCTTAAAACCCAAAAGCTTGAAGCGATTGGAACACTTGCGGGCGGAATTGCTCACGATTTCAACAACCTTCTACAAGGTGTTTTTGGCTATATCTCCCTCGCAAGGCTGAGAATGAATGAGCGTGATAAAAGTATTGCGGCACTTGAGGAAGCCGAGAATGCCCTTCACCAAGCTGTTAATCTTACCACCCAGCTTTTGACTTTCTCTAAGGGAGGCAAACCAACCAAGAAACTGATTGATCTTCGGCCAATCATTGAAAGCTCCGCAAAGTTCACGTTAAGCGGCTCTCGCTCCGATCTCCGGCTAAGCATACTGGAAGACTTGTGGCAGACAGAAGCTGACGAAGGCCAACTGGGCCAGGTCATCCAGAACATTGTACTAAACGCTGACCAGTCCATGCCGATTGGCGGAACAATTATGATAACAGCAAAAAATGTCACTGAAGGCGATGCATCGTTACCCATCGGACTCTCAAAGGGTAACTACGTCATGATAGAAATTCAAGATACTGGTTCTGGTATCCCAGATAAGTATTTTTCCAAGATATTTGATCCCTATTTTACTACCAAAGAAAAGGGTAGCGGGCTGGGACTGGCAACTTCCTATTCAATCATCAAAAATCACGGCGGCATGATCAATGTCAGGACCAAATATGGCGAAGGAAGCACATTCATGATCTATCTTCCCGCAACCGCCGGTGAGGTTCAGGCAGAATCTGCAGAAAAGCAGCAACCTACCCAATCGAAGAAAGCAAAGGTCCTCGTTATGGATGATGAGGAGATCATCAGGAATCTCAGCAGCGAACTGCTCAGTGTTCTGGGTCATGACGTTGAAGTAGCAAAACATGGCCAAGAAGCACTCGAAAAGTATCAAAGTGCAATTTCAGTGGGAAATCCGTTTGACGTCGTTATCCTGGACCTTACGATAAAGGGTGGGATGGGTGGTGTAGAAACAGTTCAGAAGCTGCTCAAAATGGATCCTCAGGCGAAAGCCGTTGTGTCCAGCGGCTACTCCGATGATGCGGTAACGGCAGATTATCTTTTACACGGGTTCAAGGCGTCTTTGAAAAAACCCTATAATGTTGACGCACTAAAAAATTTGTTGGATAAGCTGCTTGTCAGCTAATATATGAACTCTCCCGCCACTAAACCGCTTGCGCAATTGTAGTGGGGTTTCACAATTCGATGATGGATGCGCGCTGCAGACAGTGGCCCACAACTCGTCTAATTCCATCTCGCCGCCGTTACTTCGGGCTGTTCAACCTGTATTCTGCATTGATAATCCGTTAACACTGCTACAAGATATAGACTGTGAAGTCGTTGTTGCTTGACTCAAAGAATTAAACAAAAGGCTTAGGATTTTCTCAGTTCTAAGCCTTTTTTCTTAAGATTCATTTTCTGTGAGAATTTATTTCAGCTTCTGAGCTTCAAATTTCACCTTCTGTGAGAATTTACAGTTCTTGGTTTTCCTCTTCAGTGTCGAGTTGCTCTCCAGCGCTATCATATTATATGTAGGATATCCTTCACCCAATGAAGCATAGGCTTCATCGAAAAAATCACGCTCTGAGAACCATCTGATTTGACAAAGGAAAAATACGGTATGCAAATTGCAATATTTAAGTAAATTATTTGTATAACAATCAAAGGAGGATCGGAAAGATGCAAAAGAGCTTTTATGTGGTTCTGGCAGGTGCAATGGTGTTGTCTCTAGTCGTAGGTTGTTCAAAAGGGTACGTTTCACAAAAAACGGTGGACAACATGAATATTACGCTCAAAGCAGAACGGTACCCGCTGATAAAAGGTGACAACGCCTTGTCTGTCAACGTGGCTGATTCGTCGGGAAAACCCGTGGGCGACGCCATGGTGATGGCGCGTTACTATATGCCGGCCATGCCCGGTATGGCGCCCATGGAATACAATACCATGGCCCAGGCGAAAGGCAAGGAATATACATTAACCGCCAATGTCCCGATGGAGGGCGGCTGGAAGGTTGACGTTACGGCAACGCAGCCGGGGAAACCAGCGGTCACTGCGACGTTCAATGTCGATGCCAGGTAGTCTGCAGTCAATCTCAAGGAGAATGTCATGAATAAATTGCTTTTAAGCGCAATAGCAGTAGTTGGACTTACGGCCGCAACAGCATTTGCCCAGATGGGTGGTCAGGGAGGACCAGGACAGCAAGGTCCGCAGGGAGGAATGATGGGGTCCCAGCAATCTCAACAAATGATGGGCAACCAGATGATGACCCAGGATATGATGCGTGATATGGCTGGAATGATGCAACAGATGAATGGCGTGATGGGGAAACTGTCGGGATTCATGGAACACAGCGGCAGCATGAATCACGGCAAGATGATGAATTTGTCCAAGATGATGGGAGAGATGTCCGCAAATATGAAGGATATGTCAGAGCGAATGTCGTATGGCAAGATGGATACCGCGCATATGAAAATAATGCAGGAACGGATGCAGAACATAGAACATATGATGGGAACCATCGAAAAAGAGTAGAAATAATATAAAAGAGGTCGATTATGATGAATTGGGGTAATTACGGATGGGGGATGGGATTCGGGTGGATCTTCATGCTTCTGTTCTGGGCACTGGTTATTTTCGGGATCGTGTATATAGCCCAGACTATATCGCGGAGGGCCGGGCAGTCAGGGACAAAAGAGACTCCTCTCGACATTCTGAAGAAAAGATACGCTAAAGGAGAGATAACCAAAGAAGAATTCGAGCGAATGAAGGACGATATCCTAAAATCCTGAAGAGGCGGCTTCTGGTATGAAGTTAATGATCACCCGACGGATATGTCGATGTTCGTAGCAACATTGGGAGAAAACGCAATGCGAAAGATTCTGATTCAGAAGAAGCAAAAACTACTTGAAGAGTCGATTTAATAAATTATGAAACCAACATCATAAATAGCGGCAAAAATCACAGTCATACTACCATACTAAAGACTTAGAGAATAATAGTAGCATTTCGCTTAAATAATTGGCTTAGTTCGCTCAGAGTTGCAATATATGAAAACTATTAGCAGAACGCTGCTGTTCGTATAATAGGGAGCAATCGACTGCAAGATAATACAGGGTCTTACTTTTCAGCGTCCGATTTTTTGTTTCGGGATTGCAGTTTCGTCACAGAACCAGTCTTACGTAGAGCCAATTCCCTCACGTCAAGCCATTGTTCTTCCCGGAGTAAATTCCAATAATCAGTCATGTTTCAAGGATGATTCTTTCACGGCTATCCTGTGCTTACAGCCGATAATTATCATGCATCGGAGTATCACAAATAGATGAGATTACATTAGGGGATTACTCGTTGTAAAGTTTTTTGTAACTTATTCGTCGTTGCTACGTCTTATTCACAATTGCAGCAAAAAAAATTAGTTTAACTTATGGAGGATATACTTAATGCGAAAGCATAAGAGATTCAAGGTAATGTTCGTTCTCACTCTTTTAATCGGCTCATTGTCGCTTCTTTTTGGTTGCGGCGGAGGAAGCGGCAGCGGTGTAACAAATCCAGTGGGAAATGGCGGAAGCACCGGCACTAATGGAATGATTAGTGGCACAGCAGTCAAGGGACCGATTAGCGGAGGGACAGTAACGGCATATGCCATCACTAATGGAACCATGGGCATGCAACTGGCCAGCGGAACGACGGATAGTCAAGGAAATTTCAATATGTCAATCGGTGACTACGCGGGCTCCGTTATGCTTCAGATGAGCGGTGGAACATACGTGGATGAGGCAACGGGAGTCACGGAGACCATGACTCCCGGCGATGTGATGACGGCCATGATGACATCATTATCTACCGGTACGACGGTTACGGGAATTCAGATAACCCCCCTCACCTCCATGGCCCAGGCAGTGGCGAATAATATGGCGGGCGGTATGACGGGTATAAATATCACCGCAGCGAACACGGCAATAGGCAATTACTTCATGGTAAACGACATCCTGCATACACAGCCCATGAACCCGCTGGTGTCCGGTTCAAGCACCACCGCGACCCAGGACATGAGGAACTACGGGATGGCAATAGCCGCCATGACGCAGTATGCAAGAAACATCGGGATGACGTCCTCGTCCGGCATTGTCACCTCGATGATGAATGATGCATCGGATGGGGTCTTGAACGGCATGATGGGAAACACTCAGATAACTATGGGCGGTGTCGCTGGCGGCATGATGGGTGGCGGTACAATGATGCAGCCAACGGCCGGGACTACCGGATTGTCAACTGCGATGACGCAATTCATAGGATCAGCACTGAACCAGTCCGGGCTAACGCTTTCCGACATGCAGACACTTATGGACCACTTAAGCTCATCAAATGGACAGCTCCTGGGAACTGGTGGAGTTGTGACCGGTGGTACCGGGACTGGCGGAATAATAACTGGCGGTACAGGGTCCGGTGGACCGATGATGAGTGGATTGATCAGCGGGACGGCATTTAATGGACCCATGGCAGATGGAACGGTAATGGCATTCGCAATCAACAATGGGACAATGGGTGCGCAACTCTCAAGCGGAGCGACGGACACTCAGGGTAACTTTACAATGTCCCTTGGCAATTACTCCGGCCCCATTATGCTTCAGATGACTGGAACATATACGGATTTAGCGACAGGCACAACGATGACTATGACTGCGGTCAACGAAATGACCGCTATTATACCATCGATATCGACCGGCGCTACGATAACTGGAATTCAAATAACCCCTCTCAC
The DNA here is from genome assembly GCA_963845065.1 of Nitrospirota bacterium. Classification (GTDB taxonomy): domain Bacteria; phylum Nitrospirota; class UBA9217; order UBA9217; family UBA9217; genus JAJYKN01. Next base: position 36,237 of record CAWJQQ010000002.1, read on the forward strand.
TTCCATGGCCCAGGCGATGGCGAATTATATGACGGGCGGCATGACGGATGCTAATATCATCGCAGCGAACACTGCAATAGGAAATTACTTCATCGTGTCCGATATTCTCTATACTCAGCCAATGAATCCGCTGGTTCCGGGGTCGGGAACTGTCGCAACTCAAAACATGATGGATTATGGGGTTACGATAGCCGCCATGTCTCAGTACGCGAAGAATATCGGGTTAACTAACTCATCAGTAGTAATAACAGCAATGATGAACGATGCGTCGGATGGGATCATGAACGGCAAGATAGGGAACACCCAGATAACAATGGGTGGTATGGGCGGTGGCATGATGGGCGGCGGTGGCACCATGATGCAGGCTAATGCGGGAACAAGCGGATTGGCAACTGCAATCACGGATTTCCTGGGGTCAGCGGCAAACAAATCAGGCCTTACAGCTACAGACCTTCACACTCTCATCAGTCTGTTGAGCACGACCAATGGAGTTATCTGATGCGTCCTTGCACGGTTTCCTAGCGCAGTATAGTAAACTCCCATAAGTTTACGGCAGCCGGTCGACATCCTCCCCTTCCGTGAGGCCGGGGAGGATGTCAACTACTTAAAGAATGTTAAATATTTGCAAACACTTCTTGACAATTATATAAAAACATAATAATATTTGAATATATTTATGTAATATAGCCTTCGCATAAGACAATCCTATCCTTAAGATAAAGGAGAACGAGCAATTTGATCCCGGTAGAGAAAAGGATAGATCTCCTCAAAGTAATTGCCCACCCCATTCGCATCAAAATACTCGAAGACCTTATGCATGGTGTGAAATGCGTGAGCGACTTCGAGGAATCTCTCGACATTAGCCAGCCTAACGTATCACAACATTTGACACTTCTTCGGACGAATGGAATTGTCGATTTCTTCGTTGACGGCAGGCTCAAGTGCTACTTTCTGAAAGAGCCCTTCATCCCCGACCTCCTCGAAATTCTCAAAAAACAATATGAAGAAGATATCCCCGCTCCTGCTTGTTGTCCAGTAACGAAAAAAGGCACCTACCCCGGTGAAAGGAGACGATAATCTGTAGGAAGAAACACTCCATTACTCTAATGGGAAAATATTCGCCTGCGGCACCTATCCCAAGCTTCGCAATACATGGCGGACAGATGTCTATCCCTTGGCGTAGCTCAAAGACGTGCACGTGATCATCAAAGAAGGCGACGGGGTTTTGACATTTTAACTTCAGTGAGGAGGCCACTATGCAAAAAGAGATTGTAATGTTTCTTTCCACGACACCCTACACATTTGAAAATACGCATACTATTTTCAAACTGGCGGATGCTGCTCTGAAGAAAGGGCACCGGGCCAGACTTATTGCCACGGGTGACGGCGTTTTCTCCATTGTGAAAGGACAGGTCCCTCAGGCGCTTTCAACGCTGGTAGACCTTGTGGGAAAGGGCCTTAAGGTTGATATCTGAACAGGCTGCATGAAAAGCCGCGGTCTTGCGGCTGATGATTCCGTTGAGGGCGGTGAAATGAGCTCGCTGAAGGGTCTTTTCAATGTTGTGAAGTCAAAGCCCGTATTTTTAAATTTCGGCATCTAAGGAGACGATTATGGGGAGCATTAGTATAATTTTAAGAAGGCCGCCGTACGGGACTGTCGATGCCTCGGAGGCGATCCGCCATGCGCTCGGGGGGGTGTCCGAAGAGTTGGAAGTAAAATTGCTCCTTGTTGACGGCGGGGTGCATGCGGCGAGAAAGGGACAGGACGTATCCCAGACGAAGTATTTGAATGCAGGAGACGGCATTCGGGATTGCATTGACATGGGTGTTGCCGTCTATGCTGATGAAACGTCATTGAAACGGGAACAAATCACTAATGATTGTATAATCGAGGGGGTCACGATTACAAATAGCGCAGAATTCGCCAATATCATCGGCAAAACAGATACAACAATGGTTTTTTAAGGAGACTATCATGCTTGTAATCATCAAAAGCGCACCGGATACGACTGATGGAGCACGAGGCTTGAGCATTGCGAAGGAAGGCGGGGCTGAGCTTATCCTACTGCAAAACGGGGTCTATTTCGCGCAAAAGGGCCGGCTTGGATCTTTTCTCAGCGCGGTGTATGTGCTGGATGATGACAAGAAGCTCCGAGGTCTCAAGGATTCGGAATTAGATGTCCGAGCTAAAATCATCGACTATGACAAACTTACGGACATTATTACGGGTGGAGATAAGGTTGCCGGTATGTTCTAACTTTTGAAGTACTTGCAGGAGATAACTATGGCGAGGATCGTTGTTTTAGGGGGATCGTTTGGGGGATTGACGGCTGCCCTTGAGCTGAAGCGATTGCTTGGCAAGAACGCAGACGTAACAGTAGTGAGCAGTGATGACCGGTTTGTATTCCTGCCGTCGCTGCCTTGGCTCGTCATGGGCTGGCGAAGGCCGGAGGACATTACGCTCAAGGTGAGTGAAATCCTGAAGCCTAAAGGAATTGACTTTGTCCATGATGCTGCAAAAGAGGTTAATGCTAGCGCATCCAAGGTTATTACTTCCAAAGGGCGAGAACTTCCCTATGATCATCTTGTTATATCCACTGGTCCCTATCTTTCCTTTGACGAAATCCCCGGCCTCGGGCCGGACAAAGGATATACAGCATGCACCTTTACTCTCGACCATGCGGTCAAGACGAGAGATAGCTGGAAGCGTGTCCTCGAAAACCCCGGGCCGATAGTCCTCGGGTCATCACAGATGGTGAGCTGCTTCGGCCCGTCTTACGAGCTCGCATTTGAAACGGACGCCGAACTCAGACGGCGAAAGATGCGACACAAAGTCCCCATCATCTATCTCACGTCGGAACCCTATCTCGGGCACATGGGCGTCGGCGGGCTCGGCAATTCAAAAACCTTCATAGAGTACGAGTTCGCTGAACGGGACATTAAACCTATCGTGAGCCAGGCTATCGAGGAAGTCACGCCGGGAGAGATTAAATTAAAGGACGGCACGAAGCTCCCGTTCAAACTCGCCATGATCGCGCCGCCATTCAAAGGGGTATCAGCAGTCGCACCACTCGGGAATCCGCGAGGCTTCATCCCCGTGGACAAGAATTACCGGCATACGAAACATAAGAATATATTTGCCATCGGTGTAACCATAGCGATTGCGCCACCGGAGGTTACTCCTGTGCCGACGGGTGTTCCAAAGACCGGTTTCATGACGGTCAAGATGGCGAAGACTGCTGCCGCGACCATTGCGTCCGATGTTACCGGGAAAACCCAACCCATCACTGATGAGCTTGGTGTGGTTTGTCTCATGGATATGGGTAATACTGCCGCACTGATGAAGGCGTATCCGTTGCTCCCGCCGAGACAGAGTTCCTATATGAAGAAGGCGATCTGGGCAAAATGGATGAAACTCGGATTCGAAAAGTATTTCTTGTGGAAGATGAAAATGGGGTTGAGCAATCTACCATGAATAATGAGATATTGGATTACCATTCACAGCTTTGTAATGAGGATTCCACTTAACTGATCCATCAAAAAGTAGTAATTTGGGGATTGCATGTTATAATCAGAAGTCTTTGCCTTTGTCGGAATATCGACATTGCAACCTTGTAGGTGAAGGTTAGTTTCGTATAATATTGGTGAAGGTGTAAAATTCATTTTGTATCATGCATTTTGTGATAAGGTTTTCTGTCAACAGCATCATCCTGATGCACACGAAGTTTCCCTTCTTGAACCAAGGTAATATTCAACCAGTTTATTGCAGTCAGCTACCTATTTTTTTCTCCATTCAGTAGCTTTGACATAACCTTGAATCAGGAATACAAAAGTTAATAAAGCAGTGCGAATACCTTGGGATGTTCATTGCTTAGCTGGATAACATGGGATTCGTGATATTGGACAGACCTGCTCAATTACTGGTTAGGCGTCAATCCAAATGGAGGCATGAAAATGACACGGGTCCGAGTTGAGAGCTTTACCATCTCGCTTGACGGATACGGAGCTGGTCCGGGTCAGGACATCAATAATCCGCTCGGCGTGGGTGGGACAGCTTTGCACCAGTGGGCACTCCCGACGCGCACGTTCCAGCGTGCCTTATTTGGCGCCGACGGTGGCACAACGGGGATTGATAACGAGTTCGCCGCGCGAGGCTTTAATAAAGTTGGCGCTTGGATTCTCGGAAGGAACATGTTCGGACCGATTCGTGGTCCCTGGCCCGACATGAACTGGAAAGGTTGGTGGGGGGACAACCCACCCTATCACGTTCCAGTCTTCATCTTGACTCATCACGCGCGCCCGCCCATCCAGATGGAAGGCAATACGACATTCCACTTCGTCACAGACGACATTCACGCAGCGCTTGACCAGGCGCGCGATGTGGCCAATGGGATGGACGTACGCATTGGCGGTGGACCTAACACCATACAGCAGTACCTTCGTGCGAGTCTCATTGATGAGCTGCACTTCGTTATCGCTCCGATCCTGCTAGGTGGAGGAGAACGACTGTTTGAAGCCGTTGACTTGCGAGCTCTAGGATACGAATGCGTCCAATTCGCGGCGTCGGAGAAAGCCACCCATGTTGTACTCCGGCGCAAGAAGCGTAATGACGCCTAACGACCGGTTTCACCGGACGGTGCTATCGCCGCCGCCGAACCGGAGCGTTGAATGTAATTATCAATCAATAGTCTGTATTGAAATTTTGTCAACAGGACTGCAAGTTTGTAGGTGGAGTAGAGATGTCCATAATTAGAGAAGAGGTGTAAACTTGCATTTGAAATATGAGGCGCATTCTTCTTCCTGAAGTTATTATGCATCGGTCGCCATTGCGACCTTGCAGCTGCAAATTATAATGCCGACAGTCAACATACTCTTTCCATTACCCCGTTGGATTATTTTGGAGGAGCCATAGAAATCAGGGGCTTAAGTAAAGCGCTTAGCCCTTTTTTCATTTAAGGCAACCGCTATGGTAACCGTTGTTTTTTCCCTTTCTATCTCTTTCAGTTACCGATTGACAAATAGTATTACCTGTAGTATCATCCAAAAGTGAGCAAGAATGAATAAGCCGTAGCCAAAATGCGCGAGAATCAAGCCGGCTGGAGAGTAGAAGATCTTCAGGCGATTGCTCGCAGATACGGGATAGACTGGCGGCATGACGGCGGAAGCTATTGCGTATTCATCACGAAGTCCGGCAGAACGCTTCCAGTTCCCGCAAAAAAGCCGATCAAGCCGGTCTATATCAAAAAGTTCTTGCTGCTCCTGGAGGAAAAGGCATGAAAAAGAAATTATCATATCCTATCGAAGTCAGGCCGCTCTCCGCTGAAGAGGGGGGCGGGTATTTGGTCAGTTTCCCCGATTTCAATGAGTGCATCGCCGATGGTGAAACCATAGAAGAGGCCATTGCTGAAGGTGAAAAGGCGCTTAAAGCCGTAATCGCCACACTCAAAAAAAAGGGCTTGCCGATACCGCAACCGGGAAGCTACGGGGCCTATTCCGGAAAATTTGTTCAGCGCCTTCCCAAGAGTCTCCATGCTCGTCTACAAGCGCAAGCACGGCGTGAAGGGGTCAGCATCAACACGCTTGCCATTTCCTATATTGCGGAAGGGCTGGGGCGGAAAGTGGCATAAATTATCCGGCGATTTCTGACCTACCCCATGTCTAAAGACAGGGGGTTCTAACGGCAATACCGACAGGCTTTTCGGCAACAATACAGAGGTTGCCGGCATCGACTATCGTTGATCCGTTTTTAACGGGCAAGCAACTCTGTCTCCGGTTCGTGGTGTTGGCTCTCATGTTGTTAATACCGAAGCTGGCCGGATGAATCCGACCATTTGCCGCTTCAAACTGCACCCTCAACACCGCCCGTTCGAGGAGCAGGTTTGCACCCGGCCAAGCTGCTGCGGCTTGACGCGTGCCGAGGACATTTTCAAAAACATATTTTGCAAGATATGCGGAGTAGAGATCGCGTTGAGTGTTTACCCCGCAGTTGCAGTCATGCCACCGTTGGGATAGCGGTTTTTTGGCTACTTCCCCGCAGTGGCATGTCTCTGAAAGCTTCGTGCTCCGGGTAGAAAATTCAGTTACTTTACCGCCAGCGTTTTCGGCTTTGCAGCGAAGCATCGAAATAAACATCCCCGGAGCGCGTCTTGAAATACTTTTACCATAGAGTTTCTGAAATGCTTTGTAAGACAATTTCTCGGTCTTTATGTTGGTTCCGAGTTTAAGAATTTCATTGGCTAACGTGCCATGAGCTCGTTTTCTGGTTTCAGCCAAAACTCGCTGTAGCTCGGCTAGTTCAGCCTTAAGCGCACGGTATTTAGCAGAGAATATCCACCGCTTTTTACCCTTGCCGGCACCAGTCTTAGTCGTGCCGTCTTCGTTGTAGTTGTCCGGGTTGGCAGCCCTCAGGCTTCTGGCCATCTTACGCTGAACCACGCGGATTTGTTTGTACGGAATCTCGACAGAACACTCACGCATGAAAACTAACAAAACGTTTGATAATTGTTCTCTTCTTTTTGTATACTCGGTATCCTTTCTTTACGGTCATACACCCATCTTGAAGCACTAAGTAGTCACCTAAAGATGGACTGGCATTTGATCAACGGCCAATACTGTCCCTGATTCAATTTCAATAAGACGAGTATTTATTACGTCTTTATATGAATTATATCGACCTCGAACACGGGCATAAGAAATATCCAATATATGAGTTGCTCCCGTCATTTCTCCAATTTTCATTCTTAATTTATCGGAAATAAAGCCTACTTGGTTAAACTGAAATTCATACAAAATCTGTATTAATTGCATGCGGTCAACTATAGAGAAATTATTATTATTTCCAAAAGCAGATAGGTAGAAACCCTCTTGCTGGGACTGCAAAACATTTCTGATCGAATCTGCCCATTCTGCCGACGCATTCGGGAATGTATTTTTAACCTCACCAATAACTATTGCTAAAGACACTTTATTGTTTTTTGCTAAAATCTTTATTATAGATATTCCTGCCTGTCGTACTTTGACAACTTTTGGCTCAACATCAAAATTGATTTGTTTTCCATTACGATTGATTACCAATAGTACATGATCGCCACGGAGCTCATTGTTTATCAGAGATATAATTTCTATATCATTTTTGTATTTTTTCCCATCAATGGAAACAACAATATCTCCACGTTTTATACCTGCACGTTCTGCAGGGAAGCCCTTCATTACTTCTTTAACAACCATATTATTATTTATATTTTCTGACCGCAAACCGATTCTTATAACCTCAACATCATTCGTCTCCGGATGTGTTTGTACCCCAGCACAACCAACAAGCAGGCCCATATACAAAATAAGGATTGATATTTTTCGCATAATTAAGTTTTTGTTTTCCTAAGAGAGCATTTTATGCTTTCTATAAAAATCCGTCAAGGAGGGCCCATCTGCTCCATGAGGGAACAAAATCAGCAAGGCCAGGCATGATTGCCTGACCTTGCAATTACCAAATGTTCCACAAAAAATGATCCAGCCAAAAGTAGAAAGTTCTTGCTTGTAAGATACAACCTGTTTATTACGCCGTTTTCAAAAAAAAAGCATTCCACACTAGGTGAAACGGATATGCATATAATATTAGAGACGGCGTAGAATTCATCTCGTATCATTGCATTTAGTGACAAGGTTTTCTGTCAACAGCGACATCCTGGAGCAGTGGAGTTAGCATTATTAGCAACGGTCAATACTTCGTTCCGAATTTATCAAGTATGCAAACTCAAAAATAACCAAGTCTGTTACGGTTGCGGTACTTTAAGACGGATATCCGGATTCTGCGGTTGATAACCTGAAAATCCGGATGTGATCTATATCTATATTGCTGGTTGATTTCCTAATCACCATGCCTTGACAAATTGCATGCACTGGAGTAGTATTGTCTTACAAATATCTTACTTAGTCTGGAGGCCAATTATGCTGACGACAACGCTTTCAAGTAAAGGCCAGGTCATCATCCCAAAGGAAATCCGAAACCGGCATCACTGGGAGCCTGGACAGAAATTGCAGGCTATTGAGACGAATGACGGCATCCTCCTTAGGCTGATGTCCCCTTTCCCTGAGACCGCGTTAAAAGATGTGGCTTCGTGCCTTGCCTATGCAGGCAAGGCTAAAACCATTGAGGAAATGGAAGCAGCCATCAAAAAAGGGGCTAGGGAGCATAAATAATGATCAGCGTTGATACCAACATCATTGTCCGTTTATTGACCGGCGATGATCATGATCAAGCCTGGAAAGCCCATATATTATTCAAGAAATCCGAAGTGTTTATTACCGAAACGGTTATCTTGGAATCTGAATGGGTCCTACGATATGCTTATGGTTTCGGAGTCGTTGAGATACATGCTGCCCTTTCTAAATTGTTCGGTCTACCTAATATTATCCTTCCGAATCCTCACCGAATCCAAGAGGCGCTTGTGTGGTACTCTGACGGACTGGATTTTGCCGATGCCCTTCATCTGGCCTCCAGCCAACCATGTAAATCCTTCTTTACCTTCGACCACAAATTCGTTCGTGAAGCTCAAGGGCTCAGCAAATGTACTGTGAAAGAGCCATAGCAATTTTGTAGCTGTTTGCCCTCGATCGAGCAGGGCAAATTGTAGACGAAATCAACCGCAAAATCCGGATTGTAAAACTATTGTACAGTTTAGAAAAGTTGCAAAATCAACCGCAGAATCCGGATACCCTTTAAAACACCGAAACTTCACATGCATTCCTATTGATTAAATCTGCTAATTATTGTTATTTTATGAAATATCCCCAAAATACCCCCCTTCACAACTTGTCTTTTAGTGCTATAGTATTGGTAATATATGCGTGCGAATACCTGCCTTAGTTTCGTAAAACAATAGATATCAGAGTATGCACATAACTTGCTTACTATTTTTCTTTGATAAATAGTTTGTCACGATAAAGCCAAACCCTTTGCGAGAGGGGGACGGAAAGCCATGGGTCTTAAAAGAACAGGCGGCCGAGTGGCAGAAGGACTAGTTCATTCTGTGTGTTCGCATAATTATTTTAGGCAGTGATGTACTAACATGACCTGTTAAAGTTCGTGTAGTTCGTTAGCTGGTGTGCGAATGCTCATACGGCATTGGTGGATCTTGCTAAAAAGGGAGAATCTATGAAAAATGTCGGATTATGGATAACAGCTATAACGACCTGCGTAATGACGATTTTTGTTCTGTCTGCATGCAGCGGCGGCGGTACAAACCCACTTCCCACACAGACATTCACCGTGACCTATAGCGGCAACGGTAGCACCGGCGGCGGCGTCCCGACCGATACTAACACTTACACTCAGGGGGCTACCGTCACGGTGTTCGGGAATACAACCAACCTTGTTAAAACCGGAAATTCCTTCGCCGGCTGGAACACTGCGGCTAACGGATCCGGCGAGACTTACACTCCAGGGGCGACCTTCACGATGGGTTCGGCGAATGTCACCCTGTACGCGATGTGGACTTTAACCTCAAGCTTCGCGTATACCGTGACCTATAACGGCAACGGGAATACCAGTGGCAGCGTCCCTGTTGATCCTAACACTTACACTCAGGGGGCTACCGTCACGGTGCTCGGGAATACGGGCAACCTCGTAAATACCGGATATACCTTCGTGGGTTGGAATACGCAGGCTAACGGATCCGGAACCACCTATACGCAGGGGCAGACCTTTGCGATGGCTGCGGCAAGTGTCACGCTGTACGCGATGTGGACCACTAGCCCCACGTATACCGTAACCTATAACGGCAACGGCAATACCGGTGGCAGCGTCCCGATTGACACGACCAACTATGTGCAGGGACAAACGGTAGCGGTATTCGGGAATACCGGCAACCTTGTAAATACCGGGTATTCCTTCTCGAGCTGGAACACGGCGGCTAACGGAACCGGAACATCCTATACGCCGGGGCAGACCTTCCCGATGGGTTTCGCAAATGTCACCCTGTATGCAATGTGGACGGTAACGATAGCACGTGAAATTTATGTGGCCAATAATTCGATTGATACGGTTTCCGTATTTAATTCATCCTTAGGCGGTAATGTGAGTCCACTAAGACAATTCGGCTGCCTTACGGGCATGAAGCTCCCAATTGGCGTTGCCGTGGACACGGTAAATAACGAAATCTTTGTGGCTAACGCCGAGAACAACTCAATCACGGTATATGGTATAACGGCCACCGGCAATATCGCACCGGTAAGTACCATCACCGGAACAAACACAGGCTTGCGCAGCCCAGGCGGCATCGCTGTGGACACGGTAAATAGCGAAATCTTTGTGGCTAATTTCGGGAACGACTCAATCACGGTATATAGCACGACAGCCACCGGAAATGTCGCACCGGTAAGTACCATCACTGGAACAAACACTAGATTGAGCGGACCAGTCGGTTTAGCCGTAGACACGGTAAATAACCAGATCTTTGTGGCTAACGATATCAGCTCCATTACAGTATATGGAATTACAGACACAGGCAATGTTGCACCGGTGAGAAATATCTCCGGCGCAAGCACTGGTTTGAGCAGCTCATACGGCATTGCCGTGGACACGGTAAATAACCAGATCTTTGTGACTAACTTCGGGAACAACTCGGTCACGGTATATGGGCGTGCAGACACAGGCAATGTCACACCAGTAAGTACGATTACCGGTACAAACACAGGCTTGAGCTACCCATACGGCATTGCTGTGGACACGGGAACTAATCAGATTTTTGTGGCTAACTCTTCGACTGGGAGCAACTCCTCAATCACGGTATATGGGAGGACAGCTAGCGGCAATGTCACACCGGTAAGTACCATCACAGGCACGAGCACAGCCTTACGCGGCCCATCCCTCATTGCTTTGGATACGATAAATGGTCAAATTTTTGTGGCGAACCAAACGAACAACTCAGTCACGACATATAGGATTACAGACGCAGGCAATGTCACACCGGTAAGTAATATCTCCGACCTAAGCACCGGCTTGGGTAGCCCAACCGGCATAGCCGTGGACACGGTACATAGCCAGATCTTTGTGGCTAACTTAGGGTACGGGTCCAACTCAGTTACGGTATATGGTAGTACAGACACAGGCAATGTCACACCGGTAAGTACCATCACCGGCACAAGCACTGGCTTGATTAGCCCATGGGGCATTGCCGTGGACACGGTTAATAACCAGATCTTTGTGGCCAACGCCGGGAGCAACTCAATCACGGCATATGAAAGTACAGTCAGCGGCAATGTCATACCGGTAAGTACCATCACCGGCACAAGTACTGGCTTGAGTTTACCATACGGCATAGCCGTGGACGCGGTACATAACGAGATCTTTGTGACTAATCAGGGAAACAATTCAATCACGGTATATGGCAGGACAGCGACCGGCAATTCCACACCGGTAAGTACTATCACCGGCACAAACACAGGCTTGGGTGCCCCATCCGGCATTGCCGTGGACACGGTACATAACCAGATCTTTGTGGCCAACATCGGGAACAACTCAATCACGGCATATGAAAGTACAGTCAGCGGCAATGTCATACCGGTAAGTACTATCACCGGCACAAACACAGGCTTGGATGGCCCAACCGGCATTGCCGTGGACACGGTAAATAACCTGATCTTTGTAGCTAACTTTTTGAACAACTCAATCACGTCATATGGGAGTACAGCCAGTGGCAATGTCACACCAGTTAGTACCATCACAGGTATAAGCACAGGCTTGAGCAAGCCATGGGGTATTGCGCTGCAGTGAAGTTTGGTAAGATGGCAGCTATGTTGCCCGACATCTTTTTATACTTTTTTTTGAGCAAGGTGACGCAGGCTGCTTTGGCAGTGTAAGTTACATGTAGTAATCTTTGCCCTTGTCACAATTTTGGCGGTGCAGACTTGTAGGTGATATCTTTACTCGCGCGGGCAAGATACTATCTTTCAGCGTAAAGAGTGTACTGCCTGGCGATAAGTACGATGCGGGAACTTGCCGGATGAAAGAATTATTAGTATCATTTCTCCAGAAGCTGAGACCAATGCCAGAATGGTAAAATGAAGAATCTGAATAAATCGGAAACTTATTATTTGTAGAAATCGACATCTGTCCTCGTTGCCGTCTTCCCTCTCCAATATTAATAATATGTCGCTTCAGGGTTAAGTGTGGGAACCCCTAATATATTGATATAGGCAGTTTTCGCGCTCAAAGGATAACTGCCCGATAATGCGAGGCTTTCCACCTTAACTGCTAGAATTTATGCTTTTCCCCAACGCTGCTTTTTGGTGCTTCCCACACTCGTTCCAGAAGGACCAATAATATATTTACAATGTAATTATGGCGCATTTGACATTCAACTGGGACAGAGGGAAAAGTGCGTCAAATCAAGAGAAGCACGGCGTATCCTTCGAGGAGGCGCAGACCGTTTTTCGTGACGAGAATGCATAGATCATACATGATCCAGATCATTCCGATGATGAGGATCGATTCATCCTTCTTGGATTAAGTGTCAAGTTCAGAGCATTGGTTGTATGCCACTGTTATCGAAAGAAATGAACGTCACTGTTGACAGAGCGGCTTTTCGACTGAAACCAGGGGGGTTGGCTTTCCTATCGCCTTTCTTACGGAGCGCAAGCCATGATTGATAGGACTGCCGAAGCTCTTCCAGGATTGCCTGAGAGCTCTGGGAGTGCAGCCGGCTATACCAGAGCGGACGCTCTTGTTTAAGAGCGATATCGAGCTCGGGGTAGGTAGGGATTTTCCCTGTGTCCGCCCAGACTTTTCTGGTATGTCACACAGCGGTGTTCCAAAGCTTCGTTGCGGAAAAACCAAGTAGCCCGAGCGACAGAGCTGTGCTGTCGTCCGTTACCAATGCTTTACCAACGACAGTCATGGTTTGTACAGAGGAATCTTGGGCTGAATCAGACATGAAAGCAGTTATATCAGGCAGGTGAACTTTTGTCAATGTCTGATCAGGAACAGCAATTCCTTGTGTGCTTCGCTACAAGCGCCTTATATCCCCGTCCTCACGGCCGAGTTCTTACGGTGCGCAAGATAAATGACTACCGTCCTGCCTGGCTCCTCCCATTATCTATGTTCTGGCTCCTCCCTATGTTGCCTTTGCTCAGGACGCTGACCGCGACCTTGTCCCTGTCTCCGTTGCATCTCCTGTCGATGCCGCTGAACCTCAGGCCTCTGCTGATATTGCCGTTGCCTTTCATTTCTTAGTTGTTGTCTCTGCTGTTGTGGTCGAGGTTGATAGCCCTGGACACCCCAGCTTCCTCGCCTTTCCCAATATCGATTAGTATGCCAGCCCTGCCAGTTCTGCTGAAGACGTTGGTTCGTTATCCTTTCATAGTTCCATGGCCGTCCGTGCCAATTATGGTCTCTATAGTATCCTCTCCAACCCGGGTCTACATCGAAATAGAAATTTGGGACCCTATTATAAAAAGCCCAACCCCGGTCATAGAAACGTGAACGATACCAACGGCCTTCCCAGGGACGCCACCACCAGCCATTCCAGAAAAATAGATCTGCACTTATGTTAGGAGCGACGTACACATCGTTCGTATCAGGCATCGCTATTACATCCGGTGGCCCAGGATATACGATGGGTGGCGGAGGAGGAAAACCGATACCTATATCTACATTTACCTGTGCCATTGCGGGAATAGGAACGACTGTTGCCAACGCCAGTAAGATTGTCCACAAAAACAACTTTTTCATTCTTTTACTCCTTCTTTGAAATTCATCAGGAATTACACGGGTCTCGCCTTCTTCGATGGCTATGCGGATACCTTTTTTTATTTTGAATTTTTTTCTTTGTTCCACAGGAATGATCACTTGCCCCATGTAATAGTCTCTAATAGGGTCATATATCCTATCTTTGTCCTTTTTACAACATTATAGCACTTATACCTGCTGTTCATGATGAATTACTCACATCTTTTACGAGAGCGTTCTACAGTTAGTATCTACGCCAACGGATCTAAAATTCAAATTGAAATGTGATATTATTTCGATTCATAGTGAATTACCCCGCAGCAGAGCTGCGGGGCATCAAAACCGATAGAACCTAAATCCAATCAGATTCTTATCCTGACTTCGTCAGGATTGTCCTTTTTATCCCAGCAGTAAAACTGCTGGGTATTCAAGGACAGGTTTTATAAATCGAGAACTACATCCTACTTTTGGTGTTATTATCTTTGGCAACAATCAATACTTCATCTCGAATTTATTAACGCATACCCTACAAATACCCCGTCGGAATTGTTGACACAGCCGTGAATCAGGCATATATTCGTGACATAATGTAACAATAAGAAGTATGAACATTTTTCTTACTAAACTCGACAACAACGGATTTTCAAAATGACGGGCGGCTTCCGTCCCATCAAACACTGGTTAGCCGGACGCGCTAGCGCGCAAACTGGAAAATTGAAATCTAGGTGGACAATTATGCAGAAAGTGAAATTGAACAATGGCGTTGAAATACCCATTCTGGGTTTCGGTGTTTTCCAGATAACTGATATGACCGAATGTGAAAGAAGCGTGATTGATGCTATTCAAACAGGATATCGCCATATTGACACTGCCGCTTCTTACCTGAACGAAGAGGCGGTTGGTAGAGGAATCAAACAAAGCGGTGTCGCAAGAGAAAAATTATTTATCACTACAAAACTTTGGATTCAGAGGAATGGCTATGAAGGCACAATAAGAGCCTTTGAAAATTCTCTGAAGCGATTGCAATTAGATTACATTGACCTGTATCTGATTCATCAACCATTTGGCGATGTGTATGGTGAATGGCGTGCGATGGAAGAACTATATCAACAAGGCAAAATCAGAGCAATCGGGGTTTCAAACTTTCAGCCTGACCGAATAATGGATTTGATGATTAATAACAAAATAACACCTGCGGTAAATCAGATTGAAGTAAATCCCTTTCAATCAGCAAATTGACACGCAAAAGTTTTTGCAGGAAAACAACGTTCAGGTTGAGGCATGGGCTCCATTTGCAGAGGGAAGAAATAATATTTTTAAAAATGAATTACTGCTTTCAATCGCCGAGAAATACAAAAAAAGCGTTGCCCAAGTAATTCTTCGTTGGCTTTCACAAAGAGGAATTGTTGTTCTTTCAAAATCAATTCGCAAAGAGAGAATGATGGAAAATATTAATGTGCTTGATTTTGAATTAAACGCAGACGATATGACTGCTATCACAACTTTAGACACAAAGACAAGTAGCTTCTTTGACCATCGTGACCCTGAAAAAGTGAAATGGTTGGGCAGCAGGAAACTTGATGTCTAATGTTAGATAAAGAATACTGGCTGCGTGTTATCTGGATTGATGGACATCGCTTTCAATGCGAAAGACGGCTAACATCTGTTTCAACCTGTTACGATCACAAGATCACAGTGATGTTGAGTCGAAAAGGAGATAAACCATGAAAGTATCTGTTCTCTATGGCCCGCGCGATATGCGTTTCGAGGAGCGCGATTTCCCGAAAATCATCAAGCCGACGGATGCCATCATAAAGATATCGGCCACCTGCGTGTGCGGGTCTGATTTGTGGCCCTACCGCGGTATCAATCCGATCACTCAGCCGACGCCGATGGGGCACGAGTACTGCGGCATTGTCGAAGAAGTCGGCAGCGCGGTCACCTCAGTCAGGCGCGGCCAGTTCGTGATCGGTTCGTTCTTCGCCTCAGACAACACCTGCCCCACCTGCCAGATCGGTTATCAGTCGTCCTGCCAGCATCGCGAACTTATGGGCGGTGCACAGGCGCCCTTTCTGCGCATCCCGCACGCGGATGGCACCCTGGTGGCGACTCCGGCAGTTCCCTCGGATAGTCAGATCCCGAGTTTGCTGACGCTCTCCGATGTTATGGGCACCGGATGGTTTGCTGCGGACGCGGCCGACGTAAAGCCGGGCAAGACGGTCGTGGTCGTTGGTGACGGCGCGGTCGGGCTGCTTGGCGTGCTCTCTGCCAAACAGATGGGTGCCGGGCGGATAATCGCGATGAGTCGCCATGAGTCTCGGTCAAAGCTCGCGCGCGAGTTCGGCGCAACTGACATCGTAACCGAGCGCGGTGACGAAGGCGTCGCTCGCATCAAGGAGATGACCAAAGGAATCGGCGCTGACTCGGTGCTGGAATGCGTCGGCAACCAGGAGTCGATAATGCAGGCAATTCATTCGACCCGCCCGGGCGGATACGTGGGCTATGTCGGTGTTCCGCATGGGGTCGAGCTCAATGGCCAGAAACTGTTCTTCGCCCATGTCCATCTCCACGGCGGTCCAGCTCCGGTGCGCCGCTACCTGCCCGATCTGATCGGCCTTGTGTTGAAAGGTAAGATCAACCCGGGCAAGGTATTCGACCTGACCCTGCCTCTCGACCAGGTAGCCGAGGGCTACCGTGCGATGGACGAACGCCGCGCAATAAAGACTCAGCTACGCCCCTAAATCTCTTTGTGCTTTTTGAAGGGCTGACCACTCCCCATGTCTAAAGCCAGGGGGTTCTAGCGGCTGTACCGACAGGCTCTCCGGCAACAATACGAACGTTGTCGGCCTCGACTGTCGTTGATCCGCCTTTAACGGACGAGCAGCTCTGTCTCCGGTTCGTGGTGTTCTCTTGCTTGATACCGAAGCTGGTTGGATGAATTCGACCCTTTGCCGCTTCATGCTGCACCCCCAACACCGCCCGTTCCAGGAGCAGGTTTGCACCCGGCCAGGCTTTGGCAGCCTGACGCGTGTCGAGGACATCGTTAGAAACATACTTTGCAAGGAATGCGGAATAGAGATCACGCTGGGTGCTTACCCCGCAGTTGCAGGCATGCCATCTTTGGGACAATGATTTTTTGGGCTACTGTTCCGCAATGGCATGTCTGGGAAAGCTTTGTGCTCCGGGTAGAAAACTCGGTTACTTTACCGCCAGCGTTTTCGGCTTTGTGGTGAAGCATCGACATAAACATCCCCGGAGCTCGTCGCGAAATACTTTTACCATAGAGTTTCTGAAATGCTTTGTACGACAGTTTCTCGGTTTTGATGTCGGTACCGAGAGTGAGGACTTTGTTCACGAGCTTGCCATGAGACCGTTTTCTGGTTTCAGCAAGGATTCTTTGAAGTTCGGCGAGCTTAGCTTTAAGAATACGGTATTGAACAGAAAAGACCCACTGCTTTTTACCCGTTTTGATGGTTTTGTCTCCGTTGTAGTTGCCCGGGTTGGTAGCACGAAGGCTTCTGGCCATTTTGCGCTGGACGGTCTTGATACGTTTAAACGGTATCTCGACTTCAGGGCAAAATTCGAGTAGTAACGCATCGGTATCACCAACGATGGCAACTGTCGACGGGCCAATGTCAAGGCCAACGGTTTCGGTGCCAATCTGGTTCTCACGCTTGATCTTGGCCGTGCCTTTAAGCACAAGTTGGGCAAACCAGCGGGGATTG
Source organism: Nitrospirota bacterium (assembly GCA_963845065.1). Classification (GTDB taxonomy): domain Bacteria; phylum Nitrospirota; class UBA9217; order UBA9217; family UBA9217; genus JAJYKN01. The sequence goes on from CAWJQQ010000002.1 coordinate 53,688, forward strand.
CCGCGGATAGTTTTCTTGACCAGACGAACGTACTTGACATCATGGCTAAGTGCATGAGCCTGAACACCAAACTTGTCTTTCTTGTCGAAGACACAGTTGAGACGAAGGCCAGTCCACTCCACATGGTCATCGCACCACCGAATACCAGATTTGTTGTTTTTACCTTCAAGGGACGACATCCAGCCATGGCGCTTGAAACGTGGTTTGCCATGCTTCCCAAACTCGTAGTCAGCGACGGCGCTATATGCTCGAGATGCTATCTTCTGGGCGGTCAGGCTGTCAATATGGTCTCCGATCCAGCAGGAATTGCGGAGGATACCGACGTAGTTATGAAGGTGGTATTCAGTATATTCAGCCTGGGTTCTGGCTGTCTTAAACATCTTGGTGCGAAGCTTGCTTTTCTTCTTCGTGATCGCCACGAGCCATTTTTCTGATCGCCGCATGGCAGTAAGACGCTTCATCGCTTCACCAAGGCAGGCATTGTACAGATAACGGCCAGCTTCGAGCCGGGCATCGAGCATTCGATTGTCCTTTGGAGTCACTACGAGTTGAAACTCGTGGATAAAAGATGGGGTTTTAAGTTTATTCGGCATTGGTTGTTTAACCTGAATCCGGCGTGAGCCGGAATCTACTATGTTGAATCGACCGCTTAAAAATAGTGTTATAATGCCGAAAAGTGTGTGGAACCAAACCTACCTTTTTGATAGGTTACATTCCTATGCCATTCGGACCCAAAAATCTCAAAATTTCCTTCACCGGGAAGAACGTCACTCACTTCGGTGGCGTATATCTTCTGCATCTCTTTTTCAAGCGCATCAAGCTGAAGGCTCTTCTCAGCAAGAAAGTTTTCTTTGCTCAGCGCAACAACCATTACACCATATCAGAGGTGATTCTTGCACTGGTATATCCCATAGCTCTTGGATTCGGCAGGATCGAGACGACTCACCTTCTACGACACAATGGAGTCTTCCAGTATCTGACGGGATTGCCCTCCTATCCCGATCCACAAACCCTTCGGCGCTTCCTCTTAAGAATGGCGCCGCTGTCTCTGACACGGCTCAGGCGGCTTCACGACAAACTGCTCTCGTCGATGATGCTAAAACCCTCTCCGCCTACACGCATTATTTTCGATATGGACTCAACCGTCCTAGTCCTGTACGGCAAACAGGAGATGGCCAATATCGGATACAATCCGAAGAAACGCGGAAGGCCATCATACCATCCTCTTGTCTGTTTCAACGGCATTACCAAGGACTACTGGCACGGAGAGCTTCGGCCAGGCGATGCGCATACCGCAGCAGGAGTCCTCGACTTTCTGGAGGCAACCTTTGCCAAAGTGCCTTCTTCGGTAAAAGTCATAATCATCAGGGCAGACAAGGGTTTTTTCGACCACAAAACTGTCGAGTATCTGGAATCCAAGAGTGCCCTCTTCGCTATCGTCGCCAAGCTGACTCCACCGATCAAACGAAAGCTTGCTGTTTTGCCGTATCACCCTTATACATCCGGCATCGAGACGTCCGAGTTTACATATCCCATCAAAGCGGGACACAAGGAGCATCGGTTCGTCGTAATCCGCCGTCCGATACCAGAAGACCCATCGGATCAGCTCTCTTTGTTTACTCTGGGCAAGTACAGTTATCAGGTCATCGTGACAAACTTGAGCCTGACTCCACTCAACACGTGGAAATTTTACAACGGTCGAGCCGGCGTGGAACTCATTATAAAAGAACTCAAAGGAGATTATCCTTTAGCGAAGATACCAACCAGACACTTTGCCGCCAACGAAGCGTATTTTCACATTCTTTTGTTTTCATACAACTTGATCAACTGGTTCAAGCGCCTTTGCTTGCCAAAAGATCTGCACAATATAACGCTCAATACGTTACGATCACGCCTTCTACTTATTCCAGGCGTATTGGTAAAATCTGAAAACCGACCGACACTCAAATTTCCGGCCAATCTCTGGTATCGTGAAGCTTTCGAGTATGCGGTAAAGACAATTGATCGGCTGAAATTCTGACCATTTTCACGCCGGATTCAGGTTTAAATATACCACATAGATGTACATTTGTCTACTAATTGCTGAAAAACAAAGTTCCCGCATTCATCCCCATGGTTAAAACCAGGGGCTTTCTGCGGATAGTTTGGTAATGACTGATCACAACGATACCAGCAAGGAGTGAAAAACGACATCAAAAAAGCACAACATATTTGGAGGATGTCATCGATGCCTTAAAGGTTCCCAGCGAGGCTGCCGCTTATCTCAATACAGCAATGGAGGAAGGAGACCGGACGCTGTTCCTGCTTGCCCTGCGGAATGTTGCTTAGGCGCACTGAGGTATGGCCCCGGTTGCCGAAAAGGCAAAGTTAAAAGTGAGAGCCTCTACCGAATGCTGTCCAAGAAGGGAAACCCAAAGATCTAAAGCATTTTTACTCTATTGCATTCGATGAGACCGAAACTATCTATTGAGCCCAAGACTAGACCGGCAAAGTCCTCAATCTCCTGACATTGTATCAAAGTCCGAGAGCTGACTAATGCCGCAGAGGTTTGCTTTCCCGCGATATTTGCGCTGTCGTTGTCGCTGTCGTTTTGCTGACAACCTGGGTAGCCGATTTATTTAATTCAGGCAAAAGCAAGAACTCCACCGTCTTTTGCGGTGCGCCATCCAGAGAAATTACTTCTTTTCTTTCCCGATACCCGGGCAGTTTCACGGCGAGTATCTTTTTTTCAGTTACCATCTGCGCATTTTCAGAAAACTTCACCTTTATTGTTGCGGGCGTTTGCCCGATGCGTTTCCCATCGACATAAATATTGGCGCCCGCAGGATCTGTTTTTACGGTGATGGTCGAAGTGGTCGCGCAACCGACCAATAACATAAAACAGAAGAGCATACCACCGAAAATTTTTATCATTTTGTCCTTCCTTTTTCATTGCCTTGAACGTTATCTGGTATCAAGAAAAACGCAATATTCGGCATATCGATCGGATAGAGGTCGCGGGTTTGGGGCACATAACCATCCTTTTTGACCTGGATAACCCTTCGAAGCAAGGAATCGTAGAGTGAGTCCTTGTTCCACGTAAAGAACGTCTGGATCTTTAATGGCGTCTCCCCAATTTTGTCACCGTCCATATAAACTACCGCCCCCACCGGCTCGGATGTTATAAGCAGGTCCCTTGTGAATTTCGTTGTTGAACTGCAACCGATTAGAACTCCTGTTACCATGACTGCAAGTAGCATAAATTTAATTCCCATTTCCCCTCCCTATCTTAATTGAGATACTATTACCTTCCGATGACGATTCCGGATGTGTAGACACAGCATGGATTCTACACTAGGATACTGCTATTATTTAGAATAAAACTTATGGCTAAACATCGTATTTTCTCTTTGGGCCAAATGACTGTCCTAATATTTATTACGACTAAAATATGCAAAGTTAATACCATCTCATTTCTTCTTTTTAAACAATGAGTTATATTTTTTGATTTTGTTTCTCGCCGTTTTCCTTTTACCCAGTTAGGTAAACGATTTCCTAAGCCTGTTCATCATATTATTAAGGGTAATGTAGTGTTGATTTCCCTTGATTTAAAGCTGAGTGCACATAGTGAAAAAATTGTAATATAGTGTTGAAATTTCATAATACGACAATATATGCTCAAAAAATGACTGCAATGAATGTTGACAACGTCATATTTTTCATTTACCCTATTGTGAATTACCTGACAGAGAGGGGTTCCGCACAAGACCAAAATCACTTGTGAAGAGTCCTAATGCTGACTGGAAGATGTCAGGGAGTCGGATACAACCGGAACCTACAAATGACCTAAGAATTTTTGCGTGCTAAGAGCTGATATATCTGTTCAAAACTTGATGATTGAAGCTTTAAAGAACTTTTTCATTAAGCATAGGGAGAAAGGACCGAAAGGGTAGCGGAAGGGCATTGTTCAAAAGGTACTGAGGTCTTATATATGAATAATCAACCTTCATCATCAAATCAACGGGGTTTACATGCTCTCGAACTAAGACAACAAGGCAATACTTTGGATGAGATTGGCAATTACCTGCATGTATCGAGAGAACGAGTTCGACAGATTCTCTTAAAGACAGAAGCTGAGATTGAAGGATTTAAAAAGTTTGAGAAACTAAAAGTGCGGTGTTCTACTCTAGCGCTACAGCGTGAAATACCTGCTGAAATTCTCGAAATGTCCATTGACCATCTAAACCTTTCCGTTAGAACGAGTAATTGTCTGAAAACAACTAATATCAAAACCATCGGCAATTTGATTTGCCAACAAAGTACCGATTTATTGAAAATCCCGCATATGGGCAAAAAATCCGTCAATGAGATTATACAAGCGATTGAAGAAGTGGGGCTTGCTCTTTGCTGATATGCCAAATACTGCTGCCAAATCTTCTATAGCTCTTTTGGATTTCCTTGTCGTTTCCTAGAACCAGTTGGAAATTAAAAGTCAAGGGCTGGGTGGCCCCAGCCCTTGATACCTCTCATCCGTTATCTTGCAAACGGGACTCAGTTTCAAAAACTGCGTTTCATCTGCTACTGTGCTACTGCTAATATCCTCTTCTACCAAACTCTATAGCGGCCTGAGTCTGCTCTATGGCACGATCCACGAGTTCAATGGCTCTTTCACGGTGTCCGCCCTTGTTGGCCTCAGCCCTCTCCAACTCGCTTCTTGCTGCTTTTAAATTATCAAGGGCTGCTACTAGGTGCGGCTGATGTGCATACGGCCGGCCGGGTGTCGCGCAACTCACTAGAAATGCAATAAACGCGATGGCGATAAGAAGAATCCCGACTCTCTTCCACATTTGCATACCATCCTTTCTAAATATTTTGGAAAGGCGAAGCCCTTATACAGAACGTCTATCGCTATCTTGGACTTTTGCTTTTCCAAAATTATCGATATCCTCGTCCGCCATGTTCTCCAGCCTCAATGCCTCTTTTAGTCTGTTCTATAGCCCGATCTACGAAATCAATGGCTTTCTCACGGTGTCCGCCCTTGTTAGGCGCAGCCAACTCCAACTCATGCCTTGCTGCTTGCAAATGGTCAAGAGCAGCTCTCATGTGCGGGTGTCCCATCTGAGCCCAACCGGCAACTGCACCACCAAGAAGCAATACAACAACAAGAACTACAATAGCTCTTTTTAACATAACCTATATCCTCCTTAATTATGAATTATACTACAGCCCGCGTTGCTCCCAGCATCTTCTTTCTGGGAATTGATTTTATCAGACGCCCGGTTTATAACCAGCCAGCAAAGCTTAAGCTTTTTTACGGCCTCGACTAATCCTTCAAACTCTACCGGCTTTTGTATGTAACCGTTCGCACCCAGTTGGTAGCTCTCAACCCGTTCAATGTCCTCTCTTGACGAGGTAAGAACAACGACCGGAAGGTTTGTCGTTCTGGGGTTTGCGCGTATGCGGTGTAACACCTGTAACCCGTCCATTTTAGGCATTTTAAGATCGAGAAGAATAACCTCTGGCTGCTGCTTGATATCCCGCCCCGAGTAGTCACCTTTGCCGAAAAGATAATCGAGCGCCTCTACCCCATCCTGCACTACCATTACCTCGTTTAGGATATTGTTCTTCTTGATGGCGAACAGGGTCAGGGTTACATCGTCATCACTGTCATCCGCTAAAAGAATGACCTTGCCTTTCATGGTTCCCCCCAGAACCAGTTCATATTCTTCATACCATCCCGATGTGACTAAAGCCCAGGATCATACAATCTTTAGCGACGAATAACTTTAAGAAATCGGGAACCCAATCCATCATGAAACCATACTATTTAAATCTTGTATTAAATATAGCACATTCATACCTGCATTTTTAAGAATTGTGCTGGCTTATTCTGGTAAGACCTTTACCCGTCTTTGCAAAGGCATTTTTTTTGTCCGCAATGCAGGAATTGTATAGTATGCGGCAGACATCAAGAGTTTTCGTGAGTTTCAGTGCTTGCTGTTTCATAAGCTAGAGGCGACACTTCTATGTTTTGATTTTCTGCAATGCAATGCTGTAAAAGATAGCGCAGATTGCGGAGAAAATGGACAGTTGTTCCGGAGATAAGTGGACAGCAATTCCGGAAATAAATGGACCGCCGTTCCGGAGAAATTTTCACAGTATGGGAAATGAGGTTTGGGCCAAATTCATAAATAGTTCCTTAAAAGCCTGACTCTTTATCTTGTTTATAATCCAAGTTGCACCCAGTGTTGGGTTGAATGACCGGTTGAGAAGTTTAAGTTAATTGCTTGCACGACCCACAGTTCCCTTGGGATATAAAGCTCGTACATAAAGTCGTGAAGCAACACGACGCAATCCGATTTCATCTAATTTAATTAATATTGATGATCTCACGTTTGCTTTAAATTTCCGTGAGGGCTTTGACTTATCATAATCAACTGCTCTTTTCATAGAATACTTCAGCACGGCTAGATTGTGCTGTCCTTCAACAATATCTGCTGCTTCAGTGATTTTATTTTTCAATTCACCCAAACAAGCTTCACAGATTATCATCCAGCCACGCATTTCTGATTTTGCATTCGTATTTGGAGAATATGCCGGGGAGAATAACCACTCCGCTTCCCAAAAGCCAAGTTGATCAGATATGAAACTGGTAATTTTGCGCCAACCATCGACCATAATATCTTCTTTTGCCGACTCTCTAAATACACGCTCAAAATCCTGATAGTGCACACCATGCCCTTCCTTAGAGAGGCATGTCAAACGGTCAAACAATTCGCTCTTTAATTCAGGCAATTTTAGATCGTCCATAGTTGCCTCCTTAAGAGTTTGATAATCTGGTTGGCTCTGTGATGTTATGGATCAGATTGCCGTTTTTTTTACCCACTTCATTCTCTGCCCTTTTATCAATTTTAGCACCAATTGTGCTGCATAAAGTTGCTGAAAAATGACGTCTTTAATTATCAGACAATTGCTCTTCAACTTCTTTTTGCTGCTTTAAAATGCAACCATCTAATGAAAATATAGCTCGAATTAAGGCGATGTCAACAACGAGGAATGAGTAAAGCTCAGGGTCTAACTTTGCTTGTTGTGAAGAATGAAAAATGATCAATTTTCAGGAAGGACCGACATTCTAAAAAAAGTCTCTATCCATGTTATAATAAAGAAAAGTATTTGTATCTTGTTCCTTGCTACAGGACCCGGACAGACCGAGCGATGGTAGGAGGTCCTGACATAACAGAAAGGATGGATTTCATGAGCGCCTCTTCTGGGCTGGCAAAACCCTTTCAGTTTCTTCAAGTGGACGACGACCCAGATGCCGCCTTCCTGATACAAACGGCGCAACAAAGGAACAGCTTGCAACTACTTCATGTATAATTGGATTGGAAGGAGAGAGAGTATGGCACACAAAACAACTCATATGCTCAAAAACAAAGTGAATGATCAAAATTACACCACTACCTTTTCGGTAAACCAAACTCCGGAGGAAGTCTTCGATGCCATCAATAATGTTCGAGGATGGTGGTCAGAAGAAATTGAAGGTAGTACCGATAAACTCGGTGCTGCGTTTAAGTTCCACTACAAAGACCTTCACCGCAGCACCCAGAAGATCACTGAATTGGTACTAGGTAAGAAAGTCGTATGGCATGTCCTGGACAGCCGCCTTAACTTTGTCAAAGACAAGACCGAGTGGAACGGCACTGATATTGTCTTTGAGATCACCAAGAAGGACGACAGGACCGAAATCCGCTTTACGCACGTCGGCTTGGTTCCTGCCTTGGAATGCTACGGTGACTGTTCAGACGCATGGGGCTCATATCTCAAGGACAGCTTGCGGAGCTTGATTACTACGGGTAAAGGGCAGCCAGAAAGAAAAAGGGGATGGGCTAAAAAGGCTGCTTAAGGGCTCGGACAAGTGAGCCGTCAGACAGCAAGTGATGGGCAGCCCAGGTTAAACATGAAACTCCCCATGAAGATTGGCGTGGGGTTCGGCTTCGTCATCGCCATAACCGTGGCCCTTAGGGTGCTCGCAAACAGCAACATGCTAAAAGGCTGCTCCCGACGTGATATGATACCTGGATTCGTTGAGCTGCAGCTAACTCTCCATCTTGGAGTTTGTCACTGGGCCGTCTAGCCGAAGACGGCCCTCCAAGAAATGCCTAACGAGATGACCAGCAGTTAACTCACTAAGAGAGAAATTTCAATGGGATGATGAAAGGATTGCCGACGCAATTAGACATATTTCACCGACAGCGCCTGTGAGTAGACCCTTAAACGTATAGCAATATTAAAAGACAATCCTGATAATAGGATTCTCGAGTGTGAAGTCGATGCAGACGCTAATATAATCGTTATACAAAGTATTGATATAGTGATGACAAAGAAGTACCAGGCAAGAGAAGATAAATCCCAATCAAGACCGGCTTTATATGCTGAGGGGAGGATGTTATGCCGCTTGTAATAGGCGTGACCAGGGAGACAGACCGCGGCGAAAAGCGGGTTGCCATCGTTCCGGATGTGGTTAAAAAGTTCAAGTCTCTGGGCGCTGATCTTTGCTTGGAGCGAGGTGCCGGCGCCGGAAGTTTCATCCTGGACAACGACTTCGGCGCAGCGGAAATTGCCTCAACAAATGCCGAGGTGTTTGCCCATTCTCAAGTAGTCTTGAAAGTTCAGCCGCCGACCCTGGAGGAGATCAGGCTGATGCAGCCAGCAACCGTTCTCATTGGTTTTCTCAATCCTTACCAGGACAAGGAACGGGCAAAACTGCTCTGCGAGCGAAACATTACGAGCTTTGCCGTTGAGTTGATTCCGCGCATCTCGCGCGCGCAGAGCATGGACGCCCTCTCTTCCCAGGCCACCGTTGCCGGCTACCAGTGCGCTCTCATCGCGAGCGTGATATCTCCAAAATTCTTCCCTATGATAACCTATGCTGCCGGGACCCTTCGCCCTACACGGGTCATGGTGATCGGCGCAGGTGTGGCAGGGCTGCAGGCTATCGCGACGGCTCACCGGCTCGGCGCTATTGTCGAAGCCTATGATGTGCGTCCTGAAACAAAAGAACAAATCGAGTCTCTCGGCGCGAGGTTTGTGGACACCGGCGTGGCTGCCGTGGGGTCAGGGGGATATGCCAGGGAATTGACGCAGGACGAGCGGACAGCTCAGAAGGAGAAGCTGGCCAAGGCGATATCGCAGGCGGACGTGCTGATTACCACAGCGGCAATACCGGGCAAAAAGAGCCCAGTCATCGTCACCGAAGACATGGTGGCACGCATGAAGAAAGGCGCAGTTATTGTAGATATGGCCGCAGATAGCGGCGGCAACGTAGCAGGCTCCCGTCCCGGGGAGACTGTGATGAAAGACGGCGTCTCCATCGTAGGCACAATCAACCTTGCCTCCCGCATGCCGGTCCACGCATCGGAAATGTATGCGCGCAATTTGTTCAACTTCATTTCACCTTTCATCAAAGATGGCAAGCTTGCTCTTGACTGGAGTGATGAGATACTGGCAGGAAGCGTGTTTACTCATGAAGGATCGATCCGCAACGAAGCCGTGAGAAAAATTCTGGAGGCGGCGATATCTTAATTTACGTAAAATAAAAAGAAAGGTGGCGATTCACCTGCCCGCTAAGCAGGCAGTCCCCTCGCCAAAAAATCTATGGAAGGTTTTGCAGCCCTCTACATATTCATGCTTGCCGCATTTACCGGCTACGAAGTAATCTCGCGAGTGCCCGTGATCCTGCACACGCCGCTCATGTCCGGTTCGAACTTCGTGCATGGCGTCGTTTTAGTCGGCGCCATGGTCGCGCTGGGCGAAGCACGGACACCGTTCGAACAGGGCATCGGGTTCATCGCCGTGCTGCTCGGCGCGGCGAATGCTGCCGGTGGCTATGTAGTCACGGAACGCATGCTCGGCATGTTCAAGACCGGAAAAGATGGCAAACCTAGTAGGAAGAACTAACCAGAGAGTTCACGTTAAGACAACGGATAAAGGCCGATTGTTTCTTTTTAATCCTGAGCTCCTTCCAGATGCGCTTTTTTTGAAAGGTCATTCATGAACGCAAAAATCCTGATTAACGCAAGCTACTTCATCGTAGCACTGTTATTTATTCTTGGGCTCAAAGGCATGTCGTCCCCGGTCACTGCCCGGCGAGGCATAATCTGGGCCGGTGTGGCCATGGTCCTGGCAACGCTCGTCACCTTCGGCTGGCCTGGAATGACTAATTATACGCTTATGGTGGTCGCCCTCGCTATCGGCGGTGGTTTTGCCACATGGTCGGGCAAGGTGGTCAAGATGACCGACATTCCACAGATGGTCGCCCTTTACAATGGCATGGGCGGCGGCGCTGCGGCGGCCATCTCGGCGATCGAGCTTGCTCGTGGCGAGACCCACAGCTCTATCGCAACGACCCTTGCGGTGCTCGGCGGACTGATCGGTACAGTCTCCTTCTCGGGTTCGCTTGTTGCCTTTGCCAAACTCCAGGGCATCATGAAAAAAACCATTCACCTGCCCGCACAAAATCTGGTGAACATCATCCTGGCGGCAGCAACAATATTCTGCGGACTAGCCATCGTCATTTCGAGTCATCCTTTAATGCTCCAGATCTCCCTCTTCTTCCTGCTCGCACTCGTTCTCGGCACTGTCATAACCTTGCCCATCGGCGGCGCCGATATGCCTGTTGTGATCTCGCTGTTTAACGCACTAACTGGCCTCGCAGTAGGCTTTGAAGGTTTCGTGCTGAACAACCCGGCACTCATCATCGCCGGCATCGTGGTCGGCTCAGCGGGTACGCTTCTCACCCAACTGATGGCAAAGGCCATGAACAGGCCACTCACAAATATATTATTCAAACCGATCACAGGAGAGGCGCAGACCGGCGGTACGGGCATCACTGGAACTATGAAAGAAGTCTCCGCCCTCGATGCCGCAGCCATGCTCCGCTATGCACAGAAGGTGATCATCGTGCCGGGCTACGGCATGGCCGTGGGCCAGGCCCAGCACAAGGTCAAAGAGATGAGCGTGCTGTTGGAAGAAGCGGGCATTACTGTCAAGTTCGCCATACACCCCGTTGCCGGCCGCATGCCCGGGCACATGAATGTGCTTCTGGCCGAGGCAGGCGTGTCCTATGACAAGATTTTTGACCTGGAGGAAATCAATGAGGAGTTCAGCCAGACCGACGTGGCGCTCGTAATCGGTGCGAATGACGTCGTGAACCCGGCAGCACGCACCGATAAGTCAAGCCCGATTTACGGCATGCCGATCCTGAATGTCGATCAGGCGCACAATGTGATCGTCATCAAGCGCGGCAAGGGCACCGGCTATTCAGGCATTGAAAACGCGCTTTTCTATGCCGAGAACACGCGGATGCTCTACGGCAACGCGCAGCAGGTCGTAAACGACGTGATCAAGAACATTAAGGAAATGGCAGCATAAGAAAAGAGGATCTAATTACTACTGGATGATGCTGCCCTCACTGGAAGAAGTGAAGGCGAGTGGTCTGCTGTTTACAGCAGAAGCATAGGCTACCTTATGCCTGCACGGATCGGGACCAGAGTGTTTCGGATGCAATATAAATATTTCCACGTCAAACCACAGTACCATATTGGACAGATGCTTTGAAGAACAGCGGTGAATTGAGGAGCTTGATCAAATACGCGCTTCTCACTATTTTGAGGCACGACATGGCTCAATCGGGACCCAGTTGTCCGCAGTGCCATGTTTTAAACGGCGCATAACCCGAAGGTCGTCAGTTCCAAATCCGGCCCCCGCTACTACCTTCCGATATCTCTTTGCACATATGTCCTTTTAACTTGACAAAAGGAGCTTTTTTCCGGATACTATTGCAAAGTATCGAATATCCTAAATTATATAAGAACACGCGGGTTGTAAGAGAAAATCTCTGTCAACGCAGCACTATTTTATTGAAAGATGAGCGAGGAATTATCGTGTGATAGCGTCAGCGTTCATGTATGCCACGATTGTGTATTGCTCCTTCGCATTAAACGCTATGGCTGGTTTAGACGCCAAGAATATCGATGCAGCTGCGGTGTATAGAAACACTGTTCAGCATGTCACCCAAATGTCACCACGTTGAAAACTAAAGACATCGTAAAATAAATTATCCAGTCCTCTTTTGAAGAGGGCAAATTTTTTAAAAACGTTGTGAAAAGAATTGTTGATTATATTTGATACGGCGACGGGATAGGGCCAGACATATCTTATCATTAGATGTCAACATGTATCGCAGTAGTAACAAAGTTAAATAAACGACGCCAAAGCGAGAATGGACTCTTTCATCATCAAATTTTAACTTGTATTCTGCATCTCCCATTTATCAAACGCCATCGCAACCTTATAGCTGCTTACTACAGGGATCAAAATTTCATAGAAGGGAGGAATATCGGCTGAACTTCGCATGGGTGGAATCAAGGTAGAGAATGAGGAACGTCGCTCAAGATTCTAAGTCATGTGATATAGTAATCATCATATGTGAAAAAAGGAGAGTGCGTGTATGATTCGAAACCGTCATAACCGATATGCAACATTATTTTGTCTCGCTGTCATCGTATGTGCATCAAGTTCCATTTCCGCGAAAGGGGCCACACCACCCACGAACCGTGTACCAAAAACCTTGCAGTCCTCGCTCACAATCCAGATCAACAAAACAGAATATACAGAGGAAGACACCGTCAAGATTACCGGTACTGCGCCTCCAGGCAAACCTGTGTTTATCGAGGTTGCGTCGGAAAAGAAAGTGGAGGTCCGGCGTCTCGACAGCAAAAAGGACAAGGAGACTGGCAAGATCCCGTGGATCTTCTACACTAGTGAAGACATCCCCGCATACTATATCATACTCACTCCGAAGGACACCAAAAACAAGATCGAAGCGCTTAAACTGCAAAAAAATGACTGGAGCTATTCCGGTGCTCTTAAGGACTTAGGTCTGGACGCGACAGGCCTGCGCCCTGCCACGGCAAGGGTCGAACGGCGCAAGACTTCTATTATCGCCGTGATCACCGGCAGTCGCGGCAACCTTATGGAGCCCCTGGATGGAGAGGAAAATCTAAAGGCGGCGCTTCCACTTTACAAGATAAGGTTCAAATCACCTAGTAAGCTACTGAAGCCCGCGATAGACGTGAAAACCGACGGCACATTTGAAGCGGTACTCAAGCTCCCGAAGGGGGTTGCAGACGGCTTATATACCGTGACGGCCTTCACCGGAAAGGATGACAGGACGACCGCGTCATTTGCGATCAGACTACCGGGCAGCACGTGGTACTTCAAGCGGGCGGGCATGGCCATGAACATTTTTGGGCCATTCTTCCTAGCATTAGTCGTCACCATGCTCGGCGTGCTTATGGGCGCCGGCGGCGGTTTCATCCTCACTCCGCTCTTGCTCTGGATCTACGGCCTCCCGCATGCCATCGTCGCCGGGACCGTGCTCCCGACAGTGCTTTTCTCGCAGATCTCGGGCATCTATAACTATAATAAAATCAAGTTTATTAGCTGGAAGCTGGGTATTGTAATGGGCATGGCCATGCTGATCGGCGGCTTCATCGGCCCGGTGCTCACTCAACTTATTTCTCTTGCTCAGTTTAAGAGCCTATTCGGCATCGCTCTCATCGTCCTTGCTGGCCTCATGTTCTGGCAGACACTTCCCGCTCAGGTCGCTAAGAACAAGCAGGAACAGGAGATCTTGAAGCACCTCAAGAAACAGGCCGAAAAGGGCGAGTGCGATGTAAAACAATCCTAAGGGGGAATATCACATGAACATCCATTTTTGCGGACAGAACATAAAGGCAAATCCAGTAATCGGCGTCATTGGCGCCTTTATCATCGCTATCGCGTCCTCCATGTTCGGCTTCGGTGGCGGCCCCTTCATGGTGCCGCTCATGACGGTACTCATGGGCCTACCTATATACGTAGTGGTGGGTAGCTCGCTCCTTGCTATCTTGTTCAATACCCTGATGGCGACGAGTAAGAACGTTTTTTTCGATACCGTTGACTACAAGCTCTTTGCTATCATGGCGGTAGCCGCCGTCATCGGCGGATACTTGGGACCGCAGGTCGCGAAGCGCATCAGTCCCCTTTGGGTAAAGCGCATTGCGGTCATACTTCTGTTAGTGCTTGCGTCGCAGCTTATGGGTTGGTGGGGATAGCGCAATACCATATTCTGAAGGAATTGCAGGATAAAATCGGATGATAAAAAAGTACCAACGCGTTCTTTTTATACTTCCTATTCAGTCAATCCTGAACTTACTGTTTAAGAAAGAGGTGTATAATGATTGATACGTTAGAGTTGCTCGATGACGTGGCATACGCCAAGGCTATGCTCGCTAAAAAGTCTTTAAGCAATGCAGACCTCGTCTTCTCACTCCGGAACCTCCTCCGTATGAAGTACTATCCTGTGGCGGTGAAGTTCTTCTTCTCTCAGAATGAGCTCGATGCCTTCAAGAAGAACACTGAATACAAAATATCTGTGCATCCCTTCACTTTCTGCCATTATCTGGCAGCGTCGCGTCAGCGAGGCGATATCCTGCTCAGTCCGGAAAAGGGACTAGGGTGTACGAACGCAAAGTACATTTTCGGCTGGAAGGGCCTTGACGAGGGCGAGATCAAGAGCCACCTTAAATACACAAAAGATCTGGCCCAGGCTGAGAAGTTCGTGAAGCTGAAAAAACGCCTGCCTGAGAATCTCCTGGCCTTTGCCACTGCGCCACTCCATAAGGCGCCTTATAAACCCGACGTGATCCACGGTATGAGCGACGTCCTCCAGGCATACCACCTCGGGAATGATTGGTCTGCTGCCATGGACATCCAACCTTTTGAAATGAACATGACCATGAACAGCTCGGCCTGCCACGGCGTCACCGCTGTCTATCTGACGGGAAAGCCGAACATTACGCCCATGTGCAGCGGCAGCTACACCGCGGGCAAGACCGAGCAGGGAGAGATTAACTGGATCTGGCCGGCCAATCAGTTTGAACCAACGGTGAGATGGATGCTCGAGCGAACCGTGCGTGACGGCGGTCCCTCATTCCCGCGCACGGGAGAGACTTATCCGGGATTCGATATGTGCAAGCTTTGTCCATTTCTGGTATGGTCGAAACCGAAAGAGTAAGGATAATATCCATACAGTGAAATGGGGAAACGGGAAAATAGTGTGTAGGTGAAAATCATTATATTTCTAACAGTCGAATATGGAATATTTAACTAGGCACGGAACCTGCCAATCAAAACAATGTGCAGAAGGCGTGCGTTTTACCTTCGTGTTCATGCGTAAGTTTCGACTGGTATTCAGCATCTCCTATGCGTTGGTCGCCTATGCATGCTTGTGTCATGCCGTGAATATCGGATGAAGAGTGGTTCGTTTTCTTACCAAACTATCCGCAGAAAGCCCCTGGTTTTAACCATGGGGATGAATGCGGGAACTTTGTTTTCCGGCAATTAGTAGACAAATGTACATCTATATGGTATATTTAAACAACCAATGCCGAATAAACCTAAAACCCCATCTTGTATCCACGAGTTTCAACTCGTAGCGACTCCAAAGGGCAATCGAATGCTCGATGCCCGGCTCGAAGCTGGCCGTTATCTGTACAATGCCTGCCTTGGTGAAGCGATGAAGCGTCTTACTGCCATGCGGCGATCAGAAAAATGGCTCGTGGCGATCACGAAGAAGAAAAGCAAGCTTCGCATCAAGATGTTTAAGACAGCCAGAACCCAGGCTGAATATACTGAATACCACCTTCATAACTACGTCGGTATCCTCCGCAATTCCTGCTGGATCAGTGAGCATATTGACAGCCTGACCGCCCAGAAGATAGCATCTCGAGCATATAGCGCCGTCGCTGACTACGAGTTTGGGAAGCATGGCAAACCACGTTTCAAGCGCCATGGCTGGATGTCGTCCCTTGAAGGTAAAAACAACAAATCCGGTATTCGGTGGTGCGATGACCATGTGGAGTGGACTGGCCTTCGTCTCAACTGTGTCTTCGACAAGAAAGACAAGTTTGGTGTTCAGGCTCATGCACTTAGCCATGATGTCAAGTACGTTCGTCTGGTCAAGAAAACTATCCGCGGCAATCCCCGCTGGTTTGCCCAACTTGTGCTTAAAGGCACGGCCAAGATCAAGCGTGAGAACCAGATTGGCACCGAAACTGTCGGCCTTGATATTGGCCCGTCGACAGTTGCCATCGTTGGTGATACTGATGCGTTACTACTCGAATTCTGCCCCGAAGTCGAGATACCGTTTAAACGTATCAAGACCGTCCAGCGCAAAATGGCCAGAAGCCTTCGTGCTACCAACCCGGGCAACTACAACGGAGACAAAACCATCAAAACGGGTAAAAAACAGTGGGTCTTTTCTGTTCAATACCGTATTCTTAAAGCTAAGCTCGCCGAACTTCAAAGAATCCTTGCTGAAACCAGAAAACGGTCTCATGGCAAGCTCGTGAACAAAGTCCTCACTCTCGGTACCGACATCAAAACCGAGAAACTGTCGTACAAAGCATTTCAGAAACTCTATGGTAAAAGTATTTCGCGACGAGCTCCGGGGATGTTTATGTCGATGCTTCACCACAAAGCCGAAAACGCTGGCGGTAAAGTAACCGAGTTTTCTACCCGGAGCACAAAGCTTTCCCAGACATGCCATTGCGGAACAGTAGCCAAAAAATCATTGTCCCAAAGATGGCATGCCTGCAACTGCGGGGTAAGCACCCAGCGTGATCTCTATTCCGCATTCCTTGCAAAGCATGTTTCTAACGATGTCCTCGACACGCGTCAGGCTGCCAAAGCCTGGCCGGGTGCAAACCTGCTCCTGGAACGGGCGGTGTTGGGGGTGCAGCATGAAGCGGCAAAGGGTCGAATTCATCCGACCAGCTTCGGTATCAAGCAAGAGAACACCACGAACCGGAGACAGAGCTGCTCGTCCGTTAAAGGCGGATCAACGACAGTCGAGGCCGACAACGTTCGTATTGTTGCCGGAGAGCCTGTCGGTACAGCCGCTAGAACCCCCTGGCTTTAGACATGGGGAGTGGTCAGTGAAAACTTGCTCAGACTTCAGTCCTA
This sequence comes from Nitrospirota bacterium, assembly GCA_963845065.1. Lineage (GTDB taxonomy): Bacteria > Nitrospirota > UBA9217 > UBA9217 > UBA9217 > JAJYKN01. Next base: position 70,734 of record CAWJQQ010000002.1, read on the forward strand.
CTAGGACGCAAACACCTCCCGTATTTTTTTGAATAGTTCTGACGGGTTCAACGGTTTGGAAATGAAGTTAACACCATCCTCCATGACCCCTTTTTGGACAATGATATCTGACGTATAACCGCTTATGAAGAGCCCCTTAATATCAGGACGTATCTTTTTCATCTGCTCAAAGGTTTCCTTGCCGTTAATTTTAGGCATGATCAGATCACACAGAACAAGCTGGATCTTGTCCTTGTCCTTTCGAAACAACTTTATAGCCTCTTCACCGTCAACTGCTTCCGACACGGTATAGCCAAATTCCTCGAGCATGGCCTTGGTTACAGTCCTGACGGATTTATCATCCTCAACAAGGAGGATCGTTTCGGTGCCCGACGGAGGCATGGCAAAATCCGTAGGCGATATTTGCTTAACCGTAGACGGAGTCAGAGGAAGATATATCTTGAATGTCGTTCCCTGTCCGGGTTCACTATTGAAATGGATCGTCCCATTATGTTTATGGATAATCCCATATACCACGGCAAGGCCAAGGCCTGTCCCCTTCCCAACTTCTTTGGTCGTGAAAAAGGGCTCGTAGATGCGGTTCTGCAGGGTTTTGTCTATGCCGCAACCGGTGTCTGAAACAGACAGAACTGCATAGGCGCCGTGTTTGATATTGCCTTGATCTGAATCAATGATAACCTTGTCTGTCTTTACTTCCAGAGTACCGCCTTTTGGCATGGCGTCCCGCGCATTCGTGACGAGGTTCATCAGGACCTGCTCCAGCTGGCCTTTATCTGCTTCCACTATAAGATCCTCACGAGCCGGAATCACCCTGAACTCGATATCTTCTCCGATAATCCGGGTCAGAAGATTATGAAACCCGGAGACCATCTCGTCGATATTGACCGGCTTCAGGTCGATCACCTGTTTCCTGCTGAATGCAAGCAGGCTCTTCGTCAGACCTGTAGCACGCTCCGAAGAGGCAAGGATCTGCTCGATATGCGGCCGAAGATGATCATCGGTCTTCATCTTCATCTTTACGAGCGCAGCATATCCCACGATTGCCGACAGGATATTGTTGAAATCGTGGGCAATGCCGCCGGCTAATTCTCCAATGGCCTCCATTTTCTGTGCCTGGCGGAGTTGAGCCTCAAGCTTCTGATGCTCGGTGATGTCTATGCCGATGCTTGCCACCCCGATAACGGATTCTTCAAAATTTCGCAGTATTGAATTGTTCCACTCCACGTGTCTTTGTGCGCCATCGCGCGTCACGATCAGCTTTTCACCGTGTAGCGGCAAGGTTCCTTCCGCTATGTCTAACTTGAAGGTCGCTTTTTCCAAGCTGCGCGCTTCTGCGGGCACGAAAAAATCAAACCAATTCTTCCCGATTACTTCATTTCGAGACCACCCGGTCTGGCGAAGGATGTAGTCGTTGCAGAACGTCAGGTTCCCCTCGACATCGAGCATTATTGCCGCTAGCTCAATGCTTTCGAGTAAATTCCGGAATTTTTTTTCTGCGGAAGAGAGCGCCTCTTCAGTCTGCGTGTGCTCGACAATCTCATCCTGGAGACGCTGGTTTGCATGACGCAGATCCTTAACCTGCTGTTCCAACGCACTACTGAGATCTTCCAACGCGCTACTGAGTTGTTTATTTTCGTGAAGTGCTTTTGATAGGCTGGGCAACGTGATGGCTTTCGGTATGATCGGGAGTAACAGTAGCGTGGCAACGATGGAAACAAATGCTGTAATCGCTTTGACGGCCCCTTCCAACCAATATTTCGGCACATAAACGGTATACGCCGAAAATAAATGTGTCGTCCCGCAGGCAAAAATGAAAATGCCGAACAGCAGGAAAATGGGCAAAAAAGGGATATCGCGTTTTTTGTGTCTTTTGTAAATGAAGTAAAAAAGTGCAATAGCGATGGTATAATAGGCAAGCCCTATAATGAGGTCGGACATGACGTGGAGCCGTACAAGGCCGGGATCCCATAAAAAACAAAAGCCATGGGCCATATAATCAGTCACGTCATGCACGGACATTTACTCCTCCGAGGAGATGAAAAACGAAAAACATATTACCTGGGCATTACTCCGCCTGCTATGCAAGCATTTTGCTGCTTAATGAGACCTACTCAACCATTGGTTATATATCCATAAAAATAGCGCTGGAATAAAAAAGGTGTCATGAAATGTAACCTCCAAGTAAGGCATGCCGCTTCAGAATCATCAATTCATTGCGATAAGTGAACGGTATCTGGTGAAAATCAATATTATCTTACGCACCGGTAGTACGGTTCGCACTGATCGCTCTGCACAAATCGGCACACCAGGGCACCAAGTCCGCAGCCATTCCGCATCCTATCGCCTTACTGCAATACACGGCACTAATAATAAAAAAAGTCCACGGTATCGATCGTGAAATCAAACCAATTTGCATCAGAATTGTATCTGGCAGCGCTTGGCATTGTTTTCGTCTTTGATCCAAAGCAGGACCTTCTTCGATCGGGCGCACCAATCCCGAACGTCTGCTTCAAAGGTCGGGCAGTCCGCCTTTACATCAAGTACGTCGCCGGGTTTTACTTTGACCGCGGCCACCGTAATCTTGAGTATGGGCACCGGACACTTAAGTCCGCACGTATCGAGTGACTGAATAGCCATACTGATTCCTCCTTATAGTGATGGATTTGCAACCCTGCTCATTTTACTGGAGATCCTGCTTTTTTTCAACGGTCCCAATGCCTTTATCGTTTCAACCATGTTCGTGATCACCTCGACGAATTTATCTCCCTCGCTGGCCGAGACGAAGTCCAATCGGCACCGTTCTTTTTCTATGCCGAGCTGTTTGAGTATCTTTAAAAGAATCCGGTGACGCTGGATTGCCCGGAAATTCCCTTCCTTGTAATGGCAGTCGCCGGGATGGCAGCCGAGAATGATGACGCCGTCGGCCCCCTTTTCAAAGGATGAGAGAACGAACTGGGGGTCCACCCTTCCGCTGCACATCACCTTGATGACGTTCACGTTAGGCGGATAATGTCTTTGCGCACTGCCCGCCTTGTCCGCTCCGGCGTAGGAGCACCAGTTGCAGAGGAATCCGACGATCTTCGGTTCAAATCCCTCTAGAGCCCTCATTTCAGCACCTCTTCTATTTCCGACAGGATTTCTTCATTCGTGAAATGATTTCCCTTGATCGAACCCGTCGGGCAGGCTGCCACGCAGGTGCCGCACCCCTGGCACAGTACGTCATTGACGGCAGCAACCTCCTTTTCCGCATCAAAGGATATGGCTTTATACGGACAGACGGACACGCATATTCTGCAGCCGGAACACTTGTCTTCGTCCACCTCGGCGTTTATCGGTTGGATTTCGAGCTTTCTCCCCACGACCAGGCCGGAAAGAATGTATCCGGCGGCGGCCATTCCCTGGCTCATTGCCTTCTGGATATCCATGGGCGACTGACAGGCGCCCGCAAGGTATATCCCTTTGATCTTACTCTGCGCAGAATCCAATCTCCCGTGCAGTTCCTCGTAGAAACCGAACTTGTCCTGTTTCGTCTCGAGAACGGCACCGAGATTCCCCGCATTTCCCGTCGGCACAACGGCCGGACAGAGTACGATCATATCCGCGGACGCGGCTCCGTCTTTACCTTCGGCGTTCTTAAAGGCTATTTGCTTTTTCCCCGCTTTTTCCGAAACGGAAAGGTTCCGGATATCGCTGTACCTTATGAAAACTGAGTTCGGATTGCTCTTCGCATGCTGATACAGGCCAAACTCCTCCTTGCCAGGGATAGAGAGTTCCTTGTAAAAATGGTAGACCTTAGTGCCGGGGAGTTTCTTTCCGATGAGATGGTTAAACTTGAACGCATATTGGCAACAGATTCCGGAGCAATATTCCTTGTGATTCTGATCAAGGCTGCCTACGCAATGTACGATGGCAACGCTTTCCGGGGCCTTTCCCTCCGATGTCTTGAGCAGACCTTCGGTCGGGCCGTTCGCTGCCATGATCCTTTCAAGCTCTAAGCTTGTATAAACATCGGGAAGCGTTCCGTAATGGAGGTTCGGGACCTTCCTGCAATCGTACAGATCCGACCCCACCGCTACGACGATTGCGCCGATAGTACGTTCTATTACTTTCTCCGCATCAACAAATATGATTGCGTCATCGACCGGGCACGCTTCCTTGCACTTTTCACATTTCTCGCCCTTAAATCTCACGCAAAGTCGTTCGTCGATATACGGCAGGTTGGGAAGCGCCCCTGTAAACGGGAACGAAATCGCTTTTCGGTCGTCCATATCGCAATTGAACGGGTTTTTCGCGCCGACGGGGCAAGCCCCGACGCATTCCGCGCACCCTATGCAGGAATGTGAAACATGCCTGGGCTTCTGGGTGATCTTTGCGGTAAAATTGCCATAGGAACCCACAACTTCGGCCACCTCGGCCAAAGTCAGCAATTCAATCTTGTCCGCATGAGGGCCGTGCAGAATATCGCCCATCAGCGGTTCCAGCATGCACGAACCGCACTCCATGTTCGGGGATACTTCCTCAAACCGCACGGGCAGGCCGCCGATTGCCGGGGATTTTTCGACGAGCACAACCTTCCTCCCGGATTCCGCAATGGTCATGGCCGTCTTGAGGCCGGAGGGTCCAGCGCCGATCACCATCACATCGGTGCAGACATCAATTTCTTTTTTCATCAGTGGCGATTGGCGCGCTACGCGGCTTACGGCGGCGCGTATGTACCTCGTCGCTTTTTTGCCGGCTTGATCCCGGTCTTCCGTAACCCAGCCCACTTGCTCCCGCATATTCACCATCTGCATCAGGTATGGATTTATGCCCGCCTTCGACAATACCCGCATGAACGTGCCCTCGTGTTCCCGTGGCGAACATGCTGAGACTACAACGCGGTCAACTTTATTTTCGGCGAGGTCTTTTGCGAGTGTGTCCTTTCCGTCCTCCGAACAGAGAAAATCCACGGTTTGAAAATGAATACCCGGAAATTGTTGGAGGAGTTTGGCCTTGATCTCTCCGGAGTCGATCTTGTCGGAGATATTCGCGCCACAATTGCAAAAATAGACGCCGATCTTCATAACACCACCCCGTCTGAATAGTGGTTCAGGTCCTTTATGATTTCCTCGACTGCCAGGGGGACCGACCGAAAGACCGCGTCGGTCAGTCTCTCGCTGAACGATTCCACGTCGCTTGCTTCGATCCCCCATACTCTGACTTTGGAAGGAAGGTGGACTCCCAGCATCCGGCCGAGTTCAAGTGCAGTGTCCAGATTAGTGTCATGGGTGCAGACGATGTTCCTGGTCGAACAAAGGTCATATGCGGAAAGAGGAATGATCGTGCCGGGTTGATGTCTGCCGGTCACCATGGCATCTATAATCCATGCCCGATCATAGCCGGTCATCGCGTCCATGAGCCGGATGCCTCCAGCGTAAACCTCCTTGACATCGACCTCACTCGCCGTCTCGCCGGCATCACCCCGCAGGCGCAAGCGATCCCTGATTTTCCGGGAGACGATAACCCCTACACTGTCGTCGCCCAAAATAGGATTGCCTAGTCCGATAATGACTGTTTTCATCAATTTGTTGTGGCATGGATACCCTAACCTACCCGCAGGGAGGTTGGGGAGGAATTGCCATGCTGCTACGCAGCCATCCTTGCACTTCTCCTCTCAATTAAGAGTGTTGATGCCCGTTCCAGGAGCATCAAATCGTGATACTTTGCCGATGCATGAATCTTTGTCCCATTCAGCGTTCGAATGTCGAAATATCCAGTTGAGCGTCTTCCAAAGATAAATCCGTCGATTCTATTGAACCTAACCTTGTCGTATCTTCGGAATCCAAATAATGCGCGGGGTGCAGTGTTCTTAATATGACTCCGCTCTCCCTTGAACAGTTTTCTGTTGCACTTACGAACCTGCTGCATGCTAAATACGTCTTTTGACCGTTCCTGAATGGATCCATCGGCAATTACGAATGCGTCGTTAACATGGGATTTTTCAAGCCCCAGCCGCTTTCTGCCTAGCTTCGTAAGGTATCCATATGTATGTTCCGTATTGTAGCCTCGATTCCTCAGGCTATCGACCAGTTTCCAGCGGACCATAGACATGAACGTCTCAGCTTTGAACCCGTTTGATGGCTTTGATTTAAGCACGATTTCGCCGATTGTCGACTTCCCATGACAGGTTTTGCAAAGCGTTACCAAATTTTCCGGCCTATCTCCGCCCGTTTGGCGGGATTCCTTGTGATGCACTTCAAGGACGGGGTCTTTTGTTTTCCCCTTACAATGCGTGCATTGGTGTCCGTCGCGATAGAGGACATACTCACGCACGTTCCAGAACCCCTTCTGGTCTCCGTTCTGGTACCCCGTACCAGAGATCTCAGGATTCTTTATCTTTTGTATATCGAACGCTGCAACTTCGACGGTTACGTTCGCTACGGGAAGAATGGTATTTACCTGGTCAATAAGCTTGATGTGACTATCCAGTTTATGCTGCATGGACGGCGCAAGCCATCCCTCAGGTTTTTTCCGGTTAAAGAAGCGCGGCTGCCTGTACCACGTCTTGCGGTTGCGTCTGCTTCTCCGGTATGTTCGCCTTTCCGAATTCAGTTTGACCATGTCCTCCCGGAGCTTAACGTCAGCTGAATATACTTCTCGCTTTTTCGTTACCGCTGACAATCCGACATTTACGTATCCGGAGTCAACGCCAAGTATCACCTGCTGCACCGTTTCGCCAGTCGCTGTTGTAAGTTGGATGGTGAATGGCGTCCTTTTGAATACCTTTGCTTTGCAGCTTTTCAGTAGCAGCCGCGCTGTTCTTGGCGAACAAGGCATCAGAGGTTCGCCTCTCTTGTTTAAAACAAAGACAGATACTCTCAAGTTCTGTTCTCCTTCCGGAGTTGCAGTCGTACCGACCTGCGCCGCATCGGGGTTGTTGTAATGGCTTGTCGAGCCGGCAACACCGTCCGTAACCCTATAGGACATTTAATCACCGGCGGCAGTTGCATGGAACGTGCGGAATATCCCATGGTGCCATGACCAAAACAACTTCTGCTGACTTAACCTAGACCAGCCCCCTAGTCAATTGGCTCTTACAAGCCCCCACTACAATCACAACGCTGATTTAGTGGCGGGTAATTGACAGCACCTAGTCCCGCCGGAACGTCTTGACGATGTCTCCGCGGCTGTCCTTGATGGTCACTTTGAGCGGCATCTGGCCGATGATGGAATGCGTGGCGCAGGAAAGGCACGGATCATACAGCCGGAAGGCCATCTCTATCATGTTCAACACGCTTTCCTCGACGATCTTGCCCTTTGAAATCAGTTTTTGCGCAGCCTTCTTGATCGACATGGTCATCGGCGCATAATTGTTTGTTGTGCCGACAATCATGTTCACCTTCGTCAGCACACCCTTGCTGTCGCTTTCATAATGGTGGGTCAGCGTACCGCGGGGCGCTTCTACGGAACCTATCCCGACGCCGGCAATCTTCCCGGGAATATTTCTCACATGAGGCGACGTTATCTCAGGATCCTCAGCAAGCTCCAGCATTCGTTCCGCCGCATACAAGAGCTCGATCAGACGCGCCCAGTGCGTTGCAAGCCGGAAATGAATCGGCTGACGCCTGCCATTGACCTCTTTTGCGCCAAAGGTATCGTACATCCGTTCGAAATGCTCCTGCGCCAATGGTGTTGCCATGCTGTCGGACACATTCAGGCGTGCAAGCGGGGTAGCGGCATAGACCCCGCTGTCAATACCGTCGACAAACCCCTTCCAGCCCACTTTCTTGAGATAGGGGAATTTCAAGTATGTCCATGACTCAACTCGCTCGGCGATATGGCCTGCGTAATCGGACGGGTGATATTTGACGAACTCCTTCCCGTCGGGGTCCACAACCCGGATCTTCCCGTCATAGAAGTTGGCCCGGTTATTGTCATCAACTGTTCCCATATAGTATGTTTTATGGATATATATATCGGACGTCACAAGGTCAAGATATTTCGGATTTTTCAGGACGATATCATCGAATATCCTTAGCGTAAAGAGCGCAAACTCAATGTTCTTTTTCGCGACAGACTCTATCTCCTTCCGTTCCTCCTCCGTCACGCTTTTCGACCATCCTCCGGGCAAACCGCCGACAAGATGAATGCCTCGTCCCCCCAGTTGCTCAATGACATGGTGGTTTCGCGACCTGCACTCGATGACCTGCCTGCCGACATCAAGACCGACTTTTTTTATGACACCTAATACATTTCGCTCAAGGGGCGGCGCATCGGGGCCCAAAATAAAATCTGGTCCGCCGAGGGCGTAAAAATGAGTAGTGTGGTCCGTCACATAGAATGACGCATACAGGAGTTCACGGATTTTTTTCGCTGCTGAAGTCGGCTCCACACCGAAGAGCATGTCGAGCGCTTTGACGGATGCCATATGGTGGGCCTCGGGGCAGACCCCGCATATCCGGTTGGTAATGACCGGCATGTCCTCCGCAAGTCTCCCCACGCAAAACTGCTCAAAGCCCCTGAGTTCCGGCACCTGAAAATACGTGTCAGCAACATCCCCTTCCTCGTTTAGAAATATTTCTATTTTGCCGTGCCCCTCAAGACGTGTGATCGGATCGATGCTTATTGTTTTTGTCATTCGATCTTTCCCTTCACGATGGAGCCCGGCAAGCTGTACTTGTAAAACGTGCCTGCGTAATCAGGGATGGAATCGAGAATGGCATCGATCTTCAGGTTGATTTCATCGTCCGACAGCCCCTTTGGATCTCCGATATCGATTACTGATCCGAGCGCAGCGATCATTTTGGCGCCCTGGTCCAGGACGCCTTCCGGAGGGCCATAGCAGCCAGTGCAGGGCATGTTCACCTTGGGACATAGTGCCCCGCAGCCGTTGCGAGTTGCAATGCCCATGCAGATCAGGCCCTGTTCCAGCAGGCACTTTTCTTTTTCGGGGATGATTTCAAAGGTCCGGTGAAACTTTGCGATTCGCTTATCCTCTTTCTTGCGTTCGCATTCATCACATACCGACGACTTCCCCGCCCCTAAGACGCTCCCTTTTGGCGGAAGGGCTGACCCGGCTATGACAGCGCTTACCACGTTCCATATCTGCGCCGGCTCCGGGGGACATCCCGGAATGTAAAAATCCACGTCTGTGACCTCGTTCAGCGTTTTCGCTTTGCCGTAAAACTTTGGCAGATGCAGCATCCCGTATTTTACCGGTGTTTCCGGCCGGGGCATGATATTTTCAGGATTGTCGATCGTCGGATTGTCTAGATAGACTGTCCTCAGGATGTCTTTTGCGGAGTGAAGATTGGCAATGCCTGGCACGCCGCCTGTGGAAGAGCATGCGCCGAATGCTATCATTGTTTTTGACTTTTTCCGAAGAAGCTGCGCCATTTCTGCGTTCTCCGTAGTCCGGATAGCTCCGTTAAACAGCGTGACTGCGATATCGCCGTCGGGCAGGGCTTCGATATCCTTTTTTTTCGTGTCGAGGAGGCACGGACAAAACATGAAGTTGAAGTTGGCGTCAACGTCGAGAATCTTTTCATGCAGGTTGACGACTGCGACTTCACACCCGCCGCAGGACGACGCCCAATACAGGCTTAATTTAGGCTTTGCCGTCAACTGCTACCTCCTGGTTATAATGAATAGGAATTTACCACCGTTGAGGCCTTGTCCAGGGAATCAACCATCTTGATCACAAATTCATTCAGACTGGCGGTCGTCAATGCAATCGTGTCCGATTTTGACGATATATTTTGGGCGGAGGTGTTCAGATCATTCATTGAGACGCTCTGTTCCTCCACGGCCGCCGTAAGGCTATCAAACCCATCTTTTATCTGTACTGTTTCCTTCTGAATTTTTGCGTTGGACTCGACTACCTGCGACACGATTGCCGACCCCGCTTCCACCCTCTCCTCGGTTTCCTTGATAAGGCCGGCCACCTGCTGAGTTGCATTTGCAACCTTGTCCGCCAGCTTTCTCACCTCATCAGCGACAACGGCAAACCCCCGCCCTTGTTCCCCGGCGCGTGCGGCCTCGATGGCAGCGTTCAACGCAAGAAGATTCGTCTGGTTTGCAATTTCATTAATGACGCCGAGGATGGTGGTAATCTGCTTCGTACTCTCCTGTATCTTTTGTATTGAATCGGCCAAGGACGTGATCTCATGAGTAATAACGGTGATATCGCTTACGATGCCTTCAATGCTGCCCTTGGATGTCGCGCCGATTTTCGCAATGGAGGTGATGGTATTTGTATTTTCTCCGACGGCCCGCAACATCGACTCAAGTTCGGTCTTCGGTCCTTGCGTAGAGCCGCCGAGATCAGCGGCAAGACCCACTACATTGCCAAGCACGGTCGCCGCTTCTATCAGGGAATCCTTTATGGTCTTTAAATCGACCCCAACGGTAGAATTCATAGCATTTTCATATTCCGCAAGGTAATTGCATAACGCCGAGGCGCCCCCATTGTCTTCCGGTGCAATGATTATTTTACGGGTTTGCGAAAGGTCACGTTTTTTCAGGAGAGCTATTGCGTTATTGATTTCTTCATGGTTCTTGATGCAGGGAAAGGATTTATTCAAACTCCGGATAATACCGCCGAAACCGTTTGAAGGAATATCCGCATCGGCCGCTGTCGAGCGTTGATGGTTGAAGTCGGATGAAACATAATCCTTCAGTCTTTGAGACGGGGTGATGAATTTCCTTTTTATCAGAAAGCCCACCGCAACCATCGCCCCCGCATAAAACGCCAGGGAAACAATCGCAGAGGCAGTCCTGATTGATTCGGCATTGCCGCGCAATTTCTCCAAATCCGGCAATCCCGATCCGGCCGCTGATTTCATACCCGCCTCATACTGGTCGATTATTTTCCCGGTAGTCTGCATCTGATAGGCTGTCATCGTGATAAATATAGCCGAGAGCAATAAAAATAACAATCCAAAACTCACAGTCAATCCGCCGGCCACGGAGTTATTTTTCATTTAGTATTCTCCTCATGATTTTGCATTTTCTTATTGGCATGAAGTGCCTCACCTTCGATTTCTCCGTGACAGATAATTTCCGGCAGAATATGCGGCATAAATAGTTCCACTGTCGAGTTGCAATATGTGTTTTGCGATAGCGTGCGGTGACGCAAAAGGTGTCATCGATCTCTTCACCTTCCGGTCGCTTATTGTCCTAGGAAATGCGGTTTTGTCCTCAAATCATTTGGAATTTATATTTGCAAGAGCCGACATGCGACGGTGCGGCGGCCGGACGAGTTAATACGTACTAATCCACTGCTGGTCGATCATTCATAAAAAGCCTCATCTCCCGCTGGGAAAACAGTCCGGCGCACCGAGCGCTTCCTTTATATACTCATCGTCATAGTTGGTATTAACTTTAGTGTTTTCTTTTGCATCATCCTCATTTCAAAGCAAAATTTCTTTTTTTTCTGATCTCTTCAACATGAACAATGGCCAAGCCACATACTAGGGACTGGGGCATGATGACTGACTTGTCATGCACAAGAATCCCTATTATGCGAAGGCATGTCCAGAGAAATTGAGTAATAATCCATAACCCACTGCAATTTTTGTGATCGGGAACATCCCCACCGCCCTATGGAAATTTAGGGTGCGGGCAAACCATATACCACCACCAATTGGCGAAAAGTTAAAGAAATCGAAGATAAGGGTGACTTTATCTGATGTCAGGCATTATGACGCAGGAGTTTTATTGCAATTAAAGGAAATTTTTTAATACCGACAAGTTGCGTTTAGCCAAGGCTAAAACGAAGTGCAGCATTTAAGATAGCCTGAATACCCCAAGTGTTGCAATTTAACCGCAGTGTTGGTGCAATTATTATTCGAATAGAACCGCCGTTATTAAAGATTTTCAGAAAATAGCCGAAACTATTATTGCGATACATTCTAGAAAATAAGAAAAGTATGGGACATTAACGATTCATCTGCTAAATGGCAATGCCTGACGCGTCAGCGGGCAATCAATAAGAGAAGTATGTCAGATTCGCGATTAACGACTAAAAAATAACACATTCATGGTCGGCACAGCTCTTGCCGTGCTAGATAGTTGGGTAAAATTCGGCCGCGTTGCATGATAGACAAGAGGCATACACTATTCATGTCTCCACAAGCAATTGAAAAGAAAGGGAAAAGTATTGTTCCGTATTAGCTCTAATCAGAAACTTACCGGGAAAATCGCAGTCGGCATATCCCTCATGCTTGCCTCCGCCTTCCTCGAAAATACAATATACCGCATCATCCTCGCCTTCATGCTGTTTTTGGGGACTATCGCTGTCACTTATATACTTCTACGGCATAACGCAAGCCGATTCCTTGCTGAACACGAAGAAGCATTGAAACAGCTGCGTTCTGAAATGGACGCTTCCCGAAACTCTTTTTCAAGCTTCTTGATCGAGCGGTCGCGGCTCATCCCGGTATTTACCGGTCAGCTTGCGGAGGTCATGCAGCAGACGGAAACCGCAGCCCTCGAACTCGGGAAAAGCTTCATGAACATCGTTGCCCGGTCTCAGGACCAGGCAAAAAAAACGTCACTGTCACTTAGCGCTTATGCAAGCAAAGGCAATGGCAACAGCGATACGCTCCTCGACATCAGCAGAAAAACGCTTCTGGAGGTCATTGATAGCATGAAGACCAATGCCAACCGTGAAGCACAGACGCTTAAGGACATGGAAGCGATCATTACACATATGAAGAATATCAGCGATATCGTGAACGAGATTGAATCCATTGCGAACCAGACCAATCTGCTTGCCCTGAATGCCGCCATCGAGGCTGCAAGGGCAGGAGAACAGGGCCGGGGCTTTGCCGTGGTCGCCGATGAGGTGCGTAAGCTATCCGACAGGTCGAATGCATCCGCTCTAGAAATACGAAAGCGCATCGTAACCATCGATAACAATGTACAAGAAATGTATGCGGAGACCGGGGAAAAGATATCCGAAAGCGGCCGGAAGTCGGAGGAGTCGGAACTGGTCGTTGTAAACACCTTAAACAAAATAGATGAAGCGAACCATAGTGCGGCAAAGCAGCTCGATGAACTCACCGGCGAAAGCGAATCACTCGCACGGGACATCAGCGGGATCCTCATGTCCATGCAGTTCCAGGACATCACACGGCAGCGCATCGAACACGTCATAGAACCGCTGCAGGCGCTCAAAACCGAGCTGACCGAAACTGCACAACGGATGGGCGTGGGGACTGCTGACACGCCGGTTGGCAGCACAGACCTTTCCCACCTGGAGAAGATGTATACCATGGAATCAGAACGACAGGTGCTGCGGGAATCGTTGACCTGAACCCACTGACCGTGCAGGGGAACTGAATTCAATAAATGCGAGACCTGTTTCGTCCAGGACCCGAGGAGGAGAAAGCAATGGCAAAGAGAATACTGATAGCGGACGACTCCGCGTCCATGCGCCAGCTGGTAGAGTTTACGCTCAAGAGCGCGGGCTTCGAGGTGATCGTCGCGGTGGATGGCAAAGATGCCTTGAACAAATCAAATGGCTCAAAGATCGACATGGTCATCACTGATCTCAACATGCCCGGGATGGACGGCATCACCTTGATCAAAGAGCTTAGAGGAGCGCCGGCGAACAAATTTACCCCCATCGTCATGCTCACGACGGAATCGCAGGCAGACAAGCAGGCGGAGGGGAAAAAGGCAGGTGCGAGCGGCTGGATCGTCAAACCCTTTACTCCCGCCGCATTGCTGGAAACAGTCAACAAGCTCGCAAAATAACAGGAGGCATCATGCTTAAGACAAGGATCGAAAAATCAGGCGGATCCGGCTTGCTGGTCCTTGAGGGTGAGATGATCATCGATCATGCGGAGGAGATGAAACGATTTTTCCTTGAAGCTCTGGAGGGCCGGAGTTCGCTGGACCTCAATATGGCGGGGATAAGCAAGGTTGATATGTTCGGACTTCAGGTGCTCTGCTCTGCGCACCGCTCTGCAATGAAGGCCGGCAAGGAACTGACGTTGATTGGGCAACAGCCCGAGGTTCTCCGGGACGCAATCGTCATGGCCGGTTACGGCTGCACTGCCGCATGCTCCGTGGACAAACCCTGTCCCTGGAATGAAAAGTGAGGTCTGGTTATTTGATGTGCCCAAGCTGGTGCAGTCAACAATTATGCAACGAGCGAGAAAACATACGGCATGCCAACGCCTATGGATATTTGATACCTTAAGCATGAGCAGGTTTTACGGATAACGGTGTAAATGACAATAAAAAACGAAGGGGAACGAGACTATGGAAACCACAGGGACCAAAAAGAGAGCAAAGAAGGCAAGAATGAACGGAAACGGGAAAGTGTCAGCAAAAATACGCGCGCTCGAGCAACAGCTCGCCGAGGCACATCGAAAGGCGAGACGGGCGGAGGATGTTTTGGGGTGCAGCGCGGCACCTATGGTCATTGTCGACAGAAATTTGACAATCACGGCCGTGAACGATGCCGCCCTCAAGACCATGGGGTATGGCCGGGACGAGGTTGTCGGTAAGATGACCTGCGCAGAATTTCAGAAAACCCTGTTGTGCAGCACGGAAAACTGCACGCTGAAGAACTGCATGCGCACCGGCCAGACCATCGTCGGCGAAACAATGGCGATGACGAGGAGCGGACGAAAGTTTCCGATCAAGGCAGCCTGTTCTCCAATGTTGGATGAGCAGGGGAATGTTTACGGCGGTATGGAAGTGATCATTGATCAGACCGAAATGATGCGAGCCAAATGGGAGAGTGAGAATATCCCGAAGTCCATCGCTACCCCTATGTTCGTCGTGGACCGTGACCTCAAGATAACGAACATTAATGACGCTGCGCTCAAGGCAATGGGGTATCAGCGCGACGAGGTTGTCGGAAAAATGACCTGTTCCCATCTGTGCAAAACACCGATCTGCGACACACCAAGCTGCACCCTTAAGAACTGCATGCGTTCGGGCGAGCCTATCATTGGGGATACAATTGCCGAAACAAGGGACGGACGGAAGTTTCCAGTACGCGCAGCCTGCTCACCGCTCGTAGACGAGCAGGGGAATGTCTACGGCGGCATGGAAGTGATCAGCGACCAGACCGCGGTGGTGCGCGCCAAGTGGGAAATCGAGAATGTCCAGAAATCCATCGCTGCACCCATGTTTGTCGTCAACACGGACCTCGTCATTACCCAAATCAACGACGCCGCGCTCAAGACCATGGGATACCTGCGGGAGGACGTCCTGAACAAGATGACCTGTGCTCAGCTGTGCAAGACGCCGCTGTGTGGTACTGAAAACTGTACCATCAAGAACTGCATGCGCACTGGTAAGCCAGTCTTCGGCGAAACGGAGGCGGAAACGCGGCATGGCAAGAAGATTCCCGTGCAAGCCGCATGTTCGGCGCTCATCGATGAGCACGGCAAGCCCTACGGCGGCATGGAGGTGATCATAGATATTTCCGAGGTCAAGCGTTTGCAGCACGAAGCTGACGAGCAACGGGAGTATCTGCAACGCCAGGTGGCCATGCTCGTGGAAAAGCTTGAAGCATTCAGCCAGGGAGACTTGTCGATCACGGTGACCGCTGAGCGCCAAGACGAAATTGCAAAAATCATCGAAAGCTTGAACAGGGTCCTTCAAAACCTCAGGGGTCTCGCGCAGGCCGCAGAGAAGATAGCAGGAGGAGATCTGACGAACAGCGTAAACGTGCTGTCTGAGAAAGACGTCCTAGGTGCGTCCCTCGCCGCGATGCTCGAAAAGCTCCGCTTGGTCGTAAGCGAAGTCAAGACCGCGGCGGACAACGTGGCGTCGGGGAGCCAGCAGATGAGCACTGGTTCAGAACAGCTGTCCCAGGGTGTGACTGAACAGGCAGCTTCCGCGGAAGAGGCGTCGTCGTCGGTGGAGGAGATGAGCGCGACGATCAGGCAGAATGCCGACAACGCGCAGCAGACCGAGAAAATCGCAATCAAGAGCTCGAACGACGCACTTGAAAGCGGCAAGGCCGTATCCGAGGCGGTGGCGGCTATGAAAGACATCGCGAAGAAGATATCGATCATCGAGGAGATCGCCCGCCAGACGAATCTGCTGGCGCTGAATGCGGCCATCGAAGCAGCTAGGGCCGGCGAGCACGGAAAAGGCTTTGCGGTCGTGGCATCAGAGGTGCGTAAGCTTGCCGAGCGGAGCCAGGTGGCCGCCGGGGAAATCAGCGAGCTTTCAGAAAGAAGCGTGGAGGTGGCGGAGCGAGCCGGTGCGATGCTGACGAAGCTCGTGCCGGACATCCAGAAGACCTCGGGGCTGGTGCAGGAGATCAGCGCGTCGTCGAAAGAACAGGCCACAGGCGCGGACCAAATCAACGTTGCAATCCAGCAACTCAACCAGGTTGTCCAGCAGAACGCGGGCGCAGCGGAGGAAATGTCCTCCACTGCCGAGGAGCTCTCGTCCCAGGCCGAACAGCTCCAGAGCACGATCTCGTTCTTCAAGGTGGATGACAATGGCCATGGTGCTCGCACGGCATTGGTGAAGCGCACTGCGCCGGTGCACAGGCAGCAGAACGCGCACATGGCCCCGAAAGCGAGGACCGCTGTCCCGGCAACAGTACCGACAATAAAGCATGTCGGCGTGGCGCTCGAAATGGGCGGTGACAAACTGAAGGTGCACGGAAACGGCGATTCCCGAGATTCGGAGTTTGAGAAATTCTGAAAAAACAGAGGCAGGGGTATCAAAAATAGGTATTTTATGTTGACTAGGCAAAGGACTGTAGAACGATATCCGCAAGGGAAAATGCAGGGACCACTTGCCCGGGGCGCTGGGGCACGACCGTCATGGCCGGTTACAGCCGCACTGCCGCATGCTCCGGGGACAAAACCTGTCCCTGGAGCGACAAGCGAGGTCTGGTTATGAGCGATATCAAGGATAAACACCGGGAAGCCTTTAAAGAAGAATCCCGTGAACTGCTTTCCGAGCTTGAAACATCGCTGCTTGAACTGGAGGAACGGCCCGATGATGCTGATCTCGTCGGCAGGGTTTTCAGGGCCATGCACACGATCAAGGGCTCCGGAGCGATGTTCGGGTTTGAGGCAGTATCCGCCTTTACCCACGACGTCGAGACTGTTTTCGACCTGGTCCGGAATGGCTCGATTCGCGTCACCAAAGAACTCATCGATCTGACCCTCGCTGCAAGGGACCATATCCGATCGATGCTCGATGCTTCTGAAGGAGAGCCTGAAGTCGACAAGGACAAAGCCTGCAGGATTATCTCCTCATTGCGAAAGTTTATCCCGGACCTCGCTGCGACAGTCAAAGGAGAACATTTCCTCCCTCCTGTTGTTGTAGTCCCGCAATCGGAGCGCGCCGATCGGGAAATCACCTTTAGGATCCACTTCCGCCCACCGCGAGATATCGCATTCCGTGGCATGGACCCCATCGGCCTGCTGAATGAACTAAGTTACCTGGGCGAATGCACGATCACTGCGCGGACACAGGATGTTCCGTCCCTGGATGAATTGAATGCTGAATCCTGCTACCTGTACTGGGATGTGATCCTCACGACCAGTGAAGGGGTCAATGCGGTGAAAGACGTTTTCCTCTTTATTCAGGATGACGCCGAGGTGAAGATCGACATTATCAAAAACCCAGTTGATGGCACCGACGCTGGGCAGAAGAAACTCGGTGAAATTCTCGTGGAGCGCGGAGAGGTAACTCCCGAGATCGTCCAAAAGGGGCTTTCTGCGCAAAAACGGTTCGGACAGGTTCTCGTAGAAATGGGCGCCCTAGAAGCGGACGAAGTAACTTCCGCTTTGGCCGAGCAACGGCATCTGAAAGCTCAGCAAGATAAAAAACAAGCAGCGGATTCCGCATCGAGCATCCGGGTATCGTCGGACAAACTGGACAAACTGGTGGATTTGGTGGGCGAACTCGTAACGCTCCAGTCGCTTCTCAGCCAGACCGCGGGCAATTTTAAAAAAACAAAGATTCCGGCGATCGCCGAGGCCGTGGAACGCTTGACTTCCGAACTCCGCGACACTACTATTGGCATCCGCATGCTGCCCATCGGTTCCACCTTCAGCAAGTTCAAGCGTCTTGTCCGCGACCTCTCCAAGGAGCTGGGCAAAGAGATCGAGCTTACGACAGAAGGAGCGGAAACCGAGTTGGACAAGACAGTCATTGAAAAATTAGGTGATCCGATGGTGCATATCCTGAGAAACAGCATCGATCACGGCATTGAACAGCTGGAGGATCGCGTGGCTGCAAACAAGCCGAGGACAGGCACAATCCACTTGTCTGCAAAGCATTCGGGAGCACATGTCCTGGTGCAAGTCCAGGACGACGGCAAGGGGCTCGATCCCGACGTGATCCGCGCTAAGGCCGTGGAAAAAGGACTGATATCTTCCGATGCAAAACTGTCCAGAAAAGAGATCTTTTCGCTCATCCTCGCCCCGGGCTTTTCCACTGCGAAAACCATCACGAGCGTATCAGGACGCGGCGTAGGCATGGATGTGGTCAAACGCGCCATCGAGTCGCTGCGCGGCTCCATCGAGATCAACAGCCAAAAAGGTTCGGGCACGACGATAACGCTGAAACTCCCCCTCACCCTCGCGATCATAGAGGGCCTTCTGGTCAAGATCGGCGCGGAGTCGTTCGTCATGCCGCTTGCCCTGGTGGAGGAGTGCGTGGAGTTGACCCGAAAGGACGTGCAAAAAGCTAATGGCAGGGACTTGGCGCAGGTGCGGGGAAAGGTCGTACCGTACATACGGCTCCGCGAGCAATTCATGATCACCGGAGAAAGGCCAGCCATAGAGCAGATCGTGATCGTCTCCCTGGAAGGCCAACGGGCAGGATTCGTCGTGGACCGCGTTATCGGCGGACACCAGACAGTGATCAAGAGCCTGGGAAGTATGTACAAGGACATCGACGGCATATCCGGGGCAACGATCCTGGGAGACGGCACCGTGGCCCTGATACTGGATGCGTCGAGGCTGATTCACCAGGCAGAGCAGAAGGAAACGAACATACACGGTCATTTTAGCTGACCTGGGGTGGAGTAACACGGGTGCGAAGAAACGGGATGTTCAGGAACTTGGGGAACTGGCCACTGTAGGCAGGGGTGTCAAGATTTATTTGGGTCATGGCAGTGGCTATGACAAACTAGATAACGATTTCGTTAAGTAGTGAACTACCTCGTAATACTATACATATTATCATGTAAATCTACTTTTGTCAAAAAACGTCGCCTTTCATCCCCTCCCTTACGGAAGGGGAATATTCCAGGCGAAAAGTTAAAGAAAGGAAGCTTACCATGAGTGTAGCAGAAATAAGTCAAACAACCCAATACCTGACTTTCAAGCTCCAGGACGAGATCTTCGCGCTCGACATCTCCACGGTCCGCGAAGTGCTGGACTTTACCATTGTCACCAAGGTGCCGGGGACCCCGGACTTCATGCGGGGCGTCATCAATCTTCGGGGGAGCGTGGTCCCGGTCATCGACCTGAGGCTCAAGTTCGGGATGACAGTGACCGAGAAGACGGTGAATACCTGCGTCATTATCGTCGAGGTAAAGGTGGACGGGGAAACCGTCATTCTCGGCGTGCTGGCAGATTCCGTCCAGGAGGTGAAGGACCTGGAAAACGACCAGATTGAACCAGCGCCGCGGATCGGGATGCACCTGAAGACCGATTTCATTAAAGGCATGGGTAAGCACAATGATCAATTTCTCATGATCCTCGACATCGACAAGGTGTTCTCGTCCAACGAGCTTACCGGCTTCCGAAATGCCGACGAGGTTGCGGTCTAAGCAGAGATTCTTTCCCCCTTCTTCTGGATTCCCTCCTCCCCTTGAGAGGAAGGGAATCCGGGCTTCAGGGGAGGTAACCATAAATTGCGCGTATGTGGCGCAGTATTCGCATTAAGTGCTTTTACTCGTGAATCTTATTAGATGATTAATACTCGTATGAATATTGCGAACACTTCATCAAAAATCGCTTCAGGAACACAGTCATTATCTGACAATGACCTGGACAGCCTTAGCAGGTTCATTCACGAGAATTGCGGCATCAAAATGCCCCCTTCCAAAAGGGTCATGCTCGAATCCCGACTGCAGAAACGCCTGTTGGCCCTCGGCATCAAGACGTTCAAGGATTACACTGAATACCTGTTCTCCGAGGAAGGCAAGTGCAGCGAACTTGCCCACTGTATCGATGCAATCACAACGAATAAGACGGACTTTTTCAGGGAAGCTAACCACTTTGATTACCTGACATCCCATGCGCTGCCGGCATTGATCAAATCAAATGATACCGGCAGCAAGAACCGATTCACGGTATGGAGTGCAGGCTGCTCTACCGGTGAAGAACCGTACACTCTCGCAATGGTCTTGAGTGAATTTGCTGAGACAATGTCAGGCTTTGACTTCCAGGTCCTGGCCACGGACATCAGCACACGGGTGCTGGACAAAGCCAAACTCGGCATATACGCTCAGGAGAGCGTCTCCCCTGTCCCCGAGGAGCTGAAATCGAAGTACCTGCTGCGGAGCAGGGACAGGCGCAAAGGCCTCGTTCGCATTGTGCCCCGCCTCAGGGAGAAAGTATTGTTCGAGAGGCTCAATTTCATGGAAAGCCATTTTAATATTCGAGGCAAGGTTGATGTTATCTTTTGCCGCAATGTTATCATCTATTTCGACAGGTCTACGCAAGAAAAACTGATGAATACCTTCTGTCGTTATCTTTTGCCAGGCGGTTATGTATTTTTGGGCCACTCCGAGACCCTCAATAGTATGGATGTGCCGCTGGTTTCCGTTGCCCCGACGATCTACAGGATGCCAAAATGAACAAAAAGATCAGAGTGCTCATTGTCGATGATTCCGCGGTGGTCCGCCAGGCGCTTTCGGATATCCTTTCCGCCGATCCCGGGATCGAGGTCATTGCTATGGCATCAGACCCTTTCATAGCTGCAGAAAAAATGCTGCATGAGATACCGGACGTTATTACCCTGGACGTCGAAATGCCGCGCATGGATGGCGTCACCTTTCTCCAGAAGATCATGAGCCAGCACCCGATCCCCGTGGTCATCTGTTCAAGCCTTACCGACAAAGGTTCGGAGACCACGCTCAAAGCGATGGAGTACGGAGCCGTAGACATCATCGAGAAGCCCCGGCTGGGAACCAAACAGTTCCTGCATGAATCCAGCGTGCGTATCTGTGACGCCGTAAAAGCGGCCTCTTTGGCGCGGGTCAGAAAAATATCAGCAATAGTACAAACCGTGTCACCAAAGCTGAGCGCAGATGTCATGATTGCTAAACCCAGTTCCCGCGCAATGATACAGACCACTGAGCAGGTCATCGTCGTGGGAGCATCCACCGGCGGCACGGAAGCACTCAGGATTTTTCTTGAAGCATTGCCACCGGATGCTCCGGGCATCGTGATCGTCCAGCACATGCCGGAGCACTTCACGAGAGCCTTCGCAAAAAGGCTCGACAGCCTTTGCCGCATATCGGTTAAGGAAGCGGAGAATAACGATACCGTGCTCACCGGGCAGGCGCTGATCGCGCCGGGGAATTACCATATGCTGCTTAAACGAAGCGGTGCGCGATATTACGTCGAGATCAAAAGCGGCCCCCTCGTGTCCCGCCATCGTCCATCAGTTGACGTCCTGTTCCGGTCAGCAGCCCGGTATGCCGGCAGGAACTCCATCGGTGTGATTATGACCGGCATGGGTGACGACGGCGCACGCGGAATGCTCGAGATGAAGGAGGCAGGGGCGTATACGATCGCCCAGGACGAGGATTCTTGCGTTGTTTTCGGCATGCCGAACGAGGCCATCAAGCTGGGTGGCGTTGGCACGGTAGCACCTCTATCAAGGATCGCGCAAGAGATCATGCGATCTAGCCGGAAAGAGCAGTACGAGTCGGTGCCAAGATGAACGCCCACCACACTGCCGTCATAGCCACGTGGGAATAAAAGACTATTATTTTAGGAACGGTTACGCTAATCGATGCCCTGATGCTGAAACACAAGTCCAACGCAGAATTTTGTTATCCAGATAGCACGTGACATCACACCTTCGGGGAAAAAGGACACGAGCATATGAACGAATTCGATCGGATTGCACTAAAGTTAAAGAACATCTCCATCAAATGGAAGCTGATGCTGCCAATCGTTATCATCATGACAGGGATCGGCTTTGCCAACAGTACCTGGGTGGGGCTTAAGATCCATGAACTGTCAATGGAACAGAGCGAGCGCGATCTGACAACTTTGTCCGAGACCGTATTCGGTGTCATGACCGATTACATGAATACAGGCATGATGAACGAGCACAAGAAGCCCTTTCTGGATCACATGAATAGGATGCTTCCCGTACGAATGATCAGGGGAGCGGTCTTGGACAAACAGTATGGCACGAAGGCGCACGAAGATTACGCACAGGACCAATACGAAGAAGCGGTTTTCAGGACAAAAGAACCGGTATTCACGATTGATACGGTAAAAGGCGAAGAGCATTTACGGGGCATATTCCCGTACATCAATGTCACCAGCTACATGGGTTCAAACTGCGTTACCTGCCACAGTGACGGCGCGAAAGAAGGGGACGTTCTCGGTGCTCTCAGCATCAGCATCTCCTTGAAAAAAACGCAAGAATCCGTAGCAAAGACCCGTCTCATCATAGCCCTCATTACCGTGCTCCTGTCCTTAGCCAGCATCGGCATCCTGTTCCTGACTGTTCGATCCGCTCTTCTCAGGCCTCTTCAAAGTGTGCTCATGTTCGTAAAAAAGACGGCGAGCAAAGACTTTCGCTCCCGTCTTGAAGTCCGATTTCATGATGACTTTGGCCGCCTTTCCACATCCATCAACCAGATGGCCGAGGGGCTGGGCAAGGCGATCGGGGGGATAGCGCATGTAACGGATGAACTGTCAGTCAATGCCAATAACCTCAAAGAAGCGATGAATGATACCTTAAGCGGGACCGACAATCAGGCCCGGCAGGCATCTTCTATTGCTACCGCTGCGGAAGAGATGTCGCAGACGGTTCAGGGCATTTCACAGAGCGGCACGACAGCATCGATCTCAGCGCGCGAAGCGATAGACGTTGCAATCAAAGGCAAGGAGGTTCTCCGTCAGTCAGTCGATAAGACGAACCTGGCGGGTGAGGCAACAAAGGAACTTTCGACCATGATTGAAAAAATGAACTCGCGCGTACTCGAGATCGGCGACATTATCTCGGTCATCAGCGGGATCGCTGACCAGACCAACCTCCTTGCCCTGAATGCTGCGATTGAGGCTGCCCGTGCCGGAGAGCAGGGGCGGGGTTTCGCCGTGGTTGCCGACGAGGTCAGAAAACTTGCGGCAAAAACCACGAAGGCAACACAAGAAATTTCCGATACCATCAAGGCTGTCCAGGCTGACTCGGGACAGACAGGCCAGTCTATGAAGGCGGCACTGGGCCATGTGACGGACAGCGTGGCCTTCATGAATACAGCAAATGACTCGCTCGACAAAATTGTCAGCTCGGTACAGAAAACCTCCGACGAAATCACTCAGATAGCCACGTCCATCGAACAGCAGACATTGACGTCAGAGGATATTGCGAAGAACATAGAAGATATTTCTCAGATAGCCAGCCGGACCCAGACATCCACGGAAAAGTTGAGGACGATCTTTGAAGGTCTCAACAATCTTTCGCAGCAGCTAAAGGCCACGGTGGATGAATTCAAGCTGTAGATCGTAACCGACGATGTCCGTGACTTCGATAATTACCGGGATCACTGGTAGGAATGATTCGGAATGGTTGGCAGGTTTAGCGGACTGTTTAGAAACAATCATTCGGAAGGGGTCGTTGAATTCGCCGAAATATAAAGTTTACTGCAGCCGGGTGCCGCATTTCCCGCAAACACGTTTATTGATGTTACTGCCAAGGCTCTTATTACATGATGGGCATTTCCAGTTAATTGTCGTGAACCACCAAAAAGCAGCAATAGCTACAATCTGCATTCCAAACAGCGTACCTTTCGATAATTCAACCAATAGTGGACGTTTATAGAGCACGGCGGATAAAAGTACAAGAAAGAGCGCAATCGTTATCGCAATGATCTGACGGCTCTGGCGCATGTGGAATTGATGACGTATTTGTTTATTGTCCATCTTTTGTACCACGATAATTTCACCTCGTGAGGTTGGTGGCTGTCGGATTGCAAATTAGAATCTCATAGACGCTCATGTTGTTTAATAGACATTCAGATCGATGATCGTTGCAAGACAGGCTACTTTCATTTGATACACAAGGAATTCCCTCGATACGGGAACTTACACTTTCTACTACAAATAGATAAATTCATGCTTCATGCCAATAAATTTCATGATTCATGCCCAAAATTTCACGATTCGTGCCAATTGATATAGACAATCACGCGCCGCAACATTTCTTGAATTTCTTTCCACTGCCGCAGGGGCAAGGTTCGTTGCGGCCAGTCTTGGGCGTTGCACGGGAAGCAAGCTTTGGCATGGCCTTCCCGCTCACAAAGTACCATATCCCGTCTCTCTTCTCGAATTGGGACAATTCGTGGTATTCCTGTTTAAGCCCGTTTTCAGTATAGGACACGACAAATTCTACCTGTCCTTTGCTGTCGTCAACCCCTCCTGCGACAGTCCTCACTATTTTAATCCCATGCCACGTAGCACTTTCAGCCCACGCCTTGCTGCGACTTTCGTCATAATCAGCCCGGTGGTCAGGATGAAGTGAGGTGAGGATATAGCCGATCTCCTTCTTGGCATACGCGCTGTAACGAGAGCGCATAAGTTGTTCTGCAGTCGCAGCTTTTTGTTGACCGACTATGACAGGCAAGCAGCAAGACTCATACTCGACATTTGAGCCGCAGGGGCATAGGTTCATGGAAGGAATACTCCTTTCGTATGGTTTATCTGACCAAAAAGGACGGGACGGCGTTGATATTACGCAAAGGGTGGGCGAGAGTCAAGCTGAAATTGCGCAATACGGGCCGGCAGACACCGGGCGGCCACTCGACTCCATATGGCGAGTATAACGAGTACTAGTTTACTCCTGTTTTCTCCTATGGTGCACGTTCAGTGATATACTATAACCAGAACTGAAAAAAACGCGTACTTCTGCTCGCCACTTGTATTCATCGCGATGGCGAGAGAAAAGTACAACGGCTGCTAGTACAGCCGATTTAACGAGGAGGTAACAATGGCAACTGTAAAGAACATAAACATTAATTCCTTTTGCGATACCGTGAGCCGCGAGTTATCGGAAATGAAGGAAGGTATCCACATAATTCTGGAAGAGGCCAGAACTGCCTATGGTGCAGAGAGCCAGCAGTTCCGGACATATGATACTCATCTGCGCGAGCTTTCCGATATGATCGACTGGAAACTCCAGCTCTTGATGAAGGCCTGTCCCTATGAGTGGAGGGAAGCCGGTTCAGATATCGAGAGGGACGTCCAGGTTGAAGGTCTTGTCAGAATGCCGGATGTCGATTTCTCCGGAGGGTACGTCGGCGGATAGGATTTCCATTCCATCTAATCGTATAAAAAAACCGGCGAAAAATTTTCGCCGGTTTTTTTTCTCTTGTGAAGGCAGTGCCTTTCCCCCCAAAATTAGTACGTCCTCGTGCCTCTAGCTTTTTCTGGCCTTTTCGTTGTTGTATGCAAAATCATACCGATCAATTTATTGAGCGGATTAGACCGTTCGAGAAACGAGATAGGAGGTTGTTTCCGTTTCCCCATCCCGCGCAATTCCTGGTGCAAATCAGCGTTTCCGCTATCATGCTTGATTCCTGTGGTAAATGCATTGATCGCATCCTGCTTCTTTCCTGCTGCAAGATATGCCCTCCCCAAATTAAGATAGAATAGTGAGTAAAGATTTTCTTTTTCTTCCTCCTCACTGTTCCTTAGAAGAGCAATGGCCTGTTTGCACGTTTCTATGCCGCTGCGGTACTTTTTATCCACCAAGGTCTGTAAACAGCCAAAATAGGAGAGAACTACAGGATTACGGGGATAGCACACCGCAGCCCGCTGCAGGAGAACGAATGCTTCCTTTTGTCTTCCATCTCTCAAATTGGTTTTCGCAAGGCGCAGAAACTGCGCCGCAGTCATTTCCTTTGCTGATCCATGCCGCGCCTGAATGCTTCCCCTCGCGGATGCCTTATGTTTCTGGTCATCAATCATAAGTATATTTTAGCACAACAGGCAACAGGGATTCGAAGTACAGGGAAAAAAGGACTTGGAAATTAATAACAAGGTTTTCTCACAACTTGAATCAATTGACTGTATTCAAGCATAGTGGCCTGGAACCATTTTCAGAATATTTTTTTTGATTTGAATCGTATCGTGCACTGCATCAACGTCACACTTCAACTTTTACTACGATCTTCGTAACAGCCGAGGCTTTCCCGAACGCTAATCTCGGGGCATGTCCGTCCTCGGGGTAGAACACTACAACCCGTCCAGCCTGAAGAGAGAGGGGCGTCCAATCCCCTGCTTCCGCGGAGCCAAAAGCGACGTCTTTATCGGCATCGTACGCTTCAGTGATTCTTATGCCCTCTACTGGCACCCAGCCGATGATCTCCTTGCCGGATGCGATAAACTGAACGTCGATATATTTTTTGTGGTACTCGAACTTCGGGGATCCCGTGTCAATTGTCTCATACCGCTGTACGATTGCAAATACTTTTTGGCCGTCAATCTGTATCCTCCCGTCGGAAAGGTCGTGCATACCGCGTAAACGCAAAAACTCGATCGCCTTCTCAAAAGATAGCGTCCTCGCAAGCTGGTGCCCGATGTGTTTGAGGTCAGATACGATCACAGTGAAGCTCCTTGCCCAACCTTTCCGGATTAAATCAGTTCGCGAACAAGTTCGACTTTGCTTGAAGATGGAAACAATCTCGATTCATGGCATTTTAATGCCAAAATAATTAGCGTATGTTTGCATTTTCGCGATCAAGGTTTTTCGTTGTCTTTAAAAATATATTTTTTAATTATTTCGCTACAGTCCCTTTGCGATCTGGTCCTTAATGAATCCCCTGATAAAAACCTTGTCCTCCGGGCCGATGCTGGTGAACTGCATCCCCATGCCCGGTTGTTTGTGTTGCCCGCCGATTTTCACCGAACTGTAGTGAACTTCAGCCTTCACTGTGACTTGTCTATTTGTAAAGAAGATCTTAAGGGTCAGGATAGTTTTCACCGCCTCAGGCGTCAGTGTCTGTATGTATAAGCCGCCCTCGGACAGGGACGTCACAGTTTCCATCCGTTTGCCCGCGCCCGATGCCGTCCCATTGCCTACCTCGACTTTGAGAGACGTTTCGATGCGTATGGTGCTGCGCGGTGTTGCTTCAGTAGCCGCCTGGATTGCCCGGTATAGGGCGTCCGGCTCAGCGGGTTTATTAAAATATCCTATGCAGCCCATGGCCTTGCATTCTGCCTGGACGCCATCTATGCTGTTGGAAGCGTGAATGATAACGGGGATGGCCTTCAGCCGGGGGTCCTTCCTTATCTCTTTCAGGAAGGCCATGCCGCTCATGTTAGGAAGTGTTGTATCGGTAATGACAAGTGCGGGCAGTGATTCACTCATCGCCCGCAGCGCAAGTTCTGCTGTGGTGGCAGTACGTACGGTGTATTTGAGCTTTCTAAACATCGTCGCCATATAGAACAGATACGTGGCGCTACTGTCAACAATCATTAGAGAATGCTTCTGACTATCCATGTGAAACCTCCAATCCGCAAAAAAGCCTGTAGCCCGAGAAACCAACTGGCCACAGTTCAGCACCGCAAAAGTTAAAATTCGATTGGCCCGAGAATTGCGGATGACCTATACCTGGTAGTTACTGTACCTTAGGGACAGATAAATAGCAAGAACCGATGGGGTATTTTGGGGGGATGGGGGTTTCTAGCGTTTTTTTCTAACTGTTTTTTTTTCGGACTGTTTCTGTGAGTTCGCTCGTTCTTACCGTTACCTGCTTTGGAAATGTTTCAGCAGCTCTTCCCTGTATTCCTCCGCTGTCGCCTTCCCCCTTCCGCTTTTTATCGCGTAGAGGTAATTTTCGAAGTGGCTCTTAAGCTCGTCGAGCGTTTGGCACGTCTTCAGTGATTCTATGAGCGACAAGCCCATCGCTCCTACCGCATCATTGAGCGTGTTAACCATGAAGGCTTTTGCCAGTTTTATCTTTTCCTTTTCTTCATCAGGCGTGATTACACCGGCAGGGACTCCGGTCTTTTTCATGATGAAACCTTTTTGCTCTAGGTCTGCCAGCACCGCGGCCACCCCTTCCAGCGTCGAGAATTGCTTGAAAATGTCCGCCCGTGTTTTTTTCCCGTCGACAACTATGAGGAGCGTGCGAAACTTCTGAGGCAGTCCGTTTTTTCTTGTCTGGATCTCCTCAACGCCTTTCTCAGTCTTCTCGTAAACAATCGCCTCATCTGACTGTTGATTCATGTTGTCGCCCATTGTATCTCCCATGAATTATTCATCGTTCTCGTTCGACCTGAGAAGACCTCATAAAACCATTTTATCACTGCTCTATTTTCCCGCTCTTCTGCATGCAGGCCGGCCAGAAGGTATATGTATTTCCTTTTCGCGGCCCAATGACGTTTCCACATCTAGCGCCAGCCTAACCGAACGCGTCGGTTTTGAATTTCTGACTTAACGAGGTCTGCTACGCCGCCAATGGTATCGGCGAATTCTCTATAATCCTTTTCAGAAGCAGGAAGGAAACCGGTACAATCTTTCCCAAGCGATTGAAGGATCTGGATGTCCTTTTCATTTGTCGTGTTAAGGGACGTCAGTATGGTTCTTAGGCGTTCCCGCGTTTCGTCATCAACAGAAGAATTGCAGCATATATTGAATTCCGGTATCTCGATGGAGACCGTGAGTATTCGCAAGCCATCAGCCAGATGCTTCTGTGCTGCTTCTTCGATGAGTACGGCTGCATCGATGTTCCCGTCGAGCACGGCTTTGATCAGCTGGTCATGCTTTCCGATGAATTCAATGTGTCTGAGATCTGCAGCCGTCATGCCGGCATCCTTCAGCATCGCAAGCGGAATAGCATGGCTGGTCGCTGACCCGATGCTGCCGAAAGCAAAACGTTTTCCCTTTAAGTCGGTCACCGACTGAATGGGAGAATTTTTCCGGACCACGATGGCAGCGCGGTGGAATGGTTTTTCCTTCCGAAGTGCTTTCGCAATGACGATGACACCGTATTTCCTCTGCGCTTCGACGTAGTTTGTCGGGCCCATGGCGCAGATTTGCGTTATGTTATCGCCCAGGTCCTTCTCGGCGCTTTCCATGTCGATTGCCACCTTCAAATCGACTCGCCTGTCAAGTTGCGCGGCAAGATGGTCAGAGAGCGGTTTGAATTTTTTGTACATTTCCGACGGTTCCTGGAGCGGTACGACTCCGAAACGAAGCGAGAGGCCCCTTGTTTCGTGAAACGAGAACCGCTCCATCTCTGCCCCGAGAAGTTCCGCATCTTTCTGAAGATTCCAGAGCGTTTTGCTGATGTTGAAGGCAAGGTTCTCGTTTTCCACGGGAATATCTTTGACAGCATCGATGCTTCTTTGTATACTTCGCGACGCGTTCCGGTGTTCGCTGAGAGACCTTGAGATCTGATTGCTTCTTTCTGAAGCATCCTGGGTGGTCTGTGCGATCTGTTCGCTGCTCGCTGCCTGCTCTTCCGTTGCTTTACTTACCTGGGCGGTGAGCTTTTTCATGTTTTCCGCCGCCTCTGCGATGAGGGTTACTTCCCGCGACTGTTCGCCAGTGGTCCTGGCGATATCACCGACCATTTTTTTCACATGCCTGGAGGCTTCTTCCACGAGTGCCGTCGATTTTACCTGCTCTTCAGTGGCCCTGCGGATGGAGAGGGTCATTGCTGAAGCCCGCTTCGAACTGTCCAGGATCCTCCTGAGCGCGTCCTCCCCGGCCTTCGCAAGCCGCGTTCCCTCTTCTACAACGGGAATGCCTCGCTTTACCAGTTTTCCTGCATCGTTCATTTCCCGCTGGACGGCTTGTATGAGTGCTGCGATCTCCCGTGTTGAATTCTCGGTCTTGTCCGAGAGGTCCTTGATTTTTTTGGCCACGACTGCGAACCCCTTGCCGTGCTCGCCTGCCTGAGCCGCAAGGATTGCCGCGTTCAATGACAGCAGATTCGTTTCCTCGTTGACCGACTCGATCACGCCGACGATCATTTCAATTTCCTGCGATCTCTTTCCCAGTGATTCGATGGCCGCGGCGGAATCGTTGGCCGACAGCGCTATCTCTTTCATGCCCGCGATCGTTTTCATGATCGAATCAAGCCCGATCGTCGCTGCCTCGGTGGTCACTTGTTCTGAAAGGTCCGCCGATTCTTTTGCATGGGTCTCGACCTCCCGAACAGACGCCGCAATCTGGATGATAGCTGTGCTGGTCTCCACCGACGCGTCCTCCAAATCCTCGGAATTTTTGGCCACGGTGCGGATGGCATTCGAGAGCTGTTCGATAGAGACTGTCGTCGATGACGCGAGTCCATTCAGATCCTGGATGCTGGCGTTGATCATCTTGATGCTTGCGGCCATTTGCTCGATCGCGGAGGAAACGGACTCCGATGCGGACACGAGGCCATCCGTATTGCCGGCTATCTCGTCAATGGTGGCGTTCAGTTCCGCGACAGCGCTCGATATGGCGCTTGTTGCTTCCGCTTCCGTTTCAGACCCGGAAAGAACTTTTTCCGTCGTCTTTTCAACCTCGACGACGACCGAGTGTATCCTGCCCGACAGCTCCTTGATCCGCTGGAGCACCCCCTCCATGGTTATAAAGGACTGCTTCAGGAGCATTCCAGCCCGCCCGATCTCGTCACCGCTTTCTAACGTCACATCGAATGTCAGGTCTCCCTGCGAAACTTTCCTGGCCGCCTGCTCGATAGATTTGATCGGTGCGATAATTGATCTTCGTACGATGAATAGATTGATGATGACAATGAGACATATTGCTGCACCAAGCAGCACGTCGAGCGATACAAGTATTGACCGATACGCACCAACCGACCTTTCAAAAGTCATTGTGCCGCTTCTGTCACCCTCATCATTGAGCGATTGCAGCTGGCCCATGATCGATGCAAATCGTTCATCAGCCATGGCCAGGACCTGCCGGACTAAAACCGCATCAGGTTTCTTCACGTCGCGAACGCGCTCGATCAACTGCTGGTATTGTTGCAAATCGGAGATAAGGTTACGATATGTATTCTGTGATTCTGCAGTCAAGCGGCCAGAACCGGCCGCAGCCGTCAGCGTTTGATTAATGGACTGCAAGGTGGCCTCGTCCTTTTGCAGAAGGTTCACCCGATCCGCATTTGATCCCGCGTTGGTGTTTCGAAATAAACGCAAAAGGTCCGCATGAGTATTCGCAATATCATAGGTAATGGTTGCATTTCGTTCCACATCCTTGAATTGATAGGAATAGAGTTCTGCAGAGATTTCCTTTTGGCGGGTTAGTCCGGAGATGGCAATTACTGTCAGACAGCCAACAATGGAAATGAAGACAAGTGATGTTAAAAGAAGTTTTGTCGAAATAGAGAGATTTTTTACAGCGCGCCACATAGTGTCACTTCCATTGAATTTCGGTAGACGCTAGCGTGTGCATTTCGCTGCTGGTCATTTTTTACCGCGATATCCCGACTCTTATAGGAGAGCAGGCCTTCAGAATAGAGGATGCCCGGGAAACTTTCCTTTGCCCGGCATTGATTAATCGCGTTTCCATTCGAAGCATACTTTTAACAAATTGAAAGATAAAAAAGCCCTAAAAAAACCTTTTTGTTACATTAAAGTACTATAGTATTTTGAAAAAGGCAAGGGATTTACTGAATTTTAAATTTGCAACTTGCGTGTTCTAAAGAATTATTATTATATGGCTAGTTGCGAGGCGTTGCAACAAGAACACTAATCATGCGACGCACCGGTTTAGCCGGTGGCTTAAAAAGCCTAATATTGAGGCATAGTTACGTGCTCTGTCAATAAGCGGTATCTATTCTTTCTGTAAGGAATGCCCACTTCATTACTAATTATTATAGTTAATACAAATTTAACTTGACAGCTCAGCAAATAAACAGTATAATATGTTCTAGAATATAAATAATTGTCAGACATTTTCATGCTGTCGCATGCATAACTAATGGCACAAGGAGGACTTTTATGATGACCCTGGCAGAAATGGTAGTGAAAAATATAAATGGAAAAGTGCCGCTCGGCGTTCTGCTCCTCGCCGACGAAGTTATAATTCCTCAGGATCTTGACTTAGCCCTCGAACACCAGAAATACAGTAAAGAGCGGCTCGGTGAAATATTGATCAAGATCGGCGCAATGGAACATAATGATCTCGATAAGGCCTTGAAGCTGCAGAGCAGATAGCTTTCTCACAAGGAAATGATTACCAGTATTGAGCAACAAAGGTTGTCGCTTGTATCATCAAGCAAGCGCCAAACGTCCGATCGGGGAGATCCACGTTCCCTGTTCGAGGTGCAGCATTCCATCTGCGCCCTAGGCAAAGAACAGTCGTCGCTTAGCCTGCCAGGCTGATGGAATAAGTAAAACATCAATGAGCTTTCAGCTGCTCTATTGTGACTCAGAATAACCCTAGTAGTCCAAAATGGTCTATTCAGATTGAACTCCTTAGCAACTTCGCTTCAAACAAGATAATTTTAACCCTTTATTATCAGTCTCTTCATTCTGGCAGCACTTTTGCTTCATTATTATATAAGTTTAGTACTCCAATGTGCTTGTGAATATTCTTCGACTGCATTAAAGACGTGCTTGCAAAAAAAAATTTTGTTTCAGAATGGCCGAAGATTAGGGAGGAAACATGAAAATCTTACAAAATATCTTAATTCGCTTCGTATTGATTAGTGTATTGTTGCTGGCCGGTTTTGCGGCCGGTTTCCCGATCGGGCAGAGCGTTGGATTTTCCACGGGCAGTGAGTGGGCGATTATTCAGGCGGACCTTGTGGCGCGAGAAGCGGGTTTGTTAATGCCTATTACCTATGAAGCGGGAAAATTCCGTGTCGTCATCAAACAGCCGCCGCACCTGTATAGACACGCATGGAGACTTGCCGACCGGCACGACACAGCAATGAACTATGTAAATACAGGCGAGAAGACGTTGAGTGAAACTATTGGCCTGACGAGAAACACCGATTATATTACCCAATAGTGATGGCTCTTACTGCGAAGCCGGATTATCCGCAACTGCTTTTTATTATGCAATCAGTCGTGCTCATGCTCGCGCTCTGGGAGTTGCGTTTCCGTGGTTTGAATTCTACGGTCATGAACATAACCGCAAAAGCGATTGCAGCGGCGGTTTCGCGGTTGAATGACGAATGCTGCTGAAAATTTTGGCTCTCAGCTCGGCTTGCTGCCGTCTAACGAAAGAAGCGTTGAAGGCGGCGGTCTCAGTGCGTTTTACGTCTAGCATGGGGAATGCGCGGACAGTATAGTTCAACTACCGCGTGGCTTCGCGCGGCGGGTAGGTATGGCATTCCAGGGATCGTCCGGCCAAGGATGTTTTGGGTACCGCCCTTTCAAATCTTTCTTAACCTGTTCATATGACGTATCCCAGAATCCTTTTAAATCCTGGGTGATCTGGACCGGCCTACGGGCAGGCGAGAGCAGGTGCAATACTAGTTTTATCCGGCCTCCGGCAATCGCCGGCGTATCTGCAAGTCCGAACATTTCCTGCAACTTGACGGCGAGAACCGGCTGATCCCCTAAAGTATAATCGAGCGCTACGGTGGAACCGCTCGGAACAATAATGGATAAAGGCGCTTGTTCATCCAGAAGGCGCTGCTGTTTCCATGAAAGTCGGGCCCTGATTGCCGGGAGGACATTCAGCGCGCTCAAGCCTTGTGCACTGCGAATTCCACCAAGCCAGGACGCTAACCATTCCTCGGGATGTTGAAATAGTTCTTCATCAGAAACATCCGGCCAGGCCTCCTCCGGAAAGGACCTCTTCAACAAACCTACCCTTGCCTGAAACTGGCGTGCTTCCCGGCTGAAGGTTAAGATGCCGGGGGTCATACGGATGGTTTCGCAGAGAATCGGCGTGGCCTCTGCGTCGGCTGGGATGAAAGTCTTTTTTGCAAAGAGTAACGCTCCGTACCGGTCTTCAATAGCAGCAGTAATCCTATTTTCCTTCCAGTCCCATTCCACCTTTCTGACGGTCTCGATACATGATGCACATTCGCTCCGGATAAGCTCCTCTTCCACGGGAGCAGCAATGTGCACAAACCCTTCCGCTTTCTCACCCGCATCGACGACAACAGCTATAAGATAAGGGCTGCTTCCGAGGTGGCTGTTCAGGGAGAGACGGACTCCCCGCCCCTGGACGTGGATAAAACGACCTCCCCCCTCTTCGCGCCGTTTGCAGATCCTATCAGGAAATGCAGTGAGCAATAGTCTGGAAACTGCTTCCTGATCAATAGTATCGCGTATGGGCTTCTCCTCTGTCCTGGCTGTCAAACGTGAAAGCTGTTTTGAGGTTCTTTCCACGGTGCGGAGCACGGAGCGATCTGCACGAGAGTCGGTGTCTTTTCCCGTTCGCCAGCAATGGAGTGATTCAATCCGTCCCATAATATCGGGTTCATCGATCTTACGGTCCGCTACGCTGTGCCGGAAAATGTCACGCTCCGTCAGGATGGCGGCAAGGTCAGCGCCAAGGCCTGGACAGCCCAGTTCCTGCGCACGCGTCATCAAGCGGCCCAACCGGGGGTGCAGCGGCAGACGTGCCATGGCACTGCCCACGGCAGTGACAGATCTTGATTTGTCGAGGGCGCCGAGTTCCTGCAGCAGAGAGACCGCCGAATCCCAGGCAGCCGAAGGAGGCGCATCGAGCCACGAAAGTTCGTGCGCTTCTTTAACGCCCCAGACGGCAAGTTCCAGAACGAGTTGGGAAAGGTCTGAGAGCAGCATTTCCGGCTGGGTAAAGGGCAACATGCTGTGAAGGTCATGACTTCCGTAGAGTCGATAACATACGCCGGGCCCAAGTCGTCCTGCCCTGCCTTTGCGCTGTTCCGCCGATGCGCGGGAAACCGGCACGGTCACGAGCCGGTTCATCCCTGTCGAGGGATCGTAACGGAGCATTCGCGTCTGGCCGCTGTCAATGACAACTTGAACGCCCTCGATCGTGAGGCTCGTCTCTGCAATGTTCGTGGCAAGCACGACCTTCCGTGCATCCTTTGACGGCATGATTGCGCGCTCCTGTTCATCGAACGGGAGGTCACCGTAAAGCGGATGTAGGGTAATGCGGTCATTATCGAGGTCCACTGTTTCATGTAATTCCTTTACGCATGCCCTGATCTCTCCTGACCCGGGAAGGAACACTAGGATGTCGCCCTGTGTCTCCTTCAGCGCAATCCTGACGGCACGGGCAACACGCATAGAAAGCATCCCGGTATTGTTCTCGAGATACCGTTCCTCCACGGGATATGCCTTTCCAGTGGACGTGATGACCAGTGCATTACCGAGAAGTTTTGCAATAGGTCCATAGTCAAGTGTGGCGGACATGACCATAATTTTAAGGTCGGGTCGCAAGCTTTTGCGGACGTCGAGGCAGAGTGCAAGCGCAAGGTCTGCATGGAGGCTTCGTTCATGGAACTCGTCGAAAATAACCATAGCTGTATCTTCGAGGCCGGGATCGGATTGAATACGGCGGGTAAGGATCCCCTCGGTAACGACCTCAATGCGGGTTTTCCCGGACTTCTTCGCATCGAAGCGGATGGCATAGCCGACAGTAGCTCCCACTTCTTCGCCCATCGATTTCGCCATCCACCGTGCAGCAGAAACAGCGGCGATCCTGCGCGGTTCGAGCATGACGATACGACCCTGTTCAGGGGGGACAGCCTTAAGGAGCGCTAGCGGGACACGGGTTGTTTTGCCTGCACCGGGCGGGGCATGCAAAACGACCGATGGGTTTGCTGTGATGGCTGCCATCAGTTTAGCCAGAATAGCGTCTATAGGATAGGAAATCATAGGGATGTGTGGAACGGATCGCTCACAATAAATCCTCTTTACGGGCTGACCTACCCCATGTCTAAAGACAGGGGGTTCAAACGGCAATACCGACAGGCTCTCCGGCAACAATACAGACATTGCCGGCCTCGACTGTCGTTGATCCGCCTTTAACGGGCGAGCAGCTCTGTCTCCGGTTCATGGTGTTAGCTCTCTTGTTGTCAATACCGAAGCTGGCCGGATGAATTCGGCCATTTGCCGCTTCATGCTGCACCCTCAACACCGCCCGTTCCAGGAGCAGGTTTGCACCCGGCCAGGCTGCTAAAGCCTGGCGCGTGTCGAGGGCATTTTCAAAAACATATTTTGCAAGATATGCGGAGTAGAGATCGCGTTGAGTGTTTACCCCACAACTGCAGGCATGCCACCGTTGAGATAGCAGTTTTTTGGCTACTTCCCCGCAGTGGCATGTCTCTGAAAGCTTTGTGCTCCGGGTAGAAAATTCAGTTACTTTACCGCCAGCGTTTTCGGCTTTGCGGCGAAGCATCGAAATAAACATCCCCGGAGCGCGTCGTGAAATGCTTTTGCCATAGAGTTTCTGAAATGCTTTGTACGACAGTTTCTCGGTCTTTATGTTGGTTCCGAGCTTAAGAATTTTATTGGCTAACTTGCCATGAGCTCGTTTTCTGGTTTCAGCCAAAACTCGCTGTAGCTCGGCTAGTTCAGCCTTAAGCGCAATGTATTTGGCGGATAATATCCACCGCTTTTTACCCTTGCCGGCACCAGTCTTAGTCGTGCCGTCTTCGTTGTAGTTGTCTGGGTTGGTAGCACGAAGGCTTCTGGCCATCTTGCGCTGAACGGTTTTGATACGTTTAAACGGTATCTCGACTTCGGGGCAGAATTCGAGAAGCAAAGCATCAGTATCGCCAACAATGGCTGACGTGGACGGGCCAATGTCAAGGCCAACGGTTTCGGTGCCAATCTGGTTCTCACGCTTGATCCTAGCCGTGCCTTTAAGCACAAGTTGGGCAAACCAGCGGGGATTGCCGCGGATAGTTTTCTTGACCAGACGAACGTACTTGACATCATGGCTAAGCGCATGTGCCTGAACGCCAAACTTGTCTTTTTTGTCGAAGACACAGGTGAGACGAAGGCCAGTCCACTCCACATGGTCATCGCACCACCGAATACCGGACTTGTTGTTTTTGCCTTCAAGGGACGACATCCAGCCATGGCGCTTGAAACGTGGTTTGCCATGCTTCCCGAACTCGTAGTCAGCGACGGCGTTATATGACTCTGAGATCGCTATCTTCTGGGCGGTCAGGCTGTCAATGTGCTCACTGATCCAGCAGGAATTGCGGAGGATACCGACGTAGTTATGAAGGTGGTATTCGGTATATTCAGCTATGTTTCTGGCTGTCTTGAACATTTTAGCGCGTAGCCTGCTCTTTTTCTTCTTGATCGCTAAACGCCATTTTTTAGAGCTACGCATGGCGGCAAGACGTTTCATCGCTTCACCAAGACAGGCATTATATAGATAACGACCGGCTTCGAGTCGGACATTAAGCATTCGATTGTCTTTTGGGGTTGTTACGAGTTGAAACTCGTGGATAAATGTTGGAGTTTTAAGTTTATCTGGCATTGATTGTTCAACTATACCATATAGATATACATTTGTCTAGCAATTGCTGAAAAACAAAGTTCCCGCATTCATCCCCATGGTTAAAACCAGGGGCTTTCTGCGGATAGTTTGGTAAGCAGGGCGTAAACTGTACTGAATTTCCTACAAGGAAATAGGAATTATATATGTGATGGCCAGAACAAAAGCAGCAAAGCCTGCCACCATATTCACCACGGCGACTATCCAGCCGAGACGCTGCATCCAGAGCCCAAAAAAAAATCCTGCGCCATAACCCGTGATACATCCCAGAGTTCCCGCGGTGGTTCCGATAAGGAGTGAATTGCGGTCATGGTGACTGCCTTAATCGGTCCAGACCTCAAATCCGGTTTTCGTATCGAGGATCAGGGACTGTTTGGGCATCTGCAGCAATTTGAGCGCGACCCAAATGTCGCCAACTGCGCCAATCGAATTAATTATAAGGCAGAGATCACAAAAAAGATTGAGCACGCCTCGAGCATACAACAGTATGAACAGGATGTCTAGAAGTACGAACGGCGCCACTGCTATCAGGATTAAGTGATTGCGCGGGATCTTGTGTGCAAAGGTTATATACACGAGCGGCGGCTTGAGGCCGAATTGCGGCTTGTGTCCGAGCATTGCCGCGGTCGCGCCGTGGATGGTCTCATGCAGGATAATGACAAGTGTCAATGAAGCCAAAATCCACGCTCCGAGTATGGGCCTCATTCTGAGATCGATGGCAAGAAATGAGTTTGCCACACCTGCAAGGATTCCCAAAAAAATTGCGGCGAAGTAGACCCGGGTTCTCGGAAGATTATAATCGCAGATCTTGTGCAAAGGCGTCTCTTGCCTCCCTTTTCTCTTGTTCCTCGTTCTTTGACATCCTCCCCGGGCCGCTAGGTCCGGGAGAATGTATGAGGTGATGCGGCATAGGGAATACGATGGGCGGGTACAATCCAGGTTCATCGTCTCGTGATTTATCGTGACGAACCGGCGCCAGTTCCGTGAATGTTCACGAAGGGTCATTCGGAGAGTTATTCTAAATATTGTTTTATGTTGATATTCGAAGTATGAGGATTGATGATGCCGACAACATTCCGTATATACTTCCCGGCCGTTGTCTCGAGAAGACTGATTTCTGCGCCGGACTCTCTTTCCGAACCGTCGAACTTCGTGAGCAGCAGGATCCTGGGACGCATGAGATCGCGGGTCTGATGCAGGACAAGACCGACCTCGCCAGTCGAGAGTTTCAGGACAGTGCCGATGGGGAAAATGCCGATCATGTTAACAAAGGCCTTCACGAGCACCGGATCAAACACTTTCCCTCGCTTTTCCACCAGGATCCGGATAGCCTGGTCCGGAGGCATCTGGACGTTGTAATACACACGGGCTGCCGTGAGGGCTTCGTAGGAGTCGGCAAGAGAAACAATACGGGAGAACAGATGCTCGTCCGAATGGGTCTCCACATGCGGGTAGCCAGTAACTCCATGCTGATGGTGTTCGAAAGCCACCACCATCGCGAGTTTAGTCACGTTCGGAATGCCTGATGCGATCAGCGCGCCGTTGACGGGATGCCGCTTGACCTCTAGCCATTCTTCATCTGTCAGTTTACCCGGTTTGTTAATGATTTCGAGGGGCACGCGAACTTTGCCGACATCGTGCAGCATCGCGGCAACGCCGAGTGCGGCGATCTGGGGTTTCTCGAACGACAGGAAGGTCCCGAGAGAGATGGCAAGAATGGACGTGTTGACTGAGTGGGCAAATGTATATTCATCATACATCTTGAGGCTGGTCAGACCCATGAGGGCGTCACGGTTGTCTAGAACATTATCAACCATGGTTTGGACGACCGTGTTCAGTCTGCGCGTGCTAATCGATTTGTCACGGTGAACGCTCTGAACCATGTCTTTTATCGCATCGATCGCATCCAGAAACAATCGCGCAGATTTTTTTTGTTCTTCCTTGATGGCGCTGCCGGTATTCTTATCGACGAGCAGCACGCGGTGGAGGTCGATATGGGAGATATTCTCACGGCCTGCAATCTCCATGACGCCACCCTCTGCAGCAATCGTCTCAGGCTCCTTGCTCATCAGTACTGCCAGTCTGATGAGCTCTGCAGCAGTTAGCTCCGGTTTAAAAACGATTCCTCCGATTTCACGGCTGATAAATTGCTCCATGAGCAGAGAGACGCTTTGGTCGAGCGGAACGGAGTGGGTCTCAAAAAATAATTCTCCGGACACGAGGTAGAACGCGACCTCTTTCCTTCCGACCAGCAGTCCCTCAAGAGTGGCAAGAAGCTTGTTAGCCAGGGCAAGCAGGAAGGGGTGCGATTCGGGATAGATGGTAACGTTTTTCATCAAGCCCGACATCTGCTGAAACGCGGTCTTGGCCGTGCCAAGCAGCAATTGTCTTGCGAAAAAGGATTGCCTCGCCTCGCCGCGGCTATCGCTTTTCTGGTCCGCCATCGACCTGCCTCCTCGTGATTTCAGTCATTGCCCGCATTGCCGCGACCCGGAGCTCCACCTGGAGTTTCCGCGGCTTCCACCACCGGACTCGAGTGAATCCTTTGAGCACATCCCCGGCAGAGGGGCCTCCGACCTTCCCCAGCGCCCTGATGGCCTCCAGCGTAAGTTGATGCTCCTTTTTGCTGAGAGAACGTTCTTGCAGGTATTCAATGAGGGGTTTTGTATCCTCAACGGTGATGCCCTTTATTTCAGTGAGTCCGTGGATTGCCATCCCCTGGACGACCTCATCCCTGTCTTTTAAAAACTTCGCCAGGATGCTGGCGGCCTTTCTCCCTCCGATGGTGATGAGGCCCTTGGCAACTTCCTGCCGTATCTTGGCATTTTTGTGGTCTGCTGCCTTCTGCAGAAAGACAATGGCCTGGTCACCTTTGCTCTCACCGAGGACATTCACGATATTTCGGACCAGGTACCACCGATTATCGGAGAGGTACTCACCGAGCATCGCTAACTGGTTTTTGCCGAATTCCTTCAGTAAATCGAGAAGTGCGATACGCGAGGCCTTATCGCTATCGTCTGCTAGAAGTTCCAACAGGACTTCGGTGACTTCACGGTCCATTGCCGACAAATAGGTATAAGCGGCGGTATATTCAGGGGACCCCTTCGCGTATTTTCTCAGGTCGCCGATCGTTGACGTGATGATGCTTTTGGAAGACGCCTTTTTGCGCGCCTCGGTCATCCTCGGCATAAAAGCGGGATCCACCGAAGCATGAAAGGCCTTGGTAATGAGCGAGGCGCGGTCATAATCTTTTTTATTCAAAAGGTAACTCAACATATCTTCGAGCTGCTGGATGACGCTCGAGAAATGGGTGATCTCTTCGTCGTCGGGAGTTGGATGGTGAGGGTCCCTCACATAGGGAATAAGAGAAATCTGGGTGCGCACCGCAGCGTCGATAATGTCCGACTCCATGCCAGCGCTGCTCATGGATTTGAGTGTTTCCATCTCCTCCGGGGTGTACTCCGACATTTCTTTCGCCATCCCGATTATCTCCGCTGTGATAGGGGGGGCGGAAATCTCGGAGGGCGAAGAAGGCGATTGCACCGGCGGCGATATTTTTTTGTTCGTCGACCTCTTTAAGAGTACCGCCACCTGTTGAACGGTCCATTCATTCGAGAACCGTCCGGTCAGGAGTTCGTGATACTCACTCGGCACGTCTTCTGCGAGTTCGACTTTTCGCTCCTGGACATTTTCGGCATCCATATCACCATATAGTTTGCCGGCAATCAATGCATCACGATAGGGACCTTCAAGGGACAGGGCCGACTGCGCCAGGCCCGCAAAGAGCAACTCCTGCTGTTCGGGACTGCCATGCTGTATCTTGCGCCCGGCCTCCTGATACAGCGTAAGGAGACGGTCTTCAACGGTTTCGTTCTTGCCGCGCGTTTTTTTTGCATGCGCTACCATTTCGGCGCCGAACGCGGCGGGATCTGTCTTGAGATCGCCGAGCACAAGTGTGCGGCCGCTATAGGTTGCAGCTTTAGGCTGGGGGGCTGGCTCAGTCGCGCCGGAACGAGCCGTTTTGGGATCTCCTTCATCCCATGTGCCCCCGGTATCTACCCTAACGACATCGTCAAGCCCAGCTTCAGTGACTTTGATATTGGATACGCCTTTTTCCCATAGGATCGAGGAAATACCGCTTTTCATCGCCATCTCTTCCATGGATAGAGCGAGTGCCTGGAACAGGTCCAGCATTTCTTTTGCCGTTACCTCCGCGCAAAAGGTAATGTCCCTGACACCTTTGGTGAAAAGGTCCTGGGCTATGGCCTTGTTCAACTGTGTGTCCTTCCCGATTGGCGTTCTCATGTAGGTAAAATAGTTTTTTAGGACACCGATGTTATATTCAGGGGTGGTCTCCAGAAATCGGGCGAGTACTTCATGGGCTTTCTTGACTGCTTGGGAATAGACGGGGTTGTTGGGCGGATAAAGTTTAACTGCCCTCATAGCCGTGATCAGGCTGCGCATCACCTCCTGGATTTCAGGTGACAGTGTTTCGGATTGTTTGGCATCTTCTTGCATACATCTTATAGAGTATCTCAAAAATAATATTGTGTCAAAGATATTTTGCCAGTTGTATGTCCCCTTCCCCTCGCGAATTCTCTTTTTCACGACTTGCGGCCTGGGACAGGCTTCACTTCAGAGATCCCTGTCCTTGTCGGTTTTTTCTACGCGTGAACGCACAATACCTTTGTGCAGCTTCGTGCTGAGGTAATCCCCCTCTTTGACCTCGGCAACGTCCTTCAAGACGGTCCCTGTAGTGAAGTTCCGGGTAATACTGTAGCCCCGCGCAAGAATAGCGAGCGGGTTCAGGTGGTCGAGGCCCGCCGCCAATGCAGTGAGTCGTTGCCTGTCCCTGCTCACCTGGTGACCAATCTCCATCGCCATGCGGTGAACCAGATCATCAAGCCGCTGGCTGAACTGATCCAATCCTCTGCGGGGATCTCCCAGGATGCGCATGTTTTCCCGCAGTGACGAACGCACACGCTCAAGCATCTGCCTGACACTTCTAACGAGCCGTGACTCGAGGGCGCCTATAGCGACCCGAAAATTTTCCTCGCTCTCTACCACCATTTCGGCGGCTGCAGACGGTGTCGGCGCTCGCAGGTCGGAAACGAAGTCTGCGATAGTATAATCCGTCTCATGCCCGACTGCGGAGATGACTGGAAGTCTCGATGCATAAATTGCGCGGGCTACGTCTTCTTCATTAAATGCCCAAAGGTCCTCAAGCGACCCGCCCCCGCGGCCGACAATGAGAACGTCCACATTCTGCTCAAGGTTAAAATAACGAAGCGCTTCGACTATAGCAGGGGCCGCCTCAACACCCTGTACCGGCACGGGATAGAGAAGGATCTGCATTTTTGGATGGCGCCGTTTAATCACGCGCAACATGTCGCGGATGGCCGCTCCGCTCGGCGACGTAATGATCCCGATGCGCTGCGGAAGGACCGGCAGTGGTTTTTTGTGGTCCAGGTCGAATAGCCCCTCCTTTTCAAGACGGGCCTTGAGCTGCTCGAAAGCCAGTTGGAGCGCACCGACTCCCTTGGGTTCGATATAGTCGAGGATAAGCTGATATTCACCTCGCGGTTCATACACGCTCACGCGTCCGCGGCAGATCACCAGCATGCCATGTTGCAGTGTAAACTTGAGAAACCGCTGTGATGAACGGAATAAGACCGCCCTGATCTGGCTCTGCTGGTCTTTGAGAGTAAAATAGGCATGACCGGACTGAGGGATGCTGAGGTTCGATATTTCGCCTTCGACCCAGACATCGGGAAAAGAACCTTCGAGCAGGCCCTTGATCTGTGAGGTAAGCTGAGTAATGGTTAAGATGTGTGTCGTACTTGACACTTGACCATGCTCCCGGACACTTATGAATTTAACTGGATTCTCTCGATCCCGTTAGCCTTCCCTGTTTTTTCATCAATATCGAGGAGCACCGCGTTCAAATGGGTCGGCCCTTTGGGTATCTCGAACCTGCGCGGCGTCTGGTAGAGGAATCGCGCTATGGCTTGATCTTTTTTGACGCCGATAACCGAGTCCGTCGGCCCGGTCATCCCTGCGTCAGTGATGAAGGCAGTGCCTGCGTTTAAAATGCGTTCGTCGGCCGTCTGCACATGGGTGTGGGTCCCGATCACCGCGCTCGCCTTACCGTCAACATGCCAGGCGAGTGCGATCTTCTCGGATGTAGCCTCAGCATGAAAATCGATGATCACGACGGGAGTTTCTTTTTTCAGTTTTTCGATTTCGCGCTCGGCGACACGGAAGGGGTTTTCGAGGCTAGACATGAAGACCCTGCCTTCGAGGTTCAGCACTGCAGCCTTGCCGACCTTCGTGGAGATGACAACGCTTCCGTAACCCGGGTTCCCCGAAGGATAATTTGCTGGTCTGATGAGCCTGTCTTGTTTGGTCAGGTAGGGCTCTATCTCCTTTTTGTCCCAGACATGGTTGCCTGAGGTAAGCACGTGGATCCCGAGCGAGAACAGCTCCTCAGCGATCTCCGACGTGATGCCGAAGCCGCCGGCTGCATTCTCTCCATTAGCGATCACAAGATCAGGTGCATGGCTCTCCGACAGTGCGCGGATGTTCGCCCGGACCATTTTTCTGCCTGGTTCTCCAATGATGTCTCCGATGAATAAAACCTTCAAATAATCTCCCCAACACCATGCCGCGATGACGCCGCGACACAAAGTCTAAAAAAAAATTCATGTCGAAGCGCCTTCCTGCTGAAATCCGGTCCGTGCTTCCATGATTATTTCGCGAACTCCACATACCTGCTTTCGCGAACCACGGTCACCTTGATCTGGCCGGGATAGGACATCTCCTGCTCTATCTTCTTGGCGATATCCCGCGAGAGCTGGGCCGAGTGGGCGTCAGAAAGGTCCTCAGGCTTCACAATGATCCGGATCTCGCGGCCCGCCTGGATAGCATAGGACTTCTCGACTCCCTTGAAGGAATTCGCAGCCGTTTCGAGCTGTTCAAGCCTTTTGAGATAGCTCTCAAGCGTTTCGCGCCGCACGCCGGGCCTGCCTGCCGAGAGTGCATCCGCAGCCGCGACCAGCACTGACTCGACGCAATTCGGCTCGCCATCCCCGTGGTGGGTCAAAATTGCGTTGATCACCTTGGGGTTCTCGCCGTATTTCCTGGCAAGGTCGCCGCCGATCTGGGGATGAGTCCCCTCTACTTCATGGTCAATTGCCTTGCCCAGATCATGCAGCAGGCCTGCCCGGCGCGCG
The DNA here is from genome assembly GCA_963845065.1 of Nitrospirota bacterium. Taxonomy (GTDB): domain Bacteria; phylum Nitrospirota; class UBA9217; order UBA9217; family UBA9217; genus JAJYKN01. Next base: position 115,562 of record CAWJQQ010000002.1, read on the forward strand.
AGTTTCTGGTCCACACCGCATTCCGCAGCCATGATTCCCGCGAAGTATGCGACCTCGCGAGAATGCATGAGCACGTTTTGACCGTAGCTCGTCCGGAACCTGAGCCTTCCCAGTGTTTTAATGATCTCGGGGTGAATGTTATGGAGTCCTAGATCGAAGGCTGCCTTCTCGCCCTCGTCTTTCATGGCAATGTCGAGGTCCTTCTTCACTTTCTCAGCTATCTCCTCGATCCTGGCAGGATGGATGCGTCCGTCCTGCATCAAACGCTCAATGGTCATGCGGGCAATCTCGCGCCGGAGCGGATCATAGCAGGACAGGATCACCGCCTCGGGCGTATCGTCGATGATCAGATCGATCCCCGTTGCCGCTTCGATGGCACGGATGTTCCGGCCTTCCCGTCCGATGATGCGCCCCTTCATCTCATCGTTCGGAAGGTTCACGACCGAAACTGTTGCTTCAGCCACATAATCGCTTGCATAACGCTGGATTGCGAGGCTGATTATGTTTTTTGCCTTCTTATCGGCTTCTTCCTTTGCCTCATCCTCGATCCGCTTGATGGACTTTGCCGCCTCGAACTTCGCCTCATCCTCCATGGATAACATGAGATGGCGCTTGGCCTCCTCAGCTGTCATGTTCGCGATCTTCTCGAGCATTTCGCGCTGTTCGCGCAGGCCCCTGTTAAAGAGTTCCTCTTTTTCAATTGCAACCTTTTCGCGCGCCATGACTTCGCGATCGCGCCGCAACGCATCCGCCTCGCGCTTGTCGATCAGGTCTACCTTCTTTTCGAGACTCTCTTCCTTCTGGGTGAGCCGACGTTCCTGGTTCTGCAGATCCTGCCGCTTTTCGCGGGTCTCTTTTTCGAATTCCGCCCGCGCCTGGTAAAACTTATCCTTTGCCTCGAGTACAGACTCCTTGCGTTTGGTCTCGGCTTCGCGCTCGGCACTGGCAAGGATCCTGACAGCTTCTGCCTCCGCGTCCTTGATTTTTCCTGCAGCCGACTTACTTTTGATCAACAGGCCGATACCGAGTCCGATAACGAGTCCTACGACCAATAGCATAATATATTCAATCATTCTTTTCCTCCTGGTACCTCTTCTTCAGTCCGGCGAGACGTTCCTTGATTCTCTTTTCCTCACCCTGATCCGTGGGACGGTAATACTCCCGCATCTGCGGAAGGTAATCCTGGGCCGTGTAGTGGCCCGGGAAATCATGCGGATATTTGTATCCTTTGCCTCTGCCCAGCCGTTCTGCGCCTTTGTAGTGTGCATCCTTCAGGTGGTCAGGTACCGGCAGAAGGTTCCCTTCCTCCACGTCCTTCATCGCTGCCTTAATCCCGAGGTAGGCCGCGTTGCTCTTGGGCGCTGAAGCAATGTAGACCGCTGCCTGTGCAAGAGGCAGCGCGCCCTCAGGCATGCCGATCCGTTCTATGGCCTGGAAGGCGGACGTCGCAACAAACAGTGCGCGCGGGTCGGCATTTCCCACATCCTCGCTCGCGGCGATGACTATCCTCCGGGCGATGAACAAGGGGTCTTCGCCGGCGTAAATCATCTTCGCCATCCAGTAGAGCGTTGCATCAGGATCGCTGCCGCGCATGCTTTTGATGAACGCGGAAATGGTGTCGTAATGTTCGTCCTCATCATAGACAAGCGACTTCTTCTGGATGGACTCTTCGGCAACGTGCAGATCGTAAATGACCGTTCCATCGGGAAGCGGGGCCGTTGACAGCGCACCGATTTCCAGCGCATTCAGCGCGCGCCGCGCGTCCCCGTTTGATTTTGCAACGATCAGCTCCAGTGCTTCTGGCGTCAATGTTATAGGAAGTTTTCCGAGGCCGCGTTCCTTGTCGGAAAGCGCACGAAGCAGGAGGGGCTTGATATCCCCGTTGTCGAGCGGTTTGAATTCGAAAATCTGCGAACGGGATGAAAGAGCCGGAATGATCGCAAAAAACGGGTTCGATGTCGAGGCGCCGATGAGGGTGATGTTCCCACGCTCCACATCGGGTAAGAGTGCATCCTGCTGGACGCGTGTAAAGCGATGGATCTCGTCGATGAAGAGCACGGTTCTCTTGCCGCTTCGGCTCCGTTCCAGGGTTGCCTCCTGGGTCACTTTCCGGATATCGGCAACGCCTGCCGTAACTGCATTGAGCGACAGGAAATGAGCGCTGCTTCTCCCAGCGATCAGATGCGCGAGCGCGGTTTTACCGACTCCCGGCGGGCCGTAGAAGATGAGTGACATGAAACGGTCGGCTTCGATAGCCCTCCGAAGGAGCTTGCCCTCACCAAGGATATGTTTTTGCCCTGCGAACTCTGACAGGTCGCGCGGCCGCATTCTCCATGCAAGTGGTGATTCCGATGGCTCGACTGTGAGAGATTCAAATTGTGGTTGATTTTTGAGGTTTTTAAGACCCAACGTTATGCTTCAGGAGGGCTTACCGGACCAGCGATAGAGTGGGAGGCGGTTTTGACCAGCTCAGATTCCTAAGGATCCTGGGGTGTTGGCTAACATCTGGGAACATCCTGATATTCCTGGAGATAGCGAAGAACGACTCGCTGGAAAGACTGTTGTATGCCTGGTCTCCAGAATGTCAATACCCTGTGTTCCCGTTCCGTGTGTATATGTATAAATAATAAACCCCAAGGTCTCAGTATATTACGTTGCTGGTAAAACAATCGTGTGCGGTCCACAAGGGAGAATCATTTTCAGATTGGTATCTTTTATCTCTTCCTTAGGGAGGTCGCCATTACCTTGCACTATCTATCACAAGCGCCGGAGCCATGCTTCCCGCTCCTTTCAAACCTGTGGCGAATCACATTATTATCATAAAATTGATGATTACTATGACGCGAGCATGCTGCCTAACATGTCAAAATATTAAAAAATCCCCCGCTTATGCCGTGCAGATAGACTTGTTTCCTGGTAGGACCAGGTGGGCGCCATATAGAAAAGTTTAGGCTTCCCAGTCCAATCTGGGCATGCACACCCTTTCCAGAAGATAGCTCCCGTTATTTTTTATTCACGAGGAACAAGACGTAACTATCACGCGCAAAGCAGGGGACATTTTTTATTCATTTCCCCTGTAGCATATATACCAGAATCAATTAAAAATGGCAAGAAGAAAAGGGGTGGGTGGAAGTGGAAAAGGGAAAGGAAAATATCATTTAATTTTGGTAGGTTATAGGCTTATAAAACTCCTGGAATATCTCACTCTGCGGATGAAATGTTTAATAGCTGCGCGCCCCGAGAGAGCCCCTCTATGCTTTAGCAGTGAGCGTGCGTCAAATGCTGAAAGTTGAACCTGCATCCTATGTATCGGAATAGGCTGAAAATGTCAAATTCATTGAAAGAAAGGCATGCCTTACATCCCCATGGTTGAAACCAAGGGTTTTACGGCACTATTCTATAAGTTCCATGATGCGTTTAACCGCGCTCTCCGCGGTATTTTCCAGCTCACCACATCGTTTTCGTTCATGGTTGAGTTCATCTGCGATGGTGATGGCGGTCAAAATAGCCACGCGAAGAGGATCGACAGTACCCGTTCCCTTCTCAATGGCCCTCATTTTCTCGTCTACATACGCTGCCAATTCGCGCGTATAGGCTGTATCGTTTCCCCCCTTAATGTTGTAGGCCTGTCCATATATCTCGACCTGCACGCGTTCCATGATGACTCCATCATACAGCATAGATCAGGGGGTAAAAGTATTACTGTCTACCATCCCCAGGCGCTACGCACAATGTTCCTGGCACCAGGCATTACCTGACTTTCCGTAGAAAACCCCTGGTTTTAGCCATGTCGATTGATTAAAGGAGTGCGTCCACGAACTCCTTCGGATTAAAGCTCCTCAGGTCTTCCATGGCCTCGCCGATGCCCACAAACTTTACCGGGATCGAGAGTTCCTTGTTGATGGCAAAGACAATGCCGCCCTTCGAGGTCCCGTCAAGCTTTGCCAACACAATGCCGCTCACTCCTACTGCCTCGTTGAACATTTTCGCCTGCGCAAGAGCATTCTGGCCTGTAGTACCATCAAGGACAAGGAGCGTCTCCTGCGGGGCGCCGGGAAGTTCACGGGAAATTATACGCTTCACTTTTTTGAGCTCTTCCATGAGGTTCGATTTTGTGTGCAGTCTTCCTGCCGTATCCACGATCAACACATCGATCTCTCGCGCCTTCGCCGCAGCCACAGCGTCGAACACTACGGCTCCAGGATCGGCACCTTCGCGGTGCTTTATCACCGGAATACCCGAACGATCGCCCCAAATTGATAGCTGCTCCGACGCCGCAGCGCGAAACGTGTCCCCGGCTGCGAGCATCACCTTCTTCCCCTCTGCATGGAGGCGGTATGCCAGCTTGCCGATTGAGGTTGTCTTGCCCGTACCGTTCACGCCAATGACAAGGATGACGGCGGGTGAACCAGAGAGGGATAGTTGCGAAGAACTACCTGCCAGAATCTCGATCAGGACCTGCTTCAAGCGATCATGCACCTGCAGAGGTGAGGACAACTCCTGGCGCTTGAAGCGTTCCTTAAGATCCTTCAACACGAATGAGGCCGTTGAGACGCCAACATCCGCAGCTATGAGCGCTTCCTCAAGCTCGTCGAGAAACGCTTCATCGATTTTTTCTCCAAGGACCAACGATCCGATTTTATCGGCTAGATTCTTTCTTGTCTTAGCGAGCCCGTCGCTCATACTGCGGAGTACACCAAACATGGAACACCTCAAATGATTTAGAAACTGGACGTTTTTAATTCGGCATTGAACGAATGCCGTTACAAATCCAGCGGCAATTTACCCGACATATTATTGGCTGCTGCGGGTGGCATCTTTTTGTCCTTGGGATTGTGAGGCTTTGCCTCTTCGAGCCGTTCAGGATCAGTGTCTTGGTCCCTTGCGGTTTTGGGAAATGACGTCTGCCGATAGAGATAGCGGTCATGCATTTTGCTGAATCCTGTCCACTCGCCCTCTGCCACATGCTCTTTCTTGAGCGTTGCCTGGAAGTTGTTGATCTTTGCCGCCAGATCATCCAGGTAGTTGATGACGATGGCTTCCTGGATCTTCGGCCTTTTGGGCGAACCGAACTCGTACTCTCCGTGGTGCGACAGCACGATGTGTTTTAGCAGCATGGTCAGCTCCGCCGGAAATCCGGGAATGGCGTTTATCTTCTCGACGATCATCTCGTACCCGAGGGATATATGGCCGATGAGCCGCCCCTCGGTGGTGTATTCGATCGATTTTCTCACTGCAAGCTCGCGGACTTTTCCGATATCGTGCAGGAATGCACCCACGGCCAATAGGTCTTTGTCAATTGACGGAAAGTGCTTTGCCACGTCCAGGCTGACCGCGATAAGCTCGACGACGTGCTCGAGCAGGCCGCCGATATAATTGTGATGCAGTGTCTTGGCCGCCGGCGTGCGCTTGAACATCACCATGAACGGCTCATCATTCAGAAAAGCGTTCATGAGCTTCTTGAGGTAGGGGTTTGACAGAGCAGATAAAACAACCTTCAGCTCCTTCACCATATCATCGGTACTGCGCGGCGAACATTCGAGAAAGTTGGCGATATCCACCCTCGTGTCGTCGACTTTTTCAAGGGTCTTCATCTTTATTTGCAGCGAACCCTGGTAATTCGACGTCATGCCTTTTATGCGGACAAAATCTTCCCGTTCGAATTTCCCGGCCACTTCATCGGCGTTATCCCACAGCCTCCCGTCGATTTCTCCTGTCTTATCAGCGAGTTTGACGGAAAGAAAGGTCACGCCGTTCTTTGCTGTCGATACCTGCTTTGATGAAACGAGATAAACCTCTTCAACCCAATCGCCTTCCTTCAAGGACACTATGGTCTGCATCGCACTCCTCTCCTCTGGCAAAAGTGATAATAAACTATCCCCCCGGTGTTGTCAAACGGAAACAGGGAAGACACGTGAGCGTTGAGCAGTTTTATTTGGGGCTTCGGATTTACTGGTTGATTCTGCAGTTTTCAAAAAATATACAAACAGGTTTAAAATCGGATTTTTCGGTTGATTTGTTCTCCGTGGGGCGGTCAATGACAGTATGCACATTTGTTGAATTTTATACAACAATGTTGTATAACGAAATTAATGAGCATTACAATAAAGAAAATAGGCGGCAGGGAGTATGCTTATGAAGCATACCGGAGAGGGCGCAAGATAATCCAAAAATATCTGGGACCTGTACGTGATCCGAACGTCACCGCCCAAATAAAGGCTCTTGAAGAGAACAAATCAATGCCGTCTGAGTTATTTAAGTATTTTTGGGATGTAGATCCTAAAACATTGAATATTCGCCGGCATAGTAGATTCATCATAGAACGGGTACTCGAGTTTGGTGATCTTAAAGCACTGTGGTGGACACAGAAACAATATCCGACGTCATTAATCATTGAGGTTTGCCTTACTAGCCGCAGACTATCACAACGATCTAAACATTTTTGGACTGTATGGTTTGGGGAGAAACATGTATCTTAATTGTCTTACACCTGCTGCACGTAAATTGATCAAAAAGATATCTCCGATTGCATCGGATAATGGTTTTATACTAGCTGGGGGAACGGCCGTTGCGCTTCATCTTGGCCACCGGTTGTCCGTGGATTTCGATTTTTTTACAACTCGCTCCTTTAGGACAGATGCAATTCATAGAGCGATTAGCAAGCTTGGTTTGAGAATAGAAACTCTCCAAGACGAGGAGGGAACACTCACTTTATCGGTCGCTGGAGTGAAAATATCATTTTATCATTATACGCAGCAATTTCTTGAAAAGACGTTAATGCTTCAAGGGATTGCTATCGCAGGACTTGTTGATATTGCTTCTATGAAGCTTGTTGCAATTATGCAGAAGGGGGCAAAGAGAGATTTCATAGACCTCTATTGGATTCTGCAGGACATTCCATTTGCAAAGATTGCCGAAAATTTGGTTAATCGATATGGAGAAAACCGAATAAACCCTGTTGTAATGGGAAAAGCACTCGTCTACTTTCAAGATGCTGATTCAGATCCCGACCCAAAGTATTTGGGAGCTAACATAGCGTGGTCGAAAATCAAAAAATACATAACAAATCATATACAGCAGTTTGTTTTGGATATTCAAAAGGCAATTGATGTCTAAAATCAACCAGGAACCGAGATATCTATATTATCCGCATTTTAGATTTTTCAACCACTAAATCCGAATACCCTTTTATTTTTCTTGTTTTTTTAAAGCAGCGTCCTGCAGAATCACTGTGCGGGTGGGGTAAGGAATGGTGATCCCCTCGCGGATGAACCGCTTGAGAATCCGCTTTCTTAGAGCATGATGAACAGGCTGCTGGGCATTTATGTCCACAACCGAGCAGAAGAGGGTGAAATCGAGGGATGAAGCGCCAAAGCCGGGCGCGAACAACACCGCGGGAGCGGGGTCGCCAAGAAGGCCCGGCACCTCCGCTATTGATCGCGTCGATTCTTCAATGAGCACGCGCTCGACGAGATCGGGGTCAACGTCACAGCTCACACTTACCGGCATCTGGGTCATCGTGCGCCTTTCCGGTAAGAAGTAGTTTGTCACCACGCTCTGTGACAGTTTGCTGTTCGGAACGATGACCATATTGTTCGTCGGCAACTGGATGCGCGTCGTGCGCCAGCTGATGTCCTCCACGAATCCTTCCTGGCCTGTCTCGAGCCTGATATAATCGCCGACGCGGATTGTATGCTCAGCAAGGATATGGATACCGGCGAAAAGATTTGACAGCGTGTCCTGCAGCGCTAGTGCCATCGCAAGTCCGCCGACACCGAGAGCGGTAATGATGGGCGCGATCGAGATCCCGACAAAGTTCAGCATGACCAGGATTCCGACAGCGTAGACGCTCGCCTTGATCACGACATTGAGCAAGCTCGTTACGGCGATCGGCAGATCGACCTTTTTAAGAAAAAAGAAGACCGCGCGTCCGCTGATGTTCGCCAATGCCATCGTAACAGTAAGTATCAGGGAAAGATGCATTCCCTTTACCGCGTAGGCCTCGTACTGGTCAGGGATTTCAGCCAGGCGCACTCCGGTATAGAGGGCAAGTGCTATAATGAGCAGGGTGGAGGGGCCCTGCAGCGCTGTTACGATAAAAGCCTCTGTCGGTGTTGCTCTTTCCCGTGACAGTCGATGCAGAGTTCTAAACAGAATTTTTCGGGCAGCAAAGAGTGCGGCGGTGATCCCTGCAACGATCAGATACGCGATATACGACGGGTAATGGTGCTCCATGTGAATAATTGTACCTGAACAGGAAAAGGGAGTCCAGCGTTTCTTAACATCATGAGTGCTGTGTGAACATCTTTTAAAAAAGAAAGGATTTAAACGTACTTCAGTACCTTAAGAAGACAACCGCTTCTGATAGCAAAAAATATCAAATAACGCCGGCACCGTTTACCGATGATCTCGCATTATGACCAGAGAACGGGAAGAAGCTGCATTAATTCTTCCTCACGTAAACATGATACTCCCCATTCTCATGGGCCAGGCCGAGATATTCATTGCCTGTCAGCTTGCACCATGCTGGCATATCCATGACAATCCCGTCATCGTCGGACTGCACCTCAAGGATCTGGCCCTTTGACATTTCCTTCATCTTATTCGAGGTCTTGAAAATTGGCAAGGGACATGCGAGGCCGACACTGTCGATCACCTCATCGGGTTTAATGTCTTTAATATCCATAGCAATAAAGCTCTCTTTACCACAACTAAGAATTGCAAAGTCTGGATAAGATACGATAGGGTTATTCCCAGTGAATAACCTTTATTTCCAACCTTTGCGGCTGCTATCCGCATCTCTCTGTATGATGCCGTTGCAGATTAATACCCTACCCCATATCGTGTTCATGTCCTGATTCTGCCGGCATCTTTACCGGCGATGTGAGCCCTTTCTTCTTATGGTAATCATCGAGCGCAGACTTGAGCGCCTCTTCTGCCAGCACTGAGCAATGCATCTTCACCCTCGGCAACCCGCCGAGCGCCTCAGCCACGGCCGCGTTCGATATCGTCATTGCCTCGTCGATGCTCTTGCCCTTCACCAGGTCAGTCACCATGCTGCTCGTGGCAATTGCCGCACCGCAACCGAACGTTTTGAATTTAGCGTCGGTAATGATGTTGTTTTCCACTTTTATATACAACCGCATTACGTCGCCGCACACAGGGTTTCCTACGGTGCCAACGCCATCAGCGTTCTCAATCTCTCCCACATTATGGGGATGAGCAAAATGGTCCATCACCTTTGAACTGTACTGTTCCATCATTTCCTCCTTGAAATTCGTCGAAGCCGGTTAGCCGATTTTTACTGTTCTGTGCGGGTGCACGTTCGGCGCAGATCACCGTACCGCTGTCCGTTTCTTCTTCATCATGTCTTCATAAAGCGGGGACATCTCCCGCAGACGGTGGACAATAGGCGGCAGTTTCTCGATTACATAATCGATGTCCTCAGTTGTGTTGCCCATCCCAAGCGACATAAGCAGCGTTCCGTTTGCCACTGCGGCATCAGTCCCTATGCAGGTGAGGACGTGCGACGATTTAAGCGAGCGCGATGTACATGCTGATCCGCTCGATACGGAGATGCCGTCCATGTTCAGGAACAGGAGCATAGACTCTCCTTCCACATACCAGAAAGAGACATTGAGATTGTGAGGCAGCCTGTGCACAGGGTGTCCATTGATCACCATGTCATCAATCTGCTCCTGAAGCCCCTTCTGCAGCTTGTCCCGGAGCTGTGCCGTGTAGCGCAGTCGATTCGGCAGGTCCGCCGCTGCGAGCTCGGCAGCTTTCCCGAGCCCTACCAAAGCAGGAACATTCTCGGTTCCCGCACGCCTGCCTTCTTCCTGGATGCCGCCCTCGATCAGCGGTTTGATCCGCACGCCCGTACGCACATAGAGCGCTGCTGCTCCCTTGGGCCCGTAGAACTGGTGGCCCGAGAACGAGAGCGCGTCAACGCCAAGCGCTTCGACGTTAACCGGGACCCAACCGGTCGATGCAACCGCGTCGGTGTGGAACAGTACGTTTTTTTCCTTTGTAATTTTTGCTATCGCTTCGATTGGCTCAATCGTGCCGATCTCGTTGTTCGCATGCATGATCGACACCAGGACCGTATCCTTCTTGATCGCCTTGGCAACGTCGTCAGGGTTCACCAGCCCCTCTTTGTCCGTAGGGATATAGGTGACCGTAAAGCCGGACTTTTCGAGTGTCTTGGCAGGGTGGAGAAGGGAAAAGTGCTCTATTTGCGAGAGGATAATATGCTTGCCCTTCTGACTGTTCGCTTGCACGAGTCCTTTAATGGCAAAGTTGTTCGATTCTGCGCCGCTCGAGGTGAAATAAATTTCTCCGGCTTTGGCGCCGATAAGCGCAGCGGCTTTTGCCCGCGCTTCTTCGACGGCGTTCTTTGCTTCTCTGCCGATATCGTGCAGGTTCGAGGGGTTGCCGAACTTAATTGAAAAGTACGGCAGCATGGCTTCTAAAACTTTCGGATGTACAGGCGTTGTAGCCGCGTGATCAAGGTAGACCGTTCTCATTTAACATGCCCCCTTCCCCGTCAAGGCTGCCTTTTTCCTGAGTCCCAGGCTGACGGGCACTTTCTGGTAATGCTGCTCATGCAGGAGATCGTTAAAGCTGATACTGTCGAGGGCTTCTTCTATCTTGGCCCCCACTTTTGTCCAAACCATCCGGGCCACGCAGTCGTCTGCCTGGTTACAGTCACCGGATTCGCCTGGTTCCAGACAGTGTGACAGGGCAATAGGCCCTTCAAGCGTGCGGACGATGTCACCAATGGTCAGTTCGGCCGGTTTACACGCCAGCAAGTAGCCGCCTGCCGGTCCCCGAACGCTGTCGATAACGCCGGCTTTCCCAAGCTTGTGCAATATCTGCTCGAGGTAGGAAAAAGAAATCCCCTGCCTGTCCGCGATCTCCTTGATCGTGATCGGCCCCTTGCCATAGTGCCGGGCGATCTCAAAAACCGCGCGCACACCATACTTCCCCTTCGACGAGAGTTTCATTCTTTCATCCGACCCCTGTGGCCCCGCGCTACAACTAAAGAGGACACTTTAACTCCTGTCAATCTTTACCATTACGATAACAAACTTGACCAATTCTGTCAAGAATAATTATAACGCATGTAACCGTGAAATGCAAACAGGGATAGGGAAATACAAGTGTTTGACTGCCAGGCTTGACTTCCTCCGTCGCCGGAAGACCAGGGCATTACGTCGCACAAGGACAAAAAAGGTAGAAAGCAACATGATATCACAGCGCTTGATTTTCCGGATTATACATGATACCGTTCAGATATAAAAAATCCATCATGAGAATCGAGACTTTGTGAATTCGTGCCAGCCTGAGCACCCGAGCGTATGCCGTTGCTATCTCCGCTCTCTCATGCACCACCTCTTGCTAAGCAGGAATGGTGAACTACCAGTTAATCTACCAAGGAGGATAGCAGTATGGCAGATGTCGAAATCCCCAATCCCGAGGAGCTTGAAGAGATCCGCGCAAAAGGCTTTACCCGCAAGGTCGCCCTAACCACGGCGTTCTTCGCCGTGCTGCTCGCCATTACATCACTCGGTGGGAACAATGCCATGAAGGAAATGCTGCTCTCACAGCAGCAGGCGTCCGATCAATGGGCCTTTTACCAGTCGAAGGTTGTGCGGGAGCAACTCTACAAAACGAACAGCTTGCGGCTGGAATTGGATGTTTTTGAACGCGGTGCCACCATGAAGCCCGCGGTAAAAAGACAGTACCAGTCCCTGATCAGGGAATTGCGTGCGGAAGAAGCACGGTACGGAGAGGAAAAAAAGGACATAGAGCGGGAAGCCAAAGGGCTCGAAGAGCATCGGGACAGAAGCTTCTCCAAAGATCCCTACTTCGACTACGCTGAAGTGTTATTGCAGATATCCATTGTCCTTGCATCGATCTCCATCCTCGCAGTATCGCGACCGGTCTTTTCTATTGCAATCGTTTCCGCTTCGCTCGGATTTATTATGATGTTGAACGGTTATCTGTTATTGTTCAGGATACCTTTTTTTCATTAAGGTGATCATGCTATGAGCGCCCGGGATCATCGGCGGACTGGGGCTGCAGTGGACAGGCGGGAATTTATCAAGCATGTTTTGAAGGGAGAGCGCAGCGAGCGCCTGCCGCGCGCCTTGTTTGGCGGAGGGCGCTGGGCATACCGTCAGACGGGGCTCAAGATAGAGAGCCTGGACAGTGATCCTGACGGCTTCGCGGCAAGCCTCGCAGGTTTTTATAATGAGCTTGACACCGATATTGTATTCGCCGGTTCAGGCCTCAACACCTTTCCCGCCGAAGCAATTGGAGGAGAGCTGGCCTTTCGTGAAGAACAGGCCCCGCTCCTCTCTGCACCTCTCATCCAAAAAAAGGAAGATGCGCGTTATCTGGAATTCGTGAATATCCAGGACTCTCCCCATTCCCTCGCACTCGTGGAAATGATAGCCCGCCTGCGATCGCAACTGCCTGACCGCTTTCTCTGTGCCACTTCCTGGGGCCCATTCACCTGGGCGATGATCTTGTGCGACTGGAACCTCCTGCAGGAAAAAACGCTGACGGATACGGAGTTTATCCTGGAGGTGTGCGAACTTGGTGTCCGCCTTTCTTCCGCGTTTTTCCGTCCGCTCATCGAACGGGGACTGATTGACGGCATCGTAATCTCTGACGGGGCGGCCACGCTTATTCCCCTTGATCTGTACCGTGATGCGGTACTCCCCTGTGAGCAAAAGCTCTTCGAGCAGGTTGGGGAACGAGGCGTTGCTCGCTTCTTTCACCAGTGCGGCGATATTCGCGCCCAGTTGGCCCTCTATCCTGATACCGGCGCTGACTGCATATCGCTCGACACGGGCGTGCGCCTCGGAGATGTGTACAAGCTCTATCGTGAACAAGTTGTTCTTGCCGGGAACATAGATGTAATCAGAACGGTGTTCGGCGGGGACACCACTATGTTGTGCCAGGCTGTTTCCGAATGCGTTTCCGGATTTGCCGATCCTTTCCGGAAATTCATCCTCATGCCTTCCTGCGATCTGCCTCTTGAGACGCCCTTAAGGAATGCGAAGACCTTTCTTGCCTGTGCTGACCGGATTGCATAAAAACAGCAACTCCTGGTTGTCCAATCTTGTTAAGCGATTATTGCTCATTATCATTCGCGCCACGCCTTCGCCAGGTGAACCAACAAAAAAGGCGTTGTCGTGATCGACAATGCCTTTTTGCCCCGGGCGCTTCATGCAACAACCTTATTCCCCCGCAAACTCCGTAAGAGCGAAGACTTTATACCCTTTTTCTTCTAGTCTTTTTTTCCCGCCAACGTCCGGAAGATCTACGATAAACGCTATCTCTACGATTTTTGCCCCAAGCTTTTCCACAAGCGCGGCAGCGGCCAATGCAGTGCCACCGGTCGCGAGAAGGTCATCGATAAGCAGGACCCGTTCGCCCTTTTTCAGCGCATCCTTGTGCATTTCTATCTTGTCCGTACCATATTCGAGTTCATACTCCTGGGAAACTACCTCGGCAGGGAGCTTGCCCTTTTTACGGATCGGGATGAACCCTTTGCCGAGCGTATATGCCAAAACCGAACCGACAATGAACCCGCGTGACTCGATGCCTACGATCGTATCGAAGGAAAAGTCCGAATGCAGGTATCGCTGGGTCAGCGTGTCGATCATGAGCCGGAAGCCGACGGGGTCCTTGATAAGCGTAGTGATGTCGCGGAACATGATCCCCTTCTTGGGATAGTTTGGAATGGTCCTGATCTTTGATTTAATCGGCATTGTTTCTCCTGACAAATTGATCATCGTTCGCCGCGGCCTCTGTAGTTGCTCTTTTTTCATGCTTCAGCAGGTCTCGCTCTCTGCGCCTTCGGTCTCCCCGTATTTTTCCACTCCGATCTGGTAGAGATCGTTACCGTAAACATCGTTCACGACGACCGCGGGAAAATTCTCGACGTAGAGCCGCATAATGGCTTCCGCTCCAAGTTCGGGAAAGGCAATCACCTCGGCCTTTCTTATTGCTTTGGACATGAGCGCGCCTGCGCCGCCAATAGCCGCAAAATAAACAGCTTTGTAGCGCTGGATCGCATCTTTGACGGCCTGTCCTCGCGGCCCCTTTCCGATCATGCCCTTAAGGCCTAGTTCTAGCAGAGTTGGCGTGTACTTGTCCATACGGTAACTTGTTGTTGGGCCTGCTGAGCCAATGGGTTTTCCCGGAGGTGCAGGAGTGGGCCCGGTATAGTAAAGAATCTGACCCATAAGATCGAACGGCAGTTTCTCACCGTTGTTGTGGCCGTCCACCATGTACTTGTGCGCCATGTCTCTCCCGGTATACATCACGCCTGTGATTAGCACATGGTCCCCGGCCTTCAGGTCAGAAATGACGTCGTCGGTTAAGGGAGTTTCTATTTTTATCGGTTTGGTCATGCTCTATATTCTCGCAAACAGGCAACCTGCGCAAGGCTTTTAATGCGTCCCTATTAAAGGGTAATCGTCTTATGCCTTGCCGCGTGGCAATTTATATTGACCGCTACCGGCAAGCTCGCGATATGACAGGGAAAGCTTTCAACATGCACGGCCATCGCCGTTACCTTGCCGCCAAGCCCTTCCGGCCCAATGCCGGTTTTGTTCACAGCCTTAAGAAGGGTCTCTTCCAAAGACGACAGTTCCAGCTTGGAATTCGGGCTGCCTACGGGCCGCAAGAGCGCTTTCTTCGCAAGGAGCGCCGCCTTCTCGAAATCGCCGCCGATACCTACTCCGATAACAACGGGCGGACAGGGGTTAGCGCCGGCCCTCTTTACACATTCGAGCACGAAGTTTTTGATGCCTTCGATGCCTTCGGTCGGCCTCAGCATCCGGATCACACTCATATTCTCGCTCCCCGCACCCTTTGGCATAAACGAGATCTTGAGTTTATCGCCGGGCACAAGCTCGATATAGATGATAGCCGGCGTGTTATCGCCCGTATTTTTTCGGGTGATCGGGTCAACGACGGATTTCCGAAGATACCCCTCCTTATATCCTTTACGCACGCCCTCGTTGATGGCATCGATGATGAAACCGTTCTTGATCCTGAGGTCCTGGCCCAGCTCAACAAAAAAAATAGCGATGCCCGTGTCCTGACAGAGAGGAATATGCTCTTCCTTTGCTATGCGCGCGTTCTCCTTCAGGAGCCCGATGATCTCCTTAGCCCCCGGCGCCGTCTCGGTCTCCGCGGCGCGGTCAAAGGCCATAAGCACGTCCTCATTCAGGTTGTATGCTGCATCGACGCAGATCTGCGCTACGTGGTCTACGATCTCGTCTACATGAATTTCGCGCATCCCGATCTCACCGCCTCTACTGATTTCATGAAGGCCGAATTTTCATCGGCGCTCAGTTTGATTTCAACAACCTGCTCTGCTCCCTTCGCTCCGAGCTTGACCGGCACTCCGGCGAACGCACCTTTGACGCCGTACTCGCCGTCGAGATACACGGAACAGGGAAGTATCTTCTTTTTGTCCAGCAGGATGGCATCGACCATTTCTAGGGTGGAAGCCGACGGGGCGTAATAGGCACTGCCAGTTTTGAGCAGCGCAACGATCTCGGCGCCTCCGTTCTTCGTCCGGTCAACCAGTTTATCAATGGCCGCTTTGCTCATCAATTCGGTGATCGGTATGCCGGCCACGGTCGAGTATCGCGGCAAAGGGACCATGGAATCGCCATGACCGCCGAGCACGAAAGCATGAGTATTCTCTACCGATACGCCGAGTTCCCTGGCGATGAAAGTCCGGAACCGCGCGGAATCGAGCACGCCGCCCATGCCGATGACCCGTTCCTTGGGGAACCCACTCGCCTTCATAGCCACGAAGGCCATCACATCCATGGGGTTCGTGACCACGATCATTACCGCATTTGGGGAACGGCGCGAGGTCTCGTTAGCTACGATCTTCACGATGTTTCCGTTTAGGGAAAGTAAGTCGTCGCGGCTCATACCTGGTTTTCGCGCCAGACCGGCCGTAATCACGATGATGTCCGACCCGGCAGTTTCGTCATACCCATTTGTGCCGGTGATCATCGAATCATATCCGATGAGCGGGCCCGCCTCCAGAAGATCGAGTCCCTTGCCTTGCGGCACGCCTTCGACCACGTCGACCATCACTACATCCGCTAACTGGGATTCCGCGATACGCTGTACCAGCGTCGCCCCCACATTGCCCGCACCAACAACCGTTACTTTTTTCCGCATAACACCTCCTCGAAATTTGCCATGAACCATGGAGCAGAGAACAGAATGTTTGCATACGGCCCTGTGCGCCATGCTCTAAGCCCTGTATCTTTTATAGTTTTGTTATTTTCACCTTGCTGATCTTTCTCCCTTCGAGTTCAAGGACCTCAAGCTTCAGATGCCGATACCTCAATTGTTCTCCGACTTTCGGCATCCTGCCGAAGAGCCCGAACACAAAACCCCCGAGCGTATTGAAGTCCGTTGACTGGAGGTTCGCGTCGAGCAGCTCATTCACCTCGTCAAGGGGAGACTGGCCCGAAACCACGAAGTTCTTCTCATCAACGATCTGGACGTCCTTTTCCTCGGATTCCAGCTCGTCGTGAATGCTGCCGACGATTTCCTCGATCAGGTCTTCAAGGGTCACGAGTCCGGCTGTGCCGCCGTATTCGTCTATAACAATGGCGAGCTGGAACCGTTCCTGCTGCATTTCTGACAAAAGCTCGCTCACCCGTTTATTTTCGGGAATAAAGTATGCTGATCTGATGAATTGCTGGATGCCTGCCTCGCGATTCACGTCTCCCGATGCCAGGGCAACGAGAATGTCCTTGATATACAGGATGCCGATGACCGTGTCCACCGTATCCTCTATAACGGGATATCGTGAATATCCGAAAACCGATACGAGTGCGAACACTTCCCGGAGTGCCGCTTTCGAGGGTACGCTGACGATCTCGGTCCGAGGCCTCATAGCTTCCGATGCCACTGTATCGCCGAACTCGAACACTTTGTGGAGCAGTTCCTTTTCTTCCTCTTTCAGCGAGCCGCGCTCTTCGCCCAGGTTGATCATCGCCTTGATGTCTTCCTCGGTGACCACCGTGGAGCAGGACGCGCCTTCTGGCCCCGGGCCGACGACAAGGTCGGCGGCGCCCGTCAGCAAACGTGAGAAAGGCGTCAGGACTTTCATGATCACGTTCAGAGAAGAAGCGACGGACAGAGCGATCCGGTCTGGATTTTTACAGGCAATTCCCTTCGGCGCCAGCTTTGCAAAGAACACAACCGGAATGGTTACGAGAAGCACCGTGATTGCAGCCGCAAGACTGACTTCCGTAATCAGGCTTGCGGCAATAACCATGGCGATTACAGCGGCAAGAACGATAAGAAAATTTTCAGCCAAAAGCAGCGTGGTATGCAGACGGTCACGTTCCTGCACGAGCATGAGGGCAGCCTTCGCCTGCTTGTTTCCTCTTTCGGCGAGCTCCTTAAGGCGCCCCTTGTTCGAAAACACGATGGCTGTCTCGGCTCCCGCAAAAAAAGCGGCAACGAGGATGCTGACACCCACAGCCAGTAGAGACGCCCAGAAGACGTTTATAAAGGCCAAAATCGAAGTCATATTTCGAATGCGGATCGCGAATATCAGAATGCAGACCGGATGTCCACAGTCCCAAAATTCGACATCATCCCTGCTCCCCCGTTATATGGGCAATCATCCGCAGTTGCTGACCTTTTCAGAATTTTGAGCATCGCGGCGGGCCGCCGGCGTACGCCGCTGACCCGATGAATTCGACATCCGCTCTATCTGCGGTTCGTGGCCATGATCTTTTCGTTCAATTCAATGAGCTCAAGGATGCCGGTGCGGCCGACGCATCCCCTGCCCCGGAATTGGGGATCTCCATACTTCTCGATGATTTTACGTCCTTGCTGATACAGGCCCGATGGCCGGCTCGTTAAAAAAATCTCAGGCCTCTAAATATTATACACGGAAATCAATGCTCACAGCACACTCTTCTGTCCGCCTGCTCAAAAATAAAAGGCCCCCTCAGTTGGGGGGCCATTCTTAAATTTCCCAGTTCATAACCTTCGAAACTACTTTTTTTCCGGCTGTGCCGGTGCAGGAGCAGGTGCAGGTGCCGGAGAAGTTGCCGGAGCCATTGCAGTGGGAGCAGGCGACGTTGCTACGGCAGGCTGAGCTGGTGCAGCCTCTTCTTTCTTTTGACAGCCAACCAGAGCCACGGTCGCAACAAATACGAGGGCCGATATGATTACGAGGAATTTTTTCAAGAATGTTCACCTCCTTTCACGTTGAGATCAATAAAAATACAGGGACGCGCCCTGCAGGAAAAAACACCATATGTTCAATACCAGGTGATCAAAGCACCATGGAGGTGACACAACATTACAATATCCTGGTTGCGACCGAGCGTGTTACAGTAAGTTCCCTGACTTTTTGTCCGAGCTTATCCTCAAGAACCAGCTGCTGTTCCTCACTGAGCCGAAGCCGGAAAACACGCAGTTTGTTCAGTGACCGCTTCGTAAGGTATATTTCGCGAAGCTCAAAACCGATCTGTTTTTTTATTTCCGCCATCTGCTGCGGTGTCAGTTCAAGCTTTACGATTTCGTCCACAGGACAATACCTCCCGAAAATCAGTATAAGCTGACATTATAGGCTTGTCTATGGAGGATTTCAAGTTAATTTTGGGCCTCATATTCACTGTTGCGGCTTAACCGCGATGACTTGCTTAATCCCGAGAAATTCTGCCAATGAGCTCCGAATCCTACACTACTCGGATCAGTTACAGCTCCATGACCAGCTTCTTCTCAATTTTTGCCACCGCTTCCTCAACTTTGACCTTTTCCACGGCGCCGGTCTTGCGCTCTTTGATCTCCACCATATTATCCTTGAGATTTTTTTCACCGATGACGATGCGCCAGGGAATCCCGATGAGATCAGCGTCTTTGAACTTAACGCCGGCCCGTTCGTCCCGGTCGTCCATCAATACCTCGAATCCCTTCTCCTCCAGGGCTGTATACATCTCTTCGGCGACATCCATGGATTTCAGGTCTTTCACATTGACCGGCACAACGAGTATCTGGAACGGCGCGATTACAGGCGGCCAGATAATCCCGTTCTCGTCATTCCCCTGTTCAACGGCGGCGGCGGCGATGCGCGCCGGGCCGACGCCGTAGCTGCCCATGATAATCGGCTTCTCATTGCCTTGCTCGTCGAGATAGTTTGCTTTGAGCGGTACCGAGTATTTGGTCCCCAGCTTAAAAATATTCCCCACCTCGATGACCCGTTCGACCCTGAGCGGCTTGCCGCATCGGGCGCAGGCGTCGCCTGATGCTGCTAAATGAATGTCGGCAAACTCGGCATCGGCGTAGTGTTTGTCTGCGCTTACTCCCTTTACATGGTATCCTTCTCTGTTCGCTCCGGCGACGTACAACCCCTGCTTTAGAACCAGGTCTGCTATTTTCCTTACCTTGTGGCCCATGGGGCCGATAAAGCCCGCGGGCACACCGAGGACCGACCTTACCTCGTCCTTCTGTGCCGGACGGTGCGGGCCGGCAAGCTTTGCAAGTTTCTTTTCATGCAGCACCTGATCACCGCGCACTAAAGCGAGGACAGGGCCACTATCGCTCATGACGAGAATAGATTTGATCAGTTGCTCAGGTGTCACCTTCAGGAAACGGGTCACCTCGTCGATGGTCCGCCGTTCCGGTGTGGCCACCTCTTCAAAACCCCAATCCTGCGATTGGCTTGCTTTTGGCGTGGACAATGCCAGCTCAGTATTCGCTGCATATCCGCAGCCGTCGCAGAGCGCCACATCGTCTTCGCCAGACGCCGAAGGGGCCATGTACTCGTGGGCCATGGAGCCGCCCATCATGCCTGTATCGCTCTCGACCACGTAGAACCTGATGCCGCATCGGGCGTAGATCTTTTTGTACGCTTCGAGATGGAGCTGGTAAGACTTGTCGAGCCCCTCTTCATCACGATCAAAACTATAGGAATCCTTCATCGTGAACTCACGCGTTCGCAGTATGCCGCTCTTGGGCCGTGCTTCGTCCCTGAGTTTCGTCTGGATCTGATACCAGATCTGCGGCAGGTCGCGGTAGGAGCGCAGATCGTGGGCTGCAAGCCATGTCATGGTCTCTTCATGGGTCATGGCGAGGCACATATCGCGGCCTCCACGGTCCTTCAAGCGGAACATCTCGTCGCCGATGGCGTCCCACCTGCCTGTTTGCTGCCATACCTCGGAAGGATTCAATACCGGCATGGCCACTTCCTGGCCACCGATGGCATTCATCTCCTCACGGATGATCCGGTTGATCTTTTCCATCACCCGAATGCCTAGCGGCAGGTAAATATAGAGCCCAGCCGCGAGTTGCCGGACGAAACCGGCACGCACCATAAGCTTGTGAGACACTGCCTCCGCCTCGGCCGGCGCTTCTTTCAAGGTCGGGATAAATAAACGGGAAAAGCGCATGAAACCTCCAGGAAACAGCAGATAGCAGGTCCTAGCCAGCATACAGGGGGCTTTCCTATAAGCCCAGCCCCTCTCTATCTGCTGCCTACTTTGAGTTAATTGTTTTTTTTGCCAATTCTTCCACTTCTTTTACCAAAACATCAGCAAGCTCTATCTCATCAAATTTTTTTAAGATCTCACCGTGCTTAAACAACAGTCCTACACCCTTGCCGCCCGCGATGCCGACGTCCGCCTCACGTGCTTCGCCCGGTCCATTCACGATGCACCCCATGACAGCAACCGTGATCGGTTCTTTGATATGAGCGAGACGCTTTTCAACCTCCTGGGCAAGGCCGATAATATTGATCTCGGTCCTGCCACAGGTAGGGCAGGAAATAAGGTTCACGCCCCGCTGCCTGATCTTCAGTGATTTTAATATTTCGTATGACACCCGCACTTCCTCGACAGGATCCGCAGTCAAGGACACACGCATCGTATCGCCTATGCCCTCGGCAAGGAGAATGCCGAGACCGACGCTCGACTTGATCGTTCCTGAAAAGAGCGTGCCTGCCTCGGAGATCCCGATGTGAAGCGGGTAATCGGATTTCTGCGAAAACAACCGGTAGGCCGCGACGGTGATCATGACGTCCGAAGCTTTAAGCGATACCTTGATGTCCCTAAAATTCAACTCTTCAAGGATACGGATGTGACCGAAGGCGCTCTCGACGATGGCCTCAGGCGTCGGATGGCCGTACTTTCCAAGGAGGTGCTTCTCGAGCGAGCCCGCATTCACGCCGATGCGTATCGGGATGTTCCTGTCCTTGCAGGCCCGGACCACTTGGGAGACTTTATCCTTGCCGCCGATATTCCCGGGGTTGATCCTGAGCCCATCGATCCCCTGTTTTACTGCTTCGATCGCCAAACGGTAGTCGAAATGGATGTCGGCGATCAGTGGAATGCCAGTCCCTTTTTTGATTTTACCGATGGCTTTCGCAGCAACCTCATCGGGGACTGCAAGGCGGACAATCTCGCATCCCGCCTGCTCGAGCCTCTCGATCTGGGCAAGCGTCGCCTTGTGGTCGCGGGTGTCGGTATTGCACATAGACTGGACCGCGACAGGCGCACCGCCGCCAATCATTACGGCGCCGATGGATATTTGTTTAGTTTTTTTCCGGATAATTTCAGAATTCATGTTTGGGGAAAAACCCTCAATCACATAGACTCAAAAGCCCGAGAAAATGTCCGTCCTTTGGTACCTTCAGAGCAACAAGTGTCTATTTACCGAAGAACATCCTCATGATGTCATTGTACGATACCACGGCGATCAGCGTAATCAGAAGTCCGGCGCCGATGCTCTGCGACACTCCAATTACCTTCTGACTTACCGGCTTCCTGCGAATGGCCTCGATAACGAGGAACAATATCAGGCCGCCGTCGAGTACCGGGATCGGCATCAGGTTCAGGATGCCGAGTGAAATGCTGATCATGGCAAGGAGCGAGAGAAACGACGACAGTCCTGCCGCGGCAGCCTGACCGGACATTTGGGCAATCATCACGGGGCCGCCGAGGGTCTTGATCGACAGGCCGAAGGTAACCAGTTTCTTGAGGGTAATGAACGTGAGGTCGATCGACTCGAGGGTCTTGTCAAACCCGAGTTGAATGGATTCCATGAACCCGTACTTTTTGAAGACAAGGTTGAATACCGGCTCCACACCGATCACGAAGCGGCCGCCGTCCTCGATCGGCGTGACGTTTTTGTCGATGCGTTTGCCGCCTCGTTCGAGGGTGATGATCAGATTCTTCCCCTTGCTGTCGCGCACGAGGGCCGAGAACTGGTTCCAATGATAGATCGTTTTGCCGTCCACGGCAAGGATCTTGTCGTTCATGGCGATTCCTGCTTTTTCAGCGGGGAATCCCGGTTTTAACCTGCCGATCTCGGCGGGCATGTCCGGCACCAGCCCCGACATGCCGATCTTAAGTTCCGTTGCCATAACGGGCCTCAGCGTCAACATTTTCTTTTGACCCTGCCGGTCGACGGTAATGCTCACGTCCGTATTGGGATTCAAGGCGATCAAAGACAGGGCCTTGGTCCAGTCGGTGATGGTCCGGCCGTTGATCTTCTCGATCACATCGCCTGCCATGAACCCGGCGCTCTGTGCCGGAGAGCCGGGCTCGACGTAGCCGACCTTAGCTGGTCCTTCCGAATAGGTACCGATCATGAACACAAGCGGCATGATGAGGAATGCAAGCGCAATGTTTGTGAGCGGGCCCGTTACCGCGATCTTTATACGCTGCCAAACGGTCTTCGACTGGAATTCGTCCGCAGCGCCCGTCGGCACTTCGTCGGGGTTCTCACCGGCCATCTTCACGTACCCGCCGAGCGGCAGCGCGGACAGGATATACTCCGTATCGCCCTTCTTGTAACCAAAGAGCTTGGGGCCCATACCGAGTGAGAATTTTTCGATTCTGACCCCTGCACGCTTAGCCATGATAAAGTGACCGAACTCGTGCACGAACACGAGAATTCCGATCACGATGAGAAAGTAAATTAATGTCATGTTGACTCCTTAATAATTTATGTGGGTGGCTGATTGACTCAAGTACCCCCAACCTGTAGTATGTATTCATGATTAAAGCCACTCCCAAGAGTCCGTATCCTAGAACCTTTGAGGAGTTTCTTGATTGGTTCGAAAGCGAAGAGGATTGTCTGCACTACCTTGAATGGGTGCGTTGGCCTAGTGGGTTTGTTTGTCCGCGATGTTCGGGTCAGAAAGCCTGGCGTACAGATCGCGGTTTGTGGCATTGTAGTGGCTGTCAAATGCAGACTTCGGTTACGGTCGGGACGGTATTTGAAGGTACGCGTAAACCATTGCGCCTGTGGTTTCATGTTATGTGGATGATGATGGCACAAAAAACCGGTTTGAGCGCTCGAAATCTCTGTGACACTTATGGGTTCGGAAGCTACCAGACCGCTTGGGGCTGGTTGCAAAAGTTGCGTAGCGTAATGATTCGCAGTGGTCGTGAACGATTGTGTAGTCGTGTTGAAGTGGATGAGACTTACATTGGCGGACAGAAAGAGGGTGCGCGTGGACGAGGTGCGGCGAGCAAAACCATGGTTCTTGTTGCAGTGGAAGGAAATGCTGATAAGCTGGGACGTGTACGTTTTCGATGTGTGAGCACTGCTGACGCAAACAGCATTGAGTCCTTTGTCGGGGACTATGTCGAACCCGGTACGGTAGTAGTCACCGATGGATTGCCTTCCTACAATGGCATGAAAGCCGCAGGGTTCGATCATCGCGCCCATGTTATAGCAGCGGGCGGCGATGCAGCACGAGAACATCTTTATCATGTTCACCTCGTTATCTCACTCGTGAAACGATGGCTGGTTGGCACCCATCAAGGTGCAGTGACACCAGCCCATCTTCAGTCATACTTGGATGAGTTTGCCTTTCGCTTCAACCGTCGTCTTTCCACTCATCGCGGCAAACTCTTTCATCGGTTGATCCAACAATCTGTGACTACACGGCCACCAGCAGTCAAAGCGCTATATGTCAAGAAACAAAACAACAACCTGTAGTGGTTACTTGATTAAGTCAGCCACCCACAATAATTTATGACCACTGATGAGCACTGCTTAAGACCTTTGATTCTGAACTTCGCGGGAATGACTTCTTAACCCACACGTCTCATTCCACAATTCGCTATTTCTTTTTGCACTACGTCCGCTGGCACTTGGCCGCGGACCCGATTATTCTTTCCGCTTCCTCCCTCGCCCAGAGGTCCGCTACGAGCGCGTCCTCAATTGTCTTGATGGAGGTAGGAGTATGTGCTTCCATCGCGGCATTGATCACGCCCGCAATGGCGCCGTATTCGATCTTCTCATCCAGAAAATATTTGACTGCAACCTCGTTCGCCGCAGATACGACAGCCGGCATGGTGCCTCCTGTTTTCAGCGCTTCGAAGGCATAGGCAAGACAGGGGAAACGGTCCGTGTCCGGTTCTTCAAACGTGAGAGTCCCGATCTTTGCCAGGTCGAGAGCCGGTGAAACGTCCGCAAGCCGCTCAGGATACGACAATGCGTAGGCGATCGGCCCCCTCATGTCCGGCATACCAAGTTGCGCAACAACCGCGCCGTCCCGATATTCCACCATGGAATGAACAATGCTTTGCGGATGGACCACCACTTCGATCTTGTCCTGGTGGATGTTGAAAAGCCACCGTGCTTCAATCACTTCGAGCCCTTTGTTCATGAGCGTCGCCGAATCGATGGTGATCTTCCTGCCCATACTCCAGTTCGGGTGCTTGAGTGCCTGTGCCAGCGTTACCTTCTTAAGGTCTTTTTTGGAAATAGCCCGAAAGGGCCCTCCCGACGCGGTGATGATCAATTTCCGGATATCATTGTTCGCACCCGCCTGCAGGCACTGGAAGATAGCGCTGTGTTCGCTGTCCACCGGGAAGATGCCGACCCCGCGGGAACGGGACTCGGCCATGACGAGTTCGCCTGCCGTAACGAGGACTTCCTTGTTCGCCAGTGCGATATTTTTGCCTGCGCGGATCGCAGCCATCGTCGGCACGAGACCGGCTGTCCCAACGATGGCCGAGACGGTGATGTCCGCGTCATCGGTGGCAGCGACCCGGACCATGCCTTCGACGCCAGAGAAAATGCTTACCTTCAGATCCTTGCATCTCGCCTTCAGGAGTTCGGCGGATTTTTCTCCTGCAACAGCGACAACTGTCGGTTTAAAGTATCGTACCTGTTTCTCCAGGAGCGCTATGTTATTGCCCGCAGCAAGCGCAACTATCTTGAAACGGTCCGGAAATTGTGAAACGACGGAGAGCGTAGACTGCCCGATCGAGCCCGTGGAGCCAAGTATGGAAATTTTCTTCAAGCTCTTACTCTCCGCCGTCGTTTATTGTGCCTGACCAAGAAGATCCCCACCAAACTACCTTTTGGTCGGAGATGAATTGGTGCTTTTTGCTATCCATCGGCAACTGCACACTTGATAACCACAACAATTTGCTAAAATAGGGAATCAGTTCTTTGACAATCAGTATGGAGTTGGCACCAGTATTTGTGAGGTATCGTAAGACTGATTCCCATATCGCAACATGACTAATCTGAGTTCATATGGGTTCTAAGATAGTATCTTAGAACGGTACGTACAACATGTAAATCACAACCGAGTTTACGAGAGGAAACTTTCGTAAGTGACACTGCATCTTTCAAACGTTTGGCTATCCCTGACAAGGAACCATCTTCTTAGAACCGCAACCGCTATTTGGTTGCGGAAGCATTCACCGTATCCTAAGATAATAATACAGCACCGGTGCGGCAAAGAGCATGCTGTCCATGCGGTCCAGAATACCACCGTGCCCGGGGATCAAGCCGCCTGAGTCCTTGACGCCGGCCGAACGCTTGAGCAGGGACTCCACGAGATCGCCGATGGTCCCGCTCACCGCCAGCGTCAGAGCGATTATGACCGCTTCCGGCATGCTGATCGGCGGCATGAACCAGACCCGGCACAGAAGGGCCATGCCCGCTGATGCTGCAAGAGCGCCTGCTAAACCTTCCAGGCTTTTCTTGGGGCTCACTTTTTCGTAGAGCCGGTGCTTGCCGAAGGGGATGCCGATTGAATAGGCGCCGATGTCCGTTGCCCAAATGATAAAATACAGGAACACCAGCCACTGTTTCCCGTCAGGGCCGGTCCGAATGGCAACCTGAAAGGCGAACAGCATGGCCACATAAAACACGCCAAGGAACGTCGATGCGATGTCTTCCAGTGCACCGTCAACCGGGCGGGCCGAAAACAGTCTGGCGATCATGATGACGAGCATGCTTAAGGCGACGGGAAAAATCGTTCCCACGTGGGGATGCAGAGGACGATAAAAAGACAGCAGTACGAGAGCTCCGAGCGCCATCCCAATCAGCGAAAGAGGTTGATATCCGCGCGCCCTCGCCATACGGTAAAATTCGTGTTGTCCCACCAGTACAGCAGCAAGGACCAGCGCCGTGAAATACACCGGCGGGAGTTCCCAAGCGACCAGGTAAAAGATGGGGAGAAAAAGAAGCCCGGAGATCACCCTCGTTCGCAGCATGCCTAGTCTCCATCAAGATATATTTACACTGCAAAGCGGATAGAAAATATTGACAGGCTGGAGGTATTCCGGCCAGAAAAAAACATTCTCCCCATCCGACGTATACTGCCCCGTTCTGCGTTCAGCGTAAGCGGATCCCTGCGGATCCGCTATTTTTTTGCACGAGCTGCTCCTGGGTGAGCCCGAACCTGCGTTGCCGGCCCTGGTAGTCGATGAGCGCCTCAAGCAGGTTCCCTTCTTCGAAATCCGGCCACAGGGTGTCGGTAAAATACAACTCGGCATAGGCGGCCTGCCAGAGTAGGAAATTGCTGATCCTCTTTTCGCCGCTGGTACGGATAATCAGGTCCGGGTCCGGTAATCCCGCGGTATCGAGGTATGAGGCAAAAACCTCTTCGGTCAACGGCTCCGCCGCTCCACCCACGGCCACGCTCCGTTTGATCGCTTCAAGAATTTCGCCGCGGCCTCCATAGGACAGAGCAAGGTTCAGGATCAGCCCGGTATTGGCTGCCGTCTCTCGCATGGCCTTTTCGACCCAGGATTGCACCGCTGACGGGAGCCGTTCTGTTCTCCCGATGGTGCGGAACTTGATGCCGTTCGCTTTCATGGTTGCGATTTCAGCCCTGAGGAACGACCCGAGCATGTCCATGAGGAAGCCTATTTCCTGTTTTGGCCTCCCCCAGTTTTCATCGGAAAAAGCGTAGAGAGTGAGGACCGAAACCCCCAACTGACGGCAAACTTCAGTAATGCGGCGCACTTTCTCAGCGCCCCGTTTGTGGCCCGCGACCCTCGGAAGGCCCCTGCGCAGCGCCCACCTCCCGTTTCCATCCATGATAATTGCGATATGCCGCGGGAGACCGGAAGGGTCAAGTCGTGCCCGCATCTCGTCGAGCGTCTGCATTTCCTTTGTCTTCTTATTATTCTTTTCGCTCATGTCTCGTTCCGTCCGTATATTCTCATCAAAGAGTAATATTCTCAATTACTTTGCCACGAACGTTTGAATGCTGTACCTGTCCTTAGCAAATAGCCCTCCTGGGGTTTTCACCAGCGCCAGGATGTTTGCTCCCATACCCCCCTGCGGTATAACCTGGAAGTCGGGAACGGCGCCTTCAACATCTTTAACGATCCAACGCTGTTCGAGCCGCGCCCCTGTCCATCCCAGACTGACGATATCGGCATTCGTATAACTTTTAAGGAAGGTATCGCCGATATTTTTCACCAGAATGATCTCGTCCTTGCCGTCCCCATTCACGTCAAGCGCAAAGACTCTGCCAGTAATCCTGACCTTCTGGCTACTTTGCGATTCGCCGACGGACTGGGAAATAACGCCGACAGGGTCCGTTACCGGCTTGTTCAGGGATATCCCGATGGACGGATACGCTTCTTCGCTCCTCCAGATGCGGGCATCCTTTGAGTAAACGGCCACGTGGTCTTTATCGGTAAGCGCGACGAGAACAGGGCTGGCTTCTCCGACATTGGCGAAAACGAATCCGTAGAAGCTTAACTCGCTCGGCAAAGAGATTTCCCGGCCAAGAGCATATCTTCCGTTGGCCCAGTCATACTGCCTCGGCGGCCCGGCATAAAACGTCCTCGGATCGTAATCCTGGCCGATAAGTATCCTCCCCATGCCGGGGTACGCGATGACGCGGAGAAAACCGGGAACGTCGGCAATTCTCTGATACGTACCATTCCGCAATTCTACCACATAAGAAACGACCTTACCGCTTCTCATCTCCGTCACGAAAATCTGCGGCCGGCCGTCACCGTTGATGTCCGCAATATCGAGGTTGATGTGTTGAACCTCATCACTCAAGGGTGGTTCCGGTTCCACCCATTCTTCGTGCCAACCCATCGCGTTCCGGCGGAAGATATGGAGTCTGGTACCGTCGGAAAAAACATATTCCAGCTCGCCGTTTCCTTCGAGGTCTGCCGCCGCAAACAGCTGCGCATCAAAGGGCAAATTGGTAATGCTGCTCTTGTCCACTTTCATCGGCAAAAAATAAGGCTTCACTTCACCGAACGTATCTTTTTTTGTCTTTAAATCTATCATGGCAACAATTGTGTCAAGCGATCGAGCCTCGTCGGCGTAATACAACCTCGTAGTCACGAGGATTTTTCCACCTTCTGCAGGGTAGACCCCCACTGCCGCGATCACGTCCAGGTTGAAGGCCTTGCTCATTTCACGGATAAGCGAATCGTCCCGCTGCTTTTTCCCTCTGAGAAACTCCGCAGCCTTTGCGCTATCGAGGAGCGTAAATCTTCCCAGTTCATTCAGTCGTTCGGCCAGGCCTTGAATGATCTCCGGTCGATCGGCCCTGACCGGAAGGATTGCGAGCTTGATCTTTTTCGGCGTGATCCTCGCCTTGTCTCCGGGCTTAGGGTCCTGCACTCTGTCCGTCACCACGGCTGTTGAAGTTGTCTCCGACAGACTCAGTACTTCGGCAGTGCCTACCGGGACTTCGGCACGGCCGATCACCTCGCCGGTAACGGGGTGACGGATTTCCTTGCCGTCCCGCCAAAGCTTAAGCTCTAAACCCGGCGTTAATCCGTCTTTCGTACCGAGGGCGATAGTGAGCTGATCGCCGTTCACTGCTTTTACCTCACCCTGGACTTTGGGAAAATACGATTCAATCTCTGTTGCAAGCTGGTCGATAGACGTATATTCTTCCACGCCGAGGGGCTTTTCACCGGCTTTCACGACGGCACTCATGGATAGGAGCAGCAAGAAAACAATGAATATTTTTTTCATACTTCTGGAAACCTCTTTTCTATTGGTCTCAAAATCCTGTCCTTCATGGCGTTGTGGCCTTTGCTATACATCTGTGCCCGGAAAGTAAAATTGCTGTTTCATAGCGTACTGCGCGATTTTCCTATATCGGCAATTCCAACCCATCATTACCCGCCGTCAGTCAATCATCACGCGGATCTCTGTTTCCCACGACGAGCGAGGTCGAAGCGAAATACGCCAGATCGGCATAACCATCGAACTCTGGTACACTCGTTCGAACCCGCCTTCCGACTGCGATACCGTCTCGACCGGTGCTCGCCAAAGTATTGCCGGCTGCATGAACGCAAGTGAGAGCTTGAGTTTAAGCCATTCATCGACAATGCTCACCTTGCTCACGCTGTTGATCTCCCCCATCGACGCCAGGTTTCGCTTGTCCAGGGTATGGCCCGGGATATCATAATACCGGTCGTGGGCATTCCCCGCAAGGAGTGAAAAATTGAATTCGCTGCCGAAGGAGGTATTCAGCTCCTCAGTACTCACATTCGTGATCTCGAACGTCACGGTAAACTCCGGTGAGGCCTTAGCCAGTGATATTTCCTTCTTGAGCCGCACGCTGAGTCCTTCCACCTGCCCCGTGCGTTCGAGGATGACGACGACCTTCCCCGGCTTTTTGTGTTTGACGCTATAATCGCCGAGGACGAAATCCCCTGCCTCGTAGTATTCGGACCGCATGAAACTGGTGAGGTCTACGCCGGATCCCAGAAAATGGTCGAGCAGAGAGCCGCGGGTGTACCAATCGTAAAGCAGATGATACTGGAGCCCCTCCTCCTTCATGGCCACGCGATCGTGAATGGTCCTTGCGCCGCCATCCTGCTGCCCCGCACCAGCCTGTGCGGCTGCGTGGAGAATTTTATCATGATAGCCCTCACGCCTGCGCGTAAGCGTGTTCATAAGGTTGAATGAACGGGGCTTCCAGTCGAACTCCGATATCCTTCCGCCTTCTGCCGGATCAATGAAGAGGTTCAGCAGTTCGGAATTCAGCATGACCTCCTCACGCCCGTACTGGTCGAAATCCCCGCGCTCAATCTCCAGCCACGAAGGTTCTGATTTTTTCTTCTGTTTCCCCTGACCCTTGCCCCCCGCCCCTGTTCCCTTCAAGGCCTTGTCCGCAAGAAACTCTGCCTGGATCACCTGCTCATAGACTGCTGATCTAAGATGCGGCAGATAAAGCCCGCCGAAGACGCCATGCCAGTATGCGTCGTTGCACTGCGACTGGTAGAGATGATCGAGCATCCTTGCTGCCTCGGCATTCTTCTTCACGCCCTGGCCGTTCAAAACCTCGAGCGCGGCACTCACCTTCCTGCTCGCCATCATCATGCGCTTGTGCATGTGGTTGCTTTCGGAGTACTTGGCGAGAAAATTTCTCCACATCCCGCCCTTG
This sequence comes from Nitrospirota bacterium, assembly GCA_963845065.1. Taxonomy (GTDB): domain Bacteria; phylum Nitrospirota; class UBA9217; order UBA9217; family UBA9217; genus JAJYKN01. The sequence continues at coordinate 146,271 of CAWJQQ010000002.1, forward strand.
ATGAAAGGCCTGAGATCCGCAAAATCGGGCGACTGTTTGACCTTTTCCAGGGCATCGGTATACTCCCTCATAGCGCGCGTTGGGAGCGCCCACTCTCCCATTTCCATATAGGAAGCGGTCGGCAGATAGATTTTGCCGCGCGGCCGTTCTTTTCCAAGATAATCTGAAAAAGTCGTAGTCTCAAGCCACTCGCCATTTTGCTCGAGCAGGGTGAAGAGCCGTTCGAGCCATCCTTCCTCGTACACCGTACGATAGGTCTCGGGCCAGACGCCGAACTTTTCGCCATCGTCCGCCATGACTGCAAGCCTGTTTCGTTCCGTTGAACGGAGGCAGGAAAGAAGTTCAATTGCCTTTTCGGGCCGCTGAAAGGGCATGAGGTACCTAAGTTTCTCGCTTCCTGGAAAGATGCGGATGAGGCTATCCAACTCCTCAGTGAGGTAATAGCCGTCCAGCTCGTCTTCGCGGAGGCCTGCCATCTTGAAGTGGAAATCATCAACCACAACATGGTTGATCCCGGCGACGGCGAGTGACTTCGGCAGGTGCGGTTCCCACACCCGCTCCGCAAGCCACATGCCTTGCGCATCGTAACCGAATTTATGGCGGATATAGTCCGAGAGTGTTCGGATCTGCCCTACCTTATCCTCGTCAGGAAGAACGGCGAGGATAGGCTCGTAAAACCCGCCCGACAGAATTTCCACTCTTCCGTCATGCACCAGCTGTTTCAGCAGATCGATGAATTCCGGATGCTTCTGCTCAAAAAAGTGATAGAGTATTCCGGTATAGTGCAGAGTGATCTTGATCGAACGGTGGCTTTCAAGCGTCTTAAGAAACGGCAGGTATGACTTCTGGTACGCGTCCTCGGCAACGAACTCGAAATTCCCGACTGGCTGGTGATTATGGATAGCAAAAATAAATTGTACTTTCGGCATCAAGGTAAACCTGTTTCCCGGACTTTCCACTGCTTGTACAAACAGATTTAGATATTAGCCTTATAGTCCCGAAAAGTCAATGAAAAATCGGGAATGGAGCGCTATCTGATCAGGTTAAGACGCTGCCAGCCGTCTTTCTCTGTGAGAAATTTTTCTTTTTGTCCAGTCTCACAACAGTGGAAACACCAAAGGCTAAAGCCGCCTGCTGGCGATGTCTTGAGACGGGATTTCTAGTGCGGCATAATAGGTTACCTTGCCCGTGAGCAGGAGATCATGCTGTTTTCTTGACCATAATACCGGCGAGATAGAAAAAGAACAGGGAATAGGCTCCGAGAACGAGCACCGAGACAACGTGCGAATTGTTTCCTGAGCCGAGAGCGCGGAGCAAGAGGCTTGCGTGCGTGAGCGGGTAGACCAGAATAAGGCTGCGAAAGGGCTCAGGCATCCTGTCGGGAGAAAAAAACGTTCCAGCCAGGAATGACATGGGAATAATGAAAAAACTGTTGAAATTGGCCATATCCTCGTGAGAACGCGCTATCATGGCTGCAGCCACGCCTGCGGCGCCGAAGCAGAATGCCGTCAATCCGAGGATGGCAAAAAAAGAGACAGACACATCCAGGTGTACACCTGAAGCAAACCCGACAATAAGGAGCGCGAGCGCAGAGAACATACCACGCACAAACCCGGTTAGCGTCCTGCCAAGCGCGATGTCCCAGTGACTAACCGGAGAAACGAGCACTTCTTCGATCGTTTTGGTGTAGAGCTTGCTGATATTGAGCGACGTAGATACCGGACCAAAGCTGTTATTCATGGCAGACAGCGCCAGAATCCCAGGCAGCACGAAGTCGAGGTATTTACCGCCTCCCACATTCATACCCCTCCCGAGGCCCCAGCCGAAGGTAACAAAGTAGAGGACCGGCATGACCATGCTCGATGCAAGGAACCGCCAGGGTTTCTTGCGGATGAGCATCATTTCTTTCCAGAAAATGGGGTAGAAATTCACAACACCTCAATAACCAGCAGGGCGATTAAAAGGCACGGGAGAAGCCGGGCACTTAAGCTTCTGCGGCTTTCTGTCACACTTCACCCTACTGTCTACTGCCTCCTGTTTTTACTTAACCTTCGATTCGCTCTCCGGTCACACTGATAAATACGTCTTCAAGCGTAACATCGCGGGCCACTACATCACAGCCCATGCCCTTGCCCGCTTCGAGCGCTTCTTCCCGGCTCCATAAAAAACGTCGCGGCACATCGTGTCTGCCGAGACATTCAAGGACATATCGTCCCACAACTGCCTTGAGGTCAGCGGGCGCACCAAGCGCCATCATTTTTCCTGCACGCATGATTGCTACCCGGTCACAGAGATAATCCGCTTCCTCAATATAGTGCGTCGTCAAAAGGATCGTGATGCCGTTTTTCTTAAGGTCTTGTACGAGCCCCCAGATCATCCGCCGCGCCTGGGGATCCAGACCCACTGTAGGTTCGTCCATGAACACCACTCCGGGGCGGTGCATGAGCCCCCGGGCGATCAACAGTCTCCTGCGCATGCCGCCGGAAAGGTGGTCAACGGGGGAGTCCCTCTTGTCCCAGAGACCGACAAAGCGAAGTAGTTCCGCGGTCCTGGTCGTGCGGTCCGCAGAAACCATCTTGTGGAGCCTGCCGTGATATTCCAGATTTTCGCTGCAGGTGAGTTCGATATCGAGGTTCAGCATCTGCGGCACTACACCGATCGAGCGCCTGACTTCCAGCGGGTCGGTCACCACATCGTGACCCGCCACCATAGCGGAGCCCGATGAGGGAGCAAGGAGAGTCGTAAGCATCCGGATCGTCGTGGTCTTGCCGGCCCCATTCGGGCCGAGCAGACCGAAGACCTCGCCTTTGCCGACACTGAAGTTGACAGACTGCACGGCACCGATAGCTCCGAAGTGTTTCGTAAGATTATGAGTTTCTATCATGCGCTCAGTGAGCAAGAAACACCGTATGTTACCGATGAACACAAATTAAAACTTAAACTACACATTGCGTAAATGTTCACCGATTTAATAAGACCGACGGCAAACCATATCTTTTTCGAACCCGGCGGACAAGTCTTCTTCTGCAAATTATTTACCTGTGAATATCCTTATCCGTCTATGGCATGTTTTTCTCAATCCTCGGCTTCGATCCCCAGCGACTTGATCTTTCGGTGCAGGTTGCTCCGCTCCACGCTGATGGCGTCGGCAGTCTTGCTCACGTTCCCACCGTTCTCTTTGAGCTTCTGGGAAATGAACTCGCGCTCAAACTCGGCACGGGCGTCCCTTAGTGTTGCATTGTCGTGTCGCGTCCGCATGATAGCCGTGCCCTCCTGGAATTTCTGGTCCGCGAGCGACGCATTGATGGGCGGTGGAACGTCACGTGCCGAGAGCACTGGCCGGGGAACCATGATCATCAGCCGCTCGATACTGTTCCGTAGTTCGCGTACGTTTCCCGGCCATGGATACCGGACAAAGAGCTCAAGGGCATCTTCGTCGATGACTTTGGTCTTCTGGCCGTATTCGGCGGAGAACTCGTGCAAAAAATAGCGTACCAGGTGCGGAATATCATCCTGCCGTTCGCGGAGAGGCGGTACTTCGAGCGGGATCACATTCAGACGATAATAGAGGTCTTCGCGGAAAGAGCCCTTTTTGATTTCCTCTGCGAGCTTCTTGTTCGATGCCGCAACCACGCGCACATCGGCCTTGAGCGTTTTGGTGCCGCCCACGCGCTGGAACTCCTGGCCTTCCAGCACCCGCAGCACTTTGGCCTGCGTGGCCATGCTCATGTCGGCGATCTCGTCGAGAAAAATGGTCCCGCCATGGGCCAGCTCGAACTTCCCCCGCTTCATGCCCGTTGCCCCGGTGAAGGACCCCTTCTCGTGGCCGAAAAGCTCGCTCTCAATGAGCTCCTGCGGGATGGCAGCGCAGTTCACCTCGACGAATGGACCATTCGCTCGTTTGCTTGCCCGGTGGATGGCGCGGGCAACCAGCTCCTTGCCCGTCCCGCTCTCGCCGTGAATAAGAACCCAGCCGTTCGTCGGTCCAGCGAGCGCGATCTGCTGTTTGAGTGTTGTAATCGTGGCACTGGCACCCACAATTTCGTAGCGCCGCTCGATGCTCTGCTTGAGGGTTGCGTTCTCTTCGCGCAGCCGGGATTCTTCTATCCCGTGCTTCACAACGAGCGTAAGGTGCTGCAGTTCCGGAGGCTTCACAAGGAAGTCGTAAGCCCCCATCTTCGTCGTCTTGACCGCGATCTCAATGGTCCCGTGGCCGGTGACCATGATAACCGGCATTTCTGGCCTGATCTCCTTGAACCGACGGAGCGTTTCGATCCCGTCCAGTTCAGGCATAGTAATATCAAGCAGCGCGAGCGATGGCTGTGTTTCAGACAGCATGTCGATGCCTTCCTTGCCGGAGGACGCAGCCATTACTTCATAACCTTCGTCGCGCATCACGTCGGCAAGACTTTTGCGCACGCTTTCTTCGTCGTCGACTATGAGGATGAGTTCATTGGACACGTTATTCCCCTTGATGCCATCGTCCTTATTCCACGTTAACGCTTCAGTCCTTTTACGAGTTTCTCAATCACGCAGTCGATCTCAGTTTCCGCAGTCTCCCTGCCTAGGCTGAACCGTATTGCACCGCGGGCGAACGCCAGGTCCGTACCCATTGCTGCAAGTACATGAGACGGCTCGATGAGGTCGCCGTGGCAGGCCGCCCCCGGCGACACAGCTACACCGGAAAGGGCCTCCATCACGGACATCGCATCGAATCCGGCGAAACTGATGCTCCAGGTATTCGGAAGTTTCTTCTCGGGGTGACCATTAAGCTGTACTATTAAGCCCGCCTGCTTCACTCCGTCGAGCAATCTCCTTCCAAGCTTCAGCTGGCGTGAACCTTCGCTCTCAATAATCGGCGCTGCAACCATGGCAGCAGCACCGAGGCCGACGATGAAGGCTGCATTTTCGGTCCCGGGCCGCAGACCCCGTTCATGCCCTGCCCCGTGCAAAAGCGGTTCGATCTTCCGTCCGCTCTTGATGTAAAGGGCACCTATCCCCTTCGGCGCATAGAACTTGTGGCCTGCCACAGTCAGAAAATCCACGCCAAGCTCCTCGACCGATAAGGGAACCTTCCCGACGCTCTGTGCTGCATCGGTATGGAACATGACACCGCGTGATGATGCGATCCGGGCAAGCCCTTTGATGTCCTGGATCGTACCGACTTCATTGTTCGAGTGCATGATCGAGACGAGGCAAGTATTCGGTGTCATGGCTTTCTCGAGATCGGCAGGGTTAACCATCCCGTATTGGTCCACAGAAAGATAGGTCACGATGTATCCTTGCCTCTCGAGATGGCGGCAGGGTTCGAGCACTGCAGGATGCTCGATCTTCGTCGTGATGATATGGCTCCCTTTAGGCGAACCGGCAGCAACCCCCTTGATAACCATATTGTTCGATTCAGTGGCGCCGCTGGTGAAGATGATCTCTGATGTTTCACAGCCGAGAAGTAGCGCGGTCCATTCCCGCGCCTGTTCGATACCTGCCCTGCAGGCGACTCCGAAGCTGTGGCTGCTCGAAGGATTGCCGAACGTGCCCTTCAAATACGGCAGCATTTCCTCCAGCACCTGGGGCGCCACGGGCGTGCTTGCATTATAGTCGAGATAGATGGGAATCATTTTTATGCAGGATCATCCTGGATGCGACGATTATTTTAAGTACATATCAAATAGGTTCATGACGCCGACGACGGCAGCAGTGAGAAACGAAACAATGGCAAATCCCACCACTTTCGTGCGCCCCGCGCTCGCGAGACTCATAATGCCCTGATAGAGCGGGCAGATCGCGATTTAAACAATCCAGCCAAGTTTTGGTAAGCGGCAACTTGGCCAGCGACAAAAAATGGAATAAACGAGTACGCCGCGATCGTAAACCTTTGGAGGCTGCTCCAACGAGATCCAGATGACGTGATAATCGCTATGATCACGAAGCCAGCCACGACAAAATTCAAAACATACATGCAGTACCAGATCAGTTGGTGAACGCGATATACCCGAAGGACGGCCGGACGACGCCGTTCGATAACGTATGGCCAAGTATGTATCGGCCCGCAATTGCTGCTGCAGGCGGGGTCGCTGCGAAGATAGCAACATAGCGAAAGAGAATATCCCGGTAGGCAGCCGGTTCGTCCTTGATCACTTGCCACATAGTCATGGGCTTAAACAGCTTCCCGCCGATGCGGTTCGCTGAAGCCTTCATGTTCCGGTCTTCAGGTCGAACAGCCCCGTGGTCAAATACCGCTCACCGACGTCGGGAAAGACCGTCACGACCCGCTTGCCTTTGCCGAGCCGAGCTGCGACCCGGAGCGTTGCCCAGCACGCCGCGCCTGATGAGATGCCGACGAGCAATCCCTCTTCGCGGGCAAGCCGCCGCGAGGTGTCCGCTGCATCTTCGTTCGAAACCGTGATGACCTCATCGTAAATCTTGGTGTTCAAAATCGCTGGCACAAAATTCGCGCCGATGCCCTGGATCGTGTGGGGACCGGGCTGCCCGCCAGAGAGCAGCGGTGAGGAAGCTGGCTCGACGGCGACGATTTTAATATTTTTGAATTTCTTTCGGAACGCCTCGCCCACGCCGGTGATCGTACCTCCGGTACCAACACCTGCTACGAAGGCGTCGATTTTTTTCGCGCCCATTTGCGCGAGGATTTCCTTTGCAGTGACCACGCGGTGCACCTGGGAGTTCGCTGGATTCCCAAACTGGTCGGGCTTGAAATATGCCTTGCCGGATGCAAGAAGCTCATCCGCTTTTGTGGTGGCGCCTTTCATTCCCTGTGCCGCAGGCGTCAGCACCAACTCGGCGCCGTAGGCCTGGAGGAGTTTGCGGCGCTCGATAGACATCGATTCGGGCATGGTCAGGATAATACGGTAACCTTTGACAGCTGCGACCATGGCAAGCCCGATGCCTGTATTGCCGCTCGTGGGCTCAACGATCGTCATGCCTTTTTTGAGCTTTCCTTTTTTCTCCGCATCCTCGATCATGGCGAGGGCTGGCCGGTCCTTCACGCTCCCGCCAGGATTGAATCCCTCCAGTTTGGCCCAGACTTCAGCGCCGTCTCCGGCCGTCAGCCTGTTGAGTTTCAGCAGCGGCGTGTTACCGATTAGATCCAGTACGGTTTTTATCCTCGCCATGAAAGATCCTTTCTTAGGGGAACATGATGATCTTGCAAAAAACCAATTAAACCACAGGTTCCTGGTGAGAACCTATAAGCCCCGGCTCTTATTCGATCTGTCTAAACGTCATAGTGATGGATATTGAGCTATTTTGAATGCGTTAGCCATTATTCGGATACGACGTGCAATTTTTCTCTTTCCCTGCCGGGTACCAAGTTCTGTATTTCTGTCAAGATGTCTTCAACCGCGAGCAGGGCCCCGCCCGGCCTGCCGTAGAAGGCGACCGGCGCCCTGCCGTTCACCGCCAAACGCACGTCTTCGACCATCTGCCCCAGATTCATCTCTACTACGAGGAAGCGCTCCGCATGCTCGGCGATCTGCGCGATGATCTTTTCCGGAAACGGGAAGAGCGTTATCGGCCGTATGAGGCCGGCCTTGACTCCTTCAGCCCGAGCAAGGTGAACGGCAGTTTTGGCAATACGCGCGGAGGTGCCGAAGGCTACGAGCACAATGTCGGCATCGTCGGCCAGCATCGTCTCGTACATTACTTCACGTTCGGCCATCAGGTCGTACTTGGCCTTCAGTTTATAATTATGTTGCTCCAGCATACCATCCTCGCCGGGCAGCATGAAGAGCGAACGGATGACCTTTCCCGGCCTGCCCTTGGCCCCGGTCAATGCCCATGGCTTGTCCACCAGGACAGGTTTGATGTCGGGCAATAGAACGGGTTCCATCATCTGGCCGAGCACGCCGTCTCCCAGTATCATGACCGGATTACGGTACTCATCTGCTTTGTCGAAGGCCCGGACCGTCAAATCCACGATCTCCTGGATAGTCGACGGTGCATAGACGAGCAACTTGTAGTCGCCGTGGCCGCCTCCCTTGACGGCCTGGAAATAGTCTGCCTGGGACGGAGAAATGTTCCCGAGCCCCGGTCCGCCACGCTGCATGTTCACGATTACCGCTGGCAGCTCCGACGCCGCCATGAAGGAAAGCGCTTCCTGCATGAGGCTTATGCCCGGGCTCGATGACGAGGTCATGGCTCGATCGCCGACGGCGGCGGCCCCGTAAACCATATTGATCGCTGCGATCTCGCTCTCGGCCTGGATAAACGTGCCGCCGATTTCCGGCAAACGTTTCGCCATGAATTCGGGGATCTCGTTCTGGGGAGTGATGGGATATCCAAAGTAGCGCTTGCATCCGGCCCTTACTGCGGCTTCGGCAAGGGCCTCGTTACCGGTGATGAGAACTTTAGGCATGTTCGATCCTCAACGAATAAGTTTAGAAATAGGCTCACGAAGCGACACTACTGCTACTCTTGACGGTAAGTATCTTTTCCCCTGTGCTTCTGTTTCTCCGTGGTGCGTTTTATATTTTCTACTTCCATACTTCGATCGCAACATCAGGACACATTTCGGCACAGAGTGCACAGCCCGTACAGTCGCCTTCTTCACCGCAATACTCCACGGCATAGTACCCGTTTTTATTGAATTGTGTGCCTATCTTCAAAAGTTTTTTCACACACGCCGTCGTGCAAAGTTCACAGCCTTTGCAATATTCTATATTGATGACGATCTTGCCCATATCCTTACTCCACCTGTTTCGCTATGCCTTGACTTGGTGATCCTATTATTGAGTGCCGTCTGACCACTCCCCATGTCTAAAGCCAGGGGGTTCTAGCGGCTGTACCGACAGGCTCTCCGGCAACAATACGAACGTTGTCGGCCTCGACTGTCGTTGATCCGCCTTTAACGGACGAGCAGCTCTGTCTCCGGTTCGTGGTGTTCTCTTGCTTGATACCGAAGCTGGTCGGATGAATTCGACCCGTTGCCGCTTGTTGTTGCACTCTCGACACCGCCCGTTCCAGGAGCAGGTTTGCACCCGGCCAGGCTTTGGCAGCCTGACGCGTGTCGAGGACATCGTTAGAAACATGCTTTGCAAGGAATGCGGAATAGAGATCACGCTGGGTGCTTACCCCGCAGTTGCAGGCATGCCATCTTTGGGACAATGATTTTTTGGCTACTGTTCCGCAATGGCATGTCTGGGAAAGCTTTGTGCTCCGGGTAGAAAACTCGGTTACTTTACCGCCAGCGTTTTCGGCTTTGTGGTGAAGCATCGACATAAACATCCCCGGAGCTCGTCGCGAAATACTTTTACCATAGAGTTTCTGAAATGCTTTGTACGACAGTTTCTCGGTCTTGATGTCGGTACCGAGAGTGAGGACTTTGTTCACGAGCTTGCCATGAGACCGTTTTCTGGTTTCAGCAAGGATTCTTTGAAGTTCGGCGAGATTAGCTTTAAGAACACGGTATTGAACAGAAAAGACCCACTGCTTTTTACCCGTTTTGATGGTTTTGTCTCCGTTGTAGTTGCCCGGGTTGGTAGCACGAAGGCTTCTGGCCATTGTGCGCTGGACGGTCTTGATACGTTTAAACGGTATCTCGACTTCAGGGCAAAATTCGAGTAGTAACGCATCGGTATCACCAACGATGGCAACTGTCGACGGGCCAATGTCAAGGCCAACGGTTTCGGTGCCAATCTGGTTCTCACGCTTGATCTTGGCCGTGCCTTTAAGCACAAGTTGGGCAAACCAGCGGGGATTGCCGCGGATAGTTTTCTTGACCAGACGAACGTACTTGACATCATGGCTAAGTGCATGAGCCTGAACGCCAAACTTGTCTTTCTTGTCGAAGACACAGTTGAGACGAAGGCCAGTCCACTCCACATGGTCATCGCACCACCGAATACCAGATTTGTTGTTTTTACCTTCAAGGGACGACATCCAGCCATGGCGCTTGAAACGTGGTTTGCCATGCTTCCCAAACTCGTAGTCAGCGATGGCGCTATATGCTCGAGATGCTATTTTCTGGGCGGTCAGGCTGTCAATATGCTCACTGATCCAGCAGGAATTGCGGAGGATACCGACGTAGTTGTGAAGGTGGTATTCAGTATATTCTGCCTGGGTTCTGGCTGTCTTAAACATCTTGGTGCGAAGCTTGCTTTTCTTCTTCGTGATCGCCACGAGCCATTTTTCTGATCGCCGCATGGCAGTAAGACGCTTCATCGCTTCACCAAGGCAGGCATTGTACAGATAACGGCCAGCTTCGAGCCGGGCATCGAGCATTCGATTGTCCTTTGGAGTCGCTACGAGTTGAAACTCGTGGATAAAAGATGGGGTTTTAGGTTTATTCGGCATTGGTCGTTTAAATATACCACATAGATGTACATTTGTCTACTAATTGCTGGAAAACAAAGTTCCCGCATTCATCCCCATGGTTAAAACCAGGGGCTTTCTGCGGATAGTTTGGTAAAAGGTCTCTTATACGAGTTTCACTCATGGTGCTCTGTGCTCGAAACCTTCCTAGGGTTCCGCGCGAGAACCCCACATGCTCTAGCGGCGGGAGGGCGTCAAGAAGCTCCCCGTTCGATCATCTCCTCGGCATGCTTGATTGTAGCGTCCGTAATCGTCTTGCCTCCGAGCATACGGGCGATCTCGTCCAAGCGTTCTTTGGCATCGAGAAGCCGCACCTCAGTAATTGTCCGGTCCTTCTTGACAGCTTTGTACACTCCGTAGTGGCTCGTGGCCATGCTCGCGATCTGCGCCAGATGAGTGATGCAGAATACCTGATGTTTTGCCGCGATTCGCTTAAGTTTTTTCCCGACTTCCTCTGCGACCGCTCCCCCGATGCCGGCATCGACTTCATCGAACACGAGTGTGGGAATTTCGTCACCCTCCAGGAGAATTGCCTTGAGCGCCAGCATAATGCGGGAGAGTTCGCCGCCTGATGCGATCTTCGCGAGCGGTTTCGGCTCTTCTCCGGGGTTCGGCGATATGAGAAATTCCACGCGGTCCGCACCGCGCGATCCCAGCTTGTGGCCGTCGAGCGTATCGCCGCCGGATTCCTGGGTGATCTTCACGGAGAAGATCGTCTTTTTCATGCCGAGATGGCCAAGCTGCGTTTCGACTCTTTTTTCGAGGTCTTTCGCCGACGATCCACGCTTCTTTGTCAGTTCCGCCGATTTATCGGTCAACCCGAACTTGACCGCCTGAATTTCCGACTTCAGACGCTCGATCTCCTCAGTGCTCCGCTCCACGCGCTCTAGTTCAGCGGCAGCCTTAGCGCCGAAGTCCAGGATCTCTTCGATCGTGCTGCCATATTTTTTCTTCAGTTTCAGGATTACATCAAGCCGGTCGCCGATCTGCTCAAGGTGTTTCGGATCGAACTCGATGTTCTCCCGGTAGGAAGATATTTCGCGGGCGGCCTCTTCAAGCTGTGCGCGGCCCGACTCGCACATCTGGGCAGCGCCCGCAAGCCTGGTGTCTATTTCAGCGAGCTCTTTCAGTCCATCGACAGCCTTTTTCAAGTTGGTAAGCACCGAATCATCGGCTGCATACAACGTATCATCCACCATGGCAGTGAGCCCGGCCAGCTTCTCCGAATTGGCCAGAACGTTCTGTTCACTCGCAAGCTTTGCGTCCTCGGTTGGCTTGAGCATAGCCGATTCAATCTCGTTTTTCTGGAACCGGAGCATGTCCTCTCGCTGTGCCCTGTCGCGCTCACCTGTTTCGAGCTCCGCCAGTTCCTTACGTACGCCCTGCAAACAGTGAAATGCGCTTGCAAAATCCTCGCGGAGGCTGTCGAGCCCGCCGAAGGCGTCCAGCATGTCCATCTGGCGGTCGAGAGACAGGAGCGACTGGTGTTCATGCTGCCCGTGGATGTCCACGAGGTTAGTGCCGAGCGCAGATAGAGTCGTGAGATTTGCGAGACTCCCGTTGATATAGACCTTGTTCTTTCCCGACGAGGAGAGTACACGGCGCACGATCAGGTCTTCACCGGAACTTACTTCGATGCCCTGCTCCTCGAGCAGGGCAACAATCTCCTTCGTGCCGGCGTGGTTCAATTCGAATGCTGCCTCGACTACTGCCTCCTGGCAGCCTGTACGGATAAGGTCCGCGCTTGCTCGTTCGCCCAGTGCAAGATTGAGCGCGTCGACAACAATGGACTTGCCTGCTCCTGTTTCGCCGGTAAAGACGTTCAGCCCCGGCGTGAACTCAACGCGCAGTTGGTCGATGATGGCGAAGTTTTTAATGTTCAGTTCTTTGAGCATGATGAAACAACGCGGTCCCAGGTCCTGCGTCCGGGTCAGGGGCAAATCGATAAATTCTCCAGACCCTGTCTACTGGACCTTGGCCTCTTTTTTTATCGTCTCTGCTTTCTTGAGCGCAAAGCGTTCCTGGACCGATGCTCCCGCTCCACCGGCCTTGCGATAATATGCCGCGGCCTGTTCCTTTTTTCCCATGTGCTCACATACTTTACCAGCCCAATAGTATGCCGTACTTACCCACATGCCGGATTCCGGATAAAGATCAGGTATTTTCAAAAATTCGGTGATGGCATCTGCATCCTTACCGAGCAGCAAGGAGCTGAATCCTATCCAGTACTGCGTTGCAGCGCGTTCGACACCTTTCTGGTATTGCAAAGCAGACCGATAATCATGAATTGCGCTTTGATAGTCCGCGAGTCGGAAATGACAGTCGCCGATCCGCGTGCAGAGGAAGCCCGAAGAAACATTGCTGGTTCGGGAACCGAGTAAGCGCTGATATACAGAAAGAGCTTCTGTATATCTTGCTTCGGAAAATAATGTGTTCGCTTTCGCAAGCTCACGGGAACCGGCCTGATCTGCCTGCGCAATCGATAGGCCAAATAACAAAAATATCACGACACCCAGCAGTAGAGTCTTTTTCATCCTATTCTCCGCAATAAACTGTGTCAAATTTAACACAAAGCACAGGCTGGTTCAAGAATAAAATCTTTTTCTAATATTATTAATCATCACTCGTTCAAGTTACGTTAAGGCTTGTTTAATATGATATGTCGAAAAACAGAGCATATATGACAAATTTGTCGAATAGCATAAAACATGGCAAATCAAAGGGTTAAAAAAGCTCAGCGCTGTCACCACTCGACAATATTTTCCGAATTCATATTAGCAATACATCCATTATGGCCATAAAATTCTTTAAATACAATATGCTTTGGTTTGGCACAAACATTGTATTAGAATCCGGCAAAGCATGAACAATGGGCACTGTCAATCCCCCATCCTTCCTACCCAGGAGGAAAACCCCTGACAGTGTCCATTGTTCGAGCTTCTTCACCTTCACGAAAGAATGATGCATAAGACCGCATGGGATCAGCATCGTAAATGCAAAGGAGAACATCATGTTTTTCAACGGCAATGGGTGCCATAACATAGGCCCTCAAGAGTTACGCGAAAAAATGAATTCTGGGAAAGACTTTCTCCTGCTCGACGTTAGAACGCCGATGGAGCATTCAGCTCAATCTATAAAGGGGTCATACCTGCTCCCACTCCAGGAACTCGGGCATCGTCTGGATGAGATCCCCAAGAACAAGGAAATCGTAGTTTATTGCAGAGTTGGAAACCGGAGCGCCTATGCCTGTTCCTATCTCTCGCGTTTGGGATACAAGGTCAATAATCTCGAAGGCGGGATCATGTCATGGGATATGTCCGACCGAGTTTCGCTGGCAACGGCTTAACAGTAATTGAAACAAGGCCATTGAATTGCGAGACCGGGAAAATTTTTTCTATTCTCGTCCTGCTGCTGACATTGGATATTACAGCTTACAGCTACGCTGCAGAGATTCTAACCTTGAGCAGGCCATCATTAAAGCGCTCGATATTGACCCAGGGCTCAAACAGCACGAGATAGCCCAGGGCATCAATATAATCTTCGCGAAGACAATCCATGTCGTGGACAACGAAACACCGTCAAGGGAAGTAGGAATATACCTGCTCCCCATGCGACGTCGCAGCGTGGACAGCAAAATATTTCTTCTTGTCGCATGCTAACGTCGGCCAGGGAATGGACCGTGCATGCAGTGGATGTATAATAGCCCGGAACGATCAGTTCTGGGATACCTTCCCGTCGTAATTTATCCGATGCCCTGCGAAGATACTGCCCCTTCGGTCCATTGTTAATCATCTTGTTTTGTGCACCACGACTGGTTCCTCTTCGCAGGCTTCGTTGGTGTCACGCTCTCGATTTTTGGCTTGACAGGATTCTACCTCATTAGTATTATACCTAGTGCCTTGATCCCCGCAAGCGGCGCAAGCGCTAGATGCATCGCAATCATTATTTGGAGGAATATTATCATGCCGTTTTATGAATATCGTTGTGAAGCTTGCTGCAAGGACTTCGTCCTCTTGCAGTCCATGAACACCAAGGCTGAAGACACGTCCTGTCCCTATTGCAGCGAAAAGAAAGCCAGGAAGCTCCTTTCCAAGTTTTCGTCGTACGCCGAAGGCTCGGTCTGCAGCACCGGGGGCCATTCCCGGGGAGGCGGTTGAGGCGTTTAACGTCCCCCGTGAGCGGACAAAAACCCTAAAGCCTGAGGATCCTGTGATTCTCAGGCTTTTTTTGCAGAAGTAATGCACGAAAAATATTTCATTGCACAGATCGCACTACTCATTCGCCATTCCCGCGAAAAAGGAATCCGGTTATTCCCATATTTTCTGATTCGAGTCAAGCCGGAATGATTTAGATCTAAAAGTGCATATCCCTGTGTCTGCATGAACAGCGTTTAGCGAACCCTCCGCATATGAATAAGTGGAACTTCCTCGACACGGGCTCCAATCTCGGCTCGTACAACATGGCCGTTGACGAAGAACTGCTCGGCCGCGCGCAGATGGGTGATCGGGTCCCTGTGCTCCGGTTCTATGGCTGGAATCCTCCTACCGTTTCCCTCGGCAGGTTTCAAAAAATCGAAGAGGCTGTCAACATCGAAGCCTGCGGACAGTGCGGCTTCGACATTGTGAGGCGAATCACCGGCGGCAGGGCCGTACTCCACCGCTATGAGCTTACCTACAGCGTTATCAGCAGAACCGACAATCCCCTTTTCCCGCCTAATGTCCACGGCACATATAAAGTCATCTCGGAAGGGCTCCTGGAAGGCCTTAGGAATCTCGGCATTTCAGCTGAAATCGTTTCCCGGGCGAGCCGTCATGCTCATCTCGTAGAAACGCGTGCGAAAGGTCCAGCCTGTTTTTCCTCCCCCTCATGGTACGAGATTGTAGTGAACGGAAAAAAGATCATCGGAAGCGCTCAGCGCAGGCTGTCCATTGCTTTTTTGCAGCACGGATCGATCCTGATCGATTATGATCCCCTGCTTGAAGCAGCAATCATTCCTGGCGGAGGAACGTCGTGCGCCATTACATCAATTCAACAGGAACTCAATAGAAATATCCTGCTTGCAGATATCAAGCAGGCTTTTCAGCAGGGATTTCAATCACGGCTCGAAATTGACTTTCAGCATTCATGATGAGTTATCGCACAACCCATGGCGCGAATCTTACTTAGCATTGCTCTTCTGCTGACTGGAATACAGGGATGAATCTTGACCCGATGTCGCAATGAGAGTAAAATGGTGATGTGCTACTTGCTTCAAAGTTTTATATTTCCAACCACTCCTCAATGGTCATTGAGCCGAACCGCAAAAGCTTGATAACAGGGTGCTGGATGTCACTCAAAGAAACTGGGGAAAAAGGCTCTTCCAATAATTCAAACTCCACACGCTCGCAATATCCAAGGCAACTTCTCGGCGGAGGCGTGTTTAAGCTACCGCGCCATTCGGGATAACTCGCGGCACCAACTTCTTCTCTATCGTTGCCATTGGCGCCTCGGCAAGGGCACATGAAGCCTTTGAACAATTCTCCAGGAACATGCCTGAGGAAAGTGATATGGCCTTTGCGATACCAAAGACGGTCATTGTTCAAGAGGAAAACAGCATGAGCGCCAGGCCGCGCGCTTCATCCCGACGACAAGGATAGGTTTACGATTTGTTGTCTTAGGTTTCATCCTGATCGGTTTCTTAACATATCCGGTAGAGTGCGCGTGGGCTCATGGCCACTGACCGAGCCGTCGTTCACCATAAAAGAAACATCGGATTTCCTTAAATTCCTTAACTATGTCATTTAAAACAAAACTGACCATGCTCTTTGCCGCATTCACGCTGATCTCGCTCGTGCTGTTCGGCGCCGTCATCTTTTCACAAACAGACAAGACGCTGGTGACCGTCCGGCTTGCGCAGTTGAACAATCTCGCGGACCTGAAGAAAGACAAGATTGAGACGTTCTTTAATGAACGGAAAACAAATCTTAAATCGGCCCAGTATTATCTAAATATCAAACGCAACCTGCCCATACTTATCAGCCTTAGACTGGGAGGCAGCGATCCCGAATATATTAAAGCAATGAAGGAATTGGACGGCCAGTTGAAACCTTACCAGGCCGCCCATGGATTCTTGGATGTCATGCTCACGGACCGCAATGGCCGTATTGTCTATGTCAGTAACGATACGCAGCGTGCAGAATACCTGAGTCAAATGCTCCCAGACAGGCATATGGTAGAAGAAGGCAAAAAAAACATTTATTTTTCCGATGTTATTCTCGAGCAGAGGAAGGGGAACACGTTCGAAATGTTCGGCGTAGCCCCGATAACAAAATTAAATGGGAGTTTCATCGGAGAGGTCGTTATTGAGATCGATATGGATCCCATTTACAAGTTCATCCATTACAGCGCCGGGCTCGGCGAAACCGGAGAGGCCTTGATCGATCGCAAGGAAGGAAACGAGGTACTATTCTTAAGCCCTCTTCGCACTGATCCGGAGGCCGCATTAAAAAAGAAGATTCCTTTTAATGAAAGGGTGGCGCTAGCCGCGCAGAAGGCCGCCCTAGGAGAAACCGGATCGGGGATTACCTATGATTACGGGGGAACGAAAGTGCTGGCCGCCTGGAGATACATCCCATCCCTGCGCTGGGGGCTGGTGACAAAGATCAACGCCGAGGAAGCTCTAGCACCGATCAGTAGTTTAAAAATCATCGTTATTACTGTAGGGGCCTTCATCATATTCGTCGGCGTTTTGGCGGCCGCGGCAATTGCAAGAAGTATAGCGAAACCGATCTTATCCCTGCAGCGGGGAACGGAAATAATCGGCAGTGGTAATTTTGATTATAAAGTGGGGACAGACGCAAAGGATGAGGTGGGACAACTCTCGAGACTCATCGATTCCATGACCGAAAATTTAAAAATGGTTACGGCATCACGAGATGAGCTAAACAAGGAAATTGCCGAGCGAAAAGATGCTGAGAAAAACCTGCGGGAAAGCGAGGCGCGATTCCGCCTTATGGTAAAGAGCGTGAAAGACTACGCGATTATCATGCTCGACGCGGAAGGCAATGTAGTTAACTGGAACGAGGGAGCGGCACGAATAAAGGGCTACGCTCCGGACGAAATAATCGGTAAGCACTTTTCGTGCTTCTACACCGAGGAAGATAAGCTCAGCGGGAAACCCGCCCGAGAAATTAACGAAGCAGCTGAAAAGGGGAGCTTTGAGGATGAAGGTATCAGGGTCCGCAAGGACGGATCGCACTTTGTTGCAACTGTGACCATTACGGCATTGAAAAACGATGTCGGGAAGCTGCAAGGCTTCTCGAAGGTCACTCGTGACATCACCGAACGCAAGAAGGCGGAGGAAGAAATCAGAAAGCTGAACAGGGATTTAGAGGCACGCGTCGTCAAACGCACAGCCGAGCTGGAAAATTCCAACAAGGAACTTGAGGCCTTCGCCTATTCCGTCTCACATGATCTGCGAACGCCGCTCCGGAGCATCGAAGGATTCAGTCATGCGCTTCTCGAAGATTATGCCGATAAGCTTGATCAGACAGGCAAGGACTACCTTGAACGAGTCCGGAACGCAACCGTGCGCATGGGGCAGATCATTGACGACCTGCTGAAGTTATCCCGCGTTACGCGCAGTGAAATGAACCGCAAACGGGTGAACCTGAGTGCCATTGTTAAGAGCATTGCAGAAAGCCTGCATCACAACCACCCGGAGCGGAACGCGCAATTCATGATAGTCGACGACCTCACGGCATACGGCGATGAGCGTCTTCTCACAGTGGCCCTTGAGAACTTGATATCGAACGCGTGGAAATTTAGTGAAAAAGCCATCCCGAGTGTGATAGAATTCGGAGTTACCCAAAAAGACGGCAACCGCGCATACTTCGTAAAGGACAACGGGGCCGGTTTTGACATGACCTATGCAGGCAAGCTCTTCAGCGCTTTCCAGCGGCTGCACAAGAATGAGGAATTTCCGGGCACCGGAATTGGCTTGGCCACGGTCAAACGCATTATCAGCCGGCACGGAGGAAGCGTCTGGATCGAAGCCGCGCCGGGAAAAGGTGCGACGGCATTCTTTACGTTATAGATAAAAATAGTTGATTTCTCGTTCAATATTATAACAAGAAACTTGAATGAATAACGTATACCAATCCTGGTGGGAGGATCGATGAAAGACAAGGTAATTCTATTAGCTGAAGACAATCCCGACGACGTTCAACTAACGCTCCGGGCCCTCAAGAAAAGCAAGATCATGAATGAAGTGGTGGTGGCGCAGGACGGTGTCGAGGCCATGGAATATCTGTTCGGCACGGGCAAGTACGCAGGACGTGACACGAAGATCCTGCCCCAGGTGTTCCTCCTGGATCTGAAGATGCCCAGGATGGACGGACTCGAATTGCTGCAGCGCATACGTAGCGATGAGAGGACAAAATTGCTCCCGGTCGTTGTGCTCACGACATCGAGCGAGGATAAGGACCGCGTAGAAAGTTACAAGTTTGGCGCAAACAGCTATGTCAGAAAGCCTGTGGACTTCAATCAGTTCGCGCAAGCCGTACACCAGCTCGGGCTGTACTGGCTGGTATTGAACGAAACGCCCTGACCACTCTCCATGGTTGAAACCAGGGGTATTTCGCGAAAACCCGGCAATAAGACTGTTTTCTTTTTTAATGTTCTTAGCCTTGATTTAACTCACTCAATGAACGAAAATCTTTTTTTGCAATAATGCCCAAACCACTGCACATATTGATCGTCGAGGATTCCGAGGACGATTCCCTCCTGCTGATCCGAGAGCTGCGGCGCGCAGGCTATGAACCCGTATACGAACTCGTTGAAACGCCGGAAACCATGCGCGCTGCGCTGGCGCGGAAGCATTGGGACATCATCGTTTCCGACTACCTCATGCCGCACTTCAGCGGCCTTGCAGCGTTGGAGCTCCTTAAGAGCACCGGTCTTGACCTGCCGTTCATCATAGTATCGGGCAACATCGGCGAGGACATCGCCGTCGAGGCCATGAGAGCCGGTGCCCATGACTATATCATTAAGGGCAGCCTTGCCAGACTCAGCCCCGCGGTGGAGCGGGAACTGCGCGAAGCGGAAACGCGGCGTAACCGTAAGCAGACGGAAGACCAACTCGATCAATCGCGCCGACGTCTTGTGGAAACGCTTGAAACTATCAACGAAGGTTTTTTCACGCTCGACAACGACTGGCGATTCACCTATGTGAACAACGAAGCGTCCGAGATGTGGGGGAAAGACAAACGGGACTTGATCGGTACAACTCTGTGGGACCTCGCGCCACGATCTGAGGGCTCCCCGTTCGAAGAACGGTACCGGAAGGTCATGAAAGAACGGGTTCCTGTCCGGTTCGAGGCTATCTCGCCATTGCTCGGAGTTTGGGTCGAAGTGCGCGCTCATCCGAGTGAGGACGGCATCGCCGTCTATTTTCACAACATCGCTGACCGCAAAAAAGCAGAAGAAGACATATCCCGCCTGAACCGGCTATACTCCGTCCTCAGCAAGGCGAACGAAGCAATCGTACGGATCAACGATATCCAAAAACTATACGAAAAGGTATGCCGCATAGCAATCGAAGACGGCGGTTTTAAAATGGCCTGGATCGGCTTGGCCGACCCGGCAACGAAAAGGATCATCCCCGCTGAAAGCTGCGGGGACAATGGCGGATACCTGAAGGATATTAACGTCGTTGCTGATGATGTCCCGGAAGGCCGGGGGCCAACAGGCCGGGCCGTGGTCGAGGGGAAATACGAGATCAGCAGCGATATAGAGCATGATCTCATCATGCTTCCTTGGCGCGACAAGGCGCTGCGGCATGGCTTCCGCACATCGGCCGCGTTCCCGCTACGCTCCCGTGGGGAAGTCATCGGCGCTTTAACCGTGTACGGGGACCAACCCCGGTCCTTTTTGAACGAGGAAATCATACTCCTGTCGTCTCTCGCCGAAGACATCTCGCATGCCGTCGACTCCCTGTCTAATGAAAAGCTGCGGAATGATGCTGAAAAGAGAACGGAGGTCACCAACGCCCTGCTCAAGCTTTTCACGCAGAAGTACTCGCGCAAGGAATATCTGGATGCCGCCTGCGGGTTAGTCCGCGAATGGAGCGGCATGCGCCGCGTGGGCGTACGGCTGTTGCGTGAGGACAACCATATCCCCTTTGAGTCCTGCGAGGGATACGACGACACGTTCCTGGAAGAGGAAGACACCCTGTCGCTCGAGCAGGACCGATGCGTCTGTATGCGAATCGTAGATGGATCACCGGTGGACTCTGACCGCTTCGCCATGACGCCGAACGGCTCGTTTTTCTCAGGCAATGCGATCAAGTTCACAGATGGTCTTAATGTCGCAGAACGCTCTCAATACCGTGGCGTTTGCATGAAGAACGGATTCAAATCGCTCGCCGTCGTCCCCATCCGGCATCGCGAAAGTCCCATCGGAGCGATCCACTTAGCCGATGAGCGTGAGGGCATTGTGCACCTCCAGAACGTGGAATTCCTGGAACACCTGGCGAACATCATCGGAGAAGCGCTCTTGCGATTCAATATGGAAGATGACCTGCGCAAGAACTTCGATACGCTGCAGAGAACGTCCGAGCTCCTTGAACGGTTTTTCTCCACTACGCACATGCTCGTCGCGTACATGGACCGGGACTTCAACTTTATCCGCGTGAACCGGGCCTATGCTGAGGCAGGCTACTCCACTTCGGATTTTTACATCGGGAAAAACCATTTCAGCCTCTATCCCAATGTGGAAAACGAGGAGATATTCCGGCGTGTCGTGGAAACCGGCGAGCCATTTCTGGCGTTCGAGAAGCTTTTCACCTTCACCGAGCGGCCCGAGCTTGAAGTTTCCTACTGGGACTGGAACGTGCTCCCGGTGAAGGAAGCCGACGGCCGGGTGAGCGGGATCATTTTCACGCTCGTCAACGTCACCCCGCGCAAGCGCGCGGAAGACGAACTGAGGCAATCCCTTGCCTACAACCGGAGCCTGATCGAGGCAAGCCTCGATCCGCTGGTCACCATCGGCCCCAGGGGCCAGATCATTGACGTGAATGCCGCTACCGAAATGGCGACCGGTCTTCTGCGGGATGAACTCATCGGCACCGATTTCTCAGAATATTTCACGGAGCCTGCCAAGGCGCGTTCCGGTAACTTGAAGGTGTTCCGCGAAGGCAAGGTCAGGGACTACGCTCTCGAGATGCGACATCGCGACGGCCGGGTGACGCCGGTCCTGTACAACGCCTCCACCTACCGGGACGATGCCGGAAATATTCTCGGCATCTTTGCCGCAGCCCGCGACGTCACCGAACTCAAGGAAGCCGAACGACGCACGTCGATCACGAACAGTCTCCTGCAGTTGTACACGCAGACTTACTCCCGCAAGAGCTATCTGGATGCGGCCGTCGAGATTATCCGTTCCTTGTGCAGCTGCCGCAACGCGGGCATCCGGGTCAAGGACCGGGATGAGCGTGTTCCTTATATAACTTGCTCCGGGTTCGACAGCTCTTTCATCGAATCGGAGAGCAGGCTGTCGCTCGCCGAGGACCATTGCGCGTGCACGCGGGTCATCTCGGGAGTGCTAGACCCGGCGGACGCCACCGCAACGACGTTGCATGGATCGCTCTACTATAACAGCGCCATAGGGTTCCTGGACAACCTGCCAGAGTCGCAAAAAAATAGGTACCGGGGCATCTGCCAGCAGAGGGGGTTCAACTCCATTGTCGTGGTCCCTGTCCGCTACCGGGACACGATCCTCGGCGCCATCCATCTCGCCGACGAGCGGGAGGGAATGTTTCCCCTCCAAACCGTCGAGTTCCTGGAGCGCATAGCGCTTATTATCGGGGAAGCGCTCTACCGGTTCAGCATCGAAGAACAACAAGTACGCCTTGCTTCAGCCGTGGAATCCACGGCCGAAGCCGTCGTGATCACTGATACGACAGCCGGAAAGATTCAGTACGTCAACTCAGCATTCGAACACATTACAGGGTATACTAAAGAAGAAGTCATTGGAAAAACCCTCCATCTCCTGGACAGCGGAAGATATACCAGCGAGTTTTACGCGGGACTCAGGGAAACGCTCGCGCGCGAAGGCGTGTGGCGGGGACTCATGTTGAACAAAAGAAAGGACGGGACCCCGTACTATGAGGACTGTACGATTTCCCCGGTATGGGGGTCTTCGGGCGAGTTGCTGAATTTCGTTTCCCTCAAGCGCGACGTGACGGAAAAAATAAGGCTGGAGTCCATTGCCGAGTCGGTCAGCACTATGGACAGCATCGGGTATATATTCTCGGGCGTGCGGCATGAGATCGGGAATCCCATCAATTCCATCAATATGATCCTCGGCCTCATGAAGGCTAAATTGCCCACGCTGTCTCAGGAAGCCATCGTCGACTATCTAGACCGGATAATCGGCCAGGTCAGTCGCGTGGAATTTCTGCTGCGTTCACTTAAGACCTTCAACATGTTCGAAAGCCAGGAGCCGCAGGATCTGCAAATCGCATCGTTCATGGAACAGTTCCTGCCCCTTGTCAGGGGCGATTTCGCAAAAAAGGGGATAGAGCTCGACCTGAAGCTGAATGAGCATGCTGAGATGCTCCGTGCCGATCCGCGGGCGCTCCAGCAGGTGCTATTGAACCTTTTGACCAACGCTTCGGACGCCGTAACCGACATTAAACACCCGAAGGTAGTCCTTGGCGTGTTCAAGTCGGGCGGCATGGTCCACATCCAGGTGGAGGACAACGGGTGCGGGATCCCAGAAGATAAAATGAAGGACATATTCAAGCCTTTTTATACTACCAAGGCCAAGGGCACTGGGCTCGGGCTCGTGATCGTCAAAAAAATGCTCACAAATATGAATGGCACAATCGAGCTTGAAAGCCGGATGGAGCAGGGGACACTAGTGACAATTTCGCTTCCCGAGGGAAAGCATGAGCAGAAGTAACATGAAGAAGATATTACTTGTCATCGACGACGACAGGGTTTTTGCGAACGCCGTCAAGGACTACCTAACCAGTGAGACCGTAGCGGTTCTCGTCGCCAACACGGCCATGGACGGCCTTGCTATCTGCCACCAGAGAAAGACCGATGTCGTCCTTCTCGATCAACAGCTCCCCGATGCGGAAGGCCACACACTCTGTGCCTCCATACTGAAATGCAACGACCAGGCAAAGATCATCTTCTCGACCGCGTTTCCGAGCTTCGAAAACGCTGTCAAAGCAATTCGGTCCGGCGCATCCGATTACTTGTCGAAACCCTACGACCTGGAAGAGCTGGGCCTGGCTGTCCGACAGGCTTTCCGCACGCTGGAGCTGGAAAACGTGGAACAGATCCAGGATTACCAGCGCACCCGGGACATTGAGGAAACCGTCGTCATTGGCGGTGATGGACTTGCTGAAACCCTGAAGCTCGTTGATCTCGCGGCAACTACTGATTCGCCGGTTCTCATTACCGGCGAGACCGGCACAGGCAAGACCCTCGTTGCCAGAGCGATCCATTACCGAGGACATACGCACAAGGCGCCTTTTATCAGCATAAACTGCGCTTCACTTCCCGAAAACCTCATCGAGGCGGAACTGTTTGGGTATGAAAAGGGCGCCTTTACCGGTGCCGTAGTGGCTAGAAAGGGACTGTTCGAGATGGCCGAAGGCGGGACTCTCTTTCTGGACGAGATCGGTGAAATGCCCATGCATTTGCAGGTCAAGCTCCTTTCCGCCATCGAAGAGAAAAAATTGAGACGGCTTGGCAGCGAATCGATCCGGCCAGTCAGCGTCCGAATCATTGCAGCAACGGGCATCAAATTAGAAGATTTTTTGGGCAAGACCTTCCGGAAGGACCTCTATTATCGCTTGAGCGTCATCCGGATGCATATCCCGCCGCTCCGGGAACGACGCTCCGATATTCAAGATCTCTGCAAATACTTGCTGAAAGCACTTACTGACGGCCATGAAGTCGCGCTGCCGGATACCGAGATTGCCAATCTCTCACGCTATGACTGGCCCGGAAACGTTCGTGAATTGAAAAATATTCTCGAGCGGGCATACCTGCTCCAGAGAGACACGGAATTCAGGCCCTCCAAGTTGCTGGGCCAGGCACCCGCTATGGCACCTGCCAACAGCGAACGCGCCGATGCAGAAGCCCCCATTCTGACACTAGAAGACGTGGAAATGAACCATATTCAATATGTGCTCGGACGATTCGGCGGCAATTTTACACAGACCGCAAAAGCACTCGGTATATCCTTGTCCACGCTCAAAAGAAAATTGAAAACCCCAGAATGAAGACTTCCAGGTTTATACATCTTTATTTCATGAAATCGTTAAAGCACTTCTTAGATTGACGTACTCACACCGTTAAAGCTCATGGGATCTCCCGCGCCATCTCCCTAACGGGAAGACGACTGGGAACTCGTGTCGTAATACAATCATGATTGTTTCACAAAAAAGTCGAATGGTCCCCTTTCTCGTCAGTCCGATTTGTCCGCGATCATTTCTTTTTCAGTTCGTCATTACTTCCATAATGTACTAGATGCACTTTTGTTAATGATCCGCACATATTCGGCATTAACTGAGCCACTCCATTATGCATCCTTTTATAAGCATCAAACCCAAATTAATCACCCATCCAAAATAAACCGTTCAAAATGACCTTACCATAGCTAATATAGTTCAAATTTAGCCTCCTATCCCATTGATTCTTCACGCTTCGCTATTATGGCATCAGCCTTGCTTTTTAAACCATGCCAGCGTGAACTATCGTTACTAAAAGGCATTTCCTATGACTGTTAGTTACATGTCTAAGATGACCGGCAGAAAATTGAAAACTGTCCTTGTGGTGGATGATGAGCAGGAAAACCTCCGTACGTATGAGGAAATCCTTCACGACATGGACTATAACGTCCTGCTGCAGCCGGACGGCAGCGCCGCGTTAGCGCTTCTCAGCAAAGATGCCGCCGTAGATCTCATCATTACGGATTTCCGAATGCCGGGAATGAACGGCATTGAATTCATCACGGAATTAAGACGTTGCCGACCTTTTGTGCCGGTAATCATGATCACCGCATATGGAAACATCGAGACCTATCTTCATTCAATCAGTCTTGGTGTGTTCGAGTATGTGCACAAGCCAGTAAAAAAAGAAGAATTCGAACGTATCGTAAAACGTGCTCTGCACGCTGCTGGCCAGTAAAGCGCAGTTGCAGTTAATGGGGTGCAACTATGAACAACAACATTCTGCTGATTGACGATAATGACTGTATCTTGGAGACGCTCGCCCTCAGGTTTGGTGCGTATTTGCAGGACTGGAACATCCTGACGGCAAAGAATGGCAGAGAAGGCACCAAGATTATGTCTTCCTTGCCGGTATCTCTCGTCGTGACAGACCTCCAGATGCCCGATATGGACGGCTATGGGGTAATCGAATTCCGAAACAGGAACTACCCGCTCGTTCCGGTCATTGTCATGTCAGGCAACGTTACATCCGAAGTGAGGGGAAAATTGCGGGGGCTTAACGTGTACGAGTGCTTTGAGAAGCCTTTTAATTTCGATAATTTGTTCCGGCAAGTAGTCGGCGTAATTAGCATTGGCGTTAATTCGGAGGCCGGCGCAATACTCGCGAATTCGAACCTCAGTACGTGGCAGAGTAGGGTTGCGTGACGGTCCGCGGTTGTGAAGGGAAGAGATAGGACTTTGTGATATCTGCAAATAGGCATGAGGAATTAACAAAATCAAGACAATATAATTTTTCAGAAAAAATTAAACGCTGTCTCAGATGAGGGGGAAGAAAAAGATGAACAGGAATCTTTCACGAGAAGTGCATGAGTATAAAAGCACGAAGCAATCACATCATTTTTTTCTAAGGAGGCCGTCATGAGCCCATGGGACCAGATGGTGGAAGAATTTCCCGGGATTAATACCCGAGATGAGGAACGCGAGGAAGTGACTGATGATGATTCGTTTCACGGGCACGAAGGCCATGCCGATGATACGGCCCCTAATGACGTGGCTGACAAAGGACTTGACGTTATCAAGTTTTACTTCAAAGAGATCAGGAAATTGCCACTCTTGAATTTCGAGCAGGAGCAGGCGCTTGCCAAGCGTGTCGTAGCGGGGGACGAAGAGGCACGCGCTCGGATGATCGAAGCCAATCTGCGCCTCGTGGTTGCGATCGGCAAGAAATATATCAACCGGGGACTGCCGTTTTCCGACATCCTCGAAGAGGGCAACCTTGGCCTGATAAGGGCCGTGGAAAAATTCGATTACAAGAGGGGCTTTAAGTTCAGCACCTATGCCTCATGGTGGATCAGGCAGTCGATCGAACGAGGGATAGCGAACCATGTGAGGATCATCCGTCTACCGGTCCATGTTGCTGAGATCGCTAATGCCTATATGCGCACCGTGCGCAAGCTGACTCAGGAGCTAGGCCGCGAACCGGCGGCGGATGAGATCGCCAAAAAAATGAAAGTCAGCATCCAGCGGGTGCGCGCCCTTGCCCAGATGTCGCGGGACACCTATTCGCTCGACATGCTAATCAGCGATGAAGGCGACGATACCCTGAAGGACGTTTTACACGATTCGAGTACTCCCTCCCCCGCAGCCGCCGTCAACGAGCAGGGGAGGCGCAAGTATCTCAGCGAGTGTATTGCAGAGCTGCCGGACACCGAGCAAAACATCCTCCGCATGCGATACGGTCTGAGCTCCGAGGCACCGCGAACTCTTGACAGTATCGGTAAACAGTTCGGCATCACCCGGGAACGAGTGCGGCAGATCGAGAAACAGGCAATCGGAAAGCTTCGGCACCTGACCAGGAACAGGGACATGGAACTGGTAGACATGCTGTAAATAGTTGCGTGAAAGAATTTGACAACAGGATTCATGGGTACAAATCAACAGACGGATCAAGAAAACGTTCTGTTCACGTAACTCTTTAAATGCCTTCGATCCCCCAAGAACGATGGTGCGTATGCACAAGCACACATCGTCTTCTCCCCCCTTCCCCCATTTGCTCTTTCGAGAGCGGATGGGGGAACTCCTTTTCATCACCGTCAAATCTTCGTAATTTCGGCCACTGTTCGAGTGTCTCTCGTATGGTGATTTGTGACAGGTTCTCTTCTCGCGGACACCTTATTCCATGCAGGCCGGTTTGAATGCATAACCTCTTCTCTTAAACGCAAAGTGACGCAGAGAGATTTCAACGGGGTGGCATAGGCGTTGACAAATAAATAATCTCCGCTCATTAATTCGCTGCAAGTCTCACTTCTCTCCGTCCCTTCGCATATGAATGGGGTTATAGCAGCCCAGACCTCCTCAAGCAGAAGTATCATACTGATGCAGGATATAGCATAAAAGAGGCGGCCTCCATCCTCATCATGCTATAATTAAATAAATTCAGATGTAGTAGTGTCTGCTTTCGCAAATTCGTGACCTGCTCCTGACAAACAATGGCGCCATCATAGCTCTAGAAAGGAGACGGTGATCAATTGCGTCTGTCGTTTTTTGGTTCCATCTTGTCGGGAAGGGGATGCATGAGGTTAGGATTCAACTAACGAGGGAGGCTAACGATGGTTACTGCATTCGCACTAATAGAAGTCCCTGCAAAACGTTCGGAAGCTGTTGTACAATATCTGAATAAGTATCCCGAGATCAAGGAAGCGGCCGCTGTCTATGGCGATATCGATGTGGTTGCCAAGATCGAGGCTGCTTCTCAAGCTGAACTTGACCGGGTGATCATGGACGTCATCCAAAGCAGTTCGGACGTCACGGCGACACGGACGCTGGTCGTGATAGAAAAAATACACTGGACGCGATAACGGCCTTTTGTAAGAAACCACCCTGTGGCAAAGCAGGTGTAGCCCATCGGGATAACGATCAAAGGCCGAAAGACAAACCCTGTCCTTTGAAGGCTTTTCCTCATGCAAATAAAAGCATTTCGTTCTCAGTGCGTTATATCTTTACAACGTGAGCTGCCTTGGGGCCCTTGGGGCTTTCGACAATTTCAAACGTTACTTCTTGTCCTTCTGCGAGTGTCTTGAAACCTTCGCCCTCGATTTCGCTAAAATGCACGAATATATCTCCGCCCTCATCCTTTTCAATGAACCCGAAACCTTTTGCCTCATTGAACCATTTAACTTTACCTTTTGATGCCATCTGAGGTACCTCCTTTCCATAAAATATCCAAAAGCACGGAAGGGCAAAACAAAAAAGCCACGAAGCTTAGAGTCTCCGCGGCAATTCAAACTGCAAAAACTTCCTAACTTCTTCATAGATATTTTCACATTCTATCCTCCAGAAGTCAAGAGACAAGTTGCACAGTCGGCATCGCTGTATCCTCCCATGGGGATGCATTGTACTTACTTCTGCTTCGATGTTCTGATATAATGGAATCACGTGCATCGTTTTAATTTCCGTTCGCTAATGAAAACTAAAGTAAGTTTCTACGGGCCAATCAATCTGCGAAAACGCCAGGTGATCACTCTATGACAGAATCAATAAGCGGGGAAGCGCACAAGACCATCCATCTGAAGGACTACCGGAAACCGGATTACCTTATCGAGACTGTGAACCTCGAGTTCGATCTCGAAGAGACGCATACTCGCGTCAAATCGCTATTGACAGTTGTGTGCAATCACGACAAATGCGCAGGCATCCACGCCCTCGTCTTGAACGGCAGGGACCTGTCGCTTAAAGCCGTGAGACTCGACGGCCAAGATCTCAGCGATCAGGATTACAATCTGGATGCTTCGTCGCTTACGATCTTGAACGTCCCTGAGCGTTTCACGCTCGAAATCGAAACGGAAATCAATCCCCGAGACAATACCGAGCTTACCGGACTCTACCTCTCAGGTGGGAACTTCTGCACGCAGTGCGAAGCCGAGGGGTTCCGCAAAATGACCTATTATCCCGACAGGCCTGATGTCATGGCACGGTTCTTTACTACCATTGTCGCAGATAAGCAGAAGTACCCCGTACTGCTCTCGAACGGCAACTTCATTTCCGGCGGCGATCTTAAGGACGGAAAACACTTCGCAAAATGGCATGACCCCTTTCCGAAGCCTGCATATCTCTTCGCCTTGGTAGCCGGCGATCTGGCCCGCGTCCGGGACAGCTTCACTACCATTTCCGGAAAGAAGGTTGACCTGAGCATCTTCGTCCAGCACCATAACCAGGACAAGTGCGCGCACGCCATGGAGTCGCTCAAACTCGCGATGAAATGGGACGAGGAGACATATGGTCGGGAGTATGATCTCGACACATTCATGATAGTTGCAGTAGACGATTTCAACATGGGCGCCATGGAGAACAAAGGGTTGAACGTATTTAACTCGAAGTACGTCCTTGCCAAACCCGAGACCGCCACAGATGCTGACTACCAGGGCATCATGGGCGTTGTTGGCCACGAGTACTTCCACAACTGGTCCGGCGACCGGATCACATGCCGTGACTGGTTCCAGCTCTCGCTCAAGGAAGGTTTCACCGTGTTCCGCGACCAGCACTTCATGGAAGACATGACCTCGCGGGGTGTCAAGCGCATAAGCGACGTGAACGTTCTCCGCACTCATCAGTTCCGAGAGGACGCGAGCCCAATGGCGCATCCGGTTCGGCCAGAGTCCTATGTGGAGATCAACAATTTCTATACCCTCACGGTTTATAATAAAGGTGCCGAGGTGATCCGCATGATGCGAACCC
The DNA here is from genome assembly GCA_963845065.1 of Nitrospirota bacterium. Taxonomy (GTDB): domain Bacteria; phylum Nitrospirota; class UBA9217; order UBA9217; family UBA9217; genus JAJYKN01. Next base: position 176,278 of record CAWJQQ010000002.1, read on the forward strand.
TCCTCGGTCCCGAAGGTTTTCGCAAGGGCACGGACCTCTATTTCTCACGCCATGACGGGCAGGCAGTCACGACGGATGATTTCGCGAAGGCCATGGAGGACGCGACGGGCACTGACCTTCGCCAGTTTAAGCTCTGGTATTCCCAGGCAGGAACGCCCGAACTGCAGGTAACCCGAACCTATGATTCGAAGGCAAAGACCTATGCGCTCACCATCAGGCAAACCTGCCCCCCTACGCCGGGCCAGGACAAGAAGAAACCCTTTCATATCCCCGTAGCTATTGGTTTGCTTGGAGAAGACGGACAAGACTTGGCGTTAAGGCTTGAGGGGAGGACGGGGAAACAGAGTGATGAAAGGACGAAAGTGCTCCAAATAAGGAATGCAGAGGAAAAGTTCATCTTCACCGACATCCCCCATAAACCAGTGCCATCGGTTCTTCGCCATTTTTCAGCACCGGTAAAAGTGAGCATCGATCTCACTGATGATGAACGGTTGTTTCTCATGGCCTACGATTCCGATGAGTTCAACCGATGGGACGCAGGACAGCAGCTTGCGGTCAAGCTGATTCTTCAGTTGATCAGGGACTTCCAGCAGGGCAAAAAGCTCAAGCTGCCGTCAACGTTCATCAACGCCTTCAACAAAATTCTCGAAACTTCCATGGATGATAAGGCTTTCCAGTCATTCGCCCTTTCGCTTCCTCCGGAGACCTACCTTGCCGATTTCATGGAGGTGATCGACCCGACGGCCATCCACGAGGCACGGAAGTCTTTGCAAAGTGCGCTGGCAATGGAACTCAGGGAAACTTTTTTTGCCGTCTATTATACGAACCAGGATGCAGGGCCATATAATGCAGACCAGGTATCCGTCGGAAGGAGAAGCCTTAAGAATATCTGCCTTTCTTATCTCATGGAGCTGGATGAACCCGGCATCCGCAAGCTCTGCATGGAACAGCTCAGGACAGCGGATAACATGACCGATGTAATGGCAAGCCTCGCGAACGTTGCGAACACCGACTGCCCGGAGCGACCCGATGCGCTTTCAGGGTTTTACGAAATATGGAAGGACGACCCACTCGTCATGGACAAGTGGCTTTCGATTCAGGCCCTGTCGCGCATTCCTAAGACCCTCAAGACAGTAAAAGCGCTCATGAAAAATCCGGTATTCAACATAAAAAACCCGAACAAAGTCCGCTCCCTGATCGGCGCCTTTTCAGCCAATTCCGTCCGGTTCCATGACCCGAGCGGCGAAGGTTATGCATTCCTGGCAGACCAGGTCCTCGCGATCGATCCCATGAATCCCCAAATTGCCGCACGTCTTGTCTCGGCCTTCACCATGTGGAAACGATATGACAAAAACAGGCAGGAGCTCATGAAAGAGCAGCTTGAAAGGATGCTGAACGCTCCGAAGTTGTCGAAGGACGTGCATGAGATCGTGTCGAAAAGTCTGGCATGATCACTAGGCAGAAAAGCTGCAGTGCACGGTGTTTTGTATGATTCACATCCGTATTTTGTGCCTCAAACTTCCTGTGCCACTGTAGGTCAGGCGTTTATTTCAGGATTACCACTCGTCATCCAATCGTTCATTACTTGCTCCAACTCTCTTCTGAAGTGATCGATATCTACGGCTTTGTGAAGAAAACTGTTCGCACCTGCTTTATAGGATGCTTCTCTATCCGATTCCAGTTCCGAATGGGTGACGATGACAACAGGTAGGAAGCGCAGACGTTCATCGTCCCGAATTTTTCGCAGCACCTCGATGCCGTCCAGCTTTGGCATCTTTAAATCGAGCAAGACCAGAGAAGGCAGCGCACTTGTGCAGCGGAGGAGCGCAAGCCCGGCCTCCCCGTTCAAGGCCGTATCGGTCTTGATCTTTCTCTCAATTTTCGCCAGAACCATTTTTGTCAGCAGGATATCGTCCTCGCTGTCATCGATTATGAGCACTGATCGTTCCATTTTTATCGTCCTCCGCACGTAAAGTCCTGAGTCTCTGGTAGCACGCCTGAAGTCAGAAGTCCCAACTGAACAGAAGAAGAGGCCCGAGACTGTTATTATTCTTGTAGCTAGGCCCCCAGCGTGAAAAACACCGTCGCCCCTTTCCCAACTTCCCCTTCCGCCCAAACCCTTCCGCCGTGGCGATTAATGATACGCTTCACCGTTGCGAGGCCGATGCCGGTCCCAAAAAACTCTTCCTGCGTGTGAAGACGGAGGAAGGAAGTAAAAAGCTTTCCGGCAAACCGATTATCGAACCCCGCCCCGTTGTCTTTTACAAAAAAGGAGGGACCGAATTTACTGTCGATCAGCCCGAACTCTATGACGGCCTGAGAGAGCTTGCCCGTGAACTTCCACGCATTGCCGAGCAGATTCTCAAGTGCTATGATCATGAGGCGCTCGTCGCAGAGAGCAGAAAGGCCGGCGGCTATCACAAATTGCACGTCCCGTTCGGGTTCAGCAGCGCGGAGCTCATCGGCAATACTGCTGGCCAGTGCACTCAGGTCTATCCGTACACGTTTAATATCGAAACGAGACACCCGGGAAAGGTCCAGCAGGTCGTTGATAAGCGCCTCCATCCTGTGGCACCCCGCCATGACCCGCCCGAGATAATCCATTCCCGTGGCATCAAGTTTTTCCGCATACTCATCGCGGAGGGCATTACTGAAGCCTGCGATGCTCCGGAGCGGAGCCCGCAGGTCATGGGAGACCGAGTAGCTGAACGCCTCAAGTTCCGTATTGACGTCGGCGAGCTCCGACGTTCTTTTTTTCACCAAGTCCTCAAGGTGGGCGCGATCCTTGTTCAACTCCCGTTCGTTCTGCAAACGTTCCGAGGTTGCGCCCGCCAGGCCAGCGATGGCAAGATAGATATTCAGCAGTGCATTCGGAAGCGGATCAACTGCCTTATGGCCGATCAGCATGACCTGTCCGGTCCGGGGCCCTTCCGCAACGGGAAGGAAAACAGTCATCGAAGGTTCCGGAGTGAAAATAATGCGCGTTGCCAGAAAACCGCTCTCCAGCACGTCCAAGACGAGGGCGCGCACGTCTTCCATAAGAATACGCTCTGCGGCGACCACATCGTTAAGAGTACTGTGATGAATCGAGATATCGGAAAGGTCGTCCCGCCTCACAAAGGCGGTCCAATTTGCGGGGAAGTGAGTCGTAATGAACTTCCCCAAATAATCCCAGACGTCATACTGTGTATTGAGCCGGACGATGTACTGGGCCGCCTTGACGAAGGCCTCGAACAATCGCGGATTGCCGTATCGGACATCACTCATGAGCCAATCGCCTTGAGATTCATCAGATGCTGGTTCTCCTGAGACTGCATAGTGAAGCCGGATGCGAAGATCCTCGTGCGGCATCACCTGGCAGGCGAGTCGCAGGCTCTTCTTAAACTGTTCGGGTGACAACGTAAGCCGCTCGATCTTCGTCGGATCATTGACGGTTCCCTCCTTGACCTGCACAAGGCAGAATCCGCACGCCCCGTTCCCACGGCAGCCGGAGCGGACGTGAATGCCGGCAGCGTCGAGGATCCCGCGCACGGAAGACCCGGGAGAATAGGGCAGTACGCTCGTACCCTTGTTGCCTATGACGGTGAGGTTCGGCATATCTTCATTTCCTGAATCTACTGATCCTCCAGCGCGGAACACACAGACAAACATCCTCTGAATCTTGTCTTTTTGAATCTCTGTGGCGAAGCCCCATTTTCCCTTCGGGGCCGTGACTGCAGTTTCTGATCCTCCTGCACAGTTACCGCACCGCGTTGACCAGCGCCGCTACATTCTCCTCCGGTGATTCAAGCGGTATTTCGCACCCCGAGGAGAGCATAAAGCCCCCCCGGCCATGAAATAAGCGGAGCAGGTTCTTGGCTTCCGCCGCAATGTCCGCAGCACTTCCCTCCACAAACATGACGGACTTGATATTTCCATCGATACACGTGGCCGGAAGTTTGCCCATCGCCTCGGCCGGACTTACGCTATAATCAACATTCGCAATATGGACCCCGGCTTTTGGGTAATATGACAGAATCGACCCCGCAGGCCCGGCGATATGCAGCCAGTTCGCAAAAGCCCCTGCCCCTGTAAAAGCCTGGAATACAAGCTTGAGCCGGGGAAGTTCGAACTCCCGGAAAAACTGGGGGGGAATGACAGCGGGAGATGAGGAGGGGTCGAAAACAATCGGCAGATGGGCCCCCGCCTGAAGCTGGGCCAGGCCAAATCTTATTATGACTTCTGTCGCAAAATCCATCAGGCGCTCCAAGCGGGGAGAATCATCGATCGCGAGGTTAAGCGCGGCTTCTATCCCGAGCAATTGCGTCGTGAGCGTAAAAGGACCAAGTACGCAGCCGACGATCAGCACTTCGTTCCTGAGATATCCCTTAAGAATTGTCAGGGCCTTCAGCATCTCAGGCATGCGCCCGGCCAGCTGCGGATCGGGAATTGTCAGTGCGTTCCAATCCTCGTTTCGGGATAGCGCATGGCGTCCGATCACCGGGTACTGGTTTTTTCGGTACTGCAACATTGAACCCAAAGCCTCGGTCTCCACATTGACGTCCATCGCCGCAAAAACGGCGTCATAATCGTAGTGTCGCTGCGCATCCAATTGGCATTGGGCGAGCGTTTCGCCGTTACGCACGTAGTCGTCCACAGGCACATGGGCCAAAGAGGCAGCGTGCGCGAACACCTGCGCGATGACAGGAACCCTGTCCGTGTCTCGAAATTTTAAGGTCGCGGCAATCCGCTCAAGACTGTTCATTTCCTTCCCCTAGTAATCGGGCGGTTCCTATGCAAGAACACAACGTCAAACAACTATGTATCCGCTTCTCAACGGGACGCACAATTGAACTTCGTTTCATATTGCATTCGCCCTTTTCCCCCCAGTTCGGCGAAGCGTTCTCATTTCCTCATCCCGCTGGGCTGTTAATTTGTTCCAGAAAACGGAGGCTGTCGAATGCCGTCTCTCCAACAAAATCGACATTGAGTTTGTCCCGTGAAGATTGTTTCAATGCCCCGCCGCCAGCCATGACTTTCACGGACTCAAGCCCGCGAAGGACCAACTGCTGCTTCACCTGTTTTACCAGCGGGATGACCGGGGTGATAAGACCGCTGATCCCGATTGCCAGGGGCCGTTCTTGCTCCGTTATTTCCATGAGTTTTTTCAGAGGACAATCTTTGCCGCCGTCCACAACGTGATAGCCCTTGCCACTGAGGATCATTTTTAGAATGTTTTTGCCTAGGTCATGAACGTCCCCTTCCAGGGTCGCAATGACAACCGTACCCTTCGTGTCCAATGTTGCCGCACCGGGAGGCTGAAGGACCTTCATGACATCCGTGACAGCGCGGCCCGCCAGCATGATTTCCAGGAGGTTGAATTGTTCGAGCGTGCATTTTGCGTCCAGAGTCGCCATGGCAGCTTCGACGCCGTGAATGACGATTTCCTTCGAACCGACCCCGCTTTCAAGGAGATGTTCAGCATGTAAAATTGCCGTATCGCCATCGCCTTCGAGAATCGCCGCAACGAGAGATTTCATCATAGGATCGATCATAGAGGATAATAGGGCCGAGATGTTAACAGAATGTATAGCTTACGGATTCTACTCAGTCCTTCTTTCTTTATTCGCTAGTGATCCACGCAAACCGCCAATGAGAGTTACGACTGCATCAGGGAGCGTGAAAAGTTTCTCAAACCTGAACCTCCCCATGGCTGAAGCCAGGGGGTTCTGAAAACCTTATCCAATTACTCTTCCGGGCTCTCACGACTGCAAGGGCCAGCCGCTACAACCCTTCACTACCTTAAATGCCAGCAGCTACAACTTCCCGGACATCGATCTTGGCATGGTCTTCTTTCACAGGCGATCCGCTCTGTCTCCGGCCCAAACGAGTACGTTGTTTGAGACCGAAGCTGTGAGGAAAAGCACTCCTCACATTCGCAGATTGTTGCTGCAATCTCGATACCGCCTGTTTAAGGAGCGGTTCCGCACCCGGCCAGTATCTACTTGCCTCAGCCGTATCGAGAACACCATCTTGAACGTGATACGCAAGATATGCGGAATAGAGGTCCCGTTGGGCTGCTACTCCGCATTCACATACATGTTGCCGCTGCGAGAGCGGTTTTTTCTTTACTGTTCCGCAATGGCAGGTTTGAGACAGCCTGAGTTTTCGAGTCGGGAGTTCAATCACTTTTCCGCCGGCACTCTCAGCCTTGCGAGAAAGCATTGATACAAAGGTTCCCGGTGCCCTTAAGCCCACGCTTTTACCAAAATTACGCTGCAATGATTTGTAGCTTAGTGTTTCAATATTAATGTGATTTCCCAGTGTTAAAACTTCATTGGCTAGCTTGCCATGAAGAGATTTTCTCTGCGCGGCTTGTTTCCGGTGAAGTTCTGATACTGCGGTCCGTATCGTCTGATAGTTCTTTGAATTGGTCCAGGTCTTGGCACCCTTTTTAACTGTGCCATCGGCGTTATAATTCCCAGAGTTTGTGGCCCTTCGTGACCGATCGAGCGCCCGTTGCAATCGTTTAATGGTCTTTTCGAGCGGTTCCAGCTCTTTACAAAACTGCTGAAGATCGGCGTAGCCATGAGTATAAATAGCATACGTAGACGGGCCGAGATCCAGGGCGATTGTACCATCAGAGATGATGTTTTTGGTTTTCTGCTTCGGCAGCCCTTCCTGCACTAGCTGGGCGTAGAAGTAGTTTTTACTGCGCATCCGCCTGCAGACCAGCCTTACATATTTTGTCCTACAGGAAAGGGCGTGGGCCTGCACGCCATGCTTGTCTTTTTTGTCGAATAAGCAGGGCAGTTCAAGACCAATCCACTCGATACGGCTTTGCTTTTCGTCTGTGCGGAAACGTATGCCAGCGGCGTTGCTCTTGGATTCAACACTTAAGAGTTGATGCTTGCCTTTGAACCTTGGTCTACCTCTTTTATTGAACGCATATTTTTGGACAGCATCAAACGCCCGGGTGGCGATTTTCTGGACGGTATGAACATCCAGGTGATCACCGATATGGCAGGCGTTCTTTGCCGCGCCAGCAAACTTGTGCAAGCTGTATGCTGAAAAACCGAACTTCTCATTCACAGCCTTAAATGCATCGGAACGCAATCCCTTATCCTTATAGGGTATAATGCGTGCTTTTTGATATTGCTTGGATTCCCGTATGAGATCCAGGCGTTTGAGAGATTCGCCGAGACAGGCATTGTAAAGTTGCCGGGCCACGTCCATGCGCATGAGGAGTATCCTCTCCTGAGATGTACTGACCAGAAGAGACAATTCATGGATAAACGATGGTGTTGTTTTCTTTCCCATACAACTCCCTGATTAAACAACTTTCTGGTGCTCAATATATTGTTTGATAACGGCCAACGGCGCCCCACCAACGGTAGAAACAAAGTAGCTGTTGGTCCAAAGTGTTGGAATCCGGGTCCGGAGAACCTTGAATTCTGAACGAAGCAGTCTGGAGCTTCTGCCCTTTATCTGCTTGACTAGCCGATGAATGCCATACTGCGGACCAACCTCTACCAGTAAATGTACGTGATCCGGCATTATCTCAATCTCAATAATTTCAGATTTTCTCTCGGAAACCACATCCCTGATAATTGTTTTCAACCGTCCGGCGATACTGCCGGTCAACACGCTCTTCCGGTACTTAGGACACCACACAACATGATATTTACAGCTGTAAACTACATTATTATTGGACTTATACGTCTTTATATCAATCATACAGCATATTATACAGCATATAGTTGTATAATACAACTCCTATCCCCATGTCTAAAGCCAGGGGTTTGCGGAGTTGAAAGGCTTTTGGTCAGTTTTGGTATGGTGTTCCTTCACAGGCGATCCACTATGTCTCCGGCCGAGACCGAAGCTTTGGGGAAATGCAGTCCCCGCATCTGCAGATTGGAAAATCAGTCTCGATACAACAGCGACACGCTGAATTTGAGTGGAACGTCCAAAATCCCCGGGAAAAGCGCCCTGTCAACTTACTTCGTAAACGCTTTTTTGAGGCCTGAATTTTGCAGACGATCAGTTCTTCAAATTTCTCGACCATCTTTTTGTTGTTGAGTTCCTTATCCTCAGTCCTCTTCTTACCCAAGCGTGAAAAACACGGTTGCTCCTTTACCGACTTCCCCCTCCGCCCAGACCGCACCGCCGTGACGGCGGATGATGCGTTCGACTATTGCAAGACCGATTCCCGTACCCTCGAACTCCTTCTCTGTATGCAACCGCTGGAATGGGAAGAACATCTTACTTGCTAAGGTCTGATCGAAGCCTGCGCCATTGTCTCTGACATAGTAGACGGTCTTTCCTTCTTTTTCGAAGGCGCTGAATTCAATGCGCGCGTTCACCGTTTTCGAGGTGAATTTCCAAGCGTTTTCGATCAGGTTGGCAAGCGCTACCCTGATCAGATTCGGGTCCACGGAGGCGCGCAGTCCTTCTTCAATCGAGAATTCGACGCTCCTGCCGGGATCTGCCTCGCAAAGGCCAGCCGCGATCGAGGAAGCCTGTCTGCTGAGATCATAGTCGATCCGGTCCATATCATGTTTTGATATCCGCGAAAGGCGAAGCAGGTCGTCTATGAGCTCCGTCATTTTCTCTGAAGCATTGGTTATGCGCATCAAATAGTCTCTAGGCTCATTTTCCAGCTTGTTGCCGTACTCCTCAATGAGGATTTTGGAGAAGCCGGCCATGGTCCGGAGCGGCGCCCGTAGATCATGGGACACCGAGTAGATGAAGGCTTCAAGTTCCTTGTTGATCGTTTCCAGTTCGTCAGTCCGGAAACGCAATGACTGCTCCCCGCGCATGCGCGTCATTGCAACAGCCACCTGGTCAGTGACCGCTTTCATGAGGGACAGTTCGTCGTCGCTGAAGGTCTCGCGGCTCTTCGTGCCGAAAGAAAGCGTGCCGATGACCATGCCTCCCGGTCCAAGGATCGGGTAGCATGCGTACGCTTTGATACCATAAGACTTTACAAGTTCGGTGCGCTTGTCCGATGTCGCCGGTATGTGCTCTGCAATGATGCGTTGACCTTCTCGGGCCACATACCCGCAGACTGCGACCCCGAGGTCCAGCCATTCAATCCGCCTGGCATCTTCTTCCGAGATGCCCGCGTATGCATTCAGATGCAAACGGCCAACTTTTTCGTCCACGAGAAAGTTGAAGAAAGCATGACAATCCAGATACTCCATCACCTCCCGGCATAGCGACTCGACGGCCTTTTGCGGTTCCGGGATCTGCAGGAGTTCGCCTGCAGTCCGGGACAAAAGCTCTAAGCGCTGCAGACTGTGCTGAAGCGATGCTTCGGTTCTCTTGCGCTCGGTGATGTCGAAAAACACCACAGCGAAGCGGCCGGGCTCGGTTTGATAAGCGCTGACCTCGAACCATTTATCGAGTGGGCCGAAGCGTTCCTCAAAATGCTCCGGCTCGCCGGTTAAGGCGACCTTGCCGTATCGTTCGAACCAAACTGGCTCGGCTTCAGGGAATAGTTCGCGAGTGGTACGGCCGACAATGTCCTTGGCCTTCAATCCTGTGTGGCGCTCGAACGCAGGGTTGATCGATAAGTAGCGGAGATCAATGGGTTTCCCCGCGCCGTCCACGATGATCTCATCGAGCGAGAAGCCTTCAGTCATCGTCTCGAAGAGTGTCCGGAACCGGGCCTCGCTTTCCCTAAGCGCCTCCACAGCCAGTTTGCGCTCGGTGATGTCCAGAACCAGCGACATGACAGATGTCATCTTACCGCCCTTATCCTGCAGCACCGTGTTGTACCATGTGCAGTGAATCACCCTGCCGTCCTTCGTATAATTGCGATTGGTCGAGACGACATGCCGCGACACACCGTCCATCAGCTTCTCCATGGTCTTCTGGACGATGGGGATGTCCTCTTCGAAAATCATGCGTAAGTCCATGATTGGCTTGCCGACTACCTCGATTGCGCTCCACCCAAAGATCTTTTCAGACTCGCCAGCCCATCGCGTTACTATGAAATCGGCGTTCCACTCGACAACTGCCAGCGGAGAATTTTCGACGTGATAGCGCAGACGTTCCTCGCTCTGCCGCAGCGTCTCCTCAGCATTCTTGCGCTCTGTGATGTCTTCGCTGAAGATCACGATACCGCCGACATCTCCCGCCGCATCGTGCCAGGGGCGCACCTCCCATCGAAGCCACTGTACTGATCCGTCAAGCCGATCGAAGCGGTCGTTGTCCTCGCGCACCACTTCACCGGCGAGCCCGCGGCGATGGATCTCTTTCCAGCGCTCAGGGATTTCCGGGAAGATGTCATAATGCGAAAGCCCGCGCAAATCTCGCTCACCGAGCCCGTAATCGCTCATCCAGCGACGGCTTACGCTCAGGTAGCGCATTGTGCGATCGAACATGGCCAAAGACGCAGGTGCATATTCAATGAACAGCTTCAGGCGTTCTTCGCTCGCTCGTAAAGCCTCCTGCGCCCGCTTGCGTTTGGTGATATCATACGCGTATAGGCGCGCTGCATTGAATTGAGGAACGAGTTGAATGGTTTCATTGAAAACCCGGTCGTTAACAGCGACCTCGCGGTTGACGAAGGTGTCTATGTTCTTCTCCAGGTCTTTTAAGATGATGTCCATGTCCTTTGGAAAGAAAGCACTGATCTCACCCTTGTCCATGCCCAGGCTTTCAAGAATACGTTCCGTAGCCGGGTTTATGTAGCTGACGCTGCCGGAAGCATTCATTTCGATGACCGGATTCGGGTTCAGTTGCGGGAACGAGGCGAGGTTCCGCGTGCGCTCTTCCGCGCGTTTCAGCTCCGTGACGTCGTTATAGGTGATGACAACACCCTCGATGCGGTTGTCCGCGGTACGGTAGGGGAGCGTTGTCCGGACATAAGACGTGCCGTTGATCTTAAGCTCTTGCCGCAGCGGCACGAGCTGTTCAAGGACGGACTGTGCGTCTACGATGAGGTCGCTACCGAGGTTTTCCTGGGACATATCGACGATCGGCCTGCCGATGTCGGAAGGAATGAGTTTAAGCAGCTTCGACATGGCAGCGGTGAAACGCTTCACCCGGAACCGGGTGTCGAGAAAGATGGTGGGGATATTGGTGCTGGTGAGAAAATTATTCAGGTCGTTGTTTGTTGCGTCCTGCTCTTCGATCTTGGCCTGAAGCTGGGTATTGACCGTGAGCAGCTCCTCATTCAGCGATTGGAGCTCCTCCCGCGAAGTTTCGAGCTCCTCGTTTGCAGCCTGGAGTTCTTCGTTCGAGGACTGGAGTTCCTCGTTCAGGCCCTTGAGCTGCTCGATGTTGCTTTGGAGGTCAACACGCGTTGCCGAAAGCTCGCTTTCGAGCTGGCGCACGACGATCTCGTCACCCGTTTCGGTCTCTGCTGATGGTGGCTCCTCTGTTAGAGGAGCACTGTGCTTCTCGCGAAAGACAACGAGAAACATGTTCTCCTGGAGTTTCGAGATACGGAGCGTGACGGTCGTGTTGGATCGTACTTCCCCTTTTCCCCCCTTCAGAAAAGAGGGGCCGCCAGCTTTCGCTGCCTTGTTCGGAGAGGAACTTTTACTTCCTCTTTTCCCAGGCAGGGACTGAGAGGGCTGTTCGCCCTTGCTCATAAAACTCACCCTGATGGAGACCGGATTCGCTTCCTTCCCAGCACGGTAGATCGCCCCCCGGACCCTGCTTCGAAGGTTTTCCGGGAGGAGGAGCAGCAGGTTTTGTGTGGGCAGCCCTCGAGGCTGGTGCAGGTACTTGTTTGTGGGCCCGTTATGGTACAGGATGTCATAGTTCTGGTTGATCGCGATCGCTGCGGGCGCGTATTCCTCAAGAAGGGAATTCTGTATGAACTCAGTGATCGTGGGCTGGTTCGCAGCGGCCAACACCTGGCGCGAGGGGACTAACAAAGCACGTTCGGCGGCATAAGGCACGGAAAGTGGATGCCGGGTCGAGTCCGTTCGTTCGAGCTTCCGGAAGACGCGGCATTTTTTATTGCCAACGCTTTTGAAGAGCGCGCTGTTCCTGCCCGTGGACTCCGCATTACCAAGAAAGAGATACCCGCCTTCCTTAAGGGCGTAATGGAAGAGCGCTATGCTCTTCTCCTGTGCATCCGGTTCTAGATAGATCAGAAAATTCCGGCAGATTATAAGGTCGAGTCGGGAAAAGGGCGGATCAGTCATCAGGTCTTGCTTGGCGAAGACCACGCGTTCACGGAGCTCTTTATTGATAATGACGAACTGGCCGTCTTCGGAACAGATGAAATACTTCCTCATGAGATCCGCCGGAATATCGGCTGCGATACTCCCCGTGAATTTCCCTTCCCGCGCTTTTTCGAGCGCCCGGTCGTTTACATCCGTGGCGAAAACCAGGAAATCACGGTTCCTGCTCGCGAGATCAAGCTCATGGCGGAGCAGCATGGCGATAGAATAGGATTCCTCGCCGCTGGCACAGGCCGGGGTCCAGACCCGGATCGGAGCATCTTCAATGTTCGAGACCAGATGACGAATCGCCTCCACCTTGAGCGCTTTCCATGCAACCTGGTCCCGGAAGAAGGAAGTGACGCCGATCATAAGGTCGGTGGCGAGCGCGGCCGCTTCCTGTTCTTTGTCCGTTACGACCTGGATATAGTCTTGGACCGAGGTCACGCCATTCAAATACATCCGTCTCCTGATCCTTCGGTTCACGACATTCTGTTTGTAATGATTGAATTGATAGCCGGTCTTTTCGCGGATCAGGCGAAAAAAGGTATCAAATTGTGCAGCCGAGACGACGTCATCGTGGCCCATAACGACCGTGCCTGCTGTAACCAGTTTTACGATTTCTCTGGCGATGTCTTCAGGCTTTAACATCTCATCCACTTTACCCGTACTGAACGCCGCAAGCGGCATGCCCGGGAACTCGGCAGTGGACGGGTCCTGCACAAAAACCGTTCCACCAGCGCTTCTGATCGCCTGGATCCCCCGCGTGCCGTCTGTACCTGCGCCGGAGAGGATGACGGCAATTGCACGGTCCTCCGCTTCTTCCGCCAGGGAGATGAAAAATTCATCGATGGGCAGATGGACATGCTCCCGCTGTGGATTGGTTGCGTAAAAAAACCCCTTATGGATTTTGATTTCTTTACCTGGTGGACAAATGAAGAGTTTACCGGGGAGAGCCTCCATCCCGTCCGCTATTTCAAGGACCTCAAGATGGGGCCTTCCCTTAGTCAGTAACTCGGAGAGATGGCTGCGATGTTTTGGAGACAGATGCTGCAGGAAGACAATTACGAAACCGAACTCCTTCGGCAAGGCATTCAAGAAGCACCCGAGCGCGTACAGGCCACCCGCGGAAGCCCCTATACCGACAATAGGCGGAGAAGCGTTCGGACCGCTATATCCAGGTGTCTTTTTCGGTTCCATATCAACTAGTTAGTGAAGGTTTGGAAAAAGCAAGAATATGCAGATAATTTAACACAGCGACTATTCAAAGTAAACTTAATTCGTAGTTTTCAAGCTGACAACCATGGATCCATAAAATTATATTTAAGGGCATTGGCCCTGATAATAGTAATCGTTGTATTTTCCTTGATCCGGCAGACAAAATGTTTTCTCTCTGTTTGCCACTGATCAAAGTTCTTATGCCGCTGGTAGTAACGATCCAGAACACTGGTCTGACCCGGTGAAATGATCTGGCTTACAAAAGGGCGTTCATCTCCTTTGCCGTGGGTCAAAAATATCTTCGTCGGGATACCACGATTGATATCGAAGCCTATATGCGTCTTGGCTTTTTTTGAACCGCCCCGGTAATCGGCCCAGTGCATAGAAAGTACTGCATCTATCAAAGATCCATCAACGGCGACAAGGTCGCCGAGATTGCCGTATTCAGTCGGAAGCAGCTTGGTGGCTTTGACTTGGAGCGCCAGGTATAATTCCATAAGTTGATCAAGGCCTCTTGAATTAATGGCCTCGAAAAAACTGCTTTTATTAATGCCGGATTTCGGCGCAATCGTCTGTCGGGCAAAATCATCTTCCTTGAGGACTGAACATTTGTAACAATCTACAGAAATTTTACTGTCTCATTTCAACCTTGAATATCCCTTCTCCTGAGCTATATAGTCCAGATGGAGCATAGCCAAGTCATCAGCAACTATCATCTCCGATGGAGTGGGGAAAAAGGGGAAATGAATCTCCACGCAGCAAGCTGCGCGGTATCTATAAATAGAAAGACGTTTATCAATTGAGAAACCTGCGGTTTCTCAAACTCTTCCCTCTATGCGGTGACCCTGTAGCAAGCTACAGGGAATTGCAAGTTTAAATTGATTTACACAATCTCCGCTAAAGCATATAGCGTTTCCCGTGCTGTACTCCCGAGATGGCAATTAGTCCGGGAAATTTTCTCATCCGGCATTGTAAACGTGTTCGTTATGCTTATCTTTAGAAATGCAGACTGGTGCAACGCAATTGTTTTGGGAGATGACGAAGGGAAAAACTTATAAGTGGAGGACCATAAAAAAAAGAGCCATCAAACCTAACCCGAAAGGTATACCGACCGCGGCCCACGATCTGCTTGAAATACCTAATTTGTTCGCCGCTATAATATTCGGGATGTTGCCCGGGACCAGCATCCCGCCGGAAATAATAAGGCCCATGATAATGCCTTTCACCTGAGCAGCGGACATAAGCGGTCCCAGCTCAGCAGCGGCCAGCGTAGCGTTGTCGAGGATCGCTGATATGCTGTTAAACCAGTAAAGCGCCGGGGCCGGCATTTTCACGACATACAGATCGACCAGCGGCTTAAACCCTGTGCCGAGCAGAATCAGCGCCATTACGAACACATAGACCTTGAATGCCCTCAGCGCTATGTGCTGGAAAGGCTCGACAAAGTCTTCTGTGAGACTCTCCGAGCGCCTAACCTGCACACCCCGGGAAAGGCCGCCGACAAAGGAGATGACGACAAGCCCCGGCAATATGTAGATGCCGAAGGTACGCATCAGCATCAGAAAATCATTGTCGAACGTCCCACCATTAAGCATGGCCGCGGCGATCGTGGACAGAGGCAGGCCGATAGGGGTAAGCGCCGCGCCCATGCCGATCGAAAAGCAGGCAAAGACTACGAGGCGCGTTCCATATTTCTTGTCGAGGCTGATGGCGCTCATGACCTCGCATAGGACCAGAGCGGCGATGATCGCAGTTATCAGGCACGAAAGCAAACCTAGAGAAAAAATAAGCAGAAAGGCGAACGTCCGAGGTCCTAGCCGGTCTTCGATCGCAACGATTTTCTTCTTCATCGGCTCGCGTACTGCGCGGAAGGCAAGCCCGAAAACCAGAGTGGCAATTGTCAACATGACGGGTGCTAAAATCGCGGACTCAATGAGCCGCATGGTCAAGAGCGGTTCCGGTCCCAACAGGTGAGAAAGCACAAGCGTAACTGAACCAACGGCAAACAGGAACAGTTCCAGGTTATGCTCGACTTTCTTCACGAGTATGGGGAGGAGCAGGATCAGCAAGAAGATGAGTATGAGAATGTAGATGATCGCCATAAGCGCCCTCGAGCATACCGGCATGTGACGCGTGAATCGATGCCATCTACTCTATGATTATTCCGGCTTTGTCCCGGCAGGCCATCATAATACAAAAAAGGCCGGCATGCAATGGTTCATGCCAGCCCAGGTAGGATATATCGTGACCTCTCAAATCGCTGTCTCTCCTCGTTCGTCCGTCCGAATCCGGATGACATCATCAAGCGTAATAACAAAGATTTTACCATCACCGATGTTGCCACTCTTGCTTTTTTCCTGAATGATGGATATGACCTGCTCAGTCATCCCGTCAGCCACAATTACCTCTATCTTTACCTTCGGGATGAATGAAATGCCGAGTTCCGCACCTTGAAAAACCTCGACGTGCCCTTTTTGCCTGCCGACTCCCTTTACTTCTGGTGTTACGGTCATGCCACAAATGCCGATAGCGATCAGTGCATCCTTAACGTCATTAAGCTTGAACGGTTTTATGATAGCTTCAATTTTTGTCATTTCAATTCATCGTGCTCTGAACGCTGCTGATCGGGATGCGCCCCAGATGACCGAACTACAGTATTTTTTCGCCGAACTGTATGATGATTCCGCCCCATTGGCATCCATCGATACAATCTTCGTAGCAGCGGGAGTGTCTTCGTTCAATACGAAGTCGGGGACTATCCGCTAACGATTGCTACAACAATCATAATGATAATAAAATCACTTCCGCGAAGCCACCTGAGAATGACCGCGACATGAGCTTTTCCAGAACTGCCACAGCGATAAAAAAAATCCAGGCTATAGATGCTATCGACAACTCTTTGATATTTTCTTTACTTCAAGGTAGCAATGCATGTGCCATCCGTGGCAAGAAAAAGGACCTGCGAAATGTTCAATTTCATTACTCAAATTTTTACAGTAAGCATGCTGCGGGCTTTCCCTTAACTCATGGTTGATGAAATTGTGGGCGTATGATTAATCAACGGGCATGAACAAAACGATGCCTGGCTCGGTTCATTCCTATCACTCAAACAAGCACAGGTCCGGCTGACCACTCCCCATGTCTAAAGCCAGGGGGTTCTAGCGGCTGTACCGACAGGCTCTCCGGCAACAATACGAACGTTGCCGGCCTCGACTGTCGTTGATCCGCCTTTAACGGACGAGCAGCTCTGTCTCCGGTTCGTGGTGTTCTCGTGCTTGATACCGAAGCTGGTTGGATGAATTCGACCCTTTGCCGCTTCATGCTGCACCCCCAACACCGCCCGTTCCAGGAGCAGGTTTGCACCCGGCCAGGCTTTGGCAGCCTGACGCGTGTCGAGGACATCGTTAGAAACATACTTTGCAAGGAATGCGGAATAGAGATCACGCTGGGTGCTTACCCCGCAGTTGCAGGCATGCCATCTTTGGGACAATGATTTTTTGGCTACTGTTCCGCAATGGCATGTCTGGGAAAGCTTTGTGCTCCGGGTAGAAAACTCGGTTACTTTACCGCCAGCGTTTTCGGCTTTGTGGTGAAGCATCGACATAAACATCCCCGGAGCTCGTCGCGAAATACTTTTACCATAGAGTTTCTGAAATGCTTTGTACGACAGTTTCTCGGTTTTGATGTCGGTACCGAGAGTGAGGACTTTGTTCACGAGCTTGCCATGAGACCGTTTTCTGGTTTCAGCAAGGATCCTTTGAAGTTCGGCGAGCTTAGCTTTAAGAACACGGTATTGAACAGAAAAGACCCACTGTTTTTTACCTGTTTTGATGGTTTTGTCTCCGTTGTAGTTGCCCGGGTTGGTAGCACGAAGGCTTCTGGCCATTTTGCGCTGGACGGTCTTGATACGTTTAAACGGTATCCCGACTTCAGGGCAAAATTCGAGTAGTAACGCATCGGTATCACCAACGATGGCAACTGTCGACGGGCCAATGTCAAGGCCGACGGTTTCGGTGCCAATCTGGTTCTCACGCTTGATCTTGGCCGTGCCTTTAAGCACAAGCTGGGCAAACCAGCGGGGATTGCCGCGGATAGTTTTCTTGACCAGACGAATGTACTTGACATCATGGCTAAGTGCATGAGCCTGAACACCAAACTTGTCTTTCTTGTCGAAGACACAGTTGAGACGAAGGCCAGTCCACTCCACATGGTCATCGCACCACCGAATACCAGATTTGTTGTTTTTACCTTCAAGGGACGACATCCAGCCATGGCGCTTGAAACGTGGTTTGCCATGCTTCCCAAACTCGTAGTCAGCGACGGCGCTATATGCTCGAGATGCTATCTTCTGGGCGGTCAGGCTGTCAATATGCTCACTGATCCAGCAGGAATTGCGGAGGATACCGACGTAGTTATGAAGGTGGTATTCAGTATATTCAGCCTGGGTTCTGGCTGTCTTAAACATCCTGGTGCGAAGCTTGCTTTTCTTCTTCGTGATCGCCACGAGCCATTTTTCTGATCGCCGCATGGCAGTAAGACGCTTCATCGCTTCACCAAGGCAGGCATTGTACAGATAACGGCCAGCTTCGAGCCGGGCATCAAGCATTCGATTGTCCTTTGGAGTCACTACGAGTTGAAACTCGTGGATAAAAGATGGGGTTTTAGGTTTATTCGGCATTGGTTGTTTAAATATACCACATAGATGTACATTTGTCTACTAATTGCCGAAAAACAAGGTTCCCGCATTCATCCCCATGGTTAAAACCAGGGGCTTTCTGCGGATAGTTTGGTAAATCCAATGCTTGCGCATTCGTCCCTAAGAAGCTATGGATCAAGGGGCTATCCTGGCGTGAGCTTTAAGGTGCTGATTTTCTGAATAGAAGAAGTAAACATGGATATTATAAGAAGCGAGACGGATCAGAACATGACCGGATATTGACGTATCTACCGCATCAAAAGAGAGGCCGGCATGCAATGGTACATGCCGGCCCGGGAGGATAGACAGCGATCTCTCAAATCGCCGGGTATCCGCTTTGATGTCCGTTCATCCGCTGTAAAAATGACGGGGTAAAAAACATCAGATCGCCTCGATGCCGTGTTCTCCGGTCCTGACTCGGACAACATTTGCGAGTTTCGTTATAAAGATCTTACCGTCACCGATCATACCAGACTTGGTTTTTTCCTGGATAGCAGCTAAAACTTTTTCCAGCATATCATGTTCAACTACCACTTCAATCTTAACCTTCGGAACAAAGGAAACAGCTATCTCCGCCCCATGAAAGATTTCAACATGGCCTTTTTGCCTGCCAAACCCTTTTGTTTCAGGAGTCACGGTCATGCCATGGATGCCGATGCCTACTAAGGCGTCCTTGACCGCATCCAGCCTGAACGGTTTTATAATCGCTTCGATTTTTATCAAACTATCGCCTATCTGCGTGTATTCGTTATGCTAAAGTCGGGGTAGGCTGTAACGGCTACCTCGCTCTGGTCGAGGCCTTCAAACTCCACTTCTTCCGATACCCGCATTGGAATGATCCTGTCTAATACTTTGAAGAACACGTACATGACAACAAAAACTAGAATGATGGTTACGATAACACCGACAAATTGGGCCACAAACTGTGATCCACCGCCGTAAAACAATCCTTTTACACCTCCAGCGATACCGTTCCAACCGTTCCCGAACGAGCCATCCGCAAAGAGCCCGAGTGCAATCATGCCCCAGGAGCCGCACACACCGTGAACCGAAACCGCACCCACAGGATCGTCAACCTTCAATTTTTGTTCGAAAAAGAAGACACTTGCACAGCACAGTACGCCGGCCACAAGCCCTATCATCATCGCACCGACAGGACTGACGAATGCGCAGGAAGCCGAGATGGCAACGAGACCGCCGAGCAGTCCGTTTGCGATCAGGGAAAGATCGGGTTTGCTGTACATGAACCAGACGTAGCACATAGACGCGAAAGCGGCTGAAATGCCTGCAAGCATGGTGTTTACAACTACTAAGCCTATACGCACACCTCCATCGGCCATGGCCGGACCCGCGTTGAACCCGAACCAACCGAAGAAAAGTATCAAACACCCTACGATCGCCATCGGAATATGATGACCCGGAACAGCAGTAGGGGTTCCATTAGCCCTGTATTTCCCCATGCGAGGACCGAGAACGATCGCACCCGCGAGCCCGGTAACACCTCCGACCATATGAACAACGGATGAACCAGCAAAGTCAAGGACACCATGGCCCAAGCCAAAATTCCTGCCGAGCTGGGCTAGCCATCCTCCGCCCCACACCCAGCTTGCGTACAGCGGATAAACAAACATGGAAAAAAAGAACCCGTACACAACAAAGGACTTGAAGGCCCAGCGCTCGGCCATTGCACCCGTCGGTATGGTGGCCGCGATGTTGAGGTAAACCACCTGAGTCAGAAATATCATGATCATCGAAGCATCAGAGGTAGCCCCAAGAAGGAAAAAACTCTTTGTGCCCGTTTGGAGCGCATAGCCGCAGACGTAATACCCGAGCACACCGATAACGAACACCATCATGTTCATTGCCATGGTATGGCCTGCGTTCTTCGCTCTAGTAAACCCGGTCTCCAGCATGGCAAAACCCGCTTGCATGAAGATTACAAGGAATGCGCAGATCATTGTCCACATGATAGTAATTATCGAACTGTTCATAATGTATCCTTTGTTGCTACAACAGATTCCCGAACTGAATTATCATTCCGCCACAAATGATTACGCACAAGCCTATCCACGTGGCAGACGGAATAATTTCTTTAAACACGAAACGGCCGAATAATATACTGATAATCGCAAATATGGCAACATACACCCCTAATAATTTCGAAAAATCCCATTTCACCATGTTGACAACCACGCCGTAGCATCCCAACATGACGAATCCCACCATGATGATGACGATGCCGCTTCCGCGAAGTCCCTTACGAACGACGGCGTCACCACCAACTTCCAGAATTGCCGCGGCGATGAAAACAAACCATGCTACGGATGTCATCGTCAACCCTCCTTGATTTGTCTATAATATATGCCTGCAATGCCCGTGCCACGCTCTACTGAAATAACAGATATGTAAAATGACTAATTTTATTGCTCAAACTTGAACCGTCAACATGCATCAGGGCTTTTCTTTATTTCACAATAGATGAAATTGAAGGCATATGATTAATAATTGGGCATGGATTAATTGATGTTAGCTTTAAAAAAGGACTGGACGTGCGGATGAAGTCCGGCTGCCCAAGAAGACCATTGATGAACTAAACTCATAACATTCAGCAATCAAAAGGGGAAGAAGTTGTTAGAGAGTCACGCTGGCGGTATTTTGGTGACATGGCCTGATGGATGTTCGAAGATCAATGGCAAGGCGATCTCGCCCACGAGTAAATCTTTTAAGCGTACCACGCCTACGACCGGCCACTGCAGGCATCGTTATTGACTGTGAATGGAGGTTCTGTGACAATAGAGTTTTTTTTAGAGCAAAGTGTCTTGACTTAATGGAGGCCGGGGAAGGGAACCACTCCCCATGGGTAAAATTAGGGGGTTTTCGCGGAAACTCGGTAAAAAACTTCTATCTGTCTGGAACTCCGCGCTCTATTAATGCGTCAGTGCGCTGGCCCTCGGTGGATGATTAGCCAGATGACGAGTCCGAAAATAATTATGGGAACCAAGATGCCCAGCGCGATCCAGAGCGTTTTCTTCCACTTATGCCTCCAGGCTTTTGGCTCGTGAAGCCGATCGCACCTGCCGGTAAGTTGCACGTCAGACGGCTCGTCCAGTTCCGCCTTCATTCCAGCCGCTGTTTGATATCGCTTCCTCGGATCGCGCTCCATTGCGTGGAGAATGATCTCCTCGATCTGCGGAGAGACTCTGGGATTTCGCTTCCGTGGGGCAATAGGGTCTCCGTCCACGCGAGCGTTCATGATCACGAGCGGATTGTCGCTCTCACATTGGAATGGCGGCACGCCCACAACCATTTCATAGAGCATTGCGCCTAGACTATAGATATCGGTCCGTTCGTCCCCGCGCTTGCCTTTGACCTGCTCGGGGGCCATGTAATCGGGCGTACCCACGGCAGGTGTGAATCCGGCAAAGGTCATCCGCCGCCCCCCGGCCTTGGCAATGCCGAAATCCATGATCCGGATCGTGCCGTCGTTGCAAAGCATGATGTTCTGGGGTTTGAGGTCGCGATGGACCACGCCCTGTTCGTGCATGTACACAAGCGCTTCACACACGCGGCTGGCAAGCTTGATCGCGTCCTTTTCCGGCATGGGCCGAACGCTGTTCAAGAGGTGCGAAAGCGTGTAGCCGCGGAGATATTCGGTCACGATGTACGGCCGGGTACGAAGCTCATCAGGCACGGGATAGAATTTCAGGATATAGGGATGGTTCAAGCTGTCGCCCGATCTCCTCCTCACGCTGGAACCGCGAGTAGAAACCGGGATCGCTCTCAAACTGCATGAGCGGGACCTTCACCGCCACGGTCTGTTTGGTGGTCAGGTCCGTTGCCTTGAAGATGGTGCGCCATGCCGCTCCGGCTGATGGTTTCGAGAATCTGGAAACGGTTGTCCAGGACTTGTCCCGGCCTAAGCTCGTATCTGGTCGTGGGGTCCGCCGTTTCCTGGTACATAGCCACACCGCGGTATAACGCAACCTTCTCGACCTCGTTGATTTGCATGACCTGGATCGAGAGATTATCGTCAGTGCCGCGCTGTTCCGCAAGAGCCACAAGCTGACGGCATGCCTGGGCGGGGGAAAGACGGGATACGATGTCGGCGATTTCGCTGTCCGCGACGTACCGCGTACAACCCGTCGGAGCACAGCACAACCTTATCGCCTTTGAACACCGTGGCGCTCTCCACGTCCACGCGTACTACAGGTTCATTCCCGACACTCCGGGTCAGGATGCTACGGTGCTCGCTGGTCTTGGCCTCCTGTTCGGAGATCAGTCCGAACTTCTGCTGCATGCCGGTGTAGTTATGGTCCGTGGAGAGCTGTTTGATCGTTGCCTTCCTGACAAGATAAACGCGCGAATCGCCCACGTTGCCAACCGTGATCTCATTATTACGCAGCACAACAACAGCGAGGGTCGTGGCCATGCGTGACTTGCCATGGTTTTCCATGCTCTTGTCATAAACAGCAAGATTGGCCGCGTTGAACATCTGCGTGATGAGCTGCTGCGGGGTATGCTCCCCCGGGGCTTCTCGGAACGTTTTCAGGGCCGTCTCAACCGCCAGTCGACTAGCCACTTCGCCGCGCTGCATGCCGCCCACGCCGTCGGCCAGGATTGCGACCGCGCCGCGGCTGCGTTTTTCTTCTAGCGTTTGCGGCTGCCAGGAGCCCACGAAATCCTCGTTATTCTCGCGGGCCGGTCCGGGTGAGGAAAGTTCAGCGTAGATAAGTTCCATAAAATCACTTTAACATTTTCATCGCAAAATTAAAAGTCTTCACTTTCAAAAAAAGGACGGCCACCCCCTGCGAATGGCCGTCCCGGCTTACTTTATTGAATCTAGTAAATCGATGTTGCTTATGTATGCGATTCTACTGGCTTGCTTGTGAGCAGGATCTCCTTTCCTTTCGCCTTGCTGGACTTGAGGAAGTACATGGCCCCGTAGATGCCCCATATTGCGCAGACGCCCAGGGCGATGTACGGTTCCTTCCAGCTCATGCCCGCGACCGTGAACGGCCCGACCAGGTAGAAGACCATGATGCAAAGGTTTGCCAGGAGCCCGAGGGCCGGAATAACCACGTGCTTGATCCCGTTGAAGCTGTGGTGCTCCTTGAAGGCCACCATCGCAATCCAGCAGGTTACCATGTAGAGCAGGAACG
Organism: Nitrospirota bacterium; assembly: GCA_963845065.1. Taxonomy (GTDB): domain Bacteria; phylum Nitrospirota; class UBA9217; order UBA9217; family UBA9217; genus JAJYKN01. The sequence continues at coordinate 199,515 of CAWJQQ010000002.1, forward strand.
TGCCGAAGTTGCTGACCAGCGTAACGATGAGGAGCGTGTTCGGCAGCTGCAGCATAGGTCGCCGGCTGAGAAGATGCCGAAGCTGTACCAGAAGTTGTGTTTGTCCAGGGCTGCCGGGCGTGGTGCCGCCGAGATAAACCGTCACCGTGATGATCCCGATGATCGCCGAGATGCACGGCCAGCGCCCAGATCGCACGATGGGGCGATGCGTGTCTTGCCGTGCAACATACCGAAGTGGGACGGAACTTCCTCGTCCCTGCCCATGGCATAGGTGACCCGGGCGCCGGTGCTGAGGCAGGAGAGCGTGGTGCCGATAAGGGCCAGGAACACCGTTGCACGCCTGGACCAGCATGAAGGCCTTGCCTGCTGCATAGCTGCCGAAGAGCCATGTGCCTGCGATGACCATCATGTCGCCGAGCGGCGCGCCGGAAGCTCCAGCGTTCGACAGGGTGTAGCCGTTATTCAGCATATAGTTTGCCGCGAAATACTCGATCAGGTAGCAGACCGCGCCCTGGATTGCAAGGGAGAGAAGCACGGCCCGGGGAATATCCTTCTTCGGATTCTTCGCCTCATGCGCCATCGAGGTGACGGACTCGAAACCGACCAGGATCAGAATCGCGATTGCCGCCTGGATAAACATGAAGTTGAACCCGTGCAGACCGATGACAGATGCTGCATTCTTGTGATAATTGAATGTCTCTACTCCCTTGTCGTCCTTTGTGATGGCGCCGTCCTTATAGTCGATCGTGAAGGGCGCGGCGAGCTTCGGATCGGTCACCGCCTTGCCGTCCTTGTCAGCCGGCACGGGATTGCCGTCTTTGTCCTGTGCATCTATCATCACAAAGACCGGTTTTCCGTCCTTGTCCATGGCAGGCTTGTTGTTCGCATCCATGACCGGGACTGGATTGCCCTCGTCGTCCTTCTGGACAACTTGGGCTACCTGATAGCTCACCGCCACGCCATTGGACAAATGAAGCCCCGTCGAGCCCTGTGGATGCTGGACCCGATAGCCGATGGCAATCACAGCGAAAACAAGAAGCGCCGAAATCTGAATGATATTAATCGCGATGTTGACGGCCGTCGTCCCCGTCACGCCTCGGAATGCGATGTAGGCCACTCCGACCGCGAACACAACGCAGAAGAGAATCATGAACAGCGGGCTGTTATAAGTGCCGCTGAAGGTGTCCGGGAAGAAAATACTCATCAGATAGCCGCCCAGAATCGCCGTGACGCCGACCATAACCCCGGGATACACCCAGTAATACAGGTGGCTCGCCCAGCCGGTGATGAACTTTGCAATGCGGGCGAATTTGTAGGCGTGCGTCTTTGAAAGATACGCCTGCTCAGCGTACAAATACGACGAACCGGGGCCGGGGTACAACTTTGCCAACTCCGCATAACTGATCGCCGTGGCGAAGCAGAGCAACAGGGCGAAGAAAATACCTGCCCACATGGATATACCGGCCATCGGAGCGCCGTACAATGATTGCATTTGAAAAGTCAGCCAGAGGAACGCTCCAGGCGCGATCAGCGCCATTGCGTTCATCGTGAGACCCGTGAGTCCCAATGTTCCCTTGGTTTGTGGTTGTGCGTTTGCCATATTGTTCTCCTTTACTTTACGGCGCCTGGCCATACAGGCGCCATTTTTAACACTTTCTCAACTTTACCATCTATACATAGCGCCCAAGGCGATTGTGTCCTGGGACTTCTTCGTTTGATTATCGAAGGACTTCTCGTTAGATGTGTCGTGGCGGTATTCCGGCCGTATGATCAGGCCGCCTGGTATCCGGATTTCCGGGGTCACCGTCCATTCGGCCAGACTCTGCTCTGTACCGGTCCTGAATCCCTGTGGGTCGTCGAATGTTTCGCCTCTGAGCGACAGGCTGTACGTGTCGTTAAAGTCGTACTTCACGATGCCGGCAAAACCCGACCACTTTGCTGTGCCTGAGAGGACGGCGTCTTGTTCGTTTGCGTTATCATAGTTCAATATGAATGATAGTTGCTTCAACGGTTTGATCGTGGCGACGAGATCAACCAGTTGCCTGTTATCGTGGTTGTTGTTATCCTGCTCGGGTCCGTACATGTAGTTGACGTACCCTGAAAAAATGTCCGAAGGTGCATAGCCGATGCTGACGCCTATTGACTTTCCGCTGTTGTTGTCTTCAGCATTGTCCCAACCGTTAACGACATACACACTTGCGCTCAGCGCGTCGGTAATACCATAGCTCATTTTGAGGCCCGTATGCGTGAACGGGATCGCATAGTTGAACAGGAACGACCGGGAATAGTTCGGGTTGTCGATTGCCTCGATCACTTCAGCGCCGAAATAGGTGACCATTTTCCCAAGGTCGAACCTGAGCCCACTGCCGATCGGCGACATATAGCTCACATACGCCTCTGTCACGTCGATAGTATCGGTCCCCTCGCCGGACTGGGCCTGGTTTAGAGGCGCGCCGCTCAGGCCCCGTGCATGGATCCACTTTGCCGTCTCGCCCGAGGAAAGCTTGATTCTGTAGCCGACGTTGCCCGGAGTTGGTGTGTCCTTCGAGATCAGGATCTGGGCAAGATCGAGGGTAAAGCTGTTAGCATCGTGGTCGAAGACCCTCAAATCGTTTACCGAGTCCTGGGTAGCGCCGTTGCTGGCGTTCCCGTTGTAGGTATAACCGCCCTGAACATAGAAACTTATGCCGAGTGCTTTCTTGATGTCATCGGCGCTCACTGCCGTTGCTGCTGGCTTCGCATCGTCTGCAAATACCGGTACTGCCCATGCTGCCATGACCGCAAGCATCGCGGTGAACATAAAACCAAGAACCTTTTTCATGCTCCCCTCCTATGTATGTCTATTTATGCCCGCCACCCTATTAACGGGCTTGGTGTCATGTGAACGCCATTGAAAATGCCGGCTCGCTATCATGTTCTGATCATGTATTTAGCAATGCCCATGCCAGGAGCATCTGCGACATCCCGTTTACAACAATATCCTGATTTCATAACGATATTTATCTACTGTGATGAAAAATAGAAAAAAATTGACAGTTCAATGAGGATGCGATTTTAGGCACACGCTCAGATTTTAGGCAAAGAGCGGTATAAACTGCAGGCGGCTTTGCAAATTATGATCGAATTTCGAATCAGTGATGTTGACCGTCACAATGAAGTGACGTGAATATTCAGTTATGAAACTTTTTCTGATGCGAATCGATATGCTTTAGATTGTACTCATACCGAGTATGCAATCAAAGAGGAATACCTGTGGACATAAATCCTCACAATTTCGGAATGTAATCGACGAACTATATCCAAACAGCCACGATGGCATCTGGATACAATGCATCGCTGGGGCAAGGTTATCTTAATATGGAGGAATATGGATCTGACGGCGGGCTGATGCTTTTCGTTGAATGCACGAAACGGTAGGGGATACGACGCATATTGTAAGACCGTACTCAATAGTGATGCCAGGACAGGCTGGGATGCAGTAACACGAAGGGCGTGATGGCGGCGAAAATATATATATTTGATAGTTTACAGCATATCTGCACGTTGATTTCTTCCGTTGGATCAAATTATGAACATCTAAAGTTTACCCCACTGTTCCGGTAATGGGACCCGGGGCTACCTCCGATCGATAACGGCCAGAGCGGAGGTGACTCTCTGCATGCGCCGATAGTATCGTTAAAGCCCTACAGCCTCGGCATCGGCTCCGAGAGCGTCCCGCCAAGATTGAACTGATAATACCCTTCCGCATCCCTGTTTTTCAGCAAAGCCAAAATTCCCGCTTGTTCCTGAGCGAGACGTTCCGACGGTTTTAGTTTAATGGCGAGGTTAATCGTTCCGCGTTCTCGGAGTACCATATCTCCCACGCATCTGATCTTAAGCTCCTTGCCGTTCATTTCCAGTTTTTTGATCGTCAGCCGGTCGCCTTTAAGGTCCGCATCGATCCAGCATTCATCGAAATCCATGTCCGGAATCGAAAAACCTTTTATCTTCAGCTCACGGAGGGCCAGGCTTTTTAGCCAGACCCTTCCCTTGCCCGTATCGTTGGTTACCTCGAAATTTCCTCCGAGCTTGCCGGTGAGCTTCAGTCCTAAATTTTTCAGGAGTTGGTAAGACCCAATGTCCAGGCCGTTTGCATCGCACTGGAGATACTGTCGGCCAGGCCCCTGCTGAATCTTCAAGAGCAAATCGCCGCCATACGCTTTAGCTTTCAGGTCTGCGGCAAGGTGGCCGCGCAGCAGGCCAAAAAGCGAGATCGTCGTTCTAACCGAGGGGCTTTCGAATAAAACGCTGCCTGTTTGATCGGAAACGACGACATCGGACAGGAGAAAACTATTAAAGAACCGCGGTGAAATGCGGGATATACTCAGCTCGACCGGGGTGCGTTGGCTGACTTCCGACTCAAGCTTTGCCTTGACCCGGTCAAAAGGGAATAAGAAGAAAAGGAAAACGAGAAAGGCTGCCGTGAAGTATGCAACGAACGAAGCGCGTCTGATGAGCAGTTGTTTATCGATCATATCCTACCCGGCGCTCGAGACGAAGATCGTCGCGTTGATAAGTTTTGGATTGTCATAGCGGGGCTTGAACTGGAGTTTCCTGATCCGAAGCGTGTCCTTCTCCAGCATGTAGACGTAGTTCACGATATCGTAGAGGGTTATGTTCTCGAGTTTGATTTCGACGATATTTTCCTTGAAACCCTCGGTCTGCACACCCGCCTGCGGCTTGAGAGACACGATTTTGCTGCTCAGGTTGGCCCGTTTCGTGATGTTCTCGATTTCGGTGAGGATAGGACCGTGCTTGGCAGCCTCTGCCTGGACTTGCTGCAATTGTTTCTGAATCTCCGTGTACTGCGTCCGCAGCGCCTTCATCTCCATGACATCTTTTTCCTTTTTCGGCATCAATTCACGCTTCTGGGAAAGGTCCGCCAAAAGAGGAGACAGTACCAATGCATAGAGCAGGATCACTACAGCCGCCGTGCCGCCGAAGATTAGTACCTTTTTATCTCGTTCTTCTAAGTTCAAGAATAACTCCCAATAGTACTGGTAAACTGCGATTTACAGCGCTTGTTTCAATTTGATTTCGAACCGGAATTTCACCTTGTTGTCCACTCCCATTCTCGTGTCCAGGACTTGCACCTCGTTAAAAGCGCCGGCCTTTTGCAATTCGGCTTTCATTTTATCTATGGACTCGAAGGATGCGGCCTCGCCCTGAAGCTTCAGCAGGTTGCCTTCGAGGAGGAAATCCTGGAAAGTCACGCGGACTTCCTTCGGGATCCCCTCGGTCACGGCCTTCATCACGTCGAGAGCGGACATTCCCGATCCGAGCGCGCCGAACTTCTTCTTCGATTCATCGAGTTTTGCGCGGAGCTGCCGCACCGGGTCGGCGACTGATTTAGCTTCTGGGACCGTTTGATGATAAATTTCCTTGATCTCCCGGTCGAGCTTGCTGTAACTGGATTCGATCAAATAGTATTTCACGCCGATGTTTGCCGCAACTAAGACCACTGCACATGCTCCAGCGATGATGAGGGTTAGCCGTTTCTTGCGCGCGCCCGCATCGGCCAGGCGGTAAGCAAACTCACCTTTTCGGAAGTTGATTTGCTCAGAGAGCGCAATACCCAGGCTCGTGGGATCTGCCGGCTTCATTCCCGCGAAGTCTGGTGTTATCTGCTCGGTTGTGATCCCCAGGTCCGCAAGGTCGGCGTTTAACCCGTTATTTTCGGATAGGAGATATGCATTTTCGATTCGCGTTCCCTGTTCTATCTCGAATGCCTTTATCGTGTGCCTGATTCCACCCGTTGCTTGCGAGGTGGAAAAGCTCCTGCATGCTATCACGCCGTTTCCGATCTTGAGGCAGATATCATTGCCGTCGATGATGAGTGCAGCGCCCTCGACGGGTATCATTTTCGCAATATAGAAAAGACCGATGTAGGACGGGATAATGACCTGCGGGTCCAATCCCGTCGAGGCGAGCAGATCCAGGTGCTGCCGCAGGATGGTCTTCGGGAGCACAATCCCGAGCACTGCGGAATCTTTCTTTTTATCGTCCCCAGCCTCGGTGCGGTCCAGCACAATGTGGTCCAGTTCCACGTCATCAAAAGAAAACGGGATGACATCTTCCAATTCGAACGGAAGGGCCTTCTCCAGGCGCTTGCGATCGCTGAATGGGAACGTCAGGATCCGTTGACTGAACTTGTTGCCGGGTATGGACGAGATAATGCGAGCGTCGGCCCACTCACTCGATTTTGTGCGCAGAATGTCGGCAAGTTCGATATCTGTTGCAAAGGGAATGCTGTAGGAGTCCTTGATCTCCGTCTGACGCAGGCCCTTTTCAATAACCGACACGGAAAGCTTCCCTTTCTTAATTTTCAGACCAACGATTTTCACAAAGCTCTCCAGTAGTTTATTGTATATCCAGTGGCCGACCGGGTGATGATGGCTTCGATCTGCTTCGTATATCCGCCTACTGTTGCAAAAGAATCGACCTTAACCACATTGCTCGTGGTCGTCAGTTGACCCGCCGCCATCGTGTTTGTAGGCCCAAGGAAATCGGCCACGCTTCCCGCATCCTTGAAAGGTTCCTCGTTCCTCCGCGACACGATCATCGCGGCCATGTTGGGGTTTATGCCGATGGTCTCTAGCACATCGACGGATGCCGTATTGATGTTGATCTGCGTTACGGGAGCCAGCGTCAACGAATCCTTCACCTTTTTAAAATCCTCATCATTCAAAAACTGGTGGAGCTCTGTAAGCAGATAGAAACTCCTGCGTTCCTCGATCATCCACGTGCTTATCTGATCGAGAATATTCTGGTCTATTCCTCGATTGGTGAACAGGATGACCAGCTGATTATACGTATTGTTTCCCTTGACGATGTTGGTGATGTTGATTTTCCCGCTCTCGTCCTCCCACCGCACCTTGAGCTCGGTGTCGTTGCTTTCCGTCGTATCAGAGAGATCTGTGTCGCTGCTGCCTGTCATAAGTGTAGCAATAGGGACGACCTCCCAGTCCCGCTGCTCAATATTGTCCTGTGCGTTACCTTGCTTGAGATTATAGCTCAAAAGCAGACCGGCAAACTTCACACCCGAGCGAGCCAGGTAATATGCGCGCTCGCTGTCACGAAAATTAACGGACGACCGTAGACTTATTCTCGTGCCGTAGGCGAATTCGAAAATCAGTGCAATGAGAAGCGCCGTGACCAAAAGCACGATGATCAGCGCGACACCGCGATTATTTTTCCCCCGTCCCAGGAATCTACTGCAAATCTGCGCTCTTAATGCTGATATCCACACTGATTACCACCCCACGTCCACTTTCGTGATATAGGCGGAACCATCATCAAGCAGAAGCGAAATCTGCACGGCGGTCGGCAGCATTGTTCCGCTAGGCCAATCGTTAGACCAAATAGTACCGTTGTAGTACTGGAATTGAAGGCTTTTCACCCTGTCGGTCAACTCGTACTCGACCCCTCCTTCAAGCGCAGGTACCTCTACGTTTAGCTGGCGCTTTTCCCTCCGCATCAGGATATATCCCGAGCCGTCCGGTTTTTGCTTGAAATAGTAGCCCACTTCACAGAGGTCCGTCTCTGGCGTATTCGGCCTGCGCCAGTTTGTCAGGGTAGTCAGGTAGAGTTCGTCTTGATGAATTGTGTTTCCATTGCTATCGCTTGGTATATCAGGCAGGACCATCTTGCCGTAAAAAACGGTCAGGGGATTCATCCCCGCGTTCACATAGGCATTCGCGATGTCGCTGGATATCTTCGATACCAGCGTGCGGACCAGGTCCGACGTATCCCGAATTTTCTCGGCCTGCTCGACGTTCCGGCTCGCCATGAAAAAGCTCGAGTAAATCACCGACACGATCCCTGCCATGATCGCCGTCGCAATGATCAACTCGAGGAGAGTAAAACCCCTGTGATTTCCGATTTCCGAGTTCGAATTTTCAATTTTATTCTTATTCAATCCCAAATCCGCAATCACCAATGTTCAATGCTACTCATAACTCACCAGCTCGACCGTTTCCGGCCGTGTCCCCTCATTCCACAGCACAATAACATGCACTTCCTGGATTGTTATGATGGATGTGGGGTCGATGATTTTTTTCCAGGTGTAGTCCTTAAATTCCGCCTCGGGAAACGTGCCCTCCAATTCCAGCGTCTGGCCGGGTTTGGCCTCTGTTGTCGTCTCGACCATCGCGCGCTTTGCCAGCATTGTGGCTGTGGTCATGTGCTGCATGAGCATCACGTTTTCCATGCTGCTGTTTTTCAGACCCAGGAGAGTGACCAGTACCATGGCCATGATCGCCACGGCGACCATTACTTCGAGAAGGGTAAAGCCTCTTGAGTTCAAAGTTTGAACTGCTCGGTGACGGCAGGAAGATCTCCACTCCGCGCTTGCCGCATTGGCACGCATCACATCCCCATATCTCAACTCCACATACTTCATAGACTCTTTGAACACCTGCGGTTAGCTTTGGCTCTCCTCAATATAACCTTTGCGGAGTTCTGTACTTCCCATGAGCGGGTTCACAAGAAGCGTAAAATCCCTGTCATCTCCATCCCGCAAATGGATGGCGGCATTCTCCACCCATCCATCGGGAGTGAACTGGATGAAGGGATCGTCCGGATGGCTTGCGGCCTGGACATCGCGAAACGTTGTCTGTCCGGACAGGCTCCCTTCAGCCCCGATTTCTGATTGCCACTTCGTGAATTCAACGGTCTGGTCGTTTGTCAGGGTCTGGACCTCAGCCCAATAGCGCCCGCCCTGGACATCAAACCGAAGCCTGTACACAGTTTTCCGTGACTGGGATTCGTCCCGCAGGAAACGGATCATGCCGGTGAGGTGCCTGGCGCTCCGCTTTACGTTCGCTTCGCCGAGTTCGCCGATACGGGGAACGATCAAGGAGATCATGACGCCCAAAATCACGATCACGATCATCATTTCAATGAGCGTGAAGCCATCTTTTTTCTGCGATGCCAATTCCGCGCCCCTTATTCAGTGCCTCTTACTATATCTTCCAGCTTTCGATATCCGCATTGTTGCCCTCGCCGCCGGGCTCGCCATCTGCACCGTACGAAACAATCTCATACTCCCTGTTTTCGCTTCCCGGAGAAGTGTAGATGTAATCATGGCCCCATGGATCCTTTGGTATTCTGGCCGGTTTGAGATAACCGCCTGGGCGATACTTGTCAGCGTCAGGAATGCGCCCTGTCGTGGGAATATTGATCAATGCATCGAGGCCCTGGTCCGTTGACGGATAAAACCCATTGTCGAGTTTGAACGCATCGAGTGCGCCCTCCAGGGCGCGGATCTGGGTCTTGGCTATCTCGACCTTCGCCTTCTCTTCCTGCCCCAAGAATTTTGGAAGCACTAATCCAGCAAGGAGTCCGAGAATAATGATGACTACCATGATTTCGATCAGGGTAAAACCTTTTTGATTCTTCATAAATACCTCCCCAAATCATTTGAATCTGCAAATGGACAAAGATGCGTCTTTACCGCACACACGGAAAAGTCATCAGAGTTTATCTGAGTTTTACATTTAGCCGTAACGCGAAGCCCGAGTGGGCGAAGCGCCTGTTGTTCCCCATTCGTAGCAATCTGTACCTCTATGCCTGCCTGTTTCACGATGGTTATTGCACGCCCGAACTCATCTGGAGCATGGGCAGCATGATGGCGATCACAACGAACCCGATGATCAGTCCCATCACGAGGATAATCACAGGTTCCATAAGCGCCATCAGCCCCGTAAGGCGCGTTTCGACGGTGCGGTCGAACGAGTCGGAAATCTTGAGCAGCATCTTTTCCAGTTCTCCGCTTCTCTCGCCTACGGCGACCATCTGCACCACAACCGGCGGAAACAATCCGCTCCTGCGAAGCGGATCGGCGATGGGCTCGCCTTCGCGCACGTTCTCGCGCGCCTGCTGAATGGCATTCGCGAGAACCGTATTTCCAACCACGCTCTTCACGATATCCAGCGCCGCGAGGGTGGGCACGCCGCTCTGCAGCAGCGTCCCGAGCGTGCGCGTGAACCTCGACACCGCGATCATCCTGATAAGATTGCCGAATACCGGAAGCCGAAGAAGCCGGGCATCGACGTTTTCCCTTCCTGCTGGCGTCCGCGCGTAGCGCCTAAAGTAGTAAGCGCCAGTGCCGAAGACAAGCAGGATCGCCCACCAGAACGATGACAGGAATTTCACGGTCCCCATAAGCATCACCGTGATGAGGGGCAACTGCTGCTTCATATCCTGGAACATGCCCACCACACGGGGCATCACAAAGCTGAATATGAAAAAAAGCATCCCGATGCCGACCACCGTCATAAACGCCGGGTAGGCGAGCGATGCAGAAATCCTGCCGCGGAACCTTACCTGTTCGTCGAGAAAATCTGCAAGCCGATCGAGGGTAATTTCCAGCGTTCCGCTTGCTTCACCTGCGGATACCATATTGATGAAGAGCTGCGAAAAGGCCTTTGGTTTGTTTTTGAGCGCATCCGCAAGGGATGCACCTTCCCGCACGCTGTCGCGCACCGAAGACAGCGCACCCTTCAAGGCTGCGGTCTCCTCCTGTTCCACGAGCACGGACAATGCGTCCATCAGAGGGAGCCCGGAAGACAGGAGCGTGGCGAGTTGGCGTGTGGCATTCGCGAGATCGCTGAGCTTCACCCTGCTGCTGCTGAAGCTAAACGAAACGTTCCCGCGCCGCGCGGCGCTCATGGACGAACCTTCGCGGATCTCGAGGACGATAACTCCGTCTTTTTTCAGCTTTGCCTTGACAGCCTTCAGACCCTCGCCGTCCTGGACGCCGGAGAGCTTTTTCCCTGCAGCAGTAACGCCTTTATATTCGAATACGGGCATGTAAGATTTTTTTTTAACGCGGATGAATGCTGTTTAAGACCAAAAAATGGGAAACAACCATGTTTTGATTTTAACTTAAAACCCCGTTTATCCGTGTTTATCCTTGGTTACTGAATTAAGATTCCTTCTGCGTTACCCGTACGACTTCATCAATTGACGTGAGGCCCTCTAGCATGCGGGCTGCACCATCCTGCCGGAGCGTGCGCATGCCTTTCTCCATGGCCAGGGCTTTGATCGTAGTCGCATCGTTATTTTTCATCATAAGCTGCCGAACATCATCGTCAACAGTGAGAAGTTCGTAGATAGCGCTCCTTCCGAGATAACCGGTGTTAAAGCAAGCCTCGCAGCCTTTCGCTCGGTATACAGTGGCGCCTTCTGCACTGGGATTGAACTCAAGTTCGGCAACCTCTGCCGGTGTCATCTGGTAGGGCTCCCGACATTGCTTGCAGAGCACGCGCACCAGCCGCTGGGCCAGGATCGCGATGACCGAGGAGGAAATCAAAAAAGGCTCGACCTTCATGTCCAGCAGCCTCGACACAGCGCCTGCGGCATCATTCGTGTGGAGCGTCGAGAACACCAGGTGCCCCGTAAGGGCTGCCTGGATCGCGATCTCTGCGGTCTCCGAGTCCCGGATCTCGCCCACGAGGATCACGTCCGGGTCCTGTCGGAGAACGGAGCGAAGCCCTGCCGCGAACGTCAACTGGATCTTGGCGTTTACCTGGATCTGACCGATGCCCTTGAGCTGATATTCTATAGGGTCCTCGATCGTAATGATGTTCTTGTCCGGGGAATTGATCTTCGAGAGCGACGCATAGAGCGTCGTGGTCTTGCCGCTGCCTGTGGGGCCCGTCACAAGGATGATCCCGTGGGGCCGCTCGATCATTGCGTTGAACCGGGTCAGCGTATCGCCCGAAAAACCGATCTGGTCGAGAGGTAGCAGGGCGCTTTCCCGGTAGAGGAGACGCAGCACGATGCGCTCGCCGAAGGCCGTTGGAACAATGGACACACGAATATCCACATCTCTTCCGCCAATCTTGATGCGTATGCCGCCGTCCTGCGGTAACCGCTTCTCGGCGATGTTGAGGCCGGACATGATCTTGACGCGCGACGCGATGCTAGCCTGGAACCGCTTCTGGATCGTCAAGATGTTGTAGAGGATGCCGTCTATGCGGAACCGCGCAATCATTTCTTTCTCAAACGGTTCTATGTGAATGTCACTGGCTCGCTCGCGGATCGCCTGCGACAGGAGAGAGTTCACGAGCCGGATGATCGGCGCATCATCAGTGACCTCGAGCAGGTCGGTGGGCTCGTCGAGTTCAGCCGCGAGGAACGAAAGGTCTTCCTCCTCCATTTCCTGCACGGTGTCCTCGGCCTTGTTCATGTCTTCGCTGTAGAGCCGGTTCAATGTATCGAGAATCTTTTCAGAGGGTGCAAGGCAAAGTGCTATGTCAACACCGAGCAACGCGGAGAGATCATCGAGGGCGGATAGGTTCAGAGGTTCGGATGTGGCCGCAAGTACCGTGCCGTTATCCCGTCGAAGGGGCAGGACCATGGCTTTTTTGGCGTACGTGATGGGCAATTTGAGCGCTAGTTCCCTGTCGATATCGCCGAGATCGGATTGATAGGGAAGACCGAGCTGTTGCCCGAGCGCCTTCAGCACCTCTTCTTCGGTCACAAAGTTGAGGCGTATGAGAAGCGTGCCGATCCGGCCTCCCCGTTTTTTTTGGAGGTCGAGCACCTTCTTAAGCCGCTCCGGTGAAAGTCCGGCTTCAACGAGTATCTCACCGAGCAGGCGTCTCACTGCACTCCCTCCTTCGTGGACGGAGTAGTTTCCACAGGAGGTTGAGCAGGTACGGCCCGAGGAGGAATCGTAGACACAACATTCGACCTCAACTCCGATGCCGTCTTCTCAACTGCATTGACAGAGGTGGTATTTGTGGGAGCAGTAGCCACGGGCATCGGATTCTGTTCCGGCATGACGTTAACCGGAACGGTTGTCGCGGCGCCCGACTTCAACTCCAATGCAGGTGTACCGGCAGCCTTTACCGGGGTAGGAACTGGCACGGTTGTCACCGCACTCGACTTCAACTCAGTTCCTAATTTTCCATTTGCATTGGCCGGTGCGTTTGCTGCAGGCTGTTCAGTAGCTTTGCTTATTTTCGGCGGAATGATAGTTTCAGAGGCCTTTTTCTCAATGTGATATTCTTTACGGAAGTCTTCGAGGGATCCGTTCTTCCGCTTGGTCATTTCGGTTGCATCTTCCTCATTCTTGATGATATAGGGGGTAATAAAAATCATAAGGTCGGTCTTGGCGACACTCGACTGTTTAGACTTGAAAAACCAGCCAAGAATGGGGATATCGCCCAGGATCGGCACCTTTGACGTCGATGTGGTTACGTTATCTTGGACAAGGCCGCCGATGACCACAGTCTGACGGTCCTTCACTACAACAGTCGTGCTTGCCGAACGTTTGCTGGTGGTGGGACCCGCCGCATTGTTACTCGTTGTAGCAATCACATCAGAAATTTCCTGCTTTACTTCAAGCCGCACGCTATCGTCAGAGGAAATTTGCGGCGTTAGGTCCAGTTTGATGCCTACATCCTCACGATTGATGGTATTGAACACGGCCGTGCTGCCGGTGGTCGCATTCTGGGTCTGGCCCGTAATGAACGGAACGTTCTCACCCACCATGATCTCGGCCTTCTGGTTGTCCATGGCCATGATGTTTGGCGTCGAGAGCACATTCACGTCGCCGTTGGTTTGGAGCGCGTGCAGGAGCGCGCCGACATTAAGGTACGTTGTGCCGTTATAGGTAAAGGTGCCCTTGATCACGCCTACAGCCAGGCCGCTAATAGCCGCCAGACCCGTCGGCCCACTCACAATCGCGGGCCCGATATCGCCGAAATTCGTACCACCGATTGTAGCCTGACTATTGCTATTGCTTTGATTGAACGACTGGAACTCGAACCCGATGTCGCTCGCCTTTGACAAGGACATCTCGACAATGGCGCACTCGACATAAACCTGGCGACGCTTGATGTCGAGCTTCTGGATCACGTCCTTCACGACTTCAAAATCACCCGGCGAGGCTACAATGATGAGCGCATTGGTGGCCTTGTCCGAGGTGATGTTGACCGGTCCTTCCAGGATCGTGGCTGGCCCGGCCGGTTGTACGCCTCCGGCCGGCGGTGCGGGCAGTTTCGTTACGAGGGCCTGCATCAGCTTGGCCAATTCTTCTGAGTTTGCGTTCTTGAGGTAATAAACGTTGATCTTCCCCTTGCCTTCCGGCGCCACGACATCCATGATGTGAATGAGTCTTTCCAGCTTTCTGAGGTTAGAAACGGAATCAGTAATGATGACGGAACTCGTAACCGGATAAGCGATAATGTTGCCGTCTTTGCTGATAAGAGGCGTTATCGTGCGGACGATCTCCTGGGGGTTAACGAAGTTCAGCCTGATGAGCTTGGTCACGAAGCCTTCCCCCGCATCGTTGCCATCCTGGAATATCTTGAGCCCACTCTGGCGGGCCGACGCCGCGGGAATAATCCTGGTGACCATGCCGTCCTCGATTGCGGTGAAACCTTTGATCTCAAGGGCCGAAAGGAAGACTTGATATGCCTCATCCGGCGATATTTTGTTCGGCGTCATGATCGTTACCTTGCCGACCACGTGCTCATCGAGGAGGAAGTTTCTCTGTGTCAGTTCGCTCATGACCTTCACAAGGGCGCCGATGTCTATATTCGTAAAGTTCAGTGTAACGTAATTATCGCTGGCCTTGATTTCTTTGGTGCCGCTCGGTGCGGAACCGAGAGCAGAGGAAATCTGCGCTGCTTCTTGCGCGAATACCGCCGGCGCATTCACAAGCCCTATCACAAGCAGCAGGGCTGTTATTTTTTTCACTCTTGTCCTCCCGCAGAAAGCTATTTGGGTAAAATATCGAAATCCAAATCACAAATCGAGCCCCTGTCCGTCCTCGCAGTAATTGCTCTATTTGTTGTGGGATTTGGGTCGAAGCTGAACGTTGATTGTTGAATCGTAGATCTGCTCATTGTATTTCGTAGTTCATTGTCTGGGCCTGGCCGCCCCTGAGCAGGTCGATTGATATGCTCCGTTCGTTCTGTAGCCCCTGGTAGAGCTGGAAGAACTTGCTCGGATCGTTAACGTCCTGCGAATTAACACGCTGGATGATGTCACCGTTCTGGAGCCCGATCTTCTCATATATGCTGCCGGGGACTATCTCAGTGATCTTGAACCCTACAGTTTTCCCATTCTCCTGGTAAGGCAGTGCCCGTGCCTGGGTCAGGATCTGGCCCATATTTTGGGTGCTCGCGAGAACTTCCTTTTGGTCAACAGCGAATTTCCCATTCGCAAGTCTCTTGACCCCTGGGCCGCCACCTGTCTGCATGGTGATTATCTTGGTGTCGTCGACGACTTCAACATCGACGATCACACCGTCGGACCTGCGGATGGAAACCTTGTCGTGTATGACCTTCACAATTGCCGATCCGTCGGGCATTTTCTGGTTAATGCGGTAAAAAGCCTGGCCGGTGGTGTCCTCAAGCACGGCCCCGGAGAACTGTTTACCTTCTATCGTGCCGATAAGTTTGTACGACACGGATGCAGCTGCGGCCGCAGCTGCAGGGTTAGTCGACGGGGCCTTACCATCGCCGAATAGCCCGCGATCCAGAATGGGCGCATAATCGCTCAATTCATGCATCGGTTGCAGAGCGGCATGTTCGCGTTCCATGGGTGTCGTGTAAGTCGGAGCTGCTTCAAGACTTCGTCCGATCATAGCGTCCACAGTATCGGCAAGAAAATATGCTGAAACCGTGAGGAGTGTTACAAGGACCAGCGTATACAGTGTTTTTTCTTTCATGACTTAAGTAGTATACTATTCTCCCCCCCTGTAAAAACCACTGTCAATTATACTCTTATACAACTGCTATTGTCAATTATTAACAATTTGATAACGATAGTTTTGGCTCTTACTATCCAACCACCGTACCTTCCCAAAGCGATATCCCGAAGTCTTTATGTTGTGCAAAGGCTCCGGCCATCTTATCCGTGATCCCGCGTCCGCGACGTACCTATAATGCAGGATAGCCTGGAGCAGCTACAATTCTAGCTTGCCGAAACTTCATTGGCGAATCAATCTTTTTGATTCTTCGTAAAAAAAACGAAGGCCATCGTCGGTCGTTTGGATGAGACGTGAGTGACGAACTGTATGCTCTCGTAAGCATATCCCTTCCCAGTCCATTCGTTCAGGATTCGCTCGATTTCTTCGTCAGTCACCACGCTCGTTTCAACGATCTTATAAATCATGGCCTATTATAAATGAGTGATCTGATTTTTTCAACGGCTATCAGGGACGAGTCAAATTCCTGTTGCTATTCATGCTCATCGGCAATATAATCTGGCATGCCGAAACACAAAAAAGGCATTCACACCGGCTTGGACGAGATAGAAAAACGATGGCCGAAAGACCTGAAGGGTGCTCGCATCGGGCTGCTTGTCCATCCCGCCTCCGTAAACAGCAGGCTTGAGCATGCCATAACGGTTCTTCGGAGAGCTCGAAAATTTCAACTTGCAGTTCTCTTTGGTCCGCAGCATGGTATTTTCGGCCAGACCCAGGACAACATGGTTGAGTGGGAGGGTTTTCGCGATGCGGCCACAGGCCTGCCGGTTTACAGTCTCTATGGCGCGACCCGGAAACCGGGGACCGAGATGCTCGAGAATTTCGACGTTCTGGTGGTAGATATGCAGGATGTGGGCAGTCGATACTATACGTTTATCTGGACGTTGGAACTCTGCATGGAATCCTGCAACGAAGCAGGCAAATCCGTCGTCGTGCTCGACCGACCGAACCCCATCAATGGCCAGTCTGTTGAGGGACCGATGCTGAAAGCCGATTTTGCGTCCTTTGTGGGCTTGAAGCCGATTCCCGTGCGCCACGGCATGACCATCGGCGAGATAGGCTCATACCTCCAGGCTAGCTTTCATCCCGCCCTGGACTATCGTGTCATAGCCATGCAGGGTTGGAAAAGGAAGATGTGGTTTGACCACACGGGCCTTCCCTGGGTCATGCCGTCGCCTAACATGCCTACGCTCGATACCGCGCTCGTCTATCCCGGGATGTGTTTGTTCGAGGCCACCAACGTATCCGAAGGACGCGGTACGACGCATCCGTTTGAAATCTTCGGTGCTCCATTCATTCATCCCGAGACGATCGTGAACGTGCTCAAGGAATTCAAGCTGCCTGGCGTTGTTTTCAGGCCGCTTTCGTTCCAGCCCATGTTCCAGAAGCACACCGGCCTTCTCTGTGGCGGTGCGCAAATACACGTAACTGACCGGCAGAGGTTCAGGCCCTTTAAGACAGGTGTGGCGATCCTCAAAGCGATCCACAACACCTATCCGCGCGACTTCAAGTGGAACAATCCACCCTACGAATATGAAGAGGTTAATCTTCCAATTGACATCCTGGCCGGCAGCGACCAGTTACGGAAGGACATCGAGTCATGGAAAGATCTCGAAGAAATCGAAACATGGTGGAAGGATGAAGCTCGCACATTTGGGAAAATACGGAAGACCTTCTTACTGTATTCTTAGTTGCGACAATTCTTCAGCTGCTATTTTGATTTCCTCTGCGCTACTATATATATGTGTCTATATACACTCTTGCTCAAAATAGTTTTATCTTGGTCAGCATTATTATGGTATAGCGAGCAGCTCTTCAATCGAGAGCATTCCAAAACATAATAAAAGCGGCTATTAACGGCCCTGCGAGCGGCTTCTGTCAGGAGAACTAGCCGCCTGCGAATTCTGGAGTTTTGGACGGCAATGGTCAATATATATGTCTAAATTCCCCATCACTATTTTCCTACCCGCGGCCGGCCTGGGAGAGCGACTCAGACCGATAACTAACCACCTGCCCAAGCCTCTGCTCCCGATCATCGGCAGGCCCTTGATCGAAATCATCCTCGAAAAACTCACGGTAGTCTGCGGCGGGAGGATCGGTATCAACCTCCACTGGAAGCCAGAATTAATTCGGGAATGGGCGGCGGCGTCTCCATGGAAAAACCGCATCAAATTCTTTCCCGAAGACCCCATCCTCGGCACCGGCGGAGCCCTCAAAAATGCCGAGGCATTCCTTGCCAGCGGTCCCTTCATAGTGCACAACTCCGATATCCTGCTGGACATCGATTTCACCAGGCTGATCGGGATCCATCTAAATTCGGGGAACATCGCCACACTCGTTACCCATAGACACCCGAAACTGAGCAACGTCGTGGTTGATGAGAACGACCTCGTGCTTGACGTGGAAAATCCGGGTGATTCCCGGCCTGATCCGTTCCGAATCGCGAAAAAAGTGGCGTATACCGGCGTTGCTGTGTACTCGCCGGAGATCCTGCACTTCCTTCCAGCCGGCGTGTCGCACGCTACTGTCGCATGGACCGACGCGGCAAAAGCGGGACACCGGGTAAAGGCGCTGGATTTCACCGGCGCTCACTGGAATGATATCGGTACGCCTGCTTCCTATGTCGCCGGGTTGTTTGACGCTTTGCTGCAGGATGGAGAAACCGTGTATGTTTCCCCGGACAGCCAATGCGAAAGGATCGGGATCGACGGTTATGTCGTTCTCGAAACGGGCAGCGAGGTCAAGGATAAAGCTCATCTCAGGAACTGTATCGTAATGCCCGGCGCTTCTGTGTCAGGCATTCACCAGAACCGGATCATTGGGCCGGACTATGCCCTGGATCTCAAGGAAACCGATATGCAGCCGTCGTTCCATGCCCGCGAGCAGAAGAAAGTTTCGCTGGCGGACCCGCTCTTTGCCTACTACTTCGGCGTAACGGGGTTGCCGTTGGATGGAGAGCAAAATGATCAAGCCGACGCAGTACTTATCGGCCTTGGCGGATCGGACAGACGCTACTTCCGTGTGCGCAACGGAGAAAAGACCGCCGTCTTCATGGAGTGCAGGCCCGACGACGCAGATTTTGAGCGCCACCTCGTGTATACTAGTTTTTTCGAAGCACATGCCGTACCGGTACCGGGACTTATTGCGGCTGATGATCGTGACAACCTTGCACTTTTTGAAGACCTCGGAGATACAAACCTCTATGCCTACCTGAAACTCCCGCATGACAACAACCATATCGATGACATCTACAGAAGCGTGCTTGACATTCTGGTTAACCTCCATACCTACGTCACCGAGCATGTAAAGGAATGCCTCGTGCTCCGATCTCGAATTTTTGATTACGATTATCTGCGATGGGAGACAAATTATTTTCTTGATCGCTTCGTCTCCGATTTGCGGAAGATAACAATCGATGGTCGAGCGACAATCGAGGCAGAATTGCACCGGCTTGCGCAAAAGACGGATGCATATCCAAAGGTGGTGATCCACCGCGACTTTCAGTGCCAGAACATAATGATCACCCGCGGCGGCATCCCTCGTGTCATCGACTTTCAGGGTGCGCGTATGGCTCCCGCTGCCTACGATGTTGCATCCATCCTCTGGGACCCTTACCACAGATTAGAAAATGGCGTACGCACCAGGCTATTCGATTATTATGTGAATGAAATGAAAAAAGCTTCAAAAGAATTCAACGAAAATATGTTTCTGAGCAGTTTGCTCCCCTGCCGCCTGCAGCGGCATATGCAGGCCCTGGGCGCTTACGGCTATCTTTCTGTTGTGAAGGGGAAAAAATATTTCCTCAAGCATATCCCGGAAGCGCTAAGGCTTCTCAAAGAGGAAACCGCAGCCGTAAGCAAAGAATATCCCGCATTGAACAGGCTGGTGAGCAGTCTGGCCGAATGAAGCCTAAACCGCGCCTTTTGCCTTGATCGCCCTCTCTATTGCCGCAATCTGCTCATTGATGCTCCGGCACTCTTCCTCATATTCATCTGTCATGTTCTGGGCCTTCTTGCCACCGATGTGCACGGATGTTTTCCCAAAGGTAAACGCGTGCATATCTTCAAGATCACAGAGGTTGTCCTTAAGCCGTTTGAGCTCGACGCTCAGCTGATCAATAGTCCTGTCATCATAGTTCTTATTCATTTTTTCATAACCTTCTTGCCAAAAAAACACCTAAACATGAGGGATTTTCCCCAATTTTTGCGATTTGATGATCTCATGATTGCGGGAAATATTTGTTCAGGCTTGCCAGATATTCAAGGGCTTCGGTGCGGGTTGTAAGCGAACCCACTGCTTGACGCTCTTTGATCTCTTCCAATATATCACGGAATTGCGGCCCCGGCTTCAGGCCCAGCCTTATCAAATCGTTCCCGGTCACAAGCGGTGTAGCCTCCACCTTTAAAAACTTCGCGTAGTAGTAGTCGAGCACAGCAGCCATGGACTTCTCTGTGTCCATGAATCTCCCCTTCGACATGATCTCGTATGTTGCACGGGCATCGGCCTGCGCAAGGACTAAGCTCTCGGGCAGTGCATCACCGAGGTCACGACAGTAGCGATACAGCGCGTTCTTGCTCGGTCCGCCGGGAGTGGAGAGATTAAATAGCCTCATATGCTGTTTAATGATCCCGGTGACGAGCTTCTCCGTGTCCCGTGACAACCTGAGGCGCCTGCATACAAGGGCGGCTTTCTGCGAACCTAAGCTGTCATGGCCGCGAAAGTGTACGCGACCATCTGTATTTGTAAACGTGTCAGGCTTCGCCATGTCATGCAGCAGGCAGGAAAAGCGAAGTGCTGCCTTGCGTGGAACCAAATGCTCGGCGTTTTCTTCGAGGTGCATAAGCAGCGCTGTGGCGTGTTCCGGCGATATTCTTTGCAGATCATCGAGAACGCTGTCCACATATCCGGTTGTCTTGATCACGTGAGTTAAGACATCATGGATACGGTACATCCCGGGCGCGAATCCCCGGAGCGGCTCAAGTTCCGGCAGAATCCGGGACAGCAGACCTAATGAATCTAGAAGTTGTAGATGTTTCACCGCGTTCCGCTCAGCAAGGATGAGAAAAAGCTCATCTCGAATTCGTTCCGGTGCAGGTTCTAAAATAAGTGTTGATCTCCTGCGAATATGTTCGGCTGTTCCCTCTTCAATAGTAAATCCAAGTGTCGCGACAAACCGAACTGCACGCAACAGCCTGAGCGGATCTTCATCTAGAGCACCTGGATGCGTTGCGCGGATCAGCTCATTTTTAACATCTTCCTTCCCTTGGAATAGGTCTATCAGACCGTCAAGAGACTTGTTTATGACGAATGCCCGCAAATCGAGCGCCATGGCATTCATGGTGAAGTCCCTCCGTCCAAGATCGGCATTCAGATCCGGGCCTTCGAAGTTTGTAAAATCAAACTGAATAAATCCGCCATCTGCTTGTTTTACGACGCGGGTACTCTTTCGCTCTTCATCGAGGAAGAAAAAACTGCCTGTGATCGAATCAGCAAATCGACGTGCAACGGATTCAGAACCAGAGGGCATCAGAACATCGATGTCCTTAATGTCTTGTTTGCCGAGCAGCAGGTCGCGGATTGAGCCGCCAACGAGGTAGATTTTCTGGGAAGTAAAAGGGATGAGATGCGAAAGGTATGTCAGCGTCTGAGATAACATAATTTTGATCTATTATACCCGATTTTAGCGGCTTGTTCGAGATCCAACAAAACGCTTCAGGCAATCCGATGAATGTAGTGGATATGGATTGTTCAGTACCTCCCATAGCCTCGGAAAAGACAAGGCGGCAAGCCGTTTCAGCGCTTCGCCGAGGCAAGGCATTATATAGGTTGCGGCCAGCATCGAGCCGGATATCAAACATGCGAATTTCTTTTGTGTTGTTTTACGCTGAAACTCGTGGATAAAATAAGGTGTTCTTTGCTTCTTCCTGCCATGTGTAGCTATTATAGCACATGAATGAACATTTGTATAGTTTGCCCTAAGACCCGCTTTCATCCCTATGGCTAAAACCAGTGACTTTGCGCGGAGTTTTCGGCAATTCAAAGGTCTTTATTTGGTCAGTTTTGCAGTAAAGGCGGGAATGAACTGCATAACATCGGCCACCACCATCACGTCTGCTACTTCTCCGATGGGTGCGTCCTTATCCTTGTTTATGGCAACTATAAACTCAGAATTCTTCATGCCGGCCAAATGCTGGATGGCCCCAGAAATGCCACACGCCACGTAGACCTTTGGCGCTACGGTCTGGCCTGTGGTTCCAACCTGGTGGCTATGCTCAAGCCATCCCGCATCTACCACCGGACGGCTTGCTCCGAGCTGTCCACCAAGGGCCTTGGCCAGCGCAGCGATTGTTGCGACATTTTCTTTTTTGCCGACACCCCTGCCGGCGCTGACGATTACCTCTGCGCGCGATAAGTCCACTTCCTTTTTCTGTGCCGGCTCATAGCCAACGAATTCCAAAGCCGAACCAGCGTCGGCGAGTTCGACCTTTTCCACCTGTGGAACCCCCTGCGCTTCCCCCGTGAAGTTAAAGACCCCCGCTTGAATGGTGAGGACGGTCTTCTCCGTGTGAGAAATGACGGTGCGCCGCAGTTTGGCATTGCAGAGGCTGAGCTCATATTTCCCCTCGTTGATGCCGACGATTTCGGAAACTTGTCCAGCCTTGAGCGCCACGCCTACACGTGGGGCCAGGTCCCAACCGTAGGAGGAATGGACAAAGACGACGCAGTCGGGGTTTTCCCGCTTGACTGCTTCAAGCACAATTTTCTTGTGCAGGTCCGGATTATATTCTCCGTATTTCGCGGCATCAGCAAAATAGAGCTTGCCATTGACCCTGGGGATTTCTGCTTCGCTCCCTATCAGAACCATGGCCCTATCAGCACCCAGCTTGTCGGCAAACGCTACGAGTTCATAGCTGGAAGCAAGAAGTTTCTTTTCACGGTATTCAAAAACCAGCAGTGCTTTCATGTCGATCCCCCTATTTCACTACCGTGGTTTTATCTTTTAAAATGCCTAAGAGCCGCTCAGCCATTTCGTTCACATCACCCTCGAGGAGAATGCCGCTCCCCTTCCTTGTGGGCGTATATGCTCTAGTCGTGGAAGTCAGTTCCTTCACCTGAAGGAAGTCGGTAACGGGTAAGGTGAGGAGTTCCTTCTTCTTGGCCTTCATGATATTTGGAAGGGTCGGATAGCGGGGCGTATTCAGCCCGAGCTGGCATGTTACCAGCGCTGGCAGACTGAATTTCACCACCCCTTTCACCCCGCCTTCAAGTTCCCGCTTTGCAGTAATGACTTTGTTGTTAATGGCAAAACCGACAACGGTAGTGACGCAAGTGATGCCTAAGAGTTCTGCCAGGATAGCCCCCACCTGAGCGGAACCGCGGTCTTGGGACTGCATGCCAGTGAAGATGAGTTCGAAGTTTTTATCCCGGGCAAATTCGGCTATTGTGGAGGCTATCTGCCATGGATCCTTGCCGTAGGCAGCATTGTCCCGTATATGAACTCCCCGGTCGCACCCCATAGCCAGGGCCTTCTTGATAAGCTCGATGACCCGATCAGGTCCTATGGAGAGGACGGTAATGTCTGTCTCATTGCCGAGATGTTCCTTGAGCTGCACCGCCTGCTCAACGGCATATTCATCATACTCGTTCATCCTGAAAGCCAGATCGACCTCATCATACCAGATGCCGTTCCCGGTTACCTTAAACCTGGATGCCATATCGGGCACCTGCTTGATACAAACTAATATCTTCATGTTATCCTCCGATTCTTGCGGCAACAATCTCGGCCAGATCAAGCGCCTTCAATTTTCCTTCACAGTCACCGGTTTTTATCCCATCCTCAATCATGGTGAGGCAGAAGGGACAGTTGGAGACAAGCAGCGGGGTGCGCGTTGCCTGGGCCATTTTTATCCGTGCAACGTTGATTCTCGTCCCCAGTTTCTCCTCGGCCAGGATCCTGCCGCCGCCTGCGCCGCAGCAGAAACTCTCATACCCTGACAGATCCATCTCAGTGATTTGTCCACCGGCTGCCTTAAGAACAGCGCGTGGTTCTTCGATGATATCCCTGTAGCGCCCCAAGTAGCAGGAGTCATGGTAGGTGAACTCGAACGGCTGCGGTTTGAGCTTCAGCCTGTTGCCGCTGATCAGACCGTTGACGAACGTGCTATAGTGCTCAACATTAATATCCAGCCCCAAGTCCTTGTAATCTCGGCCAAGGGTATTGAAGCAGTGGGGGCATGTCGTGACGATCTTCTTTACCCCGTATCGCTTGATTCCTTCAATGTTCCCGGCCGCCACCGTCTGATAGAGATATTCGTTCCCCATTTTTCGCGCCGGTTCACCGCAGCATTTCTCTTCCTTGCCCAAGATGCCGACCCGGATGTGTGCTGCATTGCAGATCTCAACGAAGCACCGGGCAATTTCCCGGTTCCTCTTGTCAAAAGAAGCATAACAACCAACGAAGTATAGCACATCCACGTCGCTGTCCTGCTCCATTATTTTCACTTCAAGCCCGTCTGCCCACTCGCCGCGGCTGGCGAAGGCGAGTCCGAAGGGGTTGCCGTTCACCTCGATATTGCTTAGGGCTGTCCGAACTTCGTCGCCAGGGAAGGAACCCTGCATAAGAGCGAGATTGCGGCGCATTTCGAGAATCTTGTTCACTTGCTCGATATTTGCAGGGCATATCTCCTGGCAGGCGCGGCAGGTGGTGCAGGCCCAGATGGAGTCCGCGCCGACCGTCTCGACCAGATCTGCTCCGGGACGGGTAAAAGCCACGTCACCGATCTGCTTTACTATTTTCATGGGAGACAGGGGCTTTCCGGTCGCATGGGCCGGACAGCGGTCCTGACATCGCTTGCAAGATGTGCATGCGTCGGCATCAAATATATCTTTCCATGTGAGATCGGCAACCTTGGCAGCGCCAAACTGGCCGGCCCCTTCGTCTTCCATGTTGATCGTATTGATCGATCCCTTGGGGGCCAGATCGGTGAACAGGTAATTGACAGAGGTGGTGAAGATGTGGCGCAGCTTTGTGAAGGGGATGATGGCGATGAAGCTCATGGCGAGCAAGAAGTGAACCCACCATTGTATCTTATGTACGAGTGACAGGGATGCGGGTGTCATGCCGAGGAAAAGTTTCCCGACAAGCAAGCCGACGGGAGAAAAGGGCGCCAGGCCGGGATTGGTTCTCAGCTCCGTATCGGCCATCCGCAATCCTTCAGTAACGAAACCTGTCACGAGTATCGCAAGCAGCAGCGCGTGTACTAAATAATCATCTCCAATAGTATCCAGCCCTTCAGGCTTGAAGATGAATCGACGAACAAGAAGCCCGCCGAGCGTAACGATCGCGACAAAACCGGCTACATCGAGAATCAGCGAATATAATTTATAAAAGGTCCCTTTAAGGAAGATCATCCCAAGGACCGGCTGGGTAAAATCCACCTGCGCCATGATGAGAAGAGTACCGATAAAGAGAAGACCAAAGCTCCAGAAAAAAAACGCATGGAAAAAACCGGGGCCAGGCACTCGAAGCACCCGTATCTGAGCAAACATATTTTTTAAGAACAGCGAAATTCTCTCCGACAACCTGTCGAACCTGTTCAGGGCCTTTCCCTGTTGGTACACAGCTAATCGCCGGTAAAAGCCGTATAGAAACACGGAAATTGCAATACCGGCAATAACGTACATGGGGCCTACGACGCCGCGTCCTACATTCCAGTATATTTCTCGAGTGGCTTCCATGGCGGAACTCCTCAACAACAATTTCGCGACAAGATTCTTAAATAGTAGTATCTATTGACGAATTTACTTCCAAGTACTATAATTACACTTAACGTCAATGTTAATTACAAACTGCATTAGCAAACTCATGCTTCTTGTGATGATGCGAAACGATTCTAAAGTCATTTTCAACCTGAATCCGGCGCGAATCTGCGAGCTTTGCTCAATTATGACCGCGAAAATAGCGGGCAGAATCTTTAAAAAGGCGGACGGAATCAAACCTACCTTTTTGATAGGTTACATTCCGATGACCTTTAATCGTTATTAGGCGCATTTTTTCAGCAAGAAACGAGCTAACAGTCCGCTACTGATGCCGGATTCAGGTTCAATATTCATAATTTACTCAATTTAACTTTAAGGTAATACATGAAACTAAATTCAGTTGAATACATGCAGATTAGCGAACTTGCCAAGGCATTGCATACCACCACCAGGACCATCCGACTCTATGAGCAGATGGGGCTGGTTGAGCCTCCGAAGAGGACCGTTGGCGGCATACGGGTCTATGATAAAGCAGATATCACACGGTTCAAGTTCGTTCTCAAATTGAAGGCCCTGGGACTTTCCCTGCAGGAGGGGAAAGAATTGGCCGACATCTATTCCAGGGAGCAACTCCCCCAAAAGATAATGCCCCGCCTGATTGAACTGCTGGATTCCCACCTTGCCAATATCAGGAAGAGAGTCACTCAACTGCAGTCCCTCGAAACCGACATCGCCAAATACAAGCAGAAAATTCTCGACTATTACCACTTGCCGAGATAGCGCGGACGGTTCTGTCCGCTGATCGTCTATCGATGACCAACCCCCCGGAGGACGCCGGCAGGCCAATCGGCTTTTTTCTCCCAATGCCTTCCAACACCCCCCACGCCACCAGGGTAGACCCCCTGGAAGTTATTTCGATTTTAATGCCGCAAGCTTCTTCATCTCTTCGTCCCGCAGCGAGCGCCGGAGCACTTTGCCCACCATCGTCTTCGGAATATGATCACGGAATTCGATTTCAGTCGGCACCTTGAATTTCGAGATATGCCGCTTGCAGTATTCCATGATCTCATTTGCTGTCGCCTTCTCGCTTTCCGTCAACTCAATATGTACTGCATCGTTCGCAATCTTTTCGCAGTTCGCTATGTCAGTGGACGGCTTTCTGTCCTCCTTCAATACAATATACGCTTTGATCTTCTCGCCCAAAAACTCCTGGGGGAGCCCCACAACTACTGCTTCCTGCACATTCGGATGCTTGTAAAGGATTTCCTCGACCTCGCGCGGATAGACGTTTTCGCCTTTCGTTTTGATCATGTCCTTCATGCGGTCCACGATATAAAAGTAGCCTTCGTCGTCCATTTTCGCTATGTCGCCGGTATGGAGCCAGCCATTGCGCAACGTAAAGTCCGTCTCCTCAGGCTTGTTCCAGTAACCCTTCATCACCTGCGGCCCCCTGATCACGAGTTCCCCGGCCTCTCCGATCGGCAGAACTTTTTCTCCCGTTTCCATATCGACGATGCGCGCTTCGGTGTGCGGCCAGGGCAGCCCGATGCTTCCGATTTTTCTCCTGCCGAAAATCGGATTAGAGTGGGTCACGGGAGATGCCTCGGATAGTCCATAGCCTTCAACAATCCGCGCCTGGGTCAGGTGTTCGAACCGTTCCTGCACCTCCTGCATGAGCGGTCCGGCGCCGCAGAGCGCAGTCTCGATCGATGTAAGGTCGTATTTATGAATCTTTGGATAGTTTCCGATCGCGAGGTACATGGCCTGGATGCCGGGGAAGATCGTGGGCCGGTACTTGTTGATGAAGTGGAGGACCTCCTTGGTATGGAACTTCGGCAGGAGAATCAGTACGGCGCCGGTGAGTATCCCCACATTCAGCGCAATGGTCATGCCGTAGACGTGGAAAAAAGGGAGGACTGCAAGGACGATATCTTCCCCCTCCCTATGGCGCGTGTTCCACACCCTGCTCTGCATGGCGTTCACCAGGAGGTTCCGGTGTGTCAATATGGCCCCCTTGGGGATACCCGTCGTGCCGCCGGTATATTGCAAGAGCGCGATGTCGTTCGCCGCTACCGCCGCATCGACGGGCATTGTTGTCTCGCGCTTGATAAGCTCGAGAAAATCATGGATCGGCGGTTTCCGGTCCACTCGCACCGCCTGTTTCTCGAACCTGGCTTTGAGTGGATAAAGTACTTTTTTGGGGAACGGCAAAAAGTCCTTCACGTTGCAGAGAATCAGATGTTTTACAGGTGTCTTCGGCCATGCTCGAGAAATGACGGGATAGAACATGTCCAGCGCCACGAGCACCTCGGCGCCACTGTCTTTCAATTGTACCTCTAGTTCGTGCTCGTGGTAGAGGGGGTTGGTGGCAACGGCGATTGCGCCCAGCTTGAGCGTCCCGTAATAGGCGATGACCATCTGGGGGACGTTGGGGAGCATGAGCGCCACCCTGTCGCCCTTCTTAACTCCGAGTTCGGTCAGCGCGCGCGCAAACTGATTGGCGAGCCCGTCGAGCTCGGCATAGGATATTTTTTTTCCATAAAACAGAATTGCGGAATGATCGGGGTACTTGGATGCGGTTTGGGCAAGGACGTTGCCCAGCGCGATGTCAGGACAGCTAATGTGGGTCGGGACTCCCGCCTCATACCATTTACTCCAAGGCTGTTCTGAGTAGGAAGGAACTGTATCCATGACATGCCTCCTTTGGAACATAGTGTTGTCGCTCTATATCTTTTGAAATCACCCTTTTTCTTCTCAGCAGAACCGTGAAAAATCGGGTTTCCTCTGCTCCAAAAACGCCTGGAGTGCCTCAGCCGCTTCCGGCGATCTGAGCCGCTCGATAAAGCTCTTTCCTTCCTCCTCCATGGTTTCCCGCAAAGCAGTTTCATAGCCCCTTTTCAGCAAACGCTTGGCAAGGCGCACCGCGGCGGGTGGCTGGGCCGCCAGCTGCTGTGCTTTTGTCCGGGCCGTTTCCATGAGATCCCCGTCGCAACATATGATATTAACAATTCCGACGTCACGAGCTTCTTCCGCGTTGAACGGTTCTCCCAGGAGCACCAGTTCGGCTGCCCGCTGGTGACCCATCATCCTGGGAAGAAGAAGCGACGATCCTGCTTCCGGGCAGAGACCCAGATTGACGAATGGCATCTGGAAGAGTGCGCCTGCCTCGGCAAACACCAGATCGCAATGAAGAAGCATCGTCGTGCCGATTCCGATCGCTGCTCCGCTTACCGCAGCAACAACCGGCTTCCTCGCAAAACTGATAGCGGTGAGAAACTTCACGACCGGGCTCTCCTGCCCGGTTGGCGGCGATTTTAGGAAATCAGCGACGTCATTTCCGCTGGTGAAAGATCCTCCATTCCCAGCAATCAGGACAACTCTTACGGCGTCCTCCCCATCAGCTTGCACGAGCAAATCGGCGATAGCAGTATACATAGCAAGGGTCAGGGCATTCTTCTTTTCAGGCCGGTTGAACCGTATGTCCAAAACTCCGTCCTGAAGATCGGTCTGAATATGTTCACTTCCGGCGGCTGAATTCATAAAAAGGGCCTCACGGATGTTTTGAATGCTCCATTACGCCATAGTGCGCAAACGTTCCGGAATGGCAATTGGTATTTTCTTGACGCTGTCAATGCAGACCATCGTTGTTACAGCTGTGGCAAATGTTCTGTCATCATTATCATGAATGTGGTAAGAAAGATCGAAACTTGTAGTGCCAATGCGGCTCACCCACGTCGATACCACCACAGTATTATTCAGAAGGATGGGATATTTGTAGTCGCACTCGGCTCTGCCTACAACGATAAATATCCCCTGATCGGTCAGTTCCTGAAAAGACTCCCTAAATAGCCTTACGCGGGCCGTTTCCAAATAGGTAAAATAAACTGCGCTGTTCACGTGGCCATAGAGATCGAGGTCAGAGAACCTGAGATCAATGGAGGTAGAATATCGCTTTGTCATCAACTTCTCCTTTATTATATAGTGCCGTAAAATCCCTGGTTTTACCATGGGGAGTGTCAAAATTGGATGTAGAAGACTTGACGACGCCGGCACAGGTATGGTCAATATTGGTTATCTTTTCAAGTGATCCCGGCACCAACTGCAAACCCTTGATGGATCGCATCGAAAACCGTGCCCGGCGTGACAGCATCTCCTGCGATACGAAACGGTATGCCTTTCTTCGCTACTATTTCCTGGAGCGGATTAAAGGCTTTTGTTCCAACAGCAAGGACCACGGTATCGGCAGGAATTTCCTCAACCCCCGCCCCGCTTTCTACCCGCACGTGTTTAGCGGTGATCTCAAGTGCACGGACAGTCGTTCGCGTCTGTATACCAAACCGTTCCACATCCTGGAGCATGCCCCAGCGCGTGGTTTTGCCGAAATTCTTCCCCAGTACATCGATTACATCGATCACGGTTACTTCTTTGGTTCCCCGTACTGCCAGCCCATAAAGATTGTCAGGGGACTCTGCTTCATGAACCAGGAGAAACTTCAGTGCCTGACCAGAGAGGGTCCCTTTCTCCGCAAGAAAGAGCGCGGTTTCAATTCCCACTGCTCCGCCGCCGATGACCACAACACGCCGGCCTGCGTGAACATTACCCGACAATACGTCCCATGCCTGTACGACGTGACCAAGTTTTGCGCCTGGGATCGGAGGAATGATGGATGCCCCGCCCGTAGCCAGCACAACAGTGTCAGGCTTCACTTCGTCAAGGAGCGCAGCATCAACCTCCCGGTTGAGGACAACTGAGACCCTATGAACAGCAAGCTGTCTGGCAAGATCATGGGCAAGCTCGAAGAATTCCTCCCGCCCTGGTGGTGCCCCGGCCAGATGAAGCTGGCCGCCGAGTCTGTCACTCCGTTCGAAGATCGTTACCTGGTGGCCACGCTCGGCCGCCCCTGCTGCAGCACTCATACCAGCTGCTCCGCCGCCGATCACCATGACTTTCTGTGGCTTACCGGTTTTCCCGATCACCGTTTCCATCTCATGTCCTGCCCGTGGATTGCAGAGGCACTCAACAGACTTCATCTTCAAGAGATTATCAAAACAACCCTGGCCGCAGGCCACGCAATGAACGATATCCGGATCTCTTCCGGTCCGAGCCTTTTCCGGTAACTGGGGATCGGCAATGAGCGCTCTACCCATGGCCACGATGTCGCAAACACCGTCCGCCAGCAGTTCCCTGGCCACTGCAGGATCATTGATACGGTGACTTGCGATTACGGGAACGGTTACACGCTCCCTGACCCCCCGTGCCAGATAGGCAAAAACGCCGCGCGGCACCTCGGTGGTCATCTGGGGTACTTTGGCCTCATGCCATCCAACATTGATACAGAGTGCATCGGCTCCAATTTCTGTGAGGCGAACCGCGTAATCCTGCAGCTCTATACGGCTCGTCCCCCCCTGCATGAACTCATTGCCGCTCAGTCTAACGAAGAGCGGAAAATTCACGCCCACAGAGATCCTGACTGCTCTTACCACGTCAAGGCCGAATCGCATCCGGTTTTCGAAGGAGCCGCCAAATGCATCCGTACGTTTGTTTGTCAGCGGCGAGAGGAATTCACTGATAAGGTACCCGGTACCGGAGAGTATTTCTACGGCATCGAACCCTGCTTCCTTGACACGCCGTGCCGCTTGAGCGAAACTCAGGACAATCTCGCCGATTTCATCTATAGTCAGTGCACGTGGAGTTTCCCGGGTAAGTCGCGATGCTATGGCTGAAGGTGCCACCGGCTGTCTATTGCCGAGAAACAAGGAATGGTTATAGCGTCCGGCATGGTTCAACTGTACGGATGAGCGAGCGCCGTTATCACGGATCGCTGCCGCAAGACGGGCTAAGCCAGGGATAAATTCATCTCGGTGGGCGCCGATATTTCCCGGGTTGCCGGAAAGATCGTCCACGGTGGCGTAGCCCACGGTGATCATCCCTGCACCGCCGCGCGCCCGTTCAATGTAGAACGCCACCAGACTGTCGGTCACCGCAAACTTCCGCGCCATGTTCATGTGCATGGCCGGCATGAAAATGCGGTTTTTTATCTGAAGGCCATTTATTGTTATTGGTTGAAAGAGAGGGTCATTCATTTATCATATCCACTATGTGCAGTTTTGCTTTATGCCGTTGCAGCCGCGTACAGTTCACGCACCGAGTCTGACAATCCGATTTGTTTGAGGGAACGCTCCAACTTGCCAGGCTCTGCAAGAAAATCGCGCATGAAAACGATCTCGGAAGCTTTCAGAAAGACGACAAAGGGATCGACAAGGGACTTGCCGAAAAGGTGCCCAATGACTTCCTTGACCGATTCAACACCATCAAACCGCTTCACCTGCCTTGCCCTCTCCAGAAGCTTTCTGACATAAAAGTAGATGGTATCGTTGAGACTCATCACATATTCGCGGTGGCCTGGGAGTATTTTGTATCTATGCAGTTTTTCAAGTTCCAGGAGGCTCGTGCAGTACGCATCGTAATTTCTGAACCTGCCGGCAAAGGTATCCAGATCCACATCGAGAAAAGGTGCCTGAAAGATGTCGCGGAGAAGGGTATCGCCGCTGATCGCATTGTTGCCGCAGAGGTAGACCAGATCGCTCTGGGAATGCCCTGGACAACTGAGCCAGCTGATCCCCAGTTTTTGCGGAATATCGGACTCCTCCACAATAGTGAACCGTCCGGGAATTTCGGGAAAATATTTTGTTTCATCCATCGCATTTAGCCACCGTTCTGTAAATGCGTCATCGAATCCGATCTCCTTCAGAAATTTCTTAATATGGGCTAGACATTTTTCATGATGCCGCAATTTTAAGGCATCTCTACGGGGGATGAGAATTTCAGCTCTTGAATTTTGTGCAAGGTAAGCAGCAAGACCGCAGTGGTCCACGTGACAATGGGTAATGAAAAGATACTTCAGACGCCTGAAATCAACTTGTTCCTCCAGGAAGGCAAGTGCATGCGGCATGGCAGGCCCGGTATCGAACAAGACGAGTTCTCCGTCGATCTCCGTGGAATAGAAGTGTGCCGCACCAGCCATGTAGGGTGTATGTACTGTGTGCTGTATCATAATAAGATTTGATTCGTGCAAGCACGGGCCGCTGGCAGGCGCCCGAACGAACTAGAACACATACTTCTCCGCCTCGATGGCGGCATGTGCCAAATGGCGCTTGAATTTAAGCAACCCGGTGGCATCGTATTTCGTGAACCGCCTGATCCCGCCAAGAAGAATGGTCAAGTTATCGCCCTCGTCGACAAAGAATGCTGCCTTACGCGCCGCTGTGGCCGTCTGCTCCGCAGCATTGAACGTAAATACCTTCACCGCCGCGGTAATGGACGCCTTTTTGGCTTCGCTTAGGGACGGCATGATTTTTTCAGCGCGCAAAAGGGCGCTCTCGATGGCAAAGATGTTGATTGCAATGTCGGCCGCCGCAAGGAGGATCTCCTGTTCGTCCTTGATTGCCATCATAAATTTCTGCACACTGCTCCCTGCAATCACCAGGAAGACCTTCTTCAAGTTTGCAATGAGTGCCTTTTCCCCAGCAAAAGGGTCCATATCGTCCAACTCGTCCACTGACGGAGTCATGAGCGCCTCGAACGCCTTGGTCGCTTCGCGCTGAAGAGGAATCTCCCCTTTCATGGATCTGGTCAGAATGATGCCGGGGATCAAGAGGCGATTGATCTCGTTCGTCCCTTCGAAAATCCTGTTGATTCGCTCGTCCCGGTAATACCCTTCCGCGGGATACTCCTGGATGAAGCCATAACCGCCGTGAATCTGCACCACCTGGTCCACCACCTCGGCGAGAACCTCACTGCAGAACACCTTGGCGATAGCGCACTCGATAGCATACTCTTCTATCCCTTTCTGGTAGACCTCATAGTAGTTGGGCGTGTTCTTGTCAATGGTCGCCAACTTATCGTCGAGCAGGCCTGCAAGACGGTAAACGAGCGACTCTGCGGCAAAGGTAGCGGCCGTCATGTCGGCGATCTTCTCCTTGATTGCACCAAAGCTGGCAATGGGGACGCCGAACTGCTTTCTTATATTGGCATATTTAATTCCTTCAGCGAGGGCATGTTTTGCTGCTCCGGTCACGGCCGCGCCAAGTTTGAAACGGCCGACGTTGAGCACATTGAAGGCGATCTTATGGCCCTTGCCGATCTGGCCGAGCACGTTTTCGACCGGCACCTTGGCATTCACGAGAATGATCTGCGTTGTGGATGAGCCTCTGATCCCGAGCTTTTTTTCCTCTGCTCCCACGGACAGTCCGTCAGTCGTTCTTTCTACGAGGAACGCAGTAAAGTGTTCTTTATCGATCTTGGCAAAGATCGTGTAGAGGTTGGCAAAACTCCCGTTAGTAATAAATTGCTTGGTGCCATTAAGGAGGTAAAATTTTCCGTCAGCGGAGAGTGTGGCCGTGGACTTCGCTCCGAGAGCATCGCTCCCCGAATCGGGCTCTGTCAGGCAGTATGCGGCTACCCACTCACCACTAATTATTTTCCCCAGGTACTTCTCCTTCTGCTCCTTGGTACCATAGTAGACGAGCGGCAGAGTACCGATGCCGGAATGGGCCGAGTAGGTGACTGAAAATGAACCGGCAGTTGAAATTTTCTCCGCAGCCAGCATGCTGGTCGCCTTATCGAGTTCGAGACCGCCATACTCCTCGGGGGCATCGATCATGAGAAGGCCCAGATCGCCGCACTTCTTCATTAACTGGACTACCAGGCCGAAATTGTGGTTCTCGATCTCCTCCCGGTGAGGGACGACCTCGTTCAGCACGAACTGAGCGGTGGTCTCTCCAATCTGTTTTTGCTCATCCGTAAAATCCTCTGGCGTGAAGATATCATCCTTTTTCGCCTCGGTAATCAGGTACTCGGCCCCCTTGAATAGTTTCGCGACCTTGCCATTCACTCCTGTTTTCGTAGCCATGCTATTCACCTCACTCTGCTGAGATTATTTTCCCTTGAGCTTTGGGACATATGCTATCGGCCGCATCATTCCTACATTTTTTCGAAAATTCCGGCCGCGCCCATGCCGCCGCCGATGCACATAGAGACCATGCCGTAGTGGATATTGTTCCGATGCATCGTGTGGAGTAGGGTTGCAGTCAATTTTGCGCCGGTGCAACCCAGGGGGTGCCCAAGGGCAATTGCACCGCCGTTTACATTGACCTTGGCCGGATCGAGGCCGAGGGTCCGGATGCAGGCGAGCGCCTGGGCGGCAAACGCCTCGTTTAGTTCTATGAGGCCGATATCTTCCAGTTTCAGCCCCGCCAACCGCAATGCTGCCGGGATCGCCTCCACAGGACCTATCCCCATGATCTCGGGCGGCACCCCTTTCACGGCAAAAGAAATGAATCTCGCCAGGGGGGATTTACCATGTTTTTTCAGGAACTCCTCGGAGACAATGAGCGCAGCTGCGGCCCCGTCGGTCATCTGCGACGAGTTACCGGCCGTTACCGTTCCCGTGTTCTTAAAGGCAGGTTTCAGTTTCTCCAAAGCTGCTATAGTCGTGTCCGCCCGCACACCGTCGTCGACGGCGACGATCTCGGTCTCTCTTTTCATCTTGCCTTTGACGAGAGAGAATTTCTCAATCTCGACAGGTATTACTTCTTTCTGAAAATTGCCCTGCCTAATGGCAGTCGCGGCCTTCATATGGCTGGAAGCGGCAAAAGCATCCTGGTCCACCCGGGAGACACCAAACTTTTCCGCCACCTTCTCAGCTGTGACCCCCATGGAAGCGAACGATTCCGGCCAGGAGGCCATAAGAGAGGGATTTGCGCTAAACTTGATTCCTCCCATCGGTATCATTGTCATACTCTCAGCGCCTCCGGCAATGATGCAGTCGGCAAACCCTGCCATGATGCGCTCCGCGGCCGAGGCAATCGTCTGAAGACCGGATGAACAAAATCGGTTGACGGTCTGGGCCGGTATCTGAAACGGGATCCCGGCTTTCATTGCCGCGATCCGCGCCATGTTCATCCCCTGCTCTCCTTCAGGGAATGCGTTCCCTATAATGATATCGTCAACCAGCATCGGGTCGATACCCGTTCTCTCCAAGAGACCCTGAATGGCAGCTGCGGCCAGATCGTCGGGCCTCATATCCTTGAATTTTCCTTTTTTCGCCTTGCAACCAGGAGTACGGTAGGCTGCTAACACATATGCGTTTCTCATAGATATCCTCCGCTTTTTTGAATTTCTCTTTAGTGAATTACCCCGCAGCAGAGCTGCGGGGCATCAAAACCGATAGAACCTAAAACCAATCAGATTCTTATCCTGACTTCGTCAGGATTGTCCTTTTCATCCCAGCAGTAGAACTGCTGGGTATTCAAGGACAGGTTTTATAAAATGGAGTGCTTGACCCCTTAATTTCGCAACGGTTTCCCTTTCTTCAGCATGTGCTGGATGCGCTCCAACGTCTTTTTCTGGCCACAGAGCTTGACGAACGCCTCCCGTTCCAACTCCAGCAAGTACTCCTCAGTGATGAGGGTGCCGGCGGGAACATCACCGCCGGTGATAACGTCGGCGATCGTGCTGCCCAGGAACTCTTCGTACTCGGTGACATATTCACCTATACGCATATTCCAGATCTGGGATTTTATGCTGGCCGCAACGCTTCGTCCCGGAGCCTTCAGGTCAGTCAGCGGTTTTGACGGACGGTAGTTGGCCGCAAGGGCGATAGCCTTCTGCTTGGCATCGAAAATCCGCCTGTCAAAATTCATCGTTATTGCATCGCCGTGGCGCATAAAGCCCATTTCGCAGAGTTCGGCAGCAGATGTGCTCACTTTAGCCATGGCAATATTCAAAAAGTTCTTGATGATAAACGGACTGGCGTCGATATCATTTGCCTTGGCCAGTTTTATAGCTCGGATTGCCATCTCCTTGGTCCCTCCGCCGGCAGGAAGGAGCCCTACGCCGATCTCCACAAGACCCATATAGGTCTCGGCATGCGGATTTATGGAGTCTGCATGAAGGCAGATCTCACATCCACCCCCCATAACCAAATTATGAGGTGCAGCTACCACTGGTATTTTTGAATATTTGATCGCCATCATCGCCTTCTGAAAGTTCTTGACCACCAGGGCAATCTCATCGTATGCCCCCTCACTTATGGCCATCGCAATAAGCATCAGGTTGGCGCCGGCGGAAAAAACGCTTCCTTCGTTGGCGATGACGAGACCAATGCCTTCTTTTTCCGCCCGCTTAATCCCCTGGTGCACCATAGTAAGTATTTCGTTGCCTATGGCATTCATTTTCGTGTGGAATTCAAGGCAGAAGACGCCATCACCAATGTCGACTACCGAAGCACCGCTGTTTTTCTCTACCACACCTCCGCTTCTCTTCAAGATAGAGAGGTTTATATTTCCGTAAGGCCTGGGCACTTCATGGTATTCGTTGTCATTAATGCCGTAATAGTAGTTTTTGCCATTGTCGAATTTGTAGAATCTCTCAATTGGCTTGAGTGAAGCTGGCACCTCAACTCCGTCCTTCAAAGCCCGTTTGACGAATTCTTTGACACTGATCGCGTCAAGCATCTCAAAGGGACCGAGTTCCCAGTTGTAACCCCATTTCATCGCATTATCAATATTTACTATGTCATCTGAAATCTCAGAAATATGATTGACGGCATAGATAAGCGTATCGCGCAAGGTCTTCCAGGCGAACTCGGCTCCCTTGTCGGTGCCGGACATAACTGCCTGCAATCTTTTCGTCGGGTCGTCGATTGCCTTGGCCGACTCCACGGAGGCAAACTTGGGCCGCTGAGATGGTGCGTACTCCCCTTTTGTATAATCGTAGTAGAAGTATGCCGTGCTGTTTTCGCCTTTCTCCTTCTTGAAGAATCCCTGCTTGCTTTTGTTCCCGAGCAGCCCCTTTTTCACCATCTCGCTAATAAAGTCAGGGAAACGGAAAGTTTCCCGCATTTCGTCATTCGGCAGGAGCTCATAGGAATTGTTCGCCACATGTTGCAGCGTATCGATGCCTACGATATCAGCGGTCCGGAAGGCACCACTTTTAGAACGGGCGATGGCGTGCCCAACAACCGCATCAACCTCCTCCACGGTCATCTTCATCTCGACCATTTTCTGCATGCAGTTGCACATGGAATAAACGCCGATCCGGTTTGCGATAAAATTTGGGGTGTTCTTGGCGGGGACGACCCCCTTACCCAGGCGCCTCTCGATAAACTCTGCCATGAACCGGACGACCTCAGGATCGCTAGAGCGGCACGGTACTATCTCAAGAAGACGCATGTAACGCGGCGGATTGAAAAAGTGGGTGACCAGGAAGTTCTTCCGCACGTGCTCGGGTAAGCTTTCGGCCATCTCGTTGACAGAGAGTCCGCTCGTGTTGGTGGAGAGAATAGCCCCCTCCTTGAGGTTCGGAGCAACCTTCTCTCTGAAAAGCCGCTTCTTGATCTCCATGTTTTCGACGACTACCTCGATGACCCAGTCGCACTCCCGGAGTTTCTCTATATCGTCTTCGAAATTCCCCACATCAATGTATGAGGCATAGGCGGGGAGAAAAAAGGCCGCGGGCTTCATCTTCCGGAGCCCTTCCAGCCCAGCCGCTGCGTACCTGTTCCGAACCGCTGCGTCGCTTAGGGTAAGGCCTGCTTTTTTTTCGGCGTCGTTCAGCTCTTTCGGCACGATATCGAGCAGAAGCACCTGGATTCCTCCATTCGCGAGGTGAGCGGCAATGGTCGCTCCCATTACCCCTGCCCCCAAAACTGCCACCTGATTGATTTGTTTCATTGTATCCCTCCATCGTTAGGTTGCTTGCAGGACCGGTTCTTGTTATCGGCGCACATACCTTCGATCTTGTCTATATATTTTTCGCAGATGAACTTGCGTTTAAGCTTCAGGGTCGGCGTCATCTCTCCCGCTTCGATAGAAAAATCCCGGGAGAGGAGCACGAATTTTTTGATCGTTTCTTACGATGCAAGCCTGCTGTTGAATTCGGCAATCCACTGTTCGAACATTCTCTGGATTGATTCGCTCGAAACGAGACCATTCCGATCGTCGTAGCCTATGTTTTTTTCCCGCGCATACTCGATGACCTGTTCCATGTTCGGGACCAGAAGAGCAAGAGGTGAGGTTTCCGATTGCCGTAAACAACAGCCTGAATGATGAATTTGTCAAGTTGGAGTTCACTTTCGATTCTCCGGGGATCAATGCTCCTCCCAAAGGCGGTAACAAACAGATCCTTCTTCCAGCCCATGTTGCAAACGAACCCGTTCCAGTGCTATCAGCAAACGCCATTGATGAATAAGTAAGTTCCAGCACACCTAAATCCCTGCAAGCGAGAAGAAGTCATTGTGGAATCATACATAACCTTTACGCTCACGTCAAGTTGTATTTTAAGATTTTATTTTTTTTAAATGGATGCCCCATTATACAACTGAAAAGAACACTTGGCTAATGCCAAATTATAACTTATTGATTTTTTTAATGTAGATGCCAGAATTTGAACAAAATATCTGAGGTAATCAGCTTGAGTTCATTATCATGGGGAAAGTTTCTCCCCTTAAGTTCACAATTTCTTCAGTCCTTTATTGCGATTCTCCCTTATTCCCGAGTAAGGAGCGAGACGCCAAGCAGCGCGCGTCTTTTAAGCCAGGGACTCGGACGGTAGCGGGGATCGCCGTAGAACTCGAACATGTTGGTGAGAATTGAGAGAATCCGCCTTGCTCCCAGGGCATCCCCCATGGCAAGTGGTCCCTGCGGGTAGCCGAGTCCGAGGGTGACGGCGTGGTCGATGTCCTGTGGAGCAGCAATTCGCTGCTGAGCGATATCGCAACCGATGTTGACGATGAGAGCCACTACCCGTTGCGCCACGAAACCTGCACTGTCGTTGATCGACGATACAGGCACTCCGTCACTGCCGAATAACCCGAGTGCGGCTTCCTTCACTTCCGCCCGGGTCAGTGGCGTGTGCATGAGGGTGCGCCGTCTGGAGGAATCGAATAGAGTATCGAACGCCATGGTCCTCTGCGGGTCGAGCCCCTCGGCCAGGGCCGTGGTGGTTGCATCTCCCCCCAAGGGGGTGACAATGCAGAGCGAATCCGGCCGCGGCTTTTCGCCAGTGTCAAGGTTCCCTCCCAGCTTTGTCACAAGGTCGACCACTATGTTATGGGCGTCAGGGTTGGCCCTGCTCACCCAGACACTGGCTGACCTGGATTCCGGCAGTGGCATTACCGGCGTGGACTCCGCTGTCCCGTTGGTATACTTGTAGAACCCCCTGCCGGTCTTGCGGCCGAGTGTCCCGGCCATCAGCATCTGTCGAGTAATGGGGGACGGCCGATAGCGAGGTTCCTGGTAGTATTGGTCATAGATCGATTCGATCACCGGGTGTGAGACATCGATCCCAGTCATGTCCATCAGCTCGAAGGGTCCCATTCGGAATCCCCCTGCTTCCCTTAATATCCTGTCGATTTCGTAGAACTCCGTGATACCCTCGCCGAGGATCCGTAAGGCCTCCGTGCCGTACGCCCGTCCGGCATGATTAACGATGAAACCAGGGGTATCCTTGGCCCGCACCGGAGAGTGCCCCATGCGTCGGGCAAGATCAGTAAGTGCCGTCACAACCCATCCTTCGGTCAAAAGTCCGTCGATCACTTCAACG
The DNA here is from genome assembly GCA_963845065.1 of Nitrospirota bacterium. Lineage (GTDB taxonomy): Bacteria > Nitrospirota > UBA9217 > UBA9217 > UBA9217 > JAJYKN01. Next base: position 239,644 of record CAWJQQ010000002.1, read on the forward strand.
ATCTTCATGAGCGGTACTGGACTGAAGAAGTGAAAGCCGCCGATCCGGCCGGGAAGGCGGCAACCGGCTGCGATGGCAGTGACCGACAGGGATGAAGTGTTGGTCGCCAAAAGGCAATCATCTGAGACGATCTTTTCAATCGTACGGAATACTTGCCGCTTTGCCTCAAGGTTTTCCATGATAGCTTCGATGACGATATGACAGGGGGCTACTTCCGATAAATCGTTCAGGGTCCTGATCCGCCCTACTGCTGCTGCCGCATCGTCGGCACTAATTTTCCCCTTCGCCATCAAGCGCTCGAAGATGCCTTGAATGAATTTCCTTGCTTCAAGGGCAGCACCATCCCGCGCATCGAAAAGGAGAACGTTGACCCCTCCTTGTGCAGCGATCTGAGCGATGCCCCGCCCCATGAGTCCGGTGCCGACAATGCCAAGGGTGAGATCCGAACGCGCGCTATCCAAAACCATGGCAGTTACCTCCCTTTGTATTCAGGCTTTCTTTTTTCGAGAAATGCGTGCATCCCTTCCTTCTGGTCTTCGGAGGCAAAGAGGAGCTGGAACGCCTTTCGCTCCAGCATCAGGCCGGCAGCGAGCGACGCATCCTGGCCGGCCAGCACTACTTCCTTGCTTTGCATGATCGCAAGGGGGGGCATGCCGGCAATGAGCTTGGCCATCCTGAGCGCAGTATCGAGCACCTCCCCATCCGCCATCACCTCGCTAGCAAACCCCATGGCCAACGCCTCCCAGGCCCGGGACCGGCTGTCCGGTGAGGATCAAAAATACACCGGTACTGTATTTGATCGGCAATCGTTTTACACGCGCTCAATGACGGCAGCCAAACCTTGTCCCATGCCAATGCACAAACTTACCAAGGCATATCGTCCCTCGATGCGTTGCAGTTGGCGAGCTGCGGTCAGGGTAAGGCGCGCACCCGAAGCGCCAAGCGGGTGGCCAAGAGCAATCGCGCCACCGTTGGGGTTCACTCGGCTGTCATTGAAGGGAATCCCCAAAAGTTTCAAGCATCCCAGCGTCTGTGATGCAAATGCCTCGTTGATTTCGATGACATCCATGTCCGCGAGAGTCAGATTGGCCCGCTCCAGTGCTTTGGGTATGGCGTATACAGGTCCGATCCCCATGATGCGAGGCTCCACTCCTGCTGCTGCACCCACCAAAAACCGGGCCAGCGGTTTGGCGCCAGCTCTTTCCCCAATGGCGCGATTACCAACAAACATCGCCGCCGCACCATCATTGATCCCCGATGCATTCCCTACAGTCACGACACCTCCTTCGTACAACGGTTTGAGTTTAACCAGCGACTCATAATTCGACGCGGGTCGGGGGTGCTCGTCTTCGTCCACGATCAGAGGCGGCGTTTTCTTCCCCGTCTGGATGGTGATTGGCAGGATCTCGTCCTTGTAGAAGCCGGCTGCTTTAGCGGTGGCATATTTGGCTTGAGAGGCAGCGGCAAACAGGTCGGCATCTTCGCGGCTGATGCCGACCTCCTGTGCAACGCAGTCACCAGTTTCCGGCATCGAGTGGCTACCATAGAGTTCAATTATCCGGGGATTTGAAAAACGTGCTCCAATGGTTGAGTCGCAGATCCTGACCTCCCTGCTGTACGCCGAATCCGCCTTGCTCATCACGAACGGCGCACGGGTCATGCTTTCCACACCACCAGCGATATATAGTTCACCTTCCCCACAGGTCACAGCTCGGGCGGCATCGAGCACTGCGGCAAGACCGCTTGCACAGAGCCGGTTCACGGTCTGACCCGCCACCTTGACAGGAAAACCCGCTCGCAGCAGCGACATCCGGGCCACATTGCGGCAATCTTCGCCAGCCTGATTGGCGCAGCCAATCAGCACATCCTCCACTTGGTCTACCGTAAATAACGAACGGGATACCACCTCCTTCAAAACCTCCGCCAACATGTCGTCAGGGCGAACAGCAGCCAATTTACCAGCATGGCGCCCAAAGGGTGTACGTAATCCACTGTAAATATAGGCGTCTAACATGGAGCTTCCTTTCTTTTTCTTTTGTTAATTGCAATTGTCGAAGTCTCTTTTCATATATCCTCTTCTACAGAAACAAGGATTACCATGGCAGTTACCTCCCTTTATATTCAGGCTTTCTTTTTTCGAGAAATGCGTGCATCCCTTCCTTCTGGTCTTCGGATGCAAAGAGGAGCTGGAACGCCTTTCGCTCCAGCATCAGGCCGGCAGTGAGCGACGAATCCTGGCCGGCCAACACTACCTCCTTGCATTGCATGATCGCAAGGGGGGGCATGCCGGCAATGAGCTTGGCCATCCTGAGCGCAGTATCGAGCACTTCTCCATCCGCCACCACCTCGCTAGCAAGCCCCATTGCCAACGCCTCCCGGGCCGGGATCGGCTGTCCGGTGAGGATCATCTTCATAGCCTGGAACTTTCCGACAGCCCGCGTCAGGCGCTGTGTCCCCCCTGCCCCCGGCATGATCCCCACTTTCACCTCTGGCTGGCAGAAGCTCGCCCCCTCGCCGGCAATGATGATATCCGCGTGCATCGCCAACTCGCAACCTCCTCCCCAGGCATAACCGTTGACCGCGGCAATGACCGGCTTCGGGCAGTCGGCAATCGCCTGCCACATCCGGTGAGTGTTGCGCAGCACCATTTCCACCGCGCCATGTTCCACCATATCCTTGATATCGGCCCCGGCGGCGAAAACCTCGCCGCCGGTCAATACGATGCAACGAACCGACGGGTCACTACCCAGGGCGGTGAAATAATCGGCAAGCTTCTGGCGGACCGCGAGATTAAGGGCATTTTTTACTTCCGGTCGGTTGAGCCTGACCAGCGCCACCCCTTCCAGGGGGTGCTCCAAAATTACCTCACTCATGCACGTCTCCTTTCAAGTGGCATAAATAAACATCGGTATGCAATACGGAGTACACGTGAGTCAATATCCTACTTGCAACGATCTATAAATTCTGCATTGTGGAACAATGTTTCATTTAACAAAAAGCATAACGCAACCGATTCTCTTTGTAAATATTTTTTTTAAAAGATTACTCCCGCGTGTTTCTATCAGGAAGCCGGTTTAAATATATTTATTGATTGATGTTTCAGATGGATATCTAATTTCCATCGAACGGAACAGTCATAATGCCTTGATTTAGGGCACCATCAGGCGCTTGGGGTAAGGCAAGTCTACCACCCGCTACAAGGCATGTCGAATATTCCACTATGCAGAATTTAATTTTGATTTTTTCATTGACAGACCCAAACGTTTTCGGTAGCTTTACATAATCACTATTACGATAAAAGGGGAAGAACTCGTGGCTACGAAATATCAAACCGCTTCAAGCGGCGCAGATGATCTGATCGATGATGCGACGAAGGAGAGTCGCCATTTTATAACTTCCGTGTCCCGTGCGTTCAAGGTGTTGCGCGCCTTCAGGCCAGGCGAACGCTTCCTGGCCAATCAAGAGCTCGCCAAGCGAACCGGTCTCCCCAAATCAACGGTGTCCCGACTGACTTTTACCCTGACTGAACTCGGCTATCTCAACTATTCCAAAAACATGGAGAAGTATTATCTCGGAACGTCAGTACTCTCCCTCTGCCATACCTTCCTTGGCAACATGGAGATCCGGCAAATAGCCCGTCCGTTGATGCAGGAGCTAGCCGACCATGCCCACGGCTCCGTGGCGTTCGGCGTCCGTGACCGCCTTGAAATGATCTATGTCGAAAACTGCCGCAGCAGCGTCACATCGTTTACTCTCAACCTCGATGTCGGATCGCGTATCCCCCTTGCGACTACTGCCATGGGCAGAGCCTACCTATGCGGGCTACCTGAATTGGAAAGGGATCATTTCCTCGACCAGATCCGCATGAGTAGTGGCAACGACTGGCCCAGAATTAAGGCGGGAATAGAGCAGGCCATGAAAGAACACCAGAACAAAGGGTTCTGTCTTTCTATCGGCGACTGGCAGAAAGATGTCAACGCCGTTGCCGCCCCTTTCATCGCGACCGACAGCTCGGAGATACTTTCCTTCAACTGTGGTGGACCATCTTTCCAACTGCGTCGCCACATGCTTGAAGACGATATTGGCCCTCGCCTCGTCACCCTAGTGCGAAATGTCTCTGCCAAGGTGTTCAGGCATCTCTAATTATTTGCATAGACAAGAAAGGAATCTCCCATGATCAGGGACCAAGAAACACTCAATGTACTGGTCGAAACAGTTTCCCGCTATGTAAAAGAGCGCTTGATGCCACATGAGGATGTTGTAGCCGACACTGATCAAATCCCCGCCGGCCTGGTTCAAGAGATGAAGGATTTGGGACTGTTCGGTCTTTCCATTCCTGAAGAATACGGCGGCCTGGGGTTGACCATGGAAGAAGAAGTTATTATTGTCTTCGAGCTGGGGAAGACTTCGCCGGCTTTCCGCTCCATGATCGGTACTAATAACGGGATCGGCTCGCAAGGCATCGTGATCGATGGCACCGAGGAGCAGAAGCGTTATTACCTGCCCCGGCTAGCTTCCGGTGAAATTATCGGTTCGTTTGCGCTTACCGAACCGGACGCTGGCTCGGATGCTGCGTCATTGCGCACCTCCGCCAGACGAGATGGCGACTTTTACAAAGTCAACGGAACAAAGAGATTTATCACCAATGCCCCCGAAGCCCAGATATTCACGGTCATGGCGCGTACCGACCCGACCAACAAAGGTCCTGCTGGCATTTCCGCATTCATAGTGGAAGCCGGTACGCCCGGCCTGTCTCTAGGAAAAATCGACAAAAAAATGGGGCAGAAGGGGTCTCACACCTGTGATGTGATTCTTGATGATTGCCGGGTGCCTGCTACCAATCTGATAGGCCACAAAGAAGGAATTGGCTTTAAAACCGCCATGAAGGTGATTGACAAGGGTCGCCTCCATATTGCCGCCGTCTGTGTTGCATCAGCCGAACGCATGCTCAATGATGCGCTCACCTACGCCATGGTCCGCAAACAGTTCGGCAAGGCGATTGCCGAATTCCAGCTGATCCAGGCCATGCTTGCCGACAGCAAAGCGGAAATATATGCAGCCCGATGCATGGTGCTGGATGCCGCCCGCCGCCGAGACCAAGGAAAGGACGTAGGCACAGAAGCATCCTGCTGCAAGATGTTCTCATCGGAGATGTGCGGCCGGGTTGCCGATCGGGCCGTGCAGATTCATGGCGGCTCAGGGTATGTCAGTGACTACTCCATCGAGCGGTTCTACCGCGATGTCCGTTTGTTCAGAATTTACGAAGGGACCACCCAGATCCAGCAGCTGGTGATTGCCCGCAACATGATCCGTGCAGCACAAGGTTAAGAATCATCACGGGAAAAACGAAATATAGTAATAGTAACCCGCACCCCCTATGTGGACACTCACATATGGTGACCTACTCTCTCTCCTCCGTTGACACTTCTTGCGCGCTTTGTCCCGTGATCTCTTTTATCTTCGCCAGCCGTTTACGCCGTTCATCCCGGGAAACGTACCAATCCTGGATGAGCGATTCAATCAGTCCGATCAACGACTCTGCCTCTCCGGGCTCGGTGTCAAGAATTTCGGCTCCTTCACTGTCCATCCTTGCGCCGATCATTCCATTCTTCCTGACTGACTCAATGGCCTCCCACGTGAGAGGATCTACCGTGCCTCTGATCTGACGGAACTCGTCTCCGAGCCTTCCGGGCTGAACTCGCCAGAAGTCCCGCAGCATTTCTGAGAGACAACGGCGCGAAAGGGCCGAAGCCACCTTCGGGCTGAACTCAATAGCGAGGCAGGCCTCCTGGTAGTCTTGAAGGACCGGGTGAGGAATGTCGATGGGGAAGAAGCGGGCGCGAGAGGATGGGACGAGAGACCAGGTCTTTATATGCTTTCCTGTATAGGAACGGTTTCCGGAGACTTCCAGGTTGTGCAGGGAAGCACTGAGGGAAAATTTGTTGCATTCTGGATTCGGGCAGACAACAAACTTTGCTACGAGCCGGCGTGGGCCATCTTGGTTTGCGATAGTAAGGTCCGCGAAAGTTATTTGTCGACCCTGGTCGGTGACGGTCTGATCCCTGTTACAAAACGGGCAATGCCAGAGATATTCGCTCACGCTAACCTCCATGAACGGCGGCTGTTTTCAGATGATGAGTTCTTGAAGCTGCCGCTCATCCCATGCCTTTGTGATAACTACTTCGCCGATACTCTTGGGCAGGACGAACTTCACCTTGCCGCCTTCCGCCTTTTTGTCAATCTGAATTGTGCTCATCAGCTCGGCAGCAGCAGGCTTACGAGTAAGGTCGCTAAGACTAGTCGGCAACCCATATGCTGCGATGAGTCTCATTACACGGTCAGGCACCGATAAATCACACAAGCCTGTATTCTGTGCCAGGCGTGCGGCATAGACCATTCCGATCGCTACGGCATAGCCGTGACGTATGGTGTAGTTTTCAGCTGTCTCGATGGCATGACCGATTGTGTGACCAAAGTTCAAGATTGCGCGGAGACCGCCTTCACGTTCGTCCTTACTCACTACGTCTGCTTTGATCTCGCAGGAACGGCGAATTACGTGGTTAACTGCATCGGGATCGAGCGATAGGATCCTATCGCGGTTGTTATCGAGATACTCAAAGAACGACCGGTCCCAGATCACGCCGTACTTGATCACCTCTGCCATGCCAGAGAGCAGTTCTTCTTTCGACAGGGACTTGAGCACGTTCTGGTCCATAAGGACTTTTTTCGGCTGATAGAAAACACCGATCATGTTCTTGCCCATGGGATGATTCACGCCGGTCTTGCCGCCAACACTGCTGTCTACCATCGCGAGGAGCGTGGTAGGCACTTGAATGAACGGTACGCCGCGCATGAACGTAGCTGCAGCAAAACCGGTAAGGTCCCCGATCACGCCGCCGCCAAACGCTATAAGCGCAGACTTCCGGTCGAATCCATTGATGAGAAGCGCCGTATAGATCGAGTTAGCCCAATCGAGGTTTTTATACTGTTCGCCGTCAGGGATCTCTATAGACATTACGGTAAAGTCAGCTTCTTTGAGGCTGTCCACTAGCTTTTGGCCATAGAGTTTCCTGATCGTTGGGTTCGTGATCAGGGCAATCTTTTTACCGAGTCCGAGATCTCGGAGCCGTGCGCCGGCCTCACCCAGGCCCGACCCGATCTCGATATCATAGCTCCGATCGCCTAGACTCACCTTAACAACATGCATGCTTGATTCTTTCTTTAATCGATTGAATGATATCCTCCACGGATTTTTCAGAGGTGTCTATGGTAACGTCCGCCTGGGCATAGAACTGTGCGCGGCTTTCGAGCAGCTCGCGTATTTTCGCCAGAGGATCCGCAGTCTGGAGCAGCGGCCGATGGGTCTCATGCTTGATGCGCTCGTAGATCACTTCGGGCGACGCTGTAAGGCAAACAACGAGGCCGGCCTTTTTGAAAGCTTCGCGATTCCTGTCCCCGATAACGGCGCCTCCTCCAGTGGAGACAACCTGACCTTCACGCTTTGTTACTTCGTGAATAATCTTTGCTTCGACCTCACGAAAATATGGTTCGCCGAACTTGGCGAAGATAGAGGCGATAGCCAATTGTTGATCGGCCTCGATCAGACTGTCGGTATCGATAAACAGGTAGCCCAAGTCTTTTGCCAACTGAGTGCCTACCTGGGTCTTGCCTACGCCCATGAAGCCGGTCAGGATAATATTCTTAAACATGGTTATTGGCTTTTGACTATTTGCATGAGTCTTACTTTTTTTCTGACGTTTCTTCCGCGCCTATCCGCGCCTTTAGATGCTTGTCATACTGGGAGAAATTCCGTTTCATTTCGTCGATGCTGTCGCCTCCGAATTTTTCCACCAGTGCCGCCGCGATTTCAAAAGCCACGGCGGCCTCTGCCACCACTCCGGCCGCCGGTACAGCGCTAACGTCGGACCGCTCCACGCCGGCCTTAAAGGGCCTCTTGCTGGCAAGATCTACGGAGCGCAGCGGTTTCATAAGCGTTGGGATGGGCTTCATGGCAGCGCGTAACACGATGGGCTCGCCGTTGCTGATCCCGCCTTCGATGCCGCCTGCCATGTTGGTCTTGCGGTAGAATCCTTCTTTCCTGCTCCAGAAGATCTCATCGTGCACCTGAGAACCCGGTCTATTTGCCACACCGAAGCCAGCACCAACCTCGACGCCTTTGATTGCCTGGACGCTCATCAGTGCATTGGAGAGTCTCGCATCAAGCTTTCGGTCCCAGTGAGCGTGGCTCCCGAGGCCCACAGGAACTCCTTTAATGATAACCTCAAAAATGCCACCCAGCGTGTCGCCGGCAACCTTGGCCTCATCTATCTTCCGTATCATTCGCTTTACCGCATCAGGGTCTGCACAGCGAAGCTCCGATACCTCAGCTCGTTTTTTGAGTTCAGGAACAGAGATCTTAGGTACTTTAGCGTACACTCCGCCAATGGAGAGCACGTGGCTCACGACTTCGATGCCGAATTCTTCGAGCAGCCGCTTTGCCACTGAACCCACAGCGACGCGCATAGCAGTTTCCCGGGCACTCGATCGCTCGAGGATGTTTCTAATATCGGTCATGCTGTACTTGAGGGCCCCTGCAAGGTCGGCATGTCCTGGACGGGGCCTTGTCAGGGGATCTGCGCAGTTCAAAAACATGGGGTCCACCGACATTTTGTCACGCCAATTTTCCCAGTCCTTGTTTCGAATCATGAGTCCGATGGGGCTGCCAAGCGTCCTGCCCCAGCGTACTCCGGAATAAATCTTCACTTGATCTTTTTCGATCTTCATCCGGTTGCCGCGACCATACCCTACCTGCCTTCGGGACAAATCACGGTCAATATCCGTTACCCGGATCAACAGACCGGCAGGCATTCCCTCGATGATACCCATCTGCAGTTCTCCATGAGATTCACCGGCAGTTAAGAATCGCAACATATTTACCCTCCCACACTGCAATCAGTCGGCGTACAATTTCTATACAAATAAATCGGGGTTTTGAGAGAAAAATACCTGTAAAATCGGGATTATCATAGCAAATTTGTCATGGAAGTGCAATGAAAAGTATGGTATAAGTATGGGTATTTTAAGGGTATAAAATGATTATTAACCTCAGCTGCTTAGCGGGAATTCGTGGTCCGTGTTAAAAAATAACATTTTTTCAATAGGTTACATCAATAACAGCATTTTTTTAAGCCCGCGTATATGAGACCCCGCATTTTAACCATGCTGCAGTCTAGGAGATTTAATAACGTGCCATGATCGCTCTTCTCTGCTCTGTCAAAGTTGAAGCAGAACAACTCCTGGCTTCGACCACAGTGACCAAGACCACTACGATCGGATCCAAGTCGATTATCGAAGGAACTCTGGTTGGCCGTCGTGTCCTGCTCTGCATCGGGGGCATGGGCAAGGTCAATGCAGCTCATGCGGCAACAATTCTTTCAGGTTATAATCCGGCTGCAATCGTCATTTTTGGAATAGGCGGAGCCTATCCTTCATCAAGTGCTAAAATCGGAAATGTGGCGATCGCAAAAGAGGAGATTGCTGGTGACGAAGGGGTGTTGATGCTTGATGGTTTTAAAGACACGAAATACATCGGCATACCGCTGATCAAAACTTCGACATCGGTGATTTATAATACCTACCCGGCACGGGAATCTTTGGTCAAGCACGCTCTCCAAGCACTCGTTATAAATCTGCCAGGTTACAGAAACAAAGTGCATCTTGGGACATTCGTGACGCTATCGACCTGTACTGGGACCGCGGCGCGGGCAAGAGAGCTGGAAGAGCGTTATCACGGCCTATGTGAAAACATGGAGGGAGCTGCCGCTGCGCAAGTGGCTGAATTGCACAACATTCCCTGGGTCGAAGTGCGAGGGATTTCCAATATCGTGGAAGACCGTGATCTGCAAAAATGGGACATCCCCTCTGCAGCGCGTATGGCACAACAAGCGGTCCTGCACATTTTAGGAGCGTGGAAACAATGACACAAACGCTCACCATCGGCTATTCACCCTGTCCGAATGATACATTCATCTTCTATGCGCTTATTCACGGAAAGGTAAAAATTCCAGGCATTTCGTTTCGCGAGCAGCTGGAGGACGTCGAGACCCTGAACCGAATGGCGCTCGAAGGCAAGCTCGACTTCACAAAAATCTCTTACCACGCATTAGGCCATCTCAGAAATCAGTATGCACTGCTCCGCTCCGGCAGTGCACTGGGACGCGGGTGCGGTCCGCTCATCGTGGCACGTCCCGGCACCAATGTCGCTGATCTGAGCACAGCCCGCATAGCGATACCCGGAACTCTCACCACAGCCTATCTTCTGCTTCGTCTGTTCAATCCCGCATTGACAAATATAGCCGTCATGACCTTTGACCGGATCATGGATGCTGTATCGAAGGGAGATGTTACAGCTGGTCTCATCATCCATGAGAGCAGATTCACCTATCCGCTTTACGGCCTCGTGAAACTCCAGGACCTCGGTGAGTGGTGGGAGAACTATTCCGGCCTCCCAATTCCGCTAGGCGGCATCCTCGGCAAACGCTCCCTTGGCCGTGATATCCTGCTAAGTGTGGAGTCAGGCATTCGGGAAAGCCTTCACTACGCCAATGGTCACCCCGATGAAGTCTTGAACTACTGCAGGCTGCACAGCCAGGAAATGGACGTACAGGTTATGAAAAACCACATCGATCTTTACGTAAATGATTTTTCACTTGATCTAGGGCCAGCAGGCCTGACAGCCGTCCGCAGGCTCTTTGCCGAGGCAGAGTCGCACGGAATCTTCCCTCATTCCGAAACATCGCTCTTGGCAGAGGAGTGAAAAATTCTGTTGACTACAAATCGCGAAAAAATGTTATATTGTCTATATCTTTTTCCAGATGGGAGGAACTATGCTTGGGTGGATATTTCTTACGGTAATCGGATTGATCCTGGTATGGCTCGTTCTGATCTATAATGGACTTGTTTCTGTCCGAAATGACATGCAAAACGCGTGGAAGCAAATCGATGTGCAGCTGAAGCGCAGGCACGACCTCATCCCGAATCTTGTCCAGACCATCAAAGGAGCGATGGAATTCGAACAGGACACGCTCGAGAAAGTTATCTCTGCTCGCACACACGCCGTGTCGGCGACAACGCCGGCATCAAAAGCCGTGGCCGAGAATATGCTCACCCAAACCATCGGAAAACTGTTCGCGGTCATGGAAAACTACCCCGCGCTCAAGAGCAATCAGAACGTCATTCAGCTCCAGGAGGAGCTCACCTCTACGGAAGATAAGATCGCGTTTGCCCGCCAGCTCTACAACGATCTGGTGGCGAACTTCCGAACGAAGCTCCAGATCTTCCCGAACAACCTCGTTTCGTCAATGTTTAACTTCCAGTCCGGAGAGTATTTCGGCGCTGACGAGGCTGACCGGGCTGTCCCTGCAGTGAATCTCAGCCTTAGAAAGTAATTGAGAGGATAGAGAACGGATTTAATCGCGTAGGAAAGCATCAATTCTGGTGTTTGTTGCAAGTTTCTTTCACCTGTTCCGGTTCCATTATGCCCTTGACTTATATCGACATAGAAAAGCAAAAGAGTTGGCGGATCTGGGTATTCTTCCTAGTCCTGCTGTTTATGTACTTCTCCATAATAGCTCTTTTCGCGGCAACGTTTCTGCGGGGGCCGTGGCACGGGGTACTGCAGTTCTGGATTGTTGCAGGTCTAATTGCCCTGCTGGTTTCAAGTATCCATTTTTGGTTCTCCGCCTATGACACGGTCAGCACCGTTGTAAAGAGATTAAACGCTGATCCGCCTGATCCTCAGGACGATGTCCATAAGGTACTCTTGGACGTCATGCAGGAGATCCGTGTCGTGACCGGAAACAAGCGAAAGATGCAATGTCTTGTCATTCCGTCACTGTCTCTCAACGCTCTCGCCGCGTCTGACCTCAAGGGCAATGCAGCGGTCGCAATTACGGAAGGGCTGCTTTCACGCCTGACACGGCCCCAACTCGAGGCCGTCCTGGCCCACGAAGTACACCATATCCTATCCGGTGACTGTCTCGAAACCACTGTTGCTGCGAGCCTGTTCGGAACCTATGCTTCTATCCTGGAAAAGCTGAACACCAAGTCAAGGGATAGAGTCTCTATATCGCCAGCCTATTTCCTCGTCTGGGGATTGCTTCAACTGAGCTACCTCCTGAATATGTTCATCTCCCGAGAACGAGAATATCGCGCTGACGCAGCCTCTGTTCGGATGACCCGCAACCCCATCGCACTTGCCGAGACGCTTTACCTGCTCTCGCGCAGCTGGCGCGGGTCAGGGTTTATCGGAAGCGGCTTTGCGATGCTCTGCATCGTGAATCCACAAGGCACTGCCCTTGATGAGGCAGAAGGATTCTGGGCCGATCTTCTGTCCGCGCATCCTCCGCTCAAAAAAAGAATGGATATCCTGTTGGCCATGGCTCACACGAGCAACTCGGAGTTAAGCGCACGGTTTGACAGGTCGGCAGTAAACAATACGCAAACGGCGCCTGAAACACCGTATTATGCCATGGATCCCCAGCAGAAGTGGCAGGGTCCCTTCACCCTTACGGAACTTGGTGCACAGCCGTGGCTTTCGCCGCTTACCTGGGTAACAAAGGGGCAGCAACTTCCTGTAGACCGCGCATGGAAAGAACCGCTCATTAACGCGTTCTTTGTATTAAGGCTTTCACAACAGGACAATCAGGCGACAAACCTCTTATGCCCAGCATGCAGCCAGCCGCTCGTGACGGTACCCTATGAAGGGACTCAGATTTACCAGTGCAGGTTCTGCAGCGGCATGCTTGTTGATACGAGTAAAATACCGAGGATCCTTGCACGGACCGGGAGGGAACGGCCGCCTTCAAAGCGGATGAATTCCCTTGCAAAAGCGGCCGCAACGGAAAATCAGCTTAAGGTTGCGCATCAAAAATTGACCGCCGGAGATAATAAAGCTATCACCTACCTGCCGTGCCCTAAATGTGCTAATCCCATGTTCCGGGGATTTTACAGCCAGGCATACTTGATCGAAATCGATCGATGCAGCTTTTGCGGATTTACCTGGTTCGGCCAGAATGAGCTTGAGATGTTACAGTGCCTGATAGAGGGCAGGATAGTGCCGGATATATCGGATACTGCTATCGCTCCCCTATCGACTTGAAAAAAGTCATTAGCATCAATGTGCGCGACCATAATACAATAATCTTAGGAAGTGCATTCCATGGTCACAGTTAAATTATTTGCCGTTCTAAAAGATAAAGCAGCCCGAAGCGAGTTGTCGATCACGTTTATTAGCGGCACCGTAGAGGCCTTGCTGAAGCAGGTGTCTCATGAATACCCGGCGCTCGCGGACATCCTATCCTGCGGGTCCATCATGGTTTCGGTGAACCAGGATTTTGTAAAAATGGACGCGGTGGTCATGGATGGTGATGAGGTGGCGCTCATGCCGCCTTTCTCCGGAGGAAGCGGCGCTGTGCCGACGGTTCGGATCCAGCTCGAACCCTTTTCGATCGAACAAGAAATAGAGAATTTAAAAACAATTTCTACCGCTATCGGCGCGATTGTAATGTTCCTCGGGACGACGCGAGACATCTCGGTGGATAAGCAGGTGGCAAAGCTCGAATTCGAGCATTACCCGGGTATGGCCGAGAAAAAACTTTCCGAGATCAGGGATTGCGCTATCAAGGAATATGGAGTGATCGATGTTGCGATTATTCACCGGGTTGGCACAATCCCGGTGGGAGACAATATTGTATTGATCCTGGTCTCCTCGATACATCGTGACGAGGCCTTCCGTGCATGCCGCTTCGTTATCGACGAGTTGAAACGGATAACGCCTATTTGGAAGAAAGAAACAAGACCGGATGGCGAGGTATGGGTTGCGGAACATCCGTAGGAGCACAGGACAGATGAACAGACAGCTGTCTCTAGACTTCCATACGGTCCGGCTTCCGCACGATTGTCATATGATATGTTGATTTATTTTGTTGCAGATTTTTTGCTGTTTTTCAGGAATACCACACAAGTCGAGCAGTCATTATCCATCCTGCATTTGGTCGTTTCCCAGCATGGCTTGCCTTTGTCTGTAAAGGCCGTACAAACAACCCGTCGTTCGTCGGGACAATCCTTGATCTCCCAGCAGGGAGCATAATCGAGGAGTTTCTTGATGCCTTCAATGCTGATCTTTTTCGTATGGATCAGTTCACGGATGCAGCGCAGCCACTTAATATCGTTTCCCGTGTAAAGCCTGTTCCTACGCTCGCGCGTCGGGAGGATCAGACCATGTTTCTCGTAAAGCCGCAGGGTCTGTGCTGTGGTTCCGACAAGCTTTGCAGCAACACCCATGGTAAAGAGCGGCGCGTCCTTGTCCTTTAAAACATCTAAACTATCAGCTATCATATGCTTTATAATCTCCCCGATTTTTTATCGCGGTATAAGTATCGTCATTTTGTCCGTTACGAGAAGCACACCCATAATTACAAGAATGGCCCCGCTCACTATTTTGATGACCTTAAAATGCTTTCTCAGTTTATTGAATGATGACAGGAATGCGCTGATGGCAATTGCCGAGAGAATAAACGGTATCCCCAGACCGAAAGAATAAAATGTTAAGAGCGCCATGCCCCGCCCAAGAGTAGCCGTCTCCATGGCCAGGGCCAGAACAGACCCCAGAAAAGGACCCGTGCAGGGCGTCCAACCTGCCCCAAAAATCATGCCGACCACAATGGTACCCGCATAACCCGCGGGACGTGTTTTTAGCTGAAGTTTTGCCTCTCGCTGGAGAAAAGGGATGTTCACTACATCCATGACGAAAACGCCCATAATAATAATGAGAACGCCCCCCACGATCCTGATCAGGTCCAGATGCTGAGACAGGACACTGCCTGCTAGACTCGCTGTTGCGCCAAGAAGCACAAAAATTAGCGTAAATCCAGAAACAAATGCAACCGAATGCAGAAACGTGATGTTCATGTTCTTTCTGCGAGATTCCTGGCTCACAAGATCATCGTAACTTATGCCGGTAATGTAAGAAACGTAGGAAGGAATGAGGGGGAGAATGCAGGGAGACGCAAAAGAAATTAGGCCCATAAAAGCCGAAAATAGAAGAACAGACGGCGTCAACCCGTGAGAAATATCCATGCGTTTCGAATCCTCCGGTGCAGTGTTACATAATACCAGTGGTCGCGAAAGGGAGTCAAGCAAAAGTTTTACTGTTTTCCGCTTGACTTATTCTATAGTTATAATTAATAGCAACTGCCTCTCAGCACGTTACCACACATTTACTTTTTTGCTAAGCTCTTTAAATTTTTAGAATAATCAGTAATATTTTTTTATTGACAAAAAAAAACTAATTCATTATGCTTACTTTTTCCATGTTCATCATTACTAAATTGAAGGAGGAGACTGTGTATATCGATCAGCCGTTGCGGCACTTCATGGACAAGTTGGCGAGCAAATCCCCTGAACCGGGAGGGGGGAGCGTGGCAGCCCTTACCGGAGCGATGGGCGCAGCTCTGGTTAGCATGGTATCCAATCTGACTCTGGGGAAGGAAAAATACAAAGACGTACAGCAACAGATTGAGACTTTATTGAACGAATCTGAAAAACTTCGCTTGGAAATGCAAGACCTGATCCAAAAAGACACGGAAGCGTATGGTGCGCTCTCCAATGTTTACAAAATGCCGAAGAACACCGATGAGGAAAAGGCAGCACGCACGGTAAAAATGCAGGAGGCACTCAAAAAAGCC
This sequence comes from Nitrospirota bacterium, assembly GCA_963845065.1. Lineage (GTDB taxonomy): Bacteria > Nitrospirota > UBA9217 > UBA9217 > UBA9217 > JAJYKN01. The sequence continues at coordinate 255,390 of CAWJQQ010000002.1, forward strand.
TGCCAGGTCCCCTTGGAAATAGGCCTGAAATCCCTGGTGGTCGCGAAGCTCGCAGAACGCGCTGCTAATATAGGCAATGTCGCTGCCGTGAGCGATGCCGGCGTCGCGGTGCTCCTTGCCCAGGCGTGTGCCCAGAGTGCGGCGCTCAACGTGAAGATCAATGTAAACAGTATCAAAGACGGTACGTTCAATAACAATACCTGGACCCAGATGCAGAATGTCCTTACTCAGGTTAGCGCACTAGAAAAATCGGTGATGGCGACAACGTATAAAAAAATGGGATAAAAATATAGCGTCCAGGATCGGGCGGGGCTCCGCAAACACTTTCTGGGTTGCTGCATTTATTCGGAATTGGTGCCCATGGACCGCGGACCTGGTTCGCACGAGGAGAAAACATACATGGCCGCAAAACTCTTGACAGGAAAAGAAGTGGCGCAAAAAATGGACCAGGACATTCAGAAAGATGTCCAGGAACTGAAGGCAAAGGGTGTCAATCCGGCGCTCAGGATAATGATCGTTGGTGATGCTCCTGACTCGCTCGCCTATGCAAACAGCGCGAAAAAAATGGCAGAAAAAAATGGCATCCTGTGCGAAATTGAGCAGTTGCCGGGTGGAACAAGCCAGGATGAGTTCGTCAATACGCTGAAACAGCGCAATGCGGACAAGAAAATCCACGGGATCATCGTGATGCGGCCCTTCCCCAAACAGATCAGAGAGGATGTTGTGAAATACATCCTGTCACCCGAAAAAGATATAGATTGCTTTAATCCTGTTAATGCCGGCAAGATCATGGCAGGAGACATGACGGGGTTTCCACCTGCAACACCTCAGGCCGTAATGGAAATGCTCCGTTTCTACCAGGTTCCGATGAGCGGTAAAGAAGCCGTGGTCATCGGCCGTTCAATGGTCGTTGGTAAGCCGATGTCAATGCTTCTCCTTGGTGAAAACGCCACGGTAACGGTCTGCCATTCGAAGACGCAGGATCTTCCTGGCGTTTGTAGACGGGCAGACATCCTCGTAGCCGCGATCGGCAAGGCAAGAATGATCACGAAAGATTTCATTAAAAAAGGCGCTACGGTGATGGATGTTGGGATCAACGTCGAAGGAGACAAGCTTTTCGGGGATGTCGACACTGAACCGGCCAAGGAAGTCGCAGGGGCCATTACGCCCGTGCCCGGCGGCGTCGGTACGGTTACGACACGCGTGTTATTAAAGCACGTGGTAAAAGGCGCCAAACTGCAGAACCCATAGAACAATATTTCACCCGTAATGGATCGGGGGCCGGCAAAAAAGCAACGGGTGGTAATGAAACAAGTTTTTTCCCTGGCCCCTGATCCCCGCTTCTAAAACCCTACCGTTATTTTATCACCGCTTCTCTGACAACCTGTATCAACTCCGTTACCCGGTAGGACTTCTGCACACCTGCCGCACCAAGACCCACCAGGTCACTCGAGATGCCCACTTTCACGTTTGCATTGGAAAAGCCAAATTATGAAAAACCTCTCTGCGGTCCATCCCACCATGTCCTGCACTGCCGCAACTATTTCATTCGACCACTGTTGGTACAGTTCCAGAGCTTGCGCACCGATATTTGCCACAAGCACGACATAGACGAACGAGCCTTAGAATGTCTCGAGCGAATTCCATCACCATGATTTCATCTTCAGCTACTAGTACAGTGCCTGATCCGTGATCAAAACCTATTTTCCCATTTCTGAAGCTGGCTATCTTCACAATAAATGCTGAATAGGACTGAAGCCCCGCCATTTAGGAAGGAAAGTTGCAGTATCAAGAGGTGCATGATATCACATTACGTTGCAGCACTAGAGAATAATCCTATTTATATCTCAACAAATCAGGTCCTAAACAACTTGGAAAGCAACCATTCTAACCTGCCCTATCCTCTAGGCAGAAATGCCATAGCTCCTGAAAATGATCTAACATTGTGACGCGCTTAGGAGTGCATAGCAGGGAAACATTGGTGAGCTGAGACATTACTTTATTGATGATTGCATGGGTAATTGTTTTGAATAGATTGCGAAAAAGTTAGTTGGTGTTTAAATAGTCGTAGACACAAACGGCTTTTGCCAAAACGTTGCAGGCTGCTTTCGGGGATTGAACCGAAATTATATAGCTGTGCAAATGATAAATCATATAAGCAACATCTATTGCTTAACTGCACATCCGGGAAGCTGGCACTGTAAGCACGCCTAAAACAAAAAAACCCCGGAGGATTGCTCCCCCGGGGTCGTTACATTTATACTTACTGTCTACGAGCACCAGAATGGTGCGCACACCTTAGAAGCTGAATGCGAGAACGCCCTGAAGACCAAGCGCTGAATCGGTGCCTTTTCCGTTAGCATCCTTGTATACTGCACCGGGCCCGAACCAACCAGCATCCCAATTCCAGGTAAGGTTGTCATAAAGCTTCCAGTTAAGATGTAAATCGACTTCCGTCCCGATATTGGTTGCAAGAGCTCCCGCTCCGCCACCGGTCAAAGCAGTGTTCGTCTTCTGCGTGGCCTGCAGGAAATAAACATCACCACCGAAGTCTAAGCTCTTGAGAGCGTGCCACATGGCGCCAATACTTTCAACCGTCGTGTCTGACAAACCAGTATGAACTGAGCCGGCCGCAGTGGTAATCTTATACTCATACAGGAACGTATAGTGCGGGTCGATATCAAGGAAGGTTACCATTTGATTGACATCGGTATTGCCTGACTTGTGACCGGTACCATAACCAAGCATGAAATTAAATGTTACCGGATCCGTCAGCACATGGCCCGTAATTGCGATCTGGTCGCCTTTGTACTTGGGTTGAGGTGCACCTGGGGCAACCTGCTTATCTGTTCCAGTCTGCAAATCTGCCTCAGCCTTCCAGTTTACTATGCCTACCCCACCGTTATACATAAGACCGATGTCATACAGATCATTGGCTGTACCCAAATGCGCATCGGTAACGTTAAGGCCAACTTGGTTCTTGTCATTAATCGCAAAAACGTCGAGGAGTATATAGGCATCAATCTTGCCATAGCTGGTGCCTTCTGCAACGTTAACATCACCAACGCCATTTACTATAGTTGTAGAACCAGGAATACCACTTTGATCGGCAGTAGCATCCACAGCAGCAATAGTATTGGGGCCGGTTACGTTTGCGACGACCCATGCATCAGAGCCGAAATGCATTGAACGCGCGAACCAGCCGTTGGAGAGCTGCAGGAGCTGGTGGCCAGCGGTCACGTTGATCGGTATACCAGGCACGTTAAAGCTCACCCATGCTTCGCGGAAACCGAACGTGTTTGCCTGGAAGCCAGCCGTGCTTCCGCCGAAACCGTTACCGAAGTTCTGGTCTGTGCTGAATCCGTTAAATTGGCTACCAAAGTCAGAGAAATCGTTCCAGAGCGAGATTTTACCCTTTAAATCATCACCCGCCTTGGCATTCACATTCAGGATGATGCGCTCTTGAGTATCGATCTGGTTATCATGCAAATTCTTGTCGAAATCCAGATTGTTAAAATCTCTGCTTCGAACCTGTACGGAACCACCCACGGACACGTCTGCTGCATGCGCTATGGAGCCCAGGCATACAAAAGCCAGCACTACCATCACAACTAGAAACTTCTTCATCGCTTATCCTCCCTAAAATAGATTTGTTCCGATTTGTACGGAACGCGTGTTTACCTCGTAATGTGCGCGCAACAAAGTTTCAATAATTCGTATGAAGCAGGATTGTATGAGTTCAGTCTACACCCCCTTTCCATAGAAGAAATGGTGTGAAAGCGATGGGGCCATCAGAGAAGAAATACAGATTTCATGTGGAATTTGCCTTTCGGCAAAATGATCTGTAAGAGTGATGCCGAATACGTCGGCGCACTTCTGGACAGGAATGCGGCGGAGTAGCCTATATGTAGGTCTGTTAGTGGTTATCATGATAGTAATAAAAGTTTGGATCTGCCACTAGTACAAACTGCTACACTGCTCTGCTCATTTGATAATGTGGTTCAAAAAAGGAAGTGTTTTGCTGATATTTCGGAAAAGACGTTTTGACTATATCAAAGTCGTATAGTGAAGTCAAGAGTTTTCTAGTTCTTGAATGATGAGCCAATGAATGTTTTCGAGCATCAAGTTGCACAAAGCTGAAACCTATATTTTGCAATATTTTGCAATAGGGCACGATTAATTGTCCACTTCGTGAATTGCAATCGCGCTTTAAATTCATGTAGATCTTCGAGGGGCATCTTTCCGCGAGAACTCGGATCTCCTACCTTAATATGCTCGCAACCCCCCCTTGTTCAAGAACGCCCTCTTGGTTTCCGCTTGCATTAACAGCAACAACATGATTTGACATACTCCTCGGCTAAAGTCCGAGAATTCCTGCAGCAACGACCTGCACCACTACATTTCCTTGTTGGCTCCTGTTTTCTTCGGCATTGATGCGCCGGTCGATCCCCAGGACACCCGGAAATGCCCTCCCCTTGACAATACAATCTTCGCGGCATTTTCATCAGCGTTCGATGTAAGCCGCACTTGGTATAACAGAAGAATTCTTGAGAAGGACGGTTTTCGGAGAAACATGGCAACGCTGAGAACATGTTTGGCTGCAATATGCCGCATCTACAAAAGATGCCTTTACCACCATGCCAATATTGTTTATACTGGATTTGACGATTAAATTCACCCTCAGCCCTGGCCTAGTATTGCCTTATTAAACCCGGATTTCTACTTTTCGTTCTTGCCGGGTTTCTCAACCGTCCCTTTAGCCGATACCGTCATGTTCTCGGTAGCCAGGTCTTCTGACACCTTGATAGAGTGGTTTTTTCTTACGCGTGTGAGACCTGATTCTGACACATAAGCATCCGAATATCGGCAATACGAATATGTATTTTTTTGTATTACACTTCTGCTTTTTGCCAGTATTACTTCCATTTACCATCCGGTCAAGCTTCTGTTGAGCTTTAGCTAGTTCTTCCTCAGGTCGTTCTATACGAATCTACAGGATCGTAATGCGTACCACTTGTGAGAGCCCCCTCTATACGATTGGCATTATGATATTTTAAATTGGCGTTCTGCTCTCGCCATCTATTTGCTCGTCTGGATGCGATCGGTCAAGAATATCATCCTCGGACCGGTGGTTACCGGACTGGCACTGGAAAGGGCAGGGTCCTTAGTAGTCCCGGAATTGTATGCGGGAACGATCATGGAGATTGGAATCGGGTTCGCATGCGTTGGGGCGGGCGGAATAGTGGGCAAAGAGGCATACTACTTCGGCTATCGCGAAGGCTAGCTCTTGATGCAGATTGGTTTTCCCTTCATGGTCCTGGCAAACGTGCTTGGAAAAGAGAATCGCGCATTCATTCACTCGGGTTCTTCGTTATCTTAGTTCTGTTGCTCTCTCTTGCTGGCAAGAAGCTCAAGCAACAGCTCCTTTCGGAATCCTCGAAGGAAGTGTGCGGTTCACCGTCTCAAAGCAATGTAAGGGGGAAATTCATGTGAAAAGTCTTTCTTCTCTTCCACCGTTGTTAATATCGCTTCTGACCCGTATTTCCCCTTGTCTCAAGGTTCTTTTTAGGGAAATAGCAGGGAAAACCCCACATGCTTGATATCCTCCCCGGCCTCACGGACGGGGTCTTCCGGCGCGTAAGATAAGCGATGGGAATGCATCAAGATTCTTTTTTCTCGTTTCTCTCTAATTTGCCATTCCCCGAAGTGTACTGATAAAAAGAGTTCATGCCAAGCTTCAACAGACCCTTTTCGATAAGTCGCTTGGCGGATGCAACTACCTGTGGATCAAACTGCCGTCCCGACTCCTGTTCCAGTTCTACGAGGACCTCTTGGCTTGAGATTGTCCCACGGTATGGCCTCTCAGAGATCATTGCATCGATCGTGTCAGCGACATTCAATATCCTCGCTGCCAACGTTATCCGTTCACCGGCCAGCCCTTGAGGATAACCTTTCCCATCATACCGTTCATGGTGCTCATAGATCGCGTTAATGATGTCAGCGGAAAAACCAATGGGCTCCAGGATCCTTATGCCGTGGGCCGGATGGTCTTTCATGATAGCGAATTCCTCACGACTCAGCCGTTCCGGTTTACTGATGATAAGTTCACTGATGCCGATTTTGCCTACATCATGGAGAATGGCGGCAATGTGGATTTCCTCAAGGCGCGAAGGGCTCATCCCCATGTCCCGAGCGACTGCCACGGCGTATTTCGCAACGTTGGTGGAATGCCACCGTGTATAGGGGTCTTTTGCCTCGACGGCAGCCACAAGTGCCTGGACTGTACGGAAATAATTTTCCCGCAGGTCTTCATAAAGCGCTGCATTCTCCATGGCCGTGACGACCTGGGTGGAGAGAATCAGAACAATCTGCAGGTCGCTGGTCGTAAACGGCGGCCCGGAGAACTTGCTCACGTTAAGCACGCCAAAAAGTTTGTTCTTGCCGATAAGTGGTACCGACATGGATGAAGCCGGCATATTTTCAAGGTTGATCGCATCCATCACTTCCTGGTCCGGGTGTTTGCCCGCAGATATAATAAGAGGCTTTCGGTACTTGAGCACAAGCCCCGCGACTCCTTCGCCAATTTTTCGGTGCGACTTTGAAGCCAACTCGTCTGGCAGCCCGTGTGAGGCTCGGATCAGCAGAGTCCCGCTGTTTTCATCCATCAGCATAAGTGAAAAGCGGTCAATGGGAAATTCCTGGATCAGGATTTCGGTGATGAGCTTAAATAGGTGAGTGAGGTCGATCTCCGTAACAAGCAGTTTGCTGATCTCGAACAGTGGGATGAGCGCCTTGAGCCTGATGTTTTCCTTTTGCAGCCGGCTCCGGTTTATTGCGCGATCCACAGCGCCGAGCAGTTCCGCCTGCGTAAACGGCTTCAGCAAAAAACCATCGACCCCGCGCACGAGGGATTCAATGGCCGTGTCGATCGTGCCGTGCCCGGTTATAAATATCGTCACAATGTCCTGTTTTTTTGCTTTTACCCGTTCGAACAGTTCCAGACCGTCTATTCCCGGCATCCTAATGTCCGAAATCAAAAGATCGGCAGGCACGTGGCCGAGTTCTTCAAGTGCTTTGGTGCCATCAGAAAACGTGGACACCAAGTAACCTTCTGCTGTAAGGATACGGTAACACAAGTCCCTGATCATGTCCTCGTCGTCGACTACAAGAATTTTCTCACCAGCCACGTTCACACTCCTTCATGGGTGCCTCCGATGTCCAGGATTAATATGAAGCCCAAACGTTGTTTCACTCTTCGGTGTTCACGGGCACACTCCTCTACGGAGACTGTTCGTATCCTATGCGGCAGGCTGCTGCCGGTATCGAGGAAGAACCACCCGAAAGGTAGTGCCATGCATCGGTGAGCTTTCGGCTTCAATCTTACCGCCATGATTCTGCACAATACGATAGCTGATCGAAAGCCCCAGACCGGTACCACCGCCATTCTCTTTTGTGGAAAAGAAAGGCTCAAATATTTTATTCATATGTTCTGGTGCAATGCCGGACCCGGAATCAGAAAAGACCACGATAACCTCGTTCTCATGCGTTGCATCGGCCTTGACCCGGAGCTCCCCCCCCTGCGGCATTGCTTGCAGTGCGTTATTTGCGATATTAATGAAAACCTGTTTCATTTCATTGTGATCCATGTTTACCAGGACAGGTTCTGTCGGGTAGTCTTCATAGATCACCACGGAGGATGATTCGGCAATCCCCTGGACAAGAGCAATAGTCTCTTTGAGCGGCTGCGAAACGTCCTCAGGCTCCATCCATGATGGCCGCTGTCGAGAAAAATCCAGCAGGTTTCGAATGATCTTTCTGACTCTCAACGTCTCCTGTTCCATCGTTACAAGGATTTTTCGCTGTTCCCCGGGTAGGTCTAGGGTCTTCAAGAGATGCGTCGCGTATCCGAGAACGCTCGTCAACGGATTGTTGATCTCATGTGCTATATTGGCCGAGAGTCCACCGATGGCCGCCATTTTCGTAGAATGCACAAGCTGTTCCTGTGTGGTATTCAGTTCGACCATTTTCCACTTTAAGTCGCTGTATAGTGAAGCATTTTGAAGAGCGGCAGAAGCCAGGTTGGAAAATACCGTAAATAGCCTCAGGTCGTGTTTATCAAAATTTCCCTCTCCTTTTTTATTGATGGCCGTGAGCAGGGCTGTCATCGTATTCGATGACCAGAGAGGGACAGCCATGATACTCTTGATGCCTAAAGATTTCATCTCTAGACCGTTCAGTCTGAAATCGTCCTCAGCATCTATAATAAGGAGTGGAGTGCCATAGCTCACCATCCAGTTATAAATACCGCCTGCTTCCAGCGGCATATCAAGTTCCTTTATGGATTTTCTTTTGCTACCGAAGACCCCCAGATATTTTAGCATGCGATCTGATTTATTAACAACAGATACTGTAGTCGTATCAGCACGCACGAGGTCTTCAGCGCCCGCCGCGATCTTCGTGAGAAGGGATTCGCGATCCAGGCTCTCCATAAGGCCCAGGCCGGTCGTATGAAGAATAAACAGATCTCGGTTACCCTGCGAAAGGCTCGTCTCTCGTTGTTTCAGAATGAGTGCCATCTGGTTAAAAGCATGACCGAGTTTGCTGATCTCGTCGCTCCCTTTCACGGGAAAAGGTGCTTCCCAGTTCTGTTGGGCCAACTTTTCAACGGCATCGCTGAGCCGCAGGATGGGCTTGGAAATTCCCACTGCTATGATTTGGCTAAATGCTATTCCAATGAGCAAGATGATGACGAGTGCTCCAGCAGATTTTTTCGTGATGGCAAAGATTTTTTTCTCGTAGAGTTCGCCGGAAACACCGACCCGAACGTAACCGACAAGTTTACGCCCGGAGAGGATAGGGAGAGTAAGGTCGCAAACCCCGCTCTTTTCCATCACAAAGGCAGGTTCATGGGTCTGGGCAGGCGTACAGGTAAACACAGTATCGTCACTCAATGCACTCCTGCCAGGAGGAAGTGTATGAAGCGATTCACTGTCAAAAAAGGCGCCTGAAGCCGTACTTCCGATAAGAGCGTCGCACGAACTATTGAATATCATCGCATAGAGAAGAGCTTTGCCGGTGCCGGCATCTTCATCGGCGGCAAAAAATGGGGATAGCTTTTTGTATAGTTCAGACCGGTTGCTGGCAACGACGTCGTCTGCGGTGAAAGCCGACAATTCACGGGCTACAACAAGTGCTCTGCCCCTGGTTTCGGTGTCTACAACCTCCCTCCCCTCCCAGAAAAAAAAAGCTCCTATCAACGCTGCAACAAGAACGAGCGCCGTCGTCATGATAAAAGAAACCCTGCAGCCGATCCCGCCCCACCATCTGGTAAAAGCAAAACACAAGCGAGCCAAAAGGGCTGAAAGTATGCCTTTTACATATGCCATAGTCACGGGACAGAGCGAAATAAACCTATAGTAACATATAAGTACTATCGTGTAAATGCAATAAAAAAGGCAAGGATCATTGTCCTTGCCTTCATGTCTATTGCGAGTGGCGCATAAGAAATTTAGAAAGTAGCTCCGCTATGCCGCCGGTGCCTTTTCTTTTTTAGTTTTTTTCGAACCTGCGGTCTCTGCCGCCTCTTTTGCCTTACGTTCCACAAGTTCGATCACGGCCATGGATGCTGCATCTCCAGAACGGGTCCGGGTCGGAACAATTCTGGTATAGCCGCCGTTTCGGGACGTAAATCGCGGTGCTATCTGAGCAAAAAGGCTGCCCACTACGGCCTCATCCTGGATAAAACTGAGCGCTTGACGCCGTGCATGGAGATCGCCCCGCTTCGCGAGGGTGATCAATTTCTCCGCCAGTGGACGAATCTCTTTCGCCTTTGCTGTCGTTGTTTCAATTTTTTCATTCCTAAGCAATGCGGTTACGAGCATCCTGAGCAGCGCCTTGCGGTGCCCCGAGTCTCTACCAAATTGCCTGCCTGCGCATCCATGTCTCATTTCATCATCCCTGCCAAATTATTTTAGTATTACGGTTCGCTTGGCTTTTCCGCCAACAGCCGCCTTGCTTCAACGACGATTTTATCGTCGACCTTCATCCCCAGAGATACTCCCATCTCTGCCAGTATTTCTTTAATCTCGTTCAGTGATTTTCTTCCAAAATTCTTGGTCTTGAGCATTTCGCTTTCTGTTTTCTGAACCATTTCCGCTATGGTCTCGATCCCAGCATTTTTGAGACAATTTGCTGCCCGTACGGAAAGCTCTAGTTCATTGACGCTGCGAAGAAGATTTTCATTGAATGACGGAGCTTTTTTTATTTCCTCCTCCATCGCAGGAACCTCTTCTTCTTCCTCGGGGAGGTGGATAAAGAACGTTAGGTGATCTTTAAGAAGTTTAGCAGCGTGCGCTACGGCGTCATCTGGCCGGATACTGCCATCAGTCCATACTTCGAGCACAAGCTTATCATAGTCAGTTTCCTGGCCGACGCGGGCATTTTCTACCTTAAAATTCACCTTCCGAATCGGTGAGAAAACTGAGTCTATCGGAACGACGCCAATGGACTGTCCCGGTTCCTTGTTCTTGTCGGAGGAAACATATCCCCTGCCGCGGCGCGCGCGCATTTCAAGTTCAAGCTTGCCATTTTTATCAATCGTTGCAAGATGGATGTCAGGGTTCAGGATTTCCACTTCAGCATCCGCCTCGACGTCTTTTGCCGTCACTTCTCCCGGGCCCTTTGCCTTGAGAAGTAGCGTTTTGGATTTATCCGTATGCAGCTTGAGCCTGATTTCTTTAAGGTTCAGAATAAGGTCGGTTGTGTCTTCCACTACACCGGGAATACTTGAGAACTCATGCTGCACGCCGGCAATTTTAATCGAGGTGACAGCAGACCCCTCAAGCGAGGACAGAAGAACCCGGCGCAATGAATTCCCCAAGGTGGTACCAAAACCGCGCTCTAAAGGTTCTGCGATAAACTTGCCGTATGTGTCCGTTATCTTTTTGGGATCATATTGTAACTTTTTTGGCATTTGGAAATCTTTTGCTTTTCTGAGCATGATTCCTCCGTAACGGAGTAAAAAAACTATTAATTCCTATGATGGCTGACAACGCTCTCAATATGAGCGCCTACTCGACCACCGGTAATATTCTGACGCCGCCTGAGTTTACTTCGAATAGAGCTCGACCACGAGTTGTTCTTTAACCGTCGGCAGCGAACTTTCATCGCGGGCCGGCAATGAGAGAACCTTACCCCTGAACTGAGTCTTATCGATCTCTAGCCAGGAGGGGAAACCCCTCTTATCAACTGCGGCGAGCGTCTGTTGAATCTGAGCGATGCCCCTGCTCTTTTCACGAAGCTCCACTACATCGCCAGCCTTGACAAGAAAGGAAGGGATATTAACCTTTTTCCCGTTGACCAGCATATGGCCATGCCGTACGAGCTGCCGTGCCTCTTTCTTGGAACCGGCAAAACCCATTCGCTGGATAATATTATCAAGCCGTCTTTCCAGAAGCTGTAATAAATTATCGCCAGTCACTCCCTTCATCCGTTCGGCTTTCTCAAAATAGCCTCGGAATTGGCGTTCGAGCACACCATAGACCCGCCTGATCTTTTGCTTTTCCCGGAGCTGCAGGCTGTATTCCGACTGCTTTATTCTGCCTTGTCCGTGTTGTCCTGGCGGATAGCTTCTCCGTGTAACACCGCACTTATCTGTATAACAGCGCTCAGCCTTCAGAAAAAGCTTCATGCCCTCTCTTCTGCAGAGCTTGCAGACTGATCCAATATACCGTGCCAAGTGATTCTCCTCCTGTGTGAACCGTTTCTCTATGCTTACTTAAACTACACCCGTCTCCGTTTCGGCGGCCTGCACCCGTTGTGCGGGATCGGCGTTACGTCTTTTATCGCCACGATCTCGAGACCGGCGGCCTGAATTGCGCGGATCGCTGATTCCCGGCCAGTGCCTGGACCTTTCACATAAACTTCTACCTGCCTCATTCCGTGTTCCATTGCCTTTTTAGCAGCAGTCTCAGCAGCCAGCTGCGAGGCGAAGGGTGTACTCTTGCGCGATCCCTTGAAGCCCTTGTTGCCAGCGCTGGACCAGGTCAAGACATTGCCGGCCGTATCCGTGATGGTTACAATCGTGTTGTTAAAGGAGGCGTGGATATGGGCTATGCCATTTGCCACATTTTTTCTTTCTTTACCCTTTTTAGCCATCTGCTCTCCATTGTGTAAAAATTACAGTCTGCTTAATTGATCAATTCAGGGATTCTTTCTGTCTTTTATTTCTTAGCCAGGCTTTTCTTTTTGCCCCTGCCCGCCATGGCTGACTTCTTCGGTCCTTTTCGTGTTCTCGCGTTTGTTTTTGTCCGCTGCCCCCGCGCTGGCAGCCCTTTTCGGTGCCGTAATCCGCGATAACTTCCGATATCCATCAAACGCTTGATGTGCATCGTTATCTCTCTGCGAAGATCGCCTTCCACCGTAAAATCGCGATCCAGAATCGCACGAATCTTAACGATATCGGACTCGGTTAGATTACTGCTCTTCATATTTGGGTCGATTCCGGCCTCAGTCAGGATCTTTTTTGCCGATGTAGGGCCAATCCCGTAAATATAGGTAAGCGCAATCACATTTTTTTTGTCTTTGGGGAGATCTACCCCAGCAATTCGTGCCACGTTTCCTCCTCATGATACAGCGAATCCGATTCGAACAGTGAAATCCCTCCCAGCAAAAAAGCAGGAACTCCGAGTTACGAATACAAAAATCCCGGTGTTATCCTTGGCGCTGTTTATGGCGAGCGTTTTCGCAAATCACCCGCACGATACCCTTACGACGGATAATAGTGCACTTTGGGCAAATTTTTTTGACTGATGAGCGTACTTTCATATATCATTACTTCCATTTCATAAAGGTATTATTACATTTTGCGTTGAGCAATTCTCGAGGCCTTATTTGAACCGGTACGTGATCCTTCCTCTGGTCAAGTCATAGGGAGTAAGCTCGACCGTTACCTTATCTCCCGGGAGTATCTTGATGAAATGCATGCGCATCTTGCCGGAGATGTGCGCCAAGATCTTATGGCCATTTTCCATCTCAACGCGAAACATCGCATTCGGAAGTGTCTCTAGTACCGTACCCTGTACCTCTATGGAATCTTCTTTTGCCATATTCCCGTATTCGTTTCTTCAAGGCTTTGCATCGATTATACAAATTCTTTTACTTTTTTGTCAAAATCCAAGGACCATCGGCCAACACAGCAACCGTATGTTCAAAATGCGCCGACAAACTACCGTCAACTGTGATTGCCGTCCATCCATCGTCGCTAACTGCTGTTGCACTTTCCCCAAGATTTACCATGGGCTCAATGGCAATCACCATCCCGGCTTTTATCCTCGGCCCCTGACCCGATTCGCCAAAATTGGGGATCTGAGGATCTTCATGCATGTTGCGCCCGATTCCATGCCCGACATATTCGCGAACGACAGAATATCCATGTGACTCTACATGACGTTGCACTGCATGTGAAATGTCGTACAGCCTGTTACCCGGCCTAGCCTGTTCTATCCCGCGGTACAGCGATTCTTCTGTTATCGTTGTCAGGCGCTTCGCCTCCGGTGAGATCTTTTCCACTGGGAAGGTCATTGCTGCGTCGCCATAAAAACCTTCAACGATTGCTCCTACATCGACACTAATTATATCACCCGGCCTCAGCACCACTGTTTTCGAAGGAATCCCGTGGATAACTTGGCTATTCAGGGACGTACACAACGTTTTGGGATATCCACGATATCCTTTGAAAGCAGGTTTAGCGCCTGCTGCTAAAATCATCCGTTCGGCGAACTCGTCGAGGGATTGTGTGCTCACGCCAGGCCGTATTTCATCGCGTATACGGTGTAGAACGTCAGCGACAACCAGGCAGGCTTTCCGAATTTTTTCAATCTCCTGAAGGGATTTGAGAATGATCATGCTGCACCCGAGCCTTAACGCCTCCCTTTCATTGTAAAGCCCTTCAGGAAACCTCCGTAGTGTCTCTGAATTAAATGTGACTCTATCTGGGATACGGTATCTAGTGCAACACCGATCACGATCAAAAGCGATGTCCCGCCAAAATAAAAGGGAACATTAAAAAACTTATAAAAAATGTCCGGCAGTACACAAACCGCAGAGAGGTACAACGCTCCACCCAGAGTGATCCTGTTCAATACTCGAAACAGGTAATCAGAGGTTTTCTTTCCTGGCCTTATACCCGGAATAAAACCACCATACTTTTTCAAATTATCTGCAATATCCACGGGGTTAAATACTATTGCTGTATAAAAATAAGCAAAGCCAACGATCATGATAACGTAAACAAACGTATAAAGGACTCTACCTGGCGCAAGTTGCAGAGCAAACCAATGAAGCCATCCTACCTGAACAAACCCCGCAATCGTAGCTGGAAACAGTAGTATTGACGACGCGAATATCGGGGGAATCACACCCGCAGAATTAATTTTGAGGGGCAGATGCGTACTCTGACCCTTGTATATCTTTCTTCCTACCATCCGTTGGGCATATTGTATCGCTATTTTGCGCTGTCCACGTTCCATAACGATGATGGCGGCAACCACCGCAATAATCAAGGCCAGGATGATAAATACCATGAAATATGCGATTTCACCGGACCTCATGAGCCCAAACGTATTGTTGACAGCACGTGGAAATCCTGACACGATGCCCGCAAAAATAATCAAGGAAATGCCATTGCCAATGCCGCGTTCGGTGATCTGCTCGCCGAGCCACATGATGAACGTCGTGCCCGCCGTGAGCGTTATCATCGTCATAATGCGGAAGGACCATCCTGTTGAATCGACAAATGCTCCACCGCCCATTTTTTCTATGCCCACAGCCATCCAGAACGATTGGAATCCGGCAATCACGACTGTTCCGTATCGCGTATATTCCGTTATCTTCTTCCTGCCGGCCTCACCTTCCTTGGCCAGGGCTTGCAGCCGCGGAAGCACAACGGTCAGGAGCTGCAACACGATCGAGGCGGTAATATACGGCATGATTCCAAGGGCAAAAATCGTAACCCGGGAGAGCGCCCCGCCTGAAAACATATCGAAAAATCCCATCAGTCCTGCAGCAGACTGATGCAGAAACTGACTAAGAGCTTCGCCCTTAACACCGGGAGTTGGAATATGCGCGCCGATGCGGTAAACCGCCAGCAGCAACAAAGTAAAAATAATGCGCTTCCGGAGTTCGGGAATGCTAAATACGTTTTTTAATCCGGTGAACACAGGTTAGATTACCTCGGCCTTACCGCCGGCGGCCTGGATTTTTTCTAGAGCGCTCTTGCTGAATTTATGAGCCCGCACCGTAAGCTTAGCCTTAAGTTCACCCATCCCGAGCACCTTCACGCCGTTTTTCAAATTCTTAATCAGGCCTTTTTGCATGAGAGCTTCCGGCGTCACCGTATCAGACCCAGACATTTTTTCGAGATCTGCGAGGTTAACGACCGAATATTCCTTACGGAAGATATTGGTAAAACCTCTCTTGGGGAGCCTGCGTTGAAGGGGCATCTGGCCGCCTTCAAACCCTGCTCCCTTCACTCCGCCGGAGCGGGCTTTTTGGCCTTTATGTCCTTTTCCCGCTGTCTTACCGTTACCGGACCCCGGACCACGCCCAACCCTATTTGATTTTTTCTTTGACCCGATATTTGGTTTCAGTTCTTCTAATCTCATAGTATACTCGCGACCGCCACTGGCTGTAATTTAAGTTTACGAATGCTTCCGCTACGCCTCTTCCACTTTGATGAGGTGAGAAACCTTGTTGATCATACCCCGTATCTGCGGTGAATCATCGCGTATCACTGAATGATTCAATTTCCGGAGACCAAGTCCGATAAGCACTACCTTATGTTTTCCCGGACGTGCAATGCCACTTTTGACTAGGGTTATTTTTATTTTTTTTGCACCTGCGTTTGCCATGCTTATCCAAGCTCCTCTACCGTTTTTCCCCGCAACGCTGCCACCTGGGCGGCGCTCCTCAATCTTACCAGGCCATTGATCGTCGCACTGACGACGTTGTGCGGGTTGCTAGAGCCGAGGGATTTACAAAGCACGTTCCGTACGCCCACAACCTCGAGCACGGATCTGCTTGCTCCACCTGCGATCAACCCCGTACCTTCTGAAGCCGGCTTAAGCAACACTTTTCCCGCTCCATAATGGCCAAGGATTGCATGGGGGATCGTATCGCCCTTGAGCGAAACCTGTACCATATTCTTTTTAGCGCGTTCAACTGCCTTTTTTATCGCAACCGGGGCCTCGGCTGCTTTACCTTTGCCAACGCCGATTTTCCCTTTTCCATCGCCTACGACCACGAGAGCGCTGAAGTTAAACCGCTTGCCACCCTTAACGACCTTGGCCACACGGTTCAAGTACACCAGTTTATCTTTTAGGCCGTCGCCTTCTCCTGCATCCTTCTGATATCGCTCTGCCAATGCCGCCTCCGAAATTAACCCGCAACCTAAAAGTTAAGTCCCTTTTCACGTGCTGCTTCTGCCAGTGCCTTGATACAGCCGTGATATTGATTTCCGCCTCGATCGAACACGACGGATTTGATATTCTTGCCCAGCGCTCGCTCTGCCAAGTTAGTCCCGACCTTCTTTGCCGCGACTACGTTGCCGCAATGTTTCAGGTTTTCACTGATTTTTTTTTCTGTAGATGCAGCTGCGATCATCGTCTTGCCTGTCGTGTCATCAATAAGTTGGGCGTAAATATGGCTCAAACTCTTGTATACACTCAGCCGCGGTTTAGCCGCGGTCCCAACTACTTTTTTTCTGATTCTCTCGCGTCTTCTTTGTCTCGATACTAGTTTGCTCTGTGCCACAGTTATTCTCCATCATGCTGATGGCGACCGGACGTACCAACTTGAGGCCGCAATCTGCTATTCAGTAATATTCTTACTTGCCAGTCTTTCCAGCCTTGCCTTCTTTGCGATGAACGACTTCACTGCTATATTTGATGCCCTTCCCCTTGTACGGCTCTGGCTTTTTCAGGCTTCTCAGATTTGCGGCAATCTGTCCGACAAGCTGTTTATCGACACCCTTCAGGGTAATTTGGGTCTGCTTGGCATCCACTGTCGCCTTGATTCCTTTAGGTAGCGGATAGACAATCGGATGAGAAAAACCCAGACTCAGCATCAGGTTTGATCCCTGAGCGAAGGCTTTAAAGCCGACACCCGTAATATCAAGGGTCTTTTCATATCCCTTGCTGACGCCAATCACCATATTGGCGATCAAATTCCTTGTCAATCCATGCAGTTCCCTGTAAATCTTCTGGTTCGCGGGCCGTTCCACCAGCAATTTGTTGCTTTCCTTCTTCACAGTCAACTTCGGATTCACAACCTGGCTGATCTCACCTAGCGGGCCCTTGACAATGATTCTGCCGGTTTCCAGTTTGGTCTCGACGCCTGAAGGAATCTCTATCGGTTTTTTACCAACCCTTGACATAACAGCTCCTACACTCTTAAAAAACGGATTTGCTGCTTTCGTTACCACACATGACAGAGAACTTCTCCGCCAACATTGTCTTTTTTCGCTTGTTTGCCCGTCAGGACCCCCTTGGGCGTAGACAGAATTGCGGTACCCAGACCAGCCATAACACTCGGAATGGCATCATTTCCTGCATAGACACGCCGACCTGGCGAGCTCACCCGTTTAATGCCTTGGATAACGGGCAGCTCTTCCTCGGTATATTTTAGATATACCCGGATCAAACCCTGCCGGCGGTCCTTCACCAACTTAACGTTCTTTACATATCCCTCATCTTTGAGGATCTTCGCAATTTCGATCTTCAATTTAGACGACGGAATGTCGACTTTCTCATGTTTTGCCTTACTGGCGTTTCGAATACGCGTCAGCATATCCGCAATTGGATCAGTCATCATTGAGTCAAACCCCTTTTTTCGTTACCAGCTAGCCTTAATCACGCCAGGAACCTCTCCCCGGAGTGCTCTGTTCCTGAAACAGATCCTGCACATGTCAAACTTCCGCAGGTACCCCCGCGACCGTCCGCAAAGCGGACAACGATGATAATCGCGCACCTTGAACTTGGATGGCCTTGACGCCTTTGCTATCAACGACTTCTTTGCCATTGTTCCTCCATTACATCCGATGAGCCGGACTACTTCCTGTACGGCATCCCCATATTGCCGAGCAGTGCCCTGCCTTCTTCATCGGTCTTTGCTGTTGTAACGATCACTATATCGAGTCCGTGGATCGAGTCTACCTTGTCAATTTCGATCTCCGGGAATATAACCTGTTCTTTGATCCCCAACGAGTAGTTTCCCCTGCCGTCAAAAGATTTGGATGATACACCCTTAAAATCCCTGATGCGCGGGAGCGCAGCGCTTATGAACCGGTCGAGAAACTCGTACATACGTTCCCGCCTGAGTGTCACCATGCACCCAATTGCCATTCCCTCGCGAAGTTTGAAGGTTGCAATTGATTTCTTGGCGCGAGTAATAACCGGCCGCTGGCCGGAGATTTTTGCTAGTTCCTCTGCAGCAAATTCCAATGCCTTGGCATTGGCGATTGCCTCACCCATACCAACATTCAGGACGACCTTGACCAACTTCGGGGTCTGCATTGGGTTCTTATATTGAAATTGCTTCATCATCGCTGGCACGACGACATCATGGTACCGCTGTTTCATCCGAGGAACAGGGATACGTTCGGGAGCTTTTGTCTGTTTCGCTTCCGGGGATGTAGCGTCCACCTTCACCTTACCCGACGCAGCTTTTGCTTTCCCAGCTACCTTGGGGGCTTTAGCAGCAACTTTCTTCTGGTCACCGCTTTTTGTCTCTTTGCTCTTGTCTTTTTTATCAGCCATAGTTCGTCTTCCTGTGTTAGCCGGTTCTCTATAAATCTGTCAATGAAGTCTGTGAAACCTAGTCAATGGTCTCATTACATGTTTTGCACACTCGAATGCGCGACCCTTCTCCCTGGGCTACCCTCTTAGTGGTTGTAGGTTTGCTGCACCTTGAACAGATTAGTTTCACATTCGATGCGGAAATAGGGCTTTCTTTTTCCACTATGCCGCCCTGCCTGAGCTGCTGGTTAGGTCGCGTGTGCCGCTTGATCATATTCAGCTTCTCGATGAGGAGCCTGTTTACTGAGGGGTATACCGCAATTACCCTGCCTCGCTTCCCTTTCTCCTTGCCGGAGGTGACCATCACAGTATCATTCTTCTTTATTAGCATAGTTCCTGTCCTGCTTTTCTTCAGCGATTTTAATTTCTAACCGTTCCTACAGCACTTCTGGTGCTAAAGAAATAATTTTCATAAAATTTTTCTTGCGGAGTTCCCTCGCAACGGGGCCGAAGATACGCGTCCCGATCGGTTCATTGGCATTGTTGATCAATACCGCGGCATTCCGGTCGAATTTTATGTACGACCCGTCTTGACGGCGAACCTCTTTTGTCGTACGCACAACAACTGCCTTCGCTACTGTCCCCTTTTTCACCTGGCCTTCGGGTATGGCCATCTTGATGGCCACCACGATTACGTCGCCAAGCGAGGCATACCGCTTGCGAGTTCCACCCAGTACTTTTATACACATAACTTTTTTTGCGCCGGAGTTATCGGCCACGTCCAATACAGTCTGTTGCTGAATCATATTTCAATCCTCTGCGAAGAGTTCTCGTTCCGAATTAATTTGCTTTCTCGATAATTTCAAGCACCTTCCAGCGCTTTTCCTTGGACAGCGGCCGCGTCTCGATGAAGCGCACCGTGTCGCCAATCTTGCACTCGTTCTTCTCGTCATGGGCCTTGAACTTAGTCGTGCGTTTGATAGTCTTCCCGTACCGAGAATGAGCGATACGTCTCGTCACCGCCAACACAACGGTCTTGTCCATCTTATCACTTATGACCTGCCCGATGTACGCTTTTCTTTTTTTAGCCTCGTCCATGTTTTTCCTTTAACGCTGTCTTTGCTTTTGCGATATCCCGGCGCAGTATTCTCAGGCGCATCGGATTTTCAATCTGCCCCATGGCCTGCTGAACACGGAGGTTGAACAGCTCCTTTTTGATATCAGCGGCCTTTGCCTGCAGTTCTTCGTTCGACAGGTCCCTCAAGTCTCTTATTTTCATATGTCAGCCTCCCGGGAAACGAACTTCGTTGCTACTGGCAGCTTATACGCTGCCAACCGAAACGCCTCTCTGGCTACGGATTCGTCAACGCCGCCCATCTCGTAAAGTACCCGCCCTGGCTTTACTACAGCCACCCAGTACTCTGGCGCACCTTTTCCCTTTCCCATGCGGGTTTCAGCAGGTTTTTTCGTGATCGGCTTATCCGGGAAAATGCGTATCCAGATTTTCCCGCCTCGTTTGACGTAACGGGTCATGGCAATACGAGCTGCCTCTATCTGCCTGCTTGTGATCCAACCCGGTTCGAGAACTTTTAGTCCGTACTCACCATGGCTGACTTCCGCGCCTCGGTAGGCAATGCCCGTCATCCTGCCTTTGTGCATTTTCCTGTGTTTTACCCGTTTGGGTGCTAACATAATGACAATCCTTTAGTCCCGCGTTTCACGCTCGAATTAATATATTAAATTACGCAGCGGTTGTCGGCTGCTGGAGTACATCGCCCCGGTAAATCCAAACCTTGACGCCAATCTGGCCCATAGTGGTCTTTGCCTCAAAGAATCCATACTGGATATCGGCACGAAGCGTGTGGAGAGGCACGCGGCCCTCGCGGTACCACTCGGTCCTCGCTATTTCCGCACCAGCAAGTCTACCGGCACAGTTAATTTTAATACCCTGTGCGCCAAGGCGAAGGGCCGACGTAACTGCCTTTTTCATGGCTCTGCGGAAGGCGATGCGGCGTTCGAGTTGGAGTGCGATATTTTCCGCAACGAGCTGAGCGTCCAGCTCCGGGCGCCGGATCTCCTGAATATTGATATACATTTGCTTGCCAGTCATGGCTTCAAGGTCTTTTTTGAGCTTGTCAACCTCGGCGCCCTTCTTGCCGATGATGATTCCTGGACGTGCCGTGTGAATGTTGATCTTTGCTTTCTGACCGGCACGCTCGATCTCCACCTTGGCTACGCCGGCATGCATGAGCCGTTCTTTCACAATCTTGCGAATCTTGATGTCCTCATGGAGAAGCGCAGCATAGTTTTTCTGCGAAAACCATCGCGAATCCCATGTTTTAATGATACCGAGCCGCAACCCAATCGGATGAACCTTTTGTCCCATGACGCCTCCGTAAAACCTATGCTGACAAGACCAGTGTTATATGGCTTGTTCTCTTTCTAATAACATTACCCCTGCCCATTGCTCGAGCACGCATCCGCTTCATCGTAACGCCCTGATTTACAAATGCCTTGGTTACCTTCAGGGTATCTACGTCGCCTACTTTTTTCTGTTCAGCGTTGGCCACTGCTGAGTCAAGGAGCTTCTTGACGATCCGAGCGGCGTGGAGCGGAGTGAACGTAAGAATATTGATGGCGTCTCCCACCATCTTGCCTCGAATGAGATCTATGACCTGTCTCGCCTTGCGCGGCGTAATACGTATATGTCTGACTGTTGCGCTTGCTTCCATCTGACTTTCCTCACTCTCAAGAACGATGCACTCTGCGTCCTACTTCGTCGGCGCACTCACCTTTTCCGCGGCTTTAGATCCGCCGTGTGCCTTGAACGTCCGGGTCGGAGAAAATTCCCCCAGTTTGTGGCCGACCATGTTCTCGGTAATATACACGGGGATAAACTTCCTGCCGTTATGCACCGCCATAGTGTGGCCGACAAAATCCGGCGTGATCGTCGATCTCCGGGACCAAGTCTTGAGGATTTTCTTTTCCCCGGCTGTGTTCATCGTCTCAACTTTTTTCATGAGACTTGCATCGATAAAAGGGCCCTTCTTAACTGATCTCGGCACCGTATCCTCCGTTTAAACAGCTCGAACGTTTCAACCGTTCAAACCGCCATGGTCTACCTGCTCTTGGTTCTTCTCGAAATTATAAATTTGGTCGTCGATTTATTCTTCCGCGTCTTTTTCCCATCGGGCAGGCCCCAAGGTGAGCAGCCCGGCCTTCCACCTGAGGACTTTCCTTCGCCACCGCCGAGAGGATGGTCAACGGGGTTCATCGCCACACCGCGCACCCTCGGTCGCATCCCCATCCAACGAGCCCTACCAGCCTTGCCTATGCTGATGTTCTCATGATCGAGGTTGCCCACTTGACCTATTGTCGCCATGCATTCGGAGCGGACCTTGCGCACTTCTCCGGAGTTGAGCCGCAGCGTGGCATAATCACCTTCACGGGCTAGGAGCTGTACCGTGGAACCGGCGCTCCGGGCAAGTTGGGCACCCGCACCCTTCTTGAGCTCCACGTTATGTATGTTAGTACCTACGGGAATCGCGCTCATCGGCAGTGCGTTTCCCGGTTTGATGTCTGCTCCAAGGCCAGACATAACGGTGTCGCCCACGTTAAGCCCCAATGGAGCAATAATATAGCGCTTTTCACCGTCCGCGTAGTTGAGCAGCGCTATTCTCGCCGTGCGGTTTGGATCATATTCAATCTCCGCAACCTTTGCAGGCACGCCGATTTTTTCACGCCGGAAGTCGATCACCCGGTATTTTTTCTTATGCCAGCCACCCCGATAGCGTGTGGTGATCTTGCCCCGGTTATTTCTTCCGCCGCTCTGGCTGATTTTTACGACGAGCGATTTCTCCGGCGTGCTTCGGGTGACCTCTTCAAAAGTCGAAGTGGTTTGGAAGCGCCTTCCTGGAGATGTTGGGTTATATGATTTTACTGGCATTTAAGCACCCTCAAATATATCGATCTTTTCACCGGGCTTGAGCGTTACATACGCTTTCTTCCAGTCAGACCTGCGGCCCAACCTCTGCCCGACACGCTTGTTCTTGCCTGCATTTTTTACTGTCGTTACATCGACGACCTTGACTTTGAAAATTCCTTCGACTGCTTTCCTCACCTGCACCTTATTTGCATCGACCTTCACTTCAAAGGTAAGTACATTGTTTTTTTCCTTCAGGCGTGTACCCTTTTCAGTTATCCGGGGTACGCGGATGATATCATAGAGGTCGATTGTCATTTGCCGTACACCTCCTGCATGGCGTTAAGCACGTCCTGAGTCGTTATGAGGTACCGGTACTTGAGCAGGTCATAGACGTTAATATTGTCCATCCTGAGCACTTTGACCGACGTAATGTTTCTGGCTGCCAGCGTCAGATTTTTATTCTCTGCCTTTATGAGGACAAGTGCGTTTTCCTGCACGCCGAGAGTATCGAGCAGCGTCGACACCAATTTGGTCTTCGGTTCAGCCAGTTCCAGGCTGCTCACGAGGATGAGCCTGTTGTCGGTGACCTTTGAGGAAATCGCATCGACGAGGGCAGCCCGCTTTTCCTTTTTGGGGAGCGCATACGAATAGTCTCTCGGCATCGGGCCGAATATCGTACCACCGTGCCTCCAGAGAGGAGAACGGTTGCTTCCTGCACGAGCCCTGCCTGTCCCTTTTTGTTTAAACGGCTTTTTCCCGCCACCGCTCACGAGAGCCTTGTTTTTGGTGGCGGCCGTGCCTGCTCTCCTATTCGCTAGCTGATTCACGACCGCAGCATGCAAGAGATGCGGCCGCACAGCCGTTCCAAAAAGGCCCGGGAGCTCTACGTCCTTTATTTTCTTATTGTTCTGATCAACCATTACGACTGACGGCATGTGCGGATCCTCTTATTCTTAATCAGCCTTGTAAATTAGGATAAGACCGTTTTCACCGCCTGGCACCGCTCCGCGAACAAACAGCAGATTCTGGTCAGGCCGTACATCAACAACCTCGATGTTTTTTAATGTTACGTTTGCAGAGCCCATGTGCCCTGGAAGTTTCTTTCCAGGCCAAACGCGCGACGGCCATGCGCTTGAACCGATTGAACCTGGCCTGCGATTGAACATGGAACCGTGGCCTCCGGGACCGCCGGCAAAATTATGCCGCTTCATCACGCCGGCAAACCCTTTCCCCTTACTGACACCGCTCACCACAATCAGTTCGCCCTTCTTAAAAATATCAACAGTAACCACCTGGCCTTGCTCAAATTCTGCAGTACGAAATTCACGAAGAAAACGATGAGGCTGGACGTTCGCCTTCTTGAAGTGACCGGCAACCGCTTTTGTCACTCGTTCCTTCTTTTTTTCCTCCTCAAACGCCAGCTGTACCGAATCATAACCATCTGCCGCCGAGGTTTTTTTCTGGACGACTGTACATGGGCCTGCCTGGATAACAGTTACGGGGATCAATTCCCCGCCACTGAACTGCTGGCTCATGCCTATTTTTTTCCCGATAATTCCCTTGCTCATTGCAATTCCCCTCATCCGCTCGCCAGCCGTGATTTACAGTACCCCGGTCTTCCCGCGGTTTGGTTTCTCTTTACAGCTTTATCTCTACATCGACGCCTGCGGCCAGATCCAGTTTCATCAGCGCATCTACCGTCTGCGGTGTAGGATCGAGGATATCCATCAGCCGTTTGTGGGTCCTGATCTCAAACTGTTCACGGGACTTCTTGTCCACGTGGGGAGAACGGAGCACAGTCCAGCGGTTGATCCTGGTCGGCAGCGGAATCGGGCCAGACACCCTGGCGCCCGTCCTCTTTGCCGTATCCATAATTTCTACCGTCGACTGGTCGAGTAGCCTATGGTCGTATCCTTTGAGTCGTATCCTAATCTTTTGAGTCACGTGCGATACCTTCTCTTTCTTACTCGATCACTTGGGTGATGACGCCGGCGCCCACGGTGCGGCCGCCCTCGCGGATGGCGAAGCGCAGGCCCTGGTCCATGGCGATCGGGGTGATGAGTTCTACGCTGCAGGTCATATTGTCTCCAGGCATTACCATCTCAACGCCTTCGGCAAGCTTCACCACGCCCGTCACGTCGGTGGTCCGGAAATAAAACTGAGGACGGTATCCGTTGAAGAACGGCGTGTGGCGGCCCCCTTCTTCCTTCGTCAGAATGTACGCCTCGGCCTTGAACTTGGTATGCGGTGTAATACTGCCCGGTTTCGCCAGAACCATGCCGCGCTCTACGTCTTCCTTTTTTATGCCGCGGAGCAGAACCCCAACGTTGTCGCCAGCTTGTCCCTGGTCCAGAAGCTTCCGGAACATCTCGACGCCCGTCACCACCGTCTTCTGCGTCGGCTTGATTCCCACGATCTCAATTTCATCGCCCACCTTCACGATGCCGCGCTCGATTCTGCCCGTCACCACCGTTCCGCGCCCGGCAATCGAGAACACGTCTTCAATCGGCATCAGGTACGGCTTATCGATGTCGCGCTTCGGCACGGGAATGTAGCTGTCGATGGCGTCCATGAGTTCCATGATGCTCTTAAACTCAGGCGCGTTGATGTCCTTGCTCTCGCTCTGGAGGGCCTTGAGCGCGCTTCCCTTGACGATCGGCGTCTTGTCCCCGGGGAACTGGTACTTGGACAGAAGTTCCCGGATCTCGAGCTCAACGAGCTCGATCAACTCGGGGTCGTCCACCATGTCTACCTTGTTCATGTAAACAACGATATACGGCACGCCGACCTGGCGGGCCAAAAGGATGTGCTCTCTTGTCTGGGGCATCGGGCCGTCTGCGGCGGACACCACCAAAATAGCGCCGTCCATCTGGGCGGCTCCCGTTATCATGTTCTTCACATAGTCCGCATGCCCGGGGCAGTCAACATGAGCATAATGCCGTTTGTCTGTCTGGTATTCCACGTGCGCCGTGGCGATCGTGATGCCGCGCTCCCGTTCTTCCGGGGCCTTGTCGATCTGGTCGTAGGCCACGAAGCTCGCAAAGTTTTTGAGTGCAAGTACTTTCGTTATGGCTGCCGTCAGGGTCGTCTTTCCGTGGTCCACGTGGCCAATCGTGCCAACGTTCACGTGCGGCTTCGTTCTTTCAAATTTTGCCTTTGACATGCTGTTCGCCTCCTCTAAGGAAGTGTAAAATTGCGTTTACGAATAAAATGAATTACCGCTTGACTGTTTCGCCCTTTACCTTGGCGATGATCTGCTCTGAAATGGTTTTCGGTACTTCTTCATAGTGCGCGAACTGCATCGTATAAGTCGCCCTCCCCTGGGTCTTAGAACGAATGTCAGTCGCATATCCGAACATTTCTGAAAGCGGCACCTGAGCGGTGATAACACGTCCTGCTCCACGCATATTCATGCCTTGCACACGGCCGCGGCGGGAGTTCAAATCGCCGATGATATCGCCCATATACTCCTCGGCACAGACGACTTCTACCGCCATGATCGGCTCGAGCAAGGTTGGATTGGCCTTAGCCGCGCCTTCCTTGAATCCCATGGATCCGGCAATCTTAAATGCCATTTCTGAAGAGTCGACATCATGATAGGACCCGTCGATCAGCGTGATCTTGATGTCGACCACGGGGTATCCCGCGAGAACACCGTTTTCCATGGCCTCTTCAATACCCTTTTGGGTCGGGCCAACATATTCCTTCGGAACTGAGCCACCGACGGTCTTGTTCACAAACGCAAAGCCTTGCCCCGGCTCCTGAGGCTCGAGTTCGAGAACAACGTGGCCATATTGACCACGACCTCCCGATTGACGTATAAATTTGCCCTCGGCGACAACTTTTTTCTTGATCGTTTCGCGGTACGCCACCTGAGGTTTACCAACATTCGCGTCAACCTTGAACTCACGCAGCAAGCGGTCAACGATAATTTCGAGATGGAGCTCGCCCATACCTGAAATAATGGTCTGTCCGGTCTCCTGATCAGTAAACACTCGGAACGACGGGTCTTCCTGCATCAGCTTCTGGAGCGAGAAGCCAAGCTTTTCCTGGTCTGCCTTAGTTTTGGGTTCGATAGCCACAGAGATGACCGGCTCAGGAAAGGTCATCGCTTCAAGAATGACAGGCTTGTTCTCATCACAAAGTGTATGTCCCGTGAGCGTACTCTTGAGTCCAACGGCCGCGCATATATCACCAGCGTAGATTTCCTGGATCTCTTCGCGCTTGTTCGCGTGCATTTTCAGCAACCTGCCGATTCGCTCTCTCGTCCCTTTAGTAGAGTTATATACATAGGATCCGGAAGTAAGCGTCCCGGAATAGACTCGGATGAACGTGAGCTGCCCCACAAAAGGGTCGGTCATGATCTTGAAAGCCACAGCCGCAAACGGCTCACTGTCAGAGGTCTGACGCACAACTTCTTCGCCTTTTGGTCCTATGCCCGTGACAGGCGGAATGTCCAACGGAGACGGGAGGTAGTCCACCACCGCGTCGAGGATAAGCTGTACGCCTTTATTCTTGAATGCCGAACCGCAAATAACAGGGAAGATACTCATCGCGATCGTGCCCTTGCGGATCGCTGCCATGATCTCGGCCTCCGTCGGCGTCTCACCATTCAGGAATTTCTCCATAACGGTATCGTCAGCGTCGGCAATTTTCTCGATCATCTTTTCCCGGTACTCTTTTGCTTGGGGAAGGAGATCAGCCGGAATATCTTCAATGGCATATTTCGCACCGAGCGTTTCGTCGTTGAACAGAACAGCTTTCATCTTTACGAGATCAATACAGCCGCGAAATTTGTCCTCTGCGCCAACGGGGAGCTGGATCGGCACGGCGTTCGCACCGAGCCGGTCAATCATGCTCTGCACACTCATGTAGAAATCGGCACCGACGCGATCCATTTTGTTCATGAATGCAATGCGCGGAACTTCATACTTATCAGCCTGACGCCAAACCGTCTCGGACTGGGGCTCCACACCGCTCACGGAGTCGAAGACAGCAACGGCTCCATCGAGAACGCGAAGCGAGCGTTCCACTTCAATGGTAAAGTCTACATGGCCGGGGGTATCGATGATGTTGATGCGCTTATCCCGCCAGAAACAGGTCGTTGCGGCAGACGTAATGGTAATACCGCGCTCCTGCTCCTGCACCATCCAGTCCATGACTGCGGTGCCATCGTGCACTTCGCCGATCTTATAGGAAACACCGGTATAGTAAAGAATTCGCTCAGTCGTCGTCGTTTTCCCGGCGTCGATGTGAGCCATAATCCCGATGTTACGTGTGTTTTCGAGAGAATACTGCCTAGCCAAAACTTCCTCCGCTTCTAGATACGCACCTTACCAACGATAGTGGGCGAAGGCTTTATTGGCCTCTGCCATACGGTGAACGTCTTCTCTTTTCTTTACAGCAGCGCCAGTATTGTTCGATGCGTCAAGAATTTCCGCTGCTAGTTTCTCAACCATGGATTTTTCCGGTCGCTGTGAGGCGTAGAGTCTGAGCCACCGAAAGGCGAGCGAAAGCCTGCGAGGCTGTTTGACTTCAATAGGCACCTGATAGGAGGCACCACCTACCCTGCGAGATTTCACTTCAAGCGTCGGCTTCACATTCTCTACGGCTTTCTTGAAAATGGCGACAGGGTCTCCGTTTGTCTTCTTCTGAATACGATCCAGCGCTTTATAACAAATCGCCTCTGCCGTACTTTTCTTGCCTTTTCGCATGAGCACGTTCACGAACTTCGCCAGCATTTGGCTGTGATATTTCGGATCAGGCAATGATTCTCTTTTTACGACAATGCTTTTTCTCGGCATAGTATGGTGTTCCTTCTCTTACACAATTGCGCTCTCAAGCGCACGTTGAATTGCCAACTTATTATTTGGGCCTCTTTGCTCCGTACTTGGACCGGCCCTGTTTACGATTGGCGACGCCAACTGTATCCAATGTTCCCCGTACGATATGGTAGCGCACGCCGGGAAGATCCTTCACCCTGCCGCCGCGGATGAGCACGATGGAGTGCTCTTGCAGATTATGCCCAACTCCGGGGATATAGGTTGTCACTTCCATCCCGTTCGTGAGCCTTACTCTGGCCACTTTCCGTAGCGCGGAGTTAGGCTTCTTCGGCGTTGTGGTATAAACCCTGATGCAGACACCCCGCTTTTGAGGGCAGCTCTTCAGTGCAGGACTTTTGGTCTTACTTACTGCCAAGGTCCTGCCTTTTCTTACCAATTGGCTAATTGTCGGCACGGAAATTACTCCTTAAAAACACAGGTATAGCAAATTTTCAGAAACGTTGAGTCAAAACCTGGTGATTATAGCGGTATAATCGCCTATTGTCAAGGTTTTTTTTGTGTTGCCAATTTAACACTATTTTGCAACTCCCGGCGTATTCTCTTGCGGCGTTTCCTCGTTAACAACTATGTATGTGTTACGGTACTCGGTCATGCCAGTACCGGCAGGAATCAATCTCCCCATGATGACGTTCTCTTTGAGACCGACCAGGTCGTCCACTGCACCCGTAATAGCCGCTTCCGTAAGTACACGCGTGGTTTCCTGGAATGATGCTGCGGAAATAAAGCTGTCCGTAGTGAGTGATGCCTTGGTTATGCCAAGAAGGATAGGCCGCGCGGTGGCTGGTTTTGTGCCTTTGGAGATCATTGCTTCATTTTCCCGGGCGAAAGCAAAGCGGTCGACTTGCTCCCCGATGAGGAATGAGGTATCACCGGCTTCCTCGATTCTGACCTTCCGAAGCATTTGTCTGACGATAACCTCGATATGTTTGTCGTTGATGCTTACGCCTTGAAGACGGTAGACTTGCTGCACCTCGTCAACAAGGTATTTCTGGAGTTCCTTGGGACCGAGCACGTTCAGAATGTCATGCGGGTCTACCGGACCATCCATGAGAGGTTCACCGGCAGTAACCCAATCTCCCTCATGAACGTTTACATGTTTGCCCTTGGGGATAAGATATTCTTTCTCGTTTCCCATACCGTCTTTTACAAGTATGCGGCGCATGCCTTTCACGAAGCCGCCGAATTCCACGGTACCGTCGATCTCGCTGATGATCGCCTGTTCTTTGGGTTTTCTGGCCTCGAACAACTCGGCGACTCTCGGAAGACCGCCGGTGATATCCTTGGTCTTCGTGGTTTCACGCGGGATCTTCACCAGGATATCGCCCGGAAATATCTCGTCACCCTTGTCCACGAGAATGTGTGCTCCTGCCGGAAGAAGATAACGTGCGACGACATTGGAGCCTGGCAGCCTAGCGGTCTTGCCATGCTGATCTTTGATCGAGATTCTCGGCCTGAGGTTCTGGTTCGGATAGTCAATGATTACTTTGCGTGACAAACCGGTAACCTCGTCCACTTCCTCGCGCATGGTGACACCTTCGATGATATCACCAAAAGCGATCTTTCCGCCTATTTCCGTAAGGATCGGCAGTGAATAAGGATCCCACTCCACGAGTTTCTGACCGATCTCAACCTTTTGACCATCCTGGACTTTTATGCGGGCACCATAGATAACAGCATACTTCTCCCTCTCACGACCCGTTTCATCATAAATGGCGATATTGCCGTTCCGGGACATGGCGACGTAATCGCCTTCTTTATTTTTTACGGTATTCAGGTTCAGATACTTCATGATACCCGAGTTCTTGGCCTCAAGTACCGTTTGTTCGACCACCTTGCTAGCAGTACCGCCGATGTGGAACGTCCGCATGGTAAGCTGGGTGCCTGGTTCACCAATGGATTGTGCCGCAATGATACCGATGGCCTCGCCGATATCAACAAGTTTACCGCGCCCCAAGTCTCTGCCATAGCACATCCGGCATACGCCTCGCAGAGACTGACAGGTGAGAACGGAACGGATCTTGATTCGGTCAATTCCTGATTCGTCGACCCTCTTCACGAGGTCCTCGTTGATTTCTCTACGTGTGCCGATAATCACTTCCTTCGTAAGCGGGTCCTTAACGTCCTCAGCCGCAACACGACCGAGGATACGCTCTGACAGCGGCTCGATGATCTCGCCACCTTCGACGAGAGAACCCACTATGATGCCGTCAGTCGTTCCGCAGTCGTCCTGGGTGATGATCACGTCTTGGGAAACATCGACAAGGCGTCTCGTCAGATATCCTGAGTTAGCTGTCTTGAGTGCCGTGTCAGCCAGACCCTTGCGTGCACCGTGGGTCGAGATGAAGTACTGTAACACGGTAAGACCTTCCCGGAAGTTCGCTGTGATCGGTGTTTCAATGATTTCACCCGACGGTTTGGCCATGAGTCCGCGCATTCCGGCTAGCTGCCTAATCTGCTGCGTGCTGCCGCGCGCCCCCGAATCGGCCATCATGAAGATGTTGTTGAATGAGCGGGCTTCTTGGAGTTCTGATTTCTTCGCGACCCCTATCTCCACCGCCTCCATGCCAAGTTCGCCCATCATTTCATCGGCGATCTTTTCGGTCACATTCGCCCAAATGTCGATTTCTTTGTTGTAGCGTTCGCCGTTCGTAATGAGGCCTTCGGTATACTGGTGATGAATTTCCATCACTTCCTTCTGTGCCTGCTCAATGAACTTCTGCTTTTTGCTCGGGATGTGCATATCGGCTATGCAAATTGATATGCCGGATCGCGTCGCAAACCGAAATCCCATTTCTTTAAGATCATCAATTAAAACCACAGTGCGCCGAAGACCGAGCTTCCGATAGCATTCGTCGATCAGCTTCGCCAGTTCTTTTTTGGTCATTTCCTTGTTCACCGAAGAGAAGGAAATCCCTTCTGGGAGAATCTCGCTGAAAAGCACTCGCCCGACCGCTGTGTCTTCAATCTTGCCGTTGATGCGCACACGAATGTGGGCGTGAATGTCGGCCACGCCCTGGTCATAGGCAATGCGCACCTCGTCACGGCTGGAGAAAATCTTCCCCTCACCGCGAACGCCGGAACGTGACTTGGTAAGATAGTAACAGCCCAGTACGATATCTTGCGAAGGGACTGTGATCGGCCGCCCGTTCGCTGGAGAAAGGACGTTGTTGATAGAAAGCATGAGTACCCGCGCTTCAAGCTGAGCCTCGACCGAGAGCGGGATATGGACTGCCATCTGGTCGCCGTCAAAGTCCGCGTTGAACGCCGCGCACACGAGAGGATGGAGCCGGATAGCTTTGCCCTCGACGAGCACGGGATCGAAAGCCTGGATGCCGAGCCGGTGGAGCGTTGGGGCGCGGTTTAAAAGTACGGGATGCTCCTGGATAACCTCTTCGAGCACATCCCACACTTCAGGGCGTTCGCGCTCTATCATCTTCTTTGCGCTCTTTATGGTCGTTGCATATCCTTTTTCCTCAAGCTTGTTGAAGATAAAGGGTTTGAACAGTTCAAGCGCCATCTTTTTTGGAAGACCGCACTGATGAAGTTTGAGATCTGGGCCGACGACGATCACCGAACGTCCGGAGTAGTCCACACGCTTGCCTAGAAGGTTTTGGCGGAACCGGCCCTGCTTACCCTTGAGCATGTCTGACAGTGATTTGAGCGGACGTTTGTTCGGTCCACGCAGTACCCTTCCCCTGCGGCCGTTGTCAAAGAGTGCGTCAACCGCTTCCTGCAGCATCCGTTTTTCGTTTCGGATGATGACGGAAGGCGCTTTGAGTTCTTCAAGCCTCCGTAGCCGGTTATTGCGGTTGATGACACGCCGATAGAGGTCGTTCAAGTCCGAAGTTGCGAATCGGCCGCCTTCGAGCGGGACGAGCGGGCGGAGTTCCGGCGGGATCACGGGGATTACGTCAAGGATCATCCACTCAGGCTTGTTGCCGGACTTGCGGAAGGCCTCGATCACCTTAAGACGTTTGGTCAGCTTCTTCTTCGTGGCCATCGAGGTTGCAGTTTCTATTTTCTTTCGGATGTCTTCCGATTCCGCTTCGAGATCGATGGCTTTCAACATCTCGCGGATCGCTTCGGCACCCATGCCAGCCCTGAAGGTGCCGGGGCCATACTCCGTCTGCGCCTTTCGAAATTTTTCCTCGGTAAGAAGCTCTTTATGCTTTAGCGGCGTATCAACGGGATCGACGACCACGTAACCTTCAAAGTAAAGGACCTTCTCAAGCTGCCGGAGCGTCATATCAAGGAGCGTCCCGATGCGGCTCGGGAGACCTTTCAGGAACCAAATGTGAGCGACCGGCGATGAAAGTTCGATGTGGCCCATACGTTCGCGTCGGACCTTCGACTGTATCACTTCCACGCCACACTTGTCGCAAACGATGCCGCGGTGTTTCATACGCTTGTATTTTCCGCAGAGACATTCCCAATCCTTGATCGGGCCGAAAATCTTGGCGCAGAACAAGCCGTCCCTCTCCGGTTTGAAAGAGCGATAATTGATGGTTTCAGGTTTCTTTACTTCACCGAAAGACCATTCCTTGATCCTATCCGGTGATGCTATCTTGATCCGCATGGCATCAAAGCTAATATCTTTCGGTTTTTCAAAAAGGTTCATCACATCTGCTCTGGTTTTATTTTCTGATAATTGTTTCTCTTCCACAGTGGACCTCCATAGGTGAGGGCAACGCCCTCATGGCCTAATCATTTATCTATCCTGCTTTACTAGTCAGTCCGATCGCCGCTGCCTTGATCGACGACCCTTCCTCCTCCGGGAACTGCTACCGGGCGGATGATATTTTTTCAAGCCCAATCACTCGTTCCCTCTCGTTCTTGCGCTCGATAAGCTCAACATCGAGGCAGAGGCTCTGCAGCTCCTTGATGAGCACGTAGAAGGACTCAGGTAGACCGGGTTCGAGCGTGTTCTCTCCCTTCACGATCGCCTCGTAGATCTTGGCGCGGCCGGCTACGTCATCGGACTTAACGGTGAGGAATTCCTGGAGACAATACGCTGCGCCGTAAGCCTGGAGAGCCCAGACTTCCATTTCTCCGAGGCGCTGACCGCCGAACTGCGCCTTGCCGCCGAGCGGTTGCTGGGTCACGAGCGAATAGGGCCCGATGGAACGCGCATGCAGCTTATCATCGACGAGATGATGGAGTTTCAGCATATACATGTATCCGACAGTCACCGGTTTATCGAAGGGCTCCCCTGTCCGGCCATCAAAAAGTTGAGACTGGCCCGTAACCGGAAGTTTGCTTTCTTTGAGCATTGCACGGATTCGTTCTTCCGATGCTCCGTCGAACACCGGGGTTGCGACATGCAGACCAAGCGCTGTTGCGGCCCACCCAAGATGCGTTTCAAGAATCTGTCCCACGTTCATACGGGACGGCACGCCAAGGGGGTTCAGTACAATCTCAACAGGGGTTCCATCCGGAAGGTAGGGCATGTCCTCTTCGGGAACAATTCGGGAGACCACGCCCTTGTTTCCATGCCTTCCGGCCATTTTATCACCAACGGATAGTTTACGTTTCATAGCAACGTAAGCCTTTACGAGTTTAACCACACCGGGAGGAAGATCATCACCGCGCTTTAATCTGCCTATCTTCTCATCATATATGGACTCAAGAATGCTGAGCTGGTTCTCAGAGTTGTCAAGAATCTCCTGAAGCTTCGTTGGATAGTCCTCGGATTCCACCTTGATCTTTGCAAGATCTTTTTCAGGAAGTTTGTCAAGTATCTCTACCGTGATCTTCTTACCCTTGGCCAGCTCGGTTTTCCCGGTTTTTGCATTGACAACCTTATCCGCCGCTGTCTTGCCGATCAGGATTCTGCGGATGCGTTTGTACTTATCCTCTTTAGCCGCACGTACTTCATCTTGATATTCTTTCTGAAGCCGTGCTATTTCCTCGCTCTCCTGGGTCTTAAGGCGTTCGTTCTTGTCCTCGCCTTTGCGCGAGAAAACCTTCACGTCTATGACCGTCCCCTCGATGCCCGGCGGAGCATAAAGTGAAGCATCCCGTACATCGCCAGCCTTTTCGCCGAAGATGGCTCGAAGGAGTTTCTCCTCGGGAGTGAGCTGCGTTTCACCCTTGGGCGTCACTTTGCCGATAAGGATATCGCCAGGCATAACCTCGGCGCCAATGCGGATGATCCCATTCTCGTCGAGGTTTCTGAGCGTCTCTTCTCCGAGGTTTGGAATGTCCCGAGTGATCTCTTCCTTGCCAAGTTTTGTGTCCCTCGCCTCGATCTCGAACTCTTCGATATGGATGGAAGTGTACCGGTCCTCTTTTACAATCTTCTCACTGATGATGATCGCGTCTTCATAGTTATATCCGCTCCAGGGCATAAACGCCACAAGAACGTTCTGGCCAAGAGCGAGCTCTCCCAGGTCTGTGGCCGGTCCGTCGGCGATCACCTGGCCTTTTTTCACTTTATCGCCCTGGCGTACTATTGGCTTCTGGTTCATGCAAGTGTTCTGGTTCGAACGATAGAATTTAGTAAGCGGGTAGGTATCGATAACCGTCCGGCCCTTTGCGTCCTCGCCCTTTACCGTGATCCGCGTGGAATCCACGCCCTCAACGATGCCGTCGCGTTTGGCTGAAACGATGGCGCCCGAATCACGTGCAGCGACGCGCTCCATTCCTGTGCCAACGACCGGTGCCTGTGGACGGAGCAGTGGCACCGCCTGGCGTTGCATGTTCGACCCCATGAGTGCACGGTTCGCGTCGTCATTTTCAAGGAAGGGAATGAGCGCGGCAGACACTGATACAATCTGTTTTGGTGACACGTCCATGTACTGCACTTCCTCGGCGCTTACTAATTTGAATTCGCCTCCAACTCGCGCGGACACACTTTCCACAGCTATCCTACCACGGCCGTCGATCGGGGTATTCGCCTGGGCAACTACATAATTCTCGCCGTCCACGGCCGAAAGGTATTCAATCTCATCAGTCACCTTCCCGGCATTTGCATTCCGGTAAGGTGCTTCTATGAAACCATAGTCGTTCACACGTGCGTACGTCGCCAGAGAAACAATGAGACCGATGTTCGGACCTTCCGGCGTCTCAATAGGGCATATCCTGCCGTAATGGGTCGTATGCACGTCGCGCACTTCGAATCCTGCGCGCTCGCGGGTAAGACCGCCGGGACCTAGGGCCGAAAGCCTCCTCTTGTGCGTGATCTCCGCCAAGGGGTTCGTCTGGTCCATAAACTGCGACAGCTGGCTCGATCCAAAAAATTCCTTTATGGCCGCGATTACGGGCTTGGGGTTGATGATATCATGCGGCATGAGGGTATCGACGTCTTGCAGGCTCATGCGCTCTTTGATGGCGCGTTCCATGCGCGCAAGGCCGACACGGATTTGGTTCTCGAGCAACTCGCCCACAGACCGCACGCGGCGGTTGCCGAGATGATCGATATCATCCACTTCACCCTTCCCGGTGCGGAGATTGACGAGATACCTGATCACTTCAACGACGTCTTGAGCAGTAAGAGTTGTTTTCTCGATCGGGATATCGAGCTTCAATTTTTTGTTCAGTTTCAATCTGCCCACGGACGACAAATCGTAGCGCTTGGCATTGAAGAACATACCTGTGAAGAGATTCCGTGCCATATCGATCGTCGGTGGTTCTCCCGGACGCATTTTCCGGTAGATCTCGAGAAGAGCTTCATCGGACGTCTGCACTTTGTCGGAAAGAAGTGTGTCTCTCATGGCGCTGATTACATGGATGCCATCCATGTAAATCACTTCCATCTTTTCGACTTTGGTCTCCGCAATTCTTGTAAGAAAGGCTTCCGTTATCTTCTCATTTGCCGGGAGTAACACTTCGCCGGTTTCTGGGTCGATTACGTCCCGAAGTACAATACGGTCGATCAGTTCCTCGCGGGGAATCGGGATCTCCGTAATACCGGCCGCCTCCATTTTTTTGATTGCAATGCGGGTGATCTTGGCACCATCCTTTACGATCTGCTCTCGGGTGTTTTTGTCGGTAATGGTTATCGGCGCCTTGAGGCCAGTCAGCACGTCGGGATGGATCCCGCGAGTGAAGCCGTCCTTTTTGATCTTGATGTTTTCTATGGGATAATACATTCTGAGCAGGTCTTCGTTGGAGTATCCGAAGGCTTTGAGAAGGATGGTGGCTGGAATCTTACGCCTGCGGTCGATCCGAACGTAGACAATGTCTTTTACGTCGAACTCAAAGTCGAGCCAAGACCCGCGATAGGGAATAATCCGGGCGGAGTAGAGAATTTTGCCGCTCGCGTGGGTCCTGCCCTTGTCGTGCGTGAAAAAAGCGCCCGGGGAGCGATGAAGCTGGCTTACGACGACACGCTCGGTCCCGTTCACGATAAACGTGCCGGTTTCTGTCATGAGTGGCAGATCGCCGACGTAGACTTCCTGTTCTTTGATATCCTTCACCCGTTTGGTAGCAGTCTGCTCATCCTTCTCGAAGAACACAAGACGCGTCTTTATCTTGAGCGGCGCTGCGAACGTCGCCCCGCGCTGCAAGCATTCCCAAATGCTGTATTTTGGGTCGCCCAGTGAATAGCCAAGGTAGTCGACCATCGCCGTCTCGTTGAAATCATAAATTGGGTATACGCTCTTGAACGCAGCCTGGAGTCCCATGTCTTTTCTCTTGTCGGATGCGACGTCCTTCTGCAGAAAATAATCGTAAGACTTTTTCTGAATCTCGATGAGATCGGGAATCTCCAGGATTGTTGGAATTTTGGAAAAATCTTTCCGTACGCGGACAAGTTCTCTTTTTTCTTTAGACATTTTCGCACCCCTTAAACATCATAAAATGCACAATGAAAAATACAAATCGTGTAAAACGCAATGTTGAATCGTTTCCTTTTCTATTTTTCACTTTGCATTTCGAATTTTTTTACCGGTATTCGCCAGTTTCGAAGGCCCTATCCATAAACGCAAAAAGTCCGTTGCCCTCCGGACCGCTGCCGGAGGGCAAGGACTTGGCACAAGAAGCCTGATTTGTCTTTTTACTTTACCTCTACAGTTGCGCCTACGTCGGTAAGCTTCTTTTTCATGGTTTCTGACTCTTCCTTGGTAACACCGGTCTTTACCGGTTTCGGAGCACCTTCAACGAGGTCCTTTGCTTCCTTGAGGCCGAGACCTGTAAGCTCACGCACAACTTTAATAACATTGATCTTCTGTGCCCCGGCACTCGCCAGGATAACATCAAATGCGGTCTTCTCTTCTACTGCTGCTGCGCCCGCTGCTCCTCCAGCTGCCGCGACTGCCACGGGAGCTGCCGCAGACACACCCCACTTTTCCTCAAGCATTTTGCTCAGTTCTGCTGCTTCAAGAACGGTCAAACCGCTCAATTCATCAACCATTTTTGCTAAATCAGCCATGTTTCTATTCCTCCCGAAAGTGTATAAACTTTTTAAAATATGCACTCGTTGTGAGCGCGTTTTAACGATTTATCCCTTGTCTGCCTTCGCTTTCATAACCCTGGCAATTTGACCACCCGGAGCTGCCAGCACGCCGACTATCCTCGATGCAGGCGCCTGGAGAAGACCGATGATTTTCCCGCGGAGCGAATTCAGCGACGGCAGGCTGGCGAGCGCCTTGATATCCGCCTGCTTCAGGAGCTTGCCGTCGAGCACACCAACCTTGAGTTGAAGCTTCTCCTGCGTCTTACTGAAATCAAAGAGTACCTTCGCTGGCGCAACCACGTCATCGTACCCGAGTGCAATGCCCACAGGACCAATAAAGTAATCCTTGAGCGGCTCGAGACCGGTGCCTTCTGATGCTTTGCGCGCCAGGGTGTTTTTTACGACGCGGTATTCAACCTTAGCTGCACGCAGCTTCGCCCGGAGTTCGGTAATCTGTTCAACATTGATTCCAGAATACCCCGTAATCACCGCAGTTTTGGCGCGAACGAACTTCGCATGGAGTTCATCTATTGCTTCTTTTTTCTCTTCTTTATTCAACGCTGTCCTCCTTTCTTTCCAGAGTTCCCGATGACTGCCCCGGGAATCTCGAAAGAAAGGGAAACTGCACTTCTTTCATCTACCCGGGTCTCGGCAGGCTCCGTTTCAGGAATTAAACCGAAAAAGAAACGGCTTATCAATTTTCAGTGCCTGCTGTCTCGGACCGTATCCCTCTTCTTGAGGGATCGACCTTTTTCAGTAAAGTAATATCTGCAACGATAACAAGGTTAGCGCAGAGTATGCAAATACGTAACAGCTATCGTTCTATTATCCTGCAAGCTTTTCGATCGCAGCCGTATCCATTCTAACGCCGGGCCCCATAGTCGTGGAAACAGTTGCGCTCTTGAGATACTTACCCTTGCTCGACGACGGTTTAGCCTTCAAAATTGACTCGAGTACAGCCTTGGCATTGTCCACAAGTTTATTTTCGTCGAAGGACGCCTTGCCCACCGGAACATGAACTATGCCGGCCTTCTCCACGCGGTATTCGACTTTGCCCGCCCGAATTTCCCTGATTGCCTTCGCAATATCAAATGTCACCGTACCAGTCTTGGGATTCGGCATCAATCCGCGTGGGCCAAGCACTTTACCGAGCCTGCCCACGATTCCCATGATGTCCGGCGTAGCAACAACGGTATCGAAATCCGTCCAGCTTTCTTTTGTAATTTTATCTGCAAGATCTTCAGCGCCAACATAATCAGCGCCGGCATCCCTCGCTTCTTTCTCTTTATCGCCCTTCGCGAATACCAGAATTTTTACTTTTTTCCCGGTACCGTGCGGAAGAACGACCGTCCCGCGCACCATCTGGTCCGCCTGTTTTGGATCCACACCGAGTCTGATCGCCAGATCAACGGTTTCATCGAACTTTGTTCTTGCCGTTTTCTTGGCAAGACCAACAGCCTCTTCGATGCCGAACATTTTTGTGCGGTCCACCAGTGCTGCCACTGCTTTATA
This sequence comes from Nitrospirota bacterium, assembly GCA_963845065.1. Lineage (GTDB taxonomy): Bacteria > Nitrospirota > UBA9217 > UBA9217 > UBA9217 > JAJYKN01. The sequence goes on from CAWJQQ010000002.1 coordinate 294,855, forward strand.
CTTCTTCCCTGCCATGTTTCCTCCTTGCGGTTCGAACGGCCGTTGACGGCCTCCCGCATGAAAATTTTAATAGGAATGGAAGATGAGAAATTTTAAACACCGACTTCCATTTCCGATTCGACATTTAGGAGCCCAGCGCGAAAAGCCCTACATGCTTTAGTGGTGGGAGTAGGTCTAAATAATGTCGTTAATCGACGATTTCCAACCCCATGCTCTTTGCTGAGCCCTCGATCATCCGCATGGCTGAATCAACATTTGCCGCATTGAGATCCGGAAGCTTCGTTTGCGCGATCTCCTTTATTTGGGAGCGAGTCACCTTGCCGACTTTATCCTTGTTTGGCGTACCGGAGCCCTTCACGATCCCAGCTGCCTTTTTCAGAAGCTCAGCGGCCGGCGGGGTCTTGGTAATAAAGGTGAACGACCGGTCTGAGTATACCGAGATAATGACCGGAACGATGGTCTCGCCCATTTTCTGGGTCTTCGCATTGAAGGCCTTGCAGAACTCCATGATATTGACGCCATGCTGACCGAGTGCGGGACCCACCGGCGGCGCCGGATTAGCTTTGCCTGCAGGAACTTGAAGTTTGATTTTTGCCGTAATTTCTTTAGCCATAGAACATACTCCTGTATTATTTTAGCGCTTTTTTATTGGAGAATCTCAAATCGTAAAATTTTGTCAGATTATTTAGCGTCTTTTTCTCGCTCTACCTGAAGGAATTCAAGCTCTACTGGCGTCGAACGCCCGAAAATACTCACCATCACCCGAAGTCGGCCGTGCGCGGGATTGACATCTTCCACAGTACCGATAAAGCTGTTGAACGGTCCATCGATAACTCTGACGCGATCGCCTTTCTGGTACGCTTGCTTGGGCTGGGTCGGAGCCACCGCTCCCTCTTCAGTCTGTTTGAGGATGGTCTTCACTTCATCGTCGCTCAAGGGTGTAGGGTTCGTGCTTCCGCCTACAAAACCGGTCACCTTGGGTGTTTCTTTGATGATATGCCACGTATTATCATCCATCTCCATTTCGACAAGGATGTAGCCAGGGAAAAATTTCCGCTGCGATTTGCGTTTTTTCCCGGCCTTGATGGATAATATCTCTTCGGTCGGAACAAGGATTTGACCTATTTTTTCCTGGAGGCCAAGCTTCAACACCGTCTCGAGGACACTGGTCTTTACCTTGTTCTCAAAACCTGCATATGTATGAACTACATACCAATTCATCGGCATACTGATCTCTACCTACTAAAGGCAATGGCCATTAGTCTTGCCAACACCAAATCTACCAGTCCCAAAAAAAAGGCGCAAATAAGCACGGTGAATATCACCACCCAGGTAGAACCAATGACTTCTTTCCTTGTCGGAAACACAACCTTCTTGAGTTCCAGCTTAACCTCTTGAAAAAATATCCTTACCTTATTAAACATACAAGCCTCTTTCTGCACAGGAGTCTCGAAAAATGGCAGGCCAGGAGGGACTCGAACCCCCAGCAGCCGGATTTGGAGTCCGGAGCTCTACCATTAGAGCTACTGGCCTGTGTCCTAACCCCGCATCGCCATGCATATCCAGGCTATGCTTTCGTTTCCTTGTGCACAGTGTGTTTACGACAGAATCGGCAATATTTATCAAGATTAAGCTTGTCTGGTGTGTTCCTTTTGTTCTTGGTCGTTGAATAATTTTTGCGCTTGCATTCACCGCAAGCAAGAAGAATGATTTCCCGCACGATAATAGCCTCACTCGTATTTAATTTCTGATTATGAATCGCGTTTTTCAGGTTCTAAATTCGCGATCACCGAACCACAATCACAATTGAATCACTCGATCACTTGGGTGATGACGCCGGCGCCCACGGTGCGGCCGCCCTCGCGGATGGCGAAGCGCAGGCCCTGGTCCATGGCGATCGGGGTGATGAGTTCTACGCTGCAGGTCATATTGTCTCCAGGCATTACCATCTCAACGCCTTCGGCAAGCTTCACCACGCCCGTCACGTCGGTGGTCCGGAAATAAAACTGAGGACGGTATCCGTTGAAGAACGGCGTGTGGCGGCCCCCTTCTTCCTTCGTCAGAATGTACGCCTCGGCCTTGAACTTGGTATGCGGTGTAATACTGCCCGGTTTCGCCAGAACCATGCCGCGCTCTACGTCTTCCTTTTTTATGCCGCGGAGCAGAACCCCAACGTTGTCGCCAGCTTGTCCCTGGTCCAGAAGCTTCCGGAACATCTCGACGCCCGTCACCACCGTCTTCTGCGTCGGCTTGATTCCCACGATCTCAATTTCATCGCCCACCTTCACGATGCCGCGCTCGATTCTGCCCGTCACCACCGTTCCGCGCCCGGCAATCGAGAACACGTCTTCAATCGGCATCAGGTACGGCTTATCGATGTCGCGCTTCGGCACGGGAATGTAGCTGTCGATGGCGTCCATGAGTTCCATGATGCTCTTAAACTCAGGCGCGTTGATGTCCTTGCTCTCGCTCTGGAGGGCCTTGAGCGCGCTTCCCTTGACGATCGGCGTCTTGTCCCCGGGGAACTGGTACTTGGACAGAAGTTCCCGGATCTCGAGCTCAACGAGCTCGATCAACTCGGGGTCGTCCACCATGTCTACCTTGTTCATGTAAACAACGATATACGGCACGCCGACCTGGCGGGCCAAAAGGATGTGCTCTCTTGTCTGGGGCATCGGGCCGTCTGCGGCGGACACCACCAAAATAGCGCCGTCCATCTGGGCGGCTCCCGTTATCATGTTCTTCACATAGTCCGCATGCCCGGGGCAGTCAACATGAGCATAATGCCGTTTGTCTGTCTGGTATTCCACGTGCGCCGTGGCGATCGTGATGCCGCGCTCCCGTTCTTCCGGGGCCTTGTCGATCTGGTCGTAGGCCACGAAGCTCGCAAAGTTTTTGAGTGCAAGTACTTTCGTTATGGCTGCCGTCAGGGTCGTCTTTCCGTGGTCCACGTGGCCAATCGTGCCAACGTTCACGTGCGGCTTCGTTCTTTCAAATTTTGCCTTTGACATGCTGTCCGCCTCCTCTAAGGAAGTGTAAAATAGTTTTGTTTAATTTAAAAATCGTACAGTACTGGAGCCCATGAGCGGGATTGAACCGCTGACCTCATCCTTACCAAGGATGTGCTCTACCAACTGAGCTACATGGGCATTGCAACGCTTGAACTGTTCAAACGTTTAGGCAATTAAATGGAGCGGGAAACGGGATTCGAACCCGCGACCCCAAGCTTGGAAGGCTTGCGCTCTAGCCAGCTGAGCTATTCCCGCATTAGATCGCGGACTTTTTTGTGCACATTTATAATTATTATGAATTTTAAATCCGCATATCTGCAAATTCGATTCCGTAGTTCCATTTAAGTGGTGGGGAGGGGAGGTTTCGAACCTCCGTAGGCTGACGCCGACAGATTTACAGTCTGTTCCCTTTGGCCACTCGGGCACCTCCCCGACGCAGCGACAATCTTCCTCATTATTAGAGCGACTTACATGATTATTAATAAAAAAGTGGAGCCACCGAAGGGACTCGAACCCCCGACAGGCTGATTACAAATCAGCTACTCTACCAGCTGAGTTACGGTGGCAGAATCCTCTGGACGCGCTAAGGCCTTGCCAGCCCATAACGACAAGTGCGCGCACCACGGCTGTCGCGCCAAAGAATTGGAATTATATGATATTGCATACAATCTTGTCAAGTAAAAAGATTAATTTTAACTGTCTTTATAAAAGGCGTCCTAAGTTTTACGCGCGAGACCCCACCCCCCATGCTTTGGCGGTGGGATGAAAGCGTTTAACCCGTATAGTTTTACAAGTTCTATTACTGCTATATCATAATACTTATGCTTTACGACAGGGAAACTGGTCCCTGGACACTTTGAAACCAAGGATATCCGGTCCTGGCAAGAAAGTTGTCAGGTAAGCCTTTTGTCCGCAAAGACTAATTAATAGTTGAGTTTCAAATGGCAGGGGCGTCCAACATTTGGGAGAGTAGCCGTAAGACTGCCTATATCCCGGTCAGCAAATCCGCTTGTATCCAAGAATATCACATGTTTTAGCGGTGGGAATGTGTAAACTACAATAGTATTCACAAACAATTGTTCATGAACTCCGGGTTCTCCGTTGACGCAGCACTTCGAAGAGTAATGCCCCCGCGGCCACCGACACATTCAGGGAACTGATTTTGCCCATCAAAGGTAATGATACGAGGTAATCACAGTGCTCTCTCACGAGCCTGCGTACACCTTTACCCTCGCCACCCAATACCAGTGCCGTAGAACGTAAAAAGTCGGCGTCCCAGTAGACCGTGTCGCCTCCCGCTTCGGCACCCACTATCCAGACTCCTGCCTTTTTGAGGACATCGATGGTATTAACAATATTTACAACCTTTGCTACCGGCACATATTCAAGCGCTCCAGCTGCAGCTTTGGCAACTGTATCCGTCAGGCCAGCCGCACGGCGTTCCGGGATAATTACTCCGTGAACACCTGCTGCCTCGGCACTGCGCAAAATGGCCCCGAGATTTCTCGGGTCTTCAACGCCGTCCAGGATAAGAAACAGAGGAACCTGTCCCTTTTGGACAGGAATTTTGAGGACATCATCGAGATCCACATACTCCTGGGCGGACACAATAGCGATCACGCCCTGATGCGTTGTCTGCGGAGCTTCGCGATTTAAGGTATCTCGGCTCGCCATTCTAAGCTCTACACCACTGCCCTTAGCAAGCCGAAATATCTCCTTCACATCGCGGTCAGTTTTGCGTTGCTCAGCGATCAACAGCCGCCGTATCGGCCTCCCTGACCTAAGCGCCTCAAGTACGGGGTTGATGCCGAATATTTTATCTTTATGCATAAAACTGTCTCTGCTGCCGCCGGAGTCACTTCGGTTTCCACACTGTGCCCTCAGCTCGGTCAAACAATTCAACGCCACCATCGACAAGGATCTTTCTTATCCGGTCCGCTTCAGTCCAATCCCGGCGTGCTCGAGCTTCATTCCGGAGATGAATAAACTCTTCGATCCTCTCCAAAGAAATAGTTACATTGCCATCCGCGAGCCTTCCTTCTTTAAACCAGTCCGCAGGGCTTCGCAGAAAAATGCCTAGCGTCTTGCTCACATCTTCGAAAGAGGCAAAGGCTGCGTACAAGATGATGTTCGCTGCATCGGCATTCTTTTTGTCAGAGTCGGCCATGAACTTGTTCACATCGCGCACGAGGTCATATATGAGCCCAATAGCAAAGGCAGTATTGAAATCGTCATCCATTGCATCTTCAAAGGCTTGGGGCAGGCACCTAATTTTTTCGTAGAGTTCCCGATCGGATGCTTCGATGACGTCCTCGGGCTTGGCTGTTGACGGTTTTTTCCCTTCAAGGAACTTCACTATCCCTTCTTTCATCGTGTAGAACCGGTCGAGCCCTGCCCGAGCATCTTTCAGGTTAGCGTCCGAAAAATCGATTGGGCTCCGGTAATGCGTGGAAAGAAGAAAAAGCCTCACGACTTCTGCATCATATTGACCGAGGATGTCTCGGATCGTGAAAAAATTCCCGAGGGACTTGGACATTTTCTCCTGGTTGATGTTTACAAAACCATTATGGATCCAGTAATTCACAAATTTTTTACCCGAATACGCCTCACTCTGGGCAATTTCGTTTTCGTGGTGCGGAAAGATAAGGTCTTTGCCTCCGGCGTGTATATCGAAGGTCTCACCGAGGTGCTTGAAACCCATAGCGGTACACTCAATATGCCAACCCGGCCTGCCCGGCCCCCAAGGACTTGCCCAAGCAGGCTCGCCAGGTTTTGACGCTTTCCACAAAGCAAAATCAAGAGGATCCTGCTTACGTTCATCCACTTCGACCCGCGCACCCGCCTGCAAGTCCTCAATATTACGCTTCGAGAGTTTTCCATAGTCTTTAAAACTGACCACGCGAAAGTATACATCACCATCTATAACGTAAGCATGTCCATTATTTACGAGTTCCATGATGATTTTAATCATCTCGGCAATATGCTCGGTGGCCTTTGGTTCCACATCGGCCCTCTCTACACCGAGATGTTTCATGTCTGTCTGATACGCTTCAATATATTTGTGAGCCACCTCGGCAGGAGTGATCGCATCTTCCTTTGCCCGGTTGATTATCTTGTCATCGATATCGGTAAAGTTCCGCACATATTTCACGTCGAACCCCTTACGGCGGAAGTAACGCTGGATTAGGTCAAAGATAACAGCACCCCGGGCATGTCCGAGGTGGGAATAATCATAAACGGTAACACCGCATGCATACATCGTCACTTTGCCCGGATGGATGGGGATGAATTCCTCCTTCTTCCCCGTAAGCGTGTTAAAAATTTTTATCATACGATTGTAGTACCCTCGATGCGTGGATTCTGATTTATAGTTAGAACCCTGATTTTATACGGTAAGTGAGCGCTTTGTCAAGCAGTATTACATTATGAACCATTCGGCAGTAATGTATTTATCTGGCGAAAATTCATTTACATTTTCAAATCATCATGCTTTGGTTTTTGATACTGAAACTACGATTCGAGACCCAAGTCTTAAGCGAAAATGTTACATTTCTCACCGTGACATGGTTATTCGCATGTCGGTGAGCTGTCATATATGTGATCCAGAAGAGATGGTAATTCATAGATCCTTCAGGAGTCCATTTGCAGCTCGAATGCTATGAGCTCTCCCTCACTATGATTATAGTGGTGGTTTCACGGTTCACTGACGAATGCGTGCTGAAAGTATGGCTCTCAGTTCGGCTTACTTCCATCTCCTCACGCGCACCGGTGAACTCTCGGTAAAATAAAGAAGCGTGCTGCCGCTGAGTTCTCCCGGTTCTCCAACATAGGGATGCCGTGTGATAACTTATCTCCTGTTGTTTTGCCCATACGCTAAGTTTCATGTAAATAATATATCATATACTCAGAAGAGGATGTTTGCGGTGTTAAATTGAGAAAAATCCCTTGAGTTTTTTTTCGTAACATACTATATTAAACGCTCGTTATGAGCCTCAATAAAGTCTTTAAGTGTCTTTCAGCACAGTCTGCTGCGGGACACACTAAGCCACTCAGGAGACCATGAATGTCCAGAGCAGACAGATTCATTAAAGCATGCAGGCGTGAGGCGGTTGATTGTACGCCCGTATGGATGATGCGCCAGGCAGGACGATATTTGCCGGAATATCGCGAGATCCGGACAAAGCGCACTTTTCTTGAGATGTGCAAGACACCGGAGGTCGCCGCTGAGGTTACTATCCAGCCCGTGAGGCGGTACGAGATCGATGCGGCGATCATCTTTGCCGACATACTGCTGCCGCTCGAACCCATGGGCATCGGCCTGGAATTTGCCAAAGGCGAGGGCCCACTAATCCACAATCCCGTTCGCACAATGGCAGACGTGTTGAAGCTCAAATCAATAGACGCTGCAAGCCAGATTGAGTACCTCATGAAGGCAATCAAGATCGCACTGAAGGAACTTGGAGGAAAGGTGCCGCTTATCGGCTTCTCAGGCGCGCCCTTTACCCTTGCGAGCTATGTAATTGAAGGCGGCGGTTCGCGAAACTACGAGCACGCCAAAACAATGATGTTCGCCGAACCCCAGGCCTGGCACAAGCTTATGGAACACCTTACTGGAGTCATTATCAATTATCTAAATGCCCAGATCGATGCCGGCGTGCAGGTTGTCCAACTCTTCGATTCGTGGGTTGGCGCTCTCGGCCCGAGCGACTATCGAGAATTTGTGCTCCCGCACCAAAAAAACGTGATTGCGGGGATCAAAAAATCGGTTCCGCTTATCCACTTCGCCAATGGCGCTACCCATCTCCTGGAGATGGTGGCCGAGGCAGGCGGCGACGTGATCGGTCTCGATTGGCGCTGCGACCTGGACACCGCCTGGAAACGCATTGGATTGGACAAGGCGATTCAGGGTAACCTCGACCCCATCACCCTCTTCGGTTCCAAAGAGTTCATCCGGAAACGGACCAAGGAAATTCTCGATCGTGCCGGCGGAAGGAATGGCCATATCATGAACCTTGGGCACGGCATCCTTCAACAAACTCCGCTCGAGAGTGCGGCCGAGTTCATCAATGCAACGCATGAGTTGAGCAGGAAATAGGGGCCTTGTCGTGTTCTGAATGCTTTGCTGAACCTTGCACCACAAACCCGTTCATTATGTCCAATACTGCAATCATACTCATCGCACTCGGCGGCCCGAAAGATCTAGACGATGTCGGGCCGTTCATGACGGCCTTTATGGGCCGCCCAGCTCCTCTGTCCGTCGTCTCCGCGGTAATCGAGCGTTACAAACTCATCGGAGGCAAATCTCCGCTTCCAGAGATCGTAAAAGCTCAGGCTATATCACTCGCTAAAGAGCTTGGCAGCGGGTATCGCGTCTACGAAGGGTTTAGATACTCCTCACCGACGATTGGGGAGTCATATGACAAGGCGGTGCTAGATGGCGCGACCCATGTGATCGGCCTCTCATTGTCGCCATTCGAGACAGAGGTTACGACGGGAACTTACCGATCTGCCTTCGACCTGCTCGGCGAAGGCTCCATAGGGAAAACCTTCATTTCGAGCTGGCATGACAATGCCATGTTCATCGACGCGTGGGAAGAACGCGTGTCCGACGGTTTGAAGCGGCTTCGCCCGGAACAGCAAAGGTCCGCAGTAGTGATATTTACGAGCCATAGCATTCCAACACGGTATATAGCCGCTGGCGATCCCTACAGGTGGCAGATAGAAGAAACCATTAAACGCATCGTTGCGCGGCTGAATATTCGGCTATGGCGAATGGCGTGGCAAAGCAAGGGTATTCGCGCAACAGAACCGTGGCTCGAGCCTGAGGTAGAACCCACGCTTGAAAAGATCAAGCAGGAGGGTTATGAAACAGTGCTTGAAGTCCCCCTTGGCTTCACCTGCGACAACATGGAAACGCTCTACGACATAGACATCCTCCATCGCTCACATGCGAAGAAACTGGGGATCGAGTTCGAACGGGCTGAATCGCTGAATATGTCTAAACGCTTCATCAAGGCGTTGGCGGACATCGTGAAAAAAGCGTAGGAAGCCACAACAAGCGCGACACTATAATGCAAATTACTGCTTCAATACTGCCGACTGTTGTGGTTTTTATTAAAAAAAATTTATAAAAATAGTGACTACTCGATGACAGGTTATCATTGCAATGCGAGTGGTCATCTGCGCAAATCTGGGTTCAAAGGATTATAACCTATGACGAAAATCATTATCATAGGCGGCGGGATAGCCGGTCTGGCTGCCGCTGTCCATCTCAAGGCCGGGGCCAAGGCATACAATAAGACTGTTGATGTGCTGCTGCTCGAGAAGAATGGCCGTATCGGCGGCAAAATCCTGACGGAAAAACATGACAAATTTCTGATTGAAGGTGGGCCCGATAGTTTTCTTCCTGAAAAAATCTGGACCGTAAATCTTGCCAAGCGCCTTGGGCTCGAACCTCAAATGCTGCCTTCGAATGACCAGTTCAAAGGCACGTTCATCTATTCGAACAAAGAGCTCCATGCACTGCCCGAGGGCGTGATGCTCATGGTGCCGACTTCGTTCTGGCCCATGGCAAAGTCTCGCCTCATCACTTGGCCCGGCAAAATCCGAATGGGCATGGAAGTGTTCGTACCAAAGCGCAGACTCAGGGATGACGAAAGCCTTGCCTCCTTTGTCACGCGCAGGCTCGGCCGCGAGTGCCTGGAAAAGATCGCGGAGCCACTCGTGGGCGGCATCCATACATCGAACCCTAACAACATGAGCGTTCTGGCAACATTTCCGCGCTTCATACAAATGGAGCAGAAGAGCGGCAGCTTGATTCTCGGCATGATCGCTGCCTTAAAGAACAGACCTCATGCAACTCTGAGCGGTCCGCCGCCCAAACCCGGTCAACCCAGAATGACCTACTTCATGAGCTTCAAAAACGGCATGCAAACTTTATCACAGGCCTGCGCTGACTATATCGGCAGCAACTCGATCCGCTTCAACTCCCCGGTCAAAGCGGTCGAACCGAAGGGCAAAAGTTATTCCGTAATACTTGAAAGCGGTGAGTTCCTGGAAGCGGACGAAGTCATGATCGCCTCGGCCGCTTATGATGCCGCCAATATGGTAAAAGAGTTCGATGCAAACCTTGCATCGCAGATGAATAAGATCGAATGGTCATCCTCCGCTACAGTATCGATCGCGTTCTTAAAGGATGACATAAGGGTCCCACTCCAGGGGTTCGGCTTTATCGTTCCTCGCGTTGAGGGCAGGAGGGTCAACGCGGCGACCTACAGCTCCATCAAGTGGTCCTTCCGAGCACCCGATCATCAAGTTCTCATTCGAGGATTTGTCGGCGGTGGCCATCACGAGGAGCTCGTTAACGAATTCGATGATGCCAGCATGGTCAACATGATGCTCGAAGAGCTCGACGGTATTGTCGGCCTTAAGGCGAATGCGCAATTTTCGAAAGTATACCGCTGGCACAAAGGTATGCCGAAATACACCGTTGGGCACCTGAACAGAATAGCCCTACTCGATCGGATGCTCTCGATCCATCCAGGACTGCATCTGATCGGCTGTTCGTACAAGGGCATTGGCATCGGAGACTGTGTACATGAGGCACAGATCGCGGCGGAAAAAATATTGAAAGGTTAGCATGAGGCAATCGGTAAAAAACACCTTTCCCCGACCTGATGGACGGGGATACCCGAATCAGGCTCTCACTACTGAGAGCCACTGCTGATTCTGTTTTCGGATGCGGCAGAGATGTTTGCCACTTCCCCGATTCATGGGCTGATGATGCTGGCCTGGTATTTCTCCAGGCGAACCGGTTGACCGAAGGCTGTGCCAAACAGCCACTACTCCAGGAGACACCTTTGTGTTCCGGGAGATACTTTTTAAGAATGTTGATTGCTCCGTTCACGTCAGCATGAATTACGGCGCCGCAATGCATAATCTACGCGGTTACCAAAAAAAACTCAAGGAGTTTAATCGGCTCTGAAGTCGGATATTAGAGTGCTGTGCCCAATCCCTTCCAATACCAAATAGCAGTGAATGCAATGATAGCTGCCAAAATCCAGACTATATACTTTGATGGGCATTTTTTTTTGGCTCGCTCTTTTAATCCCCCGCGTTCCCAATCGATCCTTTTTTCTCGGTACCAATCCCTATCCTCCATCCCCATAGCCACCTCTCAAAACAATGCAACCGATTCAAAATTCGAGAAATGCGATTTCCAGAAACTAGTGCCATCTCTGTCCAGCCTGCCGCATTTCAATCAGTGAATGCTCTCGCAACCAAATGTTGGTTGGGGCTTCCAAGAAGGTGGTTCCTTCTCAGGGATAGCCAACCGTTTGGAAGATGCAGTGTCACTTACGGGAGTTTCCTCTCGCAAAGTCGGTTGTGATTTAAATGTTGTAAATATCATGTAAGATACCATCTTGGAACCCATGTCAAATCACAGATCAGTCATGTTGTGCCATGAGTATCAGTTTTACGATACTACCCAAATACTGGTGCCAACTCCATACTGATTGTCAAAAAAACTGATTCCTATTTTAGCAAATTGTTACTGGTTGTCAAGTGTTCAGTTGCCGCTTGTCAAGCCGCTAGATAGCAAAAGCACCAATGCATCCCCGACCAAAACATGTTGGCCAGGCACAAGAAAATATAAATCTCCGGGCCATTATTGTCAATCCAGTGAAAGACAGTTTGTATCCAAACCTAGTCTGTCCTTGACAGCCAGTGAAACGAGATGTTTACTTTATATAGAAACTGTATTGGAGAAATGAGGTGATTTTCCATGTCAAATAAACTGACGCATTGGAGCAGCACTTTTTTGATACTTTCCGGCGTTCTTATCGCAGTACCGATTCTCTTCAATCCTGATGTAGACCAGCCCGGATTCGCACTGCAGCAAGCTTGGGTTCCGGTTCATATCCTTTTCGGGATATCAGCTCTGCTCGGGATTGCTGGAATTGGCGCTTTCTATCGTGTTCTGGGTTCCCGCATGTCGAAAATCGGGCATGTAGCCTTCGTCCTCGCTCTGCTCGGCAATATCCTCCTGACTGGGTTGATGTTCTTCGTGGAGGCGGCGATCGTCCCGGTCCTGGCAGCTCATTCAAAATACGAAGCTCTTATGAGCATCACGGGGCCGCTCATGAGCGGTACTTTCGGTGCTATGGTCACGATATCTTTCGCGATCATGGGTGTTGGATCTTTGCTTCTCGCGGCGTATCTCGTGGCAACGAGGACAATATCGGTACTGAATGGCATTCTCTTCATCGGTGCACCTATCGCTGGATTTGCTCCTCCGTATCCCACTATGTTAGGGATAATCGGCGGTGTGATTCTGGGCACTGCTCTCATCTGGCTCGGACTCTCGATCCGGAATGGAATCGCCCATGAATCGCTGGCATCTGAATTTGTTGCCTATGATGAATGTTTGCTTCAGGCGGGAGGGCATGCCTGACCTACCCCATGTCTAAAGACAGGGGGTTCTAACGGCAATACCGACAGGCTTTCCGGCAACAATACAGAGGTTGCCGGCATCGACTATCGTTGATCCGTTTTTAACGGGCAAGCAACTCTGTCTCCGGTTCGTGGTGTTGGCTCTCATGTTGTTAATACCGAAGCTGGCCGGGTGAATTCGGCCATTTGCCGCTGCAAACTGCACCCTCAACACCGCCCGTTCCAGGAGCAGGTTTGCACCCGGCCAAGCTGCTGCGGCTTGACGCGTGTCGAGGACATTTTCAAAAACATATTTTGCAAGATATGCGGAGTAGAGATCGCGTTGAGTGTTTACCCCGCAGTTACAGTCATGCCATCTGTGGGATAGCGGTTTTTTGGCTACTTCCCCGCAGTGGCATGTCTCTGAAAGCTTCGTGCTCCGGGTAGAAAATTCAGTTACTTTACCGCCAGCGTTTTCGGCTTTGCGGCGAAGCATCGAAATAAACATCCCCGGAGCGCGTCTTGAAATACTTTTACCATAGAGTTTCTGGAATGCTCTGTACGACAGTTTCTCGGTCTTTATGTTGGTTCCGAGCTTAAGAATTTCATTGGCTAACGTGCCATGAGCCCGTTTTCTGGTTTCAGCCAAAACTCGCTGTAGCTCGGCTAGTTCAGCCTTAAGCGCACGGTATTTAGCAGAGAATATCCACCACTTTTTACCCTTGCCGGCACCAGTCTTAGTCGTGCCGTCTTCGTTGTAGTTGTCCGGGTTGATAGCCCTCAGGCTTCTGGCCATCTTACGCTGAACCACGCGGATTTGTTTGTACGGAATCTCGACTTCCGGACAAAATGCTACGAGCAACGCATCGGTATCGCTAACGATAGCACCCGTGGATGGACCAATATCAAGGCCGACCGTTTCGGTGCCGATCATATTTTCACGCTTGATCCTGGCCGTGCCTTTAAGCACGAGTTGGGCGAACCAGCAGGCGTTACCGCAGATGGTTTTCTTCACCAAACGAACATATTTAACATCATGGCTAAGCGCATGTGCCTGAACGCCAAACTTGTCTTTTTTGTCGAAGACACAGGTAAGGCTAAGTCCAGACCATTCAACATGGTCATCGCACCACCGAATACCGGACGTGTTGTTTTTACCTTCAAGGGACGACATCCAGGCATGGCGCTTGAAACGTAGTTTACCATGCTTGCCGAATTCGTAGTCAGCAACGGCATTAAACGACCTGGTCGCTATCTTCTGGGCGGCCAGGCTGTCAATATGGTCTCCGATCCAACACGAATTGCGGAGGCTCCCGACATAATCATGGAGATGGTATTCGGTATATTCAGCTATGTTTCTGGCTGTCTTGAACATTTTAGTGCGTAGCCTGCTCTTTTTCTTCTTGATCGCTGAACGCCATTTTTTAGAGCTACGCATGGCGGCAAGACGTTTCATCGCTTCACTAAGACAGGCATTATATAGATAACGACCAGCTTCGAGTCGGACATTAAGCATTCGATTGTCTTTTGGGGTTGTTACGAGTTGAAACTCGTGGATAAATGTTGGAGTTTTAAGTTTATCTGGCATTGATTGCTCAACTATACCATATAGATATACATTTGTCCAGCAATTGCTGAAAAACAAAATTCCCGCATTCATCCCCATGGTTAAAACCAGGGGCTTTCTGCGGATAGTTTGGTAACTTTTTGTAAAGTGGATAAATGAGCGGTCCGGTTTGAGGGTTTTAATCGACCCGTGCAGTTAATCAGGCGCGGGGTGCGAAACGTTTGCAAAAAAATACTTTTTTAACTTAAAAAAACATGGCTTGATTATGGACCGGCAATCCGCTCCTTCATCGACGACTTGACTATGTAATCGGCAAGCAAGTGTTTGGCCTCGTGTGTGATATCTACAAACATCAGTCCGTATCGATTGTCTTCGTCTCCGGGAGCAGCCAAAGCGGCTCTGATTATTTTACATGATACCTGTATCTTCTTTGCATTGGGAAGGTAAAATGAGCAGGCAAGCCTTGCGCCTTTGGCTAATTGCTTATTGGTTTCGATCAGCATCCCTGTAGCGCTGACATTCACGGTGCGGCAGAAGAACGGTTCGTCTTCGGAAAGGCTGTCAACCGTTGCGCTTAGTAATACCCGGAGCGTCTCCCTCCCGGCAATTTCGAGGAGTTGCTGTGCCTTTACCATGAGAACGACGGGATGGAGTGGCTCGATGAGCACCGCGTTCGCCCTGCACCGCCCGGCTTGTTCAATGGCATCCGGCGTGTTTGCACAGATTAGGATCAACGAAGCCGCGCGCAATTGGTTATCATCCCTGATCAGGGAGCAGAAATGTTCACCATCCATGCCGGGCATGTGGAGTCGTGTAATGATGAGATCCACCAACTCGGCTTGGTGAATTTTGAATGCTTCATCATTCGTTTTTGCGGTAAACACCTTGAAGTCTGTCCTGTCTAAAAAAGTCTGATGTTGCTCCAATGACTCGTGGACATCATGCGCAATCAATATTTTTTTCATTCATCCCTCACAATCAACGCCAAAGTCTGAGATGCTCGACCGGTATTATGCCTGATCGCGGTAGGAATGTCCGTTGCCGGACACCCCCCGCACGCACGGATCCATGCGGGAAGAATTACTACACGCGGATCTTGCCTCGGGTAATTCACGCAGAACTAATTACTTGGGTTTTCCCATGCCTTATGCTGTAAAGTTAGTCAATGTATGCTCCTGTCTTTGAGTACAGGTCAAAAACCACTTCCCGGAATTCCCCTCAGTCATCAGCCTTCCCTCCAGGACCCCCACCAAAGTGCAGACAGACGCCGTTTTATTCGGCTCCTTCCCCGTACTATACCGATGTCAGATTGCAAAAGAGCGTACGAGTAAAGATTACGGCCACAGGTCTTAGCCTCCCGATCCGACATGCAACTTTCACGGCGGATGCTGTCGAGCTCTCTCGGTTCTGAAGCATTGTGTGTCTACACATGCACAGGATCTCCGACTCCGCAGGGTCAATGACAACTGGCTGATAGCGTTGTCGACTATAATGCCTTCCCAATGTACGCCCGCGGCCAGCACCCCAAAACGCGTGATTTCGGAGCTCAATAGCTGGCCTACGCTTTCCCTCTCAACGCTTCACGTGCAATCTCACGATCGGCCGCGCATGACTCGGGGCCATGATGGATTACCTCATCCTTCCATGTAGAGGACTTTCTCCCCCGACCCTATGCCGGACAATCCCGGCTTTTTCACGTACGTCCACCGCTAAAGCATTGGTTCCCGCACCATTTCCCTAAACAGTACTATAACTTCGTCGTATTTACAAGAGGGCTGCAAAAAGAGCTATACATAAGCGTAGGGCTAAAGGTTCATGAATTAAAAACCAATGTATGATGCTCAAAATTGCCGTATGCCATGTTTTTTTTTGTTATAGTCGACCACCCTGTCTACTTCCTTCCTCATCTCCTCTTTCCTTCTCCCCTCCATATAAAATGGCTCATCTCGCAGTTTCGTTCCGAAAAATCCGGCGTCGGGATACTGTTGCCGATAAAAGTCAGGGATTTCAGATGGAGCATTAGTGCCATTCATGATAGCCCACGCCAAAGTCCATGCCCGCGCCACGTTCGCGATGTCGTATCCACCTCCTCCAAGTGCTACCCATTTAGGCGCCATGGCCCTGATCATTGTCACCACGCGGCAGAACCCGTTCGTGGTGATATTCAAATGAGCAAGCGGATCGCTCCTGAACGTATCAACCCCGAGCTGGCTCACGATGATGTCGGGCCTGAAGACGTCTATAAGCGGAGGAACGACTTCGGTAAATGCATGGACAAAAAGTTCATCGTCAGTCTCTGGCGGCAGGGGAATGTTCACGCTGTATCCCTCGCCCGCTCCCGAGCCAATCTCATATTCGAACCCTGAGCCCGGGAAAAGCGCTTGCCCTGTTTCATGGAGTGAAATGGTCAGGACCTTGTCCGAGCTAAAGAATGCTTCCTGAACCCCGTCGCCGTGGTGAGCATCGATGTCGACATAAGCGACTCTCCTTCCCCTGTTGACTAAGGACTGGATGGCGATCACCGGATCGTTGATATAACAGAACCCCGAGGCATGGTCTGCCATGGCATGGTGAAGTCCTCCCGAGATATTGAAAGCAACCTCCGCCTCGCCGCTGTCAACGAGGTCGGCAGCCTTGAGAGATGCGCCGGCAATGAGTATCGACCAGTCGAACATACCGGCAAATATCGGATTGTCGCCCGGGCCGAGTCCGAAGAAATCGGCACCCGGATAGTCCGCACCACTGTTCGAGGCCCTCAGTATGTCGATATAATCCTGGGTATGAAATGTCAGCAGGTCTTCAACCCGCGCCGGATGAGGCTCTATCAGCCGTGGGTCCGAAGGGGCGAGTAAACCGCAGGCCTTGATCAGTTCATAGGTGAGCTTCAGACGAAATGGCTTTAACGGGTGGCTAGACCCGTAATCGAAACGTGCGAATTCATCTGAGAATATAAAGGCCGCTTTCATGGTTTCCAAGAGCCTCCTTGGTGTACATTACTATAGAATCAAATTTCCCATATAATAGCAAGTATTTTTTGCCATAGTTGCTTAAATACCCTAATCTTCAATATGTTGAAATCTGCCATTCCCCCGTGCCCAAATAAAAAAAAAGGCCGGCAAAGTGTTTTCTTCGCCGGCCTTGCTGTTTTCCTCGTGACAGGAAACTTTATTATTAATACATTCCGCCCATTCCGCCCATTCCGCCCATTCCACCGGGCATCGAGGGCATTCCTGCACCCTTCTCTTCAGGCAGCTCGGTGATCATCACTTCCGTCGTAAGCATGAGGCTCGCAACGGAAGCAGCGTTCTGTAGTGCAGAACGGGTCACTTTGGTCGGGTCGATGATGCCAGCCTGAAGCATGTCAACATACTCTTCCTTCTGCGCATCAAATCCGTAGTTCGGCTTGTCGGAGGACTTGACCTTATCCACGACCACCGAAGACTCAATACCGGCATTGTTCACAATCTGCCGTATCGGCTCTTCGAGGGCCTTCTTCACGATGTTGATGCCGATCTGCTCGTCACCAGTTAGCTTTAACTTGTCAAGCACCGGGATGCAGCGGAGCAATGCAACGCCGCCTCCTGCCACGATGCCTTCTTCCATCGCAGCCCGGGTTGCATGAAGCGCATCTTCGACTCGAGCCTTTTTCTCTTTCATCTCAGTCTCGGTGGCTGCACCTACGTTGATGACCGCCACTCCGCCCACTATTTTGGCAAGCCGCTCCTGGAGTTTCTCTTTATCGTAATCCGAAGTCGTTTCGGCGACCTGGGCCTTGATCTGTTTTACGCGGCCTTGGATGTTCTTCGTATCGCCTGCGCCTTCGACGATCGTGGTGTTGTCCTTATCAACGGTGATCTTCTTGGCACGCCCGAGGTCCGTGATCTTCACGTTCTCGAGTTTGAGTCCGATATCCTCGGAAATCACCTGGCCGCCGGTCAGAACTGCGATGTCTTCGAGCATTGCCTTGCGTCGGTCACCGAAGCCCGGAGCCTTCACGGCGCAGATCTGGAGCGTCCCGCGGAGTTTGTTCACCACCAAGGTAGCGAGGGCCTCGCCCTCAACATCCTCAGCGATTATCACCATTGGCGCGCCCATCTTGGCAGTCTGCTCGAGTATCGGGAGCAGGTCCTTCATGCTCGTGATCTTTTTCTCAGACAGGAGAATGTAGGCGTTTTCGAGAACGGCCTCCATCTTATCTGCGTTGGTCACGAAGTAGGGAGAGATGTAGCCGCGATCGAACTGCATACCTTCGACCACATCGAGGCTGGTGTTCATGCTTTTTGCCTCCTCCACGGTGATGACCCCGTCTTTGCCGACTTTGTCTACGGCCTCGGCAATCAAGTTGCCGATGGTGGTGTCGCTGTTCGCCGAGATACTGCCGACTTGGGAGATTTCCTTCTTCTCATTGACCGGCTTGGAGTTCTTCTTGAGGTTTTCGATAACCGCCTCAACGGCCTTCTCAATGCCCCGCTTCAGATCCATGGGGTTGGCGCCTGCGGTCACGTTCTTCATGCCTTCACGGTAAATGGCCTGGGCCAGCACCGTCGCAGTTGTGGTGCCGTCGCCAGCCACGTCCGAAGTCTTTGATGCCACTTCACGCACGAGCTGGGCGCCCATGTTCTCATAGGCGTCCTTCAGCTCTACTTCCTTTGCAACTGTCACACCGTCTTTGGTTATGGTCGGTGCGCCAAATTTTTTGTCGATCATGACGTTACGGCCCTTGGGGCCGAGCGTCGCCTTCACGGCATCAGTAAGGACGTTCACGCCCCTCAGGATCGCCGCGCGTGCATCCTGGTCAAACATCAGCTGCTTTGCCATATCTTTTCCTCCTAGAAATTCTTCGGTATCGTTGATTATGATTTTTAAAAAACCGGATATATCGAGAGACTTAGCTCAGGACTCCCAGCACGTCTTCTTCTTTTACGATGAGATACTCAACATTATCAAGATTGATCTTTGATCCTGAGTAACGGTCGAATAGAATCTTGTCTCCGACCTTTAGGGACTTCACCTCGTCTCCAACCGCCTGCACTTGTCCACTCTGCGGCTTCTCTTTCGCAGTGTCGGGAATGTAAAGACCCCCTGCAGTCTTCTCCAACTCTGCCGTATAGCTTACGAACACCCGGTCCTTCAATGGTTTGAATTTAACGCTCATATTGCTCGACTCCTTTCTTGGAATTAGTAAAGCTATTATACCACGTAATTAGCACTCGTTCAAGGCGAGTGCTAATATATTTCCCGGTCAGGAAAAAAGCAAACTTAAAATATAGTCAGATTATACAGAATTAGTAAATTTTGGGTAATTTTACTTAAAAATCTCCATTTATCTGATTTTTTCATTATAATAAATGTAAAAAAGAAAAGCAGGATATAATATCCTGCTTTTTCAATTACTTAAGTAAATTTTAAATTTTAGCCTATTTTCCTTTTTTCACGGTCGTTGTCATTTCCGTGAATACATCCGCCGCCAAGACAGCCGGATTCAGTATCTCGATCGCTTTCTGGAGTTGGATATCATCCTTGTCTGCCTTCGGCACAGCTTCCAAGGTGAAATCTTCTTCTTCCGCAGGCTGCGGTACATTTTTCTTCTTTTCCTCTTTGATCGTGTCGTTCTTCAGGTGGTGCTCGAGATCTTTTTCGCGCACGACCACGTGCATCGGTTCGCCTTCCTTCGCTTCCTTGATCGTCGGCAGTTTCACCTCTACGTCAGGGGTAATACCAACATTCTGGATCGATCGACCTGCCGGCGTATAATACTTTGCTGTTGTAAGCCGGAGCCCACCGCCGCTTTCAAGCGGGAACACAGTCTGGACGGAACCCTTGCCGAAAGTCTGTGTCCCGACGATCAGGGCGCGTTTTGAATCCTGGAGCGCACCAGCAACGATTTCTGACGCACTGGCACTGCCCGTGTTCACGAGCACCACTATCGGATACGTCCTCGCGAGGTCGGAGCCCGTAGTCAGGAAGTCCTTCCGGTCATTGGGCTGCCTTCCCTGCAGGTACACGACCAGCTTATCTTTGGGCATAAACTTGCTGCACACATCCACGGACGAGTCGAGAAGCCCACCCGGATCATTCCGCAAGTCGATGACCAATTTCTTCATACCCTTGGCTTCCAGTTTTTTCAAGGCCTTTTCTAATTCCTCCGAAGTCTGTCCCTGGAATTGAATGATCTTCACATATCCGATATTATTATCCAGCATCCTGGACTTGACGCTGACGACCTTGATGACGTCGCGGACGATTTTGAACTCTTTAGGTTTATCCCATCCTTCTCTATAGATCAAAAGCTGTACCGACGTACCTTTTGGGCCGCGCATCGTGTCCACCGCCTGCTCGATGGTCATGTCCCTGGTCCATTCGTCATTGATCTTCATGATCTTATCGCCCGCCGCGAGTCCCGCTCGGTAGCCGGGAGTGTCCTCAATCGGCGCAATGATCGTGAGCTGCTGGTTCTTGATCCCGATCTGAATGCCGACACCAGTGAATTCGCCCCGGATATCCATGTTCATCTCTTTGAACTGTTTGTCGTTCATATACGATGAGTGGGGGTCAAGGTTCGAGACCATCCCGCGGATGGCACCCTCAATGAGTTCCCTTGTATCGGGCACTTCGACGTAGTTGCGTTTAATCAGCTCCATCGCTTGCGTAAAGGCCTTTAAATCTTCATAGGTGTCTGGCTTGGCCTGGACCATCTGCTGACCGATCAAAACTCCCGCCAGCAGGATCACCAGTGCAGCGATTAAAAATTTTTTCTTGTTAATCCGTATCATGGTATCATCCTCCAAATCGTTCTGCATAATAACACTCCTCAAATTATCTCAGCAGAATTTTACGTAATCATGCTAGGGAAAATATCATAGCAGCATAAAAAAAGCAAAGAAGTTTTTTCCCCTCGTATTCTTCCGCGCCGCCGTCACTTCTTCGTGAGCCTGGTAAGCGGGTCTTCCGCTTCGCCATTTCTTCGTATTTCAAAGTACAATTTCGCTCCCCTGAGGCTTCCGGTTTCACCTGCTAGACCAATGACCTGGCCTTTAGTGACCCGAGCCCCCTTGTTCAAGTCAAGTTGCGAAAGGTATCCGTAGAGTGTATAGAAACCGTTGCCATGGTCTAGGATGATGAGCTTGCCGTATCCCTTGTACCAATCCGCGTAGACGACCTCTCCATCGCTCACCGCCCGGACAGCCTGACCTTCACGCGCCTCGATCTCGATGCCCCTGCGGAACACCATAGTGCCGAACAGCGGGTGGCGCTGCATTCCAAAACGGGTAATTACCTGCCCGTCCAAGGGCCAGGGAAGCCTCCCCTTCTCAGTGCCTGACGTTTTACTTTCCCATTGTGCAGGAGATTGGTCCCCGTTCGCGGCTCTGCGCTCTCCTTCGTCTTTCTTGATCATGGCCCAGAGGCTTGCTGAAGATTCCTCGAGCTCATGCAGTGTCTGTTCGTAAAGACCCTTTTCTTGCCGGACGTTTGCAAGGATCATTGCTTTTTGGTGACGTTTTGTCTCAAGAACAGCCTTCTGGGATTCTACAACTCGATTGCGCCCGAGGATCTCTTCTTTCTTTTCAAGTATATCCTTCTGAAGTGACGCCAGGTGGTCAAGGGCGCTGCCGTATTCCCGCATCATCACGCGGTCGCGATCGGCAATTAGACCCAGATATTTGGTATCCTTCAATACAATCCCTGGATTTTCCAAGGCTATTGTCACCACAGCCCCGTTGCGCTGCATCTTGTAAAGCGCCCTCAGCCGCTGTCCATAGAGACGCTTCAGCTCCGTAAGCTCCCGACTAATCTCCGAGCTACTCGCTTCAATACCTTGAAGGGTCGTCTCGTCATTCCTTAGTTGTCTTTGCTGGCTGGCAAGCTCCGCACTCCCGGCCTGAATATCCCGATCAATTTTGTCAAGGTCGCCAAGGACTGACCGCTCTTTACGCTTCGTCTGCCTGATCTCATTCTTTTTCTCATGCATCTCTTGATTGATGCGCCGGAGCTCTCGTTCGGAATCCGATGAAGTGCCCGCACCCTGCACGGGTGATTCGCTCATGCAAATGAAAAAGGCCAGGAGCAATGTACAATGTAAAACATGGAAACTTGTTCTCATCTAGCTTTCCGTATCTTCTTTTTTTTATACATTTTTATACATGATGACTAGGAATCAATCTTCATAGGGATAGCTATAGATGTGCTTCCTGACTGCAACGCACGGTAAGCCCTCTACGGTTCCTTCGTTACTCAAGGAAATTGTTCACCGAAACAAACGCTCCGATCAAGCCGAGCAGACCACCACCTGCAATCATATATGCTACCACTGAAGGTGGCAGAAAGTCCAGCATCTTGAACCGTGAGAGCAAATATTCAACCTCTGGAGGCAATAAATAATAGAGCGCCGCAAGAATACCAACAGCAAGCGCAGAGCCAAGCATGGCGAGCATCATCCCTTCGATGAGGAACGGCCCCTGGATAAACCCCTTCGTGGCCCCGATCCACTGCATGAGCTCAATTTCCTGGCCGCGGGAGTATAGCGCCAGCCGGACTGAATTGGAAATGATGAATACAACGGACACTCCGAGCAGAATGGCGAGAACCGCCCCTCCGTAGCTGAGCAGTTTGTACAGACGAGAAACCATCTCCGCTCCCTGCTTGCCATAAGAGACATCCTCCACTCCTGGATAGCCGGAAATTTTCTTTGCCATTCTCTCGAGCCGATCGGCGTCTGCATAACCGCGGTCTATGGTAAGTTCGAAGGAATCGGGAAGGGGGTTATCTCCCAGTCCCTGAAGAAGCGCCTCCTGGCCCTTTAAATCTTTTTTAAACAGTGCGAGAGCATCTGTTTTGGAAAGCAATAGAACCTTTCTAACGCCTGCTTCGTCTTTGAGCCTACCCATGAGAAAATCCTTCTCATGGTCAGTGAGCCCATCCTTAAGGTAGACCGACATATCAAGCCGGTCTCCCATGGATTGGACCGCCGACTGGACATTGAAATAAACGATCAGGAAAAAACCCACAATAAGCATGGCCATACTGATCGTGCCCACCGCGAGAAGGTTCACCATGCTGTTCGCTCTCAACCCGCGAAATGCTTCCGCGATATAATAGAAAGGACCATATCCTCTCACTGTTTGTCCTCCAGCGGTTTTGTATCCGATGCCTGAGCGCTGGACCTTATTTCCGAGTCTGATGAGGGATGCAGTATG
Organism: Nitrospirota bacterium; assembly: GCA_963845065.1. Taxonomy (GTDB): domain Bacteria; phylum Nitrospirota; class UBA9217; order UBA9217; family UBA9217; genus JAJYKN01. Next base: position 318,059 of record CAWJQQ010000002.1, read on the forward strand.
GGCTGTCTACCTTCCTCAAGTACTCTGCCATGTTCCATGGTAATGATTCTGCGCTGCATCTTGCGCACCATTTCTAAGTCATGTGTAGCCACAAGCACAGTGGTACCCTTCATGTTGATATCACGGAAAAGGCTAAACATCTCTTGGGCGCTCTGTGGGTCGAGATTCCCTGTGGGTTCGTCTGCCAGCAGAACCTGGGGCTCGTTCACAAGCGCACGGGCCACGGCAACTTTCTGCTGCTCACCTCCTGAAAGCTTCGGCGGCGTGAGATGCCTTTTCCCCTCCATGCCGACTTTTTTGAGCACGAGGAACGCACGTCGTTCTATTTCTCCGGAGGGTGTACCCACGACCTTAAGTGCAAGTGCGATATTCTCAAATATAGTTTTATGCGCCAGGAGTTTGTAATCTTGGAATACGAAACCCATGTTTCGCCGGAGGTAGGGGATAGTCGATGGTTTGATCCGAAAGGTGTTGATGCCCTGCATGATGATCTGTCCTTCATCAGCATGCTCGGCGCAGAAAAGGATCTTGAGGAGCGTCGTCTTGCCAGCACCGCTCGGGCCGGTGACGAATACGAATTCACCCTTGTCGATGGTGAAGCTCACCTCGCATAGAGCGGGAACGCCCTCATATTTTTTTGTAACCCGATAGAGCTGGATCATTGAAATGCAAACCCATTATTTACCACGGATTGACAAGGATCTGTGCGGATATAATTAATTCTCTGCGACTCCACCGTCTCGTGTCTAATATTGCCTGAAACAGGGTGTGCATCCGTGATATGATATGGCTTTTTTTATCCTTCTGCGCCGCAAAACCCCGTTTCTTTAGGGCGGGGATATAAGCGCTGGTTTAGAAGCAGTCAGAGAAATATTGTTTTAGTATTAGGTTGACAATTGTGTACTATTATAATAATCCTCGGCCTTCACAGCTTGTCCGACAAAGCGGTGAGGATGTCAATTTTTTTCCTTATTACTTCCTTTACCGCAGAAGAGATGTCGTTCGCAGACATGCCGTAGTGCTTCAAAAGCCCCTCCTGGTCGCCGGAGGTCCCGAACGTATCCTTCACGCCGATCCGAACGAGGGGAACGGGAGCGGACTCTGAAAGCACCTCCGCCACTGCTCCGCCCAAGCCGCCAATAATTGAGTGCTCCTCTGCGGTGACGATGGCACCGCAATGCCTAGCCGCAGCGATAATGGCATCGGCATCGATTGGCTTGATCGTTGACATGTTGATTACGCCCGCATCAATTCCCTCGCTTTTCAGGATTTCCCGCGCCTTAAGCGCCTCGGCAACCATCAGTCCTGCTGCAATGATTGCCGCGTCCTTGCCCGTGTTGAACACGTAGGCCTTGCCAATCTCAAACTTATAATCCTCACCGAAAAGCGTCGGCACTTTGTTCCTGCCGACACGCACGTAGCAGGGCCCCTTGTGCTCGGCCACGGCCTCAATAGCCTGCAGCGTCTCCGGCCCGTCCGCCGGAACGATCACGGTCATGTGCGGAAGCACCCGCATCAGCGCGATGTCCTCAACGGACTGGTGTGAGCCGCCGTCCTCGCCCACGGTGATCCCGGCGTGGCTCGCCACGATCTTCACATTCAAATTGGGATAGCACACCGACTGCCGCACCTGTTCCCAGGCCCTGCCCGTGGCGAAAACCGCAAAGGTGCTTGCAAAAGGCAGCTTGCCGGCAATGGAGAGCCCCGCGGCAGTACCGATCATGTCCTGTTCAGCAATTCCGATATTAAAAAATCTTTCCGGGTACGCCTTTGCAAATTTCCCGGTCTTGGTCGAGCCCGACAGGTCAGCATCGAGCACCACCACGTCGTTTCGCTTTTTCCCAAGGTTGACCAGCGCATCCCCGTAGGCATCTCGCGTTGCAATCTTTGTCACATTTCCTCCCTGAATTAGAATGCAGAATGCGTATTAAGAAGTTCCATCAAGTGCGTTGTTTGTTCAGCATTATGTTTATTTGCATACGGTCCCTTCGGACAGTTCCTTCAGTGCAATCTCGTACTCTTCCTTCGACGGTGTAGTACCGTGGAATTCGACCTTGCCTTCGAAGACTTTAGAACCCTTGCCTTTGATCGTACGGCAAACGATCATCGTCGGTTTACCCTTAACCGTTTCAGCTTTGTCGAGTGCCGTCGTAAGCTTTGCCATGTCATGGCCGTCGACGTCGATGACTTCCCAGCCAAAGGCTCGCCATTTGTCCGTGATCGGCTCCACGCCCATCACCTTGGAAACCGGTCCGTCTATCTGGAGACCATTGTTGTCCACGAGAGCACAGAGATTGTCGAGCTTATAATGAGCCGCTGTCATGGCCGCTTCCCAGATCTGCCCTTCCTGAAGTTCACCGTCGCCGAGCAGGGCATAAACCCGGTTAGTCGTTTTGTCGAGCTTGTGCCCGAGCGCAATGCCGTTCGCTACAGACAAGCCCTGGCCGAGTGATCCCGTTGAGATCTCGACGCCTGGAAGATACTTACTATCCGGATGGCCCTGGAGCCGCGAACCAAGTTTTCGCAGTGTGCAGAGTTCCGCGTGTTCGATGAATCCCGCGTGCGCCAACACGGTATACAGGAGTGGCGCGGCATGGCCTTTTGAGAGGATGAAGTGATCGCGCCCCTTCCAGCCTGGGTTTGTCGCATCATATTTCATTTTATAGAAATACAGCGCCGTTGCGATGTCGGCAGAGGACAGGCTGCCTCCTGTATGTCCAGAGCCACAGTCAGTTAGCATCTTTAGGATGTCGACCCGGATCTTCCTAGCTTTTTCTTTCAATGTCTTCAGCTGATCTTCCGTGACCGCCATGCGGCAATCCTCCCTTAAAAAGTATGTTATTTTTCATAGTTACGAACCCCGCTTCAAGACGTGGAGCAAACTGGCATATATTCGTTAAACGAATAAGTAATCACCGACGACTTCGTCCCACATTATTGATGCAAAATTAAAGATTATGCACAGTGTTTCAAGACGTAAACGTATATCCTCGCATCCCGCAATACAGGACCGTGATTCATTGAAACATGGAAAACATGTGAATGCGAATACTCACAAATGAAAAACTTTTCAAAAATTCACTTCTTTTCTTTCTGCTCTTTTTCTTCCTGTGCGAGAAAATCCAGGATGATATCGTCGAGGCTCTTTTCCTTCATATCTTCCCTAACCTCTGTAGATTCTGCGGCTTTGGGAACGGGCGTTTCCTTCGCTGATACGGCCTTCGGCGCGGGAGCTTCCTTCGGGGTCTCTGCAGGGTGATAGGTTGCCTCATGAGGGGCGTTGCCGAGGTCCAGTTTGCCCTGCATTAGGTCGCGGATCATCTGCTTATGCTGCTCCATCATCAGTTCGCGCACTACCTCATCAAGACAGTCTGCTTTGAGGATATCGGCATAACTAGTCTTGCGCGAGGCTAGGATCGCGCCCTGATGGTAAAGGAGAGAGGTTATGTACGGGCTGCTCGTACCGCCGTCTTCAGTCTGGCAATGAAACACTTTGCCCTTGAATTTGAAGTCGGTATTGTAGCCGGTAAGCATAGATTATTATTATACAAACCAAAGCAGGAAGATGCAAGCCTTTTTACTTGACAGGTAAAGGACGTTAGTGTAATTTTGACTCCGTGCCGGCGTGGTGAAACTGGTAGACGCAGAGGACTCAAAATCCTCCGGGGGCAACTCCATGTCGGTTCGATTCCGACCGCCGGCACCAATTCAAAAAACTTCGATATATGTGTTTCTTTGAGCTGCGGGAAGAAACCGAACAAGCGGGGATGGGAGAATGACTGCCCTATGCTTCAGGGAAGCCCCCCGAGGGGGAGGCCCCCCTGGGGAAGCAAGTGCATGAGTTTTCGACAGCACGCACCATTCTGATAAACTTGATTAATTAATGCCTGTAGCATCTCTTCCTAAAATTATTCTGGGACACAACTCAGCATGGTTTCCATAAAATATCACCGATATGTCTAAGAGCATTCAGGAGCGATCTCCTGATTATCTTTATGAGAGAAAAAAAAATGATCACGTGTTATCGTATCATGCGAGATTCCTCGGTATGAATTGGAAAAAGACCAGTACCAATTTTTTACTGGTTGTAGCCCTCATTGCGGTGAGTTATGCTGTTCTGGATAGGCATGTAGCCCTCTTCATTAAGAATCTGTGGCTGTTCAACACTCGCTTCTCTTTCTTCTCAACAGATATTCCCGATTTTTTACCCCTGTTGGTTGTCATTACTACAGGCACTGCATGGATAGCCTTCTTCTACCTTACTCGAAAACACATTTACAATACCCATACACGATTCTTTCAGTTGATTGCCATTACTGTGCCTCTTGTCAATGTGGTCAAGACGATTGTAAAATTTGCCTTCGGCAGGATCAATACAAGGTTCTGGCTGCTGCATCCCCATGCCAAGGAATTCCACTGGTTTCATGGTTCTGCAAAATTTTGTGGTTTCCCTTCAGGCCACATGGCTGTGTTTACTGTTCTTTTTATCGCCCTTTCGATTTTTTATCCACGCTACCAGGTCTTTTATATTACGTGTCTGATTCTTCTGGCACTTGCCCTCATTCTGACAAATTACCATTTCCTCAGTGATATTATTGCCGGGGCTTATGTGGGTTTCATAGTCCATTCGGTGACTTATTACTGCCTGACGTTTCAGCGCGCGCCAAAGGATGAGGGTTGATAACCGCTCAAATATTAATTGTATAATATAGTTTTATGTGATCTAATATTATTATGAAGTTAAGCGTATGGGCGAAGCAGCAAGGGATAACTTATCAGGCTTCATGGAAATCGTGGAAATCAGGTGAGCTGCCAGCGCTGTTTTGGGGATAAAAGATGCAGCCGAGCATCACAGAATAATCCAAAAAGAGCTTTTCGCATCATCGATCTGCCGTGCCGCCTTCGTCTCACGTTATACGGTCGTTGCTGTCCAGTAAGTGTTATGAGATGAGAGATCAGCAATCCCCCTATCCCCTTGCCCCGACAAGCAGCGCGCACATAGGCATGGCGGATGAGCGAAACATCCTGCACATGCTGTATGCCCATAACTCCGACGAGCTTACGATCTTCCTCATAGCCCCAGAACACGACACCCGCATCCAACTCTAGCAGGAGTTGGTCGAGAGACATATATGGCTCATGCCAGCAGTCCTCTGGGATATGGCCTTTATAGGCCCTTGCCGCATCGTTGATAATGGTGTACAGGGAGTTAACATCGTCCTGTGTGCACAATCGGATCATTGGGGCTCCTGATATTCCAGAATTGTCGTAGAGTATATCAGCTCCTAAAAAAAATTGAAATACTGCTTTACGGCAGTGCAATATATATCCCCTCGACAAACAACGAGGAATGTCTTATTATTATTTCCCATGGACTATTCTTGCGCTATTGAAATTATGCGTGGATCGTGTTGAATGAGCCCGACAAAACTTAAAGGAGATTGAAAGTATTGATGAAACTGCACTTTAACAGACAGAACGGCCCCGTGGATGCAGCCATCGACAACCTCATCGCTCTGGCGGAAGGCATACAGCGTCCTGAATACATCCGCGAAATGATCCTTGCCGCGCTCAAGGCTGGCCAGGAAGACGACGAGAGCGCGGATCTCAAGCTTATGAACACCACGCTCAAGGAGATGCGGTTCACGTCCAAGGTCTTCGGTCCCTACCGCAATAAGCGCAAAGTCACAGTATTCGGCTCTGCACGCACCCAGCCTGACGAGCCGATCTACGAACTGGCAACACAGTTCGGACAGAAGCTGGCCGAGGCAGGTTATATGGTAATCACCGGTGGTGGTGGCGGTATCATGCAGGCCGTAAACGAAGGCGCTGGGCCGGAGCATTCCTTCGGCGTGAACATCCGCCTACCGTTCGAACAGAAGCCTAACCCGGTGCTTGAGGGCAACCCACGGCTCATCACGTATAAGTACTTCTTTAACCGGAAAGTCGCTTTTCTCAAGGAAGCCGACGCCGTAGCGCTTTTCCCCGGCGGGTTCGGCACCCTTGACGAGGCCATGGAAACACTTACGCTTGTTCAAACGGGAAAGCGCAACCCTCTGCCACTCATACTCGTGGACGATCCTACCCGCTCCTACTGGACCGAATTCATCAAATTCATGGATGAAGGGTTGTTACAGCGCAACTACATCTGCAAAACCGATCTCGCTCTCTTCGAGCGCGTCGACTCAATAGAGACAGCTGTGGCAAAAATCAATCGTTTCTACAGCCGCTACCACAGCATGCGATATGTAAACGGGCAGCTCGTATTCCGGATCACTTCACCGCTCAGCGAAGGAAACATCCGCTTGTTAAAGGAACATTTTGACGACATTTTACTGCCACAAGGCGATATCGTGCAATCGGGTGCGCTCCCGGAAGAGCTAGATGACGCAGACGTAATAACCATGACGAGGCTCGTCATCGATTTCAACCGCAAGGACTTCGGCAGGTTGCGGAACCTCATTGATGCGGTCAATGATTTCTGAAAAATAATTGTACATTAGTCTGAAGCTGAGATGGTGGACCATTCATAATTTCTGCTACTTAGGGATTAATTATGACTCTCCTTGCTTGACATTCTTTCATCAAATGATAAGCTTTCTTCATGCAGCCTCGATCTCGAGGCCGCCTTGTCCTATCCGCACAATAAATCCATTGTTATCGTTGCAATAATAATTCATCTTATCTCCGGGAGGTGTTTTATGATCAGTCTCGAAATAAACGGTAATAAATATGAGGTTGATGTGGCTTCGGACGTGCCTCTGCTGTGGGTTATCCGGGAACGGCTCCAGCTCACGGGTACCAAGTTCGGCTGCGGCATCGGCATGTGCGGATCTTGCACCGTTCATATCAACGGGCAAGCGGAACGCTCGTGCCAGACGCCAGTGGGGAGCGCGCAGGGCAAGAAGATCACCACCATCGAAGGGCTTCCGGAAAGCCATCCGGTAAAACAGGCCTGGATCAAAGAGCAGGTCCCCCAGTGCGGCTATTGTCAGCCCGGTCAAATCATGCAGGCGGCCTCGCTTCTAGCCGAAGATCCGCATCCCAGCGAGGCAAAGATCATCGATCACATGAACGGCAACCTTTGCCGTTGCGGCACCTACCCGAAGATCAAGAGCGCCATCCGCCTTGCTTCAGCAGGAGGGGAAAAATGAAGCCCAACCTCACCCGAAGACAGTTTCTGAAAATTACCGGCTCGGGCCTTGCCATTGCCGTTGCCACGACCTCCACCGGGTTCCGGTTGCTCTCAGCTGCTGAACTTGAGAAGCCCGGCACCCCTTTCCAGCCGAATGTCTGGCTTGAAGTGCTGCCTGATAATACGGTCATCGTGACTGTGAATAAATCCGAGATGGGCCAGGGCGTGTATACGTCGCTGCCCATGATCGTGGCCGACGAACTGGACGCAGACTGGAAAAACATCCGCATGAAGGTTGCGCCTGCCAGAGATGCGTTCAAGGACCCGGCATGGGGCACCCAGGCAACGGGAGGAAGTTCCAGCATCCGCCACATGCTTGAACTGCTGAGGAAGGCCGGTGCGGCGGCACGCGAGATGCTTCTTATTGCAGCGGCGCGCAAATGGGAAGTAGCAGTCAAGGAGTGCGCTGTTGATCTGGGGAAGGTGCGGCATATCAAGAGCAATCGCATGCTTACCTACGGCCAGCTAACGAAGGAAGCGGCAAATCTGGAAGTTCCGCAAAACCCCATACTCAAAAAAGAGTCCCAGTTCCGGTACCTGGGTAAAGAAATGCCGCGTCTGGACATATATGCCAAGGTGAATGGCATTGCGCAATTCGGAATCGACTCCTTTGTGCCCGGCATGCTTTACGCAGCCATTGCGAGACCGCCTGCTTACGGTGCAGAGCTCGTTTCCTACAAAAAGGAAGCGGCCCAAGCTGTGTCCGGCGTCCATGCCGTTGTGCCGATTCATAGCGGGATGGCGGTCTGCGCTGACACGATTGATGCTGCATGGAAGGGCCGTGACGCATTGAAACCGGATTGGCAAAACGCTAAGTATCCCCAACTAAGCACGGAATCTCTGACAAAAGAATTCGTTGGCCGGTTCGAGACGCAAGGAATCATGGCTCGGAATGACGGAGATGTGAGCAAGGCGTTCACATCGGCGTCTCAAAAAATTGAGTCCATTTACCTCCTACCCTATCTGTCACACGCGACCATGGAACCGATGAATTGCACGGTGCACGTCCGCGGCGACTCATGCGACATCTGGGCGCCGACGCAAAACCAGTCAGGTGTACTTGCGATGGCGGCTCAGATCACGGGATTAAAGCCGGAGCAGATCCAAGTACACACGACGTTTCTCGGAGGCGGCTTCGGAAGGCGTTTTGAACGGGACTTTGTAGAAGAGGCGCTGATGTTATCCATCTCAACGGGAAAGCCGGTGAAGCTCGTCTGGAAACGAGAAGAGGACATCCAGAACGATTTTTATCGCCCCATGAACGCAACTAGGATCCAGGCCTCGCTCGATGCTGATGGTAACGTTACCGCCTGGTCGCACAAGATCGTCTGTCCATCTATTTTTGCCCGCGTGTTCCCGCAGATGATGAAGAACGGCATCGACAGCGCGGCGGTGGAAGGCGTTGAGAACATGGAATACGAAGTTCCGAACTTGGCAGTCGAGTATGTTCGATTTGACTCAGCCGTACCTGTCGGGTTCTGGCGTTCCGTGGGAAGTTCTCATAATGCGTTCACGGTCGAGAGCTTCGTGGACGAGCTTGCCTTTGCAGCGAAAAAGGACCCCCTTGAATTTCGGCTCGGACTGCTGAAAAATCATCCGCGCGCACGGAAGGTACTCGAGGTCGCTGCGGAAAAAGCCGGCTGGGGCAAGCCACTCACACAAGGGCGGGCGCGCGGTATTGCATATCACATGTCCTTTGGAAGCTATGTGGCCGAAGTGGCAGAAGTCTCAGTCGATAAAAACAGCGGGACAATCAAAGTTCACAAGGCAACCTGCGCAGTAGACTGCGGTCCGACCGTGAACCCGGCCATCATCACAGCCCAAATGATGGGCGGTCTCACCATGGGCCTCTCTGCCGCGCTCAAGGAAAAGATTGAGATCGCCAACGGCGGGATCAAATCCGAGAACTTCAGCGATTACGAGCTGCTGCGCATGAACGAGGCGCCTGACGTGGACGTTCATATTGTAAAAAGCAACGAAATGGTCGGCGGCATCGGAGAGCCCGGCGTGCCGCCCATTGCGCCTGCAGTGGCAAACGCAGTATTCCAGGCTACTGGCGCTCGGGTGCGACAGCTGCCGATGAAGCCGGAAACGGTTATGGCGGCGATCAGCACTACTTAAAACGACAGTACCCTGACCACTCCCCATGTCTAAAGCCAGGGGGTTCTAGCGGCTGTACCGACAGGCTCTCCGGCAACAATACGAACGTTGTCGGCCTCGACTGTCGTTGATCCGCCTTTAACGGACGAGCAGCTCTGTCTCCGGTTCGTGGTGTTCTCTTGCTTGATACCGAAGCTGGTTGGATGAATTCGACCCTTTGCCGCTTCATGCTGCACCCCCAATACCGCCCGTTCCAGGAGCAGGTTTGCACCCGGCCAGGCTTTGGCAGCCTGACGCGTGTCGAGGACATCGTTAGAAACATACTTTGCAAGGAATGCGGAATAGAGATCACGCTGGGTGCTTACCCCGCAGTTGCAGGCATGCCATCTTTGGGACAATGATTTTTTGGCTACTGTTCCGCAATGGCATGTATGGGAAAGCTTTGTGCTCCGGGTAGAAAACTCGGTTACTTTACCGCCAGCGTTTTCGGCTTTGTGGTGAAGCATCGACATAAACATCCCCGGAGCTCGTCGCGAAATACTTTTACCATAGAGTTTCTGAAATGCTTTGTACGACAGTTTCTCGGTTTTGATGTCGGTACCGAGAGTGAGGACTTTGTTCACGAGCTTGCCATGAGACCGTTTTCTGGTTTCAGCAAGGATCCTTTGAAGTTCGGCGAGCTTAGCTTTAAGAATACGGTATTGAGCAGAAAAGACCCACTGCTTTTTACCCGTTTTGATGGTTTTGTCTCCGTTGTAGTTGCCCGGGTTGGTAGCACGAAGGCTTCTGGCCATTGTGCGCTGGACGGTCTTGATACGTTTAAACGGTATCTCGACTTCAGGGCAGAATTCGAGTAGTAACGCATCGGTATCACCAACGATGGCAACTGTCGACGGGCCAATGTCAAGGCCGACAGTTTCGGTGCCAATCTGGTTCTCACGCTTGATCTTGGCCGTGCCTTTAAGCACAAGTTGGGCAAACCAGCGGGGATTGCCGCGGATAGTTTTCTTGACCAGACGAACGTACTTGACATCATGGCTAAGTGCATGAGCCTGAACACCAAACTTGTCTTTCTTGTCGAAGACACAGCTGAGACGAAGGCCAGTCCACTCCACATGGTTATCGCACCACCGAATACCGGATTTGTTGTTTTTACCTTCAAGGGACGACATCCAGCCATGGCGCTTGAAACGTGGTTTGCCATGCTTCCCAAACTCGTAGTCAGCGACGGCGCTATATGCTCGAGATGCTATCTTCTGGGCGGTCAGGCTGTCAATATGCTCACTGATCCAGCAGGAATTGCGGAGGATACCGACGTAGTTATGAAGGTGGTATTCAGTATATTCAGCCTGGGTTCTGGCTGTCTTGAACATCTTGATGCGAAGCTTGCTTTTCTTCTTCGTGATCGCCACGAGCCATTTTTCTGATCGCCGCATGGCAGTAAGACGCTTCATCGCTTCACCAAGGCAGGCATTGTACAGATAACGGCCAGCTTCGAGCCGGGCATCGAGCATTCGATTGTCCTTTGGAGTCACTACGAGTTGAAACTCGTGGATACAAGATGGAGTTTTAGGTTTATTCGGCATTGGTTGTTTGAATATACCACATAGATGTACATTTGTCTACTAATTGCCGGAAAACAAACTTCCCGCATTCATCCCCATGGTTAAAACCAGGGGCTTTCTGCGGATAGTTTGGTAAAACAACGGAGGGCAAATGGGACTAAGCGTATCGGCGCTGCTTCTCGCAGCAGGCTCATCCAGCAGGATGGGACAGACCAAACAGCTTCTCCTGCTCGATGAAAAGCCGGTCATCAAACACTGTATTGACGCGCTCCTGGCCGCCCGTATTGCTGATATAGTGGTTGTGGTAAACGAAGAATACAACGGGATCGTGGACACGCTTCAAGGCCTTCCCCTTTCAATTGCCGTAAACACCTCACATAACAGTGATATGGCGGAGTCGGTCAAGGCCGGACTGACAGCACTCAGCCATTCAGCATCCGGCATACTCATTTGCCTGTCAGACCATCCCCTCGTGAGGCCAGAGACAATAGAAGCGTTAATTACCGAACACGTGAACCTGCCGGACAAAATCGTTATTCCCTGTTATAACGGACACAGGGGTCATCCCAGCCTTTTCCCGAAAAGTATCTTGCAAGACCTGCGAAGCGGTGGCACACTCCGGGACATAATCAGGAGAGAACCGCACAGGGTCGTATTGATCGATACCGGCGATGAAGGTGTCGTGCTCGACATGGATACACCTGAGGAGTTTCAACATATCGTGGGGAAAATGAGGAAAAAGCATACTTGATCCAACAAGGCTGTCACCTCTTCCCTTTTTGACCTAAGCCGGTGCTCGCCGCAATCTATCTGCTTTCCTGCTGACGATATCATCTTCCCTGCAAAGGATGTCGAGGCTGTAATAACATCAAATAACCGGTTAAGTGCTAACATTACGATTTAATGCAACTATCCGTTCATGACAGCAGCTCTTTCATTGTTCAGTATTGTGCGAAGTGCCAAAGGTTTAAACACCTCCGGAATAATAAGGAATTTCTCCTGCAAATAGTTATCCTATGCAGGCAATCCAGCAGACTGGACAGCTGGAACCAACGTTTCTGCCTAAAATCTATTGACAATAAATCAGCCGCTATGATATAAAGAAAGTCTTTTGAGATATATTCTTGGCCCGATTGGGAAATTGACTCACTCCCACCGCTAAAGCATGTGGAGTCTCCCGTTACCTAAGGAAAACATGAAATGGCAATCATAGCCCCCTTCCGGGGAATCGTATATAATCAAGCAAAAGCAGGCAAACTAAGCACTCTCGTCTGTCCGCCCTACGACATCATATCATCATTAGAGCAGCAGGATTTGTACCGCAAGAACCAGTATAACGTAATTCGGCTTGAATACGGTCTCGCAAGCCCCGGCGACACGGAAGAAGACAGCCGATACACCCGGGCAGCGGCTGCCCTCGAAGAATGGTCGCACACAAATATACTTCAGCAAGACAAAGATCCGTCCTTCTATATCTATGAGATGGAGTACACAGTCGGTGGGGCCGTTAAGAAACTGCGCGGGTTTATCGGTCTGGTGAGGATCGAGGACTACGACTCGGGCGTCGTCAAACCCCACGAAACGACACTGTCCGGCCCCAAGACGGACCGTCTTAACCTGTTGCGAGCATGCAAAGCGAGCTTCAGTCAGATATTCTCAATTTTCTCCGATCCCCAGGGCAATGTTTCGAACATCCTCGGCAAGGTCCGCAACAAGCCCGAGATGGAAGTTAAAAGCAGCGACAACGTAATCCATCGCACCTGGATACTAAGCGACAAGAACGACATCGGCACAATCGTGCGTGAAATGGCGGACAAGCAGATATTCATCGCTGACGGCCATCACCGTTACGATACGGCATTAAATTATAGAAACGAACGACGCAAAGCAGCTGTTTCGTTCACGGGCGAGGAAGGATATAATTATGTTGCCATGTTCTTGGCCCGCCTAGAGGACCCTGGGCTCACTATCCTCCCAGCGCATCGAGCGCTCTTCAACCTGGCGAGCTTCGATCCGCGCAGGTTTGAGGACGACTTGAACTGCTACTTCAGCATCGAAAGAATCGATTTCGATAAAAAATCGGAAGCCAAGGACCTGCAGACAGTCCTGGAAACCATGGACCACCGCGCGAACAAGTCCCACGTTTTCGGCATGCGGGTCAAGGGAGAACACAGCTACTATCTGTTAACTCTCAGAAACGAGGAGGATCTTGACGCCCTTCTCCCGGCCAAATCGCCTGCCTACAGGCGGTTGGATGTCTCGATCCTGCACCACCTGATCATCGACAAACTGCTCGGGATCAAGATGGAGACGCATAAACTGGGACTTAATATTGAATACATAAAAGACGCCGATGATGCGGACAGGCGAGTCCACAATGGGGCCGTAGAACTCGTCTTCTTCATGAACCCCACCAAGGTACATGAGGTGCAAGAAGTGGCAGCAGCAGGCGAGCGCATGCCCCAGAAAGCAACATACTTTTATCCTAAGCTCCTGACGGGGCTGGTGATGAGTAAAATCGATTGAAAAAGAGGGCAAAAGTCACCTAACCAGGGGGCAAGCGAATCATTTTGCACACCCTGACTACTTACAACTGACTTATTGCTACTATTTTCCCAAGGAGGCTATCATGGCGGTAAAAGTTGGCATCAACGGATTCGGCAGGATCGGTAGAAATGTATTCCGCGCGTCGCAGGGCAATAAGGACATCGAGATTGTGGCGATCAACGATCTCACGGACGCAAAGACGCTGGCGCATCTTTTAAAATGGGACTCCATATTCGGCGAATTCCCCCATGACGTAAAAGTAGGGGATGGCAAGATTATAGTGGACGGTAAGGAGATCACTGTCGCTGCAAAGAAAGACCCCGCAGAACTGCCGTGGAAGGACCTGAAGGTAGACATCGCTATCGAGTCTACTGGCCTTTTTCTGGACAAGGCGAGCGCCGGTAAGCACATAACCGCTGGCGCAAAGAAGGTCCTCATCTCAGCACCGGCCAAGGACCCCGATGCGACATTCGTGATTGGTGTCAACGAGCACACTTATGATCCATCCAAACACCACATCATCTCTAACGCATCCTGCACCACGAACTGCCTGGCGCCGCTGGCCAAGGTGCTCCATGAGAACTTCGGCATCGTGCATGGCCTTATGAACACAATCCATTCCTATACCAATGATCAGAAGCTCCTCGACCTTCCGCACAAGGATCTCAGAAGGGCCCGCGCAGCATGTATGTCCATCATCCCGACCTCCACTGGCGCAGCCAAAGCCGTGTCCCTTGTATTGCCGGAACTGAAGGGCAAACTCGACGGCATGTCTCTCCGCGTACCCACACCGGATGTCTCGGTCGTGGATTTCGTATGCGAAGTATCGAAGAAAACAACAACTGCCGACGTCAACGCAGCGCTAAAAGACACGGCAAATGGAAGGCTCAAGGGGATTTTACAATTCGAGGAGGGGCCACTCGTCTCCATCGACTTCAAGGGCAACCCCCATTCATCCATCGTGGATGCAGCGCTCACGAGCGTCATGGAAGGTACTATGGTGAAAGTCGTTTCCTGGTATGACAATGAGTGGGGTTACTCCAACCGGCTCCGCGACCTGACAATCTTGGTGGCGAAGAAAGGCTTGTAAAAACATCAAACGCGGTACCAGGGGATTTAAGCCCGGATTAAATCCGATATTATCTTGGAGTAAAATCCACCTGGATCCGTATCAACTCAGCTTGCATCTTTGTCGGAGAATGTTCATGGACAAAAAAACCATTGAAAAAGTAGACTTGAAGGGCAAACGTGTTTTCATCCGAGCCGACTTTAACGTACCGCTCGATGACGACGGCAACATCACCGATGACGGCAGAATACGGTCCACGCTACCGACGATCAACTACGCCCTCGATGCCGGCGCCAAGGTGATCCTCGCATCCCACCTTGGCCGCCCGAAGGGCAAGCCTTCACCGAAATACAGCCTCGCACCGGTGGCAAAGCGGCTGTATCGGCTGCTCAACAAGGACGTACAATTCGCCAAAGACTGCATCGGTCCCGAGGTCGATCACATGGTCGCGGGCATGCGGCCTGGGGATGTTTTGCTTCTCGAGAACCTCAGATTCCATGCCGAAGAAGAAAAGAACGACGAGGCCTTTTCAAAAGCCCTCGCGGCATTCACCGATGTATATGTAAATGATGCCTTCGGCACGGCTCATCGCGCCCATGCCTCGACCTACGGCATTACAAAATATGTTTCACAGTCTGTGGCTGGTTTCCTCATGATAAAAGAAATCACCTATTTGCAGAAGACTGTTGCAGACCCCGTGCGTCCTTTCGTGGCAATTCTGGGCGGAGCTAAGGTTTCGGGAAAGATTGGCGTGATCGAAAACCTGCAGAACAAAGTGGACAAGATTATTGTAGGTGGAGCCATGGCCTTCACCTTCATCAAGGCGCGCGGGTATGAAGTAGGCAACTCACTTGTTGAGGCAGATATGATCGAGATGGCGGAGCGCCTCAGAAAAAGCGCCCGCGACAAAGGCGTAAAATTCTACCTCCCCGTCGATTTTGTCGTGGCGGAGAACACCAACGACGGTGCAGAAACCAAAATCGTTACGTCCCAAGAGATCCCGAAGGGATGGGTCGGTCTTGACATCGGACCAGCTACTGTGCGGCTCTTCAGCGAAGCGCTGCAGAATGCGAAAACGATCATATGGAATGGTCCCATGGGAGTGTTCGAGAAAGACGCCTACTCCCGCGGAACGTTTGCCATCGCACGCTCCGTGGCGGACGCGTTCGCGACAACAATCGTCGGCGGCGGTGACACTGATATTGCCGTGCACAAAGCCGGCGTATCGGATAGTATGACCTTTATCTCCACCGGCGGCGGCGCATCGCTCGAGCTTCTCGAAGGCAAGGAACTGCCAGGCCTCGCAGCGTTGACGGATGATAAGGATTAATATTTGTTATCTTGCGGAGACGCAGGGATTGGAGAGCTTGAATCCTAAATGGTATTTTGTGTTTTTTTCTCCACCTTTTCTGTGCCTCTGTGAGAGATAAGGAGCCTCTCATGAATCCGAAAAGAAAGCCTATATTGGCAGGCAACTGGAAGATGAACAAGACCACAGCCGAGGCTCGCGACCTTGCCGCAAAGCTAGCGCCCCTTGTGTCCGGTGTAAAGAACCGGGAGATCGTGTTGGCACCGACCTTCACGTCGCTTCAAACCGTTAGCGAGGCGATCAAAGGGACTAATATGATTCTCGCTGCCCAGAACATGCATTGGGAGGATAGAGGCGCCTTTACTGGAGAGATTTCCGCTGAAATGCTGTTGGATTTAGGCTGCAAGTATGTTATTATTGGTCACAGTGAGCGTCGGCAATACTTCGGGGAGACCGACGAGACTGTAAACAAGAAGGCCAAGCAGGCACTCAAGAAGGGGCTGAGTGTCATCCTGTGCATAGGCGAGACCTTGGCAGAGCGTGAAGTAGGCAAACTGAACGAGGTGATCAGCCGCCAGGTGACCAGCGGATTGAAAGATATCGGCGCCGAAGACATTAATAAGGTCGTGATCGCGTACGAGCCGGTCTGGGCCATCGGCACCGGCAAGACGGCGACACCTGAACAGGCAAACGACGTCCACAGCCTTATCCGCCAGAAGGTGAAGGCGCTTTACACCGCCGAAATCGCAGAGGGGCTTCGCATCCAGTACGGTGGAAGTGTGACCCCCGATAACGTTTCATCACTCATGGCGAAACCGGACATTGATGGCGCGCTAGTGGGCGGCGCTAGTCTGAAGCCGGATACGTTCGCCACATTGGTGAATTTCAAATAAGGAGCAATCATAAATCGTCAAAACGAAGAATCGGAGAATCGGTGAGGCTTCTTAAGCCTCACCGCTATACCGGCTACCCATTTCGAAACACTCACGAAGGAGGCAGTAATGCGAATTTTCCTGGTATCGCTTCACGTAATGGTCTCGGCCATCTTAATTGCGATGGTTCTATTGCAAAAGGGCAAGGGTGCCGACATCGGCGCTGCATTCGGCGGCGCATCACAAACAGTGTTCGGCCCCCGGGGCGCGCAAAGTTTCCTGGCGAAGCTTACCACGACTGCAGCTATCATATTCATGTTCACGTCACTCGGTCTCGCGCTGACGACAAGCAACAGGAGTTCGGTCATGGAGAACGTAAAACCGCAGCAGACTGCACCAGCAGTTCCTCTCGCGCCGCCAGCTCCGATTCCGACACCGCTGCCGGCAAAATAGTCGTTCGTAAGTTTATGACCGTTACACATATTCGAAGGGGGTAGGCATCGCCTACCCTTTTGTTTTTTGCCATGAAAACCAAAACAGCAGAAAAACCGAAAAAATGTTTCACGCCGCAGCCATCTCTAAGGATCATAAACGAATCCTTTGGCTTTGTATCAGGAATCCTTCCTTCTCTGCGTCTGTGCTGGTTACCTGCTTTTTTGTTTTTATGCACATCGCTCATTTTCCTCTTCGCCTGCGGCAAGAAAGTCGAGCGAAACCCGAACACCTTCGTCGAGAGCTCCATCGGCGATGCGAGACGCTTGAATCCGGTCATAGCTAACGACTCCGCCTCGGCCACTATCAACGACCAAGTCTTTAACGGCCTGGTGAAGTACGACAAGGACATCAAGCTCGTTGGCGATCTGGCTGAACGGTGGGTGGTCACGAACAAGGGCAAGACCATCACCTTCTATCTCCGCAAGGGTGTCAAATGGCATGACGGAGTTGAGTTCACTGCCGCAGATTGTTTGTTTACGTATAAAAAATTCATCGACCCGAAAGTCGCTACGCCGTACAG
This sequence comes from Nitrospirota bacterium, assembly GCA_963845065.1. Lineage (GTDB taxonomy): Bacteria > Nitrospirota > UBA9217 > UBA9217 > UBA9217 > JAJYKN01. The sequence continues at coordinate 335,731 of CAWJQQ010000002.1, forward strand.
TAGTTCCTATATGGACGTTAAGAGGGCAGAGGTCGTGAACAAGTATGTCTTCCGCGTGACCTATAAAGAACCTTTCTCGCCAGCACTCGAGAGCTGGGCTGCCGGCATAATCCCCGGACATCTGCTCGAAGGAAAAGACATCAACACCGATGCCTTCAACCGGCACCCCATCGGCACCGGGCCCTACAAGTTCAAGGAGTGGGTCTCGGGCCAGAAAATCGTACTCGAAGCTAACGACGAATACTTCGAAGGCAGGCCTAAAATCGACCAGTTCATTTACCGCATTATCCCCGACAGTTCGACGATGTTCGAGGAACTACTTTCCGGCGGCGTCGACATGATGGGCCTGAACCCGCTCCAATACCTGCGATTAAGCGAAACCCACCGTATCAAGAAGAACTACGTAAAATTCCGGTATCCTGCGAATGCCTTCACCTATATGGGTTATAACTTGCTCAATCCTTTGTTCGAGGATGTAAAGGTACGGCAGGCGCTCTCTTATGCAATCGACCGCCAAGGCATTATCGATGGCATCCTGCTCGGGCTCGGAAAGCCGTGCACTGGTCCTTTTTCATATGTGTCCTGGGCCTACAACCCGAACGCCAAAAGTTATGCGTACGATCCCGATCTGGCTCGCAGCATGCTTGCCCAGGCCGGGTGGCAGATTGGTAGAGGGGGTGGAATTCTTGAGAAAAACGGCAAGCCATTCCGGTTCACGATCATGACGAACCAGGGTAACACCGAGCGCATCCGCACTGCCGAGATTATCCAGCAGAACTTGAAGGCCGTGGGCATCGCAGTGAACATCAGGGTGATGGAATGGCAGGCATTTCTAGAGCAGATCGACAAACGGTCCTTTGACGCTATCATCCTCGGATGGAGCATGGGCCGCGATCCGGACATCTATGATATCTGGCATTCGAGCAAGACGAAGAAGGGGGAATACAATTTCATTGGCTATAAAAATCCCGTCGTAGACCGTCTGCTTGTCGAGGGCCGGCGCACCTTCGACTTGGAAAAACGAAAGAAAATCTACTACCAGATTCACGCGATCCTTGCCGAGGAACAGCCCTATGCGTTCCTCTATGTGCCTGACTCGCTGCCGATCGTGCACAGGCGTTTCAAAGGCATCAAAGTTGAGCCATTAGGTATTTTCTACAACTTCCGGGAGTGGTACGTGCCGCAAAACAGAATGGACTGGTGAAATAAATTTCGTTCAATATTCAGCGTCTTGGCCCACGATTCTAAATTTTAATTCCGAATCCCGAACTTTGAACACTCCGCATAATTATGGCAATCATCAACGTTCACAATCTCACTAAGCAATTCAAGACCCTCACAGCCATTGACGGCATATCGTTCTCAGTTGAAGAAGGAGAGGTTTTCGGCTTCCTTGGCCCGAACGGAGCGGGAAAGACAACAACCATCAGCATTCTTTGCACGCTGATATCCCCTTCGTCGGGAAAAGCCGAGATTGCGAACTTCGACTGCGCAAGGAACCCAGATCAGGTACGCATGGCCATCGGCCTTATCTTCCAGGACACCACGCTGGATGTGGGCTTGACCGCCTATGAAAACCTGAAGTTCCACGCCTATCTTTATAACCTCGACAGCAAGCTTGCGGAAAAGAGGATAGATGAGATGCTCACGGTCGTCGAGCTCCAGGGCCGAAAGCACGACCTACTCAAGAACTTTTCCGGCGGTATGAAGCGAAGACTTGAGATCGCCCGTGGACTTCTTCATTATCCCCGTGTGCTTTTTCTCGACGAACCTACTCTGGGGCTTGACCCGCAGACCCGAAGCACGATATGGGACTTCATCAACATGCTCAGGGGAAAAGAAAAAATCACTGTATTCATGACGACCCATTACATGGAGGAAGCTGAGAACTGCGATCGTATCGCTATCATCGACCATGGCAAGATCATCGCACTGGACACACCGAAGAAGCTCAAACAGATGGTTCACGGAGATATCATTCGCATCATTACTGAGGACAACCGAAAGGCAGTATCTGAAATTCAAAGTCTTTTCAACATCTCAGCGTGTGAGGCTAATGGAACCCTGGTCCTGGAAACAGAACGGGGAGACGAGTTTATCCCCAGACTGATCCATTCGCTATCAATCACAACGAAGTCCGTAAGCATCCAGAAACCAACCCTGAATGACGTGTTTCTTAAACTAACCGGCAGGACAATTAGGGACGACATGCTGCAGGACAACAAGGAAGTAACCCGCGAATTTGTGCGCAGCCACCGGAGGGCGCAGCGATGATCCAGGTTCGCCCGATTTACGTCATCTGCCTTCGGGAGTTCATTAAATTCTTCCGCGAAAAAAGCCGACTACTTGGTACGCTGGCGCGGCCCGTGCTCTGGCTCTTTGTGGTGGGTAACGGGATGGGCACGCTGATTAAGCCCCGGGCGGGATTCTCATATCTGCAATTCATTTTTCCCGGCATGATCGGCATGACCATTTTGTTCTCATCAATCTTTTCGTCCATCTCGATTGTCTGGGACCGGGAATTCGGGTTCATGAAAGAAATGCTCGTGGCGCCAATCTCACGGCTTTCAATCGTCATCGGCAAAACCATTTCTGGGACACTTATCTCGGTCGCACAGGCAATCATCATTTTAGTCCTGATTCCCTTCCTGGGTATCCATATAACGGTGATACAGTTTTTTGAGGTCGTGGCCGTAGCAGTGCTAGTTTCGTGCTGCATTACCTCGCTGGGGATTCTGATCGCGGCACGGCTCACCTCCTTCGATGGATTCAACATCATCATGAATTTCCTCGTTATGCCCATGCTATTCCTCTCCGGCGCCATGTATCCCGTCACAGCCATGCCGCCTGCACTCAGGCATCTTACTTTAATCAATCCCCTTACTTACGGCATTGATGCGTTCAAGCACGTGCTACTGCGAAACGGCACGCCTCCCCTCGGACCAGAGTTCCCTCTCACCCTCGATCTTTTTCTCGTCGTGACAATATCCGCGATCATGCTCACGCTTGCAGCATTGTCGTTCAGAAAAAAAGATTGACTTCCTCCCTGCCCTGAAGCAACTAGGTTTTATGGCGCCGATAGTAACAACCGTAGAATCAACTACCCCATGGATAGATCCAGAGCATTCCTCGGCGAGAGGTAATGAAAGGTTACGATTTCTGGCCATCAACTTTCCCAGATTTGACCCGTGCGGCAAAATATTTTTATAAGGCAATTAAAATGCAAAAATCATTACTTCAAACAATATTCTCCCTAATGGCGCGATACATCTTTATCTAACAACATATATTTCGATTCCGGTCACCGTTCCACCAGTCTGCGAAAGAACCACTGCTTGATCCTTTCAACAGCAAAGAGATAGAAAATCACGATAACGGTAAGGATCAAATAAAATGATAATGGCAGTTCTACGAACCCGAAGTATCTGCCGAACGGCGTGTATGGGATTGCTACGGCCAGCAGTACGACCGAGAGTGAGCACAAAGTAAGCCAGACGTTAGGACGACTTTTAAATGGATTCCTACGGGTCCGGATAATGAAAATGACGAGTACCTGGGTCGCCATGGACTCTACGAACCAGCCGGTATGAAAAAGCTTTTCCCCCGCATGAAACAGATGCAGCATGGTGTAAAAGGTCAGAAAGTCAAAAATGGAACTCACAGGCCCTATAGCCAGCATGAAGTTGCGGATAAAGTTCATATTCCAATGCCGGGGCTGAGTGAGATACTCTTCATCAACACTGTCGAGCGGGATAGGTATCTCCGAAACATCATAAAGGAGATTATTCAAAAGGATCTGTACTGGCAGCATGGGAAGAAAGGGCAGAAAGAGGGTTGCTCCAGCCATGCTGAACATGTTCCCGAAATTGGAGCTTGTTCCCATCATGATGTATTTCATGATGTTGCCGTAGGTGCGTCGGCCTTCCACGACGCCTTCGTGGAGTACGTTCAGGTCCTGTTCCAGAAGAATCATCTCCGCCGCGCTTTTTGCCACGTCCACGGCGCTATCCACTGAGATGCCGATGTCCGCAGAATGAAGCGATGGCGCGTCATTAATACCGTCGCCCATATACCCCACTACCCTACCCCGACGCTTTAATGCAAGGATGACCTGATTTTTTTGCGTGGGGTTAACCCGGCAAAAAAGATTCACATTCTCTACGCAGGCCGCCAGTGCGTAGTCATCCATACCTTGCATCTCCGCACCTGTCAATATTCCGGTTATCGGCACGCCCAGCTTCTCACAGATATGCCTTGTAACCAGTTCATTGTCTCCAGTTACGACCTTGACTGCTATCCCCGCGTTTGTGAGCTTGACTAAGGCTGCTTGAGCGCTCTCCTTCGGCGGATCGAAAAATGCGGCGAACCCGGCAAAGACCAGCGCTGTCTCATCATTGACCACGGCATGATGTTCGATTGCCTCTACCTGCTTCCAGGCAACTCCGAGCACGCGGAAACCATCACGCGCGAATGTTTCCGAGAGAGTCTGTATCCTGGCCATACTGGCTTCATCTAGTACGTTAAGATCCGTCTTCTCGTTTCCCTCAAAATGGGTAGCGAGACGGAGGATGTCCTCTGGAGCACCTTTTACTACGAGGAGCCTTATCTGCCCGTTATCAACGATCACGGAAACCCGACGCCGCTCAAAATCGAAGGGGACCTCATCGATCTTCTTCCAGGCTGCAACATTGATCTCTTTGTGCTCGAGAATGGCGTCATCCATCGGACTCCGCAGCCCTGATTCAAAGAAACTGTTCAGGTACGCCAGCTCAAGAACGCGGCTGCTATCCCGGCCAAGACCATCCACATGGCGCTCCAAATGGATACACGCCTCCGTGAGCGTACCGGTTTTGTCAGTACACAGCACATCCATACTCCCTAGGTTATGGATTGATTCGAGCCGTTTTACAATCACCTTCTTCTTTGCCATACGTAAGGCGCCTCGTGCCAAGGTCACGGAAACTACCATAGGCAGAAGCTCAGGGGTGAGTCCCACCGCAAGAGCCACGGCAAAGAGAAAGGATTCGAGCCAGGGCCGGTTAAAAACCGCGTTGACCAATACTACAAAAAGAACGAGCAAGATCGTAAACCTCATGATCAAGAGCCCGAAGCGCTGAGTGCCCTGTTCAAAAGAGGTGGGAGGAGCCTTTGCGGTAAGCGTATCGGAGATCTCGCCCAAAGAGGTGTTTGGTCCGGTGCGGCAGATGAGCACCGTGGCAGATCCGCTCACCACGGACGTGCCCATGAACACGGAGTTCACTGCATCGGCCATGTCCTGCCCTGCATCAGGCAGATCGCGAGAAAACTTTTCGATTGGATAGGATTCCCCGGTCAAGAGCGCCTGTCTCACAAAGAAATCCTTTGCAGCCAGCACTCGTCCGTCTCCGGGTATCAAGTCCCCTGCCGCAAGAAGGACTACATCCCCCGGTACTAACGTCGCCGTGGGAACGTCGATGTTCTTCCCGTTGCGCAATGCCTGAACTAGGATAGCAACCGACTGGCGAAGCTGTTCCGCAGCCTTACCCGCTCGGAACTCCTGGATAAAGTCCAGGGTGACGCTCATGACAACAATGGCGCTGATGATCAGGAAGCTGGTCACATCGCCAGTAAAGGCGGATACTGCGCTGGCGATGAGGAGGATGAGGACAAGGGGATTTTTGAATCTGGCGAGGAACTGGAACACGAGCGCACGTTTCCGCATCGGCCGCAGTACATTGGGGCCGACTTGCTTTAGTCGATCCTCCGCATCACTATTCGAAAGCCCGTCGGCGGTAGCGTTAAGTTGTTTAAAAAGTTCGAGAACGGATTGCCGCCAGAAAACTATTTTCGTATTGGACGGAGAATCAATCATGATGGTGTTCCTTAAGTATGCATGCTTAGGTTGTATAGGGAAAATAACATGAGATAATTACATACTTGTGTTTTTGCAACGAGTAACGAGCACGAAGTTTATCGGCAAGCATAGTAGGGTTTCGCAATTTTAGATCATTATCCGATTTATGGTTATGGTTTAACTTGTTTGGCAAATCTTCCTTGATATTTAGCATGACCGTCACATTTTTCAAATATAAATTGACAAATCTTGGTACCTGGATACAGTGCCAACGGTCCGTGTCCTAAATTTACTATTTCCAGAACTTGATGGTTAGAGATGCCTGGATGCATAAAACCGGCCGTAACATGAACAGCAAGTCCATAGCGTGCGAATCTGCTTCTTCCTTCAAGCCGCCCTGACATGTTATCGGCAAGTGTAATTTTTTCCTTCGTGATTCCCAGAATCATCTCTCCCGGTTGAACAACTATATAGCCGCCGTCTTTAATGCGTACATCCTTGGTTATTGCCTGAAATTTAGAATCATTTTTTACGTGATAGACCTTTGATTGTTTTTTAAATATCCTGAAATCATTCCCAAGTGTAAGATCGATTGAGCCGGGTCCAATCTGCGCTTTGTCCAGGGGTTCGATAACGATCAATTTATTTTTTAAAGCTTTCTCGATTTCTTTACCGATCAATACACTCATCGTACTTTTTTCCTCTCAATGAATACGCTTTATTATCTGGACTTGCTTCATACTAATACCAAGTATTCTCGGCATGTCTCACGTGAACCTTACACGACCCAACAACCCTTATCGCTTGCATCGACTGGGAAGATAACCGCAAAATCCGGGATATCCTAGGAAGACCTGCGGTTCCAGCGATATCTCCTGTCTTTCCCTCTTCTGCGTTCAGCGCCCTCGTATTTCGGATCATTTGCCTTTCTCCGATCATCGCCTGAGCGTCGGTTATTCTCAGACCTGTTTTCTTTTTTCCCCATAAGCCCTCACTGTCTCCTGTATCGGGCGGAAAGAACCCAAATAGCTTCACCTTGAGTAAACCACGGTGTCAGCCAATTCACCGTTAATAACGCCCTCATAACTCTATCCGTGCTTAAGCTAGCTACTTTTCAGTAATGATTTATGTACAATTGCAGAATCATATACTCTGAGTGAAGTGTATCTAAATGGCGGGAGGGAGTCAATTTAAAAACGACCGATACTTGGTTAACATTTTTGGGCGCAAAGTTCGAAGTCTTATCTTCAAGACCGGACAGGTGCGACGGCAAATCGTGCCCAACTGCTCAGGTACCATTTTTATCTCAATGCGCCGTAAGACCCTGGCCGTGAGGCCGGGGATATAAGGCGCTGGTTGTGAAGAAAACAAAGAATTGCTATTTTCACGATACATTGACAATTGTTCACCTTCCTGATATAATTACCACCATGACTGATCGAGCAAAAGAGCCCGATGTCCAAACAATGACTGTCGTTGGTAAAGCATTGGTAACGGACGACAGCACAGCTCTATCGCTCGGGCTGCTTGGTTTTTCCGCAACGAAGCTTTGGAACGCCGCTGTGTGGCAATTGCCCCAGTTATTAAGTTGGTGCGGCAAGCAACGATTAGTATGAAAGGAGCTCTCTAAGGGAGGGGAATTCTTGCGTTATCCGAACCGCTCCTTTTAAGGGTACGGTGCGCGATAACGATGCACCCCTTGTCGTATGAGCTTCTAAGCTATATATGATGCCGTAGCGTTTATCAATTCAGCACGCAAGAGAGAAACAAAGCCCTGCAGCCCTGGTCCACTGTCGAGGCTACGGGCAGGTCAAATGCCGAACTATGGATTATATCATCCGAGCCGATATGGAAAACCATTTAACAGTTTATCCTAATCGTTAAGTTAGTTAATCCCATTCCCCAGCAGATTCAAGACAATACTTCGGTCAAGGTCCTTACTCGATTTAGTAAAATGGTTTTTTGAGTGTGAAGAGGAAATAGTGTTCATCCTGGTTCCATACCTGGATCACAGGACCTCTGCGAATCAGTTCACGCCATATGTCGGTTGATTTTTTTTTGAAAACGGACTGTGCATCAGCAAGAACAACGAGCCAGTCTCCGCGTAAGATTTCCCGGTCGAGTTGCACCGATGACCACCCCGCATAGCCGGCATAGATTCGGAATTGGCGCCCCTTCTTGCCAGCACCGACCAAATGTTCTAGGGTATTCTTGCTCGAACTGACATATACGTTACTGAACACAGAAACAGACTCGGGTGGTTTTTCATCGGACTGAATGAGCATCAACATGCGGTATTCTTCAACGGGGCCTCCATAGTATACGACAGTCTGTTTTTTCAGACCCGGCACAGAGGGGAGTAATTCGATCAGAGGCACGTTGGTAGGACGATTAATTATGAGCCCTGTAGCGCCCAAGGCATTATAATCAATCAGCAGGATAACGGACTCCTGGAATCGGGGGTCGATAAGATTTCGCGTGGCAACGAGAAATTTACCCTTAGCAGGACGCACACTGAACGGATCCGGCTCGGTCAATGCAGGTGCGTCAGACATTCGGACAGGCAAATCACTAACATATGCCCCTGCATTCACGAAAACCAGAGAAGTTACAAGCGTTGTAGCAATAACGGTTGCAGCAACGAATAGCGCCTTACGCATAAATCTGACGGTTAGAAACAGCATTGACGTAATCCTTCACTCAGCCCTAGACCTCTCTTCTTAAACGTAACAAAAGTTCGACAGCGTGTCAATGCGGAATTGGCGGCAAACGTTTGTTTGTTTCAAATGGTCAATTGCTGTCCACAAGAGAGAAGTTGTGATTATTTGGGGTGGAAGAAAAATCCAGGGAAGTTATCTTTTGGAATCTGCTGCGATACTGCGTTCGGTAAAGAATTAACAGCACGACTGCCTCATGTAGACTAGAATTGAGGAGTCACCGTACCCACAAAAAAAGCCTTTGCCATGTCTCTGGCAAAGGCTTTGCTTTTATGAATCGTTTTATCTCAATGCGCCGTAAGACCACGGCCGTGAGGCCGGGGAGGATGTCAAGTAAGGCGTGTGCGTGAGGGCACATCGTCGCTACACATTCTCCACCATCTCCCACACTCCGCAGGGACATATGCCGGCACAGAAACCGCAGCCGATGCACTTCGATTCATCGACGACATATTCGAAAGACTTGTTCGGGAGTTTCCTTCTCGCGATGGCGCCGTAGTAACACGACTGTTCGCACATGCCGCAGTCCCTGCAGGAGCCGCAGGACATGCAGCGGTCGGCTTCCTTTTTCGGTGAAAATTTTATATCGCTCAGTCTGCAAACTTCATAATATTCGGTTTTGATCCTCTCGTAGGGGATCATGCGTCGCTCTTCGGGCACGTAATCGGTATTCATGAGCAGAGAATGGACTTTATCCGCGGTGACCTTGCCCGCTCCGATGGCGTGGGTCACGAGACCGGGCTTGGTTGCGTCGCCAATAGCAAAGACCTTCACGTCAGAGGTCTGGCCGAGATCGTTGACCGTGATGTAGCCCCGGTCGGTGTTAATCGATGCAGGCAGGAAGTCAAGTACCGGTTTCTCGCCGATCGAGACGATCACCATATCCGCGTCGAGCAAAGTGCCATCCTTAAAAATGATTTTTTTTGCCTTGGCATCATATTTTTCAGTAACCTTCGGGAAGAGTACTCGCGTGCCCTTTGACGAAGCCAGCTCCATTTCTTTGCCGAATGCAGCCGGCTTTTGGATGTCAACGCACGTGACAAGTGAGGCGCCGTGGTCCCAAGCCTGGCACGCGATGTCCATGCCTACATTGCCTGCGCCGATCACAACGACCTTCTTCCCCTTTACGCTCCGGGGTTTACCGAAATTGATCTCCTTCAGGTAATCGATGCCCTTTACCACGTCCTCGTGTCCCAGGAAAGGAATCACACGGCCTTCCTGGGCGCCCACGGCGATGACTACCACATCGTGGTTCTTATAGATGTTCTCGAATTTCGATTTGTCAACCTTGGCCCTGGTCTGGACGTTTACCCCGATCTCGGCAAAACGTGCAAGTTCTTTGTCCAGGATCTTCTTGGGCAAGCGTTCGCGGGGGATGCACATCTCCAACTTTCCGCCGATCTTGGGCGATGCTTCAAAAAGGTCAACGCTGTGGCCCTTGAGGCCGAGTTGCCATGCTACCGAGAGACCGCCCGGTCCGCCGCCGATCACCGCAATCTTGCTGCCGGTTGCTTTCGCTTTCTTCGGCGCCTTCAAGTTCAACGCAGCTGACCCGTATTCTTTAATGTTTAACGGCTTATCAACCCTGCCGCGAGTGCAGTCGGTCATGCAGAGGTTCGGGCAGATCGTCCCGCAGACCGTTGCTGGGAGCGGGCTGTACTGGAGCACTAGACTGAGGGCTTCAGCCGTTCTCCCCTGTCTCAAGAGAGCCGCGCGCTTATGCGACGGGATGCGCGATGGGCAGGCATAGGCGCAGGGCGGAAGGTACATATCGTTCTTCCACATCGGCTTCCAGCGCCGTTCTTCGCCGGTGGTTACGTATGGAAGCACGGAGCGCTCGTGGGTAAGATAAGCGCCGAACATGCCGCCCATTCCCACTTCTTTTTCCCACACATTCAATCGATACTCGGTGAGCCCCATCTTGAGCTTGCCTTTTACCTTTGCCTTCTCGGCAGGAGTAAAGGCAATGAGCTTCTTCCAACTATTGATATCTTTTGTCAATTCTTCATAGTATGAATTTCGGTCAATGGCCGCAAGATATAGCTTCATGTTCGTGGTGAGCCACTCCCAGTCCTGCTCCGAAAGGTCAACGAGCTTCACGTCGTTTTTACTATATTCTTTGATGGGCCCTCTGAAATAGATCGTACCGCCCACCATGCCCACGCAGGGACGGTATCCCAGAATATTTTCTGGATCGCGGGGATTCACGCCGCAGACCACAGCTATACCGCCGGCTTTGAACTCGGCAAAAGAGTCACCTACGCCCCGGAAATACCAGGACTCCAGGTCTGAAAGGCGCGGGTTCTTCTTCGTCATGGTGTCGCAGCGCGCTCCACCGCCGCCCTGGACATAGAGCTTGCCCTGAGCGCCTGCGTTATGCGCCCCGTTCGCCACGTCGCCCAGGACTGTTATGGTTGCGCCGCAGTTCAGCCAGCCAGCGTCGTCCGAGGACGAACCCTTTACCAGGATCTCCGTCCCCTCCATGCCCATGCTGCCCACACGCTGGCCGGAAGTACCTTCAATGGTGACACTCACCCTGCCGTACTGCGGCCAGATGCGTCCGCCAATGCCGTGCTGGCCATCGGCAACGATGGTGAGTTCTTTGGCGCCGTCCTTGATGGCTTTCTGGATCTTTTCTTCGAGGTTTTTCGAAGTGACCCGTTTTCCGTCAATATTGCCTTTGATTATCATTGTTCCCTCAAAAAAGTAGATACTAATCGGAAGGAAATTCTGTTTCCTGTCCCTGCATGCTATCTACTGTCCATTGCATCGTTAACAGACGTAGCTGATCTGCAGCCGGTCCGCAATTTCTTTGTCGTTCACGCCTAGAGCATCGGACATGCCGATCGGAAGTTCGGTACTACGGCCCAGCGGAGCAAAAATCTTTTTGAGTTCCACATCCGCAGCCTTGAACACCTCCACCACGCGCTCGGCAACCTTGTCCGGGTCGAGCCGACGGTAAAGTTTAGGGTCCTGCGTAGTAATGCCGCGTGGGCATTTCCCAAGGTTACAGACGTTGCAACGGTTATACTCATCGCCGAAGCAACCTGCTGCTGCCTGCATCATGTACTTGCCGGTGTCGACTGCTGAAGCACCGAGCATAATTAGCGCAGCTGCGTTCGCAGCCAGATTGCCACCTTTCCCCACGCCGCCTGCGGCGATAAGAGGAAGCTCGTTCTGCTTGCCCTGTTTCACGAGATCGAGGTAGCAGTCGCGGATGTTGGACGCGATTGGATGGCCCATCTTATCCATCGAAACGTTGTACGCTGCGCCGGTGCCTCCGTCCTCCCCGTCGATGCAGAGGGCCGCGGCATAGGGGTTCCGCGCGAGGTTGTTCAATACTGCACGGGCAGTCTTGGTGCCTGAGATTTTCGGATAGACTGGCACGCGGAAGCCCCAAGCCATGGACATGGACTGTATCATCTTTGCAACAGCTTCTTCGATGGAGTATTTGGTCTGGTGTGTGGGCGGCGATGCCAGGTCGACGAACTGTGGCACTCCGCGGATTTTCGCGATCAAGCCGAGAACTTTATAAGCCTGGAGCAAGCCACCGTCGCCAGGCTTTGCGCCTTGGCCGTATTTGATCTCGATGGCAGCAGGATCTTCACTCATATCAGGAAGAGCACGAATAATCTCGTCCCAGCCGAAGTAACCCGACGCGATCTGGAGGATGAAGTATTTGATGTAGCGTGACTTCAGAATGCTGGGGGGCATTCCGCCCTCGCCCGAACACATGACCACGGGCATCCCCTCGACCTCATTCAAATAGGTAATTCCCATTGCAAGACCTTCCCACATGTGCGGTGATAGAGCGCCGATGGACATGCTGCCTATGCGGATGGGGTAAATCTCCCGCACCGGCGGGATGAAGGTGTGATTGCTGATCAAAAGCTTATCGCCTTCGACCTTGAGCGGGAGCTGTTCTGCAGGAAGGTTCCTGCCCAAAAGCGTCCGAACACGGAACTCATGACGACCGGCGTCCAAGGCTGGGTCAGTCAGCATCGAGATGCGTGTGAATTTAAGCTTGTCTAGCGTTGACTGTGATGGATCGTTCCTACGTCCACCACGCATAAAAGGTATGCCGCCCTTGTTCTTATAGTGATAGAGCTTGTGCTGGAAATTATACTCGGGAAAGATGGCGTCCGTGGGGCAGACGAGCGAGCAGGTCCCGCAGCCGATGCAGTAACGGTCGATTTCCGTCACCTGGCGCACTACCTGAGTAAGCCTGCGCGCAACTTTGGGCTCAGGGGTCGTGCCCTCTGAGGACACGACGCGTTGCGTGTATACGGTGGCCTCGATAGACTTCATGGGACAAACGGCGGTGCAACGTCCGCAACGGGTGCAGCGGTCCTCGCGCCATTGAATAATATAGGGCAGCTCTTTAAGCGATAGCTGATGGTTTTTATCTAACCGTGAAGCTGATTCCATACTTTAGCCTCCCGCGCACCGGGCGCGATGATCACCATGTCGTACTTCATGGGGAAGATGTCCGTTGACCTGTCCCGGTCTGGGATCGCGCTGTCAATGCCGCAGACCTCAGACATGAGTGCGAACTTGCCGGGCTTGCCGCCCACAGCGCCAGGCCGAAGCTTTTTCGAGTCCTGCACCATAAAGACCGTGCCGTCGGGAGTGAACCCGATCACGCAGTTCGGACCGTCGATGCAGAGGGGACGAAGAGATTTCTTGAGAAGTCGGAGCGCGGCAGCGTCGGAGCGTTGGTTGATCTCCGCGTCTTTCATTGGCGTGATGATGTCTTTATAATATTGGAGCGGATACCCGAGGGACCGGTTCGTATAGTGCATGATGTGCGTAAAGACCTCGGAGTCAGAATTGTAGCCCATATAACCCGGGTTACCCCGGCCCATTAGAAATTCACGGATCGGTACAAAAGCCGTATTTTCTCCATTCGTCATCGTTGCGTATCCCTGAATGAAGAAAGGATGGCAAGCATAGAGATAGATGGCGTAATTAGTGTTTTGCCTTCCCTGGGCCAGGACGATCTTCGATTTGAGTCCAGCCTGTTCAAGACCGAAAAATTCGCCGAGTTGCAGAGGGTCTCCTACTTCCTTTAGCGTCAGCACATCGGGATAAAAGGAGAAGACGAAGAGAGACCCGTCCGGTTCACCCATAAGCCGCAGCGCGAGCCGTGTGTGCATGAGCAGGTCTTCCTGCTCCGATTTCGGTCGTTCCTGATACACAGCAGGATAGTCATACACCTTGGCGATGTAGTGCTCGCGGCGTTCGACACCAGGAACGTTCTTGATGGGCGGCTCCCAAGAGAACTTTTCGAGGAAGCCTTGGGATTTCATGTAGGCCTCTAGCATGCCAAGGCCATTGTTCGAGCAGATGGCTGACAGAGTAGGGTATTTTTTGAATTCCGCGAAAGGCCCCGCCAAGTCCCTAAGCATAAGACCGAGGCCAGACCCGTCATGGCCTTCCTTCATGGTCTCGAGCGAATGAATATTCTCCATAGGGGAGATGTAGTCGCTCGACGTTATTGCACTCAACCGGCACATTCTTGCACTCCTGTCCTTTGGTCGTTATGTTTCTGAGGGATCTGGTTCGGGATTCGTTCCGGTGGGATAACCCTCTGGATGCAGATGCAATCGCTCCTGCACACTTTTTCAGCAAAGGCAAAAAAAGCCCCTTAGTCGGGGGCTTTTAGCACTCGGAGAACATATCCAAGTTTAAATACAATACACCTGATTGTGTTAAGCTGTCAAGCCGAAATTTCGATGTACTCCCGGAAAAACAGAGGGATAGTAGGCGTCTAGGGCGTCGTTCGCATCAAAAAGTATGATATTTCAGCGGAGCCCCTCTTTTAATGATGCTGCGGATGAGGGCCAGTATGGCGGCACATGCGTGGCACAGTTTATTGCGGGTAAAAATCTTTATTTCACTTCCCGCCTTCTGTTGCGAAGGCGGGAAGTGAAACGTTACTGGCACTTCTTACAGGTTTTTATGCCGAGGAGCGCATAGGGTGCGCACCAGCCCATGACACCCGTGGTAAGCGGTATGATTCCTAGGTAAGCCCAATTGGTTTTCGGCCCCACAAAAGCGAGAGAAATGATGAATAAACCCGCGATTACCCTGAATGTTCTTTCCCATGATCCGACATTTTTCTTCATAATCTGTTCCTCCTTAATTTATGTATGAGCCGGCCAGCTGTCGCAGAGCCGTTTGCTGCTTGGCACCATACCAGATCAAAAGACTAATGTCTGTGACTTTGTCACATTTATCGTGCCTGGCCAAGAGGACCCCACCAAACTACGTTTTGGTTGAGAATGAATTGGTACTTTTGCTATCTATCGATAACTCAACACTTGACAACCTGTAATAATTTACTAAAATAGGAATCAGTTCTTTGCAATCAGTATGGAGTTGACACCAGTATTTGGGTGGTATCGTAAAACTGATTCCCATAGCGCAACATGACTTATCTGTGATTTGACATGAGTTCGCAGATGGTATCTTAGAACGATACGTACAACATGTAAATCACCGCCGAGTTTGCGAGAGGAAACTCTCGTGAGTGACACTGCATCTTCCAAGCGGTTGGCTATCCCTAATAAGGAACCACATTCTTGGAAGCCCCAACCAATATTTGGTTGCGGGAGCATTCACTGTTACAAAAGAGTTATCGAATTCCGGGAGAGCTTGACCTGCTGTTTTCGCTCAAAATCCTTGAGCAGGCGGCTGATTACTTCGCGGGAAGTGCCGAGGTCATTGGCAATCTTCTGATGGGTAGTCTCGAGACTGCGGTCCTTAGACTTGTCGAGGAGATAGTCCATAAGTCGCTGGTCCATTCTGCCGAACGCCACTTCCTCAACGAGTTCCATGACGCTTGCGAGTCGTTGGCTGAGAAGCGTAAATATAAAGGCCCACATCTCCTCATTTTCCATGACAAACCTTTTAAAATCGGAAGAGGGCACAAGAAGCAAGTTTACATCTGAGACGGCGACGGCATTTGCCGGATAGGAAGTATGGGAGAGAATGCAAGAGGCATTCAGGATGCAAGTCTCTCCTGGGCCAATTTCGTAAAGTGTAATTTCCCTGCCTGTTTCCCCGATCTTATATACCCGAATCTCACCTAAAAGGATAAAAGCAATGGCCGTGCACGTATCTCCTTCGGCATAGATTCGGGCATTACGGGGTATCGACTGCAGTCGGCCGGCCGCAATCATTGCGGGCACGACATTTTGCAGTCTGCCGCGAAAAGTCGGAAAAGCATTCAGAAAGTCTTCTTTAGTTACCATAGTGTACCTGTTCACCGCGTTCGTTATTATACCGAGTTTCTCCGTCCGCACAAATAAAATAAGCAGCAGGAACTCCTTCCGGGTTCATCGGCTTATATTTCCGCCACAAGTTACGCGTGGCGTCCGAGCAGATTATTCCCAATCCTTCGGTGTTCCTTCTCGTCATTACGACAACTCTCCGAGATCGTATGGATTGGAGAGAGGTTCTAGGCAGATATTTTGGCTGCATGGGATAACGCGGTCAAGATTGTCCCCGTAAACGATCGCTGCATACAATTTCCCTGTGAGAGCGCGGGCAGCGACGGCGAGATCGCTCCCCGGCGCTGCTTCAACTGTGAGTTTAAGCATTCGGTATGAAGCATCGAGGCTGCAGAAATAGGTTCCCGCATGCACACCGATTTCTCGCGCAAAACTGGCAAAAAGCCTGAGCGATTGCTCGCCAAGCAGCCGATATTCGTCGTTGCCGGTCATGAGGGACAGTTTCAGCAGCAGAAGAATGGCCAGAGCGTTTGCGGAGGAATGAGGAGTGTCCTCAATTTTCTTTAACCTCGTGTCCAGAACCTCGTTTTCCGTATCAAAGAAACCACCTTCACTCGGATCGAAGAACTTCTTGATGCATGATGCCATTAAATCATCAGCAAGGAGAAGATAGCGCTGCATGGCCGTTGCTGTGTAACCAGTAATGAGCGCGTCGATGAGGTGAACATAATCGTCGAGTCCTGCGGGAATGTCCGCTGCGTGCATCAGCACGTGGTCAATGAACCGGTCCTTCAAGATACGCTCCAGACTCTTCACGCCAAAGGCCTTCGCCTCTTCGTCGCCGAAAACGTTAAAAGCGTGGAAATAAGCGGCGATGAGCATGCCATTCAGGGATGTATATAGGGTACGATCGACAAAGGGCATTACACGCTTTGACCTGGCTGAGAGCATTTTTTTCTTGCCGCTCACAATGATACGATGTGCGTCCTCGACGCTCTTTCCGAGACTTTTTGCAATCTCCTCAATAGGCTGTTCCTCGAATACGACCTTCTTTTCCGGATCATGGTGCATGCTCCCCTTTTCATGCAGTAAATACACCGACAGGACGTCATACTCCTCCGGACCGAGAGCCGATCTCAAATCTTCATCGGTCCAGGTAAAGTACCCTCCTTCGTCATCAGGTGTCACATCGGCATCCTGGCTTGCATAGAACCCGCCGCGCGGATCAGACAGCACCTCACGGGTAAAAGCGATGATGTCCACTGCTATTTCGCGAAACTGTTCGTTTCCGAAAACTGCAAAAGCATCAGTATAATTTCTGAGGAGCCCCGCATTGTCATCAGCCATTTTTTCAAAGTGTGGTACTATCCACGACTCGTCTGTAGAATACCGATGAAATCCGCCTCCGAGGTGGTCGTGGAAACCTCCGCGCGCCATGGCACCTAGCATGCTGCGTGCAGCTTCGGTTGTCGCATGATCATTCTGTACGCGGGACCGCCGTATCAAGAACTCGAGAGCTCCGGGCATCGGGAACTTGGGGACCACACCGAACCCTCCGTGCTCATTATCGAATTGGGAAAGCAGTGCGCTTTCGGCTTCGCTTATCAGCTCCTCGCTAATGATGGACGGCTCAAGGGCTTTTGTCTTCAACGTGTCCATCACCCGCAGGGAGAATGACGCTGCATCTGCATGCTTGGTTTTATAAAAATTACTCACGGCTGTAAGTACTTTCCTGAATCCCGGCCTTCCACCTTTGTCCTCGGGCGGGAAATAAGTCCCCCCGTAAAAAGGTTTTTTGTCCGGCATCAGGAACACGGAAAGCGGCCACCCATTATCGCTCCCCATGACAGCGACAGCTTGCTGATATCTTCGGTCAATGTCGGGCCGCTCATCACGGTCCAGTTTGATATTAATGTAGAGTTCATTCAGGAGCTGCGCAGTCTCATCCTCTTCAAATGATTCTTTCGCCATTACATGGCACCAGTGGCACCATGCGGCGCCCGTACTCAGAAACACGGGTTTATTCTCCCTGCGTGCGCGCTCGAATGCCTCATCGGACCATGGATACCACTCGATCTTCTGGTTTGCAGCGCGTTTGAGGTACGCCGATTTTTCATTTGCCAGTCTATTCATATCAGTTTTAAATATGCCTCAGATAAACTGAAACGCCTTGACAACCTGGAAGTAAGGTTGCCCGGTGTCTCTTAGTCGTTTCAACAATATTTTTTGATTCAAAACGTCTTCGGGTCTTCGGGCGGGAGAGATGTTTCATCAAAAGGCATCACGCCGAGCTGAACCATCACGTCATCGAAGTCCGTGAGAAGTTGCCGATACTCGTATCCCGGCATTTCTTCCTGTAAGGCACGTTCGGTAAGTCGATCGAACGATTCGAAGTCAAAAACACCATCAAGCACGTGCGAACGTACGAGTGCAGCGTACAGCGTACTTTCCTTATTCAGGTCCGCATCATACCAGTTATAGAGGAGTGCTCGATGGTCTGGGTCTCCAATGTAGGATCTCATTGCTCCTTCAAGCGCATCATAAAGCGTCACGATCCCTGCAGCGATCTTACCCTCTCTCAACCTGCGTTTACCGCAGCGGATATGTAGCTGTGCGCGCAGGAGCGGCCCTTTTACTGGCCCGAGTTTTTTCTCGTCCATCAAACCAAAGTGTGGCATAAAACCTCGCGAACAATCACTCCAGGCTGTCTTCTGTCCATCTCCCGTGACCTTTCTTAAAGTATAGCACAGGAGAATAATGGAAAATTACCCTGTTGCATATTACACCATGTGCAAGAGAGAAAAAATGGAGGCGATCATTACGAACGGCAACAATGTCTTGATTGAGGGAAGGGAAACAGGTGTAGCCGTCATTTTTGCTTTTCTTTGCCGATCCGTCTAGACGCGCAATATATCGGTTGCGACCGGCATCAAGACGGATATATGGCGCACTCCCACCGCTAAAGCACGTGGGTTTCCCGCGCTATCTTCCTAAAAATTGATTGTCTTTGGGTGTTGTTACGAGTTGAAACTTGTGGATACTGGATGGGGTTTTGGCATTTTTGCAATTGCAGCGCAAACATGCCACAATCGCTAAGTTCCCGAACTCACCTCCATGGTTTAAAACCACGGACTTTCTGCGGATTTTCCGGTAAAGCTCTTATGGCGACCACGCCGGTGATGTGTAATTGGCATCATTCGGTGTTATGCGTTCTATATCGCTGCCGTCCGCATTCATGATGTAGAGGTTGGATTTTCCTTCGCGGTTCGAGCTAAAAAGGATTTGCCTTCCCGAAGCCGACCAACAAGGGTTTTCATCGCTGCCTGGGCCACTCGTCAGGATGCGATAATCTGACCCGTCAGGGCTCACGGTCGCGATTTTGAATAAGCCCTGGATCAGCGTCACGAACACAATCCGGTCTCCGCGCGATGACCAATTCGGAGACGCATTGTAGTTTCCTTCAAACGTGATTCTGCGGACATCGGTTCCATCGGATCCCATAATGTACACTTGCGGTGTCCCTGCCCTGCCCGATGTAAAGGCGATTTCCCTTCCGTTCGGCGCCCATGCAGGAGACACATTGTCGAACGCCCCGTAGGTGAGCCGCTCCAGGTCGTTCCCATTCTGGCTCATGGTGTAGATTTCCGTGCCATTGTCCTTTGTCAAGGCCAACGCAAGACGATTCCCGTTCGGCGACCACGAAGGTGAGATGTTCAGGCCTGCGCTACCGGATATTTTCCACCGCTTGCCGGTATCCATGTTAAGTCCGTAGAGATCAGGGTTCTTGTCGCGGTAGGACACGTAGGCGAGTACTTTGCCATCGGGGCTCCAGGCCGGTGACAGGCAGATGGAGCGATCCGCCGTAATCCGCATCGGATTCTGGCCGTCATAGTCCATGACGTACAGTTCTTTGAATCGAGTCTTGTCCGACACGTAGGCAATTCGGGTTTGTGCTATACCACGCTCACCCGTATACCGAAATACGATTTCGTCGGCGAAGGCATGGACCATACGCCGAAAGGTTTCTTCGTTGCCAAAATACGCCTTATTCGAGATGCGCATTCCCGATGCGGCATCAAAGAGCATTCCCTGCAGCACGAGGTCCTTGTCCTTTCTTTGGAGTTTTACCCAGACCACGCCGGTCAAGCCGAAGGTACCACAACGTTTGATTACATCACCTGCCGGCTCTGTTTTGCCCTCGTAGACCACATCCAGCTTTTTCGGGTCCATGACGTCAAATATCTGGGAACGGCGGAGATCATCCTGTAAAACGTTAAGGGCCAAGGCGCGAAGCGCGGACGATCCTATATCATCGTACACATCGAGCACCGCAATAGGGATCTTCTTGCTTTCTCCCTGAACGACCCCGAGGTAGTACTGAGCAGATACTGGCGTGCTCATGAGAGCGCAGATTAATATAGAGGTTATAAGACGTTTCATCATGATAATAATTAGGGGGTCAGAAGTCGGCATCAGAAAAATTCATGCCCGTTAAAAAATTACGCTTGACCCGTGCACATTGACCGATAGTTATTCCGCCATTAGATCGACGCTGAACTCCAATGACTGCTTTCCAAACTCTTCCGGCAATGGTGGAAAGGGGTTCGATGATTGAATCGCCCGTATCGCCGCCTGAATAAATATCGTAGAGCCATTTGAATGATCCGTATCGATATTCACACCTAATACCCAGCCTGATCTGTTAATTGAAAATATGACCCTGGCCATCGCATCCTTAGCATCTGGCGGAGGTCTCCAATTCTGTCCTATCTTATCTTTGACACTATTGAGATACCATAAATATTTAAATTCCTCCTGCGTTGTCGGTAATGAAACACCTTCGGTCTTCGCCGCTGACTTCTGTGACTGCGCTTCGGCCGGTTCTGAAGGTTTTATTTCTTCGGGCTTCGGTTTCTGTTTTTGGTTGGAAATTTCGGGCATTGCATTTTTTTTTGCGGTTGTACTGGCTACCTTGAGAGTTGCCTTTATTGTCTTTTTCGGTTCTGCCTTTCTTTCCTCCCTCGGTGTCGGCGGAGGAAGCGGAGCAGTTTGCCGGACTGGTGTCGGCGCGATATCCGCCGGCAGCCCTACAAGCTTCACGTTATAGAACGGAAGTACAGATACTCTTGGGGACGCTACACTGTAGATGAATAGCGCGGCGGCTACAATGGCAGCGTGGATGAAGAAAGAAAAGAAGACCGCAAGCAACAGTTCGTAGCCTGACTGCCCGATCCTCTTCCCGGAAAGCAGCTTCATTTACCGGTCTCGCCCCCGGATGCGGCTTCGGTCACCATCCCGAGCCGATCAATACCCGCCCGTTTCACCACGTCCATAACCTGCACTACCGCACCGTAGGGTGCATCTTTGTCCGCCCTAAGATACACATTGATGAGCGGCTTCGTTTTACGAATAGAGTCAAGCACCTCTTTCAACTTTGCGATGTTCACCCGCTCTTTTTCAACGAAGACCTCCTGGGCACGGGTGACCGTCAGCACGATACGGTCCTCGGGCTTGACCGTGTTGGCTTCGGACTTGGGAAGGTTCACGTCCAGCCCCCTACTCATCATGGGAGAGACGATCATGTAAAAAAAGAGGATCGTCAGCAGCACGTCGATGAGCGGCACCAGGTTCAACTCGCGGATAATATGCCGTTCCCGCCTCTCGAAGCTCATAACTTCCTCCGGAGGAGGTTTCGCTCGAGATAGCTCAGAAACTCCATTGAAAAGGAATCACATCGGATCGCAATATCACGGATTTTATCAGCGAAATAATTGTATGCAATGACAGCGGGAATCGCCACGAACAGTCCCGAGATAGTGTTGATCAGCGCCGCTGCAAGACCCGGGGCCAGGGCACCGATATCACCGGTACCCTTGAGACCGATGCCATAAAAGGCGTCCATAATTCCCCAGACAGTGCCGAACAGTCCCAGGAGTGGGCCTACGGTCCCCGTAGTGCCCAGGAACGCTAGATAGCGCTCCATGTACACAATCTCGTCCTGCGTCGTGATCTTAAGCGAGCGCTCGATTTCCTGGGAGATGAGCGGCCGTTCGTCGTCGGTCACATGGCCATCGGGGAGGCTCTTGATGATGGACTCGGCCTCGCGGTATCCCTCGACAAAGAGCGTTGCCAGGGGGCTGAACTTATTCGTTTCAGCTTGTTTCAAAAGTTCCTGTATGTTCTTGGTCTTCCGGTAAGTCTGAAGGAAGGAATGGGATTCCTTCTCTGCCCTTCGTAGGAATTGGTACTTGAGCAGGATCATGGCCCAGGATACAATTGAAAACCCCATTAGGATGAAAACAATTCCCTTGCCGACCCATCCGGACTCGCCGAAGAGACCGAGCGCTCCCGTGCCCAGACCGGGCATCGCACTTATTGCCAACATTTATGATACCTCCGGATATATAAAAAATAAATAATTTTGTCATTGAGCGCAGAGGACACGACTTTAATCTCTTGCTCCGCTACTATTCCCGTCCATCTCTGCGACCTCTATAAGTAAATAATTTTTTGCTTTGTTCTTCGTTTTCTTAAGGGATAGCAATAACGTTTCCCATCTCCGAAATATCATAGCCCCCCATGGACACGATCTGATCCCGGAATTCTTTGTCCTTACGAATGATGGCCAGCAACGCCTGCATCATGGGTAAATCGTAGAACTCTTGCATGATTGCCAGATCATACCGTTCCTGTGCCACAGGGATGAAATCCAATTGAAGCGCCTGGGCTGCAGAGAGTACGGCGAGCCCCGTATCGGCTGCGCCGGAGAGAACGGCAGCAGCCACGGCCATGTGAGTAAATTCCTCGTGATCATACCCTTTTACGTTTCTCGGGTCAATCCTTAATCGTTTGAGATATAGGTCAGTGAGGAGACGCGTCCCAGCGCCCGCCTGTCGGTTCACAAAGACCACGTCTTTGCGCCTAAGGTCTTCGAATCCTTTGATGCCCTTCGGATTGCCCCGGGGAACGATGAAGCCCTGAGTCCTGTACACGAGGTTAATGAGCACGGTTTTCTGGTTAGGTAGCAGTTTTTTGATAAAGCTCACATTATATTCCCCCGTTTCCTCATCAAGAAGATGGGTTCCAGCGAGATGGGCCTCCCTGCGCTTCAGCGCCAACAGTCCGCCCATGCTTCCCACATGGGCGGAAGAGAGCGAAAACTGGGAATTTTTTTTCTTGAGGAAGTTCGCGAGCACGTCGAGCACATTGTCGTGCGAGCCAATACAGACGATAGTGTTCTCGATATCGTGGGGGGGGCGAAGCAATTCAACCGCAACCTCGTGGTTTGATGCAATCCCCTCGCTCTGGGCCGGTACGCGAATGATGCCGTCAGCGCGTACGAGCGACATGAGCGCCCCGGCACCCCGAGTCACAGGTGTGGCGATCAAGTTCCCTGCGACGCTTCCGAGCTTGACGCGGATGAATTCCTCCAGCCCAAGCGGTGAGGCCACTTGACGGCTCAGCTTTGCTGTGACCGTTCCCGGATCGGGAGGCGTAACGCCAAGGAAAGCGTAGATAAGCGTTTTCACGAAAAGATTGAATGTGAGAGCTGCTGAGACCGGGTAGCCTGGAATGCCTACGGCCGGTTTCCCTTTCACGATGCCCAGGATTACCGGCTTGCCGGGTTTGATAGCGACACCGTGTACAATGACGTTGCCAAGCTCGGCAATCACGTCAGCGGTAAAATCCTCTCTCCCTGCTGACGAACCAGCGTTGATCACGACGATATCAGAGTCAGCGAGAGAATCCAGAATCGTCCTTCTCAGGAGAGCGGCATCGTCCTTGACAATATTCTTACGAATCGCATGGGCGCCGCACTCGCTCACCATCGCGGACAGCATGGTAGAGTTAAAATCGATGATATCACCCTTTTTTGGTACGCTGCCCGGTTCGACAAGCTCTGTTCCCGTGGGGATGATCGAAACAACAGGTCTGCGTCGCACCTTGACCGAGGTATTCCCGCTCGCAACCATAGCGGCCATGTCGACATGACGGACCACATGGTTCTCGGGGATGATTAGCTCCGTGGCAACGATGTCCTCGCCTACAAGCCGCACATGCTGCCATGGAGTGGATGACTTTAGAATTTCGATCTCTGAATCAGAAACTTTTTCCACGTCCTCGATCATAATGACGGCGTTGAATTCATCGGGCATTGGGTCACCGGTGTCGATTGCAACGGCTTCAGTCGGGACGTTGAGGCGTTTGGGCCTTGTTTCGGTAGCACCAATGGTGTCGGTGAATCTGACGGCATAACCATCCATAGCAGCGGAATGGTAAAATGGTGACGAGATTTTCGCGATCACGGCATCGGACGTAACCCGGCCAAGCGCATCGCTTACCGGTATGCTCTCTCCTGCAAGCTGACCGCCGATATTGGCGGTCTTGAGCGCTTCGTGGTATTTCCGGATAGCATCGGCGAGCGGTTCGTTATCCAGATATTTTTTTTGTTTAAATGCCATTTTGCTTGTGCTCAATTCGATCCAACCTCAAACTAGTGAGGCGAAGTTGGTTATCGTGCCTAGCCAAGAAGACCCCCACCAAACTACGTTTTGGTCGGGGATGAATTGGTGCTTTTGCTATCTAGCGGCAACTGAACACTTGATAACCAGTAACAGTTTGCTGAAATAGGAATCAGTTCTTTGACATTCAGTATAGAGTTGGCACCATTATTTGGGTGGTACGTAAAACTGATTTCAATACCTCAACATGCTGATCTGTAATTTGACAGGTTCTAAGATTGTAACATAGAACGATACGGACAACATGTAAATCACAACCGAGTTTACGAGAGGAAACTCTCGTAAGTGACACTGCCTCTTTCAAGCCGTTGGCTGACCCTAATAAGGAACCACCTTTTTGGAAGTCCCAACCAATATTTGGTTGCGGGAGCATTCACTGTTTCTCTCCGTATCTCTGTGACCAATCGGTGAAATGCTCTAAAACAGCCGAACTTCCACCTCTTCACCCACTTCAATGCCTATTTTTTTTACCGGCACAACCACAGTGCCCACCGCCTTGACCAGCGTGCTAATAAGCCCTGAGGCCCCGAAAATGGGCCGAGCCCAAAGCCCGTCGTCCCGTTTTTCAAGTGCTACACGAACATGATCCTCGCGTCCGGGGCTGGAAGAAATGCTTCGTGCTAGGCGCGCCCTGACTATGCGATAGGAGGTTACATTTTCAAGTGCAGCATCAATGATCTCGCCTGTCAGACGGGAGAGTATTGGCCTTACAAAAAGGTCGAAGCAGATACTGACCGCGGCCGGGTGGCCGGGCAATCCGAAGATGGGGACTTGGCCATGGGATGACCCTACGAGCCCGACGACAAGAGGTTTGCCAGGTTTGATCGATACGCCGTGCACCAGTACACCGGGCTGGCCTGCGCCATTTATCACTTTTGCTGTAAGATCAGCGGTGCCGACCGAACTTCCGCCGGTCATCAGGACAAGAGCGCTATCATTGATCGCTACTTCGAGGGTTTTCCGCAGGCTTTCATGCTCATCACGGATAATGCCCTTCTTCACCGGTACGCCGTAGAATTGAGTTATCAGACCTTCCAAATTATAAGAATTGCTGTCTCGAATCTGGCCCGGTGCCGGAACCGTGTTTGCGGATACAATCTCATTCCCTGTGGAAATGATGGCTACTTTCGGTTTTGTGAAAACTTTGACGATCGTGATGCCGACGCTCGCGAGTGCCGACATGTCCTGAGGACGTATGCGGTGCCCCTTGCTCAGGATGTTCTCGTTTTTTTTGATGTCCTCTCCGGCCTGGACGACATTTTCCAGCGGAGCAACGGACTTCACTACTTCGATGTTCTCGGCATCGACGGCCTGGGTCTGTTCGAACATCACGACAGCATCGGCGCCGTTTGGCAGTGCGCCGCCCGTGGCGATCTTCATGGCTTCACCTTTGACAAGGGTGCGATCCGGCATCGTCCCCATGAGTATGTCGCCTACGACATGAAGAAAAGCCGGCCGTGATTCTGCAGCGCCAAAAGTGTCGGAGCTATTGACCGCATATCCATCCATGGTGGAGCGGTCAAACTGGGGAAGGTCTGAAGGAGAGGTAATATCATTCGCGAGGACACGGCTCAGGGCGGAGCTGATGGAGACCTCTTCGGTGTCAAGGTCAGGTAGGACAAATTGCTCGCTCAGAATCATAAGTGCTTTCTCGCGGGTAACTACTCCGCTCCTGCCAAGCATGTCTTTAACGGTCATACATTACCCCACGATGGAACAAATAGCCGTCAAGGTGCATGGTACTTGAAGATTTCTCTTGCGACCAGAACACCCTGGCGGTTCGTCTTTTTGTATGAAGGACTTACTGCCCTTTCGCCTTCGTCTTCACCTTGCGGACGTAGGATGCAGCGCGCATGCCGGCAACGGACCCTTCACCAGCAGCTGCGATGATCTGCATGCCGCCACAGGTACAGTCACCTGCAGCAAAAACGCCGTCGAGGTTCATCCGCTGGTGTTTGTCGACAATCAGACAGCCGCGGTCATCGGTCAGGCCACCTGCCTTCAGGATAAGCTGTGAAATGGGTGTGGAGCCCATGGCGATGAATATGCCCTCAAGGACCAACACAGTCTCCGCACTATCGCGGCTGATCCGAAGTCCGGTGACCAGTTCATCGCCAACGACCGCGTGGATCTTTGAGACCGGCAGGATTTCTATGTTCGATTTGGATTTCAGCCTTTTCATGACGGCATTCACAATATCGAGGTCTCTGTGCGGGACCATGATCACTTTCTCAGCTAGGTCGGACAGGTGAAGCGCTTCTTCAGCCGCTTCATCGTCGGCGCCAACGACCGCCACGGTTCGTCCTTTAAAGAAGTTGCCATCGCAGGTCGCGCAATAGGATACCCCCTTGCCGAGGAACTCCTTGGCACCGGGCACTTCGAGTTTCTTCCTGGCCACTCCAATTGCGATGATCACAACGTGGGCTTCGTACGTCTCGTCACGCGTGCGTACCCGCTTTACTGCGGACTGCAGTTCCATGTCCACTACTTCTACGGGATAGACGATCGTCGCACCGAATTTTTCAGCCTGTTTTGCCATTATCTGAGTCAAATCCATGCCGTGGATGGTCTCATACCCTGGAAAATTTTCAATGTGAGCGATCTTGGCGGTATAGCCGCCGACAAAATCTTTTTCAAGCACGATGCATTTCTGGCCTGCTCTACCGAGATAGATCGCCGCTGTCAGCCCTGCGGGGCCGGAACCGATAATGATTGCATCATAAAACTGTGACATGCAAATTCCTCCTTGATGTCGGTGAATACTGCATTTTATCTGAGAGACGAAGACAAGTCAACTGCGTATCTGAGTTGTATCCAAGGCATACATTAAGCATTTGTTCTCTGCTTGCATCATGCAGCTCAATTCTGGTAGTATGGCAGTAGATAGCATAGGGGGGGGCATGACGCAGGAAAAAATAATTGAGGCGATTAGGTCCAGAACCGTGAGCAACCGGCTCAGCTGCGAAAAAGCACATGAGATCTCTGCTACGCTGGGCATCTCTCTACAGGAAATCGGCGTGCTATGCAACGAATTAAAAATAAAAATTTCATCCTGCCAGCTTGGCTGCTTTTAACTTTGGCCTCGGACGAGTCTCTTGAGTATCGACACAGACAAGTGGCTTAGATTCTGATGCTCGATGGTAAATTCTCTCGCTAGTTGCAAGGGGTTAGCTATGTTGCGGGTCAGGGGATATGGGTAGGGCCTGTGGAACTCTGGTCAGCCCTCATGCCGGGCATGGTTAACGTATCGCAGTAACAGGTCACTCTGTTCTTGCCTAATGATTTAGATCGATAGAGAGCGATATCGGCTTCGTGGATCAGTTCTGAGACCGGCTTCATCGATTCCACATCCATGGTAGCGACGCCGAGACTGACTGTCACTTTTTCATTCGGGTGGGCGGCCTTTACAGTAAACGGGTATTCATCCACGGATTTGCGTACGCGTTCTGCGACTGCCATGGCTTCCTCGATATCGGTCTCCGCGAGCAGGACAGAAAATTCTTCACCACCGTACCGAAAGCAAGTATCCGTGCTGCCGGTCCTACACGCCGCTTTCAGCAGCGGGCCCATCTGCGCGATCAGTCTGCTTCCTTCGAGGTGCCCATAGCTGTCATTGATCCGTTTGAAATCGTCGATATCTATCATGATGAACGAAAACTCCCGGCCGGTGCGAAGCTTCCTGCGCACCTCTTCGTCAAGTTTTTCGATTAGAACACGGTAATTCAGCATTCCCGTCAATTCATCCACCCGTGAAAGTTCAAGCGTCTTACGAAAGAGCTCTGCTTTCTCCAACCCGGCCGAGATGAGGTGGGATAAGGTCCTGAGGAGGTCGAAATCCTCGACCCGGAATGCCGACGTTTTACCGTGGCTGAATCCCATGACACCGACTATGCGATTTTCATTCTTGAGCGGAATGCCTATATAACTGCCGTAGTCCTTTTGCTCATCGGGGTGGTGCAGAAAACCATCAAATAGAGCAGTGTCATCCAGAAATAGCGGTTCGCCGCTGGCGGCAATGGTGCCCGGCGCCCCATTATCGAAGAAGATGGGCTCAGCCATTTTTGACTGTAATAGAGGATTATGCAGAAGGATTGGTTCCAGTCCCGTCAGGTCCTTTTTCACCATGTATACGGAAGCGTCCTCAAAAACGACGGTTTTGCCGATGGTGGCAATTATTTTTTGGATCAGTTCAGTCGGTTCGAGTTCCGATGCGATGATTTTTCCGACCTCATAAAAAAGGTGGGTCTCCGTCAGCTTTCGGAAGAATAGGGTCTTGAAATCACGTGCACTGGCGGCAGCCGGCTCTCTCAGTTTTTTCAAGGTTTTTTTAACTTTTGACATCACCCACCTGTCCAGGGCACGAAATGGATAATCCGACAAAAAAAGTATACCACATTTTTATTTTTTAAACCACAATTAATTTTCACTTTTTGTAGGAAAATTTTCTGCATAAAAAGTTGCACTTTGTCGCCCCACGGAAGATAGCCGTATTTCTTTTTGGCTATGCTTAACATGTTCCCCTAGTAGTCGACAAAATCAGGTGCAGACGCATCTCATATGCCCTAATTCCGTGATAAAATATTTTATCCTAAAGGACGAGGCCCGCGGCCCGAGCTTTGGCTACTAAACCATTACAATACTCGTAATGTTTGGACGTCCGTTTTGAACACAAGATGCCTGTTAGCGCGGTCGATAACGACCCGCGTTCCTTCCTTTACTTCCCCGGAAAGGATCTTCGAGGCAAGCGAATTCAAAATTTCCCGCTGGATCACCCGCTTGAGCGGTCGCGCTCCGTAAATGAGGTCGAATCCTTCTTCCGCCATCAGCTCTTTCGCACCTTCGCTAAGTTCGATCTCGATTTTCTTGTCCGCCAACCTCTTCTGGACCTGACTAACCTGGATCTCAACGATCTTTTTCAGTATGTCGGCATCGAGCGGATGGAAGATGATAGTATCATCGACGCGGTTCAGGAATTCAGGCCGGAAGTGCTGCCGCATTGCCTCCGTCACCCGTCTCCGCATCTCGTCTTCGTCATTCTGGAGGTCCTGAATATACTGGCTCCCTATGTTCGACGTCATGATCACCACAGTGTTCTTAAAATCCACGGTCCGTCCCTGGCCATCGGTAAGCCTGCCGTCGTCAAGGAGCTGCAGCAATACGTTAAACACCTCGGGATGCGCTTTCTCGATCTCGTCAAAGAGGATAACAGCATAGGGTCTGCGACGTACCGCTTCAGTAAGCTGTCCCCCTTCCTCATAGCCGACGTATCCAGGAGGAGCACCGATCAGGCGGGAAACTGTATGTCGTTCCTGGTATTCGGACATGTCAATGCGGACCATGGCCTGCTCGTCGTCGAACAGAAACTCGGCAAGCGCCCGCGCGAGCTCGGTTTTACCCACTCCCGTGGGCCCCATGAAGATAAAGCTACCGATCGGCCGGTTCGGGTCCTGGATCCCTGCGCGGGCACGGCGCACTGCATCCGACACGGCAATGATCGCGTCGTCCTGGCCGATAACACGCTTGCGTAGGCGGTCCTCCATATGCAGGAGCTTCTGCATTTCGCCCTCAAGCATCTTGCTCACCGGAATGCCGGTCCACTTGGACACAATCTCTGCCACGTCCTCTTCGTCTACTTCTTCCTTCAGAATCTTTGTCTCAGCCTGAATAGCACGCAGTTTGGAAGATTCTGCCTCGAGTTGTTTCTGCAGTTCAAGCAGCTTGCCGTAACGCAATTCCGCCGCGCGTCCGAGACTTCCTTCCCGTTCGGCCTTCTCAGCCTCGAGCTTAGCTTTTTCAATCTGTTCCTTGATGCCTCGTATTTTCTGGATGCTCTCTTTTTCCGATTGCCACTGAACCATGAGTCCGCTTCTCTTTTCACCACTTTCTGCGATTTCTTTCTCTATCTTCGCGAGCCGCTCGAGCGAGGCCGGATCCTGCTCTTTTTTTACGGCTTCACGTTCAATCTCGAGCTGCCGTATCCTGCGCTCAACCTCATCGAGTTCTGTCGGCATGCTGTCTATTTCCATGCGGAGGCGCGAGGCTGCTTCATCGATCAGATCGATGGCCTTGTCGGGAAGAAAGCGGTCGGCAATGTAGCGGTGTGAAAGGACCGCCGCGCTCACTAGAGCGGCATCCTTGATCTTGACGCCGTGGTGGACCTCGTAGCGTTCCTTGAGGCCGCGGAGGATAGATATCGAGTCCTCTACAGATGGTTCGCGCACCAATACGGGCTGGAATCGCCGTGCGAGTGCTGGGTCTTTTTCAATGTGTTTACGGTATTCGTTCAAGGTCGTAGCGCCTACGCATCGCAAATCGCCGCGGGCAAGGGCCGGTTTCAGCATGTTCGAGGCATCCATGGCGCCTTCTGCTGCCCCTGCGCCCACAACGGTATGGAGCTCATCAATGAATAAAATTACGGCGCCGCTCGCTTCGGTCACTTCTTTAAGAACTGCTTTGAGCCTATCCTCAAATTCGCCTCGGTATTTCGCGCCGGCAATGAGGGCACCCATGTCGAGCGCAATAACGCGTTTGTCCTTGAGCCCCTCAGGCACATCACCGGAGACGATCCTCTGCGCGAGCCCCTCGGCGATTGCCGTCTTGCCTACGCCCGGCTCGCCGATTAGAACAGGGTTGTTCTTAGTCCTGCGGGAAAGCACCTGGACCACGCGCCGGATCTCTTCGTCCCTGCCGATCACGGGATCGAGCTTACCGCGCCGGGCCAACTCGGTCAGGTCCCGACCATAACGGGCCAGCGCTTGATACTTGTCTTCTGGATTCTGATCCGTAACGCGCTGGCTGCCGCGGATATCGACGAGGGCCGTAAAAATCGCGTCTTTGGAAACCCCGTGTCTGGTAAGAATATCTCGAGCCGCACCGTCTCCATCGGCGGCCGCGATCAGGAGATGTTCGGTGCTCACATATTCGTCCTTCAGCCGCTCTGCTTCCTGCTCGGCTCGCTCGAACAGTTTGCTGAGCCGTGGAGAGAGATAGGTCTGCACCAGCCCTTCGACTTTTGGAAGCCTGTTTAATACATCCTCAATGTCCCCCTCGATCCTCCCTGGGTCTGCACCTAGTTTTTTGAGTAGGGGCGGCACGACCCCATCAGTCTGCTCAAGCAGCGCGAGCAGAAGATGTTCTGTTTCAATGTACTGATGGTGCCGTTTCGCCGCGCTATCTTGTGCTGTTTGCAGCGCCTCTGACGCTTTCAATGTTAACTTATCGAACCGTGCCATACATCCCTCCAACCATGTGCAGACGTAATACCACCACGCCGCACGTCATTGCGGTAATCCTCCCTCGCGTACCAAGCATCCCCTTGCCATCCATTGTTCGACGATGCGGTCGGCTGAGTGCGTATCACTCTCTTCTCACAACAATTCTTCTCACTGGCACGAGGGCATTCCGCAGATCTTCCCTGCGCCTGATCTCACGGGAAAGTTCCTCGCGGAGCTGGAGAATGGCATCTTCCATCTCCCGCTGCATCTGCTCCATTCTCTCACGCATCGAGAGAATAACCTCCACACCGGCAAGATTCACGCCGAGTTCCCGTGTGAGCCGCAGGATCATTTCAAGTTTTTCAACGTCCTCCTCGGAATAAAGCCGCGTGTTCCCGTCGCTCCGCTTTGGTTTGATAAATCCCTCGCGCTCGTAGAGTCTGAGGGTCTGGGGGTGGATTCCCAGCATCTCCGATACGACGCTGATCATGAATAGTCGGTGCTCATGCGATGCCATAGCTCACTCCGTCTAAATGGCGCTTCATGGATCACCCTTTTCTGCATCCTCTCCCCAGTGATGAGAGGATTGGTGAAGGGGGACACCTCTCTCAGTTTCTTTTTTTGAACCCCCTGAAGGTAATAGCGCTCCTCGGGTTCGAAGGGTGCAATCGGTCGAGCTCCCGAAGGAGTTCCTTGCCCCGCTCTGAAAGGTTTGTCGGCGTAACAACTTTGATCGTTACATAGTGGTCTCCTACACCTCCGCCTCCGAAATGGGGCACGCCTTTGCCTTTCAGTTTCATCTGCTGGCCTGTCTGCACTCCCTCCGGAAGGGACAGTGAGACAATTCCATCAACCGTTGGGATCTCGATTTTTTCTCCCAGAGCAGCTTCCTTGACTGTAACACTTGCTTCCGAATGCAGATTATCGCCTTTCCGTTCAAAATAGGGGTGGGACCTCACCTTGGTCACAATATACACATCACCCGGAGGTCCGCCTTTTTCGCCGTGGCCACCCAAGCCTGCCATGCGTACCTTGGAGCCGTTGTCAACGCCTGAGGGGATCTTAACACTGATCCGATCCGACTTGGAGGTAACTCCCCGGCCTGAGCAGTTTTTGCAAGGATTCGGATTGATTGTCCCTTCACCGCGGCAAGTAGGGCAAGGCTGTGCGACTTGCATGAATCCTCTGCCCTGCGAAATGCTCCCTGTTCCCATGCAGGTCGGACATGTACGACGAGAGGTCCCTGGTTGTGCACCTGAGCCGTTGCAGACCGCACACGTCACTTCACGCTGAAGGTCAACCTGCATGGTTTTACCGAGGATTGCATCCTCCAAGTCTACTTCTACCGTATAAGTAGCATCTTCGCCTTTTGCAGGCCCCCGATGCCCTGCACGTTCACCGAAAAGATTGCTGAATATGTCCTCAAACCCGTAAACGCCGGAAGAGCTGGTGCCTCGCCCAAAACCTTCAAACCCCTGAGCTGAACCAGCACCCGGGCCATAGCTCTGGTCGAATGCAGCATGGCCGAATTGATCGTACTGCTGTTTCTTTTTAGCATCGGAGAGTACCTCATAAGCTTCATTGATTTCCTTAAACTTCTGCTCGGAAGCCTTATCGCCAGGGTTGACATCAGGGTGGTATTTTCTCGCGAGTTTCCTGAATGCTTTTTTTACTTCAGACTCAGAGGCACTTTTTTTTATGCCCAGAAGCTCGTAATAGTCTTTTTTTGTTGTTGGTCCCATAGTATTTATATACCCCTAATGATATTATAATGAAGTTATTATAAAATATGAGTGCATCATTGTCAAGTAAAGCGGAAAAAAATATGGTAGTTATTTAACTACCATACACTTACTAACGTAAAAGGTTTATAAAACGAATACAATTCCCACTCAAATACATGTTTTCACGTTTTATTTGCTTATAAGTACCACTTATTATAATAATATACTTTAATTTAGTAAATGGTCATAAACTCTTTTTGCCATTTTTCCTACTTCCAAATCCTCAAAATCATTAGTTCTATAGACCCAGGCCACAGTCTCATCATTTATTAGGTTCTCGACCTGACTGATTACTTCTTTCAGTGCAACCGGACTAAATCGTTCTTTCAATATATAAACGAGCTCAAGAGCATAAATTTTGGCAAGCGGGTCACATTCAATAAGTCCGCAAATCACCAGTCTCTCGAACGGGATGACCGACTCGGGTTGGGTCTCCGAGATCCGTTTTAGTGCATAAAGAACACCGGGTCTGAAAACCTGTTCGTCAATTGTGAAGATATCCGCAATTAAAGGAATGACATCCGACATTTTCCCCGGATCAGCGCTGACAATTTCTCCCAGAATCTCGGGAGCCGACCATCCAATGCCACCAGATTCATCTGACAGGGACCATAACAGTTTCCGAATGGCATCTCGAAGGAAAGCATAGTTGTTCTTTATATACAGCGAGGCAACGTGACCAATCGCCCTAATGGACCGCCAGCCAATTAGCGTAGTCTTATCATACGCAAGCCGCACCAGCACACTGAAAACATTCCTGCTCTGCAATGCTAACGTCCTGACAGTTTCGTAATCATTCGCTTCTAGAGCATTTATAACCGTCTGCTTTAATTCCAACTGGGTAAGCATCATTCACATATGACCTATATACGGACCTCTTTAAATGTGATCAACTCCGACAGTGTTGTGGCCAACCACGCCACGAGTTGAACTGTAATGGGCAGCACTAAGCTCGAGAATATTGCCATGGTAGCCCGTTTCTTCTTGGTCTTCTGTTCCTGCAACACAGGCTCCTTAGCCGTAGTCAAAGCATAATTCAACAGCATGGCAAGGGGCAGATAGGCTAGTACTCGAAGATAGTATTTCGTCTGGAATACGACTAAAATAGCAATGAGAAGAATCACCTCAATAAACGTGATAAGAGCAGTTCTTTTCATCGAAAGCTTCCATATTTTTTTCGATAGGATATATTTTACGGCCAGCGTCGCGCCAATGGCGATCATAAACATAGTCGAGACAAATACGAACGTGCAGAAACATCCGACTTCCACGGCGCTTGCCGATGGCGGATAAGCCAGGAGTCCCGCTATCAACCCTGCAATGAAAAAAGATAAAGTCAACCCTTCCTTAAACTTCCCCTGTACATCCATACGGTCCTCTCCTTTAAAAAGGGCCCCTCTCCCCTTTTGATGCGCATACCTGCGGAACTGAGCTTTTCCCGCTGGCAGCAATCCGATATGAGTGCAGCCCCTTTTTTTGACCGGTGTGCCGCATGCGTGGTTTTGATCAACAGGGTCTTGAGCAAACCTCTCTTCTCAGAATATTAATAAATGTAGTTCTTATTGTCAAAGAAATTCGCAATATTTTGATATATTAATTGAAGATTATTGATACATCGCAGTGCGAACATATCGATATGTGTGAATTATTGTTATACTTTGGACAAGTCAACTACCCATGGATAATTCCAGGGTTTTGTAACTACGCTCCGCCGCAGTTCCGTCGAATGGATCGGCGAGTCCGGCGAACCCACACGACACAAAGGAGAAACGAGGAGTGAGAATCAATGTTTGCTTTTTCGTAGGATAGAGATATTATTAGTTATTATTTTCAACATTGCAATACTGTAAAAGCCAGCACGTGGTTCACATCTTGTCACAAATGTCGCCTTTCATCCAATTCCTTACGGAAGGCGAATTCCCGGCGAGAAGTTAAACATATGACAATATCACATGCCAGGATACTATTCATCCCTGAATCCAAAATCCTGAGTATTGTTGAATTTTCTGCTCATGTGATTACCATGGTGCAGGCGATACGATTTTGCCGACAACGAGAGCATCTGTCAAGTCTTCATCAAGATCGTTAGTAATAATTTGACGCTCTCCCACTGCTAATAGAGGAATTCCCGCGCTTTCTCCCTAACATGGCCATGGGAGAAGGTTTCTGGTATTCTTTCACAAAAATTCCTTTCCTCCGAAACTTTACGTTTCACGCCTCTTCACGATTAATTTCTTTCATAAGGAGCGTTCATGAAACACTATCAATTCGCTGTTGTTATCATCGGAGGCGGCCCTGCCCGTGTAACCGCAGCAGGATCGCTTGCAGGAGCCGGCATAACTGTCGCATTAGTTGAAGCCGGTGTGTACGCTGCGACCGAGAACTGGTCCGGTTGCGTTTACTTCACGAAAAACTTGGATAAATTCCAGGATGAAAAATAGGAGGTTGGGCTACGCCCGGTTGCAAGGCCTGCGAGAGATAGTCTCCCACATTTCCTCGTCCACCTCGTTGATATACTCTTTGATCGAAAAAACTTTGCCGCACGACGTGCAGCGGAAGGTGACCGTTTTTCAGCCGATGCGAAGTTCAACTGCTTTACCGCAGATCTTACACTTCATCAATAAACCTCACTGTCAAAATGCCCAGAGAAACAGTAAGCGAGGAGAATAATCAACTCACAGCCATTTAAGGATGTTCTCCGCATCCATGGACCTCGCCTCACAGACCACTCCAAGTGGTTAATGCCAGGGACATCTTGCTGATATAACAGTAACTACTCCACGATATCCAGCTTGATTGATAGTTCCTTGAGCTGAACCGGAGACACGCGAGATGGTGCGTCAGTCATGACGCAGACAGCCTTTTGTGTTTTCGGGAAGGCGATCACGTCGCGGATTGACTGCGCACCCGTAAGGATCGACGTGATCCGGTCGAGACCAAAGGCAATCCCGCCGTGGGGCGGAGCGCCGTATTCGAGTGCTTCGAGCAGGAACCCGAATTTTTTCCTTGCATCTTCTTCTGCAATATTCAAAAGGCCAAACATCTGTGATTGGATTTCCGACCGATGGATACGGATGCTACCGCCGCCAATCTCTGAGCCGTTCAATACGATATCATAGGCCTTGGCCCTTACCTTGAGTGGATCAGTTTTCATTAATGCGAGGTCTTCATCCTTCGGGGCGGTAAAAGGGTGGTGCATTGCGTCGTATCGCTTTTCATCGGCATTCCATTCCACAAGGGGGAAGTCGGTGACCCAAAGGAAGTTTAGTTTACTTTCGTCAAAGAGGTTCAAGCGCTTGCCCATGAGCAGTCGCAGATAGCCCAGCGTTTCGGCAACAACCTTTGGACTGTCGGCGATAAACATCATAAGGTCGCCTGGCTTTGCTCCGAGACGTTCTGCGATGGATTTGATCTGGCCATCCTTGAAAAACTTCGCTATCGGAGACTCGAAACCGGACCCGGTCACTTTGATCCAAGCAAGTCCCTTTGCGCCGAAAACCTTTGCCTCATTCGTGAGGTCGTCCACCTCCTTGCGCGAAAGACCAGCCATGCCTGGAGCAGTAAAACCTTTCACTTTGCCTCCGAATTCCATGGCATGGAGAAAGACCTTGAAATCAGAAGCCTTGGCAACGTCGGAGATATCCTTAAGTTCCAAACCGAAACGCGTGTCCGGCTTGTCGGAACCGAAGCGGTCCATGGCATCGCTATAGGGGAGACGCGGGAACGGCACGGTAATCTCGATGCCTTTTACTTGCCGAACAATTTCGGCGACGAGCTTTTCCATGAGCGTAATGACATCGTCTTCGTCGATGAACGACATCTCAAGATCGATCTGCGTGAACTCGGGCTGTCGGTCTGAGCGAAGGTCCTCATCTCGGAAACACTTGACGATCTGGTAATAGCGTTCGAAGCCGGCCACCATCAGGATCTGCTTAAAAAGCTGGGGTGATTGCGGGAGTGCGAAGAACATGCCAGGGTTAACCCTACTCGGAACGAGATAATCCCGGGCGCCTTCGGGCGTGCTCTTCGTGAGGAACGGTGTTTCGATGTCTATGAAGCCATTGCTGTCGAGGAAGCGCCTTACGGTCTGA
This sequence comes from Nitrospirota bacterium, assembly GCA_963845065.1. Lineage (GTDB taxonomy): Bacteria > Nitrospirota > UBA9217 > UBA9217 > UBA9217 > JAJYKN01. The sequence goes on from CAWJQQ010000002.1 coordinate 373,127, forward strand.
GTGATCCGATGACGAGTGATCAGGACCTTTTGAAGGCTCGGACGTCTTAAGTCAAGATAGCGGTACTTGAGTCGGAGCATCTCTGCAACATCCGTCTCGTCTTCGATCATGAAAGGAGGCGTCTTTGCCTGATTCAGGACCGTCAAGTCTGTCACGAGAACTTCAATCTCGCCAGTCGGGAGCTTGCGGTTCACGGTTGTGCCCGGCCTTGGCGCTACGGCCCCCGTTACGGCAATCACGAATTCGCTCCTGATATCATGGGCCAGCGCATGGGCATTCGAAGCCGTTTCGGGATTGAAGACTACCTGCGTGATGCCGCCGCGATCCCTTAGGTCCACAAAAATAAGTCCTCCGTGGTCTCGCCTCGTATGCACCCATCCCATAAGCGTCACGACAGCGCCGACGTCCTTTTTTGCCAGTTCACCGCATGTATGCGTTTTTTTGTTTGCTTTCACCAATCGTACCCCTTTACACATTTTTGCCGCACGGGACACAGAGATAGTGCCGGAATGAACAAGATTGGATACCTTTCAAGGATAACGGCATTTATTATTTGCCATTCATGCTGCTAACGTTTTCTCCAAATCCTCAGCGAACGCTGTGGCTAATAGCATTTACGCTCCAAAACAGGCTGGATAATAGCATCTCATACAGCACAAAGTCAAGCGTCCGTTACGGACTTAATGAATACGAACTTAGAGCTAACGGCCGACGACAAGGAATACAGGGGAGGTGAGCAGGGAGTGAATTCCGAGGGTGAAAAAAAAAGCGCAATTCCTTTGAATAGCGCTAATGAGAGAATATATTATGTGGGTGGCTGATTGACTCAAGTACCCCCAACCTGTAGTATGTATTCATGATTAAAGCCACTCCCAAGAGTCCGTATCCTAGAACCTTTGAGGAGTTTCTTGATTGGTTCGAAAGCGAAGAGGATTGTCTGCACTACCTTGAATGGGTGCGTTGGCCTAGTGGGTTTGTTTGTCCGCGATGTTCGGGTCAGAAAGCCTGGCGTACAGATCGCGGTTTGTGGCATTGTAGTGGCTGTCAAATGCAGACTTCGGTTACGGTCGGGACGGTATTTGAAGGTACGCGTAAACCATTGCGCCTGTGGTTTCATGTTATGTGGATGATGATGGCACAAAAAACCGGTTTGAGCGCTCGAAATCTCTGTGACACTTATGGGTTCGGAAGCTACCAGACCGCTTGGGGCTGGTTGCAAAAGTTGCGTAGCGTAATGATTCGCAGTGGTCGTGAACGATTGTGTAGTCGTGTTGAAGTGGATGAGACTTACATTGGCGGACAGAAAGAGGGTGCGCGTGGACGAGGTGCGGCGAGCAAAACCATGGTTCTTGTTGCAGTGGAAGGAAATGCTGATAAGCTGGGACGTGTACGTTTTCGATGTGTGAGCACTGCTGACGCAAACAGCATTGAGTCCTTTGTCGGGGACTATGTCGAACCCGGTACGGTAGTAGTCACCGATGGATTGCCTTCCTACAATGGCATGAAAGCCGCAGGGTTCGATCATCGCGCCCATGTTATAGCAGCGGGCGGCGATGCAGCACGAGAACATCTTTATCATGTTCACCTCGTTATCTCACTCGTGAAACGATGGCTGGTTGGCACCCATCAAGGTGCAGTGACACCAGCCCATCTTCAGTCATACTTGGATGAGTTTGCCTTTCGCTTCAACCGTCGTCTTTCCACTCATCGCGGCAAACTCTTTCATCGGTTGATCCAACAATCTGTGACTACACGGCCACCAGCAGTCAAAGCGCTATATGTCAAGAAACAAAACAACAACCTGTAGTGGTTACTTGATTAAGTCAGCCACCCACAATATATTATGATTTTTTTGCGGCCTTCTGAAGTTTCTCGAGCTTTTCTGCTCCGACGCACTCCTTGGCGTAGGCGCACCACTCGATACAGGAAGAGCCGATGGGCCGTGCATTCAGGTGACCACACTTCTTACACTCGGTTTCGGGCTCGTCACTCCAAATTTCGATCTTTTCGCCGCACTTCTGGCACCGGATATCTTCCGGTTTCGGCGACCGTATTTCAGCGCTTCCTGGACAGCCTTCTTTAAACATGATCTTACTCTACACAAATTGCATTACTATGGCTATGATATGCATCATAGTATGAATTTTTACAGAAAACCATTATTACCTATAAATACCCTTTGGGCTGTGCCAGCGGTCCTGCAAAATAAGGATTCGACGACAGTAAGCCCGGAGCCATTCTTGGCGTGCAACTACGCTCCATATTTGACAGGAATCTTTCAGTCAGAATATGAAGTACTGATTTAGTGCTTTTGTAAACGTTGATGACCGTATCAGAACTTCTGGCACGGTGATTACGAGCTCCGTTTACATCAGCATGAAATTCGGCGTTACAACATTTGCATTGAAATTGCGATTGAGTAATTCTATTGCCTTTATCCACATAGCCGCATGCAGAACATTCCTGAGATGAATAGGCAGGGTCAGTTTCAGTGATCTTTATGCCGAAAGTCGATTTTAGAGATTCAAGCTTGGTGTTGACTATGGATTTCCCAAATCTCGATATAGGCCGATTTATTCGTCTTGAAAGCTCGGGGCTTCCGAATTCAAGGCGCTCTACAATGAGTTCCGCAGGTTTGTGAATGTCAACGGCGCGGTTCAATACCCGGTTAATCTAGTTTTTCATGAATTCTCGGAGATTGACGACTAAATTTATCGTAGTGTGGTGACCGGGTTTTAACCCTTGCCGTTGCCTATTGACATGTCTGCTTATAACGTGCGCTGAGCAGAGATTTAATATGCTTGATATCGTAGTTTTTATCAAAAGCTCCATGTTTGTGCAATATCACCCATTGCTCGGACGCTATCAAAGCAGCAAGTTCACGGTATGACTTAACCACCTTCACAACTTCTTTTACTTTGCCAGAATTGGCGAAATGCTTAAGCTCATGGGCCTTAATCATCCTTATGCCCCATCATAATTTTGGATGGCTTAAATTGCCGACAGGATAATAATTCCGTGCAGTTTTGTATATAACACTATTTTTGGATAAGCAGATAAGCTTGTTTGGCATATATTAGCACAAAAATATACAAATTAATATATTAATTGTAGATTATTGATAACTTCAGCGAGCTTAATTCTTGACCGTCTCTTTTACGGCATCGATGATCTCAATTTTAAAATTATAGGGAATTATTGCCCGGTCGACTTCCACCGGGATAAAGAGATTGAACGACTGCCCCTTGAGGCCTGCAGCAACGTCGCTGTAGAGCGGGAACAGTGAGTGAATATCGTATCCCTTTCTTTGTGGGGAAAGAAACACGTTGGCGATCGGTATCACATCCTCCTTTATCGAACTCTTCGCCAGAACAATCTGATCCGGGAGCGGATTATTCCTGTCCGGAAATCGGACAGTTGAAGACATAATCCGATGTGCCTGGTTGTTCACATCGCTGTACTCGGATCGATCCCATAGAATCTTGACATCATGATCGGTCAGGTTGCTAAAGCTCATGTCGAACGACTGATCTCCTATCGAGAAGGCTATCGCAATGACTCCGTCCCGAAACCGCAGTTCATTTGATATCTCAGGGGCCGTCATCCGGTATTTGAGGCTGTACTTCACCAGGTTCTGGATAATTTGTTCCAGCCGGATGTTGAGTGTTTCGCCCGCTTTGATGTCCTTTAGCGCGATTATCTTTGGTTGATAATTTTCTCTTTGCACTTCGAGAATCGCTTTTGATGCAAGCGCGGGATCGCTGGGCACTTTAACCGTCACCGCAGCCGGTGAGCTAAACTTCTGTTCCTTCAAGTCCGAACCGGAGATGACCTTGATGACCGAGTCAGGCGGATCGGCGAAAACTTTGAAGTTTATCGTGGCAGGACTTGTACAACCAGTTGCAAGAATCGCTGCAAGTAGAACAAATAGTCTCATAAATCCCTCCTCAACATCGTAGCAGCATTTGAGTCGTATAGTAGCATCTCCAGCAGCTGCTGTCACGAAAAGCTCATTGCAGCATCACGTCGAACGCCAGCTCTTTGTCGCCAAGCAGAAAACGTTTCCGCATCACCTTAACTTTGATGGCCTCATCATGGCGCATGTAAAATAGCACAATCTTGATCTCGGCCATTGTGTGTACAGGTAAATTGTCAAGTGCAACGATAACATCCCCGACTCTGATGCCCGCCTTCTGGGAAACGCTGTCCGAGGGAAAATCCGTAATCACGACCTTCCCGCCCTCGTCTTTAAACATGACCATCAGTTTAGGTGCAGTCTCGCCTTCGATCGCCTCGGGGAATATCAGGTAGTCGCCAATGCCCCGGTCAACATCAGCGTCGTTCAGGATCGTCGCATACTCATATCCATTGAGCCGAAAAGCCCGCTTGGGAATTCCCGAGCCATAGGACAGGTGTCCTGAGCCTGCAATTACGATCACCTGGCGTGAGGGGTTCTTCCGCATATACTCATCAAGGGACAGTGCCATGGTCTCGTCCCAGAGTACCTGTGCTTCATAAAAGAATTCAAAATTTTTTTCACCTGAGTCTTTATGCTCCGCAAAGACCTGTTTCAGACGATCGCGGTAGCCGTCGTCAGACAAATCCAGCTGTTGCGGGATTTCTTTTTTTTCATCGACAGATAAGGAATCTTTTCCACCCTTCGCTACTTTACCGGTGATTTCCCCCCTCACATTCAAGGCAACTATCGGGATTTTCTCGGCACGTGCAAAGTCGAGGATAGGTTTGTACAAATTGAAATCATAAACCCAACGCGAAAAGTATTCCGACTTCTTCAGGAACTCACGTTCCCCGATTGCGCCGCTGATATAGTCATCCAGCACCTGCTGGAAAGGCCGCTGGAACATCTCCATACCAATGGCAATCGAAGGGTTCTTTTTGAACAGGCCCTCGATGACTTGCAGCTCGACCTCATGGTTGCTGAAGCGGTCGTGGTATTCCCCCACGTAAACGATCTTTTTACTGGCAACCTGATCAATGACCCAGGGAAGCGCCTTGAGTCCCGCCATATCGATGGCTACGGGATCCGTTCTCGGTTCCATTTTCTTTTCCCTCACGGAATCGATGGTTTTTTTTGAAGTCGCTCCCCGTAAGCCAGCGGGCGGAGAGTTGGTTTCATTGGATGAGGCCGTGCACTCGTTTGCCCCGAGGGTGAGAACAAGCAGGGTGGTCAATATAGCAATCTTGACAGTAACGCATTGTTTTTTCATGAATTACCAAAATGAAAATTGAAATAGTGTCATCATATTACCAGAAAATGAGCGGGTTGGCTATGTTCCTGTCATATCTATTTAGGAAAATCGATATTCTGGACGCTCTTCATGATTAAAACCATGGTCTTTCTGTGTATTTTCCAGTAAAATTAGACCGTGGAATTAGCACGAATTAATTACTCGGGGATTAGCTCCTGGCGCTACAGGAACCCTATAACATTGCAAATTTTTTGCTAATATCTCTATTCCCCTGTTGTATTTTTGCGACTTTTTATAAGATGCTTTTTTTTGTAATGATTATTTGTAATGATAAATAGACTTGAATTTGCTTTAATAGATATCTATAATAGTTCTTTAGCTACAGATTCCGGACATCAAGAGGGAGATTTTCGAATATGGCTGCAAAAAAGAGTGCCAAGAAGAAAGCTACCAAACCGGTCAAAAAGAACGTAGTAAGGAAATCGACCAACAGAAAAACGGTAAAAGTCGCAAAGAAAACCGTTAAAAAGGCTGTTAAAAAGGCGACCCGCAGAATGCCCCCTGCCGACAAGACCGCTGAAACGAAACCCGTTAGAATTTCGTCAGCCTTGCTAAAGCGTCACGAACTCCTGAAAAAAATACTTCTGAAAAAGCGGAACGAAGTGGTAGACGGCCTCGAAGCGCAGATGGGCCGTAGGCTTACGAGGGACATGGGCCAAAAGATCGACTCCGCTATGGATACCGCTGATCAGTCAGCACTGGACGTCGATCAGGGAATCGACTCTTCCCTGTTGGAAATGAAGTACGAGCAGTACAAGGACATCGCCGACGCCTTTCGTAAACTCCAGAACAAAACATTTGGTCTCTGCGAGGAATGCGGCGAAGAGATCGACATCAAACGGCTCGAAGTGAACCCCCTCGCTCGGTTTTGCATATCCTGCAAGATGAAAAAAGAGGAAATTGAACGTATCCAGAAAGAGGAAACGAGGTTCAAGGAGTAGGGACTTCATTAATACTGAAACCCAACTTAAGCAATCCGCGGGTCTGAGGTAGCATGGTCTTGACATCCTCCCAGTCGGAAGGCAGCGGATTCCCGAATCAGAGTCTACTACTACTGAGAGCCAATGCTGATTTTGTTTTCGAATGCGGCAGATGTGTTTGCCACGTTCCCGATTCATGGGCTGATGTTGCTGACCCGGTATTTTTCCTGGCGAACCGGCTGTCCGAAAGCTGTGCCATACAACCACTACTCCAATAGTCACTTATTTGCCCCGGGTGATACTTTTTTACAGATTCAACATTTACAATGGCACCCAGTTTTGCCCTCTCTTTAATAATAGTTCTTAAGGTTCTCTACGTTGGGAATAGAGATATAACACGAGCATTCGCATCGCGAATTAAGTTCGTTGGCAAAATTATGAATGAGGTGTAATTTCGGTTCTTAGTAGGCAAAAGCTTTACCCGGCAACCTTCTTGCCAGAACACCATACTTTCAGTTTCAAAGAACAAAACAGGGAGTGGCTTTCCGACTGTTTTGTTGATAATATCAAGCAGGTCAACAATTGACAGCCTAATACTAAATCAATATTTCTCGTATTCCTTGGCAACCAGCGCCTTATATTCCCGCCCTAAAGAGACGGGGTTTTAGGCGCTGAAGAATAAAGATGAGCACGGTTTTCAACAAGCCGTATGGTCTTGTTTCAAACCGTAGACGGTGAAGCTGCTTTTAGTTTATCATGGTCCTGAACAGTTACGGTTTTTCTTGACAAAAAGGCAGCAATCCAGTATCGTATGCCACTGAATTTTCTCGGGGCGGTGTAGCTCAGCTGGTAGAGCAGGGGAATCATAATCCCTGTGTCCGGGGTTCGAGTCCCTGCACCGCCACCATTTTTTTCTTCCCTCACTGAGCTCATTTTCCCTTTTTCATGCTGCTTAATAAAACCAAAGAGATTATCAGGCGCTTTTGCATGCTGAAACCTGGAGACCGGGTCGTTATCTCCGTCTCGGGCGGGCCGGACTCGGTGTGCCTTCTCTCCATCCTCCACGCTCTTTCCGCAGAATTGAAAATATCCCTGCATATTGCCCATCTCGATCATATGTTCCGCGGGAAGGAGTCATCAGATGAAGCACGCTTCGTGGACAACCTAGCCAGGAAGATGGGCATTCATGCCACAATCGAGCATATCGACGTGCCTGCCTTCTGCAGCGCACACGGCCTATCGCCCCAAGTGGGAGCACGCGAGGTCCGTTACTCGTTCTTAAACCGGGTCGCTCAGGCAACAGGTGCCATCCGAATCGCAACAGGACATACTGCCACGGACCAGGCGGAAACGTTCCTGATGCGTCTCCTTCGCGGAGCCGGTACTGCGGGCCTCTCGGCCATTCCACCTGTTCGGGGCAACATCATCAGACCACTTATCGAATCAACACGAGACGAGATTCTGGAATATCTCCGGGCTGCCAGCATCACGTTCGTGACCGATCCCTCAAATGCTAAATCTCTTTACATGAGAAATAGAATCAGGCTGGAGCTCATGCCGGTTTTAAAACAGTACAATCCCCGCATTGAAGAAACACTCGCATCAGAGGCCGGCTTGCTTCGCGACGAGGACGAGGCGACTACTGTGTACCTTGAAACCGTAATGCAATGCATCCTCACAAAAGATAAAGATGTCGTCACCTTGATGAGGGATAAATTCAACGCCTTGCCTCTTGCGTTTCGGCGCAGGATTTTCAGAACCAGCACAACCACGGTCGGCCTGAAACCATCGGAAATGTCCTTGGCCCAGACCGACGAAGCGCTCGCGTTCATGACGACATCACAATCAGGCAGGTCCTTGAGCTTGCCCGGTGGTCTTACGCTCGGGCGAGAGTATGATCAGTTCATCATCAGCGCGGCTCATGTTCCGCAGAATTTTTCCTATGTGCTTACTCTTCCGGGAACTACAATAATTGCCGAGCTCGGCATGGCGGTGGAGACGCAGCTCATGGAAAAAAGGGGCGTATATCCAGCTGGAGAAAATAATCTCTGGCAGGCAATGTTCGATTATGATAAGATAAGTCCGTTTTTGACTATCAGAAATAGACGTCCGGGCGACACGTTCTGCCCTTCGGGCATGGGAGGAAGGAGCAAAAAGCTTCAGGACTATCTGGTCAACAAAAAAATCCCGCGACGGCTGCGGGACAGGATTCCTCTCCTCTATTCGGGAGCGGACCTCATTTGGGTTGTGGGATTCAGGACGGATTTCCGGTTTCTACCGGGTCCGGACATGAAGCGTGCACTAGTCGTAAGCGTAAAAAGATGACAAAGACGATGCAAGAAAGGGAAAATATCCTGTACATTGCCTCGTGCAACAAGTTGTCCCGCTAGCATATCAGCAGTCTTCAAGGAGGAACTCATGGTAGGTATTGATTTCGGCAAACCCCTTTTTACGAGTGAAGAAATTCAACGAAAGATCCAAGAACTCGGTTCGAGACTCTCTGCAGATTATGCCGAGAAGGACCTACTTGTCGTCGGCGTGCTTAAGGGCGCCATATTTTTCATGTCCGATCTGCTGCGTTCGCTGAAGATCTCTGTCCGGATGGATTTCATCCACTGCACAAGTTCAAAAGGCAGCCATCCTGTCCAGATCATCGCCGACATGAAAGAGGACATTAAGAGAAAAGACGTCCTTCTTGTGGAGGACATCATGGACTCGGGAGTTACCATCGATTTCGTGAAGAAAATGCTCTTGGAACGTGGTCCTGCATCACTCAAAGTCTGCGTGCTCTTGGATAAGACGGGAAGACGGAAAGTGCAGATCGAGGCAGACTATGCCGGATTTCGCATACCGAACAAGTATGTCGTCGGCTACGGTTTGGATTATAAAGACCGGTACAGAAATTTGCCGTATATCGCCGTACTCCCATATGAGGAACGACAGGGATAACCTACCCGAAATACCCTCAATTACAAGGATAAATCTGTTGTCACACTGTCTACAATATGTTAATATAAAAGAATTCCGGCAGGCTTGAACGCCTGACGGCTATTCAGGAGGTTTCCTTCGTGAGTGCATTCTATAAAAATCTAGCGCTGATTCTGCTGTTTGTCGTGGTATCGGTGCTCATCTTTAATCTGTTCAACCCTGTGAGCCAAACGGCGATGCAGATCCCTTTCAGCGACGTCATGGACAAGATCTCTAATGGCGAAGTAAATGACGTTACAATCAAAGGTAACGAAATGTCCGGCACGTTCAAGACAGGCAAATCCTTTAAGACCAATCTTCCCGACTATCCTGACCTGGTCAAGGATTTGAGGGCCAAGGGTGTCAAGATCAATGTGGAGCCGGTCAAGGAATCGGGGTGGTACAATTTCCTCGTGGTCTGGGCGCCGCTCATCCTCATGGCGCTCTGGTTCTTGTTCATCATGCGCAACATGCAGATGGGAGGGAACAAGGCCATGTCCTTCGGCAAGAGCAAGGCAAAACTCCTGAACGAAAGCTCCAAGAAGGTGACATTTAGCGAAGTTGCTGGCATGGACGAGGCTAAAGTGGAGGTACAGGAGATTATTGAGATTCTGAAGGATCCGCAGAAGTTCCAGAAGCTCGGCGGCAAGATCCCCAAGGGAGTGCTTCTGGTCGGCCCTCCGGGAACAGGAAAGACGCTCCTCGCGCGCGCCATTGCAGGCGAGGCAGGCGTACCTTTCCTATCGATCAGCGGTTCGGACTTCGTCGAGATGTTTGTCGGAGTGGGTGCATCCCGTGTCCGCGACCTCTTCGAGCAGGGCAAGAAGAACGCTCCGTGCATCATCTTTATCGACGAAATCGACGCTGTAGGCAGGCACCGCGGTGCAGGACTCGGCGGCGGCCATGATGAACGCGAACAGACCCTGAACCAATTGCTGGTCGAGATGGATGGCTTTGAAAGCAACGAAGGCGTTATTCTCGTGGCAGCGACGAACCGGCCTGACGTGCTTGATCCAGCGCTCCTCAGGCCCGGCAGGTTCGACCGCCAGGTCGTGATTCCACGGCCCGATTTGAACGGAAGGATCGGCGTTTTGAAGGTCCATACGCAGAAGATCAAGCTCGCACCGCACGTTGATATTGAATCAATCGCCCGGGGCACTCCAGGGCTCTCCGGAGCGGAGCTCGCAAACCTTGTGAATGAGGCCGCGCTCCTGGCCGGCAGAATGGGCAAGACTCAGGTCGAGAATGACGATTTCGATCATGCCAAAGACAAAATCCTCATGGGCCTCGAACGAAAGAGCATGCTCATCAGCGACGAGGAGAAAAGGAACACGGCGTACCATGAGGCAGGCCATACCATGGTCGCGAAGCTTATTCCCGGCACCGATCCTGTGCACAAGGTCTCGATAATCCCGCGCGGCATGGCCCTTGGCATAACACTTCAATTACCGACGGCTGACCGCTACTCCTACGATCGAGAACATCTCTTGAATAACATAGCGATCCTGCTAGGCGGCAGGGCTGCAGAAGAAATTGCTCTCAAGCATATGACTACCGGAGCGGGTAACGATATAGAACGTGCGACTGCTCTCGCCCGGAAAATGGTGACCGAATGGGGCATGAGCGACAAGATGGGCCCCCTCGCCTATGGCAAGAAAGAAGAGCAGATATTCCTTGGCCGCGAAATTGCGCAGCACCGCGACTACAGCGAGCACACCGCAATTGAGATCGACGAGGAAGTCAAGCGCATCGTATCGGACAACTACGCACGGGCCAAGAAATTGATCAGCGACCGCAAGGAAACGCTTGATCAACTTACCAAAGCACTCCTTGAGAAGGAAACTCTCGACGGCGCCGAAATCGAGGTGATTGTCAACGGCCAGCCCGCACTGGCTTAGGAGGCAGGCATGGTGCCTGTACTTCGGATTTCTGGCCACGATGTGTTCTCCATAACCGTGGAGGGGCTCACCTCCGTACAGGAGTCGGTCGTCCGTAACTCCATCTCCGCATCAGACAACGGGGCAGGTCTTGTACTTGCCCCATTTTTTTCTTCTTCGCGGTCCCGTTCGAATTTGGTTCTAAGCGGAACCAGAGAACAGATCAAGCACCTCTCCCGCATGATTTCTGTAAACAGTAGTTTTCCAGTGGAACTTTCAAAAAAAATCGACTCTCTGCTTGACAACTATTTGCGCTCAGATTATAAGATTGATTGCAGAGGCACGATGCTGGACATGGGCACCCGAACTCGCATTATGGGCATCCTGAACGTGACTCCTGATTCCTTTTCCGACGGAGGCCTGTTCGCTGATGTGGGGAAAGCCATCTCCTATGCACGGGATATGGCAACGGCGGGAGCGGACATCATTGATATAGGTGGGGAATCAACAAGGCCGGGATCGGAACCACTTGCTGAGGAAGAAGAACTGCGCAGAATCCTCCCGCTCATTGGGCGGTTATCAAAAGAACTGACCATCCCCATCTCCGTCGACACCTACAAAGCATCAGTAGCAAAAAAGGCGCTCGAGGCCGGCGCCTCGATCGTGAATGACATTAGCGGCCTCCGGTTCTCACCGGACATGGCGAAGGTGGTTGCCGAGTACGGAGCGGCCGTCATAATCATGCACATCAAAGGCACACCGCGCAACATGCAGCAGAACCCGGTGTACGATGATGTGATCGGCGAAATCATGGCCTATCTAGAGGAAGGGATCGCGATTGCCGAGCAGGCCGGTGTTGACCGAGACAAGACGCTTATTGACCCCGGCATAGGATTCGGGAAGACGCTCGAGCACAACCTAGCGATCCTGAACCGGCTTGATGAGTTCCGGGCCCTCGGCAGGCCGATCGTACTCGGGACGTCGAGGAAAAAATTTATCGGCACAGTCCTTGATATTCCGGTACCTGAGCACCGCGTCGAGGGGACCGCTGCAACTGTGGCTATCGGGATTGAGCGGGGCGCGAGCGTCGTGCGGGTTCATGACGTGGCACACGTGGCGCGGATAGTTCGGATGACCGATGCTATAGTAAAACCAACATGTAAACCTCACAGAGCCGAAAAGACAGGTTGACATGAAGAAATCAGCTAGAATTTTGAGATCGGGGAAATGAATGACCATAAGCTCGAGTTCTACTTTTTTTCTACGACGAACTCCATACATCCGTGGTAAAGAGCACGTTTCGTATTATGCCCAATAATTTCAATGATATACACGAAGCCCTTACGCACTTTCGCTGGTTTAACGATACGATAGACATCGCATTGGTCTACTATCTTTTTTACCGGCTGCTCCTTCTTATCAAAGGCACGCGTGCTTTCCAAATGCTCATCGGTATCGGGCTTATCGTGCTGGTACTCATTGCTTCCCAGACTTTCGAGTTCTATACCCTTGACTGGCTTATCCACAGTTTCTGGTCTCAGATCGTGCTTGCCATCGTGATCCTGTTCCAACCCGAGATCAGGAGGACCCTCGCCCGGGTCGGCGAACGTCACCTGTTCCGGTCACTATCGACAGTTGAAGGCTCCAAGTTCATTGAGGAAACAGTGAAAGCGGCCGTATCCATGGCGAACAAACGGATTGGAGCCCTCATTGTCCTCGAACGGGACACCGACCTCACAACGATCGTAGAGATGGGTACCGAACTCGATGCTAAAGTCACCAAAGAGATCCTGGTGAGCATATTCCTCCCATATTCTCCGATCCACGACGGTGCTGCCATCATCAGGAATGGAAGGATAATTGCTGCAGGTTGTTTCCTGCCCCTCACACTTTCATCGAACCTTTCAAAGGCGCTTGGTACACGCCACCGTGCCGCGGTCGGCCTCACGGAAGAAGCAGATGCCGTGGTGGTGGTCGTCTCCGAGGAAACCGGCGAAATTTCTGTGGTCAAGAACGGCGCGATCGAGCACAATGCAGATGCACCTGAACTAAGGACGACTTTATCCACTATTTTCATCCAGAGAAAGAATAGAAAGGCATAGCATGGAGGTCCGGAAACTGCTGTTCGAAAACTGGGGCATCAAGCTCCTCTCAATGGCGTTAGCAGTCTCGCTTTGGTTCTATGTTACTTCAAAAGGCAAAACCGAGATGACGCTCACCGTACCGCTCGAGCTTCGGAACATTCCCCAGAATATGGCCGTAGTCGGAAACGTGGCTGGTTCCCTCGATGTGCGTGTGCAGGGCCAAGAAAATGTGCTCCGCGACATTACTGTCGGGAAAAAAGTATATGGCGTCCTCGACTTGTCCCTGACCAAAGTCGGCGAAAACGTCGTGCCTATTTCCCCCGACGAAATTCGTCGGCCTTCAGGCGTGACCGTCATGCATATTTCACAATCAGAAGTCAAGGTGAAGTTGGAACCGCTCGTACGAAAAATCTTCCATCTCAGGCCCATTCTTCACGGCATTCCCGCTGCGGGCTATCGTGTCAGAAAAATCGCAGTCACTCCTTCCCGCATAACGGTGGAAGGTCCGGAAAGTGTCATCGAGACGTTGGAAAGCCTCCAGACAATGCCAATCGATGTCCAGGGGGCAAACGCGGGCTTGGCCATAGAACCCAAGATCGACTATCAGGGAAAATCGATCAAGATAATTGATACTAATATTTCTGTCCGGATAACAATCGAAAGGATAAATAGATGAATAAATTATTTGGAACCGACGGGGTCCGGGGAGTGGCGAACCAGGATCCAATGACCTCAGAGATGGCGCTCCGTATCGGCAGGGCCGCTGCCCACGTATTGCGCGATTCTGTACACAGGCACCGAATCGTTATCGGTAAAGACACGAGGCTTTCAGGCTATATGATCGAAAGCGCGCTAACGTCTGGCCTCTGCTCCATGGGGATGGACGTGCTGCTCATAGGGCCGGTGCCCACGCCAGGGATTGCATTCCTGACCAGAAGTCTGCGGGCAGACGCGGGTGTAGTCATTTCTGCTTCACATAACCCCTATGAAGACAACGGAATCAAGTTCTTTGGCAGGGACGGATTCAAGCTGCCTGATGAAACGGAAAAGAAGATGGAGGACCTAATTTTTTCCGGTGAGGTAGACTCCATCAGGCCCACTGCCGCAGAAATCGGCAAGGCGTCCCGCATAGACGATGCAATCGGCAGGTACAATGAATTCGTTAAATCATCAATCCCCCGCGGAATGGACCTCACGGGACTGCGCATTGCCGTCGATTCGGCAAACGGTGCGGCATACAAGATCGGCCCGCGCATCCTCCTAGAACTAGGAGCAGATGTTATTTCAGTGTACGACCAGCCAACCGGCATGAATATCAACCAAGGTTGCGGCTCGCTCTATCCTGAAGCTATCTCTCAGGCGGTCGTGGCCAATCATGCACATGTCGGGATAGCTTTTGATGGAGACGCAGACCGGGTTGTTTTTTGCGATGAACACGGCACTGTGATAGATGGCGACACACTCATGGCAATATGCGCACTACGAATGATGAAGGACGGCAGGCTCAAACAGAACACGCTTGTTGCCACGGTCATGAGCAATCTCGGCCTTGAACTCGCAATGCAACGTTCGGGAGGTAAACTGGTGCGAACTGCAGTCGGCGACCGGTATGTTATGGAGAAAATGCTGTCGGGTGGATATAATCTTGGGGGTGAGCAATCGGGACACATCATCTTCCTAGACCACAATACGACAGGGGATGGCCTCATTTCTGCACTCCAGGTCCTCGCGATAATGAAACAGGTGAGCAAGCCCTTGTCCGAATTGGCGGCATGCATGAAGACCTATCCCCAAATCCTGGTAAATGTAAAGGTCAAACAGCGGCGGGATCTAGCATCGATTCCTGAAATTTCCAAGCATATGTCCGAGATCGAGAAGAAGCTTGACGGCACCGGACGCCTGCTCGTTCGCTACTCCGGTACAGAACCCAAGGTCCGTATCATGATTGAAGGAGAAGACCAGCATGAGATCAAGGTGCTTGCCGAGGACTTAGCCGGGATCATCAAGGAAAAGCTCGGATGAAAATTCGATAGAGGTTTTTGAAATCAGATAAGCCGTCTCTCTGCCATTATCTTAATCATGAATGTGCTATCATCATCACTTGGATAATACCCTCGCGCGATACATAAGAATATGGAATCAGATCTTCCGGATGAACTCTGACGGTGCATTCATCATACTCAATCTATCAGCCAGGCTCGAAGCCGAATCGTAGCGCGATGACCAAGGAGAAGTGAATTACACACAGGCTAAAGCCTGCGGTTTCCGGTCAAGCAAAGGCAATTCAGCCTCCGCTTCGGTCCGGGGAGCCTTCATCCCCAGTTTTAAAAACTGGGATTTTCTGTTAAGGGTGAGAAACTTTAGTGATCTGATGACATGGAGAAAACTGACAGGGAAACTCAAAGAGGCCTGAAATCAGGACAGGGGGGACTTGATGGGGTAGACCTTCAGAAAACTCAGAAACTCCTTGGCAGTATGGGTGCAGTAATTGCGCTTCGGCGAAATAATGCTGAAATTTCTATGGAACTTGACATCCTTAAAGGTCAGTGCCTTGAGCGTGCCGTGCTTGAGTGCTGAACGGGCTGCCCAAGCTGAAACGATCGAAACACCCATCCCCTCCTCCACTGCTCCCTTGATCGCTTCGATACCGCCAAGCACAAGCGCGATCTTGAGGTGATCCCGCTTGATGCCGTGGTCTTCAAGGTGTTTCAAGATGATCTGGCGCGTGCCTGACCCCTCTTCACGGAGAATGAGCGGTTCTTTGATGAGGTCCATTCCGGGTATATTGCGACGCTCAGCCCAAGGGTGGACTGGCGACACGATTACGACCAATTCATCGGACAGTAGGATGTCGACGGAAAAGCGCTGTTTGCTCACGTCGCCCTCCACCAGGGCCATGTCGATCTCGCCTGCATTCAATTTATCGGTTATGACTTTTGTATTGTTTATGATCAGTGAAATATTTACCTGGGGAACCTTTTTCTTGAAGGCGGCGATGATCGACGGGAGAAGGTAGTTGCCGATCGTCATGCTGGCACCAACGGAGAGAGAGCCTTTGATGGCGCCGGTGATCTCACTAATGTTTTTCTGCGCCTCAGCGTAAAGGCCGAGTATTTCTTTCGCCCGCTTGTACAGGATTTCGCCGGCGGGTGTCAGGTTAATGGTGTTCCCCGATCGGTCGAACAGCCTCGTCTCATATAGCTCCTCCATGGCTTGTATCTGAAGACTCACTGCCGGCTGAGTCAAGTGAATCAACTCTGACGCCTTGGAAAAACTCTTTGTTTCTGCGACAGCGCAGAATACTCTCAGTTTATGGTCTTCCATAGTTTAATAAGATTGTTAGAACTATTTATGTATTCCGGTGATGAGTTACTATGAGAACAGCCCGCATGTGGGACTTCGTTTCTTATTTATATATCAAACCTCTTGCGAAGTCAAGGAGTTTATGAAACCTAAGAACAGCAAATCATGCTGCGCCAGTAAGAAAAACAGCTTTTTTTAACGGTATCGCCTCTTACGCGACCATACTGAGGTTCGCGTCACCAACACTCGCAGCTTATGACATCCTTCGCCATCTCTTCATCTGATTTGAGACAAACCTCTACCGCTGTGTTCCGGAGCACTTCTCTCAGATTTGCTCAACATCTTCAATCCACTGCCGTACTCTCTTCGAAACATTTTATGCTTATGCCTTGTACCAGAACAAGCAAGTCCGCTTCAACAACCAACTTCAGGACAACCTGACCGGCGTGCCGCACTCCGACCAGGAATCTGAATGAGTTTCCACCGAAAAGTGACAAACGTATGACACTCCCATGATTCTAGGCAGGCAAGACGCCGAAAACCCAGGAACAGGTTGTACGTGATCACTCCGCCGGCTCTTAGAGCGGCCTACAAGGTGCTTTATTGCTCAGAAAATATTCCAACCGCTGTTTTGAGGTGGAAAGCCATGTCATTACATTTGGCCATGACATATTGTAAAGAGCTATTAATGCAAATATCGCTTGACATTTTTCCCTGGATGGTTAAAATGCACGGGTTTTCCTTATATCATTGGAGGTGAAGTTACCATGGCAGAAATGAGCAAGACCGCAAAAGCAGCCACGAAGAAGTCTGTTGTCAATGTTAACGTGCCACAGTGCTGCGGCAAACCCATGCAGGCGGCAAAGATGATGACCACGTCAGGGAAGGTCCGCGGCATGATGTGGTTGTGTGACAAATGCTGGAAAGAAAAGGTGATTTAGACCTTTGTCGAATTTGAGGTTTGAACAAGGCGGTGAGAATATCACCGCCTTTTGTTTTTTGCACGAACTGACTACATTCGGTTTGATCCGCTGATAAAGACAAGCATAGTAAGGCCACGATTCAGTCAAGACTCATACCTCCGGCCTTTAGCAAAATGCTTGCAGTTGCAGAAAAGAGAAAATTCTAGTACTGCGCAACTTTTTGAGTTATTCCTGCCTAGTGCAGTGTAAGGACAACTCTCGTGCAATTCCTCTCCAAAATCGGTCCGGCATATGATTCAGCTTTGTACGAGCGTAGTATCCACTCAATCGCGGCGAGCAATTCACTTCGTTCTTCCTTTCTCAAGCTTTATGTCCTCGTCACAGCCTAACCAGCTAAACAGATGAAATCATCCCTACCCCGAAGAGATGGGCCTGAGCCTAAGCCGGAGTTTGAAAAACCTTGAGAACAACCATTGTACTGTGCTTTCAAAATATGAAGCGTGTAAAGTTAGTCTGTATTCTTTCGCTAATCAAACATTGTGGTAATCATAACAGCATAGTGAACTTTGTAAACCTACAACGAAATCCTTGCATATCTGATTGCTTCGCAATCAGCACCATATATCCCCGACCTGAAAGCCAGGGTTTTACCGCACGAAAGGATGAAATTCACCTCTAGAGAAGGCAGAGTTCCTTGTTGCAAATACATTTTTTTTGTGATATTTTATGTTCGCCTAAAAAAATAGTGATGGCAGCCGGTTTCCCGATTCATGTATCCATTTATCCTGTCGCGAAGGAGCGTCACTGAAACCCATGGCCCTTTTCCCGAAGAAAATAGACTTTTTCCAAATGTTTGACCGCGCCCTCGAAAATCTGACGCACGCAGCAGACATGCTCGTCGACTCGTTTACTAACTTCGAAAGTTTTGAAAAATTCGAAAAAAAGGCAAAAACGATCTACGAATTCGAGCAGGAAGGGGACATGCTCACGCATGACATCATGAAGGAACTGAACAAAACGTTTCTCACGCCCATTGACCGTGAGGACATCCACGCCTTAGCGTCCCGGATTGACGACGTGCTCGACCTGATTTGGGCCGCTGTTGACAGAATGGTCGTATACCGGATCGACAAGCCAACTGCCGAAATAATTTCCATAGCCGAGGATCTGCAGATGACCGCAGACGTTCTTAAAAAATCGCTCCGCGAGCTTCGTGCGAAACAGTATTCACATGTGCAGGAACACTGCATCGAAGTCAACCGGCTTGAGAACCGGATCGACCGAAAGTACCGCGACGCACTCGGCAAGCTCGTTAACAGCCAGCATGATCCCGTGCATATCATCAAATGGAAAGATATCTACCAGCTCCTCGAAGATGCGTCAGACCGGGCCGAAGATGTCGCCAATATTCTCGAAACCATAGTCCTGAAACATGCATGAAATCCTGATCCTTATTATCATTCTCGCGGTATTTTTCGACATCGCGAACGGATGGCATGACTGCGCTAACGCGATTGCCACAGTTGTGTCGACCAAGGTACTCTCACCCATGATGGCCGTAACCCTCGCTGCAGGGATGAATCTCCTCGGTGCGTTCATCTCGACTGCCGTGGCAAAAACCATCGGCACTGGCATCGTCGATCCACTAGCGGTAACGGATATGGTGATCATTTCCGCGCTGCTGTCAGCCATACTCTGGAATATCGTGACCATCCTTATGGGGCTGCCCGTCAGTTCTTCCCACGCGCTCTTTGGAGGTATTGCGGGAGCTGCCATGGCGCACGGCGGTGTCCGGATACTGAACGCTTCCGGCACCATCAAGATTCTTACATCACTTTTGATTTCTCCGATTTTGGGCATCATCTTCGGTTATCTCTTCATGAAGATGATTCTCTCCCTATTTGGTCAGCTCTCGCCCGGTGCTATCAGCAAGTATTTTGGCAGGCTCCAGATCATTTCATCGTCTTTTATGGCTTTTGCCCACGGCTCGAACGATGCGCAGAAAGCGATGGGTATTATTACCATGGCACTGGTAAGCGGAGGCGTGCTCAAGACCGTCGATGTGCCGAAGTGGGTCATTCTGATTTGTGCCTTGGCCATGGGCTTCGGCACGCTTATTGGAGGGTGGAAAATCATCAAAACCATCGGCGTAAAAATGTTAAAACTCGAACCGATTCACGGATTCGCAGCGGAAACGTCCTCATCGGTCATTATCATTGCAGCAAGCCATGTCGGTATGCCAGTAAGCACCACTCATGTTGTGTCCGCGGCCATCCTCGGGGTGGGTGCCACAAAACGTCTCTCTGCAGTCCGCTGGGGTATTGCCGGTAAAATAGTTATGGCCTGGGTGCTTACGCTACCGGTCTGTATCGCCATAGCCTGGTGTATCCAGACGATTCTCTCCTCATATCTTTAGGATAGCAGTTCCTGCTTCCCTATTCTCTTCTTATTTGTTGTGAACCAATTGCTGATTACAAAACAATGCTATACGTCCGGAAACCAACGGCCGTTATTGACGTGAGGATGCGTTCTGAACCATACGTTGCATACCTAACATATAGTTGCGTAATGATATCACATAGGATTATTTTTATGCGCGGAAATCGAATGCTAGTCTATGCGTTCAATCCATTGAATCTGGCGGACATTAAGCAACATTCTTGCTTTTCAATGTCAACGGGAAGACGGGTATTTAAAGTGTAAGCAGGTTTGGGATTATCATTGTAACAGATAGCGGAGCTGAGCCGTTGCCCTAAAGCGTTCATTCGATATTCTAAGGAGAGCGATGAACAAGTCCATCTGTAAATGTTCATCAGTAGAATATTTCTTTAAAAGAATTGCTAGGTTGAATTAACCCTGCACAAACATTCACAAAGACTTGATCGTCATTCTTGATATTTTTCTGATATCCACTCCTCGGTACCTACCTGCCTTAAGCATCTCGATGAAATTGGAAGCTGTCACGGTATCTCCGAATTCCGTGTAGCAAGAACCCACCTCGGAGGGCGCGTGTGCATCGGAACCCCCCGTATACGGGAGCTTCAACATCACTGCGGCCTCAATGGCCCTCTCGTTAAAAGTATGCATATTACATCCGTTATATCCTTCAAGAGCACAAATATCACTCACGCTCCTCACCAGATCTCCCAGACTATTTACCGTACGATAGGGATGGGAGGGGATTACTACGCCGCCCGCAGTCTGGACGTAAGAGATTACTTCTTTTATTGGCACATATTTCTTTGACATCATATCTGTGTCCACACCGAAAATAAGGCAATGGCCTTCGCTTGCGGAAAATTCCACTCCTCGGAGAATCAATATCCTGTCTCCATACTTTTCTTTCAGGATCTCGGCATGCTCCGATGCGGCATACGAGTAGTGCTCAGTAAAGGCTATGCCGTGCAAACCTCGATCGATAGCATGAAGTACAGTTTCCTCAGGGTCGGCATCATTATCGCCGCTGTTTATTGTGTGAACGTGCAGATCGATTTTGAATTTCATAATTATAATATGCTCAAGGCAGACAATCACAGAAAAGTTAAAAATCTATATTTTATGGACGTAAATAGTTGATCATCCGTGTCTGACCCTTTCTTTCCTCCATACCGTTTAACCGCAGGCGAAGGCAAGTAAACCTTCCTTAGCCATAGCAATAGCTTTCCTCCCTACTCTTTCCGGAAGCATAAGCCGTTGATTACCAAGGCGTCGTTCGAATAGCGCCTTCCGTTCTGGTGATATTGTGCCCAGTGCCTTCAATCAAAAAATAGAGGAATGCCCCATTGCCAGGTGGCGTTAGTCAGGATTGTTTCATAATCCCGCTATTTGATAACGAGTACCTTTACCCAAAAGAGGAGCCTCAGGGAGAAGGGAGAAATGATCAAAACCACAATCCTCCGAAAATTTGTTCCAAGACGTGTGCCCGCTGGGTCAGGTTTGTAATTGATACCGACAAGTAAAACTTCGTATTCTTGTGTACGAATTCGACTACGATCTTGGACATTTGCATTTTACAGTCTGCTTGAAAAAAATCGGCTATCCCCCCTTGCCACTCTCCTGTTTTTAATGCCGAAGGAAAAGGGGGCTTTCCCCTTTTTTGCCATTATACTATTATTTGCATCACTAGAAAATAGATTTTGGCAAAACAGCATACAGTGGCTCTTTTTTACAAGCCACAAGGTATCCTGTAGTACTCCACGCGACTATTAATATAAGAATAACTTATAATTTTGCGTAATTTATTTCATATTTCGTACTACGGAACACCTATTTCGAAGCAAAATGGTCCGTCCCCTTGAATACTCCGTAAAGTTCATGACTAGCTATACAATTTCACCGTACCAGTAAAGCTGGCATTTGCGTTTGCGCTTGAAGCAGCGGGTGCCGCTGTCCGCTCAAGCAGCCTTACGCGTGGCTTCCAAAGTCGCCGATTCGTACAAGCTGGATAGAAAAACGGACCTTTGATTACACCGGATCGATCGCTTACGATGACCGAATGCTCTCCTGGGATTTAAAGGCCTTTTCCGTTTCCATCTGGACGACCTAGGGCCGCCTTCGCAACCCGTACGTCTCTGGTGCATGCCAAAAAGAGCTGTTGACTCACCGAATGAAAATGCAATCGTTGCTGGCGCTATACGAACAAAAGAAATGCGTTAAACCTGTTATTCCTAAGCTTGGCAGAGAGCGTAATTGTCGAAACCTTAAAGGCCTTTACCCACCTGGAACACTTTACTCGTTCCCGTGATCCGTAAAACTATTTGCTCTGTCCCCCTGATTCACTTTTCCGCTGATATCGCTCAAGTTCTCTGATCCGGAGTGCAGCCCTTTTTATTTTTCCGCTGATGGTCTTCGGCAATTCTTTCATAAATTCGATTGCACGTGGATATTTGTACGGCGCCGTCCTCGTCTTCACAAATTCCTGGATCTCCTGCGCCAGGGTATCGGAAGCCTTATATCCAGGAGCCAGAACTATAAAGGCCTTGATGATCTCACCGCGGATCGGATCTGGGCTTGCGACCACTGCATTTTCTGCCACTGATGGGTGTTCTTGGATGACGCTTTCCACCTCGAAGGGGCCGATGCGGTAACCGGACGCCTTTATGATATCGTCCCCCCTGCCCACGAAAGTAAAGTACCCCTCACCATCCATGGTCGCCTTATCGCCCGTATTGTACCAGCCATGCTGAAAAACTTTTTCGTTCTCCTCCGGATCTTCGAGATAGCTTTCGAAAATTCCAACAGGTTTTTCCGGGCTCACCTTAACACAGATATACCCAACCTCCTGTGTAGATACCGGCTTAAAGTCCTCATCCAGAATTTCAATATGTAGGTCCGGCAGCGGCTTCCCCATGGAACCAGGCTTGACCGGCAGAAAAGGATAATTCGCCACGAGCACTGTGCTTTCTGTCTGACCATAACCCTCATGGATCGTCTTGCCCGTCGCTTGTTTCCAAACCTTGATGACCTCCGGGTTTAGAGGTTCGCCTGCAGACGTAAAATGTTTGATAGCTGAGTAGTCATATTTTGTGAGATCCTCGAGGATCAACATGCGATACACGGTAGGTGGGCCGCAAAATGCCGTTACGCCTCCGGTCGTCAGCAGTTCAAGCGTAAGCTTGGCATTAAACCGTCCTTCGGCATTATGGACGAACAAGCCGGCTCCGATGGCCCATTGCCCGTAGAGACCCCACGCGGACTTTGCCCAACCCGTATCCGATACGACCCAAATCAGGTCCCGGTCGGAAAGACTATGCCACAGACCGGCAGTCCGCAGATGGCCGAGGGGGTAAGAGCACAGATGGTGCACCATCTTCGGATACTTGGTTGTGCCCGACGTAAAATAGATAAGGAAGGAATCCTCGGCCGATGTTGATTCTACATCCGACCGCTTCAAGACAGGCGATGCTAAGCTCATTGCATTTTGAAAATCATGCCAGCCTGGGGCTTCGCCGTCTATAAGGAGCTTTTGACGCAGATAGGGGGTGCTGATCTTGGCGAGGGCCTCGTCTACTTTTGCGTAGTTAGTCTTGTTCGTAATAATGACGTTTGCTTGGCCCTTCGTGATCCGGTACTCAATGTCTGAAGACAGCAAGATGACCGGCGCAGGCATGATGACCGCCCCGAGCTTGTGACAGGCTACGAGAATAAAGTACCACTCCGGGACACGACCGAGCATGATAAACACCCGGTCACCTTTCTTGACGCCCCTGTTTTTAAGAACGTTCGCAGCCTGGTTAGAAAGCCGCGAGATATCGAGGAACGTAAATTCTTTTAGATCCTTCCCCGCCGGGTCCATCCAGACGAGGGCTCTCTTTTTTTTATCTTCTGCATGTTTGTCGATTACGTCAAAACCGAAGTTAAATTGCTTTGGTACTGTGATATGGAACGTTTTTTTTGCAGATTCGAAGTCTTTTGCCTCAAAGAAAAGCGCCATAGCCCCTCCTTATAAAAGAAAAATTATTTCTATTCCAATGGATTTTACAGCTTTCCTAAACCACAGTCTGTTACCCAATTTCCCCAATGCTTCAATCAATCACTCTATTCGTATCCCGCAACCGCTCTGCCATTTCGCGCAGGATCTCAACAACAAATTCGGGAAATTCGTTCATCAAGTTATTTATATTCTCGTTATTGATGGTTACCAGCTCGACATCTTCCAGCGCCACGGCCCGTGCTACACGTGAGGACGACAGAAAGAATGACATGCCGCCGAAACATCTTCCCGCTGTAATTATGGCGATCTCCTTCTCGCCTTTCATAATCGCTATCTTGCCTTTAAACACAGAGAACATCTCGTTTCCCGGATCTCCCTCGGTAAAAATCGTTTTCCCTTGATCATACGTAACGACGTATTTGTCGATCACACCTGAGGGAACGTTCCTCTTACCTTCCATTAGTTTCTTAAGATAAACGGTCTCGTCCCGTCCTAGGCTTGCGGCGATTTCAGCGCCGAAAAGAAGTGCAAGCAGAGAAAAATATATCCAGATGATGACGACGAATAGGGACTTGAACGACCCGAAGGCAAAACCATAGCCGGGATTATACATTAGGAAAAGGTGGAATGCCGGCCGCATCGCAAACCACAGGACTGATGTGCTTACAGCGCCAATCAGGAGGTGGAACGGCTGTACCCGCTTCGAAAATATAAGATAGAGCGAAAAGACGACTGCGGTGACAAAGAGAAAAGGCCCGATTCTTTCGAAATATGTCCAGGTCAGGTGTAAATGATTCTTGCGCTCAATCAAAGTGAATAGGATATCCGTTACAGTAATGGCGGACAAACCCAGGAGAAAAACGATACCAATTGCAATGTCAAAGAGTTTTTCCATGAAAAAAGGCCTAGTCGGTTTCTTTCGGAATATTGTCCCCAGCGATTTGCGCAGGTCAGCTATCAGCGGTGTGACGCTCCAGAATAGCACGATTCCGTTCAGGATGCTGATGGCACCCATGTGGGAAGAGATGAATTGCACTTCGCGCAGAATATCCTGGCTGTAGGCCGGTATCACCTGGGTGAGCATGTCCTGTGTCTTCGCCAGAGCCCTGCCGGATGACCCGATTACAGCGCCGAGCACGAAGGTGAGCAGAAAAAGCGACGGGATCAGGGCGAGTGTCGCAGAAAAGGCAAGGGAAGATGCAGAGGACAGATCATTATTTTTCTGGAGGGATGAAAAGGTTTCAAACAAGACGATCCTGATTTTTTTTAAACCGTCTCCGGCGATATTCGTCATAGCTCCTCAGGAATTACCGGCATACCGGTCTTCGAGATCTCTTAAGCTGGGCAAGTAATGGGCATTATAGAGAGTTATTTGAGAAATATCAAGATTCACCCTCCTGCAAAGGAACGCTGCAGAGAAAAAAACAGTATCTTTTTACTCCCCTAACTCCAAAGAGTCAGCGTCTGACTGCCAGGGATTTCTAACGGCAGTACCAGCGAACTTTTTAGCAGTGTGGTTGCCAATATCGACCGATGTTGATCCGCTTTTAACGGGCACGCAGCTCCGTCTCCGGTTCATGTTGTTATCTGGTTTAATACCGAAGCTGACAGGGTAGATCCGACCCATTGCAGCTTATTGCAGCATCCTCGACACCGTCCGTTCCAGAAGCAGGTTGGTACCCGGCCAAGCTTCGGAAGACCGGCGTGTGTCAAGTACATCTTTAAAAAACAACCTTTGCTGGAAATACGGAACATAGGATCACGCTTTGAAGTTACCCGAATTCGCAGTTATGCCATCTTTGGGATAAAAACTTTTTGCCGACTTCTTCGCAGTGGCATGTCTGTGTAAGCTTTGTGCTCTTGGTAGAAAACTCTGTACATTTCCGCGTTTGCCAAACTCGTAGTCGATGACGGCATCATATGCTCTAGATGCTATCTTCTGAGCAGTCAGACTGTTTATATGCTCGCCTATCAAGCAGGAGTGTCTAGGCTGACGAAGGTAGTCATGAGGGTGGCATTTGGTGTATTTGACCAGGTTTCTGGCAGTTTTAAGCATCTTGGTACGAAGCTTTTTTTTTCAGCCAAGCGCCATGTAAGAGGCCGGCGCATGGCGGCATGACTCTTCATCGCTGCCAAAACGGACATTATATTAGGTTACGACTACCTTCGATCCAGGCCTCAAGCATTCGAATGTCTTTTGGGATAGTTACGAGTTGAAACTCGCAGATAAAAGATGGGGTTATGGATGTACTGGTTATTGCTAGAGCAAATATACCACAATGATGAACATTTGTTTATCAGTAGATATGTTGAGTTTCCACGTTCATCCCCATGGTTAAAACTAGGGACTTTCTGCTTATGTTTCGGTAACTATTGAGAATAATTTCGACTCCGTCAACCTTATGCGTCATCAAAGTGAAGACTCTTCCTCAGCAGTTGTTCCTGGACCATTTTTCAGCTGGAAACAGAGTCCTGAAAATACAAGCCCGTTTGTGCCGTCGATGCTGATTGCAGCCCCCTCTTGTATCCGTGTGATCCCGATTATCCCATACGGGCGCCGCGGTTCATCATCGTTTATTTTCATATCAGCACACGACACAACTGCAGAAATTCCAAATTTTTGTGCAAGAACGGCCGCGTGCGACGTGACTCCGCCTGCTGCGGTGATAATACCCTTGATAAACGGCATGAGAGAAACATCGTTCGTGTTCGCTGTCTTGCGCATAAGAATAACCGGCAAACCTCTTTCCTTTTTCAGCAACTCAATCTGTTCGCGCGAGGCAGCGAATGACGCCACACCGCTCAACGCCCCTCCACTTGCACCTACGCCGCGTCCTATCACCCGGGCCTCCATACTGCAGATCTCATCAAATTTATTAAAGTATCTTTCACCCTGTTCCATTCGCCGTGTCTGGATAACAGAAAGAATGTAATGGCCGCTTTTGTCTGTGGTGTAGGTCGCTTCAACCTCCTGTGGAAGCCCGTTGAAAGCATTCTCTATCGATCGAGCGGCTTTCTGATGCTGGTGGTATAGTTCAGGATCGGTATCTTCGAGGCTTTTTTGTCCCGCGGCTGTCTGCGCTCGCGATAGAGGTTGACCGGATTTTCTGCCTGAAACAAGATCATCGCCGCTGGCGTTTTCCTGGGTTTCACCGACTATACCCTCTGCAAGTGTTTGAGGGTTTTTAGTGAAGAACACGGTGACACCTGCACCGGTTTGGTTGCCGGAAACCATCTCCATCAATGTCACGGATGTACCCCACTCTTCTGATGTATCGGTTGCCGAGCGAAACTGTTGGGCACGGTCGTTGAACCATGAGGCATATACAGCGCGAGCACAGAGTCTCAGCTGTTCATAGACATCGGAAGGTATTGTTAGCCCCCTTGATCTGAGTCGCGATATATACTGACCTGCGATCGACCTTGCATAAAGTGGCCCCCCCGCTTCTGCAGGGCTCCGTGGTTGGACAATCCCGTATTCCCTCGTAATCTGCTCAAAAAAACCTCTCTCCAGCCCAAGCACTAACATGCCGAAATGCTCGATGAATTTTTGATAGGAGTCCCATCCCAGCGCCGGGTTGTTAGATGTTCGTATAAACGCGTCAAGCGTCTCATTGTTCATGCCGCAGTAAAGAATGGAGGATAAAATACCAGGCATGGAGAGGTACGATCCGCTTCTTACAGAAAGAAAGAGCGGCCTGCTGGTTCCACCATACGACCTATGCGTTCTCGCCTCAATCACGCTCACCGCCTCTTTCAGAATATCCATAAACTCCCGTTGCTTCGTAAAAAGTTCATAGTTCTTCGTATGACGCGCAGGCAAAACTGCCCCAGCAGGTGTAGTGAGCCCCCCGTCTCTTAAAATAACGAGATTTTTTGCTTTACTGCCCAGATCCGGCGCCAGCCTTATGGCATCCCGGAGACTGATTGCATGAATATCGTAAAAATTCAGTGTTGGGTGCGTCTCTCCGATTTCACGAACGCTGTCACCGCCGGATAGCACGCGTGAGTGGATCGCGTTCACAAGCACTGCCAATAGCCGATCAATCTCGACAAGGCTGGGAATGTAGCTGAGCACGTCTCTCATGACTATATCTGCTGCTTTGTCCAAAAAATCGGGTGATGCAATTTCGAGGTTTTTGAGATGCTCAGGAAGATCGTCATGGGGGAAGTCCTTGATGACCTCTTTGAGTGGCTCGTGAAAAAACCTCGTGATTGCCGATACCATCCATGCCAGTTCTTTCTGCCACATCCTGAGGACATCGATAATTTGAGTCAGGTGAAGCCAATTATGTTCCAACACTTTTCCGTACTCATCAATAAGTGAATTTTGCATGCCGTATATCTTGAGGATTTCCCATGCTTCGGCAAGAGCAGCGAGCCACTTCTGTATTTCAGATAGCTCTGCTGCGGCTCCCTTTTTTTCGATTTCAAAAATAATCGACTCTAGGATAACAGGGATATCTTCGGCGCAGCTCATCATATCTTTCATGGCATCGAATTTAATTTCACGATACGTCCCGAGTACCGAAGGGATGCCGAATGCGATATGACGTTTGAAATATAAGTTTTCTTGCGGTTCTGTCTTTTCCTTTGACAACACAGTTCTTTTGCACCCGCGAAGCCTGTTAAGCATATTGTGCAGGCGGGTATGAACATCGCCGACCGCTGTATCTCTACTTAGCAAGGAGTACTTTTTCACTACTTCCTTGTACAATTTGCATAAAAGCCGCACTTTTTCTCTCGCTTCGGCATCTCTATGATCTGCCTTCCGAAGTTGAGCGTCTATCACTTCATCGGGAATCCACAGAAGCTTGTCCAGATGAAGCCCTGTTGCATCCTCTATACCTTCGGCTCTAAAAAAGCAACTGATGACAGATGCATATCTTGTCACGAGATCAGGATTTATTTGAGAATATACATCAGGGGGCACTACCTCCTTCAGGAAAGAAGTATCGTTATGAGTCCAGAATCTCAAAACGGACCCTATCAACCGGATGTTGTGGCTGCTTGCGTTCACATGAACCTGTTTTCGAACAAAATAGATGACGGGGTCATTTCCCCAGGAGTCAATCTCTGTTGAATAATCCCTGAGCTTGTTTGCTGCACCCACCTCATTGAAATACACGGGAAATCGTTCAAGTAAGAGATAATGCAGAAGGAACTGTCCCTTCATCGTCGGTGAGTTTAAATAGGCCGATACCTGTCGCTGGAACAACCGGTCATCGGGGATGAGCACACCACTCACTATCAGGTTTGCAATCACGTGTATGAGGACGCTTTCTAGCTTCTCATCTCCTATCATGAGAAGTTCCATAAATTTGCTCAGTCGTTCGAAATGCAGCGGGTTGACGATCTCAGCCCAAGTATCTGGAGATATTCCCTGTACCCGTGCTGCGGGAATGGTGATCTTTTTTAAGTCTAGAACGTACTGCATGATGAACGCCTTATGGCCAGAATTCAAAACAGATCGTGCAAAGCGCGGATCTAGCATGATTTGGTTAAAAAGAAACGGTCCCAAATCTCTCATTCTCCGCAGAAGAACAGCGCATATATCAAGCCGGCCATTGGTAATGAGTTTCTCCATGATCCGGGAAGTTTTCATCCTCATTAATGCCAAAGCCTCAATGGACAGTTGGTTAGCGGAGGAGAGATAAACCCCCATGGCCTCCGCAAACGTATTCGCTGATTCGGCCGTCAGCTCTTGTTCCGCTATGTCAAAAAAAGTGGAAATATGCTGCCGGTCATCGAAAGCCAGCATATCAATTTCTGCAATCATGTCGAGGATATGGTTCGCATCCCCCGTGGCCATCCGTTGTTCCACCTCAGCCAACTTCTGTGCTGTTCGAAATTGTCCCGGCTCTCCAAATTTTGAAAGGAAATCGAGATCCTCGATGGAAATAAATTTTCCAAGAGAGGTCAGGAGTTGGTTATTTAAAAACGTTACTGACTTTCCTTTTTTCTGGAGAGAGCTGATGAGAAGGGCTAAAACTCCGCTAATTTCGATACCAGGAAATTTCCGGAGGAGTTCCTTTAGCACGGCTATGGCTGGCATTGTTTGCGACGATAGATCAATTGTAGATCGAGAAATCATCTGCAGCCATGTTTCCGCAAGAGGCCGCAAGCTCTTCTGGTCGCGATTGGCATTAAGAGGCAACTCGAGGAGATTAAAGTAGTTGGATACTGCCTTACACCTATCTGCACAGCTGGCTCGTTCGGCAGCCCGAAGTGCAAAACGGGCGAGGATATCGAAAGCATCGTAAAAATCATCTGGTACACTCCAATAAAAATCAATTGCAAATCCGTTCAACGCCTCAGAAAAGCTGGCCCAATCCTTTTTGGTAGAGTGGACCTGCGCGACGATTTCCTCGGCTTTCTGCAATAGCCCGACCTTATCGTGCAAAGGCGTGGTCAACCTCGTAAGATCAATTGAGGCAAGTTCTTCTGAGAGTTCTACAGCAGATAAGTAGAGGCCGCCGGCAGTTTCTTTTTTTAATAGAAACGTTCCGATATGTCTTCCGATTTGAATAATATCGATTTGGAGGTCCCTTGCTTCGGCTATACGGCTGCTATTCACAGCAAATTCAAAATATCCATTCTGCAAAGGGCTGCGTGATAGTTCCACCCCGCTCTTATTTAATGATGCCTCATAGTTTCCATGGGGCACGGCGAGAATCGTTCCCTTGAAGATTGTAGTATAGCCGCTGTCAGTCATGCAAAAATCCTTTATTACGAGCGACTTTATAACACCTTTATACGCTGTAGCGAGCGTTCCAACCAGATAGTCCAGACGACAGATATCATGTGCCATCTCAGCCGCATTTTCCATTCGAAGCTCCTCTTCAAGTGGTGCTATCCACCTCTAATATCTAAGATAGCACCAGCTTGATTAGGCTGTCAGATAGGAAATTTGATAGATGGAAAAAGTATTACAAAAAAGCTCTCACGAAAATCCAGAAGCTACATGACTTCTTGACAGTGTTAAATCGTGCTAAAATATGAGTTCATATTCGAAGTATCAATTCTCGGATAAGCAGCAACATCGCTCACGTCTCAGTGATCTATAAGACAAAAACTTAATTATGGCGGCTATACCTTTGTCTTCTACGCTGTTAAAGTTGCGCTTCTTATAGCGCTTCTCTGTATATCGTGAATGCTCCCGCAACCAATGATAATACTAATCTATTGGTTATGGTTTCCAACAAGGCGGTTTTTTACGGAGGATAGCCGGTTCCTTGGAAGATGCAGTGTCACTTGCTGCACCCCCGTAAAGGCGATTCAAGTATTTGCTTTCTATCTGAACAATGGTTGCTGAAATGGCCAGTCGGGCCTTTTCTACATACGCCTTGTAAAAAACCTTTTTCTATGGATTTCTGGACGGTGGTTAGGATGGATAATATCTCTTTACTCGTTCTCGTGCTTTAGCGGCTCCGGCAGGAATACGGCATCGATAAAAAACATTGGCCGCAGTCAGATATCCATTAGGCACCATGGGTATTGCTCTATTACAGATAAGCGGGTTTTTAAGCTTGAGCTGTTGTTATGATATGGATGTTGGTAATTCATGCAATATATTATGCTATACCTTTGTTCAGTTTGTCAAATATTTGAAGAAATATAAACCAATTCATCCCACAACCAATACGTCGTTTGGATGGAGTACACCGTCTCCCTCAGACTAATTATATAGTAATTGATCGCCCTTTCATGGCAGCGTTGTCTCGTACGATTCCGGCCGTTATTTTATTTAGGTTTGTTTGGTCGCGGATAAAATAAGCTCTGGAGGGTGATTTGGGCTCCGAGTAACCGTGCCAACAGGTCAAGCGACTGCGTGATGTTTCTCAGTTTGTCGTATCCAATTTTTACAAGACCAGTGTCCAGGAGATCCCAAGCCACATCTAGTATTTTTTAGTGTTTTTTTTGAACAAGTCCTTGCTTGGTCCGATTTGTGTTACTTTTATTACACGATGGTCTTCCATTTCGAATCTCTTGCTTAAAGAGAGTGCGCGGGCTTGACATTTCTGCAACTTAGTGCTATTGATTTGTATAGAAACTAATTCTTAGCATTTGCGCGTTTAAGCCCATAAATGTGCTGGTACGAATAATCAATTGTGCGGCATCACGTACCGAGTTGAAAGTTTTTGTTGCAATTTATTTAAAAGTAATTTTATTCAAAAGAAGTATAAAAATAAAGAGAAGGTGAATATTTTATGAAAGTTAAGAGTTTATGGCCTCTTTATTGATTCGCTGGTATGACATTATCAATCATTACCAGCTTTATTTCGTAATACGGAGGCATCAAGAATATAAGTAAACGACATCGACAAAACGACGAGGAGCGACGATATGAATCGCAAATACTTGCTGTATCTTTCTTTTGTCTTACTGGTTGGCATTTTTACCTTGTGGGGTTGTCCGAAAAAAGCGGAAGTGGCAACAGCACCTGAAACGCAAACGCAGGCGGAGAAAGTACCACCGCCGACGACGACACCAAGTCCCGCAACAGAAGCTGCAATACCCGAAGGTACGCATGAAAAATCAGGAACAATGGCGGAAGGGCTTAAGCCTATTTATTTTGATTTCGACAAGTCCTTCATTCGCGAAGACGCAATGACCGTAATGCAGACTAATATGGAATGGCTCAAGGCGAACCCCAGCGTAATGGTGAGGATCGAGGGCAATTGTGATGAACGTGGTACTGTTACGTATAATCAAGCACTCGGTCAGCGACGTGCAGTGAGCGCAAAAAAATACCTGACTGATATGGGTATCTCAGGAAGTCGTATTTCGCTTATCAGCTATGGCAAGGAAAAGCCGGTATGCACTGAACATACTGAAAAGTGCTGGCAAAAAAACAGAAGAGATGATCTTGTTGCCTTAGGCCAGTAAGGGCGCTGTAGAAGGATATCAACCTCTTTGCATTCATATCTAAAAGTAGCTTCTCTACTTTATGATATTATGAAGGAGGTAAACGAGATACGGTTCTTCAAGCTTCTCAATATTGTACCAGAAATATCTCACATAGGGTCGATAAGGCATTCGACAAAAGAAAATCCACAAAGTAAGGCTTCACACAAGGCTTGGAATTGGCTCTTATTACTGCCATTCCTCGGGCTGATGTGGCCTCCCCTGTACGCAAAAACCGATCCGGTATTGTTCGGTTTCCCTTTCTTTTACTGGTATCAGTTTGCGTGAGTTATTGCGAGCGCTTTTCTGACCGGCATTGTCTACCTCGCAACGCGAAGGAGGTAATGCCATGGTTAAGTGGACTGAACTTGGTGTTTTTATTTTTTTCTTCCTGTTAGTAATTAGTAACCGTACCTCGGCTTTATTGCCGCGAAGTGGAGACGAGGTGATCTCAACCGCATCGAAGAGTGGGGACTTGCAGGACGACGGTTTGGGACTCTGGTAACGTGGTTCCTTGTAGGGGGAGATTTCTATACTGCGTATACGGTGATTGCGGTCCCTGCGCTGGTTTTCGGCGTGGGCGCCATGGGTCTGTTTGCTCTGCCGTATACGATCATCGTCTATCCTATCGTTTATCTCACTATGCCGCGCCTGTGGGCTGTGGCCAAACAGCATGGGTTTGTGACTCCTGCTGATTTTGTGCGCGGACGCTACGGTTCGCCCAGTCTTGCGCTGGCTGTTACGTTTACCGGGATACTGGCGACCATGCCGTACATAGCGTTGCAACTGGTAGGTATTCAGGTCGTAATCAGGGCCCTGGGAATACTCGGCGCCGGATGGATGAAAGATCTGCCGCTCATTATTGCATTTGTGATACTTGCACTGTATACGTACACAAACGGCCTGCGTGCTCCGGCGCTCATAGCGCTGGTCAAAGATTCGATGATCTATCTTATGGTCATCGCCGCGGTAATTATGATACCAGCGGCACTGGGCGGGTACTCAGAGGTGTTCAGGCTTGCTGATCGGGCGCTTGCCGCAAAAGCGACCGTGGGCCATCTTATTCTCCCCGCTGCCGGCTTTAGCACATATGCGACGCTTGCGTTCGGTTCAGCGCTGGCAGCTTTTGTCTATCCGCATACCATTACGGGCATCCTGAGCTCATCCAGCGGCCACGCCATCAGGCGCAATGCGGCCCTTTTGCTCGCGTATAAGTTTCTTCTTGGGTTGATAGCTCTTCTCGGGCTAATGGCCCTTGCAGCTGGTATCAATCCCCCGACCCCGAACGACGCTGTTCCCCAACTGTTTCTCAAGATGTTTCCGCCATGGTTCAGGGGGTTCTGTTTTGCTGCTATCGTGCTCGGGGCGCTCGTACCCGCGGCTATCATGTCCATTGCTGCGGCAAACCTGTTTACACGGAATATCTATCGTGAATACATCAGGCCAGACGTAACGCAACAGCAAGAAGCCAAAGTGGCAAAGCTCGTGTCCCTGGTTGTAAAACTCGGAGCGCTTGCCTTTGTAATTTTCCTGCCACTGCAATACGCCATCGTGCTGCAGTTGCTGGGAGGCATCTGGATCGTAGAGACCTTTCCTTCGATCATCTTTGGTCTTTTTACCCGCTGGCTTCACCATCGTGCGCTGCTCGTTGGCTGGTTTGCAGGCATGATTATCGGAACAGGAATGGTGGCCACATCGGGTTTTAAGTCACCAATCTATACGCTCCATTTGGGTAGCTTGGCTATTCCGGCATACGCGGGGGTATATGCCTTAGCGGTGAACCTCATCATCTCAGTAGTTCTGACCGTGGTCTTTGATGCCATAGGCATAAAACGGTTACCTGACAAGACCCGGCAAGAGGATTATGACGAAGACGCGGTAAGTGTTATGGTTACAGATATAAAAAAAGCAGCCTGACCACTCCCCATTGTTAAAAGCAGGGGACTTTGCGCGAAGTTTTCGGTAAAGGGTAGAGAAAAAGGAAAGGGTTACAGAAGTATTCAAGAACCTTGCTCTATACACGTATACACGGCCCCGACAGATTAGTGGTCGCATTTCCTCCAATCTGCCGGGGTCGTTTACGAGATGTATGCTATGACTGGAAGCTGTTACAATTCATGTTGTATCAAGAAAGACGAACTTCACGCGACATAAAGTTGTCACGTAGGGAACGTTAAAAAGCCTTAATTTTCGAATAAATTGCTTTCCCTCACTCCTAATATCGTCAAAACGTCCTTATACACGACGATCTTTGAAATGCGAGACGCAGTTTTCTGACCTAAGAAAACTATTTCTTAACACAATAATTATTCTTTAGATGGCTCTTCGCGATACACCCGTTCTGGCGCCGGCCTCCGCTTGCGTAAGGTTATCCAGATCGTAGAGCTCTGCAGCGATCGGTATAGTGAATTACCCCGCAGCAGAGCTGCGGGGCATCAAAACCGATAGAACCTAAAACCAATCAGATTCTTATCCTGACTTCGTCAGGATTGTCCTTTTCATCCCCGCAGTAGAACTGCTGGGTATTCAAGGACAGGTTTTATAAATTGTTGTTTTAGAAGTGTGATGTGTTGAGTATATGTTCTTTATCTGAAACTCTAACCTGAGAGTCACAACCGTTTCCACTGCTTCGTGTCAGGGTTAAATGCCTCGCTGAATGCGGTAACCTCTTCTTTTAGCCCAACTTCGTAACCTTCACTCAGACCGAAATTCACTAGCATTTTGATGGAATGGAGTGAACTCAGGCTATTGGCTCCGATCCTGACTGCAAGCTTGTTTGCCTCCTCATCAATGATATCTGCCGGGACGATATAGTTGACCAGTCCGATCCTTAGTGCCTCCTCAGCATCGATAATGCGGCCGGTATAGAGCAATTCCTTGGCCCTGCCAATGCCCACTGTTTTATAGAGCCGCTGTGATGTTCCAAAAATAGGTGGCACACCGAACTGTGCCTCAGGAAACGAAAAGACCGTACCAGTCGAGGCGATTCTAATGTCCGCCGCGAGTGCCAGTCCAATGCCCACTCCCGTAGTTTCGCCTTTGACCACGGCTATGACCGGTACCGGAAGATTCTCAATGTGCTTGAGAAGGCTGTACCCTACCTCGGCAAAGTGTCCGGCTTCGTCTTTTGACATTTTCACGAATCCTGCATAATCGATTCCCGCGGAGAAGTTCTTCCCCTTCGCCGAGACCACGACCACGCGAAGCTCAGCCTTGGTGGAGAGCAGATCGCTCACAGTCTTGTTCAGCATCGAAAGGACTTCCTTATCCAGATAGTTATCCGGCGGATTGTCTATGGTGAGTGTGCTGATCCAATTGTCGCATTCTACATTTACGTATATATGTGACATGATTTCCTCCATTTCGCATTCCTCAATTTATTATGCGGTCTCCCAGTTCTTCTTCTCTAGAATATAGTAAAATACTGGGATCACTACCAGCGTGAGCACTGTGGATGCCATCATCCCGAAGATGAGCGCAAGGGCCAGACCGGACCAGACCGGATCTGTCACGATTACGGCGGAGCCGAGGATCGCCGCTGCCGCGGTCAGCACAATGGGACGGGTACGGATCGCACCTGCCTCGATCAGCGCCTGCACGAGCGGCATGCCTTCCTGCTTCTTGTCCAAGATGAATTCAAGCAACACGATTGAATTTCTGACTACGATGCCCGCCAAGGCGATCACGCCGATCATGGAAGTAGCGCTGAAGTAAACATTGGTCATAGCAAAGCCGGGCATGATGCCGATCATCGAGAGTGGTATCGCGGCCATGATAACAACCGGGATGGTGAAGGACCGGAATCTGCCTACGAGCAAGAGGTAGATCGCGATCAGGGCCACGCCCATGGCCGCGCCGAGGTCGCGAAATACATCAAGCGTAAGCTTCATTTCGCCGTCCCATTTAAGCTTATATCCCTCTGGCAACGGATGCTTCCAAAGATAGCGCATCATATCTATGACCGCGTAGACCTGGCTCCGGTTGCCCATCTCGCCATAGACGTAAGTCACAGGCTGCAGGTTTTTATGATAAATGGTCTTGTCCATCTCCGAGGGTACGATCTTCACCAAAGATGAGAGTGGCACCTGGCTGCCTTGTGGGCTGCTCAGATATACTTTATCCATGTCTGACAGCCCGCTACGGTCGCCTTTTGGCAGACGCAGCATGATCACTACGGGTGTCTTAGTCTCGGGGCGGTGCAGGGTGGATACGGCCATGCCCGCCACCGAAAGCCGCAGAGTCTGCACGATCTGTTCCGTCGAGATGCCCATAAGTGCCGCCTTTTCCTTGTCCACGAGCAACTGGTACTTGACCTGTATCTCTTTCACGCTGTCGTCGATGTCCACGACCTGGTCCGTTTTCGCAAAGAGTGTCTTGATATCCTGGGCGATTTCCCGCTGTTTGTTGTAATCGGGGCCGTAGATTTCCGCCACGACGGTGGCGCGGACCGGTGGACCCGGCGGATCTTCGACAAGTTTAATGTTCGCACCATAGGCCCGCGCGAGTTTGTCGATGTCAGGTCTGATTTGGAGTACAATCATTTCGCTCGA
The DNA here is from genome assembly GCA_963845065.1 of Nitrospirota bacterium. Classification (GTDB taxonomy): domain Bacteria; phylum Nitrospirota; class UBA9217; order UBA9217; family UBA9217; genus JAJYKN01. The sequence continues at coordinate 410,361 of CAWJQQ010000002.1, forward strand.
CCGTTTCCGCTTTTCCTTGTCAATGAGGTTCACGCGGATATCGGCGAAATGGCTTGCCTCACGGAATGCACTTCCTCGAAGCAGACCGTTAAAATCCATCACCGAACCGGTTCCGACAAAGGTCTCATAATCCTTCACCTCCGGGATGCGACGGATGTAGTCGCCTACTGCACGCACCACGCGGTCCGTGTTCTCTATCACTGTGCCAGCGGGCATGTCAATGGAAACGAGAAAAGTGTTCTTGTTCGCTTTGGGCAGCATGCGGAATTTAACCCACTGAAACACAGGAAAGCTCATGGTGATGAGAAAAAACACGGTAATGATGCCAAGAAAAATCCTGCGTTTAGTCACATTCTCGAGCAGCGGTGAGAGAATCTTTTTATACAAACGAAAGCTCTTTGTCTCTTCTAGTGATGGCTGCGTTGTGCCATGGCTATCCGACTTCATCAGCCGGTAGCTCGCCCAGGGCGTGACCACAAAGGCAACAAGGAGCGACGTGATCATTGCTACAGGCACATTAAAGGGAATCGGCATCATATAGGGTCCCATCATCCCCGTCACAAAAGCCATAGGGATGAAGGCCAACACTACAGTCAGCGTCGCCAAAATGGTAGGCATGCCGATCTCGTTCACAGCCAGGATTGCGCCTTGCAGCCGCGAGTGCTGCTGCAGCTTATAATGGCGGTGTATATTCTCGACCACTACGATGGCGTCGTCCACAAGAAGTCCGAGCGACAGAATCAGGGCAAAGAGCGTGATCCGGTTGATGGTCTGGCCCGCCACCATGCCTACGGCCAGGGTGATGAAGAGTGTGAGCGGTATGGCAAGCGCCACGATGGCCGCTTCGCGCCACCCGAGGGTAAAGAACAGCAGGATGATGACCACAATGATCGAGACCACGAGGTGGAACACCAGTTCGTTCACCGCATCGTTCGCCGTCTTGCCGTCATTCCGCGTTACCGTAACTGCGATGCCGGAGGGGATCTGCGTTTTTTTCAGTAAGTCGAGCTTTGCCAGAATCTCATTCGAAATTTTCACGGCATTCAGCTTCTGCTGTTTTGCCAGCGCTATGGTAACGGCCGGCCTCTCAGGAGATGTGCTCCTACTGTCCGCTTGTGTGACGCCATGATCCGCTTCATGATTGATGTTGAAGGCTATTCGCGTGAGCTTCACAGTTTCTTCGAATCCGTCGGTAACGTCCGCCACGTCGCTTAGATATATTGGTTTACCGTTCGCGACACCGACCACGGCGTTCCTCACGTCACTCGCCTTCTCAAAAAAACCGCCGGTCTCGAGCGGAAGCTTCCTGCTGCCCTGCTCAAGATTTCCAGACAGCATATTTTCGTTCGACACATTGATCGCTCCTGCTATCTGGAGCGGAGAGAGCCCGTAGGCAGCGACCCGGAAAGGGTCTAGTGTTACCCTTACTTGTCGATTCCTTCCGCCTATGATGTCGGTATTACCGACTCCTGGTACTTTTCGCAATTCGTCGAGCACATGATCTGCCACGATCCGGAGCTGTCCATCGTCGTAATTTGTTCCCGGCGCTCCTGAAAGCGTGATCGCCACGATAGGCACATCGTCCACATCAATGGGCTTCACCAGCGGCTGGGATGCTCCGGGCGGGGCGATATCCATGTTGGACATGAGTTTGTCATAGAGCTTTACCATTGACCGCTCTTTGTCCTGTCCCACGTAGAATTTCACGGTAACCACGGACATTGAGTTCATGGATACCGAGTAGACATCCTCAACTCCCGGAATCTCCCAGAGCTTGGCTTCGAGTGGTTTTGAAATGAGTTCTTCGACTTCCTGAGCTGAGGCGCCGGGCATCATGACCATCACGTTAGCTGCGGGTACGGTGATCTGTGGGTTTTCCTCTCGCGGGGTGAACCACAGGGCGAAGAGGCCCAGTATTGCCGTTGCCGCCATGAGTAGCACAGTGAGCTGGGAGTTGATGAAGTATTGCGTTATCTTTCCGCTGATGTTGAGTTTCATGATGTATCCTTATGGACAACGTGAATAGAGAAACGTGAATGTTCCCACCGATCCTTTTACGTTTCCCACCTCACGCTTTACGATTTGTTATTTCTGCGCCACAATGACTTTCCTGCCATCTATGCTCGTAGTCTGCCTGTTCACGATCACTCTGTCGCCTGACTTGAGGCCGGTCACTGCTTCGATCTGGTCGCCCTGGAAGTCGCCGGGCTGGATCATCTGGAACTCAGCGCTCCCCTCGGCGGTTACGATATAGACACCCAACAGGCCCGACATCGTGACGACCGCCGATCGGGGCACGAAGATTGCCTCGCGTTTGCCGATGCTAAAGAACGCCTTACCGTACATGCCCGTAATGAGGTTCTTAGCAGCAGGGATATCGATCTTGACCACAAATGAGTGGGTCCGCACATCGGCAGCCTGGACCACCTGGGCGACGCGTCCCCTGATCTCCATGCTTGGCAGCGCATCGATCCGGACGGTTACGGTTTTGCGGGGCTTGATTGAGCTGAGTTCTTGCTCCCGGACCGTGACCTCGAGCCAGAGGTTCTTGTTGTCTTCAATCCTAAGGAGAGGTTGGCCGGGAAGCGCCATTTCACCGAGATTTATCCTTTTTTCCACAATCTGGCCTGCTATAGGCGCCGTAATGATCGTGTAGCTTTCCATTGCTTTCGCCGCGTTCAGCCCGGCCTTGGCCGACTCAAATCCGAGAGTAGCCTGGTCCATCTCCATCTGCGTGGCTGCTTGCACATCGAAGAGGCTCTTGAGCCGCTCATACTGAAGTCTTGCATTATTGAACGAGGCCTTGGCCTGGTACATTTGGGCACTGATCTCGCCACTTTCGATCTTGAGCAGCAGTTTGCCCGCGGTCACATAACTTCCTTCTTGGACCGTCAGTTCCGTGACTTTTCCCATCACCTTGCTGGAAAGCACCGAGGTATTCTTGGAGTTGAGTGTCCCGACCGCGGACATGACCGCATCGACGGTTCTGGGTTCGACCAAGATTGTCGAGACATGTATCGGATCTTCGGACTTCGGTACATTCGCATAGCTGTTGCTCTTGCCAAAGGTCATATATCCAAAGCCCAGTACTGCCACGGCTACGCAAACCGATGCTCCGGCAATAACTTTTTTATTAATGATTTTCATCTTTCCTTTTAAGTTTTGTACATCCATGATAATCTCCTCACTTTCAATTTCATTCTCAATCTTATCTTACAATGTCCCTGTAGCTAGCTTCAGCTCCGTTTGGGCAATATTATTGTCATAGAGCGCTTGAAGGGCGTTGGTCCGCGACCTGATGAGCGCGTTCTCCGCGCCTAGTACGTCAACGAAAGTCGTCATACCGGTTTCATACCGTTTCTGCACTATTCGGAGGCCTTCCTCGGCCTCCTGGACCGATGATCCCGATGCCGAGATCCGGTCGGTGGAAGCCGTCAAGTTGTAGTACGCCTGTCTGACCTGGAGTTGAACCACCGACTTTGTCTGCTCCTCAAGCGCCTGCATACGCTTGCTTGTTGCGAGCGCTTCCTTCACTTTAGACCTGGTTACAAGACCGTCGAAAAGGTTCCACTGCAGCACAGCCATAACAGCCCAGCTCTTCGCGTCATCGCCAGCGATCTTGCCGCTGTTCCAGTCCATTTGGCCCGTTACATTGAGACTCGGAAGATAATCGGCCCGGGCCATGGTGACGGATTTCTCTGCATTCAAACGGTTCAGATCCATCGACTGGAGATCGGATCGTTTCCGAGTCGCTTCGTTGATTAGAACATTTATTTCAGTCGTTTGGTCCTGCTCCGAAAGTGTACCGGCCACCTCGTATTCTGTTCCTTGGGGCACGCCTATGGCGAAGTTGAGACTCGCCGCTGCAAGCTTTTCACCGTTCTCTGAGCGCGTCAGCATCTCTCTTATTTCGGCTAGCTGCACTTTTGCCTGAAGCAGGTCGGACTGGAGTACCGCACCCACCTTGAATCTCGCCTCTGCAAGCTGAACGTTCGCCTCGCTCGTTTCGACGGACTGGAGCGCGACGATGTGGTAGTCCTTGGCGAGCAGCAGCCCATAATATGCTTTGACGACATTGTAAACCGTTTCCTGACGAGTCCGTTCCCGGTCCTGGATCGAGGCATCCTTCGCAAGCCTAGCCTGATCCCAACCTATGTATTCCTTACCACCATTAAAGACCGGCTGCGTGACCGAGAGCCTCGCGTTGTAGTTCGATATTGCAGCGGGATTATTGATTACCACCGGGTTGAAGTCAGTGGGAGTAATAATCTCCTGGTTCAGCTTGGTCCCGAGCACCATCAAAGGATTATCGGTTCTGCTCCAGGTTTCCGATATTGTTACCTTCGGCAAAAATCCCGCTGCCGACCCGAGCACTTCGGCGTCGGCTGCTTCAACCCGGGAATCAGCTGCTTTGAGTACGGGGTTATTATGAAGCGCTATATTGACAGCCTGCTCCAGAGTAAGGGACTCAGCTGCGTAGCTGTATGATGCGACGACCAAAACAAGCAGCATGAGCAGAAGAAAATAAAACCCAAAAATTCTTATTCTGCAGTTCAGGCTGACTGACATCAAGTCTCTTACCCCAAAGATGCATTTCCAGCCATATTCCATAGCATGATTCCGCCTTCCAGATTTTTTACTTTATATCCCAACTGTGAAAGATAGGAGCAGGCAAGGCACTCCGGTTGCTTACCCTGCAGTAGACTACGATCTATTTGTCTTTCGGGAGTTCCTTTACCGGATATCCAGTTCCAGGAGCGGAGCAGATAAGACCCCACAAGGGCCTGCGTCTCGTTTTCCTGGGGCGTTCTTACATCGAGCAATAAAAAATCCTCGCCGCAATTTATTTATTCGTTCAAGGCCCTTGGCCCGATGTTCTTGTAATCCGGTGAATTGAATAACATAATATCCATCCTTAAAAAACAGTTCTTTGCTTATTGATTTCCTTATGATAATGGCATGAAGCTTGAACAAGGGACACTGTCAGGGGAATCCTTCGGTGGTGAATGGATGGGAGATGACAGTGCCCGTTGTCCTTGCTATGGGTATTATTCAACTTACATGCCAAAAAGGTAACCCATTGGTTTTTAAAGTATTAATTACCTACAAGTTTTAGATGGGATTGATGGAAGACAACATTGTCGACATAAGACTTTTTTTAACTCATTAAAAACAACTTTTATCTTGTATTCATGAACTTTTCCCGCGTTCGACAATTTTGTCAGCTCAACCTCAAGAAACGAAAGCTTTTAGCAGCATTCATTACAGTCCTACATGCTACTGCTGCTGTTTCTTGGGCGACGCCTGATGTAGCGCGGCACGACGTCATTTAATTATTTTGTAGAAAGAAGTTCAAACAGGCAGTCACAGTGGAATACCGGCAATCTTGTTATCAGTATCAGTAGGGTGAGCCGCCTATAGGTCGAGTTCGATGGGAGGAGGGCTGATTCCTTGATAATTAACCGGACCGTTTGGCGGTTTTTGATGTTATAAATACATCACTAAAATACAGTAATGTCCGGTTACGTTTTTGCATGGAGAATGCCTTCTCCGGACATTTTATAGCAGTCACGGTCAGGCGGCACGTTCTCAAACTCAGTAGATTCATTTTTGATTTTGCAGCGTAGCTCTCTGACCCTTTTTATACTGACTTTCTCATTGTGCTGTTCGTGGCAATAAATAGCGAGAAGCAGGTAGGTGATGAGGCCTCCCAGTATTTGGACCATGAGACCATGCTTGCTTCTTGCAATCAAGTGATAGACCTTCAAATGGCGTTTCCACCAGCCGAAGAAGGTTTCTATGTTCCATCGGAGCTTGTAAACCAGCGCTACCTCCTCGGCTGAAAGATCGTACCGATCGGTAGCAACCCAGTATTCTTTATTCGCGACACGATAGGCGACTACACGGAGTTCTTTTTCCGTTTGATTCACGCCTTTGGTCCCGAGCAGGACAACGGCGTCATAGAAAACAATGCTTCCTGGCTTAACGGTATTGGCCTTGATAATAGTAATCGTTGTGTTTTCTTTGATCCGGCAGACAAAATATTTTCTCTCAATCTGCCACTGATCGAAGCTCTTATGCCGCTGATAGTAACGATCCAGAACACTGGTCTGACCCGGAGAAATAATCTGGCTTACAAAAGGGCGTTCATCTCCTTTGCCGTGGGTCAAAAATATCTTCGTCGGAATACCACGATTGATATCGAAGCCTATATGCGTCTTGGCTTTTTTTGAGCCGCCCCGATAATCGGCCCAGTGCATGGAAAGGACTGCATCTATCAAAGATCCATCAACGGCGATAAGGTCGCCGAGATTGCCGTATTCAGTCGGAAGCAGCTTGGTGGCTTTGGCTTGGAGTGCCAAATATAATTCCATAAGTTGATCAAGGCCTCTTGAATTAATGGCCTCGAAAAAACTGCTTTTATTAATACCGGATTTCGGCGCAATCGTCTGTCGGGCAAAATCATCTTCCTTGAGGACTTGCAACAGGTGACGACCTGAAGTGTGTTCCTCAAGGTGAAAGTAAATGAGCGCATGAAGCTGATCTTCAAATTCCATTTGTAGCGGCCTGTTTCCTCGTGCCTTAAGTAGCGTGATGTCGCTTAACGGCGCTTCCAGCGGTTGAAGCAGAAGGCTGAATGATGGTCGTTTGCCTGATTTGTTCTTCGGATCGAGCACATAGGGCATTTTCGTAACTCCTTGCAGTTAAAGGTATTTACGAAAATTTTTTCTGTGCACGTTTTTCTAAATGTCAAGTTAATAGCGACCGAACATTAGAATGTTATGCTTTTTTATTGTCTCCTTTGAATGCAATTTGCTAACCGGACAACGCTGACTAAAATAGAGCTTAAAATTAAAACCCGAATAGCACTTGACAGAACGCTATTCATAGGAAAGAAGTGAATTACGAAGCTGTTGCATTATTGATAAAAATGAAGGATCTTGGTTAACGAAAAATAAGATAAAAATTTTTCAAATATAATTTTTGTTTCAGTTCTATGAAACATAGAATTTAAACAATAAAATACCCCCTAGGCTAATAGACTTGCTAAATCTTTGTGATATACACGGCGAGTATTCAAGAGCTGTTATGATGAAATGCTGTTCTACGAAATTTTTAGGCAGATTATTCGTAGCTTGGTTAGTTAACGAATGGATTATCTGACACCGGTAAGAGCGGGTCCGACAGTACAATTAATAACTATAGGCAGAAGGGAATTATGAATAAGTCGAGATCAGGGTTGACAGTCATGCTGATCGGGAACTTCAGAGGAATCTAGACCAGAAAGCCACTGCTTTAACAAGACTACGTACTTGCCCCTGACATCCTATTTACAGGCAAAGGGAGCTTTCCGGTCCTTTGATGCGAATCGCGAATAATGCGGGGATGTGAAAATATCCATCAGCATATGCCTGCTGACCACACCCACATACTTGTTGTCCTTTACGACCGTAATCACAGAACAGCAGCTTTTCAGGAGTAAATTAATGAGCTCGTTTATAGGTGTGTCTGCATCAGCTATAATCGGAGCCGATACCATGATCGCTGATGCATTGATCTCCTCCAGGTTTTTCTCTTCCTTAATCGCATCCAAAATTGCATTCTCCGCTACCACACCAAGGATCTCCCGGTTATCATCCACCACCGGCATTGCAGCGAGACCGGATGAAATGATCTTCATCGCGACTTCCCGCGCTGTTGTATTGGGTGCGACGCTAATCTTCTCCCGCATGACATGCCAAGCACTGATTCCCATTGTTATCCCCTCCGTTTTAACTCATCGGTTTTTTTTATTATACTACAGTTACCTCTTTCTTCCAATGTATTATTAAGTACGATTTCAAACACCACTCCCTCGACTGAATAATTTAGAGCTCCAATACACATCGAAAGCACTCTACAATGCATCTGTGCTCGACTGGAAAAGTTCACGAATACTGATCGTGATTTTACATAGGATTAGTAACATCGCGTCTAACCCTATCCGGTTATTCCTTTGTCCTTTCCGGTAACGATATGATGACAGTTGCAAGGAAATGAAATATCACTTCCCTTGTCTTATATCCATCCTCAGGAAATAGCTCAGCATCGTACGAAAGCCAACAATGGAGGCATGAATACATGCCTTATTCAAGTAAGCCGCTCCGCGGCAGAAGAGCAAAGCATCCATCCTGCGTCCATCCCACCTTGTCTGATATTTCCTGAATAATCTCCGTGTTACCATACATCTCCAATGCAGTTCAATCTTGTAGCACAAGGAGAGTATGGTCATGGAAAACTGGTACGAGAAGTCCAAAGAAGCCCTGCAACTGAGCGGTAAGGGCGACACAACGCAAGAAAGTTACACACGCGCAGTCCGATTACTCATTGAGCATTTCGGCAACAAAACCCCCGATCTCATCACCGAAGAAGAGCTTCAGGAATACTTCCTCCATTGCAGGAACGTTCGCAAGTGGGCGCCCAAAACCATGGCTGTCTGCTATGCCGGCATCCGCTTTTTCTTTGAGAACGTCCTGCGCCGTGACTGGCATATCCTGAGCATCATTCGGGCGCAAACTGAACACCGGCTTCCGACTGTGCTTAGTATCGAAGAGGTACGCGCCACCCTTTCCCGCGTCACGTCTCCTCGCAACCACGCCTTCCTCTCCACAGTCTATTCCTGCGGCCTTCGGCTCCAGGAAGCGCTACACCTCGAAGTCCCGGACATCGATAAACACCGTATGATGATCCATATCCACCGGGGGAAAGGCGCTAAAGACCGTTATGTTCCGCTTCCCCGTACGACGTATGCTCTTTTGCGGAAGCATTGGGCCACTCACAAAAACCCCCGATTGATTTTTCCCTCACGGGGCATATACAAAGATGGCTCGGACATTCGGAAACCGGTTTCATACAGTACGGTGCAGGCGGCGCTTCAGAACGCGGTACGCGCAGCGGGTATTCAGAAACGCAACGTCTCCATCCACACGCTTCGCCACGCCTATGCTACTCACCTGCTCGAAGCCGGCGTGAATCTGAGCGTCATCCAGCAGTATATGGGCCACTCCAGCCTTGAGACCACGATGATTTACCTACATTTGACCACCAAGGGTCAGGAAGACGCTTACAAAATCATCGACCAGCTCATGACGGGGTTTTGACCATGGACACGATCAATGAGATTTTCCGCACCTATGCCCCGGAGTACGTGTCACGGTTTGGCGAAGCGATTCCTCTGGAACATCGCAAGGCAATAGACGCAATTATCAACTGCCGCACTCCAGCTTGTGGGACGACCTGGTTCCGTTGCGAAGACTGCGGGAAAGACCATGCCATCCATCGTTCTTGCGGCAACCGTCACTGCCCGACCTGCCAGTATCATAAGAGCCGACAGTGGCTCGAAAAACAGATTGATCGGCGGATGCCAGGACATCACTTCATGATCACGTTCACGGTGCCCGAGCAGATTCGTCGGTTCATCAGAGGCAATCAACGAGCAGCTTATGCTGCCTTGTTTTCTGCTTCTTCAGCGGCTATGAAAAAGCTGGTTCTCGACCCCAAGTTCATGGGCGGCGATCTGCCGGGCTTCTTCGGGGTCCTGCACACATGGGGCAGAACACTGGAGTTTCACCCCCATGTCCACTATATCGTCGTAGGTGGGGCGTTTTCGTCCGAGGATAAAACATGGAAACCGTCAGGAACCGGTTTCTATGTGCCGGTCCAAGCGCTATCTCCCATTTTCCGGGCGAAGTTCAAGGATGAGATGAAAAAAGCAGGCCTTTTTGATCAAATCCCCGAAGAGGTCTGGCGCATCGACTGGAACGTGAACTCGCAAGCCGTGGGCGACAGCGAAGGGAGTCTCAAGTATCTTGCCCCCTATGTCTTTCGGGTAGCCTTGTCCAACAGCCGGATCGTGAAAGTCAAGAATCGTCAGATCTTCATTCATTACAAAAAGACCAATAGCAATCGCTGGAGAACGCTGGAACTTGAGGTGATGGAATTTATGCGTCGCTTCCTCCAGCACGTTCTACCGACGGGGTTCATGAAGGTGCGATATTACGGCTTCTTAAGCCCGACCTGCAAAGTCCCGCTTGAGAACATCAGGACGCTGATTGAGCTGGCTTATGGATTTGAGGTGACGATGTCTGAAGTCGAACAGACGCCCCCAATGCCTCATCCAACATGCGGGTGCTGCGGTGGCTTTCTCAAAGTGATTTCGATTTCTCCGCCGCAGCACCTGGCACGCGCCGGATAGCATCCGACGATTTTGATTCACCACGTGTTTCTCGTGTAAGATCCCGCAGGCATCATCTGCGGGTCAACGCTCCCGTTCGGCCGCGCGAGCGGATCAGGCGATGATTTCTGCGTGTGAGTATAATGGGAATCACGTTTGTTTTTTTATAATCAGACCGACACGAGCTCTCACTCTCCATAAACTGCCCATTCAGGCTTTAACCAAAAACGACCCCTCGAAGCATTACCCTATATATAGAGACTATCGGTCATCATCCTGCCGCTCCGGGCTTCTTGAATTATGGATTGAGTACGACGTGAAGATGTCGTCACAATCCTTATTGATTCTAACTCAGGTTCACTGCAGAGCTGATGATATCAGCAGCGATAAAAATTTCCAGGCCCAGAAAAAGATGAGCTCCAAGACGCTGTAGAATGGATTTGCTCACGGTAACTGTGTCTTGTCTCGCAGAGAAAATTTAATGGAACCAGACAAAATAGTGCAAATCCTTACACTCGCACGCAAAGCCGGTCTGGATCGTCTTGACAATTCTGTTGACAAAGCAATGGGCAATCTCTATACTTATGCCAAATTAACTAGTGAAAGATTTACTTCCCTCTCGACACGAAAGCATTCGATCTTAAGATAGATATCTTAAGCTTAACGATAAATATCAGTAATTTTATGTTAGTGAAGTGCATCGTGTTCCCTCGTCATACGTCTGAAATTCTGAATATGATATATCGTTGCATTCATATTTTACTTGGACCTCTTGCATCCTGCGCAGTCTTACCTCGAGCATCGCATTACAATAGTGATTAAAGGCTATGAAACTACTCCACGTACCATCGAAGTACGGTTATCGCCTCTATAGTTTAGCTGTATAGAAACAATAAAGTATTGAAACATTAATATTAAACAGGTCGAAAGGAGAACGTTATGAAAAAAAGTATTGGTAATATGTTGTGTGCGTTCGTTTTTGGGATCGCGGCTGTACTGATGTCAACAGCGGCTTCGGCAACAAACGGCTACTTTTCCAACAGCTATGGTGTGATTGATCAGGCGTTAGCCGGCGCTGGCGTTGCTTTGCCGCAGGATACCCTTGACGCGGCCGTCAATCCAGCTAATATGGCATTCATCGGTCATCGCTATGATTTTGGCTTATCCTTCTTCAATCCGAACAGGCAGTATAGCGTGACTGGTAATCCTTCCGGCTTTCCCGGTACCTTCGGTTTGGCGCCGGGAACTGTCAAAAGCAACACTAATTGGTTCATAATTCCATCATTGGGTGCAAACTGGATGTTGAATTCCTATAGTTCAGTTGGCGTGTCGATATTCGGAAACGGCGGTATGAACACAAATTACCCGACAGATACGTTCGGTGGTACTTCGCCGACAGGCGTAAATCTCCAGCAGTTATTTGTCGCCCCCACGTACGCAATAAAACTGGTTCCTCAGCAAGCGATAGGTATTACCCCGATCCTGGCGTATCAGCAATTTCAGGCAAAAGGACTTCAGGCATTCGGTGGTTTTTCCAACGATCCTAGTAGCCTCACCAATACTGGCTACGATAATTCTTACGGCTATGGTGTAAAGATCGGATACCAGGGCGAAATAGTGCCGCGCCTGAATGTGGGCGTTTCGTACCAGAGCAGGATATACATGAGTAAATTTAATAAGTACTCGGGCTTGTTTGCCGAGGGGGGTGCTTTCGATATCCCTTCGAATTGGACCATCGGTCTGGCATATAAAGCCACTCCTGCACTAGCCATTTTATTTGATGTTCAGCGCATCAACTATAGTGAAATCAAATCCATCAATAATCCGATGCTACCTAACCTCCAAACCAGTCAACTGGGTGATAGTAATGGGCCCGGCTTCGGCTGGCAAGATATGACGATCTACAAGTTAGGGGTACAGTGGAAGAGCAGCGACCAGTGGACCTGGCGGGCAGGTTACTCTCTAGGGACGCAGCCCATACCGGATAGTGAAGTGCTTTTTAATATATTGGCCCCCGGCGTCATAACACAGCAGGCCAGCGTTGGTTTCACAACAGCGGTGAACAGCAGTCAGGATCTGAATTTTGCGCTCACCCGTGCTTTCCCGACCAGCGTCAACGGCGCAAATCCATTAGAGGCTCCTGGCCAGCAGACCATCCAGCTGAAGATGGATCAGTGGCAGATAGCGGCAAGTTACTCATGGAAGTACTGATCGAACCATGATCGTTACGTACGCGGGAAGCCAGGCTATAGTGACCGATTGGTAGCTGGGACAACGCTATGAGAAACTTCAGATTAATTTTAGGCTAATAGAGCGGCGGCTAATCCTTTTAGCGCAGCAGGGACTTGATGGGTCCCAGATCCACACAACAGAACATGGGAGGGCCAGAACGTGTCCATGCTCGATGCAGCTGGTCAGGTTACCAAGGAATTTATAGCTCGCATCTGGACAAACTTTGCTAAGAACCAGTTTCCCGATGCGAACATGAACAAGCGCTTCCCAACGATCATCAAGGACCACTATAAGATCGGCGCGGGTTATATGATCACCAAGATCTCAAGCGTGGATGCATCATTTGAATACGTTTCTAAGTAGGACAGAAAACGGCCAAGGCGTGACGCACAATCAGTCCAAAGTTCAGATCATGAACAGCTATCGTTCCTAAATCCGTCAATCCAGAGCCGTTCGGAAACGGCACTCATCCCCAGGCCGAGGGCTCATCACCCCCGGCATTTTTTTTCTTACACTGTACTGCCCGCTTTTTTTGCATCGATCAAGCATTGTTATTATTTTTCTGAGTCGAGAAGCGGTCCTACAATAAACCCATTGCGGAAAGGTAGAAAATATGATGACAGGGCTGCTGGCGTTCCTGCTCATGGGCTTCTTGCTTGGGGTGGCCGGCGCAAATGAAGCGCTTTTGAAGCCGTTTGTTCTTGGAACCCGAGGTCCCGGTTCAGTGGTGGAAAAAGTTGCTGAGGTGATGGCTGCTCTCGCATCGCAGGGATTCACCATAGTAGGAGAGTACACTCCTTATCCTCAAGCAGCGATAATCGTTGCGACTCATGACGAACTGAAGAGCAATGCTGCCAAATCAGAACACGGCGGGTTTGGAGCATCAGTCCGCGTATCGGTCACCCAGGTCAAAGACGAAGTCCAAGTGGCATACACCAATCCTGTTTATAAGCACTGAGCAGAGATTTAATAGGCTTGATATCGTAGTTTTTATCAAAAGCTCCTTGCTTGTGAAATATTATCCATTGCTCGGACGTTATCAAAGCAGCAAGCTGACGGTATGACTTAACCGCCTTTACAACTTCTTTTACTTTACCAGGATTGGCAAAATGCTTAAGCTCATATGCCTTAATCATTCTTATACTCCTGCAAAATTTTGGATGATTAAATTTACCGGCACGATAATAATTCCACGCAGTTTTGTATGTAACACTATTTTTTGCATAAACATATAGCTTTGTTTAGTATATATTAGCACAAAAATATACATATTTTAATATATCAACTGAAGATTATTGATACCACATCGTCCAAACAGCCTTGAACTTAAGTTGCATTAAAACCCACGACCGTTATGGTCACTCTTTTGTAGCAAATCCTTCTCCTCCCATTTTAATGTAGTATAATTGTAATTAGATCTTTAGATTTTCAGAAACTTCATACTGGGAGGTAACCAATGAAAGTAAAGAGGAAATATATTGCTCTCCTCAGCAAGTGTCTTGCTTTATCCGTAATTGTTATACTAACAGTAAGTTTTTCTACAGCCAATATCGCTTCAGCCAGGGAAAAGGTCATATCTCAGGAATCTATAAAAACGCTCAGCAGGCTAAGCGAAGCCCTGTCTGATGTCGCTGAGGCAGTACGCCCCGCGGTCGTGAACATATCAACGACCTCAATCGAGACAATGGAGAATCAACCCTTAGGCGACATGTTCAACGACCCTTTTTTTAGACACTTTTTCGGCGACCAGTTTGGCGGCGGACATCCGGGGCAGAAACGAACATATAAATCATCGGCCCTCGGCTCCGGTGTAATCGTATCCGAGAATGGCTATATTTTGACGAACAATCACGTTGTTAAGGGTGCGGAAGAGATCAAGGTCATCCTTTATGATAAGCGTGAATTCAAAGGCAAGGTCGTCGGCACTGATCCACGAACGGATCTTGCCGTGATAAAGATCAACGCGAAAAACCTGCCAACTCTTTCCTTTGGTGATTCCGGCAAATTGAAGACCGGCGATATCGTGCTGGCGGTCGGCAATCCCTTTGGCCTTAACCAGACCATCACCATGGGGATCGTGAGCGCTGTGGGCAGATCGAATATCGGACTCGCCGATTTCGAAGATTTCATCCAGACCGATGCTGCAATCAACCCGGGCAACTCCGGCGGCGCGCTGGTGAATGGCAGCGGGGAACTCGTGGGGATCAATACGGCGATTTTCTCGACCAGCGGAGGTTACATGGGCATTGGATTCGCCATTCCGTCGGACATGGCGAAAACGGTCATGGACAGCATCATTAAGTACGGCAAGGTAATCCGCGGGTGGCTCGGCGTAAGCATTCAGAACCTTACACCTGAACTAGCAAAATCGTTGGGAATCAAGGAAACAGAAGGAGCATTGATATCGGGCATCGAAAGCAACAGCCCTGCCGACAAAGCAGGCTTCAAGCGGGGCGACCTTATCACTGAAATGAATGGTAAAAAGATTGCTGATGTTACAAGCCTTCGCAACATGGTCGCTGTAACAGCACCGGGCACACGAGTAGATTTTAAGATCATCAGAAACAATAAGGAAGAGTCGATTACGGCGACGCTCGGCGAATATAAAGAAAAACAGATAATAAAGAAGACGGAGTACGAAAACGCGCTTAAGGGGGTAACGGTCCAGGAGCTCACGTCGAGCCTGCGGGACAAGCTGAACCTGCCTCAGGGTATCGTCGGTGTTGTGGTCACCGATGTCAGCTCAGACAGTCCTGCCCAGGGGTTGCTGCAGGGGAATGACGTGATACAGGAGGTGGACCGCAAACCGATTCGGAGTGCGCAGGAGTACGAAGAGATCGTTTCGAAGATAGGTAATCACGACACAGTTCTCCTATTGATCTACCGGGACGGTGGGTCGATCTATCTCACGATACAGCAGTAAGAAATGTAATTATTGTTCTTGCCACTTGAAGATTGAGGGGGCTGAAATAAGTCCGAAAGGAGCTAGGATGGGCAAGGGAAAGGCGTGTTTTGTAAGTGGAGCGTTCATATGCTTTCTGCTTTTGTCGTTGTCGATGCGGGCAGTCGCAGCCTCTGACATTGTCCGTGCGACGCTTGGAAACGGTCTGCGCGTAGTGATCGTGCCGAATGATCTTGCGCCCGTAGTTACCACGGAAGTAAACTATCTTGTGGGTTCTAACGAAGCGCCCGCTGGATTTCCCGGCATGGCTCATGCCCAGGAGCATATGATGTTTCGCGGCAACCCGGGAATGTCTGCCGCTCAGCTTGCGAACATTATCGCATTAATGGGAGGCAAGTTCAACGCAGACACTCAGCAGACCGTGACCCAGTATTTCCTTACGGTGCCCAAAGATGACATAGATGTAGCGCTGAAGGTAGAATCGGTACGCATGCGTGATGTCCTAGACTCCGAAAAGCTTTGGGCACAAGAACGAGGAGCCATCGAGCAGGAGGTGGCACAGGACCTGTCGAATCCCGAGTACGTTTTTTTCATACGGCTTCTTGAGAATATGTTCAGCAATACACCCTATGCCCACGATGCCCTGGGCACGCGGCCTTCGTTCGATAAGACGACCGGTGCAATGCTCAAGGAATTCTACAACACGTGGTATGCACCGAACAATGCTATTCTTATTATCGCAGGTGATGTAAATCCGGCCAAGACCCTGGAAAAGGTGAAGGAACTGTTCGAATCGATCCCTGCTAAAAGTTTACCACCACGCCCGGATATTCACCTTGAGGCACTAAGGCCGTCTTCGATCAAGCTGGATACCGACCTTCCCTATGGGCTTGCCATGGTGACATTCCGTCTGCCCGGCTACGACAGCCCTGACTATGCAGCTGGGCAAATCCTGGCTGATGTTCTGGACAGCCGCAGGGGAAGCCTCTATACGCTAGTTACTGAAGGTAAGGCGCTCTTCACCGGATTCGACGGCGAGTCACTTCCAAAAGCATCGTTCGGGTATGCTACAGCAGCATTTCCCTCCGGTTGGGATGGTTCTGCACTTGTTGCTGCAATAAAAAATATAGTGGCCGATTACGTGAAAAACGGGGTTCCGGCCGATATCGTTGAGGCGTCAAAACACCATGAGATTACGGACGCTGAATTTCAGTCCAATTCCATATCCGGGCTCGCTGCGGTTTGGTCCCAGGCGCTTGCCGTGGAGGGCCGCTCCTCTCCGGATGACGATATTGTTGCAATCAAAAAAGTGACAGAAGCAGACGTGAACCGCGTTCTCAGGGAATACCTCGTAAATGATACCGCGATTACAGCCGTTCTTACACCGCGCCCCTCGGGAAAACCTGTATCAACAAAAGGGTTCGGTGGCAATGAGTCGTTTGCCCCGGCTGAGACCACTCATGCCAAACTTCCTCTTTGGGCGAAAAGAGTTGATTTATTACCGGGCGTCCCGATTTCCCGAGTAAAACCCACGGTCTCTACATTGCCTAATGGTATTCGTTTGATCGTTCAACCGGAAAACGTCAGTCCAACGATTACTGTTATGGGGCAAATCAAGAATAAACCGGATCTTGAAGAACCCCCAGGACAGGAAGGAGTCGCTGATATCCTGGAAAACCTGTTCTCTTACGGGACAACGTCTCTGGATCGGTTGGCGTTTCAGAAGGCACAGGACGACATCGGAGCTACCATCTCGGCTGGTACGAGTTTTTCACTTAAGGTTCTCTCCGAATACTTTGACCGCGGCATGGCGCTTCTTGCTGACGATCTACTGCATCCCGCCCTACCCAATTCTGCGTTCGAAATCGTGCGGCAGCAAAAATTAAGCTCGCTGCCGGGACTGCTTAGAAGTCCTTCTTATATTTCGCGGCGAACACTGCGTGAGGATCTCTATCCCAAAAATGACCCATCGCTCCGCCAGGCTTTGCCTGAGACAGTAAGCAAACTTACGTTAAAAGAACTCAGGTCCTATTATGATACGGCGTTTCGCCCCGACCTAACGACGATCGTTGTCATCGGTCGGACAACTCCCGAGCAAGCCAGGGGCATAGTTGAAAAGTATCTCGGATCATGGGAGTCGCATGGAAACAAGCCGGAGACAGACCTCCCTCCGGTACCGACCAACAAGCCCTCTATGTCAACGGTGCCCGATGCAAGCAGGGTCCAGGATCAGGTAACACTGGCCGAGACGATGGGCATCACGCGTTCTTCCCCCGACTATTACAAACTTGTGCTCGGTAATCATGTATTGTCAGGAGCATTCTACGCTTCCCGGCTATATCACGATCTGCGTGAGAAGGCCGGTCTGGTTTATACAGTTGATTCGTTCATAGAAGCGAAAAAGACCCGCTCTCTTTTCGGAGTCTTCTTTGCCTGTGATCCACCAAACGTTGACAAGGCGCGTACCATGGTGGAACGTGACTTGGGAACAATGCAAACTGCCCCTGTTACCCAAACTGAATTGCGACGGGCCAAAATTCTGCTGATAAGGCAGTTGCCACTTTCAGAGGCAAGCACGGACAGCATCGCCCAGGGAATGCTTTCCCGTTCCCAGGAAGACTTGCCGCTCGACGAGCCTGTGAAGGCCGCCGAACAGTACCTGCACATCTCGTCAAAACAGGTGCAAAATGCCTTTACCCAATGGATCCGGCCAAAAGGGTTTGCTCAAGTAACGCTAGGCCCGAATCCGAGCCCCTGAGCGGGCTTACAAAAAAAGAATGCTTCCCGCCGAGTGCGGAAATGGGTTCCGGAGCGAGTTGGCAGCAATAGTCGGGCTAGTCTCAAAGAAAATGGCTGGTATGAAGACGATTGTGTTACTATTCTGCTGTCTCATACTTCTTCAGGGTTGCGTCTATCCGATTTCAAAGGATCTTGTTGAAAAAACGGACAGGACCATCACATTTGAAATGCTGCAGGCAGACCCCAATCTGTATAAGGGGAAGGTCATCATTCTCGGTGGGAGTATCGCCGCAATCACCGGCATTGTGGACGGTTCGCTGATCGACGTTTACCAGACCCCTCTTGATTACTGGGGCAGGCCCATCAGCACAAATAAATCAAGGGGGCAGTTTCTGATATATACGCCGATATATGTCGATCCTGATATCTACTCGCCTGGCAGTGAGATCACCGTAGCCGGTGAAACCGAAGGAACAACACTAAAACTGCCCGGTAATACGGAACTCCCCAAAGACACCTATCCCGTTCTTGTTTCAAAGGAACTCAAGCTCTGGCCGAGAAAGCAGGGCTCGGAGGATCCCAACTGGTGGGATCATCTTTGGGATCCGCTTTCCCCGATATATTATCCCATGTAATAGTGCGAGGGCAGGCATGCTCAAGTGGATCTATACAACAACAGGAACTTTCGTGGACTCCTCCCCCGGTCGAAGATGTTGATGGAAAAGCGTATGTGGGGTCGGGAGGCAATAAGCTCGATGCCATAAACTCCAATGGCACAAAAGGGGAAGGAGGTTTTTTTTCCTACCGCCATTGATGGCGGGACCGCGTAAACTTACCAACAATATTCATTATCATGGATTGACTTAGTATTTCTTGAAAAACCGCGGCCCCTGATTTACACTCACCATCCTTCATTCTCTAACGTCGGTTCGCCGATTCTGTAAAACGCCATGCGATTTCATCATTTCTGTACATATGTATAGCTGTGCCTCAATGGCAATATAACAAAACAACTTTGGCTCTTCCGGGTTTCCTATGGGTCGCATTTAGGGCCGGAAAGCGGTTTCAACCGCGACTGGTGCGGTTAGTTTGAGTTTATCGTTCTTTGAAAACTTGACACGTTTCGGTGCAGGGAGTATGGTCTTGTCTCATGAAGAAGACCACTCTCCGCTCGCTCTACAGCTTTCCGGGTTTCCAAGCTCTAGCTACGTTGAAGGAGGTTCCGGAAGACCCCCGTGCCCGCATCATCGTCCTTCGACGTCGACAAAAAAAACGATTTGCTCCTGTGGTCACTCGCAAAAGGGTTTCTACGATCGGATCATCCATCAGGTCAGGGACCTCGATTCCGGCGGCATTCGCATTTATCTTGAGTTTGAGTATCGCCGGGTGCGCTGCAAGGGGTGCCAGACCGTGAAGCGCGAAACTCTCGCATGGCTGGCATCATCAAAACGCTTCACGGATCGTTTTGAGCAGGCAATCGGTCGTCAGTGCCGTGAGATGTCCATTGTCCGCGTAGCTGAGATGAATCGCCTGAGTTGGGACCAGGTCCGGCGCATCGAGAAGAACTACATGCGTGCGCTCCTGGCCAAACATCCACCGTCCGATAATCTTCGGGCCATAGGAGTCGACGAGATATCTATCTCCAAGGGCCATACCTATGCAATCGTCGTCGCGGATCTGGATGAAAAGCGACCGATCTGGCTTGGCGGCGAAGGCCGCCGAGAAGAGGATATGGACCTCTTTTTCAATGAAATCGGACCGGAGCGAGCGAAAGGCATCCAGCTTGCGGTCATGGATATGTGGAAAGCCTTTAGAAACTCCACAATGAGCCATGCACCATCCGCGCAGTTCGTCTTCGATAAGTTCCATGTGCTTAATCATCTCTCGATGGCCATGGACGAAGTCAGGCGGCGCGAGTACAAACGTGTCAGTGAGAAAGAACGACGGTTCATCAAGGGCCAGCGCTATACGCTGCTTTCTAACCGGGACAACTTGGACCTGGATGGCAGGCGATCCTTGAAACTTTTGCTTAAAGCCAATAGCCGCATCCACAAGGCCTATCTTCTCAAAGAATCTTTCGGTCAGCTCTGGTCATACAATAATCCGACCTGGGCGCGGAAGTTCTTCGAGAACTGGAAAGTGCAACTCCGCTGGAGCCGTTTGGAACCGTTTCAGAAATTCGCTGCACTGGTCGAACGTCACTGGGATGGCATCATCAGTTACTGCAATCCCGATAACAAAGTCTCCCTCGGCTTCATGGAGGGATTGAACAACAAGATCCGGGTGATTCAACGTCGGGCTTATGGCATCAGGGATAGGGAATATCTTCGACTCAAGGTACTTACATCCTTTCTCTCAGATGCAAAAAATGACCCACACTAAACCCAGAAGACCCACAACTTTCGATGATAAAAAAAATGGTCGTTAATGCGACAAGGAGAAATATTTTGCTGTCCACGTTGCAACGTCAAAATACATGCCGATGAGCATGTTGCGGACACTATAGGTAATTACCTATTGCTGCATCCTAATACGGTCGAACAAATAACACTGCATCTTCCAAAGGGTCGGCTATGCTCCGTAAGGAATCGCCTTGTTGGAAGCTCAAACCATTAGATTAGTATTATCTTTTCAGAATGTCTCTCTGCTTAATATATATCGGTTCTTTACAAAATGGTTGAAGAGAGGGAAAAGTCAAAGTGAACTATGATCCCGCTTAAAGATATCGACCGCAAACCCTCACGTTTCCCGGCTATAACTACTCTGATCATCGGGGTGAATTCACTTGTATTCCTGCTTGAGCTGGTGAATGGACCAACCTTTATCGCCCGATGGTCATATAATCCGTTAGAAATTATTTCAGGGCGAAACTGGATTACAATACTGACCGCCATGTTTATACATGGTGGCTGGTTGCATATAATAGGCAACATGATATTTTTTTGGGCGTTTGGACCCGAGATCGAAGATATAATGGGAAGAGCAAGATTCCTGGTTTTTTATTTATCAGGCGGATTGGCGGCATCCCTAGCACAGGTGCTCATTAGCCCCGACTCCTCCAGCCTGAATCTGGGGGCAAGCGGTGCGATTGCAGCGGTTATGGGAGCATTTCTCATCACCTTTCCCCGCGACAGGATTCGCACAATTGTTTTTTTCGGATTTTTTGTAACTATTTTATTTGTTCCGGCGATCATCCTTGTAGGATTATGGTTCGCCCTTCAGTTATTCAGCGAGGTCGGCTCGCTGGCAATGCAGCAGACTGGCGGTGGGATAGCGTATGCGGCGCATGTCGGAGGATTTCTGTTCGGCATGATTTTTGCTTCTTTATTTGAGTCCCACCGGCGACGCGATAAATAGGCCAAAACGATCTGAAGCCGATAAACAGTAATGTGGCAATGAATGGCCCTGGGCATCATGGAGATGGTAGTGAATGCTCCCGCACAACCAAATGTTGGTTCGGGCTTCCAAGAAAGCAGTTCCTCATTAGGGATAGCCGTTTGGAAGAGGCAGTGTAACTTACGAGAGTTTCTTATCGCAAACTTTGTTGTGATTTACATGTTGAACGTATCGTTCTAAGACACCATGTTAGAGCCCATGTCAAATCACAAATTAGTCATGTTGCGCTGTAGGAATGAGTTTTTTATCTAGGTACGATAAAAGGTAATATTTGCCAGGGCGCATAAGGAATGCATTCCGATTAGAAATCGGGATTGTATCGATCGGCACAGGAGATTAAACATGACAACAGGAAATATATCAGCGTGCATATTATGGTTTACTCTTTCTCTCACTGTGTGTCAGACAAACCTTTATGGTGAGGATAAAAAACCTACCCTGTCATTGCCAGTCTACCGCCTCTCTGTCTCATTTGACTTGAAAAATAATCTTTTGATAGGCAGAGCGGTAATTACGCTACCCGAGGCTGGAGGTATAACGGTTTCTCCTGGCGAGCTCAGGATCACGTCAGTCATGTTGAACAGATCGCCCGTGGATTATAGAACTAAGGACAATCTGTTGAAGATTACCGGCACTGGGATACTCGAAATAACATACAAGAAGACCTTCCGTGGAGATACGGGAAACACTGAAAATCTTGAGAATGCAGGCGTTGTCCCTACCGGGGTGGTGGACGAGGGAGGCATCTCGCTAACGGGCAACTGGTATCCTGCAATTGACGGACTTGCTTATTATAAGCTCACCGCTCTTGTTCCAAATAATTTCATTGCCATATCGGAGGCGGATGAAATTACTGCGAAGAAAACCGCTTCGGGTAAAGAGTACGCATATGCTTTTTCGCACCCTTTAACTGGGATAGACTTCGTTGCGGGCAATTACCGTGAAGTCAGGGATACAGTTGATGGCATAGACATTTATGCCTACTTCTTCCCCGAAGACATTTCCCTTGCAGCCGACTATATCGAACACACAAAAAAGTATCTCAAAATGTACAATGAACTACTCGTTCCCTATCCATACAAAAGATTCTCCATCGTAGAGAACATCCTGCCAACGGGCCTTTCCATGCCCACCTTTACCCTTCTAGGACGGGAAATCGTACGTCTCCCTTTTATTCTCAGGACCTCTCTGGGCCACGAGATCACTCATCAATGGTTCGGCAATTATGTTTATGCAGATTTTAAGAAAGGCAACTGGCTTGAAGCGATCACCAGTGATCTTTCCGACCATCTATATGAGGAACAGAAAGGTAAAGGATGGGAGTACAGGAAGAATATCCTCATCAATTTCCAGAGCTATGTGACCCTCGATAAGGATTTCCCCCTCAGAGATTTCACGGAGAGGACCGGCTTCGCCTCTATGGCGATTGGTTATGGCAAAGGAGCTATGCTCTTTCATATGCTCGAGAACCTGCTTGGAAGAGACACATTCTATAAATCGTTACGGAGACTAATCGAGGACAATAAATTTAAGCAAGCCTCGTGGGCCGACGTTGAGAATTCTTTTGAGCAGGTATCAGGCAAAGACCTCGCATGGTTTTTCAACCAGTGGCTCGACCGCAAGGGAGTGCCCTCCTTCGAAGTACAGTACCCAGGTGCTTTTGTTTATAATGGAATTCCGACCGCGTCATTCGAGCTCGTACAGAAGGGAGAGCCTTACAGGATGGAATTACCAGCAAAAGTTATTACAAGAACAGGTGAAGTGAAACAGTCGCTGGCATTGGAAAAAGAAAGGCAATATTTCGACATCGCTGCAGAAGACAACCCTTCAAATATAATCTTTGATGACGACTACAATACTATGAGGACTCTTGCACACAATGAATTCCCTCCTGTTATCGCACGGCTACTCGGTGATGAAAAAAAGCTTATCGTTTACCCAGAAAAAGAGAAAGAAATATATGCCGGACTGATAGCCATTTTCAAAGGAGAAGGATTTGCTGCTAAAGGACAGCTTGAGGTGAATGATAAGGATATCCAGTCTTCCTCGCTCCTTATTCTGGGTTCTGAAAGCCCTGTACTTAAAAGGCTCTTCGGCGCGGCTGGTGAAAGAAAACCAGGATTTCTGCTTATCGTTAGAAATAACCCTCTGAATGCTTCAAAAGTTGTAGCCTATGCCAATGGAGATTCAAAAGAAGAAATCGATCTCGCTGTTGAAAAGATATTTCACTATGGGAAGTATTCAGTTTTGCGCTTTGAAAAAGGGAAAAATGTGACAAAGGAAATTGTCAATACAGAACGCGGTATGGTATTCAATCTTCATGCGTTGGTAGAGGGCGTCGAACCGGAAAAATCCCTGAAGCTCGATGAAATAATCGATGCAGTCAGCGATAAGCCTGTTATCTTCATCGGTGAACGGCACACTAATTATGAGGACCATAAGGTGGAACTTTCAGTAATCATGGGTCTCTTTAAAAAAGGAAAGAAAATCGCTATCGGCATGGAAATGTTCCAAAAGCCTTTCCAGAAGGCAATCGATGAGTACCTCTCTGGGACCGTTGGTGAAAGAGAATTTCTAAAAAAGACGGAATATTTTAAGAGATGGGGGTTCGACTACAATTATTACCGGGAAATCATAGAATACGCCGGGGCGAAAGGTATTCCAATTGTCGGATTGAACCAGCGGTCCGAGAACGTGGACAGAGTGGCCAAGGAAGGACTCGATGCCCTATCCGAAGAAGAAAGAAAAGAGATCCCTCAGGACATGGACATGTCTGATGATTCATATAAAAGACGCTTGAAGGATATCTATGAAGACCATCCTGGACAGATCTCCTTCGAGAACTTTTATCAATCGCAGATCATCTGGGATGAGACCATGGCGCACTCGGCAGCCCGGTTCCTAGAGGAAAGACCAGATCACCAAATAATCATTCTTGCCGGAGTTGAACATATCATGTATGGTTCGGGAATCCCAAGCAGGCTTCGCCGACTTACCGGCAGAGACTATGTCACACTTATAAACGGAACCTTCGACAGGGACATTGGCACCTATGTGCTGTTTCCCGAGCCCCTCAAACCTCCTTTTACAGCGAAACTTGGAGTGATTGCCCAGGAATCAGCGGGCATGGTGCATGTCACTAATTTCCCACCTGACAGTCCTGCGTTGAAATCAGGTCTTAGCAAGGGGGACATCATTACCTCTGTAGACGGCTGGAAGATACAGACCATAAACGATATAAAGATCGCCCTCTTTGACAAGGAACCGGGCCAAACGGTAAGTGTGAAGGTGGTGAGAAAAAGACTTCTTTTCGGCGCGAGGGAACTTGAATTTAATCTCTCCCTGTAAAACTCATTGCTAAGAAGTGTTGAAAAAGGTATCAATTCACTAAAATATTATTTGTTGAAAAAATTTGGTTTATAAATGAGGTCAGGAGAATTATGGCAGAGAGGAATATTCTCGAGGAAAATTCATACCCCGAATTACGAATATCGCCATGTTGTTTTCCTCTGCAACAAGCACGCCTTAAGTATGAGAATGTCCAAGGTATCATTTTTATGGATGGCTCTTTTGCTCGGGACTCACTATAATTGAATCTGGGTAGTAGTGTAAGAATAGTCCAATCCCGCACGGTTCTCACATTTCAAATTTCCTGAAAATATAATATTTTGGGAAATCTATGAAGAGCGTAAAAAGCGCTGAGAAAATAAGCACTGCTAGAACCTGTTTGAATGCAAGAGACGGCACAAAAATGCCATAAACGCCTAGGAGTGCAAATCCGCTGATAGTCGCTATGCTCAGGAGCAGCAAGTCCCGGCCCGGTAATGATGACCAAAAATGCCGCCTCTCCCGCACGATCAACACCCTGAACTGGCTGTTGAATATCAGGTTCAGCATGACCAGTGTGCGCAGCTGTTCCCATTCAAGATTAAAATAGTTCCTGCCCATAAAAATTACTAGCAGTCCTTCGACAATCAGGAGCATGCCGGGAACCAGCGATGCCAGCGTAATATTTCTGACGTTCCATCTGTTCGGATTTGGTGTAGACGTCACCCTGTCGGTCGCCAGGGACATGGTCACAAAATCGTTCGCGAATACGAGCAGCGACATGCCAAGCAGAGAGAGCACGATATCGTGGAGCCAGAAGAAGCTTAGGGTGATCAACCCGACAAATTCAATGACCTTTGTGACTTTGTTGAGGACCCAGGTGAGCATCCGCTGGTAAGTTTGCCTGCTTATTGTCACCGCATCAATGATCACGCTGATCCCCGGTTCCGTCAGGACTACGCTTGCGGACGCCTTTGCTACGTCGGTTGAGTTGCTCACCGCGATACCCATCTCCGCCTGCTTGAGCGCTGGCGCATCGTTCACTCCATCTCCCGTCATCCCCACCATATGGCCCTGGGACTGCAGGAGCTTCACTACTTTGTATTTGTCCTCAGGATAGATTTCGGCGAACCCGCTGATTTCATCCACGATCCTGGCTTGTTCCATCTCGCTCAAACCTTGGATGTCCGCCATCCTGATGATATTAGTGCCAATCCCTACCTGATCTGCTATTTCTTTCGCTATGGCCATATTGTCGCCGGTAAGCATAATTGGCTTGATTCCCAGTTTTTGGGACTGTTCTATCATACTTTTTGATTCCGGTCTCAGCGGGTCGGCCATCGACAGCAAACCGGTAAATTTAAAATCATCCGGACCGTAACCCTCCGACCGTGCGACCGCTATTATTCTGAATCCGCTCCGGGAGAATTCCTGTATAGTCTCGTTTGCCTTTTCTCTCACCTCTTGATCCATATCCCGGCACAGGGGCATGATAATTTGGGCTGCCCCTTTTACGGCTTTGAAGCGTCTGCCTTGAGCATCGATGACAGCCTCTGTCCTTTTGATGGAAGGGTCGAAGGGCTTAAACGTGAGTTGGCGATAAGGCTTGAGATCAATGCCCGTGTTTTTTGCATATTCAAGGACTGCGATGTCTATAAGGTCCATGCCATCCCGTTGGGATGCCAATGCGGCTGTGATAATGACATCTTCCTTTTGATACCCGGAAAACGGAATGGCATCACTCGTCGACAACCTGTTCTGCGTTATGGTCCCTGTTTTATCAAAGCAGAGAACATCAATGGAAGCTGCATCCTCGATCGAATCGAGCCTGGTCACAAGCACGCCCTTCCCAGCAAGTTCCATTGCTCCCACAGCCTGGACAATAGTGAGCACTGCAGGAAGTGCTACGGGGACTGCGCCCATGAGGAAGATCACTGCCAGAGTCAGCACGGTGACGAGGTGTTCGTGTAAATTCAAGAGCAAGCCGTACGCCAACACCAGGATCAGCGCGCCTATTCCAAAGTACATCATGTATTTGACAATCGCCATCATCACGGCTTCCTGATGGGACTTGGGCGTGGCTATCTTGACCAGTTCCGCTGTTTTCCCGAAGTACGTATTTGAACCGGTATTAACTACGACGCACCTCGCCTCTCCTCTTCGAACGACGGCGCTCGAGTAAATAATGTCCGATTCACCTATCTCCACCGGGAGGGATTCTCCAGTCAAGGCCGATGCATCGACAGAAAGGTTCCCGTTTACAACTTTAGCGTCGGCCGGCACGATATCCCCGAGTGCGACGGCAATAATGTCTCCGGGCGCGAGCTCTTTTGCCGCTTGTATTCCCCATTTCCCGTCCCGCAATACTTTTGCCCTGATCGCCAGCTTTTTCTTGAGGAGCTCAACCGCTTTTTGTGAACCACGCGAGTGAAGGTGGCCTATGACCGCGTTTACCGTGAGCAGCACGAAGATAATGACTCCCTCAAGGGTGTGATGCAAGGCGAGCGAGAGTCCCATCGCCAGCTCCAGTAACCATGGCATGGGGCCCCAGTAGCGCAGAAGGAATTCAAGGAAGGAGTTCTTCTTTTTTTCGGTTATTTCGTTATGTCCAAATATCGTGAGCCGCTTTATCGCTTCGGCCTGTGTGAGGCCATCTTTGGTTGACTCTAAGTTTCGTAGCGACTCTTCCCAGGAGAGACCCTTATAGTCGGAGGTATTTCTCAATTTTAAATCCATTCCTACATTCTTCCTATCAGGAGTCTTTTTTTGCGACCAGAACAGCGCAGCCTGCCAGCTCAACCACTTTTTCCGTCGTACTCCCCATCAGAAGTCTCTTGAGCCCCGTATTTCCGTACGCTCCCATGACGATCAGATCGACACCTTTGTCTTTTGCGGTTTCGACTATAACTTCATGAGGCTTTCCGACAAGGGACATCGTCTCTGTGTGAATACCGGCCTGCTGTGCCGCATGCGCGATATCGCCGGCATCCGCCCGCGCTTTTTCCTTCTGGTCTTCCGAGGGAACCACGGAAACAACAATCAAGCGGCTTCCACAGCGTTTTGCGATTTCAATCGCTTCTGTACCCGCTGTGCGAGCGTGCTCCGATCCGTCCGTTGCGACCAAAATATTCTTGAACCCGATTCCTGCTGCCTGGGAAACAACCAGGACTTTGCACGGCGCGTGCCCGATAATTTTCGCGGCTGCTCTGCCGAGGAGGACCCTCTCCAGTCCGCTACGGCCCTGTCTGCCGACTGCTATCATATCAATTTCTTTTTGCGCCGCCTCTTCAACGATAAGCCGGGAGGCGCTGTCCCCACGGCGCAAGATCGTCTCGCAGGACGGTATCGTTTCTAACGCCCTCACCTTGATTGATGCAAGGTATCGAGCGGCCTCCTGCGTTTCTTTCTGTAAAAGATCCGCGCCGGCGGTCTCATATTCCGGATTTTTTTCCACAACTGTCATGATAAATAATTTGCTCGAACAGTTTTTTGCAAAAGCTATCGCCGCGGTTATCGCACCTTCACTGAACAGCGAACGGTCTGTTGCTACGAGTAATCTTTCAAGTTTCAATACGGGACAGTACTGACCGTGGTTCATGGTTTAACCCTCCTTGGATTGTAATTCTTTTGGTTTATTAGATTCCCTGTAAACCCTCGTCTCAATACCTCGCTTTGCATCGCCTTAGTCTTCTGCCGAGTTCAATATGTCCCAGAGGAAAAGAGGAAAATGAGTAACAAGAGTTTGATTTAATTTTACCTCATTCTGTGGCCAGTAATGGTTCGCTGCAAACAATATGCAACAGAGAGCACAATTTTCATAGTAATGTCATGTGTTGGTTTTGGATATAGGAGATACTGTCTTTCGGTATAACTCCCCGAGCGGGGCTTGGGGGCCTCTATATAGTTATATGCGACAACCCTGCATGAGATCTTACGGCAGCCGCTTTATCTATCACCGGATAGCGACCTGTTTTTTTATACTGCTCAATTAAGTTGTCCCTTGCCTTCCTTTCTGATGTTGCAGCTACATGGGACAATATTCATTCTTGACGTTAGTGCTTATTTTCACGTATTGACATAACGGCAGTGTGCGTGTAAAAGAGATTCTGCTGTTTATCATAATTTATATTGGAGTTCCGATTTGAAACGTATGAAGCTCTGATTGTTGGTTATTGTTCTGCTCCTGTTTAAGCTGAACTCTCTACAAGGTTCAGCGGCGGAACACGACCCTTACCAAGAACATAATACCGCTCTTCTCATTGATGCCCCCAGCCACACAATGTGGATGTGTCAAATGAGTGATGCGATCGCCGGATTCCCAATAGCCAACTGCCATGTGGTGTAAAAAAGCGGCACAAAAGGGACAAAAAAACTTCCGTGGGTGTGTTCGGTCTTCGCATTACGAGACACCTCTGCAAGATCCGATTTTTTGCCGGGCTCATGGGTCTGGCGTAAGCGGTGAATGAGAGGATGCTTACGGCCCTTGCAGCTGGACAAAAAACATACTAGCTACCGATTCTCTCTTGATTATGCCCGGTGGTGTTTTCACAGCGTCTACAATCCTTTTGGTCACAACGCCGCAGCAGGCCGTTGTGAATCACTACAACAGGCTCGGTGCGGAGGCAATGATCTTATCCTCTGGTTTGCACTGTTGACTGTAGGAATTACATTTTTGAGATCTATCTGAATATTATAGACTATCAAAAAGAGGTTGCAACCCGTTATCCTGTGCGATGTGAAGGATCTCAAACTTTTGGAAGGTAGAAATTTTTCTCTGCGCGTGAATGATGAAGTCTTATATGTAACTCAGCTTGATCGAAAGGGGATAACAAAGGTAGAAATATAATTGATAAGTTTGAAGAGACAGGGCTACGACAATTCTAGGAATCGAAGGAAAAGAGTCAGGTGAAAAAACGTAACTCCTTGGATTAATTGGCGTCCCCAAGGGGATTCGAACCCCTGTTATCGCCGTGAAAGGGCGGTGTCCTGGGCCGGGCTAGACGATGGGGACGGATATTACCTATTCTTTCAAAGTTCAAGATGAGAGCGATGAGACACCAAATCATGGCTAAAAGCTCTTAACTCAAAACTGTATTTATACTGGTGAGCCGGCTGGGATTTGAACCCAGGACACCCGCCTTAAAAGGGCGGTGCTCTACCAACTGAGCTACCGGCCCGCTCACGCGGTCTTCGCTAAAGCTGCATATATTAACAAAGAACTGCTATCTTTGTCAATAGAAAATACCTACCGCAACTTAGTTCTGATGGGAGTTGTTTTTTTGAATGGCTGCTCAAGTATGATGGTCTCGTCTCTGCGGGCACCTGTCGAAATGATGGACGGCTTAATACCGCAGAGCTTGCAAAGCTTCTCCACATACGACCGAGCTTTTTTGGGTAGGTCGTCGTACTTCGTTATACCAATAGTGGACTGTTTCCAGCCGGGCAAAGCAATGTACTGCGGTATGCCCTTTTCGAGCACAGCGAGTTCAGAAGGCATCTCTTCATAGAGCTTGCCTTGAAATTTATAGCCAATGCAGATTTTTATCTCATCGAGGGCATCAAGCACGTCGAGCTTGGTGAGGGCGATGCTCGTCATCCCGTTTACCCGGACGGAATGGCGGATGATGAGCGTATCTGCCCATCCGCACCGTCTGGGCCTGCCAGTCGTCGCGCCGTACTCCTTGCCTCGCTCTCGGAGCTGTATGCCAAGCGAGTTTTCCTGTTCCGTGGGGAAAGGACCGCTGCCCACGCGCGTCGTATAGGCCTTCACGATGCCCACTACCTCGCTGATAGTATTCGGGCCAATACCGAGACCAGTACAGGCACCGCCTGCCGTGGGGCTCGACGACGTAACGAACGGATACGTCCCGTGATCGACGTCGAGGTGTGTGCCCTGAGCACCCTCAGCCAGAATTTTCTTCTTTTTCCCGATGGATTCATCAAGATAAAGCGTCGTGTCAGTTATGTATTTTTTCAATCTCTTGCCGTAGGCCAGGTATTCTTCATAGATTTGGTCCAGGAATACAAGCGGCGCATCGTAGAACCGCTCGAGCAAGAAGTTCGCCTCACCAGTGTTGCATGCCAGTTTTTCCCGAAACACGTCCGGATTGAGAAGATCGGCTATCCTTATGCCCTTGCGGTTGATCTTGTCAGAATAGGCCGGTCCAATCCCGCGTCCCGTCGTCCCAATTTTTTTGTTACCCTTGAGCCTCTCGCTGGCTATATCGAGAGCCTTGTGGTAGGGCATGATAAGATGCGCGTTTTTACTGACGAGCAGGCTGTCAACGAACTTGATGCCGCGCTTTGTCATCGCTTCCATCTCTTCGATGAGTGCCGCGGGATCGACGACAACGCCATTTCCAATAATGCACTTCTTGCCCTTGTGCAGTATCCCCGACGGGATGAGGTGCAGAATGAACTCGTCCTTACCTACGACGACCGTGTGGCCCGCGTTATGGCCGCCCTGGTAGCGCGCGACTATGTCGGCCCGCTCGGTGAGCAGGTCAATGATCTTACCCTTTCCTTCATCGCCCCATTGGGCGCCGACAACAACTAAAACTGGCATATTTCTCCTTCAGCAAATTTGCTCTCAGCATTCGGTACATGGAATTTGCTATATTTTAACCTGTTTCACCGATAGAACGTTCGGAAGTTTCTTTATCTTTTCCATGAGGTCATCGGACACGGTGCTGTCGATGCTTACCACCGACATCGCGAGGCCACCTTGTTTCTCCCGGCCAAACTGCATTCTTGCTATATTGACCCCGTTCTGGCCCAAAAGGGTGCCGATGCCGCCGATGACGCCTGGCTTGTCGTTGTTCATAAGCACAAGCATATCGCCCTCGGGTACAGTCTCCATCGGAAAATTGTCGACCTGGATGATGCGGGGCTCTTTCTTGCTGTTCAGTGTTCCCGACGCGGAAACGTCCTTGCCGCCTGCCTTAATTCTGAGCATAATGAGGCTCGTGTACTCCGTCGCTTCGCTCGATTTGGACACCTTTACATCGATGCCGCGGTCCTTGGCGATGAGCGGGGCGTTTACGTAGTTCACATTTTCCTGGAGCGTCAACGTAAGTAGCCCTTTGAGCGCTGCTAGCGTTATCGGTTCCTGCTTAAGGTTCGCTACCTCGCCGCTGTACTCCACCGTCACCTGGGTGAGCCCCCCTTCGAAAAGCTGAGCGATGAACAAACCCATACGCTCCGCAAGGTTTATGTAGGGCGAGAGTGTTGGGAGCTGGTCTGCGGGTACCGAGGGCACATTCACGGCATTTCTCACAGTTCCGGCGATAAGATAATCTACGATCTGTTCGGCCACTGCCACAGCCACATTCTCCTGCGCCTCCAGTGTAGACGCGCCCAAGTGGGGTGTTGCAATAAAATTATCTAGTGTGAGGAGCGGATGGTTCTCTGGCGGCTCCTTCTCAAAAACGTCGAAGGCAGCTGCCGCAACCTTACCGCGCTTCAGGGCCTCGTAAAGGTCCTGTTCATTCACAATGCCGCCACGGGCGCAGTTAATGATGCGCACGTTGTCCTTCATCTGGGAGATTGTGACATTGTTGATGAGGTTTGCCGTCTCCTTGGTCTTGGGTGTGTGGACCGTGATGAAATCAGCCCGTTTGTAGATCGTTGGGAGGTCTACAAGCTCAATCCCGAGGCTCTTCGCCTTTTCCGTGGAGATGAAGGGGTCGTAGGCCAGGACCTTCATGCCGAGGCCGATGGCCCGGCTCGCAACGACAGCGCCTATAGCGCCGAGACCGATAACACCCAAGGTCTTGGCATAGAGTTCAACGCCCTCAAATTTCTTCTTTTCCCACTTACCGGCCTTGAGCGATGCATAAGCCTGTGGGATCATGCGGGCGCAGGCGAAGATCATGCCGATAGTGTGTTCTGCTGTGGTGACCGTGTTCCCACCGGGCGTATTCATGACAACAACGCCCTTTTTGGTTGCAGCCGGGATGTCCACATTGTCTAAGCCGCTGCCTGCACGGCCGACAATCTTGAGCTTCACTGCTTTATCGAGAAGTCCGGCCGTAACTTTTGTCGCCGAGCGGATAATCAAGGCGTCATAATCGCCGATAATCTTCTCGATCTCTTCAACCGATGTTTTGCTCCGGGCATCCACTTCAAGCCCGGCCTTTTTCAGTATCTCCACCCCTATTGGGGAGAGATTATCGCTGATGAGAATCTTCATGAATCCTCCTGAATTCAATCTAACCACGAATAAATACGGTAATACGTTGATTTTGATCCGTAGGGACACAGCGTACTGGAAAAAAAGAACGTAAACCTGAATTTCAAAAAAAATTTCTTAATTCATTGTTGCCGATCTTTCTCGTGTCTAAAATTTTTCCAGTTTAACCATATTGATCCGCAGTTAAAAAATTATTTCATCAATATTTCCTGAGCCGCTCCAACACCTGTGCCGAGTTTGACCGGATGACCCAAACCCTTTAGTACCATCTCGATGCCGGCGATGGCCGTGATCACGTCGAAGGTGTCAGCATAGCCCAAGTGCGCGATACGGAAGATCTTACCTTTGAGTTTGTCCTGACCTCCCGCGCCGGTAATACCGTACTTCACGCGCAAATCTTTGTAGATCGCCTGGCCATCAACGCCTGCCGGTGCCTCGATTGCCGTCAGCGCATTGCTCGGGTTTTCCTTGGGGAACAGTTTGAGACCCAAGGCCGTTGCTCCCGCTCGCGTCGCTTTTGCTAGCCGTTCGTGGCGCGCAAGTACGTTTTCAAACCCTTCGTCCTGTAACATTTTTATGCAGGTGTTAAGCCCGATGATGAGCGTTACCGGCGACGTAAAAAGTGTCTGGTTCTTTGCAAGATTCTCCCGTTCCTTCTTGAAGTTGAAATAGAACTTAGGCGTCTTGGCCACATCAGCCATCTTCCAGGCCTTGTCGCTCACGGAAACGAAAGAGAGTCCCGGCGGGAGCATTACGCCCTTCTGGGAACCGCCGACCATGACGTCAATACCCCACTCATCGGTCTTGAGATCATGGGCTACGAGAGCCGAGATGGCGTCAACGACGAACAAAGCATCGGTCTTTTTTACGATCGAGGCTACGGACTTAATGTCGTGGTATACGCCGGTTGATGTTTCGTTGGCTTGAATGAACACTGCTTTGATCTTGGAGTTCTTCTTAAGGCTTGCCTCGATCTGCTCTGGCTTAACCGCGTAGCCCCATTCCACAACAATTTCTTCTACCTTCATGCCGTAGGACTGGCAGATTTTGGTCCAGCGTTCGCCGAATTTACCACCGTTCACGACAAGTACATCGTCACCGGGGTTCAGAAAATTGTTCACCGAACCAACCATGCCCCCGGTGCCAGTGGAGCATAGAATGAGTACGTCATTCTTGGTCTGATAGAGCCATTGCAGGCCTTTTTTGGCTGAATCGAGAACTGGGAGAAAATCCGGAGCACGATGGTGCATAATAGGCATGGCCATGGCCAGAAGCGCCTCTGCCGGTACTGGGGTCGGGCCAGGGGCCAAGAGATATTTTTTTTGCATGAGTGTATCCTCCAAAGTAGTGTAAACAATATCAATCGTCAGATTTTTGTTAGGAACAATCGCGAAAACGGAGCTGAATTATGCTCTGAAGTAAATTAATGTCCCGTCGGGATGGGACCTATGCCCGGGTTGGCATGTCGATGGGATAGAGTGGATGTCTGTGCTGTATCAAGGTAATACTGCCTCTCTTTGGATAATCCAGATTATTCACAATGACACTAACATAAGCCGGTGAAAATTGTCAAGAAAATAGTTAAGCCTGCAACTGTAGAGTGTCGCAGGCTATCGGGGGTGTTTCCCAACCCTATTTTTGCACGATATCCATAATCAAACTCAAGGACAGCACCGGGTTCATTCGGTCGCTAGAATAAACGCTGACATACTTAACCACATGCCCGCTCTTGTCAGTCGTATCCACATCCGCTTTTATCTGTCCTACGGCCCCAGGGTCAAGGTGATTCGAACTAATCACCGCAGCAGTGCAGCCTCAGGATGGCATGATTCGCTCAATATCCAGAGGCTCATTCCCGCCATTTCTGATTTCAAATATGTGGCTTACTTTGGTTCCCTCGACGACTTTGCCGAAATCATATTGTACTTCCTTGGCTATTATCTTTGGCCCTTTTGATTCCTGCGCCATGAGCGACCCGGCAGCCAAGAGGGCAACCAGCACCATGCTGATCCAAAAGATTTTCTTCATCACAATGTCCTTTCTGCAATAGGCCTTTACGCCTTTTTTCAGCATGTCGGATTCCGCGCCCCCATTTTCAGAGCCCCATTTTTTTCTGGTAAATCATGTTGATCAGTTCGTCTCGGCTAATCAATCCCTTCTCAATTAGAAGCGTGATGAGCGCCTCAAATCGCATTCTCGTGTCCTGAAGTGACTGCTGCGTCGATTCTTCCTTGGATAGGATTGGCGATTTCACATCGTTCTCAGCATTCTTATTCATGCTGAGTTCGCTTCCGTGAATGATTTCCATCTTTCCGCCCAAAGTGTTCTTTTGATTATATAAAGACCCACCTCTCTGTTTTCGTACGATCTCTTCACCATCATAGTACTTTTTGATGGCATCATTGATCTCGGACTCAAGGGCTAGCGACGGTTTAATGTTCAATCCCGTGATAAATCGGACCTCGTCGATCGCCTCTATGTCAAGGGGGTCCGACATGGCGAGCATGAGGATACCCTTGTCCCGCCTCGCGGGGATAATGTGATATTTCTTCGCGATCTCGGGCTTAATAAGCCTGATCAAGTTCTCGGGTATTTCAGGGTTAAACAGGTTGATATACGGCGTATGTAATTTTTCTGCGATAACTCTAGCGAGGTCTGCCTCACTTATGAATTCCAGTTCAATAATAATAGAACCGAGTTTTCCTCCCCAGTTCCGCTGGTACGATAATGCGGTCTCGAGCTGAAATTCATCGATAAGACCAGCCTCTTTGAGCATGTCGCCGAGTTTTTTTGCCTCGGCCATCGGATAGCCTCCCTTATATGAAAAATGTGACTAGAACTGATTCAAATTATATGCCGCTAATACGGGAAATGCAACGGTTTTTGACAAATAATTAAAGTTTTATATGCACGATCAAACACATAAAAGGTAAAACGCAAGAAAATCCGGAATAAAGACAATCACTACTATTTCTCAACGTGACTCCCGTCAGCTAATTTTCTTCACTGTCGCTGCATCCATCCGGGAATACGAAGGATTATGTCTGTTCTTCGGATTATGTCACCGGCGTCACTAG
Organism: Nitrospirota bacterium; assembly: GCA_963845065.1. Classification (GTDB taxonomy): domain Bacteria; phylum Nitrospirota; class UBA9217; order UBA9217; family UBA9217; genus JAJYKN01. The sequence goes on from CAWJQQ010000002.1 coordinate 446,438, forward strand.
CAAATGCCTTAGATCCACATCCGCAAGCGCGGCAAGCAGGCTTGCTTTGATGCCGGGATGCTCCTGTTCAAGCCCACTAAGCATTTTTTTTATTTTCACCCTTTTTTGGTCCTCGTCTCCGCAAGCAGGGCATGCGCAGCATGTGATAGGGAACCCACCTTCAGATGCGTAGCAAACGATATCATCCTCCGGCACATACACTAGGGGCCGGATTACCACATTCCGTCCGTCATCGGCACGCAGGAGGGGGGCCATTGCCTTTATGGCACCGTTATAAAATTGATTGAGCAACAGCGTCTCGATGAAATCATCGCGGTGGTGGCCGAGGGCCAGCTTCGTGCACCCAAGCTCCTGGGCTTGCGTATACAGCACGCCTCGTTTGATCCGGGAGCATAGAGAGCATGGCGTATCATCAGGAGTAAGTTTTTCGAGCATAAGTTGATGAATAGGCGCGGGAACTACATGATATTCAAAGTCGTGAGCCCGAAGATAATCTTCCATCAGCCCGGTTTGGAAGCCAGGAAAGCCAGGATGCACAGTGACTGCGACGAGCGAGAATGTGATTGGAGCACGAAGCCTCAGGCTGTCCAATATATGGAGTAGTGTCCAGCTGTCTTTCCCACCCGAGAGTGCGACGAGGATCCGATCATGGTTATCGATGAGGCCGAAATCTCCGATCGCCTTGCCGGTAAGTCGTCGGATGGAATGTTCCATTCGTTCTAATGAGCGCATACGAGGAATGCTAATGCCTACGACCTCGTAAGTCAACCTTTTTTGTCGGAGATTAAGCTGAATTAAAAAAAAGGGCCCCCGGATACTCGATCCGGGGGCCCTTTTTGGATTCTTTTTTAACGTCTTCTTTTGGTTGCCTTCTTTTTCGCTTTTTTCTTTGTGGCCTTTTTCTTCGATGCTTTCTTCTTTGTCGCTTTCTTCTTCACTGCTTTTTTCTTTGACGTTTTTTTCTGGGCTACTTTCTTCGCAGCCTTCTTCTTCGCTTTCTTTTTTGCCAGCTTTGGCTTTGTTACAGCTGCCGCAGCCAGTGCCGGAGGGGTTATCGGAATGTTGCATTCCGTAGCCTCCAGGCCGCAGCAGTACACCGGCTCCTCGTAAACATCACCGGTCCTTGTAACATCAATCTTTCTGCCGCACACCCTGCACTCATACTGCATATTTTTTTCCATAGCCATACGCGTTGCCCTCCTTAGTAAGCTGATAACCCGCTTGAACGCGGGCGGTATAACGCTCTGACACTTTTACATCATACTAGGAAAGACATTGAAGTCCTGGACAGAAAACGCCGCATGTAGCGCTAACACTACTCTTATTTGTTAACTGATACTGTAGAATCATCTTCATTAAATGTCAAGCTTTTTCGTGAAAACTATCATGAAATCGAGCCTAACACCACACGCGGGACTGCTTCTTATTCGCGTTGATCATCGCCGTTTTTCTTTTGCCAGCTTTCGTTAGCTCCCAGATTTTTTCCATGCCTTCGAGTGCCGATAATAACGCCTCATCAGTCTTTTTCCCTTCCCATTCTTTGGTTTCGACGAGCCGATAAAGCTCCATGATAACTTCCTCAAGAGTCATGCACAATCCCCCTTAAAAAAATTGTATTATCTTAAATTTTTTGTGCAGCTATTATCAACTATTTCTCTGCTTAAAAAACCGGGAGAAAAACTTCCCGGTAATAATGGTCATTTCATAATTTCTTCTTGCCCTGCTGCAATCAAGACAACTGGTTTATTCACATGACCTCCATGCTCTGATCTCCGAGCTCTTTGACGATTAGCCGCATTTCGAAAATCCGCAACCGCGACAGAAAGCGCAACCTTCGCCGAACTCCAGTAGACCGCCGCAGTCCGGACATTCAGGGCAAAGGCCAAGGTGGTTCGTGTTGCTGCCCTTTGCATTATCGGACGGAGTATAACCTATAGTCTGCTGGACTGATGCGGTCTTGGGTTTATTATGGTTATGCTGGCGATGGCTCACATGCTCTTTTGTATAGCGTTCAAGCGCCCTGCCGATAGCATCGGGGCAGGACAGGATGGATCCGCCTTCGCCCCAGGCTGGAGACGGACAACGAATTCCCTTCACCTGCTTGATAATGGAATCGATGGACACTCCCGAGCGAAGCGCCAGCGAGACCATGCGGGAAACGGCCTCCGACTGGCTTGCGGCGCACCCGCCGGACTTTCCCATGGTGGAGAAAACCTCGCAGATGCCTTCTTCGTCTTCATTAATTGTGATGTAGAGGTTGCCGCACCCCGTGGGAAGCTTCTGGGTTACACCTTGGGTAAGCGCCGGTCGACTCCTCGGCTTCTTCTCCTCGGCCAGTTCAGGCGAGGCTGAAGCGACTGTAATGAGATGGTTTGCTACCGCAGCTTTGCGCGCCTTTTCCGTAGCCCCTGTGGACAGCACCTGATCGTCGCGGGAGCCGTCTCGGTAGATGGTCACGCCCTTGCAGCCGGTCTTGTACGCAAGCAGATAGACTTTTTCTACATCCTTCTGCACGGCGCTGTGCGGAAAGTTCACGGTCTTGGACACGGCATTATCGGTGTATTTCTGGAACGCCGCCTGCATGCGGATGTGCCACTCCGGGGTTATGTCGTGGGCCGTGACGAAGATTTTCTGAACGTCCTCCGGAACGGTCTTGATGCCAGTGCAACCGCCGTGCTCTGCTATCTCTTTCATCAATGATTCGGATGAGAAGCTGCGAGCTTTCACGACCCGCTCAAACACGGGGTTCACTTCGATCATTTCAGTACCGTCGAGCACCTTGCGCACAAAGGATAGCCCAAAGAGCGGCTCGATGCCGCTGGAACAGCCGGCAATGATGGACAAGGTGCCGGTGGGCGCGATGGTCGTAACAGTCGCGTTCCGGAGAGGCGCCATTCCCGGTTTATCGTAGATACTGCCTCTGAAGTTCGGGAAAGCACCGCGATCCCTAGCAAGTTCCTGACTAGTCTTCCGGCCCTCATCGGTGATGAACTTCATTACAGTCTCACCGACCCGCACCGCTTCGTCGGAGTTGTAGGGAATGCTCATCTCGAGTAGCATGTCGGCAAAACCCATAACGCCCAAACCGATCTTGCGGTTAGAGCGGGTCATCTCGCTAATTTTGTCGAGGGGGTAGCGGTTTACATCGATTACGTTGTCCAGGAAATGGCACGCCTGCTGCACCGTGTACCGAAGCTTGTCGAAATCGATCGCCCTGCCATGCTGCGACAGCATCTTTGCCAGATTGATTGATCCCAGGTTGCAAGACTCGTATGGGAGCAGCGGCTGTTCGCCGCAGGGGTTGGTTGACTCCACCATGCCTACATGCGGTGTCGGGTTGTACTGGTTGATCCTGTCAAGGAATATGATGCCTGGGTCTCCGTTCTTCCAGGCCATATTCACGATCGTGTCGAAGACCCTGCGGGCCTGGAGCCGTTTAACCACTCTTTTACCGCGCGGGGAGACCAGTTCGTACTCGCCATCTTTATCCACAGCGTCCATAAAGGTGTCGGTCATGGCAACGGAAATGTTGAAATTATTAAGCCGGTCATTCTGCTGTTTGCAGGTGATAAAATCGAGTATGTCCGGATGGTCGACCGACAGAATGCCCATATTGGCTCCCCGGCGAGTGCCGCCCTGCTTTACCGTCTCAGTCGCAGCATCGAACACGGTCATGAACGAGATAGGGCCCGAGGACACACCTTTCGTGGACTTGACCACATCATTCTTCGGACGAATGCGGGAAAAGGAGAAACCTGTGCCGCCGCCAGACTTATGGATAAGCGCGGCGTTCTTCACGGACTCGAAGATATCGTCCATGGAGTCGCCCACGGGAAGAACGAAACAAGCCGACAACTGGCCCAGTTCACGTCCCGCGTTCATGAGTGTGGGGCTGTTCGGTAGGAACTCAAGGGACGTCATGAGGCGGTAAAACTCAGTCGTAGTCCGCTCCACTTCTGCGTCTGACTTGCCATAGGCGCGGTCGGCCTCGGCAATGGTCCGCGCCACGCGCGTGAACATGTCAACAGCTGTTTCAATAACAGTCCCGTCCTCATTCCGCTTAAGATAGCGTTTTTCGAGAACTTTGAGGCAGTTCTCAGAAAGATTGAGGCCTTTACCGGAAGCTGATGTTGAAACAGAAGTTGCGCTCTTCATAAATCTCCCTCCCCAAAATAGGATACATATACAAACGTAAACTCAGAAAGAGCACCCCAAAGGCTGCTCTAAAATGTTAATTGATGTTTGAAGGATTATTAGGTAAAACAGGATGCTACTTCATTTTGTGGACCGAGGTAATTATAACCACAAGATATTGTGTTGTCAAACAATTTATAAAAAAAACTTATCCGAGTGAAACATCCGCATTCGACGCGTTTAATGCGGTTTTTTGGGCGCCTTTCTTACTACACAAGCGCCAGGCATGGCTAAAATAAGCCCTTATGCTAAAAATGCAAGCCTGTAGCCTCTATCCTCTTCGTGTTTATTTATCGAACGGTGTTTTCGAGGAGTAGTTTTATCTGGTTTATTGAAAAATGTGATGTCTTTTTTCGGTTGTGGTTCTCTTAGGGCGCCCGGTAAACCGGTAACAATGAAGAATATATCACACTGTTCTTTTAGGTGCCCCGCGCGAGAAACCCCACATGCTTTAACGGTGGGATAAGTCCTAAGGGCGAGGTGGTTCACAGAACTAAACGTATTGTTTCCCTGTCGTGAGGCATAGGTACTATGTAGCCGTGGGAGTACGTCAATATTATGAGGACACTTGCGCACTCAGCATCTCAGTGCATAGCTCTCATATCATTCCCCTTTTGATAGGATCACTGCTCGACTGAACCGAATCAGCGGAGCATCGATGATTTGAAATCCTGCATGCCGAGCGTATCCGAGGATCTTCTGAAACCTCCGATTCGGAACGTGCATTTTGGGTTCCGCATAAAGGAATTTACCTCCCTTTTTCAGGGCAGAATGAATCTGCTCAAAGAAAAACGGGATATTCTTTACCTCGTGAACCATCCAGAAGGCCAGCGCAAAATCAATCGGCTCACGAAGCATAAGGTCGTCCTCTTTCGCGCAAATCAATCGGATGCGGTCCGTTATGTTCGCTTTCCTGGCCCGTCTCTTCAGAAACTCAAGCATCTTCTCCTGAAGGTCCACAGCAATGACCGAGCCATTCTCACCAACCATCTTCGCCATAGCGATTGAGAAATACCCCATACCACACCCGATGTCCGCAACAAGCATTCCTTCCCGGACATGGGGGCCGATAATCGTTTCGGGGTTTTGGAGAAACCTCCGGAGGGGGTTGTCGAAGGTCCAGATCATCCACCATGGACAAATGCGGTTTCTTCTAAAGAAAGAGAATCCTTGATCATTCATATTTTGGATTCCCCCGTGGGAAAGTGGTTGAGTTTACAATGGATTATCACGCGTTGCTTTCATCCACTCGTTTTCAAAAAAGAGCGGACATAGACGACGAAAACTTCTTCAGCCGCGGGAAAAGGATATACCCCTCCAATTTGTGTTTTAGATACATGCCGAGGGCCCGGTCCGAGTACTTGATATGATTGATCAGCCAGTCCGTGCACAATTGTTTCGTGTCCTCGGCAACCTGCGGGTTAATCCCTACCATAAGCATCCTCTCCTTCATTTCTCGAAGGTCTTAACGAACTGCTCATGCTGCGCCCTGTGGGCCGAGGTGCTGGAGTAGGAGTATTTCTCCATATATTTCTCTTCATTCCCAAAATGGAATACAACATAATTACTCAAGTATTGGGTGACCTTGCTCATCTCAGAACGGTTTGCTGAGTTTTGATCAAAGGCGTTGATCAAGCTGTCGCTCCGTTTGAACAACTCTTTGTGCTGAGTATCGATATCTGATGAACCTGATGCAAGTCTGTCGTCCCATTGCAAAGACATAACATATATTCAGAGCTCCTTTCAAATACCGTGTCAAGGAACTCGGTTTCTTCTTCAATTAATATTTCTAAATTTAACATATTTTAATGGATATTGAGAATGAATTTCATCATTCCACCACCCACACCGCACAGCCCTTCGCTTCATGGACAAGCTTGCTTGATATACTGCCAAAAAGGAACTCCTCGGCCTTCGTCTTATGATGACGGCCGACGACCACGGTGCAGCAAGTCATATCGCACCGGGTCTCGAGAATGGCGTCGGCCAAAGACATTGTTTCCCCGACGCAGGACATGATTCTAACCTTGTCCTCTGGAAACCCTGACTGCATGAGGATCTGTTTGTAGTTTTCGAGCATGTCGTTCGCCTTATCGAGTTTGCGCTTAACCCAAGCGTTCAGCTCTGCTTCTGAGTCATAAAAATCCTCCTCAGGATCGGGAATAATGGAGATGAGTCTGACTGCGAATCCTGGAAACCCGCCAACTAAGTCGGCCACGTACATCACGGCGCGGCGGGAGCTTTCCGATTCGTCAACTGCGATAAGGAGCTGTTTGTCTTTGGTCTGAACTTTATTTTCGGATATCATGACTGGACTCCTTAAAAAAAATTATAAAGCATTTGCGTGGAGTACGTTGAAACCGCAAAGAATTGATGTCTGATCTTGGGTTAAGAGATCGGATTGACGTAATTCTTTACGCCCTCATTAGCCACGGCAGTAATAATCATTTTGGCCCCAATTCCTCCCTTACCTCTCCCAGGTCTTCAAGCAATTCCTTTGTCTCCTCATAATAAAGCGGCGCGCTTATCGAAAAATGCATTAGCACCCGGTTCAGCTTTTCCGACACATATGGATATATCTTTTTGAGGTTGCTCACGCGGTTTTGGAACACGATATTCACATCGTCTTCGGTGATACGGTCTAGAAGGTGCGGGGCATCACGTCGAAGTTGATAGGTCGTGATATCCCCGCGGCCCGTAATGAAAAGCAAGACGTTCCCGAGTCCGAAGAGGTCGTAGCCGAAGCGGCTCTCGCCGTGCTGATAGTTAAAATCGAAGTCGATCCATCGGTATCTGCCGGTCGAGAGATCTTTGATGATGTGGTCGCGCCGGATATCGCCATGTTTTTCGTTATTCTCATGCAGAAAGCGGATCGCCTCGACAATCTTGATGTATTCGTCGAGGAGGGCAGGATAATAATTATAGAAAAAATCCTCGTGGTCCCTACCCAATTCGAGGGTGAGCTGGGCGAGCGTCTTCCCTTTGATGTAATCCAGGACGTGAAGTTGATTCCCGGAGGAGTCGAGGACCGTCCTGCCCTGCATGAATTCCGGTCTGCCGTGCACCAATTCAAGGATCCGTGCTTCCTTCTGTGGACTGCGCACGCACTCGAATATGAGATTCCCGATCTTTGCCTGGAACCGCTCCTTGAAGAGCCACTTCAGTATCTTGACCTCACCATTCAAGAGGTTCAGGGCACGCTTGACCCAGAACTTCTGCTCATCATCGATACCAAACCTGCCCTCGCGCTCATTATTCCTGACAAGATAGGGTTCCCCATCAAGGATGACGACATCGTCGTAGTCCACACGAAAGAAGTCCGCTGTGTCCTTAACTTGCACGCGTTTGGGCACACGCTCGTTCGAGACCCACTTTCGAATCATGTTCGAGAGCTCTTTTTCTGAATAACCGCCCGCTGCAGTCGGCATCATAATCCTCGATCCTTATTACATTATATATCAACCCACTTCAGTTTAAGGGTATGAACAGTAAAAACTGAACAATATGTGACTTTGATAAGCCGAAATTCACAATCCGGGGTCTGCAATCACAACCTTTTCTCTTGACTTTTCGGGCAAATAACGCTAATTTCCCTATAATAATTATTCATGGCATGGACCGAAATGGCCCATGCACGGAGGGGCTTAACCACCCATGTCGTATCAGATTAAACTCGAGATTTTTGAAGGCCCCATGGATCTTCTCCTTCATCTCATCAAAAAACACGAACTCGACATCTACTCCATTCCTATCGCACTCATTACCCAGCAGTACCTCGAATATATTAACCTCATGAAGAGCCTCGACATGGAAATTGCTGGTGATTTCCTGGTCATGGCGTCGACGCTCACTCACATCAAGTCCAAAATGCTGCTGCCTCCGCCGGAAAACCCGGAAAACGATGAGGATGGCATCGACCCACGAGCTGAACTCATCCGTCGCCTGCTTGAGTACAAAAGCTTCAAGGATGCAGCTGGTTCCCTCGAGAGTAAGGAAGAACTCTGGTCGCAGATGTACACGAGACCGGCAGAGACTACACCCGATATGCCTGCGGACGATGAACCGCTGCTTTTTGATTTTCATCTCTTCGACCTGCTCACGGCGCTCAAGGACGTAATGGCCCGCGTACCCGATGCCAAGTTTGAGATCACGGCCGATGCAGTCTCGATCACGGAAAAAATTTCCCAGATCCTCTCACGCCTCGAGATCATAGACAGCCTCCTCTTCTCCGATCTCTTCGAAGGGAGCACGTCCAAAGCCCAGGTCATTGCCACATTTCTCGCTCTCCTAGAGCTAATCAAAACAAGGGTCGTGAAAGTCTTCCAGATCGAGGAGTTCGGCGCTATCAGGATTATGAAGTCCGTAACAGACACACAGGATAAAGACACGGCCACGGGGAGCCTGTTCGGATAAGACTGAAGGCCTTTTTCGCCACAGAGGACAACAACGTCTCCATATCGTATTTTGTCTAAGTTCATCTGTGGTTACAATTAATTTTATGAAACCCGACTTCAAAACTCTCGCATTGGAGAAAAAATTCGGCGCTATAGAAACCGCCGTGTATGAAGACAGGTCGCTCATCGGCAACCTCGTGGCTCTGCTTGCGGAAAAAAACGGAGACGTCCGCTCAGGCGTTCTGAACCTGCTCTCCCGGATCGGCTTTGACTATCCGAACGAAACTAGACCCCATCTGCCGACCCTGATCGCGCTCATGGACGATCCGGATATGTTCATCAAAATTGACGCGGCGAATGCCGTGGGTAACTTAGGCTTCAGCTTCAGGGAATCGGCGGCGCAAGCCACACCAAAATTAAAGGCTCTCCTGGACCATGAGCAGAGCCTGGTCCGTCAGGAGGCCGCCTATGCTTTGGGTAATATCGGTTTCGCCCACACGGACCTAGTCAAGGACGCGGTTCCGCGTCTGATTCAGATGCTCGAAAAAGGGGACGATGATGAGCGCGAGGCAGCCGCCCATGCCTTGGGCAAAGTCGGTATCAATGCACCGGAACTGATCCGTGGGATTCTGCCTAAACTCGTCGAAGTACTCGAATTTTCTAAGGAAGCCACCTGCGGCGGTGTGCTCTTCGCCTTGGGCGCTATCGGCCTGCATTATCCCAGGGAAGTGGCGAGCCTTGTGCCTCGGTTAATGAAGTACCTGGATAGCGGCCACCCGAACGCAGTCAAAAACGCCGTAGCTGCCCTCGGCAACATCGGCAGCTCGAACCCCGACATTGTAAAAGATGCGATTCCCAAGATCCGGCAGATCATGGATTCGACAAACGATATCGACATCAAGATGAACGCCAAAGTTGCCCTTGGAAGGCTTGGCGATCCGTCGGCGATATAGGAAACGACATCTTCATTGAGGAATGGAGAAAAAGATGTATGGATTAGGGTTTTTCTCCGTGATCTCCATGCTTGGTGGTAAAATCTGATTTGGTTTAAGGGGCTTATATTGGAAGATAAGCAATTGAAATCTGCTATTGAAGCACTCCTTTTCATCTCGGGCAATCCCCTGTCCGTAGACAGACTCAAAGGCATCTTTGAAGACGCGACTATAGAACAGATCGAAGCACAGTTCCAAGCGATCAAACAGGAGAGCGACGACCGGAATGCGGGGATTACGCTGACAGAAGTAGCGGGCGGGTATCAATTTGCAACGAGACCGGAGAACGTTGCCTGGGTCCGGAAGTTCAAGGCTGTAAAAGTCTCAGCTAAATTATCGAGGCCGGCCCTCGAAACGCTGGCCATAGTGGCATATAAGCAGCCAATCACTCGAATGGAGGTGGAAGCGGTGCGCGGTGTAAACATCGGTGGCATCATTCGAAACCTCATGGAACGCCGTCTCGTAAAAATCGTTGGCAAAAAGGATGTTCCGGGCAAACCTCTACTGTACGGAACCAGCTCGGAGTTTCTCCAGTATTTCGGATTGAAGGACCTCTCGTCCTTGCCGACGCTTAAGGAGTTTCAGGAGCTTGAAGCAGGGGAAGAGGTCATGGAAGAAGTCCCGCTTAAGGGAACGGACGGGCCATCGGACGGGGAGACGGCCGCGGAGGAATCTACGTCCGGAGAATCCGTTGAACTGGAAGATACAGAAAAAAGCACGGCATCTGGAACGGAACCGGTTACGGTGGATGCGACCGAGGAGAACGTGACAGGATGATCGAAATACAGGATGCTCTGCGAAAAAAAGAGATATGGGCTATCGGCGGAGGCAAGGGCGGTATTGGTAAAAGTCTGATCACCGGCAATATCGGCATCCATCTATCGCGCCTGAAAAAAAAGGTCCTGCTGGTGGATGCTGACCTCGGCGGTGCAAACCTTCATACGACCATCGGCCTTGGAGTCCCAGAAGTGACGCTCTCCGATTTCCTGAACCGGCGTGTTGAAAACATTCAAGACGTAATCATTAGCACGTCCATCCCGAACCTCAGTCTTATCAGTGGCGCACAGGACTTCCTTGATGCGGCCAATCCCAACTTCGCCCAGAAGACGAGGCTCCTCCGGCATCTCGAGACGCTCGATGCGGACTATATCCTGCTTGATCTCGGGGCGGGTACGTCGTTCAATATCCTCGATTTTTTCCTCTTCTCTGACCACGGCATTCTGATCGTTCTTCCAGAACCAACCGCTATCGAGAATGCGTACCGGTTTATCAAGAGCGCTTTTTACCGAAGGTTCAAAAAAGTTGTAGCGAACCAAAACATCAAAGACCTGATCGATGCTGCCATGGACCACAAGAACACGATGGGCATCCGGACTCCCTACGATCTTATCGAGCGCGTGAAAATGATGGAACGGGAAGTCGGCGAGATCCTCGAACTCGAAGTGCTCAAGTTCAAGCCCAAACTGATCGTAAATCAGGTGCGGACCAAACACGATATCCAGATCGGATTCTCGATGAAGAGTGCATGCCAGAAATACTTCGGGATCAGCCTTGAGTACCTGGGTTATGTTGAGTATGACGACTGCGTCTGGCAGTCGATCCGGAGCAAACGGCCTCTAGCCATAGAATATCCGTATTCCCGGCCGTCACGGTGCATTGAGCGCATTGTCCATAACTTGCTCCGAAAGGAACAGCTCACGGCAAGCATGCTGTATTAAAAATGTTCACAGCAAAGGTACCAAGACACCAGGACGACAAAAGAATATCAGTGGATTGACCAAAGCCTTGGCGGATCCGTAAAATACTCCGTGCCTTTGTGTCTTTGTGATGAAATCAGTTTAGCCTCTTCCAGTTTTGAGAGAGGATAAAAACGTGCTCAAAAAAATTGAAAACCTGAATTACTACGAACTGCTGGAGGTTAGCCCCACTGCCACCTCGCAGGAGATCCATAAGGCATATGAACGGGTCCGGAGGATCTACGAGCCAAACTCCATCGCACTGTATTCGTTATTCAGCACCGAGGAGACTGCTGCCATTCACCAGCGAATCGAAGAAGCTTACCGTACCCTTGTATACGAAGACAATCGAAAACGGTATGATGAGATATTAAGACGGCAGAATGATTTGCCGGAAACGTCGCCGCCTCCCCTACCACCGAAATATAAGAACCCGCCAGTTCAACCGGCGCTCTCGCTGCCATTAGACAATCATTACGGGGACAGCATGGAACCCTCTCAGGCGAAGGCAGAAGTGGTACCAGCCATCCCAGAAAAAGTTACCCTCGTGTCTCAATTCATTTCCGAGTTTTCCGGCGCCGCCATCAAGATGCTGCGGGAACAACACGGTCTAAGCTTACGGGATGTTTCTGATGCCACAAAGGTAAGTGCCCGATATCTTGAAATGATCGAGCAAGAGAACTTCCTTAAACTTCCGGTCCGCGCCTATACACGGGGATTCTTAACGCTTTATGCCAAGGCCCTTGCCTGCGATCCAGATCGCGTGACCGCCGACTACTTGAAACGCTATGACGCTGCACGGGCGCCAAAGACAAAGTAATGGGAACAGGTGCAAGTTCACGATATTGATTCACAAGCTTTATCCGGTTTATTCTCTTTCGCGCATCCTGTATTTTCTTTATAGTCTGCCGTTTACGGCCTTTCTCAGGTCTCTCTCCTTCCAGATCCCGCAAATCGCGGGATAACTGATCAGATCTAATATCGTCGATGTCACCACGCCGCCATCAGGTGCTGCGATCAGCTTCATAACGTCCGAGCCAGTCCCGTTTAAGAACGTGATTGGCACGTGGCCTGCGATGAGCACCGCCGACACCGTCATGATCTTGGGCCTGATTCTCTTAACCGCTCCTTTCATCACGGAGGCTTCTATGTCCTGGAGTGCATTGATCCTTCCTTCCTGGTGCCACCGGTTGTACGATAAATCAAAGTAAAGCAGCATCACAATGCCCGTCTCCGCGTCGAGGTCCGTCAGGGAGATTACGCCGACCCAAACCTCAGTACTCATTTGGTAGCCTAGGTGACAACTGTCACGACATCGTGCACTAACGTTCTTTGACAATCGAGTAGCCACATTCTGTACTATCATGGACACCACTAAATACAAAGGTGGTGTTCATGAAAAAGAAAGTGCAGCAGGAACGAGCGGCAACTGTGCAACGGTATCTCGCCGGAGAAGACCCGGAGAGTATCTGCGCCTCATTGGGTAGATCGCGGCGATGGCTGTACAAGTGGTTGGCGCGGCATATCCCTGACGATTCTGCTTGGTATGAAGATTTATCACGGCGTCCCTTGGTAAACCCTCACCGCACACCTGCGGAGATCGAAAAGATCGTCGAGATGGTGCGATGGCGTCTGTACAACAATGATCTTTTCTGTGGAAGCCAAGCTATTCTCTGGGAAATGGAGGACATGAACATTCAGCCGTTTCCCTCCATTAGTACAGTTGACCGGATCTTGCGCCTCCGTGAATTGACCTATAGGCGGACCGGACGATATACTCCAAAAGGAAAGAAATATCCGTCGCTCCCGGCGCTCTTGCTTAATCAAACCCATCAGGTTGATCTGGTCGGCCCTTGCTACCTTACCGGCCCAATTCGTTTCTACAGCCTGCATGCGGTCGATACTGCGACCAACCGATGTGGTATAGAGCCGATGCCCTCCAAAGCAGCGCAAAACGTTTTGGACGCCGTTCATGCGGTTTGGCTGCGCATGGGCATCCCGGAGAACCTTCAGGTGGACAATGAGATGGCCTTTTTCGGGAGCCCGATTCATCCCCGCGGCATGGGGCCACTTATTCGTTTCTGCCTGCATTATGGCGTTAAGCTATGGTTTATTCCACCATCCGAACCGTGGTGGAATGGAATCGTCGAGAAGTTCAATGACCATTACGAACAGAAATTTTTCGACAAGGTTCCTATGGCCTCATTGACGCAGCTTCGGCAAGAATCACTGGCATTCGAGCACTGGCATAACAGCACCTATCGCTACAGCAAACTTAAGGGGAAAACGCCCCTCAAGGCGTTGGCTGCTACAGAGAAGAAATTAATCTTCCCGAGCAAGAGAGATACCCCAAAGCACCCCTTGGATAAGCCGGAGGAAGGTTCCTATCACCTCGTACGATTCATTCGAAGCGAATGCCGGCTGAATATCTTTGATGAAATATTCCCAGCTCCATCGGAGACCCAATACGAATACATTGTGGCTACTGTCGATGTCAAAGAACAAAAGCTCAAGCTCTTCTTGGATACGATCCAGGTAGAAGAATATCCTTATTTGCTACGATGCCCATTGAAAATGGTCACGGCATCGGAAGATCAGATGGTTTCAGAGTTTCGATTGAACGATGTAGTGACAGTTTTTCTTGTGCACGATGTCCTGACAGTCATCACCTAGGAAATAGAGGTACCAGACCGCGTCCACAAGCGAGAATGGGACTTCCAGTAGCACAATCGTGGCCTTTGAGAGCGCTTCTGTGTTGAGATAGATCAGCACGATAACATAAATAAAACAGTTAAAGGCAGGCATGCAAAGTATAATATTTTTTGTGAAACGCTTGCTGTGGTTGATGTAGTATTTGATACAGACAGCCAATGAATTACAGCGCGCCAATAAATCTAAAGCTTTCATTCTCGAGTAGAGGGATTACCTGACCACTCCTCATTGTTGAGACCATGGGCATGTCGTGGGGAGACTCGGTAAACAAATGTAGATGGAAAAATGGAGGAGGAAGAGGCTTGCTACCTCTCTATTTTGGCAAGACGGTCCTTAGCTATTTCCGCTTCATTGGAAAAGGGATGATCCTTGATGACTTTGTTCAAATACTCCTTCGCTTTGATAATATTTTTCTCACTTAGGTACGAGAGTCCGATCTTAAGCTTTGCACCGGCTACTTTATCGCTTTTGGGATAGTTTTTGATGACCTTGCTAAAAGCCTCAATCGCCTTGCTGAACTCTTTCTTCGAATACAAACATTCACCGACCCAGTATTGCGCATTATCAACCATGCTAGTTTCGGGAAACTGCACTATATAATTCTGGAAGCCAGCGAGAGCAAGGTCAAAATTACCCTTGTCGTAATCGCTTTTCGCCTGTCGATAAACTTCGGAAGGCTCAATCGTCTTGGGAGATGAGGACTTCTCCCCGGCCATCGCTGTCGTCTGCCCGGCCGAAACAGTCGCTGTCCCCGCACTCAGCATCTTTATTTTTGTCTCAATCCCATCAACCCGTGCTGAAAGTTCTGCGATTTTGACAGCCCGATCGTCCAGCTTCTGGGCAAGCTCCGCGATGCGAAAATTGTTTTCTTCAAGTTTGCCCTGAAGTAATTGTAAATCCGTAGTTAGCTGATCGGTTTTGGCGCCGAAATCAGCCGTTACCTTCTGCACATCCACCGAACCCTTGACATTAGTATCGAGAAGATCGAGTCGCGTCTGCATCTCCCGAACACGTGCCTGCGTGGTTTTCACATCCTGGCGCAAATCGGTCATCTCGGACTGAGTCCTGACCAGTTCGGCCTGAGGGGCACAGGCGACCAACAGCACGAGAATACCCATGATGGTGATTAGAGGCTTGGTTGTCATAAGGCTCGTAAGAATTCCTTTAAGGCGGTGAACGAAAACCAGCCACGGGGAGAGATGGAGGGAAAAAAGGAGAATGCGGGGATGTTCTCCCGCATTACCAGTTTTTCCTAGTTTCATGAACCCCCGCCCCTACTTCGTCACGGCCACGAAATCATCTCTACGGTTTTTCTGCCAGCAGTCTTCGGTATGTTCCGAACAGACAGGCTTTTCCTTGCCGTAGCTGATGAGCGAGATTCGTTTTGCCGAAATCCCCAGATCGGTAAAATACTTCTTTGCGCTCGTTGCGCGGCGCTGACCAAGGGCTTGGTTGTATTCCTTGGTTCCTCGTTCGTCGCAATTCCCCTCGATCCGGATCTCTACTTTCGGGTTGGCTTTAAGCCATTCGGCATTAGCCTTCATGGCGGACCGTGCGTCGTCGCGGATAAAAGACTTGTCGAAATCGAAGTAGATCGGCTGCAAGCTGGCTGATGTGACCGCGGCGCCTTCGTTAGCCGCTGGCTGGACTTCTTCATTCTTCTGCTCAGCCTTTTGTTCGACCGCCGGCTCTTCCTTGGCAGGCGCGACAGACGGAGCGGTTTCCTTCTGTGATTCCGGCGCAGTAGCTACTTCCGCCTTTTTGGGACAGCCCCAGAGAACAAAGATACTCAGCAACACAATAACCGGAACATACATTCGTAGTCTGCTCATAATACATCCTCCTCTATTCTGATGTGTCAAAATGAATTCGACTAGACAAGCTAATGCAAAACGATACGCGAAGAAATACGTTCTGAAGATAGCATACAACCCAACCCTTGTCAACGGCAAATGATTTTTTACCCTCTGGGCATCCTGTTGCAATGGGCATGGCATCACTCACAGTCATTGTTCCAAGGAACCTTCCGCACAATCTCGCTGAGTTGTGCTCCTATGTGGCTTGAAATCGATGTCGCTTAAACTGTTATCCTATGCGGCACCATATTTGAGTCGTTCGCATGACTTCTCGAGTCGGTAACTTTTATGTGCGAGTCATGCTTCAGCAACCTTTTCATAGAATCATCGCCAACCATGCATTCGGGACGCTCAGTCCCGTGATTGCGGTGTCGAATAGCCGTCCTTGTTTTTTCTCCTCAGTGCTCTAATGGTTTTCCCCTCTTCTGCTAGTCGCGGGTCACCAGCCGTTGTGGTGGACCCGCGAACCGTTGAAGCGGGCCTGTGCCGGCTTGATCTCCGCCGGGAACCCAAGTGGAATGAGAGAAAACGGCACGACGTGTTCCGGCAGACCCAACAGCCGCCGAAGATTTATGATGCGGTCTTCCGTCGGATATACACCGCACCAGACCGAGCCAAGCCCTTTTGCATGGGCGGCGAGAAGCATATTCTGCGTCGCCGCCGCGCAGTCTAGCACCCAGTGTCCTTTGTATTTTTCCAACGTCGTATCGCCGCATACGAGGATAGCCACATGAGCCTGTTTCAGCATCCCAGCATAAGGATGAAACTTCGGGATCTCATCAAGGATCGCTTGGTCCGTCATGACAATGAAGTGCCACGGCCGTTCGCCCCCCGCCGAAGGGGCGCTCATCGCAGCTCTCAAAATTTCATCGATCACTCCGCGGGAAACAGGCTTCGGTGTGTAGAGCCGGATACTCCTGCGAGTAAAGATCGCTTCCAGTGTTTCCATACTATCCTCCTTACCGCACCTGTTTAACGCTCTTTCATCTGATAAGCCCGGACCAGGTCCTCGACACCCCGTTCCAAGGTATATTCAGGGTGCCAGCCGAGCAGGCGCCTGACTTTTCCATTGAGAAACAGAAGATTACAAGTCGCAAACTGAACATAGGTATTCAGGCTAAATTTTACATGAAAGACATCCCCAATAAAGTCTATGATTTTCGACGGTACACTCAGTGCCACGGTCGGGACAGGCAGGAGCCTGAATTTTTTCCCGAGTGAAATAGCAATGGTATTGAAAAAATCATACCAGCTGTGAGTTAGACCATCGGTAAGATTGAATGTCTGGCCTATGGCATCCTTCATTATGCCCGCGAGATAAATGGCTTGGGAAAGATCTTGCACATGAATGAGCGGGGCGACATTATTTCCCTTTCCGATAGAGGGGAAGCCAAGCGGCCCGAATCGATCTACGGCAGCAACTAAATTTCCGAAGTACCGGGAGCCTGTTCCGAAAACCACTCCAGGCCTGATGATGACATACTCTGCCACTGTCTGCGCTTCAAGAATTTCTTAACACTGTCTCTTATAAGCGGTGTAATGCTCCTCAGGAACAAGCTTCGGTTTCGTCTCTTCCGAGGCCGGAACCGCCGAGGGAATGCCTGCCACAGTCAATGAACTGATGAAGATGAATCGTTTTATGCCGGATTTATCAATGTTGTCTAATATCTTTTCAACCAGTCGCACGTTCTTCTTCGCTGCAAGGGGTGATACGTTCCTCAACTCACCGATATGGTAAAATACGTCCATGCCCGCCATCGCATTAATGACCGAGCTGGCATCCTAGAGGTCCCCGGGAAAGAGAGAGACGTCTTTCCCTGCGAACTGAGCAGGTAGTTTATCCTTTCGTCCGAAGAGGCGGACGGTATGTCCGTTTTCCGCAAGAAGACCAACAACTTTGCTGCCAATGAACCCCGTACCGCCGGTAACGAGTGCTTTCATACATGCCAGCTTTCAAGCGTCAATAAAGCACTGCGGATCTTCTGCGAGGAAATCTTCAATGCCGCGCGAACACGCATAGGCAATCGCCCGGCATCCCCTGCACTGCGCCCACCGGTCGCAGTTGCGGCACTTGCCCTTGTATTTGCTCCGATCCCGAAGAGCAGCGAGGACCGGCGACGTTGACCAGATCTCACGAAGAGAATCTTTCGTCACGTTGCCGAGAGAGAGGGGCAATCTCCTGCAGGGCGTAACATTTCCATTAGGAAGGATGGTCAAGCCGGCAACACCTGCCGAACATCCACTGCTCGCAACATCTCCGGCGTCGCCGTTCGTTTTCTCCCGCATCTGTGACGCGACCGGGTCTCCGGTCACGATTTCTATATCGTCATGCTCAAGCGATAATACTGTTTCATAGAGGCCTCTCACCTGCTCCCTGGTGAGCATCTGGGAAAGCAAGGATCTGCCTTTCCCGGCAGGCACGAGGCGGGAAAACCCGACTCGTTGCGCTCCTACATGTGAGCAGAAAGCAATAACTTTATCCACTGTCGAAGCATTGATGGCTGAAAGCGTAACGTTCAGCGTAACCGGAAGTTTAGCATCGACGAGGTACTCTATTCCCTCTTTTGATGCGCGGAAACTCCCCTTGCCCCGAATTGCATCATGGACATCCTCTGGACCTTCAATACTAACCTGAACGCCATCGACACCGAGATCACTAAGACTCCGAGCTCGATCCCTGCTTACTAGTGTCCCGTTGGTGAGAAGGTACATTTTGAATCCCTTCTGCTTGATTTCTCCAAGAAACTCGAAGAGGTCTTTTTTCAGGAACGGTTCGCCCCCGGTAATATTCATGCTTGGAGAAAAAGCGATCCCGTAGATGTCTGACCAGTCCGCGATCATGTCCGACACTTCGCCGATCACTCGTTTCATTTCAGTTAGCGGCAGCTCTTCTTTGCCCTGCTCGCCCTGGTAACAGTGCATGCACCGAAGGTTGCAGTTTTCCGTTAAATGCCACTGGATAAAAAATTCGTAAGGTTTATTCGTTGCCATAAGAATGATAAAATGATGCTAAGTGAGAATATTTTTTGATAATGCGATTATGATCTAAAAAAGATAAGGTAGCAGATATGGCTTGCAACACTGAACTGTTAGCACCGGTTCGCGCCAGCCATATCTGCAGCTTCGGTTTCGTTGCTGACCAGCAACTTTAGCTCTTTCACCCCTTTCATTTGTGGCATACCGTGCCAGGATTTTGCTTATCGAGTAGCTTCTTTGCGGCCCAGTACGCAGCTTCTTTTGCGAGAGTGTCTTTGCTCATAGCCTTTTTCATCCTGATTTCACCTCCTTTCAGTGGTATGTGGTATATAGAGATTATAATATCATAAAAAAATACCTCTAGTGGCGCATAGCACTTGTATGACTATAAATTAATCAGAGCAACCCAGTTATCTTCCTGCGGCTTCCTTATCGAGAAACCACGTAACTGTTCCGTTCTCGGTAAAGACCTGTCCTGCCGGATATCCCTTGGAATTGCCGTGGTAAAGGATATTTTGGAGCACGCTCGCTTTGGCTCTTCCTGCAACAAGAAAAAGTACATTAGATGCATTATTGATGACCGAAATCGTGAGCGTAACACGGTTAATTTGAGGATCTTCTAGATATACGGGATTGGTGATCCGAGCAGATTCAAAAACCGCTGATGAACCAGTAAAGAGCGATGCCGTATGACCGTCCGCGCCTACTCCCAGCATGACAAGGTCAAAGCTCGGGATAGTGACCGTACCAAAGAATGCCTTGATGTCCTGCTCATAGGCACGCGCCGCCTCTTCGGGATCTGCTTCTCCATGCACGTTGTGAACATTGCTCTCGGGCATGGGAAGGTTCTTCAATAACGTATCGCGAACCAACCTGTAGTTGCTCGCAGGATTATCGGACGGAACGCATCGCTCATCTGCCCAGAACAAGTGAACACGGCGCCAGTCAATGGTGTTTAGATAGGGTGGTGATCCGAGAAGTGTGTACAAGAGGCGGGGGGTTGTGCCACCGGAAAGGGCGACAGCAAACCTACCTTTTGCGGCAATGGCCGTACACGAAAGAGACAAAAATAATTCCGCTGCGCCATGGCTCAGCGATTGGAGGTCATCGAATACCGAGATCCGCACATTGCTGCGGCCATTCACAAAGGCCTCCAAAAGCGCCCTATTCTTCTTAACAGGCGCAGTGCCTCGTTGGGTCCGTCCGTTCCCGCGGGGTACAATGCGAGCGGCACGCCCTTTCCCGAATCAACTGCATCAAGTACTGGAGTAAGCGCTGACCACGCAAGCTCTACGCTGTCTTCGCGCATGAAGAGCATGTGGTCTCCGATCATGCAGTCCAGCAGGACCCATTCGTAGGCGTCGAGTGCCACCCCACGAGGGTAATCGTATTTCATCTCCACTGGGTTCAAACAGATCTTAGTGCCTGCCTGCTTGGTCTGGAATGTAAGGCTCATGCCCTCTTCAGGTTGTATTTTGAGGATGATAGAGTTAGGTTCAATGGGACCGCTGACCGAATCAGGGAACATGGAGTGCGGTACCTCGCGGAATAGAACGGCAATCTCCGTTTTTCGCACTGCGAGCCTCTTGCCTGAACGGAGATAAAAAGGAACCCCGTGCCAGCGCCAGTTGTCGACAAACACTTGCATGGCTGCAAAGGTCGGCGTTTTCGAAGCGTCTGCGACACCCTGTTCCTGACGGTAAGCGGCAACTTCCCCGCCGCCGATTGTCCCTTTTGCATATTGGCCGACCACAAGTTGATCAGCCAGCGTATCAAGGGACAGGTGCCTTAGGGATCGCAAGACTTTTGCCTTTTCATCCTGCACGCGTTCGGCGAAGAACACTGCCGGCGGCTCCATGGCAATAAGGCTCAAGAGTTGAAACATATGGTTCTGGAACATATCGCGGATCACGCCCGCTTCTTCATAATAACCGGCTCGGTGCTCGACGCCGATGGTTTCTGTGGCCGTAATCTGCACATGGTCCACATACCGACGGTTCCAAAGCGGTTCAAAAATAGAGTTCGCGAACCGGAACATCAATATGTTCTGCACCGTCTCTTTAGCGAGGTAATGATCGATGCGGAATATCTGGCTTTCTTTATAATGGGTATGTACAAGCTGGTTTAATTTTCGTGCCGAGGCTAGATCATGACCGAAAGGCTTCTCGATCACGATATGGCTGCAGCCCTTTTCCTCGCGCGATAGCCCTGAAGCGCCGAGATTATGGATCACGCTTTCAAAGACCATCGGCGGGATGGCCAGATAAAAAATGCGATTCCCCATTGTCTTGTGCTTAATCTCCAGCTTTGGAAGGATGTCGACTAAATCGACAGTGTACGATGCCAGGTTCTCGTAATCGAAGGTAGAGTAGTAGAGATGGTTCACGAACTCGTCCCAAAGGCTCTCCTCAAAATCGCGTGGAAGCACAGCTTTGACCGCATCCCGCATGCCCCCGCGAAATTGTTCGGTCGTCATCTTGATACGACTGGTGCCGAGAATGAAAAACTGCGGCGTGAGCATCTTGTTTTTAAAGAGCTGGTACAGCGACGGCAAAAGCTTCCGACGCGTCAGGTCTCCCGAAGCCCCGAAGATGATCAGGCCCGCGGGACGTGGAATCTCCACATCGCAGTTCTCGATCCGGTGATATTCCGGCATCAGGCCTGCTTCGGTCGGTGCTAATCCCGTGCTTTGTTGACCGGTATTATCATCCATGATCAAGCAATCTTCCTTTTATCGGATTTTATCAATCTTTTCCAATCCTCGGAAAACCGCTCCATTCCCTTGGTCGTCAGTTCATGCCGGATATCGTAGTCTTCCCACTTTTTATCAAGTTTTATCTCTTTGTACGGAATGGGTTTTAACAATGCGGCGTTATAGTGGTAAGCGTCTCCAGGTAGAGGCATCCCTTTTTCACCCCAGGCTTTTAATTCTTCATAGGGCACCGTAATAATATCCGTACCAAGTTTGAGGGCGTACAAAAAGTGATCGATGTTCCGCACGCTCGCAGTCAGGACTTCCACATGTCCGTCACCCTGAGCGTACATGCAGAGGATATTGGCGATCACGTCCATGCCGTTTTCACCACGATCGTCGAGCCTCCCGACGAATGGCGAGACGAATACCTGTCCTTTCTTCGCACCCCGCGTTGCCGCATACACGGCCGCAGCCTGTTCCTGTGAGAAGCAGAGCGTCATGTTCACGCGCATTCCTGCTTGTACCGCCCACTCTGCCGCTTTAAGCCCTTCCCGGGTCGTCGGAAACTTCACTTGTGCATTTGCGATCCAAGAGAACATGTCTTTTGCCTGCTTCAGCATCGTGTCGGCCTGAGTCGTTACGTCGGCGTAGACCTCTACCGATACTGATCCACCCGGTAGCAAACTGCATAGTGTCGTTACTACCCCCCGATAAAACTCGAGTATTTCTTCGGCACTGAATGTCTCTCCCCGCTCGACCCTTTTCATTGCCTCAGGATTTTTCGAAATTAGCGTCGGATTTGTAGTTTGACCGTCGAGAAACCCGAGGAATTTTAAGATCTCTTTCGTTTCCTCGGGATCACCGCCGTCCAAAAATATCCTTGTTTTAAGTTTTTGAGGTCTCATACCATTCCCCCCTTCTACCAATTCAGGCAATTTTTCTTTTTTCCCCTTTCTCAATCTCTACCTCAGATGCTTTCACCTCGTGGCCGCCGAATTGATGCCTCAGGGCTGACACGATCTGTCCAATATAGCTAGGGTTTGCCTGCGACTGGAGACGAAAATCGAGCGCGCCCTTAATGATGGGCGCAGGGCTTCCAAATTCCTTCGCGGCATCTATGGTCCACATAGCCTCTCCGCTCTGCGCAACCGCGCCTGATATCCCCTGGAGGTTCTCGCCATATTTTCCATACGCGGCCTTGAGCCAGCCAACCAACCGCGATTCGATCACGCTCTTGTGGTTGTACAGGTCGGCGACCTTCGCTAGATCGAAATTAAAGCCAGAATGCTTAAGGATTGCAAAACCCTCGGCAAGGGCTTGCATCATTCCGTATTCGATTCCGTTATGAACCATTTTAACGAAATGGCCTGCACCGGCTTTCCCGAAATGCGCGTACCCGTTGTCGACCGAGGCATCACGAAAGATCTGTTCATAAGTGTGAAATACGCTTTCGTCGCCACCGACCATAATGCACGCCCCGGTCCGTGCACCGGCCGGACCGCCACTCACGCCGGCATCTAGAAAATTGATGCCCTTATTTTCCAACTCTTGAGCACGTCGTATGGACTCCCTGTAGGGTGAATTGCCGCCATCGATGATCGTATCTCCTTTCGCGAGTAATGGCGTTAAGTCCTTCAAAACGGCATCAACGGCATCGTAGGGGACCATGATCCAGACGAGCCTTGGCGGCTGCAGAGCCATGGCGAGCGATCGTATTGAATCCGCCGGTCTCGCACCTTTTTTCGCGATTCTCTGCACAGGTTCAGCGCTCCTATTATAGGCAACGATCTGGTGCCCTTTCTCAAGCAACAGCTCAACCATGTTATAACCCATTTTACCCAAACCAATATATCCCAGCTTCATCGTAATCTCTCCTCATGAATTCTTTTGTGAATTATTGTGAACCGTATTTCTCGCGAACAGTTGAACATTGCAGGTGGCATAAAATCGCACAACTAGCATTTTAAGAACTCCTTTTCAATTTCTGCTACTTTTTCCAGCCGTCTCACATGTCGTTCCGCGCCGGAGAATGTTGCCTTCAAATACGTCGTGACGATGTCTTTTGCCAGTTCCGGCCCCACAATCCGCGCACCAAGACACAAGACATTCATATTATCGTCTTCTACACCTTGGTGCGCCGAGAAGGTATCGTGACAAATAGCCGCCCGGATTTCCGGGAATTTATTTGCTGCTACGCATGCCCCGACCCCACTGCCGCAAATTAATATCCCGCGCTCCGCCCTCCCATCGATTATGGCATTGGCCACGGCTCGGGCATAATCTGGGTAATCGACAGGTTCGCTGTCATAGGTGCCTAAGTCACGTACTTCATGTCCGAGCATTTTTAAGTGCTCCAAGAGAACGATTTTCAGGGCAAATCCACCATGGTCGGCACCGATTGATACCTGCATTGGTTCTGCTCCCTCAGGGTATTCATCAACAATAAAGCGGATCTACACAGCTTAGGACCTGCTCACTTCTGCTTCCGCTGCGAAAAATTGTAATGCCCTTTACGCCCTCCCGGTAAGCCAGGATAAAGGCTTTTCGCACATCTTCTTCAGAGGCATTCGGTGCAAAGTTGATGGTTTTAGACACCGCATTATCCGTGTGGCGCTGGAACGCCGCCTCCATGCGTACATGCCACACCGGAGCGACATCGAAGGCCGTTACAAAAAGACGCTTCACGTCTTCCGGTACCTCACTCATCCGCTGGATCGATTCACCTGCCATGACGTGCATAAGAAGAGAGTCGCTCAAAAACCCCCGCTTTTTCGCCGTTTCAAGGAAGGATTCGCTTATCTCAGTAAGTATGACATCTCCGAGAATGTGGCGCTTAAATGAGAGTGCAAAAAGCGGCTCGATGCCACTGGAACAGCCGGCAATGATCGATAATGTCCCCGTGGGCGCAATTGTTGTCACAGTGGCGTTCCTAAGGGCGGGCCCGCCCGCTCGATCATAGCTGCTCCCAGGATAATTCGGGAATACGCCGCGTTTTCGTGCTAGTTCCGCAGAATACGCCCACCCATTTTCTTTCACGAACCTCATGATCTCTTCACCGGTTCTGAGCGCACCTTCAGAATCGTAGGGGATGCCGAGCCGAATCAGCATATCTGCAAAACCCATTACGCCTAGGCCAATTTTCCGATTGCCCTTTGCCATACGGTCTACCTCATCCAGCGGATAACGGCTCACATCTATCACATCGTCCAAAAAATTGACGCCTATCCGTATGGTCTGTTTCATTTTCTCCCAGTCTATTTCTGCACGACCACTGGAGTACTTCAGCATAAGGCCGAGGTTGAGGGACCCAAGATTGCAAGGCTCGTACGGCAGGAGGGGCTGCTCACCGCAGGGGTTAGTGCTCTCCATCTCTCCAAGCTGAGGTGTTGGATTTTTGCGGTTGATGCGATCGAAGAACAACAAGCCGGGATCTCCTGTTTTCCATGCCGAATTCACGATCCGATCGAAAACTTCTCTGGCCTTTAGCGTCTTGACCACCTGTCGGTTGTGAGGATTCACAAGCGTCAAGTCACCGTCGATCTCTACAGAATGCATGAATTCCTCGGTCACAGCCACCGAAATATTGAAATTCGCCAGTTCTCTATTGTTAGTCTTAGCCGAGATAAACTCCAGAATATCCGGATGATCAACACGCAGAATGCCCATATTCGCACCGCGTCGCGTACCGCCCTGCTTGACCACTTCTGTGGCCATATTAAAAACCCTCATGAAGGACACTGGACCGCTGGCAGTTCCGCTCGTAGTACGTACGACGTCGTCCCTGGGCCTTAGTTTACTGAAAGAAAAGCCGGTCCCGCCACCACTTTGATGAATGAGGGCTGTATTTTTGACAGCTTCGAATATGGATTCGAGCGAATCTTCGATTGGCAACACAAAACAGGCTGCAAGCTGCTGAAGAGGCCGGCCTGCGTTCATTAGGGTCGGGGAATTCGGCAGGAACTCAAGATTCGCAAGTAAGCTATAAAATTCTTCTTCTGTAGTTCTTATATCCGCGTGGCCGTTGTATAGAAGCTCGGCCTGGGCGACGCTGTTTGCCACCCTGTGAAACATCTCATCCGGCGACTCTACAACCCTCCCCTGATCGTCTTTTTTCAAATAGCGCCGGGAAAGCACCACCAAAGCATTTGAGGTAAGCATCGCATCCTGTGTCTTTACCGTCATTTTGAACCTCTAATGACTATTTTAGCACTCTTGGGAGTCGACTGTACTTCCCACGGATTGGGCAGAAGGAACAACCATAACGACCTTAGTAGTAAGAGACAAAGAGGAGAAGGAATAGAATACTTTTTATGACCTCAATCCAACCGGTAGTCTGCAGCCTTACTTTGTAGGGAGTGGCTGATACGATGAGGTTGTCCAGCAGGGGGAGAAGTATGATCACCGGGATATAAAAACGGTGATAAACGAATAATGATAATAATACATACAAGGCTGTAAAAATGCGGTCTTGCATCTTTTTTAAAATTAAGACCTTTATCTTAAAAACACCTGCCGTAAAGTAGAATGCAACGCCTATGAAAAGCCTCACATCTATTCCGTCCGTCAGCAGGAATTTTGCGAGTACTGCTGCAAGACTGATAAGAGCAAACCCCAGGATCTCGGTAATAAGGGCGTGTTCGCCAATTATTCTGTTAGATAGCAAATACAAGGCGGGTATGACTAAAAGCGGCATAAGTCTTGGGATCTCGCTCCTGAAAATAACTGCAAGGATTATGGCGGCAGCAAGAAATTGGCCCAGCATAATTAATAACGATTTCCGGTCTTCCCTTTTCCTGAACCATTTCATAAATGCCTGCTTAGAATTAATCAGCAGAGCGAGTGCGGCGAAGAGTGGAAAGAGCAACCACGTAAACGCGTGACTGACACAAGTGCCGGCCAGATATGCTACGATCAATACACTCCATGAGCCGTACTCTTTTAATAAATATGTTTTTACGTCCATTATCATGGTGAAAGTATACCATGAGGAAGGAGAGGCAGGTATGATGAGTGTCGCTATCTCAAAATTTTCAAGACATGCGATGCTATGTGTATCTGATGTGAATACGTCGTTCACGAAATTTATAAAAATGTATTACACTTTAGTTTCTCGTTTTATAATACTGTAGTTGCATTCAATTTATCGATCTTCCTTGACAACTCTAGGAGCTGTGATAGGCTATAAATAAAATTGCAGTAGGTTCAGAGAAGGAGGTAAAAAAAATGAAAAAAATCATCACTACGATAGGAGCATTGGTCTTTACGCTTGCTATCGGCGTAGCTTATGCTAATACATCAACAGAGGAGGTCATGCCGAGTGAAATGAACAGCTACAACTATGCAACTAACGGCATCTCGTTTTTGGACACTGGCTCGGGCTGTTCAATTGCTG
Organism: Nitrospirota bacterium; assembly: GCA_963845065.1. Lineage (GTDB taxonomy): Bacteria > Nitrospirota > UBA9217 > UBA9217 > UBA9217 > JAJYKN01. The sequence continues at coordinate 473,385 of CAWJQQ010000002.1, forward strand.
AAGGCGCTGGCGCAGGTGGTTTGGCTTCCGATACGCCAGGCTTGGAATTGAAAAATGGGATAACGAACTTTGACCCCGGTATGTACAACTTCTCTGTAAAAAGCTCATGCGAAGAGAGTGTATTGTCAACGGGACCGACCAGGGATAACGGAATTACTACTTTTGATACGGCCCCAATTGATGCCAATTAGAATCTTTGAAATTAAAAAAGCCTTGAAGAAGATTCGCTGAGATTTAGGGGAGCATATTGCAAAACAAAAAAAGCAGGCTAAATTTTAGCCTGCTTTTTGTTTTCAAGACTTTCCTTCCGAGAATATTCCTTTGTCATACAGCAATATATTGAGACACATACTATGGGAATATCGCCCCCTGCGTTAAACCATGTTTCGTAATTACATCATAGGCCTTCTCATCCGCATTCAGTTTTTTCATTTTCAGGTGGCAGAGCGCCTGCACTTCCCGATCCAGATCAGAACAATTTGTCGCCGGAGATAATTTGGCCACTGCGCGGGAAAGATCTGCTACCGCTGCCACAGCCATGTCTCGATGTCCATTTTCATGCATTGTTAGGTTTTTTATGTAATTGTCCCATTTAACCACGAGCACCTGAGGCACGCCGTCATCGTGGACCCATTTGGGATAACGAATTACTACTTCAACTGAGGCCTTGAAAGCAGCCGCGGCACAAGATTGGGGAGTGCGATCATAGCCGTAGTCCCATTTCACTCGCCAGCTTGTCACGGAATCGTACCTTTTCCCATCGTCCCATTTACAGCTGTTATGGTCCATCCCACAACGCAATTCCGATTCGTTGCGCCCTTGGACCTCATAGTATTCATCTTTTTCAGTCACATTAGGCGAAATAGCAGGTTTTATCAATCGAAAGTGAGAGTCTTTGTCAACGTTTGCAACTTGCACATTATCTGAAGCTGCAGATATTGCTACGGCAGAGGTCATAAGCAGGGTAATAAAAATAGTAATTTTTATCATTCCAGGACTCCGAATAAACATTTATATTTCAAGCGCTTATATCCTCTGTGAGAGGCATTGAAGAGAAGGAAAAATCAGAAGATTCGGTCATGCCATGAATCAAGGATATTTTTTAAAAAAATCCATATCAACAGCGATAAAGCCTGAAAGCGAGCGCAGGTCTGTTCTTAAACAAATCTTTGTACATTGTTTTAATGTTACAACTTTCAGAAATTCGAATCAAGAGGTAAAAAAGGGTTTGAGAGCGCCCGGGTCCGTGCTGATTCAGTTCTTCGAGCCGAATTCATGGTGGTTCTAACGAAGGTAGGCATGCAACTTTACGGCATCCCGGTCCGATGGTTACAATCGCTTAAGTCTGTCAATAAAAAAGCCATGTGTATGACCTGGCCAGTTGACATTGTATCCTTAATCTTGCATATTCTGTATGCAAAAAAAAGTCTTTACATGATCCCGATGATTGAGGCACGCGCAAAATTCAAGATATCTGTTGGATACACTCCGATAACGAGCACTGCGGTCACCGAGATCGCCAGTGCAAGTGCAAGGGATGGGGATGACGACAGCTCGATGCTGCCTTTCGGCTCGTGCATATACATGACCATGATGACCCGGAGATAGAAATAGGCACTCACCGCAGAGAACAGCACACCCGCTACAGCAAGCCAAGTGAGCCCGGCCTGCACTGCAGACTTAAAGATATAAAACTTTCCCACGAACCCGGCAAGCGGTGGGATGCCGGTGAGCGAGAACATGAAAATCAGCATGAGAAAAGCTGCAGTCTTGTTCGTCTTGCCAAGTCCCGCAAAATCGGAAATTTCCTCGCCCCGCTCCCCTGCCTTTCTGAGCATGATCACAACGCCGAAAGCACCCATATTCATGAGGGCATAGATGCAGACATACAACATAACACTGGCAGCACCGTCCGGTCCGCCCGCTGCAAGGCCGACGAGAGCATACCCAGCATGGGCAATTGACGAGTAGGCGAGCATCCGCTTGATGTTGGTCTGGGATAAAGCCATGATATTACCAACGGCCATGGTAAGGACAGCAAGCCAGGAAATAATTACCGTTGAGTGTTCGTGCAGCGGGGCAAAGGCGTATAAGAAAACCCTGAGCAGCACGGCAAAACCGGCTACCTTGGGCCCAGCTGACATGAACGCCGTAACCGATGTCGGCGCACCTTCATACACATCAGGCACCCACATGTGGAAAGGCACGGCTGCCACCTTAAACCCGAAGCTCACGACCAGCATGAGCATGGATAGAGAAATGATCGGATTGGTAAGGTCTGCACTGCGCAGGTACACCAGGATCCCGGTGAGGTTCGTTGTGCCTGAAAGCCCGTATAGCAGCGACATGCCATAGACCATAATGGCCGAGGAGAAAGCGCCGAGGATAAGATATTTGATCGCTGCCTCGTTCGACCGGTTGTTGCGCCGCATAAAACCCGCAAGGATGTATATGGACAGGGCCATGAGTTCTAGACCGACATAAAGTGCAATCAGGTCCCCTGCCGACGCCATAAGCATCATACCGCTCGTTGCAAAAAGCATGAGGGCGTAGTATTCGCCACGATGAATATCCTCGATCTTCAGGTAGTTGATCGAGACCAGAATCCCAAGTCCGCAAGCAATGTAGAAGACAAATTTGAAAAATGTTGAAAAGGCATCCAGGTGAAACGTTCCAGCAAAGAAAACAGCGTTCACACCCATTAACTTATAGGTAGCGATGGCTGCCCCGATGATGCCGATCACGCTGAACCAGCCTAGCGTGTATTTTCGGTCTTTCTCGATAAATAAATCGAAGAGAAGCACTAAAAGAGCAGTGCTGATCATGACAGTCTCTGGTAATATCGGAATTATCGTTTGCAGAAATTGTTGATACAAAGTGGACATGATTTCTCCTAACTTATTTTCCTATCACGGTGCTGAGCATCTGGGTGACCACCGGCGCCGATGCTACCTTGGCATTAACCTGCTGAACCAAGTTTGCCACCGAGGCATGTATAACGCCGAAAGCGGCGTTCGGGTAAAGACCGATGAAAAACACCAGCACCACGAGCGGAAATGCAGCCACAACTTCGCGGGCGTTCATATCTGCAAGGTGCTCGTTGTGTGAATTCGTTATTTTACCAAAGGCAACACGCTGGTAAAGCCAGAGCATGTATCCTGCGCCAAGGATGATACCCAGCGACGCGACCACGGCATATATTTTATTGTGCAGAAATGCGCCCAAGAGGATCGTGAACTCTCCGATAAAACCGTTCGTGCCAGGCAGGCCGATTGATGCAAACGTGATGATCATCAGGAACGTTGCATACACCGGCACCCGGGCTGCGATTCCGCCGTAGTCCGCGATCTGTCTCGTGTGGGTCCGTTCGTAAATCACACCCACGGCAAGGAACAACGCACCGGTCGAGACGCCATGGTTCAGCATCTGAAGGATGCCTCCTTCAAGGCCCTGGAGATTTAACGTAAAGATGCCGAGAGTCACAAAACCCATATGGCTTACACTGGAGTAGGCAATGAGCTTCTTGAAATCGGTCTGTGCAAAGGCCATGTAGGCTCCATAAATGATGGCAATGACCGATAGCACCATGATGGCAGGCGTCCAGGCAATGGCCGCGTCGGGAAAGAAAGGCAGCGAGAAGCGAAGAAAGCCGTAGGCCCCCATCTTTATAAGGATACCTGCAAGAATGATACTGCCAGCAGTCGGTGCTTCAACGTGGGCGTCCGGCAGCCAGGTGTGGACCGGGAACATCGGGACCTTGACGGCAAAAGCCGCGAAGAAGGCCGCAAAAACCCACATTTGGAAGGTGTAGTCGAATTTATGATTCATGATCGCGAGCACGTCGAATGTGTGCCCGGCCGCGAAATAGACCGCGATGATCGCGATAAGCATGAGCACGCTGCCGACAAGCGTGTAAAGGAAGAACTTGATCGCAGCATACAGCCGGTTTGGACCGCCCCATATCCCGATAAGAAGATACATGGGAATGAGCATCGCTTCCCAAAAGATATAGAAGAGGAAAAGGTCAAGGGACACAAATACGCCAATCATGGCTGCTTCTAGGAACAATATGGCAATCATGAACTCACGCACTCTGTCCTGGATAGCTGTCCAAGATACCATGATGGAAATGACAGTAAGGAGCGCAGACAGCGCGACAAACAGAACACTGATCCCATCAACGCCAATACGGTAATTGATGTTCCAGGCCGCGATCCAGGGCATGCTTTCGCCAAACTGCATGTGGGCAATGGAACCGTCGAAGTTCAGGAGAAGCGGTATGCACAGGCCGAGTTCAATGATCGAAAAGACGAGTGCTGTCCAGCGCACGGCTACCGCGTTTCGAATGAACAGCAGCAGGAACGCCCCGGCAACAGGTAGAAAGATAAAAAGGCTCAGCAGCGGATAATCGAGCTGATTGAGTTTCAATTCGAGCATGGATAAACTCCTTAATGAAAAGCAGAGTACTTAGTACAGAGTTCAGGGTGATATAGAAATCGCTAAATTGGGAAATGTGACTTTGTATCCGTATTAGGGACTTTATTATGGATTATGCACTTTGTACTTCGTACGTTTAACTGAAAATATAGTACAATCCTACGAGCACCACGAGGCCGAGCCCCATCGTAAAAGCGTATTGCTGCACGTAACCGCTTTCAAGCCGCCTACCCTTCTCGCTCGTTTTACCGATTGCAGCTGCTAACCAGTTTATGAATCCGTCGATGATTTTCACATCACCAATACCATAGAGAAACTTGGCGAGCTTATGGACCAAGCCATCGACGAAGATGTAGTTATAGATTTCATCAACTTTGTACTTGTTCAGGAGCAGGTTGTACGTGCCTTTGAATTTTTCGGCTATTTTATTAGGCCAGGCACTGCTGGTTTTATACATGCCATGCGCCAATCTCCAGCCAGCGGCGGCGATACCGACCGACAAGACCATCAATAATATTTCCGCGCCATGGCTTTCATGTGCAGCATGTTCCACATGCGGGAAGATTGGAGCCAGGAATTCCTCAAAGAGATTTCCGTGCTCGATGATGGGCATACCGATGAATCCAATTGTCGCCGCGAAGAAAGCAAGGATCATAAGCGGTACGGTCATCACCTTAGGTGATTCATGAACATGATGTGCAACCTCAGGATCAAGACGAGACTTGCCGTAAAACGTAAGGTAAATCAACCGGAAAGAATAAAATGCAGTCATGAATGCACCCGCGATGCCTAGCAACCAAAGCCCCAAGCCGATCGATGGCGCATTGAAAGCATTCCAGAGAATGTCGTCCTTGCTGAAGAAACCCGCGAACGGCGGGATCCCGGACAAGGCAAGAGTACCGATATAAAATACGGCCCAGGTGATTTTAATTTTCGGTTGTAGCGCGCCCATCTTGCGCATGTCCTGCTCGCCGGAGAGGGCATGGATCACGCTGCCCGAAGCAAGGAACAGGAGACCCTTGAAGAACGCATGCGTCGTGAGGTGAAAGATGCCGGCGGAGAATGCCCCGACGCCGAGGCCGAGGAACATGTACCCGAGTTGGCTAATAGTGGAATAGGCGATGACTCGCTTGATGTCGTTCTGCACGAGGCCGATGGTCGCAGCAAAGACGGCTGTCAGACCGCCGACAATCGCCACGGTGTTCATCGCCGTTTCGGAGAGCGAGAAGATCGGTGCGCAACGCGCCACCATGAACACGCCGGCTGTTACCATGGTCGCAGCATGGATCAAGGCGCTGACCGGTGTCGGGCCTTCCATGGCATCCGGCAACCAGACATATAATGGAAGTTGTGCCGATTTGCCCATGGCTCCCAGAAACAGCAGGAGCGAGATCAGTGTGATCACGCTGATTTCGCCTCCGAAGATATGATAGGTATGGTTCGTAACCGAAGTCCCCATCGTGGCAAAGACCTGGGAAAAATCAAGTGTGCCGCATGTCACGAAAATGAGCAGAACACCGAGCACGAACCCGAAGTCGCCAACCCGGTTCACCACAAAAGCCTTGACTCCCGCATCAGCGGCCGATTTCTTCTCGTACCAAAAACCGATAAGCAGGTAGGAGCAGAGACCCACGCCTTCCCAGCCTACGAACATGACCAGAAAGTTATTGGCCATCACCAGCACGAGCATGAAAAACGTGAAGAGCGATAGATACGCGAAGAACCGGGGATAGCCCTTGTCGCCGTGCATGTATCCGACGGAATAGATATGAATGAGCGAACTAAGCGTTGTCACAACCAGCAGCATCACCGCAGTGAGCTGGTCAATCTGGAAACCTACGTTAACCGTGAAGGTGCCGACTGAGATCCAGGTATAAAAATTCTCATTCAGCTTTGCCCCGCCCAGCACATCGACGAACGCGCTAATGGAAAGAATGAACGCACCAATCACTCCCGCGATGGGGAAGTAGGCGGCCCTCTCTTTCAGAACTTTCCCGAACAGTCCCGCTATCAAAAAACCAGCAAACGGCAAAAGCGGTATAAGTGCGTATGTGAGCATGTCATGCACCTCGATTTATCAACGAAAGAATACTAATTAATCAGCAGTCCGGAAATCAGCCCTTCATGATATTGAATTCATCCACATAGATGCTCCCGCGGTTGCGCGAAAGCAGGATGATAATCGCGAGCGCCACAGCGGCCTCTGCTGCGGCCACCGTTATGACGAAAATCACGAAGATCTGTCCGGTCAACGATTGCAAATAGTGCGAGAATGCGACAAGATTGATGTTTGCCGCGTTCAGCATAAGCTCGATGGACATCAGAATGATGAATATATTGCGGCGGCTCAAGACACCTATGATGCCGATCGAGAACAGTGCTGCGCTCAAAAAGATGTACCAGGACAGGGGGATCATAGTAAAACCTCCAGAATGCGGTAGATAGCCAGCGGTAGACGGAAAACCTGCAGGTTCTGCCTACCATCTACAGATTTCCATCTACTCGTTACTCCTCTTCTTCGCCAACATAACAGCGCCCACAAGACCTACGAGCAGGATGATGGATGCTGCTTCAAAAGGTATCAGATAATTCCGGTACAGCAGTCCACCCAGTTCCTTGACGCCGCTGCCAGCAAGCTGCATGGTCTGCCCCGTATCTGCAGCTGAAAAGGTACCTCGCGAGATAAGAAGGATGATCTCAGCGGCAATCACCGCTCCAAAACCAACCATCCACCGCCAGTAACGGTTTGCACGCGCGGCGGAACTTTCCCGATCCACGTTCAAGAGCATCACTACAAAGAGGTAGAGGATCAGGATGGCCCCGGCATACACAATGAGTTGCACTGCTGCCAGGAATTCAGCGTTAAGGAGAACGAACACTCCTGCAATGTGAAAGAATAACAGCAGCATGAACATCACACTGTGAATGGGGTTCCTTCGGGTTATCATCAAGACCGCCGACAGCAGAATGACGGTAGCGAAGTACATGAATATAAGCTCGTTTATCATTTCTTGTTTCCTGCCTTCCCGCCCATGTAGCGATCGCCCACATCGACTAAGCGATCCTTGGTATAGAACGCGTCTTTTCTGGAATAACAGGCCAATTCGAACTCGGGCGTCATCAGAATCGCCGATACGGGGCAGGAATCGATGCAAAACCCGCAGAAGACGCACCGAAACAGGTCAAGCTCGTACGCGTTGACAAGTTTTTCGTGATTGAGTCCCTCCGAGGTTACCACGGTAATGGCTTTCGCCGGACAGACCGCCTCGCACAGACCGCAGCCGATGCATGCACCGTTTCCCGATTCGTCACGCCGCATGGCATGGAGCCCACGCGAACCGGGGATCGGTTTTCGTTTGAATGTAGGATACTGCCGGGTGATGGCCGGTGTCAGCATGGTTTTGAGCGTTAATGCCATGCCCTGGGCTATTTCGATCAGAAAGATCGTTTTGAAGAACTGTTTCACTTTATTCATCGTCGTAGACCTCTTGCTCCTTACTCCAAACTCTTCACTCCTGAAGTCTCACTACGTGCCTCACAGCCATCCCATCTGTTTCATGCCTGCTGCAACGAGTAATGTAACAAGCGATAATGGAAGTAATATTTTCCAGGAAATGGACATGAGTTGGTCATACCGGTACCGAGGGAGCGTTGCGCGGAGCCACATATAAAAAAAGATAAAGAAGTACAGCTTGCCGAGCAGCCAGATCGTCGGGGGAATGGCTGCCAAGAGCTTGTTGATAAAGGCGATGGGGGCGATATGGCCAAGCGTATGTGGCAATATCTGCACCGGAAGCCAGCCTCCCAGGAACATGATTGAAGCGAGGAGGGATACTACGATCATGTTCATATACTCAGCCATATAGAAAATACCGAAGCGAATACCGCTGTATTCGGTGAAGTACCCTGCTACGAGTTCACTTTCTGCTTCTGGCAGGTCGAAAGGCACGCGGTTCGTCTCGGCGATGCCTGCCATGAGGTAAAGGAAGAATGCCACCGGACCTACGGGCAACGCCACGATAAACCACTTATGTGTCTGGGCATTCACGATCTCAGATAGATTGAGCGACCCCGCCATGAGCACGACCGTGATGATCGCAAAGGCCATCGGAATCTCGTAACTAATCATCTGTGCAGCCGAACGGAAGCCTCCCATGAGGGAATATTTATTGTTAGACGCCCACCCAGCCATTATTACGCCGTAGGTGCCTACACTCGAGAAGGCAAGAATGTAGAGAATGCCGACATTCAGGTTCGAAACCCAAAGTGGAACCTTGTTCTTTAAAAGGCCGAAGAAGTCTGTGGGCGGACCGAAAGGAATCACCACCATCGCCCCGAAAGCCATAACGAGCAGGATCAAGGGCGCTATACTGAATACCCACTTGTCGGCCTGTGCGGGGATAATATCTTCTTTCATCATGAACTTGACTGCATCTGCGACCGGCTGAAGTATCCCGTGCCAGCCGGTTCGCATCGGACCGAGCCGTCCCTGCATATGGGCCAACACTTTGCGCTCCATAAGCTGCAAGTACATGGCGTTTGCCAGGATGAACGCAAGGAGTACCACGACGGGTATCCCTAGCGTGACCACGTAGTGAAGTATTTGGTTCATAGCGGGCATGTTCTGCTCCTACACTTCTATCTTGTAGTGTCGAATTGTACTAATTTCTTGAGAACGGGTTATCATCCCGCCTGACGAGAACAACAGGCGCTCCCCGGTGATTACTTCCTGCTTCATGATCGAATCCGATGAAAGTGAAAGATCGTCGGCTGTTCCGGCGAGCGGCGATTTTTCACGAGCCCAGCACGCTCCTGCACTGAGGTCTTTGTAGAAGGGGATGACGGACCGTATCTCTGCTAGGATGTCCCGGACCGAACTGTAGTTCATGGAACCGCCCATCCTTTTTGCAAGGTCTTGGATGATCTCCCAGTCAGGCCGAGACTCCCCGATAGGTTCCTCGGCTCTGTTGATATGCTGGAACCGGCGCTCGAGGTTTGTGAACGTCCCGCTCTTTTCCGCAGAACTTGCAGCAGGAAGTACGACATGAGCGAGCTTTGCTGTCTCAGTCATGAAAATATCCTGCACCACGAGGAATTCGAGCTTTTGGAGAATTGAGCTAAGAGATGGATCGCTCCCTACGGGATCGTCGCCCATGATGTAAAGTGCAGCCAGCTTGCCCGATGCGATTGAGTTGAGCATCTCGATGGCGTTCATGCCAGGCTGTTCGGCTTTGCGATAACCCGGCAGATAGCCCGAAATCACTCCCATATCGAGTGAGCCCTGGAAGTTGCTTCTCCGGACAAGCGGATAGTATGTGACACTCGGGAGTTTTTCCGCAAGGTCTCTGATTAGTGAAAACTCGTTGTCCGTTAGCTGCGCGGGAACAATGATCGCGACTTTCTTTGCCGTTTTCAATAACTCGGCCGCCGCTTTGACCTCGTTGGTCCCTGTTGTGGAGGAGTACGCCTTGACCAGGTCCATCAGCGCGCGTTCCGTACTTGTCGGCAATACCACTTTCGCAATTTTGTCGAACTTGTTGAACTCGTCATTCACCAGAATCACCTTCCGGTCCTTTGTGTTGACGGCACGGACGATTTCAATGCCGGTGAGAGGATTGATCTCGCCCACATTCTTGTCAAGCACGAGAATAACATCGTGCTCGGCCATCCGGTTCAGTTCTCCTGAGAAAAACGAAGTATTCAGGCCCTGGGGTATTTTGAGCCGGGCGAGCGTGTCAATGTTGTTGGTTTCGACAACGGTGCGCAGAAATTTCTGGAACGCATAGCTGTCCTCGTTCGTGGTTCTTACCGACCCGAGCCCACCGATCTTCCCAGCGCCGTTCTTGCTCTTGATCACATTGAGATTGGTGGCGATGACCGACAGCGCCTCTTCCCAGGTACAATCGACCAGTTCTCCCCCTACCCGCATCTTGGGATTCGTCAGGCGCTCGCTACTGTGAAAGGCGTCCCAACCGAACCGCCCTTTTGCGCAAAGGTAATTGTTCCGAGCAGGGCTGACCCGCATGATCTTCCCTTCACGCGTTTCATAGTTGATGCCGCATCCACAACCGCAATAATTGCACACCGAGGAAGTTGCTTCCAGGTTCCATGACCGAGCCTTGTACTTGAACTGACGTGTGGTGAGTGCCCCAACAGGGCAGATTTCGGTACACTCGCCGCAGAACTCGCAGTCGAGCGGTCGGTCGAAATCGGTGCTGATGCGTGCTCGTGTTCCCCGGCGCGTGAAGGCCCACTCGCCCACCGCATTCTGTTCGTCGCAGATCCTGACGCACTTGCCGCAAAGGATGCAGCGACTGATGTTGCGCTCGATGACCGAACTTTCGTAATCTGGCGGAAGATATCCCTTTTGAGCGTCGAACCTGCTTGGACCAAGCCCGTACTCATGTACCAGGTCCTGGAGGCTGCACTCGCCCGCTTTATCGCAAACCGGGCAGTCGAGGGGATGTCTGATCAGGAGCAGTTCGAGGACCATCCGACGTGCCTCGGTGATTGCCGGCGTCGACGTTCTGACGACCATATTGTCCATAATCGGCGTGGTGCAAGAAGGCGTGAACTTGCGATGCGCTCCTTCAACCTCGACGAGGCAGATGCGACATGCTCCGAAAGGATGGAGTTTGTTGTCTTGGCACAGGGTAGGTATCCTGGATCCCGCGGCAACTGCCGCCTCATAGATAGTGGAGCCCGCCGGGACCTCCACTTTTTTTCCATCAACTGTTACCGTCATTTTCTGCATATATAGTTACCTTCGCGTTAGTATCGTGAATATTGATTTTATGAATTATTATTAATCAATCGCCCAGAAACGGCAATTCTTGATGCAGGTTTTGCATCTTGTACACTTCTCCTGATCAATATAGGCCACCTGACCCTTTTCCCATTTGATCGCATTGGCCGGGCAGTTCTTGAAACAGAGACCACATTTTTTGCACTTCTCTTCGTTTACCTTAAACTCAATCAGAGCCGTACAGACCCGGGCGGGACACTTATGATCCTTGATGTGCGCTTCATATTCCTCACGGAAGTATTTGATCGTCGTGAGCACCGGGTTCGGCGAGGTTTGGCCGAGACCGCAGAGCGATGTGTCCTTGATCTGCTGTGAGAGGTCGAGCAGCAGTTGGATGTCTCCTTCGCGGCCCTCGCCGTTCGTGATTCGGGTAAGGATCGTGAGCAGCATGGCGTTACCGATCCTGCAGGGGACGCACTTGCCGCAGGACTCGTCCTCGGTGAACTCGAGGAAGAACTTGGCCATGGCCGGCATGCAGGTCGTCTCGTCCATTACGACCATACCGCCGGATCCCATGATCGCGCCAGTCTTGTTGATGTTCTCGAAATCCACGGGCGTATCGATGAGCGATGAGGGAATACAGCCGCCCGACGGTCCGCCCATCTGCACGGCCTTGAGCTTCCGGTTTCCCTTGATACCGCCGCCTATGTCATAGATCACGGTCTTGAGCGGGATGCCCATGGGCACTTCAACGAGCCCGATGTTGTTCAGCGCTCCCGAAAGTGCGAACACTTTTGTACCTTTGCTCTTTTCAGTCCCGAGGCTCGCAAACCAGTCCGCTCCGTTCAGGATAATGGGCGGCACATTAGCAAAGGTTTCGACGTTGTTCAGGACCGACGGCCGCTGCCAGAGTCCCTTGACCGCAAGATGCGGCGGCTTGGCTTTCGGCATACCGCGTTTACCTTCGATGGATTGTATAAGGGCCGTCGCTTCGCCGCAGACGAACGCCCCGGCTCCCTGATAAATATCGATTTCCAGATCGAATCCGGAGCCAAGAATGTCCTTGCCGAGAAGACCCCGCTCCTTGGCTTGTTCAATCGCAAGCTGCAGTCGCTGCACGGCAAGGGGATATTCGGCCCGTACATAAATATACCCATCATGGGCATTGATAGCTTTTGCGGCAATGATCATGCCTTCAAGGACGGAATGTGGATCTGCCTCCATGACGCTGCGGTCCATAAACGCGCCAGGGTCGCCCTCGTCTCCGTTGCATAGGATATATTTGATTTTGCCCTGGACCCGCGCACAGAGTTCCCACTTGAGTCCGGTCGGAAAGCCTGCTCCCCCCCGGCCGCGGAGACCGGACTTTTTCATCTCGCTCACGATTTGTTCGGGCGTCATCTCAGTAAGCGCTTTGGCCGCTGCCATGTAGCCGTCGCGTGCAATGTACTCCTCGATCTTCTCGGCATCGATAAGGCTCCGGTTCCGGAGTGCACGCAACACTTGGTGTTTGAAGAAGGGGATCTCGTTCATCACCGGGATAGTCTTCTTTTCCGTCGGTGGCGTGTACAAGAACTTCTGGACCGGGCGTCCCTTGATGAAGTGCTCCTCAACCAGGTTTGGAACATCCTCGGGTTTCACGAGCTGGTAGAAAATATCCTCGGGGTAGACGACCATCACCGGCCCCTTGGCGCAGAATCCATTGCAGCCGGTAAGTACGATCTTGACCTCATTTTGAAGGTTTCGCTTGATAAACTCGGTTTCGAGTGCGTCTCTGACCTTCAGTGAACCGTTTGCCACGCAGCCCGTGCCTGCGCAAATCATTATGTTTGAGCGGTATGTCGTTTCCACGTTACCTTACCCCATTAAACAGTTTAAGCGGTCTAACAGTTCAAACCGTTATTTTAATACGTCGTCTCATGCCCGACGACCAGTGCATATTCTTGAACCGGCTTGCCTCCCACCACGTGTTCGGCAAATATCTTCCGCATCTTCTCATCCGTCAGCAAGACATACTTCACCGGCGGCTCGCCGGTAAGTTCTATCGAAGCCATAGGCTCTTTGCTGCAAAGCCCCGCACATCCCGAAGTGGTTACCGCAACATCCTTGAGGTTTGATTTTGTGAGTTCATCCATGACCACATTCATAATGCCACGAGCACCCGCTGCGATGCCGCAAGTTCCCATATTCACCGTGATCTTGACCCGGAAGCCTCCCTCACGCAGTCCCTGATGGTAATCTTGCTTAATCTTTTTCAAATCCGCAATCGTCAACTTTGCCATATGTCCCCCCTTATGGGGAAATCCTCAATTCAAATATCGGAATCCTGAATGTTTCCGTATACCGACTTAATTAGAATTTCGGATTTCGTGCATTGGTTTTATCTCTTATTCGTATCTCTTCACAATATCCATCACCTTGGTAGCCGCCACATCACCGTATGTGTCCTGTCCAATCACGACGACGGGCGCGAGTCCGCAGGCGCCGAGGCACCGCACGGCCTCGATGGAGTACTTTTTATCTCGAGTGACCTCTCCAACCTCGATGTCCAACTCGTCCTTGAGCTTGTCGAGGATTTCCTCGCTCCGTTTTACATAGCAGGCCGTACCAAGGCAGACACGAATGACGTGCTTGCCGCGTGGTACAAGGGTGAAGAAAGAATAGAACGTAGCCACACCGAACACGACGCTTGGTGATATCTTCATCCCTTTTGCTATATACCGCTGCACCGCATGAGGCAGATAGCCGCAAACGCTCTGCGCCTGCTGGAGCACCGGGATGAGCGAACCGGGTTTGTCTCTATACAGTTCGATGATCGCGTCAATCTTCCGATATTTTGCCGGGTCTATGTCGTTGACACCGCTGCTGGCCGCGGCGCTGGCATCGCCGCCCGCAGTATGTTGGGCTACCGCTTCGTTACTCATGTTCTACCTCGTTTACTCTATATCGTTACTATTTTAGTTTTATTTCGTCCTGCAACATGCCCCTGATCGCGGCAAGTGCTGCAGGCTCGTTTATCGGGACGCCTTCGAGGTCAACCTTAAACTCCCTGGTATCGAAACGGAACGTGTGTCCTTCATCCCGTTCTTCATATATGTAATCCCTGTCAGCATGGCCGGCGATCAAGGTAAGCAGCGTTTCGGCCATATTACCTATCGGCGGACGGTCCATATGATGGAGGCCAAATGTAACCAACACCCTCGTCCCCGCGCCCGGCTCCGATTCAATGTCCAGCGTTCCTCCGGTTTGCTCGGCTGCTTGTTTCAAAAGTGGAATCCCTAAGCCTGTTTTCTTGTGTTTCGTCGTAAAGAACGGGTCCCGCACTTTGGCAAGTGTCTCTCGGTCCATTCCCTTGCCGTCATCAATCACTTCTATCCGGAGAAGATCGTTCTTCTTATCCCGTACAACAATCATTGAGATGCATTTCGCATCGGCCCGGATCGAATTCTCGGCGATGTCAAGGATATGGAGCGAAATATCTTCCATGGCCTCAACATTCCGCCTTCCTGCCATCCCTGCCGATCAGGGCTTTTTTGATCTCACTTACCGTTCCATCTTCAACAGTAAACCACATGAAGCGTTTTCCGATATCTGCGGGGCTGTGTGCATCAGACCCGGTTACGATCGGATACTTCTTGCAGTCCGGGAACCGTTCCCTCGCGACACTAGCGATCATCTGCGCCGATACTTCTACTGCGTCCAGAACGAGCATGGGAGGGATGAACCCAAGCTGCCCGATAAGGCTGAAGGATTCCCTATCCACGTGCGCGGCCACCACGAGACATTCGTTTTTCGCTCGCCGAGCCACTGCTACAATCGCCTCTACCGGAAGCGACGTTGCTGCAATCAAAAGCCGGTCGCAGAAACCGCTCACTCCATCTTCATCGTCAGCTATTACCTGCATGCCGAAGGCGCGCTCGTCATTCGTACCTTCCAGATGCCGGTAAATGTATCCCTGAAAGTCCAGCAGGTCATCGTCATTGTCAAAGAAAACCAGGATGTGCGCTTCTTCGGAAGAGGTGACCTCCATACCGCCTAGCACCATCAGCCCGTTTTGACTGCCCGCCTTCTTCACGGCCAGCACGTTTTCGGCAGAATTATGATCGCACACGCCGATCAGATCAAGGCCTTTCGAAACGGCCGCATTCACTACTTCGCGAGGAGACATATCCAGACCGGAACAGGGCGACAAACACGTATGCACGTGCAGATCGGCTTTAATCCGCCTCAGCGCCACGGATCCCCGCCTTATACAATCTACCGACCAATTCGAAGGCAGAAAGGTCACTTACGAGAATTGGTATGTTCTCCTCTTCAGCTTTAGCGATGGTATCTTTTTCCGGCTGCCTGCCATTGACCAGGACGATCCCTGAGAGCCCCTTGTGCGATGCCACTGCTACGATATTCTGATGGATGTGGAGCGTGACCCAGAGGACCCCTTCGTCTGCATGCGCCAGGACGTCCGACAATAAGTCACTCACGTAACCGCCGGTCACTTCGCCATCGAGATGAGTGGAGCCTGTTTTTACTTCAAGGTTAAATTCTTTTACAACTTCTTTCAGGTTCATGATACGAGCCCCGTTAGCTCGTGTAATAGAATTGCATAGTCAGGTGTGTTCCTTCAGGCACCGACGATTTGAGAGATATTTCATCGGCGCATTTCTTCATATTTACGAGCCCCATGCCCGCACCAAACCCCAGTTCCCGGACCCAGTTTGGCGCCGTGGAGTACCCGGGCTGCATGGCTTTTTCGACGTCTGGGATGCCGGGACCCGCATCAATCGCCTCCACGGTGATCCCCCATTTCTCTATCAGTGCCCGGATCTCGCCGCCATTGGTGTATGAGGCAAGGTTGATCTCTGCTTCATATGTTGCCACCCCGATCTTTCTGAGGAGCGGTGGACAGACGCCTAATTTCTTAAGAGCGTTCTTCAAATCACACGCGGCCTTTCCCGCGTCTTTTAAGGTTTGTCCGGCAACTTTATATTTGAAAGTAAAGCTGATTTCGTCCGCGGATACATCTTCAAAAAACTTGTGCACCGTTGGCCGAAGACGCGCCACCGCTTCTTTTGTCTCGGATTGTTCGTATTCCACCTCAAGTTTCCTGAGCAAACCCTCGACGATACTCCCCTTGGTAACGATGCCGACCAGTTCATCATCCCGGTTCAATACAGGATACCGCCTGTACCCAAATTTTAAGAACTTGGCGATGCAATGGACGAGAAGTTCGTCGCTATACAGGCATTCAACCTTCCGGGTCATTCGCTCGCGAACGGGGGAACTGATGGCATTATCAGTGAAAGCAGTGATCAGGTCTTCAATGCTGATCATGCCAACGAGTTTGCCATTCTCCACTACCGGCGTACCAGAAATGCGGTTATCCCGCAGAACGAGCCTGAACTCCGACATTGGCAGGTCCGGCCCGATAGTGAACATCTTGGTGGCCATGACTTCGCCGACGGTGATTTCATAGACCATCTCCTGGGTTTTCGTGACGCGGTCCGTCGACTCTTGCTCTTTGCCCCGTAGCTCCATTGTCTTATTGCCGCTCGGCTACCCCCCTGAGACCGTTAGTATACAATATGCCGCATGCTTCAAACATTGAAAGTTTTGTAACGAAGAGGGGAATATCTTTTTGTTTTGCCAGTGCCACGGTGGCCATATCGGGCTTTTTCCCACGGACCACGCAGACTGCTTTGATATCGGCAATATCGGCTGTCCGCACCGCCTGGGGATTCGTGATTCCGGTGACTAAAATACCACTTGCATAAGAACGGCCCAGAACATCACTCATAAGGTCAGCGCTAAAGCACCGGTCGACTTCAATTTCATCGACGAGGCCGTCACCGACAAGCACCTCGGCATTAAGCAGCTTAATAATCTCTCTCAGTTTCATCGTGCGATCCCTAACACTCGCTACCGATCGACTTCGCCTAACACGATGTCGATGGATCCAATACAGGCTATAACATCCGCCACCATATGTCCGGTCACCATCTTCGAGAGGGCGCTCACGTGAACATATGAGGGAGCGCGGATCTTGATCCGGTACGGCCGTCCGCTCCCGTCGCTCACGATATAGAAACCAAGCTCGCCTTTCGGCCCCTCGGTGGCAACGTACACCTCGCCCTTGGGCATGGGAACCCACTTGCTCATCAGCACGAACTGATGTGCAAGTGATGCCATGTTCTGCATCACCTGGGTCTTCTCGGGAACGGCGTAGCGCAGGTCACTGGTGGTGATAGGACCGGGCTGCATCATATCGAGACACTGCTTGATAATACGGTTGCTCTGACGCATCTCTTCGATGCGTACGAGATACCGGTCGTAGACGTCGCCGTTCTTGCCAAGGGGGACATCGAACTCAACCTTATCATATGCGGCGTAGGGTTCGACTTTGCGCAAATCGTAGTTCACGCCCGAGCCGCGGAGCGTGCCGCCGGTCATACCATAGTTGACTGCGTCCGCTGCCGAGAACACACCGATGCCAACGGTGCGCTGGAGCCAGATGCGGTTCTGACGAATCAACGTGTCATATTCTTCAAGCCGCTTGGGAAAGATCTCGGTGAACTCACGGCATTTATCAATGAAAGCGCGTGGCACATCGTTGCGCAGACCGCCGATGCGGACATAGCTTACAGTCTGGCGTGCGCCCGTCACCATCTCCGTAAGATCAAGAATCTGTTCCCGTTCCCGCAGTGCGTACATGCAGACTGTCATGGCGCCAATATCAAGTGCATGGGTGCCAAGCCAGACCAAGTGCCCGGAAAGCCGCGTAAGCTCGGCCATGAGCGTCCTTATGAACTGCGCCCGTTCGGGAACCGTGATATCTGCGAGCTTCTCCACAGCTACCACGTATCCAAGATTGTTGTTCATGCACGTGATATATTCGAGCCGGTCGGTCATGGGGATGATCTGATGATAGGTTTTGCTCTCCATCCATTTTTCGATCCCTCGGTGAAGGTAGCCGGGACGCGTGTCGCAACCCACGATGGTCTCGCCCTGCAGGTCAAGCACCAGGCGCAGCACACCATGCGTGGCCGGATGCTGCGGTCCCATGTTCAAGGTTATTTCTTTTTTGACGATCGCTTTCTGTGCTGTTTCTGTCGAGGACATAAGTTTCACCATAGAAAAGTAGCCGGAATGCAGCGTTCGGGGTCCAGGAAAAGTTTTTTTGTTTTTCCTAACCCCGGGCCCTAGTTGTTTATCAATAACCTTTCAGCGGATATTCCTTCCTCAGCGGGTGCCCTTCCCAGTCCTCGGGCAGTAGTATCCTGCGGAGGTCTGGATGGCCTTCGAACGTGATGCCCATGAGGTCATAGGTCTCCCGCTCATGCCAGTTCGCTGTTTGCCAGATCGAAGAGACCGAATCTATCCGCGGGTCTTCTTCCGGCACCCTTACCTTCAAACGAATGCGGTGATGGTGCTCCGTAGATATTAGATTATATACAACTTCAAAGCGGGGCCCGGTGTCACCTGGGTACCGGGAAAAGTCAACGGCAGTCAGGTCGGACAGATGGTCCATCTTGAGGGAGGGCTCATCACGCAGGAACAGGCAAATGTCCTTGATCTTGTCCTTCCTGAGCATGACACCGACCTGCCCGACGTACGTCTCTGTACCGACCACTTGGCCTGCAAATTTTTCTTCTATCATTTTGGCGATTTGTAAAGGATCCATACAACCTCGTCTTGAGCCGCACGTGCTGAACGCTCGTAGTGCGCGGTTTTAGCTTCGAACATTTGTGATGGCAGTGTAATAACGGTATGTGGAGACTTGTTACTTCCGGATGTAGTGCTCTTTCCTGATCTTATCCTGAAGACGCATGATGCCATTCATCAATGCCTCAGGCCTGGGCGGGCAACCCGGGATATAGACGTCCACAGGAACAATGTTGTCTACGCCTTGCACAACGCTATAGGTATTGAAGATACCGCCGGATGCCGCGCAGCTCCCCATTGCAATTACGTACCGCGGCTCGGGCATCTGATCATAGACGCGCCTTAAGACTGGGGCCATCTTTTTCGTCAGCGTACCGGCAACGAGCAAGAGGTCGGATTGTCTTGGAGATGGACGCGGCACAGTCCCAAAACGGTCGAAATCATGCTGAGGCGCGGAATAGTATTGCATCATCTCGAGAGCACAGCATGCAAGTCCGAATGTCATTGGCCAGATTGAACTGGACCGGCAATAGTTCAGGAACCCGTCAATCGTTGTCGTGATATACCCTTCTTCGAAAATATTCTGGATCACTCCCATTCAAGGGCCCCCTTCTTCCAGGCGTAGAGATATCCCACAAACAAAATTGCGATAAAAATCACCATTTCCACGAAACCGTACATACCGATGTGGTTATAAGCTACTGCCCAGGGATACATGAACACGGCTTCGATATCGAAAATAAGGAACAGCATTGCAATGATGTAATACCGGATGGAGAATTTGTGGTGCGCGTCCGTGAGGGGTGTGATGCCTGATTCGTAGGTAAGCAGTTTATCTGGATAGGGGTTTCGTGGCCGGAGAATCCAGCTAAAAGCCAGCATGCCGACGCCGACAGCAAGGCCCAGCAGTAGAAAAACTACGACTGGCAGAAAGTGTTCCGGAAGGTAGGTACTAGGAGTCATACACTACTCCCTGCAAATGAATTTATATTCAGCATTAAATCAGACCTGTTTTGAAAACCTGTGCATATTATGATAACCAGCATCGTTTGTCAATAAAAAAAAATAATAACATTATAAAAATAACCTGTTCATTATTACGCACAAAGGTATGATTTTTTACCATCCCTTTTATTATTGATTATTGTATTTCCCCCGAGCGCTTGTTTTCGCAATACCGATAAAGTACAATAGCGTGCACCAAGGAGGTAGACATGAATCCCTATTCCAAAGAGCAGCTGCTGTCGTTCTATAATTTACATTTCAAAAAATTCGGCGAGCGGCCGGAAGCTCTCCGCTGGACACCGCAAGGACAACTCAAACGTTACCATACTTTTCTCGACATCGCACCCGACCTCAACAACCAGAAAATACTCGACTACGGCTGTGGAATGGCTGATTTTTATAAATTTTTGAAGCGACATGGCATCAACGTGAATTACACTGGAGTGGATATCAATGATAACTTCATTAACGTAGCGAAAAAAAAGTATCCGGAATGCACTTTTCGGGTTATGAGCGTGGATGAGGATTCCCTCGAAGGATTCTATGACTACATATTTATATGTGGCGTCTTCAACCTGCAAGTCCCCGGCGTAGACGACGACCTGAAAAATACACTGGTGACACTCTTTAAGCATTGCAACAAGGGTCTGGCCTTGAGCGCGTTGTCAACTCACACAACTATAAAGGACTATGAGCTTCACTTCACTTCGCCCGAGGACATGGTCAAGTTCTCCATCGAGAAGCTGTCACCTTCGGTCGTCCTGCGTCACGATCGCATCCCGAATGACTTCACTCTCTTTGTATATACGTCATACAATGAAATAGAACTCTGACGATAAGTGAAGGAAGGGATTTGGGCATCGATTATACTGAATCACACACAAGCCGCCATTCGAAACTCACTCAGACACTGTTTAATATTCACCCTTCGAAAGGTAAAGCCCATACAACAAAGAACCCCAGGCAATCAGCGTCACATAGGTCGCGACTTTCCCTTTATCAAAGTCAATTATCCTCCCTATCAAAAAGGGTATGAAGAACGTTACGATCGCAAACACAAGTATCCCCATTACCATCATGATATCTACTCCTTTCTAGTTATTTCGTCATGCCCTGCAGACTTCGCAATTTTCATCCCGTCGTATTTTTACCTTCTTAAATTCCATATCATGGGTGTTGAATACGAGCATCTTCGAGATAAGCGCTTTCCCGTACCCGGTAATAAGCTTTATTGCTTCCAGTGCCATCTTGCATCCCAGCATGCCCGAAAAGAGTGGCTTGAGCAAAAAGGCAGCTCAAAGCCGTCTTTTGCTTTTCTTCTCCATAATTCTATGCTATATTGCAGCCATTCAGACTCACGATAAGAGGTGCGCCTTTATAGAGTGGTTCTTAACGGCCGAAGAGTGGGCATTTCATAATGATAAGGAAGGTAAAGCCATGAAGATGTCCGACATGATCAAAGGGGCACTAGAAAAGAAGGGCTATAGGAATCTCAAAGATGCATCGAAGATCCTGGGGATAAGCCCTGAGCTCGTGCGGGTCATCATCAATAAAGGGCATGTTCCTAAAGACAAGACGCTAAGGATCATAGCGACTAAACTGGGTCTGGACAAGTCGTCCTTGATCCTGGCGGCACATCAGGAAAAGGTCCCCCTCGAAGTCAAAGGTTATTTCCTTGCACCTGCTGAATCGAAATACCGGCAGGGAAAACGAGTATACCCTTTATCCCAGGAACAATCCGACTACTTGGAAAGGATCTTGACCACCGAAGAAATCAAGATGATAAGAAAATACCGTCAAGTGTCCGAAGAAGGTAAGACACAGATCGTTGGCTATATTGATTTCACATTTGCATCCAAAAGAGAGCACCGGCAGTGAATCTCACCCAGGGGTGCTGGGGGCTTCTTTACCGTTAAATGTGACAATCTTGCATAAGCCCTGCCGGCTGCCGCTTCATCACTGACAGGAGACTTTTTTTATGCGGCTCAATAATGATTCGGTTCCAAAGGTTATACACTGAGGTTGCTCTTCCCTGGTTCTGCACCGGCAGTTCCATTCATCAAAGTGTGGAGTGCACTTGTAAATTTTTTCTTCGGGCGTAGCAACATCCTCTCCAGTCATACTCATCAAAGATCATCTGCAATCTAGTCATTGCAACATAGCTCAAAGGAGGGTCGTGTGGAAGAGAAAGCTAGCATTGATCCCCGTCATGTTTTCACTCTGCCTGTTATTGTCGCAGCCCTCGGCTATTTTGTCGACATCTACGATTTGGTGCTCTTCAGCATCGTCCGGGTGCCAAGTCTGAAGTCCCTAGGGCTTTCCGGACAGGAGTTGATCGATAACGGAGTGTTCCTCTTGAACATGCAGATGGCAGGCATGCTTATCGGCGGGATCATCTGGGGGGTCCTTGGCGACAGAAAAGGACGACTCAAAATCATGTTCGGCTCGATCTTCCTTTACTCGGTCGCCAACATTGCGAACGGTATGACAACATCCCTGCCTGCTTACGCAACTCTTCGCTTCATAGCCGGTGTCGGCCTTGCCGGAGAGCTTGGTGCGGGTATCACGCTCGTCTCAGAAGTCCTACATACCAGCATCCGAGGGTATGGCACCATGCTTGTGGCCTCTGTGGGCGTCTCGGGCGCCATCCTCGCGAACATCATCGCCAACGCGTTCAACTGGCGGAACGCCTTCATCATCGGGGGCATTCTCGGCCTTCTTTTGCTTATCGCCCGCATCAGTGTTGCCGAATCGAACATGTTCCGTACCATGCAAACCAGGACCAGCGTGAGCCGTGGAAACCTGATGGCCCTCTTTTCGGACCGTAACCGCTTTCTCCGCTACCTTAATTCTATTCTGATCGGCGTTCCCATTTGGTTCGTGGTTGGCGTCCTGATAACTTTTTCACCGGAATTCGCCAAGGCGCTCGGAACAACCGGACCAGTTTCCGCGGGAAATGCGGTCATGTTCTGCTATCTAGGGCTGGTCTTCGGCGATCTTTCGAGCGGCCTTCTGAGCCAAGCATTAAAAAGCAGAAAAAAAGTCGTTTTTCTCTTCATGCTCATGACCATAGCAGCCGTCAGCCTTTACTTCCTGCAGGGGAACGAGAGCCCAGGCTTCTTTTACGGCGTCTGCCTTGTGCTCGGATTTGCAAGTGGCTACTGGGCCATCTTTGTGACTGTTGCCGCCGAACAGTTTGGCACGAACCTGCGCGCAACAGTCGCTACGACCGTCCCTAACTTCGTACGCGGAATGGTTGTTCCCATCACACTTCTGTTCCAGTTATCACGACAGTACTTGGGACTCGTATACGGAGCACTGATAGTCGGTGCTTTGTGCGCTATTGCGGCGTTTTTTGCATTGCATTCCCTGGAAGAAACATTTCATAAGAACCTGGACTATTATGAAGAGTTCCCGTGATACACAAGAAACAAAATTGCAGGCCGCAAGCGAACGGACATAGCAGTGGTCCTAGAGACTCCATCTCCTATCAGACGGGTTAGGACACAGAACTGGGTGGACAGACAGATACGCACAATTAAGGGAATAATCGTGAATCAATAGAGGCACAACGCATGGACAAAAAGATATGCATAGCGTTACTATGTTTTTTACTTGTTTGCAGTTGCAATAAAACTCCTACCGACCTCCCCCTCACAGACGACACTGCAAAGAACAGCAACATGATCAAGGCATTCATTCCAAGCGGCACGCTTGCGTCAAATGCAATATTAAAGATGGAACAAGAGGGCTTCACTTGCAAAACTATGCGAGATGAAAAAGTCCGAAGTTCTAACGATACTATTCAGGCAAACAAGAATTCAAATGTCGATTTCGTATGGTGTGAACGAAAGACGTGGATAGTTATTCCCAGACGATGGCAAGTTATTATGAGTCTCGATAGCGAAGACAGGGTCGAAAACATATCTGTTACGGGAAGTTTGGTAGGTTCATGAGCAGCGTTTCCCGATATTGGTGAACTACCTCGCCTAGAAACCCCATAGTTTTAGGTTTCAAAGAACAGAGCAGAAAAGAGTGCCCCTGGTGTGAAGCATAAGCACTATGATAGGGCACTGTTAGATATTTTTCATATATACGGGTTCAACGCTTCCTTCCTGCCGCTAAAGCGTGAGGGAGTTCTCGCGTAGAACCCTAAATGACTCGAACAAAAGGAATGAAATAGAATGAAGAAAACAGCTCTCATCACTGGGTGTTCCTCCGGTATTGGTAAAACAACTGCTAAATTATTTGCAGATAGGGGCTGGAACGTCGTCGCAACGATGCGCACGCCCACCGCGGATACGGATCGGGCAGTAGAAACAACGTGTTGGTAACCCGCCTGGACGTTCAGAACAAAGAAAGCATCTACCAGGCAATCGAGGACGGTACCGCGCGTTTCGGAAGGATCAATGCATTGATCAATGACGCGGGCTTCAGCCTGTTCGGTATTTTCGAGACCATTCCAAAAGGGAAGGTGCTCGAGCAGTTCGACGTCAATGTCTTTGGCATCATGGAAGTCACTCGAGCCATTCTGCCGCACTTTAAAAAGAATAAAAGGGTGGGATGATCATCAACATCAGCTCACGCGCGGGCATCGTAGGCTTGCCGATTCTATCGCTTTATTGCGCCGCCAAATTCGCTCTGGAGGTTTTTTCAGAATCACTGGCCTACGAACTCGCGTCCCAAAACATCATCGTTAAGATTGTTGAGCCCAGCGGCGGTATCACTAACACAAACTTCTTCGAACGGATGGGCAAGGAGCAGGCACAGGGTATTTCGCTTACAGATTACGACATCTTTGTAGCCCGCATGAGTTCGGTCTTCGCCGGCATGCAATCGGGACGGACGAGGTGCAGAGGTAATATACGATGCCATAAAGGACGGCACGATCCGGCTTCGCTATTTCGTCGGCGAGGACGTCGGAGGTCTGGTTCAAGCGAAGCGAGAAATGTCCGATCAGAACTATATCGAGTTCGTAAAATCACGGTTTCCGCCGAAGTTTTAAATTCGTGACTATATAAAATCATTACTGACCTTCTATCCTTTCTTCGTACTTTGATCTAAGGAAGCAGTACGATTTAATTGATGTATATCGCATCGAGCTAAAAAAAAATTGATGCTCGAGAAAAAAAGTTTACACACCTTACATTGAGTTGACACTATTGTCCAAGACACCTTATTAACTCGGTATCGATAATGTAGAGTATCGTCAGGAATGGAAACAAGCTATTTCGACTATGGGTTTAAATTTGCACTTTATTTGAGTATTCCTCCCTGTTTTCATGAACTTTCCCCACCTATGAGCTTCCCATTCTTTCACGTTGAGAGAAATCTTAACTCGAAATTTAAAAAAAAACAAAGAATACCTTGACACATCCTAGCAAGCATGGTATTAATGAAAATGGTTATCAATATCAATTACGAAACCATTAGTTGAAAAATTATCTGAGTACCCTGCAAGCTGGTGGCTTAAATCCACGCGCTAGCGCAGTACCATAAGCAATCTTTTCCTAGAATCCAGGCCGCACGTGGGGGCTGGTGATTTGCAGGGCCGTGTGAATGAAACAAACCCTGTTATCGACTATGCGACGGCACACCGTACGCTAAGGCTGCTTGCTTATGCTGAACTTGCTGAGGAATGCCGGCTTGAGGACGGCGTCACTCGCTTGGAGTATAAGGATAGTGTTCGCAATCTATCCGGATCGCCAAGCGCTTCCATAAGGTATCGTAGAAGTGAATCAGGGGTAAAATGCTCGAGGCCTTTCGCCTTGAGCATTTATTTGTTTGCAGACTTATCTTGCTTTAGGGGGTATAGCATGTTTATTTTAAATGCCCATGTACGACAAAAGCGCTTCGTTCTAATAGGTGTCGCAATAATGATTTTCGTGCTAAGCATTGGGTTGAGCATACACTTGTTCCACTCGTCTAGCCATGCTGCCGTACAGGAGACTCCACCACCCGCTCTTGTCCGTCAAGACGGCAAATTCATCATACCCCAAGGTTCTGTGCTTCGTTCACGGTTGCTCGTGCAACAGGTAACCGTAAATGATAGTCCGCACACGCTCGTGTCGCCGGCTGTAGTGGAGGCTAACCCTGCACGTACGGTCAACATTCTGCCGCCAGTGGCCGGCAGAGTGGTCAGGCTTGGAGTCAGGCTCGGTGAACGTGTTGTAAAAGGCCAACTGCTCGCTACGATCGAATCGGGCGACCTCGCGCAGGCTTATGCTGATGACGACAAGGCACGCGATGCGCTCCAACACGCCAAGCAGACGCTGGAACGCGTACGCGGCCTGCACGAAGCCGGCGCTGGCTCCCTCAAGGACCTGGAGCAGGCCGAAAGTGACTATATCCAGGCCAAAGCAGAGTTCAGCAGGGCCGAAGCGCGGCTTGAGGAAATCGGCGTTCCGTTGCAGCCCAATGACGGGTTACGCCTCTTGACAATTACTGCGCCAACGACCGGAAGCGTCACCGCGCTCACAACTGCACCGGGCACATTCGTCAACGACGTGACTGCATCGCTCATGACCATTGCAAATCTCGATTCTGTCTGGATCACGGCGAACGTACCGGAGATCAATATTGCTAACATTGCCAAAGGGCAGTCCGTCGACGTATCCTTTGCAGCCTATCCGGGGCAGGTCTTTCACGGCACTGTCGCGTTCATAAGCGATGTGGTGGAGCCTGACACGCACCGCATCAAAGTGAGGATAATTTTCTCCAATCCGGGCGACAAGTTCAAACCCAATATGTTTGCCAATGTGAGCTTCAATATATCGCAGAAATCCGAAGTGTTCGTACCGAATTCTGCCTTGCTCATGAATAACGACAGCACAGTCGTGTTCGTCGAGGTTGCGCCCTGGACTTTCATCAAGCGCCCGGTCCTCCCCGGCTATGGAGAGGGTGATGGCGCCCGTATCGACAAGGGGTTGAAGCCTGGCGACCGCATCATTGTCAAGGGTGGTGTGCTACTCAATGATTAATCGAATCATCAGCATCTGCCTTCGCAAGCGGTTCGTTGCAATTATGGTGGCAATCCTGCTCGCGGTTTTCGGCTATTATTCGTGGACAAGAATGTCAGTCGAGGCGTATCCGGAAATCGGCGATGTTACCGCACAGGTTGTCACCCAGGTGCCCGGGCTCGCATCCGAAGAAGTGGAGCAGCAGATCACAATCCCGCTAGAGCGTGCGCTGGCCGGCACTCCCGGTCTTGATTCCATGCGTTCAAGCAGTACGTTCGGTCTCTCTCTTATTACACTGGTGTTCCGCGACGGTGCCGAAGACTACTGGTCGCGTCAACGCATCATGGACCGCATTAACCAGGTCAGCCTTCCTGCCGGCATCCAGCCGGGCCTCGATCCGGTAACAGGCGCGGTTGGTGAAATCTACCGCTATACGCTGGAGTCTGACACCAAGAACCTGATGGAGCTTTCGGAAATCCAGCGCTGGATCGTTATCCCGGCACTGGAGCAGGTGCCTGGCGTGGTCAATGTTGACAACTTCGGCGGTTTCAGCATGCAGTATCAAGTTGAACTCGATCCTGCCCAGCTACAGCGTTATGGCATCGGCCTCAATGATGTGGTTACGGCGATCGACAACAACAGTTCGAATGCCGGCGGCAGCCGCATCTCGCGTGGCGAGCAGGGCTATGTTATCCGCGGCATCGGCATGGTACGTACCCTGGGGGATCTTGGCAATATCGTTGTCACTCAGCGAAACGGCGTCCCAATTCTGGTGCGTGATCTCGGCAGGACGACGTACAGCCATCAGGAACGCGAGGGCATCCTCGGCAAGGACAGCAATCCGGACACCATAGAAGGCATCGTGGACCTGCTCAAATATCAAAATCCATCGGAAGTCCTGAAAGGCATCCATGCCAAGGTTGCGGAACTGAGCAAACAACTCGGACCTGTGGACGTGCGCATCGTTCCCTACATCGACAGAGACGACTTGGTACAGGAGACGATACACAAGGTCTCGCATACCGTCCTTGAAGGCATCGGGCTGGTGTGTATTGTGCTGATTCTGTTCCTCGGCAGCCCGCGCAGCGCCTTGATCGCAGCGGTTACCATCCCCTTCGCCCTGGTGGTCATCTTTATCGTAATGCATTTAACAAAGATGCCTGCCAACCTGTTCTCGCTTGGTGCTATCGATTTCGGCATTATCGTGGATGGCGCTATCGTAGTGACCGAGGCCATGCTGCGAAGGCGGGAAGCCGACCCCTCCGCTATCCTGAGCGAGCATGATGTGTTTAACACAACGACACAGGTGTCGCGGCCAATTTTCTTTGCCACACTCATCATCATCACAGCCTACCTGCCGCTGTTTTCGTTCGAGCGGGCAGAAGCCAAGCTGTTCTTGCCAATGGCTTATACTGTGGTTTATGCCTTGTTCGGCGCACTCCTGTGTACCTTTACCCTGATTCCCACCCTCACTTATATGGCCTTTCGCAAACCCCGTCGAGCCTTCCACAACCGGCCGCTTCAATGGCTGCAGAACGGCTTCCGCCGGACACTAGAGCTGATGCTGGCCATGCCGAAAATTGCTTATATGATTGGTGTTGCAGCGCTTATAGCCGTAATCGGGCTGGGCATGACCACCGGCCGGGAATTCCTGCCCGAACTGGATGAGGGCGCCTTGTGGCTTCAAGTGCAATTGCCGACCGGCCTGTCGCTCGACAAGGCGAGCGAGATGGCGGGGGAACTGCGGCGCACACTGCTCGAATTTCCCGAAGTATCTTACGCCATCACCCAGCTCGGACGCAGTGATGACGGAACTGACCCGTGGACGCCCTCCCACATCGAAGCGCCCGTCGGTCTGAAACCATACAATACATGGCCCAAGGGGGAGACCAGGCCGGAGTTTCTGCGAAAACTTAACGCCCGCTTTCAACAGCTGCCGGGGTTCCAGATCGGAATTAGCCAGCCAATCATCGATATGGTCTACGATGCGATCGGTGGCGCGCACAGCCCGCTGGTCATCCGCATTTTCGGCAACGACCTCAATGAGTTGCGCCGCATCGGCGGCGAGATCGTTGACGTACTGCACGGCATCCGGGGCACGGCGGACGCCTCTATCTTTCAGGAACCTCCGATTCCCCAGATCGCCATTAACATCAACCGCGAAGCGGCTGCCCGCTACGGTATCAACGTATCGGATATTACAAACCTGATCCAGACCGGGGTTGGCGGCGCGCCGGTCAGCACGGTCTATGTGGCAGACCGGACGTACAACGTTACCGTGCGGTTTCCAAAAAAAACCCGCAACAATCCTGAGGCTCTTGGAAAGTTGGATCTGACCACCTCCAGTGGTGCACAAATCCCGCTTTCTGAGGTTGCCCAGATCAAGCTGCAAACCGGCGAAAGCAACATCACGCACGAGATGGGCCACCGCGTACTGCTCGTACGAATCGACAATCGGGATCGCGCCCTATCCGATTACCTGGCGGAGGCACAGCGCAAGATCGGCCAGTCAGTGAGCTTCGACCACAGCAAATATCGCCTTGAATGGGGCGGTGCAGTTCGAGAACCAGCAACGCGCTCAAGCCCGATTAACGTTGATCATGGGCATCGTGCTAGCGCTCATGACCGTCTTCCTGTTTGCCGAATTCGGCAAGATGCGTCAGACGGTGTTGATCCTCGGGGTGGTGCCGCTGGCGACCCTGGGGGGTCTGATCTCGCTCCACCTCACTGGCGAGACGCTGAATGTCGCCAGCGCCGTTGGCTTCATCGCTCTATTCGGCGTGGCCGTGCAAAACGGCATCATTATGATCTCCAACATCAACCGGGTGCGCGAGCAGGGCGTGGCACTGCGCGAGGCCGTCCTGTCCGGTGCGGTTGAGCGTTTCAGGCCGGTGCTCATGACCGCCACTGTGGCGAGCTTGGGTATGCTGCCCGCGGCATTGGCCACCGGCATCGGCACCGATGTGCAGCGCGCCCTCGCCACCGTGGTAGTGGGCGGTCTGGGTCTTGCCACCCTGCTCACGCTATTTATTCTGCCGACCTACTACTTCGCCCTGGAAAGATGGGTGGAATTTCGTCAAACCACAAAGCCCGAGGCGCTGGGAGAGGAGGAACGATCATGTATAGATCAATAATCAATCTTATGTATTTTCTTGGCCGGATGTGCTGTTGGGCTCGGATTTCCAGCGCCCCGTCGCGCCAAATGTTGATCGCTACACGCAGCAGCCACTGCCTGCGCTAACGGCATCGGTCGACGTCAAGGGCGGCGAGGCTCAACGCTTCATGCAGGGCATGGACATACTCGGTCAATGGTGGACGCTGTTTCATTCGAAACCGCTCAACGACCTGATTGAGCAAGCTCTCAAGGTCAACCCTGACCTCGAAGCCGCTCAAGCTGCACTGCGAGGCGCCTGGGAAAACGTCTATGCACAGCAGGGTGCATTCTTTCCCAGTGTAGATGCCAGCTTCAATTCAACGCGTCAACAGACCGCTGGAATCTTGTCCAGTCCTTTGGCAAACGGCAATAACATCTATAGCCTTCATACCGCGCAGGTTGCTCTGACCTATGCACCGGATGTGTTCGGTGGCATACGACGTGAGGTGGAATCGCTGAAAGCGCAAGCCGACTCGCAACGCTTTCAGCTCGAGGCAGCTTACCTAACACTGACCTCCAATGTGGTCGCCGCAGCGGTAGAAGAGGCGGCTTTGCGCGGACAGATCGAGGCAACTGAGAAGATCATCGAGTTTCAGGGCAAATCTCTTAACTTGCTGAAACGTCAGTATGAGCTTGGTCAGATTGCAACTTTAGGCGTAATTGCGCAAGAAGCGGCGCTGGCACAAACGCAGGCCATGCTGCCACCACTGGAAAAACAGTTGGCGCAACAACGCGACTTGTTGGCCCGTCTTGCCGGCCGCTTCCCCAGCGAGACACCCGCTGAGAAATTCGAACTCTCATCGCTGCAACTGCCGCAAGAACTTCCCGTGAGCCTTCCCTCCACGCTCGTGGCACAGCGACCGGACGTGCGCTTCGCCGAAGAGCAATTGCACGCAGCCAGTGCAGAGATCGGTGTCAACATCGCTAACCGGCTGCCGAACATTACCCTGAGCGCCAATTTGGGTTCCAGCGCAACCGCGATCAGTCAGTTGTTCACTTCCAGCACCGGCTTCTGGGCTTTGGCCGCAAATCTGACGCAGCCAATTTTCCAGGGGGGCACATTGCTGCATCGGCAGCGTGCCGCTGAAGCGGCCTACGACCAGGCGGCAGCGGAATATCGCAGCGCCGTGCTTACTGCCTTCCAGAACGTGGCCGACACGCTGCATGCCATCCAATGCGACGCAGATGCCCTGAAAACGTCCTTTGCCGCCGAGAGCGCTGCCGCCAGAAGTCTCACCATCGCGCAGAAGCAGTTAGAACTGGGCGATGTTAGTTATTTAGAACTGCTTAATGCCGAACAGACATATCAGCTGGCGAAGATTAATCTCGTGCAGACTCTCGCCAGCCGTTATGCCGATACCGCGGCGCTGTTCCAGGCGCTGGGCGGCGGCTGGTGGAACCGGTCTGATGTCTTCTCCAAAATTGATCACTGACCACTCCCAAGGTTACTAAGAGGCTACAAATGTTGCACTCATCTCCGAGCATGCGTTGAAATACGATACCAACGTGCTGGATGTGAAGCCAACAGTTTATCGCATGTACGCTTATTCACTTTTGGATCTGTCAAAGGCACAATAACGGCTAACGATGTCCTGCAAACCTAGCCAACTGGCTACTGCCACCGTGTTGATGCAATTAAGTGTGGGCATTAGCCGGAGCATTGATCCGCAGAACAATGGCAAATTACCCTTCACACAGAGTGAATGCTCCCGCAACCAAATATTGTTTGGGGTTTCCAAGAAGGTGGTCCCTTATCAGGGATAGCCAACCGTTTGGAAGATGCAGTGTCACTTATGAGACTTTCCTCTCGCAAACTCGGTTGTGATTTACATGTTGTACGTATCGTTCTAAGATACCATCTTAGAGCCCATGTTAAATCACAGATCAGTCATGTTGCGATATGGGAATCAGTTTTACGATACCAACCAAATTCTGGTGCCTACTCTATACTGAATGTCAAAGAACTGATTCCTATTTTAGCAAATTGTTACTGGTTGTCAGGTGTTCAGTTGCTGATAGATAGCAATAGACCAATGCATCCCCGACCAAAACGTAGTTTGGTGGGATCTTCTTGGCGAGGCACGATAAAAAAGGTTGGATAGAAGCCTCTATCCAACCGTCAGATAATGAACTTGATGAAAGTGCGACATGGTTAATTAGTGTGGAAATTATTCTTCTTCCACTTCTTCTTCATCGGTAAACGGACCTTTTATCCCTAGTTCTTTTATCTTTTTTCTAAGCGTGTTACGATTGATGCCAAGCAGATGCGCAGCACGGACCTGGTTGCCTTCGGTCTTCCGAAGCACGAGCGAGATAAGAGGCTTTTCCACGCGGTGGAGCACCATGGTATAAATGTCTCCGCGCTCGAGCCCGCCCATGCGTTCCACAAGGTCAGCGAGCTTTTCTTCGAGGAAATTCTCGAAGGAGAGGTGAGCCCCTTGACCCGGTTTGAATATCTGTGGTGGCAGTGCGTCAGGGAAGATCTTATCTCCCTGAGATAGAGTTATTGCGCGTTGGACTGCATTTTCAAGCTCCCGCACGTTACCCGGCCAATCATAAGCTCTCAGTATTTTGAGCGTTTCCGGAGTTAGAATCTTCTTTTTTGCGTCGTTTCCCTGGTATTTTTGCATAAAGAACTCGGCGAGCGGTATGATATCGTCCTTGCGTTTTCTGAGCGGCGGGATATTGATCTGAATGACATTTAAGCGGTAGAATAGATCCTCGCGGAAACGCTTCTCGCGCACCATCTTCTCGAGGTTGTGATGCGTGGCGGCAAGCACGCGCACATCGGTCTTGATAGGTTCCGTTCCGCCGACCCGTTCGAACTCCTTTTCCTGCAGTACGCGCAATAGCTTGCCCTGGAGCGGCAGATCCATGTCCCCGATCTCGTCGAGAAATAATGTTCCACCAGCAGCGGCCTCGAATTTCCCGATCTTACGTCCGGTTGCGCCGGTAAAAGCGCCCTTCTCATGCCCAAAAAGTTCGCTCTCCAGCAACTCTGACGGAATGGCTACTGAGTTCACTGCTACAAAAGGCCGTCCTGCGCGTTTGCTATGGTAGTGGATTGCGCGCGCAACGAGTTCTTTTCCGGTGCCGCTCTCGCCGTGGATCAAGACCGTGGCGTCGCTTTCCGCTACGCGACCGATAGTCTTATAAATCTCCTGCATAGCGACAGTGTTTCCAACAAGCCCACCCTCGTACTTTTCCCGCACCTCGGCGCGGAGCACGTTTACTTCCTCTGAAAGCCGCCTGACGTCTATGGCCTTGCGGATGAGGATGTTTACTTCGTCGAGGTCGAAAGGTTTGGTAATATAATCGAAAGCTCCACGCCGCATCGCCTCAATAGCGTTCTGCATCGTAGCCTGGGCCGTCATGATGATAACCGATGGACCCTTCCCTTCAGTTTGGATCTTATCGAGCGCCTCTAACCCGCCCATCCCGGGCATTCGGATATCCATGAGCACGATCGCAATGTCGTCTTCCTTGAGCCGACTAAGCGCTTCGGCTCCGTCTTTCGCAAGAATCGTCTCGAGGCCCGTTTTTTCGAGCGACTTTTTAAGTACCCAGCGGACGCTTTCGTCGTCATCTACTATGAGTATTTTTTCATTGCCCATGATTTCACCTAATCCACGATTCAATCCCTGCAGCCTCTCCCCTCAATGGAAAGGAATAAGAGAACCGCCGTTCTCAATCCACACCCCCACATTCGATAATCCCACTGATATCATCCTGCCAGCGGCAAATAGACGCTGAACGTCGTTCCTTCGTTATCTTGGCTCTCCACTCGAATCGTACCGAGATGTTCCTGTACGATCTGGTACGAGAGCGCCAATCCCAACCCCACGCCTCTGTCCTTGGTCGTAAAGAAGGGGGTGAAAATTTCCTGCAAGTGCTCCTGTTTAATGCCGTGGCCCGAATCGCTTACCTTCACGACCATAAGCTGGTATTTCTTCCCATCTGATTGCACGGTGGTGAACAGGTCCGACATCCTAGTCACAACCGTCAGCTTCCCACCCTGTGGCATGGCCTCGATGGCGTTCTTGATGATGTTCAAAAATACCTGTATAAGCTGTTCGTCGCTGCCATAAACATCTGGCAGGCTCGGGTCATAGATGCGAGCGAGAACAACGCCCCGTTGCCTTGCACTTTCTTCGTTCAATAGAAGCACCCGGTCTAGGACGCTGTGAATATTCGAGGCCTTCATTTCGCGTGGCTTAATCCGCGTAAAATCGAGGATTCCTTCGAGCACCTTGTTCAAGCGATCCGATTCCTTCAAGATTACATCAAGGTACTCCATCAGGCTTTTCAAAGACCCCGTAGCGGCATCTTTGCCGGCCTGGAGTTCGGACTTCATAAGCTGCGCCGCGCCGCGGATTCCCACGAGAGGATTTTTTACTTCGTGCGCGATTCCGGCGGCAATCATGCCGAGCGTGGCAAGACGGTCGGCCCGCCGCATACGCTCCTTGAGGTCCCGAACACCCGTCTGGTCGCGAATCGTAAGGATCACACCGGTGGGGAGGCCTCCATTATCCGTCAGCATGCTCGTGACGATCCCGACAGGATGGGGTGGTCCATGCTTTACGGCAATCTCCGCTTCGTAGTCCGAATAGGATCTCCCGGAAGAAACTGTCTTCTCGATCTGGCTTACCACAGCTGGGGTATCGGATAAGACTGCCCGGATGTTCTTTCCAATAGCATCAGCCGCCGGGATTTCGGTCATCTCCTCGGCCGCGCGGTTCCAGATCCGCACGCGTCCTTCAACATCGGTAACAGCTACGCCATCGATGAGTCCGGTAAGAATATCAGCGGTAATATCTTTCATGCGTGATGCAGGCGACTTCATAATTCATTGATAGCACAATATATTTGAGTATTCAAGAAAATTCATGTATAGTACGTTCCAAATTAGGAATGACGAATGCAGCGTTCAGAGAAGTGACAAATCCGCGCACGGTCGCATCTCTCGCATTGTCAAGTCCGCATTCGGCTATGCTCAACCTCCGCCTCGTATTCGTTGCCTTAGTCTGGGGCATCAACTTCTCCGCCATCAAGTTTGCCATCGCGAATTTCCATCCTCTTGGCTTCACCGTAATTCGCTTCGCACTTGCAGCGTTATTTCTGATCGTCGTTATGCTCGCAAACCATGAATCGTTTGCGATCGCACGTCGGGACAGCCTCGCCATCATCCGGCTCGGATTCCTCGGAATCACTCTGTACAACATCCTATTTATGTATGGCCTGAAGCTCACCACGGCCGCAAATTCAGCGCTTCTCATTTCGCTGTCGCCTTTATTCGGGGCGCTTATCAGCGCCGCTTCCGGCAAAGAGCCCATCACTGTCCGCATCGGCGCCGGCCTCGCGCTGTCGACGGCGGGCGTCGTACTCATCATCAGGAGCCATCATGGCGAATTGAGCTTTGCATCATCGGACGTTGCCGGGGATCTCCTAACGCTCTGCGCGACGCTCACTTGGGCACTCTACACCATCACAGCTAAACCCTTGCTCGAAAAATACTCCGCTGTCAAAATCACCGCCTACAGTTTCGCTGTTGGAAGCTTTCTGCTCCTGCCCGTAAGCTTGAACGGTCTTATTCACCAACCCTGGTCCTCGATTACCGCATTGTCGTGGGCTGCCATGGCCTTTGCATCATTCATAGCGGCAGGCGTTGCTTACGTTTTTTGGTACCAGGGAGTGAAAGATATCGGAGTCACCCGCACAATGGTCTATCATTACATTATGCCTTTCGCCGCGTTGCTCTTCGCTTACTTTGCACTGGGCGAGCAAATCACCATCTTCCAGTACATCGGAGGTGCGGGAATTCTTTCAGGTGTTTATCTGGTGCAAAACAAGTAACCATGATCCGGCCCGGAAGAACGTGGAACCGGTGACGCTTGCACCCTGTCCTCTGATTCACCGATTCCCACAACGTTTCCTCTTTCATGAACTACAAAGCGTATCCCGCTTCACCATGCTGGCTGATATCAAGCCCTTCTGTCTCGTGGTCAGCTTGAACCCTCAGGCCTGTTGATGCATCTATCAATTTCAGAAGCACATAACTCATACCGAACGAATAGAAAGCTACAAGCGCTACGGCCCCCCCCTGTACGAGCAATTGTTTCGCGTTGCCAAAAAAAGCGCCGTTCGCTCCTGCTGCATTTATTGCGACGGAAGCGAAGAGACCCACCGAAAGCGTTCCGAGTGCACCGCCGACGCCGTGCACACCAAAAGCATCAAGGGAATCATCATACCCAAACTTCGTCTTGGCATTAAGCGCGATGTAGCAGACAATACCTGCCGCGGTACCGATAAGCAAAGCACTCAGAGGACCCACGAACCCTGCTGCAGGCGTGATCGTCGCGAGTCCCGCAATGGAGCCTGTTGCTGCACCGAACATCGTCGGTTTACCGCGGTGGAACCATTCGGCAATGACCCACGTGATCGTGGCTGAGCAAGCCGCAAGATGGGTCGTCAAAAACGCCATGGTCGCTAGCGTCCCTGAAGATAGGGCGCTCCCGGCATTGAATCCGAACCAACCGAACCATAAAAGTCCGGCACCGAGCACAGTCATCGGCAGGTTATGGGGCGGCATGTGTTCATGTAGAAAGCCCTTTCGCTTTCCTATATAAAGTGCTGCCGCAAGAGCGGAAAAGCCCGATGTGGCATGTACGACGATGCCTCCGGCAAAATCGAGTACCCCGAGGTTCTTCAGCCATCCGCCGGCTCCCCAGACCCAGTGAGCCACTGGATCATAAACAATCGTAGTCCAGACTAAGGTGAAGATAAGGAACGTGGAGAACTTTATTCGTTCAGCGACTGCACCGCTGATGAGCGCTGGCGTTATGACTGCAAACATCATTTGGTATGTCATGAACAGCAGATGAGGAATGGTCGGCGCATAATCCGCGTTCGGAGTAAGCCCAACGCCATTCAGCCCAGCCCAACTCAAGTTGCCAATCACTCCTTTCACATCAGGACCGAACGACAGTGAGTATCCGCATAGGACCCACTGAAGGCTGACTAATGCGATGGCAATAAAGCTGTGCATAATCGTTCCCAAGACGTTTTTTTTACGGACCATACCGCCATAGAACATAGCTAGTCCCGGCGTCATCAGCATGACAAGTGCCGTTGAAATCAAGATCCACGTTGTGTCGCCGCTGTCTATTTTCCCCGCGGAAACTGCAGCAGCAGGTGAAACGGGAACCGCATTCTGTGCCATGGCTGCAAACGGTACGAATACCGCCAGTGAGAGCAGCACGGCCAAAAACACTTTGTATAAACGTTTTTCTTCCATTGAGCACTATCCTCCCATTAGATTTACAAACGGCATTTCAATTTTCAAAGAACAGAATTAACTATTTGCACGGAGTAAACCGGTTTGGCGCAACGCTTGTGCAGATTGAAGATCTTAATAATGAAATTTGCCATCTTTTCGCAATCCAACTTGCTCTCATCAGTCCGTCAAGCTAAAGCGAAAAAAGGTCTCTTGAAGAGTTTTGCTACAGTAACGCCACCAGCGACACTTCATTTCTACGGATAAAAATGCCGCACAATACACCTTTTGCAACTTGGCGTGTGGCATTTTCGCCTCACTTCCTTTTTAATAGCAGTGGATCTTTATTAAAATTATCATTTCACAAATGCCTATTGTTTAAATAGCAAGGCCTGTGCCACTCATTTTTTTTTTATAAACACATCAAGCCACTGATTTTATATATTTATCATTATTAAAAAAAAGGAATTATTATTATTTGTTACGCCGTTCAGCTTAAATTTTAGGCACATGATTAATTAATGTGCATATAAATTAGAAAATTATAAAGCTATTAATAAATGCACATTACAGAATCATCCTTTCAATAGAATATATTTCTCTATATCTTAGTGAGGAAGAAACAGCGCTCTATAAAACTGCTGATTGTAATAATTATTGACAAGTAATAATTATTATATTATATTCGTTATAATTTAACTTTTAATTTATGTCTTTTATCGCTAAATACCGTACCCTTGGATTTAAACTTACTCCTCAGCGAATTGCTATTCTAGATTTTTTGGACGGCAATGCGCGACACCCTTCCGCGGAAGATATCTATGGTGCGGTGTCTAAAAAATTCCCAACCCTCTCGCTCGCTACGGTGTATACAACACTTGCGGCGCTAAAGGTTTTGGGCAAGGTGCTCGAATTAACAATAGATCCTGACAAGAAGCGGTATGACTTGGAGATCGCGAAACATAACCATTTTATGTGCATTTCATGCAAACAAATCATCGATATTCCTGCTACAAACCCTGTCGATTTTCCTAAGGCGACTAAGCAGGATTTCTCCATCATCGAAAGTCACGTTGAGTATTACGGGCATTGCCCTGAATGTAAAAAAAAATGAATACCAATAAAGGAGGCTGTCAATGTGTGTAGATCATAGTCTGAATTGTTCCTGTGGAAAAACCCATGCGAGCTTTCATTTTCGTGATGAAGTGCTGCCTTTCAAAGTCGTTACCAAGTTATACTGTCCTGACTGCTCACGTGAAGTGACTCATAATGCCGAGACCATGGTAGCCGACAATGGATGGTTAATAGAGTACGATATGGAAGTAGCTCGTTTTATGATGCAGAAAAATGCTCATGCTTCTTCCGTTACGCCAGAATTCTTGTTCGATGAGGGTTATTGCACATGGCGGGGAATGACCCCGACGGACCATATCGATTCTGTGAAGGAGCGCACAGTTCTGGTGCAGCTCGCCAAAACTGACCGAAAACGGTATTTCGAGGAAATCAAATCATGGGGGAACACCCGGATGGAACGTCTTGCTCGGGAAGGATGGAGGAAAGCAATTGAAAGAGAGCCTGCAGAATTATAAAACAAAACGGTCTTCCAATGACTTCGTGGCAAAAAAAGTAGATATCCTTACTTCATGCCCTATATGCGGCGGTGAGGTTGAAATCTGGCCGGGAGGACAGGAGACAGTATGCATCTTCTGCCGGTACCACTTGTTCGAAAATGAAAAAACGGTCCATTAACGCTTCGATGGCTTCGTTCATGCATGAACGAAGCCATCGAAAAAACATCTGGCGTGGCAGCAGGAGGTTCGTAGTAAAAGGGGGGTATTGAGTATCCTCAATCGAGCCATCCGTTGCCCGGAAACTACGTGATGAATCTTCATTCGCGAAGGTTTATTGCGCCTTAGATGGATTATAGAAAATAGTGTGCGTGAAGAAATGGTTGCCCTCGTTTTTCTGGTATACTAATATTATTGTGTAAAAATCAAGCCTACACCAATGGAGGAATTAACATGCCGTACACCGCGAAGGATTACGCAAAACTTGTCGGGATGGAAGGATTCAGCGAAACGCTCTTGAAGAATCATTTTACCCTCTACCAAGGCTATGTGACTAACACGAACAAGGTGCTAGACAACCTCGACCAGATGTCCAAAGAAGGTAAGACTGCAACGCCCGAGTTTGCAGAACTTAAGCGCAGGCTCGGATGGGAGTTCAACGGAATGCGGCTACACGAATACTATTTTGAGAACCTTGGCAGTAAGGGCAGCATCGATAAGAACAGCAAGGTCGCTAAAAAACTGGCCGAGAGCTTCGGAAGCTACGAGGCATGGGAAAAGGACTTTAGAGCCACCGGTGCGATGCGCGGCATCGGATGGGTCGTCTTGTACCAGGATGCTGTCTCGGGAAGATCCATCAATTTCTGGATCAATGAACACGACGTTTCTCATCCCGCAGGATGCAATCCGCTGCTCATCCTGGACGTCTTTGAACATGCGTTCATGCTAGATTACGGTTTGAAGCGGGCGGATTACATCGAGTCTTTTTTCAAGAACATAAATTGGTCCGCAGTCGAATCGCGGCTGAAATAAAGCGGTTTCATCCTCTTATGGTAAGGGTGAACAACCATTGTTTGCCCAGACTACTTCACGCTATCAAAGAAGAGATATGAAGTTGCCATACAGATCCAACATCAACTATTTTAAAAAAAGGAGAACGAGACCTATGTCAAACACTGAGCAGAATCTGATGAACGCATTTGCCGGAGAATCGCAAGCAAACAGAAAATACCTGGCCTTTGCCAAAAAGGCGGAGGAGGAAGGCTACGCACAGGTGGCGAGGCTCTTTCGAGCCGCGGCAGCAGCTGAAACTATTCATGCCCATAACCACCTTAGGGCGCTGGGCGCTGTTAAATCTACGAAGGACAATCTGTTGGCTGCCATTGGTGGTGAAACCTATGAGTTCCAGAAAATGTATCCCCCAATGATGGCTGACGCTAAAGAAGATGGCAACGACAAAGCCTTCATGAGCTTCCGTGGGGCAAATGAGGTGGAAAAAATCCACGCTGCTCTTTATCAAAAAGCACTTGATAATCTCGGCACAAACGTTGTTACAGATTATTATGTATGCTCTGTCTGCGGTTACACCGCCGAAGGTGACGCTCCGGACGAATGTCCGGTCTGCAAGGCAAAGAAGCGGGCATTTCATAAAGCGGAATAATAGTGAAAATCATTGCCTTAAACGGCAGCCCCCGTGCCGGTGGGAACACTGAAGTGCTTCTGATTGAGGCGCTCAAACCTCTTCGGGAAGCAGCACATGAGGTGAGGGTCTTCCCCCTCAATTCTATGAATTTCAAGCCATGCCAAGACTGCGGCGGCTGCCTCGCAACCGGCCTGTGTATACATTCCGACGATATGAGTAAAATCTATGATGCTATTCGGGAGGCCGAGAGGATAATTCTCGCCTCCCCAATTTTTTTCTACGGCCTAAGCGCGCAAGCCAAAACGATGGTCGACCGCTGCCAGTCCTTCTGGTGTGAAAAATATCGCATTAAAAAATGTATCCCCGCGGGTATTAAAGGAAGGAAAGGTCTACTGCTGCTTGTTGGTGGAATGAAAAAAGATGACGGAAGACAAGGTGCGGAGGTTGTGGCTACAGCTTTTTTCAGAACTGTGAGCGTGCCTGAGCATGAGACACTATTCTTCGGCGGTGTAGACGCCGAAAGGAGACATCATTAAACATCCGACGGCGTTAAAAGAGGCCTATGAAGCTGGGAAGAGGCTCAGCAGCAATTGACAACTCCCCATGGTTATAACCAGAGGACTTTCCTGGAGGTTCTGTAATCTTATTTGTTATCATGCCTTCGGCCATTTCAAACCCGCCCAAGAGATCATTCTGACCGCTCCCCATAGTTAAAGGCAATACCGACATTCTCTCTGGCAACAACGCAAACATTGCCAGCCTCGACTGTCGTTGATCCGTCTTTGACGGGCGAGCTGCTCTGTCTCCGGTCTGCGCTTGTACTTACCTTCATTGCTCGCGCGAGACCGAAGCTGGCCGGATGAATCCGGCCTATCGCCGCTTCTTGCTGTACCCTCAACACCGCCCGTTCCAGGAGCAGGTTTGCACCCGGCCAGGCTGCTAGAGCCTGGCGCGTGTTGAGGACATCGTTCGAAAACGTACTTTGCGAAAAATGCGGAATATAGATCTCGCTATGCATCCGCACCACATGCGCAAACGTGTTGCCGCTTTGAGAGGAGCTTCTTTTTAACTTCACCGCAGTGGCATGTCTCTGAAAGTTTCGTGCTCTGGGTAGGGAATTCGATTATCTGGCCGCCAGCGTTTTCGGCTTTGCGGCGAAGCATCAAAATAAACATACCCGGAACTCGTCTTGATACGCTTTTGCTAAATGTTCTTTGAAAGGCTTCGTACGAAAGTTTCTCGGTTTTAATGTTAGTTCCGAGCTTAAGAATCTCATTGGCAGGCTTTCCATGAGATCGTTTTCTAGTTGCAGCGAGGATCCGCTTAAGCTCTGCCAACACAGCTTTTAGAGCGCGGTATTGAGCGGAGAAGACCCACTGCTTTTTGCCGGACTTGATTGTGCCGTTCTCGTTGTAGTTATCTGGATTAGTGGCTCTAAGGCTTCTGTCCCTCTTGCGCTGCACAACCCTGATTTGTTTGTACGGAATCTCGACTTCCGGGCAGAACTCAACGAGCCGGGCATCAGTATCGCCAACGATAGCGCCTGTGGATGGGCCGATGTCTAAACCAACAGTCTCGGTACCGATCTGGTTCTCTCGCTTGATCTTAGCCGTGCCCTTTAGTACGAGTTGGGCAAACCAGCGGGGGGTTCCGCCGATGGTCTTCTTGACTAGCCGGACATATTTGACTTCATGGCTAAGCGTGTGAGCCTGGACACCGAACTTGTCCTTGTGATCGAAGAGACAGCTGAGGTTAAGTCCAGACCACTCGACATGATCATCGCACCACCGTATCCCGGATGCGTTGTTTTTGCCTTCAACGGACGACATCCAGCCACGGCGCTTGAACCGGGGCTTGCCATGCTTGCCAAACTCGTAGTCGGCTACGGCATTGTATGCCCTGGTCGCTAATTTTTGGGCAGTCAGGCTATCGATATGGTCGCCGATCCAGCATGCGTTTCTAAACCGACCGACGTACTCATGGAGGCTGTATTCGGTATGGTTGGCTTGGTTTCTGGCTGCCTTAAACATCTTGGTGAGCAGCTTGCTTTTCTTCTTTTTAATTGCTGTGCACCATTTGACAGAACTACGCATCGCAGCAAGACGTTTCAACGCTTCGCCAAGGCAGGCATTATACAGATGGCGGCCAGCCTCGAGGCGAATATCAAGCATTCGGTTGTCTTTGCGGGTAGTTACGACTTGATGCTCATGGATGAAAGAGGGGGTTTTAGATTTATTACGAGGCATTACTATGTTTAATATACCATATTAATGAACATTTGTCTAGCAACTGTCGAGGAATTAAGTTCCCGCATTCATCACCATGGTTAAAACAAGGAGGTTTCTGCGGATGGTTTGGTAAAAGAGTAATCCTTTCCAGCCCTCGTAACAATAAATTTGTTAATTTTTGTCTTGTCGATAAAACGCTCTCAACTCTTGATCTGCCGAATATCTTAATCCCACCCCCCCCCTATTAATAAAAAAGGCCGGCATGCTATGGAACATGCCGGCCTAAGGGAAGATTAACAGCGATCTCTCAAATCGCCGGCTCTCCGCGTTCCCCTGTTCGTATCCGGATGATCTCATCAAGCTTCGAAATGAAAATCTTG
The DNA here is from genome assembly GCA_963845065.1 of Nitrospirota bacterium. Lineage (GTDB taxonomy): Bacteria > Nitrospirota > UBA9217 > UBA9217 > UBA9217 > JAJYKN01. Next base: position 516,435 of record CAWJQQ010000002.1, read on the forward strand.
CCGTCTCCGATCTTACCGGTCTTGGCCTTTTCTTCGATGGTAGAAACAACCTTGTCTACCATACTGTCTGCTATAACCACTTCAATCTTTATTTTCGGAATAAAGGAAATATCATACTCCGCCCCACGGTAGAGCTCGACATGCCCCTTTTGTCTACCGAATCCCTTTACCTCGGTCACAGTCATGCCTTGGACTCCGAGGGCGTTCAGCGCGTCTTTCACATCATCGAGCTTGAAGGGCTTGATGATGGCTTCGATCTTTTTCATAATGCCTCCTTATTGTTATGCGACCACGTTTCCAGTCTTAGCCGGGATTCACAGATTTGCACATATTGCATTTAAACCTGATTTTGTATTCGCCGGGTTCCGCATCAGCCGAACGGTGATTCCTAAACAAGTTGTTTAGTTGTATGCTCGCTCGCCATGCTGACTCTCGTCAAGTCCAACCGACTCGTCTTCAGCATCGACCCGTACACCGATAATGGCCTTTATGATCATGAAGATCACATAGGTCATGACCCCGCTGTAGACAAACGTCACGAGCACGGCAATGACCTGAATCAGAAGCTGGCCGGGATTGCCGTACAGGAGGCCCTTGCCTGCGGCATTGATTGCTGGGTCTGCGAATACACCGGTGAGGATTGCACCGATGGTTCCGCCGACTCCGTGGATGCCGAAGGCATCAAGGGTATCGTCGTAACCGAACCTGGGCTTCATCTTTGCCACTGCATAGAAAGGAATTATGCCTGCGGCAATGCCAATCACTATCGCGCCACCTACGTTGACGTACCCGGCTGCCGGAGTAATGGCGACCAGGCCACCGACAGCGCCTGAAGCAAGGCCTAAGACGGTCGGTTTGCCGGAATGCTTCCATTCCACAAACATCCAAGCCAGCGCTGCAACCGCTGTAGCCGTGTTGGTGTTGAGGAAGGCCGCGCTTGCCAGTCCGCTTGCCGCGAGCGCAGAACCGGCATTGAACCCGAACCATCCGAACCAGAGGAGTCCTGCACCTGTGACCACCAGGGTCAGATTACCCGGGATTATTGCCTTTTCGCGTCTTTTGCCAAGGATCAAGGCCCCGACAAGCGCCGCGATACCGGCATTGATGTGCACGACTGTCCCACCCGCGAAATCCAGCGCTCCGAGTTTGGCCAAAAAGCCATTGCCCCATACCCAGTGTGCGATTGGGAGGTAGACCACAGTCATCCAGAGCACGGAAAAAATAATCCAGGCAGAAAACTTCATCCGCTCGATGTAAGCCCCGCTTGCCAATGCCACGGTAATCGCCGCAAAGGTAAGCTGGTAAACTATGAAAATAAACTCGGGTATCGTTTTTGCGAGATCCGATATGCTGTTTGGACCCACGCCTTTTAAAAAGAGCTTCGATGCGCTGCCAATGAGTCCCCGTACATCGTCGCCGAATGCAAAAGTATACCCGTAAATGACCCAGAGCAGGCTAACAATGCAAAATGTGACAAAGGTCATGGCCATAGTGTTGAGCGCATCCTTTGTCTTTGCCAGACCGCCGTAAAAGAGTGCCAAGCCGGGTACGGACATGAGCATGACCAAGGCAGTTGCAACGATCATCCAGGCTGTGTCCCCAGTATCGATCTTCGGTGCAGGAGCGGTGGACGGAGCTGCTGCAGCTAGCGCGGGTGATGCTGCTTCTTCTGCCATTACCAAGGCCGGTGTGCACAATGCTGCAAACACCAAGAATACCGCTACTATCAAAAACGATTTCATTAATACTGCTTTCATTGTACATTCCTCCCCGTGTGATGAACCCGTGTTTAATTATTTTGCAGATGATATAAAGCAAGGCATGTGCCAAATAATAAGACTGTATTCAATGAAAAAAATATCTGATTTTATACCGAAATTTTATTATGTCTATTCACTGTACGTTTGCTGATGCATTAACCAGAGATGCAATTTTAGGCAGATGACTAAATGATGAGCATATATTATCGATGAGAATCACATGATTTTGCGATATAATCTTAGGCGCATTTACGAAATTAATATTAAAATACCTCATTGCGCTGCTGACCCTGCTATACTTAAAAAAAGTTCGTTGAGGCGAAAAAATGTCCGAATTACATGTTCTGATATTAGCTTGACGCACTCCCACCGCTAAAGCGTGTGGGATTTCCCGCGTTATTTTTCCAAGAATTTAATGGCTATCCTTCTTTATCAAATGATGCGGTAAAACCCCTGGTTTCAACCATGGGGATATAAGGCATGCCCTTCCCCATCCGTAAATTTGACTTTCTTACTATATTCCGATACCTTGGATGCAGGCTTCAACTTTCAGCATTCCATGAATCTATGCGAAAAACTTTCCTGTATGAGGCTCGAGTAAAGTAGCGCCCCAGGGTACAAGTCGGATTTGTTCGAGCTATGGTGAGAAAGTACCAAAGACTCTTGCGGTACGAACTCACCGATGCTCCTATTGCGGTCTTGTGGTTGACCGGGATCTGAATGCATCCATTAATATTCTCCAGGCCAGTCAGGCGCTAACGTAATCAGTCGGCGTTGCCTGAGAATCCCCTGGATTTATCTATGGGAAGTGTCAAATGAGTTATCTGACACCAGGACTTACAACGGAGGCCACCAATGGCTAAGACCAGAAAGATTCAAAAAGTAATAAAAAGCAAACCCACACTTGAAGGTGCCGGGGTGCATCTCAGGCGTGTATTCGGATACAGCGAAGTACCAATGTTTGACCCATTCCTGCTGCTCGACGATTTCCGAAATACTGACCCTTATCTTTATATCAAGGGATTTCCCTGGCACCCTCATCGAGGGATCGAGACGATCACCTACGTTTTAAAGGGCGATGTAGAGCACGGAGACAGTATGGGGAACAAAGGCGTCATTTCGTCCGGCGATACGCAGTGGATGACTGCCGGCAGCGGCATAATCCACCAAGAAATGCCCAAAGGAGATGACGACGGTGTCATGGAAGGATTTCAACTTTGGGCCAACCTGCCAAAAACCCATAAGATGATGGACCCACGTTACCGCGACATAAAGAATGCTCAGGTCCCGGAAGTAAAGCTCAAGAACGGCGCAACAGTCAAACTTATCTGCGGGACCGTGGAGGGAAAGCAGGGGCCGGTCAAAGACATTGTCATCACTCCCGAGTACCTCGACATTACGCTCCCGCCGCTGTCGGAATTCATCCATGAAACACCTCGCGGCCACACCGTCTTCGCTTACGTTATCCAGGGCAAAGGCGTCTTCTGCAACGAGCGTAATCCCTTTGCCTACGATATCGAGGGCGTCAACTATTTCGACATGGAACGTGATTTTTACATCCACAACGGGACGGCTGTCCTTTTCGACGACGGCGATCAGGTAACGGTCTCGGCCCAGGGTGAACCTCTTCGTTTCTTACTTATTTCCGGTAAGCCCATTAAGGAGCCTGTAGCCTGGTACGGGCCGATCGTCATGACTACGGAAGAGGAACTTCGGATTGCTTTCGAGGAGTATCGGAACGGAACTTTTATCAAAGATACGCGCAAAATATGATTATTGTCGCAGTACGCAGAGTAATATCATAAATCCAGGCTCTTCCAACTCTACGATAACGAAGGCTAAACTTCGATCGTGTAGGTTTTTCTGCAATAAACTACTTAGAATCAAAAACTTCTCCTGCAGAGCCAAAACCGGAACGTCTCACGGACAGAGCTCTTTCAAGCCCGTCAGAATGGAATATGCTCGTCACATTGGTCATGCTGAAGAAGCGCAACACCATGTGATGCCACAGATGCGAGTCTATATAAGACTCGCAGGGCTATAGATTTTCATTTTTCGTAAAGCGCTTTCGCAAGGCCTCGGGGCTTTTGCGGCATCCCACTCTGGCAGCATATCCACAAAATGAAGAGCAGGTCACATTCCGAAAAGGAGTGAAGGTTTAGTTTTATATTTGTCGGTTGGATCGAACTGGCCCTAAAAAAAATCTGCTACATGGCTATCGAGTCGGTACACTTTTTGACAACAATATTGAGACCATAGTGCTACTGAATTATTACCATAGTATATATATATAGGTGTGATCGTGAAGTGCAGACTGAAGATGAACTTTAGAGGATAGGTTGTTCTGAAGATTTAAAACTTACGGCGTTGGCCTGCTTCAGGGCTATATATAGGGAAAGCAAAACAATGCAACCTGTCAAGGTTTTGTAAACATGAAATAGCACATTCTCATACTTTTGAAAATATAGGTTTATTTTTTTTCTTTGTGGTATTCGACGCTGACTTCATAAGCGATACTGGCATGACCGAGTCGGAGGTTATCACTTTTACCATTACAGACAATCTTGCCTGCAATCGTTTTTTTACGACTCTTCACCAGACCGCTGACCACCGACGTCAGGTCGAAGCCACCGTTTGTACATTCATCCCGCATGCAGTCCATGCGAAAACATGCATAATCCGTAGGAAGGAAGTTTACCGTGCGCTTCATGAGAACAGGGTCAGAAGTTCTTTGAAGATAGGTCATGCGAAGAATGATACTCGAAACAGTTGGCATGCGATCCGATACTAAACCAGCAGCCAGCATGGCACTCTTCTTCAGCTCCTGTTTTTCCATGTAATTTTGTTTATTCGTCACGATTCCTTTTTTTAAAGCCATTATATTTTCTTAATAAACGGGGAAAACGATCTTTTGATCCTTTATCGTCTATACCTAAACTATGTTACATAATCACACGTTTACACCCTAAAGTCAATATTTGATTATAAAAACGTTAAAATAATGCTTAAATAAATGAGGGGAATAATCATAATATTGCACTATTTTCAAATTATTTGTCTTTTGAAACGCTTCGGGTTTTTATCGTTCAACACGTAATCTGATTTGTATCTTGTACTTTCGAATCAGAAAATTAGACTCTTTATACTCCGCGCTATATACCACCTCGTCACTTCAAAGCAGGGTTAATGTTAACTATAGTCTTCCCTTCTCACAACGCCAATAATCGTCTCTCCCCGCAGAAATCGCATCACATTTTCTATGGCCTGACGAGTGCTTTCTTCGTTTATTCCAGATACCATAGCCGAATTATGCGGCGAGCCAACCACATTAGGCAACGCGAGAAAAGGAAAAGTTGTTTTGAACTCACCATACGTGAACGGTTCAATCCACCAAGCATCGATGCCGGCTTTGAAATCAGGATGGCTAACAAGGTGATGATACAATTCAGCCTCGTCGATGATGTCTGCCCGCGCGACGTTGATGAGCATAGAGTCGTTCTTCATCCATTCCAGCTCACGCTTTCCTATTAGACCACGCGTCGCTTTCGTAAGGGGAATCGATATTACTACAACGTCTGACTCGGTAAGAACGTAGCGAAGGTCCATTAACGTGCCGATGAAGTCCACATGCTCATCGGTCCTGCCACTCGTGTTCAGAGCTAGGATTCGCATTCCAAGACTCCGCATCAAACGGGCCGCAGCGCGGCCGATCCCCCCGAAACCGATGATGCCGCAAATAATACCGCGCACCCTGCGATTAAGTAATGACTGGTTAAAGCTCCCTTTTCCCAGGTTCTGATGTTCCCGCACAAGGTTTTTGGACAAAGCCATCGTCAAGGCGAGAATATGTTCGGCCATGGGTTCAGCATAGGCCCCAACGTTACTAGCTATTGTGATGTTTGCGGGGAGTCCCGCATAGGGGATGTGGTCGGCGCCCGCAGAAAGAAGCTGGAGCAGCCTCACGTTTTGCAGAAGGTCGAGTTCGCTAGGCCCCACTTCCTTCGGCAGGTTCCAGGTTAGAAGCACTTCGGCAGCGACAAGCGTCTGCTCCCGCAGGCCCGTAGGCATGTCGCTTAGAAAATACAGCTTCGCCATATCACCTGCGATTTTTTTCAGAATCTCGCGCCGCTCCTCGCGGACTTTGTAGGTTATGACAATGTTGTGTTTGTTCATTAGTAAGCCCTCGTCTCCGTACTTAAATTTCTTTGCCATTTTAGTCTCTCTTTAAACGTAGCACAGGCCCGCGAGATGTCAACTAGTTGGCGCGTGGCTTTTCGAGATATCAATAATCTTCAATTAATATATAGTTGCCCAAATTAAACAAGTCGATCACTATTATCGTGGTGGAGCATAAAGACCGATTTACCCGTTTTGGTTTCAATGCTTATAAAGTTTTGCTTAATAATGAGGGACGCGATATTGAACTGATTAATGAGGTCTCTGATGAGAAAGAGGACATTCTTCAGGACCTTATTTCTATTATCACCTCTTTTTGTACAAGTATATATAGGCAGAGAAAATGTAAACGCAAAACCGATAAAATCATTCAAGATTTGACGGGACATAAGAATGATTAAGGCCTATGAGTTTAAGCATTTTGCCAATCGTGGCAAAGTAAAAGGGCTATCCGGATTATGAGGTTGTTTTGGGCTCAAATTCCTTTTTGTGAAAATCCTTTGCAAAGGTTGTTATGTCGATTCCGAAGCTGTAACGACGTCGACCTTATTGCATTGCCGGATGAAAAAGATTATAAGAAAGTCAGTGGCGCACTGAGGTGAATGAATAGATGAACCCGCTTCTAAAACGTATATTAGTCGACCCGAACGTTTGCTTCGGTAAACCGTGCATCCGCGGTACGCGCATCTGGGTGTCGCTTATTCTCGATTTTCTGGCGAATGGCACAACCATCGATGAAGTCCTGTCAGAGTACCCCCAGCTAACAAAAGAGGACATTCAAGCAGCAATAGCGTATGGCGCGGAGATGTCGCGCGAGCGGTTTGTCGAGGTAGCTGCTGGATGAAGTTCAAGCTGGATGAGAATTTCGGCACCCGGACGCAACAGATATTTCGTACAAGCGGTCACGACGTTTTGACTGTCAGGGATCAGTAACTACAGGGTTGTGCTGACCAGCGGCTTTTAGAAGTTTGTCGTGCCGAGCATCGTTGTCTCGTAACTCTCGACTTAGATTTTTCCGATGTGTTGCGCTTTCCTCCTCAGGAGGCTCACGGGATTGTCGTTATCCGAGTTCCCCATAATCCTACTTTGCCCCTCCTCGAACTGTTGATTCGGCAGTTCATCAAATCACTTGAAACCATGACAGTAGAAAGAAAGCTCTGGATCGTGGAAAGCGGACGTATCCGCATCCACCAATCAGAAGACACAAAAGATGAAACTGCATAGGTCGCGGGCAAAACAACCTCAAAATCCGGATTGTGATGGTGTGTCAAAAATGGCTATAACAACCTTAAAATCCGGATAGCCAGTAAAAGAAGTTGTAAAGGTGGTTAAGTCATACCGTCAACTTGCCACTTTGATAGCATCCGAGCAATGGGTGATATTTCACAAACAGGGAGCTTTTAAAAAAACCATGATATCAAGCATATTGAATCTCTACTCAGCGCACGTTATAAGCAGACATGTCAATACCAAGCGGTTGGGATGCTTGATTCTTTTATTTCTAACAGGCAAAACGACGTCGTTTCATTAATATGAGACAGCAGCCTGGATGAAAAAGTAAAACATCGATTGTTCATTATCAGCCGTTACTGTCTGTGGCATAAAAAAAGCCCCGTTTTCTCATCTCAGACATAAATTAGCGATTGATGCTGATACGTTAAAGCTTGCCCGAGGAATTTTCAAACACATCCTATCGAAACACCGAAAACCCTCTATACAGCATATCATTATGGCGCTTGATAGTAAAATAGCGTTGGTATCCGATAAGACCCCAGAACAAGCAAAGCATTTCGACCATTGGGTCCGGCTCTCTACACTGGAAAAGAGAAAGCCTGTCTATGTCCCGATTAAACATAATGACTATTGTGAAAATATTCCAGGAACGGTAAAGAAATTCTTACAAGTCAATGTTTCTGAGGCAGAAGTCTCTTTTTCATTCGTTAAGGATGTACCAGCAAATAAGGATTACCTACCTGAAACACCCAAGCTGTCTCTTGATCTTAGTTTTGCTACGCTCTTCGCAAGTGTTAAAGGAGATCTTTTTGCAGAACGTTTTTCCCTGTTCTTTAAAAATATGATGTTCTCATTACGTCATTGGCGCAGAATAGGCAGCGGCAAGGGATAAAAACCCGGTCACCATGCTACGATAATTTAGTCGTCAATCTCCGAGAATTCATGAAAAACTAGATTAACCGGATATTGAACCGCCCCGTTGACATTCACAAACCTGCGGAACTCATTGTAGAGCGCCTTGAATTCAGAAGCCCCGAGCTTTCAAAACGAATAAATCGGCTTATATCGAGATTTGGGAAATCCATAGTCAACACCAAGCTTGAATCTCTAAAATCTACTTTTGGCATAAAGATCTACTGAAACTGACCCTGCCTATTCATCTCAGGAATGTTCTGCATGCGGCTATGTGGATAAAGGCAATAGAATTACTCAATCGCAATTTCAATGCAAATGTTGTAACGCCGAATTTCATGCTGATGTAAACGGAGCTCTTAATCACCGTGCCAGAAGTTCTGATACGGTCATCAACGTTTACAAAAGCACTAAATCAGTACTTCATATTCTGACCGAAAGATTCCTGTCAAATATGGAGCGTAGTGCACGCCAAGAATGGCTCCGGGCTTACTGTCGTCAAACCCTTATTTTGCAGGACCGCTGGCACAGCCCAAAGGGTATTTATAGGTAATAATGGTTTTCTATAAAAATTCGTATTATTACTAAGTGGGCGTCCAGCTTTTTTGCATCATACCCAAAGGCTGTACTATCTCCAATGAACGTGGTATTATTCCGGGTAGGAACGTATTCTCCCGGGCAGGCCACTGTGCCTGTGGCAAGCGAAAGGTTTTTTCAAATCATGAAGGTACACAGAAAGATCATAGCCCTCGTCGGTTTGGGCATGGTGCTAATGATAACGATCACACTTGTAGCCCTCCAAAAAATCAGTGGGAATGTATCTCTGACTAACCAGAGCGTGCGAATATTATTCGCAAAAGATCAACGGATCGATACAATTGAGGCAGGCGTTAGCAGGATGTCGCTGGCTATTCACAAGTTCACGGAGACCGGAAACATGCTTTTCCATGGCATATACAATGACGCAAATTCAAATGTGCTTGAGTCGCTGTTTCCCCATGAGGATCCTGTGTTCTCGCAAGAAGAGAAGAATATCCTCGCGCAGCTTGCTGACGATATTCAATCCATGAACGCAGAATCGGAACGAATTTTCTTACTTAAGGATCCCCTTGGCAAGAATCGTCTTCTGTCCAATGCGTTGGTTGGCAAAGTTGATGACAAGATCGCATCCATAGACCATGATATACATAATTATCGTGAACAGAGCGTTCGGGGGATGGCAAACATCTCCCCCCTGCTCCGAGCTAACAGGCTACGCGTTAATGATTATTTGCTACTCATAATGCTTGCGTCAGGCACGGTACTTCTCTTTTTGGGTTTTTATATCCACCGGAAAATATCAGCACCTCTGAGAGATCTGTGGAAGGGTGCAACCGAGATCAGCCAGGGCAATCTAGCATATCGGATGCAGATCCAGGGTACAAGCGACATTTCACAATTGGCGGAACGTTTTAATGAGATGGCCCAACAGCTCCGGCGTTCGTACTCTGAACTGGAGAAAAAGCTGCTCGACCGCACGAACGAACTCGCCGCAATCGCCTCTGTTGCTCTCACCCTAAGCCAGTCGGGAAATCTCGAGGACATGCTTACTAAGTCCCTGGAGCAGATTCTGGGCAACCTTGCAGGACTTGACCCGACAGGCGGCATCTTCCTTTCCGAACCGGACGGAAAAACGCTGCGCCTCGTGGCCTCTAAGGGGCTATCTCAGGACTTCGTTCGGGACGAGGCGACAATCAGGATTGGCGAATGCCTTTGCGGCATCGCAGCGCAGACCGGTGAAATCCTGGTTACAGAGAAAAGTTACGACGACCCCCGCCACTCGCGCTGCCTCGGCAGCAGGGATCATGCACACATCATTATTCCGATTAAGTTACGCGAGGTCGTCCTTGGCGTCATTTTCCTGTACCCTCACAATTACTTCATGCTGAAACCCTCCGACCTCCAAATGCTCGACACAATTGGCGCTCAGCTTGGCTTGGCCATCGAAAATTTGAGGTTCTACGCCGAGGTCAAGGAGTCGAGCGAAAAATTCTGGGACCTTTTCGAGAATTCACGCGACATTCTTTTTACCATGGATTCCATAGGTACGCTCACGGCCGTGAACAGGGAGACTGAAAAGTTTAGCGGATACATGAAGAACGATCTTATCGGTAAGAGTGTATTGGATTTTCTGACTCCTGAGGGCTCAGAGACCGTAAAACGCATGCTGAACGGAGAAGGTCTTACTGCTCGCCAAGTTATTGAATTTGAAGTAATAAAGCGAGACAAGAGCCGCGCGTTCATTGAGATGAGCGCACGGAGGCTCTCAAAAAACCGGCTACCTACCGGGTTCCAAGTATCGGCCCGTGATATGACCGAACAAAAGCTGCTGCGCGAGAAGCTTCTCACTGCGGAACGGCTCGGGGCCATCGGCGAAGTTGTAATCACCGTACGGCATGAGATCAACAACCCTCTCACGACTGTCATCGGCAATATCGAACTGCTGCTCGAACGTTACAGAGATAAGGACAATGACCTCAAAACACGTTTGGGAACCATACTTAACAACTCACTCCGCATTGCAGAGATTGTCCAAAAACTGCAGGCGATCAAGCAGGATAAGGTCGTGGAATACGTCAAGGGCGTCGCGATGACCGACCTGAAACAGGAGTAATTCGGCAGAATGTGAATGCTCCCACAATCAAAGATAAAGCTATTGGTTGGACTTCCAATAAGGCAGTTCCTTGCGGATAGCTGACCCTTTGAAAGACGTAGTGTCACTTGCTGCACCGGGTTGGGCCGCAGCAAAAGGTAATTACCGATAGTGTCCGCAGCGTGCTCGTCAGCTTTTACTTTGATGTTACAGCACGGACAATAAATATTTCCCCTTGTCGCATGTTGGCGTCGACCAGGGAATGAACCGTACAGACAGTAGAAGTGTAATAGCTGGGAACAATCAGTTCTGGGATACCATCCCATCGTAATTTATTCGATGAGCTGTGAAGATACTGCCCCTTCGATTCCTTGTTAATCATTTTTTTGAATGTCCGGCCCTTGTAACCGGATGAGCTTTTTTTGTCAGGATGGTCAAATCTTCACGTACTATTGCCGAATGGTATTCTTTGGCTAGTATGGCTTCCTGATTAGATAGAGACCCAAACCATGATTTCTTTATGCTGGCGATTTTTTTATAGAGCGACAGCCGAAATTGTTTCTTTTTGAGGATGTGCTAAAGCAATGGTAAAGTTTAAAAACGATTTCCTTCCGACGAAGTTTTCGTAGTTTTTTTTAAAATGCAGTAAATGACCGCGCGGGAGCTTACCCCGTATGCTGAGCGAATGGCTTTTCATCGAGTGGTTTGTGGCAGGGGAAATAGTCCTTTTAGTATTAGTGAGCCACAAAAATTCACACGTTTATTTCGACACTTATGACGCGCAATTCAGAACAGGTGTTTTCAGGATGTTCAATAGCCATTACTGCCGTTCTTTGTGACCAGAAGATCGATCAGCAGTTCGAACGGTTTGTATCCTAACTGTTCACTAAAGCGGCCATACGGATCAACCTGTCGGGGCTGTGACAATGCGGGAAATATGTAACCACGCAATCGTGGAGGAAAAACCGAAATTATAATTTCGGTTGCAGTAAGAACAAATTTATATTTTCATCTCTTCATGACCTTACCTTTTATACATACTTTTTGTAGCATTTTCCCCAACCTAATCTTTTTCTAAACTGCCGCTCTACCTCCGCGGTATACTAAATATAGTTTTTAACATAATGACAGGGAGGCTTTATGAAAAAAATTTTTGTAACGTTGTCCGCCCTTGTGTTGCTCATTGGTACTGCAGGTTGTACGTTGTTAAAGGTTTCCGTCGGTGAAAAAGTGCAGCCTTTTGCCGAAAAGGTGATTGCCGGCGAGGGACGCGATAAAATTCTGCTTCTCGATATATCTGGCTTTATTTCTTCAAGCAATGAGAGTAGCTCTTTCTTCGGCGCTAAAAAAGAACCAGGTCTGCTGGCTCGGGTGCGGGAACAATTGGACCGGGCGCGGTCTGACCACGCCGTAAAGGCGCTGTTGCTCCGGATCAATAGCCCTGGTGGCGGAGTGACCGCATCCGATGAGCTTTATCATGAATTGATAAAATTTAAAAATGATACGGGCGTTAAAATCCTAGCTCACATCATGGACATTGGGACTTCGGGAGCCTACTACACGGCACTCTCAGCGGATCTGATCACGGCCCAGCCAACGAGTGTGACCGGTAGCATCGGTGTAATCATGTACAGTTTTGATGGTGTGGGTTTGATGCAGAAAATTGGACTCCAGGCAGTCGAGATTTCTTCGGGACCCCGAAAGGGTATGGGCTCACCCTTCCGCCCGCTCGCTCCTGAAGAGCGTGCCATTTTTCAAAACGTGATCGACAGTCTTCACGGACGGTTTGTGAATACCGTTATGGAATCTCGAAAATTGCCGCTAGAAACTGTGAAGAGTCTTTCTGATGGCCGCATTTTTACAAGTCAGGAAGCACAGGCAAAGGGTCTCATTGACAGCATCGGTTATCTCGACGACGCCATCGACCAGGTCAAAAATCTTGCACACTTAAAAAGGGCCTCAATCGTGACCTACATTCGCCCGGGAGAATACCGCTCCAATCTATACTCGCTAAATCTCATCAACATTGACATGAGAGAGGTCATGGAGCCAGGAGCGAATTTCCTGTACATATGGTGGCCTTGAAGTCGCGTCGTCTAGGAATGAACTTACAGAACTGACCACTCCCCATGTCTAAAGCCAGGGGGTTCTAGCGGCTGTACCGACAGGCTCTCCGGCAACAATACGAACGTTGTCGGCCTCGACTGTCGTTGATCCGCCTTTAACGGACGAGCAGCTCTGTCTCCGGTTCGTGGTGTTCTCTTGCTTGATACCGAAGCTGGTTGGATGAATTCGACCCTTTGCCGCTTCATGCTGCACCCCCAACACCGCCCGTTCCAGGAGCAGGTTTGCACCCGGCCAGGCTTTGGCAGCCTGACGCGTGTCGAGGACATCGTTAGAAACATGCTTTGCAAGGAATGCGGAATAGAGATCACGCTGGGTGCTTACCCCGCAGTTGCAGGCATGCCATCTTTGGGACAATGATTTTTGGGCTACTGTTCCGCAATGGCATGTCTGGGAAAGCTTTGTGCTCCGGGTAGAAAACTCGGTTACTTTACCGCCAGCGTTTTCGGCTTTGTGGTGAAGCATCGACATAAACATCCCCGGAGCTCGTCGCGAAATACTTTTACCATAGAGTTTCTGAAATGCTTTGTACGACAGTTTCTCGGTTTTGATGTCGGTACCGAGAGTGAGGACTTTGTTCACGAGCTTGCCATGAGACCGTTTTCTGGTTTCAGCAAGGATTCTTTGAAGTTCGGCGAGCTTAGCTTTAAGAACACGGTATTGAGCAGAAAAGACCCACTGCTTTTTACCCGTTTTGATGGTTTTGTCTCCGTTGTAGTTGCCCGGGTTGGTAGCACGAAGGCTTCTGGCCATTTTGCGCTGGACGGTCTTGATACGTTTAAACGGTATCTCGACTTCAGGGCAAAATTCGAGTAGTAACGCATCGGTATCACCAACGATGGCAACTGTCGACGGGCCAATGTCAAGGCCAACGGTTTCGGTGCCAATCTGGTTTTCACGCTTGATCTTGGCCGTGCCTTTAAGCACAAGTTGGGCAAACCAGCGGGGATTGCCGCGGATAGTTTTCTTGACCAGACGAACGTACTTGATGTCATGGCTAAGTGCATGAGCCTGAACGCCAAACTTGTCTTTCTTGTCGAAGACACAGTTGAGACGAAGGCCAGTCCACTCCACATGGTCATCGCACCACCGAATACCAGATTTGTTGTTTTTACCTTCAAGGGACGACATCCAGCCATGGCGCTTGAAGCGTGGTTTGCCATGCTTCCCAAACTCGTAGTCAGCGACGGCGCTATATGCTCGAGATGCTATCTTCTGGGCGGTCAGGCTGTCAATATGCTCACTGATCCAGCAGGAATTGCGGAGGATACCGACGTAGTTATGAAGGTGGTATTCAGTATATTCAGCCTGGGTTCTGGCTGTCTTAAACATCTTGGTGCGAGGCTTGCTTTTCTTCTTCGTGATCGCCACGAGCCATTTTTCTGATCGCCGCATGGCAGTAAGACGCTTCATCGCTTCACCAAGGCAGGCATTGTACAGATAACGGCCAGCTTCGAGCCGGGCATCGAACATTCGATTGTCCTTTGGAGTCGCTACGAGTTGAAACTCGTGGATACAAGATGGGGTTTTAGGTTTATTCGGCATTGGTTGTTTGAATATACCACATAGATGTACATTTGTCTACTAATTGCCGGAAAACAAAGTTCCCGCATTCATCCCCATGGTTAAAACCAGGGGCTTTCTGCGGATAGTTTGGTAAGTACAAAAAAAACAAATTGAGACGATTGACATGTCTGCGACGACTATGCTATGGTTAGTTTCAGAAGAGAGGAGGCACTCATGATAAAAGCTTCAATCCTGCTTATCGTTTTGACGTTGTTCATGATGACAAACGTCGCACTTGGACATGCAGAGGAGGAACTCTTCGATACCAAGGCGGCAATGCAGCATCTCGATCAGGGTATCATGTATCTGAATTCGAAAAATTTTGATGCGGCCATCAAAGAATTCGAGGCCTCCGCAAATATCAATCCCGATGCCAAAGCCTACTATTATCTTGGCTATGCCTATTACCTCAAGGGCAGGAAGAGAAATGGAGAATATAGGAATAAGTCACGAGAAAACTTCGAGAGGGCTTACGAAATAGATCCGAACTTTTCACCGTTGCGGTTCAAGCCTACTGAGCAGGTCCCTGCTCAAATGAAGCAATCGGAACGGGCTTTTCCACCGGCATCTCAGGCGACGCCATCACTGTCCAGCCCGGAGTCGAAACAGCAACAACCTGCGCCGCATGATGAGTCAACGAAGTAATGATTTATCCCAGGACAATACACTACCTTGAGCCACAAGCTGGTATGCGGTGACAACTACATCACTACTCAAAGCTATAGCTCTATCAACATTTTTTTATGACACGCTTTTTCACATAGGGATTAACGGGCAGGATAAATGAAAATGGTGCCGGTGCTTGGGGAGATTCACCCTTTTCTCGTTACTGCTGTCTGCAACGGATACGCCAATGCGATATCACACTCTTTACGCGGCCACGGATGACTAGTACCAACCATATAAGTCACTGTCCATCTCGGGCTATTCTGATCAACGTGGCTGTATAATCACTTCCGCAATCTTGCTTCATCGTTATTGTTTCCAGCTCTGTAAGAAAGTGCAGTGCTTCCTCCCTGTTTTTCCCGCACGTATCCGATATTTGGTAGGAGCGGCACACAACCGGCCGATACGGCATGCCGTAAATCGCACAAAGGTTGTTTGGGGTCAGTTGTATGCATCGGACTCCCGCAGGTTTTCCATTGGGCATACCTGGGACGTTCGACGAGATAGAGGGTGCAATACAACAGGCACCGCAACCGACGCGGCAGGCAAGTTTCTGTGAATCGGGGTTAGTATTCATAACGGAAAAACCGGTCTTTGCCGGCGGTTGAGCTCGAAGACCACCCCATGCAACGAAATCAAATTATCACAGGACCGTGAGCTTCTGTTTTTTAAATGAAATGAGGCTTTTCATCTGATCGAGCAGGCTGTTGAATTCCTTGAAATGGAGTGACTGAGCACCATCGGACAGAGCATGCTCAGGATCGGGATGGATTTCCACAATAACGCCGTGAGCTCCGACGACAATTGCCGCCAGCGCCGTAGGGAGCACCAGATCTCGTTTCCCCGTTGCATGGCTCGGATCAAAAATAACCGGCAGATGGGTCATTTTCCTGACCAGTGGAATAATGGCAAGATCCGCCGTATTCCTCGTCGCGGTTTCGAAAGTCCGTATTCCACGCTCGCACAATACGACGTTAGGATTGCCGTTAACCAAAATATATTCTGCCGAACCGAGCCATTCTTCAACTGTTGCTGAAAGGCCGCGTTTCAGGATCACCGGTTTATTGATCTTGCCGACCTCGGTCAACAAGTCGAAGTTCTGCATGTTCCGTGCGCCAATCTGCAAAATGTCGACCTTCCCCGCAACAATTCCCACGTGTTCGGGGCTTACGATCTCGGTCACAACGAGAAGACCGGTTTCTTTCCTCACCTCGTCAAGCAGCTCAAGCCCACCTTCGCGGAGTCCCTGAAAACTATGCGGGCTCGTTCTAGGCTTATAAGCACCACCGCGCAGCACCGGTACGCCCAGCTTTTTAAGGAACTGAGCGGTCTTCATTAGCTGGTCCCTGCTCTCAACAGCACAAGGACCGGCGATCATGAGGAAGGGCGATGTGCTACCGACCGTAACTTTTTTCCCGAGGGTTACCACCGTATCCTTTGGGTGGAAGTCTCGGCTCACAAGTTTATAAGGCTTGGTTACATGGATAATCTCCTGGATGGCCTTGTTCCCCCGTAGAGCCGAATCGTCGACCCACCCCTGATTGCCGATCACGCCGATGGCTGTCCGCTCGGCGCCAGGAATGGCTACGGGCTTGAAGCCCATCTTGGTGATGGTTTTTTTTATGTTTTCCACGTCCTTAACTGTTGCCGTGTGGTGCAGTACGATTAGCATGCAGTAACTCCTGGCATCACGTCTTAGTATTGCTTCTCATACTATATAACATAACGCTTCATGAACAGACTTTGAAAACGGGGAAAATCCTGCCACGATTTTTATTTTTTTTCTACCCGCTCGCGCTTTCGGCGCAACGTGATGCTCTCACCAGCGATGCCCCAGTTATCGGTATCGATTTCTTCAATGACCACAACGGTGGTTTGCGGGTTCTTCCCAAGAACGTCCTGTAGCATGGTGGTCACTCCCTGAATCAGTTTCGCCTTCTGCTCAGTTGAGGCACCTTCTTTAGTTATCTTGATATTTACATAAGGCATTTGAACCTCCTGAATCGCGTGATAGTATCATCCCGAGTGTGCTTATTAAAGCGTACCGCCGATATGAGCCATGGTGAGCCCTTTTGTGATCTCGCGTTTGATATATACTTTGATGATGTTCTGGTCTTCGAGGCTGATGCGGACGAATTTTATACCCATGCCGGGGGTTTTCAGCGGACCTCCCTCGCGCTGGAAACTGTAGAGCACCATTCCCTCCACCTTAATTTTCATTTCTTCCAGTAATATCGTAATCGGAATCTGGAGCCCGATTGACTTGGGCTTTGATGTGCTGATATACATCCCGTTTTCCGACAAGGCAGTGATGTAATCACCGCTCCCGGCATATTCCGCGGCTTTACCGTCTCCCACGATTACGTTTAACGCAGTATTTAGCCGGATATACTGTCGGGGCTGCGATTCAGTCGCTTTCTGTATCGCCGCGTACAGTACATCGGGTTCTACCGGCTTTTGCAGGTAGGCGGCACACCCCTCCTGCAGAGAGGCGGCTTTGATGGCTTGGTCTTTTGACGACGTTAGCATGATGACCGGCACGGAAAAGGACTGTGGATTGCGTTTGATCTTTTTCAAGAGATCGAGACCGTTCATCCCGCCGAGGAATATTTCCGTTAAGATAAGCGCAGGTTGGGCAACACTCACAATCTCCAGTGCGTCTTCCGCATTTTTTGCTGTGTGGATGTTGTATTCAAGCCGTTGCAGCAGCATGCTCGTATAAAACAGATGCGCGCTATCGCCATCGACGATGACAAGGAGGCGTTTTTCCCGGTCCCCGGATTTCAACGCCGTGTTTTGCTTGATGGTATCAGCCATCTCTCATTCCTCACTCTATCATAGTTTCCGGGCGAAGCTCCTGCGTTTCTTGGCTACTGTTACTCCTTCGTAACTGTTCGCCCCGGTTCTTATATCGGCAAAGTGATTTTATACCGGATGGCTAACATCTGCAAGATGAAAGTTACGCCGATACAGGCGCTGACCACCGCAGTATCGTTGCCGCCGGCATGGGCTAAGCCCCTATGCCCATGAAGGCGCAGGTCGCGGACAGTTCGGTGCGCTGATAGACAAAGGGAACCTCATTACCGATGATGTACCACACCACGCCACAAAGGACGACTGTGATTACTCCAAGCAGAGAGGAAATAAAGGAAACGCAGCCGAACTGGTCGGCGAGCGAGGCCCGGAACGAACCGAGCCCCAGAGCATCAAGGACGAGAACAAAGTGTACGACGTTCTTTTTTGAAATAGTTGCTCTATCTTCATCGTCGAAACGACGGAGAGAGCAAGCAGAAGGACAGCATACTCATAATGCCGTATCCAGAACGAAGGTTGTTGGTCGAAAGTTAAATCTCGCAGAGTCCCACCGCCGAAGGCCGTTATCATTCCCGCGGAGTAGACAACAATGTCCCTCCTTCTTCCCGTGCCTCGTAAATTCCTGTGAGGGCAAAGGCAATGGTACCGAGCATCCCGATCTTTTTTATGAGTGTATTCATCAGATCACATTACTGCGCTGGGTGAATTCTTCCGGGCTTACTTTAAAGTCGAGGATCTGCCATTGTCCATTGTGCCGAATAAGCGAAATTTGTATTTCTACCGATCCCGCCTCGAAATCAGCGCTGGCGGTGTAGTCAGCGGTAATTTCATAGCCGTTCAAGGAAATGGTTATATCCGAGTCTCCAGCCGACCCTTTATACTCTTGGAACTTCCCCAGCTGCTGGAGCGAGACGAAATATTCCTCTACATCATCGTAATCCACCGATTCGTCGAGTTCAGGGCTGGCTCGTTTTTGGAGTTCCGTGACATCCCAGTCGGAAACGATCACAGGAATAGCGGCATCAACAAAGGCCTTGCTCTCTTTGTCCAGTTTCTTTCCGATAATCGATACGGATGCGATCGTTACAGCAATGATTATAATGAATACCAAGAAAACGTAACCCAGAATCATGATCGTTTTTTTCATGGATAGTCCTGCTCCTGCTGTTTAATCCCCGGTTTCTTCTTTCTTAAGAATAACACCATCTTAAGAGATCTTCACCGTAAATCATGTTATGACGATCGATAGAGCATAAGGTCCTCCCCGGCACAATAGGGATGCCGACTAATCCGGCTGACCACTCCCATAGTCACAGCCGGAGGCTTTTCGAGGATTGGCAAGGAAATCGCAAAAGTGACCTGCGAAACTTATTGCACCAGACTACTAAGCTCATCTAACAACTTCCCTGCACTTCCCGGCTCATGCAAAGCCACAGCCTTTGCTTCTTTCCATCTGCGCCTGAGCATCTTAACATCGTCACCCCTTGACTCTTTCTTCTTCAGGATGCGATCTATAGCTTTCAGCCTGGCTTGGACTGACTGAAGGTCAATACTAAATCGGTGATACTTCGCAGGATTGGATTTCGGGATCGAAAAATCACCCTGCGTCTTCCAGATGTCGCCCAAAAGAAGCCATGCGGCAAAAGAAGTCAGTTTGCCATCAGGCAAGGGCACGATCTTCGACGTGGCCTTAATATCCCGGATTTGGAGTCCGCTCTTGTCAGCTATGACCTTCTGACTCCCGGTGAACGGCTCGGCTCCTTGAGTATCGTAATATTTCCACGTTACCCGTGCGATTTGCGTCTCTGAGTCATGGCAGCTTCCACAGGAACGGGACTTGCCGTAGGGATGCGCGACCTCTTCTACCTGAAGCCACGCAAGGTAATTATTGTTCCCACGTGGCACTCTGAACGTCCCGAGAAGTGCGAATGCGTCATGAGTCTCTCCTTTTGGCCATCGGAATGTTAGCCCCGGTTTCGGTTCAATTACTTCTTTGATGCCTCCTGCACTATTTGGCCAAATTTTCGTCGGCATCCATCGGCCGCTCTGATCTTTGATCAAGATCGGCGGTTCCTGTGGGCCGTAGTACAGGGAATACTTTTTGAACGGATTCGGTTTAGAAAGGATTTCACCCGGTCCCCAAGAGGTCATCTCATAGCCGCCGAGGACCTTCACGTGGCATGCAGCACAGACAAGGTTTTTGTGAACGCTCACAGCCATCGCTTGTTCGATTTCTATGTGGCAGTCCTGGCACGTTGCCATTCGATCGATATGTCCCATGCCGCCTGGCCCCGTTTCGTGGCAACTGACGCACTCGATCTTTTTTGCAACATGAACATCCTCAGGCATGCCGGCAGGCTCCGAAAAATCCTTGCCGAGATAGCTGTCTCCCCTTCTTCGTTCCATGGTGCCAGCATGACACACGAACGTGCTTCGGCCTCCGTTGGTGCAATTTGACGACGGAGGGATGCGGCTGAACGCATGAACGCCCTGCTTCCGCGTAGGCGCATAGTGACAGTCGAGACATCCTGCGTGGCAGATGTTGCATGCTTTCTGCTTGGCAATAGCCTGATCGCGTGAAAGCGGCAGATTTATCTGTTCAAGGATCCTGTCCGTATTCTCGAAGGAGAATTTATCGCCTTCTGCCCTGCCGACCGGCCGGGTGTCCGCGAAAGACGGGCCTCAATTATTCGGTCCGTGAATATCATTCCAGACCTGCATAGACCGCTGCCTGAAGTTTGCGCCCATAATGCTCGTGGAAAATTGTTTCACTTCCTCCGGGTGACACGAAGGTTTGCCGCAGGTTTTTTGAGCGATGCGAGGATCGTATCCTAGTGTGAGCGTGTTCCGGTCCTGATACAGGATCGTGCCTACGTCGTAATCGAGTGATCCGTCGGCGAGGCGCGGAAGCATGTTTCGCAGGCGGTCTTCGCCTGAAGGAAGCAGTTGATTGACATGGTTTTTGCGAGACATAATGTTCAGATCATTGTCTAACACGATGAGCTTGAGCATGCCTTTGTGCGCTCTGTCGGGATCAGAGGAAAGACCGTTTCCAAGGTGGCAGTCGCGGCATTCGGTGTTCGGGTGGTGGGATTCCTTTTGCACCTGCTCCCTCGTCATCACAAACAGAGGGTATCCAAGCTTTGTCATGCGATCTTTGTCCGCATGGCAGGCAACACACTTATCGCTAGATTGATAGCCGGAATAGAAATAGATAAATAGCAGGACGAGGACGAGTTGGACGAGCAGGATGATCATCCCGCGCTTGCTACTGAAAATACTCCAAAGTTTTCCAATTGCCATAGAATTGTATTTTGTAGACACAAACTTCAGTTTACATTATTGATTGGTTTATATTTAACTTTTGATCACAACGCAGGCGGAAGCCTTCAGTTCCGTTAAAACAATCTCTCCATCGCCTCATCCACGGTCCTCACACCCATGAGTTCCATCTTTTTCAGAACAGAGGTCTTTTCCAGCTTTTCCACATTGAGCTGTGGGAGCACACAGCGTGTAAACCCGAGCTTCGCTGCATCCTTGATCCTTAATTCCGCCTGGCTGATGGCCCGCACTTCACCTGCAAGGCCGACCTCACCCATTACCACGGTCTGTGCATGGATCGGCTTCTCTCGGAAGCTCGACGCTACGGCAGCAATCACGCCAAGATCGATTGCGGGCTCATCGATCTTAAGCCCCCCCACGATGTTCACGAACACGTCCATGCCCATGAGGTGCATTCCCACTCGCTTTTCGAGCACTGCGAGAAGAAGGGAGACACGATTAAAGTCCACACCAATGCAGGTCCGTCTGGGCATGGCAAGTTTCGATGGCGCTACGAGCGCCTGCACTTCAGCGAGGATTGGCCGCGAGCCTTCCAGTGACGATACCACAACCGAGCCCGTTGCATCGGCAGGCCGTTCGGCGAGGAACAATTCGGAAGGATTAGCCACTTCGGCAAGGCCACTCTCCTTCATTTCGAACACTCCAATCTCGTTCGTGGAGCCAAAACGGTTCTTAACCGCTCGCAATACGCGGAACGAATGCCCTTTATCTCCCTCGAAATAGAGCACCGTATCCACGATATGTTCGAGCACGCGCGGTCCGGCAATTGCACCGTCCTTTGTCACGTGGCCAATGAGGAACGTGGGTACGCCGGTCCGTTTTGCGTGGATCATCAGCCTGCCCGAAACCTCCCGCACCTGACCCACGCTTCCTGGCGCTGACGGGAGCTCGGGCGTAAACACGGTCTGAACTGAGTCGACGACCAGGACCTGCGGTTGGAGCCCGTCCGCAGCGCGGAGGATCTCTTCGAGCTGCGTCTCGGCAAGGACATAAAGATTGTCGCTCCTGACGCCAAGGCGGAGCGCGCGCATTTTGATTTGGGCCGGAGATTCTTCGCCGGACACGTAAAGTGCCTTGCCTCTAAGCTCTGAAACCTGACGGAGCATCTGGAGTACCAAAGTAGACTTGCCGATTCCCGGATCCCCGCCGATCAACACTACGGAACCGGCAACGATCCCGCCACCCAGCACACGGTCTAGTTCGCCGATCCTAGTCACGAACCGGTCCTCGTCACGAGCCTGGATTTCTCCCAACAAAAGTGGCTCTGATGCACCCGCTGGTTTTACACTCCCGACGGCCTTGGGCCTTTCCACCTGCTCTTCGACCATGGTGTTCCAAGCCCCGCAGTCGGTACACTTCCCCATCCATCGTGGCGATTGGCTACCGCAGGATTGGCAGACATAGACGGTCTTGCTTTTCGATGATTTCATGATGCAGTATTCTATTGGTTCATGGGGGGATTGTCAACGCTATTTGCAGTTTGGTAGGTCGGCATAGGAAGAGGCCTCGTCTCCATTCGCTGTTTTCCAACCGACTACGACTGATCGTTGCAGTGCTTCTCGCACCCGCGCTGCGAGATCTTTCACTGAAAAAAGTTTTACGATAAATCACGGTCCCTAATCAAACATTTTTCTATTCTGGATCAAGTCTTCCAAATATCCGCTTATAAACTGTACCTTCACCTTTCGCTGCTTTATCCTGAATGCAGTGCAAACCTCAATGCCATTCATTCTGGGCATGATCACATCGAGAATCACAAGCTGGATGGTATCTTTATGCTTCGTGAACTGAGCAAGCATCTGCCCCGTTAAACGCTTCAATGACGGTATACCATATCCTTCAAGCACGACCTTTGTAAGCTCTCTGACCTGAACCTCCCCATAGATAAATCCTGGGCTTGTGGAGTTGCAGAGATTTCAGTCACGGATCAACACCGCGGTCACGCCTCTGAAAGAGGACAACATCGTACGGCATAATGTCTTCGGCCGACTTACGCTCCATCTCGATGAAATTAGAAGGGATGTCCGGAAAGAATGCATCGCCCTCGATCTCCCGGTGGATAATAGTCAAATAAATTTTGTCCACCTGGGCAATGGTCTCGCGAAAAACGTATTCCCCACCACAGATAAATGCCTCGTCCGTTCCGGCGCATGCTGCAAAAGCCGAGATCAGATCGTGGACGACAATGCATCCGGGAGCGGAATAGCCCCGCTGGCGTGTAAGCACGATGTTTGTCCTCAGGGACAGCGACCGGCCAATGCTTTCGAAGGTATTCCTTCCCAGAATTACTGGATGCCCGCGTGTGATCCTATGGAATCGTCTGCGATCCGTGGGCAGGTCCCAAGGCATTTTATTATTCAGGCCGATCACGCGGTTCTCGGCCATGGCGGCGATGATGGAAAAAATCATGGTTTTAGTGTTTAGGTAGTAATGCCTGAGAGTTTCAGCCATCCATGCACGTTAAATATATTTTACACGATTAATAAACATCCCGCCACTAAATCGTCTGAATGGTTGTAGTGGGATTTCAGGGATCCTGACGGATGCGATCAGAAGGCATATGCCCTCAAATCATCTTAGTTTCACCTCCCCGCGCATTACTGTGGCCGGTTCTCGACCTAGTTGTTGCTTCTTCCTCAATCGCATGACATACAACTTTTGCTCTTTCTATATCTCGCAGCTAGCGACATCCTGGTCCTCCTCTTTTTAAAAGCAAAAAAAAGTCATTAATACACTCTTCGCTTCCCTTTCCCTGGTGAAGAGAGTTATTTTTTAAGCCTGTGGGCTTGCTTTCGCACTGTCCTCCCCGATAAACCTTACACAGGCAAAACAAAAAAATGCTGCCAGCAGAATCACACCGGGTGTAACCATGAGAGCAGCCCTCAGTCCGTGCAAATCCGAGATCGACCCAAGCACCGATGGAGAAACAGCATCCCCCAGTGCATGGATAAAAAAGATGTTCACGGCAAAGGCCATGGCGCGTATGCCTGGTCTCGTTACGTTTACGATCACGGTATTAAGCGGTCCTGTATTCAGGAACAGAAAAAATTCTGCAAAGAACATTGCTGCGATACATCCAAAGAGAGAATGCGTAAACAGCGCCAATGCCGTGACCGGCGCACCGAAGAGGAACCCCCAGCCTGATACCATCAAATACCCTTCGCCGTGCTTCTTCTGAAATAGATCACCGAACCAGCCTCCGGTCAGTGTGCCGCTTATCCCTGCAAGTACCGTGATACCACCGAATATGGTGTTCGCTTTTGCAACATCCAGTCCGTGTTCACGAAAAAGGAATGTGGGCATCCATTGGGCAAGACCGCCAAGTGCGAAAGTCATAGCTGCCATGGCCAGCGTGTTCATAACGAATGAGCGGTTCGAGAAGAGAGATCGGTAACTGTTTCCTGTACCATCTGCAGGCAATCGTGAATGTTCGTCCCTTCCTCCCCGGACGGGCACACGCAGAAACCAGAGAGGGATCGTAAGCATCAAACCTGGAACACCTGCCAGGAGAAAAGCCGCATGCCAGCCGAAAGCTTGCCCCAGGACGCCGCCGAGGAGATAACCTAGGGCGCTGCCTACAGGAATAGCAAGATAGAAATAGGACAAGACTCGGCCGCGAAGTTCCTGAGGATAATAATCAGTAAGGAGTCCAGGTGATACAGTGCCGAAGCTTGCCTCACCGATGCCAATGGTCGTTCGGGCCATAAGCAGTACTAAGTAGCTAGTAGCGAAAGAGGCTCCGCCCGTGGCACAGCTCCAGACCGCAAGGCCTCCCGCAGCAAGCTTTGCCCGGCTCATCCGATCTCCGAACCACCCAAAAAATGGCGCCGATACCATGTAGCAAATCATGAAAGCGCTACCGAGAAATCCAAGGGCGGTATCGGACAGATGAAAATCCTCTTTGATCAGGGGAAAGACTGCATACAGGACCTGGCGGTCAATATAGTTCAGGAGATTGACTGAAAGAAGAATCAACAGGGCATAACGACCGTAATTGACAGGCAATTGTTTTTTTTCAGTGTCATCGTATCGCATGAATTAGTTGCTACTGATATTCGCCGTCGGAAAGTAACGATTGAGCAGGGGGTTATTGCAAACTGCTGCGAACTATTTTTTATGAATGTTTTTGCAGCGGCGCTTATCTCCCTTGTTCGAAATCACATCTTTCCCTTAAGGTACCTTTTTCTTTTTCTCTCAGGGAACCGCTCGATCGCATAACGCAGCATGGTTCGAGGCATTATCTTATAATACTGCTTCAAAAACTCTTCTTCCGTTTGCAGATCGCGCTTTCCAACCTCACGCAGCATCCAGCCGACGGCCTTGTGGATCAGGTCATGTTCATCGCTCAGTAGCAGTTGGGAGATGATAAGTGTATCGGCAAAATCATTTTGCCTGATGAATCTGAACGTCGCCAGGATGGCTATGCGCTTCTTCCAGAGATCTTTCGATGTTGCAAGGCTATAAAGCAGTTTTCTGTCTTTGTCCATAAGATGATGTCCCACTATGTTCGGAGATGAAAGATCAACAAGGTCCCAGTTGTTGATATGGCAGGTGTTCTTGAGGTAAAGAGAATAGATCTTTTTTTTTGCTGCTTCATCGCCGCGATCATAAGCGCCGATGAGCAGGAAAAGTGCAAGCACCCGTTCTTCATGAATTGACGACCTGAGAAGTCTCATCATATCGGCGATAGGTGTGTTTCGACATTCCTTGGCAATTTGCCTAAGTACGGGAGCGGTAATGCCCAGAAAGACATCACCCTCGCCATATTGTCCCGGTCCGGTTTTGAAAAACCGCTTAAGAACCGCGGCTTTATCCTTGTTGGCACGTTCGCGGAGTTTTCTTTGGATTTCTTCAAAAGTCATGGGCACCCTTATGAATATCCCGGATGAAAACTCTGCATCCTAATCGTTGCAATTGGAGGAAATTGCATCTTACGTGCTGCTTCCTGCACGCTTAAGTAGTGCTGACGGAGTCTTCCATGGCAACCGGGAGTTCTGTGTGGTGCCCTCATGATCCAAACGGCCCACGAGCGTTGAAAAAAAGGGCGGTACTTCTGATGTGAAGGAGAGTTCCTTTCCATTAAAGGGATGCTTGAAGGATATCGACCGGGCGTGAAGCGCCATGCGCGGCTGAGGATCGTCTTCTTTCCCATACTTTGTATCTCCGACGATCGGATGCCCGATGCCGGCCAGGTGAACCCGTATCTGATTCTTCCTGCCGGTCAGGAGGACCAATTCCAGCAAAGAATATCTTTTCGTCATCCGAAGTACGATATAGGCGGTTTGGGACAGCTTCCCCTTATTACTGTCCGATGTTGTATAGACGTTATACCTTTTATCCTCCGCCAGGTATGAAGTAATCGTTCCCGAACTCTTTTCACACTTGCCATGAACAACGGCCAAGTACTTCTTTTCAGTCTGCTTCCATCGGTCCTGCAAACGGAGTTTCGCCTCTTCGCTCTTAGCAAAGATAAGCGTTCCGGATGTATCCCTGTCCAGTCTGTGAACGACGTAAAGGTGTTTCCTGCATCTGCCGCACCCCTTGCGGATGTACTCCGTCAAAATAGAGTGTGCGGTACGCGTTTTTTCCCTCTCAGTCGCGACGGCCAGGAGGCCCGCCGGCTTGTCCACCACGAGGATGTCTTTGTCCTCGTACAGGACCGCGAGTCCTTTCGGCAAAAACTTTGCACTCGAGTTTAATGGTTTCCGCATAGCAAGTATTCTCTGATCGATTATGGGATATACTAGGGTCGTCACAAAACGTGCAGCTGCCCTTCTGGAAGGACCAATCGCGACGAAGTCATCTATGAAAAAGAAACTGATCCATGGTCTCACTTAGTGACAATATCATAACTCGTATTACGCATATTCGGCATGATCCTCGCCGAAAACATAGTGGATGGTCTCCCATGCTGTTTCTTCAATGGATTTGTTCGTCGTATCCACAACTTTCCAGCTCCTATGTCGTTTCATGAGATCCCGGACGAACTCGACTTCGGCAAAGATTTTCTTGAAATCACTGTAACTGGATTTGAGCCCGAATTGTTTTTGGCGTGCCAATCTCACCTTCTGGAGAATCTCAGGGTCTACACTTAGACAAACGATCTTGTTTTGGTCGATCTTAAATAGCTCTTCCGGTAGGGGAATGCCAGGAACAATGGGCACGTTGGCGACTTTGTAACCCTCTTGGGCAAGAAAGAAGGAAGTCGGCGTTTTTGACGTGCGAGAGAGACCGACGATGACGATATCCGCCTCCCGCAATCGCTCGACATCCCTGCCGTCGTCGTGCTCAAGAGTATATTCAATCGCATCAATACGTTTAAAATACCGTTCATCGACCTTTCTGAGCAGGCTCGGAGTTTCAAGTGGTTCCTGCTGCAGATATGATCCGAGATTGCTAATGAGCGGGCCCAATATGTCGAGATGGAACATGCCGTTCTTCACGCAATACTCACTGGTGTAGTCCCTCATCTCTTTCTTGACGAACGTGAACGCGATAAGCGCTTTCTCAGACTTTGCATGTGCGAGGACCTTCTTGAGACCAGCCTTTGAATCAATGTCGTGAAATAGCATTATTCTGGTGCGGGCATGTTCGAACTGCACCAGGGCCGCCCTCAAAATGTGCAGGCCGCTTTGGCCCGTGGCATCAGAAATAATATAAATATTCTTCGTAGGCATTTTTTATTCTATTCGTAAACGATAATTGGATCACACTGTCTTTTCGTCCTGCGCTACCATAGGAATGCGAATTGTAGACGTAATGCTACATCCATAATTGACCATAGCAAAACAAAAACAGACTGTCAACGAAAATAGGAATCGAGCGAATAACATGATCGATCAAAGCTGGACTCCTGCAGGCGAATGACTTCTTGACTCACTGCCATAAATTAAACTGTATCAGCGGACCAAGACTATCGGAGGTCCTCTTTATCTTTTTTTTTATTGTCGTTGTTGCTCCTTCTGAATATCCTATTGCGAGATAACAGCCGGCATCTTTGGATCGTGCGGGCTGGGAAAACTGACGTCGAGAACCTGCGCAAGGGAACTTGATAAATGCTACGGGCGCAGAACATAACGGCCGCGCTGCGCCCATGAAGACATATCGCCTATTTTTTGAAAATTTCTCCAAAGAACATCTTCATCTCATTCCACGACTCCTCGTCGGCCTTTTTGTTGTATGCGAGTGGAATATTAAACTTCTTCCCGTAAGCTGTCGCCTCGGGATTGGTGAAGCTATGTTCTGCCCCTGGATAAGCTATGAATTTATAATCTGCATTGGCGTTTGTCATTTCCTTCTTGAACGCCTCGATCTGTTCTGGGGTCGTGAACTTATCATCAGCGCCGTGGAGCACGAGGATCCTCGCCTTGATTTCACCTGGCTCCGCTGGTTTTATCGCCGTCAGCATGCCATGGAAGCTTACGACTCCTTTCAGGTCCGCACCCTGCCTCGCCATATTCAAAACTACCCCGCCACCGAAACAGTAACCTATCGCTGCGATACGGTCGGGATCTACGGTTGGCTGTTTTTTCAATAATTCTTCCCCAGCCATAAATCGCGCTTTTGCCGTGTCGAAGTGCATCATGACTTCCGAAGAAAATTTTCCCGCATCATCGGGATGCATTGCTTGTTTTCCTTCTCCGTACATCGTCAACGGCAAGAGCTGTATACCCGAGTTTTGCAAGCATTCGTGCTCTCTTCCGTGCATAGTCGTTCAAACCCCACCACTCGTGAACCACGAGAATACCGGGAGCTTTCCCCTGTATTTTGTTATCATAGGCAAGATACCCCTTTAATGTAACGCCGTTGGCCGTATAGTCGACATTCTTTCCAACAACCTTGGCATGAACTGATGTCAATCCCACTACCATGACCATCAATGTTATGGTAACAAAAAAAATCGTAAATCGTTTCATAACTGCCTCCTTAGATGTGATTTTTATGAAACTTAAGGCATACATAAGATGAACTCTCTTCCCGCTTCTCTTTTTGTGAAGCAGAGTACCATCCATTCACTGTGCATGTGCTACCGTTATATTTATTAATTGTACCAGATGAGAAGGGCAGATGGGGACAGACTATCTGTTCCGTTCTTTTACAAAACGTTCCACTTCGCGCTTGGATTCCTTTTCCTTGATCGTTTCGCGTTTGTCGAATGTCTTCTTGCCCTTGGCCAGGCCGAGCAGGACCTTGGCCTTGCCGCGCATAAAGTAGATTTTGAGTGGGACGAGTGTGTAGCCTTTCAGCGTCATTTTGCCGATAAGCTTCCGGATCTCTTCTTTGTGCATCAAGAGCTTTCGTGTCCTGAGCGGCTCATGATTCATGATATTACCTTGGGGATAGGGACTGATGTTCGCATTGAGCAGGAATATCTCGTTGTTCTTCATGATGGCATAGCTGTCCGTCAAGTTCGCGAGGCCGAGACGCAGCGACTTAACTTCCGTGCCCTGGAGCGACAGCCCTGCCTCGAAGGTTTCTTCAATGAAATAGTCATGATATGCCTTGCGGTTCGATGCTACCGCGTTATCCTTTTTTTCGGCCATAGTGAATGATACACGATGCAGGATGCTAGTTGCAAGATGATTCGGGATATTTACGCACTCCCACCGGTAAAGCATGTGTGATTTCCCGCGCTATTTTCTAATGCTTCCACATGTTCTCAGGTTAGCGGGAACAAAACTCTTTCGACTTCATATGTTCTATATTGATCTGCATCCAGAAGTTCATTATTTTTGATTTTATTCGTTTTCACCTGTTTCTGTCTGTGACTTAAAACTACATCAAATTCATCGGGTCAACATCCACGATCACCTTGCACTTCCTGCCATACTTCTCTTCTACAGCCTTTTTCCCTTCGCTAGCAAGCATCCTTATCTTATCACGCTGCCGCGACAGAAGAAGTAGTTGAAATCGGAATTGACCGCGTACACGGGCGATGGGCGCTGGAGCGGGTCCAAGGAGAATGGTATCTTTCCCCCGCATTAAGTGACGAATGCGGTTCTGTGCTATCGACGCCGCCTCCGACGCCTGAATTGCCTGCGGGCTTTTGACCTCAATCTTGATGATCCTGCCTAAGGGAGGATAGTGAAGTTCCCTACGAAAAACGATCTCTTCATCATAAAACCCCTCGTAATTGTGGGTCTGGCTATGTCGGATCGAATAGTGGTTCGGGTTCATGGTCTGGATGACCACCTCGCCGCCCAATTCGCCCCTGCCCGCCCTGCCCGCTGCCTGGGTGATAAGCTGAAAGGTCTTTTCCGCAGACCGAAAGTCAGGCAAATTCAAACCCACGTCCGCATTAATAACGCCCACGAGCGTTACAGCGGGAAAGTCGTGGCCTTTTGCGATCATCTGCGTCCCGAGCAGTATATCCACCTCACGTTGGTCCACTTGCCGCAATAACCGTTCGTAGGCATCTCTTCCCTTAACGGTATCGCTGTCCATGCGTTTTAACCTCGCATCAGGAAATAGCGTATGCAGTTCTTCTTCGATCTTCTGTGTGCCAGAACCGATCAGTTTCAGTTCAATGCTCCGGCATGACGGACACGCATCCGGAGGCTGAGAAAAAAAGCCACAGTAGTGGCACTTGAGCTTCCCTTCGCTCTTGTGAAAAGTGAGCGACACACTGCAGCTTGGGCATTTGACGGCTGTTCCGCAGTCCCGGCAGATGAGCACCGATGAAAATCCCCGGCGGTTCAACAGCAGCAGCGTCTGCTCTTTCTTTTCAAGCCGTATCTTGATATCTTCGATAAGCCGTGGTGAATAGAGGTTATTTTTCGGGAGCGTCTTGATGTCGATGATCCGTACTTCAGGCATGGGACGATGGTCCACCCGGTTCGCCAGCCGAAGATAGCGATACTTTCCGGATTTCGCATTATAAAAGCTTTCCAGGGACGGAGTGGCAGAGCCGAGCACAGCAATGGCATTCCCTAACTTGGCCCGCATGACCGCCACATCCCGCGCGTGATACCGGAGCCCCTCGTCCTGCTTATATGAATTTTCGTGCTCTTCATCAACGATGATAAGCCCGGCTTTGGCAAAAGGAGCAAAGACCGCGGACCGCGCACCGATGGCCACGTCCACGTGGCCCGACTGGATGCGGCGATATTCGTCAGAGCGCTCTCGTTCAGTGAGGCCACTGTGCAGCACAGCCACGCGGTCACCGAAGCGGCCGCGAAACCTGTTCAGGAGCTGCGGCGTGAGCGCGATCTCAGGGACAAGCACGATGGTGCCCTTTCCGGTCTTGGCCAGGCTAGCAATAGCGCGAAGATAGACCTCGGTCTTACCGCTGCCAGTGACGCCGTGAAGCAGAAAGACGGCGAAAGATTCATGGGAAACGGCTTCCTCAATTTTACCTACGGCATCTTCCTGTTCGGGCATAAGCTCGGGAGGCAATGTGGGCGGGATTTTTTTCTGTAGATCTACAGGTGATTCCCGTTCGACAACTTCGATATAACCTGATTGTGACAGTGATTTGATAGTTGCAGTTGAAAATCCCGTTAACACGTCTAGCGCCATCTCGCCCTGTTTCCCAAGCATGGTGAGCAAAGCAATCTGTTTTTTCCCCTTCACTCGCTCGCCATCTGAGACCGAAGCCGGCACGAGGTGAACGAATTTTTTCTTTTTCGGTTTCGTGCGACCCACCGCTTTCGGCACGACAGCTTCAATGGTCAGGCCAAGCGGGTGCAGGTAGTAGTCCGCCATCCAGCGCGAAAGAGCGAGGAGTTCAGGCGTGAGCGGGTTGTCGAGGATATTGATGATGAACTTGAGGCCTGCGACATCAGCCGTTTCCAAAAAACCGACGACCGTGCCAGTGATGCGTCTGCTGCCGAACGGAACGAGCACGCGGGTCCCGGGCGCGAGGCCAGCCTTCATCTCTTCCGGGGCGCGATAGTGGAATGTTTTGTTTACGGAGACACCGACGGCTATATCAACGACGAGGTCGGTCATGGGGTATGATCACGGGAGTCAGGAATCAAGGGGCATGGATAATTTACTTGGCTTCTGATTTTTGTCCTCGGTCTTTTGCTGTTTTTCCGCAGGGGAGTCCTTCAGCGTCTTCGTTTCCTTGTTGTTCAGGATATCCTTCAGCTCGCTCATAAACTCGTTAATATCCCGGAACGAGCGGTAAACCGAGGCGAAGCGCACATAGGCCACTTCGTCGAGTCTGTGGAGACGTTCCATCACTTCTTCGCCGATGGCCGTGCTCGGGATCTCCTTAAACCCTTTTTCCTGGAGCGCTTTCTCAATCTCATCGACGGTCTTCTCAAGGACATCCAGGCTGATCGGCCGCTTTTCGCATGCCTTCTTGAGGCCGTTCAGGATCTTAACCCGGTCAAAAGGCTCTCGTCTGCCGTCCTTTTTTATGACCGAAGGCAGCACATCTTCGACGCGTTCATAGGTGGTGAACCTGCCCCCGCACCTGAGACATTCCCGCCTTCTACGGATGGAATCCCCTTCCTTTCCCATCCGTGAATCGACGACCTTGTTGTCCATACTTGAGCAATGGGGACAGCGCATAGGTTCAGTTCATGGCTCATGTTTAAGGTTCAAAGCATCCGGCCAGATTCACTTCTTGTACTGCGTGATCGTCAGCCCGGACTCCTTCAACATCTCGGCTGCGAGGGCATCAGGGTAGCCGTCTTCGAAGATAAGATGCTTGACGCCCGCGTTAATAATCATCTTGGCGCAGATGCCGCAGGGCTGGTTCGTGCAATAGAGTGTTGAGCCTTCGATGTTCGTTCCGTGCTTGGCGGCCTGGATGATGGCGTTCTGTTCGGCGTGGAGCCCGCGGCAAATCTCGTGCCGCTCGCCGGAAGGGATGCCCAGCTGCTCACGCAGGCACCCGCGGTCCAAGCAGTGCGCAATGCCGGACGGCGTGCCGTTGTAGCCCGTGGCAAGGATGTTTTTGTCTTTCACAAGCACGGCGCCCACTTGGCGGCGGAGACAGGTGGCGCGCTTCTTCACCAGGTGCGCAATTTCCATGAAATATTCATCCCACGCGGGGCGAGTGTGATTAGGCATTGACTTTTTCCATCGCGAACATTGGGAACTTGCTGCAGAACGCCTTGACCCGCTCCTTAATTGCAGCAAGCTTTTCTGGAAAGTGACCGTTGGCAAGCGTTTCACAGATGAGATCGCCGACCACCTTCATGTCAGCCTCGCGCATGCCGCGCGTCGTCACGATTGGCGTGCCGAGTCTGATGCCACTCGTCGTTACAGGCGGCTTCTGGTCAAAGGGAATACTGTTCTTGTTGCATGTGATGCCCGCCGCATCAAGCCAGGTTTCGGCGTCCTTGCCCGTGAGGTTTTTTGGAGTGAGATCCACGAGCATGAGATGGTTTTCCGTTGCGCCCGAAACAATGCGGAAACCGTCTGCCATCAGTCGCCTTGCCAAAGCCGCGGCGTTGTTCTTTACCTGGCGCTGGTAATCCTTGAACTCGGGAGCGAGCGCTTCCTTGAACGAGACTGCCTTGGCTGCTATCACGTGAACAAGGGGTCCTCCCTGAATGCCCGGAAAAATGACTTTGTCTATGGCTCTGCCGAATTTCTCTTTGCACATGATCATGCCACCGCGCGGGCCGCGCAAGGTCTTGTGCGTCGTCGTAGTAACGAAGTCGGCAACAGGCACGGGGTTCGGATGCTCACCCGCCGCGACCAGACCTGCGATGTGTGCAATATCGGCCGTGAGGTAGGCGCCTACCTTGTCCGCAATCTTCCGGAACCGGGCGAAATCGAGGATCCTCGAATAAGCGCTGTAGCCGCAGACGATCATCTTGGGCTTGTGCTCAACAGCCAGCCGCTCAACCTCGCCGTAATCTAGGAGTTCTGTTATCTTGTCCACGCCGTAAGAAAAAGACTTGTAGAGCTGGCCCGAGAAGTTAACACTTGCCCCGTGGGTTAAATGTCCGCCATGTGGGAGCCCCATGCCGAGGATCGTGTCTCCTGGCTTGAGAACGCTGAAGTAGACGGCCATGTTCGCCGAGGAACCAGAATGCGGCTGCACATTCACGTGCTCCGCCCCGAAGAGCTGCTTTGCCCGCTCAATTGCAAGCAACTCCACGGCGTCCGCGAACTGACACCCGCCGTAGTAGCGGCGGTTAGGATAGCCTTCCGCGTATTTATTGGTAAAAACAGAGCCCTGCGCTTCAAGCACGGCATTGCTTACATAGTTTTCCGATGCGATGAGAACGATCTTAGAGAGCTCACGCTCCTCCTCGCCTTTGATTGCATTGTACACGTCGGGGTCCGTCTGGTTCAGTTCAGACATTGCGTCATCCTTTGCGTGATTTTTCTATATTCCTAAGCTGTATAAACCGGAGTTAAAACCTTTAAACCGCCATTATTGTGAAAAAATGCATGCCACAAATATTTGAGCTTGCGAACTTCTTCAAGTTCTCCTAGCGTTCACGGTAGCTGGTTTTGAATTATTTCATGCTGACGGATTTTTCAATATCTTTGATCTTGTCGAGCCGCTTCTGGTGCCTGCCGCCGGCGAAATCCGTATCGAGCCAAGTCTTCACGATCTCCAAAGCCACGCCCTTGCCAATGACCCGCTCGCCCATAACGAGGACGTTCGCGTCATTGTGCTCCCGGCTCATCTGCGCCGTGAAATGGTCGTGGCAGAGTGCAGCGCGCACGTTAGAGTAACGGTTCGCAACGATCGACATGCCAATGCCGGTGCCGCAGATCAAAATGCCACGGTCCATCGTGCCTTTTGATACCGCCTCGGCTACCTTGGCGCCGAAATCCGGGTAGTCAACGGACTCCCTGCCTGCAGGCCCGAAATCGGAGACCTGGATATTGGCTACTGCCTTAATGAATTTGAGGATTTCTTCCTTAAGTTCAAAACCGCCATGGTCGCAGCCAATAGCCAATTTCATGCACTGCCCACCTTTCCACAGAAGTTGATATTAACATCTCAACCGTTTTTGTGTCAAGGGAAATACCCGGGGAAAATCCTATCATCTGATAGCAGCAGGTTACGGCCTGCTTGATTTTGAAGGGCTTTTACTCGTCCTGAACGATGCGGCTGCATCTTCCGACGGTTAGAGGCCCCGCGTGAGAAACCCCACATGCTTTAGCGGTGGAAAAGCGCTAAACACATATAGTTAACAAATGTTTACTATTGCGATATCATAGAACCATGCTTTGCAACAGGGAAATAGTTCCTTGCTTTATTCTTTGACCCAAAAATATGGGGTACGGCAAGAAGGTTGAGTAAGACTTTTGATCGCTAGAACGTGAGACCAAAATGGTGGGGACGTCCAACCATTGGAAGAGGAGCAGCAAGATTGTTGATGCTGACAGCATCTCCGTTCGCATTTCAGGATCACTCATGCCTTAGCGATGGAAGTACGTCAAAGATATTCATACTTGATCATACTGAGAACTGCCATTGCTGCTGTCTCGGTACGGAGAATGTTCGGCCCCAGACTGACTTGATGGAAACCTTTGTCCTGCGCCGCCGTTGCTTCGGCTGATGAAAAGCCACCTTCAGGCCCGATGAGGACGATGATGTCTCGCACTTCAGGTTTCTGTCGCAAGATATTTTTTATAGGATCAGTCCCTTCTTCCCAGGGTAGGAGTAA
Source organism: Nitrospirota bacterium (assembly GCA_963845065.1). Lineage (GTDB taxonomy): Bacteria > Nitrospirota > UBA9217 > UBA9217 > UBA9217 > JAJYKN01. The sequence continues at coordinate 552,251 of CAWJQQ010000002.1, forward strand.
AAGTGGCCGTGATCCAACATCTAGGGTTTCGATGAAATCCGAAAATGTCCTTAAGCCGGCCACCTGCGGAATATCGGTTCTGCTGCTCTGCATGGCCGCTTCCCTGGCGATCTTCTGCCACCGCACGATCCGTTTTTCTTCATTTTTTATCTTAATGACCGTTCGCGCAGTCACTATAGGGACGATGCTCGAAACGCCGAGCTCCGTCGCTTTCTGAACAATGAAATCCATCTTATCCGCTTTCGGTAAGCCCTGCCCGAGAGTAATGCGAATGTTTGGAAGTTCCTTTTTCGACTGACTCACAATTTCTGTTTTGATTTCGGACCGACCAATATCAGCGATCTTCACTGTAAACTCAGACCCTTTGCCGTCGCACAGCAGGAGTTTGTCGCCGGCCTTCATGCGCATGACCATAGCGATATGGCGGACGTCCTCGCCAGCTATCATGATAGCTCTGCCGGAGACCTGGGTGGAGGATATGAAAAAACGAGGGAGTCTGGGCATATGAAATGTTCAGAGTGATAAATGTGGAATTCTATGAAATGCAGCCTTTTTCTGCGTTCGTCGTGATAAAATCATTTTTTTAGCCCTTTGGCTTCTGCCCTTCTTGCTTACCTCTTTTGCCGCTTCTCCGCCCGCGACGCATCGGTCGTGCTTTGTGCCCTGCTCTTTTCTGCTTTTCCTTATCCTTGTTGATCTCTTCGCCGGCCGGGATCGGATTTGCCTTGATAAAATCCTTCCACCAAGATAGAAGCTCTTTGCGTTCGCCCGTGACCTCGCTTGTAAAGCGCAAATACTCAAAGGCGTCTTCAAAACCAGCCCGCCGCTGGAAGTAGCGAGGATGCCTTCCTTCCCGCTTCTCGAACCGGTGCTGGTTCCAGTACATATCGCGCATCGGCAAGCCGACCTTCCGGGGGATCATCACGCGCAGTGCATGCTCGGAAATAACCTCTGCTACTGCTTTCGTCATGGCGTCCAGCGCATGGGATCCAGATCTCATTATTCCGGCAGCTTTCTCCTCGATATACTGGCCGAACATTAGGCCAAAAAGGATATGGGGCTCTACTCTCCGGCCTCCTTGCACATACGTATCGACCCATTCCAGAGCTTTTCCGATCCATATGTGCGGGAAGCCGCTTTCCTCGGTATCAACCCACTCATTGAGGTGCGGAAAGATCACACCAAAAAGCCCTGTCTTGCGCAGGAGTTGGTAGGTCTTTTCGCCTTCTCCGAGCAGGAAAAGCTTTAGTACTTCTTCGTACATGCGCGCGGGCGAGGCGAGCGCCACCTTTTCCTTCAACTCGAGTATGGCACCGTACGTTTTCTCTTCGATCTCGAACCCGAGCATGGCGGCAAAACGCACGGCACGCACCATACGCACCGGGTCCTCGGTAAATCGCACCAGGGGATCGCCGATGGTACGGATAAGCCCATTTTGCAGGTCCTGCATCCCTCCGACGTAATCGATGACCGAGAAATCAACAATTGCATAAAAAAGCGCATTCACCGTGAAATCGCGTCTCAGCGCATCTTCTTCGGGCGTACCAAACACGTTGTCGCGCAGGATCATTCCGTCCTCAGTCTTAAGCATGCGCGGAGGACGGGGTTTGACTGAGACTGTGGACGAAGCCGCAATAGCGGGAGCTTCCGGAGATTCAATCGTTGAAGGCTGCATCGCACCTTGTCCAGGGAGCCCGAAGGAAGTCGGCTCTCCCTGTCCTGCTTGTTCGGGAACGATGACTGTCGTTTCTTGTTCAACAGGTACTTCCACTGCTTCTTCCAGAGCATTGGAGCGAAATGTCGCAACCTCGACAATTTCGTCGTGGAAGTGGATATGTGCCAGGCGAAAACGCTTTCCGATTAGCCGGCAGTTGCGGAAGATCTTCTTCACTTCATGCGGCTTGGCGTCCGTGGCAATGTCGAAGTCCTTCGGCTCGCGCCCAAGCAGGAGGTCGCGCACGCCTCCGCCGACGAGATATGCAAAGTATCCCTGTTCTTTCAGACGGTAGAGGACCCGGACTGCGTTGGGACTGATCCACTTGCGTGAGATGTCATGTTCAGAACGAGGGATGATCGTAGGTTGAATAGGACTCACGAGCACGTATATTATCATATCCGGAGGGAAAAGGTAAAGAGAAGAGAATGTATTCGTGCTCATGCTTTGGAATTTTTTTATCGAACCTTCTCAAAATTCCCATGGTTTTAACCTCGGGGAATAGTCAGGGATAAGAGTCTAATCTTAGCATCTCTATGGCGCCTTCCCGCTATTGCTCGATGCGCATCATTGAATTCCATGGGTTTCAGCCCAAGCAAGACATCGGCGCAAAAGACCCCTAGGAAGTGGTCGAGGGCAATCTCGCAAAAATACCTTCCCTGCCTCTTAGATCGAAAAGACAAGCATGGGGTACAGACTCACGCTCTTTACTGCCGGACTAGTACGTCAGACAGGTTTAGTTTTGCAGAAGGATCCGAGGTGTAAACCGTTTCTCTGCACAGTTGGTTCAGGAAGGCCTGCCAAAAGAGAAGACAAAGAACAAGGTTTCCAACAATGCGGTTTCCCTGGACATCGGCCCATCGACCTGTGCGCCTTATACTCCTCTCTACGCCGATCTCCAGCAGTTCTGCAAGGTGCTTACTGGTACAGAAGAAAATCAGAGTACTGCAACGTACACTCGACCCGTCCAGAGGGGCAAACAACCAGAAAAACTACGTCATAGACGCACGGTCAGGAAAGGCGGCAAGAAGTGGGTTGCCCGATCTGGAATGCAAGAACGCCTGCTGCGGGGAACCATGTTTTCGGAGACGCACCAGCGTTCAGCGCCGCCTCACGTCCTGTTCCCATCCCGACGCAAGCCTAGCGTCCGGTCCCCATCCCTTCCATCCTCATCGTACAACAGCCGGCCAAGCTATAAACAAAGACCGCAAGAAAAAGAAGGTGACATGATATCTGATCATATATTCTCGACTCGTATGCTCCTTGCCCCTTTGGCATTTTTTAATACTGTTGCGTCACCAGTGATCCTTCCGACAATGTTCACGGCGCTGGCTGGCACGGGATCGCTGCCTTTGCTCATGGGTGTGGGGCCGAAAAAAATGGCAAGAGCATTTCCTGGCGGCCAGAATCCGATTTCCCCTACTTTCACACGTGTAGTTGCGGTATCATCCAGAGGTGTCTTCACCGGGATCTCGAAATAGAACTCATCCCCCCACACGTCCGGCCTTGTCTCGAAAGGAAGTACGCTGGCAATCGCTGTCGCACAAGGGGTATCAAATAGCTCGGCATCCAGAGAGATATTGTTAATAATGATCTTTATTCGTGTCGGCATAAGGGCGTCTTTCCTTTGGTCTGGTGAGTATAATTACAAAATTAACTATGTTCCGCTTTAGAGATTGAATAGGCCGTAAGCATTCGCTTTCTACCTATTCCACTTCTCACCGGGAGAGGTTAGGGGAGGTGCCTTTTAAAACAAACCCATTTGTTTGTCTGGCTCTTTCCTTTTTTTTACTTTATCCGGCACGGTAATGCTTTTAATGAGATTATCAGGAATTTCCGTAAGAAATGGCGAAGGTAATGGCAAAAGCCGTTGGCCAAATAGGAAACGGCTGCGAACATGAAGCAGGAAAAGCTCTTCCTTTGCGCGGGTCATTCCCACGTAGAAGAGCCGCCGTTCCTCCTCGATGTCTATATTTTTCTTAGTTATGGTAAAGGGCAAGAGGCCGTCCTCAACTCCAGTAATGAACACTACCTTGAATTCGAGCCCTTTTGCGGTGTGCATCGTCGTGAGCGTTACTGCGTTAGCACGTGGATCAAAAAAATCAGCAGGGGTGAGCAGCTTTGTTTCGCGTGTAGTGGACTGTCCGAGCCCTGCCACATCAGGATTGATCAGCGAATGAAGATAGGCAATGGTCTTATCCAGTGCCTTTGACTGTAAGCTGCTCTTGCGTCCTATTACCTGATAGGGAATTCCCGATGCGCTGAATGATTCCTCGATGGCCTTTGCCTGAGCATTCGTCCGATAGACCACAGCGAAGTCGGAAAAGCAGAATGAATCAGAGGGTCTGTCCCTATCCCGACCGGACCGTGACATCTGGTAGTGGCTCGTGCCGCCGATCCTCGCCTCGATCTCCTGAACAATAACCTCGCCCTCGGTACGCTCATCCGGAAGAGAAAAGACGGCGATGTTACTGCCATGACCCAGCATCGGAATTACGTTTTTTTTGATTCGCTTTTGATTGTTACTGATTACACTGTTCGAAGCTGAGAGAATGACAGCGGATGACCGGTAATTCTCTGTAAGAGCGACCGCCTTGGAGCTATTAAAATCCTTGTCGAAGTTCAGAAAACAGCTTGCATTAGCGCCGCGAAAACCGTAGATCGCCTGGTCGGAGTCGCCGATTGCGCAAATACTGTGGCTCTTCTGAGAGAGAAGCCTGATCAGGCGGTACTGCGTAGGGTTGATGTCCTGGTACTCATCAACCATGATGTGGGAAAATTTACTAAGGAAAGCGGTCGAGGAACTCTGCTCGAGGATTGTAAGGGGAGTACGGATGAGGTCGTCAAAATCGACAGCATGATTGTTCTTGAGCATTGTTTCATAGGCTTCGAAAGGTCCTTTACTGTTTTCATCGAGTGGATCAACAAAGTTCTTGATTCTTGAAATATTCTCCATAAGATCGTGAGCGCTTGTTCCGGTCTTCTTCGAGAGTGTTTTAAGCAGTTCAACCTGCTCTCCTCTATTGTAAACGGTGAAGTCTGTTGAGGATAATTCCTTGAGAATAGTAAGCCCCAGTAAGTGGAGCGTACCAATAAATATTCTCGATACAGCATTCCCCAGTAGTGTCTCAGCGCGCTCCCGCATCTCCCGTGCGGCCCGGTTTGTAAATGTCACGGCAAGAATGCTGTCCGGATTTACACCATGGGAGATGAGCCAGGCGATCCTGTGGACTATGGTCAACGTCTTGCCCGTCCCAGGTCCGGCAACGATCAGGAGCGGGCCGTCAATTGTCGTCGCGGCCCTTATCTGCGAATCATTCAGCCCATCGAGGATGGGGGATGTGTTCGAGCTCATAAGTGCTTACGGCTATTGTCAATCATGATTTTATAAGCAGTAAAACTCTGCCTTATGTACTATCCCGGCATGGCATGATCGCCGACATTGAATGTGAAATTTATTGCTTTAAATTAGGATTTTCGGTAAGTGTAGAGGTAATCTCGAAGCGATAGTCTGGGGCCCCATCCGAGCCCATCTGCTGCGACAATTATTGGTCGTTTGCGATCTCTATATTCGCAATTTGCTGTTCGATCTTCTGCAGATTGATATGAGGTAACTCTGCCTTAACGCCGTCTCCTTGAGGAGAGGTCACCTCAAAATCCTCTACGGTCTTATTTAGTGCGCTGATCAAATTATTGATGTCATTTTTGATCGATTTTATTGCCTCGGATCAGAATGTCAATACCGATGGCCGGATCCATCTCAGCATGCCAGCTATAGTAATTATTATAGACAACAGACTCGTTGTTCCTGAGCACGGACATAATGATGAAAATAGCGCCGATGAACGCAAAGGTCAACATGAAAGCGACGACCATTTTTTTGCAGTAGGCCATTCGCCCACCTAAGATTACAGCAGCTTCAACTGCCCCTGCATCTGTTTTCTCTCCACTTCCTCAAAAATCCTTACCTTCCCGAATTCTCCATCATATCCCGGCGTTATATGGATGTTACCATGGCGCATGCGTGAGACTGCTTCACGAATGAGCGGTGTTCCGGCGCGCTCAATATCGTCAAGTGGTACATCCATGAGGATTTTAAATTCGTTCCCGAGCTGTTCGAGCAGGGAGAAATACAATGCGTTTACTTTTTTCGTATTTACACCGCATTTGAGGCCTTCAGCGATGATCTCAGGAAGAGGAATAATCGATGTGAAAACAGGAGCATTGTCAGGTCTAAACCCGTGTTCGCGATCAGCGAGCTTTTCAACGCGGTGCATTACGCCTACAGTCACTTTCCGATTGCAGACCGGACAAAGATAATCATAATGGATGGTTTCTTTCGGCGTGAGGCACACGCCGCAGCCCCTATGGCCATCATAATGATATTTACCCTCTTCAGGAAAGAACTCGATAGTCCCGACAAAGCCCTCGCGGGTCTTGATGGCCTCAAGGAGCGCAGGATAAGAGATTCCCGTATCAAAGATATTCGCCTCTCGCCCGATCTTTGCTGCCGAGTGAGCATCGGAGTTCGAAACAAGCGTGATTCGTTCAAGAGCGGACAGCTGCCAGTTCATGAGTGGATCAGATGATAAACCCGTCTCTATCGCAAAAATAGAAGGTGTCAATTCTTCGTAACACTCTTCGAGTGAATCGAATCCAGAGACGGCGCCGAATACTGAAAAATGGGGTGTCCAGGCATGTGCAGGGATGAGCATCACATCAGGCGATACATCGAGGGTGATTTTTAGGAGATCCTTTGCATCGAGCCCCAGGATCGGCCTACCGTCAGCATTGAGGTTCCCGATTTTCGAGAGCGCGAGATTGATCCGTGCTGCAGTCTCGAAATCCGGGGCGATGAGAACGGAATGAACCTTCCGTGTCTTGCCGTTCTTGCTGTAGATGCAGCTGATCTCAGCAGAAAGGATGAATTGAATGTCAGCCTTGCATGAGGTAGGAACATCATCTGCATGATGTGTCTTTTTGAGTGCAAAGAAACCATTGCCTATCCGATCGAGCTTTGCGTCAAGCTCCTTGAGCCAACCTGGGTGGGTGAAGTCTCCCGTCGCGATCACGGAGATACCCTTGAGCTGCGCCCATTTCCAGATTCCCTCAGGGCACATGTCCTTGCTCGTTGCGCGGGAGTAATGGGAGTGGACATGGAGGTCAGCGATAAAACGCATTGCGAATTATAGCATGAATGAACCTTTTATTGATACAGATTTTCAAGTCACTGCTTGTCTTTGAACCTGCCTCCTTGACCATACTCCTGTATACGGATTGACAAAGACGCTGTTTCCTCGCAATGTCAATTTCCCCATGTCATCAAACTGTCTAACCAACGGGATGTATGCAGGCGGTCGCGGCAAGATCCTTCATGCCAAGGTCAATGGCCATGATTTCCCCGTCTCCTTTCAATCCGGGAAAAGGGATCGCGTGTACCAGGGGGACAAATCACTAGCCGATATCATGTACCAAACGGCCAATCTGGATATTGTCTCCGGTTATACGGGTACATTAAAGCAGTTTGACCTCTAGTAAGGTTAGGCAATTTAACTTTGGGTCGGCATATGACCTATTTCATATGACCTATTTCATGTTGACAAGCGGTCCTCATTTTGTTACAGTTGCGCGGTGCGCGAACGGGTGCAGAGTTATGGTCAATTGATTTTGAAACTATTAGGAGGCGATTATGGCGGGTAAACTTGCAATAGTTGTCGGTGGAGGTCCTGCCCCTGGCATTAACGGCGTAATCAGTGCCGTGACATATGAAGCGGTCAAGCAGGGTCTAGAGGTCATCGGAGTCCATGATGGGTTCAAGTGGCTGTCCAATGGGAACACGAACCATGTTACCCAACTAGAAAACGACGAAATTTCGCGTATTCATCTTCGCGGCGGATCGGTTATTGGCACCTCCCGCGAGAACCCGACCAAGAACCCCGAGAAAATGGCAAATGTCATCAAGGCTCTTACCTCCCTTGGCATCAAGTATCTCGTGACCATCGGCGGGGACGACACGGCCTTCACGGCAACCCGCGTAGAACAGGAAGCGCATGGAACAATCTCTGTTTGCCATGTGCCGAAGACCATCGACAATGATCTGCCGCTCCCGCACGGCGTTCCGACCTTCGGCTTTGAGACCGCACGTTCGCTCGGTGCGCAGCTCGTCGAGAACATCATGGAGGACGCGCGAACAGCTGGACGATGGTACTTCATCATTGCCATGGGCCGCTCCGCGGGCCACCTTGCGCTCGGCATGGGTATGGGTGCCGGTGCCACATTGACCCTCATCCCGGAAGAACTCGGTAACAAGATATCGCTGAACAAAGTCGTATCGATCCTCGAAGGCGCGATTATCAAGCGCCTCGCATACGGACGGAACCACGGTGTGGCGGTCATCGCGGAAGGCGTTGCAACCCGGTTTGATACGGACGAGTTGACCTTCCTAAAAGACGTGCCTCGGGACGACCACGGCAACATCCGGCTGGCTGAGATCCCCATCGGCGACATGCTCAAAAAGCATGTGTCTGCAGGCCTCGAAACAGCCGGTGTCAAAACCACAATCATAGCAAAAGACATCGGCTACGAGCTGCGTTGCCAGCCGCCTCTTTCTTACGATCGTGAATACACACGCTATCTGGGATTCAGCGCGGTTAGGTTCCTGGTCGGTGGAGGCTCAGGCGCCATGATTATGCTGAAGGACGGCGTCTGCCATCCGATCAAATTTGCCGACCTCCTAGACCCCAAAACGGGGAAAACGAGGATCCGCACCGTGGACATAAATTCCGACGATTACCATATGGCAAGGCGCTATATGATCAGGCTCGAGCAGGAAGACTTGCAGGGCGAGTCGCTCACGAAGCTCGCTACCATGACGAAACTTTCTCCTGAGGACTTTAAGAAGAGATATTGTATAGCAATATAGAATTTAACTAAAATGCGGGCATAACAAAAGGGACGGGGAACAGCTGCACATCGGCTGTCATTTTTTTATTTAGAGTGTGATCCTTTTCTCTCGGGCGATATTTCTCAGGATAATCATTGCGTTGTGCAATCGCTGCAGTTTCATGTTCCTCGTCCGCAATGCCACCTGGTCGCTCAGCTCAATCTTTCCAATCCGAGTCGCGGTGAGCGCCCTGTTCAGGTTTTCGTACAGGTCCTTAATCATGTCCTTGTCGAATTTCTTAAGTAACAACGGGTTTACCGCAGCGTAGCCTTCGGCCACATCGAAGGCTACCAACTTCATGCTCTTGCCTCTAAATCCGCTCTCAGCCATAGCCGCTCCTATGTCATTCCGAGTGACTTGATCGTTTTCTCCAAGAGTTCCTGCTTTTTCCGCACTGCCTCCAGCTGCCTATGAATATCAGCGTGGCTGGCGCCTTTGCTGAATTTATCCTGGAGCACTGCTATGTCCGCAGAGAGCTCCCGCGACGTATCCTGGAGCAACGCGTGAAAATTCCTGCTGTTCTCGCATAACTGCGTGATTGCCATAACAAGGTCCTTGAGCACGGGATCGTCCGTTTCCCGGAGCCGCAGTGACACGTTCACATCTCCACAGGAAATGTGCTCAAGAGCCTTGCGAATGCGCATGAGAGGACCAACGAATGTGTGGGAGTATAATATACCAACAATGCCGATGAAAACCAGAAGCGTGATCAATGCGATGGGGAGAAAGATAGGAAGTTGGACGATTTCTGCGATTTTTTGAAATACTCGAAGAAGAACTGTATAAGATATCAGAAGCAAGATAAGAAATATGATAAATCGGAACTGTGAACTCGAAGATATCAGATGGTTCTTGCCCCGGCCCATAATGTGTCTTTTTACCATTTTTTGCATATGTGTCCTCGGCGCTCCCTGGGTGTGAAGACTGTATCTAATCAGTTTTTTTTCGGACTATTTCTAAGGGCAACGGATTTTACCGGCCTGGTAGATCGCGTCGTAACCGGCAGCGCTATCGAATGGATCGGGTTTACCGCGAGTAGCCTGATTATACAGGTCTTTTGGTATGGCGGTCAAGTCTAAAGCAAAATATTTATATCCAAATTTGCTTGAAGTCCCGTGTTCGAAGTGGTACATTTTTTACATGCCTCTGATTGACATACATAAACGGCGTATTGATTATTTGCGGATATCCATTACAGATCGATGCAACCTATCTTGCGTCTATTGCAAGCCGCGAAGTGAGACAAAGATGCTGTCGCATGTTGATATCCTCACTTATGAAGAAATTTTGCGGCTTGTTTCCATCGCCGTCCCTTTGGGGATTTCCCGTGTACGGGTAACCGGCGGAGAACCCCTCGCCAGACGCGACGTCATCGATTTCTTAGCCGCATTAAAACGCGTCGCTGGACTGGACGATATCAGCTTGACGACCAACGGTGTTTTTCTCGCCAATATGGCAGAAGACCTTGCACGCTCCGGCATGCCACGGCTCAATGTCAGCCTCGATTCCCTCGACCCAAAAAAGTTTCTTCAAATCACCGGCAGCGACTCTTGGGACGCGGTTTGGCGCGGCATCAATCGCGCTGAGGAACTTGGTTTTTCCCCTCTGAAGCTCAATGTAGTTCCCGTTAGAGGCTTAAATGATGATGAGATCGCAGCCTTTGCGCGGCTTACGCTCGAGCGGCGGTTCCACGTCCGCTTTATCGAGTTCATGCCCATCGGCTCAAAAGATCGGTGGAGCCGTGATTCATGCGTGCCGTCCGAGGAGGTGCGTTCAATCATCGAGCGCGAATTCGGCACGCTCGTACCGGTTGCATCAGGAAGTTCTGGCGGCCCATCGTCTAACTTCGCTGTGCCCGGCGCACAGGGAATCATCGGTTTTATCAGCCCCATCACCCGTCACTTCTGCGAATCGTGCCGCAGGCTACGACTTACGGCGGACGGCAAGATCAGGCCTTGCCTTCTTTCGGACACGGAGATTGACATTAAGTCTCCCCTGCGAAATGGATGTGATGACAAGGAACTTGAGCGACTCTTGAAACTCTCGCTAGAAATCAAGCCTGCACGGCATTATATCAATGAAACTTCTGGCAACTATTTTCAGCGGACGATGTCTAAAATCGGGGGGTGAGCAGACTGGAGATACAGCATGACAAACAAATTTAGTCATTTCGACGAGCAGGGTGCCGCACGCATGGTAGACGTTTCGGCAAAAGACGAAACTATTCGTGAGGCAGTAGCCGAAGGACAGGTCATGGTGCTGCCCGAAACACTTGCCCTCATTATTGACCGAAAAGTCTCCAAGGGTGACGTGCTCGGCGTCGCCCGGTTGGCGGGTATTATGGCAGCCAAGAAGACCTCTGAGCTTATTCCTCTTTGCCATCCCCTCGCCCTCTCATCTGTGGCGATCGATCTGCAACCCGACAACTCAGCATGCTGTATCCGTATTCGCGCTACTGTCAGGACCACGGGAAGGACCGGCGTGGAAATGGAAGCATTGATCGCTGTTTCAGCTGCAGGCCTTACGATATATGATATGTGCAAATCCGTGGACCGCGAAATGACGCTCAACGGTGTGCGGCTCATGAAAAAAACTGGTGGCAAGAGTGGCACCTTCGAACGAAAATCAAGCTCATGATTATCAACGGTTGACAACCTATCTATTTAGAAAGCACTTCTTGCCGTTTCTCTGTCGGATAGGCTCTAAATTTAACTCTGCTTGATAGGCTCATAGTTTATTAACCCAACATGAACATCATATAAGTGAATATATGCCTACTTTTGGGCGGGAAAATGCATTGGCCAGCAAAGATACATGGCATCCGCATGACCCCCCTCCTAACTTTTTACGCCTAGCATGGTAATGTATGGACAGGAATTCAATACATGACAGGTAAAGATTTTAAATTTGTTAAACCTATCTAATGCGTACATTAATCTCAATCTTCCTCCTGTCTCCGCCTGCACATGGTTACATTGCATTACGCATCTAGGCACATTAAAGAAGTTTATTGATTATGCCCTTCACAATTTCTCCAGTCTTTTATGTCGGTCAGCAGGTCAAATGTGACGTTGACACAATCACCAGTCCCCATTCGGACAGATAACTAGCCACAATCTGTATAAAGATATGTTATTCCTTGTCAGCGGGCTCAAGTATCATTTTACCGTGCCTTCTTCTCCTTCCTAGTCTCGTACCACTTCTTTCACACCAACCTAAGACGTCTTTATGAGCCTGGCACGAAACTTTTCTATCGAATTTATTGTAGTACCTGTAATATCTCGTGTTATCCGTATAGAGATAGAGCTAGAAAATTTGTCCGAACTTAAGTACGATTGACAGTTCAATATTATATTGCTATCTTTTGTTTGTCCGAGTATTTTCTTTAAAGGGATTATTGTGCACTGATCGCGTCGCAATACGTTTGAGGGAATAGTCATCCCATATTAAGCGCTTAGGGGACGAGTGAATTCCTTCTCATATCAGTGTAAAAGGGGAACTTACCAAACTATCCGCAGAAAGCCCCTGATTTTAACCATGGGGATGAATGCGGGAACTTTGTTTTTCAGCAATTGCTGGACAAATGTACATCTATGTGGTATATTTGACCAACCAATGCCTCGTAAACGTAAACCTAAAACCCCATCTTTTGTTCACGAGTTCCAACTCGTAGTGACTCCAAAGGATAATCGAACGCTAGATGTCCGGCTCGAAGCTGGCCGTTATCTGTACAATGCCTGCCTTGGTGAAGCGATGAAGCGTCTTGCCGCCATGCGCCGATCCCCCAAATGGCTCGTGGCGGTCACGAAGAAGAAAAGCAAGCTTCGCACCAAGATGTTTAAGACAGCCAGAAACAAGGCTGAATATACCGAATACCATCTCCATGAGTATGTCGGGAGCCTCCGCAATTCGTGTTGGATCGGAGACCATATTGACAGCCTGGCCGCCCAGAAGATAGCGACCAGGGCGTTTGATGCCGTTGCTGACTACGAGTTCGGCAAGCATGGGAAACCACGGTTCAAGCGTCGCGGCTGGATGTCTTCGCTCGAAGGCAAAAACAACAAGTCTGGTATTCGGTGGTGCAATGACCATGTTGAATGGTCTGGACTTAGCCTTAACTGTGTCTTCGACAAAAAAGACAAGTTTGGCGTTCAGGCACATGCGCTTAGCCATGATGTTAAATATGTTCGTTTGGTGAAGAAAACCATCTGCGGTAACGCCTGCTGGTTCGCCCAACTCGTGCTTAAAGGCACGACCAGGATCAAGCGTGAGAACCAGATTGGCACCGAAACCGTTGGCCTTGATATTGGTCCATCCACGGGTGCTATCGTTAGCGATACCGATGCGTTGCTCGTAGCATTTTGTCCGGAAGTCGAGATTCCGTACAAACAAATCCGCGTGGTTCAGCGTAAGATGGCCAGAAGCCTGAGGGCTGCCAACCCGGACAACTACAACGAAGACGGCACGACTAAGACTGGTGCCGGCAAGGGTAAAAAGCGGTGGATATTCTCTGCTAAATACCGTGCGCTTAAGGCTGAACTAGCCGAGCTACAGCGAGTTTTGGCTGAAACCAGAAAACGGGCTCATGGCACGTTAGCCAATGAAATTCTTAAGCTCGGAACCAACATAAAGACCGAGAAACTGTCGTACAGAGCATTCCAGAAACTCTATGGTAAAAGTATTTCAAGACGCGCTCCGGGGATGTTTATTTCGATGCTTCGCCGCAAAGCCGAAAACGCTGGCGGTAAAGTAACTGAATTTTCTACCCGGAGCACGAAGCTTTCAGAGACATGCCACTGCGGGGAAGTAGCCAAAAAACCGCTATCCCACAGATGGCATGACTGTAACTGCGGGGTAAACACTCAACGCGATCTCTACTCCGCATATCTTGCAAAATATGTTTTTGAAAATGTCCTCGACACGCGTCAAGCCGCAGCAGCTTGGCCGGGTGCAAACCTGCTCCTGGAACGGGCGGTGTTGAGGGTGCAGTTTGCAGCGGCAAATGGCCGAATTCACCCGGCCAGCTTCGGTATTAACAACATGAGAGCCAACACCACGAACCGGAGACAGAGTTGCTTGCCCGTTAAAAACGGATCAACGATAGTCGATGCCGGCAACGTCTGTATTGTTGCCGAAAAGCCTGTCGGTATTGCCGTTAGAACCCCCTGTCTTTAGACATGGGGTAGGTCAGCTTATAATTCCTGAGGAGTGATGCTATTCCTATCTGCGTCAAGACTCGTGGCATTCTATTATGGTTTTATAAAATCTCAATAGATTCTTAACGTTTCATGGTCATACACAGAGCCAACCCGATCAAGCATGTTTTCTAAGCTGGAGAATTCATGATTTCGTTGCTTTTGAGATATAGAAGTTGAAGATGTGCCTGTAAATAAATGATTGCGTTTTTTGGCGAGCGGAATAACGTAAGCCAAGAGCATCGGGAAGGGGGCTTCTCATGAATACAGAACAGCAAAGTATGAGGCAACCAGTCCTGTCGCAATGGGCATCTACCGAACATATAGCAGAAGTGGGCTTCGGCCTAGCCATTTTTGCAGGCGTCGCAGCAATCCTTTCTGGTTTCGGGACGAGGTGGGGATGGTGGGATTACAGGAGTGGACTTACCTTGCTGAGGGTAGCCGCTTTATGCGGTGGCGTCGCAGGCACTGTTTCCTTGTTGGGGGGTGTTCTTGCTAGGCATCATCGACGTGGAAAGTTTTTTTTTATGGCAGCCGCAGGCATTCTGATCGGACTGCTTACTGTCGGGATTCCCTGGTCATGGGCGCACAAGGCAGGGCAATTGCCATTGATCCACGACATAACAACAGACATGATTAATCCACCACAGTTTAAGGCTATCCTGCCGCTTAGGAGCAATGCGGACAATACTGTGGTATATAAGGGACTGGAAACCGCATCACAGCAAATGAGCGCATACCCGGACATCCGACCGCTCGTGCTTCCCATCTCGCCGGTATCATCTTTCAACATAGCCCTAACCACGGCAAAAAATATGGGCTGGCAAATCATCAACAGTAATGCTGAGCAGGGCCGGATCGAAGCGGTTGCAACCACGTTCTGGTTCGGGTTTAAGGATGACATCGTCGTCCGCGTGACTCCCGAGTTGAGCGGAAGCAGGGTCGACATTCGATCCACGTCGCGTGTAGGACAGAGTGATATTGGCACCAATGCCGAACGCATTCGGACGTTCCTGCAGAAGATGAAGAATGAGCCGTTAGGCTCAAACGGCAGCAGAGAAGACATCGGATATTGATGCAAGCGTATATGGAAGTCACTTTACCAGCCTCCGAGACAAAGAAAAAATACGCGCTCGGTTGTCGGATCTTCACATGAGTTGCGAAACGGGCCTGCGAGCTGAAAAATCACGGCAGCAGTCAGAAGGAGTGTAATGTGTCATCATGGCGCGGTTTCAGACTGTGGGGTTGAGTTAGTAGCTCAGAAATCAGTACATTGAGAGTGTCAATTGCTGTTTTTCCGATACAGTCGTCTGTCCAAATGGCGTGATTTTATCTCGATTACCATAAGGCTTGTATTATGTGCTGAACAGTAGATCTAAGAAAGAATTCTTATAGCCCGTAATTTTTTTATCCTTTCTAGTGATCACGCAAAGATGTTCAAGCGGAAGAAAATGACGGACCGAAATAAACGATAAGTTCCTATTATTTAGAACAGGCAGATCTTTCACCATCGAAGCAAAGGTAACACCGAGCCCCATTTCCACGTAGATAGAACTCAGTTCAATATTGGAAGATTCCATGATTACAGAATATTGAACATTCTGTTTATGGAAAAGGGTTTCCAGTTTGCTTCTCTGGAGAGCATCGCTTCTTGTTGACGGCAGGATAAGGGGGGTTTGAGCGATCTCTTCTAGTGATATTTTTTCCCTCGCAGACAAAGGATGTCCCGAAGGTATGAGGAGGACGGGTTCGATCATTTTCCATCGTCGTTTCCTCAATGAACCGGACGCCGTGCTTTCGAGTGCCATACCCATATCGACATCACCGCCTTTGACCAGTTCTATAACCTCTTGCTGTGTACGGTCAAGGAGAGACAGCTCGACCCAGGGAAACTGCTTATGATATTTTTTTATAATCCCAGGAAGCAGGTGGTAAAGGGTTGTAAAGGGCGCGGCTATTTTTAATACTCCCTTTTTGAACTCCCTGTGTTCAGCTATGTCTTCACGCAATTGAGTGTAATCCAGAAGCAGAGATTCCGCGAATTTGAGGAACCGTTCCCCAAGAGGGGTAACTATGACTTGCCTTTTCCCGATCCTTTCCAGCAATTGACAATCAAACTCCCTTTCGAGGGCCTTGATCTGTTGTGTTAATGCAGATTGCGTTCTCAAAGTGGCTTCTGCTGCCCGCGTAAAGCTCTTGAGCTTTGCTACCTGATAGAAACCGATGATCTGCTGCCATTCCATGTCACACCCCACAAAATTACAATATATTAGCATGGCTAATTAACATAAGCAATAATATTAATTTTACTAATATATATAATTCGAGGACAATTGGCTCATTAGAAAATCCAATCATCGTTTGGAGGTTATCATGAGAGGCGAATCTTTGCGACCCGGCTTGAGCTATGAATTCAATTTTAAAGTGACAGAGAACAAGACCGTGCCGCACCTCTATCCAGAATCTCCGGAGTTCAGCTTGATGCCCCCCGTTTTGGCTACAGGGTTTATGGTCGGGCTCTTCGAATGGGCCTGCATTCAAGCAATCAATCCCTATATTGATTGGCCCCGGGAGCAGACGGTAGGCACGCATATTAATTTGAGCCACGAGGCTGCGACGCCAGCTGGTCTCACTGTTACCGTTAAGGTGAGACTGGAATTTATTGAAGGAAGGAAACTGGTATTTTCCATAAAGGCTGACGATGGCATCGATAAGATATCTGAAGGCATTCACGAACGGTATATCATTCTTGCTTCAAAATTCAATGAAAAGGCAAAGGCAAAAGCCGCAAGAGGCATGTCGTAATAGGGTATACTGGTGGGCAGCGCGTGGCTAAGGATAGGCTGTTATCACTCTGGGAAAGCGCGTAGCTAAATGTAGTCGCCTTTTCCCCATGCGCGCCTCCATATTTGTAAAAGAATAGAGGGACGACATTTTTTTCCCCCCTCGTTATCATCTGATCAGCAAGCCTCTTCAACGCTATCTGCAGCATATCAAGCTCATGCTCTTTCGCGTCACGGATTAAAAGTAGACGGCACACATACTGGCTCGCCCGCCAACAGTCCTCCAGCGCCCCTGCCCGTTCCTCAATGGCCTTGAACAAAAAAAGAACGAATAGACAAGCACGACGCCTGTAATGATCGCTGTCACCTGCAACGAGTAATCAATCGCGATCGGTTCGTTAACATCTAGCGCGTCGTGGACGTGCATGCTGTCTCGGGGCCATCATGGCATCAGAAACCATGCCAACGAGAAATACAGCTAGCGGGAAACTTTCGTTGAATCTCCGATCGCCACTCTTATACGGGGCCAGCCGTAGATGAGAAACGCGATGCCGTAACCGAAAGCAAGCGCTTCGTTAAGTGACAATACAATCAGATAGGGCATTTGCGATTACGCAGGGTGGATATCGGGAGAGGGCTGCCAGATCACTGCCCCAGATAAAAGGCTGATATCCCGATAATTAGGATTAGGACTATCACTTTTCTGATGACAATAATGCAAGGCTTCTTAAAGAATTTTTTGATAGTTTCATTTTATCATAACTATTTTCAAAGTTGCTCCCCGATCCTTACAGTTGCGACTGGGTGCCACCTCTTGCATCCTTATCTCACTAAGAGCGAGATCGCTCCAGTACGGCATACCCTCCGACATAAGCCGCAACCGAAACACTTGTGAGGATCGATGTGGGCATGGGATTCGCCATGGTGCTGGTGGCTGTTAATAGCTTTAAAATGACACTCGATATCGCACAGTCCACAGCCGGTGCAGAGCATTTCATCCACTCTCGCCACGTACTCTGCGCGCTCCATGGTCTCCACGCTGGTTCGGGAAAGGGTCAGCAATGCAAGACAATCCTCAGGCCTGCAGTTGCAGATCGCGCCGATAAAAGGGGTCATCATGGTCCAAATGGTATGGACCCTTCCCTGCCCTTCCATAGCCTCCATCTGTGAGATTGCAGCGTCAGGCAAGAGCGCTTCCATTCCTTCATCGGATGCCTTGCCAAAATACCCCATGTTTATCGAGTTGTACCATGCCTCGGGCCCGTAGCTCACAGCGTAGCAGCAGCGCTCTTCTTTTTTCCCGATGTTCCATCTGCACGCACAGGGCATGCGTACCACGGTCCTAGCATTGCCAACTACCTCGGCGATCTCCTCGATAGGCAGCACCTGGCCGAAATGCTCAGCTTTAGATTTTTGGACCATGGCAGTCTTTACTGCCTGCGGGAGCTTGCCTTTTTTACGGAAGATCGTCTCAAGCCTTCCTAACGTTTGAAACCCTTCACTGAAGGCGGAGGTGAGGAAGTTCTCGATATAGTTACGGCGATAGAGATCGGACAAAAGGTCCTGGCCGTAATTCGCTGCGTTCTTGTACCAGATCTTACCATCTCCGTGGTTTGTGCAGAATTCACACATAGTAACTTCAATCCTATAGCCGGCTAAATTCTCGACTTAAAAACCTAGTCTTTCCTCAAAGCAATCTCACCGCTAAAGCATGTGGGGTTTCCCAGACTATTTCCCCAATTTTCAATTTAATGCTTCTTGGATCGGAACTCTCTAGGCCTACAATGTCCCAGGCTTTTTAGACTGCAAAATTATTCTGCTGCAAATTCCTTGGGTTGTTGACATTTTTGCACTCCAAGCGCAGTGGCTGATAAGACCACAACCAGCTCAAGGGACACCTTTGCAACGGTTCAATACCATCTCTGTTCCTGTTTTTTATGGCGACTAATAATACGCTGGCACAACGTTGAGCAGAACTCCTCGGCATCAGCGGTAGTGAGAAGAGTGCATCTGCATGTGGGTACAGCAAACTATCGATATTGTAAAAAAAATGCGTGAGATTCTTTCTGCTTCAAGTTTCAAAATTGAATGAGTCCCCTGATTAGAGATAAATTTCTAACAGGTTGATAAACTTCCTATTCCCACTCGATCGTGCTCGGGGGCTTGGATGAGATATCGTAGCACACTCGGTTTACGCCCTTTACCTCGTTGATGATCCGATTGGATATGACACCCAAGACGTCGTAAGGGATCTTCGCCCAATCAGCAGTCATTCCATCCTGACTCGTGACCGCACGGATCGCGACCACATTTTCATAAGTTCGCTCATCTCCCATCACCCCCACGGTTTTGATTGGAAGCAGTACGGCGAAAGATTGCCAGACCTGTTTATAGAGCCCCGCTGTTTTGATTTCTTCAAGAACTATAGCATCAGCCTCGCGCAAAATCTTAAGCCTCGGCTCGGTCACTACTCCCAGGATGCGGATAGCTAATCCCGGCCCAGGAAAGGGCTGGCGGTCAATGATATAATCTGGCATCTTCATTTCTCTGCCGATGGCCCGGACTTCGTCTTTAAATAATTCCCTAAGCGGCTCCACGAGTTTGAGCTTCATCTTCTCCGGCAGACCGCCCACATTGTGATGAGACTTGATGACAGCTGACGGTCCTTTGAACGACACGCTCTCGATTACATCGGGATAGAGCGTGCCCTGGACAAGAAATTCAGCTCCTCCTACAGCGTGGGCTTCGCGCTCGAACACCTCGATAAAGGTACTGCCAATTATCTTCCGCTTTTTTTCAGGGTCCTCGACTCCGGAGAGCTTGCTCAGAAATTCCTGGGATGCATCGACGTACTTGAGTTTCAGCCCCATGTTTTTGAATGTCTGCTGGACCTGCTCTGCTTCGTTTTTGCGGAGAACGCCATTATTCACAAATATGCAGGTGAGCAGCTTGCCGATGGCACTGTGGACGAGAACCGCCGCAACGGACGAGTCTACACCTCCTGAGAGGCCGCACACGGCTTTCTTATCGCCGATGGCCTTGCGTATTTCACCGACGGAATAGTCCACAAAGGATGCCATAGTCCAAGTTGGCTCGCACTTGCAGATACTGTACACGAAATTCTTGAGCATCTGGGTGCCTTGGGATGTGTGTACAACCTCGGGGTGGAACTGCACACCATAGAATTTTCGCTTTTCATCAGCCATTGCTGCTGTCGGTGAGTTGTCCGTATGGGCAATGGCCGAGAATCCTTCCGGCATTTTCTCGATCCTGTCTCCGTGGCTCATCCACACGATGGTCCCGTGTTCTTCGCTCCGAGTTCCGATTTTTGTGCCAACACCTTTAAAAAGATCAGCGTCGCTGTTAATAACCAGCTCCGCCCTTCCGTACTCGCGCTTGCTCGATTTCGCGACCATGCCGCCTTCGACGTATGTCATGAGCTGCATGCCGTAGCAGATACCGAGAACGGGCACGCCCAGTTCGAAGTGGGCCCGGTCGATGAGCGGTGCGCCGCCCTCATATACGCTCGACGGACCGCCTGAAAGGATCAGTCCTTTCGGCCGAAATGCCTTGACCTTGTCAATTCCTGCATTATACGGAAATATTTCGCAATAGACTTTCGCCTCGCGCACTCGTCGTGCGATGAGTTGGGTATACTGGGAACCAAAGTCGAGTATCAAGATACGTTCGCTGTGGATGTCGGACACGGAAAACCCCTTTCGCGAAGAAAATATGAACGACATTATATCAGGATGTCGACAACTGTCAATCGGAGAATCGGATGAAAAACTGACCTTGACAAGATTCACCATGACCATTTATTATAAGTAAATGGAACTGCTACAGTATCATAGACTTCGCGAAATGGCGCACCAGGTAGCCGCTACTCTCCCGAAACCCGCCTTTTACAAAAAGTACGAAAGATTTATTCGGCAGGCCGATGAGACCCTCGCGACTCATGATCTTGTCAGAAGGTGCCGGTCCTACCTCGATGAGTCACAGATGGAATGTGCGCACGGACTTTTCCACTGTGAAGCTGTCGCTCGCGACGCTGGCGCACTCATCCTGATCGAAATGAATAATGGCGTCACTACCTGGCAGGAGACTGAACCGCTGTTTACAGCGGCGATCATCGCCGGATTGCTTCATGACATCAAGCGAAAAGAACAGGACCATGCCGTTCGGGGGAGCATCGAGGCGGAAAAGATTCTGACGGGACTCGGTATGAGTTTGAAAGAGCGCCAATACATTGCTGATGCCATCAGGAACCACGAAGCATTTCAGGAAACCTTCGATCGTGACGACGATGCAGGAAAACTGGTAAGTGACGCGCTTTATGATGCCGACAAATTCCGGTGGGGACCTGAAAATTTTACCACGACCCTCTGGCTCATGGTGGAAACCAACAATATTCCTCTCGCGTCGTTGCACAGGACATTCAAGGAAAAAATGAAAGGAATCGAAAAGATCAAAGAAACCTTCCGGACCCCAACAGGCAGGCAATTCGGTCCGGAATTTATCGACATCGGGATATCCATCGGAAATGCGATTTACGAGGAAATGAACTCACTCCTTAAGCTCGGCCACTGAATATAGCTACTCAGGAAGCTCCGCACCCTTCCCCTGCTCATTTCCTCGCGCCTGTCCTCTGCGCGTGCTCACTCGGCATCCTGCTCCTGCTTGCCATACACTTTTTTCATGACCGCATCAGCACGCTCCTTGCGCGCTTCGAGCACACCCTGCTTGAACGGCAGGGTTTCTTCAGCAAACATCGCAGAGCGTAGCCACTCGTAGGCTAGCTTCAGTAGCTCGACATCATCAGTGCGAACCTTCTCTATCCGCGCCTCGGGGATCTCGTAGGTCTCTAGAAAACTGCTGCCAAGCACGAACTCGCGGAAATAGTCCGTATTGGTGCTGACCATAAAAAACATCTTGTTTTTAATGTCAGGAAATTCCCTTTCGCCAAAGGATTTCTTTTTGATCAAGATATCCATCCATCCGCGGTTAACATCGTCGTACAGGTCCGCCTCCTGGTCTTTGCGCCACTCATTTATGGTCCAGTTCCTGTCCTCTTCGAAGCCCTTGCAGTGGTCCTCTTTGGTCAAGAAATAGAACTCGTCTTTGCCGCCCTTGGACTCTTTATTCCTGAGCGTTGCCATGCCGATGGGATAATAGCGACAGATGTTTGGCCTGTCCTTGTAGACCGTGCAGCCCTCAGGCGTTACGAACGGGCAGCTTCGTTTATCGTCGGTCTTCATTTTGAGTGTGATTACCGGAAGTAGCGTCTTCGCCAGTATCTCGATCTCGCAATACTGATTTATGAAGTCCTCGGACGTCATGCCGAGCCTTTTCCGGAGACGCAGGAGATCGTAGGGCGGCAGCACAATGTTGATGTTGCTGCAGCAGGCGGTAAAACACTTCACACCCTTGTGGCAGCTGAACTTAAGCCTGCTGTTCCCCGTCAGCTTAATGGGCAGAACCTTATCGGTATCGCTTTTTTTAAACGGCTCGACCTTGAAGTCTTCCGCTTTCATCGTTTCTTTTTTCTTATCTTTCATAACACCCTCTTTGCCCATGTTTTTTATCCCGCACTCCCCATTCCAAAATCCGTATTCGTATCACTTCATCCATCCTTGTATTTCGTGATGCTGCCGTATAAACAGTTCGACACCCTCATGGTCTGGCCCGAGAATTTCTTTGAACCTGTCGAGTGCTTCGTAAAACTGCATTTCTCTCGTACCGTTGACAAGGTTGTCGGCGTAGGAAACGATTTTTTCTTCAACCGTGTGTGGCAGGTAATCCTTTTCCGGTAGACCGAGTCGCACGGCCTCCTTTGCAGTTATTCCCGCGCCGATGTGGCGCTCGATAATATTGACGAGTTCGTCCGGAAATCCAAGATTTCTTGCGATTGCAACGCCCTCCACGGCATGGTCAATCCCCTGCGTCTTCGATCTGCCGATATCATGGAACAGACTTCCCTTGCGCACCAGGTTAGGGTCGGCCGTAATTTTCACTCGTCTGGCAATTGAAAGCGCCACATTCGAGACGGCTTTACAATGCGCCACAACATCAGACGAACAACCGGCGGCAATAAGGACCTTAACATTTGAATCGTTCATGGCGTTATGAATAGTACCACTTTTCAGATAAATATCAATAAGTTTAGAAAGCGACGCCCCCCGCATCTCCAGACTTATTTGTCAAAAAAAGGGGCTGGCATTTCAGCCAGCCCCTCGTTGGATAAGATGTCGCAGTTGCCTACCTGACAAGTGGAACGATCAGAAGTGCAACGATGTTGATGACCTTGATCATCGGGTTGATGGCCGGGCCCGCAGTGTCCTTGTATGGATCACCGACCGTATCACCGGTCACCGAGGCTTTGTGTCCTTCACTGCCCTTCTTGTGTACGACGCCTTTGCTATCCGTAACGCCGTCCTCGAAGGACTTCTTGGCGTTGTCCCAAGCACCGCCGCCGCTCGTCATTGCAATGGCCTGGAAGAGACCTGTCAGAATGGCACCGATGAGCACGCCGCCCAAGGCTTCCTTGCCCAGCAGGAGACCTACTAGGACCGGTACGACTACCGGAAGGAGCGCCGGAACCATCATCTCATTAATGGCGCTTTTGGTCACGATATCAACACATTTGCCATACTGAGGCTTTCCCGTGCCTTCCATTATGCCCTTTATCTCGCGGAACTGTCTGCGAACTTCCTCCACCACGCCGCCTGCTGCCTTACCCACTGACTCCATGAGGAGCGAACCGAAGTAGTAGGGGAGCAAGCCGCCTATAAACAGGCCGCATAGAACCATCGGGTTCGAAAGGTCGAACAGGATCGTCGTTCCGAATGAACGTGAATATTCTGAAAAAAGCACTAAAGCGGCAAGTGCCGCGGAACCGATAGCATAGCCCTTGGTCACTGCCTTGGTGGTGTTCCCGACTGCATCGAGGGGATCCGTGATATCGCGGATCTCCTTCGGGAGCCCGGCCATTTCAGCGACACCGCCCGCATTGTCTGTGATCGGGCCGTAAGAGTCAATGGCCACGATGATACCGGTCATGGAGAGCATGGACACAGCTGCTAGGGCAATGGCAAAGATACCACCGGATGCAGCGTTCGCTTGACCGGAGAATCCGCCGCCAAGCCAGTAAGCGGTCAGGATCGAGGCAACGATCACGATCACAGGCGCTGCGGTGGCCTTCATGCTGACTGCGAGTCCGGCAATCACGTTCGTGCCGTGGCCGGTCAGACTGGCCTGCGCAATGTGTTGAACCGGGGAATACTCTTTAGCAGTGAAGTACTCGGTGATCCACACAATCAGCCCGGTCAAGGCAAGGCCGACGAGGGCGATGAAGAACACCGTGTTCGCCGTGAATACGCCGGCATTGGTGCCAAGGCTGGCGATAAAACTTTTAGACACAAAATAGAATGCTACTGCCGCAATAACACCTGCAACGGCAAGACCCTTGTACAGGGCGCCCATGATGTAGTTATTCTTGCCGAGCTTCACGGCATAGGTACCGATAATGGAAGCGATGATCGAAACGCCGCCGAGCATGAGCGGGAACTGGATCCACGGGCTATCCGGGCCGAACAAGGTCTTGGCGAGAAGCATAGCGGCCACGAGGGTCACCGTGTAGGTCTCGTAGAGGTCAGCAGCCATACCGGCGCAATCGCCCACGTTGTCGCCCACGTTGTCGGCGATTACGGCCGGGTTGCGCGGATCGTCTTCGGGGATATTCTTCTCAACCTTGCCAACGAGATCAGCACCCACGTCAGCGGCCTTGGTATAGATTCCGCCGGCGATACGGGCGAACACGCTCATGAGCGAGCAACCGAAGCCGAGTCCGATGAGAGCATGGGATACCTGTTCGGCCGGAGCGAACGTCTTGGCTATGAAGTAAAAACCAGAAAGACCAATGATGCCGAGACCCACAACCATGATGCCCGTCACCGAGCCGCCCTTGAAGGCAAGGCTGAGTGCCGCCTGGAGACCCTTGCTCGCAGCCGCAGCCGTACGGACGTTTGCACGAAGCGACACCCACATGCCGATGAAGCCGGCGAGGGCGGAACCCACAGTACCAATGATAAATCCGACGGCTGCCCACAACCCGAGGGCAGGAACAAAGGTCAGGATTATCACCAGAATCACTGCGACGATTGCGACTGTTCTGTACTCGCGCGCTATGAATGCATAGGCGCCTTCTTTCACTGCATCGGAAATTTCCCTCATTTTGGCATTTCCCGCATCCTGCTTGTTCACCCAGATCGCAGTCACGATACCGTAAATGACGCCGGCTAGCCCACAGATCAAGGCAAAAAGAATCGTATTACTCATTAGTTCCCCTCCTTTAGATTAGATAATATAGAACCGTTGCTTTTTAAGTATCTTAAAATGCGCTCACCGTAGCATCCTTGGGCGCGAACTGCCGCTATACGTTTCTCCCAGGCATCCCTCCTTCAAAAAACATTGAATTAGAGATACATTAATCACCCATTTCTTCGAGTTTGCCGCCGATCATGTCTTTCAGATAGAGGTTCTCTGCCTTCAGATTCTTTACAAGAACCCGGACCACGTCCCGCATGGAAAGCAGTCCAACTAGTCCGCTCTCTTCAACGACTGGGGTATGTCGGATGTTGTTTTGGATCATGATGGCCATAACATAGTCGAGGTCATCGCCGGGCTTTACTACCAGAAGGTTCGTGCTCATAATGTCCTTAATCTTGATGTCTTTGCACTGCTTTTCCTCATCCGCGGTCATTTTGACGACATCTCGCTCGGTGATAATGCCTGCGAGCGATCCCCGGTCCATGACAAGAAGCGCGCCGATATTGCAATCCGTCAGCTGCTTCGCTGCATCGAGCACCGACTGGTCGCCTGTGGTGCTGAAGCATTCCAAGCCTTTGATACTGAGCAGTTCTTTGACTTTCATTGCTTTCTCCTCTGCTACTCGTGGGATAGCGAACTGTTGTTAATTAATAAAAAAGCGCATTCCCAGCGGAGACCCCCCTTGAATCACGGAATTATGATGCTGCCCATGCGCCCTCAGACTCGGTGTCGGATACAGTTTCCGAAAAAAAACGCGATGAGTATATCATAATTGCGTTAGTTGTCAAGAATCATGCTCTTAAAAATATCGCTCCAGATGCGCGGTAATTCGTAGCGGCGCAACTCTAAGTCCCGACACAGATATTATTGCCTTATATCTCTTCCTGGAACGCGCAGAGCGCCCGCACTTGTATCTGTCTTCGGGGGAGGCGGCCTTGAGGGATGTTATTTTTTATCCCGCCCCGTATATTTCACAAATACCATCGCGGTCGTTCGGTAGAACAGGTGCGCGAACTTCGAGTAAGGCGCGTATGCGAAGAGCGACCAGATGAATACTAGATGCAAATAGTAGATGAAGTAGCCTGCATTCATGTCAGCCAGCCGAAGCGCCCAGGACAACATGCCTGTGGTGCCGACGCCAATCACGATCGTAAGGAATATCCAGTCGAAATAGGAACCAACCCCTGCCTTCCCGGCTTTCGCGAAACGGTTGAACAGGAGGATTACAACACCTGCTGCGAAGGCAAAGGAACTGATGAGCGCCAGGATCTTCACGGGGTCATCGTTGGGATAAGGCGACTCGCCGAAGTGAAATGGTCCGAAGGGCTTGATGCCCATGAGTTCAAAACCATAGAGATAAACAATCGCCCACAAGGTCACGATGGTAAGTCCTGCAAATGCATAAAACAAGAGCATATGGCCCCACCGGCGGGTCCGGTTCACATTACAGTCTGCGAATTTTGTGTGGGCCAGAATCTGGGTAATCGAGGAAACAACGTCACCGACGAGACTGCCTTTGGATTGCATCGCTTCGGACTGGGACTTCATGCCATTCCAGAGCCGCGTGATGCCCACGAATGCGGATGCTGCAGCAAAGATAGCCGTCAGGATGAAAACGGTATCGATCACTGGTACGGGAACGAGCTTGTGATAGGCCATGATGTTACCTTCTGCCCTCGGTGCGGAGAAGTTCCCGTTGCCGAGCACCATGAGAATGACATAGAAGAGCACCATAGGGATGGCGAAGAGGACCGGCAGAAATTTTACGTCCGTTGCTATCTTCGCGAAAAAGGGCACCATGGCAACATGCTTGATGCTTTGTTTTCTGATAGCGTTCAGCACTTCGCCGGGCTTAGCGCCGCGCGGACAATAAGCAGTGCAGTCGCTGCACTGATGGCAAAGCCAGACATCAGCGCTTGTGACAAGTTTGTCCTTCTGGCCCCACTGGGCGAGGACCATTTCTTTCCGCGGGAAAGGATTCCCGTCGGGAGTCACGTTGCAGACCACAGAGCAGGTGGCGCATTGATAGCACTTCTTGAGGGATTCTCCGCCACCCTTAATGATCTCGTTTACAAATTGTAAATCCGGTTTAATAACTGTTGCATCAGACATGTAAATCCTCCCATTGCTTTGGTTAGGAGTTGATTGCAGTTAAACTCCACCCTCCGAACTTTCCCCTCTCTTTAACTACATGCTCTTGAACGGGTTCGGTCCGATCGTCTTCACCCTTGCGACAAACTCATTGATCATATCGGGGAGCTTATCATATTCGTTGATGGCGATCTGCATCAGCTGGACTCGGTCCGATTCCAGCTGGAGCCTGTTCAGTGTCTCGCTAACCTTGCTGAAACGCGTGTTCGCGAGTTCACTTCCTTTGACGAAGTGGCACTGGTAGTTCTCGCCATACTTGCAGCCCAGAAGCAGCATGCCGTCGATGCCCTTCGAAAGCGCGTCGGCCACCCACACGAGGTTCATACCACCGAGGCAGCGCATGGAAACAAAACGCACCGAGGGGTCAATCCTCTTCCGGTTGATCGCGGCGGTGTCGAGGGCCGGATAGGAGTCATTCTCGCACACCAGGCAAGCAATGCGGAACGTGTCCTCGTCGTCCGGGACATCGATGGATTTGAGCATGGAGCCGACGA
The DNA here is from genome assembly GCA_963845065.1 of Nitrospirota bacterium. Classification (GTDB taxonomy): domain Bacteria; phylum Nitrospirota; class UBA9217; order UBA9217; family UBA9217; genus JAJYKN01. The sequence goes on from CAWJQQ010000002.1 coordinate 579,859, forward strand.
TATCGACACTGTAGTCTTTGAAGGACACGATGCGTTCAGGGCAAGCGCCCATGCAAGTTCCGCAGCGGCGGCAGCGGTTGAGATTGTACTTGGGAATCCCCTTGTCGTCCTCATCGATGGCGCCGAAGGGGCATTCTTCCGTGCACCGCTTGCAGGCCGTACATTTGATAAGCATCGGATCGGGGAATGTAACGTCCCAACCGCGGGGATGCACAGCAACTCCGCGCGCCACATGGTCCATGGCCTGGATAGCCTTAAACGCCGCGCCTGCGCCGTCTTCCTGGGCTTCAGCCATATTCATCGGCTGATGCACGCTTCCCGCCGCGTAGATGCCGGTCCTGCGCGTCTCGTACTGGAAACAAATGAAGTTTGAATCGGCAAAACCCGAGGCCCCTTCGAGAGTCGGTATTTCAGGGCCCTGCCGGTAGCCGAGATTCAGGATATACTCGGGTTTAGGCGTCTGCTCGAGATAATTCTTTTTCGATTCGTCGCCGCCAGCGGCTGCCTTGGTCAGACCATCGGCGTACTCCTGGGGCCAACGTGTAGTCGGAACCATGCCTGTGGCCAGGACAACGAGGTCCGCCTCCACTTTTACTTTCTCTCCGGTCTTGGTGCCGAAGAGCGTGTTCTCCATCTCGACAAACATGTTTCCGTTTACAGCTTCAGATACACCAGTCACGTCTGCCTTGCTGAGCATCACGCCGGGATTGTTCTGTGCTTCCTTATAGTAGAGCTCAGTCCTGCCAGGTGTCCTGATGTCCTTATAGAAGATCATTGCTAGGGCATCCTGATTCTGCCTCACATACTGCGCCTGCTTAAGAGACGTCGCGCAGCACATGGAAGAGCAATAGGGAAGATGGTTCGGATCGCGCTGGCCCGCACACTGGATGAATGCAACCTTCAGTGCCGGTTTTCCATCCGACGGACGGAGCAGCTTTCCGCCGTTTTTCTTCGCGATTTCCTCGAGTTCGATGTTCGTGACAACATTCTTGATCCGGCCATAGCCGAGGTAGTCAAGCTTGTTTGCATCATAGGGCTTCCAGCCCGTGGCCATGATAATTGAGCCGATTTTCACGGTCTCGTTGTTTGAAAGCGTAACAACGTAAAGACCCGGCTGTCCGTCGGTCTTGGCGACCGTCGTCGACTTGTATACTTTGATATTGGGGTTGCTTTCAACTTCACTCACGGTTTTCGCGATATCCGTATCAACGATCAGCGGTTTGTTGAAATAGGAATCCGTCGGTATCTTTTTATAGAGCTTGTTCACAAAGCCGCCGAGCTGCGCATCTTTTTCCACGAGTACGACCTTCTCGCCCGCGACTGCTGCGGAGAGCGCTGCGGTCATGCCGGCAATGCCGCCTCCAATTACCAGGATCGTCTTGTTCAGGTCCGGCAGGATGCTCGGCTCTGGCAGATCGCCCTTCTGTGTCTTGACAATACCCATGCTAAGGTAATCGTAAGCAGCATCGTTCGTCGCATCCGTATTCGGTTCCATGGTCCACGCAACGAACTCACGGATGTTGACACGTTCAACGATAGAACCGGGAAAATCGAACTCTTCGTATTTTACGCGGGGAGAGCAGGCGGCGATGATGATGGTGTTCACGCCTTCTTTCGCCATATCGTCTTTTATCAACTGAACACCCTCGGTGCTGCACAGGGCGTCGTGGAATTTGTAGTTCTGGACCTTTTTAGCAGCACCGGCAACTTTCTCGACGTCCATTGCCTCCTTGATTCCGCACCCTTTACAGATATATACGCCGAATTTCTTCTCCATCCTTATTTCCTCCTCAAGCTCTGGATGCTTTTCATGACCACGCCAGTAGCATCCTGCGCTGACCGCGCAACGTCAACGGGAGTCTTGAGCGTTCCGGTTGCGTAGATGCCGGCTGGCAGCGTGGCCTGGTCCACAAAACCGTCGTCGGTCACGGTAATACCGGCGCCCTTGAGGGCCCCTATCGTAGGCTGCATCCCCGTTGCCAGAACAACCATGTCGAAAGTTTCGGTTACCTTGCCGCCTCCATGGATATCCTCCGCGGTAACGCTGACGTCGCCGTTCTGTGCCTGCTCGATCTTGGCGACTTTTCCCTTGAGGAACGACACGTTCTGATCTTCCTTAATCTTGGTATAAAACCGGTTCTCATAAAGTCCAGGAGTTCTCATGTCAATGTAGAATATCTTTGCCTTTGAGTCGGGATAGAGTTCCCGAACATATGTAGCCTGTTTGATCGACGCAAGGCAACAAATGTAAGAGCAGAACTGAAGATGGTTTTCATCGCGCGAGCCAGCGCACTGCGCGAAAGCGATGTTCTTAACTTCTTTACCGTCAGAGGGCCGAACGATCTTGCCTCCCGTCGGCCCGTTGGGAGAGGCTAGCCGCTCCATCATCATGTTGGTAATTACGTTCTGCACCTTACCGAACCCGAGGTTATCTATCTTGGTGGCATCATAGGGGTTCCAACCTGTGGCCATGACCACGGCGCCAACCTTCACGTTCACGGTCTCCGGCTTCATATCCAGATGAATCGCATCGTATTTACATGCATCAACGCACTTAGCGCAAGAAGCTCCTTTGCACGTCTTCTCGTCTATGACATACTTGAGCGGAAAGGCCTGGTTATGGGGGAGATAGGCCGATTTCGTAGTGCTCATACCAAAATCAAAATCATTCTTGCGCTCCACCGGGCACGCTTCGGAGCACTTGTTGCAGCCTGTACAGTTATCGTTCACAAAGCGCGGCTTGATGTTGATGGTTACGCTGAAATTGCCTTCGGAACCGGAGACCTTCTCCACCTCCGCCATTGTGTATATGGTCACATTGCCATTGTTCCTAATGCGTTTATATTGTATCTCCAAGCCGCAATTTGGGGGGCAAAGCTTCCAGAAATACTTGTTCAGCTGCGTTACGCGGCCGCCGAGATAGGGATTCTTTTCCACAAGAATGACCTCGGAGCCTGCTTCCGCCGCTTCCACTGCTGCCGTGAGGCCGCTGAAGCCTCCACCGACAACCAACATCTTATTTTCCGCCATGGTATCTTATTCCTCCTTAAAGGCTGTGAAACCTGACAAAATTGGAAATTGGAGATTAGAAATGTAAGATATAGAAGAATGAACTCGATGAATGCATTTCTGCCATTTGCACGATACAATTTCAAATATTCAAGTTCCAATAAAATCTCCGGGAAGGGCATGGCCCTTCCCGGAGCGATCAAAGTTAGGGAATCAACTGTACGTAGGGAACCTTCTTGAGTTCCCACGTGTCCTTCTCATTGTCGTACCTGGAATTCACAAAAGCTTTCCAGTTTTTGTCGTCCACGAGATCGAAATCGCCGCGATAGTAGTAGCCGGGATATCGCGATTCTTCCCGGAACAGAATGTGGCGGGCATGAGCCTCCACGGAGAGAATGCGGTGATAGTTCTCCCAGCAACGCATCAGCTCGTGCAGGTTGCTCGCGGCCATCTTGCTTGTATCTTCCTTGAGCATCTGAAGCTGTCTGAGGCCCTCGTCGAGCATGGTCTTGGACGTCATGTACCAGGTCGAAATGCCGCCAAAGTACTCGTCGGCGATCTTCTGCAGGCGGGTCTGGAGCATCTTCGGCTTGATATAGTACGGGTTGACCTCAGGGGCCGTGGTGTAGGTCTTATACTTCTCGTAGACCTCGAAGGGCAGATAGAGTTCGGCTGCCAGGTGGTCCGCAGTCTCCTTGATGGTCGGCGTATAGTTCGGATGATCGACGATGAAAGCAATCGCGCTCTTTGCCGCAATACGTCCCTCTGCATGCGAACCGGAAGAAAACTTGTGGCCCGAGGCGCCGCAAATATCGCCGCACATGAACAGGCCGTTCACGGTCGACATGCGATTGTAGCCCCAATGCCATTCTTTCGGCGCGCCGAGATCATCGGGACCGGAGCACCAGAAGCCAGCACAGCCAGCATGGGAACCGAGGAGATAGGGCTCGGTCGGCATGATTTCAGACGGGATCTTGTCCGGCTCGACGTTCTTGGCGGCCCATAGTCCGGCCTGGCCGATAGCCATATCGAGGAAGTCTTCCCATGCTTCAGCTTCGAGGTGTTTCACCTTCTTGGCGCCCTCTTTGTCGCCAAGCTTTTCTTTGAAGGTCTTGCTGATCACGGCCATTGCGTCATGAGTTCTCATGAGGATCGGGCCCTTGCCCAGCTTCATGTCGCGCATCATCAGATGGTTGCGGATGGCCGTGCCGAGAACATCGACATATTTGCCGTATTTCGCCTTTGCCTCTGCCAGTGCGTCCGCCTTCTCGCAATAATCCTCACCGAGGCTGTTGGTCGCCTTGGCCTTGAAGAACAGGAACCAGGCACCCACCGGGCCGTAGCCGTCCTTGAAGCGGGCGGGCACGAAACGGTTCTCCATCATGGTGAGTTCAGCGCCGGCCTGCAGGCCGAGTGCATAGCCGGAACCGGAATTCCACACCGGATACCAGGCTCTGCCCTGCCCTTCCTGGGTCGACCGGGGACGGAACACGTTCACTGCGCCGCCGGCTGCCAGGACCATGGCCTTTGCCTTAAAGACATAGATCTTGTTCTCACGAACGCTGAAGCCCGCCGCTGCTGCAACGCGATTCGGCTCTTTCGCATCGTTGTAGAGCTTCACGATAAAAACGCGCTCGTAGTGATTTGTTGCCATACCGGTCGCTTCGCGATTGGTCTGGAGGGCCTTCTTTGCGGCTTCCGCAACGATGACTTTGTAGGACTCACCGTTGATCATGATCTGCCACTTGCCTGAACGAACCGGCTTGCCGCCGTCCTTCAGGGATACCTTTCCTGCTTCCTTTGCCTGGAACCCATCGAGAGAGAATCCGTCGTCGCCCATTTTCCAGATTGGAAGGCCCCATTCCTCGAAGAGCTGCACGGAATCATCGACGACCCGGCCGAGATCATAAACCAAGTCTTCTCGGATGATGCCCATGAGGTCGTTGCGAACCATCTTAACATAGTCAACCGGGTCGTTATCACCCATGTATGTGTTAATGGCCGATAGACCCATGGCAACAGCGCCGGACCGGTCGGTCGCAGCCTTGTCCACCATGGTGACTTTGATCTTTTTAGGATTAGCCCAGCGTGCGGCTTCGAATGCCGCGCCGCAGCAGGCCATCCCGCCGCCGATGAGGAGGAGATCGGTCTCTACTTCTTCAATCGCCGGCTTCTTGCAGAATGAAAATGTACAAGTCTCTTTTTCCATTAGTATATCCTCCTTATTTCTTGAATACCGGCATTGGCTTCGAGTGGGTGAAAAAGCCCGGCTGTTTGAGTTTAGCCATATCCGCTTCAGGCTTGCCCTTGAAGGGATCGACCGAGCCTTCGGCAGTGGTCCTGATCGGGAACTTGAACCTCTTGAGAATCCCGTTCCGGAACTTAATGGTCCACATGATGGAGTCCGTACCCCTCAACGGGATAACGTTTGCTCCGAGAGGAACGAAGTCCTGATATCCTCTGACTTCAATCGCCTGCTGTGGGCAGATCTTCACGCAGTTGTAGCACTCCCAGCATTGCTCCGGCTCTTGGTTGTAGGCCTTCATGGTATCCCTGTTCAGGGCCATGAGGTCGTTCGGGCAGATATACTGGCAAGCAGTCTTATCTTGCGCCTTGCAACCGTCACACTTCTCTGTAATCACATAACTCGGCATTTTTCTGAACCTCCTATCTGTAGAATGTATTAAACTGCTATTGCAGTTGTACGCACTTTGTAACGATTATCTCTTTTCCGTATGAGTACCTTCAGCATGGCTGTGCAGTTTGATCTCCACCTTTTCGGTGAGACCGGAATAGTATTTTTTGAGGATCTCGAGCACTTCGGGGCGGCTGAAGTGATCAGGCACGTTCTCGCCTTCGGAGAGCATCTTACGGAGCTTGGTTCCGGACAGCATAAGCCGGTCTTCCTTTCCATGGGGGCAAGTCCTCATGGAGGCCATGCCGTCGCACTTGAAGCAATAGAACGTATGATCGATCTTTAGCGGCTGGGTCTCGAGCGAGCCTTTCGGGATCTCGTCGAAAATCTTCTGGGCATCGAAGGGGCCATAGTAGTCACCAACACCGGCATGGTCACGACCGACGATCAGGTGACTGCAGCCGAAGTTCTGCCGGAACAGAGCATGAAGGAGCGCTTCACGCGGACCGGCATAACGCATTTCCATGGGATAACCACACTGGATGGCGGAATCTTTCACGAAGTATTTCTCCATGAGCGTATCGATAGCATTGGCGCGAACATCGGCCGGGATGTCGCCCTCTTTGAGTTTGCCCAGGATCTGGTGGATCAAGACGCCGTCCATTGTCTCGATGGCAATCTTGGCGAGGTACTCGTGTGAGCGGTGCATCGGGTTCCGGGTCTGGAATGCAGCTATTGTGCTCCAACCCTTCTCCTCGAACATCTTGCGGGTCTGTGCCGGAGTCATGTAAATGCCCTTGAACGTCTCGGGGAAGTGGGCTTCGGACAGTACCTTTGCCGGACCGGCCAAGTTATAATCAGGCTGGTTCATGACCTTCTGCACACCCGGGTGACCCGCAACGTCCAACGTGCGGAAGATCTGCTTGCACTCATGCTCCTTATCTGCTTTGGTCATAGCATACTTTTCCGTCACCTTCATGGTTGCCATAATCTTGCCCGACTCTTCATCAACGAGAGTGATTTCTTCGTTCTTTTTGAGCGAGGTGGCGAATTCCGTTGACGCTGAGAGCGTCACCGGGACGGGCCAGAATGTGCCGTCAGCCATTTTGTACTTGTCGCAGACGCCTTTCCAATCCTTCTTCGTCATGAAACCCGTGAGTGGTGTGAATGCGCCGATGCCCATCATCACGAGGTCTGCGGTCTCGCGCGAGGTTATCTTGAGCTGCTTCAGTTTTGCGGACTTCTTAATCTCTTTCTGAAGCGCGGCCCCTTGCAGAAGAAGCGGCATAAGTTTCTTCTTTTTACCATGAGGTTTTACCAGTGCCATAGCATGTTCCTCCTTAAAAGAATGTTAAATAGCTGATTTATTGTGGCTGAATACCACAACTTTGCATGCAAACAACTAGGAATTTTCTTACCCGAGAACAGCCGTCACTTTATTGAAAATCTCGCTGATGCTGCCAACACCCATGACGGTCTTCATGATGCCTTTTTTGGAGTAATAATCGATGAGTGGCGCGGTCTGCTTGGTGTATACGTCGAGCCGTTTTTTGATTGTTTCTTCCTTATCATCATCGCGCTGGAAAAGCTGGCCGCCGCATTTGTCGCAAGTTCCCTCTTTTTTCGGCGCTGAGAAAAAAATATTGTACATCTGTTGGCAGCCTTTGCAGGTACGCCGGCCGGTGAGGCGTTTCAAGAGGTCGTTCATATCAACATCGATGTTAAGAGCAATTGTGAGGGGAGCACCCCTACCGGAGAGTATCTTGTCGAGTGCCTCGGCCTGGGCAGTATTTCGCGGGAATCCGTCGAGGATGAAGCCATCTTTGCAGTCAGGCTGTTTTATGCGTTCTTCGACCAGACCGAGAACGATCTTGTCTGACACGAGCCCGCCCTGGTCCATGATCACCTTTGCCTCTTTGCCGAGCGGTGTGCCGTCAGCTACTGCCTTGCGAAGGATATCACCCGTGGAAATTTGCGGAATCTTGTACTTCTCGATCAACATCTTCGCTTGCGTGCCTTTACCAGCTCCGGGAGCACCGAGCAGCACAACCCTTTTGGCCATAGTGATAATTCCTCCGTAAAATTAAAATAAGAAAATAAGAATATAAGTTAAGAAAAGACTGAGGGCACAATAAACCCTTCACATGATTTAACCGGAGCTATATTCGTTTAAATCGGATCAATTTTCAAGTTAATAATTATAATTGCAATATTAGTTTTGTTTATAAATGGAGAAGTAAATGAAGGAATTCAGCTAGTTTTTCAAGGGCTTTACCCCTGTGGCTAAGGCTGTCCTTCTCTTCTCCGGTCATCTCGGCAAAGGTGATTTTTTTGTTCTCTGGGATGAAGATTGGATCATACCCGAAACCGGTTTTCCCTTTTGGTTCATGCCCGATGCAACCTTTTGCGTAACCGATAAAAGTTTTTGTTAGGCCAGACGGGAAAGCGAGGGCCATGCAACAAACGAACTGGGCACTTCTTTTTTCGTCCGGAATGTCCTTCAACTCAGCCAAGAGCTTCTCATAATTCCTGATATCGCTCTTGCCGCCCTCGTCTGCGTAGCGGGCCGAGTAGACTCCTGGCGCACCATTTAAGGCATCAACCTGAAGGCCCGAGTCGTCCGCAAGGGCGGGTTTGCCCGTGCATCGGCAGACCTCGACCGCTTTCTTGGCCGCGTTCCCCTCGAACGTGTCTCTATCTTCGACTGTTTCCGGACAATCAGGGAAATTATCGAGGGAGAGAATGGTGATAGGCAAATCAGCTGTGATACGCCTGATCTCCTCGATCTTTTTTTTATTCCGCGTCGCGAGAACGATTTCCATGGAATGTGTTATTCCCCTGTCTCCTGTTTTTTGCTGACTTCCTACTGGTTCGCGGAATCGTAAAAATTATCACTCAGCAAGACTCATGTGGTACAATTGGCGTTCATCAGCGAAACCTTCATGTATCTTTTCAGGGCCACTCTCGCCCGATGTCTTCGAACCTGAGCTCTGGTTTGGTCTTGATGAAATCCATCATAAACATTATGCGCCTCGTATCCTGCCGTACTTCGATAGAGACACCTTAGGCTTTTGAGCAGAGTTCTTCACCCTTAAAGGACAGGTTCTCTCCGATGGTCACGCGCGGAATACCGTACAAGAGGACAGCTCCACTGCACATGTCGCAGGGTGACATGGCAGTATAGAGCGTCGAGTCTCGATAAATAGCAAGCGAGAGTCGCCCTGCGTTCTCCAACTCGTCCATCTCCGCATGGAGAATGGCGCTTTCCTTTTGAACTCGCCTGTTACGGCCACGTCCGATGATTCAGTCTTGATAAACGAGGATAGCTCTGGTCGGGATCCCGCCTTCACTCTTTCGGCCTCCTATATCGCTGCTGCTATGAACTCGTCTAACATCGCTCCTGGAGATACTACGAAAAGAGACCTCTACAGAGCGGCCGCAAGAAGGTGGATTTTTTTACGGAGCAGCCTGAGCTTGCAAGCCTTATGTCACTCAAAGACCTCCGTGTTCTCAGTGGCTGACAATGTCTTTTTTATGGCTTAGTCAACGTTTCTTTCGCCTTGATGATATTCGTAATAGTTTGATTCACGGGGACTGCAATACCTTTTTCCTGCGCTAGCTTCACAACTGCTCCATTAAGCGCATCGATCTCGAGCCGCTTGCCTGCTTTGACGTCATAGTACATGGATGGATAATGCTTTGCTGTGGGCGGGACAAGCCTCGTATAAAAGTGGTCGCAATACGCTGCTGCGGATTTCCAGTTCAACGCTATTCTACGCGCTTGTGCAACGCGAAATATCTCGTCAATGATCGTGTCCATGATCCGGCGCGTTTCACTGTTTTCTGCAAGCTGGCCGTAGGTACATTCGAGAATTGCACCAAGTGGGTTCAGCGCCGCATTATAGAGAATCTTGTCCCACAAGATGGCCTCAATGTTCTCGGCATAAGCGGTCGGGATGCCGGCTGATGTGAATGCTATTGCAATTTCCCGCACCCGTCCATGATCCACTGCATTATGAGGCTGGCCGATTCGTATGTCGTCGGCGATGACCGTGACCTCGGCCCTGCCAGCAGTCGGAAGTTTTACTCCGAAGATGATCCTCGACAAAAGCGTGTGGTCTTTTCCGACAGCGCTTGACACGGTCTCATAATTCCCGTATCCGTTCTGTGCAGTGATTACGAGAGTGTTCCTACCAATTAGCGGTTTGACCTGTTCAATTGCCGCGGCCGTGTCGAATGATTTGACCGTAAGGATGATAAGATCGATCTTCTTTTGTTGAAGCGGACTAACCGAGCTGAAAATACCGTCAAGATCAGCTTCGTGCTCTCCCCAGATGCCTGTGACGCGGACTTTTCGATTCGAAAGTGCTGAAAGATACTTGTCTTTGGTAAGGGCGAAGACAGTGTGGCCCGCTTTTTTGAGGAGCGTTGCGAACACGGTCCCCAGCGCTCCGAGACCGACTATAAGAATGGTATAAGAGGATAATGATGGCTTCATACGATGAATTGACTTAATCCCACAGCCGAAGCATGTGGGGTTTCTTGCGCTGGTTTCCTAATGAAAATACTACTTCATAGAGAAATGGGCGAATGAAAGACGGCAGGGTGAAAAATCAGCATATACTTATCATTTCTCCCTTGGCTTTCTCCCCTGTTCCTGAAAGATTCTTATTTTTAACCCTAAGTATAGCATGAAGCTATTAATAATCACGAGAGAGGTATGGATAATTCATCGCAAAAATACATTTGATAATACTAATTGCCCATCCGTTGTCAATAATTTTTTATTACCCGTGGGGGGTGTCGGTAGGACCAGGCAAGTACTGCTCGGATTTAGGGGCATTTCCCTGCGGCAAGACGATTACATGGCAAAAGCCGAAAGCTTCTTCTTCCCACGATGTGAATAGCTGGTCTAAGGCTTGACGTTACATCGATATGACTTTGTTGACGATCTCAGCCATTTCCCGTACGCGGTACGGCTTCGCGATCACTCCCACAAATCCATAGTCTTCGTAATGGGCCATTATCGGGTCGTGAGAGTATCCGCTGGAGACGATAGCCCTGACCCCGGGATAGAGCTCGATCAGTTTGGCGAGAGTCTCCCTGCCACCCATACCGCCCGGAACCGTCAAGTCCATAATAACGAGGTCAAACGGTTTTCCCGCCTCACGTGCTTTACCATAGAGCTCGATGGCTTCGCCGCCGTCTTTGGCAAGTTCGACTTCATATCCAGCGGTCTGTAGGATCTTTTCGGCTGCGTCAAGAATGATCGCTTCATCGTCCATAATTAGGATCCTGCCGTGACCGGTCCTCAGTCCGATACTTGTGTCTTCCTTCTTTTTGAGTTCTTTCGATGATGCCGGAAGATATATCGAAATGGTCGTTCCGACTCCAAGTTTGGACCCTGCGAAAATGATGCCACCATGCTTTTTAATAATGGAATAGGCCGTAGCGAGCCCGAGGCCGGCTCCGTGCTTTTTTGTCGTGAAATACGGGTCGAAGATCTTGTCAAGGTGCTCTTTCGGTATCCCGATGCCCTGGTCTGCTACGCATATTCTCACATAGTCTCCAGCCTTGAGAGACAAGAACTCGTTCCCTCCAAGGCTCACGTTTCCACCGGAGATCGTGATCATGCCGCCTTGCGGCATGGCCTGATCAGCATTGATCACGATATTGTGGATGACCTGTCGCAGCTGTCCGATGTCCGCTTCGATTGGCCGGAGATTATCGGCAAGGGAAAACGTTCGGCCTGCCTTAGTGCCTCGAAGGGCGAAGCTGGCCGCCTCCCTGATGAGATCATTGATGAAGACCGTTTTCATCACCGGTTCGCCTCCCCGCGAAAACGTGAGGAGCTGCTGCGTCAGGCCGTGTGCCTGCACCGATGCCTGTTCGGCTTTTTCAAGGATCGGCGCGATCAGATCGTTGCGCTTCACATGCATCCTTGCTAGCTCGATGTTTGCCATTATGCCGGTTATAAGGTTGTTGAAATCGTGGGCAATGCCGCCCGCCAGAACACCCAGGGAATCCAGTTTTTGTGCCTTCAGTATGTCCTCTTCCAGCTTCTTTCGTTCTGTGCTTTCGCGGGAATTTACGATGATACGCACAGCCTGGTCCTCATCGATCAGACTCTTGCCGATCGATTCATAGCTACGCCATGAACCGTCCCGGTGCAGCAACCGGATCTCGATCAACTCCGACGTTCCTGGCGCCTTGGCGAGCCTCGTGAAGGCGTCTTGCGCCGCCGACCGGTCGTCGGGATGCAGGTATTCGAACACGAGCGCGCCAATCAACTCGTCGCGTCCGTATCCCAGCAGTCTTTCGATGGAGGGGCTCTCAAAGAGGATTTTCCCGCTGCTATCTAGTACAGTGATAAGGTCAAGGGCGTTTTCTATCAGCGACCGGAAGTATATTTCACTTTGCCTGCGCAAGTTCTCGGAAACGGTGCGCGCCGCGATCTCCTCCTGGAGGCGGGCATTGGCTCGTTCCCATTCGAGGGTGCGCTCCTTTACTAGCATCTCCAGATGGTCTTGATGTTTCTGCAGTTCTTCCTCGATTTTTTTGCGCTCCATAATCTCAGTCCGGAGCTCTTCGTTCAGCTTTTCCGCCCGATCCTTTGCCGAGGCCAAAAAGGTGACAAGATTTCTATTTGCGAAGCGGAGTTTGAACGACAGTACAGACAGCGAGTGGACCCGCAATGCCGCAAAATGGATCAAAAGCGCGAAAAAGACGATCATCCCTCCCATAGTAAGGTGGATTTCGTCGCCGACCGCGAAGAACCGGAATATCAGCGGCGTGAGGACAGGTATGCTGAATGAGAGAAATGCACTTCTGATGATAGACAATGTCCCCGCGGCCCCTGCGACCATACCGCCAAGAACGAAGGCAAGGAAGACCTGGCGTATCGACGAGTCTACGGGAAAGAGGAATAGAGCCGCGGCACCCCACACGATGCCTGATAGGGCCAGGCCGATAATGAATTGTATCTCCTTCGTTCGCGCTTCCGCTTGGGGTGAAGGTTTAAGCCGATAGCGGTAAACCTGGACAGCTCGAACGATGGTGATCGTGAACAGGCAGGCAAGCCAGATGGTTAAGATATGATGGGGAACTACTTTCCAAAATACATAGACCACGATAATCGAGTTGATGACCGTCGCAATCATACCCAGGGGCGCGCGGTCATATAGCTGTTTTACCTGATCTGCATGAATCTGCAAGCGCTCGTCAGGCATGGCACCTCCTTCGGGAGGCTGCGATCGTGCCCTTCGATGCGTTTTGTATTCGGAGGAGGACGAATTAACCCATGCCATGGTGTTTCATGTTACAAAATTTTTTCTTTAAAAGCCAATTAAAAGTGATCGAGTTATCCTGGAATAAGACAAAGAGGGGGGGGCAAAGGGGGTAGTTATGCCCCATGTGTACGGAACACGTAGGACGAGCCGCTGAACCTCCTACGGGTCGACGTAGAATCTATCCACATGCAAGGGAAGGAATCGGGAGAGGGTCGAGGTCAGTCCTTGATCTCTTCGATGGTCAGCCCTATTGCTCCGGTAGACGGATCTGTTATGCTCCATCGCAATGACCATCGTAAGACGGGCGTCTTCAAAGGCTCAGAAGCGTCCGAAGGACGGTATTGTGCCCATGCTGCAAGATCAAACCTCCAATTTAGCGCGGCCCGATATCCGAACATATGGACCTTACTGGCGGTCCCAGGGTGAGCGGGTAACATGAGGTCATATACATTCCAATTGACGGCCCCCCGGGAGGGATTGAGGAAGGAGTCGAATGCGATAAAGAGCTGGCGACATCCTGGATAGTTCCACCCTCCTAGCCGAGAGCAGCGTGGGCCACAACGCTGACAGCCTCTAACTCGCAAACATTATGAAACGTTAGAATCGCCCTGATGAAGGGGATTTCTCTGCCATCGCTGGCCTTTAGATGTGAAGTTGCCGATTCATGTGTGATATCGAGGCAAAGGCTCCTGCCCCTGGTTGCTCGCGTTCCTCTACTGTGCTCGATATGTTGCTCCCGTTCCTTCCGGTGTTTCTTGAACGCTTTTTTATTCATTATATCATGCAACTATGGGAAGAGGGCAGAATTGGTGAAGTGAGATCGTCGCTGGCTAATTTACTGAAGGCACTGAAAAAGCCCGGTGCACCAGAGACAAGCTCCGCAGGGTACCCGTTCAATATAACAGTCTTGCTCAAAATCCGCATCCCCGACATAATCGCAGAGAGCGAAGCCGCAGTCAAAGCAAAAAGGAAACTTATACCCGAGCACGCGCTCCCGGAAAGAGCTGGACTCAGCATCGTTCCAGATGTCAAGGATGTCCCGGTCGCGCAGATTGCCGAAGGTCCACGGCTTGACCCGCTTTTCAATGCCTCCGACATAGCAGTCATAGCGGTGCCAGAGGAAGTAACAGGGATGCACGTTGCCATCCCATGAAATGAAGGCACTACCTCCTTCAACGAACTCACATTTCCTCGTGTTCCGCGGTGCCATACCCGGCAGTATCAGCTCTACCCCTGCTTCCCTGGCAGCATGCCGGGCCTCATCGAACACCCTCTCGGCAGACGCCAGCCACTCCTCATCCCGCCTGAGCAGCCGTTCCATGTGGAGGGTGATGCCCTGTGCTTCCGCGTCGCTCCGCATCCTTTCGACAAGTCCGACGATCCGATCCTCCTCAGGGGTCCTTCCCACCTTCGTAATGGTATCGAGATATCGGCGGATATCCAGACCTTCCTGTTGTGCTTTTGTTTTCCAGCGCTCATAAATGGCAATGGCAGCGGTAGTATTGGTATCATATGCCGTCTGCGTGACGAGGTCCTTGTTGTAAGGAAGCAGCTGGGTAACAATGGCAAAATCGGCGCCGGACCTGCCTGCCCAGAGAATCGCCCTGGGAAGATCGGCAAGGTTGTTTCGCATCAGCACGAACTCTATTCCGATCCTGAGGTTACGCCCCCTGCTCCGCGCCCGGGCCTTGTTCATGCTCGCGAAGGCCGCCACGATCCCCCCCATCTCGCCGCCGCGCCGGATGGAACGGAAGCTGTCATCTGATACTGTATCGAGGGAGACACAGATGCGGTCGAGCCCTGCGTCGACGAGCGATACGGCTCGCTCGTCGGTCAGCGCCATGCCGTTAGACTGGAACCCCACCCAGGCATTTTCGGGGAGGAGGGATCGCGCACGGGAGATGAACGTCTCTAAGTGAGGATGAAGCAGGGGCTCGCCAATGCCGTTTAGTACGAGGGAATCAAGATGCGGAAAGGCTGGGGCAAGCCGTTCGAAGGTCTCCGGCGACATGGTACCCTCGAGGATCCCGCCATTGCCGTTCTGCTTCACGCACATGCCGCACTGGAGATTGCAGTATGTCGTCACTTCGACGAAGAGCTTGGAGAGGTGTTTGTTTGATGCCATCAATCTATTTTAACATTTCGGCAGTACAGGACTATGATACAGGTCATAAGCCGTATGTCCGGGAGCAGAGAGAAACATCCGATTCCGGGAGTCTGGTATAATAGCTCTATGAAAGTGAATGTCAAATTATTCGCATCCCTGCGGACCTTCGGCCCTGATGATCAGGTGATCGAACTGCCCGACCACACAACCATCGATGACGTCATCCGTTACCTCAAGATTCCCAGCACTATCAGGCTCCTGAAGATCGTCAATGGCGAGCATCGGCCCACGGACCATGAGTTGAAGGACGGTGACGAACTCGCCCTCTTCCCTCCCATCGCAGGCGGCTAGCTTCTTCGTTCAGGCATTTGCCGGTTTGACGGCTACTGTAAGAAATACCTGGTTGTTTCCCGTCAACTCCGTGCTCCCCTCCAGCAATCCGATATCGATGGGCTTGCCGTTAAGCTTGACCCTACATCCCTTCCGGAAATCCTCTGCTCGCTCCATCAGGAAGCCAAGAAGATCGGAGGACCTTAGGAGAACGCCTGTTCGAAGAAGATCGGGGCCCAGTTCACTCATCAGGAGATTAAAGATCTTCACGCTTACCCATCCCTCTCCCGGCGTGCATGCCTTTCCTGTTTCGTGGTAAGTGATGGCGCTTCGAAAGGAAGAATAGGCCCCACCACGTCTGAGCGTGGCGCCGACAAGGCCGGGCATGGCGGCCGAAAGAGCGAGGGTTGAACCATCATGCAGGAAAGAAGAGCCGATGTCATCGACCGGTTTTCCATCAAGCATGATAGACTGTATCTTTTCAATCGTTTCTGGGGTGGCCCCGATCTCCTGACGCAGGAAGACGGCGATACTGCACCCAACGCGTCGCCTGATCTTCACCCCTTGCTGGAGCAGCAGGAAGAACCGCACGACTAGTGGTTCGTCTACGATGAAGGTGATACGGGGATAAGGTACTGTGGAAGGATTAACAAGCATTTTTCTATCGTTCCGGGGCATACTCCCGAGTCGTCCTTTTCCGGAAAGACAATTAATGCGTCCGGTTATTATTCTAGGTAGGTAATAAAAAAAGGGAGACGATCGTCTCCCCCTTTTCGGATTAAATCGTTTCGATTACCAGTTGAAGACCTTATCCAGGTCCTCATCCTTGACGGCGAAGGTGACATTGTGCGGCGCGAACTTCTCAGTCTTGAAGTAGCTCGGCAGCCGGTCGTGCTGCGGTGTGAAGCCAGCCCGGGCGTTGAAGTCCCGCTCCATCTTGAGGATCTTTTTCCCAAGGCCGGTCACGTCGTCGCCCGTAAGGTTCAAGCCATGGAAGGCATTGAGCATATCGAGCAGAGCCTGGAAGGTGTCGGGCTGATCGAGTACTGCAAAGGCTATAAAGAGGCACATGCCGGTTGAATCGATCGCAGCTGTCGCTATTTGGAGATTCCGCGAGAGTTCGACTTGCCCTTCGGGTTTGAGCGCATTCACATCGCCGCCCACCTTCAGGACGTTCGCGGTAACTGCGTATCCTGCGGTATGGTCTGCGCCCATCGGGCTTGTCGCATACGTAACTCCCATGCCCTGGACAGCACGGGGATCATAGGCAGGCATAGCCTGGCCCTTCACTACGGGGACCCTTTCCACTCCGAAGGCCTTGCCGGTCATGGCCGCGCCATTGCCGAGGATCCTGCCGAGGTCCGTGCCCTTGCCGACCTCCTTCACCATCCGAATCGCTGCATCTGCGTCCCCAAACTTGGCGAGGCCCGCCTCCATGGCGACGGCGATCGTCGCGCCCATCTCGATCGTGTCAATGCCGTAATTATCATCCAGGAAGTCGAGCATGGCAATTTTGTCAAGGTCACTGATGCCGCAGTTTCCGCCGTGGGCCCAAACCGTCTCGTACTCTGGCTGCTTGGTGAGGAAGTGGCCATCCTTGTCATTGTAAGTTCCGGAGCACTGGATCACGCAGCCCCTGTGGCAGCCGTGAGTCGCCAGCCCCCCACGCTTTGTCTCTGTCTCAGCCTGGGTCTCGCCGCTGATCTTAGAAGCGCCATCGAAGCGGCCTTGCTTGAAGTTGTACGTAGGATATCCACCCACCTCGTTCAGGATGTTCGTCAGCACGTTCGTGCCATAAGAGGGAAGGCCCTGGCCGGTGACTGGGTGCTTTTTGAGGCCGTCGACGAACCGCTTGTTCGCATCCTGGAACTTCGCCAAGTCCTTCGGAGCACGCACCGGCATGCCCGTCGCGTCCAGAACAATGGCCTTGATATTCTTGGCACCCATGACCGCGCCCACGCCGCCGCGGCCGGCGTGGCGGGTCGGCCGAAGTTCCATGTCGGTGAATGCGATGGTTGCGGCGCCCATCTTCATCTCGCCGGCAGGTCCGATCGAGATGCAGCATATCGCGTCGCCGTGTTCCGCCTTCATCTTCGCTACCAGGTCGTAATTCGGTAGCATCTTAAGGCTGTTGTCCTTGGTGATCTTGACCCCGTCCTTATTGATGAACACCTTGTAGAGATCGTCGCTCGTCGGCTTCCCTTCGAGAACAATAGCGTTGTATCCGAGTTTTGCCAGGACCTGGGAAGGCTGGCCGCCGGAGTTCGACTCCTTGATACCGCCGGTAAGCGGACTCTTGCAGCCCACGGAGATCCGGCCCGACTGGGCTCCAGCGGAGCCGCTCAGAAGTCCCGGGGCGATGACCAGCTTATTATCTCCGCCAAGGGGATGGCATAATGGCGGCACCTCCTTCGAAACGATCGTCGATGTTAATGCCCTGCCTCCCAGCCCCGCATATTCACCAACCGGTACTGCTGTCGCCTTGGGGCCGCCTTCTGCTCCCACGTTGATTCTTAGGATTTTATCCATGGTTTCCTCCCTCAAACTGTAAATTTTACATCCAATTTCAATCTTAAAGTATGATTTAAAAACATAGTTATTATGATTTTAGCGCATAATCCAAATAATACCACAGGAAGGACAAATGTCAATGAAATGTTAGTCTGCTGTCTGCTTTTTAAGATCGGATTGACTCACAATAAATGTTACCCAAGTGATTTTGAAATATATGGTTGACTCAGTAATGTCCGGTTACGTTTTTGCATGGAGAATGCCTTCTCCGGACATTTTATAGCAGTCACGGTCAGGCGGCACGTTCTCAAACTCAGTAGATTCATTTTTGATTTTGCAGCGTAGCTCTCTGACCCTTTTTATACTGACTTTCTCATTGTGCTGTTCGTGGCAATAAATAGCGAGAAGCAGGTAGGTGATGAGGCCTCCCAGTATTTGGACCATGAGACCATGCTTGCTTCTTGCAATCAAGTGATAGACCTTCAAATGGCGTTTCCACCAGCCGAAGAAGGTTTCTATGTTCCATCGGAGCTTGTAAACCAGCGCTACCTCCTCGGCTGAAAGATCGTACCGATCGGTAGCAACCCAGTATTCTTTATTCGCGACACGATAGGCGACTACACGGAGTTCTTTTTCCGTTTGATTCACGCCTTTGGTCCCGAGCAGGACAACGGCGTCATAGAAAACAATGCTTCCTGGCTTAACGGTATTGGCCTTGATAATAGTAATCGTTGTGTTTTCTTTGATCCGGCAGACAAAATATTTTCTCTCAATCTGCCACTGATCGAAGCTCTTATGCCGCTGATAGTAACGATCCAGAACACTGGTCTGACCCGGAGAAATAATCTGGCTTACAAAAGGGCGTTCATCTCCTTTGCCGTGGGTCAAAAATATCTTCGTCGGAATACCACGATTGATATCGAAGCCTATATGCGTCTTGGCTTTTTTTGAGCCGCCCCGATAATCGGCCCAGTGCATGGAAAGGACTGCATCTATCAAAGATCCATCAACGGCGATAAGGTCGCCGAGATTGCCGTATTCAGTCGGAAGCAGCTTGGTGGCTTTGGCTTGGAGTGCCAAATATAATTCCATAAGTTGATCAAGGCCTCTTGAATTAATGGCCTCGAAAAAACTGCTTTTATTAATACCGGATTTCGGCGCAATCGTCTGTCGGGCAAAATCATCTTCCTTGAGGACTTGCAACAGGTGACGACCTGAAGTGTGTTCCTCAAGGTGAAAGTAAATGAGCGCATGAAGCTGATCTTCAAATTCCATTTGTAGCGGCCTGTTTCCTCGTGCCTTAAGTAGCGTGATGTCGCTTAACGGCGCTTCCAGCGGTTGAAGCAGAAGGCTGAATGATGGTCGTTTGCCTGATTTGTTCTTCGGATCGAGCACATAGGGCATTTTCGTAACTCCTTGCAGTTAAAGGTATTTACGAAAATTTTTTCTGTGCACGTTTTTCTAAATGTCAAGTTAATAGCGACCGAACATTAGAATGTTATGCTTTTTTATTGTCTCCTTTGAATGCAATTTGCTAACCGGACAACGCTGTGGTTGACTCATAATTCATGTTACCGGAACCATACCCCTAAAAGGAGGGTACGTTTCTATAAGTCCGCGATCAAAATGGGAATATCTGTCAGCTATTGTCAAACGTTACCGGGCTGCCTCCCGGAAAATAAAGACAGCGGTCCTTAACTTCTTCTTCCTTTCGGTAAAGCTGATAGAGAAGAAACGAGTTGCTTCAAGGACAGTGAAGAGCTATGATAAATCCAAAACACCTTACCAGAGAGTCCTGGAGTCTCATGAAATCTTTGCAGAGACCAAGCAATCACTCAAGGAACACTACAAAACCTTGAACTCTTTTGACCTCAGAAAAACTATGGAGGAGAAGCTGAAAAGAATCTTCAAACACTAAAACCAAACCCAAAGATACAGGTGTCGTCCGGTAACATTTTATCTCAATGCGCCGTAAGACCCCGGCCGTGAGGCCGGGGATATAAGGCGCTGATTGTGAAGAAAACAAAGAATTGCTATTTTCACGATACATTGACAGTTGTTCACCTTCCTGATATAATTACCACCATGACTGATCGAGCAAAAGAGCCCGATGTACAAACAATGACTGTCGTTGGCAAAGCATTGGTAACGGACGACAGCACTGCTCTCTTACTCGGGTTACTTGGTTTTTCCGCAACGAAGCTTTGGAACACCGCTGTGTGGCATACCAGGAACGTCTGGATGGCCACGGGGAAAATACTCACCTACCCCGAGCTTGATATCGCTCTTAAACAAGAGCATCCGCTCTGGTATCGCCGGCTGCACTCCCAGAGCTCTCAGGCAATCCTGGAAGAGCTTCGGCAGTCCTATCAATCATGGTTTGCACTCCGTAAGAAAGGCGATAGGAAATCCAATCCTCCTGGTTTCAGGCGAAAAGCCGATCTGTCAACGGTGACATTCAAACAAAGAGCCGTCACGTGGAACGCCCGTACATCGACGGTGCGCCTCAGTATCCCGAAGGACATCTACGGTAAACAATTTCTCTTTCTGAAGCTCCGCCTTCCTGAAGGCACCCGTCTTATCGAGGACAATGTCCAGATAGGCCGTCTGGTCTATGACAACGGCACGTGGTTTGTCCACCTGGTCTATACGATAACGCTCCCCGTATTGAAAGGAGAAGGGGAAACGATGGCATCCGATCTTGGTATGAAGGATATGGCTGCCACAGCATGCACGGATGGAAGCACATCCCTTTGGCCAGGTGGTGAGTTGGCCGCTCTTGAGCGGTACTTTGAAATGCAAAAGTCAAAGACGACCAACAGCAAGTCCCGGAAATCAGCTGCGTTGAACCAGAAACGGTCTCGTCAGCGTTTCCACCTGCTCCACAGCTTTACCAAATCTCTTGTCCGCGATGCAGAAGCTCGCGGTGTCTCCACGATCATCGTGGGGGACCTGAAGGACATCAGAGAAGGCAAAGATTGGGGAAAGAGCGGAAACCAGCAGTTCCATAAATGGCCGTTTGACCGGATCGTCAGGATGCTTACGTACAAAGCCAGACTCAAAGGCATCCGCGTTGTAGAAGAAAAGGAGCACTACACGAGCCAGACCTGCTGTGTATGCAACACAAGGGATAAGGCCAGCCGTGTGCATCGTGGCCTCTACGTTTGCAAGCATTGCGGCGTCGTAATCCATGCTGACGTGAACGGAAGCAATCAACATTCTTAAAAAGTATCTCCCGGAGCACAGAGGTGTCTCCTGGAGTAGTGGCTGTTTGGCACAGCCTTCGGTCAACCGG
>CAWJQQ010000003.1:0-319786 GCA_963845065.1 Nitrospirota bacterium
ATCAAGGAACTATTAGGCCACAAAACACTTCAAATGACTCTCCGCTATGTCCACCTCGCACCCTGGCACAAAGTGAAGGCATTAGATTTGTCGGAAGGTGGGTTGCAGGAAAAAATAACTATACAAAAACTATGCAGTCCAACAAAAAAGGAGTTAGCCGTTTAAGCTAACTCCGTTAATTACTTGGTGGAGCTGAGGGGGATCGAACCCCTGACCCCAAGACTGCCAGAAGGGAAGGGCAGAAAAATACAATCCTTGATTAATCGCCTGGTTTCCCGTTTATCTGATGTATCAAGGGTTTTGTGTGCTTACAATGATTACGGTGATTTACGATGATTATGCCTGTTTGGATTATTTTTAGCACAATTTTAGCACAGTCAATTACATCCCTGTTTGCCATTGCATGAATATCAAGACTACCCCACATCTGCCGTAGCCATCTGTCGCAAATTGGTGACATCCCGCAGCGGCGGAGCGCCGAATAAGCGGTTGTACTCGCGGCTGAACTGTGAAGGACTTTCGTAACCTACCTGGAATGCAGCAGTCGTCGCATCCTGATCTTTGGCGAGCATCAAGCGCCGCGCTTCGTTCAAGCGCAGCCATTTCTGGTACTGCAGCGGGCTCATGGCCGTCACCTGCCGGAAATGGTGGTGGAAGGTCGAGGTGCTCATATTGACCTGCGCTGCGAGGTCATCGATGCGCAACGGCTGCGCAAAGTTGTCCTTTAGCCAATGTATCGCCCGCGCTATCTGCTGGCTTTGACTTCCCACCGCTGCTATTTGGCGCAGCCGCGCTCCCTGATCTCCCACGAGCAGACGGTAGAAAATTTCCCTCTGAATGATTGGCGCAAGGATCGGAATATCCTTCGGTTCGTCGAGCAAGTTGAGCAATCGCTGAAATGCAGTGATGAGCGGCAAGGTGACCTCGCCGGTAGCCATCCCACGGATTGATTGCTGAGGACGCGGCTGCGGAAGCTTGCTGTCCACCATAAGTTGGGAAATCTCTCGTTGATCAAGGTTTAATACGAGTCCCAAGTAAGGTTTTTCCGGGCTCGCTTTAATGACCTTTACGAAGGTGGGCAGATCCACGGACGTGAGCAGAAAATGGTGCGCGTCGTACACATACGAATCATCGCCCAACATCACGCGCTTGACCCCCTGCGCGATCACGCAAACGCGCGGCTCGAACAGGATGTTTACTGGTTCGCTCGGTTCCTTCCGCTGAGCAAGTATCAATCCCGGGATTGCCGTCTCAACGCGGTCGCTTTTATCGGTCCATCGGGCAATACTTCTTCTCAGGGCGTCGCGCGCGGTTTCCAATTCACTATTTTCGATTGCCTGTTTTACGTTCTGTTTTCGCATGACTGTCTCCATGTTCCTATACTACAAGACTTTATTGCTCTGTCAACCCAATTATAGATGATTTCGGAGGATTAGGCAATAATTAGGCAGAAATGGTCTACCCGCTTTTGTCCATTCAGGATTATGATTGAATCGTCAGCAAGGAGAATGCGACTCAAAGGAGGCACAGTGAAAAAACGTAAGTTAGGAAAAAGCGGTCTGGAGGTTTCTGCTCTCGGGCTCGGTTGCATGGGAATGAGTATGGCCTACGGCGTACCTCCGGAGAAGAAGGAGATGATAACTCTTATAGCGAAAGCGGTGGAGCGGGGCATCACCTTCTTCGACACAGCCGAGGTCTATGGTCCGTTTACGAACGAAGAGCTTCTGGGCGAGGCACTCGCGCCCTTCCGAGGGAAGGTGGCGATAGCTACCAAATTCGGGATCAAGATAGGTCCCGACGGAAAACAGTACCAGGACAGTCGGCCTGAAGGCATCAGGCAGAGTCTTGAGGGCTCGCTCAAGCGTCTTAGGGTCGATGCTATCGATCTCTACTATCAACATCGGGTCGATACGAATGTGCCGATCGAGGACGTGGCAGGAACGGTGAAAGACCTGATCCAGGAAGGTAAGGTGAAGTATTTCGGACTTTCTGAACCAGGCGTGAAGACGATCCGCAGGGCACATGCGGTCCAGCCGATCACCGCTATCCAGAGTGAATACTCGTTGTGGTGGCGACGCCCCGAGGAAGAGCTTTTACCCGCGCTCGAAGAACTCGGGATCGGCCTCGTACCTTTTAGCCCACTTGGGAAAGGTTTTCTCACGGGAAAAATTGACGAGAAGACTGAGTTCGGCAAGACCGACTTCCGTAACATCGTTCCTCGCTTTACGCCGGACGCCAGAAAAGCGAACAAGGTCCTGGTCGATCTGCTTAAGAAAATCGCAGAACGGAAGAAAGCAACGCCTGCACAGATAGCGCTCGCCTGGCTGCTTGCGCAGAAGTCATGGATCGTACCCATTCCAGGGACAACGAAGCAGTCACGTCTGGAAGAGAACATCGGAGCAGTCAATGTCGAACTTACTGCCGATGATCTGCGTGAGATTGATAGCGCGGCCTCAAAGATTAAGATCGAGGGGGATCGGTACCCGGAGGCTCTGGAGAAAAGGACCGGACTTTAAGCGATATCGCGGAGTATATTTAAGGAGGCAATGATCCATGGATATGACGATTTTGAACAATGGGGTGCAGATGCCGATACTTGGCTATGGCGTATTTCAGGTTCCTGATGCAGCACAGTGCGAACAGGGCGTGTATGATGCGATTACGACCGGCTACCGCCTGATCGACACAGCCGCGTCCTACATGAACGAGGAGGCGGTTGGCCGCGGTGTCAGGCGCAGCAACGTGCGCAGGAAAGAATTGTTCATTACGACCAAGTTGTGGGTACAGGACGCCGGGTATGATAAAACCAAAGCCGCTTTTGAGCAGCAGATGAAGCTGCTCGGTCTGGACTATCTAGATCTGTACCTCATCCATCAGCCCTACGGAGATGTGTATGGATCCTGGCGCGCCATGGAAGAACTCTACAAGGGGGGGCGTATTCGGGCCATAGGCGTGTGCAACTTCTCAGACGTCCGCTTAGCTGATCTGGCCGAGTTCAACGAGGTAGTCCCGGCAATCAATCAGGTAGAAGTTCACCCGTTCTGCCAGCAGAATACGCTCAAAAAGACCATGGACGAATATAAGGTTCAGATGGAGGCTTGGGGACCGCTTGCAGAGGGTCAGAGAGATATATTCAAGAATGAAGTCCTGTCCTCGATCGGACGCAAATACAGGAAAACGATCGCCCAGGTGATATTGCGCTGGCATGTCCAACGCGGAGTTGTTGCGATTCCGAAATCCGTACACAAGGAACGTATTGTTGAAAATTACAGCATCTGGGACTTCAAACTGAGTGAAGAAGATATGAATGCTATCGCTGCCATGGACACGAACCAAAGTCTCTATGGGGATGCCTTCACGAGCGCTGCAGCGGTAAAGATGTTCAGGAGCCGCACAATACATGAGTGATTGAATACGCTGATCGACATGACCTATGTGCGATATACTAAGTTCAGAGACAAAGAGCTGCTAAGAGTCAGTTTGCCGAGCCAAATAAGATCATTGCTCTGGTTCGGGATTACTATTTCCTTTATCATTGGTCGAGATGTCACTGCTCAAGAGACCAGGGAACTCCCTATGATACCTAACAGCAAGACAGCGGCATTGAAAGAGCATGGAAGCTTTGACCATTTAACAACCAATAATACCGTGCGCGACATCGTGAACCATCCGGCATTTAAAGGTTTCAGCCGGCTTATCCTGACGGGGGATAATAACGCCAATCACGATGACACGCCGCTGAGCAATGTTCGCTCGCTCATGCCCTATCACTGCCATGTGGACCCTGACATTGTAGTGGGAGCGCTTAACCACATGATTGACGAGGTCAAAGACGGCAATACCATATTCTACGATTTCTACACCGATCAACAAAAGCAGGAGGATCCTGCCAAGAAGTTCACGGGACTTTTCTTCTACCGGGGCGAACCGGGAGCCCCGTTTGCCATCGTGTGCCCTGGCGGAGGATTTTCCTACGTCGGCTCCCTGCATGAAGGCTTTCCGCTCGCTTTGGAGATTAGCAGAAAGAGGTATAACGCTTTTGTCATAAGGTATCGCATAGAGGGCCAGCAGCAAGCAACGGAAGATCTGTCGGCGGCAATAGCCTATATTTTCAGGAACGCAGACGCGCTCGGGGTAAGCACTGAAGATTACTCTTTATGGGGAGGGTCTGCAGGAGCCAGGATGGTAGGCAATATTGCTTCAAGCGGGGTCGCAGCTTACGGCGGCGGTAGGCTGCCGAAACCAGCGATAGTCGTCATCGCCTATACCGGTCAGTCAAGCTTTTCCAAAGATTTTCCACCAACGTTTATAACGGTAAGCGCAGATGACGGTATTGCGAATGTAGCGGTCGTTGACAAACGCGTCGAGAATCTGCGAAACGCCGGAGTAGAGGTCGAATATCGTAGATACAGAACTGCCGGTCACGGCTTCGGGCTTGGCACAGGCACCGATGCCGAAGGCTGGTTAGACCACGCTGCTTGGTTTTGGGAAAAGCATTTGTCTAAGGGAGAAAAATGACAATGAGCAATAACATTGAAGGAAAGGTCGTCGTCATAACGGGCGCAAGCAGCGGGAACGGCGAAGCGACTGCTCGGTATCTCTCCAGCCGGGGAGCGACTGTTGTGCTGGGCGCGCGGCGCGTCGATCGTATCAAGGCTCTCGCAGATGAACTGTCCAGGAAGGGCGGCAAGGCGCTCGCTATCCAGACGGACGTCACCGAGGTCAACCAGGTGAAGCGACTGGTCGATGAAGCGGTAAAAACCTTCGGTCGGATCGATGTCATGATCAATAATGCCGGTTTGATGCCCCACTCTCCGCTCGAACGCCTCAAGATCGACGACTGGGACCGGACGATCGATGTGAACCTCAAGGGTGTGCTGTACGGCATTGCTGCGGCGCTGCCGTATATGACGCAGCAGAAATCCGGGCACTTTATTAATGTCTCATCTGTGGCAGGTCACAAGGTACGCCCCGGTAGTGCTGTGTACGCCGCTACCAAGACTGCAGTGCTCGTCATCTCAGAGGGGCTGCGGCAGGAAGTGAAGCCCTACAACATCCGCACAACGGTGATCTCACCTGGTGCGCTGGCCACGGAGCTGCCGAACAGCATTACCGAGCCGGACGTCGCCGAGAATGTCCGCAAGTTTGTTCAGGAGGTTGCGCTTCCCGCCGAATCGTTCGCGCGGGCAGTAGCTTTCGCCATGAGCCAGCCCGAGGATATGGACGTGAACGAGATCCTGTTCAGGCCCACTCGCCAGGAGCTATAATATCCTTTAAGAGTATTGATGTTAAATAAGGGATCAAACAACACAGAAGGAGATACACATGTCAAACAGTGACGTACAAAAAACGACGGATGACTTAAAAGCTATAGCACCGGAATTTGCGAAACTTACACAAGACTTTCTTTTCGGAGATATTTGGAAACGTCCCGGACTCTCGCAGCGAGATAAAAGCTTAATAACTGTCACATGCTTAGTCGCGCTGAATCGTATCGAGCAAGTCGAGTTTCATCTTAAGAAGGCTCTCGAAAACGGCCTGACGAAGGAAGAACTTGTGGCTGCAATTACGCATATTGCATTTTACGCCGGGTGGCCCACCGCAGCCTCCGGGTTTGGTCACTTGAAAAAAGTAATTGATCAGCAATAAATTGATTGAGGATACAATTTTGTTCGCCGACATGTCGTCACGGCGAAAAGAGATTAGGAGGGATGAGAACAAGAATCCGAGCTAAAGAATTAGCAAACTCCCTTGGTTCGATCCCCCTCATGAAAATAAAAAAAGGCCGGTCATTTTCATGACCAGCCTTTTGTTTATTTTGGTGGAGCTGAGGGGGATCGAACCCCTGACCCCAAGACTGCCAGCCTTGTGCTCTCCCAGCTGAGCTACAGCCCCATCTCTCTTGTCGCAAGAGGTGTTCAATTTATCATCACAAACTGACGTTGTCAAGAAAAAAGACTGTTTTAGGAGCCCCGCGGAAACTCCACATGAATTAGCGGTGAGAGTACTTGAAAGCGCCGGGATAAACCGGCATAGGTCAGAGGGTGAAAGTCCCTTACATGAAAGGACGAGCTGAACCATCATGGCCCCGAGTCATGCGCGGGCGGTTGTGAGAGCGCGTGTGAAACGTTGACAGGGGAAGCGTAGGCCAGCCATTGGGCTCCGAAATGCGGAAGTTGCACATCGGATCGGGAGGGGAAGGCCTGTGGTCGTAATCTTTACCTGTACACTGTTGAGTACCAAAGAAGGAGTAGAATAAAACGGGGGTTGTTTGTGCTGTGGAGGAGGTCCTGGAGGGAATGCTGGTGACCAGGGCGAATTCTGGAAGCGGACTGCGACGTGTACTTAGAGCCAGGAACAAACATTAAACTAACATTACAGGATACGCAAGCATAAGATCTGGGGAAACCCGTGTCATAAACTTTACTTGGATTACTCGAGGTGAGAGCCGTGTGAATTAATTCTCCTCGCATGAATCCATGCGTGTAGCGTCTTGTAACGAATATCCCTACCGCGATCAATGCGTTGTTTTTGTGCGATGATGGCGAAGTTATATCCAAATCTTCGTATCCTCCTGATTGACAAGAAAAAACTGGGTTGTAATGCACAGAGCAGGAAGTGCAGGGATCATAGGCCCGGACGAACATCTGCGCAAGAAAATTTCATGCTTGCGATTATAGCTGCAGGTGGAGCAGAATTCATTCAGGATCGCTGTCTTTTTTTCCCGGAATTCAGCTCGTTAACGTTTGACAATAGTTACTAAATATTTCCCGTTACGTACCCTCCTTTTAGGGGTATAGTCCCGGTAACATGAATTAAGAGTCAACGATATATTTCAAAATTCACTTGGGTAACATTTATTGTGAGTCAATTCGCCCTGTATCAATATAGTGCAATATTTGTCAAAAATGTATATAATACGCCTATGAGCGAGGCGTCTGATAAGCCGGATAAAAAGGAAGAGGCCCCCGCAGCAAGCCAGCGAATCGAGCGTGAGATACCGCTAGATACTCGGCTCTTGTCTGAAGCAGTTATCGAACTTAATATTTCCCGAAAAAATGTGGGTATTTATCCACCGGGCCATATCCAGATCATCAAAAGCATCGACCGGGCTTTCGCCATTCTCCAAAAGCTATTCGAAATTCGCGATCAAATGACTCTTGGTGTTGCAAAAGATACGCTCCTCGTCGGAAATGATTATCTCGATGAGAAAAATCTCGTATATAGAGACTTTGCACTTTCAATGAACCAGCAGGGAATCGCAGCCGTCACGTTTATTCGTGGCCTCGATAAAGAGGAACTCGTTCGCTTTCACCGTATTCTTACCACCAAGACCGACGAAATCAGGTCCGTAGGCGGGATCGAAAAAGTCATGTCCGATGCGAACATTCCTCATATTAAAATCGTCACCGTCGACTACGGCAGTTTTCATCTTACCGAGGAGCAGGAGATAAGTAGTACGAGCACCCGAGTGGGGAAAAAAGGAACCGATATCTGGCAGGATTTTGTATCCCATCTCTCTGATGGAACCCTTGCCGCTCCTGATGAGGGCATCTCGATTGTTGAGGCTGAACAGATTGACCCGACTGAGCTTGCGCGCCTTCTCAATGAGCGCAAACTTGACGCAAATAAGGCGATCGAAAGTTACGATCAGATCATCTCCACATA
This sequence comes from Nitrospirota bacterium, assembly GCA_963845065.1. Classification (GTDB taxonomy): domain Bacteria; phylum Nitrospirota; class UBA9217; order UBA9217; family UBA9217; genus JAJYKN01. The sequence continues at coordinate 7,669 of CAWJQQ010000003.1, forward strand.
TGTGCGCGGGGCGGCAGAAAAAAAAGAGCTAAGCAGTGAGCAATCGAATACCCTTGCGCGTCTGAACGTTCTTCTGAAGGAACTACACCCCGATCTTAGAAAGCAGTTTCTGTCCGTCGCATTCAACCGTGTGTCTTCCCGTACAAATACACCTGCAGATACAGCAGAAATCCTCGGAGGACTTGCCGATGACATGGTGATCGAAATGATCGGACAAGCAAGCGCGGATGGCAGGGAGATATCGCCGTCCCTTGCCGGACTTGTGGGAAAGCTCACGCAGGCCCAAAACGACTCGTCTGTGGGGCAAGCCATTGATAAAAACAAACAGACTCCTAAGGGTTTTGTTGCGCCCGATATCCAGCCTGAACGCATACAGAAACTGTTCGATCGGGAGAAGTACGAAGAATTTGTGAGCGACGAATACCAAGCGATGCTGAAACAGTTGTCTCAGGGAGTCCAGGTCACCGCCGAACCGTTTCCATTAGAGGACTACCTGAAGACGATGGAGGACGATCGAATTGATTTACAGATCGGCAGGGCGCTTCTCGCATTTCTGGAAGAGAATATTGAAGAAGAAGATTATAGGGAATTTTCGAAAAAACTCGTTGCTATCATGCCTCAATTTCTCGACTCTGGAAATTTTGAGCTGCTCTGGGACATTTTTGAAACACTTCGGAAACATGCTGCGGAAAAACCGGTAAAGGGCATCCGAGACATTGCCGAAGAAACCAGGAAATTCTTCACGAATCCTGATTTCATCATACGAGCGCTGAAGGCTTTTGATCTGTGGATGCGGGACAAAGGTCAGGAGGCGGTCGGCTTGATCCAAGCACTAGGACCTGACACGATCCCCGGGTTACTCGACATTTACAGCAAGGACGAAGAAGTGGGAGGCAGGCGCGTTCTTTTCAACCTGCTCTGTCTTTTTGGTGAGCCTGCCGTACGCGAAGCGCAAAAAAGACTTCGGGATCCTCGTGCATACTACGTCCGTAACCTTCTCATCTTAATCCGACGAGCCGGAACTTCTTCATCGATACCATCTATCAAACCGTTATTGCAACATCAGAACCAGATGGTGAGGATAGAGGCGGTCAGTACGCTACTGAAATTCAAAGACCCAGGCGCCGTGGCCTTGCTACGGACAACGATTTATGACAAAGATCCGGACTTTGCTGCCGAAGCTGTTGCCCTGGCAGGGCAATACCGCATAGCTGAGGTGACAGAGGATGTTTTGTCGAAACTCAAGCGTGTCATCCTGTTCGAAACGGACTATGCCGAAAATGAAGAAATCATCAGAGCGCTCGGGAATATCGGTGACCCGCGGGCAATTCCTGACCTCGAGAAACTTGCTAAGGCTTCATGGTCGCTCTATCCGCAAAGCCTTCTCCGAATGAAAGAGGCAATTTACAATTCCCTTGCACGTTATCCGCGGGAGAACATCGCCCAACTAGTCAAAATCGGTGAACGATTAAACAGTGATGTGATTCGAAGGACCTGCAGGCAGCTTGTAGAAAAACGGTAAATTCACCTACCGCGACAGCATGATAAAAAACGATAGGTCCGAACAGGATTAGTATGGCAGAGTATGACTTTTATGATGGGTTGTCACGAGTGATCTCACAGCTTACTGCTGCGGTCATGAACACTAGTCTGTATTCACAAACCCATCCCCAGGTGTCACAGTATATCGACAAGGCGAATACCGTACTTACGGAGATACTGCAACTTAAACCGGAGATCACAATCCTATTGATCGGCGACGATCTCGTTGCCGACAATCGGCAAATCATCTCGACGGGGGCAGCATCCTTCGTAGCAAACTTCGCACGAATCCTGAAGAAAAAAACCATCGAGCGAATAACTTTCGTCTCGGGTCTTCCTAGAGCGGAACTTCAGGGGTTTATTCAGGACCTTGCATCACGGGATGCGACGCCGGTCCGGTCCACCACGTGTATTAAGCTCGGCAAGATTGAACTCAGGATCAAGAAGCCCGCTGAACAGGGAACTTCGGGAGGGGACGACCTGATAAACACGATTGTGGAATCAGCACCCGACATTCCTGAGGAATCCATGCAGGATTTGCTTTCTCTGACAGCAGCTGAACTCGATGAACTCAAAGAACTGTATCTTCAGGCTAAGCGTCACAAAAAGATTGATCTTCGCAGCGTGGATGATATGGTCAAGGGGTTTATCAAGGGTTTCCGGCAGGAGATCAACCCGTTAAATTTGCTCGCCTCTCTTAAGTCCGCTAACGAATATACCTTTACCCACGTCACGAACGTATGTATCCTGACCATGAGTCTAGCGGAGTTCGTGGGTTTTAAAGGAGAGAACCTTCATCGAATAGGTGTCGCGTCGCTCCTGCACGACATAGGGAAGATATTCATTCCCGATGAGATACTGAGTAAACCCGGCGTACTTACGCTGGAAGAACGGAGAACCATTGAGACCCATACGGTAAAAGGGGCCCGTTATCTCATGGACGTTGAAGGGATCCCGAAGCTGGCCGTTCTTGCGGCATTGGAGCACCACCAGAAATTCGATGGGAACGGATACCCTTCAATAAAAGGAGGCTGGACGCCGAATATCACGAGCCAGTTGATCTCTGTCGCAGACGTGTTTGATGCAATGAGAAGCAGAAGGTCGTATCAGCAGTCTCAATCGCTAGAAAAGATTGAAGGCGTCTTGACCAAGGGGAAAGGGACTTCTTTTAATCCGGTTCTCATTGATCATTTTCTAAAGATGATAAAGAGGTAAAAAAGAAGAAGTACGGGGTTAGTAATCACTCTACCAGGAATAAGCAAGCTCTGCCATAACCTCATCATTCCGTGAATACGCCCCAAAGATCGATTGTAGCGGTCCTTCCAACGTTATTGCGGTGATGCCAGCCTTCCAGGAATCTGAAAGTACATACCAGATGTTTGCTTTTGCCATGTTGTCGCCATGTTCGGGATTGTAGGCAACGTTCAGGTTCGTTTCAATCTTCTGATTCATCCATCCTATCTTCATATTGGCCCAGAGAAGGGTTTCTATCTTATTTTCATACAGCTGGTTTATATTGCCAAAGATGAGCGTCTGTTGGGCCTGTACGGTCAACAAACCATCCTCGAACATACGATAATCCGCCCCGAGCCCGTAATCCAGAGTATTGTGTTTCTGCTCAATAGAATTATTCAGCGGGCTGATTCCCAGTGAAGGTACTGAAGGATATCCCCAAAGTTCACTCTGAACATTAAGATAGCGGTCTCCCGTGTAAGCGGCCTCGGCCCTGAGGCTCAAGTCGCCTTTGACTGCCGCAGCATCCATTCCGATGACGTTGATCTTATGAAAATCAGGCACGTATCCCGGGTCGACGTTTATCTTCGTGACTTGGGGTATGATTGAGAGTGAGGTAGTTTTGAACACCGGCCTCGGATCATAGCCGTGGAACAGGTTTACAGCCCATTCAATTTCACCGGCATGTTTGATTCGAAGACCTACACTACTGTTCTCAATCTTACGATCAGGAAGGTTCGGTTCTTGGGGAACGATTTCTGCGTTAGTGACACTTTGCGCGATCATTGAAACGATCGATGTACCTGCCCAGCGTTCATACGGCATTGGAAGTCGATAAGGGACGAGCATCGGAACCCACACGGTTTCATAAGTCCAGCCTGCTGCACCAAAGGCTGCTGAAAGAGAGGGAACCCCGATTTTTCTATCCTCGAGCGGTTTGAGCAAGAATTGAGTATAGTCCCAGGGATTCAAAAGATCATTTGGCGGATACTCATCCAATTGTCCCCAGGCAAAACGCTGTATGCCCGCGCGGAGGTCGAGACTACCTGACGTGTGCGTGACGTAAAATTCCTTGAACTCTAGATAAGGCGAGTTGCTCTGATAGACATGGTCGTAGTTCTTGAACAACGCATGGTCTTGTACAGGCCTCTGAACCGTGCCATCCCAGCCGCCTTCGAGCCAGGAATGGAACCGCCATTCCGGGTTCATGGTGTCGAGCTTGATCTTTCCGGTCAAGCTTGCATTTTCTTTTACACTATCCTTGTCTAATGCATCCACTCCAAGCATGTCCAGGCTGCCTGAGACGGAGAGAGATTCGTTGGCGAAGGAAGGAGAGACAACAAATATTATGAACAAAATGAGCGAGAGGAGTTGATGCAATGAAGATAGTGTGTGGATAAAATGTATTCGCATATGTTTGAGAAAACCAATTTGTCCACGTAAAAGGTAATCTACAACAGTTTTATCCTGAACGTTAGAAATGACTTGTGAATCAACAATACGGCAATAATAAAAGGTCTGCTGATACGAGATATTATCGATTATTCACAAACCGCTTATCAAATTGATACTAACACGTTCAAAAGCAGTAGAAGATGAAGTTAAAATCTTCGATAACGATGACTAGTTGCATTTACAACTTAAAAATTGGACGCACATGATGCAAAATAATAACTAGTAAACGGGAATTGATGATCGCTGTTTCGATCCGGTTTACATTAGTGTTGTCTGTGTCAAGAAAATTACTTTCCTGTTTGCACCAGCGAACGCTGCGAGAACAGATCATCGGGAAAGTGAGTATGGTACTGAATATGCTCAATCGACAGCTCCGTTCTGTGGCTGGTCTTTTTGTTCTCAACGTTCCATATAAAAGGAGTCGGGATGCCGTCAATGATTTTGACGTCTTTGAAATCCACCGTACGATAAATGTCGTTATCCTGATAATAGTCAATCTTAAGATGGATCCAGAACTCTTTCGAGACCCAGGCGATGTACCTTGTGTACTTCCGGTGAATTTTTGGCGTCACTTCTATCACGTAGCAGGGTTTATTGTCTACTATGTCTTCTTTCAATATGTTGAACTTGTAATCATCGAGATTAGGGGGTCCTCCGAAATCGTCATAGGACAGATCCGAACCGAAAAAGGAATCATCTTGCGAACTCGTGGGAATGCGGCGAATTCGTTTGTATTCCGGGAAGTAGGCCCAGAGATCGCGGTCGGCAAAAGTATGAGCGTGAATAAGGAAAGCGACGTTCTTCAGGTCCGGAGGCGACCGGAAAACGACGAGAACCTTATATGCCTCGGGGTCAGCTTTTTTACTGTACTCGGTGAGCGATCGCGTTCGCTTGCCGCCACCTTTGTCGAAGAGGACCATTTTCGCCTCTGTTTTCCGGTCAAGAGACTTGGAGCGCACATCGTGGACCTTCTCGTAGACTTCACGGCCGGACATGGCCAAGGAAGGAGGGGAGAGTACCAATGTTCCAAAAAAAATGACTACAATAAATAAAATTCGTGATACCCATCCATCCAGGTGGATAGTGAGGAGTGTGGCGTTCGGAGTAGGCGGAAACAAAAAATACCGCACTTTATAATTTGGTCTATGAATTTTGAACTCTTTATTCATACGCCAGCGCCTCCACAATGTTGGTATTTGCCGCACGTTTGGCTGGATAAATGCCTGCAAGTGCGGCAAGTACAGTAGAAAGAACAATTGCCCAGAAGACCGAGGCATAGTAGACGTGGTACTGCATACTTGCACCGTAGTCTCCCCTGAGAAAACCTTCGAGACTCATCCACCCGATTATAATCCCTGCTCCTGCACCTAGCATGCCGCCAATGATGCCGAGAAGCATGGATTCGAATACGACCACACGGGATACTTGGCTCCTGAGCATTCCAATGGAACGGAGGATACCGATCTCACGCGTGCGCTCGAGTACTGACGCGAGCAGAGTGACTATGATGCCCAGGCAGGCGATCGCCATAGTAATGATATTAATAGCGTGATTAACGGCAAAGCCCTGGTCGATAATCTTGCGGATCTCGTTTTTAAATTCGCGCACTGGCAGCACAAAGAGTTTTCGATCATTCCCGAATCTTCTAGCGATCTCATCTCGCACGGATGCGACGTTGTCCTTTGACTTCACCCGGACCGAGAACGAATCGGCAAGATATTCTTTCCAGTATCGGCGGTAGGTATACATGTCCATCAGTACTGAACCAGAGTCAGAGCTGTAGTCGACATTGATGATCGCGACTTTGAATGAGACCGGTCCTTCAGGAGTTGGGAGGATCATTGTATCTCCGGGTTTGATGTGCTCCTGTGATGCGAGGGCTTCGTTTACCGCAATATAATTTTGATTTGGCATGAGGCGAGCCATATCTTCGCGTTTTCCTTGAGCGATCTTGAAAGGACTGTACTCGAGCCTGCGGGTGATATCAAGAGTAAGGAGCAGGATACGTCGGCCATGATAATCGATATAGATCTTACGGAAGGGGTCAGCCGAGAGTACGCCTGGGACCTTTTCAATGTCTTTCCACATCTCAACTGGCATGGGAATGTTCTGCGAGCCCGTAGTAGCGACTGGATGGCCTGAAGTTACGATTATGTCTCCTCTCACGTAGGAATCGATCCATTCGAGTACTGATTGTTTCGTGCTGTAGATGATGCCTGCGGAGCTGACAAACACAGAGATGCCGTAAAAAATAGCTGCCGCTGCCACTGCGTTTCGTGTAATGTTTTTTTGGAGGTTGAGGCCGGCAAGTCTTCCTGCGGGGCCGATGCGCAGAGATATGAACTTATGGAAGAGGGTAAGAAAGCCCTGGAGTACGGCAGGCATAGCCAGAGATATCCCAAGCAGGAGGAATATGGTTGCGGAGAACATGGTAGCCGTACTGTGGAATACAGACGATCCGGCTGCGGATTTGTAGAGCAGAAGCAGTAGTAAAGCGAGAATGACAAAAATAGTGGCACCGAACTTGAGCCTTCGACCTGAGAGGAAACCTTCTTCCGAAAAGGGCACCGATCGAATTGCCGAAATCGGAGTTATACGACTGCTTGCAAGGGCAGGGAAAAATGCTGCCGCTAGGCTAGCAACAATGCCCGTGGTGAAGCCAATAATAAGATTGGTCCAGGATATGGCAATCTCGGATATCGATGTCCTTATATACAATTCCGAAACGGTCTGACCCACGGCGCCCATAGCAGATTTTGCAAAGATGATGCCGACGACCAAGCCGAGACCTGAACCCACTATGGCCATGACAAAGTTTTCCCCAAGAAAAAGCGCGATGGTCTGGCGCCGAGTCGTTCCTAATGCGCGCAATATTCCGATCTCTTTTCTTCGCTGAACCACGGAGATCGAGACCGCATTATAGATAAGGTACATGCCAACGAACACGGCAATAAAGCTGATGAGGTTTATATTTTTTTGAAAGCGGGAGATAAGGAGTTCCACCTGCTTTGTCCTACCTTCTGGTGTTACGACGTTGTACCCCTCAGGTAATGCTTGCTTGATGCGGTCGCGAACGGTATCGAGGTCTTCGCCGCGAAGGAGGCTCACATCTATCCGATCTATCCTGCCTTCCTTACCGAAAGACATCTGTGCAGCCGGATAATCCATGATCGCTATGTTGCCATCCATGGTTTTCGCTGGGCCCTCCGGGTTCAAGAGACCACGCACCCGAAAGGTTTGGATGCCCCGCACGGTTTCGACCTGTATCTTCTGGTCTATCTTAATCCCTTCGCGATCGGCAAGTTGTTTGGTAAGCAGGATGGAGTCGGGACGCGCAAGGAACAAGAGTGGATCCGGTATGTCGGAATTTTCTTCTGAGAGTTTATAGTCACGAATGTTGCTGTCCTGAAGCACGTCGACACCGAGGATCATGAGCGAACGTTCCTTTGCTCCGACGAGGATGCCCTGAGTGTCGATCACCGGCACGGCATATTCAACGCCGGGAACTTTTTGAACGCAATCGATGAGGTTTTCGGAGAAGCCCGATGCAGCGCCGGTGATCTGGAGCACCGCCCGTCCGGTTACTCGGTTGATTGAATCTTCGAATGATCGAAGGACGCTTTTGTTTACAATACCGATGGAAACGATTGCGGCAACGCCTAGGCAGATACCCGCCACGGTCATAAACGTGTGGACCTTCTGGAGCCGTATTCGTCTGATACTGATGTAACGGAGGAGATTGGCAAGGTTCATAACGCCTGTCCTGTAGATACCATGTCTTCTGCGACACTGCCATCTTTTAAGGTGATGGTGCGCGTACCGTAGGATGCGGCTTTCGGATCATGGGTAACCATCACAATGGTCTGCCCTTCGTCATGGAGCCCTTTTAGCAGGTTCAATATTTCTGTACTTGTATGTGAGTCTAGGTTACCGGTAGGTTCGTCAGCTAAAAGAACGGCAGGATCTGTAATGAGAGCTCGGGCAATTGCAACACGTTGCATCTCCCCTCCTGAGAGCTGCTCTGGCCGGTGTTCAATGCGGTTTCCGAGGCCAACTTTTTGGAGAAGCGCCTCTGCCTGAGGTTTGATTTTCATGAAGGGGATGCCCTCGAGCAACAGTGGGAGGCCGACGTTTTCCGCTGCGGTAAGAATGGGCAAAAGATTAAAGAACTGGAAGATAAACCCCACCCGTCTCCGACGAATAAGAGTGAGTTCATCATCGGAAATTCCGTGTAGTGGCCTATTATCTATGAAGATTTCACCAGACGATGGCTGGTCCAGTCCGCCGATAAGGTTCAAAAGTGTGCTCTTGCCGGATCCGCTTGGTCCCATGACGGAAAGGAACGCTCCAGTCTTGATGTTGAGAGTGACGTTGCTCAGGGCCCGGATCTCTTTTGTGCCGTGAGTATAGGATCTACTTACCTGTTTCAGCTGGATCATTGGATACCTCGTGGTAACAATTCTAGCCGTTCGGCAGAATATTGTAAAGACGTTTTGTTATGCGAGTGATAATTTTACCTGAATAAAATTTATTTTTAAAATTAATGATTTTGTGTTATAACGTCTTCTATTGATTTGGGTTATAATCTTATAACATAATAACTGGAGGGCTTATGAAAGTTATTGCATTTAACGGGAGTGCGCGAAAAGAAGGGAATACGTCTATTCTTTTGAACCTTGTACTGGATGAGTTAATGGCGGAAGGGATTGAAACGGAGATTTACTCTTTGGCCGGAAAACTGGTCCAGGGCTGCATCGCGTGCTTTAAGTGTTTTGAGAATAAGAACAGACGCTGCGCTGTGGAAAAAGACATAATCAATGAATGCATCCAAAAGATGGATGAGGCCGACGGCATTTTGCTCGGTTCTCCGACTTATTTTGCCGATGTATCCGCAAGCATGAAAGCTTTGATCGAACGTGGCGGGATGGTGGGGCGCGCGAATGTAGATATGTACAAGCGTAAAGTCGGAGCAGCCGTAGTTGCAGTCAGGCGTGCAGGTGGGATTCATGTGTTTAACTCGCTCAACTATTTCTTCTCGATAAATGAGATGATCATACCTGGATCAAGCTACTGGAACCTCGGCATAGGCAGGCAACCGGGTGAAGTTAATAATGATGTTGAGGGCGTGCAGACCATGAAGAACCTGGGTAAGAACATGGCGTGGCTGATGAAGAAGATTGAGGCGTAGGATTAACGTGGTTTTGACAGCAGTTGGATTAAGGACGAGCGGACTCGAGACAACTGCCGAAGATGACTGAGTAGTCTGAGCTTCATGGTAGCGATGATGGAGCATTTCTTTGCAATTGGAAAATTCGTTTCAGTGCTTAATTCAAAAGACTAATGGATTCGATAGATTTAAAGAGGGGCCGAGCAGAGAAAGTTCTTGACAGAAATACAGTAATTGAGGTACTGTATTAAAGAAGTTTATTTCTCTTTAAGTCTGGTCCTGTGAGGCCAGGAAGGGTTCAAATGAAAAAATTAATTAGCGGACACTTACGCTCACGGTCAAACATATACCAACCTTCTTTCTAATTTGGAAAGAAGGTTTTTTTGTATCTTTTTTAATATTAACAGGAGTCAAAACGATGAGCATCAAGGAAAAAGCCCTAATCTTCGATAAGATCGGAATCGATCGGGCGCTTACGAGAGTAGCCCACGAGATCTTAGAGAAGAACAAGGGGGCCGGTGATCTTGTCCTTGTCGGCATCCAACGAGGCGGTGTTCATCTTGCGAAGCGCCTTGCGGCAAAAATCCTTGAAATCGAAAAAGTTGTGATCCCGGTCGGATACCTGGATATCACTATGTATCGGGATGATCTTGCAACACGCAAGACTCAGCCCGTTCCTCAGGCCACAGACATCTCGTTCGATATCCAAGATAAGATCATGGTTTTGGTGGACGATGTGGTTTTTACCGGTAGGACCATTCGAGCGGCATTGAATAGTATCATGGATTATGGCAGGCCAAAGCGAATTCAACTTGCGGTCCTCGTGGACCGGGGACACCGAGAACTTCCGATCCGTGCCGATTTTGTGGGGAAAAATCTACCTACTTCGTCCAGGGAAAAGGTTGAAGTCATGCTGGCCGAGGATGGCGGCGATGAAAAAGTTGTAATTCTCGGAGAATAAAAAAAAGAGGTAAGGGCAAAATAGCAAGGGTCACGGGAATCCCTTAGCTTTGGACTATAGCCCGCAAACGTTAAACTTATGTTTCTCAGTTCTAAAGACTTACTCAGCATCAAAGGCATGACCGCTGATGAGATTAAACTCATACTGGACACTGCCTCGACGTTCAAGGACGTGTCTGAGCGGGACATCAAAAAAGTGCCGACGCTTCGCGGCAAGACAGTGATCAATCTTTTCTACGAAGCGAGCACGCGTACGCGAACGTCTTTTGAGCTAGCGGGAAAACGACTTTCGGCCGACGTGATAAACATATCCACGTCGACCAGTAGTGTAACTAAAGGGGAGACGTTGCTCGATACGGCCCGGAATATCGAGGCAATGAAGTGCGATATCATCATCGTTCGCCACTCCTGCTCAGGCGCTCCGGAATATCTTTCCAAAAAACTCAAGAGCTCGGTGATCAATGCCGGAGACGGGGCCCACGAGCACCCCACGCAGGGGCTTCTCGACATGTTCACTATTAGGGAAAAGTTTGGCAAACTCGAAGGACTGACCGTGGCCATCATCGGCGACATTATGCACAGCCGGGTCGCGAGGTCAAACATTTACGGACTCACGACCATGGGGGCGAAGGTTCGTGTCTGCGGTCCTCCTACCATGGTCCCATCGGGCATCGAGTGTCTGGGCGCTCAGATTTACTACAATATTGAAGAAGCAATCGAAGGAGCGGATGTGGTGATGATGTTGCGGCTCCAGCTAGAGCGCCAAGCAGCCGGTCTCTTTCCGAGTGTGCGTGAATACGCAAGACTGTTCGGGCTCAACCCGCGGCGACTGGAACGGGCAGCGAAACATGCGATCGTAATGCATCCCGGTCCCATGAACAGGGGAGTGGAAATATCGTCCGAGGTTGCAGACGGAACTCCCGTCATTCTGGAGCAGGTCACGAATGGCGTAGCTGTACGGATGGCGGTGATGTTCCTGCTGTCTGGGGGTATAAAGAGCGAGGCTCAGTAAATGCAATATCTATTTATGAGAAATAGAGAAATAGGAAAAAACAGAGAAGCGAGATAGCTTCGAATTTTAGCCCCACTCACTCTTAATTCCCTTTTTCAACAGAGGTCTTTCATCAGGTGCTTATTATGAATATCTTGCTTAAAAACGGCAACGTAATTGATCCCGCAAACAGAGTCGACGAAAAGCTTGACATCCTTGTGGCTGACGGCAAAATCGCCAAACTTGGAAAGCCGGGTTCGATCCCTTTGAACGGCTTTCATGTCATCGATGTAGCAAACAAACGCGTGGTTCCTGGCCTCATCGACATGCATGTGCATCTGCGCGAACCAGGATTCGAATACAAGGAAACGATCTCAACTGGGACGGCCTCGGCAAAAGCTGGTGGATTTACCTCGGTCTGCTGCATGCCGAACACCAACCCTGTAAATGATAACCGTTCGGTTACTGAATTTATACTTTCTCAGGCTAGGGATGCCGCAGCGCGGGTTTATCCCATCGGCGCCATAACGAAAAGCTCAGAAGGCGAAGAACTGGCAGATATGGGAGAGCTCCATTCAGCAGGATGCTTCGCCATCTCTGACGATGGCAAACCAGTTATGAACGCGTCAATCATGCGAAGGGCACTAGAGTATTCGAAGATATTTGACATGCTCGTCATCTCCCACTGCGAAGATACAATGCTAGCGGCAAGGGGTGTGATGAATGAAGGTATCGTATCTACCGAGCTCGGCCTAAGGGGCATACCTCACGCAGCCGAGGACGTAATGACGAGCAGGGACATCTCCCTCGCTGAATTGACCGGTGCGAGGTTGCACATCGCGCATGTAAGCACCGCCGGGTCGGTGCGCATGATACGCGATGCGAAGTCCCGCGGCGTTAAAGTGACAGCAGAGACCTGCCCGCATTACTTTTCTCTAACCGAAGAAGCAGTTCGTAGTTATAATACCTTGGCAAAAATGAATCCCCCCCTCCGCACGGTTAATGACGTTGCCGCGATCAAGCAGGGACTCAGAGATGGCACAATTGATTCGATCTCGACTGACCATGCTCCGCATGCAGCAGATGAGAAGTCCGGCGAATTCGATTACGCTGCCTTCGGAATTGTTGGTCTCGAAACTGCACTCGGTCTTGCATTAAAGCTCGTGGACGAAGGGGTCCTTACGCTTTCTGAAACTATCTTAAAACTCAGTGTTAACCCTGCCAAAATACTTAAAATCGGCAAAGGCTCGCTGTCTATAGGTTCCGACGCGGACATTACGATCATTGACCATTCTGAGGAATGGGTTGTTGATTCATCCTGTTTTAAATCCAAGTCCAAGAATACACCGTTCAATGGTTGGAAGCTCAAAGGCAAAGCTATTCAGACGATTGTGGGTGGGAGGCTGTAATATTGGCTAGGTGTAACGCCTCTACCATCGTGAACGGTTTCATCCGTATTATTATCGGTGGGTAGTGCCCTCTTAACGCCCATGAGAAAAACGGTGTATTTCATCATTCCATCATTATGACTGTTTACCGAGACATAGTTAGAAGTTAGTTGTTTACTGCCACGACATCGTTTAATTGCAACAACTTACGTGTAGAAATCTTGATATTGAGGGCCGCTTTAACCACCTAGATGCCGAATGAGAGCATTCATTAGAGATCAACGTCAATACAGAGAAAGTCAGACTGTGAACGATGTATTGGCATATTTTTTAGTGCACGATGTATTGACAGTTAACAGTTAGTTAATTGACAATAACGGTGAGTTGCGAAAAAGATTCTGATTATGGATTCCAGAACTCATCCCATGAAAGCAAGAAGACCCGATGTGATGAGTCACATAGGTATTGAAAGAGGATTATGGCAATGAAAAAAGCGCTTCTTGCATTGGCTGATGGTTTGGTGTTCGAAGGAAACTCCTTCGGAGCGGAAGGAGAGACTTCTGGAGAGATCGTATTTAATACGAGCATGATTGGTTACCAAGAGATTCTAACCGATCCTTCGTATAAAGGACAGATTGTGACCATGACCTACACCCAGATCGGCAACTACGGCATTAATGAGGAAGATGTCGAATCCGTTAAACCATATGTCGAAGGGTTTATCGTGAAAGAGAGTTGCAATATCCCGAGCAACTGGAGATCAATGAAGTCCCTCCAGTATTATCTGCAGGAGAACGGGATTGTTGGCATCCAGGGAATAGACACCCGGGCATTGACCCGCCACCTCCGCGACTTTGGAGCCCAACCGGGAGTGATTTCTACCAAAGACGGCAATCCGGAAAGCTTGGTTGCCAAGTCAAAGGCGGTTCCGAAAATGAGCGGCCTCGATCTCACCAAGGACGTGACCTGCAAGGTGCCTTACACCTGGGACCAGGGAGATTGGGACATCGCCACAGGGTACGCCAAGAAGACAATGTCGCAATACAAGGTGGTGGCTTATGATTACGGTATTAAACGGAACATTTTGCGGCTATTGACCCAGGCAGGCTGCGAGGTGACCGTCGTGCCTGCAACTATGCCCCCTGAAAAAGTGCTCGCAATGAACCCTGACGGGATTTTCCTTTCGAATGGGCCTGGCGATCCTGAGCCCGTAACTTATGCCATCGAGAATATCAGGAATCTGCTCGGGAAGAAACCCATCTTTGGAATCTGCTTGGGCCAGCAACTTCTGGGGCTTGCGCTAGGTGGGAAGACATACAAACTTAAGTTTGGGCATCACGGTGGCAATCAACCAATCATGGATTTAACAACTCAGAAAGTCGAAATCGCAGCCGAAAACCATGGGTTCGCCGTTGATATGGAAACAGTGAAAGACAAGGTAGTGATGACGCACATGAACCTGAACGATCGGACCTGCGAGGGGTTTCAGCACAAGACCCTTCCGGCCTTTTCAGTTCAGTACCATCCCGAGGCGTCACCTGGGCCGCACGACAGCAGGTATTTGTTCCAAAAATTTGTGAATATGATGGAGAAGGAGAAAAAGAAATAGTATTTCCTGCGATCGAAATGGCGAAGAGAAAATCGAAAGAGTTTCGAGAAAGTATACTCACACAAACTGAGTCTTTGCGAGAGATAATATCGCTTTATGGTTTCAATGCTTTCAACATCTGAACTGCACGAGAGGATAGATGCGGCTTATAAGCTACTTGAAAGTTGCCGCATCTGCCCTCACGAGTGCGGGGTGAATCGCTTGAAGAACGCAAAGCTTGGTTTTTGCCGGTCCGGGTTGAACCCGGTAGTCTCGAGCGCGAGCGCGCATCATGGTGAAGAACCTCCGCTCTCGGGAAGTGGGGGGTCCGGCACGATCTTTTTCACTAACTGCAATCTAAAATGCGTGTACTGCCAGAACTACCCCATCAGCCAAATGGGGAATGGCACGGAGCGGATACCGGGTGAACTCGCTTGTCAGATGCTATGGCTACAGGAACAGGGATGCCATAATCTGAATCTCGTGACACCAACACATTTCATGCCTCAGATCTTAAAGGCACTCGAAATTGCCAAGGAGCGTGGCTTTAGTCTGCCAATTATATATAACACGAGCGGATACGAGTCTGTGGAGGCACTAAGACTTCTCGATGGAATTGTGGATATTTACCTGACGGACATACGATACTCGGACGACAGGACTGCAATGCGGTTCTCTGTCGCGCCCCACTACTGGGCCGTCAATCAATCCGCAGTGAAAGAGATGTTTCGTCAGGTAGACAACCTGGTGCTTGATGAAAAGGGCATTGCAAAAAAAGGCCTCATTGTACGTCACCTTATCTTGCCCTACGGCCTCTCGGGCACCCAAGGCGTCATGAAATTCCTTGCCGAAGAAATTTCAAAAGATGTTTACGTTAGCCTAATGTCCCAGTACTTCCCGGCGTACAAAGCGCACGACATCAAAGAGCTATCGCGCAGGATAACCGAAAATGAGTATGACGGGGCGTATCAGATCGTGCAGTCGTACGGTTTAGAGAACGGTTGGGTGCAGGAGTTTGAATAGCGGTTCGGAGCTCTGATTTTTGAGTTGAGGAAGGGATAAATGCCGAAACGAGATGATATAAAAAAAATCATGATTATTGGTGCAGGGCCAATCGTGATTGGGCAAGCCTGCGAGTTCGACTACTCCGGAGTGCAGGCCTGCAAAGCACTGAAAGAAGAGGGCTACCAGATCGTACTTGTTAACTCGAACCCTGCAACGATCATGACGGATCCTGATCTGGCCCATCGCACGTATATAGAACCGATCACAGCGGCGGTAGTTACAAAAATTATCGAGCGTGAGCGTCCTGATGCGCTGTTGCCGACCATGGGCGGACAGACCGCACTTAACACGGCGGTTGCGCTCGCTGAAATGGGAGTGCTCGAAAAGTATCAAATAGAACTTATCGGCGCCAAGCTTGAATCAATAAAAAAAGCTGAGAATCGTCAGTTGTTCAAAAAGGCCATGGAGAATATCGGCCTTGAAGTCCCGAAGAGCGGCTTCGCAACGAGCCTGGACCAGGCCTATGATATCCTTGAGAAGGTCGGTTTCCCGGCGATCCTCCGCCCTGCTTTCACGCTCGGAGGGACAGGCGGCGGCATCGCTTATAACCGTGAAGAATTCAGCGAGTTGATTACGCGTGGTCTTGAAGCAAGCCCGGTCCACCAGGTACTGGTTGAGGAGTCGGTAGTAGGATGGAAGGAGTTTGAACTTGAAGTGATGCGAGACACCAAGGATAATGTGGTGATCGTATGTTCCATCGAGAACTTCGACCCCATGGGCATCCATACCGGCGATAGTATCACGGTGGCGCCGGCGCAGACCCTAAGTGACAAAGAATACCAACTCATGCGTGACGCCTCGATCAAGATCATTCGTGAGATTGGCGTGGACACCGGCGGGTCAAACATCCAGTTCGGCGTTAACCCTGACAATGGCAGGATGGTTGTGATCGAGATGAACCCACGAGTATCTCGAAGCTCGGCGCTGGCATCTAAGGCGACTGGTTTCGCCATTGCCAAAATAGCCGCAAAGCTGGCTGTAGGATTCACGCTGGATGAGATTATGAACGATATTACAAAAGCCACGCCGGCATCGTTCGAGCCGACAATCGATTATGTGGTTACTAAATTTCCACGCTTTGCCTTCGAGAAATTTCCGCAAGCTGATGCCACACTTACCACACAGATGAAGTCCGTAGGCGAGGCTATGGCCATCGGCAGAACGTTTAAGGAATCCTTCCAAAAAGCACTTCGTTCGCTTGAGATCGACCGCTATGGTTTTGAATCGCGCCGCGACCGGGATGGTGACGTTGAACATGGCATAGACGAAATTCGACAAAAAATGAGTGTGCCGAACTGGGAACGGATTTGGTATATCGCTGACGGCTTCAGATTGGGCATGGGAGTCGATGAGGTATACAGCCTATCGAAGATTGATCCATGGTTTCTACTCCAGCTTCAACAGATCACGGACTTTGAAAAACAGCTGGGGGACAAAGGGGCGAGTATCTTGAATAATGCGTCTGTGGCGCTTGATCATCCGTTACGACGAGCAAAGGAATATGGATTTTCCGACCGAAGGTTAGCTAGATTGTTTACGACTACAGAAGATGCAGTACGCAAAACGCGCTATGATCTTGGCATACTGCCAGTGTTCAAGACTGTAGATACCTGTGCAGCCGAGTTTGAGGCTCATACCCCGTACCTGTATTCGACCTTTGAGAAACCATTCTATCAAATTAAGGGTTTCGAGACCCGGATCCAGGGACTAAGAATTGCTGAATGTGAAGCGAATCCATCGGATCGGAAGAAAGTCGTGATCCTCGGTGGTGGGCCGAACAGGATCGGGCAGGGGATTGAGTTCGATTACTGCTGCGTGCATGCGGCCTTTGCACTCAAAGAGGATGGCTATGAAACGATCATGGTGAACTGCAACCCCGAGACTGTAAGCACAGATTATGATACTTCAGACAGACTGTACTTTGAACCCTTGACACTGGAAGATGTTTTACATATTATACACAAAGAAAAACCTATGGGTGTAATCGTACAGTTCGGCGGACAGACACCGCTCAAGCTCGCAGTGCCATTGGAGAAGGAAGGAGTGAAAATTCTCGGCACTACGCCGGACAGCATTGACCGCGCGGAAGATCGGAAGAGGTTTAAAGAGCTGCTCGATAAACTAGGACTTCTCCAGGCTGAAAGCGGTACGGCCGTATCTTGCGAAGAGGCGGTGGAAGCCGCGAACCGTATTGGTTATCCCGTTATGGTCCGTCCTTCTTATGTGCTCGGCGGGAGGGCCATGGAGATTGTTTACGACGAAGATAGCCTCCTAAACTATATGAGTAGGGCGGTGAAGGCTTCGCCCGAACGGCCAGTGCTGGTAGATAAGTATCTTGAAGACGCCATCGAGATCGACGTGGATGCGATCTCCGACGGGAAGATGGTTGTCGTTGCTGGCATCATGGAACACATCGAAGAAGCCGGCGTGCATTCCGGCGACTCGGCATGTTCGCTCCCACCGTTCTCGCTTTCCAGGAATATTATTGAGGAAATCGACCATCAGGCCAAGGCGCTAGCCTTCGAGCTTGGTGTAGTCGGTCTCATGAACATACAATTTGCGGTAAAAGAAGGTCGAATATACGTGCTCGAAGTCAATCCTCGCGCATCACGGACTGTGCCTTTTGTGAGCAAAGCAATCGGCATTCCAGTTGCCAAGTTGGCGGCTCGGGTAATGGCCGGGAAGACACTCTTAGAGCTCGGTTTCACCAAGGCAGTAACGATCAAGCATGTCGCAGTCAAGGAAGCCGTCTTTCCTTTTGCCAAGTTTCCGGGTGTTGACACGCTGCTTGGACCGGAGATGAAATCCACGGGTGAGGTGATGGGTATCGACAAGGACTTCGGAATGTCTTTTGCGAAATCCCAGATGGCCGCCGGCAACCCCATGCCCATGTCGGGTAGGGTTTTCCTGAGTGTGAAAGATAAAGACAAGGTGGGCGTGTTGGAAGTAGCGCAGGGACTCGAAAAAGCAGGGTTCCAGATCGTGGCCACGAGGGGTACTGCTGATTATCTCAGAAAACGGGGCATTTTGGTCGAGACCGTGAACAAAGTGACGGAGGGTCGGCCGCACATCGTGGACCAGATAACGGATATGAAGATTGATCTCGTGATAAATACGGTTTATGGCGCCCAGTCCCAGAAGGATTCCTACTCGATACGAAGAACGACACTTGTAAAAGGCATACCCTATTTTACAACGATTTCAGCAGCAAAGGCCGCGGTACGTGGTATTTCGGCGATAAAGGCAAACCCTTTGCAGGTCAAGTCTATTCAGGAGTATCATACATCATGACGCAGAAAATTCCTATGACCAAAGAAGGTTACGATAAACTCAAGCAGGAACTGGACCGCATTATGAAGGTAGAGCGGCCTAAAAATATCAGGGACATTGAAGAAGCGCGAGCTCACGGTGATCTTTCCGAGAACGCTGAATTTCATGCGGCTAAGGAGCGCCAAGGCCATTTAGATGCCAAAAAACGCGAATTGGAACATAAGCTCTCTCATGCCCAGATTATCGATGTCTCGAAGCTTTCGAACGAAAAGGTGGTCTTCGGCGCGACCGTAACACTCACGGACACCGCCTTTGGCGGTACAAAAAAATATATGCTTGTGGGCCAAGAAGAAGCTGACTTCAAAAAGGGAAAGATTTCGATTCAATCTCCCGTGGGAAAGGCGCTCATTGGTCACAAAGTAGGAGATGTGGTAACGATCAAGACTCCGGCAAAGATTGTCGAATATGAAATTCAGGAAATCGAGATTGCCCTTGAATAGGCTGAACAAGGCGACCGTACTTTCCCATAAATCGGTAGGTAGGGGATACTACCGAATCGTACTCAAGGTTCCAGACATTGCTGCAGCCGCGCGGCCTGGCCAATTCATAATGCTCAGGGTGTCGGAAAATCTTGATCCGCTCCTTGCTCGCCCGTTCGGCATCTCTGCCGTTCCTACAAAATCATCCATCGAGATACTCTATCGCGTTATAGGTAGGGGAACAACTATGCTGACCGGTAGAAAAACGGGAGAGCAAATTGGGATACTAGGTCCGCTCGGAACTGGTTTCCCATTGCCAGATAAGAATACGACGCTTATTATGGTTGCAGGCGGGAGCGGCTTTCCTCCTTTGCATTTTCTCTCTCAGCAAACGGTATGTAGTTCGCATCTGTTCCTAGGTTCCCGAGACAGCGAATGCCTTCCCCCTGCAAGTATCTTGAAAAATTTCAGGGCTACATGCACGAGAGTGCATATTGCGACCGAGGATGGAAGCATGGGGACCAAAGGGATGACCACTGACATCTTAAAGGCATTTGTGACAAAGCTAGAGCAGAAATTCAAAATTGTTCTCTGTGCTTGTGGTCCTCACACAATGCTCGCAGCGATAAGCAAGATCGCACTAGTGCATGCGATCCCCTGTTATGTGTCGATGGAAGAGCGCATGGCATGCGGCCTTGGCGCCTGTATGGGATGTTCGATACCAATGAAGGCTGGTGGGTACAAGAGGGCGTGCAAGGAAGGCCCTGTGTTCAACGCGCAGGAGATCGACTGGAGCCAGAGAGTTGCTTTGCCGGTTCCTCATCTAAAAGACATTTAAACACTAAGGGACGCTGATAGGTCTCTAATAAATACTAAGATCTGTTCTAATCCTTCTACAGCAAATCATGTGTGCATCCGATTTTTCAGCTTCAATGAATTTGTGTCATGCAAAAAAAAGCGATTAAAGCTAAACCGAACCTCAGCATAGACTTTGCCGGGATCAAGTTCAAGAATCCAGTTCTCACGGCGTCCGGGACCTTCGGATATGGAGAGGAGTTTGCTGAGTTCGTTGACCTCAACATGCTCGGCGCCGTGGTTGTGAAGGGCATTTCGTTGACGCCGATCAAGGGTAACCAGCCGCCGCGCATCTGGGAAACACCCTCAGGTATGTTGAACGCCATCGGGCTAGAAAATCCGGGCATAGATGTATTTCTGTCTGAAAAACTTCCATATTTGCGACAATTCGATACTGCAGTTATAGTGAATATTTTTGGCTACAGCCTGGATGAGTACGTTAAAGTTGCTGAGCGCCTTGATGGAGTGCAGGGGATATCAGGCATTGAAGTAAATATCTCGTGTCCGAACGTGAAGGCAGGAGGCATGGCGTTCGGCACGGACGTTCATGCCACCTCCGAGCTGCTTTCCGCAATCCGTAAGGCGACGAATTTGCCGATTATCGCAAAACTATCACCAAACGTAGCTGACATTACGGAGTTTGCCAAAGCTGCTCAAGATACGGGGTGCAACGGGCTTTCGCTCATCAATACGCTGCTCGGTATGGCAATAGACGTCCGGTGCAGGAGACCGCGCCTTGCAAACTGTACTGGTGGTCTGTCTGGTCCAGCAATAAGGCCGGTGGCAGTGCGCATGGTTTGGCAGGCAGCAAAGGCAGTGTCTCTTCCCATCATTGGCATGGGTGGGATCATGACGGGAGATGATGCTCTTGAATTTATTCTTGCGGGAGCTTCGGCCATTGCCGTTGGTACTGCGAATTTTGCAAACCCCAGGGCTACAATTGACGTACTTGAAGGAGTGGAGAACTTCATGATTGAACAAGGGATCAGCAATATACAAGATCTTATCGGTAAGGTGAGAGTCTGGTGAGAATCGTTACAAGCCTTAAAAGCAAGATCATCGTCGCAGTCTCTGCTATTTTGGCAGTGACTATCGGTCTAGGTACGTGGATTAATATCGGTTATCAACGTGCTCAAATAGAGCATTCGCTCGAAGATAATGCGCTCATTATTTCAAATACTATTGAGCGTAGTCTTATCAACGCTATGATCACCGGCAAGAGCAAGGAAGTGCAAAGTATTCTAGACGCCGTGAGCGGGTACCACAACATCCAGGAAGTAAAGATATTTAGCACGAACGGTGTTGTATTAAAATCGTCCCAGCGATGGAAGATGGGGAGAAGAGTTGACTCGCTTGTTGAAAAATTGTTTACCAAACAGGAATTCAAGAAGCCAATCAAACGCAAAGACAAAGGGACATTCACTGTACTATTCCCCATTACGAACGAAGAACGATGCTTTCATTGTCATGGTTCGAAAGCCAAACTGAACGGGGTGCTTGCCGTCGACGTGACTATGGTCTACGCTCAGAAAGAACTGGATGCGTACAGCAAGACTATGCTTTTTTGGGCCGTCGGAGTCACTGCAATCTTGGCCGTGTCCTTATCGCTCTTTCTGACACGTTTTGTTTCTAATCCCATCCAGGAATTGATCACCACTATGGAACGTGCAGAACGCGGTCTTGAGGCAAGGGTCGAAGTTAAGAGCTCGGACGATATTGGCAGACTTGGCGAGGCTTTTAATTCGCTCTTGACTAAGTTAGAGCGGGCACGACGGAGGGTGGAGGGGTATCATTATGAGCAAATGAAACGAGCAGACCGGCTTGCTTCGATCGGAGAGATGGCTGCCGGCATTGCTCATGAAATCAAGAACCCGTTGGCCGGTATCGCGGGCGTTATCCAGGTGCTCAGAAAAGATCAGGCCGTTGGTGACCAGAAACGGGTGGTGCTTGATGAGGTTCTCTCTCAGGTTGAGCGCATGGACAAGGCCGTGCGGAATCTGCTATCATTTGCTCGGCCACCGGAACCAAAGTTGACGCTGGTGGACATCAACGAGCTGACCGGTAAACTCCTCGATTTTCTTTTGCCGCAGTTTGCCAGGAACTCCATCGCAGCTGAACGGAGACTGTCACCGGGATTGCCATGGTTGACGCTCGACCCGGATCTGATGCAGCAGGCGCTACTCAACATCGCATTGAATGCAATTCAATCGATGCCGGAAGGTGGAAAGCTTACGGTCGAGACAAAAGCGATGAAACCGGAAGGAAACGATCCCGGATCTGTTAAGATCGTTATTGTTGATACGGGGAAAGGCATTTCCTCCGAGAACTTATGCAAGATATTCAATCCTTTTTTTACCACGAGACAACAAGGGACAGGTCTCGGCCTTTCAATCACCCAGCGGATTATCGAACAGCATGGTGGTGAGATCAGCGTAATGAGCTCTTTCGGAAGAGGAGCGAGTTTTACCATCATTTTCCCGTATCCGCAGAGCGGCAGAACATAAGAGGAGTTCCGTACAATGACGCAGAAAATTCTTGTGATTGATGATGAAAAGTTGATTCGCTGGACACTGGAACAGCATTTGGTAAAAGAAGGCTACGAAGTGACTACCGCGGAATCCGCAGAGAAAGGACTGGAACTTATCGCAGAGGATGTGCCTGATCTCATACTGCTTGATAACCGTCTTCCGGAAATGTCCGGATTGGAGCTTCTCGAAAAACTTAATGTTCATGAACGCGGCCTCATGGTCATCATGATCACTGCTCACGGCATGGTCGAGACCGCGGTAAAAGCTATGAAGCACGGTGCCTACGATTATATCAGCAAACCGTTTAATCTGGAAGAAATCACTTTTGTGATCAAGAAAGCTTTGGAAGCAGGTTCGCTTAGGACTCAAGTGAAACAGCTCCGTCAGGAATTCAGCGGCATGGTAGACACGATCATCGGTGAATGCGATGAAATGGAGAAATTAAAAAATCTCATCCGAAAGATTGCTAAGAGCGATGCTACGACCGTTTTGATTGAAGGAGAGAGCGGAACAGGGAAGGAATTGGTAGCAAAAGCTCTACACTACACCAGTGCCCGAACAGATAAGCCGTTCATGGCAATAAATTGCGCTGCTCTTCCCGTCACGCTACTCGAAAGTGAGCTAATGGGGCACGAGAAGGGAGCATTTACGGACGCCAAAACTTCAAAAAAAGGCCTTTTTGAACTTGCCGATGGTGGTACAGTCTTTCTCGATGAAATCGGAGATATGCATTTGAGCATGCAGGCCAAACTGCTTCGTATGCTTGAGGAAAAGACCTTTAAGCGAGTAGGTGGTGTGAAAGATATCAAGGTTGATGTCCGGGTTGTATCGGCAACGAACCAGGAATTGGTAAAAGCCATGAGCGAAGGCCAGTTCCGGAAGGATCTGTATTACCGTCTTCAGGTAGTGCCGGTATATTTGCCGGCCCTCCGGGATCGGGGAAGAGATGTTTTGCTATTGGCGAAACACTTCATCGAGTATTTCAACAAGGAGTGCCATAAAAACGTACATGGGATCTCAAAAGAAGCGGAGCAAATGCTTCTTTCCCACGATTGGCCGGGAAATGTAAGAGAACTGAAGAATGTTATCGAACGGGCAATGATCCTCGACATCAATAGCGAGATTCTCCCCGAGCATTTGTCCCGTGATATTTTGGAAGGGAGACCCGCTACATCGGCACCGTCAAATACTCCGGCGTCTCTCGATGGGTTTGTTATTCCAGATACGGGACTGTCGATCGAGGATGTTGAGAATGCCCTTGTACGCAAAGCACTCGATATAGTTGGCGGTAACCAAACCAAGGCTGCCCAGCTTTTAAAAATGCCACGGGACGCTTTTAGGCGCAGAATGAAACGTTTTGGTATCATATAAAATATATTTTAGATCGCCGGTTTCCCAGAAAGAAGTCTGGTGGACCAGCAAGTCTGCAGCAAGGCAAATTTGTAGAATTCCAGAATTCAGTGGAAAAGAATTTCTTGACACTTAAAGCGAGAATAAGGTATAACCTACCGTCTCTTTTTTATGGCATTTTTTCGATACGCCGGCGTAGCTCAGTGGTAGAGCAGCTGATTCGTAATCAGCAGGTCGTCCGTTCAACCCGGATCGCCGGCTCCATTTTAGCCTTTATTTGTGCGATATTTCTGCATTTCTCCCATTCCAGCAAAAATCCTTCCGTGACTATTTGTGACTACGACTTTTGGGCTTAATCCTGCCGGCTTTTTCCATCGCTGTTCTTTTAATTTTTTGAGATACTTGCGTGTACCATTCGGTCATCCGGCTATCCAGATGTCCGAGGAGCTCCTGGATCGTCCGGAGGTCAATGCCTGATTCGAGCAGGTGTGTGGCTGCGCTATGTCTGAATAGATGTGGATATACTCGTTTCTTTATACCAGCTTTAATTTTCGCGCGCTCGATAGGTCCGCGGATATCGAATATCGGCCGTTGCGGATGGGTCACGGAAGGGAAAACCCAGGGGGAATCATAAGAATTATGCTTTTTTTGATGATCTATCCAGGCAAAAAGAGCATCTGAGAGCGGCAGCCGGATCTCCCTGCCGCCTTTTAGTTTGGCAATGACCGTTCTGGATGGCCAATCGATATCCTCCCATCTAATCATCTTTGCAGAGGTAATTCTAAGGCCCAAATGAGACAATGCGAGGAGAATGCCTCGGTAGCCCTTTTCGGCCGATTTAATGAGCCTATCCATCTCATGGGCTGTCAAGACATCAGGCAGGGGCCGTTTGTAGGGAAGAGCTTTCATCTTGAGTGGGACTAAAGGTGATATCTGGGTTTGGTCCTCTACCCAGGTCAGGAATGCTGAGAAATATGAGAGTTCCTTATTGATGGATCGGTTTGTTGCCCTTAATTCACGGTCGCGGATCGGCTTCTTCTCGAGACGGTGCTTCTGGTATCCTGTGATGAGAGGATTGACGAGGCCGGTAACGCGCATGTGGCCGAAATAGGGGAGCAGGTGATTTTTGAAACAGCCCTGGACATCCTTGCATGTTTTGCTTGCCAAGTGAAGCGAAATGTATTGGTAATAACTCTTGGCAAGATGGGCGATGAGCTCATCTCCCTGGACCAGGACATGTTCTTTGTTTCTCTTACGAAGGCCTGCTTCTGTCTCTTGAACCTGTTTGAGTGATGTTCCTGCCGGCATCGTGATGCGTTCGCGCTTGCCCCTGGCACCGTTCGGGTAATAATCGATGACATATCTTTTGTTGCGCAAGCGAATGGACATGGAAAATATATAAATTTAAAATCCTTTTGAAGCCCCTTCCTGAGCCTTCTTTGTATCATATAATCTCATTTCTTCTGTCATTTGCTTAGAACTGATCCATAACATTGCTTTTTGAGCAACATCATTATAATCAAGAGATATATTTGTTTTCTCTCCAAACCAGGAATATTCTTCTAAATATTCATTGTTTTGGTACCCTTTCCCAAATTTTTCAAATACCGCATTTTTAAGACCATTCCAATTGCTAAATCCTTTAGTATATAAAACTACTCCACAAAATTTATCATGCCAAAATGTATATGCAATCTTCTCTAATGTGGCAGACCCAATTACCCGTTTGGTCAAAAAACTCAACCACATTGTTTTGCATGATTTTTTTATGAAGTCTAGTTTCTACCTTTTTAACCTTGAACCAACCTCGTGTTGCGGCTATACTCTCCTCGGTATTGCACAAAATACATCTGCGGGAGAGCCTTCGTGGGTTGGAAACGTTTACTTGCTTATATCTCAGGATCGGTCGAGGAGGAACTGCTTCTGCGGAACGAGTACTTGGTGACGGAAAATCGTATATTTCGGAATCAACTTAAAGGCTGTCTCCGGCTTACCGACGGGGAGCGAATGGCCTTAGCGGATATCGGAAAGCGCTTGGGGAAAAAGGCATTGGTCGAGGTTGCCAATATCGTCAAGCCGGAGACCATTTTGGCATGGCACCGCAGGCTCATTGCCCGCAAGTTTGACGGTTCAAAAAACAAGATATCACAGGGCAGGCCCAAGATAGAAGGGGAACTCGAAGTTTTAGTCGTACGCCTGGCGAAAGAAAATAGAAGCTGGGGCTATGATCGCATCGTCGGGGCGCTGGCCATTCTGGGGCATAGGGTTAGTGATCAGACGGTGGGAAACATCCTAAAGCGGCACGGCATCGCACCCGCGCCAGAGCGGAAAAAGACGACTACCTGGAAAGAGTTCATCTGTGCCCATAGGGATCTGCTGGTAGCAACGGATTTCTTTACTGCGGAAGTGTGGACCGTTTTTGGTCTGAAAACTTATTACATTCTCTTTCTAATACGGATCAGTACTCGTGAAATCCATGTGGCTGGGATAACGTCACATCCAAATGAACAATGGATGACTCAGGTTGCCCGGAATATCACCATGGACGAATGGGGCTTTCTAGCTCCCGGGCAGTCCTTAATCTTCGACCGGGATACCAAGTTTTGTGCAACTTTCCAGAAGACCCTCGAAGCGGGCGGAGTCAGAAGCATCCGTCTTCCACCTCGTAGTCCCAATTTAAATGCTTACGCTGAAAGATGGGTGAAGTCGGTTAAGGTTGAGTGTTTATCTAACGTAATTCTCTTTGGAGAGAAAGCTCTCCGGCATGCCATAGGAGAATATGTCGAGCACCATCACAAAGAACGCTACCATCAGGGAATAGGGAATGTGCTGCCTTTCCCTTCTCTACGATGGCAGCAAAAGCATGAACATTCCATCAAATGTCGAGAAAGGCTCGGAGGACTGCTTAAATATTACTACCAGAAGGCTGCTTGAGTTTTTTGACCCTACGGGTTTAGAGGAATCATTTTCCTGCAGCGCCAATGCAGATTTCAGAGGAAGGTCTTCGCAAGTTATTGCAAATCGAAATAATTACACATTGAAAACTAATTTTTCCACCAGGCGGCTGAGTACGATATTACTTTTGGAAGCAAGTTGAATGCTTACGGTTTTTATCTTGAACTGACTCCGTCGTTCAACGAAATAATATAGGCAGGCTGCTTAATTCATTGCCCTCCGGCGGATTTTACAGTCTCTCGTGCAACAGCTGCCTAAATTCATGCAAAAAATCACCCGGATTCATGACCTTCGGGCGGTCAAGCGCGCGAGGACCCTTTGTCATAAAGTGCTTCTGGTCCCACGTCACCAGATAGTCAGCTTGCGCGGCAACTGCGGCTGCAAGAATCGGCGCATCATGGGGTTGAATAAGCGACGAGTACCGCAAAATATCGCGCTGAGAAGGGTCTGCGGTGAGAACGGGGGCGAGGGTTTGAAGGTAGTTCCGGAAATCGTCCAGGCACTCAGGAAGTTTTGCGGTGATATTCCTGTCGACCTCTACAACAACCTGACGCGAGACAATAATCTCTATAAGGCCTATTTCAGCAAGTCGCAGGATTTCGCGGGCTGCTCCTTTTGAAGAAGCTATCCCCGCGATAAGTGCACTAGAATCCAGAAAGACCTTAGGCCTTGGCTTTCGCATGGGCCTCTTGTCTGTATTTTTTTCGTTGATCCTTCAGGTTAATGAGCAGATCGTCGAGGGTCAGTCCTTTCCGCTTCATCGCGGACTCAACCTTCCTGGCCACAGCATCGCCGAACGGTTTGCGTGGGGTAAGAATGAGCATCTCATCAATCTTCACCATGTTCAATGTGTCGTTTTCACCGAGGCCGAGGTCCTTCCGAAAGGAAGAAGGAATGGTTACCTGGCCCCGCTCACGAATACGGACGGTAGGCATGGAAACCTCCAATTTTCTGATTTTACGATATTCAGATTATACGCCGATCATGGTATATCGTCAATAGTCTATATCCTCTTCACACAGTGCCGCATATGGAGCCCATCCTAAACGGTTCGTGATAAAAAACGCCTGTCCCTCCTTCATTACAGGCTACACAAACCGAAACCGGTCCCTTTCGGTGAGGGGGAAGTGCACTAAATTCAAACGGGAGTTGTCTCAAAGTCATTTACAAATTCGAGTCGCCCTGATCTCGTATGGCCAAAAAACTCGAACGCTCCGTTTTGCAAGATTTATTTGCTGCATAGTTTCGTCTTTTTACCCTTGAACCGACCATGTGAAGCGGCTATACTCTCCTCGGTATTGCATAAAATACATCTGTGGGAGAGCCTTCGTGGGTTGGAAACGTTTACTTGCTTATATCTCAGGATCGGTCGAGGAGGAACTGCTTCTGCGTAACGAGTACTTGGTGACGGAAAATCGTCTATTTCGGAATCAACTTAAAGGCTGTCTCCGGCTTACCGACGGGGAACGAATGGCCTTAGCGGATATCGGAAAGCGCTTGGGGAAAAAGGCATTGGTCGAGGTTGCCAATATCGTCAAGCCGGAGACCATTTTGGCATGGCACCGCAGGCTCATTGCCCGCAAGTTTGATGGTTCTAAATATAGGGCCTCGCAGGGCAGACCGAAGATAAAAGGGGAACTCGAAGCTTTAATCATACGCCTGGCGAAAGAAAATAGAAGCTGGGGCTATGATCGCATCGTCGGGGCGCTGGCCAATCTGGGGCATAGGGTTAGTGATCAGACGGTGGGAAATATCCTAAAGCGGCACGGCATGGCACCCGCGCCAGAGCGGAAAAAGACGACTACCTGGAAAGAGTTTATCCGTGCCCATAGGGATCTGCTGGTAGCAACGGATTTCTTTACTGCGGAAGTGTGGACCGCTTTTGGTCTGAAAACTTATTACATTCTCTTTCTAATACGGATCAGTACTCGTGAAATCCATGTGGCTGGGATAACGTCACATCCAAATGAACAATGGATGACCCAGGTTGCCCGGAATATCACCATGGACGAATGGGGCTTTCTAGCTCCCGGACAGTCCTTAATCTTCGACCGGGATACCAAGTTCTGTGCAGCTTTCCAGAAGACCCTCGAAGCGGGCGGAGTCAGAAGCATCCGTCTTCCACCTCGTAGTCCCAATTTAAATGCTTACGCTGAAAGATGGGTGAAGTCGGTTAAGGTTGAGTGTTTATCTCACGTAATTCTCTTTGGAGAGAAAGCTCTCCGGCATGCCATAGGAGAATATGTCGAGCACTATCACAAAGAACGCAACCATCAGGGAATAGGGAATGTGCTGCTTTTCCCTTCTCTACGATTGCAGCAAAAGCATGAACATTCCATCAAATGTCGAGAAAGGCTCGGAGGACTGCTTAAATATTACTACCAGAAGGCTGCTTGAGTTTTTTGACCCTACGACAACCGATTACGCCTTCCTGTACACTGGCGGTACGATGTATGACCTTAACAGCTTGATACCTTCATCTTCAGGTTGGACCCTTGAGGATGCATATGGGATCAATGACTATGGTCAGATTGTCGGCGTTGGAATAATTAATGGTCTTGAGCATGCATTTCTACTGACTCCTTGGGTGGCAGCGCCTGTGACGACAGGCATGGCTGTTTCGGTTACTCCCAGCTCGCAAATCAATATCACCTTCAGTGACGTGATGTCAGGCGGAACTGTGACGGCTGTCACGGTCTTGCCGGGAAATCTGCCTGCGCCGCCTGCGAATTTCACGCTCCTCGGCGGTACATCATCCTATGACATCACGACCGATGCGAATTTCAGCGGCCAAGTTGAGGTCTGCATCAGCTATGACCCGGCCAAAATCACTGTTCCCGAGCAAATGCTTCGGCTCTACCATTTGAGTGGCGACACCTGGACCGATATTACACTGCTGCCGGTAGACACTGTTAACAAGAAGGTCTGCGGTCTGACCAGTTCGTTCTCTGTCTTCGCAGTGGCTGAACCCACCTATACCCCGGAAGTTCTGTCTATACGCTATGCCGCTGTGCAGTTCGGGAACAAACAGGACACCATGGGCAACGTGCTGCTCTGGGTTGACTTTAAGGTGCCCATGCCCGCGGCCAGCGATGTGATCACCGGCACGTTCGACAGCGTCACCCTCTTCTCTGCACCCTTCTCGTCGTTCAAGCGTGTGCTGCCGAACGTATACTGGGATGTGAAGAATGGCTATGACATTACGATAGACTTTAAACTTGGCCAGATCGTCGTTATCACTCCCCAGATCGCGCTTGCCGGCCTCGACAACTCGAACGGCGTGGATGTGCAGTTCAGCATAAGCGGCAGTAATGGGATGGAAATCGGATTCCAGCACATAACGATGACACCGGAACCACTAAACCGGCTGGTGTATCGCCGGAACGACATATTCGGTAACCCACTGTAGATTGTTCATAGACTCCATCATGAACTGTTCCTGCAACGGAACTTTGCCGGGCACACTACCGAGCAAACACTCGGTAGTTGTGCCCACTTACGGGCAGTTAATCTCGTTCATGGAGATCATGACGGCCGGGATTCCGATGGATTAATGTTTAGTATAATCGGCCGTCTTAATATACCCTATGTTCAACAATACAAGAAACGACAGACAAACATGAAAAACACCGAATTAATAAGAGCCCTAATGTACATATTGGTGAGTCTCGTGTTGGCACTTCCCTCCTGTGGAGGAGAAGGCGAAGGCTCATCTTCACACAGCAATGGAGCCGAACAAGTCAGGCAAGTTAGCGGAGTCAACGGAAGGACAGCGGTACTAAGGGCCATTGACATTACGCCGAGCAATCCCCTGGATGTCAACTCTGGAACGCAACTTCACTTTAATGCAAGGGGCTACTTCTCAGACAATTCTGTGCAGAATATAACGACAACGGTGGTCTGGACCTCATCTGACACATCAATTGCAACCATTAGTAATGCGCCAGACTCAAAGGGACAGGCAATAGCTGTATCGAGAGGTTATTGTAGCATTTCTGCTGCGCTGGGTAGCATTTCGGGTTCAACAATCATAGGCATTAACTAATGCCATTAACTTGGAGAAGATGTGGAAGAAAATGCATTGAGGACGTGAGAAAGGAGGGGTGAGATAGCAGAGGTTATACTGTTTTTAGTTGAAATTGAAAAGAGTGGCTCCCCCGTGGCATAATCCACGGTAGAGAGAGAGAAACAAAGAAAGGAGCCACTCGATGAAGGATACCACAAGGAAGAGGAAAAAGGCAATACGAGGAATTGAAGAGGCATATGGAAGGCAGGAGATCATTGAACAGATGTATTATGTCTTCGCAAAAGGTAAACAGGGTTTTGATGAATGCATGAAGGAAATGGGCCGACTGATGGCGGAGACGATCATGTACATCGAGCGTGAGGAGATTGCCGGGCCAGACTACCAGCCCACCAGTCCTGACCTGTGGAAGTGGGCAAGCCAGGGCGGTTCCGTCTATATCGGAGATCAGAAGATCCCAGTGACCCACCCTCGGCTTCGAGGTCCGGCTGGTGAGATTGCGCTTCAGAGTTATCAGAAGTTGAAAAAACCGGAAGGTTTCTCAGAAGAATTGCTTGGAAAGGTACTCCGTGGCATATCATGCCGGAAGTATGCGGAGACGGTTGTAGATACGGCGCAAGCATTTGGCGTATCTGCCAGCACGGTGTCGAGCCATATCGTCGCGGCAACAGCAAAACAGCTTCAGGAGTTTAAGGAACGGTCACTCACGTCATTCGTCCCCTTTGCAGTCTTTTTAGACACTGTTCACCGCGGCGGAGAGGCATTCATCGTGGCGCTGGGGCTCGATAGTGCTGGAACGAAGCAGACATTGGGATTCTGGCAGGGGGCGACGGAGAACCATGAATTGTGCGAAGAACTGTTTTCCGATATGGAACGGCGGGGTCTGACACTATCACGACGAATCATCTGGGTCACCGATGGTGGCAGAGGCGTAATCAAAGCTCTCCGGGATCGCTTCGGCAAGAAATTGATCCATCAGCGGTGCACGATCCACAAGGACCGCAATATACAGCATCATTTGCCGAAGAAATACCGGAAAGACGCACACAGGAGGTTCCGAACTGCCCTGGAGCAGAATAATTACGCAGATGCTCGTCAGATGCTTCTGGACATGGAGAAATGGCTTCGGGGCATCAATGAGTCGGCGGCTGATTCGCTCATGGAAGCGATAGAAGACATTCTCACCCTTCACCGGTTGAAGGTTCCCGCTCTCTTGCGGAATACCTTGCATTCTACCAATCCTATTGAGAGCATGTTTTCTACGGTGAGAAAAGCAGAGGGCAATATAAAGCGCTATCGCGACAGCAAGATGATGCAGCGCTGGCTCGCTTCTGTTCTTTTATATGCTGAACAAGGATTCAGGAAGATCAAGGGTCACGCCTTCATCGCGGACGTGATGAAACGGATCGAGGCGGACGAAATAAATGACCTAACGGTCAAAAAGGCTGCATAAGGAGGGATGGTTAGGTATGGCTCGGCCTCAGAAAACTCAAATATGGCGATCCTACGAATCCGATTTTATACACAACGATGCTTTACACCGTTGAATCGATAAAAAGCCTTAGCCGAAGGGAGCGCGGGCCACTCAACTAATTTCAACTAAAAACTTGACCTGATCGAGATAGCAGAAGTACATGCATTATCGTTGGGTACAGTCTAATAAGGAAAATCATTGTTGATGTGATAAGGGAGGACATATGCGGAAGATAGCTACGGTATCAGCAATGGGTATTTGCCTCACTGTTTTAATCATTGCAGGATTGCCACGATATAGTAATGCGACGACAATTTACGCGTGCGTAGGAAAGGGAGATTTGGGTTTAGTTAGAATAGTAAGTGGGCCCGGACAATGCAGCCGGTTAGAAACCTCAACCTCATGGGATTCAGAAGGACCTCAGGGTCCTGTGGGGCCTCAAGGACCGGCTGGAGTCGCAAATGGCATTACTACCGGGGTACACGGCGTGATATTGTATAATGGCACGATAGAAGACGGGGTTGGCTTCTCTTCTGCGTATGCAGGAACAGGTATATATTACATCACATTCACCCAGGCCTTCTCTTTTCCAGGCCCCCATTGTGTGGTCTCGGCGTTTCAGTCACCCCCAACGTCAATATGTTCAGTATTTGGATACGGCCCGACCACCCTGTACGTCAACTGCGGTACGAACCAAGGGTATGCAGATACATCTTTCTCGTTTATATGCGTACAGTAACTGCGAGGAGTCCGTTATGTGCGGCCAAGAATTGGAGAGGCGGCTCCTCTCACCCAACTCACTCACCGCAGCACATACGACCAAAGCAAGTAGGAGAGAAGGCTCCTCTCGCTTTTGATCATAAACCCGAACCACACGTTCGAGAAACTTCTCTTCAGTATTTTCAGCCACTATAAGCCCCTCTGGTGGGAAAAGCATTGAGAACGTATGAAAGGATGACTTTTGGGATAGATTGCAGCGGTCTGAGCATGACCGTTGGTACGGTGTGAAAAAGAAAAATATTGTTTAACATAAGAAAGGAGGACATATGCGAAAGATAGCTGTTGTATCAGCAATCGGTATTTGCCTCACTATTTTAATCATTGCAGGATGGCCCGGATCATGTGGTGCGGCCACAATTTACGCGTGTTATGGTAGGATACTTGGAACAGTCAGAATAGTGAGTGGTCCCAATCAGTGCAATAGCCTTATTGAAAGCCCAATATCATGGGATTCTGTAGGACCCGTGGGTCCTCAAGGACCAGCCGGAGCACAAGGGCCGGCCGGAGCGCAAGGGCCTCAGGGGCCAGCTGGAGCGCAAGGGCCAGCCGGAGCACAAGGGCCTCAGGGACCAGCCGGAGTCGCCAACGGGATATCCGTGGCAATCCATGGGGTAATCGATAGTGACGGAACTATTATCGTAGGCAGCGGTTTCACAGTTGCGCACAGTGCTACCGGGACCTATGCCATAACGTATATAGCGTCGCCGTCGGAACCTTTCATTGTGCTTCCCAGTTGCACTGTCACCCCGGACTTGGAGGATCTCACGTCACTCAGTGCTATTACATGTTCAGATAATGTGGGTGGTCTTGGACTCACGGTCCATTGCGTCCAACCCTCCAGCATTACCGTCACCGACGCTACTGGCCTGCCACAAGTAGTCGCTGGAATCAGCATGATTGGCAGCGACACACGGTTCGCATTTATCTGTGTACAGTAACAAATCCGCCTACATTAGCCAGGGTAATGGTTCAAAGAGGCGGTCACTCTTCCCCAACTCACCCGCCGCCGCACATACAAATCCAAGCAAGGGGAGCCAAAAAGCTTCCCTTACTCTTGTTCATGAAGCCGGACCAGGGCGACATCTATTTCACACTGGGACAAAATGAAGACTGCGAGAATTTGCGAAAAATATTAGGCTATTAGCGATTTCTAACAGTCGTATTAGGGTTCAATTTCTGAATAGTCGAGCATAAATAGATTCTCTTTTTTGTTTTGAGAACTTTTATGAATACTAGCAGGGGGGAGAAGTTTTTTAAACGGTAGGTCCAGCGAAAGCTGGTGCAATGATTACAACATGCGGGTCGAGAACGACGCACATAAGTCGCTCACCCGCGTGTTACAATTTTCATGTAGTATTTTGCATTGATATTTAGTCAACAGGCCTGCATGCTTGTAGGTGTATCTTACAAAACCTTGCCACTCGTTATCATGTTTATCTCCTGGTTGAATTGTGCACTCCCAGATTAACTTCTCTATCCGATAATATTTTTAAGTTGTAGATCAACCGGCTCCCCCTTCTTTATCGGACCCAACGGAATATCTCCCTTCATTCTCACATGCTCATTTTTTCTTATCTTCATTTTAATGGCCTCCTCATGCTCGTTTAAATTTTAGGAGTCACCAGAACTCCGTATTAACCTATTATTTGTATGGTAGCATGCTACGATATCTCCGATATGATGTTTTAGGCCTAAGATAAAATACTCAGAAATATAGGATGTTCTTACAATTACATTTCTGGCAGGCTCTTGGTATAGTGTAATCAAAAGAAGGGAAAAAAACGAAAAGGAGGAAAATAAAATGCTTACATACAAGGGAGATAACAAGATAGGAACAGTCGTCATGCTGTTGGCGAGTCCGATTATCGGATTGGTCTACGTGGTCTTTCTACCGTTTATCGGCATAGCGACCTTGGCAGCTGTCGCAGGTCGTGAGGTTCTGGGCAGCGTGGCAGTCAAGACCATTTCTTTTGGATGGAGGCCTGTGGAGGCGTATTTAGCAGGCAAGAAGAAAGAGAAGAAACATGAAACCAAGTAGCCGCTCGGCCGCAAGTAACCGGGTACAGCGTTCGCACATCGCATGAAACCAACAAATGAAAGGGTGCAGATGACACCCAATATCTTAAGAAAGGAGAAAATCCATGTATACGATGGTAGATTTTGTCACTCATGTGAAGGGAATCGAGTATATCCTGTCGCTTCTAGCAATTGCCGGGTTCCTGGTGTTCTGGGAGAGCCTGAAGCCCAGACCGTTCAGGACCGTGGTCAACACCGGAAAAGAAGATCTGGCGCATATCCAGGAGGCCGGAGGATTGAGGAGCGTAGCGAAGAGCGCCTGTAGGATAGTAGCCGCGCCGTTCATCGGGATGGCATATATCGTGATGCTGCCGATCGGGTTCTTCATTGTCCTTGCCGCTGCCCTGGTCAATCTTGCCATGAAGGGGATAGCGAGCGTCGTGGGGAAGAGTCTGACCTTTGAATGGAGGCCTGTGGAGGCTTATTTGGCAGGCAGGAAGAATAAAAAGAGAAAGGGCGGTGCCACGAAAGGCTACGTGAAATAGGTTTCCCTGCCATTAGACTGGAAATTTCATGATAATATAAGAAGGATTATATTTATTACTCCCCATATACATTAAGTTGCAAAAAAAGCGTCACCTGCAGTCACCAGGGAGGCTAAATTTTGGGAAATATTATGAATCAGTTACCCCACTTTTTTTTTAAACGTTCCGCCTAGTATTCTTCATTGATTTTTGGTCAACATTACTGCAGGTTTGTAGGTGGAGACCGCAATTATTAAAAAAGCGTAACTGTCATTGACTTCTTCCTGAAGGTGTGGAGTTTCCTTTCGTCTCAACAAGCAAGACTACGACCGAAATTAAACACCTGATGCTACCCCTCTCATACCCAATCCAGGGCCATCCCAGGCGATTGACATGCCACGGGATTCGGCATATAGGCGTGGCATTGTACGGGATGGTCGCGGATCGGCTTCTCCGGGATCTGGATCGTGAAATACGGGGCGAGCCCTGGCGTAAACCTCGAAAAGTATATACCGATAGATATATCGCAGGATTCTCGATAAGCTGAAAACCTATCTACCAGTAGATACATCACAGATATATACGGGTAGATAGAAATATATACCAGTAGATAGCTCTATATACCTATGGATGGCTGGTTCCTTATAGTCAATAACATGTTAGCCGGAATTGTATGCGGCTTCTCAATGGGCGGATCAAGAGACGGAGGGGACACGATGGCCAAACTGATCTATTCCGCGTTTACGTCGCTAGATGGTTATGTTGCGGATGAAACCGGCAACTTCGATTGGGCGGAGCTAGATGATGAAGTCCACGCCTTCATTAACAGCCGCGAGAGGCGGATCGGCACCTATCTCTTTGGGCGCAAGATGTACGAGACGGTGGCCGTGTGGGAGACGCCGGAAGCGCTTTCCCATCTGACGTCAGCCGCGCTGGAATTCGCGCCGATTTGGCAGGCGGCTGAAAAGATCGTGTACTCGACGACGCTGTAGAGGGTCACTACGGCCAAGACGCGGCTCGAGCGAAGATTTGAGGTGGACGTCGTACGGGAACTCAAGGCAGGGGCGACTCGCGATGTTGCGGTGGGCGGTCCGACACTCGCAGCGCATGCCATTCGAGCTGGCCTTGTCGACGAATATGACCTACTCATCGCGCCGATCATCGCGGGCGGCGGCAATCTCTATCTGCCAAGCAAGGTCTCCCTGAAGCTCGAGCTTCTCGATGAATGCACGTTCAACAACGGTTTGGTTCACGTTCGGTACCGAGCGAAGAGCTGACAATGAGGGTGACACCGTCCATCTTCATGGCGGGGTACCGGCTAACAAAGCGTTGCACTTGACCGGGTCGGCATCACGGCTTTTCGAGCGATCACGTTCCTTGCAGCCGACCCGGCAAGTGAACGCAGTCGTTAAAATGTAAAAAGATCTCAAAATTTCATCGGACGTCAAATTATATCTAAGTCCTGAGGGAACAATGCCATACAAGCACTTATTTTTTTTCAGAAATAAACGAGAGATGCTTTTTTTGCCCCTTTCTGTCCTGTTTTTGATTCTGCTATCAGTTCCTGCTGCGATTGCGGAAGTATCGAGTAATCCTACTCAGACAACAGGAAGAAATGACGATAGCTTGGTTTCTGCTCCTGCTTCCACGGTCATATGCAGCTGCCCCACGACAACCCAATACGCGAAGAGCAACCTTTTTACGCTTCAGCCGTATAAGCCTGTATATGCCATCGTTGCGTATAACTGGACGCTGAGCAATGGAGTTAGCGGTGTCCAGAACGGGGAAATGCAATTTCAGTTGAGCTTTAAAATCCCTTTGGCGAACATCCCCTGGGCAAATGGACAGTTTGCCTTCGGGTATACCCAGGTCTCTTTTTGGCAGATATTCAGCAACTCTCCCTATTTCCGCGAAACAAACTATGCGCCGGAGTTCATGAGCTATTTTGATTACAAGACAACAGCCGTAGGACTGAATAATATCCACACGACATTTGGTCTCCTCCACCAGTCAAACGGCAGGGGCGGGGAAGAAGAGCGGAGCTGGAACCGAGTGTATACCGAGGTCTTGCTCGAGTGGGACCATTTTTTTCTGGGTCTGAAGCCATGGTACCGTATTCCGGAGCAGCAAAAGAGCTCGCCAACGGATGCACGGGGCGATGATAATCCTGATATCGAACGGTACCTAGGTTATGGAGAGCTTACCGCGGGATACCAGAACAAGGGGTGGTCTCTTCAGCTGACTGCCCGCAACAACCTTCTCGGCAGCCAGAACAACGGATCGACCCAGCTTGATCTAACCTTACCGATTTGGCATGACGCCAAGTTTTATATTCAGGTGTTTGAGGGATATGGCTTGGATTTGATCGATTATAACCGGCGCATAACGCACATTGGCTGTGGAGTGTTGCTTGCAAAGTGGCCGTGATTCCCGAAATGTCCAGGTCAGCAAGGAGAGCATAGATTTCTTTACCTTGCAGATCAAAGCACTCGAATCCGTTGTGGGAGAGCGGGTAGCTCTGCGGGAGCCGTACAACAAGCTTATGACGGAACCTGGCATTGGCAAGATCCTGGGCCTGACGATTATGCTGGAGACTGGCCTATCGATCGATTTGCCGATGTTGGGAATTTTGTATCGTACTGTCGAAAGGTTTCGACCGTTTGGATCAGCAACGAGAAGCAAAAGGGCAAAGGGAACAGGTAGTGCGGTAACAAGTATCTTGCCTGGGCATTCTCAGAAGCAGCAGAACTAGCGCGTCGATTTGATAAGGACGCACGAGCCTATTACAACAGCAAAGCGCAGAAGACGAACAGGATGGTGGCGCATAATGCCCTTGCTCATAAGCTAGCGAGAGCGGCTTATTACATCATGCGGGACGGTGTGTCGTTCATGCCGGGAAAGTGCTTTGGGTGAAAGATGGCTGGGGCGGTGAACCAGCAATAGGACTGGCAAACCCATTAGAAATGATTGGCAATCCGCCCCACCCGTAGTATATATCGTTATCAGTATCTTTGCTGCCCGTGCCGTGAACTATTACAGGACTGGTCAATAACCATAAGAAATAAAAAACCCCTTGGGCGCGGCAAGGAGCCGAAGATTTTCTGGTCCACCGACGGTGGAAAGGGTCATGGAGATATCCTGCAGTACCAATGACCTTAATCCTAATGGGTGTCTGATGCAGTGAAGTATTGACATCGAATTAAATGAAATTGCGGCAATGGTGAGGATGATGGTAACGAAAAGGCTCGACGAGAAAATAAATTTTCTCGTCACAAGATAGCTATTTTCACTTGACAGTGCCCATAAATGGATGTCCTATTTTAGGTTACAATACCCTGACGTAATTGGAGGGTACTGTGACGGAAAAGGACATGATCACCATGAGCAGGAGAGAGACAAAAAGACTGCACATTATCCACCAAGCAATGGATAAGAGGATCACCCAGGAGAAAACAGCGGAGCTTATAGGTTTGAGCGGCAGACAGCTTCGGCGGATGCTCAAGCGTGTACGGGAGGAAGGAGATGATGGCATTAGCCACCGATCCCGCGGCAAGATCTCGCATCGTCGTGTCCCCCAGAAGATCAAAGAGAAGACACTTAAGCTGTTTAGGGAGAAGTACAGTGATTTTGGCCCTACCTTTGCCAGCGAGAAGCTTCTTGATGTTCATGAAATCAAGGTAAGCAAAGAAACTCTTCGTCTATGGCTGAATAAGGAAGATATCCCCTATGCGAAGCGCAAAGGGAGAAAGCACCGGCAGTGGCGCGAGAGAAAGCATCATTTGGGAGAAATGGTCCAGATGGATGGTTCCCATCATGACTGGTTCGAAGGCCGGGGTCCTGAATGTGTATTAATGGGATATATCGATGATGCCACAGGAACGGTGTCGGGACGTTTTTATGACTATGAGTGGACCATGCCGCGCATAATGTTGTACACAGAATTACGAAAACTGTTAATACAAAAAACACGGGCATACGCCCGAAAGGTCTTCAGGACATGAAGCATGTTCCTTTGTTTGAGCGACGGATCACTTTTTCAGTTTCCTCCGCTGAAAAAAAAGAACATGCGCATTTGATATACTAGAACTAATTTTATTATAGCATATGCGGCGAAATGCACTATCGTGCACTATGGTAAGAGTAATTGCAATGATGTTTCCTTCGACGACCGTAGCTACGAGCAAAGGAGAACCATCATATGGATCTAAAGACATTGAAGAAAAATGCCAGAGAAAAACTGGAGGGCTATTGTCATGTATGTCCGGTCTGTGACGGCCGCGCTTGTGCCGGGGAAGTGCCGGGCATGGGCGGCGTGGGAACGGGTAGGTCGTTCATGGCTAATCTCGAGGCTCTGGCAAAATATCGGTTAAATATGCGCACCATTCATGCAGTCAGGACACCTGACACGTCGCTGGAGCTGTGGGGTGAGAAGCTCGCGCTTCCCGTTCTTGCAGCACCGATGACCGGGACCCCCTATAATATGGGCGGCAAAATGACGGAGCAGGAATTCATCGAAGAGATCGTATCCGGTTCATTGCTTACGGGCACACTGAGCATGACGGGAGACGGTGCAGACCCTTCAATGTATGAGAGCGGTTTGAAATCCGGCGCAGCGCACAAGGGGAGGACCATTGCCATCATAAAGCCGAGGTCGCAGGAGGAGATCATCAGGTATCTTGACCTCGCTGATGCAGCCGGTGTCTTGGCTGTAGGCATGGATATCGACGGCGCTGGCCTCGTCACGATGGCGATGAAAGGTCAGCCGGTCAGTCCCAAAACATTGGCAGAAGTTAAAGAAGTCGTGTCTGCGACTAAGTTGCCGTTCATTCTGAAAGGAATCATGACTCCTGAGGAGGCGGAACTGGCAGTTGAAGCAAAAGCTGCCGCCATCGTCGTGTCAAATCACGGAGGCCGCGTCATGGATTTCACTCCCGGAACTGCCGAAGTCCTTCCCCAGATCGCAGACCGGGTACGCGGCAAAATTTTTATCTTTGCCGATGGAGGCGTCCGAAGCGGCGCCGACGTTCTTAAGATGCTTGCTTTAGGCGCCGACGCGGTTCTCATCGGAAGACCGTTGGCGATCTACGCGTTCGGCAGCGGGCGTGAAGGCGTCGCCATGCTGTTGAATACCATGAAGAATGAACTCATCCAAAGTATGCTCTTGACCGGTTCGGCAGATGTAAAAAAAATATCTAGAGATATTCTTTTACTCTAAGAGTCTGTCGAACTTGTGATAGCAAATCCAGCATTATAAGTTAACGGACTGCTCAGAAGCAGCCAATCATTTCAGCTTTTTCATCGGTGACGTGACTAAAAAGCAGATTATTTGTTCTTTCTTAACGCTTTCGGATCAAGGCATGCAGCCTTTTCAGGTTCCAGGCGATGCAAACCAGATCCCACTCCCCTTGTGCGGATTGGTAACCGAGAAGCAGGAACCTCCGGAACCCCATGACCGCCTTGATGATGCAAAAAAGACAGGTTCAACCGTACTCTTGCGCTTGGCATAGAGTTTTTTACCTGCTTGGGTCAGGAGCCGGTGCTTCATCCTGGTAACTGCATCGACATAATCCGATATGGGTGAGGGTTCTCTGAACCGTTCCATGAGCGGTTGATTATGCTGTTCCCTGCCGAAGGCAATGTACGGTTTTATCTTGCGCTTCTCACACAGGACAACATTGTCTTCACTGAAGTAGCCACTGTCGGCAAGAAGCGCATCAACGGTACCGAATGATTCTGGTAATGCCGCAAGATCATTGAGTGCCGGTTCAAGCTGCTGTTTACCGTTGGGTTGCTGGCTTACGTTATTGGTGACGATCAGCAGTGAATCGATATCCACGCCTGCTTTGGCATTGTATGCTTGTTCGAAACCACCACCGGACTTTTTCATGAATACTCAATCGGAACCGTGTAATCCCAAAATGATAATGTCCTATTCTACCAAAGTAGAAGTGTCCTATTTTAAGATATTAAGACAGTTGTTCAAATGTCAGGGGAGCCTGCATT
The DNA here is from genome assembly GCA_963845065.1 of Nitrospirota bacterium. Taxonomy (GTDB): domain Bacteria; phylum Nitrospirota; class UBA9217; order UBA9217; family UBA9217; genus JAJYKN01. The sequence continues at coordinate 49,316 of CAWJQQ010000003.1, forward strand.
AATGCACCTGCAAATGCTCTACGTATCGTAAACGACATAAAAGTAGTGCTAACAGAGCTTGATTGCCATGAGATCCTTAAAAAGTTCAGTTTGAGTACGGCTAGAGGCGCTTTTAATGTAAAAGAAGCGGACATTTCTATTTTGGTGTGATAGGACAGTTCTACTTTGGGACAACATACTCAATCGGAACCGTTGACAACTCAGGGCATCAAGCATATATTCATCCATGATACTTTGTGCGGTGGGTCAACTATGTATTGTGAAGATATTAGAATTCGCATTCCGGAATTATAATTGACGGGAGGTACTCTATGTCAACAGACGATAAAGGAGCTATTGGACCGGACGCTTTGACTGGAGAATATATTGCGATTGACTATAAGGCGCTTGGGTCCAAAATCAAGCACATTCGGGGTACTGCTACTCAGGCGGACTTCGCCAAACAATTCGGTATAACGCGGGTTGAGGTCAGCAAGATCGAGCGAGGTGAAGTCCGGCCGACTGCTGAGCTGCTTTATAATATTTGTTTGAAAAATCATTTCAGCCTTGAGTGGATGTTGTCCGGTCACGAGCCCTCACCTGAGTCCGCACAAGAAGAACTTTTTAAAGAAGAGCCTGTAAAAGCTGCGCTAGTGAAAGAGGATCCACCGGCAGTGTGCGCAACGCCGATCCTTGAAATAACCGACATGATCGAATGGTTCAGGCTGCACCCAGAAGACCTGTGCTTGGTCAATAAAATGATTCAGGGCAAGAAACTTATGCTGGATTCAATGAAGGAGCTGGAGAAATAATAGATAAGTTACCTGCCTCGTGTTCATCGGGCGAAGAAGAATGATGCGCATCTTGTGCAATTTACACCTGTATTTGATGATTGTTTAGCCTGATCGAAATTACGGACTTGTAGATACATACTATATCGCTCCTGTCAAGAGCCAAGAGAAAATTGAGTATGTTCGATAAGATGTATATCCGAGTCGCTTACAAGGTACAGCTCTCCTTTCGGTATTTCTACCGTCATTGCTTTTATCGGTGAGTCTCTCACATCCAGACGAACGATATCTCTAATAGTTATTGCTATCCGGTGTGCCGCGCTTTCGCTCTGGCCACCTAGAATATCTTATCCAGATTCTATCGTTCAACTTTCACTCCGTCTATTACCACATACACATGCAATATCCCATCAACATATCCCATCGACTTCATGTAATCCTAAAAAATGATAATGTCCTCTTCCGCCAAAGTAGAAGTGATAATCATATAAATGGCACCTCCGAGCATAGCAGAATCGTAAGATTTTGCTATGCTCATAGGAAAAGAGACCAATCTTAACCCTGGAGGTGCTGTATGAGATTATACGCTGGCTGTGATCTGCATTCAAGCAACACCTATCTTGGCATCATCGATGAGGATGGCAAACGAGTATTCAAGAAGAAGTTATCAAACGATCGTGAAGTCATCCTGAACACACTGGCGCCATACAAAGACAGTATCGTAGGCATCGTCGTGGAATCGACGTATAACTGGTACTGGCTAGTCGATATCCTGACGGAAGAGGGCTACAAGGTGCATTTTGCAAACACTACGAAGATCCAGGAATACTCTGGACTCAAGTATGCGGACGATCAACACGACGCCTTCTGGCTGGCCGAGATGCTCCGGCTTGGTATTCTCCCGGAGGGATATATCTATCCGAAAGAAGATCGACCGATTCGAGATTTACTCAGGAAGCGAAGTCATTTAGTACGTCTTCGAACATCGCTGATTTTAAGTCTTCAGAACATTCTTAGCCGTAACAATGGAGTCAAACTGAAGGCGAATGCTGTCAAGGCATTAACCATCGATCATGTAACTCCCTATCTTGCCGACAACGAGGATCTAGCGTTGGCAGGAAAGGTCAGCAAGGAGAGCATAGATTTCTTTACCTTGCAGATCAAAGCACTCGAATCCGTTGTGGGAGAGCGGGTAGCTCTGCGGGAGCCGTACAATAAGCTTATGACGGAACCTGGCATTGGCAAGATCCTGGGCCTGACGATTATGCTGGAGACTGGCCTATCGATCGATTTGCCGATGTTGGTAATTTTGTATCGTACTGTCGAAAGGTTTCGACCGTTTGGATCAGCAACGAGAAGCAAAAGGGCAAAGGGAACAGGAAGTGCGGTAACAAGTATCTTGCCTGGGCATTCTCAGAAGCAGCAGAACTAGCGCGTCGATTTGATAAGGACGCACGAGCCTATTACAACAGCAAAGCGCAGAAGACGAACAGGATGGTGGCGCATAATGCCCTTGCTCATAAGCTAGCGAGAGCGGCTTATTACATCATGCGGGACGGTGTGTCGTTCATGCCGGGAAAGTGCTTTGGGTGAAAGATGGCTGGGGCGGTGAACCATCAATAGGACTGGCAAATCCATCAGAAGTGATTGGTAATCCGCCCCACCCGTAGTATATATCGTTATCAGTATCTTTGCTGCCCGTGCCGTGAACTATTACAGGACTGGTCAATAACCATAAGAAATGAAAAACCCCTTGGGCGCGGCAAGGAGCCGAAGATTTTCTGGTCCACCGACGGTGGAAAGGGTCTTGGAGATATCATTCAGTACCAATGACCTTAATCCTGATGGGTGTCTGATGCAGTGAAGTATTGACATCGAATTAAATGAAATTGCGGCAATGGTGAGGATGATGGTAACGAAAAGGCTCGACGAGAAAATAAATTTTCTCGTTACAAGATAGCTATTTTCACTTGACAGTGCCCATAAATGGATGTCCTATTTTAAGTTGCAATAATCTGACGTAATTGGAGAGTACTGTGACGGAATGGATATGATCACTAAAAAGACCTCCTGGGGCGCCTTGTCTGTGAACCGATCAGAATGTAGGATGTCAAGCACTCCTTGCCGTTCGACTGAAGACAGTGCACGCGGAGGACTCGGACGTTTTATCGGCTCTATGAGAGGCGCATTTTTCCGCGCCTGCATCCGGTAGAATCCTGAACGAGGGATATCAAGCGATTCACGTGCTGATTTGATCCCGACATCAGAGGAAAGAGTAAGAGCGGCTTCCATCACTCGTCCCCTCCGTTCTCGTCGGTCGCAATCGGGATCCTCAGAAGCTGTGATATATTTTTTGAACGTCGTTGATGATTTCTGCCTTTCTGAGGCGATTGGTAAGCCGCTCATTCTCCTTGCGGAGCTTCTCGTTCTCTGCTGCAAGAGGATTGCGGACTGATTCCTTACGACCCCGCTTCTTGGGCTCGAGGGCTGATAGTACGCCACGATTGCGCTGACCACGCCAGGTGCCGAGATTTGATGCATAGAGTCCCTCCTGGCGCAAGAGCTTACCAAGGCACCCAGGCGTGTTTCAGGCATCGGCAAGCGCAAGGACGCGAAACTTGTATTCAGCCGTAAAACGTCGCCGAGCGGCTTTAGCCGGAACCTCGGGGTCTGGCAGGACCGAAGACACACCTTGAGACGAATTGACTTCTTGCGGGGCTTCGCCCCAGGGAACCTCAGTCGCCCTACGGGCCCCTTCGTTTCCCTGGGTTGCTTTGATCTTTGTTGCTATCATAATGATTTCACCTCCCCGCCCTCTACTCTAATTTACCATAGGGGAGGCGTCTCAGTTATATTGACACAGAGGGTTATACATACAGCCATCCCTCGTTGGTCGGGACAAACGTAATATCAGATACCAGTGGGCCTTTATAGTCTCGATGAATCAGTAAATTAGCAGCCAATAAGTAGTTATGCTTTGAATCAGTAGTTTTCCTGAACCTCCTTCATCAAATGGGGGAGGCTTAGGTTGTACTTTATATGTTGCTAAGAATGGCAAAATCGGAGAGGAAGCGCTTAGTGAACTTCAAGAAGATTTCTAGAAAGATATGTGAGCTGCTTTATAAAATTAGTTTCCACGTATTTCTCGCCTCACAGGTACCAGTAGAAGCGGAGTAACAGAGCGTCGAGTTACATTCGGTGTGGTACTTCCCGACCAGAAGGCATCCATGCCGGTCTTCCCGTGAGTTGCTAGGGCGATCAGATCGGCCTCCGTCTCCTTCGCCGTGACAACAATGGTTGTGACGGGATCGCCACGAAGGACATCGGCCCTAGCCGTAATCCCTGCAGACTGTAATTTGGCTACATGACGGTGCAGGTACTCTTTAGCGTCCAGCTCTGCCAGGTCCAGCAATATATGTGTTGCTCCGGGCAGTATCTTTGCTGTGGCTGCTTCCTCGCCGGAGAGTGTGTTATACTTTTGAACTACCATAATTAGAATTAACTCGGCTCCACAGATTTTTGCTAGACTTGCCGCTACGTTTAACCCCTCTTCGTGGTCAAGGTTACCGTCCAATGTCACCAACATTCTTTTACATGTAAATGTAGGTGCGGCTCCGCTCATAGATGGCGGTATGAGCAGGATTGGCGTTGTACCAAGCCCGACTACCTGTTGCGCAATTCTACCAAACATAATGTCGTGCAGACCCCCACGACCATGGGTGCACATTACGATCAGGTCAGAGTCTAACTCCCTCTCATGTTCAGCGATACTTTGAGCTACGTTGTTTACCTCATTGCTGTGAATATGCCCTTCAACCATTAATTCTGACGGAAAAGCACGTGCGACCACTTCATCAATGTATCTCCCGGCGTCGCCGGGGTTAGTCAGATGCCGTTCGCCGTGGATTTCCTGTGGTGCATCGCGCTCAATGACGTGGAGCAGAGAGACCTTGGCTTTCAAAGCCCTGGCAAAATAAATGGCAGCGGGCAATGCCGCTTCCGCAAGGTGCGACCCGTCCAAAGGGACTAACAAATGTTTGAACATTTATAACCCCGTTATAAATACCTGATAAACCAGGTAAACGTTTAAAGCTAAAATCAAGGCTGCCACAATACTTGTAAGCGTCGTTGTGGCAATGTGGTTGACCAATACTCCCATCAAGCTTTTGCGTCTGGTGAACACGATCAGTGGAATGATGGCGAACGGAAGTCCAAAGCTTAGCACCACTTGGCTGATTACCAGGGTGCGTGTCGGGTCCAGCCCGATAAAGATAACTACCAGGGATGGAATAATTGTAACCAGACGGCGGATCCAGACGGGGATTCGCCGCTGCAAGAATCCCTGCATCATAACCTGTCCCGCCATTGTACCGACCGCAGAGGAAGACAGGCCGGAAGTGAGAAGTGAAATGGCAAAGATCCAGCTTGATGCCCTGCCCAGCAATGGTTCCAGGGTGCGATGAGCTGTTTCGAGACTTCCAACTTGGGTTAGTCCATGCTTAAAGAACGTTGAGGCTGCCATGATCAGCATCCCCATGTTGACTAGGCTTGCTAGCCCCATAGCAACGACCACATCCACTATCCCATAATGGAACAACCGCCGTAATTGGTTCGCGTCCTTGACTACAATGCGGCCTTGAGTGAGTGCGGAATGCAAATAGATGGCGTGGGGCATGACCGTTGCGCCCACGATACCCGTCGCAAGCAAAACGCTCTCCGTTCCAGAAAATTGAGGAACGACTGAGTGATACAGTACATTGCCCCAGTTCGGCTTATCCAGGATGGTTTCGATCAGGTAGCTGACCGTTACAACACCTGCCAAAGCCGTAATTACCGCCTCGACCGGTCGGAAGCCGTAACGCTCTAGACCCAGGATGAGGAAAGTGGTGGCGGCGGTTATGAGACCGGCCAGCCAGAGAGAGGTGCCAAAAAGCAGATAAAAGCCGACGGCTGCTCCCATGAACTCGGCCAGGTCGGTCGCAATCGCCACAATCTCCATCAATACCCACATCGTAATAACAACAGAACGTGAAAAATGATTGCGGCAATGTTCGGCCAGATTCAGTCCCGTGGCGATGCCGAGCTTGGCCGACAGTGCCTGGACCAGCATTGCCATCAGGTTGCTGGCAACGATGACCCATAGCAGGGTGTACCCGAATTTAGCGCCGCCCTGGATGTTGGTGGCGAAGTTGCCGGGATCGATATAAGCGACACTGGCGATGAATGCAGGCCCCAGAAAAGGGAGAAGGCGGGAAAAGGGCCCCTTCTGGCTGCGATAAGCTAGAACATCCATGGCAGTATCGATCGTCCCTTGATCGCCAGCTTTCCTGTGTTGAGTCTTATCGGGTTCATCCATAAGGGCTCTTATGTATTTTTGTGAATAAATAGGCAAATGCTACTTGCAAGATTAAGGCAGAAATTAAGACTTGTTTTTTCATGATGTATTCCTTAATTAATTGACTCCATATCACTAGCAGCATCTTGGGCGAATATATGATATTCTTGATTTTCTGGGTTGTCAACAATGTCGATCTGAGTATTTTATGGGTACAATGTTAACGAATACCGCTTCAAGTAAACCGCTCCGCGGCAGAGAAGCATAGACCGCTTCCTTCTACCACCATCACTTCGCTTGATATTTTCTGAGTGGTTTCCGTGTTACCATATTTCTCCATTGCAGTTCAATCTTATTTCACAAGGACAGTATAGTCATGGAAAACTGGTACGAGAAGTCCATCAATGCCCTGCAACTGAGCGGTATGTCCGAACGAACGCAGGCAAGCTATAACTCCAAATGCGATAATCTCATAAAGCACCTCCTGGGATTGGCGTCTCTTCCCAAGAGCATATCAGAACCTTTTAGATTCTGGTATGCTCGGAGGTGCCCTTTATATGATTATCAAGTTAGATTCGATATTCTTCGTCTTAATGAAATTGAACCTGAATCCGGCATGAAAATGGTCAAATTTTCATTCGAGCAATTTTATTGATAGCGTACTCGAATGCTTCACGGTACCAGAAATTTAACGGAAGTTTTAATGTTGGCCGGTTTTCAGATTTTACCAAGACGCCTGGAACGAGTAATAGACGTGATCGCAAAGTTTTGAGCATCATCGTTTGAACACCCTTTGGTAAGCAGAGGCGCTTGAACCAGTTGATCAGATTATACGAAAACATCAGAATGTGAAAATACGCTTCGTTGGCTGCGAAGTGCTTTGTCGGTATCTTGGCCAATGGATAATCGCCTTTGAATTCTTTGATAATGAGTTCCAAAGCAACTCGACCGATGTAAAACCTCCACGTGTTGAGCGGAGTTAGGCTCAGGTTTGTCACAATGACCTGATAACTGTACTTGCCCATTGTGAACAGAGTAAGTTGCTCCGATGGGTCTTCGGGAATCGGGCGTCGGATCACAACAAACCGATATTCCCTGTGTTCTGCCTGGATGGGATATGTAAACTCGGATGTCTCCATTCCGAATGCATAACGGTGATACGATAATCCCGCAAGCCTTCTTTTGATTGGCGGTGTCAGCCTGACAACGAAGCAAACAGGGCGTTCCTGGATTCCAGATACTCGACAGTCTTGTGGTCGAAAAAACCCTTGTCTACCCTGATGATTATGACTTTTACTGAGGGTGGCACTTTGGCAAATGATGCCTTCAGAAAGTCGAGAACATCCGCAGCGGTATGCGCGTCGCCTGGCCGGAGTTCTCCGTTCCAGTAGTCCTTGGCAATGTCGTTGAAGCAAACGAGAGGATGGTACGAAGGCCTTCCACGATTCTTCGAATTGTATCCGACGTTGGCCATCTCCTATTTCCCGCACAAAACGAGAACGGTAGAGTACATGTCAGAGATAATGCGGGTAGGTAAATAGGGCTTCAGCATCATCGACGAGAGCAGTTTGTCGTGAAGTCGCCTGAGCCTTGGCAGAGACAGTGGCGCTATTCTCAGAAGAAAGCGCCGCAAGGTCGACGGATCGGGATATGTAGGCAAACCGGTAAGATATTGAAAGACTCCGTTGTGTTTCAGCAGATGGGTTGTTTCGATCCTGCCGAAGCCGAGGATGATTGGATAAACCAATGACAGTATTGATTCTGAGATCGTGAAGTGATTGTTGCGTTGAGTAAATCGCGTTTCGTTGTAGTGAAGTGTTTTGAGCTTGAGTTTTTTGAAAAATAGGAACAGCAAATAAACGCCGCCGAAGTGGGTAAAGTTTTTCCCAACAAAAGACAGCACCAAATTTTTGGGGCCTAAGCGCATTGCGAATGAACCTAACTTTTTGGTAGGTTTGTTCGTTGAGTGATTTACACATAATTGTACGCATTTTTAAAGGCTGATTCAACACTATAATTTGAGTATCACGCAGGTTTCAGGTTAAAATCTCTTTGGTAAACACCTTCAAACATAGAATGGTGGCTCAAAATCCTGTCATATTCTGGTAGAACCTTGCAATGTTCATTGATGCGACCTTACCTATTTATCTTCAATGCCGAGATGAATTGGTCATGACGTTTACAAAGGAAATAGATAACAAAAGGCAGCGCCATTTCAGACCCTGCCTTGTAAGATTGTTCTTGAGTTACATAGCATTCTTAATTCATATCACTTTTTATTGAATTTTGAGAAATCCATATCTGTTTTACTAAGGCCTGATTGTGGCAATAAATCTTTGTGTTAACTCAACAGTTCCGCTTTGCATACCATTTCTGCTTTCTATGACAGGGCAAACTCCAGAAGTGATAATTTTGCCGTCTTGGACGACACCTGGACCGCTATAAATAGCATTATTGAATCTAGGGTCCGTTCTTGTCCTAGTTTTGCTCGTTTTCAGAGGATCTTCGTAGTAGGCGTATTTTTTCCCTTTTAAGACGCCCGCGTCCGCCAAAATAATAGAAGCATTGGAGGCAGCAGCCACAGGCTTTCCTTCTGCTAGTGTCTTCTTCACTACCGCAACCGCTTCAGGAGATACCGGCGGCCCCGGAAACATCCCGACGGCCATACATGGCATGATCACACCTACATAGTTATCCAAGTTAATTTCGGATAATCTTAATACGTTTTCGATTTTTTGGGTAGGACCTAAGATGGACTGACCTGATGTAGTAGCTATATCCACGTCAAATCCTGCATTCTTAAGAAGTTTGGTCATCACACCCACTTCCATTTTGATCGCGAGGTCTATATCCGTCGAATATCCTTCACGAAGAACCATGAGGACTTTGCGATTGTTCTGTCCAAACGCCTCCGAAGGACCCGTGGCGGGGAAAAAAGCTAAAAAAGAAACTACTCCCATAAAAAAAATTATTGAGATAAACTTGATAATCTTGATAATCTTTCTCATTTTTGACCTCCTTATGCATATATTTAAAAAACCTTGGCATTGAAAAAAAACTTGTTCTTTAGTTATGCCTCAGCATATGTGCTATTTTTTAGTATAGCCCTTAACTAGTTCCGTCACTTTGAATGCCTCCAAAGGGCGACGAACCCCTTAGAGGCTGCATATAGGCACCTTCCAGATACTCTTTTTCATACGTTCCTCCACAAGATTAAATGGATGGTCGAGAAGTTAATGATGGAAACCACTTATGATAGCATGGATATTGTCTGTACCGGCACTTTTCATTCCTGTTTGAGCGTATTGACGATCCCGGTTTGTATGCAAAATGAAAGATAGAGTTTCTGGTTGTCGAGATCTTTCGTACTATCCTGCTTAACGCCTTGATTGCGCGTATGACAGGGGCAGTTCTGCATGCGGGTATAATCTTTTGAATTTGCTCCGTAAGCCCGGCCACGCGCTCTGTGCATTCCATCACAGCGTGGATATACTCTTGCAAGATGATTTGCTGCTCAGGGTGCGGCATATTGATGTCTGCCAGCCAGCGCATGTGAGCCTGGGTCCAAGTGGTTTCCCCCGAGTAACGGTGTCCGTGCCTCAGCAGCATCGCACTTAATCTTTGGCGGGAGATACATTGGGCCTTGATCGCCTCTTCCCTGCCGTGTGTCAGGTCCCGCATAGCTTCACGATCCTCTTAGGGTGATTATTCCTCCTTTACCGCATTACAAGTCATTAAACAGTTACTAAGGGGAGCACATTATAGTTTGCATTTATAAAGCAGCATACTGAACGTGCTTCTCCTGAAAATAGCTTTGAACAATATATGGTTTCTTCTGTCGGCTGCGCAAGTAACCACGAACATTGGATAATAATTCATCCTGCGTGTGCGCTCGCTGCCGTCCGACGGCATTGCTCTTAACGTCCTGGTTCAACATCTCATCCGGATTGAGCTCCGGACTATAGGACGGCAAATAGAACAGACGAATCTGCTTCTCATTCTCCGAAAGCCATTTTTTTACGGTACGGGAACGGTGCACAGGATGTCTATCGACAATCAAAAAGACCTTTCGTTTGGACTGGCGAACCATACGTTTCAGGAAGCCGGTAAACACGTCATCGCGGAACCGCTTCCGAAACACCATGAACGCAAGATGTCCTTTGTTCGTAATGGCAGAGACCATGTTGCATCCGAATCGTTGTCCCGTTCCCGGAATGACGGGGGTCTCACCTTGAAGACTATAGGTCCGGCCGGTAGCATGATCGGACCGCAGCCCCATCTCGTCACCCCAGTAAATCTCGGCTTTTTCGCGCTTCGCCTGCGCACGTATCCGTGGATACTCATGCGTAAGCCAGTGTTGAACTTCTTCAGAGTTCTGTTCAAAGGCCCGGCGTACGGGTTTCTGCGGGGTAAAACCCCACTGGGCAAGGTAGCGTCCAACAGTCCAGACAGAAAGCTCAACATTGAACTTTTTGGCAATCAACTGGGCTACGGCTTCACGGGTCCACAGGTAAAACGGCAGCTTCAGTTGGTCCGGCAAGCGATCTTGAATGGTCTTGCTGACCCTTTCCGCTTGCCATGGCTTAAGCGATCCGCCCGTCGGGCGACCTCGTCGTTTTGCTGCGAGCGCTTTGACACCCTCGGTTCGGTGCAATGCAATCCATTTTCCGACCGCGTGACGCGTAACACCGAATATCTGAGCAACTTCGACCTGCTTCTTGCCATCAAGAACAGCTTTGACTGCTTTTTGCCTTATGGCCTCTTGTGCATCCGGGGACAACGAACGGGCATCACCTTTTTTCATGCCCCAATTATACCATGTTAATGTATAAAATGCAAACTATTTATTGCACTGATTAGTAAATGCTGAACACACTAAAAAGCGTGAAGCCCGATGCTTTGCATCACCCTCTTGCTAAACGTTTGGCTTAATCGTTGTAATCTACTTATCAAAAGAAATAGAATGCACGATATGTGTGTATTTTGATATTTAATGTTTTACCAATCTAATAAATATTATTAGAGACATGTATTTTTATAACATAGCACTAAACGAAAAAATGCGACGGAGTATTTTTGGGGTATTGCAGAAAATGACAAAAAAGGAGGAGGTTTAACTTTTCGCCGGAAATACCCTTCCGTAAGGGAGGGGATGAAGGGCGACGTTTTTTGACAAAAGTAGATTTACGTGGTAATATGTATAGTATTTCAATGTTGAAAACTAAAGCTTACAAATACCGCCTCTATCCTCCTAAAAAACAAACATTGATGTTCGCTCAAACCCTTGATGTCTGCCGAGTGCTTTACAACTCCTGTATTGCAGACAGGAAGAATGCTTTCGAAAAGACCGGCAAGGGTCTTACCAGGGTACGCCAACAAGAGATCCTTAAAAGCGATAAAACCAGAATAAATTCCCTTGAAGGCATCCATTCCCAAGTCTTACAGAATGTTTTATTTCGTGTTGAGCGCTCCTATCAAAACTTTTTCCGGAGAGTTAAAGGCACGTCCGGTAAAGCGGGTTACCCAAGGTTCAAGGGGATCGGACAATATGACTCCATCCATTATCCGCAGACTCCGGGGTTCCAGTTACTAATACCGCAGAATAGCCAAAGTCATCGTGGACGCCTTAAACTCTCCAAAATAGGGACGATTAAAATAAAGCTTCATCGCCCAATTATCGGGTCTATCAAAACCTGCACGGTCAAAAGAGAACACGACAAGTGGTTTGCCTGCTTTTCCGTGGAGTATGTGCCTATTCCCGAACTAGTATCTGACAAGGCCATCGGCGTAGATGTTGGCATTCATAATTTCGCTGTTCTTTCTACGGGTGAGACAATAGCAAATTCTAAGTACTTGCAAACCACCGAGAAGAAACTCAAGGAATGACGCTTGCTAAGCTTCATCAGAAGGTCCATAATCAGCGTTTTGACTTTCATCATAAGACCTCCTGTAAACTCGTAGATACTTATGGTTTCATCGTAACAGAAGACCTGAATATCACAGGCATGGTCAAGAACCATCACCTTGCCAAATAAATATCCGATGCTGGATGGGGACAAATTCCTAATTATCTTGCATACAAAGCGGAAGAAGCTGGGCGCAAGTTCGACAAAGTCGCTCCTTATCACACAAGCATCATTTGCAGCTGCTGTGGGGAACGGGTGCCTAAAACGCTTGCCGAAAGGGTGCATGATTGCCCTTTCTGCAAGACCTTCATGGACCGCGATCGCAACGCTGCAATAAACATCCTGAATAAGTCTACGGCAGGAACTGCCGAAATCTACGCTTGGGGAGAGGCGGTGCTGCAAGGCCCCTCAACGAACCAAGAAGCTTCGACCGTAAGGGCGAGGTAGTTCACGTGTACTAGGAACTACAACGGTTATAACGCATAGTTGATGTGAAATAGAAGGCTTTTGTCAGGTCTTCACCTTGCAACGCTACCATAATTTTATTAAGATGAACGCAACTACTACAAAGATAGGGTATAATATGTTTGTAGTAGTAAACGATGAAAATGATAAGTCTGTTTTCGAGGGAATCCCTCCATCGGTCAAAAAATATGTTTACGGAAGATCTGTGATGAAGAGAATCTCGTGCGTAGCAAAATTAAAAAGCTAGGAAATTAGACTGACAGGCTTGAATATACGAAAGAGATAAATATTTAAATAGGGGAAGGAGTATATCATGCAAAAGGGAAGTATTGTTATCGGAGTACTGGCAGCCTTCTTGACCTTCTTATCACCTGCCTTTGCTTACAATACTATGGACGTCACAAATGGCGGAAGTATCGAAGGAACGGTTGAGTACGCAGGGGCACATGTTCCGAAAGATCAGGTGGTTGAAATGATACCCGAGAACTCGTTTTGCGGCGTCAAACTTCCTGCAGAAAGGTATCTAATCAAGGATAGGAAGATCAAGAATGTAGTCGTATATATTGAAGATATTAAGGCTGGAAAGCCGGTCCCCAATGACCCCGTCACCTTGACGAATCTGCAATGCGCCTTTGTCCCTCATGTGGTCATCGGGTTTAAGGGTAACATATTCATCGAGCGAAACGATGACCCGATACCGCACAATATCCATACATACTGGAGTGGAAAGACGATGTACAACATTGAACTTCCGGGAGAAGATATGTCCATCACGAAGCCCCTGACAAGAACGGGGCTTATCGAGGTCGAATGTGACACCCATCACTGGATGCATGGATATCTACAGGTCTTCGATCATCCATATGCCACAGTTACCAACGAAGACGGAGAATTTTACTTGAAGGACGTTCCGCCCGGTACCTATACTCTAGTTGCGTGGCATGAAATGCTGAATAGAATAAGAGTGTATAATGTCAAGGTCGAAAGCGGAAAGGTAACGAAGCTAAAGTTGGAATATGGGAAATAAACTCTTTGTCAGCCAAGAGTTCGCAATTGTTGTTCCAACATTTAACTTGCAATTCCTCATAGCAAGCAGACTGTCCGACAATTAACTGCTTGCGAGTAGTTTATTTCTAACAGAACTGAAATGGCGCATCCCAAAATTCTTGCATTCGTCCTGGCCGGCGGCAAAGGCGAGCGGTTGACCCCACTCACCGATTTCCGCTCTAAGCCTGCCGTGCCCTTCGGCGGCAGGTACAGGATTGTAGACTTCGTGCTCAGCAATCTGGTGAATTCTCACATCTATTCTGTGTATCTGTTAGTCCAATACAAGTCCCAATCACTGATTGAGCATGTACGCAAAAACTGGGTGCTATCCTCCTTCATCCCTGACCATTTCGTGGCTGTTGTTCCACCGCAGATGCGAATGGGTCCCGAGTGGTTCCAAGGCACGGCCAATGCGGTGTACCAGAACATCAACCTTATCCAAGACCGCGACCCGGAGTTAGTGATCGTCTTCGGTGCGGACCACATCTACCGTATGGACATTCGGCAGATGATCGACTTCCATCTGGAAAAGAGCGCGGATGTGACCGTGGCTACGCGGCCCGTACCGCTCGCTGAGGCCTCGGCTTTCGGCGTAGTCGCAACTGACAGCGGGAGGAGGATTACCGGATTCCAGGAAAAACCCGAACATCCAACGCCAAAATCGGACGCACCCAGTCGTGCGTATGTTTCGATGGGCAATTATATCTTCAACCGGGATATTCTCATTGAGGCGCTCGTGCATGCGGAGATGAAAGGCCTGCACGACTTCGGCTCACACATTATCCCCACCCTTGTGGAAACAGGCAGGGTCTATGCGTACGATTTTGCGACGAACCTCGTACCTGGCACGATGCAATACGAAGAACTAGGGTACTGGCGGGATGTGGGAACTATTCCTGCATATTTCCAGGCGCACATGGACATGCTGGGTGAGCAGCCCGTCTTCGACCTGCATAATAAAAAGTGGCCTATCCATCCGGCCGGGCACGAGGGGCCTGCAGCACAGATTTTCAGCGGCGAAATACGGAACAGCATCATCTCCGAGGGGGACATCGTGCGAAACGCCAAGATCGTGAACTCTGTCGTCCGACAGGGTGTCGTGATCGAGGACGATGCCATAGTGGAAGACAGTATCATCATGGACTACACGGTCATCAGTAAGGGTTGCAGGCTCAAGAAGGTAATCGTGGACAAGTTCAATATCCTACCGGAGAAGCTTGAGATAGGCACTGACGCAGGAAAGGACCTTCTGAACGCTAAGTTCCACATTGATCCGTCAGGAATCAGAATCATCGCTAAGCCGGAAAGGAAGATCGGTTAAGAGGCATGAATATTACTCATTTCATCATTGATCAGAGAAGCATGCGTTTTCAAGCAGGCGATTCAAGTCCACTTGCTTTCCTCTTGGTATTTGATTTGAAAAATGATGAGAATAATATAGCCGCTTAGCGACGTGAGTTCATGTTCCTGTTCAGGCTCGATGTCAACGTTGTTATGTAGGGCATGCGCTAACGAAATCAAATGGTAACTTTATGAGTTAAGAGAATGAAAAGTTCAATTACTACAGATTATACAGTTAACTGAATGCTTCAAACGGAATTCATCGCTATTTCGCCGGCCTTGTCGCTTCGATTATAACATCTGCAAGTCTACACTGCCACCCATTTGAAGGCTCCCTGTCAAGTGAAAAAGCCTACCCCGTGACGAGAAAATGATATTTTCTCGTCGATATCTTTTCAATCATCAACATCCGTACCATTGCCGTAGTTTCATTCAGTTTGGGTATCAGTCGCTACTGTACCAGCCACCCATAAGGATTAAGGTCCTGCTGATGATGCGCGGTTCTCAGCATGACCCTTTCCCCGCAGAGCGGGGACCAGAAAATCTTCGGCTCCTTGCCCCGCCCGTAAGGGTTTATAACAATACTCGTGGTTTTTTACCAGCCTCTAAGTGGTTCACGGCACGGGCAGTAACGATGCTGATGACTCTAAAGTTTTGGGTGGAGCGGTTTACCAATCAATATTTATGGTTCTTCCAGCACTGCAGCTGGTTCCCCGCTCCAGCCATCTTGTTATCAATGATTTGTCATCCGAAGATCTTCTCGGGCTGAAAAACCAAATCATCCCGCATGACGTAGTACGCTGCCCTCGCCAGCTTGTGAGCCAGGGCATTAAGCGCACCCCTCTGTGTCAATGTAATCGAGACACCTACCTTATGGTAAATTAGAGTAGAGGGCGGGGAGGAGAAATCATTATGATAGCAACAAAGATCAAAGCAACCCGGGGAAACGAAGGAGCCCGTAGGGCGACTGAGGATCCCTGGGGCGAAGCCCCGCTAGAAGTCAATTCGTCTCAAAGTGTGTCTTCGGTCGAGAGAAACTGCGGCACACAGAGATCCATGCTGCTCATGAGCTGATATATCCGCTAATTTTTGAAGTTCGGGGTGACGGACAAGAGCCGTTCCCGGTGGAAGGGATTCTCGATCTTCTGGCTCCGGAGGAAGCTCCGTTTGTGGGTTGCGATTTTTTTCCCTTATTGTGTAGTTCGATATGATCGGGATAAGCCATGAGCTCGAGCGTTGCGCCAGAGAACGGGACCGAATAGCGATTAGTCTCGAACGAAACGAACCCCGTCTTGCCGAAAGTGAACACGATTGATCTGCGCGGCTGGTAGGGTATCTGCGGCAAGGCGACAAGCTGGATGTCTGTTTGTTCAGCTCAGCGATGCTATCGCAGGGGGTGACCCGCAGATGATCCTTAATGTCCCGAATAATCCGCTGGACGCGGCCTTTTTCGTTCGCCCGTCGCGGGGTGCAGGGATGGACCCCGAAGCTGTAATGTCGGCAGAAGTCCATGAACTGGGCGTTCAGCTTGAGCTCAGGCGTTCGCTTGATCACCACGCTTGTGAGGTTATCGTACCTGCACTTGCGGGGAACTCCGCCGATCTCCCGGAAGGCTTCGATGTGACCGTCCATAAAGAACTCCACGCTGCAGCGAGGACAAAACCGAACATATGCATAACGGGACCAGGCCAGAAGAAAAACAAAGCTGTACGCGATCCGGACGGTATCCGCCACAGCGCCCAGTCTACCTGTGCCTCTTCTTTATGTTGTGATTACCATAAGCAGCATTATGGTAAGCAAGAAATTATGTTGAGCTGATATCGTTGTCCACTTTAAACTCCTCAAATTCATGGCACTTCTCTGACAGACCACTTCACATAATTTCCCCTTTAGAGTTAATCTATCGAAGCCAAGATAGAACCATTTTCAACTCAAATAAAGGGGGACCTGATGCTAACCAAGATTCTTTCAAACGATTACCTTGAATGCTATAAGCAGTCTCGTTACCGAGATCGGATAAACTTGATTGCCGAACGCCTTATCAACCTCAAGTACTTAGATGTCGTCATTGTCGAGCGTATCCATGAGTGGATTAGATTCACAAAATACTGTAGCGACTCAGGCATTGATGTCCCATCCAGCATCTATGCCCAGGATGTAAATGATTACATTCGAAGGCGCTTCCCGAGAGGAAGCGGAAGCCGCCGTCGGTTCATAAAGGCATCGATTCGGATCTTCATTGAAGCGGACGGTGTCGGCAAGTTCACCAAACGTATCCGCCCCTTACCAAGGCCAACTACTGCCATGTATCAAAAAAGTGTCCCTTCTTATTTGAACTTTCTCCGTCAGCACCGAGGCGTAACGGATAAAACGCTGCGTAAAAATGCCTTTGCCCTGTGTGAATTTACACAATATCTTAGCAACGTAGACGTGCTTGATTTTAACAATCTTGAAGCCAAACACATCCATGATTTCTGTATGAATCGGGGTAATCGTAAGGCAATCACCTGGGTCTCCTATACGGGGATGATTAAACGTTTTTTAAAATATGTGTTTATCCGTGGTGAATTGGGACAAGATTTGTCTTACGCTGTAGGAAGGTCAAAGCACTATCGTCACATTGGCCTTCACGATGTTTTGACCGGTGATGAAGTCGATAAAATCATGAAGTGCATCGATCGCTCCAATGCTATAGGCAGAAGAGATTATGCCATCCTTTTACTCGCGGCACGATATGGCATGCGGCCATCCGATATCCGCCAGATTAGCTTGGATAATATTCATTGGCGTCAGAACCAGATTGTTTTTTGCCAGTCCAAGACAGGCAATCAACTTGTTTTGCCGCTCTTGCCGGACGTATCTGTTGCTCTTATTGAGTATCTCCGAAACGGACGTCCTACAACAACGGCCAGGAATATCTTTATCCGCCATAAAGCCCCATTCGAACCATTCTCACCCGATGACAATCTTTCCCAGGTCATGATTAAAGCTCTTCATTATGCCGGGATGGGTCAACGGTCTGGCTCGAGGGGTCTTTATCTTCTTCGCCACAGTCTCGCGACAAGAATGGTTGGGGCCAATATTCCAATAAAAACGATTGGTGATGTTCTGGGACATACCAGAACAGATTCCACTTTTGGCTACACGAAGATCGATTTGGATAACCTACGTTCCGCCTCCTTATCTATCGCGGAGGTCACCCAATGATTAATCCATCGAACTCACTAATAAAAAGTTTCAAGTCTCCTCTGGCCCCCCAGATTGAGCGCTTCCTTAAGTTTAAGCGCGCTGTAGGAAATCGCTACCGTTCTGAAGAGGAAATGCTACACGCAGTGGACCAATTTCTGCTATCACAACTTCCAGCAAACGATCCTGTAATCACAGATCAAAACGTTCGTGCGTATTTATCACGAAATAAAGCTAATTCTGAAACCACGCGTGGACACCATCTCACCGTCCTGCGCCAACTCTGTTATTTTATCGCCCTGGAAGAACCACGAACGTTCATTCCTCCCCCATGCTTTCTGGGTATACGCCGTAGACCCTTTGTTCCACGCATCCTATCGCGTGCGGAAGGTCGGCAGTTTTTGGAAGCCTGCTTCCATCTTCCAAATGGCCGATGCTCTCCACTCCGCAGCCTCGTACACGGAACGGCGTTAATGCTCCTATTTTTGACGGGCATGCGATTGGGGGAGGTCTTATCTTTAAACATCGCCGATGTTGATTTTATCAATGGGGTTCTAAGAATCCGTGAAAGCAAATTCGGTAAATCCAGATTTGTACCCTTGGCTCAAGATCTCATGAATCGTATGAAACAATGTCGACTCTTTGTAGAGCAGTCTATTGGCATGCGTCCCCCTGATGCCTGTTTTTTCCCGGGACCCAAAGGCCGTAGACTCACCAAGGATGCCCTCCGATATACATTCCGTATGGTTTTGGCTGAAGCAAAAATCCCGTGGCTCGGTGTGGGAAAAGGTCCACGCCTCCATGACCTTCGCCACTCATTCGCCTGCAATAGGTTGCTTTTGTGGTATGAGCAAGGCGCAGACCTGAATGCCAAGTTGCCCATTCTTGCCACGTACCTCGGCCATGTCAGTCTTTCAAGTACTCAATATTACCTGCGATTAACTGAAGATCTCCTGAGCGCAGTAACAAGCCGTTATCAGCTCAGCTTCGGCAGTCTTATCGAAGAAAGGGGGAAATAATGGTTACCAGTCTTCCAAATTTGATTACGGATTTTTTTATGGTTCACCTTGGTGAGGAACGAAACGTGAGCGATCATACTGTTACAGCCTATCGTGACGCTTTAAAGATGTTGCTGTGCTTCGTAGCGCGTGTCCGAAGCTGTGAAGTCGATCGTTTGCACTTCGAATATCTTTCCGTAGAGGCTATCCTTGATTTCTTGAATCATCTGGAAACAGAACGGAGAAATTCCATTCGTAGCCGTAATGCTCGCTTGGCTGCCATCCATTCCTTTTTTCGTTACGTTATGGGTCGTGAGCCAGCACTTGCCTCTTTCTGTCAACGAGTTTTAGTCATTCCTTTTAAGAAAACAAGGCACCGGGTCCTCGGCTATTTAAACAAGGAAGAGATGAAGAATCTTCTTTCTCAGGTTGACCGTACCACGGTGAGCGGCGAGCGCGATTATGTACTCTAGGCTCTTCTTTACGATACTGGCGCCCGTGTGCAAGAACTCCTCGATCTCAAACCCATCAATTTCCGTCTGGGGAGTCCTGCCTTTGTAAGAATCCACGGAAAGGGGCGCAAAGAGCGTTTATGTCCGCTTCTGCCGCAGACTGCTCATATTGTTGAACGCTTTCTTGCAGAGGAGGGGCGTATTTTTGAAGACAGGACGCCACTCTTCATCAATCGTTCCGGACAAAAGTTATCACGACACGGCGTGCGATATGTATTAAAAAAATACTTGGTCATTGCGCAACAAAAAATGCCAGACATGAATTGTCGCGGTATCAGCCCTCACTCGCTGCGACATGCTAAGGCGATGCACTTGTTGCAAGCAGGATTACCTCTTATCACTATCAAGGATATCCTTGGCCATGCCGACATTAAATCAACTGAAGTTTATGTTCAAACAGATATGGAGATGAAGCGAAAGGCATTAGATCTCGCAGGAACTCCGTCCGAAGTGAAAAAATCGAGAAAGCCAATCACACCTGCTTTGCTCAAATGGCTAGAATCCCTGTAAAGATATTATGCGTAGTATCTCGAATCAACTATTCCAGAAGAATCAAATCCTTTTAGCGCAGGTGGAGGTTTAACTCAACATAATTTCTTGCTTACCATAATCTTCTGCGGGAAGGAACGTGAGCTCATGAAACACCGGCCTTTTACTTTTCCGCCGGTATTTGCGAGTGTGAACAGCGAACATGGTGTAACCGCCGGTATATCCATAGGTCTTCAAGCGGTTATACACTTGCTGCACTAAGAGATAGGTATGTTCCTGGTACCACTCTTCGATCAGACGCTCATAGGGTGCAAGGAGCGTCTGCTTGGGAGGCTTCTGTATGCTCTGACCATTGATGATTCTGGTGACACGCATCTTCCCCATGGAAAGCGCCTTCATGATTTGCCTGATCGACAGGCCTTCCACGGCGCGGAGATGCTTCACTCTGCTTTCAAGCGATTCATCCTGATTACCGGCATGATCGGTCGTCATGGTGGCATTATTATCGGACCGTGATAGGAACTTCAATACCGCCTTGTATCACACCACGAAAAAGCACAACAACGTATTGATTTGTTGGGGCTATTTCCCGCACTCGGCTTGTATCTCACGCGGAGCGGCATGGAGAGTCAGCCAATCGTCCCGGAATATCAATGGGTTGAAAGGGCATCTCTGATTGTATCTCACGCAGCACGATGACATTTTTCTCAACTGCATCAAGGGCTTTTACAAACATCTCGGCTTGTATCTCACCGGGTGTGAACTTCATACGCCGCTCTTTTCTCCGCTGTAGCCAGGTCTTCTGATAGTCAGGATGCTCCTGTCTCCATGCCTTGACCTCATCGTACCTGCCAAGCCAGTAATCAGGATTCTTTCTTCGAAAGTGCTTGTTGTTCTCGCTCTTTCGAACTTTCCGGCACGCCACAGAACATGTCTTCTGACGCGGCCCAACCCTTCTGTCCGGTACGAACTTCACACCGCAGCACTGACAACGCTTCTCTCCAGCCATCCTCATTCGCTCTCTCTGAGTTCTGTGATGGCTTCACTCTATTGACTTTAACTAAAAAGGAAAGACCGAAATGAACAAGAAAGGAAGGATCAAAAGACAGGAACTACACCGGAGACATCACCTTTAGAATCGTCCCCGAAATCATCGTTACGACAACAATCGCTAAGCGTCTCCGGGCAAAGCTCAAAGAAGTGAGAAAAGAGATTATCCGCCGCCGACATGAGCTGGTGCCGACACTTGGTAAATGGCTTAGATCAGTGATACAGGGTCATCTCAATTACTTCGCAGTGCCCGGCAATAACAAGGCAGTGAACCGGTTCTGCACTGAGATAACTAAGGCATGGCTCTTTGCGTTAAGGCGACGTAGCCACAAGGCCAGAAATCTTATGTGGGATCGCATGAAATGCCTGATAAAGACGTGGATACTCACAATCAAAGTCAGACACCTTTACCCGAGCCAAAGGCTTCGCGTGAACTACCCGAGGTAAGAGCCGTGTGAAGTAGTGCTTCTAGCACGGATCAGTGCGGGAGGCGTCCGGCAACGGATGTCCCTACCGCGATCGATCTCATCGCTTGGTGGAGGCGTTTGCATTACGAATATAACCCCTTACAACCGATTCCTTGACATCACAATTATCTGATGCTATGGTTTACAAAAGTTGACTTTTGGTATGTGATATTTTTCTGGACAGTTACAACAATATTTTGGAATCACATTTTACCCTTGTCAAGGAAGCTATGGAAGACGTTGTTTTAATTAGTGCGATCAGGACGGCAATCGGCAAATTCGGTCACTCCCTAAAGAGCATTCCTGCGCCGCGACTCGGAGCCCTTGTAATAGCTGAGGCGGTAAAACAGGCGGGCATTCAGGCAGGGCGTGTTGACGAGGTGATCATGGGCAATGTGATCTCCGCGGGTTTGGGGCAGAACCCTGCCCGTCAGGCTGCAATCTATGCTGGTATCCCCGTTGAAACCGGTTCAGTTACGATCAATAAGGTGTGTGGATCCGGACTGAAGGCGGTTATGTTCGCTGTCCAAGCTATAAAAGCAGGCGACGCAGACATTATCGTTGCTGGCGGTATGGAAAACATGAGCGCCGCCCCCTACCTAGTCAGAAATATTCGGTGGGGATTAAAGTTCGGTGATACGTCAATGGCTGACTCCATGCTCAATGACGGGTTATGGGATGTGTACAATAACTTTCTTATGGGGATGACGGGAGAGCGGATAGCCGAAAAATTCGGTATCACCCGTGAGGAAGCGGACGCATTTAGCCTGGAAAGTAATCGCAAGGCCTCACGCGCTACCCATGAGGGGAAATTCAGGGAAGAGATCCTCCCTATCGATATCCAGGGACGGTCCTTTGATACAGACGAATGCATCCAGAAGGACACTTCCCTGGACAGGCTTGCGGCACTTCCTCCTGTGTTCAAGCAAGACGGCATCCTGACCGCAGGAAACAGCTCCAAACTTAGTGACGGCGCTGCCGCGCTGGTAGTTACGTCGGCCCGAACCGCCCGTTCATTAGGTATTGAACCGATGGCGCGCATCATAGATTATGCTGTTGGCGGCACAAGGCCGGAAGATGTGATGGAGGCCCCGATACCGACAGTCAAGAAGCTCCTTGCCAAGACCGGTTTTACCATAGACGACATGGATCTGATCGAACACAATGAAGCCTATGCGCCTGCATCGGTTGTCGTCTCAAGAGAATTGGGCATTGATCCCAATAAATTCAATGTCAGTGGCGGTGCGATCGCCCTAGGGCATCCCATAGGGTGCAGTGGCGCAAGGATCCTCGTGACGCTGGTCCATGCCTTAAAGGAAAAGGGATTGACGAGAGGACTCGCTACTCTGTGTTTAGGCGGTGGTAATGCGGTGGCAATGATTATAGAGCGATAATTGCTCATCAGCTAAGGTAGCTTAGCACAGATGACGAAGCGAAGCGACTGATTCGGCAGGCACGGAGAAAGAAACTAGCGGACCGGGAGCGTCCATGTTTTATACTCAGGAACAGAGAAATATCATTTCACAACTCTTCCCCGGGCAGGAAAACTACCACGAACTGCTCGAACAGATGGGAAACTTCTTTGAGCACGAGATAGAGCCAACGGCGAAGATGATCGACCAAAAAGAACTCTTCCCAAAACAGAATCTGGAGAAACTGGCTGTTCATAGTATTACGGCCCTCCCGTTTTCTCCGGAGCACGGAGGACGGGGGCTTCCGTTGCCTGTTTATATCACTACGCTGGAAATGCTGACTAAGGCATGCGCCAATACCGCAATTCCGCTCTCGATCCAAGGCATGAGCTGCGAAGGTATCCGTTTGTTCGGTAGTGCCGCTCAGAAAAAGGAGTTTCTGTTGGAGAGAGGCCTTATTAAGGGGAAGAACCTGATCGCTTTTGCCCTCAGCGAGCCCTGCTGCGGGTCAGATGCAAAGGCCATCCAGACAAAAGCCTGGTGGTCAGGGACGCACTACGTCTTGAACGGCGACAAAATGCTTATCTCCAACCCCGGAGAGGCCGATGTAATCCTGATTTTTGCGAGGACGGACAAGGGCATCTCGTCCTTTCTCGTACCGCAAGAAACGCCGGGATGTAAGGTCACGGCGATATTCCCAAAGCTCGGGGTCAGGGGTAATAAGCTCTCAGCAATACATCTCGAACAGTGTGTCGTACCCCGGGAAAATCGCCTGGGAGAAGAAGGAAAGGGAATGGAGTACGCAAAACATATCCTGAATTACGGGCGACTTTCTATAGCTGCAATGGGTATCGGCATTGCTCAGGCAGCATTCGAGAAGACTCTATCGTACAGCAGGAAGAGGATGGCCTTTGGCAAGGGTATCGGGGATTTTGAGCTTATTCAGGAGAAGATTGCAAACATGACGACAGAAATTCAGGCTGCTCGGCTCCTTACGTATCATACCGCTGCACTCAAGGACAAAGGAGAAGACATTGCCTGCGAAGCCGCGCAAGCCAAGCTTTTTTCGTCGGAGATGGCACAGCGGGTATGCGACGCTGCTATTCAGATCCATGGTGGATACGGTTACATCGATGAATATGATGTCCATCGCCACTGGAGGGACGCAAGAATGCTTTCCATCGTCGAAGGCACGTCCGAGGTATTGCGAATCCTTATTGCCCATCAGGTCTTAAAGAGTGGATAAGGTAAGCCATAGCGGATTAAATAAAAATATGCCCCTGCAAATATTGGGTTCAGTTGTACCGCTTTATCGTAATCATTGATAGCTTGCTAATAGTTTCCTAAATCGGAAAGGGTACAAATGTATGCAGTGCCATACAGAAATGATAAAAGGGGATGGAGTTACCCCCAAACCCATCTTCTACACCTGCCAAAAAATAACTTCGCTAAAACAACATGATAAGGGCATCGAAAAGTAGCGTGGCACCACACCCTGCCATATTATTCCAACTCGATTATGATGACGAGATTTCAGCACCATTTACCTTTTGTGGTATCACGACCTTTGGCGGAATCGCCACTCCTGCAGCCTGAAACACCTTTCCCGTATCGCCTTTTAATTCGGTCCTTAAAATAACTTCCTTGCCGTCGCTTGTAATCGTGATCTGCTTCAGTTCCTCTAGGTCCCGGAGCATTTCGCCCCACTCAAGCTTCTGCTCATTGCGGCTATCCAATCGCTCCTGTAATTCCTTCATAAGGACAAGCGCAAGAAAACTACAGAAGACATGGCCCCGAATCGTCTCGTCGCATTTATGATAAATCGGGCGCGTCGTCAGCACCGTTTTGGTGCTCCTGAAGATCTGCTCCACCATCCACAACTCTTTGTACGCGAGCGCAACCTCGCGCGCAGGCATGGGCATTGATGTCGTGAGGACCCACTTACCGTCATACCGTGCTTCCTGTTGAACTTTTTCTTCATCGATGACAAAGGCACTGCTGAAGCTCTTCACATATTTACGATACCCTTTGTTGCCAACCAGGCTCTTGCCTCCCTGCTTCAGTTTCTCCCGAAGAGATGCGATGATGGCTTCTCTATCGGCGGCATCTTTCTTCCGCTGGTCTTCGTTAACGCACACGATATAGCGGCGTTCGCCTACCATGACGTTCTTCACTTTGAGCGGGGATGGGGCTTTACTCTCCTTGCTTTTAGGATAGACCTCTTCGTATTTCCCTCCGCGGCTCAAAACCTCTTCACTCACTTCCTTCTGCCGCCGCATCCTCGCTCCCAGAATGTAATCGATCTTTCGCTCATGCAAGTCGGACAGGGTCTTTTCGCTGATCATTCCCCGGTCTGCCACTATGCACGCCTGATTGATGCCGAAGCGGAGCCTCAGCCGGTCTATGATCGGCACGAGCGTCTTGACATCGGTTGTGTTTCCGGGCCACAACTCGCAACAAAGAGGTTTCCCGTGATGATCGATGATTGCGCCGACCACCATCTGCTTGAGATCGGGCCGGTGGTCCTTGGAATGACCGTATGCGCCTATATCCTCGCCGCCCTCTCCTTCAAAGTAAATGCTCGTGGTGTCGAAAAAGACCAGCCGTAGATCGGCGAATAAATCTCGCCTGCGTCGGAATAGCTCTTCTTCGATCACATCCTTGGTGCAACGGGGAGAAAATCCGGTGGCCCCTTCCTGATCAGCATTGGAAAGGGGTTCGCCGAGCCATGCCATGGCCCGGTATAAATGGTGCAAATCGATTCCAGCGGTTCCTTCTATCCGGTAGCCAAGGCACCATTGTTCAGCGGCACGATCTGAACCCGATACGCTCAAACGGTGCAGCACCGTAAGATAAATCGCCCGCTCGATGGAAAATTGATGTTTGCGCTCCCTGGCTGATGCCTCAAGCACTTTCTGTATTCCCAGCTCTTTCCATAACCGGCCGAATATCATCGGCAGGCCGATGCGCCTGGAATCCGTTTCAATCGCTTCTCCCTGTTTATGTGCGTCGATGACCGCGATCTGGTCGGAAAACTTGAGCCCAGACCGCAGCAAGCTATCAAATGCTCCTGTTTCCTTGAGCGCATCGAGCCGTCCAAGCGTGGCGATGACTTCCTGCTTCACCTTGCCTTGGTCGCGGCGGTTATGAACGATCTGAAGGTATTCTCGTGATTCGGAGCGTTTTACCCTGAAGAACATAGCACCACAAATATATCATAATAATTATTAATTGCAAGTTATTTTTATATTAACGTGGCACTACATTTTGACCTGTTTTCCAAAAACGTTTTTTGTAACCCTGTGAAATTAAACAACTCCACTCGCGCAAACAGTCCTTTTCTCGGCGGCAACTGTAGAAGATGGGCCAAAGACAAATGTTATTGCTGCCATGTGGACAGAACAGAAAAGTACAATGATTTTCAATTCGTTCATGAAAAGCATGTTGTTCAAAAAAACAGATTGACTGCCTGTGATGTCATTCAAGGATAGAGCATGGAAAGATTGCTATGGCAGAAAAGATACCTATGCTTAAGTGATAAAGCTTTACCAAGTGAGACATTTAAGTAAAAGATTTCAGACCATGATGACGGCAACAGCCTTTGCTGAAGAGGGAGAGTTTAATTCAGACAGCAAACTAAACATAGCCCTATTTCTATTGGTTTTTATTGTTCTTTTTTTATTATTTTCCTTGCTTCATCAATATCTCCTCCTTGAGCAAAAGCAATTGCTGTCATAAATCTTGAAAGCTTTTCCGAGAAAGCTTCTTTTATTTTGGCAAGTAATAAATCTATATCAGCAGGTTTCCTGAGGAAATCAAACCCTCCGAGTTTTTTTGCCTCTTCCTCGTCCTTATCTGTGCCATGCCCTGTCAGGATAATAACTTGGATTTCTCGTTTCATCTCTTTAATCTGCCGAAGAACCTCTATTCCATGGAGTCCTGGCATCTTCAGGTCTAGCACTATGACATCAGGCTCTATTTCCTTTATATAAGACAATGCCTGTTCTCCATCATAAACAGTATCTACTAGTAACTTTCTCATCCTGAGTCTCTGAGCAAGCGTATTCACAAAAGCTACTTCATCATCAACAAGCAATACCTTTATGTCTTTATTTTTTTTCATTGGTTACTCCTTCAAATTAGTTTTGCTAAAATTTGGCTGCCAATAGCGCTTTCCTATTTCGTTTCTTCAAGTTTAATCCCAATTTATATGAAAATCGTAAATTTATCATACATATTTTCAGCTCCTGTTACTGCTAGACAACAAGGAGACAGGTAGTATTATCGTCGTTTCATCTGCAGTTTTCTGAGAAATGTTCCCCCCCAACTGTTTTATAGTATGATTAAAAATCTCGTCTTTGCATATCACCTCCTCATCTGTTTCTATCAAATTTCCCTTAGGAATGATAGTGATTCCAATTGAGTCATTTGCATACGCCGTTTTGATAATAATCCTGCTGTTTTTATCAAGCTTCTTTAGATGCTTTTCAACAAGGCAAAATATAAGAAATTGAATCTTCAGTGGATTACTATAAATTAATGGCATGTTTGCAGCAAAGTCTTTTTCAAGATATATCATTTTCTGGTTTATAAATCTGTTTAGCAAGACCATAAGTTCTTCAATGCTATTATGAATATTGAAGGCAGATAAGTGCTTCTCCATTCCGTGTCCAAAGCCGTTAAGTTTGTCACAGAAATATGTTGTTTTTTCAATTTGATTTTTTATGGATTGGGTTATTTTTAGAATCTCCTTTAAATCCTTTCGAGACGATGCTTTCCCTAACTCTATAATATCTCCTATCAATCCAGCTGACTCTTTTAAAATGGCAAGATGATTATTGATATCATGAGAAAATGCAGCTAAGATTTTCCCTATGAAACTAAATTGAGGGGTAATTAATTCGTCGTATTCCATATATTAACTCTTATGAATGTTTGCTTAAATTTCGTTTCTCATTGGCGTTGTTAATTTTTACGATTAATTTACTGATATCTACTGGTTTAATTATACAATCAAATGGTCCGGTCGGAATTCCTTCACCAGTTCCCTCTGTTTCTGGTTGACCTGTTATTATAATAACTTCTATTGTAGGATCAAATTTTTTGATGGTTTTAAGAACCTCAAGGCCACCAATTCCAGGCATCCTTAGATCGAGTAATACCACATCTGGAGGATCACTTTGTGCGGTAGTAATTGCATCTTCAGCATTAAATACAGCCTTAACATCATAATTGCGGAGGGCCAATCGTTCTGCTAATGTTGATGCAAATTCCGCCTCATCATCTACTATAAGAACCTTTGTGCTCATGTTACTTGTCCTTTAGTCAATTCTGAATTTGTTGGTATCTCCACAATAAACGTTGTTCCTTTACCTCCCTCACTCTCCAAAAAGATATTACCGCCCAAATTCTTTACAATTCCGTTCGTTATGGAGAGGCCAAGGCCCGTTCCTTTCCCCTTTCCTTTAGTTGTAAAGAAAGGTTCAAAGATATGTTTCAGATCTTCACCTGAAATTCCATGCCCATTGTCTTTAATAGATACCTTAACCATGTTTTCATCCTTTATATCTGTAGAAACAGCTACAAGACCTCCATTTCCAACAGCATCTATAGCATTCTTTATAATATTCAGAAATACCTGTTGAAGCTGCCCTTTATCGCTCCTAACCTCTGGAAGATTCTCTTTGAGGTTTAGCTCTAAACGGATATTCTTGTATAAAATCTCTTTTTCGAGAAATACGGTTACATTTTTTATAATATCATTGAGGTTTAAGATTTCGATAGAGACTTCCGTTTTTCGTGCAAATCCTAAAATGCGATGGGTAACTGTTCGGCAGCGATTTATGCTTTCAAATATCGCATCCAGTAATTTTAAAAACCTCGTCTTATGCTTAAAATCGTCTGACATTTCAAGAATGTCTTTCATTAATCCTGCCTTTTCGTTGATTATGGCAAGGGGATTATTTATTTCATGTGCCACGCCCGCTGCAAATAGTCCAAGTATGGCAAGTTTTTCAGTTGCTATAAGTTGTGCCTGCTTCTCGCCTAATTTCCCGACTGCCTCTGCAACGGCATTTTCAAGAATACTCTTTGCAAACAGTATTTTTTCTTTCATCTGGTTAAATGACATTCCAAGGGAAGCAATCTCATCCTTCCCTTTGGCCTCTATCGTCTCTGAGAAATCTCCCATAGCAATCTTCTTCGTTATCTCTTCCAGCCTTTTTATAGGATTAGCTATATTTCTTGAAAGTTGTATTGTTATCACCGTTCCTAATACTATCATTATAAACAGTCCAAATATAGCTAGTTTAGCAACCATCTTAAGTGTTAAGCTTATATATTCCCTCTCTTTCGTTGACAGCTTTTCTGTGAGGGACTGTATCTCTTTTGCTTTTGATCTCATTTCATCTTCCAAGTCTTTTTCATATTGATACATTTCATAGTGGCTATGAACAAGAAGACGATATTTTTCAATCTCTTTGTTGCCTTCGAAATTTAGGGGCTTAAAAGATTTAAACACCTCGAACACTTTCTGGTCATTGTACAGCATGATATTTTGTTCATACCTTCTTAGAATCAAGAATTCATCAAGTTTTTTTCCCCTTAAACTTTTAGCAATTTGATTTCCTGCAGCTCTTATCATAACTATTAATTTTTCTTGTGATGTGAAGTTGTTTGTCAGATTATTAACATAATCCCCGTATTCGGTTATTGTCTTTTTCAGAATGATATAATTATCTGTTTCTATCGCTTTGATTATTTCAACCTTGATGCTATCTATATTCTTGTTTAATGCAAGGAGATATTCTCGCATCTCTTTAAGACTTTCTTCATTCGTAAACAGAAAAAAATTTTTTTCACTCCTCCTTACCTCAAGGACCTCATTGTTTATATCATCCACAACTTCAACATAGGAGAATCTCATGGTGATTGCTTGGATCTCCTTGTATGAAAAAAAAACAAAGATAATTGCAGTGAATATGTAAAGGCTAAAACCGAGAAGAAGTTTGTCTCTTATTTTCATGATGTATTACAGGATGACGACCCAACTAAAGCTAATGTTTTGCAGCAACTTCCTGCATCCTTCATAGTGTTCCTATCCCTTTAAAATTGCATTGTACATTTTATCTAATATTTTTATCATCCTCACTAACCATTATAGCGTATACCTTCCATGCTCAGGTCACCTTTTCAGTGAGGAATTACTTTTTCAACGGTAACATCATTTTCTCGTTATGCATGAGTTTCAAACCCTTGGCAAGGACATATTTGCCATCGTTCACCGTCATAACATCTCTCCTGAAACTATTCATGTTACACTCTTCTTTTATTTCACTATCAATACAGGGCATGGTGCGTTGAGCATTACTCTTTCCGTAATGCTGCCTATAATAGCCCTATTAATACTGTTCCATCCGTGAGTCCCCCTGATGATTAAGTCATTTTTCAGCCCTTTCGCTTTCTCAATGATCTTTTCTGCTTCGTCGCCTTCCGAAATTTCAGTATTTATCTTCACACCATGCTCCATTGCGATTGTTTTTGCCTTTTCCACAATGTCCTCTGCGTCACGGCGGAGATTTTCCTTTATAGAGTTCGATGAGATAAATTCTATCATTTCTTCATATCGTGGGATGACATAGAACACCCTGATTTCCGAACCGTCAATCTTTGCTAATTCGCACGCGCGTATCAATGCCTTTTTGCTGAATTCCGATCCGTCAAAAGAAACGAGGATGGACGCATATTTTCCGGTGCAATTATCACAGGGGTATTTTACAGTTAGGATATCGCAAGGGGAGTTTACGATGACCCTCTGAGTGACACTGCCTAAAAACAGTTTCTTTAAACCTTTTCTCCCGTGAGTACCTATGGCAATAAGGTCCGCATGCCTTGCGTTTGCAACGTTCACAAGGACATCATGAGGTTCACCCTCACAGATCAGCACCTCAAGTTCTCCTTTAAAACCAAACTCCGCCGATACCTTTTCCTGCATTTGATAACATACTTTTCTACCCAACTCCAAACGTTTTTCACTCAGGCCAGGATCGATTACGAATTCTTCTGAATTAAAGAATACGGAATGCACCAGAACCGCCTTACCGCCGTGTCTCTTTATCCAGCGGGAGGATTCTAAAAGCGCAGCCTTACTACATTCGGAATCATCGTAGGCTACAACTATATTGTCATACATACTAATGCGTACCTCCCTTTTTCTGAAAACCTGTCGAACACCGAAACTAACAATAAGGGCCGCGAGGTATAGATTATTATTCCATATGCGGCCGCATTGTTTTTTGCCATATCGACAACGCTATGAGGTTCTTTACATCAACACAAATTTCCCATAATAAACAATTAGTAACGTTGCACAGAGAGCCAGTCTAGAGGGATCGCCCTTAATGACCTCCTGACTTTAGTACACCCGACGCGGCAAGCATCAGAATTAAAACCTCTAAAATTCCGATGATGCCGAATACCATATCTTTCTTTCTGAAAAATATCGGGATGATTCTGAGAAAACAGGGGATCGTCACTCCAGCAAGGAACGCTATGCCGACGAAATTAAGAAAATCGCCTTTGTCGAGCATGTACACCCATGACCAGCCACGATGAATATGGGTAGCTGCAAGATATTTATTTGCCGGCATACTCCAGTATTTTGGAAGGTCATTAACCGGAACATGCGCTGGAAGTATTCCGCTCAGGTAAATGATGAATGTAACAATAATGATGAGCAACCCAGCTTTGACTCCAATTTCCAACACGTTAGCGTATGCAAGCTGCTCCTCTGTTGCCTTTACGTTCTTATCCATAAAATTGCTCCTTATTATTAAGCTGTGTATTGCCGTGATTTCATTATTTTTTATTTCATATGCCCAGTCCCTTAAGCACTGCCCGCACCCCAGAAAAAAGGAGTATTGCTATTACAATGTACCGCACCGCAGTTGGTTTTGTTTTTGCCAACATTCTGACTCCCACAATAGATCCTAGCATAATGCCCACAATAGAAGGAATCACCATCATCGGTAATACTGCGCCGTTATTGACATAAATCCAAGCCGCCGAAGTATCAGTAATGGAGAGCAGGAATTTGCTCGTTGCAACAGACACCTTTAAGGGCACTCCCAGCATAAGGTTGAGCACCGGTACATTCGCCCACCCGGCGCCAAGGCCAAACATGCCGGCCATTACCCCGACGAGAACAAACGTAGCCAGGCCCTGCGGAGTCCTGTGTATATGCCAGCTAACTTCTTGACCGGATGACATCTCATAATAAATTCCGTTTATCCTGAGCGCTGTCGAAAGAGCATCAGGCTTTTTGACTACTGGATATACCGACTTTTTTGCTATCAGCATGATGCCGACAATACCCAAAATAGCAACACCAAGTGCAGTCTGGACTACATTCGTAGGCAACGCTAGCCCCAACATGGCCCCGACAATAGCGCATGCCGATGCTATAAGCCCCATAGGCAGCGCCAGACGCAAATCAGCCATGTTTTTTTTCAACAGGCCCGGACCGGCTGCCAGTGCTCCGGACAGCGCAACAAGAAGCCCTGCGCCCCTTACAAAATCAAGATGAAAGGGGAAGAAACCCGATATTATGGGCACAAAAAGCACGCCACCACCGACACCACCTAATACGGCAACGATGCCCATTAAGAATGTAATTATAAATAATAGCAACGGCCACAACCACCATGGGACATTCGATGATGCCACAGCCGCCGTTTCCGTAGTTGCATCGGTTGATGCCATTGCGAAGCCTGAGAAAGAGAGAGCAACCAAGGTAATTGTAAAAAATAATATTAGTGCTGCTGATCCTCTCGTCATTGTTTTATTCCTTCCTTCTATCGTAATTGTAATTACTCGGCTCTTAATTCCTTAGCTGTTGTCAGATCTTTGGTTTTTGTCGGCAGAAGACCACTCTGTTTCTCTCACCTAACTTTCGTTCATGATACTTAGTTCAAATAAAAGCATATTACCCACGTGGGCAAACATCGATGTTAACAATCGAATATAATTAACGACATTCCTTACCTTAAGATTACCTGCGGTTTTGCAGCATGGACTCTTAATGTGGATATTATAACATAACAGCAATCTTTTTTATCTTCAATATAAAAATAAATTTTTGTTTTCCAGCAGGGTTTGACATTATATTAGGGGTAAACCTGACGTAACAAATGTGGCTCAATTATCGCAGTAATTCACCCTCTTTCTTTGCACTTGCTATGGCTTACTTTACGTCAGTTATGGACGTGCCGGTTAGATTAGAAGCGGATTCTAATCCTGAGTCCTGTTTTATTGCAAATAAGGCGATCCTGAACGTATCTGAGATAAATACCAAACCGTTCCTTCCCATGTTTACCTTTCTAAAGCGTCATTGAAGCTCGTCTGCCCACCTTTTGCCAAGACGCTTTTAAGAGTTGGCGTTATTGTTTCGGTTTGATTGGTATCCATATTTCCTCTTCTGAATTTGGGTCTTCATATTTAAATTTGTCTCCTAATATTTCAAAATGTGGTCTATTGTCCAAAGAGTATTCAGAATTTGGTAACCAAATCCCGAAAATATATTGAATGATTCAGGACCCGTGCTTGCATCTTCTTTATTTAAAAAAACGGCATAAAGTCCTCCTGATAATGTAATGGTTTCCATTTCACTAGGAACTGTATTAAAGTCCTTCACTTCAATAGTGGCCCATTTTCCAAATTCTGTGCTTGGGTTAAAATTGATAAAATATAAATCATCATATACTTGCAATGAATAAAGTTCTATGCCAATGTTGTTTTTAATTTCTTTTCGTCTGGGCATAAAGTTTCGCAATAGTTCATTTGTTTTATTGTCGGACAAAGATATTATTATTCGTTTCCCAATTAGTTTTATTTTGGTTATTGTTCCTATTTTCGGTTTCATAACGAAAATCGGAAAATTCAAGCTATATGCAACTTTCACACATGATTCAGGTTAAAATCTTGTTAACGTCGGGACAGGAGATGAAAAATTTCAAAGAAAGAATAAGATTTACTTATGAAGCGGGCTTTCTCGGCAGACCGATACTACGAATAACGAGCCGGTCTAGCATCCAGTCAGGCAGGACTTTCTTAAGAAACGCGCGAAGATGCGCTTCGCGTCCCACCAGATATCGGGTTTTGGGTTTCTTTGCAGTCAGAGCATGCTCGACAGCACGAACGACAATGTCGGGCTTGATACCTGCTTGGGAGTTCTTCTCCACAGCGGACCGGAAAACTGTTATTGCGGGACCGTAAAGTTGGATTGCCTGCTGCGGAAAGTTTTGCGTCGTTTTTCTAGCGGCATTACCGGATTTTTCCCAGATCGGTGTCTTCACTGCACCGGGCTCGATGATCGAGACCTTGATCCCCCAATGCATAAGTTCAATGCGGAGGGAGTCTGTAATCGCTTCAAGAGCGAATTTTGAAGCACTGTAAGGTCCGATGAAAGGCACGGCCATTCTGCCGGCGATCGATCCCATATTCACAATACGACCTTTGAATTTGCGGAGAAGGGGCAAGAATGCCTGAATGACCGCGATCTGGCCAAGGACGTTTACCTCAAACTGCTTCCGTATTTCCGATACGGGAAGGAACTCCAGGGGACCGCCAACCGCGATGCCTGCATTATTCACCAGTCCGGAAAGCCCCGCATCTCCGACTGCTTTAGCCACATGGCTCACTGCTGCAACAAGAGCAGTTTCATCGGTCACATCCATAAGCACGGGGGTTATCCTTTCTGCGGACTCGTGCTTCAACGATTCTCCATCTTGCATCTTTCTCACCCCTGCAAAAACACGGAACCCAAGCCTATCCAAATGGAGAGCACAGGCCCTACCGATACCTGTAGAAGTCCCCGTTACCACTACCGCTCCTCTTACAAATCCCCGTTTGTCAGTCATGATTATTTCCTCCTATTTTAACGCCCGAAGCTTTCGCCAAGTCAAACATCTGCGGCTAGGAAAAGGAGAACATTCGGTGTAACTGAGCGTGCTTTATGGCCATTGGACAAACTTGTTGGAATGAATATACCTGAGCCATCGCCGTAGTGCACGATTTAACCATGGAAGTCAATTTCTAATTCGCGCTGGAATACGAAACCGATGTGCTCCCTTTCGCATCATTGAGGCTCAGCAACCTTATATATGAATTCGACAAGACGTATCTGCTTTAGTCCGTCGTCGAACACTTTCAAGCTAGAGCAGGGCATTGCGGCTTGCCAATGCAAAGAATCAAATATTACTTTGTATGGTTCCACGGTTCAGTCCTTTGACGCCCAATCGCAGTAGTTAAGCCGTAGTAACCCCGTAGGGGCGTATTGCTCCTGAACTCTTCGTTTACCCGACGTGCAGGCTCTGCCCACTGGTTGTGAAGGGTTAGGCACGCACCACTCCGTACGCGGTTCTCCCAGCGATTTGTGTAGCTGCTTAATTCTATCAATTATTGAGTAGCTCTCCCGATAACATTCAGATTAGTAATGTTATCGCTTTTATCACTGAATATGTCACACCATCACCGTTTCTTACACGAATATATGCCTGATTCAATTAGAAGTCAACGATGACGAGCGGGGGTGTCAATTGGTAGTCGATGTTAACAAATTCACCTAACTTTACGAGTATGGAAAAATGGAAACACTAACATTTGTGAGAAGGATACTTAAAACTCAACTTATTCAAATTGCTCATATGGTTTGTTTGACAAGCTGTTTATTCCTCTGTTAATAGTCTTCTCCTAATGCGGTTCTCATAGAGGTAATGCAGATTGTATTACAGTCAAGCAGACAACATATTCAAAATGTACATCGCACTACAAATTAGAATCGATATTCTTCATCACAATGAAATTAACCTGAATCCTGCGCCATTTAACTAAATATAATGCTACGATCTTTATAATAACCCTATATTTATGCGGCTCGATAGTACAATGCACTTGAGGTAGGATGAGAAAAATGGACACCAAAGTCGTGTTAAACTACAATGACGGAGGTATCAGGATGAAGGGAATTCCGCAGGGAAGTTACACGAAGGAGTTTTTGAGACAGGCCGGGTCAAACATATCTTGTTTTGGCTCAGCGTGAACTGGACTTTTAGCCGATTTGAGTTACACTACTCGAACGGAGGAAAAGTCCATGAAGAAAAAGAAACGCCACAACTACACGCCCGAAGAAAAGGTCCTGATTCTCAAACGTCATTTGACCGAAGGAGTCGCCGTTTCCGCCTTGTGCGACGAGTACCATCTCCAGCCCAAGGTTTTCTACGATTGGCAGAAGCAGTTGTTTGAGAACGCCGCGACAGCATTCATCCGAGGCACACAGGGCTCCAGCCGAAAAGATCAAAAGCGCATCCAGCAGCTTGAAGAGAAGCTTCAAAAAAAGAATGAAGTAGTGTCCGAGCTGATGGAGGAGCATGTAAAGTTAAAAAAAGAACTTGGGGAGCTTTAACCGGCGTCTGGGTTCCCCATGACACAAGAGACGCCATCGTTGACTTTGTCCAGAAATGGAGCGATAAGACTAAAATCCCGATTACGCATTACATCGGCTGGCTAGCTGTCCGCAAGAGCAAATTCTACACCTGGATCAAACGATACGGCAAGGTCAACGAACATAATGCCCCCATCCCTCGTGATTTCTGGCTTGAGGAATGGGAACGGGAAGCCATCATTCAGTTCTGTGTGGATAACCCTCTGGAGGGCTACCGGCGTCTCACGTTCATGATGCTCGACCGGAACGTCGTTGCTGTCAGCCCAGCCAGCGTATGGCGTATTCTTTCAAAAGCGGGGCTTTTAGAGAGGTGGAACAAAAAGATCAGCAAGAAGGGCACCGGCTTTGTCCAGCCGCTTCTGCCTCACGAACACTGGCACGTAGACGTTTCGTACATCAACATTTGCGGCACATTTTACTACCTGTGCAGCTTTCTCGACGGATGCAGTCGTTTTATCGTCCACTGGGAGATCCGGGAGAAGATGGAGGAGACGGATATCGAGATCATTCTTCAAAAGGCAAAGGAGAAGTTTCCAGAAGCGCGCCCCCGCATCATATCGGACAACGGACCACAGTTCCTTGCTAAGGACTTTAAAGAGTTCATTCGACTGTCCGGCATGACGCATGTCCGGACATCACCCTTTTATCCGCAGTCAAACGGAAAACTGGAACGGTTCCATAAAACGCTCAAAGGAGAATGCATCCGCCCGAAGACGCCGCTTTCACTTGACGAAGCCAGGAGACTTGTGGCAGAGTACATCGAGCACTACAATACCGTCCGGCTCCACAGTGCCATCGGCTACATCGCCCCAGTAGACAAACTGAACGGCAGGGACAAGGATATTTTCAAAGAACGGGATCAGAAGCTTGAAGCCGCCCGGGAACAACGCAGAATCAAGAGGCAGCAAGCACATCAGAAAACAGTCAGTTCCAGAGAAGATGGCAAATCACTGATTCAAGCGGTCCAACCCGAATGCAGTCAAACACACCATGACTACTGCCGGGACATCAACATCATGGTTTGAGGGAGGTATCTGAGTATGAACAGCCTCAAGAAAATCGATCCTGGGGCATTTATGAAAAGAAAAATCCAACCCTCAAGGATAAAAGCCCCCTCAAACCAAAAAACAGGATCAGAAGTTTGAAGCTGCCCTGGGAAACGTCCACTCAACAGGCAGGAGACAAACCAGAAAGCAACCAATTATGAAGAAGAAGGTAATTTACAAAACTCAAGCGGCCTAGCAGTCCATTTCCGACTGAGGCAAAACAATCTTTCTTCTTTATCAATGTCCAGGCAACGATCAGGAGTTTCGAGGCAAGCTTCACTTGCTTTTTGATGCCAATTCATTTCTACTAACTTCGATCTTTAAGCTTATTGGTGTAATAGGTAATGAAATTTGTGTCTCTGTTGGAGGCAATAAACGCCGTCTGATATTGGGCATTTCGAAGGTCAACCTTGCCCATCTTGGAGATAACCGGCACTGCATTTTATGCTATTTTACCACTTCGATCAGCGCACAAATCATAGCCAACCATCTTCAGAACCTGCTTGCCGCAGGAAAACCGGAACGGATTGCCGATCGCACTCAAAACGGTGGGCGATACCTCCGGACCAAAGCCAGGAATGCTCAATAGGTAGGGATATTCGGGAAACGGTAAGCAGAGGTCTTCAAAGTTCAAAGTCTTGATCGTTTCCCACATGATGGATACTCAAGACCATCGTCTCCGCTTCGAATAGAACTGTTTCTCCCGCATGGTAACCGATAGACTGGTGGGCTAATTGCCAGATCTGCTGGAGCAGACGCTATTGTCTAAAGTTCACCCTCCCCGCCAAAGACCAACTTTGAAAGACCATATTGCGCCATGAGAGCTGCTACCTGCGCAATCAGCTTGCGAAAACTTTCCAACGTATTGTCAAAGAACATTCCTCTGTACAATGAAGTGCCGATAGCCGCGCCGAAGAATGCGTTGTGCTTCTCCTTGGCGATATCCAGACCGACAATCAAATACTCGGTAGAACCGCGAATCTCTTTCTTCAGTTGATGAAATTGCTCAAGTCTGATATTATTAAAGCAGTTCCTAGAAGCCTCCTATCTCTTGAATTTAGTTCCTCTATAAACGAATTCATAACAGGAGGTTTCTATTTTGGGTAGATTGAAAGTGCACTATCCCTTATGATTAAATGGGAAAGATTAACCTCATGCTCTACCATATATAACCATATAACCGGAGGAAAACCCCTGTCTTGTTTCTCTGTTTCTCTAACCTGACTGTCCAAACAAAGGGGTGCAATTCACAGCAGCCTGATCCCGATGATCGATGAACTAGTGGCATGGTTCGAGCAGGAATTCAGTGTCCGGCACATCCTGGAGGATGTCGGAGCAATTGATCCCGGTATTGATACCCGCAACCGCACGACGCGGTGTTCCAAGATTGTGATGGCGACTTTTGAAAAGGCGATGGAAATACTGACGGCTTATGATGTCGATTTTCAGCAGGCTAAAGTAACCACTAAGGACTTTGTTGGGCACAGTTAAAACCAGATACGAGATTCATGATTTTGGTTTAAAATACAAACAATGCTCATCAGTGTGTTATACGAAGCTGAACTGAGGTTTGATATTGTTAGCTGTGTGAAAGGCGATTATCGATGAAAAGACTGTATCGTGAAATGGCGGATCGCCTGCGCAAGGGAGAGAGCTTCGTGACTGCAACAATTTTTGATAAGACCGGATCGACCCCGCGGTCCAACGGTTCAAAAATGGTCGTTCGCAGCGACGGATCAACCGCCGGATCGGTCGGCGGTGGACGCCTTGAAGCCGAAGCTCTGCAGCTTGCGGCGGGCATCTTTCAGAGCAAACAATCTCTGATCCAGTCCTTTGACCTTTCCGGTGAGGATGCCGCGGGAATGGCGATGATCTGCGGCGGGCAGGGTGAGATCCTGCTAGACTATATCGACGGAAAAGATGAAACAAACTGGGTTCTGTACGATGAAGTTGCGGCGATTCTCCAGCGAGGGAACAAGGTCTGGTTGATTACCGTGCTTGGCGATCCGAAACAAAAGAACCTACCCGCACGGCAGCAGTGTCTGGTCAGGCATGACGGAACAATGATCGGTAAGATCGATGGCGATCCAGGATTTCTTGCGAAGCTTCTGTTAGGACCGGGGAGAATATCCATCCACGCGGAGGTGCGCGAGAACCGGCGCTTCCTTGTCGAACCTATTCGTCATGGGGGAACGGTCTATATCTTTGGTGCCGGCCATGTATCCCAGAAGATAGCGCCTTTGGCTGAGATTGTCGGATTCAAAACCGTGGTACTGGATGACCGCAGAGAATACGCGAATCGGGCGAGGTTCGCCGAACCTACGGAAGTCATACTGCTTGAATCGTTTGACCGATTGCCCGACTTGGGTATCGACGAGAACAGCTATCTCGTGATAGTGACGAGGGGCCATCTGCATGACAAGGTGGTGCTGGCGCAGGCCCTGAGATCGAAGGCAGGGTATATCGGCATGATCGGGAGCCACCGGAAGCGGGACAAGATTTATGAGGTCCTGCTAAAGGAGGGGTTTATCAAGCGCGATTTCGATCTCGTCTATTCGCCTATCGGCACCGATATCGGGGCGGAAACGCCCGAGGAACTTGGCGTGAGCATCGTCGGCGAGCTTATCAAGGTGCGTGCGGAGCGGGAACAATGGGGAAGGGGGGGGAAATAGCGGCTCGCGTATTGGCCGCAAGTTACTCGTCCCGGGGCGCCCAGTTTCAAGCCGCTGTTCTCATTGGGCGATGATACGTTGATCGAAACAGTTATCAATATCTTTTACGCGGTAGACATCGACGATGTTGTAGTCGTGCTCAGACAACATGCGGTGGAATTGGCCCCGATGCTGGGCCATCTTCGTGTGCGCCTTGTTCAGAACGATCGCTATCAGGAAGAGATATTATCATTCGTTATTGGGGGCGAAAAGTCCTTTAGTCGGGGACCGGACGTCTTTTTCCTCCTCCCCGCGGATATGTCGCTCGTACGGTGCCGCACGATATAGACGCTTACGCAAGGCCTATTTGCGAGCTTCGGGGGACGTGATCTATCCCGTGTTTCAGCAAAGCAGAGGCCATCTCACGATCATCTCAGCCCGCTACAGCTCGGCCATTCTAATCTAGGAAGGTTGAGAACTGTTGAATAATTAATCACTGCTGTCCAAAATAGCCTTAGATCAAACAGCCTTCCCGCTATAGATGCGGGTTTTAGACGAGTAAATATGCACTTTCAAAATCAGGTTCCCTTTAAGACTCTCCCATATAACCCGATATGCTGTCCAAATCAAGCGAAGTCAACTTGAAGCTTCTCGTGCACGTCTGATTTCGGTAATATATCAAACGGTTTTTCCAACCAGACCCACAAATCGCGATGGGTAAAGAGATTCATGCGTAACAACGCAACCAAATTGGAGAGAGACCAGTCAAATTTGGATCGTAATTGTAGAAAGCGCAGAACAAGGATTGCAATGAGTGCTGTCCAAATCTGAATTTTTACCGCATTGGCGCTGGTCCCTACAAAGGTCTTAATCTTCAGGTTTTGTTTGAGCGCCTTGAAAAACAGTTCAATCTTCCAGCGATCCTTATAGATGGCGTAGATTGTTGAAGAGCCCAACGTCAAGTGATTCGTCAGAAACACAAAAATCTGATTTTTCTCCAGATCATGCATTTCAATGCGACGAAGCAGAGAGGGACACTTTTCAACAGCCTTGAGCCCCGTCAAACGGATTATTTCGTCTTTGAGGATACGCCTGCTCTCTGGAACTTTCCGACTCTCTACAGCCTTATAGACTGCATTATCCTTCATGCGCGTCACAAAGAAAACACCCAAACCGGTTCAT
This sequence comes from Nitrospirota bacterium, assembly GCA_963845065.1. Lineage (GTDB taxonomy): Bacteria > Nitrospirota > UBA9217 > UBA9217 > UBA9217 > JAJYKN01. The sequence goes on from CAWJQQ010000003.1 coordinate 90,671, forward strand.
TTCTCAAATAGTTCATAATTACTGTAGCCTCGATCGTCCACTACAATCGTGCCGGAATCAAACTCCAGCAGATGAGCCACCCTTACGTCGGAAACTTTCCCATCGGTATGACCGCATAGGAAGGAAGATAACCGTCATGGTCCAATACGAGATGGAGCTTTACTGCGCCCTTCTTGCGCTGGAACTTCGCCCAGTCATACATCGACAAACACAAATCGATCGTCGAGGAATCAAGGCTCATCAGCTTATTTTTGAACCGAAACTTCTTTTTCCCGAGTTTCTGGTCACGACACCTCTGCAACAAAGAAAAGAAGACTTGCTGATACAGCACCCAGGGCCGATGCTCCATTGGCATAGGCAAGCGTGGAATGGCTCGGCGCCGTTATCCCCAAAAATGTTTCAACTTGCCTTCACAACTCCGCAGTCCACCGGTAATCTCTCGTAACGAGTGCGCTCTCCTTAACTGGCAAAGCAACATGAATACGAATTGTCCCCAACATGTAAATCCCTTTGCTCTCCGCTCTGCCTTCGTTTCCTTCACAGCTTTTTCAAAGTCTATGCGTCTAAAAAGAAATAGAATTTAACTAAAGATACTGGTAAAATTACTCATGTTTTCCTCCGGTCTGGGTTTTATTTTTGCTCGCAACGACTATATTATAAAACCTGTCCTTGAATACCCAGCAGTTCTACTGCTGGGATGAAAAGGACAATCCTGACGAAGTCAGGATAAGAATCTGATTGGTTTTAGGTTCTATCGGTTTTGATACCCCGCAGCTCTGCTGCGGGATAATTCACTCAGACCGGATTTTTTTTCAAAACCTATTTTGGACAAGAGTGATGGTTTTAGGAACGGTGAGCATGAACAAGAAGAAATTTACATGGTGGTATCTTCGTGCGTGCGGGTGCTTAGTCGCATCATGCATTGTTATCATATTCTGCTATCCGGGTGTGCTGCGAGCACAAGATTCATCTGCTTTCGTGAAGTCTCTTGCCTCGACCAGTCTGACAATAACCGACTTATCTTCAAAATGTCTTGAGTGTCATAAATACTCGGAAAATCATCATCCTTTCGGTATTGTCCCTGCTCATCCTGCCAACTACCCTTTCCCGCTCTATAGCGGGAAAATCACGTGTTTGACCTGCCACGTCGAAGACCATTTAGGGAGCGTAAATCTCTTACGAGAAGGTCCGTATATCGACCGGCGGGAGTTCTGCTTTAAGTGTCATGCTAAGGGAAGAGATGCGAAGATCGATCCTCACATCATGCTGGATGGCCGTGGCAGCGTCCGCAGCGTGGATGGACAACCGGTTTGTCTCTTCTGCCATTCGGTAAAGCCGAATCAGGCAGCAGACCGGACTGAAAATGTTCTGTTCAGAGCGGATGTCGCCTTTCTTTGCTGGCGCTGTCATCCTCCAATGACAAATTCAATTTATTTCGAAGATCATTTCCTGATAACGCCATCAATGGAGATGAAAAGGTTCATGGAAAAACAGGAACAGCGGTTACAAGTGACCGTCCCCCTTGTGCCCAGAGACCGTATTACGTGCTCAACGTGCCACAATCCTCATCAAAAGGGCGTAATTCTCTATGGTCCTTCCTCCAGCGGGGTCGACGCGCCGCACAGGCTACGACTGCCGGTGGATAAAATCTGTATTATCTGCCACAATATTATGTAAGATGTCCATTTTGTATTTGGAGCGCACGCCGACGGCAGCGTCACGATAAACGATAGTTGCAATATATTTATATATATCGTAAGACTGCATGAAGCTTTTAACCATAGGGGGTTTTGGATTACGTGCTGGTGACCACTTACCGCTTTCAATATGGGCATATCCTGCCCCAAGATCTTGACCGGCGCACCCTACATTACCAAATCATCCGCAGAAAGCCTCTGGTTTTTAACCATGCGGATGAACGCGGGAACTTAACTTCCCGACAATTGATAGACAAATGTTCATCTAAATGGTATATTTAACCCATCTTCTACACCTGCCAAAAAATAACTTCGCTAAAACAACATGATAAGGGCATCGAAAAGTAGCGTGGCACCACACCCTGCCATATTATTCCAACTCGATTATGATGACGAGATTTCAGCACCATTTACCTTTTGTGGTATCACGACCTTTGGCGGAATCGCCACTCCTGCAGCCTGAAACACCTTTCCCGTATCGCCTTTTAATTCGGTCCTTAAAATAACTTCCTTGCCGTCGCTTGTAATCGTGATCTGCTTCAGTTCCTCTAGGTCCCGGAGCATTTCGCCCCACTCAAGCTTCTGCTCATTGCGGCTATCCAATCGCTCCTGTAATTCCTTCATAAGGACAAGCGCAAGAAAACTACAGAAGACATGGCCCCGAATCGTCTCGTCGCATTTATGATAAATCGGGCGCGTCGTCAGCACCGTTTTGGTGCTCCTGAAGATCTGCTCCACCATCCACAACTCTTTGTACGCGAGCGCAACCTCGCGCGCAGGCATGGGCATTGATGTCGTGAGGACCCACTTACCGTCATACCGTGCTTCCTGTTGAACTTTTTCTTCATCGATGACAAAGGCACTGCTGAAGCTCTTCACATATTTACGATACCCTTTGTTGCCAACCAGGCTCTTGCCTCCCTGCTTCAGTTTCTCCCGAAGAGATGCGATGATGGCTTCTCTATCGGCGGCATCTTTCTTCCGCTGGTCTTCGTTAACGCACACGATATAGCGGCGTTCGCCTACCATGACGTTCTTCACTTTGAGCGGGGATGGGGCTTTACTCTCCTTGCTTTTAGGATAGACCTCTTCGTATTTCCCTCCGCGGCTCAAAACCTCTTCACTCACTTCCTTCTGCCGCCGCATCCTCGCTCCCAGAATGTAATCGATCTTTCGCTCATGCAAGTCGGACAGGGTCTTTTCGCTGATCATTCCCCGGTCTGCCACTATGCACGCCTGATTGATGCCGAAGCGGAGCCTCAGCCGGTCTATGATCGGCACGAGCGTCTTGACATCGGTTGTGTTTCCGGGCCACAACTCGCAACAAAGAGGTTTCCCGTGATGATCGATGATTGCGCCGACCACCATCTGCTTGAGATCGGGCCGGTGGTCCTTGGAATGACCGTATGCGCCTATATCCTCGCCGCCCTCTCCTTCAAAGTAAATGCTCGTGGTGTCGAAAAAGACCAGCCGTAGATCGGCGAATAAATCTCGCCTGCGTCGGAATAGCTCTTCTTCGATCACATCCTTGGTGCAACGGGGAGAAAATCCGGTGGCCCCTTCCTGATCAGCATTGGAAAGGGGTTCGCCGAGCCATGCCATGGCCCGGTATAAATGGTGCAAATCGATTCCAGCGGTTCCTTCTATCCGGTAGCCAAGGCACCATTGTTCAGCGGCACGATCTGAACCCGATACGCTCAAACGGTGCAGCACCGTAAGATAAATCGCCCGCTCGATGGAAAATTGATGTTTGCGCTCCCTGGCTGATGCCTCAAGCACTTTCTGTATTCCCAGCTCTTTCCATAACCGGCCGAATATCATCGGCAGGCCGATGCGCCTGGAATCCGTTTCAATCGCTTCTCCCTGTTTATGTGCGTCGATGACCGCGATCTGGTCGGAAAACTTGAGCCCAGACCGCAGCAAGCTATCAAATGCTCCTGTTTCCTTGAGCGCATCGAGCCGTCCAAGCGTGGCGATGACTTCCTGCTTCACCTTGCCTTGGTCGCGGCGGTTATGAACGATCTGAAGGTATTCTCGTGATTCGGAGCGTTTTACCCTGAAGAACATAGCACCACAAATATATCATAATAATTATTAATTGCAAGTTATTTTTATATTAACGTGGCACTACATTTTGACCTGTTTTCCAAAAACGTTTTTTGTAACCCTGTGAAATTAAACAACTCCACTCGCGCAAACAGTCCTTTTCTCGGCGGCAACTGTAGAAGATGGGTTTAACATAACAATGCCACTTAATAAATCTAAAACCCCCTCTTTCATCCATGAGTTTCTAGTCATAACTACCCACAAAGACAACCGAATTCTTGATGTTCGGCTCGAGGCTGGCCGTCATCTGTATAATGCCTGCCTGGTTTCGGCAGTTGCCACTGCTATTGAATTTTTTGCTGAATCGAGACCTACTATTGTGATAGAATTCTTCATGACCTGTTTCCTTGTTTGTGGCTCTGTATTTGGACTCCTATTGCATCCAAGTATAACCCACGGTGACAAGGGGCAGGTCACTTTTTTAACTGTCAACCATTATGTCTAAAGAGTTATTGACAGCCTCGGTGGGGAAATAGGGAGAGTCAAAGAATTAAACTTCGATTACCAGCAGCATAGGGCATCGCTTTCTGTCCGCTGACACAGATAACTGGCTTACAGGCAGGTGTTGATTCTCCCCGTATGCGCAGGTCGCCATGCATAAGGAACAGCAATGCATCATCATGGATTTGACCAAAAAGCACATTGAGAACAGACTATCCTTGAACAGTGACAATCCCGTCTCGAGACAATTTGAGGAGACTTTCTACGGTTATTATGGATGGCCGACGTATTGGGGCGACCCAAAAAGTGTGGATCTTATTCTTGTCCCTTCATTGTGCGTGACCGTGATGAATGGAAAGAATCCTGTCAAGGTGAGAAAGCAGCGTGAGATGCCTATTTGCGCAGCACTCATGATGTGAGTGCCCATCACGTCCAAGCCGCAGACAGCAAGATTGGCCGCGGGAGAAATTTATCATCGATGACGAGATGTGGACGATTCGTTCTCTAATCACCGATGCAAAAAACTGGTAGCCGAGGAAAAAGGTACTGGTTTCTCCGATATGGATTGAGCGTGTTAGCTGGGGCGAGTCGAAAAGTATTTGTCAAGCTTCCCCGCGACATCATCAAGCAATCACCGGTATACCTGAAGGTGTTTCTGCTAACTCGGGCTTATGAGACCTCACTACAGCGACATTATAATTGACAGGGATGCTGGGTCGCCGAAGGCAGCCGGGAAGCATTTCCTTTGAAGGAATCTCAAGAAAGGCTTACTTGCATGGGTGACTTCTTCTGCCGAAAAACACAGGACGTGCGACAAAGAAAGACTGAGCCAGATGAATATGTCAAGGTGGCTTGACCAAAAGACTCGTAGGGGCTGGGCGATACTTTGTCTTGCCGCAAAAAAATTCTTGCAGGTTGATGGGACACAATGGGCGGGATCGTTCGCCTTCCATGCGTTCTTCTCGCTGTTTCCTTTAATGACACTGCTCGTCACGATTGTCTCGTTCTTTATTGATTGGGACAGGGCCGGAAAAGTGGTCATTGCCTTCATGGAAAGCTACGTTCCGGTCAGTGGCGAGATGAAACTTTACATCTTTAACGCCATCGCCAGTGTTATCAAAACGCGTCAGAAAGCGGGCGTGGTCGCGTTTTTCATTCTGGTGTGGGCCGCCCTCCAATGTTTCACCACCCTTATCTATGCGACCAACCGCGCCTGGGGCGCCGCGGTGTACAATTGGTGGCGGCTGCCGCTAAAAAGTCTGGCTCTGCTCGGAATCACGGCGGGTGCGGTCCTCCTGGGCATGGCGGCTACGGTGCTGACGAAAATGGCGAAGTATTGGTTCTTTCCAATGTATGATTTACATTCCGGGGTCTATGTCCTGGTGAGCTTTGTCATCCCCTTGTTAGTGGTGTTTCTCAGTCTGAGTCTGTTTTACAGGCTGGCTCCGCGAATGCCTACGCGGTTTGCCGAAGTCTGGGCCGCCGCTTTGTGCGCGACGGTTCTATTGCAGGCGGCCGAAAATCTATTCGTAATCTACCTCAAGAACTTCGCCAAGTTAAACGCAGTCTATGGGGCGTTCGGCGGGATCATGGCATTGCTGTTGTGGATTTACCTTTCCGGGTGCATTTTCATCTTCGGCGCCTGCCTGTGCGCCGCTCAGGCCAAAGGTCGTTCAGCACCGGCAGAAATAAATATGGCGCGCACAAAAGAGGAGAATTAAAATATGGAGACAAAAACTCTTTCCCCCGAACTGCTCCGCAAGATGTGGACGCCTACTGGCGAGCCGCCAACTATCTGTCGGTTGGCCAGATTTATCTTTACGACAATCCGCTACTGAAGCGGCCGCTGTCGCTCGCGGATGTGAAACACATGCTGCTGTGACACTGGGGCACTACCCCGGGGCAAAATTTCATTTAGGTGCACTTGAATCGGGTCATCAAAAAATATGACGTCAACATGATTTACATCTCCGGTCCCGGGCACGGCGGCCCGGCCGTCGTGGGCAATACTTATTTCGAGGGCACTTATAACGAGATCTATCCCGATGTCAGTCAGGATGAGGCCGGGTTACGGAATCTCTTTATCCAATTTTCGTTTCCTGGAGGAATTCCCAGTCATGCATCGCCGGAGTGTCCGGGCTCAATCCACGAGGGCGGTGAGCTTGGCTATTCGCTCAACCATTCATTTGGAGCGGCCTTCGACAATCCCGATCTCATCGTCGCTTGCGTCGTAGGCGATGGTGAGGCAGAAACCGGACCGCTGGCCACCTCATGGCATTCGAACAAGTTCATTGATTCGGTAACCGACGGTGCAGTGCTGCCGATCCTGCATCTCAACGGCTACAAGATTTCCAACCCGACCTCCTCGCACGCATCACCCGCGAGGAATTGGAACAGTTGTTGCGTGGGTACGGGTGGACGCCATTCTTCGTCGAGGGGCACGAGCCTGGGCCGCTGCATGAAGCCATGGCTGCGACGCTCTACACGGTGGTGGAACAATGCAACTCCTGTATGTATAGGTACCTTCATGCGATTATCAATATAATCAATCGCCTTGTATTGCGTTGTTTTTTTTGTTGTGTAGTTCCAACTATTTAGCTTCTTAAAGCTACCTCGTGAAAAGACAATACTCTCCCTGATCTTACAATAAAATTATCTAGGAGACAGACTTCGTAGACTGGAAATATTTACTTGCCTATATCTCATGATCTGCGTATCAGGAATTGCTTCTTCATAATGAATAACTGGTGACAAAAAACAGTCTGGTAAAAATTTTAATAAAGGTTTAAATGCATTTATTAAAAGTTTTTTCGAGGCTATAGCCCCTACCTTGTTTGCCCTTGAACTCATTTCATGAAGGGGCTATACTCTCCTTGTCATTATTGCAAGACAGATCAGAAACTGCTTCTGCATATAGAAGACTTGGCGACGGGAAATTGCAAAAAACGGAATCAACTCAAATGCCGTCTCCAATTTGTCGTCGGCAAGCAACAGACATCGGTCGAGATATGCAGCGTCTGGTAAAAAGGCATGTCATCCAGTTCAATGTCGCATGTTGCTGAGGTTTTGACCAGGGGAGATGCCCTATGGATAAAAAAATAAAAAATATCATTTTATTTCTTCTCGTGTTTATTTTCGTAGGTCTTTTGGCCTTTGTTTTATATAATTTCCAAAAGCCTCCTGTACAATCAAGCAAACTTCAAGTGGCGGCAAGTTTTTATCCACTCTATTACTTTTCTCAGCAAATTGGGGGAGAAAAAGCAAATGTAATAAATATAACTCCTGCTGGAGCTGAGCCGCACGATTATGAGCCAACAGCACACGATATTGCTCAAATAGAACATAGTAAATTGCTTATATTAAATGGCGGGGGATTGGAAGCGTGGGGAGATAATATAAAACAAAACCTTAACTCCCAAGATACCGCTGTCGTAACAGTTGGAGAAGGATTAACAACTCGCCAAGTAACAGATACAGGGGAAAATTCAACCGATCCTCATATTTGGTTGAGTCCACCCTTAGCTGAGGAAATTGTGGATAAGATTACTCAAGGCTTTCTACAAGTTGACCCGGCAAATAAGGAATATTATCTAACCAATGCAGCAATGCTAAAATCTGAATTGGCTAAATTGGATAAAGAATACAGACAAGGATTAAACAAGTGTTTGGAGAAAAATATCATTACCTCTCACGCCGCTTTCGGATATCTGGCTGCTTCTTATGGGCTCCATCAAGTGTCCATTGCCGGGTTATCGCCCGATGCGGAACCTTCTCCGCAGCAATTAGCCAATATAGTAAAATTTGTCGAAGCTAATGACATAAAATACATATTTTTTGAAAGTTTGGTAAGTCCAAGGTTATCAGATACGATAGCCCATGAAGTAGGTGCAAAAACTCTTGTGCTTAACCCAATAGAAGGTTTAAGCAACGAAGAGGCATCAAAAGGGAAAAATTATTTTACCGAGATGCAAAATAATTTGGCAAATTTAAAAACGGCATTGCAATGCAAGTAGATCATAAAAAAAACATCATAGAAGTCGAAAACATCGCTTTTGCTTATAACGACGAAGATGTTTTGGAGAATATCACGCTTGATATCCACCAAGGCGACTATATTGGTATTGTCGGCCCCAATGGCGCTGGGAAAACCACGCTTTTGAAAATAATGCTTGGCTTGCTTCGTCCCAAAACGGGGTCGGTTAAATTATTTGAACAAGATATAAATAATTTCAGGGATTGGCGGAAAATCGGTTATGTCCCACAAAAAGCAACTCATTTTGACGACAATTTCCCCGCCACCGTTTCAGAAGTAGTTTCAATGGGAATAAATACAAAAAGAAGACTGTTTAAGAAGGCGGAAACGGAGGATAAGAGGGCGGTGCAAAGTGCGCTTGAACAGGTTGATATGTGGGAATACAAAGACCGGCTTATCGGGGACCTGTCCGGCGGCCAACAGCAGCGCGTATTCATCGCCCGCGCGTTGGTCAATCAGCCGGAAGTTATTTTTTTGGACGAGCCGACGACCGGTGTCGATAAGCGAACTCAAGACGGATTTTATGAAATGCTCCAGAAACTCAATAAAGAACTAGGAATAACCCTTGTACTTGTATCTCATGACATCGGTCGGCTGACGAAGGAAGTGATGCACATCGCTTGCGTGGACCGCAGCCTGACCTGCCACACTTCTCCGGAAGAATATCTCAAGGAAAGTCAGTCCACCGATATTATGGGCCAAAAGGTTAAAATAATTACTCATCATCATCATCACCACCACCATTAATGCTGACAGCTATCTTCCAATATGGTTTTATGATAAGAGGTTTGGAGGCCGGCGTTATTGTTGCGCTGATCGCTCCGCTTATCGGTATTTTTCTTGTGCTGAGGCGGTATTCTCTTATCGCCGATACACTTGCCCATGTCTCTCTGGCCGGCATAGCGATCGGCTTGTTTTTTAGCATAAATCCGGTCCTGACCGCGCTTGGCACAGCAACCGTCGCTTCTCTGGGCATTGAGCGGTTGAGGAGTTCGAAAAAGGTATATGGAGAGTCAGCCTTGGCCCTTTTCCTTTCTGGCAGTCTGGCGCTCGCAGTCGTGATTTTAAGCTTGGCACACGGCTTTAATGCCAATTTATTTAATTATCTTTTCGGCAGCATCGTGACGGTGACTACGAATGATGTTTACATAATTTCTCTTTTGGCCGTTGTCGTAGTCACTGTTCTGGCATTTTACTACAAAGAGCTTGTTTACATTACTTTCGATGAAGAAGCCGCCAAGGTAAGCGGTGTGCCTACGGGTTTAATCAATTCCATTCTTATTATCCTTGCCGCCCTGACTGTATCATTGGCCATACCTATCGTCGGAGTGCTCCTGATTGCCGCTTTAATCGTAATTCCGGTCATAACAGCACTTCAGTTTCGCAAGAGTTTTTTTAAAACAATCATATATGCCCAGATCATTTCTTTATTTTCCGTCGTTTCGGGAATTTTCACTTCCTTTATTCTCAATCTTTCCACAGGAGGAACGATCGTTTTAATAATGCTCGCCATTTTCATCATTATCTTATCAGTCAAACAAAAGATGTGAAGGTTTAGAGCTTATTTTAGCCATCTGGCAAAACTTTCGCACCCTAACGAACGACAGCCATAATCGTTACACCCAGAATATCTTGTCCTGATCCTTTCGTTCACAGGAGAATTCTTATAACCGTTTCTAAAACCATAGTCATTTATCTCAATGCGCCGTAAGACCCCGGCCGTGAGGCCGGGGATATAAGGCGCTTGTAGCGAAGCACACAAGGAATTGCTGTTCCTGATCAGACATTGACAGTTGTTCACCTTCCTGATATAATTACCACCATGATTGATCGAGCAAAAGAGCCCGATGTACAAACCATGACTGTCGTTGGTAAAGCATTGGTAACGGACGACAGCACCGCTCTATCGCTCGGGTTGCTTGGTTTTTCCGCAACGAAGCTTTGGAACACCGCTGTGTGGCATACCAGGAACGTCTGGATGGCCACGGGGAAAATACTCACCTACCCCGAGCTTGATATCGCTCTTAAACAAGAGCATCCGCTCTGGTATCGCCGGCTGCACTCCCAGAGCTCTCAGGCAATCCTGGAAGAGCTTCGGCAGTCCTATCAATCATGGTTTGCACTCCGTAAGAAAGGCGATAGGAAATCCAATCCTCCTGGTTTCAGGCGAAAAGCCGATCTGTCAACGGTGACATTCAAACAAAGAGCCGTCACGTGGAATGAGCGTACCTCCACGGTGCGCCTCAGCATCCCGAAGGACATCTACGGAAAACAATTTCTCTTTCTGAAGCTCCGCCTTCCTAACGGCACACGTCTTACCGAGGACTATGTCCAGATAGGCCGTCTGGTACATGATAAAGGCATGTGGTTTGTCCACCTGGTCTATACGATAACGCTCCCCGTATTGAAAGGAGAAGGGGAAACGATGGCACTTGACTTGGGTATGAAGTATCTGGCCGCCATGGCATGTACGGATGGAAGCACCTCCCTTTGGCCAGGTGGTGAGTTGGCCGCTCTCGAGCGGTACTTTGAAATGCAAAAGTCAAAGACGACCAACAGCAAGTCCCGGAAATCACGTGCGTTGAACCAGAAACGGTCTCGTCAGCGTTCCCACCTGCTCCACAGCTTTATCAAATCCCTTGTCCGCGATGCAGAAGCTCGCGGTGTCTCCACGATCATCGTGGGGGACCTGAAGGACATCGGAGAAGGCAAAGATTGGGGAAAGAGCGGAAACCAGCAGTTCCATAAGTGGCCGTTTGACCGGATCGTCAGGATGCTCACGTACAAAGCCAGACTCAAAGGCATCCGCGTTGTAGAAGAAAAGGAACACTACACGAGCCAGACCTGCTGTGTATGCAACACAAGGGATAAGGCCAGCCGTGTGCATCGTGGCCTCTACGTTTGCAAGCATTGCGGCGCCGTAATCCATGCTGACGTGAACGGAAGCCAATTGGATAGCCATAAAGGCTTACAGTCATGCATAAAGCTCAGTGCGTTTATGGTTCAGGTAAACTCTGCATACCAAAAGGCTTAAATATCTTTAGGGGGATTAGCCGAATAAAACTGATGAGAAAGATTCGAAGCATTGTCCCAGATAATATAGCGCTTGCCCACACCTATCAACCATCAGAACCGCAGACCTTAGGAAATGGTCGGAGTATACAATGATAAAAGGCAAGATGGAGGCACAAGGCATGAGGTTGCCCGTTTTCCAGGGGATCCTCCCCATCAAAAGATCCCAGGCGCTGACAGATATTATAGCCGGTCTCACGCTGGCCGCCCTCGCCATTCCTGAGGTGATGGGCTACACAAAAATCTCCGGTACCCCGGTTATCACGGGCCTCTACACTATCCTTATCCCGATGACCCTTTTTGCGCTTTTTGGCTCCTCCCGACATCTAGTCGTCGGTGCCGACTCTGCTACAGCGGCCATTCTCTCAGGTGCACTCACTGGGATGGCCGCGTCCGGATCGGCTGAGTGGCTTGCACTGGCAGAAGTCCTCGCAGCCCTGTCGGCTGTTTTCCTGATCATCGCCCGGATCATTCGATTGGGGTTCCTTGCGGATTTTCTGTCGCGAACGGTGCTAGTAGGGTTCTTGTCAGGCGTAGGCGTCCAAGTCGCTCTCGGCGAGATCTCGAGTATGTTAGGACTTCCTGGAGGAGGGCATGGCCTAATCCATAAGATCATCAACGATCTACACCAAATCGAACAGATAAATTTCTACGCCCTAGGTATTTCCGTGGCTGTACTTGCTGTCATCATCGGATCAAAAAAGATTTCGAAAAAGATCCCTGGTGCACTGATAGCTGTGATGGCTGCCATCGTCGCCAGTTCAGGGCTCAATCTTGAAGCTCACGACGCACATGTGCTTGGCACGGTTCCGAGCGGCCTGCCAGTGATTGGTCTGCCGGACGTGCATTGGGATTACAGCCTCATCTTGAAGCTGCTTCCTACCGCTTTCGCAATGTTTGTGGTGATCCTGGCCCAGAGCGCAGCGACATCCCGTGTCTATGCAACCCGCTACAGCGAGCGCTTTGACGAAAATGTGGATCTGGTAGGCCTGGGACTTGCCAATGTTGGGGCCGCGTTGAGCGGGACTTTTATTGTGAATGGAAGCCCGACCAAGACTCAGATGGTCGATAGTGCCGGCGGTCGCAGTCAGCTCGCGCAGATCACCACAAGCGTCATTGTCTTATTAGTGCTGCTGTTTCTGACAGGTCCGCTGGCCAGCATGCCGATTGCGGCCCTCTCTGCGGTGGTTTTCCTGATCGGTGTTGAATTGATCGATGTCAAAGGTATGCGAAAGATATGGGCACAACGCCCGCCGGAATTCTGGGTTGCGTTGATCACGGCTATCGCAGTAGTTTGTGTCGGCGTGGAGCAGGGAATTCTCCTTGCGATGGTATTGTCACTCATAGAGCACGTGCGACGAAGCTACCGATGTAAGAATGCAGTGCTCGCGCCTGACGAGACGGGTGGCTGGCGGGCATTACCGGTGAGCACTCCCGCACAAGTCCGGCCCGGTCTACTGGTATATCGCTTCAGTCACACTATGTACTATGCGAACGCCGAACAGCTCTCGAGGGAGGTTGTCGAACTCGCAAACGGGGCACAACCCCCGCTGGTTTGGTTCTGTATCGATGCGTCGGCGATTGCCGATGTAGACTTCACTGCGGCATCAAACCTGCGCGATATCCATGGCACCCTGGAGAAACTAGGGATTCGGATCGTTTTTTCTCAAATGATTGATCTCGTCAATACTGAGTTTGTGAGGTATGAGCTTACCGACCTGTTTGGGAAAGATGCCTTCTACGAGACCATCAATGCAGTAGTAAGCGCATATGACAAGAGATCGTCTAGCAACGAAGACAGAAAATAAGCGAGTTAGTCCGCTTATTAAAGAAAACAGGCTTTCCTAGATGTACAATTATGATATTCGATTTCATCTGTGGACAGATCGAATAGTTGCTCATTTTGTTTTTGACTCCTCTGGGGGTAAAGTGGGATATACTTGGTGAAAAATGTTTTTCGAGAATCTCATCCAAAGCTATCTCGTGAAAGTTTTTCCAGTCCCGAGGGGGTCAGTTTAAACCTTGCGCTCTTTCTGCAAACCGCACGAACCGCATGGAAAAAGAGTGTTAATCAGGATTTTCATCGGATTTCAATGCAGCTTTATGCATCAGGCTACAAAAGGCAACGTACACTCTCATAAGGCCATAGAATTTTTGTTTTGACAGATCAGGAGTTACTCCGTAACAGTTTTTTGATACCACTTATCGGTTGTCTCCCAAGGAGCTATGCTATCTTATAATGCACCCTCACCACCCTCTGAAGCCGACCAAGAGCCAAGACAATACTCCGCCAGATGTTCATCTTGACGGAGCGCCTCAGTTCGTATATTCGACTGCACTCAACTTGTATGTTGCAGTCGGAATTCCTTATGACCTTGTTTTTACGGGGAATGATTACTTCTACTATTCTGGTGGGCTTTGGTATAAGGGGCCATATTATAACGGCCCGTGGGTACTTGCTGACAGTAGGTCTTTCCCTTAGGTTTTACTCAGATAACGAATTGACCAACTCCGATTTTACGGTAATGAAGAGTTCAGACGATATAATCGAGATAGCGTGCACGAAACAGGTCAGGCTGTCCGACATGAACATGCTATAATTGATGTATGAAAGTGAACAACCAAAGTGCTATTTATACGGTTTTCATAATCTTGCGACATATATTATTCACTGACGTAAGGCAGTAAGGTTGAATTTTTTCTTACATTATCAGAAAAAAGGAGGACTTATGATTTCAAAGATTCTCGTACCAGTTGACGGTTCAAAAGTGTCACATAAGGCGGCAAAATACGCTGTCGAGCTCGCGAAGCAAACAGGAGCATCTTTAGCGCTGGTCAGTGTCTTCGATATACGCTTTATTTTCGAGCAGGAGGTTTCAGCTTCCGCTTCGCCGACCCATTTAAAAGAGAATATTGAAGATTATCTGAAGCAGTCAGCGTATTCTTCCATTGACAAGATAGCAAAGGTCTGTGAACGAAATCGCATTAAATACAAGACAGCAATAAGGAGAGGGCATCCGGTGGAAGAAATTGTCAACGAAGCAAGAAAAACAAAGGCTGATCTGATTGTTATGGGCTCACATGGCAAAAGTGCTCTTAAAGCGGTTATTCTCGGTAGCGTTGCATATGGCGTAATACACTTGGATACGAATATCCCTGTACTCATCGTGAGGTGATAATCTATCGACCTGAGAAATGGGTCTTGTGATTTCATTAGGAGGGTTAAGGGGCGGGGTTATTTCCTAAGTTTTATCTCAATGCGCCGTAAGACCCCGGCCGTGACAGACTGTCCGACAATTCATTGTTCTATGGGGATATCTTCAGAACAAAACTAATAAGCTAACTGAAATGGCGATTGGAGCCGGATCTGACGAGGTGTTTTATCCCCATCTCCTTCTTTCTTCCGAAGACATAACCAGATTCTCTTCAGATTCCTTGCTGCACAGGCCAGATTGAACTCTGTCTTTGCCCCCTGTATACCTCTGGCTAAGAATGCCCGCAGTCCTTGATTCTCCTTGATGTCTCCGATGACCGGTTCCACGATTTGCTGTCGTAGCTTATATACCCCTTTTGCTTGCGGCGTCTTCATCTTCGCCACCATGGAGTTTCTCTCTGTCTCCCATGGATACATCTTGAGATATCGTATCCCATCTTTCCGCTTTGTACATTTGCTCTGGCTCTGGCAAGTAGGGCATGCATTACCTTTATATATCTTGTTCTTCAGCTTGTCAAAATGTGCTCCCAGAAAGGGTAGCGGCTTGTTTTCCGGGCATCGATATTCATCCCTGATCGCGTCGTATTGAAAATGCTCCTTGTCATACCGTGATCTGAGGACTATAGGATAGCTCGATCCGACCTTTCTTGTTCTTCATAAAGCGGCTTTCCGGGTCAGTGATGCTGACCTTCTTTAGCTTCTGGTCGTCTGCTTCCCTCTTGGCATTTTCAAGACGATTTTGTACTTCTTCTTTAAAAGACGGCCCTTTCTCACGGACCTTCTTGATGTAATATTGTGCCGCTTTCCGAATGGTCTTCTTGCTCTGTTGCGGCAACTGATCGCTTCCCCGCAAGTCGCCGAACTCGCTGTCTTCCCGGCTATCCTGTCTTGACCATTCCTCAAGCTCGTCGTCGACAAATTTCAGCAAAACTCTTAGTTCATCCTTATTCATCACTCTCTGGTTCGATGCATTGGCTTTTACCTTGCTCCCGTCCGTCGAAAGATGAGACAGGTCGAGAAGGCCTTCTTGCCTGGCAAAGCTTACTGTGTGCTTAAACACTTCCTTTACGAGAGCTGGGTTGTCCTTTCGAAAGTCGCTAATCGTCCTGAAATCAGGAGTTAGCTTCTCGGATAAATACAGGTACACTACGTTTTCGCGGGCATTCCGGGCAAGACGGCGTGAAGACCGCACTCTGTCCAGGACTCCCATGACCAAGAGCTTTAGCAGGATACTTGGATGATAGGCAGGATGTCCTGCGCCGGAGTATTTGATGTCGAATGCCTGGTAATCAAGATTATCCACAATGCTTTCTACCAAAAAGCAGATATGGTCCTCAGGAATCAACCCCTCTATGCTCGGTGGTAATAACCACGCTTGGTCTTTGTGCGAGCGTATGTATGTCATCTCCCGCTCTCCTTGTCCGATTAATTTCATCCTATTCTACCATATCAAATACGAATTGTCGGACAGCCTGGTGAGGCCGGGGAGAATGTCAATTAAGACTCACTATAAAAAAAAATATTCATACCTATGAAGTTTGCAAACAAGTTATATTCATGAAACTAGTATAGTATCAATACTCTTCAATTAATATAATAAGATATCCATTTCTCTAATATCATGAAGACAGTAAGATGAATTCGTTAGCGTTGTTACTGCAAAATACCTCATCAGAATCGTTGACAACTTAGGAAAGAAGCTGGGTGCAAGTTTGAGAAAGTCGCCCCTTATCACACAAGCATCATTTGTTGCTGTTGCAGCGATCATGACCAGACTTTTAGAACACAAGGTTTGAAGTGTATATCCGGTAGAGCACGATAATACCAAAAAGGGCATAGCAGACAAAAGATGAGAGGGCAAGCTTTTTTTGAAGCGCTGGAATAACGTCAACGAGACTTGCCCTTTTTCTAAAAGGCATGATAATGCCAACACCCATACCAGAGACTGCTCCGCTAAGCAAGGTCATGTAAAGGGGATATCCTACATATCCGTACTCTTTACGAAGCACACAGAATGGGCAATGGTGCATGGGAAGTTCGTAGATGTAGGGCCCAATGAAAGAGATTAACGATACCAGGGCGACTGGGAGAAGGACAACTGAATTAAACCCATGGAAATAGGCTCCCTTGCCTGTACGATAAAAAAGAACGCTTGCACCGAGGGCTGTGGCCAGGTTGATGGAAAAAATGATTTTAATTGGCTGTGGTGGAAACGAGCTCAGACTCGAAGCAACGCCTGATCCGCTGCCGCTAAAGAGGCTGCCGCAGCAGGAAGTTATGATGTCGGCATGAAGGCCAAGAAAGTAGAGAGCCTGCAGTACTGCTTCAGCGACGATGAACGGTGTGAGCAAGGCAAGAAAGGCATACTTGATCCTTATGAGCGGGTAGTCGTACCCTCGGTTATCAGCATAGTTTATGATGAGCCAGAAACCGGCCAGGATGAAGTTCGCGAGCTTGAGGAGGAGAACTGGAAAGCCGTAGCTGTTGACTTGGAGTGTGCCCACGGCGCACATTGCCCCGGTAAAGAGGGTACAGAGGCTGTCCGCCGTGTAAACATATAAAAAAAGGGAAAAAAGCTGAAATCCGAAAACATACGCGAGGATAGTTGAAATGAGGTACGTTCTTCGCTCAAGCTCGAGTTGGTTACCGCTGCCGCTTCCGATGTCCCATTTCCTGATGATTAGGATGCCGTAATAGTCCGCGTATAACGTAAGAAAACTTATCATGCAGGATGAGACTAGCAGTGCGATTATCGCGGGATGCAGGATCATACTTCCGCTCCTTCAATCTTGCCGTCGCGCATGGTGATGACTCGGTCGATAACAGCTGCTTCGTAAACGAGAGGATCGTGGCTAGCGATAATGACTGTCTTTTGCTGCTCTTTCAAGCGGTAGACGATCTCCATGAATTCACGGGATAGTTTGGTATCGAGGTGCGCTGTCGGTTCGTCAGCTATGACGACTCCGGGATTGTTGATCAGTGACCGCGCGATTGCTGTGCGCTGGGCCTCACCGCCGGAAAGCCATTCGGCCTTTGACGATGCACGCCCCCCGATGCCGAAAAGCTTAAGGAGTTCTTGAGCATGTTTTTTCAGCACGTCATGGGGACCGCCTAGCGGGTATGCCGGCAACATCACATTTTCAAGAGCCGAAATCCCCTTTACGAGGTTAAACTGCTGGAAGATAAATCCGAAATGGGTACGGCGGATTTCGGTCAGAAAGCGTTCGGGAAGGCTCGAGATCTCCCGGTCACCGAGGAATATCCTGCCTGAAGTGGGCCGGGCCATGCATCCGGCTAGGGACAGGAGTGTGGTTTTGCCGGAACCGCTCGGTCCCTTGAACACGGTAATCTTTTTTGCTTCCAGGGAGACAGTCACTCCGTCCACCGCAACTAGCTCGTAGGATTTCCCCTCGTTGAAAACCTTGCGGATATTTTTCAGTACGAGCATCATCATGACCTCATCACCGAATCCGGGTCAATGGTGGCGGCATGCCAGGAAGGGACGATGGTCGCCACGGTATAAGGCACCACGGTCAGGAAAAAGAGCGTGGCGACCTGGTACGGATCTATGAAAGGCACAAGCCTGAACTCTGGGTAAAGGACAGACCAGCCCTTGAGCACGGGCTCGAAAAGGATCGCTGACGTGAAAAAAATATGAATATAGGCAAGGAGAATGCCGGCCAGGAACGATGAGAGCGAAATTACCGCACCTTCCCAGAATTTCATGAGTAGAATATCCGAAGTTTCCCATCCCACAGCTTTCAAAATACCTATTTCTTTTTTTTCTTCGGCGCTCAGACCCGAAGCTTTATCCCATGACACGATGATGAACGCGAGTACAGATCCGGTGAGTATGGCTACGATGATTCCGCTTCTCCAGTCAAATATGGACTCGTAGGTCCTCAAAATTTCTCTCTTCGTGATGGGACGGGTATTGGGGAATAGTTTGACGATTTTTTCCGCTATGGTGGGGATCTCTTGTGCATTCCTTACCTTGAGGGTGATATCAGTAACCAGGTCTTTACTCGTACCAAATAGCCTCCGGTAATCGGATTCCGAAACAAGCAGGAGGTCCGATGAGACGATTTCTGATTCCGATGAAAAAACATCGCGGATATGGAAGGGGATCGATATCCCGTCGTAAGCGTGCAGCGGAATCATATCATCCTTAACAGCCAACCGCACCCGCGAGACTCCGCTGCCGATGGTTATATCACCGGCTCCATACTGAAATTTATCAGGAACCATGATGGTGTAATTCGCGCCGATTTCAGAATCGTAATAGTAGCCCCATAGCCTCCCGCGAACAGAAGTGACACCCTTGATTTTGTTTAAAACCTCTACGTATTTTCTAGGAATTGGCTCATATCTGCCTTCTGACATCCGTTGGACTACGATTTCAGGCGCGCCCCGTAGTGTGAGCGCAGCCTCCCGCTTGAGCGCGTGGGTGAAGAACATAACAGATGCGAGGAGAAAAACGAGCAGGGTATAAACAAGCAGAAGGGCGATGTTTTTCCCTTTTCTCCGTGAAAGTGAAGAGAGGGTAAAATCGATGATGTTGCGTTGTTTCTCAATCCATGAGCGCATGATTTTCGGCGTTCCTCCGATACGGCATAATCAGCGAGCCTGACGGGAAATGTTCCAGAGAGCAGGGATGATCCTGGAAGGGCGCGTAAAAATCGGCCAGTGAAGGGTTACGTGTATAACGCGCCTCGGTGAAAAGGCAGAGGTCGGTCAGTTCGAGTGTGCGTACGAGTCTGGCGTTTTCCCGAAGTTCCGGTGCCCGTCGATTTTGCAGATACTGCGAATGGACAAAAGCCGCTGCCAGGAATAGACTGCTGACGCCAAGATAAACGAAAAAAAAAGAGGATTTTCTCATCTAGTTACTCGAATTCACTAAGAACTTTAGGAGTGATGTCGTGGAAGTGGAGAATTCTCTTTCCTGCGTGGTCTTTCACAAATTCCGTTGCATCCGTTTCTTTCTCAAAGGAGACGAATTCATTACCCATCGGACCGTTTATGTTGCTGCCGGTGACGAAGAAAGACCTGTATGCGTCGATGGGATGGACACTATAATAATCGGAAACATAGATGCTCACGATATCCTCCCGCTGTCGGGAGGGCTCATATTTTTTCAAATTAGCAAGATATTTGAACATGTCCTTAGGGCCATCAAAAACCCTGTAGGTCCCGTCACGATAGATAATCTCAGCGGTCCAATCGGGGAATTTCGCGACAAACATACCGCAGACTGGACATTTATCCTGGGTTAACGGTTTGATATATGTTTTATCGCTAGCAACGGCATGTGAGTTGAAGAGGAAGGTCGATGCAATCGTAATAAGGAGCACGAAATACGGGAACAAGATGCACACGCCAAGGGGCGGGCGATGATTGACTTTTTTTGGCATTTGCATTACATTCATTTCGGATATTTTGAGAGAAAATGTAGGGCGATCTCTTGTGAGAATATACCACAGACATGAGGAAAATAAAAGTTATTTTGTGGTATGTCGTTATTTAGTATCCTCGTTGCGTGCGCAGCGATTTATGGCTATCCAACCTGTTATGAAAAAGGTTCCATGCTTTTTTAGAAACGACGTGTCGGCAACTCACTGGATTTCGTGACGACAAGGGGCACCTGGATCTCACCGGATTTCTTGAAAACTAGGGTAAGAGTAAAATGATAACCCTGGTTCAATTTGGCGGGTATGCTCTCCAGCATTATATGGGAGCCCCCCTTAGCGAGGTCAAGCTTGCCCTTCGCCGGTACACGTAATGCCTTGGACAAGACCATCACGGAGCCTCTTATTTCATGTATATCGGCCAGAGCGCCCGGGATACTGGTCCTAGCGCCTATGAGAGTGTCCTTTCCTCCATCATTCTGTATTGTCAGGAAAACCGAGGCCTCATCGCGCATTGCCTCGGATAATTCAATTCGCGCATTTTCAATGCGCAGTCTAGGCGGTTCATTGTTGCATCCAGCGAAGAGAGTCATGCCGAATATGATCGCAATCATATACAACGTGATTAAACGTCTGTAACTATTCCTCTTCATATACAATCCTCCCCCCATAATGCCCTTTTATTAAGCTATCATCCACCCTACGTCGAAGATAATCCGAGTTCAAGAGGAACTTATACAAGTATTATTTATCTGCTCATTGTTCTCTACTGATTCAGCTTTAGATTCCGCCTCGCAGTGGAGGGACATTTGCCATGATGTTCACGGAGACTACAGATTGATGATAAATAAGATTTTAATAAAACTAACTTACTATTTACATAGTTTTTTATTGGCACTCTCTACAGACGCTGCCGCAACTATCTTTTAGAAATTCGGTATATCCAGATCAAGTATATACCTTTTGACCAATGAAGTGATCCTCTTTATAAATATCTGGTCTTGAATACACATCAGTTCTACTGCTGGGATGAAAAGGACCATCCAGAAGAAGTAATGACTGATCAAGGGTAGTTTGAGAACGACTACGTCGGTAATAGCAATGCTTGCAGTGCAGGTCGCAGGTCTGTGTGATATGCCACTGGAGCGTGAACGACGGCGATGACAGGTATTGTTCGGGGATGCAATTGTTTCGAGGAAAGAGCTTGGGATCTCGTCGGATGCGAGAGGGCGGAGTGAATACAAGACCGCTTGCTATAGCACGAAACAACGCGGCATCAACAGTTCCCACCAGCAGACCGCCCTGGGCTGCGACAACCTTGGACGATATTCCTTCTACGACCATTTTGAGTACCAGGAGATCTTCATCTGATACTGGTCGCGCTGACACGCGATCCTTGAACGGATCGTACCAAAGGAGAACGCGTTCACGTGCTTGAATAGGATGTACGGCGGGAATATTCTGATCAGGATGAAGGTGTGGGACAAGGTTCTTCCACGACAATTCGATGATCTGGATTGTTGGATTAACCAAGGGCTGGCTTACTGCCTTTGGAAGGGATGCCTTCCCAATTTCGACTGTGTTGGCGATCTCCTCGAGACGGGCAAGCTCCGATAGGAATGCAGGTAACGTATTCTTGCCAATCTCCAAAAGCACAGACGATAACGAATGTTCAGCAAGCTCTTTGGCACACTGTATGGATAGCCGAGTCCATGCTGCTTCGCCCAGCACTGACCGGCATGCTCGGTATCGGTCCTCAGAATTATTATTGAGCCACATAAAACACCAGGCTCCTGCCTGGTGATGTAGTGGCCGCCCGAAGGGCGCAAGCAGCAATATCGCTTGTAAAATTCTTAGTGTTCATATGGACTACGTTAACCTGATGATTGTTGTACGCCAATTGATGTCGTGATTTAAGAAACCCCCAGCTCCCGTTGGGGGAGGGTCACTTTGTTAAAAGATTCATGGTCGTGACTACAATATCCCGGAAGTGAACAGCGTATATATCATCACTCCCGGGATCAATCAACTCCATGCTCCTTCTGAATGAATCAGGATTGGCCGGACGCTAATGCCTGCCGGTATTTTTTCTGGAGCATTGTATAGTGCGAACTGCACTATTTGTTGCTGCTTCCGCCGCCAGATGGCACTGGCGTAGCAGAATCGGCTTTTGAACCGCTTCAGCCCCCTGTCGGAGTCGGTTCAGAAGTCGGAGTAGCGTTTGATACATTTAAACTGCTCTTTGTTATAGTCTGTTCAGTAGTAACGCTTTTACCATCCTTCCCGCTGACTGAGTTGTCCGCAGCATTGCACATACCGGCTCCCATTATGAGTCCAGCACTAGCAAGCAATCCGGCAATACTGAACCCCGCCAGGTACTTTTTCAGATCCTGGGTTTCCATGATTCACCTCCTTCCCATTTTATTACGCTTTACACAAGGGAATAACATATCGATTCCTGCCGCATGCATAAAATAACACTCTGGACGGAATTATCAAAAACTGACTCCGTTATGAATGACGAATATTCTTAATTTTATCATCCTTCTGTGGCGTGTCAAGAAAAGTAACACGTTTTATTCTTCTTTTCGAGACGTTTGTGCCTGCAGGCGCACGGCCAGCTCGATTTCAGCTCCCCGAGAGGGACATCGTATGGAACTCCTGGAGAGTAAGTTTCTTTGTCCGACGAGATGTTGGATGACTCTGTGGTGGAAAGACAGTATCATTATGGACTACAAGGTTAGCGGTTAGGGAATTGCAGGCTCAAGAGGATAATCGTTGACAAGTTTAACATCTAACCGGAGAAGCTGGCGATTGGCGCTTATGTGGGCAAGGGACTTCTGAACGGTAGTCTCCATAGTAGCCCATCGGGAATCAGGACCATCCCTAAGCCGAAATGGAATGTCGCTTTAAGGGCATGTTCCTGAGCGCACCGCCACGATTCAGCAGGTGCTGGCTGTTCCTTCAATGTCGCGCAGCGTTCGGATGTGGCATTTCTGAGCACAGACGAAATACAAGCAATCGTACAGGCTGCCTACATCAGCTTGTGAAGCGGTCTGAGCAATCATGTCATGTTTGCCACTCTGTACAACATCGGAGCAATAGTATCGGAGTTCACAGCCTTGAAAGTGAAGGATGTGTCTCTAGTCAGGTCACCGTCGGTACGGATCATGGGAAAAGGCAGAATGGAACGTAGGATGCCCCCTGTGGAACCCGGTTGTCACTTTATAAGAAAATCACCGGCGTAAAAAAGATCGTGGTTTGGGTTTCTCTTTAATCCAGAAGCCGCGCTAGCTAAGAATACCTTACAGCAATAGTACGGGAAGACTTGGCCGTCCTGATAAACGAAAAAAGCTCATCTGGCTACAAAGGCCGGACATTCAACAAGATGATTAACAATGGATCAAATGTGCAGTATCTTCGCAGGGCATCGGATAAATTACGGATGGTATCCCAGAACTGATTGTTCCGAGCTATTACACATCCACTGCCTGCACGGTCCATTCCGTGGCCGACGCTTGTATGCAACAAGGAAAAATATTTTGCTGTCCATGCTGCAACGTCAAAGAACATGCTGACGAGCATGTTGTGTATATTATTGGTAATTACCTTTTACTGCGTCCTAATCCGGTGCGGCAAGTGACACTGCATCTTTCAAAGGGCCGGCTATCCTCCATAAGGAACCGCCTTGTTGGAAGCCCCAACCAATAGATAAGTATTATCTTTGGTTGCGGGAGCATTCACGATAATGTCTCTCTGCCTATTGCGGTCATATGGTTTACTGAATTATGGCATTATTTGCTTACCTCATGGAGAGTACGTTATTTGGTAGGAACTCCTTATTTGGAAGGTCTTGTTACTACGGGGCTAAGATTGCTTGTCGACTTCTTCATAAACGAGACGGGTGATGTCACGTACAATTTTCGTCAATTTGTCAAAATCCTCGCCCCGTACCATAACCCCGAGGAGAAACGGACGGTTCGGATGATAGATTATTCCGAATTCGTGGAGCTGGGATAGCTCTTTTCCGTCACCGCCTGCAGTGACATCCGATACTCTTCTTTCTCCATGCTTGCTTGCAATATCGATGTTCGGCGGGATGCCAGCGACCATTCCTCTCCTGAATGATGATTTCGAAAGATACCGAAGGGCCTTTTCCGACATATCCTCTGTAAGAAAGGAGGCGTTGTAGAGGACGCGGAAGAAGGACGCGAACGCGTTCAACGACAAGGAGTCTTCCTGTTTGTTAGGGTCGTATTCAACGTAAAGGTCATTGAATATTTTTTCAAGGCGGCTTGGTGGGAGATTCGCATACAAAAGAGCGTATGCATCGGCATCGTCGTGGGCGATCATCCTGAAGATAAGGTCATTGACTGTATAGGCTTTTCCAGGTTCAAGTTTCTCTCCTTGATCGCTCTGTCTTTGCCCTGTCTCTTGTCCGTTGCCGGGGATCGTGAGGGTTTTCCGCAGGACCAGCGGATTCGATTCCGCCCATTTGAAATAAGCGATCATGAGCGGCACCTTTAACAGGCTCTTTGGCGAGAACTTGTCATGCTCCCTGATGCCGAACCAGTTCCCATTATTCAGGTCACGGAAATAGACAGAGACGGCAACAGCATCGCCGCTTTTCAGCGTATTTTCGATCAATGCATTCACTTTGTACTTGAAAGGCTTTAGTTCCTTGGTCGTGTGAATTTTCCCGGTGTTATTCAATTCTACGGAGGCACGGATAAACCTGAACGTGTCTTCCGTCTGTTCAGGGACGGCGTCACTTCTACTTACTGTAGAAAAGCTGAACACGCCCATCCCAGCACCCACGAATACACCAAGCGCAAAGGAGGCGGCAAGCAGGGTCAACAGGAGAGGTCGTTTGATCGATACCATTTTTTCTTTATCTCTTTCCATCAACGTCTTGTTACAGCCGATCGTCTTACGGAAGATTTCCTCCGCACAATTCCAGCCGTTGTCTTAACAGGTTTACTTACCTCCGGGGATAACATAAGCTGTGGAGGGATATTTTGCGCCCCGAGGATCTCTGCAATTTGGTCCAGCGCCTGCGCGATGTTTTCCAGCTTGCTCGAGCTCAGCTGTTCAAGGCCGGAGACCAGGAGGCCCTGGGCTACTTCCGGCGATTTCTTGACCAATGCCCGACCCTTTCCGGTTAATTCTACCCGGACCACGCGGCGGTCCTCAGTAGAGCGTATTCTTATGACCAGCCCCTGCTTTTCGAGGCGGTCAAGAATGCCGACCACGGTAGCCGGGTGAAGATAAATACGCCTGGCGATCTCCGAAACCATGATTGGCGCTTCCTGGGCTATGGTTTTTATTGCCCAAAGCTGAGGGCCGGTGAGGCCAGTCTCATGCTCGGCCTTCTTCGACTGCTCATTGACTACCTGAAATACCCGACGCAAGTTATCGATGATTTTCGCGACTGCATCTGGTCTCTTGCCCAAGACTTAAACCTCCTTACAATTGCCTTGACAAAGCAGAAAGAAAGTGCTCATAAAAATTTGTGTGCAAACTACTTTAACACATACTATAAGGAATGCAATTAAAAAGTAACTCTCCGATTAAACTAAACATGGGTCATGGTGCCAAGAAGTTAATAAATAGAACTCCATACGTTTATTATAAAGCGAATGTATGAAATTAACAAAAAATGATAACGACAAGCTGCATATATATTCAGTGAAAGTTAAGACGTATGGTTTGGCCTCGTTAAAGACGCCCCTTCGGCATTATCGCCATGATGAGCAGGAATGCCGATATGTATCGCAAAAGTTTTAGTTATCTATCATTTATCATACTGGTCGGCATTGCTACCTTGTGAGTCGTACGAAAAAAAGCAGAAGTGACAATATCGCTGGAAGCGCAAACGGAATCAGAAAATGGAAAGTCGTCGGCGACACCTGCCACATCGACAGAATCTACAACTGCCGAGGCGAAGCCCGTGATGAAATCCGAAGGATCGAATGAAAAGTCCTGAACGATGTCAGCAGGACTCAACCAAATTTATGTTGATTACAACAAGTCCTTTATCCGCGATGACCAGGGCTGTATTGAAAGGCGGATGTTCACTGGCTTAAGGCGATTGCTATGGTAACAGTTAAAATCGAGGGCAATTGTAATTAACGCAATCATAATAAGGCGCTCAGTAAACTGCATGCAGGAAGGGCAACAAATATTTGATTAGTATTGGCATCTAAAAACACCGGATCGCTTATCAGCAATAGAAAGGAAAAACCGATTTGCGATCAACAAGGTGAAACCTGCTGGCAGAAGAACCAGCGCGATGTCTTAGTCGTTATGAACAAATAGACATGCTTGGCGGCATAAGCGCCTAACGGATGGAAGTCCTAATAATTGGGACACCGCCATCAGACGAACTTTTCAATGGAAATTGTGAAGATGACAATCAACATATTACCCAGAATATGTCGTTTTCGCAATCACACTGCTGGTTGTCGGATACTACTTGACGAAAAAAGATCAAGACAAATGAGGGGCCTAGTGAATCGTCAGTGAGTGACGACAAAGACAAACAGCTACATTGATTGATATCCTCCCCGGCCTCACGGTCGGGGTCTTACGGCGCATTGAGATAAAAATACACCAGCTATGACCTTCCGACATTTAAGGGCCTGTCTATGGACCTACACTTTATGGGAGGTTTTCCGTGCGAAATACGTCTGCGAACTGGATGAAACATGATGAGCTACCTGGACAGGATGAAATGGACCGAATTAAAAGCTGATTTGTAAATAGGGTTTCAGGAAGGCATCGTAGCTATTAAAAAAGGTGCCATGGTCGCCGAAAGAGAGTGGGCGAATTGACAGAAGAAGATATGCGTCAATACAAACTGATCACGCTCAAGGTAAAAATGCACAATGGCTTTTCTAATGTTGGCGCGAGAGTGTGCTCGCCGGTAGTGGAGAAAGGCGGGAAATATCCCGCAGCGGACACTAAGTGAAAGACATAACGGCACAGCTCAACAGATATGAGGCGGAAATCTCTTTGCTCGAAATGTCGCTTTGAAAGTTATCCAAACGGAGAACCAGAAAAGCTGCGTGAATTTTCCCTACCTAATGTAAAAAATGAAACAATGGATCTTTTTTTGAGGGTGCAAGCGTTTTTATACCTCCGGCGCCCTTTCTTCATTTTATCTTCTCTTCAACTAGTGCTCACGTGGAACAAAAACAAATGGTCACAAAAAGAAAAAGGTTGACAACACAAATAAACCTGTTTAATATTAAAAAGATAAGTTTTGAGGATTAAGCGAGGAGTTGATGAACCTTCCGAATTACATTACGCTCGCACGTATAATACTAATCCCGTTTTTCATTGATCTGATGATTTATGGTTATTACCGGAGCGCCCTTTGCGTTTTTATGATTGCCTGTGTGACTGATGCACTCGACGGAATGATAGCTCGAATTACCCAGTCGAAAACTGAGCTGGGTGCATTTCTCGATCCCATGGCAGACAAATTGCTTATCCTATCCTCATTCGTGACGCTTGTTCTGCTGCGCATGCTCCCAATCTGGCTTGTGGTCATAGTCGTAAGCAGGGATGTTATCCTTGTAATAGGCAGTGCTGTAATTCATTTTACGGGGCATGATCTTAAAGCCCGTCCCTCAATTATAGGCAAAGCCACGACAGTATTGCAGCTTGCTGTAGTGACGCTTTCACTATTGCTGAAAATCTACGCGGTGAAGGTAGGACTCATGCATCTCTTATATGGGACCACAGCGGTTGTTACGGTAGCTTCGGGCGCTCAGTATGTTTCACGGGGTATGAAGATCGTTGGAGAAGATGTCTCGTGATTTATTAATAGGGAGGTCGCTTATGAAAATATCCGACATGATCAGACAGGCGCTGGAAAAAAAGGGCTTCAGAAATCTGAAGGATGCATCCAAAGTGCTTGGAATAAGCCCGGAACTTCTGCGTGTTACGATCAATAAAGGGCATATTCCAAAAGACACAACCCTCATGATGATCGCGGTCAAACTGAATCTTGACAAATCCGTTCTTATTCTGGCAGCGCACCAGGAAAAAGTTCCTGCAGAAGTCAAAGGATTTTTTCTCTCTCCGTCCCAAGCAAAATTCAGGAGAGGAAAACGTAGATATCCACTTTCCGAAGAGCAGATTAATTATCTTGAAAAAATATTGAGTGTGGACGAGATCATGATGTTGAGAAAATTCCGTCAAGTGTCCGATGAGGCAAGGACGCAGATAGATGGCTATATCGATTATATGTTTGCTTCAAAGAGGAGTGCGTGATTGCTGGAGATTTGTAAGGTTCTGCCGGGAGGGCTTGGCGAGGAATTAGGGTTCAAACAGAGCGACAGTATAGTGTCTATAAACGGCGAAGAGGTTAACGACTGTATAGACTATAAATTTATTGTGGCAGATGAACACATCGTCATCATCCTTCAGACAAAAAAGGGCAAGTGTAGAACGTTCGCCATTGATAAAGACGCTGACGATGCCCTCGGGCTTGAATTTGCCCCTCTTAACATTAAACGATGCAGAAATAAATGCATTTTTTGTTTCGTCGACCAGATGCCGAAAGGCTGCAGAAAAAGCCTGTACATCAAAGACGACGACTACCGTGCGTCTTTTTTTCACGGAAATTATATTACACTCGGATCTCTCTCTGAACAAGACTACAAACGGATATTTCATCAGCGCTTATCGCCGCTCTATATTTCAGTTCATACAACCGAACCGGCATTACGCTCCTTCATGATAGGAAATAAAAAATCTCCTGATATTATGGCGAGCATGAAGTGGCTAGCTGCAGGCGGCATCAAGATGCACACCCAGATCGTCTTATGCCCGGGAGTTAATGATGGTTCATATCTTGAACGAACATTGGATGATTTATCGGGGCTGTTCCCTTCCGTTGCTTCCGTTGCAGTCGTCCCCGTAGGCATCACCGCTTTCCGAAAAGCACTTTATCCGCTCCGAACATTTACTATGCACGAAGCTCGTGCAGTGCTTGATATCACCATTAGGTTTGGAAGAGAATTCAAAAAGCAATCCGGCTCACGATTAGTGTTTGCTTCCGATGAATTTTATATTCAGGCAAGAGAGACTTTTCCCGCACCGGCTTTTTACGAGGATTTCCCTCAAATAGAAAATGGCGTGGGTATGGTGACGAATTTCCTCCGAGAGACGTCACGTACGAAGTTGCCTTCACGTATTTCACCCATGCGTGTTACTATTGCGACCGGAATTTCATTTAGTAATATTTTAAAAAATGTATTAACGCGCCTTAAGAAAATACGTGGACTCACAGGCGACCTTGTAACAGTGAAGAATTATTATTTTGGACGGTCAGTCACAGTCGCAGGACTCTTAACGGGTAGCGACGTACTGAAGGCTTTGAAGCGCCGGCGGTTGGGTGATGTCCTTTTTATACCTGCCAGTATGCTGAAAGAAGACAAAAACATATTTCTCGATAACATGACGCTAGAACATCTAGAGGAACAGCTCAACGTCAAAATAATACCTGCATCGACTTTTTGCGAAATCATGCTTGCAATACGTAGTTACGGAAGAGGTTGACCAATGATCTCCGGCAAAACGAAGCTATATGGAATTTTCGGATATCCTGTTGAGCACACGTTTTCTCCATGCATGCATAATTCAGCATTCAAAAAATTGCACCTGGATGCATGCTATGTTCCATTTGCAGTAAGTCCGGATAATCTGGGTGAAGCAGCGAAGGCGCTCATTCCACTTGGCCTCTGCGGGGTAAATGTAACCGTACCACACAAGGAAAAGATAATAGCTCATTTAGATGGATTGTCGGAGGAAGCGCAGCTAATCGGAGCTGTCAACACCATCGAGATCAAGGAGGGGAAGCTGATTGGCCACAATACCGATGGCCGAGGTTTTCTTAGGTCTCTTCGAGACAATGCGGGATTTAATCCTAAAGGGAAACAGATATTTATTATAGGCTCAGGAGGCGCTGCGAGAGCCGTGGGTTTCAGTCTTGCGCTAGCCGGAACAAAAAAAATAGTGTTTACCGATCTTGATGAAATGAAGGCTGATGCATTGGTGACTGATATCACAGAAAAAACAGGTCGTTTAGTCGAATATGTAAAGCATGAATCAATTGCTGAATCTGCCGCTGAAGCCCATTGCGTTATCAATGCCACTCCCATAGGGTTGAAAAGAACAGATCCGTTGCCGATAGCACGGGAGAACATCCGAAATAAACATCTCATCTGCGACCTCGTCTATAATCCGGCGGAAACCAGATTCCTGCAAGCAGCAAAAGCTAATGGAGCGAAGATCCTGCCTGGAATCGGAATGTTGCTGTATCAGGGTGTTATTGCCTTTGAAATATGGACGGGCCAGAAGGCTCCTATCGCGATCATGAAAAATGCACTTGCCAGGCAGATTGCTGCTCGACAGAAGAATCAATTGAAATAGACTGACGCATCTTGACATACCTATCGCATTAAAGTAATATTGTATTGATTTCTTCTTAAAATTAAGGAGTTAATATGGCAATGTCAGGCAGACTCGGCTCCATGCTCGTCTCGTCGGGTCTTATCACGGATGATCAGCTAAAAAAAGCACTCTCGACACAAAAGTCAGAGGGGGGCAGACTGGGTTCCATTCTGGTAAAGCTGGGGTTTGTCCAAGAAGATAAACTCATGACGTTTCTAAGCAAACAGTATGGCGTCCCTTATGTCGACCTTGGCAAGTTCGAGATCAACGCCGCTGTCATCAAACATATTCCCCCCGATGTTGCCCAAAAATACCGAATTATGCCGATCAATCGCGCTGGAGCTACGATCACGATTGCCATGGTGGATCCTTCCAATATATTTGCCATCGACGACATAAAATTTATGACGGGTTACAATGTCGAGGCGGTAGTTGCGACTGAAGGAGCTATCGTTGAGGCCATTAAGAAGTATTATGGTGGTGCCAAATCTCTTGTGACTGCCAAGGCAGGAGCAACTCCGACAGTCAAGGATGATAAGAAACTTTCCTTGGATGCCAAAGACTATTCCTTTGATGAGGAAATAACAGAAGACAGTTTTGTAGACGATATCGATACCGGTGGTGAAGTAGATGTCGATGACTTCGACAGCCTCATTCATGGAGCCGTGGATGAACTTGAAGTAGTTGAAGACCAGGAACTTGACAACCTGTCGGCTGATGTTGAAGCACCTATCGTCAAGCTCGTTAACGGTATCTTGCTAAGGGCGGCGAAAATCGGTGTGAGTGATATTCATATCGAACCTTATGAGAAAAAATTCAGGGTCCGATACCGACTCGACGGCGTCCTCAAGACTGTTATGGGGCTTCCGCTGAAGATCAAAAATGCAATCATTTCCCGTATCAAGATCATGTCAAACCTCGATATAGCCGAACGACGACTTCCTCAGGACGGTAGGATCAAACTGAAAATGGGAAAAAGCAAAACTATGGACTTTCGGGTTTCCGTCATCCCATGTCTGTTCGGAGAAAAGATTGTGATGCGATTGCTCGATAAATCGAATCTGCAACTTGATATGACCAAGCTTGGATTCGATGAAGACCAACTTGTCGATTTTAAGGAAGCGCTGGGGAGGCCCTTCGGTATGGTCCTAGTAACAGGTCCTACAGGAAGTGGAAAAACAACGACGCTCTACTCAGCACTGAGCGAACTGAATACAGATACGGAAAACTTAATGACCGCGGAAGACCCGGTCGAGTTCAACCTGATGGGAATCAACCAAGTCCAGATGAAGGATGAAATTGGGCTAAACTTCGCAGCCGCACTTCGCTCTTTTCTGAGACAGGACCCCGACATTATCATGGTGGGAGAGACTCGCGACTATGAAACGGCTGAAATCGGCGTTAAAGCCGCTCTTACAGGCCACCTCGTACTCACGACCATCCATACTAATGATGCACCTAGCACAATCAACCGCATGCTGAATATGGGTGTTGAGCCTTTCCTGGTCTCGTCGGCCGTAATCCTGATTGTTGCGCAACGGCTTGTACGCAAGATCTGCAACAATTGCAAAAAACCAGAAAAATTACCGGTTCAAGTCTTCATTGAGGCCGGGTTCACAGCTGAAGAGGCTGCATCAGTCATCAGTCATAAAGGGACAGGGTGCGAGGTATGTAATCAAACAGGATATAAAGGCAGAATAGCACTCTACGAAGTGATGCCCATCAAAGACGAAATCAAAGAACTTATCCTGCAAGGTGCATCAGTGTTCGATATTAAAAGACAGGCTATAACTGGGGGGATGAAGACGCTTCGAAGGAGCGGACTGTTGAAAGTGAAGTCAGGCATGACTTCCTTGGAAGAAGTTGTTGAGAACACGTTCCCGGACACTCAGTCCTGAGACATAGAAACACGTCAAATGTCAGACAGAAAGAGGTAGCTTCATGGCCAATCTGCACGATCTGCTGAAGTACATGATTGAAAAGGGCGCTTCGGATCTTCATATTACGACTGGCGCAGCTCCGTCCATCCGCGTCGATGGCAAGATGAAACCGATACCCAGCCTCGAATCTCTTTCGGGGACACAAACGAAGGACCTCTGTTATAGTATTCTTACAGACGCCCAAAAACATAAGTTTGAGGAAAACAGCGAACTGGATCTTTCCTTTGGTATCAAAAACCTGTCACGGTTTCGTGCAAATGTCTTTATGCAGCGTGGTGCAGTAGCGGCGGCAATCAGAACCATTCCTTTCAAAATCAAAACATTCAACGAACTTGGGTTGCCGGAAGTGGCATCGGATCTCTGTAAAAAACCACGGGGCCTTGTTCTCGTTACCGGACCGACAGGCAGCGGCAAGTCTACTACACTTGCTTCGATGATCGATAAGATAAACAACGAGCGGCAGGAACATATCATCACGATCGAGGACCCGATCGAATACCTGCATCCTCACAAAAAATGTCTCGTGAACCAGCGTGAAGTTAACGCGGATACGAAGTCATTTAAAGACGCATTGAAATACATCTTGCGCCAGGATCCCGATGTCGTTCTCGTGGGCGAAATGCGTGACCTTGAAACCATCGAGGCTGCCTTGACCATCGCTGAAACAGGACACTTGACTTTTGCTTCGCTCCATACTAATTCCGCAGTGCAGAGTATGAACCGCATTATCGATGTGTTCCCCCCCTACCAGCAAGCACAGGTAAGGGCCCAATTGTCTTTTGTTCTGGAGGGAGTTATATCTCAACAACTCATACCAAAAATCGGAGGAGGACGTGTTCTCGCGCTCGAGGTCATGATGCCGAACTCCGCAATACGGAATCTTATTCGCGAGGATAAGGTTCATCAAATTTACTCAATCATGCAGACAGGCCAGTCAAAATTCGGCATGCAGACATTGAACCAATCATTGTACGAACTCTATGTCAAAAAACTGATTTCTTATGAGGATTGCATTGGGAGGTCATCAGTTGTTGATGAACTCGTGCAGATGATTGGGCGATCAGGCCTTGCAGGTGCACAAATGGTCCAAAAAGAGTATAGATAATGCGAATACTCGCAGTACTCGGTACTTTTTTGAGTACTTCATGAAATGAATTAACAGATCGGTTGTAATAAAACGACCAAGATTGTGAAATGGTAAGGAGTGACAAATGGCTGCAAGCGTTTTTGTATGGGAAGGTAAAACACGACAGGGAGCAGTCCAAAAGGGGGAGCTTGCAGCAAACAGCAAAGAAGAAGTCGTCGCCCTACTTAGGAGACAGAATATCCTGCCGATCAATGTCTCAGCAAAGCCGAAGGAACTCAAGCTGAGTTTCGGATCGCCAAAAATCACCGATAAGGATATTGTGATTCTTACCAGACAGTTAGCAACGATGATCGATGCCGGTTTGCCACTCGTACAGTGTCTTGATATCCTCGGAAGCCAGACTGCAAACAAAGCTCTCGGCAAGGTTGTTGGGCAGGTCAGATCTGATGTGGAGAGCGGATCGACATTTGCCGATTCACTCAAAAAACACACGAAAGTATTTGATAATCTTTACGTTAATATGGTTGCTGCAGGCGAGGCTGGCGGTATACTCGACACCATCCTTCAGAGACTTGCGATATATATGGAAAAGTTCGCAAGGATTAAGAAACAAATTAAATCTGCTATGATTTATCCTGCGGTAATCCTTTTTGTTGCCGTGTCAGTGGTCGCGCTGCTGATGATTGTCGTGGTACCCATGTTGGCGAATATGTTTGCCGATATGGGGCAGGCGTTGCCTTTACCGACCCGCATAGTAATCACGATCAGCAACTTCCTTAAAGGCTGGGGTGGGCTGATTCTGCTGAGTGTGATAATCGCGTTCTTTGTCGGGCTCAAACAATTCAGAAGAACGGTAAGTGGTCTGAGGATTACTGATGGTATTGCCTTGAAAATTCCGATAGTAGGGTCTTTGATACAAAGAGTTTCCGTGGCTAAGTTTACACGCACACTCGGGACGCTGCTTACAAGCGGAGTGCCAATTCTCGAAGGATTATTGATTGTTTCCCGAACTGCCGGCAATAAGGTAGTCGAGGAAGCAATCATGTTTACTCGACAGAGCGTGAGTGAAGGGAAAACGCTTGCCGATCCGCTTGGCAGGGCCAAAGTATTCCCCCAAATGGTTGTCCAAATGATTTCTGTCGGTGAAGCAACTGGCGCTTTGGATAGTATGCTGAATAAAATCGCTGATTTTTACGATGATGAAGTAGACGCGGCCGTATCGACGCTCACTTCGATGCTAGAACCAATACTCATGATTTTTTTGGGGACTGTTGTCGGCTTTGTTATCATCGCCATGTATATGCCAATATTCCAAATGGGATCAACTATCAAATAAAAATATTACGTGGAACGAGAGTTTTCAAGAGAAGAATATTCTGTACGCATAACGTGGCTCATCTGGAGCAGAGTAGTTCTTGCGACCTTTCTGGTCGGCACGCTCATTTTTTTCCAGCAGCGATATAGGATTTATTCGTTCCAAATCATTGTTTTATATTATGTTCTCTTATCGGTTTATTTCTTTTCCGTACTCTACCGATACTTACTCAGTACCGTAAAAAACCTGCCTTTTCTTGGATATCTTCAAACTTCGATTGACATTCTTCTCGTAACATTCCTCGTATATCTTACCGGCGGCATCGACAGTGGCTTCTCAGTTCTCTATCATCTGACTATTATATCGGCCAGTATTATTCTCTACCGCCGCGGAGGGTATCTGGCGGCATCTTTTGCAAGCATACTGTACGGAAGTATGTTGGATATGCAGTATTACGATATTCTTTTTTTTAAACGAAATTTGAACTTTACTGCAGCACAAGTCATGTATCGGGTTTTTATCAACATTTTCTCTTTTTACCTAGTAGCACTTTTGAGCGGATACCTTGCCGAGCGCCTGCACAAAACTCACCAGGAACTCCACGAAAAAAGCATAGACTTTGATGATCTTCGTGTCCTCCAGGAACATATCTTGAAGAGTGTCGGAAATGGTATACTTACCATGGATTTGAGCGGCAATATTACTTCCTGGAATCCAGCTGCCGAACAGATAACCGGATACAGCTATGATGAAATAAAAAATAGGTGGCAGGATGTTTTCGGGAGCAGTATTAAAGAGCTATTTGGCCATACAGATGCTCTCAAGGAGCGACCCTTTCGTTTTAATAGGCAGCTCGTTAAAAAAGACGACAATCTAGTAAGCCTAGGCATGACAGCTTCACTCCTCAAAGACGGTACTAATGCAGTTCGCGGCATCATTCTGACCTTTCAGGATATTACAAAAATTCTTGAAATGGAGGACCATCTCAGGAGGCAAGAACGATTAGCAACTGTCGGGAGCCTCGCTGCTGGAATTGCCCATGAGATACGAAATCCTCTTGCAGCTCTGAGCGGTTCTATTCAAGTTTTGCAGGGCGAACTCAAGCTGAAAGATGATAATAAGCGCCTCATGGATATCGTCGTGAATGAAACCGGCAGGCTCAATACCATCATTACGGAATTCCTTGAATATGCTCGTCCCGCAAGTGTTAAGACTGATCATATCGAACTCAATTCTTTGCTGGTTGAAACAATCACACTTTTAAGAAACAGTAAAAATTTTCAGGAAAATATTTCTGTACAGCGAAAAATTGACCCCCAAGTAGTTCTTAAAGGAGATTCCCAGCGACTGCGTCAGGTCTTCTGGAATCTTTTGATCAATGCCTGTCAGGCTATGCCGGATGGAGGCGTTTTAACAATCACTGCCACACCTTTTTTAAAAGCGGAAGATGATTCAACTTGGTGTCAGATTATTATATCTGATACCGGGTTGGGAATTAACAATAATGACCTTCGTAAAATATTTGAGCCTTTTTTTACGACAAAAGCAGGAGGGACAGGGCTTGGTTTGGCGATTGCGTATCGTATTATTGATGAACACGGGGGGAGCATCTCCGTGAACAGCGAACCTGGAAAGGGATCGCAGTTTAGAATCAGACTGCCAATGTTCGAAAATGATGCTTTACCATTAGCTGCTAAAACGGCTTTTCTACAAGGATCCTGAGGAACAGGAGAGGCATGAGTAAAATTCTTGTTGTTGATGACGAGCAAAGTATGAGAGATTTTCTCGCAATCATGCTAAAAAAAGAGGGCCATGATGTTGTGACGGCCGAGAATGGTACCAGTGCGATGAAAGCAGTACAATCTGAGATATTTGATCTCGTGATCAGCGACATTAAAATGCCGGGAATGGATGGCATTGACGTGCTTAAAACTACAAAAGAGATATCGCCAGAAACAATTGTCATCATGATTACCGCCTTTGCAACTACTGAGACAGCAATAGAGGCAATGAAGCTTGGAGCGTACGATTACCTCATTAAGCCTTTTAAGGTAGATGAGCTGAAGCTTATTATCAATAATTCTCTCGAGAAGCGTCACTTACGAAAGGAGAATATTCTTCTTAAACGAGAAATTGAAGCCCGCGCCGGATTCGTGAATTTTATCGGGAAGAGTGAACCCATGCAGAAGGTATTTGCTCTCATTCAAAAAATTGCCGAAACGAGTAGTACCGTTTTGATTACCGGGGAGAGCGGTACTGGAAAAGAGCTCGTTGCCAGAGCGATCCATTTCAATAGCCCCCGTAGAAACGGCCCCTTTGTTACGGTCAATTGCGGAGCACTGCCAGAGACGCTGCTCGAAAGCGAATTGTTTGGATATATGAAAGGCGCATTTACCGGTGCTACATCGAACAAACAGGGACTTTTTGAAGCGGCACATAGCGGAGTTATTTTCCTAGATGAGATAAGTACAACACCGTTGGCACTGCAGGTCAAACTGTTGCGCGTTCTCCAGGAGCGAGAATTTATGCGCGTAGGGGGGACAACGGACATTAAAGTCGACGTACAAATTGTTGCTGCCAGCAATAAGGATCTACTTACTGAGGTTGCGAAAGGATCGTTCCGGGAGGATCTCTATTATCGACTCAACGTGATTCCTATTCACCTTCCTCCTCTCCGTGAGAGAAAGGAAGATATACCGCAGCTCATCGATTTCTTTCTTGGTAAATATGCCAAACGGAACGGAGCATCATTAGGTCCCAAAAAAATCGATTCAAGCGCATTAAAAATATTGATGCACTATCAATGGCCGGGAAACGTGCGGGAGTTAGAAAATATGATCGAGCGTCTTATGATTATAACCCCGGGGGAAACGATTGGCTATGAGCACATACCCGATGAAATGAACACTACGCCTCACAATTCCGAACTTGTTACGCTAGGTATTCCTGAAGGAGGCCTGAATCTGGAGTCCTTGCTGGAGGGGGCAGAAAAAACGCTCTTATATAAAGCTCTTGAAAAAGCTGGAGGCGTGAAGACTGAGGCAGCGAAGCTGCTGGGTCTTTCCTTCAGGTCATTTAGGCACCGGCTTCAAAAATACGATGCATCATGAAGATATTTCCCAGAATTATTGATTGCAAATCCTCCATATTTTAGCTACAATTCAACCCTTATGACATTCGACAATATCAGAGAGTTTATATCGCTTCTTGAGCAAGAGGGCGAACTGGCCAGGATCAAAACAGAGGTTGAGGCAGAGCTCGAAATCGCGGAGATTACCGACCGTGTCTCGAAAGAAAAAGGAACTTCGAACAAAGCTCTTCTGTTCGAACGGGTAAAAGACTGTTCTTTTCCAGTTTTGACCAATGCCTTTGGCTCGATGAAACGCATGTGTCTTGCTTTGGACGTTGAAGACCTTGATGAAATCGGCGAGCGGATTAAGGAGATTGTTGATCCTACAAACCTGTTCCCTAGGCCGGGCGCTGGGATTATGGACAAGATACAGATGCTTCCGAAGCTGGCAGAGCTCTCTTCGTTTTTCCCGAAGACCGTGAAGAAGGCACCTTGCCAAGAGGTCGTGCTGAGTGGTGATCAAGTAGATCTTTCCAAAATCCCCGTCCTGAAGTGTTGGCCTGCAGACGGTGGAAAATTTATCACCCTTCCTATGGTTTGTACAGTAGACCCGGTTACGAGCATAACTAACGTTGGCATGTACCGCATGCAGGTCTATGATCACCAGACAACCGGAATGCACTGGCACAAACACAAGGATGGTGCACGCCATTACCAGCACTACGAAATGGCAGGAAAACGCATGGAAGTTGCCGTCGCCATAGGAGGCGACCCATCGATAATTTATGCTTCAACTGCACCTTTGCCGCCGGTGATCGGTGAGTACCTTTTTGCAGGGTTCCTCAGGAAGAAGCAACTTGAGGTTGTTCAGTGCAAGACCGTTAATGTTCGAGTACCTGCTGAAGCTGAATTTATACTGGAAGGATTCGTCGATCCCCTCGAACGAAGAGTGGAGGGTCCTTTTGGAGACCACACTGGTTACTATTCCGAGGCGGCCGAATACCCCGTATTCCATATTACGGCAATCACACATCGAAAAGATGCCATCTACCCGGCAACACTGGTTGGACGGCCGCCACAGGAAGACGCCTATCTCGGCAAAGCTACGGAACGTATTTTTCTACCGCTCCTACAGATGGTAGCACCCGATATCCTCGACATGGACATGCCCATCGAGGGCGTTTTCCATAATAATGTCATTGTAAAGATTAAAAAACGCTATCCCGGCCACGGGAAAAAAATTCTCCACACGATCTGGGGAACCGGGATGCTGATGCTCTCCAAGTTTGTGATCGTCTGCGATGAGGACGTCAATATTCACGACTATTCCGAGGTAACATGGAAAGTCATGAATCATGTGGACCCACAACGCGATGTCGTTATAATTGACGGTCCGCTCGACATTCTCGACCACTCCTGTCCGCAGATAGGATTCGGCGGGAAAATGGGCATTGATGCGACTCGCAAAGGACAGGGTGAAGGGTTTCTGAGGCCTTGGCCTGATGAAATTAAAATGAACTGGCAGGTTCAAAAGAAAGTCGAAGATCGGTGGAAGGATTACGGTTTTTAACGGCTATAAAATAGTCGGCTGGAAATAATAAATCATGCATTGTACATGCCAGATTCAAACAAATAAAAGCGGAAATAAAGCGACGGCGTTTTAGTTTTATTGTCACCGATTTCCATTACTCTCTCATCTATGTGGCTATTTGACATACTGTTGATTTCATCACTTATCATCGTGAATGGCTTTTTTGCGGCTTCTGAAATTTCTCTGATCTCGCTCAGGAAAAGTCGCGTCCGGCACCTGGTTAAGAGCGGGAATCCGACTGCGCTAAAAGTCCAGAAGCTCCTGGAAGAGCCGGAGCGATTTCTCGGGACAGTACAGATCGGTGTGACCCTTGTAGGAACGCTTGCCGCTGCGATTGGCGGCGTGATCGCCGTCGTACACGTTAAACCCGTCTTACT
The DNA here is from genome assembly GCA_963845065.1 of Nitrospirota bacterium. Lineage (GTDB taxonomy): Bacteria > Nitrospirota > UBA9217 > UBA9217 > UBA9217 > JAJYKN01. Next base: position 130,483 of record CAWJQQ010000003.1, read on the forward strand.
CTCACTGCCAGTAGCTTTTATCCAGAAAGCGGCTGAGCCGCTTGCGTTGGCCTTCATGGTGGGCCTGATTACATTCGTTACAATCGTGATCGGAGAACTCGTCCCCAAATCACTTGCCATACGTCATTCCGAACGGATTGCTTTTTTCACGTCAGCGCCCATTGATTTTCTTTCGCGAGTCCTTTCCTTCGTTCTTAGGGTCTTGTCAATTTCGAGCAATATGGTCTTACGCGTTTTCGGGCTCGAACAGTGGCAGGAGCCCAATCTAATTTCTGAAGATGAGGTGAAGTATCTAATCCGTGAAGGACGCAAGAGCGGCGTCTTCGAATCATCAGAGGAGGATTTGATCCATAGCGTTTTCAGGTTTACAGATACTGTTGTAAAGGAGGTAATGGTTCCGCGGACCGAGATCGTTGCAGTAGAGACAGGAAGCTCTCTCGATCTCATTTTACGTACTATGAATGAAAAAGGGTTTTCCCGGTTGCCGGTATATAGCGAGACCATCGATAATATTATCGGCGTTGTATACCTCAAAGATATCCTTGCACTCCACATGGGCAACAGACGATTTCTGCTTAAAGATGTACTGAGGAAGCCTTACTTCGTACCGCCGAACAAAAATGTGAGTGTTCTGCTTAAGGAAATGCGGGAAAAGCGTATTCATTTGGCTCTTGTTGGAGATGAGTATGGTGGAACCGACGGTCTCGTTGCCATGGAAGATCTCATTGAAGAAATCGTCGGAGACATACAGGACGAACAGGAAAAAGAACTACGTGAAATCCACGAGGTTGCGGCCAACCGCTACGTCGTTGACGGAAGAACGGACATCGGGCAGGTAAATAAATGGCTGAGTGTCAAGATACCTGAGGATGAGTTTGAAACGATTGGCGGATTTGTGCTGGGTTTATTCGGAAGATTACCTGCAGAAGGGGATCAGGTGAAATATCAAGATTTACTGTTTACCGTTCTCCGGCTGCACAAGAACCGGATTTCCCGTGTCCGCGTCCTGAAGTTCGCCCCGGAAAATCATGAAAGAGGTGAAAATAATGACTCAACTGGTATTCAAGACTGATCTCGCAGGATTGCGACCGCCTAAGCGGGGTAAAGTCAGGGACATATATGATTTAGGTGATCAACTCATGATTGTTGCAACCGACAGGATTTCAGCTTTCGACGTGGTGCTTCCGAATGCCGTTCCGGAAAAAGGGAGGGTTCTGACCCAGATATCAAAATATTGGTTTTCTAAGACCGAAGCGATTGTCAAAAATCACATGATTTCCACAGAGGTCAAGGACTTTCCGTCAGAGTGCAGAGTTCATGATGTGATCCTTGAGGGCAGAAGTATGCTCGTTAAGAAGTCGAAGCCTTTGCCTGTGGAGTGTATCGTTCGCGGCTACCTCACCGGGTCGGGGCTTAAGGAATACACGACAACGGGAGCTGTGAGTGGTATCAAGCTACCGCCGGGATTGACCGAAGCTTCACGCCTCCCGGAACCTCTCTTTACACCATCAACCAAAGCCGAACACGGCGAGCATGACGAAAATATCGATTTCAACACGGTCAAAAAACTTGTCGGAAACGAGATTGCCGGTAAAATCAAGTCCTACGCTCTTGCGGTGTATAACAAGGCATGCACTATTGCAGAAGCCAAAGGTATCATCATTGCCGATACCAAGCTTGAATTCGGAATTTATAACAATGAAGTCATCCTGATCGATGAAGTGCTTACACCTGATTCGTCTCGCTTTTGGCCGAAAAGTGACTACAAGGAAGGAGTCGTGCAAAAAAGTTATGATAAGCAATTCGTCAGAGACTACCTTCTCTCGCTTGCCTGGAACCAGAAACCGCCAGCCCCAACTCTTCCTGATGATGTCGTCCGGAAAACAAGTGAAAAATACCAAGAAGTTCTTACTATGCTTACTAGGGTATGACGGCAAAGTTTTTGTTAAGTACCAAGGAGGCATCTCGTTTTTTTTCATAAATTCGAGGTGGCCGACCGATCTGCCTGGCTGTAAAGCTTACAGTAACAGATGAGTCAACCTGTAAGTATCAACTTTTCCCATTAAAGCATTTACCTTTCTGACGGGAATAAGAACTGGGATATCGGTATGGTTCTATAAACCGTTCTGCTGGAAATTTAATTTAAGTATGTGGTTAGAAGCGAGATGGAGTTCGGTTTTGATCCTCCTGCCTTCCTCAGAGAAGTTGCTTCCATGATAATTAATAGATGCAAACTGCTGCTAGGAATGCTCTATGCTTCAATAAAAAAGGTCGACCCAAAATGACTTTTTCATGGACGTAACTCCTTAAAGGCATTATGATAACGGAAAAACAAATGGTAGAATTGCATCTCTTGTGAATCAACGGATACGGCACGACATTATGCTATAAATGAAGATATGTATTGCCTTATTAATGCATTCACGGCTATTGAGTATGTTTAATTTCAATACTATTATTAAACATATCGGCTTTAAATGGCTATGCACGGCAAAGCGCTTCACATTGTATAAACGAGCATCCGTAGTTCTCCTTTCTCAAAAGACAGGACTATGGAAATGAGTATAGACAACCTCTCATTCACGAGAAGTTTTGTAGTAGACATGATCTTGATTCTTACTTTTTGAGTGGGACTATCCGTGACTTGAGACTTGAAGGTAGGATGCACACCCCGCAAAATGAGGTGTATCGAAATTGTCACCTATACTGCTGAAACACTATAATGATAATGCGATTCTGGTTTATCCTTGACAGCATCAGTCCATAATCAGTATAATTCGCATCGTACAGCAGAAAAGTATTATCAATCAAGGATTCTGTAACCGCAAATGATTTGCAAAAGTATGAACGTTAGGCATGTTCAGCGTCATTTGCGGAAGTTCGATAAAACTAGGGGATTCGCATGGAAGATTACAACGAACTGATCCAGCAGCGGTTTAAAAAGCTCGATGAGATCAGTGCGATGGGGAAGAAGCCCTATGCAGGAAGATTTGATGTTTCGATGACGGCTCAGGCACTTCTCAGCACGTATGGCGACTTAACAAAAGAGGCACTTGATTCAAAACGGATTGAAGTCACATTGGCAGGTAGAATCGTCGCTATGCGGAGCTTCGGTAAGGCTTGCTTCAGCCACATTCAGGATGGATCGGGACGGGTCCAGGTCTATTTTCAGAAGAACACACTTGGTGAAGACCGGTATGCTCTTTTTAAAAAAATAGATATCGGTGATTTTATAGGCGTAAAAGGCTTACTCTTTCGAACGAAGACGAACGAGCTAACCGTGGAGGTCGAAGACTTTACACTTCTCTCAAAATCACTCAGGCCACTGCCTGAGAAGTGGCACGGCCTCACTGATGTGGAACTGAGGTACCGACAGCGGTATTTAGACCTCATCGTCAATCCTGAAGTGAAAAATGTTTTTATCCTTCGTACGAAGATCATTCAAGCGATCAAAAATTTCCTGAACACGCGGGGCTATCTCGAAGTGGAAACGCCTATGATGCAGTCCATCCCGGGCGGGGCTACGGCCAAACCGTTCAAGACGCATCATAACGCACTGGACATGGATCTTTATCTCCGCATCGCGCCGGAACTGTACCTTAAGAGGCTTCTCATTGGTGGGTTCGAACGCGTATATGAGGTCAATCGGAATTTCCGGAACGAAGGCATTTCTACGCGTCATAACCCTGAATTTACAATGCTTGAATTTTACACAGCCTACGCCGACTACAAATTCCTCATGGATATGACTGAGATCATGATCAGCAAAATAGCGTCAGAAGTGCTCGGAACGACGGAAGTTGCATATGAAAGCCACAAGATCAACCTTTCACCACCGTGGAAGCGAGTTACCTATATCGATTCTTTGCGTCAGGCAGGTGTGCCGGACGACGTACTTGCTGATGCCGTGAAAGCGAAGGAATATGCAAAGAAGCTTGGTGCAAACTTCAAAGGCGGCGAACCTCTCGGCAAGATTTTGAACGAGATATTCGAAAACTTGGTTGAGCCTAAACTCGTCCAGCCCACCTTTATCACGGACTATCCTACAGATATTTCACCGCTCTCGAAAAAGTGCGAAGACAATCCAGATTTTGTAGAACGGTTTGAATTGTTCATCGTAGGCAGGGAACTCGCGAATGCCTTCTCAGAGTTGAACGACCCCATTGACCAGAAGTTGAGGTTTCAAAAGCAGGAATCAGAGCGCGAGGCGGGTGATGAAGAGGCTCATCAGATGGACGATGACTTCATCCGCGCGCTCGAATACGGTATGCCACCTGCAGCCGGTGAAGGAATAGGCATCGACCGTCTGGTGATGCTGCTTACGGGCTCAAGTTCTATACGTGACGTGATACTTTTCCCGCAGATGAAGAAAGAAAAATAATAATGCGGAATGAGATATAAAACGGATAATAAATGTTCTTGATCCCTGTTCATCAGACGTTACTAGTCCATTAGCATGAAACTCCCCTACGAAATATTTATCAGTTTGCGTTATCTGAAAACGAAAAAGCGATACGGTACGGTATCGCTCAATACGTTCATTTCGATAGCTGGCGTCGTCATCGGCGTTGCTACGTCCATTATCACACTTGCAGTAATGACGGGTTTCCAGGGCTATTTCCGAGAAAAGATACTCTCCGCCATGCCGCACATCGTGGTTATGGAATTTACTGGTACTGGTGTTAAGGATCAGCAGGCGCTTCAGAACAAAGTCGAGAAAGTGCCGCATGTTGTAGCAACAACACCGTTTATTTACGGTCAATCCATGCTTACGGCCCAGGACCGGATGCAGGGTGTAGTTGTACGCGGGATCGATCCGAGTACCGAGCCCAAGGTCACCGATCTGGCCAGAAACATGACTGCCGGAACGCTGAAAGACCTGGAAAACAGCCCAAGCAGACTCCCTGGCATTATAATTGGAGAAGACTTAGCACGTAAACTTGGAGTTTCGGTTGGGGAAAGCGTTACCATGGTCAATCCCCTAGGAGAGGAAACGCCTATGGGACTCATTCCGAAAATGAAGAAGTTCATAGTTGTCGGTCTTTTTGACGCCGGGATGTACGACTATAATATGACCTTCGTATATATAGCGATCCCCGATGCACAAAAATTTTTCGATATGCAAGGACGCATCAGTGGCATCCAGGTCCGCATTGACGATGTTTATCTTGCAAATATGGTTTCTTCGATTATTCAAAAAGTGGTTGGTTATCCATATATAACCCGTAACTGGATGGAGCAGAACAAAAACTTTTTTTCTGCCTTGCTGCTCGAGAAAATCGGAATGTCTCTCATTCTTTTTGTTATTATTATCGTTGCATCATTCAATATCATCGGCACTCTTACCATGATCGTAATGGAAAAGAACCGGGAAATAGCGATTCTGAAGTCCATGGGTTCCTCATCTCAGAGCATCGTGAAAATATTTATGTTCGCTGGGTTTGCCATAGGTACCGTCGGAACAGCGATTGGTGTTATTATTGGTTATGGTGTGGTAACATTGATAACAAAAACAGATGTCATAATGTTACCGAAGGATGTTTACCAAGTTAGCCATCTGCCACTTACTATTTCAGGGTACGATATTTTATTTATATCGCTGACAGCGCTCGGGATCAGTTTTCTAGCGACCCTATACCCAGCGTGGCAGGCGGCAAAGCAGGATCCGGTGGAAGTGCTCAGATACGAATAATTCAAAGATTTTTGCTTGTAAATTTCAGTAACTGAGGAGGTAGGTATGGCTCAAAAAGGCGGAAAGCTGAAAAGGTTATTTTTTTCGTTAATCTTGATTGCACTTTTAGTTGTTGCTTTTGTCCTCCTGGGTGGAGGTAACCTTTTGAGATCTACAGGGACATGGATCGGCGGCATTGGGAAAAAAGCTGATAATGTAAAGCAAACGATCCAACAGAAAGCTACGACGATAGAGAAAACCGTAGAGAATCTGAAGGAAGGCGAAAAGCCGGGAGAAAAGAAATAACACAGAACATTATATATATTCAAGACCTTAGAAAAACGTTCATGAGCGGCCCTCAAGAACTCCATGTCCTCGATGGGATCGATTTCGAAATAAGCAAAGGGGAAATGCTCGCAATTGTGGGTGCATCGGGAGTTGGAAAGAGTACCTTTCTTCACATTCTGGGGGGACTCGACCGACCGACGTCGGGCAAGGTTTTATACGGTGATGTGGACATATTTTCTCTTGCATCTGGGGAACTCGCCCAGTTTAGAAACGAGCGGGTAGGCTTTATTTTCCAGTTCCATCACCTCCTACCCGAGTTCTCAGCTATAGAGAATGTCATGATACCCGCACTCATCAGAAGGGCCGACCCAAAGGCTGCAGCCGAAATGGCAACAAAGGTCCTGACTGATGTTGGGCTCGGGAGCAGGCTGTATCACCGTCCTGGCGAGTTGTCAGGCGGAGAACAGCAGCGCGTGGCAGTTGCAAGGGCGCTCATGCTTAAACCGGATGTGGTTCTGGCAGATGAACCCACGGGAAACCTGGATGCTCATACAGGTGAGTCGATACACGACCTTCTGCTTTCCATTAACAAACAGATGGGAATCACCTTCGTTATCGTAACGCACAATGATAAGCTTGCTATCCGCGCTGATCGAGTGCTCCGGATGGGAGATGGTAAACTTGCACAGGCGCATAATTTTTAATGCGGGTTACGCTCATCCTAACGATTCTCCGTCCTGAATGTTCCTACCAGCTAAGCAGACGAAGCTGTAATCATGTTTTCCCTTGACTTTCAGAGGCTGTAAAAAGTAAAATAAAAAAATTCAGTGAAATCATATCTCTACCCGGGGAAACGACCGCATGAACCTTCTCTTTTTCCAAGCAGCAACGGGCGCCTATGTGCTGGCTGCTGGCGGATACATATCTTACATCTTCAAACCTGATCAGAAATGGGTTGGAAAGGCATCGCTGTGGGCAACATTTGCAGGTTTCCTCTTTCATATTGTCTATTTTTCACTGCGCTGGTCAGAAGCCGGGCGTATCCCGATCACGAATTTTTTTGAAGCCGCCAATTTCCTCGGCATGGGCATAATCCTCGTTTTTTTAATCATGGAGTTCCGTTTTAAGATTGCCGCGCTCGGCTCGTTTATGTTGCCCCTCGTCGTCATTCTCATGATACCCGTATTCCTTTTATCCGGTGAAATTAAAGAACTTAATCCCGTCTTAAAGAGTGGATGGCTAGGAGTACATACGACATTGGCCGTGCTCGGAGATGCCGCATTTGCGTTTGCCAGCATTGTTTCGATCATGTATCTTGTCCAGGAACGGCAATTGAAGGCAAAACAGCTAGGCGCAATATTCCACCGCTTGCCATCGCTTGACATCATGGACACGCTCGCCTATAAGGCGCTGACGCTTGGCTGGCCTCTCTTCACTCTTGGCATGATTTCTGGTTCTATCTGGGCGAATAGTGCATGGGGGTCCTATTGGAGCTGGGACCCTAAGGAGACTTGGTCACTTATCATCTGGGTCATTTACCTTGTGCTCCTTCACCTTCGTACAATCGGCTGGCGGGGCAGAAAAATGGCTGTCCTATCGATTGTCGGTTTTGTGTTCGTTCTGGTAAGTTTTTATGTCGTAAGTCGCGTAAATATTGGAAAACATTTGTTCTAAGGTGAATAAGAATGGGAATTGTCGTAGTCGGACTCAGCCATAAAACCGCGCCCATTGAAGTTCGAGAGAAGCTAAACTTTCCGGAAGACACGCTTCCCGACGCGCTCAAAAAACTCATGACTTACGATGGGGTAAAAGAAAGCATGATCGTCTCCACCTGCAACCGGGTAGAGATCTATGCATCAGTGATAGATAGCGTTACGGGGATAGAACGTATCAAGGAGTTCATATCTAAATATCACGGTCTGTCTCTGGAATCTCTTGAGAAGTCGCTCTATGTCTATTCTGACGCTCAAGGAGTGCGCCACACGTTCCGTGTCGCTTCGAGCCTTGACTCCCTCGTGCTGGGAGAAGCGCAAATCCTGGGGCAGATGAAAGACGCTTTCGATGTCGCTCTTAAGACCAAAACTACCAGCACCATCATGAACAAACTGATGAAAAAGGCAATATCCGTCGCCAAACGGGTCCGCACCGAGACGCGGCTTGCGGAAGGAGCCGTATCGATCAGTTCCGCAGCTGTAGAACTCGCCAAGAAAATTTTCGGTATCCTGGAGGGGAAAAACGTTATGCTTTTGGGCGCGGGTGAGATGGCCGAACTCGCCGCTCAACATCTACTCGGCAACGGCGTAAAGAATATTATGGTGGCGAATCGGACTTTCGAACGCGCGGAAGAACTCGCCAAGGAATTCAAGGGTGACGCCATCCGGTTCGAACATTTCCCAGACGCCCTTGTTATGGTGGACATCCTGATCTGCGCCAGCGGCGCGACGCATTATGTCGTCAACCGCGACATGGTCAGCAAGGCCCTCAAACAACGGCGCAATAACCCCATCTTTATGATCGATATATCGAACCCAAGAAACATCGACCCTGATGTCGATAAAGTCGACAATGTATACCTTTATGACATCGACGATCTGCAGAGCAAGGTCGACGTTAACACTGAGGGAAGGGCACGAGAGGCGGGAAAGGCTGAGGAGATCGTGAGCCAGGAGGTGGACACCTACCTCCAATGGGAACGGACTCTCGATGCCGTGCCGACCATCGTGGATCTTCGTGAAAAGATCGAGGACATCAGAAAGCGCGAATTAGACAAGACTCTCGGGTCTTTAAACGGGATCAGTGAGGATGGGAAAAGAGCAATAGACATCATGTCGCAGTCAATTGTGAACAAACTGCTCCATGCTCCCCTCGTTGTTCTAAAACAAGCAGCTGCAGCGCAGGACGGCAGCGATAACACCATCGCCGTCGCTCGCAAACTTTTCAATTTGGACAAGGAACTCAGGCGACCGGGGCATCATCTAAGCGATATTAGCGAAGACACCTCCGAAAATACAAGCGAATCCATTCAATCCAATGCGAAGAGTGAGTGCCGGTAACTTTTCATAGCGAATTTAAGACCTCAGTTAAAAAAATAGGAAACTAATGAATATGTGCCACTAATGTGCGCGGCTTGGTATCCTTAAACAATTAATTTATTAATCTGTTCTCACCTGTGTGAATGAGTGGCTAAATTGTCCTTAAGGAGCATATCATTGCGAAAAGAAATTAGGATCGGTACCCGTAGCAGCGCGCTGGCGCTTTGGCAAGCGGAGTGGGTGAAGGCGGAGATTGAAAAAAAATATTCAGACATGAATGTTTCGCTTACCAAAATAAAAACAACTGGAGACAAGATCCTTGATGTCCCACTGGCAAAGGTTGGCGGCAAGGGGCTCTTCGTTAAGGAGATCGAGGAAGCGATGCTGGCGAATGAGATTGACATCGCCGTCCACAGCATGAAAGACGTACCGACCTTTTTTCCCGATGGGCTCCATCTCGGCGCGATCACCAAACGCGAGGACCCAAGAGACGCTCTGCTTACTCGTAATAACATACATTTTAAAGACTTGCCAATAGGTGCGAATGTGGGTACTAGCAGCCTGAGGCGCCAAGCTCAACTCATGAACGTCCGACCGGACTTCGTGATCCACCAGCTGCGCGGAAATGTGGACACGAGGCTACGCAAGCTCAAGGAAGGACAATACGATGCCATTATTCTTGCTGCGGCCGGGGTTAAGCGTCTCGGCCTCGCAGACAATGTCTCGGAATATATCGATCCTGAGATCAGTCTTCCCGCAATCGGGCAAGGAGCTCTTGGCATCGAGTGTCGTGTAGATGACCGGGAATTGAACGATCTGATAGCCTTTTTCAATCATCCCGACAGCCGCACATGCGTTACTGGCGAGCGTGCGCTTCTACGACGGCTTGAAGGCGGTTGCCAGGTGCCGATCGCTTGCTACGGACAGATGAAGAGTGGGAATTTGCATCTCACCGGACTTGTCGGGAGTGTGGATGGAAAGCGGATCATTAAGGACAGCATTGAAGGAACTCCAAATAAAGCCGAAAAACTGGGTGTTTCTCTTGCGGAAAAACTCTTATCACAGGGAGCGGATGCAATCTTGCGGGAAGTGTATGGGAATAACTCCGATTTTAGCGGAAACAGTCTGCTAGAAAATTAAATACTCGAAAGAATGACTTTGTAACCACAGATCAGCACGGGCTGACACGGATAGTGATCTAATTTTTTAAATGATTCTAATCTGTGTTTTTCTATATACATCCGAGGTTCCTTATTTACGATGGCTCAAACTACCGGGAAAGTATACTTAGTTGGCGCCGGTCCTGGAGATCCGGGACTCATCACGGTCAAGGGTCTCGAGTGCGTAAAAAAAGCCGACGTGATCATTTACGACTACCTAGCGAACGAGCGACTGCTCGACCAACGTCGTCCTGACGCAGAACTCATATATGTGGGTAAGCAAGGAAGCCGGCATACTCTTCCCCAGGAACAGATCAACACGCTTATCGTCAAAAAAGCTAGGGAAGGTAGGGTGGTCACACGGTTAAAAGGTGGAGATCCTTTCATTTTCGGACGTGGAGGGGAAGAGGCTGAAGAACTAGTGGACAACGGCATCCCTTTTGAGGTGGTTCCCGGTGTGACATCAGCCATTTCAGCACCCACTTATGCTGGCATCCCACTAACGCACCGGGAACATACGGCAAGTGTGGCTTTTGTAACCGGCCACGAAGATCCTACAAAACCTGAATCTAAAGTGCATTGGGACAAGATATCGACGGGCATAGGAACGCTCGTGTTTTTCATGGGCATGAAGAATCTCCAGAATATCGTCGATAATCTCATAGCCCATGGCAGAAGTCCGGAAACACCGATAGCACTCATTCAGTGGGGTACGCGTACGGATCAGCGGGTTGCGATTGGTGTACTTAAAGATATCGTTCTCAAAGTCAAGGAAGCAAAGCTTGGTCCACCGGCCATCATCGTCGTTGGAGAAGTTGTTCGTCTGAGGCAAAAGCTGAACTGGTTTGAATCGAAACCATTTTTCGGCAGGCGAATTATAGTCACGCGTTCACGCGACCAGTCAAGCGTGTTCACTGAAATGCTGATTGACCGCGGCGCAACGACCATTGAGTTTCCAACCATTGAAGTTGTCCCGCCTGGAAGCTGGGACGAGCTTGATAGCGCTATCCAGACAGTGGAATCATTCAGTTGGTTGATTTTCTCGAGTGCGAATGCCGTTAGGTTTTTCATGGATCGCCTTCGCAGTCTTAACAAGGATCTGCGCATTCTTAAAGGTGTGAATATCTGCACGGTCGGGCCGAAGACCGCGGAATCATTGGAGTCTTATGGTCTTAGGGCCGATCTAATACCTACAGAGTTCAAAGCTGAGGGAGTAATCGACGCTATTGGAAGTGTAAACCTGCGGGGCCTCAAAATTCTCATTCCTAGGGCAAAGGTTGGTCGAGAAATCCTTCCGGACAAATTACGTGAGCTCGGTGCGGAGGTCACAGTGGCCACGGCCTATGAAAATATAAAACCAACTACAGATGTCGCCAGGGTGAGGAAACTGCTGGAGGAGAAAAAGATCGCAGCAATTACTTTTACGAGTTCTTCCACGGTAAATAATTTTATTGAAATACTGGGCCAAAAAGAGTATAAAAGACTTTTACACGGTGTTGCAGTTGCCTGCATAGGGCCTATTACAGCAAAGACTGCAGATGGATATGGAATGAAAACAGATATCATGCCAAAGGATTATACGATTCCAGCACTGGTTAATGAGCTGGCGAATTTTTTTAAGAAACAATAACGATTCCATGACAAAGAGGCCTGCGTGTTCTTGGCCTTAATAAAACGGAGAAAATATGATTACTATGTCAGAAGTGGCAGCAGACAAAATTAAAGAGATACTAAAAGTGGAAGGCGTTCCGGATCATGCCTTGCGTATATCTGCAACAAGCGGTGGATGCTGCGGTCCTTCCTACGAGATAATGATTGACGACAAGACAGGCGACGACGATACCGTGGTTGAGAAAAACGGCGCCAGACTCTTTGTCGACGAATCGTCTTCAAAGACTCTAGACGGCGCTGAACTGGGGTTCATCAGCGACGAACGTGGCGAAGGCTTTGTGATAGGCTTTCCTAACGGCGCACCTGCTGGCGGCAGTTGCGGATGCGGTGGGGAAGAGTCGAATCACGGCAATAATCAAGGTGGAAGTTGCGGCTCCGGAGGTTGCGGCTGCAGTTAAGGACTCCCACACCTGCCAAAAAGGAATGATGAATTTTACCCTCTAATACCCCAAAGTCACAAAGAAGACTTTTTAAGATACAGATTGTGCATCAAGAAGAGCGTATCCTTCGCACCTTTTTGGGTTAACGTAAAAGCTCCATCTTTATTGATCTTACCTGTGTACAGCAATTGTTAGCCTTTAATTTCAGGAGATTTTATGTTTCAGCCTTTATACCGGCCAAGGAGGCTCAGGGCCAACGAGAACATCCGACGCATGGTGCGGGAAACGAAGCTTTCCCCTGACGATTTTATTTATCCGCTCTTTGTGACTCATGGCAAAGGCATAAAGAAAGAGATCAGCTCCATGCCTGGCAACTACCAGCAGTCCATCGATAATCTCCTGAAAGATTGCGAAGAAATCAAGAAACTCGGCATTCCTGCAGTAATCCTTTTTGGCATCCCTGAGCGTAAGGATGAGGTCGGAAGCGAGGCATACTCCGACGAAGGCATTGTCCAGAACGCAATTAAGTCAATCAAGAACAAACATCCGGAACTGATAGTCATTACCGATGTATGTCTTTGCGAATACACCAGCCACGGTCACTGCGGTGTGATCAAAAACGGCGTGGTCCAGAACGATGCCACGCTTGAACTTCTGGCCAGAGAAGCGCTTTCTCACGCTAAAGCAGGTGCCGACATGGTGGCGCCCTCGGACATGATGGACGGACGAGTAGGCACCATCCGACACATACTCGACAGCGAAGGCTACCACGATACGCCGATCATGGCCTATGCCGCCAAGTACGCATCCAGCTTTTACGGTCCTTTCCGTGAAGCAGCAGAGTCGACGCCCCAATTTGGAGACCGCCGTTCGTATCAGATGGACGCCCCTAACAGCCGAGAAGCGTTGCGTGAAGTTGCTCTGGACGTCGAAGAAGGTGCAGATATCGTAATGGTGAAACCGGCGCTCGCTTACTTGGACATAATCTACCAGGTAAAGCAAAATTTTAACCTTCCTGTCGCTGCCTACAACGTGAGTGGTGAGTTCTCCATGGTCAAAGCAGCGGCCAAGCTGGGCTGGATTGATGGAGACCGTGTCATGATGGAGTCGCTCATCGCTATGAAGCGAGCAGGCGCTGATATCATCCTTACCTATTTCGCCAAAGAAGCGTCAACTCTCCTCAACAGATAGCGGACCCTCGTACTACTTACCGCAATGTTGCCTAATTCAAGCAGACAATGATACCCTAATAATTGTTTGTTTTATCCTCATTATCTCAGCTGAATTGAGGATTTTTCAATTGAAAGAATTTTTCGGTATTTTCGCTCCTCATGATCAACTGTTCCACTTCTATCATAAGTTCCATCACATGCAGTTGTAGATATTAGCAAATCACGACAGAATCATCAGAGGCATGCCACGGGGATAAATATCATCCCTGCCGTGAGTTATAAGCGTGACTAGAAGATCCTCTCATAAGATAAGACAATTGTGTCGTGCAATAGCCATATCGCAATATTAAGAACCGCTGAACCTCCCAAGTTTAATCATCGGTCCTTACTCGAATACCGGCAGCATTGCTCTTGGATTCTACGCTCACGATTTGATGTTTTTCCTTGAACCGGGGTTTACCTCTCTTTTCAAAAGCATAATTCTGTGTCGCATCAGTTGCCCGGGATGCAGTCTTCTGGACTGCGTGAACGTCCAGATGTTTGCCTATGGCACAAGCCGTTTTTGGCCTTTCCCGCGAACTTCTTTTGCATAGCGTACTTAGTGAACCCAAACCGCTCGTAGGGGAAATGATTCGCTTCTAAAAAGACCGAGGTCAATGCACTTTTTTCTTGCATTCCCAGCTTCTCTGTGCTAAATATAATACAACACTCTGGGAAATTCCTTTAGGAGTGGGCATTTTATTTGCCCACTCTTTTTATTTGGGGGACATCATGGCCGATATGGCTGAGCAGATCCAGCTGCTTCTTGAACCAATTCTGGAATCGCTCGGACTCTCCCTGTGGGACCTGGAATTTCAGAAGCAGGGACCAAAATGGCTGCTGAGAGTCTATATTGATCGTGAGGCTTCAGGTGTTACGTTGGAAGATTGCGAGTCCGTGAGCAGAGATTTGAGCACGGCCCTAGACGTGGAAGACATTATCTTTCATGCGTACACTCTGGAGGTCTCTTCGCCCGGACTGGATCGAACATTGTCCAAACCTGAGCACTATATCCGTTTCTCAGGCAGCGCAGTTAAAGTGAAGACGTACCAGCAGATTAATGGGCAGAAAGTGTTCCATGGCAAGCTGTTAGGCCTGGTCGACGAAATAGTAAAAGTAGAGCTTGAATCGGGCACAATAATTGAAATCCCACTCCACTTTATTGCAAAGGCTTCTCTTGAGGTAGTCTTTTAATAGGACTATATATTTGCAATCGCTCCTTCACTTGTTGTGTGCAGATAATTCCGAAGAGCGGGGCAGCACTTTTTATTGATGAAGATTTTTGTTAGGAGGAGAAATAGCTATGAGTCAGGAATTGATTCATGTGATTGACCAAATCAGCAAAGAAAAGGGAATATCTAAGGAAATGGTGATCGAAGCCGTTGAGTCGGCACTCGTGAGCGCTGCCAAGAAAAAATATGGGGCCCAGCGGATAGCAGTGCAGATTGATCCAAAGCGAGGTGATATCGTCATGTACGCCTATAAAAAAGTCGTGCAGGATGTGCTGAACGCCGATGAGGAAATTACCTTGGAAGAGGCCCAGACACTCTATCCGGAAGCGCAAATGGACGGCGAGGTTCCTCTCCAGGTTGAGTTCCAGGGGTTCGGCAGGATTGCGGCACAGACAGCGCGCCAGGTCATCGTCCAGAAGGTGCGTGAGGCGGAACGCGACGTCATATTTAAGGAGTTTAACGATAAAATCGGCCAGCTTGTGAATGGCATTGTGCTCCGTCATGAGAAGGGCGCATACTACATAGATCTCGGCAAGACCGAGGCTGTTTTGCCGGCACGCGAACAGGTTCCCCGCGAGAGCTATCGGAGAGGAGACCGTGTCCGCGCCTATGTTCTCGAGGTGCGCGACACGTCGAAGGGGCCGCAAGTCGTGCTCTCCCGTGCTCATCCGGATTTCGTTGCACGTTTGTTCGAGATGGAAGTGCCGGAAATCTATGAAAATATTGTCGAGGTAAAGGGTGTTGTCCGTGAGGCCGGTGATCGCACAAAGATAGCTGTTTCCTCCAAGGAATCTCAGGTCGATCCAGTCGGTGCCTGTGTTGGCATGAAAGGTTCGCGTGTGCAGGCTGTTGTCCGCGAACTGCGGGGCGAAAAGATCGACATTATTCCATGGTCAGAAGATCCTCGCATCTTCATCGCCAAGGCATTAAGTCCTGCCGTTGTTGAAAAGGTCGGAGTGACCGAGGAAGACCGCTCCGCTCTCGCCGTAGTAGCAGATACCCAGCTCTCACTTGCAATCGGCAAAAAAGGGCAAAATGTGAGACTCGCTGCAAAACTTACGGGTTGGAAGATCGACATCCTTAGTGAATCAGAATATGATCAGGAACGCCAGAAGGAACGCGAACAAGAAATCGAGGCCGCCATCGTCGAAGAGACACGAAAGATGGCCGAAGAAACTGAAGCAGCGGAAGGTAGTAGGAGTGCCGCGGAGTCAGGCACTGATTTGACTACCATTGAGGGAGTCGGCCACAAGACCGCGGAGCAGCTCAAGGCAGCGGGCTATGACACCGTAGAAAAGATCGCTGCTATGTCTGATGAAGAAATACTTGCGGTACCCGGCATCGGCGAAAAAACAGCACAGAAAATCCTCGTATCTGCCCGCGCTTTGCTCGGGAAGTAAAAGGTATCATGACCACTGCAATATGAGACATCTACCGGAACGAACCTGCATCGGCTGCAAAAGGGTTCTTAAAAAAGAAGACGTGGTTAGGATCATTGCCGACCGTGAGGGCGTTGTAATCGACTATCGTGAAAAATTAAATGGCCGCGCAGCTTATGTGTGCCCGAAGGCGGAGTGCATAAAAAAAGCACTCACGAATGAAGCCTTGGGGAGGTCCTTACGAATTAAACTTCGTCCTCCGGAACCAGAAGTTTTTTTGGCAAAGCTGACGATTTGTATCACGGAAAAAATCAAGTCGCTGCTAGCTATCTCACTGAAGGCCGGGAAACTTGCGGTGGGATATTCAGCAGTACAGGATGCTCTCCAGAAAGGTCGTGTGGAACTCCTGCTTTATGCACAAGACTTATCAAAGGGAACGAAGGAGAAGATTGCTATGCCGGAGAAGAATTCTATCCGCTGCGTGACTCTTTTTACACGCGATGAATTCGGAAGCATTCTCTACCGTGATCTAATCGGAGTCGTTGCGATACTCGATAAAGGGCTTGCAGATGCGCTCTGGAATGAGACACAAAGATTAAAAAGCTTGATAATTCTCAATGATTAGAGTAAAATATTATATTCATTTATTCAGCAATTTACGAAAAATACATGTTTGCTCTGTGTTTTGACACAGGGATGAATGATATCCTTGCCAGGGGTTTATAGGGCGGCAACGAAGCCACCTTAATCCTACAAGTTCAGCGGCGTAGACGTAGTCTGCATTGCTTCTTTTTATGCCTTGCTAGCATGCCCCGCGTTTTGACGCGAGGTCCTTGACTGAATGCTGTTGTTGAGTGCTGAGAAATACCGGGGGGATGAGATTTTATGACCGTGATCAGGGTACATGAGTTGGCAAAAAAAATGGGAGTCGAGAGCAAGGACCTTGTTTTGGTGCTCGAAAAGATGGGCATCAAAGGGAAAACTGCGTCCAGCGGACTCGACGACCAAGAGACGAAATCCCTGATCGAGAAACTAAAGGCCGTTCGCAAGGAAAAAGAAAAAGAGAAGACAAAAAAAGAACCCGTTGATCCGCTTCTTTCGAAGGAAGAAAGATTAAAAAAAGCAGCTGCATTGATTGGGAAATTTTCATCCACACTGGAGAAACCCGGAACTAAAGCGAAGCCCGCGCCCATTCCACCTCCTAAGCCAGAAATGCCGGCTCCGCCGCTCATTCCACCGCCAAGCCAAGCAAAACCGGCTCAACCGATTCAATCAGAAGAGTATACAGTAATACCGCCTGCTCAGGCAGCTCCGATACAAACGCACCAGATGGAACGGACCCGTCCTACTGCACCTCCAACTCGGGTTCAGCAGCCCATGGGCAGACCGGGGGGAGGTGCCCCCCAGCGCCCTGCCACGAGGACTTTTTCAAAACCGACTTTCGGTTCGCCTGTCTTGGAGCCCTCGCAGGTTCCTCCTTCGCTAGCTCCTGCTCCAGCTAAGCCGACAAAGAAAAAATGGCAAAAGAAACAGACCGACTATGAACAGAAGAAGGAGCGGGAATTCAGGGAAAAACCATCTTTCAAGAAGCTTCCTGACCTGAAAACGCTACCTATTGGCAAAAAACCGCATAAGAAGGACGACAGACACAGTGGACCACAAACCGAAGCAGCAGAGATCACCAAGCCACGGAAAAAGGTAGTTAAAATCCAGGAAGGCTGCACTATCAAAGAATTTGCCGAGATCATGGGCCAGAAAGTTGGAGACGTCATCAAGAAGCTCATGCTCGTGGGCATTATGGCGACTCAGAACCAGCTTATGGATATGGATGCGGCAATATTGATGGCTGAAGAATACGGCTTCAAGATAGAGATCGCGGGCATTGAGTCTGCCGAAGATGTCCTTGAGCAGGTTGCAGATGCAGCCGAGACTATGGTCGCAAGACCTCCAGTAGTCACGATCATGGGGCATGTCGACCATGGAAAGACATCCCTGCTCGATGCAATCCGGGAAACCAATGTTGTTTCGAGAGAAGCGGGTGGCATTACTCAGCATATCGGCGCCTACCAAGTCACTTTGAAAGGAAGGGATATTACTTTTCTTGACACGCCGGGCCATGCAGCGTTCACTGCCATGCGGGCACGCGGCGCACAGGTGACGGATATTGTTATTTTAGTTGTTGCCGCGGACGATGGCGTGATGCCGCAGACGCGTGAGGCGATAAGTCACGCAAAGGCAGCGGGTGTTCCAATCATCGTGGCTATAAACAAAATTGACAAACCGGAAGCTAAGCCAGATCGGGTGAAACAGGAACTTTCGGAGTTCGAACTCATTCCGGAAGAATGGGGTGGCCAGACGATTTTCTGCGAGGTTTCGGCCAAGAAGAAGATAGGGCTCGAGCATCTACTTGAGATGATACTTATCCAGGCCGATGTACTTGAACTCAAGGCAAATCCTAACAAGATGGCACGGGGTACCATTATTGAGGCCAAACTTGACAAGGGCAGGGGCCCGGTTGCTACAGTGTTGGTGCAATCCGGTACCTTGAAAGTCGGAGATATCTTTGTAACAGGAATGCAGTTTGGCAGGGTTCGGGCGCTTATTAACGACAAGGGCGAACGGATCGAGCAAGCAGGACCATCGGCACCGGCCGAAGTTATCGGGTTTTCTGGTGTACCTCTAGCGGGTGACCGGTTTATGGTCCTCGAAGAAGAGAGAAAAGCGCGTTTGATTGCCGAGACACGCCAGACTAAACAACGGACGGTCGAGATGGCCGGCATGAAGAAGGTTACCCTGGAAGACCTGCATACCCAGATACAGGAGGGTATGGTTAAGGAGCTCAACATCGTGATCAAAGCCGACGTGTCAGGTTCTGCTGGCGCGATTGTAGATTCGCTCGAAAAATTATCAACGGCGGCAGTGAAACTACGGGTCATACATAGCTCTGTGGGTGCCATAACCGAGACCGATGTGATGCTCGCAGCTGCATCGAACGCTATCATTATCGGCTTTAGCGTCCGCCCGGAACCTAAAGCTACAGAACTCGCTCAGCGCGAAGGTGTGGACATCCGGCTGTATAATATTATCTATAATGCGATAGATGATATCAAAGCGGCCATGGAGGGTCTGCTCGAACCGACGTTGAAAGAGCGCGTTCTGGGCCGTGCGGAAGTCCGTCAAACCTTCCACGTTTCGAAGATCGGTACCATCGCCGGTTCTTACGTCATTGACGGTACTATGTCGAGGCAAAACGACGGCGTGCGGGTGCTCAGGGACAATGTGCTGGTCTACGAAGGGAAACTTCATTCTTTGAAGCGGTTCAAAGATGACGTTCGTGAAGTCCAAGTGGGCTATGAATGTGGCATTGGCGTCGAGAATTTTAACGACATTAAGGTGGGAGACGTTATCGAAGCGTATGTCATCGACAGGGTCGCAGCCAAATTGTAACTGTACTCATCATTTAGCTGCACTTAATGTGAGGTACAGGGATTGCGTTTGTAGCATTGAATGCATATGCAGTCTTTGTGTAATCTATGGTAAATATGAGTTATGTTCATCGGGGTTTGTACGATAGTATTACATGTTCCTGAAAGCGGTTCGCTCAAAACCAAGAGACATTCGATTCGCAGCCTAAAGGATCGGATTCGGAATAAGTTTAATGTATCCGTGGCTGAAATTGATGATAATGATCTCTGGCAAAAAGCGTCCCTGGCAGTAGCTGCTGTTAGTAACGACAAAGCCCACCTTAACCAGACACTGGATCATGTATTGAACATGGTTCGTGGTGTCCCGGAAATAGATCTTCTGGATTTTTATATCGAGATAATGTAAAGGCAGATGACAGGTCAGATGACAGAGAACAGGTCGAAGCGATGCAAAAAAGTCTGCTCTCCGATAGTCGGCCTTCGATTGTCTGATATTCATCATGTCTAAACCGACATTTAAACGTTCAGAACGTGTTAGCGATCAGATTAAGCATGAGATAGCGGATATTCTGATGCGCAAGATCAAAGATCCACGCATCGGCTTCGTCACCGTCATCGATGTTGAAATTGCAGATGATCTCAAGAACGCAAAAGTATTTATCAGCGTGTATGGCGGGGATAAACAGGAATCGCTCAAAGGGCTTAAGAGCGCCACACCGTTCATTAGATCAGAACTCGGCAGGCGCTTGCGTATGAAGTTTATCCCGGAACTTCTCTTCAGATATGACAGCACCATTGAACGAGGTGCGCATATCATGGAACTGCTACGAAGCATTGAGGAAGGGAAAGAAAAAAAGGATCCGTCAAATGAGTGATCCTATTCGTATAGCAGAAACAATAAGAGGATGCAGCAGGATTCTTATTTCCGCACATAAAAGCCCGGATGGTGACACCCTCGGGTCACAGTTGGCACTATTGCTCGCACTGGGGAAAATGCACAAAACCGTGACTGCGCACAATCTCGACCCAGTACCTGAGATTTATCAATTTCTGCCACATGCCGACAGGATCAAAACGGGCTTGCCCGTGCAGGGCCGCTATGATGCCTATATTGTCATTGATGCGGACCCGCCCCGCACCGGTCTTTTTGATAAGCAGTATCCAGCTGATATCTTGATCAATATTGATCATCATATCACAAACTCTCGTGAATGGCCCTTGACGTGGCTCGATCCCGACGCGTCAGCATGCGGGGAGATGATCTATAAACTCATTCAAGTGCTCGGTGTACCCATCGATCGCGATATCGCGCTCTGTCTTTATACCGCTATTTTTACCGACACAGGGTCATTCCGGTATTCCAATACAACACCCGAGAGCATGAAAATAGCCGCTGAAATGCTTGAGGCTGGGGCAGACCCCTGGATCGTCACGGAAAATGTTTACGAATCCTTTGCTTATAGGAGGTTAAAGCTTCTGGGGGCGGTTCTTGCAGGTATGGAACGGAGCGGTGACGGCATGATAGCTTGGGTAGTGGTTAGCGATGAACTGTATCATCAGACTGGAACCACGGCGGAGGACACTGATAGTTTTATCAATTTTGTCCGCTCCGTCAAGGGTATAGAAGTTGCGGTTCTTTTTCGGCAGACGGGAGAATCTCAGTACAAACTGAGCTTGCGTTCCAAAGGGCGTATTGACCTTTCCGGTCTAGCTCAATCATTTGGTGGTGGAGGGCACAAGAATGCCGCTGGAGGCGTAATGAACGGCACACTTGAAGAAGTAAAAAGGACAGTCTTAAACAGCTTATCATTAGCCATTAGGGCTCAACTCATCGAAAAAGGGGTTAATCTCGATGGACGGCGTTGTTAATATCCATAAACCGCAAGGAATGACATCGCACGATGTGGTGCAAAAAGTCCGCTCGATCCTCAAGGAAAAAAGGATCGGCCATACGGGAACGCTTGACCCGCTTGCAACTGGTGTGCTTGTTCTTTGTGTAGGGAAAGCTACAAGGATAGCCCAGTATCTCGTAACTGGAGAAAAAGAATACCAAGCAGTAATGCGTCTCGGCATAAAAACTGATACACTAGATGCCGAAGGGCGCGTTTTGAAAACGCAGTCCTATGCTCCTCCATCAAGAGAAACAATTCTCGAAGCTCTCAAAAGGTTTACTGGCGCAATCATGCAGCAGCCCCCTGCTTACTCGGCGGTGAAGGTAGCGGGAGTGCCGTCCTATAAACTTGCCAGAGAAGGAAAGGCGGAACCACTAAAACCCCGGCAGGTTAAGATATACCAGATTGTGTTGACGGCGTACGATAATCCATACGTGAGTTTCACTGTAAGATGCTCAAAGGGTGTGTACATACGAACGCTGTGCGCGGATATCGGGGAAATGCTTGGCATGGGTTCGCACCTTACAGGACTTGTGAGAACTCGTTCCGGTCGGTTCATCATTGAACACTCTGTTACACTAGAAAAGCTTGCGGAAATGGCGGTTGCGTCTCTTACAGAACAGGCTCTTATTTCGACCAATGAAGCGCTTGCTGAATTTCCTATGGTTCTAATCAGCGAGACAGAATCAGCCAGGATAATGCACGGAAACCAAGTCCCCTGTCCTGGTTATCTTGCAAATAACGCGAGCGATCTCGTCAGAATTCAAGATTGTGGCGGTAGGCTGCTAGCACTTGCGCGGGTCGCTGCAGGGGTGTTAAGACCGGAGCTTGTTTTTTCTTAAGGCAGTGAATGCTCCCGCACCAA
Source organism: Nitrospirota bacterium (assembly GCA_963845065.1). Taxonomy (GTDB): domain Bacteria; phylum Nitrospirota; class UBA9217; order UBA9217; family UBA9217; genus JAJYKN01. The sequence continues at coordinate 152,689 of CAWJQQ010000003.1, forward strand.
ATATTGGCTGGGTCTCCAAAAAGGTGGTTCCCTTATTAGGGGATAGCCGACCGTTTGGAAAATGCAGTGTCACTTAAGAGAGGTTCCTTTCACAAACTTGGCAGTGATTAGCATGTTGAATGGTTGCAAGATACCATCTTGGCACCCATGCAAAATCACAGATCAGATTAGTCATATCGCGCTATGGGAATCAGTTTTACAACACCACCTAATATCTGGTGTCAACTCCATACTGATTGTCAAAGAACTAATTTCTTTTTTAGCAAATTGCTACTGGTTGTCAAGTGTTCAGTTGCCCTAGATAACAAAAGCACCAATTTATCGATGACCAATACGTAGTTTGGCGGGAGTCTTCTTGACCATGCAAGATAAATAAATAGCTTTACAACATGCTGTAAATATGATATTTTATCTCGCTTTAGACACATCTTAAGAAAGGAGGGTGCGGTTATGGATAAAGAACAGAAAACCAGCGTGATCAGTACCTATCGCAGGCACGCAACGGACACGGGTTCTCCAGAAGTACAGATAGCGCTTTTAAGCGGGCGCATCAGTCACCTGACGGAACACTTGCAGGCACACAAACATGACCACCATTCACGGAGAGGTCTCCTTAAAATGGTAGGCCAGCGGCGTCGCCATCTGGACTATTTGAAGAAAAACGATCTAGACCGTTACCGTCAGGTCATAGACCAGCTCGGTATACGCAAATAATATTACACTATCAATAGAAAAGTGAGGTTTCATGGTAACAACTGTAGAGACAGAAATAGGTGGCAAGCGATTTATTCTGGAAACGGGATTAATGGCCAAACAGGCAGGTGGTGCTGTTGTAGCTAAGTTTGGTGATACCGTTGTCCTTTCAACAGCCGTTGCATCGAAGGTTGAACGGGAGAATGTTGATTTTCTCCCGTTGACCGTGGACTATCAGGAAAAAGCTTATGCTGCCGGAAGGATTCCGGGCGGTTTTTTTAAGCGTGAAGGACGGCAGACGGAAAAGGAAATCCTAACTTCAAGGTTGATAGATCGGCCGATCAGACCTTTGTTTCCTGATGGCTATTACTATGATACGCAGATAATCGCGTCAGTGCTTTCGATCGGTGATGAAAGCTCCATGGATCTGATGGGGATGATTGCATCATCTGCAGCGATTGCCATATCAGATATCCCGTTTAACGGGCCTATCGGGGCAGTACGGATCGGTTTTGTAGATGACAAATTTATCATCAATCCCGGGCAGAAGGAGCTTGAGACGACACGTCTTAACCTCGTTGTTGCGGGAACAGCTGATGCCATCATGATGGTGGAAGGCGGGGCTGCAGAGCTGACTGAGAACCAGATGCTTGAAGCGCTTGAAACCGCTCACCGCGAGATCAAGAAGCTTGTTAGCCTCCAGAACGAGTTGGTTTCCAAGATTGGTAAGCCGAAAAGGGTCGTTAAGACGGTTGAGATTGATAAAGTCCTTGCACAGAAAGTGGCTGAAATGGCAATGGACCGCTTGCAGGTCGCCATAGTCATTCCGAACAAGATGGAAAGGCAGAAGACCCTCGATGTTCTGCTCGACGATATTAAGCAAAAACTCAAAAAAGAAGACGATCCCACGTGGAACCGTCAGATTTCGACAATCTTTCTTAATATCGAGAAAGATGAAGTGCGCAAAATCATTCTTGAAAAAAATGTGCGCGCTGATGGCAGAAAACCTGAGGAGATAAGACCAATCAGCTCTACGGTGGGACTCCTGCCGCGCACGCACGGCTCAGCGCTCTTTACCCGTGGCGAAACCCAGGCTCTGGTCGTTGCCACCCTCGGCACTTCCGAGGATGAACAGCGGATTGATTCGCTCGAAGGTGAATATTTCAAGACATTTATGTTGCACTATAATTTTCCACCCTTTAGCGTAGGTGAGACAAAACCATTGCGGGGACCAGGCAGACGGGAAGTTGGGCACGGGGCACTTGCAGAGCGGGCTCTTAAAGCAATGGTTCCCTCTAAGCTAGAATTCCCCTATACTATACGGCTTGTATCAGATATTCTCGAATCCAATGGTTCTTCGTCGATGGCCACGGTCTGTGGAGGGACACTTGCTCTAATGGATGCTGGCGTTCCAATCAAAGCGCCCGTCGCTGGAATTGCCATGGGGCTTATCAAGGAAGGGGACAAGGTGATAGTACTTTCTGACATCCTCGGTCTTGAAGACCACCTCGGCGATATGGACTTTAAGGTTACTGGTACGAGTAAGGGTATAACCGCTCTTCAAATGGACATGAAAATCGAAGGTATCACGATCGAGGTCATGCGCCGCGCTCTTCAGCAGGCAAAGGACGGGCGTATGCATATCCTGGGAAAGATGCTTGAGACGCTTTCCTCGCCGCGGACGAACCTCAATCCTTTTGCACCTCGCATCATCACCATGCAGATTAACCCTGACAAAATCAAGGATGTGATTGGCAGTGGCGGTAAGGTAATTAGAAGTATTGTAGAGCAAACGGGAGCCAAGATTGATATCGAAGACAGTGGCGTGATTAACATCGCTTCAGCAGACGAAGCTGCAGCGAACAAGGCCAAGGAAATCATCCGGGGCATTATCCAGGAAGCCGAAGTTGGAAAGCTCTATATGGGCAAGGTGCGGAAGATCATGGACTTTGGTGCGTTTGTGGAAATATTCCCTGGTACCGATGGGCTACTCCACATCTCGCAGATCTCCGATAGGAGGCTTGAAAAAGTAACTGACGAGCTGAAAGAAGGAGACGAGGTCCTCGTGAAAGTGCTAGAAATAGACCGGCAGGGCAAGATTCGTCTTTCCCGGAAAGAAGCAATGCGTGAAAAAGGAAAGACGTAATAGAATCAACTGTTGATGTGATCATGCCTGTGACGAAGAGGAAGTAGGACGGTAAATTATTAACCCTATTTCCTTTTTTGTTTTTAACGGATGGGAGGAAACAAGATTGCCCAAATATGATTTAACTGTTGCGGGAGCGGGACTCGGTGGACTTACTATTGCGGCGTTGATGAGCAGAAGCGGGAAAAAAGTCATCGTGCTTGAGTCAAGCGCCTCTCTCGATGCAGCGCTGGGGGTACGAGAATTCGATGGATTCCATTTTTTTCAGGGCCCCACACTTTCTTACGGATTTGAGCAAGGGGGAGTTTTCTTTGAGATTTTTGCGGAACTTGGCAACGCACCCGAGGTTCTGAAACATGTCAACCGTTTTCAAATAGCGCTCCCCGACAGGAGGATAACCGTTTCCGCGGATAAAGAGGAGACTCATGGCGAGCTGAAGAGAGAATTCCCTAGGGAAATACAAGCGATTGAGAAATTTTACAATGACATAAATATTGAATCGGCACGTATTATGAAAAGCAAGATTGCCACATACTTCGCAAAACGCAAATCAGTAGCCGGTTTTATCGGCAAGTATCATTTCAGTAGGGAATTCACCATTTTTCTTGACATGCAGTCACGTTTTTTCTTTCGCAAACCGCTATCACAATTATCACTTACAAAACTCATAACCCTGTGCGAAACTATGCCAACCAGGTTTCACGGTGGGACTAGAGCGCTTGCTGATCGTGTGCTGGCTGAGCTCCGGAAAAGCGGAGGAGACATAGCGTTCGGCGAGGGAACCGCTGAGCTAGCGTTCAATAACAGTCGACCTGTTGGTGTAAAAACAGATCAGCGTATGATCGAAGCAAACTCTATTCTGTTTGATGCTCCACATCAGCCGCCGACATATTTTCTCGGAATTCTTGATGATGTCGTTCCCGTGGGTATGGAACAGGATGTTTTATATCTGCCTGATTACACCAGATCGGATGAATTTCTTTTCATTTCAACCAGCGCTGATAATGATATATCATCAGCGCCGATGAGCGCACGGGCGCTTACGGTTTCGTTGCGATCTTCAATTAACAGGCAACGCGATCAAGATGATCTCATCGGTCCGCTTGCAGAAATCATCCCTTTTTTGGATGAGAATGTCTTTTTTATTGAACCGTCGCCGGTTATTACTACGTCTTTTAAACTGTCCGAAGATGTTACTTTCAAACCAATTTGGTCTTCAGACGTGCCGCCTCTTTTATTTAAAACATCAAAACGTCACATCTTTATGCTTCATGATTCACTGTACATGCCGTTGGAACTCATGACGGCGGTGCGTAAATTCGTAGCAACTATATTGTGATGTCGAAGTTTTCGTCAACGGTCTCGATTTAATTATACCTAGTCACCAAGACAAGGCGTGTATAAAAAATAAATATAAATGTGTCGCCATATAATTATCAAATCAATGTGGATCTTCCAAAAAGACAGAGTTAAACAAATTGAAATTCATTTGAGCATTGATCATGCAACATTATTGCATAGTCACAATTTAGCGGCTAGCAATGTCCGTAGGCGTTGGGGCACCGAGTTGAATAACATTATTAGGCAGTGGATTTTCAAATAAGTACAAGTTGGTGGGTAGGTGAAATTACCGGGGCACTGGTTCTATTCCATGAAAAGAAGAGTAACACGTATTACACTTTTGCAAGGACAGTTGTTTCCTCTTCTTGGAACTCCACTACGCCATTCTTGAGTATTACCGTCACCCTATGAACATCCTTGAATCTTCCTCTGAGGATATCTTCAGAAAGAGGATCAGCGAGAAATTTCTGTATTGCCCGGCGCATGGGTCTGGCACCATAGGTAGGCTGGAAGTTCTCCCGGATAAGCCATTCCTTTACGTCCTGGGTCACGGTAAGATGGATGCTTCGGTCATTAATGATTTGAGCATTCAGCTCGGCGACGAGCATATCGACGATTTGCATGAGATGGTCGTTTGTCAGAGGATGGAATACGACTACTTCATCAATCCTGTTTAAAAATTCGGGGTTAAAAGACCTCTTCAACTCAGAGATTACATTTTCCTTCATTTTATCATATTGTGTTTTAGAGTTGTCCTGCTGAAATCCGAGCGTAGTGTCTTTATCGATCATTCTGGCTCCCAAGTTTGACGTCATGATAATGACGGTATTCCGGAAGTCAACTTTTCTGCCAAAACTGTCTGTCATATATCCGTCATCGAGCACCTGGAGCAGCATATTGAAAATGTCGGGGTGTGCCTTCTCGATTTCGTCAAAAAGAACCACGGAATAGGGCCTCCGCCGAATCTTTTCTGTCAACTGGCCGCCATCATCATATCCAACATAACCAGGAGGAGAGCCGACGAGTCGTGAAGAACTGAACTTTTCCATATACTCAGACATGTCCACGCGGATGAGCGCATCTTCGCTGTCAAAGAGGAAGGATGCAAGAGAGCGCGCCAATTCGGTTTTACCCACACCGGTTGGCCCAAGGAAGATGAATGAACCGATGGGCTGTTTGCGTGTCTTGAGTCCCACGCGGGAGCGACGAATAGCCCGCGACACAGCATCGATGGCAGTATCTTGGCCGACAACCCTCTTATGCAAATCCTCTTCCATGCGAAGCAGCCGTGCAGCCTCCTGTTCCTCGAGTCGCGCAAGTGGAATACCGGTAATGTGGGAAACGACCACTGCCACTTCTTCTTCTCCAACCACGGGGACGTTTTTTTCCTGATTGTCCTTCCAATCCTTGTGAATGCCATCTAGGGTTTCGCGCAGCCGATCTTCTTCTTCATGGATTGATTCGACGCGAACATAATCCTTGATGCGCGAGAATAGGTTCTTTTCTTGTTCAAGCTTCTTTAGTTTTTTCTCAATGGACTTCATTTCTGTTGGATAAGTATACCGATTGAGCTTTGCTTTGGCACCAGCCTCATCGATCACATCGATTGCCTTATCAGGGAGGAATCTGTCAGTTATGTAGCGATCAGAAAGACGCGACGCTGCTACGACAGCTTCATCGGTGATCTTGATCTTGTGGTGAGATTCGTATTTCGGCCGGAGGCCTTTAATGATATTGATTGTCTCGTCCAGGCTCGGCGGCTGCACATAGATCGGCTGAAAACGCCGCTTGAGTGCTCCGTCCTTTTCAATATGTTTTCTAAACTCATCGAGCGTCGTGGCGCCGATACACTGGATTTCCCCTCGTGCCAAGGCTGGTTTTAACATGCTCGATGCATCTATCGATCCTTCTGCTGCCCCTGCGCCCACCAGCGTATGAAGCTCATCGATGAATAGGATGATATTGTCAGCTTGAACGATCTCCTTCATTACAATCTTGAGACGCTCTTCGAACTGACCACGATATTTTGTACCCGCGATCAGCGATCCCAAATCGAGGGATACGACTCGCCGATTCATGATGTTCTCGGGTACGTCTCCATTAATAATCCTTTGCGCGAGGCCCTCGACAATAGCGGTTTTCCCGATGCCGGGTTCACCGATGATGACAGGGTTGTTTTTTGTTCTGCGGGAGAGAATCTGCAGGACACGGTCTATCTCGTTTTCCCGACCGATGACCGGATCCAGCTTTCCGCTCTTAGCCAGTTGTGTGAGGTCCCTGCTAAACTCATCAAGGGCTGGTGTGGGGCTCTTCTTTGCGCTCACCTGGGTGGCTGCTCTACGAAGATAATTGATCACCAGCTGGCGGGAGCCGAGCAGGTTTACGCCGAAACTGCGAAGGATTTTGCCACCGATCCCTTCTTCTTCACGGATAAGGCCGAGGAGAAGGTGTTCACTTCCGATATAATTGTGCCCTAAGAGTCGTGCTTCCTCGACCGCATATTCAAGAACTTTTTTTGCGCGTGGAGTAAAGGGGATATCGCCGAACGTGAGTGTGTTCCCACTAGAGGGAAGATTCCTTTCGACCTCCATGCGAATCTGATCTACATCGATGCCCATTTTCCTCAATACGGCGACTGGGATGCCATCCTCTTCGCGAAGCGTTCCTAACAGGATGTGTTCCGTGCCCAGATAATCGTTTTGAAGACGCTCAGCCTCTTCGCGAGCATAAACGATAACTTTTCTACCCCGTTCTGTGAATTTTTCGAACATCATATCGTAGTAACCGCCTTCAAACATTCTCAGAAAACTCGTTAACCCTTGTTGAATAAAATATACTCCAATCTGTATGATAAAGTCAAGATACATTTGTACTTCTGATGCATAGCAATCCTTAAGAAAAGCGTCCTTCTTTGACAGCATAGTAATGGACGAAATGTCCTCCCTCGGAGTTGCTAAAAAAACATAACCTTGCCGTAAAGTCGGGTATTATAGCGCCATCCTGCGTTCTTGAATGAGCGCTTTTCTGTTGACATTGACCTGGTAACATTGTAGTTTCTCACTATGATACGCAAAGCGATGCTGGTAGATGTAAAAGACATCCAATCAATCATTAATCAGTGTGCTGATACGGGCCAGATGCTGCAGCGTACGCTGAATGAAATTTACGAATACCTGCGAGATTTTCATGTATATATTGAGGATAGCACAATCGTGGGCGTGTGCGCCCTGCATGTGAGTTGGGACGGGCTAGCAGAAATTCGCTCGCTTGCTGTGCGGCCTGACCGTGTCAAACGGGGTATTGGAAGGAGTTTGGTTCTTCAATCTCTCGCCGAAGCGGAAAAGCTTGGAGTGAAGAGAGTGTTTGTATTGACCTACCAGAATGGATTTTTCAAAAAACTTGGTTTTACCGATGTCGATAAAAAGGAATTACCACATAAGATATGGACCGATTGCCTCAATTGCGTCAAATTCCCGAATTGTGACGAATCCTCGCTCATTATTAATATCGCGCAAAGATAATAACATCCTGCAATGGCATTCGACTTGCATCAAATCTATCGATATAAATGCTAGATGATCGTTATTAATAATTCAATTCAAACAAAACAATATGTTGAGCCTCTATATCCATGTTCCTTTTTGTGTCAGAAAATGCCCCTACTGTGGCTTTTATTCAACACCTTATTCCCTCAAGAGTGCTGACGATTATATAGTTTCACTGGGCAAGGAAGCTTTAAGATATAAGCACGATTTCAATAATCGTGTGTTCAAAACGATTTATATTGGTGGCGGGACCCCGACGGTCCTTTCCCAAGGACAATCTTTAGGGATTATTAAGGTTATTAAAGACCATTTCCAGCAGACCGAAGGTGCTGAGTTCACTATTGAGGCTAATCCGAATTCTGCAACAAAGCAGAGTCTCTCTCTCTGGAGGTCACTTGGTGTGAATAGACTGAGCCTTGGCATTCAGTCGTTCTCCGATGACGTTCTTCATCAGCTCGGGAGATTGCACACAGGAGGACAGGCTATCGACGCTTTCCAATTATCAAGAAGCGCTGGATTTCACAACATCGGAATAGATCTTATCTATGGTATACCAGGACAAACCAAGGAACAGTGGGAAGAAACCTTGGTATTGGCAACCGAATTAGCGCCAGAACATATTTCTATCTACAGTCTTTCGCTCGATGGTGAATCAGAATTCAAACAGCGTGCCGATTCTGGGAAATTCTTACTGCCGGACGATGAGACGACTGCAGAGAAGTATGAATTCGCTGTTTCAGTACTTCGCGATTCCGGGTATTCCCGGTACGAACTATCGAATTTTTCATTGCCTGGTTTAGAATGCAGACATAACATGAATTATTGGGAGCAGGGAGAGTATCTTGGACTGGGACCGAGTGCCTCCTCGTTTATTTCGAGGAGACGCTTCCATACTGTATCAGATCTCGAAGAGTACACTCGACGTCTGGCGGGTGACGAGCCGATAGTGGAGGATAGCGAAATTATCACAATGGAGCAATCGGCGTATGAAAGGCTTCTCTTGGGCCTGCGTACTGCACGCGGAGTTGACCTTCGCCTTTTTCATCAGGAGTTCGGCGACAACACTTTCAACCGGCTTCAGGTAACGCTTGGGCCTCTTAGTGATGCCGGTTTGCTTCTTATTCAGAACGGACATGTGTGTCTTACCGATCGTGGCATTTTGCTCAGTAATGAGGCTTTGATGCGAATGTCAGTTTAAATTTTTGTTTACACCCTCTCATCTCCATGCTATAGTAATCCGTTCTTATTACGATTTTTGGAGGGTGTCTCCTACGTGCAGAAACAGCGTGCTGCAACTTTCGGGGTCCTCGTATTTTTCATGGTCTCTAGTTTTGCCCTCCCCGGTGTGGCAGATGATGTAAAGGTCACGCTGATCGAAGTACAGGGCAACAAGAGGATCGAAACCGCAACGATCCTAGCGAAGATAAAAACAAGAGAAGGTGCAGTATTTTCTCCCTCCCAGATCAAGGATGATATCAAGGCCCTGTACCAGCTAGGCCACTTTGAAGACATCGAGGTGAAAACTGAAGGATTTGAGAATGGTCTAAAAGTTATCTTTGTTGTTAAAGAAAAGCCGCTAATCAGGGAAATTACTTTTGAAGGGAATGATGAACTGACCACAGAAAAGCTGAAGGAGGGCCTAACACTGCTGCCCAGGACTGCTTTTAATCTTCAATCGATTAATGAAGCGGCAGAGAAGATACGGTTGAAATACCAAGATGCGGGTTATTACGAGGCAGTTGTCGTACCTGTGGTCAATGAGTTGAAAGGTGGAGACAGAGATGTTGTTTTCTATATAGAGGAAGGCCAAAAGGTGAAAATTGCGGATGTTATTTTCACTGGCAATAAAGCTTTGCCCTCTGATGAACTCAAAGATGCGTTGAAAACACAACAATACTGGATCTTTTCCTTTCTCGGTCGCAGCGGCACCCTGAGGACTGAGGAACTCAGGGAAGACTTGGAAACAATTAAGAACCTGTACTACAACACGGGTTATATTCAAGTTCAGGTAGGCGAACCGGTGATTGAACCGAAACAGTTCACCTTCCGTGAATGCTATTTCTGGGGTCCGGAAAAGACTTTTATCCGGAAAAATGAACTTGTCATACGCATTAATATCAAAGAAGGTGAACAGTTCCGGATAGGTTCCGTGAACATCAAAGGCAATCAGATCATTTCCTCCGATGATCTGGAAAAGGAAATAAAACTCAAGCGAGGTGACATCTTCAGCCGCGATGTCCTCCGGCAGGACGTCAACAGGATCATCGACCGCTATGACGGCCTAGCGCGACCCTTTGCAAACGTCGTTCCGCTCTTCGATATCGATCAGAACAAAAAAACCGTAGCCATTACTATCGACATACAGGAAGGCGGAGAGATCCATATCGGCAGAATCGATATCACAGGGAACAGCAAGACGAGAGACAAGGTAATTCGGCGTGAGATGCGGCTCGCTGAAGGGGACCTGTACAGCAAAAAGGCGCTTAAGAGAAGTTATGAGCGGCTGAAGAACCTGAATTTTTTTGAAGACGTCGAGATCGTGCCCCAACAAAGGCAACAGGAACCGATCATGGACCTCGATGTCAAGGTGAAGGAGAAACTTACAGGTACGCTCAGCGTGGGCGGAGGATACAGTTCGGTCGACAGGCTGGTTGGCATTGCAGAGATAACCCAGGGCAACTTGTTTGGCCGAGGTGAGCTTGTCAAACTCAAGCTTCAGTGGGGGCAGAAAGGTACGCGTAATCTCTACCAGTTGAGCTTTATGGAACCCTACCTATTTGACCAGCCTATCTGGGGTAAGGTCGATCTCTATAACCAGACCCAGCAGTATGATGGGTATGAACTGAGGACTAACGGCGTCGGTTTATCAGCGGGAAAAAGTTTTGGCGAATATGTGACGACCTCACTTCGGTATGGCTTGGACAACACGCTCGTCTCCGATATAACAATAACGGCGCCATTGAACCTTCAACGGCAACTCGACAACTATGGTGACCGCATTAACACGAGCGAACTCACATGGAGCCTTGCAAGAGATACCCGCGATTACTACCTTGATCCGAAAACAGGTTCGAAAAACAGTATTTATGTCGAATATGCTGGTGGCCCGCTAGGCGGGGACACGAATATCGTGAAGACGGGCGCTGATTCGGCCTGGTACTTCCCCCTGGTTTGGGACTCGGTATTCATGGTTCGCGGCCGGTATGGTTATGTGGAGTCTCTTATCAATAAACCCGTTCCTGTTGGAGATCTATTTTATGTAGGAGGCTCTTCTACCGTTCGAGGCTTCCGATTCGGGTCTGCAGGACCTAAAGATACCTCATTGGATGCCCTGGGCGGTACAAAGGAGATGATTTATAATGCCGAAATAAATTTTCCCATCGTGCCATCTGCTAGGCTCAAGGGAGTTATTTTCTATGATACAGGAAAGGGTTTCGACATATACGAACCCGTGAGTTTTTCCGGACTTCACCAGGCCGCCGGCTTTGGCTTCCAGTGGATTTCTCCTATTGGACCGCTTAAGTTCGAATGGGCATATATCATCCATAAACTGCCAACGGATCAACCAAGCCAGTTTGATTTTTCCATGGGGGCCCTGTTCTGAAACGGGCGATCTTGCATTATTACGAGCAGGGGTGAATTACCATACATCAATAGATTTTAAGGAGGAGTGTTATGAAGAAAATAGTTTTTACATTTGTAGCTCTGTTTATTCTGTCTACGAGTGCCATGGCAGCGGGAGAGAAAATTGCCTTCGTCGACACACAGAAGGTGTTTGATAAAACCAAGCTCGGCAAACAATATCAAGGCATTGTTCGAGAGTATTACGAAAGCCGAAAAAAAATTCTCGACATGGATGCCGATGACATTCAGAAACTTCAGGATGACTACGGTAAGCAAAAACAGGCAAAGTTGCTGACCGAAAAGGCCCAAAAAGATAAAGAAGAGACGATCAGAACCAAAATCAACGACTTTCAGAAAAAACGCGAAGAATTTAGCGGAGAGATCAGCAAGAAAAACGAGGAGCTTTCAGGCGAATTCAACCAGCAGATGGTTGTCGTCCTCAAGGATATTGCGAAAAAAGATAAGGTTGCTCTTGTGCTGGCGAGGACAATTAACATCCTTTCGAAAGCAGAAGTGCCGTCGGTCCTGTACGGGGATGAAGATCTCGATCTAACTGACAAGGTGATTGTTGAAATGGACAAACAAGCAAATGCGACAAAATAATCGGTGAGAATCTCTTTGGATAAATGGTGCCGTTATGAGGTTGAAAGAACTGGCAAAAATACTTGGCATTGATGTGTCAGGTCCAGAAGATGTCGAGATCACTGGTGCAGCGGGGCTGCAGGATGCAGGGGAAGGGCAGATAACGTTTGTTGCCGGAACTGAGTCTCTCAAGGGCCTAGCAAACTCGCGCGCTGCAGCGGCGTTTGTTCCCCTCGACACACCTGAGATGCACCTGCCTCTTGTGCGCGTTAAAAATCCCCGTTTGGCTTTTGCTCGAGTGCTTAAGATTTTCTACGTCGAGCCATATCACGCCACCGGTATAAGCGACAAGGCAGTAATCGGGCGAAATGTCGTCATGGGTTCCGATCTTTCCCTTTACCCTTTCGCCGTGGTTGCCGACGGGGCAAGAATAGGTGACCGGGTAACATTGTATCCCGGGGTATATATAGGGAAGGGTTCGATCATTGGCGACGATTCCGTCATCTACTCGAATGTAAGCATAGGAGTAAAAGTAGCTATCGGGAAGCGTGTCATTGTCCACGCAGGCACAGAAATTGGAAGTGATGGGTTCGGATTCGTCACTGATGGAGGCCGACATCATAAAATCCCCCAGATTGGCGGCGTAATCATTGAAGACGATGTAGAAATCGGTGGTAACTGCTGCGTAGATCGGGCAACGGTCGGTAATACGATAATCAAACAAGGCACCAAAATAGACAACCAAGTACAAGTTGCCCATAATGTCACTATTGGCGAACACTGCCTGTTAGCGAGCCAAGTCGGGATCGCGGGCAGTAGTACACTTGGGAATTATGTTGTCTTTGGCGGGCGGGTAGGAGTCGCTGATCATACGAACGTGGGCGATGGGGTGATGGCAGGCGGTGGGTCTGCTGTCACAAAGGATGTCGAACCAGGGCAAATGATTGCAGGGTTTAATGCCATGCCGGTTAGAAACTGGCTCAAGGTGCAAGCAGTTCTGCCGAAACTTCCGGAACTCAAAAAAACAGTTGCAAACCTTGAAAAACAGATTAAGGAAATCAAGGAACGAATGCCCAACACGACAAAGGGGGAGCAGCGATGATTGAAATTCAGGAAATAATGGAAACTCTTCCTCACCGGTATCCGTTTTTATTAATTGATAAGATAGTAGAGATGGAATTAGGTAAGCGGGTAGTTGGCATCAAGAACGTGACGATGAACGAACCTTTTTTCCAGGGGCACTTTCCGGGACATCCGATCATGCCAGGAGTGCTGATCCTCGAGGCAATGGCTCAGGCCGGAGGTGTGCTGGCGATGAAGTCAGTTCCTCAGGATCAACTGAAGAATAAAGTAATCTATTTCATGAGCATAGATAAAGCCAAGTTTCGCAAGCCTGTTGTTCCTGGCGATCAACTACGTTTAGAGATTGATGTGATCAAACAGCGCTCCAATATCAGGAGTCTTAAGGCACAGGCGCTGGTCAGCGGCGTGGTTGTTGCTGAAGCTGAACTGACGGCTATGATTGTGGATAGGTGATTCTTATGATCCAGGAGAAGTGCGTGAGTATTCATCCGGCAGCCATAGTACATTCCAACGCCCGGATCGCCGATGGAGTCGAGATCGGGCCCTATTCGGTCATCGGTGAGCATGTAACCATTGGAAAGGACACGAAGATCGCATCCCATGTGCTGATCGATGGCTGGACAACGATCGGCGAACGGAACCAGATTCATTCGTTTTCCAGTATCGGCACTCCACCACAGGACATCGGATATAAGAACGATGAGACGTACTTGATCATCGGCAACGATAATGTCATTAGGGAATGCGCTACGATCCACAGGGCGACGACGAAGGAAGACCGGAGGACGGAGATCGGCGATAAGAACTTTCTGATGGCCTACTCCCATGTGGCCCACGACTGCAAACTTGGTAACAACATCATCATGGCCAATTCAGTGGCACTCGGCGGCCATATCGTAATCGAAGACTATTCTATTCTCGGAGGGATAGTGGCCGTGCATCAGTTCGTACGCATTGGGGCCTATTCCATCATCGGAGGCCAATCTGCGGTAAGTCAGGATATCCCTCCATATGTCAGCGCCGCAGGTAACAGGGCAAAGCTGTACGGATTGAATCTGGTAGGTCTAAAACGAAGGGGATTCAGCAATGCTGTCATCGGTACGCTTAAGAAAGCCTATAAGATTATTTTTCGCTCTGGATTGATTCAGGATAAGGCAATCCAGAAAGTTTTGGAAGAGTTTCCTGAGTCGTCTGAGGTGAGGACTCTTGTGGATTTCATTCGCTCATCAAAGCGTGGAGTAACCCGGTAGAACGGAGAAAAGAAGACTATTATACAAATGAATAAGATTGGCTTGATTGCCGGTAATGGGACGTTTCCGATCGCCTTTGCGCAGGCGGCAAAACAGAAGGGGATGCAAGTCATTGCTGTAGCTCACGAAGGTGAAACACCTCCGGAACTTGCGCAGTGGGTAGACAGCATCTTCTGGATCAAGGTTGGGCAACTCGGCAAACTCATCTCTATCTTCAAGGATCATGACGTGCACGACGTTTTGATGGCAGGGGGGATCAAGAAAACCCGTCTCTTTAAAGGCGGAATGCCGGACATGCGTGGAGCTGCTCTTTTAGCCAAGATGCTCTATAAAAAGGATGATTCGATCCTCCGCGCCGTGGCAGCTGAACTTGAGTCGGAGGGCATTACCGTTCGAGAATCAACGCTCTATCTTGACAATCTATTGACTTCCGCTGGCGTTTTGACAAAACGAAAGCCGTCCAGGGATGAAAGTAAAGATATTGAGTTCGGCTGGCATATAGCCAAAGAAATCGGCAAATTGGATATTGGCCAGACCGTAGTTGTAAAAGATCAGGCAATTCTTGCGGTTGAAGCGATAGAAGGGACCGACGAGGCCATTCGCCGCGGCGGACGTCTTTGCGGCCAGGGTGCAGTCGTTGTTAAAATTTGTAAACCACAGCAGGACTTGCGGTTTGATCTGCCTGCTGTTGGGATGCAGACAATTCAGACGATGCAGGAAGTGAAAGCGAGTTGCTTGGCTATTGAGGCAGGAAAAACCCTCATTTTTGATCGTGAAAACGTTGCGTTAGAAGCTGACCATAACGGGATTGCTATTGTCGCTGTCGGTAACCAGTGAGTATCGAGAATGAGTAGAGTAAAAGTCGGCATTATCGGCGTCGGGTATCTTGGCAGGTTTCATGCTGAAAAGTATGCAATACATCCGGATGTCTCACTTATTGGTGTCGCTGATGCAGATCACAACCGATGCGCAGAGATCGCGAGAAATCTGAACACCCGTGCTTTCGATGACCCTAAAGATTTGCTCGGGTTGGTTGATGCGGTGAGCATTGTCGTTCCTACTGTGCACCACTACGGTGTGGCAAAACTGTTTCTTGGACAAGGGGTCCACGTCCTGCTCGAGAAACCCATTACAGTAACTCTCAATCAGGCTGATGAACTTATCGGACTTGCATCCCGCAAAGGACTGATACTTCAGGTCGGGCATATCGAGAGGTTCAACCCAGCGGTCACCGCGTTAAAGGGCAGGATCACTTCGCCGCGGTATATGACAGCAGAGCGGGCCGCTCCATTTACGGCCCGCTGCACGGATGTGAATGTAGTGCTTGACCTCATGATCCATGACCTCGACATCGTCATTGTCCTTGCCGGCTCAGAGCCGAAGGAACTTTGCGCAGCAGGCGCATCGGTCATTACTCCGGAGATCGATATAGCGACTGCCCGTATCATATTCCAAAGCGGCTGCGTTGCCGATATTACCGCAAGCAGGGTATCAGATGATAAAAAGCGCATGCTTCGCGTGTTCGACAGCGAGGGTATGTATGCTTCCGACTACCAGGCCCAGAGAGCGACGGTATTACACCGGGGCAGCGGTGTTGGACCCGAACTGGTAGTCCAGGACATCTCAGCGGACCGCTGTGATACGCTGAACGAAGAAATCCATGCTTTCATTCATAGCGTTCAATCCGGGGAAAGGCCTCTGGTATCGGGTAGAGATGGGCGGCAAGCACTAGCCATTGCCGGAATGATCACCGATATCATCTCCAAAGGAATAACGGGTTTTATTCCGGTAAAAGAATACGACGAACATAGTATTATTGAGCCATCAATGAAAATGTAAAGGGAGCAATCTACGCATGCCAGTACCCATGGTTGACCTGAAGATCCAGTACGAAGCGATTCAAGATGAAATTAATTCCGCAGTCTTTGGTGTTCTGAAGAGTACTAATTTTATTCTCGGCCCTCACGGCAAGGCACTCGAAGAGGACGTGGCTCGATATCATAAAGTAAAGCATGCAGTGGCCGTGGCTTCAGGAACGGATGCTTTGCACCTCGCCCTGCTTGCTGCGGGCATCAAGCAAGGTGATGAAGTGATTACTACGCCCTTCACATTTATTGCAACCGCTGAAGCAATTTCATATGTCGGTGCAGTGCCGGTGTTCGTAGACATTCGTCCCGATACATTTAATATGGACATTACGAAAATCGAATCGGCAATGACCAAGAGAACGAAAGCGGTAATCCCGGTCCATTTATACGGCCATTCCGCTGACATGGATGAACTCATGGGGATCGCGAGGAAATATAATGTGAGTGTCATCGAGGATTGCGCCCAGTCTTTTGGCGCAGAGTATAAAGGAACAAAGACAGGAACATTCGGCGACATGGGATGCTTCAGTTTTTTCCCGAGCAAAAACTTAGGCTGTTATGGCGACGGGGGTATGGTAATTACTGATAATTCTCATCTGGACGAACATCTGCGGAGCCTGCGGAACCATGGGAGTCACGTACGTTACTATCATGATGAGATCGGGTTCAACAGCCGACTTGACGAAATTCAGGCTGCTATCCTGCAGGTTAAATTAAAAAGAATCGATGAATACAATGCAAAGCGCATCGCCAATGCAGCGTTTTATGCTAAGTACCTTTCTATCCCTGGCATCCAGTTACCAACGGTACAGAAGAATTCAAAACATGTCTTTCATCAGTATACGATCAGGGTCAGAAACAGGGACATTGTAAAACAAAAATTAGATGAAGGAAAAGTAACTTCATCGATGATCTACTATCCTATTCCTCTCCATTTGCAAGCGGCATATAAAAACCTGGGCTTAAAGTCCGGAAGCTTGCCTGTAGCGGAACGGGTAGCACAAGAAGTATTATCGCTTCCCATATATCCTGAATTAAAGGAAGAACAAATTGCACAAGTCGCTGGGGCAGTAAAGAAGGCACTCTAAGACCGTGGTCTGAAGGCAGAATCTAGAATCAGAAAAGCAGTATGAAAAAGATCATGATTATGTCAGGTGAAGCTTCCGGCGATCTGCATGGTGCGAACCTGGCACGGGAGATCCAGAAACAAGACCCGTCGATAGCATTGTACGGCGTCGGCAGCGCTAGGATGAAGGAGGCCGGTGTGCAGATCTTGGCCGATGCCTCGGAGATTTCAGTAGTAGGACTAACGGAGGTGCTGACCCATATTAGCGCTATCCGCCGGGTTTACGTCACGCTGAAGAAGTTTTTGCGACACGAACGCCCTGATTTGTTAGTTCTCATAGACTTCCCTGACTTCAATATGTTGTTGGGAAAGGCAGCGAAGAAGATAGGAATTCCAGTCTTGTATTACATCAGCCCGCAGGTGTGGGCTTGGCGCAAGGGAAGAATCAAGAAGATCGCCGATTTGGTTAAGGCCATTATTGTTGTTTTCCCCTTTGAGGTTCAGCTCTACGAGAAAGAAAGAATCGACGTCCGATTCGTGGGGCACCCGCTCATGGATGTTGTAAAATCGGATCTGACAAAGAAAGAGGCGCGAAACGATCTCGGCATTGATGTTGATCGAAGGACTGTAGCACTGCTGCCCGGGAGCAGGAAGTCCGAGATCATCCATCTATTGCCGGATATGCTAAGTGCGGCACGGATACTCTCGTCCCGTTTCCCGGACCTGCAATTCATTCTTCCCCTTGCTCCCACTCTGGATCGAGAATTTGTCCTTTCTTTCACCGATCAGGCTGGAGTTTTATTACGGATTGTAGAAGGAAGAGCATACGACGTTCTCAAAGCTTCAGATACGGCCCTAGTGGCGTCGGGTACTGCAACGCTAGAAACAGGCCTCATGGGGGTCCCAATGGTAATCATGTATCGGGTATCTCCGTTGACATATTTCATTGGTAAACGCTTTATCGATGTTGATCACGTCGGCCTCGTTAATATCGTCGCCGGCAAGCGCATCGTACCAGAGTTGATCCAGGATGAGGTAACACCGGGGAAAATTGCCGATGCCGTAACCTCAATGCTGACAGATAAGGCCTACTATATGCGGATTTGTGAAGACCTCACTGAAGTGAAAACGCGATTGGGTGAACCCGGTGCATCAAGGAGGGCCGCCTTGGTGGTAAGGGAGCTGCTGGAGCAAAACTGAAGAACAAATTATGGAAATTTATAAAAGGCTGTTAATCTATCTCAGACCCTACAAAGCCCGAATCGGCTGGTCAGCCGTCTTTATGGTGCTTACGAGCGCTATGATTTCCGCGCAAGCCTACCTCGTCAAACCTGTTTTGGACAAGGTGATCCTGGCAAAAAATATAAAACTCGGTCTGCTGTTGCCGCCCGCACTGGTCGTTGTTACGATCTTTAAGGGCGCAGCGGCCTATGGGCGGGATTATATGATGGGGTGGACTGGGCAAAAAATTGTAAACGACATCCGCGATCAATTGTACGAGCACATCGAATCCCTGTCAGTTTCGTATTTTACCAAAACCCCGACTGGAACAATTATTTCACATCTCGTCAATGATGTAAACCTGGTTCAGGGAGCCCTTACTAGGGCGCCATCCACTCTTATCCAAGGTATACTGACCATGGCTGCGCTTATCGCGTATATCCTCTACCTCAACTGGCGGCTCGCCACATTCATGATTATCGTTTTGCCCTTTGCAGGCTTCGCCTTATCAAAGTTTAGCAAGCGGTTCAGGAAGGCCAGCACCAGCATGCAGGAACAGATGGGGGCGCTCACTACGCACCTGCACGAAACCATTAGCGGTATCCGCATCGTGAAGGCATTCGGCATGGAGGCCTATGAGAGCAAACGTTTTAAGGAGAAGAACAACGACCTTTTTAACTCACTCATGAGTTCCATCAAGACAGGTGCAATTTCCCATCCGGTCATGGAAACCATCTCGATATTTGGAATTTCACTTGTCATCCTCTTCGGCCTCTATTACATTGCCAATGCAACAATGACTGTGGGAGACTTTTTTTCGTTCATGGCAGCATTAGTACTTTTCTACCGGCCGCTCCGGGATCTGAACGGTACAAACAACACGGTACAAGACGGCGTAGCTGCTGCCAAACGTATATTTCATGTGCTGGATACCGAACCGGAAATTAAGAACCGGAAGGGTGCGGTCAACAGCCCTCGCGCATTTAAGACCATCGATTTCAAGAAAATATCATTCAAATATGAGGACCAGATGATCCTGAAGGATATCGATCTTAGTGTCACAGCAGGAGAGACTGTTGCGATTGTGGGGAAGAGCGGCGGTGGGAAAACTACACTCGTGAACCTTATCCCTCGGTTCTATGACGTAAGCGGCGGGTCTATTTGCATTGATGGCCGGGACCTGCGTGACCTATCGATAGAATCGCTTCGCTCACTGACGGCTATCGTTACCCAACAGACTATTCTGTTTAACGATACAGTGAAAGACAATATCGCTTACGGCAATACATTGCGTTCCTTCGATGATGTAGTGCAAGCGGCACGGTCCGCCTATGCAGACGGTTTCATCCAGGCCCTTCCGCTGGGGTACAATACCATCATTGGAGAATCAGGCGTCAAACTTTCAGGCGGTCAACGCCAGCGAATTGCGATCGCGCGCGCTCTGCTTAAAGATGCGCCAATTCTGATTCTTGATGAGGCGACATCGTCGCTCGATACGCAATCGGAAAGGGAAGTTCAGAAGGCCCTCGATGCGCTCATGCAAGGCAGAACAAGTTTCGTGATCGCACACCGCCTCTCGACCATAATGAACGCCGACCGTATCATCGTGCTCAAGGACGGCAGGATAGTTGAACAGGGGAGGCACGAGGAACTTTTGTCCCATGGTGGGGAATACACAAACCTATATAAACAACAATTTCGTGATGATTTATCGGTAAGGGCTTTGTAATGTTCAAGGCCTTACTCTCGTAGCTCATTGGTTCGATCATTCTAACAGTATGGAACCGGATCTTTTTTTGATTGCAATTCATAAACTAGGAAATACATAATCAGTTTGTATCTGAAGGGGAAAATGTACTTTATGCATTCTGGCAGGTAAAACAAGTTCTGATGTACCACAATTATTGCTATTCGGGTATCATCCCTGTCAGTGAAAGCCGTGATGGGAGATTTAGATTTATCCTCAAGCCTTTCGGGTTAGAGACTGTTAGGAGATCGAGCAGGCGGAAGGGCGATTGCGCGCTCATCGGGATTGCTGACAGCCTGAGAAAAAGCAAGAATGTCGCATTTGCCGTTGATGGTCCAAGCGGTCCGATTTACGCGTTGAAACAGAGCATTACCTATCTGGCGGGAAAACTGAATAAGCCGATTGTACCGGTATTGTACCGGTAAGCACTAGTTCTAAACGTTATTGTATCCTCGAAAAAGGAAGGAATAGGTATCGGCTTCCCGCGACGTTAACGATCGGAGTCGTAGTCTTTTGAGAGCCGGTCACGGTATCTGAGATCTCGGAAGACCACCTTCAAACTAAATGGCAAGAATTAGAAGCGTCACTAAATAAACTCATGATCCAGGCGGACGATTACTTCAAAGCTCAATCATGAGGTAAATTTATGTATATTCTCTACAATATATTTTTGGTTCTAGCGACCATCCTTTTGTCGCCGATAATACTTTTAAAGCTGATAACCGTGCCAAAGTATCGGGGTGGCCTGACCCAGAAACTCGGCCGTATTCGCAAGAGTGTTATGAATGTGATCAAAGGTACGCGCCCAATATGGGTGCATGCCGTGTCCGTCGGTGAAGTGATGGCTGCTCATCCGCTCATTCGTGAGCTTAAGAAAAAATATCCCCAAAAAAAGCTTATTCTCTCCACCGTCACGGTTACCGGACATTACACTGCTCGGCGCAGGGTGCCAGAAGCGGATGCCGTTTTCTATTTTCCCTTCGACTACCCCTGTATCGTACGAAAGGTCATTACCGGCATCAATCCTGAGCTTGTGTTGATCGCTGAAACAGAACTTTGGCCGAATTTCTTCCGGGAGTTGAAACGGGCGGGCATCCCCTCAGCTGTGATCAATGGAAGGATATCACCTCATTCCTATAAGAACTACATGAAGTTCAAGAAATTATTCAACGCCGTCTTTGACTATATCACCCTTTTCTGCATGCAGTCTGAAGAGGACGCCCTGAGGATCAAGGACATTGGCGCCGCTCCGGAAAAAGTTTTTGTTACCGGCAATCTTAAGTTTGATCAAAAAATAACGATTGCACAGTCAAATCCGATAACAATTCCTGCAGGCAGAAAAGTCATTACTGCAGGAAGTACCCACAGAGGAGAAGAAGCGGTCCTACTCGAAATATTTACTCGGCTGCGCGAA
The DNA here is from genome assembly GCA_963845065.1 of Nitrospirota bacterium. Classification (GTDB taxonomy): domain Bacteria; phylum Nitrospirota; class UBA9217; order UBA9217; family UBA9217; genus JAJYKN01. The sequence goes on from CAWJQQ010000003.1 coordinate 174,269, forward strand.
AAGTATCCGACACTTATATTAATTATCGCGCCGCGTCATCCGGAACGGTTTGACGAAGTAGAAGGCATAATCAACAGCGCTGGTTATGAGTGCCAGAGGCGGACCCGTTTGGGCGGCCCGATTAGAGATGTTCTGCTCCTCGATACGATAGGCGAACTCCGTACCTTCTATGCAATCTGCGACATTGCCTTTGTCGGAGGTAGCCTCGTCAAGGTAGGTGGACACAACCTTCTCGAACCCGCAGCAATGAAAAAGCCCGTTATCTTCAGCCGGTACATGTTCAACTTCAAGGAAATATCGGAAGCGCTCATATCATCAGGCGGCGGCATCATGGTAAAAGACAAGGGTGAACTGCATGCACAACTCGATGCTCTATTGTCCGACCAGGAAAGAGCTCAGCATCTAGGTGAGTGTGCCTTCAAAGTGATAGAAGCCAACTCGGGTGCTGCGAAGAAAACCATAGACACCATCGGCAGGTTGATCGTTGCGCGTTAAATCGTATGTCGAAGATTTGATGTATGGCAGAAAACATTCGCATTTGCTGAGTGCTGTTCTCATTGCCTTTTCTCTAATATACGGGCTTGCAGTCCTTATACGCGAACTATTATATTGGCTGCACCTGCTAAAAGTCAATAAACTCCCCTGCTTGGTAATCTCCATTGGCAACATAACGCTGGGCGGTACCGGGAAAACGCCTATGGTCATTTCTGTGGCAAGATTTTTGGTTCGCAATCAGAAACAACCGCTGGTGGTGAGTCGCGGTTATGGAAGGCAAAAAGAATCAAAGGTTTTGGCTGTCTCTGATGGCCGCTCTATTCTGGTTAATACCCGTATGGGCGGTGATGAGCCGGTCCTTATCGCTTCAAGACTTCCAGGCGTACCCGTTATTGTAGGGCGCGACCGGTATCAAACTGCACTGTATGGCATTAGGAAATATCATAGCACTATAGTTATCCTTGACGATGGTTTTCAACATCGCGGCCTCAGAAGAACTGCCGATATTGTGCTCGTGGACGCAACAGACCCCTTTGGCAACGGGAAATTATTTCCTGCCGGCATTTTGCGGGAACGGATTGCAGCTCTTAAGCGCGCCCAGGCAATAGTGATCACCCGGATTGACCAGGTAGTGGACAAAGAAGAACTCAAAACAAAAATTAAACGCATCACGTTGGCGCCAATATTTACATCATATCATCAACCAATAGACTTGGTGGAGTGCTCCACGGGCGATGTAAAGTCGCTTGTGGTCTTGCGAGATGCACGAGCTTTCGTTTTTTCCGGTATTGCCCGGCCGTCATCATTTACAAATATGCTAGTCTCGCTCGGTGTGAACGTCGCAGTCAAACGTGCTTTTCCAGATCATTATGAATACCAGAAAACAGACCTGGCCTCCATCTATGAAAAGGCAACTGATGCGCGAGTAAATATGATAATCACGACTGAAAAGGATATGATGCGGATCAAAAACCTAAAACCTGACGGCATCTGGGCACTTCGCATTGACCTTGCAATATATGAGCGTGAAGAATGGGAGCAGTTTCTTGCGAGGTTGGTATGAATAAAGCTGTTTTTCTTGACCGAGATGGTACGGTGAACGAAGAAGTGGGATACTTACGCAATATTGCAGATCTTCGATTGATACCTGGTGCAAGTGCGGCGATAAAACTTCTAAACGATTCAGGAATGAGGGTTGTCCTTGTGACAAATCAGTCGGGTATTGCACGAGGATATCTTTCAGAATCGCTGCTTCATAAAATTCATGACCGACTTGAACAGATGCTGCGTGAAGAAGGAGCGAGGCTTGACGCTATTTATTACTGTCCTCACCATCCTTCTGCTGGCAGTTCGAACTATACCAAAGAATGTGACTGCAGGAAGCCCGGGACAGGCCTTATCGACAGGGCTGCACGCGATTTAGAAATTGATGTCAAGCAATCCTTTGTCGTGGGGGACAAATGGAGTGACGTGGAACTAGGCCAGCGAGCAGGAGCGCACTCCATTCTTGTTAAGAGGGCTTACGGGTCCACAGATGAAGAAAGTTTACGGCCACCTCATCTCGTTGAGCCCGATTTCACCGCCCATACCATCAGCGAAGCGGTTGACTGGATCATCAAACAGGTTGGAAGAAGCAACGGATGAAGCCCGCGACGGAAAGCATTCTCGTTATGCGATACCGGTTTATCGGCGACACAGTGCTAACAATACCGTTTCTGCGGAATCTGCGTCATGCTGAGCCAAAGGCACATATTGCATGGATGGTGGCACCCGGCGCGTCAGACATTGTGAAAGGGATTCCCTATGTCAACGAAATGATTTATTGGGACCCAGTAACCATTCATGCTGACAGCCGTGGGAGCCACCACACCATCTTCTCGAAAGTTGCATTTATTAAAGACCTCCGTCGTCATCATTTTGATAAGATCTACGTACTCAAGCGTTCGCTCTCGAGCGCGCTTATCGCGTGGCTAAGCGGCGCTCCTAAACGAATAGGATTCGATACTGAGGGTAGGGGAGTGTTATTGACGACAAGGGTCCCTTACCGACATGATCAACATGAGGTGAAAAACTTTCTTGATGTTTTAAAAGCAGATGGAATAAACGTAAAAGACGATTTTCTTGAGATTTGGACTAGTCCTGAAGAAGAGGAGCGCATTGCACGAGTACTGGCTGATGCTGGAATTACTACTTTCAACCGAATTGCAGCAATTCATCCGTTTTCCGCAGTGACGCAGCGCGGGTGGCCTCTAGAAAATTATGCTGCGTTGACGACGAGACTCAGAAAAGAGGGAAATTTCCGTACTATTATCATTGGCGGCCCGGGGGATGTCGAGGCATTTGCTAAAGTAAAGCATATGTTCGGGGACAATATCATCGATCTTGTCGGAAAATGCAACTTGCGCGATACGATAGCGCTCTTACTGCGGTGTTCTTTGTTTGTAGGAAACGATAGTGGCATTATGCATCTTGCTGCTGCAGCTGGTACTCCACTCGTAGCACTTTTCGGACCGCAGTCGCCGGTTAAATTCGGCCCTTGGAGCGCAAGATCTAAAGTCATCTATAAGGGCATGGCATGCTCGCCGTGCAGACAGAAGTTTTTTTCCGAATGCGAACCGTCAGTGCGCATGAGACCTGCATGCATGGAATCCATTTCGGTAGATGAAGTACTTCAAGAGAGCGTTAGAATTTCTGGTTCAGCGTTCAATGAATCTTTGATCCAATCTGAATAAATATGAGTCTTGCTCAGCAAAATCCGCTATCTTCGGATCATGATGAAATAAAATAGGTAGAAAGGATCACATCTACGATTTATTAATAAACGGGGCGATAGGAATGGCAATTAATAAAACGAAAATATCTGTCACCGTCCGGACCTTCAATGAAGAGAAAAACCTGAAGGAGTGCCTGGAAAGCGTTACTTGGGCAGATGAGATCGTTGTCATCGATTCTAAGAGCACTGACAGTACTGTTGCGATCGCAAGAGAGTTCACAAACAAGGTTGTTATTCAGGAATGGCTTGGACATATCGGACAAAGCCAATTTGCAACTGACCAGACAAAAAACATATGGGTGCTGCACATGGATGCAGACGAACGCGTGTCCACGGGGCTTCGGGACGAGATCCTATCTCTGGATTTGGACAACAGTATTTGTGATGCTTATGAGATGCCGCGACGTCATTTTTTTATGCAGCGGTGGATTAACCATTCAGCCTGGTTCCCAGATTATAAGATCCGCCTATTTCGCAAGGACCGGTGCAAATGGGGAGGATATGCGCCTCATGATGAGGTAAAAGTAAAAGGTCTTAAAGAAAAACTCAAAAATGAAATATATCATTATATTTATATCGATGTAGCTCATTTTGCGGCTACAAAAAATAGGTACTCGTCTCTTACCGCTGAAGACCATTTTAAAAATGGAAGAAGAGCACGCATAATCGATTTTACTTTGCGGCCACTCTACGCTTTTCTTTACCGCTTTCTCATACGATTGGGAATTGCAGACGGGATTCCTGGGTTTACCATATCCGTTATGGAAGCCCATTCTGTCTTCATGAAGTATATTAAGTTATATGAGATTCAAAACAAGCTGCGGAGATTTGAGAAGTAGCAAGAGGGATGTAATGAAAATTGCCTTCGCGCATATGTACACTTTGCGCAATCCGCGTGGGATAGAGCGTTTCATCATCAACGTTGCAAACGGTCTGGCAAAAAAAGGGCACGATCTGACGCTTATTACCGGTAGGTGCGCGCAGCCGGTAACGCGGGAATGGATTGATGAACGTGTGCGTGTCTACGAAATCTATCATCATAACTGGCACAAGCTCTCGTTTATACCAGGGTTTATGCATGCTTTTCTGACCGCTGACTACGATATCATAAACCTATCTATCGCGCGCGGCGAAGGATATGCAGCAGGTCTAGCTCATTTACTAAAGAAATTTCGTTATAACATCGTTTTCCAATATCCCTTTGAAGAGCATGAGAAGCATTTCAATGCCTTCAAAAAATTTGGAACTGCGAAGTATGCAGATAAACTCGTTGCAGCAAGCACCTATATTGCGCAGGGTGTGGAACGCTGTTTCAATCGACCGGCTATTACGATCCCGAACGGCGTAGACCCAGACATGTTCCATCCTAATATCTCACGTCGCATTGAAATGCGGAAAAAACTTAAGATTCCAGAAAAAGCACCAGTCATTATTACGGTTGCGGCCCTTCAGGGCCGTAAAGGAATCAGCAAAGTATTGGATGCCATAAGTCTTCTGAAAAAATCTTTTTCCGATATACGGTACATCGTATGCGGCGATGGTAACGAAAAAGATCGGGACTCGTTTCTCGGGAAAATTAGGTCTTCGGGCCTCGAACAAAACGTACTGTTCATGGGAAACCAGAAAGACGTGTCCGGATTTTACAATGCTGCAGACCTGTTTGTATTCTTTCCTGAGTTCGAAGGATTCGGTATCGTGGTTATTGAGGCTATGGCAAGCGAACTGCCTGTTGTTGTATCGCAGGGGAGTGCCTTCCCCGAGATACTCTCACAAGGAGGCGGTTTGATTGTTGACCCGTCTTCGCCTGCTTCCGTAGCAGAAGAAATCCAGGCGCTACTTCTCAGCCCAAGCCGCATGAAGCATCTCGGCATCGAGGGACGCGAATCGGTTTTAAGAAAATATTCCTGGGATGCGGTTACAGCACAATTTGAACAACTTTTTGAACACCAATTGAAAACGTAGCTTTTTTTGGAGTATGAAGCGAGGTAACCTTGTATGGCTGATAGACTGAAAATATCCGCTGTGGTCATCACGTTCAACGAGGAAAGAAAAATTGAACGGTGCCTTAGAAGCCTCTGCTGGGCCGATGAAATCATTGTTGTGGACTCATTTAGCACAGATCGCACTTTAGAGATATGCAAGCGATTCACAAGCAAAGTCTATCAACATCCTTGGCCGCATAGCTCGTCGCAACAGCGAAATATCGCAGACCGCTATGCAGCGAACGACTGGATATTAGCGCTCGACGCGGACGAGGTCGCTACCATTGGCTTGCGCGACGAAATTGACGAGGTGTTCACAAATGGCCCTCGTGCCGATCTTTTTATGATCCCACGAAGAGAATATTTCGCAGGAAAGTGGATCAAAGCAGGCGCTTGGTATCCCCAGTACAAAACTAACCTATACCGCAAATCTCTGGGCATGTGGGAAGGCCCGATACATCTCAAGGTAATTACGCGCGGTACGACGGCGTATCTAGAACAGCCTATTCTCCATGACGGATATGTAAGCTTCAGGGCGTTTATGGATAAATTCAACTATTATAGCTCTATCGAAGCAGAAGGCGACTACAGCGAGCTTCACAAACGGTTTAACTTGATGAGGGCGTTGTTTAAGCCGTGGGAGCGTTTTTTTGGAAGATTTATCATCCACCAGGGGTACCAGGATGGCATCCATGGCTTCTTCCTTGCTGCCGTAATCGCGTTCAATTATTTTCTACGTGAATTAAAACTATATGAACACAGCTACAAAGATAAACAGAGAGACGGTTGGGATCGTGAATATGAGAAATTTGCGGTCAAAGGCAATCCTGATTCCATACAGGAAGAAACAAAATAATTGAATTATTATTGACTCATCTGCATTACCTCATGAGAATTCTTTTTATTAATAATTTTAGGTACCGGGGCGGCGGCGAAGAATTTTTGATGGAACTTCTGCCCGGGCTGATAAAAAAGGGTGCGACCATCGGTATTGTATGTCGTCCTGAAACACCGTTGACAACAATGTTCGAAGGTCATTCCGTAGTTGTCTACCCCATAGAAAAGTCTGGAATCAAGGGAATAAGTTCGTTTTTTGAGATTGCAAATATAATCAAGCAGGGCAGATACGAGATCGTCAGCATCCAGCGAGGCCATGACATCGTTCAGGCTTGGATAGCCATGCTCCTTTCTGGTGTACATCCGTATCTTGTGCATACTGTTCACATAGCGGACTTCATCAAGTCGCGGTTTCTTCTTAACCGTTTGAACAATATCGTTACGATCTCTAAACATATAGTGGACAGAATGGAGGCTTTTGAACCTGCTCTTGCAGGTAAAATAAGAGTTATCCACCATGGTATTGACCTTGATATGTTTAAACCCATGACAAAAATGCATGGTTTCATCAGGAATCGTTTCGGACTCTCATCCGATACCCCACTCATCAGTACGTCCGGCAGCATGTGGAAGAACCAGATTGAGTTTCTCGATGCCCTTGTTGAAATACGGAAAGAAATACCGGGTGTCCACTACCTGCTGCTCACACCGTTAGCCGACATGCCCCAACTTCAAGCGTTCAAGAAACGGGCAGCTGACCTCGGTGTAACTGATATGATTTTATGGTTGGATACGTTGCCAAAGGGCGACATGCCGGCTTACTTTGCTGATATAGACATTGCCGTCAGTACATTCAGGAATGAGGGGTTTGGTATATGGGTGATTGAAGCGCTGGCTATGGGTACGCCGGTTGTTGCTTTTGACGAAGGCGGCGTGCGCGATGCTCTTGAGGGATGTCCTGCCGGTATACTCGTCAGGAATGGTGCTCATGGCATGGCTGAAGCAATAATCCGCATATTGCAGAATAAGGAATTACGACAGATCATGTCGAAAGCAGGACCGAACTGGGTTGAGGAACGGTTCAGCAAGGATAGGATGATAGAAGAGTACTTTCGGTTTTTCGATGGTGTTATAAAGAATAATTCGACTTTGCCAGGTAAATATTGATGTCAACAGCCATTATCCTTATGTACCACAACATTGACACTCCTCCCAAGGGAGTGCGCATACCCAACCTGTACGTGACACCGAGAATGTTTCGCTTTCAGATGTGGTACTTAAAGAAGTCAGGATTCAAAGTTCTGTCACTATCGGATATGCTTGCATCTGTTGCTGCAGGGAACAGAACTAATAATCTTGCAGCCATCACCTTTGACGATGGGTACCGGGATTTTTACATAAACGCTTATCCGATTCTGAAACGTTACGAATATCCATCAACTGTGTACGTCGTGTCTGATCTCACAGGCAAGGTCAATACATGGGATTCTGACAACGAGAATATCACAAAACCCCTGATGGACTGGGATATGATCCGTGAAATCAGTCAGTTTGGCGTCGAAATCGGCTCTCACACCAGATCACATCTGCAACTTTCGACTTTATCGGACGAAGCGTTACAGGAGGAACTGAGGGGATCAAAAAAGACCTTGGAAGAACAGCTTAGCAAGGAGGTTGAGCATTTTTGTTATCCTTATGGAGATTTCGATGATTTGGTGAAAGAACAAGTAAAAAAAGCGGGATATCAGTCTGCTGTTACAACTCGAAGAGGCCATGTTCTAGATGGGTTTGACTCCTTTTTATTGCCTAGAGTTTCGATAAAGTTCGTTACGAATCCTGTGACTTTTCTTTATAAAATTCAAACAGATTCCGAAATGCGGAAGGGGCGGCAGAAATAGAAACGGGAAAACTGGTCAGGAATGTTATGCCATGAATTGCAAGCCCTTCGAATATTTAACTGCATTAATGATGTGTGTCGCCACATTTGTTCATTGATTTTTTGCATGATCAGCCATGGTCACTTTAAAAGAAAGTGCAGTATATGAAAGAGGATATCTGGAGGAGCGGAGATGAACAGATCGAAGTATTATAGTACAATCGCGTGGTCCCTACTTCTTTTTGCTTTTACCCTACCCCTGTCAAAGAGTGCTGGTAATATACTTATCTTTCTTATCTACCCAATGGTAGCTGCAGGAGCCTTGTTTTTTAAAGACATTAAAGAGTCGGTAATTATAAACATCAAGCAACCTTTAACATTGGCATTCGTTCTCGTTTTTGCTGTCTCATTCGTTGGGATCTTTTTTTCTGGAAAATATGTTGATGGTATGCAAACAGCCAATAAATTCCTTGAACTACTTGCCATCTATTTCATGTTCTCAGTCTTGATCCCATGCGTCCAGGACAAGTCAAAAAAATATCGGAGCGCTGAATCCCTCCTCATCGCATTTCTGATCGGGCTTATGGGATTGAATGTGATAGCAGTGATGACCTATCTCGGCATCGTGGGCGACAAAAAATTCGTTCTTCCATTGGCACCCCTGCACGTACACCATATCTGGTTTTCCAACGTAAACGCGATAGGACTCTACGCAGCGGCCGCCTTTCTGCTATATTTCCGGCGCAATCTCTCAAGAGCAGTCAACGTGTTCTTTTACGTCTCCATAACACTTGCCGTTCTCTGTGTTCTTCTGTCCACAGCACGGACAGCATGGTTCGGCATTCTCTTGACATCAATGGCCATGGCCTTCCTCGTTAGCAAGAGCAGGAAGACATTCTTCATTATCGCCGGACTAGCCGCCGTGATTTGTGTTGTGGCCTATCTATTCATCCCGTTTGTTCACGAACGGATTTATATGATCGGAAGCGATATATCGAACTATTCAGCCGGAGAAACAGTGACATCACTCGGCGCACGATTCCTCATGTGGAAAGCAGCACTTAAAATGTTTTGGTCCAATCCTTTGATAGGGGTCGGTTCCGGTGATTATGTCCCTGCTATGGTCGCATACGTGAACTCGGGACAGTTTCCTAAATTCCTGCTCGATTTCAACCAGCCGCATAACATATATCTCTTCGCTTTGGCCACCAACGGCTTACCCGGACTGGTCACGCTGCTTTATGTATTTTACAGGATATTGAAGTTCTCTTTGCCCGTTATCCTGACGGAGGGAGGTAATCCAGACAGTGAAAAAGAAAGATTGTTCGCGTTTCTTGCCGTTGCGACTGCCATACATTTTATGATATCGGGCCTTACTGATTCATTTTTTAGCATTCAGATACTTCGCTATACCTTTGCGTTTGTCATTGGCGTGTGCGTGAGACAAGCTATTACCACAGAAAATAGCTCGTAACTCGCTGGGTCCAATCCCCACACAAACAACTGCCGTCTGAGGACCATCGGCTAAAGGTTATTTTTCTTTTCCCACTCCCATGCCGTTTTGATGATGAAATTGAGGTCGTCATAGTGCGGTTGCCAATGCAGCTTCTGCCTGATTTTCGAACTGTCCGCAACGAGGACAGGCGAATCACCTTCACGGCGTTGTGATTCTTTGACCGGGAAGTGAATCCCGGAGACCTTGAGAGCTGCGTCTACCACTTCACGAACTGAATATCCATGGCCGTAACCGCAATTGAACACATCGCTAGTCCCCCCTGAAAAAAGATATTCAAGTGCTCGGATGTGCGCCTCCACAAGATCCATGACTTGGATGTAATCCCTGATGCAGGTCCCGTCAGGAGTATCGTAGTCGGTCCCGTGAATGGCTACGTTTTCCCGTTCTCCTTTTGCAGCTTTTAGGATAAGAGGGATCAGATGCGTTTCAGGATAATGCCGTTCACCTATCCGTGCGAGCAGGTCAGCGCCTGCCGCATTGAAGTATCTTAGCGAAATATAGCGAAAAGCTTTAACTCGTGATAGGTCTGCCAAGATCCTTTCAACAAAAGCTTTTGACCAGCCATAGGGATTACTTGGGTTTATCGGTTCCTCCTCCGTTATGGGGACGCGTTTCGGATGCCCATACACAGCTGCAGTCGAAGAAAAGATAAAGTTATTGATCCCTTCATTTGTCATTGCGTCGAGAAGATTGATGGCATTCACGCTGTTGTTGACATAATACTTAAGCGGATCCAGAACCGACTCTCCGACTTGGATAAAGGCCGCAAAATGGATCACCGCATCGGGCTTGAAATCGTGAAGCGCCGATTTTAATAAGTGCGTATCCCTTAAATCACCGACAACCAGTTTACCGGATAGCAAGGCATCGCGATGTCCTGTTATCAGGCTGTCGTACACCAGAACATCGAAGCCTTTTTCTCCCAGCGCTGCCACCATGTGGCTTCCAATGTATCCAGCGCCACCGGTGATAAAAATTTTTTTCACAGTTTTCCCTGCCTATTTTGTTGAGATCACGGATCCGACCTAATAAGCTCCTTCTCTAAGGAGAACGACTCTGAAGGTTTTGAATAAGATAACGATGTCCAGCCAAACGGACCAGTTGAGAACATACCATGCATCGAGTATAAGGCGGTCTTCAAAAGTTAGTTTGTTCCTGCCCGACACCTGCCACAAGCCGGATATTCCAGGAGGCGTCAGGAGAATCGTATCAATGTAATACTTCATGTCGCTCTCCTCACGTCGTAAATACGGACGAGAACCGACGAGACTCATTTCACCTTTAAATATGTTAAAGAACTGCGGTAGCTCGTCCATCGACGTTTGTCTCAGGAATTTTCCGATACGGGTAATTCGCGGATCCAGGCCTTTTAATTTTTTATATTTCTGCCATTCCAGTGCCTTCTCCGGATTAGACTGCAGATGATCATTGAGAAGATCATCGCTTTGTAAATACATGGTCCTGAACTTTATGCATTTAAAAATAGTTCTATTCTTGCCGAAACGGTCCTGTATGTGGAAAACGGGTCCTTGCGAATCCAGTTTAATAAATAAGGCGAAAAAGGCGATGACTAACAGTAAAAGAGGCAAAAGGAGAATGACGATCGTCAAATCAAACATTCTCTTTACAAAACGGTTGAGCGTTGATTTCAGGTTGTTATTGATCTTGAGCAGAAACAGCTGCTCCATAAATAGGTAGTAGAGTTCTGTATTAGAAAGTGCTACTCCTTTTACATCGGGAACAAGTAGAATTGTTTTGGAGTATTTCTGGATCTCGTTGGTAAGTTGCGAAAGTTTATCATTTGATAGAGAGGGGATAGCGACGATTACGGTCGAAATCTCGAACTGTTTGACAATGTTTTTGCAATCGCTGACTTTCCCCAAGATATCATAGGAGTTGTCACCAACCTGAACATGCTTGCCAATACTCTCATCATCGTCGAGGAATCCTACTATGTGATAGCCAATATGGGCGTCAGAATTTATTCCTTTCGCGGTTGTTAATCCCGCTGCACCTGCGCCGATAATAATGACATTATCACGCCAAATAATGGCACTCAATACTTTCTTGCCGATGAGACGGAACAGGGGAAGGGAAAATAAGCTATAAAAACAAAGAAAAACAATGGTTAAGCGGGAAATCCCGGCCATTTTCCCAAGGGATATCACTGCGAGAATTGTTATAGTGGACGCAGAAATTGATTTGAAAATTTCTTTTGTTTCGTCCCAGAAGGGGAGCTTTTTAACGTAAAGACTGGCATATGCGATAAAGGCTATAAAGATGACCGGTAGCCACCAGAAGCTTACAAAGAAACCGAGAGAAAACCGTAGTGGGATCACCTTCGGATACAAGACTTGAAGCAATACCCTGGAATAATAGGCCGCAAGAAGGGCGGAGTAAAAAGCAGTGATGTCCAGTAATAACAATAAGACAATCTTTAAGATATTTCTTATTTTTTCTGTCAAAAAAATGTCCTATAGAACGCAGAATTACCTCAGGTGCTCAGGCATATCTTGAATTTGAAGTTATATCCGAAAGTATCCTAAGATATTATAATCATTTCTAAATTGCAAGGTGATAATTTTGACTTTTAACCCAAAGATTTAAACTCACTTTCTCGAAAAAGTCCGAATCTTAATGAAAAACGATAATGAATGACCAGATTGAGTAATCGAACGGATATTTGTAAATAGACGCAGCCGGTAGAGTACAGTGTTTAATGTAACCATAACTCAGGTAGACACATTGTAGTGCGAGTAGGAGAACTCGAAACTAGTTAACCGCATGACAAAAAAGCTTTTTTATGATTTTCCTTCCTTGACAATTTGATGAGCAATGTGATATTATCCCTCTGTTCAATTTTGAACATTGTATTATCTCATGTAGCCAGACAGAGGAATAGAAATATATTTTAAAGCAACTATGTGTTTTAATGACCTAAAAAATTGCCGGCAAATACAGAGAGAATTTTATGAAGCCAGACATTGGATGTACGCAAATATTAAGAGAGATTTCAAAGAATCCGAATATCTCACAAAGAGAAATTGCTTTAAAGCATAGGATCAGTTTGGGCAAAGTAAATTATGCTATCAAATCTTTAATCAGGGAAGGTTTTATAAAAATCCAAAGCTTTTCAGGTACGCCAAAAAGGCAAAGATATACATACATTTTAACACCAATAGGCATGGATGAAAAGGTTAGACAGACAACCAATTTTTTAAAATGGAAATTGGACGAATATGAGCGGATGAAAAAAGAAATCGAGGAATTGAAGGAGGACGTTAACAACTTTTTATAGAAGTGTTCGACTGGATCGCTAATCGATGTCGATAGCCCTGTCAGAGGAGCGATGTGTCTGATTAGTGTTAAGTGACGATAGCTGCAAACTCATAGTTATTGAAAAATCATGCGGTTAGTCCCTTTGGGAATGCGACACGAGCAATTGGGAATTTTAATCGATAAACGTGCCAGCCAGATATTGGTTATCGGATCAGAATATCGAATAGTGTCATCTTCGCAGACAGTAAAACTGTGACTGAGGGGGCGGAGTTGTACTATCAGTTAGAAAAAATAACTGCTGCAATAACTAAAAAATATAAATAATATATGTGGAGAAGATATGAAAAAAGCATTGATCACGGGAATTACAGGTCAGGATGGTTCGTATCTGGCGGAATTGCTCCTCTCGAAAGGTTATGAAGTTCATGGCCTCATTCGCCGTGCAAGCACATTTAACACTGGTAGAATAGATCATATTTATACAGACCCCCATATCCCTAGTGCAAAACTTTTTTTGCACTACGGCGACCTCTCCGATGCCGGACTGCTAGCGCACAGTATTTACAACATTGAACCGGATGAAATTTATAATCTTGCCGCTCAAAGTCATGTTCGTGTCAGTTTTGATATGCCAGAATACACAGGGGATATAGTCGGCCTCGGCACGACAAGGCTCCTCGAATCCATTCAACGCAGCGGAATCAAAACGAAATATTATCAAGCATCGTCGTCAGAAATGTTTGGTGCTACACCACCACCACAGAATGAAAAGAGCCTGTTCTATCCAAGAAGTCCTTATGCAGCAGCAAAAGTGTATGCATACTGGATGGCTGTAAATTATCGGGAAGGCTACAATCTTTTTGCTTGCAATGGAATCCTGTTTAACCATGAATCACCCCGAAGGGGCGAAACATTTGTCACGAGAAAAATAACGAGAGCAATAGCAAAAGTTATTGCTGGAAAACAGCGCAAGCTTTATCTTGGGAATCTAGATGCCAAGAGGGACTGGGGATTCGCTCCTGAATATGTTGAATGTCAATGGCTCATCCTTCAACAGGACAAACCGGAAGACTATGTGATCGGTACGGGAGAAAGTCATTCAGTAAGAGAATTTGTTGAGCTCGGCTTTAAATACGCAGGGATTGAACTTGAGTGGAGAGGGAAAGGTATAAAAGAACAAGGTATCGTTTCTTCGGTGAATAATAAACAGAATGAAGGCGGGATTAGAAAAGCCACCTCTTCATTGGGTTCTTTCAGCTCAATTACGCCGAAAGCAGGTGATATCCTTATCGAGATCGATCCGCGCTATTTCCGGCCCACGGAAGTTGATTTTCTCCTTGCAGATTATTCAAAGGCTAAAAGACAGCTCGGGTGGGAACCCAAAGTTACTTTTGGAGATTTGGTGAAAATCATGGTAGATGCGGACATGGTAGCAGATAACCTCGTGCCGCCGGGTGATGGCAAAACAATATTGCTCGCCAAGGGCATACACTGGACTAAGAACAGGGTGACAACGGGATAAATCCAAACTTCGGACAAACCGTTATTTTTTAATCATTTTGGCCCGACCTCTCTCGTAATTCTCGCTTCAGGACTCTGGTAGATGGGTAGCATGGAGAGTTAAGCGGATCTTGAGTAGTTTAAATGAACTCATCGAACGCGCGGACGTCATATATCAATGTTAATAAAAAAAGCCGTTGACATGATGAAGCATTTTTATTTCTTTATTCGAGACCTTTTCGCTAGTAAATCAATAGTTCTTGAGTTGACCAAAAATGACTTCAGATCAAGATATTTGGGATCATACCTTGGCTTAGTGTGGGCATTCGTACAGCCGACAATAACTATATTAATATTTTGGTTCGTGTTTGAATTCGGCTTCAAATCTAAACCTGTTGGAAATTTTCCATATATTCTCTGGCTGATATCAGGGTTGATACCTTGGTTTTTTTTCAGTGACAGTATATCAACGGCAACAAACTCAATAACTGAAAAAAGTTATTTGGTAAAAAAAGTCGTATTCCGTGTCAGCATTTTGCCGATCATCAAAATATTGTGTGCCCTTATTATTCATCTTTTTTTTCTTTGCTTTATGTTAGCCATGTTCATTATGTACGGTTATATGCCGAGTCTGTACACTCTTCAAGTATTATATTATCTATTTGGCGCAATAATTTTGATATTAGGCATGTCATGGATCACTGCGTCATTGTTTATATTTCTAAAGGATATAGGACAAGTGGTTGTCATTTTTCTTCAATTTGGTTTTTGGATTACCCCCATTTTCTGGTCTCTTCAATCGGTGCCAGAAAAATATCAGATATTTTTTAAGCTAAACCCTGTTTATTATGTTACGGAAGGGTACCGGGATAGTCTGATTCACAAGGTTTGGTTCTGGGAACATCCTGGCTTAACTTTAATTTTTTGGGCAATTACAGGCATAATATTCATTTTTGGTGCGATTCTTTTTAGAAGACTGAGACCTCACTTTGCGGACGTGTTATAATGACAACTGCAGAAATTGCGTTACGCGTTGATAATTTATCGAAGATATATGCGCTTTATGATGTTCCTGTCGACAGATTGAAGGAATCTCTTAACCCATTCAGAAAGAAGTATCATAAAGACTTTTACGCCTTAAAAAATATAACTCTTAATATCAGCAAGGGCGAAGCTGTTGGAATCATTGGCAAGAACGGATCAGGCAAATCGACATTGCTGAAAATATTGACCGGAGTCCTGACCCCGTCTGCTGGTCATATGGCGACGAACGGCACCATATCTGCTCTTCTGGAATTGGGTACGGGATTCAACCCCGACTTGACGGGAATAGAAAATATCTATTTCAGCGGGACCATTATGGGGTATTCGAAAAACCAGATGTCTGCAAAATTAGACGATATACTTTCTTTTGCGGATATCGGTGATTTTGTCAAACAACCGGTTAAAACTTATTCAAGCGGTATGTTCGTCCGGCTTGCATTTGCAGTTGCGATTACCGTAGACCCTGATATTTTAATCGTAGACGAAGCGTTATCGGTTGGGGACATCAGATTTTCTCAAAAATGCTATAGAAAAATCAAAGAATTCAGGAGTCGCGGTAAAACAATTATCATGGTTACGCACGACACCGGGGCGGTTATTAGCTTCTGCACAAGGGCGGTCTGGTTGCAGGATGGAGAAGTCCGTCAGGATGGCAATCCTGATGATGTCGTTAAGCAATATATTTCATTCATGAGCTACGGCACAACGGCGCTGGATACAGAAAGGGCTGAATCAGGAAAACTGGGCATACTAAAGCAAGACCCACAGAACGTCGAGGACCGTTCCAAGGCAATTCAATGGGAAGAGGTCAGTGCGTGTTCTTCGTTTGGCGAAGGGGGGGCTAAAATAACGAGAGTCGCACTATACGACAAAGATTATTCGCATAGAATTACATTTATCAAAGGCGAAAGCGAAAGAGTCGTAAAGTTTTTAGTTGAGTTTATCTGCATGCAAGATATTGAATCTCCTATTGTAGGATTTACGGTTAAAGACGAGTTGGGAAACCAAATACTAGGTACAAACAGCAGTATCCTCGGAATGAATCTTCAGCGTTTTATAAGTGGGAATAAAAATACGATCGAATTTGAATTCGAATTTCCTCTTTTAAGAAACGGAAATTATTCAATCTCTCCGGCTATCGCGGAGGGAACGCTTGAAAAGCATATACAACATCACTGGGTGCATGATGCCTACGTCGTGCAGCTTGTGAGCAAGAATGAAGCGGCAAAAATGGGATTTCTTATTCCCATGGTCAATAATATTACGATAAATATATTCTGACCGTTTATCGGTTATCAGCATTCTAACCAATTAATTTATCGAGTTTGTGCTCGGAGAATGGCGGGTGACAAAAATCGCTTATATATGTATCGGTCGATATATAAATGGAGAATTACACCATGACATTAAAAGACACCGGCGAAAGGTTTATGTTAAGCAACGAATCGCCTGAAATCAATTATGAGCATTGGCATAGATATCTCTACGCAACTGAGTTTGTTAAAGACAAGGTTGTTTTAGATATCGCATGCGGAATGGGGTATGGAAGTTATTTGCTCTCTGGGTATGCCAGCAGTGTAGTTGGAATTGATATTAATCCTGACGCAGTATTAAGCGCTTCTAATACTTACGTCAAGCAGAATCTGCAATACCTTGTGGGTACTGTCGGGAATATTCCGCTTGATCGAAATCATTTTATTGATGTTATCACATCTTTTGAAACAATTGAACATATCACTGAAGAAGACCAAACAAAATTTTTGCAAGAGGTAAAAAGACTTCTCAAGCCTGATGGGCTGCTCATTATATCAACGCCGAATAAGCTTTATTATAGCGATTTAGCGAATTATAAAAATGAATTTCATGTTCGAGAATTTTATTTGAGCGAGTTTAAAAATTTTCTTTCCGATCGCTTCATGCATGTGCACATCCTGGGCCAAAGGGTCAACACTGGTTCCTATATATGGGTCGAACACAGTCGTTCGGTGCGGGTGACTGAATACCGACTTGAACACGATAGAAATGGCTTCAAACCTACAAACGCTCCTAATCCTATGGTATATGCCATAGCCCTTTGTTCAGACCAGGATATTGAAAAAATCAACAATTCCGTCCTTATCGACCTCTCTGACAGCATCGTAAAGAACAGAGATAAACGCATAGCCTTCCTTGATACCTTGATAGCTGATAAGGAAGTTCATATTGGCAACCTTGATACCCTGGTAAAGTCAAAAGACGAACAATTGCTGCAGCTAAAATCCACCTTACTGGACAGGGATGTTCAAGCGTCACAATTGGTGGCGCATGCGACAAATCTTGGATTAAATTTGAATGCCATTTATAGCTCTCGTGGATGGCGATTGCTATTGCAGTACTATAAGGTAAGAAACTGGCTTTTCCCTGAGAATAGCAAACGACGTTTTGTTGTTCAAACAATATGGAAAGTGAAAAACACGCTGTCAAAAACAATGCGTTATTACAGCAATTATGGTTCCAAGCGTCTTTTTAAAAAGATCGTTAGTAAGATGGGATTCAAGATGTCTTTCCATATTGATGGGCTCAAGAACCCTAAAATGTCATTGTCGGTTCCTGTCCAAAATTATGATTCAACATACATAGTACCCTCAGTCGGCTCTTCTGTTTCCATCATTATACCGACATTCAATGCGGGACCTTCTTTCCCATTCTTGCTTACTATGTTGAAACAACAAATTGGGTTGACAGATATTGAGATAATCCTTGTAGATTCTGGCAGCAGTGACGGCACAATCGCTTATGCGCAAAAACAGAATATAAATATTGTTCAGATCCCTTTGGAGAAATTTACGCATTCATATGCCAGAAATCTAGGTGCTGAACATGCAACGGGGAGTTTCCTGCTCTTTACTGTACAAGATGCACTTCCTCCTTCAAAGTCATGGCTCTATAATGTACTTCAAGCGTTACAGAATAATAATGTTTCGGCTGTTTCCTGTTCGGAAGCCATGCGAGAAGATTGCGATTTGTTCTACAGGGCGATGTATTGGAACCATTTCAAATTTCTTGAGTTGGACAAAGGTGACAGGATTCTTACTAAGCCCGCCCAAGACGATTTTCTTTCATTGAGGAAGAACGCCCAGTTATCTGATGTGGCATGTTTGATCCCGCGAAAACTTTTTTTGAAGTACAGGTACAGATATGATTATGCTGAGGACCTGGATCTTGGTATCCGGCTCATTAAGGATGGACACCGGCTGGCTCTCTTGAGTTCCTTATCGATTATCCATTCGCACAATAGACCAGCTTCGTATTATCTCAAACGCTGGTACGTAGAAACGCTTACGCTGCCTTCTATTCTTCCAGACATGCCTAATCCTTCCGTTTCATGGCCATTTGTTGTTGGCGATATAAGGAAAGCTTATACCCTCACACGTATCATGGTGCACGACGTTCTTTCTCAACAGGATCTTCCTCGCGATAGCGCTTTACTAATACCGTTTTTATTAAATGCAATGAGCAGTATATGCATAGATATTCAGAATGCTAAGGTGATTAATGTCGAGGATGACCCTTATCTTGATGACGTGTTCAAAGTTATGCTGAAGACAAGTCTTACTCATGATGCTGGTAATGCGAGCGGTCCACCTTGTGAACTGCTCGTTACGTCTGTGATCAAGTCCTGGCAGCTGGTTCTAGAATATCTGAATATCACTTATGAAGCCATTGATGAAACTGTTCTCAGAGATCTTCGGGATTGCTTTTACAAGTCGTTAGCAGTTAACTGTGGTCATATATTAGCCTGTTGCTACCTGAACAATGCCAAAATCAGTGATCCTGCCTATCAAGAATTGCATGATTTGCTGACTACAGGTATATAAAGTGAAAATACTCTATTTTATCCATCAATTTTTCCCCATGCACTATACGGGGACCGAAAAAGTACTTTACAATTTAGCATCAATGATGCAGCGATTTGGCCATAAAGTGAAAGTTCTAACCTATAGCTTTTACGATGATGCGTATTATGATCATCGAATTGGCGATTTTCTTGCAAAAGAATTTACCTACCAGGGGATACTAGTATTGGCACTTAAACACCGAATCCCATCTAGTAATCTGGATTTTCGGTTTCAAGACAGCACATTGGTGGAGATAGCTCGTGAACTGATTGAGATAGAACATCCAGACATCATTCATGTAATGCATCCCATGCGTGTTGGTGAATTTCTATCTGCGGCACTTTCGCTGAATATACCTTATGTTGTGACAGTTACAGATTTTTGGCTGCTTTGCCCTAAAATAATACTTGTGAACTCAAACGGTGTTTTGTGTACCGGGCCCCGACAAGGCCGCGAATGTAGTTTTGCGTGTCCGGAGTTAAAGTCAGGACTCGTCGTAAAGCGGTTAAATATAGTTTACAATGTGTTGTACAGCGCCAAACAAATCATAGCGCCGTCCCTGTTCGTTGCAAATATTTTCAAAAGTGAAATGCCGGACCTCGATATAAGTGTTATCAATCATGGCTTAAGATATAACAAATTAACAGTCAACGAAAAAAAATATAAGAAAGGTGATCTTATAACCTTTTGTGTCGCAGGTTCTTTGAATCATCATAAAGGGGTACATATAGCCGTTGAAGCATTCAAAAAAGTTCGCTCGAACAATGTGGCCTTACATATTTACGGTTCAGGATATCCACAATATACAAAGTCGCTTCAAGACTTGGTTCAAAATGATAGACGGATTCATTTCCGCGGTGTCTATTCTGAAAATCAAATGTCCGCTGTTTTTAACGAAGTAGATGTTATAATCATTCCATCCTTGTGGTATGAAACATATTCCCTTATTTTGCATGAAGCACTTTCTTCAAAAATACCTGTTATTGCAACCGATACTGGCGTAATGGCTGAAGCTATAATGGATGGCGTGAACGGGTTTACGTTCAAACTTGGAGATACAGAACAACTAAAATCCATTCTGGAATCATTAGCATCCGATCCTGAACGTCTAAATGACATGAAAAATAACATGAAGACTATTACTCCGTCTATTGAACAGGAAGCGTATGCTTATCATCAAATGTATCGAGATGTGCTCATGAACAGCCGCCCTGCTTCAATAAGGCGCGACAATCACGCTCCTTTTCGTAAAACAAAGGTTTTGCTGATAACCCATGAGTTTTTCCCTGAGTCGACTGGGGGAGTGGAAGTATTAACGCTAAATACCGCCAAAACATTACGGAGAAGAGGATATGACGTCAGCATTTTTACGGGTTATGCTTCTGGAAGCGACATTGACGATAAGGATAGGTTTGACCGTTACATATATGAAGGACTGCCAGTAGAACGTTACAAACATTCACCGGAACGCGCCGGCTCGCAGACGAACCCCTTTGAACTTGAATACAACAATCTTTTTTTTGCATCCTATTTTAAGGCTTATTTGAAGAAGACCCAACCGGACATCGTTCACTTTTTTCATTTGCACAGAATTACCGCATCTGCAATAGATGTTTGTGTAGAATTGGGTATTCCAACGGTGTATACAGCCACAGATTTTTGGCCGATCTGTCCATTAAGCCAACTACGACAGGTCGACAATTCTCCTTGTGGTGGTCCAGAGTATAACGCTGTGAACTGCATTCAACACATTGTTCGTGCGTATCAGCCGCCACAAATCAGAGAAAAAATGGAGAAGTTTCCACGATGGTTATTTTTACTCGGTGTTTTTGTACTGAAATGGAAAGTGTTTCGCCACGTCAAATTTACGCCCAACATTCTAGCGTTAGTACGTCGCCCGGAGTTCATGATGAAACGCTTAAACCAGGTCAATTTTGTGCTGGTACCCACTCATCTCATGGGGAAGTTGCTTGTTAATCACGGACTGAACAAGGCACAAGTTCATTTGCAGCATTTCGGAATAGATATTCAATTAGATAACAGTACGGAGAAACGGGTTAAAGGGTCGAATAGGAAACTTGTATTGGGTTTCATTGGAGCATTATTTGAGCATAAAGGAGCGCATCTGTTAATTCAGGCGATATCTTCCCTGCCGAGAGATGTTGCTGTTGATCTTAATATTTATGGTAATTTGAAACAATGCCCTGAGTATGGTGAATTGCTCAAAAAACTTTCAGCAGACGACGATCGGATTAAGTTTTGCGATACGTTCCCTAATAACATTATTGGGGCTATCTTTTCAGAACTCGATGTTTTGGTAGTGCCATCAATATGGTATGAGAATACGCCATTGGTCATCTACTCGGCACAGGCGTTCGGCTGTCCTGTCATTGCAACAAATCTCGGGGGGATGTCAGAGGTCATTCACGATGGTGTTAACGGCCTTCTCTTTGAACAAGGCAATGTGAAGTCATTGTCCGAAGTTATTCTTCGGCTGTATAAAAATAGAAGTCTTATCGCTGATCTTGCCAACAATGCGATTAAACCAAAAAACATGGATGGATATGTTGACGAATTAACGGGGTATTATAGTTCATTTCTCCATCCAGAGGATATCCGAAAATGAACTGTCTTGTGCTTGGTGGCGGTGGTTTCCTGGGCTCACATGTGTGTGAGGCGCTTTTAGCACACGGGCACAATGTCCGAGTATTAGAACGTCCCCGTCTTAAACTCGATATGAACACGCCAGGGGAGTCAAAATATTGTTCCAAAATCGAGTGGATTGAAGGTGATTTTACGAATCAAACGGATGTGCAAGCAGCGGTTGAAAACATGGAACTCGTTTTTCATTTGATTTGTACAACGTTGCCTAAAACATCGAATGATAACCCCTGCTTTGATGTAGAAAGTAATGTCATGTCTACGCTCAGACTCTTAAATGCTGCAAAAAATAGCGGCGTTCG
This sequence comes from Nitrospirota bacterium, assembly GCA_963845065.1. GTDB lineage: Bacteria > Nitrospirota > UBA9217 > UBA9217 > UBA9217 > JAJYKN01. The sequence continues at coordinate 196,412 of CAWJQQ010000003.1, forward strand.
AAAGGTTATATTTGTTTCTTCAGGTGGTACGGTCTATGGCGTTCCGCAACAGGTGCCGATTGCCGAAACACACCCGACCAATCCCCTCTGTTCATATGGAATTACTAAGCTTATGGTAGAAAAATACCTACATATGTTCCATAATCTACATGGCCTCGATTACTGTATCCTACGGCTTTCGAACCCTTATGGAGAAAGGCAACGTCCTCATTCCCTTCAAGGTGTTATCGCAGTTTTTTTGTATAAGGCGCTAATGAACGAAGAAATTGAAATCTGGGGCGACGGAAGTGTCCGTCGTGATTTTATTTATATTAAGGATGCCATTGACGCCTTTATTAAGTCAATGGACTACAAGGGGGAACATCACATCTTTAATATCGGTAGTGGATATTCCCACAGTCTGAATGATTTGTTAGAGCTTATCGAAAAGGAGCTTGGTCGGAGCGTTGCTCGCATCTATAAAATGAGCCGACCAGTCGATGTCCCCATTAATGTGCTTGATATTTCCAAAGCGCGTCAGATCCTTAATTGGAGTCCCACGACATCGTTGCAAACGGGCTTGAGTAAAACACTGTCTTGGATGAGAAGTTATTATCTGGACGAATTGGACAAGAGATGATCTAAACTCGTGCAGCAGGATGTTATGGCAACTACAACTTTGCAAATGATAGAAGTTCCAAAGAAAATCAAATGAGGCAGATTATTTAAGAAAGGGCGCGTAGTGAAGCATCTCGAATAACACTTCACTTGAAAGAACCAATTCAATGTCAGTTTTTGTACAATGTCTCTGAATTACATTAACAAATAAAAATTATTATTATAAAATAAAAAAACCTAAAAAATAATGTCTACTAATTATAAATGAATATATTTAACCTTATTGCTTTCAATGGATGGATCTTACAATGGAAATCAGCGACGTTTTGCTAAAGCTCTTGCCCGAAAAGGATAGATTTGTTTCTGCAGTTAATAGTAAGTAATAAAATAATGAGAGCGTCGGTATAATATATGAACGAAAACTATTCATCATATGCGGTCGATCTCAATTTATTTACAAAGCTTGAAATGCTTCCTGGAACACCGTTATGAATAAAGGATAATAACATGCGAAAGTAATTCGCTAAATGTTGCTTACTCCATGTGCCTCGAAACAAATAATATTTTTGAGACAAAATGAAGAATACGAAAATGTATAGAAAAATCTTGCCTATATTACAAAAAGAGGTGATTTGGATGAATAACAAGTTGGTTAACAAAAGCGCCGATACCATGCCAGTATTTGGAAGAGGGTTTATTGATTATCTTGAAAATAAAAATGGACATCTAATTATTATTGGTTGGATGTTTCTGCCGGATCAGCCCTTCGATGGTTTTATAGTAAAGATTAATAACGTAATATCTGGGAAAACGTTTTTAGTTGAGCGTAACGACGTCCAAAGTGCTTTCCCTTCTATAAAGTCTGCCTTGATGTCTGGATTTGATGCCAGCATTGAGGTACCTGAAACAACATTAAGGAACTGGGTTGATATCGATGTCATAGGGACCCTTAACGGAAGAGAAGATTCTAGAATAAGCACCACGTACAAACTCGACTTTCACTCATTCCTGAAAGATCCACCGGCGGTCCTTATGAATCGCATTGCAAACACTGATAAGCCGTATACATACTGGTGCCGAGCCCTGAATAATTACAGCGAATTCAATAAGGCAATCAATAGACATATTAGCCCGGTATCGATTAAAAAACTTCTAGACTGGGGATGCGGATGTGGCCGTGTTACAAGTTTGTTCCTCCAACACTCTGGCATCCCCGAAATCTATGGCTGTGATATCGATAGAGAGGCTGTTGAGTGGTGTAGTGATAATTTAAAAAAAGGTTATTTCTCAGTGATTGATCCCTACCCTCCGACAAAGTTTAGCGATAATATGTTTGATGTAATTATCGGTTATTCTGTGTTCACGCATCTTGACAGAAATATGCAGGAAAACTGGTTACGGGAAATGAAGCGTATCATGGTGCCAGGAGGCTTATTTTTAGCATCTTGTCATGGTGATTTTGCCACATCCTTTGCACCTAAGCATGTTCAAAAAGAAGTATCGAGCAAAGGGATCTCGGATGGCACCCTGGATAATAAACTTGACGGTATAGCTCCATCTAAATACTATCGCTGCGTTTATCAGTCACGTGCATACAATGAAAAGGAGTGGGGAAAACAATTCAAAATCATAGACTACGTAGAGAGGGGCATGGCTAATCTACAGGACCTTGTCGTCATGCAGAAAATAAAATTGGTCTAGAATAATAATCGATTAATAATTGCAGCGCTAAACCACCGGCTTTGCCGGTGTGAATAGAAAAGGCTTTGCCGCAGTATTTGCAAAAAAAAAGATCCCCTTCTAACAATGGTCACCGTTTCGGTGGTCAATCGTAAGAAAGGAGCAAACAGTGGAGGATAGCTTATTACATACAGTATGGGAATATAAATATCATGTTGTATGGGTTCCATAGATTCGGCAGAAGGTGATCTACGGACAGCTACGACGAGAGGTGGTCACAATAGTCCAGAAGTTGTGTGAGTACAAGGGCGTGAAGATTTTGGAAGGGCAGACATGTATCGATCATTCCACCTGTGCATCTCGGTCCCGCCGAAATACGCGCTATCAACGATGGTGGGGTATTTGAAGGGGAAGAGCGCAATAGTGGTATTTGAGAAATATAGTAAAGTGAGCGGAACTGCAAGGGGCACAGTTTTTGGGCACGCTGGTACTACGTCAGTACAGTCGGCTTGGATGAGGCACGGGTATGAAAATATATCCAAGCTCAGGAAATCAACGAGTCGGTTGAGGGCAAGTACGATAAGGATTTGAGTAACCCCTTTTAGGGGTTAGGGGTGCCCGTAGAAGCGCATTAGATAGCACAATCTAAATAAAGAGATTGATCACTGGAACATATGTTGGCGACGATCGGAACGGGGACGATTCTGACGATGTTGTCCCCGATAAATAGCACATCTGGATAACGAGGATCGTACTATGATATCACGATCTCTATTTGCCTAAAATCCAGGGGTTTAGAAAAGCTGGAGCCAGATCGACGCCTTCTTCGATAGAACCTCCAAGCATGAGGTTAAGAAGAAATATATCATAATTCAGGAATCAAAGAACAGAATCTCGTTTATGAGGGAGAATTAGAGGCAAAAAAGATCGTTACCAACACCGGGACATCACAGTCAGAAGTGGTCTCAAATCACCGTCGCCTGCATTATAGTACGAAAAAAGAAGTTTCCCCCTTAAGGTGGCAAGTAACAATGCCCCTATATGGAGCTATTCAAGCCACCGGCTACGCCGGTGCGTCATGGCTCAGCTTATTCGTTGATTAAGGGTGGGGAAAAATGAAATTCCGTGCTTAATCAGCAGATTTTCACATTGCATTTTACAAAACTAAAAGGTTGTGTTAATCATCGCGTCCAAGTACCAAAAACTATTTCGCCATTAATATACGAAAGAATAGCGACACTGTAACTATGCAAAAGCTTGGGAGTTTTAAGCTGATGTTAATTGCTTAGACACTTTTCCATTCGAGCTCAAAGCATTGATCAACGCATTTGTATCATATTTTCTGTGATTCATGATAAGGGAGCATAATCTCTAGAAAGTGCATGATATTGCATGGATTTATCATCGCTTATTTAATAGGATCTAGATTTTAGAAGCTTAAAAATGAATATAATCTAATAAGAAAAATGCTGATAATAAAGAGAGGGATGCATATGAAAATACATGAGTTAATGAATACAATCCAAAAAGGGATTTCCCCGAACGATGAAATGTTTGCTGGTAATGAATCGCACTATTTTAGTGTGGGATTATCTGCGTTGGAATGTATAGAAGTAGCGCTGCTCTCTGCCAAGAGGAATCAAGAAGATATTAAGATGATTCTTGATATGCCCTGTGGCTACGGTAGAGTGCTGCGAGCGCTTAAGGCCGCATTCCCTGGCGCGAAAATAGTTGCTTGTGACCTTAATCGTAATGGAGTAGATTACTGTACTAAAAATTTTGGCGCTAAGGCACTCTATTCATTTAAAAACCCAAGTATGTTGCCAAAAGAGAAATATGATCTAATTTGGTGTGGCTCCTTGCTGACCCATCTGGATTTCCCAAGGTGGGATGATTTTATTTCATTTTTCCAAACTTCTCTCAATTCAGGTGGGATCTTAGTATTCACCGCTCATGGCCGATTTGTTGAGGAAAATATTAGAAGTGGTAATAATACCTATGGTTTGGAACAAGCCGTCTTAAAAAATCTCCTTGATGCCTATACACACGTTGGTTACAGCTATGTTAATTATCCGCATGCTGATGATTATGGAATATCTATGAGCACAGCATCGCATATTATTTCACAGGTTGAAAAATATTCTGATTTGCGTCTGTTGCACTACAAAGAGCAGGGATGGGATAATCATCAAGACGTTATTGCGTGTAGTAAACGATAATTGATAAGTTTAACATAATAAATATATTAACTAATTATGATAGGTAATCGCGCATCTGTAGTATGATACGATACGGTCCGTTCCGCTGTACGAACTGTAATCGAAGATATGCTTCTCTTAACTCTGCAGATGAATTTCTCGAAGAAAATATTCCAGATTGTCCGAGTCTTGATACACAGGGGTGAAAGGCATTCTTGCTGATATGGTATGAAGGAGGCTGAATGTCATCCTACACGGTTCTGCATAGCATCTAATGCAGGGTTCTTGATAACAAAAAAAAGAAGAATATAATATAACAGCTAAAGTATGAAAAGACGCCCTGTCCGAAATCGAAACAGATTGACGCGATATCTAGCGACATCGCAATTTGGAGTATGAATATTAATGCCACTTTTACTTGGAACGAGCACAGAGAAAACGCGAGCATGCAGATTGTCCATCTGAAGTCGAGTGCTTCTGCTACTAATGAAAACGATGATTTATTGATCCACATTTAATAAATGATTATTAAAGATAATTTAAGAGCCATGACGTTAAATAAACATATTGTGAAACTGTTACCTGTTGCATTTATTCTTATCTATTTAGTACTGGCGCTCATCAAGATTAAATACCCTGGTGTTCATTATGACGAAATATTATTTGGGAATGCAGCGATTGGAGGCGTTGACGACGTATTCATTACCTATAAAATTGGCCAGTTTCCCATTTTGTTAATGAAGTACATTGGTGCCATGAAGGCCTATATCTATTATCCGATATTCAAAATGTTCGGAATTTCAGCATACTCAATCAGGATCCCCGGCATACTCGCTACAGCATTTGCTTTGTATGTTTTATATGCTGCTTTAAAAAAATATTTCACCGATAATATCGCCCTTCTAAGCTTGTTCTTATTGACGATTGATGCGTCTTTTATTTCTTTATCGCGGTATGATGTCGGCCCGACCATTATAGAATTTCTGATAATGAGTATTGTTCTCTATTTTTTTGTAAAATATAAACATTCTTATCAAGTAAAGTATCTCTTTTTCATCTTTTTTGCATTCTCAGTAGGGCTATTTAATAAATTAAACTTTATCTGGTTTATAAACAGCTTTTACATCGCCGCCATAATCGTCTATTGGAATGCATGGGTTGAATTATTAGGAAAGAAAAGTAGACTTGCACAACTTGGTTTCGCCGTCGGCGCTATCCTTTCATATTTAATCTTCGTTGGGTATTTCTTCTTTATTAATGCTGTTTATGATTTGTCTAGACTGCGATCTTTAAGAGAATTAATTCCTCACGTTGAAGTTGTACTTTTTAATTTAAAAGATTTAATTACGGGTGAAAGTTTTTATAATTATGCCATTGGTGTTATTCATACGAAGTTGAATAATATCTACTTCCTTCTGATACTGATGCTTGTTGCGTCGGGCCTGACACTTTATCTACTATCGGATAAAATTGTATCGTATACTAAGAGAAGTTACTTCTTTTTTTTGTGCTTATTCATTATGAGTTTGTTACAGGTGCTAATCACGAAAGTAGCTAATAATATCTGGCATGTTAATACCGTTTATTGTTTATTTATAATATTGCTGAGCGCGTCCATTTCCCTTATCCTTGACCATTTCTCATGGAAATCATTAAGGTTCCTCGGATATATATTGGTGATAATAATTGCAACTCATCACTTAATCATGGACTACAAATATGTACAAGCGTACGACAAACCAGTGAAAAGCGTTTACTGGTCAAAAAAAATATATGATCTTATTGAATATACGAAAAATGATCCTCATCAATTTGCTTCTATTGACTGGGGGATTCATACTCAACTTACAGATTTTACAGGTCTCCGACAGAAATATTATGAATTATCGTTCTCCTTCAATAATATGAATCTCTCACCGCAAAACACCCAAGAATTAATCGCGGAGGTTACAAATTCTAAATATCACTTTTATTATATTACTCATTCTGAGGCGGATACATTCTTTAAGACGGCTAGAATAAATTTTTTTAAACTCGTCTCTGAAAAAGTTATCAACGTTGCATTGGTAAAAACAATATCTGATGACGATGGCAGAGTAGTATTTGAGATCTATGCGCCAGAAACTGTAAAGGTATCCAAACGTACAAAAAACCCGATGTTCCTCAGGAAACCGTATTTATAAGCGAAAAAGACAGGTTCAATATCCGGTGATATCGAAGAAACCTATATCGCAAGCACAAGCGTTTTATTTAGGTTTACGGGCAACATTATCGAAATGAATCCAATGCTTTAGATGCCGACTAAAGAAAAGTAAAGCAGGGGAAAAGATTCATGAATACTTTAAAATTTATAGTTCACTACGCCAGAAAAAGTATCGATATATTGAAGATACACGGTCCAGGCCGGCTTTTTGAAAAAATTAAATATAAACTGATATATTATTATTATCATGAACAACAGTATCAAATTTGGATTAAAAAGAATGAACCATCACAAAAGGCACTAAATGCACAAAGAAGCTCAAAATACTTATATCAACCGAAAATCAGCATTATTGTGCCAACCTTTAATACGAGGAAGAATTTTTTAATTGAAATGATAGAGTCAGTGATTGCCCAGTCATATACCAACTGGGAGCTTTGTATAGCCGATGGAGGAAGTAAAGAAAATGAGGTACAAGAGGGTTTAAACAACTATTCAACAAAAGAAAAAAGAGTTAAGGTATTGTTTCTACCTAAAAATCTTGGAATTGCTGCGAATTCAAATGAAGCCATTGCTCTTGCTACGGGGGATTTCATTGCATTTCTCGACCACGATGACACCCTTGCGCCATTTGCTCTATACGAACTCGTAAAGGCAATCAATGAAAACCCTTCAGCAGACTTTTTCTATTCTGATGAAGATATACTTTCCGAAGATGGGAAGAGGAGGCTCAATCCTCAATTTAAACCTAATTGGTCCCCAGACCTTTTGCGAAGCGTTAATTATATCTGTCATTTTACTGCGATATCAAAAAAATTGTTGAATAACATTGGATATTTCAGAGAAGGTTATGAAGGGAGTCAAGACCACGATCTTTTTTTACGCGCCACGGAAAGAGCAAAAGCTATCGTGCATATTCCCAAAATATTATATCACTGGAGAAATCATTCTGCTTCGGCTGCCATGAATATGTCGTCCAAGATGTATGCATTCGAATCTGGGAAAAAAGCCGTCAGCGATCATTTAGATAGGCTAAAAATGTCTGGATCAGTTGAAGATGGCTTTTTTTTGGGCTCGTATAAAATTAGATACCATATTAATGACTCGCCACGTGTCTCTATCATTATACCGAATACAGACCATGCTCAAGATTTAAAGAAATGCATCCGGTCTATTATCGATAAATCAACTTATCGTAACTTCGAGATAATTATCGTTGATTGTAACAGTTCGGAAGATGATGTACTGAAACTCTATATACAGCTAAAAAAACACGATTTTATCAAGATCATCGAATGGCATGCCTCTTTTAATTATTCGATAGTAAATAATTTCGCTGTTAACCATGCAACAGGCAGTATATTGTTATTTCTGAATAACGACACAGAAATCATTAATCCGGATTGGATAGAAAGACTGTTGGATCACGCTGTTAGAAGTGATGTGGGCGCCGTTGGTGGTAAACTCTATTATCCTGATAATACCGTTCAGCATGCGGGCATCGTTTTAGGATTAGGCGATATTACGGGCCATGCTCATAGACACTTCCCCATGGACTCGCATGGCTATATGGGCAGGCTGCACGTTGTGCAAAATGTATCGGCGGTTACCGGTGCTTGTCTCATGACTCGGAAAAAAGTCTTTCAGGAAGTCCAAGGTTTTGACGAAGAATATCCTCTGGCATTCAGTGATATCGATCTTTGTTTGAAAATGCGTGAAAAGGGGTATCTCGTGGTATGGACACCTTTTTCTGAGCTCTATCACGATGAATCAAAAACGCGCGGTTATGAGGATACAGTGGAAAAACAAAAACGATATCGCAAAGAATTAGAGAGGTATCGTATAAAGTGGAAACATGTGATTAATAAATGTGATCCCTATTATAATATAAATCTTTGTCATGAAAAGGAAGATTTTTCCATTAAATTGTAATTTATAGAAACAGTTTAAGGAAATATCAAATATAATCATTACTCAGAACTTGTCATATGTCTCAGCTTCCCGATAGTTACAACTTGAATAATGCATTTTATTAATGCTGTAAGATAAAGTTTGTCTGATGAGTGAATCAAAAGATAAAGTATTCATAAATGCTACCTCTACGCTGGAAAATCCAGTTGGAATAGGTGTCTATACAAAAGAACTTACAGCTGAACTTATTCGTTCATCTTCAGGACACAATATAGATTGCTTGGCCTTCACGAGTTCGCATGAATTAAAGAGTTCTTTTACTGATAATATTTCTCTCGTGAGCCGTTATACATCACCATCCCTTAATTATCGTGGATACGTTTTACGATTATTGTGGCTGCAATTTATCATGGCCTATCATTTGTTGCGACAAAAACCTGATATTATCTATTCCACTGTACCAGAAGGCATGTTAATCCCGCTAGAGAAGCAGATAATTACCGTTCATGACTTATTGCCGATCCGATATCCTGAACTGTATCCCAGGATGCGATATCATTTTTCATGCATATTGCCTATCCTGTTGCGAAATGCAAAGGCGATTATTTGTATTTCAGAACATACCAAGAATGAAGTTATAAACTACTTCGGAATCAGGGACAGTCTAATCCATGTGATCTATGCGGGATTTAACGGTAGCAGATTTTACAAGAGAAGTAAAGGGTTTGTCTTGCAGAAATATGGGATTTCGAATGACTACCTGCTCTTTATCGGAGACATGAGGCCATATAAGAACTTGGAACGGACGCTAGATGCAATCAAGCGGCTGAAAAATAGAACTATTCAGTTTGTCATCGGAGGGAAAATAGATTCCCGATTTTATCCTGCTGTAGCAAGAAAAGTCGGGGAACTTCATCTCGAAGACAGTGTAGTCTTTTTAGACTATGTGCACGAGGATGATTTGCCATATTTGTATTCAGAAGCGAAGTTACTTATCTTCCCTTCGCTTTACGAAGGTTTTGGTCTTCCTCCGCTGGAAGCAATGGCGTGCGGTTGCCCGGTAATTGTATCTCGTGCAGCAAGCTTGCCGGAAGTTTGCGGAGATGCAGCTTATTATGTCGATCCACTCAGTGTCGATAGCATTGCTTTAGGGATTTCAACTGTTCTGGATAATGCGAATATCCAAAAAACACTTATTTCGAAGGGCTTGGAGCAGTCTAAGCTTTTCAGTTGGGAAAAATCGGCCCAGGAACATCTTGAGCTTTTTAAAAATGTGGCGGAATGCAGATTGTAGTAATTCACATAATTGCTTATTCTTTTATGAGCATTTTAAAACCGAATAACTGTCATGCGCCTTTATGAATAGAAAAGAACCTACGGTTATTATAAATGCCACATATACACACGATAATCCAACTGGACTGGGGGTATATACATATGAGCTTACGAAGGAATTATTAAAAAAGCAGCGTGATATTAAGTTAAAAGCCTATACAAGCTCGATAAATTTAAAAAAGGAATTTCCCGATATTGTTAAAATGGTAAACCGGAGAACATCACCGTCATTCGGTTGGCAAGGGCATCTTTTGAGAATGCTGTGGCAGCAATGTGTTCTTCCTATAAGGCTAAAAAACCAAAAGCCGAGTCTCATTTTTTCGACAGTTCCTGAAGGGATATTGTTTCCTTCCATAAAACAGATAATTACCATCCACGATATTATCCCGATTAGGTTTTTATCAATGAAATCGAACATGAAATATCATTTTAAGCACACGCTTCCGATTCTCATAAAGAATTCACAAGCGATCATCTGTGTTTCTGAATTTACGAAACGGGAAGTGATTAACTTATACGGAATCCATGACAAGCCTGTTTTTGTTATCAATGAAGGATACGATCGAGAGAAGTTTTATCAAAGGCCCTTTGGAACAATAAAACAGAAATACAAAATTCCTCATGATTACCTTCTCTATATAGGAGATATGAAACCGTACAAAAATATCGAAAAAACGCTTGAAGCTTTTAAGCGGCTAAACCTAAAAAATCATGTCTTTGTAGTCGGAGGAAGAAAAGATTCACGTTACTATCCAAACATTAAAAAAAAGATAGACGAACTTGCTTTACATGACCGGGTAATCATGCCGGGTTACATAGCCGAGGAGGATCTTCCTAACCTGTATTCCGAAGCAACTGCGTATATTCAGCCCTCTCTGTATGAGGGGTTCGGTCTGCCTCCACTAGAGGCTATGGCCTGCGGCTGTCCTGTCATCGCATCACGAGCTGCAAGTCTTCCTGAAGTCTGCGACAATGCTGCCTGGTATATAGATCCTGAAGACGTGGGCAGCATTGCCGAGGGGATCTCTAAGGTGCTAACGGATACGATGCTTCGATCGTCACTTATTCAAAAAGGCTTTGCACGGTCAAAATCCTTCAGCTGGGAACGGTCCGCACAGGAGCACCTCAAAGTCTTTGAGGAGCTTGTGAGATTATGAAAATAGCAATCATACACGACTGGCTAGTAACGTATGCAGGATCTGAACGAGTGCTTGAAGAGATTATCAAACTCTATCCAGATGCCGACCTATTCAGTCTTATGGATTTTTTGCCCGAGCACGAAAGACATTTTCTAGGGCACAGGAAAATCCAGACGTCTTTTCTCCAGCACGTCCCGTTTGCAAGAAACAAGTACAGGAGTTACCTTCCTTTAATGCCCCTAGCTATCCAGCAATTCGACCTTTCCGGTTACAAGCTTGTCATCTCTTCTTCTCACGCAGTAGCGAAAGGGGTGCTGACAACATCGGATCAGTTGCATGTCTGTTATTGTCATACGCCCATACGGTACGCATGGGATTTACAACATCAGTACCTGAAAGATGCAGGTTTGGACAAGGGCGTTAAGGGGAAAATAGCCCAACTTATATTACATCAAATTCGCTTGTGGGATTATTCTGCTTCCCGGAGAGTAGATCATTTCATAGCGAATTCACAGAACGTTGCCGCAAAAATAAAAAAAAATTATGGTCGTGAATCTTCGGTAATATATCCGCCAGTTGATGTAGAGAAGTTCCATCCTGGGTCGAAAAAAGATGACTTTTTTTTGACGGTTTCCAGGATGGTCCCTTATAAAAAAATCGACCTTATTGTAGAAGCATTTTCGCAAATTCCTGACAAGAGACTTGTAGTTATAGGAGATGGACCGAGTCTTTCTAAAGTAAAGTCAAAAGCTGGCAGTAATATTGAAATACTCGGATATCAACCAGATTCCGTCATATGTACCTATCTTCAAAAGGCGAGGGCATTCATCTTTGCTGCAGATGAGGATTTCGGGATTTTGCCCGTAGAAGCACAAGCTTGTGGAACTCCGGTTATTGCATATAAAAAAGGCGGTGTGCTGGAAACCTTGATCAATATGCAAACAGGGATTTTTTTCGAGGAACAAACTGTGGCGAGCTTGATCAACGCTGTTCAAGAGTTTGAATGCTCGCAAGACCGTTTCGAAAGTAATATTATCCGTAAGAATGCGGAAAAATACAGCAGGGATAGATTTAGGAAAGAATTTCTGGCTTTGATGGGAAAGATCATCGTTAATCGATGACAGATGATTGAAGCGAAACATCCCAAACGAAGGAGGATCAGAAAATAACGTAAGCGTGCAGAGTTAAGCACTGTTTTATCTAAACTTGTAATAGAAGACGTTTTGGCAGTTCAGCGATCCTATAGCAGTGCACCATTGTGTGTTAATATGCGCCTTCTTTATTCAAAACAACACGTATGGTTTGAAATAGAATCATGATGTCGAGCCAGACTGACCAATTGAGCACATACCACGCATCTAGTCTGACCCTCATAGAATAATCCAAATTATTCCTCCCGCTCACTTGCCACAGCCCCGTAATCCCTGGACGCACCATGTGGTAGTAATCAGAAAACTCCCCGTAGTATTTCGTTATTTCCTCATTAATCACAGGACGTGGCCCGACGAGACTCATGTCGCCGCTTAGTACATTAAAAATCTGCGGAAGCTCGTCAAGCGATGTTTTTCTCAGAAAAGCGCCCACACGAGTTATTCTGGGGTCATTTTTCAATTTGAAATAAGTTTCCCATTCAAGGTTCGCACTAGGATCTGTAGTCAGAATATTTTCAAGACGATCCATTGCGTCATGGTACATGCTTCTGAATTTATAAACAGTAAATGGCTGTCCATTGCGCCCTCTTCTCGGTTGCCGATAAAATATCGGTCCAGGAGAGTCGAGTACAATAAGGAGTCCGAGTATCCCGATAACAAAAAGAAGCAGCGGCATAAAAATGAGAGAAATGGCGAGCTCAAGCGACCTCTTTATGAATTTGTTAACGGGTGACTTAAGGTTGTTGTTGATTTTTAGCAAGAACATCTGTTGCAAAAAAAAATGATGCAGCTCAGTGTTCGTGAGCGATACACCCTTAATGTCAGGAATTAGCAGGATATTTTTTGTATGTTTCTGAATTTTCGCCGTGAGTTCGGCTAGTTTCTCCACCGCGAGAGAAGGAATCGCTATGATAACCGTAGAGATGTTAAGGATATTTACAAATTTTGTAAAATGTCTGATTTTCCCGAAAACATCGTATGTCGAGCCGGCAATTTCCACCTGCCTGCCGATTCTATCATCGTCGTCAAGAAAGCCGATAATGTTATAGCCAAGATGGGTGTTTCCAGCGATTCCCCTTGCTATGGCTTTCCCTGCTGAACCTGCACCGATAATAATTACGTTGTCCCGCCAGAGACCCATTTTATAAAAAATCTTCTTGCCGATAAAGCGAAAGAACGGGAAAAAGAACAGACTAAAGCACCAGAGAAAGACAATCGTTAATCGAGAAACATTTTCTGACGTCTTGGTTAAAGAAAGAATAGAGAGAATAGCAATCGTGGCTGCTGAAGTTGCTTTACTGAGTTCTCTAGTCTCATCCCAGAATGGGAGTCTCCGAATATAGAGGCGTTCATATAGAATAAAAGATAAAAAAATTGATGGAAACCACCAAAAGCCTAAAAAATACAGAAGGGGGAAAGGCTCTAGGAAACTGCTGCTAAAGAGAAGGTACAATAGTTTTCTGAGATAATAAGCGGCAAGAAGTGATGAATAAAATGCCGCGATATCCAGCAATAACAGCATTATATTTTTAATTCTATTTCTAATATCCTTTATCAAAAACCACCTTCGGTAATCTTTATTTATCACGATCAATTTCGATGCAATAAATCTTGCAGTATTTATAAAATATGTAGCAATACGGATTAATGTGTGAAAAAATGGTTGAAAGGCTGAATCTAAAATATTCTAGTTGATGCAAAAATGCAAGAGATATACACACAGGTCAAATGACAGTTTCAACTGGTTATTCGTCGCAAGATAAATCCCATGGTGGTCTTCTTAGATTAAAAATTTTGTTGAATATTAACGTTGATCTTTAATTTATGCAATCAAAAAAGACGAAGAGCTGAATTGACTTGACATGTAGAATAATCATCTGTAACATTAACTACTTGCGGCGATTTGCAAATAAAGCCCCAGTCAATAATATAATTTTTTTGGCTGAAATATTGAAACAAGAATTTTATAAGAGGATTTCAATGCTCTTATGGGCGATGCCAGTTATAACGAGAACTTTTATTTATTGTTATTCTCCACAAAACATATTCGTTGTTATCCGAATATGAATTAGAATAATGCATACGATTATTATGGGAGCGAGTGCATGAAAGTTGTCATTCTTGCCGGGGGTCTTGGCACAAGAATCAGTGAAGAAACGGTAGTACGCCCAAAACCGATGGTCGAGATCGGCGGGAAGCCGATCCTATGGCACATTATGAAGATTTATTCTCATTATGGCTATAATGAATTCATCGTCTGTCTGGGGTTTAAAGGGTACATGATAAAAGAATACTTTTCTAATTATTTTCTCCACATGAGCGATGTGACATTCGATATGAAGCAAAATGTCATGGAAGTCCATGAAAGGTACGTGGAACCGTGGAAAGTCACGCTGGTCGACACTGGCCCGGATACTATGACTGGCGGTCGGATCAAATATGTTGCTCCCTATATCGGCAAGGAAACATTTATGTTAACATATGGAGATGGTGTTTCCGACATCGACATCGGACATCTGGTCGCTTATCACAAAGCCCATGGTAAATTTGCCACGGTCACAGCAACACAACCTTCCGGGCGTTTTGGAGCACTAGACTTAGACGATAAAGAGCGAGTGCTCTCTTTTCAGGAAAAGCCAGCTGGCGATGGCTCTTGGGTGAATGGTGGATTCTTTGTTTTGCATCCGAAGGTTCTCGATCTTCTCACTGAAGACAATACGGTCTTCGAAAAAGAACCGCTCGAAAAGCTGGCCCATGACGGTCAACTGATCGCCCATAAACATCGTGGATTCTGGTATGCCATGGATACGCTCCGCGACAAGAACCACCTCGAATCACTCTGGCAGTCCGGCAGGGCCCCGTGGAAGGTCTGGAAATAACTCAACGGAAGACAAACCAGTGATTGACAAAAAATTCTGGATTAAGAAGAAAGTCTTTGTCACCGGTCATACGGGGTTCAAAGGTTCCTGGCTCTGTCTCTGGCTTCATTCCCTGGGAGCACAGGTGCATGGCTATGCGCTCAAGCCGCCGACGGAACCGAGCTTATTTGATCTCTGCAAAGTAGGTTCCCTAATCCAGTCCTCGACAATCGCCGATGTGAGAGATGGAGAGTCTTTAGCGTCGGCACTGGCAGCATCGAAGGCGGACATTGCCATACACATGGCGGCACAGCCGCTCGTACGAGATTCCTATACGATTCCTGTCGAAACCTACGCAATCAATGTCATGGGCACGGTCAACTTCTTCGAAGCTATTCGAAGGTGCAAAACCATCAGAGCTGTAATCAACGTTACCACGGATAAGTGCTATGAAAATAAGGAGTGGGTCTGGGGATACCGAGAATACGAGCCGCTTGGAGGTCACGATCCCTATTCCAGCAGCAAAGCCTGTTCTGAACTGGTTACTTCTTCATATCGCAGTTCGTTCTTCAATCCAGGGGAATACCATCATCACGGAGTAGCAATAGCATCGGCTAGGGCAGGCAATGTGATAGGCGGAGGTGACTGGGCGAGCGACAGGCTCATACCTGACTGCATTCGTGCAATTCTAAAAAATCAGAAGGTCCTTATTCGAAATCCCCATGCCATAAGGCCTTGGCAGCATGTATTGGAACCGTTGTGTGGCTACATTGCGCTCTCACAAAAACTTTATGAAAATGGCCCTCGTTATATTGGGGCATGGAATTTCGGACCCGATGAGACAGATGCGAAGCCCGTTGAATGGATTGTGAAGAACTTGTGCAAAAAATGGGGCAGTTATGCTTCATATGAAATTGATAAGGGTAAACACCCCCATGAGGCGAATTATCTGAAGCTTGATTGTTCAAAGGCAAAAACTGAACTCAAGTGGCGACCGCGCTGGGATGTTAGCAAAGCAATAGATAGTATAGTCGACTGGTCTCGTATATATGTACAAGGCGGTGATGTCCGCGAAGCATGTACAGCCCAGATTGAAGAGTATATAGGTAAAAATTGAGGTTTGACGTGTTAGATAAGAACGAAATAGACCGGCAATTGCGGGGCCAGGTAATTGCCGCTACGGTTCAATATTACGAGTTTAAGCATAAAGGAAAGAAGACTTTCACCGCCGGCGATCGAATCCCTTATGGAGGCCGTATTTTTGACGAGAAGGAGATTACCGCTCTCGTCGATGCGGCGCTTGATTTCTGGTTGACGGCTGGCAGATATGCAGAAAAATTCGAGCAGGGCTTCACAGAATTCCTTGGTGTAAAACACTGTTCTCTGACCAATTCCGGGTCCTCTGCTAATTTACTCGCTTTTATGGCGCTTACCTCTGCTCAACTGGGTGACAGGAGGATAAGGCAGGGCGATGAAGTCATCACAGTTGCTGCAGGCTTCCCGACCACGGTTGCTCCAATTATTCAATTTGGTGCCGTTCCTGTTTTTATCGATGTAACGCTGCCAACCTATAATATCGATTGCTCCCAACTGGAGAAGGCTCTGTCGGAAAGGACTAAAGCTGTCATGCTAGCCCATACGCTAGGCAATCCTTTTGATGTGAGTGCAGTAAAAGATTTTTGTGATTCCCACGATTTATGGCTCATTGAGGACAACTGCGATGCGCTTGGGGCGAAATATAACCATAACAGTGAATGGAAATATACCGGCACCATTGGACATATTGGCACATCCAGTTTCTACCCACCCCATCACATAACCATGGGAGAGGGTGGCGCAGTGTATACAAACGATGGCCTGCTGAAGCGTCTCATGGAATCCTTCCGGGACTGGGGCAGGGATTGCTGGTGCCCCTCGGGCCACGACAATACCTGTAAAAGGCGGTTCACACAGCAATTCGGATCTCTGCCAATGGGTTATGACCATAAATATGTATATTCGCAATTTGGATACAATCTCAAGATAACGGACATGCAAGCGGCGATCGGTTGCGCCCAACTGGAAAAGCTTCCTGGCTTCATCGAAGCGAGAAAGAAAAACTGGAATATGTTTCGCGAAGGTTTGGATAGCCTATCGGATCATCTAGTCCTACCTGAGCCGACAAAAAATTCAAACCCTAGCTGGTTCGGCTTTCTCCTCACGATGAAAAAAAAAGCTGGACATACGCGTGAAGAACTTGTCACTCACCTGGAGAAAGCCGGCGTTCAAACGCGTATGCTTTTTGCCGGCAATCTGATAAAACATCCTTGTTTCGACGCTATGAGAAGCGAGAAACGAGGATTCAGGGTGGTCGGTGAAATGATGAATACAGACCGCATTATGAGGGATAGCTTTTGGGTCGGTGTGTATCCGGGAATGACTGACGAAATGATCAGCTTTACAATCGATACAATGAAAAAGTTCATTCTCACATGAAAGTTTTAGTTACCGGCACAACAGGGTTCATCGGGTCCAACTTGTCGCGCCGCCTTCTTGAGCTGGGGTACGAGGTCCACTCATTCAAGCGATCGTCGTCTGATATCTGGCGATTAGTCGATGTCAGGAAAAATATTATTGAGCATGTCGTTGATCTGCGCGATGCAGATGCGGTTGGCCGAAATGTTGAGAAAATTCGACCGCAGGTCGTGTATCACTGCGCCACGTATGGAGGATTTGCCGATCAGAAGGACACAACCGCCATTCTTGAGTCTAATTTTCTGGGTACAGTCAATCTGCTCAAAGCATGCGAAAGAGTGGGGTTCGATTATTTTGTCAACACGGGAAGTTCGTCGGAATACGGAATAAAGTCGCATCCCATGGATGAAGGCGATACTTTGGAGCCAAACGGTGATTACGGTGTATCCAAAGCAGCTGCCACGCTGTTTTGTCAATCTGAAGGGAGAGGCAAGCAGCTTCCTATTGCAACCTTGCGTCTTTTTTCCCCTTTTGGATCTTGGGATGATCCAAAACGTCTGATCCCTTACATCATTAAATCCTTTCTTCGAAATGAAACGCCTCAACTGACGTCGCCTGCTTCGGTCCGAGATTTTATTTTCATCGACGATATACTTGACGCCTACCTCGCTGTAGTCAAGCAGCCATTTTTCGGTGAAGTATTCAATATCGGTAGTGGTACCCAGCATTCCATTGGAGAAGTGGTAACGCTAGTTAAAGGTCTTTTCCAGACCGGCATTGAACCGGCTTGGGGAACAGTCGATAAACAGAGACAAGAACCAGGCCTCTGGGTCGCAAAGAATGAGAAGGCCCATACGAAAATGAAATGGACTCCGTCAACTTCCCTCAAGTCAGGGCTTGAACAGACGGTGGCTTGGATAAAAAATAATCTTAATCTTTATCCTTGATGTTCTTAAAATATAATATATGAAACTTTCAGATTATGTCATAGAATTCCTTGTGAATCACGATGTCCATCACATTTTTGAGGTCATCGGTGGAGCGATTACGCACTTGCTAGATTCTGCCAATGGCAGGAAGGACATCCAATGCGTTTCGGTCCATCATGAACAGACCGGCGCGTTCGCGGCCGAAGCCTATGCCCGTATGAATGGGAAACTCGGCGTTGCCATGGCAACAAGCGGTCCGGGAGCATTGAATCTTCTTACCGGCGTCGGCAGCTGCTATTTCGACTCCGTTCCCTGCCTCTTCATAACGGGCCAAGTGAACACATATGAATACAAATTCGATAAAGCAGTACGCCAAATCGGATTTCAAGAAACTGACATTGTCAGCGTTGCAAAACCCCTGACAAAATACACTGAGCTGGTTGTTGACGCTCAGAAGATCCGGTATCATTTGGAAAAAGCAGTTTTTCTTGCTCAAAACGGCAGACCAGGCCCAGTTCTGCTAGATTTGCCAATGAACATCCAGCGCGCCCAGATAGATCCACAAAATCTCATAAGTTTTTACGATACTGATGAATACCGGCACATGCAGCAGACAGTACAGTTAAATGGACAGTCGATCCAAGGCGTTATTGACGGTATCAGGGATGCCAGGAGGCCTGTCATTCTTGCCGGTGGTGGGGTGAGGACGTCAGGTGCAGTCGCAGATTTTCAAGACGTGGTACAGACAACTGGCATTCCGGTAGTAACTTCTCTAATGGGGTTGGACACATTGTTTCACGATCATCCGGCTTTTTTCGGAATGATCGGATCCTACGGCAACCGTTACAGCAACCTTACTGTGGCCAATGCAGATCTAGTCTTGATTCTGGGCTCACGTTTGGATAGCAGACAGACTGGTACGCGACCGGATACCTTTGCTCGAGCGGCAAAAAAAATTCATGTGGATGTCGATCCTCTTGAGCTGAACGCAAAGATCCATGCTGATATAACCATACAAGCAGATCTAAAAGATTTCCTCAAAGCGCTGAAAGAATCTCTGTCAGGCTATCAAAAAAGCGATCTTTCTGCTTGGTATGCCACTATCAATGGCTTTCGCACGAAGTATCCAACTGTATTTCCAACTCCGGTAGCAGGAGGAATCAATCCGAATCAATTTATGGATCTCCTGTCGCATAAGACGGGAGAGGGTGATGTTATTTGCCTCGATGTAGGCCAGAACCAGATGTGGGCAGCGCAATCCTTCAGGCTCAAGAAAGCACAGCGCATGATAACATCTGGCGGTATGGGGTCTATGGGCTTTGCCCTGCCTGCTGCTCTGGGCGCAGCTAAAAGCAGTAATAAAAGGACCATCGTTATCTCCGGGGATGGCGGTATTCAGATGAATATTCAGGATCTCGACACCATTGTTAATCACCGCCTGCCCGTGAAATTTTTTATTATGAACAACGGTTGTCTTGGCATGGTGCGACAAATGCAGGACATGTACTTTGGTGGACGACAGCAGTCCACTGTAATCGGCTACACTTGTCCGAACCTAACGAAAATCGCGGAAGCATACGGTATCCCGTCGTTTACGATAGCCACGATGGACAGTGCAGAAAATATTATCAATATGGCATTGTCAGGAGAGGGGCCTGCGTTTGTTGAAGTGAAGCTAAACCAGGATACCCAAGTGAACCCCAAGCTGGTCGTGAATAGGCCCATAGAAGATATGTCTCCATATCTTGATCGCAAGGAACTGCACGATATCATGCTCATCGATTTAGCGGAAGAAAAAGATTTTGAAAAATAGACAGCGTCTCGAATGTCATTCCTAAAATCGAGAGGAAACTTTTTTGGATTCAATCCCAGCAGTTCAAGCCTATCGCTATTTAACGTACACGATGATACTGCCAGTGTACAATGAAGAGTCACGCATTGGAAGGGTGATTGAGTATTACAAGCCCTTTGCCCGTTTGATAGTGATTGATAATTTTAGCACTGATAAAACATGGAAGATCGTGCAAGAACTTGGCGTCGAGCAGGTTCAGTATAAAAACCCCGGGACGATTCAGACGCCGGAATTTTTTCATTTTGTCGCTACTTTGTTCGAAACGGATTATTACATACTTCTTTCTTGCTCAGAGTTTATTCCTCTGCAACTTCTAGATTTATTTAATAAAATTGCTCAAGAGCATACGTATGACGTTGTATCCTGTGTACGCGAAAGCTATACGTGCGGCGAATTGATTCCGCTCTGGGGTGGAAGGTTCAAAGGCACCGATGCAAGAGTTGAGCGTTTTTATAATAAACATGCCCTCAACCTTGACAAGGTAGTGATTCACGGACATTTTATCCCTATGAGCGATGACAGGTTGCTTAAGTTACCGCCAGATAAGCGATATATAGTGACACACCTGCGTGATTCTGATGCTAAATCGCTCATTAAGAAATCGCTCGATTATTCTTTTGTCGAAGCCAGTCACAGGTTCCGGAATAATACGCCCTTAAAAATCTGGAAATTGATGATATTGTTCTTAAAAGAAATTCTCAGGTTTTTACAACTCCCGCTTTCAAAATGGAACATGATAGCCTTGAGGGAAATATGGGCGCGCATGGTCATGCATTCAATCATATACTGGATTGGATGGGAACTCCGTTCGGGCAAAGATATCGCATATTCACATAGGCAAAACGAAAGTCTTTGGCAAGAGCTAGTTACTAATCAGAGCCACAAATTACAGAATGACCAATGAGGAAATGGATAACACCCAACTAGCGCCTGATGATGGCGCGCTATTTCAGCGCTTCAAAACATCGGTAATCAGCTACGGATTACGTCAATTCGCAGTCATATCCCTTACATTCGGTTATAACATCGCGCTGACTCACTATTTACTCCCTGCAGAATTTGGAAAAGTAGCGGTCATCCTCATCGTTGTGAATATCGCCATGCTGCTTTCTGACGGCGGATTTGGCGTTTATCTCATACAGAGACATGAGGAGATACATGAACATGACCTTTCACGAGTCACAACAATCCAGCTCACCGCCGCTTCTATTCTTAGCGCCTTGTGTTTTTTGGGATCCTCAGCTGCCAGCCTATTTTATCCCGGCCAGGATATTGGCCGGATGGTCGCTTTTGCTTCTCTGTCGCTCCCGCTTTTGGTCATACGCGGCATGGCATTGCTGTTGCTGGAACGTTCAGTCAGGCTCAATAAAGTAGTCAGGGTAGAAATAGCTGAAGAGGTCGTTTTTGCATTGGTTGCAATAGGTCTCGCTGCTCATGGAGCAGGGGCGTGGAGTGTCGTTCTAGCTCAAATTGCTAAAGCGCTGGTTGGATGCACAATTGCTGTATTCATTGGTAAGTTTCGGTTCAGGTTTGTTCCGATAACGTGGGATGCGGGTCTTAGTAAAGGCTTTCGATTCGGGTTCCATTATCAAGCCGCTCAATTGATCAATATGGCGCGAATTTCCGTAATCCCCCTCTATATCGTTCCATTTTTCGGTTTTCAGGCCGGAGGTTTCGTCGAAAGGTCGTTATATTTTTGTGCGGCACCATTATCGATAATACTTGCGGTACAGAAAAGAACCATGTTCCCTTATATATCTCGAATCCAGTTCGATTTGGAAAAAATCAAGCGATTTACCGAAGATTCAATTTATATCAGCTCAGTAATAGATAAATTCATGTTCCTCCCGCTGCTAATTTTTGCGCGTACCGTCATTGTTGTGGTTTTTGGTGAGCATTGGTTGCCCATGCTGCCGCTTATTTACTGGCTCTTGGCCGGAAACATAATTTTCGGTGCGCTAACGGGCACGCTTTACCCTGTTGCAAATGGAATCGGCAGGTCGGATTACATTTCTGTATTGAACCTTGCCGGATTTATTCTTTCGTGGTTATTAATTGTTCCATTAACGCAAGCTTATGGTATTATAGGTGTCGGAATTGCGGGGCTGATTATGTGGCTTGGAGTCCATTGGTTTAAGATTAAACTTCGATCGAGTATTGGTGATTTTGTTTATTATCGCCAACTTGTGAAGCCGCTTATGGCATTCTTTCTTGCATGGGGAAGCAGCGAATTTATCATCAAGGAATTTGTTGGAGAGATTAGGTCACTTCCTCTTCTGGCCGCGCTATCAGTGCTTGTGTGTTTTCTGTATCTCATTGCTATTGTGTGCCTTGACTGGACACGTTTAAAGTCAGTATTTAATAACTACCTTGTGGATCAACCTGCTACCAAGAATATATGAGGAAAGTTGTACCCTTGTAAATGTCGCTCTGCTAGTAAAATTCCTCTGAGTATAAGTTTTTACAGTTAATGTGGCTTGAATAGCTGATTATAACTGTTTGTCATGTTTTATGCTGAGGATAGTAGGGCTGTTTGTCGTATCATGAGAATACTGTCTAAGCTTATAATGAATTTATGAGCAAGAGGAATCATGGCCGTTACCATATTAGGAATTTCTGCATATTACCATGACAGCGCGGCAGCAATCATAAAAGATGGTGATATTATTGCCGCGGCTCAGCAGGAACGCTTTACCCGGGAAAAACATGATGCAGGTTTCCCCAACCGTGCCGTATTGTATTGTCTTCAGGAAGCTGGCTCAAGGCTGAAGGATGTGAGTCAGATCGTTTTCTACGAGAAGCCGCTCCTCAAGTTCGAACGCCTCATAGAGACCTATCTAGCCTATGCCCCGAAGGGGCTGATGTCGTTCACTGCCGCCATGCCGGTGTGGCTCAAGGAGAAGCTTTTTCTCAAAAATCTTTTGAAAAAAGAACTGGCTTCACTAGAAGGGTGCAAACCTTCGGAGCTGCCGCCGCTCCTTTTTGCAGAGCACCATCAATCACATGCAGCTTCGGCATTTTTCCCGAGCCCTTTCGAGCGTGCAGGGGTGCTATGTCTAGATGGGGTGGGGGAATGGGCAACTTCGACGGCGTGGTTTGGAGAGGGGAATGATCTTACTTTGCAGTGGGCAATCGACTTTCCGCATTCACTCGGACTATTGTATTCGGCATTCACATACTATACGGGGTTCAAGGTCAACTCGGGCGAGTACAAGCTCATGGGCCTGGCTCCTTATGGTGAGCCGAAATATGTTGACATCATCAGGACCCATCTTGTTGATATCAAAGAGGACGGGACGTTCCGGTTGAACATGAAATATTTCAACTATGCTACAGGTCTCACCATGACTAACTGGAAGTTTCACGAACTCTTCGGAAGCCCGCCGCGCAAAACGGAGACGGTCCCTTCGCAGCGCGACATGGACATTGCAAGATCCGTTCAGGAGGTAACAGAAGAAATAGTCCTTCGACTGGCGCGGACCATGCATCGAACACTCGGAATTGAACACCTATGTCTTGCCGGTGGCGTGGCGCTCAACTGCGTGGCGAATGGCCGCGTATTGCGTGAAGGCCCCTTCAAGGACATCTGGATCCAGCCTGCGGCAGGAGACTCGGGTGGCGCCCTGGGAGCTGCCCTTGCCTGTTGGCACCAGTATCTCAACAAACCTCGATTCGTGAATCCTGCGGACAGCATGAAAGGCTCCTATCTCGGACCACGGTTCAGTGATTCAGAAATACGAGTCTATCTGGATTCGATCGGAGCAAAATACGATACGCTGGATGATGTCAGGCTCTTTCCGAAGCTGGCTGAATTATTAGATGGGGGAAACGTTATTGGCTGGTTCCAGGGAAGGATGGAATTCGGTCCCCGGGCACTGGGCTCACGCTCCATCATCGGCGATCCGCGTAACCCTAACATGCAGTCTGTGATGAACCTAAAAATCAAGTACCGGGAATCGTTCCGTCCTTTTGCGCCTTCCGTACTGGAAGACCGGGTTTCCGACTATTTCGAGCTTGATCGTTCAAGCCCATATATGCTCTTGGTGGCGCCGGTTTGTGAGGAAAAACGCATCCCGATGACTGAAGGACAGCTGCATCTATTCGGTATTGATAAGCTGCATATTCCTCGGTCGATAATCCCTGCCGTAACCCATGTCGATTATTCCGCCCGCATTCAAACGGTGCACCAGGAGACCAATCCGCGCTATTATGAACTTCTACGTCATTTTGAACAACGAACGGGTTGCCCCGTGCTGGTAAACACATCATTCAACGTTCGTGGAGAACCAATCGTCTGTACGCCCGAAGACGCTTTTCGCTGTTTCATGAGGACTGAAATGGACTATCTGGTTTTGGAGAATTTTATCCTGACAAAGTCAGAACAACCATCTCGTTCTCGAGACGAGTCATGGAAAAAGGAATTTGAGCTTGACTAGCGGGGGGTGATTCTTGATGAGCGAATTACGACTAGATAAAAAGGAATTGCGAAAGTTTGGGCTGATGACCGGTCTGATACTGATCGCGTTGTTCGGTCTTGCATTGCCATGGCTGAAGCACCGTCCCTTTCCGTTGTGGCCTTGGATTATTACGGCTATACTCTGGACCTTCGCCATGTTCATGCCGAAGAAATTGGGTGGTTTCTACCGCGTATGGATGAAAGTAGGTGCTGCTCTGGGCAAGGTGAACTCTCGGATCATCCTCGGAATCGTATTTTATCTGGTTATTACGCCCATGGCACTCATTATGCGGATCTTACATCACGATCCCATGGCACATACCATCAATCCGAATACAACCAGCTATAAAACGCGGGGTTCACAGCGTTCTCATACCAACATGGAGGTGCCATTCTGATGATCGACTTTTTCAAAGACCTCTGGGCTTTTATGAAGGAGCGAAAAAAATTCTGGCTTTTGCCGATAATTCTCATTCTCCTTCTTTTAGGTTTGCTGATAGTATTCACGCAGGGCTCCGTAATTGCGCCGTTTATTTATACGCTCTTTTAGAAGTGTGAGGGCCCAAGATGAAATTGCGTATACAGATTGGTAACACTCTAAAAACAGCGGTACTCTTACTGCTCTCAGTCACTTTTGCTTTGG
Organism: Nitrospirota bacterium; assembly: GCA_963845065.1. GTDB lineage: Bacteria > Nitrospirota > UBA9217 > UBA9217 > UBA9217 > JAJYKN01. Next base: position 221,818 of record CAWJQQ010000003.1, read on the forward strand.
GTGCAGCAGAGGCTGCCTACCGGTACTATCTTTCCCGTAAGGCGCCTTCGTTCCCGCCCGTTGGCATTGAGAATGCCGTCTATCATCATGACCTAAAACCGAATTTCTCGGGCCCCCAACGGTTCGGGACCGAAGTAGCATATTATGTCACTAATAACATGGGATTCAGAGATAGGGAAATGAGAACGGTCACTCCGAACCATAGCCGTTATCGTTTGATTTTCATAGGTGATTCTTTCACAGAAGGTGTTGGTGTAAATTACGATGATACCTTTGTCGGCATCATCCAGAGAGCTCGGCCAGATATGGAAATCTTAAACGCGGGTGTAGCTTCATACGCGCCCGTACTAGAGAATCTAAAAATCAAAAATAAACTGCTTGGGCTTAAGCCTAACCACATTGTGATGCTGGTAGATCCCTCGGACATTCAGGATTCAATCGTTTATCATTACTGGTTAAAACACAAAGATAAGCCGCAGGAATCTACGCTGAAAACTTTGCTTCAAAGATCAAAGTTTTTAACTGATGTAATTAAAAGGATCAGTCCTCATTTCTTTCTAGACCCATCTCTCCCGTTCGATCCTAATGGCAAGGTTTGGCTTACCTATTATGAGGAACGAGGTATGTGGCTCCAAAACAAACAGATTTACGATAAATGGGGAAGGCAAGGGCTCTTACTGCTCTTGAATGATATCGATGATACTATCAACATTTGTAAAAAACATGATATAAAACTGACGGTTGTCATCTACCCGTGGCCACAGCATATCAAGGATAAAAATTATCTTGTTGATTATCAAGGTGAAATAAAGCAGCTCTGTGTGAAAAACGGCATTAATTTAATAGATCTCTTTGATGTTTTTACGCCTGCAACGCTTTCCACTCATTTTATAGTCGGGGACATTCATTGGAATAAGAAAGGGCATGAGTTGGTAGCCAGCACTCTTTTAAAAAGGCTCAAGCTTCCATAAGATAAATGGAGAAAAACTGCACCGACATGAGTTACCGTCTCGCTCTATGACAAATAATTTAACCGCAGAAAATGCAAATCTTTGCCTTATATGTGGCAGACTATCCGCATACAGCGAAAAGCAACTTTTCGATACGCGTTTTGGGCTTCCTCACTTCTATTGTATTGGAGCCTGCAACCCATGCGGTATCGAAATGACGATTCCTATTCCTGAACCGAAAAACCTGAAATGGCTTTACGAAGAGTACTACAACTTCAACGGTGAACGGGAAACGAGATACACGCAACTCCGTGAGAAATTCCTTTTTTCTTTTTTATATCGCTTATGGTGCATTGTAGACGGGGACATCTCATTTCATGCTCGAAAAGGATATGGAAGACTGCTTGATATCGGCTGTAATGAGGGACGGGGATTACGGCTCTACCAACGTAATGGCTACACAGCTGAGGGGCTGGAACTTAATGAAATGGCCGCGACCGTTGCCCGATCTCATGGTTTTACTGTTTATACGCAACTTATAGAAGAATTTCGTCCAAAAGAGCAATATGATGTTACGATACTGTCAAATGTGTTGGAACACTCGTTGGACCCAAAAGTGATGCTCAGGAAAGTCCATCATATTCTCAAACCCGATGGACAGGCATGGATCAGTTGCCCCAATAACAGAAGTTGGCTTCGATCCGTTTTCGGAAAGTACTGGATTAACTGGCATGTACCGTTCCATATTCTGCACTTTTCTGCAGATGGCCTAAAAAAGCTACTTAACGACAATGGATTCGAAATTATAGAAACACGAAACGTAACGCCTTCGCTCTGGGTCGCACATTCCATCATTGCACTTTTTTTTGCAAAACCTGGGAAACCTACAAAAGAACTGAGGAACCCCCTTATCGTTATCTTGCTAATGTTGTTCATGCGTGGTCTATTATTTCCACTTCTGTGGACCGGAAACCGTCTCGGGCGGGGAGACTGTTTAGTTGTCAGGGCCCGGAAGAGGGGATAAATGCGCATTCTCATTCACGGCATTAATTATCACCCCGAACAGATCGGTATTGGTAAATATACCGGTGAGATGGCTATATGGCTAGCAAAAAGGGGACATGATGTGCACGTCGTAACGGCGCTACCTTACTACCCATCATGGCAGGTTGCAAAAGAGTATGCGGCGTGGCAATACCGGCGGGAAATTCGGTCAGGCGTTTCTGTTTTTCGATGTCCGTTGTGGGTCCCATCAAATCCAACTGCGCTCAAACGACTGATTCATCTGGCAAGCTTTGCCATAAGCAGCCTTCCCGTTATGGTAAAACATATCATCTGGAAGCCGGATATTGTACTGGTTATAGAACCTCCTTTATTTTGCGCTCCCCAGGCGTGGCTAACCTCGCGCATTGCAGGGGCAAAATCTTGGCTACATGTCCAGGACTTTGAGGTCTCTGCATTTTTTGGTCTTGGTTTTGCCTCTTCCGGTTTTTTAAAAAAAATTATTGTAAAAATGGAAGGATTGTTGATGCGCCGATTTGACCTCGTTTCCAGTATTTCCCATACCATGCTTCAACGCCTCGAAGATCTTAATGTCTCGAAGGACAGAACTTTTCTGTTCCCAAACTGGGTGGATACAGGTTACATTCATCCGAGTCCGAAAGAAAACGATTTGCGGTTTGCTTGGGGTTTCTCTGCTGATCAAAAAATTATTCTCTACTCCGGAAATCTCGGGAAAAAACAAGGACTTGAAGTGATTCTTGATGCTGCTGAAGGGCTTGTCGGTGAACATCCAGAAGCTGTATTCCTAATCGTAGGCGATGGCGCCGCAAAAACCGGTCTCGTTGATGAGGCTGCCAAGCGAAAGCTGCACAATGTCCGATTTAAACCATTGCAGCCGATTGAGAAACTGCCTGAATTACTTGCCTTGGGAGATATTCACCTTATCATTCAAAAACGAGGTGCAGCTGATGCGGTGATGCCGTCAAAGTTGACCGGAATTCTTGCGGTAGGCGGTTTTTCAATCATCACAGCGGATGAGCATACCGAATTAGGAGCTCTCGTATTGAATAATCCTGGAATTGCTGAACTCGTGGAGCCAGAAAGCAGTGATGCTCTGATTGCAGCAATTAAGCGTTTGCTTTGTAATCCCGTAAAGTTACCTTACTATAATCATGTAGCAAGAGAATATGCAGAACGCAATTTTTCGACAGATAGTATCATGGCTTCGGTCGAAACTAAAATTGGCCAGCTCGCTGCTTCCGGGAGAAAAGAATAGCTCTGCGCATTAAAAACATATTTCATTGCCGTATATTTGTCTGTTGAACCATATCTTTTCCCGCATTAACCTGAGTTGCCTTTCCATCATTTTTTTTCCTTAACTTTATATTTATGAAATTTCGGTCCTACCCACCTCTTTGCGTAAAAGTCTTGTTGCTTAGACATGACAAACAAATAATGCGTGACAGTATGGAATAAAAAAAGTATAATAATTTCCATTAATTTTGTCGAGTTATCGGGATAGTCACGTAAAAAAAATGCCTTTAGCGGTCAATATATTTAAAGGATTGTTCGTTTCTTTACAGGGAGGAGAATCGTAATGTACGCTGTAATTATGGCCGGCGGTTCGGGTACGCGGTTTTGGCCGCTTTCCCGCGAAAAAATGCCAAAGCAGCTCCTGAAAATCGGTGCAGAAGATACGATGATATGTGAAACAGTAAATCGAATCTTGCCTTCCATAAGTTTTGAAGATATTTTTATCGTCACGAACCGAGATATCGTAGATGCGATTGGCCAACAACTCTCGTCGAAATTCAACAAGCCCTGGGACAAAAATGTGATTCTCGAACCTGAGGCGAGAAACACTGCGCCCGCCCTGGGCCTAGCCGCACTCCACCTGGAGCGACTGGATCCCGAAGGCGTTATGGTAGCTCTCGCTGCAGATCATATTATTCAAAAAACCGATGAATTCCTTAGATTACTAGGGAAAGCCAATGAGGCGGCTCAACATGGGTATCTGGTCACGCTCGGAATCAAACCGAACAGACCGGAGACGGGTTATGGTTACATTAAGGCCGGTTCAGCTTGCCAGGAAGCAGCACTAAACGGTGTATGTAAAGTCGAAGCATTTGTTGAAAAACCGAATCTCGAAACGGCTAAAGAATATCTCAATCAGGGCAATTACTTCTGGAACAGCGGAATATTTATCTGGAAAACGAAAACCCTACTGCAGGAGATAAAAAAATATGATCCTCTGCTCTTTAGCGGTTTAATGGCGATAAAGAACAGCATCGGTACGGATAAGGAAGAGAACGTTATTAGTACTGTTTTCAAGAACCTTAATTCCGTTTCCATCGACTACGCAGTCATGGAAAAAACCGACCATGCAGCAGTCATCCCCGCAGATATAGGTTGGTCGGATGTTGGAAGCTGGACCGCTCTCGATGAAGTTTCCGAACACGACACCGCAGGCAACATTATGAGCGGAAACGTCATCGATATAGGTAGCCATGATTCGATCATTTATGCTGAAAAACGACTGGTAACGACCATAGGGCTGAAGGACGTTGTTGTAGTAGACACGCCGGATGCGACGCTCGTATGCAGTAAAGACAGAGCGCAGGATGTGAAGAAGGTCGTTGACGAGATCAAAAAACGTAAGTCAGGTGAACATCTTATACACCGCACCGTGCATCGGCCCTGGGGGTCGTATACGATATTGGAAGAAGGGGACCGTTACAAAATCAAGCGACTTGTTATTCATCCGGGGACGAAGCTTTCACACCAACTTCATAGCCATCGTAGCGAACATTGGGTCGTCGTCTCCGGCACAGCCCGGGTCACAAATGGAGACAAGGTGTATGACGTGCATCCGAACGAAAGTACGTACATTCCCATGTCTACAAAGCACCGGCTGGAAAACCTCGGCAAAATCCCTCTCCAAATCATTGAAGTGCAGAACGGGGAATATCTTGAAGAAGACGATATCGTCCGCTTTGACGATGATTATAACAGGCATAATCAAAACAAGAGAAGGTCATTACCGTCGCTTTCTAGTACATAATCCCGTATAGAGAACTATGTGTCACCAATGATAAACCCTGAAATATTCCGAGAATATGACATCCGTGGAATTGCGGATCGTGACCTGACGCCTTCAGTAATTGAGTCTCTGGGACAAGCTTTTGCTGCATATCTCAAGCAAAAGAGTATCAGCTCGATATCCGTCGGATTTGACGCACGTATAAGTTCGCCGCGACTTTGCGAGAACCTCGTGCAAGGTCTGACGCATGGTGGTATGAACGTTACCATCATCGGCCTCTGCCCGACGCCTGCTCTCTATTTTTCCCTCTACCACCTCAGGCCTGGTGCAGGAGTGATGATCACCGGCAGCCACAATCCTTCGGAATTCAATGGGTTCAAGCTCTGCGTCAACAAGGACACTATTTACGGAGAAGAAATTCAAAAGTTGAAAGATATCATGATGGATGGTGCTGCCAGGAAGAACCAAAAATCCGATTCTGAAGCGAACGGTTCCGTTAAGCGCCGCCCCATCCTACCTGATTACATCAACCATTTAAAGAACTTGTTTAAAGCAACTGAAGACCATCGCCTTAAGATTGTCCTTGATGCAGGAAATGGAACTGCTGGTTTGGCAGCGCCTGAAGTAGTCCGATCGATGGGTTGTGACGTCGTTGAGCTTTTTTCTGAACCCGATGGGTCTTTTCCAAATCATCATCCCGATCCTACGATTCCCAGGAATCTTGTTGCATTGATAGAAACAGTTAAAACGCAAAAAGCGGATGCAGGGATCGCATTCGATGGTGATTCAGACAGGATTGGTGTGGTGGACGAGAAAGGGAGCATATTATGGGGCGATCAGCTTATGATTATCTTCTCCCGCGATATCCTTAGCAAACATCCAGGATCCACGTTCGTATCAGAAGTCAAGTGTTCGCAGGTCATGTACGACGACATCCGCTCCCATGGCGGGACTGCCATCATGTGGAAGGCAGGTCATTCTCTTATCAAGGCTAAAATGAAGGAAGTACATGCAGCTATGGCTGGGGAAATGAGCGGTCATCTGTTTTTCGCGGACCGTTATTTTGGCTATGACGATGCGATCTATGCGGCCTGCCGCATCGTGGAAATACTGAAAAAGCTTAAAAAAAAGCATGGGAGCATTGCCTCACTCAGCACGCTTCTTGCTGACCTTCCGAAGACTTTTAATACCCCTGAGATCCGTTTAGATTGCCCGGAAACTATTAAGTTTAAAGTCGTTGAAAAAGCAAAGGAGATATTTTCCCACGGAAATGGTCTGCCCCAAAAGCCTCGGGAAGTGATAACCGTCGATGGAGTACGGGCCATATTCGAAAAGGGATGGGGTCTTATCCGGGCATCAAATACTCAGCCGGTACTGGTAATGCGCTTTGAAGCCAGCGATCCCCTCTCTCTTGAGTCGATCAAAAGGATGATGGAGCAAACCGTAACGGCCATCATATCGCATTTTTCAGTCGTCTCCCCTGAATAACAGTAGAGATGTGCATAATTACCTAAATATCACTTAGAAAATATGTTATCAAGAAATTTATTTTTATCGCTATTGTTAACCAGCATGTAGAAAAATGGTTGACAACTACTCTATCTTAAGGTAAAAGATAGCCAATGAAAATACGACAACAACTAACCGATCTTCTTGACAGTGTTTTGAAGGGAAAACCGATAGATTATGCAGATGCAAGAGAATTGTCTCGCATTTCAGGGGCTGACCTGTGGGACCTCTTTGCGATTACTGGGAAGATTCGCGAACACTATCGCGGTAAAACGGTTGATCTGTGCTCGATCGTGAATGCAAAATCAGGCGCCTGCAGCGAGGATTGTGCATACTGCGCACAGTCAATGCACCACTCAACCAACGCCTCGGTCTATCCTCTTATTTCTGTCGACCGCATGGTAGAAGCAATAAAGAGTGCGAAAAAAAATAATGCAAAAAGATTTTGCATCGTGACAAGCGGTCGGGGCATTGATACACAGGCAGACCTCGAGAATATCGCAAAAGGCATTCAGAGGGTTATCGAAATAGGATTGTCACCCTGTGCTACGCTTGGTACACTCACAAAAAATCAACTATCCTATCTCAAACAAGCAGGCTTGCACCGTTTTCACCATAATATCGAAACGTCCAAAGAGTACTTTCCGCATATCTGCACAACTCATACATTCGAGGATCGGCTCGAAGTGTTGGGTCATGCCCGTTCTCTGGGACTTTCTACCTGCAGCGGCGGAATCCTTGGCATGGGAGAGGGCATGGAGGATCGGATAAAGATGGCGATGACGCTTCGCGAGATTGATGTGGATTCTGTCCCAATTAATTTTCTTATGCCGATAAAAGGAACTCCCTTTGAGAAGATCAGCGCAATCACACCTCTCGAAGCTTTGCATTCCATCGCCCTCTTTCGCCTGATCCTACCCAGTAAGGAGATCCGCGTTTGCGGTGGGAGGGGCACAGCTCTACGACACCTCCATCCGCTTATATTTGCGGCAGGCGCAGATGGGTTTATGATCGGGAATTATCTTACTACGTCGGGTTTGGACCCTGTAGAAGATCTCAATATGTTGCAGAATCTGGGTAATTCGGAGCAGAAAGAACCTGCAAAATGGCTGTTTTCTCGAACATGGTAACGCTCAATATTTGTAGAATTAGTGTAGAGGCTTCGATCCAGCTGCAATCGTTTCTTGACAATGGCCACAAGAACGTATACAGAAATGGCGATCCAAATTTGGGTCTTCAGTGCGTTCTCGCTGGTGCCGTAAAATGCTTTGATCCGCAGGTGCTGTTTGATCCATTTGAAGAACAACTCCACCTGCCAGCGGCATTTGTAAAGCTTCGCGATCACGATTGCCGGCAGCGTGAAGTTGTTAAAGAAAAACGAAACGCTTCCTTGTTTCTACATCGTAGTAACGGATTCTCCTGAGCTTCTCGGGATAGTCTAGCAGCGTATAGAAACCGGTGACCATAATGATCTGATCTGCCCGTACCCCGGTTGACTTGTCCACTGGCTGGGAGTAGAGACGCTTGAAAACGAAATTGCTCTTTGCGCGCGTTACAAAAAACGCAAGCGATTGATGCATCCGGTAGAGACGGGCAAAATCGATATATGCTTTGTCGAAAATATAGATGGCGCCAGGCTCGAAAATAAGATCGTCGAGCGCGTTGACATCGTGTGTTTTTCCATTGGTAATACTGATCACAACGGGGATGTTGCCCCGAAGATCCAGCAGGGTGTGGAGCTTCACCGCAGCTTTGTTTTTTCTGAACTTGGCCCAGGGAAATACCGAGAGACAGAGATCGATGGTTGTGGAATCGAAGGCGTATACGGCATTTTCCAACTCCAACCCGAAGTCTTCGTTCGCATACAACTCCCTGGCGATTTTGATCAGTACTTGAGCGAAGTCGGCGTAGATTCTCCAGTCGCGGTTTTCGTTGGCATGGGCCAAAGTGTTTCGTGAGACGTTGCTCCGGATGCCCATATGATACAGTTTCGGCTTCGCCACACGAAGGCATGCCTCTATGTCCCGAAGACTTTCCCGATACGTGAGCTGGGCGAAGGCCATGCAGAGAAACTGATCCAGACAGGTAAACGTTATCACTTTGTAGTTGCCATTGTAACGATCTACGCATTGGCGAAACTGGAACGATGGAATGAAGTCCATGATTTGAGAAAAAACGGTTCTGCCGATATTCACGATTAGCCATCTCCTTCCGCGGGGCAGCGGAATTATGGCATATCGGCAAAAAATATTTCAAATCGAAAAGTTGCATTTCACAATGAATGTGCATGTTTTTCTGTAAGTTAGATGAGGCTTGTAATTCAACCTTGGGACACTTGTGAATAATAGCAGAAATACTATACAACAACCGTATGCATGCATCGAAAGGCAAAAATCACGTCTCGGGAATAGAGAGAATTATCGTCATGGGAGCATTGACGACATCGTGATAAGCCTCATTGCACGCGCTGAATCGAAAGGCAGTATTCTCAGTAAAATCACGGACAGTATGGAGAGTCTTAAAAACTTGCCTGCACAAAGAGATCGGGCTGGAACAGAATAAGGCCCAACATTTATGAAAGTCTATGTTTGAACAGGAACTAGAACAGCTGGAAAAACAGCATCTCCTTAGAAAGCCGGTAATCATCGAATCGTATCAAGGACCTAAAATTACGATCAACAAGAGGAGTTTGTTGCTCATGTGTTCGAATGATTATCTCAGCCTTTCACAACATCCCGCACTCATAGAGGCTGCTGCCTCAGCCATGGAAAAATATGGTCTTGGCTCAGGAGCATCACGACTCGTTTCAGGCACGAGTCCGATTCACCAAGAGCTGGAACATAAATTATCACAATTCAAGAAATCAGAAGCGGTGATCCTTTTTAACTCAGGTTATGCGGCAAATACCGGCATCATTCCCGCGCTTGCACGGGAAGGTGATATGGTATTCAGTGACAGCCTGAATCATGCTAGTATTATTGACGGATGTCGTCTCAGCAGAGCCTCTATCCGTGTCTACCGTCACAAGGATATGAATCATCTGGAGACGCTGCTTAAGGATTGTGGCCATGCCAGACGGAATCTTATCGTTACCGACGGTGTTTTCAGCATGGATGGGGATATTGCTCCGCTTCCGGACCTTGTTGCACTTGCTGAAAAATATAATGCGCTTCTGATGATTGATGATGCACATGCCACCGGAGTACTCGGAAAGGGCGGCAGGGGGACTGTAGAGCATTTCGGCATGGAAGGCCGTGTTCCGATACAGATGGGCACTCTTGGAAAGGCTCTTGGAGCCTACGGCGCTTATGTTGCCGGGAACAGGGACCTCATCGACTTACTTATAAATCGCGCTCGGAGTTACATATACAGTACAGCGCTGCCTCCTGCAGTATGTGCTGCCTCGCTAGCAGCTCTTAAGATTATTGAAAACGATCCCACAAGGAGAGAAAGACTCTGGTGCAATCGAGAGCGTTTTGCAGCAGGACTGAAGTCTCTACAAATTGATATAGGAACTTCGGCAACACCCATTGTGCCTTTGATGATCGGGGATACCGCACAGGCAATAAAAGTTGGCGCAAGATTGTTCGAGTCTGGTATTTTCGCAACCGCAATCAGACCACCGACGGTGCCGGAGGGCACATCAAGAATACGGATGACACTCATGACAAGTTTTTCTGATCATGATATAGATATGGCATTGGCTACTGTCAAGAAAATACGGGAAGAGGGTTTTTTCCTATAAAGACGGTCAAAAAAAAGGGTCGCCATGGTGATAGGGACTCGCGCGATTTTGGTTGAAAAATTGCCTTTAGTTTCGGCAGGAAATGTGGCAGGTTAGTCGTGAGTAATTTTTTCGATGAACAGGGTTGGTAACTGTTGATTAATTAGTGGTATATTATAGAAATATATGCTATAATATAGACTATGAAATTAAGCGTATGGGCCAAACAACAGGGGATTACATACAAAGCGGCATGGAACTGGTGGAAGGCCGGCAAGCTGCCGGTTGAAGCGGAACAGATGCCGTCCGGCACTATTATCATCAAAGAGCAAAAAACGGATTCAACAGGGGCTGCGGCTCTTTATGCCAGGGTATCCAGCCATGACCAGAATAACGACCTGGACGCGCAAATCGGCCGGTTGTCACAGTTTGCCGCGTCGCAGAAATTGGCTGTTACCATGGCTGTTACGGAGATCGGTTCAGGTCTGAACGGGCATAGGCCAAAGCTCATGAAGCTGCTTGCAAATCCAGCGGTAAGTATTATCGTTGTCGAACATCGCGATCGGCTGATGAGATTCGGTTCTGAATATGTAGAATCATCACTTCATGCTCAAGGCAGAAGGTTCATCATTATGGACCAGACGGAACTTAAAGATGACCTTGTGCAGGATCTGAGAGAGGTGCTGACGTCATTTTGCGCGAGACTGTACGGACGCAGGTCCGCAGCCAACAAGGCAAAAAAGGCGATTGAGGCTATGAACGATGGCGAGCAGTAAACGCTCTTCTAAAAACAAAAAAGGCGGTAATAAGAAGGACAGCGATGTCCTGTCTTTTACCGCCTGTACTTTATTAAATGATATAGACATTTCCGGCGCTGGAAGTTCACTATACGGTATTCTCGATGAAATCGGCGATCTCTATGGGCACATCAAAAGGTCTTTATTTAAGGATTTCATCTCTACCGGCCAAAAACCCCAGTCATTCAAAAACGCATACTTGCTAAGATTCGGGATCACTGCGCGGCAATTCAACGCGGTCAGATATGACCTGGACGGCAATATAAGTTCCGCTGTGGAAATCCTGAAAAAACGCGTAGAAGATATCGAAAGCAGTGTAAAATCCGTCAAAAGATGGATAGAGGGCAAGGAAACAAAGATCAGCCGGCTGCAAGAAGAGGTGAATCTGCCCGCGCCTGTACGTGACCAACAGATACACGATATCAGATTCGCGCTCCACCTTAAGAGGAGAAAGCTTCATGCAATAGAGCTTAAGCTGCATGCGCTTACCGATGATTTAAAGAGCAATCGCATCCGAATATGTTTTGGGTCAAAATCTCTTTTTCGCAAGCAGTTTACTCTGGACGAGAACGGCTATATTGGCCATGATGAATGGAGGGTGGACTGGAAGAAGGCCCGTGGTTCCCAGTCCTTTTGCCTAGGCTCGAAAGACGAAAGCGCCGGGAACCAGTCATGCACGCTGTCCATTGACGGGACGCTCCGGATACGCATTCCGAATCACCTGACCGACAAGTACGGGAAATATGCCGTGGTTACCGGAATCAAATATCCCTACGGACTGGACATTGTTGAAGATGCACTCTCTAACGGGCAGGCGCTGACACATCGCTTTGTCCGTGAAGCGAAGGGATGGTATCTGCATACATCCGTTGACATCAAAAAGCCGGAGCTGGTTACCTTTGAACCCGGGTTGATAGGGTGTATCGGTGTTGATGTTAACGAAAAAGAGATCGCCGTTTCTGACTCAGACCGGTTCGGTAACCTTGTATGGAGTACCTTTTATCCCGCCTGCGTAAAAGATAAGACATCAGCCCAAGCAGAGGCTATTTACGGGGACATTTGCAAAAAGATAGTTGCCAGAGCTGCAGCGTCCTGCAAGTCGATCAGCCATGAAAAACTCGATTTCAGCAAAAAGAAGACATCATTAAAGCAACAAGGAGTGACGTATTCCAGGATGCTTTCCGGGTTCGCTTATTCGTCATTCCTTACCATGCTCGATCGCCGCTCGTTTAAAGCGGGAGTTAAAGTATTCTCCGTTAACCCCGCATTTACGTCCGTCATTGGCAGAGCAAATTATATGTCTCGCTATGGGATCACGGCGCATGAAGCGGCAGCGCTTATCATCGCGAGACGAGCACAAAGATATTCCGAGTCGCCTGCGCCGGCCAGAACCGCCTCTCCCCTACCTGTAAGGAATCGGGGAGAGCACGTCTGGAAATACTGGCGCAGGTCAAAGGAAAGCGGGGTTCGTGCCCGTACGGATGGACTCTCCTCTAGAAGGCGGCCCTTACAGGGCTCTACAGGCAGCGCTGAATCTCAACATGAATCGTTGCATGGAATGACAGTGCTCACCTCCTGGCCACCTGCCGATGATTGTGGTTTACTCGATATCGGGAAGGCGTCAGGTGTGTTGCCGAGTAGTAAAAAGGCGCTTGTGTGAATCAGGGCGAGAATCCCTGACGTTAACCGGCAACAGCACTGTTCGGCTGCCGTTATAGCTAGTATGGATAAAAAGCTATATTTTAGGAACGGTACTTTGATAAGAGAGAAGTGAAGAACAGAGTAGAGGGCAAGGGGAAAGCCTTTTTTAAAATGTTCCAATTCTTTGCAGAGCTGTCATATGACGAAAGGTATTTTTATAACTGGGACGGATACCGGCGTTGGTAAGACTTACATCGCCGAGCGACTTGCATCTGGTCTTCGCGATAAAGGCATAAACGTCGGTGTGATGAAACCCGCTGAAACCGGTTGCCGTAATCGAGCTGGAAGGCTGATCCCCAGCGACGCATTGCGCCTTATGAAGGCTGCGGGCAGTAATGACTCTCTTGCTCTTATCAACCCCTACAGATTTAAGGAACCACTGGCGCCATTCGTTGCCGCTCAACGCGCCGGGAAAAAGATCGATCCGAGAATAATTACACGCTCACTCAGGACACTATGCTCCAAGCATGACTTCATGGTCGTTGAAGGGGCAGGTGGTATCATGGTTCCGTTGACTCGTCGTTATACCTACCGTGACCTTGCTTATACGATGGCGCTTCCGGTTGTGATCGTAGCAAGGCCAGGTCTCGGGACTATTAACCATACTCTGTTGACTGTTTCTGCTCTTCGATTGAAGGACATCTCAATAGCAGGCATTATTATCAATTTTGCCGATGATCGGAAAGCAGGATTGGCGGAGGAAACAAGCTTTTCAATAATCGCGAAAATATCAAAACTGCCGATTCTGGGCACTGTTTTTCACGGAGATGAGAATCTCGCGCGGATAGTAGGACGAATTCTATCACTTCCATGGTATGGCCAGGTAGGTGATAGGCAGACAATGACATGCAAGCATAGTGATTAACATCCGACAGCAGGTTTGTTTTTTGCTGCCGGTTGTTTGGCGCCAAGACTCTTGATATAGAGGATAAGTGATTGCATTTCTATTGACTGTGGGTCCAGGGCCTTGCCCTTTATCGAGTGCGTAATACATCCATTTACGATCTGTTCGAGGTCACTCCTGATTCCAGCTTTTTGAATGTTTTGACCATCAGGGTGACAGGTATTACATGATTTCCCAGTGGTGCCGAGCTTGGGATCATTAAATAATGCCTTACCTTTATCTATTGAAGCACCTTCTGCAGCAAATACGCTGCTGATGCCAACTACTGTTACCAGAGCAATAAGAACAATCAGGGCGCCTCTCTTCATGTGATTACCTCCGAGAATGAATTCAGCGAAATTGACAAAAGGATAACATACCTGCCAACTTTGTCAAGGCAAGTTCCATGAAAAATTGAGTTTATGGGACTATATGCCGATCTGTCTTATCTTTGGATTGACAAAACTAAGACGTACTGCTATCATTCCCACAGTTTTTTCACCCCCGAGGACTGAATGGCGATTATTACACTAACAACTGATTATGGCGGTAGGGATGCTTTCGCGGCCAGCGTGAAGGGCGTTATACTTAAAATTAGCCCTCAAGCGCAGATCATAGACATTTCTAACGAAATCAGCCCTCAGGATATATGGGAAGCAGCATATACGTTGAAATCCGCTTACAATCATTTCCCGAAGGGAACAATTCATCTTGCCGTCGTCGACCCCGGTGTGGGCAGCGGCAGAAGACCGATCATTGCTGTAACTGAAGGTTTTTACTTCGTTGGTCCTGATAACGGATTATTTAGCCTTATCTACCAGGAAGCGGAACGACTCAGGGTACATCACATCACCTCGACGCACTATTTTCTACCGAATCCGGGCCCCACGTTTCATGGCAGAGACGTTTTTGCACCAGTTGCCGGTTGGCTTGCCAGAGGCATCCCATCTGGAAATTTCGGCGAAGAAATTACCGATTACACTAAGTTGAATATCCCTTTGCCAAAAGTTAGCGGCAGCAGCATTGAAGGCAACATTGTTCATATTGACCGATTTGGAAACCTAATAACGAACATTACCAGTACAAATATCAAGCCGCTCATGTCCGAAGGTACTGATTTAAGTACCGCCACAGTCACTATCGCTGGCAAAGAAATAAAGGGATTAAAAAAATATTATGCAGAAGCGACCCCAGGTGAGCCTGGAGCAATTGTAAACAGCTCAGGTGCTCTCGAAATATTTCTATACAGACATAATGCCCGTACCGCACTGGCAATTAAGCGCGGAGAAGTCGTACGTTTGCAAATTTCGTGATAATGCTCATCATTGTTCTTCCATTCGGTTCTTTCTGAGTTACCTCTTGTTTAACTCCTATCAGCGTATTATAATGTGCCCATGAAATCATTCCATATCATTACTTTCGGATGCCAAATGAATGAACATGATTCCGAGCGGATGACGGGAATCCTTGAAGAGAGGGGTTGCTCTTCATTATCCCACGCCGATAGTGCGGACATGATAATTCTGAATACGTGCAGTATTCGTGAAAAAGCGGAACAAAAATTTTATAGTGAGCTCGGCAGGCTGAAGCATTTAAAGGCTCTCAACCCCCGACTTAAAATAGCAGTCGCCGGATGCATCGCCCAGCAGGAAGGCGACAAAATTATTACCCGTGCACCTTATGTCGATATGGTATTTGGTCCCTCCGATATAGGAAAACTGTCATTGTTGGTAGATCAGAAACTTTCGCGATCAGCTCCTTTAATCGACACTACTGGAGATCCCGATTACCATCGAAAACGTATTCCGACTGCACGCGCCGGCAGCGTTAAAGCATGGGTTTCTATCATGTATGGATGCGATAATTATTGTACCTACTGCGTTGTGCCCTATCTTCGAGGCAGAGAACGGTCTCGTCGTCCAAACGACATACTGAATGAAGTCCGCGAACTTGCACAGAAAGGGTTTTAAAGAAGTGACATTGCTGGGCCAGAACGTGAATTCTTATGGCAAAGGCCTGGATGAAGATATTGAGTTTCCGGACCTCCTGCAGCGGGTGAATGAGATCGATGGCATCGAGCGCGTCAGGTTTGTAACTTCACATCCTCGCGACTTATCGGACAAACTAATGGTCGCGCTTCGAGATATTCCTAAGGTCTGCGAAGCATTACACTTACCTGTCCAGAGCGGCTCAGATCGCATTCTTTCCTCCATGAACAGGAAATATTCCCGAGACGAATATCTGGACAGGATAAGAAAATTACGTATGTTGGTTCCTGATATTGCGCTGACTACGGATGTCATTGTTGGGTTCCCGGGTGAGAGAGATGAGGATTTTGAAATGACAATGCAATTGCTTAAGGATGTTCGCTACGACGGCATATTTGCATTTAAATATTCAAAGAGGCCGGGAACCATCGCGCTAACGCTGACAGGCCATTTGCCGGAAGACATAAAAGAAAAAAGGCTTGATCGGGTTCTGTCACTCCAGAAAGAAATAATGATTGAAAAAAATAAAACACAGATAGGTACTGTCAGAGAAATACTTATCGACGGCATCAGCAAAAAGGGCGGGAAACTTACTGGAAGAACTCGGGAAAACAAGGTGGTAAATGTTAAAGCTCCCTCCTCGCTTATCGGCTCTCTTGTCAGAGTATTAGTAACCGCCGCTGGATTAAACTCCTTTACTGGCCAGTTATGCGAATAGCTTTTACAACCCTTGGATGCAAGATTAACCAATACGAAACGGACATATTAAGCCGGGACTTTGAGGCGCGGGGTAACGCGATCGTACCCTTTGATGCCGAGGCTGATGTCTATATCATCAATACCTGTTCAGTCACTGCAAAAAGCGATTACCAGTGCCGTCAGATTGTTAGATCAGCGGTACGACGCGGTAGGGGAGCAAAAGTTGTCGTTACCGGATGCTATGCTTCTACTCGGCCCGACGATATAAAAAAAATATCAGGGGTAGATTTCGTGTTTGAAAATCGTGATAAAGCGTTAATTTCTGAGCAAATCATGACATCTTTTGCTGTTCCGAAACATGGCGGACGTTTAATAAAGAACAATACCCAGGTATCGTCCGTCCAAAACAGGACACGCGGTATTCTCAAGGTTCAGGACGGATGTAACAACCGCTGTTCATATTGCATCGTACCACTTGCCCGAGGCAACTCTCGCAGTGTTTATCCTGAGGAAGTGATCAAGGAATTTGATCATCTTGTGCAGAATGGGTGTCCTGAGATAGTACTCACAGGCATTCATATCGGCTCTTATGGTGTTGATCTTCCTTCGCAGACAGATCTCACAAGTTTGGTCAAAATGCTAATTGCTAAGCAGGGAGAATCTCGTATACGCCTTAGTTCCATCGAACCAAGTGAAATAACAGACGCGATTATTAATATGCTCGGCTCCGGTCTCTGCAGACATCTACATGTCCCACTTCAGAGCGGTGATGATACTATTTTGATGTCAATGAAGCGCGATTATTCCGCAGGTTTTTATCTTGAACTGCTCAAACGGATTGCGAATCAAATTTCTGGCATCGCACTCGGAGCGGACGTTATGGTTGGATATCCTGGAGAAGGGGACATCGCATTTAATAATACGCTAGAACTCGTAGACAAAACACCTCTCACGCATTTGCACGTTTTCAGCTACTCGCCGCGTCCGGGAACAGAAGCAGCCAATATGAAAAATCAGGTACCTGAACATGTAAAAAAGAAACGTAGCGAAGAACTACGTAACCTGGGCATGAAAAAGAACCTTATATTTAGACAGAAGCATGTTGGTGTTGCATTAAAGGTTGTTATTGAGGACAAAGCTGACGCTGAATCCGGACTGCTTTCGGGTCTCACGGATAACTATATAAGAGTGCAAGTTTTGGGTGCTAAGGAGGTCCATATCGGCAAGAAAATCACTGTAATCATTAAAGATATAAAAACAGAGGGAAATTTCGCAGAAATATTATAAAATATTGATATTAAACGATAATTGGTGTCTATTTATTATGCAAATTACATTTTCGTTACGGATGTAGCATCTAAAAAAAAGATATTAACAGACTTAATAACAGGTTATCCACATGCTTTGTGTAAAGCAAAGATAAGCCCTTAGTTCTTTAGTGATTTTTTATGGTAGTAAAGAATTGTTTTAAAAAATGGGACTTGCATAATATTAAGTGTGTTTTTTTTCAAGGGGAAAATAACAGAGCGTGATCAGGGATGTTACCTTTCTTTCACCTAACATTATAATTTGAGATCATACTTCTTCAGAATATTGTATCTTGTATTGCGCTGAGCAGGCACATATCCTGCATCTCTGATGACATTCATGATTTCTTGTTTGGTCATTCTGAAAGTTACTCCTGCTGCTGCAACGACATTCTCTTCGATCATGGTGCTGCCGAAATCATTAGCGCCGAATTCCAATGCCACTTGAGCAATTTTCGCGCCTTGCGTTACCCAGGACGCCTGGATATTATCAAAATTGTCGAGCATGACGCGAGAGAGGGCAAGCACTTTCAAATATTCAACTGCAGTGGCTGACCTGCCCCCTAATTCCGTATGGCCTGGTTGGTATGTCCAAGGGATAAAGGCAGTAAACCCGCGGGTCTCATCCTGGATATCCCGGAGCCTAACCAAATGTTGAATTATTTCCTTGTCTGTTTCCAAACTGCCAAACATCATAGTGGCGGTCGTTGGCATTCCGATTTTCTGGGCAGTCCTCATCACCTCTGCCCATTGCTTCCAACGAATTTTATTCGGACTCACTTTTTTTCTGACTCTGTCAACGAGGATCTCGGCGCCGCCGCCGGGAATCGAATCAAGGCCTGAGGCCCTGAGGCGTGCTAGAGTATCGAGAACGCTTGTATCTGCTTTCTTCGCAAGAAAAGAGATTTCGGCAGGGGAAAGAGAATGTATCTGGATAGTGAAGCGTTCTTTAATGGATGCGAACAGATCTTCGAAGTACTCAATGCCAAGATCGGGATGTACACCGCCCTGCATAAGGATTTGTGTTCCGCCTTGCGCAACCGTTTCCTCTATTTTCCTGAAAATTTCCTCTTTTGACAGGATGTAAGCTTCAGGGCTTTCAGCATCGCGGTAGAATGCGCAGAATTTACATCTATTTATGCATATGTTCGTGTAATTGATGTTCCTGTCAACAATAAAGGTCACGAGATGTTCCGGATGCAGACGTTGCCGTATGCTGTTTGCCAGCTCGCCCAAAGTTAGGAGATCAGATTGTTTAAAGAGAACAAAACCTTCCTCTGCATCGAGGCGTCTTCCTTGTGATAAGTTTTTAATGACTTTTCTATAATCCGTGTTCATCACAATACATACGTGGTTGCAAGTCTCATTATTATTTCCACACTTTCACAACATTGTAGACGGTATCGCGTTCTACCGGAATTCTTCCTGCCTGTTTGATGAGGTAAACAATATCGTCTTTGGTCATACTACCGTCGGTGGTTCCGCCTGCAGCCTTGGTAATCCGTTCCTCGACCACAGTCCCGTCCAGATCATCCACTCCGAAGTTCAGTGATACCTGAGCAATCTTCTCTCCTAGCATAACCCAGTAGGCCTTAATATGGTCAAAGTTATCGAGCATGAGCCGGGAGATGGCGAGCGTTTTGAGATCGTCGAATCCCGTCGTATACGCAGATTTTTTGATCTCTGTGTTCTTGGAATGGAAACTTAAAGGAATAAACGCCTGGAACCCGTTGGTTTGATCCTGGAGCTTACGGAGTTTCAGAAGATGGTCAATTCTATGCTCATAGGTCTCAATATGGCCATAAAGCATTGTTGCGTTTGATTTGAGCCCGATATTGTGCGCAGCTTTGATCACCTCAAGCCATCTGTCACCACTGATTTTCTCGGCACAAAGACTATTCCGTACGGCGGAATCGAATATTTCCGCTCCACCGCCGGGAAGAGAGCCAAGACCGGCATCTTTAAGCTTTAGCAAAGTATCAGTGAGATTTTTGCCGGAAAGTTTTGAGAGGTAGTCGATCTCCACAGCAGTAAAAGCCTTAAGATGGACCTTTGGGAATTCTTTTTTTAGCGCCTTGAGCATGTCCAAATACCACTCGAAGGGCAAGTCCGGGTGAAGACCGGATACGATATGGAACTCACGTACGCCTCTTCCAGCGCTCCGGCCTTTATTGAGAATATCCTCGATGCTCATCTCGTATGCGCCGGGCTCGCCTTTGCTTTTGCTGAACGCGCAGAACTTGCAGCGATTCACGCAGATATTCGTTGGATTGATGTGCATGTTCTGGACGAAATGCACACGGTTACCGTTCTTTTGCTGCGCAACATGTGTCGCGATGCGTCCGAGAGAAAGGAGATCGTTCGATTTGAACAGTTCTATCCCCTCTTTACGAGTGAGGCGACGATTGGAGTAGACTTTTTCTTTGATATGATCTTTTAACATATCTCGCATCGGATTTTTTTGAGGTGTGGTGATATTTATTTGAACGCAGCGATTATGGTTTTTCCGTCAACATTCCCGTTGCAGGATCGTAATCGAATTTGTCGCTTTTCAACGTCAGCCCATTGAATGCCGCTACTTCATTCAAGTCCGCAGGATACCTGCCGTTAGCAGCGTTGAATTCCTGGATAGATTTCTGGACTTGCTCGACATTTACTGCAGCATCGAGCTTCTTTGCGCTTTTTAGGGATTGGACCACGGTGTTCCCGTATTGTTGGACCGGATTCTTATCATCCTTGCATGAAGAAAATGCAAGTAGTAGTGTGACTACCAAGACAGCTCCAACGAAAGTTATTTTCATAGCTCTTTACCGTGTCGTGAAGTTAAGTCTCAAGTCTCTTCGAGGGAATTCAGGCTCGAAAAAGAATCTTTCCATTTACCATAGTCATAATACAGGATTTTGTTTCTCTGAGCAAGTCGGAATAGAGGTCGCCAGTATTTTTTTTCGGCAGCGGCACAGCAATGATATCCGCTTTTTTCCCGGGTTCAAGAGTGCCAATCTTTTTGTCCAATCCGAGAGCCTTTGCGCCGCTGATGGTTGCAAGCTTAAATATTTCAAGGGGAGTGATGCCGTCCCGACGATGGATTCTATAGGCATATCGCATCTCGTCCCACATGTTGAGACTGGGGACACTTGCCAGGCTGTCGGTCCCCAATCCGACGGTTACCCCCGCATCCAGCAGTCTCTTAAGCGGCATATTTCCCAACGCCAAGCTCTTTGTTGCTTCTTGGACAATGCGCGACAGATGTTCGTGATTTTTTGATCAGTCGGACATCTTTGTCTGTTACCTGGACCGCATGCACTGCCAAAAGGAGAGGGGAGAGCAGACCAATTTTATGCAAAAAATCGATTGATGTTGATCCCTTCGGTGCTAAGTCAAGGTCCCAATGTGCGAATTGATAGAGTTTTTCAAGGCCGCCTTTTTTTTGTTGTAGCAACTTTATCTCATCTTTTGATTCCGCAACGTGCATGGAGAGCTTGATTTGTCTTTCAGGTGCATATTTAGTGATCTTACGCAGGATTTTTTCTGATACCGTGTACGGGGCATGCGGAGATAGGCCATATTCCATTAACGCCGAATCTGTCTTATTGGATAAAAGGCATTTTGCCTCTGGTCTCATTTCGATGATTTCCCGATATACAATAGATCGCATCCCGCTCTTTTTCAAGATTGCCGGACTTCACCGTGCGTGCATATCTCGCCGACTGTGGTTGTTCCTGTCTGGATAAGGGTGCTGATGTTTTCAATTACAGAAGACGTATAATCGTCATGGCTTAATTTTTTTTTAGCTTGAATAAGATTCAATACCCATTCAGAAAAGGTATGAGCTTGAATGGATTCCAATAAATTAGGGAGTTCAAGATGCGCATGAATATTAAGCAAACCTGGCAGTAATACAGCTTTCGGTAGATTCACAATAGGATGATGTCGAAATTTGCTTATGATGATTGCAGATGGTCCTACAGCCTCGATTATCCCATTAGTGATTACAATAGACCCATCTTCAATTGGATCTGGATTTTTAGTACAAGTTATGATTTTTAAATGCGATACGATCATAAAGTTCAATGAATGTTAGATGCTACCATTTGATCATTATCTTGTCAAGCAAACACAAATTGACATAATTTGTCATCCAGTATGACAAATATAGGTCATGATTTATATATATCGAGATATAACCTATTGATAATGTGACATATTAAATTGGCATGCATCGTGCAGGAAATATTAGAAATTTAAGAATAATACGCGAAAGGATTATGAGAGGGAGGTGAAAAGTTCCATAACTGGCTTTTAGTATAGACACTGGTGAAAAGAGATTCGGAATCGTTAAAAATCATATTTTATAGGAGGTTCTCAAATGAAGTTTAAGAACAGTAAAGGTTTTACCCTGATCGAACTCCTGATCGTCGTGGCCATCATAGCCATTTTGGCGGCCATCGCTATTCCGCAATTCTCGCAGTATCGTATTAGGGGCTATAACGCTGCTGCAGACAGTGACCTTAGAAACATGAAGATCGCACTTGAAGCCTTCAAGACGGACTGGCAGGTGTATGCAAATCTTCTGCAGGTTGTTCTCACCCTGTGCCTTTAACCGCCGCTGGCTGCCCGGGCGCGGCTGGGGCTGGGGCTGTACTCACTGGACCGGGAACTGTAATATGGCAATAGCAGTTGCAGTGGGTTGTATGGCACCTCTCCACCATCCGCGACTGCAGCGATTTTCGGGCTTTCAAACTGGGTAGGTACCGTGATTAACACTGATGCAAATGCGGTTTCGTATGTCATTGTAACGGGAACTACATCTGGTGACTTACTTTATGGTGCCGACTCTGATACTACCATCAACGAGACAGGCAGGGAAAACCGCTACTGGAACGGCTGCCCTCTTAACGATGCAACAAGACAAGCAGGAGGGGCTGTGGTCGCAACATCTGGACCGGTCGCAACCGCAAATACTGACGATTTTCTAGCTATAGCGCCCCCATGGGTTGGCATGTAATTGTTTTAAGCGACATGATCTCATAAAGAGGCCGAACATCCCGGCCTCTTTATCTTTTTTCAAAATTCCATTTTAGTTGTAGGAATAAAATTATCCGATGATAAAAATTGCAGGTATTTCCAAGGCGTTTCACGAGGGGATTGCGTCCAAAAGGATCAAGGCGCTTGAGGACCTAGATCTAGAGGTCCAAGAGGGCGAGGTCTTCGGTTTCCTTGGTCCCAACGGCGCAGGGAAATCAACGACGATGAAGATCCTGATAAATCTTGTATTTCCGGACAAGGGCAGCGCTTCTATAATGGGCAAAGATGTCCGTGATAGAGAGACTCGAAGGCACGTTGGATATCTCCCTGAGAACCCTTACTTTTACGATTACCTGACTGCAGAAGAATTGTTGTGGTTCGGAGGAAAGGCATCGGGTTTATCAAGTTCAGCACTGAAGAAAAGAACTGATGAGCTACTAGTCAAAGTCGACCTTGCTGGCTCAAGGAAAAGGCAACTCAGGACCTACTCTAAGGGTATGGTTCAGCGAGCAGGCCTCGCTCTGGCCCTTATCCATGATCCGGATGTGTCTATTCTAGATGAGCCGATGAGCGGCCTTGATCCCATTGGAAGAAAAATGGTTAGCGATCTCATTACGGAGCTCAAGGCACAGGGAAAAACGGTCTTTTTCTCTTCCCATATCCTTACTGATATCGAACGGTTCTGTGACAGGGTCGGCATCATAATCGGCGGCAGATTGCGATTGGTTGATAGAATTGATCATCTCCTCGCAGGCTCAGTGAGTCTGGAGGATGTCTTTATGAAGGAAGTGGCTAAGACGAACGGAGATATTGAGGCATGACGATTCTTTGGCCGATCGCTTTCATCACTTTGAAAGAAGGTATCAGGAACAGGGCATTTTATGGCATAGCCATCCTTGCGCTTATGCTGTCAGTCGCAAATTTCCTCATTAGTGGCATGATCCCGCAGGAGGTAGGAAAAGTAGCTGTAGATTTTGCTCTGTCAACCGTATCTTTTTCCGGTCTTCTACTCGTTCTTTTTGTAGGGATTAATCTTTTGGCAAAGGACTTGGATAAGCGAACTATTTATATGGTACTTGCCAGACCAATATCCCGGTCGCAGTATATTATAGGTAAATTCATCGGGATGATCCTGCTCATTGTTGCGGTTGTTTTTTGTCTCAGCATCATTTCCAGCCTTACTATCCTTATGATCAAAATGTCATATCCTGGCTATTTCCCCAGATTTTCTTGGTCAATGGTGCTGTTGGCTCTTTCTTTTATCACCCTGTCCTTGGTACTGCTTTCCGCGCTCAGCTTTTTTTTCGCATCATTCTCATCCTCGTCATTCATTACTATGGTTCTGACTATCATCTCCTACATAATTGGCCAATCCCTCAGCGACGTAAAGGCCCTTGTTGAATCCGCGGAAACTGTCAGCATCCACCCTTCTGCTGTAATCGTTAAATTAGTGCAAGCAGCCTATTATCTCTTTCCTAATCTGTCTTTTTTTGACATCAAGATCCAGGCTGCCCATGCGCTTCCACTTTCTTCATCATATATTTTCTGGTGCATAACGTATGGCTTGGTTTATACTGTACTAATAATATGGCTAGCAGCTCTCATATTTAGGAAAAGGGAATTGCCTTAATGGGAAAGCTGTTTACTTCTTGTCTAATCGTTATTCTATCCCTTTTGCATGTTTTCTCTTTGGAAAAGGTTGCTGAAGAAGCAAAACGTATCCAGCATGACGAAAGCGCTGCGTATGCAATTCCGTCCCAGATGTTGAAATTAACTACGCTTGAATTCCATGGTCTTGCCTCTGATTATCTTTTTTTAAAATCTTTAGTTTTCATTGGCAGCACGTTTGAAAGAAAGGAAAGACCGCGAGTCAAACCGTGGGAATGGAAATGGCTTTATTCCGTCGTCGATGCGTCGACGAGCCTTGATCCTTACTTTCTGGATCCCTATTACTTTGCGAATGCAAATTTCACTTGGGATGCATTGATGATTGATGAAAATAATCAACTTCTGGAGAAGGGGTGCAAATACAGAGATTGGGACTCCGAGCTACCTTTCTTTATTGGATTCAACTATTTTTATTTTCTTCAGGATAATTTAAATGCTCGTAAATGGTTGTTGGAAGCATCCAGGAGACCGGGAGCATCTCCGCTCTATGCTGATCTAGCTGCAAAACTCGCTTATGAGAAGAAACGCACTGAGAATGCCATCAGTTTTCTGGAAGAAATGTCAAAAAGGACGGATGATGAGGCTCTCAGAAAAAAGTATGAGATACGCTTAGATTTTTTGCGTCAAATACTGAAGGTAGAAAAGGCCATAGCGACATATAAAAAGAAGTATGGTAGAAAACCTGCCGATATCCGTAATTTGGTCCAAACCGGCATGCTGCAAGATATACCGACTGATCCTTACGGTGGACAGATATATTTGGATCTTGAAGGCAAGGTGAAGAGCACTAGCGAACTTCAATTAGAATTCTTACGGTAGTTACCAAGGAAGGATGAGAAAACGACTATTGCTGGCGCGCCCGTCCAGATAAGCTTTCCGCTGCGAATCTGTCCGTCCGATGTAGCTATCGCGCACGCGGAGTGTGAGGGCAGGAGCGCTGAAAGCGCCGCGTCAGGGCGGTCCTGAATAAAGGGAAGATATTTGATACGGTGCACTAAAAGACGTTGATAGACAAGTAGTGATGACTTAGGACAAGATCATTCCAGCGCGGCTCTAACCGTGGTTGACTGACGACCTGCAAATCTATCGGTGGTAACGTAGAGATGGCTCCACGAATAGGCGAGGCATCAAGGGGAAACATATTTTGCTCGCCGCATAGAGATTGCTCACGCACCTTGGTAACATCTAAATTACATGACGTCATGTTGTTTGTCTAAAGAGATTCGTTGTAGTAATAAAAAATATAAAGGTTATATTGATGAACAAGAAAGGGACGCTCGTTTTAAAAATATTTAGAACCATTTAACTGTCTCCTTTTCTCTTCTCCTCACGCCTGATATCCAGTTTTTCCAATTGTTCAATGTTATTATGCAGACGCTCGTTTTCTTTCCTCAGACCGAGTATCATCCTGAGGATGAAACGCCAGTTCTCCGCATCCTGTAGTTTGGCATGGTTAGGATAACGCTTGACGAATTCATCAAGACTCTGCAATGCTTTCGTATAGTCTTTATGCGGATTGTCATACAATGTTTGCACATAAGCGATCTGAAACAAGGAGTCCGCCGCCATGTCCGATCGTGGCGATTGAGCAATTATATTTTTGAATATTGTGACAGCCTCTTGATATTTCTTGTCTTTTACCAAGGCAGTAGCAGTCTTGTAATCTTTGTCAGGAGCGGACGCAACCTTGAACGTAGCGCATCCCGCCAGCGCGATCACTGCAATTATCACCAAAACCTTCTTCACCCATTTCTCCTCTTATCCACGACAAAAACACTTTGAGGGATGGTTTTTGCGTAATCCTTGAGTTCGGCGGCAATCTCCGACGCTTCAAGCGGATTGACGAGATGACGATGTGCATTCGTCACTATGGCGATGGATATGGTCATGATAGGGAACTCCATTTCAATGCCCTGCCTCGTCTTACCAAGGATGTAACCGCGCTTTTGGTCATCAGCATCGTAATATGCCGGGATACGTCGATCAAACTGTTTAATGATCTCACCGGCAATCTCTCGCATAAGATCGGGGGTTGTGATGACGACGAAGTCGTCTCCCCCTACATGGCCGACAAAATCTTCGGAAGTGCCCGTGGACTTGACCACATTCTCGATGATCTTGGCAGTTTCCTTGATGACCTCGCTGCCGTTTGCATAGCCGTACCTGTCATTGAAAGCTTTAAAGTTGTCGAGATCGAGTACGCAGAAGGCGACAGGCTGGCTTGACTCCAGCCGTTTTTTCAATACATTTTCGATGGCGATGCCCCCCGGCAGCCGTGTGAGCGGACTTGCATCAAGATACATCTCTTCTAATTTACGGAGTCGTTTTCCCATGGAGAGAAAAGCTTGCGAAAGGCTGCCTATCTCATCCTCAGTACTAATGCTCGGATCATAATCGAAATCACCCTCAGCAATGTGTTCCGTAGCCACTTTTAATTTATGAATGGATGAAGAGATGTGATGGGTTACCGCAAGTCCGGCCAAGGCGCCGATGAGAATGCTGAATAGGCAAAGGGTAGCCGTGGTCATAAACGCAGTACCACCGACAAGGCTGATCCCTTTCATTTTTGTATCCTGTGCAACCTTGGCGTTCACAGACAGTGTCCTTAAAGTGACCAGGAGCTTGTCGAGAACTGTCTTTAGATCACGATTTGATATTGTATAAGCCTGAGTTATGGCCCGTTTCCTGATAAGCCGCGTTTCTTTGGTGAAAAGCACTGTGTATTTTGTGTACAGAGTATCAATGGTATTTATCGGGAGGCTGTCGTGATCTGGCAGGTTCCTGAGGATGTCGAGCCAACTTTGAAATTCCTTCCCTCGTTTAGCAAAAAGGTTTTTCATATCAGAGCTTTTAAGGATCAGAAAACTTTTTTCGTATGTGTCCTGGGCCAGCAGGGCGTCAAGCATCTTATCGGATGCCTCTTCCACGATGATGTCGACTTTGACTATACTTTTATTCAGGGTATTGATCCGTTGCAGGCTGACGAGGGCATACGCTACGACGATGACGGTAAGCACGACTAACGTCATGTATCCCAGAAGCATTTTATTTGCAATAGACAAACGCGAGATAAGCGTGGTAGGGACTAGCTTGTCTAGTACCCTGAGAATAAGAGGTTCTGACATTTTTGATAGCCTAGAAATCACATCCCAAGATTAACAAATAATAATGGCATTGTCAATAATATTATGGATTTATGGCGCTTCATCCTTGATTGTGGTATCAAAAATGAAACCTCCGGATTCATCACAGAATTGGTGTGGTTCCGTACCTTCCAGATAGGCTTCACGAATTGAATTGTGGCAGCGCTCGGTGCTTAAAAGGCCGTTCTTGGGATCAACCTGCTTGAAGACAATCCCGTCCGGTACAGGGAACTCTTCGGCGTTGCGATCGGAATGTGCCTTTTTCATGAATTCGAGCCAGATGGGAAGTGCGGCCCGCGCACCGGTTTCCTTCCGTCCAATGCTCGCCTCATCATCGTATCCTACCCAGACTCCCGCCACCAAGCTTGGTGTATAACCGACAAACCAGGCATCGCGATAATCGTTCGTGGTTCCGGTCTTCCCTGATGCGGGTCTGTCGAGCTCCTGCGCTTTCCATCCGGTGCCGTGTTCAATTACTCCTTCTAAAAGATAGGTAACAAGGTATGCGGTCTCAGGTTTTATGACTTGTTCCGGCATGGCGTCATTCGTATAGAGGACATGGCCTGCACTATCGGTAATCGACAGGATTGAGACCGGACCTAATTTCACACCGTGGTTGTCGAAGACGGCAAAAGCTGATGTAAGCTCGGCCAGTGTAACATCGGAACTACCGAGGGCAAGCGGTAAATAGTGGGTAAGGGGACTTCTGATGCCCAGCTTTCTCGCATATCGAATAATTTCATCTGTTCCAATCTTATCGACAAGCCTAACTGTGGGTACGTTTAGCGATTGTTCCAGGACTCTTCTCAGTGTAACTGGTCCCTGGTAGGTGTGCGTAAAGTTCTCAGGAGCCCAGTCTTTGTTGCGGTTTACGGTTATTGATAATGGTGAGTCGTCGAGAATGTCAGACGCACTATATCCGTGTTCTAGTGCCGCAGCGTAGATGATCGGTTTGAAAGCTGAACCAGGCTGCCTGAGGGCTTGCAATGCGCGGTTAAACTGACTCTGGCTGAAATCACGCCCACCAACCATAGCGCGTATACATCCTGTCGTCGGATCTATGGCAAGTAGGGCAGACTGGAGTCGTTGGGATGTTCGCGGTTTCCCGTTTTGAGTCTCAATGTTCAAGAGGCCAGATTGCACAGCTTGTTCTGCGTAGGCCTGGAGATCATCGTTGATGCTCGTGTAGATATTCAGCCCGCCTGAATAGAGAATGCTCGATCCGAAGCGCTCCTCAACCTGTTGCCGCACATACTCGACGAAATACGGTGCACGACTCACAGTTTTAGAAGCTACTTGAATTGGGAGTGGTGCTTTCTTGGCCTCTTCTGCCTGTTCAGTGCTGATGACCCCCATCGCGACCATCCGATTCAAAACATAAGCGCGTCGGCCGAGAGCGCTGGTCGGTGATTTAAACGGCGAGTAATACCGCGGCGATCTAGGGAGCCCCGCGAGTAAGGCGCATTCAGCGAGATCCAAGTCTTTGGCATGTTTCGCATAGTATATTTGTGCTGCTGCCTCGATGCCGTAAGCGCCGCTGCCAAAATAGATTTGATTTAGATAGAGTGTTAGTATTTCCCGTTTGGTATACCGTTGTTCGATCCGGAGTGCCAAGACCATTTCTTTGAGCTTTCGCCAATAACTCCGCTCAGGTGTCAGGAATAGAACTTTAGCAAGTTGTTGCGTGAGCGTGCTGCCTCCCTCTAGAACCTTTCTCGCCCGGATGTTGCGAAACATGGCCCGGATGACGCCATGTAGATCTATTCCGAAATGCTGGTAGAACCGCGTATCCTCGGTAGCGATGAGCGCCTTGATCATCATGTCGGGAACATCATCGAGAGCCACAGGTGTACGGTTTTCCAGGAAAAACTCGGCAAGCAGTCGGTTGGAATCGGAATATAGGCGGGATGTGATATTCGGCTTGTATTCTTCAAGCCTCTTTACATCCGGCAGGTTCCAAACGGATAAAATCATGAAGCCCATCGCGCCGCCGATGAAGACGACTGCCAGAGTCAGTAATAGATAGAAGAACAAAGTTTTCCCACGACGCATGTGAGGCATTATACACCGGCTGCGTAAAAATGCAAAGTACCGGAGATGGATAGTAATGCTCTTGAGTTTTCTTGGTCAACATGTTATGATTCTCCCGCTTCAAAACGGTCTGTAAACGTTCTTGGATAACATGGGATTATAGTTGCTCGAAAGGACCTGGCGTTAAGCCGACAGCAGTCAAATCAAACGGAAACGGAGTGCATCCTGAACAAAGGTCTGATCATCGTATTTACCGGAGATGGGAAAGGGAAGACGAGCGCTGCCCTGGGAATCGCTTTGCGTGCTTATGGCCATAAAATGTCCGTCTCCGTAATCCAATTCATCAAGGGCACTAGACCGACTGGAGAGGCAAAGGCTTCGGAACGACTGGCTCCTGAACTCGAATTCATTTCTCTAGGGAGTGGATTCGTTAACTGTTTAGGGGACATGAAACCTCTGTCAGAGCACAAAAGGTCTGCGGCCAAGGCCCTGGCACTCGCACGACAGCGAATATTGTCGGGATCCTGGGATATTATCGTGCTCGATGAGATCAATACCGCGGTAGCTCTCGGCCTCATAGATGTCAAAGACGTCCTTGACCTGCTAGCGAAGAAACTACCGACTATGCACTTAATCCTTACTGGCAGGAATGCCTGTCCTGAGGTCATTGAAGCAGCCGACCTGGTAACGGAAATGCGTAATATCAAACACCCATATGATCGCGGTATACGCGCTCAGAAGGGGATTGACTATTAAAAGAAAATTGACATTGCAGGGGTGACATGCTACCATATCGTAAAATTAAGTATACGGCTACCATTATATGACGATATTCAAGGGATGAAAACCACCGCAGTAAACCTTATCATAGAGAATGAACATTCGCTGCCGAGCCTTTATGGAGACAGGGACACGAACCTCAGGTTGATCGAGAACACCTACGGTGTGATTCTGAATGCACGAGGAAACAGGATCCAGATCGAAGGCGAACAAAATGCCGTGGCAAATGTTGAGCGGCTCATTAGACAGCTTTCCGATATGCTCAGCCAGGGAATTATCACCCAGAAAGACGATGTGAATACCGCTATTCACGCCTTTTCTTCCGACCCATCATCCGCGTTGAAAGACATTTTTCAAAAAACAATTGCCGTCTCAAGCAGGAAGAGGGCAGTATCACCGAAGAACGAGACTCAACGCAAGTACATTGAAGCCATCAAACAGTATGATGTCGTCTTCGGTATCGGTCCAGCTGGCACGGGTAAGACTTACCTTGCGATGGCCACGGCGGTCTCTGCTCTCTTGCATCGGGAGGTCAGCAGAATCATCTTGGTGCGTCCGGCCGTCGAGGCAGGGGAGAAACTCGGGTTTCTACCAGGCGACCTCTACGAAAAGGTTAATCCATACCTACGTCCGCTTTACGACGCGCTCTATGACATGATTGAGACGGAAAAGGCCAACAAACTGGTAGAACGAGGTGATATTGAGATCGCACCACTGGCGTTTATGCGCGGCAGAACTCTAAACGATTCGTTCATCATCCTCGATGAAGCGCAGAATACCACATCCGAGCAGATGAAAATGTTTCTTACCAGACTCGGATTTAATTCAAAAACAGTCATTACCGGCGATATAACCCAGATAGACCTTCCAAGCGGCAAATGTTCAGGTCTTGTCGAGGTTCAGACAATCCTCGACAATATTGAAGGGATCAAGTTCCAGTATTTCACAAACCGCGATGTTGTCCGTCATAAGCTGGTTCAGCAGATCATCAAAGCCTATGAGCAGCACGAGGCGTCGAATGAACCAAAAAAATGACGAAACAATTGTAAAACTTCTCCCTAAGAACCAGACCCTGGATGGAGACCGCGAAGATCGTCCTAAAGTAATTTCTCCTGTTCCCACACTTATTAATACCATCATCGCA
Source organism: Nitrospirota bacterium (assembly GCA_963845065.1). Classification (GTDB taxonomy): domain Bacteria; phylum Nitrospirota; class UBA9217; order UBA9217; family UBA9217; genus JAJYKN01. Next base: position 253,209 of record CAWJQQ010000003.1, read on the forward strand.
CTCATTACCTCAGCGCTTCTAGCATTCGTGCTGCTTCCTCGGATTCCAATCCTTCAAAAGGGTGAGTTCGCAACGCGGACTATAATAGCCCCGTATGCGCTTTCGATTGAATATCCCGCCCCGGATAAGACAATGATTTTCTTCAAGGTGGATAAAGGAGAAGCGATTGTCGAATCTGGCCATCAAGTAACGGAGCGTGCGGCCAGAATTTTAGCTGAGATCGGTCGTCAGGAAGGAATTGGCGCCCGCTCTCAGGCCTATGTTGGATTGGCAGTATTGGTCCTTATCTTTTTTTACCTGTTTTATCGCGATATACGACGATACCGTCCCGCTTTACTTGCGGATACAAGGAAGATCCTGCTGTTGGCTCTCCTCTTGTTCCTAACGATCTCCGTATGCATAGTTGCAAAACAGTTTTATTTCTTAATTGCGGACAAGCAACAGCTGGATTTCATGACCATCGGATTTGCGCTTCCCGTAGCATCGGGAGCCATGCTTGTATGCCTGCTCCTCGATTTTCATCTTGCTCTAGGATTCTCTTTCGTCGTAAGCGTTCTGCTAGGCATTTCTTTTCAGGGAGATCCTTTTATCCCTATCTACTATTTTATGGGTAGCGTTGTTGCCGCACTCAGTGTGATACAATGCAAGAAGAGGACCGCTGTATTAAAGGCTGGCGCTCTTACAATGTTAGTCAATTTTCTGGTTATCGGCGGTATCGACTTGTATCATGGGGAACTGCTGATGCGCGGATGGTATGACATGATCGCCGGTTTTATTAGCGCCGTCGGGGTAACCATGATCGTCTCTGTGACACTGCCGTTTTTCGAAGCGGTCTTTGATATCGCTACGGATATAAAACTTTTAGAACTGCTTGATCCTAACCATCCACTTCTCAAAGCACTTGTATACAAGAGCCCTGGAACTTATCATCACAGCATACTTATCGGCAATCTTTCCGAAGCAGCCGCAGAAACCATAGGTGATAATCCAATTCTGGCTCGCGTCGGGGCATATTATCATGATATTGGGAAAATTCACAAATCCGGTTACTTTATCGAAAACCAACGTGCAGTGGAGAACAAGCATGATCGCCTTATGCCCTCGATGAGTAGCCTGATTATAGCCTCACACGTCAAGGAAGGCGTTGATTTAGCCCGAGAGCACAAGCTTCCTTCTACTGTAATCGACATAATCCAGGAGCACCATGGCACCTCGTTGATCTCCTTTTTTTATCAAAAAGCAAAAGAACTTCAGCCTTTTGTTGCCATTGCAGAAGAAGATTATCGATATCCCGGACCGCGACCTCGAACAAAAATCGCTGCAATCATTATGTTGGCCGACTCTGTAGAGGCAGCCTCGAGGACGCTAGATAACCCGTCGCTGCAACGTATCAACGCGCTCACGAACAGCGTCATTACCCGCATTTTTCTTGATGACCAGTTGAGTATGTGTGACCTTACACTAAAGGACTTGCGGGACATTTCCCGTAGTTTCAATCTAATTCTGAGTGGAATCTTCCATCACAGAATTGATTATCCCGACATCGAGTTCCCTGGAGAAAATAAGCGTAGTGATCATCAGGATAGAAAACACACAGAAGAAAAAAAAGTTGTCATTACCAGAAATAAAAAAGAGACTCTCGATCCTGTTGATAAGACTCGGGCATCCTAATGCCGAATTGAGCGTACTGTTTGCGGGAGACAGGGTCATGCGCACCCTTAATAAACAATACCGCGGCAAGAACGGGACCACAGATGTTCTCTCCTTTTCCATGCTGGAAGGGCCGTTTATTGATGTGCAGCCTGAGCTCCTCGGCGACATAGCTATTTCTATTCCCGTGGCAGAGAAACAAGCGCGCGCTGCAGGACATTCGCTTGCCCGCGAAATTGAACTGTTACTCGTGCATGGGCTGCTCCATCTGCTCGGCTATGACCATGAACACAGTCCTGCAGAGGCACGAAGGATGCGTCGCAAGGAACAAATGCTCCTGAAAAGGTAGACCTTATGAAACCGACAACATGGACACAAAGGGCTAACCTCGCAATCGAGGGGATCATCTACTCGGTCAAGACCCAGCGGCATATGCGTTATCATCTTTACGCAGCGCTGGCTGCACTTATCCTGAGCCTCGTCCTGAACATTTCCCGGACTGAGTTTATCCTTCTCTGCATGGCCATAATACTTGTGCTCACGATGGAAATGCTGAATACCGCAATTGAGACAACGGTGGATATGATATCCGTGGAATATCATCCCCTGGCGAAAATTGCCAAGGACATCGCTGCAGGTGTCGTCCTAATCGCATCGATCGGCGCTCTTACGCTGGCTTATCTGATTCTGTACCCGGATCTTACGAACACTATTATGTATGGCCATTGGCATCTCCGGAAAGAACCGCACGACGTCATATCCTTCGTGTCACTTGCCGTCGTGATCATACTCGTAATCATTATCAAAGCCTTTGTTGGGAAGGGAGAGCCACTCAGAGGGGGTATGCCAAGCGGTCACGCAGCAGTATCGTTTTCCATTTGGTCGGCCGTTTTTTTTCTTGCTAATTCACTTGCTATCAATATCCTGACCTTCCTCCTTGCTCTCATGGTCAGCTGGAGTAGGTGGTCGTTTGGCGTTCATCGTCCTCGTGAGGTCGTAGCAGGGGCCTTGCTCGGTATCGGCATCACATTCCTACTTTTCATCATCTTCAGTTGATGATGCGAAAACTGCGAATAAATTGTATGTCTTCAGTTGCAATATTGGATGATCACGATTTAACCTGAAAGTAAACTCGCTTCACTGATTTTCACCTGCGGTCATTGAACCCTGCAGGTGACCGAGGTGATGTTAGTACCACTTAGAACATCAGGCATAAGGTTTCCTATAATAAAGCTACAGGGGATTACCTCTGCGAGCAAAGATTTATTGCAAAGAAAAATATTATCCTTAGAGTGATTCATCCTTCTCATTCGAGTTCTTTAAAATCCGTTTAACTTGCAACTCCCTGTAGCTTGCTACGGAGTCACCGCTTGGAAGAAGAAATTTGAGAAACCGCAGGTTTCTCAAATGATAATTGTCTTCTCTTTTAGATACCCCGTCAGCTTGCTGCGAGGAGCTTCATTCTGTTTTATTAGCTATACGCTTTTTCTAGGACAAGCGAAATCCGTCTATTCGGAGGGATATAGTTGATCCAAGAGATCTTGGATGATCTAATCGCGTCGGTACCGGGTTCAAGGGCCGTCGTTTTTCTGGATGGCGAGGGAGAAACGATCTCTCAGTCTGGAGATTATGGCAGTGATTTGAAGTTGCTTGGCGCATGGAAAGAGATCCATCTTGACCACATACGAGAGATCGCCGAGCGCCTCGGTTTGGGTGCTGTTAATGCCGTGCTTTTTTCGCTTGAAGAGGGGATTGAACTGATTGTACCTGTAGCAGGAGATTACTGCTTACTTCTTTTTTTATCAAACTTCGCGAACGTTCAGGATGCAATTGCGGGTCTAAGGATTACCGTTCAACGCTTGAGAAAAGACATCGAGTAATTTATCTAGAGCTGGTCGAACATCCCGAGTTTTCTGAATTTCTCATACCGTAGTTTTACAAGGTCATCTGGCTCTATACTCTTTACTTCGCCGAGATTTCTGATAAACGCTTCTTTCAACAGTTCCGCGGCCCGTCGCGGATCTCGGTGTGCGCCCCCTATAGGCTCTTCCACCACTTCATCGATAATCCTCAACTGAAACAGGTCCTGCGCTGTAAGTTTAAGCAGTTCTGCAGCTTCGCTTGCTTTCGCACCATTATTCCAAAGGATTGCCGCGCATCCTTCAGGGGAGATAACGGAGTATGTGGCATGCTCTAGCATCATGACTCGATCGGCAACACCGAGGGCCAGTGCACCTCCACTCCCGCCTTCTCCAATCACCACAGTTACGATAGGAATCCTGAGCATGGACATGATGTAGAGGTTCCGCGCAATGGATTCACCCTGTCCTCGCTCTTCCGCGCCGATCCCGGGATAGGCTCCCTGAGTGTCTATAAAGGTTATGAGTGGCCGGTTGAACTTTTCAGCGAACTGCATCAGTCGCAATGCTTTGCGATACCCTTCGGGGTTCGGCTGGCCGAAATTGCGAAATACGCGCTCTTTTGTGGTCCTGCCTTTCTGGTGGCCGATGACTACGATGGGCATGCCATCCAATCTAGCCATACCGCTGACAATGGCCGGATCGTCGCCAAAAGTACGGTCACCGTGCATCTCAACAAAATCAGTCAGCATAGCTTCAATATAATCGAGCGTATAAGGCCGGTTCGCATGGCGGGATATTTGGACCTTCTGCCAGGGCGAGAGTTTAGAATAAATCTCTGCGAGCAATTGATCGGATTTCTTTTGGAGTTTCAGTATTTCTTCTTCAAGATCGATGCCGCCGTTGGAAGTAAATAGTGTAAGCTCCTCGATCTTTTTTTCCAGCTCGGCTATGGGTTTTTCAAATTCAAGGTATTCTTGCGGCAAAACGGACTCCCTATGTCATTAATACGTAAAAATAGATATGCCGCTCATAATGACGCGGCAAAGGCATGGGACTCTGATAATATGCTGGTTATTATCTGATATTAAGGTGTCATTGTCAAGGGTTTGTTGAGATTCTGCCTTGTGAGTGGTGAAAGATTACAGGTTTGGTATTACAAAGTCATCGTTATTGCACATATTGCAAGGTTACAATGGGTAACAGTGGGATATGTTTATCTCAATGCGCCGTAAGACCCCGGCCGTGACAGGCTGTCCGACAATTCATTGTTCTATGGGGATATCTTCAGAACAAAACTAATAAGCTAACTGAAATGGCGATTGGAGCCGGATCTGACGAGGTATTTTATCCCCATCTCCTTCTTTCTTCCGAAGACATAACCAGATTCTCTTCAGATTCCTTGCTGCACAGGCCAGATTGAACTCCGTCTTTGCCCCCTGTATACCTCTGGCTAAGAATGCCCGCAGTCCTTGATTCTCCTTGATGTCTCCGATGACCGGTTCCACGATTTGCTGTCGTAGCTTATATACCCCTTTTGCTTGCGGCGTCTTCATCTTCGCCACCATGGAGTTTCTCTCTGTCTCCCATGGATACATCTTGAGATATCGTATCCCATCTTTCCGCTTTGTACATTTGCTCTGGCTCTGGCAAGTAGGGCATGCATTACCTTTATATATCTTGTTCTTCAGCTTGTCAAAATGTGCTCCCAGAAAGGGTAGCGGCTTGTTTCCCGGGCATCGATATTCATCCCTGATCGCGTCGTATTGAAAATGCTCCTTGTCAAAGGGTGCTACTCCTTTCTTTTCATTGTTATCCGGTATGTAGCCATCGATCTTCCTGTCTGTCAGAAACCTGATATTAGCGCCTTCAAAGTAGGCCGCATCAAAACTCCAGGCAACACCTTCAGGCAGCCGTCCCACGTTCTCTTCTGTTTGGAGAACCTGAGGTTGCAGCTGCCCGGTATCGACGGGGCTCTGCGTCACGTCATTCGCTAGGATGAACCCTTCTTTGTCTACCGTGATCTGAGGACTATAGGATAGCTCGATCCGACCTTTCTTGTTCTTCATAAAGCGGCTTTCCGGGTCAGTGATGCTGACCTTCTTTAGCTTCTGGTCGTCTGCTTCCCTCTTGGCATTTTCAAGACGATTTTGTACTTCTTCTTTAAAAGACGGCCCTTTCTCACGGACCTTCTTGATGTAATATTGTGCCGCTTTCCGAATGGTCTTCTTGCTCTGTTGCGGCAACTGATCGCTTCCCCGCAAGTCGCCGAACTCGCTGTCTTCCCAGGTATCCTGTCTTGACCATTCCTCAAGCTCGTCGTCGACAAGCTGCGCAAAAAGATGCCTCGCCCTTTCCAGACTGTCCGACAATAGCTGCAGTCATAGGTAGTGTTAATAAGAAACTATGCATTCAAGGACGTTTCTGACAGCGAATAAAGAAGATTCTACAACTTTTTTGAATATACCTTGCCTTTTCTATTGTTTTATAGTACTTTTATTAAGAAAAATAACAAGGGCCTGGGCGTCAGTCGAGCCGGTGTAGCGTAAAAATACGTTTATTTTTAGGGAGATCGGCAATCATGACAGAACGACTTGATACTGCCCCATCGAAATCGTCAGATCGTTACAGCCGTTTTCTTCTCATTGTCGATTGCGACCCAAATCACCTTTTTTATGCTGCAATGCTTCTTCAACGGCTTGAATATAATATTTGTACTGCCAAGACTGCAGAGGAAGCCCTTGAGATGATATCCGTAGCGCTTCCGGCACTCGTTATCACAGAAATAAACCTTACCGGCATGAGCGGTCTTGAATTAACCCGCAGACTGAAGGCAAATGGGCGTACCGTTACAGTGCCGGTGATTGCCGTGACTGAAAAGTTCACACAGACAGTGGAGCTAGAGTGCGGACAAAATGGCTGCGTTACCTGTATACGGAAGCCTATACAGGCGGAGGAGCTTTATCGCACAGTGCAAGATGTCATCGAGAATACACCTCGCAGCGCCATGCGAGTCTTTACACACCTGGCCGTCACCGTGAACGATATCGAGCTCGATTATGAGAAGGGTGAGTTTGTATCGGTCCTTTCCGAGAAGGGCCTCTACATCCGAACGCTCAAACCCTATCCAAAAAAGGCCTTGATTCATATCCAAATGTTCATTAACAACAATAGTGTTTCTTCTGATGCATTAGTGCTTTCCAGCCACGCGTTCGGGGAAGGGCCTTTCAAAGAACCTGGTATGGGTCTTCAGATTACGCGGATAACATCACAAGCCCAGGGAGTGATCAGGCAATACATCAAGGACGAGATTACTAAGGGCATCAAGCCTTTTTAATTTCGAGTTCAGTTTCGTAGTATGCTCTAATATGAGCTGTTCGTGTTTATCACTTTTACCATGAGCAGCCCATCCAAACGACGTATTGGTTGTGGGATGAATTGGTTGCCTTTAAATTTCCCTAATATTCGGCAAACTGAACAAAAGTATAGTATGCTTTATTGCATGAATTTCCAACATCTATATCAGAGCGGCAACTCCAGCCTAAAAACCCGCTTGTCTGCAATAGAGCAACACCAGGGTACCCAATGGCATGGCTTACGGTAAGGGACTAAAAAACGTACTGCGTCGCTTGATTCCTGCCGGGAAGACAATGCTGAATCAGGATATTTTGCCCGCCGGTAAACTCCATAACGTCCTTGTCATCCGGAAGAAGTTTCTGGTAGCGACCAGTGCTTTTGTCGATGCCGTATTCCTGCCGGAACCGCTAATAAGCACGAGAACGAGTAGAGAGATATTATCCATCCTGACCACCGTCCAGAAAACCATGGAGAAAGGTTTTAACAAGGCGTATGTGGAAAAGGCCCGGCTAGCCATTCCAGCAGCCATTGAGGTAGAAAGGTGAACACATCAGCAAAGATTGGGCAAAAGAGGGAGTGACTAAGTCGAAATTATTTTTTCTTTTTGCCCAAAATTAACACATGTAAAGGAGGAGTAACAAAAAATGGAACTTGATATACGTATTGAAAAAGATTCGATATCGATAGGTATCGACAACCCTTTTCACCTTGACATCGACTCCCTGGTTAGGCGAATTGAGCAGTTCATTACAGCAAAAGGACAGGAATTAAACGGTCTGGATGTGCGAGGGCTTTTACCACGCATGGTTAAAGGCATTGCGGGCTGCGAAGCGGGTTGCCCAGCTGATGCTAAAAGCGTGGTAAAAAAAGGATATAAGAATTTCAAGCTTGATTATATTGAGGGAGGTATTTTGTCCGCAACAGCCGAGATCGGGAATGGAAAGATACTGTCGCTCAAACTTTTTCCAGATTTTTTATAAGGTATTCCACCACAATAATGCAGTATTTAGATTTTTGGCGATAATAATGACAAGGGCTGGATCAACTCAATTCAATCGAAATAGTTTATTTTTGCTCCGACCCCGAGAGACATTAACCGAATGTTGTAAAATACATAAATTCATAACAGGATCAATGAAACAGACGGCATTCCTCTTCATCACTATTATTATCTTTATCTTTACTACAGCCGTCTATGCCTATGCCAACGATGGTCCCAAACCGACTGCCCAGGGGAAAAACAACTCTATTAACTCTGATGCGCTGTTGGTCCTTAATAAAATAAAGAAGGCAATGCCTACTGCCCCTGTGGGATGGACCGTTGCCAGTGAGACTAAAATCAATTCTTTAACTGAGTCAGAGATAGACGAGGCAAATCAATCATATCACTTCACTTATCAAATTCGGTACAAGCGCATTACTGGGATAAAAGAAGAAAAAAAGAGACTTTATGAAGTCTACACCGAAAGCTCTGAAAGGCATGGAGAAGAGGCTAATGCGCAAATCAATGAGCTGCTTAAACAACAGACTGCGACCTCCTTGGCACTTCGCAAAGCTACTAGGCGCAAAAAACAAGCTGAAATACAGCGGCTAAATGCCGAGTTGGTTGAGAATGGTCGGAAGATGCACGCCATCCATGAGGATGTCGACAATAAAATTAGCCGCGATGTCGATAAATATTTGCTCAAAGATACAGAGGCTATAATCGACATTGTCGTGAACGGCGAAAATGCGGAGGACATATACGGTGAGCCGGTCTCGATTTCGAAAGCCGCATTCGCAATCCGCAGAAAGGGGGAACAGACGGGACCTTTGATCTGGCAAGAGGGCAAGACCGTGATTCTCTTTGGTGATTGGCAGCAGGTAGGAATCGGGGTGTTCAAAGGCCACGTGCTGCAAAAGTCCCAAAACAAAAAAGTACAGACAATAAAAATTACCATTACCGGTGCTAGGAATCGTGTTGTGGAGCTGCTGAGTCAAATGGACAAAACGGCGCTCCTTTCATTAATGAATTGATACCGAAATGAATTGATACCGAATTTACCAATCGTATAAATGAGAAAAAAATTGATACTATCATCAGAACTGGATTTTTTACTCAGAATAAGCATGAGAGGAGGTAAATCATGAATCATTCTGCGTCAGACTTGACCAAATCTACTGGACGTTACCTCCTTGTCGTGGACAGCAAAAACACAGATTTGTTTACGTGCACCACGCTCCTTCAACGGTTCGGTTACCGCGTCTGCACCGCGAATACGTCGGTCCAGGCGCTCAACATGATATCGGTGGCAATCCCTGCCCTTGTCATTGCGGACCTATACCTCCCGTTAATGACGGGCATTGACCTCAACAGCATGCTAAAGCAGGACCCCCGCACCGCTTCCGTACCAATAATTATTCTCAGGCCTTCCGGAGACGAGAGTGCGATGCGAAGGTGCCTAGCGCTAAAAATCACCACCCTTCCGAAGCCAGTCCACGTAGAAGACCTCTATTTGGCTGTCCAGAGGGCCATCGAAACCACACCGAGATCGAATATCCGCATCGAAACTCGGTTGACAGTATCCGTAAACAACGTCCCGCTCGATTGCATTGAGGGTGAATGTGCCTCGGTTCTGTCCGAGCACGGCATATATATCCGCACTCGTGAACCCCATAACCAAAACGAACATATATCCTTGGAGATAAATATCAACGGCCGAGTTATTCCTGTAGAAGCCATGGTCCTCTACAGCCACCGGCATGATGACGGACCGTTTGCGGAACCTGGCATGGGGCTCAAATTTCTCAACATCGCTCCAGAAGACCATGCCTTCATTAAAGGATTCATTCGAGATGATGTCATGAAGGAAGTATCTCCATAAGATGCCCTGTCAATAAGTAAAGATATAGTATGGACAGCTGTAGTTTAACTACCATTACTTGCATTGTAGGAGAACGGATATTGATTGAAAATAAAATGGTAATTGAAACCGGCTTGTTGGGAACTGATCCGGGACAAAAGATCATTATAGTAGTTGACAGCGATTGTGCCAAGCAGTTTTTCACTTGTATTTTGCTACAGCGTCTCAAATATCACGTTTTCCCCGTAAAGACTGCCGAGGAAGCTTTGATGATCATAAAACTGACCATACCACTCCTGATAATTACGGAAATCACTCTTCCCCAGATGAACGGCATCGAACTCCTTCAAAGCATTAGGCAGAACCCTCGTACGAAAGGAGTTCCAGTTCTCATCTACACTTCATTGAACTCTTCTTTATATCGCCAGTCTTGTGAACAGGCTGGGTGCGCCGCGTATATTACGCAGCCTGCAGATCATAACCAACTCTATGAGGCTGTCCAGAGGGTTACAGAACCAAAATCGCGGACACCCCGACGTTTTGTTAGGCTCACTACATCTTTGGATGTGATCGTGGAAGGCGTCGTTTTACCGGATGGCGGAGAGAAAAAAGAAAAAGTTACGGCGATTTCCGAACATGGGATGTTTGTGATGGCGCAAAATCCGCTGCCTTATGGGTCTACTTCATCTTTAACACTGTATCTGGACCGATCTTTGGCTTGGGGAATCAGACTTGAGGGGAAGGTCATATACAGTGTGCCTGCAGGTGACCCGGATAAGACAGTAGGCATGGGTGTCAAGTTCACGCAGATCAGGCCCGAGGATAGGGAGTCGATAAGGCTCTTTATCACAAAAAAATTAATGGAAGGGATTGCCGTGCCTGTTAAAGAATAACAGGAAAGGCACTGTGTTTCTTATAGGATTGCGGACACCCTTACCGCCTGTAATTAGCCCGTCTTCAATATCCTAGAGTAGATACAAAAAATGCGCTTTTAAAGAATAGGCTAGTGCATCTGAAGTTGTAATGGTTTATAATAAATATGCTATTTTCCTGATAATGAGACCACAGTCACAATAATGACCTTATTGCAGGCAGGGGGAAGTAGGATGAACATAACATCATCTTTCAGGGAAAAACGTGGGCACCGCTCGATACTAGTCGTGGGCAATAAGACCCAATCTATGCTATCTCTCTGCCTGCTGCTTCGGCGTTTTGAATATAACGTTTCCGAAGCATACACTGTTTCTGAGGCTTTCGAATTAATCGGTACAGCTTCTTATGCACTTGTTATTACCGATTTAGTCCTTCCCGACATGAGCGGTATGGACTTCTTCCGTCTACTTAAACAGGCAAGACGTACCGCCTCCATACCTGTCGTAGTCGTAGTCCCAATGAGCGATGCGGCTGCGGAGAGACGCTGTTATGATACCGGTGCAGCGGGCTGCATTACAAAGCCCATCCAGTCTGAAGAACTCTACCGGGTAGTTCAGGCGGTCACTGAACCAATACCGCGAGAGAGCATCCGAATCGATGCGCGATCCCCCATAGCTCTGAACAATGAGTCGCTTGAATGTCCCGACAACTCTTGTACCATTATATTATCGGAGCACGGTATGTACATACCTACCTACAAACCGTATCCCAGAAACAAACGGATTGCGGTTCGTTTCCATATCAAAGACCGCGCGATTTCAGCCGAAGGTTCAGTTGTATATAACGACACTAGCGTAGGACAACACAAAGAACCCGGAATTGGGCTTAAATTTGTTAACATCACACCGCAGGACCAAGAATTTATCAGGAGTTTTATTCGTGATGAAGTTACGCGGGATGTCAAGAAAACATTATCTCTCGAGTTTCACGATCCTTGGCGATGACCTGGAACACGACCAAGGTTAAGACTCTAACTTCGCGTGGCTCAGAGAGAAGCGATCGAGTCTATTTCTGCTAATTTTGCGGAGAGGCCATTATTCCTTACTTCACGAACTAAAAAACCTCCGTTAAAGATTGATCAGGAAACTTGATTATCAATTCGCTCTGTACTATCTTCATGATATACGTAAGACAGGCAAAACAAATATTCGAAGTATCCACGCTAAGCGTGATCATTCTCTCACTTTACAGCGTCGTTTTTCTCAGCCTTATCGGTTTAAGTCACTTCGGGCAATTCGTATACATGGTGAATTTCTTTGTCATGATGTTCTCAACTATGAGCTGGATCGTCATATCTTCTTTGATAAAGTGGCAAAAGTGGTACAAACTGGCAATACAAAAAGATTTCTAGATCTGAATCAAGAATGTTTCATATCATTCCGTCAGGATAAATGGCAAAAAAACCTAAACTAAAAGTCGATGGTCTAGATTACGATTACATCATTATAGGATCGGGTTTCGGCGGATCTGTGTCGGCTCTTCGATTGACGGAGAAAGGCTACAAGGTCTTGGTTCTTGAAAAGGGAAAGCGGCTAGGAATCCAAGATTTTCCCCATACGAACTGGAACCTGAAAAAATGGCTTTGGTTGCCGTTGTTTAGTTTCTTCGGTTTTTTCAAGATTACCTGGTTCCGTCATGTCACGATTCTTTCGGGCGTAGGTGTGGGAGGTGGGTCGCTTGTATATGCAAACACACTGCCCGTACCCAAAAAGGATTTTTTTCAGGCAGCTAGCTGGTCTCATCTCGCTGACTGGCAGCAAGAACTTAAAGAATTTTATCTTGTAGCATCGAAGATGCTCGGCACTGTAACATGTCCTCGTCTAGAGAATGGTGACAAATCGCTCCAGATGCTGGCGAGGCAACTAGGCAAAGAATCCGACTTTGAACCGACGAGAGTTGCGGTTTTCTTCGGTGAACCGGAAAAGTCAGTGCCGGACCCGTACTTTAACGGGAAAGGGCCCGATCGCAGTGGCTGCACATTTTGTGGCGCGTGCATGATCGGATGTCGCTATAACGCGAAAAATACTCTAGACAAGAACTATCTCTATCTTGCAGAACAGGGGGGGGCGTTGATCCAACCGGAATCACTTGTCTATGACGTACATCCATTAAGCCAAGAGGATGGTTCTCAGGGATACCAGGTTTTCTGGCGCTCTTCGACATCGTTGTTCGGGAAACGAAGCTCTGGTACCTGTTCAGGCGTCGTCTTCAGTGGCGGAGTACTCGGAACCGTGAAACTCATGCTAAAGCTGAAAAAACGGTCGCTACCGAAACTGTCGGATAGGGTCGGGTCGCGCATTCGCACTAACTCGGAGAGTCTTATAGGCGTGACTTCATTTGACAAAGACAGGGTCTTTTCAGATGGCATTGCCATAAGCTCGATCTTCCACGCAGATGAGCACAGTCACCTTGAACCGGTCCGGTATCCCGCTGGGTCGGGATTCTGGAGGTTGTTGGGAGCGCCTCTTGTCCATGGACGCAATGTTTTGACCAGACTTCTGAAAGTCATGATCGACCTCATTCTTCACCCCATCAAAAACCTGAAGGTCTATTTTGTTCGCGATTGGGCAAAGAGAACACAAATCATGCTTTTCATGCAGACCCTCGACAGCACACTGCGTTTGGAGAAAGGGATCTTCGGTATGAAGACCACACCAGAACAGGGGAAACGGCCCACAGCCTTTATCCCTGAAGCAGCTAATCTGGCCAAGAGATACGCTTTGCTAGTAAACGGTAAGCCCACGGTACTCTTGACGGAAACGATCTTCGGTATCCCTACGACTGCGCATATCCTTGGCGGTGTGATCATGGGTAGTTCGAAGGATGAAGGCGTGATCGACAAAGATAATAGAGTATTTGGATACGAGAACATGTACGTGTGTGATGGGTCTATGATATCGGCCAACCCGGGCGTGAACCCGTCGCTTACGATCACGGCGTTGTCAGAGCGGGCAATGAACAAGATCCCGGTGAAGAGTTCGAGTTGAATGAGTTGAGTGAAGACGGATGGAAGTCGTCGAATACTTCACTGTCTTATTATTAACTGATAGATTGATCTACTTATATTGATAGCTGTCAACATCCTTACATTTCTTTGCGGGCAAAGAGAACGACTTGGCCGTTTCATAGTAGCGGATGATCCTATGAACATAACTTCTCGGTCCCAAAAAATGACGCCATTTTATGTTATGGAACTCCTGGAGAAGGCCCGGGGGATGGAAGCGGAAGGCGAACACATCGTTCACATGGAGATTGGTGAACCCGACTTCCCCACACCTGGCTCGGTTAAGGAGGCCGCTTTTGATGCACTCAGTAAAGACCGGACCTACTATACCCACAGCTTGGGTCTCCCTGAACTCAGAAAAAAGATCGCTGATCACTATTTGCAGACCGATAGCATCTCGATTTCACCGGAACGAGTGGTGGTCACGAACGGTACCTCTGGGGCCTTTCTTCTTCTTTTTTCCGTTCTTCTCGAGAAGGGCAGTACCCTCTCTCTTTCAGATCCCGGATATCCCTGCTATAAAAACTTTGCAGCTCTCTTCGATGCTGAGGTACGCCCGATACCCGTATCTGCTGAAACACGTTTCGAAGTAACGGAGCAGGAACTTAGCCGAGGCGGCAGTGGACCGGAGCTATTAATCATCTCTAATCCTGTAAATCCTACGGGCACGGTCTACCGGGAAAACACCCTTGCATCCCTCTATCAATCGCTCTCAAAACGTGGCAGTACCTTTGTGGTAGATGAAATTTACCGGGGTATAGTCTATGAGAAGACGGCACGGACCGCACTCACGATTTCCGACCGGATTATTGTGGTTGATGGTTTTTCCAAAGTCTTTGCGATGACCGGCTGGAGACTCGGGTGGATGGTTGTGCCCGAGGAACTGGTCCGGCCGATCCAGACCGTGGCACAGAACGTTTTTATCGCTCCGGCAACGCTGTCTCAGTATGCGGCTCTGAAGGCCTTTGATTGTACTCATGAGATAGAGAGTATGCGAAAGACCTATGAAGAACGCAGAAATTATCTTCTGCCAGAACTCGTCAGACTCGGTTTCCGCATACCAATTGTTCCCGAAGGTGCGTTTTATATCTACGCCGGTATTGAGAAGTGGGGCATCGACAGCCATGATTTTGTGAATCGAGCGCTGTGTGAGGCAAAAGTGGCACTAACACCAGGGTATGATTTTGGATCCTTTCAAGCTGGGCACCATGTGCGCTTCTCCTATGCAATAAGCATTGATAAAATTAAACTCGGCTGCGAACGGCTCGCAAGATGGCTCAAAACATTCTGAAAATATCGTTTGTGTCTTAGGAATAATTTGTTGTTTGAACTTTGACATTTTGAAACATAAATTTGTACCCCTATAATAGGTTAAACAAATATAGCAGCTCCCATCAGGAGAGATAGTCGTTCTCTTTGTCATGCATTTTAATCCTAAAGAGGTGTCTATGGAAAAATTAAAGATATCGATTCAGCTAGGTATTGTCACATTTTTGGTTTGTAGTGCGATGTTGATTGCGGGATGTGGTGTCATGGTCATACCGAATAATATTCCACTGATCAAGAACGTAGAAATACCTAAGATGAATGGTGTCACTCTCATCGTTGTTAATGTTGAAAAAGACTCATCCGATTATCAGATTTTAAACGATAAGGGACAGAACCTTGGTCTTGTCGCGAATAAGCACATGTGGTCAAAAAAGCTTGTTGAATCCTTGGCTGGCGAGCTTGCAAAGCGAGGGGCGTATATCAGAGCTAACTCTTCTTTGACGTTGAGTATCGCACTGCCGAAAATCGTATTTAATCAGATTGGAGATATGTACCAGTTCAAAATAGAAACAGAAGTCTCAACATCGACTGGATGGTCAAAAAATTATATGGGCATTGCAGAAACGGGATTGGGTTACTTCGAGTCGATGAATTCCTTAGTGAATCGGTTGGCCGGCCTGGCCCTTGGAGATGCGGTTAAGACTATGCTGAATGATGCGGACTTCTTGGCTCAAATATCGGGTAAAAAATAAAGTTCTGTCGTTGCAACGATAAATAAATTTTCGCAACCAAAAGGTTGGAGTTCATAGATTTTGATTCTTTTCCCAGCAGTATAAGGGATGAACTGAAAATAAATGAATAAATAGCTACGCGGCGCAGTATTGATACAGCATAAATCTATAATGTTCTTGACAATAAAGTATGCTAAAGCTATTATGATAAAATCATCACCGTGTCCAAAGTAACGCTATAAATAAGGAGGCATGCATGAAAAAACATCTTGTTTTACCATTATTTGCCTTGCTACTGGTTAGCGGTTGCGTTTCTCAATCTACATATGATCTCAAAGCCAACGAGGCGAAATCACTGAGTGCAAAAACTGATGATCTTCAGACTCAAATAAAAAGCCTCGCCGCGGAAGTGAATGATCTAAAAAAAGAACGCACAGCGCTTCAAGATGAAAAGATATCGCTTCAAAAGGATAAGGAATCAATACAAAAGGACAACGCAGAGCTCCAAGATAAAGTCAATCAATTGTCAAAGAAAGCTGAGAAGACGGAGCAACTCGAGAAGGCTACCCAGACCTACGAGGATTTGCAGAAAAAGCTTGAGAAGGAGATCCAGGAAGGTCAGGTCCAGATCAAGGAAATGAAAGACCGTCTCACAGTGACAATGCTAGACCAGATATTGTTCGCTTCGGGAAGCGCAAAAGTAGGCAAGCAAGGAAAGGCTGTGCTCGCCAAGGTAGTCACTATATTGAAAGACGTTAAGGATAAGAGGATCGAGGTTGACGGTTATACAGACAACGTTAAGATTGTGAGCGCGCTCAAGAGCCGATTCCCGACAAACTGGGAACTTTCTACTGCCCGGGCTACCGAAGTTGTGAGATATCTACAGGAAGAAGGCGGTATCGATCCGCATATTCTTTCCGCTGCAGGTTTTGGAGAGTACCAGCCTGTAGCTTCAAACGAAACGGAAGAGGGGAGACAAAAAAATAGAAGGATAGAGATAGTGTTGCTACCGCTCTTAAAATAGTTTAACTTCTGCATATGAGGATTGGATTTATTACGCATGTTCACCGGCATCATTGAAGAATTGGGAGGGGTCAAAGCACTAAGACGGGATTCAGGTGCAGCACGTCTGACGGTTTCCGCTTTAACTGTGCTCGATGGCACGGCCCTTGGAGACAGTATCTGCGTGAATGGTGTCTGCCTTACGGTCATTGATATGAGCAAGAACGATTTCTCCGTCGACGTTGCTGTTGAGACCCTCAATGTTACGAATCTAGGTGATTTGAGAATTGGCACAAAAGTAAATCTTGAAAGAGCACTACAGCTCTCAGCTCGAATCGGCGGCCATCTCGTAAGCGGCCACGTTGATGCAGTAGGCCACATCCGCAACAAACGGGAAGAAGGTAACGGATGGCGAATCTCCATCAATGCACCGGATACTGTCCTTCGCTACGTTATTAAAAAAGGTTCAATCGCCATAGACGGGATTAGTCTCACCGTAGCCGATGTTGAAAAAACAGGCTTTTCCGTTGCCATGATCCCTCACACTGCCAAGCTTACAACACTAGGGTTCAAGTCCGCAGGTGAAAGCGTGAACCTGGAAACGGATCTCATCGGAAAGTACGTTGAACGACTCCTGTCTGGAAGGGTTGAAGGTGGAGTGAGCCTCGAACTATTAAAGGAAAACGGATTTATTTAAGTGGCAGAGTCAAGGTTCAAGAAGAGCGGGCCTGGTACATAAACGATCAATTCAACGATTCATGATCTCTATCCCGAGGCCTATTGTATTCCAGAAAGGGTGATGTACATGAATTTCAATTCTATTGAAGAAGCTCTTGACGACATAAAAAAAGGCAAGATGGTCATACTTGTCGACGATGAAGATCGGGAAAATGAAGGGGACCTGACTATGGCGGCGGAGAAGGTGACTCCCGAGGCCATTAATTTCATGGCTATTCACGGCCGTGGTCTTATCTGCCTCTCGCTTACGCCTGAGCGTGTGGAACATCTCCAACTCCCGTTGATGACCACAGATAACACATCATCATTCGGCACGGCGTTCACCATTTCAATCGAGGCTAAGAAAGGTGTGACCACGGGAATCTCTGCTGCCGATCGTGCTACGACGATTAAAGCAGCCATTAACCCCAAGGCTCGCCCCGAAGACCTTGCAAGACCGGGGCACGTATTCCCGCTGCGCTCGAAACCAGGAGGCGTACTGCAGCGTACAGGCCAGACCGAGGGATCGGTGGACTTGGCGAGACTAGCGGGCTTATATCCTGCCGGAGTAATCTGCGAGATAATGAATGATGACGGCACCATGTCGCGGGTTCCGCAACTCACCGAGTTCGCAAGGAAACATGGAATGAAAATCGTCACGGTCAAGGACCTCATTGCCTACCGGATTAAAAAAGAATCTCTAGTACGCAGGGTAGCGGTAACAAAGCTCCCTACCTCTTATGGAAATGAATTTACGGCAATCCTCTATGCCAATGACATTGATTGCCTGAGCCATATAGCTCTTGTCAAGGGGGATATCAAACCAAATGATGATGTCATGGTTCGAGTCCATTCTGAATGCCTTACCGGAGATGTGTTTGGATCTCTCCGCTGTGATTGCGGAGAGCAGCTCCATAACGCGATGCAAATGATCGACGCGGAAGGCAAGGGTGTGATTCTTTATATGCGGCAGGAAGGCCGTGGTATCGGCATAGAGGGCAAGCTCAAGGCGTACGAACTCCAGGACACGGGCAAGGATACCGTTGAGGCGAATCTTGCCCTCGGTTTTAAGGCTGATCTTAGGGACTATGGCGTCGGCGCGCAGATACTTCGCGACCTCGGTGTCCGTAAGATCAAATTGCTTACTAATAACCCCAAGAAGATTGTAGGACTGGAAGGCTACGGTTTGACCGTGGTAAAACGCGTTCCTATCGAGATGCATCCCCATGCAAAAAACCTTCGATACCTCACGGTGAAGAAGAACAAACTCGGGCATCTGCTGGAAAAAGTTTAAGGCTGTTAAGTGTATTGAAAGCCGAGTACATCGTTCTATGGAGGGATTCATGGCAAGAATAATTCAGGGCGATTTGAGCGGCAAGGGGCTCAAGTTCGGGATCGTTGCCTCGCGGTTTAATGAATTTATCACGGGCAGGCTATTGGACGGCGCCCTTGATGGACTGCAGCGGCATGGAGTAGCGGACAGCGATGTTGAAATCCTTAAAGTCCCTGGCGCGTATGAGATCCCGCTTGCAGCCAAAGTGCTGACGCAGTCGAAGAAGTATCATGCCATTATCTGTCTCGGTGCCGTGATCCGCGGAGCCACGCCACACTTCGAATATGTAAGCGCTGAAGTGAGCAAGGGCGTGGCAGCTGTCTCCTTGGAATCAGGACTGCCGGTTATTTTCGGCGTATTAACTACAGATACGATTGAGCAGGCAATCGAGCGGGCGGGATCGAAAAGTGGCAACAAGGGCTGGGACTCTGCCCTTGCGGCCATAGAAATGGCGAATCTGATGAAACAGTTTGCAGTATGAATATATACAAGAAATGGCAGCTTGACGGCGGGGTATGAAAAGACGCAAAGCGAGGGAGCACGCGCTCCAGATACTTTTCCAACTCGACTTAAAAAAAGAGAAGCCCTCAGCTGCTGTCCTGAAGAGTTTTTGGGCAGAATACCAGCCGGATGACGAAGTCAAAGCTTTTGCCGAAGAGATCGTAAAAGGAACATTTAAATACGTAACCAAGATAAACGAACTTATTCAGGACTGTGCACAGAACTGGAGCTTGGACCGTATGTCGGTCGTGGACCGCAATGTACTCAGGATGGCGATCTATGAGATCCTCTATAGGATGGATATCCCCACCAGTGTAACAATCAACGAAGCAATCGAAATTGCTAAGAAGTACGGTACAGAAGAATCCGGGGCGTTCGTAAACGGTATCCTGGATCGTATTGCTAGATTTACCGGAAAACTAGACGAGAGCAGAATCGAGGAGTAGCGGGATGTCTGGTGTAATAGTTAAGGTTATACTCCAGGACTTAAAAAAAGTCGAAGCAGAAGCTCTTGTTGTCGGTTTTTTTCAGGACATAAGGCCGCTCAAAGGCGCTGCCGGGCAACTGGACTGGCTACTATGTGGCGCTCTTTCACGTCTTTTGCTTAAAAATAAATTGAAAGGTTCGCTCGGTGATGTGGCACTGCTCACTTCGCAAGGGAAAGTTCCGCCTCAGAAAATATTTCTGGTAGGTCTTGGTAAGAAAGCGGATTTTTCAGCATTGTCGCTGCGAACTGCCGCAAAAACAGCTTCAGCTTGTGTATTAGGTGCAGGTGTTACGAATGCGGCAATGGAGTATTTCCAGGTCCAGACAGTCATTGCTGAGGATTCCATACCGGCATTTCGTGAGGGTCTTGAAGAGGGCGCCGGCAACCGCGGTCTAAAGATTTTACTTATTGCACCGGATGACGTAGCCTATAGTCAGCTCTTTCAGCTAACAATGTCGAATTGACTGAAACCACCGATTTAGCTATAGCAGAACTGGATAGATGTACTCTATTTGTCATACATTGAATATTGATTCTCTAAGTTTCCGCATCCGCAAGAGACTAGAGGTTCTTGAGTACTACAAGCAGTACTCATCTTTATTTGTAGGAGACCTAGATGATTCCTCGTTACAGCAGGCCGGAAATGGCCGGCCTCTGGGAACCGAAGAGCAGATACCGCGCATGGCTCGAGGTTGAACTTGCTGCGTGCGAAGCGAATGCAAAACTAGGACTCATTCCGGCGAAAGCGCTCGCGAATATCAAAAAAAAGGCCGATTTCAACGTTTTACGTATTGACGCCATTGAAAAAATCGTAAAACACGATGTCATAGCATTCCTCACCGCCGTGGCAGAAAAGGTGGGACCGGATTCACGCTACATTCATCTGGGGCTCACCTCCTCGGATGTACTCGATACGTCTCTTGCCACACTATTGCGCAGAGCATCGGATATCCTCATCAGTGACATTCATAGTGTTCTTTCTACCTTGAAGCAAAAGGCCAAACAGCACAAAAATACTGTTATGATCGGTCGCTCACATGGCGTACACGCTGAACCAGTCACCTTCGGGCTTAAAATGGCACTCTGGTACGAGGAAATGGGACGTGCCCTAGAGCGAATGAAACGGGCCCGCGACGTGATAAGCGTGGGCAAGGTGTCTGGTGCCGTGGGGACTTTTGCCAACATAGATCCCTTTGTCGAAATCTATGTCTGCCGCAAATTAGGGCTCAAGCCAGAACCCGTCTCTACACAAATAGTGCAGCGTGACCGGCACGCAGAATTCCTTTCAGCGCTGGCACTAATTGCATCTTCCATTGAAAAATTTTCCGTGGAACTCCGGCATCTCCAGCGCACCGAAGTGCTTGAAGCGGAAGAGTATTTTTCCGAAGGCCAAAAGGGATCGTCTGCCATGCCGCACAAACGAAACCCTATCTCCGCTGAAAATCTTTCAGGACTGGCCCGAGTGGTCCGGGCGAACTCCCTGGCAGGCATGGAAAACATCGCACTATGGCACGAACGGGACATTAGCCATTCCTCCGTCGAACGCATCATTATTCCGGACAGCACAATCCTCATGGACTACATGCTGGTACGATTCAACAGCCTGATCGGCAAATTGTTCGTTTATCCCAAAAATATGAAACGTAACATGCAACTTTCGAAAGGTCTTTTCCATTCAGAGACCGTTATGCTTGCTTTAGTAGAGAAGGGGCTAACACGCGAAAAAGCATATTCCTATGTGCAGCGGAATGCCATGGAAGTCTGGAAGCAAGGTGGTGATTTTAAGCAGCATCTGCAGAATGACAAAGATGTCCGAAAATACCTGAACAATCGCGAAATCGACAAGTGCTTCGACCTGTCGCATATGCTCAAAAAAGTTGACTACCTATTCAAGCGTGTTTTTAAAAAGAAGGTTTAGGAATTATGTTCGACAAACTCCATGAAGAATGTGGCGTATTCGGGATATTTGGCCATCCTGACGCGTCAAACTTGACATACCTGGGACTTTACTCCCTCCAGCACCGCGGCCAAGAGTCAGCAGGGATCGTGTCCTCAGACGGGAAGCGACTTTACGTCGAGAAGGACATGGGTCTTGTAGCCGATATCTTCAGTGAAGAACGGATCAAAAAACTTCCTGGTCATATGGCAATCGGACATAATCGCTATTCGACTGCCGGGGGAAGCTTTGCCATAAATATTCAACCCATTCTCGTCAATTTCGCGCTCGGTGAACTCGCAGTTGCCCATAACGGTAACCTGGTGAACGCCGGGATTCTCAAAGATGAGTTGGAAGCCTATGGTTCGATATTTGTATCGACGACAGACACGGAAGTGATTGTGCATCTGATCGCCCAATCGCGGGCCGCTACATTGCACGAACGGATCGTGGATGCTCTCAGCCATGTTCAGGGTTCCTATAGCCTGCTACTCATCACCGAAGATGAGTTGATTGCTGTTCGCGACCCGAACGGGTTCAGACCACTCTCGCTGGCAGAATTAGATGGGGCCCATGTTGTTGCGTCAGAAACGTGTGCCTTTGATCTCATTGAGGCAACATATATTCGTGATATTGCGCCCGGCGAAATGATCGTGATTAGTAGCAAGGGGATTCAGTCTACATTTCCGTTCAAGCCTGCTGAACCATCCCACTGTATTTTTGAATTCATTTATTTTGCTCGACCTGATAGTATGGTCTTCGGCCAGAACGTCTATTCAATCCGGAAAGAGTTCGGCAGGCAACTAGCCAGGGAGACCGCTATTTCTGCAGATGTCGTTATCCCGGTGCCGGACTCAGGCGTGCCCGCCGCTTTGGGGTACGCCGAAGAGGCCGGAATACCATTCGATACGGGTCTGATCAGGAACCACTACGTGGGACGTACCTTTATCGAACCGCAGCAGAGCATCAGACACTTTGGCGTGAAGATAAAACTCAATCCGGTTAAAGATGCTATTAGAGGCAAACGAGTCATCGTTGTAGACGATTCCATCGTGCGGGGTACGACAAGCAAAAAGATTATCAAAATGATAAGAAACGCGGGAGCCGCAGAAGTCCATTTGCGCATCAGTTCGCCGCCAACGTCCTATCCTTGTTTCTATGGCATTGATATGCCGACACGACAGGAGCTTATTGCTTCTTCTCACAGCATC
This sequence comes from Nitrospirota bacterium, assembly GCA_963845065.1. Taxonomy (GTDB): domain Bacteria; phylum Nitrospirota; class UBA9217; order UBA9217; family UBA9217; genus JAJYKN01. The sequence goes on from CAWJQQ010000003.1 coordinate 276,042, forward strand.
GATGAAATTAGAAAATATATAACCGCCGATACGCTTGGTTATATCAGTATGGAAGGGATTCAGAAGGTTGTCCCGTTCCATATGAACTTTTGCGCTGCCTGCTTCGACGGCGACTACCCGGTTCCTTTCCCCGGTGAAAAGATGTTGCAGCTCGGTTTGTTCGATAAGGAGTAATAAGGAATGTTGTCACGAATGCACGGAGAGAGACAAGGATGGATTAACAACGTATCTACCTTATCTTCGTACACCAATAGATATCAGTAGATACAATGATGGGGAAACGTAAGGAATGGTGCCGAGGCGCAGAATCGAACTGCGGACACGAGGCTTTTCAGGCCTCTGCTCTACCAACTGAGCTACCTCGGCATAACGTGGTCAGTTTTAACGAGACGATAAGATAACAGACTACAGGGTTGATTGTCAAGTGATTTTTGTTGGAAGGTGATCATGAATAAAATATTTTCGAGGCCAATTTCCCTTAAAGCCAAAGCATTTCGGTATTGTCCGGGATGCAGCCATGGAGTGCTGCACCGTATCGTTGCCGAGACGATCGATTTGCTCGGCATCCACGATCAGACTATCGGCATTGCACCGGTCGGCTGCGCGGTTTTTGCCTACGACTACTTTGATATCGATATGATTGAAGTACCACATGGAAGACCGCCGGCAATCGCTACCGGAATGAAGCGCGCGAGGCCTAGCACCGTGATCTTCAGTTACCAGGGTGACGGTGACCTTGCCGCTATCGGCACGGCAGAGATTGTCCATGCCGCTGCTCGAGGTGAAAATATTACTGTTATTTTCGTTAATAACGGCAATTACGGCATGACCGGTGGACAGATGGCTCCAACTACACTGCCAGGCCAAAAGACAACGACCACACCGAAAGGCAGGGATGTACTGCAAGCAGGTAATCCTCTTCGCGTGTGCGAGATGCTGGCGACGTTGGACGGACCCGTATATATAGAACGGGTTTCGGTTGACAGCCCCAAGAATGTCCTTGCAGCAAAGAAAGCCATTCAAAAAGCCTTCAGGAACCAGATCGAGGGCCGCGGATTCTCTTTTGTGGAAGCACTCTCGATGTGCCCGACCGATTGGGGATTGACGCCTAACCAGTCCGTAGATTGGGTGCGAAATAGTATGATGCAATATTATCCTTTAGGAGTGTATAAGGACGTAAAGTAGCAGTCGGAGGGCAAATGCTCGGAAACAGGGGGGGCTTGAGTAAATATGTATCATGATGTGATGATTGCGGGTTTCGGAGGCCAGGGTGTTCTCGTCGCGGGCAAATTGCTGGCATATGCCGGTATGCTTGAAGGTAAACATGTAACATGGTTCCCGTCCTACGGGGCGGAGATCCGGGGGGGGACAGCCAACTGTACCGTAATTATATCAAATGATGACATCGGATCACCGGTGGTGCGAAATCCTTCAGCCATGCTCATTTTTAACGAGGCATCCTACAAGAAGTTCGAGATAAGAATCAAGGAGGGCGGACAACTTTTTTTAAACACCTCCCTTGTCCATGCTGCACCATCGCGATCGGATATCTCCCGGATTGACGTCAAGGCCAATGATATAGCCGAAAACCTCGGTGATATACGCATAGCTAACATGGTTATGCTTGGTGCACTCCTGAAAAAAACGGGCGTGGTTGCTCTTGATTCTGTACTTGCCGCACTTAAACAAGTGCTGCCAGCCCGGAGACATTCATTAATCCCCTTGAACGAAAATGCCCTCAGACGCGGTGCCGATGTATGCTGCACAAATTAATAGTGGAAACGGAATACCCCGCTCCTTGTAGGCTGTCCGACAATTCTAATTTTGGGAAATTTACGAACGTAAATTCAATGATATACAAGGCCAGAAATCGTTATATTTCCATTATCGGACAACTTGCTTGGTGCAGGTAAAATCACTCTCCAGTAGCGAGGCGACAGAGAATGCCAGCTATCCTCAAAGGTCTGTCTCGCATGTAGTTTTGCAATCTTATCCTGAATTCACGTTCGCCCGGGAACTAACTCATATCAAGATACCAATAGCTATGAGTCGTAGGCATGACATAAAAAAAAGGTTTCTGTAACATAATGGAAATTGTATGTAACAAGAAATATTTGTAACACTTATGAATGAAAGAAATGGCATTGTTGACAACGCAGAAAGTATTACCTTGACTTTTAACCCTTGTTTTTGGTAGAATTTTTGCATCGGCTTGATAACACAAGAAAATCCATGACAAAAGACACCTCCGAAATAGCCAAATTAACGGAGCGCATTTCTAAAGACCCCAAGTCAAAACTTTTTGTGCCTCTTGCAGAGGAGTACAAAAAAATAGGGGACATTGAGATGGCGATCCATGTGCTTTCAGAGGGGCTTAAAATCAATCCGGGTTATCTGACAGCGCGATCATTCCTCGGTAGGCTTCTATTAGAACATGGAGATTTTGCAGCATCTCAAAGCGAATTTGAAGAGGTAGTAAAGGCGATTCCCGACAATTTACTTGCACATAGAAAATTGGGAGATCTGAATCTTCTGCAGAAGAGATATGAGGACGCGCTCAAACATTATAAGATTGTGCTCACGTTGAATCCTGGCGATGCAGAAATAGCTTCGATCATTTCAGAAATAGAGTCTGAAATGATTCCTAAGGCGAAGGTTGTGCAGCAGAAACCCCAGACTTCACTTGACCAGGAAACTCCGTCTCCTCCACATCTGTTGAAATCGTCAGCCGGGACGTCGCCGCCATTGTCTCCGTTACCTAACGCTCTTGCCGCAGCAGAGGTAACAACGTCTGAGGCTTCGTCGGAAGGCTCGCCGGGTGTTTCTCCTTTACTGGCAGGAAACGAATCGACAGTGAAGAAGTCAGAGGCAGAGCAGATGAATGAATCAGTGCTGTTGAACGAACAGTTTCCAACCATGGCTCAACAATCGACCGCGCCGGTTGTGGATCAAGAAGAAGCCGAAGACGTATTTGTAGTTGAACCGATTGACGACGATAAAGCTCCCGTTCCAGCTCCAGCGGCTTCAGACATTGACGTCTTTTCGGAAAATGTTTTTGAAACAAATCCTGCAGAAGAACAGACAGATGCCATCCCGGCATCTTCTCGTACTGTTCTCGAAGAACAGGTCATTGAAGAGGCGAAAACAGAGCAGACAATTATTCCTGATTCAAATGCATTGATCGGAGAAGGATCCGAACCAGTAATTCTTGGAGATGAACAATCGTTTGACCAAACGGGCACAGATGATTTTACAACAGACACGCTTGCCGAGTTGTACATAGCTCAGGGGTTCTTTGAAAAAGCAATTGATATCTATCAGCGAATGCTAACAGACAATCCCAACAGCCGCGGTCTCAAGGATAAACTGGAGCGTGTTAGGGCAAAGGCGGTAAGCACGTCAGAGGTAGAATTTACCAACGCAACGATAGACAAAACTGCGCCAGATTCCACGGAAGAGAAGATATTGTTTGCAGAACCGAAAGAGTATGTGCCTCCTATCGAGGAGGGACAAGGAGAAGAAGTCACTATTAACTCGGAGCTATACGTCGAGCCGAAGAATGATCTGACACAATCTCCTGAGCAAGCCAAAGATGCAGAAATTGCTTTTTTTGGAGAGCCTCAGGAATACCGGCCAGCGAATGAGCCGGAGGAATGGGCAGGCCCTCCGTCTGGATATAAGTCTGTCGATGAAATATTTATGCCTCCACAGGAAGAAACGCCCAAGACGATACCGAAGAATATTGATTTCGAACCCAGTGAATATATCCCCCCTACGACCGAGCAACTGCCTAAAGAAGAGGGAACACCTCACACTCCACCGGCATCGGATATCGCAACGCACAAAGCGACAATCGACCGCCTGGAACATTGGCTGAGTAACATCAAAAAGGAGAAATAAGGAATGTCCTTCATCGACATCTTGCAAGAGGTCGTGAATGGTACCGAAGGGGCGCTCGGTGCGCTCATTGTCGGTTTGGACGGCATCCCAGTCGAGGAATATTCCGTGAGCAACGATATGGATCTCCAGTCAATGACCGTAGAGTATTCTTCGCTTCTCAAGGAAATTGAAAAAGGCTCGCAGGCGGCTCAGATGGGAACTACTAAAGAAGTGACGGTCATAACGGACAAGGCTATGATTATGCTCCGGAGATTGAATGACGAGTATTTTTTTGTTTTGATAATTAAACCGGAAGGAAATTTTGGAAAAGGAAGGTTCCTCCTCAGAATGTCAGTACCAAAACTATTGCAAGAGTTTTGATATAAATGTTTATTTTTGTTAGTATGGGAAACTGCCTCAGGCAGTTTTTTATTTTCTATGGGGGTTTCATGAAAATCCTTGTTGTGAACGGGCCCAACCTGAATCTCCTCGGAAAGCGTGAACCCGATATCTACGGGTCTGTGACACTCGATGACATTAATGGGAGGATCACTGCCTTAGCCGCAGAATTTAACGTAGAGGTAGCCTTTTTCCAGTCGAACCATGAAGGAGAACTGGTTCAACGAATCCAGGATGCCATGGGCATATACCAGGCCCTCGTGATTAACCCGGGAGCCTATACACATACAAGTGTTGCTCTGCGTGATGCTATCTCCTCGACAGGCATCCCGACGGTAGAAACACATATTTCCAATATTTACAAACGTGAAGAATTCCGAAGACATTCCTTTATCTCAGATGTGGCTGCTGGTCAGATCACTGGGTTTGGACCGGATAGCTATCTTCTTGCTTTTCGAGCCGCAGTAGGACTAGTTACGGCAGGCGGAAAGAGCGAGAAATGATACGATCGGCGCAAACGCGAATTTCCCGGCTCAGACAGCTCATGAAATCAGGCAACATTGAAGCGTTGCTCGTAACGCGCCGTGAGGACGTACGTTACCTAAGCGGTTTTACCGGTTCAGCGGGTTCTCTCCTGGTCGGAGCAGGTAAGCCATGCCTTATAACCGATTTCCGCTACAAGCTCCAGGCAACTAAAGAGACTTCAGGCATTGAGGTAGTGATACAAAAGAAAGATTTTTTTTCCGCCCTTCGTGATACGTCGTTCGATCATGGAATAAAGACCCTCTGGTTCGAAGAATCAGCAATAACGGTTGAAGAACTGAAAAAATTGAGAAAGCTTGGGCTCAACGTTCATGGGCATCGGGAAATGCTCAGGCACTTGAGAATGCGTAAGGACCGGGAGGAACTGATATCTCTTCGCAAAGCCATCCGTCGTGCAGAAAGCTCATTTCTAGAATTGATGCGATACATTAAACCGGGAGTTACGGAGCGGGAGCTGGGGCTCACACTCGAATTCCTGATGCGTGAAAAAGGCGCGCGTAAGGCGGCATTTGATACAATCGTGGCCTCAGGAGAGAATGGTGCCATGCCCCATGCATCAGTGTCGAACCGTCGCCTAAGGAAGGGCGATCTCGTTACAATCGACTTCGGCGCTGAGGCAGACGGATATTACTGCGATATCACACGGACGCTCAGTGTAAGCAAACCAACGGCACGACAGAAAGAAATTCATCAACTGGTTTTGCAAGCCCAGGAGGCTGCGGTGCAGTCTATCCACCCAGGAATAAGCTGTAAGACCGTCGACGCCGTTGCTCGCGAAATAATTTCAAGAGCTGGCCATGGTGCCCATTTTGGTCATGGGACGGGCCACGGCATCGGCTTGATGGTACATGAGGGACCTTCAGTGTCTCCTCTTTCAAAAGACCAGGTCGAGCAGGACACCGTATTTACTGTGGAGCCGGGTGTGTACATTCCAGGTTGGGGAGGGGTTAGGATCGAAGACATGGTTCTCGTAACGGAGCAGAGCAAGAAAGTGCTTACTTCGTTGCCGAGAGAACTAGAGATTTTAAAGAAGCTATGATGTCTCACTGTGTCCATTATATCTATACATGTAGATTCATGCGTTGAGCCCATGAATGATATAAGTTGCAAAATATTTTGTTTAGAATAAGGAAAGGGAGGTAGTTGAAGTGCCGGTATCAACAACTGAATTCAGAAATGGTTTAAAGATCGAAATAGATGGAGAGCCTTATGTAATAGTTGATTTCCAACATGTGAAGCCCGGCAAGGGTGGGGCTTTCGTGCGAACGAAGATAAAAAGCCTCAAGTCGGGCAACGTGATAGACAGGACATATCGGTCGGGAGAAAAAGTAGATATCCCTGAACTTGAGGAAAAAAATATGCAATATCTATATGCAGCGGACAAGGATCGCGTGTTTATGGACACTGCGAACTATGAGCAAGTTTCCCTGAATGAAAAGCAGCTGGGTGATAGCATCAGTTATCTCAAGGAAAATATGGAAATCAAGGTCCTCTTCCACAAGGGACAACCGATTAATGTCGATATTCCTATGTTCGTGGAACTCGCGATTGCAAAGACTGACCCCGGTGTGCGAGGCGACACGGCCTCGGGAGGTTCCAAACCCGCGACTATGGAAACCGGCGCGGTCGTCAAGGTCCCGTTTTATCTAAATGAGGGAGATGTCATAAAGATCGATACTCGTACAGGTACCTTTATTGAACGAGTTAAAAAGTAGCTCCGTTCTTTCATCATCGTTACATTGAAGGAGTAATTATGAACCTTAAAGAACTTAAGGAACTAATCGAGATGTTGAAGGATACGGACGTCTCTGAGTTAGAAATAGAACGTTCCGGGGTGAAAGTGAGGATCCGGAAAGGCGGGGATGTTACCTACCATCCGACAATGCCCCGCATGGATTATCCCCCTCACGCCATCGTTGCTCCTGCCGTTGTTGAAACATCGGCTGCACAGGCAGAACAGCGCGAGGTCGAGTCTGTGAAGACGAACCAGATTAAAGTAACTGCGCCAATTGTCGGTACGTTCTACCGGTCGAGTTCTCCGGACAAGCCACCCTATGTGGAAGTCGGCGATGACGTCAAGAAGGGGCAGGTGCTTTGCATCATCGAAGCCATGAAACTGATGAATGAGATCGAGTCGGAAACAGCCGGGAAGATCGTTCAAGTCGTCGTCGAGAACGGAACACCGGTGGAGTACGGACAGCCTCTTTTTATAATTGAACCGATGTAAAACGTCACGGATACCTTGAGAACTATCACTTGAAAATATTGCGCACGAGGTGTTTGCGTGTTTAAAAAGATATTGATCGCGAATCGCGGTGAAATAGCGCTTCGAATTATACGGGCATGCAAGGAAATGAACATAAAGACGGTTGCTGTTCATTCTACTGCGGATGCTGATTCGCTCCATGTTCGCTTTGCCGATGAAAGTGTATGCATCGGACCGCCAAAAAGCGCAGATAGCTACCTGAATGTCCCGAGTATAATCAGTGCGGCGGAAATAACCGATGCTGAAGCCATTCACCCTGGGTACGGCTTCCTAGCTGAGAATTCCAGCTTCGCAGAGATCTGCGGTTCTACCGGGATACGGTTCATCGGACCAAGTCCTGAGAGCATAAAACTCATGGGAGACAAGGCTAAGGCACGTGAAACGGCAAAAAAAGCCGGCGTGCCTGTGTTACCCGGCAGCGACGGCGTGGTAACAGAAGAAAGCAGCGCTCTCGAGATTGCTCGCGAACTCGGGTTTCCAGTAATCGTCAAAGCGTCCGCCGGCGGCGGAGGCAAGGGCATGCGTGTCGTCATGGATGAAGCCGAGTTTGCCAACGCATTTGTCATGGCACAGACAGAGGCGCTTGCAGCGTTCAGCGATGCTGACGTCTACATAGAAAAATACCTCCTAAAGCCTCGTCATATCGAAATCCAACTCATGGCTGATGATAAGGGCAACGCCGTCTATCTCGGCGAAAGAGAATGCTCAATCCAGCGCCGTCATCAGAAACTTATTGAAGAAGCGCCGTCGGTCATTGTCGATGCAAGTTTGCGCAAAACTATGGGTGAGATGGCCGTTGCTATAGCAAAAAAGGTGAAGTATCGAAATGCGGGGACTGTCGAGTTTTTAATAGACGAAAATATGAAATATTACTTCATGGAAATGAATACCCGCATCCAGGTGGAACACCCGGTGACCGAGATGGTAACCGGTCTGGATCTCGTGAAAGAACAGATCCGCGTGGCATTCGGGTTGCCGCTTTTGTTCACCCAGGACCAGATAAGGATCAAAGGGCATAGCATCGAATGCCGCATAAACGCAGAAGATCCGGAGAAATTTACTCCATCGCCGGGGACGTTGACCACATTCAACCCTCCAGGAGGCCTCGGCGTCAGGGTCGACACAGCGGCATACAACAAATACGTCATCCCTCCCTATTATGATTCAATGATAGCAAAGCTCATCGTACATGCAGAAACTCGCGATGAAGCTATTCTGCGCATGCTGCGAGCCCTTGACGAGTTCATTATCGAGGGTGTAAAAACGACGATACCCGTGCATAAAAAGATTCTTTCTGACCCTGATTTCCGGGAGGGTAATATTTCCACGAATTTCATGGAGAGGTATAGCAATCGGGACGCATGATCTCAAAGGGCTTTGCCTAATTCTTGATCAGGACATACTACGCTTAAGCCCCGAGGAGGCAATGTCCCGATCATGCATTGCAGGTGTCAGGTTTTTTCAGTACCGCAACAAAACAGGATCAAAAAAATCAGTGTATGAAACATCATTAAGACTGGCCAAAATAGCCCACGAGATCAATGCGACGTTCATCGTAAATGACCACGCTGACATCGCACTGGCTGTCGGTGCGGATGGTGTGCATCTGGGACAGGACGACCTTCCGATTGAGCAAGCTCGAAATCTTATTGGCACAAAAAAATTGATCGGCATTTCGACGCACAGCGTTAAACAGGCGTTGGAAGCGGAACACCAGGGAGCGGATTATATCGGTTTTGGGCCCATTTTCCATACAACCACGAAAGATGCAGGAACTATTCAGGGGATTGCAGGCCTGGCAGTCATCAGAAAATCGGTTACAATACCGATCATAGCCATTGGTGGTATCAACCAGGAGACTGTCGCGGATGTTATCAGTGTCGGGGCAGACTGCGTGGCTATAATAGGCGCAATTCTCACTGCGGAAGATTTGACTGAAGCAGCAACTGCAATGATGAAAATAATAGATGATGTTTCACTCTCAGGAGGGAAACGATGAAAAAAGTTCTCTTTATAATCCTAATAGTGATACTTGCTGGATGTACCCATCAGGATGAGAACGTGATTAAAATCGGTGCAGCAGGACCTATGACGGGAGATCAGAGCAAAATGGGGGTTGACCTCAGGAATGCCGTTGAACTCGCGGTAGATGAATGGAACATGCGAGGCGGCGTTCTGGGGAAAAAGATCGTCATGTTAGCTGGCGATGATCAGGCAGATCCCAAACAGGCTGTTTCTATGGCGAATAAGTTCATTAATCAAAAGGCCGTTGCCGTGGTTGGCCACTGGAATTCAAGTTGTTCTATTCCGGCGTCGAAATACTATAACGATGCAAATATAGTCATGATATCGCCGGCGACCACGAACCCACAGCTTACGCTTCAGGGTTTCAAAAAAGTTTTTCGTGTCTGCGGAACCGATGACCAGCAGGGCCGAGTTGCCGCAGAATTCCTTCTGACCAGGCTCCATCCCAAACGAGTGGCGATCATTCATGACAAAACTGCTTACGGCCAGGGACTGGCGGATTATTTTAAAAAGGCGCTGGGTGAGAAAGTACAGGTGGTCTATTTCGGCGGTATTGTTCAGCGAGATCCTGATTATAAGGCTGTGTTAACTACGATCGAAATGCACAAACCGGATGTGTATTTCTTCGGCGGTATCTATCCCGAAGCTGGAAGGCTCGTGCGTCAGGCAAAGGAGATCGGAATGACTATCCCGATGGTAACCGGCGACGGGGTCTTCGACCCCACTTTCATCAGTATTGCAGGTAAGGCCGCTGAGGGGACGTATGTCACCTTCGGGAAAGAACCGGCCGGACTTTCAACGGCAAAGTCCTTTATGGAAAAATACAAGGCCAAGTATGGGGACCCAGGACCTTATTCTATATACGCCTATGATGCGGCTAATATTATTCTATCGTCAATTGCAGAGACCAAATGCACTGACGGTGAAAAACTTGCCGATTACATTTCAAAGACTACCTTTCATGGGGCGTTCGGCGATATATCGTTCGATAAGAACGGTGATGTGACCAAGGCGCCTTATGTGATCTGGCAGGTAAAAGACGGAAAATTTACAGAAGTAAAATGATCTACGGTTGCGGCTTTCGCTAATGTACGATTGCGAAATTAGTGAAGCAATTTGGTTGTTGTTTTATCAGGATGACGATTTTAACAGATGCTCTGAATACATCTGCATCATGGCTTAAATTATGTTCACTCAACAACTCATAAATGGTCTGGCCCTCGGCTCAGTATATGCGCTTATCGCGCTCGGATATACCATGGTTTACGGCATTCTGCAGCTTATAAACTTCGCCCACGGTGAGGTCTATATGCTCGGCGCCTACCTTGGTATTATCGTGCTAGGTATATTGACCCATGTGGGGCTGACGGCCTACAGTCTCCCCCTTTCGCTTCTGGCCACCTTTCTCATAGCAATGGCATTTTGCGCGGCTTACGGAGCCATGATCGAGCGCGTGGCATACCGTCCTATCAGAAACGCCTCAAAGCTAGCACCTCTTATCAGCGCGGTAGGCACGTCGATTTTTCTCCAGAATTTCGTCATGCTCAGCCAGGGCAAGGAATACAAGAACCTTCCACCCATACTACCTGCGGCTGGTTTTTCCTTACTTGGGGCCAATGTATCTCCTGCGCAGATATTCATTCTGATTGCCTCCGTTATCATCATGGCCGGACTTCAACTTTTCGTCTCGAAAACAAGATTAGGGAAAGCTATGCGCGCGACGTCCCAGGACCGTGTTATGGCAGGCCTTGTTGGTATCAATATTAATCAGGTAATATCTATCACCTTTATGATCGGTTCAGCTCTTGCAGCCGTGGCTGGCGTCATGGTGACGCTTTATTACGGAGTTGTACACTTTTTCATGGGATACCTGGCCGGCATTAAAGCATTTACTGCAGCTGTGCTTGGCGGGATTGGCAGCATACCCGGCGCGATGCTTGGTGGATTCATGCTCGGGCTGATTGAAAACTTTGGAGCGAGTTACATCTCGAGCGTTTATAAAGATGCCTTTGCCTTTCTCGTACTGATCATTGTGCTCATTATCCGTCCTGCCGGTTTACTGGGGCAAAAGTCCGTCGATAAAGTTTGATTTTTCGGCAGCGTTGTCCGGTTAGCAAATTGCATTCAAAGGAGACAATAAAAAAGCATAACATTCTAATGTTCGGTCGCTATTAACTTGACATTTAGAAAAACGTGCACAGAAAAAATTTTCGTAAATACCTTTAACTGCAAGGAGTTACGAAAATGCCCTATGTGCTCGATCCGAAGAACAAATCAGGCAAACGACCATCATTCAGCCTTCTGCTTCAACCGCTGGAAGCGCCGTTAAGCGACATCACGCTACTTAAGGCACGAGGAAACAGGCCGCTACAAATGGAATTTGAAGATCAGCTTCATGCGCTCATTTACTTTCACCTTGAGGAACACACTTCAGGTCGTCACCTGTTGCAAGTCCTCAAGGAAGATGATTTTGCCCGACAGACGATTGCGCCGAAATCCGGTATTAATAAAAGCAGTTTTTTCGAGGCCATTAATTCAAGAGGCCTTGATCAACTTATGGAATTATATTTGGCACTCCAAGCCAAAGCCACCAAGCTGCTTCCGACTGAATACGGCAATCTCGGCGACCTTATCGCCGTTGATGGATCTTTGATAGATGCAGTCCTTTCCATGCACTGGGCCGATTATCGGGGCGGCTCAAAAAAAGCCAAGACGCATATAGGCTTCGATATCAATCGTGGTATTCCGACGAAGATATTTTTGACCCACGGCAAAGGAGATGAACGCCCTTTTGTAAGCCAGATTATTTCTCCGGGTCAGACCAGTGTTCTGGATCGTTACTATCAGCGGCATAAGAGCTTCGATCAGTGGCAGATTGAGAGAAAATATTTTGTCTGCCGGATCAAAGAAAACACAACGATTACTATTATCAAGGCCAATACCGTTAAGCCAGGAAGCATTGTTTTCTATGACGCCGTTGTCCTGCTCGGGACCAAAGGCGTGAATCAAACGGAAAAAGAACTCCGTGTAGTCGCCTATCGTGTCGCGAATAAAGAATACTGGGTTGCTACCGATCGGTACGATCTTTCAGCCGAGGAGGTAGCGCTGGTTTACAAGCTCCGATGGAACATAGAAACCTTCTTCGGCTGGTGGAAACGCCATTTGAAGGTCTATCACTTGATTGCAAGAAGCAAGCATGGTCTCATGGTCCAAATACTGGGAGGCCTCATCACCTACCTGCTTCTCGCTATTTATTGCCACGAACAGCACAATGAGAAAGTCAGTATAAAAAGGGTCAGAGAGCTACGCTGCAAAATCAAAAATGAATCTACTGAGTTTGAGAACGTGCCGCCTGACCGTGACTGCTATAAAATGTCCGGAGAAGGCATTCTCCATGCAAAAACGTAACCGGACATTACTGATTTTTCGGCCAGCTTATTAGGGGAGGTTTTTGTGTCAGATATAAAAAAGATGTATAAAACCATCATGTCCGACAACTTCCCCGCAGAAATGACCATCGCATTTGGCAGTCAGAAACTTGTATACCGGAAGAGGTCATGGAAGCTTGCTGATGAAAGTACTGGGGAAGTAATCGAAAAAGGGTTACGGTACGGGGAGAATCCTGACCAGCAGGCGGCAATGTACCAGCTTGTCAGCGGGAATCTTATTCTTGCCGGGGCACGATTCATCGAACCCGGTAATGGTCTTGTGAGTAGTATTACCGAGGAACAGATGCTGCAGGCTGGCAAACATCCTGGTAAAACGAATCTTACTGATCTTGATAATGCACTTAATATCCTCAAGTTCTTCACCAATCGACCCGTTGCCGCCATTATGAAGCACAATAACCCCTGCGGTGTAGCGTACGGCAAAACAATTGCTGACGCCTACGAACGTGCAAACATGGCGGACCGCATCGCAGCCTTCGGAGGCTGTCTCTGCGTGAACAGGCCCATCGATAAGCAGGTTGCAGAGATGGCGAACGGTAATTACCTTGAGGTAGTGGCAGCTCCTGCTTATGAAGAGGGGGCAGTGGCTATCCTCGCAAAGCGCAAAAACCTGAGAATTATCAAACTTGAGAAAATTGCTGAACTTGCGAAATACCAAGATATAAACTTTGTAGAATTTAAGGCGCTTATCGATGGAGGCCTGATCGTTCAACAGTCCCAGAAAAACGCAATTCGAAAGAAAGAGGATTTCCAGGTAGCGGAAACTATATATAAAGGCCAGATGTACAAAATTTCAAGGAAACCAACTGAAGAGGAGTATGATGATATGCTGTTTGGCTGGAATGTTGAGCAGGGGATTACGTCGAACTCCGTTATTTATGTAAAGAACGGCGTTACCGTTGGCATTGGGACTGGAGAACAGGACCGTGTAGGCGTTGCCGAGATTGCAATATTTAAGGCATATACAAAGTATGCAGACTCTCTTTGCTTCAAAAAATTCGGCATTCCCTACAAAACGTTTGAGTTGGAAGCAAACAAGGGAAAACGGGACAAATCGGCTCTCAAAGATATTGACGAACAGGCCAGGAAGGACAAGGGCGGCCTCATCGGTTCTACTATGGTTTCTGATGCTTTTTTTCCATTCCGCGATGGCGTTGATGTAGGAATTAAAGAGGGGATATCGGCAATTGTGCAGCCAGGCGGGTCGGATAGGGACTTCGATGTAATCACCGCGTGTAATGAGACTACGCCCAAAGTAACGATGGTCTTTACAGGCCAGCGGGTGTTTAAGCATTAATTGACGCACACTCACCGTTAAAGCAAGTGGGATTCTGGAATGCATACGGAGCTGTTGTCAGCGGCAGTCTTATTGTTTCTCTACCGATGTTTGGACACCTTCACCATTTTGATTTCAATTCTTATAATTTCCGATAAAATCCGTTATTCAAGTAAGCCGCTCCGCGGCAGAAGAGCAAAGCATCCATCCTGCGTCCATCCCACCTTGTCTGATATTTCCTGAATAATCTCCGTGTTACCATACATCTCCAATGCAGTTCAATCTTGTAGCACAAGGAGAGTATGGTCATGGAAAACTGGTACGAGAAGTCCAAAGAAGCCCTGCAACTGAGCGGTAAGGGCGACACAACGCAAGAAAGTTACACACGCGCAGTCCGATTACTCATTGAGCATTTCGGCAACAAAACCCCCGATCTCATCACCGAAGAAGAGCTTCAGGAATACTTCCTCCATTGCAGGAACGTTCGCAAGTGGGCGCCCAAAACCATGGCTGTCTGCTATGCCGGCATCCGCTTTTTCTTTGAGAACGTCCTGCGCCGTGACTGGCATATCCTGAGCATCATTCGGGCGCAAACTGAACACCGGCTTCCGACTGTGCTTAGTATCGAAGAGGTACGCGCCACCCTTTCCCGCGTCACGTCTCCTCGCAACCACGCCTTCCTCTCCACAGTCTATTCCTGCGGCCTTCGGCTCCAGGAAGCGCTACACCTCGAAGTCCCGGACATCGATAAACACCGTATGATGATCCATATCCACCGGGGGAAAGGCGCTAAAGACCGTTATGTTCCGCTTCCCCGTACGACGTATGCTCTTTTGCGGAAGCATTGGGCCACTCACAAAAACCCCCGATTGATTTTTCCCTCACGGGGCATATACAAAGATGGCTCGGACATTCGGAAACCGGTTTCATACAGTACGGTGCAGGCGGCGCTTCAGAACGCGGTACGCGCAGCGGGTATTCAGAAACGCAACGTCTCCATCCACACGCTTCGCCACGCCTATGCTACTCACCTGCTCGAAGCCGGCGTGAATCTGAGCGTCATCCAGCAGTATATGGGCCACTCCAGCCTTGAGACCACGATGATTTACCTACATTTGACCACCAAGGGTCAGGAAGACGCTTACAAAATCATCGACCAGCTCATGACGGGGTTTTGACCATGGACACGATCAATGAGATTTTCCGCACCTATGCCCCGGAGTACGTGTCACGGTTTGGCGAAGCGATTCCTCTGGAACATCGCAAGGCAATAGACGCAATTATCAACTGCCGCACTCCAGCTTGTGGGACGACCTGGTTCCGTTGCGAAGACTGCGGGAAAGACCATGCCATCCATCGTTCTTGCGGCAACCGTCACTGCCCGACCTGCCAGTATCATAAGAGCCGACAGTGGCTCGAAAAACAGATTGATCGGCGGATGCCAGGACATCACTTCATGATCACGTTCACGGTGCCCGAGCAGATTCGTCGGTTCATCAGAGGCAATCAACGAGCAGCTTATGCTGCCTTGTTTTCTGCTTCTTCAGCGGCTATGAAAAAGCTGGTTCTCGACCCCAAGTTCATGGGCGGCGATCTGCCGGGCTTCTTCGGGGTCCTGCACACATGGGGCAGAACACTGGAGTTTCACCCCCATGTCCACTATATCGTCGTAGGTGGGGCGTTTTCGTCCGAGGATAAAACATGGAAACCGTCAGGAACCGGTTTCTATGTGCCGGTCCAAGCGCTATCTCCCATTTTCCGGGCGAAGTTCAAGGATGAGATGAAAAAAGCAGGCCTTTTTGATCAAATCCCCGAAGAGGTCTGGCGCATCGACTGGAACGTGAACTCGCAAGCCGTGGGCGACAGCGAAGGGAGTCTCAAGTATCTTGCCCCCTATGTCTTTCGGGTAGCCTTGTCCAACAGCCGGATCGTGAAAGTCGAGAATCGTCAGATCTTCATTCATTACAAAAAGACCAATAGCAATCGCTGGAGAACGCTGGAACTTGAGGTGATGGAATTTATGCGTCGCTTCCTCCAGCACGTTCTACCGACGGGGTTCATGAAGGTGCGATATTACGGCTTCTTAAGCCCGACCTGCAAAGTCCCGCTTGAGAACATCAGGACGCTGATTGAGCTGGCTTATGGATTTGAGGTGACGATGTCTGAAGTCGAACAGACGCCCCCAATGCCTCATCCAACATGCGGGTGCTGCGGTGGCTTTCTCAAAGTGATTTCGATTTCTCCGCCGCCGCAGCACCTGGCACGCGCCGGATAGCATCCGACGATTTTGATTCACCACGTGTTTCTCGTGTAAGATCCCGCAGGCATCATCTGCGGGTCAACGCTCCCGTTCGGCCGCGCGAGCGGATCAGGCGATGATTTCTGCGTGTGAGTATAATGGGAATCACGTTTGTTTTTTTATAATCAGACCGACACGAGCTCTCACTCTCCATAAACTGCCCATTCAGGCTTTAACCAAAAACGACCCCTCGAAGCATTACCCTATATATAGAGACTATCGGTCATCATCCTGCCGCTCCGGGCTTCTTGAATTATGGATTGAGTACGACGTGAAGATGTCGTCACAATCCTTATTGATTCTTCACGGACTGCCCGGACCGGTATCTGGCTCGACACACCGCCATCAACCAGCATTTTTTTGTTATATTCTGTCGGGGTAAAGAGAACGGGAACGCTGCAGCTGGCCTGTACCGCTTTGGCAATGGAGCCGCTCGTAATCACAACTTTTTCAGCGGTTTTAAGGTCAGTGGCTACTACTGCCAAGGGAATGGGAAGAGAGGAGAATTCCTTTATTGGAAGGATGTCCTCCAGAAAGCGGAAAATACCCTCGCTTGAAATAAATCCTCGTTTCGGTATCGTAAACTTGAGGATATCCGTCCACTTGGCATGAACGAGGATGTGCTCTATTTGAGAAAGGGTCATGCCGGCGCAGTACAGGGATCCGATAACGCTGCCAGCGCTGGTGCCTGCAAGGGCATGAATGTGAATTCCTTCTTCTTCCAGAGTCTTTAGAACGGCAATATGGGCAAGGCCGCGTGCAGCACCACCCGATAAAGCTAGCCCAATCAATGGTTTACGAGAATGAGGCATGAACTACCCTTATCGAATGCTACGACATTCAAATCAATAAACCGCTCCAACAGATGTCAAGTCAAAAGGCAGATAATGTGCCTTACCTAGGAAGTTAGACTCAGATTATTTCCCGGTCAGCTTCTTTACAGTGTTCTTAATATGCTCCCCCATAGCGTCGAATGCGTAAAGGATGCTCAGAAAGTTTGATGACGACTTAGGCGAACATTCACCAGTCACGAGCCTTTCTTCATGGGTGGTTGCAAAATCATTGGCCATGCGTTCAAGTGAATCTGTCTCGGCAACCACCGTATTAATAGTAGCCGCGGCGTTGGTTACGGCCGCTTCCCCGGCTTTTTTGAGGATGTCTTTAGCCATTGTAAATAGTTTGCCGGTTTCGATTACAGCTTTGTCGCTGAACAAAAGTCCGTCCTTAATCCGTTCGCGGCTATTTTCGCTGATTCGGTGGATGTTGGTCGCAATTTTTTCGATCGAAGCGGGGACAGACAACATTAACCGCGCTTCGCTGTCCGTCGCTGCAAGTTTGGCGAAGGAAGAGGTGAGTGAGTCCTCTATAACGCGGATTTCCCCGGCAACTTCGTCTGCTTGGTCCAGAGAAGACATCCTGTTTTTCATGAATCCCTCTTCCGTGAGTTCAAGCATGGACTGAGCTTTATGCATTACCAAATAGATTTCTTTTTTCAGGTCTTTGACAGTCTGTTCTGCCATACGAGGCGTTCTCCTTTCATGTCGTTTCGTGTTTTCTAATGACCGCGTTCTGCAATGTTTTTTGAAAAACTATAGCAGAAAATGAGGTCAGTGACCAGCGAAATTATTTTCATAAAGCATTTTATTATGACGACTATGAACCGCACCATTTTACGCGGCCACTTGTTTGCATCTCATTGTTTCATATTTTCTAAACACAATTTTAGCATACTTTGAGCGCTTGCGGCCTGTTTTTTCTTGACTTCATTTGAGGCCGCTGGTATAAACTAAACCATCTCACTCATCCAATGTCGTGGAGCAATCATGCCTTTTTTTGCCGGAGAAATATTTGTCAGCGAGGTTTCTCAGAAACCGGTGCTTGATCAAACGGGCGAGGAAATCGGCAAGCTCAAAGACATCATCGTAGTAAGAGGAGAACCATTTCCGGCCGTTAGCGCCTTAGTCGTTGGGTCGAGCAAAGATACATTCTACCTCCCGTGGAACTCAGTCAACCTCTTTAATAAACGGGTCATATCGGTCAATGTTCTTGTGAAAAACCTTGTTCCAGCTTCTGTGGCGCCGACCGATATCCTCGTATACCGCGATTTGCTTGACAAACAGATCGTAGACATCAACGGCGCGAAACTCGTCCGGGTTAATGATCTTGAACTTTGCGATGTAAAGGGCACACTCTGCCTTGTTGCCGCGGACATTGGACTTCGCGGAATCCTGCGCAGACTCGGAGTTGAAGCGCGTGGTGAAAAATTATTCAGTTTGGTACACTATAGACTCCAACACCGGCTGATTGGTTGGCACTATCTTCAAACAATCGAACCGAAATTATCGCGTCTGACTCTAACAGTGTCCCGCCAGAAGGTTGCCAATCTCCATCCAGCTGATTTAGCAGAGATAATGAGCGACGTTTCCCAACGAGAAAGAACGGCGATTTTCGGCACCTTGGATGTAGACACCGCCGCCGAAGCCCTTCACGAACTTGAACCGCGTGTCCAGGTCGATATTATCGACGACATGTCCAAGGAACGGGCATCGAACATTCTCGAGAGGATGCCTCCTGACGAGGCCGCAGATGTATTAGGCGACCTTCCTGAAGCGAAAGCGCAAGAACTAATAAACCTAATGGATAAGGAAGAGGCCGAGGATGTGCAAGAACTTCTGGAACACGAGGAGCATACTGCCGGAGGTCTCATGACGACAGAGTATCTCGCCTTTCCTCCGGATATGACTGTGGAAGAGTCCATTAAGGAATTGCGGCTCGAAGCTCCGGATGTTGAGACCATCTATTACCTCTATATTCTCGATAGCAATGAGAGGATTGTCGGCGTCATATCGCTTAAAAATCTTATTCTGGCAATGCCACAAGCGCTTCTCAGCGACGTCATGATAACTCCTGTAAAAACCTTAACGCTCGAGGCGAGTCAAAAAGATGTTGCTGAGTTTATCTCAAAATATAACTTGCTAGCCGCACCTGTAGTGGATGAGAACAACGTCCTTCGAGGCATCGTAACGGTTGACGATGTTGTCGACTTTCTTCTACCTACGGCATCCAAGAAAAAGCGAAGAAAACGGTAAATTGTTGATTTCCTGTTCGAAGCAACCCCACGCAAATCATATATTAAGTTTCACCGGGGAAAGGCAGAAACGCAGATGTTTGTGGTATATATTATTCCTTATCAAGGCTGTCTGAAAAAGGTCTAACACTGCATGAACAAAAGGAAAATACTCGTATTTCTTTCCGTTTTGGGACCGGGTATCATCACCGCGAATGTGGATAATGATGCAGGCGGTATTGCCACGTACTCGGTGGCTGGGGCTCACTTCGGCTATTCTCTACTTTGGACGCTGATTCCTATTACGGTCGCGCTCATCGTGGTCCAGGAAATGGTCGCGAGGATGGGCGTTGTGACCGGCAAGACTCTGGCGGATCTGATTCGGGAGAATTTTGGAGTCAAAACGACTTTTTTTCTCATGCTGAGCCTACTGTTCGCTGATATGGGCAATACCGTTGCCGAATTCGCCGGATGGGCATCATCTATGGAGATTTTTAGGGTGAGTAAGTATTTATCGGTGCCGATCGGTGCCTTTGCGGTCTGGCTGCTCGTGGTAAAAGGGACCTATCGGGCCGTTGAAAAAATATTTCTTATCGCCTGTACTGTTTATCTGACCTATGCATTTTCAGCATACTTCGTACATCCTCCGTGGGGCAGGATCATGCTCGATACGGTTAAACCGACTTTCAATCTTAAACCGTCTTATCTAACGATGCTCATCGGCGTTGTGGGAACTACCATTGCCCCATGGATGCAGTTTTATCTGCAATCAGCGGTTGTTGAGAAAAATGTAAAGATTGAGAATTATAAGGCTTCGCGAATGGACGTGATCGTCGGATGTATTATGACGGATGTGGTAGCGTTCTTTATCATCGTAGCCTGTGCTGCAACTCTCTTTGTGAATGGCATTAAAATCAACGATGCCAAGGATGCGGCTGTCTCACTCGCTCCGCTTGCAGGATCGTACGCTTCAATACTTTTTGCGATTGGTCTAGCAAATGCTTCACTTTTCTCTGCATCAATACTCCCGTTGGCAACGGCATATTATGTGTGCGAAGGAATGGGTTGGGAATCCGGCGTGGACAAGAATTTCAAAACTGCGCCTCAATTTATGTGGCTCTATACCGGCATAATCGTTGTGGGCGCACTCATTATTCTCATTCCGAATGCACCGCTTATAGCGATTATGCTCACTACCCAGGTGGTTAACGGTATTATGCTACCCTTCGTGCTTATTTTTATGCTTGTACTGATCAACAACAAGGATCTTATGGGCGATTTTACGAATTCTCGCGTTTTTGATATCATCGCCTGGGCTACTGTCGTGATTATGATCGTACTAACTCTTGCGCTAGTCGTCACTTCATTTCTGTAAATCTGATGTGTTTATTGTCTTTCCTGGATTGCTCACCCAAGGATCAAGACACAATTTATCCTTGATCGGAGCAACATATCGTCGTACAATAATACAGTAAATTCATACTCATGTAAAATCGATTTTTAAAGAGTGCAGCATCAAATGACCAAACTAACGACACCACTTGAAATATTTAAACTGTTGCCGAAATCCAATTGCGGCCAATGCCAGGTTTCAACTTGTTTGGCTTTTGCTGCAGCGATAATTAAAGATGAAAAACTGCTCTCCGATTGCCCTCACCTGGATAAAAACACTCTTTCTAAATACAACGGCAAAATTAATAGACAAATTAATCTGGAGACCATACAAAAAGATGCGCTGGATAGCCTCAAAGAGAAGATTTTAAAAATTGACCTAGCCTCTAGAGCGGAACAAATAGGGGCAAAGTTTAATAGAGGATCTTTAATACTAAAGTGTCTCGGAAGAGACTTTGAGATTGATCTGAAGGGTAATATCGTATCAAATTGTCATACCCATCCGTGGTTTACTATACCGCTGTTTCATTATATTCTCTTCAGCATGGGAGAGAATATTTCTGGTCGATGGGTACCGTTCAGGGAATTGGAAAACGGTATGACGTGGAATCCTCTTTTCGAGCGAAAATGTGTACAGCCCCTGAAGTGCATCGCCGATACTCATACCGACCTCTTTGAAGATCTGATCACTATTTTCAGCGGTGTGTCTTCTGACGGTGTATTTGCTTCTGATATATCGGTGATCTTATATCCGCTTCCAAAACTTCCGATGATGATCTGCTACTGGAAACCGGACGAGGGCATGGAATCAAAACTTCTTCTTTTCCTCGATGATTCGGCTGAAAAAAACCTCTTAATTGAATCCATCTATTCTATTGGTATGGGAATTGCTCGAATGCTTGAAAAAATAATGCAAAGACATTCTGGCCAGCGCGATAAATCTATTTCCTTATAACATGCCAGTCGGGTTGTATTTCCACCATCCTTTCCGTCATAGCGGTACGTTCTGACATCTCGCCTCTTGCAACATTCTTTATTTTTGCTCACATGATAGAAGTATAAGAGGACGGGGGACATGACCGAGGGTTTTGCAACTCTGTAAACCCCTGGATTTATCCATAGGGATACGAGCTGCAGTATAAAATTAATCATAGCTTTGATACTACTAGACAATTAATCACGTTTCAGCCATATTGGATATTCCTATGTTTGCGGCCGAAGCAGAAAGCAAAGAACACCGTTGATATGGATATTGGTCCATTGATACCTATGCATTCTATAGTAGAATGCATCCCGAACTCGAACAGTCTTGCTCTGAGCTAGCGCCAAGAGAGAAAGTCATCAGGTTACTTCAACGAGCATTAAACTGGTCAAGGGGCAAACAATCCATCGAACTTCAACAAGAATGGCGCAGTAACGAAATGCGCCAGTGACTGGGTGCAGTCGAAGTTTTATCAGGGAATCAAGATCGCATTATTATAGTAAGGGCGGCAGGTTAATTTATGGCGATACTGCACCGCAAGGCTGAGAGTACCGGCGGTAAAGTTGTTGAACTTCCTAGCCAAAAACTTAAGCTACCACTGGCTTGTCACAGCGGAACAGTAAAGAAACCTCTCTCGCAGCGGCAACATTTGTGAATGTGAAATAGCGATCCAACGGGGTCTCTATTCTGTCTACCTTGCGTATCATGTTAAAGGTGGAATTCTCGATACAGCCGGGGCTTTTAAAGCCTGACCGGGTGCGGAACCTCTCCTTAAACAGGCGGTGTCGAGAATACTTCAACAACCTGCAAATGTGAGGACTGTTTTCCTTCGATGTATAGGAGGTTGTAACGGCGGGAAGTTAATGCTGCGAAAGGTTTTATCGACTGGCTTTTTGCAGTTGTGAGAGCCCGGAAAAGGGAGCAGTTAAGATTTTTAGAACCCCCTGGCTTGAGCGGGCTGTCCCACAATATTTTTTTTATGGTTTTTGGCCTCGTATCTATTCGAATTTTCTTTCGCCAATTCACTAAAATATGAATTGTCGGACAGCTTGCTTGCCATGGGGAAGTTCAGCAAAAACATCGGGGAAGCCCTTAAATTCTTCTAAGAAAATTCCTGGGCAGTATCGAGAGACCTATTCATACGGAATAGGATCGTTCATCCCAGCTTCTCTGAACCCCTTAAGCCTCAACGCGCAGCTCTCGCACCTTCCGCATGCCTTTTCCTCGTTTTGGTAGCAACTCCAGGTTAGATTAAGTGGAGAGCCGAGCTGAGCGCCTTTCTTCACGATCTCAGATTTTTTCATGTGAATCAATGGGGTTACTATCTCAACCCGAGTTTCCGGCTTTGTGCCAAGTTCGATGACTTTATTGAATGCTTGATAGAATGTTTCACGACAGTCAGGATAACCAGAACTGTCTTCCTCTACAGCGCCGATAAATATCTTCCTAGCTCCGATGACTTCTGCCCAAGACGTAGCTATAGAAAGCAGATGAGCATTGCGGAAAGGAACATAAGTGATTGGAATTGAAGAGGATATAAATTTTGATGTCTGCATCGAGAGATCATCCGCTTCAGGCACTTTTATGTTCGTATCAGTCAAGGCAGAGCCGCCGATCACTTTGAGATGTTCCAGGCTGACGGTAAGGCGTTTTCTCACTTTATAGTGATCAGCAATTTCGTTAAAGGCACGGAGTTCTCGCGCTTCGGTCCGCTGCCCATAGTTTACATGCAGGAAAGCAATCTGGTATTCGTTGTTTGCGATGGCCGCGCACACGCAACTGTCCATTCCTCCGCTCACGAGAACAATTGCAAGATCATTCTTCATAGGAACAGTTTACCAGTGTCTATGCGAATATTCTACAGCAATCTGAAGCGGAGAGGAAATTAAACGGGGCGTTAATGCGCCCCGTGGATGAGCACGGGGAGACAGCGAGTGCAGACTGTCTTTTCTTTTCCTTCGTGAAAGCACGGCAGATACACTCGTGTTTTGTCGTCGCTACCGCAAACAAAACACTTAATTTCTTTGCTTGCCATATTATTCCTCCAGGGTGTTAATTTCATCAACGATTTTATCCGGGTCCATATTGTGCATCATAGACCCGAACGATAGGGACTCCATGTTGATGCCCGGGCATGTAAAACAGCCACCGCCAAAGTGTTTCTGAATCACCGCCTTTGCGCCAGGGCTCATCTTTATGATGTCACCAATAATGGAATCTTTAGTCACTTTCTTTTTTTCAGTTATCATAGTAACCTCCTTAGTTTTTGCGTTAAACACACGATACCATAAAGGCATCATTACTGTTATGACCTGTATCATATTTCATACTTTAATTAATTATGAGCCATATCATAGTTTTTCTGCGCTAAAAACGTTAAAATATGATCAATAAATGATCGGGAGGTTATACGTTATGGATAAATTTGTAAAAGGATTTATTGTAATGAGCGTCGTGTATCTCGGCATATCGGCAGTTCTAGGAGTTATTATGCTGGTCAATCAGAACATGTTGGCCATAAAGTTCGTGCATTCGCATCTCAATATGCTGGGCTGGGTATCCATGATGATTTTTGGAGTAGGGTATCACATTCTTCCGCGTTTCATGGGGCGGCCATTGTACAGTAATAGAATTGCAGAAGTGCAATTCTATGTGGCAAACTTCTCACTAGTGTCGATGTTGGTTTTTTATACTTTGAACGTCTATAGCGCGAACGACGCCTTCCGGATGATTACTATTGCATCAGGAGGTGTTCAGGCCGTGTCGATTTTTCTCTTCTTCTATAATATGCTGATGACGCTGCTAACGAAAGTTGAACAGCCTCATTAAAAGGAGAGCTGTTTCAGCTATATCGTCAGCCCCCAAAGATCACTATCGACAATTAGGAATTACTTCGTCTTTACCTGGCATGGCTGACCGATGTATCACGACGATAAAGCCGTCAATCCATCGAGGTCCTTGATGATGATCTTTCCGTTGGTATCGGTTAACAGGCCTTGCTTCTTGAATTTGCTGAAAGTCCTAATAGACGTTTCGACGGTTGTGCCGACCATATCTGCCACATCCTGTTTCGTCAAACGCATGTCAATCACGATGCCTTCTTTTGTCTTTCCACCGACCTTGTTTGACAGTTTTAATAAAAGTGCCGCTATCCTGGCTTCTACACGCTCTAGGGCGATATTTTTCAGAGTGTCATAGGAACTTTTCATCCGGTCTCCGAGCTGGAGCGCTATGCAATACATTAGGTTCGGAAAACGATCCACGAGGCGCATAAGATTTTTTCTCGAGATCTTTAGAACCTCAGAATCTTCCATGGCTACTGAATTAGCAGGGTAAGGGAAATTGCGCAATACTGCTACGCCGCCGAAGATATCGGTCGGTGAAATAAGCTCGAGGATAATTTCCTTACCCTCATGTGAGAGTTTTGTGATTTTAATCTTTCCCTTCGACACGATATAAAACCATTCAGGCTGATCGCCTTCAGTAAAGATCTCTTTTCTCTTCTGGACTGATTCTCTTATGAGATAGGGATCGAGTTCCTTGAGTTCGTCATCGGAAAGGTTTTTGAACAATTCTATTTTTTTCAAGTTTTTAGCGTTCACGGGCTGTCTACCGTCCTCTCTACTATAAAGAACTTGTCAGTTTCTTCCAATATATTAATTCCGTTGCTCCAGACATGGTTAAGCCGGGAATTTCCCCGACTTTTCTATAACCTATATTTTTATAGAATGATTGCGCCTTCACATTGAAGGAAGAGACACAAAGGTAGAAATTTTGAGAATGATACGCAGTTATTGCTTCAGCAAAAGCCATTAATATTTTCCCGATTCCCTGTCTTCGCATATCCGGTAATACGCCAATAGCTCTGAGATAGCCTCCCCTCGCGAATACAGGTTCAGGCGCAAAGATAATGAAGCCCACAACGCGTCCAGCGTCAATACAGACATAGGTTTGCTTTAGGAAAATATAGCGTCTGAAATCGATCTGCTCGTTCAGCGTCTTCCAAGGTTCCGAGACTGATGCAATCTTCTTGCAGGCCGGAATATGAGCCGGCTTCATATGAACGATACGAATCAATCAAGTATTCTCCTTGAATCTAGATGTTTCATCTTTTAGTTTTTTAAAGATAAGCCGAGCCTGCTTTTCCGTGCTCTCCTGGGACCCTGTATTATCGATTACGAAATCGGCATGACATCGCTTTTCGATAAGAGGCATTTGGCTTGATATCCTGGCAAGGGCTTGTTCCCTGGTAATTTTATCGCGTGCAGTAAGCCGTTTCACCTGCTGCTCGTGTTCTGCGTAGACAACGATGACACGGTCCATTCTGTGATGGTATCCTGTCTCAATCAGTAGTGCGGCATCGAGCACGACGATACAATCTGGCTGCCTGTTGCATAAGAGCTTTACCTGTGCGTCATATACGGAAAAAACTTTCGGATGCAAGCAGCTGTTGAGCCATATTCTTTTTTCGACGTCGTTGAAGACGATATCGCCCAGTTTCCGGCGATCGATACCTTTGTCTTCGCGCATGATGTCATTTCCAAAAAAATTGAGGACCTCTTTAGATGCCTGTTGGTCAGATTCGAGAAGATCATGGACTATACGATCAGCGTCTATGACATGTGCTCCGAGATCCTTGAATACTCTCGCGACGAGACTTTTACCGCTTGCGATCCCACCGGTTAATCCAACTTGCAGCATCTGTTTTTCCTTTTCGGCGAAAAATGTTAATCACACGCACCTGCGTGCATCTTGTTTATCACTATCCGTTTCTATTTCATGTTTTTTGAATAAGTCCGAATACCATAGAAGACAAATAAATAATCATATTAATGCTTTTTATTATACCACCTATAAGAAATCTAAGGTAGTCCTCATGATCGGACATATACAAGTTGATTAGGAAGGCGGTAAAAAGGATGTTGAAGAGAAATATAAGCGGATAGGAAAAAATAGTTCCCTCTTCTTTTATGTCTTTTTGATCAGTTTGGAGAAAAATCATTGTGAGAATAAGATGAAAGGTGAAACTTACACCCGAAAAAAAAATAAGAGTATTGATAACAGTGCTTCCTGCTGACGTTGACTTTGCTATATAGTAAAGGACGATGATAAAGAACGTATAAAGAGGGAAAAAGTAGGGGGCTAAAGTGATGATGAAATTCGATTTGGTTATGGTCACACGGCCACCCCGATCGCTTGCATGAAATGATTTCAAAGTGCCGCCGAATAGCATAGCAAAGAATGCATGGGTTAGCTCATGACCGAAAACATAGGTGAGAATTGGTTTTTTGAAAAGAACATGGATTACCAAATAGGCAATGGATCCGCCGGCAAAATAGTAGGGCGCATACGATTTGTATGTAATGGAAAAAATCATTGAGAAGAGTTGCCAAAGATAGCCCAAACAGAAGGGGACCAACGCAAGTCCTAACAGTATTTTTAAGATTCGCTTCACCATAATGTCAGAATAGGCTCTCTAGGAGGAACCGTGTAAGCAGATCATTATCCGAGAGCCTGCCTATGAGTTTTTTTCTCAGCAATAAATCCCGGTTCAACCTCATATGCCGTATCGCGATATAATACTGAGTTCAGGTACAATTCTGCTTGCATTGTCTTGATCTCTTTCTCGGACTTGATCCGGCCGACTAGGTTGTTCGGGCCAGGGCTGTTATTCATGGTATTTACGAACCGACACGCCGGTTCAAACTCGAAGGATGGATGTTTTCCAACCAGGAGTGTAAGAATGGTATTCTCGAGTTTGATTTTACCTTCTTCAACAAGAGAATCAAGGATACAGTGAGAAAAAAATAGTTTTTCCATAGAATCAGATCAACATATTGTGAGTTAGTTTGCAAGCAATTGTTGAACCGCAGTAAGAAGCAGAACACAAATAAACAGACCTACGGGAAATAGTAAGGCGCATCAGCGACAGGGAAACATCATGTTGTTTTCTGTATGCGGACCAGAATGACGATTGATGCAGCACCGAAGAAAATATTCGCAAACCACGCGGCGACCATCGGAGGAAGCATGCCCGAGCGGCCAAGTGAGCCACCTATGCTCCAGAGGGTCCAGTAAAAAAAAGAAATCACTACAGCGATCGCAATGCCTTTGCCAGCACCGCTGCTACGCACCTTATGAATCGAAAAAGGGATTGACAACATGATCACGAGCAAGCTGGAAAAAGGGAATGCGATTTTGTTATATAAGTCTACTTCGTACGAAGAGACTTTATATCCGCTTGATTTAAGTCTCTTGACGTAATCCCACAGCTCCTGAAAATTCATTTCCTGGGAATCCTTTACGATCATTCCTAGATCGTTGGGGTTATCTACGATATTAAATATTTCGTCGTCAGAATTGTGATAGCGTATTTCATTGTTGTCAAACGTAAATGTGCGGCTGTGTTTAAGCCTCCAGTTCCCATTTTCCCAAAGTAGGCTATCGGCCTTGATCCGCTCGTGCACCGAATAATCTGGGTTTAATTTGTAGATGTTGAGACCGATCATCTCATTTCGGTTAGGAGACACTAGATCGATGTTTGCAATACTGTTGTCGGGGCCGCGGAGCCAAAGCTTGTGTTGTTGGAACATGACCCGCTGCGGTTTTTTTTCTATTTCCACGTTGCGGACATAGTCGGCGCGAGAACTATAGATGGGAATAACGTATTCGGTGTTGAGGAAGGCTAGACCGGAGAGCAGGACACCCCCAACAATCATGGGCATGATGATACGGGCGAGACTCACGCCGCTGGCGCGCATAGCGATGATTTCATTGTGGCGTGACAGGTTGCCGAGCGAGAGCAGTGAGGCAATCAGGGTAGCCATAGGGAGAGACAACGAGATCATGTTCGGAATGCTGTAAAGAAAATACAGACCAACTTGCAAAAGTGTAGCGTGAAACCTGATGAGACGGTCGGCCTTTTGCAAAAACTCCACGCATAGGTACACAACAATTATGCCTGCCAAGACTCCAACGACAAGCGTGATAAATTCTTTGAATATATGTTTACTGAGTAGTGTCATCGAAAATATGTTTTTTTATGGCAATTTAGGATTTTTGAAGCGCTTCTTCAGATTGTAATAAATCAAGGCAATATTGTCCAAGACCCCTAAATTTACATCATTGGCTTTTTTGACGACGTAGACCCAGGCAGCTATCAATATGAAAATGTTTGGGACCCAGAATGCCAACAACGGTGGCGTTGTTCCAGTTTGTGCTAAATTGGCCGCAGAACCGAGGATCATATAGTAAACGAGAAAGACCAGAAGCGCAATAGCAATACCCGCGGATTTCCCGGAACGATGTTTCCTTATCCCGAGCGGAGCGCCTATCAAACCGAAAATAAGGCATGCAAAAGGGATGGAAAGTCGCTTATTCAGTTCCGTTTCAAAAGGATACGTAGGTTTCCCCCCCTCTCTGGCCTTACTGATTTCCTGGAGCAGTTCCTTGCTTCCCATGTCCTCAAGACTTTTTCCGGAATCTCCCTTTGCTGCGGACGAATTGTTGATATCGAGATAGAGGTGTGCTACAGCAAATTTCATGAGTGAATACGATTGGTCATCGGACATCGCAGTGTGAATCGAACCGTCCTGCAATGTAAGAGTGATGTTGTACGACTGAGGGTCTGCCGAAAGTTTGCCGTGTTTAGCTATAATGGCGTAAGGTTCCTTGACCGATCGTTCGTCGAAGATGAATACGCCTTCCATGTTATCAAGAGAGACCATCTTGTCGACGTAAATAACCATACCATCGAATGTCGTACTGAATACGCCGGGCTCAATTCCTACTACAGCGCTTGACTTCACCATATTGAACAGATGAATCTTGAGCGCCACATTCGCGGCGGGAACAAGGCTAAGTGATGTGAACGCAGTAACGATTAAGGTAAATACGGAGAATATAAAGACTGGACGAATCATCCCGTACAAACTGATCCGTGACGCCTTCATAGCGGTTACTTCCGAATCTGAGCTCAAACGGGAAAAAGCGGTCAGCGAAGCAACGACGAGAGACATGGGAAGGGTGATGAGCATGAAACTCGGCATGGCATAAGCCAGGAGCTTTATAATGGAAAGTAGGGGAACACCTTTCGAAACGACAAGATCCGCCAGTCTGAAAAGCTTGTCAAGGAATAAAACGAGTAGGAGTACCGCCATACTCAGGAAGAATGGTGGGAGCATCTCGCCGAGTACGTATCGATCCAATATCCTGATTCTGAACATGTTACTTTCTTATCTCTTCGAGGATGTTTTTTTCAATTTTATTCATTTCAAAATAATCTTTCTCGAGTTCTTCAACATAGAAACGGTCAAGGCCGCTGTTAATTAGAAAATCTTCACGCACTCGATTGTCGCGGGACACAATGATGTGAGGGAGAAGATTATTGAGGTAGAATGATTCCTTCCTAATGTCCAGGATGATTTCCTCGAACACGCTGTGCGGTACCGGTCCCTGGACAATTCCTTTGGACTGGATTTCGCGATTCAGGTCCTGAATAAATATTTCTTGATCTTCCTTCGAATTCAACTCGGCATAGATGCTTCTGAAACGGTCTTTGATATAGCGGTGTATGGAAGTATACATCTTGTCGTCAGCGTTTACTTTTGAAATGGAGGCAGCAAGATCTCGGTAGGTAGTGTCTCCGGATTCAATTTGTAATAGCCCCTGGAAGAGCGTATCCACTTTTTTTCTGCCGTACCGCGTCAAATACCGGTTTTCCCGGAGTGCATCGATAAATAGTTCTCGGAAAAGTCCAGGGTCAATCTGGTCGAAGACCTCCTTGTTTCCAAAGATGCTGCGAGTATTGTCTTCGCCTAGTGTCGAGTTTTCCATGAAGGCAAGGTTGCTGATCATAGTTGCAGTGCTGTCATAACGGTCAAAGTATGTCAAAATATAACTCATTGCTTCGAGAACGCTCATATCGTTTCGGTCCCGAGCGTACTCATCGCAGGCCCGGACCGTATCGAGCAGAAGGCCTTCGAATGCCTGGTCTCTGACCAGAGTTGATTTCTGCTTTGCTTTCAAAAGTTTAAGAAGATCTTCATGCGAAATGTGTCCTTTGACCCTGTCGGTATGGAGGAACAGTCCTTCGAAGATTGCGCGGCTGTCCCGCACATAGTCTGGTTCCTCGACCTCGACAATATTCGTGTCCTTGAGAAGAAGTTCATCTAAGGTGTCGAAGAGTGTATGGGGGATATTAAGCCGGAGGCTTAGCGTACGCAGCCTGGAGAGCTTTGCAAGTTCCGATGGGTTTACCTGTCTCTTCTCAGAAACGGATATCAGAATGTCTTTGTACTCGTCAACGATCTTCTTGTTCTCGGGCAGTTTGTACATCCCGTCAATTTTGATGCGCTCCTGCTGGTAGGGGTCAATATGATATTTTTTTGCCAAATCATCAAGAAACGTATGTGCTTCTTTAAGAAGTGTTTTTTGTTCTGAATAAAATTTATTGAACGAACAAAAATATTCTTCGTTGTGACGGTTCAACAGTCGAAAGAGGAACACTAATGCCCTCGGATCGTCTAAAGATTCGTAAATTTCCCTGCAGAGCTTGGTGTCATCACCGGCTCCGACGGTCGTGCTCCTCTTCAGATGCTTCCCGATGTTTTTCAGAATTTCGCGCTGAATGTCCTTGATTTCTATTTTCAGGGATGTGTCAAAAAAAAAGTAGTAGTTTGAAACAGCATTGCCCGTGAGAAAAACGTGTTCGAACGATTCCTTGCCAGTGGTGTCATTAGTAAAGGTAATATTATCAGATTTATCATAGAACGCTCCATACATGACCAGACGGTTCGATACGTCCTTTCGCAGCAGGTCCTTCAGTGGCAGATCGACGCCAAACATGTATTCACACAGACTGCCGCCGGTTCCAGTATAGCTGATTCTTTCGGGGTAGATGATGAACTCATTTCTTCCGGAAAAGAAGCGATCACCTTCCGGAAGGGATTCGTAACAATATCGGCTACTTAAATCTGCGCCAGTGATAGTAACGAAATAATCAAGATTTTCATTGGCTTTCCCATGCAGCTTAATTTCGCTAATCATAACAGCTCATTATAGCAAACTGATGTTATTTTTCATATAAAAAAAGATAGGCGGGCTGAATAAACTAGCTGTCTCTAGCAAAAAATGGTGGCGATGTGTCTTCTTTTCATGACCAAAAGCCTTTCAACTCCGCAAGCCCGCGGCTTTAGACATGGGGATAGGAGTTGTATTATACAACTATTTGCTGTATAATATGCCGTATGATTGATATAAAGACGTATAAGTCCAATAATAATGTAGTTTACAGCTGTAAATATCATGTTGTGTGGTGTCCTAAGTACCGGAAGAGCGTGTTGACCGGCAGTATCGCCGGACGGTTGAAAGCAATTATCAGGGATGTGGTTTCCGAGAGAAAATCTGAAATTATTGAGATGGAGATAATGCCGGATCACGTACATTTACCAAACTATCCGCAGAAAGCCCCTGGTTTTAACCATGGGGATGAAAGCGGGAACTTTGTTTTTCAGCAATTGCTGGACAAATGTATACCTATATGGTATAGTTGAGCAATCAATGCCAGATAAACTTAAAACTCCAACATTTATCCACGAGTTTCAACTCGTAGCAACCCCAAAAGACAATCGAATGCTTAATGTCCGACTCGAAGCTGGTCGTTATCTATATAATGCCTGTCTTGGTGAAGCGATGAAACGTCTTGCCGCCATGCGTAGCTCTAAAAAATGGCGTTCAGCGATCAAGAAGAAAAAGAGCAGGCTACGCACTAAAATGTTCAAGACAGCCAGAAACATAGCTGAATATACCGAATACCATCTCCATGATTATGTCGGGAGCCTCCGCAATTCGTGCTGGATCGGAGACCATATTGACAGCCTGGCCGCCCAGAAGATAGCGACCAGGTCGTTTAATGCCGTTGCTGACTACGAGTTCGGGAAGCATGGGAAACCACGGTTCAAGCGTCGTGGCTGGATGTCTTCGCTCGAAGGCAAAAACAACAAGTCTGGTATTCGGTGGTGCGATGACCATGTTGAATGGTCTGGACTTAGCCTTACCTGTGTCTTCGACAAAAAAGACAAGTTTGGCGTTCAGGCACATGCGCTTAGCCATGATGTTAAATATGTTCGTTTGGTGAAGAAAACCATCTGCGGTAACGCCTGCTGGTTCGCCCAACTCGTGCTTAAAGGCACGGCCAGGATCAAGCGTGAGAACCAGATTGGCACCGAAACTGTCGGCCTTGATATTGGCCCATCCACGGGTGCTATCGTTAGCGATACCGATGCGTTGCTCGTAGCATTTTGTCCGGAAGTCGAGATTCCGTACAAACAAATCCGCGTGGTTCAGCGTAAGATGGCCAGAAGCCTGAGGGCTGCCAACCCGGACAACTACAACGAAGACGGCACGACTAAGACCGGTGCCGGCAAGGGTAAAAAGCGGTGGATATTCTCTGCTCAATACCGTGCGCTTAAGGCTGAACTAGCCGAGCTACAGCGAGTTTTGGCTGAAACCAGAAAACGGGCTCATGGCACGTTAGCCAATGAAATTCTTAAGCTCGGAATCAACATAAAGACCGAGAAACTGTCGTACAGAGCATTCCAGAAACTCTATGGTAAAAGTATTTCAAGACGCGCTCCGGGGATGTTTATTTCGATGCTTCGCCGCAAAGCCGAAAACGCTGGCGGTAAAGTAACTGAATTTTCTACCCGGAGCACGAAGCTTTCAGAGACATGCCACTGCGGGGAAGTAGCCAAAAAACCGCTATCCCAACGGTGGCATGACTGCAACTGCGGGGTAAACACTCAACGCGATCTCTACTCCGCATATCTTGCAAAATATGTTTTTGAAAATGTCCTCGACACGCGTCAAGCCGCAGCAGCTTGGCCGGGTGCAAACCTGCTCCTGGAACGGGCGGTGTTGAGGGTGCAGCTTGAAGCGGCAAATGGCCGGATTCATCCGGCCAGCTTCGGTATTAACAACATGAGAGCCAACACCACGAACCGGAGACAGAGTTGCTTGCCCGTTAAAAACGGATCAACGATAGTCGATGCCGGCAACGTCTGTATTGTTGCCGAAAAGCCTGTCGGTATTGCCGTTAGAACCCCCTGTCTTTAGACATGGGGTAGGTCAGAGAGTATCGTAACAGTATCGGCCGATTTTTTCTTGCCCGAAGAATGGAGAAACCGTATAATGGTTATTAAATTAGTAAGGAGCTGAATACTATGTCTGATAATGCTGCAAAGAGTGGTAAAAAACAGATTATCTTTCTTTCCCTCCTGATACTCGTGGCTATTCTTGTGGTGATAGGTTATGTTGCTAAGAGCAGGATTGTACAGAACAAAATTATTATGAGTGGTGACCGCGCACCTGAGTTCCGGCTTCAAGCTCCGGATGGACGATTTTTCAGCCTTTCGGATTTTCGAGGAAAAGTCGTAATGGTCCATTTTTGGGCTACATGGTGTCCGCCATGTGTCGAGGAAATGCCCTTACTTACAAAGCTCTATCCAGAACTTTCGGGCAATGACTTCGTGATGCTCGCGGTAAGCGTCGATGAAGGCCGTGCGAGTGCTGTGAGGACATTCATACAACAGAACAATGTGCAGGTACCGGTGCTCCTCAATCCCGATCGGTCTGTTGCACATCTATATGGTACATATAAATTCCCTGAAACGTATATTATCGATCGCCACGGTGTTGTGCGGTACAAGGCGATTGGCCCGCGTAACTGGATGGACCCTGAAAATGTGCAAATGCTTAAGAGCATTATTGCAATGAAATAATTATCAGCACTAAAACGAAGGTTAGTTACCGGTTAACTTAATGTGACTGTCGGAAAACCATCCTACTATCCATTATTATTAAAAAAATAATTTATTTATCATTGGGCTCGTCGTAAGAATAATAAAAGATTCAGATTGGAAATGAGCTGAAAAAAAAGACCAATGGCACGTCTATAGAAGGGATAGTGATCATCATGTACACCAGCGTGGAAAAAATAAATAGCATCCTGTCATGAAAAAGATTCTTTTCACAGGACTTGCTGTCTTCCTTACCTTTGTCCTTATCATAGGTTGCTACATCATAAAAGTCCTTGCCCATCTGCCTGATATTGCAGTACTCAAGCATTATCGGCCGGCAGCTGCGGCCGAAGTGCTGGATAAGGACGGAAATACTTTGACTCAGTATTACGATCGCAAATTCAGGATATGGGTTCCCATAAAAGACATTCCTGACATAGTCATCAAGGCCGTCGTTACTGCCGAAGACGACACCTTTTTCGAGCACCACGGGGTGAACTACAAAGCCACATGGGATGCTTTGGTCCTCGATATGCAGAAACACAGATTCGCTCGCGGCGGTAGCACGATCACGCAACAAATGATAAAAAACGTGTTACTGTCCAAGGAAAAAACGATCAGTCGTAAGATACGGGAATATGTACTGGCAGCGAGAGCCGAGGAAATACTGACCAAACGGCAAATCTTGGAAATCTATCTGAATGAGGTCGAGTGGGGGGAAAACATCTATGGCATTGAAGCGGCCAGCCGATATTATTTGGATAAACATGCTACAGAATTGACGATAGGTGAGGCTGCGCTACTGGCCGGCATGCTGCCGAATCCCCGATACTACAACCCTGCAAAAAGGCCAGAAAGAGCCAGGATTCGTCAGAAGAGAGTCCTTTTCAATTTATATCAGGCGAAACTAATTTCACAGGACGATTACGCAGCGGCCCTGGCCGCGCCGTTACAGCTCCGGCAAGAAGCGACGGGCAGATTTGGTTTCACTGCACTGACGTCCACGAACGAAAGACCATGCTATCAGCGTGCACTGGAGCAGATGCTCGAAACCATGTACAGCGAACAGGCGTTGTATAGAGGCGGATTAACAATCAGGACTACCATCGATAAGAAGCTCCAAGATGAACTGAGTAACCAAGAGAAATCTTCTGATAGCACACCGTCTAACGTCCCGGATCTTGTTACGCTTATTGAGCAGAAAGGTACGATACGGGCAATTATCTGTACCGAAGTAAATGAAGCAGAACTTAGCGCGAAATTGGCTTCGGAGTTCACTGGTACCGGAAATTATACGGTGATCACTCTTTCACCGGAATCAGTGACTCGCGAACAGATCCTTCTCCCGTCATCCCAGAATGGATCGCCCTCATCTCCCTAGAATTTCGATATTGGGTCGCAAAATAAACTGGAAGATATTTTCTTGACCTGTGGCCAGTACCTCAGTATACATCATCTTAGATTTCCATACAAAACCGACGATAAGCGAATAAGCTATCTGAATGTGCTTAACTGGCCACTTCTTCTCCACAAAAAATAATGTCGGAGTTCATCGAAGTTAGGGAGGGGGTTATTTCGTAGGAATATTCAAAGCTGCTGTTATTAAACATGGAAGTATCTTCCGGTTGATAGTCTACTCTGCTTCTTCTGATGGATAATAGATGACGTCAGAAATGTTCGGATTCCCGTGGACTTGACTTCGATCCAAAACTCCAGCTTAGTTTCTTGACCGACGACTTTCGGTCCCCTTTCATTTTCACTCAAACTCTCGCCACTGGTCTTGAACAAGAATGTCGTCTTTGATGTGGTAGTTTCCCGTGCTGAAAGAGTAACCCAATATATCCTAATCCCTTTGTATTGATGTTTCCAGATAAATAAAAGTTTGCGACGTTTCTGGCAAAAAAGGAGACGGCATAGGGTTCTTCGAACCCAGCGGTGGCCGTCTTGACCCTAGCTGCCGGATATCTGTGCATCTTCATAGAAGTGTTCATGGATGTTCCCTGAGGTAGGTTCCTAGATAAGGCATGGGATGACGCTTGCTTCGAGTACAAGAAATTTGGGTAGCGAGGCTGCTCTCGAGAGTAAAGTGCCGCATATTTCCGAGTCAGTCAATTCTCCATGCTGCAGGATCGGGGATTGGTAAGACCGATGATCAGATCAAGATCCGTATAGTAGGCATCAAGTTCGAAAACGAGTTCAAAACATTTAACTTTTTGTATGTATTCTAAGCCATTACCGCCTCAGTCTCCCTGAGTTTTGCCGAAAGCACTCGGGAACAGCCGGGCTCCTCCATTGTTATTCCGTAAAGCGCGTCAGCCATTTCCATGGTCCGTTTGTTGTGAGTAATCGTAATAAACTGAGATCGGTTACTCATTTCGCGGATAAGGCGTGTAAAACGTGTTACATTTGCCTCATCGAGCGGGGCATCAACTTCGTCAAGCATACAGAAGGGGCTTGGCTTGACCAAAAAGGCTGCGAACAAAAGGGCGATGGCAGTGAGCGCCCTTTCGCCGCCCGAAAGGAGCGTGATGGTTTGAAACTTTTTTCCTCGCGGCTGGGCAATGATTTCAATTCCAGATTCAAGTATGTTTTCCGGTTCCAGCAGGACGAGTTCTGCCCTGCCACCTTCAAAGAGCAGGGAGAAAACCTCTTTGAATTTCTCCTGGATGGAATGGAATGCTTCAGTAAAGAGTTCGATGGTCTCTCCATCCAGTTTGGCGATGGTCGCCTTTAGATTATTGATGGAATCAATAATATCGGTCTGCTGGGCAGAAAGGAGATCATACCGTTCTTTGAGTTCATTATACTCCTGGAGGGCATCTACATTAATCGGCCCCATCTGTTCGATCTTCTGGCGATACTCATCTAGTTGAAGCCTGGCTTCATCAAGATTAATTTCGAACTGGCCTAGTTCAGTCACTACAGACTCGAGTTCAGAGTGATAAGTGCTCCAGATCCTGTCTTTCAGATGCTCGATCTTCATGCGGAGTTCGGTCCGCTTCACTTCATTGGCGGAAAGTCGTTTTTGCGCGGTCTCAATGTCGTGTCTGATTTGTCTCGCCTGCTCCTCGGAAGTCTGGAGGGCCTGGTTTTTTACGGAATGAGCTTCCAGCAACGAAACTAGGATCTTCCGTTTAGATTCAAGAATATCGATATGACCCTTAATCTCGGCTTCAGCCTCAGTAATAAGCGAATCAAGTTCGCCCAGTTTCTCTGCAATGGCTGCAATTTCTATTTCGCGTTTGGCGATGCGGTCAGCAAGATCCGCCTCCGTCTGCACAAGAGAATCGAGTCCCCTTGATGCGGCGGCCTGTTTTTCCTGGAGTGCTGCGATCTCCATCTTGATCTCAGTTATTTCTGCAAACGCCATTTCGCGGGTCTCTTTTTGGGCAGAGAGTTCGGTCTGGAGCGACTCGATGTCTGCCTGTGCACTTGAGTGACCGGCTTCGAGTTGACGAAGGACCTCGGATGAAACATCAAGTTGGGCATTCATATCCAACCTGAGCACGGAGCGCTCAGATACATCTTTATCGAGAGTTCTTATGTGGTCCTCTGTGCGGCCGATCTCCTCACGGACACGAAGACGATCTTTCTCCCTGTTCACGAATTCAAGATCCGCGCTGTGGATCTGCTCGGAGAGATCTGACTCTATCTTCCGATCCGACTCTATCGCAGCATCGATGGTCAAGAGTTCTTCTTCGAGCTTTGCCGCGCTGACCGTCATCGCCGCGATCTCATGCTCTAGGTCTTTGATCTCGCGCCGCTTCGTGAGCATACCAGTACCGACCGCTTCGATGGTACCTCCGGTGACTGCACCCCAAGGATCCAGGATTTCTCCTGTGAGGGTGACAATGGTCTTATGCATGCCATTCTTCTGCCAGAGGTAGAGCGCTGTGTCCATGGTATCGACAACGACCACGTCGCCGAGCAGGTACTGGGCAACGCTGCCGTAGCTTTCATTATATCGAACTATATTTAGGGCTGAACCGATGACGCCAGCATGGCCGTTTTTGACAAAAGGCTCGGTTTTGATCTCACGTGGCGTTTTCGGGATAAAAGTGCTTCTTCCACCGCTCCTTGCTTTCAGGTAATCGATTGCCTTGAGTGAATCGTGTTGAGAATCGACGACAACGTACTGAAGCCTGTCGCCCAGCACCGCCTCTATTGCCACCTCGTATTGTGGTTCGGTCTCAATCATGTCCGCCACGAGCCCATAGATCGTGCCAAGTCGTTCGTTTGAAGAGGTCTCTTTTTTTGCGGACATAACGGTACGTACGCCCTTCTGATAACCTTCCAAACTTTGTTCCAGCTCGACCAGTGAGCGGAGACGCGATTTCTGCGCTGCGAGTTTGTTTTTTGTTTCGTTTAATCTCGTCTCGACTGATTTTTCCCTTATCAGGGTTTGTTCCAGCCGCTCTCCGACCTGTGCACGCTCTTCTTGGACATATGATTTTTTAGCCAGGATTTCCTCGACATCACGCACCTTGTCAACAAGCTGGGTTGATAGCTCTCTAAACTTCTGAGTCAGTTCCCGTTTATCTTTTAATGCCCGTGTATCCTGCTCATCTATCTGGGAAATTCTTGTCTGCAAGTTCGATATCCTGGTTTTTTCGTTCGCCAAAGCCGTCATGGCGTTCAGGATTCCGGCTCTTGTTTCGTCAAGCGCGATTTCCTTGTCTCGAACCGCGCGGGAATGCGCGTCGAGATTCTCCGTCCGATCGGCGAGCATGGCATTCCTTTCGTCGATCGAAACTGCGAGCCCACGAGTCTCTTCCTCGTGTTGCGTCTTCCGCATTGCCACCCGGACCGTTTCCTGTTTCAGAAAGTTCCGGTCAGCGACATCGCGGTTCCGCTGTTCGGTTAGTGAAACAATTTGGCTCTTCGACATTTCGACGCGATGTTCTGCTCGGCTGAGCGCCGTCTCGATTTCATGGATCTTATGCTGACGTGCGGAAAGCTCTTGTTCTGCCGCTAGGGCATCTGCCCGGGACTCTTCGATAGCTGACTCGATCCTGCCAAGCGCTGCATGCAGTTCAGTGATCTCGTCTTCAGCTCTCTTGAATTCCTCGGTCGCGGTTTTCCACTCGCCCCCAAGGGTGGAGTACTCTACAGAAGCGAGTCGGTAGTCCAAGTCCTTCATCTCGTTGCGGATCTTCTGGTATCGCTCCGCCTTTCGCGCCTGGCGATCGAGAGAGTTAAGTTGACGCTTTACTTCCGTGATAATATCATTCACCCGCAGTTGGTTCTGCTGGGTAGATTCGAGTTTTGAAAGTGCCTCTTGGCGGCGCGCCTTATACTTCATTACGCCTGCAACCTCTTCGAACAAAAAGCGGCGGTCCTGAGGTTTGGTTGACAGGATGTGGTCAACTTTCTCCTGCTCGATAATGGCGTGGACTCGAGCTCCGACGCCGGCATCCATCATGAGGTCTCGGATGTCCTTGAGACGGCATGGTATCTTATTTATATGGTATTCACTCTCCCCGGATCTGTAAAGTCTTCGGGTAATCTCGATTTCTTCATACTGCCCAAATTCCGATGAGATATTCCCGCCGATGTTCGAAAGCCGTAGGGTCACTTCGGCCATGCCAAGAGGCTTGCGGTTTTCGCTACCGTTGAAGATAACATCTTCCATCTTGTCGCCTCGAAGTTGCTTTGCACTTTGCTCACCAAGGACCCAGCGAATAGCGTCTGAAATGTTACTCTTACCGCAGCCGTTTGGGCCTACCACTGCAGTTACACCGGGCTGAAAGGTAATAATCGTCTTGTCTGAGAATGATTTAAAACCGATCATCTCAAGGGTCTTAAGCTGCATAAGCCTCCCAAAGAAAATGAATAAGTGTGATAGTTTAAAAAAAGCTGAGATTTATATTTAACTTACTGGATGGATAAAGAAACGAATTAACATTAATGTGAGGTTTATATCATAAGCTGGATCATTTGTAAAGAGAAAAATAACAAGGTAAGGTATTGTTTATTTTTATATATACAATATGTTGTGTTTGCAGGGACAGTATACTTATTACGCTGCAAGGTGCTTAAAAGTTGTTTTTATAGATGTTTAAAGTGCCAGAATATTGACGGCGATTACAAGAACAAACATTAAGGAAAGACATATTGGTGTTCATCCCAAAACGGAAATATGGCGACCGAATGTCTGGGCTGAAAAAATTTTAAAAACCGGACATGCTTCCAACGTTATAACCGCACCGATGAACAGTATGGTCAAAATCATATAATGTTAGGGATTTTCCAAGAGCGCTACACTTGCTTTATCTCAATGCGCCGTAAGACCCCGGCCGTGACAGGCTGTCCGACAATTCATTGTTCTATGGGGATATCTTCAGAACAAAACTAATAAGCTAACTGAAATGGCGTGGAGCCGGATCTGACGAGGTGTTTTATCCCCATCTCCTTCTTTCTTCCGAAGACATAACCAGATTCTCTTCAGATTCCTTGCTGCACAGGCCAGATTGAACTCCGTCTTTGCCCCCTGTATACCTCTGGCTAAGAATGCCCGCAGTCCTTGATTCTCCTTGATGTCTCCGATGACCGGTTCCACGATTTGCTGTCGTAGCTTATATACCCCTTTTGCTTGCGGCGTCTTCATCTTCGCCACCATGGAGTTTCTCCCTGTCTCCCATGGATACATCTTGAGATATCGTATCCCATCTTTCCGCTTCGTACATTTGCTCTGGCTCTGGCAAGTAGGGCATGCATTACCTTTATATATCTTGTTCTTCAGCTTGTCAAAATGTGCTCCCAGAAAGGGTAGCGGCTTGTTTCCCGGGCATCAATCAATATTCATCCCTGATCGCGTCGTATTCAAAATGCTCCTTGTCAAAGGGTGCTACTCCTTTCTTTTCATTGTTATCCGGTATGTAGCCATCGATCTTCCTGTCTGCCAGAAACCTGATATTAGCGCCTTCAAAGTAGGCCGCATCAAAACTCCAGGCAACACCTTCAGGCAGCCGTCCCACGTTCTCTTCTGTCTGGAGAACCTGAGGTTGCAGCTGCCCCGTATCGACGGGGCTCTGCGTCACGTCATTCGCTAGGATGAACCCTGCTTTGTCTACCGTGATCTGAGGACTATAGGATAGCTCGATCCGACTTTTCTTGTTCTTCATAAAGCGGCTTTCCGGGTCAGTGATGCTGACCTTCTTTAGCTTCTGGTCGTCTGCTTCCCTCTTGGCATTTTCAAGACGATTTTGCACTTCTTCTTTAAAAGACGGCCCTTTCTCACGGACCTTCTTGATGTAATATTGTGCCGCTTTCCGAATGGTCTTCTTGCTCTGTTGCGGCAACTGATCGCTTCCCCGCAAGTCGCCGAACTCGCTGTCTTCCCGGCTATCCTGTCTTGACCATTCCTCAAGCTCGTCGTCGACAAATTTCAGCAAAACTCTTAGTTCATCCTTATTCATCACTCTCTGGTTCGATGCATTGGCTTTTACCTTGCTCCCGTCCGTCGAAAGATGAGACAGGTCGAGAAGGCCTTCTTGCCTCGCAAAGCTTACTGTGTGCTTAAACACTTCCTTTACGAGAGCTGGGTTGTCCTTTCGAAAGTCGCTAATCGTCCTGAAATCAGGAGTTAGCTTCTCGGATAAATACAGGTACACCACGTTTTCGCGGGCATTCCGGGCAAGACGGCGTGAAGACCGCACTCTGTCCAGGACTCCCATGACCAAGAGCTTTAGCAGGATACTTGAATGATAGGCAGGATGTCCTGCGCCGGAGTATTTGATGTCGAATACCCGGTAATCAAGATTATCCACAATGCTTTCTACCAAAAAGCAGATATGGTCCTCAGGAATCAACTCCTCTATGCTCGGTGGTAATAACCACGCTTGGTCTTTGTGCGAGGGGATGTATGTCATCTCCCGCTCTCCTTGTCCGATTTATTTCATCCTATTCTACCATATCAAATAGGAATTGTCGGACAGCCTGGTGAGGACGGGGATATAAGGCGCTGGTTGTGAAGAAAACAAAGAATCGCTATTTTCACGATACATTGACAATTGTTCACCTTCCTGATATAATTACTACCATGACTGATCGAGCAAAAGAGCCCTCTGTACAAACCATGACTGTAGTTGGTAAAGCATTGGTAACGGACGACAGCACAGCTCTGTCGCTCGGGCTGCTTGGTTTTTCCGCAACGAAGCTTTGGAACACCGCGGTATGGCATACCAGAAAAGTCTGGGCGGACACAGGGAAAATCCCTACCTACCCCGAGCTCGATGTCGCTCTTAAACAAGAGCATCCGCTCTGGTATCGCCGGCTGCACTCCCAAAGCTCTCAGGCAATCCTGGAAGAGCTTCGGCAGTCCTATCAATCATGGTTTGCACTCCGTAATAAAGGAGATAGGAAAGCCAACCCCCCTGGTTTCAGACGAAAAGCCGATCTGTCAACGGTGACATTCAAACAAAGAGCCGTCACGTGGAATGAGCGTACCTCCACGGTGCGCCTCAGCATCCCGAAGGACATCTACGGAAAACAATTTCTCTTTCTGAAGCTCCGCCTTCCTAACGGCACACGTCTTACCGAGGACAATGTCCAGATAGGCCGTTTGGTACATGATAAAGGCATGTGGTTTGTCCACCTGGTCTATACGATAACGCTCCCCGTATTGAAAGGAGAAGGGGAAACGATGGCAGCCGATCTTGGTATGAAGGATATGGCTGCCACAGCATGCACGGATGGAAACACATCCCTTTGGCCAGGCGGTGAGTTGGCCGCTCTTGAGCGGTACTTTGAAATGCAAAAGTCAAAGACGACCAACAGCAAGTCCCGGAAATCAGGTGCGTTGAACCAGAAACGGTCTCGTCAGCGTTCCCACCTGCTCCACAGCTTTACCAAATCTCTTGTCCGCGATGCAGAGGCTCGCGGTGTCTCCACGATCATCGTGGGGGACCTGAAGGACATCAGAGAAGGCAAAGACTGGGGAAAGAGCGGAAACCAGCAGTTCCATAAATGGCCGTTTGACCGGATCGTCAGGATGCTCACGTACAAAGCCAGACTCAAAGGCATCCGCGTTGTAGGAGAAAAGGAGCACTACACGAGCCAGACCTGCTGTGTATGCAACACAAGGGATAAGGCCAGCCGTGTGCATCGTGGCCTCTATGTTTGCAGGCATTGCGGCGCCGTAATCCATGCCGACGTGAACGGAGCAATCAACATTCTTAAAAAGTATCTCCCGGAGCACAAAGGTGTCTCCTGGAGTAGTGGCTGTTTGGCACAGCCTTCGGTCAACCGGTTCGCCTGGAGAAATACCAGGCCAGCAGCATCAGCCCATGAATCGGGGACGTGGCAAACATCTCTGCCGCATCCGAAAACAGAATCAGCAGTGGCTCTCAGTAGTATGAGAGCCTGATTCG
>CAWJQQ010000004.1:0-17707 GCA_963845065.1 Nitrospirota bacterium
AGGGGTTTTTAAACAACAGAGAGAAGGGAGAAAGATTATGTATGCTAAAGTAGTAACTTTCCAGATGAAGTCGGGCGAACGAGATGAAGTTATTCGCTTGTTTCATGACTTTGTTGTTCCTGGCGCTAGGAAACAAAAAGGATTTAAGGCAGGATTGTTATTGACGGATCCCAAACACGGGTAAGGGCACTTCTATCGGTATATGGGCCACAGAGGGAGACATCCTTGCGAGTGAATCCAGTGGTTACTATAAGGATTGGGTAACGAAACTGAGTGCCCATTTTTTAGCGACTCCTGTTAGAGATATATTCGAGGTCAGCAACCTTGCAAGCCTCACTTTTGCTTCCTCTGAAGAGACCGAGTCGCTTCATGGTAAAGCAGCATGACGGTGTGAACCGTTTGGGTTGTAATCTAAGAAAGGAGAAGATTATAGAGATTTCGATAGAATACTGCGGCACCTATAACTACAGGCCGATTGCCGCAAGTCTCGCAATGGCAATCGAGAAAGAGACGGGTATAAAACCGCTTCTTGTGCATTCTAAGGCAATAGGGGCTCTGGAGGTTAGAATAAATGAAGAGCTTATTTTTTCCAAGATAAAAACTGGGCAGTTCCCCGACCATTCTAAGGTTTAGAAATTCTGAAGAGCAGTAAATAATCTGATGACCCTGAAGGAGAGACTGCTTAAAGCCCTCAGAATGGAAACAATAGACAGGCCGCCTGCTGCCGTGCCAACCCAGTGCGCTATAGTCGATGTTATGGAGCGGAGCGGCTACCGGTGGCCCCAGGCCCAGAAGAAGGCGAGGGACATGGCCGGGCTTGCGTGGGCATGCCATGAGATCGGAGGGATTGAGAGCGTGCGGGTCCCCTTCGATATCAATGTCGAAGCAGAGGCAATGGGATGTAAAACCAGGTTCGATGACGATAAGGCTACACCGCCGATGTCAACACCGATGAGCAGGGAGGAGTACCACCGAATCATAATACCGGATCCGCTCAAAGACGGAAGGATGCCGGAGGTCCTCGATGCGATATCACTATTAAAAGAAAAGACAGGTGACGAAGTTCCCCTGATAGCAGCCTTGGGGACGCCCTTTGAACTCCTCTCTACCACACTGAGTTTTGAGGAGATCACGATATC
Source organism: Nitrospirota bacterium (assembly GCA_963845065.1). Classification (GTDB taxonomy): domain Bacteria; phylum Nitrospirota; class UBA9217; order UBA9217; family UBA9217; genus JAJYKN01. Next base: position 1,140 of record CAWJQQ010000004.1, read on the forward strand.
AATTTATGAGGACCCGGATTTTCTTTCTGAACAGCTCGAAAAGATGACAGAGATAGCAAAGGCATACGGCAAGGAGATCGAAAAGAGAGGCCCGGATGTTCTTATGCTCGTAGATGGGACCTCGCAAAGCCTTGGCCCGTCACACTTTGCAAGGTTTTCGCTCCCATATACCAAGTCTTTGGTTGATTCCCTCGGCAGACCGACGATTCTCCATATCTGCGGGCATGCAACTCCTCTCCTAAAACACATGGTTGAGGCCGGAGCGACAGCCTTGAGTATCGACAAGCCCGTCGACATCGATATGGCTTTACGTATTACGAAGGGAAAGGTTGCTCTCGTCGGAAAGATCTCGCCCCATACACTCTATGCCGGCAGCAGGGAGAAAATCGTTGCCGAAACCAAAGAGTCGCTGAAGCAGGGGGTGCATGTCGTTGCACCGGGCTGCGGTATCCTTCCACTGACACCGTTGGAGAATCTTAAGGCCTATATCGGCTGCGTCGTCAGCAGTAAGGCTGAAGAGTAAGGGAAGCGGGAACCCTTAGAGTGGTCTTTTTTGTTGTACCAGGCACTGGGAAAGGACAGGAGGGCCGACATGGATAAAGGAAGTCAGCGGGAAACAGTGCTTTCAGTGCCCGCCGTCGTACGAAATCCATTCAGGGATCTTCTTGCCCGTCGTGACCGCTTCATCTATACGGTCGAGCTGGTTCCGGGCAGGGGCTCTCGGGGTAAAACACAAGACGAATTGCTCCATCTTGCAGAACTCGCTGCCAGGGGAGGTCTCGTTCATGCGCTGTCAGTCACCGATAACCCGGGTGGCCACCCTGCGCTGGCCCCTGATGTGATCGGCCTTGAAATCTGCCGAATGGGTATTGATCCGATTATCCACTTTACGTGCAAGGACAAGAACAGGAATCAGATCGAGTCGATCCTGCATGCGCTCGATCGTGTCGGCATCTACAATCTTCTGGCGATGACGGGAGACTACCCGCTCTATGGTTTCCAGGGCAATGCAAAGCCTGTCTTCGATCTTGATTCGGTTCAGCTTCTCCGCCTCATCAGCATGATGAATCAGGGTTTCGATATCGATGACAGGGCGCCTGGTGGCGGTACAGTCGTTCCGCCGACACATGCGGTCAAAGGGTGTGCCGTGTCGCCCTTCAAGCAACATGAATCGGAAACCATGGCCCAGTATTTCAAGCTTTGGAGAAAGGTGCGCGAGGGGGCTGATTTCGTCATCACCCAGGTCGGTTTCGATGCGCGCAAATTCGATGAGCTGCTGCGGTATATGCGGCAGAAGGAGATGTCCGTTCCTGTCCTCGGCAATGTCTATATTCTCAACCTGCCCGTGGCAAGGGTCATGAATCGGAGGGGCGTGCCGGGATGCGTCGTAACCGACAAGCTGTTCCGCATCTGCGAAGAAGAATCCCAGGCACCCGATAAGGGAAAAGCAGCCAGTCTCACAAGGGCTGCCAAGCTCATCGCCGTGCTTAGGGGTATCGGGTATGACGGCGTTCACATAGGTGGACCAAACCTGCGGTATGAAGACATCGAGTGGGTCATCGGAAAGTCGACAGAACTGTCGAACAACTGGAAATCGCTCGTCCCGGAGTTTAACTACGCTCAGCCCGGAGGGTTTTATCTTTTCGAGCAGGATCGGCTCACGGGCCTTAACCGCGAGAGCCTCTCCTGCAACGGGAGTCTTCCCGCCAAAAAGCTCGGGTACCGGCTCATGCGGCTCTTCCACCGCGCCGTTTTCACCCCCGGAGCGCCGCTCTACGAGACCGCCTGCTCATTTTTTAGAATGACCGACGGCACCCGGTTCGAGAGCCTGCTAACCGAACTTGAGTATTGGATAAAGTTTGTCAGCTCCCGCTGTCGCCGGTGTGGAGACTGCACGCTGCCCGAGGTAGGCTTCCTCTGTCCTCAATCGCAGTGTCCCAAATTCCTTTTCAACGGCCAGTGCGGGGGATCCTCCGAAGGGTGGTGCGAGGTCTTTCCCGGCATGCGTCGGTGCATCTTTGTGAGGGCCTATGAGCGGCTCAAGGCCTATCGTGAGGAGGAATCATTGATGGGGGAGTACATCCGGCCTCGCGACTGGGCGCTCTACCGGACGTCCTCATGGGCTAACTATTTTCTCGGCCGGGACCATCGGAGAGAAACGTGCAAGTGTCCTCCTCGTTCTGTGTGACACGGAGTATTGAAGGAAAGCCATTTTCAAAAGCGACCAGGACTGCAGCACCTTTCTGAACGCTCTCCCTACCGATCCTGAGATATAAGTAAGTAACCGTTTCCAACCCACGAAAGCTCTCCAGCGGATGTATTTTGTGCAATACGGAGGAGAGTATAAACGCTTCACGAGGTTGGTTCAAGCTACTTCGTGACGCAGGTATACGGTCCCGTTACTTCCCAAAATATACCATCAAAAGGAGACTTCGTGGACTGGAAACGTCTGCTTGTCTATATTTTTACCAAAGACAATTTCTATTATATTTGGTAGAGATGCATAGGTATCGCGTTTGTTCATGAGGTGAAATTTACAACTCGTAGATGTCAAGCCTGTCATAAAATTGACATTCCACAGTTGTAGGTGAAGTCGAGTTTCATATAATAATAGCGAAGGTGTAGAATTCAAGTTGTATTATTGCATTTTTTGATAACGTTTTCTATCGTCATCTCCATCCTGAAACATTGCAGCTTACATTCCGCGCAACAGACCACACTTCATCTCGTAATTCAGCGAAGATGACCTAAATATCTCTGCAATTGCGCTGAGATTCCGGCTGAAGGATGAGCTTGATTATCCCGCGTGCCTCACAATTAATTATGGCCAATGATAGCCATAATTTGTGAATATTCCCTTGACTGAGAAACACCTTTCTGCAATAATCTTTGAATATCTTTCTGACCTGCCACATCTGCCTCTTCAAATATCACATCCAGGGGGGCCTTCATGAAGACGTATCTTTATCTAGCTCTGTTCGCACTCTGTCTTTTCGTTAAACCTGTTTATGCCGCACAATCGACGATAACCGAAGCCCAAGGCAACGCCTGTATGGGCGACGACAAATCCCGGAAGCAGACCGAGGACGCTGCGCTTACGGACGCGAAAAAGAAGGCAGTCGAGTTCGTCTCTACGTACATCAAGAGCGAGACCGAGGTCAAGAACTTCGCTCTCGAGAAAGATCTCCTGTCCGCGTACGCCCACGCGGAAGTGAAGCTCCTCCAGGAGCCGACAAAGGAATGGTATAATGATCCGAATTCCGGCAATTGTTTAAAAATCAATATCAAAGCCGAAGTGGTTCCCGATACCACGGCCATGCAGAAGATGGCAGTTCAGAGTCCAGCAGTATCGGATGATCCTTCATCGCCTCTTACGGTCAAGGTATGGACGGATAAGAAAGGCTACAAAGCAGGCGAAAAGGTCAAGGTCTACATCAAAGGAAATAAACCCTTCTACGCTCGGGTTATCTACAAAGACGCCTCGGGCGAGATGGTTCAGATCCTTCCTAACCCTTACCGGTCGGGCAATTATTTCAATGGCGGCACGATGTACGAGATCCCGACAGGGAACGATAAATTCGACCTGGAAGTGAGCCCACCCTTCGGCGACGAAAATGTTATCGTATATGCAAGCTCATCACCTTTGGGCGGGATCAGTACCGAGGCTCGGGGCGGTGTATACGAGGTGAAGACACAGGCAGGGGACATCGAGGTAAAGACGAGAGGAATCAAGCTTATGGGAAAAACAGAAAACAGTTCAACCATTTCTGCTGCTTCCGAGCCGGCGACATCGGAGTTCTTTGAAGATAAGGTTGTCGTGAAGACCGGGGAGTAGAGTATTTTTTGACCGTTATTCCGTCGTTCCAGAATTTTTTTATCCGGGACTTAGTGCATTTAACAAATAGGCAATAAAATCGGGGATATTTCGTCATGACACCGAGGAAAATAATACTTTTATATTTTGTTTTTTCATTGCTCGCCTTTATTATATCAGGTTGCGGTTCTCTATTTCAAAGCAGAGGTTTAAAGTTAACAGGAAGTGCAAATTTTTCGCAGGAGGTAAGGGAATTTGAGCCGACGGATAGAAATTATTCAAGGTTGCCTTTTTCCGAACTAATATATTTGTGCAGTGCGTATGCGGGGTTAAAGAATTATCAAAATCTATTTCCATGTCTTGATGCAGCTCAAGTAAAAGTTAATGCCGGGGAGCATTCAGCAGACCTTTGGGACTACTCGTCCTTTCCGTTAAGAATGAAAGCAGCCGCATATATTGAACTTGGCCAGTATGGGAAAGCCATAGAAGCGGCGGAATCCTCTTATGCAATAATAATGAATAAAAACCTGGAAAGATGGGACCAAGTGGAAACGCTGGAAATTCTTGGAATAGCCTACGGTCTTGCTGGAAGATCCGGAAAAGCAGAAGCTGCAATAGGAAAGCTTAAGGAAATCTTATTTGCGGGCTCTCTTGGCTCGCTAGGGGATTCCATAAATATTGCCTTAGCAAGAATTTATATTTCGCTGCATAGATACCAAGAGGCGATAAATGTTCTTTCTTATAAATTCGATGATTCAAATGCACTGGTAAAAACAATTACCGGCTTGGATGTTTTTATGTCTGACAAAATCCACTTCGAATTTATGAAGAATAAATGTTTTCTTGAAGTTGGCAGGGTGTCTGAGGCAAAAGAAGGTTATGATACTCTTTTACGATATCCATTTATTCGCAATCAAGGAGAGATTTATTGGAATATATTGTTCGATTTAGGCAGGATTGCCGAACAAGAAGGTAAAGATAAGGAGTCCATCGATTTTTACACAAAGGCCGTTGAGGTAATTGAACAGCAGCGTGCGAGTATCAACACCGAGGCGAGCAAGATCGGTTTTGTAGGTGACAAACAGGACCTCTATCACAACCTCATTCGCGTTCTCTACCGGGATCGCCAGTATGGAAGGGCCTTTGAATACGTAGAGCGATCTAAATCACGGGCACTTGTTGATCTCCTTGCATCTAAGAAAGACTTCGCGGTTAGAGGAGACAATGAAAAAGAAATTAAATCAGCCCTTGCTATGAACGATTCAGCAGATGCGGTGGCAATTATTCAGGATAGGTCCATAGACAAGAACAAGAGCAGAAGTGTCCAAGTCACGGCAAGAGAAGTTCTGCAGAGCAAGGCACCAGAACTTATCTCCCTTGTCACTGTTACATCCCAGTCCATTGCCGAGCTTCAATCCCTTATCCCCCCTGAGGAAGACCTGATTGAGTATTACTACCGTGATAAGGACATGTACGCTTTCGTTCTTTCCAACGGAAAACTTCGGGTTGTTTCACTTGACAGTGAAGGTCTCACGGAGGAAATCCAAAATTTCCGTGAACTCATCGAATCCCGTTCTACCCGGTTTATAGATACTTCAAAGAAGCTATATAAACGTCTTTTTCAACCGTTGGAAAAATATTTGAGTAAACACTCAATCATCATTGTTCCTCACGGAGCATTGCACTATTTACCCATGAATGCCCTCCACGACGGCAATGGCTATCTGATAGATCGTTATAGTATTCGTATGATGCCTAGCGCCAGCGCTATGAAGTACCTGCGCGAAAGGAATACGGAAAAGTCAGGCCCAGTTCTCATCTTCGGCAATCCTGACCTTGGCGATCGCCGGTATGATCTGGAGAATGCACAGCAGGAAGCATTAGAGATTGCCAATATCCGTCGTCAGTCCAGAGTGTTCATTAGGAAGGAAGCTACGGAACAAGCACTTTTCATGTACTGTAACAGTTACCGGTATATCCACTTCGCAACCCATAGCCAGTTCAACCCTGAAGTCCCGTTGCAGTCGGCGCTTTTACTGGCGCCGGATTCACATTACAACGGGCTACTCACAGTGGATAAACTTTATTCCTTAACCATGAATGCGGATCTCGTAACCTTGAGCGCATGTGAAACAGGATTGAGCAAAATCTCCAACGGTGATGATCTGGTTGGGCTGACCCAGGGATTTCTCTATGCCGGATGTAGCTCCATTGTGGCAAGCCTCTGGAAGGTTGATGACCTTGCTACAGCCTATCTCATGACCCGTTTTTATAAGGGGCTGGATAAGGCAAACAAGCGAGAGGCTTTGCGGTCAGCCCAGCTGGAGACCAGGATAAAATATCCTCATCCCTACTACTGGGCATCATTTCAGTTGACAGGAAACGCAGAATAATACCATTATAATTATCTCATTTTCTTTACAAAAAGGTTATCTCATACTAAAATCATGCCACTTACTGTCAAGCAGTTCCCAAAATGATTATTTTAGGTTTAACAGGTTGTTGAAAAAGCGCTCTAAAAGCAAAAAGTAGTTGCATTATTCGTATAAATATATTATAACAATCGCGTAGTCATCCTTTTATTGCAAGGGAGAGATGCATGCTCGGAGATGATACCAAAACAGAAGCGATGTTCTACTATATATCACCAGAATCGATGGTCCCCCAAGATCATCCGTTGCGATCCATCCGGAAGATGGTGGATCAGGCGCTTGCGGAGCTTTCTCCCGAGTTCGACAAGATGTATTCCCGCATCGGCCGCCCGTCCGTACCTCCGGAGAAACTCTTGAAAGGGCTGCTTCTCCAAACGCTTTTCTCCATTCGGAGTGTCCGTCAACTTATGGATCAAGTCGGGTATAACGTCCTTTATAAGTGGTTCCTTGGCCTCGCCATGGACGACAAGGTTTGGGACCACTCGACCTTTTCCCAGAATCAGGACCGCCTTATCGACACTGATATCGCCCGGAAGTTCATCGAACGCATTCAGGCACAGGCCGAGAAAGCAGACCTTATATCAAAAGAACACTTCTCCGTGGACGGCACTCTGATTGAAGCCTGGGCATCCATCAAGAGCTTTCGTCAGAAGTCTGAACCTACTCCGCCGCCAAAGGAAACCCGAAATGACGACGTGGACTTCAGGGGTACCAAGCTTAAAAACGAAACCCATGAGTCCAAGACCGACCCTGATTGCCGTATCTATAAGAAGAGTTCCGGTAGTGCCGCCAAACTGTGCTATATGGGCCATCTCCTCATGGAGAACCGGAATGGCTTGATCGTTGTGCCTACCGTAACTCATGCCACCGGAACTGCCGAGCGCGAAGCGGCAGAGGCGATGGTGACTGAGGTTGCCGGAAGCCGCCGAATCACTCTGGGCGGAGACAAGAACTACGATACTCAGGATTTCGTGTTCACGCTGCGCAACCTGAAAGTCACACCCCATGTTGCCGCCAATACCGAACGAAAAGGCGGCTCCGCAATCGACAGCAGAACAACCCGTCACTGGTTATGCCGTAAGCCGGCAGTTTCGGAAGCGCATTGAAGAGGCCTTCGGTTGGATGAAGACCGTCGGCAATATCCGAAAGATCAAGTACCGAGGAGTACCCAAGGTTTCCTGGCACTTCATCTTCACCGCTGCAGCTTACAATCTGGTCAGGATGAGAAATTTGGGCGTAGCGGCTACATAGCACAGTAGCGATGCGCCTTTTCACGCCTCCGAACGAGAAACGGGGCGAATAAAGCTACACGAGAATAACAAAGATCAAAAATAACCGATCAGTAGTACGAATAGTTTATCTCCAGCCCGTTCACATGATGAATGGGCGGATAATTTTCACCAAACTGAAGCCTTTTTCAACGGCCTGTTAAAGTTCCTTAACAGATGGAAGGCTAAAAAATGGCTAATGATGCTGTATCGTGGGATGATCCTATTATAAAAGAGGCTCTCAAAGTAATTGCTAATGTCTCTGGTGTTGAGGAAGATAGGCTCTTACACGACTATGTGATCGAAGCAATGTTTACTGACCCTATCGTCAAGGCGCTCAAGGCTGCATTTGAGGGAAAGTGTACTGTCAACGTTGGGGATGCGCAATCGCGGCATTGCCTAACCATAAATGAATTCCTTTCCGGCATCAAAAAAAATAAGAGCAATGATTAAATGATTTTTCTAAAGTTAGCATCGTGCTGTTTTCTATCAGGCATGATTGCCTATCCTTACTATAAATGAGGATACCCCCAAAAATGACCATCCAAAAGTAGAAGGTTCATGCTTGTAAGATACAACCTATTTCTATGCCCTTATCATAATCTCGACATTCCACAGTAGTAGGTGGACGTCAGGGCTGCTTTTATCTGAATGAACTGAAGTATTCATGATGTAAATTTAATCGTCAAATCCTTCCTGATGATGTGATAGCTCCCATTCTTTACAACTCTTCTATTTTCATCCCGTATTTTTGAGCGAAGAAACGCCTTGTTCCTGCAACTTTGGCTCTTGACATCAGTTTAGCGTTGAGATATATTAATTATGTAACTGATTGGTTACATAATTAATATATGAGACGAGACGTATTTCAAGCCATAGCTGATCCAAACAGAAGGACCATTATAGGTCTATTGGCACAGCAGCAGCTTACGCTTAATAGGATAGCTGATAAATTTGATATTAGCCGACCGGCTGTATCCAAACATATTAAAATTCTCACCGAGTGCGGCTTGGTAAATGTTCGCCAGGAAGGTCGCGAACGGTTCTGTGAAGTGCGTATCGATAAATTAGGCGAAGTATCCGAGTGGATAGAGCAATACCGAAAACTGTAGGCCGTAAAATTCGATGCCCTCGAAACCTATCTGGATAAATTGCAGGAAAAGGAGAATAAACATGGACGTAGGAAAAGACATTCTCGTTAATCAGCCGTCTGAAAGAGAGATCGTATTCACTCGTGTCCTGAAAGCGCCACGAGAGCTTGTATACAAGACGTGGGTCGATCCCAAGCACGTGGTGAACTGGTGGGGGCCGAAGGGCTTCACTAATACTATAAAGGAGATGGATGTTAGGCCGGGTGGCGTCTGGCGGATAATTATGCATGGTCCTGATGGTACCGATTATGATACAAAATGGATCTTTCTTGAAATAGAGAAGCCGAAACGCCTGCTTTATCAACATGGAGAAAGGAACAAACCAGAGTTTCTTCTGGAAGCGACTTTTAAAGAACAAGAAGGCAAGACCATCCTTTCGGTATGGAAGTTGTTCGATTCTCAGGAGGCGTGCAACGGTTGGAAAGGAATGGGAGGACTCGACGGCATGAATTTAAGTCTCGATCGACATACGGAACAAGTGACAAAGATGGATTGATAAGTGCAGAATCAAGGAGATTAATATAAGAAAGCTAATTTTGAAGATGTCTATTTCGGTCGATGGGTTTGTCGGTGGACCGAATGGAGAAATCGACTGGATATTTAAAAGTCTTGACGAAGGAGTGACATCATGGCTCGTCGATACGCTCGTGCTGGCTGATGTTCACATTATGGGCAGCCGGACATATCAGGACATGGCTGCCTATTGGCCTTCTTCGACAGAACCCTTCGCAGCTCCTATGAACGAGATTCCGAAGGTCGTATTCTCACGAAAGGGGTTGGTTCAGCCACCAAACGTGAACTTGACCACCACAGCGTTCAAAGACGCATCTCGAATAAAATCTCCTGGCGATAAACAAAAAAGTAGCACGACACCCGCGATAGAGTCAAGCTGGATAGATGCAAAAGTTGCAAGCGGTGATCTCGCAGAGGAAGTCCTCCATTTGAAGCAACAACCCGGAAAAGCTATCCTGGCACATGGAGGCGCCGGATTCGCCCGAAGTCTTGTTGAGTCTGGACTTATTGATGAATACCGGTTGCTGATTCATCCAGTTGTATTGGGACGCGGTTTGCCCTTGTATTCTGGTTTGACGAATGCAAGGGACTTAAAGCTCTTGAGCACAACGGTTTTCGTCACAGGTGCGATAGCGCATGTATATCGACCACTCATCTAATCATGCTGATTAATTACGGCGCTAGTATGGCGAACAAATCCACTTGAATGGTGAGACAGAACGCCCAAATAAAACTCTACGGCGGGAAAATGTGCTATCGTGGGCACGGGTATTGAAACCCTCGCGTCTTGTGTAATTGTCAACCAGAATTCTGCATAGATCTTTTGTCAACTCCTGTGCAAGATTGTTATATATGGATAGAGCATGAGGTAGGTGTAGCTCACAGAAATACTGATTTTATTGAAGTGAAGAATATCAGCTATAACTTGCAGTGTGATGTCCTAGCTGAATTGACGAATTCTATTCGTGCGTTACGGTAATAATTTACAGATTAAAGTATGTACCACCAGACGAAAATTTAATTCTAGGAAATCATTGGGTGGAAGGTAACCCCGGAATCATTGATAGAAATGAATCGAAAATGCAGGAAAGATTTCATCGGAATACTTGGTAGGTAACTTTTGGGAAACAAACAACAATCAATTCGTATAATAATAGTAAAATTAAAAGTTAGCATATTTTTTGTTATAATCCGTGTTATAATTTGGTAAATTTCGGAAAAAAGATGTGAATGAAGAAGATGTAAGCCATTGATTTTATGGTGCCGCTGACCGGAATTGAACCGGTACGACAGTTGCCCGTCGAGAGATTTTAAGTCGTAACACTGCCAAAAAGAACACTTCTGGCAAATAACTGAAAATGCTTAGATCGTGCTGATACCGCATGATATTATCACTTTCAGTATCTTGGATGATGAGGGGGCAAGTTGGTGGGTTTTCTGTTGTGACGGTTACAAAAAGGTTACAATTCAATCAAGGCCCCTGGGAAACCAGGGGCTTTTTTAGCAAGAGTCCTTGACGAGTTTTGAAGGAAAGCATAAACTGCTTTGATAGGAAAACAAAAGCGACGGAAGAAGGTAATAAAATAGAATGAGGTTAAAAATGAAAAGGATTCTATTGATTATCAGTTTATTTTTTATAACTGCATGTGCAACATTACCTAAACCTGAGACAAACTATATAACGAATTGTCCTGCTGGGATGACTCTTAAAGCAATAAACAATGAACTTATAATAGATCGTCTTAATTCAGATTTTCCGGCGGCGAACGCGGGCCTAAAAAAAAGAGATATTATTTTAACTGTAGATGGTCACACTTATACACGTGCGGAATTAGGTGATTATATGATGTCGAAAATGTCGGGAGCACGCGTAGTATTTAAAATACGAAGGGAAGATAAAATTTTATCGTTTGATGTTAATCTTTCCAAGTGTGGAAAAACGTCACCAATAGATTTAAAAATAAATGACCTTTTAAGGAAAAATAAACGTATTTGTTTGATCATAATTGTAGATTCGATAACATCTTCCGGCATCGGAGAGATTGGTTTCGATGAGGTAGCATTCAGAAACGAATTTCTTAATGAATCTTATAATCATTATCTTTCTTATTTATCAGAAACAGATAATTTTTCAATCGTAGATCGTAATATGACTGATCAGATTTTAAGAGAATTTGCATTCGACCTGACAGGTTTAGTTTCTGATAAATTACGTGCAAAAATCGGAGAGGTGTCAGGAGCTACCTATATTTTAAATATTAATGTAGCTTATTGGAAAGGTTTTATAGATTCATTGGTAACTATACAACGAACAACGAACCGTAGTTTAATTGAAATAGAATCAGGAAATATATTAGCAGTAGATTATGTTCGTGACTGGTATAGATAGTAGGTAACTCCCCGAATCGAAAATTGAATGGATATCACGTAGAAGGGGTCTTGCTTATTATCCCACTGGAGGTGGAGAAATGAAGATGGTGATGTTTGAATCTGTATTCACTGCATTTCCGTGTAAGTAAAATGGCTAAGCCTGGGAAAGCGGATAATTTAAAATTGACATTGCATAGCGTAGTCTTCAGGGGATAGGTTAGCTCCCGAAAAGCCGGAACTTCACCGGCCTACCCCTGAGTAGATTTTGAAGAAACCACAAGAAGGGTGGTAATGGAATGAAACTGAACGCGCGTGATAGACTGCTAGCAATATCGAACAACCCGGATTATATCACGGACTTTGAGAACATTAAAACACAATTTGAACATAAAGAAAAAAAGCGGAACATTGCAAAAATAAATACGTTGACAGAAAAATTGTGCGCAAAATGGCAGATTATAAACCCCGTTATACCTTCACTTATTGACCCGAATGACATTACGGTCAAAGCCTGCCTCTTATTAAGACCTATCCTTAAATTTGACGAAATGCGCGTCCTTAGTGACTTTTTAGAACCAAGAAAGGATATGACCATGAAGTTAGTTATAGATATTACATCAAGTGAGACTGAACTTGTGCGCGAGTTTCGGAAACAACTTAAAGGAAAGCTTGCTAAGAGTAAAGCACCGAGAAAGACATTGTATGACCCATGGGAGATTCTAAACTTGTGCAGGAAATACGACAATAAAATATCGAAAGTGGCAAAAATAATGTTAGCAAAGGAGAAGGCTGTCACTAAAACCGCCACAGAAAACAACGCTTATAAAAAAGTACAGAGCGCATACAAAAGAGCACAAGCCATGATAGAAGCCGTGACACCAGCAACCACTTTTCCTTGATTTCCCCTTTATAAGGTATTCGTTATATGGGAATAGATTTTCTTTTTCCGTCGAGCTATCCTTCGTTACAAGAAACTAACGGGAGGGTATGAAAATGGAAAAAGACTTTGTAACAAGCGACCTCTGGCTATCTTCTTATCTTGCTTATCGCGGCATTCTCCCTACACTCGTAAATAAGAACAGTCGAATAGTTTTTCTCTTCCCTCAGTCTGACACCTTATACAAACTACTTAATGCGTTCAACTCCGGCGACCCTGTCCCGCTTTCTGATTACATCGACATTTATAAGGCGCTAAAGGTGAAAATGTTCAATGCAAGAGGTGGGGCGCGATGAGTACACTCAACCCTGACTTTTCAATGGCAAACCGCTTTATTAACCTCTTAACCGGCAGTGAGGTTGATCCTGTCACGTTTCAGTTTTTCTCTGACAAGGATAAAAGAAATCGCAGCCTCGCTATCCACCGAACTATGAAGCGCCCTCTCACCTATGATTATCACCGTAAGAAGCAAGATGCAGGATGCGGCGTTTATGTCATGGTGAACAGGGGCGACGGCAAGGGCCGCGCAAAAAAGAACGTAGTGGAGATCCTTGCACTATTCATTGACCTGGACGGCGCACCGTGGGAACCGGCAGCGAAGATGCTGAAACCGCATATCATTGTTGAATCGTCGCCGGGACGGTATCACCTTTACTGGCTGGTATCCGATTGTGACCTTGAACAGTTTAAGCCCATTCAACAGGCACTTGCGGCGAAGTTTGGCGGCGACAAGGCATGCTGCGACCTTCCCCGCGTCTTACGAGTCCCCGGATTCTTGCACCTGAAGGGCAAACCATTTTTGACCTGCCTGATAGAGGCGAACGACTTCCCGCGATATACAACGAAACAGGTCATTGACGGCCTGGGTCTGGAACTGAATGACCAGGCAACAGCTACACAGCCGCCACGAACACAACAGGCGGCTATAGGTGCACCTGTGAGCAAAGCGTATGAATACGTGGACAAGAGCGGCGAAGTCCACGATCTGACCACCTGGGCGGCAAGGAACCCACTATTTGACCTAGTTGGCAACTTCAACAAGCAGTATGTACGCGGCGAGATAAAAGACGGGAAACAGCATGTAATTTGCCCCTTCGAGCATGCGCATACTAGTCCGGACATAGACCTGTCAACGTTCGTTGTCAACGCCTGCCCGCCACAATACCCGGCCTTTGACATTCACTGTATGCACTCTCACTGTGCAGGACGGGACCGGCTGGACTTCCTCGCGGTGATGTTTGACAAGGGCATGCTCTCGCCGGACATTCTACAAACCCCGGTCTTGCAGATGCGGCGACCGTCAAAGATTTATTTCCCCGTTAACGAAATTTCGACGGCGCTTGAGTGGAAGACGCTGAATGCGAATGAATACCGGGTTGCTTTGCACCTTATGGCACTCGCCTGGGCGATGGACGGCAGCCTTCCCGATGATGATTGGTTGCTAGCGCGTGGGTTAGGAATGCCTGAAACTGACTGGCGGTCATACCGGGATACATTGATTAAAACAAGCTGGCTAATCGTACAGGATGGACGGTTGACCAATAGCATTGTAATGCGTGAGTTTTTGAACGCGCAAAAGGCGTTAATGGACGCTATCGAACGAGGTCATAAAGGTGGGAAGAAGAGAGCATCTCAAGACGGCCTCAAGAGCGAGTCAAGAGCGTCCAGAGATTAAGTCAAGCGATGTTGATGTTGACTTGATTCTGATTTTTGACTTTGATTCTGACGTAATGCCTCCGTAGTGAGAGAGAGGGGGGAGGGAGAGATGGACGCATGAAGAAAGAGGCAGACAATAACCGTCAGAATCCGACAGATAGGCGATTCAGGGTTATTCCGGTTATCCTGGCGGCGAAGAACATCTCTGAAGGCGTGAAGGCGGCCAAGATCAGCCGGGACACGTTTTACGAGTATCTTAAAGACCCGGCGTTCAAGGCAGAGTTTGTCAAACAGCGGAGAGAAATCGTTGACCTTGCCCTTCATGAACTCAAAGCTGCAGCGGGTGAGGCGGTGGCGGTCCTGAGAAAGTTATTAACGGCAAGACACGAAGTGATAAGACTCCGCACCGCTCTTGGAATACTTGAACACATTTCAAAATTTATTCAGCATGAAGAACTTGAGCAGCGGATAACAGAGCTAGAAAGGAAGAAAAAGCAATGAGGCTAAAAAATCGTATTGAACGGCTTGAAAACGAATATCGGACAGATCGTGAGGATGTATTAATTGGTGTCATAGACTATAGCAACGCTCTAAGCGCTGAACTTTCTGCCTCTGAGAAGCAAGCAATAAAGCAACAAATAGAGAAGGAAATAGCAGCGCAACGGGCAGAGGGAAAGAAGGGTATCACATTTCATTTACCATACCTCTACGCGTTGGAGTTAGAAAAAAGCGGAGAACTTGTCAGCACCAGTACAGGGCCGGTCCCGAATAAAAAATATTAAAGAAGCATGACAGACCCGTTAAAATTGACAAAACGACTCTTGAGCGAAAAAGAAACAGCCGTCTACCTGGGCCGGTCCGTTTGGTCCATTCGTGAGATGAGGTACGCCGGGAAGTTGCCCTTTGTCAAAGACGGTAAGAGAGTGCTATTCGACATACTTGACTTAAATTCATGGATAGACAAAAGCAAAACACAATTTACTTACTGAAAGGGCTTGACATGTGTAGGCAACTGGTATATAGTAACGCAATGAAACCTAAAGACCTAAAAGCGTGGCGGTCAGATAACGGGTATAGTCAAAGTCAACTTGCCCGCGTCCTAGGTGTTGATACCATGACTGTTAGCCGATGGGAAACAGGTCTTCGTGAACCGGCTCCATACCTGCATCTTGCCCTTGCACACCTTGAGTGCATAGCGGCGAAGAATAAGAAGCCGAAACGCCGTCAGGGGTAAGGAGGTGAGCGGAATTGGGGACGATATACAAAAGAGGCGGTGTATACTGGATTAAGTATTCTCGTAAAGGAAAGCCGTATTTTGAAAGTGCGAAGTCAGGGAAAGAGGCCGATGCAAAAAGGCTCCTAAAAATCCGGGAAGGGAATATTGCAGAGGGCAAGTTTCAAGGCTTGAACGTCGAGCGTATAACCTTTGATGAGCTTGCAGAGGACTTTTTATCCGACTATAGAGTTAATGAGAAGAAATCGATCGTTCACGCCGAGAGATATGTCAAGTATCTTGGGAAGTCTTTCAGTGCGTGCAAGGCTGTTGACATTACCACGGATAAGGTTCACAGGCATATTCTCAAGAGACAGAAAGCCGAGGCAGAAAACGCAACGATCAACAGAGAGCTTGCAGCATTAAAGCGTATGTTCTCTTTAGGTGCGCGGCATACCCCGCCAAAGGTCATTCAACGGCCATATATCCCGAAGCTGAAAGAGAACAACGTCCGCACTGGATACTTTGAGCATGCGCAATACCTGAAGCTCCTTGCTGCCTTGCCTGACTACCTGAAACCCGTCTTAACAATGGGGTATCACACAGGGATGAGGAAAGAGGAAATCTTATCCTTAACCTGGGATAAGGTGAACTTGACCGAGGGCAAAATTACACTAAGCGCCGGGACTACGAAGAACGAGGAAGCGCGAATAATCTATCTTTCAGGTGAACTTTACCAGGCGATTTATAGACAGAATGAAATCAGGGAGCGGGATTGTCCTGATTGCCCGTATGTATTCTTCTTAAAAGGCGTGAAGCTGTCAGACTTCAGATCATCATGGCAAAGCGCCTGCAAGGTAGCAGAAATACCGGGAAAACTCGTACATGACCTCAGAAGGACAGCAGTTAGGAACATGATACGGGCAGGGGTGCCTGAAAGAGTAGCTATGAAAATATCAGGGCATAAGACGCGCTCAGTATTCGACCGGTATAACATCGTGAACGAGGCGGACTTGAAGACTGCATCGGAAAAGGTCACGCAGTTTCACAATGAAGCAGCGGCGCGGCTTACGAGTGACGACAGCTACAAAACGGTTACAAAAACAGTTACAGTGGCAGAATCAGGAAGGGAACTGGAAGGGATTAATAACTCTAACTCACTGATTTGTGGTGCCGCTGACCGGAATCGAACCGGTACGACAGTTGCCCGTCGA
>CAWJQQ010000005.1:0-417541 GCA_963845065.1 Nitrospirota bacterium
AAACCTACAAACTCGCCATTCGCGGGCGTACCGCAGGCGACAATACTTCCTCGTCCCCATTTCAGCATCAACAACCTTGGCACCGGCAAACACATCCAATACACACTGGCAAAACTGGAGAAAAAATCAGGCGCGAAGAGGGCGTTCAAGGAGGGCTTCGCCCTGTCCTATTCCGAGGCGTTCCTGCACTACGGACTGAAGCGAGAAATACGCTTCAAGCCTGCAGCGGAAGCACCCGCTGAGCTGCGCATCCTCGAATGCAAGTTTTTCGACGCACACGGGAGCTTGAAACCTGAGCGTATCCTTGATTTTCCCGGTTTTCTTGACGCGGCAGAGCGTATCGGTAATCACGAAGTGCGCTGCTATGACGACGTCATGGCTTTTGTCGCCGAACATCAGGACAAGGAACACCGAGCAGGCGTCATAGCGTCGAAGCTGAAACAGGGGATAGAGAGCCCGGCGGTTGATAAGCTTCTGAAAACCGACCTATACCCCTACCAAAGGAAGGCTAATGTTTGCGGTCCGCACGGGCCCAGTTTGATCGGTGATGACATGGGCCTCGGCAAAACCATTCAGGCCTTGGCAGCCTCGGAGCTGCTGCACCGGCTATCCAATATCGGTAAGGTGCTTATCGTCACGCCCACATCACTTAAGCACCAATGGCGGGCTGAGATCAAGAAGTTTACCAATAAGAGTGACAGCGTGGTCGAGGGCATTAATACAGAGCGGCGCGGCTGATCGAGGAGAATCATTTTACAAAGTCATCAACTATGAGGTTGTGTTCCGCGACGCGGACTCGATTAAGACGTGGCCTCCGGACTGATCATCCTCGATGAGGCGAGCGGATTAAGAATTGGAATACCCGACAAGCGAAATCGGTCAAGCGGCTCCAATCAATTTTTACCGTAGTGCTACCGGAACGCCGCTAGAAAACAAGATCGAGGAACTGCATTCGATCATCTAATTTATCGATCGGCTCCATCTGGGGCCTCTCTATCGTTTCGTCCACAATCACCGCATTGTCGACAACGTGGGCAAAGTGACCGGCTACCGTCATCTTCAGGCCATCCGGGAGTCGCTCATGGGAGTTATGATCAGGCGGACGAAGAACGAGGTGCTTCGGCAGCTCCCGGAGCGCACGGACAAGAACTTTTTCGTGCCCTTGACCCGGGAACAATTCGTGGTACACGACGAATATCGCGAGGTAGTGGCCAAGCTCGTGGCCAAATGGAGGCGCTACAGGTTTCTGTGCGATGCGGACCAAAAACGGCTCATGATCGCGCTCAACCTTATGCGCATGGTTTCCGATAACACATATCTGGTGGACAAAAAGACGATACACGGTCCCAAGATCGAAGAGCTGGAAATCATTCTCCAAGAGCTTGTATTGGAGGGCGGCGAAAACGTGTCATTTTCACCCAGTGGCTTAGAATGGCCGAACTCGTTGAAGTAATATTAAAGAAGAACAATATAGAATACACTTACTTGCACGGCGGTGTCCCCTCTAAGGGGCGGCGCGATTTGATCACGAAATTCCAGAAAAACCCGAAATGCAGCGTCTTCCTCTCGACCGACGCCGGCGGGGTGGGGCTTAATCTTCAAAGCGGTTCAGTCGTGATCAACGTGGACATCCCCTGGAACCCGGCGGTCCTCGAACAGCGAATCGGTAGAGTCCATCGGATGGGTCAAAAGAAGCGGGTACGCGTGATTAACTTTGTAACCACGGGTTCTATTGAAGAGCGCATCCTCGAATTGCTCAAGTTCAAGAAATCAGTCTTCGCGGGCGCGCTCGACAAGGACGGCCAGGACACGGTCTTGGTCGGAGAATCGCAGCTTAATAAACTCATGAAGACAGTGGAAACGATGGTAGGCAATATTGCGGTGCCGACCCAGTTGCGGAGCGGCAGAGACAAAAAGAAGATGATTTCGCGGAAAAGCTGGCGAAAAGTGACGCGGCAACGACGGCAAAGGTTGTATCAGGGATCAGGGCAATGGACGCGATGACAGCTCGATTCCCTAAGCGACTTGCTTCAGAGCGGCGCCCAGTTCCTGATGGGCCTCGGTGAATTGATGGCGAAGCCTGGGGAATCGGCGGAGAAACGCCCCAAACCTTGATCAGCCGGGACCAAACTACGGGAGCCGCTTACCTGAAAATACCTTTACCCGAAACGAAAACGATAAAGACCTTTTTTGACGCTCTCGGGGAGGTGCTATCTCAGGTCACGCATCCCGAAGTAAACAGGAAATAATCAGCACAGTAAATACACAGGTGTTAGCTCTGCACTTCAACAACGGCGATTAGCCCGGATAAACACGACTAAGTCAACAGCTTATGCACCTGGACAGCTTTACACTAGTTAAAATTAATTACAGACTTGAAGAGCATTGTCCCTGCAGTTATTCAATGCTACCGCAGAAATCCTCATTCGGGTGGGTGCGCAATCTATATATGGTCAAGATAACAATAATCCTCTCAGCAATGATACTTCAAGTTAAGATGCCGAAGAATCGGGACAAAAAATTTTCCATTGGCCTTGTAAAGACATCAGAACAGGGATCAGAAGATTAAAGAATAGAATGGCTACGGTTGAAAAGCGATATGAATAGGGAATGGATTGACCACTATGAAGGCCACTGGATAGATGGCGCCGGGCGCGAGATACATATCCGTGTCCGCGATAGCAGTACAGCGTACGCTACACTTCTTTTCAACGACAAGCCTGTTCTTCGTCCGTGGTGTAAAAATAAGCCAAGCATAAACATGATATCTCATTATCGTCATGGAAGCGGACCGCAGTTATCAGTTGAACTAGGATGCGAAGGGTATACAATGGAATTATCGTATGATCCCCAATATGCACTGCTGCCCGATTCGCCGGAAGCTTTGTCTGTAGGGCTTTCAATGTATGAGAGCGATAATGTCGCAGAAAAATGCTTCGCTTTATTTTATCCCTTGAAACCATACCGACGAAAGCTACGACAGGTAGCTACGCATAATTTTTTATGCTCTGTAGATTAAATACTTTATCCTAGGATGGGTTTTCTCGATCGGGCTCATATTAAAGCCGAAATGTACACTAAAGAGTTTTGCTAGAGTCCGGCCCGGGGAGCCAGAGCAAAAAAGGGTCAATTTCGCCAGAAATTTACCCTTTTTACGTTTTATTCTTCGGTTATATTCTGGTGATTGGCTATCGAAGATTCGCCTAGCGCGATCGACGAGTATACACTTCATATAGTAATATGCATTTTTGTTGTTAGCTTCAGAATGTAATCTTAATTTTTTTATACCACGATAAAATCTCACCTCCATCCTGAAGGTGTGGAGTTTCCTTTCCTCGCAACAATCAAAACTACAACCGAAATTAAACACCTGATGCTACCCCTCTAATACGCTCCGGACGATTGACATGCCACGGGATTCGCATATAGTCGAGTCATCGTACGGGATGGTCGCGGATCGGCTTCTCCGGAATCTGGATCGTGAAATACGGGGTGAGCCCTGGCGTAAACCTCGAAAAGTATATACCGGTAGATATACCGCAGGATTCTCGATAAGCTGAAAACCTATCTACCAGTAGATACATCACAGATATATACGAGTAGATAGAAATATATACCGGTAGATAGCTCTATATACCTATAGATGGCTGGTTCTTTATAGTCAATAACATGTTGGTATCTTCCAACCACACGCTCCAGACGGACAAGGCCGCTGAGCAGCTCAAAATAACAAAAAATGATTGGAGGCTAAATGAGCATAACTCAGCCAAAGTGTTGGCTCATCAAAACAACTGAGGGCGGTTCCAAATTACATGATCACTGGGATAAATTCAAATCTGAAAACGTTGTTGCTGTAGGCTGGGATGTTAAAGCTGATCCGCTACTTTTCGACAGTCTTGGAGAATATCGTAGACATACGAAATTATCAGCTCACGCTGCTTCTACTATTTATAAATTTGCCCATGGCTTGAAGGAAGGTGACACTGCTATTATATGTCGCGGTATTGCGCCTAATCAAAAACAAGGTGTGTACGTTTATGGTATTGCCCGAATAGGATCATGCTTCTTTGATAAAACATCTAAATGGTGGCACATCAAACGAGATGCATTCATAACCCCCCTTGAGCAAACAGTTCCATTAAGTATTTTTAAAACAAGTCTGAATATAGGCTCATCAATGCAGACACTGCAAGGTCCCTTTTCAGAAAAACAAATCACAGTATTTGCAAACAAGCTAGGCATATCTCTAACACCCAAACATAAAATAAGCAAAAGCACTCAGATTGCTGACGAAGTTAAGTCCAAAACTCGCGCAGCATCACATGGTGGTGGTTTTGGCTCTCCCGCAAACAACAAACAGATCGAGACAGCTGCTATGCGTTTCGTATCGCGCTGGTATCGCACAAACGGCTGGAAAGTCACAGATGTTAGCGCTCAATGTTTAGGCTATGATCTGCGATGCCTTAATGGCAGCAAGATATCTCATGTCGAAGTGAAAGGCTCTAGCGGCCTGAATCACCAATTCATAATTACTGCAAATGAGTTGAAAAAATGGCAAGATGATCCTTTGTTTGTTTTATCTCTAGTCATAAACATAAACAACAAACCCACGATGCATCAGTACGCTGGTGCTGGCGCGATGAAGTCCCTTCGCTTTACTGCGCTATCATATATGGCAGTTTCAATCTAATCGGACACGAATCCAACCAGCGCGTCGAGTCCGCCGCGAAAAGCACGCGTCTCACCCGCATGTTATAATGTTACAACCGGTAGTTCACAGTAAATTTGACTTACTGCTTTAACATGTAGTAGGTGAATCTCGTACAGATTCTAATTTATTTGACGTGAGCACGCGGATGAAAATTATGGTATGATATTCATTTTGAAGTCTGCGCCGTTTGTGCCATGAAGGAATTAAAGTTTTTTTTGGAGAAATATGCTTCAAGGATTTTTCCAAGCCCGCCTCCTTTATGTTCGTCTTGAAACCTTTCACTTGAACACAACGCTAAAATGTGATAGTTTAAAGACATCGTCCATTCGCTGAGACCAAATGGGAAAATACGAAAAGTTACTTGAACAAATACTGCTCGGGAATTCCGACGCAAACGTCGATTTTGACGAATTGTGCCAACTGTTGCTCAAGTTGGGATTTGAAATACGCGTGCGCGGGAGCCATCATATCTTTAGGAAACAGGGTGTCGAAGAAAGGATCAACCTTCAGCGGGACGGCAGCAAGGCGAAAGTCTATCAAATCCGTCAAGTACGATCGGTGATTCTGCGATACAATTTGCGAGGTATAACCAATGGATAAATACGAAATCATCCTTTACTGGAGCGAAGAAGATAAGGTTTTCATCGCCGAAGTGCCCGAATTGCCGGGGTGTCTGGCCCACGGAGATGCGCAGGAATCGGCTCTCGCCAATGCCAAGGAGGCAATCCGGTTATGGCTCGATACCGCGCGTGAATTTGGAGACCCCATTCCTGCACCGAAGGGTCAACGCCTGATGTATGCATGACGGCGTAGACGGTCAGAGAAAGATAGCACCAAGCCGGTTGAGGTGTATGAAAACACCTTTGGCCGGCTTTTCTTTTTGACGTTTTTAATGAAAAAATCGAAAGTCAAGGAGCAAGACTTGACCTACCAGGTCCCGTATTGTTAAAAGACTTCTGGATACATTTAAGGATCGATTATTTATCAGGACAACGATAGCATGCGTGGTCACGATTTGAAGGCTTCCTGTCAAGAGACCCGTCCCACCTCGTGGCGATAAATATATTAGCGGTGTGCCGCATAATGTATTGTTTGGACTTAGTGTCGTTGTGCGTTTGAAGGATTCTGCTCAAAATTGAGTTTTTCGCTTAAGCAGTTAACATCGCGTGAAGCGAAGGTTGTTGTTGGCGTCAGCCCGTTATGGTAACGAAATTTTCGATATCACGTGATACGTTGCAGGCTGTGTTCCCAGGACGGCGCCGCGCCCTTAATTCTATCAGGAGCGAACAGTCTTAATGAAAATCCTCGAATACGCTGACCTCGATGTCGCAAAGGTCAAGCGGCAGTACGAAAAAACCATCGATTTCCTCTCAAAAGACGATTTCCGTTCGGCGGACGTGAAAAAACTGTCCGAACAAGGGTTGTATCGCGCAAAGCTCGACGACGCCAACCGCCTGTTGTTTAAAATCATGTCCTTTAACGGCGAGTGCTATGCGTTGATCCTCGAAACCGTATTGAACCACGCGTATGAGAAGTCGAAGTTCCTGCGAGGTGTTCAAATTGATGAGGCTAAGATTATGGCGGTCGATCAGGCGGAAAACGTTGTCGAGGATGCGCCGAAACTCCGGTATGTCAATTCCGGCTTGAAGCGATTTCATTTTCTGGACAAGGCGATCTCGTTTGATCCGGAGCAACAGGAGGTCTACCGGCTGTCCGCGCCGTTGATCATCATTGGGCCAGCGGGCAGCGGCAAGACAGCGCTTACGCTCGAAAAGATGAAGCGCCTGTACGGCAGGATTCTGTACGTCACGCTCTCCAAATATCTTGCGGACAACTCGCGCAGCCTGTACTATTCCCACCATTATGAGAACGAGGAACAGGACTTGTCGTTTCTGTCATTCCGGGAGCTGATTGAGACCATGCGCATGCCCATCGGCAGAGAGGTGTCGTACCGGGCCTTCGCGGACTGGCTGTTCAGGATCCCCAGGCAGCAGCGGGTCTCGGACGCGCACCGGCTCTACGAGGAGTTCCGAGGCGTCCTGACCGGCTCGGTCGTGGATGCGCCGTGGCTCAGCAGAGAGGAGTATCTCGGCCTCGGGGTGAAGCAGTCCATCTTCCTCGACGAGGAGCGTGAACTCGTCTATACGCTTTTTGAGAAATACCTGACCTGGCTTAAGGCAGCAGGCTTGTACGATCCGAACATCCTCGCGCATGGGTACCTTGCGCAAGCGCGGCCTGAGTACGATTTTATCGTCGTTGATGAGGTGCAGGACCTCACAAATATCCAGCTTCAGCTGATCCTGAAAGGCTTGAAGCGACCGGAGGACTTTATCCTCTGTGGCGATTCCAATCAGGTCGTGCATCCGAATTTCTTTTCCTGGAGTGGCCTCAAGTCCATGCTGTACCTTTCCGAATCGCTCGAATCGGGCAAGGTAACGAGGATTCTCCAGTCGAATTTTAGGAACGCGGCGACTGTCACGGAGTTAGCGAACAAACTGCTCATGATCAAGCAGAAGCGTTTCGGCTCTATCGACCGCGAGACTAATTACCTCATGAACAGCGTGTCGGACACTGCCGGAGAGGTCGTGTTCGTGAAGGACACTGAACGAGCCAAACGCGAGCTTTCCCGGACCACGAGGAGGTCTACAAAGTACGCCGTGCTGGTCATGCGCGATGAGGACAAGGCCGCGGCCCGGCAGTTCTTCGACACCCCGCTCCTGTTCAGCATTCACGAGGCAAAAGGGTTGGAGTACGAGAATGTTATTCTGATAAATTTCATAACCTTTGAGCGTAAAAGCTTTAACGAAATCGTCGAGGGAATCGGGGAGGAGGACCTCGCTGGCGACCTCGAATACCGGCGGGCCCGCGACAAGACGGACAAATCGCACGAAGTCTATAAGTTCTTCATCAACTCGCTGTATGTAGCCATCACGCGCGCGGTAAACCGGATCTTCCTGATCGAAGGCGATACGGGCCATCCGCTCATCTCTCTTCTCGGCTTTCAAAATGCGCGCGAAAACGTCGCGGTTGACGAGAAACAGTCAACTGTTGAGGAATGGCAGGCCGAGGCCAGGCGCCTCGAACAGCAGGGAAGGCAGGAGCAGGCCGACGAGATCAGGCGGAACATCCTGAAGACCCAGTCGGTGCCGTGGGAAATTTGCACGCCAGGCTACGTCGAGAATTTACTCGTTCGCGCGCGGAACCCGAAGGATGTCTCTCAAAAGCCGCGGAAGGCTTTGTTCGAATATGCATTGTTTTACAATGAGCCACGCCTGCTCGACCTGCTCAGGCAGTCGGGCTTCGACAAGGCGAAGCCGATGTATATCGGCGCTGGCGACGACCGGGAATTGAATAATTCGATCTATATCCAGCAGCGTGTGGGGCTGTATGCTCGGTATTTCGAGGAATACAGAGGAAAATTCTATCAGGGTATTCTGAAACAGTGCGAGACCTACGGCGTCGATCACAGAACCATGTTCAATACGACACCGCTGATGCTGGCCGCTTCTGCGGGCAACGACTCGCTGGTCCGGGAACTACTCGCCCGAGGCGCGAATGCGGAACTTACGGACAACTACGGCCGCACCGCATGGCAATTCGCGCTTGCGCGGGTGGCTCATGAGAAAAAGTATGCCGCCGAACAGTTTCCACGCGTGCATGAGCTTCTGGCGCCCGGAAGCGTTAGCCTCAAAGTTAAGGACCGTCTGATCAAAATCGACGCTAGCCAGGGCGAATATTTGTTGTATCAGCTCTTCTTCGCCCTTCTGCACGACCGGCTGAATTCCAGCCTGACCGACCGGGTTGCGCTCACCGCGGTCAAACTGGCGGAGATGATCGAGTCCCTGCCGGATGGCGTAAGCCCGGCATATCGCAGAAAACGACAGTACCTTTCGTCAATCCTGTCCAAGAATGAAATCGACAGCACTAATCCCTACGGACGCAAACTTTTTATAAGGCTAAGGACAGGATATTATATTCTGAGCCCAAAACTCTCCGTGCTTCATAAAGACGAGTGGGTTACCCTGTATCGTTATGCAGGGCTTGATCTTTTGGAGAAATCGGCAATGGTTGTTGATGAACATTTCAAGGAGGTGGTTAGTGATCTCCACGCGTGGGAAAGCGAACCCGATGGTGCTCGGTCCGTGTAGTTGCAATGACAATACCTTGCAAATTACCTCATTTCAATTGTGCATGCTTCTACCAGTATATATGGGTAGAGCATGAGGTTAGACTTTCCTAGTTAAGCATAGAATAAATTATCTTCAAGACTACCCAAAATAGAAACCTCCTGCTAAAAATTAGTTTATGTGGAAACTAAATTCAAAAGACAGGAGGCTTCTATGAACTGCTTTAATGATATCAGACTTGAGCAGTTTCATCAACTGAAGAGAGAGATTCGCGGTTCTACGGAGTATTTGATTGTCGGTCTGGACATCGCCAAGGAGAAGCACAACGCATTCTTTGGCACGGCTACTGGCACTTCATTGTACAGAGGAATGTTCTTTGATAATACGTTGGAAGGTTTTCGCAAGCTGATCGCGCAGGTAGAAGCACTCAAGACGCAATATGGTCTTCCGAAGGTGGTCTTTGGCATGGAGCCGACGGGCAATTATCATAAGCCCCTGGCGGAATATCTTATAAAGAATGGTCACATGGTTGTTCTGGTATCTCCCTCATCAACAGCAAAGAACCGAGAGCTTCTGGACGGCCGATGGGACAAACATGACACCAAGGATGCCGCGAACATTGCCGATCTCATCTCCCAGGGGAAATGCCTATACTACGACTTTCCGGAAACGGCTATCCGCGACATTAGGAGTCTCCTTTCGCTCAAGAAGCGGCTCAAAAAAGAGGACCAGGCAATGCAGGTCCGTATCCGCAATCAGCTGCTCGCCCAGTACTTCCCGGAGGTGGACCGTCATATCCGCGCAGATGTGAGCTTGGCCGTGATCCGGACCTGTCTTGATCCATCGTTGATTGCCAGGATGGAATACGACGAGTTTTGCCGGGCCGTAGCGCCAGGGAGGGTAAACTTTAGACAACAGCGACTGCTCTCCCAGATCTGGCAATTAGCCCACCAGTCTATCGGCTGCCACGCGGGAGAAACAGTTTCATTCGAAGCTGAGACGATGGTCTCGAATATCCATCATGTGCGGGAAGCGATCAAGATCCTGAACTATAAAATAGAAAACCTCTGCTTACCCTTTCCCGAATACCCCTGCCTATTAAGCATCCCTGGCTTTGGTCCGGAGGTATCGTCCACCGTCTTGGGTGCGATCGGCAATCCATTCCGGTTTTCCTGTGGCAGGCAGGTTCTGAAGATGGCCGGTTACGATTTGTGCGCTGATCGAAGTGGTAAAACAGCATCAAATGCCGTGCCTGTTATCTCCAAAATGGGCAAGGTGGATCTTCGATTTGCACTATATCAGGCAGCGCTGATCGCCTCCAACAGCAACACCTATTTCATGACCTATTACACCAATAAGCTTAAAGATCGAAGTCAGGAGAAAGGAATCGGCATCAAAATGCGCGTGAAGCTTGCTGCGAAACTCCTGATCATCGCCTGGACGCTGATGAAGAAGAAAGAGATGTTTGACCCGGCCTGTCTCATTATGGGGGATAGTCAGGTATAGGCCAGTCCAAAAGAACTCAAATGCGGATTTCCTGCGCAATCTTTTTCTGAGCTGGAAGCCTGAAAAACCGATTTTCGACGAAGAGAGCCCGGTCAACCAGATTGAGGCGTATGACCTCGGTGAATACACTACAGGGCCTCTTACTAAACTTGAAATTCTGGATAAGGGATGCTAGGCGGCCCCGCACGCCGGATAATCAATAACTCTTAGAGTCAAGTTCGCTTCACGTAAGAGAGACTCGTCGAGCAAAACCAAAGATATCCGCAATGGATGCACAATGAAGGAATGTTCTCAAATCGGTCGACGAAATAAATTGAACGAAATTCTTGTCTTATGATTTTTTAAAGGAGACCCTTGACAGCAGGAGTATAGGATGTTAATTGCCTCTGTCACAACATTGACATTCAACACTAATACAAACGCACTGAGAATTGTGACAAATTCAAAATAGTTGCTTCATTTAATCAATGTGTTAAGTAGTGTAAACGTATCAATTTATTCTGCGTTTGTATTAGTAGGTGTACTCAACGTTCGCAAGGTGTCCCTAGAAGTGAAAACTATCGGTTGGAACATTATGTCCTTACTTCTCTTTGAAATCTGCATACCATAAGATAGCCCACGATGCTCTATCCTGCAGATAAATTCCATTGAACTGACCTTTTCTCAGAGGATTCAATTTGAAATAACAATGAAAAATACGTAGGTGAGTGAATTTCAAAAACCTCTCAAATATTATGAGAAAGGTTATCTGCACTATCGTAGTACCTAAAGGAATGATGTGGCACCTCTTGATAAAAAGGGTAAAGAATGCTACTATTACCTCGAATAGTAGAGAGAGGAGACAAATAATGAGAGTTAAAGACCTTCCCGAAATCTCTACCCTGAGCACACCCGAAAAGATCTTGCTGGTCGAAGATCTTTGGGACAGCATCTCTTCAGATGAATCTTCCGTTATTGTACCGGAGAGTCACAAAGATGAACTGTATAAACGACTCAAACGGTATCAATCTGCGCCGGGCCCCCTCCTGTCGCTTGATGACCTCAGAACAAGAATAGCAAACAAAAAATGACATACACGCTTCGTTTTCTGCCTGAAGTCGAAGATGATGCTATCAGCGGCTATACGTGGTACGAAGCGAAATCGCCCGGACTTGGCGAAGAGTTTCTTAGGATGTTTTATGCGTGTACGTGTGATATTCCCCGTAACCCCCTTCTTTACCAGAAAGTTCATAACGAATTCAGACGTTGCTTGCTCAGACGCTTTCCTTACGCCATCTATTTCATAATTAACAACGATCAGATTATAGTAACTGGTCTATTCCACTGTGCCCGTGATCCTCGCGCTGTTGAATCAAAGATGAGGATTCGCAAAGAATGAGTCGCTTAAGAATCACCTACGTCAATCGCTTCGCCGCGAGTGACACATTGCTTATTTCGAAATTGGCGCTATGTTCTAGGCAGAACTCACCTTAGTGGATTATCAAGTCTCAAACGTTCTGCAATCGCATTTAATAAGCGCTAGTACAACCTGTAGGTGGAGCTCGGACTATAGATGCACTCTACATTTTACAAAAGTTCCACCATTATTTAGTTTATGATGAATTATTCATTTTAAAAAGTCTAATCGTTACTTGAAGAGGAATTCTTCGGTTTAATATAGAGGAGTGGTCTTCCTACAATAGCGGAGTCAGAGTGAGAAAATCCAAAGATGTACGTTGATTTTGTAGACTTTCCATAAACCAAAATAAATGGTAACCAATATATAAGTAATTGAAAAAATACAACTTATTTTTTTGGTGGTCCCAACGGGAATCGAACCCGTGTCTCCGGCGTGAGAGGCCAGCGTCCTAGGCCGCTAGACGATGGGACCTTGAAGAGAGTTGAGCGTTATTAGATGAGTCATCGCATGAAAAAGCCGAGAGTGTCATGAATCATACTCATAAGAAAAAAACGCAACTCAAAACTGATTATGGTTGGGGGAGGAGGATTCGAACCCCCGTAAACAGGTTCAGAGCCTGTCGTCCTACCACTGGACGATCCCCCAAGCATGTACAGACTTAGCAATATATCCAAAACCCCTGCGAGTGTCAAGGGTAAAAACACCTGTTTTGCCTCAATTGTCAGCCCGTTCCGCACAAAAGGCAAGCAAGAACATCCTTACAGGTGAATATTCTGCTCTTCCCATTTATCTTCTTGACAGTCTCAACCGCATACGGTATTACTGGTATTATTGATTATCCAATACAAAAGCAGGTAAACATTAATGACTCCGAATCGAATCAAGACTGTATACGTTGTAGGACACACAACACCAGACACGGATTCCGTGTGCTCCTCCATTGCCTACGCATATTTCAAGAACATAACGGACAAACGGTATCTCTTCACGCCTGTCCGGGCCGGGAAGCTAAACCATGAGACTTCCTTTGTGCTCGAAAAGTTCGGCGTACCCGTTTCAGCGGACATAGACAGCCTTGCTGCGACTGTGAGCGACCTGGAGCTCAAGCGTCCTATCGCCGTTAACGTCCGCGATTCCATACAAGTATTGGCACTGATTATGCGCGAGCAGGGCGTGCGGTCGGTCCCGGTTGAGGACGCATCCGGAAGGCTGGCCGGCGTTGTGGGGTTAAAAGACATTGCTCGCCATTACATGGACAGTGTTGGCTTTGCCGATCTTTCCAAGGCGCCTATCGAGATCGACATCCTTTTGAAAACGCTTGACGGTCGTGTCATCAGCAATACGAAACAGATCACGGTATTGACCGGCAGGGTGTTGATCGCCGCTATGCAGCGCGGGACTATCCTAAATCGTATTCGTCCCGGCGACGTTGTCGTTGTGGGCGACCAGAACGATATACAGCTGGAGCTGATCAGGATGGAGTGTGGTGCTGTCATTGTAACTGACAACGCGCAGATTACGAATGAGGTTATAGCAGCAGCCAAAATGAAAGACGTCATGATCATTTCATCCCCCAAGCCAGCCTTTGCCACTGTCCAGCTCATGACTATGTCCGAGCCTGTGTCCTCTATCATGACAACGACCAACCCGACGGTCGGCCTTTACACTCCTATCATAGAATTGCGAACAAAGATCGTAGAGTCCGATTACCGTTCCGTGGTCGTCGTGGACAGCGACAACCGGTTGATTGGCTTCGTTACGCGAACTGACCTCTTAAAACCGGTGCGCAAGATGGCGGTTCTCGTCGACCACAACGAGCTATCGCAGGCAGTGGACGGCATTGAGGAGGCCGAGATTCTTGAGATAATTGATCACCATCGCGTGGGAGACATCTCCACTACAGCGCCGATCTATGTGTACAACGATCCCGTTGGGAGCACCTGTACCGTCGTTGCAGGCATGATGTTTTTGTACCAGACCCACATCCCGAAGGAAATTGCCGGCATCTTGCTCTCCGGTATTCTGTCGGACACTTTGCTCTTGACGCTTTCTACAACCACGGAGCGGGACCGTGCTACGGCCCACAGGTTGGCCGAGATCGCTGAAATCGAAATCCAATCCTATGCCAAGGAACTGCTGCATGAAAGCATCAATCTCGAGGACAAGACCGCGGCAGAGTTGATCGCAGGAGACTTCAAGGAATTCCTGATCAACGGGAAAAAACTCGGTGTGAGCCAGATGATGTCCCTGGACTGCGCAGAAATCGACGCGCGTGAACGTGAGCTGGTTGACGAGCTTGAGCGCCTGCGATCAGCGAATAATTACGCTCTCGCCGTGCTCTTGGTATTGAACCCGTTCGGCAAAGGGCAGGAACGGATCCTCTTGAGGGGTGAGACGTGGATCGTTGAAAAAGCGTTTAATGTAAAGGTCGCAAACGACACCTGCACTGTGCCGCGTGTTATGTCACGAAAGAAAGACTTCATTCCCGCCATCGGCCAGGTTCTTAGCATGGGTCTAATACGGTAGGCAGAAGACTTATCTCTGCAAGCTAACGTCCGCGCCGTAAAACCTGTCTCTTCAGGACGGGGATAAATGGCGTCGCCCAAAAGCGGTTCTATACCAAATTTCATTTAATAAACAATTTACACAAATAATAATTGGATATATTAAAACAATTACATGGCGGGGCGAAATTCCACCCCTGCTTTGTTCTTTGAAACCAGAAGTATGGGGTTGCTAACACGTATCATAATTATTTTCATTTGATAACATATATGAAAAAATTTATTTACATGAAACTTAGTGTATGGGTAAAATAGCAGCGATAAGCCGGCAGGATGTCAAACAGACGTACACCGATTCCAAAGATTTCTCGGTTTCTGGTTGTTCATTGTTTTGCACCACATCAATAATCAAACAGGCGATCAATTCGGGTCGCTTTTGTTTCTTTCCCTGCTCCTGAAAAACCATTCCCCAGTTTCTAAATCGTAATAGAGCGTGTAGATGTATGTATCGCTCCCCTTGACTGTGAAGAACCGTCGCTGATTTCTGGTCTTGTGCTCTTCCTCCACCCACATTTGTACGACCTCGAGAACATCAATCTTGCTCCCTTCGAACACGAATGAGCTCGGCCGTTCCGAACCGCGATAACCGGCATAGATAGTAACTTCTATTTTATTACCGGCCATGATATTCACTTTCCAATGCTAGGCAAAAAAACGTCTCTGCAATTTATGCAAAAAAAGCGGATTAAGCGATATTTCAAAAAAATCCTAACAGCGGTCAGGGCAAGATTTGAGACCGATTCTCTGATGTTAGCTGTCGAACAAATTGCATCGTTCTTCTGCTCCCCCCCCGTATATCCTGGTGCCTTGCGCTTGTTTAAACAGTTGCCTGCAGACCGACACCATGTCGTTTTGCATGTCCTCATGTAAGGCGGCTGATGAACCCTGTACGTACTTATCCACTTGACCAGAAACTCTTTGAGCGGGTGGAAATGATCCCCTAAAAAATACACAAAGAGACTCTGATGAACCTCCACGCAGCAAACTGCGTGGTATCTATAAATAGGAAGACGATGATCAATTGAGAAACCTGCGGTTTCTCAAACTCTTTCCTTTATGCGGTGACCCTGTAGCAAGCTACAGGGAATTGCAAATTAAATATCTTTTTGTATCTCGTTTTTCCACCTTAACAATACAATGATAGCGAACCATATCGTTGTCCTCAAGAGCATGGCCATTACGCTGTTGATTGCAACGGCTTCCTTGAACGTTAGCAAAATAATAAGGATCATGAAAACAAGGCCATGGAGAGTAAGGATTGTAACCGCATACTTTGCGCCCCAAGTTTGCCGTTTCCATATACCAACACCAACAATGACTGCAACGAAGCCCAGGATGACATTGTACCACACAAGCCAGGGCAGAATGACATAGGCCTTTGCTGATATGCCGAGCAGTACGCTCCCCCCTTCCTTGATAGAAAGCAAACCCGGTATTATAGCTAGAATTGATGCAAGCCGTTCATTATTATGCTGCGTCATTCGTTTACCACCTTTGTCAATGAAATTCGCATTATTATGAATTCTTGGATGCTTCTCACCCCGGAGTATTGCTGGCAACAAGGTTTTCAAGCATAGTTATCGCGGCTTGCTGGCCCAAGACAATGAGCGTGTCCTTGGCCCCGATTATACTTGCAGAATCTGGATTAAAAACCATTTTGCCGTTTGCTTTTTTAATGCCAACGATGATCACGCCCGTGTCTCTGCGCATGCCCGCATCATTAAGGTTCTGGCCGATGAAGGTCGAGTAGGCAGGTATAACGATCTCTTCCATCTGCAGGTCGATGTGTTCTCGACCCGTAGCGATCTCGATAAAATCTACAACGTTTGGCCTCAGAATCGCCTGAGCCATGCGACTCCCGCCGATGTGATAGGGAGAGACGACCTTGTTAGCGCCCGCACGTTTGAGCTTAATGTCCGTGCCGGGATCGCTGGAACGCGCGAGAATAAAAAGGTCTGGGTTCAGCCCCCTCGCGGTAAGCGTGATATACACGTTCTCGGTGTCCGAGGTCACGACGGAAACGAGCCCCTTGGCTCTCTTTATCCCGGCTTTGAGCAGCGTCTCGTCTTCCGTGGCGTTCCCGCGCAGGAACAGCACGCTGCCTTCCTCCAGTTTTTCGATCACTGCGAGGTTGTTTTCCACGACAACGAAGGGGATCGGCTTGGCCGCGAACTCTGTGCAGACGAGCGATCCGATCCTTCCATAGCCGCAGACGATATAGTGATCCCGCAACTCATCGATATATTTTTCCACTTTTTTCCTCCCGAGAAAACGCTGGAACTGGCCTTCGAACATAATTTGCGCAAGCTTGCCCACAGTGTAACCGAGAACGGTCACGCCTATCACAATCAGCAGGATCGTAAATACTCGCCCTGCATCGCTCAGGGGGTGCACTTCCTGGAACCCCACTGTCGCGATGGTGATTATCGTCATATAGAAGGCATCGAGAAAGCGCCAGTGTTCTATACTCATGTAACCTACCGTGCCGACGGATACGAGCAGGAGAAGTATGAGCAGCGATATTTTTATCTGTCTGACAGGATTCATGGCCTCTTGCGAATACCCCCTTCACCGTGGTACGCCTGTGATGTAGTGTTGAGATATTGTATCAGAATAAGTTCGACTTTCAAAAATAATAATGTAAAGGTGGACCGAATGAAATTTGACAAACCGGTTCCCTGCAGAGGCGCAGCGGTCGAGAAACCTTAAAATATCAACTGTCCACTTTTCTCTGCGTTCCCTGTATCTCTTTTGGATAAAAAAACTCAACGATTAATGATACGGATAGAATATATAAAATAGCAGCGACAGCGCAGCAAAGACCCACATTCCGATAGGCACTTCCTTATATTTTCCGACCATCGTTTTAAGGAGAGGATAGCTGAGCAGGCCCGCGGTTATGCCTACTCCAATATTGAACGTAAAGATCATCATCACGATCGTCAGGAAGGCCGGAATTAGCTCAGTATAATCGTAAATGTCGATACGCGTGATCGGGCTGATCATGAAGCTGCCGATGGCTATCAGCGCGGCACCGTACGCATGGGGTGGCACCGACGTCAGGACCGGTGCAAAAAACAAGGCAAGCAGGAACAGCACCCCTACTACGAGCGCAGTAAAGCCAGTCCGGCCCCCTGCTTCGATGCCTACTGCTGACTCGATGTATGCGCCTGTCGTCGTGGTCCCGAGCATCGGCGCAATCAGGTTAGCAACAGCGTCAACCAGCATAGGTTTTTCAATTTCCGGCAGATTCTCGTTTTTATCCAGGAGACCGCCACGCGCCGAGAGCCCAATCAGAGTCCCCACCGTGTCAACATAAGCCATTACAAAAATGATGAACACAATCGGCAGGTTTTTGGGGGTGAGTGCCCCGGCGATATCAAGTTGCAGGAATAGGGGAACGGGGCTTGGCGGCAGGCTCATGAATGATTTTGGTAGCGGTACGATTCTCCATAGTATCGAGACTATTGTCATCGCAAGTATGCCGAGGATAATTGCTCCTCGTATTTTTTTGAGCGTAAGCCAGATAATAATGAAGAAACCAGCAACGGCAATCAGTACTGACGGCTGCGACATTTTTCCCAGGATTACCGGCGCACCCGGCACACCGAGGGACACTATACCTGTTTCGTTCAGGCCGACGAAGGTCAGGAACAACCCGATCCCGACACCAAAGCTGACCTTGAGCGATTGCGGAATGGCTTCGGCCATCCATCTGCGCACCCTTAGCAGTGTAAGCAAGGTAAAGATCACTCCTGCGATAAAAATCGCGCCGAGCGCGGTCTGCCATGGACAGCCGAGCACGCGAACGACAGTGAACACGATAAAAGCATTTTCTCCCATATAGGGGGCGAGGGCGAAAGGACGCTTTGCGTAGATGCCCATTAAGAGCGTACCAAAAGCTGCAGAAAGGATTGTGGCGGTCATGGACGGGCCTTTGGGAATGCCAGCTGCTTCGAGGATCGCAGGATTCACGACGATGATGTAGGCCATAGTTAGGAACGTCGCTACACCCGCTAACATTTCCTGTTTATAGCCCGTGTGATTCTTTGCGAATTCGAAATAGGCTTTCATGTGAATTGACTCCAACGACATCGTACCAGCTGGATTCTGACCACAACGTTAAGTAGTCCATCATTTCTTTGACTATGACGATAAATCGACCGTCATGGTCGCTTGGCATCGCGTTCTGCAATAAATATACGAAAGCGTCAGTTATATTCCCTTAATTGAGTAGTTGAATGAGTCATTAGCCAAACTCAATGAACTCTCCCACCACTAAATTGCAAAAGCGAATGAACCTCCACGCAGCAAGCTGCGTGGTATCTATAAATAGGAAGACGATTATCAATTGAGAAACCTGCGGTTTCTCAAACATTTCCCTCTATGCGGTGACCCTGTAGCAAGCTACAGGGAATTGCAAGTTCAATTCCCGATTCATGCTACATTGGTAGGATCTTATGGTCAACCCGACTCTATCAAAATTGACCTCCGTTTTCAAGCAAATTGCAGGTGTTGTGAAGCCGGTTTATGTTCACAAAAAGAAATGTTCATGACTCTTGCTTGTCCTTTTTGCTGCTGCACTCAGAAACAACCTTTACCTTGACAAATACCCTTAAAACAACATATTATTATGCGATTCTTGGGCCTACGATTTTCCGCAATATCCGTCCTTGGCGGGCAGGTTAGGAAGGAGAAACTCGTGAAGGTAGAGCAGATATCCATATTCCTTGAGAACAAGTCTGGCCGTCTTGCAGAGATTACCGATGTCCTTGCCAAAAACGGGGTCAACATCAGGGCGCTCTCGCTGGCCGATACCGCCGATTTCGGGATCCTCCGCCTGATCGTTGATGATATAGAGAAGACAGCGCGGCTCTTGAAAGAGGGCGGCTTTACCGTGGGTAAGAACGAGGTCGTAGCAGTTGTGATCCCGGACCGCCCTGGCGGCCTCTCGGGACTCCTGAGCGCGCTTCAGGGCAAAAACGTCAATGTGGAATACATGTACGCCTTTGTCCAGAGGAGCGAGGGCAATGCGGTGCTCATTTTCCGCTTTGATGAGATCACGAAGGCAATCGATACCCTGCAAAAATCTGGTTTCAAAATTCTCAAACGCGAAGAAGTACTCGCATTGTAAAAAAGGCCCTCATCCAAGAGGGATTTATCAAGAGGAGGAAAAGAACCTATGAGACTCATGAAGCTTGTAGTCGTTTCAGCATTCATTTTCGCCCTGTCCGTAACGACAGTATTTGCAGCGGGTACAATCAAGATCGGCGCGCTCCTGGCTGTCACAGGCCCGGCATCGTTCCTCGGCGCTCCAGAGGCGAAAACGCTCAAGATGCTCGTGAACAAGATCAACGCGAAGGGCGGCATCGATGGCAACAGGGTAGAGCTTGTGATCAAGGATACAGGCGCGAGCCCTGAGAAGGCCATCTCCTTTGCGAAGCAGCTGATCGAAGAAGAAAAGGTCTTTGCCATCATCGGGCCGTCGACGAGCGGCGAGAGCATGGCCGTTAAGAACATCGCCGAAGAGGGGAAAACGATCCTACTCTCCTGTGCCGCAGCAGAGCAAATCGTGATACCTGTGGCCAAGTACGTGTTCAAGACGCCCCAGATGGACCGCGACGCCGTTATAAGGATCTTCCAGCAGATGAAGAAGATGGGCATCTCGAAGATCGGCGTGCTATCCTCCAATACGGGTTTCGGCCAGGCAGGAAAGGACCAGATCGAGAAACTCGCGCCTCAGTATGGAATCCAGATCGTCGTGAACGAAGTCTATGACAAGGCCGCCACGGACCTTACGGCAGAAGTGACGAAGGTCAAGGCCGCCGATGTGCAGGCGATCGTGAACTGGTCAATAGAGCCAGCCCAGGCCATTGTGATTAAGAACGCGCGCCAGATCGGCATAACCGCCCCGATCTTCCAGAGCCATGGTTTCGGCAATATCAACTACGTGAAGGCGGCAGGCGCCGCGGCCGAGGGCGTGATCTTTCCGGCAGGCAGGCTGCTCGTTGCTGATGTGCTGTCGAACAAGAACCCTCAGAAAAAAATTCTCGAGTCGTACAAAAAGGAATATGAAGCGGAGTATAAGGAAGACGTGAGCACCTTTGGTGGCCATGCGTACGATGCCATGCTGCTTCTCGAGCGCGGAATCAAAGAGGGCGGAACAGATGAGGAAAAAGTACGCACAGCTATCGAGAACATCAAGGGTCTGGTCGGCACAGCGGGCATCTTCAACATGTCTCCGAAGGACCATAACGGTCTCGACTTGAATGCGTTTGAAATGCTCACTGTGATTAACGGTAAGTTCGCGGTGCTTGAAAAATAAACATACCGCTAGTGGGACAGAGAGTGTCCGGGCAATCCGGGCACTCTCTGCAGTTTAACAAACCATTTGAAATCCTTCCGTTAGCCTTATAACAAACTCAGTGCTTGCGGAAGGATATCGAATTCACAAGTCTTTATCCGTTCGCGGTGAACCTGTCGATCCACGCAATATACTTTTTCAACAGCCGTTTGCGCCGATAACCATCTTTCAAAGAATGAAGAATTTTCAGAGAGGCACGATTCAGCGTTATATCAGCAGAGAATGTTTTTAGAATTATTCTTCCAATACGTTGTCGCCGGTCTCACCTATGGCACGATCTATGCTATCGTTGGCATTGGGTTCAACATCATCTACAACACCACTGGCATCATCAATTTCGCCCAGGGCGAGTTTGTGATGCTCGGGGGCATGTCCGCTGTGACGCTCCATGCATTCCTGCCGCTGCCGCTCGCGATTCTCAGCGCCGTACTCATTACTATGGTCATCGGCGGACTCATAGAGATCGCCTTCATCCGCTGGCTGGTCAAACCCTCGGTCCTCCGGATGATCATTATTACGATAGGCATCTCGATCTTAATCCGCGAGGGCGCTCTTGCAGTATGGGGTGAAGGCGTTCGATCACTGCCTTACTTCACAGGCAATGAGGTGTCGGCGATCTCGCTCGGCGGTGTGCGTCTATCTCCGCAGGTCCTCTGGAGCATCGGCGTATGTTTTATCGTCGTGCTTCTTCTGAATCTATTCTTTAAATTCACTATGCTCGGTAGGGAAATGCGCGCCTGCGCTGCGAACCGCGAGGCAGCTGCCCTCTGCGGCATCCCGACCCGAAACATGGTCACCTTCTCCTTCGTTCTTTCTGCAGGAATCGGAGCACTGGCGGGTTGCGTCGTATCGCCGATCACCTACACGCAGTACAATATCGGCACGGGCCTGGCCATCAAAGGCTTTACCGTTGCCATTCTCGGCGGGCTTGGAAACAGCATGGCCGCGGTGGCGGCCGGTCTCATCCTCGGCATCCTCGAATCCTTTAGCATCTGGGTCCTGCCGACCGCCTACAAGGACACGATCTCCATCTCGATCCTACTCATAATGCTGTTCATCAGGCCAAGCGGTTTGTTCGGAAACAAAGAAGCCATGAGGTTAAAAGATTTTTGATGAAGACCTCACACTATACTCCAGCCCTCATCCTGTTCGGCTTCGTCGTAATCGTTCAACTTTTTACACTCGCGACCGGCAAAACGTTCTACCTTACCCAACTCACGATGACTGCATACTATTCACTCATCGTTATCGGGCTATGTCTCTTGATGGGCTTTGCAGGCCAGATCTCGCTTGGTCACGCTGGATTTTTTGCCATCGGCGGTTATACCTCTGCGGTCCTCACGACCCTTGATCTGACGCCATACACAAAAACGCGGTTTGTCGCGTTACTCATGAAACTCAACATTCTCATAAGCCGCGAAGACCTATATGGCCACTCGACATTAGGCGTTCATCCTTGGGTCGCCTGCTGTATTGCCGTACTGCTCGCATTCGGCATCGCCTGGGCAATCGGCATTCCCGTTCTAAAGCTCAAGGGCCATTACCTCGCTATGGCCACGCTCGGCTTCGGCACGATCATTTATAGCATCGTACTCGGCACCCAGCTCTTCGGTGCTGCCGATGGGATATCGAGTGTACCGTCATTTCCTATTTTCCCCAGTGTGAGCGTAAGCGGCGATTCATCGGTTCGTGTCGTTAACTACTATTTTGCTTGGACCCTGGTGACTGCTGCCATGGTACTAATGGCAAACCTCATTCATTCGAGGGTGGGAAGGGCGCTCCGCTCGATCCACGGGGCAGAAGATGCGGCGAGCGCAATGGGTGTGGACACAGCACGATTTAAATTGTACACCTTTATATTGAGCGCTGTGCTAGCCGCGATCGCTGGCGTGTTTCTTACCCATTTCAACGGAGGAATCGGGCCCTCCGAGGCATCGATCATGAAGTCCATACGTTACGTGGCGATTGTTGCTGTCGGCGGAATGGGCACCATCTGGGGAACGCTGATCATGAGTGTGGTCCTGAATTTTCTTTCGCTCCGTGGTTACTTCGGGACTTTCGACGACGCCGTATTCGGCGGTATCCTGATTCTGATCATGCTGTTTGCACCCGACGGAATCATGGGCGCAGACCTACAGGCAATTGTAAAAAAAATAATTAAAAAGATTTAGGAGAATTTCTTTTGTAACTATAGAAAAAGACGGATGACATGGGTAAGACCGGTACCTATAGTTTATTGCTTTTCTCAGTTTTATCTGACTGTCCGAGCTGCATAGGAATTCGTGGTTGCTTGAATTAAACATATGGCACTTCTTGAAATAAAAAATATCAGCAGGCGTTTTGGCGGCCTTCAGGCGGTGAAAGATATCAGCTTCACGGTGCGGCAGAACTGCATCAAGGCTGTAATCGGTCCGAATGGCGCAGGCAAAACTACGCTCTTCAACCTCGTTTCCGGATTCCTGGCGCCTGATTCCGGGGAGATTTTGTACAATGATGCGCCGATCCAGGGGATAAGTCCGCACGAGATAGCAGCACGCGGCCTGTCTCGCACATTTCAACATATCAGGCTCTTCGCGCATATGACCGCGCTCGAAAATGTAATGGTTGGATGTCACGTGCGAAGCAGGGCCGGCTTCATCGCCGGCATGCTGAATCTCCCTTTTACCTGGCGCGAGGAAAAGGAGATACGAGCAAAGTCGCTCCAGCTCATGGACTTTCTGGGTATTGCCGGCCTGGCTGCTGCCGATGCAACAAGCCTTTCCTATGGCCAGCAGCGCGCTGTGGAGCTGGCTCGCGCCCTGGCTAGCGGCCCCACTATGCTCTTGCTTGACGAACCTGTCGCAGGGCTCAACATGCGCGAGACTGCGGACATGGCTAAGCTCATCAGCAGGATCCGCGACCTCGGCATCACTGTGTTGATTGTCGAACACGATATGTCCCTAGTCATGAACATATCCGATGAGGTCATCGTCTTAAGCTACGGCGAAAAGATTGCCGATGATACGCCCCGAGCAGTCCAAAACAATCCCGAAGTCGTCAGGGTCTATCTGGGAGAGGACGATGCTTAGGATACGAAATCTCGACTCCGGTTATGGCAGCTTGAACGTCCTGCGACGGGTTTCGATCCACGTAAAGCCTGGAGAGATCGTCACGATCATTGGCGCGAACGGCGCAGGAAAGACCACGCTCCTCAAGACAATTATAGGCCTGCTCAAGGCTCAAATGGGTGAAATTTTTTTTAACGGCACAAACATTTTCCACGTTCCTACAGATCGGATCGTCTTCGGCGGCTGTTCGCTCGTACCCGAGGGTAGGCAGGTGTTCCCCGCCATGCCGGTAAAAGACAACCTCTTGCTGGGCGCCTATGTTCAGTTCAAGAGCGGTAACCGGCACAATGTGGAGATTGACCTCGCCCACATGTACAACCTGTTCTCGGTGCTGAAACAGCGCGAACATCAATTAGCAGGTACCTTGTCCGGCGGTGAGCAGCAAATGCTTGCAATAGCCAGGGCGCTCATGGCTCGACCCAAGCTCATCATGCTCGACGAACCGTCCATGGGCCTTGCGCCGCTCATGGTGAAAGAAATATTCAAAATCATTGTAAAGATACGCGAAGAAGGAAATACAGTCCTGCTGGTGGAACAGAACGCCCGGAGCGCCTTAAAAATCGCGAACCGTGGCTATGTGCTCGAGACCGGGAGGATCATTCTCGAAGGGGAAGCCGAAGACCTGCTTGCCAACCGGAACGTCCAGAGGGCGTATCTCGGAAGAGACGTGGATTAATTCAAAAAAGGCAACATCCGACAACTGTATGGGTCCAGAATCCTGTCATGAAACAAAATTTTTGAATATTGAATTTTTTTCAGTCCGGAGGTGCGTATGTACTGGCAACCTGAAAGCGAATGTATAGACAGAGAAGAGCTGGAGCAGCTTCAGCTTGAACGGCTCGAATCGACACTGAGCCGTGTCTACATGAACGTGCCTTTTTATCGAAAGAAATTCGACGAGATCAAATTCAATCCCGACAATCTGCGCACGCTCGATGACCTTCGGAAGCTCCCCTTCACGACCAAGAACGATCTCCGCGACAATTATCCCTACGGCCTATTCGCCGTACCCTTGCGTGAGGTCGTCCGCGTCCATGCATCATCGGGTACAACAGGAATGTCCACGGTAGTGGGTTATTCCCGGAATGACATCAAGACCTGGTCCAACCTCGTTGCGCGTATTCTCACGGCTGGTGGAATCACGAAGGACGACGTGATTCAGATCGCCTTCAACTACGGACTGTTTACCGGCGCCTTCGGCCTCCATTATGGTGCCGAACGCGTCGGGGCGTCAGTCATCCCGATCTCAAGCGGCAATACTAAACGCCAGATCAAGATCATGCAAGACTTCAAGACCACGGCTCTCGTGAGCACGCCGAGCTATGCCATGCTGATCGCCGACACGATGATGGAAATGGGCATCAATCCTAATTCCTTGTCGTTGAAATATGGCCTTTTCGGCGCCGAGCCCTGGTCTGCCGCGATGCGAAAAGAACTCGAGAACAAGCTCAAGATTGTCGCCACGGATAACTACGGTCTTTCGGAAGTAATGGGACCAGGCGTCGCCGGAGAATGTATTGAGCGAAGCGGGCTGCACATCGCCGAAGACCATTTTCTGGTCGAGCTGATTAATCCTGAAACACTCGAACTCGTTAAGCCCGGCGAGGCTGGTGAAATGGTCATTACGACGCTCACCAAGGAAGCGTTCCCCGTTGTTCGCTACCGCACCCGCGACTTGACCCACCTGCTTCCTGGGCCATGTCCCTGTGGCAGGACGATGATGAGAATGACGCGCGTCTTCGGCAGGACCGACGACATGCTGATCATCCGTGGGGTGAACGTGTTTCCGCAGCAAATCGAGACCGTACTCTTTGAGATCGAAGGCGTGGCCCCCCACTACCAGATCGTGATCGACCGCAAGGGAGCTCTTGATGAAACGACGGTCAACGTCGAGGTTTCTGAATCGATCTTCTTTGATGAAATGAAAAAGCAGAGCGAGCTTAAAGAAACAATCAAAAAGCGCCTTGCTTCGGAGCTCGGTATTTCTGTCGACGTGAAGCTCGTAGAAAAGAAAACGCTCGAGCGGTTCGAAGGAAAAGCAAATCGAGTATTAGACAACCGTAAATTCTGATCCGCCGATATTACCACGAAAATACCGAGGCAATAGACCAAGCAATGCTTAAGGTATCTTCCTGTCTTCGAGTCTTCGTGGTGGAAAGGTTTTATCAGCCCTATATGAACTACATCGATTTTCACACTCACATCTTCCCGGACAAGATCGCAAAGCAGGCCATGAAGGCACTCGCAGCGGAGTCCGGCGATTACCAGCCCTGCATAGACGGGACCCTGCAGGGGCTGCTCAATTCTATGAAGCGTGCGAACATCTCGGCAAGCCTCGTTGCGAACATTGCCACAAGACCGGTGCAGATGAAACCGATTCTCGAATTCTGCAAGCAGATCAAAAGCGAATTTATCCATCCGCTGATCTCGTTCCATCCTTCAAACGACACCTACGAAGTCGAGGACATGTTCGGGGAGGCTCATGTTGCAGGTATTCGCGGCGTCAAGTTGCATCCCATGTACCAGAACTTTTTCATTGACGACAAATATATGTATGGTTTTTACGAGCTGATGGCGAGTTTCGGGTTCTTTGTCATGTTTCACACGGGTTATGACATGGCTTTTCCTGGAAATGCCCAAGCCGATGTAGAGCGAGTTAAAAAAATAGCTAACTGGTTCAAAGATCTCACTATCGTCTGCACACATGTGGGCGGTTGGAAGCAGTGGGACAGGATCAGCTGCCTCAGCGACTGCAAAAATGTGTTTACTGAAACTTCATTAACGATGAGTGAAATTAGCGATGCCGAATTCATAAAAGCCATTTCATACTTTGATGAGGACAGAATTCTATTCGGGAGCGACAGCCCTTGGACGGACCAGCTGGAAATGCTTCAACGAACGCTGCATCTTAAGATATCGGACACCTTGAAAGAGAAGATGCTGTATAAGAATGCCGCGAATCTGCTCGCATTGAACACGCCATGACACTTTTTTACCCCATCATGTGCAGGAAAGATCCTTATGCAGAGCATAAAATTTGACCGAACCTCTCGATTAGCAGTCTGCTGTTCTTTTAAAAGCGATACGGCATTCATTTCGGGATCTTACCCCGGAAGCATTATCAGGCCATAGGGGCTGTACTCAAATCGTCAGTGATAAAAAACGCCTGGATATTTATTGAACAGGTGCGACTTCTTTCCGCCTGCTACTGGTAATCCAGCGCAGTTCGCGCTAAATTACGGAGTATGCAGAGGGACGATAAAGCAGTGGTGAGGGGATCAAAGGCGTTATTATTAATATCTGAACGATAGATGACGGCAGATCTGTTAGGAATATCAGACGGTGACGTTACTTGCCCACAGCCCTGCCAGCCATAAATGCTTTCTCGTTCATTTCAAGGACTTTCTTGGGGACAGTATGCTTGATAGCCTCGAGTATGACCGATTCTTTGAGTGGGAGAAATTTGAGTGCTGCACCAAGGAGCACGAGGTTGAGAGTGCGCTTATCGCCGGCCTTGACCGCGAGTTCGGTACCATCAAGCGGCATGACACTTTTTGCTCGGAGTTTGATAGTGTCGTGGATGTCTGACGGATACCTCTCCGTGGCAATCGAAACGCCGATCGTGCCAATGGAACGGGTATTATAGATTACCGCTCCGTCGTTCCTGAGAAAGTGAAGATAGCGCGCGGTCTCAAGGGGCTCGAACCCGATCAAGAGGTCGGCCTCACCCTCGCTCACGATGGGCGAGAAAACTTTTCCCCCAAAGCGCACCTGCGACAGTACACTGCCTCCGCGCTGCGCCATGCCGTGCACCTCGCTCTGCTTCACGTCTAGGTCGGAAAGAAGTGCCGCCTCGGCGATTATCTTGCTCGTAAGCAGAACCCCCTGACCTCCCACACCGCTGATCAGAATGTTAAAAACATTCAAGTTATATACCTCTTAAGCGAAAAACCATAGCGGAAAATAAAGAAACCCGAGTAAGCGACGAATCACAAGAATCCTCATTGCTCTTTTCACTCTATCTCCTCAGGTCTTGTTTTTTTTAAGGCTTTCCTTGGCGCACTCTGCATCTCTGTGAGAGATTGCCTTGACCTTCTTCAAGGGTGTATATCTGCACTCGCATTCTACATGTGAGCTACAGAGTCTTCATCGACCCCGAGGTACACAGTTGGGCGCAGACGCTGCAGCCGTTGCACAAGAGCGGATCAATCTCGACATAACCCGTTTTCCCTTCCGGCGTAAAGGAAAGTGCTATGCAGCCTGCTTTGAGACACAACTTGCATCCTTTGCATGTCTCTTTCTCGACAATATAGGGCTTCTTCGAAACACGGTAGCGCAGCACGCAGGGCTGGTTCGAGATGAGCACAGAAGGACCCTGAGCCACAAGTTCTTCTTTCATAATTTTCTCGAGGTCTTTGATGTTATAAGCGTCAATCTCACGAACGCGTTTTGCT
This sequence comes from Nitrospirota bacterium, assembly GCA_963845065.1. Classification (GTDB taxonomy): domain Bacteria; phylum Nitrospirota; class UBA9217; order UBA9217; family UBA9217; genus JAJYKN01. Next base: position 28,233 of record CAWJQQ010000005.1, read on the forward strand.
CCTATAGTCTGGCACAGCTTCGCGATATCGAGACGTGGTGCGGCAGTGCCTTTTGCAGAACGTCCTGTGCCGGCATGCTCCTGACCGCCAGTCATACCCGTGGTGTCGTTGTTCATGATTATCACGATGGCATCGCCACCGTTGTATACCATATTAAGGAGGCCCGTGATGCCAGAGTGCAGAAACGTGGAATCGCCGATCACGGCGACAGGCTTCTGCTGCGTTCCCTGGAGTGCAAGTCCCTTTGCCATACCATGCGCCGCCGAGATGCTGGCGCCCATGCAGATGCACGTGTGCATTGACGAAAACGGCGGTAGAGCACCGAGCGTGTAACACCCGATGTCGCCGGAGACGTAGAGTTTTAGTTTCGAAAGCACGGTGTAGAGGCCTCGATGGGAGCAGCCTGGACAGAACGTGGGTGGCCTCATGAGAAGGCCCGAAACCGGTTCTTTTATTGGAAGAACGCTGCCAGATATCTTTTCTAGCACTATGCGCTGGCTGAACTCGCCACACAGTGGCAGAACGTTCTTGCCCAGATGAACCGTGATGCCCATAGCCTTGATCTGTTCTTCGAGGAACGGATCGAGTTCCTCCACTACCACGAGTTTATCTACGGAAGAGGAAAATTTCTTGATAAGCTTTTCCGGGAGTGGGAAGGTCATACCGAGTTTCAGCACCGTGGCCTTCGGAAAAGCCTCACGTACATATTGGAAAGAAATGCCGGACGTGATGAAGCCGATAGATTTATCTCCCTCGATTATCTTGTTGAGCGGCGAGGTTTCGGACCACTCTTTAAGCCTAATGAGCCGGTCCTCTACAAAGACGTGCCGCTTCTTGGCATTGCTCGGGAGCATCACGTATTTACCGAAGTCCTTTGCAAGGCCGCGGACTGCAAAAGAGTCGGAAATTCCCAGCTCGACTACGCTTTTGCAGTGTGATATTCGTGTTGTCGTCCTGAGGATGACTGGAGTGTCAAAAGACTCAGAGAGTTCGAAGGCGGCCTTAATGAAATACTTTGCCTCGGTCGAATCGGTCGGCTCAATGCAGGGGATCTTTCCGAGACGGGCAAAGTGGCGAGTGTCCTGTTCGTTCTGGGAGCTGAACATGCCGGGGTCGTCCGCCACCATAAGAACGAGCCCGCCGTTGATGCCCGTATAGGCAGCGGTCATTAGCGGATCGGCCGCCACGTTCACGCCAACATGCTTCATACACGCAAGCGAGCGCACGCCCGTAAGCGCACCGCCGATTGCCACTTCAAGCGCTACCTTTTCGTTCACGGACCATTCTGCGTGTATGCCCTCTTCACACGAGAGCGTTTCGAGCACTTCGGTGCTCGGCGTGCCGGGATATGCGGCGGCAAGCTTGCCTCCCGCTTCGATGAAACCTCGGGCAATTGCTTCATTACCGGAAAGGATCGCTTTAGTCACATACACTCCTAAAAAAAGCTAGCCACAGAGGTCACCAGGAGAACATTACTCGCTTGCGCTGACAAAACTTGATCGCGAATCATTCTCGCTAGTAAATCAGCGAGCCTCCAATGAAACTAGTATTAATACAGCTTTTCCTTTTTTCTTCGGGATCTCTCTGCTCTGTGGTGAGAGCTTTTTATTACTGCCGGTTGTCGATCACGCGCTTGGCTTTGCCTTCGCTGCGCTGGATGGTGTTGGGCGGACGAAGAGTGACTTCCGTGTTCACGCCGATTATGTCTTTGACATTTTTCTGGATCTGGCGTTTGAGGTGCAGGAGCGCTTCTTCTTCCTGGACAAAAGCCTTGAGGTCCGTTGAGAGCACTTTCGACGCCATTTCCTCCATGAACTTCGGCGTCACCTCCACGTAGACGTTCATCTCGTCCAGCCTTCCCTTGCGGTTTACTTCGATGGTGTAATGAGGCGCAACCTCTGACGAGCGGAGCAGGACCGACTCCACTTGCGATGGGAACACGTTCACACCTCGGATGATGAGCATGTCATCAGCGCGGCCAAGCACGCGCTTCATGCGGACAAGCGTCCTGCCGCAGACGCACTTCTCAAGATTGAGGCTCGTGATGTCACCGGTGCGGTAGCGGATGAGCGGCATTGCCTCACGCGACATGCTCGTGATCACGAGTTCACCTTCCTGGCCATATGGCAATTGTTCACCGTTTTCGGGATTGATAATTTCGGGATAAAAGTGGTCCTCGTTCAGGTGGAGGCCGTTCTGCGCCTCGATGCATTCGGATGAAACGCCGGGGCCAATGATCTCTGAAAGGCCGTAAATGTCGATGGCCTTTATCCGGAGCCGTTCCTCAACCTCTCGGCGCATTTCGTCGGTCCAAGGCTCTGCGCCAAAGAGCCCCACGCGCAACTTGATCGCATCGAAATTAACCTTCATTTCACAGGCGACATCATAGATATACAGCGCAAAAGAAGGCGTCGAGCAGATCGCCGTGCTGCCGAAGTCCTGCAGGAGCATGATCTGCTTCTGCGTGTTTCCACCAGAGATTGGGATAACCGATGCACCAACACGCTCAGCCCCATAGTGCGCGCCGAGGCCACCGGTGAACAACCCGTAGCCGTAAGCGTTCTGGACCACGTCCCTGTTCGTCACTCCGGCGCAAGTAAAGGTCCGGGCCATGACTTCAGCCCAGAGATTGATGTCGTTGCGGTTATAGGCTACGACCGTGGGCTTGCCCGTGGTACCCGACGAAGCATGGATGCGGACGACGTTTTCGAGCGGCTCGGCAAAGAGCCCATAAGGATAATTGTCGCGAAGGTCGGATTTTTTGGTAAATGGGAGTTTCGTGATATCACGGACGTCCTTTACATCGGTGGGTTTAATACCCTTCTCGTCAAATTTCTTTCTATAAAAAGGGACGCGGGCATATACTCGCTCGCAGACTTTCTGCAGGCGTTCACTCTGCAGTTTGGTCAGTTCCTGTCGTGACAGGGATTCCTCGGGATTCCAGGGCATACGTGGCTCCTCTGCATAATTCATTGCCAGCGGGTTAAAAGGGCATGCTGGAACTGAAACGTCGACATTATAAACCAGAATGCTTGCTTTTGTAAATATAAAATCATATTCTTGTTGAGCCTGGAGGGGTGATTTTGCTATAATGGCATCGCATACCGAATCCTGCTTGCCCGCTTGCAAGCCTGCGTGCTCCCCATCGTTTCCGTGTGGTCGGATCTGATTTTGATAAAATCCCAAGAAAGGACAACTCATGGATGCTATGAAGAAATTCGTAGAAAAAGACCATTTCGCCAAACATCTAGGTGTAGAGATGCTCGAGTATTCAGCCGGAAAAGCAAAGGCCAGGATGGAGCTCAAAAGCTATCATTTGAACAGCGCTGGCACCGCGCACGGCGGCGCAATCTTCTCGCTCGCTGATGCAGTCTTTTCCGTGGCATCCAATTCCCACGGCTCGCTCGCAATGGCGATCAACGTGAGCATCTCTTTCTTTAAATCCGCGAAGAGCGGCATGCTCATTGCCGAAGGCCGCGAGGTTTCGCTCAACCCCAAGCTCGCGACCTACCTTATCGATGTGAAAGACGAAGCGGGGAATGCTATTGCTTTGTTTCAGGGCACGGTGTATCGAAAAAAAGAAAGTATTGGTGATTTCATCAAATAGAATAGCGATGTAAAAAATTGGGCTTTTAACCATTATCACAACTAACTAAGGCAACAAGGATGCTTTATCAGAGACAGGGAACCATCCCATCAAGTAAGCGACACTGCGAAGAATGGCACCGTGGCCGCACGAAATACGGCTTATGGCTAATCGAACTCGGAACAGAACTCTTGCAACGAGTCGAAACCGCACGAGAACATCTCTCCGATTTCCTGATGAAGCCCTATCACAGACAACATCATATTTCTATATTTAGTTGCGGCTTTCTGGCAGCGGCCATGTCTATTGCCGATTATTACAGCACTGAATAGTGTCATGAATAGGCTGAATTGTTGAACCATGCGGACATCAGGCCCTTCATCATAGAAGTCGTTGGATTAAACAGTTTTGCGTCTGCCTCCTTTCTGGAAGTGCAAGTCTTGGACGATGGCATTGAGCAAGTAAAGGCCGTATTGTCGATGACCGCCAAGGAGATCGGGAGGAGCTCGTTTACTCCCCATGTAACTATCGGATTTTATTCGAAGGCCCTTCAAAGCCGTGTTGGAGGCGAGAAACTCTCAAATTTTCAAAGCAAGCCAGTCAGACTCACCGTATGCCAGCTCACCTTTGCAACATACGAGGCGCGGGAAATAGCCTGAGCAATGACTGTAAAACACAATGTTGCCCTGCAGTCAGAGTAAACAAATACGAACTGCTAATCGGAGAATTGTCATACGCGAGTGTGGGGATAACGTGATCGTCGAATATACATAATGAAAGACATTCCTCGGCTAGGCTTTTTTCTTTGCCATTTTTCTTGAACATGCTATAGTTTCCTTCATGTCCGAACCGAAACCACCCCACGTTCCCATTCATTACGCTTGGGTTATCGTCCTCACCGGCACTCTCTGCATCGTCGCCTGCCTCGGGTTCGGCCGCTTTGCACTCGGCATGTTACTACCGTCCATGGCAGCATCACTGAATCTTTCCTATTCGCAAATAGGCTACATCAGCACGGCCAACTTCGTCGGATATCTCTCGGCCGTCCTATTCTGCGGACGGATTGCAGGACGGATCGGCTCTCAGCGGCTAATCGTGGCCGCGCTCATTTTGATCAGCGTCTCAATGGCGCTCATCAGCCGATCATCGAGTTTTTTGACGATATTACTCCTCTACATGATCACTGGCATAGGGAGCGGAGCAGCGAACGTTCCTGTGATGGGTCTCATTACATCATGGTTCGACCGCACGATCCGCGGCCGGGCCGCTGGATTCGTGGTAATCGGAAGCGGATTCGCCATCATCATCTCCGGCAAGCTCATTCCTTTTGTTAACAAACTCGTCGGTCCGGACGGCTGGAGGATCAGCTGGCTCATCCTCGCAGGTGCCATTGCGGCAATTGCCCTTATCAGCCATCAGTTCCTCAGAAACAAACCCGAAGACAAGGGGCTCTCCCCACTAGGCAGCGAAGGCAAAGAAATCACCCCGGTTCTGCGTACAGCTGTTGATACAAAAAGCATCTACATAAACAAGACCATCTATCTTCTCGGCGCGATTTACTTCCTCTTTGGCTACACCTATGTGATATATGCGACGTTCATTGTTACCGCACTGGTTAGGGAGCGGGGCTTCTCCGAAGCGATCGCAGGCAATTTCTGGTCCTGGGTCGGGTTTCTAAGCCTCTTTTCCGGGCCTGTTTTCGGAACGCTTTCGGACAAGCTCGGAAGAAAGGCCGGGCTAATGATCGTCTTCTCGCTTCAGACGCTTGCCTACCTTCTTGCTGCAGCGAACCTCCCGCCGATGTTTCTCTATCTTTCGATAGGCTTCTATGGGATTGTGGCCTGGTCCATCCCCTCCATCATGGTCGCAGCCGTGAGCGAATACGTGGGCGTGGACGAGGCTCTTGCGGCCTTCGGCTTCATCACGTTCATCTTCGGCCTCGGTCAGATCACCGGCCCGTCAATCGCCGGCATCCTAGCTGAAAAGACTGGCAGTTTTTCATCAAGCTTCTTCATGGCAGCAGTCTTTGCCAGTGCGGCGATTCTGCTCACCGTCTTCCTGAAAAGACCCGATTCGGAACGGCTGTAAACACATCTTTTAACTCGTCGCACTCGCTGAAAACGTGACAAGTACGCTTACTGTGATGATCTGTTTAATGGCATTCGTTATCATTGCTTATACCTCCGTGTCAATACGAATCACAGCGCTGTTTACAAGAACACGAATAACTGCTCTGCGCACTCCTGCTTCTTTCCATTTTGTTACACTACATGTTCGTTCGACAAAACTACTTTTGAAAATTATATCACCCGCCTCCATGCATATTAAGGAGTACGATCAATCCCGCTGTATCGTCAAAGCAAATCCTTTGGTAGATGTGGAACTTCATCAGAAGGCACAATGTTCCTTATAACAAACGTCACGATAGTATATTCTCATCGATCGGGTGCGCACCGTGCGCATTCACTATTGGCCGCAGAAAGACATCTGCGTCGACGCTAGTGGTTGGAGGAACCGGCATCAAAAGAATTCAAGATGCATGTCGGAAATAGTTCGAATTGATGGGAGCGAACAAAGGATTTATTCGATGACGCCGATCACGGCACCGGCAACTACTGTGTGTTTTCTGTGTCATTGCAAGAGACTTCTTGTTCTCAGGTCTCTCCAGGTGTATATTGGCATTCCGGATAGAAAGAGGGCTATGGCCTGATCAGTTCACACGATAGGGTGGGGTCCTCAAACTCGGGGAGAGACCATGAAACGGAAAGCAATTGCCCTTTTTTCAGGCGGGCTTGACAGCACCCTAGCCATTTTGTTGATCCAGAAGCAAAACATCGATGTGCTGGCGATCACGTTTCTGACCGACTTCGGATGTGATATCAGTGATTACTCGTCGTGTTCGAAGAATCCCGGTCCCGCAGCTGCAAAATTCGGCTTCAGCCTCAAGCTTTGCCATCTGGGACAGAAGTTCATCGAAATCGTGAAAAAGCCTCACCACGGTCATGGCAAGAACATGAACCCCTGCATCGACTGCCGTATCCTGATGCTCCAGGAAGCCGGAGTTTTGATGGAGATGGTCGGCGCTGATTTTGTCCTCACCGGTGAAGTGCTGGGCCAGCGGCCAATGTCACAGCAGCGCAACACACTTAGCCTTATCGAGCGGGAGAGCGGCCTGAAGGGCCTCATCGTGCGGCCCTTGTCCGCCCAACTCATGCCTATAACCATCCCTGAGGCCCATGGGATAATTGACCGGGATCGCCTCTTGGCAATGAAGGGCAGAACGCGAAAACCACAGATGGAACTTGCTCGCAAACTGGGACTGACGGACTATCCTACACCTGCAGGCGGCTGCCTCCTGACCGATCCAATTTACGCAAGACGTTTGCAAGACCTGCTCCGGGCGAATCCTGATCCTGACGACATGGACCTGAGACTCCTCCGGCTCGGGCGGCACTTCAGGCCCTCCAAGGCATGCAAAATAATAGTTGGAAGAAACGAGACAGAGAACAACGCAATCGAAAAAATGCAAAGACCTGGCGATGTACATATGTATGTCGATGGCGTGGGAACCCCTTTCGTACTCCTGACCGGCCCTGAGGCAGAAAAACACCTTGATCTTGGTGCTTCGCTCTGTGCACGGTACTCGGATAAGAAGCTTGACCCCGAGGTACAAGTCACGATCACGGGTAGCACAGGAACTTCCATGATCTGGACTAGACCGGCCGGGGAAGAGGTTGTTGACAACTATCGTATCCAATGAATGCTCTCTCGGAAAGCAGGATGGAACAGCGTGCTCGCGCTATCACGTACATGAACTCAACGCCGGTAAGGCAATGGCCTCAGGGGAAAAGCACTGTCTGATCTTTTCTAAGTTGATGGAAGCTCGCTTCGGGCATATGAAATACGTTCTTAAATATCCTGTTCATAACAAAAACAAGCTGACGGAATTTATATGCATCATGGTGTGAGTCACCCTTTCGCTCCGAATTGTGGAAGCTCTCCACATCGGATATGCGCAGCTCTACGCCCAGCGTGTGCTGCTCCGTTTTTCTTCTGATCTGGTCCCTTCTCGCATAGAGCGCTGTGCCCGGGATCATGATCTCATTCGTTTCCGCATCTCGATGGATCGGCACAGAAAAACCGATCTTGCATTGGAACTTCCTGTGGCCCCGGGAAGTATGTACATTCTTTTCTGCGTTCATTCCCAACGCTTCAAAGAACTCCCTCGCATGGGCGAGAAGACTGCCCTCCTCCGGCGTTTCATTGCCTCCACCGCTTCGTGCAAGACTGATCAATAACCTCCGTACCGCCTCCCGCATGCTCTCCGGTCGATCGTAAAGTGTCTGGGTAATGGAGTGCGAAGCAGTGTTTTCCTGGAGAATCACCCCGCGTTTTTGAAGAGCATGAAAGAGCTTCAGCGTGTCATCTGAGCTGTTTAGGATGAAAGTGATTGCAAGGATGTCCCTGATATCATATGCTTCTCCCTCTACGTTTTTTGCCAGTTTGGTGACCATGCTTTCCGGGCTTTTTAGCCGCGCCTTGATCTCAGCAATATCGACATCGACCCCATCCCCGCTGTTGAAGACAAGGCAACCTTTTGAAAGATCGAAAGCTACGGACTCTCGCAATCGGTGGAAAAAAGCTGAGATCTTGACAAAAGCCCGTTGAGCAGGTTCTGTATCGGGGATGTGCGCTGGATGCTCCCAATCGTAATGGTAGAGATCATCGAGACTCTGACCATGCATTTCTAAAAAAAATCCAAGCTGGACATAATCGTTGATGTCTTGGCTGTCCTCCTCGATTGACTTGATCAGGTAGCCCATCTTGAGCAGGGAACAAGCCGCCTTCTGCCAAACCGACGGCACAGCAAAATTTTTTCCCTGGAATCCGGAAAAAACGAAGGGATACTTTCGGGACGAAGCAAGCAGAAAAAGATGCCGAGGATCTTCATCTACTAAGTGCCTGAATTGTTTATCCTGCAGGACTGTTACTGTTGCACCGATGGCCTTCAGGCATGTCCTGTAAAGATCTGCATTTGGTGATTGTAGGCCAACAAGCTCTTCCAGCTGCTTAGTCGCAAAGGGGAAAAGGCCGTCGAAAAAATAGGCATAGGCGCGCATGATGTAGTGCGCCGCCCTTGCACGTTCGCTTTCCTGCAGCTTATCACTACCGAGCGTATCAAAGCCACGGTTTGCCATCATCCGTGTGGCCTGCTTGAGGGACGATGCGTAATCTCGTGCGGGTAAAAGCAGAAACGGCGTCATCTCGGTCCGGTCAAGGATGGAACCGAAGATTTCATGATGAAGTTCCTGGTTAGACAATAAATTTTCCATGGACAACCTTATTGCAGATCAGGCGCGTTATTCACCGTGGCCCATTATGGTAAAGCTAGATTTGAATATTCATATTAGTGCGCTCCAAAAAAAATTGATCCAATAGCGTTCTAAATAGTGATCTTAGGATATTGGAATCATTTTTAAAGACGAATTTCCATTGTCCAATAAAAAGCCAATGAAAGCTTGAGGTACCCCAGCTCGGTACAGAGCCTATCAGCATGTGAATGTGGGACAGGAAACATAGAGATAAAGACAGGAATCTCCGGATCAGTACGGCATCATCAGTGTTTTTTTCAATAAGGAGAACGGATATGGTTTTTGGCTCATCCATTGCCGCATTTACTTGCTGGCCGGGAACATGCGTTCAAGAACATCTCAATGGATAGTATAAGGATAGAACAGAAATGGTTAAATTTCAAGTTATGGTTCGAGTATATTTCACGTTTCCGTTCAATCATAATGCATTGAGCTAAGAGGATAGAAAGTTGCATTGGAGGGTTTTTTACATAGCTGAGACCCGGCGTTTTTCTTAGAAACTCATTAAAGAATACTTTAATGATACTACCTCCTGCTTTTTCCTGGGTTGTTCCAGCAGTCTACTTACGGCAGACTCTCCCCCAGCAGTTCTACAGGAGGCTTCGTCCGAATCAGCGTCTCTTCTCTGTCAAAGCTGACTTTGATCTGCATGATGTATCCCGGACAGTTCATGGCAATAAGTAGTGCGGACGTGTCCTTAGTGTCCTTAGTGTTCTTAAGCTTTTGCCCCGAAATATGTGCGGATAGCAGGCTCGCCACGCGGGGTCACTCAGAACTGATAAAGGCTTTCGCGTCTATTTTTCGAGCAAGATAGGATGGTATAAGACTGGCCGCCAATGTGGAAATGAACAGCAGCAGCATGAGCAAAAAAATAGTGAGAAATGGCATCCGGACGCTAACTTCCCATCCGAACGAGATCCTATTAATTATGTGAGTTATCACGATGCTGATGGCGGAACCCATGAGGAAGCCCAGTGTGATTCCGGCGATAGCCACAATGCTTGCTGATATTACCATGACCTGGCTGATCTGTTTCCATGTCGCGCCGAGGTACCGCAACACGGAGATCTCCCGCTTCCGTTCAAAAACAAGGATGAGGAGCGCGTTCACCACGCCGATCAGGGAGATGATAATTGCTATCAGCTCAATCGCATAGGTTAGCGCAAAGCTCTTGTCAAAAATCCTCAGGACAGCATTTCGGAAATCATTATTATCCGTAATGTCGAGTGCATATGAATTACCAATTTTCTGCTTAAGCTTCTGAATGAAACTTCTGGCAGACTGTCCTTTCGCGAGGTACACGCTTAGTTGCGTCGCGTCATCGAGCCCCCAGAATTCTTTGAGCCATCTCCTGTCCAGGTACAGGAAGCCAGACATCGTCGAATAACTGATGGCAGTGCTAATAACGGTAAAGGCGATCTTTCCCTTTGGCGTCTGGAGAAGAACGACATCGCCTCGCTTCAATCCGTACTTCACCTTCAGGTAATCCGAGATCGATATCTCGCGGTATTGGGCAAACCTCCGCAGATGCTCCTTCTCTTCGCTACTGATATTTGGCCGGTATTTCGAAAGCAGATCGGAATTCCCAAACCCGGCTATGACCTTTTGACCGAGTAGCTCGAGCTGGAGAGCGCGGTATCTACCAACCTTTTCTACGCCCGGCATGCGCTCCACAGTCCTTACGAGCTTACCAGCAAGGGGATCAAAACAGAAGTTCGATACGCATGAAGCGGGCTTGATGTACACATCGGCAGCAATGTAGATTTTGATCCAGTCGATAAATGAAGTTTTGAGGGAATACACCGATGAGACGATTGCTACGATCAGGGCGGCGCTTACAGCAACACTCATGAGCGCGAGCGAAAACCGATAGCGGCTTCCTTTCATGTCTCCTACAGCAATCCGTGCGCCCGCGGAAAACAGTCTGGAGACCGGTTTCGGTGCTGCCTCCAAGCCGGCCCCGAGGTAAGCCGGTGCAAGCAGGGTACAGCCCAGTATGAACAGGACGATCCCCCCATAGGAAAGCCAAGGAAAATTAAACCATGCATACCGGTAGTCCGCATAGGTGACTGCTGTCCCACACAGGATGGTGATAACGCCAGCGACTGAGAGAAACCTCAGGCTACCTCTAGAGGACCTCTCGAATGTTCCTTCTTGCGCGCTTTCGTTCGGCCTCACATTCGCAGATTGGAACGCAGGGACTATTGAGGCAAGAAAAGAAACGCTCAAGCCGAGGAGCAAGGTTCGCATGACATCATGCCACGTAATGACGAAATCCGGCAGCACAACGTTACCATAGAACCGGGTAATTGTCTTCTGCACTGCCATAGTAGAAAACCATGCGACTAACTGGCCGAAGGCAATGCCGAGTAACGAGCCTAGGAGTCCTAAGACTACGCCTTGGATCGAGAAAAGAACAATTACCGTTTTCCGGTCCATGCCAAGTCCGCGAAGAATGCCTATCTCGGTCCGCCGTTTTACCACGGAAATGAAGATAGTATTATATAAAAGAAAAATGCTGACCAATACAGCAAGAAACGTGACGAACCGCAAATTGTATCGAAAACTTTCTACAAGTGACTGCTGGTTCTCAAGGACTTTCTCTTTCTTCACGATGGCAAGTCCAGGGAGAAGGACCTGGCCAATCGCTGATGCCGTTTTCTCATCAGCGTTCACCTCGATCCTGGTAAGTTGGCCGAACTTTTTGAAGTACTCCTGAAAGTTCCCGAGGTCCATAAAGACCCTGTTCTTCGGGATCAGTGAATTATCGATGACGTCCACGACTTGGAGCCGGTATTCTTTATCATAAATAAAGGCACTGAAGGTGTTCCTTTTTTTGAGATTGTGCGCGTCGCTGAATTGTTTCGTGATAAGTACACCGTTCAGGTTTTTGAAGAAAGCCTCTATCTCGATTTTCTTTTGGACAGACATACCTGGCAAGGAGAGGGCCTTTACCGTATAAATTCCTTGAATATCGATGGCCTCATTCCATCCGGGAATTACGGCGTGTGCAGATAAGACCGGCATGCAGTTCTCCGTGATTGCCCTGACTGACCGGTATGTCTTTTCGGGGAAATCGGTCCCCGAGGAATCTACGATCTCATAGTTGAACGTTGAATTGATTCCTACAATGTTTGCTTCAAAAGAGCCGACTGCCCGCTGTGCTGCAACGGAAACCCCCATAAACAAGCCGATGCCAAGCGCAATGCCGACGACTGAGAGAGTCGTAAGAAAACGTTCTGCCTTCATATTCCCAAGTACAATCAATTTTACGAGTGTCGCAAATCTCATGGCAATAACGCCCCATCGTGGATCCTGATTATCCGGGTCGCATAATTCGCTACGGCCTCATTATGGGTGACCAGGACAACGGTCTTTTTATCGCGTGTTGCCCTGTCTTTTATCAATTCGACGATGGACGTCCCGGTCCTGCTGTCCAGATTGCCTGTAGGCTCGTCAGCAAGGATGATCCTGGGCTCATGAATGAGCGCTCGCGCTATGGCGACCCGCTGCTGCTCACCTCCTGACAGGGCGGAGGGATAGTCGTTTTCTCTTCCAGCTAGACCGACCATTCGGATATATTCCGCTACCTTGGATTCTTGACGCTGTTCATTGTTCAGAAGAAGTGGCATTTCGATATTCTCAGAGACCGTTATATTCGGTAGGAGATTGAAGAACTGAAATATAAAGCCGACAGTTTTCCTACGATAAGCCGTGAGTTGCCCTTCGGTATATAACGAGACGATGTCCTGGTCCACTACGATCCTGCCTCGGTCGGGAACATCCATGCCACCGATCAAATTCAGGAGTGTGGACTTCCCTGAGCCTGAACTGCCCATGATCGCTATGAATTCCCCTGTGTCCACCACGAGGTTGATCCCGCGAAACACCACCCTTTTCCCATAATGCTTTTCAACGCTCTCGAGCCGTATCATTCGATTTCACCAATTATTCATACCCTGTCAGTTCCGCGTACGCCCGTCCCCGTGCGCTGCCTTCAACCGTGCACGTTCCTTCCCAGTAAGGATAAGGACTTTCTATTGACCGATCTCCGGTAAACTCCTGGTCCTCCAGCGATGGGGTGACAAGGAGTCTGAGGTTTTCCGAGGGGACAGTTATTTCCCACTTCGCAGGATAGCGGATACCGGTCTTTTTGGAAGTATAAAAGCTGATAGCCTCAATCCGATAGTCTTCTTTCGCGAGGTGCCTGAAGTTACCTTCGATACCTACCAGTGTTCCGGAGGAATATCGGTCAATGGACCCATCTTTTTTTCTTAATTCATAAAGCATGATCTCGCGACCGTCATCGAGCTGGATTGCGAACCAATCCCAGCCTGCTTCGTTTTTTGCCAAACCATGAGATGTAATCTCCCGATCGAACCAACTCTTGCCATGTACCGTAAAAATATTCGTGCCCAGTTTCACGGTTCCTGTCGTTTCAAGATCAGTGCAGGATAAGTAGAGCGATGCGATACGGGGCGATTCTTCCGATTTCCTTGAGTATCCCTTATCGCCGTTCAAAATAATGGGTTTTCTCGGGATGAAAACCAGATTAAGGTCCACATCCTGAGCCCGGGCCTTGATAAGCATCCGCGCCAAGTCCCCTTCCAGCGTATTCTTGCCCACCCATACGCGTAGCCGTTTATTGTCCGCACCCGCAAACCCGTACGCCCCGGAATCGGCATTGCTGAAATGATAAAATTTAATTCCTTCGATATCGGAGATTGCGAAGTTGGTGAGGTATATATAGTTTACGCCAAATGCAGACCGGTACGGTCTCTTCTGGACACCTGCGACAAAAAACGTGAGTTCAAACCCGAATGCTCTCCCCTTCTTGTCGTGCAGATGGCCGGTGAAATACCACCATTGGATGCGGTAATCTCCCTGAAAGTAAAGGTCGCTTGGCAAGGTTACACTATCACCGGGAGCGATGTCTCGCCACTCATGGGCCTCTGTTGAAAGACACAATAGAAGTATTAAGGTTATGCAAATAAATAGTAATTTCTTCATAGTATAAATAATGGGAGGGCTCAGATAAATTATAACAGATACTCATGAATCTATCGAGTGCAGCATATTCGTAATTCCGGTAATCACCAGAAACTCTAGGAGAGCGCCGCAGCATTTCACCGAGCTACAACTAGAGGCATGCTCATCTCATTCTCATTTCTTTCTCTTTATGAAATTATTTTTTTGTGCTATAGTCAACGCCTGTCGGCTTCCGCACGATAAGTCGCTTGCGCTTCATGCAGATGTCGAACACAAGCTATACAGGTTCCAATCATGAACTTACAATGGTTGCAAAAGGAGAACTGTTATGAGCGCTGAAACCAAGAATGCTTCCCATGGCCATATCCAGTCCACGATCGGACTTGATATGCTCGTCCGGGACGTGATGTCTAGAAATGTCCTTGCGATCACTAAATATGAGAGCATCATTCGCGTAGCGGATATTTTAACAGAGCATAATATCAGCGGGCTACCTGTCGTGGACAACAAAAACAAGGTTATCGGAATTATCTGTCATGCGGATATTCTTTCCATGGTTGGTGTGAGCAGGGAACATACATTCAAAGATCTGTTAAAGTACATGCTGGGAGAGCGGCTCCCTGAACGCAGGCTGGGGGACTTAGCCGGGGATATTATGACATCCCCCGCGCTGACCATAAAGCCCGATACAAACATTGCTGAAGCGGTAAAAATGATGGAGGAGAAAAGGATCAGAAGACTGATCGTTGTTGATGATAAGAATACGCTTATCGGCATTTTAACGCGGGCCGACATTCTTAAGGCAGTGATCAAGAAAATTAAGGCATAAAGCGGCGCAGTCCGTTGCGTACATCCATTAACCGCTTACGGATTACCGTCAGTCCGTCAGCGTGACTAGATTATGCTTGATTCCGTAATTGAAAAGTTCGGCATTTGTTTTTATCTTTTCGAAAATGTGTTCCCCGTGGGTTCTCATAGTCTTCACGCTGCTGGACACCGCTCGTAAGCAGACGCCCATCAATGCCACTGCCGATATAAAAACCCCTGAAACTATAGATTGGGACATTCGATGCCTCAAAAATGCAATCACGTATCTCTCCAGATGCAATGAAATTGCCATTTTTTTCCCTGTTCACGACCGATCAAAGAATGATACTGTCGTCAGGCAAGGCGCGGAGTTTCGTCTGCAGTTCCTTGAAATTAAAATCGTCAAGCAAGACAAAGTTTACGAGTTTTTAAGGAGGGAAGGATTCGAATATTTCCTTTCGGATGGCAATCCCGGTCGTGGTATTCTCGCCCACCGCAACCTGCCTTGCCAGCGGTGCAGCTTCAAGGCAATCGCCACCATGCTCTCGATATCGATTCTACTGCCTCTGTAAAACGGTTATATCCAGCAAGCATGAAATCCTTGGTTATTGACCCCGTAGAGTACTACTGGCACAGCGCTGAAATATTTTTTTGATAATGCGTGAGAACGTAGTTACAACAACTCTTCAACCTGCGGCAAAACCTGTCAATAGGGTTAGACTCAGCGCGAGACAGTATCAACAGGGTTTTTCTGATCAGCGTCCTGAGATGATTTAAGCGGATGTTCAGGAAGAAAAAGAACGACGGTAAAGGCCGTTGCTGTAATGAATGACCCTACTAAAAAAGTGGTGCTGATCGCATGCCGATATACGGAAATTACCACCTCTCGCTGGGCAAGCGGTAGTTGCGCGATTTGCTGGATGCCCTGATCGATCAGGGTACGAATACTCATACCTTTGCCCGCCCCTATTACGTGATTCAGGTCTCGCAGCTGGGCGGTCATGATTGCGCCTGACATGGCCACGCCGAACATGCCGCCGAGAGACCGGAAGAACGCCGACGTTGCAGTCGCTACGCCCAGCTCGCGAGGATTGACAGAATTCTGGATGGCGACCATGAGATCCGGCATCACTAGGCCGAAACCCATGCCGAGGACGATAAGAGATACTTCGATTACCGCAAAACCCGCCCCTGCATTCGCGGCCCACATGACCGCGAGAAACGCAAGGGTGGCCGTGGCAAGACCGACCACAGGAAAAATCTTGTACCGCCCGGTCGCTGAAACGAGTCGGCCTCCAAGGAAAGACGATACGACGACACCCCCCGTCATTGGTGCCATCATCAGTCCTGCGCGCGCCGGCGCGAGGCCAAGAACAAGCTGAAAAAATAGCGGAAGAAACACGACCGCGCCAAAAAGTCCCGTGAAAGTAAGCCCCATGGTGCTGGTTGCGATCACGAATACCTTGTTATGAAAGATGTTTGGAGAGAGAATGGGTTCCGATGAACGTCGTTCGGTGTACATCAGCAACAAGGTCAGTACTACCGCGGCTGCAGCCAGTCCGAGAACGAGCGGCGACGACCATGGGAATTGTACCCCACCCAGTGTTAGCATCAGGAGCAGGGCCACTGTGCCGAGGGTTAGATAAATAACTCCGGCATAATCGATCGAGTGTGATACTTTGTGGTGCGGCCGGTGCAACCCGAACAGGATGAGGGCCAGAGCCGGGATGCCAATCGGGACGTTCACGTAGAAGATCCAGCGCCAAGACAAGGCATCGGTGATGAAACCTCCCAGAAGCGGGCCAGCGATGCTCGATAAGGCGAAAGCAGCACCGAACATCCCCTGATAACGACCACGCTCGCGCGGGGCTACCAGATCGGCTATCGTCGTCATGGCCAGCGTCATTAGTCCGCCTGCGCCGATACCCTGGATGCCGCGAAAAACTACGAGCTGCGTCATCGAGCTGGACAGCCCGCAGAGACAGGACCCTACGAGAAAAATGAGGATGGCTACGATAAAGAGCGGCTTACGGCCATAAATGTCGGATAGCTTACCGTAGAGCGGCGTCGTTGCCGTTGAGGAAAGCAAAAAAGCCGTGACAACCCATGTCAGGTGTGATAGACCGCCGAGGTCGCTTACGATCCTCGGTAGCGCAACACCTACGATATTCTGGTCCAGTGCCGCAAGTGTGAGCGCCATCATCAGGCCCGCGATCACGGTTCGAACCTCGCGAGGAGTTGCAGGCAGGGTTTCGTGCAGTACCGTTGGCGTGCTCATAAGTTTGACTAGGTTTCTCTGGCCTTTCTTTGTAATGCAATACTCGGCAGCTAGATTTACCTCCACAAATCAGGGTAGTGAATATCAAAAGTAGATAGTGCCCGTGGTAATTGATATTTCGTCAGAACGTACCTATCGGACGGACCGTTACAAGGACAGCTGCCACTATCTTCTTCATCGTGGATAGGTGTAAACGTTCAATTGCGTTGAAAATCGGCCGTTGATAATACCATGCCGTTAAATTATTGTCAAAACAGACTTCAGCCATTTGTTTTAACCATCTTGGAGATACCGAACTCAGGCGCCTACGAGGAACGCCAAAAAATGGTGCGTGATCTGCACGAAGATCTCGCATATATCCGTGATGTTGTAAGTGAATTATTCAAGGCCCTTGGACATTAAGTCTAATTCGTGGTGTATAGTAGGAAGCAATCGACAATTACCAAATAGCTCGATATTCTGAGAAGCCATTTGATGTTGTCATGCTGAACTTGACGATCCACAGCGGAATTGGTGGTGCAGGGACGTTTCAAAAACTTCGAGAATCTATCCCGATCTTAAAAGCCTTTTTTGCGATAGATACCCCGATGACGCCTTCACCTCAAATCACAAGGAGCATGCATTTATTGGATTTTTCAAGAAACCCAAAAAGGTAGAAGATCTGGCGGAAGTTTTGAAAAGCATCATCAGAATGTAACATTTCTTCTAAATTTCTGTTACGGAATTACTGTTCAATGTTCCGACTGGACTGTTATCACCGGAATCGAAGCATTTAATATCGTTTCCCGGGCGGTGCTCCCGAAGAAAGCATTAAGCAAGGCATTTCTTCCATGCGTCCCCATCACGATGATCGAATAGTTATTTTCAGCCTCCTGATAGACTGCGCTCGCTGAAATGACAGCATTGTCTTCAACTTTATACTCACAGGGAATGCCGTGTTTTTGAAAGAAGCTGGTCTTCTGTTTAAGGGTTGCAGCTGCCTCATCCTTGATCTGAGTAATAATCCAATCGAAATTGACAGGGGCCGTCCCTGCATACGCGCTGGTTTCCATAATAGTCCTCATGCTGTCTGCGAGACAATTATAAAGAACTACTTTCGCACCGATGCGCATTGCAAGGGACAATGCATAGCGCTCGGCTGCACGGCTGTTTTTACCAAGATCGGTTGAAACCAAAATTTTCAACTGCTTCTGAACCGTTAAAGGATGAGCCTTTTCCTGAACCATGGGTCCGATCACCAAGACTGGCCGTTTGGAGTGACGGATCACTTCTTCAGCTACGCTTCCAACAATCAGACGCTTCAGTCCTGTCCTACCTTGCGTCCCAACGATCACGAGTTCCGGGACTGGCCTGGACCGTAAGGTTTTTAATATCTGCTCTGCCGGAGGACCACTTTTCAGAAAGCAGCTCACCGGGGCCGAAAATTGTTTGCACACCTCCTCCAGTCTTTTTTCGTGCCGGTCGTGCCACTCGCGGATACCCGTTGAATCGAGCGTCCCGGGCGGATATACTTTGCTGTCTTCCACAAAGAGAAGTGCAATGCTCGTCTGCAGCCGCTGCGACATAACCGAAGCAACGTTTACAATAGCACGGGAACGTCTTTTTCCGGAGTCAGTTTGATTTTCGATGTCGTCAGCAACAAGGATTAATCGTTGCGGCATATCCATTCCTCCCTCGATCGTCCACTTTGTCGTACGACACATAGCAGCTTCGTTTGGTATTAATTCGGAGATTCTTCATGTATTTCGGATAAAACTACTTTGCAATGGGATAGGCCGCCTCTTTCCATGCCTTAAGACCGCCAATCATGTTTATTGCATTTTTATATCCAAGGTCATTCATTGTCTTGGTCGCTAACGGCCCTCTGAGATCAAGCCCGCAATAGACGATTATCTTGGCATTCTTATCAGGGATGATCATTGCCACTTTAAACTCCAACATCCCGCGCGAGATGTTTATTGCCCCAGGAATGCGTCCCTCTTCAAATTCCTGTTTATCCCTGACATCGAGGATGATGACATTTTCCTTTGCTTCAATCATTTTTTTAACGTCAGCGATGGACACTTCCGTTATGTGTGCCTTTGCTTCTTGGACCATTTGTTCCGGAGTTTTATCATTTGCCTCAACATGCCCTCCTGGCAATATTGTGAAACAAAATGCTGCAAGTGCGATCACCACTCTCTTGTCCATAGTAATTCCTCCTATAAAGTCTTCAACTCAATTGTACCAAATCCTATCCAATGTGCAACCCTTTGCAGGGACACTTTTTGCAGGGAAGCGAGGATTGTTATGCTATAATGTGTTTACGAATAAATTTTTCATGCTATTTTTTGTACTATTGCCGACCCGTGACTGGTCATAGCCCTCTATTGAATTTCAGAACGAGAATCGTGACTTTAGATTTATCCGGTAAGAAGATCAGCACGATTCAATTTTGAATTCGTGAACGCAGAAATCGGTAGCTTTGATATACAGAGTATTCACACCTCGTAAAGATGTGCGGCAGTAATGGTTAGTTTGAGTCATCTCAAGCATGGTGAGAAAGGCATGATCCTGGCAAAAATGTCCACTGTGGCGCCGAAAGTTTTCGATGAACGCATATGCGCTGTCAATTTCAATTGCGGCCCGGAGGGGAGAGAGATCTGATGGATGTTATTGATGCACTGCATTCACGGTATACAGTACGTGCATTTAAAACGGACCCAGTCAGCAGGGAGGTGCTTTGGAAGATTCTGGAAGCTGCTCTTCATGCTCCTTCCTGGGCCAATACCCAGCCTTGGGAAATATTTGTTGCAGGTGGCGACGTATTAAATAGGCTCCGCAGAGCTTATCTGGAATACTTGAAGAATTGTGTGCCGAGAAATCCGGATTTGGTGGCCCCCCGGGAATGGCCGCCTGACCTACAGAAGCGTATGGAAGCGGTGAAGGCCGAGCGCTTCGCTGCCATGGAAAGAGCGTGCCCGGACACATCAACCCTCGCGGACGTTGCTCAGATCAATTACCGTTTTTTTGATGCGCCGGTCGTAGTATACTTGTGTATGGACCGCAGGCTCACGCCCTGGTCGATATTTGACATCGGCTTACAAGCCCATAGCATCATGTTAGCAGCACAACAATTCAATGTCGGTTCGGCCCCAGCGGTTACGTTCGTCGCCCATCCTGACCTTATTCGTGCGGAATTGGAAATCCCTGACGAACTGTTGATTATTATCGGCGTAGCACTGGGCTATGCGGATTCGAAACATCAATTAAACACATTCCGAAGTCCCCGTAGGTCTGTAGACGAGGCCATTAGATTTCGTGGGTTTTAATTGCGCTACTTCGGCTGTGTAGTGCTTTTTTTCTGTATTCGTATTTATAAGGGTTTCATAATTACGTCAAGGAATTTTTGCTTTGTACTACTTAAGGGCAGTTTTT
This sequence comes from Nitrospirota bacterium, assembly GCA_963845065.1. Taxonomy (GTDB): domain Bacteria; phylum Nitrospirota; class UBA9217; order UBA9217; family UBA9217; genus JAJYKN01. Next base: position 48,682 of record CAWJQQ010000005.1, read on the forward strand.
ACGATACGCCGCAACTCTCTCGCTTGGATCGGCTTAGTGACGTACTCAAACACTCCGCTGTTCATCGACTTCAGGTAGGTCTCGACATTGCCATAGCCGGTAAGCATAATTATCGGCACCGATGGTAGGATTTGCCTGAGTATCGTTGTCAATTCCAACCCGCTCATCCCCGGCATCCGTATATCGGTGATTACGAGATCGATTTGCATGCCTTTCCGTATAATGGACAGGGCGGACTCAGCATCGGGTTTGGGAATGGTCGCGTACCCTGACTTCCCAAGCATTTCCACCAAGAATTTCAAGATGTCAGGTTCATCATCTACTAATAGAATTGTCTTCATCGCTCTCATCATTCTTCATCGTGTACGCCGCTATTGCAAGAACCATTTTGTCAGTTAATGCCTTCAGTTATTTATTGTAAACATCTCGGCTGTTCAGCATTTCATTTGCGAATTCTCTGCAGGAGTTATTCCTTGTTTCGCATTGTGGCGATATCGGCTTGTGGGTCTCGGTTCCACCAACCTCCGCCGAGCGCCTGGAACAGCGCTGCCGTATCGGCGTATCGCGCTGCCTGCGCCTGGATCAGGTCGATCCTTGTCTGCTGGTACTGGCGTTCTGCGTTCAAAAGCGACAAATAGCTCACCCCGCCCAGCTGGAACTGCTTTTGGGTAAGGTCCAGCGTGTCGCTTGCGGCCGCAGCAGCGGTTGCTTGCGCCTTAAGTGTACGTGCGTCAGCATTGAGCGCGCGCAACACGTCAGCTACGTTCTGGAACGCTTGGAGGACAACGGCCTGATACTGAGCCAATGCCTGATCGTAGGCTGCAACGGCAGCGCGTCGCTCGGCGGAGAGTTGGCCGCCGTGAAAAACAGGCTGCAGCAATCCTGCGCCTAGACTATACACGCCACTACCTGGCTGGAAAAGCGTCCTGCTTGAAGTTGACAAATATCCTATACTGCCAGTCAGGTTGATTTGTGGATATTGATTCGCGGTGGCCACACCTACTTGCGCGCTTGCCGCGTGAAGCAATGCTTCCGATGCGCGGATGTCGGGACGCTGGCGCACCAGCGATGACGGCAGGCTCACTGGCAATTCCGCTGGTAGCTGCAATTGGTCGAGTGTGAATTCGGGGAGCACTACTGATTCGCTCGGCAGCCTTCCGGTGAACACCGCCAGAAGATTGCGAGTCTGCTCGAGCTCTTTCTCGAGAGGCGGTAGGGTTGCCCTTGTCTGCTCGAGCTGCGTCCGCTGGGCGAGCACATCGGTACGCGCGGCTCCGCCAAGCTTGAACTGGATCTCTACCAGATCGAACTGCGTCTGCAGAGCGGCCATGATCTCGTTCAATGCTTCAATCTGAGCGCGTAAGGAAGCTTCTTTCACCGCCGTCGTAACGACGTTCGCCGTAATCGCGAGATAAGCCCCTTCAAGCTGAAATCGTTGAAAATCAACTTGGGACTCCGAAGCCTCTAGCTCACGACGCGCGCCGCCGAAAAGATCGAGGGCATAGGAGACATTCACCGAGGCATTGTAGAGCGTGAATGGGGGGAACTTCTCATTTGGCAGGCCGAATTCTGCGCCTGAGATCTTCTCTTGCATAATCGATGCGCTCGCGTCGACCTTAGGATAGAGTACCGATCCAACGATGGCATTTAAAGTCTCTTGCGACTCCCGGAGCGTTGCCTTCGCCGCGGTAAGCGTCGGGTTGCCAGAGAGTGCCTGCCTGACCAGCTGATCCAACGAAGCGGAATGGAACAGCGTCCACCACTGTGCGGGGATCTGCTGACCTAATGCCAAGTGCTGTTCCGCGCCGCCGGGTCCCGGTACTGATGCTGTCTTGTCCGGGAATTGGGTTGACGTGTATGTAGTCGTACGGAGGGCTTCAGGGGTATGATAAGTGGGGCCTACAAGGCATCCGTAACATATGAGACTAACGCTCAGGGCTGTAGTTAATTTTATGGAAGGCAAGATTTTTTTCATGTTAGTACCCAGATTCGGACAAGTGGTGAAATTTATACTCATGACCAAGTATAAAGTGAATAATTGAAAAAGTCAATCAAAGACTTGCACAAATTAAGTACATATGTTATGCTGGGAACATGAAAACCGGTAAAGATCGAACGACAGCCGAACAAGACAGGAAAATGAAGACAGGTGTCGTGAGGGAAAAGCCTTCCCGCGAGGACACTACAAGCCGAATCCTTTCCACTGCCACCCGCCTTTTTGCCGCTCAAGGGTATGACGGCACGTCCACCAAGGATATTTGCGAACGAGCCGGCGTAAACATCGCTGCCATTCATTATCATTTTGGCTCGAAAGAGAACCTTTATCACAGTATCATTGAACAGTTTGCTACGGAACGACTGGACTTCGCAAGGAAAACGCTCCAGCCCCCGCAGAATATCGACGACTTTAAGGTGCGCCTTGAGATATTCCTAAGGCAGACGCTCGAAACGATGATCAGACAGAAGGATATTATCCGCCTAATCCAACGGGATGTTGAAATGTCGGATTCAAAAAGTAGAAAAATGTATCTTAATACTCTTTTAAAGCATGCGGAAAAGTTAAAAGAGTTTTTTGATCAGGCTACGAAAAGGGGGATTGTTGCCGCCGACGTGAAACCCTTTTCCGCAGCGGGATTCCTTATGAGCAATATTATCCACCAGACAAGAAACGACAAGTTGGTTATGGAGTTTTCCGGTCATTCGCTTTCGGACGAAAAGTATCGCAATGATTGGATTCAACAAACACTTCGCATCTTCATAGACGGAATTATTGCGAAGTAGCGAGCGAAATAATAAAACAAGAAGGGAAACCTGTGGAGCTCAATAAGAAGAAGAGACTTAAAATAATCCTTATTACAGTGATCGTTATCGCTGCTGCGATCGCAGCAAAGTTGTTGTTCTTCCATGGCGAATTTCTCTACGCCGGGACCCTTGAAGCGACTAAAGTCGATTTGTCTGCCCGCATAGCTTCTGCCATCAGCTCAGTGAACGTTCAAGAAGGCGACCACGTGACAGATAACCAGGAATTGGTTGTTCTTGCCTGTGAAGACGTGAAGGTTGCATCGGAGTTGGCGAATGAGAACTACCATCGGACCGTTGGATTATATCGCGTTCAGACCGCATCTCGGGACACCATGGACCAAGTCAAGAATAAGAAGGATGATGCGGATGTTCGATTGGGTTGGTGCGCTGTCCATTCGCCGATTTCAGGCACGGTCTTGAGCCGTTATCACGAGCCGGGGGAATGGGTGGATCCCGGCACAAAGCTCTTGACCCTGGCGAATATCCGGGATATCTGGGCTTATATTTACGTTCCCCAACCTGATGTTTCACGGCTTAAACCCGGTATGATTCTGAAAGGATATCTCCCGGAATTGAACAACCGCGAATTCGACGGGAAGATATTCAAAATCAACGATGAGGCCGAGTTCACACCAAAGAATGTTCAGACCCGGGCCGAGCGCGAGCGCCTTGTGTTTGGCGTAAAGGTAAGTTTTCTCGGCGCGAACGAGCAGGAAATTTTAAAACCTGGCATGACGATTGAAATAAAGTTGCCCCCGGACTAGTCCGTTATGCATAATATTCTTGTTGCAGCAAAAACACGGAAAAGCTTGCCGTATGGAGAGCCGGCAGAATTCGGTGAGACATACTTTACATTTTTAATACGTTGCGTCACCTGCTTATTTTCATATTTTGGCAACTGCAGGGTATGGCACTGAATTAAAAATTATCGAAAACTTTTTAATTATTCTCGATGGACGATGGAGAACGTCAACATGCCGATTTTACCCGTTTCAATATCCGTCCGGGCACTCCGAAAGGTCTTCGGCAAAAGTCTTGTCCTTGATGGTGTGAGCCTTGATTTCTCTTCCGGCCTTATGCACGGTGTGATTGGACCCGAGGGTTCGGGGAAAACTACGCTTTTGCGCCTCATGCTCGGTTTGCTTAAGGCTACGGAAGGTACTGTTGCCTATTACCGCGGGGGTGAACACATCGATTTCGAAAGCATCCGCCCTAGTATCGCATATATGCCGCAGACACAAAGTCTCTATCCTGACCTTTCCATCGGCGAACATTTAGATTTTTTCAAGGAACTCTATGGAATTCCAAATGATCTCTATGAGCATAAACGTGAGGAGCTACTTCGCATCACACGACTAAACGAATTTATTAATCGGCCAGCAGGACAGCTTTCAGGAGGGATGTACAAGAAGCTTGGACTCATGTGTGCGCTTTTGCGGTCGCCGCACGTCATGCTCCTTGACGAGCCCACGACCGGCGTCGATCCGATCAGCCGTCGGGAATTCTGGGAGCTCCTGTACCGCCTGCTAGACCAGGAAATCCTGATTCTCGTGACTACCGCCTATATGGATGAAGCGGAGCGGTGCGGACGCGTTCATCTTCTAGAGAGTGGCAAATTAGTTGCGGCAGGGGAACCTCGGGAGCTCTTGGCAGCAGAGGGAATGTCAAGCTTTGATGAACTTTTCCTCCGGAGAAATAGCCATGAATGACTTGGCCGTGGAGGTGAGCAACCTCTCGGTGCGGTTCGGCGATTTCGTTGCTGTAGACCGAATTTCATTCACTGTTCGCCGCGGCGAGATATTCGGGTTTTTGGGCGCAAACGGCGCAGGCAAGACGACCACGATCCGAGTGCTTTGCGGACTCCTGCTGCCTACCGAAGGGTCAGTGCGCGTAGGCGGAATCAGTTTCGACCACAACGAGCAGGCGGTCAAGTCCAAGGTCGGGTACATGTCCCAAAAATTTACTCTCTACAATGATATGACGGTCGAGGAGAACCTGAACTTCATCTCAAGCCTCCGCAAATTGGACATAGCAACCTATAAACAACGGCGCAAAGAATTGTTCGACTTTATCTCCTTCGACAAGCCCCTTAGCACCATTGTCCGCGACTTATCCGGTGGGACGAAGCAGCAAGTATCGCTCGCTGCAGCGCTCCTGCATGACCCGGAGATCATCTTCCTCGACGAGCCTACGGCAGGTGTGACACCTGCTTCTCGAAGCCGCTTCTGGCAACTTATCCGCAAGCTCGCCGATAGGGATAAGACTGTCTTCGTAACTACCCATTATATGGATGAAGCGGAACAGTGCGACCGAATCGCTCTCATGCGGGAAGGCAAAATCATCGCGCTCGATTCACCGGAAGGCCTCAAAACCGCAACCTTTTCAACGCCCATGCTCGAGTTCAACCCCCGGGATGCGCTCAGCTTTGCCGAAGTTTCCGCCATGGCACGGCATACGGTGTTTCTGTTTTTCGAACCTTACGGCCTCCGGTTTCATGCCGCAATCAAGAGCGAAGGGGAATGGGAAACAGTGAGAAACGAATTCGAAAAAAAATTCTCGATCCGAAGAATCAAACCGTCGCTCGAAGATGTGTTCATTGAGACCGTAGAGAGAAAGGCCGTATGAAAAACTTTGTCTGGCGACGGGCCTTTGCGGTGGCAAAGAAAGAAGTCTATCACATCCTCCGGGACCCTACGACCCTCGGGGCAGCTCTAGTCCTGCCGGTTTTCATGGTAATCATGTTCGGCGTGGCCATTGAGTTCAATGTAAAAAACGTCGCTCTTGCAGTGAATGATTCGGACCAGACGCAAAGTTCCCGACGACTTCTGGATACCTTTCAAAGTTCTGATTACTTCCTGATACATCGTGTAAGTTCGCCCCATGATGCCATTATCGATGTGTCTGCAGAGCGCGCGCGTGCGGCCCTTATCATTCCTCCACGCTTTGAAAAGGACCTCTTCAGCGGCAGGGGGGCTGAAGCGCAAATCCTGGTCGACGGCTCCGACAACTCCACGGTCGGTCCTGTACTCGGCTATGTAGGAAGCATTCAAGACATCGCATCACGCAGAATCGGTAACTTTGACCCAACTTCTCCGTACGAAATCCGGACGAGGTTTTTATTCAATCCCGAGCTAAATAGCCGCTGGTTCGTGATCCCCGGGCTTACCGTCGTGGTGATGTCAATCCTCTCTATCCTGCTGACCGCGCTCACTGTTGCCCGGGAATGGGAAAACGGTTCCATGGAACTGCTTCTGTCCACGCCCGTGCAGCCTCTCGAAATCATCGTCGGGAAGCTTGCTCCCTACGGCATCCTCGGGATTATCGCTGTGGTCTTCGTGTATGTCATTGCAAGGACCGTATTCGGCGTCCCCTTTGTAGGAAACCTCTGGGTCTTCGGCTTCGGCTGCCTGCTCTTCATCGTAACTTATCTTGCACAAGGGCTGCTCATCTCCGTGGTCACACGCAAACAGACAATTGCTATGCAGTTGTCCATGATGTCCGGCATGCTACCGTCCAACCTGCTCTCCGGTTTTATTTTCCCGATCGAGAGCATGCCGGTGTTTTTTCAATATTTTACGATGGTTCTTCCGGCACGATGGTTCATGCAGATCGCACGAGATACATTTTTAAAGGGATCGAGCTTTATCGAACTTGGCAGACCGTTTCTGGCGCTCATTATTATCTGCGCACTCATGATCTTTTTAGCCGCGCGACGGTTCAAGAGGGACCTTGAGCCATGAACCGAACGCTTATCGGATTCATAAAAAAGGAACTGATCCAGACCCTCCGTGACCCCAGGATGCGGGTGATGCTCTTCGTCATGCCGGTGATCCAGCTTACGCTCTTCGGCGTCGCCATTTCGAACGAAGTCAAGAACATCAGGCTTGCCGCAGTGTTTGATTCCAAAGATACCGTTTTGCGCGATGTCTACGAACGGAGCATTGCGGGGAAGTGGTTCATTCCTGCTACAAGTAAAGAACGAGACCCCTTCACCATGATCGAAGCGAATGATGCCGATGCTGTGCTCATTCCGCCTCCCGGTGGATTCACTCGCGAACTTGGCCGCGGCGACGCGAAGCTGCAGCTGCTTGTGAACGCAATAAATGTAGTCCAGGCGCAATCCATAGAAGCGTATCTGCAGAACATCGTTCAGCAGACGGTCACGGATGATATTAAGCTCACTCCGCTTACGTCCCCGATCCAAGTGAGCACGCGCGTGCTTTTCAACCCTGAGCTTGAAACATCGGTATACCTGGTTCCTGGCGTGATGTGCATGATCATGATCATCTCAACGATGGTGTTGTCCAATATAGCCATTGTTCGGGAAAAAGAGATGGGAACGTTCGAGATGCTGATCTCGGCGCCCGTATCACGGTCCGAAGTCATTTACGGCAAAACGATTCCTTACGTGCTCCTGGGAATGTCTAGTGTGCCGCTGATTCTGGGTGTGGCCGTGTTCGCCTTCCAAGTTCCTATGCGCGGTTCTTTGTTTGCATTATTCATAGCAGCCTTCGCTTTTGTCTGCACTGCCGTTGCCTTGGGGACCCTGATTTCCACATACTGCAGGAACCAGCAGCAGGCGACCCTTGCCGGGTTCCTGTTCATTTTCCCTATGATCATGTTCTCTGGAATGATGTTCCCTATCGAAAATATGCCAGCTGCCCTCCGGTGGCTTTCCTACTTCGACCCACTCGCACACTACATGGGCCTTCTTCGCAATATCATGCTCAAAGGCGGAGAAACGGACTATGTCGTCACCCATATCTTGTATCTTGCCATCATAGCAGTGGTAAGCGTCGTTGCTAGCTTCCGGCGGTTCCACACGACGTTGGAGTAGAGAATATCGATGAATTCACGAATAAACATGGTGTAAACCAAAATGCAGAACTTGGGTTCAACTGTTTGAACTATCCTTCTTTCCCATGGCTAAAAGCTCTTACTTGGCTTACTCACGAATACCCCGGCTGCGCAATCTGCGAATACCTTCAAACCAAATCCTGAACCGGTCAAGGTAAAGATACATCACCGGCGTCGTGTAGAGCGTAAGCATCTGGCTAAAGATCAGTCCGCCGACAATAGCGATTCCGAGGGGCCTGCGTAGCTCAGACCCCACGCCATGGCCCACTGCAAGCGGCAAAGCGCCCAAAAGCGCTGCCATGGTCGTCATCATGATAGGCCGGAACCGCAAGAGACAGGCCTGATAAATCGCCTCTTCCGGACTCTTCCCTTCCTTGCGCTCCACCTCGAGCGCGAAATCTACCATTAGGATACCGTTCTTTTTCACAATACCGATCAAAAGGAGTATACCGATGATGGCGATCACGCTGAGATCGATGCGGAAGAGCATCATGGCTAGGACCGCACCCACACCTGCGGATGGCAGTGTCGAAAGGATTGTTATCGGGTGGATATAGCTTTCGTACAATATGCCGAGCACGATGTAGACCGTCATGAGCGCGGCCAGGATCAATAATGGCTGATTGGTCAAAGAGTCTTTAAATGCCTGGGCAGTGCCGGAAAATGTTCTCTTGATGCTCGACGGCATACCCATGTGCCGCGTGGCGTCTTCGACCGCCTTCACCGCGTCCCCAAGCGGCACGCCGGCTACGAGGTTGAATGACGCCGTGATTGAGGGAAATTGCCCCTGGTGGTTCACTGCAAGCGATGTTGCGGTCTGTTCATAATGAGTAAAGGCGCTTAAGGGAACAAGCGGACCCTTGGATGAAGGAACGTAGATATATCTGAGCGTATCAGGCCGCTGCCAGAACAGTGGTTCGACCTCCATAACTACGTGATACTGGTTCAAAAGCGTATAATTGATCGAAACCTGACGTTGACCGAAGGCGTCGTATAACGTATCGTCGATGAGCTTCGTGGTAATGCCCAGCCGCGAGGCGGTCGCACGGTCGATCATGAGCGTAGCCTGCAGTCCTTTGTTCTGCTGGTCGCTGCTCACGTCGACCAGTTGGGGTATTGTTCTCATCTTTTGCAGTACGCGTTGACCCCATTCGTTCAACGCCGCAAGGTCTCCTCCCTGAATCGTATACTGATAGAACGCATTGCTAATCTTCCCACCGATGCGAAGATCCTGCACCGGCTGGAGATAGGTGGGCGCCCCGGGCACTGCAGCCAGTTTTTTGCGCAAGCGTCCAATGATTTGTTCAGCGCTGGCATTTCTCTTCTCAAAGGACTTGAGTGAAATGAACATCCTCGCCGTGTTTGTCGTGGACCCACCGCCTCCTCCCGTGAAGCCGATCACATAGTCAACGTCGGGGTCCGTCTTGACCACGTCAACAATGTCCAAGAGTTTCCCTTCCATTGCCTGGAACGACATGTCCTGCGCCGCCTGAATACTTCCGGCGATCCTCCCCGTGTCCTGCTCTGGGAAGAACCCTTTAGGCACAATGATAAACAAGTACACGTTTGTGGCGAGCGTCATGACCATGATGACAAGCATGAACCGAGCGTGGCTGAGAGCCCAGCGAAGACTCCTTTCGTAGTGACCGTGCATCCAATTGAACGTCCATTCGCTGGTCCGAAACAAGACGCCGTGAGCGCCCTTCTTTTCTGGTCTCAGAATGGTGGCGCACAACATGGGCGTCGTGGTGAGTGATATGAGGAGTGAGACCAAGATCGCCGCCGAAAGCGTCACCGCAAATTCTCGAAAGAGCCTACCAACCATGCCGCCCATGAGGAGAACAGGGATGAAGACGGCAATGAGCGAGGTGCTCATGGACAGTACCGTGAAGGCAATCTCTTTGGTCCCGGACAGCGCGGCCTGGAGGGAAGATTCCCCCTTCTCTCGATAGCGGGTAACGTTTTCGAGAACGACAATTGCGTCGTCGACCACAAATCCTGTTGAGATCGTGAGCGCCATAAGAGAGAGGTTGTCGAGCGAGTAGCCGCACAGATACATCACGCCAAAGGTGCCGATGATCGAGACGGTGACCGCTACTGCGGGAATGATCGTGGCGCGCACGTTCCGCAGGAACCAGAACACCACGAGGATCACCAGCACGCCCGACACCACGAGCGTCCACTCGACGTCCCGTAGCGACCCGCGGATAGAGGGACTTCGATCGAGCACGACCGATAAGCTGATGGCGCCAGGCAAGGCAGCTTGCAGCTGCGGAAGCTGCTCTCGCACTCTGTCCACGGTCTCGATAATGTTCGCGCCGGGCGAGCGGAACACAACGAGCATCACGCAGGGCTTGCCATTCACGAACCCGGCAGCCCGAAGGTCCTCCACCGAATCCTTCACATCAGCTACATTTCCAAGCCGTACCGCAGACCCTGACTTATACGCAACAACCAAAGGCAAATACTGTTCCGCTTTGCTCATCTGGTCGTTCGTTTGGATCTCCCGCGTTTCATCGCCAAACGCCAATTGCCCCTTAGGCGTGTTGACATTCGTACTTGAAAGCACGTTTCGTACGCTTTCTAGGCTGATGCCATATTTCGAGAGCGCCATTGGGCTTAAATCAATGCGTACTGCTGGAAGGGAGCTCCCTCCTACGAACACCTGCCCCACACCTTCCACCTGGGAGAGCTTCTGCGATAGGATTGAAGAGGCCCAATCGTACATCTGCGCCTTGCTGTTCGTATCAGAGGTGAGCGCCACGATGAGAATGGGTGCGTCCGAAGGATTGACTTTACGATACGTCGGGTCGGCTGGAAGGTTCGCGGGTAGGTACCCCCGCGCAGCATTAATCGCGGCTTGCACGTCGCGCGCCGCGCCGTTAATGTCGCGGTTCAGGTCGAATTGCAGCGTTATGCTGGTTGAGCCGTTGTTGCTTGTAGACGTCATTTCCGCCACACCTGCAATGCGGCCGAACTGGCGTTCCAGGGGCGCCGCAACTGAGGTGGACATGGTCTCGGGGTCTGCCCCGGGAAGCGCCGCCTGCACTGAAATCGTCGGGAAATCCACCTGCGGCAACGGTGAGACGGGAAGCAAACGAAAGGCAATCACGCCGGAAAGTAAAAGTCCTGCTGTCAGGAGTGTCGTTGCGACAGGTCTCTTGATGAATGTTGCTGAAATGTTCATGCTGATTCCGCTAGCTTCTGGAACGACTTTCTTTAACCCTTTGTGCAAGCCGGTCGAACCAGAGATAAATGACTGGCGTCGTATAGAGGGTGAGGATCTGGCTGATCACGAGTCCGCCGACTATCGAGATTCCGAGGGGACGGCGAAGTTCTGACCCCACCCCGCGACCGAGTGCCAGGGGCAAAGCTCCCAAAATCGCTGCCATGGTCGTCATCATGATCGGCCGGAACCGTAGGAGGCAGGCCTGGTAGATCGCCTCTTCAGGACTCTTACCTTCGTTACGCTCAGCATCAAGCGCAAAGTCGACCATCATGATGCCGTTTTTCTTCACGATACCGATCAATAGGATGATGCCGATAATGGCGATCACAGAGAGCTCGCTGCGGAAGAGCATCAATGAAAGCACTGCGCCAACCCCTGCTGAGGGAAGCGTGGAGAGAATCGTGACCGGGTGGATGTAGCTTTCATACAAAACGCCGAGCACGATGTAAACCGTTATGAGCGCGGCCAGAATCAATAGCGGCTCATTGGAGAGCGAGGCCTTGAAGGCCTGGGCCGTTCCCTGGAAACTCCCCTTGATGCTGGCCGGCAGATTCAGCTGGTGTGCCGCATCCTCGACCGCATCGACCGCCTGTCCAAGTGACGCGTTCGGCGCTAGGTTGAATGACGCTGTCACTGCGGGGAACTGACCCTGTCGGTTTATAACCAGCGGTCCTGTTGTTTCCGATGCATGAGTAATTGCAGCGAGCGGAACTTGTCCGCCGCTTATACTGCTAAGATAGATCGATTGCAGACCGCTTGGGTCCTGCTGGAAGTTGGGTTTAACTGTTAGCACTACGTGATACTGGTTCAACTCAGTGTAGATCGTGGACACTTGACGCTGGCCATAGGCATCGTAGAGTGTGTTATCAACGTTCTGCGGCGTGATGCCGAGCCGCGCGGCAGTGCCCCGGTCAATCGAAAGCGTGACCCTTGGCCCTGCGTCCTGCCGATCACTACTCACATCCCGGAGTTCCGGTCGGGCACGAAGAGCGCCAATCACCTTCGGCGCCAGCGTGTTTAACTCATCGGTATTGGGATCATCGAGCGTATATTGAAACTGGGTGCGGCTGACTCGGGCATCCACCGTGAGGTCCTGCACGGGTTGCATGTAGAGCGTGATGCCCTCGACCTTAGCTAGCTCCGGCTGGAGGCGCCTGATAACCTCGATCGCGCTCGCGTCCCGCTCATCTAATGGTTTAAGATTGATCTGGATCCGGCCACTGTTTAAAGTTGTGTTGGTCCCGTCTACGCCGATGAAGGAAGACAGACTTTCGACTGCCGGATCCTTAAGGATCACCCGGGCTAGGGCCTGCTGTCGTTCGGCCATGGCGGGAAAAGAGATAGACTGTGGTGCTTCAGACGTACCCTGGATCACGCCTGCGTCCTGGATCGGGAAAAAGCCCTTCGGAACAACAATATAGAGCAATACTGTAAGGACGAGCGTACCCAGAGCCACCACGAGCGTCGCTGTCTGGTGCTGCAGTACCCACTGCAAAGTCTTCCCGTAGGATGCAATAACTCTATCGAAGTAAAGCTGGGACACATGGTAGAACTTTCCCTGTTTGTCCTGGGGAACGTGCTTGAGGATCCGCGCGCACATCATCGGCGTGAGTGTAAGCGATACGATTGCCGAAATGAGGATCGTGACACCGAGGGTGATTGCAAACTCTCGGAAAAGGCGGCCGACCACGTCCCCCATGAAGAGCAACGGGATCAAGACGGCGATCAGCGAAACCGTTAGCGAGAGGATCGTGAAACCGATCTGCTTTGCCCCCTTGAGTGCTGCCTGCATCGGTGCTTCCCCTTCTTCAACGTAGCGGGCGATATTTTCGATCATGACAATAGCATCATCAACGACAAAACCCGTCGAGATCGTCAAGGCCATAAGCGAAAGGTTGTTCAGGCTGAAGCCCATCAGGTACATCACCCCGAAGGTCCCAACGAGGGAGACCGGTACGGCAACGCTCGGGATGGTCGTTGCCGGCAAATTACGTAGAAACAGGTAAATGACAAGAATAACGAGCGCGACGGCCAGGAGCAGCTCGTACTCCACGTCCCTGACCGATGCGCGAATGGTCGTGGTGCGGTCGGTCAAAACCGTGACTTTAATGGACGAGGGCAAAGCGTTCTGGAGCTGTGGCAGAAGCTTCTTGATCCGGTCGACGACCTCGATGACGTTTGCGCCGGGCTGGCGCTGGATGTTCACGATCACGGCAGGAGACGTATTGAACCATGCAGCCTGGTCCACATTCTCAGCACCGTCGATCACGTCAGCAACATCGGACAAATGTACGGGTGCATTGTTGCGATAGGCTATGATGAGTGGCTGGTAATCCGTGGCCGTATAGAGCTGGTCATTCGCGCCGATGATGTAGGCCTGACGCGGGCCGTCGAAACCACCCTTAGCCTCGTTGACATTGGCAACACTAATTGCAGTACGAACATCTTCAAGCGCCAAGCCATAGGCTGCCAAAGCCGCAGGATTAGCTTGAACACGGACAGCCGGACGCTGGCCGCCGGAGAGGCTCACGAGACCGACCCCGGGCAGTTGGGAAATTTTCTGGGCGAACCGCGTATCCGCCATATCTTCAACCTGCGGCAACGTTAGCGTGTTCGAGGTGAGTGCCAAGGTCAGTATAGGCGCATCCGCGGGATTAACCTTGTTGTAGACCGGCGGGGTCGGAAGGTCTGTTGGCAGGTACGTAAAGGCGGCATTGATGGCCGCCTGCACCTCCTGCTCGGCAACGTCCAAGCTCAAATCCAGACTGAATTGCAGTGTGATGACTGAACTGCCGCCGGAGCTCGACGATGTCATCTGGGTCAAGCCCGGCATCTGGCCGAACTGACGCTCAAGCGGCGCCGTGACCGAAGTGGCCATAACATCAGGGCTTGCGCCGGGATAGAACGTTCTGATCTGGATAATCGGGTAATCCACCTGCGGTAGCGCAGAAACTGGAAGCTGCTTATACGCAACCGCTCCTGCAAGAAGAATGGCGATCATCAGGAGCGTGGTTGCTACTGGCCGCTCGATGAAGATGCGGGAAAGGTTCATTTACTCTGCCTTTGTGGAACGGGCTCTCCGCTGTTCGGGGCACTCACCTCGACCTTGCTGCCGTCACGCAATCTGTCGGCTCCGTCCACAACGACAAGTTCGCCAGCCGATAGACCTGATGTAATTGAGGCGGTTCCTTCCTGAACAATGCCCAGGGTGATTGGACGCAATACTGCCGTCTGGTCTGCTTTCACCACGTAAACGAACGCGCCTTGTGGTCCCCGTTGAATGGCCTCCGGCGGCACTAGGACGGCATCGTGTTTGACTTCGATGATGAGACGGGCATTGACGAACTGGTTTGGAAAGAGCTCATTATTTTTGTTAGGGAACAAGGCTTTGAGTTTGACTGTGCCCGTATTCGGGTCAATCTGGTTGTTTACCGTTAAAAGGGTACCTGTGGCAAGTTTCTGCTTCTGCTCCCTGTCGAAAGCTTCGACAGTCAATCGTGCACCGCTCCTGAGTTTACCCATAATCTGCGAGAGATTATCTTCGGGTAGAGAAAATATCACCGAGATCGGCTGTAACTGAGTAATCACCGCCACCCCGCTGGATTCGGCATTGGCCGCAAGCACTATGTTGCCCGGGTCCATCAGACGCAAGCCAATGCGTCCGCTGATAGGAGAGGTTATGTGTGCGTAGACCAATTGCAGCTTGGCGGTGTCAATTAGTCCCTGATCGTTCTTGACCGATCCTTCATACTGGTGAACCAGCGCAGCCTGAGTATCGAGCTGCTGTGTGGCAATTAAATCCTTTTTAACTAGATCCTGGTACCGCTTTAGATCAAGTTTGGCATTTTCTAGGAGCGCCTGATCGCGGGCCAATGCACCCTCTGCCTGGGTCAGCTGCGCTTCATACGGCCGCGGGTCGATTTCGGCCAACAGATCGCCTTTTTTTACCATCTGGCCTTCCCGGTAGAGAACGTTCGTCAGCATTCCGTCGACGCGACTATTCACGGTGATGGTAGTGAGCGATGTAACTGCGCCGAGTCCTGATAAATAAACACCGAAATCACCCTTCTTCACTGCAGCAGCCACGACCGGGATACTCGGTGCAGTCGCATGCCCCCCCTGGGCGGCACGCGTTACGTTTTGACCGCCTTTTGCAAAGAAAATGACCACCCCTACAACAATGAGGCAGACTATGATCGCCCCTATCCACCATCGGTTTTGCAACGATCTGAAAAGTTTCCTCTCCTGTGTACTAGTGGGCCTTATTTCTTTCAATGAAGTCATGATAATCGCCTCACAATAGATTACACCCCTCATTCGGCAGAAGTACCTCAAATCAAAGCGCGAACGAACGGTTGCTGTTTACTCTTTTTCCTTTCGGATATATAAAAGAACAAATTCGACCGCGATGATAACACCGTTCTCACGCTATTGTCAATGTTCTAATTGCGGAATATATTATGGTAGGAGGAAAAAACGGATTTCAAAGACACCATTCATATAAAACCCGACAAAAAGCAGGCGCCTTGCTATGCTTACGCAGTTTGCTCATACAGCTTACAATAACTTTTCCGCCCGGTATTATATATTGGCGATATAGTGAAAAACGACTTTGCCGCAGATGCAATTTTCGATGGAGCTGCAGATTTATTTGTGGCATTTTCGGTCGTCTTGTTCTTTGCCGAATATTTTTCAATTACCGAGGCCTTCTCTGGGGACGCCGGTGCTGTTTCGCTCTCTGCCGCATACACCACGCCAAGGCCCAGAGCAAAGGTCGTTGCTATGTTAATAACGAAGATCATTTTTTATTTATTTTTCACCACGCTTTCTGTTTTGCATTATTCACCGTCTTTCAGTTCATGTATTCTTTGAATGAGACACAGGCACTTGGAAAAAGTTTAATGTATTCAATAAATAAAATCGTTATATTGTTGCGTTGGCGTATTCTCTCCGACTAGTTATCTGCTGTCAGGCCTGACAACTCACTATTTCTAGCAGGCTGTCCATCAATAGCCATCATCTTGATTTAATCATTAATGATTTGCACTTTCAATCTAACCAAAATAAAAAATTCCTAAGAATTGGGTGACAACGTTCAGGACATCGTGGACAAAAATATTAGTCACGACATCGTGGACTCGCAACTTTGAAACTATTCTATCCAGCGATGCCGTAATGAGAATCTTCACATTCATCGCAGTCGATATTTGTATTCCTCGACCTGGATCGTATCCAGGAAGAGTTTTAATGCTTGATCTTTGACATCGATAGTAGCCACAACGTATTCGTATTGGATCTCCGGTGGAGTCGGGAACATTTCACTAAAGATGTTCAGCCGGCAGTCGCTTCGGATGAATCTGACGATATGATAGCAGCCTTCCTCCGGCTTATCCAAAGGGTGCCTTGGGGCATCACCCTGGACTGGAAAGATCAATTTCTTTTCCATAGCGACCAATGCCTTGAGCGGGGTTTTCCCTTTAATCTTACTGTAGGGATAGGTGCTGTTGTGCCGGTGCTCGAAGGCTAAGGATTTTTGCTGAAGCTGCGACATCGATGACATTACGACCTTGTTGAGAAACTTCTGTTCGTAATGGTCGTTGAACTTTTCGACGACTCCGTTCCACCAGGGCTCGGAAGGTGGAATGAACCAAAGATTGACCCCGTGGTGCAGGTAGAGACGAATAAGCGGTCCCATTTCTCGTGGGTGGGTTGGACTTCCATAAAAGGCCATATCGCTGTCCACTTGAAGATTCTCTGGCTCTAAAATCATAAACTTACCCCTTAAAGCTCAGGACGAATTTGACGATAATATTGACATAGTGCGAAAAGGTACTGACTGATTCGGCCTGTGGTGTATTCCACCAGAATAAAAAGATGTTTTTTAGACAGTTATGTGCTTGCGATAGATTATGATATTGATTTATAATTCCCAGCGCTCGAAGTGCTCGGCTATTAACCCCATGGCACAGAACGACTTATTTCGACACGGAATCTGGTGCATGGTTAAGATGTCTCGTCAGCTGACTTTCTGAAGATGCTTATCGTTTCATCTGCATATATTTAGTCATATTTCTTGCAGCAAGTAATTGTGACTTGAATCACTGCCGAGAATTCAGTAACCTTGTATGATTGGAAATACATAGATAAAAATATGCGAGCTGTTTCTGTAGACGTTACCTGAAACAAGTCTGCTTCGCTTTTTAACTGAACAATCCAGGAGTTATAAAAAATTATGATGACAAGAAGGAGCTTTTTAAAGATTACGATGCTTGTGATCGTGTCCGGCTATGGCGGGAAGGTCTACGGGCTTGATAAAAAAGAAAGAGTTCTTAATCTTTATAACATTCATACTGGCGAACGACTTAATGTAAAATATTATTCGTCGGGTAGCTATGATAATAATGCCATGAATGAGATCAATCATCTCATGCGGTGTCATTTTACCAATGAAGTAAAACCTATCCATGTCAAAGTTATTGACCTTCTCTGTGATATCAAGGACGCTATCGGAAAAGATAAGGAGATGCTTATCATTTCAGGATACCGCTCGCATGCGTATAACGAATATCTGCGAAAGATCGGGAGAGGAGTGGTTTGTAACAGTCTTCACATCCAGGGTCGTGCAATAGATTTCCGCGTCCCCCGAGTCGATAACCGAATACTTACTACTGTTGCAAAATCCTTTTATGCGGGTGGTGTCGGTACATATCCCGACTTCGTCCATATTGATGATGGACGTGTGCGATACTGGTAAAGCCTTCAATCGCGATCATTTCGAATTCGTTGTTTGAATCTGAGTCATATTTTTTCAGAATACGATAGCCCCCCTCTTCGGCTATTGGCTCATGGTCGTTAATCAGGATTTTGGGACCGTTTGTCACATCGTGCACTCCTCCACCATCGGCAGGCGATGGGTATGTGACCCATTCCAAAAGTTTACGAGCATCTTCTAGTGAAGAGTCTTCAGGATAGTTGTAATAATACTGCTGCATATCCTTATCGTATAGTCCTATGCAGCCGTGAGCTGCGGCTTACCTGGGCAGATCTAGGCTGTGAATCCATTAGGAAACCCCTCAACTGCCAGGGCGCAGTTGCCCAGTATTTGACGCTATAAAACTTAACGATCGCCAGATGGCTTCGTGAAGATGAGAGTGCCTGAAGAAAAATCTGCGACAATGCCATTCTTACTTGATCTTCTTCAGCTGTTGTAGTTGCTCAGTAGCAGTTTCGAAGGCGTTTTTTATGTTCTTATTGTCTGGATCGAAGATAAGTGCCTTTTTCCAGGTCGCAATTGCTTCTTCGAGCCTTTCCTCGCGGTATTGCGTGAGGCCACTCGCCATAAGATCCTTGGAGCAAGCCTTGATCTGTCTGTTGAGGTAATCGTCATCGAACGACAGTGTTCCAGCGAAATCCCGCGTTGCAATGCTGCTTTCCAACAGGATGCTGTAATCAATCCCCGCTTTCGCAACCTCTCCACTCTGATAAGCTGTGTCTGCGATACTTTTGATCTGTTCACCCAGTTTTTTATAACCGCGACGAAGTCCCGGTGAATGATGATATTTATCAAAGGCATTGGAATATAATTCAAGGGCACGCTTAAATCTGCCGAGTGCAAATTGTGCTTGGGCCTGTTTTGCCGTTTCGGCGATGAAGCTTGCCTCTGGTGCCGTTTCGGGTCCCTTGAAATGTGGCGAGCACGCCACCACAGCGAGAGTGACAAAGCAGAACGCAAAATACGGTGATCTGAATGAGTGCATATTTTACTTTCCGCTGAAAACTTGATCTTTAATGGAGTAACGGGAATCGATTACGCGGCAGAAAATCTCGACAATGCGGGGATCAAACTGTTTACCGGCATACCGGTACAGCTCGCGAAGGGCTTCTTCTGGTGAGCGCGGGATTTTATAGGGCCGCGAGGAAGTCATGGCATCATAGGCATCAGCGACGGTAATGATCGCTGCATGAAGAGGAATATCCTTTGCCCGCAGCCCGTCGGGATATCCCTCCCCATTGTACCATTCGTGATGGTGTCTTACCGCGGGTATATATTTCTGGAGGGATTTCGCTCGGCTCAGAATAGCCGCGCCGTGTTCGCTGTGCTCCGACATCTCGCGATGCTCCAGCGGGTTAAGCGATCCTTCTTTTAGCAGAACATAGTCTGGAGTCTTCAGCTTTCCAACATCGTGAAAAAGACTTGCAACCTCAAGATCTTCGATCTCACGGCGTGGAAGACCGAGTTCCTCCCCTATCTTTACCGACAATTGCGAAACCCTTGTCGAATGACCGAGGGTATAGGGATCACGGGCATCAATTGCTGCAGCGAGCACCTTCACCGTTGAAACATAGGCATCCTCTAGCTCTTGGGCAGATATGCTGAGTTCGGTCTGCTGTCTGGTGATCATCTCGGCCATGTGGTTGAAACTTTCCGTCAAACTGCCGAGCTCATCATGAGCATATATTCTTAGTTTCGACTTCCTCCCTCGTTTCAGTTCGTTGACACCTAGGGATAGTTCCTTGATCGGCCGCGTTATGAGAGAAGATAATACGATGATGCACCCGATACCGAGAAACAAGGTAATGCCGAGCCCAGCTATAATCCTTTTTCGGGTTTCAGCCTGGGCATGAACTAAAACTGACGTGTTGATTCCGAGGATGACATTGCCGATTTGCCTATTGTTAAAGGAGATTGGACTATATACTTGGAACAAATTGACTGACGGGGCATTTAATTCATATACCCATGTATTATCCACTATCTCCCTTAGTGTGCTAGTATTCGATGCAAGGTGAAATAACGTGTCCCGCTTGGCTACATCAGTATGCGCAAGTACTTTCATGTTTGTGTCTGTGATAGCCACATACTCCACATCGGGATTTGCTTCCCGCACCTTCGAGACAATATTATCTATGCCCAGCACATCATTGGCAAGCATACTGTAAGATGCTAATGCCGCCGTGCTTTTGCACAGCGATTCAGCCCTTTTAATGACCTCTTCCATGATATTCCGGTTCATTGTCTGTAGGGTAAGAATGGAAAAAATAGAAGCCGTTAGCAGGAGCAGAACAACGATAAAGACTGAAATTTTGAATCGTAGTGAAGTGAAGAGGGGGGGCATTATCGCCATCACCTTTCCCATTTTATTTTTTATATAAGCGCGAAATATCCGCATATTTTAATATCATAGTATCGTTCGTTAGTCAATTTACTTCTAATCATTTTACAACTAAAGTAGTATAAATATCAAGGAAAACGTTCGTTAATTTGTACTCAAATCTAAATAACCGCGCGATAAATATCCATGAGTAAAACCATGACAAATCACGTTCAACAACTAGTCTAGTAAGGAGGAAAATGAGTTATGCTGACAGAAGAACGGACGTCATTGAATTAAAGTAGGATAAAGCTTAGATGCAATGGTGACCATGACTACATAGATCAACCCCAAGACGACAACATCGAACACGAACCCATTCACACTGTGACCACCCTGAATCATGAGTCCTCGTAATATATCCACCAAATAGGTAAGTGGGTTAATTCTCGCAAATACCAGTAACCACTTAGGCATGAGCTCGAGCGGGTATATAGCGTTGCTTGCGAAAAAAAGAGGCATTGTGAGCACTTGACCTATTCCCATGAACCGTTCACGAGTCTTCACGATACAGGCCATAATAAGTGAAAAAGTCGAAAAGATCGCTGATCCGAGCACAACGGCAAAAAGCACGCCCAGAATCGCTAGCGGACTCAAGTTGGTTTCAATCCGCATGAGATAAGCAATTACGTAGATGATAAGCGCTTGGACCAATCCTCGAAATCCTGCGGAGATCGCCTTTCCAAATACCAGAGCGCCTCGATAGGCTGGACTTACCAGAAGCTTATGAACAATTCCTAAATCCCGCTCCCAAATGACAGCAATCCCGTAAAAGATTGCGCTGAATAATACGCTCTGCGCCAAGATTCCCGGACACATGAAGGCCAAGTAACTGATGTTACCGGTAGGAATCCCCCGGACTCGACTGAAAACCTGTCCGAAAACTACTAACCAGAGGATAGGCTGAACTGCCCGGGAAAAGAGTTCGGTGGGATCACGGAGAAGCTTTTTCAGTTCGGATTCTCCTATCGCAATACTCTGTCCTATGAAATCTACGAGAGAAAAGGAATCAGCCGAGCCGGGTGACTGTGCTCCGTGTTTGCCGAATGTCACGATAGTTTCCCCCTTCAGTAATCTGGACTCCACAGCATTGAGCAAAAACATCTTCAAGTGTGGCCGTGGGGCTGACCGTCATTTTTAAGTCATTAGGTCGACCAATGATGGCGACCTTGCCTTCATGCAAAATAGCAAGCTCATCGCAGAGCTGGTCTGCCTCTTCCATATCGTGCGTAGTTATGAGAACTGTCATGTTGTAATCTCGTTTCAAATCCAGCAATCGGTCCCATACAATTCTCTTCGCCATCGGGTCGAGCCCGATAGTCGGCTCATCAAGGAAGAGAACGGTGGGGTGGTGGAGCATCGCTTGGGCAAGTTCCAGTCTTCTTATCATTCCGCCCGAATATGTCTTGACGAGTTTTTTTGCAGAGTTTTCTAGTCCCATAAATTTCAAAGCTTCGGAGATACGGGTGGCTCTCTCTAATCTGGGCATACGATAGAGTTTGGCGGAGAGCATTAAATTCTCACTTCCTGTTAACGCGCCATCTGCGGAAAGCATTTGAGGAATATATCCAATTCGTCTTCTTACTTGAGCTGGCTCGTTGCCAACATCGAATCCAGCTACGGTTGCCGTTCCGGAAGACGGATCAAGGATGGTTGTAAGCATTTTAATCGTGGTACTTTTCCCCGCACCGTTAGGGCCAAGGAGGCCGAATATTTTGCCATACTTAACCCGGAGGTTGATATGATCGACTGCAGTTTGCTGACTGAACTTTCGTGTCAGGTTCATTGCCTGAATAGCAAGGTCCTCTGTGAAACCCGATTTATCCTCTTGCTGCGGATCTTTCATTTTGCTTTTATCATGTTCCATGAATCCCTTTCCTGACTTGAGGAATTTACCTTCCGGAGTGAACTATAATCACTGGAACTGGCGAGTTCAAGATCGTTTCCCGGGCTGTACTACCTAGAAAGGCTTCCAACAACATATTCCTGCCATGCGTCCCCATTATTACGAACGAATAACCGTGGTCTCCCTCCCGACAAACCGCACAGGAGGCCACGACATCCTTTTCTTCGATTTTGTAATCACACAGAACTCCACGACTTTCAAAGAAACGGACCTTTTGTTTCATCGATTGACAGGAACTATCCTGAAGCTGGGATAGAATTTCATCTAGATTGAGCGGTATCCATCCGGAGACCGTACTGCTTGCACGTATGATGGCTCTGTAACTATCCCCCAGGCAATAAAACAGAAAGACTCTTGCACCGATGCGCTTTGCTAGAGAAAGCGCATATAGCTCAGCTGCGCGGCTGTTTTTACCTAGATCGGTCGTCACTAGAATATTTACCTGTTTTCGTGGGTCTAAATCTTGAACTTTTGTTTGAGCGA
Organism: Nitrospirota bacterium; assembly: GCA_963845065.1. Taxonomy (GTDB): domain Bacteria; phylum Nitrospirota; class UBA9217; order UBA9217; family UBA9217; genus JAJYKN01. The sequence continues at coordinate 71,111 of CAWJQQ010000005.1, forward strand.
TGGGGCCGGTCACCATCACGGGCCGTCGCGAGTGACGGATCACTTCTTCAGCGACGCTTCCTATTATCATGCGTTCCATTCCTGTCCGTCCGTGGGTACCCATAACGATAAGCTCCGGAGCATGCTTTGCTCGCAGAGCCGCTAGAATCAGTTCCGGTGGAGAACCACATTTTAAGAAAGTTCGGACAGGTACAGTAAATCGACTGCTGATTTCCTCAAGTTTTTTCTGATGCTGGGAGTGCCACGCCTGGAGGCGGGAGACATCAAATCTCTCACAGGAAGACGTTCTTATGTCTTCTACGTACAGTAGGTCGATGCTGGTTTTTAGTTGCTGCGCCAGAAAAGATGCGACACCGTGTATTGCCTGCGAACGTCTTTTGCCTGAATCGGTCTGATTCTCGATATCATCAACTACTAAGACTGGGTGTTGCAGCATCCTTCGCTCCTCTTATAGTGTATCAATGGTGTGCTGCAAGTCGCGAATATGACTAAATACCGTTAACGTTGACTTATAGACAGCAGAAAATGGTCTGTTAGGTTAATGAAGCATAACATATGAGCAGTGAATTATCAAGCTGGCGTGATTGACTTGGCATTGCACAATCTCCCTCCGCTGACTTGAAATTTTAACGGCGTTACGCGGATGATGATGCGAAAAAATTTAAAAACGATCGGGATTGTGAAGCAAGATGTGAGCGCGTGATATTTTTTGGAGATAAATGTGAAGGGATTGCAAAAAAAATCTTCGGTGTGTGAAGAGCGCCGTCGCAAAGCGTCTTAGTTCAATTAAATTATATGTGAAGCTTCACATAACCTACACGTGTGTAATTGCAGATAGTTGAATTTGTCACAAAACTTTCTTATACTACATACATGCAGGTTGAAAAGCTACTGTCATCGAAGCAGAACCAGATCTTGCAGCACCTCGTTGCTTTCCTGGGTAATGAAAATATGAAGAAAAACGGATTAAATAATGTTAAGTTGCACTACACTCTATCCCACCTGATGAGGATGAAGCTAAATAATGGTTTCTCCATCACTGGGGGTACTATGGCGTTAATAAAACATGCAAAACAATGTGTTTAAATGTTCTTACCAAATGGGGAAGGCAGAGTGCTGTTGATAACAACTGTTTTTAAAATGATGCAGACGTCGAAGAAACAACTCGTTGGTAATCGATGCCAATGACGGAACCGTAATTGGTTCTAATAATCGCCCTAAGTGAACTTGCAGAAAAGCTGCTTTTCTATGGCTATTATTGAGATAGATGTTGAGATTGCAATTTCGCCGAAGGTAGTGTATATATCGCTATGCGCCCTGTCTTGAGGCCCTCTGATTTGCTGACGCTTTCTTTTCTTGTCCTGTTTTCCGGCCTTGCGGTATTTTCCGCGCGTATGAACCCTTCGTGGGCTGGACTTCTTGCTGCGTACACGGTGCTGGCAGTTGTGATCGTGGCGGTTGCAATGTACCGCACTAGAGTGAACTCGGCAAAGAAGGGTTTCTACCTTTCTATTATCGTCACGGTGATCACGGTTCTCTCTATTTTTAATAGTCTGGGGTCTCTCATCGCCGGCATTCATACAACAAAATTCGACGCTAGCCTCATCGCCATCGATCATACGCTCTTCGGCGTTCACCCAACGGTGTGGATGGAACGGCTGATCAGCCCGACTCTTACGGCCCTTCTCCAGTTCGCCTACATCAGTTATTATTTTATCCCCCTCTCACTCGGCTTTGTGCTCATTGCTAGTGGCAGGTTCGAGGAATTCGAAGATGCCCTGTTCGGTATCCTGCTCTGCTTCTATCTTTCCTATGTCGGCTACCTGCTCGTTCCCGCAATCGGGCCGCGTTTTACGCTCAGCCATTTCCAAACCCGGGGCCTGCAAGTTTCCCCGTTCATCGAAAAGATTCAGGATGTCCTGAACAGTCTTGAAAAAAATAAGACCGATGCCTTTCCGAGCGGCCACACAGCCATCTCGCTCATAAGCCTATATTATGCATGGAGAAATAGGGAGAAAAGACTTTTTGCGGTCTTGATCCCAGTGGTAACAGGACTGCTCATCTCGACAGTATATCTCCGGTATCATTACGTTATCGATGTCATCGCGGGTATCGCCCTCACGATCCTGACTATTTATCTAGCGCCGATACTGTTCTCGGCACTCTCAGGCGTATCCCGGAAGATGAGCGGTGGATATAGCAGGCCAGCTGATGCATTCGGTAAGAATGATAAACGCATACGATAGAAGTTCGTGCGTCTTCGTGGAGGCGTACAAACGTCAAATGCCTTTCTCATATATGCGGTACTTCTTGTACAGTTTCCCACTCATGAGTTCACAGCCGCGCTTCATCAGAGCGTTGTCCTCAAGAATCCACGACATCTCTGCCCGCTCGTAGCCTTTCTTCACGGCGGCCTTGAAAGATTCAAGATAGAGCATGCCCTCAATGCCCTTTTTCCGGTACTCCTCTTTGACCCCCATGGTCAAGACACGGATGTCGCTGATTTTCCGGGAATACCACAGGAATTTTGCGATTCCCATGGGTCCGAGCCTGCCGTTGATCTTTCCCAGGACTTGGTTGTAATCAGGAACAGCCATGAAGAATGCGGCTGGTTTCCCGTTCACCTCTGCCATAATCAGCAGTTCCGGCACAATGAGAGGTTTGAGCCTTTTTGCCATAGACTCTATCTCCTCATCGGTCATGGGTACAAAACCCCAGTTGTGGCTCCAGGCTGAGTTATAGATATCCTTTACAGCCTCCAGCTCCCGCTGGAACTGCTTCATATTCGCCATCCGCACGGTGAGTCCCGTGACCCGCGCTTTTACGGCCGAAGCGAGCTTCTCGAGCCTTCCGCCTGCCGCTACGTCCCTAATAATAGATATGTAGGCGTAGAGATCCTTAGCCTTGGTTAGGCCGCAACGCTCCATGTAGTCGAGGTAATACGGCGGCGTGTACGTCATCATTATTTTGGGAGGAGAATCGAACCCTTCAAGAAGAAACCCGCACTCGTCGTTAGTCGACGGGTTCATGGGTCCGCGCATGATCGAGATATCTCGCTTCTTGAGCCATCCCGATGCTGCGTCGAGAAGGCCTTGCGCGACTCCAACGTCGGGCAGGCATTCGAAATAGCCGAAGAATCCTGCCTGTTCGTTGTGAATTTTAATGTGATTGCGGTCGATAATCGCTGCAATCCTGCCGACCGTTTCTCTGTTTTTACGAGCAAGGAAATAGCCAGCTTCGGCGTGTTGGAAAAAAGGGTTTTTTGCGCTCAAGACGAATTTTACCTCGCTCACGAGAGGCGGTACCCAGTTGGGGTTCCCGTGGTACACTTTCCACGGAAACTGGATGAATTCCTTCATGTCGCCCCTACTGTTGATCTGTTCGATATTCAACCTCCCTCCTTCTTGTCGGCTACGAGATCAGGCCGAACTTTCTTCCGACTTTCTCGATCACGTTGAGCACCCGGTCGAGCATTTCGTCGGTATGGGTTGCCATGTAGCTCGTACGGATGAGGCAGCGACCCAGCGGGGTGGCCGGTGGAACTACGGGATTCACGAACACCCCCTCATCGAACAAGGTTTTCCACATCAGGAACGTCCGCTCCATTTCACCTATGACGAGCGGGATGATCGGCGTCGCGGCGACGCCCGTGTCGTAGCCCATCTGTTTGAACGCCTCCATCATCTTGCGCGCGTTGTGCCATAGCCGCTCCCTTCGTTCCGGTTCCCGATCGATGATATCAAGCGCTGCGATGACCGCCGCCACCGAGGCCGGCGGAGGGCTTGCGGAAAAAATGAGCGGACGGGAGTTATGCTTCATGTAATGGATCACATCAATGTCAGCCGCGGCGAATCCGCCGATGGATGCCATGGATTTGCTGTAGGTGCCCATGATCACATCCACTTCCTTCTCGAGGCCAAAATGTTCGGCGGTCCCGCGGCCGGTCTTGCCCAGAACCCCTATGCCATGAGCGTCGTCCACCATGAGCCGTGCCCCGTGTTTTCTGCAGACCTTGATGATGTCGGGGAGCGGCGCGATGTCTCCCTCCATGCTGTATACACCGTCAACGACCACAAGTTTGCCTCGTTTCCCACTTTCCTTGAGGATATATTCGAGGCTGTCCATGTCGTTGTGCTTGAACTTTTTGGTATCGGCGAATGATAGCCTGCAGGCGTCAACAATGCTCGCGTGATCGAGTTTGTCGATTACGACTACGTCGTCCTTGCCTGCAAGGGCGGATATGATTCCGAGGTTTGTTTGATATCCTGTGGAAAAGGTGAGTGCCGCGTCCTTGCGAAAGAACGAGGCAAGATTTTCTTCCAGTTTCACATGGATGTCAAGCGTTCCGTTCAAGAAGCGAGAGCCTGCGCAGCCGCTGCCATATTTCATTACAGCTTCGATGGCCGCTTGCTTTACTTTAGGATGGCTGGTAAGCCCGAGATAATTGTTCGACCCAAGCATAATCATCTTCTTGCCCTCGACGACAACCTCGGGGCTCTGCTCCGATTCCACGACGTGAAAATACGGATAAAAGCCGGCGGCCATAACCTCTTTCGCGGCCGTAAACTTCCGGCATTTTTCGAACAAATCTGTCATTCTTGCCTCCTCAGCCCTCAATGAAGTTGGTTCTGTTACTACAGCCATTTGTTTTTTCTGTACCATTGCCATGTAAGTTCCAGCCCTTTCTCCAAAGGATGCTCCGTCCGAAAGCGGAGGTCATCCTCGGTCTTGCCAACGTCGCAAAGCCAATATCTCTGAGCTGCTTCCCGTACCTTCTGCCTGTTGGTTAGTGCCGGTCTTTTGCTAAACAGGCTTCCGATTTCAGAAGCGAGGCCGATCAGGTATGCCGCTCCGTAAGGAATTTTTATCGTGCGCGCCTTAACATCGCCAGTGGCAAGCAACAACGCCCTGACTTCCGACCACGAGTAGGGCCTCTTCTCCGCGACAAAATATACGCTGCCGCTCTGCGTCCTATGCTCGGCTGAAAGAAGCAGCGCCACTGCCAGGTCTTCGACATAGCACAGGTTGAGATATCGATCTCCCCCAGTAACCTCGAGAGTCAGGCCGCGACTGGCCCAGCGAAACAGTTCGTAAATATCCACATCTCTCGGTCCATAGATGCTCGATGGCCTGAGAATCACGATAGGGAGACGGTCTTTGTAATTACGAACCTCGTTTTCTGCAAGCAGCTTGCTTCTGCCGTAATCAGACACAGGATGTGGTATGTCGACATCTTTGACCGGTCGTCCGTCCGAGCTCGGACCTGCCGCCGCCTGACTGGAGACCAATACAAATTTCTCAATACCGGGATTATATCGTGCACAAGCTTCTACAAGATTTTTTGTGCCGAGTTGGTTCACTAGATAATAATCGTGAGCGTGTAAAGCTTTGGTAAGTCCAGCGCAGTGGAATACGATTGAGACTCCTTGCACGGCACCGGCAAGCGATTCTGGCTGCGTACAGTCGCCGTGCACCAGTCGCACGTCCATTCCCTCAAGCCAGCGCAAATGAAGAGGATCTCTTACCAAACAGGTTAGTGCATAACCGTTTCGAAGAAGCAGTTCGACAAGATGACTTCCCACAAAACCTGTTCCGCCCGTAACCAGTACACGTCGTGAACCCTCTCCCGCCATCCTCCCTCCCCGTCCAACACTTACCTAAGTGTATCCATATTATCGGCAATGTCAAGAAGTAACCGTTACATCTCAAGATCACCTTAACATGATTATTAAGTTTTTCTTCCTAAAGTTCTAGTGTCTGTTCTACGACAGCGGGATACTCCAGAATCCCAACCAGTAATATAACTTCTATAGTTACAAAACTACCGTCAAGTCCGCCATCTATTCTATGGACACTGCAATGCAATTCTTCGGAGTTCTTAAAGTATACATATTACTACCAGAAGACCGCGTGAGTTTTTTGACTACATGTCTTGCGACCCGATAATCTTTTTTTTAGCGTTTATCTTTCAGCTAAAGGTTCAGTCACGCAAAGCCTCCGAAAATCTCACCGACCCGGCAGAAGAAGTGTAGATTGCGAATTAATTCACAAGAACGATGATCGAAGACCTCGAAACAGCAATGGAGCAATTAAAAGAAATCGCTGAGGATTATATGAAGCATTCCCTGAAACAGGAGCCCCACTTCAGAATGATTGGCGCACTCGTTGATGATGCGAAAGACTTTCTTTGTCATACCGTGCGTCATTTATTGCTCTTTGCAGACAATATTCGCGAAGTAGCTCTCAGCCGACGTGCCGGTGTGTTGGGAATTGATCTGTATCCTGACGGCTTCGACGTCGCCCGGCTCCCCGCCGAAGAGTTTCCTGTAATCGTCGTAAACGTTACGTGTCTCGGTTATCCAGGAGCCTGTTCCGGTCTTGCCTGAACGAATGACGACGGCCTTGATGGACATGAAGAAGGGAGCGGCCGCGGACGCCATGGTCCCCTGCGGCGCTGTTGTGTCCCATATATAGACTATCGCCCGGGTCTTGGAAAAAGCGAGAAAAAGCTGGGCAGCCTGGTCGTCGGTATTTGAATTTCTGAAATCTCCTCCGTCGGGCAGCTTCGTCACCTTCCACTTCCATGTGAGGATTGGGTACTGCTTGAGATTAACGTGAACTTCCTTCTGCAAGGAAAAGGAGGTATTCGCGCTGCGCATGCGCACAGCGGAGACTCCATTGTCCTTGACGACTGCGAAATCCGCTTTTCCTGTTTTTTCCTTAACCTGCCACCCGGCGGGTACGCCGGTGGCATCTACCGTGGACGCGAAGTCTGCGATCACTACCTGGCCTGTGGCCCAGACGGGGACAGAACACATCATGACAATTACCAAAACGGTCCTCCACTTCAACGGAAACGATGACATAAGCACCTCCTCAGAAATATGTCTACTTTTTGATAGTTTCGGCTCCCCATGCTGAACGAGCAAACCTTATGCAAATAATACAGGATATTTTTTGGCCATTATTTAGACAAAACCAAGAAATGACTCAAGAATTTTTTCGCGTTTATTCGCGAAACTATCATAGATCGCTCCCTGCATATAATATCGCGCGTATGATAATATTAATACTACCTGAAGCTCGCGACTCCAACTTTTTTGATCATATCATATTAAAACCCCTGCTGACCATACGGAAAATGTAATACCATGCAAATATCAGAGACCATAAACACTTTCAAGATGAAGCAGTTCATGACTCTGAATCAGAGCACGCAAGATCAGAACAATAGGCTGCTAGATCATGCAGCATTTCGTCGTGGAAACATGTCGAGTTTCATTCTGTATTCTAACAATAAACCCTCGCTAGTTGATAATCATATGAAGGCACCTCTGCATATCAGAGAGGGTTGGCTCTCTGATATGCTTTAAGGAATGAAGCCCATTCTAACCTTGGGGATACTTTATGAAATTGTACTCGGGATTAGACCTACATTCAAGCAACATGTACCTAGCAATTGATGATGAGATCGGCAAACGTCTTTTCAAGAGGAGGCTTCCGAATGATCGTGAGCTTATTCTGTCGACTCTTAAATATTATAAAAACGACATAGTCGGCATCGTGGTAGCGTTCACTTATAAAATGCGCTTAAAAAAGGCATTAGACGGAGTTGGGGTGAGGGCTTCCCTAATATCTGATCCTACCAATAGTGCTAATTATTGGCCCTTGCGGGCGCTGACATTCGCCCTTCACATCTCACATACCGGACCCATAGCTTTTCGGAAACGTGTCAAACATGCATCAAGGACTAGCACTAGTCGTTCGGCTTCATCCAGTCGTCCCTGCTGGGCCGCTGTCTCAATCGCTTCCGCCGCTGAGGTTATCTCCCGTGCACTCATATTCGCCGCCGCGCCCTTGATAGTGTGCGCCTGGGTTTCTATATTATGTGCATTACCGCTTTCGATAGAACTGGCCAGCTGCTCAACATGTTTCGACGTCGATGAAAGAAACAACGCAACCATATCTGTCAGAAGCTTTTTGTCGCCACCGAGCCGGTCCAGGAGATCTTCACAGTCGAAAACGCTGGAGGATACTATTGCCATCGGTCTCTTCAAGGATACCGTCTCGTCATAATGATGCATGAGTTTTTCTTCGATGGCGGCCTGCAGCTCTCTCGGCTGAACAGGTTTGGAAATGTATCCGTTCATGCCAGCTTCATGGCACCGGTCCCGGTCAGCCTGAGCGGCATGAGCAGTCATGGCAATAATCGGGACCGCATGATCAAGCACCGCTGACCCGGGGGTGCGAATGATCCTCGTTGCTTCAAGGCCATCCATACCCGGCATCTGCACATCCATCAGGACAAGCTGGTACCGCGTAGTTTCGAGCGCTTTAACCGCATCGCTTCCGGAGGCAACGACAACAGCTCGATAGCCCATTTTTTCCAGCATCCTGGTAGCCACTTTCTGGTTTACGACATTATCTTCTGCGAGCAGGATGCGGATGTTACCCCGCCTGATCTCGCTCATGGAATGACGTGTAATTATGTTTCTGTCTCGACGTGGCCGGCTTTCTCGCGCAAGTACGATCCTTAAGACATCTGACAGATCACATTCTGAAACGGGTTTTGTGAGATAGGCCGCGAATCCTATCTCCTCCATGCGTTTTGCATCACCGGCCTGCCCCACGGAGGTCGTCATCACTAACCTGATGTCCTCTAGAGCCGGATCGGACTTGATCGCGCGTCCCAGCATTTCTCCGTCCATTCCCCGTAAGTCCCGGTCCAAAATTGCTGCGTGGTATGGAGCGCCTTTGTTCGCAGCTTGCTGTAGTGCTTTGATGGCGACGGGGCCATCTTCTGCGATGACAACTTTGGCGCCTTTGGACTTAAGCAGATCGGTCAAAGCCGTTCGGCTAGGAGCATTGCTGTCCACGAGCAGAATGCGGGAATTATTTAACTCGGCAAGAGTTGTCATCGTCAAGCCCGGAGTTGACTGTTTTTCGAAATACACGGTAAACCAAAATTCCGCTCCCTTACCTTCCTCGCTGATCACACTAATGTCGCCGCCCATCAGACCGACCAGTTGCTTAGATATGGCGAGGCCTAGGCCGGTACCACCGTATTTTCGCGTGATCGACGAATCAACTTGTGAAAAACTCTGAAAGAGCAGCTTCTGTTTTTCTGCGGAAATACCGATTCCTGAATCGATGACTGAAAAACGCAGTTCCACGCTGCGTTCTGTCTCCGAAAGAAGACTGATGCGAACTACGATCCTTCCCCGCGTCGTAAATTTAACAGAATTACCCGCCAGGTTGTATAGCACCTGCCGCAGTCGGCCAGGATCTCCGGTGAGGTAAGAAGGAACCTCGGGGTCAACGCTGCAGAAAAATTCCAGCCCTTTATTTCTCGCTTGTACCACGATCATGACCCGGAAGTCATCGAGCATGGCGCGAAGGTCGAAATTGATCTTTTCAATGGTTAACTTGCCCGCCTCCATTTTAGAAAAATCGAGAATGTCATTAATCAGTTTGAGAAGATTCTCCCCGCTCAAGCGTACGATCTCAGCATATTCGTGCTGCTCGTTAGTCAGTTTCGTATCCAGTAGCAGGTTGGTCATGCCGATGACGCCATTCATAGGAGTCCGGATCTCATGGCTCATATTGGCAAGAAACTCGCTTTTAGCAATATTGGCCGCCTCGGCTTGTCTGGTCATGGCGTTGGCTCGCCCGATCGCCTCCTCGAGTTCACGGTTAGACGATTGTAGCTCGTCCATGGCCGATCTCAGCGCCGCTTCCGCTTTCTTACGCTCCGAAATGTCTCGCAAAATGCCTTCCACTCCAACGGGTCTCCGTGCATCGTCCAGAAGCATATGAGCACTTAAAGAAACCAGTACCATGCCACCATTTTTGGTTTTCATCTGAAGCTCATGGTCAGACACCTCACCTCTCGTGGATAGAAGAGTAAGAAGTTTCTCCCGCTCCCTAGGATCGGCATACACATTAGTGACCGGTTTTCCAAGTAGTTCCTCGCGCTGAAAACCGCCGTATCGATACACCGACGGACTGATTTCTACTATATTGCCGTCAAGGTCTGTCTGGTAAAAGACGTCCTGGATGTTCTGAAAAATCATTCGGTATTGGTTTTCGCTTTTCTGGCGTTCTTTCTCGGCGTGTTTACGCTCTGAAATATCCTGGGCCACAAGCACCATACCATCCACGCATTCACCCTTCCGCATGATAGATGCCGAAAGTAATACTGGGATTTCCTTACTATTTTTTGCACACAATAGCTCTTCAATGTTGTTGATATGGCCTTCAAGCATAACAGTTTTCCTGAATGCGAAACGCTCCGACCAGGCTCCACTGAAAATGACTGAAACTTCCTTCCCAATGAGCTCGTGTTCTTCATACCCTAATACAGTGAGCGTCGCTGCGTTGACCCGTACGATCTTCTCATCTGGAGACAGAACGATCAATGCGTTAATCATGCTCTCGACGATATTATCCATATAATCCTTGGAAACCGTTACTGAGTTAAGATCGTCGATCATCTTGTTAAAGCTATCTACGAGGATTTTCACCTCGCCCGTCGCGTTGATTTCCGTTTTTTGGAAGATATTTGAAGCGGCAAGGCGAGACACTGCATGAGACAGTTCAAGGATGGGGTTGAAGATAATTTTCCTCGATATGACAAAGAGAATATAACCGAGTAGTGTGGAGAATACAAGGGTGAGTGCGAGTACGGAAACCACTGTTCGAAAGATTTGTTGATACATTCGATGCTTAGACAAGCCGACAGCTACAGAGCCTATTTCAAGAGGATTTACCTGGATAGGCACGCTAACTTCAAGCAAGGGTTCATGCTTCCCGAGCTTAGTGAGAATGTCTTCCACGCTAATGCCCTTCGGGAATTTCGATAGTACAACGTTTAATCTGGGCGAGTGATAATTAATACTGGCGAATTGCGAAGTCAGCGGCCGTCCTTCCGTGTCGCGAACAACGGCATAGACGATATCCTCCCCCTTTTCTATATTGTTGACAATGGAATCCAGTTGGGTCCAGTCTTTAGCAATCAACGGCTCTTTGCTCAAACCAGCGATATAGGATGCAAGGTTCCATCCACTTAATTCTAGCGTCTGTTCAAAAGCTCGTTTTTCAATGCCTGCGATGATGATGTTTCCGAGAACCAGCCCGGTGAGAAGCAGTACAACCATAGCGCTTAGAAATTGCAGGCGAATGCTTTTTTTTACTGCAGATTTTATCATAAACCGTCTTTCCGGGTTACTCAATGATACGCTGGGCCGCTTTGAGAATATCAGGGGGGATAATAAAGTCCCCTTTGTGCGCCGTGCCCCTATTTAAAATCAGACTGAAAGACCTAGCTCTTTCAATTGGAATAGAGGACGGTTTAGCACCGCGAAGTATTTTGACGGCTTTCTTTCCCGACAAGCTACCAACAACGTCGAAATCGGCACAAACACCCAGCAGCGCACCTTTCTCCACTAAATCCTCAAGGTGGGTGACAGTTACGATTTTGGCTCTGTTCGCCAGCTCGACGATCAGCGAAAGTTGATCAGTTACCACTGGACAACCCGTGAGATACAACGCGTCCGAGTTGCGCAACACTTCGGGCAAAATCGCCTCAATATCCTCTCTACTGGCCATGGGGGCTGGTAAAAGGTCAATGCTGAATCGTGCATGCACCGCCTGCAGATCACGTAGTTCGGACTCTGAGTTCTTTTCTCCAATGGTATAAAGTACGGCGAGCCGTTTTACCGAGGTGAATTGAACAAGCCTCTCCATTATCCGATCCATAGGAATCTTATTGCTTACGCCGGTTGTGTTGTTGCCCGAACTTCGCCATGATTTCGCAATTCCCGCTTCTACCGGATCATACACGACGCTGAATACTAGCGGGACTTCCTTTATCTCGCGCGCGGTTGGGACCGCAGCGGATGTGCCGAGTGTAAAGATTAAATCTAACTTCGCTTCGGCGAATTGCCGAACTAGCTCTGCCATTTTCGCCTTGTTGCCCATGGCATTCTCCATAATGATTTCCGTGTGCGGTTTCCGATATCCGGCCTTGTCCAGAACATCACGGATACCGCTCACCGCTTCATGGTATCGAAGTGCATCACTGAACATTAATATGCCGATTTTTTTGTTTTCCGACGCGTTAGTGTTTGATAGAGGTATGAACGGTATGACCGCCAGCATCATGGTGATGAGGATGAGTAGCATAAGGCAACGATTCATACCGACCCCCTAGAGAACAGAATATCTGCACTACTCGCTCAGTTTGGCATACGTTTCATCAAAAAGTGAAACCATATCTCTGAAAGCGTCCAACACCTGTGGATCGAAATGCTGAGGGTCGGTTCTGTTGTCGCCTTCTGTGATAATCCTGACAGTCGTCGCATGATTAAACGCTGCCTTGTAAGGCCTTTCGCTGCGCAAGGCATCATACTGATCTGCAAGGTTCAAGATTCTTCCCTCGATCGGTATCCGCTCGCCCTTGAGACCTGCGGGATATCCGCTACCGTTCCATCGTTCGTGATGCGTCAAGGCAATATTCCGGGCCATGCCGAAGACTGGATGATCGCCGATGATTGTCCCACCGTAAACTGTATGCAGCTTCATAATTTCCCATTCCGAATCTGTTAATTTGCCCTTTTTCCCGAGAATCTGGGGTGGGACTTTGATCTTTCCGACATCATGCAGCGTAGCCTGTACGCGAATAGTATTGATAAATTTGTCCGGCAGTCCTATTCTCTTTGCCAGAATGGCGCAATATTCACCAACCCGTAAGATGTGACTTCCCGTGTCCTCATCATTGGCCTCGGATGCCCGCGCGAGAGCATAGACCGTATATTCGAATGCGGACTCCGTCCTCTTCACCTGGGAGGCGAGCGATTTAAGGAACAGGCTCTGCGCAACAACGCTGTTCAGAACGTCAGCCTCATATCGAGATACATCTTTGCCGTAATTCAAGGCGAACAGGCACAGCTCGGTGCTTAGATAAGCCACTATATTTACCACAGATATGCCCTGTGCCCTGAGTAGCGTAGCAAATCCTATCAGGTCGGATTTCTCTATCTCCTGTTCGTTCACAAAATGGCTGCGATAGCCACCTTTTTCAGGAAGATTCAAGCATTTCCGCAGATCCAGCACAGAAATCATCTTGTGCAACGAGTCGGAGTCGGAATCATAGCTGTGCCATTGCCAGGAGCCTTGTTCTTCCGGGAGGCAAACAATAACGGCCTCGGGTCTGCTATTCATGTCGTGGCTTGTCCCCATTAGCGACATGACCATAGCGTCGATTCTCGATTGATAATCGAACTCGATAGGATCGAACAAAATGATGCTCTCTCTCCCGAAGGTGATAAGATCTGCCATCATTTGATGCGAGCTGTGCAGTCGGTCATTGAGGTCCTTCATCTTCAATAGCATCTTGATTCGCGCCAACACCTCTCCCCGGTCAAACGGCTTAGTGATAAAATCATCGGCGCCCGCCTCGATCCCCTTGACCCGGTTTTGAGTCGACGACAAAGCCGTGATCAGTACAACCGGAATATGACGTAACTGCTCATCATTTTTAATGGTTCTGCAAATCTCAAAGCCATCAACTTCCGGCATCATCACATCCAGAAGCGCAATGTCTGGCTTCTGTTCTGTAAGCATCGACAATGCGGTCTGGCCGTTATCCGCCGTAACAACATTGTACCCGTCACGCGCCAGCATAACTTCGAGCATTTTAATATTCACTGGCACGTCATCGGCACAGAGGATTAATGGTTTTCGTTTGGTCATGTGCGGTTTCTCCAGAGCTGTGTGTCAAGCAGGCCACCAAAAAGTTAGTGAATGTTGCGATATTCTCTGCATGAACAAATAAATCACAAAAAAATGTTACTTTATTTTCATCCCGGGCGCTCTGCTGAGCTTGTCGACGAGAAATTGAAAAGCCGGTAACTGATGAGCGCCACGTTACAGAGAGCGTGGATGTATTTTGGATATAGTTCTGCCTTAATGCATAATCCAAGACCCGGCTCTTGAGTCAGTCTTCGTGAGACTCAATGATGTCATCAGGGGCTTCATGTCAGTTGATGCCGCATCGCCACGCGAAGGCAGTTGATTGCTCACAATGCATTGCTCCCGTTCAAAGGTTATTCCTCGATAATCTTATCGGCAGAAATGCAGGCAAACTTAAGAGTTAGAGAGAGCGCAATGCATAACCAAGATAATCAAGGATGCCGCTGGGAGAGGACCCAGTGGCTGTGCTTCGGGGACAGTAAAATCGATACGATTTACAAATTTACATCTTTGCCTCTGGGGTCATGTATTAAAATCGATATTGAACTTATTTAATTCATAAGAGCTCCTGATTGACTTCCTGTGAAGTCCACTATCGTTGCACTTATTGGAAATTGTGCTTTTCATATCTTAATTGATAATGAGCATATGACCCACGTCAATGATATTCATTGCTGCTATCAACTACTATAATTCTCCGTTTTGCAAATGAGCGCTGTGTCTGATTAAACTATGTTTATCGAGACTTCCTTGCAACGCTAATAGGTATTCGCTAATCTTGATCGCATGACAAATATCCATTGCGAATGGAAGATATAGTATGAGAAGGATGGTTATTGCGGGATTCGTAATTATCTAGTTATTAAGTCTTTTCTTGGTATCAAAAAGCATCGTTTGCTACCAAACAAAGATGGAAGGCAGCAAAAAAGCGCAGATCAAGAGAGGTCTATATCTTTTGACTGTCGGGGGATGAATGACTTTCAAACCCTTAAGAAAATGACCTAGAACGGGCCTGCACTGGACAAGGCGCGGCTTCTTTAGGTCATCCGTCCGATTAAAACTACCTGAAATTACGTCTAATATATTCGGTTCGGATAAATGGGGTGCCCTTTTCCCTGATCCGGAAACCGGTACAGGGACATGGAACGAAGAGCTGTTCATTAAGACTATACGCACTGACAAGTTTATGGGATCAGGGCGTGACATTTTGCTTCCTATGCCTTGGGATGAATATACCAAAATTACAGACGCGGATCTCGAAGCGCTCTTTGCTTAACTCAAAAGTCTTAAGCCGGTCAAAAATCATTTTCCTGCTTCCGTTCCTTCCCTACCTCATCAACAGTAAACCGGTAATAAGTCATGTCAAAAAAAATAAGGCTCGTCTGGTGATTCAATGACGGGCTTCTTAATTTCATTTTTTTGAGAGTTGACTTAAACTTTATCCACTTTATCCTTTACACCGCACGGGCAAATGCAGTCCCCAAAGCCAAAATCGGTCATTGCACTTATTATCAGTCACTTCCTAACTCGATTAACTTCATTGAATAATATAGCTCGGCAAATCAAGTCTCCCATCGAAAAGCTCTTTCCGAGCAGATATCTTTAACTCAACCATAAGCTGATGTCTCAGTAATTTCCTCGCGGTCAGGATGTCTGAACACAGTGCCCAGTTTAGTTACACATGACATCTTCATATGCTTAGGGCTTGGTCATATCGCAGCCGGAAAAAGAAGTAAAAAATGCTCATTCCGAGATTCCAAAGAAAGACCGGCTCGGTATTCAAACAGTCAAAAGCCAGACGCTTTCGCTACATCCATATACTCGTCATTGAAAAAGTAATATCTGGTTTTCCAATAACGCCTGTATTCTCCATGCATCGCGTAATTGTGGCGCCTCAATGAGCGCTTTTGCTTGAGACATATCCTTTACTTCCCACAAAAAAGTATGACTTTATTACGATCACTAGCACCTCGTATATTTGTCTGTAATGCCCGCCTCAACGTGATTGTTCTGGCGACAATCATAAATTTCCCGCCACTTCGCAAAATCTTTGATTCTCACTTTAAAAAGGATATATGTCATTTTTGTTCTCCTTTCTTGCTGGCCTTGCATAATTCTCTACATCGAACCATTACTTTACATTTTCTGTGTGTAATTTAATTTAGCGCAAGTAGCACTAGGCCGTCTGTCACCTGCCGAATTCAATGTGTCTCGGATGAAAGATAGTAAAAAGAGCTTACTTTAAACCTGCCCCCATCCAATAAACTTCAATAATTCGATACAATTAATACCATATGCAAAAGTAGTCAAAGTTTCAACGACAACGTCATCTGTTAGTTTCGATATAAGATATTCCGTCTTTCGGTATAACATACGCCTTGCCTAGACTCTCGTCATAGAAAAAAAAGTAGTTACTGTTTGCTTCGAGAATAATGCAGTTGTTCGGATTTATGCTGACATCTCTGACGAAATGAACCTGATAATTTTTTAAGCTATGCCTGGGTTCATGCAATACGTAATCTCGGTTATAGACAACCGTAGAGATTATCAATAACACATATAGGATAAACGCCGTAAAATAAAAGTAGCGCGAATAGGAATCATGGTTCCCTTTGAAGACTTTTTTGAAGAGGACGTAGTCGCCACCGGCATACATCGCAAATGACAGCAAAAAATACCCCGAGGGCTCTCTGAACTTGACTAGCATGATCATTCCTACCACAATCATGACAACGGGAATGCAGTACAGCAATACGGTCACAAGCCTGTTATTTTGGAATTTCTTCCTATCGTACATAATATATCGAGCCAAGTAACTGCTCATAATGGCAAACAGAATAGCAACGATGATGAGATATACTTTCTCGATGCTGGAGGCGAGGTAGTCTTGTAGGGTAAAAAACTGTTCCACTTTAATATTGAACAATCTAAAGAAGAAAAAATTGTAAATAAAGCCAGTAAAAATAAATATCGCGGCAAAGGCCAAGTAGAATACTTGCAAATCACTTATTTTGAGAAATCCTCTCATTTTTGTTTTTCCATCCGTTGTTGACACTGTAACCTGCCTTCCTTCACAGCCATCTCTTAAGTAAAACGTTAACATCAGCTTTCCAAATAATTCACGTTCCTCAAGAGGCAACTCTATGCTATCTCAGTTCCCTGCTTGAGCTTGCTGTTGATATGGATTTTCCCCTGATACCCTTCGATGACCTTTTCAGCAATGGTTATGCCGAGCCCCGTACCATCGCGCTTTTTCGTATAAAAAGGGACTATAACATTCTCAGGAGTTTTCTTCTCCATCCATGAACCTTATATCTGCAATAATGATAATTGTCATGGTTTTGTCCACCACCAGGAGCATTGAAACTTTCTGATTTTGACCCGAATCTTCAATGGCATTCGCGATGAGACTGACGAGAGCCCTCTCTAGGTGAAAACTGTCGAAACTCATATATGTCGGCATAAAGAGCAGGTCGACAGAGTGGAGCATTTACCGCTGTTTCGCTTTTATCTTGCATGGCTCGACCGCTTACTTAACAATATCTCCCACCTGAGATCAACCTCCCCCAGGTACAACTGAAGCGGCTTAGAAAAAATTAAGTACACTCGTTAGGTCCGAGATACCGTACAATTCCCGTAAAATGTTATGCAGCGTATGGACCGGTGATATCACAGAATACTGTAAATACGTGATGCATCCAACAAAAACGATAATAAAATCAACGAGGATTTTTTAGCATACATGACCATTCACCTCCAAGGAGGATGTGCCGATGGCCAGAACGGTACATTTCGAGGAGGAGGTGTGGATGCGGGATCTCTTCGGCTATTCACCAAGTTTGACCCCTGCATCGGAATGACCTTATATCGCCCTCGGCCCGGCACATGCCGAGGCTTCCGAGGGACCGGAAAACATGCCCTCCAGTTTAACAAGTGCGCACCAGAGTACATTCTGAAGATCCTCGTTCGTCTTGTTCCCCAAATATGTTTTCGCCAACGTCTCCCGTATGGTAAGCATCAACGGGTCTTTTTTGAGGAACGATAGAAACGTCCGAAGACGTCCTTCGCCACCGCCGAGCTTTGATGCCGCGTACGGTTTCTCAATTGTTTTATAATGATCCTGCAGATAGATCAGAAACCATAGCTGTGTCATATCATAAAAAAATTCAAGTGTCGGATAGTAGCCGTACCGTTGCCTGATATGCGCCTCAACAGATAAGCGGTTTTCGGGGATGGTGGGAAATACGGCGATGAGTAGCCCTTCCGCAAAGTCTTCGTAGAAAAACGGTAAATCTGCGAACTGTCGATTCCCGCAGTGGGGGCAGGTAATCATATTGAACTCCCAGTTCTGCAGGAGCGTTTTTACGACAGGTGTTCGCGAAACATCGACCCACGTAGCGATCCGGGCCTTAAAGCTATGCTTACAAGAGTCGCAATAAAGCAATTCATCCCTGTGAGCTCCAGCCTGAGGTGTCAGCATATGTTCACTCCTATGAATGTGTATCGACTAAAGGCCAAAGACAGCGCACAGCAGCACGAACCATGACGCCCTCTCCCTCGCGAGGATCATGATGCATGCTCGGTCTTGGAATGTCTATTTCCTGTCGAGACTGATCCGCGAGATTGAGTGCTATCCTGATGACGCTGTCTATCCTGGATACATGAATCCGAAATCGAGGAGTGGTTATACCGGTGGAGCGCGGGTTTCAGCAGTGGAGAGAAGAACGTTGGGCAGAGTCCACGAAATATCGAGCTTCGATACTGTTCTTATCCAGCCGACATTACAGTCAAAATCAACTGCACTGTTAAACGAGGTATAGAGCTGGTCATAGGCCCTGTAAATAGGGGAGTCCTTGGGCAGTGTCTCATCTTCAACGGCGTAGAAGGCGGGTATAATCGCGACGATGAAAAGTATCGTTACAAAAAGAAGCGCAATTCTTTTTTGCGTAATTCTTCTCATGTTAAAATTATACTTAGGTAGAATATCATAGTCAAGAGCCTATTCTCTTCTGTCTTCGTTGCGCAATGTAGTAACTGGCCGTAAATGTGCTTAAAGTATTTGCTTTCAACCTGATCAATGGCTACTGGAATGGCCAGCCGGGCCTTTTCTACATATGCCTTGCTAAAACCTTTCCACATGGTTTTCTGGACGGTGGTCAGGATGGATAATATCTCTTTACTCGTTCTCATGCTAATTAGCGGCTCCGGCAGGAATATGGCATTAAGAAAAAGCATTGGCCGCAGCCAGAAACTTCTTCTGGATGACAACAACGTCATGGTGTTTACCGGCGGGCAAAACATCCTGATTCAGTATTGTTTTCACGGCAGGAATCGAGCGGCCCTGTACGTTTGTAATCCCTTACCGTAAGCCTTGCCATTAGGTACGCTGGTGTTGCTCTATTACAGACAAGCGGGTTCTTAGGCTGGAGTTGCTGTTATGATATGGATGTTGGAAATTCATGCAATATATTATGCTATACTTTTGTTCAGTTTGTCAAATATTGGGGGAAATTTAAAGCCAGCCAATTCATCCCACAACCAATACGTCGTTTGGATGGGGTGTTCTTCGTGAGGGCGATAATATTTGGTTTTAAATAGGTTAAAACTGCTAAATTCTGACAATGAACCTCCACGCTGCAAGCTGCGTGGTCTTTATAAATAGAAAGACGATTATCATTTGAGAAACCTGCGGTTTCTCAAACTCTTCCCTCTATGCGGTGACCCCGTAGCAAGCTACAGGGAATTGCAAGTTAAATTGTCGAAAAACTATTCTCGTTTGCCCGCTATCATTCCGCGAATGTGGCAATAAAAGGTTTTCATAATTTTGCTAGATACCCAGCTTCACTGGCATTATGAATTATTATGCCACAAGAAACTTTTCAACATCCTCATTCCTGAGGCGTGAAGGCGAACAGTATTTCCATCAGCGAGTCCACAGCCATCCCCAGATTCTTGGAAGCCCGTGCGGCGTTTCTTCCGAGTTTTATGCTGGCCGGGATAAGCTTAGGCTTTGCGAGAAGAAGGCCGAAGGCCCGCAAAAAATGATACTGGCCTGTTCTGTCTGTTACCGCAAGTAGCTCCGGAGGAATATCTTCATCATGCCGGTCGGTAATCGAGCGTACAGCAAGAAAAGGCACGCGATTCTGGTGCGACAGCCTTGCGAAATAAAACGTTTCCATGTCGCATACGGGGAAGGGAAGATCGTTGGGAATCCTCTTTCTTATGTTCGATTTTGGCATCATTTCCGAGAGGGTAACGATGCGTCCCTCCTTTGCGGCGGTCCTCTCGCGGAGCTTTTCTCCTATTTGTCTAATGAAGGCGGAATCAGGGACGTCGTCTTCCGAAAGATATTCATTCTGCCCCATCGTGTCTCCCCTGATGAGGAAGGAGTGGAAAGACCAGACGATATCCCCGATTTCGGCGTCCTCGTACAGGGCGCCGCCAAACCCGACTGACAGAACAATGTCGGGACTGCAATCCTGGAGCACACACCGAAATGCGGATTCCGCATTGGCAGCGCCCACGCCGGTTTGTACTGTGATAACGTCACACGGTGGATGCTGCTTTCCTTGCAAGAGGAAAGGGCGGCGCTCCGAAGTTTGCTCGGACGGACGGTTTTTACGTATGTGCTTTAATTCCTGCGGAAAGGCTGCAAAGAGTGCCACGATCATTTGGAGAAGGTGTACTGCCTTTCTTTGAGGACCGACTGCGCGGCCTGATATATCCCTCTCTTAATCGAGAGGGTACTTCTTTCTCAACTCGTCTTACCTGTCTTGTTCGACGATGCATCGGAGATACCGCATCGCCTAACGCCTGTGGATGGCTACTTTAATTCGTTCTCAGAAAGAGGTGTCCATTTCTTATCTCTATATAAATAATAATAACTGCCTCTTTTAAAGACTATATTCCCAAAATTTTCTGCGACAAAATCAGTTTGCGGAATGTTATCTATAAAATTATTGGTCCAATACCGAGCTGAAGTAAAGGGGCTTTGCTTCGTGAATGCCGCCAGCATATAGGAGAGGGCAAAATAACTCATCGGTCTGGAAATAATTACTTGCCGACCTGTTTGATCAGCACTTTGCATCTTTCCAATAAATTTTATTCCCACAGGAACAGTTGCTATGCGAGGAAGTGGGATATCTCTGAGTCCTGGCGGTCCGATAGCACTGCCATGAGCCGACCTCCCATGTTCTCCAATAAAGATAATTATTGTCTCTCGTCCTGATTCTGCAACATGGTTGAAGAACTTTGTCATATCATCTAGTAAGTCATGCACAGATTCCTTGTATTGCTGTAAGTTGTCTTTAGCCCACCAATATTTATCAGCTACCTTATGAGTGCCATCATGCAAGCTAACGGTGTTATAATAGAGAGTAACTTTTTTTGATCGTGATTTTTGTCTTGCCGCCAACCAATGCTCAAGCACAGAATAGTCGTCATACACGGGAGAATCATCAAACATAGATGACTTGGCAGTAAGATTGGTTAGTAGAAATGGGCTCGCATCAAGATGCCCAAAGCGTTTGACCTCTTCGTCAAATTTATCATAAATTCCATTATGGTTACGCGCGAACTGAATATCATATCCTTGAGCACTAAGACTTTCGACCAAAGAACATTCCCTTGGTATTTCGTTATAAAGGTCGTCATACCTGCGTTGCCCGCAATTTGCATTCAACAGTCTTATAACAGCTGGATTACTATAGGTGGTAGCAGAATTAAAATTGGTGAGCAGGTAATCAAATTGCTTGAAAAATTGATCCTCTTCCATGTTTAAATCTCGGAGGTCATCCCAGGACAGTGAACAGACATGCAGAATGATGATATCAAAATCAGAATTATCTCTTTTGGGCGGTTTAAAATGAATGAGCCTTGTTGCTTCCACGTTATAAAAAGACCTTAAATTTTTTTCCAGTTCTGCGATGGACTGATAGTTCACGTTACCCGACGAAATAAACAATGGAAAAATGAGAAGTAAGACCGTTCCTGCGGCCATGATCTTTGAATATTTGCGAAGCAAGATGCATATGGATAGGATAATTGTTAGGATGCCAAATTCTTTTGGGTTATAGAACCCTAAGAGGTAATGATACACATACTGCTGAGAAGGCATCCCGTGTTGTTCAACAAGATTCAGGTCACCTAACGGCCCCGGCAGCAAGGAATCGTGGCAGAGAAGGAGTACGCTAAAGATCGCGCTTAGAATAAATTTAACAATTGTAAAGGACTTAAAGAATTTGAACCGCTTTGGTATTGAAATCATGAGAAATGACATGAAAAGGAGGTTCAATAAAACATCTAGGCGGAGAATTCCTTTGTAATATAAATATATTTTTGCAAAAAAATAAAAAATCCAAAATTCCATAGTGATATCTCAGTTTTGAATACTATTCAGTCAGAAATCTAACACATTGTATTCTTACAAGTCAATCCTTTTAATGGGCGCATGAATCTGACTATTGCATTCTTTGATCCACGTCTAGCACGTCGCCTGCTCTCCATATGACGATGGGTTTCAAGGGGGCTGAACGCCTCGGTGGTTACTTAGCAAAAGTATTCGTGTACCAGGAAGATCTATAAACGCTTTCTTGATGCTGATATGCTTTCGTACCGCGGCAAAAGTGCGTGCGCTGGATCAGTCGACACACTTATATCGAAAGGTCGTCTGCTCCCATCCGGGCTTGCCAGGTATGGCCGACCCATCCTGCCGCGCGAAGAGGCAGGTTAAGGTTTTGCATCTAGATAATGTTCGATACCTAGATTCTTGAGCTTCCTAGTATGATAGACATGCTCCGCTGAAGAAGCCCAACCACCGTTCGACGAATAAGCGCAACAGTAGCGAAGCGAGCTATGAAGCACCTCCCACATTTTCGCCACAAAGGCAATGAGAGGGGCATAGGACTTTTGACCTTTCTTCACGGGATTATATCCTTTTTTCCACTCATTCCTGAGAGCCGCATACCCATCCCCCGTAGAATAAAACGCTCTTAGCTAGATTTCACCGCTGTGGTATTTACCCTGCAGATGACCAAGAGGATGTTTAGCGCCCTTTTGGAACGCCAAGCATAAGGTTCCCTATAGCAGAGCTACGGATTTTACCTCCGTCATCAATATCACCCCACATGCAACACAGCGTGCCTTGCAACCGCCGCTCGGAATGACCCACACGTTTCCACCCAGGCCTCAAAATGAATGAACAATAGACGCCAGCTCGGCGATGTTGGCATGGCTGGCGTGCTCCATAATCCGTCCCAGCGTGGTCTCGAAACTCAAGCCTGTTTATGAAATTCATTACTGGCAATAATCCCGCATGTATCGTAAGGTCCTTGCCTGTCATCTCGGTCTTGACTTTTGGCTGTGTTTTCTGCTCTCTTTGTGATATATTCATCACGGAAAAGGTGAACCTCCTTACAGTTAATTTAGTGACTATCTATTTGGCAATTCTTCCTTTTCCACTTTTTGGTTCGCAATCAAATTATCACGTATTGCAGGATTTAAGTTCCATACTCATCTCCTGAGAGTGCAGGTGGACTGCGGGTCACTGGCAATCTCCGTTGATGTGCCGCGGCGCGGTACGCGCAGCGACATGATCATAATCGACACGATAACGGCAGTCCTTGGGCACACCGGATGGTTGCTTACCTTACGGATTGTAATATCCATACGATCATCGTCACGGGCCGTCCGGGCGTGAACTGGAAGATATCGAATCTCGAAGAACTTGCGGAATCAGACTAGCCTCCCATACTCGCAATCAGTGATAGCGACATGAGAGTGAGCTGATCTTATCTCGGAAGAAGATGATGGAACACTTCAGCGCACGAAACGTCGGGGTGGTAACATCTCTATTCAAGATTTCAAGCCCCGTGTCGATCGACGCCGCGCTGAAGTCTCTGACGATCGCGCTCGACTTCATTTCGTACATGCTTGTCGCCCGTCGACTGGACCTCATTACATTCGCATTAGGGGCCTCTTTGGTACGCTCGAAGAAGGCGCTGGAAGAGATCGACGGTTTTGCAGTGATTGGCGACTACCTTTTAAACGACTACTAACTCGGCAACCGGCTGTGGAAGCGGAGGTATTCGCTCGTCCTTTCCCGGTATGTCTGTGAGAATAATACAGGTCCCATGTGCATGTCGTCGATTACTTCAAGCATCAGTTCTGGTAGATGTAGACCTATCGGACATTGAGACCGGTGGGATTTGCGGGTTACGCCATTACGCACTGGTCCCATTTTTTCTGCTTCTTCTTATCGCGGAAGGTTCGACCGCCCTCTCACTTTTCGAACTAGGATCTGCCGTAATGAAGCGGCCTTGCGTATGTCTTACTCAGAAAGATCGTCCGCTTATGTCAGTGGCAGAAATGGCTTGTTCTCGGCGCCGGTCAAGGACATCCTCGGCTTCAGTATCTGAGCCTTGAGCTTCACAAGCCTGTCATTCCGCTGGCGGGGCAGCTGGTGGGTATCTTATCCTGAAAGACGAAAAGCTCCAGCAGAGGGAGTAGCCGCATGTAAGGGCTGTAAAGCGTAGCGCCGTCAAAATCTCCCTTTCCTGCACATAAACTATGCGATTTTCAACTCCGTTGCTGTTGCTGACAATGTCTTTGAATGTTTTTGCCTGCACCACCATGGTGCCCCACAACCAACTCCCCTTCCCCCTCACCAACGATACCTTCGGCGAACAGGTAAAAGTGGTCACCGTGCCCGTCCCGGTCATCGCGAACAATCCCAACGAGGGACTCTACTTGGGCGCCCTAGCTGCGTTCCTTTTCCACAACAAGCAGGACGAAGTCAGCACGCTACTGGCCCCGCAGGTGAATTACAATCGGTACGTTGGCGTCACTAACTCCCTCTACGGCGCTTTCTACCCATCGCCCGTCCAGAACTGGGAGTTCAAAATCTCCAAGTCCGCTCGCGTCGACGAAAACTACAATCTCACGTACGTTGACCGGTCGCTATTCGGCGGTAGGGCGGAGGTACGTTCTTATTTCTACATTTTTACCGATGGCTCCGCGCGTTTCTTCGGCTTTGGGCCCGACAGCCTCCAGGCGAACCAGTCGAACTTCGGCGACAGGGAGTCGGGCATCACTTTGTCGCTGGCTTACGAGATTACCGGAAATCTTCAGCTGGTGGTAGGCGACCGTTTCAGGCAGGTAGATATCACTCAGGGAGCAATACCGTCGATCCCTTTCATCCGCGACCAGTTCTCCGGGTCCAAAGTGCCCGGCATCAACGGCTTTACCATTCACGCGCAGAAGCTCGGTCTTGTCTACAGCACCCTCGACTTCCCCGCCATACCTACCGCCGGGCTTTACGCAGAGGCATCGGTTGAAGAAAGCGCGGAGGACTTCGGCAGCAGCGCCAGCTTCGTTCATTACCATGCAGAAGTGAAGGGCTACTCACCATCAGCTAACTCGAACTGGATAACGGTTTCCCGAATCGTCTACAACCGGACTCCTGGCGACGATGTTCCCTTTCTTGAACGAAGCATCCTCGGAGGGGAGACCACCCTGCGCGGATATGGCACCTACCGTTTTATCGACTCCACCTCCCTGCTTCTTAACCTCGAAGAGCGAATCAGGGTCTTTCGCTGGACGGTGTTCAACGTTAGAACAGACTGGGAGTTGGCACCGTTCGTCGACTTCGGCGGGGTCATGGGATCGCTCGGCGCAGCACGATACAGGGATATCAAAATCAATCCCGGCGTTGGCTTCCGCGCCGTGGTCCGCCCCAACATCATCGGTAGGGTGGAAATCGGACTTGGTAACGAGGGAGCAGCGGTATTTGTCGGACTCGGCTACCCGTTCTGAAGGCACCGCTTTTTAACGCCATGCTCCAAACTGTTCATGGCTGCCCGCAACCGAGCGGAGTGCTCCGATGCGATAATGCTTTCGTCCTTGCCCTCCGTAACTTTCATTCGCTCAAATCATAGTGCCCCCATGCAATACGAAAAGACACCCTTCCCGAACAATATTAATGTGAAAAGTGCAACTATCTCCGAGCGGTAGCTGCAAAACAGAATTATTTCACACCTTTTCATTGACATTTTCAAGTGTCATTGCTATTATTATTTTGTAAATGCTGGCGTTCGTGTCCGAAACAAAGGGAAAATGCCGACGGTCGATAGATGATGATCCTGTACGTTTTAATTGGAATTCTATATTAATAAGGAAGATCATTCTTGTTAATGGAGAAACAGAAAGAGCAGGTCGTCACGGTCGATGAAAATGACAATGTCATCGGCGAAGATAGCAAGGGAAAGTGTCATGATGGCGGAGGGGATACTGCATCGCGGCTTTCTCGCCATGGTTCTCAACAATGCAGGGGAATTACTGCTGACCAGAAGAAGTGACAAGAAGAGGTTGTGGCTCGGGTTTTGGGACGGTAGCGTCGCAAGCCATGTGTTTATGGGAGAGGATTACGAACATGCTTCAATGCGGCGGATAAGAGAAGAAATAGGTCTCGTAACCGAGAAGGTGAAATATGCGTTTAAATTTTGCTATAAAGCCGGTTATAACGGCGTCAGCACGGAGCATGAAATTTGCGCTGTGACCATTGTCCGTGGCATTGAAGCGAGCACCCTGTCTTACGACTGTAATGAAATAGCGGAGGTCAGGCTTATGGGCTTGACCGCATTGATGACGGAAATCAAGAAGAATGAGCATCTCTATACCCCATGGCTCATTCTAGCGCTGGAGCATATGGGCGGCAGACATTAATTCCTACGAGGAGAATGCTTCACGGTGGTTTTTGTCCTAGAAGCTTCTCCTTATATTTTTTTTACGTTAGGATTCCATGCCGGGGCGCGATAACGGAGCAGCCTGATCCAGCCGGGCTTCCAAATCTTTTGGAAATGACGTTCAAACACTGATTCTTAACTCGAGATCATACACAGTGATTTATGGTGGGACCGGTTCACGACATTAGGAAATCCTCTCCTACTGCTATAATATCTGGCTGGCATTATCCGGTCTTGTACACTGTTCAGCAAGGCCGTCTTGTTGACAATTCAGCCACTGTTAAAGCATGGTTGACGTGATCTGTCTTACAAGCGGAGATACGGTTGGATGAACCGTGCGGAGCAATCGCACTGGGTCTTCCTGTTCTATTCTGTGGTTCGAAATCCGTATGTATTTCCACTGTTATCTTTCTGGGCATTTTCTTTTTTCTTTATCTCACCGCCCTCTCATGGGCGGTCATCAGTTTCGTCTTGCCGATGACTGCGGTGTCGTATCTTTAGCCGCGCTTCTGGCAAAGTTTTTCTTCGAGGAAGATGTCTCATGGTATCGCCGGGCCGGTACGATAATCATTGTGACCAGCATCGCCTTGGTTGCGCTCGGCGGCAAATCGCGGTCAGTCGATCGTTCGCTTCCCGGGACTCATCACTTCGAATTTACTGGGGATCACGGATTGATGGCACTGACCGTTATTCCTGCTGTATTTTCGCATAAAGACGATCTGCCTCGATAAGGCCGGCCGTGCGAGGGAGAGGAAACAATGAACAGATTATCCATAAGCGAACAAAATCCAGATTACCGACGCGGATCCGCGGATACGGCAAGCATACTGTCCGGCATACAGGAAAATGAACCTCGCACGTTCCCGGGGCGATCCTCGTACTTTGGACCCGTATCGGAAGCCGTGAAGAATACTCTGTCCTATTACCTTGACCGTCAGCACCCTGACGGGTACTGGTGGGATGAACTTGAATCCAACGTCACCATGATATCGGAATACCTGATGCTCCTTCATTTCCTGGGGCTGCGGGACGAAGAACGGGATAAAAAAATCGTTCACAACATTCTTAGAAACCAGCGTGCGGACGGGACATGGTCGCTGTTCTACGGGGGACGAGGCGACCTCAGCACCACCGTAGAAGCGTATTTCGCCCTGAAACTCGCGGGCTTCTCCGCAGACGATGAGTCGCTGCGGAAGGCCGGTGAATTCATCCTCCGGGAGGGAGGAATTGAGACCTCGAGAGCATTCACAAAAATATATCTTGCCCTTTTCGGCCTCTACGATTGGCGGGCGATCCCTTCCATTCCAGTAGAACTCAATATACTTCCTGCTTGGTTTCCTCTGAACATCTACAACTTCTCGAGCTGGGCGCGGTCCACGTTTGTACCTCTGGCAATGATCTGCGCGTTCAAGCCCGTGAGGACATTGAACTC
The DNA here is from genome assembly GCA_963845065.1 of Nitrospirota bacterium. Classification (GTDB taxonomy): domain Bacteria; phylum Nitrospirota; class UBA9217; order UBA9217; family UBA9217; genus JAJYKN01. The sequence continues at coordinate 99,035 of CAWJQQ010000005.1, forward strand.
CGGCATGACGCTCCGGGAATTGTACCGGGAACCGGACAAGGTGCCGCCGATTACGTCCGGCAAGCTGCCGCGCTTTTCATGGAAAAGGTTAAGTATCGCCCTTGACAGGCTCGTCAAGGTGTACGAGCGCCTGCCGGTCAGACTCTTCCATAAGACGGCCCTCAAGAGGACCGAAAAATGGATCCTCGACCACCAGGAACAGACTGGAGACTGGGGAGGCATACAGCCCGCCATGATCAACTCGATCCTCGCCCTTTCGGCGATGGGGTATTCTAACACTTCAGAGCCGGTACGAAAAGGACTAGATGCGCTGAAGAAATTTACCATCGAAAAAGACCATGAGCTCATTCTTCAATCATGCATCTCCCCAGTATGGGACACCGCTCTCACGTCCCTCGCAATGCTCAACGCGGGAATGGACAAATACCATCCTTCCCTGAAAAAGGCCTGTGCCTGGCTTGCCTCTAAACAGATTTTCCGTCGGGGTGACTGGAGCGTCAAAAGACCCTTGCTTGAGCCTGGCGGCTGGGCTTTCGAGTTCGAGAACAGCTGGTACCCCGATGTAGACGACTCCTCCGTCGTTCTTTTGCTCCTCAACAAATGCGCGAATGAGAATTCCATTACATGGGAGAACTTCATCCGGGGCCTGCGCTGGGTCCTGGGGATGCAGGGAAAAGACGGCGGATGGGGCGCGTTTGATGTGGACAATGATAAGAAATTCCTGAACCAGCTTCTCTTCGGAGATCTTGAGGCAATGATAGACCCCAGCACTCCCGATCTGACCGGGAGGGTCCTCGAAGTTCTCGGCTCGATGGGATACAGTCTCTCGAACGACGTGGTTATGCGCGCGACGGCGTTTCTCAAGCTTACCCAGGAAAAAGAAGGCTCTTGGTGGGGACGGTGGGGCGTCAATCACCTATATGGAACGAGCACAGTGCTAGCAGGGCTGAATGCAGTAGGAGAAGACATGTCAAGTCCGTACATCCGGAATGCGGTGCAGTGGCTCAAATCAAAGCAGAACGCCGACGGAGGATGGGGTGAGAGCTGTGAATCCTACGTTCAATCTCCTTCAAACGCCTGTACAGAGCGAAGCACCCCCTCACAGACCGCTTGGGCGATTCTTGCAATGATCGCTGCGGGCGAAGCAGGCGGCAGAGAAGTCATGAACGGGGTGACGTACCTTCTCAAAAGGCAAAAGGCCGATGGCACGTGGGACGAGAAAGAGTTTACGGGCACAGGGTTTCCTAAGTACTTTTATCTCCGATATCATAATTACCGGAATTGCTTTCCTCTGATGGCTCTGGGCAGGTATCTTTCCGCGCTCGGGAACGAGGCGACCGGGTAATGAAGGTCCTTGTAACTGGAGCAACGGGCTTTATCGGATTTCATGTTGCAAAGCTCTTAGCCGAGAAGGGTTTTCACGTGCAGGCCTTGGTGCGCAATGAAAACGATGCAACGGCTCTCAAGGATCTGGGCGTGGCGCCAGTTAAAGGCGACATCAGGGATTTTGACGCATGCCGCGATGCGCTAAAAGACTGCCAGCACCTATACCACGTTGCTGCGGATTACCGGCTATGGGTTCCCGACCCGGCCGTTATGTATGCAATTAACGTGCAGGGGACAAAGAACATCATGCGCGCCGCCCTGGTGAATTCCGTCGAAAAGGTCGTGTATACCAGCACTGTAGGCGTCTTGGCTGCACGCGCTGATGGAGCGTCCTCGAACGAGGAATCGTCAGCCGATTTCCGTGATATGGTCGGCCATTACAAAAAGTCCAAGTTCTTAGCTGAAGAAGAGGTGAGACATTGCATCGAACAGGGCCTGCCCGCCATCATTGTCAACCCGTCCACGCCAATCGGACCTTTCGACAGAAAGCCAACCCCGACGGGGAAGATCATCGTCGATTTTGTAAACGGTAAAATTCCAGCATACCTCGATACGGGCCTGAATTTTGTCGACGTTGAAGACGTGGCGGCCGGCCATCTAATTGCGGCACTACAGGGAAGGGTCGGTCAGCGGTACATACTCGGCAACCGGAATATGACGCTGAAAGAATTCTTTAGGATCCTTGCACGCATGACGGGGAAGAAGGCGCCGGCCGTTTGCCTTCCCTACTTACCAATACTCATGGCCGCACACGTCAACGAGGCCCTGTCCACATGGATAACCGGCAAGCAACCTGTAATCCCGCTGACCGGGGTGAAGATGGCGAGAAAGTACATGTTTTTCGATTGTGCAAAGGCTATCAAGGAATTGCATCTACCACAGACTCCCGTCGAGGGAGCTATAGAAAAAGCAATACGGTGGTTCGAACACAACGATTATATAAAGGAGAGGGCGTTTTGACAGAGGCAAGAATAAGCTAGCTGCAGATACGGACGATCGGAAAGACAGAAAACTCGGCAACGAGTGGATGAAGTGGAAAGGCTACACCGACTTGCGGGAAGATGCAATCAACGAGAACCTTTCCACCTTCCTCTCCCTGGCATTGGGCGTTCTCATCATAATCATCGCGCTGCTGCTTCCCGAATGGCTCATGTTTAAACCCCGGGTTCAACAGTTAAACCCGACGCTTAAGATGTATGCGGGTTGGGCGATCGTAGGTTTCGCGACCTGTCTTTGTAATCTCTGCACTTCTTGAAGGCCTGCTGCTGCGAACATTCAAAAAGTCCTTGTTCCCCTATAACTGGATTGAAAAGTTCGTTGTCTCACTGCTTCCGCAGTCGATCTGGCTCGGAAGAAAGTTAGGTATCAACAAGGACAGAATAGGGAATTCCTTCATCAAGATGCACAATTTCGTGACCATGAGCTTAATCGGAAAGCTCAATGCAAGCCGGGTCTTGATCCTGCTTCCGCGATGCCTGAAAAGAGATGCCCGGACCTGATTGATGAACAGATTGAACGGGACAACTATGAATTCTACGCCGTTGACGGCGGCGAGGAGGCGCGGGAAACAATCCGACAGTATTATCCCTCGACCATTCGTGCCATAACCAGTGAACTGGACCCGATGGGCGGCATCACGGATGTAGCGGACAAAATACCGGTGATCACCATGCCCAATAAGGACCTGAGGGTTTTTGTAAAAATAGCGACTTTACCTTGAGCGAGCTGGATGAGGCCCAAAAGCCTTGTCGGCCGCACGGTCGTAACCGGAAGAGACTTCACAACAGGGCACCAACAGTCCCGCAGGGTCAGGCACTGGGACACGGTGTACGTGAGCAGAGTACTTTCGGGGTCGGGCCGTTTCAATATTCGAGAGGTTTCTATGCGCTTTCCAGTCAGCTTATATGCATCGTTAACATCATTTTTCACGAGAAATGCACTCACAGGTGTTAAGAGGTTCCCACTCGTCCTCATGCTCGAGCCGACGCACCGGTGCAATCTAGCATGTTCCGGCTGCGATAGGATACGGCTATATGATCACGAGCACACCGAAGACCTCACCCTCGGCCAGTGCATCGACGCAGCCTTAGAATCACGCGCTCCGGTTGTGACCGTTACAGGTGGCGAACCACTCTTATACAAAGAATTGAAGCCCCTCGTGCGGGAATTGCTCCGGTTGAAACGGCACGTCTATCTCTGTTCGAACGGCATTCTTACCGGTGGCTTTATCGAGGACTTCACGCCGAGCCCGAGGCTGACGCTAAATATTCATCTGGACGGGATGGAAGAGACGCATGACCTCATCACCGGCAAACCCGGAACGTTCAAACAGGCGATCGCTTCGATCAAATTTGCGAAACAAAAGGGTTTCCGCGTGAGCACCAATACGTCGGTGTACAAGAACTCCGATATCGCACAGCTGGAGATATTGTTTGAAACTCTCAAAGGCCTTCGGGTAGACGGCATCTTGATGTCTCCCGCCTTCAATTATGAACGGGTCGAGAACGACATCTTTCTCAGCAGAGAGGAGGCAAGGGATATGTTCAGGCGTATGAATTTTTTCAATAAATTCCCATTCATCAGCTCCCCCCTCTACATTGACTTTCTAAAAGGGAACAGGCAACTGCGCTGCACTCCCTGGGGCAATCCGACGCGTAATCCGCTGGGTTGGAAATCCCCCTGTTACCTTATTACCGATGCTTACTATCCGTCGTTCAGCGAATTGATGGAAAAGACTTCCTGGGAGCGGTACGAGTCCGGAATCGATCCGCGATGCCGGGACTGCATGGTCCACAGCGGCTATGAAGCGACCGTGCAGAGAATCGCCTTTTCCCATCTAAAGGACTTTGTCAGGCTTGTCTTTTGGAACCTGAGAAATACCTGAGGGGTCCGTAGGCATGCTTCTTCTCGACACGATCCTCCTTAGACCCTACGTGTTCATCTTCCTTGTCATTTACCTCGCCGGGTGCTCGCTGCATCTTGGACTAAAGAGGGCCCTCCTCTTCGGCGTCACAGGATACGTTATCGCGTGGCTGTCGGAATTCTTGTCCATTAACATTGGCTTTCCTTACGGACACTATTACTATCTTAACGCCACGAGAGGAAAAGAGATATGGGTCTTGGGCGTTCCGCTCATGGACTCGATCAGTTACGTCTTTCTTGCCTACGCGAGCTATTCTCTGGCACTTCTCGTCTTCTCGCCGCTAAGCCGTTCGAGATGGATACTGTACGTTCTTGAGACGAAAAAAATAAGGTACTCCCTTCAGGTCAGAATTCTCGGTGCTCTGCTGTTCGTTTACCTCGATATTATTATCGATCCTATCGCCTTGCGGGGCGATCGCTGGTTTCTCGGGCAGATCTATGGCTACCCCGAACAAGGGGTCTATTTCGGCGTCCCTCTCTCGAACTTTCTCGGATGGTTCGTTGTAGGCTTTTCAATGATCTACTTTCTGCAAAAGATCGACTGGCACCTGCTGAGAAAAGGAGTCCCAGATTTTATTGGTTACAAATATCCCTGGCGATTCCTAATCGGCCCCATCCTTTATTGCTGCGTTCTGGTCTTCAATTTGTCTGTCACATTCTTCGTCGGCGAGCACATGCTGGGATGGGCGGGAATCTTCATCGTTCTGCTGCCCTTGTATCTCACGTACGTGATCGTGAAAGACAAGATCTCCCAGAAAAACATCGAGACAGAGGTGGCGGAACACTATAGGGATTTCCCCCAAGCGATGATCGGTCACGGATAAGAGGTATAAGTAGCAAAGTCCATTCCTCATCCAAACTCGGATCGGTGATTGAAAATAAGAAAATACTTGACCTTAATCACGTAGTTATTATCGGCCGATTATCCCGCGTTTAAGAAGCTTGGAGAAACGCGGATTGATCGAGAGGTCAGATTTTAGAACTTCTTTTCGCAAATTTCTGAAAGTGGTCTTCGGCCAGTCCTTTAGGAAAAAATTAACTAGCCATTTCGGAATCCACCCTTTCGGATCGCAAAGGAACTCCGCATCGACCCTAGTCTTTTTATCGTTATCGATAGAACTCAGGATAAAGGTCGCGTCGATCAGTTCGCCACGAATGAAGTTGGTATGCGGAGTAAATGGATAGCCAGATGGCTGATAATGGAAAACCATCTCTTTCTTGGACAGCTTGAAGCTCATTTTGACTTTCGACACAAAATCACGGTCCGTGATCAAGAATGGCATCCCAATATGATCGTACTCAATGAAATTGTCCTTGTTTCCCCAACGGATGATCCTGGAGTCTACAAGCCCCGCTATCCATTCCCGCCGCCTGTCGACATCAAAAATGACCGTCGCTACTAAGGGCAACGGTGCTTCAACGACGCCAATACCCCGAAACGCAACCAGCCTGCTGTCGCCTGCTTCTTTCCTAAAAATTTGAATCCCATCGGTCGTGTTGTCAACAGAGCGCCACTCAGACGCGTAGCTAAATTGTGCTAAGAGTGCAAAAAAAGCGATACAGTACCCTATCTTCCTTCCAAGGCTACAACGAAAATCGCTCTGTGAGAATTCTATAGACGAATGCAATTTTATATAATTAGGGTCACTCATTTTTATGCCTCTTGGTCTTTTCACGCTTTCGAAGCAGGTTTTGTTCTGTGCAAAGCGATTCAACGAAGTAGTCAGGAGGAGTATTACAGAATGATTATTTTCAGTCAAGCGTTTTTGGGGATTATCGCAAGGAATCCTTTTTTGAAAAAACTATGTTTTCCTAATTAGGGGCCAAAATTTTTTGTAACTGCGTGCTATAGTTTAGTTGAAATTTGAGTATCTGCTCCTAAAACGTTAACGTCTTGTTTGCCGACAAAAACAGTCACGAAGAAAGTAGCCGTTATGGGAAGAATAGTACAGATATAAAAGAATGGAAAGGTCAAAAAAGCAGAATGTCAATAAAGCAGAAAAAGCTACAATAAAAACGCTGCAGGAGTACGGGGCGCTCAATATCGAAGCCAAAGTGGAAGAAATCCAACAGATGATACCGTTTGCATTGATGCACGAGCTGGAGACGATTGAAGAGGATGTTCGCCGAGTGGCGGGTGAACGGTACGGCAGAGCAGGCCTTCCCGGTTACGATCGGTGGGGCAGTCAGATGGGATCGATACGCATCCATGATCAGAGGATCCCGATCCGATACCCGCGGGTTCGGGGGCACCATCAAGAGGAAAAAGGTGTCGATACCGTCCAATTGATAACTTCATCTGCTTGCCGATGCACTAGATGATTGGATACTCAGGCGGATATCGAATAGGATCAGTTGCAAGAACTACCGGAAATGTGCGGAGCTAATCCGTCAAGCGTTCTCCTCAAGCGCTTCAACGCTCTCCCAGAAGTATCGAGCAATGATAGGGGGTTCGTTCAGAGCGGGGCGGAGAACGCCGGGGTCACGAAAGGCCCTCAGGACGACCTTATCAGCCGGATATCAAATACAACAAGGGCATTTTTTTTTGCATTATTGACGGTTCAAAGGGGTTCAGGAAAGGCATCCAGGACGCCTTTAGCGCTTATGGAGTCTTCCTACGGTGCCAGTGGCACAAGCGAGAGAACGTCGTAGACTACCTTCGGACCGATCTGCAGCCGACCTTTCGCGATAAACTGCACTGCGCATATGCGAAGGATGATGATGGAGAGGCCAAAGGTGCCCTCCAGTCGATCAATAAGGAGCTCAAGCTTATCAATGAGTCAGAAGTAACCAGCCTGGACGAAGGATTTAAAAAAACGCCGACCCTTAATCGTCTGAGTGTTCATAAAGAGCTTCGGTAGAGCCTCTCGACGACGAACATGATCGAGTCTGTCAATTCACTGATTGGTCAGCGGACAGATTAAGTGGATCGATGGTGCAATAGCAGTCAAAAACAGTGGCGGGTTGCAGCATCTTTATTCGATATTGAACGACGATTGAATCGCATCAGCTGATATCGATATCTTACAGCGTTTAGAGATTCATTGCTGCGTGAAGTACATCGAACGTCGAGACCACCGGGATATGGTAAAGAGGCATCAGTAGCTTGAAACAACCATTATGGAGTTTCTACTGAATTTTAACTAAGAAAAAGATTGAGTCCCCTTCGCTATGCGCAGTATTTCTCCGGACGACCACCCTCGCCTTAAATTGTGCTTTGGGAAGGGATGAGTCTCCGACATTCCAATTTCCCTCCAAAAGATTCCCGTTGTTCAATACTGCCGTCAAAATTGTGAAAGCACAGGATAAGTGAGGACTGTTGCAACCCAGAAATTCCAGAATCCAATGCGTAACGGCATTTTCGTATAAGTCCGCTGCTTTGCCATAAACCATGATGTTTCTGTCATCGCTAATGCCTGTATCGCCCAGCATCTTTTCAATAGCAGGAAACATCGTAGTGACCTGCCTAGGATCAATCAAGGCGTTGCCAACATGTTGCCAAGATTTACAGCACCGGTAATGTGTCCCCTTTGTATTCCTCACCTACTCGCACGTCCTGAATGGACCAGAAGGCCGGCTTGCCTGGCTTCTCATTGACAATCTACTATTCTATTATCAACCACAAGATTCGATACATCTCCCGATAGTGCATTTCCTGTGTAAATAATAAGCACCAACGAAGCTGCAATTAATATTTTTTTTAGCGTAACTATACTACCTTTCAATAACTCGTAATGATGTGATTATAGTCCAGAGTTGATTGTATCGTAAAGAATATAAGTCGGCCTATATAAGAGCTGTGGCTATAATCATTTCTGCGTTATCTGTCTGTCATTCTCCTCGCTAAGGGCGGAGAGTCATCGCAAAGAAATTTCGCTGACTGTATGCTCTGGAAATCCCCGCATCTTCTCCAAGGTGAAATGAACAAGTCATGGAGGCTACAGATACCGGACTCTCCCCACACCGACCCGTAGGCGGAACTTAGGGAATTCAGCCCGGGGAAGACACTCTCAATCATCGCAGAGCGGTTGTCAAAATATTTGCAACATATGCATTTGTCTTGCATGTGTTTCTCCTGCGTTTTTGCCCCCATTAGGCCAACGCACGATTGTCAGGCAGACATCCTACTTGCCCAGTTTCATCCAATAATCACCGAATACATAGACGGAAAGGAGAAAACCGAGCGTCACATTTACTAGGACCCCGATGGTGAATGCGCCGAACGGCTTCCATCCGGTGGACTTGAGATCCTTGAAGCGAGTAGTAAGCCCTATGCTCAGGAAGCAGAAAATAAACGCCCATGTGCGAAGCCCCGCGATGGGTCCGAAGACCCCAGGCTTAAAGACTTTACTGAAGTCAGCCAGCGAATAAGTGGTTGCTATTACGGTCATTATTAGCGATGCTAAGAAAAATCCCAGGACAAATTTCGGGAACCGCCACCATATCTCCATGGCGCTCGGCCTCACACCACATTCCTCTTTCTCCCATTTCAAACAGGCAATCAGAGCAAAGACAAACGACCAGATTCCTATCCAGATATCCCGGCCGATAACCTTCATTAACGTAAAGCCCTGAATTGCCGCGTCCTCGTTGCCAGCCATTTTCCCGTAAGTGCTGGCTGCGGCAAAACCTGCCGCATCTGCAAACTCGGATGTCCCCACCCATGCTCCTGCTATCCCTGGATGAAGATTAAGTTGCTTTGACACAAACGGGATAAAGAAAACCATGACTAAGGCCCAAACGACCACGAGCGTGATTGCGGTGTATAGATACTCTTTTTTGGCGCCTACCGCGCTTGCGATGGCCATAGAGCCGGACACGCCGCATACTGCGCCTCCTGTACCGATAACAGCCCCGAGCCGCTTATCGAGTTTGAAAACCTTTGTCGCTACAAAGTAAATGGTCAGGCATGTAGTAAGAGATATTACAGTTGCCTGAAAGAGGGCAATCGGTCCCGCTGACACTAAAAGGTTAATAGGAAATGTGGCGCCGAGAAGAACAATGCCCGTCTTGATGTAGTATTCCACCCTAAAACCGGAATCCATCCATTTGGGAAAGGGCATTACGTTCGCTATTATAAGCCCTATCAATAATGCCGTAATTGGCGGCTCCAGCATCCATGGGCCGGAATCTTTCCATCCGGCAATCACAAAAGCCAATATTGACAGCAGATAGAGAATGACGAACGAGGGGAAAAACTCCGATGTCTTTATCCCCATGATACGCGTCGTAATGCTGAATATGACCGCCCAGAAGAGAAATTGAAGGCCGTATAAACCTATGTTATTTGAGAAGTGATCAACAAGCTTGCCGAGAGAAGCAGAGTCCCATTTCAATCCGCCGGGATTGATAGAAAGAGATTTTGCAAATGTCGAACCGCTCATGAAGGCAATAAGACAAAGCAGCGTAATGCCAAAGCCGACATAGATGGCCCACCAATCCTCTTTTAAATACAACTCCTTCCAGCCCATCTCATTAGGTTTTGAAGTGACTGTTGATGAATTTTCTCCAGCCATGGTCGTCCTCCTTTATATTAAATACCCCTTTATGGGAAATAGCTTAGCATTTTTTTGCCATAAGCACAAGGTCTTGTTTCCTTTTTTATATTGTTTAAACCCTTTCGGAAATCGCCGCCGCTTATTCCATACGTGCGCATCAAATACTGGAGAGACTGTCTTTCGATATCTGCCTTTTTCGCCGCCTGGGAGATATTGCACTCCGAATTCTTTAACAGATGGGAGAATACCGAATATTAAAATTTTTGGTAATTATCCCCTGAGAGGTACTGAAATAACAGTTTAGAAAGCACGAGTTTTATAAAATCTGGATGAGCTCGTTCATTGAATTTAAACTCTGACTCTGCCAAGTAATCGGGCAATTGTTCGGGAGAGATTTTGTGATATCGTGCATAAATCTTGTGCTTTGATAATCGCCAGTAGCCTTCAATAGAGTTAGTATGGTTCCCTTTGCTAGATACAAACACTTTATCATGGTAAACCAATTTATGAGAATACCCGCTATTATCAAGGCCACGGTAGCCGTGACACTTATCGATGTAGATCGTGCTGCCCGCTACTACATGCTCTTTAATAAGAGCCTGAAGTGTGGCACTCTTAACATTCGGAATGGCAATTGTTCTCACAGATCCGTTACGCTGAATAAGTCCGATTACAGGAGTTTTGCCAGCCGCACCTCTACCGCGTTTCCCTTTTTGTCTACCACCAAAATACGTTTCATCGACCTCAATATGCCCAGACATCAGGTCGGTTAGAGAGTCACGTTTGCTGGCCTTACTTATCTTCGGAAGCATATGCCAGGCAGCCTTATAGGCCACCTGGGTTTCATTCTTCAGATGATTTGCAGAGATACCAATTTTAAAGAGGCAATCGCACATATCCACTTAGAGATGGGCGTCCGCGTCTTTTCAAAGATAGTGCCAGAAGTCTCGGTAAACGTATATTTACAACTTCTACCCTTGTATTTAAAGCCGTTTTTCTTTCCAAGTTTCCAGATAGCTTGGAGGCCGCAACGAGGACACCTAATGCCATATGGCCAACGAATTTCATGAAGAAGCTTGCGACACTCGCTTTCGTCAGCAATATAGAACTGATAATTGTTAAGCCCCCCAATAGTATCACATCTTCTTTCTTGTTCTTATCTTGTGTCATCATGGTTGACAGTTAAAAAAGTGGCCTGCCTCTTGTAAACGACAGAGACAAAAAGGGGGAAGGTGCCCCTTATATGATTATCAGGCCATGAAGAATTTTATCACAAGTTTTGGTGCGCGCCGAGGAGTAGTCCGCTCACTTCAATAACAATCCAGTTTTTGAAAGAAGACAATCTAAGTATTTCGACAGATAGGATAGAGTTGCAGTGTATGTGGAGAGTATTTCTTTCATGCCTGAGCCTACAACAACAGTAAATGTCCGTGATGCTCCGTGGCCCTGCCCTGCAAGTACAAAAGAAGCCAGAAGGGATAATCCGAGTCCCACTCCGGTCAGATAAGAAGACCAGAAGCCTGTTCTTTACATAATTACACCTTTCTGTTATTGAATTTGTACCACTGCCTGTTTCGAGCTATGCATCAGGGTCTTCAGTGTGTCGATACAGACAGGCTTCTCAAGATACGCAAGAGCGCCCATATTCATTGCATCAACGCTGGTTTTTGCATCAGGACAGCCCGTTGCCATGATAACCGCCACGGAAGGGCAAATATCTTTGATTGTTTTGAGAAGGTCCAGACCATTTAGATCGGGTAGGTGGATATCCAAAATGACGATGTCCGGCTTCTGCTCACTGAACAGGCGGAGGGCATCTTCTCCGCATTCCGCGGTGACTGCCGAATACCCCCAAAATTCTATTAATTTTTGCATCGAATATCTAATAAGATGCTCGTCGTCGACAATCAGGACCTTCTTCCCTATCCCGCTGTACGAGCCTATACCCAACATAGAATCCATAAGGAACTCCTTCAATGAAATAAAAAGATTATCGATACCATTCGTTATGCGGGCGAATGACAGAAACAGCTCGCATTTAAAATAGATACAATAGAGTCGGTTACAATATCATGAGCCGACTTATTTTCATTACAACGCTTACACAAAGAAAGAAGATTTTCCCGGTCCACTACTTTGTAAGGATTATTTTGTTGTTTCCTTGGTTTTAAAATGCATCCATCCCACTCGTACAATGAATGATACAGATCTTCGATCAAAAAGGGTTTACTCAGCACTCCCTGAAGCCGTGCCTATCTATGCGGTCTTTTCCGGGTCGAGTTTAACATCAGGCCACGGCCATTACTCCGTGGTTTCGCCCATGGCGTCCTATTTTGACGGCAATCCGACGAATCAGCAAATGCAACGCCTGCTCCGGAAGGTCCCTAGCATGGCCTAAAGGTCTCTTTGTGTCACTTATTCGTTCATTTTTCGTTCTTTTCCAATTACAGACCTGGCCCCGCTTACTTCCGCCGCAGTTCAAATGCAACACCTTATTGACCTCTTTGGCAGTCTCGTTAACCTCTACAAAATTAAAAAAATGAGCATGCCATATCATAGGGCTAATTAATCAGGAATTGAAAAGCATACAGATTCGCAGTTGCTAAATATCTAAAAAACGTAAGCCATAAGGCAAAAAAAAGAGACTTTTCATTTACGATATAAGTCTCCAGTTAAGCTACTACTCATGTTCAGATTTCTATCTTTTCGCAGATACATCTACAGGCGCCTTGATGACGGCGACCGATGACACCGGTGATACCAACCGTAAGCCAATCCACGTCCGCCGAACCCAGGGCGCGTACCGAATGCGGAGTGATGTTTCAATGACCTTGGGCTTGTCTATCCAAGATCCGCCGCGCAGCGTGCGGTATCGCCCGTACGAAGGCCCGTCTACAATGCCTGGCGGATAGTTAGAAGTATTGTTGCTGTACCAGTCGGCAGTCCATTCCCACAAGCTTCCGGTCATCCCATATATCCCCAAGCCATTCGGATGCATTTTTGACATCGGCTGGGGTCCCCGGGAGTCATTGGCAAACGCTACCGAGTCGATATAATCCGCCGCTTTCACTGCTCCGGCGTCTGTGCTTTTTTTATCTCCACTCTGGGCTGCGTATTCCCACTCTGCATCGGTCGGTAAACGATAGCTTTGTCCGCTTTTCTGATCCAGCGCTTGGATAAATTTCTGGGCATCATGCCAACTGACGTTTTCCACTGGGCAGTCGTCTCCGCAGGCGATGAAGCCAGCCGGATTGCTTCCCATTATCGCACGCCACTGTGACTGAGTTACTTCAAATACGCCCATGTAATAGTCATCGACACAAACATTGTTCATTGATGGTTTAATGGCCACACTTCCATCAACGCCGGGCGTGCCACTCTGAGCATAGCATCCACCTTTAACCAAAATGAATTTCATGCCTGTCGCCGGGTCGAAGTAGGCATTATCACCGCTCCCATTATCACCGCCTCGGCTTGCCAAACTATCGTTTGGTTGTACTTTAGAGACCTCGGCCCCCCCACTGCTACTAATGGGCAGGGAAACATGACCCGGTGGAACTTGAGCTGAGAGTCCCGCTCCGTCTCCTGACGATGACGCCATGGCCAGATCCTGTTCAGCGAAGACGGAATGTGAAAATCCACTCGCGAATAACAACATTATAATAATCACAATCACTTTTTTCATGGCGACCTCCTTCATATCGAGTGCAACTGCCGCATATTTTTATCGTGACTATAAAGACACTTTTGTATATGTATAATATCGCAATATTAAATGAAATCTACGGTTCTGCGACGAAACGCTCGATTTATGGTATGAAATACGACAGTATGTGACGAGATACAGGAAGGCGCTGAAATGGATGATCAGTATTCGAAAGAAAACTGGAAAACCAATCGACAGCTTTGGGAAGATTGGACGAGAATGTCAAATTTGATTAAACAGATGAGCAAACTGTCGACTCACCGTAAGCACTTCTGAAGAATCGACGAGACGCAGCACGTAACGTTGCTGTTGTACCTTTTTAACGGACTGGACCTTGGCTATGTTCACAATGGTGGAACGGTGAATTTGCCAAAACTTTTCTGGATTGAGTTGTTTCAAAAGGGCACTTATGGGGGTACGCATCAGGAATTCACCGTCTCTGGTAACCACGGCCGTATATTTAGTCCTCGATTCGATGAACAGAATGGTATCCACCGAGATCAGACGAATCTCCTTCCCGGATGCAGCACGGAGAAAGCTAACATAAGGATCTTTACGCTCAATAATAAAATTGAGTTTCTTCAGCACAGAATCAAGTCCCGGCATTTGCTCGGCTCCTTCAAGGCGTTTCTTGACGCGCACGATCGTCCGCTCAAGACGCTTGTCACTCACCGGCTTGAGCACATAATCGACCGCCTCTTCGTCGAAGGACTCTACTGCGTACTTATCAAAAGCGGTAACGAATACCACAAGGGCAGGATGGGTCATCCGTTTGACGACTTCAATGCCGGACATACCGGGCATTTGAATGTCGAGGAAAACGATATCCGGTTTCTCTTGATTGATCATGGCAAGTGCATCCGTGCCGCTTGTGGCGAAACCACAAATAGCGAGGCCGGGCCATAGTACGGACAGTCTGTCGGCAAGATGCTCGGCAAGGCGTTTCTCATCGTCAGCAATTAATGCGCGCGGACTCATAAGGTACCTCGATCGTTGCGGTAAATCCACATGGAGTGTTCTCTGAAAGTATCAGGCGGCCTTTGCTTCCGTACAGCGCGTCGAGACGCTCGCGCACGTTAGTGAGTCCGACCCCGTCGGCGGTTGCATTCTCCGAAAACCCCTTTCCAGTGTCGCTTACCTTGAGGCTGATGACGTCGGCCGTTCGTTCTGCACTAATGGTTATGTTGCCCCCCTTCGCGCTCGGTTCAATGCCATGTTTTACTGCATTTTCAACGAGCGGCTGGAGGAGAAGGGGTGGCAAAGGGAGGGTGAGTAGTTCTTCGGGAACGTTGATCGTGAACCGCAAACGCTTTCCCATACGCATGCCGTAAATGCTTAAGAAATCCCTTAGCAGATCCATCTCCTGGCCCAGCGTGGACGTTCCCTGCCGCGTACGCAGTAGGGATACTCGCAAAGTCTCGGTGAGGTACTGCAGCATCTTTGTTGCGTTACCCGGTTCTCTGGGTATAAGAGTAATGATATGGGCCAGCGTATTGAACAAAAAATGAGGTTCAATCTGGGCTTGAAGCATTCTAAGCTGTGTTTCAACAACCTGCCGCTCCGCAGATATACGCCTTAGTTCCTGCTCTTTTAGCCGCGCTTCCTCAGCTTGTTTGTGTAGCGTAATGTCTTCCGCAAGATGAATAATCTGTATAATCCTACCTTCATCGTCCTTGACGGGAAAGGTCCGAACCTCAATGTGCCGTGCCGCGCCTGTCCCATCCAAGCGAACAAGTTCGCAAACAGCTTGGTTTCCGGTTCGGAGAGTTTCCATCAGGGCGCATTCGCTACGCTTTAAATCACACTCATGACCAGTGGAGCGGCACACTACCTTCCGCCACGACTTCCCCACGACGTCTTCTACCGCTAGAGAGGTCTCATGCAGAAAGGAAGAGTTGCATGCCAGAATCGCATTATTTACGACGTCGATAAGCACGATGGCCGGATCAATACTGTTCATTACCGTAGTTATAAAATCATTGGAACGCCTCAGCGCTCGTTCTGCCAGCTTCAGTGCCGTTATGTCTATATGGCTCTCAATGACTTGGTTCATCCGACTCGAATCACCTACAACCTGGTCGATTTGGATAACGTCGATTCGTCTTCCATCAAGCGTACACCTCACTGTCTCCTTTCGGAATGAGGTCTTCCCCTCGGCAAAGGCTACGAGCCGTTCGCAGCATGCATCCAGACTCTCGATCTGCATCGTTCTATCGAGAGAGGTCAACAGTTCCGTTTTATCTCGTGCCCCGAACAATCTCAAAGCCGACTGGTTCACCCTGGTTACCCTAACGTGTGATTCAATCTCTTTCAGCACGTTTTGATTGTTCTTCAGGTAACTTTCGACATCGACCACACCCCCTGCTTTCAGCTCTGTCAATGCTGTTATGACCCGGGAATAATCCTCCTCCATGGTGGATACGGGTGCCGTCTCGAACAACTGTTGGTAGCGGGCGTGGCTTTTGTTCAATTCCACCTCAATCCGTTTGCGCTCGGTGATATCAAGCACAACTCCTATATTGTACCGGGGCTGTTCGCCAGGCAACCACATCGGTGAGACGGCAATGCTTGCCCATATAATTTCGCCGTTTTTCCTGATGTAACGCTTCTCAATTGAAAAGTCTGGGATTTCACCCAATCGTAGCCGTTGCATTTTGTCGAGATCTCTCTCGAGATCATCGGGGTGCGTGATATGTTGAAATGTCATCCCCATTATTTCGTCTTCACTATATCCGACGATTTCGCAAAAGCGCCGGTTAATTTTTACAAACCTACCGGTGGCCGTCTCGATCTGGGCCACTCCTGCCGCTGCCTGCTCAAACAAGATACGGAACTTCATTTCGCTTGCCCGCAGCGCTTCTTCAGCACGTCTGCGCTCCATGATCTCCTTTTCCAGTTTTGCATAGCTGTCTTTGAGGGACAGACTCATTTTGTTAAAATGAGCGGCCAATTCGCCGAATTCGGTTTTGTCCTGGTAGTCGATCGTATGCCCCAGATCGCCTCCTTCCAGCATATGGGTCGCTTTGACCAGAGTTTCAATGGGGTGGGCAATGGAGGAGGCGACTCTTATGGCCCCGATAATGCCGAAAAAGAACATGGTAATCACGGTAGCAGCAACGGTCATCCACACCCGTTTAATCTGCTCCATAGTATGCCGTATTTTAGCTTCAAGTGTCCCGCTCGCCTTTAACGACATGCCCTCTGTCTTGATTAAGAGGCTCTTTCCGATGGCTGCGGCATTAAATTTTAGTTTGTTACTCTGCTTCGTGTTAAGCGATGCAGTGATATAATTGCTCAAAGCATTCTTGTAGTCGATGATCATCGACTGCATGCCTTCGATCTGCCGCTCGATTTCCGGAGAATGATGGCAACTTGAGCACATCCTGGCCGTCTGATCCAATTGGCCAACATTGTCCATCATGCGATCTATGTTTCGGCCAAGGCTGGTGTGAACGGTATAAATGTCTGACTGCGCCGTCTGGATGGATATTATCAGGTACTGCCTCATATCTTCAACCTGATGCATAGTGATGAGATCGGTCAGCGCTTTGGTTGTGTTTCGGATATATATTGTGGCATAGCTCGTACCCAAGGTAAAAAATACGAGGACGATAATTAGAGATAGGTATATTCGTCGCTTCATTAATCAGGCACCTCCTGATCGATATCGCGAAACCGTGGCTTCCTTCCATGGCATTGTGATCGAAAATCTATTTGTTTTGTAAAATGCATATATTATATCAATGCCTGCTTTCTTTGCCATCTGAAAACAGGTTCATTGTTCTCGATCGTCTTCTCAATGAATCGGAGATCGTCGAACTACTTGAGGACACACGTTCTTTCTGCATCAGCGTGCGGATAAGAGAGCCAACGGCAATCTTACATGTCCGAGACCACTCACTCCGACAACGGCAGTCCTGTCGGTTATCTTCCTCATCAGATCCATGTCTGAACTCCCTTTCTTTGATGACGTAATGAATGTCAGCGATCACGCTACCGGGTCATCCACGAACGGGAACGTACGGTGAGAGCCGCGGTCGGAAAGATCCAGAACAGAGTAAAGAAAGAGAAATACGCATAAAAAATCACGTAGACGAAATCCCAGGAACGTTCGCTGTGCAAGTAATAGAGCGTATGGAATGATGATATAAGCCCCATTGCGAACAGTAATCGCAAGATAGCGTGCGGATCATGTATTGAGATGAAGAAAAAAAGCACTAGACTGATATAATTAATGGGATAACGGAGGTTGGTTACGAGAATATCAGTGAGTGCAATCAAACGGGCAAGTAGAGGTCGTTTCCAGACGATGCGCGCAAAGCGAACTTCTTCCTTGATGTAACTCCGATCCCAGCGCAGATACATCCTGGTAAGTTTTCCATACGTGTGGGGAGCGATTGTGTGCACTACGCCCGTCCGTTGATAGACAGTATCGTACCCACGGGAGAGTATGAAGTTCGTCAGGGAACGGTCTTCGCCATATGTACAAAGTTCACCGAGAAAGGTCTGATTGACCCATGCGTCAAGCACTTCCCTGACAACGCCAGTGCGATAAGCAGACAGCGCACCGGGACAGCAATAAACCGTACCGTATGTTGATTGGGCGGCACGCAAGAAATCGAAGGAGAGGATAAAACGAACATGCAGCATGCGAGGAATGAGTCCCTTATCACGATTATAAACGAGGACCTTGCCCGCGACAGCCCCGATTGAGGGGTTCCGAAAGGGCCCCACCATCGCGAGAAGCGTCTGGGGTTCGATCACGCTGTCCGAATCGATTGTGACGACAACCTCGCCGCTAGCCCTGCGGAAGCCCGTTTCAAGAGCAACACGCTTGCCCTTGTTTTTCGGCAAGCGAATCGGTATTACCAAACGAGAGTTACGACCGGCAGCGGCTCGAATGTAGTTCCAGGTGTCATCAGTGCTACCATCGTCAACAACAATAATTTCCAGACGGTTGGAGGGGTAGTTAGCAGCCACCACCGAGTCGATCGATTTCTCTACCATGGGTCCTTCATTATAAGCCGGAATAATCACCGTGAGCAATGGTGCATCTTTCGGGTCCACTGGATCAATAGGGCTATAACGAAACCAAAGCAGGGTTCTGAAGCACAACAGCAAGATGCCCATAGCCGACCACAGTATGCTCGGCCTGATAAGCATCGAAGACCAGTGACTACTCTCGGCTGCTTGGAACAAAGGCTGAAAGACCCTACCTGTAATACTTGCATAAAAAATAATCAGGATGCCAATTAGAATGAAACAGCGAAGCAACCACACCCAAGACGCAGAAGCAGGTTTAGCCCGTATAGTGAAATAGGGTGGAGACAAACACTTTGATTCCTGCGACGACATCTGGTTGTTTTTCCTTTCCAACATTGAGGTTACGCTTTATCTCGTTTTAAAACTGTCGTAATGAAAACATGGTAAAAACATTTTTGTGAATTCTGAACAACATAACATTTAAGCGGGGAGGCAGTCAACAGATTTTGAATATGTCGAATGGATAATGCATGGGTAGATGTTAACGGTTACTATGTGAAAAATTGACGTGTTTCAAAGAATGGCAACCTATCGACTTCAAGATCAAGTTAGCCGCTCCGTGGCAGAGAAGCATTGACCGCTTCCTTCCTCCACCGTCACCTCGCTTGATATTTTCTGAGTGGTTGCCGTGTTTCCGGCTTGTGGAACGACCCTGTTTCGGTGTGAGAAATGTGGGGAATACCATACAATTCATCGCTCCTGCGGCAACCGCCATTGTTCAACGTGTCAGCACCACAAGACCCGGCAGTGGCTTTCGAAACAACTGGATCGCCTGATGCCGGGGCATCACTTCATGATCACCTTTATTATGCCCCAACAGATTCGCCGGTTCATGCGAGGCTTCTCGCTTCCTCTCATGCCTTGAAAAAGCCGGTTCAAGATCCCAAATTCATAGGGGGCGAAGCGTTGTCCAATATCTTCCAGGCAAAGTTCAAGACGATATGAAAATAACCGGTCTTTTTGATCAAATCCCGGATGAGGTCTGACAAATCGCCTGGAACGTGAATTCACAGGCTTTGGGCGAGAGCGAAGCAGGTCACAAATATCTCGCTCCGTATGTCTTCCAGGTGGCATTGTCGAATACCCGCATTGTGAAAGTAGATGACCAGTCGATTTTCATCCGCTACAAAAAAAGCGGCAGTAATCGCTTCCGAACGCTGGTTCTCGTTGTGATGGAGTTCACGTGGCGGTTTTTCGAGCACGTCCTGTAGACGGGGTTCATGTAGGTGCGGTACTACGACCTTCTGAATCCCGCGTGCAAAGTTCCGGTCGAGAACATCAAGGTGTTGATCGAACTCGCCTACGGATTCGAGATAACCACTGCTGAAACCGAGGCAAAACCTCTACAGCCTCATCCGACCTGTGGATGTTGCGGCGGTGCCCTCAAAGTGCTGTTCGACTCTCCGCCGTACCAGTATATAGCTCGGGCCGGTTAGTTCACAACGAAGGTTCTGATGTGTAATGGCCTTTTCTGTGTATGCACTCCCGTGGGTAGCATCCGCAGCGGTAACGTACCTATGCGCCAATTCAAGAGAAATAGAGCTCGAGCAAGAGTATGCGTGTGATCGTGATACCTAGCGATTTGAAGAGGATCTGACTGAAAGATGTTTTCTTAACACACAACCCTGCAATTCCTGCATCCGCAATAAGAACCTATCTCGTCCTGCCGCTTCGGGCTTCTTGAACCTTGGATTGATACGACGTGAAGATGTCATCTCAATCCTGATAGGATGAACCTTTCGAGTTATTATGAATCTAAATAATTACATTTTTCAATCTGAATTTGCGACACGAAGTTGCGTAATTGAATGTACAGAGAGATGGAAAGTCACCTCTACTGTACCTGGTGTGTTCCCATCAGTACCTTGTTATGATACGCGTAATTGTCTCAGGGCTGGTGATCTGTACCCAGATTTGCATTTAGAACAGATTTCATAAGGAAATAGTACATCAAGTTTGAGTTAGAAAACTTCAATACTAAAACTATCGAGGAGCAAGTCACCTGTACGAATCTTGCTGATTTATTTCAGGTCACAGAATCGGTTCCTTTTTTCGGCATCGGTGGAATTTGCGTAGGGGACATCTCGGGTCCAAGCAATATCGCTATCCACCGTGTGCTTTTGTGATTCTCGCACACATACTTCAATGTCATGGTCAAGGGTATACTCAGAACCACACCGATAATACCGAGCAGGCCTCCCCAAAAAATCAGAGAAAGAAATACAACCAGCGTGGACAGCCCAAGCCTCCGACCCATGAGCATCGGCTCGACCACGTAGCCAAGAATGAAATCAACGGTCAGATATCCGATAGCCGTGAGCAAGGCACGGCCTATCCCGAACTGAATAAGTGCGAGAAAAATTGCGGGAACGGCTGCGATAATGGCGCCGACATTAGGTACATAGTGGAGTAAAAATGCCAGGAAACCCCACAGAATGGGGAAATCCACGCCGAGAATAGACAGCCATATCCAGATCAGAACACCGACTGTCAAACTAATCGCCGTTTTAATGAACATATAGCGGTTAATATCATAGACGAACCTCATAAACCGGTGAAAATCCTTCTGCGGATCACCAAGAATGGCGCGGAGTTTAACGGGAAAACTCGAGGCTTCAAGAAGTATGAAGGCTACGGTGAGCAGAATCAAGGCGATTTCAAACAGTGCCGAGCCCAGCTCCTTGAGAAGGCTGGCGGTTAAGCTCCTTACCGATTCGGGTTTGATCTGATCGAACAGAAACAAGTCCGAGAACGGGATACCCTTGGCTGCCAAAAACGTCCGGAGCGATAAAATATGTTTCTCTAAGCGCATCTGATAATCCGGGAGATCGGCGTAAAAACTTTTAAGGGACGTGCCGACGAGTCCTCCGATAACCACTAGAATAGTAGCCATGCCTGCCACCACGAGCACCACCGCGACTACATGAGGAATGCGTTTCTGCTCAAGCCAGAGGACCGACGGTGTGCCGATGGCAGCCAGGAAGATAGCGACGAGAAACCATACCAAGACCGATTGTGCCTGATGAATGCCCCCAGTTATGATTGCGAGCGCTGTCAAAATGATGAGTATGCGTGTTCCGCGGTGGGGATCACTCTGTTCTGTCATTGGCAAATACCCCTTCAACAAAAGTTTAGTGTTTCTGTGCGCCACGGAGGAATACGGAGAACCTAATGATTTGCTTCTCAATTTTACCCCTTAGAGATAATGCGTCTCTAACGGGGTAAACATTAATCCTTGAGGATGGAAATATAAAGTTGCCATTCATGATCCCGAATTCAAATTAATACAATGAAAAGTATTTACTATAATACTATAAAATGTATCAACGCCTATTCTCAGTAACCGCTATCGATACTTTTAGGAAGAACCTGTCGCGATAACTATACCCCAGAAAAATAAGGACAGGTCGTTGAATATTTTGACAGTGAGCCTTCAAATGGGTGACCATACGAGGGTCGTGCAGGAAACATGCTGGCTACCCTCTGTACACCTCTTTATTTCGCTCATTTATGTGACATCGTGTCGCACATACCTGCTGTAATGTGCGTATTTCAATAATAATTATAAGTTAGAATGTACTTACTTATTTGTCAAGTAGAATCAATAAGGATTGTGACGACATCTTCACGTCGTACTCAATCCATAATTCAAGAAGCCCGGAGCGGCAGGATGATGACCGATAGTCTCTATATATAGGGTAATGCTTCGAGGGGTCGTTTTTGGTTAAAGCCTGAATGGGCAGTTTATGGAGAGTGAGAGCTCGTGTCGGTCTGATTATAAAAAAACAAACGTGATTCCCATTATACTCACACGCAGAAATCATCGCCTGATCCGCTCGCGCGGCCGAACGGGAGCGTTGACCCGCAGATGATGCCTGCGGGATCTTACACGAGAAACACGTGGTGAATCAAAATCGTCGGATGCTATCCGGCGCGTGCCAGGTGCTGCGGCGGAGAAATCGAAATCACTTTGAGAAAGCCACCGCAGCACCCGCATGTTGGATGAGGCATTGGGGGCGTCTGTTCGACTTCAGACATCGTCACCTCAAATCCATAAGCCAGCTCAATCAGCGTCCTGATGTTCTCAAGCGGGACTTTGCAGGTCGGGCTTAAGAAGCCGTAATATCGCACCTTCATGAACCCCGTCGGTAGAACGTGCTGGAGGAAGCGACGCATAAATTCCATCACCTCAAGTTCCAGCGTTCTCCAGCGATTGCTATTGGTCTTTTTGTAATGAATGAAGATCTGACGATTCTTGACTTTCACGATCCGGCTGTTGGACAAGGCTACCCGAAAGACATAGGGGGCAAGATACTTGAGACTCCCTTCGCTGTCGCCCACGGCTTGCGAGTTCACGTTCCAGTCGATGCGCCAGACCTCTTCGGGGATTTGATCAAAAAGGCCTGCTTTTTTCATCTCATCCTTGAACTTCGCCCGGAAAATGGGAGATAGCGCTTGGACCGGCACATAGAAACCGGTTCCTGACGGTTTCCATGTTTTATCCTCGGACGAAAACGCCCCACCTACGACGATATAGTGGACATGGGGGTGAAACTCCAGTGTTCTGCCCCATGTGTGCAGGACCCCGAAGAAGCCCGGCAGATCGCCGCCCATGAACTTGGGGTCGAGAACCAGCTTTTTCATAGCCGCTGAAGAAGCAGAAAACAAGGCAGCATAAGCTGCTCGTTGATTGCCTCTGATGAACCGACGAATCTGCTCGGGCACCGTGAACGTGATCATGAAGTGATGTCCTGGCATCCGCCGATCAATCTGTTTTTCGAGCCACTGTCGGCTCTTATGATACTGGCAGGTCGGGCAGTGACGGTTGCCGCAAGAACGATGGATGGCATGGTCTTTCCCGCAGTCTTCGCAACGGAACCAGGTCGTCCCACAAGCTGGAGTGCGGCAGTTGATAATTGCGTCTATTGCCTTGCGATGTTCCAGAGGAATCGCTTCGCCAAACCGTGACACGTACTCCGGGGCATAGGTGCGGAAAATCTCATTGATCGTGTCCATGGTCAAAACCCCGTCATGAGCTGGTCGATGATTTTGTAAGCGTCTTCCTGACCCTTGGTGGTCAAATGTAGGTAAATCATCGTGGTCTCAAGGCTGGAGTGGCCCATATACTGCTGGATGACGCTCAGATTCACGCCGGCTTCGAGCAGGTGAGTAGCATAGGCGTGGCGAAGCGTGTGGATGGAGACGTTGCGTTTCTGAATACCCGCTGCGCGTACCGCGTTCTGAAGCGCCGCCTGCACCGTACTGTATGAAACCGGTTTCCGAATGTCCGAGCCATCTTTGTATATGCCCCGTGAGGGAAAAATCAATCGGGGGTTTTTGTGAGTGGCCCAATGCTTCCGCAAAAGAGCATACGTCGTACGGGGAAGCGGAACATAACGGTCTTTAGCGCCTTTCCCCCGGTGGATATGGATCATCATACGGTGTTTATCGATGTCCGGGACTTCGAGGTGTAGCGCTTCCTGGAGCCGAAGGCCGCAGGAATAGACTGTGGAGAGGAAGGCGTGGTTGCGAGGAGACGTGACGCGGGAAAGGGTGGCGCGTACCTCTTCGATACTAAGCACAGTCGGAAGCCGGTGTTCAGTTTGCGCCCGAATGATGCTCAGGATATGCCAGTCACGGCGCAGGACGTTCTCAAAGAAAAAGCGGATGCCGGCATAGCAGACAGCCATGGTTTTGGGCGCCCACTTGCGAACGTTCCTGCAATGGAGGAAGTATTCCTGAAGCTCTTCTTCGGTGATGAGATCGGGGGTTTTGTTGCCGAAATGCTCAATGAGTAATCGGACTGCGCGTGTGTAACTTTCTTGCGTTGTGTCGCCCTTACCGCTCAGTTGCAGGGCTTCTTTGGACTTCTCGTACCAGTTTTCCATGACCATACTCTCCTTGTGCTACAAGATTGAACTGCATTGGAGATGTATGGTAACACGGAGATTATTCAGGAAATATCAGACAAGGTGGGATGGACGCAGGATGGATGCTTTGCTCTTCTGCCGCGGAGCGGCTTACTTGAATTAAACATTCATTTGATTAATTTAAAAATCAATTTGACTTTTTACTATGGTTATATTAATTATTAACTATCAACTATGGCGTCAGCTTGTATAGGAGGTGCCGTTGAGATGATTAGAAAAAACAAATTGCAACAAAAAGTTCGTTTTTCTCAAGATACGGCAGGGCGCATAGTTTCCGAGGCTACCCGTCTGTTTGCAGAAAAAGGGTATGACGGTGTTTCGATAAAAGAGATCAGCATAGCAGCGGGGGTGAACATTGCGGCTGTCAATTACCATTTTGACTCAAAGGCCAATCTTTTCAGGCATATCATTGAGCAGTTCATATCGGATTTATTGGTATCTGCGAGGAAAACGCTTCTGCCTCCTCACGGCCTCGAGGACTTGAAAGTTCGGCTTGAGATTTTTGTAAGGCAGACGATTGAAGCGATTATCAAACAACCTGACGTTATTTCCATTATCCAGCGTGAACTGGAAAGGAGCAATAAAGTTTTTCAAAAAACCATTTTCAAACATCAAGAGGCATTGATGAAGTTTCTGACGCACGCTAAAAAGAGAGGGCTCCTTGCGGCTGATGTAGAACCTTTTTTTGCGGCGTCATTTCTTTTAGGACAGGTTGTACACGCGAGGAGAAAAGAGCGCGTTTGGAAAAGTCTCTTTGGTCGTTCATCTTCTGATGAAAAGTTTCGCAACCAATGGATACAGCAATTGCTTCGTTTGTTCCTGGGAGGAGCTCTGGAGAAATAATTCGTCATCGTCTCCTCGATTATGTAGCTGCCGGCCAACACATAATCGCTCACAGAAGATACTTTATTTCTAAGGAGCTGCACATGCCCTCATTATTCACCTGCGTCAACAGAAACGGTCTCGTGATTATCCTGGCTCATCGAGGGACTGCGTACAGGAAGATTGGGAGTTTTTTTTACAGTTTCGTAGATTCCGGTAATGATAAGGATCAAGGGAATATGCACCGACGACCGGAATCTTGAGGGCATTTCCCCGGAGCCCTCCCTATCCTGGATATGCCCAGGACGAGTTTATATTTTCCGGCTATATTCAGAAATCAAAAAGCAGGAACTCATTGCACAACGTGGTCTCTTTGGATCAGTTTGATAATCCTATACCTTCTTGCTCTATGTGTTTGCAAAAGGTTAAGGATATGCCCACTGTTTGACAAGGCACTTAAATAGTTTTTCACATCCAGACTTCGATGAGTTCGTTGAATCGTTTGTTAAATAGAGCCAGCTATCAGGAGAGATCGTCTTAATTTAGGGGAGGAAAAACGCCATGAAGCTCAAAGATCTTGCTAACAAACTCAATGCCGAGTTGGAAGGTCCGGGAGACATCGAGATAATCGGTGCAGCCGGCTTAAACAACGCGGGCGCTGGGTATATCACCTTCATTACCGAGGAAAATAATATTAGGCAACTGGAACAGTCGGGTGCATCGGCTGCATTCGCGCCTCCGGATACTCCCAAACTGCGGCTGCCTCTTCTTCGGGTGAAAAATCCACGGCTTGCCTTTGCGCGGGCAATCGAGTTGTTTCATGTGAAGCCCTCCCGACCGATCGGCATAAGCGACAAGGCAATCATTGGGCAGCACTCGGTTATCGGCGTCGAACCTTCTATTCATCCTTATGCCGTGATTGGCGACAATGTAATGATTGGAGACCGGGTGACCCTCTATCCCGGCGTATACCTTGGCAAGGGATCGGTCGTCGATGATGACTGCGTTGTCTACCCCAATGTGTATATCGGGTACGACGTACGGGTAGGCAAACGCGTGATCATCCACGCGGGAGCGGTTATCGGCAGCGACGGGTTCGGGTATGCAACGGAAGACGGAAAACACCACAAGATACCGCAGGTGGGCGGGGTAATCATCGGCGACGATGTGGAGATCGGCGCCAACACTGCTATCGATCGCGCAACCCTCGGCAATACCGTTATCAAACAAGGAACGAAAATCGACAACCTCGTTCAAATCGCACATAATGTGACCATTGGAGAGCACTGCATGCTGATCTCACAGGTGGGAATTTCCGGGAGCTGCACGCTTGGTGATTTTGTCGTTCTGGCAGGTCAGGTCGGCGTAGCAGACCATGTCAGTATCGGCGACCGCACGATGGTTTCAGCCCAGAGCGGAATCATTAAAGACATCGAGCCGGGCCAGATGATCGGCGGGACTTACTCCATGCCGCAAAAAGACTGGCTCAAGGTGCAGGCAATTCTTCCGAAATTGCCGGAACTAAGAAAACACATTGCCCATCTTGAGAAACAAGTGCTGGAATTGGAACAAAAAATATCAGGCAGGTAACAAAGGATTTTTGGTTAAAAAACTAAATCATGTGTAAAATTTCCCCTACAGATCAAGAAAAAGAGAACCCATTGATGAGAAGTCAAAAGTAATGAACAGGATAAGGATAGCCTTCTTTGGGGCTTGCTATTGAACGCCGGTTGGATTCAGCATGACGACGTGGCCACTCAGACGATCCTCCTGCGGAAGCTCTCTGAGGACATCCAAACCTGGCATCTTTATAACTCTTGTACTGCTGATAGTGGGTGGATGAGTCGTAAAGCATGTTTTCGATTCTAATGCTTTCCCCTCTGTGTCAATATAACTGAGACACCTCCCCTGTGGTAAATTAGAGTAGAGGGCGGGGAGGAGAAATCTATATGGTAGCATCAAAGATCAAAGCATCCCAGGGAAACGAAGGAGCCCGTAGGGCGACTGAGGTTCCCTGGGGAGGAGCACCTAAAGAAGTCAGTTTGCTTCATGGTGCTGCTGCGGCCCCACCTGATCCAGAAGTTCCGGTTAAAGCCGCCCGGCGACGTTTTACGGCTGAATATAAGCTGCGCGTTCTGACACTGGCCGATGCCTGCAATGAGCCTGGGTGCCTTGGTGAGCTCCTGCGCCGTGAAGGACTCTATGCATCAAATCTCAACACTTGGCGAGGTCAGCGCGATCGCGGCGTACTATCCGGCCTCGCGCCCAAAAAACGGGGACGAAAGGAAACCGTCCGGAATCCTTTGCGGGTAGAGAACGAGAAACTCCGCAAGGAGAATGACCGGCTTACCAATCGCCTCAGGCAGGCCGAAATCATCATCGATGTTCAAAAAAAAATATCGGCGATTCTGGGGATCCCGATTGCGACCGACGAGAGTGGAAAGAACGAATGATGGAAGCCGCCCATACTCTTTCCTCTGATATCGGGATCAAATCAGCATGTGCATCGCTCGACATCCCTCGTTCCGGGTTCTACCGGACACAGGCGCGGAAAAATGCGCCTCCCATGGAGCCGACGAAACGTCCGAGCCCGCCGCGTGCTCTGTCTTCAGACGAACGGCAAGACGTACTTGACGTCCTTCATTCTGAGCGGTTCGTGGACAAGGCGCCCCAGGAGGTCTATGCAACCCTATTGGATGAAGGCGCATATCAATGCTCTATAAGCACCATGTACCGCATCCTCGACGCGAACCAGGAGGTCAAGGAGCGCAGGAACCAGCTCAGCCACCCCGTGTATCAGAAGCCGGAGCTTCTGGCTACTGCGCCGAACCAAGTCTGGTCCTGGGACATTACCAAGCTTTTAGGCCCGGCAAAATGGTCCTATTTTTACCTCTACGTGATCCTGGATATCTTCAGCCGCTACGTCGTCGGCTGGATGGTCGCCCCCAGGGAATCGGCTGCCTTGGCGGAAAAGCTTATCAAGGAAACCTGCGCCAAGCAGAATATAGAAAAAGGGCAGCTCACAATACATGCGGATCGTGGCTCGTCCATGAGGTCGAAACCGGTCGCCTTGCTCATGGCCGATCTGGGCGTCACCAAGACCCACAGCAGACCGTATACGAGCGATGACAATCCTTTTTCAGAGTCTCAGTTCAAAACGCTCAAGTACCGGCCGGACTTCCCCGATCGGTTCGGCTGCATTGAGGACGGCCGGGGATTCTGCCAGGTCTTTTTCCCCTGGTACAATACCGAGCATCATCACTCCGGCATTGGGCTGCTCACGCCGGAGTCTGTCCACTACGGACTCGCGCTGGACGTGCTGAAAGCCAGGGGCGAGGTGCTTCGTACCGCCTATGAGGCACATCCTGAGCGGTTCGTGAAAAAAGTTCCTGTTCCTCCCTCATTACCAGACGCCGTTTGGATTAACAAGCCTAAACCGGTCGCTGTGAGCGAGGAGAAAGTACACTAAATTCGGTCGCGGGGTGTCTCAAAGTCATTGACAAATTCCGTTCCCGCCATGCGATCTAGAACATATACCTAATTCAGAAAGAACAGCGTACTACAAGTTACAATTGAGGTCGGATGTCAATAGTGGACACTATGCCTTTCATGCTGCAAGCTCCTGCGTAGTATTTTTGTGCATAAACCGCAGGGGAGAGAAAGCCGAGTCTTGCCTGTCGGCGCTGCCGGTTGTAGAAGAAGACCTCGATGTATTCTATGATATCCTGAATCGCTTCTTTCCTGGTTCTGTAGTGGCGGTGATGGACAAGCTCCTGCTTGAGCGTTCCCCAGAAACTCTCCATCGGTGCTTTGTCGTAACAGTTTCCCTTTCCGCTCATCGATGCTTTCATGTTAAACTGCCCGAGCAAATCTTGGTACTCATAGGAGCAATACTGACTTCCACGGTCAGAATAATGAATAAAGCTATGATCTTTTATGCAAACTTGTAGGTGAACATTGCAGAGGTTCTCTTTCAATTGAGATGAAGAATACTGCTTGTATTTGGTGTCAGCCCGATTATTCCGGTCCATGCCGACCCATTGTTCCGGTGTTATCCGACCCCTAATTCAGATTTAATGTATAAACATAACGAAGAATAAAACGTAAAAAGGGCCAATTTCTCAAGAAATTGGCCCTTTTTTGCTCTGGCTCCCCGGGCCGGACTCGAACCAGCGACAGGGTGGTTAACAGCCACCTGCTCTACCAACTGAGCTACCGGGGAATAATCAGTTCGGTATGGTTAGAAAGAATTATCAGGCGGGTATAAATACCATATTATGCCTTTTCTGTCAATCTGTTATTTCTCGGCCAAGGGTCAATAACTGCCCTTTATTTACTCCCTCCTTGTCCTTTCTTAAGCTCCATGATCACGAGCTTGGCTATAGCTTTGAGAGTGTCGAACACGCCCGTGCCGTCAGTTGCCACGGCCTCGAAATTCGGAACACTTCTCGGGTTCAAGGCTTTTTTCATTTCATCGAGAGAAACTACATTCGGCAAGTCCCGTTTGTTGTATTGAATCACATACGGAATCCTATCAAGGTCATACCCCTGTTCAGAAAGGTTGATTCGGAGATTCTCAACACTCTCGATGTTGGCTTCCATGCGCTCGACCTGTGAATCCGCAACGAACACGACGCCGTCGACGCCCTTGAGGATTAACTTCCGGCTTGCATCGTAGAACACCTGGCCGGGAACGGTATACAGGTGGAAGCGAGTCTTAAACCCACGAATCTCGCCGAGGGCCAGTGGCAGGAAGTCGAAGAACAGTGTCCGCTCAGTCTCCGTAGCAAGCGAGATCATCTTGCCCTTGCTGTCAGGATTCGTCTTTTTGTAGATCCACTGCAAGTTCGTCGTCTTGCCGCACAAACCGGGACCATAAAAGACGATCTTGCAGTTAATCTCTCTCGACGAATAGTTGATAAAGGACATGGGACAGTAATTCCTCTCCTTACTGCATTCAGGGAGTGAAGGAGGCTGGGTTAACCGAAGAGTTTATCGATATCTTCGTCTGTAATTTCTGCAAAGGGAGAATTGGCGCTTTTACCTGAACCCTTTTCTGTTTCAACCTTCTGGAGAAGTTGGTTGAAAATACTACCGAGCACTTCTGCGCTCTTTTTTACCCGGAGCCGCACTAGGCCGAGCGATGAACGTTGGTCGAAGATCACCACCAGGATCACGCGCTGACCGATAATAGAAATATGGATATTATCACGTGCACCCTCATGGAAGAGGATCGAGAATTCCTTTTCACCCAGGAGTTTTGCCATCCCGCCCGTGGCCGCAATGTTGCCTGCGGTAAGCGATGCAAGTGATGTCGTGTCCAAATTTTCCGTCTCGCCGGTGGCCGCAATAAGTTGGCCATTCTTATCGACGAGAAAAACTACCTTGGCGTTCGCTTGCTGAAGGAGACGCTGGATTTCAGTATCTATCTGCTTAAATTCTTCTTCATACATTACCAAATCGGAACCCAGCATATCTGCATCTCCTTCTTGAAACCTTGTTGACACTTTCGGTTATTAAACCATACTGACCGATAGAATTCAAGCTTTTTTTGGTAAAAGCATTTTAAGTAAAATAGCCGGGCATACTTCCGGCCCGGCTATAATCTTATTCCTGTAATAATGCTGTTTTAGCTCTTGGACATCTCCTGCAGCTTCTTGAGGCTGTCCCAATCCTGATCCACGAGTTCCTGAAAGTGTGCGAGTAGTGCTTCATTGCCCGGAGCAAAGAGGTGCTTGAACCTGCCCTGAGGCTTAAGCCATTCGGCAACGGGCTTCTTCTTGTCCTTGGGATCGTAGTTGATATTCCACTTGCCACCTTCTACTTCATAAAGCGGCCAAAAGCAGGTCTCAACAGCAAGACGGGAGAGCAGGATGGAGTCATTCGTTTGGGAGCGCCAGCCGCGGTTACACGGGGAGACAACGCCCATATACGCCGGACCGTTCGTTGCCAGTGCCTTCTTCACCTTTGTCATGAGGTCCTTCCAGTTATGGGGCGAAGCCTGAGCTGCATATGCCACATTATGTGCGGCCATGATACGCGTCAGGTCCTTGCGGCGCTGTGATTTGCCCGGGACCTTAGAGCCCACGGGCTGGGTCGTCGTGTCAGCGCCGAAGGGCGTGGCGCTCGAACGCTGGATACCAGTATTCATGTACGCACCGTTATCGTAACAGATATAGAGCAGTTGGTGGCCGCGCTCCATGGCGCCGGAGAGCGCCTGGAACCCAATGTCGTACGTTCCACCGTCGCCGCCGAAAGCAATAAATTTGATATCTTTCTTGATCTTGCCCTTTTTTCGGAGCGCCCGGTACATAGTCTCGATGCCGGAAGCCGTAGCCGCCGCATTTTCAAATGCACTGTGCATCCATGGAACCCGCCAAGCGGTGTAGGGAAACAGACAGGTCGAAACTTCGAGGCAGCCCGTAGCGTTTGCGATAACTACCGGCTCATCGATGGCCAGGAGCACCTGCCGCACAATAGTCGGTGCTCCACAGCCGGAGCACAGCCGGTGCCCGCCCGTGAGCAGATCCTCCTTGTGCGACAGCGACTTTAATGTCATCGGTTTTTCCTGCGTTGTGCTCATTATGATCTCCTTAGATTCTTCGACAGATAGGAGCTGTTCATTCCTGTTGTCAGTCCTGATCAGTCCTAATGCGGTCAAAAGAATTTTGGTTTTCTCTGCACATTCTTAGCTAATTGTTTTCTTTAGTTTCTCACTGTAATGTATTCTTTCATCTGTTTGATCTTGCCGGTCTTGGCAACCTCTGCGGTCTCGTCTATAACCTTGTCCACGTCGAGCGGCATCAGGTCTCTGCCACCGAGCCCGTAAATTTTATTGAACATAACCGGTCCCCGAATGGACTGTACTGCTGATGCGATTTCCATGAAGAGCGGTCCATAGCCGCCATAAGAATCTGCGCGGTCCATGACACAGATGGCTTTGGCATTCTTGAGCGCTGCGCCCACTTCTTCGTACGGGAAGGGACGAAACATCCTAGGCTTCAAGAGCCCCGCCTTGACGCCTTTTTCGCGATAGCGGTCCACCTCGTCCTTGATCGTACCTGCTGCGGAGTTTAAAGCAATAAGAACAACCTCGGCGTCTTCGAGGCGGTAGGCTTCAAATAGCCCGTAATTCCTTCCTGTGAGTTTCGCGAACTCCGCGGACACATCCTGGACGACCTTCTTTGCGTTTATCATGGCTTCATGCTGAGCACGTTTATGTTCCATGTAATAATCCGGTAGTACCAGTGCTCCTATGCTTTTCGGGTTATCCATATCGAGGAGCGGGTCGATCGCGATGTAATCGCCCACGAACTTTTTCACGTCCTCATCGGTAATATACTGCATGCTCTCGATAGAGTGGCTGATGATGAAACCGTCCAAATTGACTGCAATGGGTAACCGCACATCCTTGTGTTCGGCGATACGGTATGCCATGACCGTATTATCGTAGGCCTCCTGCGCGTTCTCGGAGAAGAGCTGGATCCAGCCACAATCGCGCATGGTCATCCCATCTGAATTGTCACCATGAATGTTCAGCGGTGCGGACAGCGCCCTGTTCACGAGCGACATCACAATCGGCAGACGGTAGCCCGAGGCAATATGAAGCATCTCCCACATTAGTGCCATGCCCTGAGAGCTAGTAGCCGTTGCTACTCGGCCTCCCGCGGCTGCGGCGCCGATGGCGGCGCTCATGGCGCTGTGCTCGCTCTCCACGAGGATCATTTCTGTATCGACTATCCCGTTCGACACGAATGAAGTAAACGACTCCATAATGCCCGTCGAAGGCGTGATAGGATAAGCGGGCATAACATCAGGGTTCAGCTGACGGAACGCTTCTGCAACAGCCTGGTTACCCGTGACAGCCACGGTCTTCGTCGTCGTAACAGTCATACTATTTGCCCTCCTCTTCCATAACGATAGCCTTGTTGCCTTTCTTTCCCGGACACTCCATAGCACACACACCGCAGCCTTTGCAATGGTCGTAGTCAAACCCCGTCCTCTTCTCATCTTTTACCTTGACCGCCGTATCGGGGCAATAAATCCAGCAAAATAGGCACTGGATGCAATTCTCCTCGATCCAGCGCGGCTTGAACGAACGCCACGAGCCTGTCTTATATTCATTTGCATTGCCGGCCTTCAGAACCGTCCCTGCATGGGGTAACTCTTTCCAGTTCATCTGTTTCATCCTTGCTTTACCTCCTCATACCCACGTTTGACCGCGGCGAGATTCCCGTCGATTATCTTCTGCACAAACTTCTTTCCGAAGCTGCCTTTCACCTCATCGAGTAGTACGTCCATGGCCACGATGCTCGTAGCCTTGTTCACCGCGCCGAGCATGGGTGCATTGGGCATGGGCCTGCCGATCGTATCAATCGCTATCCTGGTCGCATCGATGGTAAAGACACTTTGAGTGGGCTTAGCCTGTAATTTCTCACGGACTTCTTTCGGGTCCTTGCTCGTGTTGATGACGAACACCGCGTCGTCCTTTGCTCCCTCAGTTACGTTGATTGCATCTAGGAGCGATGCGTCCACTACAGCAACCACTCCGGGGTTCAGCACCGGGCAGTGCATCCGGAGTATTTTTTCGCTGACGCGATTATAGGCGCGGAGCGGTGCTCCGGCGCGCTCTGGCCCATATTCGGGAAATGCCTGGACTTGCCGACCACCGGAAAGACATGCATCGGCGAGAACTTTGGCCGCCGTGACGGTCCCCTGGCCGCCTCTCCCGTGCCACCTGATCTCAATCATTTCTGCCATAATCTTGCCCTCCACAAATTAAGTTCGGAGTAGGGATCTACGTGACGAATGTGTATTTCAAATTGCAATCCAAACTCCATAATGAACTTACATTTCCCGTCGGCCTTCAAGCGCCCGCTGAACAGTATTCTCATCGGCGTATTCGATGTCCCCACCCACTGGGAGACCGTACGCGATGCGGCTGACGCTGATGCCCAACGGTTTAATTAACTTCGAAAGATACAGAGCTGTGGTCTCGCCTTTTACCGTAGGGTTCGTCGCAATGATGACTTCACTGACCCCGCCAGATCGCAGCCGATCCAGAAGACCTTCGATCTTAAGGTCCTCCGGACCGATGCCGTCGAGAGGCGAGATAGCGCCGAGGAGTGCATGGTAGCGTCCCCGAAAGATTCCGCTCTTTTCGAGGATGAGAATGTTACTCGGTTCTTCCACTACGCAGATCCGCGTGCAATCACGACGTTCATCGCTGCAGATGCCGCAAAGCTCGTCCTCGGTGATATTGTTGCAAACCGTGCAGTACCTGATATTGTTCTTCAGGTCCAGGATAGCCTGAGCTATTCCCGCTGCATCCTCGCGAGGCATACCTAGCACGGCAAAGGCAAAGCGCTCGGCACTCTTTCTGCCGATGCCAGGAAGTTTCATGAAAGCCTCAACCATCCTACCGAGTGCCATGCCCGAAACTTCGGAGACCTGCGTCCTAGCTTTTCCCAGTTTTCGTACAAGTGAGGCTGCCCGAGACGATTGCTCCTGTTCCACTTTCGCCGCCTTGTCTTCTTGAGCCCTGTGCTCCATTATGTGCGACACCATGAACGCAGACTCACGTCTATGGTTACCTCGGTCTTTTCCCCGAAAACCCCGATCGGCAATCCGAAATTCTTAGAACAACCCTGGAGGAAGCCCCATTCCCGCGGTAAGCTTGCCCATTTCTTCCTTCATCAGGTCCTGCGATTTTCTGAGCGCCTCATTCACTGCAGCAGTAACCAAGTCCTGAAGCATGTCGATGTCCTTCGGGTCGACTACAGAGGGGTCTATTTTGATAGAAAGCACTTCCTGCCGGCCATTGGCGACAACCGTTACCATGCCACCGCCTGAAGACGCCTCCACGGTCTTGCCCGCTGCCTCTTCCTGGAGCTTTTTAACCCGCTCCTGCATCTGCTGGGCCTGCTTCATGATATTGCTGAGCATATTTTTTGACATGGGGTACCCTTGAATTGTGAAATTTTATCAAATAAGGATGTTTATCATAAAAGAATTTTTAGGCTTTTGCAAGCGAAAATGAGTGCCTGGTTAACGAAAAAACTGAGTACAGAGCTCTACGCTATAAACCTAGAGTTAGTCTAACGGATGGTCATGTTCGACGACCTCACCTTTGGGAAATACGCGGAGCACATCCTGAACCGCGGGGTCCTGCTCTTCGGGCTTTGTTTTTTTCTCGCTTTTTGTTTTGGACTCCTGTTTCCGTGCGTCCGCAAGGTGCTGAACCTTTACACTCAGCTTTTTACTCGTAATTCCGACGACGAGTTCTTCGATCAGCAATCTATTTTCGCGTTTATCAACGAGATCAACTTGGAAACGGCTGCCAGTTACGCCGATCACGAGTTCACTATCCGTAACGGTAATGATCCGGCCATGCCCCAGTGCAGAGGCAAGACTTGGTTTTTTCGATTTGAGTGCAGCAATGATCACACCCCACAGGTCACCATGCTCGCTTCCCCTTTCGCCTGCACCCGGTTGGGATGATGGTACAGAAACTTTCGGCATTGCAGTGTACGGTACGAACTGCTCGCTAATCCGAGGGGCTGCTGCTGACGCTACCGGCACGGACCCGCTGAGTGCAAGCCTGGCCTCAAGATCTTTCATATGGTCCAGTATTTCGGAAAGGGGGCGAAGCTCCGCAATAGTGCAAGCCTTGATCAGCCCGACTTCGAGAGTGAACCGTTGATGAGGAGACCAGCGCATGTCGTCAAGAGTTTTTGAAAGACTATCGAACAGCATCAGTAGGCGTTCGGCATCTGCTCTGGTTGCCTGCTGTTTGATGGCTTCGATGTCAGCAGCGGACAGCTCAATGATCTGGTCTGGATCGGCTGCAACCTTTGCGACCAGCAGATTCCGCACATGCTCCACTACACCGGCGAGAAACTGGCGCATGTCCTGCCCCTGCTCCAGCAAGGTCTCGATATGCCTGAGAAGACCTGCCGCGTCCCTGCCCAGCAGGCCTGTAGCGAACTGAAGGAGTGCTGCCTGGGGAACGGAGCCGAGGGTTGCCTGAAGGTCTTCATTTTTAATCTCCATGCCGCTGTACGAAACCGCTTGGTCAAGAAGGCTTTGGGAATCACGCATGCTGCCTTCCGCGGCCCGTGCAATCATGGCAAGCCCAGAATCGGAAATGGTAATACTTTCGGCAGTGGCTATTGTACGGAGTCTTTCGATAATCTCATGCAACGCAACCCGTTTGAAACCGTAGCGTTGGCATCGCGAGTGGATTGTGGCAGGGATTTTTTGAGGTTCCGTTGTGGCGAAAATAAAAATCACATGAGGCGGCGGTTCTTCAAGAGTCTTCAACAATGCATTGAAAGCCTCGTTCGTTAGCATGTGGACTTCGTCGATTACATAGACCTTATACTTACCGCCTACTGGGGCGTACTTAACAGCCTCGCGCAGCTCGCGAATGTGTTCAATGCCGCGGTTGGAAGCACCGTCGATCTCAACGACATCTACTGCGGTACCGGCTGCGGTTTCGAGGCAGGAGTCGCATTTCCCGCAAGGAGTCGGCGTTGGACCCTGCTCGCAATTCAGCGCTTTTGCGAGTATGCGGGCCGTAGTGGTCTTGCCGACACCTCGCGGACCTGAAAACAGGAAGGCATGAGCCAGCCGCCCAGAGGTGATCGCATTCTGGAGCGTTCGTGTAATATGCGCCTGTCCGACCACATCTTCGAAGACCTGGGGCCTCCATTTTCGAGCAAGCACCTGGTAACTCATAATTCCCTCACAACAACGCTCATAACCTCAAAGTTGAATAAACATCATAATCATAGATGAACAGAAGCAGGCGTCTTTAATGACACGGATGAAAGAAAATACGCTAGTGAAACTTCGGGGAGGAAATTCTCTGCAAATTAAAAGGCTCATAAACCCGGGCACCCCTACGGCACACCCGGAATCCGTTTACCGCTGCTTCCTTCCGGACCTGACGGGGTTCACGGGACCGTGATTGCGCAGGACCCGGGCTCATGAGCGCTAATGTTCTTCTGTTCAGCGTTCAGAATGCCATGCGGGTAGAAACAGTTAATCCGTCCACTCATCGCTCTGAACTAGTTTTTTTTAAACATGGCGGAGAGGGTGGGGTTCGAACCCACGTTAGGTTTCCCTAAACACGCTTTCCAAGCGTGCGCCTTCAGCCGCTCGGCCACCTCTCCATCTATTGCATTTACCATTCTCGGTTCAAAGTGAACCTTTGTGCCGTTGCTTATCTATATTTGCACCTTAAAATTTTGAACTCTACACTCTTTTTTAACATGGCGGAGAGGCCGGGATTTGAACCCGGGGTGGAGTTACCCCCACAACAGTTTTCGAGACTGCCGCCTTCAGCCACTCGGCCACCTCTCCGGATACTGCAAGTGTTTAGAATTCG
The DNA here is from genome assembly GCA_963845065.1 of Nitrospirota bacterium. Classification (GTDB taxonomy): domain Bacteria; phylum Nitrospirota; class UBA9217; order UBA9217; family UBA9217; genus JAJYKN01. The sequence continues at coordinate 136,733 of CAWJQQ010000005.1, forward strand.
CAGTTCAAACTAAGACCTCATCCGCGGCAGCTGTGATTATTCACTATATACTCAACTTTTCCGCTCTCAGTTTTTGAAAAAATTCTGTCAGCAGAGTGCGGCATTCGTCCTCAAGCACGCTCGGTGTGATCCGAAAAGTATGATTCAGTCTTCCGTCTCGCACAACGTCATACACGGACCCGAGGACGCCTGCTTTAGGATCCTTACATCCGTAGACCAACCGGCTAACCCGTGCAAGCACGAGAGCACCTGCACACATGAGGCAAGGCTCCAGTGTCACGTAGACTGCGGCATCCTGAAGTCGCCACCTTCCGAGCCGTGCCGCTGCCTCTCTAACTACCAGAAGTTCTGCGTGGGCTGTCGGGTCCTGCAAGGTTTCCCGCATATTATGAGCTGCTGCAACCACTTCCTGGTCGATGACGAGCACTGCTCCGACTGGGGTTTCGCCGAAAGTAGAGGCTTCTTCTGCCTCGGCCAACGCCATGCGCATGAAATCTTCGTCGCTCTTCCGCCCCGGATAATTCATACTTAAAAATTCTTATTGCCGAGAACGCAGAGTGCAGCAAGTCTCGGTGAAATTTCTTTGCGCTCCATGCGTACTGCACGGTGAATATGTTACTGTGGCGCGCCCAAGAGGATTCGAACCTCTGACCTACGGATTCGTAGTCCGTTGCTCTATCCAGCTGAGCTATGGGCGCAAAGAAAATGCACAGATTCTTGCCAACATGCTAGTGCATTCATTCCTGGATAATATGCTGTCGTGTTCAAGACTACTTTGATACGCCGCCAACAAGAAGGATACCGATTTTCTCATGCTGGAACGGGTGGATGCTAGGTTGCAGGGAGAATAACCAGTTGCTCCAGATTTCTTTGTCGTTCTCAAAAACTACCACTTGCGCGGCGGGCTGATTGGGATTATCAGATATGGAGTAAAATTCGTCGTTCGACATCTTGAAATCCGGCAGGAACGCAAGAACCTTAACCTTCATTTTGCTATTAGGAACTGTCAGCTCTGATCCGATTTTAACTGTATATTCTTTCGTTGTTTTTGCCGTTTTATTCTCAATGGCAAGCTTCACTGCCCTCCACTTTGCCGCTACTTCCTTCGAAACTACGACTTTCCGCTCTACTTTTGGTATATTTGGTATGCCTGCTGGCGGCATTCCACCTTGCATGGCAGGATTTACCGTCGGCATCTGCGACTGCTGTTCTTTCTTTTTACAGGTTGCGAAAGAGACTGCTACTATAAAAATAACTGCAAGCACAACTATCTTCCTTAACATGGTGTTACCCTCCTCAAAAAGATATACTACCTTGTGAACAAATACCGTAATACCCCACGACGGTGCACGCGTGCGGTATCGTGAATAATGGCGGAGAGGCCGGGATTCGAACCCGGGGTGGAGTCACCCCCACAACTGCTTAGCAGGCAGCTGCCTTCAGCCGCTCGGCCACCTCTCCTTTTGACAACAATACTAGTCCAGCGCTCCGAGTACAAGGTTTGGATCCTGAAGAAGCGCAACTCTCCTCGATGAGGACTCTGTTCTAAATACCCTGAATGTATTTTTTATTCTGGCGGAGAGAGAGGGATTCGAACCCCCGGAGCTTTCGCTCAACGGTTTTCAAGACCGCCGCCTTAAACCGCTCGGCCATCTCTCCGAATAAATACAGATGACAGAAGTCAAATATGGAAGAATTAAAGAACCGTCTCGCGACAGCTCTCTTTTCTCTAACTTCTCGGTTCTATCCTCTCCACACCACCCATATACTGCCTGAGAACCTCTGGAATAATCACAGAGCCGTCCGGCTGCTGATAGTTTTCCAGGATCGCTACAACGGTCCGTCCAACCGCAAGGCCAGAACCATTCAATGTATGAACTAGCTCGGTTTTCTTCCCGCCTATTGTCCGGTAGCGGATGTTCCCGCGTCTAGCCTGAAAGTCCTCGAAGTTGGAACATGACGAAATCTCCCGGTACTTGTTTTGGGCCGGAAGCCAGACTTCTATGTCGTACGTCTTCGCGGAAGAGAACCCTATGTCCCCAGTACAAAGTACGATCACGCGGTATGCTAAACCCAGCCGCTTAAGTACTTCCTCCGCTTGACGTGTCAGTTTTTCGAGTTCATCGTAGGACGTATCTGGACGAGTAAATTTGACCAGTTCGACTTTGTTGAACTGGTGCTGACGAATGAGGCCGCGCGTATCCTTGCCATATGATCCCGCTTCGCGCCGGAAACAAGGCGAATATGCAGTGTAAAGCACCGGAAGGTTTTCTTCACGTAGAATCTCATCGCGGTGAATATTTGTCACCGGGACTTCCGCCGTTGGAATCAGGAAATAAATCCCATTTTCCACTTTAAAGAGCTCTTCCTCAAATTTCGGGAGCTGGCCCGTGGCGGTCATGCTCGTTTTGTTCACCATGAATGGTGGCAACACTTCCAAATAGCCGTGCTCAGTCGTGTGGAGATCAAGCATGAAGTTGATCAGTGCCCGTTCCAGTCTGGCACCCATGCCTTTGTAAAGAGCAAAACGCGCTCCCGTGATCTTTGCAGCCCGGTCGAAATCAATTATGTCAAGGTACTCTGCTAAATCCCAATGTGGTTTCGGCTCGAACGAGAACTTTTGTGGCTCTTCCCCTTGCAGGGACCACCGTCTAATTTCCTTGTTGTCGTTTTCGTTTTTACCATCGGGAACCGAGAAATGCGGCAGGTTCGGAATCATAAGCAGGATATTCTGCTGGGCCTCTTCGACCTGACGGATGCCGTTCTCAAGCGCGGCAATGGTATCTCCGACCGCGCGCATTTCTGCAACCTTTTCTTCCGCAGGTTGTCCGGCCTTTTTGAGCCGGCCAATCTCCTCGGACACTGCATTCCGTCTGCGGCGTAGGGTTTCGATCTCCTGCTGGACAGCCCGCCGCTTGGTGTCAAGAGTGAGAAACTCCGTCTGGTCGAAGCTTATGCCTCGCCTTGCCAAGCCGGCATTTACCGCGTCCGTATTCTCTCTGACAAACCGCAAATCAAGCATTTACAGTATCATTCTCCTTTTCTGTTGTCAATAACTTTTCTTGACTATCCTATGCTCAAGCGCCCTGATCTTGATCTGGATTGACTCCGGATTCGGGTAAAGGGGTTCGATCTCTTTATAGAGAGTGAGTGACTCGTTCAGTTTATCGCCAAGCTCAAGGCACTCTGCGAGGGCGAATTTTGCCTTGATTACAAGTTCCTTGTCCTCGTTTTGTTCAAGGGCTTTTCGGTAAAATTGCTCGGCCTTGTCGAGTTCGCCTTTTGAAAAGGCGGCTGTACCTAGCCTGAAATAAGCAAGCCGCGATTGCTGCCCCGTCGGAAACTCCGATACCTGACGGGTCCAAGTAGCTCGTGCTTCTTCTATTTTGCCGACACGGAACAGACATTCGGCAAGACTATAAAGACTTTTCTCCTGCACCTCGCGGTTCGCATATTCCGTTGCTTTGCGGTATTCCGCAATTGCGCGATCATATTCACTATACCCCAATTCGTAAATCTGTGCGATATACCACTGTGCGTACGGGGCCATGTCGCGGTGCGGGTAGGTCTTCAAGAGCAGCCGCAACGTTTGGAGCGCCTTTTCGGTCTCTCCCAGATAGAGAAATTGTGTCACACCTGCCCAATAGAGCGCATCGTCCGCTTTTGAGCTATAGGGGTGCTCCTTGACGAGCGTAAGATACAGATTGACTGCTACCTGGTATTCACCTGCATTCCACCGTTTGGTCGCCGCCTCGTAGTCGCTGTTTGCGGACTTATCGAATACATCACATCCTGTCAGAAAGATCCCCAGCAGGAGGAGTATGAAAAGTTTATTCATGATGTGCTGGTGTCCGGCTCGGCAGGTGGTTCCGTAACGGTCTTGTCCGCTACTATGTCTTTTTCATCTTCTCGCTCCACCAGTTTGGCAAAACTCACAACCTTGTCCCCTTCATCGATATCAAAGAGACGTACCCCCTGCGTGTTTCTGCCCTGGACGGAAATATCCTTGGCTCGGATGCGCAGCACTTTGCCATTCGAAGTGATGAGTATGAGCTCGTCTTCTTCAGACACTTGGGCCATACCGATGACCCTGCCGTTCCTTTCTGTTATTTTGATCGTAATGATGCCTCTGCCTCCGCGGCCCTGGCTACGATAGTCTTCCAACGTGCTACGCTTGCCATAACCATTCTCGGTTACCGTCAAAATCGTCGAATCTCCTCGAACAATCTCCATTCCCTTGACCTCATTGCTATCGTCAAGCCGAATGCCAATCACTCCTTTGCCGGTGCGGCCGATCTCGCGCACGTCGGTCTCGGAGAACCGTATCGAGAGACCATCCCTCGTTCCGAGGAACACATCCCGCTTACCGTCGGTGACTTCTGCGGAGATAAGCTCGTCGCCCTCCTCCAAGGTGATAGCGATGATTCCAGATGGGCGGGGATGGCTATACGATTCAAGTTCTGTCTTCTTGATAATGCCCTGCTTGGTCGCCATGAGAATAAAGTGGTCCGGTGTGAATGTGCGAATCGGAAGGGCCGCGGTCACACGTTCATCCTGAATGATTTGAATCAGGTTCACGATGGCTTTGCCCTTTGCCTGCCTACCTGCTTCCGGAATCTGGTGAACTTTGAGCCAATATACTCGACCTTTGTTGGTAAAAAACAGTATGTAGCTGTGAGCCGTCGCAGTAAAAAGCCGCTCTACGAAGTCCTCTTCCTTGGTCTCCATACCAATTTTGCCTTTTCCACCGCGCTTCTGTGCGCGATAGGTTGTAAGAGGGTTTCGCTTGATATAGCCAGCGTGCGAGATGGTGATCACCATCTCCTCGTCTTTGATCAGGTCTTCGATGTCAATTTCCGAGGTTTCTGCGACAATCTCAGTTCTGCGGGCATCACCATACTCGGCCTTCACAGCAAGAAGCTCATCCCTGATGATCTTCATTACGAGCGCCTCCGAGGCGAGGATCTCGTTCAAGCGCGCTATTTCATTGAGTGTCTCTTCATACTCAGCGATGATCTTATCCCGCTCGAGGCCTGTAAGTCGCTGCAACCGCATGTCGAGGATGGCCTGGGATTGGATCTCGGAAAGCTGGAATTCTCGCATGAGGCCCGTCTTTGCCTCGTTGGGATTGGCAGAAGCTTTGATAAGGGCAATAACCGCATCAAGATTTTCGAGGGCAATTTTGAGACCGAGGAGGACATGGGCGCGTTCCTCGGCTTTCTTAAGGTCGTACTTGGTCCTCCGAACCACTACTTCTCGACGGTGCTGGATGAAGTTCGACAGGAGTTTTCGCAGATTCAGAACTCTTGGCTGGTTGTTCACGAGTGCCAGCATAATCACGCCGAAGGTTGACTGCATGGCCGTATGCTTGAACAATTGATTCAGAACGACGTTCGTTATCTCGCCTTTTTTGAGATCGATCGCGATCCGCATGCCTTCGCGGTCGGACTCATCTCGGATCTCGGAGATGCCAGTGATCTTCTTTTCCTGGACAAGTTCGGCGATCCGCTCGAGCAGTCTGGCCTTATTCACTTGATAGGGAAGTTCGGTTACAATGATACTCTCGCGGTCTCCCTTGCCTTCCTCAATTGTCGCCCTGGCCCGCATTTGAACGATGCCTCGCCCCGTCATGTATGACTGTTTGATCCCTTCATAACCGTGAATAAACCCCGAAGTCGGAAAATCTGGTCCTTTTATTGCCGTCATGAGCTCAGGAATCGAAACCTCGGGATTATCAATCATCATCACGAGCCCATCCACGACTTCGGATAGGTTATGCGGGGGAATGTTCGTGGCCATGCCAACGGCAATCCCGGCGGAACCGTTGATCAAAAGGTTCGGCACCCGTGTTGGGAGCACTGTTGGTTCAAACGTGGTATCATCGAAGTTCGGAATGAAATCTACGGTCTCCTTATCGATGTCGGCTAGCAGCTCTTCGGCGAGTTTCGTAAGCCTTGCTTCCGTATAACGATAAGCGGCGGCCGGGTCGCCGTCCACGGACCCGAAGTTGCCCTGCCCGTCCACGAGAATGTATCGCATATTGAAATCCTGCGCCATCCTAACCATGGTATCATAGACCGCACTGTCGCCGTGGGGATGATACTTTTTTAGCACCTCTCCCACTACACCGGCGCTCTTGGAATATTTCTTGTTATGAAGAAGACCTTCGCGAAACATGGCGTAGAGAATACGCCGGTGCACGGGTTTCAAGCCATCGCGCACGTCGGGGAGCGCACGTCCTACGATAACGCTCATGGAGTAGTCGAGGTAGGAGGTCTTCATCTCCTGTTCGATGTTGATCTGTGTTTTTATTTCCTGAGGTTCCATAGTATCTCAATTCAATTTAGCTTTGCTGCAGAAAACATGAATCACGACGCCTTAAATTATCTGTCTTCTATGCTTTGTTCTGCTAAATGTCCAAATTCTTCACTTCCAGTGCGTGGCGTTGAATGAAAGCGCGTCGAGGTTCGACCTGGTCTCCCATTAGGATCGTAAAGATTTCATCTGCCTTAACCACATCCTCGATTGCGACCTGGAGAAAGGTCCGCCTTGCAGGATCCATAGTGGTCTGCCAGAGCTGCTCCGGATTCATTTCCCCCAGACCTTTGTATCGCTGGATCGCAAGCCCCTTTTTCCCGAGTTCAAGAACGAAATGGACAAGCTTGCCAGTGTCATTGAAATTCTTTTCCTCGCCCTTTTCGCGTATCCGGTAGATCGGTCCGCCGAGCCCGAGAATAGCAGGTGAAAGACTCTGGAGTTCCCGAAATTCCGGTGAGGTGATGAAGTTCTCGTCAAAGATGATACTCGATATCGTCGCGTCCCATTTCGTATCGAATCTGAGTTTGTAGGCATCGTGCTCTTCGTCTTTTTCGATGGACCAGTCAATGATTGTCTTGGGATGATGGATCCTGAGAAAGTGCTCGAGAGACGACGCAATCTCTTTCAGCTTACTATCGTCTTTAAGGACAGCCTTACTAAATGTTTTATCCAGAAGGAACACCCGGAGAACAATTGTATCCAGCCGCTTTCGTTTGAACTTATCGAGATTCTTCTCGAACTGCACCAACTTCTTAAGCGCCCCAGTAAGCCGGTCACCGGCGAGATAAGCCCCCTGCTCGTCCGAGTAAAGCTCCATGTCCTCTGCGGCGAGATCGAGGAGAAAGTCCTCCATACGCGAGTCGTCCTTGATGTAGCGCTCTGTCTTGCCGCGCTTGATCTTAAAGAGTGGCGGCTGAGCAATGTAGAGATAACCGCGCTCGATGATCTGTGGCATCTGACGGTAAAAAAAGGTAAGCAGCAGGGTACGGATGTGCGCTCCGTCCACGTCGGCATCTGTCATGATCACAATTTTATGATAGCGAAGTTTGGCGATATCGAACTCCTCGGCGCCGATCCCGGCGCCAAGGGCGGTAATAAGCACCTTAATTTCATCGCTCGAAAGCATCTTGTCAAAGCGGGCCTTCTCCACGTTTAAAATCTTGCCCTTGAGCGGAAGAATAGCTTGATTCTTACGGTCCCGTCCCTGCTTGGCAGAGCCGCCGGCCGAGTCACCCTCAACAATAAACAGCTCCGAAAGTGCCGGGTCTTTTTCCTGGCAGTCCGCGAGCTTGCCTGGCAGCGAGGTAGAATCGAGAATGCCCTTGCGCCTGGTGAGTTCCCGGGCTTTCCGTGCTGCTTCACGAGCGCGCGCTGCGTTCAGGCCCTTTTCTACAACCTTGCGCGCGACGAGCGGATTTTCTTCAAGATAAGAGCCCAGAGATTCGTTAACCATAGCCTCGACGATCCCCTTGACTTCGCTGTTGCCAAGCTTAGTCTTCGTCTGGCCTTCAAACTGCGGATTCGAGAGTCTCACGCTTACAACTGCAGTCAGTCCCTCGCGAACGTCCTCGCCAGAGAGCGCCTCGGCTCCGTTCTTCAAGAGCCCGCTCGAGACCGCGTAACCGTTTATCGTGCGTGTGAGTGCCGCCTTGAACCCGACTAGATGAGTACCGCCTTCCTGGGTATTGATGTTGTTTGCGAAGGAGAATACCTGTTCAACATAGCTATCATTGTACTGAAACGCGATCTCGACGAATATGCCTTCGCGTTCTTTGGCCAGATAGATGGGGGCGGGATGGAGGGGTGTTTTATTTTTATTCAAGTACTCAATAAATGACGCAATTCCTCCTTCGTAAAAGAAGTTCTGTTTCTTACCTGAGCGTTCATCCTGGATAGTAATCTTCAGTCCTTGGTTCAAGAACGCAAGCTCGCGGAGACGCTGCGACAGAACATCATAGCTGTATTCACGATCCTCGAAAATCTGGAAGTCGGGTTTGAAGGTGATCTTGGTGCCCGTTGTTGTCGTTGTGCCGGTCACCGCTAGCGGTGCCTGTGGTGTGCCGCGCTCATAGCGTTGCTGGAAGACTTTGCCGTTCTGCTTGATCTCGAGATCAAGCCATTCCGACAGAGCATTCACCACGGACACCCCAACTCCGTGAAGGCCTCCGGAAACCTTGTACACGTCGCTGTCGAATTTGCCTCCGGCATGCAGCACGGTGAGTGCCACCTCGGCTGCGGACCGCTTCTGTGTGCTGTGCATTTCCGTCGGGATGCCACGGCCGTCGTCAATCACGGTGATGCTATTGTCTACGTGAATAATAACATCGATATTTTTACAGAAGCCGGCCATAGCCTCGTCAACGCTGTTGTCCACGATCTCGTACACCAAGTGATGTAGACCCACGCTCCCGGTGCTGCCGATGTACATGGCCGGCCGCTTGCGCACGGCTTCAAGACCTTCGAGCACTTTTATGCTGTCTGCAGTATATTCCATCCACTCCTCGCAAAAAGAGGGATTTGTCCGAATCGGATCAATCCCTCACTACGCAAATAAAATGTAGGAAATTTGATATTGAAAGAATGTAAGAGTATCGTCAAATAATTTTATTTTTTCAATTTACAATATTCAATTCGCCATTTAGAAAATGGTGTCTACACTCTCATGGGCATCACAACACACTTGTAGTGCTCATCGCCCTCTTCTGTAATCAAGCATGGGCTCAGGGAATCGTTGAGCTCCAAAGCTATCTGCTGCCGATCCATGGATGAAAGCACGTCCATGAGATAGCGTGAATTAAATCCAATTGCCACCCCTTCGCCCTTGTAGTCCACAGTAAGTTCTTCTGTCGCCTCGCCTACTTCCGGGTTATTGGTGGACAAAATGAGCCGGTCCTTTTCGAGCTGGAGCTTAACCGCATTCGTCTTTTCCTTGGACAGAATTGAAACTCGCTTTACGGCGTGTGTGAAAACGTCTTTTGACACAGTCACTTTCTTAGTACTCTTAGCAGGCACGACCTGCTGATAGTTCGGATAGTTACCATCGATGAGCTTCGAGACCATGACGAGCCCGTCGCGTTTGAACAGTGCGTGGTTTTTGCTGAAGCCCAATCGAAGTTCGGCCTTTGGAGTATCCTCCTCAAGAATCTTCCTGAGCTCCATCATCGCTTTCTTAGGTATGATAAGGCTTTCTTCCTTGTGCTTGGCGTCGACTATGCGGTCGATCATCGAAAGCCTATGGCCGTCTGTGCCGACCATGCGGATATTGAGGCCTCCCTTAGTCTGGGACATGTGCACGAACAGGCCGTTCAACACGTAGCGGGCATCGTTCTCCCCTACAGAGAACAGTGTCTTCTTGATCATGTCGCGTAGGGTATCACCGTCGATGACAATCATCCCCTCTTCCGCAACATCGGGGAGCGCGGGATATTCGTCCTTCGGCAACCCTACGAGCTTGAATTGAGATTGGCCGGAGATAATCTTGACCCAATTACTGTCTTCGACCCTGATTTGCACGTCTTCTGCCGGAAGCTCACGAACAATCTCATACATCTTCTTGGCAGACACAGTGACTGCACCGGGTTTTTCGACCTCGGCTACGTAATGACCGCGCAACCCGATCTCGAGATCCGTGGCGACAATTTCAACACTGTTGGCCTCTGCCGTGAGGAGCATGTTAGAGAGAATGGGCATAGTATTCTTTTTTTCAACAACGCCCTGGATTCTCTGCAGCCCCTTCAAGATTTCTTCTTTCTTGATAGTCAATTTCATCGGGGAAGCCTCCTGTCACAACTTTGTATGTTAACAGAAATACTGTTAAATAGCAATAAATTAATTTCTGGTTTTATCTATTAGTTTCAGTGTTTTAACTGCCTAATTAACATCTCCATTTTGGCCTTTAATTCGGGATCTTTTTCTTTTTTTTCCTCTATGACTTTGCAGGCATGAATTACCGTGCTGTGATCTTTACCTCCGAAAAAATTTCCAATTTCCGGTAGCGAAGCATTAGCAAAATTACGACACAGGTACATTGCCACTTGCCGCGGCAACACGACGGCCTTGGTACGGCGCTTCGACTTTAGGTCCGAAATCTTGACACCAAAAGATTCGGCCACAATCTTCTGCACGAGTTCATTAGTAATTATTTTTTCCCTGTTGTCGAGCAGATACTTGAGCTCGTTTTTGGCCAGCTCCTGCGTGATTTCCGTATTGGTAAGCGAAGAGACCGCACCGAGCTTGACGAGTCCTCCTTCAAGCTCACGGATGTTGCCTTTCATCATGGAAGCTAAGAATTGTGCGACATCGTCGGGCAAACGGATACTCCAGAAAGCAGCCTTCTTCCGGAGAATGGCTATCCTCGTCTCCAGGTCCGGCGGCTGAATGTCCGAGATTAATCCCGACTCGAACCGCGATCGGAGTCGCTCCTCGATATCCGGAATCTCCTTGGGCTGGCGATCACTGGTGAGCACGATCTGTTTCTGTGCTTCATAAAGGGCGTTAAACGTGTGAAAGAACTCTTCCTGCGTCCGCTCTTTTCCAGCGATAAACTGAATGTCATCGATGAGGAGGATATCCATGTTCCGGTACTTCTGCCGGAACTCCTCCATGCGTTGATGGGTCATGCGGTTAATCAGTTCGTTCGTGAACTGTTCTGAAGACAGGTATGCCACTTTCATTCTCGGCGATTTGCTTTGAACATGATGTCCGATGGCGTTGATGAGATGAGTCTTGCCTAACCCCACGCCGCTGTAGATGAACAGAGGATTGTACGCTCTTCCCGGCGCGTCCGCCACGGCCTTGGCCGCGGCATGCGCGAACTGGTTGCTCGGCCCGACAACAAAGGTGTCGAAGGTGTATTTTTTTTCGAAGAGACCGATTTTCTCTTCACGCCCTTCTTTGTTCTCTTCTTTGGTCTGGCGGGCCGCTTTCTTCGCCGCCTTGGGTTGAACAAAAAAATCTATTTCCATATCATCCCGCTTGGTTACTTCTCGGATGACTTCGGTCAAAGTACTCCAGTGATGCTCTTTAAGCCAGTCACGGTGAAATTTACTCGGAACCTCTATCAGCAGCCGATTGCCATCAATGGAAAATAGTTTCGCCTGGCTGAACCAGGTATCATAACCCTGCTTAGACATTCGCTTTTCTAACAATTGATGAATTTCTTCCCAGACTCTTTCTTGATCCATACTTTACCCCAAAATACCCATAAAAACGGCTCTAGTTACAAACATTCTTATCCACACCTGTGGACAACGCATTTTCTGTTGTTTTTTCTGAATGTTATGGTCTCGTTCGGAGGCTTATTGTCCGCTTTTCGAAGCCCTATTTTGCGTGATTTCTTACAGCCCTCGAAAATCGTATTAAGCATGCATCTTGCAAAAGAATAGGGGGGCCACTTAGGGCGCCTTGTCCAGCGGGCGAGACTATACCAGAACCAGACTCCGCTGGCAAGGAATTTTTATCCACTTACTGACGTATTTAACGTCGCTGAATTCGTGTTCTGAGGGAATAATGAGCAACTGCTTGAACTTCGCTGCATCCAGCGTTATTCAAAAGATTAACACTGCCCGCTCGTCAGATCGTTTGATCACTTTATTGACATCTCGATTTCGATGTTTAAAAATTGCTTGACTTTGCAACTATGGAGCCGTATAATAAAACGCTTGTTTCAATGAACAAATTTTAAAAAATGTTCATTCTGACAGATGATATCCATTTCAGGAGGTGACCGAATATGTCGGCAGATGTGAAAGCAGATCAGATTCTCGATGCAAAAGGTTTAAGCTGTCCTCTCCCCATTTTGAAGACAAAAAAAGCAGTTGAGGCATTATCAAAAGACCAGGTTTTAAAAGTAGAGACAACTGATCCGGGCTCGAAGAATGATATGGCTTCCTGGGCAAAAAGAACGGGTAACGAAATTTTGAAAGTTGAAGAGGGGTCGGGTACATTCACATTTTATATCAAAAAAACTGCATAAGGAGAATTTCATGGCAAACAAAAAAATGACAATTATTGCGTCGAAGGGTTCGCTCGACATGGCTTATCCTCCTCTGATTCTTGCCACCACAGCTGCAGCCATGGACGTTGATGTGACGATTTTTTTTACGTTCTACGGACTTGACATCATAAAAAAGGGCAATGCCGATAAACTAAAAATTTCGCCCATTGGAAATCCGGCCATGCCAATGCCAGTTCCAATCCCCACGCTCGTCGGGTCACTTCCCGGAATGGAGGCAGTGGCAACGGCGATGATGAAGTCCATGTTCAACAAGCATGGCGTTGCATCGATCGGACAGTTACTCGATCTTGCCAAGGAGGCTGGAGTGAAACTCATCGCTTGCCAGATGACTATGGATGTGATGGGAGTCAAGCAGTCGGACATCGTCGATGGGGTAGAGTTCGGCGGCGCGGCCACGTGGCTGGATCAGGCTTCTGACGCACAAATCAACCTTTTCATCTAGTCTCTCCGCAATTATAGTGAATTACCCCACAGCAAAGCTGCGGGTCTTCTTAACTTGAAATTTTAAAAAAACACAACTATAGTAGCTAAAGGTTCATCCTGATTTCGTCAGGATGTCTTTTTCATCCCAGCAGCACTGCTGCTGGGTATTGCAGGACGATCTTATAAAAAACCGGTACTTTTTGAAGACCGGTTTTTTTATTTGCTGCTCTGTTTCTTCTCTTCTGGACATTTTTTCTTATTTGTGTTAAAACGTCCTCAATCTATGATAATCCCCGATGATCTAAAATACGATGAAAAAGGGCTTATTCCTGCTGTTATTCAGGACTGGCAAAATAATGAAGTTTTGATGGTAGCTTACATGAACGCAGAATCACTGAGAAAAACGGTCAACACCGGTTTCACTTGGTTCTGGAGCCGTTCCCGCCATAAGTTCTGGCAAAAAGGAGAGACGTCCGGGCATGTCCAGCGCGTCAAGGATATTCTTTATGACTGCGATCAGGACACACTCCTTATTAAGGTTGAACAGACCGGCCCGGCCTGTCATACCGGTTCTCGTTGCTGTTTTTTTAGAAGTTTTTCTGATTATCCGGCAGGAGAAAAAGCGTGAGCGTTAATCAGCTCTGCATTTTCTGCAAAATAATTGAAAAAAAGGTCCCGTCTAAAATAGTGTTCGAAGATAACATGGTCATCGCATTCGAGGACGTTAATCCTCAAGCGCCCTTCCATTTACTTGTTGTTCCCAAGAAACACATCCCAGAGATCCACAGCATGTCCGAGGCAGACCGGGAACTCGTTGGCCATCTATTCTTCACTGCGAAAAAGATCGCAGTTGAAAAAGGACTGGATGTAAGGGGCTACCGCATGGTCATCAACAATGGTGCCGACGCGGGCCAGACCGTGTTCCATGTCCACCTCCATATTCTTTCCGGGCGCCGTTTCTCCTGGCCTCCTGGTTAATACCTGAATCCTGCACGCTGATGGAGTGAAAAAGATAAAACCATACAGGTTACACTGATATAATGCGGTTATCTCGCGAACAACCCATGATATCAGGAGGTAACCCATATGGTTAAACGACAAAAGAAGCATAGCGCGAAAAACGGCATGAATCAAGGTCAAAATGAAGGCCATTCGGAACCCGCTAAAATCAGCCCTAATACGCGCTACGAGTATTGCAGTGAACGGCTTTCACCCTTCGGCGGACTGCTGGCGTTAGAGAAGTTCATGGACGCGGTAAAGTTCCAGGAGGTTTTCGAGGGATTTTATCAGCCACCAGGCCGCACGCCGGACCAGGGACATTATAAAGCAGTGTATGGGATTCTGGTGTTGCTTTTCATTGGATTCACGCGGCTGTGGCATTTTCAATACATACAAACGGATCCAATGGTGTGCGCCCTGTTCGGCGTGTCCAAGTTGCCGCACGTGACGACTTACTGGCGATACGTTGCGTCCTTGGGCATCAATCAAGGGAAGTCGCTGCTTTTGGTGATGGCGGCGCTACGAGAACGGGTCTGGAAATTGTGCGAGATCAGCTACAGCGTCATCCATGTTAATCTTGATACGACAGTTGAGACCATCTTTGGCGATCAGGAAGGCGGCCGCAAGGGACACAATACCCGGTACCGGGGAAAAAAGGGATTTCGTCCTGTCCTGGGTTTCATTGAGGAGACGCGAGAGTATCTTGTCGGAAAGCTTCGCAAGGGCGCGACCATCTCTGGCAAAGAAGTCGCGGAGGTGATCAAGAGCATCAAGAAATACCTTCCTGCTTGTGTCAAAAAGGTGATTCTTCGAGGTGACGGCGAGTTCATCAGTTGGGATGCGGTTAAAGCTGCGGAAGACGAAAGGCACATGTACATCTTCGGCAATAAAGGATGCAAGCCGCCCTTTGATTCCAAGATGTGGTACAAGGTGCACAAAATCGATAGCGTAGAATACAATGAGTGCTGGTATAAACCGACGGGATGGCCGGGAGAACGCCGTTTCGTCTCAATGCGTATTCCGGGAAAGAAATCAGGCAAGGGAGACACGCAGCTTGAGCTTTTGGAAGACGGTGGTTTTACGTATCGGCAATTTGTCACCAATCATCCAGGCAAGTCTCATCAGGCTATCAGCGAGTATGACAAGCGGGCAGATTGCGAGAACCAGATCGGCGAAGTAAAGCGAGAGGGACTGTCGGCTATTCCCACGCGTCGGTTCATGAACAACTACGCATATTTTCAGATCGTTCTTTTGGCCTACAACAGTTGGAGATCGTTCAAGATGCTCGCAGAATTCAGCGAGAAGCAGAAACGCACTCAAGATAACGCGGCAGTCACCGCCTTGAGCGGCATTCAGGACAACACCATCAAAATCGCTCGGTTGAAGCTGCTCATGATCGCGACAAAGCTGGTCATGAGCGGCAATACGACGAAGGCGCGGTACTCCGAACACGACAACAGGGTAGCAGGACTCTTTAGCTTCATGGAGCATCTTGATCAGCTACGCAATCAGGTGCGCCCGTGGCTTGATGGCGGTCAGTGGCAATGCCGGCACATGGAGGTTATGAGGCTGCAACCCGCTGAAAATTCTTCATGATGCAATTGTGCAAGAAATTTCTTGCACAATATAGGCTGAGAAGCTTGGAATTGTGCTTTTCTGCCTTATGCGATGAGGAATGCGGCAGTTAAGATGAAATGAAAGCTGTCGAAGGGTAAGCGGAAGATGCGGGAATCAAAACAAACCCGACGAGTCGGGGGAACTACGTTTTGATGCAAGATTCAGGTAATAACAACAATGTGTTGATTATCATCTAACAATATGTGCATAAATCCTATGATACTGTTATGCACATTGATATCCGCACAAATTAACAGACAAGAGCATAACTTTTTCTCTCCCTTTTTCGATTCTGTTTCAAACTGTTTCCCATTGTTCCAACATATTCACAGCGCCTACTACTACTATTACTATTTTATAATATATATATTAATAATAGATTATTAGATTACATGATTGTAGATAACCGTAATTTCAAGACCCCGAATGTTCATATCATGAATCAAAAATAAAAAGTAATTAGATATGTGCGGTTAAAACTGCTGTCTTTGAAATCAAACCGATAGAACCTATTCGGGTTCATATTTTTTATACCCACAAGCATCGAAGGAGGAACTTTATGGAAAACAAAGAGTTCGTATTCATTCTCACTCACTCATATGATGCCATAGAACGAGCTGCAGGCGCACTTCAGCTTGCCACGAACATGGCGGCCTTTGAAGCAAAGGTCGATTTCTTCTTGATGAATGAGGGTGTTCACCTTGCACGCCAAGGATTTGCAGAATCCATGACATGGCAAAAGAGCTTTTCACCCGTTGCAGAGCTTATGAAAAGCTTGATTGAAGAATTTGACTGCAACTTTTATATCTGCGCATCCTGCGTCAAGCCCTATGGGCTAGAAGGTGCAGACTTGATCAAGAATGCCGAAGTAAAACCTGGTTCGTTTTTAGGAGAAATGCTGATGAAACGGTCGGGTTTAACATTCTAGATATGCACGACACCCTCTATTCACGAGATCCGCTGTTTTCTTCCCTAGAGTGCATAGCTTTCATAAGCGTCTTGCTCTCCCGAATCAAACGCATTGCATATGCTCTGCGTTCATGCTATAAACAGGATCATGAAAAACATCGCAAATTTTCTTTTTGAAGCGGGAATGCTCAAGCGCACTCCGCGGAGCGGGTTCCAGTTTTTGGGTTCCGGCGTTGAATCAGTTGCCGAACATATTTTTCGTACAACCTATATCGGCTATACGCTAGGAAAGTTGGTCTTGGACGTGAATGTTGATCGGCTGGTCAAGATGTGTCTGTTCCATGATCTTCCCGAGGCGCGGACCGGCGATCTTAACTATGTAAATAAAAAATATGTAGAAGCTAATGAAAAAAAATCGATCGCAGACTTAGCAGAAACGTTGCCTTTTGGGAATGAGATCAAAGATCTAATTCTCGAGTTTATGGAGGGAAAGACAGAAGAGGCAAAGCTTGCTCGAGACGCAGACCAGATCGAGATGATCCTGGCGCTAAAGGAATATAAAGATTTGGGAAACAAGTACGCCGACGAGTGGCTGCAGTTTTCTCTCAAAAGGCTCCAGACAGATGCAGGCAGGGAACTTTCCAAGACGATTCTTGAGACAGACTCATCGATGTGGTGGTTTAGCGACAAGGGCGACTGGTGGGTCAGCGGCGGCAAGCAATGAAAGCTTGAGGTAGGCATCAGCCGGCGCCATCGCGTCATGAACATTTATGCGGTAGAGTTTGCAACCAAGCCTCTCGTAATAATTGATGAGAGGTGCAATCCGTTCATGGAAAATGACGAGCTTCTTTTCGATCATCTCACGGTGGTCATCAGCACGTCCCATCCTGTCTCTGCCGATATTCTCCCTTATGCGGCAAAAGACATCCACGGCAGAACATTCCAAGATCACCAGGAAATGGACACGCGCAATCTTCGCGATGTCCCGTGCCTGCCCCTCGTGGCGGGGGATTCCGTTTAAGACGAGGACGTTGTATTTTGAGAAACCTTTGCGAATCAGAAATAGGGAGAAGATTTTTTGGGCAAGAGCGAAATGCTCGTTCTCAAGCAGGAGTCCGCGTTCAAGCACGCCATGGATGGTAGTAATCTCAATAGCCGTATACTTTCCGGAACGTCCATTGTCGGCAACGGCGCCGCGAAGCTCTGAGCCAAAATCGAGATGATAACATGGTCGTCCGAACAGACCGTACTGTGCGATCATGTCGCCGAGGGGGCTTTTCCCCACGCCCTTGGACCAAGAAGCAGGATTGGAGTCGACAGGATAGGTGTAGGAATTACTCATAACATGGGTACAGAGGCAGGTGTTTAGTGTCCTGTTAAAAAATTAAAACGACCACGCTGCCCCTTTTTTCCCCTCTTAATCTTCACGCATCTTCTTCCGCAAATTCTCTAAACTTTTCCTGGATGCTATCGTGAGTTGGTCCTCTGGTATCTCCCTAAGATTATACCAGCCGATCTCATCGCACTTATTCGGTTCTCTGATGCAGGGTGTGCCGCACTTTATCCTGCAAAGATATGTCGGGGAGACCCAGTGCTGTTTTTCTCTGGGGATGATATGGTTTACGACATCGAGGAGGGCCTGCACTTCGATGGCAATTCCATATTCCTCCATCACTTCGCGGACAAGGGCCTGTTCGAGCGTTTCACCGAACTCGACTCCACCGCCAGGAAACTCCCATCTTCCCGATTCGTTCCGTGCTTCCCGTCCTCGTTTGGCGAGAAAGACTTTGCCATCGGAGTTAAAAATCACGGCACCTACACCCACGCCTATATAGTCGGTCCCTTTTTTCATGAAAATTTTTGTTTTCATCTGTTCTTGTACAAGGTCAGGATGATGGAAGTGTGGAGCGGATTTCCTCGATCATAACGTTCTGCAGCAATCTACCAAAAACGTCGGATAAAGTCAAAACCCTGTTTCCACATGGTTTTTGCTTGACATATTTCTGTTTTCGCTTATAATACCCCCCTATTCAAATTAGCGGAGAAGGAGCAGGTACGATGTCGGAAACAACAGCTCAAAAAAGCAATCTGAAACAAAAGAGGGCGCAGGGTTTCAGGAAACGGATGAGTACTGCAAAGGGCCGGGAAGTCATTAACCGCCGTAGAGCCAAGGGAAGAAAGCGCCTCGCTGTTTAGCATCCCTTGCGGGATCTAAATCATGCCCTACGCATACCAGAAAAGCGAGCGGTTGCGAAAAAATACTGAGTTTGTTGCTGCCATGAAAGGAAAAAGACTGTCCCTGGACGGTCTTTCTCTTTTTTATACCAGGAACGACGGGGAAAACTTCAGGGTCGGGATCTCTGTCAGCAAGAAGCAGGCGAACGCGGTAAAAAGAAACAAGGTGAAACGGCGAATTCGAAACTGCGTTATGAAGGCGCTCAAGGGTCATTCGCAGGCGTATGACCTAGTCTTTGTGGCGCGACAGGAGCTTTATAATGCGCCCTTTGAGCAGATCATGAAGGCAGTGGAGACTATTCTTCGAAAAACTGTTCTTCTCAATATGAATCCGAAAGGTGCCGGACCGTGAATCTTTTTTTTATTTCCATCATCCGCCTCTATCAGCGCTATGTATCCCCCTTTTTACCGTCAGCATGCCGGTTCACTCCTTCGTGTTCAGAATTTGCCGTTGAGGCGTTCGAGCAGAAACATGCGCTGCGGGCGCTCTGGATGACGGTCATGCGGATTGCCAAGTGCCACCCCTTGCATGCCGGGGGATATGATCCCGTAAAATAGTTTCGGAGGATTCATGGAAACGCGAAGATTCATTTTTGCACTTTCACTTTCATTGCTTGTGTTCTTGGTTTACGTGCGTTTTTTTGCACCTAAGCCGCCGGAGAAACCGGCAGTCCCAGAAACAACAAAAGAGGCAATGTCACACTTGAAACCAAGTGAACCTGCGCGTCCGTCTGTGCATCCCGAAGCAGCAGCGACGAAGATTGAGCAAGCAGCTGCGGGCAAAGAAATCGTAATTGAAACCGACCTCGTGAAAGCGAGCGTGGATACCGCAGGCGGTGTTATTTCGGGATGGGAATTAAAGCACTATCGGGAGGCTGACAAGACCGAGGTTGGCCTCATTGCCTTATATAAACGAATCATGGGACAGACACCGCCAGAGCAACAGAAGAAAGAGCTCGGCAACGTTCAATTACTGCCATCGTACGAGGGCATCAATCGCGATGAAATGATTGCACCGCTGACGGTTGCATCGGGTGATAAGGCCCTGTATCAGCTCGCTCAGGTTGAATATCGAGCTGATCATGATAAGATCCTGCTTAGCAAAGACAAACCATCTGAGACATTGGTACTTACCTACAAGGGACCGGCGGGAATAGAGATTGAAAAACGCCTGACCTTCCATAACGATTCCTATAAGGTAGACGTTGTCATACAAACCAAAGGGCTTGGCGAGTACACGCTCTCTCTCGGAACTGACTTCGGAATTGCCGATAAGGTGAGCAAGGACGCAAAAGGCCGCGTAGGGCTTGTTGCTGTTGTCGATGGGAAATTAGTTTCTAATAAACTGGACGGCATCAAGGGAGAGGTGCAGCACAGTGGGGCCATTGACTGGTTCGGTCAGGATGACAAGTATTTTACCGCCACGATACTTTCCGACGTTAATGGCATCGTTACGAGCAAACGGGTATCAGCACCGAAGGAAATTGGCGACCTGCTCACAACGGATCTGGCGGTCAAGGAAAAACCCGAAGCGCATACCTTCTCGTTGTATGCCGGCCCAAAGATCTTTACACTTCTTGAAGCCCAAGGCCACGGAATGGAGCAGTTGGTTGATTACGGCTGGTTCAGCATTCTGGCAAAGCCAATGTTCTGGCTCCTAAGACATTTTTATACCATCACGAAAAACTACGGCATTTCGATCATCTTGCTTACCATCGTCGTAAGAGCCTTGCTGTTCTATCCATCACTCAAGAGCGCAACTGCCATGGAGGAGATGAAGAAGATTCAGCCTCAGCTCCTTGCGATCCGCGAAAAGTACAAGAAGGACTCGGCGCGGATAAATCAGGAAATGATGAAATTGTACAAGGAGCATAAAGTAAACCCGCTCGGCGGATGTCTGCCAATGCTGCTGCAACTGCCGTTCTTCATCGCTCTTTATAACGTGCTGTCCGTATCGATCGAGTTGCGTCAATCACCGTTCATTTCCTTCTGGATTAAGGATTTATCGGTTTATGATCCCTACTATATTTTGCCTGTGCTGATGGGCGTGAGCATGATCTTTACGATGAAAATGACCTCCACCACAGTGGATCCACAGCAGCAGAAAATCATGATGTTCATGAACATCGCGTTCATTTTCCTCTTTGCTTGGCTTCCCGCCGGGCTCCTGCTGTACATTACGCTCTCCAATATTCTTTCGATCGTGCAGCAATTGTACGTTAGAAAACTGCTCGCTACCAGGACGCATACCACCGCTCTTTCATCCTAGCTAGCAAAAACTCTCAGCGTCAGCAGATGCGGGGAGCGTACAAGTTTTTTTGCACTATACTTTTTTCTATGCACATGAAGATCGAGAATGTCGCAATTATTGTGAGTATCCTTGTCCTATCTATGCAGCCGACAGGTCCAGAAGCTCAGGGTTTATTTGTTGAAGTCGGCGAAGGTTTTTGTTCTCTCACAATGCGGGAGTAATGATGGTCTGTTAACAGATTGATGCGTCAGTCTTATTCAACGAGGAGATTTATTATGATGCGTATAATATGCATTATGGGTCGGATATGATCAAAGTGTGGCTGTCGGCCTGGCATTGAGGTACACGGTGGGAGCGAACTGCAGATAATTTATTGAGTCTGAGCATGGGACCGGGCGGCGTCTACCGACCGTCGATGAATTTGGGGCGACCCCATGAATTCTCTGGACGTCTGGCATTTGAAAAAGTGGTTGGGTAGAGCGCTTTTTTCAATTGGCAGGATTCATTATTCAGATGCAAAATATTTAATCCACTGGTCTGCCCTAACTATGGCGAAAACTTTCTGAACTTGTCCTTGGGCGCGAACTTTTAGCCGAAGGTCAGTACCGTTCAAAAACATGACTAATCGCAAAGAGGCGTCTTGTTTGATGCTGGTATGAACCGGAGTTCACGAAATGTTTCTCTTGTATGATATCCCCTATAAAAAAAATGACGCCGTCAAATGATCTTTAAGTGGTTGTCTCAGTCCCAGGAATACTTCGACGGCAATCGGAACGAACTGTGAACTAGCCAAATAGCGAATTTACTTCCGAACCTGTTATTCAAACTAGGCAGTGCGAAAGAACCGATAGAAGATGCGCACTGCCAAAGTAATTTGCTTGCCCGGGTAACCGGAACTTTCGCATTGCCCATGATTGCAGTAGGGAATATCTATGACGGGTACTAGATAGGGGGATCAGATGTGAAACTCATAGTTGTCGGGAAAGCTTGTCTTGCCGATATCGTGAGGCCAGTGTCCGAGCCGGATAAATGGCTGCTTCGTTTCTTTCATTCCCGAGGAGTAGGAATGACATGTGCATAGCCGACCGCACCGCTAAATGCGTATTCAATGCTGGAGCCTTCAGAGCACGTTCAGATATTACATGCTAAAGAATGAGAGAGAGGAAGATGCTCTATACGATCCCGACGAGTTCGATGTCGAAGGTAAGGTCTTTTCCTGATAGCGGATGATTGGCATCAAGGGTCAACATTGAATCCGTGATGGCCAAGACCGTGACGAGGATGTTCTGGTCGTCCATCTGGGTAAGTTCAAGTCGCTGACCGACCTTCGGGTCCAAATCAACAGGAAGCTTGCTCCGCTCCATGGTAATAATCATTTCCTTGCGGTGCGGTCCGTATGCTTTGTCCATGGGTATAGTGACGGTCTTGGATTCCCCGGTGTTCATACCGTCGATGGCCTGCTCGAATCCCACGATAACCTGCCCCTTGCCGATGGTGAATTGGAGGGGATGATGCCGGTTCCGGGACGTGTCGAAGACTATCCCATCACCCAACTTGCCGGTATAGTGAACATTGACAGTATCTCCCTGTTTGGCTTGAGTCATAAAGTTCTCCTTTGTGCGTGGCTTCCCGTGTTGTACGAGAATGAAAAAGCATCTAATAGTGTACCCTTTCTCCTATTTAACTTCAATGGAAAAAAGTTGAGTACCGTTGGGTCCCAAAGAATGAATGTTCTTTACGACATGTCTTGACAACGTCGAAACCATGAGATATTGTATTCACAGGAATATGGAAGAGGAGATGAGTGTGTTGCGGTGCCAATTTCCTCCTCCTATTCTTATAAATTATAAAATAGGCCACGTCAAGAATCCCGAATCAGCAAAGGATTCGGATACGTTCAGCTTAATTCTCAGGTGTCAGCGGAACATGTCGTACAGGATCTTCTTAACCACAAAAGCAAGAGAGCAGTCCACTCGATGTCAAAACCCATGCCTTATTGCCCGATATGGCAGAATTTTGTATACATCGCTGATCAGTTGAAGGACTTGGTCTCCAGTGAGAATGTGGCAGCCACCGTGAATGCGAGGCGAGAGGTAAGTACAGGACGAAAAGAATGAAGGATTAACTATGAAAAAAGATAAAGTACTTCCAACACCGCCAAAAATGGCATTCGGAAGAAAGAGGCCGTCGGAACAACCTGATGATCAGAGCGGACTTATAGCAGACCGCATGGCAGCAGCAATGGCAGAAGGAAAGATTGAAGAATTTTTGAAGCAGGAAATACCGGATAATGAATTTGCGAAAAATCTGGTAAACATGATGATGGGTATGACGGGAATGATGCCCATTGGAGACCACACCACGGCCCCACAGTCTCATGTGAAGGAGCAGCAGCCCAAGTCCTCCGAGAAAAAGACTATGGAGCAGATATCGCCTTCAGCAGTAGTACCAGAGGATGTACAAAAGGCAATCACCAACGGAGATGTCAAGGGTCTCAAGGATCTTCTTCGAAGGGAATTTCTCAAGCGGACACCCGGAACAGATATTGGCATGAGCGAAGAAGCTGTTACACTGCAGCCACAGTCGTCTGGCATGCCCACGATTGATAAGGATCTCATAGACGCAATGGTCCAGATAGCAAAGGACAACAGTGTTACAATGGACTGGATGATCCTGAGGGCGATCAAGGTCTATATTCAGGAATATCAAAAAACGGGCAGGTTGTAAATGAAATGGTTTTCTTGTGAACGACAAGACGAGCTCGGCGGCTTTGCACAGCAGCCTCTATTGTTTACAGTCCAAGAACGTCATCACATGTTTTTTAATTTCGCGATGATGAAGCGGGATGTTAGGCACGTCTTTGTTCCCCGGGAGGGCAAGGGCGTGAATAAAAGCGGGACCCTGTCGTTGCTGTTTCATTACCTCAATTAGTTCCTTATCCGTTGTCACCTTCACTGTGTCCCTAAAACCAAACCCCCGAGCCACTTGTTCCAAATCAACGCAGGAGGACGCGAGTGTCGGCTGGTTTCCCGTTGAACCGTAGGCACCATTGTCGATCGCAATAATCGTTAAATTTTTAGGAGCTGTATAAGCCGCTGTTGCCAGCGTGCCTGGGTTCATGAGCAGGCTTCCATCACCGTCGATCACGATAACCTCCTTTGGCGACGTCAGCGCAATACCGAGCCCCAAGGGTGTGGCCATGCCCATGCTCCCGAGCATGTAGAAGTTCGAAGGCTGGTGCCTGATTGCGTAGAGCTCTTTTGAGGGCCAGCCTAAATTGCACACCACGGCCTTTCCTACAAGTTGTGGCGCGATAACATTAATAACATCGTAGCGCGTAAGGGTTGGCGAAAATGCGGGATGCATTATACATGATTCAGGAAAAACAACATGTTGCTTATTGAGGATACCGGGATCCGAATCTTTCCCTTTACAATCCGATCCTTCCCATACTGCGGGACTCAGCAAAAAAGCATGAATTTTGTTGGTCTCGAAAACGTTCTGCAGCTCATGGTCCACGGTGTTGAAATCACGGCTGCTGTTTATTTCTGAATGGGGAATTTTGGCACCTGCCAGGATTTCAGGGAGGCGCTGCCCCATTGGGAGCTGGGCCTCGATCTTCTCCTGGTAAACCCCTCTGCGGCTGACGAACAATGCCAGCGGTAACTCGTAGAATTGCGTGAGTGATAGCAGGGCGTTGATCATATTCCCGATACCCGAGCTCTGGACGAACATGGCAGGTCGTTTACCGGCGAGCGCAGTACCGGCGCAGATGCCGACCCCTTCCTCTTCCCGGGTAAGGGGCACGTGGGTGAAGTTAGGCGCGATCATATCGAGAAGGGTCTTGATCTTCTCGCAGGGTAGGGTGGCGGTGAAGGCGACGCCTTGTTTTTTGAGTATGGCTATGAGCTCTTCTTCAGGACGTGACAAAGCAGCTCCTCGATCTCTTTCTCTGATGCTTTTTTGGAAATGAACTGCGGCATGACGGAGTAGGTCTTCCTGTGCTGCCGCAAACGGGCTTCACCGCCGCCGGTGATGTTCAGCAGGACCGTATCTTTTTTCTTTATCCTGCCTTTCTTCACTGCCGTTTTGAGCACGCCAACGGCCACGCCGGAAGCAGGAACTATATCAACTCCCTCGGTTTTGTTGAAATCATCCATGCCGGCGTATACGTCGACGTTTTCGATTCCGTACATTGCTCCACTGGACGCAGTCAGCGCATCAAAGACGCCACCGTGTACAGAATATGCAGGGTAGCGTGTGGAGAGAACTCTCGTTGTAATATGTGAGATGAGCTCCGGATTCAGGTCCTGGGGAAAGAGTGTCCGGCTACTCTTTTCCCAGGCATGGACCATCGGCACAAAAGGCAGATTCTGTCCGAGGTGAAGGGCCGGCAGCTGCGAGCCGAACCTGCCATCTTTGACGAAACGCTCGGCCATCTCCCATGCGCCGATTGCACCTGTGCCGCTGCCTACAGCCTGTACGTAATGGTCCGGAAGTTTTCCGATCTGCGAGACCGCTTCAAGCATGACGATACCGAGTCCATCGCGCTTTGCAATGTTTTTTACACCTCCTTCGAAGGGAAGCCCCAAGGTTAGGGCGATCTTCTTGGCAACGTCGATTGAGTCTGCGTAATCACCGTCGCCTACAGCAAGCGTCGGCACAGAGGTGGAGACTTCAAGGTACCACATTTCGAGGAGGCACATCTGCGGCACCACAATCACTACGGGGAAACCGCTCATTGTGGCAAGATGCGTAAAGGCGCGGGCCGTATTTCCTGCCGATGCAACAATAAGACCTTCCATGCCATTCTCCCGGGCATTCTGGATCACGATCGCCGCCTCAAATTCCTTAAATGTACATGTTTCGAGGAACGCACCCCTTTCAGGCCAATACCCATTGAAGGCGATATACAGATTCTCGAGCCCAATCTGTTGTGCAAGACCTTCAGATCGGTACACAACAGGCCCGGGCTGTGATATATTCGGCACGTGGACAGGAAGCCAGTTAAATCTCCAAATGCCCTCTGCTGTGCTTTCAACTAACCGGGTATCACTGTATTGTGTGACCAGCAGTGAATCCTTGCAGTGTTCGCAGAAAGCACAGAAAGCATTCTCGAGGGTTTTTCCACAATTTCTGCATTGAATAGAAAAATGACTCATGAATCCACCGTGTATTGCAAAACCTGGTTTAAGCGTCCCGGTTTAATAAGCATATAAAGCAAGGACGGTAAAGCTCACATTGTTCGCTGTTCGATATTTAGATCAAGCTGCTTACCAGTTCCATGATGTCCGTAATCAGTATCTGATTTGTATGATCCTTCATTGCCTCGTTAACTTTAGCATAGCACGCAGGACAGCTCAAAATCAAGCGGTCTGCTTTTTTTGCCACGGCCTCGTCGATCGTCTGCCTGCCCATGGCGATAGCGTTTTCATGAAAGACTTTTCTTGCAGCGCCGCCAGAACCGCAGCACCGTGAGTTCAAGCCGTTCCGCTCGAACTCGAGGACCGTGATGCCGGGGATGCTCCTAAGCACTGCACGCGGTTCTTCGATTACGCCTACACCACGGGAAAGGTAACAGGGGTCGTGGTAGATCACAGACTCGTGCAGCTTCTTGCTCAAGCGCAATTTCCCATTTTGAACAGCGTCTGAGACGTATTGCGTGATATGTCGGATTTTGAACGGAAGCGCTTCTCCGTAGATCAGGGGCCAGTCCCTGGACATAATGTTCACACAGCAAGGACAAGAGCAGACAAGAACTTTGACCCCTTTTGCCTTATATCCGTTTACCAGTCTTGTAATGAGGTCCTTGAGCTCATCATGCTGGCCCGTGATGAAGAGTGGAAAACCACAGCACACCTCGTCTTCCGGCGATAACATGGTAAAGGGGTCCCCGATGGCATGGAGGACAAGTACGTCGCCTTTAACCATGGGCTGTGCTTCGTATGCGCCGGTACATCCGGCATAATATGCGACGTCGGCGCGTTCCGCGACCTGCACGGTCTGCGGGAACCAGGGTTGGTAGCGGTCTACGGCAAGTTTGTCATAAGGATTTCCGGAATTTCCAATCACCTTCGGCAAGTTCGCCTGGACGCCGATTGGCCCGAGGCCGCGCTTCACCATCTCTTTCCTGAGTGCTGGCCATAGCCGTTGCGTAAAGATGCCGACTGTGCAGCTCTGGCCACAAGCGCCGCAGGTCGTGCATTCAAAGACCGCCATGGCGAAGTCTTCTAACAATTTTCGGTCTACCTCGCTAGGGCCGAAAATCCTGGCTTTGAGCCCGTCGGTCGCACGGATGAACTCGCGGAACATGCGAATCTTCTCCGGCGGTGAAATTGAAGGCTTGCCGGTCACATCCTGCACCGGGCAGTGCTTGAGGCACTCACCGCATTGGGTGCAGGCGTCGATTTCGAGGATTTGACGCGGCAAGAGTTCTTCAGCAAAGGACCGTTTATTTTTCATGGATCACCAGATGAAGCGCTAGATCCCGTTTCCTCGCTTCCAGCATAATGATCGGCGCTGTAAAAATGTGCGAAGGGAGGATGGAGACGAGGACGAGGATCAGACTGAAGTGTAGCAGAAACAGCACACTCCCGGGAACGGCAACCGGTGAGAAGCTCATGATGCCGAGGATGAACAGCTTCACGTCAACTAGATCCGGCTTGAATAGTGCGTTCATAAGCACACCAATAGTGCTTATGACGAGCACAAGAACGAGAAAAAACATGTTTGCCGGAGATGCATACTTCTCATGGTTGGTGCGAAGCCGGATGATAAGGATGTAAAGGAGGGTGACGGGCAGAAGGTATCCAGCGATCAAGCCAGGCGTCTGAAGAAACCATACCCAAGCGGGAATTGGATTCAGAAAAAAACGCAGATGCCGTGTGAGTACGAGGAGAAAGCTAGCATGGAAGAACCACTCGCCGATCCAAAGTGCGGGATTCACCATGAGGAGCCTTCCAAAAAAAAGGACGTCACTTGCCGCAAGCGCACACGCTTTGCCACGCGAAGGAGCGATATATAACGATGGCCCGCTAGTCTGCCTTACGGCCCGCCACCATACGAATATGTGAGCACAAAGACGTATCCAGAATGCCGCGTACACCGCGTACGCAGCCAGTATCAATATTTTTCCCATGTGTTTGGGTTGTCTGCCTTTTTCGTATTGTACCATATTGGGGATATAACCGGAACGCAAACATCCCCACCGTATCGGTAGGAACGGCAAGAAACACTAACCTCTATTGCGGATTCCGATAGATTACAAATCATTCGTAATTTCATGGAACGACCGAAAACTATTCAAGATCAAGGCATTTAATCTTTATAAGGGAATAAACAATTAAACTTTTTTTCTCTTTTTTTCCGATTGTCTTCACCTGTTATTCTGAATGATTTTTCCAGGCGTGCACAATGAAACGGAGTGCTCAATTTTCATTAAAAAAGCCGAGATTTTTCTGCCTACGCTTCCTCCATAAATACGATAGTCGCGTCCTTCGGAACGTTCAAGCCCGCCTCAACCTCGATAGCCTTCAGGATACCGGAAGGCACCAGACAAGCCGCGTGTTTTAGGTGCTTTGCCGCGGACCGGTAAACCGGATTGCTTAAGAAACCAGCGAGTGGTGCGAAGCGGTCAAGGACAGCAATGTCGGCGAGCATTTTTTTTACCATTTCGCATTCGGTATCTAGAGAGAGGGACATTTTGCCGCCCTTGCTTTTTTCTGCTTTGATCGTAACGGTATACCCGCATGCTCCTGAGTGTATGATTAGCTTCGTCATGATCGTTTTCCCTTCTTACTCCTTCACACCCATTATCACCATGAGGGATTTTAGGTGATAATTTCAAACAAAAGGTACGAAACCGCAGAGGTACAGCACCCATAGAAAAAATCCTGACAATTCTTACGTTTTCTTACCTGTTTCTTTGAGGTGCTTCTTTCATGCTTTTATCTCTACCATACTCTTTGACTTTTCAAGCAGCTCCTTCAGGTTCGGGAACTTGTCCTTCATGTGCGGGATATGCATCGCCTGCATGAATTCTTTTTCAAATGCAGGATCCGTCGCGATTTCTACGAACTCCACCCAGCGCGCTCGATCGTTCGCCTCGCGACGTTTGTGCCTGTTCAAAAGCGCTATTCGCGAACCGTCACCTGCAGCGTTACCCACGGCGTAGACCATGTCGATGGGGCAGTCCGGGAACATGCCAAGCGTGAGCGAGGCCACTTTGTCAATGTGGCTCCCGAAGGCGCCTGCCAGGATCACGCGGTCGAGCTTGGTAATGCCAAGCCGCTTCATCATCAGCTTTGCGCCTGCGTATAGCGCCCCTTTGGCAAGCTGGAGCGCCCGCACGTCAGCCTGGGTGACGGTGATGTCATGGCCGATGGATGTCTCCGTAGCCCAAGCGAGCACGTACTCCGGTTTGCCGTCAGCGTCCTTTCTGACCCGATTCGTGCCGAGGTCCATGACAAACCTGCCGCTTTTGTCAATGATGCCAGCTTTGAACATTTCCGCCACAACGCCGATGATGCCCGAACCGCAGAGGCCCTTAGCGTTCACCTGCTGGATATGGGTATGCCAGTCCGCCTTGCCAATGACCTTGTATCGTGGCTCCTTGGTTGCAGGATCAATCTCGACGGTTTCGATAGCGCCCGGTGCTGCACGCATCCCGAACTTGATCTGAGCACCTTCGAAGGCCGGACCGGTGGCACAGGATGTGGAGCAGACCTTATTACGGTTGCCCATGAGTAGCTCACCGTTCGTGCCGATGTCTATAATCAAAACCATCTCGTCCTGGTTGTAGGGTTCTTCCGCGATCAGGACGCCCACATTGTCCGCGCCCACGAAGCCCGCTTCAATGGGCAGCACGTGGATGTAGGAAGCGGGGTTGATCCGCAGTCCCAGGTCGCGCGCCTTGATATCGAGCGAGTTCTGGACCGCGGGGATGAAAGGCGAACGGCCGATGTATTCGGGGTTAAGTCCAAGGAAAATATGGTGCATGGCCGTATTGAAAACGATCGTCAGGTCGTTGATAATATATCCAGGATTAGGCCCGTCTTTTGTGATATCCGTGACTACCCGCTCGATTATCTCATTCAGGCCCTGGATGATCGCTCTTTGCATGGTCTCGAGGCCGCTGGGATTGCTCATGGCGTAGGTAATCCGCGACATAACGTCCTCACCGTAGGGAACCTGGGGGTTCATCATGGATTCGGTGCTCACGACCTTGCCTGTGTTCAGGTCCGTCAAATATCCCACGCAGGTCGTAGTGCCCACGTCCACGGCAAGACCATAACTGGCATCAACGAACCCCGGCTCAACCTTGATTATTTCCTTGTCCATCCAGACCGTGACCGTGGCTTTCCATTCACCTTTCCGCAACACGCCCTGGAGGTCCCGCAGGACCAGAAAATCAAAGGTAAGACCTCTGAGTCCATAATCGTCCTCGAGGAATTTGAGCACACGCTCCCAGTCGCCCGTGGTCATATCGTGAAGTGACGGGGGCACAAGTTCGAGATTGTACTTCTTTACCGCCGGATCGAGCTTTATCGTGAGCTCCTTGGCCGCTTTACGCACAACCTGCTTGCCCGCGCGAGAGCGTTCGGGAACAAAAACCTTGATGTCACCATGCACCTCGGCCGTGCAGGACAAACGGATGCCCGGTCCGTCATCGGGTTTGATGTGCTTCTTCTCAGCTTCGGAAAGCAGCGAAAGGTGGGCCATGCCTGATTCTATATTGTCCTTTTCGAAATACCCCTCTTCGATCCTGACCTTGCACTTGCCGCAGACCTTTTTGTTTCCACAAAGCGCTTCTATGTCGACACCCAGGGATTGTGCCGCTTCAAGGATGGTCTTGCCATCCTCTACTTCACCGCGACTGCCCGAGGGCTGGAATATTACCTTGTGTTTCTTAATCATGCACTTCCTCCTGAAATCAAAAAAGCAAGACACGAAAATAACGGATGGATACGAATAGACCGCAGAGGCAAGCCGCGCGAATGACTAATGCTAACATCATTCAAGGGAGGCCTTTTCTTCTTCTAAATTCTGCGAAACTGATTCTCTTCTCCCATAGGGGCAGATATTGATGCACAACCCGCAGTTGGGTTTGCCGTCCGTGGCCCGTTTAGTCGCCTTGTGGCTTCTACAGGTTTTGAGTTTCACTAGTTCGATAAAGGGCGAGGAGCGGGACCATTCCGCACCAGTGATAGCCTGAGACGGGCAGTACTGCACGCAGAGCGTACAGTCACCGCACAGGCTGAGTTCCATGGGCCTATCCGGCTCGAGCGGCGCATCGGTCAGCACGGTGACTAGAGAAAGCCGGGGCCCGTAGTCAGGGCTGATGAGAAGGCCGTTCTTCCCGATCCACCCAATTCCTGCAGAGGTCGCAGCCATTTTGTGAGTAAAGAGCGAGTACAGTTTTGAAATGAAGGTCCCTTTTTGCCGGTCCGAGTCAGGCGGGATGGCCAGCGTACGATAGCCCCGGGATTTGAGGAACAGAACAGCGCGCTTTTGGAGCTTCATGAGCTGGCTCAGTGTGTCCTCATTAAGCCGCCGGTCCACTCCGATGGATACGGCAATCTCTAGGTGCGCCAGTTCACCACTCATATGCCCCCGGAGGCTGGCGACGCCGACAACGTTGGCGCCAAGGCCCAGCAGTTGATGTCGAAGATCGACCTTCATTTCGATTTCTTTGCTTCTACCTCATCCTTCATCTTTTTGAGCGAAGCGACCATATTGATTGCGTCCTTCAGGGCGTTGGTAGCGTCCTTCGCATAACCGTCGGCCCCGTACTTCTCGGCAACGTCCTGAGACACGGGCGCGCCGCCAATCATTATCTTGACATTGGGATTCTTGGTCCGGAGGTCATCGATCACCTTTTTCATTCCTGTCATGGTTGTGGTCATCATGGCAGACAGACAGACAAGGTCGGAATCGGTCCTAAGCTGTTCCTGGACGAACTTGTCCAGCGGTACGTCGCGGCCAAGGTCATAGACCGTAAAGCCGGCCACGTCGAACATCATTTTCACGATGTTCTTACCGATGTCGTGAACGTCACCCTCCACGGTTCCGATCACCACCGAGCCCTTGACCCCGAGGTCCAGTTGTGTCACGTGCGGTTTCAGGATGTCCAGGCCAGCATAGAGCGCGTCAGCGCACATAAGCAGCTCCGGTACGAAGTACTCCTGGGCCTCGAACATACGGCCCACCTCCACCATGCCTGAGACAAGGCCGTTGAATATCGCGTCATTCGCGTCCATGCCAACGTTCAAGGCTTCATTAGCAGCCTCTTTTGCTGTGTCTTCGTCGTACTGGATTACAGCGTTCCGTAGTTTTTCCAACAACGCTTTTTTCTTCTCATCCGTTACCATGGATTACCTCCTGTACTTTCTGACTTCATCCATCATGGTCTTGAAATTTTCAGCAGGCACGGTGGGCCAGATATCGCACCCGGGCCAAACCGCGCTGACGCCGTCGTCCATGCATTTTTTCATAGTTTGGCGCACGAGGTCCGGCGTGCCCGAGACCAACACATTATAGGGATCATAGTTACCGAAGACGAGTGCTTTGGGACCTAGCTTTTTGCGCGTCTCGGCAACGTCGTTCTTCTGGTCCACACTGATTGCCTTCGCCCCGCTTTCAGCCATAAAGGGGACGATGTCGTTCGTCTTGCCGCAGATATGGATAACACTTGGGACCGTAATCTTCGCGAAGATCTTCTTGAGATACGGGAGGATGAGGCTCTTGAACACACGCGGGGATAGGACATCGGACGTTGCCCCCATTTCCCGCACCGTGATGAAGTCCACGCCGGCTTTTTCATACTGTCCTGCAACCTGGATGATCACATCGGACAGCTGGTCGAGAAGCTTGCTCACTTTGTCCGGCTTCTTAAAGGAAAGTTTCAGCAGGTCGTTCAGCTCCATGACTTGGCCGGCAAGCGTGAAGGGCCCAAGCACATACGAACCAACGGCAGTGTCACTGCCGACATCCTTCTTCATCAGCTTGATTGCTTCGACCATGAGAGGCACCCTGCCGCGGGCTGTGAGATCGAACGGAACAGCGATTTCCATCTCGGCTTCATTATGAATCAGCTTTGTCTTAATCGTGGGGTAAAGCAGATCCTCGGAGTGGGCGTAAACGTTGATCTCGCACCCCATGGCCTCGGCTTCGATGCAGAGGTCAAAGGGCGCGATCGCGGACTCGAAACCGAAAAGATTATACGTTGAGGCCGCAGCCGCGGCCATCATCTTTGCGTCGAGGTGTGTTGCCGCAAATTTTTGACCTAATGATTTCAGCCCTTCGGTGGTCACGTTGCCCATGCCGCTGAAGCAGGGCGGCCTGTCAACTTCTTCTCCGGCGAAAAGCTTCAGCACCCGTTCTCTTGCATTCAATGTTGTCATTCATCCTCCTTAAATCAAATATCAATCAAGCACCAACGGGCAATGATCGAATATCAAAAACAGGCTAGGATTTCGATATTGATAATTACCTGTTATTTGGTTCTTGGTACTTTTTGCTTGCATTATTTCCTCGCTGCTCCCGATGTTAGTTTTCCTATAAAATCCGA
The DNA here is from genome assembly GCA_963845065.1 of Nitrospirota bacterium. Classification (GTDB taxonomy): domain Bacteria; phylum Nitrospirota; class UBA9217; order UBA9217; family UBA9217; genus JAJYKN01. The sequence continues at coordinate 170,069 of CAWJQQ010000005.1, forward strand.
GAAGTATTTCTTGATCGGTATATTTGCGTTGTCCGATATCTTGTTTGTCTCATCATAAACCAGCGTAGAAAGCAGGATCTGCGCCGCTGCAACTGCAGGGAAGATCCGCGGCGCCGTAACGATAGGGCCGTAGAAATTGAAATCGCTCCAGATGGCCGAGGACATGCCCTGGACCACGGCATCCATTGCCTTGAACCCGTCGAGGTTCCAGATGGTCTTCGCCTCTTTCCACATATGCGTGCCGTTCGAGTAGGCGCCGCCGCAGGGAAGACCGAGTTTCTCCTTGATCAGCCTGTTCGCCAAGAGGGAGAATGATGTTGCAGGCAGGTTCATGACCGAGGTGTCGACAATGACGGTCTCAAAGTCGTCGGCCCCCTGGGAAAGGATAATCTCGAGCGATTTGAGCCGTCCCGAGGGCGACTGATCCTGGTCGTCAAAGGCCTGCACTACGACATGCTTGATGCCCAAATCTTTCAGTTTCTGGACCTGTCCTTTAATATCTTTGTCCCAGGGCGTGATGCTGTTGTACAGAAACTTGTCCTGAAGTCCGAGCTTGGCAACGTACTCCGTTGCCTGCGCTCTTTTTTCTGCGACCCACATGTCTATGCCAAAAGGCATTGCCGTCGTTTCGCGGTAAAAATCCATATAGATCTTGGCCTCTTCCGCCGAGTTCGCTACCATGGCGACCATTGACGGAATCCCGGTCGAAGCGGATAACACTTCCTGTGTCCTGATCATCTCAGTAGCTTTTACGTGGTCAAAATTGCCTTTACGGTCCGTGACAATCCGATCCTTGTTATGAAACATTGATGCGATCAGGAGCGGCGGGTTCTCTCCGGGCTGACCACCCACCTTAATACCGCTAAGATTAAATACCTGTTGGTCTTTTTTAAATCGAAACATTACCATCCCCTTTTTTTAAAGAAGTAATATTAAACATTTGCACAAAGACGCAGAGAACTGTAATTTTGAAGTTTAGACTGTCTTGCTGCTCGGCGTGGCATTTTCTTATGATAATCGTATAAGTGCGAAAGAACGGGGGAGCCTTCTAAACGCCCCCCCCATTGAATTGCGATTAAAATACACCATGATCGAACTTGGGCTGCGGCAGATACTCCCATTTCTCGCCCTTGCGGAACTTCGCTTCGATATCGAGGCACTTAAGGGCATATTCGAAGGCATAAGGAATACCGGGCCCGCCAGGTACAAATCCCCCGAGGATCATGCCGACAGAAGCCGCTTCGAAGATCTCGCCAGTAGTCGCGCCGGCATTGATGGCAGGGACCACGTGGATGATACACCTTGGCGAGCAGTAGGCCACGCCTCCGGACATGAACATCAGTTCTTTTACCTTGCGGGAAAGGGCGCCGTCAGCGAAGATGCTTGCGTAAAAATCAGCGAATGTCCTACCCGGCTCGGGTGTCACGGTGTTGATGATCTGGAACATGCGTGGTACGAAGCCGCACTGCTTCTTCATGTACTCATTTACTTCTTCTAACGACATTTTTTTGTCAGCCATTTTTACTGCCTCCTTTTGTCCGGATGCACTCCGTGCCCCGGTAAACAGTTTCTTCAACTCGTCCAAAATACCCACGATGTCACCTCCTTTTACACGATGAACAGCTTCACCTCCTTTTATTTGAAGAATGTAGAGAGCAAATACACGGTTGGAAAGTACCTAGAGTTTCCATTCATGCGCCACCTGGATGAACTTCTTGATATTGTCGTAGGGCACGGTGGGCGGAATGTCACATCCCGGCATGAGCACGAACCCACCTTCCGTCCCCGCAGTCTTGATCACTTCCTTGCATGCATTCTCTACGTCCTGCACTGTGCCGTTTAGCATGATTTTTACAGGATCCACGTTCCCCCCAAAGCACATCTTGCCGTGGAGTGATTCTTTTGCCTTTGCTATATCTGTCTTGTGGTCTAGGCTGATGCAGCTTGCCCCCGTAAACGGGAACAGGTCCAGCCGGTCCGATGTGTTTCCGCAAATGTGAACCAGCGTATGCACGCCTTTGGATTTTGCCCAATCCGTAAATTTTTTTAGATAGGGTACTGCGAACTTTTCGAATTGTTTCTTGGAAATGAGGTCACCTGATGCCGTGGGGTCCGCGAGGCTGATCACCTCAAGCGTTTTGTCCGCGACGATCGGTTCGTAGAGATGAATCAAGAGATCGGTGGCGAAGTCGACGACCTTCTCGACAAAGGCGGGTTTCTTGAACGTGGCCTTCATCATGGTCTCTTCTCCCACAAGCCTTGCACCGAGGGTGAAGGGACCCCAAGCCGTCATGGTAACCACATAAGAGTCGCCGATCTTTGCTTTCGTCTGGCGCAGTGCCTTCTTCACGGTATTAATGGTCTCGTCCTTGTCGAGGTCGGAAATCTTAAGCTTTGCAAGATCCTCTTCAGTAGAGACGAAATGGTTCTCCAAGTCCGGCGCCCCGACTTCACGAAATTTTATCTTACCACCGAGTGCTGAGGCATGGAAGTTATTGTATCCCGACCCGGGATATACGACGTCGCACTGGAGCTTGGAGCTCATGTCAACGAGCATGGAGGCCATTTTGTCCGCGTCCCTTGAAAGTGCCTCGAACGACGTGTTCCAGCCTTTGATGCTCCACATGCCCGCGCCGAACAGGGTCACCGGGACTCTGTCGGTCTTCCCTCCCTCGAATGCCTTAAGCATAACTTCCTTTGGTTTCATAGCATCTCCCTCCGAATAATTAATTGACATGCCGACGATGCGTCAGCTTCTCACGCATTGCGTCATTGAATCATACCGTGATACTATGGATTGTTCGTTTGAACTCCTCGAGGTCAAAAGGTGCGTCGACGGCCAAATATGGGCTATCGTTCATGCCACCTCCTACGTATACTATGGGCAGGTCGGGTTCCACGGACTTTATGATTTGCACTGCATCCTCCGTGGAAAGACCAAATGGTTCTGAGTCGATGATGATGAGATCATACGAGCCGAAAATTACCTTCTGCACGGCCAGTGCCGGGCGTTCGACGGTTTCTACGTCATGTCCGTCATCTCTCAGCATACCGTAGAGGCTTTTGACCAGAATAGGATTAGAGGAGCATAGAAGGATGTTTTTCATGACAGTGCTATTTAATGCATTTACAATGCCATAAATTAACTGATTTTTTATTATAATCAGCCTCTGTTCCTTCAAAATATGCCGAGCGGGAGGCACCTGCAGGGAGAGGTTGCAATTATCCAAAAACACTAACATTTTTGATTTACATAGGGACTCTGCTCAAAGGATAAGTAATTTGTAAAGCGATGAGGATATCATTTTATTTGTGCTACGAGGAGTAAATTTTTTTTCTTTTAATTCTGGATGGAGGAAAAATTCCCCAACCGACGTGGAATTTTGCCCCACCTTCCGGAACGCAACGCCAAGAACTGATTGTGAGGATTATACAAACTTTGATACTCGATTGAACGGATGTGTGCCAATAGTGTAACAGTTAGCGAGTATAGAAATTATAATTCGCGATGAGATATTTTGGATTATAATCATGGCATCAACATTGCTATGGATTTATTGAGAAAGTATAGGGAGCAGGCGGAGCTGTTGAAAGGGATTGATCGTGAAAACAACGGTTGTATGTGGGCTTTTAGGTGCGGGAAAAACGACGTTCATCAGGAATTTCTTAAAGCATGAATCAGTGAAGACCGTTGTATTGGTGAACGATTTTGGCACGGCTGGGATTGACGGAGAAATCTTTTCCGCAGGCGGCCTCGAATCAGTGGAACTGCCGAGCGGCTGCGTATGCTGTACACTCAAGTTCGACCTCATCACGACGATCAAGAAGATCATCCGTAAATTCGTGCCAGAGCATCTCGTGATCGAACCGAGCGGCGTGGCGTCACCCTCGGGTGTACTTGAAGCGCTTGAAAGTACTGGTATCAAGGTCGTGACTGTTGTAGGCATAATCGATGCTGTGGAATTCACCGAGCTCCTCAAATCTGGCATGTACGGGAGCTTCTTCGAATCTCCGCGTTTACCTTGCTACTATGACCATCAGGCCGCAGCGGATTGGTGATGTAGTTAGCTTTTACCAGAGGGCTGGGACATCTGGCCGAGGGGAAATATGGAACTGTGGTGAGGGCAAAGGCCCTTGGCCCCGGACGGATCAAGGGCCTTATTGACTCGATATCGTGTACGGGAAAATGGACTGTATGGCACCGGCGCTGCGATCGAGATTGGCAAGTGAGGTAATGCGGACGTTGTCTTTGTGCGTGCAACGGAATAGAAGCTCAAGGCTTTGGGAGAAAGGCGCATTTGTGAATCGCCATGATGTGATATACAATGACTTCGTCATCAGTGGTCTGGGTGGGCGTTGAATCGGCGCAACAAAAATGATATCTCGATGCCAGCCAAGGCATGGAAAAAACGCAGCTCATTACCCATGAGACGCGCGCACAGTACGGAGTGATGACCGAGAACCCGGAAAAGTTCAAGATTGTGAAATACAAAAACGCTATGAAGTTTGTGAACTTGCTTATCTCCAAAGACGGATAGCAAGCCATTGCCGCGTTTAAGGATTCCAACGATAATCAGCTCTTCACGCCGAATGCAAAGTAACGAGTCAAAATCAAAAAAGAGTAGAGCACTGGTGAGCCCGTCCTGATGTACTCTACTCCTGATTATCTCGTGCCTGGCCTCGTTGCCGTCAGGAGAATGACCGACGGATTCCCCAATTCATCTAAAGGAAAAAAACAATAACCATATTTAATAACGCTGTGATACATGAGATAATTTATATCACTGGTTTTGGTTTTAGTGATTATTGGCAACGCATTTGCTGTTTTCCCGAGACGCGCATCCGCATGGCTTTTACCACAAGCACGCAGAATTCCGGTCTTTTGACTATTTACTACCGAACTTCGAGAAAAAGTCAGGAATAAAATTCGACGTTGATGTACCTAGGTTACTTGTATAAGTGGCGCAGTTGTGATGAGGTTAAATTGTTAAATATTCGCTTAAGCCAATGCGGGTGAATTTCTTTTTGCACCTTGCTCAAAAACGGTATACAAAGCACCACTTGGTTTGGTACTCGCTTTTTCCGAACCTCCAGCTCCTTCACATGGTGCCCGAAAGGATCTTTGCATGCATGCAGACAAGATTGTTATTTACCGGTCTTAGCTATCCTCAAGGTATGTCCCGCCCGTGCACCGGTATGCTCAGCGATGATCAGAGTGTTTTTCTTAAAAAACTCTTCCATTTCGGCGACAATGTATGCGCCAGAGATGGATAGTGGTGTCCAGCATAATCTTTCATAGGGCAAATAATTCTACGCAATGAGCAGGGGACCCGACAAGAAAACCAGAAACATAACACGAAATGACCACATACAGCTCAATCGATATATGTTTTATCCTTTTTTCCGCCGCGTTGAGGACGCGGCAAACAGAATGGCATCGGGATTAAAAAGACGAACGCCATGTTTCGTATATTTGGCAATAATGCCCTGGCCATCGGGCGATGTTACGAATGCGATGAAATCCATTGCTTCGCGGTATCGTACATTTGGAAAACGGTCAGGGTTGACGGCGATCACGCTGTAGAGGTTCTTGAGCGCCGGGTCGCCCTGGAGCAGCAACTTCAAATCGAGATCCTTTTCGTATTTCAGGTATGTGCCGATGTCTGTAAGCGTGTAGGCTTTCTTCTGGTCAGCTATGAGGAGAGTATCGCCCATTTTGTCACCGGTCTCAAAATACCATCCCTTTCCCTTTGGACTAATCCCAGCATCGTCCCATAGGTCCAGTTCCCTGATGTTTGTGCCTGAATCGTCTCCGCGGGACACGAAGGGAGAGCCCGTTTCTGCTACGAGTTCGAGTGCTTCGACGGCCGATTTTGTGGTTTTAACCCGCGCTGGATCCTTCGCGGGTCCCGCGATGACGAAAGCATTATGCATGACCGAACGCCGGTTCACACCGTAGCCCTCGGTAACAAACTTTTCCTCGCGAAAGGGATCATGAACAAAGAGAAGATCCGCCTCGCCCTTTTTTGCAATACGGATCGCGTTACCAGTTCCGACGGATATAACTTCAATGGTTACGTTGTATCTGCTGGATTTCTCATAGGCGGGTATGAGAATGTCAAAGAGGCCGGAGTTGTGAGTGCTGGTCGTCGACGCAATAACTAGTTTCATGTTTATGTGCCCCCTTTCAATTCATGATTATTTATCTTACCTGGAAGTGGGCGCTTTTCAAAATTCATTTTTATCATAGATTGTATACATTCTGCGCATAATTCGTATCTATCGAGCGGCGACGAATGTCCGCTTTTATGCCTATTTTTCGCCACTTCCTTATGTTCCCGAAGTGTACAGTCCTGCTGCCGTGTAGACATTCTGTAGCAAATAAAGGCGGAGGGTCTAATGTAGTACTTGAAAAGTCTATTTGAAGTTGTAATTCTGTGTTATATTGAATTATAATAATTTTTTCCAAACAAGCATGAATTACTATGGAAGACCACAGACTAAAATCTTATTGTCTCGTTGTCGAAGCCAAGAGCTTTTCCCGGGCCGCACAGTCAAAACACATGACCCAGTCCGCTATGAGTCGGCTCGTGAAAAATCTCGAGAACGATCTTGGCGTGAAGCTTTTGCATCGAGAAGGTAAAGCCGTCGTACCTACGCTCGAGGGCCGGCTCTTCTATGAGCAGGCAAAAAAGATTCTCGAGGAGTATGCAAAGATCGAGCAGGACATCATTGCAGCAACAGGGGCGGCAAAAGCATTGTTGCGTTTGGGAGCAAATGCTATCCCCGCGCTATATTTGCTCCCTCAGGTGATATACAATTTTTCCAAGGCCCATTCCGGGATTCGCATTGACCTCTCAGTGTCCGGGACCGAATCCATTCTTCGCGATTTGCACGACAAGAGAATTGATTTGGGAATTATGGAGGAAAATGTGACGGACCAGGCGGTCTCACAGGAGGCCATTACGGAGGACGAGATCGTCCTTATCGCCCCTGAGGACCATCACTTGGCAAAGAAAAAAACTGTCACGATCCAGAATTTATCGTCCGAGACCTTCATCCTACCAGAGCGGGGCAACGGTACTCGCGAGCAGATCGATACATTCTTGCATGATGCAGGGATTGATGCGAGAAGGCTCAAGATTGGCATGACTCTCGGCAGCCCTGAATTGATCGTGCAGATGGTACAGGCTGGACTTGGAATTGCGTTCGCTTCAAAATGGTCGGTGTTTAAAGCAGTTAAAGAAGGAACTGTGAGGCAGCTGCGAATGACTGGTAAAAAGATGAAACGGAATTTTTACCTCATCGGCATGATGAGCACCGGTGTAACCACCGCGAACACGGCCACAGCGTTTCGGGAGTTCATGAAGCAGTATCGTTTCTTCGTCCCTTTCTAGAGGAATTCAGTTGATCCCGTATTTTTTCAGCTTAAGGTAGAGCGTCTTGCGATCGATGCCGAGGAGCTGGCTCGCTTTCGATTGGTTGTTGCCCGCCTCCTTGAGCACCCTAAGGATGTAGTTCTTTTCCATTTCCTCTAGTGAGGGATTGACGTTCATGTCGGCGACCGCAGCGTAAGAAGAAATGGATAAGTCTTCAGCACCAATCCTGCCCGATTCGCACAGGATTACCGCCCGCTCGATGACGTTCTCGAGCTCCCGCACGTTGCCCGGCCAGTTGTATCCCGTGAGCAGATCCAGGGCTTCTGAAGTGAATTCATTGATGGATTTGGACAGCTTTTTCGAATATTTTCCTAAAAAATGGCGCGCCAGTTCGACGATATCTTCCTTCCGCTCCCTGAGCGGTGGGATTGTCACGTTAATCACGTTCAGCCGATAATAGAGGTCCTCCCTAAAGTGACTCGCCTTGATCAGACCCAAAAGGTCCCTGTTAGTTGCTGCGATCATACGAACATCCACGCGCAGCGTCTTGTTCCCGCCCACTCTTCGAAACTCGCCGGAATCGAGGAAGCGCAGCAACTTCGCCTGTAGCCCAATAGGCATCTCGCTGATTTCGTCGAGAAAGAGTGTGCCCTTGTCCGCCACTTCTACAAGGCCATGTTTTGCCTGATAGGCGCTGGTAAATGCGCCCTTTTCGTGGCCGAAGATCTCGGATTCGATGAGGTTCTCCGACAGAGTTGCGCAGTTCAGGGGAATGAACGGTGCGTTCTTCCGTATGCTGTGGTGCCAGACCGTATTCGCGACGAGTTCCTTGCCGGTGCCGCTTTCGCCCTGGATGAATACGGGCGAGTCTGTAGGCGCTACTTTTTGTATCATTGCCAGGATGTCCTGGAGCTGCCTGCTTTTACAGATGAATTCAAAAGGGGATTCTTTCCTGACCAATTCCTGTTCCAGGAGCTTGCTCTTAACGGCAAGGCGGCAGAACTCGTAGGCCCGGTCTATGACGATAATCAGTTCATCGAGCTTGTAGGGTTTGGTTAGATAATCGTAGGCTCCGTTTTTCATGGCCTCAACCGCAGTCTCCACCGTTGCCTTTCCTGTGAGGACGATGACCGCCGGCGCCCCGGAGTCCTCTTTCATTTTTTTCATGAGCGAGATGCCGTCGACACCGGGCATAACAACGTCGAGGAGGATGATGTCGAACGAACAGTCATGCAAAAGGCGTAATGCCTCACCGCCATCGTGCGCTACTTGAACAGCGTACCCTTTTCTGGAAAGTTCTTTGTTCAGGAGCCGTCTAAACGGTTCTTCATCGTCAACAACGAGAATATTTATCATAATTAAAAATGATGACTTCAATAAAATATAATATTAGATAACGCGGAGAAAACAATTCATCATTATGATGGTTGCCTCTGCGATATCTGCGGCAGTCATGGATATTACTCACGGCAAGTAATCGCAGGCAACGTGATGATGAACGTCGTACCTTTTCCGGGCGTGCTCTCTACATCGATGACGCCGCTGTGCTCCTCGACGATCCTGTGACTGATGGTAAGACCGAGTCCCGTACCTTCGCCTACGGGCCTGGTGGTAAAGAAAGGGTCGAATATTTTATCAATCAAGTCTTCAGGGATTCCGCTTCCTGTGTCTGCGACAGAAAGCCGGACCCGGCTTGAACAATCGCTTGTTCTCGCTTCCTCCTTCGCATCGTCATGCTCCGTTTTAATGAAGATACTTCCCCCCTCTGGCGTGAAGTAAATGGCATTCAAGAGAAGATTCATCAACAACTGCCGAAGACTGCCTGCATCGGCATAGATCTTCGGGACCTCTCGATTCAAATCGAGTTCTAGTGTATGTTTCAACTTCGCCGTACGGTGTTTGAGCAAAAGAAGCACTTCCTTGATGAGCTCGTTGATGTCGATCTCGCGGAAAGTACCACCCGAGGGACGGGCAAATTCGAGCAGGCTCTTGAGGATGCCTTTGCACCGGAAGATCTCGCTGTGAATGGTCTTGAGATATTCAGGAAAGTCTTCGAACTCCGGCATGCCGTTAAAGACCGTGACGGTTGCCCGATCGAGCAGAGCTTCAGAGTAGCCCGCGATGATACCGAGCGGATTATTGATCTCATGAGCGATGCCCGCCACGAGCGTGCCAAGGGATGCAAGCTTATCCGTCCTTATGAGTTGCTGCTCGATGCGTTTCTGAGCTGTCACGTCCTTGAGATAATGGACGATAGCGTAAAGCCGTCCTTCTTCGTCGATGAGGGGATAGGCCCAAAAATGAAATATACTGCCTCCCAAGTTTTTCAGTTCCTGGAATGACGGTCTCTTGCAAGCGAGTGTTTCGGAACAGAGACATCCGCTGGTGAGCGTGATGCCAATCCTGTCGAGCAGCGCTGCGCATGTTTTATCCATGATCTCAGTCTTGGAATAGCCAGTCCTTGCCAGGAGAGCATGGTTTGCACGGATCACCTTCTGCCTGCCATCTTCGATCCAAACCATGTCGGTGATGGCGTCGAAGGTTCTTTCCCACTCTTTTTTTTCCTTCGAGATCTCTTCGAACAAAAGCGCGTTTTCTAGGGCGATGGCAATGTGTTTGGCCACCGGAAGGAGTATCTCGAAATCTTTCTCGGTGTACTGCGAGGGAGCGGTACTGTCGAAGTTGAACACGCCGAGCATCCGGTCGTGGAACAGAGGGATGCTGATCGTCGAGCGGATACCCTCGTACAGGAGCTTCCTGTCCAGTGGGAATGCCGTTTCTGTAAGATCGTAGCTGATCCAGGGTTTGTTGTTCCGGACCACCCATCCCGCACTCGTTCCTTCGTTCGGCGCGATGACGCCTTTTTTCATTATAGTCTTCATCTCAGTGTCGAGCGCGAAGATCGTCAGGTTGTCATCCTTTTCATTATACAGCAGCAGACTCGCCCTGCTATAGTCGATTATCTTCCGAAGTTCGGATACGACCATCCGAAAGATTGTTCCGATGCTCAGGCTCGAATTGATGATGCTGCTCAACTCGTTGATCAAATCAACCTGGGTCGCCTTTTCCTGTAAGGGGAAACCGTAGCTAGTGGGATTGCTGTTGCGTACTAGGGCGTTTCGGACCACGATGATCATCCGGTCTAGATGCTGCTGCTTGTTCGGGATGACAGCAATCTGTGCTGTTAGAGGGCTGCCGTTTTTTCTGAAGCAGAATGCGCGAAGCGACGATAATTCTCTATTCCGGGCCGCATCGATAAGCGAGGAAAAACCAGTTGCTTCACGCTCCCGGAGGATATTGTCAAGGGAAAGAAATTTCTCAAGGTTTCTGCCAATGACCTCTGCCCGGCTATATTCGAAGACCTCACGCACGTGGTCATTGCAGGACAGGATAGTCCATCTATTGTCTACAATAAAAGCGGGCATATTCAGGACATCAAGCGTTCTAAGAAGCTCGGAACTATCCTTATCCAGCGTGATTTTCATATAAATATATTAACATACTGCAATGTCTCCAGCAACAGGAAAGGAGATACTTTCAGTGGTAGGCTTGACTCGGAGAATGATCAAGACTAATATTAACTTATTACTTTTTATTTTACGTTATGGGAGCAGTTTAAACAATGAAAATCAGGATCGGACATCTTTCCACGTTCTATCACACGGCAGTGCTGTTGATGGCCCAGCAAACCGCCGATGAGCGTTTGGGGGCCGAGGTCGAATGGAAGCTCATGGGCACGGGCCCGGCGATAATGGCAGCATTCCGACGCGGCGATCTTGATATGGCCTACATAGGGCTGCCTCCGGCAATCATCGGCATAAGCCAGGACATCAAGGTTGTCTGCGTAGCAGGGGGACACGTGGAAGGCACGGTCCTGGCAGGAAAACCTCAATGGAAGGCATTCCCCGAGGCTGCAGACTTGAGCACAGTACTGGGACAGTTCCGTGGACACAAAATCGGTGTGCCGGGTAAGGGTTCCATTCATGACGTCATTCTGAAAAACTGTATCGAACAGCAGGGTCTCAAACGCGAGATAGAGATAGTGAACTTTCCGTGGGCTGACCTCGTGACAGAGGCTGTGGCCAAAAATGAGGTCGCTGCTGCCATGGGGACGCCGGCACTTGCCATCGCGATCAATCGCTTTACCGGCGGCAAAGTGCTGTATCCCTCGTCAAAACTCTGGCCCAACAATCCGAGTTATGGGATCGTTACAGATAATGGTTTTTTGGAGCGGGAGCGAGAGCGGGTGGAGAAGTTCCTTTTTCTTCATGAAGAGGCCACGGCGTTTATTAGAAAAGAGCCGGCAAAGGCAGCACGGGTAATTGCGGATTTTGTCTCCATTGTAGAGGAGGACTTTGTCCTAGACACATTCATGATTTCGCCGAAATACTGCGCAAAGCTTACCGAGGGTTATATCGCTGCGACCATGAAGTTCATACCGGTACTGAAACAGTTGGGATATCTTCAAAAAGAAGTTCCACAGGAGAGGATCTTTTCCTGTGATCTTATTGATAGAATTCATCCCGGGCCGGACCATTATGGCGACGGAATCAATATCGCCGGATGATGTGATGGCTCAGCTGGTGGTGTAATCAACGACAGACCTTCGTTCCCTCACCGTGCCGATAAATTCAGCGACTTTCAGGTGATCAGGGTGTTTTTGGTATGTTTCGAGGTCTTTCTCGTTTTCGAATTCGGAATAGAGCACAACATCATAGGATCCTTCTGAAGGAATACTATTCAAGCCGACTTCGATATGCTTGATCTGCGGAATTTTGCTCTTCAGTGCTTCGAGATCGTTCTTCATTTTTTTGGCATTCTGAATCCGGTCTCCACATACTGCAACTTCCTTAAGCTTCCACATGACAATATGCTTGATCATAATTACCCTCCTTCGAGTTAATACAGTATACAGAGCAACGTTTTTTCAGTTGAACTCCTTTTCCATACTTTGTATGATAGCGACTAGTATACGATCTACATCAAATACGCTTTAACACGATAATACATAGAGAATTGAAAAAGGGCAAGTAATATGGCGGATATAGCAAAGAAACTAATTTTAATGCTTTGCTGCTTGGTTTTTCTTGCATCCTGCTTGGCGAAAAAACCTACAATTGCAGCTGAATCCCCACAGTCTAAAACTAAAGCGTACCAAAAGCCCTATACTGTCAACGGTATGCGATATGAACCCTTGGCAAGTAATGAAGGTTTTGTGCAGACCGGGATAGCAAGCTGGTATGGAAAAGACTTTCACGGAAAGAAGACAAGCAATGGGGAGAGGTATGATATGAACGCCATGACCGCTGCACACAAGACGCTTCCGCTCGGCGTGTACGTTAAAATCAGGAACACTAACAACGGAAATGAAGCAATCGTACGAGTCAATGACCGAGGCCCTTTTGTGAAGGGCAGGATTATTGACCTTTCCTATGCAGCTGCGAAGAAACTAGGTGTAGACATCGTGGGGACTGCTCCGGTCAGGATCGAGGCGTTGGGCTATCGGGCCAGCGGAGATAAAACCTATCGAACCCCAGACTCGTACGATGCCGGCAACTATACGGTTCAGGTCGGATCATTCAAGGAATATGGCAATGCGCACCGCTTATGTGAAGAAATGAAAAAACGCTACGGTTTTTCGGAAGTTCACATGACGAATGTCCATAGAGATAAATTCTACCGGGTCTATGCAGGTAATTATCCTTCACTCCATGTAGCGGAAAAAGCCGAAAGGGAATTTTCTGACCACGGATATCCCGGAAGCTTTACGGTATCACTTGACTGACAATAAGAAGCCTGTAACGAAGCGTTTTAAAAAGCAAGCCTATCTGTTCTGACATCTAAGTGATTCCGATGACTCCCTTAGTGATGTAAGCCTACCTCATTAGTGCCTCGGTACTAGCAACGATAGCGTCTTTTTGGAAGATAATGTCAATGTCGGGGAAATTGCCAGCAATATATTCTCAAAACAAGGGCTTTCCACAATATAGCCATACTTGAAAAAATGCAGTATGTTCCGATATATTACTTATTTGTTTTTCTCGCACCAGGCGTGTGCATTTTGGAACATCTTAAGCCAGGGAGAGGCTTTTAGTGACTTTTTGACGTCCTCGGGTATCCATCCCCACTGCCAGGTAAGTACGACGCGCTCGGGATGGGGCATCATGGCAAGGTGACGTCCGTCAGTTGAGCAAAGCGCAGCGATACCGTTCGGTGAACCGTTCGGATTGAAGGGATAGGTTTCAGTGATTTTGGATTCATCATCAACGTAGCGGATTGGAGCTAGTCCAAACTCGCATTCGTTGTACATGTGTGTGTCAGGGAAGTACACGAGGCCCTCACCATGTGCGATCCAGATGCCGAGCACGGAGTTCTCCATGCCAGCGAGCATGATTGACGGGCTGTTTACTATCTTCACGGTCGAGAAGCGCGACTCGAATCGACCTGACGTGTTGTGGATGAAGCGCGGCTGGAGTTCGTCGGCAATACCTCGCCAAGGCACCCAACCTAAGAGTGCCATGAGCTGGCAGCCGTTGCATACACCGAGGCTGAACGTATTAGAGCGGTAGTAAAATTTTTCAAACTGGTTCCAAAGCTTTTTATTAAACCGAATAGACGCAGACCAGCCCTTGGCGGAATCTAGCACATCGGCATAGCTGAACCCACCGACAAAGACCACTCCACGAAATTGGTCGAGGGTAATGCGGCCTTCGAGCAGGTCTGTCACTGTCACGTCCCAAGGTTCGAACCCGGCGAGAAAAAATGCAGAAGCCATCTCGCGATCGCCATTGCTTCCCTCTTCACGGATGATAGCGACTTTGGGTTTTGATGTTCTGCAGAGTAGATCAACTGCGGTTAGTTTCGGTGCAAAGGTAATGAGAAAGGACGGACCTTTTCTATCATAGATATTATTTCGTTCTTCTCGGATGTTTTCAGGGTTCCGCTGCATGAGATCAAGATGGTGGCTCGTTTCTTCCCAGATGTTGCGGAGCACGCGCATGTCTTCATCTAAAACAGTGCAGAAGGTGGAACCCAGAGTGCTGAATGAAAAGATGATTCGTTTAGCTAAGGCTGTTTTGCCGATTACTTTATAGGGCACTGCAGCTTTATCCAGTATAGAAAAGACTTTTGATTCCTCCGACGGAAGATATTCCATCACAAACCCGAGTTCTTCGGAAAAAAAAGCGGCCACGGCGTCATTCTTTGCTTCAAGGTTGATCTCGATTCCGCAGTTTCCGGAGAAGGCCATTTCGAGCAGCGTAGTTGCGAGACCTCCATCCGAACGGTCATGGCCGGCAAGAATAAGCCTGTCTGCTATAAGATTCTGCACAGCTATAAACGTTCTCGTCAGAAGATCGGGATCATCGAGATCAGGAGATGTATCTCCGACCTGGTTGAAAACCTGTGCGAGCGCTGAGCCACCGAGTCGATTTTGTCCAGAGCCAAGGTCGATATAGAGAAGCTTGCTTTTACCTGGCGCTTTAAGGTCCGGTGTCACCGTCTTGGTGATATCCGGGCAAGTAACGTAAGCAGAAATCACAAGCGTTCCGGGAGATTTCACGGTTTCATTCGTGCCGTCAGGGTTTGTAACTTTGGCGGCCATGGATAGGCTGTCCTTACCACCATCAACTGCTATGCCGAGCTCAATCATTACGTCGCGCATGGCTACAGCGGCATCGTATAGCCGGCTGCCCTCGCCCGGAAGTTTCGGGGCCCACATCCAGTTTGCTGAGCAGCGGATGTCGCCGAGAGCAGATACCTGCGCCCAGACGATGTTCGTGAGCGCCTCGCCAACGCTCATTCTGGCCATAGCAGCCGGGTTGATCAATCCTTTTATCGGCTGTTCGCCGATGGAGCAAGCGGCACCGGTTAAGCCAAAGTGGGACTGCGCGATCACGGCCACATCGGACACTGTAAGCTGCAAGGGGCCTGCGCATTGCTGTTGGGCGATGAGGCCGGTTACTGAACGATCGACCTTGTTCGTGAGGAAGCGCTTGGAGCCCACCGAGACAAGGCGCAACACGCGGTCCAGAACTTTCCGGACAGTTAGGTCTTTTGGAAGGTCAAGCGGTTTAAGTGATATCTCCCTTCGGTCTAGTTTGAACACCTTTTGAGGCATGTCGCCGAGAACCTTAGCGAGTTCTAGGTTCTCCGGCGTCGATTTGTCGAATTCATCATAGAGTGCAATATAGCCGTCGCCAGTAACCGTGCCAATTTCGGCCATGGGTACCTTTTCGCGTTCACAAAGCGATCTGAAAAGGCTTTGATGCTCTGGCTTCAAGAGTACAGCGTTCTGTTCTTGATACTCGGCACCCCAAATCTCGAGGACTGAGAGTGTATTGTCTCCGACAGGAATGTGTCGAATATCAATCTTTGCACCAGCCGGGTAAACGATTTCTTTTACAACATTACAATTGCCTCCAGCACCCTGGTCGTGGATGCTCTGGATCGGGTTTCTCTCACCAAGCTCAACGCACGCGCGGATCACCCGGTTTAGTTTCTGCTCCATCTCGGCGTCTCCGCGCTGGACAGCGTTAAAATCAAGCTCTGCTATGTTTTCGCCTTGAATCATGGATGAAGCAGCGCCACCGCCCATGCCAATGCGGTACGCAGGACCGCCGATCTTTACGACGAGCATTCCTTTTTGGGCTACGGTCTTCTTGGTATTGAGCGAGTCCATCTGACCGATGCCAGCGGAGAACATGATCGGCTTTAGCCACTCACGTCGTTCGCCGTCAGGAAGCCGAAGGCCGAAAGAGCGCGTGAATCCTTGTATGACCGGCTCGCCAAACTTGTTGCCGTAGTCCGAGGCACCGTTGCTTGCCTCAAGCTCGATCTGGAGAGGCGTCGCAAGATTATTAGGATATGCATAGGACGTATCTTCCCACGAAAGTTCATATCCCGGGATGCAGAGGTTGCCTACGCAGTAAGCCGCAGTGCCTGCTACAACGAGCCCGCCCGTGCCGGTTGCTTGAACATCGCGGATGCGGCCTCCGGTGCCAGTCTCGGCCCCCGGGAAAGGTGCTACGCCTGAGGGAAAATTATGGGTTTCCGCAGTAAGAATGATATGATATTTTCGATTCGTTACACGGAATGCCGAAGGTTTGCCGATCACCTTGGGAATGATTGTCGTAAGGTCGTAGCCTTCTATCGCGCTCGAATTATCGCTGAAGGCTATGATGCTGTTGTTTGGATTAGCCTCATAGGTTGCCTTGACGATCTTCATCAAGGTCTCCGGGACCTCTCTATTATCCACTATGAGCTTGCCTCGGAAGAACCAGTGGCGAGAGTGTTCGCTGTTCGATTGCGAAAGGTCGAAGCATTCCACATTAGTCGGGTTACGCTTGATCTCTTTTACGAAGAGGTTCGTGTAATAATCAAGGTCCCAGTTATCAAGGCCAAGGCCCATTTCCTGGTTGATCTTTTCAAGCGCAGGTCTCCCCTGCTCCATAAGAGGTATGATGCGGACCGGGTCTGGCTTGATCCCGGTTTCGAAAGTTCTGAGTGGAACGGGATAAGGACATTCTGTCATGCGGTCATGAACAAGTGACAAGAATGCGTTCTCCTGGTCCTTTGTTAACGAGATATTCGCAGCTAGCCAAAGACGGTAGCGTCGTGACCTCTCGATTCGCGAAATTTTACTAAGTCCGCAGGCATGGCAGACCGATACGGCGTTCGTTGACCAGGCTGTTGTGAAGTTCATGCGGGGTCCGACTTCAAGAATCAATTGCGGATTGGAGATTATGGATTGCGGAGTGAAAAAAGTCTTGTCTGAGAAATTTCCGGGCTCGAAGGTCTCAGCAAGGAGCCAGCGCAGTAAATGCATCTCGTCGCCTGTCAAACGGCTGTCAGCCGCGACATTAAAGCAGAATTCGGTCTCGATTGCGTTGATGGCGGGTGACACTTTATGCTGTGCTATCACGACTAGGCCGGCAGCCTGGTAGGCCGATAGGGCAGGTGTGCGATAGAGATGAAAGAGGGCCATAATTGTCTCGTTATTGTATTCCAGTGATTCGATAGGGACAGCGGAAACAGGAAATACAGAGAATGTGAGAAAGTGGGGGAAGTAAGAATTGATTAAAAACAGGTGTTTTTTTTCGCCTCCCCTTTTTCTTCACATTTTTGTCGTTTTGTTCAAGCTCGTTAGCAATCGAAAGGGTTACCGGTCTGTCAGCGACACGACCTTCTGCTCAACGGCCTTCGCCTCTTTCGGCATTTCACATTTTCCATTAAAGATAACACCCTCTTCAATGATGAGCTTCGGCGTTCTTACGTTGCCCTCGATACTGGCTGGGGCGATGACATGTACTTTCTGGGCTGCGTTAATGTTACCCACGACCGTGCCGCTTGAAATGAGCGTTCCGACGGTAATTTCACCCTTTAGGAATGCGCCATCTCCGGCTATCAAGGTGTCTTTAGAGACAACCTCCCCTTCGACTTTGCCGTCGACACGGATAGTGCCTTCGAAACTGAGCACTCCCTTGAACTCTGTGCCCTTGCCAAGGAACGCAGTGATCTCAGACTGTTCCGGTGATCCTGAACCTTTCTTCAACATGAATACATCCTCCTCGAAAGATCTCAAATTGCTTTTACCATGAAGTCGCTACGATGCGAAGTACTTCGAAGTTCTGTATTTTCACATCATGCCTCGGTTTCTTTGTTATAAATAAGTGTATTATTTATTATCCTATCCTCTCCAGGATCCGGTCCAACTCCGCAGGCGAGTAATACTCGATCACAATTCTGCCACCTTTCGATTTCGACGTGATGCTCACCTTGGTGCCGAGCGATTTCCTGAGTTTTTCTTCGACCGCTTTCAGCTCTTGGTTTTGCCCTGTTCTCTTTTCTTTCGGCGGGCTTTTGAGCCGCGAGGCAAGAGCCTCCGACTCTCGCACGGATAGACTCTTTCTCACAATCAAGGTCGCCACCTGGAGCTGGTCGCGTACGCGCTCGAGGGACAATAGTGCCTTAGCGTGACCCATACTTATTGCACCTGTAGCGAGATCATGCTTGACCTCTTTCGGCAGTCCAAGCAGGCGAAGGAAGTTCGTAACCGTCGAGCGTTCTTTTCCGACCCGCTTTGCAAGATCTTCCTGAGTTAGCTTAAACTCGTCTAGGAGCCGTTTGTACGCCTCGGCTGCTTCGAGAGGGTTCAGGTCTTCGCGCTGAATATTTTCTATCAGCGCCATCTCGAGGAACTCGCGCTTGGTGGCTTCTTTTACGAGTGCAGGGATAGTCTTGAGCCCGGCGAGACGCGACGCGCGCCATCTCCGTTCTCCGGCGATCAATTGAAAGCCGCTGACTGCCCGGTGCACGATGATTGGCTGGATCACACCCTGCTCTTTGATCGAAGCAGCAAGCTCCTGCAGCTTGTCGTCACTGAAAATCTTGCGCGGCTGATATTCGTTTGGGACGATCTTGTCCAGATCAATCTCAATGATTCCGAGCGCTTTCTTCTCCTTGTCATCGAGTAAAGACAAATCGGGAATGAGCGCGCCGAGACCTTTACCGAGCGCCTGCTTTTGCATTACTGATGACCTCCTTCGCAAGTTCTAGGTAGCTTTGCGCTCCGCGGGATCGGATGTCGTAAAGTAGCACGGGCTTGCCATGGCTCGGCGCTTCGGAGAGGGCTACGTTCCGGTGAATGATCGTAGTATAAACTTTGTTTCCAAAATATTTTCTTACCTCTCTCGCCACCTGGTCGGCCAGGTTGTTCCTGCTGTCGTACATGGTGAGGAGCACACCTTCAATGGCAAGTTCGGGATTGAGGTCTTGCTTGATAAGTTTAATAGTGTTCATGAGCGCTGATAGACCTTCGAGCGCGTAATATTCGCATTGCACGGGGATGATTACTCCATCGGCTGCCGTGAGAGCATTCACAGTCAGAAGTCCGAGTGACGGGGGGCAGTCAATAAAAATGTAATCGTAATTGTCCTTTGCTGTTGCTAGCACTTTCTTCAATACGCGCTCGCGGGCGATCATCTGAATGAGTTCCACTTCGACGCCGACGAGATCGATCTTTGCCGGGACAACATCTAGCCAAGGGAAGTGGGTTGATTTTTTTACGTCCTGGAGTGATTTTTTGCCGGTAAACAGGTCATAAGTACTTCCATTAATATCGTTCCGGTCAATACCCATGCCGCTCGTTGAGTTACCCTGCGGATCGGAGTCAACGAGAAGCACCTTTTTTTCCGCTGCAGCAAGTGAGGCGGCAATATTCACGGTGGTCGTAGTTTTGCCTACCCCGCCCTTTTGATTAGCGATAGCAATGACTCTGCCCATTATTTCTTATCATCTCCCGACACTACAGGTTTAGAGCCGGAATACTTTACCATAAGGTAATAATAAAAGGAAGGGAAAAACATGGATAATGGCCTGAAACCTCGGTTACCATACTGCTTGTGCAGCGAGCAAGACAGATTTTTTCATCTACGCCCAAAGGCATGTTCCACGTGGAACATTAACTATACCTGCCCTAATTCCCCACCAGCCGGGCTTACCCGGAGAGACCCGAGTGATAAATGACGGACGGCTGAAACATCTTTCAAAGGAGTGATTACCCTGAGGGACAGTTCCTTCAAGTCAATCGTACGGAGGATTCCGAGGCCGAGACATAGGTTCAGTTCGTCATTAAGCCCGACGAGCAGATGGTCCAACTCAGATCGCTTCAGAACCATGACTTCCCGGACATTATATTGTTCCTTAGCTGTGAAGAGTTCGGCTTCAGAATATTCTCCTTCAACAATGATAAAAAGGCGATCAGCGGCCAGCTCGGCGTGGATTACAATCGCCTGTAATATCTTGGAGATCTTGTTAATGTCCCTGAACCCTAGCCGTTCTCCAGTCCCAAGACCGGGGCCGTGAACGCCTACATCGTGAAGTGCTATTTCCTGAAAATCCGCGCCACGGAAATATTCCTTGAAGCGCTGCTCGCGGAATGATCGACGCGCTTCACCGGTTGAGACGCGAGCGTCTGGCGATATTGGTATGCGGTGGATCAATAGGCTAGCCCGGTGCGAATGCGGGGCCAGAAGATGCTCGACCTCAGTACCCTGCTGCAGGGCAATGAGGTGGTGGGGTGATATCATATCGATCTCATGGTATTTAAGTTCGCGTGCAGCACCGCCGTTCACAAGACCGCATGTATTAATAAGGATAAGGTCAGGTCGTTGTAGTTGTGCCTGGGTTATAAGCTTTTGAAGTCCCGAGATCATTTCGAGTAAACGACCGACCGGTGATGTATTCCCGATAAAGCTGATAATCATGGGATGTTTTCGCCTGATGAGGTCGGATGCTTCAGCATAAAGCGTGAGCGAGATAGTACTAGGCGGTCCGATAAATGGCTGGCCAGGATCTGCGTCGATCCATGCAACCCTTTTCTTGCGGCAGCAGAGTAGATCTGTAAAATAGCTACAATAAGTGGTCTTGCCCGATCCCGGAGCCCCTATCACAACTACCGGTCCCTGCTGGTCATAGATATCTTCAACTAGCTCCCGCCACTCGATCGGTATTTTAAGTGCCCTTTCTAACATAATTAGCTCTTTACCAGTAAGATGCAAAATCATTTGAATAACCCTTATCAGGGTTTTTCTTTGTGACTCAGTTTCTACAGGGTGAAATATTTTAAAATTTTCAATCCGATGTTCCACGTGGAACAATTTATATTCGTTTCAATGACCAGATCGCCCTCTTATAATCCGAAAACGGGAGCATCAGATCAATTCTTTTCTCCAGTTCAATTCCGTACGTTGTCAGTTCCTTTTTATCAAAAGTCTCCTCTGGCCCACGACTCAAGATCAGGTGGCCTCCGTGTTTAAGAAATGGCAGACCAGATATAATAGCCTTGTTTATGTCCGCAAAAGCCCGGGCAGTAACAACGTCATATAAATTGTGCAGGGTATTGGGGATGTCCTGGGTTCTTTTGTTTTGGACCTCTATGCCGATAAGCTTCAATGTTCTTATGATGTGTCTCAGAAATGAGGCTTTCTTTTTGACCGATTCCACCATGGTTACCATAATATCTGGCTGTATGAGTTTGATTGGAATTGCGGGAAAGCCGGCGCCTGACCCCATATCCAGAAGCTTTAGCCCAAGTGAAGGCGAAAAGCCTTTTATATAGGAAAAAGAATCGAGAACATGCTTGATCACGATATCGCGCTCATCTCTTATAGCGGTAAGATTTATCTTTTGGTTCCATTTTGTGAGCTCCATAAGATAAATGAATACCGAGTTTGCCTGCTCCGTTGACAGAGCGAAGCCAAGTTCCGCCGCACCGGACGTAAGCAAATCTTTCGGAGTCACGAAGCTATCTCCCAGCCTGAGAAATTTATCTGGTTTATAATAAGAGGTAATACACATTCCGATAACCGCAATTTCTATTCCTTTCCGCGCTTCTTTTTTTCAAGCGCAACCATAAGGAGTGAGATTGCTGCAGGGGTTACGCCTGATATACGCGATGCTTGGCCGAGAGAGATTGGCCGCACCTGCTTCAGCCTTTGCTTGACTTCATTACCGAGGCCGATGACAGCATCGTAGTCCATGTCTACGGGGAGGACTTTGTGTTCGAGCGAGGCAAAACGGTCAACTTGCTGTGACTGACGCTGGATATAGCCTTCGTACTTTACCCGGATTTCCACTTGCTCAGCGGCATCGCTTTTAAGCGGCTCAACAGGGGAACTTATTTTTACAATGTCACGGTACTCGATTTCCGGTCTTTTCAAGAGTTGCTCGAGTGAAGTCTCACCTAAAAGCGCTGATGATCCGCGTCCCGTAAGAATCGCATTTACTTCCGGTGTTTGTTTGACCCGGACTATCTTAAGCCTAAGGAGCTCACAATCAATATGTTCTTTCTTTTCGCGGTATTGACGATACTGGCCATCTGATATAAGCCCGATATCTCGCCCCTTTTCACGGAGCCGGATATCGGCATTGTCTTCGCGCAGAAGGAGCCTGTACTCTGCCCTTGAGGTGAACATTCGATAGGGCTCGTTCGTTCCTCGTGTTACCAAGTCATCGATTAGCACTCCAATATATGCCTCAGAGCGTGAGAGAATGAACGGTTTCCGCTTCTGCATTTTCAGAGCAGCATTGATCCCTGCCACTAGGCCTTGGGCTGCTGCTTCTTCATATCCTGAAGTGCCGTTTATCTGTCCTGCGAAGTAGAGGCCGGAGATCTTTTTTGTTTCGAGTGTGTGCTGAATCTGTGTAGGGGGTGCGAAGTCGTACTCAATGGCATAAGCAGGACGCATGATCTCGACTTCTTCGAGTCCGGGGATCGAGCGATACAGGGCTGTCTGGACATCGTATGGCAGGCTCGTGGACACACCATTTGCATAATACTCCTCGGTGTCAAGTCCCTCGGGCTCGAGAAATACCTGGTGACGCTCACGCTCAGAAAACCGCATCACCTTGTCTTCAATAGAAGGACAATATCTCGGTCCAACTCCTTTTATGACTCCGGCGTAAAGTGGGGATCGATTAAGATTATTACGTATTATTTGATGGGTTACACTATTCGTATACGTTAGATAACAGGGCACTTGTGGGAGGGGATGAATTTTTTCAGAAAAAGAGAAAAAAGGGGCAGGATCATCTCCAGGTTGAAGAGTCATTTGTTTAAAATTAATACTTCTTCCATTTAACCTCGCTGGGGTTCCTGTCTTGAGCCTGCCGAGTTCGAACCCGAGCTCCCGAAGGTTGTCCGAAAGACCGTCTGAAGGAAATTCCCCTGCCCTGCCTGACGGATAATGAACGAGGCCGATATGAATGAGACCTTTTAAAAAAGTTCCTGTTGTAACGATAACAGCAGAGGCTAGATATTGAACGCCGATACTTGTTTCCACTCCGGTAATCGAATTGTCCTCCACGAAAGCCTTTTCAACAAGACCCTGTTTCACATCGAGACGCGGTTGTTTTTCTACCGATTCTTTCATTGCGAGTCGGTATCGTTGCTTGTCTGCTTGGGCTCTCGTGCCATGCACTGCCGGCCCTTTACTCCGGTTCAGTATCCGGAATTGGATGCCGGTGCGGTCGATGATCTTCGCCATGTCCCCGCCCAAGGCGTCGATTTCCTTCACGAGATGGCCTTTGGCCAAGCCGCCGATTGCAGGGTTGCAGGACATAAGGGCGATGTTATCCAGATTCATGGTGAGCATGAGCGTGTCGCAACCCAAGCGCGCGGCAGCAAGTGCGGCTTCACAACCCGCGTGGCCTGCACCGATAACAATGATGTCGTATTTTTTTTTAGAATACATCAATTAACCCCAAACTCTTTATCAAATTAAAACAGCTTTACTATGGAAAAAGGGGGGAAAAATGGAGAAAATAGAAAGAATGAAAACTGAACAAGTCATATTCTCCATTTCTTCTCAAGTGACCCTAAAATCTGTGGCGATAATTCATATATTTTTTTCTTCTGCACCATAAAACCGTCTCTTCAGGGCGGGGATATAAATAAGGCGCTAGTACGAACCAATTAGAGAAATATTGTTTTAGTGTTAGGTTGACAATCGTACACCTACTTGATAATGTTCTACAATAGGGGAAAACCACATCCTGTATTGTTCTTTGAATTCGAAAATATAGGGTTCCGGCAAAAAGGTTGCCTGGTAAAACTTTTGCTTGCTAAGAACTGATAATGGCAATGCTTTCAAAATTTTGCTAAGTCACTCGTTCGCGATGCAATTGCTCGACGCAAATCTCTACATCCAACGTAGAGAACCGTAATGAACTATTGATAGGGCAAAACCGTGGCGCCATTACAAATGTTAAATCTGCAATGAAGTATCTCATGGAGCAAATAGATGACCTTTGGGGTCGTGGCCGTTTGGCACAGCTCTCGGTCCACCCGGTTCACCTAGTGGAATACCAGGACAGCAACATCTGCATGAATCGGGAGCGCGGCAAACATCTTTATCGCATGCGAAAACAGAATCAGCATTAGCTCTCAATAGTAATAGAGCTTGCTTTGGAAATCCTCGGCATTAGGCTGGGGAGGATGTCAAATTACTTGCCAATACAGAAATCATTAAAGATCCGCTCGAGAATATCGTCCGTATATATCGCGCCGATGATTAGTCCCAGGTGATCCATGGCATCACGCAGATCCAAGGCAATGAACTCCGGAGAAAGGTTGGCCTGGATCGACGCCATGGTTTTTTCCAAGCTTGCATTGGTCTGCTCTAGCGCAGTTTTGTGCCGCTGGTTCACTGCCCAGGAATGCTCCTTTGGTGCGACCACCCCGCTCTGTACCATGTTAGCTATCGCTGTCCTGAGGTTATCTAGGCAATCTTTTGTGCGGCAGGATATGGTTATTTGTATCGCCGGCCAGTCAAGTTTGCCGAGTTGCCTCGGTAAATCGGATTTGTTGATTACTGCGATGGCATTCTTTCCGCGTATTTCCTCGATCACCCGCTTATCTTCGGGCATGAGAGACTGCGATCCATCAAGAACAACGATTATCAAATCAGCAGATTCGATGGCCGCGAGGCTTCTACGCACTCCTTCCTGCTCGACCACATCATGGGAATGCCTGATGCCTGCAGTGTCGAGGATCCTGAGCGGAACGCCCAAGACGTTAACGTATTCTTCGAGCACATCACGGGTGGTACCTGGAAATTCGGTCACAATAGCCCGTTCTTGCCTGAGAAGAGCGTTCAACAAAGAAGACTTGCCGACGTTCGGCTTGCCAACGATAGCTGTAGCAAACCCTTCACGAAAAATCTTCCCATAGGTGAAGCCTGAGAGAAGATCGCTTACCTGTGCACGAAGGTGGGTAACTTCTTGCTTAGTTGATTTGCCGATCCCGGTTTCAATGTCTTCTTCCGGGAAATCGATGCTCGCTTCAACCGATGCGAGCAGCGATACAAGCCTGTCGCGTAACTTTGCGATTTCCTCAGAAAGGCCACCGAGGAGTTGCTCATTTGCGGCACGAAGGGCAACATCTGTTTTGGAGTTTATAATGTCCATCACTGCTTCTGCTTGGGCAAGGTCGATTCTGCCGTTCAGGAAGGCGCGCTTTGTAAATTCTCCCGGCTCTGCCAGTCTTGCCCCGGTTGCAATGAGGAGCGCCAAGGTCCGAGTGAGAGGCATCATGCCGCCGTGACAGTTTATCTCTACTATATCCTCGCGCGTGTACGTTGCCGGCGCGCGCATTATCGATACAAGCGACTCATCAATGATTTGTCCGGTCAACGGGTCCATGATATGTCCGTATTGCAGAGTATGCGTGGCAGCGGACCGGAGAAGTTTCTTTTTTTTCGGCCTGAAGACGTTCGTTACGATGCTAATCGCGTCCCGACCGCTGAGACGGATAATGCCGATCCCTCCTTGTCCCGGCGCCGTTGAAACTGCGCAAATTGTGTCCTGCTCGTCCATAGGCATATATTACCATAAAGCAGACAGAGTAAAAAACACCTTTTTCAAAAGTTCTTCCTCAATTTATGACAGTCAAGCAAGAGAAAAAAATAGCGTTCAAACAATGCATGTTTTATGATAGAATATTTATATTGTCGGGTCCGCTCATGAAAACCAAAGATTTAAAAAAAATTGTAGACAAGTATTCTCCTGATCAGCTCGAGACCTGCATTCGGCAACAACTCGACAAAGGCGAGAACGCCTGCGAAATCGTGGACGAGTCCGATGAAGTAATCGCGTCCTTAAGTAAAGCTGAGGTCGTTCGTGAGCTCATGGACCAGGGAAAGACATTTTCCGACGCTCTTCGGGAGCTTGGGAAAAGGATCCGAGCTGTGTACGGGAAGGAAGAGTAAAGAAACCCGGTGAGAACATCTATGGCCAAAAGCGAGGAGAATTTGCCAGCCGCACTAAAAAAAGTTGGGTAACCATATTGCACCAGGTGATAACGGCAGGAACATTTATTTATTTCTCGTTCGGCCTTAAAAGATCAATACTATGTTGTAGCAAGCATTGTTTTTTTTTAAGAGTCCGATCAGAATAAATATTAGATCAGGCAGGAGGTTCTCACTCAGCGATTACAGCATCCTCTGAAGTGAAAAAATGATGAATAACAAATCTCTTTGGGAACGATACAAAAAAAATTACTGCAATGTCCCCTCCGCTGGCTTGTCGCTTGACATCAGTCGAATGAACTTTACCGATGACTTTTTTACAAGAATGGAGCCAGAAATCCAGAAGGCCTTCATAGCCATGGACGCGCTTGAATCAGGCGCTATTGCCAATCCAGATGAGAACCGAATGGTAGGGCACTACTGGCTCAGGGCAGCCGAGCGAGCACCTTCGGTTGAAATCCGTAATCAGATCCAAGGTACGCTTCAGTCCATCAAGGATTTTACGTTTGCGATCCATGCAGGCAAGATCTATCCTCGCAAGCGAGCTCGTTTCACTCATTTTCTGAGTATCGGAATCGGAGGCTCAGCCTTGGGGCCGCAGCTCATCGCTGATGCACTTGGTTCTTCAAAAGATAAGATGAAGGCACATTTTCTGGACAATACCGATCCAGACGGGATCGACCGAATGCTTGCGGAAATCGGAAACGATCTTGTAGATACCCTCACAATAGTCATCTCAAAAAGCGGGGGGACTGTAGAGACCCGGAACGGTATGCTCGAAGTTGCCGCAGCTTATAAAAAAGCGAATTTGTCATTTGAGAGGCATGCAGTCGCAATTACGGGAGTGGGAAGTAAGCTTGATGACATTGCGAAAAAGAACAGTTGGTTGGCGACATTTCCGATGTGGGATTGGGTAGGTGGGAGAACTTCCATAACTTCTGCAGTCGGTCTCATTCCCATGGCGCTACAGGGAATTAATGTACAGGATTTTCTTAAAGGGGCGGCACTTTGCGATGAAATTACGAGGAAAAAAGAGCTGATATCAAATCCTGCGGCACTTCTGGCTCTTTCATGGTATCATGCAACAAATGGATGTGGGTCCAAGGACATGGTTATCCTTCCTTATAGAGACCGTCTGATACTGTTCCCAAAATACCTCCAGCAGCTTGTTATGGAATCCCTTGGAAAAGAGAAAGATCTAAACAGCAAGATTGTCAACCAGGGTATCGCCGTATACGGCAACAAGGGGACAACGGACCAACATGCTTATGTACAGCAGCTCCGCGAAGGGGTGAATAACTTCTTTGTAACATTCATCGAAGTGCTCCAGGACCGAGAGATCCCTTCTATGGACATCGAGCCTAGAGTCACGAGCGGGGATTATTTAAGCGCCTATCTTCAGGGAACGCGAAATGCCCTGTATGAAAATAAGCGGGAGTCTATTACGATCACGGTTGATAAGCTCAACGCACAGTCGATCGGGACGCTTATAGCCCTGTACGAACGGGCTGTAGGTTTTTATGCTACTCTTGTGAACATCAACGCCTACCACCAGCCCGGAGTAGAGGCTGGAAAGAGAATGGCCAGCACGATCATCAAACTACAGAATGATGTGATGGATTTTATGAGGAAGAACAAGGGAATGACATTTTCAATAGAATCAGTTGCTAAGGGAGTCAATGCAGAAGAAAACAGTGAATCAATATTCAAGATCCTTGAACATGCTAGTGCAAACAGTGATCACCGTATTAAGAAGAATCTGGGGAAGGGTGCATTTGACGTACGGTATGAGGCAATCTGATTGTTCACATCGAAATATTTAATTGAATCTGAAGCGAATAATTCAACAACGAGTAAAATGCGCAATATGATCGAAGGCCTGAAACAAAACTGAAATCTCCTCTTCAGTATTGTAAAAATGTGGTGAAATGCGGAGGCCACCTCCGCGATTGTTGACCATGATATGCCTCTCCCGCAAAGTATCGCGTACCTTCAAGGGATCAAACCTGCCTGCAATCGTGATATTCCCTCCACGCTTCTTTCGTTCTTTCGGAGATAGTATTGAAAAGTCTCTCTGCTCTGCTTCTCGGATGATCAGATCCCCCAAGCTGAGCACTCGTTCTTCCACCAGCGCTATTCCGGCCTCGAAAAGAAGACCAAGCGTGGCGCAGAGCCCGAAAATGCCCACCAAATTCATTGAGCCTTCTTCGAATCGTGAAACATCTGACTTGAGGGAGAAGTCTGGATGATCAAAATCAAACTCATTTTTCACAGACTTCCACCCGATGAGCGGCGGGCTAAGTTTTTCGGCGAGTTCCCTCTTGCAGTAAAAAAAACCGATGCCTTCAGGGCCGAGAAGCCACTTGTGGGCATCAGCCGATAGAAAATCAATGTTAAATTCTTTGACATCCATCGGGACAATCCCCAGGCTTTGGATTGCATCAACACAGAAAAGAACTTTTTTATTCTGGCAGAGATTTCCGATTTCCTTAAGATCGATCCTGAAACCATTTGCGAATTGCACCGAGCTTACGGCAAGTAATCGCGTTTTTGCATCCATCAATCCGTCGATATCGCTCGTAACGACCCTGCCGTCGCGTGAAGGAATGACTTTTATTATAACACCCCTCCGTTGAAGATTCAGCCAGGGGTAAATATTGGAGGGAAATTCTTTTTCATATATAAGCACATTGTCGCCCGACTTCCAGTCTAGCCCCGAGGCAACGAGTGAAAGACCGTGAGATGTGCTTCTTACAAAGGCAATCTCATCAGGCCTTGCGTTGATAAGTCTTGCACAAGACTGCCTAGTTTCAACGATCTGCTGCACCCATTTCGAGTAATGAAACGCTCCGCCTTGTGTGGCTTCGGAGAGGAATGTCTCGATTGCAGACTTCACACGTAACGACAAGGGCGAAACCCCGGCATGGTCAAGGTATATATATTTTTGTGTGATAGGAAACTCACGTCGATAGGATTCGAACGATTTTGCATTCATGGATTTTATCTCCATCGTTCCTGAAGGACGCTAAAGAAAATCATGTATTTTGGCTTTCTTACTGATATAGCGTTCCTTCTCCATTCGGGAGAGAGACTTTATTGTGCATTCTTTCTTCAGTGCGCTCGATTTATTCTGGCATCGCTCGTGATAGATCAGCTTCACCGGTCGCCGACTTCGCGTGTAGCGCGAGGCACTGCCGTCATTGTGTTTGTCGAGCCGACGTTGCAAGTCATTCGTGATGCCGGTATAAAAGGTATTGTCGCAGCATTTCAGGATGTAAAGAAACCAGCGGTCCGTGTTATTGCCTTTTGTTTTTAATGAAGTTATTAGTAATCTCCTGAAATTATCCGCATGCATGGTGGAGTAAGCATGCTTGTCGTAACGTTAAATTTCCAGTTGGGTAGTAATTATTTAGTTCTTTAAATAAATGCTAATACTTTGCACCGGCCGATGTAAGCAACAGGAATTACAATTCACCATTTTAGCTTTAGTTATTTTTTGTCTCTATATCTTCAGCACATATTAGCTTTTTGCTTTCTACCCACAATGAAATAAAGAGGCACTGCAAGAGGGGGCATAAACATGATAAAAATAAACCAGATCATTTTGTCGGTGTTATTTTTAAATTCACTACGTAGTATATCGACAACTACATATAACCAAGCTACAAACAATGCAAGAAAAAAAAAGATGCAAACTCCAGATACGGCAGCAAAAATAGCAGTTAAATGCTGGAGAGCAATGGAAGAAGCAATATCGCTCATGAACAGTCTCCTTAAACCTGATGACTCAGGATAATATTCTGGCAAAAAAAGGAAGAAAGAATTGCTCTAGTTTCTAAATTATAGTAGAATTTTTCATGGAGATAAAGAATAAAATGAAGACAAATTTAATGTGGGAACATCTATCGTATATTGCGCCGGAGAAGCTTAAACTCGGATTCTATGCGTAAAGACACAGCCGATAGTCAATTGAATCTCATTTATGGTAGCAGCCTGAGCTTGCTCAAGCTCTATCTTGAAGAACACTTGGGCAGGTCTCTTATTCTCGTGCTAACTGAAAATTCAACGACAATGCTTTCGGTAAGGGTGCATGACCACATGCTGCATGTCCGGCTACACCGGATGTTTTTGAACGCAGACAAGCATGTGCTTGACGAGATTGTCTCATATCTCAAAAAAAGAAAATCCGCTATGCCGCTTTTCAGGAGTTATCTGCGAGAGAATAAAACACGGATCATAATAAGACCGCCTAAAAAAATCCCAATAAAAACAGCGGGGACATACCACGACCTTCGTGATTTGTATGATTCCGTCAATAAAGAATATTTTGGTGGTTTGATCAAGGTCACAATCACATGGGGATCGAAAAGTCCCCGCTCCTCCGTAAAAAGAAGGACCCTCGGGAGCTACAATGAAAAGTCGGATATCATCAGGATCAATCCAGTGCTCGACCGGAAAACCGTCCCAAGTTTCTTTGTTGCTTTTATAGTCTACCACGAAATGCTTCATGCGTCACTGGGTACGCCCTTCATGGGAGTACGAAGAATCGTTCACTCACAGGAATTCAAAAGACGAGAAAAGCTCTTTAGCAGGTACACGGATGCTATAGCTTGGGCAGTGAGCTTTAATTTTACTATTGGTCATCTTGGTCTGGATGATCGGGGAGGAGGATCGTGAAAAGTTACAGATCATGTGTCATACAGTCGAATAGAGCATGATCGTGTATAGTAGGGGCCACCAGTTCAGAGATGACGAACGCGGGGATTAGAAGGACATGAAGTTTTGACCCTCTTCCGCGTTTCTTACCATCGTCGAATTGCAGCCGAAGTTCTGGAGCGACATTGAAGTCTAGATCGCACACTCCGTTGGTCGTTCTCAATGATGGGAGCAAATCGCCTGTTTCTGAAGATGGCCGTGGAACGCCCTAACGGCTCTGCCAGCATGCCTGCTTTATTGAGAGCAACACAGTGCACGTTGAATATAGCAGAGACCTGTTATCTTCCGAGAGAACAAAATGCTGTTGTACCATGTTGTTGCAATTATCTACCCGGCCATGCTATAGTAAAAAAATCATGAAAAATTTGCATGAGATTATCTTGCCTGTCCTTAACGATATTCAAGCGGGGAAAAAAACCATAGAAGTGAGCGAACTCTGGGGGGCCGCCAAGGCCCTTTTTTTATTCGGCCTGAAGCGCAAGCTCGACTGCCCTGTTATCGTGATTACTGCTTCGGAGGATACCGCAGAGGCGCTGTTAGATGACTTGAATTTCTTTCGACAGAAGGCTCCCCGCAACGAGGCGGAAAGCAGTGCACTTAAAATTCATGTCTTCCCAACCTGGGATGTGCTTCCCTTTGAGGCGGACTCGCCTGACAGCCGAACAGTCGGGGAGCGTATGCGCTTTCTCTACGATCTTGTCTCCGGTGACCCCGGCATCTTCGTAGTGCCGGTGCAATCATTGATACAAAAACTCCCGCCTTGGAATCTGTTTATTGACTCGGTAAAAACAATTACCACTACGACGCAACTTAATCCTGATAGTCTCGTTGCATCCCTGGTTGCAACAGGCTACGAATCTTCATCTCTGGTCACACGCGTGGGCGAGTTCAGCAAAAGGGGAGGGATCGTCGACTTCTTTTCACCACTACATGAGCAGCCCGTGCGCATTGAATTTTTTGGTGATACTATGGAATCGCTACGCGCATTTGATCCCGAATCGCAACGCTCGACCGAAGAGATCAGTGAATCCGTGATTTTGCCGGTGCGGGAGCTCATCATTAATGATAAAGGGATAGAACAATTCGCACGCACTATCAATGATGAGGCCCTAATCGATCAGCTAAAAAGAGGGACACTTCCTCCAGGGGCTGAGTTCCTTGCACCGTTTTTCTATGGTATGGAAAGCCTGTTCCGATATCTTCCTGAGAATAGTCTTCTCGCCTGCATCGAACCCGATGACATTAAACGCGAAGTTGAGTTCCAGAGAGTTAAAATCGAGGAGGGACGGCGTGAAGAGGTTGAAGAAGGCAGAACATTGCCTGAGGCATCGGAGCTTTATCTCGATCAAAAAGGACTTGACCTAGAATTGGCACATTTTACGACGCTCAGCAACCGTCTCCTCGGAACAAGAGGTGATGGTTTTCGCATGAACACAAAGTCCTCTTCCTGGCTAAGTGTTCGTCTTACCAAGCCGGTCAACAGGGACCAGCAGGACACAATGCGCCAACCGATAGAAGGCACGATGGCGGGCCTTGTCGAGAAGCTCAGGCGCTTACGAGAATTCAACAGCGTTATGATTGTCTGTGGCACTGACGAATCGGCAGCACGGCTCAAGAAGCTGTTCATGGAATACGGACTCGGTGTTGCACTAACATCCTACCCCGTGGCTCAGGATGCGGGGCCGTGGCCCATCACAGTGACCGTTGGAAGACTGTCAGAGGGGTTTGCCTGGCAGGAAGTCGGCATCATTTTTATTGCCGAGGAGGAGATTTTCGGCAGAAAGGTTCACCGTCCCTTAACTGTAAAAACAAAAGCAGCACCTTTTCTTTCAACCTTCAAGGAGCTAAAGCCTGGCGATTTCGTGGTACACACAGACTACGGTGTGGGCGAATACCAGGGACTAACGCATATCAATGTCGACGGCTTTGAAACTGACTTTCTTTCCCTTCGCTACGAGCCGGATGCAAAGCTATACGTTCCTCTCTATAGTCTTGATAAAGTTCAGAAGTATATCGGTTCCGAAGGGATCGTACCGAAGCTTGACCGCTTGGGCGCGCTAGGCTGGGCGAAGACCAAGGAAAAAGTAAAGAAGGATATCCTCGAGATGGCTAGGGAGCTTGCTGCAATCTATGCCGCCCGCGAAGCACAAAACCGTTCATCTTTCTCACCGCCGGACAATCTCTATCGTGAGTTTGAAGCCGCCTTCCCGTATGAAGAGACAGCTGACCAGCAGAAGGCAATCGAGGACGTACTTACCGATATGCAGCGGCCGAGACCCATGGATCGTCTTGTGTGCGGGGACGTGGGATACGGTAAAACCGAGGTAGCGCTCCGGGCAGCATTCAAAGCTGTAGAAGATGGGATGCAGGTTGCGGTGTTGGTGCCGACGACGCTCCTTGCAGACCAGCACGCCCGCACGTTTTCTGAGCGGCTTGCCCCGTTTTCGGTCCGTGTTGACATGCTCTCTCGCTTTCGCTCTAAGGCCGAGCAGCAGACGACGCTCAAAGGAATGAAGAGCGGGATCGTGGACATCGTGATCGGCACGCACAGACTGCTTCAGAAGGACGTTGCTTTCAAGAACCTCGGCCTGCTTGTTGTCGACGAGGAACACAAGTTCGGTGTAAAACACAAGGAGCGGATCAAGGAATTTAAAAAACTTGTGGATGTGCTTACACTTACGGCAACGCCGATCCCGCGCACGCTTCACATGTCGCTCGCGGGCATCCGGGATCTTTCGATCATCCAAACGCCACCTCTTGACCGCCAAGCCATTCAAGTGGTGCTCGCGCGCTTTGGTAAACGTGTGATCCGTGAGGCCATTATGCATGAACTCGGCCGGAGCGGACAGGTGTTTTTCGTGCATAACCGCGTTCGGGGTATCGAACGCACGGCTGATTTCGTGAAGAAGCTTGTGCCCGAAGCACGAGTCGGCATAGCCCATGGGCAATTGCATGAGCACCAGATCGAGGATGTGATGAAGAAGTTTCTCGCAGGAACACTGAATGTGCTCGTGACCACGACAATCATCGAATCCGGCATCGATATCCCGACGGCAAATACGATCATCATTAACAGGGCAGACCGCTTCGGCCTTGCCGACTTGTATCAAATAAAAGGACGTGTGGGAAGGAGCCGGGAGAAGGCCTACGCTTATTTGCTCACTCCCGAAGATGAAACACTTACGGAAATTGCACGCAAGCGTCTTCGTGCGATTCAGGAATTGTCCGAACTAGGCGCTGGGTTCCGAATTGCTGCACAGGATCTTGAGACCCGCGGAGCTGGAAATCTCCTGGGCAAGCAGCAATCGGGCCACATTGCAGCCGTTGGAATCGATTTGTACACCCAGATGATGGAGGAGGCCATGGCAGAACTGCGCGGCGAGGAAATATCACCCGAGCCGGATACGATTATTACAATGCGCGCATCTGCATTTATTCCTGATGATTATATCAATGATGTAAGCTTGCGACTCGCGGCATACAAAGAGATATCGACCGCTTCCGATGAGGCACAGCTCCGCGATATCAGCAATGAGCTCCGAGACCGGTATGGAGTTCTGCCCGAACCTGTAGCCAATTTATTCGAGATAATGAGCGTCAAGCTTATCGCCAAAAAGGCAAGTGTCGCACGGATCGATGCAGGCAAGGACATGGTGAAAATCACCTTTACCGAGCAGGCGAACATATCACCGGACCGTGTTATGGTTCTTATTAATAAAAACAAAAGAAACATAAAGCTTATTCCGGAATACACGCTCCAGATCACGCTTCCAGACGACTCATTAGGGACTGCCGTAGATATGGTGAAAAAGTGCTTGCATGAATTATTATAGTATGTTATATATGAGGACTATACTTTCTTAATATTTGCGTTTTTTTAAATAGCAGAAAACTCATACTTTCGGAGGAATGTAATTCATGAAGATGTATAAAACGATCGTAATTGTTATGTTGCTCACCGTCGCTGTTTCTATGACGGGCTGTAACAAGGGAACGAATAGCACCGTACTCGCGAAGGTTAACCGCGGAACCATCACGGAAGTGGATTTCAAAAAACAGCTTGAAGACCTAACACCACAAATGCAGCAGGCGGTGGCTACCGATCCCAAGGCACGGAGGGAATTCCTCGATGATCTGGTCGGGATCGAACTTGTAATCCAGGAAGCGAAGCGGCAAGGTTTGGACAAGGACGCAGACTTTAAAAAGCGGCAAGATATGATGAGAAAAGAGCTCGAGCACAGGGTCCAGGAGGACGCCAAAAACGAGCTTTTTAACGCGGTCCTGAAAAAAGAGATCGGTGATAAAATGAGCAAGGTGCCCGAACCATCAGCGCAGGAAGTTCGCGACTATTATGATAAGAACAAGGATAAGATACGCAACGGAGCTGGAAAACCACTAAGTCTCAAGGATGTGGAACCACAACTGAAAACACGGCTGATGCAAGAGAGGCGGCGAGAACTGTACCTCGAATATGCCAAGGCGCTCCGAGACAAGGCCAAAATCGAAGTAAATGAAAAGGCCCTTGACGAGGCCATGGCCTCGTTTGCCCAGCCAAAAGAGCTGGATCTTTCAAATATGAAGGCACAACCAGCTACAAATAAAGAGGCTACAAAGTAAGAACTCGATCACTATGAACTGTTTCCGACAGAAGTACTATATTATAGCCCCAGCGCTTTTGCTGGGGCTTCTATTTTTTTCATGCGCGAAAAAAGAAGAAGAAAAAAAAATCACTGCAGCCGCCCCCGGTGTGTCCACGCTCTCTCCCAATGTGCGGATAGTGGCAACAGTGAACGGCGATCCTATCTCGCTTGCCGAATTCCAGGAACGCTTTGCCCGCGCGGGAATAAAGCCTGAGCACGATGCTGAACTTGACGTCAGGCGTGAATTCCTGAACCAGCTTATAGAACGTAAAATGATGCTTCGAGAGGCCCAGAGGAAACGGATCAAAATCGGTCTTCCTGAGATAAATGCCAGGATCGAAGCGTTGCGCACCGAACATGGTAAAGATGTTAAGGAAGAACTTGCGAGCCTCGGCATCGATTTCGAGAAGTGGAAGTCCGATATCTGGGAAGATATGATGATCGAGCGGCTGATTACACGCGATGTGAACAGGCACATAACCGTTTCGCAGGCTGAAATACGCCGTTACTACCAGGCGAACACCGAGGCATTCGAGAAACCTGAGCAGGTTCGCGTGCGACAGATAGTAGTCGCTACCGAGGACGAAGCAAAAAAGGTGATGGCACTTCTTCAAGCACCGAATGTGGACTTTGCGGCATTGGCGCGTGAAAAATCAATTGCCCCGGAGGCGGAGAAGGGTGGAGATCTGGGTTATTTTGCCATGGGTGATATGCCAGCGGAATTCAATATCGTCTTCGGCCTGCCGAAACAAGGGATAAGTGGGATCGTAAAGAGTCCATATGGTTTTCATATCTTCAAGCTGGAAGATAAGCGGAAAGCCGGCAAGATCAGCCTTGATGAAGCCTCGAAAGAGATAACCGAAAAAATACGCCAGGAAAAAGTAGACATTCGTTACCGGCAATGGCTCAAGGAACTGAGGTCGAGGACGAAGTTTGAAGTAAATTACCAGGCGCTGGAGCAGTGAGTTTCGTAAGATAAAGAGGGCTAGGAGCACTTCCTGGCAATTGCTGAAACACGGCGGTAGATTGTCCGGACGCGGCGAACGGAGTGATCAAAGCATTATCTCGATCATTCGCAAACTCCAGCCTAGTTTTGAACTGTTCCGACGCAGCATTGATGCTTCCGACCACTTAAGCACCCGTAACGCCGGTGAGCGAGCAACACGGGGGTGGTATTGTACGCGGTAGTTGTTCACGTCCAGGGGCGCTGCATCAACCCTTACGAGGGTGTTGTCCTTGAATGTCGAGAGTAATATGATACAATGATTTGCACGGTCGCACTCGGAGCCGAAAACGAAGTTGCCGCGACTGTAGGTAATGAGATGTCCTTTGTACACCTAGAGTTTCTGGAGAATAAGTGGGTGATCGCCGAGCACGAGGTTGGCGCCCTCAACCAATGGCACAATGGCCAAGTTCGTTCTGGCAAAACCTTGGCAACGGTTAACAGCTCAACGCCCAAGTGGAAGGAAACGACAATGATATCGACATGGGGCCGGACCCTCTCGATAGCAGCATTCACCAAGTCTGCATATCCCGGCGTTGTGCCTGGCCAGCGGGCGGAAGTGAAAAATTCTAATTGTGTGTTCGTCCTGCGGCAGCAGGTCTGCGGTAATAGCTTGTGAAGCTAGAGTGAAGACACCGCGAAGAGTGGGAAAGAGTGGTTTCATATTACATTTAACGCTATAATAAAATACCGCTGCCAAAAAGCATAAAAAAAGCAGGCGGTGTTGGGCACGGAGCAGAACCATGAGAAAAGCAGCATTTTCTTTTATAATCGTAACGGGCATTTATCTTTTGTGCAGCATGCAGAGCACCGCGATCGCTTCGGTTGTTGTGGACCGCGTAGTTGCGGTCGTTAATAATGAAATTATTACGCTGAGCGATCTTCAGCGGGAAGCAACTTTGAAAAAAACCGAGGGCAAGTCTGCTGAACGGATGCTCCTCGAAGACATGATTGACCGAAAACTGCAGATGGCTGCCGCAAAGCGTGCTGGGATGGACGTCACCGATAAAGAGCTTGCCGACGCCGTCAATGACATTTTAAAGCGGAATTCCTTTGATTTAAATCAGTTCGAGGCAGCGTTGGCAAAAGACGGGCTCACGCTCGAGCAGTATAAAATTGAGCTTCGGGAGCAGATGACGCTCTCGCGCATGTTTAATAAGTATATACGGGCTGGCGTCGCCGTAGATGAGGCGGAAGTTCACTCTTATTATAATCGAAACATCAA
Source organism: Nitrospirota bacterium (assembly GCA_963845065.1). Classification (GTDB taxonomy): domain Bacteria; phylum Nitrospirota; class UBA9217; order UBA9217; family UBA9217; genus JAJYKN01. The sequence continues at coordinate 207,838 of CAWJQQ010000005.1, forward strand.
ATTATACACGCTCCCCGAAGAAATCCGGCTGAGGCAGATATTTTTCCCGATACCTGACAAGCCAACTGCCCACGAGACTGCAGACGTGGAAGAAAAGGCGCAGCAGGTTTATGCTCGAGCCAAAAACGGGGAGAATTTTACTAGCCTCGTCCGTGAATTTTCTGAAGGAGCGACAGAGTCGCAGGATGGTGATCTCGGATTCACACAGCGGGACTCTCTTTTGCCTGAGATGGAATCTGCCGCGCAACCTCTTAAACAGGGCGATATCTCCCCCCCATTCCGCTGCGCTGGCGGCTATAACATTATCAGGCTGGAAGAAGTGCGGGCCATTGTGAGACCTTATGATACAGTAAAAAATGAGATCATGAATATGCTCTATCAGCAAAAAGTTGAGAATAACTACCGAAGCTGGCTTCAGTCTCTTAGGAGCGATTCCAACATCGAAAACAGATTTTAAGCAGGAGTAGGGAGCAGAGCACTGAGGGCAAAGCTGAGAGCGATGCCCTTTTTTTTCACTTAACGCCTACCCCCTTTTTGATTCTGTATCGTACCCCGCGTGAAAACGATAAAACTCAAACAAAAAGAAGACCGCCGCATTCTTCGCGGGCACCCTTGGGTGTTTAGCAATGAACTTGAACGAATGTTGGCTACGTTCGAACCGGGCGAGATCGTCGATGTGCAGGATTTTTCCGGTCGATTCGTTGGTCGGGGCTATATTAATCCACGCTCTCTCATTGCCGTGCGGATTCTCACGCGGAAGGAGGAAGAGATTGACCTCGCATTTTTTAAAAATAAGATTTCGGCTGCACACGACCTCAGAAAAGATTTTGGATTCGGCGATTCCTATCGCGCCGTCTTCAGCGAAGGTGATGGTCTTCCAGGCTTAATCGTGGACAAATACGCCGACACACTCGTGGTCCAGTCATCGACTGCTGGCATCGACAGGCTTTTGGACGAAGTTGTCACGGCGTTGAATGAAGAATATTCTCCCCATGCAATTGTGCTCAAGAATGATATGGGTACGCGGGAGCTCGAAGGTCTTTCTCAAGAAAAGCGCGTTATAGTTGGATCTCTTACAGGTCCTGTGACGATCGAAGAGTCAGGCATTACTTATCGGGTTGATGTGCTTGACGGACAGAAGACTGGGTTCTTCTTTGATCAACGAGAGAACCGACTTGCTCTTAAAGATTATGCCCGTGGAAAGCGAACACTAGATTGTTTTTGCTACATAGGTGCATGGTCGCTTACGGCAGCGAAATTCGGCGCCTCCGAAGTCATCGGTCTTGACTCTTCAGCGAAGGCTGTCTCCCAGGCAACAGATAATGCCGCTTTGAACGGTTTGTCAGCGCAGTTTAAGACTGTCGATGTATTCGATGAGCTCCGCCTTCTGGAAAAACAAAGGGAAAAGTTCGGTTGTATCGTCCTCGACCCACCAGCGTTTGTGAAAAGCAGATCCAAGGTGCGGGAGGCACTTAAAGGCTATAAAGACATCAATCTTCGTGCAATGAAATTACTTGAACCGGGAGGCGCACTGGTGACCTGCTCGTGCTCACATCATATTGACCAAGAATTGTTTCGGGAGATGCTAATTGACTCAGCATACTCGGCAGGCAGACAGGCGCGGATACTGGAGATGCGCTCCCAGTCGCGAGATCATCCTATGCTGCTCGCGGCCAAGGAGACGCAGTATTTAAAATGTGCGATACTAAAAATAGACTGAACGTAGATAAGGATTTGATATCCAAGTCAACTACTGACGCTCTCCGGGCGCGTATGGCAAATGATAGCATCCATTCATATTTAAACGCATTTCAATAAGGGCTCAAAATGGATTTGTACATATACAGGTTCCATAGTTGAAAACAGATTTCAAGAATTAACTTGACTAATAAGCACCCCCTATGTTAAAAAGTAACCGCTTCGGGCGATTAGCTCAGCGGGAGAGCACTGCCTTCACACGGCAGGGGTCGCTGGTTCAAACCCAGCATCGCCCACCATGGAATTCAAGGAGTTAGGCTACAAAAGCTGACTCCTTTTTTGTTTCTTGTGCAGTAATTGTGAAGTTTGCGGAAGGTGTGGAGTCTGGTGAAGGTCTCAGGATAGAGTCCAGAACGTTTACAGCGTTCGTTTTATGGGCCGGTGCAAGGTGAGCATAGCGAAGTGTCATCTTGATATCCTTATGACCAAGAAGCTCCCTTACCGTTGTAAGGTCTATTCCTGCCATTACAAGTTGCGAGGCAAACGTGTGGCGGAGATCATGAAAGCGGAAATCGTTTATCTTTGCCGCTTTCAAGGCTGTTGCGAAGCTCCTTTTCATACTCTTATAGGGTTTGAGAGTGATCGGGTCATAGAAGACATAAGGCAACAGCTCCTTTTCTCCGTCCTTTTCGGCCTCTACAAAACGGCGGGGGAGACGATTAATCGTTTCTCTTAGTGTTTGGTCAATCGGTACCTCCCGGTGCTCGCCGTTTTTCGTCTCAGTAAGTGTAATAAACCCGTTTTGCAGGTCTATCTGTTCCCAGCGTAAACTAAGAATCTCGCCGCGCCTCATTCCCGTATGAAGAGCACAAATAACAATAGGCTGCAAATGGGTGTCACATACACTGACCAATTCTTGAGTCTCTTTGGAAGATAGGAAACGCAAGCGTCGATTCGACTCTTTGTAGTTTTTCACCTTGCGTATACGTTTGAGTGTGTCCTCCTCCACCAATTCCCATTCAACCGCCTTGCCGATCATAGCCTTTAGGATAGCAATTTCCTTGTTAACGCTCGCCGTTTTTAATCTCTCCTGTAAAAGCATCGTTTGGTACTGTTCGACGATAAGCGTGTTGAAAGCCCTTAAGGGAATGTCTCCGAAATGCTTTGTAAGCTTCTTAATCCTGTACTGCTTGCTTTCGGCTGATTTGTGCCGCCCCAGCATCCATGAAATATACTTGTCTTTGAGCTCAAAGAATGTATGATTTTTTATCCTGACAGCACTGGTTAGTTTGCCTTCTCGGACGGCCTTTTGCTCGCCGATAAGCTGTGTTTCCGCCTCGCGGTAACTGTCCGTGCGAGTACTTTTGCGAATGATCTTTCCGGTTAAATCAGCGAAACAAATCCAGTAAACATTGCCGCGCTTATAAATACCTTTTCTAGCCATGAAAGCCGATCTCCTTTCTAATTTGCAGTGAAAACGTTTTCACTTTGTCGTCTTTCGACTCTTGTTACTGCCTCCTTTTTTTGGGATTGCCTTCTTTATGGCTGAAGGCCCATCTTTTCACGCCGAAGTTTTCGTACGAATGCCCGTGTGTCTGGCTGGAGTTTGTCAAGGTCATAGCCCTTTGCCATTTCTATAACCTCATTCGCGATTTCAGCCCTTTTTTTGTTACCACCCTGGTCATATTGGGTTCTCAGCTTGTCGATATCATTCTGCAACTTGTAATTGCGAGTCTCTGTATACGCCGCACAGTCTATTCTTAGGTTTGATATAGCTTCTTGCGTATCCGGTGACAGGTTATTTAAATCATAGCCTGCGTTTTGCTGTATTTCATTTAGATAAAAACACGCACCTTCCATCTTTCCTTCTTGGCTATCTTTAGCATAATAATATAGTAACCCTTGAATACGAGCTTCTTCAAACCGTTGAAGCGCAGTTTGAGCGTTCTGATCATTTTGACTAGTTTGAGGTTTATTTTGAGAAGGAGTTTTATCAGTCTGAAACATCTTTGAAACCCCCCATACAAGCGAGACTATGACCATTAAAATCACAAACCTCACAAATAGCTTGTCATTCATTTTAGCCTCCTTTTCTTTTTGACATTTGTGAGAACCTTTGGTACTTCTTCTTCCTCCCGCCTCCTTTCTTTGGGATTGCCTTTAGAGCCAAATGAAGAAATGACGGAATAGCCCTAGTTCCCGTCTCCCACCTTGAAACGGAGAACATTGCAACACCAAGAATGTCCGCAAGTTCATCTTGAGTGTACCCGTTCTTCTCCCGCCATTTTCTGAGCTCGTCAGGCTTCATCATGGCTTAATTATACCATTGGTATAATGATTGTCAAGGCTTTTCTTCTCCCCCCTCTTTATAGTCTTTTTTGTTTGTTCATGGAAGGAGAGTTTATCAATTTCTTTGTCAATGTCCTTTTTTCGAAATCGCAAAAGACCTCCCGGCTTGAAATGCGGCAGTTCGTGCTTATGATCGTATACCCATTTCGGACTTACACTGAGATATGCAGCCAGTTCATCAACGGAGAAAATTACATCGTCTGCCTTTTCTATCAACAAGAATGGTTTAATAAGTTCTGTAACCCTTTGCGCGATGAGCTCAATATCTTCTTGCTCAATGACCGTTTTCATACTTGACTCCGCTATCGTAAGAGGCCTTCTCGTTGTTGCAATAGATTCCTTCTTCATTGCAATCCGGGCATCGCAGAAGCACAATTTTAACTGCTCGGTTATTTTGATTAATGTCCTTATGGTATGCTTTGCAATTCTTTAAATACATTGGTTCTGGTTTTAAATAGCCGTAGGGGATCGAAAAAACACACCCACGCTTAACGTCAAGTTCCATGTAGCAAAACTGATCAAGCGGATATTTCATTTTCTAATTCCCTCTATAAAACGCACTTCTTGAAGTTCACAGTTCACTGCACAGCCTATAGAATAACCAGAAAAAACAAGGCACTTGCAATAGCGCACTGCTTCAATTAGGCAGTTCCCGCCCTTGATTAAACGTCCTTTTTATCAGCTGGAAGTCTTTCTTTACAGCACCAGATTTCACACATAGGGCACCAGGTAGCCATATCGTGACCGTGCTGTTATAAGCTCCTTCTGTTTCTTTTTCGTTCTGGTTCTGATTATAAGGACAACGCGCAAGCTGTTCTGGTGTTGGTTTGACGTATCCAACAGGAATGAGATGAATCGCAATTTGCGGCTCTTGTCTGAATCGAATTTCGAGCTTATTTAATCTATTTTTCAGATTGGTCATGGCTTTCCTCTACGAGTGAGAGACGCCTTTCTATTTCTTCGAGTTCAATAAATTTAGCTATATAATCAATAATAGAGATTGAAGCACGTAGTCTTATTGATTCGCTTTTTGCTTTTAATAATCTTCGGAGTACATGTACGGCCTCTTCAGCACCAATTTTCAATTCATGCAAAGCTAAATCAATGACAGCCTTTTTTTGCTTCTCAAATTCGTCCTTGAATGTTGAATCTTGGAGCCAATTATAAAAAGTGGCTAGGGAGATACCCGCCAAGGATACACCGCTTGAAATCGTTCTGCTTGAAATAATGACTGTGATGGCCCGCCGTTGTCGAGCAGACAAATTATGTCTATTCGTGTCCATTGCTCCTCTTGACGTAAGAGCGAAAGTTTTTCATTAATGCCTTTTTTTGTTATCGACTTTTTCGCACATATCCCATTACAGATTTTGGAGCGTGAAAATCGAAGATTTTCACGCTTCTCTTGTGGATATCTATGAAGTATTTTCTTTGGTATCGTTGTCTCGAATTGTCAAGTTTTATACCGATTTTATAAAAAGCATTTCTGAATTTGATATAGCTCTTTTTAAAATGAGATGTGTTTGTTTCATATTGGCCCATCATTAATGCCCATTTGTAAAGGTTGATACCTTCAGTTGTCGGTGTGTACCAGGTTGTTCTATAATATTTATGGTTATTGAAGTTTCCAGTTTCCAACAAAGGCAAATCAAAGTTTCCTGATCTACTAGTCAAACATTGTAATGTGCGATGATAGGTTGCAGGGCTCAGATATGGGAATACGTCATTCAATGCCGTCGTTGAAAAATATATCCACCATTTTCCTTCGATCATCCTTCCCAAATACTGATTAGTGTATTGAAACATCAGATACTCAAACAATATCGCTTCGTTTAAACCAAGCCCCTCTGCTAACGTTTTGTCAAAGACAACGATATTCTTTCGCCTCAATCGTATAGAGTCTTTATTTTTGTCAACACTTATATCATTACTCATTGTGCAGCTCTTTGCGAAAACGCATCATTGCCGTTTTTAGATGCTTATGCGACTCAATATATTTTGCTAAGTTGACGGTAATTGTGTGTGAATTGTAATCGCTGAGGCTTTGATAGAGTTCACTAGAGGGAGTGAAAACGAAAAAGACACGGTTGCTGTGAATTTGAAGCTTCGGATTAAGTCCGCGATAAGCGAAAAATGCCGCTTCCCATATATCGGATGAAATGAAAGGCTTTTGCTTTTGATGTGGGGTTGTCGTCATGCGCCGTTCTCCTTGTCGTTATCATGGATCGCGGCGCCCTTTTGAGACAAAAAAAGGACGCCGAAGTTCGATTGAATAAAGAATCGTTCTCACGACGCCCTCTCTGTGGCTAATTATTATTACGACCTTGCGTTGGCTTGGCTGCTTTGGAGTCGTCCTCGGCTTTTAATGAACGCCTGCCCGTAATAATTACGTGGTAATACTAACTCTATTGTCATTATTTTAGATAATAAATTGGTGTCTGTCAAGATATATTTCGTATTTAGTGATACGGCATAATAAGAAATGTTATTATTTAGAGCTCCAAATAGAATGTATCACTTTGTAAGTTTTATATGGCGCGACCACAATAGCTGTTAAGTGCGTATCAAGCAAAAATTCTTGAATAAGCATTCTTTTTATTATAAGATGACCATTGGGTTAGAATTGTATTTTCAGGCGTTCATGTTACTGCTACGGTGACTTATAACAAATGTACTCATATTCGAGGAGGGTTTATGGACGAAGAAAAGGTTAAGTGCCCGAAGTGTGGTTCGACTCAGGTTCACGCTGAAAAGCGTGGGTGGAGTTCGTTGACGGGATTAATCGGTTCAGGCAAGATCATTCTGACATGCTTAAAATGCGGCAACACGTTCAAGCCAGGAGAGGGATAGCTTCATTTTGATACAATCTCGGATTGTAAGTTGAATGGATTTTTAGGAGCTATAACGTTAACCTTATAATGACAATTTCGCCATATACAATGACATCGAAGAAGTGAAATGATTTACGAACTTAATGAAATGCAAATATAATTAATACCTTTAAGACAGTTAGAAGTTGCAAAGGGGTGGGGCTACATTATGGTGGCGTCCCGAAGTGGTTGCCATAGCGAAAGCGCTACGTTTAATTTCTCTTCAGAATTAACTAGAATTTATAAATTTTGAATAGAAGAACTTTCTTGACACAACAATATATATTGTATAATATTAATTTGTAAACCACTCAATGTTGTGTAAATAGCAAACTTGGGGGCATATTTAATGGGAATTTCTATCGTAGAATTGACGACTATTAAGGATAGAAATTCTAAAGCGTAGACTTCCCTGAATGCTAGGACCGCTTTACACCATAAATACACCGATAAACTTATAGTTAATCCAGAGCTAAAACGAGCGTTAGTTTCCTTTCAAGCTAATAAATCTACTCCTTTTTATCGCTGGCTTAAATACAAAGAAGCATTCTCGTCCGAATTTGTACGTTACATATTGGAAAAGTTTAAGCCCCATGCTTCAGATACTTGCCCGTTCGTCCTCGATCCTTTTGCCGGTGCCGGGACTACACTCACCACAGCTTCAAAAATGAGCTGGCAGGCCATTGGTATAGAGCTTTTGCCTGTGGGTGTGGCTGCAATCAAGGCGCGTCTTTTAGCGGATAAAGTAAATATAAAATCATTCATATATTACATTGGAAAATTAGAAAATTATCCACTTAATTCGTCAACGTCGAAGGGCTTTAAATTCCCTCATCTCCGTATTACCGAAAAGGCTTTTTCGAAGCGCACTGAAAGGGCAATATCATCATACATAGCATTCACTAAAAATATACGGAATGCGGATGTGCGCTATTTATTCTGGTTTGCTTGCCTGTCCATATTGGAAGATGTGAGCTTTACTCGCAAAGATGGTCAATATCTTCGCTGGGATTCACGTTCAGGCCGGCGATTAAAGTCAAATTTTGATAAAGGTACTATCCATGATTTCAAATCTGCAATTCACAAAAAGCTTCGTCTCATGCATGAAGATATTAGTAAACATAATGGGGGAACATTTTCTAGAAATGTAAAAGTTATTGAAAACTCAGCTTGACAGAACTTCCATCACTTCAAGATGCCACATTTGATTTGGTAATCACATCGCCGCCATATTGCAACCGCTATGACTATACGCGCACTTACGCCCTTGAATTAGCTTTTATGCATCATAATGATGAAAAAGTTAAAGAACTACGTCAAACACTACTGTCAGCAACGGTAGAAAATAAGACTAAGCAAAAACAACTTGAAAAGGAATATAGCTTTAGAAACCAAGAGAACCGTTACAATGTAGCTTTAGCGGCGTTTAATAATCAAGCAGCTTTACATGAAGTTCTTGGTATTCTTTTTAAGGCAGGTGAGAAAGGGGAATTGAATAACAACAATATACCTAACCTTGTGAAAAATTATTTTTTTGAAATGAACATTGTAATACATGAACTTACCGAGTTGTAAGCCTGGCGGGAGAGTCGTCATGGTCAATGATAATGTTCAGTACCATGGCGAAGAAATTCCAGTAGACCTAATTCTTTCTGATTTCGCAACTGGTGCAGGTCTTATTGTTGATCATATTTGGGTATTATCACGCGGAAAAGGTAACAGTAGCCAACAAATGGGTGCACATGGCAGAAACGAAATCCGTAAATGTGTTTATGTCTGGTCTAAGCCTCTATAATACACTAAGGATTTAATAATAATGACGGAATCGAATCATTACACTGATGATCTTCGCCTTATAAAATCACTCCTTATAGTAACTTCCCTTCAGAAAAGAAAAGATATCCAAGCAATTAATCTTATTAAAAAATTTTCTGACAATCTTACTTGGAAACCGATCAGCAATCTTTTAATAGAAAATAGTGTCTGGAAATATGAGGTTGAAAAGCAAGATTATGACCCCAAGCTTGTTTTTTGTCATCCACAGGTACTTATGTATAACCCTGCGACCAGCCTTTATTATAGAGGGCTTTGTAGCCTATCCTTAAAAGCCGTTAAAGACTATTTTGGTGCAGTAGAGTCACTCGAATCAGGTACGAATATTCACCTAGATAGTGAGAAGGCACTAAAAATGGCACGCACTTACAATACTTTTATTTGTTCAATTATTAAGAACTCCACAGATTGGACTCTTGAAAACGGGAATCGCACTATTATAGCCACCTTAGGAATAACCCTTGATGGATCAATGCGAAATAAAGTTGGAGGCATTGCAGAGGAACGAATTCGAACACTTATTGTTGATTGGCTAAGTGAACGTGATCTCATCTTGGAACCAAAAAAAATTAATCACGAAAGTATTCCCAGCAAATGCACGCTTCGAAAAAACATTATTATGCGTTTCGGCTCTGAGCCGGATATATCATTCCTTAAAGATGATGTTCTATTGGCTGTGGTTGAAATCAAGGGAGGGATTGATCCAGCCGGAGCGTTAGAACGATATGGTGCTGCAACTAAATCATTTCAACACAGCATTCATGTAAGTCCACTATGCAGAAACTTTTATCTAGGGGCTGTTCTTACACCTGAATTAGAGAGACGCATCAGTACTGATCGTTTGGTGGAAAAGACATTCAATATTATCGAGATTCTTGACGATCCTGAGAAAAGACAACACTTCTTTAATGAGCTATTCCATCATACCCTCCGACTAATATGAGAATATGATCTTGCAATAGCTTGATCGTCTTATAAAAAAAATTGGAGAAAGCAACGTCTCCTTCACGACATTTGCATCCTAAACACAATATATGCTAAAGGTGGCTATTTATTTGATGAAGAACTGTCAAATGGAAACATCATAGCTAGACTCAACGATGACCTGAGTGCGTCGTGTAAGATATTTCAAATTAATAAACGTACTGAATATTGCGACACGCTACAGAGGCAATAGCTCTCAACAAATAAAAGAATACAAACGCAGCCATCTCGCGAAGGCACTGTGGTTTGGGAAAAATAATTTAAGGTATTGATATGTATTTAGAAAAAATTGCTTATTTGATTGGGGCAGGAGCAACTCACGCGGAAATAATGAATCTAGAAGCGAGTCATAGCGAAACATTTATAAGAAAAAATGGATTAAAAATTTCTGATGTCTCAAGAAGAGTAATGAAACGTGCTCAAAATAACAAAAGATTCAAGCAAGATGTGGAAGCAGTTACATACCGAATAGGTACAGTGAATATAGAATTGTTGATCTCGCTTTTTGAAGCCAATCAAATATCTGACGTCGATTATAAGGTTAATTATCTTAAAAAACTGGTTGAGAAAGACATAATGGAAATACTTTCGTCAGAAAAGAAAAAATTTTTTTATTTACATAAGGCTTTATTTGAGCTACATAATTTAATTAAGAATAAAGAACAACTGACTGGTATTATATCGCTAAATTACGATGATATATTAGATTCGGCTTACGAAGAAATTTGTAAACGGAAGCCAAATTATTGCTTTATCACAGATAAAGGGAAAGATATTCCCCTGCTAAAATTACACGGATCTTTTAATTGGACTGAGATTAGCATTTTCGGGAAAAAAAAGACTATTCCGATTATTCCTTTGGGATTAAATAAAAATTATTTAATTCCACCATACAATTCCTTTTGGAGTCATACACTTGAAGTCCTTGTCCAATGCGACAAACTAAGAGTTATTGGTTGCTCTTTAAGTCAAAACGATATTGGGTTAATTGATTTATTATTTAAAGCTCATTTAGAAAGAAGTACTCATTTTGTTATGGAAATAATAGACATGGATGGAGTAGGCGAAAAAATTAAAGAAGTATATGGTTTTTTCCCTGGAATAAAAACCCTTCGAGAAATCGAAGATTCGTTAATACCCGTTGATACAAATGTAGAAGCTGAATTAACTAATCCCTTTAAAATATGGTTAAAAGCGAAAGCGGAAAGAATGCTAAGTGCAAGAAGAATTAATAATACGAAGCATCTAAAAAAAGTGTTCAAACATAGTAGCTAGGAGAGAACAATGTCAGGCAAATCAACAAAATTTACACTTGAAACAATTAAAGTTAAAGAATTTATCGATGACTACATGTATCGCATAGACATAGATGCTGAGTATCAGCGGGAAAAAATATGGTCAACTGAACAGCAGGAAAAATTATTAGATTCAATAATTAATGACATTGATATTCCTAAAATTTATCTCGTTAAGGTAAAAGATAATAAGCAATTTGATTTTGAATGTATTGATGGAAAACAACGCATGACCACGTTGTTGAGATTTTTTAAGCCGGAACCAGCTGAAGAATTACCTTTGAAGATAAAATTTTTGCAAGACGAATATACTTATGAGGAATTAAAAGTTGATTATCCAAAGATTGTAGAAAAAATAGAAAATTATAAATTAAGTTTTTGCATTTATGAATCTATCGATGAAAACCATGTAAGAGAAATATTTAGACGATTGCAATTAGGCATAAGACTTAATTCGGGTGAATTGCTTAAGACAAGAACAGGCACAATACGAGATTTTATTTATAAGAAAATTGGGAATGACGGCCCCTTTTTTAGAAATACGAGTTTGTCTGAGAAGAGATTTTCCAGACCATTTACACTTGCTCAGATATGCATAAATTCTTTTGCAAAAGCTAAACCAGAAGGTGAATTTGTTAGAGCTAGATTGCAGGATATAGAAAATTTTTTTGATGTCAATCATAATTTAGACAGTAAAGATAAAAATCTTGTCCGTATAGAAAAAGTTTTGATAGAGATGGATAAGGCTTTCAAAAATGATGCTTCTATAATATCAAGTAGGGCAGTTGCAGTAACAGCATACCTTTTTGTTGAGGAATTGTTTGTGAATAAAAAAAATAATCTTATTCCAGTCTTCTCAAAATTTTACGTGAAACTACTTAACGAAATTATAGCCAATATGGAACTTTTAAGTAACTATAGTAAGCCTAAAAACCTAATTCTAATGGAAGAATTCCAAAAGTATATTCTCCAAGCTTCCGTTGAAGGGTATTCGATTAAAAGAAGGCATAATTTTCTTAAAAAAGCTTTTGATTATTACAATACTCCGAAAACGAAAGGGAAAATTATAGGAAGTAAATAATTTGATCTATTCTTAACTTTTTTGAAACAATGCAACCTTCTACTCTAAAGAGAAGGTTCACATTCCCATTACATTTACCCACCTATATTAACTTGGCCCCCCTGTTTTCGTTAAATAGCCGCCTTATGCAGTGTGCAGTAGATTGTGCAGTAGAGGTCGGAATCAGGCGGAATATACGGAAAACGGCCTCCGATGGGAAGTCGAATAACCGAAAGAAAAAGCAAGAAAAGGGAAGGGACGATAAATTGTCCCTTCCTATCTGAACGCCTTCACACGGCAGGGGTCGCTGGTTCAAACCCAGCATCGCCCACCATGGAAATGACAAAGAGGTTAACCGATAAGGTTAACCTCTTTTTTTAGTGCGCCCGGCAGGGCGCACTCACTTGGAGGTGTTCTCTACGGACCCTGATGACGGGAACCGTTAGTCGAACCGCAAGGGCTGCTGCCGCGAGGCGGGGTCTGAAGGAATTGGAATGCAAATCCCTGGCCCGAAGAACATGAAGCGCATACGAGGCAGCTGCGTCTGGGCGAGAAGGCTAAAAGGTTCAAAGCCCGATAGTCATCCAGAAGACGCGGAAGTATATGCGACGGGTATATGGGGAGAAATTGGGTGTGCAATACCCGGGGAGGTCTGCAAGCTTGCTTCGGCTACCACCGTCAAGAGACGGCGGGATGAGCTTGCAGAAGTCAGCCGAGGGCATATTAGTCGCTGCGCACAACAATGAAGGCCCGACCAAGGAAGGACGAAGGGGTGCCGAAACCTCGATGGATGAAGCAGACGCGCAAAGGAAGGCTGAGAATCCGGAGGACTCCAGGAAGGTAGCGGGCGGAACCCGCAAGCATACGGCGAGGGAGCGTCAAGCGTCCGCGGCAGCAGAGGAGAACGCCCAGCCGGAAGCGACAAATCTCTTAGAGGAGGTATTGCGCCATGAGAACCTGCTAGCAGCCTTACATCGCGTCCAGTCGAACAAGGGAGCACCGGGAGTCGACGGCATGACCGTTCTCGAACTCACGCCCTACCTTAAGACGAACTGGCCGCGCATCCGGGAGGAGTTGCTGAGCGGACAGTATGACCCCGCGCCTGTCCCTCGGATAGAAATACCGAAGCAGGACGGAAAGGGAATGCGGCTGCTCGGAATCCCCACCGTGCTCGATCGGTTCATCGAACAAGCGGTATTGCAGGTACTCACCCCTATCTTCGATCCAGAATTTAGCGAAAGCAGCCACGGCTTCCGTCCTGGACGCGGCTGTCATGGCGCAGTCAAAGCAGCTCGCGCCCATGTGGAAGCAGGCTATCGCTTTGTGGTGAATCATCGGCGTACCGGCAGAAGTGGTGGCCTCTCGGAGATCACCCGAAAGGGACGGGGACGCTCACTGCCGAAGGTGATTGCCGAACTAACGACATACCTTCGCGGATGGGTAAATGGCTACAACAGCAGGGACTCATGAGCCTTCTTGCAGAGCATCGACGCTTTACAAACCTTGCATGAACCGCCGTATGCCGAACGGCACGGTGGTGTGAGAGGCTGGGGCCGGAAGGTCCCCGCCTACTCGATATCCTCGATTTACACCGCCATTATTCCGCTTGATAAGTTTATCCAGTTGCAGTTGAGGATAGGAAATTAAAGAGCGACTGAGAGAGAATCTGTGCTGCTGTCGATTCAAGGGCCTGCAATGCCGTACTGGTCTGCGAAAGCTGGAGTGCGATCTGGTTCGTGTTGGCGTCTTCAACAGTAGATTGCTGGTCTTGCAAGGTAGTTATGTTTTGAGTGAGTAGGGACGTCTGGTCAGTAAGAGCGTTAATCCTGGTGCCAACATCAGATTGGAGAGCATTCACCTGTTCCTGCATATCATTCAAGGGCGCGGTCATAGCCTCAATACGAGACGTATCATTTGTGCTGAGGGCAGAGCTGACGATATTAGCCATGTCCATCGCATTTGAAAAACTGAATGTGTCTGTAGCCCCGCCACCAGCCGGTGTTATCGTAACTGTGGTCGTGGTTGCGCCTGTAGCTGCATTGGTAACGGCAGCATATTGCGCTGTATCGCCGTCGTTTAAAGTGACCGGGGTTGTAGGAAGAGCACTAGCGGATAAACTGAAGGCATCGTTGCCTGTTACATTGGCTTGCATGGTCTGGCCCCCACCGATCGGGATATTAAGCGCGCCGTTATCACCCTGATAGACATATGCGGTGGAAGGGACTGTGCCGACGACAGGCTGGTTTTGAATGGTGTATGGCTGCTGGTTAGTTTTAAATCCTGAAAAGAGATATTCGCTACCGTTTTGAGTGTTCGCGTAACTGTAAAGCGCGTCCCGCAATTGTGATGCCTGATCAGAGAGCGTCGCCGATTCTGCCGTAGTCGAGCTGCTCGAACTCGAAATTAAACTTGTTAATGTTGATAATGTACTCGAGACTCCTGTAAGAGCATTGTTCGTCAGATTAAGATCCGTCGTAGCATCGTTTATGTTATTCTCGTACTGGTTATTGCTATTTATATTTACTTGATAATCCATGGCACGTATCGTTCCTGCAACATCATCAGAAGGCTGAAGTATCTTCTTTCCTGTCGATAGTTCGTTTGTCAGTTCCGAATCAGTCGTCTGAAAGTTCTGCATACCACTTAGCATCTGAGTGTATAAGATAGAATTGGCTATTCGCATGGCCTTACCCCGTTCACTACAGCCACTAGATTCCGTTAGTGGAGAAAATCACCAAGTAGATTCTGAGAGTTTTTCATGTTCTGTTCATTTTGGAACGAAATGTTCTCACGTAATGAGAGCGAGAAGCGACTGGACTAGTTCACCAGCCACTTTGATCACCTGTTCTCCGGCCTCATAGGCATTCTGGTACATCATGAGATTGGTTGCCTCTTGGTCAAGCGACACGCCTGAAGCCGAATTGCAGCTCGACTGTAGCTGAGACAGGAGGTTGTTGTTATAAGTCAGGCTGTCGGATGTGTTCTGATTGGTCGATCCGACTGTGGCCACTATGCCGCTGTAGTAGTCTGAAAAAGTTTCGCCTCCGAGGGAATCAATCGGTGAGTTTGCAAGCTGAGATATCAGGTTCGCGTTTGTATTGTCCCCGGGGGCTCCCGCTGCCGTAGACGCGGCGGCTATCTGGTTAGGATCGGTAATTGCAACGGCTAAACTACTGATGGCGGTGGGAAGAGGGCTGCCGATGGTGAAGCTGTCAGTATTCGACACCGCGCCAGTGATGGTGAAGCTTAGACCGTTGTAGTTTATGGGACTTCCCGAGGCATAAGCGCCGGTCGTAAGAAGCGCTCCTGTCTGCTTATTGTTGATATTGTAAGCGGTACCCGCCGCGTTGAAAGTAACCGTGTATTCATTCGTCGTAAGAGCGGCAGGGCTGATGACGTTCGGCTGTGTGATACTTGCTGAGGCAGAGTTGTTGACCGTGGGGACTTTCAAACTAAAAAAATTATTTCCCTTGAGCCCATCGAGGTCATATCCCTGACTCTGCAAGCTGTTCACCTGTTGTGCTATTGAGGCGACGAGCAAGTTAAGCCCTGCCAGTGTTGTTGTCTGGATGCCGTTCCTGGCTTGGATAAGACCGCCGATGTCGCCGCCCTGAATGTTCGATGTGATATCGGTGCCGCCGAGAATCACAGTTGTATTGCCGTTCGTGTCCGTACCCGTTGTCATCTGGTTGGTCTGGTTGCCGGACACGAGATTCTGATTGCCGACGACCACGGTAAGCGATCCATTCTGGTCTGTGTACGACGTAAAGTCGACGAGTTTGGATAGTGACGTCAGCGCAGCATCCTGCTGGTCTTGAAGATCATTCGTATCTGTTCCGTTCGCTTGCGCTACTACTATTTGCTGGTTTAAACCCGCAATTTGTGAGGCGAGAGAATCTATTTGAGTAGCATCGCTCGAGATATTGGTGTTATCGTTGCTCACTGTATCGTTGATGCTGCTCTCAATGGACTGTGCCGTTTGGACAAATGTATTCGCATCTTGTAGCAATTGTGTACGTGCCGCCGAATTCTGTGGCTCAGTAGCCACGTCGTTCCAGTCGTTGAAGAAATTTGCGAGCGGTGTCGAAAGCCCAATGCCCTGAGACTCGTTCAATACATCCTGTACTTGTCCCCAGGACGTATTTAGGGAAGCGGATGCGCTCTGCTGTTGCTGTTCGTTCTGAAGCTGGGCCTCTAAAAAACTATTGTAGCTGCGCGTGACGCTTGTAGCCGTCACGCCGTTACCGACCTGGCCGCCGCCGGTACCGGATGTGGATGCGATTTGAAGCGTAACCGACTCCTCACAATAGTTGGGGGTGTTGACGTTCGCGATATTATTGCTGGTCACGGCGAGTGCGGCCTTGTTTGCGGTAAGCGCCGATTCCCCGATATTATAGAGGCTGGAGATAGACATCTAGGCTTCCCTCGACAAACGGGAACCAGATTTATTGGACTGTACGGTCACTCCAATGGAACCAAGAAAGTTCAGTGAATTTTTTACTACCGTAACCGAACGCTCAATCAATACCCGGTTGAAACCGTTTAGTTCAGTGATGCTTTGGAGGAGGGAGATGAGCTGCATCCGCAGTCGCTGAAAGGAATCATCGCCGGTCACCTTGCTTAAAGTCTGAAATGCGGCCTGCTCGTCAATAGCGTGTTCCGCGACAAAAGACTTAACGAGCCGGATGCGCTCTTCTTCGAGGAGTTTCAACTTGAGGACAACGGTGTCCTTCTCCTTTGAAAGGGTCTCTACTTCCGGCGCATTCAAGTGAAGCAGGCATTCGCGCTCCTGCTGAAGTATATCGAGCAGCATACGGTAAGCGTTGACCTGCTCGGTGAGAATGCACTTTATGTTTTCGTCAGTGCTCATATGTTTTTTAGTATCTTGTCAGCAACCTTGCTCGAATCTATGGAATAGGTGCCGGCTTCGACGCTTTGTTGGACTTGCTGGACTTTGTCAGTCCGCACATCCGGAAGCTGGTTGATCGCTGACATAATATCGGCGATTACCTTGCTCCTGCTCGAGATGTCCACCCGGTCCGTTGGGTTCGTATTTTTGGCCGCCGCCGTGTTGTCCGTTGACTCAACGTTCGAAAGCTTTGATGCGTTTTGCGTCGGCTGGGCAATCCGGTTCAGTCCTTGGCCTTCGGGGGGCGCGCTAGAATTGATATTCATATTGAAGTTCTCCTTTGCGAGCTAAGATTTGTGTTTTTCTTATCGGCTATTTCCTGAAAAACTTTAATCTTACTTGAGGGTAAGGAGCATGCCGGGGTCAACATTTTGACCCTTATAGGCGACTTCAAAATGAATATGCGGGCCCGTCGATTTTCCGGTTGAACCGACGCGGGCTATAATGGACGCTGAATCTACCTTCTCTCCTTCTTTTACGAGATTTATCTGATTATGCGCGTACTTAGAAGTAAAGCCATTTCCGTGATCGATGACAACCACATTTCCATATCCCGATTGCTTACCGCTGTAGAGGACTGTACCCGGCCTGACCGGATGTATATCTGTTCCCTCCGGTGCCGGGATATCAAGACCCTGATGAAATTTTAGCTCTCCACTGAAAGGATCATGCCTCATGCCATAGCCGGAGCTGATCCGAGGGCTGGCAACGTCGGGAAGCAGATCCTTGATGTCCGCTAGAACGGACTGCTTCTGCGAGTGTACCTGTTGGGAAGACGGTGTAATCATTTGGCCCGTATTATTGGCCTTTGCCGAAACTGCTTTTTCAATCATATCCGACAGACCAAGGCCACGCTCGGATAGGACCTTTGAGAGTTCCATATCGAACATAGACGTGTACGTATCGTTGCCGAGGCCGCCTGTTGACGATGTTCCCGAGGCTTCTCGCATGACTTTTAGCATCTCGTAGACAAAAAGCGACTCCATCTGTTTGGCTACTGCTTTGATGGCCGCAGGGTCTTTGCTGTTGCTGGGTGTTTCGATATTGCCCAGAAGGGGCTGCTGAATGCTCAACAGATCCTGCATCAGATGATCTCCATCTCAGCTTGGAGGGCGCCGGCGGCCTTGAGCGCCTGGAGGATTGATACCAGGTCCCGGGGTGTGACGCCAAGGGCATTAAGCCCTCGTACTACCTCTCCGAGTGTGGCGCCAGACATTTGCACGAGTGAAGCGTTTTGCTCTTTCACGTTCACGGTTTTTGTTGGCACAACCACGGTCTGGGCCGAGCTCGGCGCGTGTGGAGGCGGTTGCGAAACATAGTACTCGGTTTTGATCTCGATGGTCAAGTTTCCGTGGGCAATCGCGACCGGAGAAATCCTTACATTCTCGCCGATTGTGACCGTTCCCGTGCGCTCGTTGATCACGACGAGCGCCGGCATATCCACGGTCACGTCAAGACTTTCCACAAGGGAAATCAGTTTGACTAGATTGCCTTGATACTGTTTGGGGATCATTATTTTCACCGTCGTCGGATCAAGAGCCGTGGCGATTGTCTCGTCGCCCAGCGCTTCGTTGATCTTCCGGGCTACCTCCGTCGCGGTAGTGAAATCCGGTCGCTGTAAAAAGAGCCTGATCTCGTTCCCGGAGCCAAGCGTGAACGGTGGTTCGTTTTCAATGGTAACACCGCTTGGCACTCTGCCGGCAGTCGTATGGTTCTTTTGGACCGACGTGCCGCCGCCTCCGCCGATAAACCCGCCGACCGACACTGCTCCCTGCGCCAACGCATATACTTTGCCATCCGGCCCTTTGAGCGGAGCGAGGAGTAGGGTCCCTCCCTGCAGGCTCTTGGCGTCGCCGATCGCCGAGACGAGGGCGTCCAGCTTCATGCCCGGCTTCGGAAAAGGCGGGAGCGAGGCTGTTATTATGACGGCCGCGACGTCCTTTGTCTTAATATCGCTAGCTGGCACGGTCGCTCCCATCCGCTTCAGCATATTGACCATGACATCGATCGTCTGGTTGCCTGTGTCACCCACGCCGGCAAGACCGGCCACGAGGCCGAAACCGACCAGCTGGTTATCTCGCATGCCTTCAAAGCTAGCGATGTCTTTGATGCGCTCGGCGTGAGAGGCAATAGGCAGTAGGCAGAAAATGGCAACCAGGGACAGGCAAAGAAACACGCGAAGTTGCTGCCATCGATGTGCAGTGTCTACATTCTGCTTTTTATTTTCTGAAGTCCTCGTTAAAATGGCCATATTTTATCCATTACTTTTACAAGCCAACCTGTGTTCTGCTTGTTCTGGAGCTCTCCTTCGCCGACGAAAAAGACCTCGGCGTCCGAGATTCGGCTGCTCAGGACCGAATTGTCCACGGCGATATCGTTAGGCTGGACAAAACCACGAAGGATGAGTGTCTGTTTTTCGTTATTGAACGTGATCTCTTTTCTAGCCTCGATCGAGAGAATGCCGTTCGGCATCACTTCGACGACTTTTCCAGTGATCGTTCCCACAATGCTTGCCGCCCTGTCCGTTTCCCCGCTGCCAGTAAAAGCCTCCGTATTAGAACCGTTTACTGTTGGAGAGAATGTGTTGCCCTTGCCGAAGAGGTTAGACAGGTTCAGGTTTGTGGGTATGCCTAGCAGGTTGCTGATGCTTGCGTCGACGCTTGATGCCTTGTTTGCCGTCGTGTCTGCCGTACCAGTTGCGGATATATTTTCTGCGACGTTGATGGTGACAAGATCGTTCAAACGATGCGCCTTCACATCTTCGTACAGGCTTGCCTTATCGCAATAGAGTGAGTTGATTCCTCTGGCCGGTATCCGGGTATCGTCGGTAGTCTGGTTCTGGTAGACGTACCGCGGCGGGGGCGGAGGAAGCTTGTGTGTGGTAGCGCAGGAAAATAAGACCAGAAGACAGAGGACAGAGGACAGAGGAAAGATAGTTGCGAGATTCAATATCAGCATTGATGTCTGATGCTTTTTATTATTTGTTTCGTCTCTTTTTTCTGACTTCTGCTTTCTTCTTTCCATTTTCATCATCTTAATAGTCCACCTGGATCGTGTCCTGGTCCACTAACAAACCGGTCACGGTCTTTTTCGATGATAGGTTAATTGCTTTTACGTAATCACCGACCTGAGCGTCCTGGCTGGTTTCGCCCATGACTTTTATAGAAAAACCCGACGAAGCGACATAAAGAACAACAGGATGGCCCCTTTTCACGATCGGTGTCTCTGACACCATGGCATCGGTAATGGGCATGTTCTGGACGATGGAGTGGATGAGCGGTTTCCCGATGAGCCGGTTTTCCTCCCGCACGGCGCCCTGCGGGATGCGACAGGTTTCCATCAGCGTCGGATAAATATCGTCCTGGTGTAAAACGTAGTCTTTTCGCAATGCAGTTCTGCTCATAAAGACCCGATCAAAGGTCTTGATCATCGCTGTTACCGTTATGCTATTGTTCTTTCGGAACTCGAAACGGAACACTGACCGACCAGGAGGGGTTTTTTCAACAAAGATGGCAGCGGGCGGCTCAGTAGGAGGGAAAACGCTCATCTGG
Source organism: Nitrospirota bacterium (assembly GCA_963845065.1). GTDB lineage: Bacteria > Nitrospirota > UBA9217 > UBA9217 > UBA9217 > JAJYKN01. The sequence continues at coordinate 228,384 of CAWJQQ010000005.1, forward strand.
AGATCGCTGATATCCACTTCCGCCCAAGGGTAGTGTTTCTGAAGGTAGGTCCTAAGTTCGCTTTCAGGACTCCAGGTTGCGGCAGAAGCAACGGCAGGCAAGATCAGCAAAAAAAAGAGTGCTAAGCAAACTAAGAGGACGTTGGGCGAAAAAACAGAGTAGATGGGGGAAAAACACTCACTAAGCCCAATATGTTTGTATTCCGTATTCCGCATTATGCACTCCGAATTCATACCATACTATTGATTCATTTGGTTCACGATCTGTAGCATCTGATCGGAAGCCTGGACGGCCTTGGAGTTGATCTCGTAGGCCCGTTGGGCCACGATCATGTTTACCATCTCTTCGACGACGTCCACGTTGCTATTTTCAATGTATCCTTGCGAGATGGTGCCGAGCCCGCTGGCCCCTGGGTTGGCAGTCGTGGGATCTCCTGACGAACCTGTTGGCTGGAAAAGATTCTTGCCGAGAGAGTTGAGTCCTCCGGGGTTTATGAAGTTTGCCAGCACGAATTGGCCGACCTGCTTCGGCGTCGTGCTACCGGCCTGCGTCACCGATATCTGGCCGTCGGAACTGATGCTGATGTTCGTGGTATTCGATGGAATGGTGATCGTCGGTTCCAGAGGATAGCCGTCGGAATTAACGATCTGCCCGTCACTGTTGAGCTTGAACGAGCCGTCCCGACTGTAAGCCGTGGTGCCGTCGGGCATCTGGATCTGAAAAAAGCCGTCGCCCTCGATAGCCGTATCCAGATTGTTACCTGTTTGTTGATAATTGCCCTGTAGAAAAATTTTCTGGACCGAGACAGGTTTTACGCCCATACCGACCTGGATTCCGGACGGGATTTCCAAGGTTTCCGCAGACGTGGCGCCCGGGGTCCTGATGGTCTGGTAGAGAAGGTCCTGGAAGTCGGCCCGGCTTTTTTTGAAGCCTGTCGTACTGACGTTTGCTAGGTTGTTGGATATCACGGTGATGCTCAAATTCTGCGCTTCCATGCCTGTTGCGGCGATATAGAGTGATCTTTGCATTTAGAGGCTCCCTAATTGAGTAGTGACCGTTTTGGTGGCGCTGTCAAACATCTGAATAGCCTTTTGATAAGACTCGAACTCCCGCTGGGTTTCGATCATTTGCACCATTTCCTTTATGGGATCAACGTTCGAGGTTTCGATATATCCTTGTTTAATTGTCGCTGTCGACGGCGTTCCTTCACCGCTGAAGGTATACATCCCATCGCCTTCCTCACTCATGGCTGCATCCGGACCGAAGTTCATGATCTTGATGGTATCGATTTGCGTCGGCTGCGTATTGCCTGCCTGCTCGACCGATACCTTGCCTCCAAGATCGATATTGATTTGGACGCTATCAGCCGGCAACTGTATCGGGCCGCCCGTGCCCATGACCTTGATCCCGTCATGGTTGGTAAGATAGCCGTCACTGTCCTCTTTGAGGTCTCCCCGGCGCGTATACCGATCACCGTCAAGCGCAATGAAGCCGTCTCCTTCAAGGGCGACATCAAGTTTATTGCCGGTACTGACGGTGGTACCGCTCGACTGATCGATTTTGGAGGCGGAAAAATCGCTCATGTCCCGACCATCGGGCTCAGTGCCTGTATCCGGTTGCACGAGATAATCTTTGAAAGCCAGCGTGTCCTTCTTGTAGCCGGCAGTATTCGCGTTGGATAAATTTTGCGTTATCGTATCCATCTGCGTCTGCATCAATACGGCACCGGAAACCGCTATATACATTCCTTTATACATGTCACCCCTTGAAATAGCAAGTCTTATGCCAGCAAGCTATATTCTATAGTTTCTCTGTGGTACTAAGGAAATTAATTGTATATTCAATGCCATCACTGCGAGCTATTTTGCAGAACATGAATGAGAATCGCTCTCTAATGCCCGGAAAAAAATTCCCGCTGAGGTAAAAATTACCTCAGGCCTGTTTAGCGTTCAGCTCCAAAGTAAGGTCCACTTCGCCCTGTGGCATATTTAGGGCCGCTGCGATTTCTGTTGTTGAGAGTCCTTTCTGGCGCAGGGCAAAGATTTCATGCTGGCGACCCGAGTCTCCCCAGTGGGATTTAACAGTTTCCGCCCTGCGAGCCAAAAGTTCCAGGGCGCCCAGCTTTTTATCAATCGATACTTCAAGCGACTCTACATTCTGTATTTTCTGCTCCAGCACGCCAGCCTTTTGGATCAACTGGTCGAGGAGGACGGTTTTTTTATCGATCAATGATTCGCGCGATGTGGCGTCCTGAATTTTTTTCTGCAGCATATCTTCGTGCCGAATCAGTTCTTCTACGGCAGACACCTTTTTGTCCAAAGCTGCCTCGAGTGTAGAAAGAGCGCTCGACCGTGTTGTTTCCGATTGTTTTATCATCTGTTGGAATTCAGCAATCTTCCGTTCCAACGATGCTTCGCGCTCGGCAAGAGCCTGAGATCCAGCAGACACCTTTTTGTCCAAAGCTGCCTCGAGTGTAGAAAGAGCGCTCGACCGTGTTGTTTCCGATTGTTTTATCATCTGTTGGAATTCAGCAATCTTCCGTTCCAGCGATGCTTCGCGCTCGGCAAGAGCCTGAGATCCAGCAGACACCTTTTTGTCTAAAGTTGCCTCGAGTGTAGAAAGAGCGCTCGACCGTGTTGTTTCCGATTGCTTTACCATCTGTTGGAATTCAGCAATCTTCCGTTCCAGCGATGCTTCGCGCTCGGCGAGAGCCTGTGATCCGGCAGCTTCGGATCTCCGGATCATATTTTTGAGCACGTCTATTTTTTTGTCCAGAGATTTATCGATTGCAGATGATGATAAGTTTACCTCAGCCCGCTGTATCAGCTGCTGAAGCAGCGATATTTTTTTGTCCACGTTCGCTTCGAGCGTTTCGACAGTCTGGATTTTTTTCTCCAGTTTATTGAAAATGAGCTCCGAAATGTCCTTGATTTCGGACAGCTCGAGCGTCAGCAGATTCTTTTCTTTTGTTGCCGTCATTTTTGCGTCGGCTGTTATCACGTTCTTTCCCATATCAGATCTTTATGTCTATCTTTCCTGATTTCTCGAATTCTTGCTTTGGTTCCTCTTTCTTTGCCTGTTTCTTCTTACGCTTGAGGGTTGCATTTTCTTCACGTCGTACGATCGTCTCGCCTATCTTTCCCGGAGGTTCTATCGGCATCGTCTGGATCCCCCTGTTTGTCTTACCATGGCCTGCTCATTACAATGCAAGAAATGGCGTTTTGGATGACAATTACAATGACTGTTTTATGACGGCCATACTTACATAGCTTAAGGAGCAAGAGGCATGCCATAGTGACATTATATTCAGAAACTCTTAGATTCTGTGAATAATTTTTATTAAATTACGATATTAGCATATAAAGTCTTGGTATTTTAGGATGTTATGATTCAATGGAGAATTTGGCTTGAAAACGAAGATTGGTATTGTGGGCTTGTTCGGCAGAAAGAAAATATTCAATTGATGTCAGTATTTTGACGAGTAAACATAATTCTATCTTTTGCTGAATCATGATAGGTCAGGATATTGAGATAAAAAAAATTCTTACTGGTTACAAATAAAATTGCACCTGTCATTGATCAAGAGGCAAAAAATTTCTCTATGTCGTCCCGTGCAGCGTTGAATCTTTCATTAATGGTTCTAAGTTCATCCTTGGTCAGGGAAAATTCGAGGAGGATGGCATTATGTTCCTGCGTCCAGATCCCATCGTCCTCCACGCGTGGGTTGAACATCCTGGTAAATGCCTCAGCGAGGGAAACCAGAGAAACAAGGTTCATCTCATCGGGAGTGGCAGACGGCTTATGGTGGTACTTTATCGACAAAACGATACTGTTCGGCAGACCTATTTCTTCGGCAAACCATGCTCCGGCGTCCGCATGAGTGCAGCCAAAGACTGTAGTTTCCTGCTCGAGCATAGTATCCGTGGTCTCAATCGTCTGGAATGATTCATGGTCTAAGCTGTAAAACACGATGCGACCGATGTCGTGAAGAAGTCCTGCCAAAAATGATTCCTGCATAGTTGTAATGGCTATTTTCTCGGTAAGAATCGAGGAAAGGAATGCCACCTCATAGCTGTGGAGCCACAGATTTTCAACACGGAACGACCCGGAGTACGGGAAAAAGTTTATGACCGTCATACCCACGACGATGGACTTGATCCTGTCAAGGCCGAGAAAGAACAGCGCCTGATGAATGTCCTTGATCTGTCCGGAATGCGCAAAGAAAGCGGAATTCGCGATTTTCAATATCCGTTGAGCCATGGCGGGATCATAGGATATCAACTCGCATAGGTCCTCGGTTGATTTTGTTTCATCTCCCACGAGGGCAAGGATTTTGCCCAGCAAGGCCGGGGTTGTGGAAAGATCGTGGAGTTGTTTGATGAAGCGTTTTACGTCGCTATTCGTCATCGGCTTCCCGAATGAATCCTCATCTCCCTTCGTTCTTTTCGGCATATCTGATAGAGAACTTTAATTCTGAAAAAACGCACACCAATTTATTCTCTGTTCATCGTCTGACAGAGCGTTTGTCTCAGCATTTGCTGAAAACTCATGACTAGATCTTCGGTTCCGTGCCGCAGCAAGGTAATAGCTTTCCCTTGCATTTTTACCGTAATGGGTGCCGTCCGTATCCCTAGGAGAAAAATTTTCCTTCTAAGGCAAAAAAGACCACATACGAAAACAATAATACAAACGTCGTGCGGCGGAAAAAAGACATTTCCATAAGGATTTCAAATAAATAAAAGCTAAGTCATTAACAATATATTCTCTGGCATAGGAGTTGCTTTTAGAAAAAGTGCGATGAGCACTCTACAAATTATATCAACAGAACAAATGAAGGCGCAGGGTGTGAAGAATGGCTCGACCGCTCCCAAACCCGAGGAGACAGGAGATTCAAATGATCCGACCTTCGGGTTATTGCTGGGACCGCTTCTAGCATCAATCTTCCAAAATGTGCAGCAAACACAACCAGACCCAATAAAGTTAAGTGATAGGACAAGTCCTGCTGGAAAGGCTACGGATCAAACTCAGGATACCATCGAACCACAGCAGCCTACTGAACTGTCAAAGCTATTGCTCAGGATACAGAATAAAGATACAGAGATTGAGACAGAAAATACCCTTCCGCTGCAGCTTCCTGAACCTCTTAAGAACACTAAGGGAAATATAGATAGTCAAGAACCTGCCCAGAAGGAAACTGCGGAAACAAAAAACACGTCAGCGGACGAAAACGCACAATCAGTACAAAAGGACAACGACGGCAAAAACGTTGTCGATGTGTCGGATAAGGCCGAAAAGCATAATGCCTCGTTACTACGGAACGTCACGGTACTGGATAATGATGACAAAAACAATGGCGGGCTCCAAAAAGCAGATCCGACGACGATAGTTCGGCCTTCAAAAACAGACTTTTCAACGATTGTACAGCAAGTACAATCTTCTGACCTGCATGCCGCGTTTCATGGAGTCGCGGCTCAATCAACGGAAACAGGAGGTTCATCTGCTGCTATACGGCCCAGTGGGGTTGAAATTTCCGATGCGTTTGATCATGCGGTGTCTATTGTGAAGGATGGGAACCGCCTAGCCGTACAGCTGGATCACAACGGTCTTGGTAAATTAGATATCAACTTGAGCCTCGACAAGGGGGCAGTAAACGCTCAGATCAACGTGGCCGATAACGCAACCAAGAAACTGATAGAAAACAATATGCAGCAGATTGTTAATTCTATTCTTGGAGATGGGGTGAGCGTTGGCGGGTTCTCGGTGTCATTAAAACAGCAGAGTAATTGGGACGGCTCAAACCAGAACCAGCGGAACGAGACAAGACAACGAGACGAGCCAGAGATACAGTCAGTCGTTGCTCCAAGCACCAATGTGGCTAAAGGCCTGATCAATATTTTTATTTAAACCAGACAGAACAAGGAGGGAATATGAGTATAACAGGCGTTACGAGTACCACACAAACAGCAAACCCGTTAACATCAACAGCGGGTGCGCCATCATCGGGGGCGAATCAGACACTAGACGAGACAGATTTTTTACAGCTTCTGACAGCTCAGCTACAAAATCAGGATCCGTTGAACCCCACGGACTCTTCTGACTTTGCGTCGCAGCTTGCTCAATTTGCTTCGGTTGAACAACTGACTAACATCAATTCTAACCTTACAAACATGGCTACATCACAAACCTCGCTGCAGAATACGATGGCCTCAGATCTCATTGGCAAAACCGTCACAATGTCAGGTAATGAAACTACACTCAACGGACAAGCGGACATGTCTTATACGCTTCCAAGTAATGCCTCGAATGTTACAGTATCTATCTATGACTCAACTGGCACCCTGGTGAAGTCAACGACGATTGGCCCAGAGACAGCGGGCAATAATAGTTATACGTGGGACGGCACGGACAATAACGGCAATACGCTTGCGGCAGGCCAGTACACATTTGCGGTCAATGCTGTGGACGGTTCGGGGAATGCGATTACCGTAACGCCACTAACCAGCGGTACCGTGACTGGCGTTTCTTTCAACAATGATGTAACGTATTTGACACTAGACAACAACGCAGAAGCACAGCTCGGAGACATTACAACAATATCGGGAGGGAATTAATATGTTAGACGCATTGTATACGGCAGTTAGCGGTATGGATGCAACTAATACCGAACTCTCCGTGATCGGAAACAATATTGCAAACATGAATACCGTCGGGTTTAAGGCGAGCACTGTTTCGTTCGACGATGTGCTGAGTCAGAGCATTGCCAACGGGTCTGGAGGTTCGCAGGTCGGTCAAGGCGTTGCTATATCGAGTGTATCCCCGGACTTCTCGGAGGGCTCTTTCGAAAGTACATCAAGCAGTCTCGACATGGCTATTGATGGTAACGGAATGTTCATGGTCAACAAAAATGGCGCGGATTACTATAGCCGGGATGGCCAGTTTTCGCTGGGTACGAACGGCAGCATTGTGGATTCCAACGGGAACGCGCTGCAAGGTTATCTTGCCAACGCTGCAGGTGATATAACTGGCACAATCGGTAATCTTCAACTTACGACAGGCCAAAGCCCGGCAAACGCAACAACCGTGGTTAATTTGGGGGTCAATCTCAATTCTTCGACGACCCCAACAGCAGACACATTTACGCTTGATGGCAATGGACCCGGCAAGCCGAACGATCCTGCGAATTACGATTTCTCCAATACTACAACCGTTTATGATGCCCAAGGTGGCGCCCACAATGTAACACAGTACTTCGTGAATACTGGGGCAAATACCTGGGATGTTCATTACGTCTACGCGGACCCGGCAGTCTCCGGCCAACTCCTTGAAGCCGGGCAGACATCGGGCGGCGCGGGTGCTGATCCGACCGGAGCGGCAACAGTACAGCAGTTAACATTTAATCCAGACGGTTCACTCGACGCAGCAGGTAGTCCAGCGACGCCAGTTACTTTCAACTTTGGTGTAGCGGTCGGTGCACAAACGATGAATTTTAATTATGGCACGTCAACGCAATATGCAGGCAGTAATGCAATTGCGAACGTGACCCAGGACGGGTACGCATCGGGGTCTCTTCAGAGCGAGAGTATATCTAACACTGGAATAATCAGCGAAGTATTTTCGAACGGTAAGACACGTGCAGTCGGACAGGTCGCGCTTGCCGGGTTTTCAGCTCCCTCGGAATTGACTGAATTGGGAGGTAATCTGTATGAACAATCGGTTGGGTCAGGCGCTCCCGTCATCGGCACAGCAGGTTCGACTGGTCTCGGGAACTTGGATTCAAGTAGTCTTGAAGAGTCAAACACAGACCTTGACCAGGAAATGGTGCAGATGATCACGGCACAGAACGGATATGATGCAAACTCGAAGATCATCCAAACGGCAGATGATATGTTGCAGGCACTTATGAACATAAAGCAGTCATAAGATAATAGAGAGGTGACAACAAATATAGGAAAGGCCGCGGATAGTAATATCCGCGGCCTTTTTTACGGCACCACAAACGAAAACGAAAAGCCTGCCCCATATAGGAGCTCAGACCTTATGAATATACTGACTCTAAGTCTGAAAAGAATGATTATTTTGAGCAATGACAATTACGAAATCTGTAAACGTTATTCGTAGCCATTATCTAGTCTTGAATTCGCGTTAAATAAAAAAACCATAACCACAATTAGGGAAAAAGCCAAAGATTTTTCGAGATTACCTTGCAGCATCGCACAACACGTAATTGAAGTCACGGTCAGCATAGCAAATTTGATTCTTTAATGGCGTTGACAAAACCTGTACATACAAATCTTGATTGCATCAGCTTACTGCAGCGCTTTGCGGAGCGTCTTACCGAAAATGTCTATATTATAGGGTTTGATGATGGCTGCATTAAATCCGAATTTATTGTAGTCTGCCATGTAGGAGCGTTTGAATAAGCGCTCTCTACAATTGTTTTCACAACTGGGCCGAATGCGAGCAGGTGAACGATGGCATCCCTTCTTTGCTTGCCGCCCAGTATGACAAGGTATATGTTTACCTCATGAAAGTGCGCCTTCGTTGCCAACACCTGTTGGGATATCTTGGTAGACTTCCTCCTGTGCCGTGCAAAGGCTACATCATAACCAAGCTCTCTCTACGTTTCTCGTGAAACGTCCGGATGAGTTGTTCATTACCCATATTGAAAAATTTTCCTTGTCCAGCAACAGCCGTGCAAGATGCTTAAGTGACACTGCCTCTTCATATGTCTGGCTATCCCTAATAAGGAACCGCCTTCTTTGAAGCCCTAACCAATATTTCGTTGCGGGAGCATTCAGAAGCCTCAAAGCAGGAGTTGCGCCATTGCAAATCAGTTTACCACGAATAAACCTGGCGACTGTATTTAACCGTTTTCATCCATGGAGCCACTACCTTAATGGCACTGTTATTTCAATTGTGCGCCTTCAGTCCTAAACCAGCTTAGGCTGCCCTGGATTTCCAAAGCCAGCTGAGCAAGGGTATGGGCGGCTTGCTGGATCTGGTTTGTCGACTCCGACGAGTGGTCCGTCACTTCGGAGATAGTTCCCATGTTTCTGGTGATCTCCTCCGCTGTTGCGGACTGCTCCTCAGTGGCCACCGCGATGCGCTGGACCATGTCCAAGACCTGAGTCGACGCCATTACAATCGTGTCGAGAGCTTCACTGGCAGATTTTGCTAGGCCAACGCCTTTCTCGACCTCGGCATTTCCTTTTTTGACCGCTACAAGTGATTTTTTCGCTTCAGCCTGGATAGTGGATATCTTTTGCTCTATGTCCTTGGTTGCGCTCGTAGTTCTGTCTGCCAGTTTTCTTACTTCATCGGCGACCACTGCAAAACCGCGTCCTTGCTCTCCTGCACGGGCGGCCTCAATTGCCGCATTCAAAGCGAGTAGGTTCGTCTGGTCGGCTATGGTATGGATAAGGTTGACAATCTCGCCGATCTGCCCTGAACTTCTTCCGAGTTCTTCTATTGTTTGCGCGGCTTCCCCAACCGTATCGGTGATCGAAGCCAGCCGTTCGACGGTCCGCTTCACAAGTTCTTTACCCGCCGTAGCGTTCTCAGAGGAGTTCTTGGCAGCGTCCGCCGCCTGAACGGCGTTCTGGGCCACTTCAGAAATCGTTTGGGACATCTGGGTTGTTGCTGCGGCCACTTCTTTTGCTTGGTGTGTCTGCTGCGCAGCACCATTGCCAAGGCTCTCTGCTGTTGTGGACAGTTTTTTGGAAGATGAGGAAAGATTCATGATACTCATCTTCAAGCGCGATGCGGCATCGCCGACTTTTGACGTCATGGTCGAAAAGTTTGTGATCATCGCGCCGATCTCGTCCGTACCCCGTGCATGCAGAGCAGCCTGAGAAAAATTCCCTTGCGCCATCTGCGCCGATCGGTCGGAGACTAGGCCGACGGGGATTATGATCGTTTTCGAGAAAAAGAAGGCTACGACGATGTAAAATATGACAATGAAAAAACCACCGACAATAAACGAAATTTGAATGAAACGCGACTCTCTCTTCATTTGCGCTACCATTTCGGGGACCTGTGCGCGCACGCGATCGACAGCTTTTTTTGTCTCTTCCGACATCGTAAGATAGCGAACCGATTGAACACCGCGGGCGAGCGTCATTGCCGTGTTAGTTTTACCGCCAAGGATGGCAGGGATTAACTCCTTGTCCCGCGTTTCCGTGAATGCGGTCCAAGCATCACGCGCTGTTCTCAAATTTTCAACCAGTTCAGGATAATCGGAGGATTTCAACTGCCCGTCGATAAGACCGAACAGTTCGTCAATCCGTTTGGACAGGTCATTCACATCCTGTTGCAAGGACGCCCGCCTGCCGGCGTCATCATCGATAATCATGGTTAGGAGCGTGGTCCGAACGAATGCAAGATTTGCCCGCAGCTTAGCAATATTATCGGCAATTAGCATGTTCCGCTCGATAACGCCATAGGTTTTCCCCCCCACTTGAACTTGGGAAAAAGCGGACACGCCGACAACAATGCCCAAGGCGGTAGCCACAATAATGACGCCGAATATGATGTACAATTTTTTCTTAAGGGTCATATTATAGATCATTTTTTTTACCATAGGTTCTCCCGAAGAGCGCCGGCAACCACCAGAGAAAACGTTGCGAGTAACGTTTTGCGGCATTCCCGTAAACTCATGAATATCTTTCGTTCTGTCCTCACCCTCCTTACGATTCAACAAGGCAGCTGTTTTCTTCAGTAAACATTAAAATACACCGGCGGCATTAGGAGACAGGTGCCTCTCCAAATACGGTCTTGTGTTCCTCGGCATCGAGAAGCCGGTCCATATCGAGTAGAATAACGAGACCCTCGGGGAGCTTAGCGATACTGGAGATGAATTCGGAGCTGATGTTCGAAGAAACCGGTGGTGGCGGCTCGACGACGTCACGGGTTATTCTCAAGACATCCGATACTGCATCTACGATCAGGCCCATGATAACCCCCCGGACATCCATGATGACGATCTTGCAAAGCTCGCTGTTAGCGTTTTCCCCAAATCCGAATTTCTTCCGGAGATTGAGGACCGGGATCACCTTGCCCCTTAGATTGATTGCTCCCTCCAGGTATGTCGGTGCATTAGGTATGGAAGTAATTTCTTTCATATTATTGATTTCCTGAACTTTCAAGATATCGACGGCGTATTTCTGCCCATCAAGTTTGAAAGTGACGAGTTGAAGCATATCGGTATGGATAACAGTAGATTGCATGGCGGCCTCCCTTATACTTTGAACCAGGACATCATTTCCTGCAGGTCCACTGCAAGTTTTGCTAAGTCTGCAGAAGACTGCGTAATCTGTTTTGTAGACTCCGCAGATCGTTTGGTGATCTCCGAGATGTGCTCCATGTTCTGCGACACCTCTTCCGATGCAGCGGATTGCTGCTCAGTAGCTGCTGCTATGCGCTGCACCATATCCATGGCATTGGTCGATGCGGCCACGATGGAGTAGAGAGAGTTGCTCGCCTCATTGGCAAGTCCCACACCCTTGTCCACCTCGTCGCTGCCTCGTTTCATGGCGTCCACGGACTCGTTGGCGGCCTGCTGGATCGCCGTAATTCGCTGACCGATGTCTCTGGTGGCCTGACCAGTTCGCTCTGCGAGCTTTCGTACCTCGTCGGCAACTACGGCGAACCCGCGGCCCTGCTCGCCAGCCCGTGCCGCCTCGATTGCCGCGTTCAATGCGAGAAGATTGGTCTGGTCCGCGATGCCGTTGATGACCGCCACGATCTCGCCGATCTGGGCCGAGCTCCTCCCCAATCCTTCGATGGTGGTTGCCGCGCCTTGCACTGTGGTTGCAATGGACGTCATGCCATGGGTCGTGGTTTCGATTACGGCCTTTCCTTTGGAGGCAGTCTCAGAGGCGGTTTTGCTCGCATCCGCCGCCCGGGAAGCATTCTTGGCCATATCTATGACGGTCTGGGAAACCTCGGTCAGGGCGGTTACAACCTGTTCGGTTTGGGAAGACAGTTCTTGGGCTCCTTTATTAAAATCATCAGAGGTTGCTGAAAGTACTTCCGAGCTCGAGGCGAGACTGGAGGTAGCCGTAGATATTTTTGATACGGTCTGTCTCAGATTATCAATCATGATCTGCAGGCTTTTATCGATATCCCCAAACTCGTCATTCCGGTCGATGGAGAAGGTCATCGATATGTCGCCTTTAGCAATCCTGTCGATTAGCTTGACCTTTTGATGCACCATATTCGTCAGATCATGCCTCACGTACCGGTTCAAGCCTCCAACCACAATAGTGAAGACAATGAAAATGATAGTGAACCATTTGGATTTTGACCAGAAGGCCGCATTTACATCATCGATGTACAGACCTGATCCGATAATCCAGCCCCAAGGCTCAAAACCTTTGACGTACGAGATCTTCGGAACCGGCTTGTCGAAGTTCGGCTTGGGCCAGAGATACTCAACATATCCTTCTTGGTGGTCCTTCACCATTTGAACGAACTCGATAAATAGTTTCTTACCGTTCGGGTCCTTGATCTCCGACAAATCTTTGCCGTCAAGCTCGTACTTCACAGGATGCATGATCATGACGGGCCGCATGTCATTCAGCCAGAAGTATTCGTTCCCGTTGTAAATCAGAGACTTGATCGCATCGATCGCCCTCTTCTGGGCTTCTTCCTGAGTAAGCTTCCCTTCGCTAACCAGTTCGTGATAATGTTGAAGTGTTCCATATGCCGTTTCGACAACATTCTTGACCAACTGACGTTTGTCTTCAAGCATGCTATTTCTTAGTGAAAGTAGCAAGGTTACGGTAATGAGCCCCAGGGCGATGAGCGATGCTATTGACGTGAATAACAGTTTATGCCTAATCTTTATTTGCATTTTCATAAGGAATACCTATTTAATGTGCCTCTCCACCTTAAACCACGAACCACGCGGTCATTTTCTGCAGGCTGCCTAGCTTTCCTGCAGGCACCTTGGTTGGTCCCCTTAGAGGGACGTCAGTTTTGTTATACTCGAGATGTCCCCATCCCGGGTATTCCGGTATTCCATCCGGTTTTTTCTGACTTCTCGGCAAGTACCTTCTCTGCCGCCGTCATAGAGGTCGCCAAGTAGGTTTTCCACTATTCAACTGTGAGTTATACGTCGTTATTTATCTTTTTTCGCGATCCTTGATCTGGTCGGGCATCGTGTCTTTCTGATGCAGCTCATTAAACGTTCTCTTCGCGTTGAGAATTATTTATACGCTCCAGAACCAACGATTATATCTTCATACTTCTCAATGTAGGCCGTCTTGTCTTTGATCTTTTTGGTCGCAGGTTCGGAAAACTTGTAATTCTGCCATCCCTTGCCCTTTGTTTTTGCCAGCATGATCCGTTCTTTGACAAAGGCTTTACCGCTGGGGTCCGTCAGATCGCTCAGATCCTTGCCGACCATCTTCGGGTTCTGGCCATGGGCAAGGCAGGTGCCGCTCATGTCATAGACGAAGATGTACAAGTCCCGATCCACGAATTGGCCATTTTTATTAGTAAATTCAGCAAAGGCTTTGTCCTTGCCGTTCACCTTGACAAAGCTGATTGCTTTTTTAACCAATGCTTCCGCCTCGGCAGGCGTGCCAAGATCAGCAGCAAAAGCAGTGCTCGTCAATACCAAGCTAGCAACAAGTATCATTCCCAATATCGCTCTTCTCATGTAATTCCTCCTTGTCACAACACAGACAGTATGATTTTGGCGAAGACGCAAGTCTTGCCGTTAAGATTTAAAGAACGCTGTCAACTCCTTGAGTTCAGCAGCCAGCTGCGCTAGCTGCGATGACGACATTTTGATTGCTTCCGTGGAGGAAGCGGCTTGTTTCGCGATTTCGGAAATGCTCTCCATGCTCTGGGTTACCTGTTCCGTGGTAGCAGACTGTTCTTCCGTCGCCGCGGCAATTCGCTGGACCATGTCCATGGCATTGGTTGAGGCGGTAACGATAGAGTCGAGCGAGGCGCTCGCCTGTTTGGCCATGCCCACACCTTTGTCCACCTCGTTGCTGCCCTTTTTCATGGCTTCCACCGATTCGGCAGCTGCGGTCTGGATCGCTGCTATCCTCTGGGCAATGTCCTTAGTGGCTTGCCCGGTCCGCTCTGCAAGCTTCCGCACTTCATCGGCAACAACGGCGAAGCCGCGACCTTGGTCGCCAGCCCGTGCTGCTTCGATGGCCGCATTCAAGGCAAGCAGGTTAGTTTGGTCCGCGATGCCGTTAATCACGCTTACTATCTCGCCGATCTGCGCCGAGCTTCTGCCAAGCTCTTCGATAGTTTTCGCTGCTGCCTGGACCGTCTGAGCAATGATGACCATGTCTTCGGCAGTGGAATCGACGATCTGCTTACCTTTGGTTGCAGTGTCTGAGGCGTCCTTACTGGCTTCAGCTGCGTGGGTGGCGTTTTTTGCCATGTCCATGATGGTTTGAGAAACCTCGGTTATGGCGGTCACCACTTGATCGGCCTGGGACGAGAGATTTTGCGAACCCTTGTGCATGTCATCTGACGTGCCCAAGAGTTGCTCGGAGCTGCCGACGAGCGAATTCGTTGCCGTATTTATTTCGCCAACGATATGACGAAAGTTTTTAATCATGCGGTTGAAGCTGCCGGCGACCTCACCGATCTCATCGCGGCTCCTTACCGGGATATCTGCAGACAGATTGCCATTCGATGCGGCTTCAGCTGCCGCATTAATTGCGAACGCGGACTTTAATAATTCTCTGACAATCAAAACAAAGAGAGTAATGCTGCCGATCACCGTAACGAGAGCGAGCAAATACTGGACCATATTCAGTTTCACAACCTTCCTGTCGAGCTTCTTCTTGGTATTGCCGTAATTGTCAGCAGCGATATTGCCCATGTCCTCTAATGCCAGGCGAAGCCGCATGCCGATGCCGATGACGCTGCCGTTGTCTAATGCCACGATGTCGTGCGTCTTTTTTCGTGCCTCAATGAGCTTATCAATTACCTGTTCATACTCATCTAAGGTTTGCTTCGCGGTGTCATGAGCGTTCCGCCCCTCGTCACTAGAGACCAGTTTTCCGTATTTTGCGAGATCATTGCCCAACAGCTGGGTGTATTCTCTGAACTGCTTGACATATTTCTCGTCCCCACGTATGAGAAAATTTTTATAGCCCTGGACGGCAATACCGAGTTCATTTTCTGCGTTCAAACTCAGCTCTTTTTGCGCTCCCGCGGATTTAGACAAGGCCTCGTATCCGTTGATCAGACTGCGATTGCTCACGAAGGACATAATCGCCACGAATATTAAAGCGGCAAGACATACCGCAGCGGCACCGTATAGTTTTTTCGATAATGACATCTTCATATAGTTTGCTCCGCATCCTCTTTTGATAATTCGGTGTGCCGAATTCCGCCACAGCCTCGTAATGACAATGCACCTATCCCCTTAATGGATAGCACTGCACCCGCGATGACAATATCACACGATGTACCTATTGAACAAATAGGGCCCGTACTTTTTATCAATGCTCTTAATGTGCGCTGTCAGCCAGTTTTTCAGGAATTCTATCAGCTCCACTGCTGCCGTGGTCTTTCCCTCCTTGAGCCGATTCGCATATTCGAGCACCTGGTTTGTGAGCGCCGTATGCTTCACCTTATGGTCTAAATAGCCGGGGTAGCTGTGCCTTTGCATAAGGGCTTCTTCGTTAGCGAAGTGCTCCTTTATATATATACAACAAGCTCTGGCAGGAGGGTCTCGACAGCATCCCTGCCGCATCCTACGGGCACCTTCACGCTCAGATAGTCCGAGCACGTTATCAGCCTGATCGGTCCGCTGGATGGCATCGATCCTGTGGATGCATAAGGTTCGGCCATTGTTGGTGGGAACGACCGGATTGCAGCTGGCTCCGCGTAACAAGAAGGAGCGTCCATTGAAGGGGCTGTTTGCGCTTGCACGGTCTCTGATGAAAGCCTGAACCAGGCCGCTGTTTCATTGGG
Source organism: Nitrospirota bacterium (assembly GCA_963845065.1). Taxonomy (GTDB): domain Bacteria; phylum Nitrospirota; class UBA9217; order UBA9217; family UBA9217; genus JAJYKN01. Next base: position 244,338 of record CAWJQQ010000005.1, read on the forward strand.
CTCGCTCGCCAGTCGTGAGAAGTCCGCGGCGGAGACCTTGATCTGTTCCGTGGAAGCGGAAGAGCTCATCGCAATCTCCCAAATGTTCTACATCTTCTGAGTGACCTGTTCGGTAGTAGCAGGTTGCTCTTCTGTAGCTGCTGCGATTCGTTGCACCATATCCATTGCATTGGCCGAAGCTAGACGATGGTGTCGGATCATGTTTCTCAAAGTTTGTCCTCAGCGCTATTTCAAACTGCGTTGATGATCTCTCCCGCCATCTCCTCAATGGCCAGCACCTTGTCCGCGATGCCTGCGTCCACTACGGCTCGGGGCATGCCATAGACTACGCAGGTTTCTTCGTTCTGAGCAAAGATTCTGCCACCGGTCTGCTTGAGTGCGGTAAGACCTTTGACTCCGTCGCTGCCCATGCCTGTCAGGATAACTCCTAGCGCCCTGCCAGGGTAGCACTCGGCAATGGACTGCATAAGATAATCGACAGAAGGTCGGTAAATGAATTCCTCACGGTTTTCCGAAATGTTCACCACCGTCTCGAGTCCGCGGGGCCGAGACATGCGCATATGGCCGCGACCAGGCGCCACAAGCGCGACGCCAGGCTTGAGCGTTTCGCCTTCTTCGGCTTCCTTCACCGCGATTTGTGAGAGCTGGTTCAAGCGCTCGGCAAAGGGCTTGGTAAAGTTCGGTGGCATGTGTTGCGCGATCACGATGGGAACTGGGAAGTTCTTTGGCAGGCGGGGGATGATCTCCTGAATCGCACGTGGCCCTCCCGTGGAGGTGCCGATGGCCACTACGCTGACCCGCCGCGCGCCGGTAGAAAGCGCCGGCAATACTCTAGGCGTGTTGACAGGACGGCTGGCGGCCGTGCTTCGCCTCGCCCTTCTTGCCACGCCGCTTTTCGCTATCTGCTTAACCTTGTCGATCAGCAGCTCCTTGATTTTTACGATGTTGATTGAAAGTTCGGACAGATTCTTGGGAATGAAATCAACGGCCCCGTAGTCCAGCGCATCGAGGGTAACATGGGCCCCTTCAGTTGTGAGCGAACTCACCATGACCACAGGCACCGGAGTCTTGTCCATGATGAGCCTGAGCGCCTCGAGTCCGTCCATGCGCGGCATTTCCACGTCCATAGTAACGATGTCCGGTTTGAGCAGCGCCGTTTTTTCAACTGCCTCTACACCGTCACGCGCCGTGCCGATCACCTTGATCTCGGGGTCAGAACTGAGCATGGTGGTGAGCGCGTTCCGCATGAACGCTGAATCATCTACGATTAGTACTTTAATGGTCATGAATTTGCCTCATGATGCTAGCTTCCCCATTCTGCCTTCATCCGAACGAGCAAATCGACGATACAGGCTGACAGGGCTTCCATTTCCGCATACAGATGCCATGCATTGCTAGTGTCGCCTACATTAGGCCGCGATAGTGTTCCTAGCCGTGGCATGTGTACACGCAGGGGGCTTCGTTACTGACCGATAACTTGCAAATCTGCCGAACAGTTCTCCCCCCCACTTTGTTGTCTCTCTTCACCACGCAGATTAAGTCCGTCATAAGAATCGGATTGCCTTTTATGCAATGCCCTTACGATTGAGGTAAGGTCCGTATTTTTTGTCTGTGTTCTGAATATGGTTAGAAAGCCAGTCTTTTAGAAAATTCATGACTTGGACAGTTACAAGCATCCTGCCTTCCTGAAATTTGCTCTGGAGGTCCTCGACCTGCTTCGTCAGCTCATCATGCAGCGCCTTGTGGCTTAGGTATCCCGGATACTCGTTCTTTCGCATGAGCTGCTCTTCTGCTGCGAAATGCGTCTTCGTGTAGTCAACCAACCGGACGAGAACCGGCCCTATGATTTCCTTCCCCTTACCCAAACCCATGGCCGAATGCAGGTCATTGATCATGTTGATGAGTTTTTTATGTTCCTCATCGAATTCCTTAATGTTAACACTGAGATCGTTACTCCACGTAATGAGTGCCATATGGTGACTCCCTTCGGATGTAATAAGTTCATGTTCGGAACAGATTCATAAAGAATAAATATTTATCGATTTCAAAATATGCCATTACTGTTGAAAAACGACGCGTATTTTTTATCGACAGACAAAATGTGTTTTGACAGCCAATCTTTTAAAAAGCCCATAATCTCAACAGTTGTCACCTTGCCCCCCTGATGTTTGGCAATATATTCCATGACCTGTTTGGTAAGTGCGTCATGTTCCAGCTTCTGGCTGCTATAACCAGGATAGCAGAGGGTCTGCATCAGCCTTTCCTCGTAGAATAAGTGGGTCTTTGTATAATCGGCAAGCCTATTCAAGATTGAGCCTACTGCTTCCTTACCCTTGCCGGACCGCATGGCCTCATGCAACTCATTGACTAAATCGAACAGTTTCTGATGCTGTGAATCAAGATCTTTTACACTAACGCTTAGCTCATCGGTCCAGGTTATCAACGGCATATATTCCTCCTTCCTTTCGCAACATGTGTATACCCGAATTGTACTCTGTCAGAACCCGAGATCTTTCAAGAGTTCATCAACGTCCTTCTGAGATACTTTTTCCACAACTGCTACAGGTTCTTTTGCCCCCTCCATTTTAACGCCGAAAGACGTGACCAGACGAACGAGCTCGTTTTCTATATCATGGACTAGCGTGATGACCTTCTTGATCGTCTGGCCCGTAAGGTCCTGGAAAGACTGGGTCGTCAGGATTTCCGTAAGGTCATCTTCAAGGCCATTCTTGAATTCCTTCAAAAAAGTCACTGTTTCCAGTGGCCCTTCGATTTTCCGGATGTGCGTGGCAAGATCATCCATCGACAGAATATATTTTTCTACGACGCTCATGGTTCGGTTGGCGGCTTCTTCGGTTTTGTCGATCACGAACTGGAGCTTGTCGACGGCATTCGGGATTTCTGCCTGGGTTAGATCCTTTAAACGGGGGTCAACTGCCTCTTTAAAGCTAATGATGGCATCATGCAGTTTTCGCGTGATTTTGCCGACTTCCTTGAACAGGTCTCCCTGGCCGAGCTTAACGATCTGCTGGATTGCCGCGTCAGCCCTCCCGTAATCATGCTCCGAGACTGCCGTCATGAAGTTCACGATATCATCAAGGATTTCTTGGCGTGGATCATCGGGGCTGATGCCTTTCGTCTTCTCGAAGTATGTTTTTGCGTTCCGGAGCTCCATAACACGAACCTCGCCCGCCATAGTCTGTATTGCGTGGGTCACCTGAATGCTACCGTTATCTCCCTCAGTACTTACTTCCATAGCCATATCTTCAAGGAGACTCATATCATCAAGAGGGATCAATTTCTTTATGTCCAGAAGGACGATCAATCTGCCATCGAGCTTTGCGACACCTTCGACCTGGTCAATATGTCCCTGGGGGAGGTTTTCAGGTGTTTCGATCGCCCCTTCATCGATACTGATGACACCCGTAATCCCGTCTACCAGAAGACCGAAAGTTATCCTGCCGCTTGCTATAACAATGATTTTGGTCCCACCGGCTTGCGTTGCCGGAACATTGATCAGTTTTTTCAGATCCACGACCGGAATTACGCTCCCGCGAAGATTTGTGATTCCATTCAGATACGGGGGCGACTGCGGCATTCTGGTGATCTCCGGGAGATTAATGATCTCACGAACCCTTGTAATCGGTATGCCGAACTCCCCTGTGTGCAGCTTAAATCCGATGTACTGTGGCACGATGGCCTCCTTATGAAACTTGTGCAAGGTTGTACAAATTCTTTGAGATGGCGGCGAGATCAAGGATGAAAACCACCTTGCCGTCGCCTGTTATGGTAGCTCCAAGTATGAACGACGATCCCGTATTGATCCCTGAGACTGTCTTTATCACAACTTCTTCCTGGCCCAAGAGTTCGTCGACGCCGATGCAGAACCGCTTTTCCCCGATGGCCACAACGACAGCATATTTGCAGCTGGTCTTAGCGACCCGTACGTCACCGATCGCACTTGAGAGAGCAAAGAGCGGATACACTTTACCCCTGATGATAAGCGCCTCAGTCCCCCCCATATCTGAAACGTCACCCTCGGACACGGTAAGTGTTTCTTCGACTGGCGAAAGTGGTATCGCGTACCTCGCATTGCCGGAACGAACCATGAGGGTCTGGATGATGGCAAGGGTAAGGGGAATATGGATTGTGAAGGTGCTCCCTTTATCTTTGTGGGTAGCAATCTCAACTGTGCCGTTGAGCCTCGAAATGTTCGTTTTTACCACATCCATACCAACACCCCTGCCTGAGAGCTCCGTGGCCACCTCGGCTGTAGAGAAGCCGGGATAGAAAATAAGGTTGATGGCGGCTTCATCCGTCATATGGACGGCTTCGTCTTCGGTGATGAGCTTTTTCTGAAGAGCTTTTACTTTTACTTTTTCGATATTGATTCCCCGTCCGTCGTCGGACACTTCGATAACGATCTGGTTGCCCCTTTGTGATGCGCTGATGGATATCGTGCCTTTTTCCGACTTCCCCTTTACAACGCGGTCCTTCGGCAGTTCGAGCCCGTGGTCGATGGCATTCCGGATGATGTGCACCATGGGGTCACCGATTTGTTCGATCACCGATTTATCAACCTCGGTGTCCTCACCGGCCACCTTCAGGTCGACATATTTTCCCAGCGGACCAGCAAGATCGCGCACCAGGCGAGGAAATTTGCTAAAGACTTTCGCTATAGGTTGCATGCGCATTTTCATAACGCCGAGCTGCATGTCGGAGGTGATGAGATCGAGGAAGGAAACGGCCTCGAGCAGGCTTTGTACGTCGTGGTCGTCGCTGTACTGGTGCTCAAGCCGGCTCACAATATTCAGGAGCCTGTTTCTGACGAGAACGACCTCTCCAGTCAGGTCCATGACCTTGTCGATTTTGTTCACTTCGACACGGAGCGTCTGGAGTGACTCCGGCCTAGCCGAGGTCTCGCTCTGCTGGCCGATCTCAGCTATTGTGGTGTCATGCACAAATGGTATTTCTGGGCTAGGCATCTTGGTCGCAGCAACTTTCTGCGGCTCAATCGGAATTGCAGCCGGCTCAGCCGACACGGCAGGAGCCACAGGCACAGCGGACGAAACTGCACTGGAAGCCGTAAGGGACTCTTCGAGTGCATGGTTAAGCTCCTGCACCAGGGCCGTTGTATTTTCCTGAGCGCCGTCCTTGTCTTTGACGTGCTTGAGCAGGAGCCTTAGCATATCGACGCTCTTCAGGACCACGTCCATAAGCTGTCGGGAGACTTTAATGTCGCCGTCCCGAAGCTTCTTCATGATGTTTTCGGCGCTGTGCGATACGTCCACCATGGAGTGGAAGCCGAGGAACCCGGCGGCACCCTTGATCGTATGAACGCTCCGGAACAGCCGGTTCAGGATTTCTTTGTCGTCACCATTTGCCTCAAGCTCGATGAAGAGAGGATCGATCTTGTCGAGAGTCTCTTCCGATTCGGTAACAAATTCGGCAATTATTTCTTCCATTTCATCAGGCACGTTACACCTCGTTTGTACTTTTGCACGATTGCAAGCAAAACGGCCAGCCGGCCGCGGTTATTTTTTGCCGAGCTTTTCGAATATCCTGTCCATTTTTTCCTTGAATATTTCCGCCGTAAAGGGCTTCACAACGTAGTTATTCACGCCAGCCTGGATCGCTGCAATGACCTTTTCCTTTTCCGCTTCCGCGGTCACCATCAGAAAGGGGACCTCTTTGAGTTGTGGATCCGTCCGCGTGGCCTTAAAAAAGTCGAGACCGTCCATGTTCGGCATGTTCCAGTCAGTCACGACAAAACCGTAGCTGCTGTTTTTCATTTTTGCAAGCGCTTGAGCACCGTCCTCGGCCTCTTCGATATTCTCGAAGCCGAGTTGCTTCAAAACGTTTTTGACGATTCGCCGCATGGTCGAAAAATCATCAACCACCAGGATCTTCATCTTGTAGTCAGGCATGTGAACCTCCTCCTTGCGCAAACATGTTTTTCAATATATGTCGGATATGCTGGATTACCACTTCGGCGGTCACCGGCTTGACCAGGTATCCGTTGACGCCAACAGAGAATGCACGTTCACGTTCCTCGGGGTCCCCCTCGGTTGTTACCATCAAAATGGGGAGCTCGGCGCCTGTCGGGCCTGAACGCACACTCTTGACAAACTCAATGCCGTCCATATAGGGCATGTTGAGATCGCTGATGATCATATTGGGATTTTCTATGCCGAGTTTTTCGAGCCCATCGATGCCATTTTCCGCATAAGCTACCTCGTATCCCTTGGACCTCAGGAACAGTCCGAGCAGTTTTCGCGTTGTTGCATCATCATCCACGATCAGGATTTTCATATCATACCCTCTGATAGGCAACAACTTTGTTGAATATGACCGGTTTAAACGCCCTCGTAACGTTATGGAGGCTTTCCGACGAACCGATAAAGAGGAAACCGCCAGGCCGTAGGCTGTCATACAGCAGAGAGACCGCCCTTTGTTTTGCTTTATCGTCAAAATAGATCAGAACGTTCCGACAGAAAATAACGTCCATGGCCTGAAGTGTTCGCATTTTGCCTGGATCCATGAGATTGATGTTCATGAACCTGACCAAGCTTTTAACCGACGCATCAAGCTCATGGGTCCAGCCGTTGCTGCGAAAGTATTTTTTTAAGAACGGCTCCGTCACGTTTCTCATGGAGTAGGAACCATACACGGCTTTTTTTGCCGACTCCAGCACTTCGTTGCTGATATCGGAACCGACTATGTCGATACGTGTGCAGCCTTTTTTTTCCAGCAGCATCATGACCAGCGTATATGCCTCTTCTCCTGTGGAACAAGCTGCAGACCAGATTCTGATGTCCCTGGACTTTTTTAGTTCTATCACCTGCGGGATTACCATATCAACGCAGACCGCTAACTGCTGCGGTTCTCGGAAAAAATAGGTCTCGTTTGTGGTAATGGCGTCGTACAGCTTCGAAAGTTCGTCGCCGTTGCTGCTGTATTTCAGCACGGAGAGATAGTCCTCGAAGGTGTTTAGATTTTTCTGTTGAAGACGCGTGATAAGTTTTTTTTCAACGAGATATTTTTTTGCATCGGAAATATAAATCCCGCATTTCTCATAGATGAAATCCCTGATCTGTTTGAAGACTATATCCGGCAACACTGGGTTCAGCATAAACGCTCCAGTGCGCTTGCTACGCGTTGCCGTACAGCTTCATCGCAGTGGTCCCGGAGCACATTCAGTGTGGCCGAGTCTGCGCTGCCCAGCTGGACTAAAGCATCAATTGCCGAGAGAACCACGGGGATTTCCTTGTCGGAGAGCAGAGGAATAACGGCCGTTGCCGCAGCCGGGTCCTGCGAGTCCCCCAGTGCCTTGACTGCATAGAGCCTCACCCACATATCGCCGTCCTCAAGCGACTGCTTGATGTCGTCGACCGAACATTGCAATGCACCCAGTGCCATAACGGCGGCCTTCCTCATTTCCGGGCCCCCTTTGGCAAGCGCCTCGGACAAACGCTTGTGCGCACGCTCATCCTGGACCCGCCCGAGACCAGTAAGCGCAGCGAGACAGATGCCGATCTCGGGGTCGCGGGACAGGGCAAGTAGGACATCAACATTCCCGGTATATCGTCCAATTATCTCTTTTACCATAGGTGAAAGGACGTTCAAGAAGGAGATAAGCCTTTCCGAATCGAGCGTCAGAAGAGCTTTGACCGTTTCTTCAAGTACATCCCGATAATTTTCGAGATTGAGGTGGCGGAAGAGACGGTCAAAAGACGATTGGTCGCCAATCCTGCCGAGAGCGGAAAGGGCCACATTGCGGACGTGACCATCGCGATCATCGATGCATTTCCTGAGTGCCTGAAGCGCTTCTTCGCCAGGCATTTCCGCGAGAGCGAGAATGGCGGATCGACGTACCTCGCGCAGGTCCCCATCCATAATGCGAATCAAAGAACGAACCGCTTCAGGGCACCGAAGTTCGGTGATGACTTCGATGGCAATTGTCTTTGCACGGAACCGCACCGCCGGATCGGCAAGGGATGCGATTAATGGGGGAGCACAACCAAAGCGGATAAGCGTTAGCTTCACTGCGGAGAGCCGATCTTCGCTTTCGGGGGCCGAGGGGTCAAGAGCGCCGGCACTGTCCAGAATGGCCGGTATGGCTTGCTCGTATTGCAGATCGGCAAGTCCTTTGAGTGCGAGGAGACGATCGTCCCAGTCTCCCTTAATGAACAGTTCTATCAGCAGATCGGCAACCTCGGCCATGGCCGGAGTCATGCCAATTTGGACTAGGCTCTTGACGATAGCGGTTTTTTCAAAATCGTTTGCTTTCGGCAGGAGGCTGATCAGTGAATCAATCGCTCGGTTAGTGCCCATCTTGCCGAGCGTTTCGATCGCCGCGTATCTCGCCGTTTCTGAAGAACCTTGCAGGAGGGCCATTACCGGCTCTATGCATGCGTCGTCGTTGATATTGGCGAGGGATTCGAGGGCGGAAAAACAAACCCACTCACTATCCTTGAGGGCGCCGATCAAGGCCTGAAGTCCGTCGCGGTATCCGAGTACTCCAAGTGCTTTGGCAGCGGAAGCTCTCACATTCTGGTTCGGGTCCGTCTCGAGCAAGCGTGTGATCTCTTCCGGATATTCGCAGGAGCCGATGTTCGTTATAAGGTCCACCGCGAAGGTCCTGATGTCGTCATCCTTATCAGCAAGCAGAGAACGTAGGAGCTGGACCGCGGGTTTGCCGATCTGGCTCAGAACAATGCGCGCAGTATTCCGGAGAAAAGGGCTTTCCCGCAGGAGCGGCAGTGTCATGTATGCTGTCACTTCGCCGCCAATGGCAATGAGGGAGCGCATAGCGGCGTCTTGCACGCCGGGGTTTTCGTCGCGGAGAGATCGGATGAGGGGGTAGATAGCCCGCTCATCTGCCGTAGCCAGTGTTTCTGCGGCTATACGCCGCTCTGATGGATCGGATGCCGCAAGGTCCCGGATTACTGTAGAAAGTTCTTCAGTTGCTTTCATTCATAGACCTCAGTATCGCTCTTATCGTCACAAAACGAATATTTCTTTAGTCCGCGCAGGCCTGAAAAGAATCAGCAAGAGCGTGAGGAAATAACGGGACTATCGGTGGACCGGGAGGCTGATTTGGGCCTTCAACCTAATGAGTGCCTGATTGTGAAGCTGGCAGACCCGTCCCTCGGTTAAATGCAAGACTTTGCCGATTTCTTTCATGGTCATTTCTTCCCAGTAGTACAATGACAAAATGAGCTTCTCTTTTTCGGGCAAGCGTTCAATCAGCTCGGCAAGGGCCTCTTTCGAGCTACTCTCTTCGAGGAGTTCGAGCGGGCTCTTTGCGGCCGGGTCGGGGATACATTCCGTGACGTCCATATCGCTCTCTTCATACATCTTGTCCCGGAAATCCTCGAAGCTGAATACAACGGCATTGCTGGCGTTCTGGACCGTCCGGTAATACTCGTCAAGGGTGATTTCAAGCCGTTCTGCGATTTCTTCCTCATGGGGCATGCGACCGAGGTTCAGCTCAAGTTCGCGGTGCGCCTTTCTGATCTGTCCGATCTTGGTCTTGAGAGACCGTGGCATCCAATCGTGGGACCTCAATTCGTCGAGCATAGCGCCCTTGATCCGGTATTCTACAAAAGTGTTGAGCTTTACACGGCCTTCGGTATAGCGTTGGAGCGCGTCCAAAAGACCGACAATCCCAACGCTGATTAGGTCGTTCACCGCCAGCTGGGGCGGGAGTCGATGGGCCAGTCGATAGGCCGTATACTTGATAAAGGGGAGGGAATCGTTAATGATCTTCTCCTTCTCCATTTCGCTCATATCTACTTTGTAATCTGTCATTTTTGTACCCCCTCAATCTAAATTGCTTCGAATCGTTCCCTATCTCATCTGCTCCCGGGCAGGGTCGGCCGAGGCCGCAAGCAAATTACCAATGAAAAACTGCAGCGACCCCTTGACCTTTTGCGGTCGGTTGTTCAGATTTACCGCTATCTCATTAATGCACTTTGAAATGAACTTCTTGGGGAAAAGGTCTATAAATGCAGTCTGTGAGCGGACTGCCTTCCTGACGTCCTCGTCATAAGGTAGGTAGCCCAGGTAGTCGAGAGAAATATTCAAAAAGCGGTCCGTAGCTTGCGTGAGTCTCTGAAACACATCGTTTGCTTCCTCTTCATTTTTCACGGCGTTCACGAGCACGTGAAACTTGTTCTCTTGATACTCCGTGTAGAGGACCTTGATCAGGTGATAGGCGTCAACCCACGCGGTCGGTTCCGGTGTGGTTACAATGATAAGATCCTGCGCAGCAGAGCAGAAGAAGGTAACATTCTCCGAGATGCCCGCTGAATTGTCGATGAGCATGATGTCAACATCGCCATCGTAGGAATCGAAGGCGTCTAGGATTTTAAGCCGCTGGAACTCGTCAAGACGAGTAAGATCCTGGACACCTTCTCCGGCGGGCAGGATCTTTATGCCCTGAGGGCCGTCAATAAGGATGTCCTTGAGCGTGATTGACCCGTCGAGCAGGTGGCTGATATTGTAATTTGCATGCTTGTTCAACAGAATATTGATGTTGGAAAGTCCGAGGTCAGCGTCCACGATAACGACTTTTTTCCCAAGCTTGCTCAATGCAATGGCGAGACTGGCCGCGATGTTGGTTTTACCCACGCCGCCCTTGCCGCTTGCGATCGCAATGGTCTTTACAGATTTTTTGTTTCCCATTGGTTCCGTTAGCATGAATAGCACTCCTTTTTCACGATGAGGCCTGCGAGCCTATTGACCGTCGCGGTTTCGATATCACCGGGGACACGCTGGCCCGTCGTTAGATAGGCAACCGGCTTTTGATAGGTAACGAGAATGTTGTACAGGGACCCGAAGCGTACGGCCTCGTCTACTTTTGTAAATGTGAGGTAGTCTATCGGCAGCTTCCGGTACGAGTGGTACGCCTCGATCATTGATTCATCGTCGACGTTCGCGCCCATCAGGAGGTGGAGCTCCAAGGGTACTTCGGTTTTGCAAAGACCTGCCATGCTCTCGATGTAGGCCTCGTCTCGGGGATTTCTCCCCGTCGTATCGATGAACACGATATCTCTGTTTTCGGCGTACTTGGCGAGATTGCTCCTGAATTCCTCACCGGTATGAGCGGTTATCAGGGGGATGCCTAGGATCCGCGAATAGATCCGCACCTGTTCTACGGCACCTATCCGAAATGTATCGAGATTGATTATGGCGGCTTTTTTCCCTGCCTTGACAGCTTGTGCTGCGAGTTTGGCCAGTGTTGTGGTTTTGCCCACACCCGTGGGGCCCATCAGCATGACAGCCTTGCGAGAGCCGGATTGACGTTTAATCTTAATATCAGCTGAGATCATGAGCGGGATCTCGTCAATATTGGTCGTTCGGTCGCAGAGGCGAAGGGCGAATTCCTCGCGGATCGACCGTTCTCTGAAAAACGTCATCATTGCACGTTTTTTTGACGGCAGGGACACTTCGTAACCGTTGTTCTTCATGGATTCGATCATAAGTCGGAGACTGGTGATCTCGCTCTTGAGGTCGTTGGCTGCATAATCAAACGCCGGCGTAGTGCCGTAAGAAGAGACCCGTTCCGAACATGGCCGAACAGCTGGCTCTGAGTGTAGCGTTGACTGCTCAGAGTTTTGCTTCTGCGGTTCACCGTGAACGAGAAACTGCGAACTTTGAACTCCGCTGGCGGAGGTATCATAATCCACGGCCGCCGTTACTTCCACGTGGGGTCGCAAACCATGCTTTTCTTCTGTTGATAAAATTATGGCGTCTTGGCTCAGCTCCTTCTTGACCTGTGCGAGGGCCTCGGAAAATGTTCTGGCGGTAAATTTTTTAATCTTCATATTTCAACACTCCGGTAGTATAAAGGCGCACGCTTGGCGCCAACTCGGCATTCGAGAGAACAACCAGTGGGAAAAGGAACCGCTCGGTGATTTTCTTTAGGAACCGCCGTGCCTGGGTGGAGCAGAGGATGATTGGTTGCAGGCCCCGATTGCGTTCATTCACGATGGCCTTTTCCAACGACTTCATGAGCTTCGATACGACTTCAGGGTTGATGGCACCACCGGACTCCGTGGCTTGAATCAGGGCCCGTTCAAAGCGCGGGTCGAGGGTCATCGCGTGGATGCCACCGTCCGCAGCGATGTACTGTTTGGTGATAAACCGCGAGAGCGACTGGCGCACAGTTTCCGTAAGGATGTCAGTGTCTTTGGTCACCAGTGCATGATCGATGAGCGTCTCAAGAATCGTGATCAGGTCGTTGATCGGAACACGCTCCCTAAGAAGGTTCTGGAGTACTCGTTGAAGGCCGCCGAGAGTGAGGCTTGCCGGTATGAGTTCATCTACCAGCTTGGGATAGTTCTTCGATACGCTGTTGAGCAGGTTCTGAACCTCAGTCCTTGTGAGGAGTTCCCAAGCATGTATCCTGATGAGTTCTGTCAGGTGCGTTACGATGGCCGTTGCAGGATCAACAACCATATATCCTCTGGCTCGCGCTTGTTCAACGTCACGATCGCTGATCCAATATGCGGGCAGTCCAAACGCTGGTTCCTTCGTGGGAATGCCCTCGATCTTCTGAACGTTCGCGGCAGTCACGGCCAGGTGATACCCTATCATGACTTCGCTGCGCGCCACTTCGATGCCGCGGATCAAGAGTGTGTACTCGTGGGGCCGGAGTTGGAGGTTGTCCTTGATATGGATCGACGGCACCACGAACCCGAGATCGGAAGCCAGCTGTCTGCGCATGGCCTTGACCTTGTTCAGGAGCTCCGCCTTGCCGCCCTCCACGAGCGGGATGAGTCCGTAGCCGATTTCAAACGTGAGCGGTTCGAGCTCGATAAACGTTTCAATAGGAGCTTCCTGAGGTGGCGCTGCAACCTTTTGCAACTCCGCAGCCGCTTTTTCTTTCACCACGCCCTGCCCGAGGGCATACGCGAGGCCACCCGATGCTGCTGAGAGAAGTAAAAAGGGAATGTGTGGCAGACCGGGAACCATTCCGAGCGTGGCCATGATGCCCGCTGTAGTGAGCAACACCTTCGGGTTGACGAAGAGCTGTTTCGAGATGTCCTTACCCATGTCCGTGTCGGAACCGGCGCGGCTTACCACCATGCCTGCAGCCGTGGAGATGAGAAGCGCAGGAATCTGAGCAACGAGGCCGTCGCCGATGGTCAGGACAGTATAGGTTTTTAGTGCTTCTACGAAGGGCATGCCTTGCTGAAGTGTGCCGATAGCGAACCCGCCGATGATGTTGATGCCGGTAATGATTAAGCCGGCAATGGCGTCGCCACGTACGAACTTGCTAGCGCCGTCCATGGCACCGTAGAAATCTGCCTCCTGTGCTACCTGAGACCGGCGACGCCTTGCTTCTGCTTCATTGATGATGCCTGCGTTCAAATCAGCATCAATGGCCATCTGTTTGCCCGGCATGGCATCGAGGACGAACCGGGCCGCGACTTCTGCAATCCTGCCCGAACCCTTGGTGATGACCACGAAATTGATGACCACTAGGATCAGGAAGATGATAAAGCCGACAGCATAATTACCACCTACAACAAAGTTGCCGAAGGACTTGATTACCTGACCCGCAGCGTCGATGCCCTCATTCCCTCGGAGCAGGATCAACCGGGTGGACGCAATGTTGAGTGACAGGCGATAGAGCGTCGTCATGAGCAGGATAGTCGGAAATACCGACAGGTCCAGGGGCTTCCGAATGTAGACCGCTGATACCAGGATCACGATAGCAAGCGATATGGAGAAAGACAACAGGAGGTCCAGAATAAAGGGCGGTACAGGCAGAACCATGACGCCCACGACGGAAACCACAGCCACCGCGACGATAATGTCTCCCCGTGCCTGTATCTGTTCTAAAACACTCATCAGGCCACACCTTTCAGCTTGTAAATGTGCGCCAGGATTTTGGCCACTGCACGGTACAGTTCTTCAGGTATGAACGAGTCAAGTTTGACTTTGAAGAGTGCTCGGGCTAGGGGTTTGTCTTCCATGAGCGGCACGCCGTGCCTGCGCGCGGTTTCCCTGATTTTTTCAGCAATATATCCTTTGCCCTTTGCAATGACTTTGGGAGCAGCGCCATGATCTTTTTTATAGAGCAGCGCCACGGCAATGTGGGTCGGGTTCGTGATCACCACAGTTGCTTTGGGCACGGCCTCCATCATCCTCCGACGCGCCATGTCTCTCTGCATGCTTTTAATCTTTGCCTTAATGAGCGGATCGCCTTGGGATTCACGTGACTCTTCCCTGATCTCTTCCTTGGTCATTCTAAGAGAGCGCTCGAACTTCCACCGTTCGTACAAATAATCGATCAAGGCCAGGACGAAGTAGGTGGAGAACGCATAGGCAACAGCTTTGCCAATAAGACTGAAGGCAACGGACTGGATATCGTGCAACTCCATAGCTGAGGTCAATGGCAAAATGATAAGGGCTTTCTTGGCCATAATGTAGAATAAAACAATGCCCAGAATGAACTTGATGATGCTTTTGAAAACGCCTGGCAGAGCGCTGATAGAAAACAGGTTTTTTAATCCCTCAAGCGGGTTGAGCTTCGTCAATTCCATGGAAAGTGGCTTGAAGACGATGCCTCCCTGCATCACATTGGAAAAAATTGCGAACACTGCAGAGGCAGCAAAAACAGGTATAAGGATCATCATCATGTCCATGGATGCCGCCCGCATTACGGTAAGCGGGTCCCTGCCGTAGCGGAGGTCAAGGAGTCTGCCAGTGAGCCCTGTCAAGTTATTCATTAAAGACGTCCCTGCAAAATAAAACACGACAAGAACGCCCGCAGTGGCAGCCATGGAACCGAGTTCACGACTTCGAGCGACCTGGCCCTTTTCCTGAGCTTTCTGGCGCTGTCGAGGCGTCGCTTGTTCTGTTTTATCGTTGTTTTCCGCCATGACTATGACTACCTTCTTTCAAAAACCGTACATGGAACAAAGGGCTGACAGCGCCTTACTGTCTTTTGCCCAATCATCCCTTCATGAGGAGCAAAACTCGGCCGATCTCATTTGGGATTCCCTTGAAATACCCACTCATAACATAGACAAAAACCGGGAAACTCAGGAACATTGTCAGGAAGCCGAGGAACAAGTACAGTGGCTGTCCAACAAAGAATACATTCATCTGCGGCGCCGCCTTCGAAACGAATCCGAGGATGATGTTCGTGATCAGCATGATGATAATAACGGGCGCACTTATTTTGAGGGCGATGACGAAGATGCTTGCGGCGAAGGAAACTCCCGCTGTTATGATTCCCTGTATGTTGATGGTACCCAAGGGGGCAAGTTCATAGCTCTTTACGAAAATTACTATAAGATCATGGTGCGCATCGATGGCGAAAAACAGGAGCGTCGCAAAGATGCTGTACAGTTGAGATAAATCCGTAGACTGTCCCATTTCGGGATTGAAGCTGGCGGCCATTGAAAGGCCAGTAACATTGCTCATTACCTGACCTGCCATGTCTACCGCAAAAAAGATAAATCGCGCCGTAAAGCCAAAGATCATTGCGAACATCACTTCTCGAACCACGATGAGAGGGATGGCGTTGTTTACGAATTGAAAATCCACGACTGGCGTAAGAACGAGAGCAACAGCTACGGCAAGGCCTATCCTGAATTGTGGCGGAAGACTAGTACTGCTGATGAACGGAAGCATATTCAAAACAATCCCCGCCCGGA
Organism: Nitrospirota bacterium; assembly: GCA_963845065.1. Lineage (GTDB taxonomy): Bacteria > Nitrospirota > UBA9217 > UBA9217 > UBA9217 > JAJYKN01. The sequence continues at coordinate 260,015 of CAWJQQ010000005.1, forward strand.
GAAGGATGAAAAGAAAGTTCGGTATGTAGTGTGTGTATGATTCCATAGTTTCCCGCACCTGAATTCTGTGCTCTGTCCGAAGTCCTGAATTATCGTATATACATCGGAATATTCGTGATAAGGTTCGTGGTATATGTGATTAAAACCCTCGCGATCCAGGGGAAAAAGAGGAACAAGGTGACGAAGACGGCAAGTATTTTCGGCACAAAGGTCAAGGTAAACTCCTGGATCTGCGTAACTGCCTGGAACAAACTGATGAGGAGGCCCACCGTAAGACTCACGAGCAGCACCGGTGCTGCAACAGTCACAACAGTCTTAAAAACATCGCCGGAAAGTTCTCTTACGAGATCTATGGTCATTGAAAGCTCCTTACGATAGATCCCACAACGAGGTTCCACCCGTCAACGAGCACGAAGAGTAGAAGCTTGAAGGGGAGCGATACGAGCACGGGCGGAAGCATCATCATTCCCATGGATAGAAGGACGCTCGAGACAACGACGTCGATGATCAAAAATGGCAAGAAGAGGAGGAAGCCGATTTCGAACGCGGTCTTAAGCTCGCTGATTGCAAATGCCGGCACGACGATTCGCATGGGCAGGTCCATGGGGGTCGCGGGCACTGGTGTTTTTGCGATGTTCAAAAAAAGTGCTATATCTTTCTGCCGCGTTTGCTTCAGCATGAAGGTCTTGAGCGGCGGGGTAGCAACAATGATTGCCTGCTGGATGGAAATTTTCTTGTCCATATAAGGGCCGATCGCATTTTTTGTGATCACGTCTATCGTCGGTGACATGACGAAGAAAGTGAGAAAAATCGAAAGGCCGATGATCACCGGGTTTGGCGGTATCGTCTGGGCGCCGATGGCCTGGCGTAAAAAGGAGAGGATCACCACAATTCTGGTAAAGGATGTGAACATGACCAGCATTGCCGGCAGAAAGGACAGAAAGCTGATGATTAGAAATACCTGGATTGCAGGATCGGTTAATTGCATGCTAAGGCATCCTTGATTGCCCGGAGTTTTTTGAGTTTATCGCCCGTGTTGGCGACGATCACCCGTTCGGTCTTTTCCGGCTGACGGTGGTCCATTGTGGCTCCATCAGCGGTGAAGGCGTCGAGCCTTTCTGCTGTATCGGCCGCGACGGTTGCGGCCACCTGTTCGAAAGACCGGTGATGCCCAGTCTCCTCATCGAGACCGATCAGGGTCTTCAACAATTTAACATCGTTTGCCGTCACGCCGAGCAGCAACACTTCCTGGCCGACCTTGACCATGGCCATCCCTTTTTTCGGACCTAGGGACTGGTATCCCATGATCTTCATCAGGCTGCTCTTATCCTGTTTTTTCTTGACGAATAGGCCGAGTAGGAAAATCAACCCGCTGACCAGGATCAACGCGAATCCCATATGCAGGTAAAGGTCCATCATTTGAGTTTTTGAATCCTTTCCGTCGGGCTGATGATATCGGTGAGCCTTACCCCGAATTTTTCATTGACCACGACAACCTCGCCGCGCGCCACGAGTTTGTTGTTTACAAGGACTTCCATGGGTTCACCTGCGAGTTTGTCCAGCTCGAGCACGGATCCCTGTCCAAGCTGCAGCAGATCCTTGATGAGCATGCGTGACCTACCGAGTTCCACTGAGACTTCGAGCGGGATGTCGAGCAGAAAATCCATGTCCCGCTGCATTCCCCCAGCCCCGTTACCGGCCTTCAATTCTTCGAACCGTGCCCCCTGAGGCGGCGGATTCTGCACTTGAGTCTTGCCTGTCGCTTGAGCTTCTTCCATTGATAACTCCTTTTCTGAATGCGGAATTCCCAATTCACGTCAGCATCTTCATGATCCGGACTGCCTGGTTTCCCCTGCTAAAGCCAGGTCGCCCACCGAATTTAGGCTTGTCCTCCACACTAATGACCAAATCATCGGTGGTAGAGGTGTTAAGTGTCAGAACGTCGCCTTCCTTCAAGCTCATCAGATCGCCGAAGGTTAATGTCAAGCCGCCGATTTCAGCCGTGACTGTGACAGCCGAGCTCATAAGGATGTCTTTCAGCCGACTGACCCAGCGATGGTCGAGGTCAAACTTGTCGCTCTGGATCCCCGAGTAGAGCTTATCCTTAACCGGCTCGATCATGGAATAGGGGATGCAAAAGAACAGCTTGCCGGTAAAGTCTTCCACCTCAATGTGTATTTCGATCTTGATAACGATTTCGCTGGGGGTAACGATGGTCACAAACTGGGGATTCATTTCCGAACCCACGTGTTCAGGTTTGATCGTCGAAATTCCGGCCCAGGCGTTCGCGATATCCGTGAGCGCCATGGCAACGACCTTCTTGATGACCCGCTGTTCAATGGTGGTAAACGCCCGCCCCTCGGATTTGACGTTTCGCACGGTGGCACCGCCGAAGAAAAACTCTACGAACGCAAAGACCAATGGTGCTTCGAGGACCATGAGCGAGTACCCCTTGAGCGGTTCCATTTTGAAGATATTGATGCTCGATGGAAACGGGATGGTCTTCATGAACTCGCCGAATTTGATGATTGTTACATTGTGGATGCTGATATCTACGAATTTCATGACCAGCGTGGAAACCGAGTTTCTAAAAAACCGTGAGAATCGTTCGTTCGCCATTTCTAGACCCGGCATGCGTCCGCGGACGATCCGCTCCTGACTTGTGAGATCATAGGACCTCACGCCGGTCATGATCTTCTGCTTTGCTTCCTCAGTGCCGATCTCACCCTTCTGCACGCCCCTAAGTAGCGCATCAACCTCATCTTGTGAAAGGATGTCACTCATTGCATTACAAACTCCGTAAAGTATAGATTTTTAAAAACGTCCTTACCTATCGCTTGGTTGGCCCGCAGGAGAAGCTCATCTTTTATCTGCAGTTTTCCCTCAGGGCTCGAGAGGGCCTCCGCGGATTTGCTGCTCATTAGTGTTATTATGGCATCGCGCAACTGAGGGGTCCTCTCGGTAACCAATGGCAGGTTGGCCATATCGGCGATTTCGAATTGCATAGTCACCTTCAGAAACCTCCCTTGCTCCGCAAGGTTCAGTATGAACGAATCAAGTGCGATGAGCGAGGACTTCGTGTCCTTTTGCAACTCATGTTTTGTGTCTGACGAGCTTTCTCCACCCTTGCCGCTGAATAGCAGAGAATATGCGGAGACGCCTCCGGCAAGAGCGACCACGATGATTCCGCTTATGATAAATAGGCTCTTGTTACTCTTTTTTGATCGTGTCGTTTTTCCTACTTTTTCTTCATCAGGTTGAGCATCGTCTTTTTCTTCCGCCATAAGATTCCTCCTTACATCAATGTCGAGAACATATACAAATACTATGCCGGAGCCATCTTATTGAAAATAATAAGATAAGCTTTTTTGAGCAATGTCAAAGAAATGACGTTTTCCAAAAAGTTCTCGAAAATGTGACGGAGTGCTAGCCAATCGGCCAATTTTAAGCAAGGATTTATAATGTCAATCAGTTGACAGCGAGGATTTAATTTGTTATGTTAGTCCTACCAAATGCATAGAGTTCTTGTTATAGAAGATGACGATACCGTACGGGACGTACTCCGCTCGTTTCTTTCAGAAAAAGGCTTTGAGGCTACACTTGCCCAAAACGGTGAAACGGGTCTCGACATGCTTCGGGCGGAGAGGTTCGATCTTATCCTTACCGACCTTGTGATGCCCGGCATCACCGGGATGGATGTGCTTAAGGAAGTCTTAGCATCTAAGATCAGGATCCCCGTCATTGTAATTACGGCCTTTGGCACAGTTCAGACCGCAGTCGAAGCAATGCGGCTCGGAGCATTCGATTATCTGACCAAGCCCTTCAACCTCGATGAACTCATGATTGTCATTGAGAAGGCGCTCTCCGTATCAAAACTACAAAAAGAAAATGTTATGCTCAAGATGCAGCTCAAGAAGAAGTACAACTTCAAGGGGCTCATCGGAGACTCGCCGCGTATGCAGGCGGTTTACGAACTGATCGAAAAGATCGCGGATACGGACAGTACTGTACTCATCACCGGCGAGAGCGGTACAGGCAAAGAACTGATCGCCAAGACCATCCACTATAACAACAGCTCCCGTGCGGGTGGCCCCTTTGTTCCCCTTAACTGTGCCGCTATTCCCAAAGACCTCCTCGAGTCGGAACTTTTTGGACACGAAAAGGGTGCTTTCACCGGTGCGATCAATACACGCATCGGCCGCTTTGAACTCGCGCAGGGAGGAACGCTTTTCCTTGATGAGGTGGGGGAGCTTGATCCTTCGCTTCAGGTCAAGCTACTACGGGTACTTCAGGAGCGCGAGTTTGAGCGTGTGGGCGGTGTGAAGACTATAAAAGTTGACGTACGTATCCTGGCGGCAACTAATAAAGACCTGGAAAAAGCAACAAAGGACGGCTTGTTCCGGGAAGACCTGTTCTACCGCCTAAACGTGATCCCACTCCATTTGCCTCCGCTCAGAAGCCGAATCGAGGATATTACTCTCCTCATGGCCCATTTTGTCCAGGAGTTTTGTCGTAAGAGAAAACGTGAGCCGTTCACATTTTCGCCGGACGCTATGGAATGCCTCATGAAATACAACTGGCCGGGAAATGTTCGTGAACTCGAGAACCTTGTCGAGCGCTTAACCATCCTCGCGACCGGGCCGGTCGTAAAAGTATTGGACCTACCTGAAAAACTTCACCAGTTGACCTTTGCCGCTGTTGTAACGGCGACGTCGTCAACTGAGGCGCCAATTGGTTACGGCAAAATCGATGTGATCCCGGCTACCGCGCAAAACACACTTGAAATTGGTGAAAGCGGGATAGACCTGAATGAAATGGTAAGTGCTATAGAGCGAAATATGATTCGCAAGGCTCTCGAAAAAGCGGGCGGTGTCAGGAGCAAGGCCGCCCAGCTTCTCGGACTTAACCGTACAACGCTGCTTGAAAAAATAAAAAAAATGGGAATCGAGTTGCAGAAACGCTAAATTTTACCGCCAATCCTTCGTCATTGTCAGTTAACTGACAGCCTTCCTCAAACCCATAGTCATTAAAATTCAAGCCATTATCTTCGGGCACGCTTGTTGCTTACACTAGCGGGCATGAGGACATTCTTTGTTATCTTCTCTATAACGTTCATGCTAATATTTTCGAATATGCACCAGATGAAGGCTGAAGCGCATGGCGACTCACTCACTCCGTTGGAGAGGGCGAAGGTGTTGATTGCCGAGAACAAACCAGCGATGACTATCGATGCTCTCTCCACCTATCACCCATCACATGAAGAACTCTCGGACTACCACTATGTTTATGCAAAGGCGCTCACGGCGCTCAAACACCCTTATGAATCCATCGAGCATTACCGACTAGCTTATGTCTACGCCAGCTCACCGGCAGACAAAGAACGTCTGCTGTTCGAGCGAGCTAATGTGTATGCAGGAATGCACTATTACTCGGAGGCGGCTGTTTGCTTTGACGTCTTTCTTAAACAATTCCCGCAGTCGAGCTTAGCCGAGCGAGCCCACCTAGGCATCGCGGAAGCGCGCTATCAGCTCGGGGAGTTCCGGGAGGCGCTTGTCCATTTTGAAAAAGGGGGGACATCACATCAGACACTGATTAAACGGGCCATCACTCTCCAGGCACTGAACAGAAATGATGAGGCATACAAGCTTTTCCACGACATGATTGAGCAGGACCCAGAGCTGGTACGTTCTTCGCCGGAAACGATGTACAACCTTGGCGAGAGTTACCGCCGAATGAGTAAATTAAAAGATGCGAAAATCTTCTTTGGATTGGTGCAAGATCCGGCGTTTAAATACCAGGCGGCCAATGGGCTCGGGCTTATTGCTTTAACTGAAAAACGAAACGATGATGCAGTGACCGCATTTACCCTTGCCGCGGAATCACCAGAACGCTCCGTCAAGTGCGATGCAACCATGAACCTCGCCGATGCCTATATGCGGATGGGGAAAAATGAAGAAGCACAAGCCACGCTCCAGGATATCAAAAAGAACTATCCCTACGGGAAGCAATACGATGCCGCAATCATCCTGCTGGCAAGGCTGTACAGGACCCAGGGAAAATTTAATGAGTCCCTGTCTCTACTGAGAGAGCTCATATTGCGTAGGAACCCGGTCAGTGCCGCTTTCGATGAAATTGAGTCCATATTTAACGAAGCGAAGGACCGCGACCCCAACAAGTTCATCAAGCTGTGGGCTACAGCTGGTAGCTGGCTTCTAGACCCGTCTCGGGCCAGGTCTATCGTCAAAATCGCCCCCCACCTCAGAATCTCCGGAAAGCCCTTTCTTGACGTATGCACATGGCTCATCAAGTACGGCCCCACGGATGTTCAGTCAGAAGCATGGCTGCTGCTAGCTGATTTCTATGCGGACCTGGGCGACGCGGCAGCTGCGCGTAACTATCTGAAGCTTGCGAATCCAGCTGCCAGCAGCGATACGATTCTACGCATTCGGGCCAAGATTGCCCTGGCCTCCAAGGAGGGCCTGAGCGGAGCGGAGATGGTCATGAAAATCCATGACGTGAGGGAGGACGATGTTCTCCTGCTTCTCGATTCGATGAAACTGCTCACGAACATCAAAAAGGAAACGGCATTCTGCGAACGGGCCATGCGTAATAAATCGGTCGCGGTTACGACTGCCGTGCAGTTCGCTGATATTCTGTACGCTGCAGGGGACAGACTGAAGGCGCTCGCTTATTATCGCGTCGCCGTTGCCGCGAGGACCGAGAAAGCAATCATAGATGTCAAGACTGGAGCTGATGTGGAATGGGCGTATTACCGAATAGCGGCAATTGCGAAGGGTGAAGACGCTGAGAATGCGCTCAAAGCGATACAGACAAAAAACAATGCTGTGGGACGCTTTGCTGCCGCCGAACTCAAGGGGGCGCAGCTCCTGAGAAGGATTGACTAAGGTGTGCTGATGAAGATAGACCAATTGAATGAAGCATTCCAGACATTTTCTGCCGCATCGAAGAGCCTCGAAACGTATTATGGCGAGCTGAAAGACCGGATCGCTCGATTGTCTAACGAACTCGAGATTAAAAACAGTCAGTTAAACGATGCGCTTGCAGACGCGGAGCGGAACAAGGACTATCTCAAGGCTATCCTCTACAATCTTGAAGAAGCGATCGTTGCCGTGGACCCCGACGGGCTTGTGACCACTATGAATCGGTCCGCGGAAGAACTACTCCGGACTTCCCTCTCCGAGGCCATAGGTAAGCCTTTTGCGGCAGTGGAATTCTCACTGACGCTGGAGGGCACGGATACAGTGCTCGAAGCGGGTGATAAGCGTTATACGGTCATCCTGTCCCACTCCGACGTCGTTGATGCCGAGGGATGTCTTCGGGGACGAGTAATTCTGATCAAAGACATCACCCGGCTGCGGGAACTCGAACTCCGGCATGAACGGAACCAACGCTTGATTTCCATGGGCGAAATGGCCGCAAAGCTTGTGCATGAGATCAGAAATCCGCTTTGCAGCATCGAACTCTTCGCTAGTATGCTCGAAAAAGAACTTACAACTACCTCGCACAAGGACCTTGCGCAGGGCATCACGGCGGGCATTGGCAGCCTCAATTCGATTTTAACCAATATGCTCTTTTTCGCGAGGCCTAACAAACCATCGGTCAAAACCATGCGGCTTGATAGTGTTATCGAGGAATCCATACGCTTGCTTCATCCGATGATGGATTCGAGAAACGTAAGGCTCTCAACATCGATGACAGTATGCGAGCTTTCAGGCGATGCCGAACTGCTGAAGCAGGTCTTCATGAATATTATGATTAATGCTGCCCAAGCCATGCCTGACGGCGGCACGATCGATATCCGCATGGGGACGGTAAAAGACGTGGTCATGGTGAGTGTCGAAGACACAGGATGCGGTATCCCCCGCCAGGACCTGGAGCGCATCTTCGACCCATTCTTTTCGACCAAAGATAGCGGAACAGGCCTCGGACTCGTGATAGCGTCAAACATCATGCAGTCCGTCGGCGGTTATATTAAGGTAACGAGCGAGCCGGGAAGAGGTAGCACCTTCAGCCTGTGCTTCCCGGTATTGCAGGAAGGAACCAATCACGGAGCAGTGGCAGCCGCAGAGCAGCGGGGGAAAGTATGCACTGCAGTGGAATGTAGTTGATGGTGATAAGCAGGAAGCATATTTTCCTGTCGACCAGAACCCCCAGAAGTAAAAGGAGTAATACCGTGAGTAATTCGAACGCAAAACCCATACTCGTAGTTGATGACGATCCGCAGATGCGCGCAGCCCTTTCGGAAGCGATCCAGCGGCTCGGACATCGGGCTGTCCTGTGCGACAGCGGCGTCGAAGCTATCGGGAAACTGCGCGAAGTGCCCTACTCGCTGATCGTAACGGACATGAAGATGCCGAAGATGGACGGGCTCACATTCCTGAAGGAAGCACGCCGTCGCAACGGAAACATGCCGGTACTGGTGATTACCGGTTTCGGCACTGTCGAGAACGCTGTCGAAACCATGAAGGAAGGTGCGACGGATTACCTCATGAAACCCTTCTCTTTCGACGCCCTGAGCAAGACCATCGAATCAATCATAAGAAGACAAGCGGCTGATAAAGACATCATGACCGAGAATCCTGAAATGCAAAAGATAGTGCAGCTCGCAGGAAACCTCGCAGGCAGCGATATTACCGTCTTGATCACGGGCGAGAGCGGCACGGGTAAGGAGCTGCTGGCCCGCTACATCCATCAAGCGAGCAAGCGAAAGAATAACCCTTTTGTCGCTGTGAACTGCGCCGCCATTCCTGACAGCCTTCTTGAGTCGGAACTCTTTGGACATGAGAAAGGGGCTTTCACGGGAGCTGTGGACCGAAAAAAAGGGAAAATGGAGCTCGCTGACGGCGGAACGATCCTTTTGGACGAAATCGGCGAGATGCCCCTCATGCTCCAGGCGAAGCTGCTCCGCGTGCTTCAGGAGCGTGAGATCGACCGTATCGGAGGAAAGGAACCGGTGCGAGTCGATGTTCGGGTGCTCGCGACGACGAACAGGGACCTTGCCAGCGAGTGCGCCGAGGGTCGATTCAGGGAAGACCTATTCTATCGGCTGAACGTGTTTCCGCTCAAAGTACCGCCGCTCCGAGAACGTCAGGAAGACATTGCCTTGTTGGCACGGCATTTTGTAAAGCGGTTTTCCGTTCAAGCTGGGAAGGAACTGCGGGGATGCACACCGGCATCGATTGCTCTTCTTAAACAAATGCCATGGCGCGGGAACGTGCGGGAGCTGGAAAACGTTATTCAACGCTCAGTCTTTTTATGCAGCGGGGTAGTCGTGGACAGTGCAGATTTTATGCTCGATCAAGCTGAATCACAGACGATGGTGAACGGAAAACTGAAGGACATGGAACGCGATGTGATTTTGAAAACGCTTAAAGATGTGAACGGCAACAAGTCGAAAGCCGCAAAACTGTTGGGCGTCAGCGTCAGAACGGTCAGGAACAAACTGAATGAGTATGGGCAAAAAGTGCCGGTAGGGTGAAAATTTTGCCGGGCAGGTTGATTGGGGAATGGCGAAAGCGGAACGCGCAATAAAAAATTTAGAAAAATCATCGATAAACTCACTGTATTCATTCAGCATTCCGCGATCCGAATTCTGGAGCATGAAGCAGCATCTGGCACGGTTATTGATTATATAAGCCAGAGGAGGGACGTATGTCTGACAGTATGAACGTGTTAGAGCGGGTTGTCCGGCAAGCCAGTATACGAAACGACATCCTTGCCTCGAACATTGCGAACGTAGATACGCCTAATTATCGAGCAAAGGACGTCAAATTCAGCCAAGCCCTCGATAATGAGATGAGCATGACTATCACGGACGCGAGACACATACAGGCAGGATCAGGGGGGAATGGGTCAGGCGAGATTCAGGAAGACGATACGAAGCCATGGGCTGACAAGAACAACGTTGAAATGGACCAGGAAGTGGCCAAGATGACAGAGAACGGCATGATCTTCGAAGCGGGAATCACCCTGCTCAAGAAAAAGATACAGATGTTCAAGAATGCACTTAGCACATCGGGATAGAGCAAAGGGGAAAGATGCAACTTATTGACTCCCTGCTCACCCAAGAATTGATGAGGACGACAAATGGATTCCTTCAATGTGTTTACGGTCAGCGCTTCAGCGCTTGCGGCACAACGGCAAAGGATGAACGTAATTGCTTCCAACATGGCGAATGCTCACTCAACGAGTTCGGCCGAGGGCGGACCCTATCGCAGGCAGGACGTGGTGTTTAGCACCGACCCTCTAGGGTCGGACCAAGACGGCCTCACGGGGGTGAAAGTGAGCAGTATCGTTAAGGACGATTCCCCGCTCAAGATGATGTACGATCCATCCCACCCCGACGCAGACAAAGACGGCTTCGTGGCGATGCCGAACGTGAACATCATTGAAGAGATGGTGAACATGATGATGGCATCACGTGCCTATGAGGCCTCCGTATCTGCATTCAACATGTCGAAAGCCATGTTTATGAAAACGCTTGATCTCGGAAGCGTGTAGAAGACATGCGGAAATTGGGCGACCCCTGAGGTCAAACAACGGGGTTTTACTTTCCATGACGCAAGGAGAAAAGAAATCAAACACCTGAAACCACGGTTCCCTACATCGTCGGCACGCTCAGAGAAACTCAGGTTCAAAAATCTTTGAATGCTTGATCAGTGTTTGCCGTGTCTATCTGTGGTTGTTGTATGTTTCAAGCAATAACGAATGCGAAGTAAATTGACGAACCATTAGTCAAATAGTGGAGACGGAAAATGAGCGAAATTATAGTCAACGGTGCAAGCACGGGCCAAGGTCTACATCAAGTAAAGCCAGGGGGAAAAGAACCGGCTTCGGGCTTTGATGAAATGATGCAGGACGCGATTGGTAAAATTTCTCAGGTCCAGAGCGATGCAGATAAGGCAGTGCAGGAGATGGCATCTGGTGGAGATCCGACCGGGGCGATCCTCTCCATGGAAAAAGCTGACATGAATTTCCAGCTTATGATCGAGGTCAGGAACAAATTGATCTCCGCATATCAGACCGTAATGAATATGCAAGTGTAATCATTGATGGTAATTCGATCGGAGATGGGAATTCGGCAGGAACAAAGACGCAGATTAAGCGTTTGGCCAAACTCCGAACTTATTTATTCCTTGAGGTGAAGCTATGGCAGACGTTGGCGAACAGTTACGAACCTTGCCGATGAAAAAAATATTAGCGCTGCTCGTCGTGATCGCGCTTGTGATAACAGCTGGCATCCTCCTGATGACGTGGTCGCAGAAGGCAGACCAGCAGCTCCTGTTCTCGAATTTAAGCGATGAAGATGCCGGCGCTATCATCCAGAAACTGAACGAGCAGAAGATCCCGTATACCGCGACTGGTGGCGGGATCATGGTGCCTGCCGACAAGGTGTACGAAGTCAGGCTCCAGCTCGCGAGCCAAGGATTGCCACAGGGCGGCGGGGTTGGGTTTGAGCTTTTTGACAAGACAAGCTTCACTATGACTGACTTTGTACAAAAGCTGGACTACCGTCGGGCGCTCCAAGGGGAGCTTGCGCGGACGATCCGGTCTTTGGCAGAAGTCGAACAGTGCCGCATTCATCTGGCAATTCCGGAAAAAACGCTCTTTATGCAGAAAGATGAAAAACCAAAAGCATCGGTCCTCCTGAAGCTACGACCGGGCAGAAGGCTGTCGCAATCACAAGTTCAGGGCATTGTCCATCTTGTCTCTAGCAGCATTGAAGGACTTGATGCGAAGGACGTGACCGTGGTGAATAACGATGGTGACATGCTCACAAGCGATGTCGACGAAAATTTTGCAGAAACGGGCAGCCAGTTCGAATATGAGCGGACCTATGAACACGATATGGAGGCCAAAATAATCAGTATGCTCGAACCGGTTGTGGGTAAAGGCAAAGCAAAGGCAAGGGTGGCTGTAAGCTTCGATTTTACGAAGACCGAAAAAACTGAAGAAAAATATGACCCCGACAGCCAGGTTGCGAGGAGCGAGCAGCGGAACACTGAAAAATCCACCGGTGGGACGAACGGCGGCATTCCCGGTATTGCGTCGAATCTCCCTGGGAGGCAGCAGACGACGGCGACCATGCCAGGTACACCGGCGGTATCGGAAAAAAAGGACGAGACGATCAACTATGAGATCACCAAGACCATAAGCCATGTGATCAGTCCTACGGGTGAGGTCAAGAAACTTTCAGTGGTCGTCCTTGTGGACGGGACCTATGCTGCTGCACAGGGCTCAACAGAGAAAAAATACACTCCTCGCACTGAAGATCAGGTGAGGCAGTTTGAGGACATGGTAAAGAAAGCGATCGGCTTCAGCGCGGACCGTGGCGACGAGGTCAAGGTCGTGAATTTGCCCTTTGAGGTCGTTCCGCAGGAAGAGATGGTGGATACACCGGCACCATCACGGGTTGTGCCGACGGTTATGAGCGCTTCGAAATATCTTGTTCCCCTCATCGGGGTCGCGCTTCTTTTTCTTTTCGTGGTAAAGCCACTCATGAAGACGCTGACCGAACCAACGCAGCTCGCATTGCCTCAACAGCAACTCAGCCTGGTGCAGGCTGCGGGCGAGGTACAGAGGGCGATCCCCGAGCAGGATCGATCATCTCGCGAACAGCTGATCGATTGGGCCAAGAAAAATCCGAAAGATGCGTCGAATCTCATCAAGGGATGGCTGGAGGAGAAATAACAGCTTAGAGTGAATTTGGATATGAGTACACCGAACAGCACTAGAAATTCGAGTTACTGAGTCAGGCAAGGAGCTCTAAATGCCTTTGAGTGGTCATGAAAAAGCCGCTGTTTTTTTGAGTGCCCTCGGCGAAGATACTGCAGCCGAGGTGTTGAAAGGTCTCGATGTCAAGGACATCGGCAGGATCACTATGTACATGACGCGGCTCACAACCGTGTCACGGGACACGATCGATAATGTCCTGAAAGACGTATCGGAAAGCGTCACCCGCGGTGATGTTCGGCTCGGAGGTACTGAGTTCGTAAAAAAAGTGCTCGCAAAGGGACTGGGTGAGGACGGCGCGATGAAAATCATGGAGATGGCGTCCAAAGAGGGACCGCTTGAAGCTCTGCGTTGGGTCGAAGCCAAGACCCTGGTCAACTTTCTCATATCGGAGCATCCTCAGACCATTGCGCTCGTTATCTGCCTGCTTGAACCTCAGCAGGCCGCGGAAGTTCTCTCCATCCTTCCGGATGCCATCAAGTCCGATGTCGCGATGCGAATCGCTTCGACTGACCGGATTCCGGAGCATGCCATCGTAGAGCTCAAAGAAGTGCTGAAAGGGCAGCTCGAAATGGGCAAAAGCAAGGGTCTGCGTATGGGTGGTACCAAGGCCATCGCCGAGATACTGAACCAGTGCGATCGGTCTACAGAACAATCAGTCTTGGGCAAAATTGATGAGCAAAACAACATACTCGCAGACTCGATCCGAAAACTTATGTTCGTGTTCGACGACCTGGTCAAGGTGGATGAACGCGGCATTCAGCTGCTCCTGAAAGAGACGGGGACTGACGAGCTTGCACTGGCGCTTAAAACGGCATCGGAAGCGCTCAAGGAGAAGATCTACAAGAATATGTCCCAGCGCGCAGCGCAGATCCTGAAAGAAGACATACAGACGCGGGGACCAGTCAAGCTATCCGATGTGGAAAAAGCGCAACAGAACATCGTGAAGGTCGCCAGGAAGCTTGAAACGGACGGCAAGATCATTCTTGCCGGGAGAGGCGGTGAAGAGGTTGTTGTCTAAACTGATTAGAAAGGACTCGGGGCTTGCCCGTTACGATATGCCGGCATTCAAGGAGGATTTTATTGTAGGCCGCGGAGCGGATCGCATCGAACGGGAAGCATATGAAAAAGGGTATGCAACAGGCGAAAAAGCCGGCTTCGACATGGGCGAAAAGAAGGCGAAAGTGCTGTTCGACAAACTGGATGCCCTACTGGCTGACGTCGCGACGATTCGACAGCAGATCGTGAAGGAAATGGAGACGCAATTTGTCGAGCTCGCAGTTAGCATCGCACGGAAGATCATTGTGAAGGAATTGACGGTCCAGCCCTCGGAGATCATCAAAATGACGAAGGATGGACTCTTGAAACTCGAGCGGACGGGGCAGATTAAGATCAAAGTAAACCCCACTCTCTACGATTTTTTCATGAAGCATAAGCCTGATCTAACGCGGATCCATCCCGACATCGTAATCGATGTTGACCCCTCGGTTTCCCCTTTCGGAACCGTTGTGATGGGGCCCGTGGAGGACGTAGTGACCGACTTGGATGAGCAGCTGAAGAACCTGATCAAGGACCTGGTGGCTCAGCACGGCCAGAAATGACTCCGACACAGAAAGTCAATAAATTACCACAGCGACAGTGAGAACGGTGAAATTTTTAATTTTACGGATTAACAAGGATAAAATAATTTTGTGTTAAGGACTTGACATTAGACTCTCAGTGTCTTCATTTGGCATTTTGTTATCGAGATTTATTATGATTGATCTATCTTCCTATACCAAGGCCATCTCCGAAACCGACCCGATGAAGGTGTACGGTCGGGTCATTGAGATCACGGGGATCATCATCAAGGCAACAGGGGTGAAGGCGAGCATCGGTGAATCGTGCCGAATCCTTTCTGACCACGTTGAACTCGACGCTGAAGTCGTAGGTTTCCGGGATGGGAAAGTGCTTCTTATGGCCGTCGGCGATCTCTCTGAGATCAAAGCCGGCAGCAGGGTCCTTCCGATCGGGAAAAAAGTTTCTGTTCGCGTATCCCAGGCTCTTATCGGACGAGTGATCAACGACCGTGGCGAGCCTATCGACGGGAAAGGTCCCATCGTGGGCAGAGAGTACCCTTTATACTCCCTTACCCCCCACCCCTTGAAGCGGCAACGAATTTCTCAGCCGATCGACCTCGGCATCCGTTCGATCAACGGTCTGCTGACCTGCGGTAAGGGTCAACGCATCGGAATCATGGCGGGTTCCGGCGTGGGAAAGAGTGTGCTGCTCGGGATGATGGCGCGGTATACGGCGGCGTCGGTGAACGTGATTGCGATGATCGGTGAACGCGGCCGGGAAGTGCGCGAGTTCATCGAAAAAGATTTAGGTGAAGAGGGCATAAAAAAGTCCGTGATTGTCGTATCGACTTCCGAACAGCCGCCACTGGCCAAAGTGCGGGGCGCCCTGGCCGCGACGGCCATTGCCGAATATTTTCGAGATCGGGGGAGCGACGTGCTTCTGCTCATGGACTCCCTGACCCGCGTGGCTATGGCACAGCGCGAGATCGGCCTCGCCACGGGCGAACCGCCAACGTCAAAGGGCTATACGCCCTCAGTATTTGCGCTGCTTCCCAAGCTCCTGGAACGGGTCGGCACGTCCGAGGGAAGCGGCAGCATCACCGGCCTGTACACAGTGCTAGTGGAAGGCGATGACTTGTCCGACCCAGTTGCTGACTCGGCTAGGGCAATTCTTGATGGGCACATCGTCCTGTCGCGCGAGCTGGCGATGGAAAGCCATTACCCGGCAATCGACGTGCTTCAGAGCATCAGCAGGCTCATGCCCGATATCGTGGACGCAAAACACAAAGAATTAGCCTCCAGGTTCGTGGAAACTATGGCAACCTACAAGAAAGTGGAAGACATGATCAACCTCGGCGCTTACAAAGAAGGCTCCAATCCGAAAGTGGACCAAGCAATCAAGCTCTACGACAAGCTTCGGACTTATCTAAAGCAGGGAATAAATGAGCGGCGCGATTTTGCCGACTGCCTGCAAGGCCTCTACTTCTTGTTTGAGAATGCGGGAAACAAACCATGACGAAAGAAAAGATGGTGTCTAAGATCATCGAGATCAAGGAATTCAACAAAGAGCAACTCGAAGCCGAGGTTAGGAAGGTGCGGGAGCAACTGAATGCCGAGCAGGTGAAGCTCGACGGACTGGACCGGGAGTATAAAAAAACAATCGTCGAACTTGCATGTAAACAGGCAGGCGCGATACATGCGCCCGAAATTGAGTTGTTTCATACGTACTTAAAACATATCGCCAAGCAGATCGATCAACAGAAAAGCGTCGTTGCGGCCCATGCCGCGGAAGTGGACCGGAAGCAGAGAGCCATGGTTGAGGCCTTCAAGGAACAGTGCCTCTTTGAAAAACTGCATGATAAGATCATCCATGAGCTGGCAAAAGAGATCTCGCATAACGAGCAAAAAGAAGCAGACTTTACGTTTCTCTGCAGAAGGGCGGGGAAATGAGAAGGAAGGGAAACAATGAGCAGACGTCGGAGTTCAGCGGTCAGAACTTTAAAGCTGGGAAAAAACTGCTGGTCCTCGGTTTTGCAGCAGTTCTGTTCCTTCTGACATCTGCCATTCACGCCCAGGACGACCCAATCAAAGCCATAGAAACAAAACGCGTTGAGCTGATGGAAAAAGAAGAAGCGCTCAAACGCGATGAAGTAAGATTGAATGCTTTGAAAAAAGAGGTTGAGGCCAGGATCGAGACCTATACGCGGCTGCTGGACCGGATGGAAGCGATGCTCAAGCGTGTTGATCAGGTGAAAGGCGATACGATCGAGAACGTGGTCAAGGCCTATGAGGCGATGCCGCCTGAAGATGCGGCAGTGCGGATTTCCGCGCTGGACAACAATACGGCACTACGCATTATGACCCGCATGAAAAGCAAAAAAGCCGGAGCGATCATCGCAGTCATGGAGCCGAAAAAGGCCGCAACTCTCACACAACGTCTGTCCTCTATTATGAGTAAAAAACACTAAATAACCCTCCGGTTAAGGTTTCCGAACAGTTACCCGGAGTTCTGCTCTGAGTGCACTCCTTTCGAGAAGATAGTCCATAGAGGCTGTCGTGCCACGTTAAATACTTTATGCTGTCTCCGAGATATGCTACAATAGCCCATGCGGATTTGGACCACGCCAAAATTTAATGAACTCTTTGCCATTAAGGAGCTGCCGGTTCGGCTGCTACCGGACCATGAAATAAAAAAAATATATCTCCAGCATGCCGAGCTTGATGATATCGCGATTGTCGGCATTGATGATGATTATCTAGATTTTCTAGCCGAAGCCAGGGTGCGAGGCATTATTGGCCCGATCCTTATCATTTCGCCCGAACCGATAATGTACGAGAACGATCTTCAGCGATTCAACGCTCTTGTCCTGGATTTGAAGAAAATGGGGGGCGAAGCGGTGTATGACATCGTCCATTATGTCCTGTTTACGGCGCGGCACTACTGCGCTTCATCGTCGCCAGTGCTTCCGCTTCCTGCCTCATCCAATATTTCTGTTAATATAAAACCGGTGGAGGATGTCGCCACCATCCGCAAGCAGTTGGCTTATCTGCATGAGGAAGAAATTCCGGTCATCGTTGCCATAGATATCCAGGAACACGGCGTGCCGGTCACTGCGCGCGGGGTTTGCGCAATAAAAGCGATAACGGATGATTCCATTGTCCTGAACCGCTTTAAACAGGCGGTTTTTCTGCAGGCCATGAAAAAAGGAAATTCCATCAAGTTATATCACACCTATCGTCAGCTAAATCACGAAGCAATCATCGATATTCAAAGGACCACGAACACGGAAACTCACGCCTCGCTGCCAGACCGTCTATTCATTAAAAAAGACATCCGGATTCAGCCAAACAAGAAGAAACCTGTTGCACTGCACGTCTTTATTCCTGGAGAACCGACGACTGCCTGCGACGTCATCGACATCAGCACTAGGGGCATCGGGTTTGTCTGTCTCCGCCATTTCCCCGTTGACTGCATATTCAGCCTTTCAATTCAGTTACCCGACCCTAACATGATCATTCTTACGCCCGGCATTATGCGATATAAAAAGGAAAGCAGGGAAGGGATTCATTACGGTGCGGAAATCAGGCCCCACCCGTGGGATGAAGAAAGCATTGCAAAATATGTCATGAAACGGGAAGCAGAAATTATCAGCCTCCTGAGATATTAGCAAGAAATTACCCGTAAATATTCTTATAATCAATAGGTAACCAAATCTCTCCCTGTCTAAAAAATAATCTTAACATAGGACTATCATTCATTAAAACAGAGAATGATGAATTTGCTCGCAAATTGACTAAGGCGAAGGGTAAATGTCAGAATGTATGCAGCTTTTTTTGTCAATCCTCATGGGTCCTTTTTTTGCCACACGGGTGAATGTTACATTTCTGTTAAATCTTTTTGCTCCTCTTGAATTCATTTGAAGATAAATGTTATAAATACGTTTATGAACAATAAAATTTTGATCGTAGATGATGAACCGGATATTGCTGACGTCATATCTTATAATTTGAAAAAAGATGGTTTCAGGGTCACGACGGCTTCTGATGGCGAAGAAGCGCTTAATAAAATCAGGAAAGACAAATTTGATCTGGTAATTCTCGACCTCATGCTTCCTAATATCCAGGGCGGGGAACTATGCCGTATCATGAAAAACGACCCCAAAACGGCTGGCACTCCTATTATCATGCTTACGGCAAAAGGAGAGGAGGTGGATAGGGTCATAGGCCTGGAAAGCGGTGCTGACGATTATATAACAAAACCATTCAGTGTCAGAGAACTCATCGCGCGAATCAGGGCGGTATTGAGGAGAGCTGGTGAAAAAACAACAATGCAAAAGATCATGCGCATCGGGAAACTAAGTATTAACACGGAAACCTATGGCGTTACCAAGGGCACTACCCCACTAGAGCTCAGTGCAACGGAATTTAAGCTGCTTTTGTATCTCGTTCAGCGAAAGGGCAAGGTGTTCAGCCGCGAACAACTTGTGGACGCCGTGTGGAAAGGAGAGGCGTTTATCGAACCGAGGACAGTCGACGTACATATCCGGAGGCTTCGGACCCAGATAGAAGATGACCCTTCAAATCCAACATACCTCAAGACGAGAAGGGGAGTAGGCTATTTTGTGGACTCGGCCCTATGATGTGAAGCGCACATCTTCAGCGGCCTATTTCATTGTATGCCCTCGGATGCCGTTGTGGTGCTTAGACAGGATGGATGATAATGAAAATTGGGATTTTGGGATCTATGCTCCCGGTAATCTGGAAGCACACTCGCTGTTCAGTAACGAAGTCGTGGAATTTTTATCCTTCCTTTGATTTTCCGACGCCACCTGACCCAAGGCCTGCGTTGCGGTCGATGAGATAAACTCGCAAAGGGCAATCGCGATTTTCTTGCGAGTCGAATAAGGCATTGAAAAGCTGGCAGCGGTAATAACATTTTGCAGACTGCCGCAATATTTTGTCGAAAACCTAAACAATTCAATTAATGCTCGTTAGGCAAAGAAGCGTCTCGATACGGGACGTGCGAACGGCCACTAACGTCCTTTACCACGCGAAGTCAAACGCCCATCATCATAATTACCCCGATGGCTCCAACCGCGAAAAAGATTATTTCATCATCTTGTCATCAAACTGTAATGTCAATGTAACAGCGCAAGAGTATAGTTTCACTTCATACTGAAACGCTTTGTGACAGTGGCCAAGGGGGAGCTGATCACCAGCACAGTTACGCATCGCGATCCGACAAGAAACTGTTTCTGTATTGGCAATATCACGAAATGCGTCATATCTAAGCTCCTGGTGAGAAAGCGAATATAAAATACTTTGCTAAATCGTCGACGGCTTGATTAAATCCCTGATACCCTTCGTGATCATCATCCTTTTGACGGGAATCGTACGTGTGTTACTCGACCTGCGTTCCATTTTCGGGAGCCAGATGCTGACGGTCGCCTTTGACTTGATGGTGGCCAACAGCCTTTCGATGTTGATCGTCATCGAACTGCTACGGAGTATTATTAAATATTTACCGTGCACAGGCTCAAAATAACCTTTATAAACGACGCCACACTTGTGTTTGTTCTCCGCCAAAGCACGATCGGATTTACCATCACAGCCTGGAGCATGGAATGATTATGGCACATGCGGCACTGGTTCTTGTAATTGGCGGAAGCAGGACGAATGCTGTCGTTTTCTCACCGGAAAAGATCTAAGAAATGGAAGTAGAGAAACAAGGACAACAGAATAAATGAAAAATGGATTCTGCGCTGTTCGCGATTACTCTGACAATACTTCTCCTAATGACCATCCATTAGAAAGATAGAGAAGGGATAGAAGGCTTAACATGAGAGACCGGACAATGAAGCCAATTTTTCCGGAAGACTTTCAATGGGGCGTTGCTACATCGGCTTTTCAGCTCGAAGGCTCTCCCAACGCAGATTGGGCGACTTGGGACCCCGTCTTAAGCGATATCCCGCTGATAACGAACCACTATGCCCTTTTCAGAGAGGACCTCAAACTCTTGAAGGAACTAGGGGTCAATGCCTATCGCTTCTCTATTGAGTGGAGCAGGATCCAGCCGCGAGAAGATACCTGGGACGAAGAGGCCGTTGCGCA
Source organism: Nitrospirota bacterium (assembly GCA_963845065.1). Taxonomy (GTDB): domain Bacteria; phylum Nitrospirota; class UBA9217; order UBA9217; family UBA9217; genus JAJYKN01. Next base: position 280,438 of record CAWJQQ010000005.1, read on the forward strand.
CTACCAGGAAATTATCGACATTCTACGAAGCTACAACATTGAACCAATGGTCACACTCCACCATTTTACCCATCCTCGCTGGTTTCTAGAGAGGTCACCCTGGCACCGGCCTGCATCTATCGAGAAATTTCTGCGCTACGTTGAGATGATGGTCTCGACTCTCAAGAATGTCCGGTACTGGATAACATTCAATGAGCCCTATGTCATCCTGATCGGCGGATACCTCGACGGCTGCACGCCTCCTGGCCTCAGGGACGTTCCCCGGTCCCTTGTCGCGCTTCAAAATATATTCACCTGCCACGGCAAAGCATACGATATCATTCATCGGTACGTCCCCGATGCACAGGTCAGCATCGCGCATAACATGTCCGTATTTGCCCCTTGGAAGAAATGGAACCCCCTCGACCGGCTCCTGAAGAAGTCGGCGAACTATTTCTACAATCACTCGATCATCAACGCTTTCCAGACCGGTGTATTTATCATTAAATTCCCCTTTTCGCGCGCAGTGGAGATCGAAATCCCAATTAAGGACAAGCTCGATTTCTTCGGTGTGAATTACTATACCCGAATCCACCTCCGGTTCAATCCTTTCAAGAAAATGGGAGTAGAACTTCGCTACGCAGATATTGAAGGCCACGGTCTAACTAATCTCGGGTGGGAGGTCCACCCGCGTGGTCTGGCAAAAGTCTTACGCTATGCTTCACGGCTCGATATTCCGCTTATCATCACCGAGAACGGCATCGCAACGCATGATAGCGAGGAAAAGGTAAAATATATGAAACGCCACGTGGATGTTGTTGAGCGATGTTTGAAGGATGGTCTCGATGTCAGGGGATATTTTTACTGGACCCTTATCGACAATTACGAATGGCTTCAGGGACTCGATGCCAGGTTCGGCCTCTACCGCGTTGATTTCAAAACACTCAGACGTTCCCCGACAAGCGCCGCAACCTATTACTCATACCTGATACAGAGCCGATCGAAAATTTAGTAGAGACTTTACTAGCGGTAAATCGTTGATTTATTCACGATCATGTAACGAGAATATCATACTCATGTAACATGCATCGTGTAATATCGGTACAGGTACGGGAGGAATCTATGTACAATTCTCAAACAGCGTTCGGAAATAAGTCCTCAGCCACGAGTATCGAGAATTCTATTTGCCCCTACAGGAAAGTCCAAAGCATGTATTGCTCTGCATCCGTCATGAAAATGCTCATTGACCAGCGAAGAAATATGACCCATTGCCTTACAGAAGATTTCGATTGCTGCCCTGTGTTTCTGGCTAAAGTCTTGAGAGGAAAATAAATTCGATTGTTAAATTAGCTGCAAGTGCAGAGTCATATCTCTCGAACGAGAAGGGGGTTGCTATGATGAAGCAAATGTCTTCAGTAATTTCTCGATCCGGCTACGACACTGACAATGATCAGCATGTTCAAGCCATTGACAGGCTTGTGTATGAACTTGGAATGCCGGCGGAAGTCGTTAACAGATCCTATAGAGAGGTATTGGAGGAACTGAAAAAGGACATCAAAGTGAAGGCCTTTCTTCCCATACTAGTCAGCAAAGGCGTCAAAGAACGCTTCTTGCGGCAGCGGTAATACGTCATATCCTGCTATATGTTAAACAATTTCAGAACTCTGGAAGGCGGAACTTTTTTACTAAATAAAGGGCAGCGTTCGAATTGTCGCCTGGCAAAGGGAGTGGAGGTGATTGTGCATGAATAAGACCATCCTGAAAGCAATTGAATATGGTTTAACCACAGCAGGGGTGATCATCGGAATCCTGTTTATTATCCTTATCATCCGCGGGATGTGAATAAGTTGTATTGAAGGAGTTTCGCTTGGTCATAGAATATCCCATTCATATCGACCACTCGCCAGAGCTTGATCGGCATCAAGAGACGATGTTCCTCATGGGGAAGCCGGCTCCTGCGAAACGCTATGACCACTCCACGGATGATCCAATTGATTTTGAATCGTGACCGGTAATTGCACGCGAATCACATCAATAGAGTCGAAAGGCTCTCAAGCCGATCAATTGATGACTGGGCGTACCTTTGCAAGATCGTGACTGGCATCTAATGAATCAGTCAAGAACCCTGACTTCTGGCATCATCGTTAGCTAGCCAATTTTTAAAAACATGTGGCATGGCCTAACAAATGATGAAACCCATTTTGTCTCATTGCCCTAAAATCAGACAACAATTTAATCGAACTTTCATGTTTTCTTCATACTATCGTAATTCCCTTCCTGTATCATCGTCTCAATGGCTGATAAAAAAATTCAGCAGTATTATGGTGCTTTTATGAGGAATAGCGGTGGAGTGCTGTAAAAAAAGCAGACTGAAGAGGAATAAATGAATCATGTCATAATTAAGATTGAAAGCGGTGTTGTTGCCGACGTATATTTCACCGAGCCTGTTAACGTAACCATAGTTGATCATGACGTTATCGAATGCGGTGATACTTACGAGACTCGAATGAAAAAAGCTGTACTTTCCATGACGCCGGAACGGAGATTCAGGCACGAGGACATTGAGCAGGTTGTCGCGACGTTGGTTCTCGAATGTAGACGCCCTGGAGACCGGCATGCTCCCGCCGCTATAAGCCTGATTTTTCAACCTGATCTGTAAAATATTCTAGAATTTAATGGTTATGGGAGAACGGTAGAATGGGACAGTCTAGGGAAAGATTGGATGGACAGGAGCATATAGCTAATCAGTTGACAATGACAAAGGAAGCTTCGGTAAGCGAAAGTTCGATAATCAGTTGAAAAATAAGTATCACACCTCCGGGGGTCGGAATGCCTCCTTTTCTTAAGACGACGTGTACCTTCATCTGTCCTCGGTCTCACCGTGATTAAAATAATCCTTTATTCTTAACTAAAACTTAACATTATCTTCATTCTCCTGTAACAGCGGGAGTGTAAGGTATCTTCAAATGCTTCTGTGTGACTTTCATATTCACACCACTTTTTCCGACGGTTCGCTGGAGATGAGAAAGACGGTTGATCTGTTCGGCCAAGCCGGTTTTGATGTTATTGCGATTACAGACCATGTTGTGAACGGTGACAACGTGATGGGAAAATTCGCAAGAAGCTTCAATCTGTCTGTCAAGGGGGACAACTTCGATGAATATCTTTCCACAGTCCTTATTGAGAAGGAGCGAGCATGGGAGAAATACGAGATGTTGGTGATCCCCGGTGTCGAGATCAGCAAGAATTATCTATCGAAGGACGAATCGGCCCATCTTCTTATTCTGGATATCAAGGAATTCGTTCCCGCCTGTATGAGTTACGAAGAGATCTTTCTTGAAGCAAAGCGCCAGGACACCCTGACCGTCGCCTGCCACCCACACCATACACCGGACATGGTGAATAAAGATACGCTCTTTCTATGGAACAACCGCGATAAATATGCAAAATATATCGATGCCTGGGAAATCGCGAACCGGGACGACGTGTTTAACGTGATCAGCTTGAAAAAATACCCCTATATCGCCAATAGCGATTTTCACAAGGCCCGGCACTTGTACTCTTGGAAAACGCTGCTTAATTGTGAAAAAAACGTGGAATCAGTGAAAAATTGCATACGACACAATAAGGGAGTAGCGATCACGCTTTTTAGGAATTAAACGATGATAGGTCTTTCAACAAATATGTACCAGAATAAAGGAGGAGCCACATGACTATTTTTGTCATATGTGCGGCGATCTCAAGTATAGGGACCATTCTCTATTTGCTTCAGGTTGGAGCGGCATATTCGCTCATTAAAAGAACACGTGAAACCAGCAAACGAACATCAACGCACGATCCAAACTATTCGCCGCCTATTTCGATTCTGAAACCACTTAGGGGACTCGACGACAATCTTTTCGACAATCTGGCCAGCTTCTGCACTCAGGACTATCCAGAATACGAAATTCTTTTTTGCCTTCAGGACTTCAACGATCCAGCCTACAAAGTAGCAAAAAAAATCAAGGATAAATACGCCAACCGGAATATATCCCTCGTCATCGAGAAGTGCAATGTGGGACTCAACCCCAAGATCAATAACCTTATCCCCGCTTATAAAAAATCCCGCTATCCTTACATACTTATAAGTGACAGCAACGTTATGGTGGACAAGTATTATCTGCGAGAGATCACTCGCCATACTAAAGACCCCGAGGTTGGGCTTGTCAACAATCTGATCCAAGGAGTTGGGGGACGCAGCCTCGGTGCACTTTTTGAAAATCTTCATTTGAACTCGTTTATAATCGGAAGCGTCAGCTTCCTCGATAAGTTCTTTGGAATGCCCTGCGTTATCGGTAAGTCCATGCTCATGAAGAAGGACGATCTGGAGGTGCTGGGAGGTCTGTTTGCGTTTAAAGACATCCTGGCGGAGGATTTCATCATCGGAAGGGAGATGAGGCGGAGCGGGAAAAGAATCGCCCTGTCAAATTATCTGATCAGAAATGTAAACGAATACTGGGGCGTTAAACGTTTTTTGAACCGTCATACGCGATGGGGAAAGCTCAGATGGAAGATTGGCGGGGCCAAATACTTTTCAGAACTTCTTGCCAATCCCGTATTTATCGCCACACTGCCAGTCCTGTTCAGAGGGCCTTCGCGCGAAACAATCTCCTGTGCGGTCCTTGTGGGCCTCGTAAAAATTCTCGGCGATGCCTTTATCGGGAGAGCCATCGAGACTTCATCCTCAGAGACTAATTTCCACAAACAGTCTCAGGTCGTCTATTTTCTGGCCCCGTTGAAAGACATTCTTATTGGAATTCTATGGTTTGTGCCACTACTGAGCTCCACCGTGGTCTGGCGGGGAAATCGGTATTTAATAGGACGGGATTCGCGTTTGTCGCCCTGTCCAGAGACCGGCTTCTGGTCATGGAGTTATCGTATTACGGATAACATTCGCGCTCGCATAGCTTAATCATAGCATACAGTGCTGTGTACTTCGATATAATTAGAAAGGAGCGTCTCAATGCTGGAACAAGCTCCGTCGAACAGAATTTTTAACCTGAGCGTCGAGTTCAAGAACCCGCTGCAGAACAAACTGTTTTCGCTGCTCAAAGGGCCGATAGAGCATGTCCTCGCTTTTCCCCGATTGAACCAGATCTACGATGATGTCAGTAAGCTGCATGATAACCGGCCGTTCCCGGACAAGATCCTGGAACGGCTCGGCGCATCTTATGATCTTCCGGAGGAGGACCTCGCTCGAATTATGATAACCAATGGTCCCGTGATCGTAGTGGCTAACCATCCTTTCGGAGGCATTGAAACCGTTATCCTTGCATCGGTTCTCCGCAAGATACGTGGCGATGTCAAGTTTATGGCTAACTACATGCTGAATATAATACCTGAAATACGGGATTTATTGATAACCGTAAACCCCTTCAAGGGAACGACATCGGTTCGTGACAACTATAAACCGATCAGGGAATCCATCCAGTGGGTGCAAAACGGTGGTATGCTAGTAGTTTTTCCCTCTGGGGCAGTCTCCCACTTTATTGCTCGGAAAGGCACAATAACTGATCCTGACTGGAGTCCGAGCATTGCACGTATCGTCCGAAAGACTGGGGCGCCGGTGCTCCCGGTGTTTTTTCAGGGAACAAACAGTGCGGTCTTTCATATGGCGGGCATGGTTCATCCGCTTCTGCGCACAGCGATGCTGCCGAATGAATTGCTTAATAAAGAACATAAGGAAATCAAGGTACGCTTCGGAGACCTCATCTCCTTCATGAAACTTAAATCTTTTGAGAATGATGCGGATATGACGGCCTATTTAAGGCTTCGCACTTATATCTTGGAGCACTTCGGCGCCCGATCTAAGGTTCCCGGTATAGCGGCCTTTATGCAAAAGGCAAAACGCGATACCTATGGTGCCATTATGCCACCTCAGAACGCAGAAGTCATGGCGGGAGAAATCAGTCAATTGCCGCCGAGCCAGATACTTCATGAAAATGGTGAGCTTCTCGTGGTTCAAGCCACTGCCGACCAGATACCTCATATCCTGCTTGAGATCGGCAGGTTGCGAGAGATCGCCTTCCGCGCCATGGGAGAGGGGACCGGAAAAGCTTTAGACATTGACCGGTTCGACTATACTTATATTCACCTTTTCATATGGAATCATGAAAAAAATCAGGTTGTCGGCTCCTACCGTCTCGGCAAGACGGATGAAATCATGAAAAAGCATGGTGTTCGAGGACTTTATACGAACACTCTCTTCAGTTATCAACCGGCTTTTTTCGCACGGCTTGGCCCGGCGTTGGAAATGGGGCGTTCCTTCATACGGCTGGAGTACCAGAAATCCTTTGCTCCGCTTCTGCTCCTTTGGAAAGGAATCGGTAGGTTCGTTGTTGATAACCCTCAGTATAAAATATTATTTGGACCTGTGAGCATAACCGACGAATACCATGTCCTATCGAAACAACTCATGGTCAGCTATCTGAAAAAAGCCAGATACCAGGATGATGTGGCAGGATTTGTGAAAGCACGAAAGCCGCTTAGGTCAAAATCACTCAAAGGCTGGGATATCGATGCCGCTGCCCGCCTTCTCAAGGACAATGTCGAGGATCTATCGGAACTGATATCCTGCGTGGAAAAGGACCGCAAGGGGGTCCCGATCCTGATGAAGCAGTATCTCAAACTCGGCGGCCTGATTGCCGGCTTTAATGTAGACCCGAGCTTTGGAAATGTCCTTGATGGTCTTATCATGGTGGACCTGACGAAGACCAAAAAGAGAATGCTGGAACGATATCTGGGCAAGGATGGTTCCCGTCAATTCCTGGCCTATCATGAAACCCTGGGCCAGGAACGACATGCAACCTGCGCTTGAGTACTTCAGGAAAAGACATCCCGATCCATCAGCACACGTAGCGGATCCGGCAGTGCGAATGAATACGCTGTTCAATAAGCTGCTCTATCTCATTCCGCTCGGCGTCGTGGGCAATATAATCTATTCGATCGCGGTCACCGATCATGCGATGATGAACTCGGTTATGCGATTTTCGCCCGCTTACTTGGTCCTCGCACTGTTTCTTTGCATCGTTCCCTGGTTTACCGGATCATTAAGGCTATTTATCTGGAGCAAGTTCCTCGGGAAAAGCCAGCGTTACCGTGACATGTTTGCTATCGCGATAGGCGCGGAACTCGGCGCAGCTGCAAGTCCTCCCGTGGTCGGCGGAGGACCAATAAAAATCTGGATGCTTATGCAGCGGGGTTTCTCCGGAGGCGCAGCACTGTCCCTTGCAATGATTGAAGGTTTCGAAGACGCTCTTTTTTTTCTCATCATGGTTCCCATTGCTCTCACGATCTCTTCAGCATGGGACCTGCCGATCATCAGGCGTTCCACAGTAGAACTTGGGCAATTATCATTCTGGATTTTACCGGGAACGGCAATCTTTTTTCTTCTTGCAGGCATACTCGTGGTAGGCTATCGTGCAAAAAGAATAAGAGAGCGCTTTCCTGCTTTTCGTATGATTGCAGGTCACATCAAGACTTCATACCATGAATTCTCTAAAACGTTTCGCAACATCATCTTAAAGGGTAAAATCTTTTTTGCGTTAACAATGATTCTCACGACGATACAATGGGTCTGTCGGTATTCAATCATCTCTCTGCTGCTATTAGGCCTCGGTATCGCACCCCGCCCAATACTATTCATGGCACTACAAGTCATCGTCTTTGCGCTGCTGGCGTTCATTCCCACGCCGGGCGGTGTCGGCGGCGCCGAAGCCCTTTTTTCAGTAATCTATCGCTCATTTCTGCCGCCCGAGACAATTGGTATAGTGACCGCAGGTTGGCGCTTTTTTACGTTTTATTTTTTGTTGCTTCTGGCCGCGGCGCTGTTTTTATTGTTCAGAATGCGTCCGAAAGAGGCAGCACCGGTTTCATGAACAAAGCACTTTTTTTTAATTAAGAAGGAAGAGAACATGAAGACACTACAGTATGCCTCAGCGTACTCAAAGAAACGGAACTTGCGAACCTCGTCCCCCGATATGGGCGTATTGCCGCCACTGAACACGAATGCCGTCCGGGAGATGAAACTTACTACAGACAGTAAACCGTCTCGACTGATTTCGCCGATCATTTTCCAGGCGACGCAGAATGTAGGGCTGAAGCTTTATGAATTGCTTGATATGGCTGAACTCATGCGAGTGGCATACGAAAAAAAGGACCTGGCAACTGCCCAAAATCTGCTTTCTCTTCTCACGGTGGACGCCTCGAACCTAGCCTTGTCCATCTCCTCCGTTCTCGAACTTAAGCAACACGAAAAAGAACCTGCGGAAACGGTGTGTAAGCGTTTCGACATTGTTGCGCTGATCCACGAAGTGTCGGATGCTGCACGTTTGATTGTGGGAGACAAGCCAGTTACCGTCATGGACGCCTCCTGCTCCAGTCCCGTAGTCATATATTCGGACCCATCCATGATTAGACAAATCATGACAGGGCTCATGAGCAATGCAGCAAAATTTACCGCCCGGGGGAGAATTGCTTTAATCCTAAGTAATGATGATGACAAGATCAGGCTGACCGTGGCGGATACCGGCAAAGGGATGACACCGGAAGAGATTCAAGCCGTACTTGAGTCATTCGATTATAAGCAAAATGATGAAATGAACAGCCTGGCGATATCCGGTCTGGGTCTCAGAATCGTAAAAGCCCTTGTGAAAAAACTTGATGGCAAGATTTCTCTTGCCAGTAAACCAGGCGAGGGAACAATTGTAGAGGTTTCTCTACCGCTGAAAGCTCTGCTATAATACGATTCAGCGCATCACTTCTTCAATAGGTCCGAACGTGCTGCTGTCCTTATGCCTTCCTTTGCGCGGTTGCGCGTAGTAAACAATATTTAACACGGCCTTCATATTCCGGTAACATAATTCGAGTATAGTAGGCCCTGCAGTTACACAGTGCAGCCCAGGATGAACGCAATATGAAAAAACAGATCCTCATTGTTGAAGATGAACATGATTTGGCCGAACTTCTCAACTACCATCTCCAAAAAGAAAACTTTCAGACCGTGATTGCGTATAGCGGAGAAGAAGCCATTGACGCAGTTCAGCGGCATAGGTTTGACGCGGTCCTCCTGGATATCATGCTGCCCGAGCTTGATGGATGGGAAGTGTGCCGTATGTTGAGAGAGAGCAGGAACGGAAGGTCGCTGCCGATCATTGTGGTCACGGCATTGTCCGACGATGAGGCCCGGATCAGAGGGCTCAGCATTGGGGCAGATGATTTCGTGTCGAAGCCCTATTCCATGAAAGAACTGCTCCTGAAAATAAGAAAGCACATAGACCGGCAGCAGACGATAAACCAGATGAAGGCCCGCGAGCAGGAGCAAGACACGGTGGTGCGCTACATGATTCATGAACTCCGCAACTCCCTGACCACGATCGGCGGATATTCTTCCCTTGCCCTGCAGAAGGACGATACGAATAAATTTATGAGAACGATCAACGCCGCCGCCACTCACGCCGAAAGCCTTCTTCAGGATGCATCACTTCTCTCCCGGCTGGAGAACGGCAAAGAGCGCCTGTCCATCGAACCGGTCGCTATCAATTCGCTGGTCAATGAATCTATTGATTTCCTACATGATACGGCAAAAAAGTCGAATATTGAAATAATCGCAGAGAACAATACAACGTCGCTTGTCCAGGGCAACGAAACAGCAATCAGGCAGATCATGATCAACCTCGTTTCAAATGCCGTTAAATATAACCGAAAGGGTGGAACTGTCCGGATCTCCTTCGACAACAAGAATGACAGGGTTGATATCTCCATTAAGGACGAGGGTTGCGGAATGACAGACGCTGACATTGCCCACATTTTTGATAAGTTTTACCGCGCCGCCGGCAGTGAACGAATAAAAGGTGCGGGACTCGGTCTTTATATCGTCAGACTCCTGACCAACGCCATGGGCGGCACCGTCACGGTCGCCAGCATGCCGGGAGCAGGCAGCGTTTTTACGGTATCTTTTATTAAGGCAAATAGCGTGGCACTCCACGCAGCTCGGGACGTAGCGTAAGAACAGAACAGGGTTAGCTATGGACGAACTTCTGAAAAGGTGTGGGACCATTTGCTGGGAAGAGTTGCAAAATGGCATACGGATAAAGATAGCAGGTGGTCTAATACAGACGATTAATGCTCAGAAAAATGTTCCTCCGTAGGGGAACTCATCACATTCAAGGAGCTGGTTACGCCTCAGACCATCGTGAACAAGGTGTCAGAGCGGTTTTTCAGCACCTCCGAGCTGGATGCAATCGCTGTCGTCGAGGAGAACGAGCCCGTCGGCATCGTCACGAGGCCAAAGCTGCTCTTTACGCTGTTCCGTAGATTCGGCTTTGAACTCTATGGATAATACCCAGTCATTGCTATAGCTGATACGAGTCCTCTCATCATGTCCGAGGATGAGCGGCTCGACGTGATAATCTACATGGCGTTGGAGCGGCCGCCGCAGGACATCTACGACGAGATCATTGTGACCTCCACCAGGGGAACCTACCGTGGCCTCCTGTCGGCAAAACAGCTAGTGATACAGTAAAGCAACGCTCTGGCAAGTAATATACTTCAGAAAGAAATGGCCAGCGCTCGGGCGTAGGAGCTTGAAAAATGACGAGAAATAGAAAGAAGGTACTGGTAGTCGATGACGATGAACTGCATCTCTATACGACTAAAGAGCTGCTCCAGGACGACTTCATTGAGGTACTTACTCATCAGAGTTGGACCGGCGCAACGAAGCGCATAAAGGACCTGCAACCAGATCTCATACTGCTCTATATCAATATGCCTGCGCTATCCGGCGATAAACTCATTTCCATAATTAAACCCTACTACGGTGCAATAACGACGCCTATTGTCTTCTATTCGTCCAATGATGAAGATAAGCTTAAGAGAGCTCGTGAATACTTACGGTGCGCAGGGGTATATTTGCAAGGGTAATATCAACGATTTGCGAAGCAAGGTCAATCGGCATCTCAAAATATAGGCGTAGAAACCCACAAAAAAAGGCTCTTTTAAGAGGGACTATCTGTGCGAACCCCAAAAAGGATATTGATAGTAGACGAGGATGAGGTACTTCTCGATGTCACAAAAGCACTGCTTAAAGACGAACGATTCGAGATAATTATGCAGCGGGGGGGAACGACGTGATGAACTTAGTGAGTCAACTCCAGCCCGACCTCGTTCTGATCGATATCAACATGACGGTACTGTCCGGCGATATGCTGTCGATGCTGCTGCGATCCAGCAAGGACACCAGTCATATCCGGCTCGTCTTCCATTCATCCAATGACGAGTACAGCCTGAGAGAAAGTGTTTCGGCTTGTGACGTCCATGGATATATATGCAAGGGCGAAATTGCAAACTTACGTAAAAAAATCGATCAGTATTTAAGTTCGCCCTGTTCAGAGGATGAACGAATAACTTTGTATTGGCACGCTCTCGCTGGAAAGTATATTACTCCGAGCAAAAAGAAGAGCAACAACCCTCTGTAAAGAAGAACAAAAATGCGGAGAAAGTGTATGCAAAACAACTGTTATGTTTCAAAAAACCATTAAAGGATGAGGTAACTGGTTTGAGGAATCTTTAATAGAAGCTTAACCAACTTGTAACAATCCTGTAACACTTCGATGGTATAACAAGCACGATGTAAAAAAAAGAAAAGGAGAAAAAACATGAAACGAATTTTAGCAATCGCAGTATTAGTATTAGCAGGTATGTTTTCGATAAATCAAGCATTTGCAGCGGAAACCCTTAATGGAGCAGGATCTTCATTTGCCTACCCGATATACTCGGCGTGGGCTTATGAATATCAGAAGGTCAACGGCCTTCAGCTCAATTATCAGTCAATAGGATCAGGCGGCGGCATCAAGCAGATCACTGATAGGACCGTCGACTTCGGCGCCTCCGACCTGCCTCTGAGCCCCGCTGATCTACAAAAGTCCAACCTTATCCAGTTCCCCGCGGTCATCGGAGGTGTCGTGCCTATTGTGAACATTCCAGGTGTAAAGCCCAACCAGATGCGGCTCGATTCCCAGACGATGTGCGGGATCTATCTAGGAGAAATCAAATATTGGAACGACCCACAAATCACGGCCTTGAATCCCACGATGAGCCTGCCCCACAACGAAATCACGGTCGTCCATCGGTCCGACGGCTCGGGAACGACCGCAATCTTCACGTCGTATCTCGTCCAGACCTGCCCCGCGTGGAAGGAAAAAGTGGGTACCGGGGTGGCGGTGAATTGGCCAGTAGGTATCGGCGGCAAGGGTAGCGAAGGAGTGGCAAACTACGTTCAGAGCACCGCCTATTCCGTCGGGTACGACGAGTTCGCATACGCCCAGCAGAACAACCTGACCTACACGCAATTGAAGAACCCGGCCGGTCAGTTCGTGTCGCCGACCTTCGTGACTTTCGAAAACGCCGCAAAGACAGCTATATTCGATCCCAAGAACGACTTCGACTTGATGATGACCAACGCCAAGGGCAAGGATGCATGGCCCATCGCCGGGGGAACTTTCGTTCTCCTCGCCAAGGACAGGAAGGATGCCAATGTAAAAACCGCCAAGTTCTATGATTGGTCGTTTAATCAGGGCGATGCAAAGGCAAAGGAACTTATCTACATTCCGCTTCCAAAAAACCTGAAAGACAAGATCCGCGCCTACTGGAAAGCGAATGGGATCAATTATTAAAACTGCTTCTAAATAAAAGTTGCAATCGACGGGTCAGGTATATATACTACTTATGCCTGACCCGTTTGAGTTTTACCCGAATGCCATTTCGAATGCCGGAAAGGTCTTTCATTGGCCATTTCTCCCCAAAAAAAATTTCCAGAGCTGATCTTTCTCTCCCTTACCGCCGTAGCATCCGTCACGGTCATCATTTTTATTATCGGGATCGTCGCAGTGCTCTTCAACGAATCTTCGCTCGCAATCGGAAAATTCGGCGTCGTGAATTTTCTGACCTCGATTGTCTGGGACCCCGTGAGAAGCAACTTCGGAGCGGCAACGACCATTTACGGCACTTTTGTGACGACCGTGCTTGCGCTGCTTTTCTCAATACCGACCGCGATCGGCATCGCGATATTCGTTACAGAAATCGCTCCGAATTTCCTCAAAAGCCCTATCGGGGTCGCGATAGAGCTTCTGGCCGCTATCCCGAGCATCATCTACGGTATGTGGGGGCTCTTCACGCTTGCGCCGATCATGTCCCGGTATGTCGAACCGGCGCTCAAGTCCAGCGTCGGGAAGCTGCCCTACATAGGTATTCTTTTTAAAGGCAACCCGATGGGCATCGACCTGCTGACGGCGAGCGTCATCCTCGGCATCATGATAATACCCTTTACGGCGAGCATCGCTCGGGATGCTTTCAATCTCACGCCTGCCGTCGTGAAGGAATCCGCATACGCCATCGGCGCCACGCGGTGGGAAGTCGTAAAAAATATCGTGCTTCCGTACTCAAAGCTCGGCGTTTTCGGGGGCGCCGCACTGTCGCTTGGCCGGGCGCTCGGGGAGACCATGGCCGTGGCCTTCGTGCTCGGTAACAATCACAGGATCGCAACGTCGCTTCTTGACGCGGCCTCAACCATCACCGTGAGCCTCGCGAATGAATTTACCGAAGCGGACACAGATCTCTATCTTTCCTCTCTTTATTACCTCGCTCTTATCCTCTTTGTTATGAGTTTCGTCATCCTGGCGATATCGAAATACTTTCTTCTCAAGGCCGAGAGGAAATACTCGCGATGAAGATCGAGACAAAAAGAAAAGCCGAGAGCTTAATCGCGCTTACCCTGAGCGGTCTTGCCGCCGCCATCGGCCTTTTCTGGCTCGTTTACATCTTGGCTGACGTGCTTATCAACGGCCTCCACGCCCTGAACCTCAATCTCTTCCTGAACGATCCCGCACCTGCCGGCGTCGAAGGCGGTGGGCTCCGGAACGCCTTCATCGGCCAGTTGCTGATCACCGGCGCCGCGACATTGATCGGAGTGCCGATAGGCGTTCTCGGGGGCACCTTTCTCGCCGAGTACGCCCGCGGGACGAAAACAGCTCGCGCGATCAGCGTTCTTGCGGATATCATGGTCAGTGTTCCGGCCCTCGTTGTCGGAGCCTTTGTCTACGCTATCGTTGTACAGCCGCTTCATCATTTCAGTGGATGGGCAGGTGCGTTCGCGCTCTCAATCGTCATGATCCCCGTAGTGCTCCGGACTACCGAGGACATGTTGTCGCTGGTACCCTGGACGCTGCGCGAGGCGGCTTTTGCGCTTGGTGCTCCTTATTACAAAGTCATCATTCAAGTCGTCTACCGCGGGGCGGCCACAGGTATTCTGACTGGCATCCTGCTTTCGATTGCCCGAGTCGCGGGCGAAACAGCGCCGCTCCTATTTACGTCGTTCAATAATAATTTCTTCTCAACAGACATGAATAGGCCAGTAGCATCGCTGACTGTCACTATTTTTCAGTATGCAATGGGGCCATATAAAAGCTGGCATACCCAGGCATGGGGTGCGGCCTTGGTCATAACACTGTTTATTCTCATGATTACTATTGCTGGAAGACTCATACTAAAGTGGAGGTACAAGCAGTGACAGCAACGACCGAAATCGAGGTCAAAAGCCTGGATTTTTACTATAATGGCGATGCCCATGCTCTGCAGAAAATATCGTTTCCGATTTACAAGAACAAGGTTACCGCCTTGATCGGCCCGTCGGGCTGCGGCAAGACCACGCTGCTTCGATGTTTCAACCGCATGCACGACTTGTACCCGAAACACCGTTATGAGGGGGAGATCCATTTCCAGGAGAAAAATATCCTGGCGAACGATGTCGATCTTATCAACCTTCGAAGTCGCATCGGCATGGTATTCCAGAAGCCGACGCCGTTTCCCATGAGCATTGCTGAAAACATCGCTTATGGCCTCAGGCTGAAGGGCATCAGGAATAAATCCGAACTCGTAGGACGGATCGAGGAAGCGATCAAACGAGCCGCGCTTTGGACGGAAGTCAGGGACAAATTAAATGAGAGCGCTTATGAGCTGTCCGGCGGACAGCAGCAGCGGCTCGTTATTGCGCGGGCACTGGCAGTTGAACCCGAGGTCCTTCTTTTTGACGAACCCACATCGGCGTTGGACCCTATTTCGACGGCAAAGATAGAAGAACTCGTCATGACCTTGAAAAAGGACGTTACGATCATTATCGTTACTCATAATATGCAACAAGCGGCACGGGTATCGGACATGACGGGATTTCTGTACATGGGCGAGCTCATCGAATACGGTACAACGGAAAAAATATTTACCAATCCGGATAATAAACAGACCGACGATTATATTACCGGGCGGTTCGGGTAATTTCTACAGCGTCCGAGGGAGAGGTGCCAGAGAACTGCCGGAAAGAGGCATGGATCGAAGGAACTCGCTTTTGATGTCCTCGACTTCTGCACGTGGTCGGGACGATGTCATTTTAAGGAGAAGAGAATGGGGAAACAGAAAGAACAGGATCTCGAAGCCCTCAAGGAACGGGTGCTCGCTATGGGCGGTTTTGTCGAAGAGTCCATTAGGAAATCCGTCAAAGCCTTAGTCGAGCGGGACAGAAATGTGGCACAACAGGTCATAGACGGCGACGCCGTAGTCAATAATTATGATGTCGAAATCGAGGAAGAATGCATCCGTTTCATCGCTATCTGGCAACCTACAGGCAGCAATCTCCGTCTCGTTACCACAGCTATAAAGATTATCACCGACCTCGAGCGTATGGGCGATCTTGCTGTTGACATCTGTGAGCGGGCCATAGAACTAAACGAGGAACCGCCGCTCAAGCCATATATCGACCTCCCGCGAATGGCCGATGCTGCCCAGAAAATGCTCAAGGACAGCCTTGACGCCTTTGTGGCAGGCGATGCCGATCTTGCGGTTCAAGTATGCGCAGCTGACGACTTTGTCGATGATCTGAACCAACAGATCTTCAACGATCTGCTTATGTATATGCTCAAAGATCCCCAAAATATTTCACGCGCCGTGCGCCTGACCTATATTACGAAGTACCTGGAGCGCATCGCGGACCATGCCACCAATATTGCGGAAATGGTCGTCTACATGGTCAAGGGGAAGGTCATCCGGCACACTGCATGCGAGTCGCGCACGTAGGAATAAAGCAGATGTTGCCGGAGAAGTCGGTGTAACGCTAACTGGGTTTACCCGTTTTTGCCCTCCACGCGCCCCGCAGTGCAAGTGGGACTGATACTTCAATTCGTTTTGACACCATTTTAGCATGTCGAACCTTTTCAGCCCCATCTTCGTGGCTTTCGCAGATTGTCCCGATTTAGAAAGGACGAAAAGTGAAGGACAGACAAAAAACGGAGGAGGGAGAGCATAAGGCACCTATCCAATAGGGCTCCTCTTATTCGTGCGGAGTCTGCGGAGTGACGGGCGCCTTCTTCTTCTCGGCTTCGGGAAAGAGTAATATAATGCTGATCCTCCGGTTGCGGGGGTCTTCGGGATTTTCCTTAATGAAGGGGACGGTGTCTGCGTAGCCCGCCACCCGGGTGAGTCGGTTCGGGTTCATGCCGAATTCTTCCAGCTGTTTTTTAGCTGCGAGTGCCCGTTCGGTCGAAAGTTCCCAGTTGCCATAGGCTGAGGACTTGTATGCCAGGGAGTCTGTATGGCCTTCGACGGAAACCGGATTAGGTAGGTTCTTGATCTGCTCGCCGATCACCTGCATGATCCTTGATGCAAGTGCTGTAGGCTTCGAGGATCCAAGGTCGAACATGGGTTTCCCCTCCTTGTCTACGAGCTGGATTCGGACGCCACCTTCGAAAACGTCAACCATAATCTGGTCTTTAATGTCTCCAAGTTTTTCTTCAATAGCCTGTTTGATCGCTTCTTTGAATGTTTCCGGATTTGATTGCGAAGTGCCCTGTGTTTCAAAGGGTATCTTTCGTTCGTTTTCGCTTGGCTGCTTGAACATCTCGCTCGATTCGCCCATGAATGACGTACCGCTCTCTTTAAAAATAGAAAAAAATTTAAAATAGTTGGAAAGCTGCGCCCTCTTTTCCGGCGAAGTCATCGTTATGAGCCACAGGAGCAGGAAGAAGGCCATCATGGCCGTAACGAAATCCGCGTAGGCGACCTTCCAACTACCGCCGTGCCCGCCTTCTTCTGAGACTCTTTTAACTTTTTTAATAATGATTTTTTGCTTCTGATCAGTCATCGTATTTTGCCTCGCACCAGTTGTTCAAGCTCATCGAAAGTAGGTTTTTCTTTGTCCGGGATAGCCCGGCGGCCGAATTCAACAGCCATCTGGGGTGCCGAGCCGCCTACAAACGCGACGAGTGCGACCCTGATGACCTGGGAAAAAGTGCCTCCCTCGCGGGCCTGGTGCTCGAGGTTCGCAGCCATGGGGCCGACAAAGCCGTAGCACATGAGCACCCCCAGGAACGTGCCGACCAGAGCCGCGCCGATAGAGTGGCCCAGCACTGCGGGCGGCTGGTCGATTTTGCCCATGGTGAGCACGACGCCCAGGACCGCCGCGACGATGCCGAGACCCGGCAGGGCGTCGGCGATTTTTGCGACGCTTTGAGACGGTATCATGGCCTCGTGGTGGTGCGTGTCGATCTCGATCTCCATGAGGTTGTCAAGCTCGTGCGGTGGAACGTTCGCTGTGATAATCACCTTGAGGTTATCGCAAATAAAATTGAGCGCATGGTGGTTCGCGAGCAGCCCGGAGTGCTTCTGGAAGATCGGGCTTTTCGGCGGACTTTCAATATCGGATTCGATCGACACAAGCCCCTCTTTCCGGATTTTAGAAAAGAGCTGGTACAGAAGTGAGAGGAGCTCCAGGTACTTTTTCTTGCTTTGGTTCTTTGCGGCAATAATGGAAAAAACGTTTTTGAAAACCAGTCCTACGACTTTTGTCGGCGAGGCTATAAGGAACGAGCCAAGTGCAGCACCGAAAATAATCACGACTTCGGCAGGCTGGAACAGGACGTGGAGATTGCCCTCTTCCATGAGATATCCACTGATGATGGAGCCGAGCACAACGACTATGCCGATGATGACAAACATGGTTATTCTACCTGCCCGTGTTTCTTAGTAGTGAACGCCCCGAGGTGCGCGCCCGTTCCCGTAGGAAGTTCAATGGTGAACACCGCGCCCCCTCCTTCGGCGTTGTGAAACGCGATTGTTCCGCCGTGTTCGGCAATAATGCCGTGTGAAATTGAGAGCCCTAATCCGGCGCCAACGTCAACCGGCTTAGTTGTGAAGAAGGGGTCAAATATTTTAGAAGCGACCTTCAAGGGTACCCCGGGTCCACTGTCGATGACTTGGATGGAAACGCAGTGGGATTCCTTGTTTGACCGCGTGCGGAAGGTGATAACTCCCTTGGTCTGACCCGAACCAGCGATTGCCTGTTCTGCATTTAGCAGTAGGTTCAATACGACTTGCTGGATCTGCTGAGAGTCCACGAATACCGTGGAAATCGGGTCGTACTCCCTCACGATCTGGATGTTGTGCGATTTGAGCCAATAGCTACGAAGATCGATTGCCCGGTCGATGATGTCATTGATGGATTCAAGGCTTTTTGACGGCGTTCGCTGTCGGGAGAAGGTCAGAAGATTGTCCACGATCTTCTTGCACCGTTCCGCGCTGTCCAGAATTTTTTTCAGCTCAGCCTTGATGTTCTCATCTGTCACTTTCATGGACAGCAACTCAGTATACGCGATGGTCCCCGTCAGCGGGTTGTTGATTTCATGGGCAACGCCGGAGACAAGAAGGCCTATCGAGGCAAGCTTCTCGGCATGGTAGAGCAAGTCCTTTAGCCTTCTCACCTCGGTGATATTTTTTATCACGTGAATAGTGAGCGAACGATCATCTTCCATCCAAGGGAATACGCTGATCTGATAGAAAAGATCGCCGATTTTTTTTTCATACGTTCGGGGTGTGCCATCTTCAAGAACGGCGGTGCTGACCGATTCGCTTGGAATATCGAGATCAAAGACGTCGGCAAGCCTGTTACCGACGATCTCGCGAGGGTGTCTGCCGATTGCTTCGGCAAATGCATGATTAACCTTCACTAGCGTTTGTTCGTTGTCTAGCACGAATATGTAGTCAGTAATGGCGTCGATGATCGACATCCATTGCTTCTGGCTTCGCGGAATGACCTCCGTATACTGCTCCTCGTAGTGACGCGCCGTCTTAAAGCGGGTTATGGCGCGCCGGGCGGCCCCTGGGTAGGTTTCGACCGCATCAGAAGCGACACACTCGAAAGCACCGGCCCGGAGCATTTGAAGCACTGTATCCTCATCAATGCGCGGAAGCATCATGATTACGGGAACCTGCATCGCGGTCTGTGCCAAAGTCTCTACAAACTCAGCAGGAACTAATTTGTGATCTGCAGGATTCACGAAAACAGCGTCGACGGTCTCATGCTTCAGGACCGTGAAGGCAGCTTCCGGTGAGGAAATGCAGTCGATAATTTCGTCTCCGCCGGCCTTCTCGAAGACGGCGCGTATTCGATCATACTTCTCCCGACGGTATTCAATAAAGAGTATCCTATGTTCCTTCTTTTTTTGAGACAAAGACTATGTCTATCCTCCTGTTGCGCGCCCGTCCCTCTGGCGTTGAGTTCGATTCAACGGGTCGGTATTCGCCGTATCCGGCGATGCCCATCTGTTCTGCATCGACACCTTCCTCGTTCACCAGAAAGGAATAGACGCATGATGCTCTGCTGGATGAGAGCTCGATATTTGACGAATATCGCGAATTGTGAACGGGAATATTGTCTGTATGTCCTTCTATAACGATATCGCGATGATACTTTTTAATGAGTGAAGCGACGGATGAAAGATAAGGCCGAGATTCCCGCCGTAATTCAGCAGACCCGTTCTCAAAAAAAAGAGAATCCCCGAACGAGATCAAAACGCCCCGTTGGTCGCGGACAACGGCAATGGCATCAATTATTCCAAATTTTTTGAGTTCTGCCAGAACGTCTTTTTCCAAACCGACGTCTGCATAGTTGATTGGCCTGATGCCGTTGATGACTGTGCCATTGCCGATGTCTCCCTCACTCGAGGACTTGAACGCGGATTTCATAGAACCGGAAAACCGTTCTAGCTTGCCAACATCCACGTGACTGATTGCGTACATCGTCGTGAAAAAGGCAAAAAGTAGAGTGATGAAATCGGCATAGGACACGACCCATCGGTCGTGATTTTCCTCTACCTCAATTTTACGTTTTTTGTGCATTGGCCGTCAATACCTGTCTGTTTCTTCCATAAACGATTTAAGGCGTTCCTCGAGGTAGTGGGGGTTGACACCGGATTGTATCCCGATGACTCCTTCAATGATCATGGCCCGGAGTGCAAGCTCGCGGTTTAAACTGTTGATGAGCTTTTTCGCTATCGGCAACAGGATGAGGTTTGCCGAACCCACACCATATATGGTCGCCACGAACGCTACGGCGATACCTGCTCCGAGCTTAGACGGATCAGATAAGTTTTCCATGACGTGGATCAAGCCGAGGACAGCGCCGAGGATGCCGATAGTGGGCGCAAAACCGCCAGCAGTCTCGAACACCTTAGCGATTCTCCTGCTTTCTTCATCGAAGGTGTTGTTAATTTGTTCCATGGTTTCGACGAGCAGTTTGGGAACCATGCCGGCCGTCGCCAGAGTGAGCGCTTTTCTGAAAAACGAATGGTCGAGATTTTTGATCTCTGATTCGATGGCAACGAATCCGCTGCGCCGCGCGATCTGTGAAAAACGCAAAATACTTGCGATCACCTTTTTGCGGTCCCGAGTATTATTAAATATCACAAAGCGAAGGGAGGCAATGGCCTTGCGAACGTCCCGGAACGGGAAGCTGAGAAACGTCGCCCCGGCGGTCCCTCCGAAAACAATGAGTGCGGCCGTCGGCTGGAGGATCGAATCGATCCTGCCGCCTTCGAGCAGGTTGCCTCCGATAATGGCCCCTACTCCAAACATGATTCCTATAACACTTGCCCTGTCCATACTTGGCATCAATCCCGCTGCCGCCGGATGATCTCCCGTTGTCGCTTGAGTGTATACTGGATGATGACATCACGGACTTCATCAACGAGGTCGATAAAACTCAGGGATGTTTCATACTTGCCATCAACTGGCGTTTCAATCCTCACCACAACGCCATGAGCAAGGACACCAACGGGGGGATAGACTGGTAGCAGCATCTTGAGTTCAAGCATACTCCCAATCACGACCGGGTGATCAAGGGAAAAACGGATTCCCGACGCGCTGATATTCACGGGTACGCTCTCCGCGCGCGCGAGCCCCTCGCTATCAAGGTTGAGCTTTTCCAGGATCATCTCGAGTTTGGCATTGATGTCGACCAGCATTTTCCAAACCTTGGGACTGACTGTCTCATCGGGCACGTTAAGATCTTCCAGCTCAAGCCCGAATCCGGGAAATATGCGGGACTCATTGCACCGGTCTGTGCCATCTACGATCCGGTAACTAACAGGAAACACATCGTCCACTCGGAAAAAGCCGCGTTTCCCCGTCCACATCCGCCGCAACCGCAGTGATTGCCCGTCCCAAGAAGT
The DNA here is from genome assembly GCA_963845065.1 of Nitrospirota bacterium. Lineage (GTDB taxonomy): Bacteria > Nitrospirota > UBA9217 > UBA9217 > UBA9217 > JAJYKN01. Next base: position 302,001 of record CAWJQQ010000005.1, read on the forward strand.
CACTTCGGAATAGTGCTCGATGTCGGTATCTAATTCGGTAATCATAACGTACTGACCTTTTTTGACAACGGCCGGAACATCGGCATCTACCCGAAGTTCCATGGTCTTCTCGTCAGCAGACAGCACAGTAGCACTGTAGAGGTCAATATCCGGCATTAGTCGGTAACTAATTTGATCTCTAGGGCGTAATCCCATGGCTCTCCCTTTCTAGGTATGCGTAATGTAAAAGCCGTTCGCCGCATAAGATGCAGCGAAAAAAACCTGTAACATAACAACTACTCGGGTTACTCCATGCTCTCTATCTCTCAGTGACCTCTAGATTTTTTTCAATAGAGTATAAGTTTTAGGGACAAGAATGAGCGCTTGACGATCAGTTTATGTATAGAAGATGCGGCCATTTTTATCTAATAACTTTACCTTGTGCCAGAATAGCGATGTTTTCTGCAGTAATATGCTTTTAACTATTTCAACAGAACTTTTAATGTTACCAGATCATGTCAATCAATGTAAAAAAGCCCTTACGATTTCGCCGTCGAACTGTGTGTTGGCATTTCGCATGAGTTCGGCTACCGCCTGTTCGTGCGCCCGCGCCTGTCTATAGGGCCGCGACGAAGTCATCGCGTCATAGGCGTCCGCAACGGCGAGAATCCGAGCTGTTACTGGGATGGCAGCTCCCGCGAGTCCGTCAGGATAGCCGCTGCCGTTAAAGTGCTCATGGTGGTGGAGGATCAGTTCCCGTTCCTTGGGGAAAAACCGCAGGGGTTTAATTATATTCCCCCCAATGACAGGATGCAAGTTGATTTCGTTCCGTTCATCGGTAGTGAGTTTTTCTGGTTTGAGCAGAATCGTATCGCGAACGCCGATCTTGCCAATGTCGTGCAGATACCCACCAAATCCGAGCGCGTCCCGGTCCTCGTCAGGAAGGTCCATGGCATTGGCGATCCGGAGGGAGTAGTTCGTCACTCGCTCAGAATGCTGCTTGGTGTAGGAATCCCTAGCTTCGATACTGTTGACGAGTGATTTGAGCGTGTTGGTGAGGTTGTTATAGAATACTTCGTAGAGGGCGTTGTTCTCGATGCGCTGTGCCGCCTTTTTCGCGAAAGTGAGCGCGATCGAGATCTCATCATCGGTGAATGCTGTACCGTCGACCTTATCCGCAAGAGTAATAATACCGAACACTTCATTGTTGATGGTGAAAGGAATGGCAAAAAACGGAGTTGTGAGAGGATCGCCAGTATAGGGGCAGATGTCGCCGAATGTTGAAAGATAATGCCTCCCCGTCGCTACTATGAACTCGAACAGAGTGCACGCAATAGGAATGTCCCGAATGCGCACGCCGACGGCTGTGCGAATCTTAAGAGTGCCGTTTTCGATGATTCCGAAAGAGACCTCCTTGACCTTGAGGAGGCGGGAAGCCATCTCGACGACCTTCTCGTATATCTCCGTGTTACTGTACAGGGAGTCAAGCTCAGTGCTGACGGCTTGGAGAAGGCTGATTTCCTGCAATCGGTTGAACAGCTCAGAATTCAGCCGGCTGACAAAAGAATCGCGGGTGTCGCCAATATCGATCCTTTTCAGCAGTAGCCGCTCGCCGATGAGACGGTCAGCGATGGAGGTGACGGTCGAGACGTTGAACGGCTTGGTAATAAAATCCTTGGCTCCTTCCCGCATAGCATTGATCGCGTTCTCAATGGAGGAGTGCCCGGTGATTACGACCACGGGCAATGACGGGTTGATTTTGAATGCTGTCTTCATGAAATCAATGCCGTTAATTCCCGGCATCGTGAGGTCTGTAAATACCACGTCGTAGTCGCTCTCCTGGATTTTTTTTAGCCCGTCATAGCCGTCGCAGGCAATCTCAGGTCGATAATTCCCCGATTGCGAGAAAATAGATGTAAGGACATCCCGGACGAGCGGGTCGTCATCAACGATTAATATCCTGCTTCTGTGCATACCCCTTGACCAGCCTTTCTTGCAATACGTCAGCTTCCTGCGCCAGAAGCACGTGCATTGTTTTTAGTTTTGCTATCCGTTCAAGCCAGCCGGACGTCACTTCTGGGTTGTTGCTTGCCGTTATGTTTTTGAGCAGCTCCAGGTCACGGTAGGTGTCGCGCAGGTTCTCCTTCAGCTCCTGGTTATCGTCGATTAGCTGCGCACGCTGGTAGGCGCGTTCAGCGAGAATAGATATTTCCAGGGCCTTGAATGGTTTCGTTAGATAATCATAGGCCCCCGCTTTGATTGCTTCAAGTGTCGTATCAAGTGTCCCAAAGGCCGTAAGAATGACGACGGCGATATCAGGATTACTCCGGACAGCGAACTTCAAAACTTCTATTCCGTCGGCTCCGGGCATCATGAGGTCAGTAATGACGAGGTGAACGTCTTCGATCCTGAGACGGTTGATTGCTTCGAGACCGTCGGCCACATGGGTCACGGAGAATCCATCCCTGGCAAGGAGGGTGGTAATGACGTCTCGCGCTATATCATCGTCGTCTGCGACGAGTATCCTGAAATCTTTTTTCTTCATTGGTCGTTGTTCGTCCTCGCTATCGTGTTTTCTTGATCTGCTCCATTACTTCGGACCGTGCTTGAACTAAGACTTGCCGTTTCTTCGCCTCCGCCGATATATGGACGGTTTCCTGGAGCTCAGTTTCATCTTTTTTGAGGATTGTGGACGGCCTGAGCTTCGAAAGCCTATTGTATAGGTGCGACACCTCACTAATCTGATGGGGGAAGACCGTCATGATTCATCCTCCTGCTAGGCGGCACAGATGGGCATATCTTTACACTTCTTATCGGGCGATTTATTTAAAACTTTAGTGAAAATCCCATATAAAAAGGAAAAGGCGGCTTTTGGCTGCAAACACCGCTTTAATGATGCAATTAAAGTTTTATCATACTCGACCGATAAGATGTTCAAAGGCGGACGAATCTACAGTCAGGAAGGAGGAAGATAATCACAGGGACTAGACAGAAGCCTTGAAAAAAACGTTTCACATCGGCACGGAATATCGGTAAGAAATACCGAAATTAAAACCTAAGAAAAAGGAGAATTACCATGGCTATTGATAATGTATCATTAACAGCAGGTATGTTTTCGAACCTCGCTTCACTACAAAACATCAGCAATGAAATTAAAACAACGCAGGAACAACTCTCAACAGGTAAAAAAGTCAACTCTGCACTTGACAATCCTCTTGAATTTTTCACTGCCCAGTCACTTAATGGCACAGCGAGCACACTTGCTGGATTCCAGGATGGCATGAGCAACGCTGTGCAGACGATTCAGGCTGCGAACAATGGTATTACCGCAATCACTTCCTTGATCAGCCAGGCACAGGCCATTGCTCAAAGTGCAGTAGCGTCAGCAACAGGTAATTATTACGAGCAGCAATCAGTTTCTATCACCGGGGTGACTGGTGCGGTTTATGGGAAAGGGGCTGCAATTACACTCACCGCGAACGTAACGGGGGGCGACACGGTATCCGTTGGCGGTTTGACTTTCACTGCAATAACTAGTGGTAGTGCGAGTGCGACCCAGTTCGTTGTAAATGGGAACGCAGGTGACGACGCAACAAGTCTTAAAGCAGCTATTTCTGCGGCGCTTTCAGGAAATGCATTGGGTAGCATTCCTAGTGCCTCTGTCGCTGTCAGTGGTGCCGTTGTTTCGATTACTAGCGGTACTACCAACGTACTTGCCTCAGGTGTCGCATTCTCCGCTGGAAGCACTGACGGGACAGCTGCCTCATATCAGACGACCGTCACGGCAGGCTCCACGGTGACCATCGGCGGTGTAATTTTCACAGCGCTTTCTGCTGGTATTACTGCGGGTGTGGACCAATTCAACGTCGGCGCGAATAATACCGATACTGCGCATAATCTTGCATCGGCTATAACTACAGCAGCGGGCACAACGAAGACGTTGGGTAGTATTACTGATATTGCTGCTTCTAACACTGGCAACGTTCTTTCGCTTTCTAGCTCCAATAGCAATATTACCACCGCAAGCATCACAACTTCTAATACCACGCAATTTGCCGATACCGACGTGGCGGCACAAGTGACACCGCGCGAGACCTATAGGAGTCAGTTTGCACAGCTGCTTAATCAGATTACTACACTGGCCCAAGACTCCGGTTATAACGGCACGAATCTGCTGAATACCGCTACGCTTAACGTCCAGTTCGGCTCAAGTACGTCTGACGTACTCGGTATTCAAGGCTTCGATGCTTCAGCGTCAGGCCTAAGTTTGTCGGCGGGAATCACAGGTTCATGGTCGGCAGACAATACGAACATCGATGCTGCCGTCGAATCATTGAATACTGCTCAGAATACCTTAAATGCAAATTCAGGGACCCTGTCGTCTGGCCTCACGATCATCAACACTCGTCAGACATGGGCGAATAGCATGATCAACACCCTGCAAACAGGTGCCAACAACCTTGTGCTCGCCGACGAGAACCAGGAAGGTGCGAACATGCTGATGCTCCAGACACAACAGTCACTCGCTACGACTGCTTTGAGTCTGTCGTCTCAGGCTGCTCAGTCTGTTTTGAAACTCTTCCCGTAGGTGCAATGAGAAAAACGATCATTGAGATGGAGGGGCTTTTCGCCCCTCCATCGTTTTCTCACTGAGGAAGGAGGAGGAATGGAAATCTCCAACATAACAAGGCAAGCAAATCAAATTAACACCTCTAGCCCGTCGTCAATAGTTAATACGTCCAATGTGTCCGGGCAAAGCTCTACTGACCCGGTAAGCAGTCAGAGTTCGATAACAACTCCGCAAGGGCAGATGGTATCAATTAGTAGCCATATCAATTACATTCAGCAGCAACTCGATGCCCTTCTAGACCGTTATCCCCCATTTTTCCCGGCGGGGGCTCCGCAGCGGATTGACCTTATAAAGGGGTTTAAATGGGTACAAGATAAGATAGAAAATTCAATAATCCCCGCTGACTTTAAAAAGGGTCTGTCAGATGCAAAATTGTCAGATAATGCTTCGGATAACGATATTTCGAACGCTTTAAATAACCTCATTCAAATTAAAAATACGATAAATCAAAATAGTACGGAAGACTCCAATACTCAACAACCGGGCGTTGTTGTTAACACTAAAATCTAATTGCCCGAAACGAGGGACATCTTTATGGGGTTAAAAATTTCTATCAAACCGCACGAGCGGCTGATCATTGGAGGGGCTGTTATAACGAACGGTAAAAACAGAAGCGATTTCTATATTGAAAGCAACGTCCCTATCCTGCGGGAGAAAGATATATTAAGTGAAAAAAAAGCGGATACTCCCTGCAAAAAAATTTATTTCGTCATCCAGCTTATGTATGTGGATGGAAAGAACCTGGCTGAACTCCATGCCCTGTATTGGAAACTGGTTAGCGACATTGTAAAAGCGGCTCCGAGTATGACACCACTCATTGAACAGATCAGCGAGCAAATTTTACATAAAAACTATTACCAAGCGCTTAAAAAGTCAAAAGAACTTATCGAATATGAACAGGAGGTAATTAATCGTGTACGCAAACCAGCTTGAAGCATACAGAACCGTTCACAAGACAACGATGTCAGGAAGGGAGATCGAAGCATCAGTGCTTACCCAGGCCGCCTTGAAACTCCAGATATGCCAGAATAATTGGGGCATCGCGGGGAATGAGCAGCAATTAAGCGAGGCGATATCTTATAATCAACGGTTATGGAGCATATTTCAATCGGAGCTGGCTAAGGAAGATAATCCGCTGCCTAAAAAACTGCGAGAGGACATTCTATCCCTCAGTCTGTTTATTAGTAAAAAGCTCATCTATATCCTGTCCTACCCGTCTCCGGATGAACTTACACCTGTTATTAATATAAATCTCAGCCTTGCGGCAGGGCTCCGGGGCGTTCCCATATAGCAAAAAGGGATTCATCGGTCTTTCGTTCCGACGTCTAAGCCGGTTGCGCGCAAGTCTCAGTTTCAACAGTCTGTATCATCTGGGATGCTTCTTTTTGAAGAATGAGAATGTCCCTGTTTGCGTACTTTCCGTCTATGACAGCGTTGAGCAGTTTTACTGCTTGAGCGGCTCTGCCAACATCAAGAAGGCGCTTTGCCGTATTATGAATAAGGGGGAGAAAGCTGATGCGAATTTTCAGAAGCTTTTCGAAGTATTCGAACCCCTTTTGATTATTCCCTTCGATGCAATTGACTGCACCCAGCAACGCGACAGCAATAGGAAAATCCGCATTTTTTTTCATCAATTCGCTCAAAAAGAGTCTCGCGTTTTGTATGTCTCCGACGAGAATCTCGCAAAAGGCATAATTCGTAACCGCTTCCTTTCGTTCCGGGGCGAGAGTAACAGCTTTTTTCGATGATTGAAGCGCATCGTGATAGTTTCCATTAAGCAAGTGCTGACCGCCTATGTTATAGTATGCTAACGATTCTTTCGGGTTGACCTCTATCACGCGTTTCCAGAGTGCAATGGCCTCCTCGTACTTGCCGAGCTCTCCAGCCTGAATTGCCAACTCCATCATGGCTTTCATGTCGCCGCTTGTTTCCTCAAGTTTTTTGACTCCGAGCGCGTAATAGTGCTCCTGCTTGACTGCAAGTTTTTTCTGGTTCAATCTGCCTAGGTGATGTATTGGAATATGAATGAGTTCGATCTTTATTCCTAATCGTTTTATCGATGTCTCAACAAGTTCATGCACGGGATTTTCAAACCGGATGCAAGGATCATTCGGGAATAAGCGAACCTTCGTTGACGGGAGCCAACCGTTTCCTGCGGCCTCACGCTCGTATTTTTCCTCATTTGCCGACCATCCCTCAACACTAAATAGCTCAGTGTAATTTCTCGTGATCAATGAATAACTCGCTCGTTCCGCTTTTTTCTTTGTTAGGATATTTTCCAGGATCGGATAGTCCAGCGGGGAAACCAGTTCATCGGCATCGAGCACGAATATCCAGTCACCGGATGCTTTAGCGAGTGAAGCGTTCCTTGCCTCTGCGAAATCGTCGTTCCACGAAAAATCGTAGACCTGTGCTCCATACGCGACTGCGATGTTCTTAGTCCGGTCCGTGGAACCTGTGTCAACGATGATTATTTCGTCCACGACCGGTGAAATGCTGTGAAGGCACCGCGCCAGGTATGGTTCCTCATTTTTTACAATCATGCAGAGTGAAAGACTTGTACGGTTATGAATAGTTTTGTCGATGATCTTCGGGCCGAGGCGGGCCCGTACCGTCAGTGCGGCCAACAGTAAGCCGTCATCCAAATCGAATTTGACTAAAACTTCCTGAATTACGCGCATCGCATCAGTAAACCGTTCCTGTTTTATGAGAGAATCTATTAGAAGAAAGAAGATTTTTTTGTGATTCGAATAAATCTCAATCGCGTCTCTCAGGATTATCTCTGCTCGATTATACTCTTTCTGGACCGACACAGCTTCGTAATATCGTGATAACAGGTCGCTGGTAGTCGGAGAAAGGATGAAGCCTTTTTCGAGGAGATTCAGAGCTTCCTTTCTATTGTTTGCTGCCCATCTCATGACTCCGACGTTCGAATACGGCTCGCCGTAACCCGGATCAGCGGCTATCGCGCGCTGAAAGAAGTTTTCTGCTGTGTTTAAATCTCCTCTCTTGTAAGCGATAACGCCTTTTATATTAAGTGCAGGAGCCGATTGCCCATTCAATGACAGGATGACGTCGACTTGCTCTTCGGCTTCGGAATCTAAGCCCAAACCTTCTTTGCAAATGGCCATGATCTCGAGCTTATTGACATCGCGCTCATCGGACGGCATCTCCCGCATGACATCATAAGCTTCCTGAAACCGTTTCGCATCTACCAGCATCGATGACAGGGCATAATAAATTTTTTTCAGTTCCGGATGAAATCCAATGCCTCTGATGAGGAGATCAAAGGCCGTATTAATTTTGCCTAGATGACGCAAAATTTCGGCATTATCGAGAACCGCAATGGCATCCATCTGGTAGAGAATGTCTTTTTTGGTACTGAGCCCTGTCCATTTCCCGGTAAAGACACTTTTTGTTCTCGGCATATATGTCATTTTGCCGCAATTGTAGACGATAACGTCTGCAGCAATAAAATTTTGATGACCTTTCAGCGTAGATCGTAGGCAATAATCATCAAACATGTAACCGTTCCATCCGTACTGCTCATCGAATAAGCCAATCTCTAAGACGAGTGAATGCCGGAAAAGAATGCAGAACCCATCAAGAGTTTTAACCGAGATCCTGCGATGCCGGTTTTGTTCGCGAAACAAATTTGCGAAGGATAGCAGTTGGCTCAAAGTCTGACAATCTCCGGAAACAACATGCTGAGCACCACGCGCACGATTAGACATCGGCCCCACAATGCCCGAATTGGGTGAACTGTGTAAGCATTCCGACATTCCAGAGAGCCACCCCTTTGTGACAACGACATCATCGGAGATGACCACTACATACTCGCCCGAAGAAGCCCGCAACCCTCTATTGACACTGATTGTGCAATCTTGTGTAGAGCCGCCGACGAGAAATTTGTAGTGAGGGTTATCTTTAATGAGTTTTCTGATCCACTTGTTTGATTTACTATCTATTTTGTTTTCAGAGACGATGATGATCTCGTGAGGTACGTCACTATGGTTCTTTATGCTTGCGATACATTGTTTGAGTTTCCGTATATCGCCAGACACCATAATAATGATGGAGGACAATCCTTTTGTTATCAGGCGTTCTGTTAGTTCTTCGCTTGACATCTGCCCTGACTCGGCCGCGAAGTTCTTGACCCGTTCCGGGCTGCTGACTTCTCTGCCGGCCAGTAGTGATCCCGGTTGATCTTTTAAAAGTGTTGTATTGTTTGCGGCAGTTGTCTTGTCTAGAAGAAGTTTGGTGGTGACCTCGATAAAACGAGGTGCGTATTCTCGGTAAAGACCATTTATTATAGCCTTGCCCAGAAGACGAAATTCTTCGATCGTGCAATCGTCCATACGGCTATAATTGAGTAACACTTCATCCCTTTCTGTCCATGGCACGTCATCATCCCGGTTAGTCCGCGCGATGCCGGCATCCTCGGTAATAAGATTGATAAGGCCGATTCGGTCTTTTCGTGCCTCCTGAATATTGCCTGCTATCGCGGTCAACCGTTCGAATGGCAGATATCGGACTAACATCTTTTTGAACATGGCGGTCTGGTAGCGCGTGAGAATGATGCTGTTCTCTTTGCTCTGCGCAACCCGGTTGCTGTGCTCGATGCTAGCGGAGGAATCAAGGTATAGTCCGAGGTATTGTTTAATATGATGAAATTTCATCGTTTGAGAAATCCTTAACCAAAATTCGTAATCCCCCGATGTTACCATCGACTCATCAAATAATCCATAAAGATCATGTACCGACCGCCGCCACATAGGCTGCGGTCCCATAAAACACCCCTTGCTAAGAAGGATAGTCCTGTCCCAGTCATGCCAGTTATAGAAGCCTACCGGTGTATGTTTCTCAAAAGTCTCGTTTTCCGTTTTTGTGATGATGACGTCTGCATATACAAGGGCTATGTCTTGACGACTTTCTAATTCTTTGACCATTACGGCATATGCGTCTTTGCGGTGTCGATCGTCAGTGTTGGCATTAGTAATATATTTTCCCGAGGAGGCCATTATCCCTCTGTTCCAAGCAGTGTAAACCATCTCTCTCTCGACTGTTCTTATGTATTTGATGTTGCGGTAACTATTCTGAAATTCTTGAACAATAGCTTTTTCGTTCTGTTGTGATGCGCTATCGATGACGATAATTTCTATTTTATCCGCTATGGTCTGGGCCACCAAGTTCTCAAGGCACCCCTTGATAAATCGTTCAGAGTTATAGGTTGAGACAAGAGCAGTAATGAGGTACTTATTTGATATGTTATTTTGACATACGACGAGAGGCTCTCTCATGCCGTTACTACCAGAACTACGAATTGAAGCGGTATGATGAGTGCATTTGTAGGTCTTGGCCCGACCACTGTCAAAAAAATATTGTTTATAATCAACCTTTGGGAAAATATTTAACTTTCCGCTCAGCGTTGCGTCAATGATTCTACGACCGGAAGATTCAAATGCGGCTTTAGCCATACGATACGAATGTTCGGAACGCTCCAGATCGGGAAGGTTCCAGCGCATTCCTTTTCCAAAATACTCAGGATGGAAATGATTAGGGTCGTCACCTTGTGACACTATCTCTTTATTTGGGTCGCCCGGTGTCACAAAGTGGTGATCGACGCCGATGAGGACCACTTCAGAGAAGCCCATGAAATATGCAAGTTGCATGGCAAAGTAGGTCACAGTCCACCCCTCGCATAGACCCTTACAAGGGTTGCTCGAAAAGATCCATGCAGGAAGACTCCTAATAAAAAACATATCTGCGGGTGGGTTAGGAAAAAATGGGCTCCCGTTGTTACTTAAGAACTTCGGAGCATTAACCTTCAGAATTTCGTCTGCGCTCTGCTCAATAACAAGAGGATTGACAGAAACATAATACGTCGGACGAAATTTCCAGCGATCAAACAGGAGAAAGATACGGTTCATACCAAAACATATCTCGTTTTCGAGAAATGAGAGGTCCATCTTGCCGAGACTGGGACCATTGCCGATGATAACGCAACGCTTACCCTTGTGAATATTTTCAAATTCTTCTAATTGCATAATAAATTTTCTCCTTAGTACGTACTACGGCAGGCACTTCATGCTGGATCACTTAAACATCCGCTGATACCTCCATCGATTGTCAGAACTGATCCTGTAATAAATCCTGCATTATTTCCGGCAAGGAACAGTGCAAGTTGTCCAATTTCTTCAGGGATAGCAATACGCTCAAGGGGGTGGTAGTGCATAAGCGAATCATAACCAGAAGGGTTATCAATAAAGCCATCTCGAAGCATTTTCGTATCAGTTGCAGCCGGAGAGATTGCATTTACCCTTATTTCAGGTGCAAGGTCAAGTGCCATAGACTTCGTCATAGTAACCAATGCACCTTTACTGGTAGCATATGCGACAAAATTCCGCTTAGTAAGCTGAGCATGGATGCTGGCGATATTGATGATACTCCCTCGCGTTTCCCGCAATTCCTGGACGAAGAGAGTCGCAAGCCAGAACGGCGCTAAGAGGTTGGTATCTATGGTCTCGCTCCAGTCACTTCTAGTCATTTCAGTGCATGGCTTGACTACCTGAACAGCCGCATTATTAATGAGAACATCAAGCCTATTGCCGGTTAAAGCAAGAACATCCTTATGAAGCTGCTCGGCAACGTCTTCAGAATGCGCTAGCCTGCTTAAATCGCACCGGATGTATTTATGGGCAAACGCCTTAACAACGATACGGTCGATGCCGACCACGAGAAAGCCAGCCTTGCTAAATACTTCGCATATAGCCGTGCCGACGCCGCCGCATGCGCCTGTAATGAGAGCCACCTTATTCATGCTGTTTTTTCCAGTAAGAGGCCGAAATCACCAATATTTGTTTTCCAGATTATCATTATAAAAGGCAGGTTATAAACCATATCATTCAACTCCGAGAAAATTAAATAATACCTGTATAGCGCGTTCACTGGTGCGCCGTACCGCTTCATCCGTATTTGATGCGTTATGAGAACCGAATATACATTTTTTGAAATGTAACAAGGGAGACTCCGCTGGCAGCGGCTCTATCTCCATAACATCAAGCGCTGCCGAATGAACAATACCTGATTGTAAAGCCTTAATAAGTGCAGATTCATCTATAAGCGGACCTCTCGCGACGTTAACTACACGCACACCCTTTTTGACAGTTGACAGTATTTCCGAATTTAACATATGGTAATTATCCGGTGTCAGCGAACAGGTAAACACGATAAAATCGGCATCCTCGATTTTGTCAGGCCACATTGCATATTTGACCTCCTCCGTAAAGGTATGAGACTGCAATAGCGGATCATACACAATAACGTGCATATCGGCTACTAGCAACCGCTTTACAAGATTCTTTCCTATATCCCCGCATCCCACCAGTGCCACAGTCTTGTCAGCGAGAGAAACGCCACAAGGCTTTGGCCACCTGCCAGACTGCACCTCGCTGTTTATAAAGAAGGACTCGCGCGCCAAGCCTGTAATGTACGACATTGCTAGATCGGCAACTTCCTTGCCGAACATATGGGGGATATTAGAAATAGGAATGTCAAGATCCTTCGCAGCATTGAAATCGATATTGTCCACACCTATTCCCCATTTCACCGCTGCCCGTAGGCATCCTTTTTTCCCCGCTTCGAAGACCTCTCGCGTTGCGGGATCATCACCGATAATCCATCCTTCATATTGTGGCACGAGTTCCTTCAGCTCATTATCGGTAAGTATTTGGACAACGTTAGGACAATATATCTTGATTCCTTTATTACTGAAGAAGTGTTCAAAGTTATCCATCATTTTCAACATCGGGGGACATGTAATCAACACTTTCATCTGTTCAACTCCTCGTTAGTGATTATCCTTTGTCTTTTGCTGCTGCTAAAATTTCGGCAAGGTCCCACTCAGCCTGATCATTAATATCTACAGACTCAAGAAGGGGTGTTTCAAACAAAATCGGCTTCCTGCCTATCCGCGCTTTGGTGGAGTAGAAGCTTTCCGCGGTAAAAATGTAAAGGCTTGAATTCTCTTCAAACCACGGCTCCAAGTCTTGCGTTCTTAAAAGGTTATTTGGATCGTGGTTTATAGGACTACAATCTTTTCTATAGAACCTAGATTGAACACGATTAACAGTAAACAGGGAATCAGCCTCACCTGTTGACTCGGCCGCTATAAACTTGTCAAGAGCCTCCTTGATGGTTTTCGCGCCTAATAGTGGGTTTGTGGTGTGTGTCATGATATAAATGTCCGCTGGAACACCAGTGATATCGTCCTCAATGATACGATTCATACTAATGAAATCGCCGCATATATCCCGACGCCGATCTCGGATGAGTACTCGTTCAGAACTCATCAAACCATTCTCCGTCAGAACATCGCGTGCATCAGTGTTAATTACTACTAAATCGATATCTTGTATCGCTATTAATGTATCCAGAATCCAACGAAACAGCGGTTTCCCGGCAAGTGGCCGAAAGTTCTTGCCTTTTACGCGCACGCTGTTAAATTTCATCGGCAATAATGCCGCAATTTTACTCCGACGGTTGTTTGTCACTATTGTTCTCCTGTATCCGATTTTCCCGGGGGATAAGGACTGCACGACAGGGTGCACCCTCAGCCCCTTTTATTTTTAAGGGAAGGCAATAGAGATCATACCAGCCTTCTGCAGCATGGCTTAGATTAAGTCCCTCAATGACTGCAATGCCTGCCGAAAGTATGGCTGCATGCACAGTCCTTCCGTCAGGGTACGGACCTATCGATAGATAGTCAATGCCTATGAGTCTTGCTTCTTTGCGAACAAGCCAGCGTGCACCTTCCTCGTTAAGTGCGACAAACCCTACTTTAAAATCCCTCTCCCTCCAAAGCGCGGAGTTTTTCGTCATAAATAGAATGCGATTTGCTTCATGAGGTATGTTGCTGGAGATTAGAGCTTCTTCATCTATCATTGAGGCGTTTCTGAGGTCTACCACGTAAGCGGGGCCGCAAAGGGCATCAAGCGACATCTCGTCAACTGGAGAGCCGTTACTTAGAAAATGAAGCGGCGCGTCCACATGTGTGCCGGCGTGCATACAGCAGGTAAAGGCCGAGCTATTAGAGTTGTCCCCATCATCGGTCCGTTTTATCCAGTTATGCCTGAACCCTAGGCTACCCGGCCAGACCGGGGTGCTACTATCAAGTGGAACCGATATATCAATGATGGTCATAATCTATCCTTAGAGAGACGTCGTCTATAGCCATTCCCTTTTTGTGCCGATAGAAGCCATCCGGGTAGTAGAACCTGTTTCTGAGCTGTGCAGATATTAATCCGCTTTGCCTGAAACCTATGTATGTCCCCCAGAACTGCATGAGTCGGAAGACGGGGATTGAGAAAAGATTTTTAAAAAGAACTTGGTCCTGGATGGCGTGGAAGTAATCTATAAAAACATTGCCGATAAAGAGCTTGAAAAAATCATTGAGATTGAAGCGTTCATGAGTATATATACTCTTGAAGGCTATGGCCTCACGTCTATACCGATTGTAAATCTTCTTTGATGTCTCATTGTGCACATGAATTACTTCCGCCTTTGCATTGTAGATGATTTTTTTCCCGAGAGAAGTGACCTTGTTTGCCCAATCTAAATCCTCAAGCCCAGTGAGCTCTTCGTTGTACGGCAGGCTTTTCCAAAGCGAACGACGTATAGCAGAATTCGCATTATTGCAGAATGGATGCCGTTGCTGGTACATGGATTCATCTGGGAACCATTTTTTGAAAATCTGGCGCTCGGTAAATTGCGACCTCTCGTCACCTCGCTGCTTACCATAAACTATGGCCACGTCTTGGTCTTGGAAGGGGAAGAGAAGGCAATCGAGCCAGTCTTTACGCACAGGATAAACATGTGCACTGGCAATAACCACGATGTTTGCGGTCGCTGCTGCGCAGCCGATATTAAGTGCGCGTCCGAAGGAGAATTCCTCCGATTTGACGTGAATGATCTTTGCTGGAAATCGATTGGCTATGGAGAGGGTCGCATCCGTCGAACCCGAATCAACAATTATTATCTCCACATCCTTGACGGTTTGCATCATCACACCCGCAAGCATCCTACCTATTTGCAGCTCCTCGTTATAGCACCGAATGACAAGGGAACATTTTGGGTTCTTATTTTCCATATTATTTCTTGGAGGGTCTCATTGAGAATGTCAAACTTTTATTTAAATTGTCCGATTTGGCATCACCTATTAGCTTAACAAAATACGGTTAGCACCCGTCTTACCGGGTAGATATTTGTATGGCACAGCATGTGTAGGAATTGTCTGCACTAAAAACTCCATTGACCTTACTTCAACTAGTTACGCCGAACAAAATCACGGTGACCATGAACGAAATGGTTGTACGCAATAGAAGATAGCCAACCACATGAAGCGCTTTGCAGGCACGCAACTCGATATGGCCAGTGCTACCCGTAAGTAGCATAAGTCGTCCTGTCGTCATATCGTTGCCAAATCCCCGCCGTAATTGCAACTTTCGGAATAAAAAAGATTGGGGGATAGAGAATCATATTTTCCACCGAATCTCGTGACGCCTAATAATCATGCAATATTGATACCCTATTAATCTCTATTAGGACTTAAATTCTATAAATATATATCTAATTGAATATGCATGTTTTTTTTATTGTCAGATTAATCGCAGAATATATTGTAAGTCAATATGACAAATTATTGACACATTATGTTCAAATTTTCTGGTGTAGCAAGGTGTGTCACAGAGAATTGAGGCTCAAACTGGATCAACCTCTACACCCATAAATCAATATTTCTTATAGAAGTCTTATGAATGTACCCTTGTAATGGATTTAACAATAATTACCTAACACTTCGAATTTATAATATAGGTCAAATTTATGACATACTTATAGAAATTATATGATAGTACCGATAAGATTAATGGAGGAATAACAATTCCTAAAGGAGTCCAATATGAACGTATCCGTGATTATGAGATCTTCCTGATGTTGTTCTAACCAAAATGCAAATACCATCAATCCCACAGACTAACCAGGATTCCACCCTGCTCGTTAGCGCCAAAAATGTTCCGACCCTCCAGGAAGGCGAGATCGTACAGGCAGAAGTCCTTACCGTTACTGATACCGCTGTCGCAATCAGGATGAAAAATTCAATTCTTGAAGCGAGCACGGATCTCCCGCTCAAACAAGGCGAGGTCCTCACTATGCTCGTAGAAGAAGCGGGGCAGGACATGCGGCTCCGTCTGATCCAGGAAGATGGAGGAGGACCAGCGTCGATCAAGAGCACCGTTCTGTCGGCACTCAATGCGCTCAAAGAACTAAAGCCCGCAGCTGCGGATATGAAGGTGCTTAGTTCTTTCATCGAGGCCATGCCTCAGGCAGTAAAAGAATCGCTTCCCGGCCTGAGCGTGCTGGAGAAGATGGTGGTTTCTGTTGAAGATTTGTCAGGCAGCGTGTTGAAGGCCGCGGTTCAGGATTCGGGAGTGCTATTTGAAGCGAAGCTAAGGCTTCTCATACTGGGAGAAGGGCAGGAAGATACGGAACTGAATCAGAAATTGCAGACGCTGACAAGCAGCGACATGAAGGCAGCGCTCCTGAGCCTGAGGGAGCAACTGGATAACAGCACGGTCGCAAACCGTCTGCTACAAAACGGTGTAAGTGCAGATACGCTGACGGCTGCAATCGATACAGTTCTCAAAAATATCGAGCTTTTACAATTGCAATCACGGCTCAGCGATACGCTCCAGGTATTTGTTCCTTTCGTCTGGAAAGACCTCAAAGATGGCGAGCTTGTTTTTCGGGAATCGGATCGAGACAAGCCGGGCGAAGAAGCGTATTCCTGTACGGTGAATCTGGATCTCGAGCGCGTTGGCAAGACGAGCGCGCGGCTGCTGCTTCAGTCCGGAAAAATCTACGCTGATGTGCTGACGGAAAAAGAAGATTTTTTTCAGCTGCTACGGGATAACGCTATGCTTTTCAGAAAACAGGCCGACGCTGCGGGAATCAAGCTGGCAGGCTTCACGATCCATCATACAACTAGGATTGAGAACAAACCCCCTCAGGCAGGAGGTCTTAATATTCACATATGAACGACACGCAGAACAAAGCTGCGGCACTGAAGTACCGTAAGGGTGCTGATTCCGCGCCAAAGATCGTGGCAAAGGGACGAGGATCAGTGGCCGAAAAGATCATTGCACTTGCGCGTGAGCACGGAATCCCCATTCGCGAGGACAAGAACATGGTTGAGGTGCTTTCCACGCTCGACCTGTATGAAGAAATACCTCCGGAACTCTACAAGGCCGTTGCCGAAATTCTTGCTTTTATTTATAAGTTGGGCAATAAACTGTAATCAAAAGCGTTAACCTATTTTCTTGTATAAAGACCTATTACCTCAGATTGAGCAAGAACATGGCCTTTCATCGCTCGCTCGAGGTCTACTTTGGTAGCGTTCGAATTGAGCGTTAGTGAGCTGTCGAGCGCATAAAGCTTGAAGAAGTAACGGTGAGTGCCTGACGGCGGGCACGGACCGCCGTAATTTCGCTTCCTGAAATCGTTCATGCCCTCTGATGCACCGCTGGGGACTGTGTGCTCTGCGATTGCTTGTATGTCCGAAGCTATATTCCAGACTACCCAGTGCACCCAGGTGCCCCGTGGCGCGTCCGGATCGTCTACGATCAGGGCGAGTGACTTGGCGCCCGACGGAACGTTTTCGATGGTAAGAGGCGGGTTTACGTCAACGCCGTCACACGTATATTTTGGTGGAATGTGATCATTGTGTTTGAATGCCGGACTCAATATTTTAAGCGTACTCATATTTTGGGCCTCCGTGAAGGATGAGTAAAAAAAAAGAGAGAGAAAAGCGAAACAATTGTAATTCTTTGCGCGTTAAGCATACCAATTATCCCTCTTTTCCCTCGTTTTTTCTTATTCTAAATGATAGCATAACTATCATTGGCATGTTATCAAGCAGTTAAATTATTTTTCTAACATTTGCAAGAGAGCTACCCACTTTTTCCCTTCAGGCAGCCGTGACGAAAATTTGTATATCATCTTATTTGAACTAGTGGGATAATTCAGCGTACTACAAATCTTAAAATTCTTGCAATTTGAATTGGCATATAGTACTGTTGCCTAAAGAATGGCCTGCAGTGAACTGGCCTGTACCTCGGCTTTTTCATTGTTTTCCGCCAGCGAAAATTTTTTATTATAGATGAAAGTAGGCGCTATCGAACGAGAACGCAGATCAGTAAAAAATATTTGACTGCTACTTTGTCGCGGACAGATTAGATGCCGTCAGCCGTGGCAACAATCCTCAAGGCACGAACAGAGGATATAAAACAAAGAAAGAGCGCTATTGATCATTATTGAACGCGGAGTAAAATGGGAATTATCCACATTAATATGATTATTGCCATACATGTCGGCCTTGTTCTCCTAGCTTTGCTTGTATTTGCTGTTGGATTGTTTCTGCCGAAAACGAAGTTCGCGCAGAGGGTCGTGGAGTTTAATGCCGTGCCAGAGGAAATTTGGCGGATTGTTACCGAAATCGAGCAACAGCCCCGGTGGAGGACCAATCTGAAAAAGGTTGAAATCCTGGAGCGCACCCTTGAGTATGAAATTTGGACTGAATATCCAGCAAACGGTGCGCCGTTGACCTTCAAGATGCTAAACAAAAGGCCCTTCGATTTCTATGAAATGGAAATAGCGCGTTCCACCGTTTTCAGCGGACGCAGAATCATAGAGCTCAACGGATTGAATACCGACGTGACCAGGGTCACCATTGCTGAACAGGCGGAAATAAATAATCCTTTTATGAGAGTGCTGGCCCATCTGTCGTTCGATTTTGGGAGGACCATCGACCGGTACGTTAAGGACCTCGCCTCCGAGCTGACGAGAAAACAAGAGAAATTGGAGAGCCAGACGTCGTGATCGTGCCACAATTTTTATTGCCTTAGACGAGTTGGTCTTTCATAACTGCTGATGAAGTGAAATCATGGAATCTTTGAGAAAGACGCTTGAAAAAACCCTGCTGTTTTATGAAAATAAAGATTTCGACAACGCTGAGAAAGGTGCTGACTTGATGCTTGAGGCCAATCCTGAATTTACCCGCGCGCTTTTTCTCAAAGCTGTAATCCTCGACGAAACAGGCAGGACTGACAAGGCGGAAGAGTATTACCGGAAAGCAGGTTCGACGTCTCTTTTGTGGCTGCGGCTTGCTTTACAACTCCGGGAATCTGATCCTGAACGGGCGCTCCGATATTTTAATAAGGTGAAGGAGATAGATTCTGAAAACAATCTCATATGGTTCAGCATGGGAGAACTTTATGAAAAGCTCAAACGTCCTGACCAGGCACGGAAATGCTTCAACAATATATCACTGATGAAGGAAATAGCGTCGAAGCTCCTGAGTCCTCTTGGTTTTCTTATCATCATGGTTGCCGTATCAATAGCGATGTTCAAGCGAGGGTATTTAGGTCTTGGTTCACTCATGGTCTTATCGGGAATCGTTTGCCTGGTCTGGCTGAAGAGAGACGGCGGGCGAGTGATACAGATGATGCTGAGAAAGAAAAAGTACGCATGACAATGTCGGAAGCACGATTTTTCTGGTCGCCCAATCATTTCCCGTCTTCTTGTCTCTTGGTTGAAATTGTCCCTCAAGTCAACATCACCGCTTGCAGTTAATACACTTCCACGTAGATGATCGAATTGCGTGAGTATGGGTTATGGACAAGGAACGTTCGCTTCGGAAAATTGCACGCGACATCAACCGATGCACTCTCTGTAAAAAGGGAGGTACGGGAAAAGCAGTTGCAGGTGAGGGGAATCCAGCTGCGGCTATCGTTCTAGTCGGTGAAGCACCGGGCAAGGAAGAGGCAAAGATCGGGAGGCCTTTCATAGGGAGGTCCGGTAAGTTTCTGCGCACGATTATAACAAGCATCGGACTGCTTGAGCAGGAAGTCTTCATTACGAGCTCTGTCCATTATCTTCCCCTGCGAGGAACTCCCAGAAAAGCAGCAATTATGCATGGCCGCCAACACTTATTACGCCAGATTGAGATTATCGATCCAAAGATCGTCGTTCTTCTTGGCAACACGGCATGCATTGCGCTGCTCTATAGCAAGCAGGAGCTTTCCAAGGTGCACGGCAAGATCGTTCGAAAAGACGGGAGAACATATTTCATCACTTTTCATCCGGCCTATGCTATGCGCTTCCCAGAAGGGAAGTTGAAATTTATCAATGATTTTGCAAAACTGAAAAGGATAATCAAAACGCTACGTGAATAAATTGAGGAAGGATCATTTGTTGATATTTGTTCATTGCCTCACGCTATCCGCTCTGGTATAATAGCTGAAATTCCATGATTGGAAAGTACTTAGCGGATATGGCCATTCCCAACATTGATTATAGTCTTTGCCAAGGCTGCGGCGGGTGTGCAGAGATGTTTCCAGATCTCTTTGAGATGCGTGACGACCGTGCTTGGGTGGTAAATGCAGATAGTTTCAGCGTTGAGGACCGGCCGGGCATACTGACAGTGTGTCCTTACTATGCCATCTCTCTTGAGTAATACAATGCGACAGACAGTTTTCCTCAGTTTTAGAATACTTTTGCAACATTACGGTTCCTTATGATCCCCTATCCTAAAATAAATCCTGAGATTCTGCGTATTGGCCCTTTTGCCATCCGGTGGTATGGGCTCATGTATGCTGTCGGCTTTGCATCATCTTTTATTCTGGTCAGGCATCAAATATTACAACAGGATCGAAACCCGAGAGGCAAAGGCCAGGGGAAACAAGAAAAAGTGACGATACCTCTGGCATTCCTCGAATCGCTCTACACCTATTTGGTCTTCGGGCTTATTGTCGGTGCCCGGCTCGGCTATGTGTTGTTTTACGATCTCGCCAGTTATTGGAAAAACCCGATCGAGATTTTTGCGGTCTGGCACGGTGGTATGTCATTTCACGGCGGAATGATCGGCACGCTGGTCGCAGGTTTTCTGTGCTGTAGAAGACACAAAGTCGATTTCTGGACCGTGGCCGACCTGGTAGTGGTAACAGCTCCCATCGGTCTTGCAGCGGGAAGACTCGGGAACTTTATTAATGGTGAGCTCTACGGCAGGGTAACTAATGTGCCCTGGGCCATGGTATTTCCAAACGGCGGGCCGCTGCCACGTCATCCATCGCAGCTCTACGAATTTCTTCTTGAAGGCGTGCTGCTATTCACCATTCTTTGGTTAGCCAAGGACAGAAAGCATAAGCCGGGTATGATGACTGCCCTTACGCTTGTTCTCTATGGCCTATTCCGGTTCATTGTAGAGTTTTTCCGCCAGCCCGATGTCCAGCTCGGATTCGTTGTAGGACCTTTTACCATGGGCCAAATCTTGAGTGTTCTCACTTCACTGCTAGGCGTTGTTCTGATCTTCCTGCTGAAGAGAAAGCAACCGCAAAAGAAGCCACTGCCAAAAAAGGCATAGGCAGATGATTTCTCTTCCAACACTATCGACCTATCCACAGAGAGCAACAGTTTTTAACGATGGGGAGAGGTCAATGGTGCATCCTCGTAGACCAACCTTGCTTGTAGTATCCGCTAAATTATTTCTCCTGCGATGAACGAGTTTTGTACAGAAGACGAATCAATATGCGCAGGAGGCAGACGGCATGAATCAGCTAGGTTATTCTTTTAGGACCGCGACACTTTGGAGTGCTCTCAGAGGACCAAACGACTTTAAGCGTTCGAGCTGTTTTTCAGTGCGAACGAAGAATGATCCGGCAAAGGCAAGGGAGTTGATGGAAATGTCCTCGATAAATTCTCTTGACCGGGGGACAAGGAGCATCCACTCGCGTGTCATAAGAAAGCAGTAGGGCAGGGCCTGGCGAGTCTGCCTATTTGCCGCAGGAGGAGTCATTCCGACTTTCTTTAACATGGCGCTGTAAAACTCGAACGTTTTTTCAGCCGCAAGACGCGGTGATCTGACGAGTTCGGGTTCTAGTCTCTGAAAAGCGTGAAGGAATAAAAAGGCGGGAATAGTGCCCTTGTTGGCCCATTTGTTTTGATTAAACAGCGGCTCAATCGGTATTGGCGGTCCCTCGGGTGCCAAGGGAAGAGGCACGATCTGGAGATGCTTATGTTGCTGGCTTGCTCCTGCCTCGCGTCCAGCATTGTAGAACCCAAGGCAGTTGAATTCGGCCATACAGATCCAGAGTGCCTCAAAGTCGTTTGCAGTCAACAGCATCTCCTGATCTTCAAAGCGTCGTGTGACGATCAGGAGGTGATGATCAACTACATTGAATTTATTTAAGATTGCGACATGAGTTTCGGATATGTCCGCAACCGTAAGGTCTTTCTCAGGCGGGAGAAAGGGATTGACCTGCTTTGTTGATGAAGCGACAGCTACCTCTTTTTTCCGCACCTCATCTTTGCGCAGCAGGCTGGCTAAAACCCTGACAAAAAAAAGAATGCCGCCGTCTTCAATGAATGTATATGTTGTAGGCGCCGGCAGGAGCACACCACCAGCCAGTGCCTGTTCCGTTGTAGCGACTATGCAATTCCACAGGGTACCTTTTTGCAAAAACATCTTTGTTTTTCCCGTCCGTCCGGTTCTGCTTCGAAACATTAAATAGAAAGTATAACATACGAGTGGGAAGGAAATCGAATGGAAACATAAAAAACGACGCAGTCACTTTTGCCAGTAAATCACGCTGCCTCGTGTTTCAAGCGGTAGGTGATCCTTCCACGCTTGAAGTCATAAGGAGAGAGCTCAACCGTGACGCGATCGCCCGGTAGGATTTTGATGTAATGTATGCGAAGCTTTCCGGACAGATGGGCAAGTATTACATAGCCCCGTTCCACTTCGACACGAAATAACGCATTGGGAAGGGCTTCAACTACTTTGCCCTGCACCTCTATTACGTCTTCCTTGGACATCTTGTCCTGCCTTACTCTGCTATTTCCAGATCTGATCATTTTATCCTGCATGCTCACGATGAACGCACATAATTATTATAGCTCATATTTCGGATTTCAGCGATGGATGTCAGCAACAGAGCAATCACGGCGGAAATAGGAAAAACAGAGAGAAAGATGACAAGAAGGAGTGGCATATTCGATAATGTGCTAGTGGCAGACAGAGGCAAATCTTTACTCTCCTCTACCCCTACGGTCCACGACATAGCAGCTTTCATTGGATTTCTTGGCGAGCTTTTTAAGTTCCGCCGCAACTTCCGCAACCTTGCCCGCGTGCTGCACATGAGGTTTGCTAGTCGGCACGACGGCAATCGATATTCCTAGAAGCGGGATCTTTTGCACTATGCCTTTCCGGTCCTTTGCAAGATAGTAGCCATTTGCCTTGTCTTCTTCTCCGAATACGTCCGACGCAATGACATTGAATTTGTCGATAATGATTTTACAGACCGCCTCTGCGTTCTCTAGCGGTGTAATAAAAACAAAGTCGTCTCCGCCTATGTGCCCTACGAAACCGCCCTCCTTTGACTCTTTCACCGTATTTAACATGATCCGGGCAACCATGCGTAGCACTTCGTCGCCCCGTGAAAAACCGTAGGTATCATTAAAGGGTTTGAAATTATTAATGTCGATGTAACATACCGCCATCGACTTACCGAGGGCTCGTTCGATGGCCAGCTGGATGGAGGTGTTTCCCGGAAGTTTGGTGAGAGGGTTATTGTCGAAGATCCGCTGCAAGCGCTGGAACGAAAGTAAAATGCGACTGAAGAGCTCGCTATAGTTAATCGGGAGTGAAACGAAGTCGTCCAGCGGGTACTGATCCCAGGCCGTTGTTTCAACGTCTGTTCCGGCGATGAGCCCCACAATGGGGACGACGCTGAAATAGCTGTCCTGCTTCAGGTCCCGTAAAATCTGTTTAAAAGACGGATCCTCCCCTGACAAATCGATCAGCACAAGATCAGGCGGGTCTGCATAGATAAAGCCGAGCACCTGCGACGGTTCGGGCAGGGACACGACCTGATAACCCTTGCTTTCGAGACGGAGTTCTAGATGCGCGTGCAAGGTGTGGTCCCGGGAGAGCAGTGCGATTCTACGTTTTGGATTCATCGTTTGCCTGAATTTCGAGGCTGAAATTTTTGACATCGACTAGTTTGTCCTCGATATCCACAATGATGGCTTCCAAAAGCGCCTCGTTCAGGCCGAGCTTTCGCCAGGCAATGGACTGAATCTGGGGAACCAAGTTGTCCCCGCTGAAGCCGAACCCTGATGCCTTGATTAGGACATCGGCGATGTGTACCACGGCAGTTTTGGTCTGATGAAGCGTGGACTTGTCCACCTGATGATGGAACGCAACAGGCTCGATCAATTTCTCCGGTAGGAGCCAAGAGCGGGCGAGCCACCCGCCAATCTCTGCGTGATCGGTTTCGAGCAGCTCTCGTTCGGCTTCGAGCAGGGTTACTCCCTCCTCTGCCATAAGCGAGGTGAGCTGATCGAAATCTTTTTCGAGCTTGATTTTAATGATTACTTTCCCGATGTCGTGCAAGAGCGCCGCTGTTGAAATCTCTTCGGGGTCGGGCAACTTAAGCGTCCGGGCAATAGTGTTTGCGGCAACCGCAACACCCATGGAGTGCTCCCATAAGCCGACGACATTTTTTTCCATGATATCGAAGATCGAGCTAGTGATAGCGAGGCTTTTTACGACGTTTACGCCGAGGAGTATGAGCGCATTCGAAACTGTGGAGACCCGTCCGGGAAATCCGTAAAACGCTGAATTTACGAGTCGCAAGACCTTTGCAGAAAGAACCTGGTCGGCTGAGACTACCTTGGCCATCTCCTGCGCAGAAACTTTATCATTATCTGCGAGGGAGCCGAGTTTAGCAATGATTCCTGGTAGCGTAGGTAATGTCTTGGTATCGCGGATGATGGCTCGAATCGTGGACCGCTTATCTTCCATCGGTTTCTCCCATGGAGCGGAAAATCTGCTTTCTGTACATTTCTTTGACCTTCTTCATAAGGTCATCGTCCTCAACTCGGCTGAACCGTTTATCGAGCTTAGCAAGCATATCTTCCAGAGTAGCATCACCTTCCACTTTCACGGGATGGCCTTCAACACTCACCGATTGGACGCCCATTTGTGTTAAGCGCGAGATCAGCGACTCGGTAAGCTTAACGCCTTTGCCGCAGATTGTCATGCCCGACGGATTGTCGGAATTTTTTATTTCCTGAGCCAGCACCATGCCCGGTACTGCCTGTGTAATAGGTATTTTTTGCATAAAATTATTAGTTCCTTGCGATCATTCTTCCGATAAAGTTACGAAAACAGCGCCAGAAACCCCACATGCTTTAGCGGTGGGAGTGCGTCAACGGATTTACGACATGAATAAGTACCGTCTGCATAATCAGGGACCTGATACAACTCGGCCCGGGCTTCCCGATGAGCAACCGCCCGTTTGCTGCAAACGCCAGACATGAATTCATTTTTTATGCATAGGCAACTATGTCCGTTATTTAATAAATACTATACACGAAAAAAAAAGAGATTTGCGTTTTTTTTCTCTAAACATCGGCATGAAAAATACACAGGTACAAAGGGGACGCCTGCGAATTTCGGTGTAAACACATTAAAATTCGCAGGCGTCGGGGGAGGTTTGTTTAAGACTATGATTCTGACTGTTAACGATCTTAGTTCAGCGAATAAACGATAATAATCTGACACTGACAGTAATATATGATTTAGTTATTGCATAAAACGCAATTTAATTGCCAATGTGTTTTTTCCATAAAATCGAGGAGTTATTTATAGAGAGAACGGGTGATCATGTCGAAATTCAGCATATGACGGCTGTCTTCGTAGTATTTTGGACTGGGGGAACGGTAGAAGGAATGCTACATGGAATTTGGTGAATTATGCATAGGAACAAACTTTGATTGACTTGAGCGGTTATAGGGAGAGGGAGTGCGACGGGTTGTAAAATGCAATCGTGAAATGCGTGTGTTTAATATTTGGTTTAAAGCTGTTCTATGATTGCCGCAGCGAGAAGGGGGAACATGATTTCATGGTGGCCGGTAAGCGCAAACCCTTTGCCACCCCCCTGGGTGGGTCTACGCACGACATTGGTATTTGGCCGGTAATGCTGGATAAAGTCCATATTGACTGTGGTGAAGTGCTGAAGTGGGTAGCCGAGGTTCCGGACCAAGGTTACGGCTTTGAGGAATATTTCCGGAAGAAGCACAGCGGAGCCGAGGTTGATGTAAACGCCGCCTTCGAGCTCAGAAACAAGTGAACAGAATGTCATAAAGTCATAATGTGCAGCAGCACCGGTGGCCTTACCGTCAAAGGAAGGGTGCATATGAATGATATCGGTTCCAATTGCGACATGGACCGTTACGGGCATGTTCAAGCGAGTACCGGCCGCAAGCAGGCTTTTGTCCTTATAAGGGAAAGGGCCGGAGTTGATCATCCTCCCGACAGTCACGCCGATTCCTTCATCCGCTCCCGACGAGCGGATTGCAGAATTAAGCATGTTTCCAGTCTCTTCAGCCATGCCGAAAGCACCAGAAAGAATCTCCTTATCAACGTCTTCCGATGTCTGGCCGATGAATGCCAGTTCGAAATCGTGGATAATACCCGCACCGTTAAGTGATAGGCTTGTGATGATGCCGCGTTCCATGAGGTCGATGATGACAGGGCTTAGTCCGACTTTGATAGAATGGGCACCCATGCCGAGCATCACCGGCCGCTTATCTTTGCGGGCCTGTACAATTGCGGCTACAACGTCCTTAAAATGCTGTGCGGCAAGAATGTTTGGGAGAGAGGAAAAAAAATCTTTAAAACTTGCTCCCTTATTGTGGGGACGGGAAAAATCATTGATCCGAACCTTGCTAGCACGGTTCTTGAGCGAATAGGATTTAATGCGTGAAATATCAATTTTTTTCATAGGGCTTATTTACTGTGGTTGCCGAATAGTTCTTCATCCACCATCTGGCAGATGGCATGACCGAGCGTTATATGGGTTTCCTGAATCCTTGCCGTGACCTTTGTCGGGACAATGAATGTATAGTCCGCCATAGCGGCCATTTTACCACCTGTTCCGCCGGTCAGGATGATAGTCTTCATGCCATTCTTTTTTGCCACGTCTATTGCCTTGATCACATTGAGTGAGTTGCCGCTTGTGCTGATGCCCACCACAACGTCACCCTCGTGGCCTAGTGCGGACAATTGCTTGGAATATACCTGTGAAAAATCGTAGTCATTGCTGATGCTCGTAAGCACGGCAGCATCTGTATTCAATGCGATAGCGGGAAGGGGTGGTCGTTCCATGAGAAAACGGTTCACAAATTCGGCGGCAATATGCGAGGCGTCCATGGCGCTTCCACCATTGCCGAAGAGGATGACTTTCTTTCCTTCGCGGAACGCTTGAGCTATCAGCTGTACTACGTCGATGATTTTATCGATATTTTCTCTGACGAATTTAACCTTGACCTGGGCGCTCTCATCAAACGCTTTTATGATGGCATCCTTCATAAGGGGCTCCCTGGCAGGAACGAAGATCAGACGATTATTATAGGGAATGGCGGAAAAATGTCAAGGTGAAAAGGCCTTGCGAATGCTTGCAACAATCTTAAGAAAGTGAAGTCTGTTAAAACAATGAGGACTGTGTCTCACGGCAGAAGAATATGCGGCCATTCTCCGGATGCTGATGAGTAATCAGCTAGCATCTGGATTCTGTTCAGAGGTGTAAGAAATCTGCCAGGTGGCCGAATTCCTCGAGCGTGAGTGTCTCCGCCCTTCGGCCAAGATCAATGCCCGTTTTGTCAAAAACCATGCCCATCTTCTCTTTTGAGACATTGAGTTGCTTTAAGGAGTTTCTTAGTGTTTTCCTCCGCTGGGAGAACGCAGCCTTGACCACGACCATGAAAAATTCTTCATCGTTCACAAGAATAGCTGGTCGGTCGCGAATAAAAAGTGTCATAACTGCCGAGTCGACCTCAGGTCTCGGTGTGAAGGCGCCAGGTGGGACTTTGAACTCGAACGTCGGGACTGTATACAGCTGTACAAGCACGGAAAGAAACCCACGCTCTTTGCCCCCGGGCGAAGCAGCAATGCGTTCTGCAACCTCCTTTTGGAGCATGAGGGTGAGGCTGATGAATTTATCGCGGTGTCCTATGAGCTGTTGAATAATAGGTGTCGAAATATAGTAGGGCAGATTGGCTACGACTTTCCATTTGCAAGTAAGTGTTTCAAAGGGATACTTGAGCGCGTCGGCTTGGACAACGGTGATATTCGGAAGTGCCTTGAATTCACGTTTTAAATGAGGAATTAGCCGTTCATCGAGCTCGAGGGCTAGAACCTCATTAGCTCGCTCTGCAAGCACGTGCGTGAGATGGCCGAGTCCCGGCCCGATCTCAAGTATCTTGTCCTCAGGGCGGATCCTGGCAGCATCCGCGATCTTCGTAAGGTAGTGCGGGTTTTTCAGAAAATTTTGCCCCAGGGATTTTTTGGGGCGGATGTAGTCATGTTCAGTCATTCTGCTATACTTGCATTCTCGGATCGAGCTTGTCCCGCAGGAAATCGCCAAGGATGTTGAAGCTGATCACAGTGATACTGATGGCGATACCGGGAAAGATTACCATCCATGGGGCGGAATTTATGAATGCCCGGTTTAAACTAATCATTGACCCCCATGTGGGTGTCGGCGGTTGAATCCCGAGTCCAAGAAACGAAAGCGATGCTTCGAGCAGGATAAATCCGCCTACGCGTAAACTGCCTGCGACAATGATCAAGGGGAGTGCATTCGGCAGGATGTGTTTGGAAAGAATCCTTGCAGTCGTCGCGCCGAGCGCACGTGATGCCTCTACATAGGTCTGCTCCTTAAGCGAGAGCGTAATGCCGCGAACAAACCGAGCAAACCCGGCCCATCCCACAAGCGTAATAGCGAGCATTGCAGAGGTGAGCCCCACCGGCATGACGGCGCTGATGCCGATAGCGAGAATCAGGCTTGGAAAAGCGAGGAAAATGTCAAAAAACTCCGAAAGAAAAGCGTCAACCTTACCACCGAAGTATCCGGCAATTAATCCGAAAAAAATGCCGATGCAGAGAGATAAACAGGAGGCGAGAATCCCGACGCTGAGTGAAATTCGGGCGCCATAGACAAGCCGCGCAAGCATGTCCCTACCTTTACTATCCGTACCGAGCAGATGTATTGCGTTTGGTGGTTGTTTCAGGCTTTCAAGGTCCATCGCAAGAGGGTTAAAGTGCACGAGAAGAGGACCAGCGACAGCAGTGAACACAAGGAGAATAAGCACAATCGACGCGATCAACGCCGGTGTGTTTTTCATCAGATCCTTAATAAAAAAATCTTTAATCATGAGACCTTATAGTGTACCTACAATTTAAACGTGTATCGTGCCTTAGCGATCTCGAACTGCAATCTCCGAACTTTGAACTTTTATGTTTAGCTTCTCACTCGCACCCTCGGATCAAGATAATGATAGGAAATATCCACGACCAGGTTCACTGCCACAACGATCAAGGCTCCGAAAAGTACTGCTCCCATGATTACTGGGTAGTCGCGTTTTATGATGCCATCCAGGGCGTAGCGGCCGAGACCATCCCAGCCAAAAATGGTTTCGGTCAGCACCGCCCCGTTTAAATAAGAACCCAGATCCAGGCCTATGAGAGTAACGATGGGGATGAGAGAGTTCTTGAGCGCGTGTTTGATTACAACAGCGGTTTCCGAAATTCCTTTTGCACGGGCAGCTGCAACATAAGGCTGAGAAAGGGTCTCGAGCATTGACGAACGAGTAACGCGAGCGATGTAGGAAAGAGAAAATGTTGCTAGCGTCGCTGCCGGAAGAATGACGTAGATAAAGCTGCCGTTACCCATGCCCGACGGCGGGAGCCATCGAAGATAAAAGGAAAACAAGAGCATGAGGGCAAGACCGAGCCAGAAGACTGGGACTGAGATGCCTCCGACGGAGACGAGCGTTACGATGCGGTCCAATAATGTACCACGATTCACCGCGGAGAAAACGCCCATGCTTATGCCTAAAACAGACGCAAAGAACATCGCGGTTAGCGCAAGTTTGACAGTGTTCGGAAATTTCTGGACAAGGTCATCGGAGATTTTGCGGTTAGTATAAATCGAACGCCCGAACTGACCAGTACAGATACGTTTCAAGTAAATGGCATACTGATATGGAAGCGGTTTATCTAAACCCAATTCAGCTCGTATCCGGGATATGGTCTCTGGAGTCGCACGCTCACCTACCATACCTACGACCGGGTCGCCAGGAAGGTGCTTCATCAAGATGAAGGTTATCAGGGAGATGCCAAGAAGCGTTGGCACGAATAGGATAAGCCGTTTCAGAATATAGAGCGCCATTGATAAACTAAATCTTACACAATCCTGTCTTAAACCGCAACCGCAAAAAAAGGTACGAGAGTGCTTTTGGGTTCGGCGACATTTACTGCTTCCTTGACACCGGCACGTAATATTGCGTGCCCTGTTTCATGCTCAGTATCTGCTTCAGCAGATCGTCGAGGTCTGATCTGCGGTGTACAAAATCGATTTCGGAAGTGTTAATAACTAGGAGTGGAGTATCGCTGTACCGGAAAAAAAAATGGTTATATGCTTCGTTGACCGCGGCAACATAGTCGTAGTTGATCTCCTTTTCAAAAGGTCTGGCGCGCAATTTAATGCGGTGCAGCAGTGTGTCTGTGTCAGCCTGAAGGAAGATCACGAGGTCGGGCTTAACAATTTTTGGTTGGAGGATCTTATAGAACTGTTCGTACAGCGTCAGTTCATGCTCATCAAGGTTAAGGTAGGCAAAAATCCTGTCCTTATCGAAGAGGTAATCACTGATGGTGATCTTCGTGAACAGATCCGGCTGCGTAATCCCCTGCTGCTGGCTATACCTGCTCAACAGAAAGAACATCTGCGTCTGGAATCGGTAGCGAGGCGGGTCTTGATAAAAATTCGAAAGGAAAGGATTATCTTCCGCGCGCTCCAGAAGGAGACTCGCATCAAGTTCATCAGCAATCAGGGTTGTGAGGCTCGTTTTGCCCACGCCGATAGGGCCTTCCGTAACGATGTATCTACTATGCCGAAGAGAGTCCGTTCTTTGGTTCATGTTGGATTGACCGATACGACACAGAGAGATACCCGATGGTTATCACGAATACCATGAAGAAGCTGTGCGATCGTCTTATTGAGGACCGGATGTATAATTACGGGTGCGATTTCAGAAAGCGGCACGAGAACGAAGGCCCGTTTTACCATCATGGGGTGAGGTATCGTGAGTTCCGCATCATTGATCACCTGGTCGCCGTACAATAGAATGTCGAGATCGATCGTGCGTGGTCCCCATCGGACCAGTCTGCTCCGACCGAGCGCATCTTCGATCACGTGGCAGCGCGCTAAAAGCGCGGTTGGTGAAAGCGGAGTTTCAATTTCTGCCACGGCGTTCACAAAGTCTTCCTGGTTTGTGTAACCAATAGGCTCGGTGCAATAAAAGGAAGATAACTTGATCAGACGACCAGCCTTGCCAAGCATTTCGATTGCCCGCCGGCATGTGCCAAGTTTATCACCCATATTTGAGCCCAGCCCGATGTATGCTTTGTTTAACATAGATTTCAAGATGCAAGTTGCACGATTCATGATGGCAATACCATCGGTCATGAATCATCGATGGTGCACCGGTGTGAAGTGCTGCCTAGAACTCGAATTGCAGTTCGCTCATTCGTTTTCTGAACACCTCAAGTACTCGTTGTTCGTCTGCCTTGCCTTTGGATTCGAAGGTCGCCGAGAAGCGAATATGTGGCCCGGCGTCATCCCAGGGCACAGTGCTGATCAATTTTTCAGAGATTAAAAATTCGGAAAACTCTTCAGCGTTTGAAAATGTTCTACCGTTCTTAACGCTCTTTGGCATTTTCACGTAGAGATAGAATGTGCCTGCGGGCATTTTTGCGTCAAATCCGATATCGGCAAGCGCCGAAGACATCGCTCTTAGCCTCCGTTCGTACTTGGCCGAGATCTCATTGGTGATTTCCGGGTGGTCGAGAGCATAGACACCCGCTTTTTGGATGGCCTTGAACTGGCCTGAGTCGCAGTTATCCTTTACGTTTCCGAAGCCCGCGATCACCTTATTGTTTCCGGCAACAAAGGCGAGTCTCCAGCCAGTCATATTGAACGCCTTCGAAAGAGAATGGATCTCTACACCGACTTCCTTTGCCCCCGGCACCGAAAGAAACGAGAAGGGTTTGGCGCTGTAGGTAAGTGCTGCATAAGCCGCGTCGTGTACGACGACGACTCTGTTTTCTTTTGCAAATCGAACAACCTTTTCAAAGAAGGCATTAGTCGCCCCAGCGC
Source organism: Nitrospirota bacterium (assembly GCA_963845065.1). GTDB lineage: Bacteria > Nitrospirota > UBA9217 > UBA9217 > UBA9217 > JAJYKN01. Next base: position 333,942 of record CAWJQQ010000005.1, read on the forward strand.
CCGTCGGATTGTTCGGATAATTGATGTAGAGAAGCTTGGTACGTTTTATTATTTCCGGGGAAAGCGAATCAAGGTCAGGCAGAAAACGGTTTTTCTCATCGAGCGGCAAATTGACCACGTCGCCGCCGTACCAGCGGGTGTGTGTAGCCATAATCGGATATCCCGGAACCGTCATGACCGTTATATCACCGGGATTGATAAATATGGCCGGGAACATGGCCAGCACGGACTTGCTGCCGATCCCGTGAAGAACTTCAGTATCCGGATTAATGCCGCCGACACCATATGTTTTTTGCAAATAACGGGCAGCCGCGTCCTTGAACTCTTGGATCCCGTTGTCCGCATAACCGCGGTTTTCCGGTTTCTCTACTTCCTTTTGGAGTGTCTGCACTATTCCGGGATAGGCCATTTCATCGGGCTCACCCACGCCGAAATCTATGAGTTCTGCACCAGGATGGGCCGCCAATGCAGCCCGCTTTGCACGTTTGATCTTCTCAAATTTATAAATCTTTTGTTCTTTGCCGAACTTCTTTCCGCCGAGCCGGTCTGCAAAGAGGGATTGAATATACGATTCTTTCTCAGTTGTCACTAATAATTCCTCCGCAAGTTGATAAAATGAAAAAAATTATTCTAAAAATATTATTGAACAGAATTTAGTAAACTCCCGATTCCCTCAATCCTTACTTCAATCTCATCGCCATGCATCATTGGACCGACTCCCGCAGGAGTTCCAGTGATGATGAGGTCGCCGGGATTAAGCGTCATGACATGTGAGATAAAACTCACAACGTGATTGATCGGGAAGATGAACTGCGACGTTCGAGAAGACTGCATACGGTTACCGTTAAGATAAGACTCGACACTAAGATTGACAGGGTCAAGGTCGGTTTCTATCCAAGGGCCAAGTGGACAAAAAGTATCAAATGATTTGGCACGCGTCCACTGGCCGTCTAGCTTTTGCAGATCCCGGGCAGTAACGTCATTTACGCAGGTGTAACCCAGTATGCGACTGACTGCGTCTTCCGGGGAAACGCAATGAGTTGCCTTTTTGATTACTATGCCTAGTTCCGCTTCAAAGTCAATTCGACTGCTCATGGCCGGGACTATGATCTTGCCTCCCGGGCCGATTACGCTGGTCGGTGGTTTCAGAAAGATAATTGGGTTTTCCGGAATCGGAAAACCCAATTCATGGGCGTGGTCAAGAAAATTTAATCCAATAGCCACTATCTTTGAAGGTCTGCATGGTGCCAGAAGGTTTACGCAAGTGAGATGATGGGTCGCCTTCCGAATCATTAATGGGTCGAAAAAGTCTCCACCAAGCTCCTGAATTTCACCGCCCACCACGATGCCGCAGGCCTCTCTGCCCTCAATTTGAAATCGAGCAAGCCGCATCAAGGCCTCCGGTATTACTGTTTTTTATCGATCCACTCAATCAGTTTCTCTTCCGGAAGATAGCCTGAGAGCACCGTGCCGTCATCACGCACAAGTGTAGGCGTTCCGACGAAATTGAATGACTTGGCAAGTTCTTTGTTTTTCTCTATCTGATCAGGAGGACACGTGGGCTCGGGCACTGACTTGCCCGAAAATGCATCGTCAAGCATTTGCGCTGACATCGAGCACTGAATAGCCTGAGCTTTTTTGAAAGCATCCTTATGCATCGGAAGAGGATTCAGGATGATTTCAAAAGCTATGTCGGTCCGCTTAAGTAAAATCTGTTTAATGATCTTGTGCAGTTCGCGGCAGTAAGGGCAGTCGGGGTCACTGAATACAATGATCTTCTTTGCAGCACCTTTCGCGCCGAGCACGATTGCATTTTCCAGCGGAATTTTAGAAATATCAACTTTCTTCGGAAGCGCAGGTGCCTGCTTGCCGAGCGCTTCGACTGGAACGATCTGACCCGCAATGAGAAATTTTTTCGAGAAATCTAGGTACAAGGACCCATGTTTTCCTTGCCCGGCATCCACGTCTATCTGCCACACGCCCTTGATCGGAGCCTCCTTGACGTCTGTGACAATGCCGGTGGGAACGACTTTCTTTACAAGGACTTCGGCATCTTTCTTGTCGAGCTTGTGGCAGTCAAGGCAGTGTTTGTCACCCTTTGTTGGCGGAAAGGCATGAACAGTGACCGCCAAGAATGGTACGATGAGAAGGGCAAGGACGATGACAAGGCTAAATGATCTTTTCATTTTCGAGTTCCTTTCAAAAAATATTTTAGTTCGTTGCGCATGATGCATTTAAAAAATTCAGAAGCCAACACGGAGGATGAGAGCGGTAGCTTAAGAGGCGCCCTCTGTGCCAGAGCGTGCTGAGTGAATTTATTGTGGTTAACGATGATTAAACGCAAGTTTTTCGACTCTACCAAACTTTCAGTGGTTTATCGTTCCTGGCCAAGAAAGACCCCCACCAAACTACGTTTTGGTCGGGAATGAATTGGTGCTTTGGCTATCTATCGATAACTGAACACTCGACAACTGGTAATAATTTGCCAAAAAATAGGAATCAGCTCTTTGACAATCAGTATGGTTGGCACCAGTATTTGGGTGGTACCGTAAAACTGATTCCGCAACGGCAACTTGACTGATCTGTGATCTGACATGGGTTCTAAGGGGGTATCCTAGAACGATACGTATAAAATGTAAATCACAACCGAGTGGGCGATCCCTAATAAGGAACCGCCTTCTTTAAAGCCGCAACTAATATCTGGTTGCGAGAGCAGTTACTTCAACCCCAGCACATCCTGCATATCATAGAGACCGGGTTTCTTGCCCACGACCCATTTCGCGGCCCGTACGGCCCCTGCCGCGAATGTATCGCGGCTATGAGCCCGGTGGGTGATCTCGATTCTCTCGCCCTTACCAGCGAACATGACGGTGTGATCGCCGACGATGTCCCCCGCACGAAGCGTCTGAATGCCGATCTCCTTTTTTGACCGTTCGCCGATAATACCTTTTCGAGCGTAGACACCGACTTCATCGAGGTTCCGGTGCACGGCTTGGGCGATTACCTGAGCCATCTTCATGGCAGTGCCCGAAGGCGCATCCTTTTTCATGCGGTGATGTGCCTCGATGATTTCCATGTCGTAGTCCCGCCCGATCGCTTTGGCGACCTCCTCAAGAATCTTAAAGCAGAGGTTCACACCGATGCTCATGTTCGGGGAGAGCACGCAGGGGATTTTTTGGAAGTAAATGGAGATCTCTTTGAGCTGTTCCGGAGAAAATCCAGTCGAGCCGATGACGGCCGCCTTACCGAGCTCAGCACAGGTTCGAATATGCTCGAGGCTTGCCTCCGGCATGGTAAAGTCGATAAGGACATCATTGGCTTTAAGCGCGGCTACGATATCATCAGTCACAAGGGTCAGGACGCCGCCTGCCGGGAGCCCAGCCATTGTACGAGCGTCCTGGCCGACCAGCTGATGCCCTTTACGCTCGACGGCCGCAGAAAGGCAGATGCCTTCCGAGGTTGAAAGGACATTGATGATGCGCGAACCCATCCTGCCGGCTGCGCCAGTCACAACTGCTTTAATCATAATTCACCTCAGGTATTAAGCCACGGAGGCATTCGAGAACACGGAGAAAGAACGAGAATTTCCATGCGTCCTCTGTGGTAAATGGTTCAGCATCATATAAGTCCGTAATCTTTCAAGGCTTTCTTGAGCTTTTCCTTGTTCAAGTCAGCCATAGGGCACAGCGGCAACCGAAATTCCTCGCCGATCCTGCCCATGAGCGCCAGCGCGGTCTTAACCGGGATAGGATTGGTCTCGATGAACAGGGGGCTGTGGAGTGGTTCTAGTTTATAATGAATTTTGAGGGCCTCGTTTGTCTTGCCGGCGAAGAACGCATCGAACATGGCAGCACAGTCCGCAGGCACGATATTGGCTGTCACTGAAATGGCACCGACACCGCCTAGGGCCAAGAGCGGGAACGTTGTAAAATCGTCACCGGAGATAACATTAAAATTTCGGCCGCAAAGACGGATGATCTCGCTTACCTGCCTCATGTCTCCGGTCGCTTCTTTGATGCCCACGATGTTTTTCTTTTCGCGAAGACGCGCCACCGTCGCAGGGAGCATATTGACGCTTGTTCTGCCCGGCACATTATACAAGACGATCGGGATGTCGACCGAATCGGCCACGTGCGTAAAATGCCGGTAAAGCCCTTCCTGCGTCGGCTTGTTATAGTATGGCGTAATAAGCAATACACCGTTTGCGCCTGCCTTTTGCGCGTAACGCGTGAGCTCTAACGTCTCGGATGTTGAGTTAGAGCCCGCGCCGGCTACAACAGGGACCCGATTGTTAACTGTTTTGACCGTGAACTCAATAACGCGGTGATGTTCCTCATGAGACAGCGTTGCTGATTCGCCGGTCGTGCCGCAAGGCACAATCACATCAGTGCCGTTCTTTATTTGAAATTCTATAAGATCACCGAGGGCCTTTTCGTCAATCTTCCCGTTCATGAACGGCGTTACGATCGCAACCATGGAACCTTTAAACATTACAACCTCCTTCATCTTAAAAGCAGACCTAAGTCTCGAGACCATAATTTCATGTTTCAATCCCTGAACCCGGAGCTAAATGTACAACACCCCCTCGCAAATCACTTCGGCATTCCCTTCAAGGTGAATACTGGTAAATTCCTCTCCGCTCCGCTCGAATGATACCGTGAGCTTTTCTCCGCCAAAAGTGTGGACCTCGACTGGTGAAAAAACAGCGCCAAGAGCGCCTGAGACGAGAGCGCCCGCGACCGAGCCCGTGCCACAAGCAAGCGTTTCACCCTCCACACCTCGTTCATAGGTCCTGATGCGGAGCCTGTGTTTGTTCTGTATCTGGATGAAGTTCACATTCGTGCCAGCGGGCTTGAAAAGATCATGATAGCGCGTTGTTCTGCCAATACGGTCTACATCTTCATTGTCGATATCCTTCGACAAATATACCAGGTGAGGCACACCGGTGTCTAGGAAATGGCCCATGCGTATGCCGCTTTCAAGCGGTACGGCAATATTCATGCGGAGTCCTGCGGCGTCTGTTAGCTGGACCCTGACCGTATCCCTTTTGACATGTGCGTGAATGGTTCCTACGAGCGTCTCGAAAGCCATGTCCTTTTTTGCAATTTTTTTGATTAGCGCAAAGCGTGCGGCGCAGCGGGATCCATTGCCGCACATCCCAGCCTCACTGCCATCGGCATTGAAGAACCGCCATTTGAAATCGACTTTTTTCGACAGAACTATCACGATTAAGCCATCAGCGCCAACTGAGTAATGCCGGTGGCAGACCGCCACTGCCAAGTCTTTCAAGCTTTTCCCCTTCAGGATGTCCCTGCGGTTGTCGATCAGGATGAAATCGTTGCCGCTGCCCTGCATTTTAAAGAATGGTATTTTTTTCATAAATACCTCGGCATGACAATAAATTCGAAGGCCATCAAATACTACTGTAAATTTGTCTTCGAGTCTTAAAATGACTTCGCGGTCAATCGCAGGATTTATCCCGCCAGCCACCGCGGTATCTTCTCACCCTTGATGAGATCGTTGTAAGTTTCACGCTCGCGAATGACGAAATATTCGCTGCCTCGGACCATCACCTCGGCAATACGGAGGCGTGAGTTATAGTTTGACGACATGGAAAAACCATAGGCCCCGCCACTCATAACGGCGAGGAGATCGCCCCGCTGCACCAAAGGCAATTCGCGTTCCTTGGCCAGAAAATCGCCGGACTCGCAGATGGGACCAACGACATCGAATACGTCCTGCTCCAGCGTCGGCGACTGCTCGACTACAGGCTTAATCTCGTGGTATGCTTCATAGAGGCTCGGGCGAATAAGATCGTTCATTCCCGCATCGACAATAACAAATTTTTTCTCACCGCTACTTTTGTGGTAGAGGACACTCGTCACCAGAATGCCTGCATTCCCGACGATTGCCCGGCCAGGCTCCAGCACAAGCGTGCAACCACACGACTTCAACAGCGGTTTTATTGCTTGAGCCAGTTCCTTGGGGTGTGGCGGCGTTTCGTCCTTATAGGTGATGCCGAGCCCCCCGCCGATATCGATGCATTTGATACTCATGCCGGCTGACTTGAGCTCCTTTACGAATGCAACGACCTTTTCGAGTGCTTCAACGAAGGGCTGGATCTCTGTAATCTGCGACCCAATGTGGTGGTGTATGCCGACGACATCCACATGAGGGAGGGACTTCGCAATTTGGTAATATTCGAGCGCCTGCTCAATCGGGATGCCAAACTTGTTCTCCTTCAGTCCCGTCGCAATATAAGCATGCGTTTTGGGGTCGATGTTCGGGTTTACCCGCAACGCGATGCGTGCCTTGGACCGCATTTCGCCAGCCGCTTCGTCCAGCGCCCGAAGTTCGTCTCCCGATTCGACATTGAACATGTGAATGCCGATTTTGAGCGCATATTCGATCTCGTCCTTGCGTTTACCTACGCCAGCAAAAACGATTTTTTTCGGGTCGATGCCGGCACGAAGCGCCCGGAACAGTTCTCCGCCGGAAACAATGTCCGCGCCGGCACCCTCTCGACCCAACAGCCGGAGAACGGCGCTGTTCGAGTTGGACTTCAAGGCATAGCAGATTAGGTGAGGAATGCCGGTGAAAGCGCTGTCGAAGGCACGGAAATGCATGGCGAGCGTGTTGCTGCTGTATAAGTAGAATGGCGTGCCGACACGCTGTGCTACAGTTTTTATCGGCACACCTTCGCAGTACAGTTCGCCTTTTTTATATTGAAAATCATGCATGATGCACCTTGTCTACCTTGTGGATACACAACCTTGAAGAAAGATGGCGTTTCAGTTGTCGACTTACTTTCTTTTCAATTTATCAATCGTGAATGAATCCTCGCCGAGATTCTCGACTTTAACCTTGATCTCGTGCGAATACTCGCTTTCATTGCCAGACTGGTCCACTGCGGTAACAACGTAGTAATAGGTCTTACCTACCTGGACCGTTGCGTCCGAATACGTTGTGCGCAGAAGTAACTTGTCCGTCAAACGATCGTAGTCTTTGCCGTGCTTCGTAGAGCGATACACATGATACCCGGCAAGGTCTGACTCCTTGTTTTCATTCCAGGAGAGGAACACCCTGCCAATCCCCGGTACCGATCTTAGCCCCGTCGGTCTATGTGGCGGCGTCAAGTGCTTCGGCGTGGCCTTTACCTCTACAGAATCAAGGCTCTCTATCCAGGGCTGAACCGGACCGTTAACGGAACGGACAATGTAATAGTACGTTCTGTTGTTTACGGCGCCTGTATCTTTATACGATGTCGCAGTGAGCGGGTCCTTGTTCAATGGAGGCTCATCATATATGCCCTGTTCAGTGCCGCGGTAGATATTGTATCCAATGAAGCCCTTATATGGGCTATCGTCCGCCCAGGTTGTAACCGCTTCCCAGGTGATGAAATTAAAACTATCTCCACCCAACGCTTTAACGCCCTTGGGTGGTGCGGGGCCCAAGAGCGGTGTGATCCGCACTTCGGCGGATTGATTACTGACTCCGCCACGAATGCTCACTGCTCTGATTCGATAGCCGTAGGTGTAGCCGTATTTCACATAAGCGTCGGACCAGACGACGATACCGTTCCGAATATTTGCCGGCGCTGGATTTGCCATCTTCAGCTCTACATACTGCTTGTACCGCGCCTTCTTCCGTTCGCGCCCGAACTCGGCCCTGTATACGCGAAACAGCAGAATATCTGCAGGCTTCATGTCTACGCCTTCCACATTTTTGGTCGGAACCGGCCACGACAAAAAAGCGATTGAGTCACGGGTTACAGCTTTGATGTTTTTCACCTGCTCAGGTCTCGGGCTGGCGGGTATAAGCGGATCAGTTTTTAAAGCGCACGCTGTGGCGAACGTCAGCACTAACGCCAGAGAGGCAGCAATACGCCACCGAGTTCCGGTATTCATCTCATTTTTTTGAGCATCTGAAGACGTTTTTTCAGGTTCACGGGGGCTGTCCCGCCGTAGGAGGTCCTTCTGGTTACAGATGTTTCTATGGAGATGGCATCGTAGACATCTTCGCTGATCTGCGGCGAGAGCTTCCGGTACTCCGTAAGTGACATGTCGCCGAGTCCGCATCCCAATTCAGTAGCGCGTAGTACGGCTCGGCCGACAATTTCATGCGCACGGCGGAAGGGGATGTTTTTTCTAACCAGGTAATCAGCAAGGTCGGTGGCTGTTATGAAACCGTCTTCAGCTGCTTGCTGCATCGTCTTTTCATGGATCGAGACGCTCTTGAGCATCTCGGCCATGACCGTGACAGACATCGATACCGTATCCACGGTATCAAAGAGCGGTTCTTTATCCTCCTGCATATCACGATTATAGGCAAGCGGAAGCCCCTTCATGAGTGTCAGGAGCGCCATAAGATTGCCATAGACCCGACCTGTCTTTCCGCGCGTGAGCTCTGCCACATCGGGATTTTTTTTCTGCGGCATGATCGAAGATCCAGTAGCGAATGCATCTGACAGCGAGATGAACCCGAATTCCGACGACGACCAGATGACGAGTTCCTCGGACAAGCGAGAAAGGTGCATCATGATCTGAGAGCAGGAAGAAATGAACTCTATAGCGAAATCCCTGTCAGACACGGCGTCCATGCTGTTCTCGCTCACACTACCGAATGAGAGCTGCTTAGCCACGAATTTTCGGTCTATGGGAAGCACTGTGCCCGCGAGAGCCCCGGCGCCCAGCGGCATGATATTAACACGCCGGAAACAGTCTTCGAGACGGCCCCGGTCGCGTTCGAACATTTCGTAATAAGCGAGCAGATGATGGCCCAGAAGAACGGGTTGTGCCCGTTGGAGATGTGTGTATCCAGGCAGAACCACATGCTGATGTTGATCGGCAAGCAATACTATAGTCTTTTGTAGCGATCTCAGAAGATATCGGATGCTGGTGATTTTATCGCGTAGATACATGCGGATATCGAGAGCTACCTGGTCGTTTCTGCTACGAGCTGTATGAAGTTTCCCACCTACGGGACCGATCTTTTCTATGAGCCGGTTCTCGATGTTCATGTGGATATCTTCGAGCTCGATCTTGAACGTAAAAGAGCCGGACGCAATTTCCCTAAGGATGTCATCCAGTCCCTTGACGATCCTGCGAGCCTCCGTCTTAGTAATAATACCGGTCTTCGCCAGCATAGCTGCATGGGCAATACTGCCTGCGATATCATAGGGGTAGAGCCGCCAGTCGTAGGGGATCGAAGCGGTAAACTCTTCAACGAGTCCATTCGTGGCTGCGGTAAAGCGTCCACCCCAGGGCTTGGTTGTCTTCCCGACTGTTTTTATTATTTTTGTCTTCTTTGCCATGATGAGCAATTAACCTGTTTAAGATGCCTCATGTGTTTCGTCGTGGGTTTAGCAGAACGTCCTAGTCCGGAATTGTATCCCATGGACTGCTTCCTCACAATTTGCTGAATTCTCTAACTTGATTTTACGAATTGCCTATTTTACTCCCGACCCTGAGTCGAAGAGCATTCAGCCGGATGAATCCTTCCGCATCCTTCTGATTGTAAACTTGGTCCGCTTCGAAAGTCGCAAGCTCGGGATTGTATAGAGACACAGCGGACTTACGTCCAATGGTGTCGCAGTTGCCCTTGTAAAGCTTCAGCCGAGCCGTTCCGGTTACGTTTTTTTGCGACTCATCAACCAAGGCCTGGAGCATAAGACGTTCGGGTGCGAACCAGTATCCATAGTACACGAGCTCTGCATACCGGGAAACCAGGCTGTCCCGGAGATGCATGGCCTCACGGTCCATGGTAATAGACTCAACGGCACGGTGCGCGGCATGGAGCAGCGTACCACCTGGTGTTTCATATACACCGCGAGACTTCATGCCGACGTAGCGGTTCTCGACGAGATCAACTCTGCCGACACCGTGGATGCCAGCAATACGGTTCGCCTCGGCTAGGAGAGCGGCAGGGGACATCTGTTTGCCGTTGATCGCGACGGGATTTCCGGTTAAGTATTCAACTTCCACATTCTCGGCATTGTCCGGGGCCTTTTCTATCGGCACGGCCATTGTGAACATGTCACTCGTTGATTCTTGCCACGGGTCTTCGAGTACGCCCCCTTCATAGCTGATATGCAGCAGATTGCGGTCGGTCGAATAGGGCTTCGACTTGGTCGCCGCAACAGGAATCCTGTGCTTCTCGGCATAAGCAATTAATTCCTCGCGGCTTTTCATTGTCCAATCGCGCCAGGGAGCAATGATTTTCACGTCAGGCTTGAGAGCAAAATATGTGAGTTCAAAGCGAACCTGGTCGTTCCCCTTGCCCGTCGCACCGTGACAAACTGCGTCGGCACCTTCCCGATCTACAATCTCGATCTGGCGCTTTGCAATCAACGGCCGTGCAATCGAAGTGCCCAGGAGATAGCGGCCTTCGTACACGGCATTTGCGCGTAGCATAGGAAATACAAAATCCCTGACGAATTCCTCCCGGAGATCATCGATATAAATCTTACTCGCGCCCGTATTGATAGCTTTCTCTCGGAGCTGTTCGAGTTCCTCGCCCTGGCCGATATCGGCAGTAAATGCAATCACCTCGCACGCGTAGGTCTCCTTGAGCCATGTGATAATAACCGATGTATCAAGCCCCCCGGAATAGGCAACGACAATTTTTTTTACGTCCTGATTCACTGGTTACTCCGCATTTCGCAATCACGCTGCTTCCATTCGACAGTACATGTAGGTGTTCATTTTGAGCCAGCATTCCATTGCTTCCCACATTTATGACAGGTAATTAGTACTTTTTACTTCCGAGGGAACCAGCCAACACATGCCAAGTGGATCAGCGACAAACAATCCACCCGCTGCCTTGTTGCAGTGTCAGATCCCTTTTTATCAAAACTAAGTTGGGTAGAGCCGCACTTTGGACACTTAAGTGCTTCGTCTGGCACATATAATAAGAACTCTCAATCTTCTTCGATCTTCACCCTCATCTCAATTCGTTCGTTAGGGTTGTCATTTTTGTCGCGGGGCTGCGAGACGATCTTGTCTACCACCTCGATCCCATTTTCCACTTCACCGAAGACCGTATATTGATGGTCCAGGAACGCCGAATCCTTCACGCAGATGAAGAACTGGGATCCAGCGCTGTCCGGACTGGCCGCTCGTGCCATGGAAAGGGTTCCTCGTTTGTGCGGACGCGAATTGAACTCGGCCTTGATGGTGTAGCCCGGTCCGCCCGTGCCGTGTTTGCTTTTATTCGGGTCCTTTGAGTTCGGGTCGCCGCCCTGGATCATGAAACCGGGGATCACCCGGTGGAACGTGGTGCCGTCATAAAAGCCCTTGTTAGCCAAATCGACGAAGTTCTTTACATGTCCCGGTGCAACCTCGGAAAAGAATTTCAGGGTGATGGTGCCGAATTTGGTCTCCAATACGGCTTTTGAATTCGCCATGGTTGTTGCCTCCACACTGTTAATGGAAATGGACCAGTTTCATGGTCCATGAGATTCTGCACACTTTATACTCTGTGCTACGAACTCCAAACTGCGAACTTTATATGAATAATTTTGTACCTACTTGCCTTCTACGATCTTCACCTTCATCTCGATGCGGTCATTGGGGTTGTCGTTTGCGTCACGCGGCTGCGTGACGATCTTATCGACCACCTCCATGCCGCTTACCACCTCTCCGAACACTGTATATTGCCTATTCAGGAACGGCGCGTCCGCAACACAAATAAAGAACTGCGAACCCGCGCTGTTGGGGTCGTTCGCCCGAGCCATGGAAAGCGTGCCGCGTTTGTGCGGCCGGTCGCTGAACTCGGCGGGAATGGTGTATCCAGGACCACCCGTGCCATAGGCCTGGCGCTTAGCAGGGTCCTTGGAGATGGGGTCGCCCCCCTGGATCATAAAACCCGGGATTACACGGTGGAATACTGTGTTATTATAGACGCCCTTCTTGGCAAGGTCGATGAAGTTCTTCACATGCCCCGGTGCGACATCAGGAAAGAACTTCAAGGTGATGTTCCCGAACTTGGTCTCAAGGACCGCAGTGGTCGACGACATTTTTTTGATTTCCTGTTTATTAAATTTTACCGGTGACTGCTGCGCGAATGATGGCACAGCGCACAATAGCCCAATTAATAGCAGGATAAGAACGATAAGCACTTTTCTCATGTAATTATGCCCTCCCTCGGGTAGGAAAAAACAAGCTTATGCTTTTTGAACAGACAAGATATACATTTTTACCAGAAACCCGGAGATATGTCAAACAAAACCAGAGGCTTGCGTGATTTTGATCCCATGGATATATGTTCCAGTAGGAAAATCAGCTCAGTTCAATATGCCGAGCACCCGGAACCGGCAAAGCGGGGGTGGGGATCCTGTGGCTCGCTCCGTTGGACAGGCTGCGTTAGATCAGTGGTCGCCTCAGCCTCCGATGCTCGACTATTCCACGCTTTCAATTGCAGGAGTTTTCTGGTACTATTTTAAGCAGTCTCGCGGATGAGGAATAGGTATACCGTCGAAAGGAGGGCAATATGGTGCAGAAGGCAAGCGGCAAGCTTACGGAACTGCTGAATAAGGCGATTGCACGGGAGATCCAGGTGAGCGTCCAGTATATGTGGCAACACGTGATGGCGAAGGGTCTGGAATCAGCTGAGTTGGCCGACGTGTTCAAGGACATTGCTGTCACGGAAATGAAGCATGCGGAAAAGATAGCAGAGCGACTCTTCTATTTTGCAATTCATCCGACAATCTCTCCGAATCCCATTAACGTCGGAGGCAATATCAGACACATGCTTGAGGTCGATGCACAAGCAGAGGTGGAGGCTATCGAACTCTACAAGGAAATTATCAGACAAGCCATATCAGAAGGTGACTCGACAACGAGACTGCTGTTTGAGGAGATCCTCGCTGAAGAGGAAGACCACCACGACATGTTCACGACCCTTCTCGGGAATTAGGGTCTTTTTAGCAGCATGAGACTCCCTCCTCACCTCGCTCCTGTACCCTCTCCGGAGAGGAAAAGGGCCTCTATCACTCGGGGGAGAGTGGACATCTGGAAAACACAATGAAGATAGTCAACGACATACTTGAAATGCAGTCCCTCGCGGAAACCGTTAGAAGGCAAGGAAGAATGATCGGCTTCGTGCCTACCATGGGGTTTTTGCATGAAGGCCATATTGCACTTATTCGTCAGGCACGGCAAGCCTGTCATGTCGCAGTTGTTAGCATCTTTGTCAATCCAACCCAGTTCGGGCCAAATGAAGACTTTGAGCGATATCCCCGTGATGAAGAAGGTGATCGAAAAAAGTGCGAAGCTGCGGAGGTCGACGTTCTATTCATTCCAAAGGTTTCCGAGATGTATCCGGAAAAGCCTAGCGTATTCGTTACAGTGGAGGGAGTATCAGAGATACTGGAAGGTAAGGTCCGGCCCGGCCATTTCCGCGGTGTGGCTTCGGTGGTGAATAAACTTTTTAACATTGTGAAGCCTCATAAGGCATTTTTTGGTCAGAAGGACTATCAGCAGTGCGTAGTAATCAAGCGAATGGTGAAAAACCTGAATATTGACGTCGAGATCATTGTACACCCAACTATCCGTGAGCATGACGGTCTTGCCATGAGCTCAAGGAACACCTATTTGAATGCCGACGAAAGGCCTGCGGCACAGGTACTCTTCCGAGCGCTATCGGCTGCTAGCGACCTGTTCATCGCAGGAATGAGAGCGCCCGAAAAAATAAAGGACAAGATACACGCCATCCTCCAAGGTGAGCCCAGCGTCGAGATTGATTATGTAGAGCTTGTTGACCCCGAAAACCTCACGCCTCTCGAAACCCCGCGAAATACTATGGCAATCCTTGTTGCCGTCCGTTTGGGTCGTACGAGATTGATTGATAATATTCTCATTCAGGAATAATAAGTTTCACATGCGCAGCCACTACCCGGTGGGTGCTGCCGGCTGTCACGGAGAGCGACCGTGGGTATGGTGGCTGCTAAGGAACTAAAACGTCTACGTGACATTACGAAGAAGGGTGTTCAACTCACAACGAAATGCCCCAGGTTTTATAACCATGGGGAGAGGTCAGGAGAATCACTAACGGCGAGTTTGCGTTGACGGTGACGGTTGTCACCGCTTCGTCTCCACGTGGCGGCGGGAGCCTATTGTGCTTCTTAGCGAAAAAGCTGATGCATACCATTTGCATCGGCTGTGCACGACCGCATGCTGGAAGGTTTTTCTACACCATAACGACCTCATACTGTTCCTGGTGCAGGTTGGGGTCCGCTTTGATAACGATCTTTTTTTGGAATTCTTTCTCTAGTTCCTCTACGCCCTGCCGTTCCTCGTCATACAGCATATCAGCAACCATGGAATTGACGGTGACGAGCGCCTTTTTTTCATCTGCACTCGTGAATGCCCTCCGCAGTTCACGCAAGACCTCATAGCATACCGTGCGACTCGATTTGATGTAGCCGCGACCATCACAGTAGGGGCAGGGTTCGCACAATGTACGCCCGAGGCTCTCCCGGATGCGTTTCCTTGTCATTTCAATAAGGCCGATGGGTGAAATATGTGAAATCGTGGTCTTGGCTTTATCGTTTGCCAATGCTTCCTGGAGTGCTGAATAGACCTTCCGGCGATTGTCCTCCCGCTCCATATCGATAAAATCAAGAATAATGATACCACCGATGTTCCGTAAGCGAAGCTGATAGGCGATCTCACGCACGGCCTCGAGGTTCGTCTTTAATATCGTATCCTCAAGTGTACGCTTGCCAACGTACCTTCCAGTGTTGACGTCGATCGCTGCCAGCGCTTCGGTCTGGTCCACGATGATATACCCCCCCGACTTGAGCCAAACCTTCCTGCCAAGAGCGCGTGAGATCTCTATCTCGACCCCATAGTGGTCGAAGATGGGGTCGTCACCATCATAGGGCTTGACGCGCCTGCCGAGCTGCGGAATGTAGGAGTCGACAAATTCTCTGACGCGCTGATACTCGTCAGGTGAGTCGATTACCATCTTGTCTACATCACGAGTGAAAACGTCCCGGATTACGCGAAAGACAAGATCGAGCTCATTGTGTAGGAGCGCCGGGGCGGAGGCCCGCTCCTTTTTTTTCTGAACGTTGTCCCAGAGCCGACTGAGGAACTCAATGTCAGCGACGAAGTCGTCCTCGCTTCGTCCCTGACTCGCGGTCCTGATTATGTAGCCGGTATTCGGTTTTCTGAGCCGGCTGACGATCTCACGAAGCCGTTTGCGTTCCTCGCCGTTTTCGATGCGACGCGATACGCCGATATGGTTCACGCCGGGCATCATGACAAGATAGCGGCCCGGGATGCTGATATAAGTCGTCACCCGTGCACCCTTGGTGCTGATCGGCTCCTTGGACACCTGCACAAGAATTTCCTGGCCTTCCTGCAGGAGGTCTTCGATCTGGTTCGCATGGGCTCGTTTTCGCTTCGGTTCGATTTCGAGCTCAAGGCCTTCGTCCTCCATCAGGGGCGTGTATTCCGACGTACTGTCGAATACATCACCAACATAGAGGAACGCTGATTTTTCAAGACCAATGTCGATGAACGCGGCCTGCATTCCCGGAAGGACTTTCATGATCCTGCCTTTGTAAACATTGCCGGCGATGCCGCGGTCTTTTTTTCGGTCTATATATATTTCCGTGACGAGGCTGTTTTCGAGTAGTGCCACGCGAGCTTCCTCGCGTCCTGCGTTTACGATGATCTCAGATGACATGCCATCTCCTTGGGATTTTGTCTTAGTACTTTTCTATTTTATTATAAGTTGAGCCGGTAAACAAGAACAAAAAGAAATTTAAGGGGCCTGACCGGTAGCGAATTACCCTGTTTTCCTGTTTCAGTGTGCTTCCAGTGGTTGCTTGGGTATTCTGGCATTAAACTTGCTTTTACAATGATTGAAAGGACGTGGATCATGCGATACTCGATTAAACGACTCTTAAGCAATGCCAGGACATTGGTTGACCTCAGTTTTCGCTTCGTCCGGGGTGTTGATTATCTGACTTTGAGCCAATATATTCTTAAAATTAATAAGCATAAGGAAATTGATGCGATTCTATATGAACTTTCGAGATGTTTGAAGGAAATTCTGGATTATGAACTTTTTGGCTTTGCCCTGAAACAGGGAAAATCAATGGATCTCTGGATAGATCCCAGGATTTACAGCTTACAATTCAAGAGTTTTATAATAAATGATTACGATAGTCAAAATATTGACTGTGTAATCCATAATTTTGAGGATCAAATACTAGAAAATAGTCATAGTTCTGACATGGTTAACTTCAATAACTTGATATCTTATGTGGTTACTGATGGAACTTATTCAGCCCGGTTATATATTTTGCCGAAAAAGAAAATACTCCTTCATCACAATGTAATCATCAATACGATCATCAGTTCCATTAATATCGCCTTAGAAAAGAATCTAAATATTCAACAGCTTGAAAACGCAGCTGTCCTTGATCCATTGACATTTTGCTATAATCGTCGAGCTCTTGATACTTTTCTTGAGAATGATATTGCGTATGCGAAACGAAACGGTATTGACCTCTCAGTCGTCATGCTCGATTTGGACGATTTCAAAAAGATTAATGACGTTTACGGTCATCTTGCAGGAGATGAGGTACTCAAGTCAATTTCCAGGCTTATTTCTTCAATGGTGAGGAAATCCGATTATCTAGTACGATATGGCGGTGAAGAATTCGTCCTCGTATTGCCTGATTCGACTTTGTATAGTGCTGTTGAGGTGGCGCACAAGATCAGAAAATTGATAGAAAAACACAGGGTTCAATTTGAAGGAAAAAGCATTGCCGTGTCTGCAAGTTTTGGGGTGGCTGCCCTAGAAAATAAGCAGGACGGCAGCTTCATTTTACAGGAAGCAGATGAACGGTTGTATCGAGCCAAATCGTTGGGTAAAAACACTGTTGTCCCCAGTCTCCTTCCCTGCTTCGCCGATAAACATTTCGTATCGCGAAAACCAGAAAGGCGTTATGCCGGCAACGGAAGTATGAAATAGCCGGGGAAATAATTTCCATGAGGGAAGAATTTTCCCGTTCAGCCTGAGGTTTCCATCGGGTTTTTCCAGACGGTCTTATCCCATGAATACATCCCTATTCGCTTGACCCGGAAATCATTTAGTTGATCGGTTCCCAGTGCAAAGAGCTGCGCGAGAACATCCTGAAAACGTGGTTTGAATTGGTTT
Organism: Nitrospirota bacterium; assembly: GCA_963845065.1. Taxonomy (GTDB): domain Bacteria; phylum Nitrospirota; class UBA9217; order UBA9217; family UBA9217; genus JAJYKN01. The sequence goes on from CAWJQQ010000005.1 coordinate 351,117, forward strand.
CTATCTATGAGGACAATTTCAACAATTGCTGGAATTGTTTCAGTACGCACCGAGATTGACTCGATGCACGGCCGAAGTTCCTTCGGTGTTCTTTCTTTAACTACGATCAATGAGGTTTGGGATAAAAAGGTTTTTACTCGCTCTTCTATATTGTTGCCATATGGCACAGGCACATTCACCTCGTAAACGTACTTGCCGATGCTGCCCGAAAGTGAGGGCGCCTTTGAGGAAATCATCCGAGACTCGAGAATACCGATACCCTCGGGAAGCACCTGGTCGAAGGCTTTCATGATCTCCTGTGGTTCGATGTACCAGCAGATCTCCATGTCCAGATATTCAGCCGAACTTTCTACACCGACTGGGAGAGCGGGGCCGAAGGATATCTTCGGATGGGGATTGAAACCGTGGGAAAAGACGATTGGTACTCGGGCGCGCGCGGCTGCCCGTTGAAAAAGAGTCATAAGATCCAAGTGAGAAAGAAAGCGAAGCCGCCCCATTTTCGTGAATTTCATCCGGTAACGAACCGTCAAGTCTTGTTTCATCGGATGAGCTATCTTTGATTGTATAGAGCCACTGATTCCGATCGGATTACTGATCTTGGGAGTAAGCGCTTGCTCAGAGACGGCCGATTTCCCAAAGCCGACGGTGCCCCCGTCTCTGCAGCCGATACCACAATGTTCGCAAGTCACACGGCAGTTTTCCGTAATTTCAGCGGCCAGCGCCTGCTCGTACTCGCACAGAAGAAATTTTTTTGTTATGCCACTTTGAATATGATCCCAAGGCAGCGCGTCGACCGGATCGTAGCTGCGTGATGCGAGGGCCATCGGGTCCATGCCACAGGACAAGAACGCCTGCTCCCACTTCGAAAAATCAAAACATTCAGCCCACCCGTCAAACCGGCAGCCACGCCGCACTGCCTCTTCGATTACGATGCCAATGCTTGCATCCCCACGTGCAAATGCGCTCTCGATCACGCTCGTTTTAGGGTCATGAGGTTTGAACGCTATTCCTTTTTTTCGCAAACCTTTTTCAAGGTAAGCCTGTTTCTTTTTGATTTCCTCCCTCGTTGCCTGTCCAAACCACTGGAAGGGAGTATGGGGTTTCGGTACGAACGTCGATACCGTTATGTTGATCTGCACGTTCCGTTTTGAAGATTTTTTGCCAACGAGGAGTATTTCTTGCGCAAGCCTGATTATACCGTCAAGGTCTTCGTCGGTTTCCGTCGGGAGCCCGATCATGAAGTAGAGTTTCAACACACTCCACCCTGAACTAAAAATCGTCTTTGCTGCATTCAAAAGGTCTAAATCTGAAACTGGTTTATTGATCACGCGTCGTAACCGTTCGGTTCCGGCTTCGGGAGCCAGCGTAAAGCCGGACTTGCGAACCCCCGCAACGGCCTTGATCATCTCTGTCGTGAGCGTTCCTATGCGGAGCGATGGGAGTGATATGGAAATGCGGTTACCTTGATAAGTGCTTACCAGGTCCTGCATGAGCGGCTGGATATCCGAATAATCGCCGGCACTGAGCGATGCTAATGAAAGTTCATCGTACCCGGTGCAGCGGAGGGACTCTCGCAGAAGGTCCTTAACCCGCGCTGTGCTCCTTTCACGGTAGGGGCGATAAATGATTCCTGCCTGACAGAATCGGCAGCCGCGAATGCAGCCGCGCGCGACTTCTACAGTTACTCGATCATGGATAGGCTTCATGAGGGGGAGTAGGGGTTGATCGGGATAGGACGCGGAATCAAGGTTCTTTATAAAACGCCTGCGTACGGCCTTTCTCCCCAATGCAGGGACGTAGTAGCCTTCGCACTGAGCAAGCGCTTCAAGAAAGCCACGTTTGCTTTTGTGCACCTGGCGCAGTTTGACAATCTCATGAACGGCTTCTTCCGCTTCTCCGATGAAAAAGACATCGATGAATGCTGAGAGCGGTTCAGGATTAACCGCGCAGGGACCTCCGGCAATGACAACAGGCTGATCGTCTGTGCGTTGCGCGGAGCGGAGTGGTATGTGTGCCAAATCTAGACCTGCAAGAACATTGGAGTAACACAGCTCGTACTGGAGCGTAATGCCGATAATATCGAACTGTGCGAGCGGAAGGTCTGACTCAAGGCTTGTCAGAGTTCTGCCGGACGTTCGAAGGTGTTGCTCATAGTCCGTCCAGGGCGAAAACACCCGCTCGCATGCCGTATCGCTCCTGCTGTTTAGGATGTGGTAGAGGATGCGTAAGCCTAAGTGTGACATTCCCACTTCGTAGGCATCGGGGAAAAAAAGGCATACCTTGGTCTTTACCTTCGATAGGTCTTTATGGATGGCATTGATCTCGTTGTTGATATACCTACTCGGCTTGGCGACGAGCGGGAGAAAATCTTCGTACATGTGACTCCTTTAAAGCTGGGGCCAAGGTGCAAAGGCTGGGGACCAGTGGGGGAACGTCCTAGCCCCAGAAAACTGACTTCTAGACACTATTTTTTAGGCAGCCAGCGCGGGAAACCACACATAATTTAGCCGCGGGATAAAAGCGCTGAACCTGCATAGATGACAAATGTATACTACTATGATATCAATGTACCCATGCTTCATTGCAGGGAAACGGTTCCCTGCTCTGGTTTGCTGAAATCAAAAGTATGGGGTTCTGGCAAGAAGGTTGCCAGGTAAAACTTTTTACCCGGAAAGACTAGTACACTGTCAAACTAATTCTTGATGGTATTTCACTCAGTTTGTTTGTCACCCCGGCATTTTTTTAGCAGGAAAGACGGCGCGGAACTATCAATAACTAAATTGACGGTGTACTAGTTCCACACAATCGTGATTCGAATGGCAGGGGCGTCCGACCATTGGAAGAGGAACCGTAGGACTTCCAAAGTTTCTGGCAGCAGTTCACCTGTATCCGGAATCCCACATGCTTTAGCGTTGGGAGTACGTCAATAGAACAGCATAAATCGCCGCGTCTGTATATTCAAGAGCAATCCGATAGCAAGGAAGGTAGTAATGATAGATGTGCCACCGTAACTAACAAGCGGAAGAGGCACGCCGACGACCGGCACGATGCCCAATGCCATGCCCACGTTAATGAATATGTAGAGCGAGATCATGCCTACTATGCCGCCTGCCATGAGAACGCCGAGGCGGTCTTTTGCGTTCTTCGCCGTGTCCACCCCCACGAGAAGGAAGATTAAATAGAGCAGGATCAACACCCCCGAGCCGACCAGTCCCATTTCCTCGGCAATGACTGCGAAAATAAAGTCTGTATGTCGCTCCGGTAGAAATGCCATTTGGCTCTGTGTTCCTTGCAGGTACCCCTTGCCCGTGATCTGGCCCGATCCGACTGCAATTTTCGACTGGTTAGCATGGTATCCGCTTCCGAGGGGATCGGAGCTTGGGTCGATAAACGACCTGATCCTGTTTTGTTGATAGGGTTTGAACCCCCCCCAAATCTTGTGGCGCACCGGCTGAACAAACAGGATAAGCGAAACAATGACCGCGGCGCTGACCATGACGATCAAGACCGATCGTAGGCGAATGCCCGCGAGAACGATAATGATGGAAGACGTCAGGAGCAGTATCAACGCTGTGCCAAGATCAGGCTGCTTGAGTACCAGTATCAGAGGAACCAGAACCATGGCACCGGGAATGGCCAGGTCGCTGAGGCCGTAGCCGCCTCGACGGGGGTCCTCTGCAAAGTATCGAGCTAAAGCAAGCGTGAGTGATAGCTTGGTGAGCTCAGAGGGCTGAAAGGCAAATGGACCGATAGCCAGCCACCGCTGCGCACCCATGCCACTCTTTCCGATTACCATGACGAGTATTAGCAGAAAAAGAGAGATCGCATACATGACATACGCATAACGTCCTACGGTGTGATAATCTATAATGAGAGTGAATAACATGACGATTATGCCCATGGACACCCACATAATCTGCTTATAGTAGAGAGGCGAAGGCCCCATGGATGTATAGGTTGCGCTGTAGACGGCGGCAAGACCGACAAATGTAATGCCAAATATGATGCAGACCATGCCCCAGGGCAGATTAGTGAACCATCTTTGATTCATCATTCTTTAAATACTCCTCAATGACTTTTCGTGCAATGGGCGCAGCCGCGCTGCCGCCGTGAACACCGTGCTCGACAATAACGGCCACGGCAATTTTAGGATGATCGAACGGCGCGTAGCCGATGAACCAGGCGTGATCCGCCGCATTCTTCGCCAGCACCCTTCCTCGAACTTTCTGAGCGACGACCTGGGATGAGCCGGTCTTGCCCGCAACGATAGTAAGGGGCGTCTGGGCCCCGTGGCCGGTGCCTCCCGGTTCATTGACCACGCCAGCCAGGGCGGTGCGCACTGCCTCGAGTGCTTTCGGGTCGAGGGTGACGTTAGTTACATGGTCAGAAGTGAAAGTTTTGACTACACCGGTCTCCCGATTCCTCGTTTGTTTAAGTAGTATGGGGCGGTGCAAATGGCCACCGTTCGCGATGGCGCTTATCATCTCGCAAGCTTGGATCGGGCTGACCAGAACGAAACCCTGACCTATAGAATTGATATATGTGTCTCCGGCATACCACGGTTCGCCCGTCTGCTTTTTCTTCCACTCGACTGTGGGAATGAGACCTGGTTTTTCGTCGGGCAGAAGGATGCCGGTCAGACTGCCGTATCCAAGTTTCTTTGCGTACTCGGCAATACGATCCCATCCGATCCGTTCACCCATGGTATAGAAATAAACGTCGCAGGATTCAACGATGGCCTGGTGTAATGATACCGGCCCATGACCATCCTTCTTCCAGCATCGGAAAATGCGGTGACCGATTTTGATCGACCCTTTGCATGTGATTTTTTCGTCCGGATTGATTATCCCCGACTCCAGGCCGGCAAGGGCAACGATAATCTTGAATGTTGAGCCGGGAGGATAAACGCTCTGGATCGCCCTATTATAAAGCGGATGCACGGGATCATTTGTCAGGCGGATCCAGTCCTTGGGAGAGATTCCTCTGGGAAAGAGGTTCGGATCGTACGTGGGGTGGCTCGCGATCGCGAGAATCTCTCCGGTGTTCGGGTCCATGGCCACGACGGCGCCGGCACGCTCGCCGAGTCCTTCTTCTGCGACCTTTTGGACGTCGAGGTCGAGTGTAAGATAGATATCTGTGCCGGGCTTCGGCTCCTCAATCCCGAGATCTTTCACTTTTCGCCCGGCGGCGTTCACCTGAATCATCCGCCTGCCCGCGATGCCGCGCAGCAGCTTGTCGTAGATCTTCTCGAGCCCGCTCTGGCCAATCAGTAGACCGATGTCCGGCTGCTGTTTCCGCTGGTTCTGCGCCACCTTGCCAATATAGCCGAGTTGATGAGAGGCGAGTCCATCGTAGGGGTAATGTCTGCGGTGTTCCGGCTCGATGATCGTGCCGGGAAGATCTTCCTGGTGCGCTTCGACGAGCGCCACTTCGTCCCAAGGCGCCTCCTCCCGGATTTTGACCGGATCGTATTTAGTTCTTATCGGCGCGGCGTCATCCAGCGCCGCACGGATCGACTCCGGGGTGACCTTGAGCATAGCCGAGAGCTTGTCGACTGTCGCGTTCAGATCCGGCGTATCCTCTGGTACGAGCGAAATGTCGAACGTAAGGACGTTTTCTACGATCGGCCTGCCGTTGCGGTCGTAAATAATGCCACGCGGTGGCCTGAGTTTTACCGGCCTTATGCGGTTGCTCTCTGCCTGCTCATAGTAATACTCTCCCTTGACCACCTGAAGGTACCAAAGCCGGATGAAGAGAGCCAGCGTAAAGAGGATTATATAAATCGCCAGTATGGGAAGTCTTTTCTGTATATCGATCGGGCCTTCTTGCTGGTTCAACCTACAGCTCCTTTTGAATATCCCGCCGCTTTAGCATAGTGAGGACTTTTTTCTTTATTACCAGGTGCAACATGAGGAAACCAAATAAGCCAGTATAAAGGGCTTGCGGGACTATGCGCCTTGCTATGAGGCTGATGAAGGGGACGGCCCCGGACGTTGTTTGCAGGAAAAGAGAAATATAAATTCCCTCAGCTACGCTGAAAACGACGAGAAAAAGAACTATTGTTGGACTTTCAATGTCAAGGACTCTTCTGCCGAGCAGGCCTGCTATAAGCCCGATAATGCCCCGTGAAAGGCCGGTGAAGCCGAGCAAGCTGGCCGAACCGATGTCTTGAATCAGGCCTATAGCGATGCCCACCAAGGCACCTTCTACCGGGCCTGCTACTAGGCCGACTACAAAGATGAAGGCGAGTGCAAGGTCGGGCCTGATACCGCCAAGGGTCAGGGGAGCTAGCAGGCTGGCCTGTAAGGGGATGATCAGCAGCAGAACAAGGAAATAAACTAATGGTTTCATTTCGTAAGCACCAGTACTTCTTCGAGGCGGGATAAACGAACTGAAGGCACCGCGACCACGGTCTGGAACGGATTGGCTTCGCGCTTTGTCACTTTTACAACGGTCGCTACAGCTAGTCCTTTCGGGTAGATCCCGTCGAGGCCTGAGGTGACCAGAAGGTCTCCCGCCTGGATGTCCGCATAATAGGAAACATATTTGAGGGCGCAGTTGATCAGCTTGCCTTCAAGTAACCCTTCTTCGCGATTTCGCTGGACCCTAACGGCAAGCGTGCTTCCAGGATCCGTGAGCAGAAGAACCTTTGATGTTCCAGGAAGAACCGCTTGGATCTTTCCCACAACGCCGGCCGATGTAATGACCGCCATGTCTTTTCGAATGCCGCTATCCGATCCTTTGTTGATGGTCATGGTGCTTGATGCAGGAGAGATATCCTTGCCTATTACCTCGACCATGATCGTGGAAAGCGGTTGGAGTTTCCGGAAATCCAGAGACGCGCGCAGCCGATCATTCTCGAGAAGGAGTTCGTTCAAGATGGAGTTGTCAAGTCGCAGGTGCTCAACTTCTTCCTTGAGGCGTTGGTTCTCCTGGTCGGTGTGCACGAGGAAACCATACCAGGAACCGACTTCTTCCACTGCATTAAAAGACCCGGTTATGATCCGTTCAAAAAAACCGGATACGGCCAGAACCGGTCTTTCCAGAAAGAGGAATCTTCCGTTTTTGACCTGCACAGTGAGCAGCCAGAACAGAACTACGAAGAGGAAGATTATGAAGATGTATTTTCTATTTTCCGAAACGAAGCCAGGCATTACATTGCTGCTTTCCCTACATCATGACTTTTTTTAGAATTTGTTCATCATCGAGAACCTTGCCAGCGCCGAGGGCAACGCACGTAAGGGGGTCCTCGGCGATGATGATGGGAAGCGAAGTTTCTTCGCGGAGGAATACATCCATGCCTTTAAGCAAAGCGCCGCCACCTGCGAGGACAATGCCTTTATCGACGATGTCTGCCGATAGTTCAGGCGGCGTGTTCTCGAGCGCTTGTTTGATGCCGTTCAGGATCTGGCTGACAGGCTCGGCGAGTGCCTCACGCACTTCGTCGTCATCGAGGATGAGCGTTTTCGGGATGCCGGACACGAGGTCGCGCCCTTTTATTTCCATGGTCTGCCGGTTCGTGTCCACTTTGTAAGCTGAACCGAGTTCCAACTTGATTGATTCTGCCATCATTTCACCGATGAGCAAGTTATACTTGCGCTTAATGTAGTTGATAATTGCTTCGTCCATTTTATCGCCACCAACTCGGATGGCCTTGCTGTACACGACGCCGTCCATGGAGATAACGGCGATGTCGGTTGTACCACCACCGATATCGACGATCATGTTTCCCGACGGCTCGGAGATCGGCAAGCCGGTCCCGATCGCGGCAGCCACCGGCTCCTCGATCAGGTAGACATCGCGGCCGCCCGAAGAAATGGCCGCGTCTTTCACGGCGCGCTGCTCCACTTGGGTGATGCCTGAGGGAACGCCGATGACGATGCGGGGTCGCATGAACGACTTCCGGTTATGGACGCGCTGAATGAAGTACTTGAGCATTTCACCGGTATAGTCGAAATCGGAGATGACTCCGTCCTTGATAGGACGGATCGTTTTGACATCTCCGGGCGTCCTGCCGAGCATCCGCTTCGCTTCGGAACCTACGGCAAGGACTTTGCCCGTTTTTGCAGATATTGCGACGACCGAAGGTTCATTGCAGACAATTCCCTTCCCTTTGACGTACACCAGGGTGTTGGCCGTGCCAAGGTCAATAGCCATGTCGTTAGAAAACCAGCCCATGATGGTATTGATAAACATTGTATATAAAAACTCCTTTCAATTGTGACTATAACTCTGCGAGGTGTGGATGCTGCCGACATTTTGTTTCCAACAGGCCGTCTTTACGCAGTAAGTCGAACAAAGCCCGAACGAAATGCGTTCAAGAAACTTTATTCGTGCTCTTTTTGTTGTGCTGTTGCACCGAATGTCGATCCCTCAGAACGACGATCCCGCTCGTGAGCCATAGCAGCTGCTTTTGCAGCATCCTGAACAACGATGGTCCTTGCCAACATGTCCCCGATGCGCATACCCCGTTCGTCGCCGATAGCAACCAGGCATTCCATGCCAATCATGAGGGGGCACAGAATCCAGCCAGCGTATGGTATTAAGAACAAGATATAGGCGACGGCAAGCGGAACATTTCTGATGATCGATTCACGGTAGGTCACCGGAGGCCCAGTATCCTCCGACGAGGTCACCTGAAGGCCGATGAGCTTTTTCCCAATGCTTTTTCTATCGAATAGGCCGTCCCGGACGAGAATGTATCCCGCGGCGGACAAAAAACCGACTACATCCGGCAGCCTGGCCAGACCGATGATGAGCAGGAGGTCGACAAAACCTGCAACAGCTCTGGTTGTACGGTCTGCTCTTATCAAGGACTCTCCTTAGTCTAAGCATACTATCAGAATAACAATGCGATTTCAAGCCAAAAAAGGCAAGGGATGCCTTATACAACTGCTGCAGTACCCTTGATAGGCATCAGCGGAGTAGCCTTCCGAAGCCGTGCCCAATCCAGATCAGTTAGCAATACAAGTAATTTACGAAATAGGTACAGGGAAACAAAAGAGTCCGAACGAAGAAAATGAGCTAGAGCTTTATTGCACCGAAAGGTGTATATTAAAAAAAAATAAACAGAAAGATTTAAATCCAGTTGCCTCCTTTGTAATCCGAAATAGAGGGCAAATACATTAGTGATAAAATTCCGCGAGATAAGGGAAGGATTATATGCTTGAAAAGCGTTCGGCAGGTGAGAATGTCTCGGCATATTGTACCAAATGCAGATTGATCAGGGATCATGTCATCGCAGCGATGGCAGGAGATGGGGAAGCGATCGAGAAGGTAAAATGCAGGACCTGCGGAAGCGCGCATAAATATCGGCCTACTGCAGATGTCAAGTCAGGAAAAGCCATAAAAAAAAAGGAAGACGCTATCAAGACGGCCGAACTATTGTGGGAATCCTGCTTGGCCGAAGCGATTGGCAAAGAGCGCATCTATGAGATGTCCGGGAAGTACCGTATCGGAGATGTCGTCCTCCACAATACGTTTGGGAAGGGCATAGTCCGGAAGATCTACTTAAATAAATGCGACGTACTTTTTAAAGACAAAGAACGGCTGATGGCATCGACGAATTGAAAATTCTTTTTTGCCGCAGAATGGCACCGCACTTTCTACAAGAGGAGCGGGCGGTGTACTTCGCGTCCTGTCCACATCGCCTTCGTGGCGAAGTCATCTGAGCACTTATCCCACCACCCCAATGATCACATCAAAAATTCTCATCACCTGCCCAAAAGGCATTCCTCCATTCCTGAAACAAGAACTGCTTTCCCTCGATTTTCCGGTCCTTACCGAGCAGATTGCTGGCGTGGAAACAGCAGGTACGCTTGATGATACCCTGCTGCTCAATCTGCATATCCGTACAGGGCATCGTGTCCTTTATCTCATTCGAGAATTTAAGGCGAAGAACCCGGACGATCTCTATCAGAGTCTCTACGGCCTGAGCTGGGAGGAATTCATTCCCGAAGATGGCTATCTGTGCGTGACCTCGAGCGTTGATACGTCGAGCATTAGCGATTCGCGCTTCGCTTCGCTCCGATGCAAGGACGCCATTGTCGACCGGATCAGGACAAAACAGGGCAAAAGACCAGACTCCGGTCCTGAGCGCAACAGGTCGGTGGTTCATCTCTACTGGAAAGACGACCGCGTCGCTGTATATCTTGACACCTCGGGCGAGCCACTCTCGCGCCGCGGATACAGGAAGATGCCGCTCGAAGCTCCGATGCAGGAGACGCTTGCGGCAGCAGTCGTGCTCGCGACGGGATGGGATGGCAGCACGAACTTTATCAACCCCATGTGCGGCAGCGGCACGCTCGCAATTGAGGCAGCCCTTATTGGCCTGAACCGGGCGCCAGGGGTTTTACGCAATAACTTCGGATTCATGCATATCAAAGGGTTCAAAGAAACGCTCTGGAATGATTTGCGTGGAAAAGCAAAGCAGGACGCGCAAAAAAACGTTACAGGAAAAATCATCGCTAGTGACATTAATCCCGCTGCCGTCGAGGTCGCTAGAAAAAATGCGGCAACAGCGGGCGTGGAACATCTCATTGAGTTTGGGGTGTGTAACTTCTCAGATACGGCTGTGCCAGAAGGCCGGGGAGTCATTGTTTTGAATCCCGCGTATGGTGAACGCATGGGCGAAGTCACCCGACTTGCCGAGGTATATAATGGCATCGGCAATTTTTTCAAACAAAAATGCAAAGGTTATCGTGGATATGTTTTTACCGGCAATTCCATGCTCGCGAAGCAGGTAAAGTTGAAAGCCACGAAAAATCTTCAGTTCTTTAATAGTGGCATCGAGTGCAGACTGTTCGAGTATGAGTTATATGAAGGCAGCAGAAAGAGATAGAAACTAAAGTTACCGCTATTTTAATCTCCATCTATATTCTAACGGTCGCTTCTCGACGTTCCCTCCGTCTTTGAACGGTATACCAGAAAAATACCCTTACCTGGTGATTTACTTCGAATTTATACCACTACACAATAATGTCACCAGCAGATAATTCTTTATCACTGATGTTGTAAGCAGTGGCAGAGTCCTTCAAGTCCGAGCGAGAGATTCATAATAAAGCCTTTGTTGCAAGCAGTTTCTTAGGCTGGGCAATAAACGTAAGAGTTGAAAGATGTCTGTTAGCGTGAGTAAGTTGGAACGAATGCCGGGCTATCTTTTGACAATCAATCTAAAAAGGTGGTGTGATGCACCATGTGATAATCGGCGGCAGCGTCCCGGGAATTTCAGCAGCCGAAGCGATACAACAATATGATGCTTCAGCCGAGACTATCATGCTGTCTTCAGAACGCGTCAGACCTTATTCCCGTCCTATGATAGCATCAATTATTGGAAAAGATGACGTCAACATTTTTTTACGTGACAATCCAATTGAGAACCCTCGTATTCGAGCTCTCCAAGAAGAGGTGCTTGGCCTCGATGTCTCTTCAAAAGAGGCCATACTTTCTTCTGGACGCAGGTTAGGTTACTATAAACTATTGATTGCAACGGGTCGCGATGCGCCTATACCCGGTTCCATTCCAGGGTTACAAGGCTCCGACGTATTTACACTTCGTATCAGTGAGAATGCACACAACCTTCAAGACGCTGTCGGAGAGGGGAAACGTCGTCGTGCTGGGAGGCGGATTTGTGGGTATCTAGGCCGCTCTCGCGCTGAAACGTCTTCTTCTTAACGTGACAATCATTGAGAAGCTTAATCGGATATTATTTGAAAAGCTCGATAATCGAGGATCATCGATTATTGCCGACTTGTTAAAGCGCCAGGATATCATATCCTCCCCTGGGGTGATCCAATGAATTCTCCTTAAATTAGTGCGCTCTGTTCAGCACCATACCCGCTAGGATCATAAAAATTACACAATCTGCAATAACATGGACTGCCCATGGGGCCAGCATTCCTTGGCTGCGGCGACGTAAACTTCCCAGCATGATGCCATAAATAACCGTCATCATCACTCCCAACGTGCCGTTTGGAAAACCTTCTCGAAAGTGTAATGCACCGAAAAGCCAGGCTTGAACAAGAAGGGATAGAAACCCAGACCCTGCCGCGCTATCAAGTGCCTGTAAAATGATGCCGCGGTACACGAATTCTTCAATGGCAGCATTTCCGAGAGAAAATACCAATCCCGCGAATGGGAACATCCAGACTGACATGTGTGGGAAGTGTGATAGTTGGACTGTCAGGTCGGGCCCGATCGCTCGGTACCATGCAGACAAGGCGATACAGGATATAATGACAATGAACAACCCGAGAAGTATAACGTCCCTGTTGAGGCGTCCGATGTGCATGTAGCATATGGTGGAACGCAGTTTCGGCACGGCGAGAGCAAGAGCACAATAACCGAGAAGGGGGATGAGCAAAAGAAAAGGCCACCCGTGCAGCGATGGAAGCACATAAGACGCGGTGACAAAGGCTGTAGTAAACCAAGTCAGATGAAACGCCTGGAGTTGGCGTAACAGGACCGATGCGGCAAGAAGAACAAAAGACAGAGCTACAACCCATATGCTGGCTCGGTCCGAGAATGAAACAATGGTAAGGATAAACGTAGCTGCGAATATTATAATGATACCGCGCAGACTCGAGCGGGGTGGAGGATGGATTAGCCGGGAAGAGGCCTTCATGGGAAATCACCAGTCATGCAGGCGGTTGTTTAACGTATCGCCGCGAATTCCCTTTCCGAAAGGGAGGGGATGAAAGGCGACATTTTTGACAAGATTTGATCCATGTCCTATCTTTTACGGTACTGCATGCAATGTTGAAAATAAAAACTTATAAGTACCGCCTTTATCCTACGAAAAAACAGACATTGATTCTCACTCAAACGCTTGATGCCTGTCGGATACTCTATAATTCATGTATCGTAGACAGAAAAAACGCATTTGAAAAGCCGGCAAAGGGCTTACCAGGATATGACAGCAAGAGATCCTTAAGAGCGACAAAACCAGAATAAATTCCCTTGATGGCATCCATTCCCAAGTCCTGCAGAATGTTTCGCGTTGACCGATCCTTTCAAAATTTCTTTCGCAGGGTTAAAGACAAGTCCGGGGATGCCGGTTACCCGAGGTTTAAGAGTATAGGGCAGTACGACTCCATCTATTATCCACGGATTCCAGGGTTTTAGATAACGCCGCAGGGTCTTAAACTTTCCAAGATAGGAACCATCAAGGCAAAGCTTCACAGCCCTATCGTTGGAGATATCAAAACCTGCACGGTCAAAAGAGAACTCGACAAATGGTATGCCTGCTTCGGCGTTGAGTATGCGCCAATTCACAGACCTGCATCCGATACGACCGCGGGATAGACGTAGGCATCTATAACTTCGCTGTCCTTATTTCTACGGGCGAAGCGACAGAAAACCCCAGACACCTGCGAACTGCGGAGAGAAAACTCGAGAAGATGCAACACAGGAATTCCGCGAAGAATGCGGGCAGTTATGAGATAGGAGCGTCACGCGGTCTCCTGACTTCATGCCACGATCAACCAGCTCGGTGGCGAGCACCGTCGCCAGCCGGTTCATTCCAGATAGAGAATTTCGTTCCAGAGAATTTCACAAAAATCGCACCCGGCGTCATTTTTGCACGTTTCTGCAGGACCTGATCAAGAGGCATGTAATCTTTTATCATGTGGATGAGTATACCATAGTCGCAAGAGCGGCAAAAGCCAAAAAAAGATAATTGGTAATACGCAGCAGGCGCATGCGACCGACATCGGAGGGTGCCGACTGTGAAGGAATGGTCCTTGACAAGGACCGGGCAGTATTCTATCCTTTTTATAAGAGTGCTAAGGTCCGTTTTTCAAGAAACAGGCAGGGGCATTTTTAAAGGAGGTACACAATGGAACGAAAAGAGGTCGTCACCATGAAGGGAAAGCCGATGACGTTGATCGGGCCGGACATCAAGCCCGGCGATAAGGCCCCGGAGTTTACAGTGTTGGATGGGACTTTGGGGGAAGTGAGGCTTAGCGACTTTGCGGGTAAAACGAAGATTATCAGTGTAACGCCATCACTGGATACGCCGGTTTGTGACCTGCAGATAAGGCGCTTCAATCATGAGGCCGCAAACTTGCCACACGATGTTGTTGTGCTAAATATCAGCATGGACCTGCCGTTCGCGATCACTCGGTTCTGCACGACGGCAGAAATTGACCGGGCGAAAGCGCTATCGGACCATCGGGAAGCGTCTTTCGGCTCGATGTACGGTGTCCTGATAAAGGAGATGCGGCTTCTCGCGCGATCTATTTTTATTATCGACAAGGACGGTGTTGTCCGGTATAAAGAGATTGTTCCGGAGCAGACTAACCATCCGGATTATGACAAAGCGCTCTCTGCACTCATCATGATAACCAGCAAGGTAAAAGCAGCTTAGAGGGCCGACGGACTGGGAGAGTAGAGGTGTCTGACCTACCCCATGTCTAAAGACAGGGAGTTCTAACGGCAATACCGACAGGCTTTTCGGCAACAATACAGACATTGCCGGCATCGACTGTCGTTGATCCGTTTTTAACGGGCGAGCAGCTCTGTCTCCGGTTTGTGGTGTTAGCTCTCGTGTTGTCAATACCGAAGCTGGCCGGATGAACCCGACCATTTGCCGCTTCATGCTGCACTCTCAACACCGCCCGTTCCAGGAGCAGGTTTGCACCCGGCCAGGCTGCTGCAGCCTGACGCGTGTCGAGGAAATCGTTAGAAACATATTTTGCGAGGTATGCGGAATAGAGATCACGCTGGCTGCTTGCCCCGCAGCTGCAGGCATGCCACCGTTGAGAGAGCGGTTTTTTGGCGACCGCTCCGCAGTGGCACGTCTGAGAAAGCTTTGTGCTCCGGGTAGAAAATTCAGTTACTTTACCGCCAGCGTTTTCGGCTTTGCGGCGAAGCATCGAAATAAACATCCCCGGAGCGCGTCTTGAAATGCTCTTACCATATAGTTTCTGGAATGCTATGTACAACAGTTTCTCGGTCTTTATGTTGGTTCCGAGCTTAAGAATTTCATTGGCGAGTTTGCCATGAGCTCGTTTTCTGGTTTCGGCCAAAACTCGCTGTAGTTCAGCTAGTTCAGCCTTAAGTGCAACGTATTTAGCGGAGAATATCCACCGCTTTTTACCCTTGCCGGCACCAGTCTTAGTCGTGCCGTCATCGTTGTAGTTGTCGAGGTTGGTAGCTCTCAGGCTTCTGTCCATCTTACGCTTGACGTTTTTGATACGTTTAAACGGTATCTCGACTTCGGGGCAGAATTCGAGAAGCAAAGCATCAGTATCGCCAACAATGGCTGACGTGGACGGACCGATATCGAGGCCAACGGTTTCAGTGCCGATCATATTTTCACGCTTGATCTTGGCCGTGCCTTTTAGCACAAGTTGGGCGAACCAGCGGGGATTGCCGCGGATAGTTTTCTTCACCAGACGAACGTACTTGATATCATGGCTAAGAGCATGGGCTTGAACGCAAAACTTGTCTTTTTTGTCGAAGGTACACCTGAGGCTTAGCCCGGACCACTCAACATGGTCATCGCACCACCGGATACCGGACTTGTTGTTTTTGCCTTCGAGCGAAGACATCCAGCCACGACGCTTGAAACGTGGTTTGCCATGCTTGCCGAACTCGTAGTCAGAGACGGCATCAAACGCCCTGGTCGCTATCTTCTGGGCGGTCAAGCTGTCAATGTGGTCACCGATCCAGCAGGAGTTACGTAGGATGCCGACGTAGTTGTGAATGTGGTATTCGGTATATTCAGCCTTGTTTCTGGCTGTCTTAAACATCTTGGTGCGAAGCTTGCTTTTCTTCTTCGTGACTGCCACGAGCCATTATGGGGATCGGCGCATGGCGGCAAGACGCTTCATCGATTCACCAAGGCAGGCATTGTACAGATAACGGCCAGCTTCGAGCCGGACATCTAGCGTTCGATTATCCTTTGGAGTCACTACGAGTTGGAACTCGTGTACAAAAGATGGGGTTTTAGGTTTACGTTTACGAGGCATTGGTTGCTCAAATATACCACATAGATGTACATTTGGCTATTAATTGCCGAAAAACAAAGTTCCCGCATGCATCCCCATGGTTAAAACCAGGGGCTTTCTGCGGAGAGGTTGGTAAAAAGAAAAAGGCCGGTCTCAAGATACAATGAGGCCGGTCTTTTTATAGTTTGATGCTTAGAGTTTTACAACATTCGCTGCTTTGGGCCCTTTGGGGCTGTCAACAACGTCGAACGTCACACCCTGACCTTCGGACAGGCTCTTGAAGCCGCTGTCCTGGATGTCAGAGAAGTGAACAAAAACATCTCCGCCGTCTTCTTTGGTAATGAATCCAAAACCTTTGGAATCATTGAACCACTTAACGGTTCCTTTTGCCATTCAGGTTGAACCTCCTTCTGTGGGTATTGAAGATGACGGAAATGCCATAAAAAAAACCGCAAAGCGTACAATCTTTGCGGCTCCTCTCACAACAAAGACTTCCGTACTTCGGTTGCAATAATCTCATAGTAACGTTTAAAAGTCAAGCACTTTAATGATGTTTCACACAGACGGTCCTTCATTTCACGAGAAGTATTGTGTACAATATGGACAGTCCCAAAAATGGAGGGTATACTTTTTATAAGAAGAAATTAAGGAGACAGCATGACCAGTTATCGACAAAATGTTTTAAAAGTGGAGCACATTGTCTGGAATTTAAAACCACTATTCGCGGGGGATACTGATGCGCGAATGGTTGAAAAAAGAAAAATCGTAGAGCAGAAAAGCTATGAGTTCATCAACGAGTGGAAAGACCGCACAGATTACCTCGAAGATCCACTCACCCTCAGGGAGGCACTCGACCAGTACGAATCATGGAAGCGCCACTTCGGGACTGATGGGGATGAAGGGTACTATTTCTGGCTTAGGACTCAGCAGGACCAGATCGACGCAAAGCTCAAAGCCAAATTCAACAAAATAGAAGACTTTAGCAAGAAGCTGGAGAACGAGAGCCAGTTTTTTTATCTTCGCATCGCAAGGATCAAGCCGGAGGCCCAGAAGAAGTTTCTCGAGCATGAGGCCCTCATAAAATATCGTCACTTCCTGGAGCGTATCTTTGCCGAATCACATTATCATCTGAGCGAACCAGAAGAAAAAATATTGAACCTCAAATCGGCAACGTCCTATACAAACTGGACGAAAATGACGTCGGCTTTCCTCTCCAAGGAAGAGCGGAGCGTCCTAACCGAAAAAGGTAAGAAGAAAGTTATGCCATTCACTGAGATCATAGGCCTCATGAACAGTAAAAACAAACGGGTCTGCGATTCTGCAGCACAGGCCTTCAACGAAATCCTGCATGAGAATGTGGAGATCGCCGAAGCAGAGCTCAATTCAGTGCTTGCAAACAAGAAAATCGACGATGAGCTCCGCAGTTCACCGAGGCCGGATACGCTTCGGCACCTTGCCGATGACATTGAGAGCGAGGTTGTGGATACTCTGATCGATTCCGTAGCAGGTCGTTTTGATATCTCGACGCGGTATTATGCACTGAAGGCGAAAATGCTCAAGGTTAGAAAACTTGAGTATCATGAACGAAACGTGGAGTATGGTATAGTCGCGAAGCATTTTCCCTATCAACAGTCAGTGAATCTCGTCTACACAGTCATGAACAAGTTAGATAGGAAGTTTGGGGAGGTTTTTGCCAGTTTCATTAAAAAAGGCCAGATCGATGCCTACCCACGTAAGGGCAAGGACAGCGGCGCCTTCTGTATCCATCATCTCATTACCCAACCAACATACATCCTCCTAAACCATACGAATAAATTGCATGATGTTCTTACGATAGCTCACGAGCTTGGTCACGGAATCAACAACGAGTTGATAAGGGCAAAACAGCACGCACTGGATTTCGGTACGCCGACTTCTACTGCCGAGGTTGCGAGTACATTCATGGAGGATTTTGTACTCGAAGAGATCATCCAGTCCGCCAATGAGGAATTGCGACTAGCAATAATGATGCAGAAATTGAATGACGATGTATCGTCCATCTTCCGGCAGGTTGCGTGCTACCGATTCGAACAGGAGCTCCACAAGGAATTTCGCGCCAACGGGTACCTCTCGAAGGAAGAGATCGGTGAACTATTTCAGAAGCACATGGCTGCGTATATGGGCAAGGCCGTGGAGCAGTCTGCGGGCTCGGAGAACTGGTGGGTTTACTGGAACCATATCCGGTATTTCTTCTACGTCTATTCCTATGCGAGCGGCCTCCTGATTTCCAAATCGCTTCAGCACTCGGTAAAGGTGGACCCCGCCTTCATTGTTAAGGTAAAAGAATTCCTGTCCGCCGGTCTTTCCGAATCGCCGAAGAATATTTTTAGCCGGCTTGGGATCGACATATCGGATACGCAATTCTGGAACAAAGGGCTGGATGAAGTTGAAAAGTTGCTGGATGATACCGAGCAGCTAGCGAAAAGATTGGGGAAGATAAAGGGAAAATAAAGGAATTGTCAGGCTTATCGGTTTCACTTTTTCATTACCAGCTTCAATCCCGGCCTGACTTTATCCACGGAAGATGCGTTAATACCAACGTGGAGAGGGGACAATGCAACGTCACTGACTGTGTTGATAAATGTTGGGTGATTAGTGTAATTCGAGCTACCGTCGTTGTGTCTTTTAATGGGATTTTTCAGATTTGATGTATTTAAAAAAGAAAAAAAGGAGTGATCTGGTTTGCTATGAAGAATATAAACGTAAATGGAATTTCGCGGCAATAAACACTGGCGGGGCGGACGGGGCTCGAACCCGCGACCTCCGGCGTGACAGGCCGGCGTTCTAACCAACTGAACTACCACCCCCGTTTTTTGAACTATTTATTTTAATATGGTAGGCGGAACAGGGATCGAACCTGTGACCCCAGCCTTGTAAGGGCTGTGCTCTCCCAGCTGAGCTATCCGCCCGTTCCAACCACTTGGAGAGTGGTAATATCTATTATTCTTGCAAAAATGTCAAGCGAAATTTATCCCTTAGTACAGACATAGCCGCGAAAAGGTTCCTATTTTTTCAACGCCGGACTTATCAAGAGCAGGAGTATCCCATCGGCGAGAAGCAGCAAGTTAAGTGATGCACTTACAGCGTGAAGCCTACTGAACCGCTTCCGCGCCGGAGAGTCTGGTGGCTCGCGTTCGAATGATATGATCAGTTGCTTGACGCGAACCGTGTCGGGATGAAGCTTGAAAACAATGTACGCGTTTATAAAAAGGGCAATCGTCACAAGAAAGAGCGAAAGACGGGCCGTCGTAGTGCTCTGATCACCCGCAATCAGGAAAAACATGATGAGTGCAAGGGCGGCGATGGCCAAATTATAAAGAAAATAGCCGGGAAAGAGTTTGCCAACAATCTCGCCAGCCTGATCCCTGCTGAAAGTACGGAATATCGCAGGCGTGATGTTGAAAGTAAAAACCGCGATACCGCCTACCCAAAGGGCAAGAATGAGAATGTAAATAGACCTCCACGATAGTATCATGCTACTCCCTGAACGACATGGTCAATTCGTATACCCCGCCGTCGTTATGTCTATCGATAATGAACCCCATTTTTTCGAACAGGTGGAGCATCTGTTGGTTCTCCATCAATACTGCTGCAGTGAAACCGAGGAGGCCCTTCTTCTTTCCAAGGTACGTGATATAGTCAAGGAGTGAAGCACCGATGCCTTTCCCCTGATAATCGTCGCGAACGACAAACGCCACTTCGGCAGTGTGCCTGGTCGCATCGATCAGGTACTGGGCCATCCCCACGATCAATTCCTTCTCATCCTGCGGGATTACGGCAAGAATCAGCATTTCCTTGGTGTAGTCTATTACAACAAAAGGCTGCAAGCGGTCGTGGTGCATGTCCGTCCGAGTCGAGATAAAACGGCGGTACATGGAGTCGTTCGACAAAGAATAGAAGAAGTCCTTCAGTAGGTGCTCATCGGAAAGTCTTACGGGGCGGAGAAGCAAGGATAGGCCTGTTTTCGTGGTCCGGGGGGTTTCTAGTTCCTCTGGGTAGACACCTTGATCGCCGGAAATGAAAGCTTGATCGCGGTATATCAGGCCGTTCTCCTTGGCTTCATCTATGAGCAGTTGACGGAATTTCGGGTGTGCGATTGAGATCAAATCCATGGCGCGTTCGCGGATGTTCTTGCCGTGAAGATAGGCAATACCATACTCAGTGACTACATAGTGGATGTCGCCGCGAGAGAGCGTTACGCCCGCGCCTACCCTGAGATATGGGACGATGCGTGATATTTCGCCGTCTTCAGCGGTGGACTGTATTGCCAGAATAGTCTTGCCGCCCTTGGACAGGATCGCGCCACGCATGAAATCGGCCTGACCGCCGATGCCGCTGTAAAAGAGCTTTCCCAGAGACTCCGCCGTCGCCTGGCCAGACAAGTCGATCTCGAGGGCGCTGTTGATTGCGGTCATGTTTTTCTGTCGCGCCAACACCGTGGGATTGTTGGTGTAATCTACAGGTCGAAACTCGATGGCCGGATTGTCATGCAGATAGTCGTAGGTGGATTGCTTGCCCATGCAAAATGCAGCGACGGTTTTGCCCCGATTAAGCTCCTTGCGGGAGTTGTCGATGACACGCGCCTGCATGAGATCGACGACGCCGTCGGTCAGCAGTTCTGTATGCACGCCAAGATGCTCCTTTTTCTTCAGATGTGCGAGGATCGCATTCGGGATGCTCCCATACCCGACTTGGATTGTGTCCCCGTCCTGCACGATGCGGGCAACGTAGGTGCCTATCTTCTGGCTGATCTCGTCAGAGACTGAGTCGCTGTATTCCAGGAGCGGCTCTTCGTAGGTAATGATGAAGTTCACTTCATTGATGTTGATGAATGTTTCACCGAGAACGCGTGGCATACGGGGGTTCACCTGGGCAATGACGAGCGCTGCATTCTCCGTGGCGGCTTTTACGATGTCAACGCTGATGCCAAGACTCATAAACCCGTGTTCGTCGGGTAGCGATGTCTGGATCAGTGCCACATCCACTGGTACGAGTTTCTGCCTGAACAGGCCGGGAACTTGGGAGAGAAAGACCGGGGTATAATCGGCCAGCCCCTGGTTCACTGCCCCGCGCGCATTGTTCCCGATGAAAAAGGAGTTGCGCCGGAAGTTGTCCTTGAACTTGTCGTCGGCGTAGGGCGCGACACCCAGGGTCCAGACCTGGAGCAGCTCCGCGTCGAAGAAGGCCTTAGGATGGGAACGAACGTAGTTGATCAGTTCCTTTACGAGCCATTGCGGCTCTCCGCAGCCCGTGCCGATAAAGATCCTGTTTCCGGGATGGATGGTACTGAAGATCCGCTCTGTCGTAGGGAACTTTTCGGGATAGAGAGCTTTAACGGCCTCAATTTTGATCAAATCCTGGTTAACCACAGTATCTCCCATTGTGCTGAGTATAGCAAAAATCTAGCAGTTTGACCTTTTTTACTTCATATTAAAACAGTTGTGTTGGAATTGTATACCCTAGAAATCCCCCTTTGAAAAGCTTGACAGGTGCGCCTTGATTCTATAGTATAGACAAAAAAAACAGTTTACTGCCGAATGCGGTTTTGGCTATATCTAAAACTTTCGCCGCAGTATCGCGAAGGAACACGGGCAAAGGACAAGGAGGGGGCTTATGACTTCAGAGCGGGTCAAGTTCATCAACCATGGAGGAAGAGACATTCTCTTCTTGAATTTTGTCGACTGCAGTGCGAACGATGTACTTCAGATCATAGATGAGGCTAAGCATGTCATCGGAACGCAGCCAGAGGGCTCATTACTTACGCTTACGGATGTGACCAATGCGCGGTTCAACGAGGTCGTGACTGAGCGTATGAAGGATTTCACGACCCATAACAAGCCCTACGTAAAAGCAGCTGCCATTATCGGTATCAGCGGGATCAAAAAAATTATCTTTGAGGCGGTCATGATGTTTTCAAGACGAAAGATACATATTTTCAATGATATAAACGAAGCCAAGGTCTGGTTGATCACGAATTGAATAAGTCACTGATCATTTAGAAAAGGTTCTTCCATTCTCAATTATTTATTGTATATTAATATTTTGTATGATATAAAATTTTAATGAAACTAAGCGTATGGGCAAAACAACAGGGCATAACTTATCAGGCCGCATGGAAGTGGTGGAAGGCCGGCAAACTGCCAGTTGAAGCAGAACAGATGCCAACTGGGACGATAATTATTAAGGAGCAAAAAGCCATTCCTGGGGGTGTTGCACTTTATGCTCGAGTATCCAGTCATGGCCAGAGGAAAAATCTTGATGCCCAACTTGGCCGGCTTGCTGCGTATGCTGCATCTAAAGGCTTGTCAGTCTCCAAAGCGGTTGCGGAAATTGGTTCTGGTCTTAACGGGCATGGACCAAAACTGATGAAGCTGCTTATGGATCCTAATATAAGCAGTCTTGTAGTAGAGCATCGTGATAGGCTTATGCGTTTTGGCTCAGAATACGTAGAATCATCTCTGCAAGCTCAGGGGCGTAAGATTATTATTGTTGATCAGTCTGAGTTTAAGGACGATTTGGTGCAGGACATGAGAGAGGTGCTGACATCATTCTGCGCCAGGCTCTATGGACGCAAGTCCGCAGCAAATAAAGCAAAGAAAGCGCTTGACGCGATGGAGAATAGTAAGTAGCAAAGAAACAGACCAGAATGGCAGTGACAAGGACGTTCATTCACAGATCATGCTTTGTTAAGGGATTTCTCATATCTTAATTAAAAGAATGCCCTTTACCATATCCTCGATGATATGGGTACTTTATATGGCCACAGCAAACGCACTTTTTTGAGACAGTGTCAGGTCTGGGCAAAAACCCCTAGATTTCAAAAAATGATTATCTCAAGGAGTACGGGATTACAGCCTGGCAGTTCAATGCTATCCGATACGACCTTGATGGGGATATTAATTCAGCGATGGAGATGTCTAAGATTCGGATCCCGAATCTAAAAGATAGAAATTAAATCCGTAAAGAAGTGGATCAAGTCCAAAGAAACAAAGGTTCGAATAATCCAAAATAACAATACTGTATCTCCCTCTGATCGGGCACAATAACTGAATAATATTCAATTCGCAATTGATAACAAAAATGGCAAGGTTAATCAGTTGGAAACACTTTTTGTCCAAAATAGGTTTTATCTTGGGCAGTATTTTTTTGGTATGGCGAGCAGTCCTGATATCTGCTTTTATGATCACCTTCCTTCATTTCAGTCCTTTTGGTGATTAACACCATGGACAATCCTCATAAAGATCCAATACCTTGATGTGACTTCTCCGTGAACAAACACCTATTCACGCCTCTCGTGGTCTTCAAAGTTATATTTTTTCACCGCGCCACCCTTGACCACTTGCGGATTCTCAACTACACTTACAAGTATCATGCTCGAATCCTTATTCAACCCGAGCGCCATAGCAATTATCGGTGCGTCCGCTGATCCCAAAAAAGTTGGACATGCGGTCCTGAAGAATCTCCAGATGTACAAATTTAAGGGTTCCCTTTTTCCCGTCAATCCAGCCTGCGAAAAGATCCTGGGACTCCAGGCCTACGCAAAAATATCGGACATCAAACACTGCATTGATCTTGCAATCATCGTCATTCCCGCCAAACTCGTTCCCGCTTCACTACGGGAGTGCGCAGCCTGCGGTATCGCGAACGCCGTCGTTATCAGCGCGGGATTCAAGGAATCGGGCGCGGGTGGTACGGTCCTCGAAGAGGAAATCAAGGCGATTAGCAATGAAATGCATATTCGAATCCTGGGACCAAACTGCCTTGGCTTGATAAACACCGCCACGGATATGAATGCCACTTTTGCCGCGGATATGCTGCCAAAAGGGTCTATCGGCTTCTTTTCCCAGTCCGGCGCTATGGGCATCGCGATTATGGATTGGGCGATCGGGAACGACGTGGGGTTCTCAAAATTCATCAGCCTGGGGAACAAAGTAGACCTCTCGGAAATTGACTTTATCGAATATTTCATGACCGATCCCGAGACGAACATTATCCTTGGCTACATCGAGGACGTTGTGGACGGCAAGCGCTTCATGGATGTGGCGCAGAAAGCCACGAAGATCAAGCCAATTATCCTGCTCAAATCCGGCGGCACTGAAGCCGGCGCGCGTGCGGCATCTTCTCATACCGGGGCGCTAGCAGGTTCAGATATAGCCTTCGAAGCGGCATTCAAGCAGACCGGTGTAATTCGAGCACAGGGTGTGCAGGACCTGTTTGATACGGCGCTTGCTTTTAGCGAGGGCAAGATCCCGGCAGGAAACGGTCTTCTCGTGATCACCAACGCCGGCGGGCCGGGCATCATAGCCGCAGACACCGCAGAGAGGATGGGCGTAGAATTGCCGCACATGACCAAAGAGAACTTGATGGCAATGGCGCCGAAGCTTCCTCCCAATGCTTCGATTTTCAATCCCGTGGATGTCATCGGTGATGCAACATCGGAACGTTACGCCGCCGTACTTGAGCAGGCAGCCAAAGACCCGAACGTGGATGGCATGCTCGTGATCCTCACACCCCAAGCCATGACAGACATGGAGAAGACCGCTGACGTCGTGATTAGAATAGCACAGACAACGGATAAGCCGATCATAACGTCATTCATGGGTGAAAAGCGCGTGCGCGCAGGCATCCAGATGCTCAAGGCTGCATCCATTCCAAACTTTTCTTACCCCGAGCTCGCCGTTAAGGCCTTCAAGCGCCTGTCGGACCAGCGGGCATGGAAGAACTATAAACCCGAAGAGCTTGTGACTTCCTGGTACAACTTTGACGCCGCAGCAGAGACTGTGGCAACTATTCTCAAAAAAGGAATCAATCAGGTGGGCGAAGACGAGGCCATGCAGATCCTGACGTACTACGGGTTCCAGTTCCCGAAGCATGCGATAGCAAGGACCTCGAAGGAGGCCGCCGAGAGGGCTTCGACGATCGGTTTCCCCGTCGTGATGAAAATATCGTCCCCAGACATCCTGCACAAGACAGATGTGGGTGGCGTGCGTGTGAACGTGAAATCGCCGAAGGAGGCCGAAGATGTGTTTCTGGACATTACGGCGAATGCGCGGCGTATCATGCCTGATGCCTTCATCAAGGGTGTCATGGTCTTCGAAATGCTCAAAGGCGGCAAGGAAGTGATCCTCGGCGTAACGTATGACCGCACCTTCGGGCATATGATCATGTTCGGCCTCGGCGGCATCTACGTCGAAGTAATGAAGGACGTGGCCTTCAGGATCGTGCCAGTTGCGCGAAGGGACGCCCTTGCCATGATCAACGAGATCAAGACAATAGGACTTCTGCGCGGTGCACGCGGCGAGCGGCCCGCGGACATAGACGCTATTGCAAGTTACATCGTAAACCTTTCGTGCCTCGTGTCAGACTTCCCGGACATCCAGGAGCTGGATGTCAATCCGCTTATGGTTATGGAAAAGGGCGCCATATCGCTTGATGCAAGGATTATTTTCAAGAATCTGGATGACAAGAAGTGATGTCATATCGAATTAAGGAGATAGGATTGCAGAACTGGCTGTGGATCTACCGCATTCTGCTCGGGACACTTTCGCATGGCACGACGACTCATTTTTTTTTTCGAGGTGTGGAACGGAAACGGACCATCATTGCTTCTTAATCCGCATTCCGAATCCCGAATACCGTAATTTCTCAAGGAGGTTCTCATGGTTCCCATCCTGGTAGCATCCAACACCGGCTACGCCGGACGAACATTCATCTCCCTCGGCCTTGGACTGACGCTCATGGACATGGGCTATAAGGTCGGTATGATGAAGCCCTTTGGGAACGTGCCAGTAAAGGCCGGAAAGGATGTGTACGATGCTGATGCCCCGTTCATTAAAGAAACTCTCGGTCTCGACGAGGCGCTCGACGTGATCTCGCCTTTCGTCATGAGTTACGAGGAGCAGACTCTGCTGTTCCAGGGAAAGATCGTGGACGCCAGGAGGCGGGTCATTGCTGCCTTTAAATCGTTCAAGAAAAAAGACTTCATCATCCTCTGTGGTGCCAGCGATCTCACCGAAGGCTCGCTGCTCGGCATCGATGCCGCGTCGCTTGCCGAAGAACTAAAAGCGAAGGTTCTTCTGGTCGAGCCATGGAGAGGAGACATCTCTGCAGACTCGCTCTATGGCGCCCGATCATTCCTCAGGAAAAGCTATGCAGGCGGGGTTTTTAACAAAGTACCCGATGCGGCAATGGACTTCGTAAAAAATACGGTGAAACCATTTCTTGAAAAAAAAGGCATAGCCACATTTGGCGTCATACCCAAGGACAAATTCCTCGAGTCTGTGACAGTGGGTCAGCTAAACGAGATCCTGAACGGAACGGTGCTATGCAGAGAAGACAAGCTTGACGAATTCGTCGAAAATTTCCTGATCGGCGCTATGGACGTGGATAGTGCCCTCAGCTATTTTCGCAGGGTCCCGAACAAAGCCGTGATCACCGGCGCACACCGGGCAGACATCCAGCTTGCGGCACTTGAAACTTCGACAAAGTGTATTATTCTCACTGGCGGATTCCAGACCAACGAGGTTGTCCTCGGTAAGGCGCGGGCGAGAGGCATCCCCATCCTGTCCGTGCCGAGTGATACGTTTTCAGCCATTGACAAGATCGAATTCCGCATGGGCAAGACGAGCATCCGCGAGAAGCGAAAAGTCGAGAGGGCAAAGGAGTTAATCAGCGCCGGTTTCGATATGTTCGGTTTCCTCAAGAAACTGAATAAGGTGTGATTGCAGAAACAAATAGGATAGTATCAAATAGCAAGGCGCAAGTAGCTAGTTTCGGCTTTGTCACTGCTTGGCCCTTACATATCCCCGTTGGAGGCGTTCATGCAAGAAAAATCGATCATCATCATCGGCGGCGGAATCGCAGGGCTATCGGTCGGATGCTATGGCCAGATGAATGGATTTCGTACGCGCATCTTCGAGATGCATAAGAAAAAACCGGGGGGACTCTGCACTTCCTGGAAGCGGCAAGGGTACACGGTGGACGGTTGCATTCACTGGCTCGTGGGGTCGGGCCCGAATTCGAAATTTTATACCATGTGGCAAGAGCTCGGCGCGCTTGAGGGAAAAACCATCATCAATCAAGAGGAATACGGACGCTGGGAAGGTCCAGACGGGAAACAACTCATCGTGTACACAGATCTGGACCGCCTAGAAAAGCACATGAAGGAACTCGCTCCGGAAGACGCTGCAATCATCGATGAATTCATCGCCGCAGCGCGCCAATGTACGCGATTCGAACCGCCGATCGAGAAGGCGCCGGAAGTGGCAGGTTTCTTCTATCTGGCCAAGATCGCAGTGACGCATTTATCGCTTCTGCGCATGCTGAGGAAGTGGAACAGGATTTCTCTCCGTGAGTATGCTGCACGGTTCAAAAATCCCATACTGCGCGAGGCGTTCCCGATGTTCTTTGTGCCGGACTTTTCCGTTTTCTTCATGCTTATGACGTTCGCCTGGATGCACAAGAAGGCTGCCGGGTATCCGGTGGGCGGATCGCTCGAATTCAGCCGGAGCATCGAGAAACGCTACCTCTCCCTTGGCGGCGAGATGAATTATAAGGCAAGGGTGGCCAAGATCCTGACCGAGAATAACCGCGCTGTGGGCATCAAGCTTGAGGACGGTGCCGACTACCGCGCGGACTACGTCATCTCCGCTGCCGACGGCCATGCCACAATCTTCGAGATGCTCGGAGGAAAGTTTCTGGACGAGACGATCAAAGGCTACTACGAAAAACTCCTGCCCTTTCCGGCGCTGGTGTACGTGGCATTTGGTGTGAATCGCTCCTTCGACGAAATACGTCCCTCCGTAGGCGGTATTACTATCAGGCTCAAAGAACCGATCAAGATCGGGCACCAGGAGCATACGCATGTCTGCGTGCGAATTTTCAACTATGATCCTACGCTTGCGCCAGCGGGCAAAACGCTTGTGGTCGTAATGCTCAGTACGGACTATGAGTATTGGAAGAAACTCCGGGAAGACGACGAACGGTATAAGGCAGAGAAGGAGAGGATAGCGGATACACTAATCGCTATTCTCGACAAACGGTTTCCTGGGTTTGCCTCTCAGGTGGAGATGCGCGATGTGGCTTCACCGACAACGTTCGTACGCTATACCGGTAACTGGAAAGGGAGTTTCGAAGGCTGGCAGGTTACGCCCGAGACGTGGAGCTTTGGCAAGCTGATGAAAAAGACCTTGCCAGGGCTG
The DNA here is from genome assembly GCA_963845065.1 of Nitrospirota bacterium. GTDB lineage: Bacteria > Nitrospirota > UBA9217 > UBA9217 > UBA9217 > JAJYKN01. The sequence continues at coordinate 379,306 of CAWJQQ010000005.1, forward strand.
GATAATTTTTATATGGCAGGACATTGGGTCCAGCCCGGCGGCGGACTGCCGATCGTGGCCCTGTCCGGGCGTAACGTGATCCAGATCATTTGTAAAAAAGAGAAGAAGAAGTTTACGACATCGCGGAAGTTAAGCACCTGATCATGGACAAACCACAAATCATCAAACTGGTAAACAACCACCGAGTGTACTTTGCTGAGGGAAAGACGAGGGATCTATCCTTCCGTATCGACAAGCTTCGCATCTTGCGAAAGGCGATCGTTGAAAACGAACAGGCGATTTTCGATACACTGAAGGCCGACCTGAACAAGCCCGCATTCGAAGCCTACGGCGGCGACACGGCAATCGTTGTCAATGAGATCGATCATGCGATGAAGCATCTTGCGTGCTGGACAAAACCGAAAAAAGTCCGGACGCCGTTCGCATACTTTCCAAGCAAGAGCTATACTCTATCCGAACCATATGGAGTGACGCTCATCATCGGACCGTGGAATTTCCCTGTACAGTTAATGCTCGCGCCGCTCGTAGGCGCTATCGCTGCGGGCAACTGTGCTTTGCTCAAACCCTCGGTTGCGGCTCCCAGGATCTCGCGCCTTCTGATAAATATTATCGGTGAAATTTTCGACCCGGCGTTTGTCTCAATCGTGGAAGGCGGGGCCGAATCCGCCCGGATGCTGCTCGAAGAGCGGTTTGACCACATTTTTTTTACCGGTGGCCCTGCTGTCGGACGCCTGGTGATGGCCGCTGCGGCCAAACACCTTACACCAATAACTCTCGAGCTTGGAGGAAAGAACCCCTGCATCGTTGACGCAGACACACACCTGGATTATACTGCGCGACGGATCGTGTGGGGAAAATACTTCAATGCAGGTCAGAGCTGCGTGGCGGTCGATTATCTTCTGGTGCAGAAACGCGTCAAGCAGATACTGCTCGACAAAATGGCGAACTGCATTTATCAATTCTATGGCAGCGATCCCTCGCAGAGTCAGGACTACTGCCGGATCATCAATGACGCTCATTTCACGCGGCTCGAGGGACTGCTTGGGAAGGGATCGATCGTCACAGGCGGCCAGGTTGAACGTGCATCACGATATATTGCGCCCACAATCATTGATGGAATTCTGGGGCACGAGCCGATCATGCAGGAGGAAATTTTCGGACCTCTCTTGCCAGTGATTGAGTATGATGACCTGTCACAGGCCATCTCCTTCGTGAACAGGATCCCGAAGCCGCTGGCACTGTATATCTTCTCCCGGAACAAGGGCCTTCAGGATCGCGTGCTGAGGGAAACAGCGGCAGGAGGCGGGTGCATCAACGATACGGTCATCCAAGAGACTACCTCCCTGTCTTTTGGCGGCGTAGGGCCGAGCGGGATTGGAAAGTACCACGGTAAGGCAAGCTTCGAAGCCTTCTCGCATGAGAGAAGCATTATCAAAAGCGGATTTTTGTTCGACATTCCTCTGAGGTATCCTCCTTACAAGAACCATCTCAAATGGCTTCGAAAAATCTTCTAAGTTTTTACCGTCCTCTTCATCGGTACAGACCAAACCCGATTTCTCTGCGTCTTGATTCTGGTATAATAGATCAAAGAGCCAGCTGATCATACAAGCCGATGACTTACCGATTGGCCGTTTGCCACAATCCGGCTGCAGTCTGCAACCTTGCCGTGGTCATTCACAAAATACTGCTCCCTCGGGCTGTGTTGGCAGAAGAGGCTCAATCGCTTTACGTTCCATACATGTCAGGCATATCTAACCCGGGGCGAATAAGTTCAGGTAGGCTTTGCTTCTGATCGGATGATCCCGAGCGGCAAGGCGGTCACCGTTATGCAGGCGGACTTGGTGTAAAGCAGAAAATCAACAAGAGTTCTCACCTGCTGCTCTGGCCGCAGGCAGGGAAAGGGAGCAAGCAATCAAGAGGCAGCCATTATGAAAAACCAAACAGCGTTGATAACCGGTGCTTCCGGCGGCATAGGCTATGAATTCGCGAAGCTTATCGCTCAGGACTGCAATATCCTCGTGCTTGTAGCACGGAACAGGGACAGGCTTGCTGAGGTCAAAAAGGAACTCGAAACGATAGCACCTGTCTCAGTCCTCATCGTCGAAAAGGACCTCGCCAAACCGGGTGCTGCGGATGAAATTTATCTCGAACTCAAAAGCAAGAATATTGGTGTAGACATCCTGATCAACAACGCGGGGTTCGGCGACCACGGCTCGTTCAGCGAGACAGACTGGGTACTGGAAGAAAAAATGATCGCGGTCAATATAATCGCGCTGACCCAGATGACGAAACTATTTGTGAAGGGCATGGTCGCGAGAAAGAGCGGGCACATTCTCAACGTAGCGTCCACCGCGGCGTTTCAGCCCGGACCTTTTATGGCAGTCTATTATGCTTCAAAAGCCTATGTGCTATCCTTCTCGGAAGCTATTGCGAGCGAACTGAAGGGCACCGGCGTCACGGTCACCGTGCTCTGCCCCGGCCCCACAGACACCGGTTTTGCGAGCGCTGCGCGAATGGAACACACTAGACTTTTTACGTTCACGAAACCAGCGTCAGCTGCCGATGTGGCACGCTTCGGGTACGAAGCCATGCAGAGTGGCAAAACCGTGGCCATTCATGGTGCATTAAATAAAATAATGGCTTTAAGCACGCGAATGGCGCCGAGAAAACTCCTTCCCGTCATTGTACGGCTGATGCATGAAAAAACGCGCTAAGGTGTCGGCGAATATTATTTACCAAATTATCTGCAGAAAGATCCGGTTTCAACAATGGGGAGTGTCAGCGGACCTTTCCTCCTTGACACTCTTGGCTATTAATGCTACTTTTTTGCTATGCTCGTGTATCTGAATGGTCATTTTATCGCCAGGGAGAAGGCACTGGTTTCCGTTTTCGACCACGGCTTTCTCTACGGCGACGGCATCTATGAAACCTTGCGAGCTTACGATGGCCAGCTTTTCCTTCTCAAGAAACACCTTACCCGCCTGAAGCGGTCTGCCGATGCCATTTCTCTCAAGCTTCCCCTTTCTCTCGAAAAAATCAGTGATGCTCTGGTTAAATCACTGAACGTCAACAAACTCCGTGAAGCCTATGTCCGGCTCCATATTTCGCGCGGCCCTGGAGGGCTCGGGCTTGATCCAGCCCTGTGTTCAGCACCCACAATGGTGATTGCCGCCAAGCCGTTTCATGATTATCCGGCTTCATACTTCGACAGCGGCGTTGCCGTTGCCATCGTGAAAACTAGGCGAAACCATCCGCTCGCACTGCCACCCTCCATCAAGGGCACCAATTTTCTGAATAACATCCTCGCCAAGATCGAGGCGGTCGAAGCCCGAGCTTTCGAGGGGATCATGCTCAATTGGCAGGGCTATGTTGCGGAAGGGACAATCAGTAACATTTTTATAGTCAAAAAAGGCCTGTTGTACACGCCCCACATGGATACTGGCATCCTCGAAGGGGTCACCCGTAGCCTAGTTCTCCGTCTAGCGACCCGGGAAAAAATAATAGTCAATGAGCGGCTGCTGCGACCTGGCAATTTTTATGCGGCCGATGAATGCTTTATTACGAACACGACCATGGAGATCATGCCAGTTACGAAGATCGACAAGAAAACCATAGGAACCGGCAGACCGGGACCGGTTACTGGTGCGCTGCTTCAGGCTTATAAGAAAGAGGTACTTGCATGTTTAAAGACGCAGGCCAGTTAGCATACGTCATCGACCATACGCTGGTCCGACCCGACGCTACACTGGACGACCTTGCGAAGGTATGCGAGGAAGCGATAAAATATGGCTTTGCCTGTATTGTCGTAAACGGCTGTCACGCTGCCCGTGCCCGCGACCTCCTGTCCGGATCGCTGGTCAAAGTCTGCTGCGTCGTGGGTTTCCCCCACGGCATGAGTACGACAACTGTGAAGATCGTCGAAGCTATGGAGGCCGTCAAGAACGGCGCTGTCGAACTCGACATCGTAATGAACATCGGCTTGGTGAAATCGTTTCGCTTCGACTCTGCCGAGGTCGACATTAAAAATGTTATCGCTATGACTCCCCAGAAGGTCCACAAAGTCATCATCGAGACTGGGAGGCTCACCTCCGACGAAATTGTGAAGGTATGTCAGATAGCAGTGCGTTCCCAGGCCGAATTCATTAAGACCTCCACAGGGTACGGACCGCGCGGTGCGACAGCGGACGATATAAAGCTGATCCGTCATACGGTCGGGCCTGCGTGCCGCATCAAGGCAGCGGGCGGCATTAAAGATCTTGCGGCAGTAAAGGCGATGATTGAAGCAGGAGCGGAACGAATCGGCACGAGTTCTGGCGTTGCGATTATGGAGGAGTTTTTAAAAAAGAAGGGTTAGTTGATAACCGCCAGGACATCGTGCACAAGAAAAACCGTCACGACATCGTGCAATCGCAACTCTGAAACTATTCGATCTTGCGATGCCGTGACTTGTGTCAACGGTCATCGCAGTTGATAATTGTATTCCTCGACCTGGACTGTATCCCGGAAAAGTTTCAACTTTTGTTCTTTGACATCGACAGTAGCCACAACGTATTCGTATTGGGTCTCCGGTGGGGCTGGGAACCTTTCTCCAAAGATATCTAATCGGCACTCGCTTCGAATGAACCGCACGAGATGATAGTAACCTTCCTCCGGCTTGTCCAAGGGGTGCTTTGGAGCGTTACTCTTGCTCGGGAAGACCAATTTCTTCTCCATAGCGGCAAATGCCTTGAGCGGCGTTTTCCCTTTGAGTTTGCTGTAGCGATAGGTACTGTTGTGCCGATGCTCGAAGGCCAGAGACTCCTGCCGAAGCTGCGGCATTGACGACATCATGATCTTGTCGAGAAACTTCTGCTGGTAATGGTCGTTGAACTTCTCGACGACACCGTTCCACCACGGTTCAGAAGGTGGAATAAACCAGAGCTGGACGCCGTAATCCAGGCAGAGACGAATAAGCGGCCCCATCCCTCGCGGATAGGCAGGACAACCGAAGAAAGCTATTTCGTTGTCCACTTGAAGATTCTCAGGAAGCCCCATACGCAGCCAGATGGCATAAACAGAGTCCAGAATGCTTTGCGCCGCTTTGGAGAGCATCGGCTCTATTCCGCACCGGTTGATTGCGACGTCAATGGCATTCAGGCCGTAGAACCGGATCGGACCCTTAAGATAGCAGGGGCCGACCAAATCGAGCTGATGAGTTTGGTTGGGAAAATACGCCGGCAAAGTAGGATATTTTTTTCCCTTCGGCGTATATCTTCCGGTTCGCCGGTGGGTCAATTCACGGCGGCATAAAATGCGCTCAATGGTGCGAGTGGAGGGCAGCGGCTGAACGTTCATATCCTCCATCTCCCATCTGATGGCCTGGCCGCCACAGAAGAGGTCCTTATTGTACAAGCTCGATCGCACCAACTCAACGATCTGTTCAATCTCCGCAGGTGTTCGGTGGGGGCTGATGAGAGGCCGACGTGATAGCTCTTCATACCAGGTCGAATCGTCTGGAATGTGCCGTGTCAACCACTTGTACAGCCAGCGACGCGATCTACCCAGAGAAGCGCAGATGCTCTCCACGTCTTCTCCGGCGATATATCGTTGCACTGCAGATGCTCGTTCCTGCTGAATCTTTTTTTTCATGAACACCCCCTATAAATTTAGTGGTGTTCATGATAGCGCTAAACGTGGCTACTCGATTGTCAAAGAGCGTTTGTGCACGATGTCGTGGCGGATAAATCAGTGCACGATGTATTGTCGGTTATCAGTTAGTGTATTATCGAACTAGCAGAAAGCTCCATGTTTCAACGAAGGGGAGTTGTCAGGACATATCCCTTGCAGCCGACATGGAGATGGATTACCTGTATATCGAAGATAGAAAGATCTATCTTGTGGCAGAAAACCTACACGGGCTGGCGTGTAACGACCTGTTATTCATATAGAATAGAACCGACGATGTGTTGCATGAAACGGTTCAGGAAGTCGGCTTCTGCCTGCATGACACGATGAGTTCCAATCGGAAATATCACCCAATGACCATAAAGTTGTAAAAGCCGATTTTAAGAAGAAAATCAAAGAAGTCGGAGTAGAAAGGAGATGCTGCAGGACAAAGGGTACAGCAGCGCAGAGTGAAGTAATTTCGTTCTGAGGGCAATAAAAACCGACGCAAGTGATAGAGGCGTCGGCATTCCTTTTTCGTGAGAGCAATAAATGCTATAAGGTAGCGTGCTGGAACTGATCCAGTTGACCGATTGCTGCTTCCGGGGTTATCCCCAGCAGGATCCAGCTCTGAGGCGTGTTCAGGAGCTTGCTTACCATCTGCGCATTCAGCGCGTGTCCGGATTTATGTGCAACGATGTGGCCGATGACAGGCATGCCCAGGAGCGACAAGTCGCCGATGAGGTCTAGTATTTTATGCCGCACGAACTCATCCTTGTACCGCAGCCCGTCCTTGTTCAGCACGCAGTCTTCGCCGAGGGCCACAGCATTATCCAATGACGCACCCTTTGCAAGGCCGTTGGCCTGGAGGGCCTTGACGTCGCACAAGAACCCAAAGGTGCGGGCATCGGACACTTCGCGGAGGAATGCCTCTTCCGTCGGCTGGTACTGCAGGCTTTGCTCTTTAAGCATCGGATGGTCAAAATCGATAAAATAGGAGATGACTGTCGTTTCCGCAGGCCATATGGCCAGCTGCTTGTTGCCTTCACGTACGAAGACGGGTTTGATGATTTTGAGAACGGGTTGGAACGCTTCCAGGGTCCGGATGCCCGCCTCAGCAATCAGCCGTACAAAAGGACGGGCGCTGCCGTCCATGATCGGGACTTCCTCGCCGTCAAGCTCAACGATGACATTGTCGATATTGAGTCCGGAGAATGCCGCGAGCAGATGCTCAACGGTCTTCACGGACACGTTGTTCTGGCTGAGAGAAGTTGCGTAGCCGGTTGATGCGGTATTGGCAGTGACGGCTTTGACCTCAGCGCCTTCCAAGTCGGTCCGGATGAGCACGATGCCTGTGCCTGCAAGCGCCGGCTTGAGCGTCATCCTGACCGGATTGCCGGTGTGGAGGCCGATGCCATCGCAAAATACTTCCGTTTTTAATGTCCGTTGAAATCTGATCATGTTTAATTCCTTTCAGTGTGATATCAGCAATATTTATGCCAATTTTAAATACTAAAAATAATTTTAAAATCAATATGTTGTAAAAAAATGAAACAATATTGCTGTGGTAAAAAAGACTTCATTCTTATTGTTCTGTTGCCAGGAAACCACAGTAAGATACTCGGAAGATAATGTTATTTCACTTTTCAGCATCAGCAGCTTCCTGTTGAGCTACAGTGCCCGAATCGTGATACATTGTTTTTAATTTTTAGTAGAGTTCATCATGCTCTAATTTTTTCTGCAGGCCAACGTCGAAAATTAACTTATAAAATCTTTGAAGGAAATAATTTTCTTGGTTTTTCATTGACATATTATAGTGAGGTGTGATAAATTTTTTCAGCACAAACTGAATAATAGGCTCGTTACCTCAGGGGTGATTGGGTATCTATGTCAAAGCTCGATGAACTATACAAACAGGGCATAGAAGCATTCGAAAAAAAAGAGTTTGATAAAGCGGAGAGCTATTTTAAGGTTTTTTTGGATACCAATCCCAACTTTGCTGATATTCTCAATAAACTTGGCATCATTTACAATCAGACCAACCGGCTCGAGCTTGCGGTGCGCACCTTTGAAAAAGCCCTTGCCGTGAACCCCAAGTATACCGAGGCCTCGCTTAACCTGGCGATCACCTATAGCGATCTCGGTAAATACGACAATGCGCGCGAGGTCTTTGAACGAGCTGCCCACTTTACAGACGAGACCGGGATGACTTCGACCTCGGGCATCGATCCTTTTGTGAAGGGCAAGCTTTCCGACGAGCACCTGCGACTCGGGAACATGTATTACGACCTCCACCTTTTGGAAGAGTCGATCGAAGAATATCAGAAGGCCCTCCGCCTTTCTCCGAACTTTGCCGACATCATAACTCATCTGGGGATCGCCTATCGCGACAAAGGGATGTTCGATGAAGCGATCAAGGAATTCAACCACGCCAAAATTTGCAATCCCAAATATATTCTCGCACGCTTACACCTCGGCATCACATACTATTCGCAGGGCTTTTACGGTCTCGCCGAAGAGGAATGGCGCGAAGCACTCGTGTTCGATCCCGATAATTCTGCTGTTCGGACCTACTTGAATTTCGTAAAAAACCAAAATTCCTGAGCGGAGCTCCCTTCGGTGGACCTACTTGACATAAAGGGTCTTACCACCCATTTTTTCACGCGGTCCGGTGTGATCAAAGCTGTCGACAACCTTAGCCTTGCGTTGCAAAAAGGACGTGTGCTCGGGCTTGTAGGCGAATCCGGGTGTGGCAAGACTGTGACCGCTCTCTCTATCCTGAACCTCGTACCTTATCCGGGGAAAATCATCGCAGGGAAAATTCTCTTTGACGGGAGGGATCTGCTCTCACTTTCTGCAGATGAAATGAGATCGATCCGTGGCGCGCGAATCTCCATGATTTTCCAGGAGCCCATGACAGCGCTCAATCCCGTCTTTACTGTAGGCAACCAGATATCTGAAGTCCTGACCGCACACCAGAACGTTACGAGGAAGGATGCGTTGAAATCGGCCGTTAACCTCCTCCACTCCGTAGGCATCCCGTCGCCCGAGAAGCGCGTGAACGAATATCCGCACCAGCTTTCGGGCGGAATGCGCCAACGCGTGATGATCGCGATGGCCATTGCCTGCAAACCATCGCTCATCCTCGCCGACGAGCCAACCACCGCCCTCGACGTAACGATCCAGGCGCACATCCTTGAACTATTAGACACGATCCAGCGGGAGATGGGAATGGCCATGATCCTAGTCACACACGACTTGGGCCTCATCGCCGAACGCGCCCACGAGGTGGCTGTCATGTATGCGGGCAGGATCGTGGAGGAGGCTGGGACCAAGGAGCTATTCGCAAACCCCCAACATCCCTACACCCGCGGGCTCATGGCATCGATCCCCAATCCCGGTGAGGAAGGGCACAAAAGGCTGCTTACGATCGCAGGGACTGTGCCGAGACTTTATGATCTGCCGAAAGGATGTACTTTCGCCCCGCGGTGCGATATCAAAACGGGCAAATGTGAGAACGAGCCGGAATTGGTGGAAGTGAAGCCGGGGCATCTTGTGAGGTGCTGGGAAGCGAAATGAAACATAGGTGGACCTGCTGATTACTGAATGAAAAGTGATTTTGAGGAACTCGAATTTATATGGACAACGATCTTCTCGTCATAGACAACATTAAAAAAAGGTTCCCTGTGAAGAGCGGGTTCGGGAAAAAAATTGAAGCCACGGCCGTAGACGGTGTTACGCTCTCTATTGCCCGCGGCGAAGCAGTTGGGCTCGTTGGAGAAAGCGGCTGTGGCAAGTCTACACTGGGCAGGCTTGCGCTCAGGCTTCTTGAACCGACATCGGGCAGTGTGTATTTCGAAGGCAGAAATCTCAGCCTGTTGGGCAAAAAGGAACTTCGGTCTCTGCGAAAGAGCATGCAGATCATCTTCCAGGACCCCTTTGCGTCTCTCAATCCCCGCATGCGGATACAGGAGATCATCACCGAACCCTTGTTAATCCACGGCATGGCAAAGGACCAAGAGCTTGAAGAGCGGGGGGCGGCATTGCTTGTAAAAGTGGGTCTGCCCGTTGACGCTCTCCGGCGATACCCACATGAATTTTCCGGCGGCCAGCGACAGCGCATCGGCATTGCCCGGGCGCTCTCGAGCGGACCATCATTTATCGTGGCGGACGAGCCTGTGTCTGCGCTCGATGTTTCGGTTCAGGCGCAGATCATTAATCTCCTCGAAGATTTGCGTGGTGAACTGAAGCTCTCATTCCTGTTCATAGCCCACGATCTTAACATCGTGCGCCACTTTTCCGACAGGGTCGTCGTGATGTATCTCGGCAAGATTATGGAACTGGCGCCTGCGGAAGAGATATACCGTAACCCTTCGCACCCCTACACTGAAGCACTGCTGGCCGACATCCCAGTGGCGGATCCTACACTCAAAAAAAAGCACATTCTGCTCAAGGGAGATATCCCGAGTCCAACAAAGATCCCGTCCGGCTGCCGCTTCCATACCCGCTGTATCTACCGCTACGAACCCTGCGACAAGATCGTACCCCGCACCACTGACCTCGGTGGTGGACACTTCGTGGACTGCCATTTGCGCGGATGATCCTGGAAAAAAACAAGTGAATACCGCAGAAGAATGTCAAAATCAAGTTAGCACAAATCAAGGACGTTGCGCTGCAGTGGAATTACTGCCACAAGGAAAAATCTAATTTTATGAAACTATGACAGAATACCCCACGTTTTGAAGACGGTGCATCAATGCTCCTCAACGAACCAAGAAGCCTCGTGCCCTTGTAATAGCACGGAAGTTCACGGAAAATCGCAGTAACGCCTTAATTGGGCTATTTTTTTCGCAAATCTAATAAAAAAAGGTCCCCGTCTTCTCACTTCTGCAAAAGTTCCACCAACCGTGTTTCCTGAAAAATCAGCGTATTAACTTTTGGCACACATGATGCAATTATATATGCAAGAGGACGAAATGAGGATATGAAAATGAAGATCACAATCGCAAAAAAGGGTGCTTATATCGGTGCTGGAGCGGGGTTGGTGCTTTTCGTACTGTTTGGTTTGCTCCCTGGAAGTCTTCTCGGCGGCGCCGCAGGAATCCAATTCGCCGGCTTGTTCTTCGGGCTTCCACTCGAACCGGGACTTCTTTCTAGGATGATTATTCTTATGGCAATGCTTCTGGGCGTCCTCGTAGCAGGGATTGTTATTGTGACTGCAACATCAACCGTTGGATGGCTCGTCGGCACGGTTGTCGGCACGTCTGTCCATGAAAATACTTTGGCTGAGGCCGGGAGGAGATAGTTATGAAGAACGAAGCAGTGAAAACAGGAATGAAAATTGGTGCAACTGCAGGCGGGCTTGTGTTTCTGGTGTTCGGCATCATGCCAGGGTTTTATTTCGGGTCTTACGGAACGCTGATTCTGCTTCAGAAGCTGATGGGAGGTGCTGTCGAGCCGACCTTGTTCGTAAGAGCAGCAGTGGTCATGGGCATCGTGGTTGGCATCTGCTGCGCCGCGGCGGTGTGCCTTGTTATCGGTGGCCTCATGGGTACGGTCGTCGGCTTTGTAGTATCAGTTCCCGCGGCGGTCAGAGAACAGAAGGCCGCTGCGGAAAAAGCGTAACCTGATAGTATCAGGAAGTATGTTCAGCATCAGCATGATGAGCAAATTGGTTTTAGGTTCTAGCGATTTTTAGGATGCCCCGCAGCAAAGCTGTGGGGCAATTCACTTTTTTTCATTTCGGAAAGATTCGTTTTTGAGTCGCTTTTGCACGTTTCGCGGTTTTCCCCCTGGCTCATCCTGGACGCCTGCGGAGTCGAGTCAGATAATTATTGCTTTGATTTTTGCAGCTGTTTGTCGTGTATGCATAGGTTTTTCCATGCCGAACAGTTTTATCGAAATTTAAGCAGAGACCGAGGTCAAGTTGGCGGCTATGCTAAAAAAGCGCAGTTCATCGCTAACTGCAAAGTTTATGATTGGATTAGGCATAATTCTGTTGGCTGCTATTTCTGCCCTTTCCTTCCTGACGTATTCATATTTGAAAAAAATATACATACGGGAAGCGTATGAGAAGACGGATATCGTACTGGGGCAAATTGACGCTACCATGGAATATGCCCGGGATGAGCTTCGTCCCCAGATATTCCGTGCCCTGCCTGATAATATCTTCATCAAGCAGGTTATGTCCAGTTCGTTCATGGACAGGGGAATCATGAAGAGATTCACGAAGAGGTTTCCGCGTTACATCTACCGGAGGGTCGCTATCGATCCCATGAATCCTGCCAACAAGGCTGATGCCTTTGAAGAAGATTTTATCAGGCGGTTTCAGGATGTCTCGGCGACCACGAAGGAATGGAGGGGCCCTGTCACTAGAAACGGAGAGGACTATTTTCTGCATCTCAAGGCGATTGTCATGGAGGAGCAGTGTCTACTCTGCCATGGAGATCCTGATTCGTCACCTGAATCTATTACTCTGCATTACGGGAGGATGCACGGACGTTTCCGGAAAGTCGGCGAGGTAATCGGCGTAGAGTCGATCGCAGCCCCGGTGAGCGAGACTTTCCGGCAGTTGCGGCACGTTGCGCTGTGTTTTTTTCTTTTTGGAATAACAGGGATGGGCGCCCTTTTTGCCGGTCTCAATTACTTCCATTATCGCCTTGCTGTGGTCCCCCTGAAGCGGGTAAGCTCCTTTTTCAGGGAAGTCGCGGACGGACACAGCGGCCTCGATGCCCATTTCGATGTGCCCCAGGAACCGTCTTTTGCCATCAGAAACAATGAAATGGCCGCACTCGTCGGCCCCCCCGAAGAGTATGAATATGATGAAGTCTACGAACTGGCAGACTCTTTTAACAAGATGATGGTGCATTTGAAAAAAGCCGAACAAGAAAGAATAGAAATGGAGGAACGGGTGCTGCAGGCGGATAAACTCGCGTCCATCGGCCGGCTTGGCGCGGGTGTGGCCCATGAGATCAACAATCCGCTCAGCGTCGTTCTGGGCTATACGAATATATTGCGCAGGAAATACCAGGATACGTGGGAGACAAAGGAGGACCTCGATATAGTCTGCAATAATGCGCAGTTGTGCAAGAAGATTATCGATGATCTGCTCCATTTATCACGCCAGACAAAAATCGTCCGTGTCCCTACCGATATAAATGCAGCCGTCGAATCGGCGCTGGTCCAGATGGAGGAAACATTGCGCGGCGGCAGGATTACCGTTATCCGCGCTTATGATCCCGGCCTGCCTGCTCTCCCCGCAGATGAAAACAAGCTGAAGCGGATTTTCACGAACCTTATTGTGAATGCATTTCAGGCAATGAAACCCGGAGGAAGTCTCGCCGTCAGCACCTCTCATGATAAAGAGAAAAACGGTTTGAGGATTGTTTTTTCAGACACAGGCTGCGGCATACCCGAAAAGATCAGGGATAAAATATTCGAACCGTTCTTTACGACAAAGCCGCCGGGACAAGGAACAGGACTAGGGCTGGCGGTAAGCTACGGGATCGTGAAGGAACATAAAGGGGAGCTTTCGGTAATAAGCGAGAAAGGGAAGGGATCATCTTTCACGCTTTGGTTCCCTATCCCAGGAGACAAGGATGAAACAAAAAATTCTTATAGTTGACGACAAACCGGACATCACCCGCTGGCTTGCAAGGCTGATCGGAAACACCCTGCATCTGGAAACTTTTGCCGCCGGCGGGGCAGAGGCGGCTCTGAAGACTCTTGAGGAGAACGAAGTCAACTGTATCCTGGCCGACATGAAAATGCCGGGCATGGACGGAATGGAGCTCTTGCGGCACATCAAGAAAAAAGACAGTTTCCTCCCTGTTATAATCATGACGGCCTATGGCGACATCGAAAAAGCCGTGGAAGCCATGAAAGAGGGGGCCTATGACTTCATCACCAAGCCGTTCGATGAGGAGCGGTTGCTGTATACGGTGCGGAGGGCGCTTGAACATGAGCATCTACTCCGAAGGAACTCGGACCTTGAAAGAAGGATCAGGGAGAACGAGAAGGAGAAGGAGACTTTCTTTGTCGGGGAGTCGCCCCGGATGAAGGAACTCATCGATACCATGAAGCTCGTGGCCCGAACGGACGTGACCGTGTTGATCACGGGCGAAACCGGGACCGGCAAGGAACTTGCCGCCCGCATGATCCACAATCTCAGCAGCAGGATTGGAAAACCTTTTGTCGCGGTCAATTGTCCGGCAATCCCGGAAAACATCCTGGAAAGCGAACTTTTTGGGTACCGCAAAGGCGCGTTTACCGGGGCCAACTCTGACCGGGAAGGGCTGTTTCAGGCTGCCCAGGGCGGGACCTTGCTCCTGGACGAGATAGGCGACATCTCCTGCTCTTTGCAGGCGAAGCTCCTGAGAGTGCTGCAGGAAAGGGAACTGAAGCCGCTTGGCGATACCACTACCCGGAGAGTGGATGCAAGGGTCATAGCCGCGACCAACAGGGATCTGGCGGCAAACGTTGCGGCGGGACTTTTCAGGCCTGACCTTTACTACAGGCTTAATGTCGTTTCGGTCAATACGCCGCCTCTCAGGGACATCCCGGAAGATATACCCCTCATCGCGTACCACTTTCTGTCCCTGTTTTGCAGCGAGCTTGGGTTGGACCGGAAGACGTTAACGGAAGAAACGATACAATATCTTGTTTCCCGCCAATGGAAAGGTAATGCCCGGGAACTTCAGAACGAGATAAAACGGGCAGTAATCTTTTCAAAAAGCGAGATGCTCTCGCCGTCGGACTTCGGTAGCAGCGCAGAAGTAATCACCTCACGAAACAGCGCGATGGAGACCGACAGCATCGATTATAGGGGGGCAAGGAAAAAGGTGCTCGCTGTATTTAATAATGAATATATTTCAAACCTGCTGCGGCGGACAGAGGGAAACGTTTCCTTGGCCGCTCAGGCTGCCGGCGTAGAGCGCCAATCACTGCAGCAGGTTATGAGGAAGTATGGGATTTCCTCAGCCCAGTTCAGAAATGATGAGAAAAAGGGGGAGTAGTCAGCTAGTTTCTCTAATGACGCTTAACCTCTGTATCGTAAAGTCAAAATATCGTGCAGCCTCAGGAGCCCACCGCCTTTTGGCGCGTCGCTATTGACGCGCTGTTTGGATCACTTTCTGGCTCGATTAATCAAATTTATAAATTCATCAGCAAGAATGGGCGATATTGCATATTGTCTATTTTTAGCTATACTAATGAATAGTAAGTTTTTGGGTTCCTTAAAAGTATCCACAAAACTATAAAACCTGACAGCTCCAAATTTTTCCAAGGTACAAGTACCGAACTGTGCCACAGGATAAACTATTTGTGGTGCTTCTCTGAAATAAGAAAATAAATTTTTCTTTTTTAGCACAAGCGTTTCATTCGCCAGGCTTGTCATCTCTTTAATGTCGGAAAATTTAATTTCATCATGCAACATAAACGATCGTATAGTTAAGCAATCCGCTGTAATATCGTAGCAAAGCTTCTTGAAAAAAATAATCAGGTACAAATGATAAAAGATCATGAGCGAAAGAACAAGGATACATGACAATGTCACGGTTTTCTTGATAAAGGACATGCTGTCTAGCTGTAGAGTAAACAGTAAAATAGATAAGACTAAAAAAATAAATGAAACCGCAACCCTCCAAACAAATAGCTCAACACCTGGTCGGTTGTTTGTAATATCCTCCTTATAAGGCTTAATAAGTGTGCTCATTGACTTAAGACTCCCACAAAAAGAGCCCAAAAATAATGAATGACCATACTACGCACCACAAAAAAACATCGGACAAAATCACATATCTTTTGGCGATTTTAATTGCATTTGTGCCGTATAGCGGTTGTCTGAGGGAATCTAGGAGTGAGCCACCCCGATTCGGGCCGGAGACGACGTTCGGCGGAGGCCATTGTTTTGTTTCCATCACTTTTCTTGCCATCTCGGTTGCCACTAATTTTGAGCTAAATGCGTACGTCATAAGAATCAGATAAAAGATCAACCAAGTAGTTATTTCGGATTTCATGAAATTACTCCCATTGAGGAAACTCACTACGAGTCAGTAGAAAAAGTCCATTTGTGAAGAACTCTCTCTTTAGTTTGCTGTTCGTAGGACCAAACATGTCGTAAGAAACGAAGAGCGCTCATGTATAAATGGACCAGATAATTCGTCTATTCAGTTCAGTCATATAGGAATGCTCGGGGCCTATATTTATCCAAGTACAGCAAGATAATGAGGGGACGGAAAGCGCCCCTCTATTTCCGAAAGGACGGCAATACTGGGATGAAAACATTATACTTTCACGCGCGAATGTGCAGAAGAGGCAAGGAGAAATCTCACCCCACCAAGTACCAAGTTTCGGATTTGGAGGGATAAAAATTGTGTAGCTTTCACGTAAACGAGTATATTTTATGGCTACGGACGTGTCAAGGTAAAGTTGTTAACGTCGTGAGGCGCCCGCTTTTTATTTTCCAATAAAGATTATTCTCCGATATAATCTCGTTTGAGCTATATTCCGACTAGTGTTTAGATACCTGAAGGCAGGAGGGTACATGAAAGGCAAGGACAAGTCGTCTCAAAAGAAGAGCACAGGCTCCAAGGGGGGGACAGGTACCAAGCTGCGCAGATCAGAAGGTGGCGCACGATGAACCGGGGTAATGATCGAAGCTCGTTTTCAGGCTGAATTCGAGAGTTTGTGAGACGCCATAGGGATTTACCAAATCATGCTCAGAAAGCCCCTGGTTTTAACCATGGCGATGAATGCGGGAACTTAACTTCTCGATAATTGCTAGATAAATGTTCATCTCTATATAAAGTATATTTAACATAAAACTGATTTCAAATCGACACCAAGCTAAAACGTGCTTGAACCCACACCAATTAGCCACTTTGTCGCTTAAGCATGCAAATTAACCGGACACTTCTGGAAGCTGATAAACTTTAAGAAATCGTTACCCTCTTTTGAGGCGCATGCTCGAAATGCATCGTATCGAATAACGAGTCGTCAATTTCGTATCCGAATTCACTGACTGCCCTACCGACAAAGTCCCGAATCTCTTTGACATCGGTCAATTCTCCGAAGAATATTTTTCGGTCTCCATTGACGGACTTGATCAAAAAATTAAATCTCCCCTTAAAAACGCCTCTTATAAGCCAGATGCCTCCGCCGATCAACCCCCAGAGGAGGATGGGAATAACCGGGATCCCGAGAGTGAAAGATTTTATATGGAGGACGACGACGCCGCCTTCGGCCTTCAGGAAGGCGTCGGCAAAAAGAATAAGACCGAAAATAATAAGCACGAACCCGGTGAAAAAGCGCAGAAACGGATAACGGGATTGTGAATCATGGCACAGTGTGACCTCCCTTATTTCTTCCTTCGGAACGATCGCGACGACAGTTCCTCCATCGAGTTGGCTGATGGCCGATCCTGAAATTTCTACCGTGGAGCATCTCATTGATTTAAGATACGACCATGCATCATATAATTTCATAAGGTTCCTTTCTGATTCTCTTCGGCAAGAGTGAGCTTCACTGTCGTTATGAGACCGTTAAAAAGCTGAGAATTACTCCATGCTTTTCGCCCAAAACATGGCCGACACTTTGCAATAAATCAATCGCACTTAAGATGCCCACTACCTTACCCTCGCGGATCACCGGTAAAATTCTGGTTTCCCATTCCAGCAGTTTTCGGATCGCCTGGCCGGCGCTTTCATCGTCCTTCACTCCTGTTTTTACAACCGAACTCATGGCCTCCCGTACCGGTATTTGAGCCAGCGTCCCCTGCAGCACGGAAAGCCGGCTGAAAAGGCCGCCAAGAGGCAGGCCCAGTTCAGCCGATTTTCTGTCTAGAGCTTTCAGCATGCTCTGAATGGTCAGTATGCCTGTTAATTTTCCGGCCTTATCGATTACCAAGACGGAAGAGTGCCCGCAAACAATTCCTTTGTCGTCCCGGTAAAAGGATCGCTGCAGTACTTTTATCGCTTCTTCGAGGTCCGCATCGTCGTGCACGGCGCTATAGCCGTCCACAGATGTCATTATGTCCCGTACGATTGTTCCAGGCATGATTGCTTCCTTCAGGCTGCGGTCTTTAACAAACGGTTTTCTCCTCGCCAGCCAGTTCCTGTAAACTGGAATGCACAAGGGAAAGCTTCGCTGTTTCAGATATCACGATCAAATAATCCCCGGGATAAATGATGGTGTCCGGGGCCGGGATCAAATCTGCGTCCCCCCGTCTGATACCCACCAAAAGACTGTTTTTAGGCCATTCAATATCACATACTTTACTGTCGCAAACGGGGGCCTCCAGGCCGACTACTTTTTCTAAAATATGCATTTCCTCTTCATGTTTTTGGGCCGGCTCCTGAGGCGCTCTTCGCTTCGCTAACATTCGTTTCAACAGAACATCGTAAATAGGCTTGCCCTCCAGCAAATCACTGGCAATATAGGCGGACATGCAGACCGTAACTAAAGGTAAAAGCTGCTCCATGCTGCCGGTCATTTCCATGATCAAGATGCTGCCTGTAATGGGCGCCTTGACAATGGCGCTGAAGTATGCGGCCATCGCGAGGATGACGAAGTTGTTGATATACATGGGATCGACATGGAGATATTGGGCCGCAATGCTTCCGTATATATTCCCGCTTACGGCGCCGATGGTTAAAAGCGGCATAAAAATGCCGCCCGGGACACCCGTGCCATAGCTTAACATCGTAAACAAAAATTTAACCGCAAGGATGATCACCAGTATGTAGAGCGCATAATGCATCTGCGGCAGCGTATTAATCAACCGTGCGCCGCCGCCCAAAACCTGGGGCAGGACAAATCCCAGGAATACGGCAGCTACCAAAGGAATGGCCGGTTTAAATCGGACAGGCAGCCAATGCAGTTTCTCATAAAAAATCTGAGATTTAACCAGGCTCGAGTTGAACAATACCCCGAAAACTCCGACTACCAGACCCAAAATCACAACGTACAGGTAATAATGAAAAGGCATCAATGGAATATTGTGAAAGTCAAACACCGTATTCTGCCCGCAGAAAATGCGGGTGACAAGATCCGCAGTAACCGAAGCGGCCACGGTAGAGGCCAGCACCACTGGAGAAAAATTTTTATGTAGTTCCTCCAGGGCAAATACCACCCCTGCCAGAGGGGCGTTAAAGGCTGCAGACAGTCCTGCCGCTGCCCCGCTGGTGAGGAGATATTTTTCCTCTATACCGGGGCGTCTCAAAAGCCGGCTGACCCCCTGGCCGGCTGCCGCTCCCAATTGCACGGAAGGGCCTTCCCGGCCCAGGGAAAGGCCCGCCCCGATTCCCAATAGACCACCTATGAACTTTGCTCCGATTACCTTAAACCAGCTTGCTGCCTGCAGCAGCCCGGCCAGAATACCTTTAACCTGGGGAATGCCGCTGCCGGTGGACATAGGCACCATCCTGATCAGCCAGGACAAAATCAAGGCAATCCCGATCAGGCAAACAAACCATAACACGGTCCAGCCGAGGGCGCTCGATCTCAGGAAGGCGAACAACATGTCCCTTTGCGGTCCCACCCAGGCCAGCACACGTCTGAAACAAACCACGACCGCACCGGCAAAAGCCCCGGCCAGAAGACTTTCAAAAAAAAGCTTCAGGCGAAAATCTTGCCAATGCTCCAGCAAGTTTTTTATGTAACTTTTAGATGTTGACCCATTTCCCTTCGCTGACATATCAAATATTTCCTCTGGAATTTTCAAAATAATCTTGTGACTTGCTGGACAGCCAGAACCAGAATCAGCACGGCAAAGCTCTTGCGCAACACGGCTGTGGGCATCCGCTTGTTGGTATAGGTTCCGAGTAGACTGCCAGGCATAATGCCGAGCACCAGGGGAATGCCTAACGTCCACGGGACAGAGGACGCATGTCCCAGCCTGCCAATCAATCCAAAGAGGCCTGCCAGCATCACTAGGGCCAGACCGGTTGAGATAGCCGGCCTGGTAGGAATTCCAAGAAAAACGATCATGAAGGGCACAAGTATCGTGCCTCCCCCTATGCCAACCATGCCAGCCAGGAAGCCTCCCGTTACACAACCAAAAACTGCTTTAGTCAACGAATAATTGGGCATTTCTGTATTCTCATTCTTGATGGGCCATATCATCAAACCACCGATAAGGAACAATAGAGCGACGAATGTTATTAAAATCATATTATGCGGCAGATAGAATTGCACTATCCCCCCTGTGAGCGCCCCGATGGACGCGCAACTGCCGGTTATGAGCACCAGCTTTTTTTCTATCTTATAGTGTCGGCCATGGGCCCAAAAACCGATGATGCCCGCGATAAAGACGAAAAGAGTGGTAAGGGCGCTTATTTGATGCATCCCAAGATTTAAATTTACGCTCTTTTGAAAAAACAAGATAATAGGGATAATGAATATGGCGCCCCCTATTCCCAAAAGACTGGACAGAAAAGCACCGCTCAAGCTACAGGTCAGTAAAAACAGCCAACTTGCTGCCATGACTCCACCTCCAGGAGATAATTATTAATTTAGTGATTCAAAAAGTATTCAGTACAGCCGATTTGGAACACTCGCACCCGGAGCCGAACCGGTTGAGCAAATGCATAACGTAGCAACGAAGCGATTTGCGGCTAACGCAAAAAGAACGGATGAGGGAACTATGATCTGCTCATTATTAGAGAACCTCCTGTTGTATGTAATTTTAGGAATCAGGATCCTATTTCCTTAATTGACATTGTTGAAAAGGTCGAAGGTCCAGCCATGCATATCGGCTCTCTGTCCTTGCCAGTCGGTATGATGGGCTGGATCCTCAGGCAAGCTCTGCACAGTTTTCTGAGCGGAGAACGTCCCACTCGGTAACTGGGAAGAGGCGAAAGCGCCAGTGACCCCTGCAAAGAGAAGGAGCATTATAAATAAAGCAATTCCCCTGCTTTCCCGATTCAAGCCGTTAAAGAACCCTGAAGAAACAAGCGCCGTTTCAGCTGCTTCATGATCTATAGTGGCACCTGTTTTGACTTTCCTGACAGACGAAAGAAATGCCGATAACATAGTGACTGCCATAAGGACCATAATTACCATCATGAACCCGTGCATAAATGCGCCGGCTTTAACAGACACAGGAATGCTCGTGTTGCCGAATACGTTTTGTATATTCGGATACCCGTTATCGGACAGATACCTGCGCTCCAGGGTAGTAAAAATTAGTCCTGAAATGTTTACCCCGAAGATTAGCCCGAGGGACCGCATCATGTTCAGGACTCCTCCCGCCATCCCAAGTTTATCCTGAAGGGCTGAACCTATGACTGCGCTGTTGTTAGGCGTAATAAACATACCCATGCCGACCCCGAGGAGTATCAACACCATGGCAAGCAAGGGCAGCTGCACGGACATTCCCATCAACACGAGCGAAAAACATGCTAGGGAGGAAAGAAGCATGCCGGAAGTTGTGATTATCCTTGGACCGTATTTATCTGAGATGTGGCCTGAGAACGGGGCCACTACCGCCATCGCAAGGAGAAGGGACGTCAACAGGGAGCCGGTGAGAGCAACACTGTAGCCCAGTGCTTTTTCAAGATAAAAGGGCATCAGGAACATGACCGCGAACAGGACAAAATAAGACAGCATACCGGTCAGGTTGCCGATGAGGAACGTGCGGTTCTGAAACAGTTTGAGGTCGATCAGCGGATTTTCAACCCGCAGTTCCGTTAGGATGAAAAGGCCGAGCAGAATGCAGGCATGAATGAAGAATATAAAGGTCGTGGAGGAGCCTGACTCGAGCTTTACTCCCCCGTTGAAGGCAAGCACAGTACATGCCAGCCCTGAGGCCAATAGCACTGTCCCAAGGTAATCAACCTTCTCCCTTTTATCGGTTCTCTGGTCGAGCGGAAGAATAAACAGGGCGGCAACGGTCCCTACAACACCGATGGGGATATTCACATAGAAGATCGCTTGCCAGCCTATCGTGGCTATGAGGATGCCTCCGACAAAAGGACCGGCTGACATCGCTATCGCCTGGACAGCTGCCCAGATGCCGATAGCTTTGCCCCTCTCGTTTGACGGAAATGCGTGCGTAATAAGTGCAACGGAGTTGGCCTGCAGAAGCCCGGCCCCGACAGCCTGGATAATGCGGGCCGCGATCAGGAATCCCGCCGTGGGCGACATGCCGCAAAACAGCGAACCGGCGGAGAAAACCACGAACCCAATATGATAGAGCTTCGACCTGCCGAGCATATCGGCGAGTTTTCCGAACAGCGGAAGAAAAATGGTCAGCGTAAGCATATACGCCATTGCTACCCATTCTATGACGGCCATCGAAACCCCGAACGTGTTCTTCAGCGTGGGCATAACCATGTTGACAATGCTGACATCGAGGGCCGACATAGTGGCGCCCAGTAGGACGGTGAAAAGCAGAAACCACCTCCAGCTGGGATGTTCCCGAATGCTTTTGCGCATTGCTTCTAATTTAGTTTTCACTAGTGCACCTGAATATTTAAGATTTGTTTGTCCCGTCTTAGACGATGTCTAAAGCAATAGCCATGCCATATTGTTGCTATCGCTAAACGACGGTTATTCATGAAAATATTTTTTTGATGCAGAGGCGCACCGTTTTTTTTGCTGCAAGAAATATCTTGCACTGCAATATAATCTATGCAGTATCTGCCTGATGGAGAGGATAACACTATCGATTTTTTCGATGGGAACAGGCGAAGGCCGTGCTTACGAAGAAAAGAATGAGCGTCCGCGAAGACGAGTATCAAGCGAGTGCGGATTATCGATGCGGAGTGCGGCCGGGAGCGAGAGAAATATTAAGGAGGTACTGCTGCAGACCGGTGAAGAATAAATTCAAAACCAAAAGCAGTCTCGTGCAAAGCCGCGGAGAAGCAAAGAAAATCTTTAACTACGGTTTTTAAAACCGAGAAAATAAATTTCTCATTTCAAAGTGCCTCCACCGATTTTCTTGACAAAAGACTGCGATTTTGCCTGTAATAAAATCACAATTCACGATTGCGGTGCTGTAATCCATGCTGACATGAACGGAGCAATCAACATTCTTAAAAAGTATCTCCCGGAACACAAAGGTGTCTCCTGGAGTAGTGGCCGTTTGGCACAGCCTTCGGTCAACCGGTTCGCCTGGAGAAATACCAGGCCAGCAACATCAGTCCATGAACCGGGTACGTGGCAAACATCTCTGCCGCATCCAAAAACAGAATCAGCATTGGCCCTCAGTAGTAGGAGAGCCTGATTCGGGAATCCCCGTCCGTCAGGTCGGGGAGGATGTCAAGTCTGCTTCCAGAATACTCACTATATTCCTCACCCGACAAAGCGACCGCCATCAGGACACAAGCAGCTTAACCCTGGATTGATGGTGCGCCACCGAACTATCTGCAGAAAGACCATGGTTTTAACCATGGGGGGTGGTCAGGAAATCTTCTGTATGTTTATGGGATAAGGATAAGAAGATGCAGACAGGGTCAGGGGTTGCTTTCTTTTGCATTGGGAGAGCGATGTGGGGACAATGTCGATTTTCGCATCTTGGATTTATTCCTGTTTCTATATGTTAACACGGTCCCGAGTCTCCAGGTATAAACCTCACCACACTGCTCGCAGGATGCTCCCGACATGGCTTCTTTGCAGGTTGGGCAATAGATAATGTAGTGTTTTGATAATAGATGCTGATGTTCCTTGATGTTGATCCGATTGTTGCAGCAGGCGAGTTCCTGCGTTAGGTCTCCACCGCAGAGACAACGATGGTCCATGGGCCAGGGCAGCATTTCTTCGAGTTTGTAGATGGCCTGACCCAGGTGCTCCATCAGCCTTTCATTGGTGTTGTAATCAAAAAATGAGTCAGTAAGCGTTTCCCGGATGTCGATCATGAGCGGGCTTTCCTTCAGGAACCGGAGGATTTTGCGGAGACGCTCCTCACCCGAACCGAGTTTTGAAAGTGAACGCAGATTGGCGTTCTGCTTATAGTGATCCTGGAAAAACAGCAACATCCACATCTGCGTCATATCATAGAAGAATTCAAGAACGGGGTAATAACCGAATTTTCTGCGGATGGTTGCTTCAACTTCTCCCCGTTTTTTGGGCACGCGGGGGAAAACGGAGATCAGAAGTCCGTCCATGAAGTCTTCATAGAAAAAAGGTGTTTCGGAAAAATGGCGGCTCCCGCAGTGCGCGCACTGGACGACATTGAATTGCCATTTAGACAGCGTTAGTCTTGCCTGTGGTGTCTTGGAAACGTCGACCCAGGTAATGATCGTGGCATTAAAGTCTTGGCCGCAGTTCTCACACTCAAATGTTTCATTGCTGAATGGTTCTACATTATGGAGGAGTAGATTCACCATTGATGGTATTATACATCACTTCATACAAACTTACTTTGAAAATAATTCACTTTTTGTGGTACAATGCGTGCCCAGAAAGAAACAATTTTCTTTCAGTGGACGTTTTTATGTTAAAGAAAGGGACACCAGATGCCGACAAAAGAACATTCAATTCTGACTACAGCGCTGCATTCCGAGGTAGAGAACCGTTTCCTCACCTATGCACTTTCTACTATCGTTTCCCGGTCTCTGCCCGATGTGCGCGACGGATTGAAGCCGGTGCACCGGAGGATCCTCTTTGCTATGTGGGAAATGGGCCTCGGCCCGACGGCGAAATTTCGAAAAAGCGCTGCAGTGGTCGGAGAAGTCCTCGGCAAGTTCCACCCCCATGGCGACCAAGCAGCCTATGATGCCATGGTCCGAATGGCGCAGGATTTTTCGCTCCGCTATCCGCTGATCGAAGGCTCGGGCAACTTCGGGAGCCTCGACGGCGACCCGGCAGCGGCAATGCGCTATACTGAAGCTCGTCTGTCGCACCTCGCCGAGGAGCTTCTGGTTGAAATCGAGAAGGACACCGTTTCGTTCCGGCCGAATTATGACAACTCGCTTAAGGAGCCGACGGTCCTGCCCGCGCGGTTCCCCCAACTCCTTGTTAACGGTACGTCCGGCATAGCCGTGGGCATGAGCTGCGCTTTTCCGCCGCACAATATTTCTGAAGTGATCGACGGGCTTGCAGCAATGATTAACGACCCGAAAATTGAAGTGAAGGACCTGCTCAAGTTCGTAAAGGGTCCGGATTTCCCCACAGGGGGACAAATTTTAAACTCGAAGAAAGAGTTGCGCGAGATCTATCAGTCAGGCGCAGGAGCGGTCCGCGTCCGCGCGGAATTTACCCTCGAAGACCTGCCGCGGGGTAGGCAGGCCATCGTTTTCCACTCCATTCCCTACCAGGTAAATAAGGCGAAACTTTTGGAAAAGATTATCGGCCTCATGGAGGAAAAGAAGCTGCCACAGGTGTCGGCGGTGCGCGACGAGTCCACAGACGAAGTCAGAGTAGTACTTGAACTCAAGGCCGAAACGAACCCGGAGCTGGTAACAGCCTACCTCTTCAAGCACTCGGATCTCGAGTCTACGTTTCCCGTAAATTTTACGGCGCTCAAGCCGAACATGGAACCAGAGCGGCTGTCGCTCAAGGAGTTGATGCGCTACTTTCTCGACTTCCGGCACGAGATCACGACCAAGCGGCTGAATTACGACCTCAGGATCTTAAAAGCCCGGCTGCACATTCTTGCGGCGTTTGAAAAACTTTACAACGACCTGGACACGGCGATCAAGATCATCCGTAAGGCAAAGTCCCGCGAGGACGCGACAGAAAAACTCAAAAAACATTTCAAATTCGACGACGAGCAGGTGAGGGCCATACTGGAGATGCAGCTCTACCGGCTCGTGGGCCTCGAAATCGAGAAGATCCTCAAAGAGAAAGCTGAGAAAACCCAGCAACGGAAAGATATCGAAACCATATTAGCGAGCCAGAAGAAGATCTGGGGTCTAATTAAGTCCGAGCTTTTGGGCATCAAGGAGAAATACGGAGACAAGCGCAAGTCTGTGATGAAGGCTGCAGAGGACGTTGAGTTCTCGCAGGAAGATTTCATCACTCATGAGGACGTAACCGTTATCATGACAAAGATGGGTTGGATCAGGCGCGTCAAGACGGTCGGCGAGAACCTGCGGTTCAAGGAAGGCGACGAGTTGCTGGCCCTGTTGCCGGCCAACACCAGGGATAACATCGCCATCTTCTCTTCCGCTGGCAAGGTCTATGTTGTGAAAGCGTATGACCTTCCGTCCGGCTCCGGGTTCGGCGAGCCGGTGCAGCACCTTTTCAAGTTCGGTGATGGTGAGCGGCCAATCGCGACCTTGAATTTCACGACGGTCTTTACCGGTACGCCGTTAGAGGAAGGAAAGGACAAACAGGCGGAACTCGCTCTGGCACCCCGAGAGGTGACGGCGCTCACTGTGTCAAACCATGGTATCGGTTTCGGATTCGATCTTGCGCAGTTTAATGCCGTGACGACCCGGGCAGGGAAAAAATTTGCCGGCATGAAGGCCGGCGATTCAATCATGGGAGTAGATATCCTCGATCTGCCGAATGTATTGTTCCTCACTACTGAAGGGAAAGCCGTCGTGGTAGCGACAAAGGACATCCCCGTCCTCACCGGTGCGGGCAAGGGCGTCAAGCTTGTGAACGTGAAGAATGGCGAGGTGGCGCTCTTCCGGTCCGTCCGAAAAGGTCAGCAGGTGAAAGTGATCGACGAGAAGGGCAAGGAGAGGGTGATCGATCTCAAGGACTATGGTGTCATGAACCGTGGTAGTGTCGGGCTCAAGGCGGTCAAGGCGGTGAAGTTCGTGTAGGCAGAGTGAATCTACCATGAAGTCACAAAGACACAAATTAATGACCAGACGTTCTTACGTGTCTTAGTGGCAAATATTGACTATGAAAAGTTACCGTAAAGAACTCTGGTTCAACATTCCGTCCCGCAGAGGTTTCATCAACATCACCCCACAAGTTGAGGACTGCCTCTACGAGAGTGGGGTCCGGGAAGGCTTGGTGCTCGTGAACGCAATGCATATCACCGCTTCAGTGTTCATCAATGACGACGAACGCGGCCTCTTGAACGATTTCGAAGTCTGGCTCGAAAAGCTCGCGCCCCACGAACCAATCTTGCAATATCGGCATAATACCGGCGAGGACAACGCTGACGCCCACCTCAAGCGCTCCGTCATGGGCCGTGAAGTGATCGTAGCCATCACGAAGGGCAAGCTCGATTTCGGCACTTGGGAGCAGATCTTTTACGGTGAGTTCGATGGAAGACGGAAGAAGCGTGTGCTCGTCAAGATCATAGGGGAGTAGAGCTTAGGATCACCTTTCCTGTTCTTAACACTCCAACGCATAAGCGATGAGTAATTATTGTGTAAAATTACTTGAATGCCATGGCGATGACTTGGGGAACACGATGATTTTTCTTTGGGCAGGTACAAAAAAATATACATCATGAGATCGAATTATACAAGAAGCCTGCAAAGAAATGCTACTTGAACACTATAGCGGGATGCAGTTGGGCCGTTTCGAACGTGATGAGTCCTGCTTGTGCGAGTGGGTCCTGGTCTACGATCTTTTCCGCTTCTGACATGCTCTCCGCCCTGATGATAATCATGCCGCCCCTTTCGCCCCACTTGCCCGCCTGCACCAGAATCCCTGCTGCAAGCTGCTGCCTTGTCCACTCGCGGTGCTTGGGTATCACCTTATTGATCTGCGTTCGGTCTGTATCCTGTTTGAATTTGTTTATGGACATAAAATACATAGCGTGGCCTCCAGCCGAAATCAAAGAATAAACCTTTGACAGCGATCAAAGTTGATAAAGGCTAAGATAAACGGCGTATAACTTCAGAGATAGTGCCATGGTTTCTCATAACAAAAATCAACTTTTATCCGCTTCAAAGATTCTTTTCCTACTATTTTTAAGATCAGCGCGAATATGTCTAGTCCTGAGAAGACATACCCTATTCGCCATCTAGGCAGGTTAGGAAAACAGCGCGGGCAACCACACGTACTTTAGTGGCGGGAGTGCGTCAACAGCAGCTTCCTGAGTCACTCTCGCTGCACCCGCACGTCGGTTCACTGCCTGTAAGCAGGCCGGTAATGATCGCCGCGGCACAGCCCACGCCGGCATTGACCGAGAGCGCGCCGAAATCGCAGTTCTTGGCGCAGGCTCCGCATTCCATGCACAGATCGCTGTCAGTGATTATGGCGCGCTTGTCGCGCATCACGAACACGCCCCGCGGGCATACTTCGACGCACCTGCCGCATCCGGCGCACTTCTCGGATGAATACTGAAGCGTTGTAGTGTTCAAGAGGTACTTCATAGGAAACCCCATTCCCTAATCTTGTATATCACGAGGAGAACCAGCGAAATGCCTGCCGCTGATAAATATAGAGGAATTCCGATCTTTAATTCCTTCTTGACACCCGACATGCCGGTAAAGGTTGTTGAGCCGGTGAACTGGAGAGCGATGTAAGAGCTCATAGCAGGGAAGAATAGCCACGACGCAACTAGCAGCAGGATTTCACCCCTGACAGCCGGCCCGAAATGCGGCTCAATTGCTGCCATAGACAGTAGGCCTATGATCCATCCCTTGATCGCGAACGAGCGGGACGGGGCAAAAGGAAGCAGCACCGGGGTAAGGAACGCACCTGCAAATATGGTGATGAGCCCGAGAGCGAGAAAAGGCATACCTCCGGACCATGCGTTTTTAAAAAGTATACCCGATGGTTCAAGTCCGAACAAGATGAGCATTCCGCCGGCAAACCAGGGAAACTTTTTAATCGCAGGATTGATTTCCATGGGCGTAAGAATGATGCGGTCCATCATGGGGAAGCGGATCGTGCTCATTTCCCTTGTCTTCTTATAACCTGCTTCAACATAAGAAGGAATGTCTTTTGCCTGAACAGGGCCGAAGTAGACCCGAAAACCAGTCTTCTTCTGGACTTCTGCACCGTTCACGCCGACAGCACCGAGCTGGGGCACAATGATCCTCCGGTGAGCGACCACCAAATCAAGTTTCGTTGCCGACATGCGGCTGATCAGCTCATTAGTGCTGAAGGTCCCTTTGCCAGCCGCGCACCAGACGTTGATGCTCTTGGTGTCGAGCACGAGTACCCAGGCATTGAGCCCTTTCAATTCACGCCGGAGGATGTCGAAGCTCAGCTTGTAATTTGCTGAAACGAAGACATCGGAACCCATAGTTGGTTCACCCACAGCATAAAGTCCGGGCGCTACGGAATAGTTCATGCGGAAGGCGCCGACCCGGCTTTTGATCATGCCCCAATAGTCCGCGCGTGACCAGTCGGATGAGATACGAAACACGCTACCGGCAGTCGTACTCATTGTGCCCGATGCATAGGAAGGTACTTCTTTTTTTACAAATTTTAGTATCTGCACGGTCTGCATAGGATCACCTTACCTAGACGCAACAAGATCTTAATTATATTACTACGAATCTTTTATCAATCGCGATATTTGGTTTACAGCCTGAAAGCCATTAATGAGCGTCCTGGGATGAAATATCAGAGACCCACACCAGAGCCAAATACCGGTCCAAAATTGAAAGCTTTCTCACGTGTCAGCCGTTCATAGATGACTCCACAGTTTCATTTGTTGAGGATATCTCCCATTACTGGCCCGAGAATGCCCTTGACCATGGTTTCTAGGTTGTCTGCTTTGATGAGAGCGATGCAGCAGATTTCCCCATCTTTTTCCCAGCTTGTCACGGCAAGCTTGTCGCCGGCCTTGATACCTGCTTTTTCGCGAAGTTCCTTGGGCAAGACCATCTGACCTCGCTCGTCAACGGTGACCAGCGCTTCGACTGCGCAGCAGCTTGCGCCCTTACCGACCGGTCCGCGCACGGGTATTTTTACTTTTTTAGTCGTTATCATGGCTTTTCCGGAAAATCTGTACAATCAGATTAATCAGATAGGTAAGATATACCTAAAATGGAGCATATTGTCAAGTGTATTGATGCTAATGAGGTGCAAGTTTAAAACGTAAAGGCTTTACAGACTAAAAAATTTACATGCGAAGCAGTCAGGAGCCAAAGTTGACTCACTTAGATATGCAGAGGATTCGCAGCTTTGAAAGCATATATAGCCTATCACTACCGAACTATCTACGGAAAGCCCAAAATTTTGGTAGTGTTCAGGCGCTGTATTTATGCCTGCAAGAAAAGCATTCTGAACATTTTTAAAGAGGACATTTTTCTTGACACTCATCAGGCAATACCATACCCTTGCTGAAGCCATATTATTCGGGAAAAAGTCCGCAGCCAGAACGCACTCATGACATGCCATAGGCTTTTCCTGCTCAACGAATCCTTACAATTGTGGGTTATAATGCGTAGCGCACACGGCTGCACGAATTGAAGGCAATGCAGTATTCATTGGAGACCCACGGTGGACAATGGACGAATGGAGGCATTCAGCGATGGTGTGATCGCTATTCTCATCACCATTATTGTGCTTGAACTGAAAGTGCCGCATGACGCTGGATTGGACGCACTCGTTCCCCTGGCACCGGTATTTCTAAGTTATGTGGTTATGTGCTTAGCTTCGTGTATCTGGGCATCTACTGGAACAACCATCGCCACCTTCTCCAGGCAATCAAAAACGTTGATGGCCGGGCGCTCTGGGCGAACCTGCATCTTTTGTTTTGGCTGTCGCTCGTCCCCTTTGTGACCGGCTGGACAGGCGAGATTGACATCCTCCCCGGCCTCTCGGAGGGGGATTCCCGAATCAGGCTCTCATACTACTGAGAGCCACTGCTGATTCTGTTTTCGGATGCGGCAGAGAAGTTTGCCACGTTCCCGGTTCATGGGCTGATGTTGCTGGCCTGGTATTTCTCCAGGCGAACCGGTTGACCGAAGGCTGTGCCAAACAGCCACTACTCCAGGAGACACTTAGTTGTTCCGGGGGATACTTTTTAAGAATGTTGATTGCTCCGTTCACGTCAGCATGGATTACGGCGCCGCAATGCTTGCAAACGTAGAGGCCACGATGCACACGGCTGGCCTTATCCCTTGTGTTGCATACACAGCAGGTCTGGCTCGTGTAGTGCCCCTTTTCTCCTACAACGCGGATGCCTTTGAGTCTGGCTTTGTACGTGAGCATCCTGACGATCCGGTCAAACGGCCATTTATGGAACTGCTGGTTTCCGCTCTTTCCCCAATCTTTGCCTTCTCCGATGTCCTTCAGGTCCCCCACGATGATCGTGGAGACACCGCGAGCTTCTGCATCGCGGACAAGAGATTTGGTAAAGCTGTGGAGCAGGTGGAAACGCTGACGAGACCGTTTCTGGTTCAACGCACCTGATTTCCGGGACTTGCTGTTGGTCGTCTTTGACTTTTGCATTTCAAAGTACCGCTCAAGAGCGGCCAACTTACCGCCTGGCCAAAGGGATGTGCTTCCATCCGTGCATGCCGTGGCGGCCAGATACTTCATACCCAAGTCAAGTGCCATCATTTCCCCTTCTCCTTTCAATACGGGGAGCGTTATCTTATAGACCAGGTGGACAAACCACGTGCCGTTGTCATAGACCAGACGGCCTATCTGGACATTGTCCTCGATAAGACGGGTGCCTTCAGGAAGGCGGAGCTTCAGAAAGAGAAATTGTTTACCGTAGATGTCCTTCGGGATACTGAGGCGCACCGTCGATGTACGGGCGTTCCACGTGACGGCTCTTTGTTTGAATGTCACCGTTGACAGATCGGCTTTTCGCCTGAAACCAGGGGGGTTGGCTTTCCTATCTCCTTTATTACGGAGCGCAAACCATGATTGATAGGACTGCCGAAGCTCTTCAAGGATTGCCTGAGAGCTCTGGGAGTGCAGCCGGCGATACCAGAGCGGATGCTCTTGTTTAAGAGCGACATCGAGCTCGGGGTAGGTAGGGATTTTCCCTGTGTCCATCCAGACGTTCCTGGTATGCCACACAGCGGTGTTCCAAAGCTTCGTTGCGGAAAAACCAAGCAGCCCGAGCGACAGAGCTGTGCTGTCGTCCGTTACCAATGCTTTACCAACGACAGTCATGGTTTGTACAGAGGAATCTTGGGCTGAATCAGACATGAACGCAATTATATCAGGCAGGTGAACTTTTGTCAATGTCTGATCAGGAACAGCAATTCCTTGTGCGCTTCGCTACAAGCGCCTTATATCCCCGGCCTCTGGAGGTTGTCCGACAATCCAAATTTTGGCAAATTGGCGAACGTAAATTCAAATAGATACGAAAAAAAACCCACAAGAAAAGTTATTGTCGGACGGCCTATCTCGGCCGGGGTCATACGGCGCATTGAGATAAATTCGCCCCATGGCCAGTAGCGCTTTATGGCACAGTCCTCCTTTTTTTGCTGCAATCGCCTGCTTTATCATCACGCAGGTCCTTATAGCACTCCATGGCAGGGAATCTGTGCTGGCGACAGCGCTCGGCCGGGACTTCAAAGGCAAAATATCGGTAGCTATCTATGCTGCGGAGATTCCTTTTGCATTTGTGAGTTCGTGGCTTGCATTTGGGATATATGTTCTTGTTGCAATCATATGGCTGGTCCCGGATCGTCGTATCGAGAAGATCCTGACCCAGTGATGTGCGTAAAGACTTTATTACACTCTCTGCCTGAACGTGTAGAAATTGGCAATATAGGGAATATCCTTTCTGCCGTCAAGATATCTCTGGCTATTGTGTTTTCCCCACATGAAAGTTTGGAGCCGAATCTTTTTTCTTTAAAAGAACAAGAACGATCTCAGTTATAGACCGTTTGATGAACGTTGCAGTACCCGCAATGACACCTATTACCAGATTCCACTCTGGATACAAGACAAGCAGGAGCAACAAGCAAATATTTTCAATGCTGTCTGCCAATACTATGCCGAGCAGCAGCAGATTGGCCCTAATCCGGGTAAAAGAGAGGCCGAAATGGGTGCTCGCTATACGTGTCAACAATAGGGAAAACCAAACGGAACCAGCGGTACGAAATGTGCAGCAAAACACCGCTAGTACCTTTTGCCCAATCTTGACATATGGGCAATGAAGCGCTAGTCTTATTTCATAATTCTCGCCTCTGCAGTCGTCCTGAGGCAAAATATCACAATCAAATGCATAAGTTCGCAGTTTAATCTGAAGCGTACCGGCATTCATCGCTCAACATATCAATTTTATTATCTGGACAAGGAGAGCGGCATGAAGAACGAAAGAAATGAAGATAAAAAAGATGACGCCGAAAACAAAGAGCCCTCGCAAGGGCTGACACGCCGTAGCTTTCTGACAACCATAGGGGCCGGAGCCATGACCCTCGCAGTCTCGGACAAACTCCATGCAACGCCTGGTGCAGATGCGGAGATGACCGAGCGAGGAGAGATGACGAAAGTAGTGCTGCACATCAACGCCCGCAAATACCGTCTACTCGTGGAGCCACGCTGGTCGCTGCTGTATGTGCTTCGCGAACAGTTGGGTCTGACGGGAACGAAAGTCGGGTGCGAGCGCGGCGAATGCGGTTCCTGCACCGTGCTCATCGACGATTTCCCGCGGTATGCATGCATGACCCTTGCAGTTGAGGCCGAGGGAGCGAAGATCACTACGCTCGAAGGTCTCATGAAAGGCGAGGAACTCGGGCCTGTACAGCAGGCCTTCTTGGAGCAGGACGCTATTCAATGTGGCTATTGCACACCAGGCCAGATCATGGCCGTCGAGGGGCTTCTGCGAAAAACCCCCCACCCTTCGATAGAAGAGATCCGGAATGGCATGAGTGGCAACCTCTGCCGATGCGGTACCTATAAGCATATTATCAATGCGGCAAAGAAAGCTGCTGAGCTGAAGAGGTCATAAAAATACATGTTCACAGAGGTCACTGAGTAGGGAAATCAGAATATCGCCTAAATCAACCTTGTGTTCCTTAGTTCACGTTGCCATACCGCTGTGAGGTGAAGTATGAAAGAGGACGACAAAGAACTCTATTTCGCGCAGAACATGCCCGTACCGGAAACTCCACTGCCCGCCAAAGGAGTGAAACCCTGGCAAAGTACAAAGGTGGTGGGTAAACCGATGCCGCGTGTAGATGCTTACGAGCGCGTGAGCGGGAAGGCAGTCTATCCCTCGGACGTGATCCTGTCCGACATGCTTTATGCCGCTATTCTTCGCTGCCCCCACTCCAGTGCCATTGTGAAGGACGTGGACACAAAAGAGGCAGAGAAAATGACCGGCGTCCGCGCCGTGCTGACGGGAGCAAACACGGAATCCGACATCATGTGGCCCTGGTCGCCTGATGTGAAGACTAAGCTCTTTGATTCTCAATGCCGCTTCGAAGGAGAAGTTGTTGCCGCAGTAGCTGCAGAGACATTGTACCAGGCATGGGATGCTGTCCGTGCCATCAAGGTGAAGTACGAAGTCCTGCCCTTCGTGTCTGATGAGAGAAAAGCACTCGATGCAGAGGCAGCCCAGGTCCATAAGAGAGGCAATAAGATTAAATCAGACAAATACGAGCGCGGTGATGTGACGAAAGGGTTCGCCGAGGCCGATGTGGTGTTTGAACAGACTTACCGGAATGAGTGCGAGATCCATACTCCCCAGGAACTACACGGCGGCGTTGTAAAATGGGACGGCGAGAGCCTCACGATCTGGGAGTCTACACAAGGTGTGTTTGCAATCCAGGCGCGTGTGGCGGAAATACTGCATCTGCCGCTTTCGAGAGTCCGGGTGATCGGGCATTATATGGGAGGCGGCTTCGGCAGCAAGCTGCAGGCTGACAAATCAACTATCATCGCGGCATTGCTCGCCAAGAAGACAGCCCGTCCGGTCAAGATGGTCTTGTCACGCGAAGAGACCTTCATTGCTGTAGGCAATCGGCCACCGGGAACAATGAAACTAAAAGCAGGGGTGAAGAAGGACGGGACTCTGACCGCCCTTGAGTTCAGCGGCATCGGCAGCAGCGGCGCCTATCCTGCAGGCGGCACGGCACTCATGGATTGGCTGGTACGCGATCTTTACCTTTGCCCCAACGTACGCACCGAGACGACGGATGTGTACATCAACGCCGGACCTGCTCGGGCCTTCCGTGCTCCGGGGCACCCACAGGGCGCTTGGGCGCTTGAGCAAATGCTCGATAGTTTGGCCGAGGCGATTAAGATGGATCCTGTTGATTTACGGCTTAAGAACATCCCTGCCTTTAGCCAGGCGCGGCCTGGCAACCCGCCCTATACCACGACCGGCTTGCGGGAGTGCCTTGAAAAAGGAGCAGCAGCCTTCGGATGGAACGATGCGCGAAATAAACTTGCCGAGACGCCTCCGTCCGGTCATATCAGGAGAGGGGTGGGGGTGGCGAGCGCACTCTGGTTTGCTGGCGGGGGCAATCCTCCTTCTACGGTGATCGTGAAGCTTTTCTCCGATGGCAGCGCGAATCTCAATATGGGCGCGAGCGACATTGGCACGGGCACGAAAACCATTATGGCTATGATAGTAGCTGAGGAACTTGGCGTGAAGCCGGAGGCGCTCCAGATCGAGAATGCCGACACGGGAACGACGCAGTATGCAACGCCGAGCGGAGGCAGCAAGACCGTACCTACGGAGGCGCCGACGGTACGCGCTGCTGCGCTTAGTGTAAAACAGCAGCTCTTTGATCTGGCAGCCCAGGACCTGAAAGCCAATGCTGGTGACCTGGAGCTGATTGAGGGTGAGGTCGTGTATACTCTGGATCCGTCAAAGAAGATCAAAATTTCGAGCGTTACAGGTCTGAAGAAGCGCGGCATGATCGTGGGAGTCGGATACCGCGGCCCGAATCCCGAGGGCAAGGTGGTGAACCCCTTTGCAGCTCAGTTCTGCGAAGTTGAGGCGAACATGAAGACCGGCGAAGTAAAGATCATCAAATTCCTGGCAACCCATGACAGCGGAAGAGTGATGAACCGGCTGACATTCGACAACCATGTCTTCGGCGGCATCACCATGGGCATCGGTTTCGGCATGACCGAGGCGCGGGTCCTTGATAAGAACCAAACCGGCAAGATGATGAACAAGAACTGGCACGAGTACAAACTGCCGACGATGCTCGATGTTCCCGCCGACATGACATCGTTGCCGATTGAATTGCCGGACAACGAGGCTAATATCGCAGGCGCAAAGGGTCTGGGTGAACCCGTCACGATACCGACGGCAGCGGCCATTGCCAATGCAGTGTATCATGCAACGGGTGTTCGCGTTAACGAAACGCCCATGAGCCTGGTTCGGCTTGTCAAAATGTTTGCGGAAGCGAAGAAGTAAGACAGCTTTGGCCACAAAGGACGCAGAGTAAAGGTTCCAGTCTAGCTGCTGAAAAAGGGAAAATGCAGGAAGAGGTTACCGTCCCAGACGATGTTTTCTTCGCTCTTTTCGCTACGTGGTGGTGATGAATTTAGCTTGTTATTTTGCGGAGGTACTCGCCATGCTTTCCAATTTTTCTTACATACGACCTAAGACCCTGAAAGAGGCCTTAAAGCAGCTCGCGGCCGAAGGCGCGCACCTTCATGCTGGGGGCACGGACCTACTCGGCTGCCTAAGGGATCATGTCTTCGAGATTAATAAAATGGTAAGCATCAATGGTTTCAAAGAACTTAAAGGTATAAAAAAAACAGCAGAGGGAGGCATTCGGATAGGGGCCCTTGCGACAATATCCGAAGTCTCAGAAAATCCGGTTGTGAGGTCTCAGTATTGGGCACTGGCTCAGGCCGCTCGCGAAGTTGCGAGTCCCCAGCTTCGAAACCAGGGTACGATTGGCGGAAATATTTGTCAAAAACCGCGCTGCTGGTACTACCGTGGAGATTTCCAATGCCTTCGCAAGGGAGGACAGAAGTGCTTCGCCGTTGCCGGCGAGAACCAGTATCACTGCATTCTTGGAGGCGGACCGTGCTTTATTGTTCATCCTTCAGACATGGCTCCTGCGCTCGTTGCGCTTGAAGCCTCTGTCCGTATCGTCGGGCCAAAAGGAAGCCGGACAGTAACTGTCGAGAAATTTCATGTCCTTCCGAACGTGGACTTGTTCCGGGAGACTGTGCTCGAACCAGGCGAAATTGTCACTGATATCCTACTCCCGCCTGCCCATGGAGTGAAAAGCTCGTATCGCAAGGTACGTGCACGCGCTTCCTGGGATTTTGCACTCGCAGGACTCGCGCTTGCTATCAAGTTTAATGGCGACGTCGTCGCCAGCGCGCGCGCTGTGTTGAGCGGCGCCGCACCAATTCCATGGCGTTCCCGAGAATTAGAAAATTCGATCATCGGCCATCGCTTGGATGAGTCAATTTCGGCAAAGGCGGCAGAGGCAGCGATGATGGACGCACGACCGTTGATGCAGAATGATTATAAGTTACCGCTATTTCGCGGCATCATCGAAGAGGAACTTTTGGCTACTCAGAAAGCCTAGCCGGAACAAAGTGGTAGAGTTTTCCAAATGTCCACAAATCAGTCGTTGAATTATACACCATTGAAAGATGGCAGCGTGCCGTGCATATCGTATTACTAGTCGATTCAAGTCCACTGTGGGAGTCCGGTAGAAAAGAGGTGGTACAATACTGCAGCGAGAAGCATCGTGGCGAGGGCTAGCGTCATGACGATTTTACGGAGCATGAGATGACCTTCCGATGTTTTGATTTTTTACATCTTATGGGGGGCACTTGCCGCATATTGATGTGAAAAGTGCCGTGCTGAGGTACCGGTCACCACGGTCAGGCAGGATAACGACGATGGTCCCGCTCTTTATCTCTTTGGCCTTCTTGATCGCAGCCCACATGGCGGCGCCGCTGCTCATGCCGACAAACAGACCTTCCTCGAGTGCAAGTCTGCGCGTGGTATTAAAAGCGTCCTCGTCGTGTACGATCCATTTTTCGTCCAGAGCTTTCGGGTTAAAGATCTTCGGGATAATAGCCTCGGTCATGTTTTTGAGGCCCTGGATTTTGTGGCCGAGGTTCGGCTCTACGCCTAGGATTGTGACCGAGCTGTTCAACTCCTTCAGCCTCCTGCCAGCGCCCATGAGCGTGCCGGTCGTGCCCATGCCCGCGACGAAGACCGATACCTCGCCTTTTGTCTGTTCGTAAATCTCTTTTCCGGTTGTCTCGTAATGCGCTTTTACATTAGCCGGATTGTCGAACTGGTTCGGCATGAAGCATCCGTTGCTAAGTTCGTCGTAGATCTTATGCGCAAGCCGGATCGCACCATCTGTCCCTTCGTTACCAGGGCTCAAAATGAGCTCGGCGCCGAAGGCTTCGAGAATTTTTCTTCGTTCCATGCTCACGCACTCGGGCATTACGAGCTTGACCTTGTATCCTTTAGCTGTCCCGACCATGGCAAGTCCGATGCCGGTATTGCCTGACGTCGCTTCGAGAATGGTCGAGCCCTTTGCAAGCCTGCCTTCCTCTTCCGCTGCCTTTACCATATACCAGGCAATACGGTCTTTTACCGATCCGCCGGGGTTGTTTCCTTCGAGTTTTGCATAAAGCCTGACTTTTGGATTGGGGTTGATTTTGTCCAATCGCGCAAGCGGTGTGTTGCCGATGCAATCGAGAACACTCATGGAATACTATCTCCCTTAAAAAAATGAATACGACTGCGGCGTAGTATAGAGAAATTCTTCGTGACGCGCAATCTCTTTTTGCGATTCTGCAGAGAACGGGGCGGTTCGCACGGCATCACCCGTTGACTCAAATTGACATCCTCCCCAGCCTCACGGACGGG
>CAWJQQ010000006.1:0-427849 GCA_963845065.1 Nitrospirota bacterium
ATGCACTTTCCCTGGGAGATAAGATCGGTGACATTCGCGGCGTCCTTGATGTCATT
This sequence comes from Nitrospirota bacterium, assembly GCA_963845065.1. Taxonomy (GTDB): domain Bacteria; phylum Nitrospirota; class UBA9217; order UBA9217; family UBA9217; genus JAJYKN01. The sequence goes on from CAWJQQ010000006.1 coordinate 57, forward strand.
CTTATCCCAGCGGCCGTCTAGAAACTGCCGGTTGTTCTTGACTGACTCACCTCCCACAAGCCCCTTGCGGATCATCTGATTAAGTGCGGGCACATGGTTGTTCTTGGTCTGGTAGTTCGCTATAGGCTCGTGTCATTTATGGTGCAATAACATCGCAGTGAAACCTTGAGCGGTCAAGTGCTGGTAGATCTCATAGCCGCAAGGGCCTACTTCATATATGAAGCGATGCTCGGTACCAGCAGTACGGAACTTGCGGATAGCTTTGTCCAGTGATGCTGTATCGCGGCCGATGGAACCGTAGTGTCTCACCTCACCGTTTCGGCCTTCATCGGCTAAGGCAATATCAATGTGGTCTTTGTGTACATCGAGTCCGACAAATGTAATAGAATGTTTCATGACCTGCCTCCTTGGTTGTGGCTCTGCATTTGAGAACTGGGTTCCCAAGTATAACCCACGTTGCAAGGAGCAGGTCCTTTTTTTCAACTGTCTGCCATGATGTCTCATAAATTTTCAACCTGTATCCGTATATGGTTACCCCCAATACCACAAGGTATTGTTGACATATTCTAAGATCAGGCATATATTCGTGCAATTAATGCCAGCTGGTCAATACGCTTTCACTCGGGAGCATTGTAAGACATATGAATGATAAATTTGTCCCTTCAAGAACTAACTATGATACATAAACGGTTCGACAGGTGGGCAGCAACCTACGATCAATCATTTATGCAAAGGTTGTATTTTATTCCAGTTCACTCCAGGATGCTTGACCTTCTTGTGCAAGAACTAAAGGCCCCGCCACTTTGTATTATTGATGTTGGCTGCGGAACGGGTCGCCTATTGCGAGCCGCCGCTATCCGTTGGCCAGAGGCACAGTTATTTGGCGTCGATCCAGCCGAACAGATGGTTTCAGAAGCCAAGCGGCTTATTCCAGACGCCACTTTTCGGTTTGCATCGGCTGAGTCGCTTCCCTTTCCTGAACAAACCGCTGATATAGTTTTCAGCAGCTTATCGTTTCACCATTGGTCCAACCAAACAAAGGGCCTTCAAGAGGTTGCAAGGGTGCTTCGTCCCGGGGGATTGTTCTGTCTAGCCGATCATACAGTGCTGCTTGCCGATCTGATTGGTGGGAAGGTCAAGAGCCGTAATCAGATTCGAGCGCTATTAATTAGCGCCGGTCTCGCCGTTCAGCAGCATCAACAGCTGCGAATGCGATTCGTTCTCATAACTTTGGCCCAAAAATGATCACACAGAACTTCATAGCAGTTTTTGATCGCAAAAAGCATGTGCTGGATGACTTCAGTATAATTGGAGGGCACAATGAAGACGGTTTTCAGCGCAGCAAATGTCACACTTGTGCGCAATTCCAGAATTTTTTGAAGAAAACGGGATCAAGTGCTAGGTCAAAAATTAATTTCTCCTGACTGGTATTAGTGAATACCACCTGTTGAATGCAGGTTCGTATGAAAAAATATTCAAAGTCCATGTTTTGGATTATTATTTCACGGCATAGTTTCCACCTTTTTGCCCCTGTAGCTGGCCGGTGACATACGTTCTTCTGACTGGGAAGCGCATCGGGATTCATGTGCAAGTTACAGCCCATATTCTTGGCTCTCGTCACAATATTGCCAGTGCACACTAGTAGGTGATGCCGAGTTTCGTATAATATTAGTAGAGGTGCAGAATTTACATTGAAGTCTGCGGTGCACATTCACCAAGATCGCCCAGAATATCTTCTTCAGTTCAGGAAAATAATCACTGAGCGCTGCATAAAGCATATTCTTTGCGCCTGTGTTTTACTTCTGGATCTTTTCCCGAACCTTCGATAATATCCTCAAGTGCGTCGCGATTCCGTCCTCGATGATAGTTATCAATGTATCTACCCTCACGGGTGAGGTTTCTAAATGTTACGGCATCTTTTGCGTCGCTTTCGTCAATGAACTCTCATTAAGCTATCGCTTACGTTTTAATGAGGTAGTCCGTATGAACCGTACGGTATATCCCTTTTTCTTCGCAAAGTATTCGATTCTTCTACAATGGTAACCTGTTGGTTCCAGGCCGATAAGAACATCCTTGAGCCCATGCTTCGTTTTCATTTCCTCAGTTATTCGCACAAACTTATCAATCCCTCTCGGAGTTATACACTTTTGGATATCGAACCAGGAGTTTCCCAGCCTTGTTCACGTACCCCGTTGCACTAAATTTAGCGCTATATCTATTCCCATGACCAATGTACTGCTTTTCTTTTTACGCCGCTTCCGGGTAGGAGCAGCGGTTGCCCGCCGCTCCCCCCACAGACCCGGACGTGCCCGATTAAGGCATCCGGTTCGTCAGTCGCCGGTGGCCTTAGCCTCCGGCAAACCAAACAGGTACGCTGCCCGTTTGGCGCATAACTTTTGCTGTCCTTCGGCCCGATCAGAAGTTGTGGATGATCCTGGGTTTCGGCAGCGGGAATACTTTACGATGGACGCCATCAAACTCTTCGGCGGTCACGTAGCCTTTGCTGCAACGTCTCCCTAGCCACCGCCGCCAGGATTGTTCTGTATGCTCGAACACCACTTCGAGCATTTTGAAGTTGCCCCGGATGCCGTAGTATTGGTAATGGCCTCGCAGCTTGGAGCAAAGCATCTTGTGCTGCTCCTTCATGGGTTCGTGCAGGTTCTCCCGGCACCATTCCCATATGGCTTTCATGAACCTTCTGAGTCGTTTTCCGATCGTCTTCCGCTTGATGATCCAGTAGCCGTGGAGCGATTTGGCCCAGAAGTGGGTGAATCCGAGAAAGTCAAACGTTCCATTTTCCTTCTCCGTCTTCTCGCTCGCTAACGGCTGGATAAACCGAACCAGCTTTGTCTTTTCGGGATGAATGGTCAGGTCATACCTGCTAAACCGCTTGGGCAGGACTTCCAATACCCGGCGGGCATCGGCTTCCTGCTCGAATCCGATAATAAAATCATCGGCAAACCGAATCAGGAAGCTTTTTCCCTTGAGCCTCGGCTGTACGTTTTGTACGAACCATTCATCCAGCACGTAGTGCAGAAATATGTTGGCCAGCATTGGCGATGCGACTCCGCCTTGTGGTGTCCCTTTGTCGGGATACATCATGTTCCCGCCCTCGAGCACACCAGCGTTGAGCCATTTGCCGATTAGCCTCAATATTCCCCCGTCTTTCACTCTCTTCTCGATGAAGTTTCTAAGGTGTGTGTGATTGATGGTATCGAAAAAGCCGCTTACATCCGCATCCACTATCCAGTTAATGTTCAACTTGATGCACTGCTCGCGCAGTTCCCGTATCGCCTGATGCTGACTATGACCTTTCCTGAAGCCATGTGAGAACGGAAGGAATATCGGCTCGAAGATAACCTCAAGAATCATGACCACTGCTCGTTGGACGATCTTATCCTCGTAGCAGGGTTTTCCGATGGGTCTCAGCTTGCCGTCTTCCTTCTCGATCCACACACGTTCGACGGGCGGGGCCACGTACTGGTTGGACTTTAACCGTTTGTGCAGGTCGTGGAGATTTTCGTACAAGGCCTCGGCGTAGTCTTTCGCAGTTACCTTGTCCACCCCTGCCGCACTGTCTTTGCTCGTCCGGTGATACGCTTCCAGAAGTAGTTCATGGTCGATCAGGTGATACAGATTGTTGAACACCATCTCCGGATAATTCCGTGCCTGTTCCGCAATCTTCTGGAGTTTCGGTGATATGATTGGCGATCCCGGAGTATCTCTCATAGTTCCTTCCAGAAGACGTTATGCCCGGCCTCTCCTTCCCTTGAGTGGGTCCCTTGGACCTCGGTTCCCCACCTTCCCGATCCCGGATGTTTTCGGAACCATCGGTACTATGATCGGCTAAGACTGCCTGACGCTCGTCTCGCAGCACTTCGCTTTAGGTGGCGCTGCGATACCATGCTTGCTCTCTGGTTTCGCTCGTCGGTATTAGAGAGCGCGTTACCGACGCCGTGGACTTTGTTCCGCCGGTGTCCGTCCGGCTGTTCAGCATGGAAACATCAGGCTCTCTCAAGTTCCCGAGTTATCCCTTTGTGTGCATGCCATGATCTAAGATCCCGGTGGTGTCCCTTTCGCTCGCCATTAACGCTCCGGGGACTGCTGCCTTCCGATGGCTCGATACGTCGGCTTTCCCTTCGATGCTGTTGAAGGTTATCCCATTGTCCACAACTATACATATTTCGGGATTCAATAACATGGCCTGCAACTTGTTCCGCCCGGCTTCGCACCTTCCCTCACGGAAACGCACGCGGGCTTCGCTACCGACCTGCCGGCTGGGCTTTAGTCGGGTGGGACTTGAGCAACGGCGCTCTCACCCACTAGATAACATTGACAGATTTCATCCCGCCTCTCGGCAGTATTCCCACTGTCTCGGGCTTATCTTGACGCGACGAACTGCTTGTTATAATCATTGTCAAACATGGCAATTTCTCTTTTACGTTAAGAGTTAATACTCGCTGGTATAACTTTAGCAGATAGAAGTTGCCATGTAATAAAGCTGTATTCTTGACAATATCTCTCCATAGAATACTCAATCGGAATCGTTGATAATCATTTAAAAGACATCTACCTGAGCATAACTGAACGATTTAACACCAGTATACTTACAATAAGATTTCTTTTCCCGTAGAGGTGCAGATCGTCCCACCATGCCGTTAGAAGCATCTTTACTGTTCATTCCGTGAGCCATATTCGGGCTGGTTCACAACCATTAAATTTGTACAATCATTTGTACGCGGCCTGAAACCGGAGATTTTCTGGTACGTCATAAGACGGAAAGGGTCAATGGATCAATGCCGTTCCATCGTGACCAAAATCCTTGGAGGTGACTTGCGCAATGAAAATCATCGCAAAAAACTGAATGAAACTGAGGCAATCGTGAGGATAGCGATAACGCAAAGACTCAATGAGGTGCGTTCTTTTTCTCATCAATGAATATTAATGTGCCCTTGACAATACCCTTTAAATGAGTAACCATGCCGTATAGGAACCATGTCCTTAAAATCTGAATGTTCGTTGAACCGACGGTATTGCCGAAATGAGCAGTAACGGTGCCAGCAGGGGATTAATTGCCTTCACGGTAATGCTCCCAACGTTGATCGAGATCATCGATACGTCTGTCGTGAATGTGTCGCTCGACCACATCCGGGGGTCACTATCTGCAGGCTATGACGAGGCTACTTGGACAATCACCGCCTACCTCGTATCCAACGCCATAGTAATTCCCATGTCAGGCTGGCTTGCTCGTCTTATTGGAAGAAAAAACTACCAGATTGCTTCCATCGGCCTGTTTACGTTCAGTTCCTTTATGTGCGGTTCTTCATGGAGTCTGTCCAGCCTTATATTCTTCAGGGTCCTACAGGGAATTGGTGGCGGTGGTCTAGTGCCCATCAGCCAGTCCATTCTCCTTGAGTCATTTCCCAAGGAGAAGCATGGTCAGGCAATGGCCATATTCGGCCTGGGGACCGTATTTGGTCCTATCGCTGGACCAATCTTAGGGGGCTGGATCACCGACACCGCGTCCTGGCGGTGGATCTTTTACATCAACATTCCCATTGGTATTCTCGCAATCATTATGAACATCATTGTGATCAAGGATCCGCCGTACATGCAGCGCCAGAAGATGAAAATCGATTACTGGGGGCTTTTGTTCCTTTCTGTCGGGCTTGGTTCGCTCCAGTTTGTTCTCGACAAAGGAGAGAGAGAGGACTGGTTCGGATCTAACCTCATCGTCTTGATCGCCATTCTCTCGGCGGCGTCCCTTACTTTTCTGGTGATTAACGAGTATTATTCAGAACATCCGATTGTTAATCTGAAGTTGCTTAAAGACCGGACCTTCACGAGCGGTGTGGCCCTACTATTCTGCGTATATCTGAACCTCTTCGGAAGCATCGTGCTGATCCCGAGTTACCTGCAGATGCTGATGGGATACACTTCGTTCTACGCAGGGCTTGTGCTCGGGCCGGGAGGAATCGCCACCATGATCGCTATGCAGACTGCAGGCAGGCTGGTGAACAAGGTCAATCCAAAGCGTATTCTTGCCGTTGGCATCACGATCTGCGCCTTCAGCACCTTCCTGATGTCCCGCTTCAACCTCACAGCGGACTTTTGGACATTTGTCTGGCCGCGAGTTATCCTGGGCCTTGGTATGGGTTTTACCTTCATTCCTCTGACAACCATGACGCTCTCTCACATCCCAAAGGAACACATGACCGAGGCAACCTCCCTGTACAACCTGTTGCGGAACCTCGGAGGCAGCGTTGGAATCGCTTTTACCACTACAATGCTCGCACGGCGAACACAATTCCATCAGGTCAGGCTCATGGAGAATCTTTCACCCTTTGATCCTGTCTACCAATACAGACACGAAGCGCTGACGTCGTTCCTTGTCTCAAAAGGAATTTCACCAGCAGGAACTAACGGCCTGATGAACCAGGAATTGATTCGGCAGTCAACAACCCTGGCTTTCAACGATACATTCGTAATAATATGCATTCTCATCCTCTGTGTTCTTCCACTAGTATTTATCATGAAGAGGGCAGCTCCTTCTACAGACATTCCTCCGGTGGATGTGCATTAATTCGCTTGGTAAAGATATTCGAATGCACTGATTTAGGGTAGTCTTTTGATCATGTTCCGCTTCTTTAGTTTTAAACTCACTCCAATACCATACTCTCTATACTTAGTTCATAAAGTGGGAAAAGTCAGTGTGCCACATACTTTTATGTTCACTACATGATATAATTGATATTCTTTGCTATCGTAAATTTATTGGGACTGCAGACTTGTAGATGTTGATCGGAGCACCAGGATCGGTGAAAAAGCGATCATTGCTATTTAAAGTATGCATTCAAATATCCTTCCTATATCTATTATTTTTTTCATTTCTCTCAACTCATAAAGTTTCAATCCGAATTCGTTAACATTTTACCCATAAAATATCTAGGCAGATTCATAACTAAGCGGATTCATTGATTTAATGGTTATTGAAGAATATAATCTGATCAAAAGTACCTTTTTGTTCTAGCTAAATTCTAATTCTTAATTCCGAATTAAATGCAATCTCTCCATCAAGGTACGTAGGCAGTGGGTTTAAGTGGAGGTTATACTGTTTTTAGTTGAAATTGAAAAGAGTGGCTCCCCCGTGGCATAATCCACGGTAGAGAGAGAGAAACAAAGAAAGGAGCCACTCGATGAAGGATACCACAAGGAAGAGGAAAAAGGCAATACGAGGAATTGAAGAGGCATATGGAAGGCAGGAGATCATTGAACAGATGTATTATGTCTTCGCAAAAGGTAAACAGGGTTTTGATGAATGCATGAAGGAAATGGGCCGACTGATGGCGGAGACGATCATGTACATCGAGCGTGAGGAGATTGCCGGGCCAGACTACCAGCCCACCAGTCCTGACCTGTGGAAGTGGGCAAGCCAGGGCGGTTCCGTCTATATCGGAGATCAGAAGATCCCAGTGACCCACCCTCGGCTTCGAGGTCCGGCTGGTGAGATTGCGCTTCAGAGTTATCAGAAGTTGAAAAAACCGGAAGGTTTCTCAGAAGAATTGCTTGGAAAGGTACTCCGTGGCATATCATGCCGGAAGTATGCGGAGACGGTTGTAGATACGGCGCAAGCATTTGGCGTATCTGCCAGCACGGTGTCGAGCCATATCGTCGCGGCAACAGCAAAACAGCTTCAGGAGTTTAAGGAACGGTCACTCACGTCATTCGTCCCCTTTGCAGTCTTTTTAGACACTGTTCACCGCGGCGGAGAGGCATTCATCGTGGCGCTGGGGCTCGATAGTGCTGGAACGAAGCAGACATTGGGATTCTGGCAGGGGGCGACGGAGAACCATGAATTGTGCGAAGAACTGTTTTCCGATATGGAACGGCGGGGTCTGACACTATCACGACGAATCATCTGGGTCACCGATGGTGGCAGAGGCGTAATCAAAGCTCTCCGGGATCGCTTCGGCAAGAAATTGATCCATCAGCGGTGCACGATCCACAAGGACCGCAATATACAGCATCATTTGCCGAAGAAATACCGGAAAGACGCACACAGGAGGTTCCGAACTGCCCTGGAGCAGAATAATTACGCAGATGCTCGTCAGATGCTTCTGGACATGGAGAAATGGCTTCGGGGCATCAATGAGTCGGCGGCTGATTCGCTCATGGAAGCGATAGAAGACATTCTCACCCTTCACCGGTTGAAGGTTCCCGCTCTCTTGCGGAATACCTTGCATTCTACCAATCCTATTGAGAGCATGTTTTCTACGGTGAGAAAAGCAGAGGGCAATATAAAGCGCTATCGCGACAGCAAGATGATGCAGCGCTGGCTCGCTTCTGTTCTTTTATATGCTGAACAAGGATTCAGGAAGATCAAGGGTCACGCCTTCATCGCGGACGTGATGAAACGGATCGAGGCGGACGAAATAAATGACCTAACGGTCAAAAAGGCTGCATAAGGAGGGATGGTTAGGTATGGCTCGGCCTCAGAAAACTCAAATATGGCGATCCTACGAATCCGATTTTATACACAACGATGCTTTACACCGTTGAATCGATAAAAAGCCTTAGCCGAAGGGAGCGCGGGCCACTCAACTAATTTCAACTAAAAACTTGACCTGATCTTTAAGTGACGAATTAGCATAAAGGGCCAAGGAGGTTGAAAATGGGGGCTACTAAACATACAGTATCGATCGTAAAATACGATGAAACATCCGGTTCTGTAGTAAAGGCTGTCGTGTTGTGCAATGGATTTCAAGGCTTGAAAACGACTGACAGGGTTCTCTTTAAGCCAACCATTGTATGGGGTGCGGGATTAACAAGGAAAATGCCTAAATTCGGCCTCATTACCACAGCACGAGTTATCGAAGTCATCGTCAAATTACTACTTGATTATGGTTGTACAATTATTTCTCTGGGAGAAGGCACGACGGAAGATAAAGAAATCGGATCAGATACCATGAAGGGGTATAGATGGTCCGGGATGGATAGGGTTGCAAAGAGATATGGTGTAGCATATTTATTTATAATATCATGGAGAACACTTTGACATCCATAGAAAATCGTTCTAGACGGGATATCTCACTTGATTATCTACGAGCAACATTAATATTAATGGTAGTAGCACATCATAGTTCATTAGCTTACACGACATTTGCTTATTTTAATCCTATTAATTATTTATCATCGACACACCCTGTTGTGGACTCGTCGCGCTGGCTTTTCCTCGACTACGCAGAAAACTTCAACGATGTTTTTATCATGTCGTTGATGTTCTGCATTTCAGGCATATTCGTATGGCCAGCCTTACAGCGATATGGAGTATTGAAATTTTTACGTCGACGTCTGATGCGGTTAGGCATTCCCTTTGTTCTTGGATCCTTTTTTATTATGCCGTTAGCCTATTATGCATCATGGCAATTGACCAGTAAAGATGCAGGATATTTCGCTTTCTGGCTGCAGTTCATACTTAGAACATGGATACCAGGACCATTGTGGTTCATTTGGATGTTACTATTATTCGATATAATTGCTGCGGTTATATTTTTTACTTTGCCAAAACGGTCGTTTAAAATAGCAGACATGATTTGCATTACCGGTAAACGACGTCCCTGGATGATAGCAATAGTAATGTTTTTTGTTTGTGCATTTCTATACATCCCTATGCTTTCTCGATTCGGATTCCGCACATGGACTGCATTCTTAACTCTTCCATTTGTCTTCCAGGTACCTCGCTTCGGATTACACTTTGCCTGGTTTTTTCTCGGTCTTTTAATCGGTTACAGCAGTCTTGATAGAGGGATCCTAGCCAATGATGGCATAATGGCTCAACACTGGCGTAGGTGGATCTCCAGCTGTTTTATAGCGTATAATATACTTGTCTTCGTCCCACGAATTCCAATATTATCATTGCACTTGTCACTAAGAATGCTTGGTGCTATTGAAGCGGTTTTTTGGGTCGTCAGTTGTGTCACAAGTTGTTTTGGTTTTTTCGCTTTATTTCGCAATATTGTTAAGAAGCATCGATTATGGATGGATTCAATCTCACGCTGTTCATATGCAATCTATTTAGTGCACTGGTTGTTTGTACTTTGGCTACAACGATTATTATTGAATCAACCTATGCATGCAAGTTTCAAATTTTTATTAGTATTTATAATTGCAACATTTTTAAGTTGGATTACAGCACAATTCTTATTGAAGATTCCGAAAGCGAATCAAGTACTTTAGTTGTATATAGTTTGTTTTTAAAGAGTATTTGGTACTTCTTAGATAATGCCTAATAAAAAATTGCTGCCTTATACTACTTGTGCTGGTTTGCTCTCGAAATTTATGGCAAGCTCGATTGGCAGTGAATCTTTGAACGTCGTTGCCAGTACCAGCAGTACAGCTGAATTTTATGTTAGAGGAACAATACAAATGCGGATGCCATATAGAGTAATGAGTATATTCTTGATATTGGCAGTCTGTATTTATTACCGAACTGCAAACCATAAAAGAATTGACGTAATTATGCCGAAAAGCAATGGGACATGGCATACTCATTACTACACTAGATATGCACTCTTTTCCATGGTGTTAAGTAGGGGGTCTACTTAATAAATGGTTGGATTGCCCACCGCTGGACCGTCCCGCTGACCAAAAAGCTAGGAATGTAAGTGTCAAAACTCCGCGTACAAAGCTTCGCGATTTCGATCGACGGCTACGGTGCTGGGCCGAGCCAAGACCTCCAGAATCCGCTCGGCGTCAAGGACCCTGAGTTGATGGAGTGGTTCTTCCACACTAGCGTGTGGCGGAGAATGCACGGCTATGACGATGGAGAGACGGGAGTCGATAACGAAATTGCGAAGCAAGGCTTTTCCGGAATCGGTGTCTGGATTCTTGGGCGCAACATGTTCGGTCCTATCCGAGGCCCGTGGCTTAACGACAGCTGGAAGGGCTTGGTGGGGCGATGAGCCGCCATATCACACGCCCGTCTTCGTGCTAACGCATCACCCGCGGGCGCCGTTTAGGATGGCTGGAGGTACGGAGTTTCGCTTTGTGACCGAAGGTATTCACGCCGCTTTGGAGCAGGCGACTGCTGCAGCGGGCGGCCGCGACGTCCGCCTCGGCGGCGGCGTATCCACTATTCGGCAGTATCTGCGCGCCGCCCTGATTGACGAACTGCACCTTGCCATTCGACCTGTCTTACTCGGTTCCGGGGAGCATCTCTTGAACGACATCGATTTGCGTGCTTTGGGCTACGAATGCGCAAAGTACGTAGCGGGCGAACGTGCGGCCCACGTCTTTCTGCGCAAGCGTGCGTGACCTGTCCGGCTCGCTCGGTAGGCCACCTAACCCCTCATTCAAGCGGGACGCCTAAACCAAGCCCCTAATTCAAACTTTCATACGCACTTTAGCAGGTCAAAGTGGCGAATCTACAGATCCACCACACTAATAAGCACCGATGAAATAATTACAGTGCCAGCAACATTTAAGGTTGATCCTATTCGGGAAATACGTATTGGTGACTTGCGGGCCGAATTTGAAAAGACAACGCTTGGGGGAATTATCAATACACTCGGAATCGGCTCAATTCAACCTGAAGTGTTGTATCTTCAACTGGCGATGCAAAGTATTGGGTATGTTACTCTCTGCCAAATCAGCGCATTTGGATATCCAAATGATGGCAACCAGCCCCAGGGGTTGGTTCACTAGTGCACTATTGCGCTGGTTGCCCCTCTCCCTAGCATGGGCGAGTCTTCGAATCTCGGCTGCGGGGCCTTCCGGGATCACCACAGTCAGGGCGTGGAACAAAGGTACTCCTCAGGAGGCCATAGAGAACATTAACAACACATCCAGGGTAGAAACAGAGACGCGGCTGCGTTCAGGAGAGCCCTCGAACCTACTATGGAATAAAGCAATGCTGAACTTCCGCTACTAGACCGAGGCAGCTCCGAGGCGAAAATAAGTCATGCGGTCAAATCCGCGCATATCAGAATGATCAAACGTCGCACAACAGGCCCCGTCTCTGTTTGTGCCTTGGAGCAATACTAAAACCAAAGCCCATAAAAAAGGGTGACGGGATACTATTTTCTCCTTGACACTGTCAACCATATCAGTAGGTGGAGCCCAGTATTTTAACCGCTGTGGTGCGATGATAATATTCGGATTGAAGTATGTAGTACAGCAAATCGCATTGAATGTCCAAAATAGCTCGGAATTGCTGTTCGAAGCAAATCGAATCTACTATTCGAACTCGATCGGCATGGTTGTCCAATGCTGCTGGAATACCCAACATTCCCCTCTTCTTCAGACTTAAATTTCTGGATTGATTCAAGCTGGATCATTGCGGTACCCTTTTTTTGGCTGAGAGTTACCTCTCTTCCAGGATCGAATCCTTCGCTGCTCTCGCAACACGGGATTTTACAAACATCTTAGTCTTGATACAATGATCATATGGCAACATTTTCCTCCAATGCTTTTTGTACGAGTTGATTGAGCGAGAGCCCCATCATGGTAGCCTTGTGCGCTGCTTTCCTATGGAGATCCGGAGAAATCCTGACATTAAAACTGCCTTTGAAGGACCTATTTGGCTCTCTATGCATTTTTTTGCAAGTTTCGAGATAATCATCAACAGCTTCATGGAAGGCTTTTTTGAGTTCCTGTACGCTTTTACCATCAAACATGATAAGATCATTGATAGCATCAATTTTCCCATGGAAGACTTCATCCTCAGCACTGAAGTGAACCAAGCCAATATAGCCTTTATAGATCATGGCGTCCTTCATTTAATTACCCCCTTATCTTTCAGGTGTTTTTCTATATCATTCAAGTAACATCTTTTCATGATCTGCGTCGGGTGCGGTCTATGAAATTTTATCATGTCTTCTATCGTTTTATTATAGAATCCTACCCGTGATCCTGCCGTCTTGCCGGTCTTTACTTCTTCATAACCGAATTCTTTGAAAAGCTTGATAATCTCACCGTAAGTAAAATCAGTTGGTCTAGACAAAAACCTCCGCAATAGTTTGTCGGTTTTACTCATAAAAAATAATACCATACATTTCCGTAATTTGCAACTATAATTTAGTCGCCTATTCTTTAAGGGAAGACAATAAGGGCCTTCCTAATTCGAGTGTGGACGAAAAGCGGATTGTTCCCATGTGCCTCTCATGTAATAAGATCAGCGGTACATTCACGCTGAAGGATGGCGTATCTATTCCAAGTGCTAACCAATGACAAACTTGCGCCGAAAAAAGTATAGCCTGTCGCTCAAAGGGACGCTGAGCGATAACGTCGCGCTGCGCCCCTGAATTCAAACGTTCATGTGCATGTTTCCACCGATAATCCGTAATCGTTTTTTGCACGCACTTGTGCAAGATTGTAGGTGTTGCTCGGAGCGTCAAGGTCGCGAGAAAAGTGATAATTACTTTTTGAAGTATGGCGCCATAAGTCCTTCCTACGGAGTTATTATGACTACCATTCGTTGGACTAAACCGCTACGCGGTAGCTAAAACTCCAAGACACAACGGCTGAAAAATCCTTCGCCGTGCGTATTCTCGTCCGTCAATCCCCACGCTTGATCAATATAGCTCATCCCTATAAAATCTCTTTCCGTATCACCATCGGCGTCATGCCGCTGGATAATCCGACACACGGAAGGAGATTCAATCATGGGAAAGTTGCGCGATCAGATGTTGGCAGACATGGAACCCCGGGGACACAAAAGCATATCTTCGAGAAGTCCGTAATTTTGTGAAGCTCTACAAGAAACCGCCGGAACAACTCGGTACCTAGGAAGTTAAGGAGTGCTTGCACCATGCCGTGAAAGTGCGAAAGATAGCCCTTTCAACCCTCCGGATCTATTACAGTGCCTTACGCTTCCTGTATATGATTACCCTGAAGCGTGGCTGGGTGGTCGACAAGATTCCCTATCCCAAGCAGAAACAGAAGCTTCCCGTCGTTCTTGACCTTGACGAAGTACTCAACCTATTTAGGGTCACCGAGAACCTGAAGCACAAAGCTGTCCTGATATTGACCTACTCCGCCGGGCTCAGGATAAGCGAGACTGCGAATCTTATCTCTTCGGATATTGACAGCAAGCGTATGCTGATACATGTCCGGCAAGGCAAGGGCGGCCGCGATCGCTATACCATTTTGTCGAATGTCGCACTTGATGCGCTCAGGCAGTACTGGAAGAAATATCAGCCCTCACAGTGGCTGCTTCCAGGGCAGGAGCCGGACAAGCACATTTCCCTCACCTCGATCAATATGATATTCCACCATGCCAAAGCAAAGGCCGGCATCACCAAACCCGCAACCTGTCACACGCTAAGGCACAGCTTTGCGACTCACCTCCTCGAGGCAGGATCGAATCTCCACCACATTCAGTTGCTCCTGGGCCACGCGTCTCCCAAGACGACCACGATATATCTTCATGTGAGCAAACAGAACCTCTCGCAGGTCATCAGTCCGCTTGACAGCCACGATTCTAACACCTCCCACACCGCGTAATACCTGATGTCACCCCAGAGAGGTTCAATCGAGGTTGCGGACATCTTCCGCCGGTACGGTCCTGATTACCGGAGCGCCAACCCTATGCCTTTGCATCGTCTGCGCGTCATGCGGGCGATCGAAACCTGCCGCACCGCCGACCAGGGCGGTCATGTGGATGAGTGTGGGCACTGCGGCGCAAAGGTGATATCGTACAACTTCTGCAGAAACCGGCACTGTCCCAAATGCCAGTTTCTTAAAAAAGAGCAGTGGCTTGAGGCCCGGGGAAAAGACTTGCTACCCATTCCGTACTTCCACGTCGTCTTCACCATCCCCGATACGCTCAATCCTCTTGTCCTCCGGAATCAGGAAGTCCTCTACGGCATCCTGTTCAAGTCCGTTTCGGAGACTTTGACCCAGCTCTCGAAGAACCCGAAGCGCCTGGGAGCGGAGATCGGGTTCTTCAGCATCTTGCACACCTGGGGCCAGAACCTCATGGACCATCCCCATGTCCACAATGTCGTCACCGGAGGGGGATTGTCCCAAAACGGACAAACATGGAAGTCGTCCAAAAAAGACTTCTTTCTTCCGGTCAAAGTAATGTCAAAGCTGTTTCGGGGCAAGTTCCTTGACTACCTGAAAAAGAGCCGTGCTCACAATGCACTCGTTTACCCCGGTGCCGTAAGCCACCTTGCGGCGCCGGGGGCATTCAATGCCTTGATCGCCGAGTTGTACAAAAAGAAGTGGATCGTCTACTGCAAGCCGCCGTTCGACGGGGCAAAAGGCGTTCTTGAGTATCTCGGCAGATACACACATCGGATCGCGATCAGCAACCACCGGATCGTGAAGATGGAGGACGACAAGGTCTCCTTCAAGTGGCGCGATTACTCCGACAACAACAAAAACAAAATCATGACTGTGAACGCCGATGAGTTCATCCGGCGGTTCCTACTTCACGTCCTTCCTGACCGGTTCGTCAAAATCAGGCATTACGGCCTTTTGGGCAACCGATGCCGCAGGAAAAAACTCGACCGATGTAGGGAACTTCTAGCCTGCGCCGATCAGAATAAGTCGGAACAGAAGACGGAGACGTGGCAAGAGGCTTTGCTTCGGTTCACCGGCATCGACATCGCTAAATGCCCTGCATGTGGCGAAGGCAAAATGCGCTCCGTGGAGATTATACTGCCCGCTCGCTGCAAAAGACCGCCACGCACATGAGCGAGAACATCACTCGAATCGAAAAACTGCCCTCTGCATCTCTTCCCGAAAACGACCTTGTTCTTAGCAACGATCTTCTATTGTCAAAAAGGCCAATTTCCCGTATAGTCCTCACTGAATGGGGCATGCGGCGCCGTCCAGAATCATCGCTCTTTACTCGAACATATCCCGTAACAGGCCGTAAGCCCCAACCGATGCTGTAGTCGTTACCCTCATTTAAAAAGAAGAATCGTTTGAAACCCCATAGCGAGGCGCGCAGCAGCATAGTCCAACTCGCTTCTTTCTGCAAAAAGGCAAGCAGAAAGAAGCCTAAACATTGCAAACTAGTAGGTGGTGATGAGATAGACAAATATTTGGAAGATGTGTAGAATCGTGGTTGAAGCGTGCGTCGCGTCTTCTTCCTGAAATCTGTACTGATGGATTTTCAACTTGCATTTCACAGGATGGCCAGAGACACGAGGACTCAAAATTGAAAATCATATTATTTGGAGCGGCGGGGATGGTGGGACAAGGTGTTTTGAGAGAGTGCTTACTTGATCCGGATGTTGAAAGCGTGCTCGCAGTTGTGCGTAGTCCCCTGGGCCAACCTCAAGGGAAAGAAAAAAAAGTTCGGGAAATTATTCATTCCGACTTCACGGATTTTTCTGCTGTCGAAGACCAATGGCGGGGATACGACGCTTGTTTTTTCTGCCTCGGGGTTTCGTCGGTCGGTATGAGTGAACAGGATTATGCGCATGTAACCAAAGATTTCACGCTTGCAGCTGCCGAGCCGTTATCGCGGTTGAACCCCAACATGACGTTCATTTATGTTTCTGGGACGGGCACCGACAGCAGCGAGCGCGGACGCGTCATGTGGGCGCGCGTCAAAGGGGAAACGGAGAACCGGCTGCTTCGGCTGCCGTTTAAGGGCGTGTATATGTTTCGCCCTGGATTTATTCAGCCGCTTAATGGAATAAAATCGAAAACTGCGCTCTATCGGGTTCTTTATCTCTTCATGGGGCCTTTCATTCCATTATTGAAGGCTCTCTTTCCGAAGATCGTCACGACGACGGAGCAAGTGGGCCGCGCAATGATTAGAATCGCGAAACAAGGCGCGCCGAAACAGCTGCTAGAAAATAAAGACATCAATGCGCTTTAGAATATGTTGCAACGTGAGAGGAAAGGCATTATGAGTAATATACTTACAAAACAACTTCAGGAATTTACAAAGCTCTGGGGAGGGTTCAGAGCCTCCCGCGTGGTACTCACTGCTAACAATTATGGCGTTTTTGATCATCTGAAGGCGGCGAAAACCGCCGGAGATATCGCTCGTGTTATAAGCACTGATCCGCGGCCCACCGAGATCCTTCTTGATGCTGTAACCTCTGTGGGACTGCTCAAAAAATCAGGAGGCAAATATCGTAATACCGAGATGGCCGGTAAGTTTCTGGTAAAGGACAGCCCTCTGTATCAGGGGGACATGTTGCGCCATGCTGACAACCTCTGGAAGAGTTGGTCCGGTCTGGACGAAGTCGTTAAGACCGGTTTGCCGAACCGGTCAGGAGGCCGTGATTATGGCTCTTTTATAAGGGCCATGCATAACAATGTCGTATTTCGCGCGAAAGGAGTCATATCGGCTATCGACCTCAAGGGTGTTAGGCGTGCGCTCGATCTGGGCGGCGGACCGGGAACGTACAGCATGGAACTTGCCAGGAAAAAGATCAATGTCACCCTATTTGACCTACCAGAAGCAATAGCAATCGCGAAAGAGATAGTAATTGAACATGGTATTGAAAATATCAATTTTGCGGCCGGAGATTTTCATTCCGATGATATTGGTGCAAACTACGATCTCGTCTTCATCAGTCAAATCGTTCATTCACTTTCTATCGATGAGAGTCTAGCCCTCATCGAAAAAGCGCACAGCGCACTGGGCCCTAAGGGTCGGATTGTCATCCATGAGTTTCTGCTCGAAAAGGACCGATCCCATCCGGTTCCCGCTGCCCTCTTCTCAGTCAATATGCTCGTCAATACCGCGGCCGGCAGGTCCTACACGGTTCAGGAAATGAGAGAATGGCTCACGAAGGCGGGATTCAAGGGCATCAGGTCAAAGGCGCTCGGGGAGACAGTCGTAGTGATGGGAAAGAAAGATTCCCGCTGATATATGGAACCTCACCATGCTCACGCGTGTCAATCTACGAAAGCTTAGGAAGAGCCGAAGTGCGTGGAGGGATTCACTAGAAGCTGCAACGGCGGAATACTCCGGACAGCTGTTCATAAAAGAACCCTTTCCCCTTGCCCACTGAGGGCCTCCATGTTATCATCAACATATGAAAAAAACCAGCCGTACTAAAGCAACAAAGAAAACACGCCGAAAACAGGATGTGACATTAAATAATATGCTATCGCAAATAACCAAAAAGAATATTCACCACGAGCATGACAGCGGTCAGACCGTCGGCATCAGTGATCTTAAAAAAGAAAATCATAATAATTTGGTTATGTACGATTTTGCGCTCACACTTGCTCGAAATGGGACAATTACCCATAAGAGGAGAACCAAAGCAATTCCAACCACAAGTATTCTCGCTTATCTTTCATACACTGTTGAGCTTGAAAAAGGGTTTACTGTTCGTATCTCTTACCATATCCTAAAAATACCTGACCACATTTCTTGACATTGATCTTCAATGTATGGCATGATCATTGAGACTGGTAAAGAACGAAAATCCGTTCTTTCCTAGCCGCAGGCGGCTAGATAAACACTGGTTACGCTCCTCATCTCTTGGCTCTCGCCATTACGCGGCTCTCGAACCCACCATTTTCCTGGTGAGTCTACTTGGCTGTCGAGAACAGGAACAACCGCAAGATGATGTTGAGGCAAATCCTGCAACTCCATGGGTAAGGGCTGTTGATATATTTGAACTGGTGATTGAAATGATGAGAAACATGTCTGTCATGCTTTACGTTCTGGCGATGATAGCAGTTATCGTTAGTGTAGATTTACTGTTCTTTAAGAATCGATTCTGGGAACGGCTGATAGTGAACATCGGTATTGTCTTGGTGTTTGCAGCTTTCTATTTGAGATTCCTAAAGAACCCGTAAGCTAAGCGCCGCGCCAGCAGCTGGTTGCCTAACACTTACATCGAGTCCGACGGCTCATGTGCAACGTTACAACCCGAAGTTCGCAAGAAAATAGATCGGTCGGGGGTCTCACCTTGTAGGTGTAGTCGAGATTTTTAGAACGCGAGGAATTGTACTAATTTACAGGTTGAAATATACCTATTTTTATGCGCGACCCTGCAGAGAGGTTATATCAGCCAAATGTTGTATAGAACGCAGTCGGAAAGTAAGAACTTTATTGTTCCTGATTTTTGCAATTCTGCGAAAATCGCTAGAACTTTATTGTTTAGGCGGAACTTTATTGCTTAGGCGAGACTTTATTGTTTGCGGACAAACATATAACCATTACATCTTACAGACTATGTTCGCAAGTTCCTTTGAAAACATTTCATAGTTTACTGAATAGTCAATCGGGCATTCGATGAGCACCACAGTTTTCAGTGAGAACGCTTTGCGCAGCATATCCGATAAGTTATCGCCCTGTTTTACCTTCATGCCCACGGCCCCGTAGCTCTCTGCGTATTTAACGAAGTCCGGGTTCTTGTATTCAAGCCCAAAATTTTGGAATCCCTTGGCCTCCTGTTCCCATTTGATGAACCCGAAAGCATTGTCATTCAGGACCAGAATAACAAGGGGAATATCGTACCGCAGAGCGGTTTCCAGTTCTCGCGAGTTCATCATGAATCCACCATCTCCCACAACGGCCAAGACGTTCCGATCGGGTCTCACCATTTTCGCAGCAATGCCTGACGGAAGTCCTGCTCCCATCGTCGCAAGTGCGTTATCAAGAAGAAAGGTGTTAGGTTTGAATGTCCGATAGAGCCGTGAGAACCATAGCTTATATATCCCATTGTCCAAAGTCAGGATGTCCTCGTGCGACAGCACCTCCCGCACATGCCACACAACTTCCTGGGGCGTCAGGGGATACTGTTTCTTGAACTGGATTGTCAGTTTCCTGTCCAAGAACTTCCTGACTGTTTTGAAGGTATCACCGCTCTTTCTGCCTGCGATCAGCTCACCGAGCTGCCGGAGAGCGCATGAAATATCACCGATAACCTCGATGTCGGGATCGTAATAGGCATCGACCTCCGCCTCGGTAAAATCAATATTAATGATCTTTTTGTCTAGTTCGCAGTTCCATACAAAGGGTGGATACTCGACAATATTGTATCCGATCGTGATAATCACGTCAGCCAGATCAATACCGCAGTTTATATAATCACGCTTGTGGATGCCTGTGGCAAAGAGGCTGTATTCCGACGCATCGCTTACGACTCCTTTGCCCATTTGGGTCTGGACCGCGTAAATTCCGGTCTTCTCGATGAATTGCATCAGCTGGCGAGTGATCAGGTTGCGATTAGCACCCGAGGACAGAATTATGAGAGGATTTTTCGATTTATTGATCAGCTCCGCTGCACTCTGGATGGCTTTAGGATCGGGTGCGGGTCTGCGCACAATACCACGCTTCTGCACCTGCGCTTCTGTTCGGCTTTCAGCAACATCTTCGGGAAGTTCAATGTGCACTGCACCTGGGCGTTCAGCTTGGGCGAGTTTGAATGCATTCCTAACTATCGTCGGGATAACGCCCGGATCCACTATGGAGATTGCTTCCTTCGTGATCGGCCGCATTATGCTGACAATGTCAATGAGCTGGAACCGAGCCTGCCGGTTCCCACGCACCGCCTTTTGTCCTGATATGGATATGAGCGGTGCACCGATCAGTTGGGCATGTGCAACGCCCGTTACCAAGTTCGTTGCTCCCGGACCGAGGGTTGACAAGCACACTCCGGCCTTTCCCGTCAACCGGCCGTAGGTAGCAGCCATGAATGCCGCGGTCTGCTCGTGGCGTGTAACAAGGAGCTTAATCTTAGATGTGCGGAGCGACTCGAGAAAATCGAGGTTCTCTTCCCCTGGCAGCCCGAAGATGAACTGCACGCCCTCTTCCTCCAGCTGCATAACGAACAGGTCCGATGCCTTCATGCAGTTCTCCCTATAATAACATTGCCACAGATGCAAGAAACAGCGTCACTTGCTTCATGACACTAATTAATTATAAATTTAAGCACTCGATGCAGGAGCGGTATCAAACCTTTTTCTCTTGTTAGTATCTCCGCGTCATTGTGGCCTATCGAGACTACGCTACTCCCTAACCACAACCGTCTTGATATTCACGAACTCCCTCAGGCCGTAATGCGAAAGCTCCCTGCCGATGCCGGACTTCTTTACTCCGCCGAAGGGCAGCCGCGGGTCGGACTTTACCATATCGTTGATCGTCACGGTTCCGGTCTCGATCCGCGCAGCAATTCGCTCGGCCCGGAAGAGATCTCTGCTCCAGACAGAAGCGCCTAGCCCGAACTCGGTGTTATTCGCAACCCTGATCGCCTCATCCTCACTCTGGACTGTGATGATCGGTGCGATTGGTCCAAACACCTCTTCGGTCAAGATCTTCATTTTTGGGTTGGTATCAACGACAATGCAGGGTGTGAAAAAATATCCCCTGGCGGGAGCCTGTTCGACTTGAAGAACCTTCGCCCCCTTGGCTTTAGCGTCCTTCAACTGGTCCTTAAGTCCGTCGAGAATATCCTTACGTGCCATGGTACCTATGTCGGTTTTCTCATCCATGGGGTCCCCGATCCTCATTTCCCTGAGCCGCGCCATGAAGTGCTTCGTAAATTCGTCAGCCACCTTGTCCATAACGATGAAACGCTTCGCTGCAATACAGCTTTGGCCTCCATTGATC
This sequence comes from Nitrospirota bacterium, assembly GCA_963845065.1. GTDB lineage: Bacteria > Nitrospirota > UBA9217 > UBA9217 > UBA9217 > JAJYKN01. Next base: position 21,598 of record CAWJQQ010000006.1, read on the forward strand.
ATGCGTGCATTGGCTGCAGTCCTTGCAGCCTTCTCGATGTCCGCGTCGTCAAGGACGATATAGGGGTCCGAGCCGCCAAGTTCGAGCACGACCTTCTTGGTCCTTGCTCCCGCATGGGCACCAACCTCTTCACCCGCTTTATTGCTGCCCGTAAGCGACACCGCATCCACCTTGTCCTCGTCGATCAGTCTCAAAGTTTCTGTCGAGTTGATCAGCAGGGTCTTGAAGACGCTCTCCGGAAAGCCCGCCTTCTTGAAGGAATCTTCGATGGCGAGAGCGGTCATCGGAACATTTGACGCGTGCTTCAGGACGACAACGTTCCCCGCTGCAATCGATGGCACCCCGAAGCGGTAGGCCTGCCAGAACGGAAAGTTCCAGGGCATGACAGCGAGTACCACACCGAGGGGCTGAAACAGGACATAGCTTTTCTTCGCTTCCGTCTTGATCTCCTCGGGCTTCAGGAACGACTCTGCGTTATTGGCATAATAGTCCGCGAGCCAAGCGCACTTTTCCACCTCGGCAAGCGATTCTTTAATAGGCTTGCCCATTTCCGTAGTGATAAGCTCGGCGTAGTTTCGTTTCTCCGTCCTGAGCACGTCGGCCAGGTTCATCAGGTACTTCACACGCGCAGTAACTGACATGTCGCGCCATTTCAAAAATGCATTTCGGGAGGCATTCAGCTGCCAATCGACCTCATGCTTGCTCATGAGAGCGAATTCTTTTACTACCTGTTCCGTGTACGGATTAATCGATAGTATCTTCGCCGATTTCCTCACGGCCGATTTGATAACAGATCCTGATTTCATTTTACGCACCCCCTGGGAGGACGCGGTACGTTTCGTATTGGGCAATACAACTCCTTTTTTTATCGCTTTTTTAGTACGTACTTTCGTCGTCGCCATCTGCGTCCTCCTTAAATAAAGTTCAGGCAATCTATAAAATCTGGTTATCCATGAAAATTTCAATCCAAAAACTCATCCCTACCTCTTCTCCACAGGCTCATACTCGCACCCCGTCTTCCCACAGTAGTTGCCTATGTATTCTGACGACGGCCGGTAGAGCGATGGCTTTTCCTGGGCGTCGCCAAACTTCTCCTCGATGATGTGGGCGGTCCATCCCGCGATCCGGGCCACGGCAAAGACGGGCGTCATCAGGTCGTGTGGAATGCCCACCATGTGGTAGACTGAGGCGCTGTAAAAGTCCACGTTCGGCTTGATTGTGGTCTTGCCCTGTTTTTTGAACTCGAACAGCGCAGTTTCCTCGATCTGCGTGGAGAGACGGTACCATTGTTCCTGACCAAGCTTCTCTCCAAGCCGTTTCCCCATCTCCTTCAGGAAATTCGCGCGCGGATCGGTGGTCTTGTACACAGCATGTCCCATCCCCATGATCTTTCGGCCGCTGTCTAGCTGCCTTTTCACCCAGCCGGCGACATCTTTCTCATATTGAAGTTCCTTCAGCATTTTCATGACCTGCTCATTGGCCCCACCGTGCAGGCTACCGGAAAGAGCACCCACTCCTGCTGTGACCCCGGCGTACATATGCGCCTGAGTTGAAACCACCTCGCGGCAAGCGAACGTCGAAGCATTGAATGAGTGGTCAGCATGAAGTACTAGTGCCGTATCGAGGTCTTTCGCTATATCCGGATCAGGCTTGATCCCGCTCATCTGCCACAGAAAATTCCCAGCATGAGAGAGGTTGTCCGCAGACGGGAGTGGCTCAAGCCCCTGCCGTATTCTCTGCCAGGAAGCAACTATTTCTGCGACCCTTGCAATGAGCCGGATGGCCCTCGATATATTCGCTTCCCTCGTCTCCAGCACAAGCTCAGAATCAGTCATTGCCAGCAGCGGTATCGATGCCTGAAGCACGTCCATGGATTGCGCCTCTGCCGGTAGCCGTTTCATATTCTCGATCACGAGGTCCGGCAAACGCCTCGCCTCGATGAGCCGCTGTGAAAAATCCTTAAGCTGTTCCGGCGTGGGCAGGCTGTCATAGAGCAGGAGATAAGCAGTCTCTTCGAAGGTAGAATATGTTGCAAGGTCTTCGATGCTGTAACCACGGTAGATGAGAACTCCGTTCTCACCATCCACGAAGGAGATTTTCGTATCGGCAATCTTCACGCCCCGTAAGCCGATATTTTTTATTTTAGTTTCCATTGATTTTTCACGATTTATCTCTTTTATTTGAGCATTTGCATCCATAGCCGTCACCATCCTTTTTTAAAATTACTTACCGCGGGAGAACAACGACTGAGGAAAATGCGAAGCTGTTCACGTTCCCACGAAGATACCCTGACTAAAAAAACGCTGGATGCAAAGATCACACTCTTCACTTTGTCCCTTCTGCGGTCAGGTCGCTAAGAGTAATTCTTTCTTCACATAATTCAGCGTCCCACCCACAAGTAAATGGTTACGCTGGCGGTCGGTGACGTCCAGGAACGTTATAATAGTTTCACCATCCACCTCAACCGGAATCTCGCGGTCACCTTGCTCAACCCGCTGTTTCACGTCAGGGAACACGACTTTATTGCCTTTGCTCAGCTTATCGTAGTCACGCGAGTCTTTGAACGTAAGCGGAAGGATACCAAAGTTGCAAAGGTTAGACTTGTGGATACGGGCAAAGCTCTTTGCGATCTTAGCGCGAACGCCGAGATACCGCGGCGCCAGAGCCGCATGTTCGCGACTTGATCCCTGGCCGTAGTTCTCACCGCCCACCACGATCACCGTACCCCGCGCCTTTGACTCTTTCGCAAAATCTGGATCGATCTGGGAGAAAACGAACTCTGACAGCGCTTCGATATTCGAGCGAAACGGCAACACGCGGTTGCCTGCCGGCATTATCCCATCTGTTGATATATTATCTCCTACCTTCAACACAACCTCTGCCCTAAGCGTGTCAGGCAGTGGACCGAGTTCCGGCAACGGCCTGATATTCGGCCCTCGGATAATCTCTGTTTTTCTCAGTTCTTCTGACGGAAAGACAATCGACTTCTCATCTATCATGTATTGCTTCGGGTCCTCTATTCTTGGATATTCCATCTCTTTTGCCAGATCGCGGGGATCGATTATAACGCCTTTTATGGCTGCCGCTGTCGCGGTCTCCGGTGAGCATAGGTAGACCTTATCATCCTTAGTTCCACTTCTACCAGGGAAGTTCCGCGGGAATGTACGCAGGCTAACTTCGCCCGTGCCCGGTGCCTGGCCCATGCCGATGCATCCTTGGCAGCCAGGCTCGTGCACTCGTGTGCCTGACGTAAGAAAAGTGAGGAGACCGCCTGTCTGGTAAACATTTTCGAGCACCTGGCGGCTACCCGGGTTCACATGTAAAGATGTTTCGGGATGGACGTGCCTATTTTCGAGCATCTTTGCAGCAATCATCAAGTCCCGGAAAGACGAGTTCACACTGCTGCCTATGATCGCTTGGCCAACTCTAATGCCTGCAATTTCACGGACCGGCACAACGTTCCCCGGTGAAGATGGCTTGGCGATCAAAGGTTCCAGATTTGAAAGGTCGATCTCCGCATATTCATCATAGAGAGCGCCTTCATCCGCGGACAGCAAAACCCAGGCATCACGACGTCCCTGGGCAATCAGGTATTCCTTGGTCCGTTCATCGGACGGGAAGATCGAGGTCGTCGCACCCGTCTCGGTACCCATATTGCCAATTGTCTCTCGATCAGTTGCCGAAAGATATTTCACTCCCGGGCCATAGTATTCAATTATCTTCCCAACACAGCCCTTGACATCATAGCGCCTGAGCATTTCGAGGATCACGTCTTTCGCACTCACCCAATCGTGAAGTTTTCCCGTAAGCATCACGCCGAGTACTTTGGGACATTGAAAAAAGTAAGGATAACCGGCCATTGCCAGGGCCACATCCAGTCCGCCTGCGCCGATACCTAGCATCGAGATGCCAGCGGCTCCCGGCGTATGACTGTCCGCGCCGAGTAGGGTCTTACCCGGAACGCCGAAGCGCTCCATGTGCACCTGGTGAGAAACACCGTTGCCAGGCTTGCTAAAAATGACGCCATACCGGGCGGCGGCGGTTTGGAGGTATTTATGGTCGTCAGCATTCTTATTGTCCGTCTGGAGGAGGTTGTGGTCCACATACTGTGCCGCGAGCTCTGCTTTCACCCTTTTGATGCCAATAGCTTCAAACTCCAGCATCGCTAGCGTGCCTGTCGCGTCCTGCAGCAGGGTATGATCGATCGTGATGCCGATCTCTCTGCCCGGAACCAGCTCTCCCTCCTTCAGATGGGCTTCCAAAATCTTTTGAGTAAGGTTTCTTTTCAACCCTGAGCACCACCTTCCTTATCACCTTTCCTTTAACAGGGATTGAATTTGTCCTTTTTTCAAGTACCTGCACCATTATCTTTATAACAGCAAAACGTTTCTTCGCATTTGTCTCTTAATAATTATTTTACCACGGTTAGGGTCCTTTGGGAAGCTAACAGGGCCCCGTTACAAGATTATTCCGTTGACATCCTCCCGGCCTTAAGGTCTAGGATTCCCGAATCACGCTCTAATGTCAGTGAGGGCCAAAACTGGTTCTGTTTTCGGATATGGCAGAGATGTTTGCCACGTTCCCGATTCATGGGCTGATGAAACTGGCCTGGTTTTTCTCCAGACGAACCGGCTGACGGATGGCTGTGCCAGGCAGCCGCTACTCCAAGATACTGATTTGCACCGGGAGATACCTTTAAGAATATTGCTTGCACCATTTCCATCGGCATGGATTACAACGCCGCAATGCTCACAAACATAGAAGCCACAACGCATACGACCTGTGTATCCCAAGTATTGCAGATACAGCAGGTTTGGCTCGTTTAGTGCTCCTTTTCTTCTAAAGCGTGGATGCCTTTAAGTCTGACTTTGTACATGACCATTTTGATGATCCTATCGAATGGCCATTTATGAAGCTGTTGGTTCCCACTGTTTCCCTAATCCTTGCCTTCTCTGGTGTCCTTAAGGTCCCCCACGATGATCGTGGAGACCTCGGTATCGCGAACAAGAGATTTGGTAAAGCTGTGGAGCAGGTGAGAGCGCTGACGAGACCGTTTTTGCTTCAAAGCACACGCTTTCCGGGATTTGCCGTTGGTCGTCTTTAACTTTTGCATTTCAAAGTGCTGCTCAAGAGCGGCCAACTCACTGTCTAAACAACGGGATGTATGCAGGCGGTCGCTGCAAGATCCTTCATGCCAAGGTCAATAACCATGGTTTCCCTGTCTCCTTTCAATCCGGGAAAAGAGATCGCGTATACCAGGGGGACAAACCACTTGCCGATATCATGTACCAAACGACCAATCTGGATATTGTCTCCGGTTATACGGATACATTAAAGCAGTTTGACCTTCAGAAAGAGGAATTGCTTGCCGTAGATGTTTTTCGAGATGCTAAAGCGTACAGTAAAAAATCTCGGCTCCTACTTTACAGTGCTTTGTTTGAACGTAACATTGACAGTTCGGTTTTCCGTCCATACCCTGGCGGGTTGGCATTCATATCTCCATTTTCACGGAGTGCAAACCATGATTTATGTGACTGCTAAAACTCTTCCAGGACTGCCTGAGCGCTTTGTGAATGCGATCGGCAATACCAAAAGTGGTATTCTTGTTTAAGGGCAGCATTCAGGTCCAAATATTTTGCCGGTAGCCTTCCAGATTTCCTTGGTATGCCATACGGCAGTGCTCCAGGGCTTCGTTGCAGAAAAACCAAGCAGCCAGAGGAAAAAGGGGGTGCTATCGTCAGTTACACTTGCCTTACCGACGACAGTCGTTGTTTGGGAATCTGGCTCTGTGACGGTATCGAACATTGAGGAAATCATATTACAAGATGAACATTTGGCAATATTTTTAAAAAACAGAGAACACTTGATTGCTTCGCGATCAGCGCATTATATTCCGGGCCCAAAGAACAAGGCTTACGGCGCGAAAGGATAAAATCCGGAGAAACAAAAATAAGCTACCGTGCCGACGGGTCAAAAAAAATTGATCATCCTATCGTGGCAAGACAGCACACGGAATAGTCCCCCAGTATGCCCTCCATCCACACAAAACATAAAATCATCGGCTTTAAATGCGAATTTACTCCATAAGAGCATACTTGTTATTGCGTATTCCGTAATCATCTCTGTTTTCCTTGCTCAGTGTTCGGCCCAACTGTAATCTGAACGAAATCCGCTGGACGGATCCATTTCGTAAATACTTCGCGTACCTCGTCTGCCGTTGTCTCTAAGAACTTTCCCGCTGCCCGGACAGACTCATCGAGCGGCAGATCTTCGAGCGAACTAGACAACAGTGTTCCGGCAATGCTATCTATACTCGCCTCGCCAAGCGGAACTTTTCTCACCAAGAGCGTCTTGGCCAAACGCAGTTCTTCCTGCGGAACCGTTGTTGTCTGCATATCACGCAGGTTACGCTCTACCATAGCCCGCGCCTTGGACGCATTCGGCGGATCGCAGGCATAGATCACGCCGAAGAGAGATCTGTTTTTGCCCGCCTCAATAAACGACTCAACAGAATAAACAAGTCCTGCCTTTTCGCGAAGATCGTGGTACAACCGCGTAGCATAGAATGCTCCTGACAGCACATGGTTACCGAGCTGGAGTTTATAATAGTCCTGATTGGAGCGTGTCATTCCTACCGTTTCGGCGAGCGTCACCTGATCCTGGACGCTGTTCGCATCGGGAATAATGGCAACTGTTGGTCTATTCGGCGGTACTGGCGGAAGGTCTGTTTGGGGCTTTTGCCCTGATGCTTTCCATGAGCCGAAATATTTTTCTACGGCTGAGCGGGCTTGCTTCGGCGTCACCTGGCCGACGATCACGATAGTCGTCATGTCGGGACGGAATGCCTTGGAGTAATAGGCCCTGACGTCCTTAAGTGAGAGCGCCGCCACCGACTCCGGTGTTGCGTCGCGAAGCACAGGGTCGTTCTTAGGATAGAGCGCTTCGCGTAGCGCCCGTTTTGAAAAATAGGCCGGGCTCTGAATTTGCCCGCGGAGCGAGCTGATCAATTCCTGTTGGACCACGGTGAACGATGCATTGGGTAGCTCAGGATGCAGCAGGTCGTCTGCAAGTAGTTCCATGCCGCGCTCAAAACGATCTGACAGGACCCTGAGTGAAAACGATGAACCTGTTGTAATATCCGCAGCAATATCATCCTGGGCCTTCTGAAAAGCAATTCGGTCATAGGAAGCCGTGCCGTAAGAGAAAAGACCCTCGAGCACATCAGAAACGCCCTCTTTACCCGCCGGCTCTTCTAGATCGTCGTTATTTTTTACCTGGCCGACCACGCTTACCGTAGGGCTGATACTCTCCTGTTGGATAATCAGGCGGATCCCATTAGGGAGCAAGGTTACGATGGGGCTTACCTTCGATGTTGGAAGAGGAGGAACTGCCTCTGCTTTTTTGGCCCAGGCCGGTAATGCGACCGGTTTTGTTTCACTCGGTGTAAAAATCTCCGTGCCCCCGAAGCCCTTCGAAGATATGGGTTTGCCCGAGGGGCGCGGCGTAAGGACGGCTGTTATTGCCGTATCATTGACGAGATACTGCCTGGCAACACGGTTAACGTCTTCCGCAGTCACGTTCCTGATAGCATGGATATCATCTTCGGGAGAATTCCTGCCTTCGACCGCAATTGCATCCGACCAGGAAGCGGCAAGATCGGAAACAGAATTCTTCTCGAATTCATCATCTGCGATTTCATGCCGCTTTGCTGCCTCGATGAGGTCTTTCGGAACGCCGTTCTTCAGGTAGCCGGAAATAATATCTTCTATTACGCGAACAATAGCTGTTCCATCGCCTGCCTGAGGAAAAGCGACAAGCGCATACCCGTATGCCGCTTTGGGCAGTACTTCTCCATCGAAAGTGGTAGACAACGCCTTTCCCTCGGAGACCAAGTCGTAAAGATTCCCCCTCTTGCTATCGAGGACGTCAGCAAGGATCATTCCAGCGGCGTAATCAGGGCTATTATATCCGGGCAGGCGATATGCAACAGCAGCAAGCCCGTAGGAGAGATCGGTATCGAAGGAAATGGAACCCGCCTTGAGCGGCTGTAGTTTAATTGTTGGCCGGGCAGGCACAGTCCGGCTTGGGATCGATTCGAAAAGCTCCTTCACCAGAGCCAGTATTTTACGGAGGTCGACGTCACCTACAATAACAAGGATTGCATTGTTTGGTGCATACCAGGTTTGATGGAACTCCTTCAACATAGCGCCAGTAGTCTTCTCGAATGAGGGGCGCGTGCCGAGTGCATCGTGGGCATAAGGTGTTCCCGCAAACATCCCCGCCAAAAGCTGCATGGAAAAAAGATAATCCGGGCTTGAAATATCCTGTGCCACCTCCTGCTCGATCGCTCCCCGTTCCTGTTCCCACAATTCCTGCGAGTCAAGTACATCACGCATGCGTATTGCTTCCACGTTCAGGGCCACGTCAAGATTATCCTTCGGCACTGTAAAAAAATACTGGGTCACGTTCTGCTGTGTGTCAGCGTTAAATTCACCACCCATGAGCGCCATAATGTTCGCAAGCTGTGCCGCGGACAGTCCTGGGCTCCCGCGAAACATCATATGTTCCTGCGCGTGCGCCATGCCCGGGAATCCTTCCGGGGCTTCATCGGAGCCCACAAGATAGTTCACTACCGTGGTAACCACCGGCGCCAGCTGATTCTGTATGATCACGACTTTCAGGCCGTTCGCAAGCGTTGACCGCAGCACGTTTCCGTTCTCACCAAATGATGTTGAAGAAATGGCAATCAGAAATAATATCATGACAAATATGAGGGCGAGGGACTTCCGGATTTTCATGATGATCTCCAGTGGGAATGCGAAATACTGTCTCCTGATCAATTGTCACCATTAATTTTAGCGCAGATAAAATGGAAGTCAACAAGTGTACGTGAATAACGCTGATACACAACACACAATAATCTCAAGTGCCTGTATTAATTCGAGAGGAGTGTATTTGAGAGGCATGGGTCAAAGATCAAGTTAAAATCAGTGGCACGTGGTGGATCCGTAGTACCCTCCGGCCCCTCTTGACCTCTGCAATCCCGCACTGAATTCCTGCGCTTCGAAACAATATCTGAAGTCGTATGCCGATGGGTGGCTTCCTTGAGTTACCGCGAGGATGGCGATCGACGGGCCCTCTGCCAGACTAATTCTCTTCCGATAATTCGGTCCGAACGAGCGCCAGAATCGCCGAATGTGGGACAATAAGGTACTTCTTCTCTTCAAACTCGATCTCCATTGCAGAGTCCTTGAGGAAAATCGCATAATCACCTTCCGCCGCCTGGAGAGGAACATATTTTACTTCCTGCTTCCCCATTTGCCACGACTCGTTCGGCGTCGTGTCCGGAATTGCATAGCCAGGTCCAGTTTTTACAACATGGCCTCCAAGGATCTTCTCCTTTTCCTTGACTGTAGGTGGAAGATATAGCCCCGAGGGAGTTTTGTCCATGCGCTCGTCAGGATCAACGAGAACGCGATCTCCCACAATAATTAGGTTCTTCTTCGCTTTCATGATCAGCCTCGCATTCTTGTGACTACTGCCTGTACTTCTCGCATTATAATAGGTTTTAAAAATATCGCAAGGGTCTCGACCACTAGTAACAATATCAATTGAAGCAGCAGCCGGAACCGCAGCGTTATCGTGATCTCGGACGGTAAACTACTTATACTGATTTTTTTTACTGCTGGTGAAATGCGACAGGATAGTCGCAAGTTTGTATCTCCGGTCCGCGAACCACCGGTATGCGATGCGGGAGATGGCCTGTGAGCCTGGGAGTTTGAAGGGAAGAGCTGCGAAACGATAATGCTTGAGCCGCAAGAACACCTCTGGCATGGCTTGTTCGCCGACCAGGACCGTTCCGTTGGGAAGGACCAGGTGCATCGCTTTCATGCAATCCGCGCGCTTTATCTCAGGGAACCTCGAGAACGTTTCTTCCATCTGGCATGGCAGCATGACAAAGGAGTTTTCAATCTCGTTTTCCCTGATCCACGCGATCGTCCCACAACAGAGAGGACAGGACCCGTCGTAGATTAGTGTTGCCTGTTCCTGGTTTTTCATACAGTCCGTCTTGTTCATGGCATGCCTTACAATAGAATGCATTTCATGCCGCAGTGCCTCCGGGAATGTTCGGTAGTAAATATACATCTGTGCCAGCCTCGGCAATGACTCAATATTGATGATGAACGAACAACAGTTGAATTCGTTCTGCTGTCCGGCCAAAGCCTAAATAAAATCAATGAACCGTAGGCTCGGGTGGACAATCAAGTCGGCCTTGAGCATGCCGATGCTTTTGATAAGTAGGTCGTACGCTCCCTTCATTAGCGCTTGGTAAAGTTATGAAAAGAGCCGGCCTTCTTGCTTTATCAGATTCCTGTTGCATCTCCAAAATTAAAAAACCAACGTCTGTTCGCACTATCCTTTAGTTACCCGCCATCATCCGTAAAAGCAGTTCGCGGCCTTCCGCACACTCTTCAAGAAAGGTTTGGCTTAATCCGATGGAATCTATCTGGATTTATTTATAGCTCCAAGTGGTCCTCACTGTCAAGGACCGGCTCGGCGCGAGCAGACCTTTTACGCTGGGAACTGAAATGGAGGGAAAAAGATTACGCCGCGTTGCGCTCGCCCTGTACTGCATAGCTCCGGAAATCTTGCTCAATGCCCTGGATAAAATTTTCACGTCGTTTCTTGTAAGAAAAAGTCTTGATACTTATAAAAATCCGGTAATCGATGTAAAAATAAAGCTCAAAACTGCTCACAGCTAATGCGGACAAGATGAAGCCGCTCTTTAGCCGCAGCAATTCCTGATGGGCCTGGAAGTCCACGCCGCACAGCACAATTACGCCCAGGACCAGAACGACAAGGATGAGATTGAAGACCATATAGAATCTGCGCTGGAGCTCCCTGAACTCGATGGACTCCACATAATCAAACATCCTTCCGGCCTTCTCCTCAAACGTTTCCCAGTCACAATTCCGCGCGTAATAGAGAAGCCCGTTGCGATAACTTTCCACCTCCTGATTGAATAGTTCGGCAAGCTCCTTTTTCATGCCATCTCACCTGCACTTTCTATCAAGGGTCATTCACGGGGGTATCAATAATGCCCTCTGAACTGTATATTTTACCCCGATGGAATGTGCTCGACGATCCCGCTAATGTCTCATTCGCTGCACCGTTCTATATTTTGTATGAGAGCTTTGCAGCGCATTCCCGGAATTTTTTGTTAGCCTCCAGACCGAAAGGATCTTCGGCAACAGGGCCTTGGGTTCTATTTGGGTAGCGCCGCTATTCATTCAGGCCCAGATAAAGTTCCGCTTGGCTGACGCGAGACGCGTAGCACATCCAAAAATATGCTGTCCTGGTGCGATTGCTGCACTAATCGAGGTCATCTCTTTCTTGTAGACATAGCAAAGGGCTGTGAAATATAGCTTGTCCTCCAGGTTCACCTCGCCTTCACGACATAGACAAATTTAGAAAATATAACAGCAAAAATCATGCCGAACCAGTTTCGAGGTACTATAGTAATAAAGGAGCGGACAAAATAAGTCATTTCTTAAGTTTATCAAATGGATAATTCGTTTCGTCTGCTAGGACATGGTTAACTGTGGCACGTCTCGAGAAAGAGAACCTAAAAAATAGATAGGTCAAAATCATCATCATATAGAAAAATTGACATATTTTTTATTATGTCAAGGTGGTTAGAGGTTTCCCCTCAACCTCTCGGCATTCAATATCCGCTTTACGGCCAGTTCGTATGCCGCCTTGCGCATCCTGCAGCGGCCTTCCCGGCAGCGGCCTTGTACATCATTAAAGGCGGAGATCATGGTTTCCTTGAGCCGCGAAAGGACTTTTTCTTCAGGCCAGGTGTCTCCGTTCAGATTCTGGCTCCATTCGAAGTAGCTGACCACAACACCTCCCGCGTTTGCGAGAATATCTGGGATGAGGAGGATGTCCCTAGTAAAGAGAATATCATCGGCTGCCGCAGTCGTAGGGGCATTAGCGAGTTCAAGAATGAACTGCGCCTTCACGTCCTTTGCATTGTTCGCATCGAGCTGATTCGAAAGCGCCGCAGGAATCAGTACATCGCAATCGGTTGTAAGAAGCTCGGCGTTGGTTATCTCCCTCGCGCCGGAAAAATTAACGATGCTGCCCGTTCTTTTTTTGTGCTCTCCGACTGCGGGGATATCGAGGCCTTGCGGGTTGAGTATACCTCCGTTGACATCGCTCACAGCTATGACAGTATAGCCTCGTTCGTAAAGGATCTGCGCTGTATTTTCGCCAACATTACCAAACCCCTGGACTGCAACGCGCATCCCATGGGAATCCCTCCCACGGTCCTCTAAGGCCTGTTCGAGCACATGGATACCACCCAAAGCAGTGGAATATCGGCGTGCGACGATACCTCCGAGTTCAGGAGGTTTCCCGGTGACCACAGCGGGCACATGCTCACGCTTGATCCTTTCGAATTCATCGAGGATCCAAGCCATGATTTGTTCGTCAGTGTAGACATCGGGCGCGGGAATATCTTTAAATGGGCCGATGTAGTCGGCGATGGCCCGGATATAGCCCCGCGTCACGAGTTCGAGATCCCGCCGGGAAATGTCCATGGGATTGACGACCACACCGCCTTTTGCACCTCCGAAAGGAATGTTCACAACCGCACACTTGAGGGCCATGAGAAATGCAAGTTCTCCTGCGTGGTCTGCATCCATCTCCGGGTGGAACCGGATGCCCCCTTTGGCAGGCCCGCGGGCGTCATTGTATTGCACGCGAAAACCTGTGAACATCTGCGTTTTGCCTGTAGTCATCTTGACTGGGAAGCTTACCGTGAAGGTCTGCCGCGGCACTGACAGGAGGTCCAGAGCATCTTGGGTGAGTCCAAGTTCGATGTAGATCGTCTGCAGTTCGGTCATGCCGACGCTACGAAGATCTTTTTCGTCTCGGTGGAGACGGTCGTGATTGCGATTCATGTTCACCTCGGAAGTTTCTCTAAGAGTTGAAAGATTTGAGTTTGGAGAAAAATCTTTCCACACTCAAATCGCACACTTCGTATTACCAACGCTGACTCCAACTATCATTTCACCAGTCCCGTCTTCCTCGCCGTTTCAGAAACGGCGGCAGCAACATGGGCCGGAACCTTCCTATCAAAGGGACTTGGAATGATATAATCCTCATGTAACTCTTCCGTCTCGATACAGTGGGCTATGGCCTTTGCAGCAGCGAGTTTCACGGCTTCGTTTACACCATGGGCACGCACGTCAAGGAGCCCGCGGAAGATGCCAGGGAAGCCGAGCATGTTGTTGATCTGGTTCGGATAGTCGGATCGTCCCGTTGCCATGATCCGCACCAAGTCATGAACGTCCTCGGGCGAAATTTCGGGGTCAGGGTTTGCAAGTGCGAAAACGACGGGATCCTTCGCCATTTTCTTAACATCCTCGGCGGAAATGACGTTCGGAGCCGAAAGACCAATGAAGATGTCAGCTCCCCTCATGGCTTCTGAAATCCCACCCTTCAAGTTCCGCGGGTTCGTAATTTTAGCAAGCTCGCGTTTGGCGGGGTCCATGCCCAGCTTTCTGCCAACGGAGAGGACGCCTGTGCTATCGCATACGGTAATGTCCTTGACGCCCGATGTCAGGAGGATTTTGGTTACAGCCGTACCCGCGGCGCCTGCACCTACTACGACGACCTTGAACTTTTTAATGTCCCGTTTCAAGAGTCGCGAGACATTGATGAGTGCGGCTAGTGCAACAACCGATGTCCCGTGCTGGTCATCATGGAATACGGGAATGTCGAGCAGTTTTCTAAGTCTTTTTTCTACCGCAAAACAGTGTGGCGCGGAAAAATCTTCAAGGTTGATGCCACCGAACGTCGGCGCTATATTCTTCACGGTCTCAACAATCTCGTCCACGTTTTTCGTGGCGAGCACGATCGGGAAGGCATCGATATTGGCGAACTCCTTAAAGATCATTGCCTTCCCCTCCATAACGGGAAGCGCTGCTTCGGGCCCGATGTCACCGAGACCCAGGACAGCCGTGCCGTCAGATATGACGGCAACAGAATTACCCTTTAAAGTGTAGCGATAGGCATGCTCTTTGTTCTCAAAGATGTCCATGCACACGCGCGCCACGCCCGGGGTATAGACCTTGGAGAGGTCGCTCCGGTCTCGTACTGGCAGCTTGTTTTTGATCTCGATCTTACCACCTTCGTGTGCTAGGAAGGTGCGGTCAGAGACCCTAATGACCTTAACGCCTGTCACAGTCTTGATCGCTTTTACAATTGCCTTCTCGTGTTCCTCATTCTGGGCGTTTACGGTGATATCGCGGATGATCTTGCCCTTCTCCACGCGCACGATGTCCACGGAGCCAAGGTCGCCCCCCGCACTAGAAATAGCCGTGGCAATCCTCGCGAACATTCCAATCTTGTTCTCGATCTCAACTCTGATGCTGATGCTGTAACTGGGACTGCAACTGTAGTCGGAAGTGCATGCGTCGTTCATAAATGATCTCCTTTTTATTTAATTATAGAATCAATATATCCTATGGTCAACTCTGGTTCGCTGAATATATATGATAGAGATAAAGAGGCAATTCCCCGAACGCAGGATCCACGTCAATAATTATAATTTGCTGCTTCCTCTTTTTTAAATATCACAGTGCAAAAAAAATGAGGTATGTATAATTCCTCCGTAATTTATCATGAAGTGTCCTCATTGCAAAGATGCGTAGTTTCGAAACTTATTTGTACTGTTCCTCTGGACTTTTTTGAACTTTGCGATTATACTGCCATCGTTCCGTTTTTCAATATTCCGGCGCCGGATGTGACAAAGGATTACTATGATCAACTATCGCATCGATAAAGATTCCCTCGGAGAAATAAAGGTCCCTGCAGACGCTCTGTACAGCGCTCAGACGCAGCGAGCTGTCGAAAACTTCCCCGTGAGCGGCATCGGTTTCCCTCGCGCTTTCCTCCGCGCCCTCGGACTCATCAAGGCCACGGCCGCGGAGGTGAACTCCGGACTGGCATTGCTCGATGCCGCGATCGCTCAAGCCATTCATCAGGCCGCTCTCGAAATGGCTGATGGAAAATTGGACAACGATTTTCCGCTCGATATTTTCCAGACAGGCTCCGGTACGTCCACGAACATGAACGCAAACGAGGTCATCGCAAGCCGTGCAACACAAATTCTTGGCGCCTCAGCAATACCCGTCCATCCCAATAATCATGTGAACATGGGTCAATCATCAAACGACATCATTCCAGCCGCAATCCATGTCAGTTCTTATCTCGAAGTAAATGAAAATCTTCTGCCGGCACTCAGGCATCTTCAGGGAATGCTCAAAAAACGCGAAGCGGAGTTTCACGATATTGTAAAAACGGGCAGGACGCATTTAATGGATGCCATGCCGGTGAGGCTCAGCCAGGAAATCAGCGGCTGGGCGTATCAGGTCGAGTTGGCTGTCGCGCGAATAGAATCCACGTTGCCCCGCCTGGCACAGCTTGCTATCGGCGGCACTGCAGTAGGCACCGGTATCAATGCACCAAAAGAGTTCGGTAAGATCGTCGCAAGCAGGCTTGGTGGCCTCACCAAGCTCCCCTTTGTCGAGGCCGATAACCATTTTGCTGCGCAGGCGACCATGGATTCCGCTGTTGAGCTCTCCGGCCAGTTAAAAACCACGGCTTCATCATTCATGAAGATGGCCAATGACCTCCGCTGGATGAACAGTGGTCCGATTGCA
Organism: Nitrospirota bacterium; assembly: GCA_963845065.1. GTDB lineage: Bacteria > Nitrospirota > UBA9217 > UBA9217 > UBA9217 > JAJYKN01. Next base: position 37,332 of record CAWJQQ010000006.1, read on the forward strand.
GGACTCGGGGAGATATCCCTCCCGGCACTACAGCCGGGATCGAGCATCATGCCAGGCAAGGTGAACCCTGTCATGTGTGAGATGATGATGATGGTCTGCGCTCAGATCACGGGGAATGATGTCGCGATCACGATCTGCAATCAGCAGGGCAATTTTGAATTGAACGTTATGCTCCCAGCTATAGCGCACAACCTGCTGCAGTCCATTAAACTACTCGGGAACGCATCGCGACTTCTTGCGGACAAGGCCATTGCCGGCTTCACTGTGAACAAGGATCGTATTGCGGGCCTTGTGGACCAGAACCCGATCCTAGTAACCGCGCTAAACCCCGTGATCGGTTATGATAAGGCCGCGAAGATTGCGAAAAAAGCGTATGCAGAAGGACGGTCTGTAAGGGATGTCGCCGCGGAATTGACGAAGCTGTCGAAGGCTGAATTAAATAAGTTGCTCGATCCCATCCCAATGACTGAGGGCGGGATCACACAGGAGTAGTTTATCTTTTTCTATTCGAGGGATAGGATGAATATATTACCGGCATCAACAGTTGGGAAAAAAATTCTTATGGCCATCTCCGGCCAGATACTTGTTCTCTTTATCATCTTTCACATCGTCGGCAACTCTACGATTTTTTTCCATATGCTGAACACCTACGCTGTGGGTCTCCACCATTTGATGCTCTTGGTCTGGGGAGGGCGGATCCTCCTCATAGCTGCCTTCGCAATCCATATTTATTATGGAACAGTGCTCAAGCTTGAGAATTACGCCGCAAAACCCCAGACCTATGCCGTAAGCCGTTTCCGTCAGGCCACATTCTCAGGACGATACCAGATATGGACAGGAGTTGTGGTTCTTGCTTTTCTCATCTATCATTTGCTTCAATTTTCGTTTTTGCTCCTCATAGACCCCGCGATTTCGCCGGTATCCCATCCTGACGCAATGGGCAGGCCCGATGTATTTACGATGGTCGTACGAAGTTTCCAGGAACTGGGAATAGTTTTAACCTACATCATTGCCTTAGGAGCGCTTATGCTACATCTGCTCCACGGCATCCAGAGTTCATTCCAAACTTGGGGCCTCACCAACGAGACGACACTCCCCGTGATCGAAAAGTCCGGGATTGTAGCGTCGATCTTGCTGTTTCTGTGGTATTGTGCAATCCCGAGTGTGATCGTTTTGGGGATATTAAAAGGATAAGGATAATGGGCAAAGAGCAGAGGTATTTGCTTCCCGTACACGACGTGCCCAACACATTGCGCGGAGATAAACTATGATGCTTGATGGTAAGATTCCTTCGGGCCCACTTCACGAAAAGTGGGATAAAAGACGGGCTGAAATGAAACTGATCAACCCAGCAAACAAACGTAAATACCGTATCATCGTCGTGGGTACAGGCCTTGCCGGAGCATCCGCAGCTGCATCACTCGCCGAGCTCGGCTATAATGTGGGGTCATTCTGCTTCCAGGACTCTCCGCGCCGCGCCCACAGCATCGCAGCCCAAGGCGGCATCAACGCTGCCAAGAACTACCCAAATGACGGCGACAGCATCGAACGATTATTTCACGATACAATAAAGGGCGGCGACTTCCGCTCCCGCGAAGGGAACGTGTATCGGCTCGCCCAGGTTAGCGCGAGCATCATCGATCAATGTGTGGCCCAGGGTGTTCCTTTTGCCCGCGATTATGCCGGCTACCTCACGACCCGCTCCTTCGGCGGCGCACAGGTCTCGCGCACTTTTTATGCACGAGGACAGACGGGCCAGCAGCTCTTGCTCGGCGCTTACAGTGCACTCTCGCGCCAGATCAAGGCAGGCATGGTAACGCTCCATCCCCGAACAGAAATGCTCGACCTCGTAATCGTAAATGGAGAGGCCAAGGGGATAACTGTCAGAAATCTCGTGACCGGTGCCATTCAGTCGCACGCTGCAGACGCGGTTTGTCTCTGCACTGGCGGATACGCCAATGTCTTCTTCCTTTCAACAAACGCTCTGGGCAATAACGTTACTGCCGCATACCGCGCCTACAAGAAGGGCGCTTTCTTCGCAAACCCCTGCTATACTCAGATTCACCCGACCTGTATCCCAGTGACCGGCGAGCACCAGGCAAAGCTTACACTCATGTCGGAGTCCCTTCGAAACGATGGGAGGGTCTGGGTGCCAAAGAAAAAAGGCGACATCCGGTCTCCCAGCGAAATCCCGGAAGACCAGCGGGATTATTATCTAGAGCGAAAATATCCGGCCTACGGCAACCTTGCACCACGCGATATCGCCTCGCGTGCAGCGAAAGAAGCATGCGACGACGGACGGGGTGTAGGAACTGGTGGACGGGGTGTGTACCTCGATTTTGCCGACGCGATAAAACGACATGGCGAAAATATGATCCGCGAGCGTTATGGCAACTTATTCGAGATGTACGAGCGCATCACGGCCGAGGACGCGTACAGGCGGCCAATGCGCATCTACCCCGCACCGCATTACACCATGGGCGGGCTCTGGGTGGATTACAATCTCGAAAGCAACATCCCCGGTCTCTTCGTTCTCGGCGAGGCGAATTTTTCAGACCACGGCGCGAACCGCCTCGGCGCAAGCGCGCTCATGCAGGGATTGGCCGACGGTTACTTTGTAATTCCTTATACAATCGCAAACTATCTCGCACGTACTAACCCCGGTGAGGTAACATCGGCCCATCCGGAATTCATAAAATCGTGGGAAGACGCAGATACAATAACGAAAAAGCTCCTCAGGGTCAGGGGAAAGAAAACAGTCCACGAACTTCACCGTGAGCTCGGCAAAGTCATGTGGGACCATGTTGGCATGTCCCGCAGCGAGGAAAGTATGAAAAAGGCGATTAAGAGGATACCGGAACTCCGTGCTGAGTTCTGGGAGAATCTGCTCGTCTCAGGCACTGACACAGACTTGAACCAGGAATTGGAACACGCCGGCCGCCTCGCCGACTTCCTCGAATTCGCCGAACTGTTGACGAAAGATGCCTTGCATCGAGATGAATCCTGCGGGGCCCATTTCCGCATCGAGCACCAGACGCCCGACGGAGAAGCGGTCCGGGACGACAAGAACTTCAGCTATGTTGCAGCATGGCAGTACAAAGGCACTGACAAGGAGCCGGAACTTCACAAGGAACCACTGACATTCGAGAATGTACAGCTAACGGTGAGAAATTATAAATAGCTGCATTTACCGTGGAGATAGGTCTGCGCGGAGTAACAAGGGTAACAAATGCATTTCGGCTCGTCTTTAAGACCCTAATACTCGACCGCTCACAATTTTGTCGATCTTCTTGGAGTCTCCGTAACGCCGTGGTCAAACGGTTCTTTCATCCATAATGAACTTCCACGCAGCAAGCTGCGTGGTATCTATAAATAGGAAGACGATTATCAATTGAGAAACCTGCGGTTTCTCAAACTCTTCCCTCTATGCGGTGACCCTGTAACAAGCTGCAGGGAATTGCAAGTTAAAGAGGTATTTATGAATCTGACATTATACGTCTGGCGACAGCGCAGCTCATTAGACAAAGGCAAACTGGTACAATACGAAGCGAAAAATATTGAAAGCGACATGTCCTTTCTTGAAATGCTCGATGTCCTGAACCAGGAACTTATCAAAAAAGGTGAAGAGCCCATCGCGTTCGACAGCGACTGCCGGGAAGGCATCTGTGGCATGTGTGGTCAGGTTATTAACGGCTTGCCGCATGGCCCTCAGAAAAAGACGACAGTCTGTCAGCTACATATGCGCCACTTCAAGGATGGCGATACGATCTACATCGAGCCTTTCCGAGCCAAGGCTTTCCCTGTCATAAAAGACCTTATCGTGGACCGAGGTGCCTTTGACAAGATCATCCAGGCCGGCGGCTACATATCGGTCCATACCGGCGGAGTACCGGACGGCAATGTTATCTTAGTCCCCAAAAGGGAAGCAGATACGGCCATGGATGCTGCGGAATGCATCGGTTGCGGGGCCTGTGTAGCGGCCTGCCCCAACGGCTCGGCCCTGCTCTTTACCTCTGCCAAGGTATCCCACCTCGCTCTGCTGCCACAGGGAAAAGTTGAGGCTGCACGTCGGGTCTGCGCAATGACCGAGGAGATGCTGAACCAGGGTTTCGGCAACTGCAGTAATCATTATGAGTGCGAATCCGTCTGTCCCAAGGGTATCAAAGTTAAATTTATCGCAAAGCTAAACCGGGAGTTCATCAAAGCTCAGATTACCTAAAGCCTGCGTTGCGCCGTACGTTCGCAGTAATGGAAACAGGACACGGGAGAGACACCTTGGCGACCATTTTTCGTATTTTGGGCTTTGCCGGTAGTTTAAGAAAAAGTTCTTACAACAAAGCTCTTCTTCGCACAGCAGGGGAACTCCTTCCGAAAGATGCCGAGCTCGAAATCTTCAACCTCGAAGATATCCCACTTTTTAATGCCGACCTAGAGCAGCAGCCTCCGGCAAAGGTCAAGGAATTCAAAGCAAAGATCAAATCGGCAGATGCATTGTTGATTGCATCGCCTGAATATAATTATTCAGTCCCGGGAGTGCTCAAGAATGCTATTGACTGGGGATCGCGGCCCCACGGCGATAACTGTTTCGACGACAAGCCAGTCGCAATCATGGGCGCATCCATCGGCATGCTCGGAACGGCCCGTGCCCAGTACCACCTACGCCAGTCCTGCGTGTTCCTGAACGCGCATCCCCTTAACCGTCCTGAAGTCATGGTGCCCTTTGCCCAGGATAAGATCGACAAGGGCGGAAAGATGACTGACGAGCGCACAAGAGCAAAGATCAAGGAATTGATCGAGAATCTCGCAGTCTGGACTCATCGACTGAAAAAAGCATAATACCATCACCCGAATGCCCCGGGGAAATTTCCGCAACCTCGCTGCACATTTCATCCCCGCATGCTACAATAGCAGTATCTACTAACCCAAAATACCGCTTGAGCTATTGACTCTTTTCCCGGAGGTGTATCATGTACGTTTCAAACTGGATGACCGCAAAAGTGTTTACTGCCAACACCGATGACTATCTTTCCGATGCACTAGCGATCATGAAGGGGAAAAACATCAAACACGTACCTGTTATAAAAAATGGCAAGCTGAAAGGCATAATCTCCGACCGCGACATTAAGGAATACAGTCCTTCAAAAGCGACGTCGCTGGACATCTATGAACTCCACTACCTTTTGGCGAATACGAAGATCAAGGACATCATGACTGAAAAAGTCATTACTACGTCACCCGGAGCGCCGGTGGAAGTGGCGGCAATGATCATGCTGGACAAAAACATCGGATGCCTCCCTGTATTGGACAAAGCCGAACTCGTTGGTATCATCTCAGACCGTGACATTTACCATGCGCTAGTGGACATAACCGGAGTGAGGCACGGCGGCCACAGGATCAGCGTCACGATCGAAGACAGACCAGGATCTATCAAGGAGGTGGCCGACATTATCAGGAGGAACGGTTTTCACCTTCAGAGCATTCTCACTTCTTACGAAAACGTCAAAAAAGGATATCGCGACGTTGTAATCCGGGCTACGGGAGATGGCGTGTTCAAAAGTCTCTCGAATGATCTGGAAACTGCATACAGAAACGTACAAGTTATAAAGGGATAAAGAGGAATCTCCCCTCCTCCCGTCAAACCCCCCGCTCTTAACCATGGCGGGAGTGGTCAGTGTGAGTCTCATTAATTCTTGATGGCTATGCTTTCCTCCTACCCATGTTGTTTGTCTGTGGCCTAATTATATCCTGCTCACGGTCTTTTTTCTCGCCTTTTTGATTTTTGCGACGTGGCGCGTCTTCAGCCACGTCATGAGGTCTTCATATTCCAGCGCATTCAGCACGTCCTTCTTTTCGACCCATCCCCTTCTCGCGACCGAGACACCATAGGTCATATAGTCGAACTGGCTTGTAATGTGCATATCTGTACTGATGACGAGCTGAACCTCTAGTTGTTTCGCCATCCTAACATGCAGATCGTTCAGGTCTAGTCGTAAAGGATAGGCATTAATCTCCATCGCCACGCCATGCCTTGCGGCCTCCTTAAGAACCGCCTCCATGTCAATGGCATATGCATCACGCTCGCCGATAAGCCGACCGGTGGGATGGGCGATCACGCTTACCGAGGGGTTTCTGATTGCCGACAAAATCCGCTTCGTAATTTGCTCCCGAGTTTGTTTAAAGCCCGAGTGGATAGACGCAACTACGATGTCGAGCCCCGCGAGCGCTTCATCGGAGAGATCGAGCCTGCCATCTGAGTGGATATCGATCTCGGTGCCTCTGAGTATCTTGAACCCGGAAAGCCTTTCGTTTGAGTCGTCGATAAGCTTAATCTCCTCGGCAAGCCGTTTTTCATCAAGCCCGTGAGCCACGCCGAGCCCCTTCGTATGGTCGGTGATGGCTATGTATTTATAACCCTTCTTCTTTGCCGCCTTTACGATGGTATCAAGATCGTGGCTTCCGTCGGACCAGTTAGTGTGGACATGAAGGTCGCCCTTGATGTCGCCTAGTGTCAAGAGATCGGGGAGCCTTCCCAGCAAGGCCGCATCGATCTCGCCCGTATCCTCCCTGAGCTCGGGCGGTACATAGGCAAGCTTCAGCGCCTTATAAATGTCTTCCTCATGCTTACCGCCGATTTTTTTCTCTCCTGGCTCCCTGAACACACCGTATTCATTGATCTTGAGTCCGGCACGCCTTGCCATCTCCCGGAGCTTGATGTTGTGTTGCTTGCTGCCCGTAAAATACTGAAGCGCAGCGCCAAAACAATCTTCATCAACAACACGGAGATCCACCTGAATCCCGTCATCGGTGATGATCGATGATTTCGTAGCCCCTTGAGCAAGAACGCGGCTTACGTGAGGATTTTTTACAAAAACTTCCATGACTTTTCCCGGAAATTTCGATGTTGTAAGAATATCAATATCCTTTACGGTCTCTTTCCACCGTCTAATACTGCCAGCGACCTCGATCCTATCAACCGGTGCGCTATCCTTCATTCTGCTTATGATATCCTCAGCTAAAGGCATTACCCTGCCGAGGGGTTTTCGCTCCGTCCCTCGCTTAAGAAATTCTATTCCCTGAAGAATATTTTCTTCGGTTTTTTTCTGTATGCCCGGCATCCCCTTGAGCTTCCCGGATTTAATTACTTTTTCGAGTTCGCTAACATTCTTTATTTTGAGCTTCTCAAACAAAAGCCTGGCCTTTTTTGGCCCCAAACCGGGTACACGAAGGAGATCGAGAACCCCGGCTGGAATCTCCTTTTTTAATTCCTCGTGCTTTGCAACAAAGCCCTTCTCAAGATATTCATGAATTTTCCCAACCAGATCCTTACCAATACCGGGGATCGCAATGAGTTCCTCGTCCGAAAGCGTAGACACATCCTTCGCTAACCCGTCGATGTTCTGCGCTGCCCTTTGGTATGCGCGGATCCGAAAAACATTCTCGCTTTTGAGCTCCAGGAACTCAGCAATTTCGTTGAATATCTTTGCAATCTGTTGGTTTTTCATGAGAAACTCCACAGCTATATAGAAACCATGAATAGATAATGATCAATAAAGATTATCTGTTATTATTTTAGCACCGTGGAAATGAAAAAAGGCAGGGAACTCGCCCCGGCTATCCATCTACTTTGCTTCCTATGATTGATACATTCAGCGGCTTCATGCCGTCTTCTTCACGCTCCGAACGAGCATCACAGGATTGTCCTTACCCGGATACTTTCATGCAATGTTCTGGATCCGCAGAGTTGCAACCGACGTGGTATGTGTTCCTGCTGTATGGACCAGCTTGATTCGACTACTTACCGTTTCTCTCCCCTTCTCCCGTTTTTTGCTAAAATAAAAACAAAGCTCTATAGGGGCTTTTTTTCTCATCTAAAGACCAGCATGTAGGGTGCGGCTTATGTCGTAGGAAAGGAGCGGTAACATGGCTACAAAAACTAATCTGGCTAACAAGTCTGCAGAGAAGCAACTCATCTTCAATCGTACGTTCAATGCGCCGCGCGAGCGTGTGTTCAATGCCTAGGTCGATCAAAATCTTATGACCCTGTGGGGGGGCCAAAGGGTTCACGAACCCCGTATGCGAAATGGATGTAGGGCAGGCGTTGCGATCCGCATCTACATGCGCGGCCCTGACGGCAACATGTATCCGATGAAGGGCGTCTTTCAAGAAATTATTCCGCCTCAACGGCTAGTTTTCAGCAGCAGCGCTCTCGAGGATGAAAAGGGTAATGCCTAACTTGAAAATATAAATACCATTTCATTCATCGGGATGGGGAACGCGTCGAAAATAACACTGCCGGTAGTTGTCGTGAAGTCGGCTCTCGCCGCACAGGGAGCGCTCAAAGGAATGCCAGAAGGTTGGAATCAAAGTCTTGATCGTATTGAAGAGCTCTTAGAAAAAATTTGATCATTGGTGCGCATTCCAAAAGCGGACTAGGAATGGGTCTGCAAGGCTATCATTATAGCTTCTGAACCTTACTTGTCATTTCTTGCAGTTTGATTCCCTGCTTTCTCAATCGCAATTTTAATGCAAATGTTGTAACGTCGAATTCCATGATGATATAAACGGAGATCGTAATCACCATGCCAGAAGTTCTGATACGGTCATCAACGTTTACAAAAGCACGAAATCAGTACTTATTTAGTGATCACTTCTCCTCTTTCTCTTGTTATTTTGAGTCTATATCGCATATTTTTTCTTTCTAAAGTAAGTTATTTGCCCTAAATAATGTGACGACGAAGTGAAGTTAGGTGTCAAAAGAAAAAATGTATGGTTCCTCAATAACCTGTCCAACTGAAACTGGGAATTTTTGGCTCACATGATTTAACCCATATGCTTGGCCCTCATCACTATATTGTCATTGCACACTTGTTTATTGGAGTTAAGGAATCCCTTGCTGCCTTTTCCTGCACGTGCCTTTATACTGATTCGAGCAATTTCCCGACGGTGCAATATGTCGGCCACTGACTCGATATCAGCCTTTGAGACGCTAACAATTATCTTCATGAATGCATAATTCCCGAACGGGATTGAATAGCGTGTTCCATGCGCCATGATGCATTGGTTCACCACGCATCGCGAATTTTCTTTTGCCTTAGCATAGAAAAGAACTAGGGAATATCGGTGCAGTGCACAATGTTTTCAGCATTATGAACGGCCTCCAACACTGATCACGCCCCTGGATAAGACCACGGGTTTCTGCAGATAGTTCGATAGTATGAACTCAAGTCCTATCCAAAATATACCTAGATGCATTTAGGTGACTATTAATTTGCAACAAAAAGGGCCGAAGCAGGTAATCGCTCCCGTCCTTTTTCCCACCCGCCTTTGGTTCTGGCGGTGAATATGCTTTTCTCAGTTACGTTATCGATTCGATCGCGGTGTCTGCCACAACCTGAATTTTTTAGAAAAATTTTGTCTGATCGGACATCTTCCAGATGACCTCGAAATTGCAAATAATGATGTCCAACTCTCCATTGCGATCAGTCACGATCTTTCCTTTGGTATCGAGGGCAATAAGGAGGTCGTTTGGCTTCAGCAGCGATCCGTCATAGCCCGCATCTCGTAGCCTCGCACAGGTTTTTTCTACAAACCTTCTGCATTGTGATTCGTCTATGATCTTTCTCCGAACCGCCTTAATCAGGTCCATGGGCTTGAGCAATTCATTCTCGTGCTGCGCAACCCATTCATCGGGGCCGTTGTAGTAGCCGCGGATCGTGATATAGTTGTGTTCTGCCGCCAAAATGGGATTGCCGTAGCTGTCGACGAGCGCCTTATGAGATTGATATTTCCTGGAATCGACCGATACTTCAACCTTTAAGCTGCCTGTTTCGTAGATAGCACGGACATAAACCGCGTGGATCCCCTGCCGATTGAGCGCCTCGGAAATTGCAAATTCTTCGAAAGGGCTGTTGATCCCATAATGTCTGATCTTCTCTATGTCGTTGTTGTTATATTTTTTGTCTGCCGGGATCTCGCCCACCCGCGACGTTGCCCAGACAAGATGGATGTTGTCCTTCGTGACTGTGTAATACACCTCATTGGCATCGGAAAGGCTTAAGCACGGCGTCTTCCGCCAACGTTCGGGAAGGAAATAATCGAATAGGCGCCCGTTCCTCCCAACGACCCACATACGGCCGCCAGTGCTCTCAGCATGGCCAAACGTGTAGGGCACTCCGAAGATCTCTGTCCGAGAGAGGTGCGAAGGCAGTGGAGTAGGCTCTAGGCGGTCCCGCACATCGTCAAGATAGGAATGCCGCCTCGACGCCTTAACCTGGTCTTCGTGTTCGGGCGTTCGGAAGAGCAGCTCATAATCGATAACCGAGTATTTACCCGCGTTCAAAAGATAGTAGACCATGTCCACCTGCTTCCGTGCTGCGTCTGCGGGATTGCTCGCGCCAGCCTTCTCGATGAATTCGCAGTCCTCTTCATCCAAGATGACATGCTCAGGCTTCATGTCTGCCATAAGATACCCTTTTTTTGTCAGGTCGTCGAGGGCCTTCTTCTGCATTGCCTGCAGATGATAGACCAGGTCCGGCATTTCGATCTTGATATGCTCGAAAATTTCCACAAGGTTTTTGCCCCGGATCCACTCGTAAATAAACTTGTACTGTTTGAGGATGTCGAGGTCAATTCCGGGATGGCGTGCGCGGATGCGGTTGATCCTGGCCCGTGACCGTCCGCTCTGCCACAACTGCATGCGCTGCGGAGGTACATAAATCGCCAGTGGTCGCTGCACCTTGATCCACCCGATGCGTTGACCGATCTGCTTATCGCCCATCTCCATGACCAGAGCAAACTCTTCCCAGGGGCTGTTGAACTCAGCGCTGACGAACTCCTCGAGTGTGTGGGTATTGATCGGGACGTCTTCTCCTACTCGGCAATTTTTAACTACGAGGTCAAGGCTTATGCCGTCCACGGGCTTCGTTGGTACGCGATACACGGAACTTGTGCCGAGTAGCCGGACCCTATGCTGATTGAACCAGCTCTCTTCATACCAGTTGTTGATAACAAGATGTTCCTGGTAGCACTCGGCGAATCGGGTAAGATATAGGTCGCCACCATCTTCCGTTTTGGAGTGAAAGTACACCACTCCTAACACGTTCACGAGGGCTTTATATTGAGCGGTCCGTCTCATGGTCTTTGTATCTGGTCATTCCGCAATCGATATATGAAGGAAAAAACCTGTCTTGTCCCCGTCCTTGGCAAGAAGGGGTCATATGAAAGCCACGGCATGCATGTGCTATTTCAGTAATCGGCAACCTTTTATTTCTGAAATTTGGTTGAAGAGTCGGGCAATTGGTATTAACCACCCCCCGACAGCACGGGCGAAAAAAGGAGTATTATCTTCAGCCTTCTTTATTTACCCAAGCCGTTTTCTCAAGTCCTCGAGCTGTCTTGTGAGCCTCGCAGGTAACCGTTTCCCAAATAGTGCAAAATGTTTTTCTATGTCGGGAATCTCGGCTTTCCATGAAGGAAGGTCAACATCCATAAGCGCTTGCACATTCCCGGATGAGATCGTTAGGCCCGCCAGATCGAGGTCTCCGTCCTTCGGCATTAGTCCAATGGGGGTTTCCTTGGCGTCTATCTTGCCGTCGACGCGGTCGCACATCCACTTAAGCACCCGGCTGTTGTCTCTGAATCCGGGCCATAGGAACCTGCCTTCAGCGCTCTTCCGGAACCAGTTCACGTAAAATATCCGGGGAGCTTTCACACCTAGGCGGTCCCCCATCTCGAGCCAATGCTGGAAGTAGTCGCCCATGTGATAACCCAGAAAAGGCTTCATCGCAAAGGGGTCGCGCCTGAGGTTACCAACCGCCCCGATGTTGGCGGAGGTAGTCTCCGAGGCAGCCGTGGCCCCCATGAACACACCGTGGTCCCAGGAAAAGGCCTCGGTCACAAGGGGGACCACCGTGCTTCTCCTCCCACCAAAGATAAAGATATCGATAGGCACGCCTTCAGGATCATCCCAGCAATCACAGATGACCGGGCACTGAGATGCCGGAGCAGTAAAGCGAGCGTTCGCGTGAGCGGCGTCTTCACGGCTTTCCGGGAGCCAGTCCCGGCCTTTCCAGTCTATTACATGGCTTGGCGTTTCCTCGGTCATGCCCTCCCACCAAATGTCGCCGCTATCCGTGAGCGCGCAGTTTGTGAAAATGATGTTCTCTTTGAGTGAGTCCATGGCCATAGGATTAGTATTGTAGGACGTGCCTGGCGCAACGCCGAAAAAGCCGGTTTCTGGGTTTAAAGCGTGGAGCCTGCCATCGCCCTTGATCTTCATCCAGGCAATGTCGTCTCCAATACACTCGCACTTCCACCCTTTGAGGGATGGCTGCATCATAGACAGGTTCGTTTTGCCGCAGGCTGAGGGGAACGCAGCCGCAATGTGGTAACGTTTTCCCTCTGGGCTGGTTAAGCGCAGGATCAGCATATGCTCCGCCATCCATCCTTCCCGCCGGGCCATGTTCGAGGCGATCCTGAGGGCGAGGCATTTTTTCCCCAGGAGGGCGTTACCGCCATAGCCAGATCCATAGGACCAGATCAGGTTCTCCTCGGGGAAATGGCTAATGTATTTCTGCTCAATCGGAGCACAGGGCCATGGTCTGTCCTGTTGTCCTTTTTCAAGTGGAACACCGATGGAATGGAGGCAAGGGATAAACTCTCCCTTTTCTCCAAGCATTGCCAGAACATTCGTGCCGACCCGAGTCATGATATGCATATTACAAACAACATAAGGGCTGTCAGTCAGCTCAACGCCGATCTTCGAAATCGGCGAGCCAATGGGCCCCATGGAAAACGGGATAACATACATCGTGCGACCCTTCATGCAGCCTTGATACAACCCCCGCATGGTTTTCTTAAGCTCTTCCGGGTGTACCCAATTGTTCGTCGGGCCTGCCTCCTCCTGCGAGGTCGTGCTGATGTATGTTCGGTCCTCAACACGAGCAACGTCGCTCGGGTCGGTGCGGAAGAGGAAGCTGTTGGGCCGCTTCTTGAGCGAGATTGCCATGCCGCGGTCCTGCATGAGCGTCATCAGCATGTCGTACTCTGCCTTTGAGCCGTCGCACCAGAAGATCGAGTCAGGCCGGCATAGTTCTACGACCTCCCGAACCCACTCGCTCAATTTCTCATTCTTCAATCCGTATTTCATAGACAGTCTCCTCGATTCCCAGCTACCGCTTAACTGACAGTCACCCCCCATACGCTGGATGCTACGTTTGTTGAGAGTTATGGCACGGTATTATGCACAATTGGTTGAAAAAAGTAAAGTGATGTTTGTCCTTCGTATGCAGGCTTTCGTCCCTGCTTGGGGCTGAATGGCACGGAGAAGAAATCAGAATATTACTGAATGACAAGACCCGGCAGAGACAAAATCGACCTTGGTTTGATTATCTGCATGAGAAGTATCTGGCTACTACTTCAGACAACCCTGTTAGCTTCTGTTCGTACTGATGTCTTTTCAATGACAAATAATAGCTGGCCTTCGTGCACGGTCTCATTGAGCCTGGCGCAGACCTCGACAATCTGGCCGTCCAGGGGAGCCATGATCGCATTCTCCATCTTCATGGCCTCAAGGTTCGCAATCTCCTCGCCTTTGTGCACGATATCGCCGGCCTTGATCGGTCCGCGGGCGGGGTTTCCGATACGCCAAAGGTTACCGTTGATCGGTGCGCCGACATTGTTAGGACCCTTTGCCATCCTGATTTCGGTTTTTTTGGCACGCGGGGTCATGACGGTGTAAACACGCGTCTTATTATTGACCCGCATCACAACATGGATGACGCCTTCATGCTCAGCGCCGATCGAGACAAGCTCGATGGAATAGGGCTTGCCCCAGTGCTCAAAATCCACGCGGTCCCCTGGTTTAGTAAGCCCTTTCCTCCATACATTGGTAGGTAGCGCAAGAGGGGCTTCGCCGAACTTGTTCCGGAATTCCAGGAACTCCAGAGCGTCATTCGGGTGCATGAGATAAAGGATGAACTCTTCTTCGGTGCTATCCCTCCCAATTGCCTCCTGCAATTCCTTGCGCAGTTTATCCAGATCGTCAACAGGTATGGAGTCGAGCGGGGATACATCCTTGCGCTCCTTGATCTTGATCTCCCATTCCTCGCCGAAAGTGCTCTTGTAAACCCATTCCGCGGGCCATCCCACTGGGAGCTTTCCGTAATTGCCCAGTAGCAGACTTTTGAAATCCCCGGGAGCGGCCCGGAAGAGCAGAAGAAGCTCGTCCTGTTCAGCGGTGCTCATGGCATCAAAGTTCTGCGCTTTTCCAAAAATGAATTTCGTCAAAAGGTCGATTATTTTCTTTACTCCACGGTCGCCCTGCTCCTTCGCATAGCGGTTCACGATCACACTGCAGGTTACCCAGGTGATCTGCGAGCCCGGTGTGACGTCAAAATATTTCACGATTTTGTTATACAAAGACATTACCTTCAGGATTGCGGGCATGAGGTGAAGGAATTCTCCCTTGTGGGCCTGTTCGAACGAACTTGGGAAGGCTCCTCCCGGCATTCGGTGAAGCGTTACCATGTGGTCGAGCCCTTTAAACGGCGACTCGGCCCACTCGTAATGACCGATCCACTCTCGAACTTTTTGGACGGCATTTTCAGCCTGTGGTCTGTTCAATTGTACCGGGATGCCGGACTCCTCAAAGATCGCCTGTACCGAGAGAATCGGGGAATGGCCGTAGAATCGGACGAGCGAGTCTTCCTCCACGTCGAAGATCGTGGCGCCGGCCTTTGCTGCTGAGAGGAAGGCGGGCACGGCGAGGCCATCCGTAATATGGCGGTGATAGTTGACCACGAGCTGCGGATACTTCTGCTTTATCGCATCGATGAGGTTGCCAATGCGGCCTACATCTCCGACTCCAGCCATATCCTTGATGCATAGCACGATCTCGTCGATGCCACAGCAAAGGTCCACTATGTCCTTAACTACGCCTAGGTAGTACTCATTCGTGGCCCAGTCTGCCACGGTAAAAGAGATGGTCGGCTCGAAAAGACGCCCCCGCTTCATGACCATTTCTGCCACGGCGCGCATGTTCCTCACATCGTTTAAGAAGGAAAAACACCGCCAAACATCGATATCAACGTTGGATACGGCATGTTCAATGACATTTTTCGGGTAGGGGCGATAACCCCAGAGATTCGTTTCCCGGATTAGTGTCTGCTGCAGCACGTTCGGCATAAGTTCTCGGAGGACATTCGCTTCTTCGAAAGGGCTCTCCCGCCGGTTCATGATGCCCACGTGCCAGCGCGCGCCACCGTGCGTCTCTGCGCTGAAGAGGCCCATCGTGTTATAGAACGGTGCAAGGGTCTTCAAGTCGTATATACGATGACGGTTCTTGAAGTCCGACTGACCCGCGTCGCGCATGCCAACCGAAGTGAGACAGACCCCCTTTAGAGAACGGACCGCAGCTACAATCTCTTTCGGCGACATCCCGGGTTTTACGAATACTGAATCAGTCATAAGTCTCCTCAAGCATTCAGACTGACAAGACGGCTAGTTTGCCAGCTGGCTGCCAATTAACGATCACATCCATTTCTGCGGCCCCAAAGCCGAGATCTCCGCCACATACCGCGCGATTTTGAGTACTTCATCTTCGCTGTTCCGTTCCTGGAACATGGAGATCAGCTCATTCATGTGCTCTTCGATGAACCTCGTCGAAAAATCACCGGCTATGAACGCTGGGTGCCGAATGATGCTTAGCAAGAGAGGCGCAAGGGTCTTTACACCCTCGACTCGCAAGTTCCTGCTGATGGAGCGGTCCATGGCCCGCACTGCATCTTCCCGGTCAGCGCCCGCGGTCATAAGGAGCATGAACAGCGAGTCGTAATAGGGAGGAATATCGGCACCCTCATAAATTCCGGAGGCCACACGCACACCAGGCCCCATCGGAGTCTGAAGCCTGGTGACCGTGCCGAAGGAAGGGCTGAAGGTTTTCGGGTCCTCGGCATTCAATCGCACTTCGAGGGCCCACCGGTTCGGCCGTATGTCAGTCTGCTTAAACGGCAGCTTTTTGCCGGTCACTGCGTCAAGCATGATACTGACGATGTCCAAGCCGGTGATTAGCTCGGTGATGCCGTGCTCCACCTGGAGCCGTGTATTTACTTCTAAAAAATAGAATTTGCGAGTCGCGGAATCAAATATGAACTCTACAGTGCCGGCTGTTGTATAGCCGATTTCCCGCATCAAACGCGTTGCGGTGAAGCAGATTTCCTGCCGCAAACCGTCATCGAGAGTAGGAGATGGCGCTTCTTCTATGATTTTCTGGTTCCGGCGCTGGAGCGTGCATTCGCGCTCGTATAGATGTACTACGTTTCCGTGTTCGTCGGCTACGATCTGGACCTCGATATGCCTGCCGCGTTCGATATATTTTTCAACCAGGATCGTCTCATCTCCAAAGGCCTTCTTGGCCTCCGAACGGGCTTGGGCAAATCCCTGGGCCATCTGGTCATCGTTCTCGACTTTAACCATGCCCTTGCCTCCTCCGCCTGCTGCGGCCTTGATCATGATGGGGAACGCGACCTTGTCATCCTGCATCCACTTTTTGATCTGCACGATGTCGCTTACATTGCTGATACCCGGGATTGTGGGAACATTGGCTTTCTGGGCAATAAGCTTTGCCTGAATTTTATCTCCCATCCTCCTGATGACCTTAGGTGAAGGCCCCACCCACGTGAGACCAGCATCGATCACTTTTTGCGCAAAGACGTCGTTTTCGGCTAGGAACCCCCAGCCTGGGTGGACCGCATCGGACTTGCTCCGAAGCGCTGCGTCGATCATCTTCTCCATGTGGAGATAAGACTCGACAGGCGGTGCCTCACCGATATGCACAGTTGCGTCAGCCATGAAGACATGGTGTGCCAGTCGGTCGGGAGTGCTGTATACGGCTGTGGTCAGTATCCTCCGGTCCCTGCAGGTATGCATGATCCGGACAGCTGGGACACCGCGATTAGCAATCAGCAATTTTTTGATCGTTCTATTCATTACACGATACCTTTCCAGAAGATACCTTCCATTGTCGTTCCGTAGTACATAATTTTTTCCCAAATTGTTCCATTTGTCAAGAACTGATTTAATCGCAATATCATATGGAGTTCAATCGTGAAGACTGCTGCTTTTCGCGTCTAAACAAACTTGTTCGAAGTGTAGTATCACACAATTGCCGGGATCACCCAAACCGGGACCTAATACCTCATTCCCGGGTCTATAGTACAAAAAAAACCCTGTGCAAGCTTGCACAGGGCTAAAAAGACCTTTTCTCAGTAGCCTGATCACCGTTGAATTTTTGCCTGTTCCATGATCACGCTATATTTATAACCTGCGCCGAAATCCTTGTCTTTAAATACCGTTCCCTTAACCGTTACGATATCGCCGACCGTCGGGTTGTCTTGGGAAGTTGCTATCAGGTCGTTGGTGCCTTTGGTTGTTTCACCTGTGCCATCCTGTAAATGTATCCAATTTTTACCCATAATCCCTGTGGAAACCTTCACGACCTTCCCGCGAATGACGGCAGGTTTTTCATTTAATGAATCCTTTTTTGCAAATACTTCTGCAACTGTGTATGCATTCTTCCCTGCAGCTTTTTTCACTCTAACCTTTTTATCAGATGCTGAAGATGCTGCTTTTATTGTATCATGAATTGCAGTTGCGTCGTTGCTCGCTACCTCTGGTTGTGCAGTAATTGGTCCGGTGGTAAAGTATATACTGTTAAAGGTCCTATTCAGCGTTTTGCTCGTGAAATTCTTCATTTCCATACCATGATCGAACGTCATTACCTGACCTTTCGTGACGGCCATTTGCGGTACAGCAAACCAGATTTTTTTGCCCTTTTGATCCAGGCAAATATACGAATATCCCCCGGAATTCATAGTTTCCACGACATTACCAGATACGATTTGAGGGGTGTCTGCAATTTTATTCATTTCGGTGCTCGGTTTAGACTCGGGTTTGTCCGCTTTACCAAATGCCCACACAGTGAATAGTGTGGTAATAACTGCAATCGAACCTAATGCAACTGCATAAGACCATCGTTTCATTTTTTTTGCACTCCTTGTTTGGATTTATCTGTAGACGAATCAGTTTTAAACTTTCGGGATTTTACAGCTTTTGGGACTAATAAGCAAGCTTGTTTTCTGAAGCTTTAGTTTTTAGTATGAAAAATTATGCTGATTTATAGAACAAATCGTGTTTTACGCCACGGCTGATAAGGTAGCTGATGACTTCGGATGGTTTGAAGAACATTCGAAGCTTCCAGGCGTTTTTCTTGGATTTGTTAAATACCTGCTCATCAAGCGTATCAATAAATCGCAAAATCTCCTCCCGTTCGTCATCGCTGAAATCGAAGGACTTTGCTTTTTTGATTTCCTCAATCGGGTCGGACTTCGTGATCCGGTCAACGATCTTCCTGGTTGCGGCATAGTAGTTGGCCCCTTCGGGGCGATCAAAGAATTTCGGAACGTTCAGGAGATGGTTCGTGAGCTCCCGCGCTTCGGGTAGGTCTCCCATGTGTTCGAGGTTGATGCCGAGCTTATCAGAGCAGAGTGAGATCAGGTTCTTGACGAGCAGATGGGTCTGTCCCTCCGGCGCACGATTTATGATGAGGGCAGGTGAGAATGACTCTTCGATTTCATCGATAAGAGTAAGCAGGTCGGGAGACGTCTTCGTAAGAGCATCCCTGAACCACTCGAGGGTGAACCGCTTTTCGCTGTCACCGCTTTTCGTTTCGGCCTCGATGAGAGCGGCAATTTCCCGCTGATTCTTGAAAATATTTTGCATCTTGCGGAAGAGAGCGCCCTTGACAAAACTGTATGCATTCATTACCGCACCCGGTTCAGGAGCCGTGACGACTACGCCACAGTCCGAAATACCGAAAAAATCGAGGGTGTTGAAATGCACTCCCGCCCCCAGGTCGATAATGACATAATCCGCTGGAAGCGTTCGCAGATGCCGCATGAGCTTGAGTTTCATCCAGTGGGCCGGATTCGTAATGCCCGGGACAAATTCGGCGCCACTGATAAGCCCGAGGTTGTTCACTGAAGTTTCAACCACTAGATTTTCGAGGGATGGGACCTTCCCAAGTATGAAGTCAGCGATTGTCGGCGTCCGTCCAAGGATGCCAAGGTAGGTATGCAGGTTAGCCGCGCCCAGGTCGAGGTCTGCCAGCACAACGCTCTTGCCGCTTCGGGCGAGTGCAGTTCCCAATCCGATAGACAGGATGCTCTTGCCCACCCCCCCCTTGCCGCCGCCGACGGAAATAATTATCCCGGCTGGAAGAGTATCTTTCATGCTGACACTGTAGCAGGTTTTATGAGAGCTGTAAAGAGCCGATAGCAGAAGTCAAAATATCAATGTAGCGTAACTGATACTATCGCCGCCATCATGCGAGTCGCTTGCTACTTTGTTCTGTCTGCTGCCCAAATTACAACTTATAGCCGATCTTGCGTAAGAACCCTTTTCGTTGTTCCTTATCCATCGGGGTCTCGACGCCCTTGGGCGAGAAACCGTCAATAACGCCGAGAATGCCCTTGCCCTGTTCTGTTGAACCGATTACGACCTCTAGCGGATTGGCAGTTGCACAAAAAATGCGGCAGACCTCGGGACAGTTTTTTATCTGGTTAAGGATATTGATCGGGAAGGCATTTTTGATAAAGATACAAAACAAATGTCCCGCACCAAGGGACTGAAGGGCCGCAATGCTAGCAGCAATCATGGCGGCATCGTTCCCTTCAGTGCGGATGAGGCAAGGTCCGGATGCTTCGTTAAAAGCAACACCGAACTTTGCCTGAGGCACCGACGTGGCAATGAGTTCGTAGAGATCTTCGGCTGTCTTAATGAAATGGGTCTGGCCCAGGATAATGTTGCACTCTTCTGGGATGTCAATGCGAACGGTCTGTAGTTCCATGTCTGCCTCCTAATCTATAAAAGTAATAATATTATATCAGCTTCGTGATCTTAAAATCGATCTGATGCATACCTTCCTGAGAGCCCTGTCATCACATCAGGATATCCCTTCCTTGCCGACATATTGCGTCGCTTGGTCGACTGAGAAGACCGATAAGATTCTTTTGCTGATTGTCGACTTCTGCAATTTTGACCGAATAGAAATCGTTAAGCAGGATTATTATCATGTCGCTATTTCCTATCTTTTATGGGATTCAGGCCGCTTGATCCTGCCCAAGAGGACCATTCCAAACGCTGCGCAACATCGATCGCTGTCGAACAGACAGCTACAGCTATGAGGATAAGTCGCCCACCGCCGCATCTTCGGCATTAGCGCAACCGGCTCTTTCAATTATGCTCAGCACACCTGAATCGTGCACGAGCTGATTCTCCTTTGTGAAAAAATAGAGAGGTCTAACAAAACCAAAAAAGGAGCAACAGTCCGGATCAGCATTAAGAAGCAATTGTCATTGGATTATTATTAAGGAGAACTGCGCAATAGGTCAGAGCGGTTTTTTTTGGAGCACTGCTGACGCAGTTCCATTCTGGAGCAGATCGAGCATCCGCGTAATAGACTCTTCATGGAGTTCATGGATGAGCACCCGGTCTACTCCGCGCCGCCTCTTCTTGTTGAGAAACGAGAGAAACACCATGCTTTTGTAAATGCGTCTGTTGGTCTTAAATGAAAAGATAAAGCTGTCGAGCGAGTTCTCAAGAAGGAGGTCGCTTCGTTGTCGCACCGCCTTGCTAATCAGTATGGTCTGCAACCAGTAAGTCTTGTCGATTATACTGTCTGCCTTCATCTCGATCCAAGTATGGCCCATGTTCCCCAGTTCATCGGTCAAGGTCTCGTGGGCCACCGTGTCTGCGGCAAGGTGGGCCAGATAACCGTAGGCGAACGAGCGCTCGGGCCATGTCTTGGCTTGTTCGAGAAGTTTTAGTCCCACATCCCAGGAGTGAGAGCTTTTTTCATCGGGTAAATATTTCTTCCCGAGAATCATATCAGCCATGAGATTGCCGTATAGAAAATCCTGTTTATATTTTTTCAGAAGGGCATGAATGCCGGCGGGCAGGATAGTTGCGCAGGAGAGCAATTCATTGCCGAGATACATGTGGGTCATTGGACCCCACGCAAAGGCCAAAGAGGGTATGAGTATGAATCCGGCTGCTAGTAATAAAATAAATGACATAGTCACTTCAATAATAAATAATATAAGTATAGACGTATGGATATGAGCTTATATAATACCCTATTAAAACCCTCCCCGTCAATAATAAAGTTGTCTCATCTACAATATCAGACAGTGTGGTCTAAAGTTTAGGGAAAATAGCACGGTGGTAACTTTCAGGGCATCGTTTACAAGAAAAATGCTTACAATATCGTTCAGTTGCATATTCTTAACTGCTTGAACAATTACTCCTCGGATTATTCTTGAACTTTATTTTTACGGCTCTTAAGAGTTATTAACATAACCTTTAACACCAACAAGCGCTTGATTGTGAACGATATGCGGAACACTAATTTACTGAACGATGTCCTGAACGTTGTCAGCTAGGGCTTAAATAATAGATATTAGAAATTTATGGGAGGCTTTACTGGCAAGGGGATATTGAGTGTTTTTGCAACTGTCTGAATTGCAGTGAGCTGTTAGCAACACTCAGAAAGGGAGCTAATGACAGCCTGCGCAGGAAGACGACGAACAGCCCCCGCACCCGGAGCTTCCGTTTGAGTCGCTCGAAGACGACGCGCCCGATGATCTACCCATGCCGAAACGCGACATAAGCTTCTCCGTATTCATCGATCCGCATTTCCCACAGGCGACAGATTGATTCGACCCGAAAACGAGCTTTTCGAAGTCGGCGTTACAGGTTTTACAATGATATTCATAGATAGGCATATTTTTCACCTTTTGTACTACGGAGGAGCACGATTAACAACCAAAAAAAAGAATGAGCCAACTTTTATCGCTTGCGACCGTGTTTATCAGTAGTCATGGCCCTTTATTTTTTCTCCAGTTTTTTCCAGTCAGACAGAAACTTCTCAATCCCGATGTCTGTGAGGGGGTGTTTCACAAGCTGGTCGATCACGCCGAAGGGGATGGTGGAAATGTGGGCACCTGCTAAAGCTGCGTCAACGACGTGGAGCGGGTTCCGCACACTTGCAACGATAACCTCGGTCCCATAGCCGTAATTATTATAAATCGTTACGATTTGGCGCACGAGATCCATGCCGTAGTGGCTAATGTCATCAAGCCTGCCCACGAAGGGACTTACGTAAGCTGCTCCAACTTTTGCCGCTAGCAGCGCCTGCATGGGTGAAAAGACCAGCGTCATATTCACACGGAGTCCCTGCTCCGCCAGCACTTTCGTCGCTTTCAGCCCGTCCTTGGTCATAGGTAGTTTCACCACGATGTTTTTGTGGATCTTCGCAAGGTCCATCCCCTCAGTTATCATTTTCTCAGCCTCAAGGCTTACAGCCTCAGCGCTAATAGGCCCATCGACGATTGAACAAATCTCGGCTATTACCTGCTTGAAGTCGCGTCCTTCCCTAGCGATAAGTGATGGATTGGTGGTCACGCCGTCGACGACTCCCAGGCTCGCCGCTTCGCGGATCTCGCTCACATTTGCTGTATCAATAAAAAATTTCACTTTCATTCCTTTCTCATTCACATTGAGACGCTGTGGGGTTAATTATTTTTGGTAGTATACATCAGGCATTCCGTTTTTGATTCACTATTTCCAAGTCAGAGTAGCGCGATTCGCATTTCGTAATTAGTAACGCCTTTTCTAGCACCTGTACCGTATGCACAACTTTAACGATAGAGCCGGCCCGCATTAACGCATTTGCTATCTGCATTGAGCATCCGGGGCATCCGGTCACGACTGCGGCAGCTTTTGTCGCTATGATGTCTCTGGCCTTCTTTTCAGCAATACCGTTGGACAATTTTTGATGTGTCATTCGCATCACGCCACCGAAGCCACAGCAGCGATCGGCGTTCCTCATCTCCCTGATCGTCAACTGAGGGATTGATTGGAGCAGGTTTCTAAGGACTTTCGAAAGCCCCTGCCCCCTACTGAGATGACAGGCGTCATGGACGGTAACGCTTCCCGCATACGGCGCGAGCCTTATACCCCCCAGCTTCATGGACAAAAATTCATGGATATCGAGTATATTGAGGGAATTGCAATCTAGCCGCAGCAATGTAGGATAATCCTTTTTAAAAGTCAAGCCGCAGGAAGCGCATGCTGTAACGATTGCATCAGCCTTGACGGCCGCTAAGACTGCGACATTGTGCGCCGCGTGCTCCTCCGCAGCAGCCCTATGCCCGAGGGAGAGAAGCGGCCTGCCGCAGCATTTCAACCCCTTCGGGTTGATCACCTCATAGCCGAGGGAATTTAGCACGTTCTTAGCTGCCCTCCCGATCTCCGGCTGAAAATTATCTATGGCGCATCCCGAAAAGAATGCTACCTTCCCCCGTGTCCGTGGTGTTTGGCTCCCGATTGCAGTTCCCATTGTGCTTTGTACTCTGTACGCTGTACTTCCATCCTGCCCCTCCCCCCCTGCAGAATCCTGCCCCTTTGAATAATGCAGTACGAGCGGCGCAAGCCAGGCACTCGCCCGAAGTGCGGTAGGGTGTTTCAGCACTTCTGAAACGATCCTGTTGACAATACTGGTCCCCGATTCTCGAACTGCCTGTTCCTTCGCTGCTTGGATAATTTCAGCAACGGGCACCCCGCTCGGGCAGGAAGTTTCGCAGGCAAGACATCCGGTACACGTCGCAAGGCGATCTTTGTAGATGTTGGAAACTGCGAGTTTCCTCTCCAAAACCGCTTTGACTAAAGACATCCTACCGCGCGCAGAATACGATTCTCCCAGTTCTTGCAGAAACGGGGGGCAATCAGCGCGGCAGGAACCGCACTTTACACAGCGCTCGATATCCTGGCGGAAGTGTTCCAAGAGCGTTGGGGTTATCTGATCGGAGAAGGTTCGCTTCATCTGAGAGAATTTCCTATCAGGAGCAGGGAGCAAAGGATTAACACTATGTTTATTCAGATGCCTGACTTACCTACCCCATGCCTGAAGGCATTGTGTCTATAATTATTTTGGCTCAGTCGCCGGGTTTAGTCGCTGTTACTTTTTTTGTATTCACGGCAGGATCGTCACCGGCGTTCCGAGAGACACCACACTAAAAAGTTCGTCAACGTCGGCATTATCCAGCGCAATGCAGCCATCGGTCCAATTCATGCCGACTAATGGTAATGATCGACTTGTTACAGCGCTTTCCAGGAGCCGGCCATGAATACCTACGCCACCGCCGAGCCGCGTGTCCCAGGGTGGTGGCTGCCGTTCTTCCATGGCCTTTTTGATCGAAACATATTCAGACTGGGAAATCATCCCGGACTTTAAGCCATACTCAGCGTGTTTAAGATCGGGATAGCTAAGGCCCATGAATTTATAGAACCGCTTACTGTGCTTCATGGTGCATATATAAAATTCCCCTTCCGGGGTTCGCTTGTCGCCCTGCATCTCTTTGTCGCCATCCTGAAAGCCTCTGCCGAATACGGCCCGATAGGTCTTGACAGGATCGTCTCCTTTGTAGAGGGTCACCGTGTACTGCGACTTCCAGATGATAAGCCGGAGTTGCCCGGGATGGGACGAGAGCCGGTCGGCAAGAATATCCGCCTTCGGCGCCGTTGCCTCTGGCGATGGAGATATGCAACTGAGAAGCAGGATTGCTGCGAGGAGCCTGACCAGGAAAAGAGTATTTTTTCGAATCCGCGTCATTTTTCCGACCGCGGTTACGAGCGGTTCCTGTCATCATACTGCTTGGCACAGGTCTCGCTGCAAAACAGGCAGACTTTTCCGTTGATCCGCCGGGTCACCGCGCGACTCTTTACCACATAGGTGTGGCACTCAGGGTCTTGCACCATCTCTTCTCCAGGAAGGACTGTGCTGCTGTGCCGTTCATCTGCGTAATATCCACGGACCGCAGAACGGAAAACGGCTTTTAGCGCATAGTATACAAAGAGAAGAACAAAAAAAATCAGCAGGCTTCGAATCATCTAGTTCCCTTCGGAATCTCCTTATGCAAGGTCTCTATATTGGATCTGATGGCATCAGCATAAGGAAAATTCGGTGCCTGCTTCAACAGCTCTTCCCAGATATGGATAGCGGCCAGATAATTCTTCTTGTCGTTCGCCAGGACGATCCCCATGTTGTATCGGGCATTCAGGTGAGCCGGCTCATGCGCAAGTGCTATACGGTATTCAGCAAGTGCCCGGTCCGGCATGTTCATTTGTCGGTATGCTGTTCCCATGTCGGTGCGCACGTCGGCATTACTAGGATCAATGCGCAGTGCATGCTCGTACATCGTAATCGCATCATTCCATCGCCCGCTGTCGAAATATGCATTCCCCATGGCGACCAGGGCAGCGAAATTATTTGGATCCTCAGAAAGGATTGTGCGATATTCCTCGATCAGACCATTATAGTCGGGACTTTGTGATTCGTCGAACTTTTTCGAGTGGTTTATCTCGGTAGTGACAGCATGTGGTTTCTTTTCCTCTATCCGATGGCACGCGATCAGAAGCGGCAGGGAGAGAACTGCCATGATAAAAACTTTTTTCATCATCATTAAACCTGTGGAATTCTTTACCATAAGACGGCGACAGCACCCTCCTCCGCGTTGATGGGACATCCAGAACCGTACACTCTTTCAGCTAATGCCGGAAGTGTCTCATCCCCGTCATGATCATGGCAATACCATGCTCTTCGGCTGCATTGATCACTTCTTCATCCTTCAGGGATCCGCCGGGCTGGATCACGGCCTTCACTCCTGCCTCGGCCGCTTCGTCAAGGCCGTCGCGAAATGGGAAAAAAGCATCGGAAGCCAGTACCGTCCCAATGAGCGGAAATTGCGCTTTAATCTTTGCAATCCGAACGGAATCGAGACGGCTCATCTGGCCTGCTCCGATGCCAATTGTCCTGTCTTTGGTTGTGAACACGACGGCATTAGATTTCACGTGCTTACACACCTTCCATGCAAAGGAGAGAGCCTCATACTCGTCGTCAGTGGGATTCCGCTTCGTCGCCACGCGAAGAGCTTTCACGTCGGAGATCCTTCCTAGGTCGCGGTCCTGATAAATGAGACCGCCCACAATTTTTTTGAGGTCCATGCCCTCGGGCGTTCCCGTGACCGATGGGCCAATATCCAGAATCCGGACATCTTTTTTCTTCCGGAGTTCATCAAGAGCGTCCGGCGCAAACTCCGGCGCCACAACAACCTCTACAAAGGTCGCTGTCAACTCTTTCGCCGTATCATAGTCGACCATGCGATTGAAGGCAATCACGCCGCCGAAAGCCGAAACCGGATCACAATCGCGTGCCTTTCGGTAAGCCTCGACGGGGGTAGGCGCCGTCGCAACACCGCATGGATTGTTGTGTTTCACAATCACCGCTGCGGTTTGGCTATACTCCTTGGCGAGTTCGAGAGCGCTGTTCGCATCGAGGAAGTTATTGAACGACATTTCCTTGCCTTGAAGTTGCTTGGCGCTGGACACAGAGGGTTCCTTGCGGCCAAACTCTCGGTAAAAAGCTCCCTGCTGATGCGGATTCTCACCATACCGTAGGTTTTGAATCTTTTCGAACTGAAGTGTCAGAATGTTCGGGAACCGCGTCTTTTCATCCGCCGGAACCTGGTTGTCAAGCCACGCCGAGATAGCGCTGTCGTAACGTGCCGTGTGCAGGAATACGGTTCTGCAGAGCTCAAAGCGAGTCTTGAGGGAAACCGCGCCGGTTTTCCGGATCTCTTCGAGTACCCGTCCGTAATCTCGGGGAGAAACCACCACGGCTACATCGGTGTAGTTTTTCGCCGCAGAACGCAGCATCGTGGGCCCGCCAATGTCAATATTCTCGATCGCGTCTTCGAGCGTGCAGCCCGGCTTGGCAACGGTCTGCTCAAAGGGATAGAGGTTCACAACCACTAGGTCGATGGGCTCGATGCCGTATTGTTTCATCTGCTTCACGTGCTCGGTATTGTTTCGTCTTCCGAGCAGCCCGCCGTGGATCTTCGGGTGAAGCGTCTTGACCCTGCCATCGAGCATTTCGGGAAAGCCCGTAAACTCTGAAACGTCCTTGACATTCACGCCTGCATCACGAAGCATCTTCGCTGTGCCGCCAGTCGAAAGTATTTCGATCCCGAGCTCTGAAATTCCCCGGGCAAAATCCAATATGCCGTTCTTGTTGGAAACACTGATGAGCGCTCGAGTTATTTTGCCCACGTAAGGGACCTCCGATACACCTGATGAAAACTACGGCAGAATGTGTAAAATTTTAACCTAATGGACAGGGAAAGTCAATTTGAATAGGGAGGGCGTTTTTTTGTTTCCTGCACCAACAGGAAACCCTACAGATGTTACCCCATCATAACTCGACTCAAGGTCACATTAAGTAAGAAAATCAAGAGCAAAGGGCTTTGCCATCACCTTTTTGAAGCAGACTCCTCCCGACGTCATCGGGACGAACTATGCGATAGCCTATTTCCGTATTCATTGTTTAACCTTTCCCTTCTAAATCCATAAACTATTGCAATCTCACCCCGTCACCAACACTGATTCCCGATCCAGAAGCTGTCTCAACCACCCACTGAATCGGAGCGATGGAACGATATAGCTCCAAACTTCCCGGCTTGCAGTCCGAATATACCCGCAGCACTTTTTTATTCGGCCCGACAAAGATTATATCGATCGGATAAACAACGCTACCCATCCAGAACGTAACTGCTTCTGGTTTTGTAAATACGAACAGTGCCGCTTCATCAAGTTTCAACATGCGGAAACCCTGCAGCCCTATCCTACGGGTATCGTTCGTATTACAGAAAAGCACGATTCGATACGTCCGCAGGGAAACATGATCGCCATGAGTAACTGCAATAATTGTCGGTGATGCCTTCTTTTCGGCAGAAAACGATTCTGCGCCGTGCGCAAATTTCACTTCAGCGGCTAGGGTCAGAATCCCGATCGCGATTGCCATCGTCGTCATTAGCGCGCCAACTCGAAAATATTCCATGAACCTGCTCTCGACGGTCTGCTTGGTCGGCTGGACCAGGATGGGATTGGCAACCGAACCGATGATCGTCAAATTCCCGGCCAGCGTGCTGCTCATAGCGAGGGTAAGCCAGGCCACCGTGCTGTCTCCGAGCGATTGAGCGGCGGCTTAAGCAGCATCACTGCAGGCACGTTGTTCAACACATTTGACAGGACAGCCGAAACAACCAACAGCCCTGCTATGCTGCCAATCGGTGAAAGAGTTATAATATTACCAATGCTTTTGATCATAATTGCCGCAATTTCGGAGCTCCAGCGCCACGTATTAACGAGAGCGAAAGGTTCTTATCGGTCATAAGCTCGAAGAATCACGCAATGCGGAGATACACTGTAATGATCAACATCCCGAGCAGGAATAAAAGCATATGCAAGTTGGTGCCTAGCTCCATCTTTGTATCCCGGCGCTTTCACTTTTTCCCCTGCTGTTCCATCTTTGCCTTCAGGATATCGCCGAGTGATCCCATGTTCATCGGCGCACCCTTTGCCTGCTCCTGATATTCTTTCAATGAGGCAGCCGCCTCTTCTTCCGCACGGCTGATCTCGGCCAGGGAGAGAGATAATTTTTTCTGCGCTGCGTCAACAGCTTCCACCTTTACTTCAACAGTCTGCCCCTCTTTGACCACTTCCTTCGGATGGTTGATTCTCTTGCCAGCCCCTAATTTCGAAATATGAATAAGCCCATCCACCCCCTCTTTCAGCGTAACAAATGCACCAAATGCGGCAAGTCGCGATACGATGCCGGTATGATAGGATCCGATCAGGAGAGTGTTCGCAACCCTTTCCCAGGGGTCAGGCATCGCGTCTTTAAGGCTGAAAGTAAACCGGTTCTGTTCCCAATCTAATTTTTTAATTATCACTTCGACCTTCTGGCCTACGGAAAGAATATCGCTTACCTTCTCGGTCCTCGTCCAGGCGATTTCCGAGACCGGTAACAGACCTTCAATGCCGCCGATATTTACGAAGGCGCCGAATTTCTGGATGGATGTTACTGTCCCCATCACCTTCATACCCTCTTTCAAAGTTGCCTTTAATTCGTCTACCTTGCCCTGCCGTTCCTTTTCCAAAATCGGTTTCCGGGACACGACCATGTTCCGCCCATTTTCCGAATATTCTATTATTACGAACGGCAACGAGCGGCCGGTGTACTCGAACAGCTGTTCCTCCCGCCGTAAGCCCATCTGGGAATAGGGGCAAAAAGCGCGAATACTACCCGCGATCTTGATCTCAACCCCCCCCTTCATTTCTTTTACCACCGTACCGTCTACAGGAATCCCGTTTTTCCATGCGTCCTCAAGCTGGCTCTGTTTGCCCGGACCCGATCCTACCTTAGTCGTAAAATGCATTTCGTTATTTTCCGCGGATACGAAGTAGGCTCGGACTATATCACCTTCCTTGACCGTGATATTCTCAGCATCATTCATCATTTCCTTCTTGTCTAGGTAGCCCTCACCCTTGCCGCCGAGATCGAGAAATATCCAGTCGCTTGATATCTTGACAATCTGCGCTTCGACCAGTTGGCCAGGTTCGAGCTTTCCGTGCTTTTTAAAGCTCTTTTCAAATAGCTCGGCAAAACTCTCTTCTTTATTTGACTCTTGTGCTGATTGATTATTGGTATTCATAAAGTCCCTCTCGAAATATTTTATATTTTACCACCGAGTTACTGCGTCATGGAGCATGTCGAAAAATTCAATTTGCCACATATAATCACGAATTCACACTCTGACCAATAACAAGAGTAAAAAATTAAACGCGCATAATGGAGGTTCTATGCGCATCCATCATTGGCAGCAATCATTTTCGTCTTTACCTCATGTCCTCCGTGGTGAAAATGTCGTGCCGTTCCCATCAGATCATACTCCGTTGCATCGGTGATCAGGACGTCAACGAACTCACCGGGCTCTGCTTCAGTTTCGGACAAGTATACCAAGCCGTCAATTTCCGGCGCCTGCGTCTGCATCCTGCCGATAAGCGCCATGTCCTCCATACCGTCAATAAGTATACGCTGAGTCGAACCAACGAGCGCGCGGTTCTTCTTGAGTGAAATCTTTGCCTGCGCTTTCATTATCCTTTTATACCGGCCCATCGCTGTCCCATGAGGCACTGTCGATGTTAGTTTGTAAGCAGAGGTTCCTTCTTCCGGAGAAAAGGTGAAGACACCGAGATGTTCGAACTCCACTTCTTTCACGAACGCGAGAAGCCGTTTGAATGCTGCTTCGGTCTCGCCAGGAAATCCAACAATGAGCGATGTGCGGAGCGCGACGCCGGGTATCCGTTCCCTCAGCAAGGCAATGGTTTTCCTGATATCCTCCGACGTCCCGCGGCGGTTCATGGCCGTGAGCACTTTATCATCAAAATGCTGGATTGGTATGTCGAGGTACTTGCAGACTTTCTCTTCACCAGCCATCACGATCGCGAGTTCCCTGCTGATCTTATGTGGATATGCGTACATGAGCCGCACCCAGCCGATGCCCTTAATACGAGCCAGCGACGTGAGGAGCGTAGAGAGATCCGTCTCATGATCGTGATATGCTGTCGAATCCTGAGCAAGGAGAATCAGCTCCTTCGCCCCTTCATCTACGAGTCGGCGCGCCTCGTCGAGAATCGAGACAGCGGGCCTGCTGATGAAATCCCCCCGGATGATCGGGATGGCGCAATAGGAACAGCGGTTGCTGCATCCCTCGGCAATCTTTAGGTACCGGTAATGCACCGGCGTAGTGCTTACTCTGGGGAGGCCGTAGACCATCTTGGGCGCAGACACTTCGATGAAGTTTCCTTTCCCGCCAAGCGCCTGCTTGCAAATCTCACTAATGCGGCCAATCTCACCCGTCCCGATAACGGCATCGGCCTCGGGAAGCTCCCTCATAAGGTCTTCCTTGTACCGCTGAGCGAGGCAGCCGGCAATGATCACTTTGGAGCATCGGCCCTGCTGTTTCATTTTCCCCGCGTGGAGGATCGCTTCGATGGATTCTTCCTTGGCCGATTCGATAAATCCGCAGGTGTTAACGACGATGACGTCTGCTTTGTGCTGGTCAGGGGTAATTTCAAACCCCGAGCCCACGAGCACGCCGAGCATCTGCTCG
Source organism: Nitrospirota bacterium (assembly GCA_963845065.1). GTDB lineage: Bacteria > Nitrospirota > UBA9217 > UBA9217 > UBA9217 > JAJYKN01. The sequence goes on from CAWJQQ010000006.1 coordinate 68,459, forward strand.
GCATCAACCTGGTTCTTGGGACAGCCCAAGCTGATCATTCCTATTTTATATCGCTTGTGAGTCACTGGTTTTATCTTGGGAATATACGTCCGCGCAGAGAGCAACGAAAACGGCAGGCACATGCAGCGGCAGGAATACTATACCACGCGGGTTAACGTGAGACAACGAAAAACGGCTAAAATCCGCCGGACATGGCAAGGAAACTCGCCAGTTTCTCATTCGTCTCACGCAGGCGCTTCGAAAGCGTCTTCGTGAACGCCCAGAGAAGCTTGTAGCCCAGTTCACGGTCCATGATCAGGATCTTATCCAGGTCGTTTTTGTTGATTGCAAGTAGAGCGAGATCGGTGTTGGCAATGGCATGCGCCGAACGCGGAAAGTTATCAATCAACGCCATCTCGCCGAAGTAATTACCAGGCTTCAAAACAGCGAGCGCCTCTTCTCCAATATTCGGTATAAACTTGCTAATCCGCACATCGCCGTTCGTGATAACATAACAGCGGTCTCCCGGATCTCCTTCCTTGAAAATCACTGTATCTTTGGCAAAGGCCTCTATGCGAGAGATCTTCTCAATCTTCTCCAGCTCATTGACCGAGAGCGCCTCAAACAAGTTTACCTTCTTCAAAAATTCAAGCATGCTGCACCCTCACACGCACATACGGCCCATCTTGAAGGCATTCTGGATGGGCTCCAGTTCTTTTTCAGCAGCAGAGCTGTTCGCCACAACATCGGACCAGCAGGGAACGTGGTTGAGCTTTTTGTGCTTAATATTGCTAAAACTGCTTTATTCCTTCTCTGCTATTTCTGCGGTGTGACGGCCAGTCCGGCCCACCCAGGTTTTACTTGTCCTGGTCTTGACCTTGACGATCTGAAACTCAACCTGATGCAGAGCCAGGAGATCGGCCTCGCCGTTGCGTAGATTATTCCTCTCTAGGATATTGTATCCCTGCTTGGACAGAAATTGCATGGCTTGGTCTCGCCTTCCCTGCCGATTAGTTTTGGAAAACGAGGCTCACAGTCGGTCTCTTCCCAGCATCCGAGCCACAGGATTGAACGTCTTCCGGTGAGCATCGCAGGGCCCGTGCTTTTTGAGTGCTTCTAGATGTTCCCGCGTCCCATATCCTTTATGCTTCCTGAAATTGTACTGGGGATACTGGTCATGCAATTCAAGCATCATTCGGTCTCGCGTAACCTTGGCAAGGATCGAAGCCGCTGCGATGCTATGACTGCGGCAATCGCCTTTAATCAGGGGTTTCTGAAAAATCGGGACACGGGGAAGCGTAATAGCGTCAAGGAGAAGGTAGTCCGGCTGCGGATGGAGCGCATCGAGCGCTCGCTCCATTGCGACGATCGTGGCTTGGTAGATATTAATATCTTCAATAGTTCGTTCGTCAGCAATTCCAATGCCGTAGCATATTGCCTGCTCACGAATAATGTCGAAAAGCCTGTCCCTTTTCTTTTCGGAAATCTGCTTGGAGTCCGTAACCCCCGAGACTAGCAACCCATCGGGAAGCACCACTGCTGCAGCAACGACAGGCCCGGCCAGCGGCCCTCTTCCGGCCTCGTCAAGCCCTGCGATGCAGGTGTATCCTGCTTCGCATGCGCTCCGCTCAAAGAAATGCAGATCGCATGCAATCTCGCCTCTGAAAAAATCATCGTTTCGGTCTAGATTGACATCCCGGTTGCGGGGCCCGCCACGAGGCATAAGAACCTCTTTCAAAGGGATATTCGAATATATACCAAATACGAAATCCTAAACAAAGACGGTTCCGACCGCATACATGTTTAGGATTTCGAGAGTCGTGCATCGCTTTTAAACGATTACTTCTGCTCTGTAACCTCGGGTTCTGTTGCTCCCGCCACTGACGCAAATACGCGCTCCTTTTCCTTGATCCTGGCAGCCTTACCACGCAACTCGCGGAGGAAGTAAAGCTTGGCCCTGCGAACCTTGCCTTCCTTGGCGAGTTCGATCTTTTCAATCATGGGGGAGTGAACCGGGAAGAGACGCTCGACTCCTACACCATAGGACAGTTTTCGAACACGGATAATCTCACGCGCACCTGAACCCTGCCGACCGATGACTAACCCCTCAAATACCTGGATCCTTTCCTTGTCGCCTTCCACAACCTTCGCATGAACGCGGATGGTGTCACCCACGCGGAAGTTCGGTATCCCTTCTTTTAATTGAGCCTTTTCCAAAGACTGAACAATATTCATTGCAAACCTCCCTTAAACTATCATTGCGGAATGCGCATCTCGGATTTATTTATGCGCCGCATTCTACTAAATTATTATATATCAGACTGTTTTTTCAGTTCTTCTAGTATTTTTTGATCTTCATTTGTCAAATCTGCACTTTCCAGAAGATCAGGCCTTTTCATGAGCGTCGCCCTGAGAGCTTCGCGCCGCCGCCATTTGTCGATTTCTGCATGATTGCCAGAGAGCAACACGTCAGGGACCTTCATTCCGTGAAACTCGGCAGGCCTTGTATAGTGCGGATGATCGAGAAGGCCGTCACCGAAGGAATCACGAAATGCTGATTCTTCATCGCCGAGCACTCCCGGTAAGAGCCTTGCCACTGCGTCAATCAACACGAGTGCCGCTAATTCTCCACCCGTCAGCACATAATCACCGATCGACAGCTCTTCATCGACCAGTGCATCGATGACACGCTCGTCGACCGCCTCGTAGTGACCGCAGAGCAAAACAATCCGTCGTTTTTCTTCGGAAAACCGCTTTGCCCTTTGCTGGTTCAGAACTCCGCCTTGAGGCGAGAGCAGAACTGTCAGAAAATGTTCTCCAGGATAGTCGGTCTTCATCGCCTCGAAAACCTTGAAGATCGGCTCCGGTTTAAGTACCATTCCAGCACCACCGCCATAAGGACTGTCATCGGTGGTTTTATGCCTGTCTTCGGTAAAGTCCCGAATGTCCCTGATCGTTACATTCAAGAGTCCTTTTTCCCGGCCTCGTTTGAGGATACTCGCATTCAGTGGCCCATCAAGCATTCTCGGAAACAGCGTGAGTACCTCAAAGTTCAATTTGCGCATAGCCGGAACCGGTTCTTGCTTCATTCTATCAGGCCGTCCATCAGATGAATGACCATCCGCTTTGATTTCCGGTCGATATCCTTGATCACCTCACGCGTTGCAGGAACATAAACCTCTTTCTTGCCGTGTTTTACAACGTAGACGTCATTGCTGCCGGTTTCCAAGATGTCCACAATCGATCCGAATCTCTCGCCGCTTTCGGACACGACTTCCATGCCGATGAGCTCGAACCAGTAGTACATACCTTCAGGTAGGGGAACGGCGTCTTCCGCTGGAACCTTTATGAACCAACCATTAAGCGCTTTGGCCTTTTCTGGAGAATCGAAACCGTTGAACCGAATGTACAGTGCACCGTCTGCATAGCGAACCTCTTGTATCTCGCAAATGGTTTCCTTTCCGACCGGAGAAACAAGATACACGCTCCGGAGCCCCTTAAATCGCTCAGGAAAGTCCGTCATGGGTTCGATTTTCATCTCACCGGTGACACCGTAGGGCTTCACTATCCTGCCAACGATAATGAGCATCAATGATCCACTCTTCGCATCAGCAACCCGGTGAGGTACGGCTTTGCGTTTTTATATTCCGCAATCCGCATTCAGCAATTCGTATGCAAAATTATTTCGCCTCGGCGTACTGCTTCATGACCCCCACTTTGGAAAGCAGGGTCTTGACCGTATCGGAGGGGACTGCGCCTTTCTTGAGCCAGCCGAGAGCCTTGTCTTGGTCGACATTGATCTCCGCCGGTTTCTTGAGCGGATCGTAGGTCCCAACCATCTCGATGAATCGGCCGTCCCGCGGCGAGCGAGAATCCGCAACCACCAGCCGGTAGTACGGCTTCTTGTGGGTTCCCATCCTCTTGAGTCTAATTCTTACTGCCATGTCTTCACCTCTTTCTTAAGAAAAGATAAACTCGATTCTCGTAAGCTCCAAGCTCGCAAAACAAAATACTATTAATTCTTTTCTCTACGTCCTTTGCGTATATGCGAGAAGGAGATTTAAATTAAAACGGCATCTTGCCGCCGAACATTTTCCCCATTCTGCCCATCTTGCCGCTCGTCATAGACTTCATCATCTTTCGCATCTCGGCAAACTGTTTGAGCAGCCGATTCACGTCCTGCACCTGCGTACCGCTGCCTTTCGCGATGCGAGCCCTGCGGCTTCCGTTGATAAGTGTGTAGTCGGAACGCTCCTTAGGCGTCATGGAACTGATGATTGCGTCCACCTTTGTCAACTCTTTCTCGTTCACCTGAGCATCGGGAACCTTCATCCTGCCCATCCCTGGGATCATGCCCATAATCTGTTCTATCCCCCCGAGTTTCTTCACCTGCTTTAGCTGGTTCCGGAAGTCGTCAAGGTCGAAGGAGTTCTTCTTAAGCTTTTTCGCGAGCTTGAGCGCTTCTTCATGGTCTACAGCATCTTGAGCCTTCTCAATGAGCGACAGAACATCGCCCATGCCGAGGATGCGCGAGGCCATGCGGTCCGGATGAAACGGTTCGAGGGCATCGAGCTTTTCGCCTATGCCCACGAACTTGAGCGGCTTGCCGGTCACTGCTCTGACCGAAAGCGCCGCGCCGCCGCGGGCGTCGCCGTCGAGCTTGGTCAACACCACGCCGTCAACCCCTAGGTCGGCATTGAATTTCGAGGCGATGTTCACAGCTTCCTGGCCGGTCATCGCATCTGCAACAAAGAGAACCTCATGGGGCTTCACTCCGACCTTAATCTTCCGAAGCTCTTCCATGAGCGGTTCATCAATCTGGAGCCTGCCAGCTGTGTCGAGGACCACAACTTCGAACAATGAAGAAGCTGCTTGTTTTACTGCCTCACGGCAAATGGTGACGGGGTCCTGTTCGTTAGTAGTGTAAGCATCAACCCCTACCTGCTTGGCGAGAGTGATGAGTTGCTGGACTGCCGCCGGCCTGCGCGTGTCTGCCGGAACAAGAAGCACCCTCCGTCCGTCTTTCTTAAAATTCTTTGCAAGCTTCCCTGCCGTAGTGGTCTTCCCCGACCCCTGCAGTCCAACAAGCATGATGATTGTCGGCGGGTTTGGTGAGAGATAAAGTTTGGCCTGGGTGCCACCCAAGAGAGTCACAAGTTCGTCATGGACAATCTTGATGACCTGCTGACCCGGCGTAAGGCTGGAAAGGATCTCCTGCCCTATTGCCCGTGCCTGGACTCGTTCGATGAAGTCCCTGACGACTTTAAAGTTGACATCGGCCTCGAGGAGCGCAAGGCGTACCTCGCGGAGGGCGTCTTTAACATCTTCTTCCTTCAGGACTCCTCTACCGCGAAGCTTCTTGAAAACAGACTCTAATTTACCACTTAAGGAATCAAACATGGAAAACACCTACTCGGCAAAGAATATTGAATATATAAGATAAGTCCATTATTGTCAAGGATTTTCTCTATATTTCCATTCTAATTTATAATTCTTAGTTATGTCGGAGAACAAACTCATGTGAACTACCTCGCCCCTTACGAAAGAAGCTTCTTGGTTCATTGAAGGGCATTGATGTACAGCCTCTCCCCAAGCGTAGATTTCGGCAGTTCCTGCCGTAGACTTTCTCAGAATATTTATTGCAGCCTTGTGGTCACGGTCCAAAACGGTCTTACAGAAAGGGCAACTATGTACCCTTTCGGCAAGCGTTTTGGGGACTCGTTCTCCACTACAGCTGCAAATGATGCTTGTGTGGTGAGGAGCGACTTTCTCAAGCTTGCACCCAGCTTCTTCCGCTTTGTATGCGATATAATTGAGAAATTGTCCCGATCCAGCATCTGATATTGATTTGGCAAAGTAATGGTTCTTTACCATACCTATAATTTAATTAATTTTTTTAAAATCGGCACGTTGGCTGCGGACCTTCCGGTAAAGCTTCGCAAGTACGACGCGAGACTTTCCCCTGTTTTTAGATCCTTTTTTCTTTGCGGAATGCCTGCGTTGCTTCTTCTTAAGTTTTCTCTCTGCAGTTCACAGGTGTCTGAGGTTTTCTGTCGCTTCGCCCGTAGAAATAAGGACAGCGAAGTTATAGATGCCTACGTCTATCCCGACGGCCGTATCAGATGCAGGTCTGTGAATTGGCGCATACTCAACGCCGAAGCAGGCATACCATTTGTCGAGTTCTCTTTTGACCGTGCAGGTTTTGATATCTCCAACGATAGGGCTGTGAAGCTTTGCCTTGATGGTTCCTATCTTGGAAAGTTTAAGACCCTGCGGCGTTATCTAAAACCCTGGAATCCGTGGATAATAGATGGAGTCGTACTGCCCTATACTCTTAAACCTTGGGTAACCGGCATCCCCGGACTTGTCTTTAACCCCGCGAAAAAAATTCAGAAAGGACCGGTCAACGCGAAACAAAACATTCTGCAGGACTTGGGAATGGATGCCATCAAGGGAATTTATTCTGGTTTTGTCGCTCTTAAGGATCTCTTGCTGTCGTATCCTGGTAAGCCCTTTGCCGGCTTTTCAAATGCGTTTTTTCTGTCTACGATACATGAATTATAGAGTATCCGACAGGCATCAAGCGTTTGAGTGAGAATCAATGTCTGTTTTTTCGTAGGATAAAGGCGGTACTTATAAGTTTTTATTTTCAACATTGCATGCAGTACCGTAAAAGATAGCACATGGATCAAATCTTGTCAAAAATGTCGCCTTTCATCCCCTCCCTTTCGGAAAGGGAATCCTCGGCGGTAAGTTAAATTATCATACTATTGTTTAAATTAATTCTGGACAACTTTAAGAAAAAAATAAAACACTAACACTACCCGACACCTTGAACAGCGTAAGCATTCGATGCTATTGTTGAGAATATTGGTGTCAAAGAATCCTTTTTTTGTTATAATGCTTCCGCATAAAGCGTCTCTTTCATAAAACCATAACTATTGAACAAGGAGGCATGAATGAAGCACATTCCGTGGATAATGGTCTACTTCGCCTTGCTTCTTCTAGCAGGATTTCCGTCGCAGACATGTGCCGCACTCCACGATCGTCAAGATCACTTTCAGGAACCCGTGCAAGCATCAGCAACAAATCCCCTTGTCGAGGAAATGAAGACTCTGGACAACGCGTTTCGTGATATCGTTTCTGCCGTGGCGTTGAGTGATACAGCAAAAGTACACGCATCGCTGCAGTCCATGCTCGGCTCCATGGAAAAGACACGTGAAGGCATTCATACCGGAACGGTTATTCTCCCCAAAAATGCGTCACGCAACAAGGAATTCATCGGGAGGGATATAAAATTTCACGAAAAGCTCGATGCTCTCGATCGAGCTGCCCAACGTAATAATCTGCATGAAATGCTGCGAATTACAAAGCAGCTCCTTGATGGATGCGTTCAGTGCCATCAAACATTTAGGAAGTAACGGGACATTTCATCGCATTTATTTTTTCACATATCCCTCTGCTCACTGCTCATGGCTGCCCTGCCGTTATGATAGATCAGACGGGCCTGTGGAACATTATCATCGGTAAATATGCACTCACAACGCGAAAGCATGTGAGGCTTCCCGTGCTATTTCCCTAGAGAGATACGGCTACACGACAGGTATGATAAAGTTTTTTGCTTTCATGCGTCTTTCGGTTATAATGGTTCCATGCCGATCCGTAAAATTCTCAAGACCAACCCCTTTGTCCTGGCACCTATGGCCGGAATTACCGACTTTCCCTTCCGCATGATCTGTAAGGAATTCGGCGCAGGACTCGTATTCTCAGAGATGGTGAGCGTCGAAGCCTTGATTCGCGAGCACAGGCGAACGTACAACATGTTGCGTACAGATCCGGCCGAACGGCCAGTCGTTTTCCAGATTTTCGGATCGAAACCTGCATCGATGGCAGAGGCAGCGCATATTGTTTCCCGGGGCGAAGTGGATTTCATCGACATCAATATGGGTTGCCCTGTGCCAAAGATATTAAAGTCGGGCGCTGGTGCAGCCTTGCTTCGTGATATCGGGCTCGCAAAAGAGATCATGTCCGCTGTTGTGAGCGCATCGAAAGTCCCGGTTACAGTCAAGATGCGCCTCGGTTGGGATTCTAGAAACATTGTAGCCGTTGACATCGCACAGGCAGCTGAATCCATTGGCATCGCGGCTGTCACCGTGCACGGACGGACGAAGGTCCAGGGTTTCTCCGGTAGCGCGGACTGGAGCATGATCAAGCATGTAAAAGACTCCGTCGGTATCCCAGTGATCGGAAACGGTGACGTGCATATGGCCTATGATGCAAAGAGAATGATGGAGGAGACCGGCTGCGACGGCATCATGATCGGCCGAGCGATCCAGGGATACCCTTGGATTTTTCGTGAGGTGAAAAGTTTTTTTGAAACGGGCATCGTGCCGCCCCCTCCCACGATCGAGGAGCGCAAAGCTGTCATGGTGCGACACCTCAAGGATATGGTTAATCTCGTCGGTGAAAACATCGGCGTCCGGGAAATGCGAAAGCACCTCTGCTGGTATACAAAAGGACTACATAATGGCGCGGAATTTAGGACGAGAATCAACCATCTCTCGCATGTCGATGAAGTAAAGCGGGCAATACGAGAATTATTCGAGGATGTGCAGAGCGGCGTCCCGGCGTCTCCATAAGACTTAATCTTGCATTTTCGATGCACTAGGTGCATTGTATAATATATGATTCAGTGGGTAACATTGAACATGCATGACATCAAACGCATTACATATTGTTCGTTAGGCAAGGAACACTAATGTCGCTAAAAAAAATACAGCCGGAAGAGACCATCATCGCCGAGGCTCGGCGTATCAGAGGCCTCCGTGAAAAGGAATATCGAGAACTAGCGCTCAAGATGTATCCGCACATCTGCTCACGGTGCGGACGCGAATTTTCTGGCAGGAAACTCCGCGAACTCACGGTCCATCACAAGGATCATAACCACGATAACAATCCGCCCGATGGCAGTAACTGGGAATTGCTCTGTCTCTACTGTCACGACAACGAACACCAGAAGTATCTCGATCAAGAATCCTTCAGCCAGGGAACCCCTGGTAGAAACCATGAGAAGCCATCGACCTATAAGCCGTTCGCCGCTCTTGCGGATTTGTTGAAGGATAAGGAGAAGTAAATCAAGCTGATGATCGGACCAACCCCCTGTAACGAGCAGGCAACTCTGTCTCAGGCCCTCAGGCCAAAACCGATAGATGAAATCTTATCATTCGTCGCTTGATATTGCAATCTCGACATCGCCCGTTCTAGGAGCAGGCAAGCACCCGGCCCGACTTAATCCGCCAGGTAATGGGGAGGACAAACAAAGATTTTACCCCATGACTTTCTCACCGGAACCTCGTATCTTTGGATTCCATTGAAACCCACGTGATCATTTTTGAAATGATAACGGACATTCAGGAAAATACAATGCAGCCGACCAGCCTTTTGTGTCTGCACCTTTTCAGGATTTGACGAGAGACACTTACGAACAACATAAAGCATGCCCACGCCAAAAAGGTCACGTTAAATCTTTATGTCATAGGAGAGCGCCTCGAGGTTACAGTCAAGGATGACGGGCGGGGATTTGACGGATCGCAAGCGCCAGAGAGGGGAGAGGCATAAACAATATGGCAAAGCGAGCTGCTGATATGGGAGGTTCCGCCACGATTACCAGAGAACATGTCACGTTCATCACAATAAAGATAACGCAATGAACAACAATGTCGATTAGACGGTATCACCGTTAAGGGATGTGCCGGAGTAATCATGATGATTGATCTTAACCTATCCCATCAGGAATCCATTGGACAGAAAAACAACTCGTATTCCAGTGGTGACAAAAGAATGACGAAATACCTTCACGATTGTGAATCTGGTCCGCAATCACCGTTTTAGCGCTTCCAACTCTTCCCACCGTTTATAAACCTCGGAAAGCTCTTTTTCTATTGCCTCAAGCCGTGCATTCGTTTCCGCCACCTTTTTACCGCTCCCAAGATAAAAAGTGGGATCTGCCATGGTGGCCATGATCTGCTGTTGTTCGGCATCGAGCGCTTCAATGCACTTTGGTAAAGCGTCAAGCTCTTTCTGCTCCTTAAAGGTCAACTTGCGAGGTCTCTCTTTTTGCTGATTCGGCACAGCTTTTTGCTCTTCAGGTTTTACTGAAACGACAGAAGCTTCGCTCTTCCTGCGGCTCTGTCTTAACCAGTCGTCGTACCCACCCACGTATTCATTCACTCTGCCTTCTCCTTCAAGCACGAGCGTGCTGGTGACCACGTTGTTAATGAACTCGCGATCGTGGCTCACGAGAAGTATGGTGCCTGGATAATCCATCAGGAGTTCTTCGAGAAGATCGAGGGTTTCGAGGTCTAGATCGTTCGTGGGCTCGTCAAGTACGAGCACGTTAGAGGGCTGGGTGAAGATCTTTGCCAGCAACAGCCGGTTACGCTCTCCGCCTGACAGGACTTTCACGGGACTTCGAGCACGGGCAGGCGCGAATAAAAAATCCTGTAAATAGCCGATGACGTGGCGCCGGTTACCGTTAACTGTAACGTGATCGCTTCCATAGGCGACGTTGTCCTGAACGGATTTCTCATCGTCGAGCTGGGCACGGTGCTGATCAAGGTAGGCCACCGCAAGGTTCGTACCGTGTTTCACCTTGCCTTTTTGCGGTTTCAGTTCGTTCAGCAGGATTTTGAGCAGCGTAGTTTTACCCGACCCGTTCGGACCGATAATGCCGATTTTGTCCCCGCGAATTATCGTTGTTGAAAAATCGCAAATGACTGTATGGTTGTCGTATGATAGGCTTACATTAGTCGCTTCTATGACGAGTTTTCCCGTGCGCTCAGCTTCCTGCATTTGCATGCGCGCTGCCCCTGTCAACTCCCGCCGCTGGCTCCGAATGGTGCGGAGTTCCTTAAGCGCCCGCACACGGCCTTCATTCCTTGTCCGGCGCGCCTTGACGCCCTGGCGTATCCAGACCTCTTCGGCGGCAAGCTTCTTGTCGAACTTCGCATTCTCCACTGCTTCCGCGTCGAGTGTCGCCTGCTTGAGCTCGAGGTAGGTCTGATAATTCCCGGGCCAACTTGTTAGCCGCCCCCGGTCGAGATCAACGATCCTAGTTGCTAGTTTCTGAAGCAGCGCGCGGTCGTGGGTCACGAACAAAATCGTGCCGCCGAAAGTCAGCAGAAACTCTTCAAGCCAGCTGATGGCATCGATGTCCAAGTGGTTCGTGGGTTCATCAAGAAGAAGTAGGTCTGGTGCGCTTGCCAGCGCTTTCGCGAGCAAAACGCGGCGTTTGAGGCCGCCGGAGAGTTCGGAGAACTCAGCGTCCTCGGAAAGTTTAAGCCGCGTCAGGATCTCCTCGACGCGCTGCTGCATATGCCAGCCTCCGGCCGCTTCGAACTTGTGCTGGACATCTTCGAGCTCAGCCATAAGCTTTTCACTGTGGTCATGGGCCAGGCTAGCGCTCACGTGATGATATTGGGCAAGCAGTTTCCCTTGCTCGCCAAAGGCGCCTGACACAACGTCGAACACGCTGCCGATGAGTTTCTGAGGGACTTCCTGTGCCAGGAGTGCGATGCGAACATTCTGTTGAAAGACTATCTTACCACCATCGGGTCTCACTTCCTCGGTTATGAGGCGCATGATCGTGGATTTGCCCGTTCCGTTTCTGCCTACGAGGCAGACCCGTTCCCCCCGATCGATGGACAAATCGACTCCGTTGAGAAGCAGGGGTCCGCCGAAGCTGACGTTGACCCCCTGTAAACTAACTAATGCCATGAAGCACCCTGTTCTTTCTTAAATATTGTGCCCGCATAATGTACCGTGTGCAGTCTATAATTGCAATTAAAATCATGCAAAGGCAAATGAAACGGCAGAGCCCGAAAGCCGGGGACACGCAGATGAACGTTGGATAAAAATAATTCGGTACGAATCACATGTGGGTATGTTGACAATAAACAGACGAGGACAATTCGGAATAAAACCGTGTTACAGAAGTATCAGGGAAGAGGAACAGAGTGGTCGTTAATTTGTAGCATATACTTTATTCCGGTGAATGAAGCCTTCGCACTGGTGAAATAGAATGAAGATATCGACTTTTTTTATAGTAGCATCGTTCTGCCTCACCTATCTATCCGTGATAGGTTCCTTGATAGTTTATATTTTCAGATGTTTTGTTCTTCTCCCCGCATTGGGAAAAATTGAAAAAATCTGGAAAAGAAAGTTCACGTGTGTTTGACAATTTTCTTTACTGTGAAAGCACTCTTAAGGAATTAAACAAAGCCTCTAAAGATCCGGCAGTCTAGTCTTTACAGGGGTTCATATAATTCAGCGAATATGACTTTGTATTTAATATTATTTTATTGCTGTTATTTTCCAATATCAGTTAACCTCTCGTCTGCTGTCAATCACAGTGTGAAGAGTAAGCATATTCTGCTGCGCACTGTCGGAGAACGAAGGTATATTCACGAATCGCGTCCGTCAGTCGAGTACAGATGTTTCCCGACGCATTCGCTTGACCTCGCCTCTCTTCTTTTTCCCTTCGATGCGCCTCTCTTTCGCCGCTTTTGAAGGCTTCGTCCTTTTCCTCGGTTTAGGTTTGTACACGGCCTGACGTACCAGCTCAACTAGACGCAGGATTGCATCCTCGCGGTTCCGCTCCTGGGTCCGGAACTGACGCGCTTCGATAATGAGAATTCCGTCCTGGGTGATCCGTCTGCCTGCCAAACGGATCAGGCGGGTGCGCACATCACCCGGCAAGGAGGGCGAGTTCCCCACATCGAACCTTAGCTGTACAGCGGTAGCGACCTTGTTTACGTTCTGGCCCCCGGGTCCCGAAGCACGGACAAAGTTAAGCTGGATTTCATTCTCAGCAATTGAGACGGTACGCGTAACGTTTATCATGGCCTCACCTTAAGTTAGTATGGACAGCGGTTAACCCCCGTTACATTGTCCGCCTAGAACAGCTTCGAGACCAGCGCAGGCACAGCTGTCTCGACACTCAAAATTCTTTTACCTATCTGCACAGGGATAAATCCGCAGGAAATGAGGTTGTCGATCTCATAGGTGATAAATCCGCCCTCGGGTCCGATTGCAAGAACCGCAGGCTGTTTGATATCGCGGGGGCAGGGCTCTGAGGCATGTGGGTGGGCTACGATGGAAAACGCTCCTTTGATGAGACCCGGAAGCTCATCTTCCAAAAAGGGCTTGAATAATGGCCTAAGAAGTACCTCAGGAAACACCGTATCCTTTGCCTGCTCAAGTCCGATGACCAGCTGTTCCTGCAGGCCCCCGCTTGACAGCACCGGGCTCTGCCAAAAGCTCTTTTCTACCCTGGAAGAATTAAGCAGAATGATCCGCTGCACTCCCAGAGAGCTGGCAGCCCGAAGCACTCGCTTTAAGACCTTCGGCCTCGGCAATGCCAGGATAAGTGTGAGAGGAAGTTTTGGCGGCGGATCCTGTTCGAATTTTACCTCCATTTCTAGTATAAAAGGCTCTAGTTGTATTACTCTGCCGGCACCGATGCGGCCGTTCAATATACCGATACAGAGTTCATCTCCTATCTGTGCCCGATGGACCTCGAGCACGTGCATAAGTCGCCGTCCTTGTAAACGTACGCGATTCGTGTTGTCTATGAAATCTTCTTGGAAAAGAAGGATAAGATTCAACTGAGTTCTCCTCAGAGAGTATCGATGTATTGCGCCATTTTTTTTCTCATGCGGTTATCGGGCAGGGTGCCATACCCGGCTTTCCTATCGTCCAAAAGGTGCTCAGTGTTTCCTGTGGCGGGGATTGCACATGTTACCGTCATATAGGACAAGATGAATTTCAAAAAAAACTGCGACCAGCTGGCACATTCGATTTCTTTCGCCCAAGGCGGCAAAGGTTTCCCCCGGACCCTGCCGAAGAGATCTGCCGTTTCGAAGGGCCTGTTCACGATCACGCCGATGCCAAGGTCCGCCGCTAGCGGCAGCAAACGCTCTTCCGCTTCGCGCTTAACAATGGAGTAGTAAATCTGAATGAAGTCTGGATGAGCGGCTTTCATAACATGCTCCATCGTACTGAACGCGGACGTTGAGTAATGTGTAACGCCTGTATACCGGATGCGTCCCTGCTCTTTCCAGGAGCGGAGCGTCTCGAAATGCGTTTCCCAGTCCCTAAGATTATGCACATGCATAAGGTCGATCACGTTAGTCCGGAGCAACCTGAGCGAGTTGTTCATTTGGCGAATTCCTGGTTCTCTTCCCGTGGTCCAGACCTTGGTTGCAAGAAAGAGAGAATTACGCACGCTAAGATCCCGAGCCAGCTCTCCCACTACTAGTTCAGCGCTACCATACATGGGAGATGAATCAACCATCCCGCCGCCTACCTCGGCAAAAAGCCTCAGCACTTCCTTCAGAGAATCGCGGTCGGCCTTCGATTGTCCGACGTCGAAAACGCTATACGTTCCGAGCCCGACAACAGGAATCATTTCCTTTGTGCTGGGAATGGGACGCTTAAGAATTTCAGGTTGCGGTACAATCATAGCATTCTTACCTACTTCGTATTAATCCTGAATGTGCGGTTAATTAAAGATTGACACGGATATGACAACCTTAAGCGAAAAAAAAGGTTATTATTTGGGTAAATTTTAACTTTTCGCCGGAAATACCCTTCCGTAAGGGAGGGGATGAAGGGCGACGTTTTTTGACAAAAGTAGATTTACGTGGTAATATGTATAGTATTTCAATGTTGAAAACTAAAGCTTACAAGTACCGCTTCTATCCTCCTAAAAAAACAAACATTGATGTTCGCTCAAACCCTTGATGTCTGCCGAGTGCTTTACAACTCCTGCATTGCAGACAGGAAGAATGCTTTCGAAAAGACCGGCAAGGGTCTTACCAGGGTACGCCAACAAGAGATCCTTAAAAGCGATAAAACCAGAATAAATTCCCTTGAAGGCATCCATTCCCAAGTCTTACAGAATGTTTTATTTCGTGTTGAGCGCTCCTATCAAAACTTTTTCCGGAGAGTTAAAGGCACGTCCGGTAAAGCGGGTTACCCAAGGTTCAAGGGGATCGGACAATATGACTCCATCCATTATCCGCAGACTCCGGGGTTCCAGTTACTAATACCGCAGAATAGCCAGAGTCATCGTGGACGCCTCAAACTCTCCAAAATAGGGACGATTAAAATAAAGCTTCATCGCCCAATCATCGGGTCTGTCAAAACCTGCACGGTCAAAAGAGAACACGACAAGTGGTATGCCTGCTTTTCCGTGGAGTATGTGCCTAGTTCAAAACTCGTATCTGACAAGGCCATCGGCGTAGATGTTGGCATACATAATTTCGCTGTTCTTTCTACGGGTGAGACAATAGCAAATTCTAAGTACTTGCAAACCACCGAGAAAAAACTCAAGAAGAAGCAACGTAAGCTTTCCTCGAAGACGAAAGGTTCTAACAACAGGAGGAAGGCTCGAGTTGCGCTTGCCAGGCTTCATCGGAAGGTCCGTAATCAGCGTTCTGACTTTCATCATAAGACCTCCCGTAAACTCGTAGATACGTATGGGTTCATCGCAGCCGAAGACCTGAATATCACAGGCATGGTCAAGAACCATCACCTTGCCAAATCAATATCCGATGCTGGATGGGGACAATTTCCTAATTATCTTGCATACAAAGCGGAAGAAGCTGGGCGCAAGTTCGACAAAGTCGCTCCTTATCACACAAGCATCATTTGCAGCTGCTGTGGGGAACGGGTGCCTAAAACGCTTGCCGAAAGGGTGCATGATTGCCCTTTCTGTAAAACCGTCATGGACCGCGATCGCAACGCTGCAATAAACATCCTGAATAAGTCTACGGCAGGAACTGCCGAAATCTACGCTTGGGGAGAGGCGGTGCTGCAAGGCCCCTCAACGAACCAAGAAGCTTCGTCCGTAAGGGCGAGGTAGTTCACTTTAAAGTCTTTTCCTATTTGTTTCAAACCATGTTTATCTGTGGTTAACATTGCTGTTTCGGGGATTATTCATTTTTGTTCGCATCTTTAAACGGCTCATACTGAACACGTACGATCGTGAACAAAGTATCGCCTTTCGGCCGCTTGACGACGACTTCATCACCTTGGGCCTTTTTCATGAGCGCCTTGGCCATGGGAGAATCCATGCTGATTAAACCTTTTGCAGAGTCGAACTCATCAGGTCCAACGATGCGATACTCGCTGATACTTCCTTTTTCGTCCTCAAGCCGCACCCAGGCGCCGAAAAAGACCTGGGACCTGTCCCCGGGAAGTGTGTCAACAACCGTAATATGTTCGAGCCGGTTTTTGAGGTGATGGATCCGCGCATCGATTTCACGAAGCTGTTTCTTGCGATAGATGTACTCCGCGTTTTCCGAACGGTCGCCCTCCGCAGCAGCAGCCGCAAGCGCTGCAGTCACCTCGGGCCGCTTCGTGTGCCAAAGGTATTGAAACTCGTCGGAGAGACGTTTCTTGCCTTCGGGCGTTATATACTTGGATCCCGCTTTTTGGGGAGGACGATATCTGCTCATGAGATGAATATACGGCAATGGGGCCAAGGAATCAAGGCGGATGAGAGCGCCGAGACAAGTAATAGATTATCCGTGCGAGGAGATGAAGTTCTTGGATTTAGCATGATTGTGTAGGAACCGAGATAAGGAGGCTTTAGGATCACGATGCGGAGATATGAATGGTAAAAACTGAACCTTTGCCCGGGATGGTCTGGACCCCTATTTCCCCTCCGCAGGCATCAACTAGTTCTTTCACGATGGTGAGGCCCATGCCTATGCCGGTGCCCGTTCCTCGGAAAAACCGTTCGTAGATATGGGAAAGATGCTTTGTCCTGATTCCGGATCCTGTGTCCGCAACAGAGAAAACGACTTCATCGCCTTTCCGGGCGACGCTCACGAACACGCTTCCTGTATTCTTCACTGCCTTGACAGCATTGTCCATGAGGTTTTCCATGATTTGTCTGAGACACTCCGGATCAGCATATATGGTAAGGCCCTGTGCGCATTCCAAAGTGAACGTCACATCCCTACCTTGCGCTGTGGTACGCGTCTTCTCCATCACGTCTTTGAGCAATGGCTCCAGTGCGACGAATTCCCTCTGGAGCGAGCTAGCAAGCGCCTGGGCCTGCGACAACTTCTCCATCCCATCGATGATTTTCTTGAGCCTGTCCGTTTCTCCAAGTAGAGACTGCATATGCTCTTTCTCCATGGGGTCTTCATCTTCCAACATGTCTTCCAGTTCTTCCTCTAGCGCGTCAACGGATGTTCTTAGTTCACCAGCAGCGTCCGTAACAATTTGGACAGACATATACCGCTGCGCTTCAAGAGCGTTCATCGATTCAGGATTTTCAGTTCTATTGCTGGTTTCATCCTCATTTGCCATCAACGCACTCATTCTTGAGCCCTTCCTTTGAGAGTGTGTCTGAACCGAAGATGGCCTTGAGACAGGCCTGCTCAAAGTCCGGACAACAAAAATGAGCAGGGTTAGTGCAAGTCCTCCGAGCAGGACGAAAGCGATTATGATGAGGATGCTCGACCGGCCATTGAAAAAAGTTTCCTGTCCCGACTGTCCGAATTTCTGAATCGTCATTGCGCTCAGAAAAAGCATCAGTGACAGCGCGATGAGTGCACTACCTGTAAACAGGATAATATTTCTAAGCCGGGAGTTAGCTAGCGTCATGCTTTTCATAAATTTGGATGGCTTTCATAGAACTGCAACATCAAGAATTGAATATGTCAAAAACTTCATGACATCTCTAGTGATTTATGTCACCAAGCGACGGCTTCTAGCTGGGGAAAAATCGCTTTAATTATAGCTATAGGCACAACCCTATGCTGATCCATTTTGACAGATGCCAAATAAATCATTCGAAAATAGATTTTGCGTAAAATTATTGATGAACTTATTTTCTGTGTTGTTACTACCTGAATCTTGCATCAAAACGTAGTTCCCCCGACTCGTCGGGTTTGTTTTGATTCCCGCATCTTCCGCTTACCCTTCGACAGCTTTCATTTCATCTTAACTGCCGCATTCCTCATCGCATAAGGCAGAAAAGCACAATTCCAAGCTTCTCAGCCTATATTGTGCAAGAAATTTCTTGCACAATTGCATCATGAAGAATTTTCAGCGGGTTGCAGCCTCATAACCTCCATGTGCCGGCATTGCCACTGACCGCCATCAAGCCACGGGCGCACCTGATTGCGTAGCTGATCAAGATGCTCCATGAAGCTAAAGAGTCCTGCTACCCTGTTGTCGTGTTCGGAGTACCGCGCCTTCGTCGTATTGCCGCTCATGACCAGCTTTGTCGCGATCATGAGCAGCTTCAACCGAGCGATTTTGATGGTGTTGTCCTGAATGCCGCTCAAGGCGGTGACTGCCGCGTTATCTTGAGTGCGTTTCTGCTTCTCGCTGAATTCTGCGAGCATCTTGAACGATCTCCAACTGTTGTAGGCCAAAAGAACGATCTGAAAATATGCGTAGTTGTTCATGAACCGACGCGTGGGAATAGCCGACAGTCCCTCTCGCTTTACTTCGCCGATCTGGTTCTCGCAATCTGCCCGCTTGTCATACTCGCTGATAGCCTGATGAGACTTGCCTGGATGATTGGTGACAAATTGCCGATACGTAAAACCACCGTCTTCCAAAAGCTCAAGCTGCGTGTCTCCCTTGCCTGATTTCTTTCCCGGAATACGCATTGAGACGAAACGGCGTTCTCCCGGCCATCCCGTCGGTTTATACCAGCACTCATTGTATTCTACGCTATCGATTTTGTGCACCTTGTACCACATCTTGGAATCAAAGGGCGGCTTGCATCCTTTATTGCCGAAGATGTACATGTGCCTTTCGTCTTCCGCAGCTTTAACCGCATCCCAACTGATGAACTCGCCGTCACCTCGAAGAATCACCTTTTTGACACAAGCAGGAAGGTATTTCTTGATGCTCTTGATCACCTCCGCGACTTCTTTGCCAGAGATGGTCGCGCCCTTGCGAAGCTTTCCGACAAGATACTCTCGCGTCTCCTCAATGAAACCCAGGACAGGACGAAATCCCTTTTTTCCCCGGTACCGGGTATTGTGTCCCTTGCGGCCGCCTTCCTGATCGCCAAAGATGGTCTCAACTGTCGTATCAAGATTAACATGGATGACGCTGTAGCTGATCTCGCACAATTTCCAGACCCGTTCTCGTAGCGCCGCCATCACCAAAAGCAGCGACTTCCCTTGATTGATGCCCAAGGACGCAACGTATCGCCAGTAAGTCGTCACGTGCGGCAACTTGGACACGCCGAACAGGGCGCACACCATTGGATCCGTTTGTATGTATTGAAAATGCCACAGCCGCGTGAATCCAATGAAAAGCAACACCAGAATCCCATACACTGCTTTATAATGTCCCTGGTCCGGCGTGCGGCCTGGTGGCTGATAAAATCCCTCGAAAACCTCCTGGAACTTTACCGCGTCCATGAACTTCTCTAACGCCAGCAGTCCGCCGAAGGGTGAAAGCCGTTCACTGCAATACTCGTAGCGCGTATTAGGGCTGATTTTAGCGGGTTCCGAATGGCCTTCATTTTGACCTTGATTCATGCCGTTTTTCGCGCTATGCTTCTTTTGTCGTTTAACCATATGGGTTACCTCCTGATATCATGGGTTGTTCGCGAGATAACCGCATTATATCAGTGTAACCTGTATGGTTTTATCTTTTTCACTCCATCAGCGTGCAGGATTCAGGTACTATATCAGAAAATATTCTATATTGTATATGCAATTCTAAAAATATATCAATTTTCAATGGAGTGCTGATTCACTATCACACATTAGCCGCATACCAAAGGTTTTCTGAATATCACTCATGCTAACTAGGCCCAGCGAATTAAATAGATATTAAAGGCGTTGTCCTTGGTCGTGTGTTAGGCAACCTGCTATCGTCCACAGGCGCTGCACTCCTGTCTCTTTACCTACTTTATACCGCCTCCCTTCATCAACTAAATGTTCGAAACGTACAACATCTCCGCGCTGCAGGCTGCCGAAGGGCTTGTTCCGTGCGACCAAATCTTTATCAAGTCTTGTAATGAGCCGTCGTCCCGCCTCGCCGCAGATATAGAACTCTCTCTTCCCTTTCGAGACCAGGGGTTCGCTTACGACGCGAAACGCATTTACACCGTACATTCCGGCAAGAGATTGGCTATCTTTCCGCATTATGAGATAGGAAAATTTAAGAGAGTCTTTCCGAAGCCCGGTCAGATTGTCCAGTTCCTGAATCGTGTCAGTCGGGTCCCAAGCCATGTCTTCATGACACCAGTCTTTGGGGTTCGCAAGAGCGGCGCATTGCGCATGACAAAGGCAGGGAGAGTAGATCTGAAAACCCTGCTTTAGCAGCCCCTCCCTGACCGCGAGAAGTTCCCGCGACGTTTCGCGCAAAGCCGGTTCAATGATTATGCAGCTTCCATCATCAGCAAGAAACCGGTTTAGATACTGCGTCACTAGGTTAGTCCGCTTAACGATCCGGTCAGCATCATGGATGAACATTTCATTTAGCACATTTGAGAAGATGATCAGATTGAAGATAGTCTCCTGAAGATATTGTATTTGTTCGATATCCGATCGGACGGTCTTTAAGGATACATCGAGATTGCTCATACTCTTGAATGTAGTAAAGAGTTCTTCGGCCATCTTCAAGTTTTCGGCAACGTGGTCAACGGCCGTCAAAGCGAGATGGGGACGTTTCTTTCTTGCTGCAAAAAACTCCATCACGCCGAGCATCGCCGTTCCCGGGCCGCATCCAAGGTCGAGGACCCGGAGTGTCTCGTTCCCGAATCGGTTCTCAGGATGGAGAGCAATCTCCGCCAAGGGCGCTTGAATTTTCCGTCGGTTCAGGGGCAGATAGTAAGCCACGTATGCCTCCCTGAGGCCTTTGTCTTTCAAATATGCCGCAGGCAGAC
The DNA here is from genome assembly GCA_963845065.1 of Nitrospirota bacterium. Taxonomy (GTDB): domain Bacteria; phylum Nitrospirota; class UBA9217; order UBA9217; family UBA9217; genus JAJYKN01. The sequence goes on from CAWJQQ010000006.1 coordinate 89,373, forward strand.
GACCGCGTTCACGCGTCAGGAGTTCCGACAGACGAGTGACGTTGGCAGCCAGGGTTTTCAATTGGGCATGAGATAGTGGAAGTTTCATTGTTGCAGTTATACCATTTTTCGAGGAATAATGTAAGTTCTGGTGAAAGAGTTCAGTAAGGACGGAACAATCGAAATTATTAACAATTCTTGTCGATTGCCTTTGATAAATTGGTTAACTTTTTTATTCAATGGGGCACTGATAAAATTGCACGGCGTGATCAAATGTTTTTTTGTAAGATTTTTAGCTTAGGGTTGTAAGATGTGTTGACTTTTTATCCTTAAACCGACAGCGCTAATTGAGGGATTTCTCCGGATCACTCGTACTCAAGAGTTGATACCCTGAATAGACCAACAGTTTCCTCCCATTCATAGTGACAAATCAAAGATCAATCGTTGACAAGTTAAAATCGCTGTGAGATAGTAGCTCAGCGATCGTTCACCCCGTTAGGAGGGGCTCGAATTAAATCGAAACAGGAGGCCCGACATAAATCGGAATGCCTGTCTGAATTCACCGGAATAGACAACCAGCGTAGTCGTTGGCTTGCATAATCACATATAAGATGCATTGTCAGTGGTTTAGTGCTGTAATTATAACAATATGGCTTCCATGAAGATTTTTTATATATTTGAACGTGCTTCACATACGACATTCAGTATGGCTTTTGTTTTCTCCCCATATTCCCTCAGGGAAATCAGCGCCTATAATCAAAAGAGAGGCTGTCACCTATGAATCTGCGAAAAAAAATAGTGCTCTCATTGACGGTCATTCTCTGTGTCCCGCTTGCCCTTCTTGTAGTCGCGATGTTACTGACGCCAAGCTACTTAAATTCAAAATCAATAAAAACAAGGATCGAAACCGCAATTTCAAGGCACCTGGGTGGGACCGTACAATATCAGCGGCTGGATATCTTGATCTATCCGCGACCCCATATTGTATTTCGTGGAGCGAATCTCTTAATTCCCAAGACAGTTAAAGGAGCCGTGAAGCTCATCAGTATTTACCCGCAGATATTACCTCTCATAAAAGGAAAACTTTTTGTTTCTAGGATCCGGATCCAAGAACCGGACTTTACGATTGCACTTCCGGAGACCGTCAGTGAAGTCAGGCCAGAGTCGCTCTCTCTTCCTGAAGTAAAGAAGAACATCAGGCTCTTGCTTAGCTATTTCCAAGCGATCGGACCGGGCCTTGACGTAGACATGGACAAGGGCACGCTTATCCTCAGGAGGAAAGGACACCTTTTTCTTTTCTTGCGAGATGCAGCTGTACGATTTAATGCACCGCCCGGGGCCATGGATATATTGCTAAAAGCCAATACGGAATCATGGGGTACTTTCTCGCTGAAAGGAAGATATTTTTTTGATGAAGAAAAAACAGAAGTCAAGGACCTTTCCGTTTCAATGGGCAGCTCCTCAATATCCGATTTTTCCGCCAGTCTTACATGGACAGACAACCCCTATCTTGATATTGCCTCAGGCAGGGCCACGTTCGCACTTGACGAGATGTATCAATGGTTGTCGTCGGCTGGCACCCTGACCACATATCTCGAAAACATAAAATCAATATCTGGGGCGCTCATCATATCATCAGTACATGCCCGTGTCCCCCTTTATCAGCTGTCTGCATCACATACTACAGTAACCGGCGAGGCAAATAATGTCGTTGTGGATGCGGCCATCCTTCCTGCTCCGCTGTCTGTGACAAGCAGGTTCGTTATTAATGAAAATAGAATTTCCGTGGCCGATCTGCAGTCCCGCATGGGTAAATCCTCCATTTCACACGTCGCTGCGTTTCTCGCAGAGAGAAAAAAACCATTTATAAGGGTCCTCAAGGGGACGGCAGTAATGAATCTCACTGAAATTTTTCAATGGCTCAGGAGGTATAAGACTTTACAGGACAGCCTAAAAGACGTGAAAACCCTTACCGGCATCGTCAACCTATCGTCCATGAATTTCGGAGGGCCGCTTTTCAGGCCCGCTCTTTGGAATAGAGCCATTGCCGGAAGCATTGAACAGATTAAGATCGATTCGCGGCTTCTGCCCGGGCCACTTACTGCACCACGAGGAAACTTCAGCCTTGAATCGAATAAAATTCTGCTTGACGACGTACGAGCTGCGATCCTCGACACGAAAGTCACAGGCTCCGGCGCGATAAGCGGTGATCGCAGAGAGATGCACGAGATCGATCTTAGGTTTACGGGAACAGCAGGCACGGAAAGCATTGCGTGGGCATTTGTCAGGTTCGCGCTGCCGAAGGAATTTATAATCAACGCCCCTCTGGCTTTTACGAATTCTCATCTAACTTGGCAGGAGAAGGCGGGCATGTCATTCGCGGGAGAAGTTACTGTGGCCAACGGACCTGCACTTTCAATTGACCTTTCGCAAAGCGGGACGAGACTGGTACTTAATAGAGCGACGATCAAGGACCAGGGCACGAACGTGAACGTTTCCGCTCGACAAAACGGGACAACGACGGATCTGTCTTTCTCCGGCAAGTTGGCGCAGAACACCTTGAACAGGATCTTCAAACGGAGGATTTTCGGCAAGGGGAACATCCAGGGGGACCTGCACACGACTATTCACATGGACCGCATTGTGGATTCTACACTGCAGGGACAACTGCGCGGTAACGATATCGTCGTTCCCTGGGGTCTTGATGTCCCGCTAACGATTGATAGATTTTCTGTCCACGCCGATAATAAGATCATTACCATCGATTCGGCTGCACTAACCTGGGGGAACAGCCATTTCGGAATAAACGGCAATGTGGTATCTTCGGGCGCGGGTATCGTCTTTGATATGAATCTCAATGCGGACAATATGGCGGTGAGTGCGATTCAGCAGGCCCTGTCCGGCTTAAGCAAGGAATCAACGGACAAAAAACCTACTCCCACTCGTATGCCTCCCCTTCTCGGCACGGTCCGTGTCAACTCGTCATCCCTGCTGTTCGGCAGATACACTTTTAGTCCTGCACAGGCTGTCGTAACGTTAAGTCCTCACGAGGTGAGCATGGCCTTTACCGAGGCAAAGACCTGCGACATTTCCACCCTCGGGACGCTTGACTTTTTTGACTCTGAAATCAATTTTAATTTCAAGCCCGCAGCTTCAAAACAGCAATTGGAATCCACCCTCAACTGCCTAGCCGGCAGAGATGTCCGTGTAACTGGTACCTTTGACCTGAAGGCTAACATACGCTCTCAAGGAAAGAGTGGAACATTAGTCAAATCACTTGAGGGTAATGTCGACTTCACGTCTGATGAAGGTAGGATATATCACTACCCTATCCTCGCCAAAATCTTTTCAGTCTTGAGCGTTCTTGAAATATTCCGCGGTAAGCTTCCTGAACTGGGAGGTAATGGATTCCCCTATCATACGATTGCCATGACGGGAAAACTACATCAGGGGAAACTCGAACTGGAGAAAGCGTTCATCGGCGGCAAATCTCTCGACATTATTGCCCAGGGCGAGGTTGATCTGGTTGCGCAGAAGGTGGATCTCGTGGTCCTCGTTGCGCCGTTCTCGACCCTCAACTGGATCATTAGGCACATCCCGCTCGTGAGCTCAATTATGGGCGGAACGTTGATCTCTGTCCCAGTCAAGGTATCAGGCGACGCATCGAATCCCGAGGTTACCTTCCTAGCTCCTTCGGCAGTCGGCACTCGATTCTTGAATCTTCTCGAAAATATTCTAGAACTACCCGTCAAGATTATCTCGCCGATCCTGCCTAAGGAGCCAGAAAAACAAGAATAATGATTACGTATGCTAGCTTAACGCAATCATCCCGACGTAAGAAATTGGAGTTCTTTGGTTTGCTTGACAAAACTTTTCATGATAAAGGGAGAGCGATATAGGGGAATGGAGAAGATATATTGTAAGAGGTCGGTTTCCCATTTATATTTCTCTTCCCGCCTTCCCCTTCCTGGTTGTGTGCATTGATCAACCGGGAGCTCTCTTTGGTACAATCATGCTCGGCGAACGCCATAATTAGGTGTTCATTCGAACTCCGGCATCCTCAAGACTTCAGAACGTGATGAGAGTCCGAGCGATTCCAGGGTTTTGATGAATGGCTGTAGGTTCTCCAACGTCAGCGCAAGGGCACTGACGCCATCTCCTGCTCCTGCAACCTGTGTGAGTTCCGAAACAAGTTTAAATAGCGTTTTCTTTTCGGGATAGACCTTCAGCCGGATCGGGGCGTTGTCGTGGAGTTTGGCAGCTTTGCGCACGAGCCGCAGTGCTGTAGTAAATCCCCCCAACTCGTCCACGAGACCCAGCCTCTTCCCGTCCTCTCCGGTCCAGATCCTCCCTCTCGCCATCCTCTCCACTGCTTCAATCGGAAGGTTCCTGCCTTGGCAGACCTTGGAGGTGAAATCCGCGTACACGCGGTCGAGCCATGCCTCCATGCGCGCCCACTGCGCGGGGGTCAGGTCCTTTGCCTGAGTCCAAGCATCGGCGTTTTTGCTTGTGTGCACTTCATCCCAGGTCACACCAAGCTTGTTCCAAAATCCGGTAGTCACCATTTTCCCGCCGAACACTCCTATGGAGCCAGTTATCGTCGCGGGCTGGGCCACGATTTTGTCCGCAGCCATGGCCACGAAATAACCACCCGAGCCCGCAACGCTACCCATGGATGCGACGACTGGTTTGCCTGCCTTTTTGGCCTTGACAATCTCGCGCCAGATCGTGTCCGACGCAACGTAGGAACCGCCGGGACTGTCAATCCGGAACAGAATGGCCTTAACGGTCGTGTCCGCTACAGCTTGCCGGATTGCGGCCGCTACCGTGTCAGAGCCCATTATGAGCTCGCCCGTAGCAGGATTGTATCCGCTCTTGCCGCGTTCGATGCCGCCTACTCCATAGATTAGTGCTATGGTCGTTCCCTTTTCGTTCGGACCTCCGGCACGCTTCCGATATTCGGCAAGAGAGAGAAACTCCGCTTTCACTCCCACCTTTTCCTTGATCTTGTCGTAGACCTCGTCCCGGTATTCGAGGGCATCAACAAGCTTCTCCTCGACCGCTTCCTGTCCTATAAACGGTCCTTTGTTGATTAGCACGCGGACCTCATCTTCAGTAAGTTTCCGTGATTCTGCGATTCCTTTGACAATCTGGCTGAACTGGGAATCCATCACTCGCGTAATTTCTTCGCGGTGCGGTGCAATATACTTCCGCTCCGTGAACATGTAGGGGAAACTTTTGTATTCTTTGCGGCCGTCGAGACGAGGGACGATGCCGAGCTTGTCAAGCGTGCCCCGGACAAAGGGCTGTTCATAAATGAGCCCGGTCAGCCCTAGGTCACCCGAGGGCTGCAGGTAGATTGCGTCGAAAGCAGTCGCAAGATAGTACGAAGAGTTTCCAGGCCCGAACTCTCCAAAAGTCTCTGCATACGCAATTGTCGGTTTGCCCGATGTGCGGAAAGCGATAACAGCGTCCCGAATTTCCTGCACCTGCGCCAGTTTTATGTTCGATTGGCCGACCCTAGCTACAAGTCCCTTGACCCGGTCGTCTGATGCCGCTTTCTGCAGTGCTTCCACAACATCACGAAGTGTGAGCTTCTTCGCCAGCAGTACACGGCCCAGGGAATCGTCTGGCACGAATTCTACCACGCCTTGCTCAAAGTCCGCTTCCAAGACAACGCGTTTCGGCACACGATTGGCAAATAACAAGTAAAACACCCCGATAGCGATGCCGGTAATAAAAAAAATAGAGAAGATTGCCGTGCAAACGCCCCTTCTGTGCCTTCGTTCATCGCGTAGCATAGATTGGCTCCTTTTCTTGTGAAGTGGCAAACCGAGCGTTGCCACAGCTTTCGTTAGTTCTTGTTGGTATATTCATCTAGTCGCTTTTTTCGGTTGAAGCACCTGACGATATCCTAAAAGATAGTACAAGAGTGTCTATATTACAAGTTCAAATGATGATGCTTTTGCTCACGACTTTCGAAGCGATTCACACCATCCCTCAATTATCGTCCTCATTTCTACGGGCCTCTCGGTCGGTATCCAGTGGTGCGAATCGAGCACAACAGTCGTGCATTTCTCAAGCATCTTACAGAGTTCCCGTGCAATGGTTGGATCGCTGAACACCTTCCCTGTAGAAAACATGAGCAGCATAGGCCTTCTGATATCAAGAAGAGAGGGAAGTGGCCGGCTGAGCTCACGCAAGCTCTGGAGATAGGCTGTCGTCGGCAGAAACTTCAAATCATGACAGATCGATGCGTAGCGTTTCGTGATTGCATCGGCTTTCCCTTGTGATCTCATCAATTCACGCATTTCCCTGTCCAGTTCGCGGAGGTCCAAATGCGGCAGACGCCGGCGGTAGAGACCCACACGATTCAGCAGTCCAAGGGTCGCGATGATTGGTGACAGTAAAATAGTATAGGGCTGGATCTTTTTTAAAGCACCAGCAAAGGAGCGGGGAAAGAGCGGCTCGATCAGCACCAGACCTTCTGTTCTGTCTGAATGACGAATCGCAAAATGGAGCGCTAAGTTAGCGCCCAGGCAGTGGCCCACGAGGACGGCGCGGGAATAGCCTTCGGCAGCGAGAATGGCGACAAGATCATCGCACCACGTTTCCATGGTGATAGGGCCTCGAAAGACCGATCTACCGTTGCCCCGTAGATCGATTCGAACAATATCCCGGGAACTCCTGAGCGAACTCTCTTCCACAAATTCTGACCAGCGTGTTAGATTGCTTGCCATGCCGTGGATTAGGATAACGACATCCCGCGGTGCTGATCCTCGGAGGATCCGATAGGCTATCGTCGCACCATCGCGGAGGGTTAATGTGCGGGAAGTTTCGATCATCGTCCCTGCCTGATTAGGTTAACTTTCTCCCCTTTATGAGGATCAGGGGCACTCGCCCCTTCGGGCCATAGTCAGATCTACAGGATGATCGAGCGCCTCTCGGATATCGGGGATGACCTCCAGAGCGGCCCGATGTCCTTCGGCGATCAGTTCGTCCATCTGTTTCACGTCTATACGCCGGAATCTGGATAGACGCGGTTCGATCACCAAGTCGGCGAGCTTTACCTGCACTTTCATGTTCTCGTCGATGGCGATATCGAAGGCATTAAATAGGATATCAATGATATCCTCGGGCACGCGGTACTTGCGCTCCGCACTCAGGTTTACGGCCACGACCACGCCGGCGCCCATGGGACGAAGAGGAGAAATAGGCACGTCCTCTATGATCCCTCCATCCATCAACATCCTGCCGTCGACACGTACCGGCAAATAGATACCCGCCATCGCGCTGCTCGCCATGACTGCCTGAGCGACTTTGCCTTCTCGCAGCACAACTTTTTTTCCACTGCTGATGTCCGTTGCCATGATTGCAAGGGGTATGGACGCGTCTTCAATTCTAGCCTCGCCGATAGCGGCCATAATGAGTTTTCCAAGTTCTTCATTCGAGAACAGCGCAAACCGTGAGAGTTTCAGCTTCGAGACATTGAGCGGGGTCATGCCCTGTCCTATGCGGCGGATCTCGGGAAGCGATACACCGAAGGCATACAGCGCCGCAGCAAACGCACCAATGCTCGTGCCGGAAAGATAATCCGGGCGAATGCGGTTCTCTTCAAGGGCCTGAAGCACTCCAATGTGTGCAAGACCGCGCGTGGCACCACCACTCAAAGCAACACCGAGTTTCTGTTTTACGGATGACATACTCATGGAGATCGACGTTCGACGTGCGGTTCAAGGTGACCGGGGACATTTGCTGTATAGATGCTTTGAAGCTCGTGGGCAACACTGAAAATGACAGGGGAGGGGAGCAGCGTGAAAGATATAATTGCATCCAATCTGCTTAGCATCTCGTCTCTGTGCTTCATAACGGAACCCGATCTCTCTGAAAGCAAAATAGGTGTGTCTTTCGACGTACTGCTCCTATTCAGTTATTACTATAGGTTGTTTGCTGACACTTGTCAAGAAATCGAACCAGGACGGATTCGACACAAACTCTCGAGCCAAAATGTTCAACGCTAAAACGGCTCATTTGATGAAGGACAATGGGGTTGCGAGCGCCTTGCGAAGAGTCTTGGAAGTGCCGAAACGCTCCTTGAATTGTGTATCAGCCCACTGATAGTCATCCCGTATCATCACGGCTTTTATGTTATTATTTTCATCGCGGTAATATTGGATCGTGCCGACATAGACGGCTTCATCATCGGGCTTAATTTCGATCTGGAGAGGACTACTAAACGTGTGGTATGTGATATAGTAGGGAAGATCGAACTCTGTATAGAATGTGCCTCCAGACACGAAAAAAGTCGAGCCCTTCTCGGCCTTGATGAAAAATTCTTTCTCAAGCGTCGTTGCATAGGAGCCCTCGAATGTGGCCGGCCTGCTCATGGTAAAATCCCTTAGTCGACTCCCCCCGTAAAGGATAAACGCGTTTCTAAATTCCTCGCCGCTCGGCGATTTGAGCGTTTGCTCTCCTTCCTGGAGCGGCGGATGCAATTCTATCCGCCCCACGATAATTGCCTGATCTGGCGCTACAAACATCAAGCTCGTGACCTGCGGTTCCGGCTGCACGGCCCCTATTGCCATCATTGTACATGCACAACCCGACAGTGCAGCAATGAGAAAGGATACCAGAGAGAGGAGCTTTACAAGTCGATCATGCATTCAGTTCCACCACGCCTTATCCGACAATCGTCACAATCAGGCCAGATGCCAGGATCGCGATCCTTTGGCTAACCGTTCCGAGGGTGTTCTTCGGCGAGTGGTGGAACCTACCAACCACGATGGTATCGTAGCCACCGTCTCTGGCCTCTTCGATGATGCTGTCTGCTACGTCTGTCGAATCAGAGACGAATTTTATCTGGACCCGGCTCGAGGGAATCCCCTTAGAATTCAACACATCCACGGCCTTCTTGAACAATGGCTCCATTTTCCCCCTCTGAGCATCCAACCATTTATCCACGACCTTTTTCCGATCCCTCTTCTCGTCGTCGGAAAGAATGTGCCCTTCATCCCAGAAAATGGCAGGAAGGTTCGGCAGGATGTGTACAAGGCCGATCTGAACGCTATCAGCCGCGAACTGCTGCGCAACGTACTCAACTGCCTTCATTGCGCTCGAAGAATCATTAATTGCTATAAGCATTTTCCCCATTTCACTTTCCTCCAAAAAAATTGGCTTGCAGCCCAGGCGACGTCGCCCGCTACAGCTTCGCCAGAATGATTCGATACAGTCAAGAACCCCGCGTCCAGACGTGGGGCATGTAAGCACAGCATAAAGATGCCGTAAAAGCTACGTCTACGCCGATGGCCTCGAAGGATTGGGTGACTACCAGCCCCCTAATGACCACCTGGCAAGGATGCCATTAATCACTGTGTCAAGACAGTGGCATGTTTTCGTCAATGATGTTAAAACCGGTGAAGGCCATCCTGCTTTTGTCCCTCTGACACACCCAACGTAGCTTATGAACTGACTACTATGGGTCGGTGATCGCGGATCTTGAAATTGCCCCCGATAGTTTGCGTCCGGTAGCCGGCATGCGTTGGAATTGGACAGTACTATCGCCTTTATAAAATATCCTAAGAGAAAGATAATATATATTATTTGAAAAGGCAAGGTGGCAAAAGAAAAAATGACCGTAATATGTTATTCGACGCTACTTCCCAGGATTGTCCGCACGAATTGTTCGGCTATGCGGCCATTCCTGCCCCCGGCGCCAAGTGCCCACTGAATCGCCAAACGGTCGAGCTTGTCCTTGACGATGCTGACCCCGTACTTCTCTGCATAGGATGCAACAATTTCAAGGTAAGTGTCCTGTGAGAAATGGTAAAAGCCGAGCCGCAGGCCGAACCGATCTACGAGCGAGACTTTCTCCTCGACCGTGTCCGAGGGCCGAATCTCATCACTCTCGTTGTCCGAGAACTTCGTGGGAATCAGGTGCTTCCGGTTCGACGTTGCGTAAAATAGTACGTTTTCAGGGATCTCTTCAAGACCGCCGTCCATGATCGTTTTCATTTCTTTGTAATCCATCTGGCTCTCTTCGAACGACAAGTCATCGATAAACAGAATGAACCGATAAGACCGGTTCCGCCAGAGGAGATCGTACAGGTCCTGAATGGTAAGGATATCATGCTTGTATATTTGGATCATCCTAAGCGTCGTGCCGTCGAAGACCGTAAGGAGGGCCTTCATGAGCGACGACTTACCTGTGCCACGCTCGCCCCAGAGCAACACGTTATTCGCTTTCCGGCCATTGATAAAATTCTTCGTGTTGTTCACGATCTCTTTTTTGATGGAATCGATGCCGATTAGATCGTCCAGGTCGATCTGGACCGGTCTCTTAATGGGTTTCGTTGTCTTACGCTTCCCGTCCCAGATGAAGGCATGGTATATCGAGAAACAAGAATCTTCCGGCCCATTATCCACGTAGCGGTCGAGCAGTTTATCGAGTTTGAATAACAGTTGTCCGATCTTCGGTTTTACCATAGTAAATTCAGGAATAAGCAGAGTAACTATAAGCGACATCGTCGTACATTGTAAGCTCCACACCATGTTCATGCATTGTTAATGATTTTTTTAAATATTTCTATACCAGTATACAAAAAGGGGATGACGTGAAATCATCCCCTGAGTAAGCGAACGTCGCCCCCTCTTCTACTTCTTTGCCATCACCGGCTCATACGTGCAGAACGGTTCAGCCGCAAGGTAGTCGCCGGAGATGGCATAGGCCCTCGCGCGACAGCCACCGCAGACTCGGCGGTACTCGCAAACGCCGCACTTGCCATGATAGTGGTCGAGGTCGCGCATTTGCGAAAAAAGCTGCGATGTGTTCCATATTTTTGAAAAAGGCTCTTTCTTGATATCTCCCGCCTCTTCCTCGAGAAAACCACAGATCTGCACCTTGCCAACATGCGACACAAAGGCGAAGCTCTGGCCACCCATGCAGCCTTTAGTCATGGCATCGAAACCGTGGGATTCCGGCGTCACGATCTTTCCCTTTTCCTTCTCCCCCTGGCGGAAAATGCGGTAGTAGTGTGGGGCGCAGGTGGGCTTGAACTGAATCGGCACCTTGTCTCGCATCTCGTAGAACCACTTGAGCGTGCTCTCGTATTCCGCGGGCGGTATTTCCTGATCCGCTAGATCCTTGCCACGGCCTGTAGGTACGAGCAAAAAGGGATGGTAGGCTACGGCCCCAAGGTTAATCACCATTTCAAGCAGCTTCGGCAGATCCTTTACATTATGTTTTGTGATGGTGGTGTTCACCTGAAACTCCATACCGACCTTCTTAAAGTTCTCAATGGCTTTCATCACGCCCTCAAAGGCACCTTCTACACGGCGGAAAGCGTTGTGGCTGTTTGCGTCCAGACCGTCGATCGAAAGCGACACGCGCATGATGCCCGAGTTCTTGATCTTCTGCGCAAGCGCTTCGGTCACGAGCAGACCGCAGGGTGCCATAACCATACGCAGACCGAGCTTGGTGCCATACTGTGCGATATCGTAAATGTCAGGCCGCATCATGGGCTCGCCGCCGGTCAAGATGATGATAGGATTGCTGAAGGACTTGACGTCGTCAAGGAAGCGGTAACACTCTTCGGTATTGAGTTCACCCGCATAGGGGCCGTACTTTGCGGCGGCCCGACAGTGGATGCAGTTCAAGACGCAGCTTCTCGTCACTTCCCAAGCTATCAGCCGTGGTAAATATTTTTTTTCTTTGCCCTCTCCCGCGGGATGGCCATGCCCGTGAGTTGCTTCGGTTGCATGAGGATGGGACATTGAAACTCCTTTATATGAAGTTTTCACTACTAAGCCACGAAGTGTATATAAGAGGGCTGAGGTCGAGATGTTGTAAGTGACTTCACGCCTTCGTAACACGGTTCTTAATGATATTTACAACGGGTATATTAACCAATCAGGCGGGAATAGTAAAGACAAATTCAGACGAAGACTGGTCATCGCCGACCCTGTTAATCGGTCACCTTGTTCGCTCTGACATGAGGGGGATGGCGTACTGACACGGTTTCTTTCTTCCTTGGCTCTTTAGAGAATGTCGCCGGCACGCTGATCAAATCTTCCAGCTTGTTGCCCGGCACCGGTTGTCACATGCCAATACCGATACTGATGGCCACATTGATGTAACAGCCGGTCTACTCGAAATCAGCCTTTTTGATCGAACTTCTCTTCTGCGTATCGGGCATGTAAATCGCTGTCCCTAAGTAGTCAGTTAATATGGTTGAAACACTTGCGATAACCTCACCTGAAGTCTCACTTGCAAAACGTTCAGAATGCAAAGATATACAACGTTTTTTGATCTTAATAATTCATACACACTTAAATCGACTGAGGCTCCGGTCTTCTCCTAATTTGCCCGAAAATGGTCCGGGTTACTATCCTACAGTGTTCTCTGAATCATCTGCAGGAAAATGGACTTATCGCTTCATTGGCACGAATATTGTTTTTAACAGTGCAAGGTCATGAATGATATAGTCCGGCCCGGCCATCCGCAGCTCGCTTTCGGAGCGGAAACCGTAAGTCACAGAACAGGTCATAATACCTGCGGCTTTGCCGGCACGGATGTCTGTTGTCCCGTCACCCACGATCAAAGTCTGATCCTTTGGCACTTTAAATTCCGCCATCATCCGCTGCAACGAATCCGGCGCCGGTTTAAGCGGCAATCCAAAATCCGCGCCGATGATCATAGCAAAATACTGACCGATGCCAAGGTCGTCGAGCAGGGGCCGGATAAACTCCAAGGTTTTGTTGCTGATCACAACCATTGGAATCGACGAAAAATATTCTAGTGTTTCCCGGACTGCGGGATACAGTGAAGAGTGGACGGCAAGGTTCTGCCTGTGGTGTTCACGGTAAATCGCGACGGCATCGGCAAGTCGTACGGCCACCCCGCTGAGGGAACGCATCATCAGTACTTCAATCCCATCCCCAACGTACTGACGCACGATTTCAGTCGGGAGTGGCGGTCTGCCCAGGCGATCAAGCGTGTAATTGACCGATGCCGCGATGTCGTCAAGTGTGTTCACGAGGGTACCGTCAAGGTCGAATATGAGCAAGCTGATGGGCATCATAAGGCAGATATAATATCGCAGATCCCGGCTTTATTAGGATACTCAGGTAAATCGTTGATAGAAACACCTGGCTTTCGCCTGTGTCTATATCGGTGTGTCCAACGTGTCGGACTGGTCGTTTTAATATGCATAGGCTTCGGATTGCCCCCTGCCAGGGTTTTGAAACTGGATTTTCACTAGGCCTTCGCCATTCCCAGATAATTCATGGGGTTGTCCGAGGCAAACTGAATCACCCGCTCCGCCGGCACTCCAAGCGTGATCAAATTCCTAATTGCGTCCGCCAGGGTAATACCGCTGCCCAAAAGCGTGCCGCCCGCTCCCCGTATGGGGCCATTCCCCCAGCCCGGGCCCATGACCGAATCCGAAATCAATATGATCTTGTCGGGAGATTTCATTTCAAAGATCATCTTGAGGCTCTGCGGATGGAGGTGTGCAAGGTCGCCGATAACCTCAACATAAATATCTTCGTCCATGAGTCCGAACCCCGCGAGTCCCGGTTCTCGATGATGAAATCCGCGCATGGCATTAAATAGGTGAGTAATGCCCGTGGCGCCCGCCTGTTTGCCTTCTTCCGCCTGCTCGATCGACGCATCACTGTGGCCCATCTGCACCAGAAAACCTTTTTCCCGGGAGAGCTCAATGACCTTGAGGGCTCCCGGCAGCTCTGGGGCGATGGTAATGACCTTGATGATGTCCTCGAAGTCCTCTATGAGTTGCTTGAATGTCTCAACCGAGGGATCGGAAAAACTTTTTCCATCGAGTGATCCCGCACGTTCAGGATTAAGGAAAGGCCCTTCAAGGTGCACACCGAGGATGGTAGCGCCTTCCCGTTGGGCTATCATGGCCCTACGGATAGCACCCATGTGCTCGCGCATGATTTCTATGGATCCGGGATAAATCGTAGGAAGGAGAGCGGATGTGCCATGCTGGCCGTGGATAAGAGCCACCTGCAGGATATCATCCTGCCGTCGAGTGCGAGTGTCGTATTTCTCGGCACCGTGAACGTGGATATCAACGAGATACTGTTTTGTTCCGACTGAGTAAGCCATGGTTCACTGTTGCTCCAAATGTATTGATACGTATTTGGAGTCCTTTCGCTCTCAGCTTGACAATATCCGGTACTGATAAATCATCCGGATAAAGTTCTTGAGTCCGGATTGGATGGTCTTAACCGACTTCTTTCCTACAGTATCCCTGACTTTGAGGTTAGACGTAAAACGCGTTATCTCAACGCGAAACAAAACATTCTGCGGGACTTCAGAGTGGATACCATTAAGGGAGTTTATTTTGCTTTTGTCGCTCTTAAGGATCTCTTGTTGTCGCATCCTGGCAAGCCCCTTGACAGTATTTTCAAAAACGTTTTTTCCGTCTACGATACATGAATTATAAAGTATCCGACAGGCATCAAGGGTTTGTGTAAGTATCAATGCCTGTTTTTTCGTAGGATAGGGGCGGTATTTATAAGTTTTTATTTTCAACATTGCAATACTGTAAAAGATAGCACATGGATCAAATCTTGTCAAAAATGTCGCCTTTCATCCCCTCCCTTACAAAAGGAAATTCCCGGCGATAAGTTAAATATCTCCATCATAAATGCAATAATCAGTAAATACTGCTACTCCGATGTAACAATGCACTCTATGAAGCTAAGAATGGGGACCAGGGAACACCGACGGCTCTTCTCTTCTCCGATGCCCCGCTTGACATGGTCGTATCTATTCTACGTAATTTTTCCCCTTCGCGAAAAAAATTCGCTTAATGCAAGTCGAACCACGGCCCCACGGTCCCAGGGCTGCTTAAGGTCCCTGGTGATTTCAGCCGCAACTTCGTCGAGGGCATCGAGATGCTCGTCTTCAAGCAGCAGCGTCACTTCTACCAGACCGTGGTGCTCATGCCCCTCGTGCTCATGGCTGTGATGGCCCTGCTGATGGTGCTTGTCTGTATGGTCGTGTTTGTCGCTCATAATCACCTCTAATAAACAATGAAGGAGGGGTACAATGCGCATGAAGCAGTCTTGCTCCCTGCTTTTTGCTAAAATAGCACCCTCGTCATCAACGGCATAGTGAAAAACAATGCGGCCGTAGAAAAAGCAATGCAGGCCGCGGCAAGGGGAACGTCGAGTTCCAGTTCGTCGGCAAGCACGAGGGAAACGACCATCACCGGCATAGCTCCCTCAATAGTCACTGCCTTCAGTTTGTCACCAGTCAGTCCCAGCCATGAACCAACCCGCCAGGCGAAGATTGGCGAGAGCAGCAGCTTGATGGCCAGCGCCGGCGCCGCAAGCGGTAGCCGTTTCATATCGCGAAAGTCGAGCGCCAGGCCCACGGTAAACGTCATGATCGGGATGACCGCCTTGCCCATGAGGGCAGTAGTGTCCAGCAGTACCCGCGGGAGGGTAACGCCTCCTAAATTCACTGCTATGCCGGCGATAACTCCCCAGAGTGGTGGAAGTGCGACCACACGTTTGAGAGATGCAGAAACAGAAGGCGTTTTCCCGCTTCCATACCGTGCCGAGATGAATGCACCAAATGTCAGTAGAAGAGGAGAGTGCGCCAGCAGATCATAGAGAATCGCCACATATGCACTCTTGGCGCCGAGCACCTCGGTAATGACAGGGAGCCCCAAATACGTAACGTTGCCATAGCTTGCTGCAAGCATCATCACGCCAAACGCTGAACGCGGAACGTTCCTGAACCATGGCACCAGTCGGTAAACTGCAAAACCGGTCGCAGTGCACAGAACCACTGCAATTATAGCGACGAGCGGAATGAGGAAAAAGCTTCGGTCGATGCTGGTCGTTGCCAATAGACCGAAAGCAAGCGCGGGCATGAAAAAATAGAGTACCGTAGCACTCAGTGTATGCCGGACCTGCTGACGGTCAAGACCTCCAGGGTTAAAAAACCGCCATGCATATCCTGCAGCCATGATCATTCCGAATGAGTAGAGGACTTTATTGATGCATTCCTCCTTCTTTTTTGTTTTATTATACCAGCAAATCCATTAGACTAGGCCAATTTGCTCTTTATTTTATTGTATACAATTTTTTGAGAAGATGCCGACAAATGCGGCTTGGTACTGATTATAGATGGCCTGGGCCAACGCATCGGACGGACCGATCTTCTGTGCTCGATTCCAGTCTTTTTGGGCGTCCACCAGCTTCTTTTTATCTGGAGTACGTTGGCCTCGGCCTGCTTTAATTGGGCCTTGGCAGCTTCCATAGCGGCGGCATAGAGTGAATCACCAATTTTCGCAAGCACTGTGCCCTTTTCTCCTTATATGCTTGATCTTCAAGGGGATATTACTCCAATTTTTAATGAACCTCCTTACAGCAAGCTGCGTGGATATCTATACATAGGAAGACGATTATCAATTGAGAAACCTGCGGTTTCTCAAACTCACCCCTCTATGCGGTGACCCTGTAGCAAGCTACAGGGAATTATTGCAAGTTAAAGCCATTTAATTAGACAGACGTGATGATAAAACGTAACTTAGCAATACCATAGACCGATAAATCCGAATAATGATTGATGGGCCCATAAGACGTTCCCTTCTTTCTGCTAAAATTAAATCAAAGATAAAAGACAATAGAGGGCTAACATTGTCCTCTTAATGTCTATATTGATTACAGCGATGATCAGAGGAATGGAGAAGTAGCATGACTTCAATAACTAATCTGGTAACCACGTCTGCGGAGAGGGAACTCGTCATCAAATGCATGTTCAACGCCGCGCTGGCGCGCGTTCAGTGACTGGATCGATTAAAAATATTTATTGCTCCGTTGGAAGGGATCAAATAGTTCATGAACCCGGTCTACGAAATAGATGTGCGGCCGAGCTACCGTATCCTATCTACGTGCGCAAGTCGCTACTCAAAATATCAATAAGCTATAGTATTCTTTTTAATATCACTTGTTTTCAGCTTATTTAGATATAGACGGAGGAATGAAATGTGGAAAGATCGTACTGTACTAGAATTATCAAAAATGGCAGTATTGGCGGTTCTGTCGTTTTGCTCAGTATTGTTACCGTCTATAACTTCTTGGACAGCACAAGGGGATATCGTAACCATTGCTGGTGGTAGTGTCGGCGATGAAGGCTCAGCGAAAAGCGCAATCACGAGATATCCAAGTGGTGTTTCCGTCGATTCCACGGGGAACATTTATATAGCTGATAGCGGTAACAATCGCATCCGCAAGGTGAATGCGTCGAACGGCGTGATCACGACAATAGCAGGAAATGGAATCCAGGGCTATGGCGGTGATAACAGCCCTGCCACGTTGGCAAGCCTCTCTGATCCCACTGGTGTATCTCTCGATACGGTGGGCAACATCTACATAGCTGATAGCGGTAACAATCGTATCCGAAAAGTGAATGCATCGAACGGCGTGATTACTACAGTGGCAGGAAGTGGAATCCAGGGCTATAGCGGTGATAACAGCCCTGCCACGTTGGCAAGCCTTTCTGATCCCACTGGTGTATCTCTCGATACGTTGGGCAACATCTACATAGCTGATAGCGGTAACAATCGCATCCGCAAGGTGAAAGCATCGAACGGACTCATCACGACAGTGGCGGGAAATGGAAGCTATGGCTTCAGCGGTGATAACGGCCCTGCCACGTCGGCAAGGCTCTTTAATCCCCACGGTGTATCTGTCGATTCGGCGGGAAATATTTACATAGCTGATAGCGGTAACAATCGCATCCGTAAAGTGAATGTATCGGTCGGCATGATCGTGACTATGGCAGGAAATGGCATATATGGCTTTAGCGGTGATAATGGCCCTGCCACGTCGGCAAGCCTTTCTAATCCCCATGGTGTATCTGTAGATTCGGCGGGAAACATCTACATTGCAGATTCTGAAAACCAATGCATTCGTATGGTGAATTCATTGAACGGCATAATCACGACAGCAGCCGGGAATGGGTCAGCGGCCTTCAGTGGTGATAACGGCCTTGCCACGTCAGCAAGTTTCAATTATCCTATTGGTGTATCCGTCGATACTGCGGGTAACATTTACATAGCAGATGAAGACAACAATCGCATCCGGAAAGTGAGTACAGCGACCGGCATGATTACAACGGTAGCGGGAAATAGGATTTATGGCTTCGGCGGTGATAGCGGCCCTGCTACGTCGGCAAGCATTTATAATCCATCAGGTGTAGCCGTCGATTCTGCGGGTAACATCTACATAGCGGATGAAGGCAACAATCGCATCCGGAAGGTGAATGCCTCGACCGAAGTGATCACAACAGTGGCGGGAAATGGATCAGCAACCTTCAGGGGTGATAATAGCCCTGCTACGTCGGCAAGCCTTTATAATCCATCAGGTGTAGCCGTCGATTCCGCAGGAAACATTTACATAGCGGATGAAGGCAACAATCGCATCCGGAAGGTAAATGCCTCGACCGAAGTAATCACGACAGTGGCGGGAAATGGATCAGCAACCTTCAGTGGTGATGGCGGCCCTGCCACGTCGGCAAGCCTCAATTATCCTACTGGTGTAGCTGTCGATTCTACGGGAAACATCTACATAGCGGATAGCAACAATAACCGCGTCCGGGAGGTGAATGCATCGACAGGGGTAATCAAAACGGTAGCCGGAAATGGATCAGCAACCTTCAGCGGTGATAGTGGCCCTGCCACGTCGGCAAGCCTCAATTATCCAACTGGTGTAGCCGTCGATTCTACGGGAAACATCTACATAGCGGATAGCAATAATAATCGCGTCCGGGAGGTGAATGCATCGACCGGAGCGATCACAACGGTAGCTGGAAATGGGACTGCAACCTACGGCGGTGATAACGGCGTTGCTACGTTGGCAAGTCTCAATTATCCTATTAGTGTATCCGTCGATGCCGCTAGAAATATCTACATTGCGGATACCTATAACGATAGCGTTAGGAAGGTGAATGCATCGACCGGCATGATTGCGACAGTGGCAGGGAATGGAACTTATGGCTTTAGCGGTGATAACAGCTCTGCCACATCGGCAAGCCTCAATTATCCCAGCGGTGTTTCAGCTGATGCGACGGGAAACATCTACATAGCGGATTTCTACAGCAATCGCATCCGGAAGGTAAATGCATCGACCGGCATGATCACAACAGTAGCCGGAAATGGGACTGCAACTTTCGGCAGCGACAACGGCGCTGCCGCGACTTCAAGCTCAATTATCTAATTTTTTTAGTCGTTAACTCCGTGGAAAACATACAAATAGTGACTTATGGTAACCGAATTTTGAACATAACGTAGTTTTTCCACCTGGTCGACATTATTTTAATTGCCGTATTTTATGCGTGACTTCCCACCATATAAATCGGGGTGTAGAGTCTGTTTTTGTTTTCATATTAAGCTGAAAATATGTATTACTGCGTTTCTTTAGCCGTATCATGAGCATCCCTGCATGGATCAAGATTGTGTAATGGTTAACCAATGTTGGCAGAATCAGATAGTGTGGGCTCGGGTGCAGGAGGAGTGAATGACGAAGGGTTGGAAGCGGCTGGTTCGAGCGACAACCCTAAAGTCCCAGTTATTAAGATCGTGCATCGTTTCAATGAGTATTGCTTCCCTTTTCGTGTTCGATGATCTTTCGCGTGAACCATATTACGGTAGGTTGAAAAGCTTTTCTATTGCGTTCTACCTCGTTAAATGCCCACAGATTCAGCGGAGCAGACAATATCCTAACCATATAACCCTCTGGGGTTACTCAAATGACCGCAAATCTGCTCCGCGTTTAGTCCTAACATTTCTGCTTAAAGCTTTAAAGCCCGCCTGAACGGAAAGCCTGCAATCTGACATGCGTATTATTTATATTGTGGTTAACGGTATTACTTCATTAAACTTTTTATCGCCACTGGTGTCTAGAATCTATAGAAGACAGTGGATAAAGAGGGGAATTGGGCATGAAAAATGCGAATTTATATTTTCGTGGCTGTTATTGTACCGTTCCTTGTCGGAATCTCACAGGTTATGCACATGGAGGTGTGAGTATAGGTATTGGCAGCGGGCCATGGTGGACGCCGCCCTTCTCTCCTTTTTATTACTCGCAGCTGCCCGTTTGTTATCCAGCAACAAGCTCTCATAAACAACAGGCGTCCTGGGGAGAAGTACAGCGGTATTAATGGTAATGCGGGCAGGAATCTAATGCTTATAATCCATGTTTGAAACAATGTACCAGTGGCTCGATAAAGGTTGTTCCAATCTCGAGTCCGCCGAAGGAGTAATAGCTCATGATGACATTTAAACTAAGCATCTTAATATCTTTTGCTCTTCTGGTGGTGGGTGGCTGTGCCACGATGCCAACGGGGCCGAGCGTCAACATCTTGCCAACCCCGGGAAAGCCTTTTGACACATTCCGAGCCGAGGATGCGACCTGCAGGCAGTGGGCACAACAACAACTTGGGGTATCGGCCCAGCAGACCTACGATCGTAACGTTGCTTCAGGAGCAGTCGCGGGCACGGCAATTGGAGCTGGGCTGGGTGCCGCCATAGGTTCAGCCTCCGGCCACGCTGGAGCAGGTGCCCTCATTGGTGGTGCATATGGACTTCTCTTTGGAACGTCAGCAGGGTCAGATTCAGGCAGAGTTTATGGCAGGACAGCCCAACGCAGATATGACAATGCCTATGTCCAGTGTATGTATTCCTACGGGAATCAGGTACCCGGATACCGCCCTTATGTAGCTGCACCTCTTCAATCCGGTGTTGCCGCGTCTCCTCCCCCTCCACCTCCTGTTATGCCTGAAGCAAATGAGCTACCTCCAGTTACACTCTCTGCTCCCCCTGAGGAGTACCCACGAACTGGGCAATATACACCGCCACCAGAGGTTTATTTTGACGAATCACCTCAGTTCCTTTATTCGCCTTCGCTCAATTTGTATGTTGCAGTCGGAGTTCCTTATGATCTTGTTTATACTGGGCGTTATTACTTCTACTTTTACGGTGGACGTTGGTATCGGGGGCCATATTACAACGGTCCGTGGGGGCTTGCTACGGGGAGACATTTCCCGCCGGCTTTACTCAGGTACCGAATTGACCAAATTCGATATTACCGTGACGTCGAGTTTAAACGATATGAGCACGATAGAGCGCACTATGATGGACGAATCCACCATCCCGAATTTCATGGTAGAAAAAAGGAAATAGAGCTCAATGAAGAACATAAGTAAAACAGCTGATGATAAGAACACCAAACGCGGAAAGTGGTCATACCGCCCGTTTTTTTCTGCTTTCGATTTAGATTCGATTCCAAACACAGATTACACTGCAATATGTTTTTTCCCAATTTCAAATGATGCAACTGGTACAGACTTCAGAAAGGTTTTTGTTCTGAGTGCTTCAAATATACTCCTTATATTTGATCGATCCTTGCCCGCATGAGGGTATACCGGCGCTGCCCGCTCTTCTTTCCAGCACAAATACTTTGCCGAAGCACACACAACAAGGAATATTGAAAGGATTAAATCATCTGAAAGGTATTACCGCAGGGCATCACTGTCAGACTCGTACCCATATTCATCATCGCCCACACGATCAGAAGAAGAGCCTACTTACCAAGACTCAGGCAAACAGATATAACTCGGGTAAGGCCTTTTCCAAGGATTGTATGAGAAAGAATAGTTATAGTAGTAAGGGGAATAGTATGGCTCAAAGTAGTATGTCGGTTCCTGCCAGAAATAGATTTGTTTGATTTCAATCACAGGATAGACATATTCCATATCATCGATCTTGCCCTTTCGAGATTCGATGAATTCGCCTGCGAGCGTTATCTCCCTGCTCTTCTTCTAGATGACTGGATCGAGCAGTCTCTCCGACTTCGGTGAAATCTCCAGGAACCTTCTGCCCGATCGCTCGCCTTCTACCAGATACCCAAGGGAGTCAACGGGTACATAGAGCGTCTCGATCTGCGTTCCCGTTGAGAAAAGCTTGCTGTTTACGATCACGCAGCCAAGGATGAAAAGCCTGCCCTTATAGCTTTCTGGGGCGTCCCAGAGCTGATCCCTTAGTACACCCCGAAGCCCTCCCTCATCAGATCCCGGTTCAGTACTGGCGCGTACGCCACAAGAAGCAGTACTGATTTCAGTAGACTCAATGCGCGTTTCATATAATTATTATCCCATGAAGGAAAAGAAGGTGTCAAGGCTCGTACTTTTATAATACTGTGGATCTATTCACTGACACCCTCACCGATTATAAAAGCGGGCGGTCTTCTTAAACTAATAACCCGTTTCACGGCAAAATTAATTGCATAGCTCTTCTTTCCATGTTATAGTAATAATACTATCGTCGGGAGATGAGTCTATGCCTTCGAACAAAAAGAAAATCAAACTCTACACCCTCAGCACGTGTTCGCACTGCAACAAAACCAAGCGTTTTTTCAAAGAAAATGATATCGACATTGAGTTTATTGACGTAGATCTGCTTTCTGGAGTCCAGCGCGAACTCATCATGGATGAAGTGAGAAAAGTAAACCCCGATTGCAGCTTCCCCACCATTTGCATTAACGAGGTCATCGTTGTTGGTTTTAACGAAGAAAAGCTGCGCAAAGCATTGGATCTGAAATGACCCCAGACAAGCTGTTCGATATCCTAACAAAATATGCAGAATCTCAGGGCATCCATCTGAACAAGGATAAGATTTTTGTCATGGATATCCTACAGGGTCTGCTAACGAACGAGGCACGCTACGGCTACCGCTCTTGTCCCTGCCGCCTCGCCTGGGGTGTAAAGGAAAAGGATGCTGACATCGTTTGTCCTTGCATCTATCGCGACCCTGACATTACAGAGTTTGGGAGCTGTTTCTGCGGCCTCTACGTTTCGGCGGCATGGAACGAAGGAAAGATCGAGCACAGACAGGTTCCCGAGCGAAGACCGAAAAAAAAGCGAGTAATATAAATATTTCGCAAGTAAGGGAAGGAACACTGCGAAGAGATCTTCAATGCTATGGGCTCTGCCCCTGGGCAGTTACTCACAAATGACATCGATACATTAAAGGGACAGTACATGAAAAAAAAAGAGAAGAACCAAAAAAAAATTGACATGCCAGAATTCAACTTCAAGGAATTTACTGCCGAAGAAGGCAGAATTTACGAGGAAGCGGTGAGCAATTTCCGAGATGCTATCGCGGCAGGTAAAACACTGCGTCAAGCTTACGAAAGCTATCCAATTGGAAATAAGGAACTCGAAAAGCTGATCCAAGTTGATTTTCTGAAGATTCTCATCGCTGAACGGCATTTCGGCCAGCATCAAGCTATGGAGGATATCGCCAAAGCCCTCGATGTTTCAGTAAGCCTTATCAAGGAGACCTATGCACGCATGCTCCAGGAAGTGGGCGTCACTGCGGCAAGCCAATTAGGCGAGGAGTTCAACGGAATCCTACCGAAAACGAACGACTAAACTTATCTTTTTTGGCCATTAGATTCCAGGAAAGCAAGGGAAAGCAAAAGATCAATTTTATTCAAGATTCTACTTCACGTCCCTCGCGAATTCAAGGTTGTTTTTTTTACGAACCCTTGTTTCCTCCTCGTCCTCTGCAGCCAACCAATCTTTTTTAGCAGAAAATTCTCATGAGCTTCTTTATCGGTTTTCTTGCTGGTTTTTTCGGAGGACTTATCGGCCTCGGCGGTGGGGTCATCATGATCCCACTCATGGTCGGCATTACCAAGTTAGATCAGCACGGCGCCCACGGTACAAGTCTCATTGCCCTGGTCTTTACCGGGATATCCGGCGCGATCGCTTACGACATGAAGGGATCCGTCGATGTTACCGCTGCCGCACTTCTCGCGACTACGGCTATAGTAACTGCACGCACCGGCGCTCACTTTGCTCTTTCTCTCCCCGGATGGAAACTCAAGCGGGCCTTCGGCGGTTTTCTAGTGTTTGCCTCACTACTTATGTTGAGCAACCCGGATCTCCCTCAGATTGCTGCCATAGATAGCAGTTGGCCGAGGATTCTGCTCTTCCTCATGACCGGAGTTGTTGCTGGATTCTTCTCTGGGATGTTGGGAGTGGGAGGCGGAACAATCATGGTACCGGCGATGGTTCTCCTTCTGGGATTCGGAGAGCTTACGGCTCAGGGAACGTCGTTGCTTGCTATGGTCCCCATAGGCGCCAGCGGCGCTTACACCCATTGGAAACGAGGCAACATTAGAACGAATCTGCTACCCCGATTGATCCCAGGAATCTTGATTGGGACTTATCTAGGCGGCACCCTGGCTCATGTTCTGACTGACAACCTCCTTCGGTTTATTTTTGCGGCGATGCTGATCTGGATCGGCGTGCAATATCTGATGACGAAAAGACCAGCCTCCTCATTACCCAAAAATTATTAAGATAAATCATAGTCCAAATTCGGTCACTATGTGATTTATCGCTGTTGACAATGAGCATGATCGACGTAATGCCGTACGCGATATTCTTCATTGATACTGTTGAAAAATATTGTTTGCCGCAGTATCATACGTTCAGCATAAATCGTCAATCCACAAGGAGCACGTATGAACGAAGCCCTGCGAGAAGAAGAGAAAAAACTCCGGATGCTAAAGTTCGTTGTGGACCTCAATATGGCGGTCCTAATGCAGCAAAGCGATCTTACCTTGCGTGAAGCGTTCGATATAATGAAAAATACAAAGCAAGCTGCGATGAACCTGTTCCCGGACAAAGAGCAAGTATTCGAGCTCATCTATTCTCCAAGATTTCGACGCATTATCAGGGACCGATTTGTCATTCGAGGAGGACTTGCAAGATAGTTGCTCAAAATAAAGTCACGAAACGAAATTAATTTTTAATCTAAAATCGAGTACATTCATCTGCAGTTTGCTATCAATACTTTACTGAATTGTCCGATTTTTTTTCGACCGGTCGTGTTACTTCCGTCTTATAAGAATCAATGCCAATCTCTGCATAAAAACATTCCGATCTTGCCATTTCTTCCGTATGCGCCGCATATGGATACATCTTCATGTACTTGATCCTGCTTTTTTCATCATACTCATACACCGCTTAGCCAATCATTGCTTCCCGTGCATTGACGACCACGCCTGAGCTCCGTTGCCCTCACAGGAAAGCTCGACATGACCACGACGACGAATCCCGTTAAACCGCCGATCACGATGGGTGTTGTCAAGAGCGACAGGCCGACGAGCTCCTCCAATAATTAGCTGGTCTGCTCCTTTGATATCGCAATAGGTGAACAGTAGAAGGCTGGTTTGAGCAAATTTTTACGGTTATATACGAGTGGTCAGCAGGGGATTTGAAAGTGGACTAGAGCTAGCGGTCAATTATAGGTAATTAGTCCAATTCGTTGCGAGATGAGGCAGTATGCACAAAACTTGTCCTCATTCCTGCCCGGACGGTTGTCCAAAAAGTGAGTAAATAGGGGCAACAATGACTTTCATAGTCTATCTTATTCACCAAATAGGTAGTCTGTTTTTTGTTCAGAAAGATATTCCGTGTCGGCCTGGATTCGCTCGTTCATGCACCCAATCGGAATCAGCAGGAGTGAACAGATGATCGACACAAGCGACTACGTGACGGACAGCTCCACGGCTGAAGGAAGAAATTATGTCGAGGTCTTCCGTTCAAGTTCAATAACCGTAACTTCCGGCGAAGAAAGAAAACGAATCGGCGGGCCCCACGTACCCGTGCCCCGGCTGACATGCAGGAGGGACGCACCGCCAAGATCATAATTGCCCGCATTCAGCGGGAAAAAGATCTTTGTAAGCAGTATAAAAGGAAATATCTGTCCTTTATGCGTGTGGCCAGAGAGCTGCAAATCGAAGAGCCCGGTAGTCGAGCGGTCGATACTGGGCTGATGCTTCAGAAAGAGCGTAAACCGATCCCGCGGTATCGCTTCAAGTAGCTTTTTTCCCGATATCGGCTTTTGTAGATTCATCAAGACCGCTGTCCGGTCATCGACCCCTGCGATGGTAATCGGCCCGACGGGAATTGCTTCGTTATGAAGAACGGTAAAGCCCGCTTCTCTCGTGAAGGCAAGTGCCGTCTCGATCCCGGCGAAGTACTCGTGATTTCCTGTGATCGCGTAGTTCCCGTATTTCGTTTTTACCCCACGCAGAAGTTCAGCAAGACCCACGAGGTGGTTGATCTGTGCATCGACCAAATCACCGGTTGACAGGAAGATATCGGGTTTGGCCGCCTTGACAATCGCGAGCATTTTTTTGAGACGAACGCTCCGAATGATCAGGCCGAGGTGGATGTCGGAAATCTGGACGATCGTGAGACGTTCGATCCCGGCGGGCAGTTTCGCAGTCTTGATCGTCAACCGTTCAGTCCCGATCGTACGGGCTTCAAAATATCCGTAGACGCAAATACAGATAGAAATGACGAGGCTCGCGAGGAACGACGTTCGTGCTGAAAAAAGGTATGCGGAAACATTGGAATGCATCATCCAACCTGATGCACGGGTCACAAGGCCGGCGATGTCGAAGACAAGAGAGCCGCAGAAAAAGAGGAACAACACAGCCATCCAAAGATAGGCAACATATGCGAGCACCCTCGCTGGGACGTCATAGTCAAACTGCTCGAGCGTGCGGATCAGGAACACTGCGAAGACCATTAACATCATGAATGCAGCAAGCACGATCCCCGTTGCCGGACCGAATGCCAGCGCGCTTCTTGCGTGCAGGAATGCATAGACGTGTGTTCCGCCGTAGACCACAAAGATAAAAAGAATGAAAAATCTCATCTGCCGAAACTGACCCCCATGCCTTCGGCGATCATTACCAGTTCGCTGTTCGGCTCAACAAGTTTGAGGCTGCTGATCGCACTTTCGAGTGGCACTGATGTAATGAACGGAGGCTTGTACGATACCATCTCACCGAATTTCTTCTGCGCGATGAGTTCCACTGCGGCCGCGCCGTACCTCGTTGCCAGCAGCCGGTCAAAAGGACAGGGGCTGCCCCCGCGTTGTACATGACCGAGTACGGTCACGCGCGTCTCGAAGCTCGTACGTTTGCTGATTTCGTTCGCGACAATCTCCCCCATGCCGCCAAGTCTCAGCACGTATCCATCTGAAGCCTTCTCGCGTACAGCCATCTCTCCTCCAGCTGGTTTGGCACCCTCGGCAACGACTACGATGCTCGACTTACTTCCTGCCTTTTTCCGTTCGAGCAATTTTTCTGTCACTTTGTCTATGCTGAAGGGAATCTCGGGGACCAGGATGACGTCTGCGCCGCCTGACATGCCAGCTTCAAGCGCAATCCATCCTGCGTAGCGGCCCATCACTTCGAGAACGATCACGCGTTGGTGGCTCTCTGCCGTGGTGTGTAGCTTGTCGAGCGCCTCGGTCGCCGTATCCACGGCCGTCTGAAAACCGAAGGTCACATGGGTAGCCATAAGATCATTGTCAATGGTTTTAGGCACGCCGATCACCGGTATGCCCAGCTTTTGAAGTCCCTGCCCGATTTTGAGAGACCCGTCACCGCCGATCACGACGAGGGCATCAAGACCAAGGTCCCTGATATTATTTACGACCTCGGAAGACATGTCCTCCACGATCTCCTTTCCGTTGACAACAGTCTTGTGAGCGAAAGGGTTTCCGCGGTTCGTTGTCCCAAGGATTGTCCCGCCAATGAACAGGATTCCACGGGTGTTCCAGGAAGTGAGCTGGCGAGTCTTAGTCGGCGTAAGCAGTCCTTCGAACCCGTCGATGATCCCGATCACTTCCCAGCCGTACTTAAAAATTGCGGTCTTCGCGAC
The DNA here is from genome assembly GCA_963845065.1 of Nitrospirota bacterium. Classification (GTDB taxonomy): domain Bacteria; phylum Nitrospirota; class UBA9217; order UBA9217; family UBA9217; genus JAJYKN01. The sequence goes on from CAWJQQ010000006.1 coordinate 117,139, forward strand.
TGCCCGGATGACCGCATTGAGCCCCGGGGCATCACCGCCGCCGGATAAAACGCCTATTCGCATCATAACCTCCAGGAAAAAAATTGTGTCATTGGTCAAGTAACAAGGGGAAAAAGACATACGACTGTTCACCGATCCTTGCTACTTGCCTCTTGACTCCAGATTTTGTATTTCTAAAAGCCTCGCCCCACTGTCACAGGCGATCTTCATCACGTCGTCTTGTGTAAACCCTGCCTTGATAAAATATGCCAGCTCAGCATTGTATGCCTCCCGGTAGTGGGGATCCGGCAAAACACAGTCTGTCCCGATAGTCAGTCCGACGCCGATGTAATGCGCGTACTGTATCATCGCGAGATGTGATACGATGAGATTATTAATATAGTCCTTCATCTCGTCCGGCATCCCGGCGGCATCCGCTGCACGTGCAAGCGCCCCGACAGTCGGGGTCCAGTATGTTCCATGCTGTACCAGGGCATCGAGCGCCTTTTTTGTCATGAAAAATCCGTGTTCAATCGAACAAACGCCTGATTCGGCTGATTCAATGATCGCCTGCTCGCCATTTGCGTGGGCCATGACCTTGAGACCTTCGCTATGGGCTGCTTGCACAAGTGCAAGCAAGTCCTGTCTGCTAAATCCTCCCGGCGTGATAGCCCCTCTCGTCTTGAGGCTAACCATTCCTGAAGCGACAACTTTTATTATATCAGCCCCCGCAGTCTTGAGCCTGCAAATTTCTTTGAAAATCTCATCCCTGCCTTCCACTGGGATCCCGAATGAGTAACCATAACCACCTTTTTTATAAAGCGCCCATCCCGCAGAAATTATCGCGGGCATACCCTGCTGTCCACCTAGCTTGCCAAGACCCAGGCTTGCAGCGTTTTTCGTTCCTGCATCGCGCACAGCATAAACCCCTGCCTCGATGATTGCTTTGAGGCCCTTGTTCTCCCTGATATGCACATGGGTGTCCACAAATCGTGCGTTATGGACCGTGTCGTGATCATACATGTCTCATAATAGATTAACATGCCATCTTCCCGCAACTTAAAAATTGACGGTCAGTCGCAACCCAACCTGGTTGTAATTGAAACCGGTTGTCGTTCCGGCATAGTTTCCTCCCTCACTGCTAATTTCGCATGCAATGCTCTTCTTCATCTTCCATCCCACAGACGCTGAATAACCAGAAAAAAAGTTCCCGGTGTTTACCCCATACCGTTTGAAAGACTGATACCCGGTATATGGCTCCAGATAGGCGTAGAGATCCTCGTGTTCGGCATAAATAGAGGCAAAAATCTGGTGCGAAATGAAATCGTCCGGATCGAAGTATCCGCTCCCGCTCTGACGTCTAAAGTCCCAGTATCTGAACCGGTAGCCGGTGGCTATTTTAAGGGGAGCGAGTGCGAATGCATATCTTGCTCCCACCCGCAAATCGGCTGCGTCGTTGGAGTCGGAGTAACTGGATTGAATATAATTTTCGGAAAACGTCAGGTGAGAGGACGCTGTTTCGGAGAAGCCGAGAGTTTCACTCGTACGCCTGATCCAGTTTTGCACGAGCTGAGCTGTGTCCGAAAGTTCTTCCCTCGACACATTGATGCCGGATGTCCACCAGCCCATGTTTATATCAGCATTGGCCTGGCCGATGAGAGCGTTCCGGGTTCCACCAGCGGTACTGCTGACACCCGCTCCCACGCCGGTGCCAAGCTTACCATCATGCCTGTGGGTTGTGACCCAGAGGTCTTCGGCCCATTCGTGTCTCATGGGATCCCTGGCATCGGTCAACCGGTAATCGAGCTCTGTTTTCCAGTCGCCTGTCCAGAAACCGCATGAAAGCATGGTACGCTTCACCGTGTTACTGTCAGAATCCCGATAATAGCTTTCCTCAAGGTTAATGTGAGACGCCAGCGCCGCTCTAAGCTTATCCGAGAATTTTACAAGTTCTTTTTGCTGGGCTGTGGAACTAGGCGCCAAGGTCTTCCCAATTTCCTGCGCCTTATCCTTTTTCCCAGTATCCAGATACGCATATGCGAGGCCGATGCGTGCATCAAAGCTCTCCCCCCCCGCAAGAATGCGTTCATAGAGCGGGATCGAAGCATCGTCGTTCCCCCTCCATCTGAGAACGTTTGCTTTGACGAGCAGCGCTTCCCGGTCATCGGGATTCTTATCCAAAACAATGTCAACTTCCGTCTGCGCCTCGCTCAGTTTGTCCGACCAAGACAAAACTTTCGCCAATTGCACGCGGGCTTTATTGTTCAATGGATCCTCCGTCAGAATCTCCCGCAGGATGTGTGATGCCTCCTCTAGGCGGTCCGCCCAGGATATCACCTCTGCCATATGGAGGCGTTCCTCTATGGTAAAGGCCGCGGCGTCCAAAGACAAGGCTTTTGCATATTCATCGGCAGCACGTTTATTATCCTCCTGCGATGCGTATCCGTCTCCGCGGTTTTTTCTTTCCCGGGCATCCTCAGTCTTGCTTTTCCCGTCGCTGACGGACTCTGCAGTAGGCGCCAAGGTCCCTGCGCCGCCCTGCCTTTGCTCTTCAGCCGATGCTGCGCCAAGCATTTCTGTGAATTTTATAAGTTCCTTTTGCTGGGCTGTGGAACTAGGCGCCAAGGTCTTCCCAATTTCCTGCGCCTTATCCTTTTTCCCAGTATCCAGATACGCATATGCGAGGCCGATGCGTGCATCAAAGCTCTCCCCCCCCGCAAGAATGCGTTCATAGAGCGGGATCGAAGCATCGTCGTTCCCCCTCCATCTGAGAACGTTTGCTTTGACGAGCAGCGCTTCCCGGTCATCGGGATTCTTATCCAAAACAATGTCAACTTCCGTCTGCGCCTCGCTCAGTTTGTCCGACCAAGACAAAACTTTCGCCAATTGCACGCGGGCTTTATTGTTCAATGGATCCTCCGTCAGAATCTCCCGCAGGATGTGTGATGCCTCCTCTAGGCGGTCCGCCCAGGATATCACCTCTGCCATATGGAGGCGTTCCTCTATGGTAAAGGCCGCGGCGTCCAAAGACAAGGCTTTTGCATATTCATCGGCAGCACGTTTATTATCCTCCTGCGATGCGTATCCGTCTCCGCGGTTTTTTCTTTCCCGGGCATCCTCAGTCTTGCTTTTCCCGTCGCTGACGGACTCTGCAGTAGGCGCCAAGGTCCCTGCGCCGCCCTGCCTTTGCTCTTCAGCAAAGACGAGAGCAGTACACGCTCCGAGAAGCATGGCGGTTATCATCAATGTTCGAGCTCTCATGGCCCCATCTCGATCAATCCCCGAAATCGATGGAGGTCAACAGTACGATCGATTGTCAGCCGTGGGATGTCGTACGGGCTGCTTCCCTTTACCAGATATCTATTCTCCGAGTTCAGAATGAAGGAAAACCCAGATTGTCGCGCAATCTCGATGCTCATCGCATTATGCATGCCGTAAGGCCAGGCAAGAGTTTTCGCAGGCCGGCCCATTTCCCTGGTTATGACTTCCTGAAATACGATAAGATCCCGTCTCAATTTTGCATTAAATTCGTTAACTGCATCCGCCCGCGCTTTATTACCGTACCATGTATGGAGTCCGTACGTATGGCATCCAATCTCCACAATTCCACTCTTGGCCAGAAAACGGCATTCATCCCAGCTCAAGCGCGGATCGTTTCCTTCCACGAAGGTGCCCATATACTCTCCAATGACATTGATCGTCGATTTGAACCCGTATTTCTGAAAAAGGGGAAAGGCATAGTCAATGAACGATACAAACCCGTCGTCAAACGTGATAATTACAGCCCGCTGCGCTTGCTCTGCATCGAGCTTGTCGATCTCCCCGAAGAAGATTGTTCGATATCCTTCACCATAGAGCCACTCCATCTGCATGGCAAAGCGTGGCGGCAATACAGTTTCCACCTCAGCAATTATATGTGAGACATCGTGATACATAAGCACAGGGATATTCACTGCGTTCGCAAAACATACTTCGGCGAACGACAGCGAGACTACTGCGGCACCGCCCAGCTTGAGGAATTCCCTTCGCGTCAGGTTCATTTTTCCTCCGGAATTGTCTGAAGAATTTTCTGGTAGATATAGTAGCTTTCCTTCAAGTATGTATGATAGATCGGCGTATTCCACTCGTCCCAAGAATACGCTTTAATGTGCTCCGGGGCGAGTACTGCAGGAAGGTTGTCGGTGTGGTTGCTTGTTCTCCCGGTTTTGTGGGAGACAAATTCCCCCCCCTCCGGTTGGTACGAAATCGCAAGGGTTCTTATACCGGCGGTCTTTCGTGTTTCCATGTCTTTGTCCTTCCACAAAACCGTTTTAGAGCTGGGATCAGTGACATTCATGAGTCCCCAGGGAATGCGGAGCTCGATCTTGTTGTCGAGAAAAAAGAAGTCGGCAAGGGAATGATAATCTCGGCTCTTAACGTCAAGGCTGCCGAAGCGGAGCTGGCTCATGGTAAAAACATGCGCAGGAAAAAAATGTTTACCGTCTTTACTGATCCTGCGGATGTTCGTCTCGTTCTGCATCATCACCCATGCTCCCTGGTCCGACTCTTCAGGCCGAACCAGGCCAGTCTGATCATTGAGATATTTATCATATGCTGCAGACACGAGGATTCTGCTTTTATCCTTCCCGACAAGATGAAGAAGAAAAGTGAGCCCCACCGGGCTCATGAGGTTCAGCTCATAAGGAAACAGCCGTTCGCCGACACCGGAAACACAGGTATCGAGCCCGATTAAGAAGTTCGCCGTAGCAAAATCGATCGCTCCTGCAGTTTCAAGCAAAAGATAGAGATACCCCTCATCATGCTGCGCGGACAACCGTACTAGTCGCCTTGCATCATCGGAGCCGTTGGCAAATCGGCAGGCCATGGTATCGTCATTTTTTTCGTAGAGAGCAGGGATGCCTTTCCAGTCTGCTTCACGGCAGGTGAGATTCACTTTCTTTTCCGGATACCCTGGATATGCTGCCAAAAGACCGTAGTTCTCTTCGGGGTCCTGCGCGTTGAACCAGAACCCCTTTCTGTCTGCCGGAAGCTCGGCGTTCATGAACAGCCAGTTTCTCTTAAACCACTCGTCAAACCAGCCAAATAGAACCCCTCCGGCCATGCCTGCTTGGTGAATAGCCTTCATCTGCAACACATTGATCTCGCCCTGCTCCCGGTCACCGTGGCCGCCATGGTTCCACCCAAGTCGGTTCCAATGCGCGGACTCACGACTAGAGGGGACGCCGAATTCAGCAATTACGACCGGCTGGCGACCGTGATGTTTTTTCAGTGCAGAAAGGTAGGCTCGATAGGGATTCTCCCGGTCGAGATAATCGTTGTTCATGAAATCGGGGTAATAGGGATATACATGATAAAGCGCGAAAAATCCGTTGCCTTTGATCGAGGTTATCTTTGCAAGATCAAGCGACTCTACGTCCTCCATGTGGACGTCGATGCAGGGCCCCCCCCTATACACCTGCGGCAGTTTACCCTCCATACGATACTCATCTTCATATGTAGATTCAGACGGGTGATCGATGGGGTCGAGTGTCGGCCAGTTAACGGTCGTGACCGGGTGGGAGCAGCGATAAGTCCCATACTCGTAGCTCTGAAGAAAGTCGCATGTCTTCGTTATCCAAATCTCAAAGGGCGTCCCGTTCTCAATCCGCAAAAAGGCACCGCGGTAATCACCCATCTTCCGCTCGTGGCTGTCGTTGTATCCTTTGACCGCGCAACTCTCCCACTCCCTCCCAATAATAAAACCCGCTACGTACGGTGACACGTCGTATTTAAAGTTACCGTGGGGACGACCCGGCCGTTCAGGCAGCATCGTGTTCCCGAAGATCACGTTCACGGCGTCCTTGATTTCCGCAAAAAGCCCTTCTTTGAACTGATCGTTATCGAAGTCATTGTCTTCTGGCAGCTCTGTCCATATTTCCTGAAAAAGATATAATCTTTTGCCTGATCCATTGAACTGGTAAAGCGCTTCGTAGAAGTCTGGTGGAAGGATGGTATAGACCCTCACGGCATTTGCCCCGAGTGCTAATATCTGATGAAACCACTTGAGGTAGGTCATCTTTTTCACCACGTAGTCACCCGGGAAATATCCAGGTAGGCCGAGACCGATATTGACACCCTTGATGAAAAATTTCTTCCAGGTGCCGTCGTGAATCTCTAGGTATTCCTTCCCGGCCCTGAATCGAGATCGTCGGCTTACGTGCGGTTTACTGCTGTGCGCGTGATCAATAGTGCTGATGAATTTCTGCGCTTCTTTGTTTTCTGGTTTCAGTTCGAGCGCCTGCGTAAAAGCCCAGCGGGCCGTGGGCAGGTCTCCGAGATGCAAGTGCGCGACACCTAGGCCGAAGAAAGCGTCTGACTCTTTCCCCCGGTCAAGAGCCCGTTTGAAGATATTAACAGCCTCCTGATAATCTTCCTTTTTGACTGCCAAATAACCGAGATCTACAATGTTCATCGGTCTCCACCTTTCTCTTCACGCCTTCCTTTGTGCTGGACATGTTCCCAGTGGGTTCGTCCAGTCAGGAAGTTTACTACCGCCTGCAGCCGCCAAAATGAATTAATCTGACGGTATCCAAAGTTCTCGAATACACCATATAACAGAAGCAGAAACATGTGCCGCCACCGGGGATACCGTCGATAGGTAATTTCTTCCAGAAAAACCCCGGCAGTCGATAGAAAAACTCCGTACAAAATGGCCAAGGTGAGAAAGAGCATAAGAAACTTAATGCTAAGGAGGCCCACGGCATACGAAAGTACCACGACGAAATACCCCGTCACCTCTATTATGGGGCCGATGACTTCAAAAAAAACGTAATAGGGCATGACGACCATTCCGATTATCCCGTACCGTGGTTTCAGCAGCATTTCACTGTTTTCACAAATGCTCTGGATCAACCCGAGGTGCCACCGGCGCCGCTGACGAGCCAGCATTTTTAAGTTTATCGGCACCTCGGTCCAGCAAATGGGATCCGAAATGAACCGTATGTGGTATGGTTTTCCCTGACGTCGCTTGTACCTGTGAAGCCGGACGATCATCTCCATGTCCTCTGATACATTCCCGACGCTGAATCCTCCCGAGTCGATAACCGTTTGCTTGTGAAACATTGAAAATGTACCTGAGAGAATGAGCAGGGAATTCAACGCATCCCATCCGACGCGCCCGAACATGAACCCCCGAATGTACTCAACGATCTGGAACAGGACGAGTCTGTTCTTCGGGAGTTCAATCTCCTGAATCGTGATATCATCTTTGAGTACAACACCGTTCAAAACTCGAACAACACCGCCGCACGCGACGACCGGCACATTACTGTCCAGCACTGGGGCCATAATCCTTATAAGTGCATCTATTTCGAGCAGCGAGTCCGCGTCGACGGAGCAGAAATACGGACTGCGTGATGCGTTTATCCCACAATTCAAGGCATCGGACTTGCCACCCTGGATCTTATCGATCACGAGCAGGTTCGGCGTCTCTTCTCCGGCGTAGAAGCCTTTCACCGTTTCGGTCTCGAGGAACTCCCGGTACACCCGGTCGACTTTCTTGAGACGGAATGTTTCTATCACCGTCCTTAACGTATCATCCTGAGAACCGTCATTGATCACGATCACTTCGAACAAGGGATAGTCACATGCAATTGCTGCGCGCACGCTCTTGCACACAACGTTTACTTCATTATGAACAGGGATCAAAATCGAGACAGGGGGGGTTTGCAAGGACGAATGAAAATCCCTGATCGGGGCATATTTTATTCTTTTAATGTGTCGTAAGATAGAGAAAAGAGACATCATAAGGAGGCATGCATAGATGGTATTCACGACACCGAAGTAGGCTCCGACAAAATAATTGAAACCTAGGATAAAGGTGACGACGGCTTCTCTCATCGGTCAGCACCTGATGTGAGGAGGTGCCGCACTATCTGCTTGATCCGCTCGTCCTCGCCGGCCTCCAGGTATGCCGTGAGCGGAATAGAAAACCCGAGAGCATGCATGAGCCGTAATATTTCATGGCATTTTGCCCGCAGTGTCTTATCGTCGTCATCAAGATGCTTGATCAGCCAATCAGAAAATCTTGTTTTCTCAATCTCTTCGCAAATGCTCTCCTTAGCATAGAAGTCTTTCGTCTTGAGTGCGTCATAAAACACATCAACTGCACAGCTGCCGATATGCGTCAAGGCAAGCGCTGCCTCGCTCCTTACTTGCCAGTTTTCGTCAAAGAGAAGTTTTTCGAGGAGCTTGGCTGCCGATTCACAGGTAAGCTCGTTAACCGATTTGACTGCCTGAAGTCGCACGAACCAGACCGGATCGTTCAGAAGAGGCAAGATGAGGTCGGATGCCTGGGGTGGAATGGAATACCCATCACTCCCAATCACTTTGAGCGCCTTGCTCCTCACCTCTGGGTTGGCACTTCCCAGATATTTGATGGCCAAGGACAAGGATCGCGGATCAGGTGGCAGGAACGAAAGCATTTCGAGAACGCAAGAGAGTATCCAGGGATCGTTCTGGTCCTCTCGATAGTCGGTGAGATACGGTATGGCCTCCCCTCCGAAATTGAGAAGTGATGTTTCCATTGCTTTACGCGTTACGAGCGTCTTACCGAGTAGAGTCGGCAGCCGCTCAATGATTCCAACAAGTCCTTCCTTCGAACGGAGCCTGCTCAGTGCTCGGACTGTCACGGACAGTATCTCAGGGTTGTTAGTATCTAGTAACGGGATGAGGCGCGACGTGGATAATAAGCACCCCATTTTCCCAAGCTTGTCAATGGCTGATGCCCTGACCAACACGTTTCTGCGACCAAGGCGCTTCTCGTAAAATTCCACATAACCCAATCTGCGGAACAATGCTTTTACTTCACCGGTTTGGCGATTCTCTGCCATTAATTCCAGCAGCACCTCTTCAAGAGCCTGCCACGCGAGCGAACTTGGCTTGAAGCTGAAATTTTTTTTGCTTGATGCGATCTCCCCCGTTGCGATTGCCCGCCGCACACTGTCCCGATACGTTTCCCGAAGAACGTCAAGCTGGCGATGCATTCGACTATGCCATCCTCGCCTCACAATGCTTGCAAGCAAAAGGGCAACCGTCAACAGCGTGATCGACACAATGGCAATGATGATTATTATGATTATCACGTTGTCGTGCATGGATGGTAACGGGTGCTCCACGTATCGGTTTAGGATGGATTCTGCGGTAAACCCTTGTCCTTATATCCTCCGCTGCCGATACTGTTGCCGATGGCCTTAATGCCGAGCACTTCCGCGGCTTGGACTCGTCGTTTGGTGAGTAGGAGGTCCTCCTTGCTCGGCTGGAGGTCTCCGCCCGGTTGAATGATGAAGGTGGCCGTTGCAGCAGATTCTCGGATGGTGGCCTTGAAGGTATCGCGGGGATGCACGCTGGAGACTGTGAAGCTGCCGATCGGAACGCTTTTTTCTCGAAGGTTCACGTACTTGGTATCATGCAAGGTGCACCGGGAAGTCTTTTTTTTATGGTTCTTCATTCGCGGCCGACAATATTCGACCATGTCGAGGCTGGAACAGGACGATGCTCCGGCAAGGTTCGATTTCCAGAAGCGCCGTCCCAGTTCGATTGCCGCTTTAATCTCTATGGCCTGTGCCGGTCCGATCCCCTCGGCGCCACAAATTTCCGCTATGCTCGTCAGTTCGATATAGACGAGGCTTCCGAATCGTTCTAGGAGATCCACGTTAGTTCTTTTGATATTCCCCTGCCAAATCAGGACGGTGAGGATCCTTGCCTTGGAGAGCATTGACAGCCAAAGTGCAAAGAGTCGCTCCCGCGGCCATACGCCTTCAGGCCATTCTTTAAAGCTTTTGTTCCAATGAGGGCCATATGGCTCCATGCTGTCATATCTTGGCACTTGTCTACCTATCTGCGAAAAAACCGTCCGCAGTGAATAAATTATAGATTGGACTTCATAAGCTGTCAAACAAAAAAGGCGGCTGATCGTTCAGCCGCCCGTTCCCCGTCTTCTGTCGTCCTCATCACATTTCGACAAATGCGTCCTTAGGTGCATTGCACACCGGACATGGCCAGTCATCAGGAAGGTCTTCAAATTTTTTTCCCTCTTTCGCTTCGTCATATACGTACCCGCATACAGTGCATCTCCACATCATCGCCTCCTCAAGAAAATACCTGCTTCAAGCCGAGGTTTCGTCTACGTCCGGCACTCGCCTGATAGATCACCGTCAAATTTTTTGTGGTATTCTTTCGTTTTTTCTGCAAACCGCTTGCCGAACTCAAAGCAGTTCTCATCGTCTTCAGCGCTTGGACGGTAAAGAACCTCGACGCCGGGCGCAACCGTTTCAAGCCCCATTTTTTTAAATGTCTCGTAAGCTTCCTTGACTGCGCCTCCCCCCCACCCGAAGCTGCCGAAGGCTCCCGCGAGCCGGTTCTTGGGACGAAGACCACGCAAGTGCGTAAGGAACTCGGCAACTGACGGGAACATGATATTATTGAGCGTCGGCGTGCCGATGAGCATGGCCCGTGACTCCCAGACCCGCTTAATCGCGACGCTCATTGGTGTTGCCCGAAGTTTCAGGACTTCTACATCAACGCACGCGGCTTGAATCCCCTGCATGAGCGGTATGGTCATGTGCTCCGTGCTGTGCCACATCGTATCATAGATAATAACAATGCGAAGGTCTGCCTTGTCATTGGCCATGTCGAGATACATCTGTAGAATCTTACCGGGATTTTTTTTCCAGATGATACCGTGATCAGGGGCAATCATATCGATTTCGAGACCAAGCTTCTTAATTTCCATGATCTTCGCCTTTACGAGGGATCCGAAGGGCATGAGAATGTTTGCGTAGTAATCACGGACGGCATGTTCAAGGGCTGTTACCGAATATTGGTCGCAGTAGTCGTCATCAAACCGCGCCGACGATGCAAGGTGCTGGCCGAAAGCGTCCTGGCTGATTAGAAGCTTATCCTCCTTGATATAGCTCATCATAGAATCGGGCCAGTGAAGCATCGGTGTTTCAAGGAAGGTAATTGTCTTTTTCCCCGTGTTCAAGGTTTGACCAGTTTTGACGATCTTGCAGGCCCATTTTGAAGTATCGAAAAAACGGTCTAAGGCCTTTTTACCCCGCTCAGTAATATAGATGGTAGCCTTCGGGGCGTACGCCATGATGCGGTCGAGACTTGAAGCATGATCGTTTTCGATATGGTTGATGACAATGTTCTCGATCTTCGCGGGGTCGACAAGGCTTTTGATATTGTCGATGGTGTATTCACAGAAATCGTGTTTTACTGTGTCTATGAGTGTAACGTGGTCATCGAGGATGAGATAGTTGTTGTAGGACGTACCGTGCGGAGTAATATAGCCGTGAAAATCGCGGACAGCCCAGTCAATTGCTCCAACCCAATAAACATCTGGTTTAATCTCTACTGCACGCATGACAGCCTCCTCTTATTGGTCTGGTGAGTTCATACAAACGCGGCGTCCGGAGGGCGTCACTACGTTTTTTTCTTCTTCTCGCAAGTCGGGCAATAACCGTAAAATTGAACGTTGTTACCCAGAAGTGTGAATTGCTCCGCCATCTCTTTCGGCAGCCCAACGCCGATTTCCCCGGGAATATCAGCGATAGCGCCGCACAGAACACAGATAAAATGATGGTGACAGCTGGTATCCGGGTCATACCGTTTTCGTTCGGGATCGATTGTCAGTTCCCTAAGCGAGCCCGCCTGAGTGAGCGTATTCAGGGTATTATAAACAGTCGCGAAAGACATGGATTGGTGCTTTTTCGACACTACGCGATAGATGTCCTCCGCAGAAGGGTGAGACTTATTACCCTCCAGATACTCCAATATTGCTAACCGCTGGGGAGTTCGCTTGAATTGCCTCACGCTTTCGTTCTTTTGGGTCTGATTCATAATCATAAGAACACAATAATTTGGTAGCGATAAATTAGAATAACTATAAACTATAAAATAGTTCCTGTCAAGTTCAGACCTCGCCGGCTGAAAAGAGACCGCATGCCTACACCGCTCTCACAAAAAAAGGCAGTCCCTTTGGGGCTGCCTTTTTGGAGTATCGAAACTCTCTGTGCGAGCTCTCTATTTTTGACCGTGCTTCTCAGCCACTTGGAGCCTGATCATGGCGCGTAGTAGCTCGATGCGGTTTTTCTCGTAATCAGCCTGCTCCAGTTTTTCGCTCAGTGCCTTCTCTGCTCGCTCCTTGGCCTGGCGGGCCTCGGCGATGTCGATGTCGGAAGCGCGGTCAGCTCCTTCTGCGAGGATGATGACCCGGTCGGAGCCCACTTCGGCGTACCCCCAGTCAACAGCGAGGTGGTGCCACTGAGTTCCTTCGCGGTAGGATAGCATGCCGACCTTAAGTGTAGTCAAGAACGGCATGTGGCCCGGCAAGACCCCAAACTCGCCTTCGCTGCCTGGAGCGATCACTTCGTCAACGCGTTCCGAACGGACCACCTGGCGGCTTGGCGCAACGATTTCGAGGAGCATTTTCCCTTTTTCAGCGACCATCTTTTTTTCCATTCTTCAGTGCTCAATGTGGATTCACCTAGGAAGTGAGGACTCCCGGCGATAAACCTTACCGCTTGTATCCGAGTGTTTCCGCTTTAGCAAACACTTCCTCAATGGGGCCGACCATGTAGAATGCTTGCTCGGGCATATCGTCCATCTTGCCGTCGACGACTTCCTTGAAGCCCTTGATAGTCTCTTTGAGTGGAACATACTTGCCTGGCGTTCCGGTAAAGGCCTCGGCAACTTGGAACGGCTGCGACAGGAACCTCTGAATTTTCCTGGCGCGGGACACCGTGAGTTTATCTTCATCGGAGAGTTCGTCCATGCCGAGGATTGCAATGATGTCCTGGAGCTCCCTGTACCGCTGGAGAACAAGCTGGACCCTGCGTGCAACTTCATAGTGTTCTTCACCGATCACATGGGGATCCATAATACGCGATGTGGAATCGAGCGGGTCCACAGCCGGGTAGATGCCCAGTTCGGAGATCTGCCGCGAAAGCACAGTCGTTGCGTCGAGGTGAGCAAAAGCCGTTGCCGGCGCCGGGTCAGTCAGATCATCGGCTGGCACATAGATGGCCTGCACCGACGTGATGGATCCTTTTTTTGTGGACGTAATGCGCTCTTGGAGAGCACCCATTTCCGTTCCGAGCGTGGGCTGATAACCCACGGCAGAAGGCATACGGCCAAGAAGCGCGGACACTTCAGAGCCCGCTTGGGTAAACCGGAATATATTATCGACAAAGAGGAGCACATCCTGGCCCATAGTGTCGCGGAAATATTCTGCGACGGTCAAAGCAGAAAGCCCAACGCGGAGGCGGGCTCCTGGTGGCTCGTTCATCTGACCATAGACCAAGGCCGTTCTGTTGAGAACACCCGACTCCTTCATTTCGGCCCAGAGATCGTTGCCTTCACGGGTACGCTCACCCACTCCGGCGAATACCGAGAAGCCGCCGTGCTGCTTTGCCACGTTGTTGATAAGCTCCATAATGAGCACGGTCTTGCCCACGCCGGCGCCGCCAAAGAGGCCCGTCTTGCCGCCCTTGGTGTAGGGGGCAAGAAGATCGACGACCTTGATGCCCGTTTCAAAAAGCTGCTTCGTGGGATCAAGCTCTTCGAGCATCGGCGCTGATCGGTGGATTGGCAGAGTGTCCTTGGTCGTGATCGGCCCCATTTCGTCCACGGGCTCACCGATCACGTTCATGATACGGCCGAGCACTTCCTTGCCCACTGGCATCGTGATGGCCTTGCCCGTATCGGTGACCTTAATACCGCGCATGAGGCCGTCAGTAGATGACATTGCCACGGTCCTGACCCGGTTCTCACCCAAGTGGAGCGCAACTTCAAGCGTCAAATGGATCTCGGGAGTGCCAACGTTCTTGTCCGCTGGCTGATCGATCCTAAGCGCGTTCATCAGATGGGGAAGGCTTCCGACGGGGAACTCACAGTCTACCACTGCACCCATCACTTGTACTATTTTGCCTGTGCTCATTGATAACCCCCTGTTGCAATTTTCTTAAAAAATTGAATTGTAAAATCAAATTGACTTAAAGAAATTGCAGATACCGTTCAAGGTTTCTTGGCAAATTTCTCGTAGCTTCCTATTTCAAAGCTTCCGCCCCACCCACAATCTCGGAAATCTCCTTGGTGATCGCGGCCTGACGCTGCTTATTAAACTTCAGCGTGAGCCGCTCAATCATATCCTTCGCGTTCCTCGTTGCTGAGTCCATAGCCGTCATCCGCGCACCCATCTCGCTCGCCTGGCTTTCGAGCATCGAGCGATACACTTGGACCTCGATATGCTTCGGCAGGATGGAGCCGAGGATCGCCTCCGGCGTCGGTTCATAGAGATAGTCAACGGCAGCCATGAATGGATCTGCTTCCGTTGGCGGCTCTATCGGAAGAAGTTTCTCAAGTGTAACTTTCTGCTGCATAACACTTTTAAACTCATTGTAAAGGAGATAGACCTCATCGGTTTCAGCTGCCGCAAACCGGTCAACGATATTCTTACCGACATCGGCAGCCTTCGCGTATTCGATCATACCGAGATCAGACCACACTTTACCCAATGTATAAGCTGATCGTTTGCGGAAGAAGTCGCGCCCTTTTCTGCCCACAACATTCACCTTTACTACCTTGCCTTCAGCAGTGAACTGCTTGATCACTTCCACAGCCTTACGCACGATATTGGTATTGTATGCGCCGCAGAGACCTCGATCCGAAGTAAGCACTAGGAGCTTCACGTTCTTAGGCTCTCGTTTGGCCAGAAGCGGATGCTGGGCCCGCTCAACACGTCCCGCAAGGTTAGCGATAACGGCGAGCATCTTGCGCGAGTACGGTCGCGCCGCAATTACACGATCCTGAGCTCGGCGTAGCTTTGCCGCCGCCACCATTTTCATGGCCTTGGTGATCTGCTGGGTCTTCTTGACACTGGTTATTTTTCTCTTAATATCTCTTAAGCTGGGCATGAGTAATTCCTAGGTATCGAGTTTTAAGTTTCAGGCTTGCCGTTTATCGTTGACTCGAAACTGCAAATTCCAAACTATCGACTGAAATTATGCCGTAAATGACTTCTTAAACTCCTCGATGGCAGCTTTCAAGCGCGTTTTAAGGTCGTCATCGAGTTGCTTTTTGCTCTTGATATCGCCAAGGAGAGCCTGATGTTTGCTCACTACAAAGCGCAAGAGCTCAGCCTCGAATTTCTTCGCGGCATTCACCACCACATCATCCAAATATCCGTTGGTTCCTGCGAAGATCACAAGGATTTGCTGCTCCACGGGCAGCGGTTTGTACTGGTCCTGCTTCAGGAGTTCGACCATACGCTGGCCACGGTTCAACTGTGCTAGGGTCGCTTTATCAAGATCGCTTCCGAATTGGGCAAAGGCGGCGAGTTCGCGGTACTGGGCCAGGTCGAGACGGAGCGTACCGGCCACCTGTTTCATGGCTTTGATCTGGGCGCTACCGCCCACGCGCGACACCGAGATACCCACGTTGATGGCTGGCCGAACGCCGGCGTAGAAGAGGTCCGATTCGAGGAAGATCTGACCATCCGTGATGGAGATCACGTTAGTTGGAATATAAGCGGATACGTCACCTGCCTGCGTTTCGATGATTGGGAGCGCGGTGAGCGATCCACCTCCGAGTTTGTCCGACAATTTTGCTGCACGTTCAAGAAGACGCGAATGGAGATAGAATACGTCGCCGGGATAGGCTTCACGGCCCGGAGGGCGGCGGAGGAGGAGCGAGAGCTGGCGGTAAGCCGTAGCCTGTTTTGACAGGTCGTCATATACAATGAGAGCGTGCCCACCCTTGTCACGGAAGTACTCACCGATGGTACAGCCCGTGTAGGGAGAGATGAACTGGAGCGGAGCCGGATCGGACGCAGTCGCCGACACGATAATGGTGTACTCCATCGCTCCGTGTTCTTCGAGGGTCTTGACTACCTGCGCCACGGTTGAGCGCTTCTGGCCGATGGCCACGTAGATGCAAATAACGTTCTGGCCCTTCTGGTTGATGATGGTGTCGATGGCCACAGCGGTCTTGCCGGTCTGGCGGTCGCCAATAATGAGTTCGCGCTGGCCGCGACCGATCGGGATCATGGCGTCAACGGCCTTAAGTCCTGTCTGAAGCGATTCGCGGACCGACTGACGCTTCACGATGCCAGGGGCTATTACCTCGATGTGGCGAAACTCCTTGGAGGCGATGGGGCCCTTGCCGTCAATGGGTTGGCCGATGCCGTCCACCACGCGGCCCACGATCGCATCTCCCACGGGCACCTCGGCAATCCTCTTGGTCCGCTTGACGATATCTCCTTCGCGGATCCGGGAGTCGTCACCCATGAGCACCGCACCCACGTTCTCCTCTTCGAGATTCAGCGCCATTCCCATGACGCCTCCTGGGAATTCGAGAAGCTCGCCGGACATAACGTTGTCGAGGCCATAGATCTTGGCAATGCCATCGCCAACGGTAATTACGGTGCCGACTTCCGCGACCTCTACGGTCTTCTCAAAATCGGATATCTTCTTTTTTATGATTTCGCTGATTTCTTGTGCTTTGATCTGCATCGTTAAACTCCTTTTATTCTGGAAAAGACATTCAAACGCTGGTGAACGCGGATAAATAAAATCCTGATCGTTAGCCTTTTTTAGTTCATCAGCTTCATGCGCATCTTGATGAGCTGGTTCTTGATGGTCCCGTCGTAAATGACACTTCCAATCCGTGCCCGGGCCCCTCCGATGAGGGACACGTCTACCTGTGCATCAATGTCCACCTGCTTGCCCGTAAGCACTTCCAGTTTTCTCTTGATATCCGCAAGGTCGTCGGCATTGATGGTCGCTGCCGTGGTGAGCCGTACAGTAGCACGGTTCTGGCGCTCAGCCAAGATTTCCATGAATGCCTCATAAACGTCTTTGACGTACCTGATCCTACCCGTTTCAGCGAGATGTTCAACGAAAAGCTGGGTGGTCGCCTGCATATCCAGCTTTCCCGCCAGTTCCCTGATGACCGATTTTTTATTTTCAGGAGTAAAAACCGGATTTATAAACAGCTTGCGAAGAGAGGGTTGGGCGTCCACGGCCTCCACGAACGAAGCTAAATCGCCCTTGATCTTGTCAACGGACTTTTTTTCCTCAGCGAGTTCCACGAGGGCCCGCGCATATCTCTTCGCGATGGTCGGGATCATGCTTTGCCTCCCACTTTGGAGATATACTCTTTAACGATGCGGTCTTGGTCCTGCCTGTCGATCTTATCCTTGATTTTCCCTTCGGCAAGTTCCAAGGAAAGGAGTGCGGCTTCGGCAGCCAGAGCGGCCTTGGCCTTCATGACCTCAAGATTGATGCCCTGCTTGGCCTGGGCCTTAATGTCCTGTGCCGCTTTTTTGCCCTCTTCTACCAAGGCCAGCTTGTCCTTTTCGCCACGGGCTTGGGCATCAGCTATAAGCCTGGACGTTTCTACCCCGAGTTCCTTGATTTTCCGTTCCATCTCCGAGAGCGCTGCAACAGCCCGCTCACGGGTTTCTTTCGATTCCTGCATGGCCTTGGCGATTTCTGCTGAACGGTTCTTAAAAAAATCTCGGACTGGTTTTTTCGTGAAGTAAACAACAACCGCAGTGATAATAGCGAAATTCACTAACCGCGGCAACCAGTCTCCGACGAAGGTCATCACTTCTTCGCCGCCGCGACCGGCCTCCTCTTGGGCAAACGCCAGGGAGGAATGGACAACACCGAACAATCCGTACAAGAATGGTGCAAGTTTCTTGAGCACGTTGGTCATCATCCTACACCGCCCTCCCGAGCAGTTTGGCAGATATATCCTGAGACAACTGCTCCGCCTCATGCCTGAGGTCGCCGCGTGCCATGGCGGACGCCTCCGCGATCTCGCCACGAGCCTTGTCTAGCAACTCGCCGCTCGTGGACCTCTCTGCGGCGATCATGTCGCGCCCGACGTCGAGGCCCTGCTGATACAGTGCATTATACATGGTCGTTGCTTTCTGCTTGGCTTCGGCTAGAGAACCGTTGTATTGGTCAAGAAGGTTCTGCATCCTCGCCTGTGCCGCCTTTGCATCGCTAAAAGCTGAGCTGATGCCCTGCTCGCGGTCCTGCATGATCTGTCTAATGGGCTTTAAAAGGATTATATTGAGCACGATGAGCAGAATGATGAAGTTGGCAAGCTGAATGAAAAGTGAAGTATTAATATCAATCATATTCGAGAGTGCCTCTCATGAGGGGAAAACGCCTTTCAGCCTTTGAAAAACGTCAAAAAGTTAACATAACAAAAATCTATTGTCAAGAAATATTACCTATAAAATAAATAAATGATCGCACCGTATTTAATTATAAGCAAAAGAAGGAAAAATTCAGCGGTTGCATGGTTGCACAACCAAGGTACTCACGGACTGTGATACGGCTCCGGCTCAAGCCCGACGGAGAAAAGCTCGAAAATCATGTCGCAAGCTGTTTCATCAATACTGCGGTACCATATTTCTGATTCTTGACACTTTGCCTGGGTGCGTCGCAAGCGCTCAACAAGCCTGCCTGCACACAGGTCGAACGAGAGGAGCACGAACACTGCGAATCAACTACCCCATGGATGAATCAAGGGGTTTGTAACTAAGCTCCGCCGCAGTTCCGTCAAACGGACCGGCCTTGGCATCATCACGCTACGATTGGCTGGTTGATGGCGGCCCGGCGGACATTTGCCGCCACGATGTGGTCGGCGAGTCCGGCGGACTCGCACGACACACAGGAAAAAATACGTTGAGATTTCCGGTTCCGTTTATCAATATGGCCGCATACAGGGCATGTATGGGAGGTATTCCGTGGACCAACGAAGATCACCGGGACACCTTTCCGCTTGGCCCTGTATTCGATAAACGACGGTACTAGTTAAACGACGATGAATCAGTGTGGCACTCTGACGGCGAAGAACCGTGACCCGCATGCTAATGTCCGTTAGGTCCTCTAGGGCAATCGCGCGCTTCGTGTCTTTCACCTTTGCTAGAAGCTTTTTGCTGATGCAATGATTGACGTCTTTCGCAAACCGGGCTTCTTTCCCGGAGAGATTCTTTAGCTTCTGTTTCACCCACTAGGTGCCTTTTTTTGCAACTTAGTGCTGTGTCTCCGGTGCCAGTGACGGACGTTATTCACCATGCTCGAGGAGTGGATCGCACCATCGGAGTCCATGGCGATGTTCTTTATCCCGAGATCGACGTCGATAACATTCTGGGCATCGTTTTGCTTTGCGTGCGGCACATCACAGGTCGCCGAGAGGTAGAACTCGCCTTTTCTGAAGGAGAGGGTCGGATTCGCCTTTTCGGTGAGTCAAAAGTTCTCTCTGACATCCGCAAGAGACGAACGGGATACGGATGCGGCCCTGGGTCGTCCTGATGGAAACGGTGAAGGCCTTTAGAATCCCAAGAGAGTATGCGATCATCGTAAGCGATCGATCCGGCATGTTTGAATGTTCGTTTTGTTTTCCGAACAAGCTTGTACGAATCGGAGACTTTGGAAATAACTCGTACGGCTGCTTGTGCGGACAGGCCAAACCGGGTACGAATTCCCTTGTAGCAGAGGTGGTGCAGGTCGTATTGCTTGAAGCTCTTCGTGGACCAGACTTGTGCGCTTCCGTAGTTGCGGCCAGATTGTTCTTGGGTAGGAAGTAGCATGTTTTGTGATACTAATTTCACAAGGATTAATATAGCACAACTGCGGTAGTTGTGCAAATTTTTACGGAAAAGAGGCGCCGGTTCCTCCCATGTCTAAGGACAGGGGTTTCCTCGGCGAGGGCGTGATGAATGGGCCAGGATATCTTTGGAAAAGGGTCGAGAAGAACCAGAAAGAAATGTCTTTTTTTAAAAAAAAATACGGCATCTATGAGAGTATCGGCCAGCCACGAGAGCATACCAAGCCCAATGCTGATCAATAACATGCTCCTAAAGAGATGGTCGCCCTCAATCAGCCTCCATCATGGTTAACTTTTGCAAGAGCACTGGACGTCGGATGAATACCGGCATTTAAGGGCCTTCAAGAATAAGCTAAAATATCTTCTTCGTGAGGATTCACCCTTTGCCTCTTATATATATTTTATTGCTAGTATGCTCCTAGTCCTCCGGACGATCTGACTCACGCCGAAGATTCCTGGCGAAACATCTTATCGAGCTTGCAGCCTATTAAAATATTACCTGCTAGGTAGCGTCACTCACAATCGACCTCATATCGTTTCGCCTGTCTAAATGCCCGGCACTGCGGTCGCCGTATACTGCCCGCTTTCGACAAGAGTCTGCGCTTGGTTGCGCTCAACAGTTTTTAAAAAAAGGTATCCCTGGTCGTACTCGCACTGGAGAGACTTGATCTGCTCTATCTGGAGCAACGCTTCAAGACCCTCTGCAATCACATCGATATTCATTCCCGGCCAACAGAATCATCCTGACGATCTGCTGGTTCTCGCCATGTGATGGGCAAAGCTCTACATTAGCTGAATTTCAATCATAACTAACTGTAAATAAAGATAATTATTATAACAGGAAAGCTCTTGAAAAAATTTGTCCGTGCTTTGATGAATTGGAACAACGTATTAATCTTTAGCCTATGAATATCGAAGCTGATTTTTATTTTTCCGTTGCTAATAATGGTTTTTTTGATCTCTTCGCATCTCGCTATCACCTCGAAATTACAAAGTCCTTTACTCACCCATCCGGTGGTGGTAAGATAATATTTCGTTTCGATTCGTCTTTCTTATGGATAAAATCATTATTAAAGGTTGCCGCCAGCACAATCTCAAGAATATCGATCTTGAGATTCCCCGGGACAAGCTCGTGGTGATCACTGGTTTGTCAGGCTCGGGCAAATCGTCGCTCGCCTTCGATACCATTTATGCCGAAGGCCAGCGCAGGTACGTAGAGAGCCTTTCTGCGTATGCGCGTCAGTTCCTAGGCCAGATGGACAAACCGGATGTGGACTCCATCGATGGCCTCTCTCCTGCCATTGCAATCGAACAGAAAACCACAAGCAAGAACCCGCGCTCAACCGTCGGCACCGTGACCGAAGTCTACGACTATCTGCGGCTCCTCTATGCCCGTATAGGGAAACCGTATTGTTACAAATGTGGCAGGCAGATCGCTGCTCAGACTGTCCAGCAGATCACTGACGCAGTCATGGGCCTACCTGTCAACACGCGCATCCAGATTCTGGCGCCAATCGTGCGTGGAAGAAAAGGCGAATACAAAAAGGAACTCATGGCCGCAGGCGCATCGGGGTATGTGCGCGCCCGCGTGGACGGTATGATCAAGGAACTCTCCGAGCCCATCCCGATGGACAAGAAGAAGAAACACGACATTGAGATCGTGATCGACCGCCTCGTAGTCAAGCCCGGAGTCGAGCGCAGGCTCGCCGAATCCGTCGAGACGGCGCTCCGCCAAGCCGAGGGCATCGTGCTGGTGAATCTCGTTGACGAGAAGCGTGACAACCTCTATAGCGAAAAGCTCGCCTGCCTCATCGACGGCATCAGTTATCCCGACATTGCTCCAAACAGCTTTTCCTTTAACAGCCCGCAAGGCGCCTGCCCAACCTGCGATGGACTTGGTGGGCTTCTTGAATTCGATCCCGACCTCATTGTACCAAACCCTATCCTCTCGCTCCGGGAAGGTGCAATCAAGCCTTGGGCTAAGCGTACATCGTACCAGTATTTCCAGATGCTCGATGCCTTGGCACAGAGTTGCGGCTTCAATGTAAATACACCGTTCAAGGAGCTGAAACCAACCCAACAAAAAACGCTATTATTCGGCACCAGTGAGAATGGGACCAAATCCGCAGTAGGGCGGGGAGTCAACGCCGCTGCATGCAGGCCCTTTGAAGGCATCTTGTCGATCCTGAAGAAGCGCTATGACGAGACCGACTCCTTCGCAACGCAGTGGGAACTAGAACAGTACATGAGCTACCAGACCTGCCCTGACTGCAAGGGGAGCCGTTTGCGCAGGGAATCGCTTGCCATCAAGGTGGCCGGCCTCGCTATTAGTGATGTGACTCGCATGAGCATCAAACAGGCCCTTGTTTTTTTCAAGGAGCTCAGGCTCACGGAGAAGGAAACCGCAATCGCTCAACGCATCTTGAAAGAGATTAGGGAGCGGCTCGGCTTCATGATCCATGTCGGCCTCGACTACCTTACCTTAGACCGCGGATCATCCACGCTCTCCGGCGGAGAAGGCCAGCGCATCAGGCTCGCCACGCAGATCGGGTCGTCACTCGTAGGTGTTCTCTATATCCTCGACGAGCCCAGCATCGGTCTGCACCAGCGCGACAATCGACGACTGCTCGATACGCTCTTCCGACTGCGCGACCTCGGCAATACCGTGCTGGTGGTGGAGCATGACGAAGAAACGATCCGCTCGGCCGACCACGTGATTGATATGGGTCCCGGTGCCGGCGTGCACGGAGGCGAGATCGTGGCTCAGGGTACGCCGGAGGAAATCAAAAAGGTTGAACAGTCACTTACGGGCCAATACCTCTCGGGCAAGGCGTTCATTCAAGTGCCGCAGACTCGCAGGTCCTATGAAAAATCGATAAGTGTTGTGAGCGCAACGGAGAATAATCTCAAAAACATCACCGTACAGTTTCCACTCGGCGTATTTACCTGCGTGACCGGCGTCTCGGGGTCTGGCAAGAGCACGCTCGTCGTGGACATCCTGTACCGCTCGCTGGCACAACGCCTCTACCGCTCCACGGAGCGCGCGGGCAAACACAAGGACATCAAGGGCCTAGAGCTCATCGATAAAGTGATCGATATCGACCAGTCGCCTATCGGTAGGACTCCGCGTTCGAACCCTGCCACTTATACAGGAGTGTTCGGCCCAGTGCGCGACCTCTTTGCCCAGCTGCCGGAGTCCCGCATGCGCGGGTACAAACCCGGCCGCTATAGTTTCAATGTCAAGGGTGGCAGGTGCGAAGCTTGCGAAGGCGACGGGCTGATCAAGATCGAGATGCATTTCCTGCCGGATGTGTACGTGACCTGCGACGTGTGCCACGGCAACCGTTACAACCGCGAGACACTGGACATCAAATATAAGGGGAAAAACATCGCCGAGATCCTAGGAATGACCGTAGAACAGGCTTTTGACTTTTTTCAGAACGTGCCACCCGTACGCTCTAAGCTCCAAACTCTTTTGGACGTGGGGCTTGGATACATCACACTCGGGCAGTCGGCCACCACGCTTTCGGGTGGCGAGTCGCAGCGCGTGAAACTTTCGAAGGAGCTATCCCGACGCGCCACAGGCCGTACCCTTTACATTCTTGATGAGCCTACGACAGGCCTCCATTTCGCGGACACGCAGAAGCTCCTGGACATGCTGAACCAGCTCGTAAACTCGGGCAACACGGTGGTAGTAATCGAACACAACCTCGACGTGATCAAAACCGCGGACTGGATCGTCGATCTCGGTCCCGAAGGCGGAGACAGAGGGGGACAGATCGTGGTTCAGGGAAAGCCCGAAGATGTTGCCAAAGTTAAGGAGTCTTATACCGGGCAGTTTTTAAGGAAGATTTTGTAGCACCATGCCTTTTTTCACTTGCATTATGCGGTGCATCGTATATCCTTGTATCCTGCTATTCTTTTATTAGATATCTGGAGGTTCAATGAACCGCATTCTGTTCTGTTTCGCCGTCATCATCCTACTCATCATTGCATCTGCCTGTAGCGCTAAAAAACCGATCCAGCAAACTGCATACAAAAGTAAAACAATCCTCGCCGTCCTAAGGGATATGGACAAGTACTATGAAAAGAAAGACCTCGACTCGTTCATGTCTGACATATCCACGTCATACCTTGACCGGGATGCTTTCGCGAAATCCCTAGCCGCTGTATTCTCGAAGTATGATTCTATCCATTTCAATATTCAGTTCGCCAAGATGATCATACTGATTGACCAGGAAAGAAAGATGAGGGTGTCTTTTACGTGGGACGCAGAATGGACAGTGGCAGGCGGCACGAATGTGAAGGACGGCGGGAGGATAACGTTGATTTTTGAGCCGGGCGACTTTAAACTCATTTCGATTGATGGCAAAAACCCCTTCCTGGCTCATCCGGGAGAAACGCCAGGCAGCAAGCAATAGTTAATCGTAAAAAATGCCGAATTCTCAATCTGGGGTTCATTCGAATGTAAGAACTGAGACTTGAAACGGAAATCATGGACTTTACTCAGGAACACATAGAGACTGATTATCTCATCATCGGAGGTGGCGTAGCAGGTCTCCGGGCTGCGGTTGAACTTGCGCGGAGTGGTGATGTCCTCGTGGTGACCAAGGACGCTCCCTCTGAAAGCAGCAGCGAATACGCACAAGGAGGTGTTGCCGTAGCTCTTTCCGATGAGGATGAGATCTCGATCCACCTCGAGGACACACTGCGCGCGGGAGACGGACTGTGCCTGCGCAAAGCCGTCGGAACTCTCGTCGAGGAGGGCCCAACTCGCATCCGTGAACTCATCCTGTGGGGTGCCGAATTCGATAAGGAGGGCACTAAGCTCTCTTTTACGCAGGAAGCCGCTCATTCGAAACGAAGGATCCTTCACGCTCAAGGCGACTCTACAGGCCACGAGATCATGAGGGTGCTCCTCGACAAGGTCCGCTCCTCGGCCAAGGTGTCCAAGATTGATTTTGCTTTTACTCGCGACCTGATCGTTCATAACGGAAAGTGTATCGGCGCAATCGTATGCCAGCAAGCCCTCAAAAAAGTATTGCTCATCTCGGCTCGCGCTGTACTGCTTGCTACTGGCGGAGCAGGCCAACTCTTTGAGAGAACGACGAACCCGGCTGTCGCTACAGGCGACGGCATGGCCATGGCTTATCGGGCAGGCGCTGCACTGGTTGACATGGAATTCATCCAATTCCACCCCACTGCTCTCTTCCGCGCAGGAGCTCCGCAGTTCCTGCTTTCCGAAGCCATGAGGGGCGAAGGTGGTATGCTGAGAAACGTCGATGGATACCGATTCATGGACGACTACCACCCGGCGAGGGAGCTTGCGCCGCGTGATATCGTTACCCGCGCAATCCATGCAGAGATGACTGCGACGAAAACGAACCACGTCTTCCTCGACATGACACACCTAAACGCTGAATACATCGTCAAGCGGTTCCCTCGCATTTACCGAACCTGCAAGGACCTCGACATCGACATATGCAGGGAGCCTATCCCGGTCTCGCCGGCAGCGCATTACATCATGGGCGGTGTGAAGACTAACCTCTGGGGCGCTACAAACATTCCAGGACTGTTTGCGGCCGGTGAATCCGCCTGCACGGGAGTGCACGGAGCGAACCGCCTTGCAAGCAATTCACTGCTCGAGGGCTTGGTGTTTGGCGAACGCGCAGGACTGGCAGCAGCACGATACGCGCATAGACATGCGGCGGGAAATACCAGCATCCCCCGCTTCTCGGCTTACGCTTTACGCCATAGGCAGCCTGCATCGGTCTCTTCACCTGAGACCAACGGGGTCCGGGTCAGGCTGAAAAAGCTGATGTGGGAGAAGGTGGGGATTGTGCGAAACAGAAAAGACCTAAGCAGTGCGCTTGCACAGCTCCGCGAATGGGACAGAATGATGAAACATCATGCTCCTGAACGTAATATTTTCGAACTCAAGAACATGATAACAACCTCGATTCTTATTACCCGTTCGGCTCTCCTGCGAGAGGGAAGCGTAGGCGCGCATTACCGAAGCGATTTCCCGTCAAAAGGCAGGAACTGGAGAAAAAGAACAGTGATGACGTAATGATTCCTTGCTTGTACGTTCTTCATCACGAGAAAAACATCTCTTCGATTCATAACGATATGCTTCACCATCATCCATCTTTACAAAAGCCGACAGTTTACGTATACTTGCAACCGTGATACACTGGACTACAAAGTACTACTTCACAAACCTAAATAAGGAGGTATTCAATGTATCAGATATGGATCGCGATTATTGGAGCACTTATCATGGCAGGAGGGCTTGGTGGTATCTATTATCTCATCATCAAACAAAGTGCCACCTTAGGCATGAAGACCATACAGTTTCTGGCCATCGTGTTTATCCTGCCGTTGATGTTAGTTCTCGGCGTCATGAATGTCCTGGGAAGAGAGACTATCGGCACGATTCTCGGCGTTGTCGTCGGATACGTTCTTTCCGGTTTTGGAAAAGAGTAGTCAGCTTAAACTGCGGAGCAGCATAAAAAATGGCAGGTAGCGGCAGACCATGAGGTCTGCCTTTTTATTCCTTTTCCTTCGCGAACTTTATCAGGATCTCCTCTGCTTTCTCAGCAGCAAATCACTTCAGCTCTTCACTAATTTCTCAGTTGCAAGAAACGGAATAGTCAGCATCCCCGGTACTGTCATGCAACAGACGATCATGAAAAACATTTTGTACCCAACGGCCTGCTGGAGCCAACCGCTCGCAAAACCCGGTAGCATCATGCCGAGTGCCATGATACCGGTCGAAATTGCATAGTGAGAAGTTTTGTATCTTCCGCTCGCCGAGTACATCAGGTACACTGTAAACACCGTAAATCCCAGTCCGTAGCCGAACTGCTCCAAAGCCACGAGCGGATAGACAAGCCCGATGCCCGGCTGCGCGGACGCCATATAGACGAAAAACAGATCCGGCAGATGCATGACAATAACCATGGGCCAGACGCACCGCTTGAACCCGAAGCGGGAGATAAGCCACCCCCCAAGGATTCCACCGCTTACAAGGCAGACGACACCTACCGTCCCATAAACAAGTCCCACCTCTTTCGTCGTAAGACCGAGCCCTCCAGCGCCTGGTTGGTCAAGCAGAAAAGGGGAAACCAGTTTCAAGAGCATGGCTTCTCCTAAACGGTAGAGCAGGATGAACGAAAGCATAACGCCGATTTTGGCCTGACTGAAATATGACCGTATTACCTCGGCAAATGACGCCTCGTTATTCTTCTCGCGCCTTGACCGGCAGCTATCATTCACTGGAAAAGGAAGGAAAATCTTGTGATATAATGCTGCGCTTGCGAAGATCAACCCGGAGGCCACCATGACCGTGGACCAGCTCAAGCCAATATCGTTGCTCGATGTTTCGAGCATTCCGGCAACGTAGACCAAAAATCCGCTGCCGAATATCATGGCCAGGCGATAGAAGCCCGCTCGCAAGCCCACAAAGAGGGCCTGCTCCTTCTCCATGAGTGCGAGCATATAAAAGCCATCCGTCGCGATGTCGTAGGTTGCGGATATGAACGCACCCGCAAAGAAAGCCGCCAATGACAGTGAGAAGAATGATTCTGTCCTCAGCGAGAAGGCGACCAGGAACATGCACAGGCTCATCGCCGCTTGAGTCCAGAGGATCCAGTTCCGCTTGGTTGAATACACGTCCACGAAGGGTCCCCAGAACATCTTGATGACCCAAGGCAGATAGAGCCAACTCGTCCAGAACGCAATATGCGCGTTGTCAATGCCCAACCGCTTGTACAAAATGACCGAGACGATGTTGATGAGTACATAGGGAAGACCTTCGGAAAAATAGAGCGTAGGAAGAAAATACCAGGGATTGCGGGAAGCAATGCGATCGGGTTTCATGCACGTAAGCTATCAGATTGTATGCCAAACTTCCAGAGAAAAAATCATGGCAGTACCTTGGAGTTAATCGCCGAAGCCGTGACCTGCGCGTTTTCATGTAGTACTAATACGACCAGCTCCTTAGGGCATGGTAGTTTACCTTAAAATCGCGTATCCTCCTGAAGGTTCTTGATTTTTTTTATTTTTACTTTGACTTTCACCCTGCATTCATGTATTTTTTAATATAATTTTCACGAGGTGCAAAATATGAAAACACGTGGATGCGTCCAAATCCTAGCCTTATCATTCCTTTTTTTCTTGTTCATCGCGCCAAAAGCGAGCATGGCTGACGAAATTGATCTTATTGTACCCACGAACTTTTCAAGCATTCAGTCAGCAATCAATTATGCCAGTGCTCTGATAAATTCGCCGACTCCCACGACAAATACTTTCAAGATTCTGGTCGAACCTGGAACTTACACAGAAGCGATTACGTTAGCATCGAACATCCCTGTGCGAGGCACAGAAACTGCAAAAACTTTTTTAAGCGGCGGTGGGAGCGGACCAGTTATTTCGGCTTCTGGGGTATCTAGCGCCTATGTAAAGAATTTTACGATTAGAGACGCTTCCCTGGGCGTCCTCATTTCAAATAACTCGTCCGTCGTTATTGAGAATAATGTCTTTGAAGTCGGAACCAGCGGTACAGCTGTACAAATACAAGGCTCCCCCTCGGCGCAGGTCGTCAATAACACGTTCTTCAATAACGGGACTGCCATCGTCCGTGATGCGGATTCTGAAATAATCAACAGTAACATATTCTTTAATAATGCAACAGACATAAACCAAGGGGCGCTCGCGATTACTGACATAAACAACATCATCTACAACGCTTTTTTCCCGATCTCGGCTGGCCCAAAGGGGACTAACTACATTCCCAACACGATAATCACCTTGACTGACCCGCTCTTCGTTGACGTTACTAATGGAGATTTTCACCTTATGGCGGGCTCACCGTGCATTGCC
Source organism: Nitrospirota bacterium (assembly GCA_963845065.1). GTDB lineage: Bacteria > Nitrospirota > UBA9217 > UBA9217 > UBA9217 > JAJYKN01. The sequence goes on from CAWJQQ010000006.1 coordinate 145,669, forward strand.
AACGGCGATCCAACGATCACTAACGTCATTGATGGCACCCAGTGTGACATAGGAGCCTATGGCGGAGGGGGGTCGGTCCAGGACATGGACACCATCCCCTTTCTGATATCCGGCGTCACTGCTGCCCTGTCGTCGCCCACGTCGGTCACTTTGAACTGGAATCCGAACACTTGCTACCTCATTGGCGGTTATAATGTCTATTACGGGAGCTCCTCCGGTAATTACACCGGAACCCAAGCAAATGAAGGTTCCTCGCCAATTACTGTGCCAACGGGCACCTCTGCCACGACCTTTACCTTGACCGGCCTCAATTTCACCCCTACTACTCCCCCAACTCCCACAATTAATCCGACTTCACCATTGAATGAAGCCCTTGCGCTCAGTTGGAGTGCCGTGTCTGGAGCTACAGGCTATAAAGTGTACTGGGGTCCGGTTTCTCCGCCTACCACGGTTATTGATGTCGGCAATGTAACGTCCTATACGCTATCGGGACTCACAAACGGCCAAACCTATTATGTAGCTGTTTCTGCTTATTCACAGGCAACCTTATATATGGCAGTCACAGCATTTTACACCGGTGCCGGTCCCGATGAGCCGGGAGTACAGTACGAGAGTGATTACTCCCAGGAAGTAACCGAGGGAGCTGGCAGTGTACAGGAAAGCCCTCTATCAACTGTTGAGTCTGATTTTCCAGAGCCTCTCGTCGCTTACCCAAACCTGCCGAACTCGCATGAAGGATGCTTCATTGCCACAGCTGCTTACGGTTACTACTCGGCGCCCCAAGTGCAGGCATTGCGAGAATTCCGAAACCGCTATCTCCTCACGAATAAGGCGGGAAATGCATTCGTTGAATGGTATTACCGCGTCAGTCCCGCAGCAGCTGATTTCTTGAATTCCCATCCAGGGTACAAACCTGTAGTCAGGGCTGCGCTTTTGCCCGCTGTCGCAGTTTCACTTTTTTTGACAAAGACTTCGTTCGCAACGAAAATCGGGGCATTGTTGATAGCAGGATTTTTTATTATGTTCCTATTTTCCAAGAAACGGCTTTCAGGTTCTGGAGGCTCGCATTGAAAAAATTTCTCTTGTTCTTCATACTCGCTTTCCTGCCCATTACTGCCTATGCTGCTGATCAAGGCCAGGACCAGCCTCAGTGGTCTTTCGAACTGAAAGGTGGTTATTTTACCCCATCGTTAGCAAACTGGAAAGAGTTTTATGGCAAGCGAAGTATGCCTGAATACGGCTTTTCACTGGCATATAAGCTCCAAAGACAAATCGAAGTTGGGGTTGAAACCGGCATTATATACGGTAGTGGTCTAGCCTCTGCGCCACTCCACGGTATTGCGGCGGGAAAGGTTGATTATGATTTATATCCGGTCAATGCCTTTATCCTGTTTCGCGGAGTCGTGAACGAGAATCAGTGGGTGGTTCCCTATGTGGGCGGAGGCTTTACTCGAATGTATTATCAGGAAAAAATAGAAGATCAAAGCACAGCGCGCGGCTCGGCGGACGGCTACCACTACCGGGGCGGGCTGCAGTTCCTACTCGATGCCATTGACCCTGACTCAGCGAAAGACTTTTACCTCGAAGAGGGCGTCTATCATACGTACCTCTTTATTGAGGCAGAAAGGACCAGCGCTATAGTAAAGTCCGCTTCGGTCAATCTCGGCGGAACGGCCTATCAAATGGGCCTCTTGTTCGAGTTTTAATCGCGAATTTCAGAATTCCTGATTCAAGATAGAATTTATATAACTGCAGTATGCATTAGAGCGCGGATTGAATGCACTACCCAACCACCACGGATCCCTATGGTCCTTCCTGCCCGAATCGCGTTTCTTCTTCTATATGAACCGATGCCTTTGCAACTCCGCAAGCCCCTGGAATTATCCATAGAGATAGGAGTTGCAGCATACGGAATAGATTTGATAAAGAATTTATATTCTACAAGACAAATTAGCACATCTTGATCTTTTTAAAGCCATACCCACTTATTTAAATCTGAGCAATCAAATCAAAGCTGAGAGCAAACCGCTTATTGGCATTAAAATTATGATACATCTGCAATAATTCTTAATCACCATTTTTTTGAGAATCAAGTCAACTTGCTTCTCCTTAATTTGGATAATAGACCGCGTTTGCTCTCCCGCCCGCGCTGGTCTTCGTAGCATTCATGTGTGTAGTCAGCCCCGCTCCCGGGACCAAGCGATTACGGCTCCTTTACCAGCAAAAAACCTTATCAGAGGAGAATACATCGGCAACGAGTTTGTCGTAGGACACTCCTCCCTTGAACAGCTCAATCGTTTTTACATCGTTACCTATTGCCTGGACCTCGATGATTTTCTTCGTACTTGCATCCGGCGCTTTTTTCAATATATGCACTATTGTCACGCGACCATCTCCTCTCTTACATTTAGTAAGGCACCACAACATCATATTCTAAAAGCTTCTTCGCCATTTCTTCCAGCGTGATCGTTGTATAGCCGTTTTCCGGATTATTGGAATACATCTTGAGATCTAGTTCGGTAGCCAATTCGAGAGGCGTCGCGATCTCGGGATTATTCTTGTCCAGTTTGTTATCAAGGACAAACACATCGATGATGTCATCCGCAAGGGTGAGCCCGCCCGCAACGCGGAGCGCTTCGCCCTGCCGGTTCCTGACGATAACAGCTATTTTTTTTGTGTCTCCCATTGACAATACTCCCTTATTATAAAGTTGTTAGAAAACCAGTACACGTGCGCAGTCATGTAGCATCCCTGCGTTGTTATACTGGCTGCCGTACGAAATGCCCTGAGTTTTTTCGTGCATGCCAAGCCTTTCGCAGCTGTGGTCGCAGCATGAAATCTCTACATTGGCTACCTTCAGCAGGTCGAGAAACTTGGGTTCTGTAGTGAAGCGCACCCCATCATCGGTCAAGAAGATCGTTACAGATTTGTCTGCCGCACGGGCTGCCTTAACTACGCCCGCGATATGTTCAAGGTTCTCGAACTTCGTTATCATTATGCCCAGTATTTCGTTTGCCATGTGTTTCACCTCCATTCCACCCATGATAATCGCTGTGGATCTCGTGTTAGACACTTTCTTAATAAGATTTTTTAACGGTATTAACTCAGCCGAGAGCTCAAAGCTGTTTCAACCCCTTTCCGACGTAATCGGATAGCAGGCGGGTTCGCCCCTACCGCCCTCCTACACCACAGAACGTACGGTTCCGTATATGACGGTTCCTTTCCTTTTGCTCTTTCAGCAGCCTCGTCGCCTCCTGTCCAGTAAACACCCAGTCTTACCTCGCGGATTCCGTGCACTGCTTCCAGATCAGGCCCCATTACGAGGCTTGAACTCAAAACAGACAGCGATCCGGTCTCAAGCTGCCCAACAGGTTCGGCCCTTGGTCTCATGGGTGGCGAAACTAATACGACCTCTGCTAATTTCTGCCGCCTCATAACGAAATCTTGCGACTTCATTAACTCTAGACAAATCGGCATACCTCTCAGCGTAAGACGCACGACCTTTATCCCATACACCCGCCGCATCTACTTCCACACCTTCCGGATAGTTATCGGGCTTTGAGTCTTTTCGCCCTCTCGCCCAAGTGTGGCGCCCTCTTATGCGGTTTCTGTTCATCACGCCCGGACTTTGCTTACAGCGTCCTTCAGATTCCAGATCGCACTGAACACCCCTGCTGTTCGGCTAACGGTTCCTACCATCAAGGCCCATAAAGGACTCGCACCTTCGAGTCGCTGATCAGGCACCACACCTGATCAGCCTATACAAAAGTACAGGACGTCATGTCTGGAATACGAAAAAAAACCGGGCAGGAACCCCTGCCCGGCCCTAGTTCCCTATAGTTCTACACATCAAGATTCTTCATCGGTCTGATGAGCAGGAAATAGACCATAGTCCAGTTGCCCAGGATGATGAAAATATTGGCAACCCAGCTCGATACGGCAAGAGCAGACACGCCCGTCAGGCTGTGACCGATATTGCAGCCGCCTCCCATCTGCGCACCAACCCCCATGATAAAACCGCCCAAGAGCACCTTGCTGAGTTCGTCCGCAGGCGGCACCTTCAACTTAACTTCCTTCAGGAGCTTGCCGCTGATGAATGCGCCAATAGGCACTGCCACTACATACAGCGAGCTCCAGGAAAAGATCATTCCTAATATGTTTCTAGATTCGAGTGGGTTAATAGCGCTGGGATCGTTCTGATAGTTCCCGAAGAACACGGCTAGGAAGAACTCCCTGACCGGTCCGGTGAATGAGAGGCCGCGGGCCTTGCCGCCGTAATACTCCGATGCCCACCACGCTGCCACGGCAACGAGGCCGGCCAAGAACCCGGCCATTGACCATGAATATCCCTTCCTCGCCTTGACGAAGGGCTTGCCCCTTAATATGAACACCAGGAGCGCCGCAGAAATCACGACAATTACAATCCATTTATTGATGCCAGTAATATTATACAGGGTCGGAACCGTATCTTCACCTTTCCAAACAATACGTTCAGGTGCGATCATCCAAGAGTAAATCGGTTTTAGAAAACCAAACTTGGTCATCGCAATGCCGAAAAAGAATCCGAACACGGCGAAGACATACGCTAGGTTTCCTTCTCCTACACGGTACAGGATGCCGCTTCCGCACCCGCCGGCCAGAACGATACCCATTCCGAAAATGTATCCCCCGACGATGTTGGCCCAAGGCACGAAAGCCTGACGGTAGAGCGTACCGGTGACGAAGACGCCTTGTTCAAAATGGCCCAGCCAATGCATATCCTCAAGTAAGTTCGCGCCAATCATTGTGACGACGACGGCGAGAAGGTATGCCCGGAGCATTGTGTAGTCCTGGAAAAGCACTTCCCGGAACGCGGAGTTGACGCAAAACCGGCCGCGTTGCAAAACGAAGCCGAATGCTGCGCCGATGAGTAGACCGGTCACAGCAAATGTCAATGTAGAAACCATTCTTCCCCCCTTTTAGATTTACTCCCCTGCGGTCTTCTCTCTATTTATTTTGTTTGCACTCAATCCCTGGAGTTATGACTTCTTGATAAAGAGCTCCCAGTAGCCTTTGTCTTCGAGTTTAACTGCTTCGAAACTGTAGCCCTGTTTCTCGGCAAAGCGCGGGATGCTGTCCTCTGCAGATGCTGGCGCATCGCACAAAACCTTTATGGTCTGTCCACTCGAAAGTTTTTCAAGTGCCTTCTTGGTCAGAAGCAGCGGATAAGGGCATACCCTGCCGAGAGTGTCTAAAGTCTGGTCCGGTGTTGCTGTCTTGATTGACATGTTCTTCCTCCTTTAAGTTTGAGTATATATTCAGGCCACCGTGGAAAATGGCCCCTTGACTGACACCGTGGTGAGTATTGTGATCAGTAGAAAAAAGCGAGGTCTTTCTGAATGTTTCACCTCCTTACGCGTATATATTCGTAACACAATAAAACGGAAACTCAGGGAATCACGGGACATGCTTTGTGAAAGTATAATACGTTATCAAAAACACAGTTTTCTGTCAACACTCGTTTTCGATTTATTACAATAAAATAAGTATTTAGGATAATTATAACAAACAAAGACTTGCTTATACTAGTGAAAGTATAGTTAGGCAGATCACTGCTGCAAGTAGTCCGAATCCTGTTGCAGCGACAGCCTTGCGATATCGGAGAGCCTTTTTTTTACTATTATCTAAAAACGGTACCAGAAGAAACGCACTAAAGGCCAAGCCTGGAAGCAATACTGCGCCCACGAAGGTCCATCTGCCAGGAAAGTACTTGGTAAGCTGATAGAGAAAGAGGAAATACCACTCAGGTCGGGGACTGAACTGGGCCAAGAAATCTACCTCCCTGCCTACTGCCGGAGGAAACAGGACGGCAAGCAGGAGTACCACCTCGATGGTGAACAATGCGATAAGGGTGATCTCGAAGAGATATACGGGGAAAAAAGTGTTCTCGTTTTTTTTGTCCATCCAAAAACCACTTTTCCAAATTTGCAAAAAAGAAGTACTTACAAGCGACCTCGATGAATAGCCCCGAGATCTTTTGTCTTCACTTTACGTCATAGTTCTTCTATCGTTCATTCCGCACTTCGCATTTCCCGTTCCTCATTCGCTACATCCCTCCCGATATTCCCACTCTTCTTAATATATGGAAATGCACCCACAAAAAGAAACCAGTGAATATCGGAAGCCAGAGAACGTGCATGCTGTAAAATCGGAGGAGGGTCTCTCCGGTCACTTCGGACCCGCCGCGAACAAAAGACGCCAGAAAATGGCCGATAAATGGCACTGAACCAAGCATATTAGTGCCCACAACCGTGGCCCAGTATGCCTTCTGGTCCCAGGGCAATAAATAACCAGTAAACCCGAATGACATCGTCATCATGAACAGCAGCGCCCCGGCAACCCAGTTCAATTCGCGCGGATTTTTATATGAGCCGGTAATGAAAACTCTTAAAGTGTGAGACAGGACCATCACAACCATCAGGTTAGCAGCCCAATGGTGGGTCGCACGGAGCAGGCGACCGAGCGGCACGACTTGGTGCAGTTGCTGGATGCTCCGGTAAGCCCCAGATTCAGATGGAGTGTAGTACAAAGAGAGGAGGAGACCGGTGAGCAGTAGCAGGATAAGGAGCGTGAATGCTATTCCGCCGAAGCAGTAGAAGTAATTGATCCATCCGGGCACCGGCTTGTCCATGATGCGGCGGTGCCTGCTCGTGAATCCCATGCGTTTGTTAAGATAGTCTAATAAATTCATCGTAGTCAATATTACCGCGGAAACACTGAGAATTACGCTTTATGTCTTCTGTGTCTCATTACAGAACCTTCCTATACCTTGACCCCCACCATCAGCATGCCGCCCTGCATCATTACCGGAAGTCGCGTGAGAGGCGCGGGAGGTGGGCCTGCAATATTCTTCCCCAAGAGATCGTACCTCCCTCCGTGGCAGGGGCAGACAAACTCACCCTTGTCTTTTTGATAATTAACGAGGCATCCGAGGTGGGAGCATACTGCGGAGAAGATAGTCGGCCCTTCCGCAGACGATACTATGAACACCCGCGCCTTCCTTTCTTTGCCATTGATGGAAAAATTGAGTTCAGTTTTTTTTACACCGGTGCGCGGGACTTCATCTTCGGGGATGAGAGGAAAGAAAGTAAGCTTTCTATCACGAGCAGCAAGAGGAGAGGCAATTTTTATCGCCGGGATCAGAAAGCCGAGACCAAGCAGTGCAACGAGAGCGTAGAGCGCTTTTTTCGAAAATTCCCGCCGGTTTGTTTCCATGAGTGTTTATACTACGATGGATAGAAAGAGTCAACCGTGAAACAATGGCAGAAGTTGACAGGCTCTTGCTCAAATAGATTTGGTGTTTCGACTTTCTGCGCACGAATTAGAATAGTTTCTGACATCAATAGCTGTACCATTCACCTTCGTATTGCTGAAGGGTGAACGTTATTTTAGCTACAAACTGAGATGTATTGCATCGGTAGAGGACGCAGTCTGTGAAACCCACTCCTCAATGACATATTAATCTGTGACCATCGTCGGCGTAATGAAAATCAAAAGCTCATCCTCCGTCTTGGAGGTACTTTTATTCTTGAAGAGCCAACCCAGGATCGGTATATTGGACAGAAACGGCACTGCTGATTCAGATATGGCTTCATTTTTGCTGATAATTCCACCGAGCACGATCGTGTCGCCGTTGTTCACGACTACCTCAGCGGATGCGTCGCGTTTAGAGATCGTGGGAATGCCGTCCACCTCATTCGAAAAATCAGGCTCCGATTTTTCCACATTGATCACCATGGATATCTTATTGTCGTTCGTTATGTTAGGAATAGCCGAAAGCGAGAGGCTTGCGGATATGGTTTGAACTCCGGCGGTATTTGTACTGCCAGCACTGGTCTGCGCTGTGGCGCTTACAATTCTAATCGGGATATCAGTACCGCTCGATATTTTCGCTTCCTTACCATTAATAGTCCGCACCTTCGGGTTTGAAAGTACTTTCCCGTTGCCTGTCGTCTGCATGGCCGACAGTTGGAGATCGAGCACGTTGCCGGCGATCTTGCCGAAAGACATCCCGATCGCGCCGCCCGAACCAATCCCCACGGCAGCAGGTAGGTTCACTGCATAGGCATTTCCGCTCAACCCAATATCGCCGGTAAGGGGGTACAAAACCGTGCTACCGATTCCCGCCGACGTCGATCCGCTCGTGCCGCCAGCCGTTGAGCTGCTATTAACACCCGTAGTCCCACCGGTAACAACCGCGTTGCTACCAGTATACTTGCCGCCCCATTGCACCCCGAGGTCCCTCTCATAATTCGTTGACACTTCAACAATTTCCGCCTCAATCTGAATTTCCGGGATATTCACATCAAGAGTTTTCAGTAACCGGGCCATGTCGTCGAGATTAAGAGAAAGATCTCTTACCACAATCGCATTAGTTCTGCTGTCGATCGACATCTTGGACAGCCCGGTGCGTGCTGGACCTTGAATACCTGACGCGCCATCACTTTTCAATTTTTCAAGAATAGGGAGGATATCCTGGCCGCGAGCATGCCCGAGAGGGAAAACCCTAGTCTCCATATCAATGTCACGAACTTCAGCCACCGAAAGGACACGGACCATGTTTGCATCCCTCACGTAAGTATACCCTTTGGTCTTAAGGATTGATTCGAGAGCGGCCCACAAATCGACATCTTTGAGACTCACTGTTACCTTTCCCGTTACGGAGTCGCTAACAATGATGTTCAGGTTGGCCGCCTGACCTATGGCGCGTAGCACGTCCTTTATATCCGCATCCCGAAATTCCATGGAGAGAGGCGATGTAGCTCCCGTGACTTCTATCGTATCGGCATAAACGTTGCCGAGCGCCAGTAAAAACAAAGAGACCATCAGCACAAAGATACGGCCAAAACCCAAAGATGGGATTGCTGCCATAAGCGCCTACCTCCCTACTTCCGAATGGAAAAGTTCTCCAGAGAAATTTCTTCACTACCACCCGTGCTGTTTCTGAGTACGATGCTGCGCGGGTGGATATTCACCAATTTCTGGTCTCCCACCATACTGCCTTCACTGACCAGCTCACCACCGATGATTGCAATGCGAACATTCTGGTTGTAAATAATTCCCGTGAGTTTTCTCTCAGGCGCAGACGCTACCGGAGCGATTGCAGCTCCTTCAAAAGGCTTGGTAAAGGGATCTCTGCCCCATCCACCGCTGTCTTGAGACGTGATCGTTACTGAAGAACGAGGTCCCTCGTCAAAGAATGGATCGCGTTCTTGTTCGGCTTGTTGGGCCAGGGCGACGTTTGCAAAAAAAGTCGCTGTCATCAGACTAATGAACAGTATCTTCATATTCTTATACATCATTGTCATCTTATATAGGAGCAAATTTCAGTTTGCATTTTTCCCATTTTATTTTCAACTCTCGTTGAAACCTTCGGCCATAAAGAAGGATTTTGCAATATTTGGAAAAATCACGCCACAATCACGCGATGGAAATCACAACTAAAGCCGCATCCACCAATCCGCATTGCAGACCTACTTCGCCATATAGGTGACCGCTTCCAACTGCGTCGCGCATGACGAGGAGGAGTCCGGACAGGCCTCGACGCGGAGCTTTTGTATATTCACTAGCCGCGGCTGGTGTTCTATATGTTTAAAATACTCTGCCAGTTCCCGGTACCTCCCTTTGAGGTCAAGACTCATGATCACTTCCTTGTGGTTATCCTTTACAATTTCCGGGGAGGGGTGAAGGGAAACCAGGTTTACCCCCTGACGCCGCGCCTCGGCTGAAACGTCTTCCAGGACCAGAATCACCCCTTTTTGGTCCACCAGCTGCCAACCCTGTGCACCTGCCTTGATGTCCGCTGCCCGAGCTCTAAGATCGGCAATCTGGAGGGAAAGATCAACGATCGAGTTATTCGTGGCGTCAATGTTCGCCATCAGTGCCAAAATTCTGCTCTGAGCAATTGCATAGGGAAAACGGTATATCAGCACTCCGGTAAGCGTCAGCATCACGAGGAACATAAGAAGTCGCTCGCGCTGGGTAAATTTACGCTGGAATAATTGAGCCATCAAGGCACCCCTTGGGACTTTTTCACGCCGCAATGGATTTCGAACCCGACCACATCTCGGCCTTGTAGCGTGGATTTTTGCGCATACACAAGCTCCGGCTTTTCAAAATATCCCGACTGCTCCATGGCAAGCATAAAATCCGATATCAATCGATAATTGAAGGCTCCACCTCTGATCTTAATCTCCGCCTCGCCTACCGAACTTCCTTCAAGGCTATCAAACCATACACCGTGTGGAATAATTAGAGAAAACTGTTGGAAAACGTCTGACCATAAGACCCGGTCTTTCAAAAGGCTCTGGATCAGTGCTGCCTGCTCGGTATTGACGCCCGCCGATGCCGCAGTCAACCCTAGCTCTGCACGAATCGCGGCAAGCTGCCTTTCGAGGACCTGTTTTTGAGGCATCAGCGATTCAAGTCTGGCTTGCAAGTCCATCCATTGCTTGGCCTTCAATCCGAACAGGACAAGCCAGACGAGCACAAAAAGGGTACCTGCGACCAACCAGGGACTTAGGGCTTTGGCCGTTTTCTTCTCTTTCGCTGGCAGGAGGTTGATGAATTCTTTGACCGTTTTCATAAAGTTTCTATTATTTTTACTTTCTCTTCCCAGCTTTGCATCTTGAATAAGAATCCCAACTTTTCACATCTTCCTAAGTGCCAGACCTACGGCTGCTGAAAAACGCGGCGCCAGGGGACCGAACTCCTCCCCGATTGCATCCTTGTATTTCAACTCACTAAAGGGATCGCAGAGCTCAACCGGAAGACCGAGAGACTGCGAAAAATATTCCGGAAGCCCCTTCATGAGAGTAGCTCCACCGGTCAAGACCACTCGATCCAATGCTTTTTCTCGACATGTCGTCCTGTAATACTCGACGGAGCGTCGGATTTCCATAAGGAAAGAGTCGAGCCTGCTGACAAGCGCAGCAACGGTTTTATTCTTTTCTGGAGGCGTCAGCACATCTATATTTCGCTTGAATGCCTCAGCGTCCTGAAGGCTTATATTCAGATCGTCTGCCACGATACGGGTCATATCGGCTCCGCCTGTTTCCAAGCAGCGGCTGAAACGGAGAATCCCTCGTTTGAAAATATCGATTTCCATCTTTCCCGCCCCGATATCCACGGCAAGGGTGTCCGCTACGGCATTCTCACCATGGATAAAGAGGATATTTCGAAGCGCCAATGCATTCGCGTCTACGGCCATGACTTTGACGCGTGCGTCGTCAAAAGGAAGAAGATGCTCCCTTACCTTGTGCTCGTCGGCTGCCACCATGACAAGATCAATCTTGTCTACTGTCCCTTCTTTTTTTTCACCCGTGATCAGGTATTCCACAAGCGCTGCATCGAGCGAATAGGAAATGTGCCGCTTTGCTTCCCACCGAACGGCCTCGCTTAATTCGGCGAGCGGCATCTTTGGTAGGGTAAGCGAGCGAATGGTAAGATCCTTGCCAGGCACCTGGGTGATGACGTTCTTGCGACCGATCTTCTTCTCCGACAGTAAATACCGAAGGTCCGTGCCAATGGACTCACTCGCAGCGGCATCAGGCGGGAATTCGATAATAGCGGCAGCGACAAGCGTCGGACGCTTACCCGGCTTGATCGTCACTGCTTTGATGCCGCCTGCACCGATGTCGATACCTGTTATTTCACTCAACCCGAATAAACCCATAATACATTATCCTAATTCTGAAAAGCTTGTATAAGGCGGATACTTGCACAGCATGCGGCACGATTATAATTTATATAAAATGCTTTTACGGAATAACTGTTTTAAGCATCGCTGTTGTATTTTTATAATTGTGCATTAATTTTATTTCCACCCATTTTATCACAAATTTAATTAGAAAATTACGGGTAATGTAAATCAACTCTGGATCTTAATTTATGATATGTCACTCACTGCCTTACTCAACGCTTCAAGATCTCGACTTTTCGATCTTCAATTCTTCCGCGGCCATTTGAAAAGCTGTCTTGTGTTTATATCCGCGTTGAAGGTATTTCCAAATAACTTTAATACGCTCGAAATCCTGTTTGCTGAATTCCCTTGCCTCCAGATCACCCATGGGAATCCGCTTCGGGTGGACATACCCCTTCTGCTCAAGGTAATACAGCTTGTGCCTTGGAATATTAAGTGTATTAATGATTTCGGCAGTCTTCATTAAAGGTCCCCGCCCTATAGAAAGATAATATTAAAGATAAGTCCAGATTTGAGTTTGTTTTTCTACAGTTACCTTATTTAGCATAGTACGGAAAATTCTATTTGTCAAGAAATAACTAGAAAAATATTCGTTTTACGAGATAAACAAGATCACTTGCGGTATTACCACAGCAGGAATGGTCTCAATGCGAACAGCCATAATATATGACACAAGGCAATGTTAAAGCAATATGCAATTATCTCATTCATGGGCACCGATCCGATTTTGCCCTTTCCGAAGTCGCGTGCGTGTCCTACTGTAGTAAATGTCGAGCAAATGGCTCAGTGACAACTCTATAATAGCCGATTTGGACGACAAGGAGCCGAAGATTATCTGGTCCCAACTCCGCGGGGGAAGATTCGCGCCGAGAACGCGCCTCACCAGTGAGACCTAGTTCAGAGGGGTGACTAGTGCATTGTCAAAATACTTCATAATAGTTAAGGGTTTTTATTACACACTCTTCCGAAAGGAGGTACATTTGAGTCAAAAAAAACTTTTGTGTCCAGTTGATTGAGCATGAACGTATCCGATTGCAAAGGATCATACGGTCAGGCAAACAAAAGTCGCGCAAAAATGACGCGATGCCAAATCTGATAACTCGCTTGTAGACCCAACGGCAAGGCAGATGAAGAAATCTCCGATTCATTGAACGTCTGTCCGACCATGATATTTCATTCAGACGACGTTATTGCCAGAAGGAATTGGAAAGGCTCTATTCTTCAATTTATCAATTCACGCCAATCAACTACAGCTAGGCCTTGAGGTCTAAGAGCTACTGCGCTGTAAGCCCAGTAAGGATCTTTTGATAGAGTCCAGCACGTGGTTACATTTACTGGCGCCGCTCCTGCCCCCGCTGCTTCGTAAGATCCAGCACCTCGCATAAACTCGGTTATTGGTACGTTATTAACAATAGTGTTCCACCGCGCAGTTTGACCACCGCAAATTGCATTGGTAAATGTTGAATTCTGGGTTGCGGCCAGAGTATCCACCACCATGTCATTACTAGTGGCGGTAGTAATCGGTAAGGATGGATTGTTACTCTCTCCTACACTGTCAACAGGAAGAACATCCAATGGGTTCGCCTGATTAACGTTATATAGGGAGATGGAACCGCCTACGGCCAGAATCGCCTGGCCTGACAAATCTACTACTACTGGTAGATTAGTCCCGCCAGGTGGTGATACTAAACCCCACTGTTCAACCCTGACATTCGTCCCGTTACTGGCGTTCAGCAAAGTGAGAGGAACAGAGTTATAAGTCACGCTCGTTACTGACTGGTTTGTTGTGTCATAAAGTGACACCCCAACGATGAGCATCGTGTTTGCTCGCGTAGTAGAAACAGTTTGAGTCCATGAAAATGTCGATACATCAGTAAATCCTGCAGGTTGGTCCCTGTTATCGTACCTTACTGCAGCGTTTGCATTATTACTTAATCCAGCTCGGATTGTTCTCCGAGCATTCCCGACAGTGCCTGTGGACGTAACTACATATTGATAAATATTTCCAGTTGCCACTGCATGGGTAGCCGAGACAGTTCCTTGATAGCAACGGGTGCAGTTATTAAAAGAACCGGGGGGGCCCATTGTATCTCCCGTACAATAGAACATCTCCGTGCCGATCGTGATAATGCCCGGCATTAGAAAATTATTACCTGCATAGCTGGAATGGATAGTGACCGGTGATGTGCAGTTATTAGCAAGTGCGGTCGTCAGCGAAGCAACTGGATAGACAGCATTACCGATTGCATGGGCCGCAGTTATATTAGCCACACCGGTAAAACTATTGCCGGTTGACCCGGTATAGCTGATGGTGTCAGCGTCAATAATGATCCAGCCAGGTACGGCAACAGAGCCTGGGTAGAAACCGGCAGTAGATTTGACGTTAATGGTAGTGTTGCCTAAATTAACCGCAGCGGTAAGGTATGCTGGGGTGCTTGTTAAAAATTGCCCGGCGCCAAGGTTCTTTGATACTCCTCCCATTGAGAAATTCGGAAACGTCCCGAAGTTCAGGATATATTCGATTCCTCCCTGGGCCACTTGTAATGCCTGTGTAGATTGTAGATTATTTACTGCAGTGACGCTACTGGTGTTAACAAGTGATATAAACATCACCCCCATGAACGCCAGAATAACGATAATGAATATGGCAGCAATGATTGAGACGCCTCGTTGATTACAGCTAGTATGTACCATTCCTTACCCCAGGTTTTGCAATTAAAAATTCATCGGGAACAAAGTGGTAAGCATTGTAACGCTTTGGGTGCCCTGCGTGGCGGTAAACTGAATTTGTATGAGCCAGAGATTGGAATTTACTGTCGTACTTACGCCGGTATTATCGAGATACGTAAAAATATTTCCACCCGGCGCTACTATGCCGGTTGCAAGTGTTTGCCATGTAACCCCGCCGTCCTGAGAACGCTCGATATTGCCATTGCCTGCATTCAGCCTGAAACCTATCGAAGCATTATTGATATCGGTATATTGCAGCTGTGATCTGTTGGTGAGTAAAGAGGTAATACTCGCCGGTGTCCTGATCAGCCTGATTTCTCTCACCATGCGTTCCATAGCGAGACTTGCCTGGTAGTGGACATTGCTGCGCTGGTCCTCTGTCGAATATTGCTCTACTCCCTGTAGAATGATCAGCGCCGCAAGTGTGCTCAATACTCCTAGGATCACTATTACAACGACCATCTCGATAAGAGTGAAGCCGAGGCAATTCTTTTTATTTTTTGCAGGGCAATGTTCCCATGTTGCCTGCTGCTCAATATGAATTACTCGTCCTGAAAAATTAGATATGTCGCACTGAGTTATCATATGGACCAAACTATATAGCAAGCTTAATGCCGAACCCACAGTACTGTCCCTTTCGTATAGTGAAACAATACTTCACTGGAGTTTCCCCAGGGTGATAACCAGAAGCCAACAACTTTTTAAGAGTTTTGTCGCGCAACCTATTCAAGCAATACAGTCAATAATTCGTTATCAAGGAGACCAAACTCACACTACCGATTGTTGCTTGAGAAATCGTAACTGTTATACGTATATATTCCGTAATCGTAGGGGTAACTGGCGTAGTCAAGTCGCCTGGTTGGACGTAGTCGAATGTACGGGTGCAGGAAAAACCGGGCGGCATGGTCGATGCCGTAGCACAGGGTGACGGACTGGTTGGATCGAAGATGGGAGCAAAGAAGCCAATCAATGCCTTTTCCCCGATTATAAAATCCATTTCTCCCTGCGCTAATTGTGTCGCCTGATCGATAAGAAGTGGATTTGCACTACTCCTAATGCCGGTCGTAAAGGCCGAGAAAACACCGATCATTGCGATGGACAGTACTACGAGGGTGATGATGATCTCGATAAGGCTGAAACCGCCTGATTTTTTGTCTGCCTTCTGGCTTTTGTAGTCTGGCAATTGCGTTGTCAATTTACCGCCCCGGTCTGTGCTGTAATGGTGACACCTCCGCTCGGGTTGACCGTAATCGTGATATTGCTTGCGCTAGCGGTCGTTATACAACTGCCCAGATTCCCGCTACAGTCGTAGGGACGACCGAGAGTATCGTACTCTACGCAGGCAGTTGTCGGCGTTACAGAAATATTTGCGAAAGATCCGGACATCAGCATAACGGTTAAGTTCCCGCTGCCACTTGGGTCTGATACGGATGCAAAAGAGCCGCAATTGTTCGTGCTGCTACTATCGTAGGCTACCGCATAACCAGTGGCCGGAGCCGTCACACCCCCTCCGCCCGTCCCGTTGAAATAAACCCGAACGCGATCATTTCCTCTCATGGCCAGGCTTTGCGCGTAACGGATATCCGCGCGGAGTTTATCCGCGAATGATCCGGCCTTCATCGTAGTTACATTAGGCAGCATTGGTACCACAAACACTGAGAGAATGCCGATGAGCACGATAACCAGGACAAGTTCTAGGAGCGTGAAGCCTTTTTTTGATTTCGGGTTGAATATCGCAATACTCTCCGCGCTGTCCAGTCCAAGCTGCTTAGCTGATATCCTATGCACAATGCTCATTTCTCTCTCGTCCGGCGCTAGCACGTCTTTTCTCACCTCACAATATAAAGCCAGCCTGACGTGCGTCATCATGAAACATCTTAACCGTGTCCAGTGAAAAATCCTCCAGATCGTATCCGACCAATGGCAGTTTTTTCAATATGTCGTGGGTCACTGTAATAACATGACAGCCAACGGACTCAGCGTGGAATATATTCAACAGCTCCCGGGGGCTCGCCCAGATAAGCTCCGCCTTCGGGTTCGTTTTCATTAATTCGACGGCAGCAGCCATGATCGGCATGGGGTCGACCCCTGTATCCGCAATGCGTCCTGCGAACACCGAGATGTAACAGGGGGTGTGGGGAGAAATATTCTGCGTCACGAGCTTGATCTGATCGAGCGCCATAACCGCCGTTATGTTCAGTTTCACCTGCCGATGAGACAGTTTTTTTACCAAAGCATAAGACGGCTCGCGGCGTGTGTTGGTGACCGGGATCTTTACATATACCTGGTCCCCCCATCCGGCAATTTCCATGGCTTGCCGTTCCATCTCATGAAAATCGTCAGAGAGGACCTCAAAGGAAATGGGACGATCAGGTATTGCCTGAAGAACATCCTTTGCGAAGGTACGATAGTCGGAAATCCCCGCTTTTTTCATCAGCGTCGGATTTGTCGTAAACCCCATTATATAGGGTCGTTGATACATTTCGAACATCCCGGCCTTGTCCGCTCCATCAGCGAATATCTTCACTCGTAAATCGCTAATCCTCATTCTTGTGCCTTTCGTTCCGCAAAATCCAGTCAGCAGCTTCAGCGAGCGATGTCACCTTCGCGTGGAAGCGCCGTGGTTGGGGTTCCTGATAATTGTGATCGATGAAGATGGTGATGCTCCCTGCGCCTTCTCCTGCTTCCATATCTCGCCATCTGTCGCCGACGATATACGAGGATGCCAGGTCAAGCCGCCATGCGCGAGCAGCATCGAGGAGTAGTCCCGGCAAGGGTTTTCTGCATTGACAACGGTCTGAGTTATCATGGTAGCAAACGCGGACTTCATCAAGCGGTAGCTTCGCCATGATCTCCGCATTGATCGCCTCCACGACTTCCCGGGACTGACTGCCGCGCGCCACATCCGGCTGATTCGTGACGACAATAAGCGGGAATCCCGCGTCGCGAAGGCGGCAGAGAGCTTCTCGGACACCGGGGAGAATTTCCAGATCCGACGCGCTTGACGGTGGATGGGGCTTTCCCTCCCGCAGGATCGCGCGGTTTAAAACGCCGTCCCGGTCCAGGAAGACAGCTCGGTTTTTTATTACACGCTTGCTTCCCATTTGGTTTGCTTAGCCTTTAGCAGAGGGTGCGAAACCAGTAAATGCCAGATGACAGATTGAAACGCCTCTGTGTGAGGCGTCACAGTTTCGGAATTGACGATGGGTATGATGACACATGCGTCCGCCACCTGCGCAGTGTACCCACCGTCGCGTCCAACTACGCCGACCACCTGTGCGCCGACATCTTTTGCGTACTTTAGCGCCATCACAAGGTTAGGACTGATGTTTTTTTCAAGACTGCCGCCGCCCACGGAAAAAACGAACACCGCGTCTTTTTCCTGGATACGGCTGGTCCTCAGCCATTCTACGAAGACTGTGGCCCACCCCTCATCATTCGTTCGCGCCGTCAACTCGGAAACATTATCGGTGGGCGCATATGCTTCTATGCCGACAATTTTGCGGAAATCATTTACTGCGTGGGAACAGTTCCCCGCTCCGCCGCCAACGCCGAGAAAAAACAACCGGCCCTTGCGGGCGCGTAGGTCGGCGAGTACCTCCGCCATTTTTTCAATCTCCCGCGTTTTCAACATGGACAGGATTTTACCCGCTTCGGCCAGATGTTGCTCTGAATAATTCATTCTGTCCGCTCCCTGTCCCTGAAATATCGCCGCGTCTCTTCCAACCCCACAGGCGAGCCGATTTCATAGAAACGCTGTATAACCTCGAACCCTGCCAATTCATTCCTTCGAAGCAATTCCTGATAGACATCTGCAAGATCGACCACCATGTGCGATGGATAATCCTCGAATACCCGGGCAGAGAACGCGCCGAACCCGTAATCGATATGCTGCATTTCAGGAACGGTATTTTGCTTATCATAGAGGCAAATCTTACCTTCCTGTAAAAGGACGTTGCTCCTATCCCACTGGTTGTTGTTGTGTAACACGGTCATCAGTCCCAACTTACCGCTGGCCAGAAAAGTATGCTCGATTGCGGCATAGTCGCAGTCCAGATAGGTGTCTCCATAAAGCACAAAAAATCGATCACCGAGGATGTGTAGCGCATTTCGTACCGCTCCACCCGTGCCCAGGAGCTTCACCCCGTCTGAGACATAAGCAATATCCATTCCCCATTGACTACCGTCCCGTACTGCATCCCGCACCATATCTCCGAGATAACCGACACAGAGCACTGCGCGTTTCAAACCATGTTGGCGCAACAGTTCCAGTTGCCGCACGACAAACGGCTTACCCGCCACATCGATTAGCGCCTTGGGTATCTGTTCAGTGATGGGCCGAAGGCGGGTTGCCAGTCCGCCCGCCAGAATAGCAACGGGCAACGTCATCCTAAAATTACCTTTGTGCCTTCGAAATCGAACCGAAAACGTACCTCTTCAAGGCCCGCTCGAGACATGGTGCGGCGCAGACGCACGCGGTCCTCGGCATAAAACAGAAGGAACCCTCCGCCACCTGCGCCCACCAGTTTACCGCCTACCGCCCCATTTTCAATGCCGAGATTGTACCATTCATCGATGTTAGCATTGCTCATGCCGCTGGAACGTTTTTTCTTATTGAGCCAGTGTTCATGCATCAACTCACCGAAGAGCAAAGTATTTCCGGCCTCTAGCGCCTCTTTACTCCGTGTACCGAGGTCCTTTATATAATGCAGGTTATGAAGCATGTCCCCGTCCGATTGTTTCGTGCGGACGTCCTGATCCTGCAGGATGCTTCCAGCGCTACGGGAAAACCCGGTGAAGAACAGGAGTAGATTGTCCTCAAGGTCAAATAGCGTATCCGTGCTGAGCTGCAAGGGCATGGCGTCCACAGTCTCATCTGGCTGGAACGTAAAACACGTGATTCCTCCATATGCTGCTATATATTGATCCTGTTTGCCAACAGGCTCCTTAAGCCGGTCGATTTCGATGGCACAGGCCAATTGCGCCAGATCGCTGGGGTGCAGCAACCTCCGCTCGTGGGCATACAACGCTTTGAGGAGTGCAGTTGTAAAACTTCCAGAAGAACCCAGCCCCGTGCGGGACGGTATATCGGCGAGGGTCGTTATCTCGACCTGGGGACGCTTGAAATCCATAATCTGAAGTGCTTCCCGAATGATCGGATGCAGGACCTCTTCTGTACGATCGACATGCTCGAGTTTCGAATATTTAAGGAAGATACCGGGCGTAAATGGCCGCATTACCGTAACAAAAACATATTTATCTATCGCCGCCGAGATCAGAAACCCGCCGTGATCACGATAGTAGGACGGCAAGTCGGTGCCTCCCCCACCAAGAGTTATGCGCAACGGGCTACGCGTTATGATCATACCCAGACTCCTGGTAAATTTTCTCGACAATGCTGAGCGCGGCATTCGCGTCGGAAAGGCCCACGGATGGCTGCCTGTTCAGTCGGATATCTTCAAGAAATTCCGTGAACTCTCTGGCCCACGATTCATCTCCACCTGGAAATTCCCATATTATGGTCTCGGGCGGGCCCATCTGCGGAAGCATTTTGTAGTAGGTCAGTCTCTCCACACCATAGCTGCCACCCAGACCGTCTATCTGAAGCTTAGCCTTATTGCCATAGATTTCAAAAGAAAACAGATTTTTCCACTCCGTACAGCTTACGTGCAGAAATGCGGTTTGCTGCTTCGCTGTTTTAAGCAGCATGAAACCGTTATCATCAACCGGCATATTCCAAAAATAGGTATGGGCAAACCCGCATACCTCGGTGAATTCTCCAAGAAACACACGAGCGAGGTCAATAAGATGTACGCCCTGATCTATCAGTTCTCCCCCGCCGGAGAGATGCGGATTCGCCCGCCACTCTCTCTCATAGCCTTTGCGGCCTCCGTGGCCATAGCGGCCGCGAACGAACATCATCTTTCCCAAAGCGCCCTCGCGATAGAGTTGGAACGCCTTGAGCATAGCCGCATGAAAGCGGTGGTTGAATCCCACCCTGACCAGAACGCGGGCTCTTCCTGCCTCCTCCATTACGGGAACCAATTCACGCGGGGCCCGTGCGGCCGGTTTTTCAACCAGAACGTGCTTGCCTGCTTTCAAGGCTGCCATTGTTATCTCAGGCGCTACATCGACGGTCGTCGCCACAATGACAATATCCACTTCCGAAAGCTCCATGACGGTACGCCAGTCGGTATGGGTAATAACGCCCGGAGCCATGTCAGCAAGATCCCGGGTACGAGATAACACTATGTCAGAACACGCAACCAGCCGCGCCGGACCCAGGGCTTTTGCCCGTTTCTTGCCGATTAACCCGCACCCGATTATCGCCACTCCCGGCTGTTTCATTCCTTGCTCCCCCATTGCAGCCCTCGGTCCTTCGGTACAATGCGGCGCAAGGTATAAATATCTAATTTGCGCAGTTCGTTAATGTGGGAAGGCAATTCCTCCCAAGGGTCCCAAAGCGCGCTGATCAGCCTACCGGTGATACCGTCGCTGGCCGACGACGCCAGAAAGACTGCGAGTTCTGCTCCTTTTTCGAGAGGCGCGCCTCCGCTAGCCCGCTGTTTGATGGATCTGTCGTAAAAATCTTTCCCCACTTTCTCCGGCCCGGCCTGGATGATCTCTTCCAGCAAGCGCGTATTCAGCGCGCCCGGAGCAATGGCATTGACGTCAATATGCTGGTCACGAACTTCTTCCGCCAGCGTTTCCGCAAACCGCACGACCCCTGCCTTCGATGCCGCATATGCACTGATACGGGGCAATGGGTTTGTAGCGCCGCCGCCCGATAACTGCACGATCTTTCCGTAAATATTTTTCTTAAAATGCGGTAAAACCGCCCGCGCCATGAGCACGGACCCAAGCAGGTTGATCTCAATAGCCTTGGCCCAGTCAGCCCACTCAATGTCTTCAATGCAACCCTTCGGGCCGTATATTCCCGCATTGTTGACCAGAATGTGAAGCTGCGGAAATACGGAGAGCGTCTTTACAACAAGCCTTTCCACTTCAACAGGAGAGGACACATCCATAGCATAAGCTAACACCATTTGTCCGGAACCGGCATGTGCAGCGACCTCTTCTCGCGCCTGCGCCAACTTTGCGGCGTTCCTCGCGCATAGCATGACGCTCGCGCCGGCTTTTACGTATGAATGGGCAATTGCCAACCCAAAGCCTTGGTTAGCTCCGGTGATCAGCGCCGTACGTCCTTTCAGGTCATACATATAATCCGTTATTCCCCCCTTTGATGCAGATAGCCGACCGAGCTATAACGTATACGAGGGTCATTGCCGAGCATCTTTCCCAAGAACCGGTTTGGGTCGATCACGAGCGGCTCGGCCATAACTGACACCAGTTCATCGGCACTTACGGCCTGGTATTCCGGCCAATCCGTCCCCAGAACCACGGCCGAGGCCCCAGATGCCGCAGCCAAATACGAATCGCATTGGTTCATTTCCCCTGCCAGATCGGCCGGGAGGGTCTTTACCGCCGGATCGTGTACCGAGACTCGGGCACCTTGACTGATGAGCCAAGTCGCTAACTCTACAGGGCCAGAACGGCGGAGCGTGTCGGTCCCTGGCTTATAGGTGAGGCCCCAAAGAGCGATACGCACTCCTGCCAGCGACCCCAAAAGCGATTCCAACATTCGCCGGATCCACTGCCGGTGAATATCATTACTCTTCTTCACGGACGAAAGCAAATGAGTAGTCAAACCATGCCTTGCCGCCAACTCATTCAGAAAACCGACATCACGTGCGAGAGTGCCGCCTGTAAATGCTACTCCCGGTGCCACATACGCTTTCGGCCCGATCCGCTCCTCGCTCTTGAGTCCCCGTTCGACGTCTTTCGCATCCGCTCCAACTTGCTCGCAGAGCGCAGCAACCTCATTGGCAAAAGTGATCGATATCGCAAGAAAAGCGTTCAGCGCGTGCTTGGTCATTTCCGCCGATTCGACCGACATCCATTCGATCCTCTCCGTGAATGGGCTAAAGAGTTCGCGTAAGCGCCCCCGATCGATATTTGAACGCACACCAACGACTACTCGATCGGGCTTTGAAAAAACAGCTAACGCCTTTCCCAATCGAAGGTTTTCGGGCGAGTAGGCGAAGGAGACATCCCTGCCTGGGCAGGCCAGAGCAAAAGCCCGCTCGAGACGACGTGTGGTCCCGACGGGTAGTTGTGACGAGATCAAGACCAGCATGCCGTCCCTAAGGTAGGGATAGATCCTCTCCACCCGTTCCACCACGAATTCCACGTCTGCCCGGTCTTGATCGTCGACGGGCGTATCATAGGCGACCCACAAGACATCGGATCTCTGCAGTGCAGTAGCGATATCATTGGTGAACCCGAGTCGGTGCTCCTTCACCCCTCGCTGTATCAGACCTTCAAGCCCCGGCTCGAACAACGGCGGTTGTCCAGCCAGAAGACGGCTTACCGGCTCATCGTCAAAATCGAATCCGACCACCTCATGCCCTCCGGCAGCAAGGCATGCCGCTGTCACGCTCCCGAGATGCCAGAGTCCCAGGACGCACACTTTCATACGCGGCCCTCAAGAACCCAGGCGTTCGCTTTCAAATACTCAAGCGTTCTGATGACTGCTTCACGGATGGACAGCTTCGGCTGCCATCCCAGCGAGCGCATCTTCGAACAATCGAGATAGATAAAGGGACTGTCGCCTATCCATCCTCGTTCACCACCTGCATAGATGAGCTTTGGCTCGAGACCGAGATGTTCGGTGATCCATCGGATTGAGTCGTTCACCTCGCAGTACTCGTCCGTGCCGAGGTTGTATATGTTAACCTTGTCCCGCCCCTTCTCGACCGCAAGCAACATTGCTTCAATGCAATCCTGAACAAAGAGGTAGGATTTCCGCTGTCTGCCGTTACCTAGAATATACAGTTCGTCCGGGTTATCGCTCAGTCGCTTGTAAAAATCGAAGACATGGCCGTGCGTATACCTTTCTCCGAGAATCGAAACAAGGCGGAAAATCCAGCCCTGCAAACCGAAACCTTCACAATAAGCCTGGATGAGACCCTCGCCCGCAAGTTTTGAAGCGCCATAGAGGGAGGTCTGGACAGGGAACGGAGCGTCTTCCGGGGTCGGAAATATTTTTGGGTCCCCATAGATCGAACCCGTTGAAGGAAACACAATGCGCTGGATTTTATTAAGCCGCATCACCTCCAGGACATTGAACGTCGCTATCGTGTTCTGCTCGAGGTCCTTGCGCGGATGATCGGTGCCGAATCGGACGTCGGCGTTTGCGGAGAGATGAAAAATAATATCAGAGCCCTGCATTGCCCTGCTAAGTCCGTCGAGATCAAGCATGTCTCCGCGCACAAGCGTGAACGACGGGAAACGCAGTGCTGCTTCCAAGAACCGCATCTGCCCCGTGGAAAAATTGTCGTACCCGGTTACCGCGTGTCCGTCATGCAGCAAGCGGTCGGCAAGATTGCTGCCGATGAACCCCCCGCAACCGGAGATAAAAGCCCGCATCCCCTCTCGTCCTCCGCTCGTAAGACTGTCCCTGAACCGAAACAAAAATTATACTACATAGTAGGCCGTAGCGTCATCCCTATACAAAGATTGAGCGCCTCAATCGGGGCGGGAAGCGGGAAATACGACCGGTGTATGATGCGGAAATACGGCGCCAATTCCTCGAATATTTCTCGGGGTCTGTTGAGGTGCTCACGATCGATGAGCCACCTATACGATTGCTTGTAGCGTCGCTCGAAAATTCTCTGTGCAGAAATACGTCTTGCCAGGGAATAAGCAAGGCCGCCTTCGCACGGTATCACAGCTGAGAAGACACCCCTCTTCTTGTCTAGCAACCGGTGAATTTCACGGAATGCTGCAGGGAGGTCGGGCAGATGCTCCAGGACATGAATCGCTAATATCCGGTCGAAATAACCATCGGGGAAATCCGTCTTTTTCTGGCAGTCTCCAACGTAGGATGCAATGTCCGGATACCGCTCCTTTATCATCAATGCCATATTTTCCCTGAGTTCAAGCGTCACATAATGCCTCCGCTGCTCCACCGTCAAATGTTCATACTGAAGATGTTCTCCGAGGCCAGCGCCGATTTCGAGGGTTCGTGAGAAGTCTCGCGGCGCGAACTTTACGACATATCTTTGGTTGAACTTCTCAATAATCCCAAACCTTCTCGGCAGCACCTCATGCCAATGCTTCATAAAGTCATCGCTGATGCGCTGCTGCTCCGGCGTTAACTCCGGAACGTTCTTAGGCCACGTCGTCATAGATTAACAGTTCGATCGATAATGTACTTGGGGCGTCGTTTAACTTCCTCATAAATCCGGCCGATATACTCGCCCATCAGGCCCATGCATAAAAGTTGCACTCCGGCAAAGAACGTGACGACCAGCACTGTCGTGGACAATCCCGGCGTAAGATCGACACCGATCAGTTTTTGGAAGACGTACCATGCTCCCAAGAGAAAGCTAAATGCAGCAAAAAAGAATCCCATAATCGACATCATCTGCAAAGGTTTACTGCTGAAACCGATAAGGCCATTCAACCCGATTCGCAGCGAACCTACAAAGCGGTTATATTTACCTTCTCCTCCGAGCCGTTCATCACGGTCATACTCGATAAACGCCTGCTTGAAGCCGATGTAGGCTACCAACCCGCGCAGGAATCCATGAGACTCAGACAGGTTCCGCAACTCTTCAACCACCCTGCGCGTCATGATTCGAAAATCCCCGGTATCCCTAGGGATCTGTATATCGCTCAATCTGGCAATAATCTTGTACCCTATCGATGAAATTATCCGTTTCAACAGCGTCTCGCCTTTGCGCGACGTGCGTTTTGCGTAGACGACCTCATATCCATCCTGCAGTCGGGCATACAGAGCTGCGATCAGTTCGGGCGGATCCTGCAGATCCACATCGATTACCGTGCACGAGGCACCTTTGGAGAGTAATATCCCCGCCATCGAGGCTGCTGGTTGTCCGAACCGCCTGGAAAATACGACGAGCTTGATCATGGGGTTTCGGTCTATCTCTCGCATAATGACTTCTTCGGTCCTGTCAGAGGAAGGGTCAAGGCAGAAAATAATCTCATAAGTCTCCCCTATGCTTATAAGGACGCGTTCCATGCGTTCGAGAAACGGTTTGATATTGGCTTCTTCATTGTAAACCGGCACGACGATCGAGAGTCCGAGTGTTTCTGAAGGAGTCACGGATAGGTCCCCTTTTATCTCACTGACTTCGTTTTATTAGCCGATGCTGTCTGTCTCAACATAATCTGGATTAATCCCAAAAGTCCCGCGAAATAATATCTTACATGATGCCAGCTTCTCATCCTCAATAAATACGCCATTATTATTCTCGGACGGAAATAAAACCTTCGAAATGCCGTTTTGGAAAAATGTTCCAACTCTTCGATCGTTAAGCCGTTGGCTACAAACATCGGGAACCAGCCATGAAGTTTTTTCCAGTTGTTGTCAAACGTACCGTATTGACTTGCGACGTCATACAATTCCGAACCAGGGAAAGGGGTCATGTAGGAAAAGTGCGCATCATCCAATGGTAATTTTAAGGCGAAATCGATGGTTTGTCTGATGGTTTCGGCCGTTTCCGTAGGACTACCAATGATAAAAAAGCCACAGGGATTGATACCCATTTCCTTGGTCATGACGACCGCCTTCGTAATTTGCTCGATGGTGGTCTTCTTTTTAATTATGTTCAAGATTTTCTGACTGCCGCTCTCGATTCCGTACCATATCTGCCAGCAACCTGACTTCTTCATTAAAGCCAGTATTTCCGGGTTGACCATATCAACTCTGCCGGCACATGTCCATACGAGATCTATCTTTTCGGCGATTATCAGTTGGCACAACTCCCTTAATCTATTCGGGAAGGCCAGGTAATTGTCATCCCTGATCTGCACCTCTCGAATTCCATATTTATAATAGAGTTCCTTTATATACTCGAAAGTTACGTCAGCGCTGTACGCCCGCAAGCAATTCCCGAAAACGCTTCGATCACAGAATATGCATTGTCCCGGGCACCCCCGTGAAGCGACCAACAGAGCTGCTGGAATTTTTTTTACCGTATGCAGGGGAGGCCGGTAATACATAGCGAAATCCGGCAACAGGTGCCACGCCGGTTTGGGCAGCGTGTCCAGGTGCCTAATCGGTGGCCGCCGCCCGGTATCTACAAGTTTTCCATTTTCCCGGAACACAATCCCGACTATCTTGTGCAGATCTCCATTTGTTTCCAGACAGTTTAATAATTCAACGATTGAGTAATCTGCCTCGCCAATGACGCCAATATCAAAATTTTTGCACCTGGTCATCGACTCTAGCGGAACTGCCGTAAAGTGAGCTCCTCCCACAATAACTATAATTTCCTTGTCTGCCTTTTTAATATCCGCAGCCAATAATGACATTGCGTCGAAAGCGATAGTTGACCCCGTGATGCCGACGTATTTGTATTTTCCCTTGACAATTAGCTTGATTAATTCATCATCGCTTAAACCGAGCACTGTAGCGTCAATAATTTCAGTTCGGTACCCGCTTTCGAGAGTCATGGCCGCCAGATGGGTCAAACCCAGGGGCGGAGTTAGACCGCCAACCATCACCTTTATGCCATAACGATCTTCAGCGGTCAGCAACGGATTAATAAATATGATTCCGTCTTTTCTCAGATTATCTTCCTCATGCATTCACGATCTCGAGATGACGTCATCATCAACATCTATTGCTCGTCGGATAACAGAAATTAACCGCCAGATCGGCGGCTCAAGTTACTTTGTTCGTTATTATAATCGCCTTGACTTCATTAATCAACAAGCCTTTTAAGCAACATGAAGGTTATCTGGCGGGTAGTTCTCATTAAACCGGCTTATGCAATTTAACAATAGATAAAATCTTAAAATGATCGACAAAGATCGAATAATAATCCAGATCAGAAGAAATCTGATCCGGACGCATTCGATAGCCGGTTATATAATAATCGGCATCGGGTAATTCTGCCATTTGAAATCGTTTCGCATCATCCGGCCTCATTGAAAAAAGGTTAATAAGAACCAGATGGGGATTATCCGCTTTAATTTTTACAATCTTTCTCTTATCGGTCTTGGCTATATATTCCAGCCCTTCACGATAAGACAAGCCCCAGTAATCGCGTTCAAAATACTCAGCAGCGTGTTTATCGGCAATCAGGTTAAAGTAAACATTCTCGTGAGGGTGAAACTTGATCATCCACAAAAAGGTGTAGGTCATATTCAGAACCATACAAGCTACAATCGTAAAATAGGCAATCTGATAGTGTGATCGATGAGATATTTTCCTTATAAGACGAAAGGAATTTGTCAGGCCGATCATAGCAATCAATAAAAATGAAGAATAGATAAAATACATTTGTCGCCAGCCGTCATATAAGACAGATCGAAAAACTATCACGGCCAGGATCGGGCCAAAAAAAAGCAAAAAGAACGCCAGATCCTGCCTCTCATTTTCATTACTGTAAAGGCGCCATCCGTTTATGAAAATTATCCGAATGATTGTAAGAACCCCAACAAAAAAACAAAGTGAATACATTATTGGAGTGGTTATGGCAAACCACACGGGAATGTAGTGCCAGGGTACCACTGATGCTGTGATGATTTTGCCCATATACAGCATGCCAAAGTTGCCTGCTGACATATATCTGCTCATATGGAAAAAAGCCTGGACGAAATTGTGAAAAGGGTCTTGCCATAAGTAGGGCCAAAACATTACGGTGAGGACCACCAGAGAAATTGTATAGGCTAATAATGCCAAAACGTCACTTTTTATTGATTCCGCTTTTAGTTTTGCCTTTATCAAATCTACAATAATAAATACAAGACCTAGACAGGGAATAATGATCCCGACAATTCGAATATCAATAGTTAGGGCAGATGCCAAAGCGAATAAAAATGCGTTTGGAAGCGACTTTTTGTTCAGAAAACGAATTAAGAAATAGATGGCTATGGTAAATGATGACAAAAAGACGAGATCCTTTAAATTATAAAAGGATTCTGCAAAAATGCGCGGGCTCAATATAAAGAAAAGACAACCTAATAAGCCGGTTTTCCAGCTAGCAAATCTATTTTTAACTGTAAGAAAGAAAAAAAACGAACTGACATAAAACAGTAGGAATGTGAATAAATGCCGCAGAGCATACAGTTCGGGACCATTTTCTCTATGGCCTGAAATAATCTCAATGGCGAACAGGAAAAGATCAAATACAACTCCGTATTCCTTGGCTATATAATCATGCAATGGAGGGTAGTTGCCGAATTGTGAAAAGCTGCCGGGAGATATCAAATCCGCGATATACTTTACTGATACAAAAGCATTGATACGATGATAGGGCTCGTCCCACGAGATGCCATAGTCTTTGTACACGGAGAGTCCAACAATTAGAAAAATCAAAAAAAACGTAAATATAATAGCGTATGACCGGAATTCGATGAAGGACTGTAAAATATTTTTTTTATTAATCGTCGTCTGCATACTATCTAAAAACTCCATCTTTTTACAATGGCCGGAATGCTGAGAAACCGTCCTTTCAGCTGACTTACTTGCCTTCTTTATTTGTGCAACCGCAATAAGAGATCCCAGCTTCATAAATCCTGCATTCCAATCTCGGTATCTTGGCCGTGACTTCAAAGTCCTCGAATACTCATTTAGATTCCAACGTCTTATCTCGCCCTCATGCCAACGATGGATTAGGGGTGGAGGACTTCAATATCCATAATAATTTATTGAACTGCATTGTTCGAGCAGCGACTGGATATTTTATCGGATAATCCATCGAACTCTGCCGCCCCCTTACGATGAAGCATCAGGTATCTTATGCCGAACGCAATCAGCATCAAAAGAGTTATGCCCGATATCCATGCTCCAACATAAAAGCTGAGCGGCTCATAGCGAAATTCCACATGATGATCGCCCAGTGGCAGTGGAACAGCGCGAAAGTTATAGTTTGCTCGATAGATTTTCGTCTTAATCCCATCTACATAGGCGTTCCAGCCGGGGAAGTAGGTGTCAGCAAGATATAAAAAGGAAGGAGTTGTAACATTAGCAAGCAGCTCGATACGATTATTACTCTCATTTTCTATCTTTATATCTTCCGGGCCTTCAGTTATACTAGGTCGAATTCGTGGGTCCCATATAGGTCGTTCTTCAAGAACGACGGCGCGTTGCGGATCAAAAGTATTTCTACTGACGAGCTCAAGCTCTGAAGCCGGGTTAGCCTCAACTTGATACCGTTTCACGATCAACCAGCGAGGAAGCACCCGTTTGTTACGATAAATTTTTATGGTATTCTCCTTTAAGAGACGTTCCCGATCCCCCTTAAGCCCTTCAATGTCGGCACCGACAAGATCAAAATTTGGTGAAGAAATAATCCTTGTTGAGATGACATATTTTGTGGAGAACAGGTCGACTATTCTCGAACCATCAATCGATTTTGTTAAAGCTAATTTATTATATAGATTATCGGTACGATTAACCCGCATTACCTCCCCTCCCCACATATCCCGTATGCCGTAGTTCAGATTTGTAGACGGAGTGAGAACCCTTTGCCATTCCGCGAAAAGTTTTAAATTCGGCGCAACCCAGGATTCAGTGGAAGATGTTGTTAAAGGTGTCGTGAATGTACGAAATTCCCCGAGTCCAGCTTTTACTTGTTGCGTCGTCCAGTTGTCAGCCCAATATGTCCTAGCATCTGCAATACCGTAATATCCGAGATTGCCGAAAAGATCGAGGATAAGGATGAGACACAACATGGCGACAGCGAATCGTGAACCACGGCTTTTGATTACAAACCATAAAACCGTACACGCGAGCACAAAATAAAATAGCATCCTTTTAAAATTATAAAGATTCACTGTTGCTAAATTATAGGTAGGCGAATCAATTCCTGCTGTCTTCATGAAGGTAAGCACCCCCTCGTTATGTCCGATAAGCCAGAGCAGAAACAGGGATGCGAACGTTGCAATGATAAGTACCAGCCATTGGAAACGCTTACCCTCGCCGCGACGTGCGATATCGAGCAGGCGCTGAAGGCCAATACCAGCCATGACTGACAAGGCAAACACGGCAAGGAAGAGGAACTTTACCGGGTACCTTATCTTATTCACGCCAGGTGCCCATACATAGAGATAGGGATAAAGCGGGTTGAATCTACCGAGTGCAAGAAATACAGATAATGCGCTCAGAACGATCCAGAAATACTTTCCCCTTTTTTCTTTAATAAGATATATGATTGCGAGCAGAAATGGCAGACTTCCCACGTACAATGTTTTTAACCAACTCTGCCTTATCCAGTACTTGCTGATATCACCAACAGAACCATACAGGTCCGGAACTAAAAATGAGATAAAATCTACAGGTGATGCGCTCCATGTAATCGCCTCTTGATATGGCAGACCATTCCAGCGATTAGAATGGATTGCAAGTTCCAGAAAGGGAAATAACTGGATCGAAGATAGCCCCAGAAAAACGCCAGCCGTAATAAGTAAAGCCAGGATAGCAAATTTCCTTTTCCCTCCAAATGTTGGCGAAAAAACAGCCATCAGCCCTAGCACACCGCATGTTCCCAGTACAATTTCTATGCCGCCGCCGAGGAACGATACAGTCAACAATACACCAGACCAAGCAGCGTTATAGCCTGAGTTGTGTCGAAGTGCTTTAGCAAAAAAAAGCAGAATAAGCGGCAACCACACGAGGGAAAGCATCGAGGAGAGCAAGCTGTGCACCGAAAGCAGATATCCACCAAGCAGAAAGATTGAGGCTCCGAGAAAGGAGGCCATTCGTCCAGAACCAAGAAACTTAAGAAAAATATAGGTAAACGCCCCGGCGAGGAAAAAGTGAACGATGATAATGCTGTTAAAGGCTACATTAAATGGAAGAATGAAGAAAAGGAGATTGGGCGGATAAAGAACGGCGGGTTGAAGCGTGGCAAAAAATGGGTGTCCACCGAAGTTGAGGGGGTTCCATAACGGGAACTCACCGGCCTTCAGGCTTTGCACCCAGAAATATCTAGGTGGTATAAAAAAGGTAGACAGGTCTCTCTCAGAGAATAGACCGCCTCCCTTAACCATATCGAGAAAAGAAAAGAGCGTAACAAAAGAGAGGGCGAAGAATGGCAATATAGCTCTCACCCTCTCTTTTGAAAGAGTCACAAATCTATTTATTTTCAACACGCCTGCGTACAAACAACTTACCAATCAGAGTAATATTTATGCGAGATTACCAGCCTGCCGGCCCAGTAATCACCCCCACCTGCGTCGGTGGAAGGTCAGGTGTCGAATAAGTAAATGTATAAGTAGTATTTGCGCCTGTTAGGACTAGTCCCGAGGCATTAGTCACAAAGGTGATTCCCTGCAAGTTTACCGCTGGTAAGAGAGACGTAAAACCAATCGTTCCAACCGTACCACCTAGCGCAGCTTGCGAATAAAGCATGGCATTCGCCGACCTTAGCGCCCCTAAAACACCTTTAGCAGATCCGTCCGATGCCTGCTGAGATAAGCTAATGTACTGGGGTATGGCAACTGCAGCAAGGATGCCAATGATGACGATAACCATGACTAGCTCGATCAATGTAAAACCCTTTTGTCTCTTGAATTTCCTTACCATGTTGTATTCCTCCTTTAGTAAAACATCTAATTTGAGTATTGATAATCTCTCATAATAATATTTCCTTATCACGTTATAGCCGTGCAGGCGCAATTACCAGCCTGCAGGCCCAGTAATCACTCCCACCTGCGTCGGCGGAAGGTCAGGTGTCGAATAAGTAAATGTATAGGAAGTATTTGCGCCTGTTAAGATTAGTCCTGAGGCATTAGTCACATAGGTGATTCCCTGCAAGTTTACCGCTGGTAAGAGAGACGTAAAACCAATCGTTCCAACCGTACCGCCTAGCGCAGCTTGCGAAAAAAGCATGGCATTCGCCGACCTTAGCGCCCCTAAAACACCTTTAGCAGATCCGTTCGATGCCTGCTGAGATAAGTTAATGTACTGGGGTATGGCAACTGCAGCAAGGATGCCAATGATGACGATAACCATGACTAGCTCGATCAATGTAAAACCCTTCGATGCTTTCATTATCATAAAGTCCCTCCATAAGAAAATATGAAGCGAACAAAGTGATTCGTCACCACGCTTCGTATCCTTTTGTACTTGATTTTACCTCACCTTGGATAGCATCGTACGTATAGTGATTGCCGAACGGATCGAGAAGATATCCTTGAGAATCTATCGCCTCCATCTCCAGATATTTCTGATTGAAAAAGACCGGCCCCGAATAGGGGCCTTTTCCGATTCTTGCTGGCAACATCACGTTTTGTTCTATAAGTTCATTCAAGCTTCGCGGGTTGCGTCCATTCAGCATTTTGAATAATTTTATGCTCGTTCGGATGTTCGTTAATCCTGCCTTAAGCGCTGTTTCCTGAGCCACATGGGCGACTCTCTTGTATTTCGGAATTACCACGCCGATCAGTATGCCGATAAGACACAGACTGACCACGGCCTCGATGGTTGTTAATCCCTTCAGTCTTTCGTTCTCACCTGGAGCGTTAAAATTGAACATCTTAAAATTTGTGGCAAAAATATATCATTTCAGGAATATAATGTCAACCAATAATTGTGTCACAACAAGTTTATTTGTTAAATCAACCTGCCGCCTCATTCTTCCGATGCTTGCAGCTTGCAGATGTTGCGATCGCCGTACAGCCTATTTCTTGAACAGGTTCATCATGTTCCACATGGGTAGGAAAATCCCCAATGCAAGAAACAATACCATGCCTCCAATGAAGAGCAGGAGAATCGGTTCTATCATGGTTGAAAGGTTCCGCAGAGTGTACTCAACATCCATATCATAATAATCAGACACTTTGTTCAGCATGGTGTCAATCTGGCCGGTCTCCTCACCCACGGATATCATCTGCACAACAAGCGGGGGGAACAGCCCAGAGGCTTCCATTGGCCCAAGAAGTCTTTTGCCTTCCCGAAGACTCTCACGCATCTCTTCCACAACACGGGCAAGCACGACATTGCCTGCTATCTCACCAGAAATATCGAGCGTCAGCAACATAGAAATTCCGCTCTTTTGCAGAGCGCTGAAGACCCTGGCAAACCTTGAAAGCGCCACCTTTTGAAACAAGACGCCGAACACCGGCAGCTTTAACTTCAGATGGTCCCAGCGCCACCGACCCTGAGGTGTGCCTACGTACCAAATAATACCCCACACGAGTAACCCTATTCCCAGGATAAAAATATGCCAGTAGTGTTGAGCGGTGTAATTGATTCTGATCAGGATCCGGGTTGGAAGTGGAAGCTCCGTTTTAAAATTCTCGTAAATTGCTGCAAACTTCGGGATCACGAAGCTGACGAGGAAAACAAACGCGAGAGAAATCGCTACAATGACGATGAGCGGATAGCGGACCGCCATCTTGACCCGTGCTCGGGTCTCGGCATCATGTTCAGCAAGAAGTGCCAGACGGTTCAGAATATCGTCGAGGATACCGGCAGCCTCGCCGGCGCGGATCATACTCACGTAAAGCTTATTGAATATTTTCGGATGTTTGGCCAGGGCGTCTGAAAACGTTGAACCGGCTTCCACGTCATTCCTGACCGCGGTAATCGTATTTTTCAGCCGTGGATTTTCGGTCTGTTTCTCCAGGACGGTAAGACTCTGAACAAAGGGAACACCCGCGCTCAAGAGTGTGGCGAGCTGCCTGCTGAATACGATGAGGTCCTGTGGCTTTACCCGTGTAAGATTCGTGAACAATTCGGCCTTGAAAAGTGGTGGTTTCTGCTCTGCGATAAAAACAGGAATGAACCCCTGGCCGGTAAGCTGGTCTGCAACAGCATCCCTGCCACGAGCTTCCATTTCTCCCTCATGAAGAGTGCCGTTTTTGTCCCGTGCTTTGTATGTATATTGCGGCATGAAATCCTTGGAATACTCCGAACATGAATAAGCCCGAGCTCAAATTATGAACCACAGTTCCACGAACAATGCTCCGATTCAAGTATATGATGCGGGACCATCGAACAACATACAGAAGAGCCAAGCTTTAGAATAAGGATGTATCTGCGTGTCAAGATGAAATTGGAACCGGTCGGGTCAGTTCACTATGAAGCCAGTGTTTTCATCATGTTTTTATATATATGTTTTACAGTTTGACCTCACTAATTACCTTACGTTATCATAAAACTCAAATCAGCGCAATAAAGTAAAAAATAAAATATTGACAAATTTTTTTTTCTGCGGTATATTTTTTAATAATAGTTTTACAGGCATACCTAATCTAAAACCCCATTTACCAAAGATCAAACCCAACAGATTAATTTCTCAGGTTGAAAAAAGATACGCACCTATTCACAACAGAGGAAGGCACGTTCATCCGTAGCAAACTCACAAGCCGGCAGAGTTGTTAATCGTACATGGCACAACCCGACAGTCTGAGGACCCGCCTCCTTAAAATTCTATATTATTTGTGCATTCATGCATTCACACACATACAGAAACAAAATAAACCACCAACCCACCCCCGTAACTAAGGTACAGACCTATCTGCCCCTCAAACCCGGGCCAAGGAGTAAATAATGAACTTAGTAGAACTGAAGGGCAAAAGCATCGCTGAGCTTACCACCATGGCGGACGAACTGAAGGTCGAAGGTGTGAGTGGTATGCGGAAGCAAGAGCTCATCTTCGCGATCCTACAGGCCCAAACCGAAAAGAATGGCATGATCTTCGGTGAAGGAGTTCTCGAAATTTTGCCCGATGGATTCGGTTTCCTGAGAGCACCGGATTACAATTATCTCCCTGGACCGGACGATATCTATGTATCTCCTTCACAAATCAGGCGATTCAATATCCGCACAGGCGATACTGTCTCCGGTCAGATCAGGCCCCCGAAAGAAGGCGAGCGCTATTTCGCCCTTCTCAAGGTCGATGCGATCAACTACGAGGACCCAGAGATCTCGCGGACCAAGATCCTCTTTGACAACCTCACTCCCTACTATCCCGAAAAAAAGATCAAACTCGAACATGCGCCAACTGACTACACGACCCGTGCCATGGATCTCGTTACACCCATCGGCATGGGCCAGCGCGGCATGATCGTGGCTCCGCCCCGGACTGGCAAAACTATGCTGCTCCAGTCGATAGCGAAGGCAATCTTAAAGAACCACAAGGACATCAAGCTCATCGTACTGTTGATCGACGAGCGGCCGGAAGAAGTCACGGACTGGCAGCGCCAGGTAAAGGCTGAGATCATCAGTTCCACGTTCGATGAACCGCCGCAAAGGCACGTGCAAGTAGCCGATATGGTAAGCGAACGCG
This sequence comes from Nitrospirota bacterium, assembly GCA_963845065.1. Classification (GTDB taxonomy): domain Bacteria; phylum Nitrospirota; class UBA9217; order UBA9217; family UBA9217; genus JAJYKN01. The sequence continues at coordinate 181,471 of CAWJQQ010000006.1, forward strand.
CCAAGCGCCTTGTAGAACACAAAAAAGATGTTGTCATCCTGCTCGACAGCATAACGCGTCTCGCGAGAGCTCACAATGCAATCATTCCGGCATCGGGCAAGGTGCTGTCCGGAGGCCTTGATGCGAATGCCCTGCAAAGGCCGAAACGGTTCTTCGGTGCGGCCCGCAGCATCGAAGGCGGCGGAAGCCTCACAATCCTCGCGACAGCGCTGGTTGATACTGGCAGCCGTATGGATGATGTGATCTTCGAGGAATTCAAGGGCACCGGTAACATGGAGCTGCATCTTGACCGCAAGCTCGTGGACAAACGCGTATTCCCGGCCATTGATATCAACGCGTCCGGCACACGGAAGGAAGAACTACTCGTGGACAAGGACGATTTAAACCGCATGTGGGTCCTCCGAAAGGTACTGAACCCGTTGACGACAGTTGAGAGCATGGAATTCCTCCTCGAGAAACTTAAGCAGGCCAAGACAAATCGAGACTTCCTGGATTCAATGAACAAGTAATTTTTCTCTTGTATTTTTGAGAAGTTTGGTATATTATTTCCGCCTTAACAAACATAGCCACAGCATGAGCTGTGGCTATCTGTGGCTATCTGTGGCTATGGATTATTCCAGGAGGACACGCTAATGAAGCAAGATATTCATCCCGATTACAAGGTAACAACCGTTCACTGCGCTTGCGGTGAATCGTTCCAGACCCGTTCGACCAAGCAGGACATACGACTCGACATATGCTCAGTCTGCCATCCTTTCTTCACCGGTAAGCAGAAACTCATCGACACCGAAGGTCGTGTCGACAAGTTCCGGAAGAAGTACAATAAAGCTTAAAGCGGACAACTGAGGACGGAAATCAGAGGCTGTAACGCTTGCGTGGTCTGTCTGATTTTTTTTGACTTTTGTATTCTGGCTTATTACGAGGTGTCTGACTTGTTGGAAAAGTTGAATATAGGCGGGCAGGCTGTGCTCGAAGGTGTGATGATGCGCTCACCACATGCTTTTACCGTGGCTGTGCGCAAGGGCGGTAAGCCTGCTGCTGATATCGTTGTCTTGCAGGAAACGATCCAGCCGCTTGGTGAACGCTATCCGCTCTTCAAAAAAAAAATCATCAGGGGCTCGGTCGCGTTGTTCGAAGCTTTGTGGCTCGGTATCCGGGCGCTCAATTTTTCGGCGAATGAAGCTCTCGAAAGCGAAGACGGCAAGAAAGAAAACATCAGCTCCCTTGCTATGGCAGGGACTATGATCGTAGCGCTGGCATTCTCGCTCGGTCTTTTTCTTGGCCTGCCCCTCCTCATTACCAACCTGCTCGGCATGAAGTACGACGCCGTAACGAAGAACAGCATGCTATTCAATCTGACAGACGGTGTACTTCGCATGGCGCTCTTCCTCGGCTATGTTTCCGGTATCTCGTTCATGAAGGACATCCGAAGAGTCTTTGAATACCACGGAGCTGAGCACAAGGCGATCGCGGCTTACGAGGCAGGGGTTGAACTCACAGTGGCAAACGCACGACCCTACTCCCGCATCCATCCACGGTGCGGTACGAGCTTTCTGATCGCGGTAATAGCGCTCTCGATTCTCGTGTTTTCCTTGATCCCGGGCGCTTGGCCGCTCTGGGCAAAGGGGTTGTCGCGGATCGTGCTCCTCCCCTTGATCGCAGGTTTGGGATATGAATTCATAAAATTCAGTGCAACGAACTGCGGAAATGCCGTGATCCAGCGTCTGATGCAGCCGGGGCTCTGGCTCCAGCGGCTAACCACCCGGGAGCCATCTGACGATCAAATTGAGGTGGCCCTGAAGTCCCTCACCGAGGCCCTCGCAATGGAACCCCGCTGAAGCGGGGTTTTTTTTTCAATGATAATAATTCATTCCACCACAAAGACACTAAGAAAAAGAACTCAGTTCTTTGTTTTTTGAGACTTCATAGTAAATTTTTGACTTCCCTATGCTGAGCAAATTAGATGCGGTTGCAGAAAAATATGACGAGCTGACAAGGCTCCTGTCCGATCCTGGCGTCGCCGCCGACCACCAGCAATACCAGAAGTATTCAAAGGAGCGGTCGGAGATCGAAGATGTCGTGCACCAATTCCGCGCCTACCAGAACGTGCAGAAGCAGATCCGAGAAGCTGAAGAATTTACAATCGATAAGCAGGCAGATCCAGAGCTCCGGGCCATGGCAGAAGCCGAACTCAGGGAGCTTCGGCCCAGGTTCGAACAGATGGAGCAGGATCTCCGGATCATGCTCGTGCCCAAGGATCCCAGAGACGACAAAAATATCTTTCTCGAAATCCGCGCCGGCGCGGGAGGCGATGAGGCTGGATTGTTCGCAGCAGAGCTCTTCCGTATGTATTCCCGCTACGCTGAGAAAAAACGCTGGAAAGTCACGCTCCTCGACATGAGCACTACGGGCGTCGGCGGGGCCAAGGAAGTGGTTGCCCAGATACAGGGCAAGGGCGTGTTCAGCAGGCTCAAATACGAAAGTGGAGTGCACCGCGTACAGCGCGTTCCCACCACAGAGGCAAGCGGCAGGATCCATACTTCCACCGTAACGGTGGCCGTCATTCCCGAGGCCGAGGACGTCGACGTCCAGATCGAGCAGAAGGACTTGCGTATTGACACCTATTGCTCATCGGGCCCAGGCGGACAGAGCGTGAATACGACCTACTCAGCCGTTCGCATCACACACATTCCGACCGGAGAAGTGGTCGCCTGCCAGGACGAACGATCGCAGCTCAAGAACCGTGAAAAAGCAATGAAGATCCTCAAATCACGGCTGCTGGAAAAGGAGCGCGAGAAGCGAGAGGCCGAGGAGGCCGCGGCCCGCAAGCAACAAGTAGGCACTGGTGATCGCAGCGAGAAGATCAGAACTTATAACTTTCCACAGAGCAGGGTAACCGACCACCGAATAGGTCAATCACTCTACAAGATTGACGCGGTCATGGACGGAGACATCGACGAATTCATCGATGGCCTTACGGCGGCAGATAATGCGGAGCGGCTCAAGAACCTGTGACAGTTCCCAGCTTTGTGCTTGGAATTAAGGCAGGCGTAACTCCAAACTTAAAATGTAAAACTTACAACGCTGGTAAACGTGATTCTCGCTGAAGCAATAAATAATGCATTAAAACAATTATCGGCTGCGGGTATAACCAACGACCGACTCGACGCAGAAGTGCTTCTCTGTCATACGCTCGGAAGAGACCGCGCCTGGCTCCTGGCCCACATACGGGAACCGCTTGGCGATGAGCGCCGTAGGATCTTTGAAAAAACGATCGATCGAAGGGTGCAGCGAGAACCTCTCCAGTATATTACAGGTAACCAAGAATTCTGGGGTCTGGACTTCGCGGTCACGCCAGACGTTCTCATCCCGAGACCGGAAACCGAGCTGATCATCGAGGCTGTTCTTGGTTTTGCAAAGAAAGACCAGACATCAACGATCATCGACCTCTGCACGGGCTCAGGCTGCATTGCCGTTAGCCTGGCGAAAGAGTTGAATGCTGCGCGCGTCTTCGCGACGGATAAATCCGTAAAAGCACTTGGCGTTGCCCGTGAGAATGCTCAAAAGCATGGGGTTGTGGACCGCATCCGCTTCCTCGAAGGTGACCTGTTCGGACCCTTAAACGAACTTGACATCCTTGGCCAAGCGGATATCATTGTTTCAAATCCCCCCTACATTCCATCCGGAGACTACTGTTCGCTCCAGGTCGAGGTAAGGGATTACGAACCGAAAATAGCACTCATAGCCGGACCGGGTGGCACGGAGATTCATCAGCGTATTCTTGATGAAGCGCCGCGTTTTCTCAAAAGCAAAGGTCATCTCATTATTGAGATGGGTATGGGGCAAAGTAGTGAGCTTTTGCACAGGATACGGGAAACCAGTGCGTTTGCTGTGTCGACCGTTCTCAAGGACCTTGCAGGCATTGAGCGGGTTATTGTGGCAAGAATCCAATAAACCACAACTATAATCAACACTGGTTAAATCTTTATAAGCTGTTCAAACGTTTTTACGAAAATCATAAATCATGAAGAAGATTGTTATTAACGGCGGCAAAAAACTTAGTGGTGAAGTTACGATCAGCGGTGCAAAAAATGCGGCACTACCGATTCTCGCTGCTGGCCTTCTGTGCGCGGGAAAGCATATCATCTCCAATGTCCCCCGCCTAGCCGATGTGGCCACGTTCGGAAAGATCCTCCAAAACATGGGCGTGTCCTTCGAGCGGAAGGACAATGATATCGTTATAGATTCTCTGGACCTGACAAACCCCGAGGCAAGTTACGATCTCGTGCGGACCATGCGGGCCTCGGTGCTCGTGCTTGGCCCGCTATTGGCGCGTATGGGCAGGGCCAGGGTATCGTTGCCGGGAGGATGCGCCATCGGTGCGCGTCCCATTGACCTTCATCTCATGGGCCTCGAGAAACTCGGCGCATCGGTCGCGATCGAGCATGGCTACGTTGTAGCATCAGCCAAGAAGCTTCACGGTGCACGTATCTATTTCGACACCATCACTGTGACCGGCACGGAAAACATCATGATGGCAGCCACTCTTGCAGAGGGCCAAACCATCATCGAAAATGCTGCGCGTGAGCCTGAAATTGTCGATTTAGCGAACGCCCTCATCAAGATGGGAGCCAAGATCGAAGGTGCGGGAACGGACATCGTAAAAATCCAAGGAGTTGATACTCTCCAGCCCATGAACTACACGGTGATGCCCGACCGCATTGAAACAGGGACTTTTGTAATCGCTGCGGCGATAACCAGCGGCATGGTGACAATCAAAAATTGCTTTCCTGCCCATCTTGACGCAGTTCTGGCAAAGGTTCAAGAAGCAGGCGCTCAAATTTCGATTGATGATGGTACAATCCGCGTGATTGGACTGCCCAGCATCAAGCCGGTGAACATCAAGACGCTGGAATACCCGGGTTTTCCTACTGATATGCAGGCACAGTTCATGAGCCTCATGACTCTTGCCGATGGCACGAGCGTGATCAATGAGACTATTTTTGAAAACCGTTTCACTCATGTGGCAGAACTACGCCGTATGGGAGCCGATATCGAAGCCGACGGCCACACTGCCATCGTAAAGGGAGTAACGCGACTGTCCGCGGCGCCCGTTATGGCGACCGACCTCCGGGCGAGCGCATCTCTCATTCTCGCGGGACTTGCCGCCGAAGGGCAGACTGTGATTTCGCGCATCTACCATCTCGACCGGGGGTATGAAAACATCGAAGAAAAACTTTCGATATTGGGAGCCGATATAAAAAGAGTATAAGTTAAATCGCGCTACTGAGAGAAGCTTTTTATCATCGTCAGATTTTTTTCTCAAAGTACCGTACAACCTCCGCGGTAAATAGAATTTAGGACATTTATGAAGATTATCGATGCCCAACATAAAGACATCACCACAGAGTTGAAGCGCATTGTAAACCGAGGTGAAACGGCCACCGAAGAAGTTGCCGCTGCCGTAAAAGAAGTCGTTGAACGCGTTCGAAAGGAAGGCGATCCGGCGGTAATCGAATATACCGAGAAGTTCGACAAAGTAAAGCTTTCTCTCAAGAACATCAAAGTGTCCCCGGGGGAAATCCAGGAAGCCTACTTAAACGTTGAAACAAAAAAAGTTGAGGCACTCAGGCTTGCGGCCCAAAACATTCGCTCATTCCATCAGAAACAGAAAATCAGCTCTTGGGTCAGCCAGGAGGCTGACGGTGTGATCCTGGGACAGCTTGCGAGGCCGATCCTGAGCGCAGGCATCTACGTGCCCGGCGGCAAAGCCTGCTATCCCTCATCCGTGCTCATGAATGTGATCCCCGCAATTGTGGCCGGCGTGGAGCATCTCGTCATGTGTTCGCCCGCACCGAGCGGGAACCTGAATCCTTACATTTTGATCGCCGCAGACATCGCCGGTGTAAGTGAGATATACAAAATCGGCGGAGCACAAGCTGTCGCTGCCATGGCTTATGGTACTGCCACGATACCCAAAGTTGATAAGATCGTGGGCCCGGGCAATATTTATGTGGCCACTGCCAAACGCTATGTTTTTGGCCAGGTTGACATTGATATGATCGCTGGGCCAAGCGAGATCCTCGTCCTTGCCGATCATTCAGCGGACCCCGAGTTCGTTGCATCTGATCTCCTTTCCCAGGCAGAGCATGACGAGCTAGCCTCGTCAATACTCGTGACGACCTCGCGAGAGCTGGCGAACAAGGTGAGTGCGGAAGTTGAGCGTCAACTCTCCAACTTGACGCGAAAAGAGATCGCACGCAAGGCCATCGACCGATTCGGTGCTATTATTATTACGACCTCTCTGTTGGAAGCTGCAGAGGTATCGAATTCCATAGCGCCGGAGCACCTTGAACTTGCTGTGGAGAAGCCCTTTGAACTATTGGCATTGATCAAGAATGCAGGCGCCATATTCCTCGGGCACTTTACGCCCGAGTCTGTAGGCGACTACATCGCCGGCCCGAACCATGTGCTCCCAACTGGCGGCACAGCACGTTTCTTCTCGCCGCTCTCGACCGACAGCTTCATGAAAAAGTCCAGCCTTATCTTCTACACGCGGGAGGGGCTGGACAGGGTCGGCGAGGCCGTAATTCAGATCGCAGACGTCGAAGGTCTGGAAGCGCACGGGAATACAATTCGTGTGAGGATGTCAAAGAAATAAGAACCTTTCAGGTGAAATGAAAATTAAATATCCAGGAAATGAGAAAATTAATTGTTGCGTTAGTATTTTTTCCACCTTTTATATTCCACTGTTCCTGAATGATCCTTCTTACGTATGAATAGGGAGACTGAGATGCCGATAAAATCAAAAAAGAAAATATCTATATCAGTGGTTCCTTCAGACCAGAAGCTCAAGCTCGGCCTTCCGAAGGGCAGCTTACAGGACTCAACGTTTAAGCTCTTCAACAAGGCCGGCTACCGCGTCCAAGTCAGTTCGCGGAGCTACTATCCGACCATCGACGACCAGAAGATCGATTGCACGCTTGTGCGGGCGCAAGAAATGGCCCGCTATGTCGATCACGGCATTTTCGACGTCGGGCTCACGGGCAAGGATTGGATTCTGGAGCAGAACGCCGATGTTGTCGAAGTAGCAGAACTTAGGTATGCCAAGGGAGGACTGAACCCGGTCCGTTGGGTCGTGGCAGTGCCTGAGGATTCCTCGATCAAATCAATCAAAGACCTTAAAGGTAAGCGGATCGCCACCGAGCTAGTGGGCTACACGAAACGCTACCTCAAGTCTAAAGGTGTCACGGCAGATATTGAATTTTCATGGGGTGCTACAGAAGTGAAGCCGCCGAGATTAGCTGATGCGATCGTGGAGCTCACCGAGACCGGCAGCTCGCTCAAGGCGAACAAGCTTCGGATCGTGGAGGTAATGCTCGAATCCACCACGCGGCTCATCGCAAACAAGAAGGCCTGGGCCGATCCGCGGAAGCGTAAGTTGATTGAGAACATGGCAATGCTGCTTCAGGGAGCACTTGCAGCCGAGGAGAAGGTCGGCCTCAAGATGAACGCACCGAAGGCGAACCTCAATGAAATCTGCGGCCTGCTCCCGTCCATGCATGCGCCAACCATATCACACCAGACCGATCCCGCGTGGGTAAGCCTGGAAGTAATTTTAGATGAAAAAACGGCCCGTGACCTTATCCCGCGTCTCAAGCGGCGCGGCGCATCGGGGATCGTCGAATACCCTTTGAATAAAGTCATTCCCTGAAACACAGTGGGCGGCACCGCGGCCGCCCTTTCTTTTTTGGTGATTCTCTGTTTTACTTATGTTATCGTTTTGATTCTCTTTCCACGAAATTCCTAATAGCAACACCGAGAAACCTCGGGTCGCTAATCAGGGCTATAACCAGCTTGCTAATTGAGCTATTCAGATTCGTCCGAAATCGTCTTGTGTCATCATCATAGGATTTATCGGTGATAAGCCAGCCGATCTCCTGCGCTGGTTTGAGATACCGTATATCACCGTTCAAGGTCTGCGTCCCAATTCTTTGCATACTGTGCCAAGAGAAAATCGATCGAGTCGCGACTCAGAAATAACTTTCCTTGGCCAAGTCCGCCATTCCTCCCGTCGAAGGAAGTCCTAATGTTACTGATGACCGCGTCCTCCGAATGTGTCGTCCCATCCATCATATGGACCAGTGGCACCAGACGTCGCTCAGGGAAAGAACGATGAGTCGATTCTTTTTTCTCGCTTCTTCCTGTATTGCCTGGCTCCGGGTCCTACATTGTATCAAGTGGGCCTTGTTGGGTCGCGGCGAGAAGCGGAAGCCTGATCCACCTGCGCATTATTAATAAAGAAAGATACCGCATATCATAGTGATGAGGATTTTCTTCATACGGCCTTAATACCTGTTTCACGGCATGAAATGAAGGGGTTGTCTCCCTTTTACTCTATGTGGTTTTTCCTTGTACAGGACTGATGATTCTTGTATATTGCTGCTAATATGAAGATTCCCCCTTCAAAATCGAAAGACATCACCACACTCATCAGGCCGCAAGTACGCAAGCTCGCGGCGTACCACGTAGACGAAACACGTGTCCGCATCAAGCTTGACGCCATGGAGAACCCCTTCTCGATGCCCCCTGCCGTTCGACGTGAAATTGCAACAGTTGTTAAAAACGCTGCACTAAACCTTTATCCAGATCCTTCTGCCAAGGTGCTGAAGAAGGAGATTGCATTGCTTTGGAAGATGAACCCGGAGAACATGATAATCGGCAACGGTTCGGACGAACTGATACAGGCGATCATCCTCGCTTTTGGAGGCCCTGTGCTAATTCCATCACCGACGTTTGCCATGTACGAGATAACATCCAGGGCGCTTGCACAGAGCGTGGTTTCCATCCCGCTTGATGAGAATTTCGACCTTGATGCTGGATTGATGCTTAGGAAGGCCAAAGAGCGTAAAGCAAAAGTAATTTTTTTGGCTTGCCCGAATAATCCAACAGGTAACCGATTTTCGGACTCTGCTATCAGGAAAATAATGGATGAAACGAATGCGGCAATTGTTATCGACGAGGCTTATTTCAGCTTTTCCGGCAAAACCTATCTGCCACTCCTGAAAAAATATCCCAACATGATCCTTCTCCGGACTCTTTCGAAGATTGGTTTTGCAGGCCTTCGAATCGGCGTACTGGTAGCATCTGGGAACATAGTAAATGAACTCAACAAGATCCGCCTTCCCTACAACATCAATGGTCTTTCCCAAGCGGTGGCGGTGAGTGCGCTTGCGCACCGGGATGTTATTAGTCAACAGATTTCCCTGTTGATTTCTGAGCGAAAAAAGCTCTATAATAATTTTTTGAAAATGCCCGGCATTACACCCTATCCTTCTGAGACGAACTTCATCATGATCAGGACCAATACTGATGCGACGGTCATTCATCGAAAGCTGAAGCAGGCCGGCATTCTGATCAAGAATTTAAGCAAGGCCGGGCCGCTCAAGAACTGTCTGAGAATCACGATCGGGACTCCGGAAGAGAACAAGGAATTCTTAAAGATACTAACCCATATTTTAGCCACTGATCAAGACGCGTAGACACGGGCAAAAACGACTTATTGATTACATTCGTGTTCATCAGTGTCCATCGAGGCAAAAGGATATCATCATGCCGCGCAAAGCAACGATCCATCGCAAGACTAAAGAAACTGAAATCAAAATTTCGCTGAACCTTGATGGTACAGGACAGTACAGCATCAAGACGACGGTACCGTTTATGGATCATATGTTCTCGCACATCGCCAAACACGGCTTCTTCGACCTTGCTATCAAGGCAAAAGGAGACACGGAAATCGACGACCACCATACGGTTGAGGACCTCGGTATTGCCTTCGGCCAGGCGCTCAAAAAAGCTCTCAACGAAAGCAAGGGCATTCGCCGTTATGGGGAAGCGACAGTCCCCATGGACGAGACCCTTGCCGAGGTGGTCGTGGACCTCTCCGGCAGACCATACCTTGTGTATCAGCTGGATTTACCGAAGAAGTATAAGCTTAAGAACTTCGATCCCGGACTTGTCGAAGACTTCTTCCGTTCTGTTTCAAACCACGCAGGTATGAACCTTCACATCCGCATCCTCTACGGCCGCGACGTACACCATATGCTCGAAGGAATCTTCAAGGCTTTCGGGCGCGCCCTTGACCAAGCCACGAGTGTTGATTCCCGGATCAGGGGCGTGCTCTCAACGAAGGGGCAAATATAAAAATCTACAAATCACCATCCAGGTGAAGCCCGGAAAGAAGTCGTACTTTTTCCCCCTTTCGGATCTTCTTTCCCCCTCTCTCCTGAAAAGGTCTTGCAATGATAGCGATTATCGATTATGGAATGGGAAACTTACGCAGCGTCCAGAAAGGCTTCGAACGGGTGGGCCATGAGGCCATGGTCACCAGTGACGCGAAAACAATCCTGAGCGCTTCCAAAGTAGTCCTGCCCGGTGTGGGTGCTTTTCCGGACTGCATGCGGAACCTCCGGGAATACGGGCTTATTGACGTAGTACACGAGAGCATCAAGTCGGGCAAGCCATTTCTCGGCATTTGCCTCGGTCTTCAGCTGCTTTTTACGGAAAGCGAGGAATTTGGAATCTCTAAGGGCCTAGACATTATAAAAGGCCGCGTCATCCGGTTCAAGGGACCTGAATTCAGCAATCTCAAGATCCCGCATATGGGATGGAATTCCATCTCAATCAGGCGCCGTGCGCCTTCGCTTCAAGACGTGCCTGACGGCAGCTACGTTTATTTCGTTCACTCGTTCCACGCAGTGCCAGATGATAAAAGCGTTATAGCGACAACAACTCCCTATGGTTTTGAGTTCGTATCGAGCATCTGGGAGAACAACGTCTTTGCTGTCCAGTTCCACCCTGAGAAGAGCCAGGCTTTGGGACTTTCGATTTTGAAACGTTTCGGAGAACAGAAGGGATAAAACACGAACTGGAGAAGCGGGGAAGGGGTGAATCCGAGCGTAAGATCGTATGTATAATACTCTGGTTCCCCGTTTCGCCGTTACGACGAGGTCATATCTTAAAGCCATGCTTATTATTCCTGCTATCGATCTTAAAGAAGGCAAATGCGTCCGCCTCGAACAGGGACTCATGGACAAAGCCACGGTTTATTCCGATGATCCCGCAACCACAGCAAAACATTGGGAGTCCCAGGGGGCCGAACTCCTGCACGTTGTTGATTTAAATGGAGCTTTTGTGGGTGCACCTGTGAACCTCGATGCTATCAAAGCCATTCGTACTGCTATTAAAATACCGATCGAGGTTGGCGGCGGCATCCGCGAAATAGACACAATCGCACGTCTGGTCTCCATTGGCATCAACCGCATCATTCTCGGTACGTCTGCCATAGAGAACCCGACATTTGTTCAGGAAGCCTGCGCGAAATTTCCAGGAAAGATTATAGTGGGAATCGATGCCAAGGACGGCATGGTCGCGATCAGAGGTTGGGCAGAAGTGACCAAAGTAAGGGCAATCGATCTAGCGATACAGATGCAGGATTATGGCGTTATCTCCATCATCTACACGGACATCAAGCGAGATGGCATGCTCTCCGGCCCGAACATTGAAGCTACCAAGATGCTCGCCGATGCGCTCCACATACCAGTCATAGCCTCTGGCGGTGTCCATACGATGAAAGATATCGAAAATCTTCTCACGGTGCGTTACTCCGGTGTGAGCGGCGTGATTACTGGAAAGGCGATCTATAGCGGATCTCTTAATCTGAAAGAAGCGATCACATTTATCAAAATGAATGACAACCGGTGTGTGAGATAGCTGTAATATCCCTCGTTGCTTTCTCGCGTTTACCGTTTGTATGCCTATAGGCTTGTCGGCCGGTCAGCCTGCAGGTTTGAGGAAAAATACCGAAATAATGTTAACCAAACGAATCATCCCCTGTCTCGATGTTAAAGGTGGCCGCGTTGTGAAGGGCGTAAGCTTCGTGAACCTGCGTGATGCAGGGGACCCCGTGGAAATCGCAAAAGCATATGATGAGCAGGGCGCGGACGAGCTAACGTTTCTTGACATCACTGCCTCGCACGAAGAACGCGGAATCATATTAGACGTAGTTAGACGGACGGCCGAACAGGTCTTCATGCCGCTCACCGTGGGTGGCGGCATCAAAGTGCTCGATGACATCCGGAATCTTTTGCTCGCCGGCGCAGACAAGGTTTCAATAAACACGACTGCGGTTCATGATCCTGCATTTATTAAATCCGCGTCCCTGCGCTTCGGAAGCCAATGCATCGTCGTGGCAATTGACGCAAAACGGGTCGTAGCACATGGCAAGGATTTCAAGCCTCCGCTTATATGGTCTGCCGATCTCAAATACGCATCACTCTTCCTTAAGCCGGGACAGACAACTGGTTGGGAAGTGTACACCCATGGCGGTAGAAATCCCATGGGCATTGATGCTGTTGCTTGGGCGAAAAAAATGGAGGAGTACGGCGCAGGTGAGATACTACTCACTAGCATGAACCAAGACGGCCAGAAGACCGGCTACGATCTTGATCTGACACAGGCTGTTGCCGAGGCGGTCACGCTCCCGGTCATTGCCTCGGGCGGTGTGGGAAATCTCGAGCATATCTTTGAAGGATTTACCAAGGGCAAAGCCGATGCCGCCCTAGCTGCTTCGATCTTTCATTTTAAGGAATATACAATCAGACAGGCAAAGGAATATTTGAAAGAGCGGGGTGTACCGGTAAGGCTGTGAAGAAAATATTTTCGTTACATTCAATTGAACCATTTATATTATAGGCGGGATGAAGTCTCATCCCGCCTTATTCGCTATTCCCAGTCCAGCAATCGTTTGTTCCCTGCAAGCTTCTGGATGTGTGTTATATCCTGGGAAACCTCAAGACAGCCACGGTACGTTCCCGCCTGGTCGCGCACGGCAAAGTAGCGGATATGGATTACCTTGCCCTGCATCTGGATCCAGAACTCTGCAACATCCTTTGTTCCTGCCTTGAATGACGACAATATCTTTTCCACCATATCTACACTTTTTGGCGGATGGCAGTTCTGAACCTTTCTGCCAATGACGCCGGGGCTTCGCGGGAATAGACGATCCGGAGTGGCCGAGTAATAAACGACCTCGTCGTTCTCATTCACATAGGAAATATCGATCGGCAGATGCGTTAGCATCAAATTTACCTGGTCTGCAGTGAGCAGGCCGGTGTCGAGATTCAGGCTGCCGATCTTGTCGGCAATATGCGTCTGCTGAAACGATTCCGCGGACGGTTTCCATTGGGCTGCTGGGTTGATCCAGGCAAAGCCGATCTCCTCCTCTCCTTTTCTGACCTTTGCCCATTCGTCCTCCGAGAGTGTTTCGAGAGCCATAGGAAACAAAATATGCTCTTCCTTATAGACCATGTCGTTGATCATCTTGGCCAAGGACTCGATCGCCACTTTCTCCATCTTGCCATCCTTCACGCGTTTGCGTACGTCCTTGAGGAAGCCTCGTATATCATCATGGAGCGCCCACATGACTTTCGATGGCCCTGAAACGCCTTTCGTCTCAAAGATCGGGAAAAGCTGGTTTTCTTTACGGAGATAGTGTTTGTCGATCTGGGCAAGGCGGTCGAGGATGCTGATGAGCTTGTCTTTGTCCTTTATATAATCGGTGATGGCCTCTGCCTCTTTCAAGATATCCTCCGCAACTCGGTTCTCGAGCATCAGCGTATGGACCGGGTGTCCTGCAGGAAGACCCGGGACGGTCTTCTGCTCCAGCGCTTCCTTGAAGACCTGCACATGTACATCACAAAGGCTTTTAATCTCTGCTTCAGGCATACCTTCGGCAATGAGCTGCTGTTCCATCTGTGCAATTTCCCAAGGCGCAACGTCCTTGATCAGTTCCTCGAACTTCCTCTTCTGGGTTTCTATGTCCTTACCCGCATGCAGCTCTTTGATAATATTTTTAAGCGTATCGATCCGCAATTCCTGTTCATCAGGACCGCTTTCTGCATAAGACACGCTGACTGATTCGCCGGTTTTCTTCTTGATTTCAACTGCTATATCGTCAAGTAATTTTTTTACGTCCCTCCCCCCGATCATTGCGACTTTGCCGAGTGACGCTATACGGCCCACGGTCTTACGCTTGAACGGATCGTCGAGGATCTTGAATTCAGAATTCAGGGTGATCAGAAAATCTTTGAGAAAAGGATAATGTGCTAAGATATCATTTACCTTCGTCTTCGAGCTCAGTTCCATGTTTCCCTCCTCGTTATATTATGCCGATTATAGCTTATTTTTGTGCGGACACGTATGATTTAGGTCATGACAACCGGTTTTTACACAAAAAAAGAGCCGAGTAACTGCTCGCTTAAAAAAGCCCCTGGCTCGTTTCAATGGATTATAAATTCAGTTAAAGTGCCAGGGGTTCATGGTTCCGCTTTTCGAAGGTCTATGATAGCATTCGCAAATCCATCCGCTACGCTTCATGAAATATTATGGCTGGTTGCTAAATTATCATAATGCTGTCATTGATCTCCAGAAAATATTCACATTGGATTCAGTGAGTTCGGAGCATAAAAAAAACGAACACATCCCCTAGAGAGGAAAATGACAGGCAACCTGGTGGGCTTCGCCGATGTCCTTGAGCAGGGGCTCGTTGGCAGGGTCCGTGCAGACAAAAGGCTTGCCCTTGGACTCATATACGGGACAGCGCGGTGCGAATCGGCAGCCTTCGGTCGGCCGCTCGAAATCGAACACGCCCCACCGCCCTGCTTGAAAGCTCTTGGCCTTTTGGGAGACTTCACTACTTTGCTTTTCCACAAGTGAGGACCAGAGAATATGAGTGTATGGATGGCGCGGTTTGTGTGCAATGCGACTCGCAAGCCCAAACTCCACAATCTTGCCGAGGTACATCACGGCCACTTTGTGGCTGACTAACTCTACCACTCGAAGATCGTGGGAGATGAAGAGAAAGGAAAAGCCCAGATTTTTCTGAAGGTCCCGGAGGAGGTTTAGTACCTGCGCCTGGATTGAAACGTCGAGGGCGCTAGTAGGTTCATCGGCAACGATGAACCGCGCACCGACGGAAAGAACACGTGCAATGCCGACACGCCGCTTTTCACCGCCTGAGAGCTCATGCGGGAAATTGCTGAGTTTTGTCGTTTTGAGGTTAACCTGCTCAAGCAAACTGGTGATTCGTTTTTTCACTTCAACTTCGCTCAGCTGGTGATGGACCGTGATCGCTTCCTTCAAAATATCTCGAATGCGCATCTTGGGATTGAGCGCCGCGTCGAGATCTTGAAAGATCATCTGCATCTGTCCCCGGAGACGGCGAAGCTCTCCGGTTGGGACACTCGTGATATCCCTGCCTTCGAAGACTATCCTACCTGAGGTGGGCTTTTCGAGACGAAGGATGGTCCGGCCGATCGTTGTCTTGCCGCACCCCGACTCGCCGACGAGGCCGACTGTCTCATTCTCCTGTAGGTAAAAACTCACCCCATCAACTGCAGGAATGAACTGTAGCTTCTCCTTGAAGGCGGAGAAGACCCCCTTGCTAAGGGCGAAGTACTTTTTGAGGTCTATAACTTCGAGAATTGTTTTAGACATAAGAGCTCATGATACGAAGGGAAACTCGGAAAAAATCCTTAATATAGGTTCGCAGTAAGGGTGTCGGCGCTCCTATATTTAATTCTGCGACCTTTCGCCGTACCAACCAGTCACTGTGGTAATGATTCTCGCGTTTCATTCAAAATAAAGCCAGCACCTTACTTTATGCTCCGGCGCGATCTCGCGCAGATCCGGCTCCCGGTACTCACACTTGTTCTTGATCGTATCGGTCACACGGGTGCACCGCGCAAAAAATCGGCACCCTCTTGGGATATTGATCGTATCGAGCACGTCCCCTTCGATGGCCTGAAGATACCCTTTCTCCTTAATATTCCGGACAGTCGGGATCGATGCAAGGAGTGCCGATGTATAGGGGTGTTGAGACTGGAGGGCTGTCGACAAAACATCCTTCGCGGGGCCGTATTCGATAACCGTGCCGCCGTACATTACGGCTACGCAGTCCGAGAGGCGGGAGATGATGCTGATATCGTGGCTGATCAACATAATCGTCGTACCGAGTTCCGACTTAAGGTCTGCGAGAAGGTCCACAATCTTCGACTGTATCGTGGCATCGAGCCCGGTGGTCGGTTCATCAGCGATCAGGAGTGATGGCTCGCAGGCAAGCGCCATGGCGATCATAGTGCGCTGGCACATGCCACCCGAAAGGCCATAGGGATAGTTATCATACCGGACCTGCGGCGAGTCGATCTTTACGCGGTCAAGCCAGTACAGCGACCGCTCCCGAGCTTCCTGATTATTTTTGACTGCAGTATGAAGCCGGATAACTTCAGAGATCTGCCTTCCTACAGTCATGAAGGGGTTAAGCGAAGACTTAGGGTTCTGGAATATCATCGCAATCTCTTTGCCACGCACCTTGCTCATCACACGCTCGGAATGCTGTTCCCATCCGACCACATCCTTGCTCACATCCATAATCATGCCTTCTCGCTTCTTTGCCATTACATAACCGCCCAGGTCCTCGAGAAAGTTTTTTTGGACTCGGCCGGTCGTAAACTCGATCTTGCCGCTGATCACGCCCGGACCGGCACTGATGAGCCCCATGACGGAGAGTGCCGTAATGCTTTTGCCGCTACCACTCTCGCCCACCACACCGAGCGTCTCGCCTGCTGCGATCTCAAGGCTCACGCCGTCCACGGAGCGGATGAACGCCTTTTTGCTTTGCGAGTAGAAGTAGGTACGGAGTTCCTCGATTTTGAGAAGTGGAGCAGCAGTCGTCATGTGTCCAGTCATTTGACTTTCCGGCCCTCAAGTATGTTGTTCAGCCCATCGCCGAGCAGATGGAAGCCGAGGATTGTAAAAAGAATCGCGAGCGCAGGAGCCGTCGAGGGCCAAAACTGACCCTGCATGAAATAGTTGGCGCCCGCCTGCACCATGTTGCCCCAAGACGGTGTGGGCTCCTGCACACCGAAGCCGAGATAACTAAGGCTAGTCTCCATCAATATGGCCTCTGCCATGCCAAGCGTTGCCTGAATAATGAGAAGAGAGCGGCAGTTGTGCCACAAGATGTGCTGCAAAATAATCGTCCTTGTCGGCAGACCCATAGCGATGTCCGCCTCAATAAAGTTTTTCTGTTTCAAGAAGAGGATCTTGCCCTTGACGAGTGATGTAACGACCGGCACGTTCGTCAGCCCCACAACAAGCATGATATAGTAGATGTCCGGCTTGAACGCCGCGATCACGAGCAGTATGAGCACGAGGCGTGGGAAGGAGTCTACGAGGTTGGTGATATACGTAATGGCTGTGTCGAATTTTTTACCGCGATAGCCTGCGAGTACTCCGAACAGTGTGCCTAACAGAAGCGCAACGCATACCGCGAGAAGTCCTGGTAGGAAATAGGCTTGAATGCCTACGATAAGACGCGATAGTATATCCCGACCCATAAAATCCGTGCCGAGCGGGTGTCCAGTAGTACCGGGAGCTGCCATCATGAGTTCGAGATCAATGCTCTGCGGGTCGTGCGGTAAAAGTTTGAACGAACCAAGGAGGTAGGATATAACGACAAGTATGACGATGAGAAGGCCGTAGCCCACGTACACGAGGTCGACGGCATCAACTTTTTTCCAAAACGGTGGATCAGAAAGCTCACCAATCTCGCCGGATATCTGGGTGTAGGTTTTCATAATATTCAGGGGTCTGGAGCCAAGGGTCCGAAGATTCAAGTTTCTACCAGTGAAATGTTCACCTGAAGTAAACGCTTAAACCCTGGCGACCAGCCCCGGATCCTACTCCTTCGATGCTCTCGGATTCGTCACCACGTACACCAGGGTCTGGAACAGGCTGCCCATGCGTACGAGTACCGCGGCCAAAATCGCGATTCCCATGATCACCGGGTAATCGCGGTCTTGCGCTGCCTGCCAGGCCATCCTTCCCATTCCAGGCCAGTTAAACACCTGCTCCACGATCACGGCACCGCCCAGGATGAAAGGAATTTTAGCCGCAATCATCTCGGTCACCGGGATAAGCATGCCTTCCTTAAAGGCATGCCTCCAGACCGACGCGCCCTTAGCCCTCGCCGTACGGATGTAGTCTTCGGCCATCACCCTCTCCATTTCCTGACGCAGGAAGCGAATCACCTCGCTGATCGTTCCGTTCCCCACGCCAAGCACGAAGATCGGCAGCAGCATATAGAGCCAGCGGAATTTCTGTCCCACACTTGAAAACCCGAAAGCAAGCGGAAACAAGCCAAGCTTATGCGTAAAGAAGTAGATGACGATGTAGCCGAGCCAGAACACCGGCAAGGCCGAGATCACGTAGGAGAATATGGTGAGTGGCCACGAAATTGTATTGATGCCGCGAACCGCGGAGTAGAGCGCTATAGGCACGGCAATAAGGAGCGTAATGATGAGAGAGCCAATGGTAAGCAGAAAAGTATTTAGCCCAACGCGCAGGATCTCTGATAGTACCGGCATGCCGGTGCGGATAGAAGTGCCGAAGTTTCCAGTGAGCATACCTGCTAGCCAGGACAGGTACTGAGCACACCATCCCTTTGGGACACCAAGCGTCTGGCGCACACCCTCTCGGACTTCCGATGTGGTTGTCTGACCTTCGAGCAGAACGCTAAACGGGTCGCCGGGCGACAAATAAAGAAGGATAAACACGACGAAGCTCACGCCAAGGAGCAAGAGCGCCGTGATGCCCAGCTCCTTTGACAGGACCAAGGCTATAGGCCGGAAGGCTGATAATTTCATATTTAAATAAAAAAATTTGCCCCAATGGTCTCAAAGGTCACCAGGTTAGATCTTTTAGTGATTTTGTCTCCAAGTCTCGGTGATCTCTGCGGCTGTGAAATCCTTTAAGATTCGGTCTCGCTAACTCTGTACTCCGAATTTAAAACTTTTTACTATTTTTGATTTTTCTCATCCATGAACCAATCATCAGCATACGAGAAGAACTTATAGGGATGAATGGCGACGTGCCTGATTTTCTTCTGATATGCCGTATAGTTCGTAAGAGTCCAGAGGAAGGTATAGGGATTCTCATCGGCCAGTATCGCGTGGAGCTTCCGGTTGATGGTCCTACGTTTTTCATAGTCCAGCGTGAGCTTGCTCTCGTTTATCAGTCCGTCCACTTCCGGGTTGGAATAGCCGCCGAAATTGTTCTTCCACGGACCGATCTCGCCGGAGTGAAAGAGAGACGAGATATCCGCTGAGTCGTCGAACACCCAGGACGCGAACATGATGTCAAAGTCGTGTTCCAGGAATACATCCTCCTTCCAAGCCTGCCATTCCTCAAATTCCACTTTGATGTCCACGCCGATGTTCTTAAGATAGTTCGTGAACGCGAGCACCACGCGCTTCACGGCCTCACTCTCCTTCTCAATTGGGACCTTAAGCGACAGCGACAGTCTTTTACCATCCTTCTCCATGATTCCATCGGCGCCGCGGCTGAAACCTGCTTCCCGGAGCAGAGCCTTCGCTTTCTCGGGATCAAAGGGAAGAGGCTGCACGTCGAGGTTGTAGGCCCAACTCCCAGGCGCGAAAGGGCCGGAAATGATGGTCCCCTGGCCGTTAAAGAATGAATCGAGCATCTCCTGCCGGTTCACGGCATAGGTGAATGCTCTCCTTACGCGCTTGTCGGCCAAGAGCGGGTTCCGCACGTTGTAACCAAAGAACGAGTAGGACAGCGCGTTGTAAGGCTGCAGGATAAATCGCTTGTCACCCTGGATTTCGGGAATATCTCGCGGGTTGACGAGAACTATCATGTCGATCGCGTTGAACATGAGCGCCTGGGTCATGATATTCTGGTCGGCGAACGGCCTGGCAATGAGCGTATCAAGGTGCGGACGGCCTTTAAAGTATTTGTCGTTCGCTGTAAGGATGATCTCCCGCTCGGCCGTAACGTTTTTTAGCATATACGGACCGGTGCCGATGGGGTTCTGGACAAAGGGATCGTCACGGGTCAGATAGTTAGGATTGCTCAGCCCATGCTGCGGGATGATCTTAAAACTGAACTTGGCCAGCGCGTTCAAGATCGGCCGCTTGAGAGTGAACTTGACGGTATAGTCGTCGACCTTTTCCACACTGTCAATGAACTCGTAACGCACCTTGAGCGGGGTAATGGTCTTGGGATTCATCATGACACTATAGGTGAAGATCACGTCGTCGGCCGTGAACGGCTTTGGCTCCTCGCCCTCTTTCGGATGCCATGTCACGTCCTTCCGAAGATAAAAAGTATAGGTACGCCCGTCCACGGAACGGTCCCACTTCTCCGCGAGTTCGGGAACGATCTCCTGCTTTTCATTGATTCCAACGAGCCCATTAAAGATAAGCTCAGACAAGCGCAGTGAAATCATCTCGTTGCTCGTAATCGGATCGAGGGTCGCCGGCCGGCCGTATTCGCCGTAGGCCAGGGTGCCGCCATCCGGCCGACTGTCCCTCTTGTGCTCTGCCTGGCCAACGGCCGCCGTTGCTACAACTACAATGACGATCTGAAGTAGAACCATCAGTATTCGTTTCATAATTCCCTCCTCGATAGTATTTCGGATTGTGGAATGCGATTTGAAATCCGAAATCTATAATATGTTCAATTGATCTTCACGTCCCCGGCGCTCTTGTGTTCCACGGCATAAATGCCCTGCAATGCTTCCTGGATCTGGCGCACCTCAGGGAACTGCTTGCTCATCTCGAAGTAAATTTCAAGAGCCTCTGAAAATTTCTTGGTCCGGTAATAGGCTTCCGCGAGATTAACAAGCATTGCCGGATCGTTTGCTTCGATTTTGTTCTTGTTGCTCTTGTCGCGACCCGCCTCCAGGTACGACGCTGCATTGGCGTAATCCGTCTTTCCGAGATAATATCTGCCGATTGCGATGTTGAGGATTGATAATTTATGGCCTTCACCTGCTTCGACCAAGGCTGTGGATTTTTTCACCGTCTGCGTGCATTCGGCCTTAAGCCTGCTGCAGGCGAACAATACCTCCGCGAGAAGATCAGGAGCCTCTGGCTGTTTTCGCAGGAGTTCTTCCCAGATACCCACGGCATCGGTTACATGACTTTTCTGGTACAGGTTGGCGCCCTGCCAGACGCGGATGCGGTCTTTATACTGCTGGGGCATCTGCGATGAAGAAACGAAGGCGGCAATCACTTTGGCAGACTTATCGAGAGAACCGAAGAGCGCATAGGCCTGGCCAAGATAAAATTCCGCGGCGTCCTTCACCTTCGAATCTGCCGTTGCTTTTTCTAGATAGGAGACGCTCGCCTGACCATAGATTGTCGCCATATCGCCGAGAAGGGCGAGATCGTAAAAGTTGATGATCTTTGATTTGTCCAGCGTCTCCCGGTACGAATAAGCTTTGAGGTCCGAGCGTTTGATGAGGTCAAGCCCTTTCTCGGTCAGCCCTGCCTTGGCATAGACAGCAAGGATATTCTTGACCATGCGCATCGTGAGCGGCTTGCCGGACCGTTTCGATGCTGCAAGGCTCTCAGCAGTGAGCGCCACAGAATTTTTATCCGCAAGTCCCGCTTTGATGTATGCGGCGGCAAGTTCGGCCTTCACCTCGGGGTCAGAAGAGTCAATCGCTGACCAGAGCTTCGTAGCTTTCTCGGCTTCATGATTCTGATAGTAACACAGGCCGAGACAAACCTTGGCCTCGGACTGGTACCTAGGTCCCGGCTTTTTACTCGCTGTAAATTTTTCCAGGTAACTGGCCGCGGCAGCATATTTTCCGGTCTCCATGAGAGCTTCACCGAGATAGAAATCGACGAAACGGCTTCTGGCTGGGCCATGGGCGGCGGCCAGCTTTTTCAAATAGTCCTGTGATGCAGAAGCCGCGGCCTGGAATAACTCACGGTGCAAAAGTGAGTTACTGAGGTAGACCATGCCAAGCGTCAGGTTAGCCATCCCCTGTCTCGACTGGTCGATAGAGGTGGTGTCGGAATTTAGCACTGCAGCGGCCTCCCCGTAATGCCGCCTTTCATAAAGCTTCATCGCCTTCGTTAGAGAATCATCCGCAGCATAGCTCTGCGCAGAGGCTAGGAGAATAAGAGATGAAAAGAACAACAAGATGCGTTTCATGCCTGCTCCTGAAACAAATTTAACATTCAAAATGCGCACCGAGTGCCATAATTACGATCCAGCTACTTTCTTCCACTTACTGGGTTTCCATCCTTCAGTCTTGACAGAAAGATCTGATCCCACTGGTTGACCTGAGCGCGGAATGCGATGGTTCCATCACTTGCACAGGAGACGTCATGGTTCATCTTCGTATCCGTTTTAAGCGGCACGCTCATTTTTAGTCTGACATTCACGATATAGAGGGGATTGAATTCCTGTCGGTCGTTCTTCACGTAGATGATACTGTTGCTGTCCGGCATCCAGGCAGGCCCTGTCTCTACATCGGCGACAACATCTATTGCAACGGCTTTTGAAGCAAGTCCATCACCCTCCGTAGGGTCAGAACCGTCCGCTGCAATGACGAAGATCGACCACATCTTCGGGTCCCCTGCCGTATTGTAATTGGAATAAAATGCGATTTTTTTGCCGTCGGGCGACCAGACCGGCCGAAGATCGTCAGCGGACCAGGTCGTGAGCGCTTTTTTGGACTCCATCGGCAGTGACAGGTCGCTGATGATAACGATGGCATGGTTCTCGTTGCTGCCGTGCATCATCACGATCTTTTTGCCGTCTGGTGACCATTGGGGATAGAGATAGGCATTCTCTCCCCATGTCAGCCGCGTGAGCGCCTTTGTTTTAAGGTCGAGGAGATAGATATCGCCGTTTCCCGTACGCCCTGATACGAAGACGACGCTGTCCTCGACCGGCGACCACTGGGCCTGGCCGTCTTTCTCTTTGTGCTCCGTAAGCCGTTCCGGAGCGCTGCCTCCGAGGTCAAGCAGGTATATATCGTAGTTGCCCACACCGCCGTTGCTCATGAACACGAACCTTAACTCATCGGGCGACCAGGTAATGCCCGCATTATAGCTCGTATCATCGGACACGCCGGGGGAAAAAAACTTCGTTTCCGGACCGATCGGGGACAACAGGTAGAAAACGGTCTGGACCGGCGTGCCGTCCGAAAGCAGGACGCGGAGTTCCTTATTATCGCCAATGCTCCGTTCAAAGGCGATGAACGTTCCCTGAGGAGACCAGACTGGGTTCGAATCGTTCCGCCCGGATTCGATTGGGACGAGCGGCCGCACGTAGAGCGGCTCGACTGCTTCGGACTTTTTCCCCTCTGCTTGATTCCCGGTCTCAGTTGGGCCGGAAAGCAGGTCGAGAGGAGCGACTGACGACGGAGCAGAGCGGCCAGTTCCCGTGATCGTCGGCGCCGACAGGACATCGCCAGCAATCACCACAGGGACGATGGCTGCTGCGGAGAGTGCAACAATCACCAGGGCGCAATAAAACTTCCAACCCTTCACCAGGATTCCTCCGCTTAAAGGTTTTTGATCTGGTCCCAGTACTTCTGCGCCGATTCTCGCGCCTGATCAAAAGTACTGTTGCCTTCGAGTTTCTTGGGGAAGAAATCGAAGTAGGTGCGCCATGCGATGTTTGCGTTGTTTAGAATGTTGCTCTTCCGAGTGATCTGGTAAAGCTTCTGGTATGAAAGCGCCGTGTAGTAATAAGTGTCGTGCACAGCCTCGTCATAGTGGTCATCTGGGAAGAACCGCATGTTTTGCTTAGCAAGCTCGAGGTTCTGGATCGCTTTGGCGAAGTTCTGAGCCGCAGCCTCGCGGTCCTTCTGGATGAGCGAATTGCCCTTCTCGTAATAGGCATGGCCGAGGTTCATAAACGCCACAGAAAATTGCTTGTACACGAGCTGCTGGTTCTCTGGCAGCGAGAGCACGTTTTCAAACTCGCGAATGGCTCCGTCGTAATCACCTTTTTCGTCGAGGTAGATCCGGGCCAGCTGATGGTGCGCCACGGAATAATCGGGATGGCCTTTCTCTGTACTCTTGTACGCCACGATTGCACCATCGATATCACCGCTCTGTTCCGCCCGTTCACCGATCTTGAGGAAGTCCTTATACAGAACGATCTTTGCGTCACCTGTGCGGTTCTCCTCTTTCTTGGAGAACTCGACCACCTCTTCCCAGTCGCGGTAATCTCCGCTTAGTGAAACTTTTACTGAATGGAAACCGAAATTCACCGGTTTCCCGTCTAGGATAGGCGTCCTTCCGATATTGTCGCCGTCGACGTACACGTCGGCGCCGGTAGGATCGGAGTCGATCTTAAACATGGAGTTATTGACAAGGAGCGTGTATTCCTTAGTGTCTTTGTTCTTCTCGATCATGACCTGCTCGGTCACCTGCTGGTAGCCGTGACGGTACAGCAAAAGCGTCAAGTTCTTGTTCAGCCTTATCGGAACCTCGGCTTTGCCGTCGGGACCGGTCGAGCCTAGCCAATCACCGTTCACGTAGATGTTCACCGCGTTGAGCGGAGAAGTGTCAGGAGGCAGGCCTCCCTTAACCAGAAGGACTAAGTAGTTGCGCATGCTCTCTTCCTCGCCTTCCCGATAGATGCGCCGAACCACCCTGTCGCCGAGGGCGATATTCTCGTTTTTTTTCAGGTCCTCCACCTCAGTCCATGACCCGTTCTCTTCAGATTTCTTGACCCGAAGCCTGCCAGTTTCGCGGTATCCCAATATTTTTCCCGTCTCATCCATGTGTGGTGTCAAGAGCGTAAAATCCGTTCCTCGGGTAATTTTATACCCGCTTCGCCCGAGGTTGATCCGATAACGTTCACCGTCAACTCCGATTATGGCGCCTTCAAAGGGGAATCGCTCGATCACGGCGTTCGCAATGTCCTTAGCTGCCCCGTTTATGTTGCCTGCGCCCTTGGCCCGTGTGATCTGGGAGAGGATCAGCGTACCGTCGGAGGTGTAGAACTTAGTCTCGATCAAGAAGCCCTTCTCGTCCTTTGCCACACTGCCCAAGATTATCATGTCAACGGTCTTCTTGAGCGGCGTCTCGCGCCATCCCTTAGTGGTGATCTTGTCGATGTTTAGTTTTGCGAGCTTCATGTCGGACTGGAGTGTCATAGATGGGACCTCGCGGAAACACGAATATTCAAAGAGCTGCGCAGCTACTGCCCCTTCGGTCCGGGCCAGGACGTCCTTGAGATCAATATCGGGAGTGTTGCTTACAAACCGGTAGATGCCGGTCCTGATCGGTTTTGGTGTCTTAGGATAAAAGTACCGGTTGATGTTAACCTCACCTTTCAGCATGATCGTCGTCTTCCAAAACTCGGGGATATATCCGGGAGCGGCCATCGAGAGTGGCACTCTTTTGCCAGGCTCGCCATCGTAAGACCAGGTCAATGCCCCCTTCTCGTCGGTCTTGCCCGCGTCCTTATCGTTGATGGTCATGTCAATGCCCGGGATGCCGCTCGCTTGTCCGTACTGTTCCATGAGGGCTTTGATCGTCACGGTCACGCGCCTACTGAGCTTGGCCTCGATGATCTGGCCGGCCTCCACAGCACCAGTTTTGTGCCAGGCTGCGAATCCTGATTTGTTCACCGAAAGGTCGATGCCGCCCTCGCGCAGGTCCTTATACTCGTATACGAACCTGCCCGACTCATTCGTCTTGCCGACCTCCTTACCCGCCGCCCTGACAATAGCGCCCGGGACCGGCGAACCATTCTCGGTCACGACAAAAGTTACGTAACGCGTTGCGGAAAGATCAGCTATCAATGAATATGTGTCCATGATCCCGGCCTTAGGCAGCTTCATCAGGATCGAACCCTTCCATGGTTTGATATGGTAGCCCGGAATTTCCTTGGAAACAACGATCTCAATGTCTGCCCCTGGCTTCTTACTTATGACTTTGGAGAAAACGCCGTTTTCATCAGTTACGCCTTGCTCTTCATTATCCACGGTCACGCTCGCGTGCGCCGCAGGCTGGCCGTTCATGTTGGCCTTCACTTTGAGTTCAAGCTTTTCTCCTGCGCAGCCAAAGAGCAGGGACGATGCCATCACCAGTATAGGTAAATGAATTGCACGCTTAATCATACGACGCCTCCTTGTTAAATCGGGATAGCAGTGAAACTAATAATGAATGTCTTCGCAGTAGAATCAAAATCTGCCCCTGAGACAACTAGGCATGGAGAAATAATATCTGAACTTGCCACATTATCTTTGCTCTTATATGTCAAAGCAGTGGATGGATTCCGTCGTATTACATCGTCGGCGGCTGGATATTAACTTCGCCGGGATTTACAATCTTGTCTTCGTCTGACTTCGATCCCTCGATGCTCTTTTGCTTGCTTTCAGGAATCATCTTGAGTTTGAACTCTACTTTTTTGCTGCCGAACTTTGTGATCTCGACGGACTGCGTTTCGGTCATATAGCCGATCCTGCTCGCTTCCACCTTATACATTCCTGGGACGATGAAGTTTTTGATGGATACAAACTTGCCCTCTGCATCAACGTCGACTGCTTGCGACGCTTTTTCCAGCGTTGTGGTCGTATTGATCATATTCACTACCGTCCCTTGCGGATTTTCCGTGGCGATTGGGACCGGTTGCATCTTTGCGTCCAGAAGCTGGACCGTACCGTAGATCTTGGAAGCGCATGATACAAGTGAGAGTGCTAGTACGGCGAGTAGAACAGTGTGTCTGAACTTCATGTTCGATTCCTCCTGTGCCATGAATGTGATTCGGTTATGCAGAGATGCTCCGCACCTAATAAGATGATGGAGCAAAAAAAAACCGCCAAGTGAACAATAACGATGTTCTTTGGCGGCTCGACTCGCATATAAAATGCATGCCTTTCCGTCATATTATTGGGTCGATCGGAAAGCACTGCCGTTTTACGTAGCTTCGTAGCTCTGCGCCCTCCGGTTTCCCGGGGTTTGCTCTGAGCAAAGGATATGTTAAACTGGTTTTCGATTCAACGACAATTAAAAATTTATCATGTTGTCTTCCTCTTGTCAAGTGACGAACTCCTTTAAAAAAACTTCATGAAAAGCTTGACTTAATCGGAGGTTATCGTGAATGACGTCCGCAAGTGAACCCGGATAATTGTCTCAGTGTAATCATAATCACAAAATTAAAAAGATTATCTACCTTATCGGAGCTGACTTTCCCTGATTCGAATTAATGCGAAAACTGTTTGTTGTCCAACTTGCGGTACACTGTAGTCCGGATTATGCTCTCTGCAAATATTCCATGATTTTTTCTCGCAGCGTTTTATAGACCCACTCGAATTTAGCGTCGTCAGCTTCTAACAGCGTAACTCGAAAGCCCTGCAAATCGCAGTTGAATCCCGTGAGTGGGACCACGCAGATACCCGTAGCGCCCAGGAGATAATAAACAAATCGCTTATCGAGCGGAACGTCCTGCACAAGCTTCTCCACCATCTCTTTCGCCTTCACATTTCCGATGGCAAGCTTCTGGTTCTGGGTCAGGGCGTTCGCGCGGAACATGACCGTCATATAAAAGGCGCCGTTCGTCTGATTTACGATAATGCCCTCGATGTCCTTCAGGAGGTGGTATGCGATGCGCGACCTCCTCTCGAACACAGCATTGCGATGTACAATGTGGTTTGCATATCGTGCATCACCCATGATGATAGGGATCACCTTCTGGGGAAGCGTCGTTGAGCAGACTTCAAGCATTTTATCGTCCACGATGCTCTTGATATATTTCGCAAACACGGGGTCCTTGTCAGCGTTGTAGACCTCGATCCAGCCGCACCGGGCCCCGGGCCAGGGAAGTTCCTTCGAGATGCCCTTCATCGATATGCCACAGACCCCGTTAATCACGTCGGCTAGAGGAATAGCTTTTTCTCCATTGTAGGTCAGGTTGATGTATATCTCGTCGCAGACCATGAAAAGATCGTACTGTTTCGCGATGGCCACGATCTCCATTAACACTTCGCGCGGGTAGACCGCACCTGTAGGGTTGTCCGGGTTAATGACGAGTATGCCGGAGATGGATGGATTGTACTTCACTTTCATCCTCAGGTCGTTCAAGTCAGGGTACCAATGGTTGTGCGGGTCGAGCCTGTAGGAAAGGTAATCCGAGCCGGCATGTGATGCCTCTGATGACGAATGAGTGCTGTAGGCGGGACTCGGGCCGATGACGCGATACTCTTTCCGGAGCTGTCCGTAAACCTTGCTGATAGCGTCTCCAAGGCCATTAAAGAAGATGATGTCCTCTTTTGTGATATTAACTCCGCCGTTCTTGTTCGCTTTCTGCGCAAGAAACTCCCTCGTCTCATCAAGACCCTTAGTTGGAGAATAAGCGTAAGTCAGATCTTCCTTCATCGTCGCAGTGATGATATCCTTGATCCAACCGGGAACTTTTTCTCCCTTCTGTACTGGGTCGCCGATGTTCTCCCAGTTAATCTCGATTCCGAGATTGGCAAATTCCTTTGCAACAGCGACGATCTCGCGGATCTCATACTTAAGCTCATCAGCGCCGAGTGAAACAATGTTATTTCTCATGAAGCTCCTTTGTTAAAAATGGGATGGCAGTGCTTATATTACCAAATTCGACAGCCTGGAGTAAAGCCAAATTTCCCATCAAAATCCAGATTTATTCACCGGGGGGAGGAAAGCTGACCACTCCCCATAGTTAAAACTAGGGGTTCTGACGGCAATGCCGACAGTCTCTCTGGCAACAACACAAACATTGCCAGCCTCGACTGTCGTTGATTCGTTTTAAACGGGCGAGTTGCTCTGTCTCCAGTCTGCGCTTGTACCACCTTCATCGCTCGCGCGAGACCGAAGCTGGCCGGATGAATCCGGCCTATCGCCGCTTCATGCTGCACCCTCAACACCGCCCGTTCCAGGAGCAGGTTTGCACCCGGCCAGGCTACTAAAGCCTGGCGCGTGTTGAGGACATCGTTCGAAACGTACTTTGCGAGAAATGCGGAATACAGATCTCGCTATGCATCCACACCACATGCGCAAACGTGTTGCCGCTTTGAGAGGGGCTTCTTTTTAACTTCACCGCAGTGGCATGTCTCTGAAAGTTTCGTGCTTTGGGTAGGGAATTCGATTATCTGGCCGCCAGCGTTTTCGGCTTTGCGGCGAAGCATCAAAAAAAACATACCCGGAGCGCGTCTTGATACGCTTTTGCCAAATGTTCTTTGAAAGGCTTCGTACGAAAGTTTCTCGGTTTTGATGTTAGTCCCGAGCTTAAGAATCTCATTGGCAGGCTTTCCATGAGATCGTTTTCTCGTTGCAGCGAGGACCCGCTTAAGCTCTGCCAACACAGCCTAGAGCTCGGTATTGAGCGGAGAAAACCCACTGCTTTTTGCCGGAATTGATTGTGCCGTTCTCGTTGTAGTTATCTGGATTAGTGGCTCTAAGACTTCTGTCTATCTTGCGCTGCACAACCCTGATTTGTTTGTACGGAACCTCGACTTCCGGGCAGAATTCAACGAGCCGGGCATCGGTATCGCCAACGATAGCGCCTGTGGATGGGCCGATGTCTAAACCAACAGTCTCGGTGCCGATCTGGTTCTCTCGCTTGACCTTAGCCGTGCCCTTCAGTACGAGTTGGGCAAACCAGCGGGGGTTGCCGCGGATCGTCTTCTTGACTAGCCGGACATATTTGACTTCATGGCTAAGCGTGTGAGCCTGGACACCGAACTTATCCTTGTGATCGAAGAGACAGCTGAGGTTAAGTCCAGACCACTCGATATGATCATCGCACCACCGTATTCCGGATGCGTTGTTTTTGCCTTCAACGGACGATATCCAGCCACGGCATTTAAACCGGGGCTTGCCATGCTTACCAAACTCGTAGTCGGTTACGGCCTGAAACGCTCGGGTTGCTATCTTCTGGGCAGTCAGGCTATCGATATGGTCGCCGCGATCCAGCATGCGTTTCTAAACCGACCGACGTACTCATGGAGGCTGTATTCGGTATGGTTGGCTTGGTTTCTGGCTGCCTTAAACATCTTGGTGCGCAGCTTGCTTTTCTTCTTTCTAATCGCAGTGCGCCATTTTTCAGACTGACGTATTGCAGCAAGACGTTTCAGCGCTTCGCCAAGGCAGGCATTATACAGATGGCGGCCAGCCTCGAGCCGAATAGCAAGCATTCGGTTGTCTTTGTGGGTAGCTACGAGTTGAAACTCATGGATGGAAGAGGGGGTTTTTAATTTATCACATGGCATTGTTATGTTAGATATACCATTTAGATGAACATTTGTCTAGCAATTGTCGGGAAGTTAAGTTCCCGCATTCATCCCCATGGTTAAAACCAGGGGCTTTCTGCGGATGGTTTGGTAAGCCCGACATGCTTTCTAGATATTTCTCATTTTGTTTACATATCTCCAAGATCTTTCTTTTTCCTAAGGGAGTAAAAGTCTTTTTTTGTATGACAGAGGCCATTAAAGAGTTTTCAAATTCCCAGTCACAAACTTCCGGACCCGTTCGATAGCCTCCCGTATTTCAACGTTCTCCGGTAGCACTGCGGCCATCTTATCAATATATCTCCGCTCCTGGACCATTTTCAGTGATCTGGTGAAATTGAGGTCGTAAAGCCAGGTAAGTTGGAGCAGTTTAAAATCGTTCAGGGTCTTAAGCTCCGACTTAAAGGCCATCCTTCCCTGATGCAGACAGGCAAGGACCGTCGGCGAATAGTCCGGTGCATCTGGTAGGCCGAGCGTAACGGCCGTAGCCCTGCTCTCCACGTCCTGTTCGTAATATTCTATTAACACTCGCCAGATATCGAGCTTATCAGCATCTCGGGCAATGTGGACAAACAAACGCGTCCTTTGGTCCAGTGAGTCGGGGAGCGCAAAAACGTTGTGCAGAGTCACGGCGTGGATAATAAGGTTTTGTTCCTGTTCTGGCAGACCCCGGAGCACGTCCTGTTCCAGCAATACCTTGGCTCCAAGTACCGCATGGTTCGCCGAGATATCGTCATCGAATGTCTTATATTGCTGGTATTGTAGAAACCTTCCCACATCGTGGCATAGGGCAATCGCTTCGGCTAGAAGCATGTCTTGATTGTTCAACTGCAAACTGCGGCCGATACGCAAGGCATTCAGGCAAACATGGTATGTATGGTCTTTCTTAATTGCAAAGTTCCGCTCGTCTTCCACTACATGCGTGGAAAAGTGAACGCAGTATTTGGCAAACCAGTCTTTTAATAATATAAGGTCTTTTTGATTCATTGACGCCTATCTCTGCAAGTTCGTGATTTTACAGCAATGACCTGTATGAGTCAATAACATCTTCTCTTGTTTTTTTATTTCTTTCTCTAAGGTATGCTAAACTAAGCAACTTCCCGTGATATTTTCGTCTTTTTTCTTCGCCTCATGTTATACAAAATCTGGCTTGTGGGCACGGAATGACTATTTTGGAAGAGGACTTCGATAATATTCATCCGTGAATTACATAACTGTGAAGAATTCATTGCAGTGATAGCTGTGCGGTTGCGTGAGATATTTCACCCAAACAAAATCGACCTCGCCTTGACAAACAGCCTGGCCCATGCGGTCGTGAAGCGGGGCAATACAACTTGGGCGCACCGGCTAAGAACGTCAGAAGTCTATTACATATTTGAAGGTAAATCCTCAAAATACTAACAAGTTTAATCAACAACCTCAAGCGTTTCAGACTTGCTTTCCTAAAAAACTATTTGCCATTAATTTTTGCATGAGTTATTATATAAAGATGTATTTAAAATCATATTTCTCCATAAAGGTTAAAGAATGCTCCAAGTCACGAACATAGAAAAATCCTATGGAAAGCAGGTTCTCTTCGAAGGCGTCAGCTTTACCGTAAACCCCCGCGAGCGCGTGGGGCTCGTAGGCAGGAACGGCCACGGTAAGTCAACGCTCTTCCGCATGATCTTAGGCGAAGAGCATCAAGACTCGGGTACGATCACTGTGCCTTCAGGGTACACCATAAGCCACCTCTCTCAGCACATCCATTTTACTGAGGACTCGGTGATCAAAGAGGCATGCCTTGCCCTGCCAATAAACGAAGACCACATTGACGAGACGTATAAAGCTGAAGCGATTCTGCACGGTCTCGGGTTCACCAATTCGGAATTCGATTGCCATCCCTCGTCGCTTTCTGGCGGATACCAGGTCCGCCTGAACCTTGCAAAAGTACTCGTGTCCGAACCAAACCTCCTGCTGCTTGACGAGCCAACGAATTATCTCGACATCGTTTCGGTTCGCTGGCTAACCCAGTTCTTGCGCGCCTGGCGGAACGAACTCATTATCATCACCCACGACCGGGACTTCATGGACAGCGTCACGACCCATACCATGATCATTCACCGCTGCAAAATGCGGAAGGTCTCGGGCGGAACGCAGAAACTCTACGACCAGATCCTGATGGAAGAAGAAATCTACGAAAAGACACGCCAGAACGATGAAAAAAAGCGCAAAGAAATTGAACAGTTTATCAACCGCTTTCGTGCGCAAGCGACCAAGGCCAGCGCAGTCCAGTCCCGCATTAAATCGCTTGCGAAGCATGAGAAACTTGACAAGCTTGACGCGATTAAATCGCTCGACTTCAAGTTCCGGTCGGCTCCCTTCGAGGCCAAGTGGCTCATGACCGTTGAAGACCTGTCCTTTGGTTTCTCTCAGGATGGTCTTCAGTTGATTGACGGGCTTTCCTTTGCTGTCGGCAAGAAGGACCGCATTGCAGTGATCGGGAAGAACGGCAAAGGCAAGACCACGTTGCTCAACCTACTTGCAAAAGAGCTGTCTCCGACCTTAGGTGAAGTGAAGATCCACCCGAATACAAAAATCGCTTATTTCGGCCAAACCAACATCAATCGCCTTCGTCCGGCCAAAACCGCGCTCCAGGAGGTCATGGAAGCACATCCTGATTGCGGTCAGGGCGAAGCCCGCGCGATCTGCGGCCTTATGATGTTCGAGGGAGACAACGCACTCAAAAAAGTGAGCGTGCTCTCGGGCGGCGAGAAAAGCCGCGTGCTTTTGGGCAAGCTTCTGGTCTCACCGGCCAACCTGCTGATGCTCGATGAGCCTACGAACCACCTGGACATGGAGTCCATTGATTCGTTGATCGAGGCCATTGAAGCCTTTGATGGAGCGGTCATCATCGTGACCCATAGCGAATTGATCCTTGAAGCCGTAGCAACCAAACTGATCGTTTACGATAATGAAAATGTTTCGCTCTTTGAAGGAACATACCTCGACTTCCTCGAACGTGTAGGATGGAGCGATGAAGGCGGGGTGCGCGTAACGAAGGGAAAAAAGCGGGAAGATCAAAAGAACACCAACCAGAAAGATTCGAAGAAGCTGCGCGCCGCCATCGTAACAGACAAATCGAGAATTCTGAATTCGCTCAAATCAAAGATCATGTCCATCGAAGAGGAGATCATGAAGCTCGAGCATGGTGTGGAACTCTCGACTCAGGCTCTGCTCGAAGCTTCGGTCAAAGGCAAGGCCCTTGAGATCAAGACGCTGTCGCAATCCATCGACAACGCAAAGACGAGGATCGATAAGCTTTTTGCGGAACTCGAGACGGTGACCGCGGAGCATGACGCTAAAGCTTTGGAATACGAACAGCAGTTGAACGAGCTTGCGCAGATATCGTAAATATATTAGAGAAGCAACAGGAGAGAGCCTGATCGCCGAATACTGTGCAATCGTTCATCCGGTGCTCCTGACTAAAATATAATTCAAGGATCAATTCATGAAAAAGTTTAACCGTTTTCTCCTCTATTTCTTGAAAGACGCCAAGCTTTGGTTGTTCTTCATGGTGTATCTATCGTTGTTCAGGATCTCGTTTATTTTCTATTTCCGGAACAAGATACAGCCGGACACCAATTTCTCAGATATTGTTTTTTCTGTGTTGAACGGCATCAGATTTGACTCCATGGTATCTACCTGCTGGTTCAGCGTCCCCTTTCTGGCAAGTATTCTGCTGGTATTTTTTGATGCTGACCGGATCGCCGACCGCATACGCACTGTCATCGGCGCAGTTTTCATTATGGTTACTACAATCGCTTGGGTGGTGACGTTCGGCTATTTTAAAGAATATAATGATCAGTTCAATTACGTGCTCTTCAACCTGTACTATGATGACACCGCGGCTATCTTTAAGACGATCTGGGCGGACTATCATCCCCTGTTCTATCTTTTAATTATCGGCGGTGCTTCCACATTGGCGATTGTTCTCCAAAGAAGGTTCATCCAGCGGCACTTTATTTCACCGGATAAGGTAACGGAACGCAAGTTTACGCTCCTCTCCGGCATTACTACTGCGCTCGTTATCATGGCCCTAATCGTTACGGCTGC
Organism: Nitrospirota bacterium; assembly: GCA_963845065.1. Lineage (GTDB taxonomy): Bacteria > Nitrospirota > UBA9217 > UBA9217 > UBA9217 > JAJYKN01. The sequence continues at coordinate 215,720 of CAWJQQ010000006.1, forward strand.
ACGAGGTTCCATTGGTCTCCGTCCGGCGCAGCGCAAGGACATCGCAGTTGACAAGGATACGTTTCTGAACCAATCTGTCATGAACCCCTATTTTTCTCTTCTTTTTGCCGTTGAGGACCACCGGGATGCAGCAGGCAATACCGGGTTGGAAGCTTATCTGCCGGACGGCAATGTCCGAAAGGCAGCGCAGGAGCTTTTCCACACGAATCAATCTTATAACAATCTCGATTCCTATTTCATCAAGCATGCCCATGGACCCAAAGGCATCCCGCCACGCCACATTTTCCTCGTAGTCATGGAAAGCTATGATGAGTGGCCGTTTCTTAAAAAGTATGCATCTTTGGGCGTAACGCAAAATCTGAAAGCATTGGCTCAGAAAGGCCTCTATTTCGATAAGTTTCTGCCAGCTTCAGGCGGGACTATGCAGTCGCTCAGCTCGATCATTTCAGGTTTTCCCTATACCCTTGTGGAGATCAATTATCAGGTGACGGCTCACAAACCTTATCCCTCATCCATAGCGGAAACCTTTAAACGCCTCGGGTACCGGACCCGCCTGTTTTACGGCGGCTATCTGAGTTGGCAACGCTTCGGCGATTTTGCCCATGATCAGGGATTCGAGGAAATTTACGGTGCTCCGCATATGTTGAAGTCTGGCGTTACTCCCCACGAGTGGGGCGTGGACGATGAATATCTTGTTGACTTTATTGTCAACAAAGTAAATGACGACAAACCGAGCTTCAACCTCATCATGACGACAAGCTATCATCCGCCGTACAATGTCGATGTATATGCCAAGGGTTTTCCACTGAAAAAAGTACCAGACGATATCGAGCCCCTCTTTGACGGCACGACGAGCCTCACCATGTTTGGCCACCTGTGGTATGCGGACAAGTGTCTCGGCGATCTCGTACAGAGGCTCGAAGCAAAACTTTCGCGTCCTCTATTCGCGTTTACAGGAGATCATTTCGGTCGCAGGTTCATTAATGCGAGGCCAAATTTTTTTGAACGCTCCGGTGTTCCCTTTATTCTGTACGGTAAGGATGTTCTCCGAGGCGTCAAGATTCCTCAAGGCGCCGTCGGCGCTCACCTAGACATCCCGTCCACGCTCATCGAACTCGCCGCGCCCAAGGGATTCGAGTATTATTCGATGGGACAAGACCTCCTGGCGCCGCGAAAAGAATATCTTGGCATCGGTTTTTTCAGAGTCATCGGCAAGGATTTCCTGCTTGACGTTGCAGAGTCCAAGTTTTGTCCTCTTCCCGGTAAAAAACTGCCGAATAAGCTGCCGGATATGGAGGTACTAAAGACAAGATTCAATCGCACATACGGGGTCGGGTGGTGGCGGGTGAGAAAGGGTGAGAAGCTGTAATTTTTCCCTACTCATGGGGCTGGGGAACTAAGCCCGAACCAAATAGTTCGGGGCTTTTCCATGTTGGCTTCGTTACTTCAGCAAGGACAGCTGCTTAATCGTCTGTTTAATCTCATCTGCGTCTGGTGCATTAGGCATGATCTCGAGATATTTCTGAAACTCTTTGACCGCATCCTTGGGCTGGTGCACATCGTTCGCCAGGACGACGGCAAGGTTGCGGTGCCCATTCGGAAAGTTCGGGTCGATCTTGAGTGCCTTCCGGTACTCATCAATTGCCTTGTCGAACTTTCTCACACCTCGGTAGCAGGTCCCTAAATCAACGCGCACGCTCACGTTCTTCGGATCTAAGGCAAGCGCTTTCTGATACGCTTCGATAGCCTCACTATAGTGCTGGGTATCCATAAGGGCATTCCCATAATTGACCCAAACGTCTTTGCTCTTGGGCGACATCTTCACCGCCTGCTCGAGCTCGTTCAATTCCAAGGGCGAAGGCCCGGTCTGCGGCATATAGGACGTCTGGCTTTTTTCTTCCTTCTGCTGTTGACATCCTAAGATACTGAACAGCAAAACCAGTACAGTCATAATACTAGCTATGTTCTTCATGGTTCCTCCTGTGATAATTTGGCGTTCAAAGCGGCCCTTTTAATCTCCCAGACACTTCTAGCTGGCTCGCCAAACCACTTCCTTCACTGTTGCCCTTTAATGTATGAGCAGCAATAGTCTGTCAGCCTCTTTACGTTCAATTTAAACTTTGAATTAGCTGCAACCTCGAAGGACTGCCCACCCTTAATGGGCTTCCAGATAGTCTCTCCGGGCAGGAGCACATCAAGTTCACCAGACAATATTTCCATGAGTTCCTTCTCCGCAGTGCCAAACTCAAATTCTCCAGGCAGCATAATACCGAGTGTTTTCTTGGCCCCGTCAATAAACAGAACGGTCCTGCTTGTCACTTTGCCCTCAAAATAAACGTTTGCCTCACGCACCACCGTGACCCCCCTAAATTCGGTCATCGTACACCCCTTTCCAGATATGGCACATGCGGTCCTTCCGGTTGGATACCGGCACATCTGCACCGTCTTTTTTACACTGTATTGCGGGACAATGTCAATGACAAAAATAGAAACTTCATCTAAATCGAAAGCGGCTTTTTGCCTTCGTATCGTCTATGAGTCTGACCGTTATGATAGCCAGATAACTGCATTGGTCCGTTCCTTGACATTGATATACACTGGAACTACATTTTATATAAGGTTGGTTTGAACCCACCAAGTTCAGATTTGCAGAACAGTCATACCAATCATAATAAAGTATTCATTTTAGCTTATGACAAATGGAAACATTGTGGTTTAAATTCTCACCAGACATGAAGCGGGCCTAGCAGCTGGCGCGGTCGCTGGTTTTAGGCGCCGAATGCGCTGCTCGACATAGTCCTATCAGGAAAAGGACCTTTATACCAGCTCGAACAAGCCTGAGCGCTGTATCGGAAAACTTCAGTGTGATTTTGAACAAAGTGATGCCGGCCATCAGCGATTATTGCAGTGGAAGTGTTCCAATCCTGATTGACCGGTACAAGGAGGCACACCGCATCGTCCTCTACCGCGCCGGCTGAACCTGAACAGCCCCAGGAACAGGATTGTGATCCTCGTGGAGTTTGGCGTTGTCACTGGATGGTATCAGGGGACACCATTTCGAAATAACGTTCTATGGCTGATGAATATATATCTGCCTCGGATTACCTGTGGAATTCATTACTGTAAACATGTTCTACCGGGATTTCGCGCGGTTTCAGACAAAAGTGGCGGACGTGCTAAATAAATCCGCTGCAAAAGGTACATTACACGGAGTTGCTATCATGAGACTACTTATTGTCGGCGATGTTATGCTCGGCAGACTAGTAAATGAAACGTTGAAAAGTATGCCGCCGACCTATCCCTGGGGCAATACCCTACCACTATTCAGGGCAAGCGACCTACGCATCGGTAATCTTGAATGCGTCCTCTCAGACCGAGGCGCTCCTTGGGACCGCACCCCGAAGACCTTCCATTTCAGGACCGATGCAAAAAATGGGGAATGTCTTAAATTAGCCGGTTTCAATTTTTTATCCCTTGCTAACAATCATACACTTGATTATGAGTATGAGGCACTTTTTGACATGCTTGCTCACCTGGATAAAGCAGGGGTCCACCATGGGGGCGCCGGGTCCGATGTAGCCCAAGCCTCACTGCCCGTCTTACTTACTGCAGGCGGAACCACGACCGCATTTATCTCGTTTACTGATAACGAACCAGATTGGGAAGCCACTGATCAACGGCCTGGCATTTACTTCGTTCCTCCTGATCAAGGCGATGAGCGGGCGATGAATCTCTTCGATCTTATCAGTGAGACGAAGACCAAGGCTGATATCGTAATCGTGTCAGCGCACTGGGGATCAAACTGGGGATACCAACCGGAACCCGAATATCCTCCTTTCGCGCGAAAGCTCATCGATAGCGGAGCGGACATTGTGCTTGGTCACTCATGTCACGTTTTTCGGGGGATAGAAATCTATAGAGATCGGCTGATCCTGTACAGTACCGGCGATTTCGTTGATGATTATGAAATTGATGAAATTGAGAGAAATGATGAATCATTTATCTTCGTCGTTCAAACTGACGGCAACCGCATTACCGGTCTCACGCTTCATCCTACAGTGATCAGCCATATGCAGGCTCGGCTAGCGAGTCCCCGCAATGCAGTTATTATTGCCAACCGAATGCAAATGCTGTGTGATCGGCTTGGAACTCAGTCGCGCTGGAATGAAGAGAAGCGATGTCTGGAGGTTTTGTTGAAAAAGGAATAGCAGTAGTAAATCGTGGAAGGAAGATGAAAGTAACCAAAGATAGCACGGGTTAAATCAAAAAAAATAATAAAAATATCACTCATTGAATGCCTGGAGATTTCCGTGATAATCAGTGTCAATCCACGGCTAACCTCCGTGGGAAATGGAGTGCCTTCCAGGTTTAACCGTGTTCATCCTTGGTTACATAAATTTGTCTTACCTCGTTAAATGCCGGTATTTGATGCGATGCGGTTGGTCTGCATCGGCTCCGAGCCGCACCTTCCGGTCTGCCTCATACTCTGAATAGTTTCCATCGAAGAAGACGACTTTGCTCTCGCCTTCAAATGCTAGGATGTGCGTGGAAATACGGTCAAGGAACCAGCGGTCGTGACTTATCACGACTGCACAGCCTGCAAAGTTCTCAAGCCCTTCCTCAAGTGCCCTCATAGTGTTCACATCGAGATCGTTCGTGGGCTCGTCAAGGAGCAGCACATTTGCCTCCTTCTTCAGGATGCGGGCAAGGTGCACCCGGTTCCGCTCCCCGCCTGAGAGCACGCCAACCATCTTCTGCTGGTCCGTTCCGCCGAAGTTAAAACGCGACACGTAGGCGCGGGAGTTCATCAATGTCTTTCCCAGTTGGATCTGCTCTTGGCCGTCAGTGATAACCTGCCAGATAGTTTTGTTCGGATCGAGGGAGTCGCGGTTCTGGTCAACGTATCCAAGCTTCACGGTTTCACCAATTCTAATCGTTCCCTTGTCAGGCTTGTCCTGACCCGTGATCATACGAAAGAGTGTCGTCTTACCTGCGCCGTTCGGCCCGATCACGCCCACGATACCACCGGGGGGAAGCATGAAGCTCATGTTTTCAACAAGGATGTTGTCGCCATATGCCTTCGTCACGCTATCAGCTTCGATCACGACCTTGCCGAGCCGCGGACCCGGCGGAATGTAAATTTCCAACTCCTTCGCGCGCTTTTCTCCCTGCTGGGAGAGGAGCGTTTCGTAGGAATTGATGCGCGCCTTGGACTTTGCATGCCTTCCCTTGGGTGACATCCTGATCCATTCGAGTTCGCGCTGGAGAGTCTTCTGTCGCTCGCTCTCCGACTTTTCTTCCTGCTTCAGCCGCTCACTCTTTTGTTCGAGCCATGATGAATAGTTTCCTTTCCAGGGGATACCTTGGCCGCGGTCGAGTTCCAGTATCCAGCCGGCGACATTATCCAGGAAGTATCGGTCGTGGGTCACAGCGATAACCGTGCCTTCGTACTGCTGGAGATGATGCTCCAGCCACGCGACAGACTCGGCATCGAGATGGTTCGTAGGCTCGTCGAGCAGGAGGATGTCCGGTTTCTGGAGAAGGAGACGGCAGAGTGCAACACGCCGCTTTTCACCGCCGGAAAGGACCTTGACAAACGCATCGGCGGTAGGACAGCGTAGGGCGTCCATGGCCATCTCGAGACGGCTGTCCAGCTCCCAAGCATTCTGATGGTCGAGCTTCTCTTGCACTTCGCCCTGTCGTTCGATCAGCTTCTGCATCTCATTGTCGGACATGGGATTTGCAAAGGACTCGTTAATCTTGTCATATTCGGCGAGCAGATCAACCGTCTCTTGTACGCCTTCTTCAACGATCTGGCGCACGGTCTTAGCAGGATCAAGCTTCGGCTCCTGCTCGAGCAGACCAACGGAGTAGCCTGTCGATAACACTGCCTCTCCCACATGCTCCTTGTCCAGCCCTGCCATGATCTTGAGAAGCGAACTCTTTCCCGAGCCATTCAGCCCGAGCACGCCAATCTTTGCTCCGTAAAAGTAAGAAAGGTAAATGTCCTTCAGTACCGGCTTCTTGTCATGGAATTTTCCCACTCCGACCATGGAGTAGATTATTTTGTTTTGTTCAGCTGCCATAATTATTTTCTAACCTCCCGAAGATAGTAGGATCTTTTGTCCACTACATTTTGCAAAGTGACCTTATCAGAGGTTGATTTGTCATGCGGCACAAAACATCCAGCCCTGCAGTATCATTTCAGATCTGGTGATAAAATGGCGCTGATATTTTTATCGTTATATGTTTCTCTCCGCCACCGGTACGGCAAATCGATGATCGTACCCGGCTCCTGTATCGTGGCGAGCGCCCGGATCGCCTCCGCTAGGATTACCCGATGCTGTGCTGCGTTAAAAGGTTCGCCAAAGGGATGGCCAAAGGGCCATCTCAGAAAAATGGTTCTCGGCGGCTTGACCTGCTCCGAGTATGTCCGTACGATCGATACGCCGATCGTCGGGATTCCCACCTTCTCTATTTCCCTCTGTATCAATCCCACTGATTGATTGCAGATGCCTCAACCGGGCGTCAAGAGGACAATATCTACATTAATTTTTTTCAGACTTCTTGCAACCTCGGACGCGCTCTTATTAATCAGCGTCGGTATATGCCTACCAGTGATATGTCCCATGAAGCCGTAGTGCAGTTCGGCAACATGCCCGATGCGGCCTTCTTGTTCAAATTCTTTCAGCCGTTCAAGAGGGAAAACAATATTGATATCTTTATCGGCATCTGAGTGATCGTAATAGTCGTGAGTGATCATAAGACTTGAAAGCGGTTTCCTGAAATCGATGACCCTGAACGAGGGATCTCCATTTGGGTCTGTCATATCGAATGGTTCCTGTTCTCGGTGATGAACACCGGCTGTCGTTACTATTGCTATGGTGGATGTGGCGAACGCTTTCGTCATTGGAGTCCAGGGAATATCAGCGGATTTCCAGGGTTTGTAGGAAGCGGTAAATCTCTCGGCGATGGAGGGAAACCGGGTGATTACTTTTGCGATGAATTGATTTTTGAATCTGTTGAAACTCATTGGCCATATGCTCCTAACCTGGGTACGCCGAAGTCATAGCTTGTTTAATCATCCCGCAAAGGTGCAGGAGCACGGATAAATGCAGATAATAAAGTTGGCGTTCATACCACCGATACAAAAACCAGCGGGCCATCAAGGTTTGCTCAACTCAGTTTCAATATTAAAGTCACAAGATGGGAGAAAAAGTGAAGTAGTCTTTGTTTTTGACCTCGATATTTAAAATGCTTGGTGTTCACTGCGTTATCTTGACAAAAATATTTCTAGCTGAGTTGAACAACACTGGAACTACAAATCACAGCAGCTCAAGATAACGCGATAAGGGCATCAAATGCTGTATATCAATTGCATTATGACAAACCACCTGTCACGCGATACTTGCATAATTTTGCTGTGACGAAGGATCGGATGATCTGATCAATTCTTTGCTTTTTAAGAAAAACAGATCGACGATATGGTCATTCAGGTACAGGCCATCAGGTACAGGATTGGCAACTGGTTCTTGACGGGTTTTGTTTCTCATGAATCCACTTTCTGTTTATCATAGCACAACTGAAACCCGGAAATAACGCCGTCGTTGCCCAACCAGTTGATGAGGTAGAAACCATGATGTAAAAACCAACGGAGCTTCCCCCCGACGGAATTTTCCCGAGTATAAGATTCTTGTAGCATCTGTGAACCTGTTCGCGTCTGCTGCCCACCGTACTGCTCTATTCCTTCAACATCTCCTCGATTGTGATATTGACCGAATCGCAGAGTGCAGGACGGTGATAACCCCCTTCTAGCGCGAACACTGCGGGAAGAGAGGCACAGGAATGCAGGATGCTCTGAACAATGCAACGGATACCTTCGTTCGTGACCCGTATGTTTGTGTACACGTCGTTAACATGAATATCATATCCCGCGGACACCAGGACGATGTCCGGCTGGAAGCGTTGGATCAGCCCCGGCAGAATATCCTGATATACCATGAGATACTCCTTGTTTCCCGAGCCGGACTGGATTGGGACGTTGTAGGTAAATCCCGTTCCCTTGCCCCTGCCTCGCTCCATGTCCTTGCCCGTGTCGGGATAGTAGGGGTGCTGGTGCGTGCTGAAATAGAAGACGCTATCGTCTTCTTCGAAGATATGCTGAGTGCCGTTTCCATGGTGGGCGTCGTAGTCGATGATGAATACTCTTTCGTAACCGATGGCCTGCGCGTACCGTGCGCCGATCGCGATGTTATTGAAAAGGCAGAATCCCATGCCCTGGTCCGTCTCGGCATGGTGACCGGGAGGTCGGATTGCACAGAATGCGCGATCGATCTCATCTTTTTTGCACAGTTCAATGGCTTCTATGACCGCTCCAGCAGCATGAAGCGCTGCTTCGAAACTGCCTTCCGACATATAGGTATCCGGATCGAGTTCTCCTGCCCCGAAATTTTTTATTTTTTCTACATAGTCACGTGTGTGGACGCGAGTGAGATCATCAAAGGTCGCACTACGCGGCGGGATGGGAATCAGCTTCGGCCAAAAGCCCGATGCCTTAAGCCTGACAATGATGCTGATGATCCGGTCCGGTAAATCAGGATGCCAAACCGGCGGTTCATGACGGAGGCAGATTTCATCAAAGGCGAAACCGACTTTTTTCACGAAGATAGATTATCCTTTCGTAGAGCGAACTCTTGTGGGGGCCCTCCAATAGCGTTATAGAGGACTGCCCAAACTAGAAAAAGATGTTCCAGGCTTAAGACAATTTACTCAGCTATTTCTTCCCGCACGTTGGACAATCGGGATCTTTCCGGATCTTAATCTTCTGGAAGTCCGTAGTGGCCCCTTCCCAGACGAGGAGTTGGCCTTTGATGGTCGAACCGATTCCGGAAAGGTACTTCAAAGTCTCCAAGGCCTGTAATGAACCAATAACCGCCGGTGTGACACCAAGCACGGGAAAAACTTCCTTTGGTGGAGCTTCCGGAAAGATACATCGCAAGCAGGGCGTTTCCGGCGACTGGATAAACGAGAGCCGCCCGTCGATGCCTCAGATGCTGCCGTACACAAGAGAAATCTTTTTTCTGATGGCGCACTCATTCAACAGGAAACGGGTCGGGAAATTGTCCATGCAATCAAGGATAATGTCAGAGTAGCCCACGAGCCGATCAACGTTCTCCTCCACGATCTTATCGGTGAAAGCGGTGATTGAGATATCCGGGTTGAATCGCTCGAGCGTCATTTTGCCCGAGACTGCCTTGTTTTGGCCGATCCGCGTGTGATCGTGAAGGATCTGGCGGTTCAGATTCGACCAGTCCGGGGAATCGAAATCGCAGATCCGGATGTTGCCCACACCAGCCACAGCGAGGTAGATCGACACCGGCGACCCCAGCCCGCCTGCTCCAGCAATAAAGACCTGGACTTTTTGATCTTCTTCTGGGTTGCCTCACCCCACCCTTCCATCATCATTTGTCTTGTGTAGCGCTTCTATTCCGTTTCAGAAAGACTCATGCAATCCTCCCCTCACTATCCCCATGATTGCCTATGCATATGTGCCCTAATTATATCGCGTCGGATTTGTTTTTATCAATAGTTTTATTTCAGCCGCACCCTGGCTTTGTGCAGCAGGAGGTCAGGCACATAGGATGATTTGAAAACGCGCAGATTCTCTTTGTCCAAATCCTGCTCAAGGTTCAGATATTTGTACTTCGGCGAGAGGACCCTTGCAAAATTGTTGAACATATACTGGTAAATGCCCTTGAATTTTGTCCGGGCTTTGGCAAAATGCAGCACAAAGGTCTCGTCGCTCACCTCTTCCCCGAGCACAAAGCCCGCAGGCTCGTCGTCCGCATAGTAAATACCGCCGCAAAGGACAAGTTCATCGTAGCGTTCAAGTGCCTCAAGACAGGCATCGTAATCAGTGTCAGCGGCTTTCATCTCCGAAGTCGCTTGCCAGTCCAAAAGAATTAATCGTGCTTGAGCAAGCCGTTCATTCGTAAGGGGCAACGCGTCGTGCCGATAGAGCTTCTGGAACTGAGCAAGGAGATTCCGTTTTTTGTGCAGATTCCTTCCTTTGTAGGTACTCATTTTTTCTACCGTGAATACGTAGTCTGCATCGCCATCTTTGTAAGTTATCTCGAATACACTGGATTCGAAAAAAGAAAGCCATTCATCAGGGATCGGAAAGAGGAAGTCCACGGTCTTCATGAGGTCCTTTAGCAATCCGATATCAGCCGTGCGTACATCGAAGATTGGCATCAGATAGGTATGCCCGTCGTATGACTTTCCTTTGATAAAAATGTTCTGGTTTATGATGACTTCATAATTGTGATTTCCCCGAAAGAGATAAAGGTTAGCAAAGGTATATTCAGAGAGGCCAGCCATGGCCCTCTTGAGTAGGGGGGCAAGGAGTTCCTTATGTTGCAGTTCGAGTTTTTCGATGAGCATTCTTAAACTATAATCGATAACAAAATTTTGTCAAGCGTTACGACTGTGGTAGTGGGTTTGAAATAGGACTTGTGGTATACTTGTACAGGCAAGATAATTTCCCGCATTTATCATCTCATGAAGGAGGAAGGTATGCTCGTAATAGCGGAGAACCTAAACATACGGAATAGAGAGTATATGGGAGCAATCAAGAAAAAGGACCGGAAGGCGATCGAAACCATGGCTAAGGAACTGGCGTCAAAAGGAGCCGATTTGATCAATGTCCAGGTTTCAATGGATGGTGCTGGCGATGAGGATTTGCTTCCCTTTTCTGTGGAAGTTGTTCAGAACGGGGCCGGCCTTCCCCTCTGCCTTGATTCGCGAAACGTTAAGGCTCTAGCGAAGGCTGTACAGCTTTGCAAAGAGCCACCGATTATAAACTACCTTTCTGCAGACGAGAAAAAACCCGGTGAACTGCTGGCCCTCGTTAAAGAGTCGAAAGCTAATCTTGTCATTCGCGCGCTCAAGGGGACCGTGCCCTCAACACTCGAGGCCAAACTCATGATCCTCGAGGATTTGATCGAGAAGGCGAACGAAGCTGACGTCCCGAACGAACGGTTATTCGCTGACCCATCGGTGGTACACATAAGCAAGGGACAAGGCCAGGAGCATCTCTTGAACGCGCACGAGAGCGTCATCGTCTTGAACGAAATGGTCGATCCGCCGCTCAACACAGTGATCTGGCTTTCGAATATAACCTCGGGCCTGCCGAAGAATCTGAAATCGTCTGTTGCTGCGGCTTATCTCTATTACCTTGCCGGGGCAGGGCTAAATGCAGCGCTAGTGAACGTGATGGACGAGGAAGTGATGAAGGCGGTGTACCTGATTAAGGCCTTCCGAGATGACGTGATCTTCTCCCCAGCGGATTTGGCATAGAAGCTGCGACTCATTTTACGATAGTGGCTCTGAGACGCGAATATTTTAAGAAAAAAGAGCGCGTTCAGATGAGAAGAAGCCATGAATTGGATTCTTTTGAAGACGCGTCGTCTCAAATTCACTCTTTCGTCTTTATCCGTGCCTCGAGGCGTGGTTCATATAGTACTTGGGCACTTTTTTCTCACTACTTCGAATAATCCTTCAGCACTTCCGGAATAAGTTGCTGATAATCCTCATAGGGGATCTGCGAATGCCACTTGTTTGCTACCATGCCAATCCCGATCACAAGATAGAGCAATACTATTAAGATCATCGGGAAGAGGTATGCTTTTACAACCCTGACCTTTTTACCAGCGCTAAAAGTAAGGTCAAGCGCGCCGGGTGACGGGCAGCGGCTTACACAGGTCAGACAGCCGAAACATTCCTCGGATTTTACGAATGTCTTACTCTCTACATCGATCAGCGTAGGACAATGAGTGGTGCAAGCATGGCAATGGGTACACAGCGTCTCGTTTCTGCAAACCTTGAATGGACTCAACCGGGAAAGGAGCCCGAGGAGTGCGCCGTAGGGGCAAAGGTATCGACACCAGAAGTTTTTATACAAGAGGGAGAGAACTGCGAGTGAAGTCAGGACCCACAGCGTGAACGTGGTCATTTCCGTGAAGAACTCCATCATTCGCACGTCCACGACCTTGTAGTAGTCGGCAATGAAGAAGAGTGCCATTATATTCGGTGGCATCGCAATGCCAATCAGAAAGAGGAAGAGGCCGAGGAAGACATACTTGAGTGACCGAAGCGAGATGTCCGTGAACGGGCCAATTCGAAAGCTCCTGCCGAACACCTTCTCACCCCCCATCCAGAACAGCTGTGACAGAGTGCCGATGGGACAGATCCAGCCGCAGAAACCCTTTTTTACGATCAATGACACACCGAGGATGGCAACAAAGAGTATGAAGGCGGCAGGATGTACGGGCTCGACAATACCGGTCAGAATGAAGTACTTGAACGCCATAAGCCCGCTGATGGGCAGAAATGCATCGACTGAGGGGGGTCTCGGCACAAAGGGGCGGCCGGGGGCCACGAAGTGCTGAATGAACTGATAGAACTGGTATCCGATGACGAGCGTGAGTAGGAAGAAACCGATCTGTACTGAATACCGGAGCAGCCGAAGATAAGTTCGTGGTAACTTCATGGTCTTGATATTACATCGCTTGGATGCAAAACGCTATGATGTTTATCATAAGGAAATTCTGAAGTAGCTGCTTTAATTGTGGATAAATAAGGCTGCGCACTGACAGTAATAGCGCGTGAGCAAGGCGCCTTATTTCATGGCACATCATCTAACCGTGTTCCTCTGTGTTTACCGCATCTTAAAATTTTCTTATTTTTTGAATTTCTCGAGGACCTTTTCCATGCCTAGCCGCGTTGCGGAAAAGCCATGCGAAGTCGGATCTTCTTCCTTACTTAACGGCATTAAAAAAATCGCAGCGTCAGCAGTTCGGAAGCTTCTGCGCGTAAGTCCCCTGTAGCTTTCCACCGCAGATCGAACCTGCGATCACCCAGCATGCACTCCCTGCATTCTTACCGCCGTGGACCGTTACGGTACAAACACCCAGTCCTCAGCTTTCAGGCCGTCGGGGTATCGTCCGCATTTTTTGTGTTCCCAGCAATTCTTTCTTATCAATTCGATGTTTTTGCTTTTGATATCTTCTTTCATGTAACCTTTACCTCATGTATTACAAATAATAATTAAATCTGCTTACTATCCGCCGCCCGTGGTCTATCGATAGAAATAAATTAACTATACGGAATTGAATACGAGTAAGTCAATTTTATTTTGCATTCCCATAATTAATATTTTTTATGCTCACATTGTTAAAGAAAATAAGTAGAATAAATTTTTACTCAAAGAAATCACCTTTACAACTTCAGGAAGATTGTGCTATTTTTAAAGCTATGGTCCATGATCTTCATACTTTTTTTTATCCCCAAACCGTCGCCCTCATTGGCGCTACTAATAACCCCATGAAACCGGGCACGGCGATTCTAGAGAATCTGTCCCATTTCAACGGTGCTGTATTCCCGGTAAATCCAAAACACGAAACCCTGCTGGGCCACCGCTGCTATCCGTCGATCACTGCGGTCCCCGACGCGATCGACATGGCCATCATCGCCCTGCCTGCTAAACTCATCGAACAGGAGATCGAAGCAGTCCATAAAAAAGGCATACGCAGGATTATCCTGATCAGCTCCGGGTTTGCCGAAGCAGGTGAAGAAGGAATCCGGATGCAACAGCGCATCGCGGTAACGACTAAAGAGTACGGCATCCGCGTGATCGGTCCGAATGCCCTCGGTGTTTACAACACTGACAACGGACTAGACAGTTTTTTCGTATCCCGCGAACGCGTGTCACTGCCCTCGCAAGGCAGACTGTCGATCATCTCACAGAGCGGCGCCATCGCTGTTATCCTTATGGAAGCGCTCGCTCGCGACAATATGGGCATAGCCAAGGTCGTTAACTACGGTAACCGGCTGGATGTGGACGATGCCGATGCCCTCGATTACTTTGCTGACGATGCACAAACAGGGGCGGTAGCCATGTACATGGAGTCAGTGGCTAACGGCAGGAAGTTCCTGACAGCAGCAAAAGCATTCGCTGCGAAAAAACCCCTCGTTATCTGGAAAGCGGGCAAATATGAATTAGGCGCGGCAGCCGTGGCGTCACATACGGCAACGCTCGCTGGCAGATACGGCCTGTACGAGGCTGCCTTCCGGCAGGCCGGTGCAGTGGAGGCCTACGATTTCGAGCATATGATTGATGCGGCAAAAGCCATTGCACTCATGGATTATCCCTGCGTGGGAAACCGTCTACTGGTCGTAACGAACGGCGGAGGCATGGCTGTCGCGGCCTCCGACCAGGCACAGCGAGAAGGATTCATCATGCCTCACGTTCCAAACGAGGTCAGATCAAAGCTCGACGGAGTCTTCCCTTCCTTTTTTGTGAAAAGCAATCCCATTGATCTGACAGGTAGTGGCAGAAACGAAGATTATTATACGGCGCTCAAGGAAGCATTGCCTCATTTCGACGCTGCTGTCGTAATCGTGCTCATGGGGGCGACGACGGTCACGGAAGAAGCCACGGGCATGGTTGCCCGCGCGTGTCATGAAGCAAAAAAACCTGTCGCGTGCTGCCTCCTGCAGGGCCTAGGCTACACTCAGGATGCCATGCATGAACTGCTGAAGCTCGGTGTTCCTGTATATCCTTCGCCGGAGCGCGCTGTGCGGGCACTGGCTGTGCTCAGGAATGCGACCAAAAAAAGAGAAGGCTGTAAGTGATTAACTTTGAATAAAAAACCATGATGATGCCCCAGGACATTATTCAGTCAGTACTGAAAGAGGGCCGCAAGACACTCTTCGAACATGAAGCCAAGGATCTTGTGCGCTCTATCGGCATCATCGTACCGCGGTACGTGCTCGTAGATCCTCTTGACTCAAAGTCCGCCGGTGATGCAGGCGAGAAACTTGGCTTTCCTGTGGTGCTCAAAGCCGTTTCCCCTCATATCCTCCATAAAACCGATGTGGGTGCCGTGATGCTGAACATTACCACCAACGCTGGGCTCTCGGCATCAATACGGACTATGAAAAAAATGATCGCTACGCGGGCATCGGGCGCTGTAATCAGGTCGTTTTTGATCGAGAAGATGATGCCTCAGGGACTCGAGCTTCTGATTGGTGGCATGCGCGATGAACAGTTTGGTCCTACTGTAGCCTTTGGGCTCGGTGGGGTATGGGTCGAGGCGCTCAAAGACTCTGCTTTTGGCATCCTGCCACTCACCCATGAAGAGATTAACGACATGATCTCCCAAACACGAGCAGGCATGTTCCTCAAAGGTTTCCGTGGCAGCTCTTCGCTCGATGAAGAGGCCGTACACCTGATCATCGCCAACCTGTCAACGCTCCTACTCGATTATCCGCAGATCAAGGAAGTCGATCTCAATCCTGTGCGCATTTACGCACGAGGTGCGGCTGCCCTCGATGTCAGGATCGTTCTTCAATAAGTTCCGCCTCCAGTCATTGTGAGATATACGGGAATTGTCCGAAAGAGTTTGAAACTATACAAAATTTTCTCTTGCGAGAGTGTCGTCTGGGCGGTCGGCTATTTTTCTTTTTTACTATGCGCGATGATAAGACTGTCGAAGAACTCACCTATCTCCGGGCCGAAGTCAAACGACTTCGAACGGCTTTGGACCAGCAGACAAGTGACCTCGACACCCTGCTGAAGCAGCGAGGTTTCATGATCTATAAAAAAGAGCCTTCCGGAGACCTGCTTATCCCCGTAAAGAAGTATTTGAGTCGTTATTATCGAATGCTCCACAAATATTCTTTTCGTCTCTTCCTCCGTGAGGTAATCAAACACCAGTATCGGTTTGGGCTCGAAGACGTAGCCCGGTATGCCACTTCGTTCGTGACAAAAGAATACATAGACTATCTCGTGACCATGAAACTCATCAAAAGGACAACAAAGGGGTACACACTTGCTAAGAGGCCGATCACGAGCTTCGGCCCGACCCTAGAGTGGTATATCGCTGAGATTTTCAAGCGTGAGTTCGGTTCGGAAGCTGTCTGGGGTGTTAAGTTTAAACGTCCTAACATTGGTGGGGATTACGATGTGATTGCAAAATTCGACGGTTCCCTTATTTCAATAGAGGTTAAGTCATCCCCGCCAAAACAAATTTATGAAAGCGAAATCGCCGCTTTTCTCGACCGTGCAGAGGACCTGGCGCCAGCAATCAGTGTCTTTTTCATGGATACTGAGCTTAGAATGAAAGACAAGTTGGTGCCTATGTTCGAGAAGGAGCTTCACCAACGATATGACAAGCCGCCGAAGGTAATGCGCATGGAGCGCGAGCTGTTCCAGTACGGCGACCGTATTTTCATCGTGAACTCGAAGGAGAGTATCATTCAGAATATAGGAAAAGTGATGAGTTGGTATTTTCAAAGATCTGCCGGACTGCGTTCATTTGCCGTGATGGGAGAAAAACAGACCCGGCAAACATGACGGTGAAATCAGCTGCTTTTTGCTATTTTTTCTGGTCGTACCAAGTTGTGGCGCAGTACAAGGCGACATGCACTATCAAGCCAGGGTCTTTACTGTACCCCATTTTCCGTAGCTTGGTCAACAGCTAGCGAGACATGAGTACTGCTTCTCGATCAAAGACATCGAGAGCGGCTGGAGCAATGTGCCGATTTTTTACGACACCTTCAGGGAACGGTCTTTGCCGAGGGAGGCGATGCGTGGGACGATGTGTTCCATGATTCGGATTTAAAACACTCAATAGGAGCCCAGGTGAGACTCGGTGCCGATCTGGTATACTCGCTACTACTCGTCGCATTCCGTCCGGTTTTGCAAAAGGTCTTGACAATAGATGTGAATCTCAGATTTGCTTAGCTCTCTGAATGCAGGTTCTGTTCTAATAGGTGCATTTGCGATGGAATTACTGTAGGAAATAGGTAATGCTTCGCACCGCATAGGACAGCGTGAGCGCGCGTTCCTCAATAAACGGTAATTTTGCATTTCTCGACGATCACGGTGTTTAGACGCTATTTCCTTCGTCATTGATTTGGTCAGTACTCTTTATGGAGGCAGCGCATGATACTCGTTACGGGTGGAACAGGATTTGTCGGCAGCAATCTGATTCGGCGTTTGCGCAGCGATGACATTGCTGTACGCGCCCTGGTGAGAAATCCTGGCAAAGGCCGGGCGCTCAAAGACATCGCCGTTGATATTGTCGAGGGCGACGTCTGTAATAATGCCACGCTCGAAAAGGCGGCATCTGGCTGCGAGCGCGTTGTCCACCTCGTCGGCATCATTCATGAAACGCAAGGCGCGACATTTCGAACTATACATGTGGACGGCACTCGGAACGTCCTCGAGGCGGCAAAAAAGACCGGAGTGCAGCATTTCTTCTACCAGAGCGCTCTCGGTACACGCCCGGGAGCAAAGAGCATGTATCATAAGACAAAGTGGGAGGCTGAGGAACTCGTACGCGCAAGCACCATTCCCTACACGATCCTCAGGCCGTCAATCATCTACGGACCCGGAGATCAATTTACGATGAAGCTCTTAGAGATAATCAAACGCTCACCAGTGCTGCCAGTCATCGGCCCTGGCCGGTTTCGGGTCCAGCCTCTATACATCGACGATGCAGTCTCTTGTATCGTAAAGGCTATAACCGGCGATTCTTTTTTGAACGAGATGTTCGAGATTGGAGGGCCGGACCAGTTGACCTACGAAGAAATGATCGGGGCGGTCGCCGATGCTCTTGGCGTATATCGGCCGACCATGCACGTTCCTGTATTTTTGGCAAGGAGCGCGGTGCGGCTTCTCGAGACTGTGTTACCCGCATCGCCGGTGACCTCTGACCAGATCATCATGCTCCAGGAGGACAACATTTGCACCATGCGCGACATCCGTGACGCTTTCGGCATCGAACCGATAAAGTTCCGGGAAGGACTCAAAAAATTTATTGCGCCCTAGTGAACTCAGCCAGTTGACGATGAATCATTATGAATACAGCGTCAATGAACTAAACGTGGGCTAAAACATGTGGGATTCTGAGCTGCAAGCGGAGCTGCTGCCGGATACGCAAGCAGTCTGACTGCTCCTCTCCCAATGGTGGGTCGCCCAAAACATATGAATTACAATTGATGCATTAATATCTCGATCCTGTTCAGTGTTACGTGCTGGACAGGTCCACGTGCGATTTCTGAGATTTAATTCTTCATTGTTAGAACCGCATACGTGACATTGTTCTGAGGACGGATAGTACCTGACTATTATTATAAACGTAGACCCGTACTTCCGGCACATATATCCTGGATATTCAGGTAGTCGGCAAAGCCCATGTCCGATATCTATCGGCCCCAAAACCTCTTCATGGCCGCAATATTGAGATCCTCAAGGAACAGATAGTCGTACATTGTCGCCATCTTCCTGGCAGTTTATAATGAAGTCTAACCGTTTTCGCGATCTTTTTGTGTACTCTGGCAATATATCTTCTGGTACGGCTCTGATGTGAGTACCTATCTTCTTGCGCGATAATGCTTTGTTGGCGTTTTTAACAAAACGGAAACCGCGCTTGAAGAACTGTGAAGCCGCTGTCGTTTCACCATTGCTTAAGGTACTGCGTTAGCTCAGAATCGGAGCCTGCGCTTTAACCCGTCATAACTTTATTTTGAACTTCAACCGATACGCCGTCGCATGAGAAACTGAGGTAAATGTTGCTAAGAGTACCACACTTTGCTGTAAGGGTCTTAACGGCCCCTTTGCTATCAAGCGACTTATGTTATTTTAATACCAACCCCCGATCCGGATATGATTTCCATCAAGCCAATCATAACCCAGCTTGGGGCAGGGTTAACGATCTATACTTCCAACGCTTTTTGAATTCTGTAGGAAAGAGCAACGCTTTCATCCCACGCTAAAGTATGTGGGACTTCCCGCACTATTTTCCTAAACTAAATCCTTTGCTTTGTGTCAAAAAAGATTTACAATAAAGCCCACTTTGTTTATCAGGAAGGATGGATGGGGATAAAATGAGCGTGAAGAATTTGAAAACTTATATTTTTGCGGTGGTTGTTATTACTGCGGTGATAATAGGCATTGCCAGCTGCGGCAGGAACGGTAAGCTGATAGGGATTAATGTGTTGCCGGAAAACTCCAGCATTATCCCCGGAAGCTCGCAACAATTTTTAGCCCAGGGGCTTTTATCAGACGGCTCTACCTATATTCTCTATCAAGCGGACTGGGGTTTATCGAGTACTGCGACTGCAACGATCGGCACAACCGGCATTCTGGTTGCGTCCACAACCACGGGTACGGCTATAATTACGGCTGCTGACCCATACTCAAGTTTTACCGGCACCACCATGCTCACTATTGATTTGCTCTCATCCATTACGGTAACCCCATCCAACCCGAGTATGACTCCGGGGTTAACTTATCAGTTCACTGCCGAAGGAAATATTAGGAATTCTGAAACTCAGCTTCTAACAAACTATGTGACGTGGACGTCGTTAAATCCTGCGGTTGCAACAGTCGTGAGTACCCCCGGCATAGACATCATTGGCACTGGTGTTGTAACTTCTATCGCTACGGGTACTGCAATCATTCAGGCTACTGACCCAATTTCGGGGATCGTCGGCACCACAACGCTTATTGTTACTTCGGTACCGCTTGCAGGTGCACTATTAAATCCCATTAATCCAATCGTTGCAGCAAATGGGACGGCCCTGCAGTTTACCTTAACGGGGACATACGCTGATGGCACAACACGTAACTGGACATCGTCGGCAATCTGGAGTTCGTCAAATACCGCAGTTGCAACTATTGACGTTAATGGTTTGGCTACGCCGGTAGCCGCCGGTACAACGGTTATTGCTGCGGAGGATCCGATAACGAAAATCATTGCAAGCACGACCTTAACAGTTACATTGGAAAATGGGACGGTTATAACTCCCTAGAAAAGATTATGTTCATGTAATTTAGACGGCTTGGACGGTCGTCTTGTAAACTTTTTATTTCATTATCGTAGGCCGGGGACATGTGAAAAAATGCTCTGTTGGTTGGCATTTGTAAATCGAAAAAACGGTGGGTTTTCTCATGAGACACAAAGAACGCAAATACAGTCAAACCTGTTGTCGACAATGGGTAACACCATATTTCAGAGTTGATTCTTCAGATCAATTTTTTCCCTATACTCTCCATGCTTAAACGCTCTTCTTGGTACATTCAGCCTGCCGGCTCACGCCAGTTTTTTTCTAGCCTCGAACTCCCGCTTTACCGTCGGGAAGGCATTCAAGTCTGTATGGGGCAGAAAGAGCGCCGACATATATTCATCCATGAAACTACGCGAGACCGATAACTCAACATAGGTCATTCTCTTTGCGATCTCTTCAGCCTCATGCCGCAGGCGGTCGCACAGGAGACCGTAGTAGGCGCCCATGATGGCTGTGTTCCCGAGGAATTGGAATTTGTCCAGCGCTAAATCGGGTAGCATGCCGATAGTGATGGCGCGCTCAACGTCGATGTACCGGCCGAACCCTCCGGCAATATAAAGCTTTTGTACGTCGCTGAACTTCATCCCCATATGCGACAACAGCGTGGCAAAGCCCGCGTATATCGCTGCCTTGGCGCGGATCAGGTTATCCAAGTCTACTTCCGTTATCACAATCTCCTTGTTGATGGCGCTCTCAATGCGCCAGGCAAGCACGTATTCCAGGCCGCTCTCTCCTCTCCGCACTCGATTGGACCCGATCTCCTCACGGATCTTACCCTTCTGATCGATGACTCCGTTCAAGTACATTTCGGCAAGAACATCGATCATGCCAGAGCCGCAGATGCCGATGGGCTTCACATCGCCGATTACCTGGTAGTTCACGTCATACGTCTTGCCGTTGATCTCGACTTCTTCGATGGCCCCTTCCATGGCGCGCATGCCGAACTTGATGCCGCTCCCCTCGAATGCGGGACCCGCGGAACACGCCGCCGTCACGAGCCAGTCCTTGTTGCCAAGCACGATCTCGCCATTGGTGCCCACATCAATGAAGAGCGAAACCTGCTCTTGCTTGTGGATCTGCGACACTAGTACACCCGCGGTAATATCACCGCCCACATAGCTGGCCACGTTCGGCATGGAGTAGATGAGCGCCTGTGGGTCGAGTTGGAAGCCCACGCTCTTCCCGCGAACGAGCGGGAAAAAAGTTGCAACAGGGATATAAGGCGCCTCGCGGATGTGCTGAGGGTCGATGCCGTAAAAAAGGTGCGTCATAGTAGTGTTGCCCGCAACCACGATATAATCGATCATCCCCGGGGAAATGCCGTTTTTTTCTGCTAGCTCCGCGAGCATTGTGTTGATATTGCCCAATACGAGGTCCTGCAGTTCCTTCAGACCGTTCCGTTCCGAGGCGTAAACGATACGTGTAATTACGTCGTCGCCGCACTTCGATTGACTGTTGTACGTCGAAGCTGTGCCGATAACGTTGCCGCTTTTCATTTCTACGAGGTATACGACCACGGTCGTGGTCCCGATATCGATTGCCGCACCATAACGTTGGCGGGTCACTTCTCCTGGGTAAATGTCGAGCACCTCGAGCACAGCGCCAACGTTGAAGCACGATACCGTCACCTTCCAATTGCCATCACGCAGCACATGCGCCAGTTTGGAAAGCACCTGGTAACTCATTTGCAGGTGCACGGCGTCAAAGCCTGCATTGTCCAGTGCACGTCGGAGACGCTCATAATCCGCGATGTTGTCGTCGATGGTGGGAGGAGTGATGTCGAGGTAGATGCGGATCATGCGAGAGTCAAGGCACCCGCCCGCGGCCTTCATGAGCTGTCGAATCTCCTCGGACTTCGCGCCTGTTGCGATCTTATGTTTGGCCTGCATGCGCGATTCCGGTGGGATAATAACGACAAGATCGCTCTCAATGTGCGAATGACAGGCAAGCACATACCCGCGTCCGATCTCCTCGGAGGTCAGGTAGGACTGGGACTTTCCGATCTCAACATCTCCTTCTTTAATGACGACTTTGCATTTGCCGCAATTGCCTTTCCCACCGCAGGACGAGAGCACATAAACGCCCGCGGCCTTGACGGCCCTGAAAAGATTGGTATTGTCATCCACATTGACGGTGATGTTGTCCGGTAAAAATGTAATTTGTCGTTTCACCTGCACAGGCTCCTCCCCAGTATACTCGCCTTCGACGTGAGAAACATGATGGTTGGTAACAGTATATAACTTCCACCGATTTCATTCTCCAGAGTGAACACCGGTCCATCAATGAATTATCGGTGAATATAACAGGGTGCGGAACAAGGGTCAAGGGGATTCTGAACCGGAGATTCTTAGCGGGGGACCGGAGTTTCGCTGTGTTCTGGAACTGTGGCAGGAGCGGTGAATCTCTCAGTCGATGTCATTGACATCGTTCGGGAGATTTATTATTATGGAAACAATGCCGGTAAACACGACGATGATTCAAAAATTATTTTTTATTGCCGCAGCATTGAGTATCGGCCTGTCTTTGTTTGCCTGCGCCTTCGCGCCTATGAAACTTGTAGTTGGTTACACGCCTGCCATCGGCGAAAAGGCGGCCCGAACCGCTGTCGCGATGATCGGCAGACCCTACAAATATAGCGGCGACAGCCCCGAAGGCTTTGACTGCAGCGGTCTGGTGCGATACAGTTATTTAGCTGCCGGATTAGACGTACCGCACAGAACGAAGGATTTAAGGAACGCGAGCAACCCCGTGGGCTACCCAAAAATTCGGAGGGGCGATCTCCTTTTTTTTGAGGAACGAGGGGTAAAATACTCTCATGTCGGCATCTATATCGGCAACGATCACTTTGTCCACGCTCCCAGCACGGGCCAGAAGGTCCGCAAAGACAGTCTCCGGGACGCCTTCTGGAAAAAATCCTTCCTGGAAGCGCGCAGATTTCATTGATACCTGTTAAACCGAGTCGTTTAATACAAAGTAATCAACACTCTGCTACTCTAAAAAATATGTTATGGCTTTCTGTCTCCTTTTTTGGGTCCGACCTTTTCGAAAATATTTATTGCCGCTTGGGGGAAAGGTTTTTCGTCGTCAATTCGTGACTTTGCGGGAAACTGATTGTTCAATTACTTCTTTGACTTTCTTCTCGCTTTCTTTATCTCCTCGCGTTCCTTTGCCTGCATCTGTACCAACCCGCTCCAGAGCCCATAAAGCAGGACCTGTAGGCCGATTACGATCAGAAAGCCTGCGCGCATGACATAGCCCATCGAGTCTGCAAACCGTACGGTCGTCTCCTCTATCGTCCGGTAGAGGATGACCATGTTCGTCATCGACGTAATGAGCGTGACTGCCGCTCCCGCTAATACGCCTTCGAGCATGGCATTGCCCTTTGAGGTATGGCCGATCCAGCTGCCTGTCACTAAGCTGGTGATGACGGCAACAAGTGCGAGCAGAAATACACCGTCTTTGCCCACAAACCAGGGATAGTCTCCCCTCAGGAACCTGCCGACAGTCTCGATGGTGAACTTGCCGTAGACGTCTGTGAAGGACTGCCCGCTGAACTGGATAAACAGCACTACCAGGAAGATTTCCACGGAAAACTTGGTGAAGAAGCTGACTGCGACGTCGATGATGACCTTCCCGGTCGTGATACCTGCATCAACGCCCGCAGGGGCGATCTTTGTTTCATCTCTCGGGTTTGCGGACGTACCCTTGACGGACCTGCCCTTCTTACGATGCTCTAGGACTTCATAAATGATTGCATAGAGGATTGGTACGAGGGGAAGTATCTTGTTGGTGTAAAATTCAAGATCAAAAGCGCGGCTCAGAGTCACGAGGCCGATAGCGCTTCCGATAGCGATGGTAAAACTGAGGAAAAGATTGCCCATAGATTTGAAACTTACGAGTCAATGCTTATTTATTGAAAAAATACAATTACCGCGAGGACACCAGAAACGCGAAAAAAATCTTTAAAATTAAACTCTTAATAAAAATTAACCTGTATACGTCTTTCTTCTCGACCGCTGCGGACTCTCTGAACGCCTGTTTTTCTACCGTAAGTCGCCATCGCTGTTTGATGGTGCAGTATCCGGCTTACCTGGGCTAGACGAGGATTTCTTCCTTGCGTATGCTTCCAGCTTTATATAGAAATCCTTGCCCATGAACGTCTCGATGGTCTTTTTAAGGCTCTTGTACATGGGCTTGCCCGACGGTTCAGTCATGCATTTGATGTGATTCAGGTAGGGTGTGTCCTGAATGGAGATAACTTTTTTGCCTTTTTCGGTTGTGTAGAACGCAAGGGGATACTGAACGCAGTCGGCAAATTTGAATTCCTCCCAGACCATTCCCTTCTCTATGGCATAGCTATGGACGCTGCAATACCTCATGCCATCCTTATTCGTGTAAATCAGGGCACAGTCGTTGTTGAACAGGAGCACACAGCGGAAATCCTGGCCTCCGAAGTTTCTGCGGATGGCCTGGGCCTCATCTTCGTGGATCACGCAGCCGGTCGGACACTGGGTTTTGCACGTTCCAAGGATAGACCCGTTCTTTTTGATTGCGTTGCAGTTCTCCGGTGAGAGATAGGCGAGAATGCCTTCGAGGTGCGCCTCGACCTTTTTCGCTTCCGCTGGCGGGACGATGCATGAGCGGTAACAGCACATGGACTTACAGTCGTATTTTTCCACGTCGCACGTGTAGGGACGGGTAAATATCTCGGGATTAACAAGTACGGAAGCGATCTCGACGAAGCCTTTTTGGTCAGATGACATGAATTTCCTCCACAACCAAGCCGATATTTATTGTTGAGACCTGCTTTGAGCGTGTCAACGTGTTCAGAGTGAGCTGCGCACAGCTCGGTTTCCCTCTTTTTGCTTACCTAGCGCCCGGCAGTGAAAGGCATTTTAAGACAGTCAGCGGAGGATGTAAAGTTTTTTTTCTTTCTTTTTGATTTTCTCTTGCATTTGATGAAAAAAAGAGTATATTGCGAAACAAAAATGAGCCCGTAGGAATCTCTTTTCGTCGCTCACGAGGCATTATCACGGCGCTCTGAAAAAAAATGAGCGCGAATCATTTTTATTCTTGACAAAGAGTTGTATTTTTGATAAATGAAAACTAATTATGGTGTTGTTGGCGCCGTCTGAAATTTAGGCGGGTTGGATTCGAACTTCAAACCCTTCCGTGAGAACGGACGGTGGTGCTCGCAGACCCTGCGAAACGCGTGGGTAGTTCGGCGGGCGGAGAAGGAGGCAAACAGGTTGCACGCGTTGGGCACTCATCTGTTGTTGGAGTTGAGGGATTGCAACCCCAAGACCCTAGGTAATTTAGAGTTTGTACAAGAAACACTCAAAAATGCAGCCCTTGAGGCAAAAGCGACAATAGTTGAGGTCGCTTTCCACGAGTTCAGTCCCTTTGGCATCAGCGGGATGGTGGTAATCGCTGAATCCCATCTTTCAATCCACACGTGGCCAGAATATGGCTACGCCGCAGCTGATGTCTTCACTTGCGGGGACCTTATAGATCCCCGTGTCGCAGCAAAATTCCTTATCGAAAAGTTTCAATGTCAAAACCCCTCCATTATTGAGATGAAGCGGGGAATCCTCGGCCACAAGAAGCTTCCGCACAAACCAATCGTACAAGGAGAGCTGGTTTCAGCATGATCGAACCGAAGAGCTACAAGTGGTTCATTGAGTATACGAGCCCCCAGGAAGGCCATATCCATGGGATACGTACTATTCACTACGCGAGCCAGACCAAATATCAGAACATGGAGATCATTGAAAGCGGGAGCTACGGCCGGTGCCTCGTCTTGGATGGAAAGATGCAGTCGTCCTTTACCGACGAGTTCATTTACCATGAGGCGCTGGTCCATCCTGCCCTTTTGACCCATCCGAACCCGAAGCGGGTCTTCATCGTAGGCGGAGGCGAAGGGGCCACGCTCCGAGAAGTACTTCGCCACAAGAGCGTCGAGTACTGCATGATGGTGGACATCGATCAGGAAGTGGTTGAAAAGTCCAAGGAACTGCTTCCCGAATGGCACCAGGGCGCATTTGATGACCCACGTACAGATCTGCGGTACATGGATGCCCGTAAGTATTTGGAAGAGACCACGGACAATTATGATACTATCATAATTGATATTTCTGAACCCGTTGAAGAAGGCCCGGCCTACCTCCTGTTCACGCGCGAGTTCTATGAGATCGTAAAAGAGCGCCTGACACCAGACGGCACGATCGCTCTTCAGGCTGGTACCACAGCCCTGCACCAGCTTTTAAACTTTACTGCCGTAAACAAGACTCTGAACGCGGTTTTCCCAGTTGTCACCCCCTACAATGTATGCATCCCGTCATTTGGTCTTCCCTGGGGCTTTACGCTGGCTTCCAAGAACATTGACCCCAGCAAGTTTACTCCCCATCATGTGGACGAGCTGGTCAAGAAGCGGATCAAGGGCGAAAACAGGTATTATGACGGCATTACAAATCAGGGCATGTACATGCTGCCGAAGCACATTCGCAAGGCCATGGCCGAAGAAACAAAAATAATCGAAGACAACGCTCCGCTTTTCACCTATCATTAAGAGGCCATGAACCCTCCTCCCATACGATCCGAGGATGAGCAGTTCCGCACACCCTTGTTTGACGCTATGGTCAATCTTGCGGAGAGCCGCAAGGTATCCTTCCACACCCCCGGACATAAAAGCGGTAAAGGCATAACTACCCGCTTCCGCAAGTTCGTGGGACCGCGCATTTTTTCCATCGACTTAACCACCCTTGACGAAGTAGACTCCTTGCAGAACCCTACCGGCGTGATTAAAGAAGCCCAGGAACTGGCTGCTAAGGCAGCTGGGGCGGACCGCTCCTACTTTCTTGTGAATGGAACGACCGTAGGCAACCATGCCATGGTGGCGTCCACAACCGGTCCTGGGGACAAGGTCCTGATAGCCAGAAATTGCCACCGTTCAGTACTTACCGGTCTCATCATGAGCGGCGCCCAACCGATCTTTTTCCAACCAGCTTTTGACCGGGACTTGAAGCTTACCCTGAACGTCAAATTCGAAACCGTAAGGCAGGCAATTGATGCAAACCCGGGTGCCCGTGCTCTACTGATCACTAGCCCCGACTATTATGGGCTCTGCGCAGACATTGAAAAAATCATACCCTATGCTCACGAGAAGGGCCTTATCGTGTTCGTGGACGAAGCTCACGGTCCGCATCTCAAGTTCAACCCCAAGTTACCCAAATGTGCCCTGGAATCCGGTGCTGACCTTTGCGTCCAATCTACCCACAAGATCGTCGGCGGCATGACTCAGGCGTCAATGCTCCATATAAAGGCAGGCAGAATCAATATCGACGACGTGACGAACACACTTAAACTCCTCCAAACCACGAGCCCCTCCTACATCCTGATGGCGTCTTTGGACCTAGCTCGGATGCAGATGGCGACAGAGGGCAAGAAGCTCCTTAATCGGACTATCAAACTCGCCGAGGAAGCCAGATCCAAAATCCAGAAAATCAACGGCATCGGCTGCTTTGGCAGGGAGGAGGCGAAGGCTGTCGGCATGGCTGACATGGACGTGACGAAACTAACGATCACAGTATCGGATATGGGGCTTTCCGGCTACCACGTGTCCCAGTTCTTGAATAACAAATTCGGCATTCAGGTTGAGATGGCCGACCCCTTTCATGTGCTTGTTATTGTTTCAATCGGCGACCGGCAGGACGACCTTGACCGTCTAGTGGAAGCCCTCCAGCAGATATCAGCAGAGACAGGACTTCAGGGAGCGCTCCTTCCCCTAGATAAGGTCCATCCGCCAATGCTTCAGAACCGCTACGCCATGACCCCGCGTAAGGCGTTCTATTCAGATAGTGAGTTGGTAAATGTGAAAGATTCCGTTGGCAGAGTTACAACGGAAATCGTGACCGTCTACCCTCCCGGCATCCCGCTGCTCGTGCCCGGTGAAGAGATCTCCCAAGACGCTATAGACTACCTCCAGAACATGGCCGGCTTGGGTGCTATCATCGATGGCTTGAACGAGAACAACAGCCTCGTGCGCGTGGCAAAAGTATAATTCTGCACATTAGACATGTAATTTACACAAGGCGAATCTGTCTTTCCCTTCTCTTTTTTTACTCTATTCTTGCCACTCTTTTCTTAAAGTAATGTAATCACCTATCCGGTAGCCCTGCACCTATCAGACACTATATTACCTATTTCATCGGCATTCCAGTGCATCGGTGACAAATTTTAATTATCCCAATCACGATATATTTTCACATCCCGCTAGAGCATTAAAAAAGATAAAGACTTCTTGTGAATTGTGAGAGGAGCTACCAGATGAAAACACTGATCATGTGGAACAGGTCTGGTAGGAAGCACGGTGTTATCTGGTCTACTGATGCGACGAGAATCCGTACGGATATTGAGTTATTCCCCGGATAAGCTAAAAAACTATCCAAAAACGTGGAAGGGGTAAGGGCGGACCTCGATGATCTTCATACGCTCGCTGCAATATTCGACGGCACGCCAACATATTCCTGCTGATTGCATTGGGACCGAACGAAAGCGAAGAAGGGCTCCTTACCGTGTCTGCAGCAAAGGCAGCTAAAGTAGCGAAGATTGTCTGTCTGTCAGCATACCTGAAGGGTCGAATAGAATACCGCACTTCAAAAACAAAATTCCGGCGGAGAATGCTATCAAGAATTCGATGATGGCGTATACGATCCTCCATCCGAACAATTTCTTCCAAAACGACCTGTGATTGAAGGACAGAATTCTGCAATATATCATCTATCCACAACCATAGGCCGCAACGGCCTTAACCGGGTCGATGTGCGCGATATTGCAGACAGCGCAATAACCTCACCCACGAAATCTGGTCACGAAGGCAGGACGTATGACGTCCACGGACCAATTACGATGACCAGCGAATTAACAGCCAGAACGTATTCAAACGAATTTGAAAAGGAAATTCGCTACGGCAGTGACGACCTCGATGTCTAGCCAGAAAAATCAAAAGGTATGAGGCTGCAGTTACTGATCGCTGACATGCGCTTTATATACCGGTTTCTCTAGAACAATGTAATGATCTCCACTAAGAATGATGTCGAAATTACCGAGAAGCCCCTTGGCCGCAAGCTGTTCTCCTTTGATGACTTCTTAAAGGAGTTCGCTATAGAGTGGAGAAGCAAAGCACCGCAGGCTGCATAAACGTCAGATTCATGATACCGAATGCCGATAGAGCAGTATCCGGTATTTTTGGACTTTTGCACCTGCTTAACCCACCCTGCCAACGACTCAGTCTTTTCGTTCTGAATCTTGGGATACGTACTTTCGTTATGCCCCTAATTTCCGCACTCCCTACACCCTTATTTTGAATTGAAAATTGTCCTTTGGCATGGCATAATCGCAGAAAGTTCAACAGGTACACAGCGTAAAGGAGCGCTCCATGCTTATCCAACCATTGCTCGGCATCATAATATTCCTTGGAATCGCCTGGAGCATCAGCGAACAAAGGAATAAGGTAAAATACACGACGATTCTCTCCGGCATTTTGGTTCAATTCGCAATAGCTGGGATCTTGCTTTATATTCCAATATTCAAAAAATTTTTCATGTTCTTAAACAACGTTGTCCTATCGCTTGAAGCTGCGACCAAGGCAGGTACGTCCTTCGTGTTTGGATACATTGGCGGCGGGACACCGCCCTTCCTTCTCCAAGACCCAGGGTCAAACTTCATTCTCGCTTTTCAGGCATTGCCACTGGTCCTTGTGATCGGTGCGCTCTCGTCGCTTCTTTTCTACTGGAAGGTACTTCCCACTGTCGTTAAAGGCTTTTCCTTCCTGCTTCAGAAGACTATGAACATCGGCGGTGCACTAGGTTTAGGCGCTTCTACAACGATTTTCCTCGGCATGATAGAGGCTCCGCTTGTGATCAAGCCCTATCTAAAAAGTATGACACGGAGCGAGCTTTTTTCGCTCATGACCGTAGGCATGGCCTGCATTGCCGGCACTGTGATGATCCTCTATGCCACAATCCTTAACAATGTGATCCCCGATCCCTTGGGCCATATCCTCGTCGCATCATTCATACATGTAGCGGCTGCTATTACGGTTGCGCGCATTATGGTGCCCGAAACCGGCGAAGAGACAGCTGGGAACCTTCTGCCACTGCCCGCAGCAACAAGTTCTATGGACGCCGTTGTCAAGGGGACTTTAGATGGCCTTCAGCTCCTCCTCAATATCATCGCCATGCTCGTAGTGATGGTTGCTCTCGTGCACCTTGCAAATACGCTCATTGGTCTTCTTCCGAATGTTGCTGGACGCCCGCTTACGCTCCAGAGAATCCTCGGATTCGTCATGGCCCCCATCGTCTGGCTTTTCGGCATCCCTTGGCCTCAGGCACAGACGGCTGGCTTTCTCATGGGTACTAAAACTATCCTGAACGAATTGCTTGCGTTCCTCGAAATGGTAAACCTCCCACCAGGCGCACTTGACGACCGCAGCCGTTTGATCATGACTTATGCACTCAGTAGTTTCGCGAACTTTGGTAGCTTGGGCATCCTTATCGGCGGTCTCGGCAGTCTAGCGCCTGAACGACGAGAAGAAGTTGTCAACCTCGGGATGAAGGCAATCGTAGCTGGCACGCTCGCCACGTGCATGACCGGTGCAGTGATCGGAATATTTACATAAACGCAAGAAAGCACTTGAACAGTCACGTCGCGGTTTAATATACTCAAGATTGTCGTTTTTTTTTGTCTCTGAAGATATACCCTTTCGCAAATCATTCTGGTATAATCAAGTATGAATTTTTTCAGCTTGGGTGGTCGGTTCATTCGGGGCATAAATCTATTCTTCAGGTTTCTCCTGAGCTACAAATTTAATTCACTCAGGAATATCTTCGCCTCTCCAGACCTTAGACAAGTGCGCTTGAAGCGGCTCCACGCTAAAAACGCGCGCATGCTGCGCGAACATATGATTGCTATGCGCGGTGTCCTCATCAAGATTGGCCAGTTTCTGTCTTCTCGCGTTGATATCCTTCCCGAGGAATACACCGACGAACTCTCGAAGCTCCAGGACCAGGTGCCGCCGGCACCGTTCCATGCCATCGCGCAGAGGATCACCGACGAGTTGGGCCCGGTGGATAAAATTTTCTCTTCTTTTACCGAAGTTCCGATAGCGTCTGCGTCGATCGGTCAAGTTCACCGCGCTTGCCTCATGGACGGTGAATGCATCGTAATCAAGGTCCAGTACCCTGGCATCGAGGAAGTGATCGCTGCCGATATGCGGACGGTCAAGTTCATCGTCAGGATTCTGCGAATGCTTTACCGTCAGATCAACTTGGATGTCATCTTTTCCGAATTCTCGCGCATCTTGCTGGAAGAGCTCGATTACCTTCAGGAAGGGAAAAATGCTGAGACCTTCGCAAGCAACTTTAGCGAGAGTAAGACAATAGATATTCCTCTTGTTTACTGGCCTTTTACAACCTCCAAGATTCTTGCGCTCGAATATCTCGAAGGTATAAAAATCACAGACTTCGATGCCATCGACCGCGCAGGGATTGACCGGAAGGCAACTGCCCGCATATTGGCGGAAGCCTATGCCCAGATGTTCTTTCTTGACGGTTTGTTCCACGGTGATCCGCACCCCGGCAACATCTTTGTCCGTCCGGGACCCCAGATCATCTTGGTAGATTTCGGCATGGTTGATCGCATCACAGCCCAGCGACGGGAAGGATTGCGGCGTGGGTTTTCCGCAATTGTTGAGCGGGATGCTTTGGGCTTGGTTCGGACTCTCGTGGACCAGGGGTTCATACCGCTGACTAAAGACATCCAGCCTTTCGTGCATTTCGTTGACAGGATCTTTCAAAAATATCGTGACATGTCGGCGTCTGAGTTCAAGGCCATGGACATTAACGACATCGGCCGCGACATCCAGGAGGCTCTCCAACTTTCCCCCTCAATACAAATACCGAACGACTTCATCCTTTTCGGCCGCGTCATCGGAATGTTGAACGGTCTCAGCTCGCGTCTCGATCCCGACACGAACATCATCGAGATCGCAGCGCCTTTTGCCAAGCGATTCATCAAATCCGACGAATTTACCGCCACCGGAATGCTTATTCATGCCGGTGCAACGGGGCGGGCCTTGCTGAGGCTGCCGAAGCTTTTATCCGATTTTATCGTAACCACGAGCCGCGGCGAGACACGCGTGGAGATCACGTCGAGGGACATTGTGGAGGAACTCAGAAAAATATCTAGCATCGGAAAAGGCTTTGTCTTTGCCATCCTCGCGGTAGGGGCAGGCATAGGCGCAGTCGAGCTGCGCATTAATCATTTCGAATCGGAGAGCATGTGGGCTACCGTTGCCTGCGGTATTCTCTTCATGTTGCTTTTGATTTCTCTTCGGGAAAAGTAACGGTACCTGATCCTTCTTGCTCGCTACTTCCATCATTCCGCACTTTCCCAATTGGGTTGAACCTGTGGAAGGGGCTAGCGCCGTTCCTGTTGTCTAAAGGAAAACGAAGCTGCAAGGCCGAATTAGTTATGAGACGCTGAGGACCTCAGATGCGCTGTATCGGTCTGCGACATAGAGGGTAAGTTTTTCTGACATGACCTTGCGGTGGGTCTTGAGAGCAACGTCAGGATGATTGTTTTGTTCAGAGAGATGGGCAAGACAGGCCCATTTAAGGCGATTCGAAAGGGATGCATGGAGCAGCACTTCTGCAGCTTCGATATTTGAAATGTGGCCGCGCGGGCCTTTAATCCGCTTCTTTAGATATGCGGGATAGGGCCCGAGCGCGAGCATTTCGGGATCGTAGTTGCTCTCGAGGAATACGGCGTCGAGTGAAGCCACGATGTGCACGAGGCCCTTGAACACATGACCCAGATCCGTGAAGATCCCCAGCCGTTTTTTACCGGCCTCGACTACGAATGCTGATCCATCTACGCCGTCATGGGGTGTGGGAATCGTATAAACGATCACGTCGCCGATTTTCAATTTATCATTTGACCGGAAGTGTCGTACGTCTTTCATTTTCCCGAGTGCGCAACGTGACGATGCTGCTGCCAGCGTCGCTGGCGTCACAAAGACGGGTAGACCGTA
Organism: Nitrospirota bacterium; assembly: GCA_963845065.1. Lineage (GTDB taxonomy): Bacteria > Nitrospirota > UBA9217 > UBA9217 > UBA9217 > JAJYKN01. The sequence continues at coordinate 248,727 of CAWJQQ010000006.1, forward strand.
TTTCCGCTGCAGCACTCCTGCATGCCGGACGTGGTCGGAATGGTCGTGCGAGATGATCACAGCGTCTACGTCGCGAATATTACGGCCTTGTGCTCTGAGTCGCTCCTCTGCCTGCACCCCGCTGATGCCTGCGTCGAAAAGCAGCCTTGTGCCTTCGGTCTCGACATAGATACAGTTGCCACTGCTGCCTGACTGGAGAGACATTGCAATCATGGTCATGACAAATGCACTTTATCAGCCCAGCAGACGTTTGTCAACTGAAACACTATATAGGGCACAAACTTCAAAACAGTTCTCAATTCACCTTCGGCAAGCTCAGGCTCAAACGATTTGTCAGTAAAATTGCCGAGTACAAATCGCTTATGATGAGCCTATCAAATTATGTGAACGTTTTTTGCTTCGGTTTATTGAGAAAAATCTTCTTCTGGGCTGCCGATTATTCTCTGTGATGCCAACGTTTACACGCACCGTCATTTCCGATGCTAAACACAGGGTCTTTGACGGAACCGGAGATTAATGCAAAACCACTCACTGCTCGACAGAGTTAGCATAGTCCTCGTAAACACCAAAACACCGGCTAATATCGGTGCGACCGCTCGGTGTATGATGAATACAGGCCTCTCACGCCTCGTTCTCGTGAATCCACCCCATGACGACAACGGCGATGCCTCCAGACTTGCTGCAGGTGCTGACCATATTTTGCAACAGGCGCAGGTCTTCTCCTCGCTTGCGGAAGCAGTCAACGGCCAGGGTTTGGTTATTGGCACATCGCGTCGGAAAAGCAAGCGACGGAAGAACATCCTGTTACCGCACGATATGGCTATGAGCATTGTCCCTCTCCTTGCTCTGAATAACGTGGCGATTGTCTTTGGCAATGAAGTAACCGGGTTAGAGCTCCGCGACATCACGCTTTGCCATGAATTGGTATCAATACCCTCTGCTGAATCATTTCCATCGTTGAACCTTTCCCATGCCGTTATGATAGTTGCCTACGAGTTGTTTGTGACCGCAGGTGCGCCTGCGATGCCTTCGACCGAAAAGCTTGCGCGCACAGAAGACGTGGAGCTTTTTTATTGCCGTTTGCAGGAGACGCTTCAAGCTATTGGCTTCTTTAACGACCAGGATTCCATCCGTATAATGCACTCGCTCAGGCAAATATTCGGCAGGTCTCGGCTGGACAGTCGGGACGTGCAAATTTTGCAGGGAATTCTTTCTACTTTCAAAAGGATGCTTAGGAACGATACCTAATGTTGTTACCTGCCGGTGCATTGAGTAAAATCTACACACTTCTTTTTTCTTTTTCCATCAACCTACAATTATCAATTAATGTCTAGCCACACATTCTGGTTGACAAGTGTCGTCATTAAAATTATATTATTGTCAAAAAATTAATAATTGGTGGTTTGTTGTTTGATATTTATGATACATGTCTCAATAAAATTTTGTTGTCAATCATTTTTCTTTATGGACAAGGGGCAGATAATGGGTACACCAGCAGATTTTTCTGCTGTTATCGCTACATCTTTAGTATAACAAGAATGATGGGAATTAAAAAAGTGCGGATGATAAGACCACAACTCGGTCATAAGGTTGCCGAGTTCGGCATTTTCCTGCTGCGGTTCATTAGCCATTAAACGGTGCATGTCATGGTGAAATACCAGTAGTTGATGCAGGGTCGTGTCAGATTCCCTTTGCCGAAGGTAAGATCCTGTAGACCTTTGTACAAAAACTTACAAATTGTTGTCGTTATATGTCCTTGAAGCGAATAAATAGGCGGAGGACGGACTACTTTCAACTTTTCCCATGCGACTTGGAAACGAAAACGACGGTGGCAACAATCCTCTTCACTCGAGCACCGTTTCTACGATGCAGTGAAACAGAATAAATGTTTGTTTTGATTGCAATCCATAAGGGGAGGATTATTAGAAAGATATGAAAAAGTTAAATTGCTGGGAGCATAAGAAATGCGGCCGTCAGCCGGGCGGCCATAAGGCACAGGAACTCGGCATATGTCCTGTCACCACCTATACAGACCTGCATGGTGTACATGGCGGGGCTAATGCCGGTAGGGCATGCTGGGCAATAGCCGGATCGTTGTGCGGTGGCAAAATCCAGGGGACGTATGCTCAAAAACTGACCAACTGCTGGAGGTGCGATTTTATGAATGTCGTTAAGCAGGAGGAAGCACCTACCCCACTCGGCTTTTCTGCCACGCGTCTCGGTCTGGACAAAGCCCTGGAAAAACAGCGGCTCATGGAAGACGACACTATTACCAAAGCAAGAATGGCGCAGGTAGAGCAGCACTAAGAATCGGTGTAACAATTCGTTCCTTAGTGAAGACAATTCTCGAACCTGTGGATCCAAAAAATGCGAAGATGTCGTGACTAGATGTTAATGTCTTTGTGTACTGTAGTTTTTTTCAGTCCGCCTGACGTCTAAGGAACGTGGGTTTGTCCAGGTCCTCACTATCGATGCCCAACGCCTCGTTCTTAAAATCGAAGGCCTCCTGCTTGCGCTTCGGCCGATCCGTGACCTTTATGAAATCCTTCAGATTCACCGGCCGTTTTACGCGCTCACGGATACCTTCTTCGTCAAACCCTGTCGCGATAACCGTAACCATTACCTCCTCACTCATCACAGGGTTGATCACTGCGCCAAAAATGATGTTAGCACCATGATCGACCTCCTCTTTGATGATAGCTGAAGCCTCGTTGAACTCGTAGATGCCCATATCGTTGCCACCGGTGATGTTAATGAGCACCGCCCGGGCGCCCTTGATGGATCCATCTTCGAGCAAGGGGCTTGCGATCGCTTTCTGGGCTGCATCGATGGCCCGTCCCTCGCCCTTGCCGATGCCTGTACCCATCACGGCCCTGCCGCGGTTCGCCATCACAGTCTTGACGTCGGCAAAATCGACATTGACATACCCGGGCACCATCACGACATCGGAGATACCCTTAACCGCCTGTCCGAGCACGCTGTCGGCGAGTTTGAAAGACTCTAAGAGTGTGGTTTTCTTTTCCGCGAGATTAAGCAGCCGTTCGTTCGGGATCACGATGAGTGCATCGACGTTCTTCTTGAGTTCGGCAAGTCCTTCTACGGCCTTATGCATCCTGGTCATACCTTCAAAACTGAACGGTTTCGTGACCACGCCTACGGCAAGGGCGCCAACTTCACGTGCGAGGCTTGCAATCACCGGCGCAGCACCCGTCCCCGTGCCGCCGCCCATGCCTGCAGTAATGAAGACCATGTCGGCCCCGGCGAGCGCCGCTTTGATCTTTTCGGCGTCTTCAAGCGCTGCATTTCTTCCAATCTCTGGATTTGCGCCTGCCCCTCTGCCGCAGGTGAGCTTTGATCCGATCTGGAGCTTGATCGGCACCCGCGCGAGCTCCAAGGCCTGCATATCAGTGTTCACGACGATGAACTGAACGCCTTTGATGTCCGACTGAACCATGGTGACCACAGCATTGCTACCACCTCCTCCCACGCCAATCACCTTAATAACCGCAGGCATTCTCTCTTCTTCAAACTGAAACATCCCTGTAGTCCTCCTCTCCTCGCACGCTTCGGTAAGCTCCGAATGTTTATGCGAGATGGTAGCAATTTCTATGATATCCTGAAACCCGAGTTCAAGATTGTCGTCCATGTCACCTCCGGTGCTCGCGAATTAAGAAAAGTATTAATTAAAGACGAGAAAGTTAAATGGGATAGCGGCAATTTCCACTTTCACATTCATAGATACCCTATATATATTCCCCTAGCCATTTCCAGAACCGGCTGACCGAACCGACTCTCCTGAAAGAACGCGGTACGCCGTGCTGGTTTTCCGCTCCATAAAGCACCAAACCCACGCCAGTTGCATAGATTGGGCTGTTGACCACATCCATCAGTCCACCAATGTTTCGCGGCGTGCCTCGCCTTATCGGGAGGCCTAAAAAGCGTTCGGCAGAGTCCTGTACGCCCTCCATGAGCGCAGTACCTCCGGTCAGAACGACGCCGGACGCGAACATGTCCTCGAAGCCCGTTTTCTTAAGCCTCTGTTGCACCATGCCGAGCAATTCTTCAACGCGTGGTTCGATAATCTCGCACAGGATCTGGCGCGATAAAAGCCGAGGCGGTCTGCCTCCCACACTCGGCACATCTAGTGTGTCCTCACTTTTTACAAGGGACGAGAGGGCGCAACCGTATTTGATCTTGATCTTTTCCGCCTCCGACGCAGGTGTACGTAGCCCGATGGCGATATCGTTAGTGAGGTGGTTCCCGCCGATGGGCAGCACTTCGGTATGCCACAAACTTCCTTCAAGAAAGAATGCGAGATCCGTCGTCCCGCCTCCGATGTCGACAACCACGACACCGAGTTCCTGTTCCTCAGTCGTGAGCACTGCCCTGCTCGATGCTAGAGGCTGGAGCACCAGGTCGTTCACGTGCAGCCCCGCGCGGGAGCAGCTCTTCACGATGTTTTGGATGGCTGTCACCGCGCCGGTAATGATGTGCACCTTGACATCGAGTCGGGTCCCCGACATACCGTGCGGATCCTTGATACCGTCCTGGTCATCGATGATAAATTCCTGAGGCAGGACGTGCAGAATCTGCTGGTCCATAGGGATGTTCACTGCCCGAGCTCCGTCTATCGCCCGGGCCACATCCGCCGATCCCACCTCACGGTTCTTGATCGCTGCAACGCCTCGGGAATTGATGCCCTTGATATGACCCCCGGAGATACCGACAAAGACCGAGTTGATCTCGACGCCGGCCATGAGTTCAGCTTCCTGAATGGCTTTCTTAATGGACTCCACCGTGCTGTCGATGTTGACTACGACACCTTTTTTCAGCCCATGGGATGGACTGATGCCGATCCCGATGATATCAACCTGTCCGGCGTCCTTCACCTCTCCGACTATGGCGCACACTTTGGTTGTTCCAAGGTCGAGACCGACGAGCACATTATCCGACTTTTTTTTAGCCACAAGGCCTCCTTGAATCAGGATCACGTATTCGTTAATCAGAGAGTAGGAACACCTTTAAATTTTTTTCCGGATCTTGGCTCCATACCCCTGAACCCATCCTTTTTCACCATCACTGCGGCCTGGCGTTCTGGACGAACGTCAACGTAGGAGAACTCAATGCCGCGCTGCTTTATGTCAGCCATGACTTCTGCCAGCCTTCGCAACTTTTCCGCATATCGTCCGCTTCCCATCCGGAATTCATGGTTGGCGTAAACAACTGTAAGTGAATCGGGTGAATTCGCCTTAACGGTCACATTCGCAAGCTGCCAGCCACCTCGTTCCGCAATTTGATGGAGGAGATGTACGGCCTCGGACAGCCCCCCGGAGGTCACCTGGTCGCCGAGCCTGGCAGGGTAATCTTTGATGGTCACAACCGGGAGTGGCCATTCTGAAGAATTTTCTTTCCGCAGCCGGTCGAGAATAACTCCTTCGTCATCTATTAGGTATCGTGCAGATCCCGTATCAAGGAGCATCGTAGGCGTCCGCTCGGAAAACACCATCGTGATGCGGTTAGGCATGCTGCGGTGGATCCTGACCTCTCTAACCCAGGGGTTTGCGCGCGCACGCCGCGCCGCGGCCTCGAGGTCCACACGAAAAATATTCTGTCCCGTAAATGAAGTGACTATATCTCGTAGGTCCGCCTCAGTCAGATGCTTGATGCCCTTTACATCAACGCCAGAAATCACTAATGCGTCTGCATGCACTATTGCCTGATATACCTGCCAACCTAGGAATCCGATGCCTGCGAGCATGATGATGACCGCCATCTTGACAAGCACACCGGCACTTCCGGTCGAACGGCTAACGGTTCGCATAACACCGCGTCCCACATCGATCCGCTTCTCGCTCGTCCGGTTCGATTTACCACGGTACGATCTAGGTACTTTTACATTCTTATAATCTCTCATCCACTTTCGCCAAACTTGTCTAACCTGTTTACAGACTACTTTTCCCCAATCGCCAACCTCAAAATCTCCTCCACTAGGTCGGGAAATGAGATTCCCACTCCCCGGGCAATTTCCGGCAGAAGGCTCGTGGCAGTCATGCCCGGAAGGGTGTTCACTTCAAGGATATAGGGCGACCCGCTTGCATCGATTATGAAATCGACCCTGCTGTATCCTTTGCAACCCAAAGCGCGGTGGGCGGACAAGCCGGCATCGAGGAGACGCTCGTATGCAGTATCATTGATCCTGGCCGGGAAGAAGTGTTCGGACATCCCTGCCTTATACTTTGCTTCATAGTCGTAGAATACATTTTTCGGCACGATCTCGATAGCACCGAGAGCCCTATTGCCCAGGACCCCCACCTGCACCTCTTTGCCGGTAATATATTTTTCAATCAATATCTCACGATCGTATTTAAACGCCAGTTCGACTGCGGGATCCAGCTCTTCGTTATTGTAAATCAGGCTTACGCCAACACTCGAACCTTCGGAACTCGGTTTCACGACAAGCGGATATGCGATGATTGACGTGACCTCATTTACCTGCTCTCGCTTTCTTGCATCAAGGACCATATAAGGGCCTACGAGAAGACCGTGGGCCTTAAACAACAATTTAGAGAGGATCTTATTCATACCCACAGCGCTCGCGAGAATTCCCGAGCCGGTGTAGGGGATGCCCTCGATTTCTAGCAGCCCCTGGATTGCGCCGTCCTCGCCGAACTTCCCGTGCAGACCATTAAAAGCAATCTCGATACCTGACGTACGGATTACTTCTGCAATATCTCTGGTCACATCGATGGCAACAGCATTGTATCCTTTTTCCTTCAACGCCTTCAGTATGGCATTGCCGGTCGAAAGAGAAACCTCTCGTTCGGAAGAAATCCCTCCCATCAATACGCCGATTTTTTTGTTTGTTGCCAATCCCATCGCACCTGACCCCCTGCCCCCTCTTGTTAATCCTCTCCGATAATTTTAATCTCCGGCTCGAGCCGCACGCCGTGGATTTGAAGCACCTTTTGCCTCATACTCTCCATGAGAGTCAGCACTTCTGAGGCTTTAGCATGGCCTTTGTTCACAATAAAATTGGCGTGTTTGTCGGATACCTGAGCCCCGCCCACCGTTTTGCCTTTGAGCCCCGCTGCTTCTATCAGTTTTCCTGCCGACTCTTCTTGAGGATTCCTGAAGATCGATCCCGCGTTGGGTAACCCTGCTGGCTGCCGCTGTTTCCTCTTACTGAGAATTTCCTTGACGTGTTCTTGAATCTTATTCCGATCTCCATGGCGCAGAATGATACGGACTTCTAAAATTACGTGCCCTTCCGGAATCGCGCTCGTCCTATACCCAAATCTCATCTCCTCTCTACCCATGGTGACCATGTTACCATCGGGCGAAAGCAGTGTTACAGAATCAATTACATCACCGAACTCTCCTGAAGCAGTCCCGGCATTCATGCATACTGCTCCACCGACGGTACCTGGAATGCCGGCAGTAAATTCAAGCCCCGTCAGCCCTTCCTCAACGGCAAAAGAAAGGAGCTTCTGCAGTGGCACGCCGGCTTCAACAAAGATGACGGTGAATGCGCCACCTATTGATCGGTACTCGCGTTCAATCTTTATGGCCTGCATGCGCTGAAGGCTAATCACAATACCGCGAAAACCACCGTCGCGCACGAGGATGTTTGTTCCTCCTCCAAGGACAAAACATTTCAGTTTTTTTCCCATGATTTCCCGGAGGAGCGTTGCAAGATCGTTTCGGTCAACAGGAACGGCAAATACATCGGCAGGCCCTCCGATGGCATACGACGTATGTCTGCTCATCGGTTCATTCCGTCTGATTTCACCTTTAAAGCCTGCGATCTCCATGCTGTAGTTTCTCCAAGATTTGTTCACTCAGTTTCCATACGTCCCCGGCACCGAGCGTAATCATGAGGTCCCCTTTTTTCAGAACTTTTATCAAGTGCTCTATGAGCTTATTCCGTTCCGGTATAAACGTCACATCTTTGTGCCCGTGCTTCTTAATCCCCTCATAGAGTGCCTGCCCGCTCACGCCAGGAATCGGCTTCTCTCCTGCTGCGTAAATGTCCATGACGATAAGCTTGTCCGCCTGGTTGAATGCCGTAAAGAAATCCTCAAGAAGATGCTGGGTCCTCGTGTACCTATGGGGCTGGAACACCACTACCACTCGCCGCTCCATGCCCGTTGCTGCAGCTGCAAGTGTGGCCTTGATCTCCGTTGGATGGTGACCATAATCATCTACGACGATGACGCCACCCACCTCTCCCTTGATCTGAAACCGTCTCTGCACGCCGCTAAACTCCCGGAGTGCCTTGCGGATCGTTTCAATATCGATATCCAACTCGCGCGCCACGGCGATCGCTGCAAGGCTGTTGCTGATATTGTGCACACCTGGTACGGAGAGTTCGAAGAGCCCGAGGTCCTTGTTGTGATGCATCACTTTGAAAGTCGATCCCATTGGACGGAGCGAAATGTCCCGCGCCTGGTAGTCGGCCTGAGTGCTCATACCGTAGGTTTGATACCGTTTCTGAAGCGAGGGAATGAGTGCCTGGATGTGCGGCTGGTCAAGACAGAGCACCGACACACCGTAAAACGGGACTTTGTTGACGAAGGTGAGGAAGGCCGCCTTTATCTCGTCGATGTCTCTATAGTAATCTAGATGCTCAGCATCGATGTTCGTGACCACAGCGATTGTCGGCGAAAGTTTAAGAAAACTCCCGTCGCTCTCGTCCGCCTCGGCAACGAGGAACTCGCCCTGGCCAAGTTTGGCGTTCGTTCCCAGGCTGTTTAGTTTCCCACCGATCACGACCGTGGGATCAATGCCTCCAGCAGCAAAAACCGTTGCGATCATGGAGGTCGTCGTGGTTTTACCGTGCGCGCCTGCGATCGCCACGCCGTATTTGAGCCGCATGAGCTCGGCGAGCATCTCTGCCCGTGGGATCACTGGCACCTGCTTCTCGCGCGCTGCGATAACCTCGACATTGTCATTCTTTACTGCTGACGAGATCACAACCACGTGCGGCGACGTAATGTTCTCGGCTCGGTGACCGAAAAAGATCTCTCCACCCAGTCGCCTCAACCGCTCCGTAGTATCTGATTCTTTAATGTCTGAGCCGGAAACTTTATATCCAAGGTTCAAAAGCACTTCGGCGATGCCGCTCATTCCGATACCGCCAATGCCGACAAAGTGTATATGTTTAATTCGCTTGAACATAGTCCTTACACATCCTCGCTATCTCTTCTGCTGCGTTATTTTCCATACACGGTACATGTGAAGAAACATCCTGTCCGACGTATTTTAATATGAGCTCTGCCAGTGTCTCCGGCTTGAGGTCTCGCTGTGCTATCACGACCGCCGCGCCACGCTCTGCCAGCGTTCGTGCGTTGTACTCCTGGTGATTATCGGCTGCAAATGGAAACGGTATCAGCACCGCGCGCTTTCCGCAGACAGCAAGTTCTGCAACAGTTGTGGCGCCGGAGCGTGAGACCACGAGGTCCGCGGCCGCGTATGCGCCAGCCATGTCGTGAATATAGGGTAGCACCACTGCTTTGACACCCGCATCACGATATCTTGCTGCAACTTCAGCAACATCCTTCTCACCGGTCTGATGCAGGATCTGTAGGTGTTCTATCTTATTTAGAATGTTTGCAGTGCCTTTCATCGCCATATTGATGGCATGGGCGCCACCGCTCCCGCCCATAACAAAAATCGTAAAATTCCCCGGTCTAAGTCCGAAATCTTTGAGCGCTTTCTCGCGATTTCCTTTGTCAATGCCTTTTCTGACCAGTGGTCCGACCTTCTTCGTTTTCTTGGCCGAGAAAAATGTCTGTGCTCCCGTGCCAGGAAAACAGAGGATGACCTTACTTGCCAACCTCCCCAGATTTCTATTTGCCAGTCCGGCATATGAATTGGGCTCCACGATCACAAGAGGAACCCTGACAAACCAGGCCGCGAGCGCCACCGGTCCTGAGGAATAACCCCCCACGCCGATTACCACATCCGGTCTCTTTTCGAGGAGCAGACGTATGGACTGTATAATGCTCAGCGGCAGTGTAACAATTGTTTTGAATATAGAGCTGAACTTCATGCCCTTCAGCTTTCCGACGGTGATAAAACGGACCGGCAGCCCCTCTCGCGGAAGCACTTTCGCCTCGATTCCCTGCTTCGTGCCGATAAACAAAACGTCGTTGTCCCGTTCTCTCAGCACTTCTCGCGCAATGGCAATTCCTGGATAGAGATGCCCTCCAGTCCCTCCACCGGCAATAACGACTTTCATCCGTGTTGTTCTCCCGGACCCTGGCTCCTTGACGCTATCCTGTTTCCTTCGAAACATTCAACAATACTCCGATTGCTCCCATAGTTATGACGAGCGATGAGCCGCCATAGCTCACCAGCGGCAGCGCAATGCCTTTGGTCGGCAGAAGACCCGTGACCACAGCCATATTGATCAGACCCTGAAAGCATATCAGAAGCGTGATCCCGAGGGCAAGAAGCCTACTGAACGGGTCACCCACGGCAAGGGTTATACGCACGCCGCGCCATAGAATAATCAGGAATAACAGGATTACGACAAGCGCTCCGATCAGCCCTAGTTCTTCACCGATCACGGCATAGATAAAATCCGAATGCCGCTCCGGCAGGAAGAAGAGCTTTTGCCGCCCTTCACCTAGTCCGCGGCCGAACAAACCACCGCTCCCGAAAGCAAGAAAGGACTGAATAATCTGGTGCCCTGCACCCAGCGGGTCAGACCAGGGATCGAGAAACGCGACGATCCTTCTCCACCGGTATGCCTTGTGTGCCACGGCGAATATGACTAGGGGAAGCACAGCAAGCAGCGTACCGCCGATATGAATAATATTTGCTCCTCCGGCAAAGAGCATTATACCTGCAACACAGGCAAGCGTCATTGCACTACCAAAGTCCGGCTGGAGCACAGCCACACTCGTAAACACTGCGATCACAACATAAGCCGGCACCATCCCGTTCATGAAATCCCTGATACGCTCGCCCTTCTTAGCGATATAATAGCTCAAGTAAACAACAACGGCGAACTTGGCAAATTCTACCGGTTGAAACGACAGCATGCCAATCCGCAGCCACCTCCGCGACCCGTTTACCATTCTTCCGATTCCGGGTGCAAGTGTGGCAGCGAGCAACATCAACGAGATCGTCATGATTGCCAGTACTACTCTTTGTCCAGCCAACCGGTGGTGGTCGATCCGCATGGTAAGCGAAAGGAGCGCGAGTCCCATGGCCGCCCATAGGAGTTGACGCTTCATGAAGAATAAAGAGTCGTTATATGTCGTAAGCGCAACCACGCTGCTAGAGCTATATACCATTACCACGCTGATCACTAGCAGCGTCAAAATGGCGAAGAGCAGCGTCTTATCGTATTGTCCTTTATAGTACGTCACCTGCTGCATCAACTTTGCCTCCTGCTTGTTGACCCTTGCCTCTATTCCATGTTCATTACTGCTTCTTTAAATTGTCTCCCCCGGTCTTCGAAATCCTTGAACATATCGAAACTAGCACATGCGGGTGACAGCAGGACTACGTCTCCCCAAGAGGACCGTGCAGCAGCTAATTTTACAGCATCCTGGAGCGTCTGCGCAAATACAGTCTCCGTTGAGCTACCGAGAGCTTTCGCCATCTTATCCGCTGCTTTGCCGATCAGAATCAATAGCTTCACTTTCTGTTTAAACAAATTGTATAGAGGGCTAAAGTCGCTACCCTTGTCCAGCCCGCCTGCGATCAGGATAACCGGCTGCGTGAATCCTTCGACGGACTTCACTACAGCGCCCACGTTCGTACCTTTTGAGTCGTTAATCCAGACAACGCCGTCCTTTGCCCGCACGAACTCAAGCCTGTGTTCAAGGCCGGAAAATTCCCGAAGCACGGCAGCCACGGACGTGGGATCGGCATCAGCGCATAGAGCTAGCGCTGCGGCCGCGAGCGCATTCTCGAGATTGTGCACGCCTTTGATCTTGATTTCGTCGATACGAATGATTCGCCTATTGTTGAATGTAAGAAATCCATCTTGCACGCAGACACCGGGACTAAACCGAAGTAGACGCGAGAAGGGTATCACCGTGGCTGGCGTTCGCTTCGCATAGGACTTTACGAGAGGATCGTCGAAGTTAAGAATGAGGAAATCATCCTTACGCTGATTCATAAAGATGCGAGTTTTCACTTCGCCGTACTCGGCAATGTCATGATACCGGTCAAGGTGGTCCTGCGTGACATTCAGGATCGTGGCGACGCGGGGATGGAACGTCTCAATATATTCAAGCTGGAAGCTTGAGAGTTCGGCAACGATCCAGTCCTGTTGTTTTAGTAAAGTGATGTCTTCCGTCAAGGCGTTTCCGATGTTACCTGCCACGAGCACCTTCTTCTGTGCACGCCCGAGCATGAGTCCCACGAGCGTCGTGACTGTGGATTTGCCATTCGTTCCCGTGATCCCGATATAAGGTACATCCGATAGCAGCCATGCAAGTTCAAGCTCGCTGATCACGTTTACGCCGCGCTGCTGGGCTGCGAGAATTTGCGGAAGCTTCGGCACACCGGGACTCAACACGATGAGATCGGCTTCGAGAAAAATTGGGTCTGGGTGTCCACCCGCCTCAATAACGATGTGGTCGTTACCAAGGGACTTCACTTGTGCGCTAAGCTGGATCAGTGGCTTCTTGTCCGTCACCGTAACAATCGCACCTAGGGCATGAAGCGCCCGTGCAGCGGCAACCCCGCTCCGTGCCAGACCGACTACTGTTGCTTTCTTTCCTCTAAAATCCTTTTTCACATTACCCCCAAACAATTTTTCCAACGGAGGAGCGAAGACCACTGACTTGTAAAGAACACGCCATCAAGATTTTGGTTTTTCAGTGACTTCGCGTAATTGCAGTATATTGCTATTATCTCAGTTTCAACGTGCTGATCGAGATTAAGGCCAGGATGATCCCTACAATCCAGAACCGGGTGATTACCTTCGACTCAGCCCATCCGATCTGCTCAAAGTGATGATGAATCGGCGCCATCTTGAAGATACGCTTTCCTGTCAGCTTGAACGACGCTACCTGTAGTATCACTGAAACTGTTTCAATAACAAAAATTCCCCCCACGATCACTAGAATCAATTCGTTTTTGGTCACTACTGCCAATGTGCCGAGAGCGCCACCGAGAGACAAGGACCCTACGTCTCCCATGAACACCTCAGCAGGATGGGCATTGTACCACAGGAACCCGAGGCTCGCGCCCAACAAGGCACCACAAAAAATTGTGAGTTCCCCGCTACCCGAGATAAAGAGGATCTTCAGATAGTCCGCGATAATCTTGTTTCCGCCAAGATAGACGATCACTGCATTGGCCGTGGCTGCGATACCGACGAGCCCGATCGCAAGGCCGTCAAGACCGTCGGTGAGGTTCACCGCGTTTGAAGAACCCACGATCACTATAACGACAAAGGGGATGTAGAACCACCCCAAATCGAGAAAAAGCCGCTTCAGGAACGGCACAGAAATGGACGTATTATTCGGGTCGCCAGGATTATAATAGAGAAAAACACCGATCGCTGCCGAGGCTAGTATCTGGAGTCCAAACTTCTCCACCGCCCGCAACCCGGTGGACCGCTTCTTTACGACTTTAAGATAGTCGTCCCAGAAGCCAATCCCCCCGAAGGTAAGCGTCGCAAAAAGCACGATCCAAACGTATTTATTCGTCAAGTCGGACCACAAGAGTACGGAACTCACGAGGGCTGCAACAATCAGAAGTCCGCCCATGGTCGGCGTACCCTGCTTGGCGAGATGGGTTTGCGGACCATCGCTTCTGACGTGCTGACCGACCCTAAGTCTGCGCAGCCAGGCAATCATCGAAGGAGCCAGAATAAACGTCACGATGAGTGCCGTTAAGACGGCACCGGCGCTCCGAAATGTAATATACCGGAACACGTTAAATCCGGAGAAGGTATTGCGCAGTGGGTAAAGCAGGTGATAGAGCATTAAAATGCCTCCAGAATTTTTTCCATCTTCATTCCTCGTGAGCCTTTGATGAGAATGACATCGCCCGGATGCGTCAGCTGTTTCAGCAGCCTCCCTGCGTTTTCATGCGAAATCGCCCCGAGCACCTGCTCCTCCTTCATTCCCGCTTCAAGGGCACCCTTTTCAACGTACGTTCCTTGCTCACCGACCGTGATCAGGAGATCCACCTTGTTACGCGCTACTGTTCGTCCAATTTCTCGGTGTGCTTCTGCCGACATCTCTCCCAATTCGAGCATATCACCGATAACAGCAATTGCCTTCATGCCGGATTTAAGCGAAACGAGCGTTTTGATCGCCGCCTCCATGGAGGCAGGATTTGCATTGTAGTAATCAGCAAGAACAGTCCTGCCATCGAGCTTTTTTACTTCAGACCGTCCGGCGACTGGTAGGAAGTCATCGAGTCCAAATTTTACGACATCGATCGTGACGCCCACGGCGAGTGCGGCGGCAGTAGCTGCAAGGGCATTATACACATTGTGTATTCCCACGGCGCGTAGTCGAACGTTGATGCGTACACCCTCCATTGTAATCGTCATGTCGGAATATTCTTTCTCCTGCCGTACATTGGACGCTGTAACGTCGGCCTTATTGGCGATGCTGAAGGTGATGAGACGTCCAGCGAACTTTTTCTTTAAGATGCCGAAATGTGCATCGTCGGCATTCAAGACCGCTGATGCCTCCGATTTAAGGTTGTCTAACAATTCTCCTTTAGCCTGCGCAACCTTGTCCGTCGTGCCGAAGAACTCAAGATGGGCTGGACCGATGTTGGTTATCACCCCGACTGTGGGCATGGCAAGCCTCGTAAGCGTATCGATTTCTCCCGGCGCGCTCATACCCATTTCGATGACCCCAACCCAGTGGCTATCATTCATCTTCAAAAGCGTAAGGGGAACGCCGATATGGTTGTTCAGGTTGCCCTCATTCTTGAGCACCGGCCCCTTCCGTTTCAGGATGGACGCGAGCATTTCCCTGGTCGTGGTCTTGCCGTTCGAACCCGTGATGCCGACGACGGGAATCATGAATTTTTTTCGGTGTAAGTGCGCCATCTCCTGGAGGGCATAGAGCGTATCTTCAACTGGAAGAATGTTCTTCAAACCCCCGAGGTTTAAGAACTTTTGTTCCATTGTGGTCCGCTCCACGAGTGCACCCCAGGCGCCTTTTTTTATCGCATCGGGCACAAAATCATGGCCGTCAAAACGGTCACCCTTGAGCGCGACAAATAGTTCGCCCTCCTTTACGTTGCGAGAGTCAATGGATATACCTTTAATTTCCATGCGCCCGACCATCCCTATAACTTTTCCAAGCATTTTTTTTTCATAATCATTCATGGCACATAATTACGATGCAAGGATCCTATCTCATAATCCATAAAATCTATTAAAAGAATTGTGTGTTTCCTGCATCGTGCGTCACATTCCTCTCTTTTTTTGTAGCTCATCCCTGGCTATTTCCCGGTCATCAAAGTGGACCTTTTTGTCTCCGATGATCTGGTAATCCTCATGCCCTTTGCCTGCCAGAACGATAACGTCACCCGGTTTGCCCATGCCGATAGCCGCCCTGATTGCGTCACGTCGATCTGGAATAACCAGATAGGGAGTCTGATTGGTACCTTTGTTGCTCGCTGCGTCAAGGTTTGCAACTTTCACTCCCGCCGATGCCATGCCCTCTTCTATCTCTCTGATGATCAACAGCGCGTCCTCGGTCCTGGGATTGTCTGATGTGATGATCACTATGTCGCTCCCCTTCGCTGCAGCACGGCCCATCTTCGACCGCTTCGTCCGATCGCGATCGCCTCCGCACCCAAAGACAGTTATGACCTGTCCCTCGGCGATCTCGCGGACAGCCTCTAGCAGTCTATCGAGGGCATCTTCCGTATGCGCGTAATCAACAATCACGCCAAATGGCCGGCCATCTCCTATTTTTTCCATGCGTCCTGGAACGGCTTGCATGGTTTTCACGCCCTCTGCGATCACAGTGGTTTCGAAACCCATAGCGACGCCAATCGCAATAGCGGTCAGGATATTGTAAATGTTGTGCCTGCCAACGAGAGGCGATTCGACTGTCATCGGTCCCGAAGGCGTAGTGACTTCGAATGCGAGGCCTTGAATGCCATGGTGTATTGCTCCCAGAGGCCGCACATCGGCGCGCGGTGAAAAACCAGTTGTGATGACTTCAGTCTTTGTTACGCTAATAATGTCCGTTGCCCGTGTATCATCAATATTGATCACTGCGCATGCGCCTGGACCAAGGCCTTTGAACAGCAGAAGCTTGGCTTCAAAATAAGAATCCATAGTTTCATGGAAATCCATGTGATCTTGTGTCAGATTCGTGAATGCGGCTACGGCGAACCTGCATCCTACGGTCCTGCCCAGTGCAAGCGCGTGTGATGAGACTTCCATGATGCAGGTCTCTGTTCCAAGGTTCGTCATTTCGGACATCAATCGCTGCAAATCAAGAGATTCCGGCGTCGTGTTCGGTGCGGGATAGACCTTACCGCCCACGCGGTAATCGATAGTGCCAATAAGGCCCACGGTACCGTGTGCGGCCTCGACAATGGATTTCACCAAATATGTGGTGGTAGTCTTACCGTTAGTTCCGGTCACGCCAATGAGTTTCAGCCTTTCTGACGGATGATTGAAAAATGCATCGGCTAGGAGCGCAAGTGCTTTGCGCGAGTCATTGACTGCGACAAACGGTGCACCTCCCGCTTCGACATTGATCTTCTGTTCGGTAACCACGGCGATTGCTCCTTGTCTTATAGCCTGCGGAATAAACTGATGGCCGTCCGAGTGAAATCCTCGCACGGCCACAAACAGGGAACCCGGTAGCACCTTCCGGGAATCATGGGCAATATCTCTGACCTCGATTTCCAGCGCTTCGCGCGGGATAGTTGTTTCCAAGTCCAGTACCTTCAGGAGGTCCCCAAGCTTCACCGAGACAGGCTCCTCTCTTTTTCTCCTCCCACGTGAAGAGGGCGAAATTGGAAAGGGCGGGGATGATGGTCCAGATGACGCAATAGCATCTCCCTGCATGCAATCTAACGCATAAGATGTAAAGTACAAATCACCTATTCACCAGAAGCGTTCTTCCGCCCACGTCATCAGGCGGCACCTGTAAATAGGCAAGGCTCTGTTCCGCCACGGCCCGAAACACGGGCGCCGCCACGGTGCCGCCGTAAATGTCACCCTCGGGTGTGTCGATCATAACAAGGATGACGAGCTTCGGCGATCGGACCGGGGCAAAGCCGACAAATGAGCTGACATACTCTTTTTTTGAATATACACCCGTACGCTGGTCGATCTTCTGCGCCGTGCCGGTCTTGCCCGCCGCAGTATACCCGGCCGGTTTTGCCTTTTGGCCCGTACCCATATCGACTACCCGCTTCAGCATGCTGGTCACCTTAGTGCAGGTCTCTTCCGTTACGGCGCGCCCTACGGACCGGGGCCCGAATTTTTTCCCCGCGCCCCCATTGTGGTCAAGGATCTCCGATACAATATAGGGTGTCATCATCATGCCGCCGTTTGCGAGTGTACAGTACGCTGTGGCCATTTGTATCGGCGTTACGCCGATCTCCTGACCGATCGCGATCTCGCCGATGGAAACACCAGACCACAGCCGGCAATCCCGAAGCAGGCCCGGGATCTCTCCGGGCAGATCCACTCCTGTCTTTTTGCCGAACCCGAAAGCGCTGATATACTTGTAAAACCGTTCTTTCCCAAGCCGCAACGCGACTTTGATCGTGCCCACATTGCTCGATTCAGCAATCACTTCGGCAAAGGTAAGCACGCCGTTTCTATGCGCGTCCTTGATCTCCCGGTCGGCAAGCTTGATGCTTCCGGCGCTGCAATCGAACCGCTCAAGGGGATGCACGACACGCTCTTCCAGTGCTGCAGCAGCGAGGAACGGCTTGAAAATAGAGCCAGGCTCATACGCGTCGGTTACTGCCCGGTTCCGCCACTCCGCCGGTTTATAGCGCTGCGGTTCGTTCGGATTAAATGCAGGATGGCCATAGCCGTCCGTTCGTAACGAGAGAGCAAGCACTTCTCCCGTCTGCGGGTTCATAACGATGCAGACTCCTCCCTTTGCATGGGAGTGGGCAAGCATTGCATCAAGTTCTTTTTCGGCAATATGCTGGATCACCTCGTCGATGGTGAGCATGATGTCATGGCCCGGCTTTGGCATTTTATACTGGAAACCTGGGCCGCCAGGAAATACCATCCTGCCCTTTGCGTCTTTTTCTGCCAGCACCCACCCACTCACGCCACAGAGTATCTTGTCATACGCGCGCTCCAGACCCTCGAGACCCTCGTTGTCAATGCCCGTAAAACCGATAAGCGGTCCGGCTAGCGATCTGTTCGGGTAGAATCGTCGTGCCTCCGGTCGAAGCTGGACCTCCTCAGAACCCATTTCTTTAACCTTTTCAGCTTTTATCGGGTCAACTTTTCGGCTAAGCCAAACGAATTGCTTTTCGCCGCCTAACTTTCGTTCAAGCATGCTAGGATCTTCGCGCAGGATCTGGGAAAGCCGTTGGGCTAGCTCGCGAGGATTGTCGATTTTTGAAGGAATACCATAAACCGAATCAACATCGAGGCTAACAGCCAGCTCTCTGCCCATACGATCTAGGATGGTGCCCCGCATGGGTTTGATTGTCACAACTTGTTCCTGCTGTCGTTCCGCCCTGGCCGTAAGTTTTGATCGTTCGATGACTTGTAGGTATACGAGCCGCAGGGCCACGAGTGCAAAACCCAGGACCATGATGAACAATACTGCGACTATTCTTCCCCGTCGTTCCATAAGTTTCTCGTGTTCTGATGTTTTCTCTTTACGATGACGATGTTTTCCTTCGCCGGTCTGACCATGCCAAAATGTTTTACTGCAAGCTCTTCGATCCTCGCCGGGGAGGCCAAGCTCGATGCCTCGATCTGCAGGGAGCTGTTTTCGCGCCCTAGTTCCTGTTTCTCGTGTTCCAGGGAATCGATCTGATATCCGAGACGCATTATCTTAACCTTGCCGCCGACGTACAAAAGCAAGCCCGTGATGATAAGGAGAGTAACAACCACGCGCCGAAAATTTCCACGTCTGCTCCTCTCAAACACAAATGCTCCTATGTTGCCGATCGGCGCATGCATACGATAACTCTTTCTTTAATAAATTGACAGTTGCAAAAAACCCTATATGATGAAGCTATAACCTTAGATGGATGATGACACCAATCTTCGATTTTCGATTTCCTATCATGTTATGGAAGTTTCTCTGCGGCCCTGAGCTTGGCGCTCCGTGATGCGGGGTTCCTCTCAATTTCGTCTGGTCCCGCACTGATCGGCCGGCTCGTCAGTATCTTGAGCACTGGTTTTTTCCCGCACGAGCAAACTGGCATTTTGGGAGGGCAAATGCAACCTTTGGCAAAAACTGCAAAAGCCTGTTTTACGATGCGGTCCTCAAGCGAGTGAAACGAGATCGCCGCGAACCTTCCCCCGGGCTTCAGTAGGGAAATAATCTTATCTACTCCCTCCCGCAACGAACCAAGCTCGTCATTGACTGCAATACGCAGGGCCTGGAAGGTAAGTGTAGCTGGATGAATACGCCGGGGAGGGTAACGAGGAAATACGCCCGAGATGATTTCTGCCAACTGGATCGTACTCGTGATAGCTCCCCGGACTCTCGCCCTAACAATGGCCTTCGCGATGGTGCCAGCCCTACGCTCTTCCCCGTATTCGCGGATTATCCTCGCAAGGTCGTCCTGCGAGAGGCTATTTACCAGGTCTGCCGCAGTCTGCAACCTGCTTGTATCCATACGCATATCGAGCGGCCCCTCCAGCAGGAAACTAAAACCGCGTTCCGGCATTTTGACGTGAAACCATGAAATGCCGAGATCCAGTAGTACGCCGTCGACGAAATTAAATCCCAGTCTTGCCAGGACTTCGGGCAAGTCCCGGTAATTCGCCTTCTGTATTATTGCTCGCTTGCCATAAATCGCAAGTACCGCTTTCGCGCGTTCGACGGATTCGTTATCCTGATCCAACCCAATCAGGATGCCATCTGGCGCCGACCGTTTCAGTATCTCTGCAGCATGACCACCGGCTCCCACTGTCCCGTCGATATAAACGCCACCAGACCGCGGTGCGAGGAGGTCAACAGCTTCCTGGAGGAGAACGGGAATATGCTCTACCTTCGGAGCCAGTAGGTTGGCGTTCAGAGCATCTGTGCTTCCCTTTTTTCCCTTCAGATGAATTTTCACTTCGTACTCTGAAATTTTACAATCCCAACGGGAGGTTCGTTGCTGGCTTTGTCACTCCAAAGCTTTTTGCGGCCTGCTGGACCGTTTCGAAGACCTGAAACTCTTCAAGCACACCGGTGGTACGAAAAATATTTTTTATGTAATCAGACAATGCTGCGAGCCGAATGTCACCGCCATATGACTGGAGCCGACGTTTTTCTTCGACCAGCGACTGCAGGATCGTAAACTGGATGTGTTCTGCTGACTCAAAGTTCAGTATCAGACCATACATCTCGCCCTTGATGAGTTGGCCAATCACCCGATTAATCTCCGCCATCTTTGCTGAGTCAATCTCGCCTTCCAGGTTCATCTGATATACTTTGAGTTTTTCGTCCATGTCGTTACAAGCCCAATGCGGCAAGCGCCTCGCCGATCTTGTCGCCATTCCGGTTATTGCGTGCCTCCCACGTCTTGGAGTCCCATATTTCTATCTTGTCAATGATCCCGACGAGCATCACGTTTTTGGTTATCCCTGCATGTTCTCGGTGCGGCGGCGGAATAAGGATTCTGCCCTGTTTATCGAGTTCGCATTCTGTAGCCGACGAAAGCAGGAAACGTCTGAAGTCCTTGACCTCTTGCTTCATCAGAGAAAGTGTCTTAATCTTCTCCTCGAGCCGCTCCCATTCTTCGAGCGGATAGACTGTGAGACAGCGATCATAGTCCATCGCGAGTACCAACCTCCCGTCATAACGGTCCGAGATGATATCACGAAATTTTGAGGGCACGCTAACTCTGCCTTTGGAATCAACGGTATGTTCGAAACTGCCTCTGAACATATCCCTCCTTAGAGTACCCACTGCTTCCCACTTTATACCACCTGTTGGTCGAAGTATATATTTCATATCTGGCAATGTCAAGAAAAATATTAATTTTTAGTGTGTTACATGGTGGGTAATAATCATTGTATTTCTACTTTATTAGCGTGACAACATTCCAATAAAAAAGTAATATGGGAAGCTATGAGTGCCGATTATTTCATCACTGTCAATGACGAGCATATTAAGCGTGAGAAGGCTAGGGCGAGGGATTTACGCAATTCACAATGGTGGAAACGGAAACGTTCTGCGGGAATCTGTTACTACTGCAGAAAAACTTTCAAGCCTGCTGACCTGACGATGGATCATCTGATACCAATCGCACGCGGTGGGAAATCCGTGCAGGGGAACCTCGTTCCTGCGTGCAAAGACTGCAACAACAAAAAAAAATGTCTCCTCCCCATGGAGTGGGAGGAGTATCTTAATGCCTTGCAACTTGACAAACTATAATTTTGTCATCCATATAAGGCAACATAAAAACGACAGGTTAGTCTTCTAAACACCTCACTATCGCTGCTTAGCCCATTTCCATCTTCCTTACCCAGTCCACCCTAGCAAGCTTATTGTCATGCGACCATCGGTAGCTCACATCACCATGAAACGCTTTTTTAATTGCACGCCCTATACGCTGCGCGAGTTTCTCGTTTGTGGTGGAAATCACGATGCTTCCGAACCCGTTCTCCTTCACGGCAATCACCCGTTCGAGCGGATTTAATCCGCGCGCCCGTTCCTCCTCATTCCTCACCAAGTTCATCAGGCCCGTCTTGTGGGGAAGCACATAGTCCCCTTTTAGCGTCACAATACCGCCTGGGAAATTATCCCGAATTTTCATACACGCCGGACATACCACGGTCACTATCTCGGGCTTTTTCTTTGCTGTCGTGTACACCATGCTGTCGGCATACCACCTCTTGTTCATGTATACCGCCTGGCAACCCTCGCAAAGGGAAACACTCCTGCTTGCACCCCGCGGCAGATAGGGATCGTTTGTGGATGATTTCTTTTTGTATGTCTGTTTGTACGTTCGATCTACTTTTTTACCCACCATCTTCATAAGGACCGCCTCCTTCATCAGGGTCAAAACTCCCCTCGGTTTTTCGTTCATTTCAGCTTCCTCTGTATCTCGGGATACTGTTTCTTAAACTCAGGGATGTTCCGCGCAAGGAACAGTTTAAGAGCTTTAATCTCCGCCTGAATGTCCATGATCTCTTCGGCGGTCTCATTTTCACGCTTCCTCAGCATGTCGGCCAGATTGGACAGGGCCTTCTCCTGGATCTTAATCCGCTCCACACCGCTGCCCTCCACTTTGTTGATCATAGTTCACCTCGTTTACGATCATTTTTTCAGTACCATTCCGAGTTTCTGTTCCACCGATTCTAGTTTCTTGTCCATCCGTGCGTCACTGCCTTTACGGTCATCGATTTTGATCGTCGTGATCGTCCGCTCCGCATCCTGCATCACGAGGTCATGACAGTTCTTTACTACACTCATTACAGCATCCCACTCTCCTTCAAGTATGGTCCCCATTGCATTGGCGCGGTAGCTAACACCGCTTGCAACCACAATTTTCATAATTTCTGCAATAACTGGACTTATGCTTACTTTCGTCCCCAACGGCACAATACTAAATTCAACCATCGTGCTCATGCACTTTCCTCTCCATTGTCCAGAATTAGAGATTCACCTTAAATTAACACAACATACCCTATTCCTACCTAAAGTATAGCCCTTGACCCCGGCAATGTAAAGACGACAAGTACTCGTTATTCCATTGAAAAATGAAGTTGTCTGTGTCATAATCTGCGCTGACTGCAAATATCTTCACCAAGTCGCAAGAGTACTACCATACCTGTTTAATGTCCTAAACAAAGGCTAAAACGATGTGTTTTTATATGAAAATAATCGGAATCGTACCCCTCCTCCTCGCGTACTTTCTTATTTCCTGTGCCATCGCGCTGTTGCCGTTGGTAGCCCGGCTTCAAAGAATTCTTCTTATAAAAAATGTATCTTTTTTTTCCCGCATTGTGCTTTCCTTGCTAGGTGTACGTATTCATGTCAGCCATCGTGAGCGTTTGCCAAAGTTAAGCTCCGGTTTACTTATCGTTTCCAACCACACTTCTTATATTGATGTTCTAGTCATCGCATCGCTGACGCCCGCCGTTTTTATTACATCAGTGGAGCTCGGCAGTACGTTCTTTTTCGGTATGCTCGCGCGCCTCGGCGGGAGCATTTTCGTGGAACGAAGAAATCCATTCGGTCTCAAGAAGGAGATAGCGATGATTGCGCGCGTAATCGCAGATGGATTCACGGTGGTACTCTTCCCCGAAGGAACCACATCCAATGGAGAACGTATACAACCCTTCAAAAATTCGCTTTTTGACGCTGCAGTGACAGCAGGAACCGACGTCCTTCCGGTCTGCTTGCGCTACACTAAAATAAATGGCGGAGCTTTGACCCCGCATAATCGTGGGAGTATATTTTATTACGGCGACGAAACCTTTTTCAGGCATTTCCCAAAATTATTAATGCTGAAATCCGTTGACGTTGATGTCATCCCGCTGAATAGCATAAAGGTTCGTGATCATGCCTCGCGAAAAGAGTTTGCTTTAGCAGCACATTCTGCCATCAGCTCAGCATACAACCATGGGGTGAAAGTTTAATGCTGCCATCACCGACTCACACAAGGAGATTAACTATGAAGCTGACAATGTTCTTCCTGTCCATAATATTATTCATTGCCGTTGGCCCGTTAGCATCGTACTCAGTAGAAATTGAACATGCTTCTTCGGAGCGGCAATTGCCGCAAGAAAAGAAAAAATATGAAAACAATATGGAAGAGCGACTAGCGAGACTCGGCAAGCAACTTGATGAAATAAACGCAAAGGCTGCTGTTATGACGGAGCAGGCCCACAAAGACATGAACCAGTACCTTAACGATGCTAAGAAAAAGCAAAAGATAGCCCTGCGTAAACTTCAACATATTCGAAAAGAATCAGCCGAGAAATGGAAGCAATTTATTTCTGAGATGGATGCAGCGGCGGATAATTTTGCAAAAGCCTACGAAAAGGCGAGATCACACATTAAGGAATAACGCCGAGCCTTTCAAAGTCAAAACACTTGACATTTCGTTTCTTAGTTGTTAATTTACAAGGCTTGCCCAAGAGAGGCATTACGCTTAAAAATGGATTACTCAGACGAAATAAGCAAACGACGAACCTTTGCCATAATCAGCCATCCCGATGCAGGAAAAACAACGCTTACCGAAAAGTTCTTACTCTTCGGCGGTGCAATCCAGGTTGCGGGCGCAGTAAAATCGAACAAAATCAGAAAGAGCACGGCCTCCGATTTTATGGACATCGAGCGCCAACGCGGCATTTCTGTTGCCACGTCGGTCATGGGCTTTGACTACAACGGGCTTAAGATCAACCTTCTCGATACGCCGGGTCACAAAGATTTCGCCGAGGACACTTATCGAACGCTTACGGCCGTTGACAGCGTTATACTCGTTGTTGACTGCGTGAAGGGAGTGGAAGAACAGACTGAAAAGCTCATGCAAGTCTGCCGCATGCGCAACACGCCTGTCATTATTTTTGTGAACAAGCTTGACCGTGAAGGTAAACACCCTTTCGAACTTCTTGATGAGCTTGAAGTGAGGCTCTCGATCAAGGTTCATCCGCTTTCCTGGCCAATAAGCATGGGCACGTCCTTCAAGGGGGTATACAACCTTTACAATCACAGCCTGTACCTCTTCCGTCCCGGTGGTGTCACGCTCGCCGATGATGTACTTACTATCAAGGGCATTGCTGACCCGGTACTCGACCAACAGCTCGGCGACTATGCTGTGCAGCTCCGTGAAGATGTAGAACTGATCGAAGGAACGCACAATCCCTTTGACGTCGATGCATATCTGCGCGGTGAGCTTGCGCCCGTATTCTTCGGCAGCGCCATAAATAACTTCGGTGTCAAAGAGCTTCTCGATACCTTTACCCAGATCGCTCCCATTCCGGGAAGCCGCCCCACTGATCAGCGCATAGTTAACGCATACGAGAAATTTTTTACCGGATTTGTGTTTAAGATTCACGCGAACCTGGACCCTCGTCACCGCGACCGCATCGCCTTCATTCGCGTCTGCTCCGGTAAGTTTGAGCGTAACAAGATGTTCCTCCATGTGCGTCTCGGCAAAAACATACGCTTCACGAGCCCGGCAAGCTTTCTGGGAGCTCGCAAGAGCATTGTAGATGAGGCTTTTCCCGGAGACGTGATCGGTTTGTATGATACAGGAAACTTCAAGATCGGCGACACACTCACGGAAGGAGAGAAGCTGATGTTCCAGGGCATCCCCACCTTTTCTCCGGAGGTGTTTAAAGAGCTCGTGAACCTCGACCCGTCTAAGTCAAAGCAGCTTTCAAAAGGCATCGAGCAACTTACCGACGAGGGTGTTGCCCAGCTCTTTACACAACAGCAGGGAAATCGGAAGATTATCGGCACAGTTGGTCAGCTCCAGTTCGATGTGCTCCAATACCGTTTAGAGCACGAATACGGCGCCAAATGCCGGTTTGACCAGATGTCCATTTACAAGGCATGCTGGATCACGGCAACCGATGAAAAAGAAATTGATAAATTTTGCAAATTTAAGTCTGACCGCGTTGCAACGGATAAGGATAGCAACCTTGTATTTCTCGCCGAGTCGGAATGGGTTTTGCGAAATATGATCGAAGCCTATCCTAAAATTAATTTTCACTTCACATCAGAATTCAAGAGAGAAATGCTGGTAATAAAGAAATAACGCTGAATAGGGTATCGCGCAAGGGCAAAACCGCTCGCTCCGGAAAGCTCACATCAAATTATCCCCCGCAATTACTGCCTTTCTTTTAATATACATCGTCTTGTCAATCGCAGCATGTACAACACCTTCAGCATCGATGAGTTCAGCGTGATACACGCGTTCAACTGATGGCAGAGTGGTGAGAGCGGCCATGGTGGTGTTGATCTCTTCATCGGTAATGACAAACTTTGCGAATAGCGTGTCGGTCCCCGGTTTTTTGAACCGTATTGATGCCACCTTGTCCCACACAATGTACTCTGGGACTAGGATCTTGATAAGCATTACCATGTAGATCGGATCAATGGAGTCATACATACTCCCACCGTAAATCGTTCCAACGTAGTTTCGCGTCCGCCAGTTAAGCTGCAATTTGACACGGACTTCTCGCCAATCACTCGCGATATAGGTGATTCGTCCGCCCGTGCCCCGGTACGCAGTAAGTGAATTACCCCGCAGCAGAGCTGCGGGGCATCCTAAAATCGCTAGAACCTAAAACCAATTTGCTCATCATGCTGATACTGAATATACTTTCTGATAACTTCTGCCATTACTTTGTCGCCAACCGAACGGACAAAGTAACCATCATTCCAGAGTTCCCCTCCTCAAAGCTTTTTCTTCATCTCGGGTAATTCTTGAAACATTATCTTCGCGGATATACTTTTGACTATCTGCACTACCCTCGCCGGAGCATACTTCGGTGGCACAACCAAAAACAAATGCGCGTGATCATCCATTACTTCCATCGTGTCTATCTCAAATTCATATTGTTCTGCGATCTCGCGAAATATCTCTTTCAGTCTTTTCGTCATTCGATCGGTGAACAGTTTTTTCCGATATTCTGGTGTCCATACAAAATGGTACTTCAGATCATAGACACTATGTTTGCTTCTTCTCAATGGGCTCATGGCCCGTATTGTAACAGATTCTCATCCTGACTTCGTCAGGATTGTCCTTTTCATCCCAGCAGTAGAACTGCTGGGTATTCAAGGCCAGATTTTTATAAATTAAAACCCCAACGTAAGATTTTTGTTTTGAACGATTCGGGCATAGCGCACGACTCCTCCGCCATCACTGTCAGACCTGTTTGTTTCCAAACTCATGCTGCATTTTACTGTAAGTCTTTACCGATTACAATCTCAGCCAACAAGGATCCCCACAATCCACTATTGATGTTATCTTCTGATGTTATCTTCTTGATTTTACGTCACGACGGTGATATGCTGTTTCATCTTTCGACACTTGAAAAGCCAGTGGCTACCATCGTACGATGCTTGAGATATCAGCGTCTGTGATTTAGATTATTATCTAACCCACCATAGGTGAGGGCATCGGACGGCGCCACAAATAGACTTAATGCTGACGCATTCGTACAACCTATGCTCGTTGACTATTTAAAGAACATACCCCTTTTCAAACATTTCAAGGATTCTCAGCTGAAAGAAATAGCTGCACGTTGCAAAAGTGCCCAATTCAAAAAGGGCGACGTGATCTTTCACAAGACCGACCTGAGCACTGATCTGTACATAGTGAATTCGGGGAAGCTGAAAGCGCTTCTGGTTGACGAAGAAGGTGACGAGATCGTACTGGCGCAATTCGAAAAAGGCTCGTTCTTCGGTGAACTCAGCCTGCTCGACGGGAAGCCAAGATCCGCCACGATCGTGGTGGAAAAAGACGCAGAACTTTCCATCTTGAAAAAAGATATGTTCTTCGACATCCTCTACCAAGATCCCCGCATCGCCGTTGAACTCATAGCGACACTCGTCGAAAGGCTCCGGAAAGCCGACGAAATGATCGAATCCCTCGCCTTCCTCGAAGTCGGCGAGCGGCTTATCAAATCACTGCTCGATCATGCAACTCCTGTAGTAGGCACCGTATCATCGGGCGGCTATCTCAAAGCCGGGAAATTGACGCACAAAGAACTTGCTGCACGCATCGGCTCGTCCCGAGAAGCCGTGTCCAAGTGCCTCAAAGTGCTTATGGCGAAGGCCGTCGTAAAAGAGGCAGATGGCCATATCCTGATAGTGCACAATGCGCTCGAACGCCTCAAGGAACACGAGCGAGCGTAGGAGATCGAAGTTCCTTGCCGGTTCCCTGAGCTATCTGTGCTCGTTCTACTTTTCCTCTCCACTCCCTTTGCAGGAAATAATACCACCGGTAGTATCCACTCAACTGGCTAGAAACCCGATGCATTCATAGTCTTAAAAAAATGAGCCAACGTGCAGACAAACTCGCTTGAATTGTTTGTAAAACTCATCCCGGCACAACTCGCAAAAAAAATCCCCTGCCGACGCCGGGAGGGGATAGGATAAGTTAACCAATACAACGCTGTTAAATTTTCGGTAATTTTTCGAGAGCTTTCTTGATGTCTTCATCAGGATGTTCGTGGTCGAACAGTTTGCCTTCCCGATAATCTGCATAGGCCTGAAGGTCGAGGTACCCATGTCCTGAGAGGTTGAAGAGGATGGTCTTCTGTTTGCCCTCTTCCTTTGCGCGAATCGCTTCGTCGATTGCTGCACGGATGGCATGGCCGCTCTCAGGCGCCGGTATGATCGACTCGGTCCCGGCGAACAGAACTGCTGCCTCAAAGACTTTTGTCTGCGTGTATGCCTTGGCTTCGATGATCTTGTCGTGGTAGAGCTGGGAAATGAGCGGCGAATCACCATGGTACCTGAGCCCGCCAGCATGGATGCCTGCAGGCATGAAATCGTGGCCCAGCGTATACATGGATAGGAGTGGCGTCATTCCGGCCACATCTCCAAAGTCGTAGCAGAACTCTCCCTTGGTAAGCGTGGGACACGACGTGGGCTCCACCGCGATCGCCCGAAGCTCCTTCTTTTTGCCGGTCAGTTTATCATGCAGGAAAGGGAAGGAAACTCCTGAAAAGTTGCTCCCGCCGCCGCAGCAGCCGATGACCACATCAGGATAATCGCCTGCGATCTCAAGTTGCTTCTTGGCCTCCTGGCCGATCACAGTTTGGTGCAGGCATACGTGATTCAGCACCGATCCCAGAGCGTAATTCGTATCATTGTGGGTAGCCGCGTCCTCAACAGCTTCAGATATGGCGATTCCGAGGCTCCCGGTGTTGCTTGGATCGGCTTCGAGGATCTTTCTGCCTGTATTCGTCACTGTTGACGGGCTCGCATGCACGGTGGCACCCCAGGTCTCCATCATCATCCTACGGTAGGGCTTCTGGCTGAAACTTACCTTCACCATGTAGACTGTAACATCGAGTCCGAATAGCTTGCCTGCAAGGGCCATAGATGAACCCCACTGGCCTGCACCGGTCTCCGTTGCAATGCGCTTGATACCTGCCTTCTTGTTGTAAAAGGCCTGCGGAATTGACGTGTTCGGCTTGTGGCTACCCGTAGGGCTCACGCCTTCATATTTATAATAAATTTTTGCCGGCGTGCCAAGCGCCTTCTCAAGCCGATGCGCCCGAAACAATGGCGACGGTCTCCAAAGCGTGTAGATGTCGAGAACTTCTTCAGGAATATCGATCCAGCGCTCCTGGCTTACTTCCTGAAGGATGAGGTCCATTGGAAAGATGGGTTTAAGGTCATCGGGTCCAACCGGCTGCTTTGTCCCTGGATGGAGCGGTGGTTTGGGTTTGTTCGGCATATCCGCCATGATATTGTACCACTTGGTCGGAATTTCCTTATCAGAGAGAACTATCTTGGTCTGTCTCATACCTTCCTCCTGCGTCGTTGGGTCATATGTTCATTAATCAAAGTGGCGCTATTTTAAACTATTTTTAGAAGTTTCACAATGGTTTTTAGCGACTTTTTTCGGAAAATAGCGCAGTAAGCGTCATGTGATTTAGCGGTGGAAGTGAATCAAATGATTTGAAAAATTCGGAACTTTAACTGGCAGCGATGTTTACATCTTAAGTTCACCGAGCATCTTGATAAAAACCTTGAGTGGCTCTAAATCATAGTCTCCAGCCTTCTCGTGATGATAGATAACGCGTAGAAAGATGTACGCGCCGGTTGGTAGGCGCGATCCGTGGTCATTGCGTAGGGGTAGCCTCTACCCAACAGCCGCTCATGATGCTCTGAAACGGCGTTGTAGGACTCTTCGGAGATTTTTTTGCCCGTGTGGTAAATCTTTTCGCTTCAGACACGTGGGCCTTGATGATCTGATATTCTCTGTCGTCAAGCTTGTCTAGTTTATTGATGTACGGAGAATGGATCATTTTTTTTCCCACGTCATGTAGCAAGACGCTGATACCGAGCTTCTCGATCTGTTGTTTTGGGAGACCTATCGCGATCCTGAGTCACACGGACAAAACCGTGACATTGAACGAATGAGTGTACGTTTAGTAATCATATGTTCTGAGCGATAAGAGATCGCTGGCTGCAGATCTGTTCTCTAGAATGTCATAGACCATCCTGTTGATCAAGGTGATGGATTCTTTAATCTTTTTCCGCTGCGGGTATTGTCGAGGAGGTCATTGAGCACGAGCGTCGAATTTTCCTTGATCATACTACGCTTCACTTTTCCCAAGCCTTTATCCTTAATGCCTATCGCGGTTAAGAGGGGATTCAGGTATGCATTATAGCGAGGAAGGTCCGCCAGCTTGATCACTATGTCGCCGGTGGTATTTGCAATCCGACCATCGAGGGTGTAGGGAGTTTGTTCTGTAGCCTGAACGAGTATGCTGAGACGGAGCTATTCCAGCACATAGAGTTTGAAGGAAATTGTGTCCACGGCTGCAGGAGCGCCGGTCAATGACAAATGCTGTTCCGTTTCTGTAATGTATTGTTAGTATATCTTGGGAAATAAGGACTGACTTTTTTTGCGAGCCGCCTTGGGCTAGACAGGCTTACAACTCCCTTTCTTCCGACGTCTCAACATAAACCGTGTTGATGCCTTTTCCCTTCAGATGTTCGAGGCAATTCCGTCATAGATGTTCCCTTTGTTTAACAAAGGAATGACCAAGCTTCGGTCTTTGAAAAACAGAGTGAACCCCGGACTGGTTCCTATGACGAGCTTGTCAGCTACCACCGAAATATAAGGATCAATATCTATCTCGGTGTAGTGGGCCCCCCTTCTCTTTTCACAAAGCGTGTAGATACGTCTCGAATGTCTAGCAAATTGCCTGTTACAGGCCGATTGAGAACATACTCTCCAGATCGTGACGGGAATGGGCTCGGAAGGCCACAAGCGTCTCGGACGTTAGGATTCCTTCTACTTTCAACATATGATTTGTCACAACTTCCGCCAGTTGGTCATTGTCTAGCACGCGAATGATGACTGCCAGATCGTATCTTCCGGCAAGAGAATAAACTTCAGTGATACCCTCCTGGTCGGCAAGCGTTTCGGCCACGGAGTTCACCTTGTCCCGGGCGACCGTCAACAACACCAGAGCAGTAACCATGATGAACCTCCTGTATGCGTGTTTTTGTACAATATACCAGATTTTTTGTTATCATGCCAATAAATAAGGTCAGGCCTCAATACATCTGGGGTCTGGTGCTGTAAGGTCGTTTGTGAGAAAAAAACTGTGGGCTGGACAGCCTCCATGACATTGTGAATGGTGACGGCACGATATCTGTTTGCATAAATTTGCTGCTGAACTTCGAAAATAGGTAAGTGCCTGATGTTCCCAGATATCTTGAAAAGGATCACTTACGACATTACCAAGGAGATACTCCTTTTGTCCGAAAAAGAGATTGCAAGGATAAACGGAACCGTCCGGCAAGATCCCCAATTTCGTGGTTCCAGCAGGACAGCGGACCTGTGCAAGCTCGGGGTAGTGATCTGTGTCCGGCAGAAAACCCGAACAGAAGACCGTGCCCACCTCTGTTAAATTGAACCACTGTTCCATTGTTGATGCGAATAAAGGAAACGGCATTGTCGTCTGCAGCTCGCTCCGAGAGAGAGCATCTCGATAAATAAGATAATATTTTTTTGGCTTAAGAGAGAGAATTTTATGAATCATGCCACGTCCCATGTCCGGATGAAAGACGGATTTGACAACCGGCTTGTGCGTCTCAATAAATACTTTGACTTGTTCGAAAGTCACTCGGTCATTGACAGAGATACCAGCAGTTACCCCGCTTCCCATGCTCATGATTTCTTCAAGTACGTTCAGGTTCGTTCCATTCGAGCTGATGTTTACAAAAAAGCCAGAGACCAAAGACTCTCGAACGAACGAAAGGATATCCGGGTGCAAGGTCGGTTCACCGCCGATTATGTCGATCGTTCGAACCGCTCTCTGCTTTAGGACGACAAGCATAGTTTTGAAATCGGCAAGCGACATATCCTGCACCGGCGGCAGGAATCGATTAAAACAAAATTCACAGGAGCGATTGCATCGGAGCGTGGGATAGAATTGTATGTAGTCGGGGCCGTTTCTCATATATAATTTACATTACTTCTTCTTCCTCCCTAGACGGATGGCGTCAAATAAGTGAGGCAAGATTTATCCAATCGAATATCTGGTTCCTCTTTTTCGGATGAACCCTTCCTCCTCTAATTTAAGGAGATTAGACTTCACCCGCTCCGGATCCATGGCAGTTTTATTCATTATTTGTGCCACTCTCAATGGCGACTCGGCAACAAGCACCTTTAATATCCTTCCCCGCACCTGGCGGTTTGAATTCTCGAAGGTGCTCTGCCGTGCATAATGGACGCTCTTCCTGTTGGGGTTCTCATGCTCCTGTTTGAGCATGGTCCCGTAGTCCATAAGAGCATTGTACCATTTCCGGGGCTCACTGGTATCCACGGTCTGTTCAACGATAGAGACGATCTCATCATCGTGGATGGCATCGCAATTCGGGAAGAACTCATGAATGAAAACCCGGCGGATGTTGGTATCTATAAAAACCACGGGCTTATTGAAGGCAAAGGCTGCCACGGCGCCTGCTGTATATTTTCCGATGCCGGGAAGCGTACGGAGATGTTCCGGATCTCGCGGTAGCTTGCCCTGATACTCGTGCACCACCTGCTGCGCCAGGGACTTGAGAGCAAGTGCACGGCGATTGTAGCCCATGCCTGACCATATCTTAAGCAGTTTTAAAAGTGACACCTGGGAAAGGGCGTTGAAATTGGGAATCGCGTTGAGGAACTCCTGGAATTTTTCGATGACTCGCTCCACCTGCGTTTGTTGGAGCATTATCTCGGAAACTATGACACGATAAGGGGTAGGATTTTTTCTCCAAGGCAAACTGCGTCCCGAATGTTCATAATATTCGTAAATTTTTTTTCGGAAGACACGGACTTCCGCTGTAGTAAGAAGTTTATTTTTCTTCCTTGGGCGGATAGTGGTCGTTTTCCTCTGCATACGCTTGAAGAGATATCCCTTGGCGTTATTTTTTTTTGAGCAGGATATAAAGCGCGCCGAGGCCGCCATCACACTGCCGGGCAGTTACGAAGGCAATTATATCATTTCGGAAGTGACCGGTCAGACGTTTAACGACCGCTTCTTTCAAACGAGCGCCGTTGACTGAGCGTAGACCCCTGCCGTGGATAACTTTTACGCAGCACAAATTTTTTTTAAAAGATCCTTGGATAAAATGTTCTAGCTCTTCTTCCGCCTCAAGTACGGTACAACCGTGGAGGTCAAGATAGGCCTGGATCGAGAACAGCCCTTCATGAAGATTCCGAATAATATCCTCACGAAATTCAGGATTAATCCACTCGACGTATTCCTGTGTATGCGGCAAATGGATTGGGCGCTGCCCTCCTGCAATTTCTTCAAGAATATCGAGCACTTCGCATTCGGAATCACGGCGCGCTAATGTAATATTAGTCTTTCGGGGACGGGAAACGCAGGTCAAAGAACGGAACGCTTCTATCTCCTGAACATCATTCATGGCAATATGGAACAGCTCTTCTTCGGTATATACCTCTTTTTTCTTTTGAGGGAAAGACAGGGGAGTGGAAGCGGCTCGCGTGCTTTCAATTTTCTTCCTGAGTTTCTCGAAAGGGTGGATGGCAAAAGTTTTATTACCCATAGATCATGCTCGCAACATTATTATAAGTTTCCTCACCGTAGCCCCCTCCCGACGGAGGAAGAAGGCTTATAAGGATGAGAGCATTAAAAAAAATCAGAGCGGGTCGTAAGCCGAGTTCTGTTCCCTGATTGCTCAGGGTGGTGAACATTTATCTGGGCTATCGATTACTCGATAGCACGAGCGACCTACCCGGAAGTCTCGGACGGGCCGTCCTTACCCCCTTGCGGAAGATGCTTCCCTATGTGGTCTTGCTCCAGGCGGGGTTTTCCAAGCACTCGGCATTGCTGCCGGGTCTGGTGGGCTCTTGCCCCACCGTTTCACCCTTACCCTGTTCGGGGCGGTCTTCTTTTCTGTGGCACTGTCCATGGGGTCGCCCCCTGTCCCGTTTCGGGACCACCTTGCCCTGCGGAGCTCGGACTTTCCTCCCTCCGTTGCCGGAGAGTGATCACCTCACCCGCTCTGATTATTTTATTGGAATTTCCCTTGCAAAAGACTCTGAGATCGTCAAGAAATGCCACATAATTCATGAACAAAATTGCTCTTATTCCTTTCCTTTTTTCCTTAGCGTACTCTGCGTCCTTTGCGGCTATACTATTCTTTCATCAATCGCCTTGTTTGCCAATGCGTCTGCTTCCTTGTTCATCTCCCGCGGTATGTATTGTACATCAACGTTCCCGATCAGCGCAATAAGCTCTTTGGCCTTCAGGAAGAGTGGCTTGAGCCCTTCATTTTTTACTTTATACTGACCGTTCAGTTGTTTCACCACAAGCTCAGAATCAGCATGTAACTTGACATTTGAAGCGCCGAGTTTTATGGCGTGTTCCAACCCGAGAATTGCCGCCCTATATTCAGCAATGTTGTTCGTAGTCTTGCCGAGATATCGTGCGATCTTCTCAACTGGCTTGCCATCCTGGAGTATAAAAATACCAGCACCTGCCTCTCCGGGGTTATTCCGCGACGCACCGTCGGTAAAGATGGTAAAATGTGCTTTGCTTATGATATTCATGTTGATTCCTTTGCCGAGAGACCGGAAGTCTCCGAATATCGCGATGAGGATTACGTTATTCGTTCAGCCTTATTCGGACATCGTACTTCCCGGCTTTTCGTTCTATTTTGGTTCAATCGCTTCTCTGTAGAACAACATGCGATGGCAGTTGGGACAAGTAATGATGCTTACATTTTTTTTTACGTTCACAAATATCTGGGGAGGGATACTCATATAGCATCCGGAGCAGGATTCACCGCGCGCCTCCGTAATAGCGATTCCTGCCTTGGTACTAAGTAGTTTCTGATATTGAGCGAGTATGTCGGGTTTGACACTTGTAACGACATCTTGCCATGCGCGCTTTAGTCCTTTCAACTCTTCCTCGATCTTCGCAAAATCAGCTTCGAGCTGCATCTGCTCGGATTGGAGGGCCACTTCTTCTTCCCGTGACCGCTGCTCCGCACTTGTTATACTCGCGGCAGCCGCTTCAATCTTTTCCATAAGGATAAGAATGTCGTCCTCAATGGCCTTGTTCTCTTTTTCCCCTATCTCGATCTCCCTGAGCAGCGCCTGATATTCCTTGTTGTTCTTGATCTCGGATGTGCGGGCTTTAAGTTTTTCGATCTTCTGACCCCCTGCTTCCAGGTCCTGGTCACGATCCCGCTTGTTCTTCTGTGCCAACTGAAGTTCTTCCTTGACACTTTCAAGATTCGTTTTATTCGCCTCACGTTTCCGCTCTAGGTCGGCGAGGAACTCCGGTAGGCGTTTTTTCTGCTCCATGAGAGATCGGATTTTACCATCGATTTCTTGAAGCTGAATAAGCAGACTCAGTTGTTCGTCCATCAGGCCTCCAAAATAAAAAATGCGCCGGCCGGCGCATTTCTATTGATTGTTCGTTCTCTTTGTCTCTGTATGCTTGGCAAAAGTCATTGTCTGCTCCTTTTTGAAGATGGTGGGCCCACCAGGACTCGAACCTGGGACCAACCGGTTATGAGCCGGTAGCTCTACCAACTGAGCTATGGGCCCTCTATGGGGCAACTTTCGATCTCCTCATCGCACACAAGACCGAAGGATATATTCGATTAGGCGATTGGCTTGGAATTCATTGATAATAAAGTGTTTGGTACATTAAACGTACTATGAACGGCCCCCTATATTGTCAGAACCGCACAAAAATGTCAAGGTACCTATACTACCCAAGAACAGCGACAGGATTTAAATCATGCTGCACCAGTAAAACAAACAACCGTTTTTTAAAGTTATCGCATGTTACGCGACCATACTGAAGTTCGCGTCACCAACACTCGCAGCTTTTGACATCCTTAGCCGTCTCTTCATCTAATTTGAGACAAACCTCTCCTTTTTGAAGATGGTGGGCCCACCAGGACTCGAACCTGGGACCAACCGGTTATGAGCTTTGTCGTATCAGGATTTCACCTTGCCGGTTAGAGAATTTGATTGGTCTAATCCTTTATGCCCGCTCTTATAGCGGCCTACAAGGTTTTTTATTGCTCGGTAAATATTTCTATCGTTGTTTGAGGGTACTATTCTATGAAACTCTTGAGCTGTTTGCTCCTGCTCGGATGGCGCAGTTTCCGCAAAGCCTTTGCCTCGATCTGGCGGATCCGCTCGCGAGTAACGTCGAATTCCTGGCCCACTTCTTCGAGCGTATGGTCCGTCTGCTCGCCGATGCCGAAACGCCAGCGGAGCACCTTTTCCTCACGTTCCGTCAGCGTATTAAGCACCCTCCGTACCTGCTGGTGGAGGTTCTTTCTGATTGCCGACTCGAGTGGTGAGGCTACTTTCTTGTCCTCGATGAAGTCCCCCAGATGGCTGTCCTCTTCCTCACCGATAGGAGTCTCTAGCGAGATCGGTTCCTTAGCGATTTTCATGATCTTGCGGACTTTCTCAACCGGCAGCTTCATGGACACGGCAATCTCCTCAGTTGTCGGTTCCCTGCCGAGGTCCTGGACAAGACCTCGCGACGTACGGATGAGCTTGTTCATTGTCTCGATCATATGCACCGGGATACGGATTGTGCGCGCCTGGTCCGCAATGGCCCTGGTGATTGCTTGCCTAATCCACCATGTGGCATAAGTACTGAATTTATACCCGCGCTGCCATTCGAACTTGTCCACGGCTTTCATAAGGCCGATGTTCCCTTCTTGAATAAGGTCAAGGAATTGGAGTCCGCGGTTGGTGTATTTCTTGGCAATGGAGACCACCAGTCGAAGGTTCGCTTCCACCAGCTCGCTCTTGGCATACTTGGCGCGTTCTTCGGCTCGTTCGTAGGCCCTGAGCACTTTTTTAAGCTCCTCGGACGAGACTCCACAATCCATCTCGATATTTTTTATACGCTTGACTGCGTTCCGATAAGTTTTTTCCAACCCAAGAAGCGCCTCCTGCTTCATTTCAAGCCTGCGCGCTGCATTCTTCAGCTCACGTTCTCCCAACCGCATCTTCTTGAATATATCCTTCAGCTCCGCAATAACAAGGCCCGACTTCCGCTCAAGCCCGTGGATTTCGCGTTCGGAGAGCTGCACCTCACCCACCATCTCGCGCAACTTCATGACAAGCCTATCGGTCTGACGGCAATGGATGTTCAGCGCCTCCAGTTTGTCAAATAAAGCAAGTCGCGTCGTTTGCATTTTTTCACGAAGATTCTTCTTGCGAGCCTCGGTACAGCGACTGCTCGTTACGTGGTTCGTAAGCGTAGCAAGTTCCTTGCTGTGGCGGTCAACCTCGGTTATGAGCTTGATCACTCGCGCATGGAGCTCTTCCTCGTTCTGACTCTGAAGATCGTCAAAATCGTCATCCCCGGCGTGAACGACTTCATTGATGCTGATCTTGCCTTTCCTTAGCTTATCGCCAAGATCGCGGACATCCTGAAGCGCAAACGGCAGACTGTAGAGTATCTGGGCCGCCTCTCGCTTACCCTCTTCAATCCTCTTCGCGATCGCTACCTCGCCTTCTTTCGACAGAAGAGGTACTGTGCCCATTTCCTTCAAATAGAGTCGGACTGGATCATCGGTCTTGCCCACGCCAACCTCAACCTCTTCTTCTTCTACGTCTTCCTCGGAAGCGTCTTCAAGGCTTACTTCGTCCGACTCGGCGCCTTCCTCCAGCTCGTCATCGGCATGTTGGCGAACCTTGCCATCGTGTCGCGATTCGGCGATATCGATGTCCATTTCTCCATCGCCGAACAAGGAGATGATACTATCGAGCTGTTCCGTAGAAACATCTTCATGAGGAATGGGCTCCTGTGTTTCTTCAAAGGGAACATAATTGCGCTCTTTCCCCGCTCCGTTCGTTTTTTTGGAATCTACTGTTTTGTCCCGCTTTGACATGCTCTGGTGCTCCTTTTATGCGGCAGCGTTCACGCTGCCACGATCTATTCGTCGGAAAAGATTAACTCGCTTTCATCTCGTGTCTAGAGACCGGGAATGCGCCGGCCGGGACGACGGCTCAGCTGCTGTTGTATCTCAAGCAGCCGTTTATATTCCTGACTGTTGCCTTGTTCTTCCGCGTCCTTGAGCGCCTTCACAATTTGCTTCATTTGCTTCTCTGGGTCCTGCTGTCTAATGGCATCGATGCAATCCTGGCAATGCTTCTCTGGATCGTCGTAATCCATCTCGAGAACGGCATAGTGTGAGAACAGCCTGTTTAATTCTTCATCGCCGTCCTGCATCAATGCCCTTAGGTCGAGCGAACCTGTTGCCTCCAGCACCTCGTAAATTCGTTCCACAGCCCTACGGAACAATGGGTCAGAAAAATCAAGGGGCTGGAGTTGCGTTTGCAGGTTTCGCGCTATGCCCTCATCCTTCAGCATGAGATGTACTAGGATTTCTTCAGCCTTCGGCCGATGCCCTCGTGAAAAAACTGCTGCCTTCTCACCCACTGTTGCTATGGCGTGCTTTCCCAGTTTCGGCATTTCCTGCCTGAGAACGGCCTCGTCGAGGTCAAGGGCCTCAGCTGTTTTTTTTAGATAGTAGTCACGTTCGA
This sequence comes from Nitrospirota bacterium, assembly GCA_963845065.1. Classification (GTDB taxonomy): domain Bacteria; phylum Nitrospirota; class UBA9217; order UBA9217; family UBA9217; genus JAJYKN01. Next base: position 287,583 of record CAWJQQ010000006.1, read on the forward strand.
TGCCGCTTGAAAGCTTAGCAATGAACTCGAGCATTTTCCCGGCCTTCTCAACCTTTTCATCGATTGAGGTCGCAGGGCCCTTTGTCACAACCTGGGTAATTACAAAGTCCATGAACTTTTCGGACTGGCGCAGGCGCTCTGCAAATACCTCCGGACCATGTTTTTGCAGAAACGTATCCGGATCGTCATTGTCCGGAAGCGAAACCACGTTCACTTTCATCCCGCTCGATACGAAAAGGTCAAAACCCCGGAGCGATGCCTTTACGCCCGCCGGATCAGGATCAAATATCAGCACAAGCTTGTCTGCAAACCTTCGTATGAGCCGCAGATGCCCTTCGGTCAGTGCCGTGCCCAGCGTAGCTACTGCGTTTCGCACCCCGAACTGGTGGCAGGCAATCGCATCGAGGTATCCCTCGACGATGATGAAATATCCCTTCTTGCGGCCCGCATCCTTGGCCGCGTCCAGACAATAGAGTGTATTGCTCTTACTGTAAAGCGGGGTCTCCGAAGAATTAAGGTACTTCGGTAGCGAGTCATCCATCACCCTGCCTCCGAAGGCGATTATGTTTCCCATAATGTCGCGGATCGGGAACATGATCCTTCCCCGGAACCGGTCGTAGTGACCTTCTCCTTCGCTCCGTTTTACGATGAGTCCAGCCTTTTCCAGCTGATCGGAGGTGTGTCCCTTCAGCTTTAAATGTCGGAACAGGCCCTCCCACTCGGGCCTGGCATAGCCAAGCCCAAAGTTTTTTATAATGGCGTCACTAAATCCACGCTTCGCGAGGTACACTCGCGCATGAATTCCCGCAACCCCTTCGAGTTCCTTCTGATAATAATTGGCTGCCTCAGCCATTGCGGCAAGGAGCACCGCGCGCTCATCTGCTGTTTTTTTTTCCTCTCTCTGCGACCTGCTGTCCAACGGCAGTGCTATCCCCGCACGCTCAGCCAGCTTTCTGACCGCTTCGGGAAAGTTCAGTCCTTCCTGCAGCTCAACGAACTTGAACACATCGCCACCTGTGCCACACCCGAAGCAATGAAAGATCTGTTTGTCCTGGTTTACCGAGAACGATGGGGTCTTCTCGACATGAAAAGGACAGAGCCCCGTATGGTTCTTACCCGTCTTCTTCAGAGACACATATCCGGATATGATATCAACGATATCGACGCTGCCCCTGACTCGGCTTATGAGATCATCGGAGAACACGTTATTTTTTCAGCTCCGCTACCGTTACGCCTGAACCGCCTTCATACGACTCCCCGGGCCGTATAGACGCGACGAGCGGATGGTTTTTTAAAAATTTCGTCACTGCGGCTTTGAGTGCTCCTGTTCCTAGCCCATGGATCACAGTAACAATCGAGAAGTGGCTGAGCCCTGCCCGATCGATAAACCGGTCGACTTCGGTCAGACCTTCTTCCACACGCAGACCGATGATGTTCAACCGATCCGAGGCAGTATCTTCCTCATAAAGCTTGGTGCTCCATCCGGAAAAAGTGGCAGCAGACCGCTGTTCCAGTATAGGTTCCGCTGGCGCTACATCGGCGGTCGGAAGCTTGATTTTTTTTCCGGATACCTCGAGCTCGATTGAGTCCCGGTTCAGAGCAAGAATGATTCCCGTCTTGTTCAGCTTCGTTATTTTCACCCTATCGCCAGCGTGAATATTTCGGACGAACCCAGGAACAGCAGCCTGCTGATCGATATCAGGCTCTAGTTTTTTCCGGAGCTTCTCGATTTCATCACTTTCCCGATTTGCTTCAGCTTGCTCAAGCCTCGCATTGCGAGAAACTTCGCGAAGCTTCTGCCTAAGAGCGTGCAGCACTTCGCGTGATTCTGACTTAGCTTGAAACCGGATGTCCCGTGCTTCTTCGCGGGCTTCCGCCAGCAAGGTAGCTGCCTCGCCACGGTCCCGCGCCGCGGCAGAACAATCTTGCTCTAGGGTATGACGTTCTAAGGCAAGCAGGCGTGACTCATTTTCCATGTGCTTGAGCAGGTCGTCAAGCCGTGTGTCGTCCTCGCCGATCCTCACACGTGCGCAGCATATGACCTCTGCCGGTATTCCAAGCCTCGCTGCCATGTCCAGCCCGTAGCTTCTACCGGGCCGTCCTGGGATAAGACGATATGTCGGCTTCAGCGTCTGTGGGTCGAAATCCATAGCTGCATTCGAGGCACCGTTCGTCTGAGAGCCGAAAAGCTTTAGAGTATTATGGTGAGTCGTCACCAAGGAGATACTGCCTCGCTTGATCAGGCTCTCGAGCACAGCTGCGCCAAGTCCCGCACCCTCACTTGGCTCCGTACCCGACCCAAGCTCATCAAGCAAAATTAGGGAATCCTTATCTGCCTCTTGAAGAATCTCAGCAATCTGACTCACATGAGAAGAGAAGGTGCTCAAATTCTGTTCGATGCTTTGTTCATCGCCAATGTCTGCAAATACCGAACCGAAGTACGGCAGCTCGCTACCTTCGGCAGCTGTCACCGGCAGCCCGGATTGTGCCATGAAGCTTAAGAGCCCTACTGTCTTCAGAATCACGGTTTTCCCACCAGCATTCGGACCGCTTATAATCAGCACCCGATCACAGTTGCTAAGAATGATATCATTCGGCTCAACAGCGTTACCGCCCATGCTCTTTTGCTTCCAGGCAAGCAGCGGATGGCGGGCAGTACGAAGCCGTATACTTCGTTCCCGGGTCAGCAGGGGGATAGCGCAATTGTAGTCCATGCCGAACCGTGCCCGGGCGTATATTCCATCGATCTCCGCGAGTACGTGAATCATATCCTCGATCGCACCGGATTCTTGTGACAGAAGACCAGTCAATTCCCGCAAAATGTGCTCTACTTCGTCATGTTCCTCCATGCGGAGTTCGGCGAGCCGATTGTTCTGCTCCAGCACATCAAGGGGCTCCACAAAGAGCGTGGCTCGCGAACCAGATTGACCGTGCACAACGCCATTGATACTCTGCCGAAAACCGGGTTTGAGTGGGAGCACATACCTGTCATCGCGGATCGTGATCACCGGCTCTTGAATGATCTTCTGAAAACTGCTTTCTTGGAGGATTCCCGACATCCGGGAGAGCACCTCTTCCCGAGTTCGCGCAAGGTGCTTGCGGATCTTGCGGAGGGTCGGGCTAGCAAAGTCCTTGACCTCAGCCCCCTCGTCTATCGCCGAGTAAACCGCGTCTTCAATATTCTTAAGTGGTCGAATCCTGTCAGCTTTCGCTGTGATAAGCGGTGCTGAACTACTGCCATCAATCCGTTCAAAGAACTGCTTGATCTTTCTTGCGGCACCCAGTGTCGTTGCCGTATTTAGAAGCTCGGTCGGAGTGAGCATGCCTCCCAATATCCCAAGTTTTGCAACTACGTGCCCTATAGCAAGGATGCCGTCCAATGGCGGGTTCTCACCACGCTCCAAGATCTGAATCAATTCACTCGTTTCATTGAGGCGCTCTTCGGCTAATGGAAGATCATCTGCCGGCAGCATGTTGTGTACAAAAATTTTCCCGGCTTCTGAAGCAGCATATCCGGCAACAATGTTTACAATTTTGTTAAATTCGAGGACCCGCAGAGTATGTTCATTCATAAATCATGCCGCAGGTAGCTCATTCATACGACCCGATTCATCTGGCTGTAGCCTGAGCACACCGTCATGTGAAATCGTTCTCGGAGTTCGTTATTGGATTGTTGAAATAGATTGATAAAATGCAGGATCAAGTAAAAACTCCTAAAAAAATCAGGGGGCCTCGGTCTTGATGGCCCCCTGCGTCCGGCTTAACAAAAACTTAACATATCTATTACTTTTACTTTATTATTTTCTTTAACCCAGTGCATTTTTTACCAGCTCACTAACGAGCTTTCCATCGGCGCGTCCACCCACGATAGGAACGAGCGTCTTCATAACCTTGCCCATGTCCTTTGCACTCTGCGCTCCAGACTGAGCAATGGCGTCTCGAACCATAATTTCAAGTTCTTCCCGCGTCAGTTGTTTTGGCAAATAAACTTCTAGTACTGTGATTTCAGCAGTCTCTTTATCCACCAGATCCTGCCTGCCACCTTTAGCAAATTGTTCGACCGAATCCCGACGCTGTTTGATGAGTGTTCGTGCAGTCTCGACCACTTCTTCTTCGGTCAGCGGTCGCCTTTTATCGATCTGCTTGTTCTTCAGTGCGGCGTTTAGCATGCGCAGAGTCGAAACCTTGTCTTTCGCTCCGGACTTGAGGGCTTCTTTTGTATCCGCTTCAATTCTCAAGCGTAATTCCATTCCGCCCCTCTTATGAATCAAGTCAATCCTAATGGCACTGTAGTCAAGGTTCTTCCCTGAGCTGGATCATTAGGATGTTTAGTTATGCCTGGACAGACGAGCTGTCTTGGCGGCTTTTTTTCGAGCAGCCAGTGCTTTTTTCTTTCGCTTTACGCTAGGCTTCTCATAATGCTCTCTTTTTTTTACCTCGGAAAGCACACCTTCCTTTTCAATGCTTTTTTTAAACCTCCGAAGTGCGGCCTCAAAAGGCTCATTCTCCCTTAACCTTATACTTGGCACTCTCGCGACACCCCCCTCCAGACGAAACACATTGTAATATATGAATATTTATTGTTTATGCCGTTTTGAAAGTGATCTACAAAGATATAAACAAGGAAACCGCTCCTTCTTAATCTTGAGAAGCGGCATAATCATTAAAATTAACAAGTCTATTAGTGAAAGTCAAGTGAAATTAGCGTTACTTTTTCAGTAACTTTCAGGACAAAATGATGCTAGTAATGCCATACTATAATTCTTATCATAGTCAGCTCCGGTATGCGGCATTTATCTTTACATATTCATACGACATGTCGCATGTCCAGACCGTGGCATTCCCTTTACCCTTATGCAAATCAATGGTGATTTGAATATCCCGCTGCTTAAGAGCTAGTGCTGCATCGCGCTCGGATGTCTTACCTTGGCCCAATCCCTTTTCGACAAGCCTGGCTTTGCCAATTGAGATGTCCGTCCTTCCCTCGTCCATGTCTACTCCTGCGTACCCTAATGCGGCCATAATTCTTCCCCAGTTTGCATCTTCGCCGAAAAGCGCGGTTTTTACAAGGCTGGACCTGGCAACGGTCACAGCTGCACGTTTGGCTTCAACCGGGTTTTTCGCATTTTTCACTTCAATCTCTACGAATTTCGTCGCACCTTCGCCATCGCGAACTACTTGTTTAGCAAGCGATAGTGTAATCGTATCAAGGCATGCCTGAAACTTCTTAAGATCTTTGGTCCCGGGGGCAATCCTCTTGTTTCCCGCGGATCCATTCGCCATGCATAGGATCGTATCGTTCGTACTGGTCTCACCATCTACTGTAATATTATTGAAAGAGCGCTCGGTCGAAGCGAGCAGGACTTTCTTGAACAGCGGTGCGGATATTGCTGCATCGGTCACAATAAAACAGAGCATCGTCGCCATGTCCGGGTGAATCATTCCCGATCCCTTAGCAATGCCTCCGACCGTAATCGTCTTGCCGCCGATCTCTTCCTGAACGATGGACAGTTTCGGGTACATATCCGTGGTCATAATTGCCTCTGCCGCCTGCTCCCAACCAGTCGCCGAAAGGAGCCCTGCTGCAGTCGAGATGCCCGTCGATATTTTCGGCACCGGAAGGAACTCTCCGATAACCCCGGTTGATGCCACATATATGACGTCAGGTTTCAGCCCGAAAGTACGAGCAGCCACTTCTGCGGTCGCGCGTGCGTCTGCAAGACCGCGTTTTCCCGTGCATGCGTTGGCACAGCCACTATTAGCTATTATCACCTGTCCCTTTCCGGATTTTACTTTAGCCATGTCCAGGAGAACGGGCGCCGCCTTTACACGGTTTTTCGTAAATACACCGACGACCGAAGCCTCTCGATCGGAATGAATGATCGCTAGGTCTTTTTTCTCGTTCTTCTTGATCCCGCACGTGATGCCCCACACCTTGTAACCGGGAACGGAAAAACTTTTTGTATCCAAAGTTCTCATGAGTATACCCCTATCAGTAATGATTTGGAAACTTCTATCACGGGAAAAGCCCCGCGATCTTAATACCTTCCATTTCATGAATTCCCATCATCAGGTTCATGTTCTGGATTGCCTGCCCTGATGCTCCTTTCACGAGGTTATCGATGGCAGAAACCACGATAACCCTACCCGTGCGGCTATCGACATAGATCCCAATATCGCAGAAATTGGATCCCCGCACGTTCCGTACATTCGGAAACTCTCCGGGATCCAGAACCCGCACAAATGGTTCATCCCGATAGAATTCTCGATAAAGCGTGTGCACCGCTCCTGTATCGGTTGATGAGTTCAATGTGGCATAACTCGTCGTTAGTATCCCGCGGTTTATGGGAATAAGATGCGGTGTAAATGAAACCTTCACTTGGTGCCCGGCTAACATCGTCAGTTCTTGTTCTATTTCAGGTGTATGCCGATGTGTCCCAACTTTGTATGCCATCAAGCCTTCATTGACCTCCGGATAATGGTACACGAGCGAAGGGCTACGACCTGCACCGGTTACTCCCGACTTGGAATCGATGATAACGCTCGTAAGATTTACGAACCCTTTTTTTATGAGAGGCGCAAGCGACAGGATAGCGCCGGTCGGATAGCAGCCAGGATTAGCAACAAGTGAAGCCTTCCTGATCTTATCCCTGTGTAGTTCAGGCAAGCCGTAGACTGCACTCCTAAGAAGTTCGGGGTACTGATGACAATGCTCGTACCATGTTTCGTAGACCGTCGGGTCAGCGAGTCGGTAGTCGGCGGAAAGATCGACAACCTTTTTGCCGAGGTGATGGAAGCGGAATGCCGCTTCCTGGGCTGTTACATGGGGTAGCGCCAGAAAGACGAAATCTATTTTTTGAGCTATAGCCTCCGGGTCAAGCGGTTCACAGACGAGATCCGTTAAGCCGGTAAGATGGGGAAAGATAGAGGCGAGTGGTTTTCCGGCAGATTTCTCCGATGTGACCGTTGTAATCCGAACTCGTGGGTGATTAAAGAGCAATCGGTACAGCTCGCCTCCGGTGTACCCGCTCGACCCCACAATCGCTATGTTCACTTTCTCTAGAACCATGTCATAAACCCGTTATTGAACTGATCACGATACACATCCTCCAGAGGACAATAGAAAAGGGAAGGCATCTCTACCTTCCCTTTTTCTAAACAGGATCTGTAACGCAAGAGAACACAGATAGGTATATAATCCCTTATCTCTTCGAGAACTGGAACCGGGCACGCGCGCCCTTCTGACCGTATTTTTTTCGCTCTTTTGCCCTGGGGTCGCGGGTCAAGAGTCCCTCCTTGCGCAGTTTGCCGCGAGACTCGGCGTCCACGGCAAGAAGCGCCTTGGATATACCATGTCTGATTGCCCCTGCTTGGCCGGAGTTACCGCCGCCAAGTACGCTGACGAGAACATCAAATTTATCCACGGTGCCAGTAACCTCAAAGGGCTGGCGAATGATCATCTTGAGCACGTCCCTGCCGAAGTACTGGTCTATGGACTTCTCGTTAATAGTTACTTTCCCACTTCCAGGCATCAGCCACACCCTAGCGATGGAGTTTTTGCGCTTACCCGTTGCGTAATATCTGGACACTGTTGCTGCTGACATTAAAATCCTCCTAAACGGATTTGCCGTAATTCTTTAGAGTTTCATCTCAACGGGCTGCTGTGCGCTGTGCGGATGTTTTTCCCCGGCGTACACTTTGAGTTTGCTGAGCATCTGCTTGCCAAGCCGTGTCTTCGGAAGCATACCCTCCACTGCCTTTTTAAATACGTCCTCGGGCTTGCTCTTGAGCAATTTACCAGCGGTAATAGACTTAAGACCGCCAGGATATCCGGAATGGCTATAGTACGTCTTCTGGTCGTGTTTTTTGCCAGTCAGATGAATTTTTTCTGCATTCACTACAATTACGAAGTCGCCGGTGTCCACGTGTTTCGTGAAAACCGGCTTAGTCTTGCCTTTGAGCACTGATGCAACAACAGAAGCCAGCCTTCCAAGGGTTTTACCATTTGCGTCTACTACGTGCCAACTCCTTTGAATTTCTTCCTTTTTTGCTGAATAAGTTCCCATTATGCCCGCCTCACTGCCGTGTTATTTTTTTATCAAGAATTGCGAATATAAACAATTTAGGCTGTTTTGTCAAGCCTTTTATGAAATATTCTAGCAAAAATTCAAAAGTCAAGAACCCAGCTCCAAGACGCGGGGCATGTTAGTACAGTATGACGATGCTGTGCTAGCCAAGGCTATGCCAAGGCTTACTTTGAATAATGGGAATTTCCAGCCCCCGTTATAACCCCATCGTCAAGAATGACATCCATACCCGTAATATATGGTGGATTCTGTCATGGTTTGTTAAAAGTTTATTTGGAGAAGTACCTGATACCATCGGAAAATCAATGCTGTAGGAGTGCTGTAGGAGTAATAAATGTATGTTTTTGCTTTTTTTATTTGATATAATTTTCAATAATTATACAGGTCTTATAACCGGTACGGTCAAATGTTTTCATTAGAAGAATTAAAAAAAATAATGGCCCTAGTTTAAAAAACTTTGGTTTTCTGGCAAGAAAAATTGGTGGTATCTTCCACCGCCTTTTGATTTAACTATTCAAATCTCGGCAATAAGTACTTCCCAGACGTTTCATCGTGAATGCTTTTTAGGAAAATTGCGTCGAAACGTCACATGCTTTAGCTTTGGAGTGTCAAATTATGCTTTTTGAACATCCTCTCACCTGTCACGGAGTTCAACAGGGAAAGAGGTCACATAGCCAATCGCTGTGCCGATTAGACCACCAACCACGATGCTAACCGAAGCTGCGCACGCGATTCCACCCACGATACCCATAACTATGGCTGTTCGCACTAAGAGCGTCTGCTCAACCGTACCACCCATCAATTTTTAAAGCAAGATTAGCGTACCATAGCTCCCAAAATAGAACCCAGGTATGTTTCCGAATACTACAAACGCCAGCCCTCCGACTGTTACTCCGATCTTCATCCTCGCTTTTACGGTTTCATACTTCATGGCTAACTTTTTTCCTCCGCTTTGGGTAGGGTTTTCCCCTCTCCTACGTCCTTTGCGTGCACTCCCGATTCAAGGACCTTGCCGATGACCCAGCCGATCGTGGACGATGCGGTCACGATAACGATACCTGAGACAAAAACGCCAGTGAGCATGGCTACCAAAACAATCATTCTCGATATGAGACTTGGTTCGAGTGGAAGCCCGAAGAGCCAGCCAGCTATGTTGATACCTGCAGCTCCTCCTAAAAGGCTCCCAGGCAGTAGTCCAAATAGTGCAAACAAGGCTAAACCAACTCCTGCACCGATGTATGTTGTTTTTCTCGCGATAGTAATCTTCATGATTGTTTCCTCCTTTGCGTTGTACTTTCTATTATAATTGCATCAAACATGCCAGAACGTAACCACTTGATTTCATGAGACCCACCGCAAAATTTTTTTTGCAAGCCTGAGAAAACCCGATAAACTCCATGTTAAAAATGCAAAAAAATTTCATATGAATTTAACATCATAAAAAAGGGCAGAAGGTGAAATTTTTCTTGAAATGCACTAATATATATGGTATTTTAAGGATCACCTTTTTAAGAAGGCAATCTTATATTCCACACGCGCCGGGACTTTGAGCAGGGTGCTCCGCGATAGACAGTAGCGGGGTCTGCGGAAAGGATGATCGGTGCGGCGGTAAAAACCATAAGGAGGGACATTATGTCCACGATCACCATGAAGGAGTTGTTGGAAGCAGGTGTACATTTCGGCCACCAGGCAAAGCGCTGGAATCCCAAGATGAAGAAGTATATCTTCGGAGAACGGAACGGGATCTACATCATTGATCTTCAGAAAACGCTGAAACTGTTTAAGGAGGCATATGATTTCGTCCGTACTTCGGCCTCCGAAGGAAAGGATATCCTTTTTGTCGGCACCAAGAAGCAGGCTCAGGATGCTATTACAGAAGAAGCCAAGCGATGCGGTATGTACTATGTATCCAACCGTTGGCTCGGTGGCATGCTCACGAATTTTGCTACCATCCGCAAGAGTATCGACAGGTTAAAAAAGATAGAAAAAATGAAGGACGACGGCACTTACGATAAGCTGACGAAAAAAGAAGTATCCGGTCTTGAAAAAGAACGAACGAAACTGGAAAAAATTCTCTCTGGCATTAAGGCAATGTCGCAGCCGCCATCTCTGGTCTTCGTCATCGACCCCCGCAAAGAAGCTATCGCAGTCCAGGAAGCAAATAAGCTAAACATTCCTGTGGTAGCCGTAGTAGACACGAACTGCGACCCAGACGACATCGATTATGTCATCCCCGGGAATGACGATGCTATCCGTGCTATCCGGCTTATGGCGTCAAAAGTTGCCGATGCCATCATCGAGGGCAGACAGGCCATTGTCAAGGAACAGGGTGAAGCTATAGAAGCAGCGAAAGCAGCAGGCGAAGTAGAAGTTGCTGTCGAGCCGGTGGCAGAGACGGGCGATGCCGAAATCGAGGACGACACCGAATAATAAGCGGAACTTGGTATAGTGGAAAAGATTAAGGGGGGATTCTGAGAAATGACAACAATATCTGCAAGTGCAGTAAAGGACTTGAGAGAAAAAACCGGCGTCGGTATGATGGAAGCAAAAAAAGCCCTGGAAGAGGCCGGTGGCGATTTTGAAAAGGCCGTCGACATCCTTAGAAAAAAGGGGCTATCCGCTGCAGCAAAGAAGGCCGCGCGAGTTGCATCCGAGGGAATGATCGCCTCCTTTCTAGACAGCGGCGGCAAGGTCGGCGTCCTAATTGAAGTAAACAGCGAGACTGATTTCGTGGCAAAAAACGCGGATTTTCAAAGCTTCTCGAAAGGGCTTGCCGAACTCATCGCATCCAAGAAAGTGGCCGACATTGCGGCACTTTCAATTCTCACGCTACAGGGAGAGAGCGTCGAAGCCAAGCGCAACGCGCTCGTACAAAAAATAGGCGAAAACATCGCAATCCGCCGATTCGTGCGTTACGAGACTTTAGGCCGAATTGCAATCTACCTTCATGGCAACCGTATCGGTGTTATGGTTGATTACTTCGGTGACGAACAACTCGGAAAAGACCTTGCAATGCACATCGCTGCGGCCAGTCCGCAATTCCTTAACCGTGAAACAGTTCCCGCTGATTCTCTACAGCGTGAACGCGAAGTATATGAGGCGCAGGCCAAGGAATCTGGTAAGCCGGCGGCAGTTATTAGCAAGATTGTGGATGGAAAGCTCGAAAAATTTTACACGGACACCTGCCTTATGGACCAGATCTACATCAAGGACCCTGACGGCAAACTCAAGATCAAGGATCTGTTGAAGAAGGCTGGCACGAACGTATCTGTCAGCCGTTTTGTTCGGTATCAGCTCGGTGAAGGAATCGAAAAGAAAAAAGAAAACTTTGCCGAGGAAGTTGCAGCTCAACTAAAATAAAATAGGTTATAATCACGTATCCAATCAAATTGTACCGCGAAGACGCGGAGGACTACAAAAATGTTTCAGATTTTCTTTGCATTCTACGCGTCTTAGCGGTAAACTCTCTTTCAATCGTTCCACAAATTAATAATACTAGAACAGGACCATCATGACACCGCCGCGGTATAAACGCATACTGCTCAAACTCTCGGGAGAGGCCCTCATGGGCGAACAAGGGTACGGCATTGATCACTCGGTGCTGGATGCGATCACATCCGAAGTCAAAGAAATCTACGACCTTGGCGTCGAGGTCGCCGTGGTAATCGGAGGTGGCAACATTTTTCGGGGACTTTCTGGTGCAGCCAAAGGCATGGAGCGCGCTAGCGCTGATTACATGGGCATGCTGGCAACGGTACTGAATGCGCTGGCACTCCAGAACATTCTCGAGAACAAAGGCGTGACCACCCGCGTCCAGTCAGCTATCGAGATGCGCGAACTCGCCGAAACTTATATCCGAAGGCGCGCAGTCCGTCACTTAGAAAAGCGGCGTATTGTCATTTTCGCAGCCGGTACTGGCAACCCTTACTTCACCACTGATACGGCGGCCGCGCTCCGCGCCATGGAAATCGGCGCGGAGGTCATCATGAAAGCCACAAAAGTTGACGGCGTTTACAATGCGGACCCCATGAAAGACAAGACCGCAATCAAGTTCGACAAACTGACGTATATTGATGTGCTCCAGAAGGATTTGCGAGTTATGGATGCAACCGCCATCTCCCTGTGCATGGACAATAATCTTCCAATCATCGTTTTCAATCTAAACGTTTCTGGCAACATTAAAAGGATCATCCTGGGAGAAACAGTTGGGACTCTTGTAACCGGGAGGAACAATGTTTAGCGAGCAGAAAAAAAAAGCAGAAGAAAAGATGAACAAAGCTCTTGAGGTACTAAGAAAGGAGTTCGCCTCACTCCGCACCGGCAGGGCATCACTTGGCATGCTTGACGGCATCATTGTGGACTACTATGGGACTCCGACGCCGCTCAACCAAGTTGCCAACATGGCGGTACCTGATCCCCGTCAGATAACAATTCAGCCATGGGAAGCCAAGTTGCTAGGGGAAATAGAGAAAGCCATTCTCAAGTCGGATCTTGGCTTGACACCTTCTAATGACGGGAAGGTCATTCGGCTTACAATCCCCCAACTGACCGAGGAGCGCAGGCAGCAGATTGTCAAGCATGCGAAGAAGCTTGCTGAAGACACACGGATTGCCGTCCGAAATATCCGCAGGGATGTAAACGACGAAATCAAGAAAAAGAGTAAAGATAAAGAAACACATATTTCAGAGGACGAAACCAAGAAGTTGCAGGACGATATTCAAAAAACAACAGACACCTACGTAAAAAAGATCGATGAGTTCCTTGCTCACAAGGAAAAAGAAATCATGACCGTGTAAGAAAGAATTATTATTGCTTTCTGCTCTAGAGGCCTCAACATTTTTTGAGACGAAAACTGTCTCAAGTCACTCGATAATCATTTGTTGTCTTAGTATTTACAAAGCACAATCTATTTATAAGTAAATTTTATGTAATTATACCCGATTTTTTCTTGACAAAAAACGAAAGTTCCTGTAGATTTTTCGTATCTTTAATCAACTGCTAGGAGCGTGTGTATGAAAGAGGGCCCGTTACTTTTGCCTCAAATTCATGGTTTTCCCGATCATGTAACGTATACCTGGCTTGCGATGGCCATTCTCATCGGTCTTTCACTCGCAGCACGCTTCTCGCTAAAAAAGACCGCGCCGACGGGCTTGCAGAACTTTCTAGAGACCATTGTCAGCGCTCTTGAGGACTTCGTTGTTGACATCATGGGCCCTGAAGGGATGCATTACCTCCCGCTCATCAGTTCATTGTTTCTTTTCATTCTCGTCTGCAACCTTCAAGGCCTTGTCCCCGGGCTTGATTCACCTACTGCAAACCTCAACACAACTCTCGCGCTTGCGCTCGTCGCTTTCACGATGACCCATTACATCGGTTTGAAGAGGCATGGCATAGGATACGTCAAACACTTCTTGGGCCCCATGTGGGTGCTTGCACCACTTATGTTTCCCATCGAGGTCATCAGCCATCTTGCACGCGTTATTTCACTTTCTTTTCGTTTGTTCGGGAACATGATCGCAAAACACAAACTGCTTCTCGTCCTCGCACTTCTGGCTCCCTACATCGCTCCCGTTCCCATCCTGGGCCTCGGCCTGCTCGTTTCCTTCGTCCAAGCGGGTGTGTTTACGCTTTTAACAATGCTTTATCTTTCCGGCTCCATTGAGGCGGCGCATATCGGTGGAGAGCATCACTAATAATTATTAATTAACCCTGGGTGACGGTAACTCCTTCCGACTGGATGGAGTCCCTGGGAGGTAACGTCCCGGCACGATTCCGGACCGCAAATCAGACTTCAAAAGAAAGGAGGACGAAACTTGAAAAAATCTTTTGCTATCATGCTTCTCGTTATCGGCCTGATGCTGATAACATCCGTTGCTTTTGCCGCTGAGGCGACAGCTGCTCCTGATGCAACTAAGTTGTCATTCTACGGCACTGTAGCCGCAGCTTCTGCAATCGGCATGGGCCTGGCTGCCTTGGGCACCGGAATCGGCATGGGCCTGGGCATCGGCAGATCGACCGAAGGTATAGCCCGCAACCCCGAGGCATCGGGAAAGATCATGACTACCATGATCGTGGGTCTGGCCCTAATCGAGTCGCTGGCCATTTACACCCTGGTCGTTGTGCTAATCCTGCTATACGCAAAACCATTCGGCGTTTAATCGTCCGAATGCCTGTCGTTAATTAGAAAAAATGAGACGGTTCAAAGAACCGTCTCATTTTTTTGGTTCTTATGTGATGCGACTTTATCAATCGTAATATGCTATTCGTAGAAAATTTTCGTTGTATTACTTTCTGTATCTCTATCTCAACAGCTTCGGCCAATGAACTACACACGGGCTAAAGCCCGTGGTTTCCGGTCAAGCAAAGGCGATTCAGCCCGCTTCGCTCCAGGCAGCCGTCATCACTAGTTTTAATAAACTGGGGTTTTCTGGCAATGGTAATAAATATTATGCCTTTATTCCCCCCATTTCAGAATCGTCAATGAGTTTTATTTCAACACCGGCCTGCGCATTACCTAACACCCTTCCATTCCGGCAGATTTAGGCCTTCTCGCTCACTTCAGCCAATCCGCTCACAACCGTGTTCCTATATGCCGCGATAAACTCTTAGTTCTTCACATCCCCCGTCACTTTAGCGTTCCCAATATATCTTTCCTGCCTAAAATGCGGCGTGGCAAAGTTCATGCATTGTCGACGACAAAAGCGTCGTCGCATAGCTTACGGTAACCTCAAATTTTTACAAAGTTGCCTACATACACTCTATCATTGGCGTGCGCATGCTCGGCGACTATCCACCTCAATTCGGAGGGTGGAATATTTCAGTCCATAGTTCTCCACAGCCTGTTACGCCATCGATAACTTTATTTCCCTACCTACCAATATAGTGAAAAATACTTGAAGGCGTAGTACCTTTGCGGCACTACCATATCTTAAATTTCCTTTAGATTAATCGCACAATTTGTTATAATAAGCGCTTAGTAAACACCCTCTTGACAAGGAGTACATGGGACAATGAATAACGCGAGTAACGTACGTGTTCGCTTTGCGCCAAGCCCCACAGGTGCACTGCATATTGGCGGCGTTCGGACTGCGCTCTTCAATTACCTTTTTGCACGTCATTATAACGGGAAGTTCATTTTAAGGATTGAAGACACAGACCAAACAAGATCCACGGATGAATCGATCAAGATCATCGTCAACGGCATGAAATGGCTTGGCCTCGACTGGGATGAAGGCCCATTCCGGCAGACAGACCGGATGGATATTTATCGTGCCCACATTGACAGGTTAATCAAGGAGGATAAGGCATACTTTTGTTACTGCACTCCTTTGGAGCTCGAAGCACGCAGAAAGGAAGCCCTGAATGCGGGCAGACCGCCCAAGTATGACCGGAAATGCCGCTCGCTCTCAGCGCCTGTACCAAACAGAACCCCGGCAGTACGTTTTCTCTCTATCAACGAAGGCCAAACTATAGTGCGGGACCTGATCCGTGGGGCAGTAATTTTTGAAAACCAGCAGCTCGACGACCTGATCATTCAGCGTTCTGATGGGTTTCCAACGTACAATTTCGCTGTTGTAGTCGACGATGTTACAATGAAAATTTCTCATGTAGTCCGCGGCGATGATCATCTGAACAATACACCTCGTCAGATCCAACTCTATCAGGCGCTCGGGTACGATCCGCCGGAGTTTGCTCATCTGCCTATGATTCTCGGGGCGGACAAAACAAAGCTTTCAAAACGGCACGGAGCAACTGCCGTTACCGAATATGTAGAACTGGGTTATTTGCCCGAAGCGCTAGTGAACTATCTCGCGCGCCTCGGCTGGTCCCATGGTGACCAGGAGATCTTCTCGCGCCAGGAACTCATCGAGAAATTCTCTCTTGACACCGTGGGCAAAGCACCGTCGGTCTTTAATCCCGAGAAACTTCTGTGGCTGAATCATCATTATATTCAGCAGGCGAACCACGGCAGGCTTGCAAATCTGGTCCTCGACCTGTTAAAGAAAGATGGCGTCGTAAAGACCGACCCTGATATCGAGTGGTTCAAGAAACTCATAGCGATACTGACCGAGCGTAGCCACACCCTCGTTGAGATGAAGGCGGGTGCGCTTCCATTTATTGTCGACGAAATCACGATAGACGAAAAGGCGAAAGCCAAGCAGTTGACGCCCGATGTTGCCCCACTCCTTAGGGAATTGGCAGGCAGGCTGAAGCTTATTGAGCCTTTTTCACGTGAGGATATAGAAAAGGTCTTTACCTCCCTAGTCAACGAGAAAGGTATTAAACTTGGCAAACTCGCTCAACCGTTGCGTGTTGCGCTCACTGGCGGCACTGTCAGTCCCGGTATTTTCGAAGTAATCGAAGTGATGGGAAAAGACAAAGTGATCAGACGGATTGACACTGCGGTGAAGCTCATTTAGCTATTATAGATGCTTCATTTGCTGCTATTGTCTTTAATGCTTAATAATGCTAAACGAAATGCTACTTGAGATTTTGCTTTTCCTTTGTCCGCATCCATTATAAAGAGATATCTATAAGAGGGGACCAATTCGATTGGCCTTACTAAATGGAATGATTTTTTGCTGTTAATATATATAATGGAAATCGACAATCAACACAAGAAACTCATTCATCTT
This sequence comes from Nitrospirota bacterium, assembly GCA_963845065.1. Taxonomy (GTDB): domain Bacteria; phylum Nitrospirota; class UBA9217; order UBA9217; family UBA9217; genus JAJYKN01. The sequence continues at coordinate 304,306 of CAWJQQ010000006.1, forward strand.
TTATGCCAGCTGTATAGCGCCATGAAGGCTGAAAAAGATAAAGAGGCAGTAAGCACAGTATTAACCGATCTCGTTTGACTACACGGTCTATCATTTCGAGACAGAAGTGCTGCTGCTTCTTCAATTCGGATATTCGCAGTACCAAGCACACAAGTTCATTCACGATGATCTGGCCACGCGAACGATACAGCTTAAGGACCTGTTAGACCGCGGAAATAATCTGACCGCGATGGATGTTATTCTTTTTTCAGAGTAACTGGCTGAACGTGCATATTCTCGAGGTCGACAAAAAGTACAGTACGTACCTCAGTAACAGAGGCATCAAGTAAGTACTGAACTCATCATCTGATGATGGCGATCAAAAGCTTGTACTAACGCTATCGCCCATAACTCCATTTACCGGTAAATGTTTGAACTCATTCAATAGACAACGCTGCATTGAAACAAAATTTCTCCTTACAGGAGCCGTTCAGAGGTACCATTGCGAACTGCTTTATCTCGAAAACGACTTCGGGATTTTGCGATATGTCATCGACAAGGAATATAATATATGCAGCATGCGATTAATGCCCGGCGACGTCACTACTGCTCTATACTGGACTGACAGGCCGTACACACTATATATATGGCAGGTGAATGGTACCAAGGAAGCGGTATATTACTTTAATATCGCAGACAGCATTACCCTTTCCCCAGACGAATTTAGCTGGCGCGATCTCACTGTCGATATATTCATCGATACGGCGGGAGCGGTTCACGTCCTTGATGAGGACGAGCTCCCAGTTGATTTGCCTGCGGAACTGCAATGTTATATCTTGACTGCAAAGTCATACATATTAAACTTCTATGGGGATCTAATTATTGAAGCGAATGCTCTAGTGAAAAAATATGTAGCCGCAGCAATTAGTGAACTTTAAGTTTTATTCTTACCAGGTTGTCTTAAAAGTGACAGAAGCCTTTCCCGTTGTCAATCCACTTTTTTTACGTTATACTTACTTCGGGCGTGTCGATTTGTTTTTGAAATCATGCCGCTTCGTTGAACGAAGGACAATTGCACGCGAGATGTGTAACGCGGGCAGAGTCCTGGTAAATGGGCACGAGGTGAAACCCTCCAAAGAACTGAATCGGGGCGATCGTGTCGCTTTGCAATTTACCAGGAAGAGTATCGAATTCGATGTTCTTGCTCTTCCTGATCGGAAATCAGTGCAGAAGGCGAATGTACAAACCCTTTATTACATGATTTTCGGAAAAATGTGTAAGCGAGAAGATAGTGGATGGATAAAAAACCTCTCATTATCATCACCATGGGTGATCCTGCAGGCATCGGTCCCGAGATCATCGCTAAAGTTATCGACAGCGGCGAGCTATTTTCTCACTGTCGACCCGTCGTCGTCGGTGACGCAGGTGTCATGAAAAGGCTGATCGAAGACATGCGGCTTTCCATTTCCGTACAGCCTCGCTCATTGCTCACAGAAATAGATCCTTCCCCTGGCAAACTCGATGTCCTTGATTTGCAGAACGTCAATTTGGCTACGCATGCATGGGGAAGACCTGATGCCTCATCAGGCAAATCAGTCGTTGAATACGTCAAGCGCGCTGTTACACTCACGTTGAGTCGCCAGGCAGACGCAATCGTCACCGGACCGATTAGCAAGGAAATGATGAATGCAGCTGGACATCATTACGCAGGTCACACAGAACTTCTCGCCGATTTGACGAATACTCGGGAATACGGAATGATGTTCGTCGGCGGCGGTCTTCGTGTGATCCTTGCGACAATCCATATGGCGCTCAAGGATGTGCCGCGCCATATTACGACTCCGGTTGTGCTTAAAACCTTACGGCTCGCTCACAAGGCCATGCAATCCTTCGGTTTCAACACGCCTCGTATTGGCGTTGCTGCACTCAATCCCCATGCTGGTGAAGGCAGGCTCTTCGGCTCTGAAGAGTGGGATGTGATCCTGCCTGCCGTGATTAAAGCACGTGATGAGGGAATACACGCGAGCGATCCCCTGCCTGCAGACACCTTATTCTACAAGGCCAGAAATAATTATTATGACATTGTCGTTGCAATGTACCATGATCAAGGTCTTGCGCCACTAAAAATGCTCGCTTTCGGCAACGCTGTAAATGTGACTGTCGGTTTGCCAATCATCCGTACGTCAGTTGATCACGGCACCGCCTATGATATAGCGGGTAAGGGCTGCGCTGACCCATCTAGCCTGCTGGCAGCAGTCAAACTTGCCTCCGAAATGGCAATCCATCTACGCACCACATCCAAGGAGCGCACTTGACCAACCAGCAGCCCTACATGAGTCGCTCCACCTTTTTTGCTCTTGCCTTCTTCAGTGTCTTTCTTTTCCTCTTATATCAGATGCTGCGCTTACTAGCACCTTTCGGGTCGGCCCTACTTTTAGCGGTCATACTTGCAATTGCTCTGCACCCTATCCACAACCGGTTGGTAAAATGTTTAAAAGGTCGTAAAAAACTGTCTTCTTTTATCATGACTTTTTTTATCATTCTACTTGTCATCGGTCCGGCCATAACTTTGTTCGGACTTCTTACGACTCAGGCTATCGATGTCTACCAAGGAATCATGGTCGGCATTCAGTCCAACAAATTTCCAGAAGCTTGGGCCCAGACGATCAACCGCTTCTCCAGCAGAATCGAGGAGTACTCCGTCCTGTTCAGGGTCGATATAAAGGGGTTTTTACTCCAAAGTCTGGGTACTGTCTCATCCAGCCTTGCAGCACAGTTCGGGACTCTGCTCAAGAATACCGTCATTTTAGCCATTGATCTCATGGTCATGTTAATCGCTTTATTTTTCTTTTTCCTAAACGGAGAGAACTACTATCGCTTCTTCATTGATATGCTGCCATTTTCCTCCGAACATAAAAAAGCAGTGGCTGAAAAAGTGCACGATACATTCATCGCGGTCGTAAACGGTGTATTCCTCATTGCTCTCGTTCAAGGCGTTTTAACTGGCGTCGGTTTCGCCCTGTTTGGTCTTCCCGTTCCTGTCTTTTGGGGAAGCCTTGCAGCTATCTTCGCACTCTTCCCGATCGGAGGTGCGGCTCTCGTATGGGTTCCAGGAGTTATATTTTTATACATGAAAGGGTCCGTTATTCGGAGCATCCTTTTAGTTTTTTGGGGTCTAGTCTTTGTCACTTTGCCGGACAACTTTGCAAAACCCGTACTAATCGGCCGAAAAGCAAAAATACCAACGTTCTTTTTGTTTATAAGTATCTTGGGTGGATTGAACGTATACGGCGTATTTGGAATATTATTGGGTCCACTAGTCGTGACCATTCTCACAGCTTTTATCCAGATTTATCGCGAAGAATATGCAGACAATTAAGAACGGCATAATGATTCGCTGCTTGAATAGCAGAATCTAGTAAACTCATTTCGCCCTTTATCACCTCTGGGGCATGAACCCCTCTGATAACCTAGGGCATGCGTGGCGCTCCCCTGTAAACCCAAGATTAGGTTCCCCGAAGCAAGTACTTGGTATAACTTTCGTGATAAATTATTTCAGAAGGAGAGAGATACATGGAAGATCTTTCTAAGTCGGATACATGGCGCGTATTCAGAATCATGGCAGAACTTGTGGAAGGCTTTGAAGCAATGAACAACATTGGCCCTGCCGTGACCATCTTCGGAAGCGCTCGTTTGCAACCTGGTTCTCCCTATTATAACAAGTGCCTGAAGGTCGCCGAAAATCTGGCAAAAGATGGCTTCGCCATAATTTCCGGTGGGGGCCCAGGCATCATGGAAGCCGCCAACAAAGGGGCACAAAATGCCGATGGCACGTCGGTAGGCCTCAATATCGAGTTACCTACTGAGCAAACGCCAAACACGTATCTGGACGTGAAGGTTGAATTCCGTTACTTTTTCGTACGCAAGTTAATGTTTGTCAAGTATGCGGTCGCGTATGTTATCTTTCCTGGTGGTTTAGGCACCTTGGACGAGTTATTCGAGGCGCTCACGCTCATCCAGACGAAGAAGATTAGGGGCTTTCCCATTGTTCTGGTGGGCAAAGATTACTGGAATGGGCTCATCAACTGGCTTAGGGATACAGTGCTCGAATCCGGCGCTGTCAGTCGTGAAGATATTGATCTCATGCATATTGTGGACGAACCGGAAGAGGTATGTGCAATTATCAACAAGCGTTACAAAGAACGCATCAGCGGCACCCACATGGACAGGCGAGACAAAGCTCGAAAGGGTGTTTGATTAATCCCGCTTCGCGTTCATCTTGTTAGTTTTTGATCGCGGCCTCAGCCGCTGCATAGCACGAATTCTCCGTAACCAACATTCAATGTTATCACTATTAATCATTTTAATGAGAATGAAGAATATGCTCAAAGCGACGAGAGTAAAGAGTGCCCCTTAATTCGCTGCCTGAAAAAAGCGCCCTAGGGTGTCTAAATTCGTAGTCTCGCGTAAGAGACCACCATGGAAACAAAGGCAATGCTAGGAACAACCCCTTGTGTTTCATAATATAATCGTACCGTTTTACCGTCACAGCGTCGATCACTGCCTCAACCAGAGGACTACCCACAACCCTGCCAAGCTCGAACGCGACCACGACCCTAGAGTAAGCCCGATAGTCGAATACATAATCCCCTAGAATGCCCCAAAATGCATGTCTCCGGCACACAAGATCCGTACCTCTATCCTGGGATCGTTGCAACAACAACCTGCAGCCCCTGCAGGGCCGATTAAAATGAACACTGAGAACTGCTTGAGGTCCACAATGAATTTGAGCAGCTGTTGACTGTCCCTGCCGAGGTCGAATCGGCCCTATTCAACGTTATCATCGAGAGTAAGTTCAAGAACTCTATTTTTTGAACAGTGAGTCGAGGGTTTTACGTGCTTTTTTTGCCGCCGTATCCTCGGCGTTATCAGTAGGTCTCGAGTCACCAAACACGAAAAAATCACAGTAATTTGACTTGGATTTCCCATTCACCAGTTCTGCAACAGGTTCGCGGCATTGCTTCGAGATATGAGAATCAAAATAAGAGCAGTTGAGGCAGCAATGAAGGTCAGCGTCGCAGGAGGGACAGGTATCCTTTCTGCCCACGTGTCTGTCGATGGACAACTCTTTTTTGCAGGCAAAGCATATCATCACGAGAAGCATAGTATCGTATTAGAGGCACTATGACAAGCAAAAATAAGGGATAAGCTGGCAAGTTCTCAGGACATCGAAAATGCAGCTTTTTTATTGTCCTCCTCTCGAACTTGCCCACCTTCTTTTCGTACTAACCTGCCCCATCCCCCCACGTAGGAAAGTTTTGTTTTTACGCGACGCAAGCAAACTTAGATATCCCGAGGATTTTCCCAATACTAGAGGCGGGCGATGGCCATACAGAGAAACTGGTCGAGGCATAAGAGTGATTTCACTTTGTAGGTGCCTTTGCAACAATCGACACATTTGTGAAAATTATACGACGGGACAAAGTCCATAAGTTGAGCAAAGACGGTTCTGCCGGTATTCATGACAAACGACTCCTTCCGCTGGTATGCGAAAGTATAGCCTGTCAGCAGAATAAATTTCAAATCGAAAAGTTGCATTTAGGAAGAAATGTTCTTTTTTCCCCGACTGTTAAATAATATTCTCAACGCGACGCTGGTACACTTTCGATTTTTTTTGATGCAAATTGGACATTATTTCTGATATAATTAGTAATCTTTATTCCTTTTGCTTTTCTGATATTTATATTTCACATTCATTCAATAGAGAGAAGGAGGGACACAAAAAATGGCCATGAAAATTATTATAGGAAATTTGGCGCCCGATATAACTGAAGAAGGTTTGAAAAATATTTTTGGCCAGATAGGTGCTGTCGAATCGGTTAAGATTAATACAGATCTGTTGTCCAGACGTCCAAAGGGTTCTGGCTATGTAGAAATGTCGCTCGACGTAGATGCTTTCCGTGCAATAAATTGCTTCAATGGCGCTTCATTAAAAAATAGGAAAATATCGCTTAAAGAGGCGTTGCCATTGCTCGAACAAGCTAAGTACCTTTTAAAGAATGCTTTACCGCCACAAGTCCAAAATTTTGGTTTTTCAATCAAAAGGGGAAAGACGAGGCGAGATCATTAGACAAAAGTCGAAGCATTATATCGAATTTTCACCCTGTTTTCCTAACTATACGGGCTACTCCGCACACTTCTAATATCGTATATTTTCTTGCCAGTCTGATCAACTTTTAATACTATAGGATGATACTTTTACTTTGCCTTTCCGGTCATTATCCTTCACCATTATTTTCACAGTTTTAATATGCTACATTTTGCGTATTTTACTGGTTTATATGATTTATATTTGAGCAGCAAGATGGATATGAGTCGATTTTGTGTTTAGTATTCTTTTTCTTTAGTGAAGTCGTCGAAGGCTTCAAAAATATGGGAATCTGATTTTCTCCGTTTTTATTTTTGAAATGAAGAAACGTGGGAATATGATATACTGGAAACAAGAGAGGTTAATATTATGTCATTGGTCGAACTACTTTTGGCAATAGGTGTTGTGTCCTTTATTCTTTTTGCATTCTTCAATATTTTTTATATTATTGAAATGAGAAGGACGAGTTGGGCCATGCGGCATCTCATTGAAAGAGCAGAAGGAAACCTCCACCCTGCGCTTGCAGCGATGAGATATGTATTCGAAGATATCAAGACAATAACCAATAATGCTGTAGCTCTCTCGAAGAGTCTGCGTGAAGCTGTTGAGGCATTGACAGCAGCACAGAATTCGATAAAGGATATTTACCAGTCTTATGAAGAAAATTTAGATAAATCAGTGCGTGCAAATGTATCCGGGCTGAAGGCCGGTATCAAAACAGGGGTTGTAACCTTGTTGAGTAACTTGAAAGACAAGAAGGAGGGATTATCATGAAAGAAGAAACGATCACAAAAGAGCGTTCTATCGTTGTTCCTTTTTTAGTCGGCGGTATTGTGGGAGCGGCTCTCGGGCTTTTGTTTGCGCCAAGAGCGGGGAGGGAAGTAAGAAAACAAATTAAAGATCTCGCGGTTGATGGCAAAGAGAAGTTCGCTTCTGCTGTTGGCAAAAGTCGAGAATTCTATACTGAAACAATTACGGCTGTAAACAGCGCCATCGATGCGGGAAAACAGGCCTACATTCAAGAAAGAGATAAAGTCGAGATGGCACACTAGCAAGCCTGTTTCGTGAAATGCAGTATTTTAACAAAGGACGCCAGACAACGCGGCGTCCTATTTTTTTACTCAATATTCAATCAATTTTCATCTCATATCCATGTTCCGAGGTTCCGAGTTTTTTGTTGTATCAATAACAAATCATCGAAAAAGTCTCGGCAGATTTAAAAAGGCCCTTCTTAGAAAAAACCAGTGCACTGACAGACTGCGCTTTGCGAGGCTCCGAGCCTAAAAAATATATTTGCTCAGAACAGATTCTATGCCTGTCCATTATCTGCAATTTGGGATACGACACAAATGGGTGGTATTCAACGTCTCAAAGAATGGAGGTCGATGGGCGGAGGCACGGCAAATTCCTGAGCCCGCTTGCAGGCCATAACCGCTACTTCAATCAGCCTTTGTTCACTATCAATGTTATTATCAGGGAGGCCTGCGACACCGATGCTCATAGTAACCTGAGTTGCATCGGGCCAGGTGAAGGGGTGTGTCGCCACAGCTTCAAGCGTCCGCGCCGCCGCCTGCATGGCGTCATTACGTATCGTGTTCGGGAGCAGTACGATGAATGATTCGCCTGACCACCAAGCAGCTGTATCCACCTCACGAATGGTTTTTTGGACAAGATTGATGATTGCCTTGACGAGGGCCTCATCAGCCTTGCGTCCAAGCTTATGGCCATCCAAGTTAATCAGCATGCAGCTCATCTGCTGCTTAAAGCGGACCGCACGCTTGAACTCCTTTGAAAACATGACCTCGAATTGGGGACGCCCAAAGAGCCCTGTGGCAGGATCAATTACGGCATCGCCCGTTACCCTAAAGGCAAGTATGGGAGATGATTCAGCAGTTGCGTTTGCCAAATTTAATTCCAGGCCTGTATTTAGATCCGGTCCTCGCACTTTGCTCTCCCCGTTTTGTTGCGCCGAAATCGCTGTCATTTTCGATTGTTTGGTCGATCCTGGATGCAATTCCGAAATCGACCGCAGCGCTGACCGCGGCGTGGAGACATTCTTGAGCACTGGTCTTCGTTCCCTGTCCTTTTCCGGAAAAGTAGCCGGATTTCCTGTTGACAACAGATCGGCCTGTCGGAGATTCTTTTCCCCCGCTTTCGATACAAGTTTCAAATCAGGTTTCATTGCCAGCTGTTCGACTATGACTAGCTGTGGCACTCGCTCAGGCTTTTGTGTTAGTGAGGAAAAAGGTTCCTCAAACCTCTCTATCTGAGCTCTATTTTCTAGGACCGTAGTAATTTGAACGTCAAGTTCACTCTCTCGGTAAGGCTTCGCGAGATAGGCATCCGGCCCCCAGTACGTCCTGCTATAGTCGCGCTCAGGTAGGTCCCCATTGGCAGTGAGCAAGATTATCGGAGTAGAATGCGTATCCTTCCGCTGCCGGAATTGGCGGCACAGATCGAGGCCTTCAATGTCCAGTAGCGATACGTCGAGTACGATCAGATCAACGGTCTCCTTTGCTGCCATCACGAGCGCAGTCAGCCCCGACCCAGCCAAAATGACCTCGTGGCCCCTCTCCTCCAGATAACGCTTAGTTCCATTTCCCTGCGTCTCAGAAGATTGTATAAGCAATATAGTCTTCTTTTCCATAACGACCGGCATGCAAAATCCCTGGACGAGAGCCATCCTGCTTCTTTCCCTTCATGAGCGTAAAGTGATCATTGGGAATACAAGATCCTGTGTTTTAGTTAATACCGCATCTTACCCATAAAAAATACTACAAACCAACATTAAATGTCAAGTATTTTTATAAGTATTTTTAAAGTATTCATTTCACAAAATCACATAAAATTGATAGATTCTATTAATATCTAAATCGGGACAGCTAATAACATAAAATAATGCAAAAAGTAGCACTTGGGGGTGGAAATCACAAAAAAACCCCTGCTGGAAAAATCCAACAGGGGCCTCTGAAAAATTAAAGATTGCATCTTTCTTAGAATACGCCCTGCACCTTGCCGGTCTCGACGTCCACATCCACGCGGCGGTAAGCCGGGTCGGATGAGGTTCCAGGCATGAGCGTGATGGTACCGGCTACAGGGACCACAAAGCCTGCGCCCTTATAGATCAGGATATCGCGGATGCGAAGTTTCCAACCCTTGGGAACACCTTTCACGTTCGGGTTGTCCGTAAGTGAGAGGTGGGTCTTCACCATGCACGTACCGAGCTTGGCAATCTCTGGATCAGCCTCCATCTTTTTGGCCTTTGCCTCTGCTTCTGGTGTATAATCTACTCCGTCTGCTCCGTATACTTCCGTTGCGATTAGCTCGATGCGTTTACGGAGTGGAGTACTAAGATCATAGAGAAGCTTGAAGTCATTCTTTTCATTGCAAGCGTCGATGACGGCATCAGCGAACTCCAGCGCTCCATCACCTCCCTTTTCCCAATGCTTCGACAGTGCAACGCGGGCGCCTGCAGCTTCGGCGAGACGACGCACAGTCTTAATTTCGTGGTCCGTGTCGGTGTAGAAGGCATTGATGCAGACCACGGGGTTGATGCCCGCTTTCTTTACGGTTTTGATATGATGGATCAAGTTGTCGCAGCCCTTCTCGACCCATGCCACGTTCTCACCCTTGTACTCCGCGGGCAAGGGCTTTCCCGGCACCGGAATGGGCGCGCCGCCGTGGCACTTGAGCGCCCGAATCGTGGCAACGATGACGGCCGCATGGGGCTTAAGACCCGATATGCGGCACTTGAGGTTCCAGAATTTTTCGAAGCCTATGTCAGCAGCAAAACCGGATTCGGTGACTATGTAGTCACCCAGCTTGAGTGCGACACGATCTGCAATAATCGAGGACTGGCCGATGGCAATATTTGCGAATGGTCCGGCATGCACAAAACACGGCTGGCCTTCGATGGTCTGAAGCAGATTAGGGTTCAGGGCCTCGACCATCCAGGCTGTCATGGCGCCGGCCACGTTGAGATCGGTGGTCGTGATCGGCGTGCCATCCTTGCTGTAGGCAACGACGATCCGTCCCATGCGTTCGCGCATGTCCTTCAAGTCCCTGGAAACGGCCAGGATCGCCATTACTTCCGAAGATACAGCAATCGCGAAGCCAGACTTCATCATGAAACCATTCGATTTGCCACCCATGCCGATGATAATTTCACGGAGTGTCTGGGCGCAGAAGTCGATGATCCACTTCATCTCCACATTGTGAGGATCGATGTTGAGCCTCTTCAGTTTTCGCTTGGCAAGCTGCTCGTCGCTATAATTGAATTCGTGCTGCATGCGCGAAGTGAGCGCAACCATCGCCAAGTTATGAGCATTCATAATGGCGTTGATGTCTCCTGTAAGACCGAGCGAGAACGGCGTCAGTGGGATGACTTGCGATAGGCCGCCTCCCGCTGCTGAACCTTTGATGTTCATAGTCGGGCCGCCTGATGGCTGGCGAATTGCGCAGATCACATTCTTACCGCGTTTTCCAAGTCCCTGGGTTAGTCCGATTGTCGAAGTCGATTTGCCCTCGCCCAAGGGTGTAGGTGTGATGGCCGTCACATCGATATACTTGCCGTCCGGTTTACCATCAAACCGCTTCAGGACCTTCTTGAAGTCCACCTTTGCGATGAAGTGGCCGTAGGGCAATAACTCATCCTTGGTGAGCCCCATCTTCTCCGCAATCTCCGCAATCGGCTTCATCCTCTTTTCTGAATCTTCCGCAATTTCCCAGTCCACATGCTTTGTTGGATCCAGTACCATTCTGTGCCTCCTATTCTTTCTATAAAATTATGTTAATGCATCCGCAACAATACTGAAAGTTGCCCAGTTCACATTTCATAGCGGAAAAATGAGCACATCGGATATTACACCATGAACGTTGCCCCCGCCGTTGTGATTAGTGTCTTTCACTTCATCAAGAACGGATCAGGAGGTTCACTGGTTTGTCATCCATGGAGTGCACATTTTTGCTGGCATGTCGTGCAATTGTTTGCATAATTTTATACATCGTTGCCGGGTCGCTCTTATTTAGAACCTTGAACTTATCAGTCGTAAAGAGATAAACATCCGTCGACTCGATTGCCATCGCGTCGGCTCCATGCGACTTCGACCGGTGTAATGCCGTACGCACCTGCACAATTAACTTTCTCCACAGTAAATTTGAGATCTTCAGACATATCCTTATCAGCAGGAATGGCCAGTTCTTTAAGCAGGCTGTTGATCAGCCGCTCAGAACCTTTGACGTGGCATGCTGTGCCGCAACACGCAGTGATTTCGTTCTTACCCTTGGATTTAGAAGATACTGGGCAGAAAAGGTGGCGATTCCAGAAAATTTTTTCAACGGCACATCAAGCCTCTCTAAAAACTGGTAAATCGCATCCTCAAGGAGAAAGCTAAATTCGTTCTCGATATCTTGCTGGGTCGAGATGAAATTTCCCTCGTTTTCCCCGAATCCCCCGAGTATTCGTTCCAGTGTTCTTCCATCGTCCATCCTCTTAAGACAACAAAGGCCGCCATCAATATGAATCCGGCAGCCGCGTCATGCTTTGCCATATGGTGGTCGTGGTGTGATTCGTGGTGTGCGATATAGTACACACCCGGCCTTCGAAAAATCAGGCGCCCAAAGGGGCGCCTGATATTGCTACCTGTTTTGGAATTAGAACATTGATTCCATCGTGAGTGCAGGATGGCTTTTTTCTGTTAGGTATGCAACCAGCTTTTCCGAATCCTCAGCAACCGTCTCGTCAGCAATCTTGTCGAGGAGATCGGGTACGCCTTCTTCCTCACTGCGCTTCTTAAACTGATCCGCAAAGGACTCTTTGAGATTCTTGGTCATCCAGACAATGCGCTTGAATCCGCCTTCGGCAGAAAGAAACTTCTTGCTCGTAAGGAAGTATCGTCCGATACCCATAAAGCCCGGGCTCTGCGCTCCGCCACCAACAGTGCCTGCAAGGGTCGAGAACTTCATGCCAATAGGAGTCATGCCAGTGTAGCCCCGGTTCACCACCATCACTCCGTTGGCCTCTGGCACGATAGCCACGATGCATTCGAAGCATCCGCATGAGGTCATCGGCGCATCCATGATGCTGTAGGCATTGAAGTATTCGAGCGCCTGGTGGGAATTCTTGTATACGTAGTCGTCTACGCCGGTCCAGCGCCCCTTCACCGCGTCCTTTGTCTCCCCCTTCATAACAGGCTGATTCGCGCCGTTCGGGTCGATTTCGAAAGCTGCTTTGGCATCAAGCCAGTTGTAAGCACCGCAGAGGCCGAGCCGTTCCGGCGATACGACGCAGACGTGGTTCGGTGCAAAGCTCTGGCACAGGATGCAAGAGTAAAAGGTGTCCACTGACTCATCCGTCATGGAGGCGAGGCGTACATCGCGCTCGAGGTATGCTTTCTGAGCATCGGCCTGCAGTTTTTTGACATCGGCATCATCCACGTAGAGAGTCACCTGGACCTTGTCGACGATATTGTTGAACTTATGTTTGAGCTGGGTCGATAGGATGTCGCCGAAATGTTTAAGCACGAAGCCTTCCTTGAGGGCGTTAGTACTGACCCGAAGCCAGTTCTGGTCGCGCTGGCCCATGTGCCAGATACCCTGCGCTTCGTTAACGAAATGGTGGATCTTGCGTTCGAGCACCGGCTCGAAGTCCTTCTGCATCTTACGGCCTGCTACCTCAATGAGCATTCCCAATGGCATCTGGCCACCTTTTTGATATCTGGCCTCGGCGTCCTTACCGACGATGATCACCTTGCCGTCTTCGACCTTATCGAGGCCTAAGGTACGGAGCCACTCGAAGGCAGGCGTGCGCTGGCCGCCGAATTCGATGTGCATGTCTTCCTTGCGGATGCGTTCGCCCTCGAATGCAGGGCCGAAAGCAACCGGGATTGGCGGCTTTGAGACTGTGATCTTGAGACCGCGTACTTCAAAGCACCTCTGCACAAGTTTCTTAGGGTCAAGCTCTTTTTCGACCTCCTCATAGATCGTAACGCCGGTCGGATGCACCACCGGGATGTCGGTATTCGCGATAGCCGGGAAGCCCATGTTGATCGCGCCCGCTCCCGTTGTCCAAATCCGGTCATTGAGCGGCCCCAAGACCAGTGCGAAGGCAAATACTTTATCCTTGGAGTACTTGAGGATCTTCTTATAATCTCCACCTTTCATACCGCCAAAGGTGATTCCGGCGCGGGCTGCCCAGTGCAGAGCGTATATGGCATGCTCCACTTCCGGACCTAAAGGTACAAGTCGTGTGTCCCATCCGAGTTGTACACCTTTGCGGAGGAGCTGCTTGGTAAAACTATTGCCGTTTACGTTACCGCACATGAGAGTAAGGATATTCTTCTGCTGGAGATCTCGAGCCATCTCGAGGGCCTGTTCATCGCTGTCCGCTGCACCGATGATACAGACGTAACCAGGCATGGATCCGTCCACGAGTTGTACACCGAGATTCCTGAGGATTGTGTCGGAAATGAACCCATTGTAGGTGAGGCCGATGGAATCGTCTTTCACCGGCTCTTGGCCATAAATGTAACGGATGGCCATGATCATCTCCTGAGCAAAGAGGGTTGCCATACCGGCATCCAAAGCTTCTCCAAGAAACGGTTTGTACAGTTTGTCCTCAGGTGCGTTCGTAAGGAGCGGCTTCACATGCTTCTCGAGGGCAGTCTTCATGTCCCCGACAGTTCTCACCTCAAACCCGGTCATAGTGAACATCTGCGGGAGGAAATAGGCCGTGTCCGGAAACTCGAATTTGAAATCCGCGCCTTTTTCGCTGATGGCCTTCTCAACGAGGGCTTCTGCCTGCTTGACATAATAGTGCGAGCCTAGTATGGCTCCAGTGGCAATAATTTTTGACATAAGTCGCTCCTTTTTATCGCTTTTTTTACCGCGAATTCGCGGAGTTCGCCGAGGATGTCACGAGTCGCCCAGATTTTTTCTCTGCGCTCCCGGCTTCCTCTGCGGTTACTGTTTCTACGCTCTAGCTTTCAAAAACGTCGGGAGCTGGTTCGCTTCACGCGGTCCGACGGTGATCTTCCACCCGGGAAGCTTTTCCTCAAGCGCTCCCGAGAGAACGGCAACATACCCGGGAATGATGAGCTCCTTATGATTGATATTTTTTTCTACGCCGCTATCGGTGATAAACTGCGCGATCTTGCTTGCAGTAAATTTTCCAGCGGCCCAAGCCGTAAGCACTGACAATCCTTCGTTATCCATTACGGCTAGCCACGACGGCACCTTGCTGTTTTCGACCTCGCCCCGCACTATAAAGTAGGATAGCGAGAAATTGGTGGTGATCATGAGCGGCGAGTTGTCCTTGGCGTCGCCGACCTTGTAGACGTTCTGCGCCACCTGCATGGGCACCTGCGGATCAGTATAGATGTTCTGGCGCAGCGATAAGAGCGCAAGCATCTTCCATTTCTCGACACTATTCAGAATGATGATGGAGGCATATTTCATTGTGCCGATGGCCGCGACCATGGACTCCGACACCGGATTGTCGCGGGTTGCAAACGTGATAATGGGATATCCCAAGGGTTTGAAGTTCTTTTTGATGGCTACGCGGCGGATAATAGTAAAGTGCTCGATCATATCCTTAGCCTTGCGTGCGCCGGAATCGAGTACGAGATCGTCCACGCCCATACCTTTTACTTTTTCAGAGAGCGCCGTCAGCGCGTCAAGACCGTCTGCGGCAACGGCAAGGGAGGCCTTCTTTTCCTTTGCGATTTTCGCCATAGCTTCTGCATTCTCGGCTGTCGCGGCATAGATGAGCGGCCTTTTATCGACACAGTGCGCGATTCCGACCTCAATTGTCGCGGGATTTTTACTTACGAGAATGATGGGCACACCTGGCGCACTATCCACCACCTGTTTCACTACGGAAGCGAATTTCGCTGAGTCGCCGCCTTCGTCAGTAACGGCAATGGCGTCTACCCGGAGCTTCTGTCCCACGCGGTCGATCTCGGAGGTGTTAACCGCAGCGATCTTTTTGGCAGCGGCATCACCAGCTTCGGAGGCTTTGATCGCAACAGCAAACACGTTTGGGTTAAAAAACTTTTTCTCGTGGCGAAACATGCAGATCTCTTCGCCAACCTTGACGGCCTTAGTTCCCGTACCGAGGGTAATGCCGCGAATCGGCGGTGCAGCTGATTCGCCCAATATCTTCTTTGCATCCTCGGATGCATCAGGGCAGGCATCGAGGCTTGCTTGCTTGGCGGCAAGCTTCATAGCGAATGCGAGGCAAGTAGGATGCCCGCATTTCTTGCAGTTAGTCTTCGGCAAATGTTTAAATATTTCAACACCAGAGAATGCCATTATATGCTCCTTTCGGAATGAACCGTATTATTTTGTAACGCGGATTGAGTATTTACTATTTGATAATTCCAATCTTTATTTTTTCCTTTGAGCGTTTTGCACTGGCAATTACCCCATCAGCTCTGCGATCATCTCTTTGGCCTTTACTCCCGCGCCAGGATGACGCATGATCAGCATATCTGCGCCTGCAGTAATCATCGCCGAGGCAGTTATGGACTCCCATGCCAGAGCCCGATCTGCAAGGCCGCCCCATTCTGGGACTTCGGCGTCGGGAGCTATCGTTTCCTTCACTTTCCAAACATTTGCACCGATATCGCAGACGACGGGCGTCTGCATCATGGCATCGTTTTGTAAGAGTGCTGCCAGACGGATACGTTCCATAACGCTATAAGTATATTCGAGGCCGTATCCCAGCGCGGAAGACATAGGATCCATGATGATCCGTTCCTTGTCAAAGCCCATCTGGGTAAGCAGGATGTTTAGCTGCTTCGCAAGGTTCACGTCCAGTTGGCTCATAGCGATCAACTTGTGATCATTGGCCATGGCTGCTGCTGCAATAGTTTTATAATTTTCTTCTACGGCTTTGCCGATTGCGCAGTTCTTTCCGCGCGTCGCTGCTGCTGCTGCCTGAAGAACCTTGCTGTCTTTTTCCACGTGACCACTGCCGAGAATGAGGAGAGGGATATCGATAGCAGCCGCGACCTCAGCAGCCGTCTTGGCAGCTTCTTCGACACTTTTGTTTTTCTGGTCAGGGTGAGTGCCCATTAGTCTGAGCGCAACTATATCGGCGCCGTTCTGCTGGCAGAACTTTGCCCACTGCACGGGGTTGGCTGATACACCGCTGACGGCTTTCTGCAGGGTATCAGGCCAGTCGTTCGGTGCGATGTCCATGATCTCAAACGCTACTGCAGGTTTGTTCGGGAAAGTGCCTTCGAAGGACAGAAACGGAAGTGCGCTTGCTCCGCCGATGGTAACAGCTTTTGCGCCGGATCCAATCTGCACATTGAAGATTTTACCGCTGTAGGGCTCTTTCGGAATTGTTAGTGCCATGAAATCCTCCTCAAATTGTTACCTATAGTAACAAATTAGTGTTCATTGAGCAATAGAAAAGATATGCAAACTCCATTTTTTACAAGGTTTAGTGTCATATGTTAAATTTGGTTTGAGCATTTCTCGGTTTCTTATAAACCAAGCCAAACCTACATATCTAAATACGAATGGGCATACATAGTCTGACCCATGATCATCTCAACTGTCTTGACCGTATCCATCATGTCCTTGTCCAGCGGATCGATAATGGCTGATGTGAGTCCTTCATACATCAATAGCGCCAAGAAGTTACGGTTAATGATGGGCCGCAATACTTTTGGAGCGCCGTTCGAGATGTTCGAAAGACCTACTACGCTCTGCATGGGAGGATCATTCAGGTCTTTGAACATCCTGACTGCACGGATTGCCTGCCTTCCTTGGTCCTGCATCGTGCAAACCTGGAGAATGAGCGGGTCAAGAAAGATATTCTCCATGGGCACGCCATATTCCATGCCACGCCCCATAATTTCTGCAGCGATAACACAGCGATCCTCTGCATCGGCCGGAAGCCCGCCCTTCCCAAGTGTAAGTGCGATAACTTTCGAATTATACTTCCCGGCCAACTCCATCATGGGGAACCGCTCCGGTTCGTTGGACGTGGAGTTGATGAGGGGAGTTCCCCACTGGTTGTTGTGCGCCTTGAGCCCCGCCTCCATAGCCTTCACGTTTGTTGTATCCAGACAAAGCGGTTTCTCAACTACTTCCTGCACAACTTTCACAGCCCAATCCATAAGTTGAGGACCATTTTCCTCGGCAGGGCCGATGGACACATCGATAAAATTCGCACCTGCTTTTGCCTGGGCAACGGCAAGTTCCTGAAGTGGCTTCGCATCGCGATTCGTGAGAGCCTCACGCACTTTTTTTGCCATAACACTGATTTTTTCTCCGATAACGATCATTTCAAAAAACCTCCTCTTTCATCGTATTCCTTGTTTACCTATGGAAAAATTCTCTCAATATCTGTTTTGTTCAGAACACTTCCAGCTAATTTTCATATTTAATTACGTCTGATAATTCTTGAAGCACTTCCAGAGACAGGACCCGTCTCTCTTTTGCGATGATAATGGTATGATTCGCAAGCTCTCGGTAAAGACCAAGGAGCTCCGGTGCTCTTTTTCTCATAGCACTCATATGATCCCTGACTGTCTCTACATCGCCCCGGATGATGGGACCGGTCAAGGCATCGGGTATGCCGGCGGATTCAATATTCGCCAAAGTTCCCCTGATAAGCGGGAGCACGGCCTTAAGTGCTTCCTTCTTATCCGCACCCAGCACCTGGTAAAAACAAAGTCCGAAATCCACAAGCGCAACGAAAAAATTCGATACCGCTACGGCGCCGGCATGGTAGAGAGCCGGCGAGCTTTTATCCGGGAGCCATCCCGGCATATCCAGTTCAATGCCTCCCAAAGCCTTTACCAACGCCCTGGCGAGTGCCAATGCTGCCGTATCAGCCTCTATTCGAAAATAGGAGCCGGGAACATTTTTTATTCCGAGGTCCCTGCTCGGAATTGATTGCAGAGGATGAATAACCGCACGGTATGAACCTGACTGTCGTGCGGAAGCCAGCAAATCTAGGGTGTGCGCGCCAGAGGTGTGTACAACGAGCATGCCTGGTCTAAACCCGCCACCCGTTGCAATCATATCACATACAGTTTTGATTGACTTATCCGGTGTCGTAATAAAGACAACGTCAGCCGTTGCGGCCGCCTTTACCACATCGGTCAGTGTTTTACCGGAGCCGATGAATGCCCGTGCTATCTCTGCCGACTCCTCAGTGCGCGCAGCAACTGCAGTAATGGTATACCCTGCCTGCATGAGCAGGAACCCTACTGAACTGCCGACACGACCTGCGCCGATGATGGCGACGGTTTTTGTGGCCATAATCTACGGGATCAACTTATCCAGCACGCCGTAATAACTGGTAAGTGCCTTCGAATCGGCTGGAAGCTGAATAAGCGGCTTACCGTTTAAGTCATAATCAAAGATCAGTTCATCAGCAGGAACGAAACCCACGAACTCGACGTCCTGCTTGGCGATTGCATGCTGGAGAGATTTGTCCTCACTCGTTCCATCCTGCAAGCGGTTTACGATTAGCACGGTGCGTTTGACGTTCAGGTTCAGCTCTTTCACCAGCTCACCAATACGTCCGGCAGTCATCACCCCGCGAACTGAAGAGTCGCTGATAATCAGTAGCAGGTCCGTGTCCTGGGTAGTGCGCCGGGAGAGATGTTCTAGGCCGGCTTCGTTGTCCATGACCGTGTAAGGATAAGTGTCGGCTAGCTTATCCATGTACTTGCGGATGATATTGTTCGCCGCGCAGTAACAGCCAGCACCCTCTGGTCTGCCCATAACGAGCAGGTCGAAGCCTTTAGCTTCGATAATCGCCTGCTGTATTTGGTAATCAAAAAGCTGCTCCATACTCATGCCGCCTAGTCGAGGCGCCGTAGACTTAATCGCTTCAAGAGAGGTCTCCCGCAGCCGACCTACCGTGGCATGCACTTTTACACCGAGCACATCATGTAAGTTCGCATTGGCGTCTGCGTCAACAGCCAAAACGGCCCCGTGCTTCTTTTCGGTTAAATATCTAACCGTAAGGCCGCATAGGCTGGTCTTGCCTGTACCGCCCTTACCTGCTACTGCTATCGCAAAACCCATCGTACCTCGATTTCAGGGGCCAAAGACCTTGGTCCAAGGTTCGGAATTTTTTCCTAAACCATCTGACCTGGGCGCTGGACTCTATGCTTTCTTCGTTCCGTACTTCTTTCTGACTTCTTCGATCTTTCCACAGGTCATCTTGCCCTCGGGGCAGGGAGCATGGAGACAACCAGGACCAGAATTAGCGAAGATCGTCGGCGCCGCATGCTTTACCAAATGGAGCATGCGCTCGGCCATATCCCGAATCTCCCACTGCGCCCGATTACAGCACCGTACGCGGAAAAAGTGTAGGAGTTCCCGCCCGTTCATCGTGACTACTATTTTCGTTTCTGCCGCATTTGGCAGCAGATATCGTGCATCTTGCCGTCCTGTTTCACCCTCATACCCAAGCTCCTCAAGCCGATTGAGAACTTCTGTATAGTTCTTCTGCGCCTCGGCCATGAACTTCTCAAACTCACGCACGAGTACGGAATCCTGCTTGATGCTTGGAGGAATTACGTAATCAAACTGGTCTGCTTTTACATATCTCTGGCTCTGTTGCGAGTAGGACGCAACGCGATGGCGAACCAACTGGTGCGAACATGCCCGTGAGATGCCTTCGATGCCGAAAGTGAACGAGACATGCTCAATAGGAGATAGATGACCAATGGCCGCCAGCTGCTCTACGAACGCGGCCTGGTCCTTTGTTCCGATTTTCTCTCTGAGCTCTCGTACACCCGAATGGCTGTAGCACAGTTTCGCGGCCATGGCCACGACTACTTCAGGTTCCGGCGTATACTGAAGGAGAACTACATTTAGTGTTGATTCAGGCATACTGTCCCCTCCACTCAGCGGGAAGAGGGCGCACAGCAAAATTATAAAAGCGGGGTATTATAGCCATCGCACATCGAGTGAGTCAAGAAAAATTCAAGAAAAGTGATAGAATTTAAAAGTGACTATTTTAATTAAGTCATTAATATCATTTATAAAAAAGACCGCGCTACGAAAAGTATCTGACATATTGTTACGAATGTATACATTGGTTTTTTAATTATTTGAAGCTGTGCTCCTCTTGCGGGAAGGCTCCTGATTCAACTTCCTGCTTATACTCTTTTACCGCCTTTATTGCCTGATCCTTGAGATGGGCATATTTTTTAACGAACTTTGGTGTGAACCTGTCATAAAGCCCCAGGAGATCATGAAGGACGAGCACCTGTCCATCACAATCCGGACCGGCTCCGATACCGATGGTGGGAATATAAAGTATCTCATGTATTTCTTTGGCGAGCGAAGCCGGCACAGCTTCAAGCACCACAGAAAATGCCCCTGCATCCTGCACTGCTCTCGCATCTGCTAGGATCTTCTCACGCGCTGCCTCATCCCTGCCCTGGACCTTGAAGCCACCGAGGGCATGAATGGACTGCGGTGTCAAGCCAATATGCGCCATGACCGGTATGCCGGCGTTCACGATTACTCTTATCGCATCAGCCATCTGCGTTCCACCCTCAAGCTTAACGGCCTCTGCGCCAGCTTCTTTCAGAAATCGGCCCGCATTGATTACCGCCTCGGCCTTGTCTGCTTGATAAGACAAAAACGGCATATCACCGACCACTAAGGATGATGATGCGGCCCGCGAAACCATTGATGTGTGATAGAGCATCTCAGCCATGGTCACCGGCAGCGTGCTGGGCTGCCCCTGCACTACCATGCCGAGCGAGTCGCCGACGAGAATAACATCGATGCCTGCCTGATCCACGATCTGCGCCGTGGGAAAATCATAGGCCGTGAGCACGGTGATCTTCTTGTGCTCGGTCTTCTTCTTATACAAATCCATGATGGTAATCTTTGGCATGATTGTTTGACTCTTACCTCTATCCTCCCCTGTTGGTGCAGAGAGGACTTGCATTTCCCCTCTCCCTCCTGGGAAATCAGGGCGGTGAA
Source organism: Nitrospirota bacterium (assembly GCA_963845065.1). Classification (GTDB taxonomy): domain Bacteria; phylum Nitrospirota; class UBA9217; order UBA9217; family UBA9217; genus JAJYKN01. The sequence goes on from CAWJQQ010000006.1 coordinate 325,406, forward strand.
AGGACAATTTCGAAGTCCATACTATACAATATGCACTTACTATGGTCGAGGATATAATCCAGCAGCTTTGACGATTCCCTCTATGGCGCTCTCCCATTCGATGGCCTGAATGTGGACGCCCTTAACACCGGGGATGTCGAGGATTTGGTGGATAAGCTCTACGGTGATCTTGAGGCCTTCGGCTTCTTGCAGTTCGCGGGCCTTTTTTTTGTCGTCGCCCGCTGTTTCCTTTGCCTTGTTCATTCGGTCGATGAGCGGCTTCGGCACTGTTACGCCGGCAACGGAGGAGTCCATGTACTTGAGCATCATAGCGCTCCGAGGTACGATGATGCCGCCGAGGATAGCGGTCCTTTCCGTGAGCCCCAGGTTCCGCGCTTTTTCCATCTGTGACTTGAATATTTCCACGTCGTAGATTCCCTGAGTTTGAATAAAGTCAGCGCCGGCATCCACTTTTTTCTTAAGGTTATAAGGCCTGAAGTCGATTGGGTCTCCCATGGGTGTCCATGAAGCACCTATAAAAAACTTAGGTGCGACTTCGATCTTGTCTCCGCCCTCCTGCAAACTCTCGTCTCGCATCTTTTTCATAATCCCAACAAGCTGACAGGTATCCACATCGTAAACATTTTTCGCGCCCGGGTGGCCTTTAAGCTTGCCCGCTGCGCTGAATTTCTGATGGTCACCGGCGATGCAGAGACAATTCTTGAGGCCAAGGGCGGCGGCACCCAAGAGGTCCGCCTGCATGGCGATTCTATTGCGGTCGCGGCAGGTCATTTGCATGACTGGTTCGAGGCCCTCTCGGTGGGCAATGAATGCTGCTGCGATGCTCGAGATTCGCACGACGGCTGTCTGGCAGTCGGTTATGTTCGCGGCGTCGCAAAAGCCCTTCAATTTGTGTGCCTTTTCCACGACCTCGTGGGCATCGGCACTCATGGGCGGCCCCAGCTCCGCCGTTACAGCAGGTTTTCCGCTCGCGATGACTCGTTCGAGGTTGCTTCCACTTTTCATTACGGTTATCCTCCAGCCTTAGGCTTTTTTCTCTTCTTCAAGCTCCATAATATGCTCAAGCACCATCCTGCGTGGGCCGCCGTGAGTACCGGAGGACCAGTTCCTCGGCGGCTGAATAGTGTTCAACTGCTCTACGGTGCCAAGCTTTTTCATGCGCTCTACGATCAAATACCAAGCACAGTCCACCTCGTTGCTGACCTCGCACTTTCCCTTGTTCGTACCTCCGCAGGGTCCGTTCAAGAGGGACTTGGAGCAGCGCACGACCGGACAAATCCCGCCGGTCAGGTGAAGAATGCAGTTGCCGCACCCGCCGCAGAGTTCCACGAAAACCCCAGCCTTGGGTACAGCGCCGTAGAATGTAGTGTTTACTCCCGGATAGACCGGAATGTTGTCGCCGATGAGTTCGGCAAGAAAGTTCACCCCCACACCACAGGCGGTAGAAAGCACCAGATCGTAGGTCTTTACCTTTTCCATGAGCGGCTCGAAAAACTCGGGCTCGCAATGCCGCTCGATTGCAGCATGGTCGACCTGCATGCCGGGGCTCTCCTGGATCGCTTTCGTCCGAAGCATGGACGCCAAAATTTCCGCTTCCTTACTGCCACCGGCATGGCTGATCGCAACGCATGTATTGCATCCGAAGACAAGGACCTTCTTGAAACCTTTGACCATGTCCCAGATTTCATCGAATGGTTTCTGTTTACCGACTATCATTGGTCAATCACTCCTTTTCCCTGCCGCATAACTGCTTATATTTTGCAAGTGACACTGGCGAAGGTCCTAGATTCCGTATCTTCTCAACGAATTCGTTACACATCTCCGCCCATCTCGGACCCATTGCCGCTGAAAGATTGTACATCTCGAGGCGCATAGGGTCGATGCCGATCTTCGTCAGCAGTGTCTTTACGTATTCTATCCTTCGTGCCGCAAACAGATTACCTTCCAGGTAATGGCATTGGCCTTTCAGTCAGCCAGCGGCAAAAATGCCATCAACGCCCTTTTCGAAGGCCTTGAGGATGTGAATATGGTCTAGTTTTCCAGTGCAGGGTAGGCGAATGATCTTAACGCTCGGTGAATAGGACAGACGCATAACGCCAGCCAGATCCGCAGCTGCGAATGCGCAGTAATGGCACGCAAAGGCAATGACGTTCGGTTCCCAGCCCGCCGGTGTTTCGTGAGGTTTCTCGACGGACGAGACCACGACTTTTCCCGATGTTTCTGTTGCTACAACCATGGATGCACTCCTTTCAAAAGGATTCAATCAATTGTAAAAGCACTATAAAACAAAATATCCACGAAATCGCTGAGACGCACAGGAGGATATATTAATCATAAAGAGAAGTCCGCGACAATAAAACTGCCTACTCTGCTTCTCCATGTCTCCGTTGTAAAATGTTTTTCCATTAAGCAAGCTACGGAAGCTATGAACCCATCACACCCGCTTCAGATTCCATGGCTGCGTCAATCATGGCAAGGATCTGGTCATCCCGGAAATTGTTAACCTGAAATGCCTTTGCCGGGCAGATGCCCGCGCAGATCCCGCAGCCCATGCACTTGATCTCGTTGTGCGAGATCTTCCCGTCTTCAGCGATAAAGGGCGATCCGTACGGACAAACGCGTAAACAGCTCAGGCAGGACATGCAGAGTTCCCGCTTGTGCTTGGCGATGATGCCTGAGACCGCGAGCTTCTCGTGGGACAGGATCACCCCTGCCCTTCCTGCAGCCGCCAACGCCTGTGCGATAGTTTCGTCGAAGTTCTTGGGTGCATGTCCCAGACCCGCTACGAAAAGTCCCTCGCTCGGAAAATCCACAGGGCGGAGCTTGACGTGCGCCTCAAGGTAATAGCCGTCGGGGTTGCGCGTCACCTTGTACATGGCGCCGACCGCGTCAGTCGTTGGATGGGGCCGGAGTCCGACGGATAGCACAAGCCAGTTCGCATCAAATTGAAGCTCCCGGTTCAGCATATAGTCCCAGGCTTTGACTTGCACCCTGTTCCCTACCTGTTCGACCAAGGGCTTCCGGTCGACCTCGTAGCGGACAAAGAACACGCCCAGATCGCGGGCCTTCTTGTAATAATCCTCACGCAGACCGTAGGTCCTGATATCGCGGTAGAGGATCACGACGTCGGCTGCCGAGTTCCGCTCCTTGATAGCTATAGCGTTCTTGATCGCGTCCTGACAGCAAACCCGGGAACAATACTGGGCAGGCTCCTCGCGAGAACCCACGCACTGGATCATTACATACCGCTCGCCCGCGGTGGGCGTAAGATTTTCTCTAAACAGTTTCTGTTCCAGATCGCGCTGAGTGATAACATTCGAGCTCATGCCGGCCAGATACTCCGTGGGCTGATATTCAACCCCGCCCGTTGCTAGGATAAGAGCGCCGTGGGAAACCTCGCTTCCGTTAGTGAGGGTCGTATTGAAATTTCCGACGAAGCCGTCTGTCTTCTTGACTTCAATCCCCGTGTGCACGGAAATCTTGGGATGGGCTTTGACTTCGGCGATCTTCATAGCGAGGAACTGCTGCACATCGGAGCCATCAAGCGTGCGATAAACGTTCCTCGCTAGGCCGCCAAGCGACTGCTCCTTCTCAACGATATGGGTGGGAAAACCCTGGTCGGCAAGGGCAAGAGCGGAAGTCATGCCGGCAACACCGCCACCGATGATCAGACAGGCAGGCGTTACGCCTACACTTTCGCTCTTAAGAGGTTCCTGAAGCCGGGACTTGGCCACTGCCATTTTCACAATTTTAATGGCCTTCTTCGTTGCCACCTCATTTTGACCTTTATGACACCATGAGCACTGCTCGCGGATGTCAGCAAGGTCAAAGAGGTACTTATTTAGGCCCGCTTCCTGGATCGTTTCCTGGAACAGCTTCTCGTGGGTTCTCGGAGTACAGGATGCGATTACGACGCGGTTCAGGTTCTGATCCTTAATCGTCTGCTTGATTACGTCTTGGTTATCCTGGGAGCAGGCATATATAGTATTTGTGACGTACGCAACGCCTTTTTCCTTCTTGACGGCTTCGACGACTTGGTCGATCTCTATAGTTGATGAGATGTTTGTGCCGCAATGGCAGACAAAAACACCTATGCGAGGCGCCTCTCCGGCAACGTCCTTTTCAGGTGGCAATTCCTTCTTCTTGGTCTGAGTCCCGCGAGCTTCGGCAAGAAGGGCCATTACGCTTCCGGCCACACCGCTTCCCTGCATCACTGTCTCGGGTATGTCCTTAGGTCCCTGGTAAATACCGGTAACGAATATACCGTCACGCGAGGTTTTGACTGGCGTAAAGTGTGAGGTCTTGGCGAACTTATACTCATTCATTTCAATGCCAAACGTCTTGGCAAATTCTACGGCATCGGCGTGGGGTTCAAAGCCCACGGACAGGACGACCATGTCAAAGGTCTCGTTTGCGAGCTTGCCGGTCTCGTCCGAATACCGAAGCACAAGATTTCCAGTACCAGGTTCTTCCCGAACAGCCGAAACCATGGCACGCTGGTATTTGACGCCATATTCATTCTTAGCCCGTTCCACGTACTTGTCGAAATCCTTACCAAAGGCTCGCATCTCCATATAGAAAACTGTGGGCTCTATATTCTTATCATGTTCCTTGGCAATAATCGATTGCTTTGTGGCATACATACAACAGACCGACGAACACCAAGGGTTGGCATTATGGTTGTCCCGTGAACCGACGCACTGAATCCAGGCGACCTTGACGGGATGTTTTTGGTCTGAAGGCCGCTGAACCACGCCTTTATACGGGCCGGACGCCGAAAGAATGCGCTCGAACTGGACCGATGAGACAACGTTTTGCCACCTGCCAAGGCCCAGTTCAGGCCGAATCCGTGCATCATAACGCTGGAGTCCCGGACTCAGAATGATGGAACCCACATTCAGTTCGAATTCTTTACCGGTGTCTTCGTAATTGATTGCGCCCGCCTTGCAGGTCTTTTCGCATAAACGGCAGCGCTTTTTCTGGGGGTCATTAAGGCAAAGGCAGTTTTTGGAATCAATAGCTCGCGTATTCGGCACGGCTTGGGGAAAGAGAGAAAATATGGCCTTACGCTGACCGAGCTGCTGTTCGAATTCGCTCGGTACTTTCTTGGGGCATTTCGCTTCACAGTCGCCACAACCCGTACATTTGCTTTGGTCGACGTAACGAGGGGCCATCCTGACCTGGACCGTAAAATTTCCGGACTGGCCAGAGACGGATGTCACCTCCGCCAGTGTATGGATATTAATATTGAGATGGCGACCGATCTCGACCATCTTGGGCGAGATCATGCACATCGAGCAGTCACCCGTTGGAAAGGTCTTATCCAGCATGACCATGGTCCCGCCTACGGACGTGTCTCTCTGGACCATATGCACCTTGAAACCGCTTTCAGCGAGATCAAGGGCCGCTTGCATGCCGCCGATACCGCCGCCGACGATGAGGACTGATCCCTGCTTGTTCGAAGAGGTTTGTGCGCTCATATCAGATTCAACTCCTTTAAGAGCCCCATGGCGTCGACGAAATGGCGGTCGACCTGCATTGCTACAGGGTCGATCCCCATCGAGACGCCGATAAGCTCCGTGATGAAGTAGACCGGCAGCCGCTTGTCGATCTCATACTTCTCGTTGACCTCGTCCTGACACGCATCCACGTTCATCTGGCATAGCGGACAGGTTGTGACGATGCAGTTAGCTCCGCGGGCTGAGGCGTCTTTGAAAATTCGGGACATGAGAAGCTGCGCCTGCTCGGCATCGTTATATGCAGCCGATGCGCCGCAGCAGTCCGTCTTATAGCTCCAGTCGATGGGCTCAGCGCCGAGGGCCTTACAGACGATCTCCATTCCCTGCGGGTTTTCCACGTTATCAGGCACCTCGATGTCTATAGGGAACCGCGTCATAAGACAACCATAGTAGCACGCCGGCTTGAGTCCGATAAGCTTCTTGACCGCTTTGCCGGCAATCTCGCCGGAAATTACCTTGGGACGCAACACTTCGAGGATGCTCGATACTTTGATTGTGCCCAGAATTTTCCGGCCGAGCTCCGCATTAATGGAGTCTTTAAGCGCTGCATCTGAAGCAAGCCTCTTCTGGGACACGAGGGTCCTGCTGTAACAGGATGAACAGGGAATGACGATCTCGGAAAGACCGGTGGCGTCGGCGATGCCCAGGTTCCGCGCGGGCAGGGCGATGGAAAGGAATTCATTGGTCTTGCTCGCGCCGGTGGCGCCGCAGCAGTTCCAGTCTTCAATCTCCTTGAGCTCGAGGCCCAAATTGTTGAATACAAGTTTGCACTGGATATCATAGAGCTCCGACGATGCATGCAATGAACAACCGGGATAGTAGGCTATTTCCATAGGGCGGTACTCATCCTCTCTCGCGGCCTTTAGCGGCCCTTGGACTTTTTGTAGAGGGCTTTTATTTCCGAACGGTTCTTGACCCTGTCAAGGTCGAAGTGCATCCGTTTTTTCTTCGTTATCGCCGCACCAAGTTTGCCCTGGGCCACCATTTCCTCGAACATGGCCTTCAGGTTCCCTTTTGCGAGCTCCTTGAACAGGGTTTTGGTTTCGTAGATGGCCATGAGTTCGATTTCGTTGACGCGGCCCAGATGGCCAGTCGACGTCATGAAGGCATTGTGGAAATCGGCTATGCGGGGAGTAAGCGGCTTCAAATGGGCTTCCTTGGACATATGCTTTAGGGTCTCGGTAATCCGCGCCGTCTGGATGTTATTAGGGCAGCGCGTGCCACAAGTATAGCAGGCCACGCACTTCCATACGAGGAGATTATTGAGGGCAGCTTCCTTATCTCCCACTAAAATCATTCTGATCAGCCGGTCCGGCGTTACACCTGTCTCTTCTCCGACCGGGCAGCCGGCAGCGCACCGGCGGCATTGGTAGCAGGACTGAATATTCTGGCCCGAGCGGCTCATGACCTCTTCTACCAGCGGCTTAGAGACCGAGACATCATATTTGAGAACTGATGATGACATAAATACTCCCCTATTATATAGAATAGACTTAAACTTTTAATCCCGCTCCCTGAGTAACGCCAGCATCTCCATGCGGGTTGATTCCTTGGACCGGAAGGTGCCGCGAACTGCTGATGTAACCACACGTGTCCCCGGCTTCTTCACACCGCGCATGCTCATACAGAGATGTTCAGCGTCGATTACCACCATGGCCCCTTTGGGTCTGAGCCGTGTAACAATAAGATCAGTGAACTGTGACGTAAGCCGCTCCTGCACCTGGGGCCGTTTGGCAAGAACCTCAAGCGCCCGTGCCAAGGAACTAATGCCTACGATCTTGCCCGCTCCCGGTATATACGCGATATGTGCCCTGCCGAAGAAAGGCAGGAGGTGATGTTCACATACAGAATAGAACGGTATGTCGCGGATCATCACCATCTCATCGTGGTTTTCACCAGCCATCGGCTTAAACAGCTGTTCGGTATCGGCAGTAATGCCTGAGAATATCTCACCATACAACTCGGCGACGCGTTTTGGCGTGTTCTTGAGCCCCGGCCGATCTGGGTCTTCGCCGATTCCCTCTATGATCAGCCGCACACCCTTTTCTATTTTTTTGGTATCCATATAAATTAACAAACCCTGAAGCTTGAGAACAAATTCCCGGTGCATTTTCTCATTGGATTATTCGGGAGTAGAAAAAGAGGATTTATGCTCAGCATTTGTTAACCACTATTGTTCGCTTCTCCGTTACAATCTTCTTTATCGGGATATCGAATGCAGAGATCGGAACCTCAGGCACAATCTGTATCTCAAATGCAAGCGCAGCGTTTTCTTTTTTATACAGAGGAAGTATCCTGTCGTAAAAACCGGCACCGTACCCCAGCCGGTTGCCGTTCAGGTCAAACGCGAGGCCGGGCACAACCATAAAATCAACATCAAGAATCGTAGCGGGCAGAATTTCGCGGGGCTCTGGGATACCCCAGGCGCCCGGAGCAATGTCTTCATCAATATTCTGTATCTCGAATAACCATAAATCCTTGCCCTTGACTTTTGGGAGGATAATCCGCTTACCCACCGCCAGCGAATGCCGTATCATTGGCAGGGTATCAACCTCGCTTCGAAAGGAAGCAAAGAACATTACTGACGACGCTGACTTGAACTCAGGAAGTGAAAAAAGCCTCTCTGCGATCTCACTACTCTTGGCTTTACGAGCTCCTGGCGACAAACTGCCTCTCGCTTCGGCTACCTGTTTTCTCAGAGCTATTTTTGCTTTCAATGTAGTATGAGTTATGGCAGATATTTTTTATTCCACTGCGCAAATAAACCTTTTTATATTAACATTTTAAAAAAATATAATCTAGTCTTTTTTTAAACCACTCCTCTATAATTGACTGGTTTACTCTTCCGAAGTTACCTGCATCAACCGGTCAAGTGATGCCTTGATGACCTTTACTTCTTCTACGGCTCTAGGAGCTGCATCATAGGGAGACTTGCCATCCAGATCCGCCTTTACCGTATCATCTGCGTAGCTCATGAAACCTAGAACCTGCATGCCCTCGAGGTGTTTTGCGATGAAGTCCTTGTCCGATTCCCGTTTAATCTTATTGCCGACGACGAAAACATTCTTGATCCCCAGCCCCTTCGCCAAGTTCTCCACGTGCCTCGCTGTCTGAAGGCTCCGCTGTCCAGGCTCTACTACCACAATGAAGGCATTGACCCCACTCGCCGTACCACGCGTCAGGTGTTCGATACCGGCTTCCATATCGAGGATGACCACCTCGTCACGCCGCAGAATTAAATGACTGATAAGACGTCGCAACAATACGTGTTCTGGACAGTAACAGCCAGCTGCAGCCTCTTTTGATTTGCCCATGACGAGAAGCCGCACCCCTTCGTGCTGGACTCCGTAAGCCTCTGGGATGTCGTCCACCTTAGGATTGATGCTGAACATCCCGCCGGGGGCGCCGGGACGTGATCCAGTCCGTTCCTCGATCATGTCAGATTGTTCAGCAAGCGGCAATATCCGCTGTGCTATTTCGGGCGCAATACCGAGTGCTGATGCAAGATTTGCATCCGGATCGGCATCGACAGCCAGAACTTTTTTACCCGCAGCCGAATATAGTCGCGCCAAGATACCTGCCAGCGTGGTCTTTCCCACACCCCCCTTGCCTGTAATCGCAATTTTCAAGCACATCTCCTCGAAAATACTTGGATAAAATAACATCTAGCGAGCAATAGTGTCAAGTTTTTTTTGTCTAAGACAAAAGTTATATTGCTAAGCAATTTATTTTGGTATGAAATTATTACTTTAGTTTGTCATTTCAGCACTTCCCGTTAATTCAGAGGTGACAAATGTCAGGAAATCAGTTACCCGGATGTGTCAAAACATCGGTAATCCAAAACATTATTTATTCTATTAAGACATCAGTGTCCTGGGTTTTTCGACGCTTTTGAGTACCAAATGCCTGAAGGCTTACTTCCTGATGATTCCATTATCCCCTTCGGGTAACTATTTCTTGATATTTGGGACCATTAAAATCGGGTAACCGATGTCCTGACATTTGACACATAGGTCTAAAGATATCTGCCAATTTACCGATAAAATAGTCGTAATGATGCATAAAAAATACATATCATATTTAATAGTTTTTTTGATCTGCTTCTTAGGCGGGCTGCTGATTGCATTTGGCTGGCATCGTATCTTTGTGAAAAGACACGCGGTGTCGCTTGCATCATATTCAACGTCGACTATATCGCGGTCAACGGGCAGTACCCCCCCTCTGTTATCGAAATCGACATCTACGATGATAACTGAAATAACTTCGACTACTCAACCCTCACATACGATACGAGGCAATTCGTCCGCAAAGTTGCAACTCGATGCGCTGCCGGCTCTGCAAACTGCACAGACCCAAACAATAGTACCAGGGTATGATATCATTCTGCTTATAGATAGTTCGGGAAGCATGAAGCACACGGACCCGGGAGACTATCGCAAGAATGCAGCCAAGTTATTCATTTCTCTGCTCGATAGGAACGATCGCATCGGTGTCATAGGTTTCGGGAAAGCGGCGACGCTGCTAAAACCTCTCACAAGGAATAGTGGACAGAATCGACAGTCCCTTTTTAATGCGGTCGATAAAATTACATCAAAGGAATTGTATACCAACATTACCGAGGCAGTCCTGCAAGGCCTTAAGGAATTGGAAATGTCTCATCGACAAAACCGGGTTATGATCATGATGTCGGATGGCCGAATCGACTTGGAGTCCAGGGAAAAGGATGAAGCATCACACTCGATCCTGATGGGCATTCTCCCTGAGCTTGCTCGAAAGCAGATACCCCTCTACACTATAGCGTTCACGCAGGAGTCCGACCGTGCACTGCTTGAAAACATGGCGAAAGCGACGGGAGGTCAGTTCCGGTTTGCCGGAGAAGATAAAGACGTGCACGTCATCTTCGCATCGATCTTTGAAAAGATCAAGTCACCCGACACCGTCCCCTTCGTCGGCGAGTCGTTTACCATTGACCGCGAGATTAAGGAAGCGACCGTCCTTGTTACAAAAAAACCGGGTACAGCGCTTTATCTCATTGATCCATTGAGCAAGAAGCATATGGCAACAGCACATGAGGCCCATTTTGCCTGGTTCGCGTCTTCGGTCTTCGATATGATCACGATTCAAGATCCTGCTGCTGGAATTTGGAATTTGAAGCTGAGTACGAACGAAGGGAACAGAGTATACGTATTAACAAGTCTCCACCTCAGGAGCTCCTTTGACGGACACGACCTAGTCCAGGGACAGACTGCAACAATCGACGCATGGCTTGAAAAGTCTGGCGGAGCCGCGCTCGAAAGGCCTGTAATTGAAAACACAACTTTTTCAGCTGCCATTACCGGACCTGATGGTAATACATCTACAGTGGCACTTACCAGAACGGTAAAACCGGGAGAATCACAAACTGAAAACGGTGTTTTTTTTGGCACCACTCCCGCCCTGACCGCTGGCGATTATTCGGCGAAGATTGTAGCAACTGGAAAGACCTTCCAGCGGCAGATGACCGTTCTCTTCAAAGTCAGCGGCTCAGCCGACAATCCGGCCATACGACAAAGCGCCTCTCACTCAATACAGACAACTGAGCGCGAAGAAATTTCCTGGTTACATATTCTGCTTAAGTTTGGGATTATCAATCTCGTAGTCATCGGCCTAGCTACCGCCCTGTTTGGTATGCAAATAATGATCAAAAAAATGAGGACAAGACGATGATAAAAGTGAATCCGCTCTTTTTTTTGCTGCTGATCGAACTCTCCAGCATTTTGGCGTGCGGACTCGTATTTTTCCTGCTCAGGAGCAGGAAATTCAGGACTCTCTATCAGGATGCGCTAAAAGACCTCATGATGATAAAACAAGTCCAAGAGGACTTCCGTAAAAGGCTTGCACCGACACAGAACAGGGCGCCAGACGTCGGCCGTGTAGTCGAGCATATTCAGGGACAGCGAGGCTCAGAAGGAGCAGACGAACTCGAGGCACTGAAAACCAAACTGCGTTCTGTCGAGGAGGAACTGGAGTCGAAAAACCACAAGATGAAACAGCTGCAATTGAAATTTGCCGATTTGGAGAAAGAATATATGGTGCTTTACCAGCAGCAACAAATCCAGCAGCAAGAACAGCCAAAAATACCATAAGAGGGAACGAGTACCGGTATGAGAGTTGCAAACATGAAAATGTCTCTGCAAATTGGACTGCCGGGCAAATTTTGTCATAATCCATATCTAAATTAGAGAGACTCCGGCCTGTCTTGCCACGGCAAGTGCAACATTATTTTTTTTCTCAGGCGGCAGAATTGTAATGTCCTTCTGTAACTCTACCAAGAATTTGATGAAGAGCATTATTGGGAACATGTATCCTACAGCCTAATTGATTTCGTCAAACACATATTTTTCTCCAGAGGTCTCGGGTTGTATCAATGACGATGATAGTCAGCAATGAGTATCCAGTGGTTTTTGTTTTACAATTGATAAACAAACTCCAACCTGAATAACTTTTAGTTAACTGGATATTTCGCAATAACCATTCAACTTCTATTTGGTGAATTGCATCTTGTATCGATGGATATGGGGAACTTCTTGTCCCCCCTTATAGCACCTTGGGCAAGGATGATATTTATCCCCGTGCCAAGCAGGCCGTTATAAAAAGATAAACAATCAATGGGTTACAAATTAGTTATTTCTTGCTGATATCTGAAAACGAATCTGTGCATGTTCATCTGAATGACACGAAGTGTAAGAACATAATGACTAAATAGTTTTTTGCTATGGTCCTTTTGTTATGAATTATTCCATTAACGATAAAAACTAAGATTCGCTCTTTTGTAAGATATTATCAGTAGTGTCCGGTTATCGATTTTCGAAAGTGCGATAACACGTTGTAATGCAAAAACATAAAGGTCAAAATGCAACTTTTCGATTTGAACTCAAATTATCTCGATTCGTTCTATAATCCGCCTCAGTACCAACTGAGGAGGTGCCAGGATGAATTCTGGGAAAACGGTCTTCGCTCAATTGCTTCAACATCTACCGCGCTACGAGTTCAACCAGTGCGTTCTTCGATATCACGGCGATCACAAAGTCAGAAGCTTCTCCTGTCTCGATCAATTCCTCTGCATGGCCTTCGCTCAACTGACCTATCGCGAAAGCCTACGAGACATTGTAACGTGCCTCAACTCCCACAGAGAGAAACTCTATCACATGGGATTTCGAGGGAAGCTCTCAAAGTCAACTCTGGCAGACGCGAACGAACTCCGCGACTTCCGGATTTATCAAGACTTCGGTTATTTGCTCATCAACATAGCCAGCAAACTTTATCGGGACGAAGATCTTGGCCTGGATCTGAAACTGGTGGTCTATGCTCTGGACTCAACCGTCATCGATCTTTGCCTGTCCACATTCCCCTGGGCAACATTTCGCAAGACGAAAGCTGCTGTCAAGGTGCACACCTTACTCAATGTGCAAGGATCAATTCCGACCTTTATTTTCGTGACTCCCGCGAGTGTTCACGATGTCAATATGATGGATGCCGTTCCATTCGAAGCCGATTCTGTTTATACAATGGACCGAGCTTATCTCGATTTCGAGCGGCTCTATCAGATCAATCAGCTGTCTGCATTCTTTGTCATCAAAAGCAAGAGCAACACGCGGCTACGTCGCATCTATTCTGCTCCGGTGGACAAAGAAATCGGAGTTCAAGCCGACCAGACGGTCATGCTCGTCGGCTACAAATCACGTTTGGCTTATCCAGATACCTTTCGCCGGGTACGTTATTACGATGCCGAACGAAACAAACGCCTGGTAGTTCTTACGAACAACTTCCTTATCCCGGCCAAGACCGTAGCAGATATCTATCGCTCACGTTGGCAAGTGGAACTGTTCTTCAAGTGGATCAAACAACATCTGCGGATCAAGTCGTTCTTCGGGACATCTCCCAATGCGGTCAAGACTCAGATATGGATTGCCGTCAGTGTTTATCTTCTCGTGGCGATTGTCAAGAAGCGACTGAATCTTCCCGGCAGTCTCCACACAATTTTACAGATTTTAGAGGTCAACCTTTTTGAGAAAAAGCCTATTTCACAAGTGGTTAACGAAGCTATCAATCACGAAACGGAATGTAACGACGATAACCAGTTGAATTTATTTACGTAACAACCGGACACTACTGAGATATTATCAATCACAACTACGGGATGTTGGGGTTATCGAGAAAGTAGGTGAATCCACCTTGCTTTTGAAATATATTAGTGTTACATTCGGAAAGAATGAAGGATTCTAAGAATGACCGCAGAAAAAATTAACATCAAATCTCTGAACCGTGACGAACTATTGGCGCGTCTCGTGGATCGGGGACTGAAAAAATTTCGTGTAGACCAGATCCTCAGGTGGATATACACGCACCATGCTCGATCTTTCGACGATATGACGAATATCTCGAAGTTGGAGCGGGCGCAGCTCGCATCCTGCTTTTACATTCAAACCCCAAAGATCATCAGATCGGAAACATCTTTTGACGGCACGAAAAAATTTCTTTTCGAGCTCATGGATGGCCATACTTTCGAAAGCGTTCTTATCCCTGATGAGGAACGGCAATCGCTGTGCATCTCTTCCCAGGTAGGCTGTCAGCAGGCGTGCCGGTTCTGTCTTACCGGAAGTGGCGGTTTTACGAGAGACCTCAAGGCATACGAAATTGTTGATCAGGTGCTGGAAATTTCTCGTATTCTGAAGGAAGAGGGAATGCGGAGCATTACAAACATCGTGCTCATGGGCATGGGTGAACCGCTCGCAAACTTCGACGAGGTCGTTAAGGCGATAAAGCTCATCACATCCGGCACGGGGCTCGGATTTTCGCCGCGACGAGTGACAGTCTCTACGGACGGGCTGGTCCCGCAAATAGAGAAACTGGGTCACGCGGGAGTCAAGGTAAATTTGGCCGTGTCGTTAAACGCAACGACCGACGAGGTGCGTAACAGGATCATGCCCGTGAATAAGCGCTATCCGATAAAGGATCTTTTGGCTGCCTGTAAGCGCTTCCCCCTTGAACCAAGACGTCGGATCACCTTTGAATATGTGATGTTGCGGGGCGTGAACGATTCCATAGAGGATGCACAAAGGCTTAGGAAGTTGCTGCGAGGGATCAAGTGCAAGGTAAACCTCATCCCGTTCAATCCCTTTTTGGGTAGTGAGTTCAAAAGGCCTGATGATGCAACGGTGCGGCGATTCCAGAAGATCTTGCTTGACGCCCACTACACCGCGCCCATCCGCGAATCTCGCGGCCGTGACATCTCGGCGGCATGCGGACAGTTGCGAGAGAAAGTAGCGGCAGCATAAGAACAATCAATTTCCCCGAATAGATAAAAATAAGTAAGAGCATATTGTCAAGCTGACACTATCTTACAGGGTGTGAGAGGGATTGCTTGGTTTTTGGGCGATATAAAAAAGGACGGGAAACTTTATCGTCCCCCATCCTTCGTGTACCTTTTTGTGTTTTGTTCACAATTACTTATTTCCTAGAATCCCATTGACCACGCTCAACAGGTCCGCAGTTTGGATGGGCTTGGGGATGTAGGCGTTGGCGCCGAGGGCCAGTCCACGCTTGCGGTCCTCCTCTGCTCCTTCAGTGGTAATAATGACGATCGGGATGGTCTTATGCGCCGGATCGTTCCGCACCATCGAAACGAGTTTCAGTCCGTCCATGATGGGCATATTGATGTCCGTCAGGATGATGTCGAATTTCTGGGTCGAGAGCTTCTTGAGGGCGTCAATGCCATCGTTTGCTTCGACAATCTTGCTGCCCGGAATGCGCTTCAAGGCAAAGGAGATCAACTGCCGCATCGTCGGGGAGTCTTCAACTACCAGAAAATTATACTCGGGCATGATCTAACCTCCGTTTATTTTTCCTTGAGCAGATCAAGAAAGCTCTGGATCGTCGTCAGTTTGCGCTCGGATTGCGAATAGAGCTTAGACGAAAACAGTGCCGTGGCTGCATGGCCGGCAAGCATCGAGAAAAGTTCGTAGTCTACGTTCGAAAACTGCTGTTTCTGGACTAGGAGCTTGTAGATGACAATGACGCCGATTACGTGCTCTTTGATTTTTAGCGGTATGACGACTAAGGGGTGGAGATAATCCACACCAACGAGATCAGTGGGATCTCCCTCGCGGTAGAACGACTCACCTGATCGCGCAGCGGCACCGATGATCCCCTCTCCCAGCTTGACGCTGGACCTCGCCTCGGGTCCCATGCCTTCCTGGGCAACGATCGTGAGTTCGTTCGTCTTCTCATCGAGCATCATGATGGAAAACTCCTCGGCGCCGATTAAATTCATGACGATCTCAAGAATTATCTTCAGGGACTCGTTGAAGTCCAGCGTGGAGTGCAATTGGTAGCTCGCGACGTAGAGGTTTGCCAAATTGTTATTTTCAGCCTCTACCTCTATGTATCGGTTGGCGAAGTCCTTATTCTCCTCCTCGACCACACGGTAGCGCTCAATAAGGCTTCTGTTCTCATCTTCAAGAAATTTGACCCGCTCTTCCAGCGAGTGCACCTTATAGGTGCCTTCGCGATCTGAAAACTTGGTGACTTCCTCAAGCTGGGCAACTCGGTACCGAAGTTTCTCGTTCTCCTTGAGTAGCTCCTGAGTAAATTCCTCGCCTTTTTTGAAGACCTGGAGAAATTCTTCAACCTTTTTTGATATCGATGCGGGTTCTTTTTCCATCATTTTCTCCTGTTGTAACCGCTCAAAGCACCGGTGTCTCTGCTGCGGGCCTTTTCATGCAAGACGGGAGCATTTTCGTGATAGCACACCGCGCACCCTCCCACTGAAGATATGAACGATACGGGCAATTATAGTCGAGTACGAAAAAATTATCAAGGGAGAATTCTCGCGGTTACTTCAATCAATAGGCTTACCGGGGTTACATCGAAGCAAGATCTCCTGAGCCATCTCGCGCAGCGGCAGCACCTTGTCAATAACGCCCGTTCGGATAGCCTCTTGCGGCATGCCGAAGACCACGGCACTTTCTTCACTTTCCGCAAGGCACAAACCTTGTTCCTTTTTTATAGCAAGTACTCCCTCAACGCCGTCTTTGCCCATCCCAGTAAGCACGACCCCAAGCACGGCAGGCCCACAGGCTTCGGCGGCGGAGACCATCATCCGATCGGCGGATGGTACATACATATCGGAAGAACTCCGTTGAACAAGCTCGGTAATTAGACCTTTGCGGTCTTGCTTTATTATGAGATGATAGCCGCCGGGCGCGATGAGTACGGTACCAGGTTTCAGACGATCGCCTGCTGCTGCCTCGCTGATGGCGAGTGCAGAGAGTTTGTTCAGCCGTTCTGCAAAGCTTTTGGTGAATCCGGCTGGCATATGCTGCGAAACCACGATACCGGCGCGAAGATCGGCCGGCAGCGCTGTCAGAATGGCTTGGAGCGCAGGAGGGCCTCCTGTAGAAGATGCGACAGCCACAACCTCAATCGGCCCATGCTCTTTCTCTGCCTCTTCCTTCTTCTGGGCAACAGGAGCTGTCTGCTGTCGGGACAAGAGAGCTATCGTGTCTTTTACCCGCGACATCTGCATGTTCATGACAGTATGAACCTTGATCAAAAGATCATCGTGGATGGCTTCAATGCTCCTGGATATACGGGCTTCAGGCTTTGCGAGGAAATCTACGGCACCAACCTCGAAAGCGCGGAATACACTCAGGCTGTCGGACCTGGACGAAAGCACGATCACGGGCGTAGGGTGTTCTTTCATGATCCACCGGAGAAAAGTGAACCCGTCCATATGCGGCATCTCAAGGTCGAGTGTGATGACATCCGGCAACATACGGAGCGTCTTTGCAATCGCGTCAACGCCATCGACGGCGCTGCCGACAACCTCAATGTCTGTGTCGCTCGAAAGCATCTTTGAGATGGCCGTGCGATTATAGGCGGAGTCATCAACAATGAGAGCTTTGATTTTTTTCATGCCATTTTTTTTTCGTCGTTCACATCAGTGGCGATGCTCTTTTAAGCGCAGAAGGCATGGGGTTCACTCGTAATCATCCTTAAGCCTCGTCGCTCGGCTCAATGCTCACTGACCGTTATATCGCCAGAGGCTTTATTTCTTATATCGTTTCATTCCCATTTCGTCTTATTCCGTTTTTGTCCTCACGGGTTTCTGGTAGACCATGTCATTCTTAAGAGTGCGGAGCATGAAGGCGTTCGAGATATTGATCAGTGATTCGGAATGACCCAAGAGAAGGTAACCGCCTTCGCGGAGCTTTTGATAAAAGCTTTCGATAACCTTTTTTTTGGCTTCCCGATCAAAATAAATGATTACGTTGCGGCAAAAAATGACATCCATGTTATTGATCAGGCTGGTTTTATGTGGATCGAGGAGATTGACAGAGCTGAACGATACCAGTTCCTTAACGCGGTCGATAATGCGGTAATCGTTTTTTTCATCCTGCACAAAGTATTTGGCCAACATTTCTGGACTCGTAGCACGGTGTGCGCTCTTCTTGTACACACCTTTGCGTGCCGTATGCAGCACTCGCTGGTTGATGTCGCTACCGAGGATTTCAACCTGCCAGTCCCGCCACCAGTCGCCGGACTCGAGCAGGAGAATAGCGATAGTGTACGGTTCTTCTCCCGTGGAACAGCCGGCGCTCCAGATCCTTAAAACTTTACGGTCTGTGAGGGACCGACGCAGTTCAGGCAGGATTTCATCGGAAAAGGCACGGAGCTGCGGGCTCTCGCGAAAAAAATACGTCTCATTGGTGGTAAGATTATCAACAAGCACCACCAGTTCTGCTTCTCGTTTCCGGTCGTACTTCAATAAATGGTAGTACTCCTCGAAGTTTTTGAGCCCATGTTGTTCGAGCCGACGGGAAAGTCGGCGCTCAAGCAGGAATTTAGACCCGTCGTCAAAATATATTCCGCAGTAACCGTGGATAAAATCCCGGAGAAGCCTGAAGATATCATCTGGCAGAGGAATGATCTGCTCTTCGAACATTTATTTCCCCAAAGCCTTTTTCGCCGCCTGCCGCACAGTCAGATCCGGGTCTTCTTCGGCAATCTTCGCAAGAAGTGTCTCGGTTGTTGCAGTACCTTTTTGTTTGACAACCTCGATTGCCGTCTTACGCACGCTCCAATGAGAATCGAACAGACATGCGGCCACGGACACTGCAGCGGCTTCTCCTTCATAATGCGATAACGTTAGGAGTACAGTCTTGCGTACTTCGGGATCAGGATGATCAACCAGCGCAATCAACGGCCCCAGGGCTTTCGGGAATTGAAGTTTTCCCAGCACCTCTACTATTGCCAAGAGAAATATATCAGTTGCCGTCCCGAGGTAGGAAGTGAGGACCTCGCCAGCCTTGTCTCCACCAATGTTAGCGAGCCCCCGTGCTGCTGCAGCCTTCACCCAGAGGTCGGTGTCTTCTAGGAGGTGGATAAGTGCGTCGCGAGCTTTAGATGAGTCTATCGCGCCCAGCGCCTCAGCTGCCAGCATTCTAACCTCGGGATCGTCATCAGTAACCGCAAGTAAGAGTGATCTGAGAGCTTTCGCGCCTGCAGCGCTGCCGAGTGCCTGTACAACAGCCTTTCTGACTGCCGGCTCCTCGTCCTTAAGCGCAAATGTCAGTGCCTCATGAGCTCGATGGCTCGAAAACTTTCCGAGCAGGCGTGCGATGTTTCTCCGTAGATAGGCCTCGTGGGAGGAAAAATCCTTTAGGTGGGCATCGAGTACTGATTCATCGCCGATCGTAGCAAGCGCCTGGATAGCAGCTTCCTGGACGTTCTCGTATTCGTCCTGCAGGAGAGCCAGTAGGCCGGCGCGCGCGTTCCTGCTTTGGAGAAGCCCTAAGGCACCTGCTGCCGTGCTCCGCACATGGCCGTTCTCGTCTTGTAAGAGCATAATTAAGGCGTCTTCGGCAGCTGTTATACGGCCTTCACCCAGCACCTGGGCCACGGTCTGCCGGACCAGCGCATTTTCATTCGAGAGAAAACCGACGAGGAAACCGGCCTTGCCAGGATCGATATGCGCAAGCGACTGCACCACGGGATCGACGAGGTCTTCTTCTTTCAATAGGGCAAGTAGTCTTTTAATCGAGTTTTCCCTGCCTGTCCAGCCGAGCACAGCGATTGTCGATCTCTGCAGCTCTCCTACGCTCGTTATGAGGATTTCCTCAAGAAAGTCCATAGCTGACGCACTCAGGCCGGTTCGCAAAACTTCTACGATGTTCCGGCGTTCCGTCGCTCCGCTCTTCCGGTAGATCGTGTCAAGCGCCACAATCGAAACCTCGCGAACAATCCGAAGCGGGTCGGTTAGGCTCGCGATGAGCGGCCCCAGTGTTGTAGCGTTGCCAATCTTTCCAAGAGCCTCAAGAACGGGCTCTCGGAGGCTATTTTGGCCGAGTGCTGCAAGAAGCGGTCCGAGCGCACGTTCATCGCCTATCTCTCCTAGGGCCTCTGCGGATGCATAGTCGAGCCAGCCCTGGTTGTGGTGGGTTAAACAATTAAGTAGCGCATCAACTGCACGGCGGTCTCGAATCTTGCCGAGGGCCTCCGCTGCCGCCACTTGGATATTCTCGTCAGCGTCTCTCAGCCTGTCGATCAGGGCCGGTACAGCACGGCGGTCTTTGATGTCCCCCAATATGTCGACGACGAATTTCCGCACGTCCAGATCAGGCGTTTCTATGATGCCGAGTAGGGGATCGACAGCCTGGCCGCCGATCTGAATTAGCGCCTCGATGGACGAGTTTCGTGCACCTGCGTTATCCTGCGAACTCAGCGTCTGAATGAGACCGCCGATGACGTTTGCCCCGCCGAACGACAGCAGCGCTTCAACCGCGGTCTTCCGTACCCGCCAGTCAACATCTCCCATTGCGCGGAGGAGGAGGGGCAAGGATTCGCTGCCAATGCCGGCAAGCTCGAGGACTGCCTCACGTCTCTCCTCGGCGTTGCTACTCTCGAGCTTATTTCTACTCGCTTCACGATGCAACATGTTCGGCCTCCGCAAGCGCTGAACGCTCCTGCTGGTTCAATATCCTGGCAATATCGAGAAGAATAATGAGCCGCTCCCCTACTTTGCCCATCCCAGTTATGAAGTCAGCCTGTCTTCCTGTCGCGGCCTCGGGGGCCGGTTCGATATCTTTTTTGGGCACATGAATCACTTCTTTCACGACGTCTACCACCAGTCCGAGCAGTTCCTGCCTGTTCCCTGGGGAGACCGGGACCGCTCCCCTCGTGATCATCATGCGCATCTTACGAAGATTATCACGTATCTCGGCAAGACCGAACCGTTTTCTCAGATCGACAATCGGGATAATAATACCGCGCAGATTGATCACACCCTCGATAAACTGAGGCATCCGGGGCAATGTCGTGATCTTATGGGGTCTGACGACCTCTGTTATGTAATTAATGTCCAGGCCGTATTCCTCCGCGCCCACCTGGAAGGTCACGAGTTGTACAGTTTCCTCGACAGCGGTTGACTTTTTTTCTTTTGCGATGATGCTCTTCATAATTATTGCACCATTCCTGTTCATTACGTTCTGAATTTTTCAATATCTTTTTTCAGCGTTTCCGACTGTTTGACCATCACATCCATGGCAATGTTTAGCCCGACACTCAGGTCCGCATTAGATTTAGCAATTTCTTTGATCCGCTCGATGGCCTTTACGATCAAATCGCTCCCGGCCTGCACTTCACCCGCCGCACGGTGGACCATCCCAATTTTCGTGCTCATATTTTCTACGGACACAGTAATGTCCTTGCTACCCTTGGCCTGTTCTTCCGTGGAGTTTTTTACAAAGCGCGTCAATTCCCGCATCTTCTCCGATGCTCGCATGATCTGATCACTGCCGGCCCGCTGCGCGTTTGCGGCGTGGGCAATCTGGTGGGTCATTTCATTAATTTTTTCGACAGCATCACTAACCTGCCGAATGCCTCGGGTCTGCTCGGCTGCAGCCTTGCTAATACTCTTGCTCATGTCGCGGGCCATGTCCGCTCGTTCCAAGATTTTTTTCAGCGCCTCTCCGGCATCACGTGCAAGCAAAACTCCATCTGCAACTATCGTGACCTCTTCCCGCATGACTCCAACTGCATCGCGCGTCTCTTCCTGAACAGATGCGATCAGTGTACCAATTTCCTTCGTAGACGAGGCCGTGCGGTTAGCGAGCTCGCGGATCTCTGCCGCGACGACAGCAAACCCCTTGCCATGCTCGCCTGCCTGCGCTGCCAAGATGGCTGCATTGAGGGCCAAGAGTCCAGTTTGGTCCGTTATATCCTCGATCACAGTCAAAATGCTCCCGATACTCTCGGCCCGTTCACCCAAGCGGTTTACCACCTCCGCAGTACGCCGTGCTGTTGTATCAATCCGGTTCATGCCTTCGATGGTCTTCTCGATCGAACACATACCAAGCTGCTCTGCGTCGGCGGCGACTGCATTAGCAAGCGCGGCGGACTCCTGCGCATTGATTTCCACCTCTTTCACCGATGCACTGATTTGCGTCGCCGACGCGGCGGTATCTTCTGCGGCAGTGGAAAGGACCTCCACGTTTTCGGCGATCTGGCGAACCGCGGCCGACATCTGGGTGATAGCACTCGACGTATCCTCTATGGATAAGGACAGATCCACCATCGTCTTGGCGACTTCATGCACCGAGGCCGCCATCTCGATCACAGATGATGACGTCTGTTCCGAGCTCTTATGGAGTTCCTCGACGGTTCCCGCAATCTCCTTCAGGGAGAAATGCATCTCGTTTACAGAGGAAGCGGCTTCTTCAACGGATTCCGCCTGCACTTTGCTTCCCGTCGTAATCTCCGTGGATATTGCTTTAACTTCCCTCCATACGGTTTCTGTCTTATGGGCTGCCTCCTGAATATTCTCGATCATGCTTTTGAGCCCAATGATCATCCGGTTCAAGCCTCTTCCAAGCATTCCAATCTCATCCATAGTGCTCACACGAAAACTCTGCGTCAGGTCGCCAGCCGCGATATTCGATGCCACGACTTCCGCGGTCCTCATCGGCAGTACGATCATCCGTCTGATCATGGAATAATTAAGCGCGGCCAGAATCACGATGATCAGCAGGCTCGTTCCGAGAAGCATCATGACGATTTTCCAAACATTGGCCTGTATTTGTGAGCGCGAGAACGCTATCTTTACCTGGCCCAGTTTTGTTTTTTCGAGCATGATGTCAACGGACACTTCGATGGGGTCGAGCCTCCGACAAATGGCTTCGGTGAGCACATTGACATCATCCGTTTTTGCAGCATTGAGGATCGCAGTGACGGCCTCGTTCCCCCGATTGAAACTGGCCCGCGCAGACGTAAGAGGACGCCCGTCATTGTTCACGATAACCACATAGAGGATTTCGGGCGATTTTACGACGTCCCCAACGAGCATGTTCAGGGCCACTAGATCGCTTGCGATAAGACGATCGATGATCGCTTTCCCGAGAACCATCCCTGTTTCGCGCCCGCGAACTTCAACAGTGCGATACTGATACGTGAGAACCATTCTGGTAACAAAGACCGTACCCAAGATCATGACCAGGGCAATCGCGCCGGTCATGACCGCCATGAATTTCAGCCCCATGTTGGCGTCGATCCGGTCCCTGACGGTCCTTTTAAAAAGCTCTCGCAAATTGATTTTTATCTCCACCCTTGTCCCGCGCATACGACTCCTCGGTGTGGTAACTGATGTCACACCGACGCTCCAGCCGCTTCCATAGCGGACATGATCTTGCCAATCCCTTCGTAGTCCACGGCTTCTGCGTCCGTGAACCCTGTATAATCCGGATCGATCATCGTGAGCGAACGCGCCTGTTCGGCATCCCTCCGGTCCATTGATGTGAGAGCATGTTTAATCCGCTCTGCCATTGCCCGGTCCATGTCCTTCGAGACGCAGATATTGAATTCAGGGATATCGATCGATGTTTTTATCACGGTGAGGCCACGGCCTTCAAATAACTTTGCCGTTGATTCACGAATACCGCCGGCGTCGTACTCGCCATCTAGTACCGCGGCCGCCACGGTATCATGGTGTCCGAGGAACGAGTGGTGCTTCAGATCGTCCAGTCCAATCCCCGCGTCCGCCAACATCGCGCGGGGAATCAGGTAACTCGATGTAGACATTCTGTCGCCGAAAGCGAAACGCTTTCCTTTTATCGCTTCTACGGACGAAATTTCGCCGCCCGACCGTACGACAATGACAGAATGAGTAACGGGCACGCCGTTACGAAGTGCCTTAACAAGGAGCACTGCCCCGAATTTTTTCTTCGCTTCTATATAGGTCGTTGGTGTCAAAAAAGCTAGTTGCGTCACACTTTCCTCAAGGTCCTTGAGCGTTTGCGCAAAATCGACTGCCGTTGACAACTCTACCCTTCGTCCAATAGACCGCGACAGATAGTCAGCGAGCGGAGTAAAGCGACGGTACATTTCTGCTGGCGAGTCGAGTGGGATCACTCCCATCATCAAGGCACCATCCACGGTATTGCGTCGTCCTTTTGTCACCGTCATAGTGCCGATTTCCTGGTTCAACAAATCCGCCTGCTCCCCCAAGGTCGTGAGCGCGCCAGCCATATCTTCGACCCCCCTCATGTTCCTGCGCGGGAGGTCCTGGATCTGTTCAAGGGTGTTGAGAACCTGCTGAACTGCCTGTCTCTGTTCCGCCGTCCCTGAAGCGATCTTGCCGGCGCGCATGGTCACGTTATCCGCGGCTTCGGCAATCTGCTTTCCACCGCGCCCCTGTTCTGTCATGGCGATGCGGACCCGCCGAGCGATGTCCCGCATTTCCTCGGCCGCACTCAAGATCATCTCTGTACCCTTGCTCTGTGCCTGTGTCGCTGAAGCTATTTGCAGCGTCATCTGCTTGACGTTCGCAATGGCTTCGCCTACTTGTTTGATACCGCGAGCCTGCTCGCTCATGGCCCGATCAATCATGGTGGCCATCTCAGTCGAACGGGTTGAACTGGCCAGCATCTTGTCAAGAGCAGCTGCTGCCCCTCGGACACGCCTTACACCTTCTTCAACCGCCATCAGACTCTCTGACATTGCAGCAACGGCCTCTTTGGCCTCTTTCTGGACAGACGTAATGAGTTTTCCGATGTCCTGGGCTGACCCGGCAGTCCGGTCAGCGAGTGCCTTGATCTCTTCAGCTACGACAGCAAAGCCTTTACCGTGTTCCCCCGCCTGGGCTGCAAGGATCGAAGCGTTCAACGCCAGTAGGTTCGTCCGCTCCGTTACCTCAACGATCACACCGAGGATCTTGCCGATCTCCTCGGACCGTTTCCCGAGCCGTGTCACCACGCTGGAATAGCGCTCCACTGCGTCCTTGATAGTATTGATGGCGTCCATGGTCTCATGGATCGATCTGACGGCCATATCCTTTGCATCTGCAGAGACCTGCTGCGAGAGCTTCGTGGACTCCTTGGCTGTCCGCTCCACTTCACGTACCGTTGCCTCAATCTGGATCGCTGACGCAGACGTCTCTTCTGCCGCGGACGAGAGGCTTTCGACATGGCCAGCAACCTCGCGAATCGACGCGATCATTTCGGTGACAGATGTCGTAACGTCTTCAACAGAAGACGTAAGCTCTCCCGTATGACGGGCGACTTCCTGATTCGTCGCGTTCATCTCGAGAATGGCCGAAGACGTTTCTTCCGCCGAAACCGACAAGCTTTCAGCGCTTTCGGCGATCCCCTGTATGGACGAAGATATCTTTGCAACAGATGTGGAAACATTCGAAATGGCTTGGGATTCAACCTCGGCGTTTTGTCTGACCTCGCGTCCGTCCGTCGCAATGACAGGGCTCAACTTGTTGATCCGAGCTGATATCGCGATCATTTCGACAATGAACTGTTCCAGGCGTGAGATCAGGTAATTGATGCTATCAGCAAACTCGCCAATTTCATCATTGTTGACCGCTGTAACGCGCCCGGTGAAGTCCTTTCGATCAATCAAATCCTTCAGCGCTCTTCGAATCTTTTTTACCGGATTCGTGATTGTCCGAGTAACCGAAAAAAAGAGGATTCCTGAAATGATCACAAAGATAATCACATCTTCGATGAATGCGCTGATGGCAAAGGCACGAAGTTTCATATTCAGTGCGGAAGGAAATACGATGATATGGATTTCTCCCAGACGGGTCGCGTTCGATGTAATCGGCATCGGGCTTAGCTCGATCTGAATATTCGAATGTGATGATTTACTTTCTTGGATTAGTTTATTGCCTGTGCTGTCAAAGATCGTCACTTCTTGAGCGTCGGGTGTCTGCATAAAATTCTGCACCATGGTATGCAGACCGACGACATCTGCCGTGAGGATAAAAGGCGCGGCCAGTCCCGCCATAAGCTGACAGGACTGTTCACCATGAACGCGCGCAGTGTTAATGATTTCCTGCTTTGCCATGAAATAGCGGTACATCCCGATGGGCCCCATAACCAGTAACAGACCCGTAAAGATCACGATTATGAGCTTCTGTCTAACGCCGATACGCACGTTTTCCTCCTAAAGCAAAATACAATAAAATAGACTGTTATGAATATAAATTGCACAAACCACAGCCTACCGTCCGCATGTCGTCAACTGACATCTTCTGTTAAAATTTAAACCCTTGCAGCACCGTTTGGAGCGCGTCTGCTTTTGATTTGAGCGTCTGCACCGCCATATCCATTTCGATCGACACGTCGACCGTATCCTGCGTTATCTTTTGAATGCGCGTAATCGCCTCGCTTATCTGTTGCACGCTAAGGCTCTGCTCCTGAGTAGAGCGGGCGGACTGGGCGGCCTGCACGGTGACCGACTCAACAGCATTGGCAATTTGCCTGCTGCCCGTGGTCTGCTCCTGTGTGGCACTTTTCACCTGCCGTGTGATATCGCGCATCCGCTCTGCAGCCTTCACGATCCGCTCACTCCCTATGCGTTGTTCCTGAAGTGCATTGGCAATCTGTTCAATTTGCTCAGCGATACTTATAGACGTTTCCGTGATTTGCGACACACCCTTTGCCTGCTCACCTGTGGTCTTCTCGATGGCTCTCGCCACTTCAGCCGACTGCAGGGAACTGTCCGCCACCTGCTTAAGCACGTCACTGGTCACGTTGACGAGGGAGACTCCGGCCTCCACGGCCTGTAGGCCACGACCCATGGCCTTTACGCTCTCTGCCGTTTCCTCCTGTACCGAAGCGATCAGTCCAGATATCTCCTGGGTCGACGCAGCCGTCCGCTCGGCGAGGTCCTTGATCTCTTCAGCGACAACAGCGAATCCTTTCCCGTGCTCACCTGCCTGCGCAGCAAGAATTGCTGCATTCAGAGCGAGCAGGCTGGTCTGATCCGTCACCTCATCAATGACCTTCAGGATCTGCCCGATCTCTTGCGACCGCTTGCCGAGACGGTTCACTACCGCAGCTGTGGCCTCGACGGTGTCTTTGATATTTTGCATGCCCCGGATCGCCTCGCTCGCGGCGGTGATACCACGCTCCGACGCGTCGCTGGAGACCCGTTCAGCCAAGCGTGACGATTCCATGGCTCGCTGCTCGACTTCCTTGACTGAAGCGCTCATCTCCGTAATCGACGACGAGGTCTGTTCTGCTGAGGCCGAAAGAGTGTCGGTGTTTTCCGATACTTGTTTGATCGAAGCAATCATCTGTTCGATGGCCGTTGCTGTATCCTCAGCGGCAGCGGCAAGGGCACCGGCATTTTTTGCGACTTCCTCGATCGATAATGCCATTTCCGACGCCGAGGTTGAGGCATCTGTTGCCGCCCGGGACATATCGCTGGTGTTTTCCGCAACGCCGCGGATTGAAGCAACCATTTCATTCACGACCATCGCAGTTTGTTCCGTAGATTCCTGCTGGATGCGAGATCCTTGGCTCATTTTGGCCGTGGCGCCGCTCATCATAGTCATGGCTTCGCCAAGGCCTCCACCGGTTGTCCTGACCTTGCGCAGCATCTCCGTAAGGTTAGACGACATCGTATTGATGGCGCCGGCCAGATCGGCGATTTCGTTCTGTCCTTTGATCATAATCTCCTGCGACAAGTCTCCTGCCGCCATCTTCCTGGCAGTTTTCAGCATTTCCGCTATGGGCTGTAGCATGACTTTCATTATGTAGCGAACAATAAACAATAGCAGCAATGTTCCTGCAAGACCCAAAAGTCCAAATATCCACTGTAATTTTTTAATTCTTGAATAGGACGCGCTGAGGGGTACTTTTATGTCCACAGCTCCTAGGACCGTCCCTTCGGGCACATTGTGACAGCTCAAGCAGTTTCTACCCTGATTATCTCGCTTGGCTATATATGGATAAACACCTCTGATGTTGTCACCTTCAATGACAATTTTTTTTACGCCTTTGTCGAGAACTTCCGTTTCTATATCATCTTTTAAATAGCTTTTTTCAACCGCGTTAAATTGCTCGTTTAATTTATCTGACCTGATTACTTTCAAATCCATTATTTTCTTCATCTGATCTATAAATAATTTCTTTGAATTTTGAAAATCATTACTCAACATCATTGTGGTAAGGGAATTTAGAACAGTATCACTCGTTATTTCCAACGTCGATTTCTCTATCTCTTGAAGAACAATTAATCTCATCGTGTAGCCTGTAACAAGTACTGAAATAACAATACCAATAAATACGACTATAATAATGGGGTTAGCAATTTTCGAAGATAACGACATATTGCCATTTATAATTTTTTTTATTAGCATGGTTCTACTCCTCGCTTTTTCAGTTATAGCACGTCTGCACTTTGAGAAGCATAGACCGCAAATACCTCTACCCTATTATTCAGCGGTTAGCTTTTCTGCTGCCTCGCCCTGTTCTGTTGCGCTCGAGGACAGGCTGAGAACAGAGCCTTTAACAGCAGTCTCGCAGAGCTGGCTCAGAGTCAGCGTCTTGGAGGCTTGAGCGACTTTTAAGATCGTTTGTCAAGACGTATGAGGAAAACTGCTTTTCCCCTGAACACGCGCAAATATATTTCCCACGTCGGCTACTTAACGACCGCCTTATGCAGGTCGAGCACAATATATAACTTGTCTCCCTGCCGCACGATGCCGCGTAGAAAGTCAGATCCTTGTTCGACGTGTTCCGGCGCGGCTTTGATTGCCTGGGGCGGGACCCTGATGACGCTATTCACCCGATCCACTATGAGTCCCACATCTTCATCATCCGTGCTGATTACGATAATACGCGCCTTTTCGTTCCGTTCCGTCGGCTTGAGGCCGAGCCGAGTACAGAGGTCGATCACAGGCAGCATTGTTCCCCTGAGCGACGTTATCCCCAGTATATAGTCGGGTGCATTCGGCACTCGTGTGAACTCGCGAATCTTGAGTACCTCCCGCACGTCTGCCACCATCACAGCATACTCCTCACTACTCAACCGGAACGAAAGCATTTCAATTTCCTGGGCTTGCGTATCCTCCGGCTCCTTTTCGACAAGAGTCTTCGGTTTTTCCGAGACCATCTGCGGCACATGCTGAACTGCCTGAGGCACAGCAGATTCCGGGGTCGTTATGGGGGCAGGAGATCCGGTTTTTTGAACAAGCGCTTCACCTGCTGGAGTGATCGGTATATCTCCATTGAGAGCGGCTTCTGCGGCCTTCTGGGCTTGAGCCCGTTCGGCTGCTTTTTTTCGAGCGGCAAGAATATCCATCTGTAGCTAACGCTCCATTGAATAATACATATTGAAAATGGCAAATGGTTAATTAATAAATTTGTTCTTTAGCCTTTTCATTTCGCGCATAAACTTCTTCACTGATCTCTCACTACGCTTTCAATAATGTCCACGCCAATCGTCATTGATCCCTTACCGAAGCCTTCGATGAGCGCATTTGCCGCAATATTGTTTATGCGTCGTGGGACGCCTCCAGACTGTTGATACATGAGTGTCAGCGCCCGTTCATCGAAAAGCGGGGACGCTCTTCCTGCGACCTTAAGCCGGTATTGCACGTAGGCTGTCGTCTCGTCCGCGTCAAGCGGTCCAAGGTGGTATTGTATGCTGATACGCTGCCTGAGCGCTTGATAGGGACGAAGCTTCAGCCGCTCACGGAGCTCAGTCTGGCCGATCAGGACGAGAGCTAGGAGGTTGCGGTCGTCGAGCTGAAAATTCGTGAGTAGTCGCAGTTCCTCGAACGTTGCCTTCCCAGGGATGAGCTGGGCTTCATCGATGATGATCACCGGCCGCTTGCCTTTTTCGTAGAGTTCGTAGAGTCTTGTGTTGATCCCTTCGAGAATCCCATGCCTGAACCGCGTCGAATCGTTCAAACCAAGGCGAAGCGCTACAGTGCGTAGGAGCTGCGACGGCGAGAGCCGAGGATTAATGATCAGGAGAGGGTAATAACTCTCATCCAGCGAGTCGATGAATGCGCGGGACAACGTAGTTTTTCCCGATCCTATCTCGCCGGTGAGAAGAACAATGTCCTGTTCCTCGACGGCGTGCTGGAGACGTGCGAGCGCTTCCGCATGTTTTTTGCTTTGATACAGAAAACGCGGATCGGGCGTTTTCCCGAACGGTTTTTCTTTCAGTCCATAAAAATCTACGTACACAACAGCCCCCCCCAGCCCCTGGTACAGTTGTCACTCCTATCTTATCGTAGATACAATGGTTTTCTTTAGCGTACCTTCGATAAGCGATTCGACATCAAGAACAAGAACCACGCCCTTGCTTTCGCCAAGCTCGGTCGCCCCGGATATTCCAGGTATGTCAGATAGCCGTTTCCCCAGCGGTTTAATCACGATCTCCTGCTGGTCACGAAGCGCATCGACAATAATCCCAAGCCGTCGTTCGGCAAGTCCCACGAGAATTACGTAGAAAGCGCCCCGCTTACGACCTTCCGGCAGATTAAACATGCGGCTGACCCGGAGAAGCGGAACTGTGTCGTTCCTGACCGCCATTACCTCGCGCCCTTCCACAGTCTCTATCTGGTCCGATGAAGTCTGCAGGATCTCGAGGACAGAGCTGAGCGGAATCGCAAAGAGCTGACCTCCACTCTCGATGATCAGTGCCTTGATTATAGCAAGTGTAATGGGAAGTGTGAGCGTGAAGATCGTCCCCTGTCCGGGCTCGCTCTGGATGTCGATCATCCCGGAAAGTTTTGAGACGTTCCGTTTCACCACATCCATTCCGACACCGCGGCCCGACAGTTCGGTGACGGTGTCGCGCGTCGTGAAACCGGGCAGAAAGATCAGATCAAGCATGTCCTTTCGATCGTTCTCGGGATCGAGACCATGGTCCGGTGCAATAAGCCCTTTTTCCACAGCCTTGGCCGCAAGCGCAGCAGCGTCCATACCGGAACCGTCGTCCTCGATCGTTATAACCACACGGGTGCCTTTGGGAAAGGCGGTCAGCCTCACGATCCCCTTTGCGGGCTTGCCGATTTGTTTCCGGACATCCGGCAATTCAATTCCGTGGTCAATCGCATTCCGGATAAGATGCATGAGCGGATCGGCAAGGTCCTCGATCATAAGCTTGTCGAGCTCAGTCTCCTCACCCTGCAGCTCGAGTTCGATATCCTTTCCCGCTTCTTTGGCATACTTTCGGACCAACTGGGAAAGACGGGTAAAGATCTGGCCGATGGGTACCATTCTGACCTCGAGAATACCTTCCTGAAGTTCATTCAGCTTCCGTTCAAGGCTACGATGGGCCTTGTGCAGCTCCGCAGAAAAACCCGTGAAACCCTGCAGGGCCCGCAACTCCTTGCCAATCCTGCCTATAACGTTCTTAAGTAGGTGCATTTCTCCGACGATATTCATAAGATTATCGAGCTTATAGATGTCGACACGAACGGTGTTACTAACTGACTTGAGCGCACCAGCATCAGCCTTCGGCTCTTCTGCCTTGCGGCCCTCGGTGTACGATATCTTTTCAATTGTCACACGGGGCATCTTTATTGCCGAAGCGATAGTTACCTGGTCTTCCTTGGTTCCGATGACAATCGTGAAACTGATGCCTGCCCCCCCGCCTGCCGTAGGCAACGTGCAGATAATCTCGCCGAACTTTTTGAGCGTTCCATTGAGATCCTTGATCGATGTTTCAAAATCTGAGAGCTCGAATTCTGCCTTGAGCTGGTAAAGGTTCTTCTGCTCACGTACGCATTCCTTGAGCCGGTGCTCCTCATATTCGGTTAGAACCTGCAGGATGCCACGGTCCAAATTGATCTGCTCGGCAAGGGCACGTTCTCGGGCATCGGACGGCTTTGCCTTGAGGATCGCATCAATGCGCGCCCGAGCAGCCGTTATGTCCTCGAATGGCTGAGATAAACCCGCCTGTTGCACGAGTCTGCCGAGTTGGGACACGGTCTCCATCAGGATATCAACTGCATCTCGGCTGAGTCCCACCTTGCCGAGTCGGAGTTCGTCTAGAAGAAACTCAAGTTTGTGAGACAGTTCCGATGGCTCCTTAAGCTCAAACATGCCCGCAAGCCCCTTGAATGAGTGGATAGCGCGAAACAGGGAATTCACGACATCGGGGTCGATGAGGCCTGCAGCCTGCCCGGAGTCTAGCGCGAGTAGCGCCTGATTTGCCGACTCTAGGATGTCTTCAGCTTCCGCTAGAAAATCTTTTATGGAACGATCGGTCTTCGACATTTCTCCCCGATTCAAATACAGTATTTGATGATCGGAATTCGGAATACAGGATCGCATCGTCGGTATGTTGCATGGCCGTGCTTCTCAATCCGCATACCGTAATCACTAATACACATTAAGCTTTCCCTTCCAATACTCTCATGACGATGGCCATGAGATCTTCCTTTTTGAATGGCTTTACAACATATCCGGAAGCCCCGAGGGCAAGCCCCCTTTTTTTATCTTCCTCCGTTTTTTCCGTACTCACGATGATGAGTGGGATCGTGCTGTACTCGGGGTTCGATTTTACGTAACCAATGAGCTCCAGGCCGTTGATGTCGGGCATGTTGATGTCGGTGATTATCAGGTCCAGGTGTTGCATAGGGAGAGCCTTGAGCGCCTCAAATCCATTCCCTGCTTCGGCCACAAAAAAACCACCCGCCTCCTCGAGCGCCACACGAATCAATGAACGAATGGCTTTGGAATCCTCAACGACAAGCACATTCCTCATGGTTTCTCCTTCTGTAGTTCTGCAATCCGCTTTTCGAGCAGCGTCTTTTCCAGAGCCATACCTGCCTGGTTCATAAATATCTCAAGGGCGTCAACACCTCGGATAGGCTTGTGATCAGGAAGGTTGTCTCCGTACACGACCAGCGCGATCTTGCCGTCAACGATCAGTGGTATCGCCAGCACGGAAACGGGTAGGGTGCCGCCGAGTTCGCTTGTCAGAAAGGCATTGCACTCATTCTGTTCCAACTCTCCAACGTAACTGCGACGCGAGTCTATTACGGTAAGAAACAGGGAGGGTTTATTCAGCGGAATTTTGATGTTCCTAACAACCTGGTCCGCAGATTTGCCTTTAAGTTCTATGCCGAACTGGCCCAGGCCTCGGACTTCATTTTTTTTCACCATGAACAGTATCGCCCTGTTCACAACCTCGCTTGCATAGCGGAGAATAAGGAGCGTAACCTCCGCAGTCGCGGTTGGAAATCGGAGTTCGTCGAACATGGATTTGAGAGCGGCGAGGTCGCGGCGAGGTTCTTCTTTTTCAATCCTAGTCCGGAATTCTTCCCTGGCTGGTTCATAGCTGGGAGGGTGAACAATCGATGGCTTTGGTGGCCGGGCAGTTATCGGTTCAGACCGCGAACCGAACGGTTTTCGTTCGCCTTGCCGCCTCTCATCGAGCAGTCGCGTGCCTTCCATGAGCAAGTATTCAGCGCTAATCCCCGACTTGAGGAGGAACTCCTGAGTGTCGATTTCGATCTTGTCCTTGGGCGCAATCTCACCGAGTTCGAAGTTGAAGAATCCTTCCTCCCACGCAAGTAGGTCATAGACTATCTCCTCGATCTGTTTCCGAACAACGCTTTCGAGCTTCTGCGTTGATACAGCCCCCATTTCCACGAGGATCATGCCGAGGGGCTTGTCGGTTTCCCTTTTCTGCAAAGTCAACGCATGCGACAACGACGCTTCGGCCAGCATACCCTGCGATACGAGAATATTGCCGAGTGAGTCCCGGATGTTATCGCTTGCAGCCTGTATCACCTGACCATCTTTGAATACGACCATACCCGTCCCTTTACGGCTTCGTACAACAAGGGTACCGGTTTTTTTGCTCAGACTGATAATCTGGAAGATATCAGGCAGCGCAAGATCTTCCAGCCTGCCGACAAGGCTCATGCAATCTCCCTAATAAGCATAATCCCCGAAATTATAGCAGTTTAAGTAAAAAATGCAAGGTTAATTAATCAGTTAGGACAGCTGGCGATGAAAAAAATGGTGGTTTAAGGGATGACGCAGTCGCTTACAAGAGAGACTTCCTTGTTCGTAGAATTCCCTATAAAATGCTGGGAGTGTAAAACATTGTGGCGGTTACTCCCTTCAATCTTCCCTCCGTCTTTTCTTCCTCGGTTCTTACGTTAAGAAGCATCGGTTTTGTTAGATTGATTCAAATATATTATTCCCTTGAAAAGGCAAATAATTACTAACAAGGCACCGAGACACGGAGGAAACCCATCACCTTTTTTAAAAATGGGACAGGTATTCTCTTAAAAATATATTTATCACCTTTGCCATAAAAACCTCAGTTCTTTAAAACTGGGGATGAAGGCTGCTCATAGCGAAGCGTTAGCTGAATCGCCTATGCTTGACCGGAGACCACGGGCTTTAGCCCGTGTGTGGTTCTTTGCAGACCTGTGATTTTATGAAATCTCTGTAATCTTCCTAGGAATCAATGTATTACATGTGTCTTTGATTCACCCATGTTTTGTGCATTTTACCAACAGCAGGGGATTCTTTCTGGTTGCCAATCCTTATTAAACGAAAAGACGAAAGACCTTGTATTACGTACTCCGGTAATTGTCGAACTGCAACTCGATCCCGAAATCTTTCCCTTTCAAAAGCGTGATGACTGATTGGAGGTCGTCCCTGCTCTTACCAGATATACGAACTTGGTCCGCCTGAATCGACGCCTGCACCTTGATCTTGGAATCCTTGATTGATTTCACGATTTCCTTGGCTTTATCCGTTGGAATGCCTTGCTGCAGTGTCAGTCGCTGACGCACTGTGCCTGCGAGTGCCGCTTCTACCTTGCCATACGATACGTTCTTGATTGGCACGCCGCGCTTCACAAGCTTGTTCTGCAGGATATCGATCACGCTCTTAAGCTTGTACTCGTCATCAGAAATGATCACGAGCCCTTCCTTTTCCT
This sequence comes from Nitrospirota bacterium, assembly GCA_963845065.1. GTDB lineage: Bacteria > Nitrospirota > UBA9217 > UBA9217 > UBA9217 > JAJYKN01. The sequence goes on from CAWJQQ010000006.1 coordinate 360,178, forward strand.
GCATTATATCCGATTTGCTGCCTTTGAAATCAAAGCGCTGGCTAATCTCCTTTAGTGTCTGGGTGACCGCGTTAGTCACCTCGGACATGTTAATCTTTGAGACAACATCAAACGAGTTCTCTGCAGCCATAGATCCTCCTGGAAGAAACATACAGTACTTAACAGAGTAAATAGGGAAGCGCGAATATTTTTTTTACCTTCACCGGTCAACGAATTACCTTTTACGGCTACCCCCTCCTACCTTCTGTCTGCCACTTACTGCTTACTGATCTATTATCTCCGTCCCTTTTGGTATTTTAAAAGAAAAAAGCCTGCCATCAACTGAGGCCCCCTCTTGTACGTCTGAAAATATAATTTCCGTCTTGTTCCCTGACTTATCGGAAATCGTAATATTCGAAATGCGGCCTTTTTCATCTGTCACGAGGTTCAGCTTTTTCATAGCCGCACCCGGCTTCTTGGGCAAGAGCTCCAGCGACAAGGGCGATTTCGGGTCTGGCTGGACCACGTCGAAATCTTCCCTCATGCTGGCAGCACCAAACAAGAACGTCACAGGAACATTCATCTGTTGCACGTCCGCAAAGGTCTTCTTAATCAACTGTTGACTTTTTTTTGAATAGAACAGGGCGGTCTTGCCGTCAACCATGAGCACCTGGCCGTTCGTGTAATCAATCCGGAGCTTGCCCGGCTTTGTCATCCAAAGCGTGCCTTCGAACGTTTGCGTCTTGCCGATTGCTTTGAGGAGGTTCTTCTGCGTCACCTTGGCCGTTAAGCTCTGCACATCGCTATAGTGGTTCTCCACAAGGGAGACAACTTGTTGAACGGTCTGAGCATGTGCAGGTCTTACTACAAGGGTCAGATAGGAAATAAAAAAAATAATGACTGAATTAAAAATGAGCTTATTCGATGCAACCAAATTTGTGGACATCCCTGCCTCCAATGATAAAATTCTACCATAAAAAAAGCCTTCCAAGAAGACTAAAAGAACGACCCAACAACTACTAAAATCTCAGCGCTCTCATTTGCACTTCCACTGTGTGTACAGTTTTTCAAGGCTTCTCTCATCGACAAGGACGAGAAAGCCGCCACCGCGATGAAGGGTGACGAGCACGCCATAATCCTGAAGTTTCGCAGCTGTGGCAACTTCCGCAGCTGAATTCCACACCTCATTAAGATTACACAATCGTTTGCCCCTCGCATCATTGAAATGTTCGCGAGCATCGCTTCGCAACCGGACGATATGAATATGGAGTTGGTCCTGGGTTCTTGACCCTGGTGGGTTGATCACAAGTGCGATGGTATCTTCTTTTGCAATGCGCTTTCGCGCAATGGTCCATGCCTTACCCCAGATATTGGCAGGACGCTTTGGATCTTCAATGCCGGTGATCTGTGCGCGCGGAATAATGAGGCCATGAACAAAGTCGGAAGGACAGCCGCACATTTTTCTGTCGCGAATCACGACGTAATCGGCGGTCTCTTCCCAGACATCCGTCGTTGCCTTACAATCGCGATTCTGAGCGCAGGGGCTTTCGAGTCTCGGGGCAGGGCAATGCTGGCAATAGTCCGGTGCGTGGATATCGAGACAGCTTGAGACGATGGTGAGAAGAGCATCCCGAGATTCTGTGGCACATGCACTCTCTGATATAGATAGAGCAGCGGCAAGCAAAAGGTAGAGGAGAATTGCATGTATATAACGAAAAGAAAGTAAGCGCAAAGGACTCCTGGTTACTGTCGCGTGCTTGCAATAAGGCCGGCAGAGATATCCGATCCTCTGGAGGATAAACTGGTCCGGCATTGATTTTTGCTCTGGTGTTTTAAATTACTTACGTATCAGCAATTGTGAAAGATTAGACCTTGATAGACACCTTGTCGTTCTTTTTTAATTTGCTTCTAAGGAGCTCATCCTGTCTTTTCGGTGATCACCCTGGCGAACACACCTTCGTTGATTCGCGTTCAAATACCATCAAAGCTTCTCGTCGTGCCATCCATATTCCTCCCGACTAGAACCTTCCGCGGCTTGGCCCCGTCGGCAGGTCCCACGATACCATCTTTTTCCATCATCTCGATCATGCGTGCTGCGCGATTGTATCCCACACGAAGGTGACGCTGCAAAAATGACGTGGATGCCTTTCCATTCTGTTGTACCAGATCGACAGCACGCTGATATTCCTCATCATGCTCTCCATCTTCCACGGCGGCCGCTTCCGCCTCCACGATCTCTTTGGCCCGTTGCTGGAGCAGATCGAAATTCGGCTTACCCTGCTTTTTTACGAACTCAACCACACGCTTGATTTCCGCTTCGGACACGAAGCAGCCATGCACTCGGACCAGGTGGGACGAAGCGGGAGGCAAGAAAAGCATATCGCCCATGCCGAGCAGATTCTCTGCGCCGTTCGCGTCCAGAATCGTACGCGAGTCGGTCTTGGACGAGACCTGAAATGAAATTCGCGAAGGAAGGTTGGCCTTGATGAGACCGGTGATCACATCCACGCTCGGCCGCTGAGTTGCTACGATCAAATGGATGCCTGCTGCGCGTGCCATTTGTGCCAAACGCATAATAGAGTCTTCGACCTCACGCTGTACCGTCATCATAAGATCCGCCAGCTCATCGATGATCACCACGATATACGGGAGCCTCTCTGCCTCCGGGGCTGCTTTATTGTAGGAATCAACATTCTTGTTGCCCTTCTCCGCGAGTATCCGATACCGCCGCTCCATCTCGGCAACGATCGCCCGTAATGTCTCTGCGGCCTTCTTAGGTTGGGTAACGACTGGCGAAATAAGGTGGGGGATACCTTCGTATAGCGAAAGCTCAAGCATCTTAGGATCCACCATTGCGAGCTTTACTTCGTTCGGCCTTGCATTATAGAGGAGTGCAAGAATTATGGAGTTGATGGCAACACTTTTGCCTGAGCCGGTTGCGCCCGCCACCAAGAGGTGGGGCATCTTGTCGATAGAGGCAATCACCGACGCACCGAAGATATCCTTCCCCATCGGGATCTTAAGCTTGGACTTGTTTCCCTGGTACTCCGGCGTTTCGAGGATCTGGCGGAAATAGACGGTCTCGCGCGTATTATTCGGCACCTCGATGCCGACCGCTGCCTTTCCGGGCAGTGGCGCCACAATGCGGACCGATGCCGCCTTCATAGAGAGTGCAAGGTCATCAGACAGGTTAACAATTCTGCTAACCTTCACGCCCGGCGCAGGCTCAAACTCAAACATAGTAACCACCGGGCCGGGGTAGACCTGAGTTACACGACCTTCGATACCGAAGTCCTGAAGTTTATGCTGCAGAAGTTCGGATTGGGCGATCATGTCTTCTTTAGAAACTTTTTTTACAACCTGTGGGAGAGGATCGAGCAAGTCTGGTGTGGGGAGTTGATAGGCGCCCTTCGCATCCAACCCGTCTTTGGCGCCCATGAATTCAAAAGCTGCCTGGACGGGCTTTGTGGGCTTTTCCGGCTTAACGTTCTTCGGAGCAAGAGGAAAGGCCTGCGACTTTTGCGTATCAACGATCTTCGGTAACTCTTTAGGTAAGATATGACGCTGCTTAGCTTCTCTAGCCTTTTCCCTGCGGCCCTGGTAGATGGTGATGAGCAGGTCCACCTGCACCATCATGCGTCCATAGAGTGAACGCAGCCACCCAAAGGCATTGATCATTGAGAATGGCGTGAGTATCATAAGCGAAACAACGATTGCCGTGAGCGCTATAATGTAGGCTCCGGTGGACGAGAACCCGGAGAGCAACAGGTGAGCGAACAGACCGCCCAGCATTCCGCCTGAAGGGACATCTTTTCCGAGCAGGCGGAGCGTTTCTCCCTGCAGCCCGAAGAACGCCGAGGAAGAGAAAAAAAGAACGATACCACCGACTTTTTTTAGGTAAGGGTGAACCGGCACCCTGCCGAGCGCAAGGAACGCGGCGTAGCCGATCAAGAGGAGGGGCAGTAGATAGGCGGAAATACCGAAGAGACGAAGGAGCACATCGGAGAGGTAGGCACCGATGATACCGATGATGTTTTGTGTCCTTAAATTGGTTCCGGAGACGCTGAAACAGGGGTCCGTTGGGCTGTACGAAAGAAGGCTCAGCATAACAAGAAGCCCGGCGGCAAGCAGGAGCAGGCCCATCATTTCGTTCCAGTGTTTATGTTTTACTGCGGAAACCGCCATAGACTCCTAACCCGAACGGCTGGAAACTGAACTAGGCAAGACATGTCGCCGCACAGTTTCGAACAATCTAAGACACTGACGACACCAACGCTTTTCTTGCCATTTATTACTGACAAATCTTCATAGAAATCACATTTCGTGCCCGAACCACACGCCACTGGCAACAGCCGTATAGCTGATAATCACGAGGAACCAATGCATAATATTGATGAGCCTCAGGGCCTGGTCCATATCAATCTTTTCTGGGTCGGCAAAAATCCTGCCAAAGATCTTCCGCTCTGACAAAAGTACAATGGTATAAAGCGCCCAGGCAAATATCATAATTGCAATACCGATACCGCGGGCCTGTGCCAAAATGCCAAAACCATATTTTGCATAGAGTATCCAGAAGCCCGTGATGCCCACGATTGCGATCAACCACTTGACCATGCCTGCGAAACGGTGTTCCACGCGCTGGAACATGAGCGCTTTTTCAAGCGAGCCATCGCTCATGTACATCATAGGAAAGATGACCGTAGTTACGAACGTCACCCCACCTATCCAGACGATGACGCAGATAGTGTGGATTATAAGCAAGATTGTCAGAAACATGCGGCCCCCGTGTCCAGCCGGAGCAGGTTTGCCAGACAAACACATTATTTCATAAAGCGCTGCGAAATTCAAGATGTTTTGGAGTAATCACAGCCTTATTCACGGACAACGGATGCAAAGATTGTAGAGATAAAGAGAGCAGCCGTATACCTACGACTCATACAATGATTACTGCAGCCTCGAAGAAAGGGTAAAAAAATTCAGAACGTTTTCAATGCCGAGGTATCACCCAATTCTCGCCTCGCATTCCTCTGTGCACGCAGCAGTGAACTCTTTACGGAACCCTAACCACGATTTTCCCGAAGAACTGCCGGCTAAGCAGTTTCTCATAGGCCTTCTGTACATTGTTGAAGTCGAATACAGAATCGACTACCGTCTTTAAGTCCTCTGGAAATAGCCTGAGCACCTGCGCAAATTCGGCCCTTGGTCCCACGTACACACCGTGGATCGAGAGATTTTTCCCGAACAGGTAGCGGAGGCTCACATTCATTTCGTCGCCGCTCGTGTTACCGAATGTCACCAGCCTGCCTCCCCGTCTGAGGCACGCAAGTGACTTATTGATCGTAGCCGCTCCTACATGGTCTACAGCAATGTCCGCCTGCCGGCCGTTCGTTATCCGCTTTACAGCCTCTGCAAAATCTTCTTTCCGATGATTGATGACAAAGTCAGCCCCGAGCTCTTTTGCCTTCTCTATCTTCCAGTCGTCGCCCACCGTGGTGATGATCGTTGCATGGTACAGCTTAGCTACCTGGATGAGCGCTGTGCCCACCCCGCTTCCTGCCCCGTGGACCAAGACCGTGTCGCCTTGGTGAATACCCGCTCGCGCCACAAGCGAGTTCCATGATGTAGCGTAGGTAATACCTATTCCTGCTGCCTCGTCAAAGGTCAAGCCATCTGGTTTTTTAAAAATATTTGCTCCTGGTGCTTTTGCATATTCCGCTGACGCACCGTTAAAAATAACACCGAGAACTGAGAAGCTGTCGCACTCATTATCATGCCCGCTCATGCACCTATCGCACTGTCCGCATGAAAGGCCAGGGAAGATGATCACTTCGTCGCCTGCTTTAACATGCTTCACGTATTTACCAGCTTTTTCAACGATTCCGGATGAGTCTGAACCGAAGATATGGGGTAGTGGAATTTTAACGGGATAGTTCCCGCTCATGACCCAGACATCGAGGTGATTGAGCGAGAAAGCTTTTACCCGGACGAGGACCTCGTACTCACTTATTTCGGGGGCAGGCATTTCCCCCAATTTAATTTCTTGATATCCTTTTTGTTCGTTGTAAAAGAGCGCTTTCACAGTCACCTTCCTTTGATTAAGTATATCCGTTTGGTGAGTGGCGTGTCAATGAAAGACAAGAAAAACCTTTATTCGCTCATCTACAGCTCCTAGTGAATGGTTGTTGAGAAAATAGTATGAATTTTTATGGAAAACCATTACTACCTATAAAAACCCTTTGAGCTGTGACAGCGGTCCTGCAAAATAAGGATTCGAACGACAGTAAGCCCGGAACCATTCTTTTATGTTAAAAGTCAAACCTGGGTTCGACTGGGCAGACTGGCCGACAGGTTTTTCTCAGTTTTTTATTCGTTTTTGTTAATAATCATTAAAGTGTACCAGTCGAGGGGGCTTCCCAGCTGCATTGATCGTTTGCGAGACTTTGAGTCTGTTTGGAACAGAAATCAAATCTCACAAATGCCCCAGGATCGATTTTCCAGGGGCAGGCCATATCGTGATACCCCCCGTAGGACCCCTTTCTCGAGATTCATTCGCAGAACGGACAAATCTTTAAAACGACGCTTTATCAACAGACATGCTTACCCTATAAAGGCAGCTGCATTTCCTTGATCAGGTATTAAAGTTGTGGGTCCGCTGTCTATAGTTTTGCAGACATGCTTCCCTCGCCGGCTGCGAATGGCACAAAGCGTTACCCATGGTACATCAGGTCGTAAGATTGGCCGTCCTAACGTGATCCCGTTTCTTATTGTATAACCGCAGGCACATACTTCTGATTCTTCAGGACGTATCTGATGCGGTTCAATAGTTTTCTGGCAATATGAACGATGGCCCTTGTTTTTGGCGTGTTTTTAGAGAGTCGTTCAAAGGTCATTAGCAACGCAGGGTCTTTCCGTACTGCAATCCAAGAGCTTTCAATAATCAAGTTTCGAAGTATTTGATTGCGTCGGTCGGTAATGCCTGTTGTAGTGTCCTTTTCTCCACTTGAGTCCGTGTTGGGACTGAAGCCGACATAGCTCGCAAGTTTGTCAAGTGATCCAAACCGATCGATATTACATAACTCCGTGAGAAACGTCATGGCGGTGAGTGTGTTGATCCCCGAAGCGGTTCTTAATAACTGGGCATTTACCCTGCATTCATCGTTCCGAGAGAGCGCGCGAATGTTCTGGTTCAATTCGACAATGATCACGCGGATATGCCATAACTCATCGAGATGCACCTTAAAGGCGACATAGCCACTAGCCTTTTCCATGCGGATTTCCTCAGCCATTTAATAAATTTGCTTGACCAGTTATGGTGGACAATGTCAGTTGGTATATGAATACCATTAAAAGCGAGCATAGACTTGATCTGGTTCTTGAAACGGGTCTGCTTCTTGACCATGTTTCGTCGGGTCCTAAGCAAGCTGCGATCTTCGATTTTTATCCGCGTGGGAACATAGATTCCTTCGAGTTCTCCGTTTCTGTGGTTGCGGGCAAGTTTGCGGCAATCTACCTTATCTCTTTGCCTGCCCGTTCTTTGTCTTTTGTAGGGACATCAGCGGGATTTACTACTATGCATTCGATACCTTTTTCTCGTAACTGTTCGTGGATCCAGAATCTGGAATACCCAGTTAAACGGCGTGATAGGTTGCGTCAGGGAAATTTCGGTTCAAGTAATTGGCAAGAACCGACGGCATGGTGGTAAGTCAGACTTGCCTTTTAATCATAAGGTCTATTGTGGCGTGTACTACCCTCCAGCTTTGACAGGAATCTTTCGGACAGGATATGAAGTACTGATTTCGAGCTTTTGTAAACGTTGATGACCGTATCAGAACTTCTGTGAGTCGCTTGACAAAATTTTCGATTCGGTACAGAAAACCTCTGACGAAATCACTCAGATAGCCACGTCCATCGAATAGCAGACATTGACGTCAGAGGATATTGCGAAGAACATAGAAGATGTTTCTCAGATAGCCAGCCGGACTCAGACATCCACGAAAAAGTTGATGACGATCTTTGAAATTTTCGCAGCAGCTGGAGGCAACGGTGGATGAATTCAAGCTGTAAACCGTAACCGACGATTAATGTCCCTGGCTTTCGATAATTACAGTACTCATTATTGCTGTACTCTGAACCTCCCCTAGGACAAATCCCGGAGCTTGCGGAGTTGCAAGGTTTCCCTCAATGAAAGCTTGCTTTATTTTCGCCTTGTCCGTTTGACTCGTTCAATTACCTGCAAAACTTGTATGATCAGATGGTGAAGGGCCATCCCCGGTATTGACTCTGCAACAAATAGCATTTATAATGCCGATTACTATGACGTACCCAATTCTAATTGAGCAAGATGAAGAGGTATAAACTTATAGCAAACCTTCACGCTGGACGAGGCAGGGCAGGCAGTATTGTGGACGAAGTGGTTCGCATCTTTAATGCCCGGAAGGCTCGTTTCGACCTTGAAACAACCACAGGGGCGGGAGATGCGGAGAACATCGCAGCTATCGCCTGCACCGGCGATGAGTATTCCGCGGTCATTTCCATCGGCGGCGACGGCACTGTGAACGATATCGTCCAGAAAGCGGTTTTTACTGGGAAGCCGGTCGGCGTTATACCTGCCGGGTCGGGAAACGACTTTTCAAAAGTCCTGAACACACCAAAAAAACTAGATGACATTGTTGACATGCTTCTCGCGGGCAGAACGAAGGTCATTGACGTGGGCAGGATGAACAAACGTTTTTTTGCAAATAATATCGGAATCGGTTTTGACGCTGCGGTCAATTACAACACACAAAAGGTCAAATGGATAAGAAGCGGTCTAGCTGTTTATGTCTGTGCGCTTTTGAAAACACTCAAACGGTACCGACCCTTACCGATGAAGATCACGATCAATGGCGAGGTATTCGACCAAAACATGTTCTTGGTCAGTGTCGGCAACGGCACAACCTGCGGCGGTGGATTCAAACTCACGCCGCATGCGAAGATCGATGACTGGCTTCTCGATATAACGATGGTAAAGCCTCTCAGCCTACTTCAGTTGCTCTGGCATTTTCCGAAGGTCTTTCAGGGAACGATAGACAAAACAAAATACACCGTTACTCGACGGGCAGAGAAGCTGACCGTGGAAAGCTTTCATCCGCTACCGCTCCATGTTGATGGAGAAATTTATACTTTAGAAGAAGACGTATGCGAAATTTCAGTCGTACCTAACGCCTTGACAATAATCGGAAACTTTACCTAAAAAAATGAGGGTGATCTTTACAAGATGCGCTCACCACGCATGGTCGCAAAGTAATACTTTCAATACCTGTTCGCCCTGAGCAAGCGGAGCACTAAATAAAGGCTTGTTCAAGATCGACTCCTCTGTGTCTATCAATCTGCATACTATAATCACTTATACACATCGATCTTTCCCTTCCAATACCCTCATGACGATGGCCATAAGGGGCAGATTCATCGAGAGGAAGTCGTAGTCGATTTTTTTAATACCTTCATCACAGGAATGTTTTCGGTGTCACCAGCAATTCATGCGCTTATTACCAAAGGACAGCACATACCCATTCCCCTCACTTTTCGGATGCTAGGGTTGTCCCATATCTCGCTTATGCACTATGTTATACTCCGGGACAGCCTCAACCTGGATTCCCGACACCGTCCGGACTTCACTGTGTTGTACAACAATCTCTCCAAAATTTTTTCCGCGCATTTTGCAGTGAACAAGAGAACCGTGTCCTTCGTACGTATGTTTTGGATTGCTGCGGGATCAAGATGGTCGGCATGCTCATGAGCAATGAATACAATATCAGTTTTTAAAAGTTTTGCATCGTCTGCCAGTTTGCTGAATGGATCGACGTGAAGTAGCTTCCCCATGAATTGAAGCATATGCGAACCATGTCCGATGAACGTAATTAAGAGATTCGCGGAGGATATTTGTATGATGTCTTGTTCAAACGGTTCCCGTTCATGGACTTCAAGGGGATGTAATGCCCCTCGCGACATAGCTGGCACCGTTATTTTCAAAATGAGCCCTACTGTGTTTCATATTCTCATCAGTCTTTTTTATCAATCGCTTTTAGTCTCCATATTTTATCAGCATATTCCCTGATCGTGCGGTCACTAGAAAATTTGCCCATGCCTGCGACGTTTAGAATCGAACGCTTGGCCCACTCCTCCTGGTCGCGGTATAGCGCATCGACCCGATCCTGGCACGCAATGTAGGACTCATAATCAGCAAGGAGCATGTAGTTGTCGCTTTCTGTGAGGGCATCAAATACAGGCTGGAAGCGGTCAGGTGCGTCTGGAGAGAAGTAGCCGCTATTGATCATATCCAGGGCCTGCTTGAGTTCGGCATTAGACTGGTAAATATCCCTGGCCCGGTATCCCCTTGCACGGAGAGAGACAACCTCATCCGCGGTCATACCGAAGATGAAGATGTTCTCGCCACCGACCTCTTCCATCATCTCGATGTTCGCGCCATCTAGGGTCCCGATGGTCATCGCGCCGTTCAAAGCAAACTTCATATTACCTGTGCCCGAGGCCTCGGTGCCAGCCAAAGAAATCTGCTCGGATAAATCGCAAGCGGGAATAATCTTCTCGGCGTTCGACACGTTATAGTCAGCGATGAACACTACTTTCAAGAGAGGGGCAGACGCGGGGTCGTTGTTCACGACATCTCCCACGCAATGAATGAGTTTGATAATAAGCTTGGCCATGGCATACCCGGGCGCTGCCTTGCCGCCAAATATCATAGTACGCGGCACTAGGTCTATGGTCCGGCCTTCGCGGATGCGGTTATATCGCGTCACGATGTGCAACACGTTCAAGAGTTGCCGCTTATACTCATGGATACGCTTGATGTGTATATCGAAGAGTGAGGCGGGATCGACGCGGAGCTGAAGCCGCTTCCTAATTATCTCAGCCAGTCGAACCTTATTCACTTGCTTCACATCAACAAATTGTTTTCGGAATTCCCCCTCCTGAGAGAGTGGGATGAGTTTCATGAGCTCTGCAAGATCACAGACCCATTGGTCGCCAATCTGTAGCGTGATGAGCGCGGACAGCGCCGGGTTCGCCTGGTGCAGCCAACGTCGCGGAGTGACACCGTTGGTGATATTAATGATTTTATCGGGGGTGAAACGATCAAAATCCGCGAAGATCGTCTTTTTCATAAGATCCGTATGGATCTGCGAAACACCGTTGACTTTGTGGCTCCCCGCAATGGCCAGGTGGGCCATGCGCAAACGACGACCCGCCGTTTCATCAACAAGCGACATGCGTCGGAGCCGCTCGATATCGCCGGGATAGCGGTGACGCACCTCTTCGAGAAACCGGTAGTTGATCTCGTAGATGATCTGCAGATGGCGCGGAAGAACCTCTTCGAAAAGGTGGACGGGCCATGTTTCAAGCGCCTCGGGCATGAGCGTGTGATTGGTGTAGGAGAAAGTGCGGCGCGTAATATTCCAAGCGCGGTCCCAGTCTAGGTGATGAAAGTCGATTAGTACTCGCATGAGCTCGGGGATGGCAATGGAAGGGTGTGTATCGTTCAACTGGATTGCAACCTTATCCGGTAGCTCGTCAAGGTTCGAATGATATTTGGTAAAGCGGCGGAGAATATCTTGGAGCGACGCGCAAACGAAAAAGTACTGCTGTTTGAGCCGCAGCTCCCGTCCCATTTCCGTTGTATCATCTGGATAGAGGACTTTGGAAAGATTTTCCGATTCATTCTTCTCGGCCACTGCTTTGATATAGTTTCCCTCGTTGAAGTATTTAAGGTTAAAATCACGTGATGCCTTGGCGGACCATAGCCGCATGTTGTTCACTGTGCTCGTGTCGTACCCGGGCACCGGAGTGTCGAAAGCCATGGCCATCACGTCTTCGGTCTCTACCCAGTGGTACTTCAAAGCGCCATTATCGTCTTTGATCTGCACGACCCTGCCGCCGAACTTAACCGGGAAGAGCACTTCGGGCCTGGGAAACTCCCAAGGATTTCCGTAGCGCAGCCAGTTGTCGGGATGCTCCACCTGGTAGCCATTCTCAATGCGCTGGTTGAACATACCGTATTCGTACCGGATGCCGTACCCGTAACCAGGCAGGGACAGGGTGGCCATGGAGTCGAGAAAGCAGGCTGCAAGCCGGCCAAGTCCACCGTTTCCGAGCGCAGCGTCTGTTTCCAGTTCGCGGATCCGCTCGATATCGAGCTCCAGGTCAGCAAGGGCCTCGCAACACTCTTCATAGAACCCCATGTTCAAGAGGCTGTTCGAGAGAAGGCGGCCGGTCAAAAACTCCATAGAGAGATAGTAAACGCGCTTGGCATCGAATCGGTAGTAGTTGCGCATCGTTTCCATCCAGCGCTCTATCAGCCGCTCGCGCACGGCATATGCCGTGGTGTGGAACCAGTCGCGGTGAGTGGCTGTGATTGGGTCCTTCCCCATAGAGTAGATCAATCGGTTGGAGAGCGAGTGTTTGAGAGAGGTCCGGTCATTGCCTAACTTGTCGTACTGGAAGGTGCTTAGCTTGTTTTTATTGTTGGACATGGATTCTCCAGGTTGTCCTTTTTTTATTTACCTGAAAAAAAATCAATGGAAGGACCTTTTTTCGAGAAATGCGAGGCACTCCATTATCGACTGCTGAGGGCTTTCCGGAATACCTCGAGGGACTGGACACCAATAATGGACTTTTTCATGCCGATGAAAAACGTTGGCACACCCGTTACGCCCAGTCGTGCAGCATCATTCTGGACCTCCACGAGCTTCGACAGGTACTTGCCGCTTTCAACACCCTGGATCATGGCCTCAGCATCGAGACCAGTGTCGCATGCGATTTGCCTAAGCACGTTGAGATCGCCGATGTTGAGACCCTCAGAAAAGTAGGCAGTAAAAAGAGCTTGGTGATACTCCTGGAATTTGGCGTTATCGCGCGCAAACTCAACTGCCTGGAGTGCCAAGCGTGAATTGGACAGGAGCGGACGGTCAGCGAAAGTTATTCCGAAAGCCGCGCCCATGGTACGAAGGTGTTCCATCATGCGCTGGATGTCTGCAGGGCTAAAGCGTTTGGCCATAAGAGTTCCCTCCTGCGGCGTCTCGGGGTGAATCTCCAAACCTCTCCACGCAACCGCGAGATCAAACTCCTGCTTTAGCTTTTCGACGATGCCCTCGCCGATATAGCAGAATGGTCAAATATAATCGGAAAAGACCTGAATGCTAGTGCTCATGTGCCCGCCTATCTCAAAACGCCCATAGATATTGATATAATACCATTTTTTTCAATAGTTGGCTCTATTAATTGGCTTTATGCTTTCTTCTACTGCAAGACCATGGCAAATGTGAAGATGTTCGAAAAACGCAATATCAATTGTTCTTAATAATTGAGAATCATGGGAGAAACGACGACATTCTTCCGAATCTACGACCTGCCAGGGCTCGAATGAGCCGACGCCCTGCTTCAACTGCTTGAACTTGTTGTCAGTGATAAGACTCAGGATCTTGGAGTCCTAACGGAGGCCCATGAGCACGCTACCCTGGATAAAAGCGCAGAGATACTTGACATTGAATAATGACTTGAATTATGCGGTTTCTGAAAATAGCCTCTTTCCCTTTCGTGATCTCTGTGTTCATTGCTGTTGCATTTTTTTTCTGGATTGCGCGGCATACATTCCGGATGAAAATAGGTTTATATTTCCATTATGATCGGCAGAATCATGGGCCTGCGCTCCATTCGCTTGTTGATGAATTTTTTAAGGCTGCTTCGCACTCGAGCGGAGACGAGCGACCAATCGCCCTTTGCCTCGGGGACCATGAGAGTGAGCGTATCTAGAACTACATCCTTCACCTCGGCCAAAAGTTCCTGCGACGCGTCCTCGAAAACGAAACCGCGAGACACGATATCCGGCCCCGAGACCACCTTGCCCGAGATTTTCTCAATGCCGAGAATAACGATCACTACTCCGTCATGAGCAAGCTTCATTCGATCTCTGAGCACCACGGTATCCACTCCCACATCTACGGTGGATCCGGCGGTCTTGCCGTCGATATACACCCTACCTACGTTCACCATGCCCGCGCGTCGGGCACTACATTCCATAAACTCCATCACCTCGCCGTTCTCGATTATGAATATATTCTCCTCGGGAATATTCACCTTCCTCGCAAGCTGGGCATGATACACTAGGTGGCGGTACTCGCCGTGCACTGGAATGAAGTACTTCGGCTTGATGAGGGCGAGCATGAGTTTCAACTCTTCCTTAGACGCATGGCCTGAAACATGGATTTCCGAGACCTTCTCGTAGAAAACCTCAGCCCCGCGCTTAAACAGATGGTTAATGATTCGCGTGATGCTGCGCTCGTTTCCTGGGATCATTTTAGAGGAGAGGATGATAGTGTCGCCTTTTTTAATCTGGAAGTGCTTGTGTTCATTCGCGGCCATTCGCGAGAGAGCGCTCATGGGCTCGCCCTGGCTGCCCGTTGTGATCATCACGATCTCGTCGTCCGGCAGGGTCTTGAGCGCTTCGATCCGAAGCCAAGTGTCCGGCGGCATTTTGAGATAACCCAGGTCGAGCGCGATTTGGGCATTAGCGATCATGCTTTTCCCATTCAGGATCACCTTCCTTCCGTACATGACGGCTACGTCAATGATCTGCTGAACGCGATGGATGTTCGACGCGAAGGTGGCGATCACGATCCTTCCTTTCGTTCGCGTGAAAATGTCTTCGAGTCCACGTCGCACCTCTTTCTCGGAAAAGGTATACCCCCCCTGCGAGGCGTTCGTGCTGTCCGAAAGAAGCACCAACGTGCCCCTGTCCCCGTATTCCGCAAACGTCCTAAGGTCCATGACCTCGCCGTCCACAGGCGTGGGATCGATTTTGAAATCGCCGGTGTGGATCACGCGGCCCACCGGCGTGGAAATGCCGAGGCCAACTCCATCGACGATGCTATGTGTCACGCGGATGAACTCAACTTTGAAACATCCGAGAGACACAACGTCCCTCGGCTTTACGACCAGAAGCTGTGCCTTGCTATCCAATTCATGCTCTTTGAGCTTTTCTTTCACAAAGCCGAGCGTGAGTTTTGTGCCGTAGATAGGCACGTTGATCTCTCTCAGCAAAAAAGGGAGAGCACCGATGTGGTCTTCATGAGCGTGGGTGAGTACGACACCGCGAATGCGATCTTTGTTCTCAATAAGATATGAAAAGTCCGGGATCACAATATCCACGCCCAGCATCTCAGCATCAGGGAACATGAGACCCGCGTCTATGACCATGATGTCCTTTTCATATTCGAGCACAGTCATGTTCAAGCCGATCTCGCCAACACCTCCCAAGGGGATGATCGAGAGTCTGGGAGTATCGGTGGATTGTGAAGATAAACCGTCGAAAGGTGGGCTGTCCGTCATGGAGTGTTATCTCCTAGGAAAAAACTTGTCGTATTTTAATTACTATATTCTTTTTGATTGAAATCGTCAACTCTGGGAAGATAGGCAAGGGGGAAGTAAAGAGAAGTGTGTGGATCATGATAGCGTTCACAAACGGATAACTTATAGAAGCAGTCGATCGCACTAGATTCCGCCCAATTGATCCGGATCAAAGGTCGTTTTATGCTTCAGGCAGCCTTGCGATGTTTCACGTTTGCTGAACTGAAATTTAGGGGGGCCTTGATGGGCGATATCTGCGAAGAAGGATAGGACTCATAGCCGAGATATTCCTTCTCATTCGGCCAGTAATTCCTCCTCCGAAGTACGTCCGCAATCAGTTGTAGGAATGCAAGAGTTGACCTCATGATAATCTTATCGGTTTCAATTGGAAAAACTTAAGCAATCTTTCTATTAGTCTTTTTGACTCGGAATACCCTGTAACAGTTTGAATTTATAAAGAGGATATTACTCGCTATAAAAACTTTTCTTGACGCACGCCTATCGCTAATGCGTGGGAGGTTTCCCGCTTTGTTTTCCTAAATTGCCTAAGCAACGTACTTTGGTAACTAGAGGGCTTCCCACGTCGACATATCACATTGAATTGGCAGTGCGCTGGAATCCCGCGCAGATTGTTTAGACAGCGCCGTCGGTCGGTCCGTTCTGCCTCTTGGCGTTTTTTTCCCAGTGATACCTAGCGGGCGGCTATTTACGTGAATTCTTCGAAAGATTATGGGTGGCATTCTACCCAGCAGAAGGATGACGACATCTACTTTTCAAGAAAGTCGAAGCCCGAATTCTAAGTGGTTGCCCTACCATAGCTGGGAAGGTACGAGGCCTGCCCCCTACATCTCGAATCGCGTTACGAAGGCGCCGATGAACTTCATGTGGCGCACATAGTCGGAGAAGAGAACTTCCTTGACCACGCCACCGCCGGGCCGATCATCTCGGTCCTTTTCGCCGGCAGCATGAATGAGAAAGATTTTGTCTGATTTTTTGTGGACGATCGAAAGATGGGATACGATCTCTTCCGCGACGCGCTTCTGCGGGTCCTTGACCCAGTAAACGATGTCACCATCCCGAAGGTTCTTCTGAAGCGTTTTGGTCAGGAGGATATTTTTCGGCAGGATGTCCACCGTATCTTTGCCACGGGAACCAGGGATCGTCTTGGTCACGCCGAGTTCAGCGGTGATGTTCTTCCCCCACTTGCCGCTGAAGACCATGTCCTCGCCGTACTGAAACCGTTCATCGTAGTTGGTAATCAGGCCATCCGTGAGTTTGCCCTGAGTAATGAACCGGAGCGAAAGTGCCTTGTCGACAGCCTCACGAGGCGTAGTGCTCTCCGCAAGCTCAATAGAGCGGAAGGTGTGATACATGCAGTCGACCTTCTCGTCGGCCACGATCCGTTTCGTTCGAACATATAGCCCCAGAGGGTCGGTATCATAAGGTATGCCGATAAAGCGCCCTGCCCAGTAGGCAATCCGTTTTCCGACCGGCAGTTTCGCCACACGCTCCTGCGCGACAAGGATCTCGTCGGCGGTCATGGAGGCGATATTCTTGTTCTCATCCGGCGCAGCGCCGATGAGTCGAAGCCCATACTGAAGCGAGTTGGTGAACCTGCGATTGTAGATGCCCGCCGGCTGAACTGTTCCCTTTTTGGCGACTTGGAGGAACCGTCCCTTTCCTAGGTAGAGCCCCTGCCTCTCCCCGTAGAAAATGAGGACGTCTCCGGCCTCGAGCTCCTTCTTCGACACCCTGTCTGTCTTCTCTTTCAACGCACTGCGGTCCCTGCTGATCGAGAGACCGTGAATGCGATAGGTGATGTATATGAGCCCACTCATATCGATACCCTGAGCGGTCATGCCGCCGGCAAGATAGCGCACTCCCTGAAACTGCTTTGCCGTAGTTGCTATCTCTGCAGGTTTGGTATCGTTCACGAGGGGATCTAAGGACTTTACGGGCATGGCTTCTGCAGCATCAATGATCGCCACGGATCGGTCAGGAAATTGGACCTTAAAGTTGTCCGTGTTCTGTTGTAGCACCGGAAGATGCGTGCCGGCATAGAGCGGTACTTTATAATTACCTGTTTTGTCCAAAATGATGGCCTCGGTCTTGGGTGTCGTCACAACGATCCACTGTCGGTTCGCGTTCAGGTAGGCGTATCCCTTGTCCTTAATTATCTGCACCGCTTCCTGCTGGACCCAGCCTTCGTCATTACCCTGGTTCAGGATGATGACGCGGTAGTGGTTGTCCTTTTTTTCTAGGATGCGGACCTCGTCACCCATGAGCACCTGAGTAACAAGCTTCGACTTCGGCAGCGGCTCCTCGTGCACGTTGGCGAGCGGCGACGTGACAATCCCCAACGTATTGGACGCGAATTCTTGCGTGAGAGCTATAGTGGGAGAAAGAACAGCGAAATAAGATAGAAGGAGTGTTATAAGGAGGTGTTTTTTCATTTGAATAGATTCAGGACTGCAAGTAGGAGAACTGCATGCTCATACATTATAATATAATTACTGGTGCCGAAGGGGGGACTCGAACCCCCATGGGTTGCCCCACACGCCCCTCAAACGTGCGTGTCTACCAATTCCACCACTTCGGCACATGTGAAATACTTCTTTTACAGGATTACTTGGATCACATCTAGACAGACTATTCTGGATCTTTGTATTGACAACTCTATCAGATCTACGACAGAATGATTACTTCTTTATTGCCGGTTGCCTCGCCGAGACATAGGTGAGCCACTCTTCATGCTTATTGTCGCGGCCGTGAACGATGTCGAAGAAGGCAACCTGGAGTTGTTTGGTCACCGGCCCCGGCTTGCCCGTACCGATCGTCCGATTGTCAACTTCGCGGATGGGCGTAATCTCGGCAGCCGTACCGGAAAAAAATGCCTCGTCGGCAATATAGAGTTCGTCGCGCGTAAACCGTTCTTCTAAGATGCGCATGCCGCGTTCTGCAGCGAGTTGAATGATCGTTTCCCGGGTAATGCCCTCTAGAATCGAGGTTAGCGGTGGGGTCTTGATCATACCCTTCCTCACCATGAATACGTTTTCACCGCTACCCTCAGCGACATATCCTTCAGTATCGAGCAGCATGGCCTCATCGTAACCGTCCTTCAGCGCCTCACGCTTTGCCAACAGTCCGTTTGCATAATTCGCCGTAGTTTTTGACCGGACCATCGTTGCATTCACGTGAGGTCGGATAAAGGATGAGACTTTGACTCGGATGCCGTTTTTCAGTCCTTCCTCACCAAGGTAGCTTCCCCAGGGCCAGACAGCTATAGAAACCTGAACCGGATTCTCCTTGGGAAAGACCCCCATGGAGCCATAACCAATGTAAACGAGAGGCCGAATGTAGCATGCTTCGATCTTGTTCACGCGGATGGTTTCGAGGATAGCTTCGTTTATCGCTTCACGGGTGAACGGAATTTCGATCTGGTAGATATGCGCAGAATCGAAAAGCCGATCCACATGCTCATGCAGACGGAAAACAGCAGAACCTCCATCGGTCTTATAACACCGAATCCCTTCGAACACCGCCGTAGCATAATGGAGTGAATGTGTCAGAATGTGCACTTTGGCATCGTCCCACTTGACGAATGAGCCGTTCATCCATATTTTTTCCGTGGCTTGAAGCATAGGCGTAATTTATAACAGCCTAGGTTATAATTGTCAATCTTTTTTTCCTTGTTCGGATAGACTTTCTTTCGTTTGAAACACATCCTTTTTAAAAAAATTCACCTTGTAACGAGAGATTTAATCAAAAACTTTCTGCGACATGCTTCTTTTCCGCTGTCCACTTCCCATGGTCCAAACAAGGGGGTTTTCGTTGAAGTTGGGTAATGTGCATAGCCAATCGCCGCCCCACGATCGGGTAGAAGGCGGCGTCTTCCCATGCCACCGTACGTATAGTTCCCTATGCAATGGCCTGTTCTTTCACTCTTTCGTTAACCTTGGCGACTCCTATCCTAATAAGCGCCCAGCTTTACCTCGCGGGATCCGTCCGCTACTTCCAGCTCAGGCCCTCTTGCAAGTCTTGGACACAGAACGGGTAGAGATCCAATCTCAAGCAGTCAGACAAGGTCTTCCCTTCATCTTGTTTGTATCGGAACTTTTACGGCTTTTGCTGACAACTCCAGACTCATCACAAAATCTCACAACGTCATTAGCTCTATGCAAATCTACGGTCCTCCCAGAAGAAGACGTATGGCCTTTATCCCATGCATCACAGCATACACTTTCGCGTCTTTCTTATAGTTATTTAGCTTTGTGGCTTTTGGTCTCCACACCTATGTGTCTGTCTCTTATCCGGTTTCTGTTCGCATGGCATACACTTTGCTTGCAGTTTCCTCTAGATTCTTGATTGCGTCGGACATCATTGCTGTTCGGCTAACGGTTCCTTTCATCAAGGTCCGGAAAGGACGTGCACTCCAGTCCGCCGATAGGCACTACACTTAATCGGCTTGTACGGATGTGCAATGTATCATGTCTGGCAAAGGGGCATCTGCAAAAGGAGAATGGACACTTGCTGTTCATCGGCTGCTGCCATGCATGATCGGAGAGCCGCCTCATTTTGTATCGGTTCGCCTCAGACTTTAACATTAAAGCCGAATATTTCATTATAGCCGATATTGTAAATCACTGGGACCGGGAATTTTTTAGGATACTGAAAAAAAACGGCATGTACCAGAAGCTGTAACCCGATAGGAACAGCTAGTTTATCGATCTATGAAAAAAACCTCACGAGGTGTTTCTATGATGGTAGCAGGTGCCCTCTCAGACAGGATGCCTGGCACAGGTTTAAATGATCCCTCGTTTTCGCGCCTTAACAATTGCATCGTTTCTGTCTTTGGCCTGGAGTTCCTCGTAAATGTTTTTGATGTGCGTATGAACAGTATGCGTACTGATGCTCAGCCGTTCTCCGATTTCTTTATACGTTAACCCTTCTTCAACGCGCTTTACGATTTCTTTTTTTCTCGCTGGGTCAGAAAGTACTTTTCGCTCACGACATCGTCTCGGGATTCATTGATGATTTTTCGAGCAATTTTTGGGCTCATGGGCGCCCCACCCTTATACAGTTCATGAATGGATTCTATGATTTCCCGCGGACTGCTTCCCTTGAGGATATACCCCGATGCGCCCGCCTTGATGGCGGGAAAAACCATCTCCCGAGCTTCGAATATCGTATGCGCCATGATTTCAAGAGATGGTATTTCTTCCTTGGCTCTTTTTATCAAATCCACACCTGACATGCCGGGCAAGCCGAGATCGGTGAGCATCAATTCCGGCTTGGCGTTTCTGAGACCCCGCAGGGCATCCTCTGCCGACCGGTAGGATCCGACTACAGCAAGCCCTTCCTCACCGCTCAAGAGCAGAGTCAAATTTTCAAGGAGTAAAGGATCGTCTTCAACAATGATGAGCCGCATGGTCACGCCATATCACAGTCCGGGCTAGGATACTATACCCTGAATGGGGCTATATATGGGTAGAGGAGGGGTAACAATCAATGATGTCCAAAAGCCTGAGCTTATAATCATATGCCTTCCAAGCCTTTCGGCTCGATGTTTCATGTTGGACGGATCCCTGCCACCGGGGCCTTGACTATTAACTGGTTCGGGGATTTTTAAACCTGAATCCGGCGCAAAGTAACATTGATGGGCCTTATTCACTCTGATATATAGGGCCAAACGCATGATTTTGTTCATGTCCAAAAAAATACCTTTTAGGCAGGTTTTTAGACAAATGCCTTTGAGCGCAAAAAAATGCTTATTCAGAGCCGTTGCGATGATGCCAAATCCTTTTCATACAGTTTTCAGTTTAAAAAGCCTGCGCTTAAAATATCTGTTCAAGCTCATCCGTGATCTACAAGCACAGTTTATCGATCGGCGTTGTTTCCATAATGCAGCTTTTTACTCCTTCGTTCGTAGGTGCGCTACCAGAACTGTAGCATCTAATCAACGAAGAGAAGCGTCAACTTCATTGGCTTATGGTAGCGCCTTCGTTCAGTCAAGTTAATATTCAGGATTTTCTTTATCAGAATTTCCTTCATCAATGACGGATACTACGATAACTGCAATATGTTTTCCCTTTTTAAACCGCGGAAATGGAATACGCGACATTCCCTTTTTGTTTGACAGAGCGGTGAACAGGAGCTACACTTAGACTGTTGCTCACAGAAAGGGGGTCTCATGCAGATCAAAACCATCCTTTTTCCAACGGATTTTTCACAGGGTGCCCGCGCTGCCATGGACCATGCTATTTCGCTCGCGAAGGATTATCAGTCTAAACTTATTATCCTTTACGTAATCCAGGACATCAGTATTGCTGAATGGTATATTCCATCTTCCCTTTCCGCTACCGATCTGATGGAGGATATGCAAAAGAGTGCATGGAATGAAATGGACAAATGGGTAGCGGAAGTTTCGCAGACCGTCAAAGATGTGGAAAAGATGGTTGTTCGCGGCGTACCTTTTGTCGAGATCATCAAGACAGCAAAGGAAAGGCAGGCTGATCTGATTGTCATCGGCACTCACGGAAGGACGGGCATCGATCATATGCTATTCGGGAGTACAGCTGAGAAAGTAGTTCGCAAGGCGGCCTGTCCAGTGCTGACGGTTCGCATCCCGGGTAGAGAGTTCAAGATGCCATAAGAAAAAAATAAATTCGAAATAAAGTCACCGCGTAATAAAAAACGTTCACATCATTTGGAAAAGTTAATACATAATTGTGCATTATAGCACCCTGCATAAGTAGTGCAATATTTAGGCTAAAAAAGAGGTCGCCAGGACTAATGGATACAACTACGCAAAAGAGGCTGTGACTCTGCCAGATTACAGATTTCTTCGGATAGTAACTCGTCTTGAGTATCAGGGCGACCGTTGGCGAGTATTTTCTTAAAGTGATTCCATACTTTTTCGTCTGGGTTCAACTCGGGGGGCATATCGGGGGAAAGGTTCTAAGTGTAAACGGGATGTACATGCGAGAAGTTCTTCTACGGAATCACTTCTATGGGGGTTTTGCCATTATCTAGCAGCACAATCAGATGGCCGGGTATTTGATGTAACAAAGGTGGAGAATACCACTACTTCTTCGCCTCGGATATTATCCTCATACAGTTGGCAGTACAGCGTGCAATGGAATCGTTCGGGCTGACGGCTATGCCGGAGATGGCTCCGTTTCGTTGCGCTCAATGGTCCAACGTTCCGGCTTTTGGTGGCTCCAACCTATTTGGTGGAGGAGTTTACCTACGTGATTA
Organism: Nitrospirota bacterium; assembly: GCA_963845065.1. Classification (GTDB taxonomy): domain Bacteria; phylum Nitrospirota; class UBA9217; order UBA9217; family UBA9217; genus JAJYKN01. Next base: position 382,810 of record CAWJQQ010000006.1, read on the forward strand.
TGGTGGTATTTCACTTTCAGTTGGTGTTCGATCAGATCGGCATTCCGTTGTGTTGTACACAGCTCCGTCCTGTAACCATGTGCCATGGCCCTTTGGTCAGGAGGCAAACGAGACGTTTCTGCTTCGCGGTCAGTCGCGGTAGTCGGCCTGATGCTAGTTACGCTTTCAGCGCATCTTCGCTACCCTTCTGGAACGTCGCGTCAACGAAGTACGCTGTTCGCGTGACAACCCATCCGTCTGCGATCTCATGAAGGCACAACATCTGCTTGAGGAAAGTAATTACACGCCGTCGTCGATCTTCCAACGATTGTGGAGTACCGTGGGGTCGCATGGAGACAATCCCTTTCAGGATGCCTCCATTATATTGCATTACTTATGCGGATATCAATGGTTTACAACATGTATACAATTTCTGGGGTTCCAATGCAAAGAGGCTGGTTATATGATAACCAGCCTCCTTTATTTTCTTATTGCCCGAGGAGCGTCGTAAAGGTGTCGTGGTGGCCTTCTTCCTCGGAAAGGATCTCTTCGAAAAGCAACCGCGTCGTCTCGTCTCCTTCCGATGTGGCCTGTTTGATAATGTCTTTATACAGCGTGATCGCTTCTTCCTCCGCCTTGGTGTCTGCCTTGAGCATTTGAGTAGCGTCCCCACCAGTGACGATAGGTGTCGGCTTCGTCGTGGGATTGACATCAAAATAAAATAATCTCTCGGCAATTTTTTCTGCGTGCTTCATCTCATCCACGGACACCTTTTCAAAAACTCCGGAAAGTGATTCTGCGTTCATTCCTTTTACCATAACATGATGCCACATGTACTGCACAATTGCCTGAAGTTCTCCTGCAATAGCCTGATTCATCATTTCCGTCAATTTCGGACTCGCCTTCTGGACCATATCAATGCCTCCTCTTTCGTTCGTGTTGGGGTCAATTTCTTGTCGAATTTGTCTTAAAATATAGCACAATTCGGTGATCTTTTCCACGAAGGCAACATTATAAAGCACCAGGCGGGACTTCAGCATCATCCCGCTGACCTTTTCTTCTTCTCGTCTAGTTCCACAATGCAGACGGTGTCCTGGCTTTGAGGCCACGGGCAGTAACATCCGCATCAGAGTGGGACAGTTAAACCCATCTTCTACACCTGCCAAAAAATAACTTCGCTAAAACAACATGATAAGGGCATCGAAAAGTAGCGTGGCACCACACCCTGCCATATTATTCCAACTCGATTATGATGACGAGATTTCAGCACCATTTACCTTTTGTGGTATCACGACCTTTGGCGGAATCGCCACTCCTGCAGCCTGAAACACCTTTCCCGTATCGCCTTTTAATTCGGTCCTTAAAATAACTTCCTTGCCGTCGCTTGTAATCGTGATCTGCTTCAGTTCCTCTAGGTCCCGGAGCATTTCGCCCCACTCAAGCTTCTGCTCATTGCGGCTATCCAATCGCTCCTGTAATTCCTTCATAAGGACAAGCGCAAGAAAACTACAGAAGACATGGCCCCGAATCGTCTCGTCGCATTTATGATAAATCGGGCGCGTCGTCAGCACCGTTTTGGTGCTCCTGAAGATCTGCTCCACCATCCACAACTCTTTGTACGCGAGCGCAACCTCGCGCGCAGGCATGGGCATTGATGTCGTGAGGACCCACTTACCGTCATACCGTGCTTCCTGTTGAACTTTTTCTTCATCGATGACAAAGGCACTGCTGAAGCTCTTCACATATTTACGATACCCTTTGTTGCCAACCAGGCTCTTGCCTCCCTGCTTCAGTTTCTCCCGAAGAGATGCGATGATGGCTTCTCTATCGGCGGCATCTTTCTTCCGCTGGTCTTCGTTAACGCACACGATATAGCGGCGTTCGCCTACCATGACGTTCTTCACTTTGAGCGGGGATGGGGCTTTACTCTCCTTGCTTTTAGGATAGACCTCTTCGTATTTCCCTCCGCGGCTCAAAACCTCTTCACTCACTTCCTTCTGCCGCCGCATCCTCGCTCCCAGAATGTAATCGATCTTTCGCTCATGCAAGTCGGACAGGGTCTTTTCGCTGATCATTCCCCGGTCTGCCACTATGCACGCCTGATTGATGCCGAAGCGGAGCCTCAGCCGGTCTATGATCGGCACGAGCGTCTTGACATCGGTTGTGTTTCCGGGCCACAACTCGCAACAAAGAGGTTTCCCGTGATGATCGATGATTGCGCCGACCACCATCTGCTTGAGATCGGGCCGGTGGTCCTTGGAATGACCGTATGCGCCTATATCCTCGCCGCCCTCTCCTTCAAAGTAAATGCTCGTGGTGTCGAAAAAGACCAGCCGTAGATCGGCGAATAAATCTCGCCTGCGTCGGAATAGCTCTTCTTCGATCACATCCTTGGTGCAACGGGGAGAAAATCCGGTGGCCCCTTCCTGATCAGCATTGGAAAGGGGTTCGCCGAGCCATGCCATGGCCCGGTATAAATGGTGCAAATCGATTCCAGCGGTTCCTTCTATCCGGTAGCCAAGGCACCATTGTTCAGCGGCACGATCTGAACCCGATACGCTCAAACGGTGCAGCACCGTAAGATAAATCGCCCGCTCGATGGAAAATTGATGTTTGCGCTCCCTGGCTGATGCCTCAAGCACTTTCTGTATTCCCAGCTCTTTCCATAACCGGCCGAATATCATCGGCAGGCCGATGCGCCTGGAATCCGTTTCAATCGCTTCTCCCTGTTTATGTGCGTCGATGACCGCGATCTGGTCGGAAAACTTGAGCCCAGACCGCAGCAAGCTATCAAATGCTCCTGTTTCCTTGAGCGCATCGAGCCGTCCAAGCGTGGCGATGACTTCCTGCTTCACCTTGCCTTGGTCGCGGCGGTTATGAACGATCTGAAGGTATTCTCGTGATTCGGAGCGTTTTACCCTGAAGAACATAGCACCACAAATATATCATAATAATTATTAATTGCAAGTTATTTTTATATTAACGTGGCACTACATTTTGACCTGTTTTCCAAAAACGTTTTTTGTAACCCTGTGAAATTAAACAACTCCACTCGCGCAAACAGTCCTTTTCTCGGCGGCAACTGTAGAAGATGGGTTAAAGGGCTGCTTGAATTTTATGTAAGTTCTGGATGACCAACCCTCCCGATCTCGCGTATTTGATTTTCGTCTGCACTAGCCCGTTATCACTGAAAAATGCATGCCTCCTCTCATCTTTGAAAAAATACTTTGCAAGGAATGCGGAATTTAGATCGCGCTGTGTGGTTACTCTTATCAACTTCGGCATTTTACCGCTCACCTTTGAGAATGAGGCTGATTATGATTCAATCGGTGTAAATGACAAGATAGAGGGATATCAAAATGAGGCTTTCGAAGGGTGCGGATCTGGTTCTCAAGAATATTAAGAATATGACAACTGGAAAAACAGCGAAACTCAAATATCCTTTGAGTACGCGGCAACAGAATATTATTCTAGCCGGTGGCATGCTGCACTACACTCGATCACATTCTATTTAGTCGTTCCGACTGAAGGAACATTCTCCTTAAAAAGCTTCACCTATCCATGTGTGGCTTTTTTATTTCTTTTTTTCAGCTGCAGGCCTATGCCTATTATCCCGTTGATTAAAGCTTTACATCCCGCAAATACTTTGCTGACATTTCTGGTGGAGTAGAATTGATGTAGAAACCTGAGCCCCACTCATACCCGGCCACGCGCGTAATTCGGGGCATGATTTCGAGGTGCCAGTGGAAATCGTCGTTTAATGTGTGCCAATGCCCGCGGCGTTGTACGCGGTTCGGCGCCGTGTAGAGCATGAAATTATATGGCGGATGATTCAGAACTTTATCGAGCCTCTGCAATGTATGCCTGAGCGTTCTGGAAAAATCCATAATCTCCTCTTTCCCAACATCGACATAGGAGCACAGATGCTTTTTTGGGTAGACCCATATCTCAAAAGGGAAACGGGGCGCAAAGGGGGCCATAACTACGAAATGGCGCGTCTCTTCGATCATGCGCTCCGACGCTTGAAGTTCCTGACGGATGATGTCGCAGAAGATGCACCGCTCCTTATAATCGTAATAAGATTTGGCACCTTCTAGCTTTTCCTTCACGAACTTGGGAATGACTGGCGTAGCGATTATCTGGGAATGGGCATGGTTCAGGGCCGATCCGGCAGTCCAGCCCTGATTTTTGAAAACCAGAACGTATCTGAGACGGCTGTCCCTTTCGAGATCGAGAATACGGTCGCGATAGGCCCAGAGGACTTTTTCAACCTGGCTTTCGGGAAGGTCTTCTATCCGAATTGCATGCTCTGGACATTCAATGATGATCTCGTGGGCACCGATGCCGTTCATCCAGTCATAGATACCGCTCCCTTCGCGTTCCATGCTACCCTCAATGTGGAGCACAGGGAACTTACTTGGAACGACGCGCACCCACCAACCTTCGGTATTCGGTAGCGTCTTCTCAGGCCTGAAGGAAGCGAGCTCCGGAGGAGTTTTGGATTCATTGCCGCCGCAAAACGGGCACTCCGTTGAGCTTACATCGTCTGCAGGCTCTTCAAAGATATATTCTTCGGGTTTTTTGGGACGCTCTGTGGATACAATGATCCAGCGGCCGACAATAGGGTCCTTGCGTAGGCGTGACATCAGTTGCCTGACCTCGCCTTCTGCTCAGTCAGTACCTTATGAACGATCCGTTTCAATTCTTTAATGCGAATAGGCTTGTTAATATATTCAGCTGCTCCGAGGCTCATAGCCTTAAGATAACTTTCAACTTCACCATATGCCGTCACCATAATCACATCGGTTTTGGACCCCATCTGCCGGATCTCCTGAAGAAGCTGAAGCCCATCCATGACCGGCATTTTGATGTCTGTGATCACGAGATTGAAGGGCTGATTCTTGAACAAGGTCAGTGCATCCTCTCCGCTGTTGGCGAGGGCAACCTCATATCCTTCATCCGTCAGGATGGTATTGAACAATTCCCGGGCGCCCTCTTCATCATCAACAACAAGAATATTCATCTATTCTCCTTACAAGCGGTTGTAAAGGAAAAATATCATAAAAATGTGGAATCGTCAAGGTAACGGGATGGATAGATTTTTAGCAGCGATTAGGCTATTGGTGAGCATCGGACTTTGTCGTTGAAAAATCAACGGTTTATTTCGTATAGTAATCGTAGGCCCTCAAGCGTCAACTGAGGTTTTATCTGCCATATGCTCCTCGTTTCCTGCGAGACAAGTTCTGCCAAACCGCCCGTTGCCACAACCTTGGCATGGTCGGACAGCTCCTTCTTCATCCGTTCCACGATGCCATCAACAAGACCAGCGTAACCATAGATAATACCCGCCTGCATTGCGCTGATGGTATCTGTGCCTATCACATTTGCTGGTTTTGTTAGTTCAACTCGCGGTAACTTCGAGGCACGCTGAAACAATGCCTCCGCAGAAATTTTTATGCCGGGACAAATCGCCCCGCCCAGATATTCGCCGCTCTCTGTTACTGCACAAAACGTAGTCGCCGTGCCGAAGTCAACGATAATGAGCGGGCCGCCATATTGCTGATAGGCTGCAGCTGCATTCACGATGCGGTCTGCACCGACCTCCTTTGGGTTGTCATACCGGATCGTAATACCCGTCTTGAGTTTGTGTGTTACGACCATGGGCTCGATCTGAAAATATTTCCGTGACATCTCCGTCATCACAGGCAATAGTGGCGGTACTACGGTTGAGATGATCACTCCAGCAATCTGTTTAAAATCGAGCTTGGCAAAATTGAAGAGGTCCTTGAAGATCATCGCGTATTCATCGGGCGTGATCTGCGTGTTGGTACCCACGCGCCAATTCTCGACGAGCATATCCCCGTCAAATACGCCAAGTACCACGTTCGTGTTTCCGATATCGATGGCTAAAAGCATTTACCCTCCAGAGAAAAAGGTCGCACGATGAGATTAGTACAAGATCTCACGTATAGAGCAATCGTGTTCCAATACTTCCAGACTGCTGGGTGCTGAATTCTGTCCTATCTTTTCAATATCGTCACATCGCCCGCAGCGACAGTCCTTGTTGTACCGTCGTCAAGAATAACAATGAGCCGACCCTCAGTATCCAGTCCCTGTGCTGAACCTTCGAGCACTTCGCCTGCACCGCTCACCGCAATGCGATTTCCTATGGTCATGTTGAGCTTTTCCCATGCCTTCAGTACGTCAACTGGATCATGAAGGAGCACTTGGTACCAGCGGTCAAGTTCCTTAAAGATTGCCTGTAGGAGAGCGGTCCTGTTTATCTTCTCTCTTGTTTCCGCCATGAGAGAAGTCGTAATCGTTCGTATGTCGGTAGGTAACACATCGAGATCCATATTCACATCCACGCCAATGCCGAGCACGATGTGCCTGATACGGTCCTGCTCTGCGCTCATCTCGGTAAGTAGACCGCATACCTTTTTGCCCGAAAGAAGAATATCATTCGGCCACTTGATTACAGCGTGAACATGGCATACGTTTCTGATTGCACAGGCTACGACAACAGCCCCCATCAGAGTGATGAGCGGCGCCTTGTACAGTGGGATATCCGGACGCAGGATGACACTAAAATACAGATTGCCTTTCGGCGATATCCATTTCCTGCCAAGCCTACCCTTGCCGCTGGTCTGTGTCTCGGCAATAACGACAGTGCCTTCGTGCGCGTTGTCCATTGCCATCTCTATGGCACGCGTATTTGTTGAAGAAATCTCTGGATATATATAGATCTCTTTTCCGATCACTTTTGTTTTTAGTCCTGCCTTGATCTCGCTCTGCCGCAGGATGTCAGGCTCGGAAATAATGCGGTAGCCCTGCGACGGCACTGCGTCGATACCAAACCCGTCGCGTTTCAGCGACTTGATATGTTTCCACACCATGGTGCGTGAGACACCGATCTTTCGCGCGAGTTCTTCACCGGATAAGAACCCTGAACGTGATGCAAGAAGGATGTTCAATATTTTTTCTTTATACATAAAATCAGGGCAAGAACCAAGTAGCGGAGTCTAATGCCCGGGGTCGGCAAATTCTTTACTGGCCCCCGAACTCAAGATCTAGAACCCCGTTATTTTATTTTCATGCTGATATCGGCGGCAGGAGCGGAATGGGTGAGACTTCCCGAGGAGATGAAGTCAACGCCAGTCTCCGCAACCGCGCGAATAGTTTCGAGTGTAATGTTGCCAGACGCCTCAATAAAAGCCTTACCTGCGATGAGTCTCACTGCTTTGTACATCATATCTATAGACATATTATCAAGCATAACAATGTCAGCCTGTGCAGCTATCGCCTCGCGAACATCATCAAGAGTTTTCGTCTCCACTTCTATCTTAAGTAGATGATGGGCCAACCTCCTTGTGCTTTCAACGGCTTTCGTTATGCTGCCTGATGCCTTGATATGGTTGTCCTTAATCAGCACCCCGTCATAAAGACCGAATCGATGATTTTTTCCTCCACCTACACGCACTGCATATTTCTCGAGCTGCCGCAGGCCCGGAAGTGTTTTTCTTGTGTCCAGCACCTCGACTTTCAGGCCCTTCACCCTTTCGACATATGTTGCCGTCAATGTCGCAATACCGGACAGATGCTGGAGAAGGTTCAGAGCCACGCGCTCGCCTGCAAGCAATGCCTGCGTGTTCCCAGACAGTTTCGCGATCTCCGTCCCGGCGTTCATCGTATCGCCATCCTTAACATCGGTTGTAAATTGGATATTGGGATCAAGGTGATAAAAGACAGCTCTGGCAACACCGAGACCGGCAAGTATAAGGTTCTGCTTGGCCAGCATCACGGCTATAGACACGGATTCTGGGTGGATAGTTGCCTCGGAGGTTACATCACGAGGGCCGAGGTCTTCCTCCAATGCAAGCGCTAAAAGTTTTTTTAAAGTATGATCCATGATCGATGAAATTCGTTTATCTCAGCATCTTCAGGCTCTGTTCAAGCTTCTCTCGTTTCACTTTAAATTCTTCAAGCTTCGCGGTATCCTTTTCCACGACTTCCTTCGGTGCTTTATCGACGAAGTTCTTGTTCGAAAGCTTCTTTGAAAATACCTCTATATCCTTTGAGGTCTTTGCGATCTCTTTCTGCAACCGGTCGAACTCCTGCGTAAGGTCGATAATACCTTCTAGCGGAATATACACTTCTGCCCCTTTTATCACGCCCATTGCCGATGCTTTTGGCTTTTTTTCGTTAACGCCGACCCGAAGTTCTAGAAGATGGGCCAACGTCTTCACATACCCTGCGCTCTTTTCGATATGCTCTGCGAGTTCACTGTTTTCGACTTTCACGATTACTTGTATCTGCATCGACGGTGCGATGTTCATCTCGCCCCGGATATTCCTGATTGTCAGGATCAGGTCCATGATCAATTGCATATCTCGCTCGATCTCTGCATTGATCAGGTAACCATCGGCAACAGGATATCCTGCAACCATGATCGAGCCCACCTGGCCCTTGATCACTCGACCCTGGACTCTGACCGTTTCCGGAAGAGTCTGCCATATCTCCTCGGTGATGAACGGCATGATAGGGTGTAAAAGCCTAAGCGCCGTTTCGAGGACGTGGGCAAGCAGGGTCTGTGTCGCCTTGCGCTTTGGCGATCCCCTGTCCAAATATAATGCCGGCTTAGACAACTCCAGATACCAGTCGCAGTATTCGTGCCATATAAAATGATAGAGCGCCGAGGCAGCGTCATTAAACCGGTAGTCTGTCAGCGCCGTCTGAACTTCTTTGGTGACCGAGTTTAGGCGCGAGAGGATCCACAGATCGGACAGAGAGGTCCCGTTGGTGATAAGCTCAGCATTCGGTGCGAAGTTTTCTTCTAAATTCATCATCACGAACCTGCTCGCGTTCCATATCTTGTTCGCAAAATTCCTGTAACCCTCGATGCGCTCCGTGGACATCTTGATGTCCCTTCCCTGAGCTGCAAAAACGGTGAGCGTGAACCGGAAGGCGTCGGTCCCGTACTGGTCGATCATTACTAGGGGGTCGATCACGTTTCCCTTCGATTTGCTCATCTTTTGACCTTCTGCATCGCGCACGAGCGCATGGATATACACATCGTAGAACGGGACATCTTTCATAAAGTGAAGTCCCATCATAATCATTCGCGCCACCCAAAAGAAGATAATATCGAAGCTCGTGATCAACACCGATGTGGGGTAGTAAACAGATAGCTCCTGGGTTTTATCAGGCCAGCCGAGCGTGGAAAATGGCCAAAGCGCTGACGAGAACCAAGTATCAAGTACATCTGTTTCCTGGTGTATTTTTTTGCTTCCGCATTTGCTGCATAGCACCGCATCGGTTCGGCTAACCGTAATGGCCCCGCAGTCGTCGCAGTACCATGCCGGGATGCGGTGGCCCCACCATATTTGGCGCGATATGCACCAGTCTTTGATGTTGCGCATCCACTCGAAATATGTGTTTTCCCAGCCTTTAGGAATGATCCGGATATTGCCGTCTTCGACGACTTTGATCGCAGGCTCGGCAAGCGGCGCGGTTTTCACGAACCATTGGGGAGAAAGATAGGGTTCCACGACGGACCTGCATCGGTAGCATTTGCCGATGGCGTGTGTGTGGTCATCCGTCTTGATGAGAAAACCACGCGCCTGGAGCAACTCCACGACCATACCGCGCGCCTTCTTTGCCGGTTTGCCAGCAATCTGTTTCAATACCTCGGAAAAAACATCCGGGATATCGGGAAGGATCTCGGCCTTATCATCGAGTATTTTGACTCGCGGGAGGTTCGGGATCTGACGCAAGCCCGCCTCGTAATCATTAAAATCGTGGGCAGGCGTGACTTTTACAGCGCCGGTGCCGAATTCGAGGTCAACGAGAATCGAGTCGCCGATGACAGGGATCTGCCGTGTGGTCAGCGGTAGGTCAATGGTCTTGCCGATGAGGCCCTTATATCGTGGATCGAGAGGATGCACGGCAACCGCCGTATCGCCAAACATGGTTTCAGGTCGCGTAGTTGCAACAGTAAGGCGAATGTTGTGGTCATGATTTAAGGGATATGCAATATGATAGAGTTTACTTTTCTCGTCCTCATGCTCAACCTCAATGTCCGAAAGCGCAGTGTGGCATCTCGGGCACCAGTTTATCAGACGCTCACCGCGGTAGATAAGCTCTTCTTCATACAATGTAACAAAAACCTCGCGCACTGCGCGCGAGAGACCTTCATCCATAGTGAAACGCTCTCGCTCCCAATCGCAGGATGCGCCCATGCGTTTCAACTGATTGATGATCCTACTGCCATATTCTTTCTTCCACTCCCATACCTTTTCGATGAACTTCTCTCGGCCCAGTACATGGCGGTCTACGTTTTCCTTGGCGAGCTGGCGCTCGACCACGTTCTGCGTCGCGATGCCAGCATGGTCCGTGCCCGGTATCCAAAGCGTGTTTCTGCCAGACATGCGCATCCACCGTACGAGGATGTCTTGGAGCGTAGAGTTCAGCGCATGTCCAATGTGCAGCGATCCAGTCACGTTTGGAGGCGGTATCACAATAGAAAACGGACTGCCCACTGCGTCCTCGTTTGTGTGAAAATATTTTTTTTCAAGCCAGAAATCGTACCACTTCTGTTCTACAGATTTCGGATCATAGGATTTTGATAGTTCTTTGGTGGACATGCATGCTGCTCCTTATTTTGAAAGCATGTTCATCGCACAGGTCAGTGGAAAAAGTGACCCGATACTAGAACATGTCCTTCTGCTTCTTCGATAGAAAAGCAAGCTCTCTTCACTCGTTTACACATGTGGGGTATTAAACCTCAGCGGCGATAAAGGGAATGATTAACACCCCCCTTGGAGCCTCTACCACAAGATTCCACGTAATAAAACTACGATGCAAAACTTCAGTGGTGGTCAATGTGAATAAAAAATAGGGGAACGAGTCCCCTACTGAGGTATGATCTTCTATCTGAAGTATGCCCGGATGTCCGGGATACTACTACATGGCTTTCAATCGTTCTATCTCTTCTTTGATTTTTTGCTCGGCCAGCTGTGGAATCACTTCCCAAACAATTTTCTCGATCACGTCTCTCGCTATGTCCCGGACGATCTTCGATATGACTTCCTCGATCCCTCTCCGGACAGTTTCGTCCGATATCTTTGGAAGAGGAGGAGGCATATCTCTAAACACATCCTGCGCCATCTTCGACATAATTTTTTCGGCTATGCCGCGCAGTTCGCTCTCGGGCAAGACCTTGGGTGCCGGGGCTGGTACGTTTTCGATTGCTTCTTTTACCGCCTTTGAAACAGTTGCTTCGACGATGCTCCGCACCTTATCTTCGGTGATCTGCGGCGGCACCGGTGTTATTGGCGTCTGAAGGGCTAAAACGACGGGCGCGAGCGGCTTTTGTTCATGGGGAATGGTGGCCTTTGGGGCAGATTCCATGGCTAAATCAAATGCCTCAAGGGGAACAGTCTCTGGCTCCGTCAGTAGCTCGTTCAATCCCAAGCCGACACGCATTTCTTCTACGGCCTTGTCGCCGACAGGCAATACCGTGGAACGCTCACGCGGGGCTGTTTCTTCCACTTCTTCTACTTCAGGTTCAACTTCATATATCGACTCTTCTTCGTTGGAAAGCATTGCTGCCTGCTTGAATTCGGCCTCTGTAGGCGCTTCATTGATGATTTCAAAAATGTCCGATGGTGCGGCCTGTCTTGGTTTTGCAATTGGCGACGTTACAGGTGCTGCCGAACTGTAAGCTGGCGTGGTGGCCTGCTTGGAAATGACCGGTTTTGGATGCTGGGGTGCCTCGGCGAGCGCCTTTTTGACCTTGCCAATAAGTTCCTGTGACTCAAAAGGTTTGGCAATGTAGTCGAGAATTCTCCCCTGCTTCCCTTTTGCAGAGTCATATACATCGTCTCTACTCATCATGAGAATGACGGGGGTAGAAGAAAGCTGTGGGATATGTTTAAGTCGTTCAGCAAAACTATAGCCGTCGATTCGCGGAAGGTCCACATCAACCAGTACCAGGTCGGGCACGACTCGTGATGCTTCATGGATGGCGGTATCTCCGTCGCTCACACAGGTTACCTCGTAATCTTTTCCTGAAAAAAGCATCTCAACCACCTTCTGAATGGTTATGCTTTTATCAGCTAATAATATCTTAACTGGCATATAGCAACCTTTCGAAATCGAGGATAACGATATCTTGCTCGTCTTCGACTACGATCCCTTTCATGAATTTCGTCTCGATGTCCCTCGACTTTTCGGGGGCCTTGGTTGGATCCTCCAACTTCGCCATCTTGACAACGCTGTCCACGATAACGCCGAAGAGAACACCATTCTCTTCTAGCAGGATGATGCTCTGACTCACTTCCGAGAGGTCTTTTTCTTCGGCGGTTCTCGGCTTGCTCATGCCGAGCCACTGTGCAAGATTGAAGACAGGGTACACGACCCCGCGGTAATCAATCAGTCCTTCGACATAAAAGTAAGACTGCGGCACTGGCCGTGACCGGCGCCAGGGCACGATCTCGATCGCCCCACTAAGTCGTGCACCGAATAGTCTTCCCGACAGGAGAAATATCAAATAGCTGCGCGTCATGGCAGCAGCCCGTCTGCGTTCAGCAGAAGCACGAGGTTTTCTTTATGTCTCAGGATTCCATTGAAATACTGGAACCTGGGATTGATGACGCCCTTCGGCATCACGATAGGTTTCTGTTCGGTGTTCAGAATCTCGGTTACGGCATCGACCAGTAGACCAACCATGCCCTTGACGCTTTTGATCACGAGAAGGGTCTCTCCAAGTGCACCGGTCAGTTTGAAGATTTTTTTAACGTTCAGAACAGGAATCAGCGTGCCTCGAAATTCGACTTTCCCCTCAAACATTGCGGTCAGTGCCGGGTCTTGCTGAAGAGCGCGCGAAACCGTAATCTCCAGCAGTTTGGTTATCGGGAGTGCATAACTCTCACCGCTAAGTGATAATATCAGAAAACGAGTCCTGTCGTCCATAATGTTCTTTGGGGGTTAGGCCCGGCCTGCGAGGGTAGCACCACTCAGCAGTTTTTTGAGCGCTCCAAGCATTTCCTGCTCTTCAAAAGGCTTTACCAGGTAATCTTGGGCGCCCATTTCTATGGCTTTCTGCCGATGTTTGTCTCCTGCTCGTGAGGTGAGAACAATGACAGGGATGTTAATAAGTTCTGGACTCTTCTTCATCTCGGCCATAAGGTCATAGCCGTGCATGACCGGCATTTCGAGGTCCGTGATTACAGCATCAAATTTTAACCGACTCATGACATCGAGTGCCTCCATGCCGTCTGGAGCCACTTCAACCTCGTAACCCGTCCGGTCGAGAAAGCGCTGAACGTATTTGCGGATGCTAATGGAGTCATCAACCACAAGGACACGGGGCTTTCGCTTCGCAATTTCCGGCACGGACACGGACTCTGCTGAAGTCGCAATTACAGTGGCTTTGGTTGAGATCGCTGATTCATCGCCAAACAACGAGGCAATATTGATTATCAGCCGCACGTTGCCTTCGCCCGATATCGTGGCACCGGAAAAGAGTTTAACGCCTTTCAGGTAGTCGCCAAGAGATTTAACTACGATCTCTTCCCGTCCTTTAATTTCCTCTACCATCAGTGCCAATTTTTTCTCAGCCATGCCGAGGATCAACGTTGGGTGACGAAAAGTCTCGTCCTTTTTGGGGAACTTACCCACGCCGACCAGCTCGTTCAGCTTGACGAGACGGAGCAATGTCCCACGTAAGCTAACCATTTCCTCACCGGCGGCTCGTTGGATATCTTTGTACGAAAATCGTGTCGTTTCCTCAACAAGGTTCATAGGCACGGCGATTTCCTGGTCTTTGAGTTTTATAATCAGTGCCTGCGCAATAGCAAGCGTGAGAGGGAGCCTAATCACAAACTTCGTTCCCACGTTTTTTTCAGTCCGGATCACGATCCTGCCATTGATCCGCGCGAGATGCGTTGAGACCACGTCCATGCCCACACCCCGGCCTGAAACTTTGCTGATTTTTGAAGCCGTGGAAAATCCTGGACGAAAGATCAGGTTGATCGATTCCGAATCCGTAAGCGACTGTGCCTCTGCCGCGCTCATAAACCCTTTGTCTACAGCCGTGTGCCTAAGCACGGCCGGGTCCATTCCACGGCCATCATCTTCGATCTCGATAATTATACTGTTTCCCTCATGCCGTGCCTTCATGATAAGCGAGCCCGTCGGATCCTTTCCAGCCGCTCTGCGTTCAGGAACCGTCTCAATACCGTGAGAAATCGCATTCCTGATCATGTGCATCAGCGGATCTGAAATGATCTCAAAGATCGTCTTGTCGATCTTGGTCTCCCCGCCCGAGACCACCATGTTTACCTTCTTGTTCTCTTCCTGGGCTATGTCGCGAACCGGCCTCTGGAACATCTGGTAAAGCTTGTCCACCTCGACCATACGGGCCATAGTGATTTCATCCTGCAGGTTCGTAGTAATCGTGGAGATGCGCGCCGTATCGAACTCAAACGAGTCGAAAAAACCCGCAAGCTGTGTCATGATCTCGTTGGTGTCGTTCGTAATTTCCGTTAGTTTTCGCGAGAGCAGGTTGAAGTCATCATACCGGTCGAATTCAAGCTCAAGAAAATCTGTTGATGGCTCAGTAGCTTCCTGTTTCGCGCCTGCAGACTCGATACTCAATGTATACTCGTATTTCTCTTCAAACTTTTTTATCTCATGTAGCAGACGGTTCTGGCTGAATTCAAGCTCTTCCCGTAACGCCTTGATTAGGTCGACCTGACGAGCAAGCCGGTTGCGATTAACGATCATTTCACCCACAAGGTTCATGAGATTATCGAGCCGGTCGATATTGACTCGGATAAACTGTTTTTCTAGGTCGACTGCATCTTTAGCACGCCGCCCCGTTCCTCGTTTTTCCAGAATGCCAATCTTCTTGGCCTCTTCCAATTCCTGCCGAAGCGGGCCATCGGGCACTGCTGACGGAGTTGGGCTCGAAGCTGGCTGCTGAACACCTGATGAAGGAACAGATGTCCTCGGCGGTATGATTGCTTGTTGCGAATTTGCCGGTTCTTCGGGAAGTGGTTCGAAAGTTCGGAGGTTTTCACTGTCGACTTCGAAGGTCTTTTCCCAATCAAGATCGAGATCGGCATCGTGTTCGTGATCCGCTGCAACTGGGATCGGCTCCTGGGAAACGCCGAATGGCTCGTCTTCCTTGGACGATGTAGTAGATGCTATCTTTATAATGCTCTCAACAACATCCTTA
Organism: Nitrospirota bacterium; assembly: GCA_963845065.1. Lineage (GTDB taxonomy): Bacteria > Nitrospirota > UBA9217 > UBA9217 > UBA9217 > JAJYKN01. The sequence continues at coordinate 398,030 of CAWJQQ010000006.1, forward strand.
TAGGCCCGGCCTATGCTTTCTACAACAAGGGGATCTTCCGACTGGTTGTTTGCTACGCCGTCCACCATGACTTTAACAGCGTCAACGCTATCAAAGAGAAAATTCAGAGTTTCTTTGCAAATAGGAATGGTGCCCGAGCGAAACTGGCTGAGCATGTCTTCGGCCTTATGGGCCACATCACTAACTCCCTGAAATCCCATCATGGCCGCTGAACCTTTGAGCGTGTGTGCAGCCCGGAAAAGCTCATCGATCATGGCGGTGTCGTTCGAGTCCTTCTCAAGAGACAAGAGTCCCTTGTTCAGGTTTTGAAGATGCTCACCAGCCTCGACAAGAAAAAACTCGATGATGCCTGATTTATCTAAAGGACCTGCCATATGGCTTATTCGATAAACCCGAGCTTTATTTCCTCATCACTCGTGGTCACATTTTCCGTAACTGGTGGATACCCGTCAAGCACTGGAAGCGGTGTCTCCGTCTGCTCAACAGCATGCGCCTTGCCGATCTTAAACCTGTTAATGGCTTCGTTTAGCCGTTTGGTAAGATCTGCAAGGTTGTTGATGGTTGCAACCGTGTCCTGAACACCGAGGGTTGTTTCCTGGGTCAAATTGGAAATAGTGTCCATGGTTTTCACCACGCTCGAAGTCGACTGCACCTGGTCAGCGGCTGCCCGGGTAATGTCCGTCATAAGGGTAGCGCTCTGTTTAACGATCTGTTCAATTTCTCTGAGCGCAGCGCCGGCCTGGTCGGCAAGCTTGGTGCCTTCCTCCACCTCGCGAGTACCCTCTTCCATGACCGTCACGGCTTCACTTGTTTCTACCTGAATGCCCTTGATCAGGCCCGTAATATCTTTCGTAGCGCGAGCGGCACGTTCCGCTAGTTTTCTCACTTCGTCAGCGACCACAGCAAAACCTCTGCCCTGCTCGCCTGCACGCGCGGCTTCAATTGCGGCATTCAAGGCGAGAAGGTTTGTCTGCGTCGCAATTTCATTGATCACTTCTATGATGGCTCCGATTTCCAGGGAACGCTCACCGAGGCCTTTAATTTTCTTTCCCGTTGACTGCACCGTCGCGCGGATTCGTTGCATACCCTTTATCGTTTCCGTCACGGCTGCGCCACCTATGACGGCAGCCTGAGTCGCCTTCACCGAGGTCTGCGTAGCAGCCTCGGCGTTCTCGGCCATGCGTTGGGTCGTACGGGACATGGCATTCACAGCTTCAGAAGCGTTCCGGATCTGCGATGCCTGCTGTTCGGCACCCATGCGCATACTATCGGCTGAACGTAGAATGTCGCCAGCGGACCGTTGAATTTCGGTGGCCACATTGCTTGCATGGGTCACGAGTGTGGTAAGACCAGTGATCATGAGGTTGAAGGCGTCAGCAACGGATCCTAGTGCGTCAGCTGTCACTTCTGCCTTGATTGTGAGATCCCCTTCAGCAGCCGTACTCACGACCGAGAGCAAGTCCATAACCTGATGCTGCATCTTATCCCGGTCGTACTCAGTCTGGACAAGACCTTGGAGCCTGTCGATCGTCCGGTTCAACGTGTCACCGAGCTGGCCCAGTTCGTCAGCGGTCTTCACGATTGCCTTTTTCGACAGATCGCCTCGGCCGAGGGCTTCTGCAACTCTCATGAGGTCCCTCACCGGGGCAATCGTAATGGCTGTAAGGATCAGAGTCAATATGGATAGCATGATAAGCGCAACGACGCCGACGCCCATGATGACCAAGAGAAGGTTCCTAATATTGGTCTTGATGAGAGTCATATTGAGGCCCACGTGCACCGTGCCCAATGTTCCTCCGGCGATGGGTGATGCAATATCAATAACTTCGATAGCGCTGCCTTTGAAAGTAATAACTGCGGGTTGGGTCCCATAGGGCTCTCCCGGCTTCAGGATATTTATGTTCTGCAGCGGTCCCGGTATTATGTTTCCCTCGAAAGAGGATGACAACGCCCGTCCCCTCCCATCACGAATAAAGCAATACGCCACATCTGGCTGGCTGATGGCCTCACCTTGGATTAATTGAAGAGCGTTGAGGTCTTCAACCTGAACTGGTTCAACAGCTTTAACGCCGAGTCCTTCGGCTACGATTTGCGTTTTCTTGATCGCTTCGTCTCTCAGGGTGTTCTGGATCTCGAGATAGGTGAACGCCAATATGCCTGCTCCAAAGATCGCCGACATGCTGACGATCATTAGGACAATTTTTGTTCTTATACTCATCCGGTAGAATGGGTTCCACATCTTCATAGCTCTGCTCCTTTAAAAAAGAGTATCTTATTTTTCACCTTACGACTGTATTTAGCTGCGCGGCGTCATTTCCTGCCTGATGCAATCATGTGAGCTTTATATCATCCAATACTCGCTCGATGTTCAGAAGAGCGACCACTCCCGTTTCTCTTTGGATGATACCTTTGAAAAAACGACTGCGGCTCTTGACGCCGGACAGCGGCCCTCCCGAATCTGCCGGAATCGCCTGTATGCTGTTTTCGTTCACCGCTACCACTGCAGTAACATTATCAACAGATATCCCGAGCAGAATAGCGCCATGTTTAATGATAGCAATCTGACCGAGCGCTGACTGCTGCGGCAGGGATAGCGCCGGGCGGATGTCAACAATGGGAACAATGCTGCCTCGCAGGTTTATAACGCCCAGTACATGAGATGGGGTTGTCGGGATAGGAAAGATTTTCTGAGGAATGATGATCTCCAGCAGCAACTCGACCGGAATAGCATAGGTATCTTCGCCTATGCTGAAGAGGCAAATTCGAGTTTCCTCCTCCTGCATTACATCTATCACTTCTGCGGTGACGTCGTTGTCGAATTCGGCCAAACAGGCCCCCCTCCTGAGATCAGATGTATTTTTTAACCGCCTTCAGCAGATCTTCGGGCTTGAATGGCTTGGTTAAATACTCATCCGCCCCCTGTTTCATACCCCAAAACTTATCGCTCTCCTGATCCTTTGATGTTACCATAATAACAGGAATATTTTTATACTTATCATTGGTTTTTATATCTCTGCAGACCTGAAACCCATTTTTTTTGGGCATGATTACATCCAGGATAACAAGGTCGATTTTTTCAGCCTTCACCTTCTCTTCAGCGGCTTCACCGTCCATGACTGTTACGATAGTATGGCCCATAGACGAAAGCGCTTGCTGAAAAATCTGAAGCTCCGCCAAACTGTCATCGGCAATGAGAATTTTGGCCATTCTAGTCTCCTTTTTCCCTATGTAACAGATATTGAAAATTAACACAACTCTTTGGTAGTGTCAAGTTTTCTTTTGATTTTCTTTACGTTAGATGATAACCGCCAGGACATCGTGCACAAGAAAAACCGTCACGACATCGTGCAATCGCAACTCTGAAACTATTCGATCTTGCGATGCCGTGACTTGTGTCAACGGTCATCGCAGTTGATAATTGTATTCCTCGACCTGGACTGTATCCCGGAAAAGTTTCAACTTTTGTTCTTTGACATCGACAGTAGCCACAACGTATTCGTATTGGGTCTCCGGTGGGGCTGGGAACCTTTCTCCAAAGATATCTAATCGGCACTCGCTTCGAATGAACCGCACGAGATGATAGTAACCTTCCTCCGGCTTGTCCAAGGGGTGCTTTGGAGCGTTACTCTTGCTCGGGAAGACCAATTTCTTCTCCATAGCGGCAAATGCCTTGAGCGGCGTTTTCCCTTTGAGTTTGCTGTAGCGATAGGTACTGTTGTGCCGATGCTCGAAGGCCAGAGACTCCTGCCGAAGCTGCGGCATTGACGACATCATGATCTTGTCGAGAAACTTCTGCTGGTAATGGTCGTTGAACTTCTCGACGACACCGTTCCACCACGGTTCAGAAGGTGGAATAAACCAGAGCTGGACGCCGTAATCCAGGCAGAGACGAATAAGCGGCCCCATCCCTCGCGGATAGGCAGGACAACCGAAGAAAGCTATTTCGTTGTCCACTTGAAGATTCTCAGGAAGCCCCATACGCAGCCAGATGGCATAAACAGAGTCCAGAATGCTTTGCGCCGCTTTGGAGAGCATCGGCTCTATTCCGCACCGGTTGATTGCGACGTCAATGGCATTCAGGCCGTAGAACCGGATCGGACCCTTAAGATAGCAGGGGCCGACCAAATCGAGCTGATGAGTTTGGTTGGGAAAATACGCCGGCAAAGTAGGATATTTTTTTCCCTTCGGCGTATATCTTCCGGTTCGCCGGTGGGTCAATTCACGGCGGCATAAAATGCGCTCAATGGTGCGAGTGGAGGGCAGCGGCTGAACGTTCATATCCTCCATCTCCCATCTGATGGCCTGGCCGCCACAGAAGAGGTCCTTATTGTACAAGCTCGATCGCACCAACTCAACGATCTGTTCAATCTCCGCAGGTGTTCGGTGGGGGCTGATGAGAGGCCGACGTGATAGCTCTTCATACCAGGTCGAATCGTCTGGAATGTGCCGTGTCAACCACTTGTACAGCCAGCGACGCGATCTACCCAGAGAAGCGCAGATGCTCTCCACGTCTTCTCCGGCGATATATCGTTGCACTGCAGATGCTCGTTCCTGCTGAATCTTTTTTTTCATGAACACCCCCTATAAATTTAGTGGTGTTCATGATAGCGCTAAACGTGGCTACTCGATTGTCAAAGAGCGTTTGTGCACGATGTCGTGGCGGATAAATCAGTGCACGATGTATTGTCGGTTATCAGTTAGATGTTAGTGTTAAGCAATCAACCCTTGTTGATATTACGTTATTTTTTTCTCCTGATTAAATTTACCGAGAGCAGGATAAACATGCTCTTCACTACTTCAAATTCTCCAATGCAGAGCGTGTCTATAATATTCTGAATCGTCCGCCTACCGTCGACATAGCGAAATACGCTGAGATCGATATCGCTCATACCACGCGTTGTAAGCTCTTCAGCATTGCTGATTATGGGTTCGAACACGATGTCGAAATTAGGAATCTTTTGCTGGATCAGGCTCCATTCGTCGGCTCGACGGGCGCCTTCTAGAAGGACATCGTCCACTTTCAGCTGTACTGGATTAGCAAACACAGGCGGTATCGCTTTTTCGAAAAAAAACTCACCGTCTTTCCAAGCCATGATTTTATAAACAGCGGATTCCGTGTGCCGCTTGAGGCAGTCCGAAAAAGTCTTTGTATCAAGCAGTCTTTCCTGCAGAAGCACACGATCAACGGGCTGCGAGGTCATTTCCGCTATCCGTAGTACTTGCCGATAATTATCATCCTTCAACCCGCAAGTTTTTTTCAGTAAGCCCTCAAGCCAGGTTTTGTTTCCCGCAACGGTCGATGATGCAAATACAACGAATCCGTCCTTGAAATATACTTCTACTGCGTCGCCTGGTGAACGGCTGATAACGAGCCTGCCCGTCTGACGCTGCATACCGAGCATCTGAAGAACCTCTACAATACGGACGCTCGCCAAGTTGCCCTGAATGCCAGCGCTTTCTACATGCTGCGGTTTTGCCAGTTCCTTCCTGATCAATTCCGGCAACGTGGTCTTTAAAAACTCAGCAAGAACCTGATCTACAATAGTGCGCACGGTGGCCTCGATTCCTCCGCCCATTTGTGAAATATTGATATCCGAAGGTTGAAGTACTAAGGCCGCTCGCGATTCTCGAACGGGCACTCTCACCGACTCCTGGATGGGCAGCGGCTTCGCGATCTCCTGTTTCTTGTCGATCACTTCCCGTATTTTGGCTAGAAGCTCTTCTGGCTGAAATGGCTTGGTGAAGTATTCGGTAATGCCAAGAACATCGACAAATTTGCTGCCAACCTTATCTCCCTTGGATGTAACGAGGATGATTGGCGTATCTTGGAACTCGGGATCTTCCTTAAGCGTCTTGCAGACTTGGAAGCCGTTCATCTTCGGCATGACGAAATCTACTAGGATCACCGCCGGACGCTCTTCTCGAGCCTTGACTATGCCCTCCTCCCCGTCTGATGCAAGAACAACCTGATATCCCTGCGAGGAGAGGATCATCTCGATGAGCCGCTGGACTGTCGGACTATCGTCAATATCGAGGATTTTTTCCCCAGCCATCAATACCCCCAAACTGCAAACTTGTGAATACTAACATGGTATAAAAGCCATTGTCAACAGCATAAGCCTTGCGCTTAAAGAAAAAGGGTCAGATGCTGCTCGCTACGGCTGGGAATTAGGATCAATTGCACGGAGTGCTACAGCCGTGCGGCAATCTGGTTCAGGAATTCCTCAGTCTGCGCATAGGTTTCCACCTTCGGCTCTGCAATGGCCGCAAGGTCTTTTGTCATGACTCCACCCTCGATTACTGCTATTACAATCGATTCGAGCCTGCGCGCAAATTGAACCACACCTGGCGTGCCGTCGAGCTCACCACGCCGGGCGATCGCACCGGTCCACGCAAAGATTGAGGCTACGGAGTTCGTTGAAGTAGGGTTTCCCTTGAGGTGTTCGTAGTAATGGCGCATAACGGTGCCGTGAGCCGCTTCGTACAGATATTTGCCGGCTGGCGATACGAGCACTGAAGTCATGAGCCCCAGACTGCCGAAGCCCGCCGCGACCATGTCACTCATTACATCGCCATCATAATTCATGCAGGCCCACAGCATGCCACCCTCGGCCTTCATAATCTGCGCAACTACGTCATCGATGAGCATGTAGCGGTATTTGACCCCACTTTTTTCTAAATCTTCTTTGCGTATTTCAACCTCATGATCAAAGACCTCTTTAAAGAAGCCGTGGTACGTTTTCGATATTGTATCCTTCGCACCAAACCACAACTCGCATTTTTCACCGAGCGAGTAGTTGATGCAGGCTTGCGCGAAACTCCGGATCGACTTTTCTGTATTATGTATACCCATAATAACGCCCGGGCCTTTGAAGTCATGAATGGTAAGAGCTGTCCGTTCACCGGACGTAGAAATAAAGGCCAGTTCCGCCTTACCCGGACCGGGAACCTTATACTCTACCGATTTGTAGATATCACCATAAGCATGCCTGCCTATACTGATCGGTTTCTTCCAACTTCGAACGGCTGGTGGGATGTTCTTCACGAGAATAGGTTTTCTGAAAACCGTGCCGTCGAGTATCGAACGGATCGTCGCATTCGGGCTCTTCCATGCCTGCTTGAGGTTGTATTCCTTCATCCGTGCTGTATTCGGCGTGATAGTCGCACACTTTACGCCCACACCGCATTCGTTGACTGCTATTGCCGCATCAGTCGTTACTTTATCTTCCGTATCGTTCCGGTGCTTGAGTCCGAGATCAAAATATTTTAGTTCTATAGCGAGGTGAGGGAAGAGCAACTTCTCTTTGATCATCTCCCAGATGATCCGGGTCATTTCATCACCGTCCATCTCAACAATGGGGCTTTTAACCTTAATTGTCACTTTTATCTCCTTGTGAGCCAAATATTGACAAGCTTTTCTTTAAGCTGCTGACGAAATTTTAATGCGCCTCCCAAAAATTGTCAACAAAACAATCGGTTCGAATGAAAATTGCATAAGTGCAGTTCTTCTGCGGCTGCAATTTCCATAAAAGAGTACCTTGTTCACCCATCTAAGATTTATTGCGTGTCGCTACTTTGTCAGACAAATTACTGATTATTTCTGGCAGTTAATTGTGTCTCTTTTTTAAATATTTTTTATTCGTTAGAACTTTGCAAACGTCTGAAAAAATATTTATTAGCCTCTTGACCGTAGTCCTCTCTGAATTATGCTTACCTTAAATAAATGGGCTACTGAAGGCTAAAGTTTTCCCTCGTTTTGCCGATAAGCTCAATAGTAGGAGCCGCAAGACATGACCGTTTCTTCCGTAATCACAACTAGTTCAAACCCCACCACTTCGTTATTCTCGATTCTTGGTGGTAAACAAGCGTCACCACCATCCCAAGCTCAACTTCTGGCACAAGACGTTTTTAGTGATAATAATAGTCCTCTGTTTTCAACTATCTCTGATAGTGAACAAACAGGAGATCAAACGTTAGCAGTGTCCTCAATGTCAGCCGGGACCGTCCAAGCCCAAGCTGATAAGTATAAGGCGGCAGCACAAGATTTTTCTTTATCAATCAGTTATGATCCTTCTGCGGCCAATGTAGTCCGGGCTGAAAATTTGATTGCAACGGTAGACCAAGAAGACAATAACACTAGCGGAGCCATTAATGCATACAAAGCATCCATCGTTGCAAATTCGCAAGACGATGCAACCTATGTGTCACTTGGTAATATTTATTTCAGCCAAAAAGACTATACCGATGCAGAAAAGGACTATTCGACAGCTGTCAGCATAAACCCTGCGTCATCAACCGATATTTATTCGCTTGGTCAAGCTTATCTGTCAGAGGGTAAATACCAGGACGCGGAAAATCTATTTAATAAAGTGATCAGCATGAATCCTACGGACGTAAGCGGCTATTACGCTCTCGGGCAGACATATAGCAAGGAGGGAAAATATAACGATGCGATCAATGAATTCCAAAAGGTAACCAATCTGGACACCAGTTTTTACACTGTCCATGTTGATCTCGGTGAAGCCTACGCCAAACTTGGGCAGACTGATAATGCAAACGCTCAGTTAAGCATAGTCCAGGCTAATGATCCAAATGATGCATCCTTACTCAGTAAGTATATTGACTCAGTTACAAAACCTCAGATTAGTGCTGTCTACAGCGACGCTAGTAATTGCTTTAATACAAACCTTGGCCCCAATACACCAGTTTCTAGCCTTAGCCCATCGCTTGCTACTCCGAACGGCACACAACTGTTTTCCATGGAATTTGCTTTTAGCAAAAACATGGATCCAATGTCAGTCCAAAACCCCTATAATTGGACAATCAGTAAGGCACAAAACGGCACTGCCGGTGGTGCCTATAACTGGGGACTGCCGGCGCAGCCAACAGACTCTCCAGTTGCTCCGCTCCCCGTCAGTGTTACATACGATTCAACCTCAAATCAAGCAACCATTTCTTTTCTAATTCAACAGAATGCAGCTGACAACGGTACGATTGATCCATCCCACATCACATTTAAGTTTAATGGTGCGGATGTGTACGGAAACAACATGGATACATCAGCTGATGAGTATAACGGAATATCACAGATCGTGTGACGGAGTACAGGAGCGACCGGCATTCAAGAAGTACCCTTTTTTTCGAGCTTTTGTTGTCCTCGACATTACCATCTACCCGCACGAAGCCAACAAACACAACGTACTTGGCCTGTGCCGCCATGCAATCAGGGAACGTCTGCGGCTTCAATAATTCCCCCGCCCACAACAACGTCGCCGTCATAGAATACTGCTGCCTGGCCCGGACACACTCCTTTCACGGGCTGTTCAAATGTAACACAGACATTTTTTTCTCGTACAGATTCTATCATTGCCGGAATAAATGGGGATCGGTATCGGATCTTTACGGAAACCTTCTTCGAATGACTCAACGAATCACTTGTAATAAAATTTTGGTTCGATACCAGCACATGCAGCGTTTGCAGATCGTGAAGTCTTCCAAGTACAACGCGGTTCGTGTCCGGTTCGATCCTGACGACATAGAGCCGTTCGCCCGCTGCAACACCGAGATGCCGCCGCTGACCCACGGTGAAGAATGCAATGCCTTCATGTGTACTTAGAACTGTACCATCTATCAGGACCAATTCTCCGGGTGTGAGCGTTTCCGGTGCGTGCTCTTTTAAAAAAGAACGGTAATCGTTGTCCAAAACAAAACAGATCTCCTGGCTCTCAGGCCGCTCTGCAGCCGAAAGCGTCATCGCGCGCGCAAGCGCTCGAACTTCAGCCTTAAGCATGGTTCCAAGCGGAAAAAGAACATGCGCCATCTGATCCTGCGTCAAACGATAGAGAAAGTAACTCTGGTCTTTTCCTGCATCAATTCCTTTTTTCAGCAGATAGCGGGACGATTGATGATCCCGCTCAATGCGAGCGTAATGACCAGTGGCGAGATAATCAAAACCATTCATCCGGGCATACTCAAGAAGGAGGTTGAACTTAACAAGGTCATTGCACTTGATGCAAGGGTTCGGCGTGCGACCCCGGAGGTACTCAGAAATAAAGTCGCGGATAATAGTCTGAGAAAATTCTACTTGTGCGTCAATCATGCGGTGGGTAATTCGCAAATGATGGCACACGGCCTGTGCCGATCCGATGTCGCAGCACAACCCGGCAGTCAGCTTCATAGTGACACCTTCCACCTCAAACCCCTGTTTTTGCAGGAGTGCGGCGGTCACCGAACTGTCGACGCCGCCGCTCATGGCTACGAGAACACGCTTTGTCATAACTTTTTTCTAACAGTGTAAAATTGAGACACAGGGATCAACAGCTGTAGAGCTAGAGGAGAAGCACATACTGGGTAAAAGGGGCAAACGTGTATAACCCGACCTACGCTCTACTTAATCTGATATTTTCGCGATTCCCTTTGGGGCAATGTCACACCTTCCTCTATTTCAGTACCAGTGGCGTCAGCGATCCGAGCATGAACAGAATACCGCCCTTTTGCGCCCAAGTCGAACCAAGATCTCTTACGATGAGCATAATCGGCGCCAGACCTCTGCCAAAATTCAAGCTCTTGAGATAGATCCCAACCCCTTCATAATACTATGGTGTATTCGGCCCAAGCGTACTGTATTTCACAACCTTTTTATTTTCATACAGAGATACTTGTGCACTTCAGTCTTGTATCTAGCATTGCGCGTCGGTCTGGACATAAATGTGCTCCATATGTAACGCCTTATCCTCAGGCGGCGGCACATAGGCCCCTTCGGGCATGACGCCTGAAAGCCTGTATCCCCAAATTGCGCTGAGAAGATGAGCAATAAGCCCCTCGGCAGAGAGGAATGTAACGTTGCGAATCATCTGCATTACAGACGCAAAAGGCATCCCGGATTTCCGGAATGCCTTTTTGCTTTAAGGTTTAGCTATGAACACAAATTGATGAATATTATTTCTTGCCGAGAATGGCCTCTTTTGCCGCTTTAGCCACTCGGAACTTCACAACCTTCTTAGCCGGAATTTTGATGGCCTCGCCCGTCTGAGGATTCCTGCCCATGCGAGCCTTGCGCTGGACAAGCACGAGTTTGCCGAGACCGGGAAGTGTGAAGGCATTCTTTGCTTCCTTGTATGCTAGCGCTGCGATGTCTTCCAAAATCTGTACTGCGTGTTTCTTCTTGATATCTGCCTTCTTCGCAATGTGGTCCGCTATCTGAGACTTCGTCATGGCTTTTGCCATAAAAATCCCTCCTTGAAGAAATAAATTAAAATTTCTAACTGCGCTAAGCAGGTTAGGTGCTCTTTGTTGGTGGAAAGTATATACACTCTATTGTAAAATAGCAAGTGAAATTTTGAAATTTGTATGGGTATATTTGGGGTATGCTTTGTTCAAGCTTCCATCTACACTAATGCGTTTTTCTTTGCTTTTAAGCTGCATCGGAACTCGGACAGGTTGTCTAAGCTTGTTTACATTTTTTTATTCCGGTCATATCCCAATTTTTGTGTGCCCTACATCACATCAAAATAACTTACCTTATTTGTATTAAGTACATGCGTTGAAGCTATAACCGCGTCAATACTTAACTTACGCACTGAATGAACAGGTCATTCCCTCCACTTACTTGGAAGACCCACCTAGCAACACTTTAAAAAAAATATTTTAAACTTTAACAATCGGGCTATAATGCATATTTTACTTAATATTCTAAGACCGTTCCTAAAACCTGTCTTTTATTTCTGCAGACTAGGACGGCAGCTAAATAGTATTGCTGCCGGTCAACGTCAGGGATTCGCACCCTGATTTACCCAAACCCCGAAATTTATAAAAAAACGCTATGTGCTGCTGTGCGAACGCTTGCATGTAAGCTGTGATCTGTATGCCCACGAATTTTCATCCACAACCGGAGATCTCTCGATGAGTTTCGTAAAAAAGACGCGGCTAGCGTCGAATGCATAAGTTTTCTATAGGGCAAAAGCATTATTATAATCGTTAACAGAGATTGGTCGACGACGGAGATAATTCAGGCCAGCCTTGATCGCTGGCAGGTTGAAAACCACTTCAGGTTGAGCAAAGACAAAGATCTGGTCGCCATGCGCCCCATCAAGCATTGAGGACGGCAACAAGATTCGATCCTAACTGTTTTCCTGAGCGGCGGCGATGAAATATTTGCGCCGGAAGGAACCACTATTTAATGCTGTAGGTGGGTATTACGGGAACAGCAGAAGATGTGATGGAGGACATGAGCAGTCTTCACTCTGTGCTGTTGATGCGGGAAGGTCGCAGGAAATCGGCGCGTCGTTTGGTGAAGCCTAAGAAGACCCAAGTTGAATTCCTATCAGCATTTGGTCACCTCGTTGAATGCCGATGTGGTCTTACGCTTAAGAAATCAATAACACTCCGTTATCATTGATGATAATGGGAATATCAGGTTCTGTTTTAAACTCTTGATTTACCGTTTAGGAAATCGCAGGCCAGCCAGACAGTCTTTTCCCACGAGTTCGACTGCTGTTGTTTTCGCAGTTGACTTAAAAGCTGTTTTTGTGATAATTTATGACTGTCGAGGTAGCTTAATTTTTATCAGGAGGCGCGGTCATGGCGATAAAAGCGAATTTTATTCTGAAGGTGCAGGACGCAAAACTGGCTGACGTTCAAAAGGCACTTAAAGAGGCCAACATCAATGTCGTGAGCATTCTTGAGGTTCACAAGGAAGAAGTGTAGAAACATCACTTTTCTCTTCGTGGAAATCGTCCTCAGATTTCTGAAATACAGGATACAAAAAACGATGCATCGCGCATTTAATGTCTGGATAAAAACTAGATTGCTTGCATCGCTCCATAATTAATCTGCTATACTTAATAAAGTGAAATTATGACATGAAAACTACTCTCACGGATCTTGAAAATATTGCAAAAGCTCTTTTGATCAAAGTATCCTATGATGATCTTAAAACTTCGAAAGGCGGCTCATGCAGGGTCATGGAGACCCGTCGGATCATCATTAACAAATATCTTCAAAACAGTGAAAAAATAAATCTCCTGGCTAAGGAACTTGGCAATTTTGATCTTGGCGGACTTGATATGCCGGCCAACGTACGCAAAAAGATTGAACAGGAAACAGAACAGCGAACCGAAGCTTGAGGAACAGCTGGCCTGCCTCTAACCGACCGGTTGCTATTCGGTTTTCCCCGAGAGGATGGCGGCGTATGAAAAAACTCACAATCGTGTTCGGAATTTCGCTGCTCATCCAAGGTTGCACCTATGCGATTTCTCCTGAAATGGCCGATCAGGCCGATAGAACCCTCACCTTCCAGCAACTGCAGGCAGATCCTGATACCTTCAAAGGCAAAATTATCATCCTTGGCGGAATTATCGCCCAAACCAGTAATACTAAGCAGGGCACAGTAATCGAGGTCGTCGAAAAGCCTCTCGATTATTGGGGTAAACCAAAACGCACCGACGAGACCGGAGGTCGGTTTCTCGTCGTGCATGTCGGCGACCTTGATCCCATTGTATACGCGCCAGGTAGAGAGATAACCGTTGCTGCTGAAATTGAAGGTACGCGCAGCAAAGCGCTTGGGGAAGTAGAGTACAATTATCCTGTCGTAGTTTCGAAAGAATTGAAGCTTTGGGAACGCGAGCACCAATCATGGGACAGGCCGCAGTGGATCGATCCACTTTATGATCCTTACAGCCCTGTTCGCTTCGAATAGTGACAACGTTGCATGGAAAGTGAGACTGTCATGATCGAGCGAATCTACCGTCAACTTTCAATAATCTTTCTCCTTGCTGGCTGCGGAAGAATTTCCGGATGAGCTCCGGTTTTTGATAAAGAAGTAATGGTTCGTATAAACAGGCGCGTCCCCTTTATATCCCTCCAAAGAAAGCGAGCCTGAAAAATTTATTGGCGCCTAATTCTTGCTCATGGCGCTGTCGTTTCTATAAAAGGATCTTCTCCATGTCGAGTACACGAAAATACGCCAATAAAGTTTTAAACTTCTCTCTACAGGCGGATTTTATGATTGTCATTCCAATGAAAAATATGATACAAATCGGGCATGCGAAAAAGACAAACTCTATCCAATTTGTTTCACTTCCCTGGTTGTAATCCAAAGAGGACCGTTCACGGTGTCTTTGGCGATCCCAATGCCCGAGTCATAAAGCTCGTAAGGCAGGGGAAAAAACTGCTTGTTGGATATGCGGCACAGTTCATCGGACCTTTCGTGCTCGAAAGATCCGATTGGTCCACGATCTCCCCTGCGGTGGTGCCAGGATTTATCTCGAACTGGAAATTCGGCGCATCCTATGGCGGAGGTGTGGCACAGTGAAAGGGGAGATGCTGCCGTTTCTGGCCGATAATCCATTTTATACCAAGCGATTCGCCTATTACGTAGGCAGACGATGTGAATCTTCATCAATCAGCGATATAGCCAAAGAGTTCCTTCTCGACTGGAAGACAGTCAAGGAACTTGAGAAGCAATACATGCGGGAAAAACTCCGTAGTGCCGGGAAGCCAAATCCCAAAGTGATCGGCATCAACGAGATAACGATCCGCAAGGGACATATTTACCGGATCGTCGTGAGCGATCTCGAAAAGAGACGGTCAATCTGGTTCGGAGGCATTGACCGCTCAGAAGAGAGCATGAATTTCTTCTTCGATGAGTTCGGGCCGATAAAATTTGGACGAATTCGGCTTTCTCTGATGGACATGTGGAAGCCCTTGAGAAGTCCACGCATCGGAAAGCCCCGCAGTTGGCCATCTTCTATGACAAGTTCCATGTTATAACGCATTTAGGCGAAGCGCTGGATAAAGTGAGAAAGAGCGAATATGCCAAGCTCACCGGCAAAGACCGCAGATTCATCAAAGGCCAAAAGTATGTGCTCCTTTCTCATCCGGAAAACCTTACGCCGGAGAAGAGATCGGGACTCAAGCTGCTTCTGACGGCAAATAAGCGACTCAACACAGCCGATATTCTCAAAGAGCAGTTCGCGCAGCTCTGATCATACCAGTCCGAGGCTTGGGCCAGAAAGTTCTTCGACAATTGGAAAGCATCTCTCAATTGGCAGCGACTCAAACCCTATGAGAAGTTTGCCGAGATGGTCGAGAGACACTGGGATGGTATCGCTGCCTTCTGCAGACCAGAAAACAAAGTATCCCTCGGCTTTATCGAGGGCTTGAACAACAAGATCAGAGTCATTCAGCGTCGGGCATACGGCTTACGGGATGAAGAGTATCTTAGTCTGAAGATGTTGACCTGCATGTTGCCGCCGCTATAAAAAGGCTAAAAATTACGTTCTCACTTGGGAGAAGAGGCATTATTAATTATTTATATTTGATCTCATTAACGTCCGGTTAAAATTAAAAAGGCATGGCCTGAATACCTCGATTGTTGGATAATAGAATTCGCGAGAACACTATTCCAGCAAGGAGGAACAAGCCATGCGCAAGTTGGAAACCATCTTCGGAGAACTGCTGAAACTTGTACCGAGATATCAATTCGAAAAAGCCGTAAATCAGTATCAGGGAGATCGATACGTAAAGTCGTATACGACCTGGCAACAGTATATCACGATCCTGTTCTCCCAGGTCAAGCAAAAAGACAGCATCCGGGACATCGTAACGGGACTGGAGGCTAACGAGTCCCGATGGTATCACCTGGGGCTTACCGGCGTTCACCGGAGCACCTTCTCGGATGCCAACAACAAACGAAGTTTTCAAATATTTGAAGATCTGTTTTATCATCTTCTCTCTCGCTGCAAGGACTTGACGCCGAAACATCGGTTCAAGTTCAAAAATGAGTTGTATTCTATCGATGCTTCAGTTATCGATCTTTGCCTCTCGGTCTTTCCTTGGGCTAAGTTCCGAAAGACCAAGGGGGCGATTAAAATGCATTGCCTCTATGACCACTCAGGGGCACTGCCGTCGTTTGTAACGATCACCGATGGTAAGAAACATGATGTTAAGGTGGCTAAAGAAACCGGTTTCCCACTCTCCCCGGACAGCATCGTTTCCATAGATCGGGCGTATATCGACTACAAATGGCTGAAATCACTGGATGAAAAGCGCGTCTGGTTCGTTACCCGCGCCAAGTCCAATATCAATTGTGTCGTAACCGGACAGCATGCGGTTACCGGAAAAGGGGTCCTGAAAGACCAGATGATTCTCCTAACCGGAACCCGTACAAAGAACTATTATCCCAAAGAACTTCGAATGATCGAGTTCTATGATGAGGAAACCAAGAAGCACCTTACATTCCTCACCAACAATATGAAGCTTGCAGCCTCAACGATAGCGGCCATCTATAAGTCCCGTTGGCAGATTGAGCTGTTCTTCAAATGGATCAAGCAGAACCTGAAGATCAAATCATTCCTCGGGACCAGCAAAAATGCCGTTATGACGCAAATCTGGGTGGCGATGAGCTATTACTTGCTGCTCACATATATCAAATATCAGACGAAGTATGCGAAATCCTTATTGACGCTGAGTCGCGTTATCAGGGAAACGCTATTTGAACGAAAGAACCTTATCGACATTCTAACACTGAAGCCTGAACGGATTTTAGCTGTACAAGATGAGCCCATACAAGGGGCGCTGTTTTAACCGGACAGCGATGATTTGATCTAGCAAATCAATAACCAGGCGATGGAGTGATACTGAATTGCGGTTATGCCTCCCATTCCTCCGTTCTTCTTTTTCGGCTTCTTTCTGTCCGCCGTGACAGAACACGATCGAGGTCTTTGATGAAAAGAAGCTCACAAATACTCTTCTACTTTCTGGCAGTGTTGATGCTTATCAGCATGTTTCGCCTTTTTTCAGAACCACCGACCGAGGACGTTCCTTATAGCGATTTTAAGACACTTTTGTCCGAAAAAAAAGTAAAAGATATTGTTATCACACGGGACCATATCCGGGGCGTACGCATCCCGGAAAAAGCGGGAGAAAAAGAAAAGCCCTTCACTGTCGTGCGTGTTGATGATAATGATTTGATAAAAAATCTCGATGCAAATGGCATCGCCTATCGCGGAGAGATTTCGGAAAACTGGCTCCGCGATTTCTTGCTCACCTGGATCCTGCCGCTGGCCGTACTTATGCTCATTTGGAGCTTCGTATTCAGACGGATGAGTGCCGGCGGGCCTGGAGAGTCCTTTATGAGCTTCGGTAAGTCCCGCGCTAAGATCTACGGCGAAAGCGATGTAAAGGTCACCTTTAACGACGTGGCGGGTGTGGATGAGGCCAAAGAAGAACTCATGGAAATCATCGAGTTCCTTCGTCACCCAGATAAATTCACTAAACTCGGAGCACGCATTCCTAAGGGGGTTCTACTCGTCGGTCCTCCTGGCACAGGGAAAACGCTCCTTTCTAAGGCTGTTGCGGGCGAAGCCAAAGTGCCTTTCTTTTCGATGTCAGGTTCGGAATTTGTTGAAATGTTCGTCGGAGTTGGTGCCTCACGCGTTCGCGATCTTTTTCAGCAAGCAGTACAGAAGGCGCCATGCATTATCTTTATAGACGAGCTCGATGCCCTCGGCCGCGCGCGCGGGGCAGGGATTGCTGGAGCTCACGAGGAACGGGAGCAGACCCTTAACCAGCTTCTTGCAGAGATGGACGGCTTTGACCCACGCAAAGGTGTAATCATAATGGCTGCAACGAACCGGCCTGAGATTCTAGACCCGGCGCTTCTTCGACCTGGCCGCTTCGACCGGCACGTGCTGGTGGACCGACCCAACATCAAGGACCGCGAGGATATCCTTAAAATTCACATCAAGGGCGTCAAACTGTCGAAGGACGTGGATATCTCTGTTCTCGCTGCACGCACGCCCGGGTTTGTCGGGGCAGATTTGGCGAACATCGTAAACGAGGCTGCACTCTTAGCAGCGCGCAAGAACAAATCTGAAGTTGACATGACCGACTTCGAAGCCGCCATCGATAGGATTATCGCCGGGCTCGAAAAAAAACGACGCGTTATGAACAAGAAAGAAAAAGAAACCGTGGCCTTCCACGAGTGCGGCCACACGATCATAGCTGAACTACTGCCCACAACGGACCCCGTCCATCGCGTCTCAATCGTACAGCGCGGTATCGCAGCGTTAGGCTATACGCTCCAGTTACCGACGGAAGATCGGTATCTGATGACCAAAACGGAGCTTCTTGACAAACTGTGTGTAATGCTCGGAGGCCGCGTTGCTGAGGAGCTCATCTTTCATGAGGCCTCGACTGGCGCTCAAAATGATCTCCAACGCGCTGCCGTCATCGCGCGCAGTATGGTGACCGAGTATGGAATGACTGAGAAGTTTGGTCCTTTGACTTTCGAAAAAGAACGTAGGCCTTTGTTCCTCGATATCGGCCTGCCGCAGGGCGTCAAGGAGTACAGTGAAGATACTGCGCGCGAGATCGACCAGGAAGTCAAGCACTTGATCGATAATGCCTATCGGAAAGTGCAAACGCTGTTGGGGGCCAACCAGGACAAGCTCAAAACGCTGGCGGCTGCACTGCTGGAAAAGGAAACTATCGAAGGTGACGAGATCAGAAGGATACTGGGACTCGCAGAAAAGTAGGAGCAGGCTTAGCATATCGACTATACTAAATCGAGTATCTCAGGAATCGCGCGAGCTAGGATGGCTATAGCCGATTACTTGGCGCTTTCGAGGTTTGTAATTGGCCTTGAATTTTGAAGTGGGTGGTTTAAAAGGAAGCCGTCTTACTTTTTTTTAAAAATACGACAAAGGCCCCCCGGCCACCAAGGTTACGCGGCGCTAAGCCGAATTCTACTACCATTCTTTTTCCTTGATCTCCCAACCACGCAGCAACTGCTCCCTTCAGTACCGGACCTTCCGGAGAATTAAGTCCCTTCCCAGTTATTACTAAAACAGCCTGCATACCTCTGTTATAAGATTCTGAAATGAACTGCTCTAGCCGCTTGAGCGCCTCATCTCTAAGAAATCCATGCAGGTCAATATTCCGGCTTATGATAATTGTTCCGCGTTTCAACTGACGCAAACGGCTGCTCTCAGATCTGCGCTCCGGTTCGAGGATTTCATATTCTGGTTGACGAATATCCTTGAGTGAAGACCCAATATTCTGCATCGCTGACAAGAATAGCTCGCGCTCCATATTTACTGTTGCATCCCCCGATAACGTTGCTTTTCCCCGAGTTGCAACTGTTCCTATGTTTGAGGCTGCCTTGCTGCCTATTTTTCTAGCGCCTGTAACTGCATGAAGAAAAAGCTCGCTTTCGTCTTCATGAGGTTCGTCTTTTTTGCGGTTCGGAGCTACTTTCTTTGCTGCCGAAGGAGGTAAAGGGGAAAATCCTTTGAGGGATTTGAAGGAATTATTTTTAAAATCAACAGGTGCCTCGTCATCGCTCTTCCTTTTTTTCATAATGCCTATTTCTGATCCGGCCAAGCCCGATCTAGTAAACTTGGAGGCAAAGACATTGATACAGAGAGCAGTGGAAAAAAGCTATAAAGAATTTTGCTTTTTCACAATATCTTTCAGATTAAATCCGTATCTAAAGCTAAAGATTATTTTAATTTGTTTATCCTAATAATTGAGTAACTGATGTTGACCTGCGGACACGAACTCCTTTGGCCAGTCAATCGGTAAACCAAAACACCAGGGAAAGAAGGTTCATCGCGAAACTAATGGTCGGGATACCGCTCGGCAATACTTTGGATTGTATCAAGACAGGAAAAGAACGTCTCGACCATATTGGGCTCAAAGTGCGTTCCAGAGGTCGCCTTAAGCTCATCGAGAACCTGCGATTCTTCCCACCGTTCTTTGTACACCCTATGTGAACTGAGCGCGTCATACACATCGGCAATTGCAACAATCCGTCCGAACACTGGGATTTCCTCGCCCTTTTTGGGCCGCGACATACCATCGCTTTTTTCGTAACCGGGGATTACTTTCCCATCAATGGGGTTCACGTGGCCGGGATACCCGGTTCCGTCCCATTTTTCATGATGATTCAGAGCGACGATTGCTGCTGCTTCATCGAATTCTGAGTATCGGTCGGAAAACAGCTTCGCACCCATAATGGTGTGTTGCTGCATGATTTCCCGTTCCTCATCATTGAGCCGTCCTGGTTTCTTCAGGATTGCGTCAGAGATTGCCACTTTGCCTACATCGTGAAGCATGGCAGCCATTCGCAAAAGGTCCTGGGTCTTTTCGATCACGTCATGAGATATTCCCTGCTTGCCCGCCCATGATTCATAGATAGCAACGGTATAGGCAGCGACCCGGTTCACGTGAGCGCCCGTCTCTTTGGGATCGCGCAGCTCCGCCATTTTGATGGTTCGGAGGATCATAGTGCGGGTCATCTGCGCCCGTTCGATGGCAATAGCTGCCATATTTGCGAAGTGCATCACAAGAGGCTCATCCTTTTTTGAGAAGGGAATCACCTTATCGTTAATGCCATATGCATTGATCAACTGGAGCACGCCGATAGTGTTTCCCCGGTTGGTCTTGAGTGGAAAGGTCAGCATAGACTTGGTGCGGTATCCCGATAGTTCGTCGTATGACTTGTTAAATGAGAACGTCAGGCCAGATTTAAGCTTATACACGTCGGGGATATTGATGGTATCACCGGTATTCGCCACGTAGCCAGCTATCGACTGATTGTTGATCGGGACCGAAAAGGTGGAATAGATCAGCTTCCTACCTGGCGCAAGTTTTTTTTGCTGTGTTTCATTTTGTGTATAGCTGAATTTGAGTTTATCCCCTTCCTTAATGTAGATTGACCCGGCATCGGCGCTTACGAGGTGTCTTGCTTCACGAAGAATCCGTTCAAGGAGCATGTCAACATCCTTGATTTCTGTGAGTTCGATACCTAAACGCATGATCATGTTAAGTTTCTGTTTTTCGCTCCGCATAGTCTATATTTACAGTATCATAGGTAATTTGTCAATCGGCAATCGTCAAACAGGGTCATTGCTATTTTACAATTGACTCATATGTACTTTTTTGATATATTACAAACTTAAGTTTCGTTTAGTTTATGAAGTTATCCTGTACCACATGCCCGAACATTGAATGCAGAGGTTGTGATGATGGTAGCGGACTCAAAATTGTTGGCAATTAAAAAAAAGCTTCTTAAGCAGCGACAGGAACTTCTTTCCGAAGCCGAGCAGACACTGAACAGTAAGATCAGCACTGAAAAAGAAAGCTTTCCCGATCCTACTGATCAAGCCGTGGCTGAGCTGGACAACAACTTTCTGTTGAGACTGCGTGGTCGGGAGCAGAAGCTGCTGAAAAAAATCGACGAGGCCATTTCCCGGATCGACGGCGGTACCTACGGCGTATGTGAGGATTGTGGAGGCCAGATCAGTATCAAGCGCCTGGAAGCGCGGCCCGTCACAACGCTCTGTATTGAATGCAAGACACGCCAGGAAGAGGAAGAAAAGATGCAGGCTGGTTGACAGGCATCGCGAATCAATATATCTTACCAATGAAAAGGGGTCAACCTCATAGGTTGACCCCTTTATTATTTCTAGAAATTGCAATTTAGCAATTAATCTTACGTCTTTGTGTGAAATTTCAGGTTCCTAGTGTTGCTGTAAAGCTTGCTACCTCTAAGGTGAGTAAATCAATCGTTATATGGATATAGTAACAAAAAAAACCTTCGTTAAACGTTAGAGGATGTAGTAAGATTCAAAACTACCTTCTAAATCTTATTCAAAAAATTGTTTTTGTCTGTTTGTCTGTTGTTGTAACGAAATGCTATTTTTATACTACCCGATTACAGAATGCTCAAAACAGTTCCTTTTTTTCATCTGCTTGCTTGGCAACCCTTAGACAGGACATCAGAAACACCATAAAAACGCTACTGACGGTTAATAGTATTGTCCATATTGTCCAACTCATGAATAACACCTCCTTTTTTTTGTTTAAAAATTTGTTCTTCGACTGTACAAAGATTGCAATAAGGTGACCGAAACCTTTATTGCGATGGATTCGCAGCTTTGTATTTATAAAGTGCAAATTTATTGCCAACAATAATTCCTTATAAATTAAATAGTTAATAAACAAAATTTATATATATAATGACAGAATATAGACATTGTTTTTTTGCTTTAAGCTCTTACAGCCTACAACATATTGAAATAAAATAGTATTTTTTGTGTAGTAATCTCGACTGGTGTTATACATATGTCGATTACCGAACGATTAAAAGGACTTTATCAAAGATTTACGTGATTTTGATTCCCTACCCAAGCGGGAAGCAGACACTAATTAAATCACAATACTAGGCAGTTGCCCCTTATCTTCTTTTTCTTGGTACACTGGTTAAGCGGAATTTCCTTTTTTTTTCTCTTATACACGATACCCAATTAACTTTACTAATGGCTCTTGTTACCAATATGTTTTGCGAAAAAATGGAAATTTTCATTTAACTTTTTCCCCACCATACCATGATGATTTGCACCACCTCATCTAGTTCTGGGTTGTGCAAAAGTGATTTCCCATGTATTCCTTTCTTTCGCACGGCCTTTGAGCTTGTTAGAAGTAAAGTACGTGATGAAGTCTGTGTTCCTGACTGAGGCAGTCAGCGCCGCCTGATACAGAGCGTACCGGAGATCTGACTTGCCCTGTTTGGAGATAACCGGCGTCGCGCTGTTTGACGTCTTCCCGCTCCGATTCGCGCAGAGGTCAAGACCAGCCATTTTCAACACCTGCTTTGCACTCGTAAACCTATGCGGATCGCTGATAGCCCCCAGGACCTTAGCGGACAGATCCGGGGCCCGAATCCCGGGACGCTCAAGAGGTACATATACTCGGGGAACTCCAGGCAGGCATCCTCGAATTTATCCTCCACCGACTTGATGGTTTGTCGAAGCTGCTTCAGACTGTCCACCATGACCTGGGCTTCGAAGGATGCCGCTTCACCCATAGTACGGCCGATAGAGCCAACTGCCGCTC
The DNA here is from genome assembly GCA_963845065.1 of Nitrospirota bacterium. Classification (GTDB taxonomy): domain Bacteria; phylum Nitrospirota; class UBA9217; order UBA9217; family UBA9217; genus JAJYKN01. The sequence continues at coordinate 420,929 of CAWJQQ010000006.1, forward strand.
TCCAGATCGCGCCAACCCTGCGGTCCTTCTATAAGGTTGTTCTGCCCGGCGCTACGGTGCGATAGAATGCGTCATACTCCATCCCGGCGATCGCGGAAGGGTCAAGGCATTCCCTAACCACGGCCAAAGTTTCTGATGAGCCGTAATGCCGGTCCAGCTCCGGAAAATACTGTGCAATGATGTTGTTGCGAATGCACACACTCATACTCTGTTCCCGTTTCTTCGAACGACGCTTGAGAGCAATGAGTACGCGCACGTTCCGAAATGTCATCAGGGGATACTCGTAAAACAGGCATAATGCAGAGTATATTGTTATGCGGAGAGGTGAACCTTGGAAACCGACGACAATGCAATTATTTCAACGGGGTAGAATCGTCTTGCAAATTTAGTTACACCGCATAATAGTGATGTCTTCCTGACCCTAAATTCATGTTAAAGGAGGACATCATGTTTCAACAGTATTTCAAGCGCCATTCGCGAGTTCAAGCGCTTCGCGAAGGTTCGGGTGGCCCGTTACTTGAAAGGTTCACTGAAGAGCTTTACCAGGAGGGATATGCAGAGGTAACCGCCCGCAAGTACATCAGAGCGGCGGAGCATGTTGTTTATTGGACGGATCGAAAAGGCATACAGATCTCAGGTTCGTTCGAAAACAATCTTGAGCGTTTCGACCGCCACTTGGCTCGATGCCGATGCCCGGGCTATGCACACGCCGACCGATTGAGCGTGCTTAAAAGTGCTCGCTTTTTTTTGAGACATCTGCGAAGCACGGGCGTAATTACCGCTTCAGTTGCTAAAACAACAGATCAGGATCCGATTCTGCTCGCTGCATTCCGTCAGTGGATGCGCCAGCAGCGCGGAACCTGTGATCCTACCCTCAACAGATACAGCCTTCCTATTCGAGAGTTACTAATACACCTTGGAGAGGATCCATCCAAATTTGATGCACAGAGCTTGCGACAGTTCGTCCTGGAGAAAGGCCGACGTTCGGGATGGGCATCAGCAAAAATGTGTACGACAGCACTTCGCATGTTTCTTCGCTTTTTAATCGCTGAAGGCAAGTGTGCTGATGATCTTGATACAGCCATTCCGGTCCTGGCGCATTGGCGTCTTTCCTCTCTACCGCGGTACCTGCAGCCTGAAGAGGTGGAGCGTATCATTAGTTCCTGTGATTCGAGCTCACCAGTCGGCAGGCGGGATCGTGCGATTCTACTTCTCCTCGCCCGCCTGGGACTTCGGGCGGGAGATATCGTCCGGCTTCGCTTGGGCGATATAAATTGGGAAGAAGCCAGTATTCAGGTGTCTGGAAAAGGACGTCGTCAGACTCGGCTGCCTCTGACCCAGGAGGTTGGCCATGCGGTAGTGGGCTACCTGCAAGGCGGCCGTCCTCAAACTTACACAGATGTACTGTTTGTCCGCTCTCTCGCGCCTTTTCGCGCCTTCTCACGCAGTTCCGCCATATCGTCCATCGTTACTCAGGCGATGCGCCGAGCGGGCGTCTCTTGCCAAAGCAGGGGTGCGGCCCACCTTCTTCGGCATTCCGTGGCAACCTTCATGTTGCGGCAAGGAGCATCGCTGCAGGACATTGCGGCCGTCCTTCGGCACCGCTCAATCGAGACTACGCAAATCTACGCAAAAGTAGACGTGACCGCTCTACGACAGATTTCTCAACCCTGGCCGGAGGTGCAGCCATGTTAGCTCAAGCTGTGGAGTCATATCTGGCTGTGCGTCGTGCTTGCGGGTTCGAGTTTAAACCCCAAAGCACTTTTTTACGAAGTTTTGCCACCTTCTCAAATGCAAAAGGCAAGCGGCACGTCTGCTCTGAAATCGCAATAGAGTGGGCCGGATTGGCGAGATCGGTCCACCAGCGCGCTGCTCGGCTCGGTCATGTAATTCGATTCGCTCGGCATGTCCGTGCCGAGGATCAATCCCATGAGCTGCCGCCGGCTGTCTTTGGTAGCGAGAGACAGTCGCGGCCCACCCCTTACATTTTTTCTCAGGACAACATCAACCGTCTCGTGCAAGCGGCATCTCAGTCCGGTTCCTGTTGTTTGCGTCAACATACCTACAGCACGCTATTCGCTTTGCTGGCATGCACGGGACTGCGTGTGTCCGAAGCACTCCGGCTGCGCTTTGAGGACATCACCCCAGATGGTTTGGTGATCCAGTGTTCCAAATTTCACAAAAGTCGCCTCGTGCCCCTGCACGAAACCACGCAGGCTGGACTCGAACGTTATCTCAAACACCGCCGCCCCTACGCCCCCTTCGATGATCACGTATTCGTTTCGTTGCGCAGAAAGCCACTGCTTCTTCGTGATGTTGAAACCGCATTCCAGACTGCGGTCGACAAGATCGGGCTGCGGCGAGGACCGAGGCTACATCGACCCACACCTCACTCATTACGCCACACCTTCGCTGTAAGAGCCCTGGAAACTTGCCCGGATGGCCGCGAGCGTATCACAAAACATATGTTGGCGCTGTCAACCTATCTCGGTCACAGCAATGTTTCCCATACCTACTGGTATTTGGAAGCGACGCCGGATCTGATGAGGAGCATCATAGAACGTTGCGAAACTTTCACCTCAGGAGGGCGGCTATGACTCCGATCTCATCACATATCACGGCTTTTCTGCAGCAACGACTGCCAATCGAACGCCGCGCTAGTGACAACACTTGTGAGTCCTATGCATATGCTTTCAAAATGCTCTTTGAATACGCAAGTAACTGCCTCAAGATCTCTCCGTCGGAATTGTGTTTGGAACAACTCGACGCGCCACTAATTGTGAGTTTTCTGAACCATCTGGAAGAAAATCGTGGGAATGGGCCGAGCTCCAGAAACATTCGACTGGCCGCCATTAAGTCGTTTATGCATTTTATGGAATATCGTGTGCCGACGGCCTTAGAACAGATCCGGCGTATTTTGGCGATTCCATCAAAGAAAGCAGATACACGCCTTGTCAAGCACTTCACGGCTGAAGAGATGCAGGCCATCCTAAACGCGCCTGAACCAACTAAGCGAGATGGTATCAGAGATCGCGCCATGATTCACCTCTGCTTCGCCGGAGGCTTGCGCGTCTCCGAGTTGATCGGGCTGCGAATTGACGACCTGACACTTCAACCGCACGCCAGCATTATGGTTCACGGCAAGGGCCGAAAAGAGCGATGCCTCCCTTTGTGGAAGGATACGACATCGACGCTAAGAGCATGGCTGGCAGTCAGGGGTATGGCCTTGGTGCCGGAACTGTTTCTCAACGCTCGTAGCCAACCCATGACCCGCTCCGGCTTCGAATACATTCTGCGTAAGCATACTCACACCGGGGCAAGGTGCTGCCCTTCTCTATCAACGAAGCAAGTTTCGCCGCACGTGCTGCGTCATACCTGCGCGTTAACGGTTCTGCAGGCCACAAACGATATACGAAAAGTCTCTCTCTGGCTCGGGCACTCGAACCTGCAAACAACTGAAATGTACACGCGGGCAGATCCTTCGGTGAAGCTAGAAACCTTAGAGTCTATTGTCGCTCCCAAGTTACGATCTGGAAGGTTCAAGGCAACCGATAAATTGATTGCCTCGCTGCGGCCTAGCAATTTTATGCGGAGTAAAAAGACGTCAAAATGACCTGTTTGCGGGGCCTGCGAAAAGCGGGCTCCGCATAACAATATACTCTGCATTATACTTAGGCTTCTTTCTGAAATGCCTTATTCAGAAAGAAGCTGGTTGAACTATGCCGTACGCGCCACGACGCTATGGGATTTCAAATGATTTTTCTCTTTAAAGCGAGGGTATTGAGTACTGCATCGGCTGGGGCATAAGGCCTGTGACGGGTGATTTTCGCGTGAGAAGAAGCGATTCAAGGCAATTTCGCAATCCCAACTCGCAGGAAAAATGACCTTTGGACAATAGAATATTGTTGCGAAGAACATGACCGTTTTCGGATTGGGACAGGGAGGCTGTTTTTTCGGTTTGAGTGATGTTCATATGCGTGGCGGTCCTTTGCAACGAGCAGGCTGTATAATCTCCATGGTATGCATTTTTCGTTCACCGCAGGCAGGACATAATGCGATGTCGATGCCGGTAAATCGGAGTAAAGCTTCTTGCCACGTTTCTGTCTTCTGTTCCGATTCGTTCTGATTGGTGCAGGCCAGAAGCTCTCTGCACCGGTCGAGTTTCTTCCTGCGGCATCTGTTTCCCAACAAGCTGTAATGTCTGATTTTCACAAACTTGTCAGGCAACACATGAAGCAGGAACCGCCGAATGAACTCATCGGCTTTAAGGGGCATGATCTTGACTTTGTTGTTATCGGAGTAGTCCCGCCACCGGAAAGAGACTTCGTCGTTTTCGAGCTTCACGAGTCGGTGATTGCTGATCGCGATTCGGTGGGTGTATCTGCCGAGATACTCAAGAACGTCCTTGGTTTCGTTAAAGGGTGGCTTGCAGTAGACGACCCACTTCTTTTTATACAGGTCGGTGATTAAGGCATTGAAAGCCCCCGGCGATGCAAGATGGCTTATGTCGCCGGGGTAAACGAGTTTGTTTTCGACACGAAACTTTTTCAGATAAGCGAGTAACTTCCCCCGGAACAGACGAGACATGACCTTGACGGGGAGAAAGAAGTCATCTTTGCATGACTTCCATTTTCGTCCGTCATGGGACAGTCCTCCGCCAGTAACGATGTTGTGGATGTGTGGATGTTGCATGAGGTTCTGTCCCCAGGTGTGCAGGATGCTGATGAACCCGATCTCTGCTCCCAGGTGTTTCGGGTTTTTCGAGAGTTCCGTAAGAGTCTCCGAAACGGCTTTGAACAGGATCCCATAGAGGACTTCCTGATTCCGGAGGACAAGAGGATTCAGCTTATCAGGAATGGTGAAAACAACGTGAAAGTACGGTATGGGAAGCAGGTCTTTTTCCCGGTCCTCGATCCACTTTTCCTTCTTCAGGAACTGGCATTTGGGACAGTGCCGGTTTCTGCAGGAGTTGTACGAGATCACCTTTGTCCCACAGTGCTCACACTCATCCACGTGGCCACCCAAATCAGCTGTGCGGCAAGTTTCTATTGCGCGCATAGCGCGAAGACGATTCGCGGGCATGGGATGGGCGCTGCGGTAATCAGGGCCGTACCGGCGTAGGATATCCGCAACCTCAAGCTGTCTGACTTCTCGTGCACACATGGCGAAGCGACAAGCGGTCCGGCTACGAAGTCTTTTCGGAGTTAGAGGAATTGTCGATATCGAGAGGACTCACGATCTTTGATAGGTTTTTCTTGCTCACGTGGAGGTAGATCGTGGTCGTCCTGATTGATGCGTGGCCCAACAGCAGTTGAATGTTATAAAGGTCCACCCCGGCCTCGAGCAAATGTGTTGCAAAGCTGTGTCTCAGGCTATGGCAGCTTGCGGACTTGATGATGCCGGACTTGCGTTTCGCGCGTTTGAACGCTTGCTGGATGGTGGTAATGCTTATGGGCTGTCCAGGAATTCCTCCTGGGAAGAGCCAGTGTTTGGGGAGATACTTCTTAAAGTACTCTCGGAGTGTCTCTAGGGTGCGCTTCGACAACAAGGTATACCGATCCTTTTTCCCTTTGCCTTGTTCTACACGGAGAAGCATACGCTTACTGTCGATGTCGGATATTTTGAGATGGGCGGTCTCGCTTACCCGGAGGCCTACGGAGTAGGTTACCATCAGCATCGCGCGCTGCTTCAGGCCGCCAGCGGACATCAGTATGGTTTCGACTTCGTTCCGTTCGAGAACGGTGGGAAGCTTTTTGGCCGACTTTGGATAGGGTATTTTGTCCATCACCCATCTTTTTTTGAGCGTGGTTTCATAAAGAAACCGCAGCGCGGCGTAGGTGATTTTCAAAGAGGATGGGGATAGTTTCCTGTTCTGGACGACGGACAGCAGGAACGACTTGATGTCGTTCTGCCCAAGACGGTCGGGCGGCTTGTTGAAATGCCGCTCTAAATAGCGAGCTGCCCGGTGATACGCTTCTTGCGTATGCGGACTAAAGTTACGAAGCACCATGTCGCCTTGCATCTGTTCTTTGAACGTTTCCATTGCACAATCTCCTTCCGCTGACTTGAAATTCCAACGGCGTGACGCCGATGGTGATGCGAGGGAAAATTGTAAATCAGCAGGGATTGTGAAGCAATATGTGAGAGCGTGATATTATTTGGAGATAATTGCGAAGGGATTGCAGATAAAATCAGTGGTGAGTGAAGAGTACCGCCGCGTAGCGGCTTAGTTCAATGCATGTAATGCGGTGCACCGCATTACAGGCACTTCCTCTGGGCGATGAGATCGGCGACGTTTGCCGCATCCTTGCCGTCATTCTTGTCCCAGCGGCCGTCCAGAAGCTGCCGGTTGTTCCTGACCGCGACGACTCCTACAAGAACGACCATGTGTCCACACTTGGTCAGATGCTCCGCCAGAGGCTTGTGGTAGTTCCCTGTCGGTTCGATGCCGAAAACGACCGCCGCCAGTCTGTATTGAACTTTTATGCATTCAATAGAAGCGAGCAGCTTTTGAAACCCTTCATGTGTGTTGTCAAAGACGAGACTCTTAACCAGCGTCTTGCCCCGCGCTGTGCCGAAGAATGCATTGTGTCTCTCTTTCGCTGCATCAATGCCGACAATCAGATACTTCTCTGAACCCCGGATCTCTTACTTCAATTGCTAAAACTGCTCAAGTCTGATATCATCAAGATAGTTCATAGAAGCCTCCTGACTCTAGAATTTTGATTCCATATAATCTAATTCTTAGCAGGAGGTTTCTATTTTGGGTAGATTGAAAGTGCACTATCCCTTATGCTTAATTGGGGAAGTCTAACCTCATGCTCTACCCATATATAACTTACACCTCCAAGTGGGTGCGCCCTGCCGGGCGCACCACAATAAAAAAGGCCCTATATAGGGCCTTTTTTCGGCGCATTCTTC
>CAWJQQ010000007.1:0-126987 GCA_963845065.1 Nitrospirota bacterium
TTATATTTCCATGAATGGAGCCGTCTCCATTGTAATGAATATAGCCAACCAATTCCCCGTTACTGTAGAATTCATCTCCAGTCAATCGCCCCTTCTCATCGTATTCCCTATACTTGCCGACTCTTTTTCCATCTTTATAATTGAACTCCCCCTGCACCTGGCCGTTCGGGTAATATTGTTTGTATGGACCGTTGAGCTTTCCGTCCTTGAAGGTGCGCTCGTCAAGGAGTTCACCCTCGAAAGAGTATCTTTTATAAACGCCGTCTTTCTCGGGTATCATCTGGTCTTGTTTACGAAAATCTTCCAACCACTTCGCCTTCGCATGCCAATATTTCCATTTTTCATCGGATGCAAGCTTAGTATGGAACACAACCTCATTGCTCCAAAAAGGCCCTCCTTCTAAAAGGGTCCTTCTCCCGATCGTTTTGGGATCGAAAATAGCCTGATGGGCGTCGTACCGCAACCTGAAATGAATGTCACCTCTTGGAATGTCCGCAGTCATAACAAGCGGAATTTGTACTTCACGGATTTCTCCGGGTTTTAATTTAATCGGTGTCGTGCCATTCTTTTTACATCCGTGTGTTCTGGGGAAAATAGCTATATTGTCAGTCTTCCAATCATCCCAATAACTGCAGGACATCACCGATAAAAATAAGTCGGCTTGACTTATATTTTGAATTTTACAAATGACCGTAATTTCTCCCGCCACGGGCGGCTCTTCGGCGAATAATTCAACTGCAGCAACTTGTTTTGAGGTCGCCTCTATTTTTATAGCGGAAGGCTGCCCCCATGCAGAATAATCAATTGTGGAAACTACTATAATTGCGCCAATGAGGAACAAAGCCTTGCTTGACCCGGACGATGTCACCTAGTACCCCCTATACAACCAGTATTATCATACTACTTCAAAGTTACACATCTGGTCAAACGGTCGCGATTGTAGACTCCAGGATAAAGAGTGTTTTTTGAATTTTTATCATCGATCGCACAATACATATAGAATTTTGTGAATGATATCATTAATACCGTTTGAAAATTTAAATGTTGACATGAGTAGAAACTTCATTAGCTACTGATTGGAGTCTGCACTACATGTTTCAACTGCGATCCGACACGTCCTCTAAAATAATTTCTATCGCATCTCCACCTACAAGCATGTAATGTTTAGGCTTCTTTCTGCTTGCCTTTTTGCAGAAAGAAGCGAGTTGGACTATGCCGCTACGCGCCTAGCTATGGGGTTTCAAACGATTCTTCTTTTTAAATGAGGGTAACGACTACAGCATCGGTTGGGGCGTACGGTCTGTTACGGGATATGTTCGAGTAAAGAGCGGTGATTCAAGTAAGCCGCTCCGCGGCAGAAGAGCAAAGCATCCATCCTGCGTCCATCCCACCTTGTCTGATATTTCCTGAATAATCTCCGTGTTACCATACATCTCCAATGCAGTTCAATCTTGTAGCACAAGGAGAGTATGGTCATGGAAAACTGGTACGAGAAGTCCAAAGAAGCCCTGCAACTGAGCGGTAAGGGCGACACAACGCAAGAAAGTTACACACGCGCAGTCCGATTACTCATTGAGCATTTCGGCAACAAAACCCCCGATCTCATCACCGAAGAAGAGCTTCAGGAATACTTCCTCCATTGCAGGAACGTTCGCAAGTGGGCGCCCAAAACCATGGCTGTCTGCTATGCCGGCATCCGCTTTTTCTTTGAGAACGTCCTGCGCCGTGACTGGCATATCCTGAGCATCATTCGGGCGCAAACTGAACACCGGCTTCCGACTGTGCTTAGTATCGAAGAGGTACGCGCCACCCTTTCCCGCGTCACGTCTCCTCGCAACCACGCCTTCCTCTCCACAGTCTATTCCTGCGGCCTTCGGCTCCAGGAAGCGCTACACCTCGAAGTCCCGGACATCGATAAACACCGTATGATGATCCATATCCACCGGGGGAAAGGCACTAAAGACCGTTATGTTCCGCTTCCCCGTACGACGTATGCTCTTTTGCGGAAGCATTGGGCCACTCACAAAAACCCCCGATTGATTTTTCCCTCACGGGGCATATACAAAGATGGCTCGGACATTCGGAAACCGGTTTCATACAGTACGGTGCAGGCGGCGCTTCAGAACGCGGTACGCGCAGCGGGTATTCAGAAACGCAACGTCTCCATCCACACGCTTCGCCACGCCTATGCTACTCACCTGCTCGAAGCCGGCGTGAATCTGAGCGTCATCCAGCAGTATATGGGCCACTCCAGCCTTGAGACCACGATGATTTACCTACATTTGACCACCAAGGGTCAGGAAGACGCTTACAAAATCATCGACCAGCTCATGACGGGGTTTTGACCATGGACACGATCAATGAGATTTTCCGCACCTATGCCCCGGAGTACGTGTCACGGTTTGGCGAAGCGATTCCTCTGGAACATCGCAAGGCAATAGACGCAATTATCAACTGCCGCACTCCAGCTTGTGGGACGACCTGGTTCCGTTGCGAAGACTGCGGGAAAGACCATGCCATCCATCGTTCTTGCGGCAACCGTCACTGCCCGACCTGCCAGTATCATAAGAGCCGACAGTGGCTCGAAAAACAGATTGATCGGCGGATGCCAGGACATCACTTCATGATCACGTTCACGGTGCCCGAGCAGATTCGTCGGTTCATCAGAGGCAATCAACGAGCAGCTTATGCTGCCTTGTTTTCTGCTTCTTCAGCGGCTATGAAAAAGCTGGTTCTCGACCCCAAGTTCATGGGCGGCGATCTGCCGGGCTTCTTCGGGGTCCTGCACACATGGGGCAGAACACTGGAGTTTCACCCCCATGTCCACTATATCGTCGTAGGTGGGGCGTTTTCGTCCGAGGATAAAACATGGAAACCGTCAGGAACCGGTTTCTATGTGCCGGTCCAAGCGCTATCTCCCATTTTCCGGGCGAAGTTCAAGGATGAGATGAAAAAAGCAGGCCTTTTTGATCAAATCCCCGAAGAGGTCTGGCGCATCGACTGGAACGTGAACTCGCAAGCCGTGGGCGACAGCGAAGGGAGTCTCAAGTATCTTGCCCCCTATGTCTTTCGGGTAGCCTTGTCCAACAGCCGGATCGTGAAAGTCGAGAATCGTCAGATCTTCATTCATTACAAAAAGACCAATAGCAATCGCTGGAGAACGCTGGAACTTGAGGTGATGGAATTTATGCGTCGCTTCCTCCAGCACGTTCTACCGACGGGGTTCATGAAGGTGCGATATTACGGCTTCTTAAGCCCGACCTGCAAAGTCCCGCTTGAGAACATCAGGACGCTGATTGAGCTGGCTTATGGATTTGAGGTGACGATGTCTGAAGTCGAACAGACGCCCCCAATGCCTCATCCAACATGCGGGTGCTGCGGTGGCTTTCTCAAAGTGATTTCGATTTCTCCGCCGCCGCAGCACCTGGCACGCGCCGGATAGCATCCGACGATTTTGATTCACCACGTGTTTCTCGTGTAAGATCCCGCAGGCATCATCTGCGGGTCAACGCTCCCGTTCGGCCGCGCGAGCGGATCAGGCGATGATTTCTGCGTGTGAGTATAATGGGAATCACGTTTGTTTTTTTATAATCAGACCGACACGAGCTCTCACTCTCCATAAACTGCCCATTCAGGCTTTAACCAAAAACGACCCCTCGAAGCATTACCCTATATATAGAGACCATCGGTCATCATCCTGCCGCTCCGGGCTTCTTGAATTATGGATTGAGTACGACGTGAAGATGTCGTCACAATCCTTATTGATTCTGGACGGTGCCGCATGCCCCATTCAGTGAGGACTATACGGGAAACTGGCCTTTTTGACAATAGAAGATCGTTGCGAAGAACAAGGTCGTTTTCGTGAAGAGATGCAGAGGGCAGTTTTTTGATTCGAGTGATGTTCTCGCTCATGTGCGTGGCGGTCCTTTGCAGCGAGCGGGCAGTATAATCTCCACGGAGCGCATTCTGCCTTCGCCACATGCAGGGCATTTATTGACGTCGATTCCGGTAAACCGGAGCAAGGCTTCTTGCCACGTTTCGGTCTTTTGTTCCGCCTTGTTCTGATCGGCGCAGGCTAGAAGCTCCCTGCACCGGTCAAGTTTCTTCCTGCGGCATCGGTTGCCCAAAAAGCCGTAATGCCTGATTTTTACGAACCGGTCAGGCAATACGTGAAGCAGGAACCGCCGGATAAACTCATCGGCCTTAAGGGGCATGATTTTGCTTTTGTTATTGTCGGAGTAGTCGCGCCACCGGAAGGAGACCTTGTCGTCTTCCATCTTCACGATTCGGTGGTTGCTGATTGCGATCCGGTGAGTGTATCTGCCGAGATACTCAAGAACGCCTTTTGCCCCGTCGAACGGCGGCTTGCAGTAGACGATCCACTTCTTCTTGTACAACTCGGCGATCAAGGCATTGAAAGCGCCCGGCGCCGTAAGGTAGCTTACGACGCCGGGGTAAACGAGTTCATTTTGAGCATGGCTCTTTTTCAGGTAGTCAAGGAACTTGCCCCGAAACAGCTTTGACATTACTTTGACCGGAAGAAAGAAGTCTTTTTTGGACGACTTCCACTTTTGTCCGTTTTGGGACAATCCCCCTCCGGTGACGACATTGTGGACATGGGGATGGTCCATGAGGTTCTGGCCCCAGGTGTGCAAGATGCTGAAGAACCCGATCTCCGCTCCCAGGCGCTTCGGGTTCTTCGAGAGCTGGGTCAAAGTCTCCGAAACGGACTTGAACAAAATTCCGTAGAGGACTTCCTGATTACGAAGAACAAGAGGATTGAGAGAATCAGGGATGGTGAAGACGACGTGGAAGTACGGAATGGGTAGAAGGTCTTTTCCCCGGGCCTCGAGCCACTGCTCTTTTTTAAGGAACTGGCATTTGGGACAGTGCCGGTTTCTGCAGGAATTATACGAGATCACCTTTGCGCCGCAGTGCTCGCACTCGTCCACGTGGCCGCCTTGGTCGGCGGTGCGGCACGTTTCAATCGCCCGCATGGCGCGCAGACGATTCAAAGGCATAGGGTTGGCGCTCCGGTAATCAGGACCGTACCGGCGGAAGATGTCCGCAACATCGATTGAACCTCTCTGGGGCGACATCAGGTATTACGCGGTCTTGGAGTTGTTGGAATCGTGGCTGTCAAGCGGACTGATGACCTGCGAGAGGTTTTGTTTGCTCACATGAAGATAGATCGTGGTTGTCTTGGGAGACGCGTGGCCCAGGAGCAACTGGATATGGTGGAGATTCGAGCCTGCCTCGAGGAGATGTGTTGCGAAGCTATGCCTTAGCGTGTGGCAGGTCGCTGGTTTGGCGATGCCGGCCTTGGCTTTAGCGTGTTGGAAAATCATATTGATCGAGGTGAGGGAAATATGCTTGTCCGGCTCTTGCCCTGGAAATAGCCACTGAGAGGGGTGATACTTTTTCCAGTACTGCCTGAGCGCATCGAGTGCGACATTCGACAAAATGGTGTAACGATCGCGGCCGCCCTTGCCTTGCCGGACATGTATCAGCATGCGCTTACTGTCGATGTCGGATGGGGTGAGATTCGCGGTCTCGCTTATCCTGAGCCCGGCGGAGTAGGTCAATATCAAGACAGCTTTGTGCTTCAGGTTCTCGGTGACCTCGAAGAGTTTGAGTACCTCTTCAAGGTCGAGAACGACAGGAAGCCTTTGCTTCTGCTTGGGATAGGGAATCTTGTCGACCACCCAGCTTCGTTTCAGGGTAACCATATAGAGGAAGCGTAACGCGCTGTAATAGATCCGGAGGGTTGAAAGAGCAATCTTCCTCACTTTCACGGCGTGGTGCAAGTATTCCTTAACTTCCTTGGTCCCGAGTTGTTCCGGCGGTTTCCTATAGAGCTTCGCAAAATTACGGACTTCTCGAAGATATGCCTTTTGTGTCGTTCTACTGAGTCCCCGGAGCTCCATGTCTGCCAACATTTGATCGCGCAACTTTCCCATGATTGAATCTCCTTCCGTGTGTCGGATTATCCAGCGGCATGACGCCGATGGTGATACGGAAAGAGATTTTATAGGGATGAGGTATATTGATCAAGTGTGGGGATTGACGACGAGAATACGTATGGCGAAGGAAGTTTCAGCCGTTGTGTCTTGAGTTTTTAGCCACCGCGTAGCGGTTTAGTCCAATTGCGGTAATAGCATGCATTGTGGCACGAGCACCGTGAGAACGCATGGCTAAAGCAAGCTCTTCATTCGCGTTGCAGTTTAAAAGTATAAAGTATATTGACAGACAAGTCTGTATAGTGTACAGTTGTTGTCATGTCAAAAGACGATAACCAGAGCGAAGCACGGCAGCGGATCATCACTACCGCCCTCGATCTATTTTATCGGCAAGGATACCTTGCAACCGGCATCAATCAGGTCATTGCCGAATCCAATGTTTCTAAAAACACCTTTTACTATTATTTCCCCTCCAAAGACGATCTCTGCGTCGCTTATCTCCAGGAACGCCACAAGATCTGGATGGGTTGGCTGCTCAATCACTTGAATACGAGACTAACCCCGTACAAGAAACTAATCGGCCTTTTCGAGTTCCTGGACACGTGGCTGCGGGAATGTCATTTCCGTGGGTGCGCCTTTCTGAACATTGCCACTGAAGTGCCTGATGTGAACCACCGGATCCGGAAAGAGGTCATTCACCATAAGGATGAATTGAGAAAACTCCTTCATGGATTGCTTTCGGACTTAAAAAAATCTGATAAAAAGCATTCCGGAATCAATGTGCCGCTGTTGGCGGATTTTCTCTATGTGCTGTTTGAAGGGACAATCAGCTCGTGCCAGAATTACAGTGATTCAAAGCTCGTGGAAAAGGCGTGTAAGAGCTTTGAAATAATGCTAAAGACGGGAAAGTAATTTTTTTAACCGATTATAGTACAGACTTGTCTGTTTTGCCTGCACCAGGAAAGGAGGTGGGATTGACAGTAATTGGCGTAAGACCGTGAAATAACTCGTAGCGATCAAATCAATTTTAACCAACAAGGAGAACACTATGGCAAAGAGATTAGGGATTTACATTTTCACAGGCGCTGAGATCGTTGATTGGGCTGGACCTATGGGCGTCTTCGCCGTGGCCCGCAGAATGGACCCAGAGCTGGACGCATTTCTTGTCGCCGACTCGATTGCTCCGGTCATGGCGACAGCCAATTTGTTCGTCAATCCCCGGTACGGTCTAGATCAGGCGCCGGATATGGACGCCTTCCTTATCCCTGGAGGCATTGGCACGCGGGCGGAGATGCACAACGGCCGTCTTCTGGATTTTGTAAAAAGTTTGCCGGAAAAGACGCTTCTTGTCAGCGTCTGCACTGGCTCCTGGGTGTATGGAGTTGCCGGCCTGCTGGACGGGAAAACAGCCACTAATAGAAAGAACGGGGACTTTAGTGAAAAAATCGTACCCATCGATCGCCTTGCCCAGATCGCGCCGAAGTGCAAGATCGACCGACATAGGATCGTTGATACGGGAAGGATCATAACCGGCGGTGGTATTACGTCGGGGCTGGAAATGGGATTCTACCTGCTGGAGCGCTTCGGATACGATGAAAAATTCGTAAATGATACTGCATTTGTCATGGAATACGAGAAGCAGTGGCAGCTTATGAAAACGGATCGGTTAGTCGCCACGTAGAGAGCGGTGAACCAATGCTTTCTTAGCGCTGAATATATGTTACGATTACTATGTTTCCCCCTCCCGTCGAGGATGGGGGAAACATAGTAGATGATCGAAATAACCGCAGAAGTACGACTAGTACAATTCGCCAAATCAGATATTCCGTAAATTTGGAATTATCAAATTGAAGTGAGTTGAATATTTCGGAATGAGACGTTGGCTGTTGCTAAGAATGGCAACACCAATGATTCAGGATGATGCTGTTGGTAGAAAACCTTATCATAAAATGACATTGACGTCCGGTTAAAAATAAAAAGGCATGGCCTGAATACCTCGATTGTTGGATAATAGAATTTGTGAGAACCCTATTCCAGCAAGGAGGAACAAGCCATGCGCAAGTTGGAAACGATCTTCGGAGAACTGCTGAAACTTGTACCGAGATATCAATTCGAAAAAGCCGTAAATCAATACCAGGGAGATCGATACGTAAAGTCGTACACGACCTGGCAACAGTATATCACGATCCTGTTCTCCCAGGTCAAGCAAAAAGACAGCATCAGGGACATCATAACAGGACTGGAAGCCAACGAGTCCCGCTGGTATCACCTGGGGCTTACCGGCGTTCATCGGAGCACCTTCTCGGATGCCAACAACAAACGGAGTTTTCAGATATTTGAGGATCTGTTTTATCATCTTCTCTCTCGCTGCAAGGACTTGACGCCGAAACATCGGTTCAAGTTTAAAAATGAGTTGTATTCGATCGATGCTTCAGTTATCGATCTTTGCCTCTCGGTCTTTCCTTGGGCTAAGTTCCGAAAGACCAAGGGGGCGATTAAAATGCATTGTCTCTATGACCACTCCGGGGCACTGCCGTCGTTTGTAACAATCACCGATGGTAAAAAACATGATGTCACGGTGGCTAAAGAAACTGGTTTTCCACTCTCCCCGGACAGCATCGTTTCCATAGATCGGGCGTATATCGACTACAAATGGCTGAATTCACTGGATGAAAAGCGCGTCTGGTTCGTTACCCGCGCCAAGTCTAACATCAATTGTGTCGTAACCGGACAGCATCCGGTTACCGGAAAAGGGGTCCAGAAAGACCAGATGATCCTTTTAGCCGGAACCCGGACAAAGAACTATTATCCCAAAGAACTTCGAATGATCGAGTTCTATGATGAGGAAACCAAGAAGCACCTGACGTTCCTCACCAACAATATGAAGCTCGCGGCCTCAACGATAGCGGCAATCTATAAATCCCGGTGGCAGATCGAACTGTTCTTCAAGTGGATCAAGCAGAACCTGAAGATCAAATCGTTCCTCGGGACCAGCAAAAACGCCGTTATGACGCAAATCTGGGTGGCTATGAGCTATTACTTGCTGCTTACGTATATCAAGTACCAGACGAAATATGCTCATTCCCTGCTGACCTTGAGTCGCCTAATCAGGGAAACCCTTTTTGAACGAAAGAACCTTATCGATATACTTACACTGAAACCTGAACGGCTCTTAGCAGTTCAGGATGAACTCATACAGGGGGCGTTGTTTTAACCGGACAGCGATGATAAAATGATACAAAATGAATTCTGTACCTCGGCTAATATTATATAAATATCTGGTTCACCTACTAGGTTGCAGTACTGTTAACAAAAAATCTATGTAAAATACTACGTGAAAAGTGTATGTGAACATTTGGTTAAGCTGTTCGCCAGCTTGTCTGGCGAATCAGCTTGAACCAGTTGTTAGATTTTTTCTTAATTTTAATGCATTCCATATGAAATCCGCTATTTCTTTTTGGTTCTAAATTGTCTAAAGAATGCTCGAATGTCTTCGGCTAAAAGTTCTGGTTCTTCCATTGCTGCAAAATGACCCCCCCGAGGCATTTGAGTCCAACGCGTTATGTTGAGATTTTTCTCCGCCCATTCTTTTGGTGGTAACAATACATCCGAAGGGAAAAGTGCCACACCCGTGGGAACATCAATTTTCCCCAATGGCGGCAACGAATGGGTGTTTTCAAAATACCTGTGTGCAGTGGAGCCTATGGTATTTGTGACCCAATAGATCATTATGTTGGTGAGCAGTTCATCATTGCCGAATTTCTGGTCAAGCTCACAATTGTAATCGCTCCATGCACGGAATTTTTCAATAATCCAAGCTGCCAATCCTGCCGGTGAATCGGAAAGCCCATAGGCGAGCGTCTGCGGCTTGGTCGACTGGAGAGATATGTAACCACCTTCCTGTGCAATCCATTTTTGAGCGTTTGCTTTGTATTGCAGTTCTTCTTTGGAAAGCGCTGCTTCATCTTGAGCGGTCATGAGCTGCCTGATTATCCCTATATCGGTGACGTGGATACCCACCAGAAGTTCGGGGCGTGTTGCAGCCAGATATCTGGTGACGCCCGAGCCCATATCTCCACCGCCTGCCGCAAATTTTTTGTAGCCGAGTTCTTCAGTCATCAGTTTAGCCCAGAGCTCTGAAACTGTAAAATTGTTAACGCCACCAACCGCAGGTTTGCCGGAAAAGCCAAAGCCCGGCATGGAAGGGACGATCACATCGAAAGCGTCATTTGGATCACCGCCGTGCCGCGCAGGATCTGCAAGAAGCGGGATAATCTTCTTGTAGCGTATAAAACTGTCCGGCCATCCGTGGGTAAGGATAATAGGTAAAGGATTGGGCCCTCTGCCGCGCTCGTGCATGAAGTGCACATTTACACCTTTTACAGTGCAGCAAAACTGAGAAAAGCGGTTCAATTCGGCTTCTTGCGCTCGCCAATCGTAATGTTCCCGCCAATACGATACGAGCGACTGCAAATAGCCTTTTTCAGTACCCCGTTCCCAAGCTACATCTTCCAATTGGTCAGGCCAGCGGATATGATCAAGTCGATATTTCAGATCGTCAAGTACGTCTTTGGCAATTTGGATATTGAAACGTTCAACAGCCATAATGATCCTCCTTAGTGAATCGGTCAGTCTTGCATTAGCCAGTCTTTCGCCTAACCAGATATTGAACTAAGCCGCTACGCGGCGGTACTCTTCACTCACCACTGATTTTATCTGCAATCCCTTCGCAATTATCTCCAAATAATATCACGCTCTCACATATTGCTTCACAATCCCTGCTGATTTACAATTTTCCCTCGCATCACCATCGGCGTCACGCCGTTGGAATTTCAAGTCAGCGGAAGGAGATTGTGCAATGGAAACGTTCAAAGAACAGATGCAAGGCGACATGGTGCTTCGTAACTTTAGTCCGCATACGCAAGAAGCGTATCACCGGGCAGCTCGCTATTTAGAGCTGCATTTCAACAAGCCGCCCGACCGTCTTGGGCAGAACGACATCAAGTCGTTCCTGCTGTCCGTCGTCCAGAACAGGAAACTATCCCCATCCTCTTTGAAAATCACCTACGCCGCGCTGCGGTTTCTTTATGAAACCACGCTCAAAAAAAGATGGGTGATGGACAAAATACCCTATCCAAAGTCGGCCAAAAAGCTTCCCACCGTTCTCGAACGGAACGAAGTCGAAACCATACTGATGTCCGCTGGCGGCCTGAAGCAGCGCGCGATGCTGATGGTAACCTACTCCGCAGGCCTCCGGGTAAGCGAGACCGCCCATCTCAAAATATCCGACATCGACAGTAAGCGTATGCTTCTCCGTGTAGAACAAGGCAAAGGGAAAAAGGATCGGTATACCTTGTTGTCGAAGCGCACCCTAGAGACACTCCGAGAGTACTTTAAGAAGTATCTCCCCAAACACTGGCTCTTCCCAGGAGGAATTCCTGGACAGCCCATAAGCATTACCACCATCCAGCAAGCGTTCAAACGCGCGAAACGCAAGTCCGGCATCATCAAGTCCGCAAGCTGCCATAGCCTGAGACACAGCTTTGCAACACATTTGCTCGAGGCCGGGGTGGACCTTTATAACATTCAACTGCTGTTGGGCCACGCATCAATCAGGACGACCACGATCTACCTCCACGTGAGCAAGAAAAACCTATCAAAGATTGTGAGTCCTCTCGATATCGACAATTCCTCTAACTCCGAAAAGACTTCGTAGCCGGACCGCTTGTCGCTTCGCCATGTGTGCACGAGAAGTCAGACAGCTTGAGGTTGCGGATATCCTACGCCGGTACGGCCCTGATTACCGCAGCGCCCATCCCATGCCCGCGAATCGTCTTCGCGCTATGCGCGCAATAGAAACTTGCCGCACAGCTGATTTGGGTGGCCACGTGGATGAGTGTGAGCACTGTGGGACAAAGGTGATCTCGTACAACTCCTGCAGAAACCGGCACTGTCCCAAATGCCAGTTCCTGAAGAAGGAAAAGTGGATCGAGGACCGGGAAAAAGACCTGCTTCCCATACCGTACTTTCACGTTGTTTTCACCATTCCTGATAAGCTGAATCCTCTTGTCCTCCGGAATCAGGAAGTCCTCTATGGGATCCTGTTCAAAGCCGTTTCGGAGACTCTGACGGAACTCTCGAAAAACCCGAAACACCTGGGGGCGGAGATCGGGTTCACCAGCATCTTGCACACCTGGGGTCAGAACGTCTTGAACCATCCCCACATTCACAACATCGTCACTGGCGGAGGATTGTCCAGTGATGGGCGGAAATGGAAGTCATGCAAGAATGACTTCTTTGTCCACGTCAAGGTGATGTCGAATCTTTTTCGGGGAAAGTTCCTCGCTTATCTGAAAAATCTTCGTGTCGAAAACAAACTCGTTTACCCCGGCGACATAAGCCATCTTGCGTCGCCGGGGGCTTTCAATGCCTTAATCACCGACCTGTATAAAAAGAAGTGGGTCGTCTACTGCAAGCCACCCTTTAACGAAACCAAGGACGTTCTTGAGTATCTCGGCAGATACACCCACCGAATCGCGATCAGCAATCACCGGCTCGTGAAGCTCGAAAACGACGAAGTCTCTTTCCGGTGGCGGGACTACTCCGATAACAACAAAGTCAAGATCATGCCCCTTAAAGCCGATGAGTTCATTCGGCGGTTACTGCTTCATGTGTTGCCTGACAAGTTTGTGAAAATCAGACATTACAGCTTGTTGGGAAACAGATGCCGCAGGAAGAAACTCGACCGGTGCAGAGAGCTTCTGGCCTGCACCAATCAGAACGAATCGGAACAGAAGACAGAAACGTGGCAAGAAGCTTTACTCCGATTTACCGGCATCGACATCGCATTATGTCCTGCCTGCGGTGAACGAAAAATGCGTACCATGGAGATTATACAGCCTGCTCGTTGCAAAGGACCGCCACGCATATGAACATCACTCAAACCGAAAAAACAGCCTCCCTATCCCAATCCGAAAACGGTCATGTTCTTCGCAACAATATTCTATTGTCCAAAGGACATTTTTCCTGCGAGTTGGGATTGCGAAATTGCCTTGAATCGCTTCTTCTCACTCGAAAATCACCCGTCACAGGCCTTATGCCCCAGCCGATGCAGTACTCAATACCCTCGCTTTAAAGAGAAAAAACATTTGAAATCCCATAGCGTCGTGGCGCGTACGGCATAGTTCAACCAGCTTCTTTCTGAATAAGGCATTTCAGAAAGAAGCCTAAGTATTATCTAGCCGCATCCGGCTAGTAAAGAACGCTTTTTCGGTGTTTACTAGTTTAGCAAGATGTATGCCGGATTACCCCCTGAATCCTGACAACTTTATGCCTGGCCAGGAAACTTGTCAACGATTCCTATGGGGTTATATATGGGTAGAGCATGAGGTCAGACTTCTCCAGTTAAACATGGAATAAATTTTCTTCAAGACTACCCAAAATAGAAACCTCCTGCTAAGAATAAGTTTATTGGGGAACTAAATTCTTTTGACAGGAGGTTTCTATGAACTATGTAGATGATATCAGGCTCAAGCAGTTTCAGCAACTGAAAAAGGAGATTCGCGGTTCAGAGCAGCATTTGATTGTCGGGATTGACGCTGCGAAAGAGAAGCACCGTGCATTCTTCGGCACGGCACAAGGTAAGACGCTTTTGAAGAACTTGGTCTTTGATAACACGGTTGAAGGGTTTGAAAAGTTGGATGGTACAGTGGAACGTATTAAGGTTCAATACTCCCTATCGAAGCTTGTTTTCGGCATCGAACCGACTGCGAACTACCACAAGCCCCTGGCGGAGCATTTGATCAAGTGCGGGCGGATGGTCGTTCTTGTTGGTGGTGTGGCAGTCAAGAACAACCGGCAGCTCCTGAATGGCCGATGGGACAAAAACGATGACAAGGATTCGGCAAATGTTGCAGATCTCATCGCTCAAGGGAAGTGCATGTAATGCGGTGCACCGCATTACATACATTGAACTAAGCCGCTACGCGGCGGTACTCTTCACTCACCACTGATTTTATCTGCAATCCCTTCGCAATTATCTCCAAATAATATCACGCTCTCACATATTGCTTCACAATCCCTGCTGATTTACAATTTTCCCTCGCATCACCATCGGCGTCACGCCGTTGGAATTTCAAGTCAGCGGAAGGAGATTGTGCAATGGAAACGTTCAAAGAACAGATGCAAGGCGACATGGTGCTTCGTAACTTTAGTCCGCATACGCAAGAAGCGTATCACCGGGCAGCTCGCTATTTAGAGCTGCATTTCAACAAGCCGCCCGACCGTCTTGGGCAGAACGACATCAAGTCGTTCCTGCTGTCCGTCGTCCAGAACAGGAAACTATCCCCATCCTCTTTGAAAATCACCTACGCCGCGCTGCGGTTTCTTTATGAAACCACGCTCAAAAAAAGATGGGTGATGGACAAAATACCCTATCCAAAGTCGGCCAAAAAGCTTCCCACCGTTCTCGAACGGAACGAAGTCGAAACCATACTGATGTCCGCTGGCGGCCTGAAGCAGCGCGCGATGCTGATGGTAACCTACTCCGCAGGCCTCCGGGTAAGCGAGACCGCCCATCTCAAAATATCCGACATCGACAGTAAGCGTATGCTTCTCCGTGTAGAACAAGGCAAAGGGAAAAAGGATCGGTATACCTTGTTGTCGAAGCGCACCCTAGAGACACTCCGAGAGTACTTTAAGAAGTATCTCCCCAAACACTGGCTCTTCCCAGGAGGAATTCCTGGACAGCCCATAAGCATTACCACCATCCAGCAAGCGTTCAAACGCGCGAAACGCAAGTCCGGCATCATCAAGTCCGCAAGCTGCCATAGCCTGAGACACAGCTTTGCAACACATTTGCTCGAGGCCGGGGTGGACCTTTATAACATTCAACTGCTGTTGGGCCACGCATCAATCAGGACGACCACGATCTACCTCCACGTGAGCAAGAAAAACCTATCAAAGATTGTGAGTCCTCTCGATATCGACAATTCCTCTAACTCCGAAAAGACTTCGTAGCCGGACCGCTTGTCGCTTCGCCATGTGTGCACGAGAAGTCAGACAGCTTGAGGTTGCGGATATCCTACGCCGGTACGGCCCTGATTACCGCAGCGCCCATCCCATGCCCGCGAATCGTCTTCGCGCTATGCGCGCAATAGAAACTTGCCGCACAGCTGATTTGGGTGGCCACGTGGATGAGTGTGAGCACTGTGGGACAAAGGTGATCTCGTACAACTCCTGCAGAAACCGGCACTGTCCCAAATGCCAGTTCCTGAAGAAGGAAAAGTGGATCGAGGACCGGGAAAAAGACCTGCTTCCCATACCGTACTTTCACGTTGTTTTCACCATTCCTGATAAGCTGAATCCTCTTGTCCTCCGGAATCAGGAAGTCCTCTATGGGATCCTGTTCAAAGCCGTTTCGGAGACTCTGACGGAACTCTCGAAAAACCCGAAACACCTGGGGGCGGAGATCGGGTTCACCAGCATCTTGCACACCTGGGGTCAGAACGTCTTGAACCATCCCCACATTCACAACATCGTCACTGGCGGAGGATTGTCCAGTGATGGGCGGAAATGGAAGTCATGCAAGAATGACTTCTTTGTCCACGTCAAGGTGATGTCGAATCTTTTTCGGGGAAAGTTCCTCGCTTATCTGAAAAATCTTCGTGTCGAAAACAAACTCGTTTACCCCGGCGACATAAGCCATCTTGCGTCGCCGGGGGCTTTCAATGCCTTAATCACCGACCTGTATAAAAAGAAGTGGGTCGTCTACTGCAAGCCACCCTTTAACGAAACCAAGGACGTTCTTGAGTATCTCGGCAGATACACCCACCGAATCGCGATCAGCAATCACCGGCTCGTGAAGCTCGAAAACGACGAAGTCTCTTTCCGGTGGCGGGACTACTCCGATAACAACAAAGTCAAGATCATGCCCCTTAAAGCCGATGAGTTCATTCGGCGGTTACTGCTTCATGTGTTGCCTGACAAGTTTGTGAAAATCAGACATTACAGCTTGTTGGGAAACAGATGCCGCAGGAAGAAACTCGACCGGTGCAGAGAGCTTCTGGCCTGCACCAATCAGAACGAATCGGAACAGAAGACAGAAACGTGGCAAGAAGCTTTACTCCGATTTACCGGCATCGACATCGCATTATGTCCTGCCTGCGGTGAACGAAAAATGCGTACCATGGAGATTATACAGCCTGCTCGTTGCAAAGGACCGCCACGCATATGAACATCACTCAAACCGAAAAAACAGCCTCCCTATCCCAATCCGAAAACGGTCATGTTCTTCGCAACAATATTCTATTGTCCAAAGGACATTTTTCCTGCGAGTTGGGATTGCGAAATTGCCTTGAATCGCTTCTTCTCACTCGAAAATCACCCGTCACAGGCCTTATGCCCCAGCCGATGCAGTACTCAATACCCTCGCTTTAAAGAGAAAAAACATTTGAAATCCCATAGCGTCGTGGCGCGTACGGCATAGTTCAACCAGCTTCTTTCTGAATAAGGCATTTCAGAAAGAAGCCTAAGTATTATGCGGTGTAACTAAATTTGCAAGACGATTCTACTCCGTTGAAATAATTGCATTGTCGTCGGTCTCCAAGGTTCACCTCTCCGCATAACAATATACTCTGCATTATGCTTGTTTTATGAATATCCCCTGATGACGCTTCGGAACGTGCGTACGCTCGTGGCGCTCAAGAGGCGACTGAAAAAGCGAGAACAAGGAATAAGCACATGTATCCGCAACAACCTCCTTGCGGAGTATTTCCCCGAGCTGGACCAACACTTCGGCCACCCGGAAACCCTGTCCGTAGTGCGGGAATGCCTCGATCCGTCAGAGATCGCCGGGATGGAATACGACGCATTCTATCGCACCGTAGTGTCGGGTAGAAGAACCTTGGCGAAGGGACGTCGGATCGGTGTGATCTGGAGAACCGCAGTCGACTCCATCGGCTGCACCATGGGAGAGGCGGCATCTTTTGAAGCCCAGGTCATGGTAGACAGTCTGAAGCAGATCAGGCAGACCATCGAGTCGGTGGACGATAAGCTCGAAGATGCCTGCCTAGAGTTTCCCGAGTACACGTATCTTCTGAGCATTCCGGGCTTCGGGCCGGATCTCTCCGCAAAGGTGCTGGGCGCCATCGGCGACCCCTATAGGTTTACCAGTGCAAAGCAGGTGTTGAAAATGGCTGGCCTTGACCTCTGCGCGAACCGAAGCGGGAAGACGTCAAATGCCGCGACGCCGGTTATCTCCAAGCAGGGGAAGTCCGATCTCCGGTACGCTCTGTATCAAGCGGCGTTTATTGCCTCGTTTCATAACAAGGACTTTATCGCCTACTTTACGAACAAGCTCAAAGGGCGGGCAAAAGAGAAAGGTATCGGCACAAAAATGCGCATCAAGCTCGCCGCAAAGCTCTTGATAATCGCCTGGACGCTGATGAAGAAGAAAGAGATGTTCGATCCGGCGTACCTCACTACGGGGGATACTAAGGCATAGGCCAATCTAAAAGAACTCAATGACGGGCTTCCTGCGCAATTATTTTCTGAGCTGGAAGCCCGAAAAAAACAATTTTCGACGTAGAGAGCCCGGTCTCGATGGGATTGAGGCATATGACCTCGGAAAATACAATACAGGGCCTCTTACTAAACTTGAAATTTTGGATAAAGGATGCTAGGCGGCCAATGCACGCCGAATAATTTATAACCCTCAGAAGTCAAGTTTGCATTATGTAAGAGAACTCGTCGAACAAAACTTGTAACATCTGTAAAGGATGAACAGTGAAGGTGTGTCCTGAAATCGGCATAAAAAATAAATCGAGTAAATCTCTTGGCTTATGATTTTTCCAAAGTGATCCTTGACAGGAGGACCATAGGATGTATTTTATGGGTATATGCAGAAGAATACAGGTTGTAACTTTATATTATTGCGAAGAGTAGAAACTCCAATGCTTCAGGATGAAGTGCATATTTTGAAAAATTATTATAGATTGCACAATACATATAGAATCTTGTGCATGATATCATTATTACAAATAGAATCTTGGTATCACCCTAAAAACAACCGAGAGGCCAAATCAATGGGAGAGCCATGCGTATATTAATTGCCATAAGCACTTTCAGAGCTCGGCAAACAAATTTTCAGTGAAGTCCGCACCGCCCGATTTTTCAGAGCCTCATCTCGCACCACCGCCTCCACCTCCTCTTCCTCCCACGCAATAGTTGAGGATGACTCAATAATATTATTGATTCCCGGCGTAGATTTATTAACTGACAACATCTTTTTTCCCTCTGTCAACGTTAATCCACTGAGTGCTCACAATGTATCGTTGAATCATCGGATAGCGGTACGGAGCACGGACTGGGTTTTTTGCCACTGCGTCATAAGCCTGGAAAAGGCGTACCAATCGAAGTAATCGGTGTCATCGCCCATTTCTCCCGCTTCGAACCGTTTCAAAAATGAACTGGTCGTAAGGTGGTGTTTTTGCTCCAGTTCTTTGAGCGCTTTTTTGTAAAAGGCAATTGCGCTTGAGCATAAAGCATATTCTCGTTTGAGAGATGATTTCGTTTTGGCTGTTAATTGCATAGATATTTTATATAACAACTGAGACGACAAATCAAGGCGTCTAGTCTTAGTTGCGAAGGACGCGATCCTGGGGAAGAAGTAATACTCAGCCCAAAAAAGTGGTACAGTTATGGCCCAGCAGATAAAAATATGGTATGACGCGGAAGGTGATTTTTTAGAGGTTATGTTTTCAGACAGTACAAGGGCCTTCTTAATGCGGTTGGGAGGCCCCTTTTATGTAATTTGGACATCCGCCTTGGTCCATTTTGGACAGTTATGTTATGTCGTCCAAATTTAGACGTATGACGACTAAAGCCATTTTCATAAAACCTTCCGGCGCGATCGACTTTTGTCGTGCCCGCATTAAAAATCCTATTTGACATTACAATCGATTGGTTGTATAAATAAACATGAAATTAATCGTCAACTATTGGAGGACGACATCCGGGAAATCGCCTGTTGAAAAATACATTAATGAGATAGACAGCGAAGAGGAGCAAGCCGAATTGGTTTCTCGATTAAACGGCGTGCAGGAAAGCGGCACTGATGCTATAGGTGTTGAGTTTCGACAAATTGGAGGTAAGTTGTGGGAATTAAAGATTCAGGTGCATGGTCATAAACACAGAATATTTTATGTAGTGCTCACTGGCAATGTAATGGTGCTTCTTCACGCCTTCTTGAAGAAGACACCAAAGACGCCACAGAAAGAAATTGAAGTCGCCAAAGAACGAATGAAGACAGTCATCGGAGGTATCAAATGAAGAGTGATCTTGACAAACACATCGAAAAGCTGCGGAAAAAAGAAACCTTCCGTTTATATTATGATCGCGCCGAGGCTAAGAGGCGAATTGCCCAGGAAATAACGACGCTCAGAAAAACCTACAACCTGACTCAAACCGAACTTGCGGAACGAATGCATACCAAACAGCAGGTCGTGTCGCGCTTAGAAAATCCTGCTGATAGACGCATACCCTCATTTGACTTGCTGGAACGAGTAGCAAGTGCTTTCAACAAAAAGCTCATTATCGCTATAGAATGAATTGTTCCAGTGCGGGCGTTCTATCGGAGGAAGACTTAGCTAAAACCGGAGAAACAATTAAACTCCAATTAGACATTTTTTGATAATAATTCCGGTTCACCCAACCGCAACCTCCACTCTGGTAACGTAAACTTCTTCGTGCATACGCGTCTGAATCTCTTTGGGGATGCAGTCTCGAAAAACAACTCAAGGGCCTTTTGAAGATTCAGGCGGGCCTCTTCAATAGTATCGCCCTGGCTTGCAATATCAAACTCTAGGCAGAGAGATACGTATCCGCCCTCTTCACGCTCAATGATTGCTGTAAGCTGTTTTATCATGGTTTCGGCTCCAATTCAGAAGATTTATGTTCATTTTAACTGGACGCATTATACATTATTTCTCAACAATTTCACGAATCATTGCTGACACAGCTAAAAAAGAGCCACTCGGTTGCAAATCTTGAGTATCAAAACTATCTTATGAGCCTTGAGACGACCGACAAAGTGTGGTGAGTGTTGCGAAATCAGCGTAGGACGCGATCCTGGGAAAGAAGTAATGCTCGCTAGGCGGAGGGAAAATGATCATAGTAATCCCAGACGATATTTTCATGGCGATCAGGATGTCAGAAGATGAACTCAAACAGGAGCTCGCCATAATCCTCTTCCAAAAAGACAAGCTGACACTCGGGCAGGCCAGCACCCTGGCCGGAATGGACCAACTCCGATTTCAGCACCTTCTTGCAAGCAGGAAGATTCCGGTTCACTATGACACAGCGGAGCTTGAAAAAGACCTGAAGACATTGGGGGAAAAGTAAGAAGAGACACCATTATGAAGACTGCAACAGCTCAATCATGGAACTCGAGCAGGGCGCTGGTATGAAACATAAACTTATTGACAATATCCCGGTGAAAGATTGTGAAGTCCCATGTTGCGAGGGCAGCGAAGGACGCGATCCTGGGGAAAAAGTGAAAATACTGTATCGCGCAAAATAAGCTATAGCAAAGAGGATAAAAGCTATTTGGTTGAGTTTCCCGATTTGAAGGGTTGCCTTAGCGAAGGGGCTACTTTGGATGATGCATTGAAAAATGCTAAGGATGCCCTCTCCGGCTATTTGGCATCGATCCTCGAGAGAGGATATGTTATTCCCAAGGCGGTGAAGTCAAAAGGGAAAAATATTTACTTTGTCGAACCCGAGCCGGTCATAATATTTCTTGTTGCGAAAGCAGCGAAGGACGTGAGCCTGGGAAAAAAGTAAAAAAACATCATTATGAAGACTGTAACAGCAAAACGAGTTCCGGCTCCATTTATCGGCAATTCTGGCGAGCGTCATGAAGGGTAATGAGGTAATCATTACGATGCGCGGGGAGCTAATTGCGAAGATAGTTCCTATCAAACAAAAGGAAAAAAGATATCGTGCAGTTGAATAAAAATATACCTATAAAGAATATCTTACTTGGTCCGATAAGAATTTTCGCGGGACTGCCAAAGATTGACTCAAGGATGTTTTGCGAGATCATGAGTGGTTACTAAACTATCCATAATGATAAGTCAAGTACTCACTTAGATTAGCAATAATAAAGGACGTCCCATTCCAAACCAACCGACGAATTTATTTGTGACCGGCAACACGTTCTTCCTTACGGCGCAATGGCTTAGTTTTAAGCCCGTATTTCAACTTAAACGCAGCAGCTTTCTCTCGTATATACAGCAGTTTGTCATGCACACTCATGGTAGCTGTCTCTTCATGCATTTTTTCCCTTATCTCATGGATTTCCTCCATCGCTTTTGGTTCTTTAGCTCTCATTATCAATTACCTCCTCAGGCGTGCAGAGCTCAATTTCCTTATAACCATAAATCCTATTGATGCCGTTTATTTCCATCCTGGTTTTCAATTTCACGATATGTTTCATATTCCAGCTTACGACCACATCCATATCATGCGCAACAGCATATGCGATATGAAGGACATCGTTTTCATATTTGGAAGGGACGATGTTTGTGATAGATATTTGTCCGACAACTCCTCAACATTTCCATCCATCTCCAGTTGGTTCGGCACTGACAATGTAGCGATATGTCCTGGCTTGGTCAGAATGATATGACTACTGCGTTGGCGAGCGACTTCCCAGCCGAGTTTCTTGAAAGCCTTGACAACATCCCAAGGTCTCAAGACTGGGATAGGCGGCATTACACAAGGACCTCAATTTGGCGGGTTGTTACGGTTAAAGGCATCCCCTTCTCTGCCCTAACTTCTAAACACTCTTTTATAGCCTCGTGGATGTTTTTCTCAGCCTCTTGTTCTGTAGCGCCTTGACTAACACAACCGGGTATAGAAGGACACTCGGCTATATACATCCCGTCCTCATCTTGATTTATCGTAATAACGAACCTCATGCTCCCTCCCTCTAACTAATGCAACCCTTAACTTAATGGCTTCTAACTCAAACAACCTTTAACAACTCAGTCCAAAACCCATTTAGCTCACTTATATCATATATCAACTTACTTAATATGATAATTTTACTCTCATATCCATCCAAAATCAATCGCAATTATCTAAACAACCTATAACGTTTACAATGGTCGAACGTCTGATCATCCATGGAGAAAATCCTATAAAGCCATCAAAAAGGCTGTTTGAGGGGGATGGCTAGGATGGCTGTGTCGTAGAAAACTCAAATACGACGATTCTACGAAGCCGATTTTGTCAGGAGGACGATCTAAACACCTATAGGACACCAAAATGGTCTGTCCGGAGAGAAGCTCTCCTCCTATTCACGGGACACATGAACAAACTGCACCAGCTCTATAACCAAGACATGTATATCTTAGAAAGAAGAGGGCATTTCTATTTTGACAAATCATTCAAGAAGTACTTGACAACAATAAACCAGTTTATAAGTTGCAATGACTGATACCTAAAATTGACACAAGAAGTTTTTTTATTTCTTTGCCAAGTGTCTACGCTTTACTGTTCTTGGAAAAAGCCCCCGGTTTCCCAGGGGCCAGATCGTTACTTGACCTTAAATAAGTTGACTGCTTCATTCCCGTTTTCTGCTTCGATGATCGCCGCTTTTTTCGGTACGTCCACAAGATCAGCCGGGCCGCGCACCGCCCGAGCGTGATAAAGTCATCCATCGTTCCATACTGTGTATTGCATGATAGTCTCCTAATTTTTTTATTGACTCGTTATCTCGTTTCCTGTAAATTGGCGTGTGTCACTTGCTGTGTTAGTAGAGCGGTTAAATACGGTTAAATTGAGGAAAAGACAGGTAATCACCCGTAACGGTGACATGCAAAAAGGGTAATAAAATCCAATAAAAGGTGTTGGTGGGTAGCGGTTGCGGGGTATAGGATGTACCTTGCCAAGGTTGGGGTCACGGGTTCGAATCCCGCCACCCGCTCCATAGCTTTTCGTGAGGAAGTTAAAAGTTAAAAGTTACGGTAACAGAGTATACAACTTTTAGCTTTTAACTTTTTTGTTTTCAGGGCGGCGTAGCCAAGTGGCTAAGGCAGAGGTCTGCAAAACCTTCATTCATCGGTTCAAATCCGATCGCCGCCTCCATTTTTTGATATAAATTAAAACAGATTCGTACAGTCCCAGGCGGACATTTATTACTTCCGAAGATTTATTTTTTGTCCCAGCTGGTTTTTTTCTATATTACCGGTGTCCACCCGTGTTCATCTTTTGCTACAATTTTCCCAGGTCTTAATCTTATGCATCATGCCGATTTCGTCCACCTTCATCTCCACACCGAATACAGCCTGTTAGACGGGGCTATCAGCCTCGACAATCTCATAAAAAAAGCCATTGATCTTAAGATGCCCGCTGTCGCCGTCACAGACCACGGCAACTTGTTCTCAGCCCTCGATTTTTATCTGAAAGCCATGAAAGCCGGCATCAAGCCGATCATCGGGTGCGAGATCTATGTTGCCCCTGGATCACGATTCGACAAATCGGCGCGTGCAGGCCAGAATGAGGAAGCCTCCTACCACCTCATCCTTCTGGCACGGAGCAAGGAAGGGTATAAGAACCTTGTAAAACTTGTGACGTCGGCCTATCTCGAAGGTTTTTATTATAAACCGCGGATTGACAAGGAACTTCTCAAGAAGCACAGCGAAGGGCTTATCGGCCTCTCGGCCTGTCTCGGAGGTGAGATCCCTTCCCTGCTTATCCAAAACCGGTACGAAGACGCGAAAAAGGTTGCCTTAGAATATGAACAGATTTTTGGCAAGGACAACTTCTACCTGGAACTTCAGGACAATGGGATCCCGGAGCAGGAGTTGGTGAACCGCGAGCTCTTGAAGTTGACCAAGGACTCGGGCATACCGGTTGTTGCGACCAATGATTGTCATTATCTTGAAATGGAAGACCACAAGGCCCATGACGCCTTGCTGTGTATCCAAACCGGCAAGACTGTAAAGGATGTAAACCGTCTCAGGTTCTCTTCAGAAACCTTTTATATGAAAACTCCTGAGGAGATGAAAAAAGCCTTTGCCTATATCCCCGAAGCAATAACGAATACGGTCAAAATTGCCGAACGATGCAACTTGGAGCTTGAACTCGGCAAATATCATCTTCCACATTTCCCTGTTCCTGAAGGATACACCAGGGAAACCTTTATGGCCGAACTTGCCCGGAATGGCCTCGATGAGCGTTTTGTTGAGATTGAAGCTGTGCGCGGTACGGGCAGTATCGACAAAAAGACCTATCGCGACAGGCTCGAGTTCGAAATTCAGATGATCGACAAGATGGGTTTTGCAGGCTACTTCCTCATCGTCTCTGACTTCATCCGTTATGCAAAAGAACATGGCATACCCGTCGGTCCCGGCCGCGGTTCCGCTGCCGGCAGCCTCGTAGCGTATTCTCTCCGTATCACGGACCTCGATCCCCTGCCCTATAACCTGCTGTTCGAACGTTTTTTAAACCCTGAACGCATCAGTATGCCTGATATCGACGTGGACTTCTGCCAGGATCGACGCGACGAGGTATTGAAATACGTCACAGAAAAGTATGGCCAGGATCACGTGACACAGATCATCACCTACGGTACCATGTTGGCAAAAGGTGTTATCCGCGATGTGGGCAGGGTCCTCGACATCCCCTATGCCGAATGCGACAGAATGGCAAAGCTGATACCGAACAAGCTGAATATCACGTTGAAAGAGTCCCTTGAGCAGGAGCCAAAACTAAAAGAAGCCATGAAGAAGGACGCCCGAATGGCCGAGCTCATGGAGATTGCACTTTTACTAGAGGGCCAGGTACGACATGCGTCGAAGCATGCGGCGGGCGTGGTCATATCACAGGAACCGCTGACTGAGTACCTGCCGCTCTTTAAAACACCAAAGGACGAGATCACAACCCAGTTTGATATGAAGGGTGTGGAGAAGATCGGTCTAGTGAAGTTCGACTTTCTCGGCCTCCGAAACCTCACTGTCATTCGTAAAGCCGAGGAAACGATCACTGTACGTCTTCAGAGAGCCCCCCTTGAAAAAACCGAGCCATTCTCCATATCACGCATCCCTTTGGACGACGCAAAGACATATGAACTCCTCGGTCGCGGCGAGACTGCAGGCATCTTCCAGCTCGAATCATCAGGTATGCGAGATATTGTCATCAAGCTGAAGCCAAGTGTCTTTGAGGACCTGATCGCTTTGGTGGCCCTCTACCGTCCCGGCCCACTCGGAAGCGGAATGGTCGACGACTTCATCAAGCGCAAGAAAGGTTCCACGAAGATTACCTACGAACTTCCCCAGCTCGAACCAATCCTGAAGGACACTTATGGTGTCATCGTTTACCAGGAACAGGTCATGCAGATATCCCGTACTCTAGCTGGTTATTCTCTAGGCGGCGCGGACCTCCTTCGTCGCGCAATGGGAAAGAAGGATCCCGAGGTCATGGCAAAGGAGAAAGTGCCCTTTCTCAAGGGTGCGGAAAAATTGGGCATCGACCTAAAGAAGGCCGGAGCTATTTTTGACCTTATGGCCAAGTTTGCGGAGTACGGATTTAACAAGTCCCACAGTGCAGCTTACGCTCTTATTACTTATCAGACTGCCTATCTCAAGGCGCATTACCCAGTCGAATATATGTCAGCCTTACTAACGAGCGAAGTCCAGGACACAGACAAGGTCGTGAAATACATCTACGAATCCAGGCAGATGGGCATCAATATTCTGCCACCTGATGTCAACGAAAGCCGATGGGATTTTACAGTTGTCGAGGCTCATGACCGGGACAACATCGAACCGGGTAGCACCATCGGTTCCGTCCGTTTCGGCCTTGCTGCGGTAAAAAACGTGGGGATATCTGCCATCGAGGCCATGATCGAAGCGCGGGAAACCAAAGGGGCTTTTACCTCACTTGCCGATTTCTGTAGAAAGGTGGACCAGCGCAGGGTGAACCGACGCGTTATTGAAGCTTTGATCAAGTGTGGAGCATTTGATTTCACCGGAGCGCGGCGGGCCCAGATGATGGATGCCATCGACATGATGATGGACCAGGCTGCAAAACATCAAGAACAAGAGGCTGTCGGCCAGTTCAGTATCTTCGACTCCATGACCGACCAGAAGGATCCCGAACTTCCAAACGTGTCTGAGTGGAAAGAGAGCCAGCTTTTGTCTTATGAAAAAGAAAGTATGGGTTTTTATATTTCCGGCCATCCTCTTGCTGCGTTCCAGGACGACATAAAACGCTATGCGTCGGCTACGACGGAGACCCTCGACAGCATTCCCGATGGTAAAGAGATAACCATTTGCGGTATTATCGCCGGGCTAAAGCAAAAGGTCACGAAAAAGGGTGATAAGATGGCCATCCTGAACTTGGAGGATCTCTCGGGCACTGTAGAGACTGTCGTGTTCCCAGATCTTTATAAAGACGCCTACCATCTGCTATTGACCGATACGCCGCTCCTTGTTGCAGGGCAACTTGATAAAAGCGAGCAGGGCAACAAGATTAAAGCTCTTCGAATTCATTTGCTTTCAGATATCAAGAAAAAAAGCGTTACACGCCTGGACATTAATCTTTCCTCGACCGGACTGACTCAAGAAGACCTGTTGAAGGTCAAGGACATACTCCTCCGCTATCAGGGCGATATCCCTGTCTATCTCCGTCTCCAGAACCCTACACGTAAAGACTCTCTTATATCCGTTGGTCGAGATATCCGTGTGAACCCCAATGATCAGCTCATAAATGAGATAGAGTCCATCCTCGGCGCAGGCGCCGTTTCCCTGGTGTAGCGCGAACAGGGTTCACAAATGAGATCATCTTTGCTGTATCTCTTTCTTTTTTCCGGCCAGCTCTTCATCTCTGTACTTTAGTAACTGAAGTAACTGATAAGAAAATAGTAGCAGTACGATATCCTATAAATATATTGTGCTAAACTCTAATTGATATGGTTAAGGATCGAATATCTTACCCACTTATGTGGGTAAATATCTGAAGGAGGTTTAAGATGATAAAAGGCAATGAGCTTGAAGCTACTGCTCGTGCACTCGTGAC
This sequence comes from Nitrospirota bacterium, assembly GCA_963845065.1. Lineage (GTDB taxonomy): Bacteria > Nitrospirota > UBA9217 > UBA9217 > UBA9217 > JAJYKN01. The sequence continues at coordinate 27,045 of CAWJQQ010000007.1, forward strand.
CAAAGGCAAAGGCCTGCTTGCTGCAGATGAAAGTTTCCCAACGATCCAAAAACGATTTGCGGCGCTGAACATAGAATCTTCGGAAGAAAACCGTCGTGCTTATCGTGAAGTGCTTTTTACAACAAACGGTATAGAAGATTTCATCAGCGGTGTAATTATGTTCGATGAAACGATCCGCCAGAAGACACGAGAGGGAAAGTCATTTGTCGATCTACTGAGCCGAAAAGGAGTCCTCCCTGGCATCAAAGTTGATAAAGGGACCATCGATATGCCAGGTTTTCCCGGGGAAAAATTAACAGCCGGTTTGGACGGCCTTCGTGAACGCTTGAAGGAATACGGTGATTTGGGCGCTCGATTCACAAAATGGAGGGCCGTCATAACCATCGGCAGTGGCATTCCTACACGAGTAAATATCGATACCAATGCACGTACGCTTGCGCTCTTTGCTGCTCTATCTCAAGAAGCAGGTATGACGCCGGTTGTCGAACCCGAGGTATTGATGGACGGGGACCATGATATCAAACGATGCGAGGAGACGAGCTTTGCAGTGCTAGACAGCGTTTTTTCCGGACTGCGTGAATACCGCGTCCATCTTGAAGGCATGCTGCTCAAGGCAAGCATGGTCCTTCCTGGAAAAAACTCTCCCAATCAGGTTCAAGCTGCACAGGTCGCAGAAACGACCCTGAGGACACTGCGACGGGTCGTCCCTGCCGCTGTCCCTGGCATCGTGTTTCTTTCTGGAGGTCAGAGCCCTGAACAGGCTACGAGACATCTAAATGCAATGAACGCTTTGGGCAATCATCCGTGGGAAATCAGTTTTTCTTTTGCCCGAGCATTACAAGACCCCGTGCTTAAAACATGGTTGGGGTCAGCATCCAACGCCGCGGCTGCTCAGAAAAAATTTTATCATCGTGCAAAGTGCAACGGAGAAGCGCGCTACGGCAAATACTCGGAGGAGGCTGAAAAGACTGTTTGAGTGATGCAGTCGAAGGCCTCCTTCCGATGAGGAGGTAATAGTATGGCAGTTTCTGAGATGATAAAAAGGCTGAATGAATCAATTTCAAAAAGTAAGGTAAAATCTCATGCTGTAGATTTAACTTTTTACGGGCCCGATGCCAAGACGGTTTACGTCGCAGGTGATTTCAATGCATGGAATACAAAGTCTCTTCCCATGAAGAAAGGTTTGGACAATATTTGGAGGCTATCGATCAAACTTCCTATGGGTCGACATGAGTATAAATTCTACGTTGATGGTGCTTGGGCGCAGCAATTGCCCTGCTCTACCACTGTTTTCAACCCATATGGGACTTATAATTGTGTAATCGGCGCGAGTTATAACTAGGGCAATTTTGATTGCTTAAACAAAGTATCGCAACTCTTATGAAGTGAAGTGTTCTACATAAGTTGTTAAGATGCAGGTGGTATCAATAATGTCATAAGTTGACAGTATTGAGGAAATGGGATATAGTTTCGTCTGGAGCTGCTAGCCATCTCCCTTTCGCCTTTTCCACTCGAAAATGGTGAAGGTCCGTTTCGAGGAGGGGAGGAAATAGGGAAATAGCTTCTCATAGATTCATGACCTAATATGCCCAAAATCACGCCGAGGAAAGGTTATGCAATCAATTCAACCGCTGTTACAAGGTTATCCAGTTGTAGTCGAGTTTCCCGTAGCCTGGGGTGAGATGGACTCATTTCAGCACGTAAACAACGTCGTCTATTTTCGCTATTTCGAAAACGCACGTATCGTTTGTTCCGAAAAACTAGGTCTTAGCAAATATAAAGAGCAGACCGGCATCGGACCGATTCTCGGTTCTACGAGCTGCAAGTTCAAGTATCCCCTTACCTATCCTGATACGGTTTCCATCGGAGCAAAAATAGTCAATATCGCAGAGGACAGGTTCATGATGACTTATGTGGTTGTGAGCCATCGACATGAGAAGATCGCCGCAGAAGGTGAAGCCGTGATCGTAATGTACGATTATCGGGTAGGTAGGAAGACGGCGATCCCCGACGAGTTGCGCCGTAAAATGATGACTTTGGAGTAAAGATGGAGGGCATGATCTTTTCACTCACCTGAGCCCACTCTTCACAAGGAGGGGAGAAAATAAGTAAACATCTCCTATGGCACCATCGTAACAATTTCTTCTCTTGCAAATCTTGACGTAGGCATAGGTATTTTAGCGGGAAAACCGACAGGAATGATAGAGATTGGCCGATAATTATGAGGGAGATCCAGAATTTCAAAAACGTCGAATTCGCTGAACGCACCGACCCACACTGTTCCGAGACCCATTGCATGCGCTGTAAGCATCATATTCATGATACTGGCTGAAACGTCTTGAATGCTGTAAAGGTTCACTCCGCGGTCGGCATACCGCGCAGATATTCTCCTGTCCAGACATGCAACGACCACGAGAGGTGCTTGGGCTATAAAGTTTTGATTCAGGGCCGCCTTCGCGAGTTTCAATTTTATGCCTTGGTTGAATACAAAATAAAACTTTCTGCTTTGCATATTGCCGGCAGAGGGCGCCCACCGGATTGACTCGATTAAGCCGTCTATGAGATCTTGCGGGATGTCCTGATCCTTGAAATCACGTATGCTGCGACGCTTAATAATGACATCAAGAATGTTCATGGGGCCTCCCTGAATACTTCCCATTACTATACCACATGATCAATTTTTTTGTTGACTCCATGAACTCTTCGAGGTACTGCCTCAGTATATATCGCCGATGAGACTACCTTTCCATGATAATTAAATTGCAGGACCTTAAGACTATTAGCATGCAAGATGTGAATGCAGCAATACTTCGGAACGATCCCGCTGAACTTGAGCTCGTCTCTATAACTGTTGCGCTCTCAGATCTCGATATTTATTTTATACAATCAATCTGCATTGGGCTTACTACCCACAGCGACAGTATTGTGCGCGGGAATGCGCTTGTTAGTCTCGGACATCTTGCCAGGCGCTACTTTATGCTTGACGAACTGTCCATTAAGACGCTCATCGAGTCAGCACTCCTTGATTCTCATGATTATGTGCGATTGTGCGCCAAATCTGCGGCCGACGAGATCCATCAGTTTCTTCACTGGGAAATTAGGGGGCATGTCTATGGTTGAGGTCAAGGATTGTGTTCACTGGACCGATTGATCTTGCAAGAATCATAGCAGCGCCATGGAGTTTCGTCCCAACAACCATTAATGATTTCTCGCAAAAAGGCGCAATGAAAAAACTTACAGATTATCTTGAACAATACGCTCTTTTTTCAATGGAGAAACAAGACAAGCTGGCGAGAATTATTGGAGAACAGATACATCAACTTGACCTTGACGCTGGCGTCATCAGGTTTAGCCGAGACCTGGAGTTACAATTTCAGGTGCTCGGCACGGAATCAGACAATACCCTCACATGGCTATGGGCATGGGCCGAGGAACAAAGCGAAATTCCAGAGAACCTGATACAGACATCGTTGCAGCTCCGCGAATGGGGTGTGCACGAAGGGATCAGTGAATTTATGCTGCCCTCTGTCGATATTCATAAAACGGACGGTAATTCAATAGCATTAGTCTCTTCGCAAATTGCCAAGGCAAGCAGTTACTTTCGTGACAGCTACGAAGGCGGGGCTGCGTATCTTCTGATTTTTGACAAATCGATAGAGAACGAGCCGTCATTCGACCGGGCAAGCTTGTATCACCATCTGACGGAACTGCTTTCCCGCTATGAACTCAACCAAAGAAAAGTATTGATGTCCTACCTTGAGATGAAAGAGCTTTCCCCTGTGTCAAAAGACCTTCTGATCACCTGTGAGCTGGAAAATGGAGAACGAGTCAATGCCGAGTTTGATGATACGGGAAAATTAGGGGTATGGAACGGTGAAGCAATTACCATGTAACTCTGAATGATAATCATTCAAAATTGATCATCGCATTACGTTCGCGAGTACTTCGGGGATATTCTACCAGTTGTTTTATACTCTATCAAGAACCTGTTAGATCATTATCAGCAGTAGAGTATCATCAAATAATTTTTTGAGTGGAACGTTGATGTCCCCTTGTTTCATTGAGAGCGAACTACCACAGAGTCCAGTTATGCCGATCATTTTGATAAAATGCGAAAGTGCTTACGAGAACAACAAACATACTGGGGGGGGATTTCATGTCTTTATTGAACAACCTTGAAAGAAAATTCCGTCGTTGTGCCATTTCAAACATTACTCTGTATCTTATTCTCGGGCAGGCACTCTTCTTTGTCTTCGATTTGTCAGGCCGTTTCATCTTGGATCAGGCCGTACTTATTCCGGCACTCGTTCTCGGTGGAGAATGGTGGCGGCTCATCACATTTCTGTTCATCCCTCCCATGACGAACCCAATATTCGCGTTCTTCGCCTGGTACCTATTTTACCTCATGGGCAATGCTCTCGAAGGACATTGGGGGGCGTTCCGATACAATCTTTTCCTCTTAATCGGATATCTCGTGACCGTCGCTGTGGCATTCCTTTACCCTTACGCGGCTGCTACTAACATATTCATTGGCGGTTCTGTATTCCTTGCGTTTGCCTATCTTTATCCCGATTTCCAACTCTATATTTTTTTTATAATACCGGTAAAGATTAAATGGTTGGCCCTGCTCACATGGATAGGCTATGCTTATGAGGTGATAGTCGGTTCCTGGAGTATGCGCCTTATCGTGCTCGCTTCGATCAGCAACTTCCTGCTGTTCTTCGGAAAAGATATTTTTTGGACGATTAAGACGGGGAACAGAAAGATGGTGTTCCAGGCCAGACAGTATACGACTGGACGGGAAGCATTTCACAAGTGCGCTGTTTGCGGCAAAACTGACATATCTGCCCCACAGATGGAGTTTCGTTACTGTTCCGAATGTGGCGGTCTCGGGTACTGCAAGGACCACATCTTTAGCCATGATCACGTAAAAAAGATTTCTTGAAATACTTGAACGTGGGAACTTTGATTAAAACACATATGTTCAGGAATCATTTTTTTAATTTTTCTCCAGGTCCTGTGCGCCTGACGTCGCAGACTTAGCATCCATGAACAATGTGCCCCCAAAATAGGTAAGTATGCGAATTGCTTCTGGAAAAGTTTTCGCTCATTTCCTTACGAAACGTCTGACATTATATTTTAATAAGCAGTGAAGGTAATGACAATTTTTTGCACGGTCAGGACCTTTTGATTCTCCAAGATTATGAATGATGCAGTTGAACAACCCATTAACGGAACACTTGACTTGCACACCTTTCAACCTGGTGAGATAAAAGACCTCTTGCCGGAATATCTTATGGAATGCAGAAATCACGGCATTCTTCAGGTGCGCATCATTCACGGTAAAGGGACCGGAACACTCCGGAGGACCGTGATGTCAATACTGGAGAAACTGCCGTACATTGATTCAATCAGAACTGCAGGGGAAGATGCTGGAGGATGGGGTGCGACGATTGTTACACTGAGAATGCAAGAGCGGGGATCTGGTTAGACTCGGATGAACGGACATTACGCGAAACACTTTGCTTTTTCTAGATGACTTATTGGTTTACTAGTTTTTGTTGATATGGTGGATTGCATTGGTTTGGCCGAATAATTAAGGCAGGGTCAATGTCCCCCTGCCTTACGAAGTGGTTAATGTGTTTCTTCTGGGAATCTTCAGCCTTTGACCGATTCTAAGCAATCTTCCTGAATTGAGCCTGTTCACCTCAAGGATTCTCTGTGTGCTCGTCCGATAGCGAAGCGCAATGAGGGACAAAGTCTCGCCGCGCCGTACACGATGGACGACGAATTCCACCTTCGGCGGCGACCATTTTGGCATCTGGTCGAGGCTCGCCAGCACCTCTTCTCCTTTGCCCGGAGGCACTCGAAGAGCGTACAGGGTATTCGGCGTGGCATCACGTCGCAATTCTGGGTTGAGAGCCGTAATGTCTTCCACTTCAATGCCGAGTTTGTCCGCAATCGTGCTCAAGTGCACCGGCCGGCCGATTGTCACTGTTTCATAGGACAGGGGCTTGTCGGGTTCGTTGAGCGTAAATCCGTATTTAGCTGGGTCATTGATGATCGCCAATACAGCAAGGAACCGAGGGAAATAGCGCGACGTTTCCTGCGGGAGCTGCCCATAGAAATCCCAAAAACTATCCAGGTAATTAATCTTTTGCTCTCGTATTACCCTTGCTACTGAACCCTCTCCACAGTTGTACGCGGCGAGGACCGTCGCCCAGTCTCCGAACATCTGGTGGAGTTCTTTAAAATAGGCAATTGCAGCAGACGTAGATTTTTCAGGATCGAGCCGTTCGTCGATCCAGTCATTTCTCTTGAGACCAAACTTGTACCCCGTCGACGGTATGAACTGCCACAGACCTAATGCGCGCGACCGAGACATTGCCTTAGTTTTGAAGCCGCTTTCGATAAGCGGAAGCCACGAAAGCTCCTCGGGAAGGCCTGCATCCTTCAATGCCTTTATCATTGCGCCGCGATATCTGCCCGAGCGTGCATAGGAGTCCAGGAAGAAATCTCGTTCCAGGGTCTGGAATGACTGTATCTCACGCTCGACGTGATCATTTACTACCATGGGAATTGCTTTATGGTTCCCTTTCACGGTAGTCTGGCGGGATGCGTAAAGCTCCATGATTTTTTTGGAGATCATAAACCTAAGATCGTCCTTTTGCTGGGCAAGTTTCGGGTTATTGGGGACCTTGAGAATAAGGGCATAGGCCTGGTCAAGTGATTCGATCGCTTTATCTATGTCATTGTCTTTCCAATAAGCCTGCGAAGTGTCGGTAAGTTCCAAGGCTGTGTCGAGTAGTGCTTGGTCGTCATCGACCGGCTCTTTCTTTGCAATTTCTGTACTGTTGTCATTCTGGTTCTGCAAAGCATTATCTGTTGATGGCGAATCGTACGTTTCCTGATTGACATCAATACTGTAATAAACTGACTCGTCGGATGTAATTGTCTGCAGTGAATATAATGATTCAGAGGGGGCACATACAATGCCTACTTGGGAAGGCATTGATTTGTGAGCACAGCCTGTGAACACTAAAGAAGCTGAACAGAAGAAAATGCAGAGGATTAATGAGTTATAAGATGATTTCATAATAATTAGTCCGCATATTATACGATAAACGAAAAAAAAGCAAAACAAATCATGAAACAACCATCATTTTTTATACCATGTGAGGAACGATAGCCATTTGACAATGAACTGTCTTTATTATTGTATTAATCAAAAAGATGTATGATCATGCTTATTCAGGTTTAAACCGATTATCTGCACAGATATGCAACTTAATCAGAATATTGTCCTGAATTACCTCTATAGTTCAGTTATTATGATCAATGGCGAGGTTTAATATCACTGGAATTCGCAGGATGCGATAGCGGAAACAACAGTCCAAGGATGGATGAGAAGCCTCGGGCACCGAAAGAACATCTTGACACAGTACTTCCAGAAAGAGGGTATAGGAGTGGTTATTTCACCCGATGTTGACATCCTCCCCGACCTGACGGACGTGGATTCCCGAATCAGGCTCTCCTACTACTGAGGGCCAATGCTGATTCTGTTTTCGGATGCGGCAGAGATGTTTGCCACGTACCCGGTTCATGGGCTGATGCTGCTGGCCTGGTATTTCTCCAGGCGAACCGGTTGACCGAAGGCTGTGCCAAACAGCCACTACTCCAGGAGACACCTTTGTGTTCCGGGAGATACTTTTTAAGAATGTTGATTGCTCCGTTCACGTCAGCATGGATTACGGCGCCGCAATGCTTGCAAACATAGAGGCCACGATGCACACGGCTGGCCTTATCCCTTGTGTTGCATACACAGCAGGTCTGGCTCGTGTAGTGCTCCTTTTCTTCTACAACGCGGATGCCTTTGAGTCTGGCTTTGTACGTAAGCATCCTGACGATCCGGTCAAACGGCCATTTATGGAACTGCTGGTTTCCGCTCTTTCCCCAATCTTTGCCTTCTCTGATGTCCTTCAGGTCCCCCACGATGATCGTGGAGACACCGCGAGCTTCTGCATCGCGGACAAGGGATTTGGTAAAGCTGTGGAGCAGGTGGGAACGCTGACGAGACCGTTTCTGGTTCAACGCACCTGATTTCCGGGACTTGCTGTTGGTCGTCTTTGACTTTTGCATTTCAAAGTACCGCTCGAGAGCGGCCAACTCACCACCTGGCCAAAGGGAGGTGCTTCCATCCGTGCATGCCGTGGCGGCCAGATACTTCATACCCAAGTCAAGTGCCATCGTTTCCCCTTCTCCTTTCAATACGGGGAGCGTTATCTTATAGACCAGGTGGACAAACCACATGCCTTTATCATGTACCAGACGGCCTATCTGGACATTGTCCTCGGTAAGACGTGTGCCGTTAGGAAGGCGAAGCTTCAGAAAGAGAAATTGTTTTCCGTAGATGTCCTTCGGGATGCTGAGGCGCACCGTGGAGGTACGCTCATTCCACGTGACGGCTCTTTGTTTGAATGTCACTGTTGACAGATCAGTTTTTCGTCTGAAACCCAGGGGTTGGCTTTCCTATCGCCTTTCTTACGGAGCGCAAACCATGATTGATGGTACTGCCGAAGCTCTTCCAGGATTGCCTGAGAGCTCTGGGAGTGCAGCCGGCGATACCAGAGCGGATGCTCTTGTTTAAGAGCGACATCAAGCTCGGGGTAGGTAGGGATTTTCCCTGTGCCCGCCCAGACTTTCCTGGTATGCCATACCGCGGTGTTCCAAAGTTTCGTTGCGGAAAAACCAAGCAGCCCGAGCGATAGAGCGGTGCTGTCGTCCGTTACCAATGCTTTACCAACGACAGTCATGGCTTGTACAGAGGAATCTTGGGCTGAATCAGACATGAAGGCAATTACATCAGGCAGGTGAACTTTTGTCAATGTCTGATCAGGAACAGCAATTCCTTGTATGCTTCGCTACAAGCGCCTTATATCCCCGTCCTTACGGACGGCGTCTTACGGCGCGTAAGATAAAGCTTACATTACCCAGAATTTTTGCTGAACTTACCCCTTCCAGGCAACAAAATCTATCTCAATAGCCACGTCTTTCGGTAGATTCGAGACTTCAACAGTGGCCCGGGCCGGAGGATCTGATGGAAAGTATCCTCCATAGATTTCGTTTACAGCTGCGAAATCAGCTATGTTCTTAAGATAGATTGTCGACTTAACAACGTTCAGCATGCTGCATCCAGCTGCCAATAAAATTGATTTGGCATTTTCCATTACCAATCGCGCCTGAGCACGAATATCCCTCTGAAGAACACTCCCTGATTTTGGGTCAACAGGTATCTGACCTGAAACGAAGACAAACCCGCCGGCATCTATAGCCTGTGAATAGGGTCCAATAGCCTGTGGAGCATCTGTAGTTTTAACAATTTTACGCAGCATCGTAGCCTCCAGTTAAACATTAATAATAGATTATAAATATATAATATCATTATATAAAATAAACTTAAAGTAAACCATTATGTTGAGAAGATGAAGGTAGTGATAGTATAGCCAATATTTTGACTTAATGTATGAAATGTAATTCTATTAATTGCTATTGGAATTACCATTGGTAAGGCTCGATAAGATTATTAGGAGTTGCTCGTCTAGAAACTATCCGGTCTTTACCCGCTTGACGTCTACGACGCCCTTTATTCCTTCAATGTTCTTAAGAATCTTATTTAGGTGTTCTACATCTTTAATGTCTATAGTGAAATTTAGCGTGGCTTGCCGGTCTTCTCCGGTAATCACTTCGGCATGTGTGATATTTGCCTCTGCGGCGCTTATTGATGATGATACGCTTGCAAGAAGACCTGGTTTATCCTGGGATTTCACCGATATTTTAACAGCATGGGCGGCTGTCTGTAAATCTCCCCAAGAAACGTCTACGAGCCTGTCCTTGTCAAACGTAAGCTCCCCCACGTTAGAGCAGTCGGCCGTATGAATCGATACTCCCCTTCCACGCGTGATAAAGCCGATAACTTTGTCGCCTGGTACAGGATTACAGCACTTGGATAAGTGAATGAGCATATTGTCCATACCGCTGATTTTCATTGCGCCACTTGATGGTTTTTCATGCCTCTGAAGTGGCTTTTTGGGGGGAGGCTCAATATGCGATTTTTCCGGGGACAGTTTGTTCGCTACTAAATGAGCCGAAACCTTGCCATAACCTATGGCTGCAAGCAGATCATCGAGGGTATTGTGGGACATCTCATTAGCCAAATGAATAAGGTCTTCTGACTTGAATATTTTGGACGGGTTGAGATCGTGCTTCTTGAGCTCTTTTTCCAGAAGTTCCTTGCCTAGCAGGATGCTTCTTCTTCTCTCTTCGGCCTTGAGCCAAGCCTTGATCCTCGTCCGAGCCTTCGACGTTTTGACGAATTTGAGCCAGTCACGACTCGGTGTATGACCGGTCTGGGTAATAACTTCAATCTTGTCGCCATTGCGCAGGATATGTTTCAATGGGACGATCCTACCGTTGACCTTTGCACCCACGCACTGATGGCCGATATCAGTATGGACGCTGTAGGCAAAATCGACAGGCGTCGAGCCCTGTGGAAGCTCTTTTACGTCTCCCCGCGGGGTGAAAACGTAGACCATGTCGGGAAATAGGTCTCCCTTGACCGTTTCCATGAACTCTTTGGCATCAGGGAGGTCTCGCTGCCATTCCATGAGCTGACGGAGCCAGGCAAACTGCTGTTCTTCGCGCTGGCTGATGGCCGATTTCTCCTTATACCGCCAATGCGCGGCGATGCCTTCCTCAGCCAGCCGATGCATCTCCTCTGTGCGTATCTGGAATTCTACTCGTTCGCCCTTCGGCCCAATGACCGTGGTGTGAAGCGACTGGTACAGATTAGACTTGGGAACACCGATGAAGTCCTTGAAGCGGCCGGGCACGGGTGTCCAGAGGGAATGAATAAGGCCGAGGATAGCGTAGCAGTTTACCTTAGTATCGGTAATGATCCGGATCGCAATCAGGTCGTACACATCCTCGAAGGAAATCCCCTGCTTAAGCATTTTAAGGTATATACTGTAAAAATGCTTGGGACGGCCTTTAACCTCGCCTTTGTATCCGTGCTCAGCGAGCTGTCTTTTCATCACATCTATGAGGTCATTGATGTACGTTTCACGCTCAATACGTCGCTGGTTGATCTTCCTGCTGAGTTCGTCGTATGCCTCTCGGTTCAAGTACATAAACGAGAGATCTTCCAGTTCGGTTTTGATCTTAGAAATTCCGAGACGGTTTGCAAGCGGAGCATAGATATCGAGTGTCTCCTGGGCAATGCGTTTCTGTTTTTCCGGAGGGAGCGATTTTAGTGTGCGCATGTTGTGGAGACGGTCCGCGAGTTTGATGAGAATGACACGGATATCTTTGGCCATGGCTACTACCATTTTGCGGAAATTTTCGGCCTCCCGCTGCTCTCGGCTTTGGAGCTCCATCCTGGACAACTTAGTCATGCCATCCACGAGCATAGAAACCTCGGGACCGAACACTGCTGTTATCTCATCAAGTGTGGTATTGGTATCTTCTATGGTATCATGCAGAAGGCTGGCGGTCACGGTTGCGGCGTCGAGTTTAAGACTGGCGATTATGGCAGCAACTTCTATGGGATGGTTCAGATATGCTTCGCCGGAGAGGCGAGTTTGTCCTTGGTGGACCTTTGCAGAAAAGATGTAAGCGCGCCGTATCGGATCCACGTCCGCGTCGGGGTGGTAGGTTTGTATCCGCTCGACTATGTCTTCAAGGCGAACCGCAGGCATAATGACCCTCAAACTCGCAATGCAAGAGGCAAAACTTCATTTATCTGTCTTAATGTCCCGTATCTCCAGCTGGACCGTTGTCGTTCCGTTCCAAACATTAATGCGGGGCGTGAACACGGCTGCCAGCCGGGCGCCATCCCTCACCTGCTTGCCCAGCATACTGCCCAGATTAAAGGCAATGGCTCCTACAGCTGCTCCTGATCCCTGTTTCAGGCGAAGCTTGAGGTGATTGTTGCCGACAATTCGGGATGAAACTACTTCAAGACCTCGTGTCCCGAGCCGCGGCTCCGGATTGCCTTGCCCGAAGGGAGCGAGCTTCTCCATTTCCCGCACGAGATCCATGGTCAACTCATCGAGCGTTACGGTGCCATCTACGCATAATAAACGAATAAAGCCCTGCGATCCAACGCTCTCCATCACTAAGGCACTTAAACGTTCGCGGAATAGAGATATATTTTGCGGCGTTATGGTAAATCCCGCAGCATATCTGTGTCCGCCGAACCCAATAAGGAGGTCTCTGCAGTTACAAAGTCCTTCGTAGATATCAAAGCCGTGTATGCTTCTGGCTGATCCTTTTCCTATGCCATTTTGTATGGAGATGAGTGCTGTAGGGCGATAAAACTCCTCAACGATCCTCGAAGAAACAATTCCAATGACTCCGGGGTGCCAGTCATCAGACGACAGCACAATAGCTCCGACTGTAGAAATATCCGTTCGTAGACATTGTTGCCTTGCATTATTCCAGATGCATTCTTCGATGGTCTGACGCTCCTTATTCACTGCATCAAGTGCTGACGCCAGTTGCCCGGCCTCTTCAAGAGAGTCCGTCGTGAGCAGACGGAAGGCCATATCGGCCCTTTCAAGTCTGCCGCTCGCATTGATACGCGGGGCTATGGTAAACCCGACTGTGCCGACGCTAATTTTTTTGCCATGAAGCCCCGTTACCTGTTTTAATGCTGCAATACCAGGTCTCTGAGACGGCAGACTCGAGGATAGTACTTCCAGTCCGTGTCTGATCAGGATCCTGTTTTCGCCTATGACTTTGCCGACATCCGCCACTGTCCCGAGAGTCACGAGGTCGAGATAGGGTCTGAGGTGCTCGTCATCGGCATTTGAATCCAGAAGCGCTTGTGCGAATTTAAAGGCGATGCCAACGCCAGTCAATCCGCTTACTGACAGGCGGTCTTCCGCAGATGACCCGAGTGTTACCAACACCGGATGAAGGATTGCTAGGGCATCGGGCAGAATAAAATCATTGAAGGCAGCTGGGCTGCTGGAACCGTTTAAACCATCAGAAGAATTGAGTTCGTGGTGATCGGTAATGATCAAATCTAACCCAAGGGTACGTGCAGTTACCGCTTCCTTAAAAGCGGTAATACCACAGTCAACGGTTATGACCAATGATGTACCAGATTCCCTTAGAATTGTGAGGGCGGCTGCATTCAGTCCATAGCCCTCGGATATGCGGTCAGGGATATAACTGCGAACATTCGCACCAAGCCCCTTAAGCACGAGATACAAGAGAGCAGTTCCCGTAACTCCGTCGACATCATAGTCACCGAATATAACAATATTCTCATTCGCTGCTATCGCTGTTCTGACCCGGTTTACTGCCCTGTCCATATGGCAGTACATTCCTGGGTCGGATACCGTCGACAGATCACAAGACAGAAAGGACTTCGCTGCAGCAGGGTCGGAAATTCCCCGATTGACCATCAATCGTGCAACGAGCGGGTGGAGCCCTGTCTGGTTAGAAATTGTGTCCGCAATGTGGGAATCAGACTCTGTGAGGACCCATTTCATACTCATGGCTACGCCTTCATACTTTATCGCCGTTACATTTCTTTGCCGTTTCATTGGGAGAATCCGAAAGGCTTTTTTTAAAAAATCTAATCAACTTTGGCATCTCCAATTCGTACATTCAGCATCCTCGTAGTCCTTCGGCGTATTCAGATTTTTAAATGACTTCCGTCCGGGATCAAAGCGGTCTATCTCCTGCTCTGTTACGTAACGCATCTGTACATGTCCGAACAACTCACGAATGCGTCTCCGATCATGTTTGATCTGCTCTTCTATAAGCGGTATGAGCCTTTTTCGATAGATGGCGTGCAACGGCTCGAGCAGACCGTTGAGGGATGGGATGACAATATCATGGCCCTCTGCCAACCCTGCCATGTATGAAATCAAGGCCGGATTCAGGTACGGCATATCGCAGGCCACAATGAAATTATATTCGGTGGATGACCTTATCAGACCGGAGTAGATTCCGGTAAGTGGTCCCCTTATATCAAATGCATCGGTAACCACATTTACCTGGTAGCCTGTATAATGCTCTGGTGCATTTGTAACAATAATCAGGTTATGAAATACGCTCTGGAGTGATCTCAGAACGTGTTCTATCAACGGAACACCTGCGACCTTCAGAAAAGCTTTGTCAGTACCCATGCGCCGGTTCTCACCGCCTGACAACACAATCCCTGTCATGTTTTAAAATTACAGCATTTGCTATAAGGTGTCAACAACGAACTTGAGAGACCCCATGATAATAAACGAAAAAATACAAAGAAATGAGTGCTGTACCTGACCACTCCTCGTGAGTGTCGAATCCAAGAGTGCCAGTTTACAAGGGCAAGTATAAAAGGACTACAACGACGTTGGCACGGTTAAGAAAGACGCCAAGCCGTGTCGCTTATCAAATAAGTACGAGGAAACCAGAGCCAATCTCTCTGATTTTTAACGAAAAAGGAGGCGGGCAGAAAGTCGGCATGGAAAGCTTGTAGATGAGATATTAGCATTAGGAAGCGTCATCAAGCTGGAAGGTCTGAGCTATAGGTCATTAAAGTCTAATTTCGGCAAAGTGATGATTTTCGGCACCGGGGATATTTGCATCAATGCGTAACCACAAGGCTGTGAGTGCCCGTGGCGAAGTGGTTGATCTTCCAGTCCGGAAACTCAGACTTACCCAGACCTGCCAGTGCACGAAGGTGGTGTAAAAGGCACTTTCCACGCGTTGGCTTAACTGCGACGCGGTTTACGGGTTCAACGCGATCTCTCTGGTCCGCATTTCTCACATATCACGTTTACGATTGGTTCTTGATACGGCCGGGGCAGCAATGCCCTGGTCCGGTTGCGGAACCGCTCCTCGCATAGGTTGTATCGAGACTGCTTCTCCAAGCTTCAAATGAAGAAACTGCATTTCCCCGAAGCTTCGGTCTCGGCCGGAGACAGAGTGGATCACCTGTGAAAGAAGACCATATTAAAACCAACAACCGGGATGTTTTAGCGGCCAGCACATATATATCGTGAGAGCCCGGAAAAGGAATTGGGTTTTTAGAACCCCCGGGCTTTAGTCTTGGGGAGGTTCAGACCTGCGACATTGTTTTTCTTTTTAAGGATATCTTCAATCTCTTTGGCAGAGAACAGCTTACCTCTGCCGACACCCGGACAGGTAGGCACGACCTCCTGTCCCCAAACAACGCTGTTCATATTCTCAGGCCAAAACGGCCAGGTACGACATTGCCAGGGTCGGGAATCATAGACATCACATTTGTTGTTTTTGAGGAATGGACAGTCCTTATTATTATATTTTAGTTCATAGAGACCATCGATTTTTTTCGTATATATCGCAGTAAACTCCGTCAAAGACATATTCAGATGCCCTGCAAGCCGCCGCCGGTCATTAAACGAAAGATACACATAACCATATCTTCCCCGCGTTATGCAGCATCCGCCGTCACCCTGGCACTCGAAGCGTATCCCGTCCTGATAAAACTGCTTTCCCTTACTCACTATTTCCACGCCTCCTTAAAAGGTTGTTGCTTATTCCATCTTGTGATTGTCTAAGAAGTCTATTCCTGTTCTATCGTTGCAATCAGTGAAAGTGAATGGAGTTGGTCCCGATGAAGCTCGGCTTGTTCTAGTGGCTCAACAACACACAGCGCGACGCCATTACGGTGCGCTTCCAACATGATCCGTTCACATTCCTCTTTCCTAAACTTAAATACCTTCATCAGAGATAGAACAACATAATCCATTGAATTTTTGTCATCATTATGAAGCAAGACTTTGTAACGCGGAATATGAGTAGTGTGCAGTTGAGTTAGTTCCGCAGGTGAAGTCGATGGTTGTATGGTCATCGGTATTATTAGTCAGTCCGTCGGATAAGCCGAAATTAAGCGATAGTTCTGTTTCCTACTCAATCACGCCACTGGCATTCACGAGTTTGTGATCACTCAAAAGTTGAGCTGCGTACTGAAGCATTTTGTCACTGGGAAAAGGCCTTCAGCATCCGAAGGTAATTCCGGTTCATCATCATCGACAGCCACTGGAACAATGCTATTGATGATGTTAGGGCAGAGAGAACTCAGTATGATTGATGCAACATTGGTTATTGGCTGGAAAATCAAGGAGCCTGAACTTGCCTACGATGTTCATATGAAGATGCCGAAAAAGGTCATGCTGCTGGAGGTCTGTCTCCTGGTATGAGCAGGCTTTACATTGAAATGGGCAAAGCTTTATAACGAATGACGTATCGCCGCATACTACACCAACGTTATCGAAACAATCCTGCGACGAGTCTTTTGTGCCGATTTACTCTCAAAAAAGCCGTGTAGGGTACATGTTTTGGAAAAGGGCATTAGCCCCACATACCCTACTCTAGTATGCATCAAGTCGCTGCAATGGTTGTTAGGGTAGTAAGAGTTCCCGTTTAGACAAAAGAACTCATTATTTCACGTGCTACAGTGAAAAAATGCGATTTAATTTTTAGACATCCGCAGTATTTTTTCGTGGCGCAAAAATACTTTTCGAAAGTGAAATCCGTAAATTGATAGTGTTATAGCGTGTGGAAAGAGTTTGGGTCGTGTGAAAAGCGACCAGGTAATAAGCTTCCAGTAATGGACACGCTCTCTCCCGATGATGCCGAGACGAAAGACCGACTTGATTGCCGCATTGAAATGGCTGACCCGAAAGTAGGATCTCTTTAACTCTACGGGACGGTACTCTTTCAAAAATTTCTTCACTCGTGCATAGTAGTGCTTCGGAGAATAGATTGTATTGAGAATAGAGCGGTAGCCCGTCAGGAGAGCCTCGTTACTCATTTTCGGGATGAAGTTGATCGAAAAGTCTGTATTGTCGCCACTTGACGACTTCACGAGTCTCCCCTCCTCCTTCATTCGGTGGTACAGTTTGGTGCCATGAGGCGCATTCAGCAAACCGACCATTGCTGTCACGATTCCACTTTCCTGGATAAACCCGATTAATCGTTCGAAGATGGAATCTGGGTCTTTGTCGAACCCTACAATGAACCCTGCCTGCACTTCGAGACCTGCGTGCTGTATCTTCCTGACAGAGGCGATAAGATCGCGGTTCCGGTTTTGAAGTTTGCTGCACTCGGCTAAGCTTTCATCATTTGGCGATTCGATTCCCACGAAGACCTGGTCGAACCCGGCTTTGACCATGAGTCTCATTAATTCATCGTCATCAGAGAGGTTAATAGAAACTTCCGTGTAGAGCGTAAATGGATACTTATGCTTCTCCATCCATTCGATGATAGCAGGAAGGAGCTCTTTTTTCAGCTTACCTTTGTTGCCGATGAAATTATCATCCACGATGAACACACCACCCTTCCATCGTTGGGTGTACAATGCCTCGAACTCTGCCAGAACCTGATCAACGCTTTTAGTGCGAGGAACGCGTCCATAGAGGACGGTAATGTTGCAGAAGTCGCAATCAAAAGGGCAACCCCGCGAATACTGGATGTTCATGGATGCGTACTTTCTCTTATTCAGAAGGCCGAAGCGCGGTACAGGTGTCGTTGAAAGGTTCGCCCATTGTGGCGAGGTATAAAGATGACGGGCCTTCCCCTGCTTTAAATCTTCAAGAAAGAGCGGAAGTGTAATCTCAGCTTCATTCAAAATCAGGTGGTCTAAATGGGCGAATTCCTCTGGCATTGCTGTAAATAGCGGACCGCCCGCAATTATTTTGACGCCTAGTTTTTTGCACCGGGCGACGATGGACTCTACAGATGCCCTCTGGATGGACATGGCGCTCAGAAATACATAATCAGCCCAACGCAGTTCGGTATCTTTGATGGACGTCACATTTTTGTCCGCCAGGCGGACTTCCCAGTCCGAAGGCAGCATAGCAGCGACTGTGAGAAGTCCAAGCGGTGGAAGGGTTGCCTTCTTGGAAATAAACTTGAGTGCATACTTGAAACTCCAAAAAGTTTCTGGATATTTTGGATAAACGAGCAGTATTTTCATGAAACCCCCTTAGATTTTGCAATGAAATGATTTAACGAACAGACAGGAGTCCTGAAAAAGAAGCAGAATGCGAGTTTGCCCGAAAAAAATTGTTTTTTTATTATCCATCTTTTAACCTGAAATCACAAGATATATTTTAACTTAATAAGAAGCGTAAAATATTAATTTTCGTTAATCCTAAAATGTTAAGTTTATAAATGCAGCCGTGTTAGTCAACGCATTGTATAATGGCGGCAATTTCCTTACGAATTTCGCCTATAGATCTTATGTCTAATCAGAAAGACAGAAATCCGCAAGAAAAGAGATACATAAGGGAAAACGCCAGGTTTCCGTCTAAATACTAACAAACTGACCAATTCAAGCCAAACATCATTAAAGTGGAACCAGCTTATACCAGCGGTAGTTATTTGCAAATCGAAAGATATCTTCAGTAAATATTCTTTATCAAACGGCTTGGATGGCTGAGACCCATTTTGTTTAAGGCAACATTAAATTGGCCCGATCGGTCTATCAGAAGACTAGGTGGTATGTCCACATTACCTTTAAAGTGAAACTCCACCAGCGGGAGGTGGGGGCTTCCTTAAATGTTACATGCGACAATCATGCATGAGTCCTGCGGGCTGCCGCTTCATCACCAGACAGAAGTCTGGTGTTTTTTGCGGCTCAATAATATTCCTAAGCTTGAAAAGATTGAGAATGATCAGCCTTCACGCTTAGAAAGATGCCAAAGTTTTATACGGTATTGAAATAATTTGTCATTTCATGGTCCAAAAAGTCAAGAACCTTAGATCTATTAAAATCAGGAATAAAAAAAAGATCGGCTCATACATGTCCTGCATTTTACGTTCAAGTGGCAATGAACAGATCCCGATCTTCGAATCTTTTACGCTTGTCCGGCTGAACCGAGTACTTCTTTATTTTTATGGATGATCATCTTGATTAACTCATCGCGGGCCGGACCGAGATACTTTCTAGGATCAAACTCAGCCGGCTTCTCTGCTAAAGTTTTTCGAATCATTGCGGTCATGGCCAGACGTCCATCGCTGTCGATGTTGACCTTACACACGGCACTCCGTGCTGCCTTTCTAAGCTGGTCTTCGGGGATACCAACGGCGTCTTTAAGCGCTCCACCGTTTTTATTGATTATCTGGACATAATCGGGAATCACGGATGAGGCACCGTGAAGCACGATTGGGAATCCAGGTATTCGTTTTTCGATTTCTTCAAGAATGTCAAAACGAAGCGGAGGTGGCACAAGAACGCCGCGTGCGTCGCGGGTGCACTGCTCTGGTTTGAACTTCATGGCGCCATGAGACGTTCCGATCGAGATAGCGAGGGAATCGACGTTTGTCTTCTTGACAAAGTCTTCGACCTGCTCAGGTTTAGTATAAGTAGACTTCTCGGCTGATACGGCGTCTTCTATCCCCGCCAGAACGCCCAGTTCCCCCTCAACGACCACGCCATTGGCATGCGCGTATTCGACAACCTGTTTGGTCACTTCAACGTTGTCTTCATAGGAGTGGTGGGAACCATCGATCATGACTGAAGAAAAGCCAGTATCGACGCAGGACTTGCAGAGTTCAAGGGTATCTCCGTGGTCCAAGTGCAATGCAAATTTTACTGGTGATCCTGCGTCCTTGATCATGGCGACGGCTCCCATGGCGAGAAACCGCAACAAGGTTTGGTTCGCATACTTACGTGCTCCGCTCGAAACCTGCAGGATGAAGGGGGACTTTGATTCTACGCATCCCAATACGATTGCCTGAAGTTGTTCCATATTGTTAAAGTTGTATGCCGGAATCGCGTATTTGCCCCTCATCGCTTTCGCAAACATAGCTGTAGTCGTGACCAGACCTATGTCATTAAACGAAACTTTTTCCATTCTGGTATCCTCCTGATAAATATAATTTATTTCGTGGGAGAACTATGAGTACTTTAATAGTACCGGCCTTAAACTGAACGGGTTATATTTTAGCATGAGTTTAATACAAACATCAAGTATTCTTAATTAACCTTTCACCGTGAATGCTCACGCAAATAAAGTTAAGACTAATCTATTGGTTGGGTCTTCCAAATGAAATATGTTTTCTGCCCGTCCACTTGAGTGATTGTCCCGGCACATTTGATACAGCCATACTTTAGCATTGATTCTTAGCGTGCCAATATGCTATATTCCCGTTGCTGACAAATGTCTAGATGCCTGCCAAACTAGCGATCTACTTCTGAAAGTCTTGAGATGAATAAGGATAACTAAAGGTGGAGTATGCCCTATAAAGCTTGGTTTCAATGTATCAATGAGCAGTGCAAAGCGCAATTCCCTCTCAATAAAATTATCTACCGCTGTGAGACCTGCGGTTCTCTTCTTGGTGTTAATCATGACGTGCAGGCCCTTGCTCGCCGAGATGCCAAAGCCTGGATGAAACTCTTCGAGGACCGGTACAAATCTACTCAGTGGCCCTATGGTTCGGGAGTATGGGGAAAAAAAGAATGGGTCCTGCCGAATATCCATGACGACAATATCGTCTCGCTGTACGAAGGTGCTACTAATCTGTTCTGGGCGGAGCGGTTCGGCAAGATGATCGGAATCGACAATCTCTGGCTTAAGCTTTGCGGTAACTCACACAGCGGGTCTTTCAAAGACCTCGGAATGACTGTCCTCGTTTCCCAGGTTAAACAGATGATCAGCGAAGGTGCTCCGATTGAGGCCGTTGCCTGCGCCTCTACCGGAGACACATCAGCCGCCCTTGCAACCTACTGTGCGGCTGCTGGCATCCAATCCATCGTACTTTTACCAAAGGGTAAGATATCCATCGCCCAACTCGTGCAACCCATAGCAAACGGGGCGCTCGTGCTTTCGCTTGACACGGACTTCGACGGTTGCATGCGGGTGGTTCAGGAAATTACCAAGGACGAAACCATCTATCTTGCTAATTCCATGAATTCACTCCGGATTGAAGGCCAGAAGACAGTGGGCATCGAGATCGTGCAGCAGTTCGATTGGGCAGTGCCAGATGTAATCATAATCCCCGGGGGAAATCTGGGGAACGTGTCCGCATTGGGTAGCGGTCTTTTGATGATGCGCGACCTAGGCCTTATCACAAAACTACCACGTATCGTTGTTGCACAGGCTGAGAGGGCAAACCCGCTCTATCGCTCATACCTCAGGAACTTCGAATCCTATGAGCCCATGCATGCCCAGAAGACCTTAGCCAGCGCCATCCAGATCGGCAACCCCGTAAGCATCGAGAAGGCCATCAGGACCTTAAAGCAGTTCAGTGGCATCGTAATGGATGCCACTGAGCAGGAACTGGCAGACGCTGCGGCTCTTGGCGATACTACTGGTATGTTTAACTGCCCCCATACCGGTGTTGCCCTTGCAGCACTGATCAAACTTTTAAAAGCGGGAAAGATCGATCGATCCGAACATGTCGTGGTCATCTCCACGGCACACGGGCTAAAGTTCACTGACTTTAAAGTTAACTATCACGAAGAAAAGTTCGATTTCCCCTGCCGGTTTGCAAACAAACCTATCGAGTTGCCGCCGACTGTGGACGCTGTCAAGGATGCTTTAAAACACGCACTAAAAAAGAGGAGAGAACGGAATGCCTAAGAATCCATCCAACCCGAAGAATTGGAATCCTGCCACACTCGGCATACACGGCCTAGACCGTGTTCATCACGCCAACTTCGCGGTTTCCACGCCAATCGCACATACTTCAAATTACTATTTTAACAACACTCAAGAAGTCTACGACTTTATGAAATCCAAAAGCGACGGAACGGTGATTCGCGAGCATGAATACGGTCGCTACGGCAACCCAACCCAACAGGAGTGCGAGCGTAAACTTGCTGCTATCGAGGGTGCCGAACGTGCAGTATTGTTCTCCACCGGCATGAGCGCCGTTATCCTGACGATAATGACGTTCATGCGCCGCGACGGGCACATTATCTTTACGAGCGACTGTTATCGGCAGACACGAGACTTCGCCGCAAACCTGTTGGCCGAATTTGGAATCGAGGTTTCGATGGTGGACCCAACCGCCGCGGCCATCGAAAAGGCCATCAGGCCGAACACGAATATCATCTTCACAGAATCACCGACAAACCCCTATCTGCGGTGCCTGGATATGCCGGCAGTGGTCAAAGTCGCAAAACGACATAACGTTTTGACCCTTATCGATGCCACGCTGGCCACGCCGTATAATATCCGTCCTTTGGATTTCGGTGTCGATGTAGTCATCCATTCGGCAACAAAGTACCTGGGCGGTCACAATGATCTCCTTGCCGGCGTCACGCTCGGCTCGGACAAACTTATGAACGAAGTCTATCGCATGCAGCGCATGATCGGCGCGACACCGGGTCCGCTAACCTGCTTCCTTCTAGAGCGAGGTCTTAAGACCTTCGGACTGCGGATGAAACACCACAATGAGGCAGGCCTTGCCATTGCGCGCATGCTTGAGGCAAACTCCAAGGTTGAGAAGGTCTGGTATCCCGGTCTTGATTCCCATCCGGACCACGCTATCGCAAAAGAGCAGATGAAGGGGTTCGGCAGCGTAGTCACCTTTCTCCTGCGCGGTGATGATGCTAAAACTAGGAAGTTCATAGACTCCCTCGAACTCTTCCTGATCACACCGAGCCTCGGCGGAAGCGAAAGTCTCGTTACGCAGATGTGGATGATGTCGTTCTTCGACTACCCGGCAGAGTACAGGAAAAAGATTGGGATGTCGGACAACCTCGTCAGGCTGGCGCTAGGTCTGGAAGATGTGGACGATTTGATTGCTGATTTAAAACAGGCATTAGATAAGGTGTAGAGCTTGTTTCCCACAAAGACACAAAGGGCAGTCACTACTACGGCGAGAATTCACTCGTGCCTTTTCGCGAGAGGCGGTCAAAGGTTTTAAGTTCTGTCAATTTTAAAGGAGGATTGCAAACACTGCATTTATGATTCCTGCATCTGTTCCTCCATCCTTGATCATCTCTGCGTCGTAATGTCCTTCATAATCTGTCCTTTGATGAAATTCCTGAGCAATTCCTTGTCCGTATCCGTTATTTCACTAAACTTGAGACCCATCCCAGGTTCTTTAACTAACCCTTGGGCCAACGTGACGCTACGCACGACGACGGCCTTGAGTTTAACAGGAATGGAATGGATGATCAGGTTCACCGGGACAATAGTATTGACCGGCCTTGGATTCAGGGTACACACAAAGACGCCGTTTTCCGACAGCTCGGAGACGAATTCGACACTGCTTGCAGAATCATTGGACGTATGGCCTCCGACCCGGACCGGCAACAGGGTCCGCAGTCGCACGAATTGCCGTGGCGTCACTTCAGTAGCGTGCTGGATGGCTTTATAGAGCGCATCCAGTTCCGCCGGCTTTCTGAGAAAGGCTGCACACCCGGAAGCACGACAGTGTTCTTCTCTTTTCTGGTCACCAACTGCAGTATGAATGATGATAGGAATACTTTTGGTCGCAGGGTTGTGTCTGAGATGGACGAGTAGTTCCAGGCCGGACATCTGCTGGAGCGAAAGTTCTGTTATGATCAGTTCCGGCAGAGCGGCATCGATGAGTTTGAGAGCATCCTCGCCGGAATTTGCAATGTACACGTCGTAGTCGAGCCGTTGAAGAATCGTTCCGGTTGCGAACAAATCACGGACGTAACTGTCCACGAGAAGAGCATAGGTCTTTTTCCTATCAGGCATCGTCTTTTCCATCACAGCAAGGTCAATCACAGCAGTAATGACTCCTTTTTCCATACTGAAATACAGACAGTGCATTGATTATTGCACGGCACACAGACATTGTCAATTGCAAGGTTCTCGATGTATTCCATATGCGATTTTCTGCAGTCAAGTCACATTTCTCCCCGCAAATACCATGATGCCATGCTAGCCTATTGCGCAACCGCTTCGTATGAACGATAGAGGTCACTTTCTTGGGGATTAAGGAGTTGAAAGAAACTACTCTCGCCTGGGCTAGGAAATAAAACGGAGCAGGTATGACTATGAACCCCCGTCTTGTAAACAGGGCCTTCGCGCGTATCATATAGTAGGCGGATGTAGCTATCACGATGTGGTCTCCTTTGACGAGTTTGCGCACTTCGTAGGAATTGTTAAAGCATATTTCGGGAAACATTCTCAATGCTCACCTGTTTCTTAGGCACGCCCATCGCGTTGGCGGAAAGCATGGCATCTGCGTTATTTACTTTTGTGGGAAATGGTTTACCGTTTCCTCCACACAAAGCAAGCGGAACCGTAACTCTTTTTTGTTAACGCGACTCCCGCAAAAAGGTGGAGCAACACAGTCAGTGGCACGATCAGAAATCATATCATTTTTTGAAGAACGTATATCATAATTTACGACGAATCAATTTGTTTTTCGGCTCAAAATGCTGGCAGGGAATTCCTGAAGACTGAAAGACAACAAAAGTAGAAACATTTTTTGATTTGAAACCCATAGCTCTACATCCATAGGGAAAGGCTTTTTCCCACGTGACGAAATAATGTCTGCATTTATTACAAGATATTGTTTCTTTCTGCTCTGTCATAAGCCTGATTCTGTAGGATACGTAATTGATAAGACCTTTGTCGGATATCCAGCTAGGATATATAAAACAAAAAGGGATTGATCAATATCCTACGTTCCCGAAACAAGGAATGCAGACGATTTCTCCATTTTTCACGCGCCCGCGGGATTCCATGAGTTTTTCTCCGCACGCGGCACACCGTACTGACCCATGAATTTTCGCTTGTTGAGGAGGTTGTGACATAACCTCTGTAAAAGCCATGATCTCATTTTCATCTGCTTTCAAGATAGCGGCTGCCTTTTCCATTTTAAATACTTGCATCTCAACGGAAACGTCTTCTCCAGCCTTCTGTCTTTTTTTCAGTACCGAATAACGACCGTCGTCTTCGAACCCGCGATAGTCTTCGGATATTCTAATGCCTTTACCAGTACGGCGACTGAAAAAAGTATATACGTGTTTGCCATAGTCCCTAAAGATCAGGTTCCCTTTTCCGAAGGTGCAGCCGGTAATGAACTGAATGGCGTCCGCAGCGCAGGAATCGTTCTCGATAATTGCAACAAGCTCCTCGTCCTCAGGTCGCTCTGCCTTCAATTCACGGAGCGCTGCTTTTGCCACGCGAAAGCCGAGCGCGAGGCCGGGGCAGAGATGGCCGTGAAACTGAACTGTATCTCTTAACTCGTCATTGTTCGGTCCATTCATGAATACCTCTTTAGTCTGTTTGTACAGCAGAGAGCATGCTGTCCGCAAAGAAATCCCTGGATGGAGTAAACTCGCATGCTGGTTTTTCCGCTATAACATTAAACCTGCTGATTGCCAGCGGCATGTTTCGTGCTTTTTGGAACGACAAGCTTAAGGTCCAACGCAATGCCATGGGGTATAAACTCTGCAATTAAATGATAAAAAGCGTCTTAAGCTTTACAGTGTTAATTTTATGCCTTTTGTTCTTCCAAGTAAATCTTCCGCCGCATTGACTTCCGCGATAACAATATTATTTTTTAAAAATTAGTTTCGCCGCGAGGATCGCTTTTGCCCTCTTCAAATGACTTTTCACCGAATCACTGTCATTGATTGCAAGGTGGATCTCTTTAGCGATCTCCTCTTCCCCTGCCGCACTCGCCTTTCCGGCCCATTCGCGGTAATTCTCGGCGTGGCTGTCGTCGTGTTCTATCCAGTGTTCAAGCATGACGTGTAATTTTTGCAGATTTTCGGAGCCGTGACTATGCTCCTGTTCGTGTGAGTGGCTGTGGTGCTTGTGGTTTTCGTGCATAGCGCCTCCATTTGAATGAATATGTCCGAAATGACCATGCCGGTGTACATGAGCCATGTCACCGTGATAGTGAGCATGTTCGTGAATAAGATTGACACCGAGCAATAGTTCATCATTTGTCATGATGTCAGAAAACGCGCCGTCTGCTGCAACGGCATGGTTTTCAGAAAGAACAACCGCCCGCTCGGCTATATCCCCAGCGATTGAGAGGTCGTGAGTGGCTGTAATGATCGTTTTCCCTTTTTTGTACAGGTCATGAAGAATCTCGATGAGCCAGACCTGGGTACGGGGGTCGAGTCCGTTCGTGGGTTCGTCCAATAAAAGCACTTCTGGGTCCATTGCTAGGCTTGACGCGATTGCTACCTTCTTTTTCTGACCATCTGATAACGTATGAGGAGCGCGGTCGCGAAGTTCCGTAATGCGGAGCGATACGAGTTGATTCTCGACGATATCGCGGATTTCCTCAAGCGTAACACCGAGTTGCAGTGGGCCGAAGGCAATCTCGTCCCAGACTGTGGCTGAAAAAAGCTGAACATCGGGATTCGAAAACACGAGGGCTACCTTCTTGCGGAAATCCATGGAAAAAGCCCGGTCTAAGAGAGCATCTTCGGACAATGGCCTCCCGAAGGCTTTCGTCGTCCCTGAGTTGGGAAAGACCAGACCGTCCATGATAAAAAGGAGTGTGGATTTTCCAGTGCCGTTCGCGCCGAGGATGACTGTACGGCTTCCCGTCGGGAAGTCGAGAGTCATGTCCTGTAAAACCGGAACGCCGTTCGCATAGGCATATGTGATATTTTGCAAACTAAATGCAAGCGTCATCTAAGTATTCCCCTGTCCAAGAGGAGTAGCAGTACTGCGACAGCTGACACAGTCAGCATCCATGCGTAATCAATGGCAGTGATACGGAAGCGGTTCACTGTCCTGAATTCACCGTGAAACCCCCGTGACAGCATGGCTTTGTAAACGTCATCTCCCATTTCGACAGTTTTTTTGAAGGTGACGCCGATGCGCGACGCCGTCCAATTTCGTTCAACGGCAGGGGCGAATGGTCGTACAGTTCTGCTCAACCTCCCGCGGTACATGTCCTGGATCAGCCGAAGCAAAACGAAGAGATAACGCTCAGTCATCCCAAGAGTGACCACGAATATGCGTGGAACGAACAGACTGCGAAGTCCAGAGAATATCTCGGCCCACTTCGTTGTAAGCGTCAGCAGTACGGCCAGGGAAACCGATGCCGAGACCCGGGAAACAAGCATTACTGCGCCCAAGAGCCCCTGGCGCGTCACCGCGAGCTCCGTGGGTATAGAATAAGGCCCCCAAGCATAACTCCGTGAGAACTTTCCCAGAACAAACACTGGCTCTCCAGGCGTGATGATATTCAGTACCGCTGGCAAAACGATAGCAGCTGAAAACAGCGGCACAAAAAGCCAAACGCGTTTAATAAAAAACCAGAGAGGAACGCTAGAGATGAATGCAAGGACAAGGCAGAAGCCATAGGCCATCCAGATTGTTTGCAGGGCGTGAAAAACACTTACAAGTACAATGAGGCATAGAAAGCTGACAAGTTTCACTCGGACATCGAGTACCTGAAGCAAGCCCGGCCGCCGGGCAAAGACCTCGGAGAGCAGAGACTGCTCCGTGATTTGAGCTGCTGCCAACAATGTCTTGTCAAGGAATTTTACGCGCGACATCCCCGCCACCTGTATAAACCGTTACAGCCTACTTCTCACTGTTCTTGCGAACCAGTAATTTTGAGATAATATACATGATACCTGCTATGAGTGCAATACCGACGACAGCAGATAGCATATAACCGATACTTTCTACTGCAAGCCCTTTGCTCCCGACGGGTACGCCGTAATCAGGTAAAGGCGCCTTCCAGATGCCAGCAATTCGTTTTAATCCTTCGGGAACGAACCCAGCGACATTTTCGATCTCTGAAAGACTCCACTCGCCCCATGCGCCCCCAGCGCCAAACCATTGTGGAATGATGATTCCGAGGGGCGATAGGAGGGCCAGTACGCCTATGCCGATCCACAGTTTTTTCGTTGTTGTCATTTTCTCAATCTTCTCATATTAGCTTAAGCGAAGCATTTCTGGATTATTCTTCTGAAAGTATTTGATCACCAGGGCGGTAATAAGAGCTTCGACAAAGCCGAACAGCAGTAAGTACTCTGCTGCCATAGCTGGTATCGCAATGCTTAATGGAAAAGGAGAATAGAGTGGTTGGCCAGTTGCAGATTTTTCCAGGATTGGCTGAATGCCTAACTCGATTGCCGTAACCAGAGCAGACACATTCAGACTCACATACCCGGCGATTGCAGCGGCGACCAATCTCCTTCTGTCCGTTTGACCTGAGTTTGCAGCGATCAGTCGATACACGCCGTATCCTGTGAATACCCCGACCACGGCCATGTTGAAACAGTTAGCGCCGATGGCAGTGATTCCACCGTCACCGAACAGGAGGGCCTGAATGATGAGCGCAACTGACACGGAAATCAAGGCGGCCCAGGGACCCAGTAAAATTGCGACCAGCGTAGCGCTTGTTGCATGTCCCGTGGTTCCACCTACGATAGGAATGTTAAACATCATGATCACGAAGCTAAATGCCGCCCCGAGCGCTAGATACGGCGCTTGCTTCGATTGCAGTGTTTTATTTAGTTTTCGAGCAGCAATCGCCCAAAAGGGAATAGTAATGGCATACATCGTTCCGTAAGTAGCAGGCCCTAAATATCCGTCAGGAATATGCATGAGTTTCTCCTCCGAAACAACGCAAGCATCGCACTTCCTAAAGTACATCTTAAAAATTAAACTCTTCTTGGCTGAAAGCGATCAGTCCGTCTCTGATGGTGAGGAAAGGACGGGCGATTGATAATTTACATTCGAGGAAGGAAATAACATTATTATTTTGGTGAACAACGGTCTCCATATGACCGATAGCTCGGCTGCACACCATGCTTGCTAGAGTGTACAAGGAGGACACTAAATATGACACCGGTGTACATGGCCAACTAATGAACTTATGTTCAGAATCGCCAAGCCGTACCTGTAAGTGTTGTAAATTCCTCAGCATCTTTGGTCAAACCTGCGCGCACGGAGATGTCGATATACCACGTTCTGGAAATATCATATTTAAAACCGGCCATCAAGGTATATGGTTTGGTATATGCTTGCGTATCCAACGCTTTATCCTGTGTTTTCGCAAAATCTCCTGCCAATTCCGCTAAAAAATAAAAAGGCTCAGTAATTTTGTGTTCTAGGGCAAGACCGAAGCGGAAGGTATAATTCTGGGCATAATGCCCTTTCTTCAAGTCCGCACCTGCGATTTCATAGGCGGCACTGACATGATAAATATTGCTGCAGCATCCCTGTTGGTCCATCACTTGGATACCGAGCAGCGTGGTACCGGTCCCCAGCCCACTATTCGCGTCCCCCGTGGGAAGGCCGCTGTAGATTTCAATACCTGATGATTGATTCACTTCATTTTCATTGATCCGATATTTAAGTTTCAGTTGGACGTCTCCTACCCCTCTTTCATATAGGCCCACATTAGGGCTCTGGTCGAGCATAAGATATGGGACCTCAAGGATAATGTCAGTATGATCGCCCGTCCCCGCCGTGAATACCCCGCTCAAGTCTGTTGCCGTATTGCCGCCATTTTTTAATTTTTCATAGTTGCCATTAAGCTCGAAGAGAAAGTTTCCCTTTCCTTGTGTGTTCGTATCTTCCACCTGGAATGGATAAACGGCCCATACTGAGGTTGGTATAAGCATAAGAATACCGATAAAGCATCCTGCTATTGCACAACGCATACACGATCTCCTGAAAGTAATTCTGTCGCAGTGAAAAAGTCGTTTGTTCAAGCTATACTAGCTCTTTCCCTGTTGTTGTCATGGTCAACTTGCCGTGCTTCACGCCGCGAGTGCCGATAAGACGATCTGCGATCTTTTTGATCTCGTGGCTCTTGCCCTTAACAACCAATACTTCGAGGCAGTTATGGGAATCAAGATGTACATGAAGAGCAGAAATGATTTGTTGGTAGGATTTGTGCTGCATGTCCGTGAGCGCGTGCTCAAGTTCGCGAGTATGATGGTTGTACACAATTGTAATAGTACCAACTGTCTCCCGATTTTCGGCTTCCCATTCCTGCTCCACGAGGCTGTCGCGAATCATATCGCGGATGGCCTCAGATCGGGTAGTATACCCTTTGCGGCTGATAAGCGCATCAAATTTTTTTATGAGCTGATCGTCAATAGATACGCCGAAGCGGGTCAAGCCGGACATAAGAACCTCCGTGCTACGTTTTATTAAATTAGTAACACTATAGCATTTTCCTGTCAAGCGTTTTTTTGAGCTTGTCTTATTCACCTTGACAAATTCACTATCATTTGATACTTTTAACTAGCGTGACGAGACTGATTATTTCTTTACAGGAGACATTATCATGAGAAAGATACAAATGTTTGCCATAAGTGTGTTCGTCATTGCAATTGTCGTTGTCCCGTATCGCGCGTTTGCATTTATTGGCGTGGAAGTGGGTGTGGGTTATTGGCAACAATCGCCATCAGGCACATTGTCGTATCAGGGAACGAATGACATCGATCTCAAAAATGATTTACAATTAAGCGAGAAGAGCCAGGTGTTCGTTCGTGTTAAGGCTGAACTGCCATTGATCCTTCCCAACATCTATTTAATGGCCACACCGGTGTCATTTCGGGGATCTGGAACTCTAACACGGCCTATTACCTTTGGCAATACAACATTTAACGTCAGTGCACCGGTTCAAACAAGCCTCAAGCTGGATCAATACGATCTTGCGTTATTTTATCCGATTCCCCTCATCAAAACTGCGACCCTTGGTAAACTAAATATTGATCTCGGTTTGAACGCGCGGAAAATTGATTTTGAAGGAACGATCAGCCAAGACACATTGGGTGTGTCCGCCTCCAAGAGCCTGTCGATCTACTTGCCAATGGTTTATGCAGGAGTACAAGTAAAACCCATATCACTATTTGCTATTGAAGGTGAATTCAGGGGGATAGCTATAGGTCAGAATCACTTTTATGATTATATTGCGAAAGTAAGAATCAATCCGGTTCCGATTTTCTATATCAGCGGCGGTTACCGGTCTGAGGACATCAAGATTGATCAGAGTGCTGTGACGGCAGATGTAAAATTCAGTGGCCCATTTGTAGAGGTAGGGTTAAGTTTCTAGCATTGTAACCTTCCGAACTTGCAATCTTGCAATAACACGTTTTTTATCCAACTCTCTACTTTTCAGGTTCTTACAAAATCGATATGAAACCCCCGGCTGTAATGCTGTGGGGGTTTTTTGTCTTTTCCTTCCACGTTGTCCGAAGACTCTGCAACTACGTAAGCCCTGGATTTATCCATGGGTAAAAATGTTGCAATATAAAATTAATAATAACTTTGATACTACTAGATAATTATTTACTTTTGCCAATGTTTTATACTTCCGCATCGGAGTGGTCGTTTACAGCCTGTTCCTAGGCTTTCGGCGTTTTGTCTGCCAGAATCATCGGCGTGTCATACGATTGCCGCGTTTCGGTGGAAGCTTATTTAGTTTGCCGGCCGGGTTGTCCTGAAGCTGGTAGTTGAAGCGGATTTGCTTGTTCTTGTACAAAGCACAACAATACAATGTTACAAAGAGAGTACGGCAGCGGATTGATGATGTTGCTCAAATCTGAGAGAAGTGCGCTCCGGAATACAGCGGAAGAGGTTTGTCTCAAATCAGTTGAAGGGACCGCCATGGATTTCATAATCTACGGGTGTTGATGACGTGAATCTCAGCACGGTCGCGTAACATGCGATACCGTCAAAAAACGGCTGTTTGTCTTATTGGTGCAGCACTGTTAAAATCCTATCGCAGTTCTTAGTCCAGACAATAGTCTTGACAAAACATCTTCCCTTTGATAGGGTATCCAAAATAATATCTTCGGCAAACCGTCAATGTAAGCATAGCACCGATAAGGAGGATTTGCATGAAGAAACTCGTAATTGCGATATCTATTGCGTTGTTGGTGGCAGTGCCGGCTATGGCAACCACGACATTCCAACTCCCCACCTCTCAGGATGATTTTAAGAACCTCAGCAGAGACCTTGGACTTGCAATTAGTTATGTACCTCTATCGCCTGCTGAGCCGCTAGGCGGTCTCCTGCCTGGCTTTGACGCAGGCGTCGAACTTACTGCAGTTACAATTAATAAATCTGCATCCTACTGGCAAAATTCTGTTACCAATTCATCAAGCCTTCCGAATTACTTGCTACTTCCCAAAGTACATGTTCAGGTGGGATTACCAGTTATCCCACTCGATTTTGGTGTTGAGTTCGCTACTATGCCGGGAACTGATATCAATGTCATTGGCGGCGAAATCAAATATGCAATCTTTAGCGGCGGAATTGTGATGCCGGCCATCGCAATCCGTGGAGCATACACCAAACTATCGGGCATAGATGTATTCAACATGGAGACCAAGTCTCTCGATCTTTCGATCAGCAAAGGGTTCGTTTTTCTTACCCCCTATGTAGGCTTGAGTGAGGTATGGATTACCGGTACTCCGACAGGCTCCACAGCAACTGCTCTCAGCCAGGCAAATTTAAGCGAAACCAAAGGATTCATAGGTCTGAAATTTACTTTGTTACCAATACTGAACATTGTAGCGGAAGGAGATTTTTCCAGGGTAAATGCCTACTCACTCAGATTGAACGCGCATTTCTAATATACTGCTACGTGCTTCATTTCCACTCCCTCGGCATCAGACTGAGGGATTTTTTCACAATCACTTCTTTGCACACCACCCTTGCCGCATTTGCCTCTTTGTGCTATATTTCCTTCGTGGAAACAAAAGTAGAAACTCCGGTGCTTAAAGTGATCGGCAACAACATCGAGGGTGTCATTGATGAAGTCGCATCAGAACTCCCGATCAGACTCGTCTTAAACAATGAGCCGTTCGTAACGCTCCTGTGCACTCCAGCCGAAATCCGGGAACTCACTGTTGGTTTTCTCTTATCTGAAGGGCTTCTCCGAGACTACGCTGCGATCAAAAAAATCGAAGTAAATGAACGGGAGGCGATGGTACTGATCGAGCTTTCTGATCTTCCTCCGGATTTTTCCAAACTGTTTGAAAAGCGGACTATCTCCTCTGGTTGTGGCAAAGGCGTTACTTTTACGAACTACCGAACGCCGCCAGACAAGAGAATTCGTGTCAAAGGCCGGCTCACGACCATCAACGACATCAGACGTTTGCTCGGGACCTTCAGGACCATTTCAAAACTCTACCTAGAGACCGGTGGTGTGCATAGCGCTGCGCTCTCAGACGGAAAAGAAATCCTCCTGTTCGCAGAAGACATCGGCCGTCATAATGCCGTTGACAAACTCATCGGCAAAGCGTTTTTGCATTCCTTGTCAGTCGAGGATAAAATCCTGTTTACGAGCGGTAGAGTCACATCGGAGATAGTGACCAAGGCAGGCAGGAGCAGGTTTCCCATATTAATTAGTCGTGCAGCACCGTCATGTATGGCCATAAGTTATGCAGAGGATATGGGAATCACGCTTGTCGGATTCGCTCGCGGAGACCGGATGAACATCTATTCATGGCCGACAAGAATACAAATAGACTCATTTAACTAGACCTGCCCCGGCGAACCGCATAATGTCATCACAACCTGCCTCACTGCATCGAAGATGCAGCCTTTGCAAGTTGAAATGTGACGGTATTTCCGTTATTTTTAGTCTGGGTATTCCTAATTGGGGATACCTGTTTTCCCTTTGAAGGAGGATTATGAAAAATCTGCAAGAATTTACCTCTGAACCCATGATTTCCTATTTTTCAATGGAAATCGGCATAAAAAATGATATCCCTACGTATAGTGGCGGTCTAGGTATCCTAGCAGGAGATACCATCAAATCTGCGGCTGACCTGGAGCTTCCCATCGTGGCTGTAACGCTCATCACACACAAAGGATATTTTAATCAGGAAATAGATGCCAATGGATGGCAAAAGGAAAAACCTGTAATATGGGACCCTGCAAAATATATGACTCTTATCCCGGATAAAGTACGGTTACAGATTGAGGGGCGGGACGTCTACGTCCAGGCTTGGATGTATTTGGTCGTAAGCCCCACGGGTGGTAAGGTGCCCATTCTTTTCCTCGACACTGACCTGCCGGATAATGCAGCTGAGGACAGGGCGTTGACGGACTATCTGTACGGCGGAGACAGCGAGTACCGAATCAAGCAGGAAGTTGTCCTGGGCATGGGAGGTGTTCTCATGCTTCAGGCGCTTGAATTCCATATTAAGAAGTACCACATGAACGAAGGTCATGCCAGCTTCCTGGCACTCGAACTTCTCCTGAGGTTCAAGCGGGACATCGAAAGTGTTTGGGACGAGAGGTCGGTATGGGACATAGCCAGGGTAAGGGATCTCTGCGTCTTCACTACCCACACGCCGGTCGAAGCAGGGCACGATAAATTCCCTTATCCTTTGGTCAAGAAAGTGCTCGGAGAAATCATTCCCTTCGATGTTTTGAAAGATCTCGCTGGCTCGGACAATCTCAATATGACGCTGCTCGCACTTAATTTGAGCAAGTACGTCAACGGTGTAGCGAAGAAACACGGCGAGGTGTCACAGCACATGTTCCCCGGCTACCATATTCATGCCATAACCAACGGCGTACATTCATTTACATGGACCTGCGAAGACATGGCGAAACTCTATGATAAGTACATACCCGGTTGGGCAAACGAACCTGAGCTTTTCGTACGTTCAGGCGTTATTCCGGAGTTGGAACTCTGGGAAGCACACCGTGAGGCGAAGAGAAAGCTGCTAACTTATGTGGGCGAAGCGACCGGCGTTGTGATGGATCCCAATGTTCTTACGCTGGGGTTTGCTCGCCGGGCAACAGCATATAAGAGGCCACACCTTCTCTTTTCCGATGTCGACCGCCTTCTCGCGATAGCGGAAAAAAATAAGCTGCAAATCATCTTCGCTGGCAAGGCGCACCCTCATGACGATAATGGAAAAAGTCTAATTCAGGGGATCTATGGTTACCGCGATAAACTCAAGGGAAAGATCTCAATTGCTTTTCTTCCAGGCTATGACATGGACTTAGCACTCAAACTCGTATCTGGTGTGGACGTGTGGCTTAACACACCGCTGCGGCCGCTCGAAGCGTCCGGTACGAGCGGCATGAAGGCCGCTCATAATGGCGTAGTGAATTTTAGTGTGCTGGACGGTTGGTGGATCGAAGGTCACATCGAGGGATTTACGGGATGGTCGATCGGTGGGCTGACGTCCGAAAAGACGTTGCCGGGTTCGCTCGACACAGAAGATGCCGTTGATCTCTACAATAAACTCGAGAATTTAATTGTTCCTAAATATTACGACTCAGACAAGAGCAAGTGGAGCCGAATGATGAGAAATGCTATTAGCAAGAATGCTTATTATTTCAACAGCCACCGAATGATGAGGAGGTATGTGACGGAAGCGTATATACGGTAATGAGTCTGTTTACCTTTCGCGCTGAACCTCCCCATGGCTGAAACCAGGGGGTTCTGAAAACCTTATCCAATTACTCTTCCGGGCTCTCACGACTGCAAAGGCCAGCCGCTACAACCTTTCACTACCTTAAATGCCAGCAGCGACAACTTCCCGGACATCGATCTTGGCATGGTCTTCTTTCACAGGCGATCCGCTCTGTCTCCGGCCCAAACGAGTACGTTGTTTGAGACCGAAGCTGTGAGGAAAAGCACTCCTCGCATTCGCAGATTGTTGCTGCAATCTCGATACCGCCTGCTTAAGGAGCGGTTCCGCACCTGGCCAGTATCTACTTGCC
Source organism: Nitrospirota bacterium (assembly GCA_963845065.1). Lineage (GTDB taxonomy): Bacteria > Nitrospirota > UBA9217 > UBA9217 > UBA9217 > JAJYKN01. The sequence goes on from CAWJQQ010000007.1 coordinate 62,711, forward strand.
TCAGCCGTATCGAGAACACCGTCTTGAACGTGATACGCAAGATATGCGGAATAGAGGTCCCGTTGGGCTGCTACTCCGCATTCACAAACATGTTGCCGCTGCGAGAGCGGTTTTTTCTTTACTGTTCCGCAATGGCAGGTTTGAGACAGCCTGAGTTTTCGAGTCGGGAGTTCAATCACTTTTCCGCCGGTACTCTCAGCCTTGCGAGAAAGCATTGATACAAAGGTTCCCGGTGCCCTTAAGCCCACGCTTTTACCAAAATTACGCTGCAATGATTTGTAGCTTAGTGTTTCAATATTAATGTTATTTCCCAGTGTTAAAACTTCATTGGTTAGTTTGCCATGAAGAGATTTTCTCTGCGCGGCTTGTTTCCGGTGAAGTTCTGATACTACTGTCTGTATCGTCTGATAGTTCTTTGAATTGGTCCAGGTCTTGGCACCCTTTTTAACTGTGCCATCGGCGTTATAATTCCCAGAGTTTGTGGCCCTTCGTGACCGATCGAGCGCCCGTTGCAATCGTTTAATGGTCTTTTCGAGCGGTTCCAGCTCTTTACAAAACTGCTGAAGATCGGCGTAGCCATGAGTATAAATAGCATACGTAGACGGGCCGAGATCCAGGGCGATTGTACCATCAGAGATGATGTTTTTGGTTTTCTGCTTCGGCAGCCCTTCCTGCACTAGCTGGGCGTAGAAGTAGTTTTTACTGCGCATCCGCCTGCAGATCAGCCTTACATATTTTGTCCTACAGGAAAGGGCGTGGGCCTGCACGCCATGTTTGTCTTTTTTGTGGAATAAGCAGGGAAGTTCAAGACCAATCCACTCGATACGGCTTTGCTTTTCGTCTGTGCGGAAACGTATGCCAGCGGCGTTGCTCTTGGATTCAACACTTAAGAGTTGATGCTTGCCTTTGAACCTTGGTCTGCCTCTTTTTAGGGTATAATGCGTGCCTTTTGATATTGCTTGGATTCCCGCATGAGATCCAGGCGTTTGAGAGATTCGCCAAGACAGGCATTGTAAAGTTGCCGGGCCACGTCCATGCGCATGAGGAGTATCCTCTCCTGAGATGTACTGACCAGAAGAGACAATTCATGGATAAACGATGGTGTTGTTTTCTTTTCCATACAACTCCCTGATTAAACAACTTTCTGGTGTTCAATATATTGTTTGATAACTGCCAACGGCGCCCCACCAACGGTAGAAACAAAGTAGCTGTTGGTCCAAAGTGTTGGAATCCGGGTCCGGAGAACCTTGAATTCTGAACGAAGCAGTTTGGAGCTTCTGCCCTTTATCTGCTTGACTAGCCGATGAATGCCATACTGCGGACCAACCTCTACCAGTAAATGTACGTGATCCGGCATTATCTCCATCTCAATAATTTCAGATTTTCTCTCGGAAACCACATCCCTGATAATTGCTTTCAACCGTCCGGCGATACTGCCGGTCAACACGCTCTTCCGGTACTTAGGACACCACACAACATGATATTTACAGCTGTAAACTACATTATTATTGGACTTATACGTCTTTATATCAATCATACAGCATATTATACAGCAAATAGTTGTATAACACAACTCCTATCCCCATGTCTAAAGTCAGGGGCTTGCGGAGTTGAAAGGCTTTTGGTCAAATGTTCATAACGTTATCAGACACGGTGTTCTTCGCTTGATGGACGTCAGGGGCAGTAGTGGGCGTGGAAATTCAGTATTTTTAATTTTCCTCTGTCTCTTGCGTTACCCTGAGCACTTCCTCAACCGACGTGACACCGGCTACGACTTTAAGCAATCCTTCCTGTCTCAGTGTCTTGAATCCTACCTTGATTGCCGCGGATGTGATAGCGGTACTTGAGGCCTTTGCGATGATCAGCGTCCTTATAGCCTCATTCATTTCAATAAGTTCGAAAATTCCAACTCGTTCCCTATACCCGCTGTTCTTACAGGCAGAGCACCCCACACCTCTGTAGAAGGTTACACTTTCGTTCGTGATTCCGAGGCTCTTGAGCAGTTCAGGTGTGGCGGGGTATGGTTTTTTGCAGCGGTCGCATATCTTCCGCGTCAATCTTTGCGCGAGAATACCGATAACTGAAGACGCGACCAAAAACGGTTCTATCCCCATGTCAATGAGGCGCGTTGCCGCGCTTCCCGCATCATTCGTATGAAGAGTAGCGAAGACCAGGTGGCCGGTCAGAGCTGCCTGAATAGCGATTTCAGCGGTCTCGCGATCTCTGATTTCTCCAACCATGATGATGTCCGGGTCCTGTCGTAGGATTGAACGAAGTCCACTGGCAAAGGTCACTCCAGCTTTGGGGTTCACCTGCAACTGGTTCACACCCATTATCTGGTATTCTACAGGGTCTTCGACTGTAACCACATTATTCGCTTTTCTATCGATCGAGTTTATGCTGGCGTAAAGCGTCGTTGTTTTTCCGCTTCCCGTTGGCCCTGTTACTAGTATCATGCCATAGGGTTTGCTAATAAGCCTGCGATATTTTTCCAACATAGAGGGAGAATAGTTTAGCCCATCTAAGTTTAAAATAATGTGAGATCGGTTGAGGATACGCATTACCACGGTTTCGCCTTGAATGACCGGTAAGGTCGAGACGCGTATATCAACAGTCGCTTCGTCATCCATGCGCAAAGCGCTTCTCTCATGAAACACTGCTGTGACAACGGGCCCGGAGTCGCTATGAGTCACACGCGCCTGAAACCGTCCATCCTGCGGCGCCCTCTTTTCCGCAATATCCATCCCCGACATGATCTTGATACGCGAGACGATCGGCGCGTGCATATCGCGTGGAAGTGTTCTCACCTCGGTGAGTACGCCATCGATCCGGTAACGAACCTTAACGATCTTCCCTTCGGGATCGATGTGGACGTCGCTAGCACGGTCCAGAACGGCTTGGGCGATCAGCAAGCTTACCAGTTTTACGACGGGAGCATCTTCTGCAGCAGGACCGGCGACCGTCGCAGCCTCACGACCCACGCCTTGGTCATCTTCAAAATCTATCGCTGCAGCCTCGATAGTCTGTTTCATACCGAAGTATCGATCGATGGCCCTCAAAATATCGGACCGGGTTGCCACAAGCTGTCGGATTTTCAAGCCGGTCGCTTTACGTATATCGTCGATTCCAAAGATATTCAGCGGATCTGCCATGGCCACTACCAGGGCTTCCTTATCCTTATACAGGGGAAGAGCGACAAGACGTCTCGCCATGTCACCGGGAAGTATTTGTACACTCTCCGCATCGATTAGCTGATTGTCGAGCTCGATAAAAGGGATATTGAGCTGCCTTCCGAGAAATGTGGCAATATTATGCTCGCTGATGAATCCAAGGTCGACCAGAATCTCGCCGACTTTCCCACCTCTTTTTTTCTGCTCTTCTAGAGCCTTATTGAGTTGTTCATCATGTATTAGTCCGCTGGCGACAAGCATTTCGCCGAGCATTTTCTTTTTTACTTCCGTAGCGGCCATGGCACGCTCCTTTTTATCACGTTAGTTATACCTCCCCTACCTTTGTTTTGGGGAATCTAATGCTTAGGTTTGGGGGGCGCTAAACACCCGATCGGTCACCTCTGTGGTCAATGCACCGCAGGTGAAAAAAAACGTACGAAGCGAGTCTGCGTTAGTATACCTTTTTGTGAAGTGTATCGTAAGTCCTTTTACATTCTATGTAATTCTGAGCGATTCAAAAACCTCTATGTCGCTCAAGGTAACACTTAAAAAAGCGTAGGGCGTACCGGAGGGTCAACATCCACGTTTAGTAGAGATTATACCAAAATAACATTTGATCAGTAAAGACTATTCTGGTACCACCCCGGGCTGAGTTGTCTGGAAAGGGTAGCCTCTTTTACACTCGTAAAATTAAAGTTGTCACGATATTTGCCGATAAGATAGAAGAGAAAAATCGGGACGTCGGGTTCCGATTAGTTTTTGACGAGTCATGCTATGTAATTCATGGTCCGTATGTATCATACCATGTTTGGAAACAGCCGAGTCGTGGCTCAAACCTCGGCTAAGAGCGTTCAACTCAATAAAAAACGGTTGAGCATTATAACGATGGTTCACTTATCTATATAGACAATAATCGACCTCGAATGGTGGATACTCAAATGGCGACTACTTATCAATACGATTCCACTGCTCCATCTAATTTACGTTTGCTGGTTGTTAACGCAGGAGGTCCTGGGGAAATGACCGATAAAGGGAAAAATACCCTGCTGATTGTTGATGACGATCCCTATGTGCTCGAATCCATTTCAACGCTTCTTAAAGAGTATGGATATTCTGTCACTACATGCCAAAATGCGTCTGACGCCTTAAAAATGGTCTATAAAGTCAATTTCGATGTGATCTTGACAGACATTAAAATGCCTCAGGTAACTGGTATAGAATTTCTTCAGAATATTCATGTCTACAATCAACAAATCCCAGTAATTTTAATGACGGCCTTTGCAGAACTCGATGTGGCTGTCGATGCCGTCAAAAGAGGAGCCTTTGATTTTATCACGAAACCTTATAACCCCGACTATCTTTTGCACTCCGTTGAAAAAGCTGTCAAATATACGCGTTTTATCCAAATGGAAAAAAATTATAAAGCCATGCTGGAAGATACGGTCCGCATACGGACGCAGGAACTTGCAGACGCTTTGACCATGGTCAAGAATATGAGCTCTGAGATAATCCAGCGTTTGACGGCTGTTGCAGAATACCGTGATACTGATACTGGCGCCCATATTGCAAGGATCGGTCTCTATTCTCGAAAGATTGCCGAGGCCCTGAACATGTCGCCCGAATTCGTGGAAATCCTTACTTTTGCAAGTCCTATGCATGATCTTGGAAAAATCGGCATTCCAGATAGTATCCTTCTGAAGCCTGGTTCCCTTTCAAAGGAAGAATTCGATGTCATGAAAACACATACGATAATAGGAGAAAAAATGTTGACGGGTTCGACATATCCCGGGATACAAGTAGCCGCGTCCATTGCTTTGTCACACCATGAACGATGGGACGGAAAAGGATATCCTCGTGGGCTCAAAGGTGAAGAGATACCCATTGGAGGGAGGATCGTCATGCTTGTGGATCAGTACGACGCGTTACGGAGTAAAAGGCCGTACAAACCGGCATTTAATCATGAAAAAGCAGCTAAAATAATTACTGAAGGTGATGGAAGAACGATGCCTGAGCATTTTGACCCATCAGTGTTAAAAGCTTTCTTAACTGTAGCACCATTCTTTAATGAAATTTACGAGGTAAATCAAGATTAACGAAACTATCAATTCAATTAACTGAACCTCCCCATGGCTGAAGCCAGGGGGTTCTGAAAACCTTATCCAATTACTCTTCCGGGTTCTCACGACTGCAAAGGCCAGCCGCTACAACCTTTCACTACCTTATTAATGGTCTCAAAATAGTCTGAACATTACGCCGCGTATTTTGTCGTTTCGCCGTTGAAGTAAGACTGCACACGATTCGGCGATTTCTGAATAAACCGGAGATGACTCACGACAGCACGGTGTAATTGCTTCGGGTTTGTAATGGCGTTCCTTCCGACAGCATTGTTCTTCAGGTCATTCCATACCCGCTCGTCCGGATTCAGCTCCGGAGAATAGGGTGGAAGAAAGAACAACCGAAAACGATCCTTAATTGGCTTGGTTTCGATAAACTTGGTAACCTTGCGTGCCCTATGCGCTGGATGCCCGTCAACAATAAGGAAAATCTTACGGTCAGAACCATGAACCAACCGTTTAATGAACTCGACAAAGCGCGTTGCGCCCATGCGGCCTCGGACTACCATGAATCTGAATTCACCTTGGGCGCTCACAGCCGAGATCATATTCAATCCGAAACGAGCCCCGGTACTGCTCACAATCGGCGTCTTTCCTTGGACTGCCCATGTAGTGCCCGCATGATGGTTAGATCTCACGCCAGCCTCATCTCCAAAGAATATCTGCGCCTTTTCTGTGCGTGCCAGGCTCCGAATCCTCGGGTACTCCTTCTTCAACCAGCGCTGAACTTCTTCCGGCTTTTATTGATAGGCACGCCAAATCGGACGCTGCGGGGTCAGTCCCAACTGCGTCAGCAACCGGCACACAGACGCTTTGCTCAATTTTACGTCAAAACGATCATAGATCACCTTCCCGACCATTTTTGCCGTCCACAGGGCATAGGTGAACCTCATCTGAAGAGGGTTCTTCATCGTCTCGGTGCGGAAAACCCACTGCATGGCAGGGCCATCCAGCTTCGGTGGTCTTCCGCCCCGCTTACGAGCATCCAGAGAACCCCATCCGCCGTCACGGTATCTTGCCAGCCAACCGTACATGGTTGCACGGGCGATACCCATTGTTTGGGCTATAATTTCTGGACTATGGCCTTCTTGAACGCTAGCTACAGCCCGTTGTCTTACTGCTGTCAGATTCTTATGGTCAAGTTTTCGCGCATCAGTCTTTTTCATGCGCAGTACTATACCATACTGGCCTGATTATGTCCACATTATTATGAGACAGTTAATAAATGCCAGCAGCTACAACTTCCCGGACATCGATCTTGGCATGGTCTTCTTTCACAGGTGATCCGCTCTGTCTCCGGCCCAAACGAGTACGTTGTTTGAGACCGAAGCTGTGAGGAAAAGCACTCCTCGCATTCGCAGATTGTTGCTGCAATCTCGATACCGCCTGTTTAAGGAGCGGTTCCGCACCCGGCCAGTATCTACTTGCCTCAGCCGTATCGAGAACACCATCCTGAACGTGCTACGCAAGATATGCGGAATAGAGGTCCCGTTGGGCTGCTACTCCGCATTCACATACATGTTGCCGCTGCGAGAGCGGTTTTTTCTTTACTGTTCCGCAATGGCAGGTTTGAGACAGCCCGAGTTTTCGAGTTGGGAGTTTAATCACTTTTCCGCCAGCCCGTGGTGCCACATTGAGGGTAGTTGACCTCGCCGGGTACAATGCAGGGCCTCTCGTTTGAATGATGGAATCTAGATAAGGTATTCTAGGTGGCCAGAGCGAAAACGCGGCACGCCGGATAGAGATAACGATTAGAAATGTCGTTCGTCTTATGCGAGAGACTCGCCGATAAAAGTTATAGCGGCAGAATTGCCGGAGGGGGAACTGCGTTTTGTAAATGACGCAAATAGATATCTTGTTGAAGATAATTAAATTTCATTTTATTCTTGACAGGGGCGACATAGTATGTACCCGGTTCATGGACTGATGTTGCTGGCCTGGTATTTCTCCAGGCGAACCGGTTGACCGAAGGCTGTGCCAAACAGCCACTACTCCAGGAGACACCTAGTTGTCCCGGGAGATACTTTTTAAGAATGTTGATTGCTCCGTTCACGTCAGCATGGATTACGGCACCGCAATGCTTGCAAACGTAGAGGCCACGATACACACGGCTGGCCTTATCCCTTGTGTTGCATACACAGCAGGTCTGGCTCGTGTAGTGCTCCTTTTCTTCTACAACGCGGATGCCTTTGAGTCTGGCTTTGTACGTGAGCATCCTGACGATCCGGTCAAATGGCCATTTATGGAACTGCTGGTTTCCGCTCTTTCCCCAATCTTTGCCTTCTCTGATGTCCTTCAGGTCCCCCACGATGATCGTGGAGACACCGCGAGCTTCTGCATCGCGGACAAGGGATTTGGTAAAGCTGTGGAGCAGGTGGGAACGCTGACGAGACCGTTTCTGGTTCAACGCACCTGATTTCCGGGACTTGCTGTTGGTCGTCTTTGACTTTTGCATTTCAAAGTACCGCTCAAGAGCGGCCAACTCACCGCCTGGCCAAAGGGATGTGCTTCCATCCGTGCATGCTGTGGCAGCCATATCCTTCATACCAAGATCGGATGCCATCGTTTCCCCTTCTCCTTTCAATACGGGGAGCGTTATCGTATAGACCAGGTGGACAAACCACGTGCCGTTGTCATAGACCAGACGGCCTATCCGGACATTGTCCTCGGTAAGACGGGTGCCGTTAGGAAGGCGGAGCTTCAGAAAGAGAAATTGTCTGCCGTAGATGTCCTTCGGGATGCTGAGGCGCACCGTGGAGGTACGCTCATTCCACGTGACGGCTCTCTGGCGGATGCTCTTGTTTAAGAGCGATATCAAGCTCGGTGTAGGTGAGTATTTTCCCCGTGGCCATCCAGACGTTCCTGGTATGCCACACAGCGGTGTTCCAAAGCTTCGTTGCGGAAAAACCAAGTAGCCCGAGTGATAGAGAGGTGCTGTCGTCCGTTACCAATGCTTTACCAACGACAGTCATCGTTTGTACATCGGGCTCTTTTGCTCGATCAGTCATGGTGGTAATTATATCAGGAAGGTGAACAATTGTCAATGTATCGTGAAAATAGCAATTCTTTGTTTTCTTCATAACCAGCGCCTTATATCCCCGGCCTCACGGCCGGGGTCTTACGGCGCATTGAAATAAAAACGGACAGCGCCACTCGATTCCTGTCGGAAAATAATACTGAATCAGTATATTTTCCCCGCCGTTAAATTCCACGACGTTCTTGTCATCCGGAAGAAGTTTCTGGCTGAGGCCAGTGCTTTTTTTCGATTCCGTATTCCTGCCGGAGCTGCTATAATAAGCACGAGAAGGAGTAAAGAAATATTACGAGGCGGATCTCTGACTAATTGCACGGAACCTTGTGAAAAATATGGGAGATGCACATAATCCACTGCCCGTCAAGCTGTTTTTCGGAATGCTTACTCCGGAACTTTCTTTGTTCGACACCTGTATTGATATCTTGAGCAGCCAATTCGGTCCCCTCGATTACCTAAGCGATACCTGGCCTTGGGACATGACCGATTATTACAGGACGGAAATGGGGACCGGTATACTAAGAAGATTTATTTTCTGTGAACAGCTCATCGATCCAGCCGTACTTCCCGCTATCAAACAGTTCACCAATACCTTAGAAAATACCTTTGTATTGCCCGGTACCGACACGCTACGACGGAGGATCAACATTGACCCGGGATACTTAACAGAGGCGAAGGTCGTTCTCGCTACAACAAAAGACTTTTCACACCGTGTCTACATCGGTTCGGCCATCTATGCCGAAGTAACGCTTCGGTATAGTTTGCGCGAGCGGCTCTTTGTCCCCATGGATTACACCTACCCTGATTACCGTAGTGAAAAATATGTTATGATGTTTAATAACGCGAGAGAATTACTGAGAAAGGCTCTTCATAAACCGTCATAGACATTTCATATAAGAGGGGGTAGAATTTAGTCGGAGTCAGTGTTCAGTAGTAGTAGAGGCTTGAGTAGAAGTCATGTTAGGCGTCGGTATCACGACTGCAAGGAATGTTTTTGCTGCGTTAATGGTATCAGACTGGATAAATTCTTGAGGCGGTAAATGGATGCGATCAAAGGGTTTGATATCTTTATGCATAAAACTGAAATCCAAACTATCCCAAGACTTAAACTCTTTCATCGCTTTCCTGATCTGTTCGTGTACCAACATTTCGATCACTTCAAAAGTTACTTTTCCCGTCTTTAGTAGAAGCGCCCCGAGCGGGGCATAGGAGTTCATTTTTTGCAATTTCAATGTTTCGAGAAGATCGCTATCCGAAATCACCCCGTCTTCCACTAGCATATCGCCGATTGTACGGGAGTAGGGAGAAAAAGCCTGAAGGATTTTTCCTCGATGAAATAAAATCGTACCGATATTATTCCCCGATTCTATCACCAACTCTCCGGTGCGCGCCTGTACCCCTATCAGAAACAGAATATCAGTAACTGTCAAATCCAAAGGATTATTATTCATTTTTACTATTTAATCATAAAATATGATACGTGTCAAATAAGTAATTGGACTGCTTACCCTATAATGTCAACTTTTATCCCCCAAGTTAAATCTTTTTAACAAAAATCTCTTTCGTAATGTCCCGATCCACTGCAATCATGGTCTCGCCGAGCTGCAGCACATAAGAAGGCCGCTTTTGATGGAGTTTAACCACACTGCCGGGGACAACGCCCATTGCCGACAATCGATCAAGGCGTGAGTGAGATTCGGGGGTGATAAATACAATCTTGGCCTGCTCTCCTGGCATGAGATCGGCTAGTGGGGCAACAAGCGGCTTCATTTCCTGCCGAAATATTGCGCAGCATGCACCGCGGGGGATTGGCTTGCCGTCTGGAGAATTCGGGGGGTGGCCGAGCAAAGTGCATACGCTATCGGTCACTTCAGGTGACAAGATATGCTCGAACTTGCACGCTTCGGCCTCGGCACCGTCTAACAAAAAAAGGTCATAAAACAACCTGAGAGATAAACGATGGCGCCGAACCAGTTCTTGAGCTCTTTTCTCACCCTTCGGTAACAATTCGACCGTCTGGCCCTTGATATCGATCCATCCGTTCTTAGACAAATCTTTCAGTATGTTTTTGCAATCTTTTAATGTACAGCTTTCCACTATCTGATCAAAAGCCAGACTCCCCTCCTCTCTTAAAGTCCAAATAATTTCAAATAGTTCGTCTTCCTTTTCAATTTCTGGTAATACGCACAATGCTGGATGGCCAGGCATCCCCTCAATAGTGCTCACTCTTAATTGTTCTGACATAATGCCTCCTTAAAAAAAACGGCAACCGCTAAATTTTATTTTAATCACAACCCGAAAAGTGTCTTCTTTAATTAAAGTGCTACCTTCAACGATCTTAGCACCCAGTTTATTGCGCCGCCGACGACAATAGCGAAGGGGAATATAAAGGCCACCATATATAGCGCAGCTCTGATCCCCTGTTCTTTGATCATTACAAAAAAATTAGCAATACAGGGAACGAAGAGCGTGACTACAACGAGACTTACGACCGTCTGAATAGGATCAAGCAAGCCGCCTTTGGCCAGCATGAAGAGACCGGCTGCTCCGTAATCCCGCCTTAGGAAACCAATGACTAATGCTTCTGTGGCTTTGCTCGGTAATCCTAAAAACCCGACAACTATGGGATCGGCTATTTTCTGAATGAGCAGCAGCATTCCCAGTTTATCTGCAGTAAAGAGAATGAGTGTGCCGAGCACAAAAAGCGGAACGGCCTCTTTTAAATACCACTGAACCCGCGCCATGGTCTTGATCAGGATGTTGGTCAATTGCGGTAAACGGATCGGAGGAAGTTCGAGAACGAAGTCCGATGGTTCTCCCGGAAGCAACTTGGACGCGAGATATCCTACTAGGAACAGGATGCAGACCATCGTTCCGAGCCATATGCTTGTTGCGAGACCAGATATGCCCGATACCATACCGAGCACGACTCCGAGTTGAGCTGAACAGGGAACTCCGAGGGCAAGCAGGAACGTTACGAGGAGTCGCTCCTTTTTAGTATCGAGAATTCGAGTTGTCAGGGTTGCCATCGTGTCGCACCCGAGACCGAGAATCATCGGCAGAACGGCCTTTCCATTGAGCCCCATAATCTTGAATACTTTATTTACCATAACTGCGAGTCTCGGAAGATAACCAGAATCTTCGAGAATTCCGAAAGCAATAAAGAAAAATCCGACAATAGGCAGCACGATAGCAATTGCATAGGTAAAGGCCATGGTCACGATGCCGTATTCACCGATGATGAGTTCCTGCAAAAAAGGCACAGGTAAAATAAATTGCACGATTTTCGTGGCCCATGGATTTATGTATACTCCAAATATAGTTTTTTCAAGAAAATTGACTACAGTCCCTGCCCCTAGCACGCCTACGAATTGATAGACTGCATATAACACGGCAAGCATGATTGGTATGCCGTAAACAGGATGCATGGACCATTTCCCGAGAAGGAATGCAATTGTAGAACTCTTTCCCACTTCGTAGCGATTTATTACCTGAGCAAGGATCTCATCGGCTTTTTTCATTCTGCGATGATTGATAAGATATCCAAGGGAGTTGTTAAACTTCTGCTGAACCCCCTGGCGAATTTTCTCGATTTCAGCAATTACATGATCTTGTATATTAGCGTGAAGCCATCCTATCAGGCTTTCGTCGCCCGAGAGGATCATGAGCGCAAGAGCGCGTCGAGAAATATACGCTTGGGGAAGAAGCGCAGCTACATCCCGTATTCCTCCCTCTATGGCATCTTCATAGCGGACATCGATACCCGATGCGCGAGGATGCTGGATGCCTTTTAATAATTTATCGATTCCGCTTTTACGGATAGCGACTGTCTTAACAACTTCGATGCCCAGTATACTGGAAAGTAGAGTTTGGTCGATGAAAATTCCGCGGCTTTTGGCCTCATCGTCCATATTGAGATCAAGAATGAAGGGAATGTTCATTTCTGCTAGTTGGATAGTGATTAAAAGTCCCCGACGTAAGTTTTTTGTGTCGGCAACCTGAACAACAACGCCGGCCTTGTCCGTCAGAAGGATATCACGTGTGACTTTTTCGTCTTCGGACATAGGCACAAGACTGTTGACGCCCGGCGTATCAATGACGATCGTACGAGTCTTGTTTAACATCGCATTGCCGTACGTTACTTCGACTGTAGTGCCGGGATAGTTGGATACGGTAACATATTTCCCTGTAAGGAGACCGAACAGCGCGCTTTTCCCTACGTTGGGGTTACCGATCAGGAGAACCTTGCTTAAATTAGAGTCTTTGTGTTGTTCCCCGCCATGTGAACCATGGTTATGCATTCTTAGAAACGCTCCTTTTCGAAAGAGACGTATTATTATCTATTTTCAATCTCTTAATTTCTAGCATGTACCTTTTCCCTCTGACAAGTTTCACACAATCCGTACAACTCGAGTTTGTGGTTCTGAACTTTAAAGTGATTTTTTTTAGCGACATCCTGCTGAAGAGCCTCGATACGTTCGTTTTCAAATTCAAGGATCAAGCCGCATTTCGTGCAGATCAGATGATCGTGATGATTGCCCGAGGCTTTGTACTCATAGCGTGTAAATCCGTCCTCGAAACGACGTTCATCTGCGAGCCCGGCCGCCGCAAATAGCTTGAGGCTCCGATAGACAGTCGCGTAGCCTATACCTGGGTGCGCCGTCATAACGCGCAGGTATAATTCTTCCGCACTCAGATGACGACCCGCATTGATAAATATTTGAAGAATCTGATTGCGCTGTATGGTGGATCTGAGCCCCTGGCCAGCGAGATACTTCGCAAGTAGTTTAACGGCGTTTTTTCGCATAATTGATATTGAATACCATTTTCAATATTGTTTTTTATACCATGGTTACCGTGAGGTGTCAAGATATTATTATTCACTTTCAGCACAAAAATTAAATAAACTGTTGTTTACAAAATAGATATGGTCGATTCTGGGTGGAACGGGAGGTTACTCCCTTATTCCTCAGTATGATTAAAAGTTATCTTCGATGATAATCTAGTGTTTCAATCCATCATTTTCTGCCGCGAATGAAAATCGGTTTTGCGGATTTACCTTGGCTAATTCTTTCATTATCTCTCGGTTCCTTAAGCTCGGGTCCCTGTTGGCTATGTTCAAAGACATCTATTCGTTATTTTATTCTGACCTTTGCGATCTATCTTCACTGGCTCACCGTGAAAAAAACTTGCCTTTAACCATGTGGCGAAGTCAAGCTCTTCAACGCTATCAGGTTAAGTAGGGATCTTTCACCATCAAGCATTTGAACGTGCTGCACAAATAACAAAAGCCGCCCGAAATGATCCGGGCGGCTCTATTTAATACGGCGTTATTAAAACTGAGTTTCTTTGTCCCGCTCCTGATTCCACTTTACCCAGTCATCAGCATCGGCCTTTGGGTCGAAATTTTCGGGTTTTGATGGCACGCCCTGTGGTGAAATGCTGATTTGCTGCATGGCCTTCACGATGGTGGTCCATTCCTCCATGGAAACCTGATGTGAAGGCGGAGGAACTTCATGGGGACCGGCAACTTCATGCGGTACTGTCATTTTTTCGATTGGACTAGAAGCACTTCTCGGTGGGTTGGCCACATATACCGAGCCATCATAGACCTTGACAATGGTGCTCTTGTCATCTTCAACGTTCACGCGGTAAACAGTGCCTCGCACGCCGGCCACGGCATTTGAGGTTCTTACTTCGACAGTGGAATCGGGTGTCATGAGCTGCTTGACCTTTGCCCATAACTTCCCGATCGAGAGTTCGGCCTTAACTTTTTTGTCATTGGTCTGCCTATTGAATGACAGCGCATTCACCTTGAAAATGGAATTCGCGGAGAGTCGCATGACCGTCCCGTCAGGAAAGTGGATCTCCATCCGTGATTTTTTAGCGACTCTCACCTCTTGTTCATTTCTGAGCGTATCCCCTTTTTTGATCAGGCGTCCGGTAGTTGCACCTTTCTCGTAGATTCGCGCAGTACCTTGAATTAGCGTAACGACGGCGTCGTTATCGGTAGACTGACCAGCCAACACCGTCATCGCAATCAAACATACGGCCAGAACTACGATAAGGGCAAAACCAATGCGTTTTATCATACGTCTCGTCCTTTAGATGAATGTTCTACACATTCTTATTTGGCGACGAATTTTACAATATCTCCCTTGCTAAAACCCATTCCCGATGTGCTTATGGCTAGTGACATGTCTTGCTTGTCACCAATATCATTTCGTTGGATCATGACTTGGCCTATTTTATCCTCAGTTGTGCCCAACTTCTGGTGTGTATCTGGATCAATGATATCTTCACCCACCTTGTACACATCGAGCCTGTCGCCGATTTTTAGGCCCGTCTTTCTCCCAGCGTTGATATAAACCCTGTTACCCGCGACCTTGGCAATCTTGCCTTTCCACGGTTGACTCTCTAGCTGTTTCATCATGTTTACCATAGCCTTGGTGAGAGCATCTCGGAGCGCACCGTCGCGAAGATCGGTGTCATAACTCGCTTTGGCGCCTAAACCGAGCGATGTGGTCACCTTCTTTTCGTAGATGCCAGCTCCCGAATCGGCCAAGAGTTGCTCTCCCGTCGTGGTATCAACAATGCGGTAATCAACCGTGACCCTTGCAATTTGTTTCTTGCTTTTTATCACAAGGTAGTCGCTTCCCTCTTCCGCCTCTGAATATGCTGTGATCGCACCGGTTACGATTGCATTGAGACCCAGAATCTGCCCCATTTTTGCTGCGGTGTCAGGATTGATCGCACCCGTGGCACCCATTCTTTGCTGATTCAAAATCTGCTCCATATCCTGCTGAGGGATTATGATAAAACGATCCGTCTTCTGCAGAATAGTGCCGAGTATGTCTGCTGCTGCCTCTCCGATGCCGAGAACCCTTGAAGGTGTTTTGTTCTGGAAGTTAACCACACCAACCCGGAGCTTGGGCCCCTTGTAATTCGATACGTCGCTTTCTGTTTTCAGTTCTGCGGATGTGCCAGTCACCGTCGTGTCGTTTCTCACCTGTCCGGATGTCGTTGGAGCGCAACCGGTCGAGATGAATGCAGCTAAAATAATCAGAACCCCAATCTGTAACAACAATGAAGCTGTTTTCATTCGTATGACCTCCTTAAAAGTTGTATAAACTTCCTTCACTATTTTTTTGGCTGTGTTGCCATAAGATCCATGTAGCTCTGGGCCTCGGTATATCCTTCAGGTATCTCGAACAACGTGGCCGGCGGCCGCTTAAGAACTATATTTTTCAACTCCGTGGTGATGCGATAATTCTTACCCTCCAGCTCGCTCTTGATTGTCATTCCCTCCAGTTTACGGGCATTCCAAATAAGTCCTTCATCTACCAAGCCTTCCTTGTAAAAAACTTTCACTCGAAACTTGTCTGTTAAGTAATGGTCTACCATCTCGGTGCCAATTTTGGTTTTTTCGACACGCGGTTTCTCTTGGACCACATCTTGGGGGGTATGAACGATGTATTTCTGGACATTGGGATAGAGGGTATAACTGATTTTTTTATCGCCGCGATTGATCATAATCATCTTACCGATAGGTGACTGGGCATTTCTCGGATTTCCTTTTGACATTTTGGACAAATCCATATCCATTCTTACCTTTCTACCAGCTATTGCCAACGGCATTTCCATGGTAAAGGTATCATTCCGAATCTTATCGACTCGTGTTGAGTAGACAACCGCTGAAAAATCTCGTTTGCCCTCCCAATCCATATATCCAAACGAAGGGGGTTCCGGCATCTTAATTTTCGGCATTGGTGGTGCGACGAATATTCCCGGTGCTTGCGGCGTAGCTCCGACGACTACCGTTCCTGGCCCCCAGGGGAGATTGTCAGTTATCCGCCTGGCCAACTCCGTAGATTCGTAGTCCAAATGCTTTCCAATGGCTTTGTACACCAACTTAGTACCGAGTCCCTGGACAAAAGACTTACCGACGCTGCTATTGTCAGATGTCTTGCTCTCGATAGTTACCCATGGTACGTCCTTGTCCCGTGCATCTGCGGCGCGCGTAAGAGCAGCGGCAGCGCTCCCTCCGGTTCCCTCCATCTTTACCTCGCTCCGTACGCCGAGTCCCCTCGCCCACATATCCTCACCGGTGGCAGTATTCACCAGTCTAAACTTGCCTCTTACCTTCTTGACATTAATGACACCAGTTGTTGTCTCTTCGAAGTCCATGAGCGTTCCATAGAGTACGCCCTGGACACCGAGCGCTTCACCTAGTTTTTGTGCAGTCGTCAGATCTAACTGTCCGCCCAGAGTTATTCCCATTTGATCCCTGAGGATCTGATCCGTTTCCTTAGTATCCTTAACTACATATGATCGGTTTTCCAACGCCTCCACCATCTTCTGCCTCATAACGTTCGGCCCATCAACATCGTTTGTATCGTTTTTCATAGGAAGGACAGCTACGTGTTTAAGAGGGTTGTTTGAATTGTAGGGTAGCGGCGGCCGGGGAATGGCACAGCCGACAAACAGTACCCATACTCCTAGCATTACCATATATAGCATTCGTTTCATCATTTTACAGCTCCTTTGAGTTAATACTCTTTCGTCGATGATGTAAAAAGTATATAAACCGATAATCTAATTGATAACGTATCTGAACACTTAGTCAGCAACCTGCGTGAAATAGGAATTCAATAAACGATAATCACCCTGCAATACTGAAGAAAATCTCCCTTGCCTCCTAGTTGTTTGAGCGTCTGCGCGTCGGCTTGGCTCACGACGATGTCGGTCCTAGCCGTGCCAGAAGCGCGCAGCCCCTTGATTACTGCAGGATTATCAGTCACCCTGAAATTATTCGCGGCGGCATTGACATCCTTGGCGTAACCCGCAACGCCCTGGTCTACTGCATTGGTTCTTGTGACCACATGGCCTACATAGAGCTCCTGTCCTTGGGGATCGATGATCTTTGGCAGGAGCGCGGGACGCAATCCCAATCCCCTGCCATCAATCACTAAGCCGGTGGCAGTACCCCCTTTAAATATCGTCGTAGATTCGCCGGGTGAGGACGGCGCAGGTATGGGAGGTTCCGCATTCTTTTCCGGCAGAGAGGGCACCGTAGTAGGAGGCGGCAGCAATTTTGACGGCTCTTCAGGCCCTTTTGTAGTCGGAGCAATTGACGGTCTTGGAGGCTGCGGCGTCGGTGTCATTCTCTGAGGCATTGGAGATGATAACGGTCTTCCGAAGGTTTCTGGAACGATAGCATCCAGGAGCGCGCCTTTCATGGGCATAGCTACGAGCACCTCCACAGACCCATCCGACATGTATTGAGTTTTGACAATTCGTGCTCCTCTTACTATCCCATTAACACGTGTGTTGATCACGTCGCTTTTAACCATGAAGTTCTCGACCACCGATGCGGAATCAACCCTAATGCCTCTCACAATTTCGAGGAGATTTCTAATGGCAACGACAAATGCGGCCCTCTCTGTCATGGCGCGAGCCTGTGCAGCATTTATCGATTGTGAAGGAGGCGCGCCGATCCCTGTTGCAAATACCTCACCGCTGGTCCAGTTGATCTGCCCCGAGCCGGCTGCTTCAATAGCATCGCCTGGATTTCCGATCTGGGCAAAAACAACTCCAGGAACAATGCAGCAGACGAGAAGCATGAATATGGGTCTAATTATTTTTTTCATCAAGAACCTCAAAAAATTGTCAGCCTTTAGTTGAGAGAGAATAAATTATCTACGGCGACATGTGAAGGGATTAACACGCTCTGTTCTATCATAGCATCAAAACTATTTTACCACAAAATCCGATACTGTATCTTTTCCAACTTCGACGTTTACCGTGCGAGAAATTTCCTTGTCGCCGATTACTGCAGAAACCTTGTATTGGCCAGGAGTTAGCCCCTCGATCTTATATGTTCCATCGCGGTCGATCGAAACACCGTAGCTGGTGTTTCCGTCTCGATAAAATACATCGCCATCCTGAACAGGCCTGCCGCCAGCATCAATTACTTTGCCCTTGATCACACCACCGGGTTGGAGGGAAAAGTTTAGCCGATATACCTGTCCTGGCTCGACGCGAAGCTCCTGAGAGGACTTCGCAAATCCGGGCCCCTTGAGCTCCACTCGATACACGCCTGCAGCCGTCACGGCTGCAGCGAATCTGCCGTCGGAAAAAGGTGTCGGCGTGCCCCTGCCGTCTTTCCAGAGCACCAAGGAACCTGCCGGCACGGCAACCCCCGCTTTATCGGTCACACGTCCGGTCACGAGCGCAGAATGCTGACGCTCATCAAGTCTTCGTCCAAGCCGGTTTTCCCTTGGAAGCGGCAATTCGTCGACCATAACGGTCTTGTCATCTACTTTGAAGATAGTATAGAATGTTGCCTTGTCGACCTCGAGATATCCGCCGGTGTAGGCGCCGGGCATTTCCATGCCGTCGAGACGGAGAAGAATGTGAAAGGGATCTACGAAATGATGAGAATGCTCAGCATCGGAGAATACCCAACCCGTGTCCGGATAATATAGTTCAAGGTAGGCATGGAAGCCGCCGTCATTCACTTTTACGCCCCAGTAATCCTTCGAAAAACCCCACTCATAACCCGGGGGTAAATAGCCGTGCGCTACACGTGCGGGTATGCCGGCAGCACGCAAGAGGGCCACAGCGAGGTTGGAGTAACCGACGCAGTACGCTTTTTTGAAGCTGAGCGCAGAGATCGCATCAGTTGGGACTGTAATACTGTTATCAAATGTGAGGTAGTCCGCTATCCAAGACAAGATGGCGTTTGCAGCTTCATGTGCATACCTACTTCCTTTGGTAATTTCCCAAGCTAAATGCTCAATCCTCGGGTCCTGCGACTGCCTGTCTCGGTCTGGCATGAGATATTGAGTGACCGATGCGGGTAACGCTCCGGGCGCGATAGGGAATGGGACCCGAGTTTTTAAAGGTCCCATCTTCGAGGTGACCTGAACACGCTTACTGAACTCATCTAGATTCGTCACTTTTTGTTCGAAGGACTCATTCGCATAATCGGGTATAAATGCAACGCCCCGTGGATTTACAATATCATAGACGACTGTATGTTCTCCATCAAGCACCTTGAGATCGGCAACAACGCCGGATGGATGTAAGAGGAGCAAAGCAAATATGGTGGCTGCTAATAATTTGTTCATAATTTGCATCAAAAAAGCCCGCTCCAGTTAGGTGAAGCGGGCACTTTGTCACCTAGCTAGAATTTAAGTTGGTTTTTAAACTCACGAATTGCAAGGAGGGCATCAGCGCCCGAAACAGTATCCCCGGCATTGAATTCTCCAGTTGCTTTATCGGCTTCCAGAAATCCCCGAGACGTTACTGTCATGATCGCATTGAACGCATAGTAGTCATTTCGGACATCAGGAAACGGTGATGTTGCACCTATGAACTTTGTTGCCAGTTTTTCGTCACCAGTCACCTTAATCAAGATATCTTCCAGCATGAGGGCAAACTCGCCTTTGGTGATGATTTTTCCAGGTTCGAATTTATGATTCGGCCCCGCTTCGAGCCCTCGAACCTGAAGCTTGAGTATGGTTTCTATGCTTGATCTGAGCCAGTTGTCAGCGATGTCCGTAGCGGGCTCCATCTTTACCGTTGTATCTGGAGAAAACCGGGTAGAAGACTCTGTCGGTGCCTTAAAAGTCGTGTCATAAGTTTTCGTTCCGCGTTTAGTGAAGAGTTTCTCAAGATTCATTTCCTGATCGAAGAGCGCAGCGACATCGGCACGATCAATCTTGTCGATCAAGGCGATCTTCTTTCCGATTTCACTTCCCGGGGCAGCACGCTGAATTTTTTGGATCACAGCCCATTCCGCATTGGCTTCACCGACATAGTCTTGGTTGATGTCAAGAACGACGCGGAACATGTTCGCTGCCTTGTCGAAATCGAGCGCCATCTTGTAACACATTCCCATATAGAAATGCAACCGTGGGTTATTCGGTTCCTTCTTATTGGCTGACTTGAATTCCTTCTCGGCCTTATTTACCAGCTCACTTACCTGGTTCTGTTCCTTGGCCATCTGCAATCCATAGAGCCTGATCATGCCAACACGTGCTTCGATACCTTTGGTTTCATAGCCCTTTGCTTTTTCCATATTTTCAAAAGCTTGCTTAAAATCACCATTCTTTCCCAGGACCAGACCTTTCCCGATGTAACCAAGTGACGATTTTGGATCGAGAGCGATAGCTCGATCGAATTCTCGCATTGCATCATCTAGCCTGTCTGCATCCATCAACTTCAGCCCCTCTTTATAATGGTATTCAGGTGTATCCATGATCGATGTGGACGGTGCTGCTTTCGGTCCGCAACCGTTAATCGAAGCTACCAGGAACAGCACTACCAGAACCACCATGAGGCGTTTGATCTGCGTAATCATTCGCTACCTCCAATAGATATTCTCAGGATCGGCCGCCGGGAAGCATGGTATTCCCAAACAGGCCGTAAACTAATCAACCAGGATGATCACTCTGCATTTTTCGAGCATGCTCAGATTCTGAGAGGCGCTCTGGAGTGCTGCGGCATCTGCGTTGCTGATAACCGTGTCTACGCGTGCATCGCCGGATACTTTGATTGCTTTCACTATCATCGGTTTGTCCGTAACGCGGGGGTTTGTCTGAGCAGCTGCCGGATCCTTTAGATACCCGACCATGCCTTCTCGTACAGCATAGTCCCTATTGATCCATGCCGACCCGTACACTTCTTTGCCATCTTCATTCAGGATTTTCGGCGCCATGGCTGGCCTTACGCCGAGTCCCCTTGCATCGACGATCAAACCTGTATAGAGCTGACCCTGTGCTTGTGGTGTCCCACCAGGAATTGTTGCAAGTGTCGGCGGCATTGCAGATCCCTTAGGTAAAAGGGTGTCAGCAAGAGCGCCCGTAATCCTCATCCCAATCGTGACCTCTACTGAACCGTCAGACATGTATTTTTTATCGATAGGCATTGCACCTTGGATAAAACCACTCACTTCCGTTTTGATGATATCGCTGGACACCATGAAATTCTCCACGGTCGTAGTAGAATCTACTGTAACTCCTTTTACTGCTTCAAGCAGGTTCCGCAAGGCAACTACCTGCGCTGCCCGTTCTGCCATTGCCCGCGCTTGAGCGGCATTTGCAGATTGAGCAGGAGGCGCACCGATTCCTACAGCCGTAATCATACCTGTGGTCCAGTCAACCTTCCCTGTTGAGCCTACCGACTGTTCAACATCCGAGACTGTGCCTGCTAGTTGAGCTGATGCGATGCCCGCAACAACCATCAGCAGAGCCGCACAAATGAGTGCTAAAATGACCGATTTCTTCAACAACATGGTAAACCTCCTTTTTTCTAAAATAGTGATGTATTTTTTTTAAGTGGATGTGTCAAACTCGAGAGAATAACGTTTTTACCTCTGTTAAGTCCGTGTACGAGATATAGTTAATTCTTAACAATAACAAAAAAAAGCCGTTTCAGTCAAGGTAATATTCACATCAAGAAGTGCCACGTGTATGTAGTCAGAGCAAGTTAGGGTCTTCTCTGTAAATGCGTGGAAAAGTAAGACGTTTTTTCGAGTTGTGCTAAATTTTTAAAACTATACCTAAGCATCGCGTAATTGTCAAAATTATGAAACCTTTATATCAACCAAAAATAGAAATGTCCGGTTTTAGGAATCCAAGTTAGGTTATTCCCTTGTTCTTCGATTTCAATAACTTTCATGGGTTCGGCACGATGAGGCTCTTCCCAGTCATTTCCGTTGGGATACTGATCCCCATCAGATCGAGGACCGTTGGAGCAACGTCTGCTAGAATTCCACTTTTTCTGAGCTTTAGTTTCTTGGTCGAGACGACAAAGGGAACGGGGTCAGTCGTGTGTGCCGTATGAGGCTGGCCCGTCGTCTGATCGGACATCATTTCGATATTTCCGTGGTCGGCGGTAATAAGCACGTGTGCCTCGGCCTGTTCAGCTGCACGCAGCACGCGTCCCAGACATTCGTCGATCACTTCTACTGCCTTTACAGCAGCACTAAGAATCCCAGTATGGCCGACCATGTCCGGGTTAGCATAGTTTACAAGGATGAACCCGTATCTGTTCGATGTGATGCGTTCTACAAGCTTATTAGTGATTTCCCGAGCGCTCATTTCTGGCTTTTGATCATATGTGGCGACATCGCGCGGCGAGGGAACCAAAACTCGATCCTCTAGCGGAAAGGGCGGCTCTTCTCCACCGTTAAAAAAAAAGGTGACATGAGCATATTTTTCCGTCTCAGCAATACGTAGCTGCTGAACGCCTCGATTGCTCAGAACTTCACCGAGGATATGTGTCAGGCGTATCGGCCTGAAAGCAACAGGGAGATCGAATGTTGCATCATAAGTCGTAAGGCACACAAACATCGAAAGTTTCGGTATCAACGGGCGTTTGAAACCCTTGAACTCAGGGTCGGTCATTGCCCTGGTTATCTCCCGTGCACGGTCGGAGCGGAAATTGCAGAAGATGACCACATCGCTATTCCGGACCGTGGCAACCTGTTTGCCTGTTTTCTTGTCGATTAGCACAGCGGGGAGCATGAATTCGTCTGTACGATCGTGTTCGTAGCTCTGTTGTATTGCCTCAACAGCGGAAAATTTCCGGATGCCTTCACCAGTTATAATGGCATCATAGGCTTTCTGAATACGCTCCCATCGCTTATCGCGATCCATGGCGTAATATCGGCCAGAGACTGTTGCAATCTTGCCGATGCCGATTTTGGAGAAATGTTCTTCCATGTGTTTGACATATTGGATTGCGCTGGACGGTGGCGTATCTCGTCCGTCAAGAAAGGCATGAAAAAAAACTTTTGTGACCCCTTGAGCTTTCGCCATATCTAGCATCGCTAAAATATGGTCCATCCTGCTGTGTACGCCTCCATCCGACAAAAGCCCCATGAGGTGAAGTGACGTCTGTTTTTCCTTGACAGTCAGCATGGCAGAGAGCAGTACGGGATTTTGAAAAAAATCATTGTCACGAATCGCTTTACTAATGCGCGTCGAGTCCTGGTAGACGATCCTCCCCGCTCCTAGGTTTAAGTGACCGACTTCGGAATTGCCCATCTGGCCATCAGGCAAACCGACAGCCTCGCCCGCCGCCAAAAGCTCTGTATGTGGGTATTCGGCGATGAGGTTTTTATATATTGGAGCCTTCGCTTCTGCTATTGCGTTTCCCTTAATATTCTTGTTAACGCCCCAACCATCCAGGACAAGCAACACTACCGGTGTGATCGCCATGCAAACTCCTTACAGAAAAAAATCAACAATACTGAAATTAATATGTGCAAGACTACCCAAGCCCTGAAACGTTTGATTTTTCTGGAGTGAAACTCCCCCAACGGGAGTTGGGGGCTTCTTTAGTTGTTATATGCAACAATCTTGTATGAGCCCTGCGGGCTACTGCTTTATCACTAGACGGGAGTCTGGTGTTTTTTCCGGCTCAATAAAAGGAAATTCGAATAGTTGTATTCTTGATTTAATGGTTTTTGATATTATTGATTGTATTAACCGCGCTAACAAGTCTTTTCGAGATTTATCCCGAAGGTGTTCCATTTGCCACAGTTCGTACACCGGCCCGACCAGTCAGTGGTCCGGAGTTCGCAATTTGAACATACATAGGAAATGATTATCTGTTTTTTGAAACCAAGCGCTTTTTTGAATTCCGATGCGGCCAGTCCCAGAGAACCGCGGCGAAGATAGATGTTCCCCAGCAGTTTGTGCACGTCGGAAAAATCTTTGTCCCCCCAATCTACAGTGGATAGAATTTCGAAGGCCTCATCGATCATTTCGAGACGGTAATAGAGTTTGCCCAGAAAAAACTTCAGCGAACTGTCCTGCGGTTTCCAATGCACAGCTTGCGTGTATATTTCAATGGCTTTTCCAGGCTCTCCTTGTCTGAGGTACAAATCTTCCAGCCGCAGAAGGAGCAGATTCGAGGAAGTTATTTTGTATGCCTTTTCCCACAATTCAGCCGCATCAATGACCTTTCCTTCTTCGAGATATACTTCGCCTAGACCGAGAAATGCAGGGATAAAGTCTTTGTCAAGTTTGATCACGCCACGGAATACTTTCCTTGACCGCTCCAGATCGCCAGCTTCGAGTAAGGATCGACCCATCTCATACCTAAAGCCGACAAGCCTCCGGTGTTCGACCTCTTGCTCTGACGGCAGGAGGGGGCCTGACAGGAGTTTCCGCTGGGTATCGGACAGCTCATCCCATTGATTCAGACGTTGGTACAGGTCGCGCATTTTGATGAGAGCAGTCAGATTGGAAGAATCCTTCGAGAGAATCTTCGAGTACATGGCAAGAGCATCTTCGAAACGTTTTGCTTCTTCATAATCGGCTGCGAGCGAAAACATCACTTCCTGGTTGTCGGGATCGAGACTCAGGGCTTTTTGGTGGAGAAGAATAGCTTCCTGCGGATTCTTTTCACGGAGCTGACTGATTCCCATGCGCAGCAATGTGTTTACATGGTTCGGGTCTATAGCAAGCACTTTTTGAAAGAAGGTCAATGCTTCTGCGTTCCGCTTAGCGAGAAGCGAGTTCAGTCCTCTGGTGTAGAGTTCCTGGATTTTTAGTCTTTTTTTCTGTTCACGTTGAACCCGGAGTCCGCGCATGAACCGTTTTACGTCGCGTAAGAGATAAAGAAAAAATACTATACCACCGCCGATCGCGAGGGTAAGCAGGATAAAAGTGGATTTTGAAATATCGTAAGACTTCGATGGAAGGAGATTAACGGTGATTATGCCGGGATTAAATTCCCGCAGCAGCATGACTACAATCACGAGAGTAATCAACAACACAGTAACGATGAATCTCATCCATATTCCTTTCTTAACAATAGCCATTGAAGCGGTTTTACAGTGTAGACAGCTAAGTCCTATCTGTTGATATCAATAGTGGTAGGTCTTCCCCGTGATGATCGTAAATGCACGGTATAACTGCTCGAGCAACACGAGCCTCGCCATTTCATGGGTCATGGTCCAACGAGAAAGTGCAATATTTTTATTCGCTTTCGCCAAGATACTCTCATCAAGGCCCATGGCGCCGCCAATCACGAAGGCTATTTCCTTGACTCCCGATTCCAGCATTCCATTGATAACTGTTGCGAATTCATGAGAGGTGAACTCTTGCCCTCGCTCGTCCATGGCGGCAATAAAAACGTTTTTCGACATAGTTTTAAAGATTCGCTCCGCTTCTTTCTTCCTAATGAGTGGCGCATCTTTGAGGTCGTGAATCTTCTCTTCTTTAAGTTCTTTGATTTCTAAATCAACATAGGGCTTCAGGTACCGCATATATTTTCCGATTCCTTCATGGATGAAATGCTCCCGTGTTTTCCCCATGCAGACAATTGTCAACTTCACGTCGGTACGCCTTGTAGTGCACTCTGAGGTGCACCAAGGGGTATTCGTGGCGCATCTCCCCAGAGTTTTTCGAGACAGTAGTATGCCCTAGTTTGTTGATTGAAAATATGAATCACGATATCGCCGTAGTCCATGAGCAACCAACTGGCCTCTGTCTCACCTTCCATGTGGGAAGGGTGGACACCTGCTTCTGCGAGGGCCTGAGTTATGCCGTCCGCAATTGCCACAACCTGCGACGAATTGCTCGCCGAGCAGATGATGAAGTAATCGGTGATGGATGTCAGACTGCGCAGATCGAGGATCAGTATATCAAAAGCCTTTTTATTGTCCGCTGCTTCTGCTGATAGCTGTGCAGCTTCTAAAGAATTAAGCATAGAGTTTGTTATTAATTATATAGGTTTCAACCAGTTCAGGCAAGAGATATTTGATACTTCTTCCCTCTTTGACTCTTCTACGAATGTCCGTCGATGATATATCATAGAGGGGGATCATCTCCATATATACAGTGAATGTCCCTGCATGAATTTCGACATGCATGCGATGTCCACGGTCTAGTTCGATCACCTGAGACTCAGCTGGTCTCAAGAACGCGATCTTCAGGAGATCGGCGAATCGATAGCCTGGCCGAGACAATACTACAAATGTGCATAAGCTTAATAGCCACTCCCAGCGGTTCCAGGTCTGTATCTCAAGGAAAGAATCTACTCCGGTTATAAAATACAGTTCAGCGTCCGGATACATCTTTTTGAGAAATATAATCGTATCGATTGTAAACGACTTCCCCCCTCGTTTGATCTCGATATCAGAGGGTTCGAACATCGAATTCTCCATTGTGGCAATACGAACCATTTCCATGCGGTGTGCAGCAGAAGGGACGTCATCCTCCTGTTTGTGGGGAGGGTGAAAAGAAGGGATAAATAGGACCCGGTCCAGTTTCAACCGTTCCCGGACTTCTTCAGCCGCAGCAAGGTGACCATAATGTATCGGATTAAATGTTCCGCCAAGGATCCCGAGTCGCAGAGTCAAACCATCTCCGATCAATTACGAATTTCGGCATATGATGAAAGCATAACAATTCGTAAATACGCCAGCTCTCCAATGGTGAGTTCCGCATTATTTTCTGATCTGCCCATTACCAAACACGATGAACTTAGTAGAAGTCAGCTCTTCCAACCCCATGGGGCCGCGGGCGTGAATACGCGTTGTCGAGATGCCGATCTCGGCACCGAGGCCGAACTCAAAACCGTCGTTCAACCGCGTGGATGCGTTCACAAAAACTGCAGATGCATCCACCTCGCGCTGAAACCGAAGCGCATTCTGATAACTATTCGTTACGATCGCCTCGGAGTGCTGGGACCCATGAGCGGCAATATGCGCCATTGCCTCTTCCATGTTCGCGACGGTCTTAACATTTAGAATCAGATCATTGTACTCGGTGTCCCAGTCTTTGTCATTTGCAATGGCAATATCTGATACGATTTCCCTGGTTCTGTCACATCCACGGATCTCTACACCTGCCTTTTTCATCCTTCCTAGGATTGCGGGCAGGAATGCCCTAGCCACGTCCTGGTGGATGAGCATGGTCTCCATTGCATTGCAGGTGCCGGGCCTTTGAACCTTCGCATTAAAACAGATTTCGTCTGCCATAGGAAGATCTGCCTTGTTGTCCACGTAGACGTGACATATTCCTTTGTCATGCTTTATAACGGGGATGGTCGAGTTTTCCGAAACCATGTGGATCAAGCCTTCGCCGCCCCGGGGGATGATGAGGTCGATGTACTGGTTGAGTTTCAACATTTCCATGACACAGTCCCGGTCCGGGTTTTCGATGAACGATACAGCTCCTTCCGGGATACCCGTCTCAGCACCTGCCTTCGAAAGGATTGCGGCAATCGCAGTGTTGGAATGAACAGCTTCAGAACCGCCGCGCAATAAAACGCCATTACCGGATTTTAGACAGAGTGCCGCGGAATCAACGGTCACGTTTGGCCTTGATTCATAGATGATACCGATAAGCCCGATAGGAACGCGCATTCGCCCTACTTCCATGCCGTTCGGTCTCCGCCACATCTTGAGAACTTCGCCCACAGGGTCAGGAAGAGAAGCCACTTCCCGCAGTCCGTTCGACATTGCCATAATGCGGTCATCGTTTAAGGTTAGCCGGTCTATCATGGACGCTGAGAGTCCTTTTTTTTCGGCTTCTGAAAGGTCCTTCCGGTTCTCAGAAATGAGTTTTGCTGCTTCCTTCTCAATATCTGTTGCCATTTTTATCAGTGATAAATTTTTGATCTCAGTTGAGATGTTGGCTAGCTTCCGCGATGCCGCTTTGGCTTTTAAAGCCTTTTCGAAAACGTATTGTTTGATGCTCACTGCTACCTCCGGAAAATGAAAAGAAGCGATTAATGTAAAAGAATGTCTGCACTATTTCTCAATGCTTGTGCGCTGCTGATCTCGCCATAAATAACATGCTTGACTTTCCCGTCGCTCCCGATAAAAAACGTAACCGGTAGGAACCGGATCTGATACAGTTCGCTAACTTTACCATCTAGATCGCTCAAAGCAATCAGTTTATCCACTTTTAAACTGGCAAGCAGCGCATTGATTGATTCAAAATTTTCTTTTACTCCGACAATAACTATCCTTACGCTTTTGCTCTTCAATTCATCGGCAAGTGAGTTGACTATCGGCAATTCGTCTCTGCAGACGACGCACCAGGACGCGAAAAAACTAATAATGACGCCATTTATCTTTTCCTTACTCTTCGCACTTATGACATCACTCAAATAAAAATCGTTACCTGAGCTGTCACGCAAGGAAAAGGTTGGAGCAGTGTCATTCGGCTTGAGTGCAGCAAATGCCGAAGATGCCAACAATAAAATTGCAAAAACAGTATTGACTATTATTTTCATGGCAAAAATATAATTCTCCTCAGAGAACCACCAAGTCGTCACGGTGGATTACTTCGTCATAATCCTTGTGGCCCAGGACTGTAGATATTTGCGATGTTTTAAGACCTTTAATCAGCTCCAACTCTCCAGCAGAGTACTTAACCAGCCCGCGCGCAAAAGCAGTACCGGCACGATCCACACAGGTTACGCAATCGCCGATTTTGAAATTTCCTTCCACTGCGACAATTCCGCCTGGCAGAAGACTCTTGCCTTTGTGCATAAGCGCCTCCCTCCCTCCATCGTCAATCATGAGGCGACCAGATGAAGTTACATTATAGGCGATCCAGTGTTTCCGACTGTCCTGTTTATCAAGCTTTGGCAGAAATAGCGTGCCAACTTCCTTGCCTTCGAAAAGCGCTGGTAGCACACCACTCTTTTTCCCATTCACAATCACCATGGGTGCTCCATAGGCCCCGACTTTCCTTGCGGTCAAGATCTTAGAACGCATTCCTCCTGTACCGACCTGCGAATGTGTGTCCCCTGCTCCCCGCTCGATTTCAGAAGTAATTTTCTCGACGATTGTAATCAACTCGGCAGAAGGATCGAACTCCGGATCTGCAGTGAAGAGACCGTCGACATCGGAAAGAATCACGAGAAGGTCTGCATCCGCTAGGTGCACGACCATGCCGGAAAGATTGTCATTATCTCCGAACCTGATCTCGTCAACCGAGACTGTGTCGTTTTCATTGATAATAGGAACAACTCCGTAATCCAGGAGAGTCTGGAGTGTACTTCTCGCGTTAAGGAAGCGTGTCCGGTTTGAAAGGTCTTCGCGTGTGAGAAGTACTTGGGCGACTTTATGCCCATGTGCACCGAAGGTTTTCTCGTACATCCACATGAGGCTCGATTGACCGACCGATGCCGCCGCCTGTTTGAGTGAAAGTGGCATGGCTCTTTTTTTCTTCAAGCCCAGCTTTGCCAGGCCTGCGGCTATCGCGCCTGATGATACAAGGATGACCTGGCGTCCCTGGCTCATTATAGTTGAAATGTCTGCTGTTAGACGCTCGATGCGACCCTGGTCCAGTCCCTGTCCTGAGGACGTGAGGACAGCACTGCCTACCTTTATCACGATGCGGCGAGCCTTGGAAAAGATTATTTTTCTGCTTGTTCCAACGTTTATCATATTATATTCTATTTCGAAAGACTGATCAGGTAATTCTATACCTGATTTTTCTCAGCAGGAGCTGAAACCTCCAGATCCTTGTTCCCTGCGTTTTGACCATTTTCTCTCAAGTCCCTTTCCTCTACCACTGTGTCCCCAAGGAAGTTAAGAAGTGGTTGCAAACCTGCACCTGATACTGCTGAGATCGGGAAAAAAGTATATCCATTTTTTTGACAGTATGTAGTTAATTCATCTAACTTCTCATGGTCTGCTGCATCGATCTTAGTCGCAGCCACTGCCATGGGTTTTTTCAATAATGCATCGCTGTATAATTCAAGCTCTTTATTGATCTTTTGGAAATTTTCTACAGGGTCGCCGGGCACAATGCCTGACACATCCACCATATGGAGTAGGATTGACGTCCGCTCAATGTGACGCAGGAATTCAAAACCAAGTCCTGCGCCTTTGTGGGCATTCTCAATAAGACCGGGGATGTCGGCGACCACAAAGCTTCGCCTGCCTTCCGGCTTCACTACTCCGAGTACTGGGGACAACGTGGTAAAAGGATAATCTGCGATCTTGGGCTTGGCTGCCGAGATACGCGAGATGAGTGTGGATTTGCCGGCATTCGGAAAGCCGACCAGACCCACGTCCGCAAGTAGTTTCAGCTCAAGAAACAGCCACTGCTCTTCTCCAGGTTCACCGGGCTGCGCATGACGTGGAGCCTGGTTCGTCGCTGTTTTAAAAAAAGCGTTCCCTTTGCCTCCCCTGCCTCCTTTTGCTATGATGTATGTCATTCCATCGGTATCAAGATCAATTATGACCGTCCGTGTCTCTGCATCGTACACGATGGTGCCTACAGGAACGCGAATGATGGTATCTTTTCCATCAGCGCCGGACTGCTCTTTGCCGCGGCCTTGCTCACCTTTTTCGGCATAATAATGCTGCTGGTACTTGAGGTCTATTAGCGTTCCCAGCTGTCTGTCGGCAACAAGAACAATGTCAGCTCCTTTGCCGCCATCTCCGCCATTAGGCCCGCCACGAGGCACATAGGCTTCACGCCGGAAGCTCACACAACCGGCCCCTCCGTGACCCGCACGCACCTCGATCTTTACTCGGTCGATAAAGTTTGACATGTACTGTCTCTATCCCTCTTGCTTACCTTCTTTTAACGATAAAAGGGAGATTTGAACAATTATTTCAATGAATTATACTTTTATACGTATGAAAATGCAAGCCAGATCAACTTTTGAAAACAAAAAAAAGCGGCATAGACAACTATGCCGCCTCGGATACAAATCCTACTTGCTAACGTTAAGTTGCTGCGTATACGCTGACCTTCTTACGTGTTTTGTCCTTACGCTCAAACTTAACTACGCCGTTGATCTTGGCAAAAAGAGTATCATCGCATCCTTTGCCAACATTCACGCCAGGATGAATTTTGGTCCCACGTTGGCGAATTATTATTGTTCCTGAGTTCACCAACTGGCCATCATACCGTTTAACGCCGAGGTACTGCGGATTACTGTCCCTTCCATTTCTGGAACTGCCAACCCCTTTTTTATGAGCCATTACCAATCCTCCAAATCATTTCAGCACGAAGACACCAAGTTGACCAAGAGTATCAAACGCCAACTCTTCGTGTTTTGTGGGACATTTTATTTTTTACGCTATAATCTCTTTGACTTTTATCGCTGTATAATTTTGACGGTGACCATTCGTGTTGCGGTATCCTTTGCGCCTCCGGTGCTTGAAAATCAGGAGTTTTTCACCTCTGCCCTGTTCCAAGACTTCTGCCGTTACTTTTGCCGATGAAAGCGACGGCTTTCCAACAGACACCTTGTCGCCATCAGCTATCATGAAAACGTCCTTTAGTTCAACGGTGTCGCCCTCTTTGGCATCAAGGCTTTCCACCCTGACTATATCACCGGGTGCAACTTTGTACTGTTTTCCTCCGGTATTGATGACTGCGTACATTGAATCCTCCTTCATTAATTCAAACACTAACCCATTAAGAGGCCATAAAATACCATGTAACTTGCGGAGTTGTCAAGGGAAAAAACCGATTGAGCAAAAAATAATTACTGCAACGACATATGACAGAAGGAACTTTCAGCTGTACACTTATCGAGTAAAAAGACCCCCCTACCATTTTATGGCTTATCACGAAGTCTTGATACGAATACCTGCATCTTTCCACGATACTCTTATCCAAAGATTAGCAATCGTTGCAACGTGTCTTGGCGTAATCGAAGAGGACGACTCCATTATCGTTTTCTTTCCTGAAACAGCTGAGATGAAATCGATTAGGTGCGAACTCTCTATTATGCAATCACTCATCGAAAAATCTGGCCACAAATGTGCTTTGACCTTTGATTTTTCAATCATAGCAGACCAAGACTGGAACGAATCCTGGAAAATGGGATTCGTGTCTATCGACGTGGAACTCGTTTCACCATCATTCCGCCCTGGGAACAGCCGAAGAGCGGCCGTATCAACCTCATCATAGATCCTGCAATGGCGTTCGGTACTGGCCATCACTAGACCACGCTGTCCTGTTTGGTACTTATGGGAAAATATGCGTTGACAACAGTATAAACAGTTTCCGCGACCTCGGAACCGATACGGGAATTCTCGCAATTCCGGTACTAAAACTGGGCTTTCATCAAGTCACCGCAATTGACACAGACCCGATTGCCATTGATGCGGCGAGGAAGAACGCTGAATTGAATCAGGTCGCAAGCATTGATATCAGGGAATGAAGTATCGCAAGTTTGAGAGACGAATATGATTTTATCACAGCGAACATCATCTCAAGCGTCCTCGAACTTCTTGCTTCGCTGATCGCCAAACACGTTAAGCCCGGAGGCATTGTCGTCCTTTCCGGCATCCTTGACGGTCAGGATGAAGAAGTGCTTATGGCAATGACACAAGCAGGCTTCAACCTCATGGAACGATATCTTGACGGCAAGGGGACGTCGCTAGTCGTTACGCACTGAACACTGTCTATGGTTAAAACCAGGGGGTTCTGGCGGCAGTACCATTGACCCCTTTGAAACTGTAAGTGCGGCAGCCAATCTCGATCTCTGTTGATCCGCTTTTAACGATCAAGTAACTCTGTCTCCGATTCGTGTTGCTATCTGGCTTGATATCGAAGCTGGTCTGATGAAACCGACCCATTTCCGTTTGTTGTTGTGTCCTCGACACCGCCCGTTTCAGGAAAAGGTTTGCACCTGGCCAGGCTTTGGCAGCCCGGTGTGTGGAGATTTTTTAAAAACATAATTCCCAATGAATGCGGAGTAATGATCGCGTTGCCCCTTCGTCCCGCATCTGCGGTTTAGACAACGCTCCGATAGTGGCTTTTTGGCCACTGCTCCGTAGTGGCGTGTTTGATATAGCGGTAGATATTCCAGATACGAAAGTAAAGAATGCAAATGACGAGCAGTCGAGTAAACGCCAATTTATCGAACGAAAACTTGAATGATCCGATCACGTCGCAGTTTAGTTCGTATAGGTTCAGCGGGGCGTGGTATCGAAAGCGTATTCCATCAAGACCTTGAATGAAACCATACGGGAAGTCGTCGAAGGGAGGACTCCTAACGCTGGTATGACGCCGGTCATAGCTTTTACCTGGCATCAATGATATTGTACTGACATAGAGTTGTAAAACCGAAAAGCTTTACGGGAGTTTAATATATGAACGCGTGGCCGAATAATGGAGGACTAGCATGGAAATTCTCGATCTTAAAAAACTTATCAAATTTAGTCCTGACAAAATCTCTCGCGAGATGCTGTCCGACAAACCAGAGATGCGTGTGGCACTCATGTGCTTGAATGCGGGTCAGAAACTTGATCCGCATAAAGCGCCACTCCGACTCATGATGTATTGCGTGCAGGGCGAAGGCACCTTCACTGTCGGTGATGAAAAAATAACTGCTGATGAGAAGACCTGTATTCTCTGCGAGCCCAATGTTCCTCATGGATTTGCCGCAGACAAGGGCGAAAAGCTCGTCGTCATGGCCGTGGTCACGCCTGTCGATTAACTTTCGCAAACGCAAAGAGATGCATAATGTGTTTAACTAAACCGCCGGGAATTCCCCTTCCGTAAGGGAGGGGATGAAAGGCGGGATTTGTATTTTACCTAGATTCAGTTGCATGCTATTATTATTCCATGAAATATGTATTACGTTGCTATAATCAGCCAATAAACATCACTGATAAATACACAAACGGAAAACAATGAATGCAGACTTTCCTGAGATGACTTTTGATTTTTGTGTAGATAACAGTATTCCAAGGCTGTATTAATAACAAGGCGCATGTAACCGTAACAAGCAAGATATTTTCCAATCAGTGAAACCATTTTTCCCGAATTCGTAATTTTCGATGATCATGGTAGCAAAATTGAAGGGACAATTATAATTAGGAATGTGACATCGAGTCTGCAAAAGTTCAGCAACAAGTATCTCTTTTAAAAGGTGCACAACGACCTCACGGCCCGGACCTATAAGGATTCAATTGTCGCAGAGAAAGTGAATAGCGGGACGATAGATATTGAGGCCAATCCATCACGATACGGCATGTCTAAAATTTCTTGAGGAATATGTGGGGGAGCATTATCCAGGCCTTCAAGTCAATACCTGCAATGATCCGCTAAAATGCCTCATTTCGATTACCGAGGATCTCGACCTCTTGCTGATCGATCTGGAAATGCCCGGTCTGGACGGAGCGAAAGTACTGACCTACGCCATTTCCCGGGGAGTGAGCAAGAATCGCATCATCATCCTGTGAGGACGCGATGCCGAATATCTACACTAACAGTTTACCATGGGCAGCTGCCTGGCTGTACTCAATAAATACAAAGGTAAACAAAGAAATGTTCTCGATATGATTTTCAGTTCGTTGCAGCAGAAAAATCGGGGAAAAGACAAGGCCGGATAATTCTTATCAGAAACAGGCGTTTTCTCATCCATACAGCATTTCAGGGAACATATTTCTCCAATCTGTTAATCCTAAATTGAAGTAAAAGATCGATAAAAATCCTTGAATGGATCGGGTTTTCCGACATTCCGAATAGATGGCTTTTACAGTCGCAATCCGATGACCCGAACCTCTTGACCTCCCAGTCAGTGATTTTCTCGAGAGCAGCTGCCAACCCACATTCAAGGTCTTCGCTTGCCCGGATTGGCAGTGCAACATGGAAATCTGCCGCTCCTCTGAGGAAATCGATGTGCGAGTGATATCTTTTAAGAAGGCGTCGGTGCCGTTCGATACGTTTGGTAAGATTTTTTTTTGCCGACCCGACGTAGATGTAATATCCTCGCCTGAATTTTACCTCCCCGAGCTCTCCAACCAATAAATGCCGGTCTCTTTTGAGATTCAGGATGAGAAGGTAACTACCTTTGTCATGGGTCTCCTGATCCACCAATTGCCACGGGATAATCAAATCTTTTGTCTTGCCTAGCATGAGTGCTGAATTCCACTCTGCAGACACAGCCTTCACTAAGACCTTGTTCTTAACCGCAAGAAGGGTCTGCGCGAATTCCAGATCCGTATGGTACTCAGGTAGAAAATACTCTACTTTGGACCAATGAACCAGGAATACAACGGCAGTCTTTATCCCTCTTTTTGCAAGATACGCTAGCTCGAGCAGATGTTTCGTCCCTCGTGCTGTAACAGCATCAGGGAACATGGCAATCCTCTTCCCTACGAGTGTGCACGATTTTATTTCCACGATAACGTCCTCACCGTTCTGATTGAGCAGAAAATCGAATCTGCTATTGTCGATAGTGACTTCCGGCTTTATAACGATTGCGTTTTCCAGCCCGCTGATTCGACCTTGCTCTATGAGCTGTCGTGCAACAAGGTTGTTCACATGGGTATGAAGCATGATCGGAAGACGGTCCCGCTCGACAGCGACCACAGTATATTCTGTACTCCCTTCATATGAAGCATCATGCTTGACAAGATAAAGTAATACTCCAGGAAAGAACAATTCCCAAAGTCTGCCAGGATTTGGCAGGTAGGCACGTGCTGTCCTGTTGTGTACAATACATTCAACGATAAAACGGTTCGGTCTGCATTTATAAATGCCTTTGACAGTTCTCGGGAAAAAGCGTCCTGATTCCATGTCTCATAGTACTTGAAAGTCCGACGACTGTCATTATATTCTCTTATCTTTTGACTGAACTCTTTTAGCAACTACGCGAGTCCCTGGATTTATCCATGGGGATATAGGTGCTTGAATTATAGCGGATATAGTGTACATTTAATCACTTATATGATATGCTAGCTATAATTGTTTTGGTAAGGAAAGCGAAAACACCATCGTTTATCCATGTTGCCTCTTCTGGTAACTAAATCCCAGGAGATGGCACTTTTTACTCGCATTGAGATGGTTTGGCAGCTTAATAATGCCTTGGCAAATCTATTAAACGATTAGCCCTCAGGCGAGACTCCAAGCAATATCAAGAGGTCAGCGTTGTCCCCATTCGGATAAAGAAAAGCGGTCAAAAGCGTTTGAGGCGGTAAATGAGAAGTTCAGCTTTTCTGCCTTGAGAATCTTGCAAATGAGTTTTGGCTTTAGGTAAAGTCATCAATCTTGAAACATTGAGCTACAAATCATTTCATCGTAATTTTGGTAAAAGCGTGGGCTTAAGGGTTCCGGGGCCTTCATAAAAATGCTTGCTCGTAAGGCTGAGAACGCCGGCGGAAAAGTGAGCGTGCTCCCCACTCAAAAACTTAAGCTTTCATAAACCAGCCACTATGGGAAAGTGCAATAGGAACAACTCTCGCAGCGCCAGCATGGTTGTGAGTCTGGGATAGTCGTCCAATGAGACCACTATTCCGCATACCCGGTATATAACGATAAAGATGGCGCTCTCGATACTGCCAGGGCAGCAATGTCCTGTTCGGTGCGGAACCGCTCCTTAAACAAGCAATATCGAGATTGCAGCAACAATCTGCGAATGTGAGGAGTGCTTTTACTCAAAGCTTCGGCCTCAAACAAAGTACTCGTTTAGGTCAGAGACAGCGTGGATCGTCTGTGAAAGAAAATCATGCCAAACTCAATGTCAGGGATGTTATAGCGGCGGGCCATTGCTGTCGTGAGAGCTCGGAAGAGAAACTGGTTAAGGTTTTCAGAACCCCCTGGCTTTAGCCATGGGGAGGTTCAGACCATGTTCTCAAATGCGCTGTGATATAATAAAAGATAAGTAGGAGGAAAGAGATCATTTCTTTATTGATGATTTTATTATAAAATCCAATGTTACGCTGTTGAAAAATACAAAGTAACTGGTAATTAGAGTCTAACGTATTCTCAATACATTGAATTACTCAAGGAAGGAGGACACGATTATGACTGCAGATTGTTGTAGTCTCCGTATTGGACAAACCGTTCCTGATTTTAAACTCGATACATTCGAACCCACAAAGGGTGATTTCGGTGAATTTAATCTTATCACCCAGAAAAAGGTGAAAAAATGGACAGTCTTATTCTTTTATCCTGCCGATTTTACCTTTGTCTGCGCCACGGAGTTTGCTGCACTTGCCGAGGCATATGCTGAGTTTCAAAAGCTTGGAGCCGAAGTTCTAACCATAAGTTGCGACACGAAGTTTGTACACTTAGCCTGGCAGCGGGACGAAAAAATGCTGGAGAAAGCAAAATACCCCATGGGGGCAGACCGCACGGGAGCCATTGCCCGCCTTTTTGGTGTCTATGACGAAATCTCGGGCAACGCATTACGCGGTTCATTCATTATTAATCCTGAAGGCACCCTTCTCAACGCAGAAGTAAATTTTTACAATTTGGGAAGAAACATTGAAGAGCTCTTGCGAAAGTTCAAAGCTAACATTCATCTTGCAGCAAATCCTGCGGAAGTCTGTCCGGCGCAATGGAAGAAGGAAGGCGACAAAACATTAAAGCCATCAGCCAAAATAGTCGGCAAAATTTATGAGGAACTAAAATAACATTATGCTGGTAACTCGAGAAACCGATTATGCAGTACGAACAGTTCTGTATCTCGCCAAGGAGCGCAACCGCAGAGCAAGTGTTACCGAAGTTGCACATGCTATGCACATCCCGAAAAGTTTTTTGGCAAAAATCCTACAACGCCTGGTTAAAAGTAATATCCTGACATCAACGCGTGGTGTGAAAGGAGGATTTGAACTAGCCCAAAAAGCGTCTGATATCTCGCTGCTTTCGATCATGGAGGCTATCCAGGGTCCGGCAGGGATAAATCTTTGTGCTGTTGACAGCAAGAAATGTAAATTGAGCGCTACCTGCTCCGTTCATCCTGTGTGGGTAGCTATTCGCAAGGAAGTTGAACGGCGGTTAAAGAAACAGACCATCAAAGAGTTGCTGTAAGGCGTTGCTATGCTAATACAAATTGACTGAATTAACGACTTTGGCACGACGCAGAACGTTCTTCATGGCGACAACAAAAGTAAAACCCTCATAAAAAGGGGGCTTTTGCTTTTTCTACCAGAGAAACCGACTATAACCAATACTCTGGATACTTTCTGTTCATGGCCAGATTATTAACAAGCAAAGCAACGACCAGAAGGATTACAGCTCCTACGCCTGCGGGAAGGAAGGCGTAGAGATAGCCAAGGCTGTGGATCTTAGGTCCTCCAATTACGGCGATCAAGGCCGTTGCACCGCCTGGTGGATGAAGTGTTTTCGTAATAAGCATAAATACTATGGCAATCGATACAGCCATTGCAGCAGCGAGCCAGATCGTGCTACCAAAGAATTGATAGCAGGCCACGCCGACTAGTCCCGACAGTACGTGCCCTCCTACCAAGTTCCTCGGTTGAGCAAGAGGACTTTTTATCGCTGAGTATACCAGAACCGCTGAGGCGCCGAAAGAACCAATGATAAGCGACAAGTCGCGCGGTTCAAGATAGCGAGCAGAAAGATAGGAACAGAGCCCTATACCGATCAGGGAACCAACCCATGACCAAATAAAATCATGAGCCGGCCCGCCAGGTGGGCTTGTTGCTCCGCCTTTCATTTTTAAAAAATATTCTGTAAGAGTCATGGAATTTTAAGTGGTAATAACAGGCAAAAATTTGCAGCTATGATCTTCTCTTCTGTTGTATTGTTTCTTTTTTTTCATGGTTTCTTCCCTATTGCGCGTATTATATCTGCACGCGCTATAATGCCGATAAGCTTGCCATGATCATCCACAACAGGCAGTCGCTTTATCCTTCGGTCGTCGAGGATTTTTGCGACATCCCCGATATCGTCATCGGCTTTTGCGGTAATGGGAGGGAAGCTCATGACATCTTCGACTTTATTGCCGCTTTTCCTCACAGGTACGGGTTCACCCAGAATGTTTCGTAATATATCCTTGAAAGTATGTTCCTGTTTCATGCCTGCAAGTGTCAGGATATCCGCTTCACTGATAACACCGATAACCTGGCCCTTCTCATCAACAACAGGTGCCCCGCTGATCCTGTGCTCAGAGAGTATCCGCGCCGCTTCGTGCAGGTCGGCGTCACGGGTGATTGTTATAACGTTTTTTGACATGACTGCCCGCACGGGCATCTGGAATGCAACGCGCTCCTTCGCATGACGCAATGCAATTTCATAGATTTTCTTTAGGTCATCTTCGGTAATATCGACGTAGGCTTTCATTTCGCGGAGAGCAGCGTGCAAGTCTTCATCAGACAACCCGCATAAATTAAGATTGGAGTTTTCCATAGTTCCTCATTGGTTAAGGAATATTTTACTCTTCACCATACAAACGCAGTATGACGGAGATCATATTGGTAAGTTATTTTTTCAGGAGTTCCGTTCCTCAGCTTTGGTGACGATCCAATAAACGAAACCAATAACGAGAATGGCAGCAATAAGGTAGTATATTGACTCCGGCTTCTCGTGCTTGAGCGTGGCGATCATGGTTTCCCGGATCATAGTCACAAGGGCAACACCCACGAATACGCTATTATGGAACTTACCGCCTTTCAGGTGAGAAATCTCCGTATTCATGAGCTCGATCATAAGCCATAGCAACAGCATGGACCCGAGTGCTGAAATAATACCGCCGACCACGTCTCCTGTGAGAAGGTGCAGAACATCTTGGACAAAGAGCCAGGCTACACCGAGCGTGAGGCCAATGAGCGCTATCACCAGCATAAGGTTGGTAGTTTGTGCGAATCGCTCTGCAAAACTGATCAGCGCGCTTTTTACTTTGTAGACCGGCGAATAGACCCTGATCTCTTCCTCAATGTACGAACTTGTGATGACGTCAAGACTGATATCGAGAATTTTTCCGACCGCTATGATCTTGTTGGTCGCTTCGACTTTGTCCTCTTCAAGTTTTTGAAGAATGCCGATACAGGCGTTTTTGCAAAGGTTTACCGCCCGGTTCATGTAGTGGGTATCCACTTTGTGCTTTACGTGGGCGGTGCCAATCTTCATAAGCTTTTCATAGTAACGGTTATCGTACGAACCCGAGAACAATTCGAGGAACCACTCTCGCTGTGCCCCGAAGACGTGTTTTTTTCTCGACTCCTCGGTAAAGAACTGGGCAGCCCCTTTTGTCCCCATGATCCAGAGGCTGAGTGTGCCCATTATCTCATCAGCATGCTCTTCCATGATCGGCCTAAGATTCGCAAGACGCTGCTCGTCTTCTTCAGTGAAGCGGTAATCATGTTTGATTTCTCGAAATGATCTCATCACAACCTCAATTGGAATGTAATGTTATCGTCCTTTGTGTCATCTGTGTTTTCTGCCTGATAGGGACGTATATCAGTCAACGTCTGTTTTCCCCTTCTAGATGAGTCAAGATGAGCTTTTACTTGATTAACAGTGAGTCCAAACTAGTTTAATAAATATATCACACTTTTATCTCCACCAGTCTGACAAGGTCTAAGAGAAACTCACGATGCGGATATATCCATACGTAAAGGTCTCTTTTTCTGCCTTAAAGACGGATCTTCGCAGATGTGCTTGATCTTGATCACAGACCCATTGTTTCAAGTTTTCATATTTTTTCAAACGCATCTTTGCTAGCTCCGCAAACGGGACAGAGCCACGTATCAGGAATTTTTTCAAAGGGTGTTCCCGGCGCTATCCCTCCGTCAGGGTCACCTTGTGCTGGGTCATAAATCCAATCGCAAACTGTACATTTCCATTTTTCCATCCCAATCCTCCTTATGCATTTTCTTGATTTATAATTCCACAGATAAACCACTATACCTGTATACCTGATTTTTCCTACAGAAAAAATTGACACAAACAATACTGGATAATGAATCGGAATTTAATTTTCCATAGCAAGTACTACTTAAATGCGTATTCATTATGCAGAATCAATAGATGGTGATTCTAAAAGATTGTTTGGTAAAAATATATCATATTTTTAGAACCATACGAAATTATTAGAAACATTTTTCTAATTATTTTATAAAAAGGATGAATCATGACCAGCGTTGTCCGGTTAGCAAATTGCATTCAAAGGAGACAATAAAAAAGCATAACATTCTAATGTTCGGTCGCTATTAACTTGACATTTAGAAAAACGTGCACAGAAAAAATTTTCGTAAATACCTTTAACTGCAAGGAGTTACGAAAATGCCCTATGTGCTCGATCCGAAGAACAAATCAGGCAAACGACCATCATTCAGCCTTCTGCTTCAACCGCTGGAAGCGCCGTTAAGCGACATCACGCTACTTAAGGCACGAGGAAACAGGCCGCTACAAATGGAATTTGAAGATCAGCTTCATGCGCTCATTTACTTTCACCTTGAGGAACACACTTCAGGTCGTCACCTGTTGCAAGTCCTCAAGGAAGATGATTTTGCCCGACAGACGATTGCGCCGAAATCCGGTATTAATAAAAGCAGTTTTTTCGAGGCCATTAATTCAAGAGGCCTTGATCAACTTATGGAATTATATTTGGCACTCCAAGCCAAAGCCACCAAGCTGCTTCCGACTGAATACGGCAATCTCGGCGACCTTATCGCCGTTGATGGATCTTTGATAGATGCAGTCCTTTCCATGCACTGGGCCGATTATCGGGGCGGCTCAAAAAAAGCCAAGACGCATATAGGCTTCGATATCAATCGTGGTATTCCGACGAAGATATTTTTGACCCACGGCAAAGGAGATGAACGCCCTTTTGTAAGCCAGATTATTTCTCCGGGTCAGACCAGTGTTCTGGATCGTTACTATCAGCGGCATAAGAGCTTCGATCAGTGGCAGATTGAGAGAAAATATTTTGTCTGCCGGATCAAAGAAAACACAACGATTACTATTATCAAGGCCAATACCGTTAAGCCAGGAAGCATTGTTTTCTATGACGCCGTTGTCCTGCTCGGGACCAAAGGCGTGAATCAAACGGAAAAAGAACTCCGTGTAGTCGCCTATCGTGTCGCGAATAAAGAATACTGGGTTGCTACCGATCGGTACGATCTTTCAGCCGAGGAGGTAGCGCTGGTTTACAAGCTCCGATGGAACATAGAAACCTTCTTCGGCTGGTGGAAACGCCATTTGAAGGTCTATCACTTGATTGCAAGAAGCAAGCATGGTCTCATGGTCCAAATACTGGGAGGCCTCATCACCTACCTGCTTCTCGCTATTTATTGCCACGAACAGCACAATGAGAAAGTCAGTATAAAAAGGGTCAGAGAGCTACGCTGCAAAATCAAAAATGAATCTACTGAGTTTGAGAACGTGCCGCCTGACCGTGACTGCTATAAAATGTCCGGAGAAGGCATTCTCCATGCAAAAACGTAACCGGACATTACTGAATCATGACTACCTAAAAATATCCTTGTTCGGCATGAAATTTGATTGACACTAAGATAAAAATAAACGCATAATAATAAATCATATTCTTGTGACTAAATAATCGCTTAAGATTATCTTTATTGTTCTTATCCGTTTTGTTTTATCTTTTTTTCATTAAACTCTTCGTGCGAAAGAGACAGTACGCGAGGTGCATGTGCACCATGTCTATGATAGAAATACAATAACGCTTCGCTTAATCAAGGGAAAAAGAACAAATCCGCCTCATAGGGAATGACGCTCCTGATATGGGGCAGCACCGCCGTGGAAGAAGTGCCAAGGATAGCATGATCCAGATCATGAGACGTACGAACTGGACTGTCTACGATGAAACAGATGAAGGACAGCAAGATGACTATGGCGGGCTTCAAATCTACATCTGGACTAAATAATGTCCTTCTTAATGAGATGATGTTTCTTGACCGATTTTTTTCAAGTCCGCAAGCCCCTGGCTTTAGACATGGGGACAGGAGTTGCATTATACAGATTTATGCTGTATAATATGCCTTGTGGTTGATAAAATATATAAGTCCTATAACAATGTGGTTTACAGCTGTAAATACCATGTCGTATGGTGTCCTAAATACCGGAAAAGCGTTCTAACGGAGGGTATTGTTGGGCGGTTGAAGGCAATCATACGGGATGTGGCTTCTAAGAGAATGGCAGAGATCATCGAGATGGAGATACTGCCGGATCATGTGCATCTACTCGTAGAAGTTGGTCCACAGTACGGCATTCATCGATTGATCAAACAGATAAAGGGCAGGAGTTCAAAGCTTCTTCGCTCTGAGTTCAAGGTTCTTCGTACTCGGATCCCTACATTGTGGACCAATAGCTATTTTGTTTCTACCGTTGGCGGTGCGCCATTAGCTGTTATCAAACAATACATTGAAAACCAGAAGGAGGTTTAATCATGGCAAAGAACGCAACAACAGCATCATTTATCCATGAATTGCCTCTTCTGGCCAGCATATTCCAGGAGAAGGTGCTGCTTACACGCATGGACATGGCCCGACAGCTTTATAATGCCTGCCTTAGCGAATCACTTCGGAGATTGGATCTAATGCGGGAATCCAGACAATATCAAGGTGCCCGTGCTATCCCCTATAAAGACAAGACAAAGCGTTCGGAATCGTTTAAAGCAGTAAATGAGAAATTCGGTTTCTCCGCATTCAGCCTTCACAAGTTCTCTGTTGACACTAAGAATGCCTGCCACATAGGAGAGCATCTGGATGTCCATACGGTCCAAAAGATCGCTTCCCGGGCGTTTGATGCTGTCCGGAAATATGCTTTCAGGAAAAGAGACAGGCCAAGGTTCAAAGGCAAACACCAACGTGTAAGCGTAGAGTCCAAAAGTAACGCTGCAGGTATCCGGTTTAGGACAGACGGAAAACAAAGTCGTATAGAGTGGAGCGGTTTGAAACTTCCCTGTATATTCGACAAGAAGGACAAGCATGGCGTTCAGGCCCATGCCCTTTCCTGCCGCACGAAGTACGTGAGACTGGTCTGTAGGCGGATGCGCGACAAGAACTACTTCTATGCCCAGCTGGTACAAGAAGGGCAGCCGAAGCATAAGATCAAAAACAAAATATCCAAAGGCAAAGTTGGCATGGACATCGGGCCGTCAACCTACGCGCTTTGTAACTCAGACCATGCCGATCTCCAATAGTTCTGCAAAGAACTTGGTCCGATAGAGAAGACAATCAAGCTTTTGCAACGGATGCTCGATAGGTCACGAAGGACATCAAATCCAGGGAATTACAATGCTAACGGAACGGTAAGAAAAGGCGCAAAAGCCTGGGTCAAGTCTAAGAACTATCAGGCTGTCAAAACCGTATTATCCGAACTTTATCGGAGG
Source organism: Nitrospirota bacterium (assembly GCA_963845065.1). Classification (GTDB taxonomy): domain Bacteria; phylum Nitrospirota; class UBA9217; order UBA9217; family UBA9217; genus JAJYKN01. Next base: position 107,086 of record CAWJQQ010000007.1, read on the forward strand.
CAGGCGGCACACAGGAAGTCGCTACATGGTAAACTCGCCAATGAGGTTTTGGCACTAGGAAACAACGTCAATCTGGAAACACTGAGCTACAAATCATTACAGCGTAATTTTGGTAAAAGTATAGGTTTAAGAGCTCCGGGAATGTTCGTTACGATGCTTACTCGCAAGGCTGAGAGTGCCGGCGGTAACGTGAACGAACTGCCTACTCAAAAACTCAAGCTTTCACAGACCTGCCACTGCGGGGAAGTAAAGAAGAAGCATCTCTCGCAGCGGCAGCATGTTTGTGAATGCGGAGTAGCGGCCCAAAGGGACCTCTATTCAGCATGCCTTGCATATCATGTTAAAGATGGAGTTCTCGATACAGCCGGGGCAGCAACGTCCTGGCCGGGTGCGGAACCGCTCCTTAAACAGGCGGTATCGAGATTGTTTCAACAATCTGCGATTGCGAGGAGTGCTTTTCCTCAAAGCTTCGGCCTTAAACAAAGAATTCGTTTAGACCAGAGACAGAGCGGATCGTCTGTGAAAGAAAGCCATACCAAAATCAATGTCCGGGAAGTTGTAACTGCGGGCAGTTAACGCTGTGAAAGGTTGTAGCGGCTGGCCCTTGCAGTCGTGAGAGCCCGGAAGAGAGAATGGATAAGGTTTTCAGAACCCCCTGGCTTCAGCCATGGGGAGGTTCAGGGATATGCCGCATTATCTCCAACCCAATAATCAAGGACCTTGCGTCTTAGCTCAGCATAAAAATGTTAAACAGGCCACGGCTACGCCGATGGCCTCGGTGGATTATGGGACTTCCGATCCTCTAATGAGCACTCGCCAAGGATGATGTTCATCGCCGTGGCACTCCGGGGTTGAATCTGCCATGATTTTCTAAACATTCTGACAGCTCCAGTTAAGTAGCGGAGAGAGATCGCAATGAGCAAAAATGCATTTGGAATTGCATAGATTGAAGACAAGTCCATCTGAATTGCGAATTGAACACTCTCGGAAGGATTAGAAGAGATTTGAAATGACATTATTTATCATGGGGGTGAACATGAAGCGTTTCTACACTGCTGTTATCATTATCTTATTCGGATCAATGGTCTTCTGCGCTCTACCGGGTACATCAAATGAAAACAAGCCTATTCGCCACTGGTACAGGCTAGAAATCCAGACAGGCGATACGACCTACCAGTGTCTTGGAAGCTCTGCTCTGGATGAAGAGGAGTTTGCAAAGCAGCTTTCAGGTAATGGCTACATCGTGCTTGATGATGTGGCCTATCTTGATAGCTCAGGTAAGATCAGAGGCTGGCAGGAATGGGACCCGAAATCTATTCCTAGGCTTTATGTGAATCCCGACTATGTCATTTTGTTTAATCCCATGAAGGATGATCCAAGAAAGTCCTCTTATTCGGGTGCAGCACAAAAATGATTGAAACCAAGGATGATGAAGCAGGCCGATCAACTCAAACGAAACATTAAAAATCAAGCAAGGTTCAGATCCATCCCGCGGTTCTGCTCGGAATACGGTGTGTTTTGATCATTTTTGACATAACGACCAAATGCCCGAACACAATTTGGATCGTGCAGATGTCGTAGTTCTCCTGCAGCGGGCGGGCATCAAAGCTATTATCTTCTCCTCTCCCCTTGTATTTTATCCACGAGACCGACAATCATCTGCACTGCCGCTTCAAAACCTGTTGTAGCCGAATTGATGCATAGGTGATAATTTCTCGCATCGTACCGGTCGGTGTTGGTCATGGCCTTTAAGAATTTTATTCTCCGATGGTCAGAATCCTCTATCTCTTCCCGTGCTTGTTTCTCCGAAACATCGTGAAATTTCTGAAACCGCTTGATGCGAAAATCAATGGGCGCATGAATGAGCACATTCAATACGTTCGGCCGACCGCGAAGCATGAAATATCCACCACGGCCGATAATGACAGCAGAATACCGGTCTGCAATTGCTCTGATAATTTTGGATTCCGTTTCAAAGAGCTCCTGATCATAAATAGGTCGCCGGGATGGAGGGACATAGGCCGCCTCGGGTGTGCCGAAGACAAAGCTTTTTATGAGATTTTCAACAAAACTCGTGTGGTGTTCGTCGAGTTTGGAAAGCTGAGAAATATCGACATCGAGATCCTTGGCCGCGTTGTACAAGATTTCTCGATCAACGAATTTGTAACCAAGTTTTCTAGCAAGCAGATGGCCGATATAAGCGCCGCCGCTCGACATTTGTCGTGAAATGGTTATGACAATTTCTCGTTTTTCTTGCATGAAGCCCTCCTAGTAAACGCAGGCTTAAATAAAAGATGTTTTGCACAGTGACGTCTCGCGCGAGCAACGAAGGTAAGTAAAAGCGCAGATCGGAGACAGAGCAGCTCGCCCGTCAAAGACGGATCAACGACAGTCGATGCTGGCAATGTTTGCGTTGTTGCCAGAGAGACTGTCGGTATTGCCGTCAGACCCCCTAGTTTTAACTATGGGGAGTGGTCAGCAAGAAGAACATTCCTGATTTTTTTTACTTCTGCTCCAAGGCGAGAAACACCCGTATGTTTTAAAAGACGCTACTCTGCAATTATCTCTTCGACGCCCTCCCTTTTTTTATTTGACTTCAGTAAGAAGATAAAGGGCATTGAAATGATGAATAGTGTGGTGGCAAGTAAAAACATGTGATTATAGGCCAGCATGCCGGCTTGGCGAGATAACTCTCCGTCCAAAAGGGTTAACGCCATTTGTTTGCTCGTTGAAGCATCTGCCCCCTGTCCCTGCATACCGCCTGACACGCTCTGGATCCAGCCTAGAGCTACATTACTGTAATCAGTAACTTTTTCGGCGAGGAGAGCATGGTACGTGGTCATGGATTTTGTAAGCTGCGACGCCGCCATGGCTATGCCGATGCTGCCGAATACCTGGCGTACGACGTTGTACAACCCGGCAGCAGCCGTCAGAGTATGCTTTTCTACAGTAGAAAGAGCAGCGGTACTGAGCGCTACGAAAATCAAGCCGAACCCTGCGCCTTGCAGCATTTGTGGGTAAAAGATATCGCTAAATCCAATAGAGAGTGACAAACGCGACAATTGATAAAAGGATACTGCCGTCACGATGAGCCCGCTCCCGATAAGGACCCGTGGGCCTAACCTGTTATACAGCTTTCCGCCAACCGGCATGGCAATCGCCATGGCGAGACTCCTCGGCATTTGAATGAGACCCGAATCCAGCGCTGGATACCCTAGGAGCTGCTGCAGGAACATGGGTAGAAGAAAGAGGCTGCCCATAAGCCCCATGCCGAGAAACCCACCGATGAGCGATCCTGACGCGAAATTCACATCCTTTAGTATCCTGAGATCAACCGACGGTCTTTCGCATGTCAGTTCGCGCCAAATGAAAAGGATAATTCCGGCTATTGAAGCGATCAAAAGGTAGCGGATCATATGAGATTCGAACCAAGCTTCTTGCTCGCCTTTTTCGAGCATGATCTGGAGCGCACCGAGCCCGACAGTCATGAATCCGAGGCCAAGCAGATCGATCTTGCCTTTTTGCCGCACCAGAAAGGTAGGGTCCTTGATGAATCGCATGACCATCAGTACGTTGATGATCCCGATCGGTACGTTTATGTAGAATATCCAGGGCCATGAATAATGGTCGGTGAGCCATCCGCCTATGGTCGGGCCGAAAGCAGGTCCTAAGACAACGCCGAAGCCGTAGAGCCCCATTGCCATACCTTGCTCTTCCTTCGGGAAGGTTTCACGCAGGATTGCCTGGGACACGGGGATTAGCACCCCCCCGCCCATACCCTGGATTATACGGAAAACTACCATTGACGTTAGGTCCCATGCCATGCCGCAGAACATAGAGCTGACCGTAAAGCTGACGATACTTATCAGGTAAAATTTCTTTCTGCCATACCGTGCTGAGAGCATGCCCACGATCGGCATAATGATGACGGTCGAGAGTATATAGCCTGTGGCGACCCAGGTAATTTCCTCAAGGGTAGCGCTTAAGCTGCCGCGCATGTACGGCAGCGCAACGTTCACGATGCTCGAATCGAGTGCGCTCATAATAGTACCGATCATCACGGTGATGGTGATGATCCATTTATCAGCTTTCAATGAGGCCATAAGCACTTCCCGCAAAAACGATAGACAGGATTATTATCGGGCATTGTCGGATGTTTCTACAGAGGGGTAGACCGAGAGTCCAGGCCACAGGGGACAGACGGGATCGGGCTTAGAATCTATAAGGATCTTTACAGGTACGCGCTGAACGACCTTTACGAAGTTGCCAGTTGCATTCTGGGGAGGAAGAAGGCTGAAAACCGCACCTGTGCCAGGTTGAAAGCTGTCGATATGGCCCTTGAAGATCACACCAGGGTATGCATCAATGATAATGTCCACCGACTGTCCTGGCTTCATGTGCGAGATTTGAGTTTCTTTATAATTTGCTACGATCCAGAGGTTGCTCTCATCTACGATAGAGAATAGAGGCTGGCCTTGCTGGACGTACTTTCCAACATCCACGTTTTTCTTAGCTATCCTGCCTGAAATGGGCGCAGTTACTACAGTCCTCTTGAAATCGAGATTCGCAAGATCGGCAGATGCCTCTGCTTCTTTAATCTTGAATGTCTGGGTCGTTAGCTGGTCATTCAAGGCCTCGATTGAAGCCTCGGTTTCGGCCACTGAGTCTCTTGCCGCTTCCTTGCGCGCAGATGAGGCCTTGAATCGCGCCTCGGCTTGGTCGTACTGGCTCTGAGAAATGACCCCTTTTTTAAGCAGTTCCATGGCACGCTGAAAGTCCTTTTCAGCAAGGGCTGTATCAGAACTGACTGCATCCATGTCGGCACGGACCCGTGCCAGTCCCATTGTCTTCACTTTGATGGCCGCCTGTAGTTCCTGTTTTTCAGAGGAAAGACGGGCAAGAGAACTTTGCTTAGTCTGGACAACACGCAAAAAATCCTCCTGGAACAGCTCGAGCAGAGCATCCCCCTGTTTCACATACTGGTTGTCGTCGACCAGGACCTTGATTACTTGTCCTTTGACTTCAGAACTAATAGGCACGACAATACCGTCAATGAATGCATCATCAGTGCTTTCATGGGTCATAGCATAAGATATTTTATGAAAAGCATATAATGCACAAATTGCAAGAGCGATAATGACGGCAGTACGGATTCCCCATGTTCTCGCCCATGCCTGATACCCAGGCCCAGACTCATTTTCGGTAATAATACGTTCTTCCATATTAATGTTCGTGGCCTCCTACTTATGCATAATTCAGTGGTTGTAACTTTACCAGCTCTATAAAGTAATCATGGCATTATTAAAAGAATAAGAATTTACCCTTTTCGAAGTAGATATATAAACATAGAAGAATACAAAATATAATAATTAAAATCATTCGACAAAGATTTTTTTTCATAATAGTGTCCTCATAAACGCTAAAGCTTGTTGAGAATATTAAGCTCTCGATCATAAGAGCGGCCATTAGCTGCTCGGCAAGATCGTATGGTGAAGTTTTGCTTCTTTACATCGCTTTTCTCAAAGCCTCTTACATCGCATATTTACATAAAATGGAGGCCAATTATTTAACTGGGAAATAAGTTTACAATATAGTCATCAAGATATTTTATGATCCTCTGGCTATCGGTTACGATATCAGGCATATGGGCAACAAGAATACCCGTGATGGAGATTCCTTATTAAGTTTTACGAAACGTTCCATGATTTCGATTCTATTTTTGTCATTGTCATTGACCGTTGGCTTATTGACCAGGGTTACGGGTTCCTTGTTTACTAAGCGCCAATTAAATAGGCTACATACTACCATTGAAGCCGCCTGAAACAGGTTCGGATTGTGATCTACCCTTTTTCGAGTCCGACGTGTGTGAGAACCACTATCGTCAGCTCGCGTTGTGTATCCCATAGTATGCAGCATGGGGAGTTCGTCGTTCTAGAGGCGCGGCATCCGGGAGAGTGAATTACCCCGCAGCAGGGCTGCGGGGCATCAAAACCGATAGAACCTAAAACCAATCAGATTCTTGTCCTGACTTCGTCAGGATTGTTTTTTTTATCCCAGCAGTAGAACTGCTGGGTATTTGAAGGACAGGTTTTATAAATTAAATCCCCAGAATGCGAAGCTTACACCCTTTCTGGGTCTTGGTGAGTTCGCCGTGAGAAAGTAATAGGACGATCAGTTTGGCATGCCTATTAAATGATCTGTCAACCATATTGTTTAAAGGCCTTTCTTTTTTTGTTTAAGTCGTGGTTAGCACAACATCTCGCTTACGACCATCTCCCGCAATAGTCTTACCTAGTATTTTATCTGTCGTGTTATCTCGCTCCCATTGCTTTTTCAATGCTGGCTTGGGAGGTCTTGTAATTAGCCAGTGCATTCGTCAAATTAGCTTGGGCCGTTACGTAGAGTGCAAACGCATCGGAGACTTCGATTGTGCTTCCCACACCAGCGACATATCGACCGTTAGCCAGATCCAGGTTCTCCTTGGCCTGCTTAGCCGCCAGATCCGCGGTCGAGATGCTGGCCTCCGCTGCCACCAGGTTCAGATACGCCTGCCTGACGTCGAGCAGTATCTGATTACGTAAAGTTTCTTCATTGGCTCTCAAGACATAGAGATTTGATTTAGCCCCTGCAACTTGCTGTTGCGTCAAGAAACCGTTAAACAAGGGAATGGTCAAAACTACCCCTGCACTCCAGCCGCGTTCTTGCGATGAGGTTGTCTCGCCTACTGAGTAGTAATTTGCGTTTCCCGATAAGCTCGGGTAATAACCTGAACGTGCGAAACTGACATTTTCCTCTGCTGCTTGCCTTTGGGCAATGATCGACTTGAGATCAGGCCTGTTTTCAAAGGCGCGCGACGTTGCTTCCTCCAGAGTGATCGTATACTTCTGAAATGCGAGGTTGTCCTCAAGCGTGTATTCGGGCGGATCAGGTGTCCCCATAGCGTTGTTTAGAGTCACCCAGGCTATCTTGAGCGCATTCTCGGCATTAATGAGACTGAGTTGCGCATTGCTCAGATTAACTTCTGCATTGATCACATCGATCCGTGCATTCGTACCGACCGCATAAAAAGCTTTTGCCTGGTCCAGATGGAGTTGCATTTGTTTTATGACGTCCATATCCACGTCACGATTCCGCTTGGCCTGCAGTACGCCGTAATAGGCCTGCTTCACACTCAGAATTACCGTATCTTGCGTTTCAGTCAGATTTGAACGAGCGGCATCGAAATTATACTTCGATATTTCGACCTGTGATGACGTCTTTCCGAAGTCTGTGATATACTGGTTGAGCGATACGCTGCCCTCATACTGGTTGTATTGCGTAGTTGCCGTCGAACTTGAGGTTGGCTGAACCCTGTCGTATGTTGCTGATGCGCTCAGCTGCGGATAATAGACGGAGCGCGCTTGGCCTACCAGGCTCTTGGAAACATCCACACCGTACATCACGGCAAGGATGCTGGGGTTTCTCCTGAGCGCTATATCAATGCACTCATTTACTGTAAGCATCGTCACAGTGGGTGTAGTCTGCACTGCCGCGGTATCTTGCTTCGTCGGCTGTTCAGTTTGAGTTGGATTATATTGAAGGAGAGCACCTTTTTCAGCAGCTAATGCCGGCTTCAATAAGAACGGCGCACTTATCAGGATTATAAGAATCAGCACCAGAGTTGCAACTCTGATTCTAAAATGCCAACTCATACTTTGGATTCTCCTCAAAATTCTTTTTAATTATGCTTCATCGTACCGTGTATAAAGATATCGACAAATTCTCGGACATTCTGTTCCATTCGTTTTTTTGATATGCCGTTCTCTTTTATCATCACTTCTGTACGGAAATAATTAAAAAGCATTCCCATAAATGCACGGACGGCGCTTTCCGCAGGAACGCTTCTCATCACTCCTTTTTTTTGCAACGATGTAAAATAGCTCCCAAGCGTTGCCCTACTCTCATTCACAATAGCACTATACGCATTCCGAATTTTTTCAGGATAGAGATGAATTTCAGTCAATAGTATCTTTATCATGGGCCTTCGCTCTTTCAACGTCTCGAGAAAATTCATCGCAAGCAGTGTGAGAGCGTCTTCATAGGGAAGCTGGTCTAATGCAGGAAGAATCTCCTTGAGTCTCGGCAGAAAAGTATAGCTATTCAGAAGCTCTTCAAATAAACGTTCCTTGGTGCCGAAGTGGCGGAATAGCGTAAGCTCGGTTACGCCGGCCTGACGGGAGATTTCGCGCGTTGTAGCTCCAAGATAGCCTTTTTCGGAAATCAGTTTGAGCGTTGCTTCTAGGAGTTGTTGCTTTGTCGTGGTTTTTCGTGTCATTAATTTTTTTACTGTAGATTATTGTAAGTATGTGCTTACATTACAGCAGAGAACCGACTCTGTCAAGCAAATATCTGGATTCATCCATTTTCCCCTTGCATGGGTAAGCGTGTTATGGTAAGGTATGAACTGCACTTAAACCAAATATCTGGTGTTTATGGAGGATGTTATCGTGGCGGGTACGTGTCAAATCTGTGGAAAAGGGAAGTTAAGCGGCAATCAGGTCAGTCATTCGAACAACAAAACGAAAAAGGTATCGAGACCGAATTTGCAATCGGTTAGAGCGGTTGGACCGGCCGGTTCGCACGTGCGGATACATGCATGTACACGCTGTATCAGATCCGGCAAAGTCAAAAAAGTAAGCTAATAAATAAGACCCACTGTCCCCTCCTTTCTTCGGGCGGGGCCACAATTTCTATTCTGAACGCTTCCCTCAAAGCGTCTTAAATGAAGTTCTTCCGACGCAACTCATGACTACCGGCGCAGCCGATGTCTTGCTTAAGCCCCATAGATAGCAGTATTACTTGCATCCCGAAAGGGGTTATCTTTTTTTTCTGTTCATCGTGGTGCAATTGGCCGTTCTGATAGCCATTCGCATCACGTGGTTTGCTGCTTGATAATTGCTCCTACCTACTACGTGCAGCCCTAAAAAGGTCATGCACTCAAGTCATACTTATTCACCGATTCATTGATTCCCTAATCCCTGATGTATTTCCGTATCTTCGCTTCATCCAGCCCCACCGTATTGACATAACTGACATAGTACACGCGTGTCCAAAAACTATGACCCTTTGAAATTACGCTTGTGTTTGCCGTACCATTCAAACACAATCATCGCACTTTTTCCCTTTATATACCTCACGATGGCCACTACTGCATATTTAGGCGGGATCGACAGATACATATTGATGTGGTCTATACAGGCTTTTCTCTTCCAAAATGCCCACGCCTTTGTATTCACACAACCGACGCAATATCGGGCCGACCTCCTATCGAAGTCGTCCGTATATGACTTTCCTCCTGAGCTTTAACACAAATAAAATATGGTACATACATTCATGGACTGTGTGCGTTAAACTTTCCATAACCTGTTTGTTCCTTTCTCACGATGACCATTGGAACAGTGGTCCAATTGTAGGAAAGGTGCTTTTCTTTTTCAAATACTACACATACTACACACAGTTTTTTCTATTATCCCCGTCGTAGTCGGGTTTAGCTTTGGAATTAAAGTGCGGTCACGAAGAGTGAATTTGCCATCGTGATAATCCAAATTTATAATAATACCTTAGATGTTCTTGCGGCACAGTAAATGCTTGCCGAGCTAATGATTATGACAGCAAATTATAATAACTGCAAAGTATAAAGTTATAATTTGAAGTTGACTCTGTCCAGACGCTGTACTATATTACATTACTCAATCAATAAATTCAGAGGAACTAAGCCAAAAAAAATTCACTGATGTTCATTTTCCCCTCGTTTTTTGGGAAAAGGAGGTGGACAGAAGAAGAATAATTACCATTCACTGTTTGTGCCTAATTGTCTGAACTTGTGAGTAAGGGAGCACTTGACGTGCTCAACTTTTAAATTAAGGGGAGGTACTATGAGTTTTAAGAAAAGTGTTGTAATTGGTATGGTTGTTCTAGCTGTTATTGCATTGGTCGTAGGCATCATGGGGAAAAACTCGGTTGAAGCGGCAGGTGGTTTACAAGGCACGGCATACGTAGCGGGTCACGGCGGACACCTTGCTATCATAGACCTCGCGACATTGAAGCCGCCCACGGACATCGAAAAGGACAGAATAGTCATCACCGAAGCTGGTTCTGAGATGGAAGGCAAGATTGCCGGCATGGATTTCGAAACGGTAAAAAAGCAAGGCGGTTCTCACGGCAGTACTATTATCGGCAGGACGCTCTTTGTCGGTCTGTTAAATGGTGATATTGTGACCTATGACCTAACAACTGGCAAAAAATCCGCACCTATGAAGGTCGGGAAAAAATTCTGTGGCGCCATTACCGGGCCGGACGGGAATATCTACTTCGAAGATATGGCTGACGGCCATGTATATATCTTTGACCCGAAGGGTTTGAAGACGGTCGATTCAATGCCTGTTGGTGCGGCAGTATGCGGTATTGGCTGGACGAAAAACGCGACAAAAGCATATGTATCCGACATGCCTCTCGGCAAGGTTTATGTAATTGACTGGAAGACAAAAAAGACCATCAAGGAGATCACAGATCCCGATATGACCTTCCTTCATCAGCTCGCGATGACCAACGACGGCAAACAGGTATGGGTGACAGCTGCGAATGAATTTGACCCAGGCCTCAAACCCGGCACACATCATCCTTACATCATCGTGATCGATACGAAGACTGACAAGATCGTAGACCGTATCCAGATGCCGGATACTATCAGGACCCACGATCTGCTGTTCTCTCCTGACGGCAAGACAGCGCTTATCACCGGCCGCGACTACATCCACAAGGACGGAGTGCTCGCACTCATGGATGTCAAGACCCATAAGATCGAGAAAACGGTGTCCCTCTGCTCAAGCTGCCATCAGCCGAACGGTGTGCAGGTAACCATCGACAGTGGTGCACCGCTCCTTTGCGGACTGGCTATTGACTGGAAGAAGTAAATCGTATAATATAGCTATAGCGTAAGTTCACGCCGGAAGATGGGATATAAACCCGTTTTCCGGCTTTTCTTTCTTACGCGATTGCATTCATCTAACCTCGAAGGGAACCACTCCTCAATCATGAACATTCCCTATGTCGCCCTAAAGAACTTGAAAAGAAAACTGACGCGGACCTGGCTTTTGTTTGCCATCGTTGCAGTAGTTTCGTGCACGCTCTTTGCCGCAACCCTTTTTCTAAAGAGTATTAATAATGCGCTTAAAATCGGTACGTACCGACTTGGCGCCGACATCCTCGTAGTGCCTGAGAGCGCGGAACAGCAGGCAAAGGCTGCGCTCTTGTCAGGCGAGCCCACATCATTTCTCATGGACAGATCCGTACTTGATCAGGTCAAAAAAATCGATGGAGTCAAAAACGTCACCCCGCAGCTGTTTATCAAACCCACAAGTTTCTCCTGCTGTTTTGATGTCGATGTGTTCCTTATCGCCTTTGACCCGAATACCGACTTCACAGTGAAACCCTGGCTCGCAACGCACATGAGCAGAAAGCTGGGTATTAATGAAATTATCACCGGGCGGAACATTCCAGTAATCGTTGGAGACAACATCCCCTTTTACGGGACCACTTTTGAGGTTGCAGGGACGATGGAACCAACGGGAATGGATTTTTTTGATCGTTCGGTTTTCATGAGCCTTGACGCCGCATACAGGATGGCGGAGAATTCAAAAACCAAGGCGATTCAACCGCTTGAGATCGGCAGGGACAAAATTTCCACGGTTTTGGTCCAGGTAAACGATGACATTACTCCTGATCGCGTAGCTCTCAGGATCGAGCACGACATCCCCGGAGTCAAAGCTCTGCAATCGGACACGGTTATTAGTACTGTTCGAAAACAGCTTTCAGGACTAATCCATGGCATCGTCATGATCAGCAGCATCCTTTGGATCATCGTGCTTCTTATCATGGCCTTTGCTTTTTATATGATTGCCAACGAACGCCGCAGGGAATTCGGTCTCTTGCGTGCGATGGGTGCGAACAGACTTCATATTGCAGAAATAATCCTGACCGAGGCGTCACTGCTTTCCGTTGCCGGCGGGGCAGTTGGCATTGCCCTCGGGTTTTCATTGCTCATCAGTTTTAAAAATGTGATGCTCCACTATCTAAAGCTACCCTATCTCTTTCCATCAGCAGCAGAACTCGTCATGCTCGTGGCGGGCGCCCTGGTTTTTTCTCTTCTGACCGGGCTTCTTTCCGCATTGTTGCCTTCTCTCACCGTAATCAAAACGGAACCCTATGACGCCATAAGGAGCGCAGAGTGAGATACCTACTAATAATCGTTGCTTTGGTTTCAATCGGCTTTGCGTCCTGTTCAAAGGAGCAGGTGCAGAATCCTGCTCCAGTAGCAACACAAAAAAGCGAATTTGAAACAGTCAGGGATCAAGTAAAAAATAATCCTAAAGATGCTTCTTCATGGTATTATCTTGCGGAGTTGTACGAAAGTGCAGGTGCCTATCAGGAGGAAATAGATGCCCTTAAACATGTTATCTCCCTCAAGCCTGCAATGGGTTATACATATTTCAAGCTCGGAACGACGTATAACAGAGTAGAACGCTATCAGGATGCGGTAACAAATTTCCGTAAAGCCACCCAATATCTTCATAATCAACCGATGATTTACAATAATCTCGCCATATCCTATGGAAAACTGGGCAAAACTAACGACGAAATAGCTGCACTCAAAAAAGCTCTGGAAATACGTCCAAATTACGCAATCGCTCGATTTAACCTAGGCATGGCATACCTCAAAAAGGGCGATCGGGCAGAAGCAAAGAAACAATACCAGATTGTAAAAAATATCGATCAAGGACTCGCCGACGCTTTAAAAAAGGAGATAGATTTGAAGGAGAAATAATCATGGCGAAAATTCTGGGGACATTGCTGATTACCGTTATATTGATTGCTGGTTGTTCTCTCTCAGCAACAGCCGGAAATATTAAGTGTACGGAATGTGGCATGTTTGTTGACATGAACTCAAAATTCACCTCAAAAATCGTTCAAGGCGATACAACATCCTATTTCTGCGACATCGGTGATCTTTTCTCCTACCTGAAACGAAAAGGTTTGAATGATGTTGCGGCGCAGGTCAAAGACTATAATACCGGCGAGTGGATCGATGCCAAAAAGGCTTTCTACGTCCATTCCAGAAAAAAATTCATGACACCGATGGGCTGGGGCATTGCGGCATTTAAAGACAAGATTATCGCCGTCGAATTCGGCAGTGTCTCGGATTTTAAAGCTGCGACCTTGACGTTAAAATAAGGGACCCAGTCGCCATCACTGCTCTCTTTGGAGGGCTCCTTCTGATCCTCGTTCTGCGATATATTTTTCTGCATACGAATTCGATGGATATCAACATTTGGCTGCTCCGACACCACTCGCTCCAAACAAGTTTCAGGCATGATTCTCATGGCAGGCGGCATGGCGATGTTTTTTCTCAAAAAACGCAGACTGATGAATAATAGCGTCGTCTTTGCCTTTATCATGTCGGAGTCTTTTTTTGGCTCTCTGCTAACTTAGGTTATTGTCTAAGCCTGCGGATGTCATGTCCTTATGGCATGGTTCCGGGAGTTCGGTTTATTGACATCACAGGATTTGTTATAATTGGACTAATCGATCTCACCAAGACTTATCGAAAGAAGGGAATCCATGATTGAGCTGAAAGGGCTGTCAAAAACCTATACAATTGCAAAAAAGAAAATCAACGCCGTTCAGTCCGTCGACCTGAGCGTCGAGCAGGGGCATTTCGTCTCTATAGTCGGTCATTCGGGAAGCGGTAAAAGCACTTTCCTAAGTCTGATTGGAGGAATCGCACGTCCCGACACCGGGACCGTAAGGATCAACGGCGCAAATATTTGGGAATATAGCGACAAGAGGCTCTCCAAACTCAGGAATGATAAGTTTGGGTTTATATACCAGTTTGCCAGCCTTATACCCACACTCACTGCGACGGAGAATGTCCTCCTCCCAACCGTGTTCGGCGGACGCAAAACAGTGAAAGACGCGGAGGAGCTCCTCAAGCTTGTTGGACTCGGCGATAAGACGGACCGGTACCCTTCGGAACTAAGCGGAGGCGAGCAGCAGCGTGTAGCCATTGCTCGAGCGTTCATTAACGATCCCGAGATCATTCTTGCCGATGAACCTACAGGTGACCTCGATGAAGAGACGGAAGCTGAAATCATGACCTTCTTTGAAAAGGTCAATCGGGAGAGGAATGTCACCATGATCATGGTGACGCATAGTTCCGAGATCGCCCTTCGTGCTCCCTATCGCATCCGGATGAAGCACGGCACACTGGAAAGACTTAACTGATCCGACTGGATTCTTTCCTCATACTCAACCAATAAAAAAATAGACAAAACGGCGGACCGATGGGCCGCCGTTTTGTTTTTCTTTTTCCACTCTATCGTTACACTTATTTATTTTTTTTTTCGTTTCCGTAGAGATAGTCATATTCCGCCGGATGATTGTGCTTGAGCTCCTCCGTCGTCATCTTCCCCGTGAGCCACATCCAGTTCATTGGAAATACCTCTGCACGAAGGTGTTCGTTATAGAAATGGAAGATCAGGATAAACACAATTGCAAGAAGGGCCTCATCACTATGCATGACGAAGATGACGTCCCAGATCCATTTCAGAGACCACACCGGGAACAGTGATGATACCGTGACCGGGAAAGTAAGACAGAACCCGGATGCGCCGATAATAAACATACCCCAGTATACTGCCCAGTAATCGAACTTCTGCATATAGGTGAATTTTCCAAAATATGGTTTCTCTTTTCTGAAGCCGAAAAAATACATGAAATTGTGGTATAGGTCAACCACATCCTTCGGCACGGGAACAAGCGTAGGTCTCAGCCCACCCTTGCGCGCCAGGTTGATGATGTAGAACTGGTGATACACGAAGACGAGCAGCATGGTGATGCCTGCTATGCGGTGAATAATCCCGGCCGATTTCGCACCGCCCCAGAATGAGATCCAGGCACTCGCTGGTTCTTGATACGCGTATTTTAACCCCCAGCCAGTGAAGGACAGAAGGAGAAACGTCGTGAACATGACAACATGCTGAATCCTCGCTGAGAGGTCGAGCCTCTCGATTTCAGCAGGTATGGTTTTATTATTCATGGCTGCCTCCTTTCTTGAATAAACGGTCGCGAATTTCTCCGAAAATGGACAGAAGAACATGAAGACAAATGAACAAGAATACACTAACGGTTAGGATAATCAAAGCGATCTCGGTAAAATGAGCTATGGGACGCGGTGCTTTGTGCGTGAAGGCGGTAACAAATTTAGATGTGGCCCCGCTATGGCACTTTCCGCACGTCGCAATCTTGTTCTGCCCTACGACGGGTGACGTAGGGTCTTTATCGCTCTTAATGTTATGCGAGCCGTGGCAGTCCACGCAGGAAGGTGCATTGCTGTCGCCTAACTTGAGTTTTCTGCCGTGAAAACTTTCTTTATAGCGCTCCATGACTTGCGGATTGAATCCATATTTTTCCGACATCATCTTTTCTTCATGGCAAGTACCGCAAGTCTGAACAACATTAAAATGATTCACTGGTGACTCTTGACTGGATTTTGACATAATGTAATGAGCGGAACCATGGCAGCTTGTACAGACAGGCCCGTCAGATGACTTCTTCACCATGACGTTCTGGCCGTGCACGCTGTTTTTGTACGCTTCATAAATGTCGGGATGACAATCAATGCAGGCTGCCTGCGACAACGGGTCAACCTTGCTCTTTGAAGAGAGCGCATTTGCCAGCGTTTGCACATCTTCATCGGGCTTCGCACCCGACATCCCCTGGTGCTGCGCGCCTTTCAATACCATATGGCACATGACACAGTCAAAAGAACCGTGCACAGATTGTGTAAACTTTTCTTGATTTACTTTGACGTTTCCTTCCATAGATCCGTGGCAGCCAAGGCATGTTGCCGCATCAGTCGCTGCACTGGCTGCAGAGATCGCAACAAGGGTGAACAACAGCACAACAATGTTCATCCATTTCCCCATACTTTCTCCCTTCACCATAATAATAAGATTTTAAGAAAACTGCAAAAGCGGCACACTGTGCATGTTCAAATGAAAATCCTAAATTGGGTAAGCGTCATCCGAGTAAGTAAGCAGGCAACCATTCCAGTCGTAGCAGGCGTTGATGTCAGAGCAATTGGAAGTATTGAGATCTGATTATATATCACCTTTTGACGTTACCGCAAGTATCATGCCATAACTAATTGATTTTATAATGTTGATTGATTCAGAGTTATTTGCAAGATTGAGAATATTGGCAGTATTATATCATCTTTGCAAATATCTTGAGAATTATTTTTTACGGATATGTAACGTTGACCAAATAAAGCCCATGAGGGGGAGCTGTCCTGCCTGCTTCTTTCCTGTCGTGCGAGCTCAAAATTCGCTTCACATCATCAGGGCTGAACCTTCCGACACCAACATCAGCAAGAGTCCCGGTGATAATACGAACCATATACTGTAAAAAAGAATCAGCCTCGATCTCGAGTTTAACAAAATCACCACTTTTTTTTATAGATGCCGATAGTATGGTACGCACGGGAGATATAGCAGTGCACCCCGAACCCCGGAACGCGGAAAAATCATGTCTGCCTATGAGAAATTCCAGACCTTTTCGCATGTTCGAAATGTTCATCGGTATATTAATATGCCATGCAAACTTGCGGTATAGCGCAGACGGCTCGCGCCTGTGCAGAATGCGGTATTGATACGTCTTCCCCAATGCTGTATACCGGGCATGAAAATCGTGAGCAACTTCCTCGGATGCCAGTACCCTGATGTCATCAGGCAGAAGATGGTTTAAAGCCGGCGCCCAAGCCGCTGCAGGTATTGTATTGGATGTCTTGAAGTTCGCAACGTGTCCCCACGCATGTACACCGGCATCGGTTCTGCCTGAAGAATATGTAATTATTTTTTCTTGTGCAAGTACGTTGAGGGCTAATTCCAGAGTTTCCTGGATTGTGGCATTTCCGCTTCGCGCTTGAGTTTGCCAGCCGTGATAATTCGTCCCGTCATATTCGAGAATAAGCTTTATGTTCCGCATGCTCTGTATATAGCAGAGAGAATAATTAATGTCCACTTCTCTTCCACCCACTGTATGTCCCCTGTTTATAGGTCACTCCCCCAAATATGCTTTCTTGATCCCTGGATCCTTTTCCAGAAGCGAAGCTTGGCCCTGCATTACAATCTTGCCGGTCTCCAAAACATAGGCTCGATGGGCCAACCGGAGTGCGGCCTTTGCGTTCTGCTCCACCAGAAGAATAGTCATGCCCTGTTGGTTGATCTCTTGAATAATCCTAAATATTCTGGCTACAATGATTGGTGCAAGACCGAGAGAAGGTTCATCAAGGAGCAACAGTTTTGGCTTGGACATGAGCGCCCTGCCGATTGCAAGCATCTGCTGCTCCCCACCCGAGAGCGTCCCACCAAGCTGCCTGCGCCGCTCGGCAAGCGTGGGGAACAATACGTACACATGCTCGATTACTTCGGAAAGATCCTGACCATTTCTCGAAAACGCTCCTATCTCGAGGTTTTCGCTCACAGTCATGCGGGGGAAAATACGCCGTCCTTCAGGTACTTGCGAAACGCCCATGGTGACAATCTCATGCACTGGTCTGCCAGATATTTGAATACCATTATACAATATCATTCCACGCCGCAGAGCGGTGACGCCGGATATCGACATAAGCGTCGTGGATTTTCCGGCGCCATTCGCGCCTATAAGCGCCACAATCTCACCCTGTCCCACCGTCAGGCTGATGCCCTTGAGTGCATCGATCATGCCGTAAGAGACAGTCGCATCCATGAGATCAAGCATGCGGGTGCTCCTTGCCGAGATAGGCCTCGATCACATCAGGATTGCTTTGGATATCTTTTGGCAGTCCCTCGGCAATTTTGACCCCGTGGTCGAGTACGATCACGCGGTCCGATATGCCCATGACGACCTTCATGTCATGTTCAATTAAAAGAATAGCAACTCCGTTGTCCCTGATTCTGCGTATAAGACCCATCAGGTCCTGCGTCTCTAGCGGGTTCATTCCGGCTGCTGGCTCGTCCAGGAGCAGCAGGTGCGGCTCGGTCCCAAGTGCACGAGCGACTTCCAATCGCCGCTGATCTCCATAGGACAGGTTCTCGGCAATGGTATCATTCTGGTCTTCGAGCCCTACAAACTTTAAAATATCCGCAGCTAAGTATCCCATGTCACGCTCTTCTTTTTTTACTTTGTCCGTCCGGAAAAGCGCTCCGAAAAAACCCGCGGTCGTCCGACAATGTGCTGCGACCATGACGTTCTCAGCGCACGTCATCCCCTTAAATAATCTAATATTTTGAAACGTCCGTGCAATGCCGAGTGCTGTGATCTCATGAGGTCGCATTGCAGTAACATCCCGGTCGTGAAAAAAGACGCCCCCTTTCGTAGGCCGATACATTCCGGTGACGCAGTTGAAAAGAGTTGTTTTGCCTGCACCATTCGGGCCAATGATACTCACTATTCTTTCACGCTCGACACGCAAGTAAATTTCCTCAAGCGCTTTAAGCCCGCCGAAATGTTTTGTCAAGTTTTTTGTCTCTAATAACAACATATCACTTTAACCGATTGAAATATTGTAAATAAACAGTCAAATTATTTTTTTCACTGAGCCTAAAAGACCCTGTGGCCTGAATATCATCATAAGAACCAGAGCCGCGCCGAAGGCCAGCATGCGGTAATCCTGAAAATCGCGAAACACCTCTGGAAGCGTAATCAGGAGAAGCGCACCAAGAATGATACCCGGAATGCTGCCCATACCGCCGAGGACTACCATGCATAGGATCATGACAGACTCAAAAAAAGTAAAGCTTTCCGGTGATACAAAGGCCATTTTTGCGGCAAAAAAAACGCCAGTCAAACCGGCCCACGAGGAACCGAGCACGAAAGCGAGTAATTTAAGCCGGAAGGTATTGATCCCCATTGCCTCGGCCGCAATCTCATCTTCACGGATCGCGATCCATGCTCTGCCGATTCGTGACGCCATGATTCGCTTCATGGCGAAAACTGTTCCTACTGTAATAATCAGAATGAGATAATAAAAATCGAAAGTCGTATGAAGTACGTATCCTGCCAATACCGGTCTTCCCACCTGCGAAATACCGTTTGGTCCGCCGGTCATACTATCCCAGTTGTTCAGTATGATACGAGTTATTTCACCGATTCCGAGCGTGACAATCGCAAAGTAGTCTCCCCGTAATCTCAGCGTCGGCAAGCCCAGCACTACTGCGAAGACGGCAGCCATCGCTCCTCCAACCACAAGGCCGGGCCAGAACGAGAGACCGAACTTTGTAGATAGGATCGCATAGGTATAAGCTCCAATAGCATAAAACGCCACATATCCAAGGTTCAACAGCCCCGTCTGACCCACTATGATATTCAAACCCAGAGCGAGAACGATATAAATACCGGTCAGGGTCATGATATCCCGGTAATAATCATTCAGGAAAAAAGGCAAGATGATCAAGAAAGTTAGTATGAAGGCTACCGTAAAAGGAGAATCGATAAACCTGGTAAACGATGAAATGTGCGATGACACTTTAGCTAATATGACAGAAAGCGACTTATGAAGAGACTTGACTACATCATGGCTAGACAAGCGCCAAAGAGACATGATAACGAGTGCTACAGTAAAAATTAGAACCGAGTTGCCGATACCGGTAAACGGTAGAGTTAGCAAACCAGCCCAGAGCGGAAGCAGAAGGATATGGATAAATGTTTTTATTCGGGTATTCAAAATGGCCATTACAAGCTGAAATTATCGCATAAAATTTACAGGATTTCAAGGCATTGTTGTACGCATGTCAGTTGACATCCTCCCCGGCCTCACGGACGGGG
>CAWJQQ010000008.1:0-599969 GCA_963845065.1 Nitrospirota bacterium
CATGTTTTACGAATATCCCCAGATGACGCTGCGAAACGTTCGTACGCTTGTAGCGCTCAAGCGGAGACTGGAAAGCGTTTGAGAATGATTATTACAAGCAGCTCGAGCAGCGTCAAAAGGTAAAAAACGCATCACATTGGTCATGGGGATAGACATAGGTGCTGAATTAAATGCTGTCAGGTAAATTAACAAGGAAGGTGAACTCCTAGGCCGATATCCAAAAGTGTATAACTCCCGAGAAGGATTTGATAAGTTTGTAAGAATAACGGAGGAAATGAAAACGCAGTATGGGCTCAAGGATGTTCTTATCGGACTAGAACCAACAGGCTGGTATGAAGTTCGAACCCTTCCTTTTTTTAGAGAACAATGGAAATAACTGTATCGCGAAGATCACGAAGTGTACAAGGTTAATGAAAAAAACAAGCGGAGGACTGCTTTGCGTACTTCGAGGATCAAGATCTTGTAAATATTCTCACTTTCTCTCTTCCCTCGCATGTCATTTCTTGTTCTGAAAAGCAATTAATTTTTATAATCTGCAATTTGTTGTTGTTTGTGAATAAAGATCAAGCTTCAGAAGATTATTTGCTAAAATTAAAGCAGGGGAGAAAATTATGTTTAAAGACAGAAAAGATGCCGGAAAGCAGCTTGCGGATAGACTGAATAAATATATCGGGCAGGAGGACGTGCTCATACTAGCCCTTCCTCGGGGCGGGGTCGTCATCGGTTTCGAGATTGCGAATCGCCTCAGAGCCCCTCTGGACGTGCTTATCGTTCGGAAAATAGGACACCCCTCCCAGCCCGAGCTTGTTGTAGGTGCAATTTCCGAAACCGGTTGCATTGTCTATAACGAAGACGTTGTTACATCGCTTGGCGTCAAGAAAGATTATCTGCGCGGCGAGGCCGCACGACAACGTGAGGAGATTGCCCGCCAGCAGCAACTGTACCGAAGCGGTAATAAGCTCGTGAACCTTCGGGGCAAAGCCGTCATTCTCGTCGACGATGGTGTTGCGACCGGTGCTAGGATGAAGGCTGCAGTGAAAACGCTGAAGCGCGCAGAGGTCGGGAAGCTCATCGTCGCCGTGCCGCTTGCCCCTCCCGAGACTGTAGCGGAACTGCAAAGGATGGTCGACGTCTTTGTTTGTCTGGATATGCCCGAGGATTTCATGGCTGTCGGTTGCTACTATTCTGAATTTCCACAGGTTACGGATGCAGTAGTGATGACACTACTTGACGACTTTAGAGAGCGCTTAGCAGCGTGAAGTGTCGGCTGAGGTATTTTGGGTTAACTCCCATTTTCTGTGATCTGTGCGGAGGTACCTGTGGAATGGAATGTTATCGCCACGGACTTTATGAAAAGGAGCGCTCTCTTCTGCGGTTTTTGAGGGGATTCGGGGATTTTAAAGGATCAGGTTTCAGGCACATGATATTCGACGTTGTGGAAAATCGGGACGCTTGCCTGGAGACTATCGATAACCTCTGGAGGGAACATTCAGAGAGTTAGCTGGTTAGCAATGTTCATCATACACCATTGCAGCCCGTATTTGCCGAAACTGTTGCTGCCATAAATAAGAAAGACGCTTAGTGGAGAAGGATTATTGAACTGGGAGCCCGACATTATGATTTATTGTTATCATCTGACTATGAAGGGGCTATTGTAGAACTATCCGTAGAAAGCTCCTAGTTGTTTAACTGTGGGGATGGGGCATCTAGACAGATAAGTTATTATCATCGGGGGGGGTAGCTCTGTGCGTATCTTGGACAAGAACGGCATTGCCGAGTATCTTGGCAACGGCTGTTTTGGTGAAAGATTGTCCCCCTAATCCATTCCGCCGGAGCATGATCCTTATTTGCACTGCCTTTAATCCAAATACTGATACGCGAGCAGTGTCAGAAATTCGATGAATTCATCGCCCTTAATAAGGGTGTCAAGGATCTTGGCGGCTTCCTTGAGACGGCTTGAGCCGTCGCCGCCCAACTTGGCGTATTCTTCGGCCCGTATCGTTTCATAAAGCGCCTTGGTGATTGGCCGTCCGTCGTTGAGTTTTGCTCCGGATTGGATCCACTGCCAGATTTGCGACCGCGAGATCTCCGCTGTCGCCGTATCTTCCATGAGGTCGTAAATCGCGGCCGCACCGTTCCCAGTGAGCCAAGAGTTAAGGTATTGAAGTGCGATGTCGATATTGGTGCGGAAACCGGCTTCGGTGATCGAACCGTCCGGCACGGTCGTGTTGAGCAGCTGTGCTGCAGTGGACTGTCCATCCTCACGCAGATTGTCCTTCTGGTGAGATTTTGTCCCAAGCATTTTTTGAAAGACTTCCATGGCGACGGAAACGAGATCGGGATGAGCGACCCACGTGCCGTCGAATCCTTGCTGGGTTTCGCGAAGCTTATCGTCCTGGACCTTTTTAAGCACCGCCTCATTGATATCGAGGTTCTTGCGGTTCGGAATGAACGCAGCCATCCCGCCCATTGCATATGCCCCTCGATGGTGGCACGTCTTGACGAGGAGATCAGTGTACGCCCTCATGTAGGGTACTCGCATCGTAATCTGGGCGCGGTCAGGAAACGTCTTGTCCTTGTGCCTCCGCAATTTTTTGATCATGCTGAAGAGGTAGTCCCAGCGGCCCGCGTTCAGTCCGCTCGCATGGTCTCTCAACTCGTATAGGATCTCATCCATCTCGAACACCGCGGGAAGCGTCTCGATCAGGACCGTTGCTCGGATGGTTCCGCGGGCAATGCCGAGCTCGTCCTGACTGAAGTTGAACACATCGTTCCAGAGCCGTATCTCCCGGTGGCTCTCGGTCTTCGCGAGGTAGAAATAGGGGCCAGTCTTTCTCGACAGCAGCTCCTTGGCGTTGTGGAAGAAGTATAGCCCAAAGTCGAAGAGGCTTGCCGAGACAGGAACGTTGTCCACGAGTGCATGCTTCTCGACGAGATGCCAGCCGCGTGGACGGACAAGGAGCGTCGCGAGGTTTTCGCGCAAGCGGTAAGACTTCCCCTCAGGGCTCGTGAACGCAAGAGTCCGCCTTACCGCATCGATGAGGTAGAGTTGGCCCTGAATGATATTCGACCACGTCGGGGAAAGGGCATCCTCAAAATCTGCCATGAAGACGTTTGCCCCTGAATTAAGGGCGTTGATAATCATTTTCTTCTCGGCAGGACCAGTGATCTCCACCCAGCGTTTCTGGAGATCGGTGGGCGTTGATGCAACCTTCCAGTTTTCGCGCCTTACTGACTCGGTTTCGGGCAGAAAGTCCGGGAGCATTCCGGCGTCGAAGTTCTCCTGGCGTTTGGCGCGATTCGCGAGCAAATCCATGCGTATCTTGTCGAATTTGCAGTGGAGCCGCTCGACAAAGGCGAGAGTCTCCTTGGTCAGGATCTTTTCGGTTCCTTCAACTTTGGGTCCGATGATCTGAATTCCCTTATTCATTAGTTGTGACCTCCTTTCGGCCTCACTTCCCGTCTGGTGGTATCGGAATCGAGCCCGTGAAGACGTAAGACTGCAGCAACGCGATAAATCCAATCAGCGCAGCTCCAGCGATCAAATGCCACTACACGCTACGGAAGATGGGCCTCAAGGCATGGGACCACTCGTGCGGGTCGTAGTGGCAGGCAGCGCAAGTCACCATGCTGGACTGGGCATCAATCATTTTGCCCATAACGCACCCTGTCAATTTGGTTGCCACAATCAAGAAATCGTTATTCCCAGCAGCGGTACTATAATCCGCTTCAGGCTTCCGAATCGCTTGCTGATCAACTTATCTCCATTATCATATGTTTTCGGCATTCCTAGTCAGGTGATTTAGATACGACGGTAAGCTTCATCATTATGTCCTGGGGCAACATGCGTTGTGATGGAGAAATTGTTGTTAGTATAGGTCATGGCTATGACGGTGATGACGAGGTTAGGTCATGGAGAACGTCGTCATCGGTGAGTGAATCGAAGTCCCCGTAATATGCCGAGAGTGAAAAGAACGGTTCTGAATTTATCACGAGGGTGACGAGTGAGGCAATTTCCCTGTCCGCGGCAAGCATGCGAAAAGCAACATCGGAGGCTATGGGAGCTGCGAGGATGATTGTTAGGGGTTTTCGTTTTTTCACAACTTTTACAGCAGCCACCATGCTGTAGCCCGAAGCTAGCCCGTCATCGATAAGGATCACAGTTCTGTTTTCCAACCGTGGAAAGGGTTTTCCCTGGCGATAAAGTTGTTCCCGCCTCTGAGCTTCCTGTAGTACCATAAAAGTGGCTACCTCAAGCTCCCGCTCTGACAACTCCAGCCTCTCTACAAGCGGCGTGTTCAATGCAATGGTCCCATCCATCGCAACAACACCATAGTTGGTCTCAGGACTCCAGGGAATAGGGATTTTCATGAGCGGGATAACGTCGAGCGTGCAGTTGAGCGTGAGCGCGACGGCCTTACCGACAGGAACACCTCCGCGGGGAAGAGCAAGGACGATGGGGTCGCTTAGGATTCGATCTTTTATAGCTCGTGAGAGCTTCTCACCAGCGTCTTTACGGTCCTTGAATATCATGGCGTGGTTCTCATAGTAAACATCAAATACGCTCGGCGATAAAATACCCATCCCAGCCGATGTATTTTCTATAAAAATATTATAACATGACTGCACAGTGTATTACACAATAATAAGAAGGTAATTTTTAGTAGCTCCGGCATCATGCTATAATGTTATAATGATTAAATGATCTTCAGCATCATAACGAGGTAAAGCAGATAATGGATATAAAAGGGCAAAGAGATTTCAACCAGGAAGCCGAGCACTGGGACGCCAATCCAGGTCGCGTTAAACTCGCGAATGATGTGGCGGACGCAATTCTGAGAACAACGGTTGTTTCGCACGAGATGAACGCACTTGATTTCGGCTGTGGGACTGGGCTGGTGACGCTCCGCCTGCAGCCATTTGTAAAGACCGTTACGGGTGAGGACAGTTCCGAAGGCATGCTTGATGTTCTGCGGGGCAAGGTTAGGGCCATGGGCTTGATTAATGTGCAGACGCGGGTCGTTGATTTCGAAATAGGAGATCTCCGAGAAGGAGCTTATGACCTCATCGTGAGCAGCATGACACTTCATCATGTATCTGATACGGCAACCCTGTTCAGCCAATGGTATGGACTCCTAGCCCCGCGAGGTACGCTGTGTTTTGCCGATCTCGATAGTGAGGATGGTTCGTTTCATGGCGACAATACCGGCGTCTTTCATCTCGGTTTTGACCGGGCGAAGCTTAAGACGCTGTTACAGCAAGCCGGTTTCCATGATTTTTTGGATATGACGGCAGCGACCATGAGTAAGGACATCCCGGGAAAAGGAAAGAAAGAATTCTCGATTTTTTTAATTATAGCGAGGAAATAGTCCTCTACTTGGCATATTGAGCAGATTGCTGAAATGTTGTTCATGTGAATTGACTGAACTTCGGCGTGTGTTCAGTAGTGCGCTGACTAAGAGCAGATAAAGGACAACAACACCGACGTTTGTTCGTTTTCCGTTAGCCCTTCGTTTACCGTTCATCCCGAGCTTCTCAGAGGAAAAAGGCGGGCTCAGGTCAGACTTATCGAAGAACGGTATTGAATAGGACAAGCTCAGCTCGAACGGCATGGTAGGACATAAAATACAGATGCTACAGAATTCTATGATATCTGTGAATGATCTTTTTTTTACAATCCTCACATCACAATTTGCCATCCCAGGAATATTCCAGAAGGCCGAACGCTTCGGGACGGGCTTAATCAATGACACCTACCTCTGCGAATTCAATGACAGCGGAACTGCTCGTAAATACATCCTTCAGCGTGTTAACGCAGCTGTATTTACACGCCCCGATCAGGTCATTAAAAATGTGGATATCGTAACTGCACATATTGGTAAAAAGCTACGTGCCGAGGGCATCGCAGACCCTTCCCTGGTTACGCCCTCGCTCGTTCATACAAAAAATAATATGCCGTACACTCGCGACGACACCGGCGCGTACTGGCGGATGTTCTATTTTATCGAATCCGGCATGGTTCTTGATACAGTCGTAGACGTGAAGCACGCATATGAAGTAGGCTGCGGGCTAGGAAGGTTCCAGGCCCTCGTCGCGGACCTCTCGTCTGACATGCTCCATGACACACTTCCAGGTTTCCACTTTACGCCGAGATATCTGAACGAATTCAGCGATGCGCTCAAGACCGGTGTAAAAAAAAGGGTAGCCAGGACCGTCGCAGAGCAGGCGTTTGTTGAACGACGAAGGCTGCTTGCACCTGCACTCACCGAGCTTATCGCATCAAACGAAATACCCCTTCGGGTGGTGCATAATGATCCCAAAGTAAACAACGTTATGATCCAAGTTGGAACGGGCAAGGCCTTGTGTATGCTCGATCTGGACACGGTAAAGCCGGGGATCGTGCATTTCGATTTCGGAGACTGCGTCCGGTCTGCCGCTAACCCTGAGGGAGAGGACGCTACCGACCTCGATGCCGTCAAGATCGATCTAACGCTTTTTAAGGCTGTCGCAAGCGGATACCTTCATGAAGCTGGAATTTTCCTTACGAAAAAGGAAATCGTTACGTTGCCGCTGTCAGTGAAGGTTATTACCTTCGAACTGGGCCTTCGTTTTCTCATCGACTATCTCAAAGGCGATACATACTTCAAGATCAACTACCCTGGCCACAATCTGCATCGGGCAAGAGTGCAATTCAAGCTGCTCGAAAGCATCGAGGCTGCACAGGAATGCATGGCCTCTATTGTCGCGCAGTATGCACATCCCGGATGATTTTTATTGCATGCAAAAAAAGCTATACTTTTCAGAGTTACTTCATGGCCATGATCTTAAAGAATGGAAGCCATGTCTTTTTTGCAGGTGTCCGCTTTACTTAATCGACGGTGACGGTGATGCCAACTTTAACAACAGTATCAAGGACTGTTCCAACTGCATTATCCCCCATATTGAGGAAGGATACTGTTATATCCTCGAAGCAGTGACCAGCAAGGCATATCGAAGATAATGCTATGAATCCGTCTCCCTCGGCTATATCGACACCATCAATGCTGCGTCAAAAACCCTTTGCGCTCTTCTGGTGCGCCCGGGTTTCGACCATGCTCGCCTTTCAGATGCAAGGGGTCGCCGTAGGTTGGCAGATCTATTCCCTCACCAACAGCGCACTGTATCTCGGCTTCGTCGGTTTGGCTCAGTTTCTACCTATGTTCCTCTTAACGCTCGCCGTGGGACACGTAGCGGACCGATACGATCGGCGTAAAATAGCTCGTCTTTGCCAGATTGTGGAGGGGATGGCTGCGGTTATGCTGGCATGGGGGAGCCACAGCGGCTGGCAGAGCAAGGAAAGTATTCTTATCATTATGTTCATTGTCGGAGCTGTGCACGCTTTCGAGGGGCCTACGATGCAGGCGCTGCTACCAGGGTTGGTGCCGGTCCCGCTCATACCACGCGCCGCTGCTTGGTCCGCGTCGGCCATGCAGACCGCCAGCATTCTCGGACCAGCTCTTGGTGGACTTTTATATGCTGCTGGCGCTACCACAGTCTACGCAGCAGCCGGTGTTTTGTTCCTCACAGCGAGCCTTTTCCTCGCCATGGTCCGTGTCGAAAGGCTGGATGTGAAGCGTGAACCCATCAGCCTCTCCTCGGTGTTCGTCGGTATCGCCTTCATAAGGAGTCGCCCGGACATTCTGGGTGCCATCTCCCTCGATCTCTTTGCCGTATTGCTCGGCGGGGCGACAGCCCTGTTGCCAATCTTTGCCCGGGACATTCTGATGACCGGGCCATGGGGTTTGGGCCTGCTGCGTTCAGCGCCGGCAGTCGGAGCGCTCGCGATGTCCCTCGGTCTCGCCAGCCATCCGCTGCGGCACCGGGTCGGAAGAACTATGTTCGGCGCGGTGACCATTTTTGGCATCGCTACCATCGTCTTCGGTCTCTCGACGTCGTTCCTCCTGTCGCTTGTTTCGCTCGCTGTACTTGGTGCTGCGGACGTGATCAGCGTTGTTATCCGGCATTCGCTCGTTCAGATAGAGACACCTGACGAGATGCGGGGCAGGGTAAGCGCAGTGAACTCCTTGTTCATCGGGACATCGAACCAGCTTGGGGAGTTCGAGTCAGGCGTGACGGCAGCCTGGTTTGGTGTCGTGCCTGCCGTACTGATCGGCGGCATCGGCACGATTATCGTCGCAATAATTGCGGTGCGTCTTTTTCCCCAACTCGTGAAAACAGATTCTTTGGTAAGGCGTAGCGTCCGATGACTCTAAAAAAGGATTAACCTCGGTTTATTGAGGTCCTAAAAACGAAAAAGTCTTTCGAACTCAAGGGGGGAAAGAAGGGGAAATTTTCAAAGATCCTAAAGTCGCGGCGACTATTTCTTGCGACTGAATCGTGAGTTTCCCTTGCTTATATGACAAGTTATTGCCCTCTACAACATGCACATTTATAAAAAAAATCAACTACATCGGACTACATACGCTAGAAATGGATCCCAACAAGTTCTTAATGACCTTAGCCCACAAATACAGCACTTAACGTTTCTGATGTAAGCAGGTCCGAAAAAGAACACAAGAATACTCTACTATATTATTTGATAATTTGTGATTGAGATCTGCATTTTGACCATGTAGGTTAGATGCTCAACTTCTTTTGAAAATGAAGTTATCACTATTAAACGATAATAGAATAAGACAGTTACTTCAGATTACATTTTTCAAGATAGGTATTGAAGGGCATAATAATATTAATTGATCATGCACAGAACAACTGATAATTTTGTTAAAGAAGGTGGCTGGCATGTTCTGAAAATGCTAGAATGGAAAAATAGGAGAATAGGCAACTTTTTCGTCATGATTTAGCAAAATTAATTCGTAATTCACTAAACAGCAGGGTACATTCTTATCTGCTAGTATTTACCCCGCCAAAGGACCTGCACCACACATAATCTATCGTATCGACTTTGCCGCCGTGCAAGAGGATATCCATTTGTCCCGCATCGCTTACCCTACTGCACTTCATTTCCCGACCTATGTCAGGTCGTTCAAAATGGTTAGTGATGAAGAGAATATCGGCGCCAATGGGAGATCCCGAATACCATGTAGTAAAGCGTTCATCATCGTTGCCGAGCAGGAACACGCCGCTTTTGTACGGGATATTATAGTACATCATGCGGCTGACATAGGTCCAGTTGGTGACAGCTAGTGCCTTCCTGGGAGATGCGTCCCGGGCCAGGATTTCATTTGCACGCCTGACTGTGTCCGGTATCCCATAAACATCTCGGAAAGGGGATCTATAGTCGGGAAAACGAAATGCCTTGACTGCAAGTTCTGTCTGTAGCAGCAGGGAAACTATGATGCTGAATCCGATCGAAAAGACGAGGATGCCTCGCTTCATCCGTACGGGCCCCTGGTCCAAAAAGGCGATTCCCAGAGGGATAAAGAATACATAAAAAATAGCCGACCAGTGTGGTAATGCGAATTTAAATAACGAAGCATAGAGAAAGAATAGAAATATAGTAACGCCGATGAGTGCAGCCAGAATCAAGGCATCCTTCCGGCTTCTGAATGATTTGTAAAGCCCGTAAAAAGCAAGACAGAAGAACGGAGGGCTGTACGCACCGAATTGAACTCCGAGGCCCAGGAAAAATTTGGGAAGGTTTGGTATATGCCCGCCAACAACATGACCGCTCTGGTAACGAAAGCTTATAAAGTCAGTGTGCACATTCCAATAAATTACTGGCGAAATGATGATCAGGGCGACAATGATCGATATGAGTATGCGGGGATTCAAAAGAATATCAAATCGTTTCTTGATCAATCCGTAGCTCAGGATGGCTGGCACGAAGAGTATGGCCGTATACTCGGCAAGTCCGGCAAGGCCGAGTACGAGTCCCAGGAGAATGAAGTTCTTGATACTCGGCGAACGTTCGAGCCGCAAGACTGTGAAGATGAGCACGAACGCGACGGGTAAAAGCAGTGACTCCGGCAGGAGCATTAATCCGAGCCCACCGAGCAGAAAGGAGCTGTTTAAGGCAACTATTGAGAGCAGCGCAGATCTTTTCTTGCTGACCGACAAGACGAAACGGTAGCACA
The DNA here is from genome assembly GCA_963845065.1 of Nitrospirota bacterium. GTDB lineage: Bacteria > Nitrospirota > UBA9217 > UBA9217 > UBA9217 > JAJYKN01. The sequence continues at coordinate 10,077 of CAWJQQ010000008.1, forward strand.
ATAACGATGTGACGACGAAGAGAAGGATCGCAGGTAGTCGCGCAAGAAATTCATTCGTACCCAGCGTGTAATAGAACAAAGCATGGGTCCAACCGACTAGGGGCGGATGATCAAAGTAACTTAGGTCTAAAAACCTGGCATAGAGAACATAGTGCGCTTCATCAGTGCCGAGACCAAAAGTCGGCGCGACAGCCAGACGAAGGACGGTGAATGCTGCGATGATCCAGAGTGCCTCCCGATTTTCATCATAAAGGCGTGTAATCAAGTTCATTTGGTCTCTTCGAGCTTTGGCTTAAGGACATTGAAGACCTGTTTAGGCGTGATGACCTGAAGGCAGACATTATCCGAGCACGCAGTCTTGCGGTGATTTGCTGCAGACACGCAGGGAGAGCAGGCTAATCCGGCATAAATCGGCGTTGCATTGCCGAGTGGCCCGTAAAGTTTTGGGGTCTCTGGGCCGAAAAAAACAAACGTGGGCATATTAGTTACAGACGCAAAATGAGGTGGTCCGGAATCATTGCTGAGCATGAAGGCGCCAACGGTGTACAGGGCAGGCAGTTCGGATAGGCTCGTGTGTCCTGCAAAGTTGACGCAACGATTGCTTTGAACGGCAGTAGTGATGGCATCAAGCCCAGGCCGCTCGCTCTTACCACCCGTGAGCAGGATGACCACATTCGGGTATCGCTCAACGATCATCCGTGCCAGTGAGATGTAATTTTCCTGCGGCCAGCGTCGGATTGGCAGCAGTTCGGAAGCATTTGCATTAAAAAGAACGATCCTATGCTTGCCTTCGTCGTAATCAGGACAGGCACTTTTGATTTTTCGGCGAATCGCTTCTTTTGCTCTTTCGAGAACAGTGACCTTAGGCAGCGTGATCTCGTCATCGGAGATATGCGTTTTCGAGTAGGGTACCTGAGCCTTGTCGCTGCTGAGCGCATTGGCAAGTGCAATGAAGTTTTTCGAGATATGCAGGTGGGGATTGTAGGCGACCTTATGGGTCAGCAAATCTCCGCGATACAGCCCCTCGTTAAAGAACGCATGAAAACCCACGGTTTTTTTTGCACCGGACAGCCCCGACAAAAGAGCAGTAAAGCGGGAAAATAGTTCCATGTCAATTACAGCGTCGATCCGATTTCTGCGCGTCCAGAAGATGAACATAAAAGCATCCGATGCAAGAGACAGGAACCCTCTGTCGTCAATTGTATAGATATTTTCTTTCGGTATCGTGCCCAGGAGATCTAGGCTCGGAGCGTTTTTTTTGAAGATCGCGAAGTAAAGGTTCGCATTAAGGACGCGTTTTAGTTTTCGCATCGCAGGGTCTGCCAGGATGGTGCTCCCCATTTCTGACATTTCGATCAGCAAAATGTTTGTCGACCTGGGGCCTGTCGACCTGGAGGAAAATAGGGAGAAGATTTTTTTAACAATTGTTAAGGCAAAGCAGAGCGGTACGCCGAAATAATAGTCTATGCTCCGCATCGTATCGACTTTCATGAACTACTCCTAACCCCGACAAACGAAAACTTAAAAGTCCAATCTCACAAAGACGTGCCCTGCCGTTACCGAAACGCGGGCAGAGCAGCGGGACCAAACTTTAAAAACCAAAACCTATATTTTTTCGATAAATATTTCCTAATTTTACGAAAAGCATAAAAATGCAAATACCGTAATGCCGGAAATCTGCAGATATCAAAACAAGCATCAGGGGGTCCACTTTTTAAAAAAGCGGTCCATGGCTGTATTTTCACCGAACGGGATGTGGCCATACCAGAGAGAGAGCTGCTTAGCCGCCACATCCTTTGGCGCCTTGTCCACAATCACCTTCCACATTGCAGCAACCAGGCCGGATCTGTCTGCACCGGATTGGCAATGGATCAGAATGGGGCGCGGGGCCTCATGGAAGATGTCCATTAGCTGGCGGACCTCGCTATCGGTCAGTTCATGATCAGCGCTGAGGCCGATGTCATAATGAGGTAGATCCAATTTAGCGCTCATCGTCACTTCATCTTCGTACCAACTCTCGCCCACATGCTTGCCGCGCAGATTCAAAATGCTCCTGATATTGTATTGCTTTACATACTCTGCCAGTTTATCGTTATCGAGCTGACCTGAGCGGTATGCTTCCGCAGGTGTAATGGAGTGGAAATTCCCCTGCACTCTTACGAAGAGAACGGAGCCGATGAGCAAAAATGCTACGAAAGCCAAGGCTGCGATAATATTTTTGCGTTTTTTCACCATATTTGTGCCGACCGGGAAATAGGACAATTCTCCAGAAAAAGACATATTACCCGGTATGGAAACGGGAGTCAAGCTATTAGAAAACAGATAGTTAAGTAATGATCTTGGCCTAGAAATTAACAATCTCGATTTCTCTCGTCAATCCGCCATTCTTCTCTTTTCATACACGCTATACTTTTGGTACAATAGAAATATGACCGAAACAATCTCGGAATGAGTGGTGATCGTTTCTTGCGATACGAAAGTTTTTTAATAGTGCGGAGAGGAGTTCATAGTGCAGCAGAAAAATTATGATGTGATAATCGTCGGCGGTGGGCCGTCTGGTCTGACCGCGGGGCTGTATTGTGAAAGGGCAGCGCTCAAGACGGTCCTAGTAGAGAAAGGACTGCTGGGTGGACAGATTGCAATATCAAAGGATGTGGAGAACTACCCGGGGGTGGAAGGCATAACCGGATTCGATTTGGCGGATAAGTTGGTCCATCACGCTCAGACCTTCGGCTTGAGCATTATCCAGCAGGAGGTTGAGCAGGTAAATGCAGCTTCAGATCTTCACTCGGTACGGCTGGTGAACGGTGAGCTACTTCAGGCCACCGCGCTGATCCTCGCATTGGGAGGGACCGCGCGAAAGCTAGGCATTCCAGGTGAAGCGGAATATTTAGGCAGTGGTGTTTCCTACTGTGGTACCTGCGATGGGTTTTTTTTTAGAGATAAAACCGTCGTTATCGTGGGGGGCGGTGATACGGCTGTAGAGGAGGCGCTCTATCTTGCACGATTGGCAAAAAAGGTGATCCTCATTTACAGGAGTAATGCGCTCAAGGCAAACAAACTGCTCCAGTCCCGGCTTATGGCTAAACCTGCAATCGAAGTGATTTGGAACACGATCATCACAGAAATCAGGGGAAACGGGAAGGTGGTTGAATCGGTCTCGATCGAGAATATTGAAAGCGGAGAACTGGGAGAACTGCCGACGGACGGAGTATTTATTTTTATCGGATATTCTCCAAACAATAAGTTGATCCCCCCGGCAGTCCGGATAAACGAGCTTGGTTTTGTTCTTACAGGCGATAGGTGCGAGACGAGCGTTCCTGGCATTTTTGCCGTCGGCGATGTGCGCCAGAAGTTTGCCAACCAGATCGTGGTTGCGGCTGCGGACGGATGCATAGGTGCGCTGGCTGCTGCCCATTATGTAGAACTGAGACGGTCCGCTATCCGGTCATCCTGAACATCTCCAAGGATGTCATTCCATGGGAATGATTTAGTTTGCGCCAATTTCTGCTGAGTGTGCATGTTGGCTGACTTGGAGATGTTCCTCGAAGCGTTCTCTCGACAGAGGCCTAGTCGATGAAGTCGGTTATTGTCTTTCCATGAAAAACCCAGCAACCATAAATCTGCAATTCCAGGTTTTTTTTCTAGTAATGGCAGCTTTTACCAACATCTACATTACCCAGCCTGTCCTGCCTGTTCTACAGAAAGAATTCGGAGCTGAAGAAACCAGAGTATCACTTACTGTCTCGTCGGTCATCCTTGGTATCGCTCTTGCCAATCTCCCCTTCGGGATGTTGGCTGACCACTATGCGATCAAGCCCATCATTCTGATCGGCGGAGTAATAGTCAGTACGTGCGGCTTCATTTGTGCTGTTATCACCAGTCTTTGGCTTTTGATCCTCGTCCGCTTTATCCAAGGACTTTTCATACCGGCTCTGACTACCTGCCTCGCCGCCTATCTTGCGCGGAGCCTTCCCCGCGATCGCTTGAACACGGTAATGGGTTCTTATGTCTCGGCAACAGTCGCCGGAGGTTTGGGTGGCCGACTTCTTGGCGGATGGATACATCCTCCCTTCAATTGGCGATATGCATTCGTGAGCGCCTCGCTCTTGCTTCTTACAGCGACGTTCATCGCGATCTACGCACTTCCTCCTTCTGTGTCACCGGGTTCAGAACAAGAAGTCCACTCTGCTGGTTTTTGGAAGTTGGTTACCCGGAAAGAGCTCCTGCGCAATTACTTGGTAGCCTTCTGCGCTTTTTTTGCATTCTCCTCGATATTCAACTATTTGCCGTTTTATCTCGCTGGTCCGGAATTTAACGCGCGTACTGAGGTGATCACGATGATGTACCTCGCGTATATAGTTGGGATCGCCGTCGGCCCCCTAGCGGGGAAAATCAGCAACCGGGCAGGAAATGGAACGACCTTAGCACTAGGTGCCGTGATTTTTTGGCTGTTCCTTGGCTCAACGCTCATCGTGTCCCTCCCCGTTATCGCAGTCAGTCTAGCAGGGATTTGTGCCGGCTTTTTTATGATTCATGCTGCTGCTGTTGCTTCCCTCAACCGTGCATTGACTTCCGGCCACGGCCGAGCGAATTCGCTGTATGTTCTATTCTATTATTTGGGCGGGGCAACCGGCATCACACTTAGCGGTTCCGCCTACGTCATGAGCGGCTGGTGCGGAGTAGCTGCACTCGGCGGCATTGTCTTGCTTGTCCCTTTCATCCTAGGCACAATCGAAAGGTTAAAGGAGAAAAGCCTTAGTGCTTTGCGGTAATGGACTCGACGTGATTATCCGTGAAAAAAAACCTATGAACAGAATCGAAGGCTAAAAGAGAAGCTTTCCACAGCTCCTTAAAACCGGACATTTTCAATTTTTGCAAGAATAGGACTCTTTTCACTATGTGTATAACAGAATCTCACAATTCCGCTATGCTTGGAGGTGCCCTTTATATGATTATCATTTTTTACTTGGGTTGACACACCTCTGAAAAATGCTGCATGAGGACTACGATTTATGGTATAGTCATTGTCATTCAAAATTATGAAAGCGTAACGATATTGGCGCGAGGTCAACGACAGCCCAAAAGCAGATCGTTAATTGGACAATGATAACATTGATGTTAAACGTACTATTGGAGAAAATTGATTTTTTAGCAGCGGCAAGAGTTTTTGTAGTTTTATTATTTCTCGCAGGCATCAACTTCGGCTGTGGAACACTCTCAAGCGGTCGCGGGTGGGGACAGGATGCTACGTTGTCTCCGGGTTGGGAACGCATCCAGCAAGCAGCGTTGAATGCTGCTACTGCTACGGAGACGTGGGTGCCGACTGCGGGTGCCTTGGTTTTTCGCGCTGATCATGCAGACAATAAAGTTTCTGAATGGGCTGCAAAACATACGCCTGTCTTCGGATCCCAACATAATGCAGATCAGATGAGTACTGCCCTGCTTGATGCCTCAGGGGCTGCCTGGGTCGCATCAGGAATGGTTGCGCCGAGCGGAGACAGCACTGGGGACTGGTTGGAAGCTAAGACAAAGGGGTTCGGCGTTGAGGGTGGAGCGGGTGGCATTACGCTTGGAACGGTTGAAGTCCTTAAGACCACGGTGCGACGGACTCGACCTGATGAATCCGATAAACAAAGTTTCCCTTCGGCCCACAGTACCGGGGCGGCGTTTTTCTCGACCGTCGCTTCCCAAAATATCGAAGCGCTTTCATGGTCCCAGGGAGCGACAACAGCAGCGCAGATCGGCCTTGGAGCATTGACCGCAGCGACGGCCTGGGCCCGTGTTGAGGCAAACCAGCATTATCCTTCCGACGTGCTTGCCGGGATTGCTATCGGCCACTTCTTCGGAGTCTTCCTGACCGAAGCGTTTCTCGGTCTTGATAATCCGCGGCACTTGTCGGTGCTCGTCGAACCGTCCCGGGAAGGTGCGATAGCCATGCTGCAGTTCAATTTTGAATAATTCGTACTACCTCTTCACAAACGTCGTCAGAATGGGCGGCAGGGGTTGACACTTGGAGTAGAACAAGCTATCTTCTTATCAGTAGTGCCAGTGGTGAATTATCTTTGTGAAATTATTCCACATACATTATACATTTGCGGGGGAGACAAATATGGGCAAGTATTCAATCGATGAAATTATGGAGATGGCGATTCAGACGGAAAAACTCGGGTTTCAGTTCTATACTACTATAGCGGAAAAATTTAAGAAAGACGATGGTCTTTTCAAGCTCTTTACGACACTTGCCGATAAGGAGAAAGTGCACGAGAAGACCTTTACGGGGCTGAAAAACTCCGTCGCAAAAAGTGGTGTTACGGTGGAACCAGTCCAGTGGGAAGAGGTAAGTAACTATATGCGCGCCTTTGTGGAATCGGAGTTCTTCCTTGGCAAGAATAAGGCTCTCCCGTCTATGGACCATATCAAGACTGTTTCAGACGCAGTGAAGTTCGCGATTGGATTTGAAAAAGAGACCCTGCTCTACTTCATGGAACTCAGGTCGATCGTGAAAGAAAAAGATGCCATTGAAGAGGTCATCAACGAGGAAAAGAGCCATATCCGCTGGCTCGATACATACCGGGCCGGTCTAATAAAATAACAATTGCGAGAAAAAGATTCGGGGAACCGAGGAATTACTTAAAGGCGGTTCTATTTTCCCGGTTCTCCCTTTTATCCCATCTCCGATTCACGGATTCTTTCCGCGACTCTGCGTTTCCATGGCTTTCACATCACCGTTGGTTTCTTTGAGCATGTCTCCTACCGTAACTAGCACAAATCCTTTCAGACGCAGCTTCCGTATGACCTCCGGCAGAATTTCTGCGGTGTGCACGCCATTCCTGTTCATGTGAAAAACGATGATGCTACCGCCTTTCGCGTCGCGGACCACGACCCGCACGATCCTCTGCGGAGAAAGCCTAGGATCAGGGTCGCCTGAAGCAATATCGTACTGGATGGTCGTAAGCCCTGCTGCCTTCGCAATTGTGGCAACGCGTTCATCCACTTCACCGAAAGGCGGCCGAAAATATTTCGGTGTCTTGCCGGTCACCTTCTTAATGATCGCCTGCGTCCGCTGCATCTCGCGTATGACGCGGTTGTTGTCTTTCTCAAGCAGGTGTGGGTGGTAGTAGCTATGGGCTGCGATCTCGAACTGCGGATGGTCTGCAAGGAACTTCGCCTTTTCCGGATTTTTTTCCACCCACCGGCCGCTCATGAAGAGAGTTGCAGGCACGTTTGCGTGGATCAGGGCTTCGATTACTTGTTCATCGTATTCGTCTACATGGCTCGTCGGACATGCGTCAAACGTGAGTGCCACCAGTTTTGAGTTCCGGGGACCATGCTCAATGATCAAATTGCCAGGTGTTTCCGCAGCACAGAAAGGTGCAGCGAAGAGGCCAAGAAGCATAAAGATAAAGATGCTGCCAAATGATTTTAGCGTTTTTTTTACCATCAGAGGCCCTCAATTCCGAATTTATTTCCCCCCCCTGAGCGCGAATCAGAAAATGCTAAAAAACCGCGCCGTGGCAAAGCGGATTATTCCTCCCTTGCCGTTCAGTACCTCAAGAATATAGCCCCATCCATCGGTAGCCAGAGGCTTGATCTTTACTCACCATTCTTTCTGCAATCGTGCATCATTCTCCGAATCGTTTGCATGACTCTGCTCTCCAACGGCAACAGCCAGAGTCCCCCGAAGTCTCTTCAACAAGACCAGGACATCCATTAGCCAACCCTCAAGTATGCTCATGTGCAAGTCTGCGAAAAGGGCTTGCGCCGGGCTATGTTGTATCTTGATATCTTTTTGGACGAGTAAGCTGGCTTCCCGATTAACAAAAACGTATGTCAGGACCCAGAGCAGCAGAATGAGATTCCCGATATATATAATCAGAATCTCGTTATGAAGAGCGGTTGGGAAAAAAGACATGTAACAATACTATCCCGGAGGGCGCTATGTCGTCAATGAAAAAGAGCCTGGAAAACGGAATCCCTAAGGGTGTGTACAGCCTTATGTACCGGTCAATACTATACTCGAATCGGGAGGATAACTACGGGAATTCCTTCATTATAGAATCGTCGTTGTACGGCGAAAATCGTATAGTTGTGAAACATGCCAGACAGGAATGTTGTCCTTGGAAATACGAGCTGACCGCCGAAAAGGATCGCATTGGGAAACTTCTGCAGGATCTCTGGCGTCAGCCGGGCGATTTCTTCGACCACGTCATTACCGAATGATGAATAGCCTGCCGCATAATATCCATGACATCGCATGTAGTGCACATAGCGGTCCAGCTCCTTGCGTACGTTGTCCTTCATATGGGACATCTCTTCAGTACCCTTAAAGTTGCCTGCGTCCACCACACCTACCTGAATAAACACAAAATTTTTGAAGGTACCCCCGAAGAGGCGGATGATGCTGAAGAGCGTATGCAGTCCGAGGCCGTTGAAGCCATTCACGAGCAGAATGGCGGTCTTGCCTTGAGGGTCGTATTTTATCTTCGTTGCCATGTCCATCGCCCCACTAGGGAATGTCGGGCAGGACGCTTCAGCCACGTTTACCAGCTCATCGAGCCGGTGAAGGATGCGAAAAGTGTTGCGATAATGGCGCTGCGTGAGCATCGCGATAACGACCAGCGCTCCCGTCAGGAGCATCGTAATCCAGCCACCCTCATAAAATTTTAGTACTGTTACGGAAACGAGAATGAAAAACGTAAGCGTCATGCCGACACCATTAATGAACAGCTTTTTCTCCCAGTGGGCCTCTTTGCCGCGTACCTTCCACCAATGGCGCACCATGCCGAGTTGGGAGAGGAAGAAGGTGATGAACACGTTGATGCTGTAGAGGACCACAAGGTATTGAACCGCGCCATTGGTCAGCACCATGGTGATGAGCGAGGCGCCACCCATGAGCAGAATGCCTTTCTGCGTAACAAGGCGGTCGGAGAGCATGGCGAACTTAGTTGGAAACCAGCGATCCAGTGCCATGTTCGAAAGCACCCGCGGCCCGTCGAGGAACCCTGTTTGGGCCGCGATGAACAGGAGCGCTGCCTCGGACAGGAGCGTGATGAGCACGAAGATGGTACCACCCTTACCCCAGCCCCGGGTCATGGTCTCGAACAACACGGCGTTCAATGTCTTTCCCGATTGCGGGACAACCCGGTAGAGAAGGTAGGCAATCATCAAACCCATTACGACCAGCGCAAGGGAAAAGGCCATGTATTGCATCGTGCGCTTGCCGGTCTTGACCTTCGGCTCGCGGAGAATGGGCAGACCGTTGCTGACAGCCTCGATCCCAGTGTAGGTGCCAGCACCCATGCTATAGGCGCGCATGATGAGAAGAAACATGCCGGCGAATCCGAGTTCGGCCTGCGTTTGGACCACATCGGCCCTGGTAGCAGCGGCGACTTCACCGAATCTCCCTATATTCATGAACACGGCATAGACTATAATGAAAGCGTGCGTGATGACAAATGTCAAAAATATCGGCACCAGGGGGAGTACCGACTCTTTGACGCCGCGCATGTTCATAGAGGTAAGGACCAAGACACCAAAAAGCGCAAAAAAAAGCTTGTATGGTAGCCATGCAGGAGGGAGAAAGCTGAATAAGGCGTCAGCGCCACTTGCAACGGATATTGTAATTGTAAGTACGTAATCAATGAGAAGCGCCGAACCCGACACCATCCCGGCTGTGGGTGAGAGCAATTTGCTTGCGACGAGGTAGCCACCACCGCCTGTGGGAAAGAGCTCGATAATCTGAGAGTAGCTCGTGGCGATGATAAACACGGTAATGCCGGACATGAGCGCGACAAAGACGCTTAGATATACATGACTGTGAACCGCGATAAATGCTTCTTCAGGGCCGTAACAGGATGACGACAGGCCGTCAGCGCCGAGACCGACCCACGCAAAGAAGGCGATGAGCGTCAGCTTATGGAAGAGCGACGAGTCCTCAATGTTGTGCTTACCGCCGAAAATGATGGTCCTTAAACGTTGAAGAATGGTAGGCTTTTGTTTCTGATCCATGTTGTCATTCTCCTGATTGTGACACTGGCGATAATGCTAGAGTTCTTCTCATACATCTGTTGACCTGCAGAGGACGATGATTCATTTGAAACACACTAATATAGCAAGGAAGATGCCCGCAGAGAATGTCGGCTTTACAAGATAACCTGTTGATTCTCCATGTCCTGGCAAATGGTAATAGCATTATCCACCACTTGTAATGATGATTATTTTGGCAAATGATTAGAAAAGAGGCATTCTCTTGACTAGCTGGCCCTCATTTACCCTTCAGCATCATATTTCAAGCGGTATCCGATTCCTGGCTCATTCATTAGAAACTGCGGACGTGCGGGGTCAGATTCCAGTTTATGCCTCAGTTGAGTCATGTAAACACGCAAGTACTGAACTTCGTTCACATGGGCTGGCCCCCAAACTTCCTTCAGCAGCTGCGTATGGGTAATGACCTTCCCTGCGTGGCGGACCAATACCGTCATCAGCTTGTATTCTATAGGTGTAAGATGCACTTCATGGTCGTTGATAAACACCTGCCTCAGCGCAAGATCAACGCGTAGATTCCGAAGGACGAAGACCGCACTATTTTGGTCCCCGTCTTGTCTGGATATATGACGCAGAGCGACGCGTATCCGTGCCAGAAGTTCGCTGGCATTGAACGGTTTTGTTAGATAGTCGTCCGCTCCGGCATCGAGCGCCTTGACCTTGTCCTGCTCCTGCTCGCGCGCGGATATGACGATGATAGGAGTTTGCGACCATTCGCGCAATCGTTTGGTTACCTCTAGACCGTCGAGATCCGGTAGACCGAGGTCGAGGAGCACCACATCGGGGTTTCGTGTCGTCGCTTGCATAAGGCCTTCCTGGGCCGTGGCCGCTTCAACGAAACGATATCCCTGACTCTGGAGCGTTATCCGCAGGAAGCGCCTCATCTGTGGTTCGTCTTCGATCAGCAGTATGAGTTCTTTTTCTTCGGGCATAGTTAATACAAAGGAAGCGAGTTTAGAGGTTTGAATTTTCATCAACATCAGATGATAAACAGAGAAAAAATTGCTCTTTAAGCGCAATCCTCTCGGTGAAATATGGATTGAAGAGCCTATCCTTCATTCGTCATTAAATTCTCTTCCTCGGTTCTCTGCGCAGGCGGCAAGCCTGCTGCTGGCAACGTAAAGCGGATTACAGCGCCGCCTTCCGGGCGATTCTCCACCCATATTTTGCCGCCATGGGCATTGATAATCGTTCGGCAAATGGCGAGTCCGAGTCCGACCCCGCCGCCTGCCCCTCGGCCGCGCACAAATTTCTCGAATATGCGCTCTTCTTCTCCGGGTGGAATGCCCGGACCATGATCGGCCAGCTCTACTGTCACGGTGTAAAAAGACTCCGAGGCCGAAAGCTCAAGCGGAGCTCCCTTGGGGGAATATTTGATTGCATTGTCGAAGAGATTCATGAAGACCTGCTCAAGAAGCAGGGCGTCAAAGGGAATGAGCGGCAGGTTCCCCTGAAGTTTTACGGTTACGGGGTGGTCATTGAGCCGGTCGCTCAGCCGGTCGAGGACTACGCCCACGATTTCATCGAGGGGCTGCCATTCTTTATTTATTTTGATTGCCCCTGATTCCAGGCGTGTCATATCGAGCACGTTCTTGATGATCCGGCTCAAATGTTCTGCCTCTTCCTGGATGGTCTTGAGAAGCTCAAACCTGTTCTGTTGATCAATCGTTACATCATTCTGGAGCAGTGTCGTCGCGGCCCCGGTGATCGCGGACAATGGCGTACGTAGATCATGCGAAATAGAGCTGAGAAGAGTATTACGCAGGCTTTCCGTTTCCGCTTTAAGTAAAGCGCTTTGGGCCGCCTGGCCCAGATAAGAGCGTTCGATTGCTATGGCGGTTTGGTTCGCAAAAGCCTCGAGATAGTGAAATTGTTCCGGCTCAAAAGCGTTATCCTCCGTTCGCGGAAGGGTGCCAATAACTCCTACCGGACCACCTGAAGCGATAAGTGGCAAATATAGCGCTTTGGCTCCGGGCAAAGTGTCCGTACTCAACCCGGCGGGCTGACGATGATCGTAAACCCACTGGGCCACGCTCAATTCCTGAGGATCGGGAATAAATGTCGAGGCACCATTCACAGATGGAGTAAGACGGTTATCATCATAAGGTACGAGAATGGCTACCTGACAATCGAAAACTTCACCGATATGTTCTACAGCGATTTCACTCAGCCGCTCAGTGCCCCGTTCGCGGACTAGGTCGCGGCTTAAGCTATACAGAGCTGCGGTTCTACGCTCCCGCAGCCGTGCTGCTTCCGCCTGCTGACGGACCCGGAGTGTAAGCCTGCTGATGACAAATGAAACGATGAACATTACGGTAAAGGTAATGAAATATCTTGCATCGCTCACGGCGAATGAATAATAAGGTGGGATAAAGAAAAAATCAAATGTAGCGACACTGAGGATTGTTGCGAATAATGACGGCCACTGGCTGGTACGGCTTGCAATAAAAACGACCCCAAGAAGGTATACCATCGCCATGTCCAACCGCTCAAAGTAGGAAAACATGAGCTGGTCGATACCCGTGCAGAACGCGACAGTCAGAACACTCAACAGCCATTCTTTATTGTGCGTTACGTTGCGCCGTACTTTTGGCGACGGGTGTACATGATGGGATTCTGCAACATCACCACTGATAACATAGACATCAATGTCGCCGCTGCCCCGCACGATTTCGTCGAGGGGCGAACCGAAGAGCTTGTCCTTCCAGCGAGCATGGGTAGGCTTGCCGATAATGATCTTGCTTACATTCCGGCTGCGCGCATAGGTGAGGACCTCTTCGCTCATGCTCTGGCTGCTTAACGTCGCCGTTTCGGCGCCAAGGCTTTCCGCCAGCCGCATATGGTCTGCCAATTGTTTGCGGTCGGCTTCCGAAGGCCGCACGCGGGAAGGGGCCTCTACATGCACAGCGAGCCATTCGGCGCGAAGTCCTGCAGCCAATCTCCTCGCTGCATGAATCAGCCTGATCGAGCGGGGATTATGACCAACGCAGACCAGTATTCGTTCTCCCGCGGGCCAGATGTCTTTGATCCCCTTATCCTGCCGGTAGACCTGCATCTGTTCATCAACACGATCAGCGGTGCGCCTCAGGGCAAGCTCTCGGAGCGCAATCAGGTTTCCTTTGCGGAAAAAATTCTCAATCGCCGCCGCGGCCTGTTCCGCCATATAGACCTTGCCCTCTTTCATGCGCTGTAGGAGGTCATCGGGAGGCAGATCGATGAGCTCGATCTCATCGGCTCGGTCTAGCAGAAAATCAGGCACGGTCTCCCTTACATTGACGCCCGTTATCTGGGAAATAACATCGTTTAGGCTTTCCAGGTGCTGCACGTTCATGGTGGTGTATATGCTAATGCCGGCGCCGAGTAGTTCGTAGATGTCCTGCCAGCGCTTTTTATGGCGAGACCCAGGGGCATTCGTATGGGCGAGTTCATCAACTAGGATGATTGTTGGTTTGCGGTGCAGGGCCGTATCAAGATCGAATTCTTTCAGGATTGTGCCGCGATACTCGATGTTCCGGCGGGGGAGGATTTCAAGACCTTCGAGGAGCGCCTCAGTTTCTTTCCTGCCGTGGGTCTCAACGAGACCAACGAGGATATCTACTCCTTCTTCGCGCTTCTTTCGCGCAGCCTCGAGCATGGCGTAGGTCTTCCCGACGCCTGGCGCGGCGCCGAAGAATATTTTCAGCTGCCCCTCACGCTTTCGCTCTTCCGCTTCGCGCGCCCGCTGAAGCAGCTGATCAGGATCTGGTCTTCGCTCTTCCATTAATGCTCCCTGAGATGGTCACAATTCGGGGGTATGGTATTGTCGCATTTTTACTTGAGGGTGTAAATGCTTTTTTACAATGAGCCGATGCCGCAGAGCGACGTTTGCCGGCATGCGACTATGTCCTTTAGCATTATATCGAGTGCGATAAAAAAAATACGGGGCCCCTACACGGGGCAGCACGCAGAGCATCTATACGCGCCTGCACGGCCTTCATAAGATCTGGAGCCCGAAGAAGATCCGCCGTTTTAGTGATATGGAGTCGTTGCCGATAACCTTCCCCAAAAAAATTACGGGTCAACGAACTGCTGGAGATCAGCCTAGATCCGACGGCTTTGCCGTTTCGTAATGATGCTGCCGTTTGCCCCGCGGGAATATCATTTGAGCGATCACGGTTATTGGCAGGGGATAGATGATCCCCGTAAGGATCATGAATATCAAGATAGACATGAGCGAATTTCGAACCATTGTAATCACGGATTCCGCTGCTTTAGAATTCTAATATCCTTACCATCTATACATCGCACCCAAGCCGATGGTATCCTGGGACTTCTTCGTTCCGTTGTCAAAAGACTGCTTGTCAGACGTGTCGTGACGGTATTCCGGCCGCACGATCAGGCCGCCGGCTAGACGGATTTCCGGCGTCACCGTCCATTCGGTCAGACTTTGCTGTGTGCCGGTTCTGATGCCCTCCGGGTCATCGAATGTCTCGCCTCTGACCGACAGACTGTACGTATCGTTAAAGTCGTACTTTACGATGCCGGCAAAACCAAACCACGTTGCATTGCCCGCTGGGGAGTAGTTGTGTTCGACTCCGTCATCATAATTCAATATGAACGAGAGCGGCTTCACGGGCTTAATCGTGGCAACGAAATCAACCAGCGTCCTAATATTGTGGTTAATGCTGTCGTGCTCGGGTCCGGACATGTAGTTGACGTATCCTGAAAATATATCCGAAGGTGCGTAGCCGATGCTGACGCCTAAGGATTTTCCGGTGTTGTTGTCTTCTGCGTCATCCCAGCCGTTAACGACATAGAAACTTGCACTCAGGGCGTCGGTAATACCATAGCTCATCTTGAGGCCCGTATGCGTGAACGGAATCGCATAGTTGAACAGGAACGACCGGGAATAGTTCGGGTTGTCAATTGCCTCGATCACTTCAGCGCCGAAATAGGTGACCATTTTCCCAAGGTCGAACCTGAGCCCACTGCCGATCGGCGACATATAGCTCATATATGCCTCTGTCAAATCAAAGGTATCAGTTCCTTCGCCAACCTGTGCCTGGTTGAGCGGACCGCCGCTCAGGCCCCGTGAATGGATCCACTTTGCCGTCTCGCCCGAGGAAAGCTTGATTCTGTAGCCGACGTTGCCCGGAGTTGGTGTGTCCTTCGAGATCAGGATCTGGGCAAGATCGAGGGTAAAGCTGTTAGCATCATGGTCGAACACCCTCAAATCGTTTACCGAGTCCTGGGTAGCGCCGTTGCTGGCGTTCCCATTGTACGTATAGCCGCCCTGAACATAGAAGCTGATGCCGAGTGCTTTATTGATATCATCGGCGCTCACTGCTGGTGCTGTCGGCTTCGCATCGTCTGCGAACACGGGCGCTGCCAATGCCGCCATGGTGCAGAATATCATCAAACCGACTTTCAACACGAATAATGTACTCGATTTTTTCATTTCGATCTCTCTAAATTAATTAAACAATACTCAGCGCTGCTACGATCATATCAATCAGCTTGATGCCGAAAAACGGCACGATCAGCCCGCCGACACCGTAAATTAAAACATTGTTTCGTAAGACAATTGAGGCGCCGAGAGGGCGGTATTTCACGCCGCGCAGCGCCAGAGGCACGAGGAAGATGATAATCAGCGCGTTAAAGATCACGGCAGACAACAACACGGCACTCTGTGGCGTTGCAAGGCTCATGATATTGAGTGCCCCCAATGCAGGATAGATTGAAATGAACGCAGCAAGCAGAATGGCGAAATATTTCGCCACATCGTTCGCGATGCTAAAGGTCGTGAGCGTGCCGCGGGTCATCAAATGCTGTTTGCCTATTTCAACAATCTGTATGAGCTTGGTGGGATTGCAATCGAGATCCACGAGGTTACCAGCTTCCTTCGCGGCCTGGCTCCCTGCATGTATGTCAACGGCCACGTCCGCCTGTGCGAGCGCGGGCGCATCCGTTCGTTCTATCTCCGGTCATGGCAACGAGTCTTCCGCCTTTCTGATGTTCATGGATGAGCTTAAGCTTTGCCTCGGGCGTTGCCTCTGCGAGAAAATCATCGACCCCTGCCTCAGCTGCAACCGCAGCAGCGGCAAGCGGGTTGTCACTGGTGATCATGAGCGTTTTGATCCCCATCTTGCAAATTGTACCGCATAAAACACCACACTTATGTGGCGGCAGTCCGAAGGGCTCATGCAGAGTTATTTCATGTAACATTGAAAAACTCGCAACTCCTGCTGGGAGAGTTCCACTGGAAAAAGTTCTGAAAATGGTTACCGGATTCATTGCCGGCAAAAAAAACCGAAACCCCAACTATTATGAGGTTCCGGTTATGCATATGCGGTATGCGGCTGTTCTTAAAGGTCGTAGTACAGGAAGAACTCGTAAGGATGGGGACGGAGACGGAGCGCGTCCACTTCCTTGGTCCTCTTGTATTCGAGCCACACCTCGATCGCGTCCTTGGTAAACACGTCGCCCTTCAAGAGGAAGCTGTGATTTGCTTCGAGATTATCGAGTGCTTCTTCGAGCGAAGACGGCATTGACGGCACGCTAGCCAGTTCTTCCGGAGCCATGTCGTAGATGTCCTTATCCAGCGGTTGTCCCGGATCAATCTTGTTCTCAATGCCGTCCAAGCCCGCCATGAGCATGGCCGCAAAGGCCAGATAGGGATTGCACGACGGATCGGGGAACCGGACTTCGATGCGTTTTGCCTTGGGACTCGGGCTGTACATCGGGATGCGGACGGCAGCGGATCGGTTTCTGCTCGAGTAAGCCAGGTTCACAGGCGCTTCAAAGCCTGGGGTCAGGCGTTTGTAGGAGTTCGTGGTCGGACTAGTGAAGGCCGCAATCACTTTCGCATGCTTCAGAATGCCGCCGATATAATTGAGCGCAAGCTGGGACATTCCGGCATACTTGTCACCGGCGAACAGGGGTTTGCCACCCTTCCAGATGGATTGGTGGGTGTGCATGCCAGATCCGTTGTCGCCGAACAAGGGCTTGGGCATGAAGGTCGCGGTCTTGTTGTGCCGCTTGGCTACGTTCTTGATGATGTACTTGAAGTACATGAGCTGGTCTGCCATTTTGACCAGAGGGCTGAAGCGCATGTCGATCTCGGCCTGGCCTGCGGTCGCCACTTCGTGGTGCTGTTTTTCAACGTAGATGCCGACTTTCAGCATTTCTTGTACCATCTCGCTGCGAATGTCCTCTTGGCTGTCGATCGGAGGTACCGGGAAGTAGCCTTCCTTGTGGCGTGGCTTGTATCCAAGGTTCGGGTTTTCAACGCGGCCACTGTTCCAGATGCCTTCCACGCTGTCAATGTGGTAATAGCCCTCATGGGAGTTCTGATCGAAACGGACATCATCGAAGATGAAGAATTCTGGCTCAGGACCCATGTAGCAGGTGTCGCCGATGCCGGTAGATTTCAGATAAACTTCCGCCTTTTGTGCGATATGGCGCGGATCTCGGCTGTAACGCTCCTTGGTGATGGGGTCCACGATGTTGCAGATGAGCGACAAGGTGGGATACTTGGTGAAGGGATCCATTACCGCCGTTTCCACATCCGGGACCACGAGCATGTCGCTCGCATGGATAGCCTGCCAGCCGCGGATACTGGACCCGTCGAACCCAAGCCCCTCTTCAAAAATGGCCTCAGTAAGTTCGTCCACCGGTGCAGAGAAGTGCTGCCACAGCCCGGGGTAGTCCATGAATTTTAAATCAACCATCACTGCCTTGTTGTCTTTTGCCAGCTTCAATACGTCTTTTGGTGTTGTCATGTTGCTTCCTCCTCTTTATTTTAATTCCGATGGACCATGGACGATCGCTTCGCTCGGACGACGAAAATTTATTTCGTCCCGCGTCTATCATCCCTCGCCCCTCATTTTCCTATTATCATATCGCCGCCTCGCCGCGCTCGCCGGTACGGATGCGGATTACCTCATCCACAGGAGTGACGAATATCTTTCCGTCACCGATGCGGCCTGTCTTGGCCGTCGTTTCAATGGTCTCTATAATTTTAGGGACCAGCGTGTTGGCTGCGATAATTTCGAGCTTCACCTTGGGAAGAAAGTCGACGACATATTCTGCCCCACGATAGAGTTCTGTGTGGCCCTTTTGTCTGCCGAATCCTTTAACTTCGGTGACCGTAATGCCTTGAACCCCGATGGCATTCAGTGCATCTTTAACTTCATCGAGCTTAAACGGTTTAATGACCGCCTCGATTTTTTTCATAGTAAAGCGACCTCCTGTCAGCCTATTTTTAAAGCAATTTTAATGCTAAAAAAATAGTTTTAAATTTCAATCTATAAAGAAAATAAAAAGGCAGGATATTGATTAAAAATTGGGCATGAGCCTAATATTTAGGCAAATTTAATTTCTGACTTTCTCGTTTTTCCGGTTCCTTTCTTCACGTTCTATCCGTTCACCCTCTTTGAGGAACTTCGACGAGATCTCACGTTCGATGTCATCTTTGAGCTGGTCGAGAGAAATGAAATCGCCCTGTTGCAGCTCTTTTAGCTTTATCTTCGTATCCCGGTAGCCGGAATCCAGCGCGAGAACTATTTGAAATTCATTGATTGCATTGTTAAGATTTCCGGCCCCTTGATATGCAAGGCCGAGATCATAGTGCATGCCGAGCGTGTCTTGCTTCTCCCCGGTTTGGCTTGCTGTGCAGCGAAGGGCATACAGGATCTCGGCTGCGGCGTTCTGATACTCTCCCTTTTCCATGTAACAGAGGCCCAGCATGTAGCGGCTCTGGATAAATTTCGGCTCATCCTCGGGAGTCATGGTGAATTCAGATACCGCGTCGTCAAGTAGTCCCATTTCTTTGTAGGCCACACCGAGATTATAGTGGGTATCGACATCCTCCTTGACCGATTGCTGTTCAACACCGCGCTTGAAGTCTTCAAAAATTTCGTCGAGGCTTTGTTCTTCGGACGATTCGGCAATGTGCTCGGGAACTGCGATGGTGCTTAGCTCGTCCCGGAGTTCCGCCGCAAGATCAAAAAAGTCCTCGGATGATTGTTCGGGTGTACGTGCAGAAACGATTTTGTTCTCTTTATTAAGCTCCTCTCCAAGATCAAAAAAATCTTCTTCAGATTCAGAATACCTTTCGTTGGACCGTGTGCCGCCGACCACTGTTGGCGTGACAGGCGGTTCGGCTTTTTTGCCAGCGGTTTGCTCCGGTTGCTGAGGTGATACACTTTCTTTTTTTGCCAGTGGGAGGGGGGATGCGGGCTCTTGTTGGTTTTTTAGTTGAGATATCTCCTGCATGAGAGTGCGGACAGCATCCTCATCAGACACGCTCAAAGGTAATTCCTGACCATCAGCCTCGATATCGACGGTGCCTTCTAACTCTTCAACGGCCTCTGCCAGTTTTGAGAATTCAAGCGACTGTTCTTCTTCGCGCGATAATTCTTCGAGGCGTTCTATCGCCCGCTGGTCGCTAGGGTTCAGCTCGATAATCCTTGTATAATGCTTTTTTGCTTCATTGAACAACCCCTGCTGAAAGTAAAATTCCGCTTCAGACCATATTTCTACCGTATCAGGCGGAATATCGGCAATTGGCTGCTGAGCGATGAGCTCCAGTTCTGAGATTTGAGCGACAGGTTCTTCGAGAGTTTCGGCCACTTGGGGCGGTTCGTCGAGCGAGCCGGATTCTTCGGCCGACGCCGCAGCAATTGGCTGCTGAGCGATGAGCTCCAGTTCCGAGATTTGAGCGACAGGTTCTTCGAGAGTTTCGGCCACTTGGGGCGGTTCGTCGAGCGAGCCGGTTTTTTCGGCCGACGCCACAGTAAGCGGCTGCTGAAAGGCGCTCTCCGGCTCGGGGATTTGAGCGATGGGCTCTTCGCGAGTTTCGACCACCTCCTGCGGCTGATCGCTGAACGAGCCGGCATTTTCAGCTAGCGCCGTATCCTGTACGTGATCCTCTGCGGAAAGGTCCAGTTCATCCAGATGGGGCATTCCAGCATCGAGCCCTTCGAAGGCGATCTCTTCTGTCGTCGGGAAAGACTCCTGGATTTGTAGAGTGTCTTCGAATATCGGTGGAGGTTCCGGCAAGCTGACTTCTGGGGGTGGGGGTGCGGACTCGAATGCTTCGGTTGGTACCAGTGTTTCGATTGGCGGCTCTAGCGGTGCAATCGGCGCTGTCTCAGCAGGAAGGGCCTCAGAAGGAATGGGTGCTCTGCCGAGCTTCGCAAGCAGCGCGGCGTTTGTCGGATCTATCGAGAGGGCCGAATTCAGAACAGAATCTGAGTGATCCGTCAAGTTGTTCCTGGAATAGATGTCTGCCAGCGCCAGTGCATGCTCCACGGCTTTGGAAGCATTACCCTGTTCCTGATAGAGTTCTTTCAGACGTACACGGATCAGCGGACTATCAGGATATGTAGCCGCAAGCATCTCAAGTTGTTCGAGTGCTTTCGAGCTGAGTCCGTATTTCACAAGCACGTCGATTTCCGTGAACGCTTCGTTGATTGCCGGGTTTTCCTCAAAGGTTGACAGTGCCGTTGCAGCTGGCTTTGGTTCAGGTTGCTGGTAATCCGGCGTCGGTTCAGCGAGAGGACGCACAGCCTCTTCTATGGGTTCGGGAAGAGTTGCGACGGGCATTGCCGGTTCAAGCCGATCGAGTAACTTTCTGGCTTCCTGAAGATCCGGGGAAAGCTCCAAAGCTTTGTTCAGAAACGTTTTAGCCCCCCCCCCATCTCCCGCTTCGAGCAGGTGTTCCGCGGTCTGAAGGTATATTGCGGCCCCATCCTGCACTCGGCCAATGGAACGGTAGAAATCTCCCAATTTCTTCCTTCCAGGAATATATTCCGGAGTGTCGAAAACGAATCTCTTGAGAATTTTTTCGGCGCTGTCGTTGTCACCTCCGGCAATTTTCGCTTCTGCAATAACAGTAACTTCGACAAGCGCTTTGTTCAATTCATTTTTTGCAAGGTAAATCTTGACGAGTTTTTCACGCAGGTCTGTCCGTGTTGCGTCACTATCGAGAATTTTTCTGATAACCTGTTCGGCTTCGGGTTCTTTGGCCGATTTAAACAGAGCGTCGAGGTACGTGTTGGCAATTTCCTTATTGGACGGGTCGTTTTCAAAGACTCGCTTCAAGGACTTGCATGCTTCATTGAATTTCCCTTCCTGGAAATAAACGACCCCGGCCTTATGATAGACGGTCTTATTGCCTGGATCGATAGACAGCACTTTTTCGAACAGTTGACGGGCATCTTTAAATTCGTTTTTCGCCATGTGGACGTCTGCTGCATTGAGGTACGCTGTACTCGCCTCGGTGACCATGTTCTCTTTCGCATACATGTCTCCCAGCTTAATTCGAAACGAAACGTTGGTTGTGTTCAAGTCTGCCATTTTCTGGTAGATGCCGAGCGCCTTGACCATATCCTTCTGCTGTATGTAATGGTCTGCAGCGATTTTATAACTTTCCAGGGCATTACCGCTAAGGCCTTTTTCGGCATTCAAATCGCCGAGAGCAAGGTGGGCCTCGATTTTTTTCGGGTCGATATTGATTACTTTTTTATAGAGGGCTAAGGCTTTAGAAGTGAATCCATCTGCGGCAAGTAAATCGGCGGCTTTCTTATATGCGTCACAAGCGCCTGCTTTTGCGTCCTTCTTTAGGCAGAGATCACCTATCGTATTGAAGATATTGGCATCATTCGGAGATTCTTTGAGGAGCTTTTTCCATTCGGCAATCGCTTTGTCGAACTGGCCCTTGGCTGCAAACTTTTGGGCCTCCTTCATTACCGTATTTTTGTCGATTGCCATACCTTTAAAAATACCATAAAGCTTGTGAGAGTGTCAACACTGTCTTCTCATCCGATGTATAATCAAAATCAGTCGCTATTAAAGCTGATCCACCATCTTCTACCTTGATTTTCGCTCTCAATCATGTTAAATATGAACATTATGGCAAGCCGTGAAATACGAATCTACCCGGACCCAGTGCTCCGCAATAAAACGGACCGTGTTGAAAAAATAGACAGTTCTCTCGACCGACTTATTGAAGATATGGTCGCGACCATGCACGCTGCGCCTGGGGTCGGTCTTGCCGCCAACCAGGTCGGTGTCGCGCTTCAGCTGGCGGTGATTGACCTGAGCTCGCGGGAAAACGAGGAACATCGTCACCCGCTGCTCATCATCATCAACCCCGAGATCCTCTCCATGGACGGATCAATCACCGAAGAGGAAGGCTGTCTCAGTATCCCAGATTATGCCGAGAAGGTGAAGCGTGCTGCGCGGGTCAAGGTTCGCGCGCAGGACCGAATGGGAAAATTCTTCGAGGTTGAGGCGGAAGGACTCCTCGCAAAGGCCCTTCAGCACGAAATCGATCATTTGAACGGCTTATTGTTCGTAGACCACCTGAGCCCTCTCAAGAAAAATATTTTCAAGCGAAGGTACAAAAAGATGGCCGCGGAATAAGCGTAAGGTGCGGCAGTCATCGCACTCCCAGGGGAATAGAGGCAAAACACCGATGAGAATCGTGTATATGGGAACGCCTCAGTTTGCCGTGAGTCCGCTCCGCGCTTTGGCTGCAGAAGGGTATGAGATTGCCGGCGTAGTCACACGGACCGATAAACCAGCAGGCAGGGGACGGAGCCTTATGGCTCCACCGGTCAAGAGTGCGGCAGTGAAGATGGGACTTCCCGTTTACCAGCCGAAACGCGTTCGGGAAGCGGTGTTCATCGATCAGCTGCAGTCGATCAGTCCCGAGGTTGTCATAGTTGCTGCCTATGGCCAAATTCTCCCCCGAGAGATCCTGACGCTGCCCAAGTTCGGATGCATCAATATCCATGCCTCGCTCCTTCCATCCTACCGCGGTGCTGCACCTATTAACTGGGCGATCATCAAGGGAGAAGAGGAAACAGGTATCACGATCATGCAGATGGACGAAGGGATGGATACGGGAGCAATCTTGATGCAGGAAAGAATCGTAATCGATCCTGCGGACACGGCAGGATCGATAACAGAGAGGCTCTCGACTGTTGGTGCTAGGCTGATCACGGCCGCCCTGCCGCTTATTGTGGACGGCAGACTCTTGCCATTACCGCAAAATGGTTCACGGGCAACATTGGCGCCACTTCTCAAAAAAGAAGACGGACTCATCGATTGGAATATTCCTGCTTACGATATCCATAATCGCATTCGGGGCCTATCTCCCTGGCCGGGTGCCTACACTTTTTTGGATGGAAAGATAATTAAAATCATCGCGGCCGAGGCTGTGAGCGGCACGGGCGAACCCGGGCTGCTGTACGAAAAGGACAAACAAACCCTTGAGACCGGAACCGGCAAGGGGCTGCTCCGCATCGTGAGCATTCAGCCCGAGGGAAAGAGGCCCATGACTGCAGGCGATTTTCTGCGCGGCCATCGCGAGCTCGTCGGGAAGAAGTTTTCTGTTTCACGCTAAAACATTTTCAGCTCCGAACATTGAGATGTATTAAACCATGTATGAACCAAAAAAACGCATCTTCATCGGTCTTATTGTCTTTACGGTATTCCTGCTTGCCGCAATCACGGTAGGGCTCTATCTGATCCCCTACGTAGGGCTCAGGAACATCCATCCCCTTGCACCGGAAGTCGTGTTCATCACGATGGGAGGGGCGCTGGGTACCCTGATCCTCGGCGTGGCGCTGCTCATACTAACCCTTATCCGCAGTAAGGAAATTTTCTTCGCTGCGCGGCTACGGGGGATCGTGATCGAGGTACTCTTCCCGATCATGATCGTGGTAGGCAAGCTCCTGGGTATTTCGAAGGAAAAGATCCAGCAGTCCTTCGTGGAAGTGAACAACCTCTTGGTCATGGCCAAATGCAACGACAACAAGCCCCAGCGCATCCTGCTGCTTATGCCGCATTGTCTTCAGTTCAACGATTGTGCGATCAAGATCACGACCGACGCCAACAAATGTCAGGCTTGCGGTAAGTGTAAGATCAAAGACCTGGTCCTGCTCGCCAAGAAACATGACGTGCACCTTTCAGTTGCAACAGGCGGAACGCTTGCGCGAAGACGGGTGGCGGAGGCAAAGCCCCAGGTGATAATTGCTGTGGCGTGCGAACGTGATTTGACCAGCGGTATTCAGGACGCCTACCCGCTCCCTGTAATCGGGATCCTGAACGAACGTCCTTTCGGGCCGTGCTTCAATACGAGCGTGGATATTTCCAAAGTTGCAGAAGCGCTCGAATTCCTTGCAAGCGGCCGCAAAGAACTTTGTGAGAGCAAGAGATAAACCGAGAGAACAAGCACTTGTGATCCTTCGGAAGGTCGAGGACGGAGTGTTCGTTGACATGCTGCTCGACAAGGCGCGTGAATCGTTTGATGAGCGTGACAGCGCCTTTCTCCTGGTACTGGTATATGGAACACTTAGGAACCGGGCGAGGCTGGACTGGGTATTGAACCAGTTCTCGGCGCAGCCGGTCGAGAAGACCGATGCCTGGACTCGGAATATCCTGAGGTTCGGCGCATACCAGATGTTGTTTCTCGATCGAGTTCCCACGAGCGCAGCGGTCAATACGTCCACCGAGCTAGCAAAAATATATGGAAAAAAGCAGGGCTATGTAAACGGGCTACTCAGGAACCTGGATCGGATGAGGAGCTCGATTACTGAGCCCGGTTTCAACGACTTGTCAAAAAGGTTCGCTACTGTCTACTCCCATCCTGAGTGGGTTGTACGGCGCTGGTTGAATCGGTTCGGCGCGGAACAGGCCGAAATGTTGCTGAGCGGGAACAACCGAAACGCGCCGCTCGTCATTAGAACGAATACCCTCAAGACGACAAGGGATATGCTTATAGCGACGCTCGCTGATCAAGGTGTCGATGCCGTTGCAACAGGCTTTTCTGAAACGGGGCTTGAGATCATCTCATCCCCGACCATCCGCACGCTTGAGGCCTATCAGCAGGGACTATTCATAGTGCAAGATCAGGCTGCTCAGCTGGTCAGCCTGATGCTTTCTCCGAAACCAGGCGAAACTGTCTTGGACGCATGCGCGGCGCCCGGGGGCAAAACAACGCATCTTGCCGAACTAATGCAAAATTGCGGTATGATCGTTGCGCTCGATCAGGATGCAACTCGGATGATTAGGATCGACGAGAACAGCCGTCGGCTTGGCTGTAAGATCGTGTTACCTGCGATAGGAGATGCGGCGCTGTATCAACAGGGTAGGTACGATAAAATTTTAATCGATGCACCGTGCTCCGGGCTCGGTGTGCTCCGGCGGCACCCGGATGGAAGGTGGAATAAGAGTGAGCGAACGATTCGGGACCGTTCGGCAGTACAGCGTCTTATTATTGAAAATTGTGCACAACTTCTTCATCCGGGAGGCGTCCTCGTCTACGCCACGTGTACAACAGAGCCAGAAGAAAATGAAGATATTATTTCTTCCTTTCTTTCCCTGGAAGGGAAATCGTTCGTCATCGATGATCCCAGTCCCTATTTACCAAAAGCCGCAAAAGGGTTGGTGGATGATCACGGGTTCCTCCATACCTACCCGAAGGCCTCCACGATGGATGGGTTCTGTGCTGTCAGAATGATGAAAAAAACTTAGGGTCAACGGCTGCAGATTGAAAAGCAAGAGATTGAATGCCCCTGTCGCAGGATTCTCCCGCTTGGTGTTTAGAAGTTCTTGCATCCTACCTGCAGTATGGTACTATATAGGCTCTCACATGAAGCGGTTTTTGAAAGGACTTGGTATATTTATAACCCTCATCGGTGTCGGCATCGCAAGCGCCTTCGCCGTCGTGGCGTTGCTCATGCATCAGGAAGAGGTGCGCGTGCCGGACCTTACAGGCCAGGACATCGTGTCCGTGATCGAGACCGTCGCGCAACAAGGTTTGCAACTTAAGGTTGACCGTCGTGAACCCAATCCCACGCTGCCACGGGATGTTGTCGTGTCCCAATCGCCTGCGCCGGGGAGTGGGATAAAAAAGGGTCGGCAGGTTCATGTCATCGTGAGCCAGGGGCCGAGCGACCTACTTGCGCCGAAAGTTGTGGGAGAACATTTTCGTAAGGCCGATATCATGGTAAGGCAGTCCGGCTTCATTCCCGGGGACATCTCACGTGTCTATTCGGACTCCGTGGACCGGGGCCTGATAATAGCGCAGTACCCGCAGTTCGGGAGTCCGATCGAGAAGGGTGGTACGATCTGCATGCTGGTGAGTTCCGGCAAAAAAATCGATCTTCTCGTAATGCCGAAGCTTGTGGGGAAAAAAGCCGAGGAGGCACTCAGGATCGTCGATCGGCTGGAATTGCAGCATCGGGTTATTACCCGGGCCTTTAGTGACCGGCATTCGGGAACAGATGGAATCGTCATCAGCCAGAAGCCCGGAGCAGGGTATCCTGTTTCTGCCGATGCCACGGTAGATATCGTGGTAAACAAATGAAATTGCAAGCTGAAGAGTATCCACTAAGACACCATTGCTGTTGCCGCAACGCGTGTGTAGACAAGAACAGGGGAGCGGATAACAGCAGCATTTCTCTGAAGACCCATTAAGCCAATCTGTGTGCAACCGATTCTCTGTTATTAAGCCTTATTTGTATTCGGCAGGTGGAAAAGTTATGACAAGAAAAATTAAGGTGGCCCCCTCGATTCTCTCTGCAGATTTTTCCCGTCTTGGGGAGGAGATCAGGGCTGTGGAGTTAGCAGGCGCGGACATAATCCACGTCGATGTAATGGACGGCCACTTCGTGCCGAACATTACCATCGGTCCGTTGATTGTGGAGGCCGCCCGCAGATCCACCAAGTTGCCGCTTGATGTGCACCTCATGATTTCCAACCCAGAACTGTTTATTTCTGATTTTGCCAAGGCGGGGGCTGATTATATTACCGTGCATGTCGAAACCGCGTACCACCTGAACAGGCTCGTGCAGTCCATCAAGGAACACTCCGGCGTGAAGGCCTCCGTATCGCTCAATCCGGCGACTCCACTCTCCAGTCTGGACTATATCCTGGCTGACGTCGATATGGTTCTGATTATGTCCGTCAACCCCGGCTTCGGTGGGCAGGCTTTCATCCCTTCGGCGTTGGACAAGATTGCCAAGCTCAGGAAGCGGATCGACGACCTCGGTCTTTCTGTCGAGATAGAAGTGGACGGCGGCGTGAAGCCAGAAAACGTGGCAGCCATCATCAATGCCGGCGCTGACATCCTTGTCGCCGGCTCTGCTATATTCAGCAAAAAAGACTACGGCGCCGTTATCAGGGGACTCAGGGGAAATTAGGGAATTAGTATGGTGCACATCGGGTTTTTACAATGATCTGATATTGGCAGGAGGCCGCATTGACCATCAAAAGGCAGTCAATAAAAATACCATTCGATCTTAAGAATGTTTCTGAGCCGGTGCTCTACCGCGAAGTGTTTCCCTATACGAGTGTTCCCCGGGTCGTCTTCGAGGACAGACTGATCCAGACCAACATCCCAAAGGACATCTGGATTACGGACACGACGTTCCGCGATGGACAACAGTCCCGGCCACCGTATACTCCCAAGCAGATCGTGGATATTTTTGATTTCCTGCACCGGATGAGCGGTCCGAACGGTGTGATCCGCCAGACCGAGTTTTTCCTTTATTCGGAAAAGGACCGCGAGGCATTGCGGCTCTGCAGGGAGCGCGGTTACCGGTATCCCGAAATTACGGGCTGGATCCGGGCTAACAAGAACGACTTCAAACTCGTCAAAGAGGTGGGACTCAAGGAAACAGGCATCCTCACCTCCTGCTCGGACTACCACATCTTCCTGAAACTCAACCTGTCCCGGCAAGAGGCGCTGAGAGCGTATCTCGAAATCGTTATAACAGCTCTTGATCAGGGCATCATTCCGCGTTGCCATCTCGAAGATATTACGCGGGCGGACTTCTACGGTTTCGTCATCCCCTTTGCTCAGGAGCTTATGAGGCTGTCGGAATCGTCGAAGGTTCCGATCAAGATCAGGGCTTGCGATACCATGGGCTATGGCTTCCCCTTCCCCGGGACGGCGCTACCTCGCGGAGTTCCAGAAATTTTCTACGCCCTCATCCACGACGGCGGTGTACCATCGGAGCAGCTTGAGTGGCACGGCCATAATGATTTTCACAAAGGGCTCATCAACGGCGTCGCTGCATGGATGTACGGCTGCGCGTCGGTGAACGGCGCTCTTCTCGGGTTCGGCGAGCGCACGGGCAATACACCCGTCGAGGCCATGCTTATCGATTACATCAGTCTCACCGGGAACGATGGTGGGATTGACACCGCTGCAATTACAGAGATGTCGGAATATTTCAGGAGTGAATTAAATTTCCCGATCCCCGCCAATTATCCCTTCGTAGGCGCGGAGTTCAACTCAACGAGTGCAGGTATCCATGCCGACGGCATGATGAAGAACGAAGAGATATACAATATCTTCGACACGTCTAAGATATTGAAGCGTCCCATGGGAGTCATCATCACGGACAAGTCGGGGATAGCAGGTATAGCCCACTGGGTGAACAGCCATTTGCACCTCGACTCGGACAAGAAGATCGACAAGCGGCACCCGGGCCTTGCCAAGATGAACAAGTGGGTGTTGGAGATTTACGAGCAAGGCAGGACCACGAGCATCTCCCATGAAGAATTGCTTGAAAAAGCAAAGAAGTATCTGCCCGAGTATTTTACCTCCGACCTCGATAAACTGAAGAAAAAGGCGCAGGAAATATCGCTTCACCTTGTAGAAGGGATGGTGGAGAGCAACCAGATGCGCTCCATGAACAATGCGAAGCAGGAAACGGTCATGCAAAAACTTCTGGTCGAGAATCCATTCATCCAATTTGCCTATGTGGTGAATGGAGATGGTAAGAAGACTACGAAGAATATTACCCAGATCCAGTACAAGGCCCAGTTCGAGCACTCGGGTCTCGGCGACAACTTCTCAGACCGTCCCTGGTTTATCAATCCCATAGCGGATGGCAAGAGTTTTGTGTCCGATTTTTATACGTCGAAGATTACTGGCGCGCTCTGCATCACTGTGTCTGCGCCTATAAGCTCGGAAACGGGCGGCGTAGTCGGGGTGTTCGGCGTGGATATCAGATTCGAGGACCTCGTCAGAGCGGAATAATTAGTCACTCAGGGGCGAGTGTGCTCAATGCTGACCGCTTGTCTAATCCTTTTTCATTATTTCTTTCTCAATTCTTTCCTCCCGTGTACTCATCGCACCAAAAGCTAAACACAATACAGGTATTTAGCAGGATCGCTGCTTTATCCTGCACTTACGTGAATGAATCAGGCATATGTGCTAATGTTGAAGGCGGGACGGAACTCTGCTCCGTGGAGACGGCTCGGACTTGCCTTGGTTTATGGCATCACCAAACAGCACGAAGGCCTCATCCACGTCTAAAGCGAAGAAGGTAAAGGCACGAAAAAGGCCTCAATTTCATCCTGGAATCTGCTCCCATGAATGATCTTCTGAGAAAGATGAGGAGCATCCTCGATAGTTGAAGTATTCATTGGCGGCGGCCTGACCAGCCGACTTTTCTCCACAATAATCTAGATAATTTCTATTATGGTATGATTTGTCCCAGGTGGTTTTTCCCGCGTGCATGGTGATGTTCTGATGATACAATTACGTTCCTTTCGTTCCTGCGAAGCAATTTTATTTGCTTTGCCCTGCGAATGCAAGAATAGTATAATCCCCTCATGTTACGAAAGCTGAGAGAAAAAAACGAAGCGCTGCTTGCCGCGGAGCGCGGGACCGTGTATAAAGTGCAGGGTGCGGAGGTATCTGTGGCACTCGCGTACCCGAACGTTTACCACGTCGGCATGTCAAACCTCGGCATGCATCAGATATACTCCATTCTGAACAACCGGGCGGACACGGTATGCGAGAGGGTTTTCTTGCCCGAAGAAGAAGATATCAAAGACTATGTCGAAACAGGTACGCGCCTGTTCAGCATGGAAAGTATGAGTCAGGTAAAAGAGTTCGATATACTGGCATTTTCGGTTTCCTTTGAGCAGGATTATCTCAACATTTTGGAAATACTTCGGCTTTCCAACATACCTCTGAATAAGGAAGAGAGATCTAATGACGATCCGCTCGTGATACTCGGAGGAATTTGCTCATTCTTCAATCCGGAGCCACTGGCAGACTTTATTGATTGCATTCTTATCGGCGAAGGAGAAGAAGTTGCAGGCGAGTTCATTGACATCTATAAGGCAAACCGCGCGCAAGGCAAACAAAGACTTCTCAGAGTTTTATGCGGGGTTCCCGGCGTGTACGTGCCAGAGTTTTATCATGTCCTCTATAAGGAGGATGGAACGATCAAAGAAAGGAAGAACCTTGATCAATCGGCCCCGCAGCATATCGTCAAACGGAGTGTCAGGGATTTCAACAGATCGTCTGCCTCGACCGTAATTTTCACGCCCCAAACCGAGTTCAGCAGCATGTATCTTTCGGAGATTACCCGGGGATGCGGCAGGCACTGCCGGTTCTGTATGGCAGGATACATCTATCTCCCGCCTCGCAATCTCAGCATTGAACAGGCGCAAGCGCAGGCGAAGAAAGCCAACGCACTATGCAACAAGATTGGTCTCGTAGGCGCCGCGATATCGGATTATCCCGACATCGGTGCACTGTGTTCTGTGATAACCGGAGATGTATCGGTTTCATCGCTCCGGGCTGACTCAATAAGCGAAGCACTGATCGACCGGCTGGCAAAGAGCGGGCAGAAAACCATCGCAATCGCGCCTGAGGCAGGCTCCGAGAGGCTCCGGAATGTCATTAATAAAGGAATCACGGAAGACGACCTTCTTCGAGCCGCAGGCATGGTATTCGGGGGCGGTATTCTCAATCTCAAGCTCTACTTCATCATCGGACTGCCCACGGAGACGCAGGAAGACGTGGATGCCATCGTTGCGCTTGCCGAGAAAATACGCGAGATCCAGCTTAGGCACGCCAGGTCCCAGGGCAGGATCGGCCGAGTCACGCTTTCCGTGAACTCCTTTGTGCCGAAACCATTCACACCCTTCCAGTGGGAACCGATGGAAGCAATAGAGAGCCTGAATAGGAAGCAGCGGAATCTGGAGAAAGCTGTCAGGAAAATTAGCAATATGAATATTATTCATGACTTGCCGAAATGGGAGTATATTCAAGCATTGCTTTCGCGAGGAGACCGGCGTCTCGGTGCGCTTATCAGGCATGCTCATGCGCAAGGTGGAGATTGGAGGAAGGCAGCGAAGGAAATCGACATGACGATGGATTTTTATGTCTCCCGCAAGCGTGAATTCAACGAAGCCCTTCCCTGGGATTTTATTGACATCGGAGTGAGAAAAGAATATCTTAGAAATGAATATGAACGCGCGCTCGAAGGCAAGTTTACGCCACCCTGCAGAGTCGGTTTCTGTAAAACCTGCGGCGTCTGTAAGTTGGAAGAGACCAGAGAAGGCGCGGATTTATAGGTATGAAAACTGATAATAAGCAATTATTCGAGACAATAACGACAAAGGATATTCGCTATCTGAGAATTCCTGCTTTCGAACGGACAGGCAGGATTCTTCACGCAATTACTACGAGGTATAATAATCTCGGCGAGCGAAATGGCGGGATCAAGACGGCTAGCGACTGGTGCACCGTTGCAGATGCCTTCGGAATGAGTCCGGAGAGGCTCATAACCGTTAATCAGGTTCACGGGGAAATAATTGCACGGGTCGATGCTCAGGGATGGATAAACGGCACGATCAAGCCGAGGACAGTCGAGGCCGATGCCATAATCACCAATGCGCCGGGGATCGCGATCTGCATCGAGACTGCCGACTGCGTTCCGGTGCTTCTGTTTGATCCCGGGATACCTGCTGTCGCCGCAATTCATGCAGGCTGGCGGAGTTCAGTCAGGAAAATCGTCGATAAGACTGTGGCCAGAATGAACATAGAATTCGGATCCTGCCCCAAGCGCATACTTGCGGTAATCGGTCCGGCAATCGGGCCAGAATGTTACGAGGTTGATGAGCCTGTAATGGGGCCGGTACGTGAAGCCTTTTCGCACTGGGAGGAGATCGCAATACCTCGCGGCAAAGGCCGGTGGGGCCTTGACTTGGTGAAAGCGAATACGCGAGAGCTGCTGAAGATTGGTCTTTTGGAAGAGAATGTCCATACTTTAGGACTCTGCACATCGTGCCGTAAAGATTTGTTCTATTCTTTTCGTACTGAGGGCAGGACAGGCAGGATGCTTTCGATGATCATGATCAGAGCCTGAATGATTGACACAAAAGGAAACAGAGATAACCTAAAAATGCTTGATTTAACCATAGGCTGATCAGTGTAAGTCAGTGCGAAGTTTTTTTGTTTTATATGCCGATCGCGGACAATTTTAATGCAATAATGAGTAGGATCGCTGCTGCAGCAAAGCGTTCGGGGCGCGAGCCTTCTTCGGTTAAGCTGATTGTGGTAACCAAGACTGTAGACGTCGAAAGAATCCAGAAGGCCGTTTCTGCTGGTGCAACTATCCTCGGCGAGAACCGTGTGCAGGAAGCGAAAGAGAAAATTGAGAAACTCGGCCCAGTAGCCCAGTGGCACTTGATCGGCCGCCTTCAAACTAACAAGGCTAAGTACGCAGTAAAACTTTTTAATTTGATTCATTCGGTAGACAGCTTAGAGCTTGCGCACGAACTTGACAAACAAGCGGTGAAATTTGGCAAAATTCAAGATGTCTTGATAGAGGTGAGCATCGCGGGAGAGGTGAGGAAGGCTGGAGTTGCAATGCAAGATGTAGTAGCCTTTGTTCGAGAAGCGGCGATGCTTAAAAATATTTCGATCAAAGGTCTCATGACCATTCCACCTCTTCTGGACGATCCCGAAGCTGTGCGGCCTTATTTCCGGATGCTGAGAGAATTGGCAGTGAACATTGCAAAAGAAAATATTCCTCGCCTGTCTATGCAGGAATTCTCAATGGGTATGAGCGGAGATTTTGAGGTGGCCATTGAAGAGGGCGCAACTATGGTGCGGGTGGGCACGGCAATTTTTGGTGGTAGAATATAGCGTTTCGGAATGCAAACTGCGGATTGCTAAGTGAAATAGGTAACGTCGAGGTATATGGTGGGAGGGCTATGGCATTAGAAAAAAAAATTGCATTCTTGGGCGGCGGGAACATGGCAGAGGCACTTATTAGGGGAATGATCGTATCTGGCACGTCAAAACCGGAGAATATCCTGGCTGCCGATGTTTCAACGGAGCGCCTTGAGCATCTCCAGAAGAACTATAGGGTCATTATTCAAAAAAAAAATAATGATGCAGTGCGCGAGGCAGGCATCATAATCCTGAGTGTGAAGCCACAGGTGATCGAGAAAGTTCTGGCAGAGATTGCCCCTGTTGTTGATGACAAGAAGCTCATTATTTCCATTGCTGCCGGCGTTTCCCTAGCCAAGATTGAGAATGCGCTCAAAAAAGGTTCCCGCGTTGTGAGGGTGATGCCGAATACTCCAGCGCTCGTTCTTGCGGGCGTGGCCGCACTCACTAGAGGGAACAGCGCAACGAATGAAGATGTTTCGTTCGCTAAGGTTATATTTGACTCAGTGGGACGGTCTGTAGTTGTGGACGAGAAACTTATGGACGCGGTGACTGGCCTGTCTGGAAGCGGGCCTGCATATGTGTTTATGATCATCGACGCACTCTCCGATGCTGGCGTCAAAGTGGGGCTTCCCCGCCAGCTGGCTCTCGAACTCGCTGCTCAGACAGTTTACGGATCGGCAAAAATGGTACTTGAGACGAAAGAGCACCCTGCCAAACTTCGTGACATGGTGACCTCTCCCGGAGGTACGACGATAGAGGGGCTCCATGCTCTGGAGAAAGGGAAACTCAGAGCTACGTTGATGAACGCGGTAGAGGCGGCAACGGCAAGGAGCAAGGAGCTGGGAAACTGACCTACTTCATGCTTGAAGGCAGGGGGGTTCAAAGGCGGTATCGGCAAGCACTTCGGTATCAAATTTAAGTTGCCGATCTTAATTGTCGTTGATCCAATTTAAGGGGCATTAATTTTGCCTCAGGTCCGCAGGCCAAAGCCGATAGATGGAATCATATCATTACGCTGCTTGATATTGCAATCTCGACATCGCCCCTTCTTGGAGCAGGCATGCCCCCGGCCGGACTTAATCAGTCCGGCGATTTCGAGGATAGACAAAAATTTTACCTGGTGATTTTCGTACAGGAACCACATATCTTTGGATTTCAAAGAGCATATGATAATTACACCGCGATGACATAAAAATCAACTGTACAGCAATTCATCCCCATGGCTAAAATCCAGGGGCTTTCTTGCTGTTAAAGCGTCGGTAAAAATGAATGTCGAATTGCATTGTAGGAGGAACGATGTTCGTATTCGGAAACGTTATACTCGGGATTGCCAAGGTGCTTGATGTGTTGCTGAACATCTATATGTGGGTCATCATTATACGGGCGCTCATTTCTTGGGTGAACCCCGATCCCTATAATCCGATTGTGCAATTCCTGCAGCGTGCTACGGAGCCGGCCTTGCGTCCGCTGCGGAAACTTGTGCCGCCTTACAGGCTTGGGATCGATCTATCACCGCTCATCGCGATCCTCATCATTATGTTCCTACAGTTTGCTCTCATCAATACCCTGTATCGCATCGGCCATTCGATGTGATAGCCATCGGCAATGTCCGAGACTGGGGAGGCAATCATGAGCAATGGGTTAAAAATAACGCCACTCGACATCCAGCAGAAGCGGTTTCATATCGGATTCCGCGGTTATGACCGCACGGAAGTCGAGATGTTTCTCGATCTCGTAAGGGATGAAATGGAGTCGCTCGTGCGTGAGGTGGCGGATCTGCGGGAGTTTCGACAGTCCTACGAACAGAGATTGCGCGAACTGACCGGGAAGGAAGAGACAGTCAAGAACACGCTGCTGATGACGCAAAGGTTGATCGAAGAGCTGAGGGACGGCGCTAAGAAAGAGGCGGCTCTCATCGTCAAGGACGCCGAGATCCGGAGTCATCAGATCATTAACAATACCCAACAAGAAAAGTTTCGACTCGAGACGGAGAACCAGGAACTGAAGCGCCGTAAATACCACTTCCTCCAAGACATGAAGAAAGTAATCCAGATGCATCTGGAAATGGTCAATTTCGAGGAGGGTGGCGATGAAGTCAAAGAAGAGCCCGCCCCGGAATAAAGCACAAGAAGCATCGGTCACCTTCTCGATACGGATCCAACCCCGGGCATCTAAAAACGAGATCATGAGGATGGAAGACGGCAGTGCCAAGATAAGACTCATTGCACCGCCGGTCGACGGAGCGGCCAATGAAGCGCTGGTGAAGTTCCTTGCCGATCAATTCGATATTAGCCGGTCCCATGTTGAAATCGTTTCTGGCCATTCTTCTAGAGACAAGATCGTGCGGATTGAGGGTGTCGGGAATGGTGAGGTGGAAAGGCTGTTGAATAGCAAGCAAAAATAAAGTATATTGTACATGGTATCGGAAAGCACTAAGTTTGTCCAAAAAAGCTTAAGAGTGATAAGATTCTAGGATCGAAGAATCGAGCCGTGCTAATCTGTGGTTCAATCTGACGAAAAGGGG
This sequence comes from Nitrospirota bacterium, assembly GCA_963845065.1. Lineage (GTDB taxonomy): Bacteria > Nitrospirota > UBA9217 > UBA9217 > UBA9217 > JAJYKN01. Next base: position 45,632 of record CAWJQQ010000008.1, read on the forward strand.
GCGACAGGCTTCGACGGAGATCAAGAGGTCAGGAGTTGCATGCCGAGGTGCCATGGGGCTCGTAAAACACATGGTAAATAACAACTGCCAATAACGAACTGGCACTCGCTGCCTAATCTAGGCTAGCGCGTCTCCCGGCTGGTGCCTGAACAGCTGACGAGACGTCAAAAAACAGGCTGGTCTTCCCGACGCCGTCCGGGGCGGGAGGATGAGAAAAACCGGGCTGGCCGATTCCGGAGCTTTCCCTGAGGCGCCGGATGAGGCGAGAATTAAATGAGGGGAAAAGCATGTATGAGCTTCTGGTTGAAGGTTTTCGGACGCGGGTTCAATTCCCGCCGCCTCCACCAGTTAAGTAATTGAAAAATAAGGATTTTTTAGTAGTTTTGTAAATTTACTGAAAAAAATTTGTACTGGATTTAAGGCTGATTTCGAATGAGATCAGCCCTTTTTTTCGACAATACAACGGGTATGATTAAATGACAAAGAAGATTTTTTGGATAGAAATATCGGTAAGACGTTAGATTTTATTAGACTGGTTGCCGCGGAACCATCGCTTGCGGTATTGATGATAGGGCGTGGAACAAACTTTTTAAATGGAAGATACCAATGCCATAGTACAGCCAATATCATTGCTTTTGACTAATAAATTCAAATTGAAGTGTGCAATTATTTCGATTCATAATAACTCGTGGCCTTCATCCTGTAGTCTACAACTGCGACCGTTTGACAAGATGTGCAACTTTGAAATTGAATAGTACAAAGACAATCACTTATTAAAGTAATTTATCACTCATGGCGCAAAGCCTATGATCTCTCCCCGGGAACTCGTAAAAGATATGACTTCTTCGAGGTCGCTTTCCATGATCTCTTCTGCAAACATGACCAGTTTTATGTCCAATGCTTCTCATTTTGAAGAAGAATATAGGAGATTCGATACTGCACGTAGTTAATCATCAGACCCATCACCAGGGCATGATCTCCGTTTATTTCGATATGCCGAAGATAGACAATGATTTCAGCGGGCTGTTGCAACTCGTCTAAAGACAAATTCTCCCGCCCACCCCCTGGCATTCTTGATCGCCATGTTCTGGTAATCTGCAATCAACCGCAGCTTCAGCTCACTTTATCGGCGGTATATACGGGATATACTGCGCAAAGAGCCAGCACAGGAAAAAAACGACCGGTATGTGTATAAACATCTGAAGCGTAGTGTATCCTACGAGGTCACGCGCCTTGATCTGCAGAATGCCGAGAAGCGGCAGCATCCAGAAGGGATTCAGGAGGTTCGGAATCGCCTCAGCTGCATTATAGACCTGCACGACCCAGCCCAGATTGACCTGATGCCCGATAGCCGCCTGCAGTATATAGGGCGCTTCAATGACCCATTTGCTTCCTCCCGACGGAATGAATACACCCAGAAGCGACGAATAAATCGCCACCAGGAGAGGATACGTCCCTTTGGTCGTAATGGCGACAAAAAGATCGGCCAGCCATTTGGTGATGCCCGTTCCGGCGATCATCCCGAATATCACGGCATAGAATGGGAACTGGATCAAGACACCGCCGGTTGACGGTACGGACTGGCTTACAGCGCGCAGAAATCTTTTGGGTCTCCAATGCAGCAGCATCCCCAGAGTTATGAAGATCAGATTGTACGTATTCAGGTCAAGGGCGGCAAGAGCTCCAGTCGGGGATTTCTCGAATACGTCGACGAGATACCATACGAAGAGTGCCGCGATCAGGACGGTCAGAATGGGGCTGTATTCGAGCCATTCACCTGGCTTCTGCCTGGGTTCGAGGCTCATGTCGACGGGCTCGAACTTGATGCCGAAATCCTCCGCAGTCTTTGCATTTTCCGGTGAGGGGGCGGACCAGTATGCAACGGCCGTGGAAACAAATATCAGGGTCAGGGCCATCAACAAACTCGGCCACATGAAAAGGGTCTGGGTGAGCGGTATCAGGCCGCTGATCTCGAAAAGCTTCGGAGGGATGGCCCCTTTTGTGGCCATCATAAGTGCTGCCGACGAGGATAGCCCGAGTGCCCACACGGCGCCGAGGCCAAGGTATGCTGCCGCGCCAGCCGCACGATAGTCCATGCCTTTCACCCGATGAGACAGTTCCCGGACCAGAAGACCACTGAAAATAAGGCTGAATCCCCAGGAGATGAGAGACGTTACCATTGAGAAAACCGCGACATAGGCAACGGCACCGCGGCCGGTTTTCGGTACCGAAGCAAGCAGCTGAACTAACCGGAATATGGGCGGAGAGGTCGCAACAACAAACCCGCCGATAATTATCATCGCCATCTGCATGGTAAAGGGGATCAGCACCCAGAAGGATTTGCCGCCTTCAAGGGCCATCTTTGCCGGACTTTCGCCTATCAGAAGGCCAAAACAAAAAACAACGACGATGCCAAGAAGCGCGAACATCAATGCATCGGGGAACCATTTCTCGCTCCATTCCGCAAGCCGGAGCCCCGTTTTCTCCAGTAGTAACACTTTTTGCTCAGTTCCTGTTGCTTCGTACTTTTCCTTTGCCATGGTACTCCTCCTTTCGAATGGACTCACATACAGATGCCGTATGGTATCCGATTGAATTGAATCTTCCCGCAGCAGCAGGGCTTTACCACTCTCTAATTATAACTCCTTTCATAGTCCTCTATTAAAATTATACTCCGATGCATCATTCCGTCAGAGAAGGAGGAGGATATCCTGCAGTTGATTATGGCATGCTGACTACGATATAATAAATATATAAAGATGCATCATATTCATGGTGAAATCAGCTGCACAGGAGCGCTATCTGACTTCCGATCGGTCGAAAGAAAGGGCCTTGGCACAACTGCTCTGGCAACCCTCAGCAGAGCGGATAAAGAATGCCAACATGACCAGATTCATGCAGTTCGTGAACCGCCGCTACAACAAGCGCTATACCGACTACTTTGATCTCTATGACTGGTCGATCAATTATTTGAGTGACTTTTGGTCCTCTGTCTGGGATTTTGTCGAGATCAAGGCTTCCCGTCAGTATGAAAAGGCCGTGACTGACTTGAATAAATTTCCCGGGACCGAGTGGTTTCCCGGTGCGAAGCTGAATTTTGCAGAAAACCTTTTGCGGTTCAGGGATGACCAAGCGGCATTTGTTTTTAAATCCGAAACCCGTCCATCGGTAAGCATCACCTATGCAGAGCTATATAAATCCGTTGCCCGTCTTACCGGCGCTTTAAGGAAACAGGAGGTAACAAGGAAAGACCGCGTTGCAGCGTATATGCCGAACATGACCGAAACGGCCGCCGCTATGCTTGCCGCGACCAGTATAGGAGCTGCCTGGGCAGCCTGCGGATCAGAGCTGCGGGTACAGGCGGTCATTGACAGGCTGGGCCAGATACAGCCTAAGGTCCTGTTCACTGTCGACGGGTATCGCTACAAGGACAGGACGTTTACGATGCTGCCCGACGTGAAGGCCGTGGTGGAAGCCATCCCGTCAATAGAGAAAGTCATTGTTCTTCCGTACATCGGAGCGCCCGGCATAGGCGCCGTACCTCGATCAACGCTCTACGAAGATTTTCTCTCAAAGGACGAAGAGATCGCATTCGAGCAGGTCCCTTTCGATCATCCCGTGTACATCATGTTTTCCTCGGGCACCACGGGCAAACCGAAGTGCATCGTCCAGGGTGTCGGCGGGATACTAATCAACCACCTGAAGGAGCTTATTCTCCACGCCGATTTGAAAAGAGATGACAGGATCATCTATTTGACGGCGCCCACGTGGATGATGTGGAACTGGCTCGTGAGCGCGCTCGCAGCCGGTTCAACGATCATCCTCTACGACGGAAATCCCGTTTATCCTGACGTAGGTGCGATGTGGAGACTGATAGATGAGGAACAGATCACCTTCTTCGGGACGAGCGCAACGTATATTAATCTGTTGAAGCGCGAAAACTTCCGCCCGAAGGAACGCTTCGACCTCTCTTCTCTCAAGACGATAGGTCAGACCGGCTCCCCCCTGTCTGCGGACGGGTTCGCCTTTGTGTATCAGGCGATCAAAGAAGACGTCCATTTTAATTCTCTCTCCGGAGGCACGGATATCAACGGTTGTTTTGTCCTCGGCTCTCCCATCCTCCCTGTATTTGCAGGGCAATTGCAGTCCGCCGCGCTCGGCATGAAAATAAAAGCCTATGATGAAAAAGGAACGCCTGTGTATGATAAAAAAGCGGAGCTCGTGTGCGAAGCTCCGGCCCCTTCCATGCCTCTTTATTTTTTAAACGATCCCGAGGGTGGAAAGTATCTGACCGCCTATTTCCACAATTATTCCCATGTATGGCGCCATGGAGATTACATAGAGTATCACAGCGACACGCGCGGCATCACCTTCCTCGGGCGTTCTGATGCCGTACTGAAACCCTCAGGCGTCCGCATAGGCACGTCGGAGATTTACAATATTGTCGAGACATTTCATGAAATAGCCGATTGCGTGGCCGTGGGGCAGAACCGGGGAAATGACCAGAGGATCTTGCTTTTTGTAAAACTTACCCCGGGCTCGACTCTTACCGATGAGCTCAAGGAAAGGATTAAAAAGGCGCTAAGGGAAAGGGAGTCGGCCCGGCATGCGCCGGATTTAATCCTCGAAGCGCCCGACATCCCGTACACCTTCAGCATGAAGAAAGTGGAAAGCGCCGTATCCAACATTATCAACGGTAGGCCTGTTTCGAATCGGGAGGCCTTGATCAACCCTCATTCACTCGATTACTTTGAGCAGATACTTCCTGATCTTCAAAAGTAAAGAGACGATGTCTGAATAGGAGGATGTATGGATAATGCTGTCGTGTATGTATCCCGTGTACGCATAGAACGGGAGAAAGGCCCGATTCGAAAAGCATGGCTGCCTGCGGAAGAGGAGCCCATCGTCTTCGGCGTTCACTCGGAAGTTGCCGAACATTATAAGGTCGATCCGGCAAAAAACGAGCCTCACGCCACAACGCTCGATTATGTCGTTGCTGCCGCGGCGGGCTGACTGACCGGCACCCTGGGCGGCGCGCTGGAGGCGCGCGGAATATCCGCAGATGGCGGAAGACTCATTTCAGAAGCACGGGGCGAAATCGCGCTGGACGGCAAGACTCTTGTAATCAAGCGGATCCATGTGCAGTATCGTCTGAAGCTCAAGCCGACTGATCGGGAAATCGCGGAACGGGTGCATGGATTCCATAAGGAGCATTGCCCCTTGGCGAGGACCATCGGCGGCTGCGTGGAGATAACGACTTCGCTCGAGATGGTCGATATCGGGTGATTGGTCCGATACTGTTCACAAAACCTTGTTGTTACTTTATTGATCATCACCGGATAAAACGATTCAGGCGATTTTATGTTGGAAAAAGATGTTCAATTTATGACTGGGCGCGGCAGGAACTTTCTTTGGCCTCCCAAGCATCGGCACTCGCCTGACGGATTTTCCTGATTGCTGTCGCTGTCGACTCAATGTTTATCAGCGTTGGAAGCCATGCCTCAGAAACCAGGGGTACCAAAGTTTTATACTGATTGCGCAAGGTTTCAGCTGTTAATAAGCGCGGTGTTCCCGGCGTGAAAGTTATTCTAAGGGCAAAAGAAAATCCGCAACGTGGAATAAATGCCTTTATTTTTTTATAATAGCCAACGCAATTGCCAAACCCACTGCTGATGCGCACTTCATGCAAGACATAGTGCGTTGGTTTGCAATATTATTATTAGTGCTATTCATTGTTCCTTTTATTCGTCGGAAAGAACGCTGACTATTTCATTATACGTGCGATATTTTCTGAAGATTTACCACGTTTTTTTATTTAGCAAACGCTTCGAATGGATCGATGAAAATTGCTCCCTGGAACGGAGAGTTCATATGCATTTTTCACCTAGAATTCTGCATTGAATTTTTGTCAACACGACTGCAAGCTTGTAGGTGAAGGTCGGATGGCCAGAATTTTTAGCAAGGTGAAGACTTCTGTTTGAATTATGAACATAATGATATGGTTTTTCTGGCAACAAGAACTTTCAGAAGTTGATGAATTGCACTTCATTAAAAAATATCAATTTAATTTACATTCTGTATTTATTGACCTAACAAAAATACCATTCTTTATCCTTCCTATATTATTTGATTTACGATATACTTTTTTACCAAAAAAAGTAATCACTTTTCTCTAGAGCAATCGTCATAATAGAATATAAGTTTATTGCAATGAATTATCGAGGACTTCATGCCTTTCTGTCCAAATCCTAGTTGCAAACATAGACAACGCTTAGGAAAACCAGCTGAGTTTTTAAAGGGAACAACAACGTGCTCTGACTGCGGTAGCACGTTGTCAGATACTCTTCCACTTTTTATTAATACTGTCAGTGTGCCAGAAAAAATAGTTGGATGGACATGTCCAGCATGTTTTTCAATCAATCATAACGATATATCACTATGCTCATCATGTGGCTATGACTCTAACAAACCCTTCAAAGGTTTTATCGATTTACTCGCAGCGAAGAATATGCCAGGATTTGTGAAACCGCCCGATAATTTATCAGTTGATAAGATTGATTTTCCAAAAGTAAATTATTGGACTATTACAGATATTGCTCTAGGAATTTCAATTCTTCTGATCTTGAAATTAATTTTCTTAGTATTTCAGAATGCAGATGCTTTACGTTATAGGCCATGGCTTTCAACACATATCTCGTTTTCTCTTGAGTTAGTGATGCTGTGTTCTCTTTTTGCATACTCCATTCATATTTGTAAAAAACGAGAATATTGGCCATTAGTTCATTCACTACAATTAGCTAAGCTGGCAAGAGAATTACTTAAAGGCCTCCTATATATATTTCTCATGGGTTTGTTTATAGGACCTGTCATAATATTAGTTAAGTATTTATTTAAGATTAATCAAACCACAGCACCTCTCGTACAATTTACCCAAAATGATCCGAACAGTTATTTAACCATACCCCTACTGATTATAGCCATTAGCATCGGTCCAATTGTAGAGGAATTCTTTTTCAGAGGATTTCTCTTTAATGCACTAAAATCTCGTCTTCCAATATGGATAGCGGTTTTCGTGCAGGCAATATTGTTTTCTGCTATGCATAATGATGATATGATGCATAGCTTTGGAGTCTTTCTTTTCGGTATCGCTTTAGCCATAATCTATGAACATAAGAAAGACCTTCTCTCACCAATCGTTGTTCATAGTCTCGGTAATGCTTTATTGGTAATACCATTGCTAATATTGGCCATTCAGAATCACCACGTGTCTTCCACAACTTGGGATGAAGCTCAAATGAATCCTTCATGGATGTCACAACCAAATGAAGGTTTGCTGCAACAAAAAGATGGTCAGAGTCAAGTGCAGTTTGCAATTGATACATGGGGCAGCAAGGGGAAAAGGCAATGGAAGAAGGAAGTGATGGCGTTCAATGCCGTTCTAAATTATTTCCCGAATGATCGTGCAGCTTGTGCGAAGGCGATGAATGGCATCGTGGAAATTTATGCTGAACACCTGCGAGACTACAGAAGGGCGATTGTAAAAGCTGACATAATCCTATCGCAATATTCAGACCAGCGTGACCAACTTTCGCATGCTTTATTGGAAAAAGCTTACGCATTCATGATGTTGAAAGATTTCGATAATGCTAGAAAATCATATCAGACAGTTCTCAACGAGTTTCATGATTACCAAAAAAACGTTGACGTGGCAATAGCTGGAATTAAATGGATCGATTACTTGGAGAAATAAATAGAAAGAGTGCTCATTATAAACATGTAGCCGTAATGAGATTACAATGCAAGACGGTCTCACCAGGGTTGGTTTTTTTTGCAGTGCATGATGCAATCGGTATTTATGGCCCTCGTCACAAAATCAGCAGTGCAGACTTGTAGGTGTAGGTCAGAGAGCCATAATCGCCAGGAAGATGAAGAATTTTTTTTGAAGTTTTCAGTCAATTGTCCATACTATACTAAACGTTAGTTGCATCTTTTGAAAAATGTAGTTTTCATTTCAGAGCTATTACAGCTGCCCCAAAAATCCCCATTAGACGTCTTATTTCAATTTCGTTGACATTAAGCTGAATCAGGCATATCTTCGTAAAAGAGCTACTGTTGCTCAATCCAGTTGTTGGGCTCATCACTTGACGGTTAACTTATATGCTGCGGGCATTTCGCACGCCTGATGTGGAATAGCATGAATAAGAGTTCGACGATTCTGAAATGGTTATTATTTGCTGGAGCGATCTATTTTTTGGCAGTCTCGATCGCGCATATGCTTGGGTTTAAGGTCCCGCTGCTCTTTATTTATTACAATGTACCTTCATATGGATACCAGGACAGGATTATTTCCTTTTTGTCTTTTGGCTGGTCGGTCTTTCTGTTTTCGGCTTCACGTGACCCTATGAAAAATCGTTCGCCAATCAAGGCAATTCTCATCGCGGGACTCGCCGCGGTCTTTGGTTTGCAAATGATAAACAGCACCACAGATTTTTCTGTGTTGTCGCCGGCTATTCATCCCAAGATGTTCGAGATGGAGACATTCGGTTTGAGTATTTACGTTGGCGTATTGATCTATTTTTATTTTCTCTCAACAAGAGAGAATACGGATCGGTAATCAGTACATCCTGTATCAAACGAATTTCCATTCTTGGCAATTGTGTAATTTACATCTAGTTTTCTGCAATCATCTACTCGTTCGAGTCCAGCATGGGGAGCCAGAGCCATAAAAGGGCCAATTTCTCAGGAAATTGGCCCTTTTACATTTCATACTTGATTAATAATCATATTACACAGCTCTCTGAGAGGCACTCACGCGATCTGCAAATGTTTATTTCTAATTGTCAACTCTTTTCGTGACCAGAGCACATGACTTTCTGGTACTATGCACTCTGGACAGCGGAGAGGGCTGCAAATTTGTTTTGTAAGTACGCGTCCTTTCATAGAGAGCTTCTCCCTCCCCGGCCAAAGGAAATACCTAGATTTCTCATTCTAGCCCTCAATGTGCTTGCATTTAGCCCTAGCACTTCTGCAGCCCCCCCGTTCCCATGGACTTTGCCTTTCGTAAGGTCTAGAACATATTTAATGTGGCGCGCCATTACATCATCTATTAATAGAGATTCATTACCTGAAGGCCCAACAACTGTTTCCTTGGTCTCTTTGTGATGCTGCAGATTATCAATAAACAGCGGTTCTCCTTCTTTGTTTACTATAAGCGCCCGCTCCACGATGTTTTCAAGCTCCCTTACGTTTCCCGGCCAATCGTACGCCATGAGCAGGTCAATTGCCCCAGGTGAGAGGCGGGGAGGTTTTTTTATTCCGAGTTCATTTGATTTACGATCAATAAAATGACGCACAAGGGCCGGGATATCGGATTTCCTTTCCCGAAGCGGAGGGATCACGATAGGGAATACGTTCAGCCTGAACCAGAGGTCTTCACGGAAGATTCCTTCCCTGACCATGCCTTCAAGATTCCGGTGGGTTGCAGCGATGATTCTTATATCAACCTTTACGGGACCTGATCCTCCGACCCGCTCGATCTCTTTGTGTTGCAGCACACGGAGCATTTTCACCTGCGCCTGGAGCGTTAACTCCCCTATCTCGTCCAGAAAAACGGTCCCCTTGTCACCACGCTCGAAAATGCCGCGCTTTAAGGAGACAGCGCCCGTGAACGCCCCCTTTTCGTGGCCGAACAGTTCGCTGTCTACGAGCGTGTCAGTAATGGCGCCGCAGTTTACTCTGATGAAGGGACCGTCCCGGCGCATTGAACGATTATGAATCGCGTTGGCAACTATTTCCTTGCCGACTCCCGTTTCACCGAGCAAAAGTACAGGGCTGCTCAGATGGGCAACCTGCGTCACCTTCTTCATGACATCCTTCAATCCCACTTCACCGCCCGTAAGCCTATCCCCTGAAAGCCGCTTCACCTCTCCTTGAAGGTGGTGGTTATCATCAGCAAGCCTGTTGTAATCTTCAACAATATGGTCTAATGATGAGCTAAAGTAAAATACCTCAAAAACCGGGATACAACAATGTTGAAGCAACAATGTTAGGCCGGAGACAGCCGAAAAACTCAACAGTATTTTACCCCGGTCAGTAGTGGCCAGTCCTCCCGTGAGTCAGTCCGTGACGATCGAGGATCCTGTTAATGGAGCGCAGGGAGGGAAGCGGCTCCACGCAGAGTTGCTCCAATTCTTCACGAATGGCCTTGTCGCCGCACGGGAGTCCCCGGTTGTAGAGATACAATCTAACCAGCTTTACTATCTTCTCGATTTTTTCCCTTTGCCGTCGATGCCGACAGGCTTCGCCTGCGGACATCGCTACAACTCCTGTGTAGCCCGGTAGATATCCTCTTCGCTCAGCGTTTCTTTTTTTTCGATGGCGCCGATAGTCATGGCCTTGACGCAGAGGGAGTTGATGACCCGTGGAATGCCGGTGGAGTTTTGATGGACGGCGGCCAGGGCGCTTTGATTGAACAACGGGTCCTTGCGTCCCGCGAGGGCCAGGTGATGCCGGACATAGGCGGACGTTTCTTCCTGGGTAAACGGCGGGAGGTGATATTTGAGGGTTATCCTCTGGTTAAAGGGCTGATGGATGGGACGCAGGAGTCTTTCCCGAAGGTGTTGTTGACCGAGCAGGATAAAGAGGGCGGGGTCTGAGGAATCCATTGCGAAGTTGGCGATGATCTGCAGTTCATAGAAGTTTTCATTGATTAGAAAGTGCGCTTCATCGAAGATGATGACTGGGATTTTTTTCTGGTTTTGAACATGGTCCTTGATCGAGTCCTGAATGGAAGCGAAGAGTTGAGACTTTCTATAGAGCGGTTCTCCTCCCAGAAGCACGCAGAGTTGTCTGTAGAAGTCGATCATATTGACGGTAGAGAGAGGCATGTAGACCACTTTGTAGAGATTGGGATTGAGCGCGTCGGAGAAGGCTCTTACGTGAAGGGTCTTGCCTGTGCCGGGCGTTCCGGTTATCAGCATGAAGCCCCGGGTCTGCTTCATGTGTTCAAGCCGTCTTGACAGTTCCCTCGAAGAGTCATAGACGAAGATATCCTTTGGGTTAATATCTTTCCGGAACGGCGTGTTTTTCAGGTTATAATAAGCCTCGATCATGGTTTATCCTCCTCATTCGTGAACCTGATTCCCCGGTGAGGGGAATCGGCGTTTTCATTGGCATTGAGTTTTCTAAGAGCCGCTACGGGTTGATCCTCCTCATAGATCGAGAGGTTATCCGGCTTGTCGGAGGGATATCTGATCTCTATTTTTTTGCCCATAAACCGTGTCGGGCACTCATAGAAGACGCCCGAAATTTTCACCGTAGCGTCGTTTTTCACGACTCTATGGAGCGTGATCATGAAAGCCCTGTCGAGTTCTTCTTCAGGGACTTTTTTAATGGCGGTAGTCTTGAGAGAATTCATCATCCTGTCCAGAGGGGTCTCGCCTATGCCGTGATGGAACTGCCTGTGGTAGTCCTGGTCGAGCCAGCGGCGGAAGAGGTCGTTCAGATGGTCGAGGTCCTCTATCTGGTCCGGATCGATGAGGGAGAGGAACTTCTGCCGGACGGTCCTGTGGTAACGTTCAATTTTACCGCGAGATGGGCTGTCATAAGGCCGTGAATGGATCAACGCGATGCCGAGTCTCGCGCAGGCCAGTTGCAGATGCGCGCTGACGAAGATGCTGCCGTTGTCGCAATAGACGGCCTGAGGAAGCCCGAAGCGCCTGATGCCTTCCTTCAGAATGAGTTCGAGGCAGAGGGAGTTTTCCTGGAAGAAGAACCTGGCGCCGGTAATGACCCGTGAGTGGTCGTCAATCGCCGATATGAGAAACACCTTGTGTTTTTTCTTTCCGTACCGGATGAGCGGACCGTACATGGTGTCGGCAATCCAGAGATCGTTCACCTGGTCATGCTCGAACTTCTTCCTGGGTTCAGGCGATGCCGTCTTGCGCAGTCCGTTATCCCCGACGTATTTTCTGAGCGTTCCCTCGTTGAACTGGCCCAGCCTGATTTCTCCCTCGGCGATCATCAACCGGTAAAGGGCGGCAGAGGAGAGACCGGAATACCTGGCGAGATACTTCCGGATCGCCTCGCCCGTCGCCGGGTTGATCTTCCTTGGGGTCCCCTTGTCCTCCCTCTCTTTGGGCAAAAGCGAGTCGAAGCCTTTCCCCCGGTACCGCTTAAGCCATTTTTTCAGGGTGTCGGCCCTGAACCTCCTTCTGCCGATATGGGGCACTTCGTGCTCTTTACCGGCCACCTCCCTGAAATACTTGCTCTGCACATCCACCTGCTGCAAAAGCACGGGAGCAATGAGCGCATACTTGAAAAGAGCGATGTCGGTCCGTCTTTTAACATCATCCATAGAGAGCCCTCCTTTGAATTTTTGAGGAGCTTACTTCATTGCCAGCCTGCAGGATATACGACGGACTGTAAAAAGAGGGGGTCTTGGCCTATAGAGCGGGCGGAGGGTATAAAAAAATCGAGATTGAGAGCAGAGGGGCTTCCGAGCCGGACGGAAAACCGGCTCTTCAAGACGAAAGATGCGGAGAAACGGCTCTTGCGGGGAGCGCGGACGGACCCAACTGCTCTTCCGGCGCGCAGATATCCCGTCAAACCGCTTATCTGAACTGTGAAGGGGTGCCGAAAAGGAAATAGCCATTTCTAAAATGGCCACCGTTTAACAGGTAATAGTCATAGCCCAGGGCGCAGGGCCCGCGGATTGGTTGACCGGTCTTGTGGCAGGCAAAGTTTTCCGCAAAGACAAGAAACACCTTTATCCGCTGTCTCCCGAAGGGGCTTTGAAGGGCGGACTCCGCCTCTTTATAAAAACCCACGACCGACATCTTGTTTATACAGGCAAGGATAAAGGCCTTAAAACCCTGGAATGTGCTTGTGCTTATGTCTATATACTCCGCTGTTTCCAACCCGGCCAGATAATCCAAAAGCTCCTTTACCGAGTTATCCTCCCCGAAAACCTTCTTGAGACAGCTGATGATAAACGGGATCGAATACTTCGTATAGGGCACAAGCTGGTAGGGGAGAAGCGAAAAAGTCCGGTGTTTTATCGAAAGCGCAGACCCCTTTCGATTGCATAAATATCGCGCTATGGGGAAGGCCTTGTAATAGGTGCCCTTTTCATTAATAACGCTTCGATAATAATAGCCGATGAACTGCGCACACTCCTTGCCCCCGCACAACGGACACTGCGCTCCAAAGTCATAGGGCAGATCGAGAAACGCCGCGACGTCCTCGCATTTTCCGTTGACTTGACTGTAATAGCTGTTTAAGGTATAACCTATTAGAGTAAGTATCTGGATGTGGTCGGCAGCGCGCCGCTCCATACGGCGTCTGCCGACAATTATTCTACATCATCGGGATACCACATTGACAATCTTTTACATCGCCATTCTTCTACCCCACCCTCCCAAAACAGGCTACGGCATTTCTAACGATTACTGCCCCTTCTTACATTAATATTGTTGAGGATAACACCTGTCCGTTAGCGTGAGTACTTCCTCATGCCTCAAGGCATTGGACATTGCGATAGCAAAAGGCTCTTTCAATAAGGAGACGAGTCGAGCATGTTCCTCGGTATGTGCAGTATCTCCAGACGTGCAGATGACGAGAGAGCCTATTCCCTGGCTCTCCAGAATCAGCGGCATCATAATGCAGGATGTGGCGGGTTTTTTTTGAAACTGCTGACTGAAAATATCTGACACAAGAGGGAAAAAAGGATCGGCATGCGAACGGAGAAATATTTTTACGTTTCCACTATGAAAGTTTTTCTCAATGAATTCCTGGGCCGCCGGGGACATAGGGGTAAGTATGTCTACTGCTTTACTTTCCTCTTTTGTTGCAATGACAATCATCCTTACCGACGCCAGATCGGCCTGATAAAGAGAAAGACTCATCCAATCGACTGGCATCACAAGAGAAAAGTACGAGAGGCATCGTCCAACTGCTTTTGAAATGTCGAGGGTGCTCAGTATCTGGAAGGATGCCTGTCTGAAAAATTCATTTTCGTCCATTCAATATCTCCTCAGAAACCATCAAAATACATTTTTATCAAATATGACTATTTTAGCCTATTATTGCCAAATATAGCAATAAAAATGTGACATATGACACTCATGATATTCCATCTTATACATCTCATTGAAAATACGGTTTTTTATGTCTGGCACGATAATGGCAATAGAGAGATGCAGAATGCAGGGGAGTTACTGGTTGAGAAAGAATTGATTAGTATGAGTGCCACGATGCAGTGCATATTTTGTGATAGTGTGATTCCTGTTATGGGCGGTGGTATGAGCATATCATGGAACACCTTAGGTCAGAAGCGGAGATTACAATCTCAAAGGTTTATTGGAACCTTGTGCATAAGTCCATCATGAAGGTGGAAGCAGATGCGTAAAGAGGTGTTACTGTCGTATAGAAAAGGCCAGTATAGAAAAAAGATAATTTTTTTTTCCTTAATAGTGAATAAATACAGACTAACCATAAACGGAAAGGATGTGTTAAGCCCCGTGGAGGGGCCTGCAGGCAGCAAAACATCAGTACGACCGGGCGAAGCCCGGACATCATAAGGAAATATGAGATACCGGGTGTAAAGACGAATCGTTTCAGCAGTAGGACGTTGCATTAAGATCTAAACCTACAAAAAAGAAAAGGAGAATAAAATGAAAAAGACAATGGTATTTGTAATGATGATCGTGAGTGTAATTGCTTTTGGATCGGCTTTTGCGGTAGAGAACGCGGCTGCGCAGGAAAATAACGGAATGGCCTATAATGGCATCACCTACTTCGATTTCGGACCTGCTTCAACATATGTAGAAGTGGCAGCAGCCGGCAAAGGAACCGCAATATTGTCATATAACGGGATCACATATATTGACCAGGAACAGCCTGTATCCGAGGCGAAAGGCTTTGCTGCCGGAGGATCGCAGCTGGGCAGATCGATGAATAAATTTTACAACGGCATCACAGTATTTTAAGGACGAACACCGATATCTCAGAGTAAGAAACACAATGCTGGAAACTCCCTCACAAAAGCTGTGATGGGATCAAATTAAGATATGGTAGAGACATAAAGAAAGGAGGTGACATGTATGAAAAAGATTTTAATTGTTCTGGGCGTCCTAGTTATTGCTCTTACCTTGGGAACTGCTTATGCTGGCAGCAAAGATATGAGCGCTGGTGAGTATAATGGTGTTACGGCATTTGAAAAGGTTCCTATTGCATCACATGATCTTTCGCCTGGCCTCACCCTGGAGAACGGTATTACCGCGTTTGAAGTTCTCCCCATGAAAGCGTGGGAAGAAGGTGTAGCGGCGGGCGGCGGGCGTACAATGGAACCGACCAGAGAATTTCAAAATGGAATTACCTATTTTGGTGCCCCAGCAGAGTAACAATGGTCGCGAGACAAGGGTAAACAAAGCGATACCATTCTAAAGGGTTCGCAAAAACAGTTTGGTGTATCAACTGACAAGAAAGCAGGCTGAAAATCGACCTGCTTTTTTTGTTTTCGGCTATCGCATGTAATTTCATCAGGTCAATTATTCGACAGCGCCTGTGATTGATGCGAAAAACCTTATTATCTGAACAGTAGCATTTTTCTTCGACATAACCGAAAAAAAGAAACTGGAAGCCGCGCTCAAGGCCAGCCTGGAAAAGATGAACAGAGTGGTAGACGAAACGGTTAAGGCCTTGGCTTCGGCAGTAGAGACAAGGGATCTCTATACGGCGAGCCATCAACGGCGGGTGGCCTCCCTGGCATGTGCTATCGCCGAGGAAATGGGAGGAATTGAAGATGATCAGATGAAAGGCATCAGAACCGCCGCTGTTCTTCATGATATCGGGAAACTGCGTGTCCCTTTCGAACTGTTGAGCAATCCTGGGCAGTTTAAAGATATCGAATTCGTGCTGATAAAAAGCCATCCGCAAGCTGGTTATGATATTTTGAAGGAAATCGAGTTCCCCGGCCTGTTGCTCGGATTGTTCAACAACACAATGAACATCTGAACGGAAGGGGGTATCCGGCTGCCTGAAAGGAGACAGTATACTTCTGGAGGCGCATATGATAGGGATTACTGATGTCGTTGAGGCGATGTCGTCTCACCGCCCTTATCGCCTAGCCAAGGGAATAAATGCTGCATTGCAGGAAATCAGCCGGGCACGGGGAGTTTTCATGATCCTGAGGCAGTCGATGCCTGTCTAACATTATTCAAGAAAGGGTTTGTACTATCAGGTGAATGAAAGAATCGATCTTTCCTCTTCGACACCGCCTTCGATATAGGCGAAATGATCCTGTGGAAAAGCGAGACATCGGGATTATCAATATAGTCACCGATCTCTGATTCTTGGAAGCATAAAGGTGCCAAACTACAAACTTATGGTATTATATACTTGACTCCCAAGAAAAAGCCAAAGGTTTCTCGTGAAGAGCAGGGACGAAAATCTGCCAGCAAGAAAAACATGTAATTGCCGAGAGGAAGGTTCACTGTGACAGAAAGAATCACTATGACCGAGCCATTGCCAACAACCGCCGTCGTCCGCGTCTCGCGCGCCAGCTTCGACCCAAGCCGGTTCGCCGAGGTCGACGCCATGAGCAAAAAGACCTCGGAGTACATAATCCCGGCCATCAGGCGGCTGTCGGGGCTCATTCACTTTTATGCGGGCGTCTCGCCAAAGGGATCGATCGTGCAAGTTAGTGTCTGGGACTCGGACGAGCATGCGGGGCAGCTGGACCGGCTGAAGGAGATGGTCGTCGACGGGCGCAGGGATATGGAGGCGGTCGGCGTGACATTCACCCCGATTGTTAACTACCCGATCGACTGGACCTGGATCGTCTGACCTGATTCGGCAACCCAGGATCATGATACAGGCCGCCCTGGCCAGGCGGGATCTCGCCGTGGGGCGGGTGCCAGCGGACACACCCGGCAACGATTATCAAGCAGTTCAGGGCAATGCTAGATAGGTTTTGAAAGAGGTCTAGTATTAGAAGCGCTAGGGAGTTAAGTACATAATTCCCAAACTTATGGGTATAGTCTCATATGTAATTTTCAACCAGTAGTCTGCATAGAAATTTTGTCAACACGGCTGCAAGCTTGTAGGTGCAGCTCACAGAGATTTTAATTTCCTTGAGGTGAAGAATATCGTTTATAACTTTTAGTAAATTGTACATCCTCAAGCTGATGAAATTATTTTTGGAATACTATATTCCCCCCGTTAAAACTGTTAACGTCTGCTCATCCATTCGCAGCAGTTGACACAGAACTTAATCAGGGATATATTCGCTTAGATTGCATCAAATCGACCTGTCATAATCTTCATTGATTTTAGTCTCACGTTTGTGGTTCCACGGCTGATGCCGACGTTCTGCAAGAGTAGACTATGAGAATCGAAACTGATATTAATAAAATAGAGCAATTATCACAACAGCGAAACGATGCAAACTGGGCGTTCCGTACTTTTCTGAAAGGATCTGCCTTATCGGCTGCGAAGATCGATTCCATAGTACATGATCTCTACAAAGAAGTCTCATCTCAAATTGATTGTACTCAGTGCGGAAACTGTTGCAAAGTGATTCATCCTATTCTGTTGTCGGGCGATATAAAAAGACTGGCGCGCCAATTCGAATTAACCTCAAAAGAATTTCGGTCTCGTTTTCTGAAGAAAAATGATAAAGGCGCAGGCTTAATTTTCAATGGACGGCCTTGCCCATTCTTAAAGAACAATCGCTGCCAAGTTTATGAAAACCGACCACGTGATTGCCGTTCATATCCACATCTTCATAAACGCGAGTTTATCTTCAGGATGTACCAGGTAGTCTCCAACTGCCCCATTTGTCCGATTGTGTTTAATGTTTACGAAGGACTTAAACAAACCTTTTGGCCGATAGATAAAAATAATTTAAGAGGATGATGTTCATGGTAGCCATAACACGGGATCAAACAACTTCCGCGAGAGTTTGCGTGTTTATGAAGTTAGAACCTCCTTCCTGAATCAAATGATATTTTCATTCAAATCTATTTGAAGTTTTTTAGTCAACTGTGCTTCCTGTACTTCGCAAAGGTTACATTTTTTGAGAATTGTATAATAAACGCCTTAAAAAATGTAAATTCTTCATTTTGGTCATAAGGTAGGATAGAATGCCAAATTTGCTGACCTACCCACGGTTTAGTAGCCGAGAGTTCACCTTCGCTCTTTATCTTCCAATGCAGCTTGTTTTCCGATATAATCTCGTTTAAGCTATATTCCGTTTTCAGTGTTTAGATACTGTAAACAGGAGGATGCATGAAAGACAAGGACAAATCCTCTCAAAAGAAGAAGAGCTCCAAGGAGGCGACTGATGCCAAGCGGCTCAGGTCAAAAGGTGGCTCACGATTAACTGGGAAAATGATCGAAGCTCGTTTTCAGGCTGTATTCAAGAGCTCGCGAGACGCCATTGGAATTTCCAAGGTGGGTATTAATGTGTTCGTAAATCCTGCATATCTTGAACTCTTCGGGTTTCCGCCCGGGACCGATCTTGCAGGCAAACCGGTCCTAGATCTCATTGTTCAGGAAAGCCGCGACAAGTTCAAGTCGTACATCCTTCGTAGTGTGCGGGGCGAGACTTTGGCATCGATCTTCGCGACACGTGGCTTGCGTTCTGACGGAACTAAACTCGATATTGAGGTCCATGCTTCTCGGTATCAGGAGAATGGCGAAGACCTTACCCTCATGATCCTGAGGGATGTCACCGAAGACACACGCGCCGCAGAGAAAATCGCCGAGTGTGGGGCCACGATGCAGCAGATCATGGATACGGCGAGCGTGGCGATCTTCCTGGTCGACAAGTCCGGCCGGATCGTCCACGCCAACAGGCGCATGGCTCAAATGTTCGGCTGCTCGATGGAGGAACTTGTTGGAAGCGAATACATCGACCATGTTGACCCATCGGAGCGGGACAGCGGTCGACAAAAGATGCTGGCCCTGCTGGCGAGCGAGATCCCTTCCGTTGACCTCGAACGACTTTACTGGCGGAATGACGGCACCCAGTTCTGGGGGCATCTCGCTGGCCGACGCCTCCACGACGTTCACGGTAACGAACTCGGCCTGATTGGCGTGATTACAAACATTACCGAGCATAAGCGGGCAGAGGAAGCTCTGCGCGAAAGCGAGGAAAGACTTCTTTCCGTGATGGAGTCCGTCGCGGATTCAATATACCTTTTGGATGCAAAATACCGGTTTTTGTTCATGAACAAAAAGCACATCGAGCGACTTGGTCTGAAGGGTAAGGACTATAACGGTCGAGCTTTTGGCGAATTCCATTCATCTGAAGAGACAAAAGAGCTTATCGAATGCGTTGATAAGGTATTTAAAACGGGCGATACGATTCGGCAAGAACATTTCAGTCGAAGGGACAGTAAATATTTTTTACGTTCATTTAGCCCAGTTAAAGATGCCGACTCGCGAATAGTCTCTGTAACTGTCGTCTCAAAAGATATTAATGATTTGAAGCAGATGGAGGATAAACTACGGAACCTCTCCCTCACGGATGAGCTTACCGGGCTGCACAATCGGCGTGGATTCTTTACGATGGTAGAACCGCTGCTGAAACTGGCCAAGCGTCATAAAAATCCAGCCTACCTGCTCTATGCCGACTTGGATAATTTAAAGGAGATTAATGATGTACTTGGCCATCAAGAAGGTGATCAGGCAATAAAAGATACAGCCACTGTCTTGAAAGCGACCTTTCGCGAAACGGATATCGTTGCACGCATCGGTGGTGATGAATTTGTTGTCATTCCCGTAGCAAGTAACAAGGAAAAAGCCAATATAGTTACCACCCGTTTTAAAGAGAATGTCAGGGTTCATAATGAAAATAATAAGCACGCCTATAAACTTTCTATCAGTTTGGGAATGTCCTGTTACGATCCAGGAGATCCATGCTCCATTCACGACCTGCTGACGCAGGCCGAGAAATTGATGTACGAAGATAAAGTGCTCAAGCAGAAGACAGACTAAGAATATTCTTCATGTCCGCCACCGGAGGGATTGCAACAAACAAAATCGTTCCATGTACTAGCCGTAATAAGAGAGTACATATTTGAATCAGTATTTCACACCATCGTCATTAAATTGACATTCCACAGTAGGATGTGAAGTAGAGGAGCGTCGGTAGCTGTATGAAGTGAAGAGTACCAGTTGGAACATTCAGTGCTCACTTCTTTCCGAATTCTGCATGACATTTAGTCATCTTCTTTTCCGCTTTATCTTACAGAGTAATTCTATTATACTTTCCGCATCAATTAATCGACCATTTTGCATAATTGTCATCGGCGTAAAATGTCATGAAAGACACGAGTAGCTGCTCGAAGTTATTATCCCGAGGCAGCGTGAATACTGCAAATCAAGAAGATACCATAATCGCCAAATGAAAATTATCGAATATGCAGACCTTGATACATCAAAGGTAAAACGGCAATATGGGAAACTCATCGGATTTCTCGAAAAGGATGATTTCTATTCCGCAGAAGTAAAAAAATTGTCCGAACAGGACCTCTTTCGAGCGAAGCTTGACGACACCAATCGTCTTCTTTTTAAAATCATGACCTATGGAGGAGAGAGGTATGCCCTTATACTTGAGGTTGTGTTTAATCACGAGTATGACAAATCGAAGTTTTTACGAGGCGTTCGAATTGACGAAGCAAAGATTCCAATTGTCGAGCCGACGGCCGTAGAAAACGAAAAACTTCCCACACTCTCATATATCAACCCGGCGCTTATTCGCTTTCATGTTCTTGACAAGGTGATATCCTTTGATCCTGATCAGCAAGGAGCCTTTCAACATCCTACGCCGCTCATCATTATCGGTCCAGCCGGCAGCGGAAAGACCGCGCTTACTCTCGAAAAGATGAAACAAGCCCATGGCCAGGTGCTGTATGTGACTTTGTCACGCTACCTTGCGGATAATTCTCGAAATATTTATTATTCCCATCACTATGAAAACAAAGAACAGGAGATAGCCTTCCTATCGTTTCGGGAATATCTTGAAACGATGCGGGTCCCCGAGGGCAGGGAAATCACCTACCGGGCTTATGCCGCATGGCTTACGAGAATTCCGAAGCAGCAACGTCTCTCGGACGCACATCGCCTCTATGAGGAGTTCCGTGGCGTTTTGACCGGATCAGTCATAGACAAACCATGGCTTTCCCGTGAAGAGTACCTCGAACTCGGTGTCCGTCAGTCCATCTTTCTTGCCGATGAGCGCGAAGTAGTATACTCGCTATTTGGAAAATACCTAACATATTTGAAGGAAAACAGTTTTTACGACCCGAATATCCTGGCGCACAACTATTTACCTCAGGTAAAGCAGTCTTATGACTTTGTCGTTGTCGATGAGGTGCAGGATATCACCAACATTCAGCTTCAGCTTATTCTCCGGAGCCTGACGCGACCAGATGAGTTTATTCTCTGCGGCGACTCTAATCAGATCGTCCATCCGAACTTTTTCTCATGGAGCAGCCTCAAGTCCATGTTTTATCAGGCCGAAGCTCTTGAATCAGGCAAGGTGACGCGGATTTTACAGTCAAATTTTCGCAACTCGGTTTCCGTTACCGAACTTGCGAACAAGCTGCTCAGGGTAAAACACAAACGTTTCGGGTCCATCGACCGGGAAAGCAATTACCTTATGAACAGTGTGTCGGACAGGACTGGCGAGATATTTTTCGTCCGGGACACGGATAAGGCTAAACGGGAATTGAGTCAAAAGACCAGAAAGTCCACTAAATTCGCCGTGTTGGTCATGCGCGATGAAGATAAGGACTTGGTGCGGCAGTTCTTTGATACGCCGCTGCTCTTCAGCATTCAGGAGGCCAAGGGCCTGGAATACGAGAACGTTATCCTCGTAAACTTTATATCGAGTGAGCGCGCCACCTTTCGGGAGATCATTGATGGGGTGAGCGAAGAGGACTTGAATGGGGAGCTGGATTATCGGCGGGCCCGGGACAAAACGGATAAATCCCTTGAGGTCTATAAGTTCTTCATCAATTCTCTTTATGTTGCTGTCACGCGCGCCGTGCATAAACTGTATCTGATCGAGAGCGACGTTAACCACCCGTTCATTGGAATACTTGGGATTCAGAATGCGCGAGAGGACGCTGCTGTTGACGAGAAACAGTCCAGCATCGAAGAATGGCAAGCTGAGGCTCATAAGCTGGAGCTCCAAGGCAGGCAGGAGCAGGCAGACGAAATCAGGCGCGGTATTCTAAAAACTCAGGCCGTTCCCTGGGAAGTGTGTACGCCCGAACATGTGCTGAAACTCCTTGCTCGCGCTCGAGACCCGAAGGAAGTATCCCAGAAACCGAAGAAAACATTGTTCGAGTATGGCTTGTTCTATGATGAGCCCCGCTTAATGGACACCTTAAGCCAGACAGGATTCGACAAGGCAAAGCAGCTTTTTAAAACAGAGTATGGCTACCGGTCTTTGAACGAACCCGTGTACGAACAACAAAGAAGCAGTGTAATTGCGCGATACCTCGAGGATTACAGGGGGCGGTTTTATAAGAACATACTCAAACAATGCGAAACTTACGGCATCGACCACCGTATGGTATTCAACAAAACACCACTCATGCTTGCCGCGGTTGCGGGCAACGCTGCGCTTATCCGGGAACTGCTCGCAGCAGGCGCTGACGCGGACGCGATTGACCATTATGGATGTACAGCGTGGCTGGGCGCACTGGATTGGGCTCTTCACGATCGCGAATTCGCCTCCAAACAGTTTACTTCTGTACATGAGCTTCTCGCACCTTCTTATATCAGTCTCAAGGTCGAGGATCGCCTGGTGAAACTTGACGGCAGTCAGGGAGAATTTCTGCTGTTCTCCATCTTTTTATCCCTGCTGCACAAACGGTTCAACTCGAAGTACGTGGCCATGGCTTCGCTCAACGCCGTCACGCTGGCAGAAAGTTGCTCCCTTTTGCCGGACAGCATTGTACCTGGGTACCGGAAAAAGAGAACCTACATCTCAGGGCTCCTGTCGAAAAACGAAGAGGAAAGCCAGAATCAATACGGCAGGAGACTGTTCCGACGCGAACGGCAGGGGTGGTATGTCCTGAATCCGAAACTTGCCATACGGCACCGGGAGGATTGGAGAGATATTTACCAGCACGCCGGTATCGACTTGATCGCTCACATGGGGCCGGAAGGTGAAGAGGCGTACCGCTCCATGATTGCGCATGTGCTCAGCGACCGAGGAGAAAAGGATTTTTAGAGAACCTGGCCAGTGATCATGATTGGTACAGAAATACCTTGAAATGTTTAATGTTATAGATATAATAAAGTCAAGGGATATAGCGATCAATAATATTTCACACGGCGTTTGGACAAACTGATTGATGACCGCTGACTGCTAGTCAGACAGATCTCACAAAGTGCATATAACCATATTATGCATGGAAACCATGAGGTGCATCGCCAATGAATGAAACATTCTTGCGGATCCTGCATCTTGTCCAGCGTGGCGATGTGAAAATATCTGATCATGGTTATGACGAACTAGCGGCTGACAATATCTTTGTCCGGGATGTTATGGCGACGGTTGCCGATGCAGTCATTGTCGAGGATTATCCAGACTATCCAAAAGGGCCTTCCGTACTTGTGTTGCAGAAAGATCGGACTGGTCACTCAATACATGTGGTATGGGGCATTCCAAAAGGGGCATCGTCACCAGCAGTTCTCGTTACCGCTTATAGGCCGGATCTGGAACGCTGGTCAGAGGATTTTTTAAGGAGAAAACAATGAAGTCAAAACATTATACAAAACTTGTGCATGAGCGGGAATATGTTGCTGAAGTAGATGTGGAACTGATCTATTCAGATGATGGGTGGTCACCGTATCTTTCAGTGGAAGATGCATACAAGCTGGATGATGTGCGCGAAGCTCTTCGGCAGGGCAATTTGGAGACAGCGTCCCGTTTGGCTAAAGTCTATACCTTAACTCCGCTTACCACTTAGGTTTCGCCATTGAGTGGAATCTGACTTTAGAGAAAGGACAATGGGGTACTATTGGGGGTATGATGAAAATAGCATTAGAATATATATAGCAATTTCAATGCATTGGACAAACTATTTGATGGTCGCCGCCTCCACCAATAAACAAAAATGCTATCAGTCATTCGTGGATTGCCTAGGAGGTAAGATAAATCTTACTTCCTTTTTTTTTGGAGCTGCAGTCGAGACACCAATATTGTGCATGTAAATGCAGGTTTCTGTTATTTGCCACTCCAGTGTCAAATATTAGCGCTTCCCGAAATATAAATTAATAATGCAATAAATCAATAAATTAACAAT
The DNA here is from genome assembly GCA_963845065.1 of Nitrospirota bacterium. Taxonomy (GTDB): domain Bacteria; phylum Nitrospirota; class UBA9217; order UBA9217; family UBA9217; genus JAJYKN01. The sequence goes on from CAWJQQ010000008.1 coordinate 69,961, forward strand.
TCTAGCACTCGCGTTGACAGAGTGCTAGTGGAGTGATATATTATAATTAGTCGGCAGGATTGATGAGAGAGAAGGAGTGTCTAGCGCATAAGAGCCCAGAGAGAACTTAATAAAAAGATTTCCTGTAGTATCAACGGCTCAATCGACCATATATATCTATAAAGAGAGGTGAAAAGGGCAAAATTATACGTGAATCGGATATCGTAAAAATCGAAGGGAAGGGGGGATTTTTATGAAAAGCCTGATTCGTTGGGATCCCTTCAGAATAATGAGAAGGGGTGATCCATTTGAAGAGCTTCGTTCAATGCAACATGACATGGATCTGCTTTTTTGACCGGTTCTTGGGTGTAGAGATGCGCATGGAAAGACCTATGCTCTGGATGCCGTCAGTAGAAAGCTATATCAAAGACAGCAAGCTCGTATTTAAAGCAGAATTGCCTGGTGTGGATCCAAAGGACTTAGACGTCAGCATCACGGATCGAGAACTGATCATTAAGGGTGAACGTAAAGCTGAAAAAGGCACCAAGGATGAGAATTACGATTATCGCGAAATATCCTATGGTTCATTCGAGCGGCGTTTTGTGTTGCCTGAAGGCGTAAAGACCGAAGAACTGAAGGCGAAATTCTCGAATGGTATTCTTGAGATTACCGTGCCTGCTCCAACAATAATCAAGGCGCGGAAGATAGAGGTTGAGGCTCCGAAAGAAGAGAAAAAACTGATTGAGACCGAAGCTAAGAAAGCAGCTTGATTCAGATGGCGGATGTGCAACTCATTGCTCCCCCTAGTCGGTGCAGGGGTTAAATTTAAAAAACCATCCCTTAATGCTTTCGAAGGGGTGGTTTTTTTGCTATCAGTTATCCTAGAAAGCCATAGTTTTCAATATTTCAAGTGGAAAATGAAGAACTGAAGAACTAAGGTATCGTACATAACACCATCATTTAATATCACCTTGACACGAATTCACTCATATGTTACATTATTAGCACTCTATTGTGGCGAGTGCTAATGAGGTCAGGTACAATGTTTCTTTATCAAGGCAAATAAGCAGTATGAATCTGGATGATAGAAATAGAAAGGTTTTACAGGCTGTCATTGACAGCTATATTGCGAGCGGATATCCAATCGGCTCAACCGTGCTTGTGAAACGATATGATTTCGGGGTAAGTTCCGCCACGCTCCGGAACATCATGGCCGAGCTCGAGGAGATGGGATTACTAACCCATCCGCACACCTCGGCAGGCAGAATTCCTACTGACCTCGGGTATCGATACTATATTGACAGTTTAATCAGCATCGAAAACGACAACGGTGATATCGAAGGGCACCTGCAGCAGGCCCCTCAGTTGCACGGCGATGATTTCCAGGGGCTCATGGAAGAGGCGAGCCGGTTCCTTGCCGCATTGTCTCACTGCGCCGGTGTTGTTGTTGCCCCGAGCGAATCGGAAGCATCGTACAGGCACATTGAATTCGTTCGTTTGCGTGGACGACGGGTTCTCATCATTTTTGTGACCTCTACGGGCATTGTCCAGAACAAGCTCATTGAACTCGACGAGAGCATCCGGCAGCAGGATTTGAACATGTTCAGCGCCTATCTTGCTGAGGAGCTTGAAGAGTGGACGTTGAGCGAGGTTCGTAAACGTTTAGTTGAAAAGTTGGAGGAACAAAAGCTATTGTTCATGCAACTCATGGACGAGACCTATAGGGCCAGCCGGGACGTGCAAGAGCGGGAAAGCGAAAAAGTATACATCGGCGGCGCATCGCAGGTCCTTGAGAGTCCAGAGTTCGCAGATGTCGAAAAAATGAGAACATTGTTCAAAGCATTCGAGGACAAGTACAAACTGCTCAAGCTCCTCGACCGGAGCGTTTCGGCGCAAGGCATCAAGGTTTTTATCGGATCGGAAAATCCCTTTTTTGAGATGCAGGGATGCAGCATGGTGGTCAGCAGGTATAAAGCGGGTTCGAACGTTGTGGGTACGCTCGGTGTTATCGGACCCACGAGGATGCAGTACAAGCAAGTGATCCATGTTGTGGATTATACGGCAAAGTTTCTTTCGAAGCTGCTAAGTGAACGATTTCAGAGAGGCTTAGAGCGATGAGTGACGAGTTAGATGATCTCTTGGAAGAGGATGGAGCATTGGATCCTTTTGTGAAAGCAGAGGATACCGCGGCTGTGTCGGCGGATATGGCAAAACTGACTCAGGCGCTGGAGCAGAAAGCCAAAGAAGCGGCGGAGGCACATGATAAGTATCTCCGGACATCCGCAGATTTCGACAATTACCGCAAGCGAACGCAGCGTGATCTTGCAGATTTTCGGAAGTACGCGAATGAGCAGATGGCGCGGGAACTCCTGAGCGTCGTCGACCACCTTTCGCTAGCAATCAAACATGCGGCGGACGCAGGCGAAAGCAACGATGGTCTCCGTCAGGGCGTGGAACTGGTGCATAAGCAACTCCGCGACGTGCTTGAAAAGTTCGGGATTATAGTCTTTGCCTCGCAGGGAGAACCGTTCGATCCCTCAAAACACGAGGCCATCATGCAGGAACCGACCGATACGGTCCCGGAGAATACAGTGGTGCAGGTGTTCCAGGACGGATATCTCTACCACGATAAGGTGCTTCGCCATGCGCGGGTGAGTGTATCTAAGAAGCCTGCGGTCGAGAATCAGGAAGAAAGCAAGGAATAACACGTAAATAACTGAAACGGAGTTCTTCGCAAGAAGAGAACGCTTCTATCTCCGTTTCAGAATAACAGACATTCGTCTACGAGAATAACTTCAAGGAGGACATTATGGCAAAAGTTATAGGAATCGATCTTGGAACTACCAACTCCTGTGTAGCGATCATGGAGGGAGGGGAACCGGTCGTAATCCCGAATTCCGAAGGGAGCCGAACAACCCCGTCAGTGGTGGCGTTCACCGAGGGCGGAGAACGGCTGGTAGGCCAGATCGCAAAACGGCAGTCGATCACGAACCCCGAAAACACCATATTTTCGATCAAGCGCCTCATGGGCAGGAAATACGACTCAAATGAGGTCAAAGAGGCGATGAAGCATTTGCCGTACAAGATTGTCTCCGCTGCCAACGGCGACGCCCACGTTATGGTTCGCGGTAAAACCTATAGCCCGTCGGAGATTTCGGCAATGATCTTGCAAAAAATGAGGCAGACAGCTGAGGATTTTCTGGGTGAAAAGGTGATCGATGCAGTGATTACCGTGCCTGCCTACTTCAACGACAGCCAGCGACAAGCCACGAAGGACGCTGGCAGGATCGCTGGCTTGAACGTGCTCAGGATCATCAACGAGCCTACGGCCGCGGCTCTGGCCTATGGACTGGATAAGAAGAAGGATGAAACCGTCGCGGTGTACGACCTTGGCGGTGGTACCTTTGATATCTCTATCCTTGAGCTCGGTGAAGGCGTGTTCGAGGTAAAATCGACGAACGGTGACACCTATCTGGGCGGTGACGATTTCGACGAACGGATCATCAAGTGGCTTGCCGATGAGTTCAGGAAAGACCAGGGTATCGACTTGAGCAAGGACAAGATGGCGCTTCAGCGTTTAAAGGAAGCGGCGGAGAAAGCCAAGATCGAACTTTCGTCGGTCGCGGAAACGGAGATCAACCTCCCCTTCATCACGGCTGATGCGACCGGTCCCAAGCACCTGCTCTACAAGATTTCACGGGCGAAAATGGAACAGCTCGTGGGAGATCTCGTCGAAAAGACCATCGATCCCGTGAAAAAGGCGCTGAACGACGCTGGCAAGACCGTTGATAAGATCAACGAGGCGATCCTTGTTGGCGGCATGACGCGTATGCCGAAGGTCATCCAGACAGTGAAGGACTATTTCAAGAAAGACCCGCACCGCGGCGTAAATCCCGACGAAGTCGTGGCAATCGGCGCGGGCATCCAAGGTGCGGTTCTGACCGGCCAGGTGAAAGACGTACTGCTGCTCGATGTAACGCCACTTTCCCTCGGCATTGAGACTCTTGGCGCTGTTGCCACCAGGATCATCGAGCGCAATACCACAATCCCGACGAAAAAGAGCCAGGTGTTTTCCACCGCTTCGGACAATCAGACCGCCGTCTCTATCCACGTAGTGCAGGGCGAACGAGAAATGGCTGCGGACAATAAAACCCTTGGCCGCTTTGAGCTAGTAGGAATTCCGCCTGCTCCTCGCGGGATCCCACAGGTTGAAGTGACCTTCGATATTGACGCAAACGGCATCGTGCATGTGACTGCAAAAGACCTTGGCACGGGAAGAGAGCAGTCCATCAAAATCACCGCATCATCCGGCATGAGCAAGGACGAGATCGATAAAGCGGTGAAGGAGGCGGAGTCACATGCGGCCGATGATAAAAAAAAGCGGGAAGCCGCCGACGCCAGGAACGAGGCCGACACGCTCATCTACTCGGTGGAGAAGTCCGTCGCCGACTACGGATCCAAGCTTTCCGATGCGGAGCGCACGGACATCCAGAGGGCGCTAGAAGAGACAAAGCGTGTAAAGGACGGCCAGGATGTCGAGGCCATCAAAAAGGCGGTGGCTGAGCTCGCAAAAACGTCGCACAAACTCGCGGAAGAGGTCTACTCCAAGGTTAACAAGGACCAGCCATCGGGCACCGACACCGGCGGAGCAGCCGCGGGTGATGGAGGCAAGTCAGGGGACAGAGTCGTGGACGCCGAGTTTGAAGAAGTGGATAAAGACAAGAAATAACTATTGATGGGAAATGACGAGGATAGCGATATCGGCGGGGAGGTTTACTCGTTCCATTCGCTATCCTCTTTTTGTGAAAAAAACACTGATCTTGCAAAAACGCCAAGTTAGAAAAGACAGAGTGTGTAGTATGTTTTTTACGCTCTTTGGGCACATTGCGTCTATGCAAGAGAAAAGGTATATATAATTTTCTATGGCCAAAGATTACTATCAACTGCTGGGTGTTCACAGGAATGCGACCGAAGCCGAGCTCAAGCGTGCCTACCGGAAGCTTGCGCAGGAATTCCATCCTGATAAAAACCAGGGCAATAAGGAATCTGAAGAGAAGTTTAAAGAAATCAACGAAGCATACGAGGTCCTTTCCGATCCGCAGAAACGCGCATATTTCGACCAGTACGGAGTCGCGCCGGGTGCGCAGCCCGGGGGCGGTCCCGGATTCGGTGGCGCAGGCATGGGTGACATCTTCGGTGATATTTTCGAGGAGTTTTTCGGGGGCGGGGGCGGCCGCGGCCGCGCCCGGGCGACGCAAGGTGACGATCTTCGGTACAATCTCAAGATCAGTTTTGAAGACTCGGTGTTCGGCACTACGACCAAGATCCGCGTACCGCGGTGGGAACGTTGTCCCGATTGCGACGGAACCGGGGCCAAGACGAAGGACGGCATCGTAACCTGCCCGGTCTGCCACGGGGCTGGCCAAATCCGTACTCAGCAGGGGTTCTTTAGCATAAGCCGCACCTGTTCCCGCTGCAACGGGGAAGGCAGGACCATCACGGATCCCTGCAACACCTGTAAAGGTCGGAAGCAGGTCGAACGGGAGCGGAATCTCTCTGTGAAGATCCCGGCAGGAGTGGAGACGGGGAATACTATTCGTTTGAGCGGTGAGGGGGGATTGGGTTCCTACGGCGGACCGCCTGGAGATTTGTATGTGTTTCTCACAGTCGAAGACCATGCACTGTTTAAACGGGAAGGGCAGAACATCGTATGTGACGTCCCGGTTAGCTTCACCCAGGCGGCTCTTGGCACGGAAATCGAAGTACCGACGATGAACGGCGGTACTAAGCTCAAGATTCCGGCTGGCACACAGCCGGGTCATGTTATTAAGCTCCGTGGGAAAGGGTTTCCACATCTCCGCGGAGCGGGGACTGGCGACCAGCTGTGCAGGATAGCGGTCGAAGTCCCGTCGAACCTGACATCGAAGCAAAAAGAATTGCTCCAGGAATTCGATCGTCTGAACACCGAGGAGTCTTCTCCTTTAACCAGAGGCTTTTTCAATAAAGTGAAAGACCTGTTTGGAGATAAAACGAAAAAATAATGTGAATTGTTCGAGACGCGGCAGTTCATGTTCCTCAAGGGTCAGCATCTTGGAACTGGACGCATCCCGATCGAGATAGGAAAGAAGAAGGATTTTCGGGGGGACATATGCGCAGTTATCAACGTCGAAAATTGTCCGCTTACGTAAGCGAAGTAAATAATATAACATTTTGAAAAGTCACCCTTCAGCCAACCCTCCTAAAGAGTTGGCTGAGGGTAAAAGAAGAATCGATTCAAATGTGTTCGTAATAGTTTTGAATCCTGGCTTTCGTCGGTTCGAGATAGAAAGTAAAGTTCATGAAACTCTGTTTTCCGGTGCAGCACAATGAAGGAATCGAGAGCAAGGTCCATAATCATTTCGGGACATAGTTGACGGTGAAACGAATTCCGTGAATGTGATCCGAAACGACAGCTAGCGCCATGCCCACGGTGCCTGTAGCCCTAGCAAGGCTGTAAATAATCAAAAGTTAGACGCGGTCGTTGCGTTTGGCATCGGTGCAGGAGCACTGTCCGATTTCTGTCGTCGCCCCGCCTCTTTTTCATCATGTGGTGAGATAGTTCATCACGGGATACTCCGTTCATCCTCTTTCCGATATGGTATACTTGTACTAAAAGAATTTTCCGATTGAATATTTATCTTGTCCGTTCTATGGCACCGCTCAAAAAGACAACTCATTCCATGGAAAAATTAAAAAGGAGGACCAGATGGACGCTCTCGAAGTGGCAATGAAGATGGAAACTGACGCAATAGCGTTCTATACCGAGGCGGCACGTAAGACGAAGTACCCGGCGGGGAAAAAGATGTTTCAGACGATCACGGAAGATGAAAGACGCCATCTCGAAATGATCTCCCAGTTCGTCAAAGGGATGAACATAACGCATAAAGATGTTAGCCCGATGAAGAACGTCAAAACAGTCTTCGAGTCGTTGAAAGACGAAATGATGAAAAAAGTGGAAGTAACAGTCGACGAAATGGAAGCGTTCAAGATCGCAATGCAGATGGAGAAGGAGGGCATGGCATTCTACGAGAGGACACTCACTCAGGCCAAGACCGATAAGGAAAAGGCCTTGCTGCGGAGGCTAATCCAAGAGGAACAGCAGCATTACGAAATTTTTGCGAACACCCAGCAGTACCTAGCAGATACAGGCAACTGGTTCATGTGGGAGGAACGGGGCATCGTTGAAGGATGATAATGTCTCGTGCAACAGACACGACGAAGTCCGGATAGGATCTCATCCAAACGGGTCTCTCCCATTTATCTTAATAATATCCATGGACAAACGAAAAGCTCGGTACTTGATACCGAGCTTTCACTGTTTTTTGTGCCGAAACAACCATATGATTTTTAACAGGAGCTTTTACACTTACAGGTCAAAGCCAATTTCTTTGACACTTTTTTGATCGTCATTGAGGGCCTCCTTTCCTGAAGAGTACTGTTTGGGGAGTATAGAGCGGCGTTCATTGACGTGCTCCCACCGCTAAAGAATGCTGGACTTCTCGCGCGGGGCTCCTAATTGTTTGGGAACGCGGCACGAAACTAGAATATGATCTTTTATATTATACCATACAGATTGCACCGGTAAGAATCTTTTCCGCTCCTGCCATTAAGAAGTCCAGCGCGGTACCGGCATCCGCCGCGGCATACATCAATAAAGTCACAATTGCACGAGGTATCATTGAGCTGCACAGGTATGATCTTCTTCCAGGCTACACGCAGCCCATCGTGAATCGTGCCGACCGATTGATCTTGGTAGAACGTGCATTTTGCGATTTTACCGTCGGCCATCACGGACATGAGATGGTAGCCGCAACCAAATCCCTGGACAGTAGCGTGCAAACCGTCTCCGTATCCATATCCCAGATATCTCCCTCCTTCTTCAGGACCCACCTGCAAGTCGGCATTGTCCTTGAGCCGGCCAGTCGCGCATGGTACGTCCACGGTCCAATCCTTTATTCCCATGTTGTGAAATAGCCGCTCCATGTCGTCGAAGTCGCCAAAATTTGCCCGGTGCACCATGGTTGAAATCGACACCGCAAAGCCAGCGTCGAGCGCTAATTTGACCGCGTCCATGGAGCGATTGTATGTCCCGCTGCCGCGGACCGCATCGTGAGAACGTTCCAGTCCGTCTATGCTCACCTGGATTTCGTCAACCTTTAAGGTTTTGAGAAGGTCCTGCGTAATAAGGATACCGTTTGTGAACAGGATTTTACGGAGAAAAAAATCCGGGAGCATTTCATTTATTTCGTCGAAGTGCGTGTGTATCAACGGCTCGCCTCCCGTGATCAGCACCCGAAGACCCTGCATGTCGGTAAATTCCTTCAACAAGTCTTGAATCCGTTCACGGGAAAGTTCGTGGGGTCTCGCTGAATCAATATAACAGTGCCTGCAACGAAGATTACAAGCATCTGTAATCTGGAGCTCAAGATATCTGAGTGAGGGGACCGGTGACTGCGTAAGGCAAGGGCGTTGCAGATTGGTCGCCTCAGTCGTCAGAAGGCCTTCGTCCACGCAATAATCGGTAAATCCGCAGTCCTTGGACGAGCAACCCTCTGCCGAGGCGCAGTTTTTTAAAAAACGAAAAGACTCGTCGTCCAGCTCGTATAGTTCATCTTTCGCAATCTGATAAATGGACGGAGTTTCCAGCCACTTGAGAGCAGCCCGCCGAGCCAAAAAATAATTCATAGGCGTATTATAGCACCGCTGACGAAACTTTGTTATAATTGAAAAAATGAGCAAAAATAAAACATTGGTTCAAAAATTGTGTATTCCATATTGCACCTACTATAAACCTGGCAGGAACGAGGAGTTGTTGTGTGGCGGCGCTATTGTAGTTAAGCGATGGATACAGGAAGGTAGGCAGCTCGCTCCTGAGAAGCTCGGAGGAGAACCGGACCATGCGACAATTGAGTTGATCGTAGAAAAGATGTGCACTGCATGCGATTTTCATGATCATGATTGCGATTTTATGGAGGACCGCCATACCCCGGCTTGCGGTGGTTTCGTATTCCTGTCTAAACTCGTTATGTCAAGACAAATTGTGATGAGTGATATTACCTAGCCCATCCATCGTTTCCTTCGAAATCTGCAATTAAAAATGCAACCAAAGTATCTCCAGATCAATTTTTTATCGTTCGTAAGTACTGCCCCGCACGAGTGCCGCCGAAATTATGAAGGAAGAACAAAGATAGTAGCAGCAGTATGTCGAATCTTCCGCTCATTTTTTTTTGCAATGTCCTCCGTAAAAGGGAAAAAAAATGCAGTAATTTAGTCATCGAACTTATTGGCTCTGCGACAGACTGAGTGACACGCTTTCGAAGACCGACGTTGCATAGTTGGGGAATGATCCGGTGGGGAAACTGCTGAAATAAACGCGTGGCATCTGGCCTCCGATTGTCGGATCTCCGGTTTCGCCCATGAGAGTCGGGTAATAGAGTGAGCGTCCTGCCTCGCTATAGGGGGTACCGATGGGCTCGGACCAGTTGATCGGGTCGCTTGAAGCTCGCACCTTTACGATTCCTCCACTTGACTGGTAAACGGCCAGGTAAACATCAAAGACGCTGTCGCAGAGTACTTCGGGCTGGCTTCCTGGTTCGTCAGTCCAGAGAGGCGCGTACGAGCCGGCGGTCCCTGTTTCGTCGGACGTATCGCTGGTGGCGGGCTGCGTCCAAGGGTCCGGTGAGGCGCCGTCGTACTTGTGGAACACCGTCGCGATCTGGTCCGGATCGCCGGAGAGCGCGGCTGCTACCAAATCGCTATAGAGCGCGCGCGCGACGCCTATGCAAGCATTAGTACTACACACGCCTGGCAGTCCTGGTAGGAGGTCGGTGTAGAAGAGATAAAAGTATGCAGTGTTGGGATCCGCTGGCGGGTTATCGAGGTGATTGCCGTTCACATCAGCAACAACTAGCGACCCGTATCCGACGGGCATGTTCTTGCCTCCGCTAGTGAACACGGATATCGGCTGGCTCGGCTGGAAGATCTGCCCCACAACCTGGAAGGTTTTTCCATCGTCAATCGACACCGCCAGCCCGATGGCTCCATAGAAGCAGGGCACCTCGGAGCCGGTGCTGCCGATAACGAAGCACTTGCCATCTGCAGTCGCAGAATTGATCCAGTGGTACTCGCCATGAAAGGGAATGAGCCACCCGTTCGTCGTACCGCTTGTAAAGCTAACGACCTGACCGCCGCCCGCATAGTCTCTGTCGAAGATCCAGCCAGCCGGGCCGTCCCCGGGACCGAACAGCCTAGTACAATTGCTTGCCGTTACTTGATTGAGCGACCCGATGAAAGTGAATTCTCCGTTGACGCTCGGGCTTCTAGAGCACAAGGCAGTAGAACCGGCGCTGCCATAGAACGTGTAGGTTATGCCGCTCGAGGGGATCGCTCCGAATTGACCGTCCGAAGGACCGAAGGAAAAGCCATAGCCTGCTAGCTGGGTGTGCGTCGCGAAGGTAAGGGGTGCGCCAAAGGTCCCGCGAATGTTAGGGACTCCAGGCATCGTTCCACCACCACCTCCACACTTAAAGAGGGCCAGAGACAGTACTAAAATGAAAAAAAAAGACAGCACTAATATCCTGCTGTACCTTTTATTTATCTTCAGCTTGTCCTCTTCTCCAGGTTTATTCTCTTGGTCTAGGTCATTTCGAATCTGCATCCTTTCCCGCCGAGGTAAGCTTGCAGAACTATAAAAAAAATTATGAATTAAATCCCTTTTTCTCATTTGATGTACCCCGCTATAAAAGAAGAGTGCCTATTTTTTATTCTTCGGCAACTCTACTATCTTCGGTTCTTCATAATAAAGATATAATCCGTCCCATTTAGAAATAATCGTAACTCTAACCCTAGCTCTTGTCAAGGTACACCGCAGGCGCTACTCTGCCGACTGGAAAGAATTTTCCTGTCAGTTAGATTTCAGCTCTGGAAGAATATAGTCACAGGTCCAGTGACATATGTATGAAATCGCGGCCACTAAACGTTATCTCCAATTCTTTTTTTATAGATCTAAATATTACGAGGAAAGCAGAAAAGATTAAGCTTGCATTGCCGTCTAATATAGTATTTATTATAAGTATATTAAAAGAGGGTGGCCAAAAAAGGATTACCCGACACGACCAAAGCCAGGTGTCCGTCTGTTCAGGGAGTTCCGATATTGAACATAACCATGGTCGGAGACAGCCTCGTGCATATCTCGAAGCTCACCAGTAAAGGTTTCTACGATGCCACGGTTCGTATCGATAAGATCAGCGCAGTTTTGTCCAAAGTGTGCGGTAACTGATTCAAATCGTCCAATAGGACGGTCATGAATAATCATCTAGAATCAATGGAGGTATCAAATGGCAGATAAAACAACAATTCCCTGTCCAGAATGCAGCGGTAAAGGTTTCATAACCTGTCCTGCATGCCGCGGACAAGGAAGGCAGCCCAGTACCAATGCTGCTCAACGTCCTTGTCCGAATTGTCACGGTTCGGGAAAAAGCGTCTGTCCTCAGTGTCGGGGTGCGAGAAAAGTAAGTAGTGAACAATAAAAATTATCCGGCGGTTTTATAAGTTTGGAGGCCGGAATAACGACACTACCGAGATGAATTCCTTTCCCGACCTTTGTGTAAGAGCCATGGAAAACATGCCAAACATAAAGAGCGTATAGTTTTCAATGTACTTATGGACTTCGAATTCTCTTAGGACACTCAACGCATTCAGGCGGACATCGCCTTTGGAGGGCAAGCCAGCCAAGTCTTCAAGCGACTTTCCTGAAGCATCCTTTATCTTGTAAAGATTTTCGGTGTGGATGAATTCGCAGAGGATATGTTCTTCGTGGTAATTCGCGACGCCGTGCTCGCCCGCGGGTTCTCCTAGAACCCGAAGTCTCGGACCCTGAGGAAGAGCTTCCGCAAGGGGTGGTCGGCGCTAAGTGCTATCCTTCTCGCTGAAAGCATGATCTCCTTGAGGAGAAGGTGAAACCAAAATATTTCGGCAATATATTACCGCGAAAAGTAAGGAGGAGTCTCGAGAGTACACGTCCACTTGCAAAATAAGAACCCTTCCCATATTCTCCTCAAGAACTGCAATGCGTGCTATACTTGTGTCAACTTAGTCATTTGCTCCAAACCGATCCCAAATAACGTGAACAAACAGGATATCAACATTCTGAGTTTGTTTCGGTAACAAAGATTGTTTTTCTAAATTTAAACTTAAAAAAAATGTCGTGATGCATGAGGTCTTGGACTTACTACAGCGGCGAGCCATGCTGCCCGTAGTAAGTCGAGGGAAACTTTGCTGAAAATCCAGCCCAAAAGAGGAAATAGATTGCCACAGGGAACGTCGTCGCAGCCGTGCAGCGTGGGCATAAACATCGGAGCGATAACGGTAAAGGTAGTGGCGCTCCGAGGGGACAGTGTTTTTCCCAGGGTGAAGACCCATCAAGGCCGCCCCTTGGAGGTGCTAAAGGAAATGCTCGCCGGGAAAGAGTTTAAAGGAGCCGACTATTTCGGAGTGTCCGGACGCCGCGGCCATATCTCTGAGGTTGCCGCAATAGAACGGGCTTTGGGCGAGATGGGGAGCGATTTTGACGCCGTCGTATCGCTGGGTGGCGAGTCCTTCCTGGTTTACCTTCTGGTAAACGGAAGGATCGCGAATGTACTTTCGCACAATAAATGCGCTGCTGGCAGCGGCGAGTTCTTTGTGCAGCAGATCGGCCGGATGAGGCTCACTATCGATGAAGCGATAGAGCGCTCGTTCGGGGGGAAGGTCGTGCCACTGGCAAATCGGTGCTCAGTTCACTGCAAATCGGACATCACCCACAAGCTCAACCGGAATGAAGCGAGCCTCAACGACATCCTGCACACACTGCATGACAGCATGGCTGACAAGGTGGTCTCACTGTTGGAAAAGGGCCAGCGCCAGCTCAAGAGGGTACTCATCATCGGCGGTGTATCTCAAAACGCCGCTCTCTTGTACTCTTTGAGGGAGAAACTTCTCTCCACGGAAATCGTTGTAGTTCCAGAGAGTCTTTGCTTCGAGGCCTGGGGTTGCGCCTTGCTCACCCGGGATTACCCTTGTTACAGCTCTCCGAAAATCTCGCTCCAACCGATCCTGGACAGCTTTCCGCCGCTTCATTGCCAGTCGGGCCACGTGCAGGTCATAGCGCCTCTACCGCGCCAGCCCTCCCCAGAGGGATTGCTTGTCCTTGGTCTTGATGTGGGATCGACGACGACTAAGGCAATCTTGCTCGACCAGTCCACTAAGGGTATAGTTGCATCGCACTATACTCGTACGCAAAGCGATCCGGTGGGCGCCACACGCGAGTGTATAAGGGCCATAGTACAAGAGGCTGGCAACCTCCGGGTCGGACTGATCGGAACCACAGGTTCGGCCCGAGAACTGGTTGGAGCCTACTTGGACACCTCCCATGTGTACAACGAGATCTCGGCCCATGCAGCGGGGGCTACCCATTTCGATGCTGATGTGGATACTATCTTCGAAATCGGCGGCCAGGACTCAAAATACATCCACCTCCGGAATGGTGTGCCTGTGGATTATGCGATGAACAACGCCTGCTCAGCTGGCACCGGTTCATTTCTGGAAGAGAGTGCTCAAGGCGACCTCGGCATCTCAGTGTCGGAGATCGCCGAAGCCGCGCTGGCAGCAACGTCCCCGGTGCAGTTAAAAGCAACATGCGCGGCGTTCATCAATTCCGACATCCGCATTGCTTTTCAGCAAGGCCAGTCGCGCGAGAACATAATTGCGGGGCTGGTATACGCGATCGCCGAAAACTATCTCACCAAGGTCAAGGGGCCCCGGGTCGTGGGTAAGAAGGTGTTCCTTCAGGGCGGTGTTGCCCTAAATCGCGCCGTGGGCCATGCCTTTGCGCATAGCGTTGACCGCACCGTCGTGATCCCGCCTAACCCCGAATTGATGGGAGCGCTTGGCGTCGCGCTCCTGGCCCTGACGCGTTCCCACGGTGAGGTTGATGTCGCGACGGATCTGTTGTCCCTAGCTTTGGCGGAGATGGCGTCTCCTGGGCGCTTCATTTGCAAGGCATGCCGGATGCACTGCAGCATAGACCGTTTCGAGGTTGCTGGCCGGCGCTTCCCCTTCGGAGGACGCTGCAACTTGTACGAAAATGTTTGGAAGAGAAATACCCGCGTTATTGCTGCGCCGGACCTGGTTGGACAACGGGCCGAATTGATCTTTGGAACGGCCGACAATCACGACGAAAGGCCGACAATCGATCGCGGCCGACCGACCATCGGAATTCCGAGAGCGCTCTTAACTCACTCGCTCTATCCGCTCTATTCAACCTTCTTCTCAAGCCTTGGATCTGACGTGATCCTGTCTGGTCTGGACCCCCATGGTGAGTTGAAATCCTATTCCGGATTTTGTTTCCCTGCGCAGACAGCACATGGAGCAATCCTTGATCTTGCCAAACGAGGCGTGGACCTGGTCTTTCTACCCCATGTGAAAAGAATGCCTCAACACTGCGGTTGCCGTGATTCCTACCTCTGCCCAATTACTCAGGCCAGCCCTTATTTCCTTGCTGCGGCATTTTCAGATGTCCGTTTTCTTTCACCTGTCCTGGATTTCACCCGTGGCTATGAATGCGGCCCGGACCTGAAGGAGATGGTTGTGCGCGAGTTCGGGATTGGACTCGAAAAGATTCAGCAGGCTTGGGAGGCCGCCAAGAGCGCCCAGGTGAGTGTCGAACGCGCCATGCAGGAGCTGGGACAGCAGGCCCTCGAGCGCTCGCTGTTGGAAGGAAAAGCAACGATCGTGCTTGCCGGACGTAGCTACAATGCCTACGCCCCCGAGTCTTCTCAATCAGTCGGCAGGAAACTCTCCAGTATGGGCGTGACGGTTATTCCCGCTGATTGTCTGGCGTCGATCGAAGAAGGACCCTTTGCATGGTACTTCTCCAACCAGGTTCTGAACTCCATGGCTATGGCCAAAAAATATCCAAATTTGTTCCTGGTTTGCATTAGCAATTTCAGCTGCACTGTGGACGCCTTTACCCACGCTAGGGTCGCGTCCGAGATGGGCTCCAAGCCGTATCTGATCCTCGAAATCGACGCTCACACAGCCGACGCCGGGGTCCAGACCCGCCTCGAGGCCTTTCTGGATATCGTTCATAACTATCAGGGCGCGCCGGCCGAGCAGAACCGACAGTTCTCCCTGTGCCACGTCGGCGCCGGCAATACGGTCATCCGGTCACGAGGGGAGGCCGTATCATTGCAAGATCCGCTCGTAAGATTTTATTTTCCCAATTTCTCAGAAGTTCATTCCCATGCGATGGCCATGGCGTTTCGCTGGATGGGTCTGCACACTGGTGAGATTTCTCCGCTAGACCGGGGACAGCTCGAACGTGGCCTCCGATACACGTCGGGACGAGAGTGCCTTCCTCTGCCGCTCTGCATCGGACAACTGCTTAAGATCAAAGAAGATCGCGGACCCAATGAGATCGCAGGATTTTACATGCTGGAAGGCGGAGCACCATGCGTATTGGACGCATACTTGGACTACCTCAAGCGTTTCATCATGGAACAGCAATTGCTCGACTTTTTTTTGTTTGTTCCGACCGAAGAGAACGGCCAGAGCGCAATCGATAGAATAACCCTCGCAAAGCATACGGCGCTCACACTCTTGGTAGCGGACCTCCTCGTGGAGATCGAGCACGTTCTCCGAGTCGTCGGTACTCAAGGCAGCGTGGATCAACTTAGGCAGGAGTGGCAGAGGTTTGTCGCCGCAGCAGACTCAGTGGACCGGTTCAAGACCGAGCTGTCCGGATTTATCGAGCGGATTGCAGCGCTGCCGCGCACTCGGGAACCGCAGGTTTGTCCGCGGGTAATTGTCATTGGTGACTTTTTCACTCGGTTCAGCCCGTTCTTCATGGACGGGGTCCGGGACCTCTATGCTGAACAAGGCATTATCCTGAAACCTGTTGATATGACCGACCTGCTGTTTTATCACACCTATTACCCGGTGGCCGAGACGGCCCACGAATGGGGTATGAAGCCGGGCGGCCTGGCTCTGGTCAAAGCCTGTTCGAGAATACTCCGAAGGGACGGAAAGCAGTACATGCGGAACTGGATTGCTTATCAGGTTGAGAGATGGATCGAGGAAGACTATCGTAGGTTGTTTGCGAAGACGGGTCTGCTCGTGGCAGGTCCAAATGATGCGGCTTCTCTGTTCGAGAAGGCCTCCGATTACGTGTCGCCGGTGATCTACGGTGAGATCCTCCCGACAGTAGGCCGGGGATTGGAAGCCGAAGCTGAAGGTTACGACGGAATCATCATTATTGGCCCGTTCAACTGCCTCCCGTTTCGCATCTCGGAGGCGATCTTGAAACCGTTCGGCATCAGGCATGGGATGCCAGTTTTGACTTACGAGAGCGATGGCTACGCGGTTTCGCCGTCGGTGCTCCGGCAGGTGGACGTTCATATCCAGCAGGTTCTTGAGCACGCTGCCAGGATTCCAACGGCATAGCGTATTTCTTTCAAGACCTTCAATTGCCAGCCGCGTCAGCCGGCTTGGTATAGAACATTTTTTCGGTTAAGACGAAGCAGCCGCTGTCCCTTAGGAAAATAGCGCGGGAAGCCCCACATGCTTTATGGTTGGAGTGCGTCAAGGATATGCTAGATTATTCATAAGTTCGATTGTTAATGCAATCCGGCCCGATTGTGATGGGAGGGCCGCGGTTTCATTTTTTATTTCGCCGATGAGCTTCAGCATATGCATGAGCTCTAGGAATTTTTGTGCATCAATTGTAACTACATAGATTCTATACGCATCAGTATATTCTCTCCGTGTTATTGATCCACCCAGCTTTGTTAAAGCTTGCTCAACATCCCCGCCTGCGACTTCAATGTCCTTTACTTGTACAATTACTGTGAGGCCAACCTTTTCAACTGATGTTGCGCTCAACGCTTTTCGTGTCTGGGATTCCGACTTTGATTTTATCTCCTCCCGCATCATTGCACCTGCTGCCTGCTGCTGCTGCATAGCCGGAGCGCGGGGTTGCGGTGCAGCTGCAAGTCTTTCTTCGGCAGCTTCCTTTTTTGCAACTGAGGTACGCTCATCCCGTCTTATTGGCGCGGGAGTCCCTGCCCGGTCAAGTGGAACTGCCGGTTCAGACCTCTCATATTCTGGTTTCATGTCCAGAGTCTTGTAACCCGGTGATTGCGGCACAGGTGATGGACGCGATGTAGGCTCATGCGCTTTGCCGATCTCATTTTTTCCACTGCTTGCTTGAGGTGTTTCCTTTTTGGCCGTAGACTCCCGAAGCTGCTTCTCGGAAGGTCTTATAACTGACGGAATATTACGGTATATATAGAATGCAGTGACGACAAGAAATAGTACTGCAACGGCCTGGATAGGCAGCTTGATGGAAAGCGGGAGAAACGACTTAGCGAAGAACCCTTTTAGTTTCAGTGACTCATCGCGCACGTTGGCCATAATCTTCTGTGTTATCCAAGCGGGTGGAGTCACTTCTTCGATGGTTTTGATGTGCTCGACAGTTTTCTGCAGTTTCCGGAGTTCGTCGCTGCAGAGGGAACAGTTCTTTAAGTGTTCCTCGATTGCGTTTCTCTCTGAAGCAGTAATAGAACCATCGATGTAGTACGAGAGTTTATACCGAATAGATTTATGCTCCATTAAAGTTCTCCGATCACGCGTTTCAGGCAATCTTTGACCATTTCTCTCGCACGAAAAAGCCGCGACTTGACTGTACCTTCGCGCACTTTCAGTATACTCCCAATATCTTCATAGGAAAAATCCTGCATATCACGGAGAATCAGTACCTCGCGAAATTCCGGCTTAAGCGCTTGAATGCAGCTTTGAACCTTATTTTGTATGTCGCGTTTTTCGAGTTTGTCGAGCGCGGATGGCTCTTTTGACGGCAGGTCGATTGCGAACTGCCCGCCATTGGCTAGGAGTGGCTCATCCAGTGAAAAAGTTACTCGACCCAGCCGCGACTTCATATGCTTAATTCTGTTCTTCGAGAGATTAACAGTAATGGACGTAAGCCACGTTGTAAATTTCGCTTCTCCACGAAAGTTCTTGATGCTTTTGTATGCCGAAATAAAGGTATCTTGGACAACCTCACAGGCCTCATCGTAATCATTAATTAGGCGGAAGGCGACGTTGAGCATTTTTTTCTGGTGTTTTACAACAAGCTGTTCAAAGGCATCCAGGTTTCCTTCCTGGGAAGACAGAACGAGTTGGGAATCATCATCTGCGGTCACGATTCCGGCGACTTCTTTTGTATAAGACAACTCTGGAATGGGATTTGTTCCTTTTTGCATATTGCCATTGATTTTATCGCAAACCGCTTACTTTTGCATCGGCAAAATGATATTATATATATATAATCATTTTAAAATAGGAGGCGTCATATGACAAAACAGGTGAAGATTTTTGGGAAAGCCGGGTGACCGCATACAGACAAGGCCAGGTCGGCTTTCGGTGACAATGCTGTATATTATGATGTTAAGACAGACAGTTCAAAACTGAACGAAATGTTGAAAATTTCGAAGGGCATACGAAAAGTTCCGGTCGTTGTCGAGGACGGGAAGGTGACCATAGGCTATGAAGGTGGCGCATGAGGCGTGTGACAACCAGCAGGTTGCTGGTTAAAAGAATTGTGGACTAGGGATTACGAAACACCCGTAGCACGATAATGCATTATTTCATACAAAGGAGAGAAGAAGCGAATGAGGGTGGACAATTTTTTTCTTGATAAAAACGATACAATGCTCCTGATTATCGATATCCAAGAACGGCTTGCTGTGGTGATGAAAGAAAAGGACAAGGTCGTGAAGAACACCCAACACATGATTGAGCTAGCAAGGATGATCAACCTCCCCCTTGTGGTGACTGAGCAGTACCCCAAAGGACTCGGCAGGACCGTTCCGGAGCTGCAATCGAGCATTCCCGGCTATAAGCCTATCGAGAAAACCACCTTCGACTGCTGTGGTGAACCTTCGTTCCTTTCCGAGATTAACAAGTTCGGGAAAAAGAAAATTATTGTGACCGGGATGGAAACGCATGTATGTGTGCTTCAGACAACGACGAGCCTTTTACAGGCAGGATTCGTGACGCATGTGGTGCAGGACGCCATTTGCTCGCGCACCAAGGAGAACTGGAAGACAGGGTTGGCTTTCATGCACGATGCCGGCGCTATCGTGACGTGCACCGAGACTGTGCTGTTCCAGTTGCTAAGAGTGGCGGGCACGGAGGAGTTCAAGAAGATTTCGCAGAGGATCAGATGATATAACAGACAAAATTCGTCAATGTTACACAGGGGAATAAATGAAAAGGACCATTATGATTTCAGATCACAGTATGGATTATGAGGCTACCATATGGCACTGCAAGAAATAATCCCGGATGATGTAAAAAAGGTCATCAAGGAAACTTTTTTAGAATCCCTCAAGGACGATGTCGTCCTTGAAGTCTTTACGCAGAAGGGAAAGAACGACCAGTTCAACGACGCGACGATTAACCTGGTCAAGACGCTTGCGGTTTTGTCCGACAAACTGAAGGTTTCCTTCCATACCGTCGGCGATGCGCAATCCGTAAAACGGAACGTCACCCGCTCACCATCGGTCCTCATCGCACCGGACAAGTACCGTATGCGCTACACCGGTGCTCCCCTCGGCGAAGAAGGCCGCTCGTTTCTGATCGCGATCATGATGGCTTCCACCGGCAAGGGCCTTTTAACCGAACCCATGGTAAAGAAAATTTCTGACGAACTTCGGGAAAAGCGGGACATCCAGGTCTTCGTTAGTCCCACCTGTCCGTACTGCCCGCAGCAGGTGCTGTCGGCCTTCTCGGCCGCACTCGCGAAACCCGCTCTGGTATCAGCGGAGAGTGTTGAGATATATGAGAATCAGGATCTCGCTGAAAGTCTCGGATCCCTGGCCGTTCCACAGACATTTATGAACGGGACCTTCACCGGTGCAGGTCTTCAGCCTGAACCGTGGTTCGTCGAATCCCTCCTCTCGCTCAAAGAGCCACAGGTCGCATCGACCCAGATCTCCGGTGAGCCAATCGAAAAGGATCTTGTCATTGTCGGTGGTGGACCGGCCGGGCTCACGACGGCGATCTATGCGGTGCGTGCGGGTCTCAATAGCATCGTAATTGAAAGGAGCAACCTCGGAGGGCAGGTGATGATCACGCCTGTAGTCGAGAATTATCCCGGGTTTATGCGGATCGGGGGCAAGAGTCTTGTGGACCTCCTTGCGCAGCAAGCGGCACAGTACAGCGAAATTCACGTGGGCGAATTCGTGACAGAAGTGGAAAAGGACCGGTCGGACAACAGGATTCGGATCAAGACGAATCACGCTATCTACATCACCAAGGGTCTGGTCATCTCCACAGGCGTTGGCAACCGGGTGCTGGAAGCAACAGGGGCTCAGAAATTCTACGGTAGGGGAGTGAGCTACTGCGCAACTTGCGACGGATACTTCTTCAAGGACGGAAAACAGGTCATTGTCGTGGGCGGTGGCAATACAGCAATCACGGATGCGCTTTACCTCCACAACATCGGAGCCAAAGTGACCCTTGTCCACCGTCGAGACTCGCTCCGGGCTGAGTCAAGGCTCCAGCAAAGCTTTAATCAGTCCGGAATCACCGCGCTATGGAACAGTGAGGTGAAGGAGATTTCTGGCGACAAGATTGTGAAAGTGGTCAAAGTGGAAGACAAGCGAAACGGGAGTGTCAAGGATATGGCCGTTGACGGAGTGTTCATTGCTATAGGCTACGTTCCGAACATTGAACTCGCAAAGCAGCTCGGGCTCGAACTTGACGACCAAGGATATATCAAGACTGACCTTGCAACGATGAGGACGTCCATGCCCAACGTATATGCAGCAGGAGACATTACGGGAGCGCCGAAGCAGATTGTGGTTGCCGTAGCGCATGGGTCGATCGCCGCGATGACGGCGTTCGAGGATCTGACGAGCAGGACCTGGCTTACGGTGGAAAAGGCAGCAGAGGCCGTGCAGGTCGGCTAAACGCTGCCGTCCCGTCCGGATATGGTTTTTTTAAAACTTCACTTTGGGCGTTTCTCTCTCTGTCTGCGGAACTTCGTAGTACTGCGCTTCATTTACTCCTGCCAGGGAAGCAATGAACTTTCCGAACACTGTCCTGCGATAGGTGTCGAGGGTTTTCACATCGTCGTTATAGCGTTTACGCTCCACGGCAATCCTGTTCTCCGTGCCTTCCAAACTGTCTTGTAACTTCAGGAATGACTCGTTCGCCTTGAGTTGGGGATAGGCTTCCTGGAGCATGAGGAGCCGTGAGAGTACACCTTCTAGCTGCTGGGATGATTGGATCTTGTCCTTTACGGTGTTCGCCTGGAAGTATTTGGTCCGCGCATTCGCGATGTCTGTAAAAACATCTTTTTCGTGTTTTGCATAACCCTTGACTGTCTCCACAAGGTTCGGGATTAGATCGTAACGCCGTTTCAGCTGATTCTCAACCTGTGCCCACTGCGACTTGACCTGCTCGTCCATTGCCACGACCTGGTTATACTGACTCACTCCCCACATAATAGTCAAAATCGCAGTCAATGCAATGACTGCGAAAATGATCAGTAATGTTTTTACTCCGTTGCTCATATCTGCCTCCTCAATTTTTTTAAAATATTGCAAGGTTCTGCACCTTAAGCTTCTTCCTGCTGAGAAAAGGCTAATTCGAGAGGACCTTCATGATAAAGCATCTACCATCCTCCCGATGCTCCGCCCCCGCCCCCACTTCCGCCTCCACCACCGCCGAAGCTGCCTCCACCATAACCTCCTCCTCCTGCCCAGCCACCTCTCCCGCCTCCCAATTGCGAGGCCAGGATGATGAGGAAACATTGGCGAGGATGCGTTATGAAAAGAATGAGAGCAATCACGGCAAATACGATGACCATAATGGTTTGAAATGTTCCAAGCGTTCTGCCGGTGTGAGCGTTGTAGGTCTGTTGAACTTCTGGCATTCCCGTAATTTGAACGCCCTCGTGAGACGCAATCGTATTTGCCACAACGACTGTGGCAGTATAGATCGCCGAACCGTAATCGCCCTTTTTGAAATAAGGGACTAGATATTCGCGGCCGATCGTGCCTACCATGCTGTCGGGAAGAACGCTTTCAAGGCCGTAGCCGATCTCGAAACGATACTCCCGGTCCTTTACTGCTACGACTATCAACACTCCATTGTCTTTGCCCTTTTGGCCGAGCTTCCACATTTCTTTGGTATTGAATGAGAACTCATCGATGCTTTGGCCGTCCAGGCTCTGGACCGTGAGCACAAGAACCTGCGCCGTTGTCTTCTGCTCGAGTTCTTTGAGGTAGGCATTCAGCCGGGCTTGTATTTCTTCAGGGATTACTCCGGCCAGATCGACGACGTAGTCGTGCGGGACCGATGGCGGCTTCGGCGTGGAGGCAAGTGCGTTTGAAACGAAAAAGGATATGATGAGGAAAGACGTGACAATGAATTTATTAAACATGGAGGTCATCGATGATCTTTTCTATGGACTCGAGAGCTCGGTAATATTTCTCGAAGAAAACACCCAGTTCCTGCGCCGAGGGTTTGATAAGATTGGCCTTGAGTTTGAGCAGGTGTTCGAAGATGTCAGTCTGAAGCCCTGCTGTATGGATAAATGTATGGATTACGTCCATTCTCTGGATAGGTGGTTCTTTGCCGAGGAGCGTGATGATCGCACGGAAGAGCGCCATCGAACCGGTTATGGATCGTACGAGGGATGCGGCGAGCTGTTTTTTTTTCCCCAATGACGAAATATATTCCTGCCGCACGCGGATTAGCTTGGTTTTTATCTCCCGCTCGCATTGGAGCCGGAGTTCGGGCCCGGCAATCAGCAAGTCGTTCAGGACGTCAGGTCCGTATATCGTCTTGTGGATGAGCTTGAAATCGAGGAACTCAAGCGGAAACGCCCCCAATGAACGGGTAATATACTCAGGAGTCATCACAAGCGGGGCGGCAATGCGCTTTTTGCCGTACTTTTTGCCAAGCGGCGCAAGATATGTGATGAATCGAAGGTCCATGTTGTGCAGGAGAACAAGGGAATTGATGTCCGACAGTTTCTCATCATAATCCTGGATGACCGCGCTACCTACTATATGGATGGAATGAAGGTTTGACTCATGGGCCTTGAAAAGGTCATCTATCATGGGTGTAATTTTTTTTGCTATAGCAGGATCCAGTCCCGAGAAATTGAGAGTAGCCATAATGACGCATTATAGCACAGTATTGTGTGCTTCACAATGAAACAGGAGGCTCCGATTAACATATAAAAGCACAATGCAACAAAGAAAAAGAATTAGAGCTTTTAGTGGTCTAAAGGTGTACAATAACAAAGTTAAGAACCTAGGCGACCCCAATAATTGCTTTTCGATGAACGTTGCAGCGATAATCGCATCAGGAGTAAAAAAAACGATCTGAAGCTAAGGAGAACTCATAGTGGAAAAGTATTCTGCAGGTGAAAACGTTGCGTCCCATTGTACAAAATGCAAGCTAAGCCTCGATCACGTCATTGTTGCCATGAACGGAGAATCGATCGTCAAAGTGCAGTGTAAAACCTGCGGCAGCACGCACAAATTCAGGAATCCTGCCGATCCCCCGAAGGTCCGCATCACAAGAGTGAAAAAAGAAAGTCAAAAAATTGATGCTGCTGCGGCAGAATGGGAAGCCGGGTTGGCCGGGGCCAGAGGAAAAGAACATGTTTACAGCATGTCTATGAAATATCGTATCGGAGATGTTGTCGAGCATCACACCTTCGGTAAGGGCATTGTGCGGAAACTTTACATGAATAAGTGCGATGTGCTGTTTAAGGACAAGGAACGGCTGATGGCTTCAGCCAATTAGCATCCACTGGCAGGAAGAAGCTCCATCTGCGAGATAAGGCAGTTTAAGCGCTCAGGACTTAAACGAAAGTGATTAGATGTGCTGGAGCACGAGTAACACCGCTCCAGCTTTTTTTTCCACATTATGACTCTCCATCCGACCAATATTGTCCTTATCGGCATGCCCGGTTCGGGTAAAAGTACCGTCGGCATCGTATTGGCAAAACTGCTCGGGAAAAATTTTGTTGATACCGACGTCCTGATCCAGACGCAATACGGACGATCCTTGCAGGACATAGTCGACAACAGCGGATACCTTGTCTTACGAGCGATCGAGGAAAAGGCACTACTCCGTCTCGTCATTAAAAGTCACGTAATTGCCACGGGCGGCAGTGCCGTCTACAGTCGCTCTGCCATGGAACACCTTAAGGCGGATGGCACCATTGTTTTCCTGAACGTTGACTTGGCCACATTGAAAACGAGGGTCTGCGATTTTTCTATACGAGGCCTTGCAAAACAGCCAAGCCAGACCGTTGACGACCTTTTTGACGAGCGTTGCGCCCTGTACCAGAAATATGCGGACATCACCGTTGATTGTGCCAGGCTGACACACGAAGAAGTTTGCGCTAAGATCATTCAGGAACTGAAAAAAATGGGCTCCGTACTAAGTAGTGAAGCGGTCAGCAAGGGCTAATACTTTTTTTCATCCTCGCGTTAAAAATATAAAATCCGAGTAGTGCATATTTTCGCTTACAATATGAACGAATTTTTCTCTTCAAATTTATTTTATATTGAGGTATCATATGCAATAATTATTAATTCGATAAGTTTCTGGAGCCACCTATGAGCCTGTTGACGGTTGCATCCCTTGTTTTTCTTTTGAACATTCCTTTTGGCTACTGGAGGGCCAACGTGCGGAAACTCTCGTTTCCCTGGTTTCTTTCGGTTCATGCGCCTGTTCCCTTTATCATTGCCCTTCGGCTGCTTTCAGGCATGGGCTTTCAACTCATAACCTTCCCGTTCATGATCGTTGCATATTTCGGCGGCCAGTTTGCGGGCAGCTGGCTCCACAGTATGCGCAAAAAAAAAGACGGATTGCAAGTCAGCTCCTGCCTTGTCTGGGATCTTGTCGGCCCGCAACAAAAACGCTATTAAGCGCGCAGCCTCCAACGCTAGGTAATCTAGTACATGCGGACAGTTTTACGGCAAGAAGCTAATCACCTCATGAAAATTATCAAGCTTGTTCCTCCGTCCCTTCTGTAAGCCTCTGAGTAATTTTCTTTACCAAATCATCCGCAGAAAGCCCCTGGTTTTAACCATGGGGATGAATGCGGGAACTTAACGCCTCGACAATTGCTATATAAATGTTCATCTATATGGTATATTTGACCTTAAAACGGCGCTAGGCTATTCAGAAGAATAAAAGCAAGCTTAGCCCCGGGAGGTTCAAAGCTGCCAAAAACCTGGTCAAATACACCCTGAATACCACCTTCATGAGTACATAGTTAGCTTAGAAACGCCTGCTGAATAGAAAGCCTGGATCAGGCATTGCCTGACTGTTTCCCGGGTCGCAAAACGCGTTGGAGAAATCATGGTGCCAAGATGCCGTCACCAACTACGAGCTTAGCAAACATGGTAAACTACGGTTCAAGCGCCGTGGCTGGATGTCTTCCCATGAACGAAAAAACAATAAGTTCGGTTTCAGATGGTGCGATGATCATGTTGGATGGACCGCGCTTATTCTCCGCTGCATCTTCGACCGCAAAGACAAGCAGGTGCCCAGGCCCATGCGCTTAGCCATGACGTCAAGTACGTAAGTCTGGTCAAAAAACCATCCGAGGCAATCCCGGCTGGTTTGTCCAACTCGTGCTGAAAGGTCCGCCAAGATCAAGCCAGAGAATCAGGTTGGCGCTGAAACCATTGGCCTCGATACCGGTCCGTGCAGCTGCCATTGTCTGCGATATCGATGCCCTGCTCCTTGAATTCTATCCGGAAGTTGAGATACCGCACAAACGTATAAGGTTCATGCAGCGTAAAATGGACAGAAGCCTTAGGGCCACTAATCCGGGCAACGACAACGCAAACGGGACTATAAAAACCGGTAAAAGGCAGTGGGTCTTTTCCACCTATACCGTGCTCTTAATGCTGAGTTGGCCGAGCTTTGCCTCATATTATTATAGGATATTTAATCAATTGTTTATGTATTCACAGGGACAATGAATGCCCTTGCTATCCCGTCTGCCCTCGGGCATAATGATGACATGTTTTTGATCTTCCCCCCTGTTGCAAAGCCCTGCGAGCCCCCTGCCGGCATAGCGAAACTCGCAGGTGCGCTAAAAGCACATGATATTTCATATACAATCCTGGATGCGAATATTGAAGGACTTCTTTTCCTGCTGCAACAACCGAAGTCGGCGCAGGATACATGGACGCGCAGGTCATTAAAAAATATCTCAAATAATCTTACAGCGCTTCGCGGTGCCAACACCTATAGATCACGCAGCCGATATAGTAGTGCCGTTCAGGAGTTGCAACGCGCGATTGAAGTTTCGGTCAAGGATACGAGGGCTGTCCTTGGGCTGGCGGACTATCATGATAATGATCTGTCTCCAGTCCGAAGCGCAGATTTAATTTCAGCAGCCACACATCCAGAAAGAAATCCTTACTTCCCGTACTTCAGCAAGCGGTTGACTAAAATCATCGAAGCGTCCTGCTTTTCGCAGAGACGCTCTTCGATTTTGCGCAGGGCAGATTCCGGATGCAAGGAAGGGCAAAAAGATACAGTTGATAAGGAACACGAAGCGGGATTTAATGTAGGTTTTTCGCTCAACTATTTGAGCCAGGCACTCACTGCCTTTGCTATGATCGGTTATATTAAACAACAATTTACGCATGTGAAAATTGTGTTGGGCGGAGGACTAGTCAGTTCATGGATGAAGAGGCCGGGTTTCAAAAACCCGTTTGGTGATCTTGTGGATCATCTTATCTGCGGACCTGGTGAGGTTCCCTTGCTCAGTCTGTTCGACGTCAAGGAACCGAAGCCACATCACGCCACCCCGGACTATTTAGGTTTGCCTCTTCAAGCATACCTATCACCAGGATTTATTCTCCCGTACAGCGGCTCAAGCGGTTGCTACTGGAGGAAGTGTTCCTTCTGCCCGGAGACAGCTGAAGATAATCCTTACCTTCCCGTCCCGGCAGCACAAGCCATGACCGAACTTCAATCTCTGGTTGCGAATACGCGACCACTCCTGGTCCATCTGCTCGACAACGCAATCAGTCCTGCGCTCATGCATGAACTATTGCACCATCCTCTTGGCGTCCCGTGGTACGGATTCGCACGGATCAGCAGAGACCTCTTAGATAAAGATTATTGCATGGCGCTTAAAAGATCGGGCTGTGCAATGCTTAAGCTTGGTTTGGAATCAGGAGACCAGGGAGTTCTCGATGGATTGCAGAAAGGTATCGACCTTGGGGAGGCATCGGAGGTCTTGAAAAATCTGAAGAAGGCAGGGATCGCAACGTATATATACCTTCTCTTCGGCACACCGGCAGAGACGATAGCCAAAGCACGCAGGACGCTCGAGTTCGTTGTCCAGCATGCGGATGCGATTAGCTATCTGAACATCGCAATCTTCAACATGCCCTTGTGCAGCAAAGACGCAGAAACATACGAGACCGAACAGTTCTATGATGGAGACCTCTCGCTCTATACAGGCTTCAAACATCCTCTGGGATGGGACCGAAAAATAGTTCGGCAATTCCTGGACACGGAATTTAAGCGTCACCCGATAATTGCAGCCATCCTCAAAAACGACCCTCCGTTATTCACTTCTAACCACGCGACATTTTTCCAAAAATATTAACAACCTGTAAAAATACATGGCCCTCTTCTCGTATTGGACAGTCCCATATCGACAATGCACATGGTCCTGTACTGCATTTGTCACCCTTTATTACGAAAGGGCGCATAACAAAGTGGAGAACACAATGAAGATGCGAAAGATAATCAGTACTGTACAGGTAGGTTTTGTGTCATTCGCCGACGAGTCTTTGGCCCAAACAGAAGGTTGAACCCTTTTGTTCTTGGTACTGTGCCCAGCAGGGGAACCCTGAGCAGGCTCTGACTACTCTCAAGTCCGTCCTACAAGGACGGTGCTTTAAAATTGCAGGCAGAAAGATTAATCAATAATTTTGCTGTGACGTTGCCTCGGCGCTGCTCTTTGACGTTGTAACATATCTCTTCGCTCGGCATGTCCACGTCAAAGATAATTGACTAATTGTAAGCCTCAAATTACGAAGAAGAATTTTTTCATTCTCCTAATACAAAAGAATTATAATTATTCTCAAATATCTTGTAACACTTTTTTTTTCGGCTATATTTAATATGATACGTTCACACTTTTCCCAGACAACGTTATTCGGATTAGTTACATAGAATATGAAGGTCATATAAGGAGGTCTACGATGAACATCAAGAGTAACACTATGGGCAGGGCTGTCCGGAGAATGGGTTTCGCGCTGATCATGGGCGCAGCTCTCATTTTGAGTGCCATAACCGCGGCTCAAGCAACAGATGCGGACACTGAACTGATCAACAGGGCAAGGACAATATTCGGACCTCTGCCCTCCTCGATGCCGTCTCCCGATAATCCTATTACTCCGGAGAAAGTGAAGCTGGGAAACGCGCTGTTCTGGGAATCCCGCATATCCGTTGACAGGACGATAAGCTGCGCCAAATGCCATCCAATCGGCCTCTACGCAGTTGACGGCCTCCGGAAGTCACTGGGGAATAACTGCAAAGTCAATCCGAGAAATGATCCGACTATCCTTAATGCAGCCTCTCAGATATCCGAACACTGGATCGGCAACCGTACGAGCGTCGAGGACCAGGCCAAACAGGCGCTGATCGGCCCGCCTTCTTTTGGCATGCCCAGCTACGAAGCTGTTGAGAAAATTCTCAGGGGGATGAAGGGGTATGCGTCCATGTTCAAGGAGGCCTTCCCGAACGAGAAAGAGCCGGTGACCGTTGATAATTTCGCGAAGGCAGTCGGAGCATTTGAGCGGACGCTCGTGACGCCCTCACCTTTCGACGATTTTATGCAGGGCAATGCCGTTGCGCTCACGGAGCAGCAGAAGCGTGGCTTGGCAACCTTTATGGATACCGGCTGTATGACATGCCATTTTAGTCCCTACGTGGGCGGCCAGATGTATCAAAAGTTCGGTGTGTTCGAACCCTACTGGAAATATACCGGGAGCCAGGTAATCGACGTCGGCAGGTTTGAAGTCACCAAGAACCCCTCTGATCAATATGTGTTCAAAATTCCTGTGCTCAGGAACGTGGCACAAACGCCGCCTTATTTTCACGACGGCTCAGTGGACAAGCTTGCAGACGCAGTCTTGATTATGGCAAAAATCCAGCTTGCGAAAGATCTGACAAAAGAGCAGGTTGCGAACATTGCAGCATTTCTCTCATCATTGACCGGAAGGATCCCCGAAGAGGCGCTTAAGGTGCCGGTGCTTCCATCAGAAGAATAATAGTAGTGAAAAGTACCTTGAATGGAAGTGGTATGCCAGATAGGGGAAAATGACAAAAAACATTCATTGAGAAAAAACAGATCGCATATTTAAACGATTTGTCCGCGTTTGTGTCAAATGATAAGGAGCGTTTAAGCATGATAAGTATTCCAAGAGGTGCGGTTATATGAATAACAAATTGTTTACTTCACTAGCTATCAGTGCTTTACTGTTGACTGGCAGCCTTATTTTTTCCCCGCAGAGCTACGCCCAGGTGAATGTTAACATCGGCGTGGGGTTGCCGGGTCTGATGATCCCTGTACCGCCTGCTATGGTCGTAATACCGGGTACCTATGTGTATTATCCGCCTGATGTTGGAGTCGATATTTTCTTTTACCGCGGCTACTGGTACCGGCCTTATCGCGGGCACTGGTTTATTTCTACGGAGTATAACGGGCCGTGGGGCGCTGTTGCAAGAGAGCGTGTTCCTGGCGTCCTTATCCGCCTGCCGCATACATACCGCCATGTTTCTCCGGGATACGAACGAATGCCCTACGGCATGGTAAGGAATAACTGGAGAGCCTGGGAGCGCGACCAGCACTGGGACAGACGTGAGAACAGACATGAGGATAGGGATAGGGAACATCGAGAAGAACGGGGAGAGAGAAACTACATGCGCTGATGAGGCGGCATGTAATGATGCGGTACTTCCGATATCGGGGCAGAGGTAACTCTGACCAGAGCGTTGTTCAGGCGTGACTATAGTTGATGCACCTTGCCATCAAGGGTGATAAGATCAAGGGATGGGCGGCGGCCGGGAACAGCTACAGCGCTCTTGATAGTGATATCGCCGCGCTTGACGCGAACGACGAGCGTGCGCAGGTTCTGGACAGGAATCCGGAGATGTGCCACGCCGTCGATATCGGTGAAGATGCCTTTCTCGATGACACGGTAGCGCAGCGTAGGAATTGGCTGTGCCTCGAATTCCCACGTAGAGTTGATTTCGTTTGTCGGCAGTCCGAAACTATGAACGCTACCAGTGCACTCGATTTCTCTGACTGGTTTTGCTATCAGCTCGATATCCACATCAAGCGTGTCCACGATTACCTCGACCTTTTCCGGCACCGTAGGGTAGCCATCAAATTGAATTTGGGCCGACAGATCCTTGTTAGACGGATTCGCAAAAAGTCCACCACTGATAATCCCTACCCCGAGCAGGCATGAAGCAGCGATCACGGCTGTCTTCAGCCGTGGATTACTTTCAATCATTGGGTACATTACTTCACGGGAATCCTCCCGGGCAGGGACCCTGAGAATATAATAGTAGAGTGCGTGAGCCACACCGTAGACTATCAAGCCCGACCACACTACATCGGACAAAAAATGCGCACCTGCGACCATCCGGCCAATGCCGAGAAGCGTGCCGAACGTCAAACCGGTTGCTAGTGACGCTACTGCGCGTTTGGGATGGCTTCTTCGCCAAAGCCACCAGCCCGCCGACATGAGAAAACCCACCGAAGAGTCGCCGCATGGGAAGGACTTGCCGCCGTTGCGTGACGGCACGAGCGGACGCACATAATCGAACTTGCCGTTGAACTCGATGATCTGGCGCGGTCGAGGCCTGCCCCAATGGTCCTTGAAAACCACATTGATGATGAGGCCTGGGCCGAGGATCACGCAAAACAGGATGAATAGCCCGTACAATCGTAACCGTTTCGAGCCCTCACGAACTAGTCCAGTGACTATCATAACTACCCCGGCAACAGCAAAAGACCCGGTTATCCATGGTGTGGCCCGGTAAAGCAGGGACCACAACGGCTCGTTAGCGATGGGCCAAACATCAGCGCTCTCAGGATGAAAGAATGACCGTGTCGCGGTAATATCCAGCTGGGAGAATGCAAAAAGAAAGATCGCAAGAAAAGCCAGTGCTACAAGCACAATCAGTTCGGGCAGCCAGTAGCGGCGATAGGAGGCGAAAGGTCCCGTGGTGCTCATAGATGCCCTGTCAGTGTGTAGATGGTATATTGGTTCATCGTTATCCTCAGGGTTCTCATGCGAAACAGGCTAGCGAATGAAGGAATGCATAATATCGGTTTAACGCCGGTCAAGTCAATAGAAAAAGCCCACATATTCAGGCATTCTCGCGTAATTACGAATCATCCGCAGAAAGCCCGTTGTTTAACCATGAGAATGCATGCGGGAGCTAACTTTATCGATTGATGGACAAATGTTCATCAACATGGTTTTTTTGATCGAGCAATGACAAGTAAATCCAAAACATTATCTTTTATCCACGAGTTTCAACTCGTGACTACCTCTAAAGACAATCGGAACCTTAATATCCGTGTTAAAGTTGGCCGCAAACTGTACAATCCTGTCTTAGCGAAGCGATGAAACGTCTTGCCGCCATGCGCTGGTCCCGAAAATGGCGCATGGCTATTGAGCAGAATCAAAGCAAGCTTCGCACCAGAATGTTCAAAGCTGCCAGAAACCTGGCTGCCAAATAAACCCCGAATACCACCTTCATGATTACATTGGTTAGTTTAGAAACTCCTAATGGATAGAGGCGTGCAAATAAACAGTCTGGCTGCTCAGAAGATAGCATCAAGAGCATATGATGCCGTCGCCGACTAGGAGTTTGGCAAACATGGTAAACTGTCGTACAAAGCATTTCAGAAACTTATGGCAAAAAGTATATCAAAAGCACTCCAGAGTTTTTTCTCTCGCTGCTTCGCCACCAAGCCGAAAGTGCTGGTGGTAATGTAATCGAGTATTCTACAGGAGCGATAAAATTACAAGTTTTTAAAAGGGGGAGTGAGGCAATGATCACAGGAAAATAGACGAATGGCGCAAAGGAAGAGCCCTAAATGCGGACCGCTACTTACATCCCCAGGAAGGCTTTTTTTACATGTTGATTGTTCAGCAGCTCATCGCCTTTTCCTGTAAGCACGACTCTCCCGGTTTCGAGGACATAGGCGCGGTGGGCGATGCGGAGCGATTGGTTGACATTCTGTTCCACAAGAAGAATCGTCACTCCCTGGCGGCTGATTTCGGTTATGATCTCGAAGATGTTTTTTACAAGCAGCGGTGACAGCCCCAGTGAAGGCTCATCGAGGAGGAGCAGTTTGGGGACGGCCATGAGACCGCGTGCGATGGCGAGCATCTGTTGCTCGCCGCCGGACAACGTGCCGCCGAGCTGATACACTCGTTCCCTCAAGCGGGGGAACATCGCAAATACCCGTTCCCTGTTCTCATGGCGCTTTCTCCTAGCATTAACGTTGAAAGAGCCCATTCTCAGGTTCTCTAAGACTGTCATCTGAGGGAATATCTTCCTGCCTTCAGGGACCTGTACTACGCCGAGTGCCACGACCTCATGTGCCTCGCATTTCGTCAGATCAATGTCATTGTACGAGATCGTGCCGCGTTCGGGCTTTACGAGCCGAGAAATATTGTTCAGGAGTGTCGACTTGCCCGCCCCGTTCGCGCCAACGACCGTAACGATTTCACCTTCCCGAACCTCGAGGTCCACATCCCAGAGCACTTTGAGATCGCCGTAGCTGAAGTTTAGTTTTTCAATTTTAAGCATTGCCCTCTCCGAGATAGGCCTGGACGACCATACTGTTGGAGACGATCTCTTGGGGTGTGCCCTCGGCCAGTTTCTCGCCGGAGTTCAGCACAATAATTTTGTCGGATATACGCATGATTGTTTTCATGTTGTGCTCGATGACTATCTCAGTGATGCCGAGTTTCTTGATGTCGATGATCAGCTCGACAATCTCCTCGCTTTCCGAGGGGTTCAATCCGCCCATTACCTCGTCCAAAAGCAGTAACTTGGGCCGGGTCGCCAGAACGCGAGCCACTTCAAGTTTTTTGCGCTCTCCGATGGGGAGGCTGCCGGCGCGGACGTCCAGCCGGTGCTCCATATGAACGACCTTAACCTGTTCCATTGCTATTACTCTCGCCAATTTGAGCGAGTTTGTGCGGCATAGGGCACCGACCATGACATTGTCCACCACACTCATCTTAGCGAGCGGTCGAACTTTTTGCCATGTGCGGGCCATGCCTAGCTTGCATACGGCGTCGGGATGCAGACCGTTCATACGCCGTCCATCGAAGATGATCTCCCCGCGGGAAGGGGGATAATAGCCCGTGATGCAATTAAATAGGGTTGTCTTGCCTGCGCCGTTAGGACCAATCAGGCCCATTATCATCCCTTGGTTAACTTCGAAAGAAACATCGGAGTTAGCCGCCAAGCCGCCGAAAAACTTGCTGACGCGCTTGATCTCGAGAATCGCCATCAAGCCACCCCCTTTCGTTTTTTCGACCAAAGCTTCTTTATGAAGCCTAGCATGCCGTCTGGCATGAACATGATGACGACGACAAGCAGGATGCCGTAGATCAGCACATGGGCATGGGACAATTGCTCCTTCAGGAAGGAACCCAGTGCCGATTCCTCTTTGACCAATCCGGAGTCAATCAGGGCCTGGGCTATCACGTTGCTGCGTAGGGCTTCCGAAAACGGCACCAGCACCAGCGCGCCGATGACAGGGCCGAGGATAGTCCCAATACCACCGATGATGCAGGTCACAACGATTTGGACAGATAGGTCGAGGGCCAGCACCGTGCCAGGGTCAATAAAACCGATATAAAGCCCGAAAAGGCTGCCAGCAAGGGAGGTGAAAATCGCCGAAATGGCCAGGGCCGCATTCTTGTACATGGTCAGGTTGATGCCCAGCGAATGAGCTGCGTCCTGATCTTCACGAATGGCCTGCAAGTAGTACCCTAGTTTCGAATTCTGCACTAGCCAGGTCACAGCAATGACAGCTAGAACCATCACAAGACCGGTGTAGTAAAAGGGCACTTTGGAAAGGAAATCAGTAATGATCGTGTTGCCGATTTTGAGTGGGGGGATTTCGGTGATCAGGATACCTTCGGCGCCGTTCGTCAGGCCCGTGAGGTTCAGGGCTGTTACTCGGAATATCTCGGCCACGGCGATGGAAGCGAGGACGAAGTAGGGACCACGCAGACGGAAACAAATAGATCCGATGACCAGACCTACAGCCACAGCAACCACGACGCCGACCCAAATACCGTACCAGGGCGCGATGTGTCGGTATTGCAGCAGAATCATCGTCGTGTAGGCGCCCAGGCCGAAATAGGCTGCATGGCCTACTGAGTACTGACCTGTGTATCCTCCCAGAATATTCCAGGCCGATCCCGAGACGACGCTGATGAAGATAATGATCATGATGTGGAGAGCATACGTGCTCGTCACGATTTTCGGCACCAGAAAGAGCAGTACGACCGCGGCAATCGTAAACACGACCCACAGAGTACTGATACCGCGTATGTTGTTTGCGAATGATTTCATATTTTTTAATTCGATCAATCTTGAATCAAAGTATTATTTGCTACAGCGGATATAGAGAAGAAATATAAAGAAAGATACTCTATTGCTATGAAACTACCTAAGCTTTTTTCGGTATGCTTTGTTCTCGCTGTGGCTAAGTTTTTTATTTTCCTTTCAGTCCTTAGATGTGCCCAAAAGACCCGAAGGCTTGAACAGAAGCACCAGCAGGAACAATACGAACACAATGACGTCCTTCCAGCCCGAGCCGAGGTAAACGCCGCCGACGGACTCGGCCACCCCGATGAGCACGCCGCCGAGCATGGCTCCGACGATGCTGCCCATGCCTCCGAGTACGGTTATCACAAAAGCTTTCAGCGTGAAGACGCTGCCGACCTGGGGGAAAATATAGTAGGTAGGCGATATGAGCGCGCCCGCGGTCCCGGCCAACGCTGTCCCGATTCCGAAGGCAATGGTCCCCATGCGTTTAACGTTGATACCCATCAACTGTGCCGCCTCCCGGTCCTGGGCCGTGGCCCTGATCGCCTGGCCAATGTCGGTCCGGTATAGGAACCAGTAGAGTATGGCTGTGATCGCCGCGGTAATGATAAAAGAGTACATCAGCGGTTCGGATATCGAGATCCCCATGACGGTATCGCTGCTTGACGAATAGGTTGTGGTTAATATCCGGTAATCCGAAGTGAAGGCAAGCATGACCGAGTTGCTCATCACAAGCCCCAGTCCGATGGTCAGCAGTATCTGGTTTTGGGGCAAGGCATTGAGCGCACGGTTGATGAACACTTTTTGGAGAAAAGCACCAAAGAGGAACATGAGCGGGATGACTACGACGATAGAAACAAAGGGGTCGATGTGCAGGAGGCTGAAAAGAAAATAGGTGGCATACATGCCGAGCATCAAGAGGTCGCCATGAGCGAAGTTGATAACCCTCATGACACCGAAAATGATGGTCAGGCCAATGCCTATCAGCGCATACACGCCGCCGATCAGGATGCCGCTGATCAGTGATTGGAAGAAAACATTCATGAATATCCTACACTGTATAAAGCCGAAAAAATTGCTCAACTCTGAAGATCACGAATTATGTCAGCGAGAACGATGAATTCAGGCAACCATTCGAGTGCTTCATGGTCTTCGCTTTCGCCCTTGTTCCTGCGGTTAAGGAGTCTCCGGTGATGAACTGACAAAAAGAGGAGCGGGCCGGATGCCCGCTCCCAGTAGTGACGAGCTTTATGACTTATTTCGTCCAGCCCGGGAAAGGCCAGATGGGTTTCTTCGCCGCATCTTTCAGAGGCCACACGGTCTCGTCCTTCCCGTCCTGCACTTGATCGACCAGCATCACAGCTTTGCGCTGATTCTGGTATCCGTCGTAATCCTGGAAACGAACCTCGCCGAGGATTCCGTTCCATTTTCCAGTATGGAGCGTCTCGCGCGTCTTCTCTCGGTCGCCACCTGAAGCCGCTGCAGCTTGGCCCATAATCATCATCGATTCGTAGGCGCACGCCGCGTGGTACGTAGGCGGCTTGCCGAATTGCTTTATATATCGTTTAAACCATGCCTTGGATCCTGGCCACGGCGCATTCTCAGTCCACTGCGTGGATGAGAAGACACCCTGACTGATCTGCTTCTCTTGGGCGAACTGCTCTACCGAGAACCCCGCGCCGGCTCCGAGGAAAGCCATAGGCGTAAGCCCTATCTCGCGCGACTGGCGCATCAGCAGGATAGCGTCGGCCACATAAGAGACCATGAACACGAGATCCGGATGCAGGGCCTTCACCTTCGCGAGCGTGGAGCGGTAGTCAGGCGATCCCTTCGAGTAGGACTCCTCAAAGACCACCTTGATGCCCTTTTGTTCTGCGATAGTTTTGGCGCTCTGAGCTCCTGAGACACCGAAATCAGTGTTTTCGTTCAGAATGGCGACGGTCTTGGGCTTGCCGAGGGTCGTAGCGAGATCAAACAAAACACCTGCATAGTCGCTTGTAGTGGCCGAGACTCGGTAGGTCCACTTATAGCCCTGCCGTGTGATCTCCTCCTTCGAAGCCGCGGGTATAATGAGCGGGATCTTGTAGCGCTCCGCCATCTTGGCGTCGGCGTTCGCCGTGGCCGAGGTGTAGGGACCCACAATGCCCGTTACGTTGTCCCGGGTCGCAAGTTTCTCGAAAGCCGCAAGCGACTTGTCGGGCTTGCCGCTGTCATCCTCTTTAACGAGATCAACATCAATCCCCATTTTACCCAGGTCCTCTATGGCAAGGGTCACCCCGTCCGACAGGTTCTCGCCAATCGGGGCTTCAGGACCAGTGATCGAATTGATAAACCCGAGTTTGATGTTTGCTGCCTGGGAAGGGCCAGGAAGCGCCAAGCACAAGACAAGCAAAACGAAAATCATCTTCTTAACCATACTTTGTTCCTCCTTAACTAGAGATATGATATACCGTAAAATCGGCTAATAATAAATATAGTATATAATTGTCAATAGTCAAATTTTTTGAGTAGGGGTGGATATTTCCCAGTCAAGAGAGTACAACAAGTCGGTCATAATAGCAAGGGGTTGGGCAAGAAAATTTTATGATGCTTGTTAATGAGAATATACTTTTGGTTATGATCATGAAGATCCCTCAAATTTTTTGACATAAGTAAGAGTGTCTGAATAACATTTCTAGAGTCGCCATGTTGGATTTCAGATTGTGCCAGTACGCAAAAAAAATCTATCGTAAGCATGGAACTTTAGTATAACAAATAAATTGGCTTTTAGCTAAATCTGTTGCCCATTAAATAGCTATTTTTAAAATCATCCAACAACGCAAGAACGTATGTGATATATTTATTATTATAGTTAGATATTTCAACCACGAAGGAGGAATAAAAATGAAGACGGTAAAAGCGATTTCTCTCATTGCGTTTACGATTTTTTTAACAGCCTCTCTTAGTTTGGCGGCTACTCATGGCGTGTTCAAGGCAAAACTTACAGGCAAGCAGGAAGTTCCCGCTACAGTGACAAAAGGAACAGGTGAGGCTATATTTAAATTAAGCAAAGATGGGAAGGAGATCACCTACATCCTGAAGGTAAAAGGCATCGAAAATATCAGAGCAGCGCATATACATGCTGGAAAGATGGGTGAAGAAGGGGCAGTGTTAGTCGGTCTATTTGGGGGACCAAAAAAAGAAGGCATGTTTAGCGGAGTTCTTGCCAAAGGCACTATCAAGGATATGAATCTGGTAGGCCCTCTGGCAGGGAAGACGATTGGGGACCTCGTCGAACTGCTCAAGAGCGGCGGGACTTATGTCAACGTCCACACCGATAAGTACCCAGGTGGTGAATTACGCGGTCAGGTCGAGTAAATAAGTAAATAAGGGGATGGTCAATCACCATCATGTTGTCAGCTATTCGAATTACAAGCGGAGTGGGGAGAGAGTCCCGACTCCGCTTTTTTTCTGGCGCAAAGAAGTGCGTATAACGAAGAAAAAAAAGAAGAAAGTGATTAAACGTGACAATATAGGCGGTAAAACATATCATTATACCTAATTGTTTGAATCACGAGGCACAAAATGATGATGGAAAGATGTACGACAATTGATTGTCGCAGCATGGACACGGAAGAATCCGTGGAAAAACAAGAAAATTTGGAAACAGGCAGTCATGATCGTCAACTGACCATCCAACAGTATGATCAGCTTCTTCAATCGCTTCCTAATGGGGTGGTTCTTATCAGCAAGGAACGGACGATAGTCCATATCAATGCTCAATTGGAGAAGATGTTCGGTTACCGGAAAGAGGAATTGCTTGAGAAAAATATCGAGATCCTCATGCCCGAGCGCTTTCACGCCCGTCATCGCAAGCATGTGGCGGACTATGTTGCCAATCCTCGCGTTCGTTCCATGGGTAGTGGACTTGAACTGTTTGGACTGAGAAAGGACGGCACAGAGTTCCCCATCGATATCAGCCTGAGTTATTTAACAAGGGATGGAGAAGTATTTCCCCTGGCGGTCGTAAGGGACATCACGGAGCAGAAAAATGCCGAGCACAAGATCGCGTTGAATTACCAGATCCAGAAGACCATCAGCTCGGTCCTGAAGATATCACTGGAGCCCATATCGCTCGAGGAGCAGCTCAGTCACGTTCTTGATCTGATACTCACGATCCCGGGTTTTGCTATGCATGCGAGGGGGAGCATCTACCTTGTTGCTAAGGATAAGGACCCAAAAACACTCGAGTTGAAGGCAATGCACGGATTTTCCGTGGCACAGGTAGATTCCTGCAAAACTGTTTCACTCGAGAAAGGCCTTACCGCTGTACAAGCGGCATCCTGTCAGATCATTACAGCCGATTGCCTTGAGGTGCCTCACGATATTCAGTATGCGGTTTCAAACTTCGCAGGGCAGTATTGCGTTCCTATCGTTATTGGCAAGAGGACTCTGGGGATGGTCAATGTGGCAGTGACGGGGGAGCACCGGCGCATATCGGAAGAAGAGGAGTTTCTTGCAGCAATCGCAAATTCACTTGCCGGACTCATCGAGCGGCATGACTCGGAAATGGAAAAAAACCGTCTTCGGGAACAGCTCCACGAATCGGAGAAACTCGCGGCCCTCGGGAGGATTACGGCCAACGTTTCACACACGATCAAAAATCCGTTGATGGCCATCGGCGGGTTCGCGAACAGGTTGGTTGATAAACTGCCAGAAGGGACCAAGGAAAAAAAATATGCAGGATTGATCTTCACGGAGGCTGTCAGACTTGAAAATGTACTGCAGAACGTGCTCCTCTTTTCGAGGCGAGACGCCAACCGCAGGGAGGAATGCAATGTACATGAAATAATCGAGAGGGCGTTGATGATGTATGAAGACATCTGCAGGGGAAAATCCATTGTCATCAGAAGTCATTTCGCAGATGTCCCCGCCGTCTTTGGAAACAAGGAACAAATCCTTCAGGCCGTAGAGAATATTCTCTCCAATGCCATTGATGCAATGCCCCTGGGCGGGACCCTGACGGTAGGCATTAACGAAGAGCAGATACGCGAAATTTCGTATGTGGCAATAAACGTGCAGGATACCGGTCAGGGTATCGAGGCGGAAAATATCAACAGAATATTCGAACCCTTTTTTACAACGAAATTGCTCTTAAAAGGTACGGGTTTGGGTCTCTCGATTACCAAGAAGGTTGTAGAAGAACACGACGGATTTATTCGGGTCGACAGCAAGATAGGCATCGGTACGACTTTCAGCCTCTTCCTCCCCACTCAGTCGCATGCTTGAACGTACGAACAATGAGACATATCAGCCAGATCCAGTTGCTAATTTTATGCATTACCAACGCACCAGCATGCCTGTTACAGAAGATCATATATTTAGCGAATTGATGAGATTGTCGACCCACATAACAAGGTCGGTCTTGTCCTTTGGAGGACCATCGACACGGAGGATTTGTGCACCGCTTCGATAGACAATGAATGTCGGCGTTTTTTCAATCTTAAAGCGTTGTGAGAGAATCACATCCGAGTCGATATCGACTTTCAGTACTTTAAGCTTCCCTACCCGTTTCTGGGCAAGATCATTCAACACAGGCTCGAATATCTTGCAATAAACGCAGAGACGGGCTGTGAACACGACGAGAAGCGTTTCAGCCCAATATGAAACCGTCCGGTCGAAGC
The DNA here is from genome assembly GCA_963845065.1 of Nitrospirota bacterium. Classification (GTDB taxonomy): domain Bacteria; phylum Nitrospirota; class UBA9217; order UBA9217; family UBA9217; genus JAJYKN01. The sequence continues at coordinate 110,346 of CAWJQQ010000008.1, forward strand.
TATCGGCTCTGGTCCATTCGGGTTGAGAGGGAACTTCCAAATTCGTCTTGCAATTCCAACAGAGCGGTTTTTTCCCGAGTTTGTCCAGGGGTACTCGGCTCAACTGCAGGCAGGTCCTGCACCGGATCTTGATTGAAGTATCGGCCATTCGTGATCTCGTTTCCTTAGATTTGGTTGAAACTGTTCTTGCCCGATTGAACGGGGATGTTATCCTTGAGCTTCCGGCATCGACAATTCTTCATAGAAAGGCCGATTGTCGCAGGAATAGTTTTTTATAAGAGTAGTGTATGCAAAGAAGCTAAAATAGTCAAGTACGAGCATATTATTCAATATTGCTCCTTTGACCGAAGGTGCTGATTTCACAGATTTATCACTCTTACCAAAAACATCCATCCAAACGACGTATTGGTTGTGGGATGAATTGGGTGGCTCTAAATTTCCCCAATAATTGATAAACTGAACAAAAGTATAATATATTGCATGAATTTCCCACATCCATATCATAATAGCAATGCCAGCCTAAAAACCCGCTTGTTTGTAATAGAGCAACACCAGGATACCTAATGGCATGGCTTACAGCTAGGTGACTAAAAAACGTACTGCATCGCTCGATTCCTGCCGGGAAAACAATACTGAATCAGAATATTTTGCCCGACGGTAAACTCCATGACGTTGTTGTCATCCGGAAGAAGTTTCTGGCAGCGGCCAATGCTTTTATCGATACCATATTCCTGCCGGAGCCGCTAATAAGCACGGGAACGAGTAAAGAGATATTATTCATCCTGACCACCGTCCAGAAAACCATGAGGAAAGGTTTTAACAAGGCGTATGTAGAAAAGTCCTGCCTGGTCATTCCAGCAGCCATTGATCAAGTAGAAAGCAAATACTTTAATTGCATTTATCGACGGTTACTACAGTGCGCCACCAAGACAGATGAGAAAGATCCGTTGAAGCGGCAATACCTCAATATCCCTGAAATCATACAGAATAAAGTCAGCCTGAACGCAGGCGTCAGCGCTATTGCCGCGGCAGCGATAAGATGTCAGTACAGACTTTCAGCGTCATGAAATACGGCAAAACAGGGACTTCGACGCCCTTACCCCGCAATCCTTCCGAAAAACATTTCCAGCCTGAATAAGATCCCGGGTATTATGTCAAAATTATTGCTCTGCGGGAACCTGACCTGGGGGGACACTTCAAAAAAAAGCCACTCCCGCCAGAAGCTGTGGCGATACCTAATTCTGAAGTCGATTTCCGTCAGTTCGTCGACTGGCCTGGTTTGCCAGGTGTTGATCCATTCGTACTCAACGGCGTGAGTCGGGTCGAAGGGCTCGCGCAACAGAAAAGCAAGACTGTAAGTATATCCGACGACCCGCGAGGCCCAGACCCCGTCAATGGTCGTGCGGAAAAATAAATCTTTCGGCAACTGGCGCTCGAATTCTAGGCGCGAGTCCATTTGCCAAGCTGTGTCCGTTCTCCAGAGGACTTCCTGGGTGAACCTGATCTTCCAGACGGGAAACGGGAAGAGTAAGCGATAGCGGGGCTCGATCAAAGGTACAGGTTTGAATTTGCTGAACTGGACGCCGCTCATGACGATGAAGTTTTCTTTTGGAGTCGTCTTAAAAAAGTATTGAAGCGCGGTCGTGAAGTTCGCCTGCTCCACTTCTCCGAAACGTTCAGCGGGGGTTAGCACCGGAGTACCAGGGCCGGTAAGGGTTTCGGACGGTGCTGCCGAGAATGCGATGTGCGTCTTACGTTCCAGTTCCGGGAGGGCTAGCCGCAGATCGAAGGCGGGCTTAAATGTGGACGGGGCATACTTTTCCTTGAAGAAATCATACCGGAACCGTACGTACGACTGATTTTTTTCCTTGACATAGTTTGCATCGGCGAAGAAAGAATCCAACCATTCAGCCGTCGACAGAAGCTTCCTAGATAACTGGCCGTGCAGCGTATCTACGAACCCTAATTCAGGCTTGACTTCTGCAGGTTTTGCTGGTCCAATAAAGGGATGGGGTTCCTTTTCTTCGGAGGGCGACAGAGAATTTGTCGGCGACGTCTGCACTGGCTGGTACCGGGGAGGTGATTCATTTTCTTCTGTGGGCGACAGAGAATTTGTAGACGACGTCTGCACTTCCTGCTGCCGGAGAGGTGATTCAGACACCGGCTTGCCTTCTCCCGGTTTCGCTGGTCCCGCAGAGGGTTGGAGGTTCTTTTCTTCCGAAGGCGACAGAGAACTTGTCGGCGCTGTCTGCACTTCCTGATGCCCGAGAGGTGATTCAGGCATGGTGGGACTTTCTTCTGCCCATGCAAGGCCTGCGAACGCAACTCCGGCAGCGGATGATTTCCTGCAGAAGAGCGAGGAATTGAGCGCGGTTGGGGAATGGAGAATGGCAATCACCATGACCATCCCCCATATATAATGTTGGGCACTTTTTGGCAACGGATATGTAGCTCCTAAATAAAGAACTAGTGTCTTCAATGAAGATAGGCAAAGGCGGGATGAAAGTCAAGCAGGAATGGGCCCGTTACAGCGCGTCGACGGAATTGTATTCTCTTGGTAAGGTAGGGCATAAAAGGCGTCCCTGACAACCCCCTTTTTTATTATTCTGCGCTGTAAAACCCTGACTCATTAGGAAGGGTATATAGTGCTGTTTGTGAAGCAACCAGGAAATATTACTTCTAGCATTAGGTTGACAATTCTAATTAATATAGTAAATAATAGGGGGAAAACCACTCCCTGTTACCGGACCGCCTGGAGAAATACCGGGCGAGCAACATCAGCCCATGAATCGGGAACGAGGCAAACATCTTTGCCGCATCCGAAAACAGAATCAGCATTGGTATAAGTTGTAGAGTCTGATTCGGGAATCCTTGCCCTTAAGGCCGGGAAGGAAAACAAGGAGCTATTATGCTTTGTTATGATGATGCCTTGAAACTGCTCTATTGTTACGGCGGGGATACGGCCTGGATCAGGCATTGCCTGGCTGTTTCCCGGGTCGCAAAACGCGTCGGGGAAATCATGGTGCAAAGATGCACACTTGACACTGAATACCTCACCACCGGTGCGCTTTTGCATGATATCGGAAGGTATAAAACGCATCATCCGATCCTGCACGGTGTCGAGGGTTTCCGGCTACTGACGAGCCTCGGTCATGATCGAGAAGCCTTCATCTGCGCATCACACATTCTGTACGGAATGGCAAGCGCTGAAGCGGCACTCTACGGCCTCCCCCCCCAAGATTATATCCCCACAACACTCGAAGAACGTCTTGTACCGCTTATTGACGGAGTGGTCGAGTTTGACAAGCCGACTACCTTCGCAAAACGCTGTGAATCAATCTCTCAACGCTACCTAGGCAATGAACCATTTTTGAGGAGATTTGCAGATGCGGCAGCACGGGCGGAGGAAATGCTGGATCAGTTGCACAGCGACTTCGGCATTTCGGTCGAACAAATTGCTTCGGAAACCCTCAGAGACCGAGAAGTCTTTTGAATGGAATTTATTGCTTCGGGTCCAGCGTCATGCGCTTCAATCTTGTCAATTATCGAAGGAATGCGTTCTAAACTCAGTGGCATTGTGCCATCTCTCAGACTCACTCGGAAATAATCGAGACCATTACATCCGTGGTATATTTATAGTAAAACGTCTTAAAAAAGGAGGCGCAACTATGAAATACCTTGTTCTCTTGGGAAGGATCTTGTATGTGGCCATCTTCTTAATGGCCGGGCCGAATCATTTTACTGCCGGGGCAATCGGTTACGGTGCCAGTAAAGGTGTGCCCATGGCATCGATTGTAGTCCCCATAGCGGGGATAATCGCTTTTGTAGGCGGGCTGAGTATCCTACTGGGATATAAAGCGAAGTACGGCGCGTGGCTTATCATCGTCTTTCTCTTGCCGGTTACATTCATGATACACAATTTCTGGACCTATGCCGATCCGATGCAAGCGCAGGAGCAGATGGTTAACTTCATGAAAAATCTCTCCATGCTGGGCGCCGCGTTCATGATCGCGCACTACGGTTCAGGACCGCTCAGCTTGGATAAAAAATAAATAATATCATTCAAAAACAAATAAAGGAAATGCTAATGAGTGTTATCACCCGCGTCGTTATCTTCACTGCTTTGGCGGCCTTGCTCCTTACTGTATTCAAGAGCCCTTTTTTTGTTGCCGAATAGCCGGCTATTACTATCGACAGAACCAGGACCACGCTAATGGTTATGGATTATCAAAGCGATATTGTAAACATCCTTCCGGAAAAAGACCGGGCGCCTTTGCTGGCGAACCAGAGAGTGATGAATAAGGATGAACTAAGAGTTTTGCTGAAATTTGTCGACGACGAGCTTGAGGAATGGTCAAGACAGGATAGCCGGGAAGACAGCGAGTTCGGCGACTTGCGGGGAAGCGATCAGTTGCTGCAACAGAGCAAGAAGACCATTCGGAAAGCGGCACAATATTACATCAAGAAGGTCCGTGAGAAAGGGCCGTCTTTTAAAGAAGAAATACAAAATCGTCTTGAAAATGCCAAGAGGGAAGCAGACGACCAGAAGCTAAAGAAGGTCAGCATCACTGACCCGGAAAGCCGCTTTATGAAGAACAAGAAAGGTCGGATCGAGCTATCCTATAGTCCTCAGATCACGGTAGACAAAGAAGGGTTCATCCTAGCGAATGACGTGACGCAGAGCCCCGTCGATACCGGGCAGCTGCAACCTCAGGTTCTCCAGACAGAAGAGAACGTGGGACGGATGCCTGAAGGTGTTGCCTGGAGTTTTGATGCGGCCTACTTTGAAGGCGCTAATATCAGGTTTCTGGCAGACAGGAAGATCGATGGCTACATACCGGATAACAATGAAAAGAAAGGAGTAGCTCCCTTTGACAAGGAGCATTTTGAATACGACGCGATCAGGGATGAATATTGATGCCCGGGAAACAAGCCGCTACCCTTTCTGGGAGCACATTTTGACAAGCTGAAGAACAAGATATATAAAGGTAATGCATGCCCTACTTGCCAGAGCCAGAGCAAATGTACGAAGCGGAAAGATGGGATACGATATCTCAAGATGTATCCATGGGAGACAGAGAGAAACTCCATGGTGGCGAAGATGAAGACGCCGCAAGCAAAAGGGGTATATAAGCTACGACAGCAAATCGTGGAACCGGTCATCGGAGACATCAAGGAGAATCAAGGACTGCGGGCATTCTTAGCCAGAGGTATACAGGGGGCAAAGACAGAGTTCAATCTGGCCTGTGCAGCAAGGAATCTGAAGAGAATCTGGTTATGTCTTCGGAAGAAAGAAGGAGATGGGGGATAAAACACCTCGTCAGATCCGGCTCCAATCGCCATTTCAGTTAGCTTATTAGTTTTGTTCTGAAGATATCCCCATAGAACAATGAATTGTCGGACAGCCTGGTGAGGCCGGGGAGGATGTCAAAAAATTGAATCGTCACGGTTCATTGGTTCGGAATAAATCATGAAAATTACCGTTGCTATCCCTCCTTGGCAGGGAAGGTCATTGAAAAGTCTTTCTCTTTGCTGCTGAAAACCGGCAGCGGTGTTTGCGAAGATAACGGATGTCGTCATGCTGGTTTCCCCAAAACGTATGGCTATTGTGAACGAAGAAGATGGTTTATTCGGAAGAAAGTTAAATGATCAGAACTTTTCCACGCGGACAATGAGGCACGGAGGAAATCAGATACTTTCCTATTTTTTCTTGACCTGTCTCTGCGTCGCTGTAGTCCGCTGTGTTTGTCGACAAAAAAATTCCGCTATTCCTGATGACCGAACAGAAAGGCGGGGAGGGGGCACGATTGTAGAGATTGACGATTGTTTTGAAAACATTGCAGTGATTTATTTGGGAAAGCAATGTTGATTATAAGCTACAGGATTGCGCACCAACCCGAACCCTTCCACGAGTTCCATGCTGGGTATTGGGGGTTATCGACCTAGCTATCCTCTTCGTTGCTATAATTCCTTGCCGGCGGATAACTCGTCCCAGTCGCCGAATTTTTTATTTTTTCACTGATAGCGCAAACGCAGTACCAGCGTTGAAATCTATAGAATATAAAGTATCAGATGCAAGTCAATTCTCGATAATTAGAAAAGGTACAGATTAAGTAGTATTGCGAATCCAAAGCTGCGAAACTCCATACTCCACATGCTTTAGCGGAGCGAGTACTTCAAACATGTGACTTTGGACTATGGTAAGAATGAGTTTGAGGGGGTGAACGAAACCTGCCTATTCTATCAATACACCCGTGCCACGTAGATCACATGCCGCAACCCTCCTTTTCCCGGACGCAGGTGCTCCACAGAAAATCCTGCAGCAGCGAGCCGCTTTTCGAAGGCTGCATCGATGTTCTCTCCCCAAACGGCAAAAACACCACCTGGAGCAAGAGCCGCAGCCGTTGTCGTAAGCGCACGATTACCATAAAACGGATCATTCTTTGTATCTGTAGCAGAACCTGGGCCTTCATAGAGGTCGATAATGATCGCATCGAACTTCTGTGCTTCTTTATGAGCTGACCGAGCAATTACTTTAGCAACATCATCTATCACGATAGTAACTCGCGGGTCTGAAGCAACGTTTTTGGTCAGTCCTGCAAGAGGGCCACGGCACCAACTGACCACAACCGGGTTGAGTTCAGCCACAATGAACTGAGCTGATCCTGGCAAGGAGTCAAAGGCAGCGCGCAAGGTGAGCGCCATGCCCAAGCCGCCGATTAGCACCTGCGGTTTTTTGCGCGTAGCCACGAGCTTACATGCCTCCACTCCGAGTGCCATTTCCGACCGGCTCGAGCTGCTGTTCATGAGCACGCGGTTATTGACCATGATGAGGAAATCACGCTCGCCACGGCTGCGCAGTTCGAGGATCCCGTCCGAGGTGTCCGCTTTATCTATGGTTCGCCACGGCTGCGCCATGTTTTTTCCTGTTTCCTGCTGGAGATTTTAATCCATGTCGTGCAACTTACTCAACAGTCCTTAGTCCTTCAAAAAATTTTCTAAACTCCTCAGGCTCATCTGTTATCCTGCATTTCGGGATAGACTTTAAAAACCACTTGCCATAGTTCTTGGTCATGATTCGTGAATCGAGCACTGCCACAGTACCCCGGTCGGTCTTCGTACGAATAAGCCTGCCGAAGCCCTGGCGGAAGAGGAGCGTTGCCTGCGGAACCTGGTATTCGAAGAAAGGGTTTTTGAGCCGTTCCATGCGGGCTTCGACGATCGGCTCGTCCGGCACGGCAAAAGGGAGTTTTGCTATTACGACGCATTGGAGCGCGTCGCCTGGAATGTCGATGCCCTGCCAGAACGAAGCGGTGCCCATGAGCACGGCAGTCTGAGAGTTCTTGAAATGTTCGATCAGGCGGTATGCAGGCATCTCCCCTTGGCACAGGAAACTGAGTCCCGGCATTTCCTTTCGCAGGGTCTCGGCACTTTTTCGCAGCTGGCCGTAGCTCGTGAAGAGAACGAGCGTTCTTCCTTTCGTTACAGAAAGCACTGCCGCCAATTTTGAATCGAACCGCTCCTGGTAGCCGCTTGACTGCTGATCGTCGAGGCCCGTTGCGATATAGAGCAAGGCCTGCTTCTCGAAATCGAAGGGCGAGTCGAGTAATAACTCAGCCGGAGCGTCAAGGCCAAGTCTGTTTTTAATATAAGTAAAGGAGCCTGCTGCAGAGAGCGTAGCAGATGTGAGTATCACGGTGTCCGCTTTGCCGAAAAGGTTTTCACGCAGCATCTCGGCAACATCGATCGGCGATGCAACAAGACGGTACCGCATGTTCTCTCGCTCAGCCCAATAGACAAAGCCTTCCGCGCTCTGGTCCAGGTTGATCCGGACTGCTGATGCAAGGGTTTGTGCCCGCGCGGCAAAGGCCTTGACCTCAAGTTCCTCTTCCTGTGATTCCGCGGTGAGATTGAGGAGAGCATCCCGTACTTCCATGAGCGGTTCGCTTAAAATATCGGGCACAAGGTTCGGCTTTCTGATTCGGAGGGCGGGCTCTTTGGAAAGAAAAGGATGGAGATTCAAAAAGAAGTTGTCCGAGATCAATCGGAGTCCGTCGACCATGCCGCGCAGCATCTGTATATCGGTATCCTGTGCCGTAAGGCGGGTGAGCAGTCCCTTACGAGTGCGTTGAGAGAGGAGAGTATCGAGTAGGAACTTAATGGAAAAGTTCGTGACTTCGACGCCGAGGTAGTCAGTGGCGACGTCTTCGATCTGGTGTGCCTCGTCGAATACCACGGCCTTGTGTTGCGGGAGCACGTTGCCACCCGTGGCCATATCGGCAAAGAAAAGGTGATGATTCGCCACGAGGACGTGGGACTGTTGTTCGATTGCCTTGGCCTTCTGGTAGAAACAATCCTTATAATAGGAACATTCCTTGTTGAAGCAGAGATCAGCCTGGCGACAAGCCTTGGACCAGAGGCCCGTTGGCGGCTCGATGTCGAGTTCGCTCCGGAGCCCCGTTCGTGTCATCGTGGACCAGGCAAAGAGCCGGTTCAGGGGTTCAATCTCGTTCTGTTCGTAGAGATTACCGATACGAAGATAATCAAAGCGTCGGAGGCAGAGGTAGTTCTCGCCGCCAACGCAGAGAGCATACCGGAAATCGCCGAGAACGCTTTTGAGGAAGGGAAGGTCCTTGCTCACGAGTTGCTGCTGGAGCGCCTTGGTGTATGTGGCAACAACGACGCGGCAGTTCTCTTCTTGTGTCCAGAGGACAAGGGGGACGAGATAGGCTAGGCTCTTGCCGACCCCGGTGCCCGCCTCGACAATCAAATGCGACTTGTCACGGAGCGACTTCTCAACAGCAGATGCCATCTCAATTTGCTGGGGACGATGCTCGTAGGCCATGCGCATGGCCTGCGCAATCAATCCCGTTTCACCGAAGATCTTGAGTGCGTTCATCAGTTCGACAGATTAACACAGCGCCGGGGAAGTTGCAAATTCTACTTGTACAGCCCGGTTTTTTAGGGGTTTTCCCTGGCTTTCAGTTGCACTAATCTGCCTGATATGTTACTATATTAAGCTGTATGCGCAATATTCTTCCATTCATTTTTCTCTGTTTCACCCTCATGATTTCGCCAGCGGGGGCGGCAGACAACGGACTGATAGTAAAAGCGGTACGCTCTTCCTCCTATGCCACGTTTACGCGCATTGTGTTCGACGTCGAGGCGGCGGCGCCTTATAACCTAACGCGATCACAGGACGGCAGGAGCGTGCTGCTGAGTTCTTACGAAGGTCAGTTCCTGCTCAAATCGCCGCTGCCCGTTGTCCATGATGGAGTGATCGCGGGCATTGAGGCACTCGAAGAGGGTGGCAGGAACTATGCTGCAATTCGCCTTGATGCTGCAGCCGGCAAGGTGAAAGACTTCACGCTCCGCGGGCCTGACCGGATTGTTATCGATGTCGCGAAGGGAACTGCTCCGCTTGCTCTTTCGCTGGCAGGGGACCGGCCGCTCGTCATTGTGATCGACCCGGGACACGGAGGTAAAGACGCTGGGCTCCTGACTGCCCAGGGGGTGGAGAAGACCTTTGATCTGGAGCTGTCCCTAATTGTCAGGAAACTGCTCCAAAAAAACGACCACCTGAAGGTCGTCCTGACGCGCGAGAAGGACCAGACACTTTCACTCGACGAGCGGGCCGCATTTGCCAATGCTGCTGGCGCCGCGATTTTTGTTGGTATTCACGGTGCGGCTGGAACGGAATCGCACGTCTATATGCAAGATATCTCCGGAGACATGGGCGAATTAGCGTTCCAAACAAAGCCGGTAAGTGGAGATTTTCTCAGCTTTGAAAAAGGAAGCGAACAACAGGAACTGGTGTGGGGCATGCAGCAGGCTGCGCACATACAGGAAAGCGGTGGACTGGGGCAGCAGCTTGCTCGGCAAATCTCCGGCAGTAACAGCGCAGAGCCTGTGCAGGCGCCGCTCGCTGGCCTTAGGGCTGTGGATGCCGCGGCGGTAATGATCGAGATCGGGATGGACCAAGACCAAACGAAGGTTGCAGAGAGCATAGCTGGAGGCATCGAACTCTATGTCAGAGACGACCGATAGGAGAATCAGGGACAACCGGATGCTGTTTATCCTGGTTCTTGGAATCTTCCTCGTTGCAATGGTCGGCGGCGGAGCTTACCTCTGGACAAGAACGCACGACCCGGATGGTGCGCGGAAATCGAACGGGGGGGGAACTCAATCCCTTGTGCAGCCCGCTTTCCAAAACGAGCCAATTACTATTACGGTCTATTATCCTGCGAATGGCATGCTTCTGGCTGGCACAGCATCGGTCAAGCGGCAGCCCGACACACAGGCACAGGCGCGGGAGACCCTTGCTGCAGCCTTAAGCGACCAGCGGGTGGCGCAAACCGCGGTGTTTCGTGATATCAAACTCAAGGCATTTTACCTTGACGGCCAGGGAACGGCATATATTGACCTGATTCCGTTCCAGCACAGGGATATAAGTGCATCGGCATGGGAAGAATTGCTGGCCATCTCAGCGATGGTAAACACGGTCATGCAAAATTTCGATGAGATCAAACAAGTCAGGTTCCTGATGGATGGCAGGGAAGCGCAGACACTCGCCGGCCATATAGACCTGTCACGACCGTACACGAAGAGGATGGACTTGGTCAAGCAATAGCTGCAGTTTTGAGTTAATTTTGGCGAGCGATTTGATTTGGTGGTGTTACACACTTAACACTTTAAACTGAAGACTAAGAACTGAGAACTCATAACGTATTTTTAAACGATGGAAAAAGCAATCGGCATATTTGATTCCGGCATCGGCGGGCTCACGGTGCTCAAAGAGATCGTGGCAAAACTGCCCGACGAGAACATTATTTACCTCGGAGACACTGCACGCGTTCCCTATGGCATCCGCTCTGCGGAAACGGTAACGCGCTACTGCTTTGAGAATACCCATTTCCTGCTTGCGCAGGAGATCAAGATGCTCGTCGTGGCTTGCAACACGGCGACGGCCATCAGCCTCGATGCGGTGAAGAAGGAGTTCCCCCTGCCGATCATCGGCGTTCTCGAACCCGGCGCACGTGCCGCAGTCCGTGCTACCAGGACGAAAAAGGTGGGTGTGATCGGCACCGAAGCCACGATCGGGAGCGGGGCTTATGAAAAAGCAATCAAAAAACTAGCTGCCGACGTGGACGTGTACAGTCGGGCATGCCCGCTTTTTGTATCGCTTGCAGAAGAGGGCTGGACGGACAACGACGTGGCGGAATTGGTTGCGCGGAAATATCTTGCCTCCCTGCAAGGCACGGGCATCGATACCCTGGTGCTGGGCTGCACCCATTACCCTTTACTCAAGAAGGTTATCAGCCAAGCCGTTGGCTCCGAAATTACGCTTATCGATTCCGCGACCGAAACGGCAAAAGAAGTGGCCGACGTGCTCGAAAAGCTGAAATGGCGGGGAGACGGAAAAGGCGAAGGTATCCGGAAATATTACGTTACCGACACGCCCGTTCGTTTTGAAAAAATCGGCAAGTTGTTCCTCGGCGATTCGCTCCTTCGCGCTGAGCAGGTGAAGGTCGGTGGAATGTAGTTTGCTAGGCATGGATCGAATCTGGCCACATGATGATAGAAAGAATGGTTGGTTAAACCGCAGAGTCATACCTGATGCAACGATTCAGGAAGAGTTCCGGAGTGGGGAAAATCCGCTTCTCTTCAGAATGAATTTTTCTGGATTCTATGCTTCCTTAGCGGATTTATGCCTTTTAACAATGCATCGTGCAACTACATCCATTTTTTTGATTTGACGGATGCATGAGGTGTATTCATGAAAAAAGATTGTGAGCGGACCAGGAGAGTGTTTCCTCGATACTTGCGCGGCCATGTATTCCGGCTCGAACGTATAAGAATCGAGCGCCACTTGGCCGGGTGTGTGATCTGCAGGTCAGAGTTCGAAGGGCTCAGACGCGCTGATGAGACGCGTCGGATCCTCAAGGATATTGACATTTGCAAGGGTCTTGCCCAGCGAGCGAAAGAAGGCGTCGTCTCGCTGTCGAGGATGAAAAAGGTTTTTTACCGGCCACTTTGGCTCGCGGCGATTGCACTGGCGTCGGTAGGCGTTTATTATTATATCGTGACGCCGCGTCAGCTTGATCTTGAAATAGATAAGATCGTGAAGACTGAACCGACAACGACGCCGGCCATTTCACCAGCGGAAGTGAAAACAGATACTGGCATGTCGATAAAGCCGGCTGTCAACAGGCAGGTAACGCAGGCTCCATCCGCACCGGTTGCTGCGCCACTTGTCGTGAAAATTATTCCCGACAATGAGAATGCGGCTGTCCGGCAGATTAACGAAGTCCTGACCGGACAGGGGCAGCTTCGCGAAAAGAAATTCAGCGAGACTGTCCGGATCGTGTCCAGCAGCCTGACGGCCGGAGAACTTGAAATTTTTATTGACAAGATCGAACCGGTAGCACGGGTCAGTTTCAATCGTAAACGGCTCGAAACGACTCCAAGCACCCAGTCAATTCCGTTTACGTTAAAGCTACTGGCCGCACCAAAAACGGTTGAACAACATCCTCCATCCGCCATGCCGGCCCAGATGCCTGTACCGACACAGGCACCCAGCGGGACAGCGATGCCTGCTGAGCCTGCAACAAGCCCCACAACCTCATCCGCGGAATGACGGTCGGGGAAGCAATCTCTTTCAAAACAGAAGGCTAAATCAGATTGAGAAACGGATGATAATTAAATATGTCTCTTGACAGATCATACCAGGAAACAATTAACTATCTCTTTGCTCTCCAGAAGCACGGCGTGAAGCTTGCACTGGCCAACAGCATTACGCTAATGGAGATCATGGGCAGTCCCCATCGGAAATTTCGGACCGTTCATGTCGCGGGGACGAACGGGAAAGGATCGACATCGGCATGCATCGCGAGCATTCTTCAGATGGCCGGATATCGTGTGGGTCTATACACCTCTCCTCATCTCGTGAGTTTTACCGAACGGATCAGGATCAACGGCAAGGCCATTTCCGAGGCCGAAGTCGTTGAACTGGCTCGGTCGGTGCGAGATGCCTATCGCGGTCTGAAGAGTCCTGACGCGTTCGGAGAAATGATCCCGACGTTCTTCGAAGTGACGACAGCTATTGCATTCCGGTATTTTGCTGATCAAGCAGTCGACCTAGCGGTGATCGAAGTGGGAATGGGCGGCCGACTCGACTCGACGAACGTGATCATGCCACTCGTATCGGTGATCACAAACATCGACCTTGAGCACACTGAGTTTCTTGGCACGGCGCTAGAGCAGATTGCCGGAGAAAAAGCGGGCATCATTAAACCCTCAGTGCCGCTGGTGACCGGCGCGAAGCAGCCCGAGGTGATCAACCTATTCGAGCGCGAAGCTTTGGCAAAAGGTGCCCCGTTGTTTCGATTGCAAAAGGATTTCAGGCCCGAGAACTGCGCTCCAGGAGTCAGCCAAGTCTTCGATTACCGAGGATTAACATCCGACTATGCGAGCCTGCGCCTGAATTTAATCGGCCGATACCAGGTGGACAATGCCTGTCTTGCACTTGCCGCGATCGAGTGCCTCAGGGATGCTGGCATTGCCGTAAGCGAGTCCGCTTTGCGGTCCGGACTTGAGCAGGCGCGTTGGGAAGGACGAATGGAACGGGTCGCGCGGCGGCCTGATATCTATCTCGACGGAGCCCATAACCCTGCTTCGGCGCGAGCTCTTGCCGGGACTATCGCCGAATTAAAACAGTCACATCACCAGCTTGTGCTCGTCATCGGCATACTTGGTGACAAGGATTACCACGGCATCCTTGCCGAACTCCTACCGCTTGCGGATCACGTAGTGGTTACGAAGCCACAGTATTCACGCGCCTTGGATATCGGCGTGCTAACAAGAGAGGTTCGGAATCTGCATGCTTCTGTCGACGCTGCGGAAACTGTGGGAGAGGCGATAGAACGGTCGCGTGAGAGGTCTTCGTCTGATGATCTTATACTCGTTACTGGATCCCTTTATGTCGTCGGCGACGCGAAGGCCTTTATTTTACCGGATAGGGGAATGACAGGGGCTTTAACGAGTCTGAAAGGTTGAGATCTCGGGCAATTTGCAATGCGGGGTGTGGAATGCGGAACGACACGCTGAAGGACCGATCGGGATGAAGAGGACAAGCATTGCAGCGGTCGTCATTGCCTTGGGTCTTCTCTCCGGCCTTTTGCTTACCGGAGCGGCCCGCCACGCGCAGGCCCAAGATGTCCCGAAGAAAGTTCCTGTAACGGTTACGGCAGACAAACTTGATTATGACCGTACAAGCGACGTGTATATTGCCGTGGGACACGTGAAGATCGATCAAGAGGGCATCCATCTCGAGGCGGACAAAGTCATACTGAACAATAGAACAGGTCAGGCCGACGCTGAGGGCAACGTTTATCTGCAGGATGCCGGAAACGTTGTCCATGCCGAGAGCTTGAAGGTCAACCTAAACACCGATGCGGGAATCATCAAGAAGGGCGATCTGTTCATGAAGAAAGACAACTTTCATGTGAAGGGGGATGTGATAGAACGGCGGTCGGAAACCACTTACCACATCGAGAATGGCCGGTTTACGACCTGCGACGAGAACGAGTGGTTTCTCAAGGCCGATGTGATGGATATCGACATGACACGGTATGCAACGGGCAGCGGTGTAACGTTTAATGTAGACGGCAGGCCGGTTTTTTACACGCCATATTTTCTCTTTCCCGTACGTAGACAGTCAGGCTTTCTGATCCCCATGCCGGGATATGACAGTCAACAAGGGTTTTTTATCGAAAACGCATTCTTTTGGGCCATCTCCGACTACAAGGACATGACGATCTCTTCCGATTACCGTTCGCGGGTAGGAAACGGCACCGGTATCGATTATCGATACAACAACTCCCGTGAATCCATGGGTGAGGTAAATGCCAAGATCTGGAACATTTACGACAACAGCACTATAAGGTGGGAATTCCAGTTCAAGCACCAAGAAGAGTTTGCAGATGACCTCTCGTTTAGGGCCAACATCAATCTCGTGAGCGATTACCAGTACTACTATGAACTCGATCAAAGACTAGAAATGAAATCTTTGCCCTACATCGATTCGAATGCTTTTTACGTCGAGCGGTGGAATACGGAATCTCTCTATCTTCTCGGCCAGTATTCGACAGATCTCACGCAGTCGAATGACAAAACCGTCCAAAAACTGCCGGAACTTAGGTACACCATTTATGAAGAAACGCTTGGCGGTCCGGTCCATGTAAACTTCGAAGGGTCGGCTACGAATTTCGTGATGCAGAGCGGAGACGGTACCAGGCGCGTGGATTTTAATCCGGAACTCACCGCACCGTTCGGTAGCCATGGCTTGAACCTGACGCCACGGGCAGGCGTGCGGGCGACGTTTTATGATGAGAGCTTGTCCTCGACCGGACCAAGCGAACGGAAATTTGCTTATTGGGGTATGGACCTTAACGCGCGTGTCTCTCGGATATTCGGGACGGACGGGGAATCCGGTCTTGGCCAGATAAGGCATTCGATCGAGCCTACGGTCTCCTATACCTATATCCCGCATATCAATCAAGCCAATATTCCCCAGTTCGACACTGTAGACACTGTGACGTCGATGAACACAACCACAGTCTCGCTGACCAATCGTCTGACCGCCCATTACCGAGAGTCGAAGGACTCGCCGACTACGACCTTCGATATGATGGTTATGAAACTCTCGCAGGCCTATAACCTGAGCGCGTTGCAAGTTCAGAACGGCCATATACGGTCCGATGTACTCGGAGAGTTGTACTTCAAAACTCCGAAACTATTTTCGGCCACGGCAAACGCAGATTACAACACATATGAACATGAGATGTCGTCGCACAGCGTGGGTGTCGCACTCGCGACAGATCGATTTTCGTTGAACCTTTCCGAACAATATTTGCTGGAACCGGAAACCCAGTCTCTGATCGGCGGAGGACTCCTTCATCTCGGCAGATGGGACCTGGGCGCACAGTTAGCGCGAGATATGGTACACAATTTGAATACTCAAGTGCTTTACACCGTAAATTACTCATCACAATGCTGGGGAATCAAGACGGCGTATACGATCTCGCCGGGAGATTCGCGGTTCACGATGCTGCTGGAGCTCAAAGGGATGGGTGGATATCAAGGCAAAAAATAGACAAGGAGGCGGTAATGGCCGATGAAATCATTGTGCTTATCACGGCAGCATCAAAGGACGAGGCCGCCCGCATCGGAACTGCGCTCGTGAACGAGCATATCGCCGCCTGCGTAAATATCTTGCCACAGATCCGTTCCCTGTTCTTCTGGGAAGGAAAGACACAGGACCATGGCGAAACGCTAATTATCGTAAAGAGCAGACTATCGCTGCTAAATCGCATCATCGGGCGGGTAAAAGAACTCCATTCCTATACTGTGCCCGAGGTGATCGCAATTCCTGTCATCGGCGGTTCCTTGGACTACCTTCGCTGGCTTAATGATTCGACGCAGGGATAAATCACAATGCTTTTTGATACCATCCCTATAAAAATTCATTATAAAGATATTCCTCTTAAGTGGAACGGCGAATGCTTAAAAGATCGAAATACCTAATGCTTTAAAATAAATCCTATACGCGATGAATTGATGAATTTCTGATGTTGAGTTAATTTACATTATATGGTCACCGATGAAGACATTACCACTATATCTTGTGTTGTGTTCATTTTGCACAGGTATGTATAAAGTAATAAATCCTTGACTTTTATTCACCCTTTGTGTTACTTTTGTTGGTAAGATGTACCTTATTCGGGGGAACGATGAGGGTAAAAAAGTCTAGGAAACAGAAGAAAAAAGAATATTTTACCTTTATGTTCCTACCCGGACCTAACGAACGCGTCCGATCATTAAGCATATCGAAATCCATTCTCAAAACAGTATTTCTCTCTTTAGGTGCATTACTTATCCTTTCTCTTTATCTTATTTACGAATACAACGACGTAAAAGACAAAATCTGGGAATTACAGTCAGTGCGTCAAGAATTGATGCAGCAAAAGGCGCAGGTGCAAAGTTTTGCGCTCAATCTTCTTGATTATAAACGACAGATGTTTCTGCTTCGGGATCTCGATACTAAATTGCGGCGGGTTGTGAGCCTGGGTCCACGGGACAAGGCTCAGCAGGTGCTCGGCATGGGCGGACCTGATGAACTTGGCATCCAGAACCTAACGACAATGGGTGAGAAGAATCAGGAAGAGGCCCTTAAAGAAATGCATCAGGAACTTACCCAGCTCAAGGGCGCGGCATCGAAGCAGGAAGTGAGTCTCCAGTTGCTATTTGAGTATTTTGAAGACAAGCGGTCACTCTATGCTTCAACGCCGTCGACTTGGCCTCTTCGCGGCTGGATCACTTCTCCCTTCGGCCGCAGAATATCCCCATTCACCGGCATTCCTTCGTTTCATGAAGGTGTTGATATTGCCGCCAAGACTGGAACACCCGTCATGGCGACGGCAGATGGCGTTGTGGTCAAGGCCGGTTTCAGCACCGGTTACGGTAATATGGTCGAAATCAGTCATGGATACGGTATGAAAACTGTTTTCGGGCATAATTCGCGGCTCAACGTGAAAGCCGGACAGTGGGTCAGACGGGGAGAGGTGATATCCTTTGTCGGCGATACCGGCTCAAGTACGGGTCCTCATCTTCACTATGAAGTGCGACTGAATGATCTTCCTGTGAACCCGATAAAATACATGAATTAAGAGGTCATATCGAATAGCCACATCCTCATAATCAAATCTATTCTTCCTCTCCATACAGCGAACGACGACCTATGGTTGGCCGGGGTAAAGAGTGCATAAACTCTTTGCCTTTTGAAACAAAACCGTTTCCGCCATGGTTTTGGCCGGGGGGCAATTGCCAGCGTAGCGGGGACAAACAAGGAGGGAGTAAGTTTTATGTCTACGGGGAAAGTGAAGTGGTTCAACGAATCAAAGGGATATGGCTTTATTGAGCCTGACGGCGGAGGTCGCGACGTATTTGTGCACTATTCTGCCATTCAAGGCGAAGGATACAAGACGCTTTCTGAAGGACAGGTGGTTCAGTTCGACATCATACAGGGTGATAAAGGTCCACAGGCGTCGAACGTAGCGAAAACTTCCTAGCAAGCCGTTCCACAGGCAACGTCACATATTATTTTATTGTCTTAGTATTGTGGCAAGTTTTCGAAACCCCGAAGAGGCCCCATCTTCGGGGTTTTTTGTAATTTTCGTTTTGGGATTATAGGACAGGAAAGAAGGGGAAGGTTTCTATCGATAATCTACTTCAGCTCGCCATACCAGTAATTATTTTTTTTCTGGCTGCATGCTGTTCAAAGAGAACTTCTTTCATCAAGGAACATGCCTCTATGACTTTGGGGTTCGCTATGCGGTAGTAAATATTCACGCCTTCGCGTCTCGTAGCAAGGATGCCCTTGTGGCGCATGACAGCGAGGTGCTGAGATACGTTTGCTTTGGATGCACCGAGGGCGGCCACTAGCTCAGTCACTGTTTTTTCTTCATTTTTTAGGGTATTTAGGATCTCAATGCGTTTTGGGTTTGTGAGGGTCTTGCAGATCTCTGCCTGCAATTCAAAAATAGATTTGTCACTTAAAATACTTTTCATGTTACTATTTTTTACACTTCTTGCTCTTTTTTGTCAAGCAATAAATGTTGTGCTACTCAGCGTATGATTGTTAACCTGGATTATTAAAAATTACTTAGTCACATCTTAGCCTCCGTAAATTATGAACTGCTTACGCATAATCCTAAGCGCTCTGACAATTATTTCCTTGAATTCCGCGATAAAAATGATAATATAAATAATTGTAAAGAAAAACAAATTTGCTGCGTTCGAGAATGCAGCCGATTTCTCAGGGTCGATGTTATTTGGCTATGATTTGCGGAGAAGGCCGCGTCCCGTGACACCTGAAACCGGTTGACTGCTAACTCTAACGAAGTTTTATGAACGTGGAGAAGAAATAGATGATTGGTACGATCTTGAAAAAAGTATTCGGCACGGCAAACGAGAGGGAACTGAAACGCATCCAGGTGCAGGTGGACCAGATAAACGCCTTAGAAGAGGGGATCTCCCGGCTTACAGACGCTGAGCTGCGATCGAAAACCGAGGAATTCAAGAAGCGTCTGCAAGAAGGCGAGTCACTCGACGATCTTCTTCCAGAAGCGTTTGCCGTGGTGCGAGAAACGTCCGGGCGGACCCTTGGTATGCGCCACTTCGACGCCCAACTCGTCGGTGGAATAGTTCTTCATTTAGGAAAGATATCCGAAATGAAGACGGGCGAAGGAAAGACGCTGGTAGCGACGCTCCCGGTATACCTCAATGCCCTGACCGGGAACGGTGTGCATGTGGTAACCGTCAACGATTATTTGGCGCGACGCGACGCCCAGTGGATGGGGCCCGTGTATACATTTCTCGGTCTCACCGTCGGCGTCATATTACACGGACTGACGGATGAAGAACGGCAGGTAGCCTACGGCTCAGATGTGACCTATGGTACGAATAACGAATTCGGCTTCGATTATCTTCGCGATAACATGAAGTTCGATCTCAAGGACTATGTCCAGCGCGAACTCAACTACGCCATCGTGGACGAAGTGGACTCGATCCTGATCGATGAAGCCCGGACGCCGCTTATCATCTCAGGTCCCGCGGAAGAGTCGACCGATAAATACTACAAGATTAACCGCATCATCCCGAGCCTCAAGAAAGACACGGACTATACCATTGAAGAAAAAACCAAAACCGTGGCCTTGACCGAGGAAGGAAATATTAAGGTCGAACAACTATTAAACGCCGGGAATCTTTACGACCCTTCGAACGTCGATCTGGTACATCACGTGCACCAGGCATTGAAAGCCCATGCCCTCTTTAACCGAGATGTAGATTATGTGGTCAAGGACGATCAGGTAATGATCGTCGATGAATTCACAGGCAGGTTAATGCCAGGCAGGCGCTGGAGCGACGGTTTGCACCAGGCCATTGAGGCTAAGGAAAACGTCAAGATCGAGAATGAAAACCAGACGCTGGCCTCAATTACGTTCCAGAACTATTTCCGACTCTACAACAAACTCTCGGGCATGACTGGTACAGCAGAGACCGAGGCAGCTGAATTCGCAAAAATCTACAACCTTGACGTAGTCGTAATCCCGACGCACCGTCCCATGATCCGCATCGATAATCCTGACTTCATCTACAAAAACGAAAAAGCAAAATTTAATGCCGTCATCAGCGAAATCGAAGCGCTGCACAAGAAGGGTCAGCCCGTGCTGGTTGGCACGATTTCAATCGTCAAGTCCGAGACCCTTTCATCCATGCTCAAGAAAAAAGGCATCAAACACTCGGTGCTGAATGCCAAGTACCACGAGATGGAGGCGGAGATCGTCGGCCAGGCAGGCCGGTACGCGGCCGTTACAATCGCTACGAACATGGCGGGTCGTGGTACAGACATCGTCCTCGGCGGCAATCCCGAAGGACTCGCACGCCAGTCGTTCAAGGGTAAAGAGAATTCAAAAGAAGAGTGGGACAAGATGCTTGAACAGTTCAAGGCCCTTTGCGCAGGTGAAAAAGACAAGGTCATCAATGCTGGCGGGCTCCATATACTTGGGACCGAGAGGCATGAGGCACGGCGGATCGATAATCAGCTCCGAGGTCGTTCTGGCCGCCAAGGAGACCCTGGTTCTTCAAGGTTTTATCTTTCTCTCGAAGATGACCTGCTACGCATTTTTGGTTCCGACCGCATCTCGGGTCTCATGGGCAGGCTCGGCATGGAAGAGGACGTCCCTATCGAACACCGTATGGTATCACGCGCCATCGAGAACGCACAGAAAAAAGTCGAAGATCACAATTTTGAGATTCGCAAACACATTCTTGAATACGACGATGTGATGAACCAGCAGAGAAAAGTGATTTATGAACAGCGCCGAGAGATCCTGTCCGGCGAGGATCTGAAGGATGAGGTGATCGGTCTGGCAGAGGATATGCTCGATAGCATGATCGGATTTTACTGCCCCGAGGACGCCTATCCCGAGCAGTGGGACATCACTGGCATAACTGATTCTCTGGCATCCAAGTTTTCGCTACGCATGACTGGTATTGATCCCTTGTCCCTTTCCCGCGCGGAATTCCGTGATAAGCTATGGGCAGCAATCAAGCAGAGCTATGACGACAAGGATCAGGAGATCGGTCCCGAGCTCATGCGGCACTTGGAAAAGGTGTTCATGCTTCAGGCCGTGGACCATCAATGGAAAGATCATCTCCTCGCCATGGACCACCTGAAGGAAGGCATCGGCTTGCGCGGCTATGGGCAGAAGGACCCGCTCATCGAATATAAACGGGAAGGCTTCGAAATGTTCGAAGAGATGAAGCTGCGTATCGTCGAGTCAACCGTTGAGAATCTGTTCCGTATCAAAGCGGCTGCAAAAGAGCAGGGTCAGGAGATAGAGCGCAGGCAGCGTCGCCAGATCGAGAACCTGAGTTTCGTTGGTTCAGGCGATTTAGCGGCTGGAGCCAAGCCAGTCCCTGTCCATGCAGCGCAGAAGGTCGGCAGGAACGACCCCTGCCCCTGCGGGAGCGGGCTCAAGTACAAGAAATGCCATGGGAAATAGAGTGTAATAATAATTTAGTTCTGTCGATTAGGACGTCTGAGTTTTTGTGCTAAAAAGTTAGGTGCTGGAGTATAACAGATGGTTGCTGATGTGCCCGGTATAACTACCAGAACCGTATCATAAATCTGGCGTTTTTGCGTTCATCAGTCTCCACACGTCATTCGGCTGTCGATTTTACTATGCTTATACGTGATAACCTCTGACAAATGCGAATCGCCGGTATACAGATAAGCGCTGGAAATGACCTTGAACGGAACATACAGCGCGCTGTGGAATTGGCCAAGGTGGCGGCCGACAAGGACGCCAGGATTATCTGCTATCCTGAGCTGTTCCTCACGCCCTGGTTCCCTCGGCGCGAAGATCGTTCTCTACTCTCCTGGGCATTGGATGTCGCAAGCGGTCATCTTGAACTTTTTCGAATACTCTCCGAAAGTACGAAAACGGTTCTTCTAGTACCTTTCTTCGAATACACCAAGGACAATTACTATAACAGTACGGCGGTATTCGATTCTGGAGAGATCTTGGGTACCTACCGCAAATTACATGTACCGAACCTACCGCTCTACCGTGAACAATTTTACTTTTCTTCTGGTAATTCTGGCTTCCCCGTATTTGCAACATCCCAAGGAAAGATTGGCATCCAGATATGCTGGGACAACTTTTTCCCCGAAGGGAGCCGCATCCTGGCGCTCAAGGGCGCGGAAATAATTTTTTCACCAACCGCCGCTTCCCTTAATACTCATGCTCTTTGGGAGCGCGCCATCACGGCCAACGCCTTTGCGAACAATCTCTTCATCTTTCGTGTTAATCGTGTCGGTCAGGAAGAAGGCATTTCGTTTTATGGCAGGAGCTTTTGTGCCGACCCTTGGGGCGAGATGGCGTCGGAACTTGCAGGCGGCAAAGAGGCGATCGTGATCGCGGACATCAACCTTGCCGAAAGCGCAGCCGCTTCCGAAACCTGGGGGTTCCTCAAACACCGAAGGCCGGGAGAGTACGGGGAGCTTGTAAAGTAGTTGCGTTGTATTCCTGCCATTGTGTATCGTGTCGCCGGCTCCCGTATTGCGTTATCTTATCAATTGACGTCCTAAAACCTCGGCCTTCAGACGGGAATAGCACGATGTTAAAAATATGAAACGATTAGAGCGTTATGATAAGGGAAGCAACAATATTTGCGCACAACCATCAGGAGGAGAAAATATGAAACGGTTGATCATGATACTGGCATGTTTATCGATGCTTGTGAACTCACCGGCGTTCGCCGCGGATGTAGTTCGGCTGGGAAATCTCAAGTTTGCCCATTATGGTGCTGTATCGTACATGAAGGAAATCGCTGCTAAGTATAATCTGGTCATCGAGGAGCGTGTTTTTCCCAAGGGGATCGACATCGTCCCGGCCATCATCGCCGGAGACATTGATATTGCCGCAAGTGCGATCGACGGAGCCATTGCTGCCCGCGCAGCCGGAGTGCCTATCTATATCGTTGCTGGCTTTGCCCGCGGTGGCGCTCGGATCGTGGGTCGCTCGGACATGAAATGGAAATCGATTGCAGACCTCAAAGGGAAAAAAGTAGGCGTGCCTCGCGGTGGCGCGCAGGAACTGGTCCTGCTAGCCGAACTCGGCATGTACAACCTGACTTATTCGGAGAACCCGGGCAAAGACGTGCAGATCGTCTACCTGGCTTATGCGGACCTCAACCAGGCGCTTCTTTCGCGCAACGTAGACGCCATAAGCCAATCAGAGCCCCAATCTTCGCAGGCCATCAGTGAGGGCTACGGTGTCGAAATCATCAAGCCCTACGACACACCCCTGGGGGAGCCTGTGAGGACGTTGATCATGACTGAAAAAATGTACGATGGCGAAAAAGATGTGGCGGAACGGGTCATGAAATGCTTTGTGGAAGCAACCAAGGAATTCATCGAACATCCTGACGTTGCAGAAAAATATGTACGGGAAAAGATGTTCAAAGGACAACTCACGAGTGAAGATTATCGCCAGGCAATCGGAAACTCACCATTTACCTACGATGTCTCTTTGCAGCAGGTACAGATATCGACAGACATGATGGTCAAATACGGGATAGCACAAATGACGAAGCCCCCCGTGGCCAAAGATTACGTTAGGCTCGACCTGTTGGAAAAGGCCAAAAAGGAATTGCATGTACGATAGACGGGTACGTGGTGCAGCAACGCTGTTTAAGCAACTGGTCCATTCGACAATTATTCCAGTCGGCCTGTTAGTTGTCTGGGAGGTAGTATCCCGTTACCACATGTTCAGCCCGCAGGCTTTGCCTGCCCCGTCTCAGGTGTTCCTGAAGTGGATCGAGTATGCCCGGCCTTATGAGCCGTACGATGCTCCACGGATGAACTATATAGCCTGGTTATTTTCCGGTGAACTTCCGCATGACCTATGGGCGACATTCTTCCGCGTTCTAATCGGTTTTCTGATCGGCGCAGGACTGGCACTTCCCCTGGGTCTCTTCATGGGTAATTTTGAGCGGATATATCAATTATTCAATCCACTCATTCAGGTACTTAGGCCAATTCCACCTATTGCCTATGTCCCTCTTTCTATCCTATGGTTCGGGTTGGGGAATCCTCCGGCATTTTTTCTTATCAGCCTTGGTGCCTTCTTTCCGGTCCTAATGAATACAATATCGGGAGTCAGGAACGTCGATGCGATCTACATTCGCGCTGCTCTCAATCTCGGTGCAAGCAGGATGACATTGTTCGGCCGGGTCATTGTACCTTCAGCTATGCCTCATATCCTTACGGGTATGCGAGTGGGGATCGGCGTCGCATTCATCTGCGTTATCGTGGCTGAGATGATTGCAGTGAACAATGGTTTGGGGTACCGTATCCTTGAAGCACGAGAATTTTTCTGGACCGACAAGATCATTGCCGGGATGATTACAATTGGCCTCTTGGGTCTTGCTATCGACACGGTCATGAGTGCAATCAATAACTACCTGCTCCGCTGGCATCGGGGCATGGAGAGCAGCTAAAGGCATAGACATGGATTCGATGGCAACTGCGGGCGGTAACGGCGTGCCGATCGTCCGGATAGAAAAAGTCAATAAGATCTTTCGGTCCAACGGCAGAGAAGTCGTCGCGCTCAGAGATATCACGCTGGAAATTTATCAAGGAGAGTTTATCTGCATACTGGGTCCGTCCGGGTGCGGTAAATCCACACTCTTGAACGCCATCGCGGGATTTTCGCTGCCTTCATCAGGCAAGCTAATTGCCAATGAACGGGAAGTTACCGCTCCTGGACCGGACCGCGCCATGGTTTTTCAAGAGTATGCACTATTCCCCTGGATGACCGTGGCGGAGAACATTGCTTTTGGGCTGGAGATCAAAAACCTTTCAAAAACGGCTATTAAATCAAGGGTGGACGCGCTCTTAAAAAAATTTCAGCTTACGGATTTCCGAGACCGTTTTCCCAAGGACCTGTCTGGCGGCATGCGCCAGCGAGTTGCGATCGCTCGCTCTCTCGCCCTCGATTCACCCATGCTGCTCATGGACGAGCCCTTCGGGGCTTTGGACGCATTGACTCGAAATTCATTGCAGGATGAACTTCTCCGCATCTGGATAGAGTTCAAAAAGACCATCATCTTCGTCACTCACAGCATACAGGAGTCCATCTTACTTGCCGACCGCGTAGTTGTTATGACCTACCGACCGGGCACCGTCAAAAAGATCGTGCCGGTGAACATCCTCCATCCCCGAGACATAAGCTCACCGTGGTTCATCAGCCTTCAGCAGGAACTGACCCAGATGGTCATGGAAGAGCAAGAGCGCTCGCAAATGGCTGAATCCGACATGACATGAAGTAGCAAAATAAAATTAAAGCCCTGAGGTTTTATTCAAGGTCGGAGAATGTAACATTAAAAAAACTCCCGACTCACTCTAGGGGGGATTCGCAGAGCCACATAAGCATCAGACTCATGTCTGGCTACGTAATGGCTGCCCGGATGGGAGCATGGCGGTTGTCGCCCTTGGGTATCCAGTGTCAGCGAAATACTCTACGAAGTGTAAAGACCTATTCGAAGTATTGCTGAAGAACGAAGCAAAACCTTCCTTTATTTCTTCCGAAGTCCTATTTACCAAGCTATCTGATATAATAAAAGAGGAGTGTATCTGCGTTCCAAGGTGAAGATTATGAAAGCCATGGTGCTGAAGAAAATTGTGAACCTCGCTGTAAACAGGTCCCCGGTTGAACTCGTAGACGTGGCGATCCCGATGCCCAAAGAGAACGAAATCCTTGTCAAGGTTTCAGTCTGTGGTGTATGCCACACGGAACTCGACGAAATCGAAGGTAGGACGCCACCCTCGAAATATCCGGTTATCCCTGGCCATCAGATCATTGGCTACGTCGAAACAACAGGAAGCAAGGGAAGTAGGTTCAGGATTGGCGACCGCGTCGGCATCTCCTGGATTAATTCAGCTTGTGGAGCATGCAGGTATTGCCGAACAGGAATGGAAAACCTCTGTGACAATTTTAAGGCAACAGGCAGGGACGCTGACGGAGGCTACGCAGAATTTACAACTGTTCCCGAGGCTTTTGCATTCAGGATACCGGAATTATTCTCCGATGCTGAAGCCGCTCCGCTCTTATGTGCAGGCGCTATCGGTTACCGCTCACTTCGGCTGGCAAATATGAAAGACGGTGACACGATAGGGCTTGCGGGTTTCGGCGCATCAGCACATCTCGTGCTCAAGATAGTGCGGTACATGTATCCTAAAACCTCTATCTATGTATTCTCTCGCACGGAGGGAGAACGGGCTTTCGCAAGGGAGCTTGGCGCAATCTGGTCTGGAAACAGTGAGGAGGAATCCCCCGAGAAATTACACGCGATCATTGACACGACGCCCGCATGGAAACCGGTCGTCAACGCCATGAAGAACCTTGAGAAGGGAGGACGGCTCGTGATCAATGCGATTCGGAAGGAGGAACGGGATAAGGATGCGATCTATGCAATAGACTATTCTCAAGATCTTTGGATGGAAAAGGAGATCAAGAGCGTTGCGAACATCACAAGATCCGATGTGGGAAACTTTTTGAAATTGGCCGCAGAGATTCCTATTAGACCGGAAATACAGGAGTATCCTCTCGAGGAGGCGAATACCGCCCTGATCGAACTAATAGAGCGAAAAATCCGTGGCGCGAAAGTGCTAAGAATGTCCTAAACGGCTACTCTATTCCAATCTCCCCCTCCATTTAAAAAAGCTGACGCTGTCTAACAGATGCTGACAAAAACTTTTTTTCCAGCGTATTCGAAAATCGAATACATACTCTTCGATAATCAAATAACTGCCACACTTATATTGACCAACCCAAAAGAATATCTTTCCCATTGAAGCACAACAACCCACTGAATCTCAAAACATTTATTTTTCAAAATGCAGCAATTATAGCCCTTCAGCGTTTTGGCATATGCTATGCAAACACCAGTGCAGAAGTTCGGAACGGGTCAGCAGACATAAAAGGAGAGAGATGGATATGGAACATGGACTGATAGGATGTCTGAAAAAGATTACGAGAAGGAGCGTACAGGAGATCGTCACGATGCAACATCTGACTTCTGGAGATAGTCATCAAATCGGCCAAGCTCTACCAGCGACAAAAACGTCCATCAACGTAACGCGCGTACTCCAGCCTGTCCACACACTGAGGTTGAGACCCGATCTCTGTGATCCAGTTCCTTCTGATGTGCTCGATCAATCCACTATACCGCAGTCTGCTGCGTGGTACGGGATCACAGACACGGGCAGGGTACGGGAGCACAACGAGGACAATTTTGCAATCCTTGAACTCGCAGATAAGGTCTTGTTTGTCGTTGCTGACGGCATGGGCGGTCACGATGCCGGCGAAGTAGCAAGCAGGATCGCGACAGAGACGGTATGCAAAGTCGTGGAAGAGGATCATGCGTCGAGTACTGATCACCTTGGTCTTGTTGAACGTGCTCTTCAGGAGGCAAATATCAAAGTATTGCAGGAGGGAGTGCGCAGGAAATCCGATTTAGGCACCACGCTCAGTGTGGCACTCGTTGTAAATGATATTGCCTATGTTGCGAATGTGGGTGACAGCAGGGTCTATTGGATTGAGAAGGGGTCCATCTCACAGATTACCAAAGACCATTCTTTAGTAGCAAAGTTGGTTGAGGCTGGGAAACTGACAAAAGAAGATGCCAGGAACCACCCTAAATCAAACTTGTTAATTCGTACGATCGGGAACGATGAAATGATCAAGGTGGATACCTTTCGTGTTCCACTGAAAAAAGGCGGAACGCTGCTGCTTTGTACGGATGGTCTCTGGGGAGACGTTACGGATGATGAGATACACAGGGTCTGCACCCTGGAAGAAAATACCACAGCCGTAGGAGACTTTCTGGTGGAGATGGCGAATGACAATGGCGGCAAAGACAACATCACAGTCGTGGTGGTAAAAGCTCTGTGAATTGATGATTGACGCAAACCGAAAAAGAAAAGGAGTAACTATTATTATGAAAAACGAAGTGAGTGCATGGTGCGTGATTAACAAGGACACATTACCAGTGACCGGATCGGAGAAAGCGGCTTATGCGCTCATAGATATCAAGAATAAGCTATACAGGGTCTGCACCAACGAAGAAGACACTACAGCTATCGGAGACTGGCTGGCGGAGATGGCGAAGGCAAATACTGGCGAGAATGATTTCACGATCGTGGTGGTGAAGGCTCTGTAAATTGAGAATTGATGCAAGCCGAAAAAGAAAAGGAGGAACTATTATCATGAAAAACGAATTGAATGTACGGTGCATAATGAGCAAGGACTCATTGACGGTGACCGGTTCAGAGCAGGCGGTCTACGCGCTCATAGACATCAAGCCGAAAAGCGGAACGGTGTTCGGCGCCATGGCCGCAAACTTCGCCCTTGTTCTTGACAGAAGCGGGTCCATGGATGGAGAGAAGATGGCGAACATGAAAGAAGCAGTAGGCTATGTGGTTGATCATTTGAGCGACCGCGACCTTGTTTCCATCACGATCTTTGACGACCAAGTAGAGACGTTGGTTTCAAACCAGTTTGCTCAGAATCGTGATGAAATCAAGACAAACGTTGAATCAATAATAGCGCGCGGCGGAACTCAGATATCGGACGGGCTCAGGGCAGGATTAAAAGAAGCAATGAAGGGATATGCAAAGGAGCGAGTAAGCCGGATGCTTCTGCTCACCGATGGCCGGACCTGGGACGACGAGGATGAGAGCCTCAAACTAGCCGACGAGGCAGGAAAGCGGGGTATTGCGATCACGAGCATCGGTATCGGGGATGATTGGAACGAAAAACTTCTGCTTCAGCTCGCAGAGCGGTCTCGCGGGAATTCCCATTGGATACAGAACCCGATTTCGATCCTCGATGCATTCCGGCAAGAGGTGGATGGCATGCAGACCGTAGCTGCAACAAACCTGAAAGTCACTATTCACATGAGTCCCGGCGTTCGGCCCATCAAGACATACACCACGGTCCCGATGATCGCCGATGTAACGCAGAAAGCTGTGAGAAACAATATCGTGGCCACAGATCTTGGCACTCTCGACGGCGCGAGGGGACAGACAATGCTGCTCGAGGCACGGGTACCTGTAGGAAAAGCAGGAAGGTTTCGCCTTGGCGAGGTGGAAGTTTCTTATGATATTCCAACAGAGGGCATTAGGGCGCAGAAGAGCAAGACAGACCTCTTCATTACGTTCACTGCGGACACTGCAACAGCCGCTAAAGTGAATGCCGAAGTGATGAACCTAGTTGAGAAAGTGAGCGCGTTCAAGCTCCAGACCAGGGCGTTGACTGAAGTGGAAGCTGGCAATATTTCGGCCGCGACGCAGAAGCTTCAGGCTGCTGCGACGGTGTTTCTTAACCTGGGCGAAGATGAACTCGCCGAAACAGCTGAAAAGGAAATCCTGGGGCTCAAAAAGACCGGCAGCCTGAGTTCCGTGGGGACCAAAAAGCTCGAATACGGTACGAGGAAACTGACACAGACGATGAAGTAGGGGCAGAGGGCAGAGAACAACTAGTTACGCTATGTTCCCTGTTCTATGCCAAAACAAAAAAAGGAGGACATTACCATGAAATGCAAAGAATGTAAGATGGAGAATATCGAAGGAGCACTTTTCTGTGAAGAGTGTGGGGCAAAACTGGAAGAGATGCCGGATCTTGTCGAAACGGCGGTAGAAGGAGGCAACACAAACATCGTGCTCGCTACTCCAGATGGAAGCAAATTGCAGATTCCGGCAAAAGACGAAGTAATCATCGGAAGGGAAGACCCCATCAGCGAGGTATTCCCTGATGTGGACCTGACCAGCCTGGGCGGTATGGAAAAAGGTGTATCCCGAAAACACGCGGTCATTCACCGTTCTGGTACTGACTTTACCGTCGAGGATATGGGATCTACAAACGGCACGTATATCAACAAGAAACGCATCCAGCCCCACGCGCCACAGATGATCAAGCCCGGCGATGAGGTCAAATTTGGGAAATTGTCGCTGTCGGTCAAGGCGGCATAGGGAAAGCAAGAAGGCAGGAGAGGGCAAGGGTCAAAAAACAGACTCCTGGTCGGCTCTTGTCTCCTCATTACGGGAGGATTATATGACAACCATAGCAAATATAGTATTGTACGCAATTGCGGGCGCTCTGGGTGGCTCTGCTGCCTGGGCGTTCGTCATAGCTATATCATCAACGTCAGCAAGCGGGCTGGTCACTGAAATGATGCTTGGCAGCCTTGCAGGTATGTTTATCGGCGCGTTCATATGGAGTCACGAACCGATCACCGGAAGGCAGTATAAGGCTGCACTAAAGCGTGCAGCATACGGCGCAGCAGCAGGTCTTGTCGGAGGCGCTGCCGGCGCAGTTTTGGGCAGCACGGCCTTTACAGCGCTCGGCGCAGCTGTCGCTAATGCAGGAAGATTTAAAGCATCTCTGGGCGTTGCATTTGCCGTTGCGCTAGGATGGGCAATTCTCGGTGCTGCTGTGGGTGTAAGCGGGGGGGTGATGATCCGGTCTCGTGATCGTGCCTTATACGGACTCTCCGGCGGCGCCATCGGCGGGCTGCTCGGGGGGCTAATGCTTAACGGGCTTTCGGCAACTTCGATCTGGTCAACACTTGCCGGACTCGTTCTGCTTGGACTGTCCATAGGCGCCTTCATCAGTCTCGTTGAGGAGACATTCGTATCAGCGAAATTGAAGGTCATCAAGGGACGACATATCGACAGGGAGTTTCCGCTTCTCAAAGAGACAAACATCGTGGGTAGAGACGACCGCTCCGATGTCTGTCTCTCGGGCGCCGAAGGAGTTGGGTTGCAGCATGCCTTCATAAAGAGAAAAAATGGGCACTTCTCGATAGAAGCGGATAAGGAAGGAAAGGTCGTATACGTGAACCAGAAGCTGACCAATAACAGCAAACTCTCTGATGGCGATGTCATCCGGGTGGGGAGCATCCTGCTCATGTTTTCAGCCCTGAAAAAGGCGGCGGTTATGGCAGCGATCATCGTTCTGGGTACAATCGCCTTGGGAGTGCATTCGGCACAGGCAAGCGATCCGGCGTCGGTCCAGATCAGTCAGTTTGACTTGAGCAACTTTCCCATGGTCAAAGCCTATGTTTCAGTACTCGATTCCACGGGTAAACCAATACGAGGTTTAGGAAAAGAAGATGTTACGCTCATGGAGAATAACAGGCCCGTTTCGATCGATACAATGCAGATGTACGGATCAGGCGGCAAGCCTGAGCCCTTCAGCCTTGCCATTGTCGTCGACCGGAGTGGCTCAATGGCCGGAGAGAAGATCATGCGGGCAAAAGAATCGGTGAAGCAGTTCCTGTCGCTCATGGAGCCTGGCGACAAGGCGGCCCTCGTTACGTTCAGTGACAATGTTGAGCTGGCAGAACCTCTGACTGACGACATGTCTCGGGTGAAACAATCAGCGGAAACCATCAAAGCTGGCGGCCATACAGCCCTGTTTGACGCCATCGCACGCGGTGTCGAAATTGTGCAGAACATTCCTGGCAGGAGGGCCGTAATAGTTCTCACTGATGGTATCGCCAACCGCGGTGCTCTCGATATGAATCAATCAATCGCTGTCGCAGTACGAAAAGACGTATCTGTTTACGTAATCGGCCTCGGAAAAGACGTCAGGGCTTCTCGTCTTGAACTTATCGCCGAGGAAACCGGAGGCTTTTACTTCTTTACACCCTCCGGCGATGGCCTCTCGGAGATTTACGAGACCATCAGCAGGAGAATCCGGAGCGAGTATATTATCACCTACTTGACGGGAAAGCGGGCTGACTATCTAAGGAATGTAACGCTCAGCCTCAAGACAGGCCAACAGACCACGCGCGCGTACTTCCAGCCTGAGTCATCGCTGTTTGGCGCTAGTGCCACCGCTCCGGGCTGGGCTTTCGGCGTGACCCTGGCAAGCGTCCTTGGGCTTGTAGGAATTTCACTCAGGAAGGTCGAACAACAGTATCGGACAGGTCACCTCAGTCTAGTACGTGGGCAGGGTACTAAGAAAGACATCGACATCGGTTCAGCCGTAACCATCGGCAGAGACGAGAGGAACACGCTCGGCTTGTTCAGTGACAACAGCATTGAGCAGCAACACGCCCAAGTCATCAATGAGGGCGGACAGTACTTCATCGAGGACCAGGGCACTCATGCCGGTACCTTTGTGAATAAAAGTAAAGTTTCAGGAAGGCAGGTGCTTAATGACGGGGACGTGATCGATCTAGGGAAAACCACGATTCTATTTAGCGACGAACACAAGCGCATGTGCGCGGACTGCGGGAGCCCTGTCAAATCAGCTGCCAAGTTCTGCGTACACTGCGGTGCGAAGGCGGCTTAGAAGTCAGGGGTCAGCGGGGAGCGGGGCAAGAAGCCCCACGGGCACGAGTACAATGCCCCCCCTATAAATGTATTCACTGACATCTGAGAGAACTTATGAATCGGCTTCTCAATAAAAGATATGAGATCATCAAGACGCTTGGCAAAGGCGGGATGGGATGCGTTTACAAAGTTGTGGACCGTTATAGAAGAGGAAAGGTTCTGGCTATCAAGGAACTTCGAACGGGCAAATTGCAAACGTCAAAAGTTCGTGAAGCGCTCGCCCAATTTCAGACTGAGGCGCGGATACTTACGCGCTTGACTCACCCGAACCTGCCGAAAGTCTACGATTATTTCTCGCTGCAGGGCGCATACTACATCGTCATGGAGTACATCCGGGGCAAGACGCTGGATCAATTGCTGAACGGCTTGCACGGGAAACCTGTGGAAGAACGGCAAGCGCTTTCCTGGGCGCTCCAGATGTGCAGGGCTATGCACTTTCTAAGCGTGCAAAAGCCGCAGCCCATCGTGTTCCGTGACATGAAGCCCTCGAACATCATGATCGTCCATGACGGCAGAGTGAAGCTGATCGACTTCGGCATCGCCCGTTTCTTTAAGGCGGAGCGAAAAGAGGACACCTATGTGTACGGCACACCGGGTTATGCCGCGCCGGAACAGTACGGAATGGGCCAGACTGACGTGCGCTCAGACCTGTTTTCGCTCGGTGCTACCTTGTATCGCTGCCTTACCGGAGAACATCCGCCGCAAAACCCGCTGGATTTTATTGACCTGAGGCGGAAGAACCCGAAGCTCAGCCGGGCGACGGCGGCCATTATCAATAAAGCGTTAGCACCGGACATGGCCAAACGTTACCAGAGCGCATACGAGATGAAGATCGCTGTCCAAAATGTCCTTCTCGATCTATCCTCACAGGTCAAAGGAAAGAGGAAGGTCATCTATGCCAAACCGGGAAAGATGATCAAGCTCCCGTGGTGGAAAAAGACCTCATGGGTGAGCGTGCCAGTCATGTCCCTCGGGTGTAGTGGCGCAACTGGTATGTTGTCAGCGGATGATCGCTGGATCAAGCCGAAGCCTGAATCGTTCGGCCCCGATGCCATACGGCTGTTGTTCCGCGTGGAAAGTAGCATGTTGAAGGCGGGTCGAGAGTATCGGCCGCACATTACCGTGAATACCGATGCGGGCATACTCCGGCCGCAGCTGGCATTCAAGAGACAGTGGCCATGGATAATGATCGTGACAGTAGTGATTATCGTATTAATTGCGTTTTTGTTAATGATGCAGTAAGGGGATTAGTTTTAAGAGAGAATACCAGATTATCGGAAGAGAGTACCTGATTTTTACCATGAGGGGGGGTGGTCCGGTCCTGTTCGGGTCAGGATGTACCTCGTTTTTTCATTTTCAGTTATGTTTTATTTATTTTGGTTAAAATCCAACCAGCTTGTCTAAATGTCAGTACTTTATCTTTTATGAGTCGTTTAAGCGCTGCTATGCTCTTCCTAGCTGTCTGCCATGCGGGAAGTTTATTTAATTCAGCATACAGCCAGTTCTTTTTTTCTGTGACCCAATAGTAAGTTGCGGCAAAGTTTTTTATCAGCATCAATTTGTCTTTACTTACAAAAAAAAGTCTTGTTATAAAGGCAGTGATAAATCCTTTTGCCAATACAAAGATCAGGATGCCTCTCAATGTCTTGCCCTCTGCTACAAGATAAATGCAATATATCTTGGCCGAGCATGATGAGAACAGGGAACAAAAAAAGGGATAATAAAAGATAGGGATTTTGTCCTGTGAGAAAGGTCTCAAAACGATTAACGATTTTGAGGTGGCCCATTTTCTCCATCAAGGCCATGATGGTGTCCCAAACCCATTCTTCGAACATTATCCAGAGTGAGGCGAGGACAATAACAACGAATCTGATCGATCTTCTTGCCGATCTTTTCAGCTTCATCTTCTGTCCTCTTTTCATTTCTGGAGCATCTGTTTTGTGAAAGCCGCTTTAATACCACAGATGACGTCATCTACTGACGAAATCCTGATCGTGTTGCCAGCAGTTAAGCACATGGTTATATGCGATTTTCAGACTAACAGGAAGGATATGTACTACTACTTAAGTTGTTAATCAGCTGTATTTCCGGTGCTTCATCATATTGGCTACTCAAAATAAATATTTGCTGCAATATGTACTATGTCAACACACTGCAATAATGTAAGTTCCCTTAGAGGCGGAAGTGATATAAGCATTTCTGCCAGATAATAAAAATAACGACCAATGATGAAAAAATCTACTCCTTCATCCCATATTTCTTCATCTTTTCGTACAGTGTGGAGTAAGCAATTCCGAGCACCTTAGCGGCTTCGGTTTTGTTCCCGGAGACTGACTGGAGCGTTGCGTGAATTGCGGCTTTTTCGATTTCTTCGAGCGTCTTGCCGCTCAGGCCTTCGAGAGTTGATGCCTTCTTCCCCTGTGACAGGAATAGATCTTTCGCTTCGATCCTGTTACCGTCGCTGAGGGCGCCAGCCCTGCCGAGAACATTCCTGAGTTCCCGCACATTTCCCGGCCAGGGATATGCGGTGAGAGCTGCCGAGGCTTCCGGCGAAAGCCCTGTGAGCTTTTTGCCTATCTCTGCGGATATGCCGGCGAGCAGATGTCCGGCGATCAGCTCGATGTCTTCCCTGTGCATGCGAAGCGAAGGGAGATGTACCCTTACCGCTGAAAGGCGATAGAACAGGTCCTCGCGAAACCGGCCGGTTTTCACTTCTTTTTCGAGGTCACGATTTGTGGCCGCGACAACGCGGATGTTTACCTTTATAGCTAGTTCGGCGCCGACGCGCCTCACTTCGCGCTGATCCAGGGCGCGCAGCAGCTTGGGCTGCAGAGATGTTGCAAGCTCCCCGATTTCGTCAAGAAACAGCGTGCCGTTGTCGGCAAGCTCGAGGGCGCCTTGCCGGGACTTGACAGCGTCGGTGAATGCACCTTTTTCATGGCCGAAGAGTTCGCTCTCGATCAGGTTCGGGGCAACGGCGCCGCAATCGAACACAACAAAGGGGCCCGTTGCTCTACGGCTGCTGTTGTGGATGGCTCGTGCTGCGAGTTCTTTTCCCGTGCCGGTTTCGCCTTCGATAAGTACGGTGATATCGGTGGGCGCAACGCGCTCCAATATGCCGAAGACCTCCCGCATGGGGGAAGACGAGCCGATGAGGTCGCCAAAATAATTAGAGGAACTACGGAGATTCTCTATACGTTCTTCGAGGGGTGAGAAGACCATCTCGGTCTGTCCCAGGCGGATAAGGGAGCCCGCCTGGATGTATCCTTCTCGCACGCGAACGCCATCGAGAAATGTCCCGTTTGTGCTGTCGAGATCGCGTAAAACATATCCATTCGAAGTTTCTTCGACACTGGCGTGCCTGCGTGAGACCGTGGGATCCGTGAGCACAAGGCTGCTATCGGGCATCGTGCCAATCGTGACAAGGGGGGTCTGGAGTACCATTTCCTTGCCCTCGTCCCTGCCTTTGTTCACGACAAAACGCGCTTTCCTGAGAACAAGCGGCTTCTGCCCCGCACTTGTCAACACTTCTGTCTGGTCCGACTTTTTGGCAGGCTGAGAGGATTTTTTATCGGCCTTTTTCATATCGACATTGTAGCATATCAGACTGGTAAAGAACATGGATTTCGCCTTGACGTAAGTGCGGCTTTGCCCTATCATAAATAAGAATACCTGCAGACCCGTACGGCGGCAGTTCGATGGGCATTGACGACAAGGTAGCAGACAAGAAAAAATCCATGAAAATAATTTCATTTGGCGGAACCGACCCCGGGAAAAAAAGGCGAAATAACGAAGATGCATATTTGATCGACGACAAGATCGGGCTCTATGCCGTTGCTGATGGTATCGGGGGAAGCGAAGGCGGTGAGGTCGCAAGCCGAATCGCTGTGGATGCGCTGGCAGAGGCGATACCGGACCTGCTTCGAGAAAAGAATGGGCATCTGCCTTCAGGTGTCGCTTGTAATAATGAATCGGAAAACTCCCTGCTGCGTCAGGCGTTTACGATAGCGAACAACAATATTCGCCATGCTGGGGATCAAAACCCCGAACTTTCCGGCATGGGCACGACTTTGGCAATGATCCTCTTCAGGGATGAGCTTGTTTGCGTTGCTCATATTGGCGACAGCAGAGCCTACCTTCTCAGGTCAGGTGAGTTTAGTCGACTGACTGCTGATCATTCGTTTGTGGCAGACCAGCTTCGAGCGGGCGTAATAACAGCAGAACAGGCGAGAATGAGCCCCTACCGCCACATAATCACGCGGGCGCTGGGTGGAAACGGCGAGGTCCTGCCGGATGTTTCACAGCACCGGGTGCAGAAGGACGATAGGTTCCTCTTATGCACCGACGGGCTCACGGAGATGGTCGATGATGAAGACATCGGCAGGATTCTTGCTGAGGCCGCACCCCGGGAGGCCGTGCAGAAACTTTTGGCTGTCGCAAACGACCGGGGAGGTGTAGACAATATCACATCGGTCGTGGTATGGGTGGAGGAGATGTAGATGTTCAGCATGGAAAAGTGAATCGGCAAGCAAATGGTATGAACTAACATGAGTAAGTCGATGCTTCAACGGCAAGGACTGTGTAATAAATGCATTTTTCGAGAAACACTCAATGTCGAGACAGATAAAAGATGAATACGAAATAATTGCCGAGATCGGCTCCGGCGGTATGGCCACCGTATACAAAGCCGTTCAGAAGTCCCTAGACCGGCCGGTCGCCATCAAGGAGCTGAAAAAGGCGTTTGCGTCAGACTCCCAGATCGTCCGTCGCTTTGAACGCGAAAGCAAAGTGGCCGCATCGCTCCAGCACGAGAACATCGTCCACATCTACGACTACTGGAAAAAACCGCATTACAGCATAGTGATGGAGTATGTGGACGGCGTCAACCTTGCCGATGTAATCGAGAAGACCGGCCCCCTGCCCGCTGATGTCGGGACAATGATCGCCCTCCAGGTCTGCGATGGCCTCGACTACGCGCACATGCGCGGGCTGATCCATCGTGATATCAAGCCTAGCAACATCATGATCAAGAGGAATGGGGAAGTAAAGGTCATGGATTTCGGCATCGCCCAGAGCAGGAACCTGGAAGCCCTGACCATGCCAGGCACGCTCATCGGTACGCCGGCCTATATGTCACCCGAGCAGGTCCTGGGCCAGCAGCTTGACAGCCGGTCGGATATTTTCTCCTTCGGTATTGTGCTGTATGAGATGTTTACTGGAGTAAAACCATTTAAGGACGATGACTCCCGTTCGGTCACGGCCAAGATCCTTAAAGAAAAATTCCTTGCTCCTCGCCGCGTCAACAGCAATATCCCGTGGGGCATTCAATGGCTCATCAAGAAGTGTCTTCGGAAAAAGCCAAACAGGCGGTACGGATCCGTACTTGAGGTCCGTAAAAAACTGGAAAAGCGGCTTGACCGCAAGTCAACGAAAGCAGACTCCCTTCAGAAAATCGCCGGTTACCTGGTGTCCATGAATATATTAGAAGCTGCTTCAGACCAGGAAACTCTAGTCTCTATGTCAAAGGCGCCAAGAATTGGCCGGTACAGCATTGCTCTTGTCGTTTTAGCGTTAATCGTCCTTGCAGCATTAGGTGTCTTATTCTACCAGATACGTGCGAACCAGCCGTTTGTGTCGCCAGCCACAACCCATCCAGTACTGCCGTCTGTCGCGACTCAGCCCGTGACGCGTCCGCAGGTTACCACATCAACGACACCCACGACGCCCGACGTAGGACCCCGGGAGGCGTCAGGTTCTCCGAGAGGTGGGGCTCCTCAAACGATTTCTTCCACCTCAATCAGCTCATTGCCAAAATACACCACTTCTGCACCAACTCCATAGTCAGGATCAGATGCCGGTCAATGACCAATCGACGTCTGAACAGAAATATAACGGCATCGGAAAAAAGAAAAATAGGACACTACCGATAACTGACTAACGGAACTCATCTGATGCTATGCTTCTCTCTTCATTTCTACGACGCATTCGATGTGATAGGTATAGGGGAACATGTCTACAGGCTGGAGGCGGTCGAGACGAAAGCCGAAAAGGTGGAAGTATTTCAGGTCTCGGGCAAGCGTCGAGGGATTACACGATACGTAGACGATTTTTTGCGGGACAAAGGCAAGGACGCGTTCAAGCGTTTTCAGTGTGGCACCGGCTCTAGGTGGGTCAAGAACGATGACATCAACCCTCTTTTTTTGATATAAGAGTGTTTTGAGGCCCTTCTGTAGGTCGTCTGCAATGAACTCCACATTTATAATTCCATTCAGTTCTGCATTAGCTTTTGCATCTTCTATGGCTGCATAGCCGGACTCGATACCGATAACATTCCTAGCCTTCTGAGCGAGAGGCAGGGTAAAGTTGCCGATGCCGCAATAGAGATCGAGGACTGTCTCGTTCCCCTCGAGACCCGCAAAGTCCATAACAGTCCTCACCATGTTTTTGTTCTGCTCCCAGTTAACCTGATAGAAATTGCCTTCCGTGGCGGTGTACCTTAATCCATCCAGTTCCAGCGTCAGCCGGTTATTGCCGATAACGAAGGCCCTCTGGTTATTTGCATATCCCGTTATCCCGATTACTTCCGGCACGGCTTTTTTCAGATTCATGTAAAACGGTTCCAACGACGGCAGTGTGCTCAATTTGCTGAATAGCAATATATGTACTTGACCACCGGGGGTCGCGTTAATATGGATTTCCGTCACTAATGGAAGCTGCTGGACGAGCGACCTGATGGCCTTCAGCGTCTGGTTGATGAGAGGATGGATCAGATATGCGTCATCCACTTCGACGAGGCTGTATGAACCATGGCGGAAAAAACCGATACGCTGCGTTCCGTCCACCGTTCGGACATTGAACTGTGTGCGCAGCCGATAGTGGTCAGTACGGGGGGACGAAAGAATGGGTAGAGGATGGATCGGGGTGATGCCGCCGATTCGTGAGAGGGTGTCCAGAAGTATGTCCTGCTTATATCCAAGCTGGGCTGTATAGGCTATATGCGGCCACGTGGCGCCGGTACATTGCTTTTCGCCCCTGCATGGAGGAGTGATGCGGTTTGCCGAAGGAGTAATGACCTCAATGAGGTCGGCTTGCAGAAAACCCTTCCGTTTCTGCTTGAGGGTGACAAGGGTGCGTTCGCCGGGAAGCACACCGTTCACAAAGACCACCTGGCCTGTGTTGAGCCGAGCAAGACCGCTACCGCCGTGAACAAGTTTTTCCACAACTACTTCAACTTGTTCGTTCATCCAAGAATCTTCTTTACCGTTTCACGCAGAAGGGTGGTGTCTGCTGATTTTACGACATACGCGTCTGAACACCAGCTCCCAAAATCCTGCTTGTACTCTTCATAGGCCGTGCAGATGATCACCGGCAGTGTGCTATCCTTTTCTTTCATTTTGCGCAAGGTTTCGATGCCGTCCTGATCGGGCATACGCATATCAAGAGTGACGAGATCGAACTTTGCTGTATCCATGACTGCGAGCGCCTGAATACCGTCGGCCACAACTGTCACCGCAAAGCCCATATCTTCTAACTCCTCCTTATAAAGCTCTCGGATATTTTCTTCATCGTCGACAACTAGTATTTTTTTCATCAAAGCCTCCTTGCCTATTATCGCTCAGCTTTAAAGCTTTTTTTACAGCAGTGTTTTGTCCCTGTCTTTCTCCGACGCAAGAGAGGACAGTACATCCAACGTTGCAACTGTCATCTTAATTCCCCACCAATGGTTGTATATCTTCCACTTTTTTCGTACCCGGTGCAGAGCAAGGGAGCTTGATAGTAAAGATCGCCCCGCCGGTATCCTTGTTCTTAAGTTCGATTTTGCCCTTGTGGGCCTTGATTATCCTATTTGTGATCGGCAGCCCCAGACCGGTCCCCCGAGGTTTCGTCGTATAGTAGGGATTGAAAATGTTATGCATAGCCTTCGCTGAGATGCCGGGACCCGTGTCGCCGAACTCTATCGCAACCTCGTTCGTTACTTCGAGAAGAGATGTCCGGATGAAGAGTGTTCCGCCGTTTTCCATGGCCTCCATAGCATTTTTAAGAATGTTGATCACTGCTTGTTTTATCTGCTGAGTGTCGATCTTGAGCATGGGCAGAAAGGGGGATAATTTTCTATCCACGGCTACATGCCGCTGTGCAAGCTCGTCCTCATAGAGCGTAAGGATATCCTGGATTACGTCATTGATATCGGCTTCGCTCAACTGCGGGGAAACCTCTTTGATATAGGACAAATTGTCGTGGATGATCCCCTCGAGACGCGAGACTTCACTCAAGACGATATCTATGTATTTTTTATCCTCGCTGTGCTGCAATTTTTTCGCTAGTCTTCGCGTGAATCCTCCAATGGAGACGAGAGGGTTTCTGATCTCGTGGGTGATCTCCGCCATCATGGCGCCGAGAGCAGCCATTTTTTCGGACTGGACCAGTTGTTCGTGCAAGGCCCGGATATCCTTGTTCATAGTCTCGAGATTGGTGTGGATGATGGCGTTTTCTATGGCGAGCGCCGACTGGGACGAGAACATGCTGAGAAACCGGATGTCGTCGTCAGTTATCGGCCGCTGATTGAACATATTGTCAACGAGGATCACGCCGATGACGTGGTCCTTCGCAACGAGTGGCACTGTTGCGAAGCTGTTCACTTTGAGCAGTTCACGGAGATCCTTGGAAACGACTGGATCCCCGGCTGCGTTGGTCACGTTGTAAGGACGTTTATTCAGAACTGTCAAGGCCAAGACGCCTACAGTTGGATTGAGCGTGACCCTGATGCCCCGGGCAAGCGCATTCAGCGCTGAATCACGATGCTCGAAGAGCTCACCGGTCTGGATCCACTCCAGGAGGCTTTTATGTCGGCTGGAAACCTCACACCAAGCTTGGTTCGCTTCTTCCCAGCTGGTGGGACCCACGCCCATCATGCCTTGGAGCGTGTTGGTGCGTTCATTTGTCAGGAGGAGGATTGCACGGTTAAAGCCTAGGCCGCTGCCGCCCATCGTGGCGGCAGTCAGGATTATCCTGAGCAATCGGTCGAGGTTGAGCGTTGTGCTCATTGCCGTGTTGATATCGTTCAGGATGGAGAGTTCCTGCGCTCGGGTCCTGGCCTCGATCGCGAGGTCCTCCATGCGCTCGTACATGGCAGCGTTCTCGATGGCGATGGATGCGCCGCTAGCAACAGTGGTCAGGAACTGCAGATCGTCGTCGGTGAATATCCGTGTTTCCTGTTGTTTATTATAGAGCGTTATGACACCGATTACTTTTTCACGAAACAAGAGCGGCACACTGAGAATGGAGTCTGAAACGTTTTCCACTCCGAAGGCCCCGTCTCGACCGACGTCCTGGATAAGTAGCGGTTTTTTCTCACCTGCAACCCGGTCGGCCACTGCATTACCGATCCGGGCGTCCAATTCCCTGACAGCATTGCCGATAACGCTGTGGAACGCGAAAGTCTTGTGCGAAACGATCTCTGGCAGGTTTCTGAGCCTGATTGCGCAGCTTTGAGCGTGCAAAGATTGGGTCGCGCCCTTGGCGATTAGCGACAGGATCTGTTCAACGTCCAGCGTGGAGGTAAGCGCCATACCGATTTCGTAGATGGAGGCGAGGTTGGCGAGTCGGTCCTGGAGACCTTGGAAAAGCTGAGCGTTTTTGATGACACCGCTAAGCTGGTTTGCCGTGGTCGTGAGCAGCGTGATATCCGAAGAGGTGGCCTGCCAGATCGGGGAGGAGAGCACGAATATGACGCCGAGACAGCTGTCATCATCCATGATGGGTGCTGCAACAAGGGATTTGAAGTTTTCGATGCCCGACCCAGGGACGTAGGCAAACCTCGGGTCCGAGTAGGGGTCTTCGAGCGCCAGCGGCACCTTCTGCTGCGCCACCCATCCGGCAATACCCATGCCGAGTGGAAAGCTTAATTTGCCGATACTTTCCTGGTTGAGCCCAATCGCCGCAACGAGGGTGACTGTTTTTCCTGAGCGATCGATGAGGAATATGGAAGCCCCATCTTTTCCCATGCCGCGCGTTATGGCTTCAACTATGCGTCGAAGCTTCTCCGCAAGTCCGCTGGTAGAGTTCGAAATCCGGCTGATTTCGCTGAGGATGATCAGTTCTGTTTTTTCCGTCGTATCCATAGCTGAATTGCAGGGGACGGTAGTCAGGGGCCAGGAGCCAGTAAAAAAAATCAACAAGGGCTTTTACGCAGGTCTGGACCGTTGATCCTATACCCTATCTATCTTCAACGTCTTCTGGTACAGCTTTACATATTCTTTTGCCGAATGCTCCCAAGAGAAATCCTCATGCATGCCTGCCTGCATGAGGCGATGCCACTTAGCTTTATTGCTGAAAACGTTTAGAGCGCGACGAATGCATTTGAGCAGTGCAGGTGCTGAATATTCGTTGAACAAAAAACCGGTACCGCGGCCCGTCCGTGCATTGCAATCTACCACGGTGTCCGAGAGCCCACCAGTTCTGCGGACGATCGGTACGGTCCCGTAACGCAGAGCGATC
Source organism: Nitrospirota bacterium (assembly GCA_963845065.1). Lineage (GTDB taxonomy): Bacteria > Nitrospirota > UBA9217 > UBA9217 > UBA9217 > JAJYKN01. The sequence continues at coordinate 153,373 of CAWJQQ010000008.1, forward strand.
ATTTGGCCGAGACCGCAGGGTTCATACCGTGACGGCATAAGAAACATATCGCTTCCCGAATATATGTTTTTTGCAAGCTCCTCATCATATTGGAGGAATACCCGCATCGCATTTCCGTTGCGGCTTGCAACATTGGCCAGAAGATGGTGATACGCAGCATCGCCAGAGCCCAGAATAATCAGCTGCACCCCGAGCGCCATGATATCCGGCAAGGCATCAGTCAGGATGTCCATCCCTTTTTGGTCAACGAGCCGCGTCACCATTCCTATGATCGGGTCTCCCCTGTCAGGCAGATTGACGAGTTCAAGAAGCTTTTTTTTACACCATGCCTTGCCTGACAGGCTGGAAGCACCATACCTATGGGGGATGACGTGATCATGCCGCGGGTCATAGGTCTTATAATCGATACCGTTTACAATCCCATAAAGATCAGCCGAGCGTCTTTTGAGTACGCCCTCGAGTCCGCAACCGTACTCCGGCGTCTGAATTTCCCGGCTGTAGGTCTTGCTTACCGTGGTAATAATATCTGCCGAAACAAGGCCAGCCTTGAGCAAGTTCATCTTACCCCAGAACTCGATTCCTTCAGGCGTGAATACATTCCAGTCAAGGCCCGTTAGACGCATGTCCCAATGCCAGAATAGACCCTGATATCCGAGATTGTGCACCGTGAAGACGGTTCTTGTTTTGCGCAGCGTCTCCGTGCTGCCATAGAGTTTTTTCAGGTAAAGAGGCACGAGACCGGTCTGCCAGTCGTTACAGTGAATAATGTCAGGTTTAAGCCGCAATGCATCGCACAGTTCTGGTACCGCCCGTGAGAAAAAAATGAAGCGTTCGGCATTATCACTATAATCGCCATGCGTCGTGCCGTACAACTCTGGCCGGTCGTAAAAAACGTCCTTATTGATGAAAAACACAGTAACGTCTTTGCCCATAGATCCTTTGAGCACATCGCACCGCTCTTTCCACGTTCCAAGAGGGACCGTAAAAGATGTGACCTGCTTTAGCTTGAGTGCATGAATGTCAACCTGCCGGTAACGGGGCATGACGACGTTCACCTCATGGCCAAGCGAAGCGATGGCAGGCGGCAGGCTCCCCGCGACGTCTGCAAGGCCGCCTGTTTTGGCAAAAGGGGCTGCCTCAGACGTTGCAAAAAGAATTCTCATAGATTTATGATTATGATATTGCAAAACTGCATAGATCACATAGATTCAGATGGCACTGAGAAAATACAAAAATCAGAATACTAGAATACTATAGAGCAATAAGTAAATCGAAACACCGTAACCAGTCTTTTAATACATTCTCTCAATGTCTGTGTGCCACTGTGGTGGCTCTTACTGTCAAACTGTTTTACAATTTAATTTCTCGTAGAAATTTTGCCGCATCCTCAGGCGGCGTGGGATTGATGTAGAATCCAGATCCCCATTCAAAGCCTGCAACGTTCGTGAGCTTGGGCATGAGTTCAATATGCCAATGGTAGTAATCGTTCCGCTCGTCGCGGAAGGGCGACGTATGGATTATATAGTTGTAGGGCGGGTTCGACAACGCCCGATCTAGCCGCTGCAGAACGTTTTGAAGAAGTCCGGCGAGGTCATGAAAATCGTCATTTGTCGAGCACGAAAAGCATGAAAGGTGCTGTTTGGGCATGATCCATGTTTCGAAGGGGAAGCGAGGGGCATAAGGGGCCAGGGCGATGAATAACGGTGTTTCGAGTACAATGCGCGTTTTGGCTTGAATCTCTTGTCGGATGATATCGCAAAAGATACAGCGTTCCTTAAGGCCGAAGTGTCTCCTGCTGCCATCGATCTCTTCCTGAACCTGGATCGGAACGATCGGCAGGGCTATGAGCTGAGAGTGAGTGTGCTCAAGTGTCGCGCCGGCGGTGATGCCCTCGTTTTTGAAGATGAGCGTATACTGGAACCGTTTGTCTTTTTTCAGGTCTTCTATACGGTCGCGGTATGCCCAGAGCACTTCTTCCATTGCTTTTTGGGGAATGGTTGCGAGCGTCGCAGTATGCTCCGGACTCTCGATTATGACCTCGTGAGCGCCGATTCCATTCATCTTGTCGAAAATCCCCTCACCCTGTTTGTACAGGCTGCCTTCGATCTGGAGGGCCGGAAATTTGTTCGGCACGGTTCTAAGCCGCCATCCCGGTCCGTTGGGTTGCCCGTTATCCCGGTATGCAAGGATCTCGTTCGGCGTGGTTCGTTCATTACCTGCACAGAAGGGGCAGAAGCCAGTGCGCTTCTTGTCACGCTGATCATGAAATTCGCTGGGTCGTTTGCCCCGCTCCGACGAGATTATGACCCATCGGCCTGTGATGGGGTCTTTTCGCAGTTCAGGCATATACACTCCTTAAGTCCGCAATCGTTTTATTCCAGCGGATTTTATTATTATATCCGCCTCCTTCCCTGTTGTCAAAAGAACTCTTTGTATGCTATGATAAATGACCATGGCGCACACGCTTGACAAACTTTCCCTGTCCCTCGATAAGCTCCTTAAGAACCGCGGTTTTCAAGGCCGTCTCCATGAGTACCGCATATTCGGGCAATGGGAGCGATGTGTGGGCGCAATGATCGCTCGACATGCGCAGCCCCAGTCAGTCCGCGCAAGCAGGCTTTTGCTCATCGTTGACAGCCCCGCATGGATGCAGCAGCTTACCCTGCTCAAACCTGAAATCATCGAAAAGTTGAACAAGAGCCTGGGTAAAACAGCGATCAAAGACATCACTCTGAAGCTTGGCGAGATTCCATCTGACCATGAACACATACCGGAGGAGCCCACAGCGACTCCGCTCGGCCCCGCTGAGCGGGCGACCATTGAGCAATGCGTCGCCAAGATAGCCGATGTTGCCACACGGGATGCCATCCGACGGGTCATTGAAAAAGATTTTTTATGCAGGAAGAAAATAAAAAAGTAAAACTCTATGCAGGATCAGCATTGAACTTGTTTTTTCGGATAAACAACCTTCAGGTGCCGGATCTCTGCCCAGGGAGTAATCTGTTGTTCTTTCACTGAGCCCTTGCCCATGATATCCATGACAGAAATCCCGCGAACGAGCAGCGCGTCACCGATAAGCGAGCGGTGGCACCGCCAGGGCACTGCTTCGGCGCACATGATTACCGTCATTTGCATTCTTGCAATGTCGATCAGCTGCAACAAACTCTCCTCGAATTCTTCAGTTTGCATGTAATCCGCGAACCCCCGGAAGGCCGCATTTCCCCATCCTTGATTCACCGAATCTTTCTTTGTTTTGCGGAGTCCTCCCAGTCCCGGCAGTCGGAAGTAATCGATGCTGTTATCATTCAAACTCCTCTCAAGAGAGTCACTGTTAAATTGCGGGTTATGGCTCGACTTGGGAATGGTCCGGATGTCAACGAGAAGCTCTATGCCGTATGTCTTTAGTATCTCGACAAAGTTTTGCCCGGTGTGCGTCGAATGGCCGATGGTATAGATCGTAAGGGACATAAACGAATTCCATCGATGCAGAAGAATGCTGGACATTGAAACCTTAAATGTCTGGTCTGCGTCTGTTGATGATCGATAAAAATTCTTCCCGGGTCGCGGGGTTTGTACGGAAGACTCCCAGGACCGACGAAGTTACGAACAAGGAGTTCTGTTTTTCTACGCCGCGCATCATCATGCAGAGATGGCGCGCCTCGATCATCACACCGACGCCATCAGCATTGATCGAGTCCTTGATCACGTATGCGATTTGTTCCGTGAGCCGTTCCTGGATCTGGAGCCTTCGAGAGTACATATCCACGAGGCGCGCGAGCTTACTGATGCCGAATACCCGCCCTCGGGGAATGTATCCAATGTGGCAGCGGCCGTAGAATGGTAGCAAGTGGTGTTCGCAGAGGCTGTATACCTCGATGTCCTTCACCACGACCATGCTGGTTGTTTCCTGGTCGAAACAGGCCTGGTTGATCATTTGCTGGACATCGGCTTTATACCCCGACGTCAGATAGGCGAGAGATGCGGCGACGCGTTTCGGCGTATTGACGAGACCATCGCGCTCCGGATCCTCGCCTAGCTCGACAAGCAGTTCTTTGACAAGTCTTTGAATCTTCTCATTACTATCAGTCATGGAGGATTTCCTTTCGAATCAGGTCTGTGTATGAATTGAGCGGCTGCATTCCATTGCAAGGCAGTGTTGCCGCAGCTTCATCAACGCTCGCGTTCGATCCCGGCAGAATGAATCCCGGAGCGATTTCATGGAGTGTGATTGCAAGAAATGGCAGTCGGACGATGTCCGGGTCGGGAAGCACATGTCCATCGATCGTCATCGTGAGATCATCATAGACAATAAGGTCGAGGTCGATTGTACGTGGCGCAAATTTGTCATCAGTTCGCTTCCGTCCCAGCACATCCTCGATCCGTCGAAGTACTGTGCGTTTCAGCTCGTGGGGCGGCAGTTGCGTTGCAATCTCAATTACGCAATTGTAAAAGAATGGCTGGAACGTCGGACCGACAGGCGCCGTGAGATAAACCGTGGAAATCGCCTGGATAGACACCTGTTTCTTTAGCTGGCACAGAGCTTCTTTCACGTTTTTTCCAGGGTCGATGTTCGATCCGATGCTTATGAAGGCACGTGACATGATCAGCCCGGCTGTTTCCTCGTGATTTCCACACCCACGCTTCTTGCGAAACGGAGCGCTGCGGGTTTCTCAACCCGCACGCGTGCTTCTGTCACCTCGGGATGCGCAAGACAGATGTCTGCCACGGACTGGGCCAGGGCTTCCACGAGGTAAAATCGAGAGTTCTCCGCCATGTTCATGATCTGCTTGTTTAGGGCGCGGTAGTCTACTGAATCTTCTATCCGGTCACTCTTGCCGGCTTTGCGCAGGTCTACGTCTAGCGTCAGATTAATAAGGACATCCTGTTTCTCCTTGCGCTCGTCGTCACGGACGCCGATGATACACCGTATGAGAAGATCACTGATTACGATTCGGTCCATTGCTCTCCTCCCTCAAGTGCCTGCCACCATCAACGTAGATGACCTGACCTGTTACAAAGTCACTTTTTAGCAGATAGAGTGCCGCATCGGTGATGTCGCCCGGAGCGCCGTGACGTCTGAGCGGGACTGTTTGTGCCAGTGATTCAAGATAGTCCTCGTCTTTCCCCGACGGAGGAAGGATGAGTCCAGGCGCAATCGCGTTTACGGCGACAGCAGGAGCGAATTCCACTGCGCACATCGACGTAAGAGCGGCGAGCACCTGCTTACTCAAGATATATGCAACATGCTCACGGTCGTAGCCCGCGATTTTCGTGTCAAGCAGGTTGATGATCTTGCCGCGGCCTGCAAGCCTCGCGAACTCGCGGCTCAAAACCAGGGGCACCCACGCGTTCACGTGGAGGTGACTCATCAGATCGCGGAATCCCATATCCATGAGCGTGCCCGACTGAAAGATCGATGCATTATTAATAAGGATTTCAAGCGATCCGGCGGTCCGTTGCGCCCGTGCGATGAGAGTCTCGTACTCTTCCGGTTTCTCAAGATCGGCGGTCACGTTCCACGATTTTGCTCCGCAGCCAACCACTTCATCACAAACCTTCGCAGTTTCCTGCTCAAGGTCCCGGCGGTCGTGAGCCACGATATTCACTCCTTCTTCCGCTAGGGCCATGGCAAGCGCGCGGCCGATACGCCTGCTTGCTCCCGTGATCAGGGCGACCTTGCCCTTTAAGCCATCTGCCATGCCGATTCGTGCTGTGGTATGACTCGTCATGCCGCTTTCTCATGTCGTAGGCGGTCCGCCAACTCATCGATTTTCGCTGCCACGATAAAATCGTTCAGTGACAGTCCGCCGATTTTATGTGTCGATACTGTCATGCGGACTTTGTTGTAGGAAATAAAAATATCGGGATGATGGTCCTGCTCATTCGCTATGGCCGCCACAGCATTGACGAACTTCATGGCCTCGCGAAAGTCCTTGAACCGGAAATCTCGCGCTATCTCCTTTTCGCCGAGCGACCAGGCCGGCGTTTGCAGCAGCAATTCTTCCACTTCTTTCAAGGATAACGGGGCGGTCCCCGCCGTCACGGGTTTTGAATTTTGTTCTGAGAGTTTCATAGTTGCCTCCATGAGTGTTTTCTGCAAAGGACGCAGGGAACGCCAGGGGGAACTTCCCGATATGTAAAGCATGCCTCGGCGGCCGCTGCGATTTCTGTCGTGTATTTCTAACGTATCAATCCATACAGGCTTTCTTTCGTTACCTGTTTATTTTTCTTGATAAGCATGCGCGCGGTCTCGACCTTGTCCCACACATTGCACATCATGGCGCCCCGGACTTTATTGTCACGAATGTAGTAGATCACCCCGGTATCGTTTTCCTTCTCCCAGTCGGCAAAGGTTTCGAGCTCGGCGTTCACATCTCCGACCGCCTCGAACCCGAACTCGAAAAGGTCGGAAAAAAAATAGGGCATGTACGTATATGGTTCGCGTGCACCCGCCATGTTCCGGCCTGCCCATTTACCCTGATTCAGGGCATTGTCCCAGTGCTCGACTCGCATCTGCTTTCCTAGAGTCTGGTACGGGAAAAATGCGATGTCACCTGCTGCGTAAATGTCCGGAAGCGACGCATGGAGATATTCGTCAACAATAATCCCGTTTGCGGTCTGCAGTCCTGCCATTCGCGGGAGGTTAAGGGATGGTGCGATGCCGATACCTACGACGACCATATCCGAATCGAGTTCCCTGCCACTCTCTGTGCGGGTACGGAAACTGGCGCCCTTTTTTTGGAATGAAGCGGGCTTTTCTCCAGCAAGAATCTTTATTCCGCGCGACCGGTATTGATCCATAAGCGCCCGACCGAGGGACTCAGGAAAGATCCGGTTCACTAGGTAGGAATCGGGAAAGACCATAGTAACGTCGATTTTATTGATTTGGAGCGCCGCGGCAATTTCCGAACCGATAAAACCGCCGCCGATCACGATTGCGGATTTTCCTTCTGCTGCTTCCTCGCGCAGTCCCAGATAGTCGTCCAGACTGCGGTAATAACGGATGCCTTCGAGATTGCCGCCGGGAATCGGCAGTTGCCGTGGTGTTCCTCCGGTTGCAAAGAGGACCTTTTGAAAAGCGTATCGAGTTTTTTTGTTTGTCGTTACGGTTTTTTGACTTGCGTCTAGTGCTGTAACCTCGGTGCTTAAGGCAACGGTTACCATGTTCTGATCGTAAAATTTTTGATCATGGAGAAAAATCTCCTCGACCTTTTTTTTCCCGAACCAGAGTTTTTTTGAGAGCGGAGGTCGATCATAGGGCAGATGCCGTTCTGCAGAGATGAGCAGGATGGTGCCTTTTTTGTCCCGTTCCCGGATACCTTCAACAGCCGATGCCCCAGCAAGTCCTCCGCCGATGATTATATATGCATATATCTGATCAGCCATGATATGTCTCCCCACGAAGAATATAGCCTAAACACGGATTATTTTCCAAAGAAACGTCTGCTCGGTAGTCTAGTATTACTATACCATAGTTGCAGGAAGAGATATAGAAGACCGCCCGGGTAACCGGACCGGAAGTGGAACAAACAATACATATTAAAAAAGGTCGTAGATCCTTCGCATTTCCACAGTATAAACGCCTGGTGACTCATGGATGACGAGAGGCGCAAGGATTTCCAGCCCGGAACCTGCCGACTGAACCGCCTCAACGAGAACGAGCGATGCCGTTTTGTGCCGATAGGGATGGACAAGGCGCATTCGTTTTGGCTCAAGTCGGCGCGAGCGGAGACCTGCGATTATGTCCGGGAGCCTTTCTGCCGGAAATACGAGTATAAACCGTGCCTTGTTTTTAAGAAATATGTGAAGGTCTAGCCAGTTCTCGATGGATGCCAGATCATCATGGCGTGATAACTGCCTTGACTCATGAGGACTCAGTTTCCCAGTCCCCTGTTTCCTGTAGGGAGGGTTGACTACAATTGCATCGAATGAGAGAGGCGTGAGGATGGACTTTAACTGCCTGATGTCTCGCTCGATCAGATGAATATGCTCCTCCAGCCTGTTTTGGGCTATGTTGTTCCTGCAAAGTTGAGCAAGAGCATCTTGGATTTCTATGACTGTGATAGTCACGTCCGGGAATTTTTTTGCAAGTAGAATGGCGACGATGCCAGTGCCTGTTCCCGGTTCCAGAATGGCATCGCGGGGTTTGATTCTGCAGAAATCCGCAAGTAGAATACTGTCCAGCGTGAAGCGCGCACCTTTTTTCGGTTGCGTGATATTCACGATGCCAGCGCCCCGGAGAGCGATGCTGTCGTGAGTGACAGCCTTCATTTTACCTTTTCCACATAATCGGAAGACAGGCGCTTAGGCTTTGCATGAGCATCAACATAGACGACCTTTGTCTGGCATTCCACAAAAACACGATGGGAGGTTTTATCCCGCATGATATGCTCAAAAATCATCGTAGCACGCGTTACATCCCTGACCCATGTTTCAATCTCGACCGTATCTCCGTAGCGAGCAGGGGAGCGATAATCTACTTCTGCGCGCAGCACCATAAAGTGCGTGCCCTCGCCCATGAGTTTTTTGACCGAGTAACCCTTTGATGCTAGATATTCGGTCCTCGCCCTTTCCATGTAGCGTAAGTAGTTCGCGTAATAGACCACCCCGCCGCAATCGGTGTCTTCGTAATAGATGTGCACATCCATTGAGTGGTTCAATCCGGTTCTCCTTTCAGGATTTTGTCATCCTCTAATGTTTCTGTCGCGGTATCGTGTTTTTTTATGTAAAAAGAAACCGGATTTTCAATTTAACATCGAGAATGAGCGGAATTCGAAAAGCAGTTTAAAATATTTTGAGAGTTTTGACGAGAGGAAGATGGTACGAGATGGTTTTATTCCGGTTCGAGCGTACAAGTCAACAAACTGGCCATGCCCCGTGGTTAAAGACAAGAGGCTTTTTGAGGATAGTTTGATAAACTGGTTAACAGGATGTAGAATGGAACTATCAGTCCGTAAGAAAAGAAGAATTGCAGGGAAACAAAAAAGGCGCTGCCTGCGAACCGGTATTGATATTCCGCTGGGCCACGTGTACTTTGGGAAGAACAACCTGCTTCTGCGGCTCTGCTTTGCAGACCCTATGAAGCTTCATGCGTATATGGCCTTTTTGGCCCTTTCCCTCGTATTCCCGTGGCTTAGGGGTTTTGGCTCTTCCCCTCGTATGGTCGCCTGTGAAGCAACCAGGGAATTGACCGCTCAACTTGCAGTTTTTCCACTGGCCTCGGATTCCATCCCGCGTGGTGCCTGATCCCCTTTATAACGGGTTATCATCGGTACACCTATCGGTGCTGGTTCGGCAACGCCCTCTTAACCATTCACTCTTTTCAAAGACCAACTCATTTCTTCTTTATCATCTTCTCTTACAATAATAATATACCACATTTTTAAACGGTAAGCGTGAATATTTTCTTAGAATTGTCTTGACCATCCGTGGAATTGTCTTTACAATTTCATCACTTACTCATGCAAACTATCATTCCCTCAAAGGAAGAATTTTTACGCTATCTTTCGTCTGGCACGCTTGTTCCAGTTACCGCTGAAATCGAGATGCCGGCGCTTACTCCGCTTGCCGCGCTTGAAGCGTTGCGGTCCCTTGGTTACCCCGTGCTTCTTGAAAGCGCGAGAATAAACGATAAGATCGGTAGATATTCTTTCGTTGCAGCGGACCCCTATTTAATTTTCAAATCGAGGGGCGAATCGGTAGAACTAATTCTGCCGAAGACTCCCGCCGGGAAATATGGCAAGCGGGCAACGATGAAGAGGAAGCCAATCGTGAAACTGCGGGAGCTTATGAACAATTACCGAACCGGGCGCCTTCCCGGTCTGCCGCCGTTTACTGGCGGAGCAGTCGGTTTCTTTTCATACGATTTTGTTCATCAATTCGAAAGGCTCCCGCGTAAAGCAGTGGTCGACCTTGACATCCCGGAAGCGTATTTCGTATTCGTCGACTTTGTCGTTGCTTTCGATCATCTTATGGGGAAAAAATGGGTGATAGTGAATCCCGGCGCACGTGGACAGGAACTGGGATTTCGCAGGCCCGGGCCGGAACAATGGGATGGCTTTTACGATAAGGCCGTAGAAAGGCTTACTGTCCTTGCCAGTGCCTTGCTCACATCGGCGACGTCCGGAGACGCGGCGGCATTCGACAGAAAAAAGACGTTACAGCCTGTTCCGGTATCGTCTAACCTGACGCAAGACGAGTTCGAGGCCATGGTCAGTCGAAGCAAAGAGTACATCGCCGCTGGAGACATCTACCAGGCAAACCTCTCCCAACGGCTTTCCTTGAGAATTGGCGAAGCGGATACGCTTCGCCTGTACAAGATCCTACGTAAGATCAACCCTTCCCCCTTTGCCGCCTATCTGGATTTTGGCGATCTGCAGTTGGTGAGCTCTTCGCCCGAACGTCTTGTCCGACTTCATGAGGGAACTGTCGATACTCGGCCGATTGCGGGCACCCGAAGGCGAGGGAGCAACCACGCAGAAACTCGGGAACTCTCTTCAGAACTTTTAACCAATGAGAAGGAACGGGCCGAGCACATAATGCTACTCGACCTCGAGCGCAATGATCTCGGCAAAGTGTGCGACTATGGTACCGTAACTGTCGACGAAATGATGGTCGTTGAAGACTATTCCCATGTTATCCATATCGTCTCCAATGTGCATGGTACGCTCTCGGCGGGAACGGACGCCTTTGATCTCGTCCGCGCCGTTTTCCCGGGGGGGACAATCACGGGCGTACCCAAGGTTCGGTGCATGGAGATCATCGATGAGCTGGAACCGATTACGAGAGGGCCTTATACAGGGTCCATCGGCTATATCTCGAACAACGGAGACATGGACCTCAACATCATTATTAGGACTTTTGTCGTTAAAGAAGGGAAGGCGTACATTCAGGTAGGGGCAGGTATTGTGGCCGACTCCGATCCCACACGGGAATTTTTTGAAACGCTCCAGAAGGCAGAAGCACTCAAGAAAGCGGTTGAGATGCTGTAAAATCAGCTTTTTCCCTGTTGCAACTTTAGTGCACTTGCGTTATAGTAATCAATTAAAACGATGGGGATAGGAGATGCCATGTTCCTGGTGGAACTCGTAATGCAGGGAGTGCGTGGAATTCGGGAACTTGCCCGCTTAAGGTTTCAAAACGGGTTTAACTTTATTGCCGCAGGCAACGAAACGGGGAAGACCACTGCCGTTGACGCCATGCAGCGCCTCCTTTTCCCGAACAGCCAGCCTTTAGCGATGGAAGGGCTCGTTTCGCGCCAAACACCTGAATCCTCACGCTGCGCCCTCGTGCTGTTTTTTGATGATGGGGCGTATTACCGGGTGATCCAAGATTTTTCAAAATGCGCGGTAAATCTATCTAAGTACAATACCACATCAAAGGAATTCATTCTCCTGCACAAAGATTGGGAAAAGACCGTGCAGGTACTGAGTGGTCTGACGACCGGGATTTCCGAAGGAGAATATGCAGCAATATTTATACTTCGGCGTGAAGACATGATTAACCATGTCGAGTATTCCTCTGCCCCAGCCGTAACCACACGTTTAGTGGGACCCGCGCGGATCGCCGCGCCAAGCGGTAAAAAATCAGCAGCCAACGACGCAAAACTCGCCGAACTGCGCGAGACGCTTCGCAAAGCAGAAGAAGCGGCTGATGCTGACTATCGCCACCAAGCAGCAAAACTTGCCGCAGGAGAATATAAAAAGAAATTATCGTCCCTCGACGAGATCGAACAAAAGAAAGCCGAGATTGACGCATCCCTCGCCGAGCTTAAAGGGTGTGCAGGCTTACCGGAGAACATTGCAGAGCTGATCGACGAGCAGGAACGGCGACAGAGTCAGAAGCTTGTTGATACCGATGAGCTGGACAAGGCGCTTTACGCACTGAATCTGCAGCTTGATTCTATACCAAAGGTCAATTTTTTTACTGACAAGCTGTTTATCGCAGGCATCATCATCGGCGCCCTCTCTATGGTATTGGGAATGTTTGTGTTGACAGTTGAATACCGGCATTATTTTTACATTGGCCTCATCGCTGCGATGGTTCTGATCGCCATAGCTTGGTACAATGGCTCCCGGAAGAATGTACAACGCAATATCATCAAACAAGAAATAGATGCATTGGAGAAAGATCTCGCCGAACTAGAAAAGAAATTCATACAGGAGAGCTCTGCTATCAATGCTTACCTTAGCATCGCAAGAGCAGGTAATGCGGCAGATCTTAAAGACCGTGCCGAGAATTTCCGCTACTTCGGCGCGCTGCGGGCGGACCTTGAAGAGCAGCGATTGCGAGTTCTCGGGGACCTGACGCCGGAAATCCTTCATCAGCAGTATGACCGTCAACAGGAAGAAATTATGGAACTGGAAAAGGCAGCGCGGGCACTTGCCCCGTATAATATCGACACTTACAGTATCAGACAAGACATCGAGCGATTGGAAGGAGAGGCTTCATCCACTGATGCTTCCTGGAATTTTGGCACCATGGGGCACGATTTGCCGGAAGATTTCGGAGGGCCAGCTTTAGAGCAGCAGAGCGGTTTTATTGCCAAGTTGGCCATTGCCAGCAAGATGGGCAACATCGAGATGGAAACACTCATCCCTGGCGTTGAGGCTGCCGCGCAAAGGAACCTTGCTGCGATCACTGGCGGCAAGTATGTTAGAATCGAGGTGGGACAAGACGGCGAGTCCATTGTCCACGCTAATGACGATACGCGTTTGACCTACCGAGAGTTGAGTCATGGGACAAAGGCGCTAGTCACCTTCTGCCTCAGAACCGGCCTGGTTGAGGCGATCGTAGGTAAACGGCGGCTGCCGTTCATTCTTGACGATGCACTAGCAGGTTTTGATTACGTCCGGCAGCAGTCTGCCTGTCAGGTTCTCCGAACCCTCGGAACGAAAACCCAAGTAATCCTCTTCACGTCGAATCCCGCGCTCAAAGCGGCCGGCGATGCAGTTGCGGAGCTTAAATAAATGAAGGGGAAGTTCATCACCCTCGAAGGTATCGAGGGTTCTGGCAAATCCACGCAGATCGTCCTGCTTGCGAATTATCTGAAGTCCCTCGGTGTACGAATGGTCCTTACGCGGGAGCCGGGTGGAACGCTGATCGGCGACCAGGTAAGGAAGATCCTGCTCGATCCCGCAAATACAGAACTCGATCCGAAGGCAGAACTCCTTCTCTATGCCGCCAGCCGGGCACAGCACCTGAAAGAGGTCATATTGCCGGGTCTTGAGATCCCGGGAGTGGTGCTCTGCGACCGGTTTGCTGATGCTACGCTAGCCTACCAGGGATATGGGAGAAAGCTGGATATTGATCTGATCCGTACGCTCGACCGGATCGTGTGTGCGGGACTCAAGCCCGATGTCACCATTCTACTCGACATCGATGCCGCGGCCGGTGTCGCACGTGCGCGGGGAAGGAATAATATCCGCGGTCTTGAGACAGAAGCCCGGTTTGAGAATGAGGCGATTGTCTTTCACGAACGCGTCAGGCAAGGGTACCTCGCTTTGGCGAGGCAGGAGCCGGAGCGAATCAGGATCGTTGAAGCATCGCAGTCGATGGAAGATATCCAAATGAAGATACGGAAGATTGTGGGCGATATCAGCGTGATATCGAATTGAAATAATGTTCACGGGAGTCGAGCGACATGTCGTTTGCTGCCATAGAGGGCCACGGAAAACCCGTTAATATATTGAAACGGGCACTGGCGAACAGGACCCTTTCGCATGCCTATCTTTTTTCCGGCGAAGCAGGGATCGGGAAGAAAATGACAGCAATCGCGCTCGCAGCTGCGGTGAACTGCCAAAACGTCGGCGAGGCGGGGGGCTGCGATGTATGCCCTTCGTGCCGCAAGGTAGCAACCGGTGGACATCCTGACATTCACCTTCTCATCCCTGACGGTGAAGAGATTAAAATCGACCAGGTGAGGCAGGTGCAGTCGGACCTCGCGCTTAAACCCTTTGAGGGTACAAAAAAGATCTTGATCATTGATGGCGTTGATCGTATGAATGCGGCATCCTCCAATGCTTTTCTGAAAACCCTGGAGGAACCGCCGGGAGAAACGCTAATTGTTTTGATTACCTCCTTGCCGCAGAGTCTGCTCCCAACGATACGTTCACGGTGCCAGGAGGTAAGGTTTCAACCGCTTTCGCGGCAGACGCTTGCAAAGTCGCTAATGCGAAAACGGGGGCTCTCGGATGCAGATGCTTGGTTTGTTGCGGCGCTCGCACAGGGAAGCATGGGGCGGGGTCTTGACATGGACGCAGAGAAGGAAAAGACGGAACGGAGCCAAGTGATGGATCTTTGGTTCGGGCTACCGCAGATGGGGCCTGGCGAAGCGCTGGTTCTGGCTGAGACATTTGCGAAGGATCGCGAGCGCTTCAATCGACTGCTGATGATCGGCATCGAGTGTCTGCGTGATGCCATGGTCTATCAAGAGACGAAAGACGAGCGGCTGCTTGTGTTTGTACAGGCACGAGAGCAGTACCGGAAATGGGGAGAACGGGTGCCTCTTACACAGATGTTTATGGACCTTGAGTTGTTTGCAGCCAGCCAGAGCTTGCTCGAACGCCGCGTAAGCGCGCAATTGGTGGCGGAGAACCTATTTTTAAAGCTGGGAAGAGGATGAAGCAAATCAGGATTCCGAAACTCAGTGTTTCACGGTGTGTTTTTTGCGTCCAGGGGGCAGTCCTGAGTAGTCATCAAAACAGAGAATAAAAAAACTTGTACCACCATGGCAGATACGATGATAAAAATAGCAGGCGTGCGTTTTCGCGATAACTGGAAAGTCTATGATTTTGACGCAACCGATCTGGAGGTCGCCATCGGCGACAAGGTTATTGTCGATTCCGAGCGTGGGCAGGGGCTTGCTATCGTTGTACGCCTCAAAAAACAAAGTGCCCCACCTATCCCGGAATCTGTTCAGGAGGAGCATGGGCTTCAGATTGAAGAAGAGTCGGCTAGTGAAACGGCGCCAGATGCTTCTGCTAATGGAAACAAGCAGGCGTCGAAGATACTAAAAAAAATACTGCGCAAGGCAACAGAGGAGGATCTCGCACGTGATGAAAAGAACAAAGGGCACGAGGCAGAGGCTTTTAAGATTGCACAGGACATGATCGCTGAACGGGAACTGCCGATGAAACTGATCCGCGTGGAATACTCCTTTGATGTCTCGCGTGCCACGTTTTATTTTTTCTCCGAGTCGCGGATTGACTTTCGCGAACTGGTCAAAGATCTTGCTTATAAGCTCCACAGCAGAATCGAGATGCGCCAGATCGGCGTTAGGGACGTGGCGCGTCTCATCGGCGGGTTTGGGCCCTGCGGCAGGGAACTCTGCTGCGCGTCGTTTCTGAAAAATTTCGAGCCTGTATCGATACGGATGGCCAAGAAACAGGAGATGGTGCTAAACCCGGCGAAGATCTCCGGAGTCTGTGGCCGCTTGCTCTGCTGCCTGTCCTATGAATATGAAATGTACGACGAGATTAAAAAAGATGTTGCAGGCATGAGGGAGGCTATAGTCAAGGAAAAGAAAGAGGAAGAAGAACGCCGAATTTCAGAGGAGAGGAGAGAGGCTGAGGAGCGTCGATTTGCTGAAGAAAAGAGACGCCAGGAAGATCGTAAACAGCAGGATTACCGGAAAGATAAACAAAAAGAAATTGGACAGAAGGCCGACGGTAGGCCTGAGAAAAGACGAGAGATGCAGCAGGACAGGAAACAGCAGCAGCCGTTGGTCGGCCCTCCCCGGGAGCGCCAGCAACAACAAAAGCCAAAGCTGGAGAAACCTCAACCGCAGGAACAGAAAGCTGCACAGCCACAGCAGGAAGTTGAAAAGTCCGGTAAAAAGAAAAGGCGCCGGTTCTGGCGAAAAAAGAAAAAGGGCCCGGGCCAGCAAAGCGACAACAAGCCATCGCAGGAACCGGAAAAAAGCTAAGTGGCATTACGAAAGTCGAAAAGCGCTATATGGGAGAAACTTTTTGAACAGGTAGATTTTGGGATTGGAGATTGTTGTGAATTTAGGATGTGCTGATTGATGCTTTCCGCATCAACTCCGGGGACAATGCCAAAAAAATTTTATATAACGACACCGATCTATTACGTAAACGACATACCACACATCGGCCACGCCTATACCACGATTGCAGCGGACACACTGGCTCGCTACCATCGTCTCAGGGGCGATTTGGTATTTTTCCTTACGGGCACCGACGAGCACGGCCAGAAGGTCGAAAAAGCGGCACTTGATCGCGGTTTGACGCCGAAGGCGCACGCGGACCTTATGACCGTAAACTTTAAGAATCTCTGGCATAAGCTAGAGATATCGAACGATGCTTTCATTCGCACGACGGACAATGATCACATCGCCGTTGTTCAGGAGTTGCTGCAGAAACTCTTTGACAAGGGCGAGATCGAAAGACGGACCTACGAAGGATGGTACTGCACGCCGGATGAACGGTTTTGGACAGCGAAGGAGATAGTCGAGGGAAAATGCCCGGACTGCGGCAGGCTTGTTGAGCGCATCACCGAGGACAACTATTTTTTCCTCATGAGCAAGTATCAGGAGCGGCTCGTTGCCCATATCGAAGAGAACCCGCACTACATCAGGCCTGAGAGTCGGCGGAACGAGGTGCTAGGCTTTCTCAAAACGCAGCAACTTGGTGACCTTTGCATCTCACGGCCCAAGGCACGGCTCTCCTGGGGAATAGATCTGCCCTTTGACAGAGATTTTGTTACGTACGTCTGGTTTGATGCGCTCGTGAACTACTATTCCGCCACACGTTACCTGAGCCCGTTGACCGAAGGTGCCAGCACGTCCGAAGAGCGGGAAAAAACATGGTGGCCTGCAGAACATCACCTCGTGGGTAAGGACATTCTGACTACGCACAGTGTATACTGGTCCACGATGCTTATGGCTCTTGATCTTCCGTTACCAGGCAACATTTTCGCCCACGGCTGGTGGACGCGGGATGGGAAGAAGATGTCCAAATCTCTAGGAAACGTGATAGACCCAAACGAGATTGCCGATGCCTATGGAGTAGATTCATTCCGTTACTTCGTACTGCGGGAAGTGCCCTTTGGTCTCGACGGTGATTTCTCAATCGTGACGTTCACCACGCGATTTAATACTGAACTCGCGAATGATCTCGGGAATCTTCTATCGAGGGTCGTCACGATGATTAATAAGTATTTTGATGGGAAGGTCCCGCCAGCACGGATTGAACAACCCATCGATATCGAGCTGCGCGAAATGGCAGCGTCGATACCTTTGAAGATCGATGAGGACTTAGCGTCGCTAGCTTTTACGAAATACCTTCAGGACATTTGGAGCATTGTAACGCGAGCGAATCGCTACGTGGAGGAGAATGCGCCCTGGACACTCGCGAAGAAGAACGACCTGGCTCGGCTCGGTAGCGTGCTTTACAACCTCTCAGAATCACTCCGGTTGATTGGCCTCTACCTCTTCCCGGTCATGCCGTCGACGTCGCAGAAGATATGGAACGCTCTCGGGGTAAACAAGCAGGTGAGCGCATGTCGTATGCACGATGAAAATCAGTGGGGGAAATTAGCAGTTGGGAACGTTATTCAGCCGGGCGCTCAATTATTTCCGCGGGTTGATCAAAAAAAAGCATCGGAGAAAAAGATGGACAAGACAGAAGAATCACAGAAACCCACATCGAAACCCGAAGTTGCCGGGCCCGAACTCATTGGGATAGAAGATTTTATGAAAGTCGACCTCCGCGTTGGTAAGATCGTATCAGCCGAACGTGTTGAGAAGTCCGAGAAACTTATTAAGCTCAAAGTTGACATTGGCACGGAAACGCGCCAGGTCGTTGCGGGCATCGGCAAAAGCTATACGCCTGACAATCTGCTGGGGAAGTCTATTGTAATCGTAGCAAACCTGAAACCGGCCAAGCTCATGGGTATCGAATCTCGGGGCATGCTTCTGGCCGCGAGTAATGGGGACGTACTTGCCGTGGCCACCTTTGATCGGGAAACAAAGCAGGGGAGCAGGATTAAATAAGCCTATAGCGAGATGAGGGATGATGGCGGCGCAGACTACATAATGCAACTCTAATTCTGAATCGTTCGTAGTACATTTAGCTTTTAGTCGTGTTAATCCTACCAATTTAGGTTTTTCTCAGAGGTATATTAACAATATGTTTATTGACAGTCACGCGCATTTAGAAATGCGCGAGTTCAATGATGACCGCGAGGATGTTATCAAACGGGCACGGGAAGCGGGAGTCGAATACATCATCACGGTAGGGACCACGATTGAATCGAGCCGAGACGCGGTGGTCCTGGCGGATAAGTATGACTTTATCTACGCAGCGATCGGAATCCATCCTTATGAAGTGAAGGATATTCTTCACCCGGCCTACGATATCCTCAGGCACTTTGCACAGCATAAAAAGGTCGTGGCATACGGCGAGATCGGGCTTGACTATCACTACGAACATTCGCTGCGCTCGGACCAAAAGAGAAAATTTCGCGACATGCTGCGAGAAGCTAGGGAACTCGATCTGCCCGTCATTGTGCACGACCGCGACGCCCATGAAGATACTCTACAGATCATCTCGGAAGAATGGTCGCCGGACCTCGGAGGGGTTTTGCACTGCTTCTCCGGCGATGCAGCCATGGCAAAGAGTGCGGTCGAGATGGGATTCTCCATTTCCATAGCCGGACCAGTCACCTTCCCAAAAGCGGAATCATTGCGAGAAGCCGTCAAACAGATACCGATCGAGCACCTATTGATAGAAACCGACGCTCCCTACCTTGCGCCGCAACCTGTCCGAGGCAAGCGGAACGAACCGGCCTTCGTTCGCCATACGGCAGAGGCGATTGCCGCCATCAAAGGGCTCTCTGTGGACGATGTTGCTCGGATCACCAGCTTTAATGCCATGCAGCTCTTCGGTATTGGAACGCTCCCCGAACGCGGTCAGATAGCCTATCCTATACGTAATTCCCTCTATCTCAATATTACGAACCGGTGCACGGCTGCCTGCGTGTTCTGCGTACGCTATCACACCGATTTTGTGAAGGGTCATAATCTCCGGCTTGGAGAAGAGCCTACCGCCGATGAGTTGATCACGGAAATTGGCGACCCGACGCGTTATGGGGAAATCGTGTTTTGCGGCTATGGTGAACCGCTGCTGCGACTTGATACTGTCAAGACCGTGGCCGCAAGAGTAAAACAGAAGGGCGGAAGAGTACGAGTCGACACGAACGGACATGGCAACCTAGTTCATAAGCGGAACATCTTGCCCGAGCTTGCCGGGCTTGTGGACTCTGTGAGCGTGAGTTTAAACGCCCACAATGCGGAAGCCTATTTTAAGATCAGCCAACCGAAATTCGGCATCGAAACATACGAAGCGGTCAAAGAGTTCATCCGTGAAGCGAGGAAATACATTCCCGATGTAACGGCCACCGTTGTCTCAGCGCCGGAAGTCGATGTTGAAGCCTGTCGTACAATCGCTGAAAAACTTGGAGCACGGTTCCGTGTACGCGAGTACAATGTAGTAGGCTAGGTTTTTACTACCTTCGTTAATGCCAGGCTAGCTATATAAACAACATGCTTCCTGTCAGAAAAATCGTATTTTAATACTACCTTCCAATCCAACGGTCTAGTAATGATCAACAATCAATTGAATAATAGATGATTATTATGAAACTGGGAGTATGGGCTAAACAACAGGAAATAAATGCACAAAACTATGGTTTCTGAAACTGATCATGTTTATCATGATTAAAGTTGTCATTCTATCTATTCGTTTCGTCATACTTTTGGCCATGAATGCACTGCCGTCTTCTTGTAGGAGATATTGAATTTTGCATCTACCAACCAATCCGATAAGTATTATAGTGGAAAATCAAACTCCGTGAAAATACTTGTTTTTTTACGGTCTATTGTTTATAATAATAGTTCTAGTTTAGATAACGTTAACGGGACGTGGAGGTTTTGCTATGCCGAATTACGAGTATGAATGCAGGAGCTGTGGCGGCCGTTTCGAGGTTATCCGGAAATTTAGTGATCCCGTGCTTAAGGTGTGCAAGCTATGTAATGCCGAAAACCTACGAAAGGTTCTTTCACCAACGTCATTTGTGCTGAAGGGAAACGGGTGGTATGCGACGGATTATCCTTCTCAGGACCGCAAATCATCAGATGCTAGTGCTACAGAAAAACCAAAAGAAGAGGCAAAGCCGCTGGCTGGGTGCCCCGCAGGCAACTGTTCGGGCGCTTGCCCATCCAAAGGCTGAGCTTTGATGGAACCACTTCACGTCCATATCCCGTTTCCTGCACTGCAGGATTTCTTTGAAATGATTCGCCGCCGCCGCTATGATCTTGAGATCTATTTTTCATCGGCTGTGCTTGATCAGATCGAGAAGCCGGATTTGGAGAACTTGCTGGAACGGCTTGATTGGAATCCCGCGCTATCTCTCCACGCGCCGTTTATGGACCTGAATCCTGGCGCGGTGGACCCTATGGTGCGGTCCGTCACACAGGTCCGTTTCCGTCAACTTCTGAATGTTGCTGCCATCCTCAAGCCGCGCTCCGTCGTGTTTCACGCTGCCTACGACAAATGGCGCTACAGCGGCAGAAAAGATATTTGGCTTGAAAACAGCATCGACGCTTGGCAGAAAGTCATGGAATCGGCATCGAAGATAGGCTTCCGCGTGGCTATCGAGAACGTATTCGACGACGACCCCGAAGCGCTCCGGATGCTGATCGAGAAGATCGATAATCGGGACTTCGGGTTTTGCTTTGACACGGGTCACTTCAACCTCTTTTCCAGAGTTCCGCTAGAGCAATGGTTCATGGCCCTCGGTCGTCATCTCGTTGAAGTGCATTTGCACGATAACGACGGGAAGACCGACTCGCACAGTGCAATCGGCAGTGGGAACATAGATTTTAGGAAGTTTTTTGACTTGATGAAGACTCATGCGGCCAAACCGGTTTTTACGATTGAAGCGCATGACAAAGACGGTATCGAAACAAGTTTGGAACACGTAAAGACGCTCATGAACTTGCAGTAACAATACATTGCCGTGAGAGGGTTTTCTCCGTTGGTGCACGTTTTTTTATCACCATGTCTTAAGCGCGCGGGGAAACTGCATACTCTCTGCTGAGGGATGTTTACCTTGACACTCATTAACCGTTCGCTTAGACTAGTACTTATGAATAAATTTGCGCTTATCTCACTGTTTCTCATGGTATCAACAGGCTGCGCAACCCTGCCAGCCAGTATGCAGCAAGTAACAACAGGAACCATCAGTCCCGATGTTCAGACTAAGGCAGACGCCGATTACCACTTCATGGTTGGCAGCCTCCGCGAGCAGGATGGCGATTTTGATGCAGCGCTAAAAGAATATGAGCAGGCGTACCGCCTCAACCCGAGTGATGCGGAGATTGCCCTGTCGCTAGCAGCACTTTCGTTGAGCAGGGGGCAACTGGACCAAGCTACGTTATATGCAAAGAAAGCCGTCGAACTTCAGCCTGACAAGACTCAGACGCTTATGTTGCTTGCCGGTATATATACGGGGGCAAAGAAGTATGATGATGCGATTAGTGCATACCGACGTATAATCGCAATTGATCCCAAGCTGGAGGATGCGTACATCTATCTCGGGTCGCTCCTGGCCTCTCTGAAACGGTATGATGAAGCGGTCGAGACGCTCCGATCCCTTGAGAAGGTCAATCCCACTACGCTCATGTCTCCTTATTACCTCGGTAGGATATACATGGAGCGTCATATGTATCCTGAGGCTCTAGAAGAATTCAACCAGGCGATATCTCTCCGGGACGACTTTGAGCCCGCCTACACTAGCATAGGGTTCGTCTATGAACTAATGGGCAAGATGCCCGAGGCTATCGAGGCATACAAGAAGTCCGTGGCCCTTAATCCTAATAACGTAGAAATCATGCAGCATCTCGGCCAGCTATTTATCCAGCAGAACGCGCTGGCTGATGCATTAGAACAGTTCGAGCGGATTGTTGCCCTTGATCCGAACAATTATGACGCCTATATCAAAATCGGGCTCATTCGTTCCGAGCAAAAGAATTATGAGCAGGCTGTTATTGCATTCAGGAAAGTTGCGAAGGCGGTGCCAAGCGATCTCAAAGTAAAGCGGTACCTGGCCTCGACCCTTGTTGCTTCGGCTCACTACGAGGAGGCACTCAAGGAATATCAGTCCCTCCTTGCAGCCGCGCCTGACGATCTCGATACAATTCTTCAAATTTCTTACCTCTACGCACAGACAGGCAAGACAGCGGAGGCGATCCCGCTCCTGGAAAAAGCGCTGGCGGAACAACCCGGGAAACCTGAACTCTACCTCTATCTTGCCAATGCCTACATGGATGGAGAAAAATACCAGAAAGCTGTCGATATCCTGCGACAGGGACTCCGCATGGCCCCAGACCGTGATGATCTGCTGTTCAGCCTTGCGGTGGCATACGAAAAACTCGGGAAGCGAGACGAAATGATCGCGTCGCTCAAGAGAACGATCGAACTGAAGCCCGACAATGCTGATGCGCTCAATTATCTTGGGTATGTCTATGCCGAAAAAGGAGAGCACCTCGACGAAGCCATTCAGTTAATCAAACAGGCGCTCCTGATCAAACCTGATAATGGATATATCCTTGACAGTCTTGCCTGGGCGTATTATCAAAAGGGTATGTTGAAAGAGGCGTTCGAAGTTATGCAAAAGGCAATGGTGAAGACCGCGACAGACGATCCCGTGATGCACGAACACTATGGCGATATTTTCCTGAAATTATCGGATAAAGACAAGGCTAGAGAACAGTGGCTCAAGTCCTTGGAGTTGGATCCCACAAACCAGAAGCTACGCGAGAGGTTTAAAGCGGCCGGGTTCGGGAATCCCGACGATTTGCTGAAAGATGTAAAGCCGGGGAAGAAAGACAATAAGTGAAAATCTCCAGGTTTATCATCCTCGTAACCATACTTCTCCTTTGCTCCTGCCTTCCCAAAAAACCGGAAACTCCCCTTACATCTATGCCTGCGGGACCTCTGCTCGAGGTCCTAGAACGCCATCAGCAGTCATTCGCAAGCCTCAAATCCGTGGCGAGGCTTGAAATTATCAAACGAGGTCACAAACGGGCGCTAGATTCTGTTGGTATTGTCATAGATGGAGATACACGGCTTAGGATGGAGGCCTACGGTCCTCTTGGGCAATCACTGATGGCGCTTGTCTGGGATGGACGAGACATTCTCCTTCGCATGCCAGGGGAAGAAAAAGTTACGCGGTCAGGGCCTGCAGGCTTGGATAAACTTTTCGGGAAAGGCTTGGAGCCATCTGAACTCTGTGCTGTGCTTTCCGGGAACATTCCCGGGATAGCCTCGCCGCCTTCTGCCTTGCTGCTGTGTGGACAGCAAAATGATTGCACTTTGGAATTGCGCTACGACGACGTTATTCGCCGCGTTTTTCTAAATATTTCTTCGACTGGTTCGAATCAGGAACCCCGTGTTCTTTCCCAGGAACTGTATCGGGCAGGCAAGCTTGTGTATGAGGTCAAGTACGAGCGAACCCAGGAAATATCACATTATCGACTTCCGCTCGACATCGTAGTGGAGATCCCGGATAAGAACCTACAACTGACAGTGCACTATTCCGATGTGGAAGTGAATACACCGTTGAGCGCGGAATCGTTTATACTTACCGATTAAGGCGACACGAAAGATCATAACCACCGTTAGCAAAGAACGTCTTTGTGAAGAAAGCTGCGAAGTTTTTTTCGAAGAGCGGGTGACTATTTGTGCTCAGAAGAGGGATAATATATAAAGAGAAAGGAGTGATATGAATTTGATCACACTTCGGTCTCCGGCGAAAATAAACCTTTGTCTTTCTGTGCTCGGGAAACGAGCCGATGGATACCATGAGGTTGAAATGCTGATGCAGATGGTGGGCCTCTACGACGAGATCACAGTTACGCACGCAGGATCGGGCATCAGCGTACACTGCGATGGTGACGTGGCACCGTCTGGGGAAAAAAATACAGCCTGGAAAGCCGCTAAGGAGTTGCTAAAGGCCGCTGGCAGGAAAGAAGGGTTATCTATCTGCATAAAAAAGAACATTCCCGTTGCGGCAGGCCTTGCAGGAGGGAGTGGTAATGCTGCTGCTGTTCTTGTGGCTACAAACAGGCTGCTCGGAACGAGTTGCAACCGGGATGACTTGGCGGAAATTGGGTCGAAAGTAGGAATGGATGTTCCATTTTTTTTCTTCGGCCCTACAGCATTTGCACGGGGAAGAGGGGAATGCGTAACTCCTTTGCCTGCTGTTTCGAAATTCTGGGTTCTGCTGGTCAATCCGGGATTTGAAACGTCAACAGCGTGGGTATACAATAACTTAAATTTGAGGTTGACAAAGAAAGTTGACTGTACTAAAATTGCAAGGCTTACGGTCCAAAATATCGCCGAAAGGCTTCATAATGACTTGGAGTCAGTGACTGCAACCGCTCATCCGGTAATCGGCACGATCAAAGAAGCCTTAGTGGCCCAGGGAGCTCTCGGTGTTCGCATGAGCGGAAGCGGGCCGACGGTTTTCGGTATTTTTAAGACAGAAACTCTATGCCAGGCTGCCGCACATAATCTCTCCGAAAGCGGGTGGCGTCTATACCCAACGGAGACATTGACCGAATCGCCGTTTGCGGAGTATCTCTAGGAAAGAGGACACCGTCGGTCTGATGGTGTGCACCTCCGATCAGATATCCATCTGTCAACCATGAGGGGGGTAGCATATGGAAATTACAGAGGTGAGGGTATTTCCGGTCAATAATGAAGAGCGACTCAAGGCTTATGCAACTATAACAATAGATAATGTGTTCTTAATTCGGGACCTGCGCGTAATTAATGGGAATGCAGGGCTATTCGTGGCAATGCCGAGCCGCAAGATGAAAGACGGGACGTTCAAGGATATAGCGCATCCGCTGAACAGCGAGACAAGGCAGATGATCGAAAAGAAAGTCCTCGCCGAATACGAACGAGAATTGGCGAATCCCACCAAAAGAGAACAGACCCCGAAAGATTCAGCAGCATAGTAGTATCGCTGGTTTGAGTATTGCCGATTCTGCGTCTTACGCAAAGGGATAGGCACCCGCCTATCCTTTTGATATTTATTCGTTTGATCGTCGGAACATGATTTCAGCTGCCGCCATTCGGGGATCGTCTAATGGTAGGACAGAGGCCTTTGAAGCCTTTAATCGGGGTTCGACTCCCTGTCCCCGAACCATAATACTCGAGATGAGGTTTTCATGGTGAAACTGAGAGGTCAAGAGATAAAAGTTTTTAGCGGCAACGCCAATACTGCGTTGGCGAAGGAGATTTGCCGGCAGATGAACCTCCCGCTGGGAAACGCCGTGGTCGGTCAGTTCAGCGACGGTGAAATCAATGTCCAGATCGTGGACAATGTCCGCGGCATGGACGTGTTTATTGTGCAGCCGACATCGAGTCCGGTGAACAGGCATCTCATGGAACTCCTGATTATGATCGATGCGCTTAAGAGGGCTTCGGCAGCTAGGATTACCGCAGTGCTGCCATACTATGGGTACAGCAGACAGGACCGCAAGGTGCAGCCTCGTGTTCCAATTACGTCGAAGCTTGTGGCTGACTTGATCACCGCAGCCGGAGCGAACCGAGTGCTGACCATGGATCTGCACGCCGGACAGATTCAGGGTTTCTTCAACATCCCCGTGGACAATCTGTTCGCCGCGCCGGTGCTCTTGGATTATATCCGGTCAAAAAAATTCACAAATCTCACGGTAGTGTCACCTGACGCCGGTGGAGTGGAAAGGGCCAGGGCATTTGCCAAGCGACTGAATGCCACGCTCGCCATTATTGACAAGCGGCGGGATAAGCCGAACGAAGCCCAGGTAATGCACATCATCGGCGACGTTAAGGGTCATGACTGTTTGTTACTCGATGACATGGTGGATACGGCAGGAACACTGACTGAAGGCGTATCAGCGCTGAAGGCAAATGGGGCTGGTATTATTAGTGCGGCATGTTCCCATGCCATACTCTCTGGCCCGGCGATCAAGCGTATAAATGATTCAGCACTTGACGAACTTATT
The DNA here is from genome assembly GCA_963845065.1 of Nitrospirota bacterium. GTDB lineage: Bacteria > Nitrospirota > UBA9217 > UBA9217 > UBA9217 > JAJYKN01. The sequence continues at coordinate 179,450 of CAWJQQ010000008.1, forward strand.
ACTACGAACACAATTTCTCTGGACTGCAAACAGCAGGAATGTAAAAAACTGATTGTACTATCCGTTGCATTGATTTTTTCGGAAGCGATTACACGTATCCACGAAGAAACCTCGCTTAGTTCATTGTTTGTGTGATGCAATTCAACAGTTTAAACCGTTTAAACTGATCAAGCCGTTTAAACGGCGTTTACGTATGGAGGAGAAATGGAAAAAATAGCATTAACAGCACAGGTCAGGGAAAAGGCGGGCAAAGGAGTTGCGAGGGGTCTGAGGCGGAACCAGATGGTACCGGCAGTACTCTACAGCCATGGCAAGTCCATGCCCATCTCGATGGGGAACAGGGATGTGACGAAAATCCTTAATAGCGAGGGTGGCGAGCATGCGCTCATCAACCTGAAGGTCGAGGGCGGCAAAGGAGGGGTGGAAAAACTGGCGTTGATTAAGGACTACCAGATAGATCCGCGGAACGGCGAACTCATTCATGTCGATCTTATGGAAATCGCGATGAACGAGAAAGTGAAAATATCGGTAGCCGTGCACCTTGCCGGTTCGTCCATCGGCGTGAAGGAGGGCGGTATCCTTCAGCACAGTTTGCGCGAACTTGAGATCGAGTGTTTACCGACCCAGATACCGGAGCACTTGGAGATCAATGTCTCCGCACTCAAGATCAACGAGTCGCTCCACGTGAGGGACATTAAGGTGGCTGAGGGTGTCAAGATAATTACCGAGGGTGACGCAACGATTGTGACCATTCAGCCCCCGATCTCAGATGCAAAGCTGGAGGCAATGTTGACTGCTGCACCGGTTGTCGCAACTGAGGCAGGTGAGCCAGAACTCGTCAAGAAGCCCAAGAAAGAAGGCGAAGTGGCGGCAGCTGCTCCGGCTGCCGAGGTCAAGGGCAAGGAAGCAGCGCCGAAAGAGGCTCCCAAGAAAGAAGCCGCTCCAAAGAAGTAAGATAGCGAGAGCTGTTTTCCGGGGATTGCATGATAATCATCGTCGGGCTCGGCAACCCGGGCAAAAAGTTCGAACGCACGCGACACAACGCAGGTTTTATGGCCATTGACGTACTTGCCAGTAGCCTGCACGTTGATATCAGCCAGGGGAAAAACAACGCACTCATAGGTAAAGCACAGATAGATGAGGAGGCCACGGTCCTAGCAAAACCGCAGACATACATGAATGATAGCGGTAGAGCCATAGGCGCGATCCTCAGGGACACCTATGCAGGCACCAGAGATCTTATCGTACTCCATGATGAGCTTGATCTGCCTCTCGGTACTGTCCGCATTAAGATCGGCGGCGGTCATGGTGGCCATAATGGATTGCGTTCGATCATCGAGCAAGTTGGGTCTTCAGACTTTATTCGGGTCCGCTTGGGGATTGGCAGGCCTGCTCCGGGGATGGACGCTGCTGATTTTGTGCTGAGTCCGTTCCTCGCCGAAGAAAGACAACTGCTGCCGGACGTGATGGCAAAAGCGGTGGAAGCGGTAAAGGTAATTGTTTTGGAAGGCCCGAATAAGGCCATGAATATCTTTAATTAGCACTTAGCGTTCAGAAGCCCGGACCCGGAAGAATTACAGGGAGCTCCGGGCTTTTTGTTGCTGAAATACCAAGAATGGTTCCCATATTGGATGAATATTTTAGAAGCAGCAGGCCTCAATTATACGGGGTGCGCCGCACCGTTAAATCACGGGCATGGTTTTAACTTCTCCGAGCCCCTTGCGGTATGTGCAACACCGCTGAACTGTATTCATCTGTTGTCTCGTGACTTATTTTAATGAAGAGGAGTTTCTCATGGGTTTTAACTGTGGCATTGTGGGACTTCCAAATGTTGGCAAATCTACCATCTTCAACGCGCTTACCTCTGCAGGCGCACAAGCCTCGAACTATCCCTTCACGACAATCGATCCGAACGTCGGCGTAGTGGACATGCCAGACGAACGGCTAGACAAACTGGCAGAAATCTATCAGCCGAAGAAAACGACTCCTACGAGTATGGAGTTTGTCGATATCGCCGGACTGGTAAAGGGTGCGGCTCAGGGAGAGGGGCTCGGAAATAAGTTCCTGGCGAATATCCGCGAGGTGGACGCGATTGCCCATGTGGTTCGCTGCTTTGAAGACCCGAACGTCATACACGTCGCAGGTAAAGTGGACCCGAAGGCCGATATCGAGGTTGTCGAAGCCGAACTGATGCTTGCAGATCTTGATGCTATCGAAAAGCGGTTATTCAAGAGTGAAAAAATGGTTAAGACCGGGGACAAGAAGACCGCTGACGAGGTGGAATTCATGAAGCGGCTTAGGGACATGCTGAGCCGGGGCGAGCCTATCCGCCGTGCAACTCATTCCGAGGATGAGTTGGCGTGGCTCAAGAGCTACGCTCTTTTATCTGCCAAGCCTGTGCTTTACGTGGCGAACGTCGCGGAGGACATGGTTGACAAGCCGAATATGTTCGTGGAGGCGGTAAAAAAAATAGCCGCGGAAGAGGGAGCAAAGGTTGTGGTCATCTCAGGACAGGTGGAAGGTGAGATTGCCCAGCTTCCGAAGGAAGAACGCAAAGAATACCTTGCTGGCATGGGGCTTAAGGAATCGGGCCTCGACCGCATGATCCGGGCCGGCTATGAACTATTGGGACTGATCACCTATTTTACCGCTGGAGAAAAGGAAGTCCGCGCTTGGACCATCACGAAAGGAACTAAAGCGCCGCAGGCTGCGGGCAAGATCCATACAGACTTTGAAAAAGGGTTTATCCGTGCTGAAGTGTTTCACTACGACGACTTGCTCAAGCTGACGACAGAACAGGCAGTGAAGGCTGCCGGTCTCCTTCGCTCGGAAGGTAAGGATTACGTGGTGAAGGATGGAGATATCATGTTGTTCCGGTTCAATGTGTAGCAATGCTGCCTATTGCTACAGCGCAAGTCCCGCTGCAAGGATCGAGCCAGTCTTCTGAAGCCGCTCTCTGCCTCTGATTTCCCTAAACGATCGCGGCAGGGTGACTATCTGATGCGCCCCCCCCATTTTCCTCAATTCTTTCAAATACTGTGATTGCGTTTCCTGAACTGCTAAAAGCGATGGGGAATCAGCATCCTCGATAACGAAATTTATGATCAAACCGCGAATAGGAAGTCGATATTCTTCAAGCGTCGCGATCATCCGCCCCACCTGCTTCACGACAAGCGCTTCAGGATTCGCAACGATCAAGAATGACGACTTTTCGTGGATAAAAAGCGCGATCTGTTCCGACGCCTCGATCCAGCCATCCATGATATTGGCGATGGACCGCTTCCCAAGAAGCTGTTTGCCGATCCTGTCCAGACCCTCAAAGACCTTGGCGCCGGCGCGGATATGTTTTCTGATGTTCTTCGGCATGTCCAGGAGATTAAGCGTCTCTCCCGCTGGCGCAGTGTCCCAAACGATCCTGTCATATCCCCGGTTTTCCGCCAAATCCCTTATTATATCAAGCATGGTCTCTTCACGCAGGGACGGCGCAGAGCCGATATAGTCGAGGATCTGGTGGCGAGATTCACTGTCAAGCGCCTCGATGTCAATAAGATGAGCGAGAATATCGCTAAAATCCCGGCCGAACCGCAGCCTCCAGCATGCTACGATCGCTTCCTGGCTGATTTCATAGGCATCGAGGTTTTTGCTCACTTCCGTGACAGTATCTCCGATCGTTTGTTCAAAAATGTCCGATAAAGAAGGTGAAAGGTCGGATGTAATAATCAGGGTCTTGATACCGGAATCTGCATAGTACGTTGCAATCGCTGCTGAACAGGTAGTTTTACCAACGCCTCCCTTGCCACCGACGAGAAGGACGGGTCTCAGCGATATTTTCGAAGATATTTCTTCATTACAATTCATGTCGTTTAATAGTAGCATAAAATATCTGCACCGGGAAATGCAATGGCAAGTCCAACATACAAATATACTCGTAAGATACCGGTGTATAGGAAGTAGTTATGAGATGCAACAACACGTATAGAGCAGCTGAGCGTCTGTCCGTCTGAATGATTGATGGTATCTGAAAGATCTTTTCCCTCGCGGATCAGGTTCGATACAGCACTGTTTACCAAACTATCCGCAGAAAGCCCCTGGTCTTAACCATGGGGATGAATGCGGGAACTTTGTTTTTCAGCAATTGCTGGACAAATGTATATCTATATGGTATAGTTGAGCAATCAATGCCAGATAAACTTAAAACTCCTACATTTATCCACGAGTTTCAACTCGTAACAACCCCAAAAGACAATCGAATGCTTAATGTCCGACTCGAAGCTGGTCGTTATCTATATAATGCCTGTCTTGGTGAAGCGATGAAACGTCTTGCCGCCATGCGTAGCTCTAAAAAATGGCGTTCAGCGATCAAGAAGAAAAAGAGCAGGCTACGCACTGATATGGTTGACAGTTGTCAAGAGGGAAAATAGTCTCCTGCCCCTTTTTTAAGGGTTCATAGTTTAAGTATAATTCCAGGGCATAAGGAGGGACGGGGCCGACTTGTGCGACGTTTGATCACTCTGATATTCGCGGGTTTGACCGCAAGACCTTTCTTCGTCGCGGAGCTGCCTCGCTCTAAAAGCGGAAGTTCGGCATTGCCTTATTCCATAGTGCGGACGAGGATTCTCCGTAAACGTGGCCGCGTCCCCGCTTATGCCTTGGAGATTGTTTGATGTTAGCTGGCGTCCTCCTTTGGTTTTTTACTTTAGTCGTTTTCGTTTCCGCTTCCGGGCGTCTTCAAATTTTCGATTCTGTTCTTTGAAAAATCTCGATGCTCCCGTTTTTACCTTTGAGGATCGATTTATTCTTTCACAAATGCCCCAGGATTGATTTTCCAGAGGCGGTCCATACTGAGAGACCCCCTCAAGTTTTGTGTGACGCCTTGTTCTTTCATCTTTATGCGCTCTGAGGATTCACTTCCCGGGCAATTGCCCATATGAAGCCGCACAATTCTCTGGCGATAGCTGTTACCACCTTGTTTCTAGACTTCCCTTTGGCCGTAAGCTTACGGAATCGTCCGCAGAGCCGCACTTGGGCTTTCCAAGAGACGTCGAGAATGTTTTTCGGCAACCCCTCTTGTCGTTTGAGGAGCACTCGGCTGACTCGGGCTGGGAAACTGTAAGCTTGAGCCGCTTCGATTAACGCGCGTCTAACGTGAGTGTTTCCGGTTTTGGTGATGCCCCCTCGTCTGGTGCTGTCTCCGCTGGAGTACTCGGAGGGAACCAGCCCTAGATATCCCATAAGATGCTTGGGATTTTTAAAACGGCCCAAGTCTCCAATCTCAGCCATGGTGGTCGCAGCAGTTACATCCGCTACACCGCGTAGCGATTGGATTGCACGTACGACAGGGGCCGTTCGGCATGTTGGAATGAGCTTTTGAATCTGCTCCGTTAGCCGGGAAACACGCGCAGAGCATTCCTGCACAGTGTTGATGTACTCTTGCAGCGTGATCTGCTGAGCAGGGTGTGGCATCTTGATGTCCGACAGCCAACGCATGTGGGCTTGGGTCCATGCGGTTTCCCCAGAGTATCGGTGTCCATGCCGCAGAAGCATCGCGCCTAATCGCTGCCGAGCGGTGCGCTGGGCCTTAATTGCGTCTTCGCGGCCACGTGTCAGGTCTCGCATGGCTTCATCTTCTTCCTGGGGTACGTAAACAGGGGTCAGTTCTCCAGCTCGATACAGCCTTGCAAGACTTTGCGCGTCACGACGATCGGTTTTGACGCGATCGCCGCTTTTCTTGGGGATCAGCGAGGGTGCCACAACCGTGCATTTGTAACCTTTTTTGGTCAGATGGCGGTATATTTCATAACCGCATGGGCCGGCTTCATAGACAAAGTGCAGTTCCGTTCCTTTGCTTTCAAGCTTTCTAACCATTTTGTCCAATGACGACATGTCACTGCCAATCTTACCGTAGTAGCGAACCTCTTGATTGTCGTCGGTGTCTGCTGTTGCCACTGCTATTGAGTTTTTTGCTGAATCGAGACCTACTATTGTGATAGAATTCTTCATGACCTGTCTCCTTGTTTGTGGCTCTGTATTTGGATACCTATTCCATCCAAGTATAACCCACGGTGACAAGGGGCAGGTCACTTTTCCAACTGTCAACCATTATGTCTAAAATGTTCAAGACAGCCAGAAACATAGCTGAATATACCGAATACCATCTCCATGATTATGTCGGGAGCCTCCGCAATTCGTGCTGGATCGGAGACCATATTGACAGCCTGGCCGCCCAAAAGATAGCGACCAGGTCGTTTAATGCCGTTGCTGACTACGAGTTCGGGAAGCATGGGAAACCACGGTTCAAGCGTCGCGGCTGGATGTCTTCGCTCGAAGGCAAAAACAACAAGTCTGGTATTCGGTGGTGCAATGACCATGTTGAATGGTCTGGACTTAGCCTTACCTGTGTCTTCGACAAAAAAGACAAGTTTGGCGTTCAGGCACATGCGCTTAGCCATGATGTTAAATATGTTCGTTTGGTGAAGAAAGCCATCTGCGGTAACGCCTGCTGGTTCGCCCAACTCGTGCTTAAAGGCACGGCCAGGATCAAGCGTGAGAACCAGATTGGCACCGAAACCGTTGGCCTTGATATTGGTCCATCCACGGGTGCTATCGTTAGCGATACCGATGCGTTGCTCGTAGCATTTTGTCCGGAAGTCGAGATTCCGTACAAACAAATCCGCGTGGTTCAGCGTAAGATGGCCAGAAGCCTGAGGGCTGCCAACCCGGACAACTACAACGAAGACGGCACGGCTAAGACTGGTGCCGGCAAGGGTAAAAAGCGGTGGATATTCTCTGCTCAATACCGTGCGCTTAAGGCTGAACTAGCCGAGCTACAGCGAGTTTTGGCTGAAACCAGAAAACGGGCTCATGGCAAGTTAGCCAATGAAATTCTTAAGCTCGGAACCAACATAAAGACCGAGAAACTGTCGTACAGAGCATTCCAGAAACTCTATGGTAAAAGTATTTCAAGACGCGCTCCGGGGATGTTTATTTCGATGCTTCGCCGCAAAGCCGAAAACGCTGGCGGTAAAGTAACTGAATTTTCTACCCGGAGCACGAAGCTTTCAGAGACATGCCACTGCGGGGAAGTAGCCAAAAAACCGCTATCCCAAAGATGGCATGACTGTAACTGCGGGGTAAACGCTCAACGCGATCTCTACTCCGCATATCTTGCAAAATATGTTTTAGAAAATGTCCTCGACACGCGTCAAGCCGCAGCAGCTTGGCCGGGTGCAAACCTGCTCCTGGAACGGGCGGTGTTGAGGGTGCAGTTTGAAGCGGCAAATGGTCGGATTCATCCGGCCAGCTTCGGTATTAACAACATGAGAGCCAACACCACGAACCGGAGACAGAGTTGCTTGCCCGTTAAAAACGGATCAACGATAGTCGATGCCGGCAACGTCTGTATTGTTGCCGAAAAGCCTGTCGGTATTGCCGTTAGAACCCCCTGTCTTTAGACATGGGGTAGGTCAGGAAGAGGACTTCCATTGCCGCTACATTGCACTAGGGTCACATGTTTGCAATGGGGAGAGGTAAGTTGTTGTTTCACCGTGACCTTAAGGCGACTCGACGAGCGCATCATGGGTTCTTTTTGGGATTTGAGGAGAATTTCCTGCGATGGCTGTATTCTATCAATGAACTTGTCGAGCTGTTCCATCCATTTTTTCCGCACATATTATTAAGTGAAATATGAACGTAAAAAACGTCTACGCTCGTTCGATTGTAACCTACATGAAGGAAACGCAGATTTGGTGAAAAAAGGTTATCCTGGATAGAACTATCCGGCTTGATTTGTTTTCCGTGGGGAAGTCAGAAGCCAGCTTTTCCGTTGTGAACCGATCATGCCATGAAAACCGCGTTTCCAAGCGAGTCTCTGACATATAGGTCGACTGTTTGTTATACTATTCGACAAGGCCCGCTAATTCTTTCATAAGAACTTTAACCGTTAGAATTTTATCGACCCGTGAGGCATTCGTACCGATAGTATAGAGCGCTTCTTCTTCTTTTGAATTATAACCACTGGAGCTCAACAGTCCGTTACAAATGCAGAAATAGTCTTTATTGTCTTCCTTGGCGGGACAGATAGTATATTTTCCGTCGGCGTCTTTCATAAGCACATAACCTTTATCGCATTTTGGTTTCCTGCGCCGGCCAAGAGCGGACACATACATTGGAGACTGCTTAATCACTCGGAATGGCAGGCCACAGGGAGAACCTGGACGATACGCAACAACGATATCTTCTTCACGTGCCCGAACGACTGCGTCCTTGTAGACTGTAGTAGCGCTGCTTTCTTCTGTGGCGAGGAAACGCGTACCCATCTGGACGCCGTCTGCTCCTTTGTCCATGAAATTCAAAATGTCATCATGAGTATATATCCCGCCAGCGACAATGACGGGGAAATCGCCGTATTTTCTTGCCATGTCTTTAACTGGCGGCAATAAATTTTCAAGTTTGTTTGACTCCAGGTCAATCTGGTCGATCCGAAATCCCAGGTGACCGCCTGCAAGAGGGCCTTCGAGCACAACCGCATCCGGACGGTAGCCCAGTTTTTCCCATTTTTTACAAATGATATCCAATGCTCGAGCCGATGATACAATTGGAATCAATGCGGTGTCCTTCGGGGGTTGGATTGCGGGAAGGTTGAGCGGCAAGCCGGCACCAGAAATGATTGCATCGGAACCTGCGTCTATGGCACCTTTTACCGAATCAGTGAAATCCCTTCCAAGAGCAGCCATGATGTTAATACCAACGAATCCGTCTTTTATTTTTGAACGAGTGATCTCCTCTTTAACCGCCTCATACGTGTTGACTTTTCGGCCTATTCTCCTTGACACGAGCCTGTCAAGGCAGGCGCTTGATACAATGCCGAGTCCTCCTTCGATTGCCACCGCTTTCGCTAGGGGATGGAGCGATACACCAACTCCCATACCGCCTTGAATGATTGGAAGTTTAATGTTCTTTCCTTTTATAATAAGAGGTTTAAGCTTTGTTTCTGTTTTCAAATCGCCCCCTTGGCATTTTCAATACAGACAGCATTCATTATTATCATCTATGCATCAAATTTGAGTGAATGAATAATTACCCCAGTACTGTAGTGAAAAAGGAGTCTTTATTATACCATACTGAAAAATCATATACAACCAGAAGTTGGGATTTTCCGGCCGTTATTGCCATCAGGAAGTTGACAATTTTGCGTCAGTGTGAGATTATCCCTGCGCATATGAGAATAATCCGGGGCCTCAAAAATATATTAGAACTTTTTCCGAAGCCTGTGCTTACCCTTGGGAACTTTGATGGCGTGCACCTTGGTCACCAGGCAATATTCAAGAAGGTCGTTGAGCATGCCCGCATGATCGGCGGTACTAGCATCGCCTTTACGTTCGAGCCTCACCCGCTTAAAGTACTAGCACCTGAACGATCCCCTAAATTATTAAATACTTTTCATGGGAAAATGAAACTCCTTGCCGCTTCCGGGATCGATGTAGTGATTTGCGCAAATTTCACGCGTTCTTTCGCAGAGCAACATCCTGAGGATTTCGCCCGCACCATTTTACACGACCAGTTAAGGGTTCAAGAGATATTCGTAGGTTATGATTATGCGTTCGGCAAAGGCCGAGAGGGGAGCATCGAATCACTGAAAAAAATAGGCCGGACATACGGCTTCGAAGTGGGCGTGGTCGAAGCAATTCAGGTAAACGGCATCATAGTCAGCAGTTCAGCGATCCGTGAGCTTATCTCAAGCGGCAGTGTCGACGAAGCCGCGAAGCTTCTCGGGAGGGACTATGTGCTTGAAGGAGAAGTAATTCACGGGTCGCACCGAGGACAGACACTCGGATTTCCAACAGCAAATCTGCATACTTCTAACGAGCTTCTTCCTGGGTTCGGAGTTTACGCAGTGCGAGTATCGGTTGATGATCAGCAGGTGTTGGATGGAGTCGCTTCTATCGGTGTGCGGCCGACATTTGATGCGGGGGCCGTATCCATCGAGGTTTTTTTATTTAACTTCGACGGGGACCTGTACGGCAGGCAAATGGATATTTCGTTTATTAAGCGGCTCCGAGGGGAAAGAAAGTTTCCTGATGCAAATGCACTCATAGCACAAGTTCGGAAGGATGTTGAAGAGGCAAAAAAAATCCTTTATGGCAGATAATCTCATCAATTTCTAGCAACTTTCTTTTTCCCGGAATAGTTGCTATAGCCGAAATCGAATTACCGTTGAACCGATGATGGTATGCATTGTGGCAGAGATATTGTGATAGAAAAGATGCTAGATACCCTTTTTGACTAGGAAAAGGATGCCTTTTATTCTGTTTGAAATCTGTCCATGAAACTGTTCAGAACCAGAGCGAGCATAGCTGAAGACGACATGAGTAACGGGAGGGGAGGTGACTAGCGATGGCATGCGGAACAAGGAATTGTGGACCAACGAAAACTGCCAAGAAAAAAGCTGTCAAAAAGAAAACAACAAAAAAAAAATAAAATGAAACAAATGAAATGAAATAAATGAAACAAGGAAAGGCGGACGATTGGGTCCGCCTTTTTCCCTGAACTGAAATCCTAAAAAACATTCCTTCTCAGTAGTTCATGGGGTTATTACATTGTTCCTTTGCTTGCAGTTAATATTAAATTGACATTTGTGGGAGGCTATGATAGATACAGCACCGGTAGATGTATACGGAGCTTCTGTGAAGACGGCGGTCATCATTTTATTTCACGGAAGCAGGGCCGAGGGTTCTGACGCAACCGCCCATCGAATCATAGCCGAGGTTCGTCGACGCGGACATTTCGGTATCGTTCAGGAAGCTTTCCTGCAAAACGCGACACCGGGCCTTAGGGAATCCATCGCATCCTGCATCCAGCAACGTGCAGAAAAGATCGTAGTTGTTCCTTTTTTCCTTCAGTTGGGAACGCACGTTACGGCTGATATTCCCCCGTTAGTTGATGAAATAAGACATGGCCATCCCGAAATTGAGATAACGCTGACTGAACCTGTTGGCTCTCATCCGCTTTTAGTAGACGTCATACTTGACTTGGCAGCAATAGTGAAATAGCTCTATCATGCATGGTGGCGGGTGCTGAAGTGAGGGAGCAGATAGGTCGTCTGCTGCCTGTAAAAAAACCTTAGCGGGCTACTGCCGCGTTGTTCGAAGTGCGGGACTCGAAGGACTTGATAAATGCTCTCAGCAAAGGCACAACTTGACATCATTAAACGCGGTGCTGTGGAAATCATCGTTGAGGACGACCTCCTTAAGAAACTAGAGAAGTCCATTGCAAAAGAACAACCGCTCCGCGTGAAAGCCGGTTTCGATCCCACCGCACCGGACATCCATCTGGGCCACACCGTGCTCCTGAACAAGATGCGCCAGTTCCAGGAACTGGGGCATGAGGTTATTTTCTTGATAGGCGATTTCACAGGTATGATCGGGGATCCCACGGGGAAGTCAGAAACGCGTAAACACTTGACGCGAGACGAAGTATTACAGAATGCTACCACGTATCAGCAACAGATTTACAAGATCCTCAGTCCCGGCAAAACGCTGATCGTATTTAACAGCGAGTGGATGATAAAGATGTCGTCCACGGATATGATCCAACTTGCTGCAAAGCATACGGTAGCCAGGATGCTGGAGCGCGAGGACTTCAAAAAACGCTATGAATCCAGGCTTCCGATAAGCATCCACGAATTTCTTTATCCCCTTATTCAGGGATACGACTCTGTGGCGTTGAGGGCAGACGTGGAACTTGGCGGGACGGACCAGAAATTCAATCTCCTTGTCGGTCGGGAGTTGCAGAAGGAATATGGCCAGGAGCCACAATCAATTGTTATGATGCCGCTCCTCGAGGGTCTCGACGGCGTGAACAAGATGAGCAAGAGTCTCGGAAACTATATCGGCATCAACGAGCCTGCAAAGGAGATATTCGGAAAGGTGATGTCGATTAGTGACGACCTAATGTATCGTTATTATGAGCTTGTAAGTTCTGTGTCTCTGGATGATTTGGCAAAGACCAAGTCTGAAATCAAATCCGGAATGCTGCACCCCATGGAAGCAAAAAAAAGGCTTGCCACGGAGCTTGTAGACCGGTTTTATGGGACTGGTGAAGGAAAAAAGTCGCGTGAAGAGTTTGAAAAAGTGTTCAGTGGCCACCGGCTTCCCGACGACATCCCTCTCGTCGAGATTACTTGGGAAGGCAAAAAAATGAAGCTTGTGAAAATCATGGCTATGTCGGGCGTGGCTAAGAGCAACTCTGAGGCGCGCAGGCTAATCCAGCAAGGTGCTGTTGAGGTTGACCAACAACCGGAGAAGGATGTAGAGAAGGAATTATTTCTGAATGATTATGTAATAAAGGTCGGAAAGAAGCGGTTTGTGCGGGTTTCCGCTAAAAAGTAAAAAAAAAACATTGACCGCGAAAAAAGTCTTGACATAAGAAGTATATTCTGATAAATTGCGCCCTCGTTCGTCGGTAAACCTCGGGCAAAACCTCGAAGTTCTGTTAGACTACCTAACGAGCATTCTGTACAAAATAATTTTTTGAAAACGTTTGATAAAGTTCTTGACAAAATAGATTGTTTTAGCTATTATTAGTATTCTGCGAACTATACATGGTCTTTGAAAACTAAATAGGTGCATTAAGTTCCAAACAGCTTTTTTAAGCTTTTGGAACGGCGGGTTTTGGGTAACAAAAACTTGTCAAGTTACTTTGTGTAACTTTGCATAAAAGGATCAGCTTTTTATTGGAGAGTTTGATCCTGGCTCAGAACGAACGCTGGCGGCGTGCCTAACACATGCAAGTCGAACGAGAAGTACGTAGCAATACGTATTGTAAAGTGGCGCACGGGTGAGTAACACGTGGGTAATCTGCCTTTGAGTTTGGGATAACCCCGCGAAAGCGGGGCTAATACCGAATAAGACCACGGGGACCAAAGTCCCTGAGGTAAAAGATGGCCTCTATTTATAAGCTATCACTTGAAGATGAGCCCGCGGCCCATTAGCTTGTTGGCAGGGTAATGGCCTACCAAGGCAATGATGGGTAGCTGGTCTGAGAGGACGATCAGCCACACTGGAACTGAGACACGGTCCAGACTCCTACGGGAGGCAGCAGTGGGGAATATTGCGCAATGGGCGAAAGCCTGACGCAGCAACGCCGCGTGGGGGATGAAGGTTCTCGGATTGTAAACCCCTTTCGATCGGAACGAATCTCCTCTTGGTAAATAATCAGGAGGATCGACGGTACCGGGAGAAGAAGCCACGGCTAACTCTGTGCCAGCAGCCGCGGTAAGACAGAGGTGGCGAGCGTTGTTCGGATTTATTGGGCGTAAAGCGAACGCAGGTGGTTTGGTAAGTCAGGGGTGAAAGTCCACAGCTTAACTGTGGCACTGCCTCTGATACTGCCTTTCTTGAGTAGAGTAGGGGGAAGCGGAATTCCGAGTGTAGAGGTGAAATTCGTAGATATTCGGAGGAACACCGGTGGCGAAGGCGGCTTCCTGGACTCTAACTGACACTCATGTTCGAAAGCGTGGGTAGCAAACAGGATTAGATACCCTGGTAGTCCACGCCCTAAACGATGGGCACTAGGTGTGGGAGGTATCGACCCCTTCCGTGCCGCAGCTAACGCATTAAGTGCCCCGCCTGGGGAGTACGGCCGCAAGGTTGAAACTCAAAGGAATTGACGGGGGCCCGCACAAGCGGTGGTGCATGTGGTTTAATTCGACGCAACGCGAAGAACCTTACCTGGGCTTGACATCCCTGGAACCTCCTGGAAACAGGGGGGTGCCCGCAAGGGAGCCAGGAGACAGGTGCTGCATGGCTGTCGTCAGCTCGTGTCGTGAGATGTTGGGTTAAGTCCCGCAACGAGCGCAACCCTCACCCTCAGTTGCCACCGGGTAATGCCGGGCACTCAGAGGGAACTGCCCCGGATAACGGGGAGGAAGGTGGGGATGACGTCAAGTCCTCATGGCCTTTATGCCCAGGGCTACACACGTGCAACAATGGCCGGTACAAAGGGTCGCAAGCCCGCGAGGGGGAGCCAATCCCAGAAAACCGGTCTCAGTTCGGATTGGAGTCTGCAACTCGACTCCATGAAGTCGGAATCGCTAGTAATCGCGGATCAGAACGCCGCGGTGAATACGTTCCCGGGCCTTGTACACACCGCCCGTCACACCACGAAAGCCTATTGTACCTTAAGTCGCTGCGTCAACCGCAAGGAGACAGGCGCCCACGGTATGATCGGTGATTGGGGTGAAGTCGTAACAAGGTAGCCGTAGGAGAACCTGCGGCTGGATCACCTCCTTTCTAAGGATGAATAGAGATTACTTGTAATCTCTCATCTTAGGTCGTTCCTGCCAGCACCTATTTAGTTTTGAAGGACCATGAGCAATGCTCAGGGCTATAGGCATGGGTTCGGAGCTTTACCCCCGGGAAAAGTCCTGAGCCTGATAGAAGCGAAAGAGCGGGCCTATAGCTCAGTTGGTTAGAGCGCACCCCTGATAAGGGTGAGGTCGGTAGTTCGACTCTACCTAGGCCCACCAAGTCAATTGCGGATTGCAGATTGCCGATTGTTGATTGAAAAACGCCAATCAAAGGCCTGAAATCTAAAATTGTTATCGGGGCTGTAGCTCAGCTGGGAGAGCACCTGCTTTGCAAGCAGGGGGTCAGCGGTTCGATCCCGCTCAGCTCCACCAAATAATTGAAAATTTAAAATTCAACATTCAAGCATTTGAGTATTGAATCTTGAATTTTGAATTCCCGAGCATGGCTCGGGATTGTTCTTTGACAACTGAATAAGCAAGGGTACAAGAAGAGCTGAGGCAATCAAGAAACGCCGAATCTGCCAGAGGCAGGTTCGGTGGTTAAGCTACAGAAGGCGTATGGTGGATGCCTTGGCGCCAAGAGGCGATGAAGGACGTGGCAAGCTGCGATAAGCTTCGGGGAGCCGCTAACAGGCTGTGATCCGGAGATTTCCGAATGGGACAACCCTTCCAGATGAAGTCTGGAAATCTGCATCTGAATACATAGGATGCAGAAGCTAACTCAGGGAAGTGAAACATCTCAGTACCTGAAGGAAGAGAAAGAGACATCGATTCCCCTAGTAGTGGCGAGCGAACGGGGAACAGCCCAAACTGGGTCCATGTGATAGCTTGCGGGCGTTATGGATCTGGGGTAGCAGGGCTTTGCCGGTGGGGTCCGCATACCTCACGGAGAGTTACAAACCTCTGTTGTAGTTGAACGATCTGGAACGATCGGCCATAGACGGTGATAGCCCGGTAAACGAAACGACAGAGGCTCTCTGGGCAGAGTTCCTAAGTACCACGGGACACGAGAAACCCTGTGGGAATCCGGAAAGACCACTTTCCAAGGCTAAATACTACTTGGCGACCGATAGTGAACCAGTACCGTGAGGGAAAGGTGAAAAGAACCCCGGGAGGGGAGTGAAAAGAACCTGAAACCGTACGCTTACAAGCAGTGAGAGGGCTATGGGCCGCAAGGTCAATGCCTGATCGCGTGCCTTTTGCATAATGAGCCGGCGAGTTATTAGGTGTGGCAAGGTTAATCCCGATAAACGGGAGGAGCCGTAGCGAAAGCGAGTCTGAATAGGGCGATTCAGTCACACTTAATAGACCCGAAGCGGAATGATCTACCCATGGCCAGGGTGAAGCGAGGTTAATCCCTCGTGGAGGCCCGAACCGTTTATTGTTGCAAAAATATCGGATGAGCTGTGGGTAGGGGTGAAAGGCTAATCAAATTCCGTGATAGCTGGTTCTCCCCGAAATAGCTTGAGGACTAGCCTTGCAAATTAACTGACGGAGGTAGAGCACTGAATGGACTAGGGGCCTTACCCGGTTACCAAACCCAATCAAACTCCGAATGCCGTCAAGTCTTATTGCAAGAGTCAGACTACGGGTGCTAAGATTCGTGGTCAAAAGGGAAAGAGCCCAGACCGCCAGCTAAGGTCCCTAAATATATGCTAAGTGGGAAAGGTTGTGGGAGCGCACTGACAGCCAGGAGGTTTGCTTAGAAGCAGCAATCCTTTAAAGAAAGCGTAATAGCTCACTGGTCAAGCGGGCCTGCGCCGAAAATATAACGGGGCTCAAGCATATTACCGAAGCTGCGGATTCCAGAGCAATCTGGAGTGGTAGGGGAGCATTCTGTCATAGGTCGAAGGCGGACCGTAAGGACCGCTGGACGAAACAGAAGAGATTCTGCCGGCATAAGTAGCGATAAAACGGATGAAAAATCCGTTCGCCGAAAACCTAAGGTTTCCTGGGCAATGTTAATCATCCCAGGGTGAGTCGGATCCTAAGTCGAGGCCGAAAGGAATAGACGATGGACAGCAGGTTAATATTCCTGCACTACTGTGGTCGCGTTACCAGCAATGGGGGGACGCAGTAAGGTAGATCTACGGGCGACTGGAAATGCCCGGCCGCAATTCAAGGGGGATCTTACAGGCAAATCCGTGAGGTCATTACTCTGAGGAAAGCGGGGAAGCACGTCTTCGGACACGCCAACTGATTGATCCTACACTGCCAAGAAAAACCTCTAGCGAGTTACCATAGTATCCGTACCGCAGACCGACACAGGTAGGTAGGAGGAAAACTCTAAGGCGCTTGAGAGAACTCTGGCTAAGGAACTAGGCAAATTAGCCCCGTAACTTCGGGAGAAGGGGCGCCTCATTAGGGTGTCAAAGCCCGAGGAGGCCGCAGTGAAATGGCTCTGGCGACTGTTTATCAAAAACACAGGTGTCTGCTAAGCCGCAAGGCGATGTATAGGCACTGATGCCTGCCCGGTGCCGGAAGGTTAACAGGAGGGGTCAGCCGCAAGGCAAAGCTCTGAATCGAAGCCCCGGTAAACGGCGGCCGTAACTATAACGGTCCTAAGGTAGCGAAATTCCTTGTCGGGTAAGTTCCGACCTGCACGAATGGCATAACGACTGGAGCACTGTCTCGGCCAGAGACTCAGCGAACTTGTATCATCGGTGAAGATGCCGATTACCCGCAACTAGACGGAAAGACCCTGTGAACCTTCACTATAGCTTGGCAATGGATTCTGGAACGGTATGTGTAGAATAGGTGGGAGACTTTGAGACGGGGGCGCTAGCTCTCGTGGAGTCGCCTTTGAAATACCACCCTTATTTTTCTGGAATTCTAACCTGGGCCCATTATCTGGGTCGGGGACATTGCCTGGTGGGTAGTTTGACTGGGGCGGTCGCCTCCCAAAGTGTAACGGAGGCGCCCAAAGGTTCCCTCAGGCTGGTCGGAAATCAGCCGTTGAGTGTAAAGGCATAAGGGAGCTTGACTGCGAGACTGACAGGTCGAGCAGGTACGAAAGTAGGGCTTAGTGATCCGGTGGTCCCTCGTGGGAGGGCCATCGCTCATCGGACAAAAGGTACTCCGGGGATAACAGGCTTATCGCGTCCAAGAGTTCACATCGACGACGCGGTTTGGCACCTCGATGTCGGCTCATCGCATCCTGGGGCTGAAGTAGGTCCCAAGGGTTTGGCTGTTCGCCAATTAAAGCGGTACGAGAGCTGGGTTCAAAACGTCGTGAGACAGTTTGGTCCCTATCTGTTGTGGGCGTAGGAGATTTGAGAGGATCTGACCCTAGTACGAGAGGACCGGGTTGGACGAACCTCTAGTGTGCCAGTTGTCCCGCCAGGGGCAGTGCTGGGTAGCTATGTTCGGTCGGGATAACCGCTGAAAGCATCTAAGCGGGAAACCCACCTCAAGACGAGATCTCCCGGGTAGCAATACCCCTAAAGACCCCCGGTAGACTACCGGGTTGATAGGCTGGGCGTGTAAGGGTGGTAACATCCTAAGCTAACCAGTACTAATAGGTCGTGCGGCTTAACCACTATATTTATTTATTCTCCAAATCTGCTTCTGACAGATTCGGCTTTTCGAAGTATTCTTGCTTATTCAGTGTCATTGATTATCGTTACAAGGTTTTCGGTGGCTATACCGGAGGGGTCACACCCGTTCCCATCCCGAACACGGAAGTAAAGTCCTCCAGGGCCGATGATACTATGATCGAGAGGTCATGGGAAAGTAGGACGCTGCCGGAATATTTTTAAGCCCATCATCAATCGATGATGGGCTTTTTTTGTTCATTTTCTTGCTGATTCATTTTCTTCTCCCGCTTTTCGCGGTATTTTTTTAGAGAGAGGATTAATGCACATCCGCAGGGGGACCGCCTGCGGCAGGAGCTGCTCGCTGCATGATGATTACAAGTGGAAGAACACAGAGGATGAGGACGCAGATTGTCAGGAATGCATCGTTGAAGGCAAGGGTTGTTGATTGGCGAATCAATTCCCCATACATGATCCCGTTTGCGCCGGCTGGCGGAATTCCTTTTGAGCCAAGAAACGACGCCATTGCATTGTTCTGGAAATGGTAGGCAGTATTAAATGGCGACAGATGCCCCGCAAGCCTGGTCTGGTGGAATTGCGCGCGACGCGAAAGCATCGTCGTGGTAAATGCGATGCCGACACTGCCTCCGAGGTTCCGCAGCAGGTTGTACAAGGAACTGGCCTCGGTCATGTGTTCCCTCGGGATGTGAGAGAGCGTCATGGTTGTCAGAGGAATAAAGGTAAGCCCCATACCAAGGCCCAAGACAACCCTCGGCCAGACAAATGTCCAAAAATCCGCTGTGAGGTTTAAGCGGGACATCATGAAGGTGCTGACGGCGCAGAACGATATGCCAACGGCGAGAATACGCTTCGGATTCATTTTACTAACCAGTTTACCCGCAACCGGCATAGCGAGCAAGGTGGCGATACCGCCAGGTCCGAGTACGAGCCCCGCATAGAAAGACGTGTATCCCATGAGCGTTTGTAAAAAAATCGGAAGCAGAACGATGCTTCCGAAGAGGTTCAGGAAAACGAAGAACATGACCGTCGCACCGCTGGTGAAGGTCCGGTCCTTAAACAGCTTCAGGTTGACAACCGGATGCTCGGAATAATACTCGTTGATCACAAGGAATGTAAGGGAAACTACCGAGAGAATGGCTAACATGACGATGAAGTTTGATCCGAACCAATCCTCCCTTTCTCCTTTGTCGAGAACGAACTGGAGCGAGCCGAGACCCACGGCAAGAAAAATAAGTCCCCAGTAGTCGATCTTCATTTTCTGGCGCTGCATATACGGCGGATCTTTAATTACGATGATGTTCATAATGATCGAGAGGATTCCGATCGGAATGTTGATGTAGAATATCCACCGCCAGGATAAGGAGTCGGTGATCCAGCCGCCCAGGACTGGACCGACGATTGGACCAAACATGGCTCCCAGACCGAAGATGGCCATAGCCTGGCCATGCTTCTCCCGGGGAAAGGACTCGAGGAGAATGGACTGGCTGATGGGTACCAGGCCACCACCGCCAATTCCCTGAAGCACCCTAAAGAAGACAAGGCTGTTAAGGCTCCACGAAGAGCCGCACATAAAAGAACTGAACGTAAACAGGGCGATGGAGGCGATCTGGTAGTTTTTTCTTCCAATGAGTCGAGCTAGCCACCCTGCCATGGGGATGACTATCGCGTTTGATACGAGGTAGGCGGTGATTGTCCACGTGGACTCATCAATTCCCGCGGAGAGCGAGCCCCGGATGTGGTCAAGCGATACATTCACGACAGACGTGTCGATGATTTCGATCAGCGTCGGGAGCATTACCGTGAAGGCAATTAATCCTCTGCTCGCAGTCTTACTGCTCATTTTGTCAATACCGTCGGTTCCGCAGACATGCCGATTCTAAGCACATGGTCGCTGTCCGTTCCCTCTTGGAGAACGATCTTTATGGGTATTCGCTGGACTACTTTGACATAATTTCCAGTTGCATTTTCAGGAGGGAAAAGCGAAAAGGATACACCAGTGCCAGCCATGATGCTGTCGACTTTACCTTTAAAAACCTTGCCGGGGTACGTGTCTACTTCGATTTCCACGTCCTGGCCAGGACGGATATTTTCCATCTGGGTTTCCTTGTAATTCGCAGTAACCCAAAGGTCATTGAGCGCAACTAATGCCATGAGCGGTTGATCTGCCTGGATCTGGTTGCCGATCTGAACCGATCTTCTCGTGACGTATCCATCCACGGGAGAATAGAGCTTCGTGTACTCGAAATTGAGTTCTGCGAGCGTAGCCTGCGCATCCTTCTGTCTGATAGTTGAAACCTGGGTGACCTTCGCCGACTCGGCTGTCCGGAGCTGTTCCTCAGCTGCTTTGACCTGAGCCAGGTTAACCTCATAGCCAGTCATTGTCCGGTCGTACTGCTCCTGAGGTATGACCTGCTCTGCAAAGAGCTTAACCGCTCGCTTCTTGTCCGTCTCTGCGAGCCTAAGATTTGCGCGTGCAAGGTCAAGGTTCGCCTTCGCGGACTCGATTTTCGTTTCCGCCTCGGAAAGCTTCGCCTTTTCGACACTGAGCGCCGATTTGGCCTCCTGCAGCCGCACGGAATTATCAACAGGGTCGATCTCCACCAAGAGGTCGCCCTTTTTTACGGACTGGTTGTCGTCGACATAAATAGCCTTCACCGTGCCGCTGATCTTGGCTGCAATTGTGTGGATATTCCCGTCGATAAAGGCATCATCAGTGGATATATGGGTTTTTCGATAGGAATTGTAGAAAAAAACTGTGATGAGCACGATGCAAATTGCAACGCCAGCAATCGCAAAGGCACGTTTCTTTTTCCCGATCGTATTCGTTTGTTCTTCAGCCATTCGTCGTTCTCCTTGAGTAACAATATTACTTTACTGCTAGGATTCCGTAATCGATTTCCATGAAAAATTATTCTCCATAAACGCTAGCAAGGTCTCTTCCCACCGAATAGAGCAACTGGGCCTCTGCACGGCCGACCCCGTAAAGTGATTTCCAGGAATTCGATTCCGCAGTCGTCATGAGCGTAACCGCATCGAGCTCATCCGTCGCGGTGGCGACGCCTTCGTGGTAGCGGAGCCGCTGAAGCCGTAAATTTTCTTCAGCCGAGGCGACCGCTGTCTTCGTGACTTCGATTTTTTGCTGCGAGCTTTGTAAATCGAGGTAGGCACCCTCGACTGCGAGGTGGATGTTATCTAGCACTTTGTCCCGCGTGAGCTTTAGCGACCGGAGCTCGCTCATAGCAATGCCCACTTTTGAACTGCTCGCTCCTCCTGAAAAGAGATTGATGTTTACTCCGGCGATCAACGACCAGTTGTCGGGATGAACCATGTACTTGTTCTCCGTATATTCATAGCCGCCGGAAAGGTAAAGCGTGGGAAAGTACTCCGCTTCTGTTGCCCGAACGTTTTCCTCTTTCGCTGCGATCCGAGCATCCATGTCTTTGAGTTCAGGGCTTTCCTCTTCGGCGATCTTCCACGCTTCATCGAGAGTCATTCCGGTAGCGGGATGAACTTTGACCTCTTCAACCACGACCGGCTCATTGAGAGGCCTTAAGAGAAGGCTGTTAAGCTTCGATGCCAGGAGGGAACGCAGATTCTCAGCAGTTACCAATCGCTGGCGGGAGTCCGACAGCGTAGCATCAGCCTGGAGCACGTCATTCTTCGTAATGACTCCCGCACTGTACCGTGCTTCGGCGTCACTCTTATGTGCTTCAACATTTTTTACTTCCTCGCTTGCGACTTGAAGGAGCTTCTCTGCCTCGAGAAGATCGAAGTAAGAAACGATAAAATCCAAAGCTGTTTGGTTCCTCGTGCTTTGCGTTTCGATCTGGCGTGCTTTAACTCCGTACTGAGCTGCATTGATGGAAGACGACGTTTTGCCGAAGTCGTACAGGAGCTGATTGGCCTGTACGCCATAGCTGAGATACTGGTCCTGTGATTCCTGCGCTGTCAGAACACCCGTCGGCAAATAGAACTTGCCTGTGGGCGTATACGCAAGCCACGTTTGGTTCCCGTAAAGATTAACAGAGGGCAGCCATGGAGATCGTGCGAGGGTAACAGCTGACCGGGCAGCATCTTCATCACTTCGAGCGATCTTGACGTCCCGACCGTATTCTACGGCGATTTTTACACCTTCTTCCAGAGTCAATGCATGACTGCTTAACGGAACAATGAACATGCTGAATGATAAAACCGCTACAAAGTATATACGGCTCATAGCGTAACCTTGTCCTCCATAGGGTAGTTAAAATGTAAGTAAGTGCTATATTACACAAAAGCAACTAGAAAAGAAAGTTTTTTATGTATGAATGAATTGGCGCCTAATCAATATCATGCCGATCCTTTACTTGTTGTTTTCTTTGGTGATAAGTAGTACTTTTAAATAAAATGTTAAGGAGCAGGTGAAACATGCGACAAGTAATATCCGCAAGCAGGCGCACCGACATACCGGCATTCTATTCCGAATGGCTCGCCATAAGGCTCAGAGCGGGATTCGTGCTGGTGCGGCAGCCTTATTCAGGGAGGTATGCAGCAGTATCCTTGAAACCGGAGGACGTAACGGCGATTGTCTTCTGGTCCAAAAATTATGCGCCGCTCCTTCCAAAGCTGGAACAGGTAGAACGGACTACCAAGAACCTCTTTTTCCATTTTACTATCACCGCGAACCAGGAAATGGAACCCGGCGTCCCCGACTACAAGGACGCGATAAGCGACTACCTGTTCCTTGGCCGACGATATTCAGCCGGGCACATTGTTTGGCGCTTCGATCCTCTCTGCATAACTGACAAAATTTCCTATGAAATTCATGAGGAGCGATTTGCACGTTGTGCTGAAAAGTTTCGCGCTGTTGCGAGCAGATGCATTATCAGCTTTGTGCATCCTTATAAGAAGGTGCTCATGCATATGGAAAAACATGGCGACGACAGACTGATTAAACTTTCACCGGAAACAAAGCGTTGGTATGCGCTTCGTTTGGCTACCAGGGCAAAGCAATACGGCATCGGGCTCTTCGCGTGCTGCAACGACTATCTACTCTCGGACGCAGT
Source organism: Nitrospirota bacterium (assembly GCA_963845065.1). Lineage (GTDB taxonomy): Bacteria > Nitrospirota > UBA9217 > UBA9217 > UBA9217 > JAJYKN01. Next base: position 202,354 of record CAWJQQ010000008.1, read on the forward strand.
ACAAAAAGCAAGCTGCATCGATGCGCACTATCTGTCCGAGCTCTATCAAACGCCGCTCGATACTAGATCGGCCTCGACGAGGGAGGAGTGCGCCTGCACAAAAAGTGTCGACATCGGAGCGTATGATACGTGCGCACACGGGTGTTTGTATTGCTATGCCAATTCGGATCAAGTCCGGGCGCGGGCTGCCCTTATGCGGCACGAACCCACGTGGAATGCTCTCGGGGAGCAGGTTCCTGAGGTGCATTATGAGTCGGAGAAAGCGCAGCAATCGTTTCTCCTATGAGGGGCAAATAACAATTTTTGATTCGCATTCTGCATGAAGTCTTAGCTTGTTCTTCAAATGTGACTAAGGTCAATCATGACGCATGAAGCCTGCCCTGAACATTCATCCATTCTCGGACGCTTTTCAATCAGTGAGATGAAAGGCAATGTCTAGCGACGAGTGGAAACAGCGCTTTTCACCACGACATTTGTGAGAGTACGCATGAAAGAACGATCTTTTCCTTGATTATTGAAGTGGCAGGCGTTATCCTTTTTAAGCAGGTTTTGGTTGAAGCGGCGTAACGAGGGATCGTTGAAGCCACAAAAAACAGGAAGGAAGTTGCCATGATCAGAAGCAAACGTCTAGCCATCCTTTTAATTCTTTTTCCCCTTTTTGCCTGCACACCGCCGCCTAGAACTATAACGAAGCCTGAGGATGCGATTGCGCCCATCTCGTGGTGGAAAGCAACAACACCGGCGGATGACCTGGTGTTCAAGGACGTTGCGGCAGCCGTGCATGAGAGCCTGGAATACTATAAGAAACTGCCACAGGACTCGGCCTTCTTTCTGGGAACCGATAAAGTGACTGCGCTGGACATGGTTGTTACACTCCAAAATTTTTTGCTGATTGTAGAGAACGATTCACTTACTCAAGAACAGAAGCTCAATCGCATTAAAAAGAATTTTCTTCTTTATCGATCAATAGGTTCGGACGGCAACGGCAAGATGCTGTTCACCGGCTACTACGAGCCTTTGCTCTCATGCCGGACCACCGCAGACGAAACTTTTCGTTACCCCATTTACCGCAAACCCGATGACATCATTGAAATTGACCTTACGCTGTTTGGAAACGGTTTTCCCCAAAACAAGATTTTTGGCAGGCTCGACGGCAAAAAAATAGTTCCCTACTATTCACGGGAAGAAATCGACAAGAAAAAAGTTCTCGCCGGCAGGGATCTCGAGATCCTATGGTGCTCCGACATCGTTGATATCTATGTGCTGCAGGTGCAGGGTTCGGGCAAGGTGGACCTCGGGGACGGGAATGTCCTTTCCGTGCTCTATGATGGCCAGAATGGCAGGCCCTACAAGAGCATCGGTAAATACCTGATTGACATAGGAGCGGTCTCGAAGGAGAACATGTCTCTGCAAACGATACGTGAGTATTTACGTTCTCATCCGGACAGACTGAATGATGTCCTGAGCCAAAATCAGAGCTATGTCTTCTTCAGGCTCGCTACCGGCCCATCGCTCGGAAACATCGGCGTGCCGCTGACACCGGGAAGATCGATTGCCACGGACAGCAAACTTTTCCCGAAAGGGGCTCTCGGATTCATCGCAACCCAGAAGGCGGTGATAGAGAACGGCGCGATTAAGTCATGGGTGCCGTTCACGCGTTTCGTGATGAACCAGGACACGGGTGGGGCGATCAAGGGACCGGGGCGAGCCGACATCTTTTTCGGCCAGGGTCCCGACGCAGAACTTGCTGCCGGGCACCAGCAGCATGAGGGGGAGCTGTATTTTCTGCTAAGGAAGAAACCGTAAGCGATAAAACGGTAAGGGGGAGACCCGAGGAGAATACATGCGAAGTTTGTATTTATCTGCCGAGCTCCGTTATGCCATTTTTCTGAGTTATAAATTAATCGCCCTCGGATAATAATCGAATAAAACAGATTCGTTTTTTTCCAACTCCAGCTCTAGGTTCCACTGCATTACCTGTTCACAGTGTTCGTAGCGCCTGATAATATCTTTCCTTCGTGTTGCAGACTGGTAGCGAACGATATTCTAATTGACGGCAAAATTTCTGATTGCATGAGTCGGAGAGAAAGTGTCGTTAGTGGAATTTCAGCGTCGCGCTGCCGTCTACTGGTGGATCAGCAAGAGGGGCAGCATCTGACAGCGCGCGAATATACCGGACCTGAAACCCGCTCCCTCATCCAATGGACCAATAGCATCGTCAAGTTTTGCTGTGAGGTATGTATCTTTCTTGACAACCGGTAATCCAGTGCCTACACTTAAAGCTAGAGCGTTTGTTGAAGGAGGCCGCATGAACATCCAGGAACGAGAAGTAGGGCTGAGTGAACTTCGCCATGTCTGCGACATTGCGGAATTTGCGTTTCAAAACACTGACGAACTTGCACGAAAAGAAGAAGTGATCGGTCAGGCGCGGGCCGTGAGGGCGATTGAGTTCGGCCTCTCGATCAAAAACCACGGCTACAACATCTTTGTCTCCGGCGTCCCGGGCACAGGCAGAAACTCCATTGCTCGGTCGATCGTCAAACGTATTTCTCAGAACATGCCGGTGCCGGATGACTGGTGTTTCATTAATAATTTCAAGGACCCCGATCGGCCACGTGCCATCAAGCTGCCCCCCGGAAAGGGCGGTGAGTTCCGGCACGATATCGAAAAATTTATCGAGTTCATACAAAGCGAGCTTCCCAAGGTCTTTGAATCTAAGGAGTACGAGGAACAGAAGTCGAGTATCTTAGAAGGGTCCGAAAGGGCTAAGGAGGTCCTGTTCAGCGACGCTGGAAAACGTGCGCAAGAAGTGGGGTTCCAGCTTACAATCACCCGTACCGGCATCGTCAAGGTCCCTTTGTGGAGGGGCAAGCCGCTCCAGCCGCAGGAACTTGAGGAACTGTCCGCGGAGCAGAAGCGAGAGCTGGAAGAGCACGAGAAAAAAGTTGATTCCGAGATACGTGATTTCCTTGCCAAGGCACGTCAACTCGACAAAGAAGCCCACGAGAAAGTCCATGAGTTGAACCGGCGAGTTGCGCATTTCGCCATGGGCCACCAGCTTGATGACTTTCGAGAAAAATTTCGAATCAATCCGCACATCTCCGAGTTTCTGGGTGAAATGGAAGATGACATTCTCGGTAATCTGCGGGAGTTTCTAGGACAGACGCCGGAGCTGCCGTTCCCCATCGAGGGCATGGATAAGGCGAGCTTCCTCGAACGCTACAAGGTAAACCTTATTGTCGACAACTCAGAGACCAAGGGAGGCCCGGTTATTGAGGAGGTAAACCCCACGTACAATAATCTGGTGGGTCGCATCGAACGCAAAGCGCGCTTCGGCGCGTTTTACACCAACTTCTCAATGATCCGGTCCGGCTCACTCCTGCAGGCCAACGGCGGTTATCTTCTCTTGAACGCCATCGACGTGCTCCGGAGCCCTTTCTCATGGGACGCACTCAAGCGCGTCATCAAGAAGAACGAGGTGAAGATTGAGGACCTCATGGAACTCTACGGCTACGGCACTGGCGGCATCAAGCCGGAGCCTATCCCCATCTCGCTCAAAATCATCATGCTTGGAAGCCCCTGGCTCTACTACCTTCTCTATAATTACGACGAGGACTTCAAGGACATCTTCAAGGTCAAGTCGGATTTTGATACCCAGACCACGAGTTCAAAGGACGAAATGATGCGGTATGCCGTGTTTATCGCGAACATGGCGCAGAGTGACGGCCTCCTTCCTTTCGACCGAAGCGCCGTGGGAACCATCGTAGAACATGCCTCGCGGCTTGCTGAGAAGAAGAACAAGCTCTCGCTCCGTTTCAGCGACCTTACGGATTTGGTACGCGAGTCGTCGTACTGGGCCACGCAGGCCGGACAGAAGGCCGTGATGAGTGAACATGTAGACAAGGCCCTGAATGAAAAAATCTACCGTGCCAATCTGGTCGATGAACGCATCCAGGAAATGTTCACCGAAGGAACGATCATGGTCGACGTGTCGGGCTCAGCGGTCGCGCAGGTGAACGGCTTGTCAGTATACGACATCGGCGATTTCTATTTCGGCAAGCCGTCGCGCATCACGAGCCGGGTTTACCTCGGCAGATCAGGAGTGATCGACATCGAGCGCGAGGCCAAGCTCTCGGGACGCATCTACAACAAGGGGGTGCTCATTCTTTCGGGCTACCTTGGTGGTACTTATGCCAGAGACAAGCCGCTGTCTTTGTCCGCTACGCTTGCCTTTGAACAGAGTTACGGCGAGGTCGAAGGCGACAGTGCCTCGGCGGCAGAGCTCATCGCGCTCATCTCCGGTATTGCCGAAGTGCCGATCAAACAGAACTTTGCCATTACCGGCTCGATAAATCAGAAGGGTGAAATCCAGCCCATCGGCGGCGTGAACGAAAAAATCGAAGGATTTTTCAGCGTATGCAAGAACCTGGGTCTCACGGGCGACCAGGGCGTGATTATCCCGGAGCTCAACGTGAAGAACCTGATGTTGAAGAAAGAAGTAGTCGATGCAGCGAGGGAAGGAAAATTTCACGTCTATTCGGTCAGGACCGTGGGTGAGGCGATCGAATTGCTGACCGGTTTGCCTTCGGGCGAGCGCAAGGAAGACGGATCGTATCCGGAAGGCTCCGTGAATTTCCTCGTCGACAAACGACTCAATGAGATGTCAAAGAAACTGAAGACTGAAGACAAAGGGGAGGAAAAAAAGGAGAAGAAAGAAGAGAACGACGAAGCGGCCCCAGAGAAGTCCCCGGAGCCGGGAGCATAGTTTTGAGAAGATGGCTCAAGTGAGTCGAATGGTTTATGGCGCAGCCTAGATTCGGTGAATGATGGGTGGGATGTTGAAATCAGCCCGGTTTCGCTCAAACTCGTCGGCAAAGTTTAAACTGCCTTACTTAGTGAAAGGGTTTCCATGCACTGGAAAAAACGCATTATCGTTTTCCTCATTCTGCTTTTCCTTGTTTCCACGTTCGTGGCAGTATCGCACCACCATGAAAATACAGCGGATGACCACGACTGCCCAATCTGTATTGCAATTAATCATGCGTCTGCAACCAGCCAATGGATGGTTGCTTTTGATAACGTCCACTATGCCTTAATAGAAACGACAGTTGCCGCTTCCTCGCCAGTTTTTACCGATAATCTCTTTTCCTATTCCCTACGCAATCGCGCACCGCCAGTATAAATACCCGCAAGTTTGCATCTCACTATCTAATGGTAAGAGCGGGACTACCCTATCGATATTCAGTTGGTCACAAAGGGAAGCTGCCTTCTTAATCTTTCCGCAATGGCTTATTTCTTTCAGGAAAATTGAGTACGAGCTCAATAAAGAGCCCGTTCGATCCATTTACACGCATAATTAACTCTTTCACGGAGGGTCTTATGAAACGAGTATTGTGCATCACCTGCGTACTTATTTTCTGCTCGTTCAGTACGACAGTTTTTGCCGCCGATACGGCTGATCGGCTCAATAATCTCGAAGACACGGTGCAAAAACAATCAAAGACCATTGAAGAACAACAAAACACTATAGATTCATTGAAGGAAAGTTTCTCAAATCAAAAGGACCAGCGGCCCGTACAAAAGGGCCAAGAACCGCAGCAAACAAACCAGGAACTCCAGCAGAAAGTCCAAGAGTTGAACGAGAAACTTGATCAAGTGGTCGAAACGCAGAAGAAGGAAATTCCAAGCGAATTCAATCCGGCCATCGGGCTCGTTGGTGAAACAATCTTCTCTTATCGCAGCAAAGGCTCAGAGGAAACGGGTAGCAACCGGCCTGGCGGGTATGATATATTTCAGCGTTCGGTGGAACTGAACGCAGCCTCGTCAGTGGATCCGTTCGCGAAGGGCTATGTAGTAGTCAACGCATCAGCCGACCCGGTTACAGGTGAATCGATTTTGGACGTCGAAGAGGCTGCAATCCAGACAACCTCACTGCAAGGGAACTTGGAGTTGAAGGCGGGGCGGTTCTTCGGCGAATTCGGCCGCCTGGGCTACATCCACGATCATGAGCTGCCTTTTGTCAATCGACCACTCGTACTCGAGCAGTACATCGGCGGCGAGTCTAGAACGGATGGGTTGCAGATTAATTGGCTGGTTCCGGTCGAGCACTACATCAGCTTAACGCTCGGCACGGGTAATCAGTTTGGTGGAGATAACCCCCCAAACTTTATCGGAGATTACCGTCAGGGTAGCGGCTTGAACTATTGGGGACGCTTGTCTACATATTTTGACCTGACACCAGATATCTCACTCGAACCAGGTATCTCAGGCCTCTGGAATCCGAGTACCATTGCGCAATGGGCACCCGACCCCGCTAATCCATCATTTCCAACCGTGGATAGCAACACGTTTACCGAACGTGAGCGTCGCCTCGTAGGAGTGGACTTGGTGCTGAGCTGGAAGCCTCTACGCAACAATCAATTTAAAACCATTACTTGGGGCACGGAAGTGCTGTACAGCGACAATCGTTATGATGTGACGGATCCTGCGGGCAATGCACTGCCCAACCGGTCCGTCAGCTCCACTGGTCTTTACTCATATATCACGTACAAATTTCATCGGCAGTGGACAACCGGAATCCAATATGAATGGCTGGAAAACGAGCAGAACAATCAGGCCAAAACCTCCGCGGAATCCGCAAACATAACATGGGCCTTGAGCCACTGGAACCAGCTGCGCCTTCAATATACGCACACCGACAACAATGCTGCAACCGGCCTGCGCCCTGATGATGCCGTTTATCTGCAATGGGCGTGGATCATCGGCTCACATGCGCATGGATGGCAGCAACGCTAAATCTGTATAGGAGGAATATGCTATGAAATCCAAATTATTCAATTTAATATCGATCATCGCGCTAACCGGGGCATTGTGTGGGTGGGCGGCGCCCGCTCATGCTGCCAAAGTTCGAATTGTAACGACGCTTACAGACCTCGCTGATTTTGCACGAGCTGTGGGGGGGGACCTAGTCGACGTCCATAGCCTAGCGACGGGCGTTGAAGACACGCATGGGGTTCCGATGAAACCGAGCTTTGTACCGCTAATGAACCGAGCGGACCTGCTGATTCTTGTCGGGTTAGATTGCGAGCACGCATTCCTGCCCGCGCTCTTGGAGGCGAGTAAGAATCCCAACATCCAGAAGGGCACACCCGGCTATGTGGACTGCTCAAAAGGCATCTTCCCACTCGATGTGCCCAAGTCGACGGACCACTATCAGGGCGACGTTCATCCCTATGGCAACCCGCATTACATGCTTGACCCGGTGTTGGCGAAGACCGCAATCGAAAACATCTACAACGCACTTGTAGCTTTCGCCCCACAGTATGAGACAGAACTCACACGCAACCGCGACGTTTATCTCGCCAAGCTAGATGCCAAAATTGCGGAGTGGAAGATGGATGCCAAACAGCTCAAAGGCGTGAAGTTTGTATCCTATCACGAGCATTGGCCATACTTTGCGAAGCGCTTTGGCATGGATTATTTCGGCACGATCGAACTGAAGCCAGGCATCGATCCGACCCCGCGTCACATTGAGGAATTAAGTAAATCAATGATGTCCGAACATGTTACTATCGTCGTACGTGAGCCACAGTTTCCCGAAAAAGTACCGAAAAACATCGCTGAACAGACCGGTGCAACTATGATAACATTACCTATTATGCCTGGTGGCGTGCCCAATACGGAGACGTATATTAAAATGATGGATTACATTATTCACACGATGGTAACTGCCATGCAAGCAAGGCAATAAATATAAGGAGAGGGGCTGTCCACCCGAGTTCTTGGGCGGACACTCATAACAGACGATGACTGAATCACTAATCACGCTGGATAACCTGAGTATAGGCTACAACGGCCAGCCGGTGCTGTCCGGACTTACACTCTCCATTACCCGTGCAAGCTTCACCGCTATTCTCGGCGCTAATGGCTCGGGCAAATCGACATTACTCAAAACGCTCCTTGGGCTGCTGCCGCCAGTCGCTGGCCGCATTGATATCTCATCGGCAGGTGCACCGCTCACGTTCGGCTATGTCCCTCAATCTAATCGGTTCGACTCGGTTTATCTGCTTACGGGGTTCGATGTCGCACTTATGGGCGTTTATGGTCGAATACGCGTGGGCCATCTCATCCCCCCGGAAGAACGTAACTTCACGCGCGAATGTCTGCATGCAGTGGGTGCGGAGGGTTTTTTTCACAAGCGCTTTGCTGAACTGTCCGGCGGCCAGAAACAACGTGTGCTCATCGCTCGCGCCTTGGCAACACGCCCCGACGTCCTCGTACTGGACGAACCCACGGCGGGCGTAGACCGTGAGGCAACGACCGCCGTGCTAGAGTTCATTTCGGAGATCTGCAAGGAAAAAAAAATCACGGTTCTGCTCGTTACGCACGACTTTTCGGCCGTCCGTCACTACGCTGAGAAATGCATCTGGCTGCACGAGGGAAAGGTTTTCCAAGGGGCAGCTGACGAACTGCTCACAGCCGAACGGATGGCGGAAATATTTGCAATAGGGATGGGTTGACATGGAGATACTTCAACAGATTCTCTCTTTTGATTTTCTTCTCCGGAACTCGCTTTACACCAGCGTGCTCGTCGGCTTCGCTTGCCCGCTCGTTGGTGTCTTTCTCGTCATGCGCCGGCTGGTGTTCATGGGTGTGGCACTGCCCCAGATTTCCTCGACCGGTGTTGCTATCGCTCTCTCGCTTCCTCTGTGGCTTGGATTCAAACTGACCGAGCACGGCTCACACAGCGCGCACGCGCTCGCATTTGTCGGCTCAATAACATTCTCGCTGACCGCGATCCTTGTGCTGGCATTCCTGGAACGACGCGGGCGCGGACAGCCTGAAGGCCGGCTCGGCAGCGCTTACGTTGTTGCCGCGGCGTTGAGTATTTTAGTGCTGTCAAAAAACCCCTACGGAGAAATCGGCTGGCTTGATATGCTGAAAGGGGAAGTCATCGCCATTTCAAATTTTGATCTTGTGCTGACCGCGGCAACGCTTACTCTTGTTCTTGTAGCACTAGGCCTGTCCCACAAAGAATTACTCCTCGTCTCGTTCGACCGCGAGATGGCAATTATTCTTCGTAAAAACGTCGTTTTCTGGGACGTTTTGCTCTATTTACTGATTGGATTAACTGTCTCGATGGCAGTACTGAGTGTCGGTCCGCTCATCGCATTCGGATTTCTGCTGATTCCCGCGCTAACTGCGCACCAATACGCGCGCAACATGCGCCAGTTTACATTGCAGGCCTCTTTGATTGGCGGCGCAACCGCGTTTTTCGGCTTCTGGATGGCATATCGATGGGATTTACCGGTCGGCCCGACAGATGTTGTCCTCCTTGGTGTTCTCTACGCGATAGGCTGGTTAGTCGCCAAGCTTCTCCCGAGAGATTAACGACTACTAACAAAAGGGTGAGCAGAGCAGTCCATTTTTGGAACAACGGTTCAGGAATGAAGACTTCGGCCGCAACGGTTATGGTTGCTCGTTGAGTATAATTTATTTCGTTGTCACCGGCGTGCGTACCTAGAACATATAGTACCGCAAAATTACCGAGAAGATTAGTCGAAGATCTTTCCGGAGGGCTTCGGAGATCTAATAAGCAATGAATCCATCAACAAGATGAGGTGATTGTTATGGCCAGATATTTTAGCAGTTTCAAGTTTAAGGCGGTTCTGATTTCTATCGCGGCTTGCATTCTAGTAGTGCTGTATAGTTATTTTATTGCGGACACCATCCAAACGAGAATAACCGACGCGCAAATGACAAAGGTTGATGGAAGATTTATGATTGCTACCGAAGACCAGCCGTTTGTGAACGAGGATGTCTGGTACCGTTTCAAATTTGATTCTGGCACGGTCCAGAACGATGCGATACGGTTAAAAGGGAAAGTAGTAAAGATCAAGAAGTATGGCTGGAGAATACCAATCTTTTCCCAATATGAGAATGTCGTGAGCATTAAAGAGATAAGGTAGAGCGCTCACTGCTCGCGATATCGTGTAAGTCGTACGCTATGTATCTTATTAAGCCAGTCACACACACTTCAGTATCATCCTACGCTATAATAAATTACAAAACATAACCAGGAACTGCTGCGTGTTCTCAACGACACGGTATTGTCAGATAGATATTCTTTCGGGAAAGATGATGATCCTTATGCCGTGGCAGAGTCGATGAACAGGTAGCCCATACGGGAAAGGGAAAAATAACATGAGAACACCTCCTTGGATGGCGCCTGCAGTACTTGCAATGGTCCTGTGGGGCGTATGGGGATTGTTTCAGAAACTGGCCACGAACGAGATGTCGCCGCGGAATGTCTACTTTGCGTCTGCCCTCGGCGCGGTGTCAGTCGTCCTCGCCCTTCTGGCTACGACAAAATTTCCGATTCCCATGAACTACGAAGGTGCGTTTTTTGGGGTTCTTGCAGGCGTTTGCAGTTCGCTCGGCGGCCTGTTCTTCTTACAGGCCATAAGTAGAGGCGAGGTTGCGATCGTAATTACGTTTACTGCGCTTTACCCGCTGGTCTCGATCATCCTCTCCTTCATTCTTTTACATGAAACGATCACTCTGAAGCAGGGCATTGGCATAGTTTTGGCGATATTTTCAATGGTACTGTTGGTGTAGAGACAGCGACATGTTGATGGAATTTGGAAGACATATTAAGTGTAATCAGCATTAAGTATGATTTCTGTTGTTATATTTAAACAGAGAATCGATCAAGTCTCCCAGCCCGTTGACAGTTTCTTAGGGCGGTGCTATCCTCAAACAAAGAATAGATAATATTCTGAATTTAGCGGTATTCGCTGACAGTAGTTAAAACGTAAGCAGAGAGGTAACCTGCTATGAAATTCATGATTGAATCACATCACTCCGAGCAAGAGTGTCTGAGGGCGCTGGATGAGCAGCTCGCAAAGGGGCCGGAAATTCTTAAGATGTTCAACTATGGCTGCATGTCAGGTGACCACACTGCATATGCGCTGGTGGACGTAAAAAATGATAGCGAGGCACGCAATCTTGTACCCGGCTTCTTACTAAACAAGGCACGGATCATTGAGGTAGGCATATTTACCCCCGAAGTAGTCAAGTCGCTTCATAACACCAAAGCAAAAGCGGCGTAAGCATTCACGTCGTGAGGCAGAATTGACTGCAGTCCGGAGGGGAAGACAGAGAGCACAAGCACTTTACAAATTTTTTTGCGTAGTCTGCATCTCAGCGTGACGATAATTAGATCTATCCTGTAACGCCTTTCTCTGGGAGTGATGGCTGTCGTTATTCAAGTGCATTTCTTGATATGTTCCCTAGGCGGTGTTAAGCTTAGAAAAAGATATATGCTTTTCTGATAGACATGACCATCAGATAGAAGATTACAAAGGGAAAGAGGACGTTTTCGGATTGAAAAGTTGAATCGTTTTTGAAGAAGTGGTTTGGTCCAATTCAACAAAGGTGTCACGATGCGGGATGGGTAGCTTGGGACCCGCAGAGAAGAGGTGAAATGTCGAGACCGTCTGCTGATTTTAAATTTGGAAATCAATATGCTATCATTGGCGGGTATAGGATTCACTACGTGGAGGCTGGGAGAGGAGATCCGGTGCTTTTTATTCATGGTAATCCGACTTCATCCTACCTGTGGAGGAATGTATTGCCGAGGGTGGCGGGCAACCTGGGCAGAAGAGGAATTGCCCTCGACCTCCTGGGTTTCGGAAAGTCAGACAAACGTGATGACGTGGTCTATACATCCCGTCTCCACGCGGACATTGTAGAGGCATTCATCGAAAAGCTTGATCTCAAGAACTTAATTCTTGTTCTACATGAATGGGGCGGCCCGCTTGGAGCCGCCTATGCGGTCAATCACCCTGACAATGTCTGGGGACTCGCGTTTATGGAAACTTTTGTATGGCCCTATTCATGGAACGACCTCGGGAGGTTTGCGCCAGCGTTCCGGTTATTGCGTTCTCCGTTTGGTTATATCTTGATACAGATGATGAACATCTTCATGAATAAAATTCTTCCCCGCTCCGTGATACATAAGGAGAACTTGTCGCAAGAAGTAATGCGCCACTACCGGGAACCATTCCCAACCAATAGTTCACGGAAGGCTATAAGGGCTTTTCCGAAGCTCCTTCCGATTGCCGGCCAGCCAGCGGAGAGTGAGGACTTTATCGAAGAAGTATATAAAAGGCTGCAAGGCGTGAAGTTCCCCTTGCTGTGGATCAAGGCAACGCCGGGAGCCATTGTTTCGAAGGAAACGGAATACCATCTTCACCTCCTTCAAAATATTCTGCCGCAGCTCATCATCAAAGATTTTGGGCCGGGTATTCATTACCTCCAGGAAGACGATCCGGAAAAGATTGCTAATCTGATCACAGAATGGGTGCGTCAGTGCAAGCGAACGAATTCCGATGCCGCCCATTGGCATCCAATAAGTGTTGATCGCGCTGCCTGATTACCACTATGCAGTCAGACGATGCCATGGTTAGAGAGAACCTGATCATACTTAATCAAGCAAAAAGGAGAGCTAAGACTAATATGAGAGCAGAAATATTAATAGGAGGAGCAACCGGTAACACAGGCCTTCCACTGGTGAAGCACCTTGCGGCCGCAGGTGTTCCCGTTCGGGCATTGATCCATTCCCCAGCTAAGAAGTCCCTTGTAGAGCACGAGAACGTGGAAACCATTGAAGGAGATTTTGCCAATGCCGGTTTGATCGAGCGGGCGCTCGAAGGAATATCGCGAGCCTACCTCGCTTCGCCAGCATCCCCGGACCAGGTAAAATACCAAATCAATTTTGTTGATGCAGCGAAGGTTATGGGCATCAAACACCTAGTGAAGTTATCTGCAATCGGCACCGCGCCGGATTCTCCGGTAGGCTTGCTTCGCTGGCACGCCGAGATAGAGGATTATATTAGGAAATCCGGGATCAATTATACATTCCTGCACCCACATTATTTCATGGAGAATCTTCTGGTCAATACCGAGTCTGTTATCAAGGAGGGGGCAATCTATTCACCTCTTGGAGAAACGAGGATCAGCATGATATCGGTACAAGACATCGCAGCGGCCGCAGCGGCGATCCTGATCGATGGAGGGCACATGGGGAAAACCTATACCCTGACAGGTCCAGAAGCGATGAATTTTAGCGAAATCGCAGAATCTCTGGGAGATATTGTCGGAAAGCACGTCAAATACGTTCAAGTCCCTTATGAAACAGCAAAAGCTGGAATGATCAAGGCGGGCATGCCGGCATGGTTCGCTGACGATATCGTCATGCTCATGCAATCCTGGGGTAACGGGAAAGGGAGCATCGTAAGCACCTATGTGGAAAAACTGACGGGGAAGAAACCCATTGCTGTGCATGAGTTTTTACTGAGGCATAGGAATAGATTCCTCGCTGCCGCATGAACGATAAGATCACCCACCCCCTTTGGGCTAGCGGCTAGCGGCTCCTCAATATGAGCCAACAGCCGCATTCATGACAGAGCCCCATGACGTGCTATGAATACGGATGTTTAGAAGGCACCGCATTTGTATTGGCAAATTATTCATTCCCCGCACGAACCCTTTACAGCTTTTTCCTCCCGGTCTATCTTCTCCTATCTACCGTCTCGCGATGATCTACCTGAACCACCTGAGGCGCCAATCGCCCGCTCGACGTCCGGGTCCAGTTTGATGTACACTCTAGCCTTGCCATCCCGCAGCGAGTAGGAGATCAACATGATATCGGACTTGCCGAATTCCCAAGGAAGGTATAAGGGACGCACTTCGTAACCGATAGTCCCGCCGCTGTCGTCGGGAATCCTCTCAAGCTTCGTCTGCCAGAGGCGGTAAGTAGTGCACTTGAGGAATGAATTGGCCTCGTTGAGCGCCTGTTGCGCTGGTACATTCGCCTTTACCTTGTAAGAGGTATCGAGATCAAATATCTCCAAAGGATATTTGCTTGAGTCGCTCACGAGGAAGGCTACGTTCTGTGCATCATCCGGATAGTGGCACCCATAGAGCAGCAGCGTATAGGTTCCCGTTACTGCCGCCGGGTCTGCTGCAGATGTCGTGAGTGGTATTCCAGTCATGCAACTGGTTAGTGTAGCGGCAAAGACTAAGAATACCGCTGCGCTTAATACTCTTTTACTGCTTTCCATGCCCACCATTCTCCTTTCCTTCACACTAAACCGTGCCCTTTTTGGTTTACACCAATCATACTATATAGTATAAAGCTTTTTTGAATATTGTGCACCCTGAGGTGGACCCTTCCAGGAAGGCGTCCCCCCTATGTTAACCTGTAGCCCATAAAATAGTGACGTCTCGGTTGACTTTAGACTTTATTTCGGTATGATGGTAAGTAACTCTTATCTATGCGAACTGCCGTTGCCTGGACTCGGTTTGTCTATTACGCTACGGAAAACATTTTGCCGTATGAGGGATTTTAAGATTTTATGATGCAACGGGCGAACAAATGGGTCCTCGTGGTCGACGACTCTCAGACGATGCGTATGTTACTGCTGTTTCACGTGATAAAAATGATGCCTGGGGTCAAGATCGTAGAGGCTGTAAACGGCGCCCACGCATTGGAAAAATTGAAGCAACAGAATGTCGACCTCATTCTTACGGATATGAACATGCCGGAACTGGATGGGGCCGGCCTGATCTACGCTGTGCGTCATGATCTGAAACTAGAGACACCAATAATCATCATTACCACGAAAGGCGAGCAACGCGACCGAGAGGGTTGGATGGATTTGGGTGCCAATGGATATATTACCAAACCCATTGACGTCCGGCAATTCAGGGAAACAATACGAAAATATATTTCATGAGCCTAAACGAGCAGGGAGTTACTGCTCCGGGGAATGCATGGCAGCTGAAAACGACCTGGGACGTACTGAAGACACCGGGTGACGCGGATGCGTACGGGAGACGTATCATTGTTTATAGCAAGATAACCTGTGAGAAAAATCGTTTCTTATTTCTTGCGCGATCTTGACGCCCTCGGGATCTTCTCCGGCTTCGTCTTCCCGACGACCGCATAGAGGTGATAAGCACAGTCCGGTCCGACGAGCCTCCTGGCGGATTCGAGAGAGATCTTTGCTTTCCCATCTATTATCAGCCGACGGTACAGGTACCGTAGCCGAATCTCCTCGGACTGCATTGTCATCGTTAACCTTCCTTCAAATGGATCAAAAGGGGCAATGCCATTTTAACGTAATCCTACCCCTAAAGCATATGGGATTCTGGAATGCAAAGGGAGCTGCTGTCAGTATCAACAGTCTTACTGCTTCACACCTAATGGTGGGATGCCCTCACCGTTCCAGTTTCAAATTCTTAGCGGGCAAAAGTTTTATCCGGCAAACTCCTTGCCGGAACCCCCCATACGTTTGGTTTCATGGAACAGAGCAGGGATCCGTTTCACTGTCGTGAAGCATAGTTATTATAATATCATAGTAGTAAACATTTGTCAACTATGCCTGTTCAGCGCTTTCATTCAACCATAGCATGTGCGGTTTTTCGCGCAGGGTTCCTAAAATTGTTTGGCAGGTAGCGCAAGAAAAAAAGTGTTCATTTTCCGATACCCTAAAAATACCTATCGAGGGCATTTACTTTTTGCGGGATTTAAGTATTATAGGTACTATAGGAATGATAGGCTGCTAATCAGTAGCGTGTAAAGGAATATTACGCATTGGGGAAAAGTAAATTTATCATAGTCCTGGGTTTAGTGCTCGTAAGCTTCTGTCTGCTGGTGCTCGGCGTTTGCCTATTAACGGTTGCAGACGACGGATCCAAACTACGTAATATGGTAGCCGTTCTTCTGTTCATCTTATCGCCTTTTCCTTCCGTCATCGCGTCTCTTGTGATCAAGAACCTCAACGCTTTAGCCAGACAGGTGAAACAGTATGAGACGCACGACCCCTTGACTTTCTTGTATAACCAAAAAACCTTTCGAAATTTGCTCGGATATGAAATCGAGCGGGCAAAGAGACATAAATATAGCTTCTCAATCATGCTCGTCGATCTTGACGATTTCAAGAACATCAACGATGTCCACGGCCACGAAACTGGGGATTCTTATCTCCGTGAGTTCTCTACGCTGCTGAAGACAGCCATCCGTAAGGGCGATGTTGCAGCCAGATTCAGCGGTGACAATTTTGCCGCCCTCCTCCCGGTTTGCGACGAGGCCCAGGCATATATCGTGGCCAAGCGACTCAACGAGAGCACCAAGGAGAATACGTACCACCTTCCAGATGGTGCGCTGGCCAGCGTTACCCTTTCAATCGGCCTAGCTGTTTATCCGGACCACGCACAGGACGCGCCGTCTCTTTTTCAAGTTGCTGATTCCATGCTGCGCCAAGCCAAAGTTTTCGGCAAAGACCGGATAGGCATCCCCAGCGACGATCTGGATATTGATTGGCTTAAGAGTGCGGGCCAGAAGAGTGTTTTTATCTTGGAGTCGATAAGGCAGAAGCGTGTCGTTCCCTATTTCCAGCCCATCGTCGGCACTAAGAACCAGTTGGTCATGGCCTATGAGGTCTTGACGCGGATCGTCATGCCTGAACGAATCGTTGCAGCAGCCGAGTTTATAGAAGAGGCCGAAGGGATGGGGGCAATCGGGAAAATCGACTATTTGCTCATCGACCAAGCACTGGCCGCTGTGAAGCGGCATGAGTATAAAGGCAAGCTCTTCTTCAACCTCTCTCCGAAGGCTCTGGTAATGAATGAATTCATGCCCACAATGCGTGGCTTCATGACCTACTACCAAGTTGAGCCCCAGCAGCTTGTCTTTGAGATTACTGAACGGGACACTGTAAAAAAATTGAGTCAGGTGGAGAAAATCATCCGCGGTCTGAAGGAAGACGGCTTTCAGCTTGCCATCGATGATTTCGGAGCTGGCTACTCATCATTCCAGTATATCAAATTGTTTAAAGTTGACTATTTGAAAATAGACGGTGAATTTATTAACAGCATGAGCGGAGAAAACAGCAAAATGGAAAAGGCAATCGTATCGAATATTGCCGCTCTTGCCGGAGAACTCGGAATAAAAACCATCGCCGAGTGCGTTGAATCCGCGTCCATCCTGGACCATGTCCGGTCTGCGGGCATTGATTTTGCCCAGGGATACTTCATCCGTCATCCTCTGCCCGATCTAAATTCGTAGATAGACAGGCAACCCCCTTTCTCCATGTCCATTTCTTTCCTTAGAACTCACATCAATATGAGCTTTTAGTTATATGCTGCAAAATAGTGCTAAAATATAAATATATTTTTAAGCAAAGAAATGCAGGTTTGTGAACGCATTCGAATTCAGAAAGGAGAAGTGCCGGCATGTTAAAAAATAGGATTACCAATCTGACCATATTAATTGCACTGTCAGCGCTGATCGCAAGCGGATGTTGTCGGACGCCTGAAAAAAGGGCGGAACATTATGTACAGCACATGGCGGAAGAGCTTAAGCTGGACGATGCCCAGAAGGCGAAGCTGGAGAAGATCAAGGATGAATTCCTTGCCTTACGGCCCTGGATGGCCAAAATGAGGGAAGCAACATTGAAAGAAGCTGGCGAACTTATGCGAAGCACAGAAATCGACAAGGCGAAGCTGGAAGGCTTGAAGGCGAAAAACCAAGCTCAGGCAGACGATATAATCCGATTCTTTAGTGCGAGATTAATTGAAATCCATGATATGCTCACACCGGAGCAGCGCGATAAACTGGCAACGATGATGGAGAAACATATGGGTGCGAAACAAGTGGAAAAGAAGCCCGAGACTGGCGGAGGATCGAGTTCCGGATATTAAGCTTAGTATATTTGATCTTTGAGATTCGAGGAAAGGCGGGAGAATGATTCAATTTACCCCGATCTTTTTTACGGCATACCGCGTGGATGGAAACGCAGAACCTTAACTTTATCTGCTATCATAAATCGCGATGTACACTATGGGGGGAAATGCCAGCATGCTGATTGCGATGTATACTCCTTACCCTCGGCCGCCAGAGTGCTGTATGAACCCATTCTCATTTATGGCAGATGACTGCTTCGTTCTCTCGAACGTCGGACGAGCCCTTCTTCGAGGCCGGGGAAGATGTCAAGTGTATCGGCATTTGTTCCCCCTTGAACGGACACGAATGCGGCGCATTCTGTATATAATGAAGCGACCGGCAAATGCCAAATTCTTTTAACGGTCGATTGATGAATTACTTGGAACGGGCTATGATGAGTTCATCATCATACCAGTACTATTCAGCGGAATGAGGAGGTCTCTATGCCGAGAGTAGTGGTCATACTTGCGGATGGTTTTGAAGAGGTTGAAGCTATTGCCATTATCGACGTGCTGCGGAGGGCCGAGATCCATACAGTCATTGCCGGGTTGCATGATAACCAAGTTATAAGTGCTCGGAACGTGAAGGTCATACCTGACACGGTCATCGACACCATCAAAGCCGATGACTTCGACATGATCGTACTACCAGGCGGACAGCCGGGTTCAGACAACCTGAACGCAGACCCTCGGGTGAAAGAGTTGATCAGAAGCTTTTCAGAGAAAGGTAAGTTCATGGGCGCCATCTGTGCCGCTCCCTACGTTCTTGCGAATGCGGGCGTGCTTACGGGAAAGCGCGCTACCTCCTATCCGTCATACAAGGACAAGCTGGGCAATGTACGGTACGAAGAAAAATCTGTCGTAGTCGACGGGAAAGTGCTGACTAGCAGGGGTGCGGGAACAGCGCTTGCCTTCGGCCTCGCCATTGTCGAAAAGCTCATCAGCAAGGATAAAGCCCTAAAGATCAAAGACTCGATGCTAGTTATCAGTGACTGAGAGCATGACAGCTGCCGCGGAACCTGTTAAGCGGCGACAGGGCAGGTTTTTCATTATTCATCTATTTATTTCGGGAGACGTGATACAATAATCTAACCATGACGCTCAAGGGTTTTTTCACACTTGTAGGGTGCCCATTGATGATGAATGTCATGTCCGGGAGGATAAAAGACATGAACACTGAAAAATAAAAAATATCCGTCCAGATGAAAGGCCTGTCAAAGGAAATGATGAACCTGCCCAACATAATTGTCAGCGGGAAGATGACGGACGGGGAAATTGAGAAGATACACGACAGGAGGACGTAAATACAAAAAATGATATCGGACAAGATGATGAAAAAAAACCGTCGCGTTGTCACTTCCGCGCATAGGTAGGTTTCTATTGTGTTTGCGAGCACAATGTTGTCTTTATATCAGCGTGTATCAGCCTGCAGGAGGGTGAGATGGAATTCTGCGACCTTGATTGCAAATATGCCAAGTTCCCACAGTCCGATGCCGTTGACGGGTCGCGAAGCTGCAGGACATTCGTCGCTCTCCAATGCACGCTTAGAAAGAAACTCGTGCACAAGAACCTGCCTTGTAAGGACAAAGTAATCAGAAAATGGTAGCCGCAGTTCGCGGTTATTTTTTACGATTTTCCTCCCTAAAAATTTGATACAATAAAGCCATATAACAAGCTCAGGCAGGTGATGCATGCTTACCGCTTTGATCTTCGAGATATGAACGCGAATGTCGAGGCGCTCCAAGCCGTGCTTGAACGGATCAAGGTGCTCGAGGTTGAAGCAATCATGCGCGCCTCGGAGATATCGTGGGATACAATACTAATTCCGATGAATGTATCGATATTTTCTGAAACGAAAACGTCACCTGTATCCTTGGTAACCATAATGCCAGCGCTGCGGATATGGAGGTAACTGAGGATTTTAATCGGCTTGCTCGGGTTGTCGTGTTGTAGACACGAGAACAGCTGACAGAAGAGAACAGATGGTTCCTTGTGGCCATGCCCCGCGAACGGCGGGTCCGCAATTTTGCCCGGTTCCACGGCTTCGTTTATTAAAGCGACAGTTATATCTTCTTGTGCGAAGACGTCGTGATAACTTACGCCGCTTGGTCGGTTTTCATGGAGCTCTCAATATCGGGTTCTTCGGCCACACGCATCTGCGAGCGGCATTGAGCGAGTAAGGGGGCGTGGTTATACTTTTGCACGCGGACGGGGCGCTGGACCTCGAATCCTGTGAATAAGTACTTGATCGATCTCGGAAGCATGGGCCAGCTCAGCGACGCCAACACTGCGCCTCATTCCTGGTCTACGACGATCAATGCCACTGCGTCATTTTACATCGGGTCGCATACAACATCCATGCATGCCATGATAAGATCACAGGGCTGGTCTAGCTTGCCGAACTGCTTGATGGTGGATTGTAAACTACGATGGACGGCCAAGGAGGAACTATGGAGAAGATTTCATTCGAGTCCGTTGAATCCTGCTTCACGATTCTGAACCCACAGCAAAATTTCACCGAGGAAACCCACAAAGTGGAAGTGCGCAAAGACCCGCTCCTCGGGGACGCGAGTGTGTATAACCCCTTTCTCCGTGACAAAGCAAAGGCATTCTTCGGAGACAATGATCCTGAGCTGGTGCGACGGCTCGTGGACGAAAGTGCCAAGACCTGCATCTTTTGTGGCGATCGTATTGAGAAAATCACGCCGAAATATCCGCCAACAATAGTTCCGGAAGGACGCATCAGGCGGGGCGAAGCGGTATTATTCCCGAACCTTTTTGCGATAGGGAAATATCATGCAGTAATAGCGCTCAGCGAATCCCACTTCCTTAAACTTT
The DNA here is from genome assembly GCA_963845065.1 of Nitrospirota bacterium. Classification (GTDB taxonomy): domain Bacteria; phylum Nitrospirota; class UBA9217; order UBA9217; family UBA9217; genus JAJYKN01. Next base: position 222,982 of record CAWJQQ010000008.1, read on the forward strand.
CAGAGTTTACGACCGAGATCATCGGGGATGGTCTGACTGTGGTGCGTGACTTTATCAATGCAGTATACCGCAACGATGAATCAGTCCAGTTCGCAACGATCAATGCCAATTATCTTTTCCCAGGGGGCGCCAGCCTGGTCCATCCGCATTTGCAGGTCCTGCTGACACCGGTAGCCTATTCCTACCATGCTCGTATAATCGAAGCTTGCAGGTCTTATCACAAACGGAATTTGACTACCTTCCATGTAGATTTGCTTGAAGAAGAAAAGAACCGCGGGATACGGTATGTCGCGCACCTCGGCAACTGGCATTGGATAACCGCGTTCTCTCCCCTGGGAAGCAATGAAGTGACTGCCGTCCACGAGACCGTAAGCGATTTCACATACCTCACCGATGCTGACATCCGGGCCCTGGCAAAGGGTATCTCGAAGGTGCTGGCGTTCTATGAAAGCTTGGGCCACCTTAGTTATAATTATTCGCTCTACAGTGTTCGGCAGCCGCAGGCAGGCGAAGGTCATCGATGCGTACTGAAAATAGTCAACCGGCAAAACCTTTATCCGAATTATCGGAACGACGATTACTTTCTTCAAAAAATGCTTCAGACGGAGTTGATCATCAACCTGCCGGAGGAACTGGCTGGTAAGCTAAGGGGATTTTATTAAGAGATGAGGTTCTTTTAAAAAAGTTTAAATGCGCACAGGAAAGACAATTTCTGGAAAAGGAGATTAGATGGAACAACAGGTAGTGATCGTCGGCGGCGGCTTTGGAGGACTTGAGGCCGCTTTTTTACTGAAGGAACTTTTGGGACATTCGGGCATGATAACGCTCGTGGACAGAAACGCCTTTCATTACTTCATTCCGTCAATCCACGAAATTGTATCGGGCAAGTCGAGTGTTGAGAGCATCCGGATCCCATTTGCCGCCATGCTCGGCCCCGCAGGCATCCGGTTCATTCAGGACGAAGTGCTTTCACTGAATAAGGCGAACAAAGAGGTCATCTGTCGAGACAGGACACTGCAGTATGGTTATCTGATCCTGAGTACGGGAGCGGAAAATAACTATTTCGGTATCCCCGGCGCAGAAGAGTTTTCCTTCTGTTTTCGCAAGCCTGTTGACGCGGAGCGTATTAAGGCGGAAGTCGAGCATCTGCTCGAAGATCCCATCGCCACCTGCCACATTGTCCTCGCTGGAGGGGGCACGGAGGGCGTTCAAGCGGCGGGAGAGCTACTTGATCTTATCAAGGGGCAGAGCAGGGAAAACGATATAAAAAGAGGTACGATCTCGATTGATCTTATCGAGGGGAAAGAGCGCCTGCTGACAGGTTTTTCGCCAAAAGCACAGGAGTTTGCTGAGCAATATCTGCGTGCGCGGGGAGCGAACGTCGTGACCGGAAATCCAATCATTGAAGTCCAGAAAAACAGTGTCGTGCTCGAGCGTGGAGGGCATCGTGCAGCATCAATTCTCGTCTGGACGGGCGGTATCCAGCCGGCGAAAATAATTCTAGACCTACCCCTCCAGAAGGACACGCGAGGATGGCTCAAGGTCACGGACCGTCTTCATTCGCCCGATGACGATCGGATCTTCGGCATTGGAGACGCCGTTAGTGTCTACAACGAAGATGGACCGCTATCGCTGCAGCGGCTCGCTTACCATGCGCAGAACCAGGCACGCATAGTTGCACTGAATATAGATAATCATATGCATGGCCGGGACCTTGTAGTATATACACCGAAAAGCAGACCGCAGCTCATTTCCATCGGCAAGGATATGGGGATTTTTTCACAAGGGGACAGGGTTCTTACTGGAACGTGGGTAGTAGCAATTAAAAAAGCCGTGGAGCGGAAGCACATCATGAGCTGCCTGACCCGGCCCCTTATTTCTTCAATGCAGGCTCGAATCCCGGGAGCAGGCTTTGTCCAGAGATTAAGAATGCGTTTGCCATTCTGATATTCAGAATACTTCCGCGTGAATGCTCCCGCAACCAAAGATAATACTAACTTATTGGTTGGGGCTTCCAACGAGGAGGTTCTTTGAGGATAGCAAGTCCTTTGGAAGATGCAGTGTCACTTGCTGCACCAGGTTGGGGCGCAGCTAAAGGTAATTACCAACAGTGTCCGCAGCATGCTCGTCAGCATGTTCCTTGACGTTGCAGCGTGGACAACAAAATATTTACCTTTGTCGCCTATAAGCGTCGACCAGAGAATGGACCGTGCAGGCAGTGGATGTGTAATAGCTCGGAACGATCAGTTCTGGGATACCATCCCATCGTAATTTATCCGATGCCCTGCGAAGATACTGCCCCTTCGATCCATTACCAATCATCTTGTTGAATGTCCGGCCTTTGTAACCGGACGAGCTTTTTTCTTTTGTCAGGACGGTCAAATCTTCCCGCACTATGAGCTGCATGATATGCTTTGGCAAGCGCGGCTTCTTGATTAGAGAGAAACCCCAACCAAGATCTTTTGACGCCGGCGATTTTCTTATAGAGTGACAGGCGAAGTCGCTTCATCCCAAGTACCTGCTGAAGCAGCCGAAAGAACTCGTCGTAGATATGCTGGATGTTAGGATCTTCGAATACTGTCCATCATAAAGGTGATCTTGTTCGTCCAGTCCAAGATAGCTGCAGATGATGCTTTTAGCTTTTCCAAGCGGTTGTAGCCGGTGTCTATCTGAGATTTAAGTCGGTCTATTTTATCACAGGAAGCGGCAATGTTTTTCAGGAAGTTTTTGCCGCCGAAACGGACCCGCTTTACAATATTATAATTTGGATGGCCGTAGTTTTCTAAATATTTTAAGGCGTCTTCTTTTGTAAATTTGACAATCCCTGCTAATTTCTTCGGATCGATTGGATCGTTCAGTTTCACTATTGAAAGGCTGATGGTGTTGGGGAAATTTAAAGCCAACCAATTCAATCCAAAACCAATACGTCATTTGGATGGGGTGTTCTTGTAAGAGTGGAAAAAGAGAGTCGGACACGCGCGGGCGTGTCAAAGACGGGGGATCAGCGAGAGTGGCTGATTCGGCTTAATTGTCCAGCGATTCTCGGACCCTCTTTAAAAACTCCGTCGGTGAAATTGGCTTTACTATAATTCTTAAGTCCTGATTGGCGATGTTCTTTTCCTCAAAAATGTCTGCTGCATATCCGCTCATGAAAAGGACTTTGATGTCCGGACGGAATTTCCTAATTTCTTCATACGCGTCCTTCCCGTTCATTTTTGGCATGATCACATCAAAAATAAGTAGACGAATCTGGCCTTCATTCTCAATAAATTTTGCTAATGCCTGTTCGCCGTCAGATGCACCTATAACTGTGTATCCTGATTCGGCAAGAACGGTCGTGGTCAAATTTCTAACCGATTCATCATCCTCAGCAACCAGCACCGTTTCAGTACCTCCGAGGGCATCAGCAGTCTTTACTGACGCGGTTTCTTTCACGGATGACTGAACCAAAGGAAAATATATTTCGAAGGTCGTACCGATCCCCGGTGCGCTCGATACTGTAATATAACCATCGTGTTGTTTAACGATTCCATATACCATGGAAAGACCTAGCCCCGTGCCTTTCCCCATTTCTTTTGTAGTAAAAAAAGGCTCGAATATTCTCGCCTGAATCATTCCATCCATACCTGCCCCGCTGTCCGAAACAATTATTAGCGCGAAATTTCCGAGGCTGCCGTAACCGTGACTATCAATGAATTTCTGGTCGAGCTCGACACGTTTCGTTTTTATGGTTAATGTCCCGCCTTCACTCATTGCGTCTCGTGCGTTCGTGGCGAGGTTCATCAATACTTGTTCGAGTTGTCCCGCATCCGCCAGGATCATTAAATCACGTTCTTCGAGATCCATTCTGAATTCGATATCTTCACCAATGAGCCTGGCAAGAAGCTTGCCGATACCAACAATAATATCGTTCACATTCACCGGTTGGGGATTGATGATTTGTTTCCTGCTGAATGCGAGGAGGCTGTGGGTGAGATTGGCGGCGCGTTCAGAGGAGGAAAGAATTTGGTTGATATAGTTGTTAGCTGGATCATTGGCAGCGAGTTTAATCTTCACGAGGTTACCATAACCGATTATTGCAGTGAGGATGTTGTTGAAGTCATGTGCGACGCCTCCCGCCAATAGACCGACTGCTTCCATCTTATGGGACTGGCGGAACTGCTCCTCGAGTATTTTGCGTTCCGTGATGTCATATGCGGTTCCCAGCGCCGCGGGTCTCCCCTCGAATTCTATTGTGGCCGCGGTGAAATCCACCCAGCGTTCTTCCCCTGCTTTCGTGACAATTTTGCATTCATACCGGGAGGAATTTTTGTCAGACCGCCACAGTGCAGTGCTGCGCTCGTTCACCATCTGACGATATCCGGGGTGCACCAAGTGCAAAAGGTTCAAATGCAAAAGCTCGGTCGGCGAGTAGCCGGTCATCTTTTCGGCCGTGGCGTTGAAGTAGCGTAATGTGGTCCCTTGATAAATGATGATGGCAGCTGCCACGGTCTCTGTCAGCATCCTGAACTTTTTTTCTCCCTCACGAAGTAATGTTTCCACTCGCTTGTGTTCGGTCAGAAGTTGTGCATTTTCCATGGCTACGGCAGCGCCTGCAGCCAGTCCTTCCAGTACTTCTACATGGTGCTCAGTGAAGGGCTTTCGGTCAGCCATGTCGTGTACAATGAAACAGCCGAGCAGGTTCCCGTGCCGGCTGAAGATCGGTACTCCGGCAAAATTGTAAAACCCCAACTTTTCACGAATAGCAGGCGTCGTGACCATGTCGTGCTGCGCATCGTTCGAAATATAGGGTTTACCTGTCTGTATGATCCAGCCGGGGACTCCCGAGCCGGATGCGTATGAGTATTCGAAGGGAATAAGTTTGCCTCGCTGGTTATATTCCCGGAATACCATTTTCCCGTTGTGCATGATGCCTGCGAATCCCGATGTCGCACCCGTCAATGCGAGAGCTGTTTCTATTAGGGTCCGCATAACCACCGGCGTTTCGAGGACCGTATTGATCTGCCTTATGCTGCTCAGAAGAAGTTCGAGCTGGCGGCTGCGCCATGAGAGGATTTCATCCTTTTGCCGGTGTTCGCTCACATCGCGCGTAATCGCAAGGAACCGTCCATTCTTCAGCATCTTGCCGCTGATCTCGGCAGAGAAAACGGTCCCATCCTTACGGCGAAGCATCCGCTCGCTCAAAATGGTCTTGCCGGCAATCATTTCTCCGAAGGGAATGGGCGTGGCGGTGATATCCTCTGGCGTGAAAGCGTCCCGAACATTCATCTGCAGGAGTTCTCTTTCTGTGTAACCCAGCATTTTGCATTCCTGCTCATTAACAGTATGGTGGATACCCTGCTGATCGAAAATGATGATACCGTCCGAAGCCTGTTCCAAAAGTTCCCGGTATTGATTTTCACTCGCGAGATGCGTTTTCTCGAAGTGACGAATCAGGAGAAAGAGAATGTACGCTGTAACAGCTACGTAAGCCCAGCCCTTTATGATCGCGATATGAGTGATAGTGGTAGGATCGTGGATTATTGAGTTGATAAATGAATCGGACAGGAATATCCACAGCCCGCCGACTACAGCGTAGAGAAGTGCGATTTTGAGTGGGGTAAGTTTCAAATGAAATGCGGTCCAAGTTTTTTGAATATCGGCGGTTTTTGACATTTTATCAAGCATTATCTGCTAGAGAAAATCTTTTTCCAAGAAATGTGACTTTTGTATGATTGTCTTAATCCCAAGAATGTACAAGAATGTACATTATGTTGCTTATTATAACTCAATTAGAAAAGAATAACAGGGAATTTTAATGAGAGTGGATAAAAAAGCTCCTCCTGTTTAGTAATAGCAGAACAAAGGGGACTTAGCCGGAGCGATATTACGAGAAGTGATGGATAAACAGAAACTTGATAATTGCAGTAGCAAAGGGTTTGCTACGGTTTCGCTGATAGTTTTTTCCCCCTTTTCACATGAAAATACCCTTTATCAAACCTGTCCTTGAATACCCAGCAGTTCTACTGCTGGGATGAAAAGGACAATCCTGACGAGGTCAGGATAAGAATCTGATTGGTTTTAGGTTCTATCGGTTTTGATGCCCCGCAGCTCTGCTGCGGGGTAATTCACTTATATGATTATCATGATATTTTGTAACCGGGCTTCAATGTCTTTCATAAGATCAAATAAATCCTTCAGATTTTAATGAGATGGCGTTTATCAGCACAATCGCACCACCTATTTTCTGCGCAATAAAAACAGCTTCCTTGTAGAGACCTGAAGAGCGGAAGCAGGCCAGTTCCTCATTCGACAGAAAGCGACTGATCAACATCATGAGTTTAGTGGAGATGATTCGGTTCAAGACTTGCAAGTGGCTCGCGTGGTGCCAGCTTGGCCATAGCGGCGTTCCCGGACTTGTTTTTTTTATCGGAGAAAAAGACGGTCATGGGTGATTTGTCGATTGGCCATGTACCCTTTGCAATGTTCGCGGGCTCCGTTCCCTCAAAAACGAGGTAGCTATACTTGTGATAATGCGGCAGCTTCCGCGCCAGACCCGGCAGTGCTTCTGGCAGATCGGAGGCAATGAAGAGCAGAGCAAAATTGCTACCTTGTGCGGGACGCGTGGTGAGCACGACTGCATGGTTTTTTCGCGGGATGTCATCCTTCCCGATTCTTACCGAACTCCGATTGAAAGCAACACCATAATGGGATAACAGACCTGTAGCGCTGTTAGCAAAGCGGTTTTCCCAACCGATGATCGTGACTGCGCGGTCTTGCGGAAGTTCCTCGATGTCCGAATCGAGCTTTATCACGGCCTCATCGGGACCAGACCCTGCCAGGGTCTTAGCGAATGCGCGATAGGCGTTCAAAAACTCCTTATCGATGGTATCGGGTAATATGATAAGCATTTTCCGTGCGCCGAAGGCCTGCGAGATAGACGGTGGCGTCTCGCGCCGGTCAAGTCTGCGGAAGATGTCGAATTCTGGGTCAACATCGAGCCTGAGTGGCGGTGCCGGTATCGTGATCGTAAAATCTGACTTCATATCCTTCATCTCAACAATGGTTTGAAATGCTTGATTTTGTCCGGCCAGCGTTACGGCAAGAGGAACGCGCAGATGGTAGGCGCCTCCGGATTGGGTCTGCTCGAGCCGTACGGTTAAAATGTATTTTTTACCCACGGATGAAACCTTCGGCGGGTCGATCTTTAACCTGGGAGCACCGACTCGTGTGACCCACTGCTCAAATTCTTGCTTTAAATCCTGCCCAGACGCGGCCTCGAAACTGGTACGGAGATTATTAAACGACGCGAACTGAAACTGGTAGTCTCTGTAAAAATTCCGGAGACCCTGCTTGAACGCGGAGTCGCCGAGTTGCAGCCGTAGCATGTGAAAGAACATAAGCCCCTTGCCGTAACCGATGGCTTCTGTTGACGGGTCGTGTCGCGACCGGAACTGCGTAAGCGGGAAGTCCTTGCTTCCCAACACATAGTCGGCGTACTTTTGGAGCGTTGTCAAGCGGTATTCCCTGCCTTCACCCTGCTGTTCCTTCAAGAGGTGGTCCGCGAGATAAGCGGTCAGCCCCTCCGACCAGTTGCCCTGATCATAGTCAGGATAGACGCTGTTGCCCCACCAGTTGTGCAGGATCTCGTGAGGATAGGAAGTGTTGATGATGAAAGGGAGGCGAATGACCGTGGGCCCCAGGAGCGTGAACGACGGCATGCCGTAGCCCGTTTCCCAGAAGTTCTCGACGAGGGCGAACTTTTTATAGGGGTAGTGGCCAATGAGCCTGCTATAGAGGTCAATGTACCGCAATGTGGCATTGAGATATTGTTTCGCAAGTGTCTGGTCAGGTGTGCGCAAGAACACCATGGCTTTTATGAGACTGGTAGATTTGAGGTATTCGAAGAACCTGTTGGCTACAAGATAAATCTCTTCCTGCGGTTCCGGTGATTTCCAGCGAACAAAGTCCATATTTCCGCCTTGGTCGTGGCGAGTGCGTTCGCCCTGGCTGACCGCGTCCCAACCCGGAGGCAATTGAACTTCCAAGGTGAAGGTTACCAGACCCGGCCCAAGATCAGGATACCACGATGAGGATCCGGAAAGAAAAACGCCGTTTTCGAAGACGATGCCCGTCGTTTCTTCGACCCCGCCCGCGTATCCCTTCCCGAGTTGTTCTATGGCATCGTAAATGCTCCCTTCATACGAAACCGTGAAGATGCGAAGCCCGGCAGGCAGGATAACTTTGAACGATTCAAGTGGAATTGCGCCGTACTTCTGCCCCAGTCTCACGATTCGCACGAGGGGAGATGCGGGAGTTGGGTGGAGCCCACTGTGGAGAACAAAGGTGAACTCCTGTGGAAAATTTTCCGGCAAACTGATCGTATCGATAACAGTGATGAGCCGTTCGTTAGGAGCGAGCGTTACCTTGAGGTCGTGGTGGGTGTATCCTTCGTGGGCAAGGATGGAAGAGGGGGTGCTTATCGCGATGAACACAATTATGATTGCAAGAAGAAAAGCAGGTATACCAGGGCGCTGCATATGGTCATTAACTTGTTTCACTATCACGTATTGTGCCTCCCCGCCTGTTTAATGAAGAAATTATAGTCGCATTGATGTAATCTGTAAAGTGCCTTGATCGTATTTGTATGATACAATAATGCTAGATTTTAAAGAGACCCTTATTTTGAGGTTCAACCAGTTTGATGCATTCATATAATAAAACCTACCACAGAAAGGCAGAAACGCGCAGAAAAGACATTAATTTCTTTCTTCTAAGCTCTCAGCGATCTTGTTGTAAAATAAATTTTTCTTACGAATTCATCAGTTTGCCTTCATGAACATGCCCAAGACCAGCGCAGGCATACTGCTTTACAGAAGAGAGAATAATGTCCTCCGCGTGTTTCTCATCCATCCTGGTGGACCCTTCTTTGCAAAAAAGGATGCGGGTATTTGGTCCATTCCAAAAGGGGAGATCGATAAAGGCGAGGACCCTCTTGCAGCCGCGATCAGGGAATTCGAAGAAGAGACCGGCTGCATGCCTGTCGGCGCCTTCATTCCTCTTTCGCCCGTGACGCAAAAAGGAGGCAAAACCGTCTTTGCTTGGGCTGCGGAGGGAGGTTGTGACGCAGAAACGATCAAAAGCAATACATTTACGCTCGAATGGCCGATACATTCCGGTAGGATTCAGGAGTTCCCGGAAGTGGACCGGGCAGGATGGTTTACAGTTGATGAGGCAAAGCAGAAATTGCATCCGGCACAGGTCGCATTGGTGAATGAATTGCTTATCAAGTTGTCATCGTGATTTCTAAGTGTAGAATAAAGAATCCTGGAAACGCCAAGGCAAAAAGGCGCGGTCATCTTTGCAAATCTTTTGATGACATCCAATTTTTTTTGAGGGACGCGCAAATTATTACTGAAATCTCCGTGCCAAGCCCCTGGTTTTAACCATGGCGAAGAAAGCGGGAATTGGGCAATCTATGCAAATGTTCATTCGTGTGCTATATAAGGAAGAGGACAGGTCGTTGCTCCGGAGGATCAATCTCGAAAGAAGGCGGCTTACTTCCCTGAGACGCTATTCGGCGGGGAGCAGTGTGTGGCCATCGCACGGGTCCTTGCAATGAGACCGCTTGCTATGCCGTTCGGTGAGCCCACGGCGTCGCTCCATCCCGAAACCGCCGGCGAAGTGCTAGCGGTGATCAAGGACCTTATGGAGCAGGATGGCATGACAACACTGATTGCAAATCATGAGATAGGCTTTGTCCATGAGGTCGCGGAGCGAGTTGTTGTCTTCGCCGATGGCGATATCATCGATACAAGGTTGCCCGATGAACTTTTTACCGCTCCAATGCAGAAGCGGACCAGGACCTTTCTAAGACGGGTGTTGTCTAAAAACATATGACGAACTGCGCGGTCTCGTTTTTAATCTTCGCATGACATACGAATATTCGGATGTGGAGGGAATGGGTTAATCATGAAAAAAATTATTATATCTGAAGCCATTAAACTGATGCTGCACAAACAAGAAGGCTTTCTTCGTAGGGCCGATGTAAAAGTGTTTAGCGCGGCAACAAATGACGATATCCTTGCCATCCATCATGCGGAGAACGTTAATCTCATCATCACACAGCTCACTATGCCCGGAATCAGCAGCGAACAACTGTGTTCCACAATCAGAAAAGACGAGCGCTTGCGCCGTGTCTCCCTCTTCATGCTTTGCGGTGACACGGCAGCAGACCGTGAGCGCGTTTCGCGATGCAATCCTAACGCGGTTCTAACACATCCTTTCGACGTACATCAACTCCTGGAAAAGGCGCAGCATCTCATGGACATTCCCTGGCGGGGGTCCTTTCGGGTTCTCCTGAGCGTAAACATCGTGGGGAATAGCAAAGAAAAAGCTTTTTTCTGCCGATCGGAGAATATCAGTACGACGGGCCTCCTGCTAGAAACTGAGCGGACCTTCGTAAAAGGCGATCTCATAGCCTGCTCATTCTTCCTGCCCGACTCCCGGCAACTCGTTGCCCAAGGTGAAGTCGTCAGGACCCTTATGCAAGGCACACAAAAGTCCCTCAACCGGTACGGCATCAAGTTTTTCGAACTTGCGCCCGAGGTCAAAACAGCCATAGAAGCCTTTGTGGAGAAAAGATATCAGCAGTCTAATTGGAAGCCATCCTGATATCTGCCGGTACTGGGGAAAGTGACTCTTTTTCACACGCTTTCCTGTAACCCTGCCATGTGACGGCTTATACTCCCGCGGAGATTTTTTACTCTGTACTTCCCTTTCCTTGACAGCGACATTACCAAGTGATATCCTAAAAGAAGACAGGAATTATCCTGATAAGGTAAAAAAACCCTTGGAATAGAAAGAATGCGATTGTATGATTTTAAGATTCAGCGAAGTAAAAAATGGACGCTGCGGACAAGGCACGTTTAAAAGGCTAAATTTACCCGACGTGGAGAATACTCCCGGGGGAAACCGGCATGAAGAACCAGAGACGGGAAACGGCTCCAAACCGACTCTCGTTTCTTATTCGAGTGCCGGTTTGTATTATTGGAATGATGAATGTCGGATTCAAAGGACAAGGAGGGCATGATGTCAGATCCTCAAAAAACGGGTATGTCGAGTATAACTGATAAAATGGTCGTCATCCGGCATGCGACGGACACGGACCGGGTAAGAGTAGAAGAATATCTCAATAAGCACGGAAAGAGCGAAAACCTTAACGATGCCGAGCTCGTGATTGCAGCAGAAAATGAACGTATTATTGGATTTGGAATCATGAAAAAAGAGCAGGACGCCGGGTGCGTCTCGCTCTTCGAGGACAGTCGACGGAAAGGGATTGGTTCATCGATCGTAAAACATCTCCTGTCCCACGAGCCCTTGAAGCGGGTTTACGCTACACATTATGCAAGCTATTTCACCAATTCCGATTTTGCGCGGGCTAAGCAGCAGCATGCCGCGCGGTCTCGCAAGAACGGCATTATGTGCCGCATGCCACTGATGGAACGGCTGGCTATTGCGGCGTATGAAAGGGCATAATAACCGGTCAGGGAGCAGTAGATGAACGACCATGTGTATGATTGTGTCATCATCGGCGCAGGACCGGGAGGGTTGCAGGCCGCCATCTACCTCGGAAGGTACAACCGGGATGTACTGCTTCTCGACCGCAGCGGCGGCAGGACATGGCACGCGCATCGGATTGAAAACGTCCTTAGTCACCGCGAGATAACGGGAAGTGAAATCATCGAACGCGGGATGGAACAGGCGAGAAGCTTCAACGTCCATATCGAACGGAATCTCGTCGTGAATGTGCGCAAGAATGGTGTATTCAACGTCTCCACAGCGCATACGGTATATCAGGCACGTTATGTCATTGTAGCCTCAGGTGTGTATGACCTTCTCCCTCCCATCGAGAATATCTTCCGTTTTTTGGGCATAAGCTATTTTACGTGCATTGATTGCGATGGATATAAGACTACGAACAAGCGCACAATTGTTATGGGGGACCATCTTGAAAGTGTGAATATTGCCCTCGGGATGCAACAGATGTTTACCAAGGACATTACATATATTCCGTACCGGTTCAGTTTACCTGATAGTGCAGAGGAAGTGCTTCAAGAGGAAGGGATCAAGGTCGTCAGCGTCGATCCGGTGAGAATCATCGGCGAGCGGGATATGGAGGCCCTAGAGCTCAAAAGCGGAGATCGCGTACCCTGCGAGGCGATCATGGCCTCATTCGGCATTAAATTGAACGACGAGTTTTTAGCAGATTTGCCGCTGAAGAAAGACGTACTGGGATTCAAATACGTCGTCAACACTTCGTATGAATCGTCTTTGCGGGGGCTATACATTGTAGGTCCCCTCAATACCGGTCAGGACCAGGTTGTGATTTCGGCGGGAGAAGGGGCCGTAGCCGCCATCGATATTAATAAGCGACTTTTGGAAGAAAATTATACAACAAGGGAAAGGTCATAGAAACGGGATCCGTATGATGATGTGCGATGTCGCTAAAACCGTTTTTATATATTAGAAAGACAACTAACGCGGTACAGAGGCAGTATATACCGAAAAAATGCCAACGGCCGCGTTCTAACCAGCTTGATAGCCAGCGAAGGGCCATAAGTCCGGCGACAAAGCTCAGTACCATACCCAAAAGACTTGGATAAAAAAGGCCTGCCGTGCTTGTGATGCTCAAGGCAGGCGCATGTTGTGCCTTCAGCAATCTCAAGACTTCTCTTACGATGATGGGCGGTGTTAGAACGACGGCAAGGGCGAAGCTAAACTCCTCCGCCCGAGCTTTCGAGATCCCCAACAGAAGTCCCGAGGATATCGTCGCTCCGGATCGTGAGAATCCGCGAAAGGGTAGACAGATGCCTTGCACGACGCCAATCAGCGAGGATTTCTTAACATCCAAGGCGTCTTCTCCGGCAACATCATGGCTCCTCCGGCCGGCAATGATGATTAATATCCCTACGACGGCAAGCGAAGCGGAGATCATGGTCAGGTTGCCGAACAACAGCTCGATTTCCGCATGGGGATGACCGGCCATGAAGAATTTCTCAATTATATATTTCAACAACAAACCCACAACGCCCGTAAAACCCGTGGCGATTATGATGAGCTTCACGGAAGACCAAAAAATTTGTCGTGAGGCAAAGAAACTTGCTTTCCATGATTTCCAAAAATACAATATTACTGCGAACATCGTACCGGTATGCAGCATCACCAGGAGAAGTGTCATTTCAGGGTTCGTAGGGTCGAGGCCCATCAATTTCTCGGCAACGATGACATGGGCTGAACTTGAGACCGGTAAGAGCTCGGCCGCCCCCTGGACCACGGCAAGTACGATAATCTGGAACAACGTCATACATTAACCTCGATTCAATTAATTCTGAATCTTGTAACCATAGGTCCTGGCATACCGGGGGCATACAGGTGAACTCTAATTAAAGAAATTCTTGAAGGAATCAAATGCATGCTCTTATTCAAGGTACGCCAATGGCGCCCGCAGTGAAAGCGGCGATTCAGTAGCAGTTTCACGGGTCAGTAAGCGAAGTAGGGTCCCCTACCAATATTGGAGTTCGCTCCCTCTATTCCCACATAAATGTTTCGTCCGTAAAAGAACGGAAGTCCGAAGTCGAACAGGCTTGATTCCACTGTTGAGCCGCCGATGTCAGAAAACGCAAGATTAGGTGTGGTAGACCACAAGTCGTCGAAATCGCCGATTTGGAAGAAAACATCGTTGCTCGGTGTACCGGAGGCACCTGCATTTGTTGCGGACAGAGTTACTACTATCGGTAAAAGGGATACCGCAGATTCGGGACAGAACCAAGACAAATTGTTGCTGCAGAGCGGCAACTGGCCAGATGACGGCGGCGTGAAAAAAAGCCCGTTCGAACCGCTATCGACGACGCTGGCGTAGAGGCTGCCGTTTTGAATGGTCCTGATTTCCCCGTGATCGTCAGCGTCATACATCGCAGCCCCGGTGGACGCATTGTTAGTCTGCGTGTCAATCCCAAACACAAGGATGCCGTTGGCCGAAAGTGATCCGGCCAAGGGAACGGTCGGCAACTGAACGATCACTCCGTTACTGTCCGTGGGCAGACTTACTACGGGATTTGTAACCTGATTGGAAAGAAGAACAGTAGTCGGGGAACAGCCTGCTCCGTTGCATGAATAATAGATTCCGATTGGTGTGTCCACGCATGTTTGACCGCAGTCTTGGGCAAACACGCCGACCCCAAGTATGCCGTTGAAGAGGGCAGTGTCCGGACTCTGTTGTAGCTGTTGTAGCGTACTGCATGAAGAGGGTACGGTGCCGAAGGTAGCATCAATGACCTCGATGGGGACAGTTACGGCTAGCTCGTTTCCCAGGACGACATCCGCTATTTTGACTGGTCCCCAGTCGGCCGAGCCGTCGGCGAACTGGGCGCACGTAGCAAGCGAACCGGTAGAACTACTCATTACCTGAGTTAGATTGACAGTCAGGGCCTGTCGGAAGATACGGAGCCCATAGCTTCCTGTGTCCAGAAGAATGTCTTTAATCGTTTGACAGGCCGTCGTGGAGCCGGGTGTGCATACCGTAATACTAACACAGGGTTTGTTGAGATACAGAGAGGTAGTATTGGGCGAACAGAGCGAGCCGTTCACAGTAATAGGTTGTACGTTGCTTGCGACGGCAGTTGATCCTCCGCTTACCGAAAGGATGGCTGAGCCCGAAGAGTTACCCGATCTGGCTCTGGCAACAATCGATGCTGTGGCTGTTGTTGCAGTGGAGACAGCAGTGGCCAAGCCGCTGGCGTTGATGACTGCGACATCTGTTGCTGATGATGCCCAGATCACCGACGATGTAATGTCCTGACTACTGCTGTCCGAATAATTGCCGGTGGCAGTGAACTGCTGCGTCGTTAACGTTGATGTTGAAGTAATGGTTGGGTTTTGAGGTGTAACCTCAATGGATACAAGCGTTGGTGCGGTCACCGCAAGGGTCGTCGAATGAGATATGGACCCTAGCGTAGCTGTAATTGTCGTTGTGCCCGTGGATCCTGTGGATAACGAAGTGGCCAGTCCATTGAAGTTGGTAGCATTGCTGATGGCTGCGACAGACGGGGTTGATGAATTCCAGGTCACAGACGCAGTTAAATCCCGAGTGGATGAATCCGAGAAGGTCCCCCGGGCTGTAAATTGCTCGGTCATTCCAAAAGCAATGCTCGGACTTGCAGGGGTCACCGAAAGAGATATGAGCGTCGGCGGGGCACTGTTCGATGAAGTGCTAGAACATCCGCAGTTGATAAGCAGCAAAAAAATCAGCAAAAGAAGCAACACATTATTTGATTTCATCAATAGTAACCCCCTGAGGCACCAATGCGGGTGCGTAAGCTCGACCTTGCAAGTGCCGCATATGCCCCCATGTTTCCACGACCACGCGGCTTGTTTTTACTTGCTGGGTTCTTCTGCCGTGTGTGTGGGGCAACTTACGCTGGGCTTCTCGGTACTCATCCGAGTAGGAGCCGAGAAGCTGAGTAAGATCAGGGTTGACCAAACCGCTCCATGCGACGGCAAAGACGATGCCGGACGAAGAGATATATTCACGAACAGTGACTGCATCGGATTCAATCTGCTGGACTGTGTAGTTTGCATGGGTAGTTGTAACACTTTGCATGGCCGAGAGGGCTTTTCGGTCGACCGTCACCGAGCCAGCCAATTCTCCCAGTACGGCCTGAACTGTCCGGGGCGTCGCAAGAACAACCGTCAACAGACTTAAGCCGGCAACTATGGAGTAAAAATTTTTTTTCATAATCGTAGGGTGACCTTCCTGCTTTCCTAATCCTTTCATCGGATAAACACAGCTCTTTCCCCAATTTTTTCTGCCCAATGATACAATGTATTCCGTCAATAATTCAAGAGAAATATTATAAAGTATGGCACAGCCATACGAAAAAAATGCTATTCCCACCTGAATATGAACGATCCTATGAGTAGAAAAACCGCTGCCATGAGGCCGAGTGTTGTCAGCTGCGGAGCTATAGCCACAAGCCCTGCACCTTCAGTCATAATGGCACGGGCTGCATCAACGATATGCGTGAGGGGCAGGAACTTGGCTATATTCTGAACGACCGGGTTCGTGCCTTCAAGCGAGAACCAGACGCCTGAGAGCAGCATCATGGGCCAGGTGATGAGGTTCAATATACCTCCTGCAAGCTCTTCACTCGACAGCCGCGCTGAGACGAGAAGACCTAGTGAGATAAGGCAAATTGCGCCGAGAAGGGAAACGAGAAAGAGGTTCACATATGAGCCGCGCATCTGGAAATGGATGAAGTAGTTGCAGCCCCCGTATACGAGGGTGGTGATGGTCTGGATCAGGATGAGGCGCGAAACCATCTGCGCGGACAAAAACTCGAAGGGATTAAGTGGCGTTGCCTTGAGTCTTTTGAGAAACCCGTTTTTCCGGTACCGGACAATCACATATCCGACGCCGAACAGGCAGGAAAACATCATGTTCATAGCCAGTATACCGGGTACGACCCAGTCCACATAGCGGATTTGGCGGCCCTGGACTGTGCGGCGCTCGTATCTCGGCACGCTTGGACTTTGAAGCATCCGTTCAAGCAGATATCCATTGGGTGCGTTCTCGTTGATCCAGTAGTGCATGCCCGAACGCACGTCCAAAAGCATATCGAGCTTGAAATGTTCGACTTTGTCGAGCGCCTGAGCGAGGTCATCCATGGTGATGAACTGGACATATTTCGTGCTAAAAAATTCCTGCTCCGATTTAGTGAGACGGGACGTGTCCCCGATGACGCCGACTTTGAATAGAGGCTTGGTTTCGCCGGAGAAGACGAAGGCAAAACTTAACACTAGCAGGAGCGGGAACAGAATGTTCCATCCCAGAGACGACTTGTCGCGGATGAATTCCATATTCCTGGCGTGTAGTATGGCGAAAAATTTTTTCATAGAAACCTTAGGGAGATAAACTGCTTCGATGCACAGTCATGGCGAAAAGCATCCACTGTTGAACCTCAGATGAACACGGCAATAAATAAGAAGATCGGAAAGGGTCAAAGCAAGCCCAGAGAAACTTAGGATGCTAATCCGCCGTTACGAAGGAATTTTTAGTATCTCCGTACCTCCGTGACGGTGTCTTGATTCTATGCTCTCAAGTCTTTGCCCGTGAGCGCGATGAAGAGGTCTTCGAGGTTCCAAGAGCGCATATTCATCCGCTTGAGAGACACACCCCGAGCCATAAGTATCCTTATGGCATCATCCACATCATGGGTCTGGATTTCACACCAAGCCGGCTGTTTCGACGTACAAAGTCCGGTCCCGTCCAGCTTGCCGTTTACGTCCTCTTCCGGGAGCTGCAGAATAACACTGCCGAAGTGATCCTTCAGCAGTTTTATCGGTGTGCCTTGCGTAATGATCCTGCCGTGGTCCATAATGGCGATCTCATCGCATAGCGTGTAGGCTTCGTCCATATAATGGGTTGTCAGAACGATGGTTTTACCTTTGGATCGGATCATTGCTATAAGGTCCCAGAAATTCCTGCGTGCCTGGGGGTCGAGGCCTGTCGTCGGCTCATCAAGAAAAAGCACTTCCGGGTCGTTCACGAGCGCCAGGGCCATGAGCAGCCGCTGCCGTTGGCCTCCGGAAAGTTTTCGGTTATCGCGGTCGAGGAACTCGTCAAGGCTTAAAAGCCGGACTACCTCGCTGAACTTCATTGCTCGCGGGTAAAGGTTCTTAAACAGCTGCAGCGTCTCCCGGACGGTCAGAAACTCTTGGAGCGACGTGACCTGAAACTGGATCCCCGCCTCCTTCCGGAATCGGGCGCCAACAGGTGTTCCTTTATACAACGTGACGCCAGAATCCGGCTTCAGGATACCCTCGACGATCTCGATGAGCGTAGTCTTACCAGCGCCGTTTGGGCCGAGCAGGCCGTAGCAGAGACCATGACCTATGGAGAGGCTTACATCATCCACAGCCCGTATACCGGGAAAGGTTTTGATTATGTTTCGTATTTCAATAATAGGCGGCATGATTGCAATGGTCTAATTCGAACGCGCTAAAGCCTCTCGGGCCAT
Organism: Nitrospirota bacterium; assembly: GCA_963845065.1. GTDB lineage: Bacteria > Nitrospirota > UBA9217 > UBA9217 > UBA9217 > JAJYKN01. Next base: position 241,038 of record CAWJQQ010000008.1, read on the forward strand.
CCTTTCCAGCGGGGCGAGGATGGTGGAAATCAAGGAGATTCTGTGAGTACGCGACATATATCTTTTGCTTGATTATAAGCCACTGTCAATTGTGTGCTCGATACAGTATCACGCGGACAGTATACAGTCAAGTCAGGACGCAGAATTGAAACGCGGTCAATGTCCAAGAATGATATAATTTTATCATATATTTGAATAGAAACTGCGAGGAGGAGCTAGTGAAAATAAAAATGCCGGTACTCTTCATCGGCCACGGTTCACCAATGAACATTATATTCGATAATAGCTACACCAAGAGTCTTGCGTCGCTTGGCAGGAGCCTGCCGAAGCCCAAAGCGATTTTGGTGGTTTCAGCGCACTGGCTTACCAAGGCCACCTCTGTCACGTGCACGGAGAAGCCGAAGACCATCCACGATTTTTACGGTTTTCCTGACGAACTCTACGCCATGCGCTATCCCTGTCCAGGCGCACCACGCGAAGCCCGGCTGGTGACGGAAATGGTAAAAAACGTAAAGGTAGTCTGTGGTGAATGGGGACTTGATCATGCGTCGTGGGCTGTTTTAAAACATATCTATCCAACTGCGGATATACCCGTGTTCGAGATGAGCCTCGCCTACGCGTACAATGAATGGCATCCGAAGCCGCTCCAGTATCATTATGACCTTGCACGTGAACTGTCCGGACTGCGGGATCAAGGCGTGCTGATCATCGGGAGCGGGAATATCGTACACAATCTCGGGATGCTGGACTTTGAAAATATTGATGCCCCGATATTTGACTGGGCAGACGAATTCGACGAAGATGTGAAGAAAAATCTGGTCGATGGAAACCATGACGCCCTGATCCACTATCACAACCTCGGGAGCACATCACTCCTTGCAGTGCCGACGCTCGACCATTATCTCCCGATGATCTACACTATTGCGCTACAGGAAAAAAACGAACCACTGACGTTCACGCATGAAGGATTCCAGTATGGTTCGGTGTCGATGCGATGTTTTCAGATCGGTTAAGAACAGATTTTGATTTACAAATAACCATGTATTGACAGGAATTCCACCCTGCCTTTAAAAAAAATCGCATGGTAATCAAACATGTTGCTTTCTTATCAAGCTTAAAAGCAAAACCGTCAGACATTATTTTGTCGTTTGAACAATGTTTCACAAAACAGCGATGCTTAGATTATATCAAAGGGAAGTTCCCGGAGGAGAGATGCTGAAGTTGCCGTTGTCAGATTGCTACGTAAGCACGAGAGGACAACGACGCGGCTCTATTTCAAGATTTGGAAAAGGTTGCTATAATCGTCAGTCCAAGCCCGGAGTTCGGGTCGTGCGGTAAGTTCTTCCGCGGCCTTCTTGATGGTCGGGTCTTCTATGGGCTGCGACGAGATTAGCGCCCATTGGGAACGGAATAGATTGTGCTGCTCGTCTGAATCCGTCGAGATAAGAATGGCCTGCTTGCCGAGTACGTCACTGAGCTTCCGCACAACTGGTGCAAGATCGAGGTGTGTATTCGTGATGTGGAGTGCCAGGATGCCGCCTAGTTTCAGATGACGGAAATACAGCTCCAGCGCCTGTCTAGTGATCAGGTGCACGGGTATGGCATCGCCTGAGAAAGCATCGACCACAAGGAGGTCGTAATGTTGGTTCGGTTCGCGTTCGAGCGAGAGGCGGCCATCGCCCAAAACCACATCGACCTTGCCCCTGCAGTCCTTCAGATAGGTGAATTCACTTCGCGCGAGCTGCTCCACCAGCGGATTTATCTCGTAGAATCGGAATACGTCCCCGGGTCGGGCATAGGCGGCAAGTGAGCCGGCGCCGAGCCCGATGACGCCGACGCGCAGGGATGAATGCCGGAGATAGCTCTCGGCAAGCGATACACCGGACTCTGGACCGTAGTAGGATATCCGCGCACGGCGCTGGGCTATGGGCGTGTACTGAATGCCGTGCGTGACGGTCCCGTGAACGAGTACCCGTATTTCGTTGTTCGTTCCCTTATGATATTCATTCACACGCAGTCCGCCGTAGAAATTCCTAGCCATCACGAGTACCTGGTGTCCGTAGGAGGTTATGTAATGCGTTGACATGAGGATTACCGCGGTCGCCGTTACCCAGCCAATAAAAAGGACAATACGCGATCTGCGATACTCCAACACGATGAGCAGAAGGACTGAGGAGAACATGAGGGTGATTGGAAGCTCGAAGTATGCGGGCAGGACTTTAGGCGCGATTAGTCCCACGAACAGGCCTCCGAGCGCTCCGCCGATAGAGAGCATAAGATAAAACGATGTCAAGTGCCGCGGCGCCGGTTTGCGCTTTACGAGTTCGCCGTGAAAGAACAAGCAAGAAATGAAGAGGCCCGAAGAAAAGGTCGCAATGACCAGTCTGATGTTGGTATGCGAGTTCCAGCTTATTAGTCCGTAGCCCATTCCGCCCAGAGCGAGGACGAAAAGCCAAATAAAAATGTTCCGGTTGTAAAGCCGTTCGTAGTCAAACGTCAGGATAAAGGTAAGGAGATACAGGCTGAGCGGCAGCACCCAGAGGAACGGGATCGACGCTACATTTTGTGTCAGGTGGTTGGTTACAGAGAGCAGGAGCGTTGAGGCGCATCCCGCCAGCAGGAGCCAGAGAACCTGTTCCCGAACTTTTGGCGGAGGGCAATCCATTAATGCGGTTTCTACAGGTTCGTCGCAGACATCGAGGATCGTATTGCGTCGGCTCCGGAAGGCTGTTATTATGCCGAGCGCGGCAAAAATTGCAAAGGCCGTTGACCAGCCCAGGGACTGCTGCCTGATCGTAACGTTTGGCTCGACAAGGAGTGGGTATGCCAGAAGCCCCAGGAGTGAGGCGAGGTTTGAGAGCCCGAAGAGCCTGTAGGGCAGCGCTGCTTTGTGCGTTCGTGCATACCAGGCCTGGATGAGCGGGCTAGTAGTTGAGAGCAGGAAGTAGGGCAGTCCGATGGAGACCGTCAAGAGACCGAGAATGCTCAGGATAGGATCCTCAGTGCCTGATGGCTTCCACGTCAGCGACGGCGCCACGGGTAGGAGCAGGAGGCTTGCCGCAAGCAGGCTTATATGTACGGCAGCCTGCGACTTAGGCTTGAGAGTTCGGATGGACCAGTGCGCATAGAGATAGCCGCCAAGCAGGGTAATCTGAAAAAAAAGCATCGCCGTTATCCAGACCGACGCAGAGCCGCCGAACCAGGGCAGGATCATCTTAGCTATCATCGGCTGGATCTGAAAAAGCAGGAAGGCGCTCAAAAATATGGTAAGGGCATAAAGGGACATCACAAGCCGCGATTGTACCACAACATTTTGCAATAATCTCGAAAAAAAAGGACAATGTTGCACGACCTTTCGACACATTAGCCGAATTCTGTCGATCTTTGAGTATCAAAAAACCGGATTAACCTTGTCTTTTCGATGTTTTTTTGGTACCCTTGATATAAGGGGTCCGGGCCACGAGTCCATATCTATCGTGCACCAGACGATGTCTTGCCATGACTTTTTGATGACCACGTTCAGGTCCGAGAACTTGCGGTACCTGCCCCAAGAGGGTAGCATGATCCACGATGTCCTCCGACGCGCTGATTTTTTACTCGAACTGCTGAATGCGGTTCCCGCCATGCTTTTGATCGTTGACTCAGATGTCAGGATCTATCATATCAATACGGCAACAGCCCGGGAATTCCGGCTTGACCGCGACAAAGTCTTTATGAGGCTGGGTGGAGAAGTCTTACACTGCATCCACGCTACGGAGGCGCCAGGAGGGTGCGGTCAGTCGATGGTATGCAAATATTGCATGCTCAGAAATTCCGTGCACGAAGCGATGGAAGGACAGCAGGTTTTCCGTGCCTGCGCAAAATTAGACCTCGTGACCAGGGAGGGCACGAACGAAGTACAACTCCTCGTATCCGCGTCACCTCTTGTCTTTGAGGGTAAAGCCTTCGTACTTTTGGCACTGGAAAATATCACCGAACTCAAGCAGATCGAGGATTCTTTACACGCCAGCGAAGTCAAACTGCGAAATATCACGTCCGTCATGGGAGAAGGCGTATATGTGCTGGATCGCGACTTGCGTTTGACGTTCCTTAATCCCGAAGCAGAGAAACTGCTCGGCTGGACCGAGAAGGAACTGCTGGGCAAATACGTCCATGACGTGTTTCACACGAGGAGGGCCGACGGGAGCACATTGACCGCTGCGGAATGCCCCGAGCTGAAAACGGTATACACCGGCATGAGCTATCGTTCGGAAAATGAGGTCTTTGTCCGAAAAGACGGGACAATGTTTCCTGTCTCTCTAGTTTCCACGCCCCTGATAGAACATGGGAACCTCACTGGTTGCGTTGCCGTATTTCGGGACGTCACTGAAATTGCGCTGACGACTGCGGAACTGAAGCGCCTCAACGAGCTCCTGGAACACCGCGCGACAACAGACGCCTTAACGGACATCTGTAATCGGCTTAAATTCACCGAATTGCTGATACAAGAGATGCGGGAGTTCCGCCGATACGGACATCAGCTATCCCTGATCATGTTCGATATCGACAACTTCAAGAAGATCAATGACCAGGAAGGACATCAAGCCGGTGATTCGGTCCTGCGTAAGCTCGCCCGGCTGGTAAAGGGGAATATCAGAGCGGCAGACATTTTCGGCCGATGGGGTGGAGAAGAGTTTATGGTTCTGTCACCGCACACGGGTCTGGATGAGACAGAGCAGCTTGCGTCGAAACTGCGGGAACTGGTTGAGGCGCATGATTTCGGCTGTAGACAATCGATCACTTGCAGCTTCGGCATCACACAATGTACTGACCAGGATACGTTCGAGAGCTTTACCAATCGAGCGGATAAGGCGATGTACCGCGCTAAAGCAGAAGGACGGAACACGGTTAAGGTCATCGACGCTGAAACTTGACGGGTATTCGTAACAGGGCTTGCAGAGCTTACCAAATCATCCACAGAAAGCCACTGGTTTTAACAATGGGGACGAATGCGGAGACTTAACGCCTCGATAATTGCTAGACAAATGTTCATCACTATGGTATATTTGACGTAACAATGTCACGTAATAAATTAAAAACCCCCTCTTCCATCCATGAGTTTCAACTCGGAACTACCCGCAAAGACAACCGAATGCTTGCTATTCGGCTCGAGGCTGGCCGCCATCTGTATAATGCCTGCCTTGGCGAAGCGCTGAAACGTCTTGCTGCGATGCGTAGTTCTGTCAAATGGTGCACAGCAATTAAAAAGAAGAAAAGCAAGCTGCTCACCAAGATGTTTAAGGCAGCCAGAAACCAAGCCAACCATACCGAATACAGCCTCCATGAGTACGTCGGTCGGTTTAGAAACTCCTGCTGGATCGCGGCGACCATATCGATAGCCTGACTGCCCAGAAGATAGCAACCCGAGCGTTTCAGGCCGTAACCGACTACGAGCTTGGTAAGCATGGCAAGCCCCGGTTCAAGCGCCGTGGCTGGATGTCGTCCGTTGAAGGCAAAAACAACGCATCCGGGATACGGTGGTGCGATGATCATGTCGAGTGGTCTGGACTTAACCTCAGCTGTCTCTTCGATCACAAGGACAAGTTCGGTGTCCAGGCTCACGCGCTTAGCCATGAAGTCAAATACGTCCGGCTGGTCAAGAAGACGATCCGTGGCAACCCCCGCTGGTTTGCCCAACTCGTTCTGAAGGGCACGGCTAAGGTCAAGCGAGAGAACCAGATCGGTACCGGGACTGTTGGTTTAGACATCGGTCCGTCCACAGGCGCTATCGTTGGCGATACCGATGCCCGGCTCGTTGAATTCTGTCCAGAAGTCGAGATTCCGTACAAACAAATCAGGGTTGTGCAGCGCAAGATGGACAGAAGTCTTAGAGCCACTAATCCAGATAACTACAACGAGAATGGCACAATCAAGTCCGGCAAAAAGCAGTGGGTCTTCTCCGCTCAATACCGCGCTGAGTTGGCAGAGCTTAAGCGGGTCCTCGCTGCAACGAGAAAACGATCTCATGGAAAGCCTGCCAATGAGATTCTTAAGCTCGGAACTAACATTAAAACCGAGAAACTTTCGTACGAAGCCTTTCAAAGAACATTTGGCAAAAGCGTATCAAGACGAGTTCCGGGTATGTTTTTTTTGATGCTTCGCCGCAAAGCCGAAAACGCTGGCGGCCAGATAATCGAATTCCCTACCCAGAGCACGAAACTTTCAAAGACATGCCACTGCGGTGAAGTTAAATAGAAGCCCCTCTCAAAGCGGCAACACGTTTGCGCATGTGGTGCGGATGCATAGCGCGATCTATATTCCGCATTTTTCGCAAAGTACGTTTCGAACGATGTCCTCAACACGCGCCGGGCTCTAGCAGCCTGGCCGGGTGCAAACCTGCTCCTGGAACGGGCGGTGTTGAGGGTGCAGCATGAAGCGGCGATAGGCCGGATTCATCCGGCCAGCTTCGGTCTCACGCGAGCGATGAAGGTAAGTACAAGCGCAGACCGGAGACAGAGCAGCTCGCCCGTCAAAGACGGATCAACGACAGTCGAGGCCGGCAATGTTTGCGTTGTTGCCGGAGAGACTGTCGGTATTGCCGTCAGAACCCCCTAGTTTTAACTATGGGGAGTGGTCAGACAATTCTCTCATTATTTGCACACATCCTTTCTTTGTCCTTTCCATAATATGTTATACTTTATTGCATTAATCGGAGGAACGCCGCATGAAAGCCAAAGGCACCAAGAACAAAGAAAATGTCATCCACGGCGTGAGCTTGCTCACGGAGCACGACATCTATCTCTTTAAAGAAGGGAACCATTTTGGACTCTACGAGAAGCTCGGCTCACACGTATTAATCATCAACGGTGAAGAGGGCACGCTATTCGCGGTCTGGGCACCGAATGCTGCGAAGGTCTCGGTGATTGGCGATTTTAACAGCTGGAACAGGAACAGCCATCCTCTTGCAGTGCGGCATGACGGTTCGGGCATCTGGGAAGGATTCATCCCGGGTTTAGCCGAAGGGACGCTCTACAAGTACCAGATCGTCTCGAGGTATAATCAGCACGCGGGTGAGAAAGGCGATCCCTTTGCGTTTTCCTGGGAAGTCCCCCCCAGGACAGCATCCGTGGTTCGGCAACTGGACTACAAATGGAATGACCAGTTATGGATGAAGGAGCGGTATGCACGGAATTCGCTGAATGGGCCCTTCTCCGTCTACGAGCTTCACATCGGCTCATGGCGCAGGGTCCCGGAAGATAACAACCGGTCACTCACCTACCGAGAACTGGCGGACTATCTTCCCGAATATCTCAAAGACACCGGCTTCACGCACGTGGAATTCATGCCCGTGATGGAACACCCCTTTTATGGGTCCTGGGGATACCAGGTTACGGGATTCTTCGCGCCCACGAGGAGGTACGGGACACCGCAGGACTTCATGCATCTGATCGACCGGCTGCACCAGGAGGGAATCGGTGTGATCCTGGACTGGGTGCCATCGCACTTCCCGGGTGATGCTCATGGGCTAGTGTATTTCGACGGCACGCACCTGTACGAACACGAAGACCCAAGGAAAGGTTTCCATCCCGAATGGACGAGCCATATCTTCAACTACGGCCGGTACGAGGTGCGTAACTTCCTGATCAGTAGCGCACTCTTCTGGCTCGATAAATATCATGCAGACGGACTCAGGATCGACGCCGTGGCGTCCATGCTCTACCTTGATTACGCGCGGAAGGAAGGCGAGTGGATTCCGAACCAGTATGGCGGTAAGGAGAACATTGAGGCTATCGATTTTCTTCGGAGCCTGAACCGGGAGGTGTACCGTGCCTTCCCCGACGTCCAGACCATCGCCGAAGAGTCGACCTCTTGGCCTATGGTATCGCGGCCTGCGCATGTCGGGGGTCTTGGCTTCGGTATGAAATGGAACATGGGGTGGATGCACGATACGCTGGATTATTTTGAGCAGGATCCAGTGTTCCGCAAGTACCATCACAACGACATCACCTTTAGCATCTGGTACGCGTTTTTTGAGAATTTCATGCTGCCCTTATCCCATGACGAAGTAGTGTACGGCAAGGGTGCTCTTGCCGGGAAGATGCCCGGCAGCGGCCTGCAGAAGATGGCGAATCTGCGGCTTTTGTACGGATATCTTTACACCCATCCGGGCAAGAAGCTCCTGTTCATGGGATGCGAGCTGGGCCAGTGGGCGGAGTGGAGCCATGAGCGGAGCATTGAATGGCATCTTCTTCAGTATCAGTCCCACTATGGAGTCTGGAAATGGGTCCGCGACTTGAATCACCTGTATCGAAGCGAGCCCGCCCTTTTCGAGGTCGACTTCGAGAACGCAGGGTTTGAATGGGTCGACTTCAGCGACCAGGAATCGAGTGTCATCTGCTTTATCAGGAGGGGGCGCTCGACGCGTGATACGATACTTGTTGCGTGCAACTTTACACCGGTTCCGCGTCTGAACTACCGAGTAGGCGTCCCCGAGGGAGGGTTCTGGAGAGAGCTATTGAACAGCGATGCCAAAGAATATGGCGGAGACGGGTACGGCAATTTCGGTGGACTCGAAGCAACAATGGAGCCACGCCACCACCGGAGCCATTCGCTGCTGCTAACGCTGCCGCCGCTCGGAATCGTAGTGTTCAAGAAATGAGGGAGGGAAGAATGTCGCAATTTATAACAGGCTCTCAATTTTCCAAGTGAGTTTTTTGTCGCATGGTAGCCGCCTATTTAGTTACCACCACAATCCCCGACTCGGTCACGATATATCCGCGCCGCCGATCCTCTTCGGGATCGTAGCCAATCGTTATACCTTCAGGGACAAAGATATTTTCATCGATAATGGCTTTCCTGACCTTGGTGCCCCGTCCAATCTGGACGTTCTCAAAGAGAATGGAACCTTCAACCAGGGCGTAGCTGTGTACCTTGCAGGACGGTCCCAGGATGGAACGCCTTACGGTCGCACCGCTGGTAATACAGCCGCCGCAGACGAGTGAATCGAGGTTCTGGCCGCGACGGCCTTCGTCGTCGAATACGGTTTTGGCAGGCGGAAGGTTCCCCTGGTTGGTCAGGACCGGCCAATTGTAATTGTAGAGGTTCAGCTGGGGACTGACACTGATGAGGTCCATGTTCGCCTCATAGTAGGAATCGATAGTGCCCACATCCTTCCAGTAGCCCCGCTCGTTAGCTCCTATGCCTGGCACAGAATTGTCAAAGAAACAGTAGGCGAATATTCTGTCTCCCTCGTTTAGCATCATCGGGATCACATGTTTTCCGAAGTCTAGATCATCATGTCTGTGTTTGCCTTTTTTCAGGACGTCTATCAACTTGTCTGTGGAAAAAATATAATTACCCATTGAAGCAAAGCAGGTGGTGCGGCCGGGGACTAGTTGCGGCTGTTTAGGTTTTTCCTGGAACGCCGTTACTTTCAGGTCTTCGTTTACGCCCAGCACTCCCAGCCGAACGGCCTCTTCGGGCGTGACATCGAGAGCGGCTATGGTTAGGTCAGCCTTGTTAATGCGGTGGTATGCCATCATCTGCGCGATGTCCATTTTATAAATATGGTCTCCGCCGAAAATCATGACAAAATCGGCGCCCGACGATTCGATAAACCGGAGGTTGTGATAAATGGCATCGGCCGTGCCGGTGTACCACTGCTCGCCAATATGGGTCGTTTCGGGAGAGAGCGTGTCGTAGAATTCGCCGAGGCCGACCCACCGGCCCCAGGAGTCCTTAATGTGCTTGTTGAGGGAATAAGCATGGTACTGTGTAAGGATGTACGTCTTGCGGATGCCTGAATTGAAGAGGTTGCTCAGAACGAAGTCAATGATCTTGTACTTCCCACCAAAGGGGACTGCGGGCTTGGATCTGCCGGTGGTGATGGGGCTCAAGCGCTCTCCTTTGCCGCCGGCGAGGACTATGGCAATGGTGTTCAGCGTTACATTTCCAATTGCGTACATGGGTAAAGGGCCCTTTCTGGCAAGCCATTCCGCTTCACCAAAATGGCTTCAGGATAGCAGCACGCCTCTTATAACTATTGTAGCAGAACATCATATGGTATGGAGGCAGCAGAAATATGAAAGACAGGCGGCAGGCCATGCTTCCCGAGTATTATTCAGGCATTCCCCTATCGGGTTTTAATAAGGTAGCATCGTAAGTAACATTTAGTTGACAGAATTCGCAATATTGTGATATTCATAAGTCCTTAACTGGATATTTTTTTTGTGTGAGGACCATGGCTTCAATGATCTTGAAAATGCGTGTGCAATTGCCAGCGCCGTCCGTGGACGACCGCCGGGCATATGACCAGCGGTTGCAGGAAGCGCTCGGACTCGGGCCAGTGGAGATTCCTCTTTCAGTTTTGAAGCGGTTTCCTGCTCTTGTCCTGAGGAGCACCGTCTTTTCGGGCATCATCGGCAGGTTCGGGGAACGTAATCGGTTGATCGATGTCGGCGTAGAACGTTCCTACTCCATAGCATTGGACCTTGGGACCACGAACCTTGTTGCGCTGTTGTACGATAATGTCGCACAAAAAGACGTGTTCATGCGTAGTCTGGAGAACCCCCAGATCGTTTTTGGCAGCGATATCCTGACCCGTATGCAGCATGCCATGTCTAACCGTGCCACCGAAGTGTACCAGGCCCTCACTGATGGTATCAGCAACCTTATCACCATGCTCTGTCAGGAGGCCGGGATTGAACGGCACGACATCCATGCCATGACTGCTGCCGGAAACACGGTTATGACCCATTTTTTTTTGGGTCTCGATATCAGCACGATTCCTGTTGACCCCTTTGTGCCCGTGGTGAGGACGCCGGGATTTTTTAATGCATCGGAGCTGTCTCTTAACATCAATCCTGAGGCGATGGTGTACGTGTTCCCGAATGCGGGGAGCTATGTGGGCGGCGACATTACGGCAGGCGTCGTCGCATCGGGCATGTCACTGGTAGACCAGACGTCAATCCTGATCGACGTCGGCACCAACGCCGAGATAGTAATCGGGAATAAAGAGTGGATGATCGTGGGGGCAGGGGCCGCAGGTCCGGCGCTCGAAGAGGGGATAAGCCGAATCGGGAGGCGGGCTAGGAAAGGGATCGTCTATGATGTCGAAATCATCGACGGAAAAATCACCTGCAAGACCTTTGATCAGGGAACGCCCGAAGGGATCTGCGGCTCGGGCATGGTGAGCCTGCTCTATGAACTCTACCGGGCAGGGATGATTGACAAGAGTGGCAGTCTTGTCGATAGCGAGCATATCACGACCGTTGAGAACGAAAAGGCGTTTTCCATCGGTTGCGGCTGCAGCGAAGCTTTGTACATAACACAGGCGGAAATCCAGAATTTCATGAAGTCCAAGGCCGCCATGTTTACGCTGCTCCTCGTGCTGACCCGGTCCGTCGGAATTTCTTTCAGCGATATCAGAAACGTTTATGTCTCGGGGGCACTGGGAACGGGAATCAATCCCATAAAGGCCATTGGCATCGGGATGCTGCCAGCATGGCCAGCAGAGATCGTGAAGCCCTTGGGCAACTCATCCCTGGAAGGTGCGCGCATGTTGCTTGTTGACGGTGGACTGGTGCATACGATCAATGCCATCGTCGAGAAGATCACGTACAAGCATATGCATGACGACCCCGAATTCATGAAGGAGTTTTTAGGCGCTGTGTTCATTCCCCATACCAATCCGGAGCTGCTGAAAGTTTCATGAACCGCCAATTTTACTGCTTCCTGCTTGTTGTTTTTTCTCAAGAGCTGTGGTAGTGTGCTGCACCACCGAGAAGAGCACGGCATACGCTCGGGAGGATTATGCGTCAGTATTGAGCATTCATGAAGAAGCCAATAAATAACGCAACTAGCGGTCTTTCACGACGGCTGCACTTTCCGGATGATGAAAAGAAGCTTCCCTGGCTTTCGCTTTTACTCGACGCCTATGCCATAGCCGATACCGGCGTGTCCATTGCCGTACGGCTTGAAGAAAAACGCAGGAAGATAAAACTTGCATGCGCACGTGGCTGCGGTAATTGCTGCGTCCACCAGAAAGACCTGCCACTCTATCCGCATGAGCTCGTAGGCATATACTGGTACTCGTCGGAGAAAATGGTTCAACCCATGAGAGCTATCCTGCGGGGCCGTCTCGATGGGCATGCTGCAGGTTCGGCCTGCCCCTTTCTAGTAGACAATTCGTGCTCCATCCACCAAGTCCGGCCGATCGGGTGCAGGCAGTTCAATGTTTTCGGGAAGCCCTGCGTGGAAGGCGAGGATCCTTACTATACGAGGCGTAATGATGTTCTGGTTCCGCTCCCGGATTATATTGACCGTGCATTTGCTGCGGTAATTCCTTTCTATAATATGAAGAAAGAAGTTGATCCCTCACAGGCCGTCAGGCTTGTTCGTTCGCAGATTATGAACCTCCGGACATATGATTGGGGAAAACTCGTTGCACTACTAGACAATACAGACAGCGGGAAAACCAAGTAATTACCAAACTATCCGCAGAAAGCCCCTGGTTTTAACCATGGGGATGAATGCGGGAACTTTGCTTTTCAGCAATTGCTGGACAAATGTATATCTATGTGGTATATTTGAGCAACCAATGCCTCGTAAACGTAAACCTAAAACCCCATCTTTTGTACACGAGTTCCAACTCGTAGTGACTCCAAAGGATAATCGAATGCTTAATGTCCGACTCGAAGCTGGTCGTTATCTATATAATGCCTGTCTTGGTGAAGCGATGAAACGTCTTGCCGCCATGCGTAGCTCTAAAAAATGGCGTTCAGCGATCAAGAAGAAAAAGAGCAAGCTACGCACTAAAATGTTCAAGACAGCCAGAAACATAGCTGAATATACCGAATACCATCTCCATGATTATGTCGGGAGCCTCCGCAATTCGTGTTGGATCGGAGACCATATTGACAGCCTGGCCGCCCAGAAGATAGCGACCAGGTCGTTTAATGCCGTTGCTGACTACGAATTCGGCAAGCATGGTAAACTACGTTTCAAGCGCCATGCCTGGATGTCGTCCCTTGAAGGTAAAAACAACAAGTCTGGTATTCGGTGGTGCGATGACCATGTTGAATGGTCTGGACTTAGCCTTACCTGTGTCTTCGACAAAAAAGACAAGTTTGGCGTTCAGGCACATGCGCTTAGCCATGATGTTAAATATGTTCGTTTGGTGAAGAAAGCCATCTGCGGTAACGCCTGCTGGTTCGCCCAACTCGTGCTTAAAGGCACGGCCAGGATCAAGCGTGAGAACCAGATTGGCACCGAAACCGTTGGCCTTGACATTGGCCCATCCACGGGTGCTATCGTTAGCGATACCGATGCGTTGCTCGTAGCATTTTGTCCGGAAGTCGAGATTCCGTACAAACAAATCCGCGTGGTTCAGCGTAAGATGGCCAGAAGCCTGAGGGCTGCCAACCCGGACAACTACAACGAAGACGGCACGACTAAGACTGGTGCCGGCAAGGGTAAAAAGCGGTGGATATTCTCTGCTAAATACCGTGCGCTTAAGGCTGAACTAGCCGAGCTACAGCGAGTTTTGGCTGAAACCAGAAAACGGGCTCATGGCAAGTTAGCCAATGAAATTCTTAAGCTCGGAACCAACATAAAGACCGAGAAACTGTCGTACAGAGCATTCCAGAAACTCTATGGTAAAAGTATTTCAAGACGCGCTCCGGGGATGTTTATTTCGATGCTTCGCCGCAAAGCCGAAAACGCTGGCGGTAAAGTAACTGAATTTTCTACCCGGAGCACGAAGCTTTCAGAGACATGCCACTGCGGGGAAGTAGCCAAAAAACCGCTATCCCAACGGTGGCATGACTGTAACTGCGGGGTAAACACTCAACGCGATCTCTACTCCGCATATCTTGCAAAATATGTTTTTGAAAATGTTCTCGACACGCGTCAAGCCGCAGCAGCTTGGCCGGGTGCAAACCTGCTCCTGGAACGGGCGGTGTTGAGGGTGCAGTTTGAAGCGGCAAATGGCCGGATTCATCCGGCCAGCTTCGGTATTAACAACATGAGAGCCAACACCACGAACCGGAGACAGAGTTGCTTGCCCGTTAAAAACGGATCAACGATAGTCGATGCCGGCAACGTCTGTATTGTTGCCGGAAAGCCTGTCGGTATTGCAGTTAGAACCCCCTGTCTTTAGACATGGGGTAGGTCAGCAGACTCCAGCGGCTCAGGTTTTTTGCATCAGTTCTTTCAACGCAGTAAGAAAATCCTCCGTACCTTTTTTTGTCCAGTAGATGTTCATGATTTCACTTCTCTCCCTCACAAATCGCTTGTATCCATCCTGCCGCGCCTTTTCCAGTGTGGTCCAATCCTGGTGAAGGGAAAAGTCGGCATAGGCTTCTTTTATCTCGGGGTAGAGTGCTTTTCGGTATCCGTCCATGAGCGCAACCGACAACCCAAGAGCGCCACGGTCTCGGCTCTCGATGATCTTTTTGAAAGGGCCCTGGTCAGATGTATCGGCTATGAGGTCTTTAACTGCGCGCAGATAGTGCTCCACTTGCCGGTCTCCGGCCAAGGTGAGTATGTCCTTCCATTCCACGAGCTCTTCCGATGCTTCGGCGATTTCATGGAAGAGCAGCACTTCGGCATAGCGCTCGGTCATTTCTTCTAGCCTCTGGTAAAATGTAACGTCGATAATCTGCCGGTGCTGAAAACCGTAATGCGCAAAAGCATTCTCAAGAGCTGCCACACTCCTGACATTCAGCTCCGAGTGTTTGTATAGCAGGAGCATCATGAGCGGCTCAAGCCGCAGAAACACGGTTTTCTCCTGGAGCATGGCTGGGGCCGTGAATAGATCGCGCACTCTTTCCGTTCCCGACGTGTAAACCGTCAGACCGAAAACGTGGCGGATAGACCGCAATTCCGCAAGGAAGAAGGTGGGCTTCATATACATGCCGTAGCCTGCACCATAGATGAGTCCCTCTTTGTTCAAGACCTGGTTAATCTCCTCGACATCAAATGGATGGCATGTCCTGTCGCCAATGGTGAGTTCTCTGAACGCCTGCTGCTCCAATTCGGGCCATCGTGCTTCCTTTTGTCCTATCCACACACCAATCTCATCGCGCCGGATATCCGCCCAGGGCTTAAGGCTTTTTTCCGAACGAAAAAGATCGCGATACCGCATCAAGAGACCGCAGACTGAATAGAATCCCCAAAATTGCGCATCGGAAACATCGCAGTTATATTTTATATCTTTAATTAAAGCTTCGTACATGTCGCATAATACCATCTCATTCACATGAAGTCCATGTCCGATACAGGGAGTAGCAGACCCTTGCCTGTGCACCATGCCACCTGAGCGTTTATCCCGAGTCCCTCAAGTGCGGCTAATCCATATTCACATTCCTAAAAAGTCCTTGCAACTGCTGAAAAAATAAACTATAATTCGCAAATCCCCTTTAGACAGGTTATTTCCGCGATGTCAAATGATAAAATACCTGAACTTCGCAAGAAGATCGACGAGATAGATGACAAACTGGTTGACCTTCTGAATGATCGCGCCAAGATCGTCATCGAAGTCGGGAACGTCAAAAAGACTGAAAGGATCGACTTCCATTCTCCGTCGCGCGAGAGGGAGATCATCGAACGTCTTACTGCGCGAAACAAAGGACCGTTCCCACAGGATACGCTTAAGGCTGTGTACCACGAGATCCTATCCTCATCGCTCTCATTGGAACGGCCTATGAAGGTTGCTTATCTCGGACCGCGCGCCACTTTTACACATCAGGCAGGCATGCAACAATTTGGCTATGCTGCCCAGTATGTGCCAACGGAAAGCATACGGGAAATCTTCGGCGAAGTGGAGCGCGGGCGCGCCGATTTCGGCGTTGTCCCGATCGAGAATTCGACTGAAGGCGTTGTGAACTACACTCTCGATACATTTATTGATTCAGACCTCAAAATCTATGCCGAAATCCTGCTCGAAGTATCGCAGAACCTCATGAACAAATCGGGCAGGATCGAAGATATTAAAAAAATATACACTCATCCCCAAGTCCCGGGACAGTGCCGTCAGTGGCTTGAGAAACACCTTTCCGGGATCTCTATCATGGATGCGCCCTCGACGGCGCGTGCCGCGGAAATGGCAGCCGGTGATTCTTCCTTGGGCGCCATTGCGAGCGAGATGGCAGCTATGCTCTACGGCCTCCAGATGGTGGCCCGCAGGATCGAGGACAATCCAAACAATTTTACCAGGTTCCTGGTCATCGCACCGAAGTCGCCGGGCAGGACGGGCCGCGACAAGACCTCGATCATGTTCTCGATCAAGGACCGCGTCGGAGCTCTTTACGATATGCTTGCGCCCTTTGCCGCCCACGGCATCAACTTAAACAGGCTTGATGCTCGTCCTTCGGGAAGGAAAGTATGGGATTACGTTTTTTTCCTCGACATGGAGGGCCACATCGATGACGAGAAAGTCGCTATGGCAATCGAGCGTCTGCGGCAGGACTGCATGTTCCTGAAAGTGCTGGGGTCGTATCCGCGGTGTCAGTAATAACGAATTCGGCATTGTAGGGTAAAAGATTAATTCGCGGTACTGAATAGAGCCCATTGATCCCATCATCATCTGTAACGTCTGTGAAAAACAACGATCATACTTGTATGTGAGGTTTTAATCATGATTACAGTATTGGAAAATATCAAAAACATAACACCCTATGTCCCCGGAAAGCCGATCGAAGAGCTTGAGCGGGAGTTGGGCTTGAGCGGCAGCATCAAACTCGCATCGAACGAGAACCCGCTCGGACCGTCGCCCAAGGCGATGGCAGCGATAAAGAAGGCCGTCGCAGGTCTGAATCGCTATCCCGATGGCAGTGGGTTCTACCTTTCCCAGGCACTTGCGAAGAAATACGGAGTGGACATTTCGCAGATCATTCTGGGCAACGGTTCGAACGAATTGATCGAGCTGCTCGTCCGCACATTCGTGCAGCCGGGTGATGAAGTCATATCTGCTGACCCTTCTTTCGTTGTGTACAAGATGATTACGCAGGCTGCTTCGGGAGTGAACGTCATTGTCCCGTGTAAAGACATGAGGCACGATCTCCAAGCTATGACGGAGCGGATCACATCAAAAACGAGGATTGTATTCATCGCAAACCCGAATAACCCGACAGGCACCATGAATACCAGGGCAGAGATGGACGGGTTCATGGGTCGCGTCCCGGATAATTTGATTGTCGCTGTAGATGAAGCGTACTTCGAGTATGTTACCCATGCCGACTATCCCGATTCTCTGGACTACCTGAAGGGGAAAAAGAACATTATCGCACTCCGGACGTTCTCAAAAATTTACGGCCTAGCAGGCCTCCGAATCGGATACGGCATCACGACTGTGGAGATCGCGGAACTGTTGAACAAGGTGCGTCAGCCGTTCAACACCAATACGCTCGGCCAGATCGGCGCCCTGGCCGCTCTCTCTGACCGGAGGCACGTGGACAAATCCGTTGCCGTTAATAACGAAGGGAAACAATTTCTCTATCAGGCCTTTCAACGGCTCGGCATATTGTCTACCCCCACGGAAGCCAATTTCATCATGTTTGAAACGCGGCTTGACGGCAGGGACGTGTATAGCGGGTTACTCAAAATGGGCGTGATCGTCCGGCCCATGGGCGGGAAAAGGCTGCGTGTGACAATCGGACGTCCCGAGGAAAATGCGCGATTCGTGGCAGAACTGGAAAAGATTGTTAAGGCATAATCATTTTTTTTAAAGAAAGCACTGGGTCCCGTGAGAAAAAACATTTTTTTGCAAATACGCTAAGAGCGGTTGTCGTAGAACGGGGGAAAATATTTTCCCCGGTTTTGCGCTTTCATTTGCTAGCTGTGCACCTTGGTGATAGACGGGAAGTAGCTTTTTTCAGATTAACCTCCGTTTTTTTTGATAAATCGATTAAGAAAGGGTTGCCATGATCATCGTTGTAAGACCTGATGCTACCAAAGAGCAGGTCGACCATATTATTAAAAAGATCAAGGACCATGGTTTGCAGGCTCATGTTTCCAAGGGCACAGAACGTACGATCATCGGCGCTATCGGCGATGAGGCAATCTTGCAGAGCCTGCCTCTCGAAGCCATCCCTGGCGTCGAGAAGGTTCTCCCGATACTGAAGCCTTTCAAGCTGGCAAGCTGGGAGTTCAGAAAAGAAAAAACGATCATCACTGTAGGAAGTCAAGAGATCGGCGGAAAGCGTATCGCGGTCATGGCTGGACCCTGCGCCGTGGAGAATAAAACGCTGCTGATCGAGATCGCGAAAGACGTAAAGAATGCCGGTGCCAATTTCATCCGCGGCGGCGCGTTCAAGCCGCGTACCTCACCGTATGCCTTTCAGGGTCTCGAAGAAGAGGGGCTCCGGTATCTCGCTGAAGCGCGCGAGCGCACCGGGCTTCCGATCGTAACTGAGGTAATGGATCCCCGTGACATCGATATGATTGTAAAATATGCCGATGTACTTCAGATCGGGGCGCGGAACATGCAGAACTTCCGGCTGCTCAGGGAAGTGGGCTTGTGCAAGAAACCGGTGCTCCTGAAGCGCGGTATCTCGGCGACGATCAAGGAATGGCTCATGTCGGCCGAGTATATCATGTCTGGCGGCAATCATAACGTCATCCTCTGCGAGCGCGGTATCCGCACCTACGAGACGGCGACACGGAACACGCTCGACCTCTCCGCCATCCCGGTCTTGAAACAGATGACGCATTTGCCGGTCATTGTTGACCCCAGCCATGCGGTGGGCAAATGGGACCTCGTGGCGCCCATGGCAAAGGCTGCGGTGGCAGCCGGGGCCGACGGTCTCATCATAGAGGTGCACTCGAACCCTGAAGAAGCGCTCTGTGACGGTGAGCAGTCGCTTAAGCCCAAAAGCTTCAAACAGCTGATGGAAGAAATGAAACCGATTGCCGTGGCGATTGGAAGAGAAATATAACATCAGGATACAGTAGACGCGGATAGTAAGCAGAGTAGCTGCACTGGGAAGGCCTTTGGCTATTCTCCCACATAAAAATCATGGCTATTCATTTTGATAAAGTCACTATCATCGGCGTAGGGCTTATCGGCGGTTCTTTTGCCAAGGTCCTCAGGACTTCCGGGCTGGCCGGTTCGATAACAGGTTTGGGTAGAAGCAGCGGGACGCTCGAACTGGCGCTCCGGCTTGGTGTTATCGACCAAATGGGGCTAGGAGCCAAACATGCCGTCGAAGGGGCCGACCTCGTGGTGCTTGCATCTCCGGTCGGGACTTTCGAGCGGGTCGTGCGCGAGGTCGGGCCACATCTGAAAAAAGGCGCAATCCTTACTGACGTGGGGAGCGTCAAGGGTAAATTAGTGCGAAGGATCGAGGAAATCCTTCCCGCGGGAATTCACTTCGTGCCAGGCCACCCTATAGCAGGCAAAGAAAAATTTGGTGTATCTGAAGCAACTGAGAAGCTGTTCCTGGGCGCTAATTGCATTCTGACACCAACGAAGAGAACCGAAATTGCTGCTATCAATACGCTCCGGGAGGTCTGGACAATAGCTGGTGCGAATGTAATTATCATGGACCCGGATCTGCACGATGAGATATTCGCAGCTGTGAGTCACATGCCTCACGTCGCAGCTTTTGCCATGATGTGTGCAGTGGCTGAATTGAACACGGAGTCCGAAAATTACCTAAATTTTTCAGGTGCAGGGTTCAAGGACTTTACGCGTATAGCCGCGAGTTCACCAGAGATCTGGCGTGATATCTGCCTCATGAACCGGGACAATATCGTTCAGATGCTGGACCGCTTCCTTTTCTCGCTGAACACGATAAAGCGGGACCTGGTAGCGAATGATGCCAAGCGGCTCGAAAAACATCTCAAAATCGCGAGCGATGCGAGACGAGGTTTGGGCTAACCAATGTCGGATCTTGTGATAAAACCTTCGCACGGTCTTCGCGGTTCGATTATGTTGCCGGGAGACAAATCACTTTCTCACCGGGCAGTTTTATTTTCCGCAATAGCCGAAGGCGATACGATTATCACCGGATTCCTCACCGGCGAAGACACACAGAATACCGCAAAAGCAGTTCAAGCGCTGGGAATCGAAGTGGCAGGCCTGGGGACAGAACATCTCGTTGTGCATGGCAAGGGACTGGACGGTCTCTCCGAACCTGTTGACGTGCTCGACCTCGGGAACTCGGGCACCGGCATGCGTCTTCTTGCCGGTCTGCTGGCAGGCCAGAAATTTTATTCCGTTCTCTCCGGAGACCGGTACCTGAGAAACAGGCCAATGGCCAGAATCGTCGAGCCGCTCAGGCAGATGGGAGTGTTCATTGACGGCCGTTGCGGAGGCAAGCTTGCTCCTCTTTCCATCAGGGGCGGTGGCAATGCAATCAAGCCTATCGACTATGTAAACCCCGTTGCGAGCGCCCAGGTTAAATCGGCGCTTCTCCTTGCAGGACTGTATGCGAATGGTACAACGTCGGTACAGGAACCGTCGAAATCGCGGGACCATACCGAGCGAATGTTCAGATTTTTTGGGCTGGACGTCAAAGAAGAAGGGACAACCGTAACGGTGCTCGGTCGTCAGCGCCTGCACGCGAAGGGGCCGCTTGACATTCCGGCAGACATTTCTTCGGCTGCGTTCTTCATCGTTGCCGCATCGATTGTCCCGGGCTCTGACGTGACAATACAAAACGTCGGTGTGAACCCTACGCGCACCGGCATTGTCGATATTCTTCTGCAAATGGGCGGGGACATTACACTCTACAACAGACGCGAACAGGCTGGCGAGCCGGTTGCTGATATCCGCGTACGACACTGCAGGCTCAACGCAGCCAAGATCGAGGGTGCTGTGATCCCCCGTGCAATCGATGAAATCCCCGTTTTGTCCGTGGCCGCGTCCTATGCCGCGGGAAAGACTGTTATTAGAGATGCTGCCGAACTTCGGGTTAAGGAATCAGACCGGATCTCATCTATGGCCGGAGAACTCCGCAGGATGGGAGTCGTAGTAACGGAACTTCCCGACGGCATGGAGATCACAGGTAGGGACGTGCTTGAAAGTGCCGTGTGCGAGAGCCATGGGGACCACCGTATCGCCATGTCAATGGCTATTGCCGGTCTCGCGGCGCATGGAGATACGGTGGTGCGCAACACCGGTTGGATCGATACGTCGTTTCCGGGCTTCGAGCGAATATTGAAGCAGACAGCGTATTCGTCTTCATAGTTATTGGCGGAAGGATAAAATACCCGTCAAAAATTTTACCACGAAGACACAAAGAACATAAATGAACATTCAGGCTTATCGGTTTTAAGCATAAAAAACTTACCTCCTTTGCGCCTGGTGCATTTTGGTTCAATCTTGTCAGGTTGAGTTATGGTGAAAAAAGGACTTGTTATCGCCCTTGACGGGCCATCCGGTGCGGGCAAAAGTACCGTTGCCAGGCTCCTGGCTCAACAATTGGGGTATATATATATAGATACCGGCGCTATGTACCGGGCAATCGGCTGGAAGGCTAAGCAAGAATGCATCGATCCAGCCGATGAACCGAGACTTACAGAACTCTGCCTGCGGACTGAGGTCTTGATCAAGAACGACAACAACAATTCCAGGGTTTACGTTGACGGCAGAGACGTGAGCGACAAAATACGAACCCCAGAAATGGGCATGATGGCATCCTCTGTGTCGAAGTCGCCGGCAGTTCGTGCACGGCTTCTTGCCCTTCAGAGAGAGCTCGGTAAAAACGGCGGCGTGGTGATGGACGGCAGGGATATAGGTACGGTCGTATTTCCCGACGCTGAGGTGAAATTTTTCTTGGATGCAAGCTCCGAGGAACGCGGCCGTCGCCGTTATCTTGAGCTGAAGGCGAAAGGGATGGATGTTGATCTGGCGCGAATCACGAAAGAGATCCAGGACCGCGATAAACAGGACAGTGGCCGCTCTCTGGCTCCGCTCAGGAAGGCCGATGATGCCTTGCTGCTCGACTCGACGCGCATGAGCATCGACGATGTTCTGAACGCGATGCTGTCAACAGTGAAGAAGGTGCGGTAACAAACCATGGAAATATTTCTTGCAGAAAAAGCAGGGTTATGTTTCGGCGTCAAAAGGGCGATTAATACCGCATCCGAAGCAGTCCGTAAAACACGGGTATATTGCCTGGGTCCGTTGATTCACAATCCGCAGGAAGTTGATCGTCTACGCCAGGCAGGCGTGCAGACCGTCGAAGACTTCAGCGTCCTGAGCCGCGGTGATACGCTCATTATCCGTTCGCACGGGGTTCCGCCGCGCGTGCTTTCGCAGGCCCGCAATATGGGGCTCACTATCATAGACCTTACCTGTCCTTTTGTGGGCAAGGCGCAGCGTTACGCAGAGGCGCTCTATAAGGAAGGATACCAGGTTGTTGTGGTAGGGGAGAAGAAGCACCCTGAGGTTCAGAGCATTCTCGGATATGCCGGTAAAAGCGCCGTTGTCGTAGAGTCAGCAGAAGACGTGGATGGTGTGAAGCTCCAGGGGCGGATTGGGGTCGTTGCGCAAACTACGCAATCATATGGTAATTTTTCAGAAATTGTGCTAACATTATTGCGTATTTCCAAAGAATTGAAGGTCTTCAACACTATCTGCAGCTCAACCAAGGAACGTCAGGAAGCTGCCCGCGTGCTTGCGAGGCAGGTTGACCTTATGCTGGTCGTAGGTGGTCGCAACAGCGCCAATACTAGCAGGTTGGCAGACTTGTGTCGGCAGGAGGGTAAACCCACTTATCATATTGAGGTTGCTGACGAGATAAGCGTTGAGTGGTTTAAAGGCGTTAGTAGAATAGGAGTCACGGCTGGTGCTTCGACGCCTGACTGGCTTGTGGAAGGCGTCATCGATAAATTGAAGCTCATCAGTCAGTAACGCAAGTACGGTGTGGAGCATCAAGGCAGTATGAGGAAAAAAAATTTACATACCGTCTCAAGAATTTGTTGATTATGGAAGAGTTCACTTTCAGGAGGTAAGGACGTTTCATGGGAGATACGCGAAAAGACATGGAGCACGAAGAGAACGCCGCCGCAGCCGGGCAGGAAACGGAGTTCGAGAAACTGTACAACCAGTCATTAAAGCGTTTTAAGGCTGGTACGCTGGTTCGAGCGCGGGTGCTGCAGATCCGGTCGGGTGCCGTGATGGTGGACCTCGGGTACAAGTCGGATGGCATTATTCCCGTGGAACAATTTACAGAAGATGAGCTGAAAATTCTTAAACCGGGAGATGAAATCGAGGTGCTGCTCGAAGCCGCGGAAGACACTAATGGGAACATTCTGCTCTCTCGGGATAAAGCAAAGAAGCTTCAAGTCTGGGACGATTTAAACCGCGCCTATCAGAGTGGGACGCCGGTTAAGGGGAAGGTGCTCTCGACAATCAAGGGCGGCTTGAGCGTTGACATCGGAGGAGTGGTTGCTTTCCTGCCCGGGTCCCAGGTCGATGTCAAGCCAACCCAGAATATCGGAAGGATGGTCGGTCAGAGCATGGACCTCAAAATCATCAAGATGAACTCGGGTCGCGGCAACATCGTGCTTTCTAGAAGGGCCCTCCTGGAGCAGGCGCAGAACCTTAAGAAGGAAGCAACGCTCTCCACACTCTCTGAGGGACAAATCGTAAGCGGGGTCATCAAGAACATTACCGACTATGGTGCGTTTGTCGATCTCGGAGGCATTGACGGCCTGATGCACATCACCGACATTTCCTGGGGCAGGATAGGCCATCCCTCAGAAGCGTTTAAAGTCGGCGACCGCGTGGAGGTCTTTATTCTCAAGTACGATCGGGAGAAGCAGAAGGTATCTCTCGGCTTGAAACAGAAGACGCAGGACCCTTGGCTGTCAGTGGCTGAGAAATATCCCATGGGCGCAAGGGTACGTGGCAAAGTGGTGAGCCTGACCGATTATGGCGCTTTTGTCGAACTGGAGCATGGTGTCGAAGGGCTCGTGCACGTATCCGAAATGTCCTGGGTCCAGAAGGTCAAGCACCCATCCAAGGTCGTATCGCTCGGTGATATGATTGAAGCGCAGGTATTGGCAGTTGATCCGAATGCAAAACGCATCTCGCTCGGCATGAAGCAGATTGAGCCGAATCCATGGCAGACTATCAGCGATCGCTATCCTGTCGGTTCTCAGGTAGAAGGCAAGGTCAAGACGATTACAGACTTCGGTGCTTTTATAGGCCTTGAGGAAGGGATAGACGGTCTTATCCACATTTCCGACTTATCCTGGACAAAACATATCAAGCATCCTTCCGAGGTGCTCAAGAAGGGACAGACGACTAATGTTGTCGTGCTTTCCATCGACCCTGCAAAGGAGCGTATCTCGCTTGGTCTTAAACAGCTGACACCGGACCCCTGGGACAAAGCCATCCCCGAGCGTTATAAGGTAGGGCAGGATGAAGCGGTCAAGGTGACGAAGAAGACCGATTTCGGGCTGTTCGTAGAACTGGAACAGGGGATCGAAGGTCTTATTCCCACGTCGGAAATTCCTAAAGATGCTGATGAAATCAAAGAAGGTTCTGAAGTGACCGCACGAGTCATCAAAGTAGACCGAAACGATCGCAAGATTGCGCTGTCAATCAAGGCCCATGTTAAAGGCAGAGACCGTTCGACCCTGAAGGAATACATGAATCAGCAGCAAAAGCCCGATACTACGATTGGCGCACTGTTGAAGGAACGGAGCTGATTGGGTATGAAACGGAATCCGGTTCTGACGGTGCTGGGGACCGCGTTGGCGCTTGGGGTATTATTCGTTCTTATCCTTGCTGTCGCATCGTTTTTCACCGGGAGCAAGGGACGATTAGTTTCCTTGTCGGTCGTCAGTCCAAACAGAGTAGCACTTGTAAAAATAGAGGGATTGCTTACCTCCTCAGATGACATTGTAAAAGAACTACATGATTACACCGAGGACGGCTCCATCAAGGCCATTGTTCTTCGGATAGACAGCCCTGGCGGTGGTGTGGTCGTTGCCCAAGAAATCTATAACGCAGTTAAGAACGCTCGAAAAGAAGGAAAGAAAGTCGTCGTGTCCATGGGATCGGTGGCTGCATCAGGTGGCTATTACATTGCAGCGGCAGCTGATAAGATCGTCGCCAATCCTGGCACGCTCACCGGAAGCATCGGCGTCCTCATGGAGTTTGCCAATGTTGAGAAGCTGCTGGATAAAATCGGAGTAAAAGGGGTTGTTGTAAAAGCGGGACAATTCAAGGACGTCGGATCTCCGTTCCGTGATATGACCGATCAGGAAAAGAAGCTTTTGCAAGGAGTTATCGATGATGTCCACTCTCAGTTCATCGATGTTGTTGCCCATGGTCGGAACATCCCGCTTGACGATGTTAAGGCAATAGCAGACGGCCGTATATTCACGGGACGCCAGGCGCTTAAGCTCAAGCTCGTCGACAAGATGGGAGACCTGACGGAAAGCATTGAACTTGCGGGAACGCTGGCGGGAATCAAGGGAAAACCGATAATCGTGGAAAAAAATAAAAAGATTCCGTTCCTTGATTATTTGAAAGAAGAGTCTGCAGCATGGATTGGTGACGTCATTACCAAAGGACTCAGCAGGAACACCGTGTCATTACAGTATCGATAGATTCTGTTTTACTTCGAGGAGGGGATTGCATGACAAAGGCGGAACTGGTTGACAAGATAGCCGAGAAAAAGCCGGGTTTGACCAGGAAACAAGTGGAAGTCGTCGTCAATACTGTGCTCGACGGAATAAAAGAAGCCTTGTCTCGTGAAGACAAAGTGGAAATCCGGGGCTTTGGCAGTTTCCGTATCAGGCATCGTCGGGCAAAAGAGGGCAGGAATCCCAAGACCGGTGAGACCGTCCAGGTGCCGCCGAAAAAAGTGCCATTCTTTAAAGCTGGCAAAGAGATGCGAGAAATGGTCGACGGGAAGTTCTAGCCCACGATTATTGCTGTATGGCCGCATGTCTTTCAACGGGAAGCTGACGAATTCCATTCAACAATACCAAAAATGCAAGAGCCACAAGGACGTCCGAAACGAAAGAGCATTCAGTTCGTGAATTGCTGCCGCATCGGATGGCTTGGTGGCTTTTCGTTTTTGCAGCATATGTACCTCTGACCTGAAAGATGATGAGTACTGAATATTTCGACGTACTGGACTGCAGTGCTAGGAAAACCGGGGAAGTAATCGCTCGCCACGTGGCGCATCAAACCGGTGTGTGGCATGGGGCGTTTCATTGTCTTATCATCGGGGAACTGCACGGCCGCGGTTATGCGCTGTTTCAGAAGCGGTCGATGACGAAAAAAATCGCACCGGGGAAATTTGACGTGAGCGTGGGCGGGCACTATGCTGCTGGCGAAAACGCGGCAACCGCGGGCCCGCGCGAAATCAAAGAAGAGCTGGGGATCGACGCACGGTTCGATGACCTGATTCCTATTGGACGGAGGGTCTTTGTATTCTGTTTCACGCCCGAAATCAGGGAATACGAATTCCAGGATGTTTTTTTCTTCCCTAGAAACATCCATCCCGAGGAACTTACTCTCCAGCCCGATGAGCTGGACGGCGTCATCGAAATGGGAGTGGATCAGGGGATATCGCTTTTTTCGTGCTCGGTACCGCAGACTGAGGTTCTCTTACACAAGCGGGATGGCCGGCGGGAAACTATTCGGGTCTTTACCCACGATTTCGTCCCTTCTCTTGATAACTATTACCTTAAACTGCTCCTGCTTTCGCGCAGATACTTGAGCGGTGACCGTGAACTTCTTTTGATTTGACCTTGACTATCCCGTTATTTCAGATAGAATTAATTCATCCTCAAATAATCACTCAACCATGGATTCGTTGTTATAATTTTTTACCGTTAGCAGGAATCGCTAATTCGATGGAATTCTTACTACTCTCAAGTTGTTTTTATTTGATTTCCTGTCTTTATCCAATTTTATCGTTTGTTTTAACTACTTAACGAAGCTCATGCACAGCACTGGAGTTCCTGATAAAGGAGGCGTTCATGAGCGGTTAGTGTGTTATAAAACGAAATTTTATGGCATGCAAGTGGGGAACGAACGGGACCGCGACTGGCTCATATGGCAAAGGCTCTCAGGTTGTTTCGTCCAGATTGCTCGTGTTAAAAGTGATGCTGCCTGAGAACGAATTAAGCGAGCTGACGAATTACGTGCAGAGTCTGGAATGAGCGCCGTATGAGGAATATTGAACATTGGACTATCCAATACTGTGACTGTAATCCCAAAATAGAAGTGTCCTATTTTAAGATATTAAGACAGTTGTTCAAATGTCAGGGGAGCCTGCATTAATGCACCTGCAAATGCTCTACGTATCGTAAACGACATAAAAGTAGTGCTAACAGAGCTTGATTGCCATGAGATCCTTAAAAAGTTCAGTTTGAGTACGGCTAGAGGCGCTTTTAATGTAAAAGAAGCGGACATTTCTATTTTGGTGTGATAGGACAGTTCTACTTTGGGACAACACTATCCAATACTGTGACTTGACTATCAATGCAATGAGGGTAAACTTAAAAAAGCTGTGTCCGGCAAGATGTCTGCGATAAGGAGGATAGGGGGGTAACACCGCAGCATTTAATGCTGCGTGCAAGCATCGTTTTCTCCCTGGCAAACGGCATGAAAATAACATGGCTTATCAGCGGACTGCTCGTTGTTATTGTCATTGTCCTTTCCGTTCTTGCATTCATGTATATTTTACCGCTCGATCTTCGGGACCGTTCTCCGATCCAGCCGATCGCATTTAGTCATAAGAAGCATGCCGGCGACAACGCTATTCCTTGCCTTTTCTGTCATCGCTATGCTCCAAAGTCCACGGTCGCCGGAATTCCGGCAGTTGCGGACTGTCGCGCCTGTCACCTATTCATTGCTCAGAACTCTCCGGAAATCAAGAAACTGATGAACTATTGGGAAAATAAACAGCCGATCCCCTGGGTCAGGGTCTACGGCGTACCGGATTTCGTATATTTCCCGCACATGATGCATATACGCGCCGGGCTCGACTGCGGTGCCTGTCACGGAAACGTTGCCGCCATGGAGCGGATTACCCGGAGCGTCAAAATTAAAATGGGCTGGTGCCTAAACTGCCATCGCGGGCATAAGGCAAGCATCGATTGCTGGACTTGTCATAAATGAGGGAACCCGAATGGATAGAAGAACCTTTTTGCAGCTAAGCGGCATAACTGCAGCCAGCGCTTTTTTGGCAGGGTGCACATCCGCAAACGAGAAACTGATACCCTACCTTATTCCGCCAGACGAGGGTGTGACTCCAGGTGAAGCCATTTATTATGCCAGCAGTTGCCGATTCTGTCCAGCTGGCTGCGGTATCCTGGTACGAGTGTCCGAGGGGCGGGCAAAAAAAATCGAAGGCAACCCCCTACATCCCGTCAACATGGGCAAACTGTGCGCTCGGGGGCAGGCCATTTTGCAGGAGTTATATCATCCCGATAGAATAACGCAGCCGCTCAAGCGGACAGGGGCCCGCGGCTCCGGAGAATTTACGAAGATTTCCTGGGAAGAAGGCATTGACCTCTTGACCAGTAATCTCAAGACCTTGAAACAGGAAAAGGCTACCGGCCGCCTGGCATTGCTGACACCGGAGCTTCGCGGCACTCTCGCTGAGCTGACAACGCGTTTCATGCGATCCTTCGGTTCACCTCGTCATCTCTCTTACGAGTTGCTCGGTCCCGACTGGCTGCGTGCGGCCGCCCGTCAAAGCTTCGGGCAGGCTAACCTTCCTTTTTACGACGTGGCTGAGACCCGCTATCTGCTCAGTTTCGGCGCCGATATTATAGAAAGCCACTTGTCTCCCGTGCAGTACGGCTATGCCTTCGGCAAGATGCGCCAGGCGCGGGACACGGTCCGCGGTCATTTTACTTATGTAGGCGGCCGGTTGTCACTGACGGCCGCGTCAGCTGACCGGTGGATGCCTGCTAGTCCCGGAAGCGAAGGAGTATTGGCACTCGGCATGGCCCGACTGATTCTGGTGGAGTCCCTTTACGAAAGAGATGCTCTTGCGTCGAACGGGCTTTATGCGGAGGAGCTGCTGAAGGAACTCGCGGCGTACGATCTTCCCCGCGTGTCGGAGCAGACAGGTCTTTCGCAGGCAGCTATAGCTGAAGTGGCTCGAGAATTCGCTGCAACGCGACCAGCACTGGCTATAGCAGGGGAGGCTGTCGCCTTCCAGAGCAACGGACACGAATCAATCCGCGCAGTCCAACTGCTCAACGTGCTGGTGGGGAGCCTGAACAGACCCGGTGGGATTTATCCGGACATGGGGTCACCTGATGGCCCAACAAACTCCTTCGAAGAACTCATCTCTTTTATTGCGCAAATGCACGGAAACCAGATTCGAATGGCTATGATCTACGGTGACCCGGTCCATACCATTCCGCCAGCCACGGGCTTCCAGGAGGCGCTGGCCAAGGTCCCGTTCCTTGTCAGTTTCTCCTCTCTTCTCGACGACACGGCCCTGATGGCTGATCTGGTATTGCCGGACCATGCTGCTCTGGAGAGCTGGGGGGACGTGATTCCGCTGGCCGGCACGCGGGAAGGTGTTGTCGGACTCATGCAACCTGTTGTTACGCCCGTCTTTGATACGCGCCAGTTCCCCGAGGTGCTGATGACAGCTGCGAGTGAACTTGGAGGGGAGATGAAGGGGGTATTTCCGTACCCATCTTATTTGGAAATGCTAAAGGCTGACGCGAGAAAGCGTGTTGGCATTTCCGGCAGCAAAGACTTCGAAACAACATGGGTAGATCTTCTTCGTAAGGGAGGAATCTTCAAAACGAACCCAGGACAAGTAAAAGGTTATACGTGGTCAGGAGGCGTGAAAATTCCTAAACCTCCGAAACCCCGGTTTGCAGGGAATGAAAAGGAATTTCCGTTTCATCTGTGGGTATATCCATCCATGGCTTTTTTTGATGGCCGGGGTGCTCCGCTTCCATGGCTGCAACAGTTTCCTGACCCTATGACTACCGTGGTATGGGGCAGCTGGGTTGAAATGAACCCAAAGACCGCTGCCGAGCTCGGCATCAACTTCGGCGATCTGGTTGAGGTGACTTCTCCCCAGTCATCCCTGCGCGTGCCGGTGGTGATATACCCTGGCATTCGCCCCGATATCGTCGCCATGCCGCTCGGTCAAGGGCACCGCGAGATGGGTCGGTATGCAAGGGGGCGCGGCGCGAACCCTCTTGCGCTGCTTGTGACGACGATTGAAGGATCCGCGCCCCAACCCGTGTGGAATGCCACACGCGTGCGCGTGAACCGAATTTCGGAGAAAGGTGAACTGGTAACAACAGGTAATCCGCAAGGGAGCTATCGGAGCGACTTGATAGAGATATAAGAAGCAGCATAACATTGGAAGGATTTCATACAATGGAAAAAATGACGAGCCCCTATAAGTGGGGAATGGTGGTCGACCTTGACCGCTGCACTGGCTGCGGAGCCTGTGTGGTTGCGTGCCAGGCGGAAAACAATGTTGCTATCTGCGAGAAGAAGGAGATAGCCGAGGGCCGCAACATGCACTGGCTGCGCATCGAGCGGTTCTGGGTGGGCGAGTACCCACAGGTGCGGGTGCGCTTTTTGCCCGTGCTCTGCCAGCATTGCCATGACGCACCCTGCGAGCCGGTTTGTCCAGTTTATGCCAGCTACCACAATCCTGATGGATTGAATGGCCAGGTATACAATCGTTGTGTCGGTACTCGTTACTGTGGTAACAACTGCCCCTATGCCGTCCGCGTCTTTAATTTCCACGACCATGAACATGCATGGCCGTCCCCCCTTGAAAACCAGCTATCCCCGGACATCACCGTACGTCCCCGCGGGGTGATGGAAAAGTGCTCTTTCTGCATCCAGCGTATTAGACGCTCCAAGGAAGAAGCAGAGACGGAAGGGCGATTAATCAGGGACGGTGAAGTACAGCCGGCCTGCGTCCAGACATGCCCACCCGAGGCTCTAGTTTTCGGTAATATATCTGATCCGCAGAGCCGTGTTTCCCGGCTGTCGCGCAGTCCTCGCAGTTTCCGGCTCCTGGAGCATCTGGGTACGCATCCGTCGATCAACTATCTCAAGGGAGGAGGACGCGAGCATGTCTGAGCATGCGATTGCTGAAAAGAGCCCGAGCCAGCTGAACGACGAGATGCTTTCGTCCTTGCGGCCTCCGACATGGCGCTGGTACGGCCTCGCCGCCTTCCTCGGTGCGATTGTGGCCTGGGGGCTCGCGGCCTTCACCTACCAGGTGATGACCGACCTTAGCGTAACAGGCCTGGACCGACCGGTGATGTGGGGGCTTTACATTGTCAATTTCGTGTTCTGGGTCGGCCTGTCTCATTCAGGGACCATGGTCTCGGCAATTCTACGTCTCTCCAAGGCCAACTGGAGAAGACCCATCCTTCGTGCCGCCGAGGCGATGACCGTTTTCAGCATCACTGTTGCTGGCCTCTTCCCCGTCATTCATCTGGGTCGCAACTGGGTTGTCTACTATTTTGTGCCTTATCCCAATCAACGGGGGCTCTGGCCCAACTTCCGGTCACCGTTGCTGTGGGATGCGACAGCGATTACGACTTACATCATTGGGAGCAGTCTCTTTCTCTATCTAGGCATGCTTCCCGATCTTGCTGTGGTGCGCGACCGCTCGGCAGGCTGGAAGAAAAAAATTTATGCCGTTCTCGCCATGGGGTGGAGGGGAACGGCCCGCGAGTGGGTGGTGTTCCGCCAGGCCTCTACGCTCATGGCGGCCCTCATCATCCCGGTTGCAGTCTCGGTGCATTCGATCGTGGCCTGGGATTTCGCCGTCACGGTCGTCCCGGGCTGGCACAGCACGATCTTCCCTCCCTATTTCGTGATCGGAGCGATCACATCGGGCGTAGCTGCGGTTATCACACTCATGATCATCATCCGGAGGGTCTTCCACCTTGAGGACTATCTCACCCCGGAGCACTTCGACAACATGGGAAAGCTCCTCCTCGTCATCTGCCTGCTCTGGTCCTATGCTTATTTCGTCGAGGTCCAGACCACTTGGTACGCCCACGAGCCTATCGATTGGGAGGTATTCAGTTTCATGTCAGGCAAGTACACGCCGTTTCTTATCCTCATGCTCATCGGCAACTCGGTGCTTCCGGTTACGGCCCTCTGCTTCAAGAAGATCAGGCGTTCCATCAAGGCGATGCTCGTGATAACCCTCTTGGTCAACGTAGGCATGTTCATCGAACGCTTCCTTATCATCGTTCCAGCCCTGTCGCACAAAAACATGCCGTTCGTGTGGGGCACCTACTCTCCCTCCTGGGTGGAACTTTCCGTGACCGCGGCAGCCTTTGCCGGGTTCACGCTCATGTATGTGTTATTTGCGAAGTTCTTCCCGATGGTGGCTGTGACCGATGTGCGGGAACTTGGGGTACGCCATACTGACGTCAGCCTCGGCCGGGCAAAAGTGCATTCGATCTCGGAAGAGGAGTAGAAAATCAAGTTCAAAGTACAAAGTTCAAAGTGAAAATCGAAGAATTGTATGGATCAAGTCGATTCGCACTGGAGTATAAGAATGGAAACTCTCGGGACATTCAAAGATGTTGAGACAGCCAATAAGGCCGTGGATAGCCTGATCAGGGCGGGGTTTACCGAACGGGAGATCACGTCGCTGACTTCCGCGCCCTATCCCGACGGGGTGATCGTGAAGACCGTCCAGCGCACGTGGTTCCGTTGGATGTCCGTAGCCGGCGGAATTTTCGGTGCCTGTGCAGGTTTTCTTTTGGCTGCCGGCACTGCCTATATGTATCCCGTGCAGACCGGCGACAAGCCGATCATTGCCTATTACCCGACCGGCATTATCACCTATGAACTCACCATGCTCTTCGCCATTTTGGGGGCCATCGTGGGCATGTTCCTGGAAATGAAGCTCCCGCCCCGAAAAGAGCGGCCCTATGACCCGGCCATTGGTGAGGGTTACATCGGCATCAGCGTGCTCGTCGCCCGCCCGGGAGATCGAAGCCGGGCTGAGTCCATCATGAAGGAAGCAGGCGCCCTCCGCACAACTTCAGAGGAGACGCTATGAAAAAACCTTTTTCCATATTGGCTGTTCTCGTGGCCGCACCAGTGCTGATGGCTGCAATCTGGCTGGATAACCAGCAAACCTACAAACCATATGAAGCGCCAGTCCTAAGCCCTCCTGCAGGCGCCGTGCCCATTTCCGGTAAGGAGATCGTTTCGCAAGAATCAGAACTTCGAAATCCCATCGTTCCGACAGCGGCATCCCTGTCTCAGGGGAAGGCACTCTTCGAAATCAACTGTGTCATATGCCACGGCCAGACTTCAGCAGAACGAGGACCGGTCGGGAAAAAACTAGTACCACCGCCGCCAGGCCTCGATCATGACATGGTGAAGGGCTTAAGCGATTCCACGATATTTAAGGCCATCACCTTCGGCTTCGGCCGCATGCCCGTTTTCAAGGACAAACTCCTGCCGGATGAGCGGTGGAGTCTGGTCAATTTCCTGCGTACCCGCAAATGAGGCAGCTCGCGCAATTGTTGACCTGTGGTTCCCCTATTTAGTGCAACTGCGGGACCAAAGGGCGGACCTCACCCGTGATGGGGAAGGCCGCGTGGTTTTGCTCTGTCATTCCGAAAATGATGTTGCCCAAGAAAGAGCAGGTGGGGCTGATTATTGGAATTTAGAGCGCTTGAATTATACTAAGAATGCTGAAAGCGCTGGTGATCGATCGCATTGCAAGCCACTGACAAAATTCGAGTTGAATGAGTCGCTCGCAATGAGAAGATGGCTTCAATTACGCCTCCTGCGGGCCGGCGTGCTCGATGTAGTTGAGAATGATGCTGCCGTCTTCCTTGTACTGAAAGGGCTTGATGATGTATCCATGGATGTCGAGCTTCGAGCAATCGATGATATCGTGTTCTGTTTACAGGGACGTTGCCATGACGATTTTTGTGGTACAGTCCTTCATCGTTTCCCGGATTTCCTTGAGCAAGGAATAGCCTGTCATGACCGGCATCACAATATAGAGAATAATAATGTCCGGCCGCCACTCCTGATATAGGTCAAGGGCCTCTTTGCCGTTCATGACGAAGCGCATCTCAAAGAGGTCCTAGGCGAGACCTTTTCGATAAAGTTCCCGCGTGTCTTTATCGTCTTCAGCTATGGTATCTTGGTCTTAGCCATCCTGCCATCTCCCGACAACAATAGTGTTCTTGTTTGCGCGTCCGTAATCCGCTCTGAGACGAGAATTGTAACCAGATAGATGCTATAGACCGTTACTGCGTTGAGTAAGGAGAATGTGAACTTTGCGGGTAAAAAATGATGACCCAGATGCCGATAAGGCCCATTCCCATGAAATAGGGAGCCCTGTCTGCATGACCATGCTTTCTATCACCATGGAAGCACCTAAAATCCCTAGATAAACAAGATTTTTTGTGGAAGCGAATACCCCGATGTTTATTTCTGATCGCTGTGACATAGATGACTGGCAGGCTGCCGGAAATTGAAATCCGCCAGATGAAAAATGTTCTAAAATTTTCCACGGTTGGTCACATAATCTAGACCGGCAAAGAGCATGAACAGTATTGCGCCGCTCAAATATATGATGCATGATCAGGGCTTACATATACCAGCAAGGTTGTTTACTATGTAAGAGCTTTTGTCCATGTGGGAATGGGTGTGCGCTGTCGGAAATAGAGATGTCTGAACTGAGCACAGAATACAGCATTTCGTCTCTTATTGTCAGGTAGAGGTAAAACTTAAGCAAAATCTGCTACAATATCTCCATAACATGATCACGTAAACGAATAAGCACTATCACATGTGATTAATCATGCCATCCTCCTCATACGACACAATCATTATCGGCACCGGGCCTGCGGGCATTTTTGCTGCGCTCGAACTGGTAAAAAACAAAAATCTGAAAATTCTCATGATCGAAAAAGGAGGCGATCTTGAGCATCGGGCCTGCCCCATGATCGAATCCTCGGTTCCCTGTGTTCAATGCGGGTTTTGCGGCATTCTCTGCGGCTGGGGCGGAGCAGGAGCTTACAGCGATGGCAAACTGACGCTCACCTCCGATTTCGGTGGATGGCTCAAGGACTATCTTTCCCCGAGCGGTCTCGCATCTGCAATAGATTATGTCGATTCCATTTATCGAAACTTCGGTGCGGACGGCGATGTGCACGGTGACAACAAAGAAGCACTGTCACGTCTCAAGAAAAAAGCGGCAGGTTATAATCTTGAGCTCATACCTGCTAGAATCCGGCACATCGGAACGGACATGTGCCAAGAGGTTTTGAGGCGACTCAAAAATGAGCTAAACAATAAAGTTGATTTTCTCTTCGATACTCCGGTGCAGCAGATGGGGGTGATCGACGGGGCAGCAGCCGGCGTGACGATCAATGGCACTACAACGATCGAGGCAAAGCACATCATTGTTGCCGCGGGCAGGGAAGGATCCTCTTGGCTTTCAGGCGAAGCGAAACGGCTTGGCCTCTCGGTCCAGAAGAATCCCGTAGACATAGGCGTAAGGGTCGAACTTCCAGCCCCGATCATGAAAGATATCACCGATATAGCCTATGAGGGGAAGTTTATCTACTATTCGAAACGGTTCCGCGATCGCGTGCGCACTTTCTGTATGAATCCCTATGGCGAGGTGGTAAAGGAGTTCAGTGAGGGTATTTACAGCGTGAACGGCCATAGCTACAAAAACCGGAAAACGGAGAACACGAACTTTGCCTTACTCGTGAGCACGGATTTTACCGAACCGTTTGACGATCCCATCTCCTACGGAAAGTACATTGCCGGCCTCGCCAACCTCATTGGCGGAGGGGTGATCGTCCAGCGGCTCGGTGATCTCAAGATGGGTCGACGGTCCACGCCTGAGAGAATTGTCGAAGCTTCGGTCCGACCGACGCTGGAAGACGCGACGCCCGGGGACCTCAGTTTCGTGCTGCCCTACCGTCACCTTCATAACATTACGGAAATGCTCGAAGCGCTGGATAACATAGCGCCGGGCGCAAATTCAGGGGATACGCTTCTTTATGGAGTGGAGGTGAAGTTCTATTCTATGAAATTGCACGTTACACCCAACCTGGAAACGGAAGTAAAAAATCTTTTCGCAGTCGGCGACGGCGCGGGCATAACGCGGGGGTTGATCCAGGCTTCCATATCCGGAGTTGTGGCGGCTCGAGAAGTACTAAAGAGGAGCTGACTGCAGATTAAGGGAAATTTAACTTCTCGCCGGGAATTCCCCTTCCGGAAAGGGCGAGGTAGTTTACTGGATTGTCAGACTTCCCGAACCTAGTTGTCTGTTTTTCCTTTGTTACATGCAAACCTGTTTTAGTCATGATCTGCTTATAGAAATCCCATTTTTTGGCAGCCGCCGATGTTTTTATTCTCTCCGCTGGACGCTTATTAATTATGCCGAAATAAACGACAAACATGTTGATCACCATTGTCAGTCTCGTATATAATTGAGGCGTTTCTCGGAATCACTAATAGATATTAATCAGAATGGTTGGTCAGTATCCCCCGGAACATTCAAATTTATTCAAAGTATTTAAAATAGAAGCAAACGCTATGTCGATTAGTGATGAACGATGATTATTTTTAGACAAGCTACGATAAATGACATAAAAATGATTCAAACTCTCGCTCGAAGAATTTGGGAGGAAGCTTATAGCCAGTTGTTGTCAAAAGCGCAGATCGAATACATGCTTGAAATGATGTATTCGAACAAGGTAATAGAATCAGAAATCGCGCATGGTACTATCTGGGATCTCATATATTTTAACGGGGAGGCAGTTGGTTATATTTCGTACGTATTCGAAAAGGGCAATTCAGTAAAGCTTTCAAAAATCTATATTAGTGAAAAAAGCCGTGGCAGAGGAATCGCTGATAATGCACTTGAGAGAGTAATACGATATGCTATAGAAAACGATAAGAGCTTTATTTTTTTGACAGTTAATAAGGGAAATAAACGGGCAATTCGTGCTTATGAGAAAATCGGCTTTTCTATTGTCGAGTCGGTTGTTACCGACATTGGCAATGGCTTTGTCATGGATGATCACATAATGAAATATTACTGTACTGGATCAAAAAATGAGACCCAAAAGGTATGTGGTTAATTGTTGCCGAATATGAACGTGATCGGTAGCGGAGAAACGTCGAAAGTAGTAGTCATTCGTTACCAAACTATCCGCAGAAAGCCCCTGGTTTTAACCATGGGGATGAATGCGGGAACTTTGTTTTTCAGCAATTAGTAGACAAATGTACATCTATGTGGTATATTTAAACGACCAATGCCGAATAAACCTAAAACCCCATCTTTTATCCACGAGTTTCAACTCGTAGCGACTCCAAAGGACAATCGAATGCTCGATGCCCGGCTCGAAGCTGGCCGTTATCTGTACAATGCCTGCCTTGGTGAAGCGATGAAGCGTCTTACTGCCATGCGGCGATCAGAAAAATGGCTCGTGGCGATCACGAAGAAGAAAAGCAAGCTTCGCACCAAGATGTTTAAGACAGCCAGAACCCAGGCAGAATATACTGAATACCACCTTCACAACTACGTCGGTATCCTCCGCAATTCCTGCTGGATCAGTGAGCATATTGACAGCCTGACCGCCCAGAAAATAGCATCTCGAGCATATAGCGCCATCGCTGACTACGAGTTTGGGAAGCATGGCAAACCACGTTTCAAGCGCCATGGCTGGATGTCGTCCCTTGAAGGTAAAAACAACAAATCTGGTATTCGGTGGTGCGATGACCATGTGGAGTGGACTGGCCTTCGTCTCAACTGTGTCTTCGACAAGAAAGACAAGTTTGGCGTTCAGGCTCATGCACTTAGCCATGATGTCAAGTACGTTCGTCTGGTCAAGAAAACTATCCGCGGCAATCCCCGCTGGTTTGCCCAACTCGTGCTTAAAGGCACGGCCAAGATCAAGCGTGAGAACCAGATTGGCACCGAAACCGTTGGCCTTGACATTGGCCCGTCGACAGTTGCCATCGTTGGTGATACCGATGCGTTACTACTCGAATTTTGCCCTGAAGTCGAGATACCGTTTAAACGTATCAAGACCGTCCAGCGCACAATGGCCAGAAGCCTTCGTGCTACCAACCCGGGCAACTACAACGGAGACAAAACCATCAAAACGGGTAAAAAGCAGTGGGTCTTTTCTGCTCAATACCGTATTCTTAAAGCTAAGCTCGCCGAACTTCAAAGGATCCTTGCTGAAACCAGAAAACGGTCTCATGGCAAGCTCGTGAACAAAGTCCTCACTCTCGGTACCGACATCAAGACCGAGAAACTGTCGTACAAAGCATTTCAGAAACTCTATGGTAAAAGTATTTCGCGACGAGCTCCGGGGATGTTTATGTCGATGCTTCACCACAAAGCCGAAAACGCTGGCGGTAAAGTAACCGAGTTTTCTACCCGGAGCACAAAGCTTTCCCAGACATGCCATTGCGGAACAGTAGCCAAAAAATCATTGTCCCAAAGATGGCATGCCTGCAACTGCGGGGTAAGCACCCAGCGTGATCTCTATTCCGCATTCCTTGCAAAGCATGTTTCTAACGATGTCCTCGACACGCGTCAGGCTGCCAAAGCCTGGCCGGGTGCAAACCTGCTCCTGGAACGGGCGGTGTTGGGGGTGCAGCATGAAGCGGCAAAGGGTCGAATTCATCCAACCAGCTTCGGTATCAAGCACGAGAACACCACGAACCGGAGACAGAGCTGCTCGTCCGTTAAAGGCGGATCAACGACAGTCGAGGCCGACAACGTTCGTATTGTTGCCGGAGAGCCTGTCGGTACAGCCGCTAGAACCCCCTGGCTTTAGACATGGGGAGTGGTCAGGCTAAACGTAGTACATCTGCCCTTAGTCTTTTCCCCCGACATACTTAAACCAGCTACAAGGAGGGGGACAGATTTAAAATGTGCAATTTTTTGTAACTATGTGTATTATTTAAAATTTTATTTGAGTATTTTTTAAAGTTGTGATATGGTATGCAATCACTTAGCAGTTATAATGCAATTCTCATTAAGGAGGGGAAAAAGAATGAAGAAGATAGCAGTTGTTCTCGCAATTTTGGTAGTGATTGTATCGTTGGTTTCTCTTGCTTTCGCAGCCGGCATGGAAGGCATGCAGAAAGGCACCATCAAGAAGGTAGATGTAAAGACTCACAAGGTCGTTTTTTGCGAAGAAGGCACCAATAAAGACATAACACTGAACGCAGATAAGTCCATTGATCTCGCCAACTTGAAGACTGGCGAAAAGGTAGAGGTCTCTATCGAAAAACATACGCTGATGCATGTAATGGCAGTATCGACCGAAGCTCCCGCTGCTCCTGCAGCTAAGCCTAAGGCACCAGTGGGTTGCTAAGCCAAGCTTGACTCTCAGAGGGAGTCTCCCTAAGGGAGACTCCCTTTTTTTGAACTCTGTCAGCGCATTCCCCCGCCGCTAGGCGAAAGCGCTAGGAAGAGGCCAATCGGATACCTCAAGTCTTTAATGGTTAATGTGTTTATGTGGCCAAAAGTAGGCATATATTCATATGCGATATAAAGTTCATGTTTTATCTATTAACCATGAGCCTAACTAGCTGTGCAAAATTCAGAGCCTATCCGGCGGAGAAGCAACAAGAGGTACTTTTTCAATGGATAGGGCGACAACAGTTGGTATACAACGCCAAGGTCGCCGAGGACCATTACTTCCGCACGTTTCGTAATCACTCTCTAGCTTTGACTGGCATGCTAACTCCTGTCAGCAATACTCTCAATTCAAGGATTAGTAGCTTACGCCGTTATAATACGATGTGCCCCCCCAGAACTCTTACCCGAGAAGCCGGTAAATAGTTTGTCTCTTTCTCCTATTATATTGTTGATATCGAGTCGCCGGAATACCGCGCGATTAAGCGATTTGCTGCGCGTAAGAGAGAGTGCTGTGTATTCATTTTTATCCCTGAGGGTGGCGAGACAGCGAACGCTGCGCGCCCGGCAGCAAAACCGGTCAACTGGAGATGCGGAAAGGGACAGCCCACACAACCCACAAAATGCCTTGATTTATAGGGGAATTTGTATTATTATTGTCATCCAATTGCGGATTGACGAGAACCGTTAAAACAAAAATAACGAGGAGGAATAAGTGATCAAAGTGAACCAGGAAGAACTCAAGCAGAAAATCGAGAAATTGAAAAAGGCGGCAGCAGAAAAGGCAACGAAAGCAGAAGACAAAAAGTCCGATGCTAAGGTACGCAAGGCGCGTAAGAAGGTCAAGCGGGCACAGAGAAAGCTTCGCGCTGCCAAGGCGTATAAGTCCTCTGGTAAGAAAGCAGGGGAAGCTAAGCCGGCCGAAGAAAAGGCGTCCGCATAACCGGAAGGCAGTAACATGTTGTTCGGATTTTCTTATAGGATTTTACCGTTGCGCAAGGCCTTTGTGCTATTCGCGGTTGTGGTGTCGGCAGCGGCATGCGCGGGTACGGTCAGGCCGTCGGCGCAGAAGCCGGCTTCGGCACCGTCCTTGCCCATTGCATCATCTGTCACTTCATCGGTGACCACATCCGCACCCGCCAGAGGGCCTGTCCCCATCTTCGGGGAAACAGGGACAGCTGCCTGGTATGGGAGGGAGTATCAGGGAAAGAAAACAGCGAGCGGAGAGGTCTTTGATATGCTCGGCCTCACGGCCGCCCACCGAATCTTGCCGCTTGGCACGGTCATTCGCGTTACCAATCTTGAAAATGTTAAAAGCGTCACCGTTACCATAAACGACCGCGGCCCATTCATCAGGAACATGATCCTTGAGCTTTCTTACGCGGCTGCAAAAGAGCTGGGTTTTGTCTCTAAAGGCACTGCACGCGTGCAAATCGATATACTGAAATTAGGGCATGAGCCGGCCCAGTACACAGTGTATGCCGCGACCTATACCGAGGAAGAGAACGCGCGGCTTCTGAAATTCCGTTTATCAAAAAAGTTTGAAGTAGTCGCCATCGTGCCATTCGAGACGAATGTTGCCAGGTTCTATCGAGTTCGCGTCGGGTCGTATACGTCAGAAGAGCATGCGGAACAGGTGGCGGCTAAACTGGTGCGCGAAGGGCTTGAACCGGTCGTTTTGAGAAAAGACTGAACGCATTCAGCGTGAAATTGGAGAATGCAGGCAGGGGCCATGAAGATCAATGTCATAGCAGGCAAACTTGAAAAACACAAAACAGACGGTGCAGCCATCCTTCTCTTTGCAGAGGAAAGATTTGGGGCGGCTATGGAGCGGATCGACAAGGCGCTCGGCGGGACCGTGGAGAAGCTTATTCAGCGCGGTGATTTTAAACCTAAGCCAGGGGCAGTGCATCTTCTTTACCCCGAAGGCAGGATTCCGGCAAAGCGGCTGATCCTCGCAGGACTAGGTAAGAGGGGCGAGTTCACGCTCAACCGCCTGCGACAGGCCGTCGGCAAGGCAGCTCCTTCGCTGCGGGCAGCCGGAGCTCGTGACGTTACAGTCCTTGTTGACGGATTCGGCCTGAATTTCGGAGAAGCGTCCCAGGCCCTCGTCGAAGGAAGCATGCTCGGCCTCTACCGTTTTTTGAAATACAAGACTAACGAAGAGAACGATCGGAACCAAGACATCACGACGATCACGCTTCTGACCGAGACTGTAGCTTCGGTCAAAGCACTTCAAGCTGGCGCTAACGACGGAGTAGTGATTGCCGAATCTACTAATATGGTCCGCGATATGGTGAATTCTCCGCCTGTTGACATGACGCCGACAATCGTAGCTGCAAAGGCTCGGGAGATTGCGCAACGGTTTGGCTTCACCGTACAGGTGATTGAACGCTCCAAGATGCAGAAACTTGGAATGGGCGCCCTCCTCGGGGTTGCCTCGGGAAGCGTGCAACCGCCGAAGTTCATCATTATCGAATACCGAAAGGGTGGGAAGAAGCCTGTTATCGCTCTCGTGGGTAAGACAATCACCTTCGATTCTGGCGGGATATCAATTAAGCCTTCCGAGAACATGGACAAAATGAAGGACGACATGTCAGGTGGGGCGGCGGTACTCGGAGCGATTCGAACGGCTGCAGCACTTAAGCTTCCACTCAACATTGTTGGCCTGCTCCCGGCAACGGAGAATATGCCGAGCGGCAGCGCGTATAAACCCGGCGATGTACTCCGGACAATGTCCGGACAGACCATTGAGATTATCAATACCGATGCTGAAGGAAGGCTCATTCTGTCAGATGCCTTAGCATATGCGTGTCGATACAAACCGGCGGTAATCGTTGACATTGCAACGCTTACCGGGGCCTGTAGGATCGCTCTGGGCCAGGAGGCCACGGGCATGGTCGGCACAGATGAGAAGCTGAAACAGATGATCCGTAATGCCGGTGAGAAAACCGGCGAGCCTGTGTGGGAAATGCCGCTCTGGGAGGGTTACTATGACCAGATCAAGAGTGATATTGCAGACATGAAGAACGCCGGCAGCAGGGACGGCGGGATGATTACGGCAGCTGCACTTCTTTCCAAGTTCATACAGAAATATCCCTGGGTGCATCTTGATATAGCGGCAACTGCCTGGACCGAGAAGGACAGGCCCTATACACCGAAAGGTGCGACTGGTATCGGCATGCGGCTGTTAACGCAGTTTTTGAGAGACTACGAAAAGAAAAGTTAGCAACACGGAGGCAAGCTCCGCGGTTTTTCAAAAGCAGCTGAAGCGCTCTATCTCACCCAGCCGACCGTGAGCGGTCTCCTGAAGATTGGCGGAAGTACAATACCGGGCGCCTACATTCTGCCATCGCTTATCGGAGCATTCAAAAAACAACTGCCATCCGCGACCATTCAACTTCCAAAGTACTCGCTTAGGCCAGAGATAGAGTGGATCGCCTGTGAAAGAAAATCATGGCAAACTCAATGTCTGGGATGTTGTAGCGACGGTCCATTTCTGTCGTGAGAGCTCCGAAGAGAGAATGGTTTTCAGAACCCCTGGCTTTAGCCATGGGGAATTCAGACGTCTGTTCTATCTGGAGTAATATTTATCTATGGCAAGATTTAGAATCGTATCTAATTTTAAGCCTACAGGCGACCAGCCGCAGGCGATTGAAAAACTGTCCGAAGGCGTCATCAAAGGCCTCCCGCACCAAGTGCTCCTGGGCGTGACCGGGTCAGGCAAGACTTTTACCATAGCGAACGTTGTGGAGCGGGTACAGAAACCCACGCTCGTTATTGCGCATAACAAAACACTGGCTGCGCAGTTATATAATGAGTT
Source organism: Nitrospirota bacterium (assembly GCA_963845065.1). Classification (GTDB taxonomy): domain Bacteria; phylum Nitrospirota; class UBA9217; order UBA9217; family UBA9217; genus JAJYKN01. Next base: position 284,211 of record CAWJQQ010000008.1, read on the forward strand.
CAAGGAACTCTTTCCCGAGAACGCGGTAGAGTACTTCGTCTCCTATTACGATTACTACCAACCTGAGGCGTACCTGCCCACGACCGACACCTATATAGAGAAAGATTCTTCCATCAACGAACAGATAGACCGCATGCGACACTCGGCAACGAATTCGCTTTTCGAACGGAGCGACGTGATCGTTGTGTCCTCGGTCTCCTGCATCTACGGCTTAGGCTCGCCGGAGGCCTACCATGGCATGCTGCTGTTTCTAGAAAAAGGCCAACAGATCGACCGGAATGAAATCCTCCGGAAACTCGTGGACATCCAGTATACACGGAACGACTTCGATTTTCAGCGAGGGACATTTCGGGTACGTGGTGACGTCGTAGAAATCTTTCCCGCGTCCTTTGAGAATACCGCTATCCGTGTCGAGATGTTCGGCGACGAGATTGATACGATCTCGGAGTTCGACCCCCTCCTGGGCACACCGCTCAAGAAACTCGAAAAGGTGGCCATTTATCCCGGCAGCCATTACGTGATCCCGGAATCGCGCATGAAAGAGGCCATCGACGGCATTCACGAAGAACTGCGGGAACGAATCCAGTATTTCCGCAAGATGAATAATCTGATCGAGGCCCAGCGCATCGAGCAGCGGACCATGTTCGACCTTGAAATGATCCAGGAAATGGGCTACTGCCATGGCATCGAGAATTACTCACGTCATCTGTCGGGACGGGCACCGGGAGAACCACCGCCGACCTTGCTCGATTACTTTCCCAAGGATTATTTGCTCGTCGTTGACGAGTCCCACGCCACGGTCCCGCAGATCGGCGGAATGTACAATGGCGACCGGGCGCGCAAACAGACGCTTGTGGACTTCGGCTTCCGTCTACCGTCGGCTCTCGATAACCGTCCGTTAAACTTCGAGGAGTTCGAGGCTCGCGTGAAGCAAACCGTATATGTCTCAGCAACACCGGCAGATTTTGAGACGAATAAGTCCGGCAACCGGATCATTGAACAAGTAATTCGTCCGACGGGACTCACCGATCCGAAGATCGCGATCAGGCCAGCCAAGGGACAGGTTGACGATCTTTTGAACGAGATCAGGAAGCGGGCAGACGCAAAAGAGCGGGTGCTCGTGACCACGCTCACCAAGAGAATGGCGGAAGATCTGACTGAGCATTACAAAGAACTGAACGTGAAGGTCGCCTATTTACACTCTGATATCGATACTCTTGAGCGTGTGGACATTATTCGCGATTTGCGCATGGGCAAATACGATGTGCTCATCGGCATCAATCTGCTGCGTGAAGGGCTCGACATCCCCGAGGTATCTATGGTAGCGATCCTGGACGCGGACAAGGAAGGGTTCCTGCGTTCAGCGCGGTCTCTCATCCAAACCATGGGCCGCGCTGCCCGACATGTGAACGGTGAAGTCATTCTTTACGCAGAGAAGATCACCGATTCGATGAAAAATGCCATCAGTGAAACGAACCGCCGGCGAACTGTTCAGGAAGAGTACAACAAGAAGCATAACATCACCCCGATATCCATCAAGAAAAACATCCAGGCCGCGCTCAGGACAGTGTACGAACAGGATTACTTTACCGTGCCGATCACTGCTGAGGATGCCGGGGAATACGTGCCGACGGTGAATATTCCAGCACTGATTGCTTCGCTCGACAAAAAGATGCGTGCGGCAGCTAAAGAGCTGGATTTCGAGACCGCAGCAGAGCTTCGGGATAAGATCAGATCACTCAGGCAGCAGGAGATGGCGGTAGGGGTGAAAGTGGAGTAATAGCAGGGGTCAGTGGCAGTGGCAAGGACTAACTTAATATCGTTGCGGCAATTCGTGTTTTCTTTTTAATAGATTTAGATGTACGGTGGCGCTGTTATCAGACAGCCAGACCTGTCCATCTTGAATCGTGCATTGAAGCTGCATGGTGCGCTGCGCAAGTATTGCAAGCTCCTGGCTGGCTCCGGCAGGCACGCTGATGACAGCAAGATTTTTTAAACCTTCTAGGCCGCCCTTTATCTGCTTCCACCAAACGTCGGCACCGTGGCCGCTGAAGCTGTAGATGGCTACCTGCCTAGCGCGTCTGCAGGCCTTGCGGATGCGTTTCTCATCGGGCTGGCCCACATCGATCCAGAGCTCAATCGCACCGGTCAAATCCTTTTGCCACAACGCAGGCTCGTCATCAGTACTCATCCCTTCAGCAAACAACAAGGCTTCATGCGCGTGAAGAGCAAAAGCGAGCAACCGCACCATCATGCGCTCGTCGTTTTCCGAGGGGTGGCGGGCGATGGTGAGGGAATGATCCTGGTAGTAATTGCGGTCCATGTCGCTTATATGGATCTCCACCTTAAAGATCGTTGCTTTCAAAGCCATATCAAAAACTCCGTTTCCGGACAAGCCTCAAAAAGTATCTCCTGGAGCACATAAGTGTCTCTTAGAGTAGTGGCTGGTTGGCACAGCTTTCGGTCAACAGATTTGGCTGGAGAACAACCAGGCCAGTAACATCAGCCCATGAATCGTGGCAACCATCTCTGCCGCATCTGAAAGCAAAATCAGCTGTGGCTTTCAGTAGCAATAGGGCCTGATTCGAGAATCCTTGGCTTTCAGACCGGGGAGGATGTCAATAAGGGAGAATCGCTTTCACCCGACCGACAGCTCCGCTCTCAAGCCGGACCTTTATCCCATGTGGGTGCGTGGGAGATTTCGTCAGGACCTCTGCCACAATCCCCTCGGTCAAGTTACCGCTTCGTTGATCACTCTTCAACACGATCGAAACACGCAAGCCGCGTGCGATATCGACACGTCTCGTCCCATCCATAGTGAAATCTCTCAAAGAAAGATACCGTGACGGTTTGATTAAGTAGTGCAGCCTACATTAAGTGAACATGAAATGCAAGAATTTTGAAAGGCACATTCCACTCCGCCAAATAATAACGAACTACTGCCCTTGAAACGCAAGGAAGCAATGATCTCTAGAGGTTTCTCAAGCTTAACCATCGGAGTTAACGACTTTTGTGAATTCCTAGCGCCTTCAATTTGTCCCAATAGACCAGCAACTTACTGAACCATCCGCAGAAAGCCCCTGGTTTATGCCATGGGGGTGTGATCAGTTTTTCACATCCACCATTAAAAGCTCGGCATCGTTGTCAGCAATTACATCAATGGCATTTTCTTCGGTTATCATTGCCGCGCCGAGCGTCGGCACTCTTATGCTGTTTACGGTTATCGGTCCTCCCTCCAGCACATAAAGATATATACCGCGTCCGATCTCAAGTTTATAGTGTTCGGTCTTCCCGGCATGAAGAAAACTGGAAAGCACTCTGGCATCGGAAACGATAGGAAGGGTGCCTTTATCCTGGTTCGATACCAAGGGCAGAAACCGGTCAGTCCTGTTTTCCTTCTCGATTGCTTTCTGTTCTACAGCGGGTTCGAGACCGCGTTTGGATGGATAGAACCACATTTGGATGAACCGCATCGGCTTGTCTGGACGGTTGTTGATCTCCGAGTGCCACATGCCGCGGCCCACCGTTGTATGCTGTACCCATCCTTTCTTGAGAACGCCACCTTTGCCATGCTCGTCCGCATGCCTGAATTCTCCGTCGGCAACGTAGGTGACGACCTCGTTGTCTTGATGGGGATGGAGCGGCCAGACGGCGCCGGGTGTCAGCGTATCATCATTAAACACGCGGAGCTCGCCGAAATCCTTAAATCGCGGATCAAAGTAATCACCGAATGAGAAATGCCACCTGCCGTGGAAGTTGCCATTCTCGATTTCGCCGTCGATCTGATAAATATTTTTGGGATCACGAACCTGTATCATAGTGAACCTCCCCTCCATAAAATAGGAGTTATATGCTCTGATTATATTATACATCTGGGAGTATAACTGGGATCAACTCTTTATTGTAAACTCTGGAGGCATAAAGATTTTGCATGAAGATTGTGTCCATCGAACACACCTATCCAGTTTTTATATGGATGATTGAGATTCCCTCCAGAACTCAAATCTGCACTCCGCAATGGGTTTATCCGTGGTACAATATTCTTGAAATGACCCTCAAAGAAAAACTTCAGAACCTCCCAAACGAGCCGGGAGTTTATATGATGAAGGACAGCCGGGGACACATTATCTACATAGGCAAGGCCGTGTCTCTCTGGAACCGAGTGAATTCCTATTTTCAAAAAGGGACGAAGGGAGAGAAGACCGAGATCATGGTGCGCCAAATTGCGGACCTCGAGACCATCGTGACGCATACCGAACTCGAGGCCCTCGTCTTGGAATCCAATCTCATTAAAAAGCACCATCCCCGATACAACATCATCCTCCGCGACGACAAAAACTATCCTTACCTCCGTTTCGACATCAAGGCCGACTATCCGCAGCTCGAAGTTGTCCGACGATTGAAAAAAGACGGGGCAACGTATTACGGGCCCTACGTCCCCGCAGGTGGCATGTGGGAGACCCTTGCACTCATCCGCCGGACCTTTCCGCTAGCCTCGTGCAGGAAAGAACTGGGAAAGAAGCCGGAGCGTGTCTGCGTCCAGTTCCAGATCGGACGGTGCCTGGGGCCGTGCACGGGCGAAGTTGACAAGGCTGCGTATTCCGATGTCGTTTCCCAGGTCCGGTTCTTCCTAGAAGGCAAGAACCGCGACCTCCTCGACATGCTGAAGCACCGTATGGAAGAAGCGTCGGAAAAGACGGAGTACGAGCGTGCTGCGGAGCTCAGAGACCGGATAACAAAGATCGAAGGGGCCTTCGAGAAGCAAAAGATGATTTCCCCGGGATTCGAGAACCAGGACGTGATCGGCATCGCGTCCGAGGCCGGCCGCGCGGACATTCAGATTCTTTTCATCAGGAACGGCATGATGCTCGGCAGGAAGGATTTCTATCTCGATGATGTGCGCGGTTTCGCGGATGATGATATCCTCGCCGACTTTCTGCATCAGTTTTACGCCAAGGAGATGATCATTCCTGCAGAAGTCCTGCTGTCTACTGACGTGCCAGACCGCGAAGTGTTCGAGAACTGGCTCACCGAAAGACGTCGGAATGGCAAGGTTGATGTACAGGTTCCTCAGCGCGGTCGAAAGCGCGAGCTTGTCCAGATGGCATCGGACAATGCGGCGCAGTCACTACTTGAACATACACTTTCCCGGAGAAGCAAGGAGAAGATCCTAATGCGGCTCCAGGAGGAGTTAGGGCTCAGGAATTTGCCGCGCAGGATCGAAGCATTCGACATTTCGCAGATTCAGGGAACAGAAGCTGTTGCGAGCATGGTCAGCTTCGAGAACAACCTCCCGGATAAACGGCATTACAAGCGGTTTAAAATAAAGACTGTGACTGCCCAAGACGATTTTGCGAGCATGGCAGAGGTGATTCGGCGGCGATATACGAGGGCTAAAGAGGAAGGAATACTTCCCGACCTCATCCTGATCGACGGAGGCAAAGGACAGCTTAATTCTGCTCTCGATGTCCTCAAGGAATTGGAAATTGTCGAGCCAGATGTGATCGGTCTTGCCAAAGCGCGGAGCGGTGACGAAGGCGCTGAACGGGAATTTGAAAGAGTATTTCTTCCGGGCGTTGAAGAACCTGTCATTCTTGATCCCATGAGTGCCACCACCCACCTTGTAGCTCGTGTGCGAGATGAGGCGCACCGCTTTGCTATCACTTATCATCGCAAGCTCAGAGAGAAGCGGGCCGTGCATTCGGAGCTAGATGATATTCCCGGTATCGGAGAAACACGGAAAAAAGCGCTGCTTCGTTACTTTGGGAGCGTGGGGAAAATTAAGGTCGCGACAGTGGAGGAACTGGCTGCCGTTGCCGGGATGACAAGGAAGGCAGCGGATGAGATCGTATCCTGGATGAGCAAGCAGCAAAACGCACCTGATAACTAGCTTGCCTGCTCTTACGCCCGTTATTTAGGAAAATCGCGAGGGAAACCCTGTATGCTTGGGGTGGAGCGTCACAAGGAGTTTTCATGACTAACGAACAATGGCTGGACATTTTCAAGCAGATCGGGAAAAAAATGTGTGAAGGTATTTCTGCGACCCTAAACAAGAAAGGTGGCACGGTACCGTTGGGCAAGGGCGCGGGCGGTGACAAGACCTTTCCGGTGGATAAGTGGGCGGAGGACATCATCATCGCAGTGCTTGAGAGCGCGCACCGTGAAGGCGAGACCTTCACGCTTATTTCCGAGGAACTCGGCGTTAGGAAGTTCGGACAAGGCAATAAGATTGTTCTCGTTGATCCCATCGACGGAAGTAATAACGCAAAGAGCGGGATCCCATTTTTTTCTACATCGATGGCACTACTGAACAGCGACACACTGGATACACTTGCCGTGGGCTATGTGATCAACCTTGCGGCTGGCGATGAGTTCTGGGCTCTACGCGGAAACGGTGCATACAAAAATGGAGTGCGCATCAGGACTTCTGAAGTTGAGGGCATCGCGATCGTGGCATACGAGGCATCGTCACCGAAATCAGATCTACCACGCCTCATGCCGCTACTTGCGCAAGCGAAGCGTACTCGTTGTTTTGGCTCTACGGCGCTCGACCTCGCTTACCTCGCTTCGGGAGCTATGAGCGTGTTTGCGACCGCTACGGCATCGCGTGCCTTTGATTACGCAGCCGGCATGCTGATTCTTGTTGAGGCGGGCGGTGTGATTACCGATCTTACCGGGGGAACGCTCGACCGAGTTGTCGTTGGCCTTGAGCGGACTGCTCCGCTACTAGCAAGCAAGAACAAGGCAACCCACGTGATGGCGTTGAGCATGCTGCGCAGTCAAGATAATAAGTCCCCCAGTATTGACATGTAATTCTTTTTATGTAATTATGAAGCATGGCATTAGTTAACCACACCACGCGAGAGATTAACGCGAAGATCGTTTATTACGGGCCCGGCCTTTGTGGTAAAACGACAAACATCCATCTGATCTATCACCGTATCGCTCCCACGCAACGCGGCAAACTGATTTCACTGGCCACGGAGACAGACAGGACGCTGTTCTTCGATTTTCTGCCCGTTGAACTCGGAACCATCAAGAATTACAAGGTGCGGTTCCATCTCTATACAGTTCCGGGCCAGGTTTTTTACAATGCTACCCGCAAACTCGTGCTGAAAGGCGCGGACGGCGTGATTTTTGTGATCGATTCCCAGCGCGCCATGGTGGACGCAAACCTCGAGAGCCTGACGAATCTGCGCGACAACTTTGCTGAGCAGGGTGTTAACTTGGCAGAGTTCCCCATGGTTATCCAGTACAACAAACGGGACCTGCCTGACATTCTTTCCGTCGAGGAGTTGAACGCTGTTATGAACCCGCGTAGAGTGCCGTTCTACGAAGCTATTGCAAAAACGGGTGAGGGCGTACTCAAAACGTTTACAGCGATATCAAAACTGGTGCTTCAAGACCTGCAAAAATATCCTGAACGGCATAACTTCACTCTGAGTGATATCATGGGCAATTCCGTAACCAAGCAGGAGACGCCTCAGGACATTATGCGGGAAATGCCCTCAACCGAACCATCGATGCCCGGAGCTCCTATGGCTGAGGCAAAGCCGGAAATGGCGGCCCTGGAGCAGGCTGTTGATGCAGGGATGAAGGTAAATGTTGGTAAAGCGGTCATGGAAGATGGCCAAATCGTCCTTCCCTTTGATCTCATAACACGGGACCGTGAAGATCAGTACCAGCTTCGAGTTGCGATTGATATGGCGGCGCCCGTATCCAAGCGGTTCAGGATTATCGTGAAGAGTTTTAAAAAGTGATCTGCTGACACAGACAAAATAATATTTTTGCCGACGAGTAAATACAGCGGGTTTAAGTCTAGTTAGTCTGAATATTGTGCAGTGAACTCGTAGTGAGGTTCCTATGTCAAAAGTGACGGCACTCATTCCAGCGGCAGGCGTGGGAAAACGCATGGGCAAAGCCGTTGCGAAGCAATTCCTTCCGCTCGGCGATATGCCTATGCTCGCGCACACCCTCCTTGCATTTCAGCGGACCACCGAGGTTGACGAAGTCATCCCCATCCTTTCGCAGGAAGACATGGAAGGGTGTTTAAAGGACGTAATCGAACAGTTCCATATAACCAAAGTGCGGACACTCGTCGTCGGCGGCAAGGAACGGCAAGATTCTGTCGCTAACGGTCTCCATAAGCTGGAGAAGGACACGGCAATCGTGTTGGTTCACGATGCCGTACGGCCTTTTGTGACTACTGAGATGATCAGGGAGTCGATTGATTATGCTAAAAAGGGCGAGTGTGTGGCCGTCGGGGTTCCACTCAAGGATACAGTCAAAGAGGTGAACGCTAAAAGAATGGTTGTTCAGACACTTGAGCGGAGCAGGCTGTGGGCCATACAGACGCCGCAGACATTTCCAGTGAAGGTTATAAAGCAGGCCTACGAGGCAGCGCAGAAACAGAATATGTATGGTACTGACGATGCTATGCTGGTTGAACGGGCCGGAAACCAGGTCCGTGTGATCATGGGGAGCTACGAGAATATCAAAATTACTACACCTGAAGATCTCCTGCTTGCGGAAGAGATCCTGAAGAGGAGGTATGATGCGGATCGGAATAGGGTATGATGTCCACCGTCTCGTTTCGGGCCGAAAGCTCATGATCGGCGGTGTGGAAATCCCCTCTGAGGCGGGTCTGCTGGGCCATTCGGATGCGGACGTCCTGCTTCATGCTATTTGCGATGCATTGCTAGGAGCCGCGTGTCTCGGTGACATCGGCAGGCACTTTCCGGACACGGCGCCAAAATACAAAGGAATTTCCAGCCTGGTTCTGCTTGAGGAAGTATACCGGCTCTTAGGGGAAGCGGGATTTGAAGTGAACAATATCGATGCCACAATTGTCGCGGACAAGCCGAAAATGGCTCCGCACATACGGGCGATGGTGGAAAATATCGCTGCGGTGGTCAAAACCGATTGGTCTGTGGTAAACGTGAAAGCCACGACAACGGAAGGACTCGGCTTCACGGGACGCGGCGAAGGGATGGCGGCGTATGCGGTCTGCACAATCAAGAAATCGGCGTAATGACATTTGGTTCGGCTATATCATCGTAGCCTGTCTTTTGATTTTTGTCGTGCCGGCCTATGCGCAGACAGGCGGACAGGCTGTCGAGCAGGATAAAGGGCAGGCGAAAGAACAGGAACAGGAGAAACACTTTCTCTACGAGTGGACCGATAGTAACGGAGGCGTACACATTACTGATCAGCCAGGTTCGGTCCCCGAACGATACCGCTCTACGGTTCGACAGGTGAAGGCCCCGCCTGAAGAAGAAACAGAGACAATTAAACAACGCAGTTTCCCGGATTCCGGACTTTCAGATAATGGCAGGAATGATTCAGATGGCAAGCAAGCCTGGCACCAGCGCATGCAGGAAGCAAAAAGGCATCTCGCAGATCTCGAGCAGCAATACCAGGCGCTTGATCAAAAAAGGAACGAGGTGCTGGGAAGATGGGGAGGCATCGCATCCGGGCATCTTGAGGATAGAGAGGAAGCAGCTCGCATCGAGCAGGAGATGATACAAGTTCAGCAGGAGATCAGCGACACCCGGAACCAGGTTGAGGTTACGATCCCGGACGAAGCGCGCAAGGCGGGAATCCCCCCAGGATGGCTTAGGGAGTGAGGGCGGAATTGCACATTTCCGACTTTGGATCGCCAAATAACAGCGAAGTCAATTCCGTATTTTTTTGTCAGCTAGCTGCATCTCTCCTTTTAAAAATAATTAAATGATCGAGATATTTCGCAAGATAAATAAAGATTTTCATGCCGCGCTTTCCATGGATCCTGCTGCAACGAGCAAGGTCGAAGTCGCCCTTACTTATGCGGGATTCCACGCCCTGTTGATCCATCGTTTGGCGCATTGGCTGCTAAAAAAAAGACTACCCTTTATCCCAAGGGCGCTTTCACAGTTTGCGCGTTTCCTAACCGGCATAGAAATCCATCCGGGAGCGATCATCGGATCAGGTCTGTTCATCGACCATGGCATGGGTGTGGTGATAGGAGAAACCACTGAAATCGGCGACAATGTCACTCTCTTCCAGGGCATCACTCTGGGAGGGACCGGTAAACAGCGGGGGAAACGTCATCCCACGTTAGGCAACCATGTTGTCGTCGGCGCCGGGGCTAAGGTGCTTGGCCCCATTAAGATAGGCGACTATGTCAAAATCGGCGCGAATTCGGTAGTGCTCCAGGACGTGCCTGACCACTCGACCGTGGTCGGCATACCGGGGCGGATCGTACGTATCAAAGACGAGCGAGTGCCTGATGAAGCGCTCCTGGATCATATCAACATACCTGACCCCATTGCTGATAGGCTTATCGACCTGCAGCTTCAGATTGACAAGTTGCAGAAGGATTTGGAGAGCATCATGAAGTTGAAGGGCTGATAGAAGTTTATCATCCTTGATGAGAAAATGGTACGGATGCTAACTTGCTACTGCGAGTCATTCCTCCACGACTTTGTAGCTGTGCGTTATCGTTCCCGTCTTAGCGAGCGTTGCACCGACTGAACAATATTTTTCTAAGGACAGCTTGATCGCCCGTTCCACGGCTTCTTTCTCGACACCCTTGCCGCGGACCACATATTCGATATGAACTTCCTTGTACACATTTGGATAATCGTCGGTCTTTTCCCCCTTGACATTGATCTCAAGTCCGATGACGGGCTGACGTTTTTTCCGCAGTATTGATATTACATCCATACCCGAGCAACCGCCGAATCCGACAAGTAATAGTTCCATGGGCCGAAAACCGGTGTTGTGCCCCCCCGATACATCGTCTGCATCCATGTTCAGTGTGTGTCCGGATGAGGCTTTTCCCGAAAAATGCATGTCATTAACAAGCGTTACTTTAGCTTCAACCATGTTCATCCCACTCCTTAATAAATGAATTATTTCGTTCATGATAGCAAAAGAGACGGACCGTGTCAATGTCGGATGGAGCACGGCGGGCATTGAGCTCGACAATGTTTATCGTACCGCATAACTTTTCATGCTACAATTACACATTGTCTACAGAAAGCCCGGTTAACCTTGGGGAGTGGTCAGTATTTATAACTTTTAACTTGCAATTCACTGTAGCTTGATACAGGGTCGCCGCATAGAGGGAAGAGTTTGAGAAACCTCAGGTTTCTTAATTGATAATCGTCTTCCTATTTATAGATACCACGCAGCTTGCTGAGTGGAGGTTCATTAGGTGTCTGTTGGGTTTTTTGCCTCTTATTATTATTTATACGAATATCGGATTAAAAATTGTGCTAACAGAGCATTATTTCATCTGAGATTTTGATTCATAAATGGGTTATGATCAAGAGTTTAATTTATGCGCTGGCAGCTTATTTGCCCTAAAAAATAGGTTTTAATTTCATAAAGTAATTTAATGTAAGTTATTGCATTTACACAATTGTTTTGCTAATATTCTAAACGGTTAAAATTATACACGGTTATGGTCCGATTAGTATTTTTTATTTGACTAATCTCGTTGCTAAACATACAATCTCTTGTCTCATTATGGCTTCAAAAGGATTCTAAATTTTTATCAGAAGTATGGTAAAAGATATAATTAACCGATTCACCCCGTTATACTATTTTAATTTTAATCCTTACATTTTATATAATTTATATTTTAGAAAGGGGGGCTCGCTATACCTTAACCGACAACGTGTTTTCCGCGGATTCCAGGAAACATTGGACAATGGTACCGGATAGCACGATTCTGTTAATTTGTGTTTAACAAAAGCATAAGCGTCCCAGAAACGGTTACATTTTGCATGATAATTCTATTAAGGAGGATTTCCTAAATGAGCAATGATGGTAAAACACCGATGCTTGACGACCTCGAAAAAGGCACTTGGCCAAGTTTCGTAAAAGAAATCAAAAAGGCCGCTGTGAAAAGTAATACGGCGAAAGATCTGCTCAATATTTTGGAGCGATCATACCGAGATAGGGTGACCCACTGGAAGCATGGCGGTATCGTGGGTGTTCTCGGTTATGGCGGCGGCGTTATCGGCCGTTACTGTGATCTCCCGAACGAATACCCCGGTGTGGCTCATTTCCACACGGTCCGCGTCAACCAGCCGTCCGGATCCTACTACACATCCAGCGCACTTCGTGAGATCATGGATATCTGGGACAAATATGGAAGCGGTCTGACCAACTTCCACGGATCCACGGGAGACATGGTGCTCCTCGGAACGCAGACTGATAAACTCGAACCAATCTTTGCCGAGCTTACTGCAAAGGGTTGGGATCTCGGCGGTTCCGGTTCCTGCCTCCGTACCCCAAGTTGCTGTGCCGGCATGTCCCGTTGCGAATTCGCTACCATCGATGCAATGCAAATATGCGATATCCTTACCCATAAGTTCCAGGATGAACTCCATCGTCCCGCATTCCCCTACAAGTTCAAGATCAAGGTTTCCGGCTGCGCAAACGATTGCACTGCTGCCATTGCGCGTGCCGACATGTCAATCATTGGGACCTGGCGTGATAATATCAGGATCGATCAGGCCGAGGTAAAGAAGTGCGCCAAGGACATGGACATCAAGACCGAAGTGATCGACACGTGTCCGACCAAGTGCATGAACTGGGACGGCAGCACGCTCAAGATCAACGACAAGGACTGCAACCGCTGCATGCACTGCATCAACCGAATGCCCAAAGCCCTGCGCCCCGGCAAAGAGAAAGGCGCAACCATCATGCTCGGCGGTAAAGCACCGATCGTGACTGGCGCACTCATGAGCTGGGTCATTGTTCCCTTCATGAAGCTGGAAGCCCCCTATGATAACCTCGAAGCCCTTATCCGCAAGCTTTGGGAATGGTGGGACGATCACGGAAAGAACCGCGAGCGTATCGGTGAGTTGGTAGACCGTTTGGGTATGAGATCTATGCTTGAAGCAACCGGCCTGCCACCCGTGCCGCAGATGGTGAAAGCCCCGAGGTCGAACCCGTATGTATTCTGGTCCCCGGAAGACGTGAAATAATCTTAAGGAGGATAACTTAAAATGGCCGATAAACCTAAGAGAATAACCGATATTGGAGCTCCTCACTATGACAAATTTTTGCCTCCCGTGATCGCGAAGAACTACGGGAAGTGGAAGTATCATGAAATTATCGATAAAGGCACCATGAAACACGTATCCGAGACAGGCGAAGAACTTTATACCGTACGTATTGCAACGCCCCGTCTCGTCAGCAGCGATTATATCCGCGAAATGTGCAATTACGCTGATAAATTCAGCGGCGGCCACCTTCGCTGGACAACCCGTCATAACATCGAGTTTTTCCCAGCAAAGGATCAGGTAGAGGCGCTCAAGGCATCGCTCAAAAAGGAAGGACACCTCGTTGGCGGTATCGGCTACGGCATCAGCAACGTGGTGCATACCCAGGGCTGGATCCACTGCCACACCCCGGCAACGGACGCTTCCGGCGTGGTGAAGGCGGTAATGGATGAGCTGCATGAATACTTTACGACGAAGACCCTTCCGGCCCGCGTCAGGATCGCCCTGGCATGCTGCCTGAATATGTGCGGTGCCGTCCATTGCTCAGATATCGCGATCCTCGGCATTCACCGTAAGCCCCCGAAGATTAACGAAGCGACCATTGGTAACCAGTGCGAGATCCCTACGACTATCGCATCCTGCCCCACGGGCGCTATCAGCCCAAACCCGGCAGCGAAGTCGGTCAAGATCAAAGAAGAACGTTGCATGTATTGCGGTAACTGCTATACGATGTGCCCGTCATTGCCATTGGCTGATGCGACCGGCGATGGTATTTCCATCTATGTCGGCGGCAAGGTGTCCAATGCCCGCGGCGTGCCCCGCATGTCCAAGCTGGCCATTCCGTTCCTCCCGAACAACCCGCCCCGCTGGCCTGAAGTCGTAAAAGCCGTAAAGCACTTGGTGGAGGTCTACGCCAAGGATGCACAGAAGCATGAGCGCATGGGTGAGTGGATTGAGCGCATTGGTTGGGAGCGGTTCTTTAAACTGACCGGTATCGCATTTACGTATCAGCACATTGACGATTTCACCTTTGCTCGCGATACGTTCAGAATGACCCCATCCTTCAAGTGGGAATAATTGTCTGAAAGGTGTATTCTATTAATCCGGCCCTGGATTTACTCCGGGGCCGGATTGACTGTTGTTACAACTTACCGGAGGGACGATTATGGATGCTGTAGAACTGCAGAAAAAAGTGTATGAGCTGGTGCAAAAGAGCCAGGGTAAGAAAAAGCTGAAGCCCAAGGACATCAGCAATGCCATGGAGGCGGAAGGCGCGACCCAGGCTGAGGTTAAAGCCGCGCTCCGCGAGCTGATAGACGGCGGCAAGCTGGTATATTCCTACTTCGGCGGCACTGCTGTCGAAATCCCGCATACAGAGGGTTCGGCTAACCCGCAGTCATAATGCAGACCGTACCGAGGCTGGTAATTTCAGCCGCGAGGGGCGGGCTCGGCAAGACAACCCTGTCCCTCGCCATTATCGCCGCTTGGATAAAGCGAGGCAGGCAGGTTGCGGTTTTTAAAAAAGGACCGGATTTCATTGATGCGGGCTGGCTCGGGGTGGCGGCAGGAAGATCCTGTTATAACCTCGATATGTTCATGATGGATCCGGGTCGCATTCAGCGCTCTTTTATTGACCATGTAGCCGGCGTAGATGCGGCTATCATCGAGGGAAACCGCGGGTTGTATGACGGCGTAGACGAGTCTGGGAATTACAGCACTGCCCGATTAGCAAAACTCCTAAAGACGCCCGTTATTTTGATCGTCGATGGAACGAAGGCTTCCGCAACGGTCGCGGCTGTCGTTTTAGGTTTGCAGCACTATGACGCAGACGTCCTCATCGGCGGGATTATTCTGAACAACGTTTCGTCGATGCGCCATGAAAGCGTCATCCGGAAGGCGATTGCAGCAAGCAGCGGCATCCCCGTAGTCGGCGTCGTACCAAAACAGCGAAGCGGCGAGTTTCCTGAGCGTCATATGGGTTTGACGCCGTTCCACGAACACCCTGAAGTAGAGCACGCGATAGACGCTTCAGCTACCATCGCAGAAAACCATCTCGATCTTGAAGTTCTGTGGAATATCGCTTGCACTGCTCCAGCAATCGAAAATGGGGAAAGCTCGATAAATCAGATGCCCCTGCGCGTAGAGGACCGTGTTGTTGTGGGAGTCATCAGGGACCGCGCATTTCAGTTCTACTATCCCGATAACCTGGAAGAGCTAGAACGACATGGGGCACTGATCAAAGAAATAAATGCACTAAATGATAAAAGATTGCCCAACGATATCAATGCCATCTATATCGGTGGAGGATTTCCGGAAACGCAGGCTGCGGAACTGGCGGCGAACCAGGGTTTTTGTACATCGCTCAAAGCAGCAGCAGAAAACGGAATGCCCATTTATGCGGAGTGCGGCGGTCTGATTTACCTAGGGAGAAGCCTTACCGTCGGTGGCAAACGCTATGCCATGACAGAAGTGCTACCGCTCGATTTTGTTCTTGAGAAAAGACCGCAGGCGCATGGATACACGATATTGGAGACCGGCGGCAACAGTCTGTTCCTTGACAAGGGTATCACAATTCGCGGTCATGAGTTTCACTATTCTCGTGTTATCAATCTTGACGGCTTGCCTGCCTTGGCGTATCATGTTTTAAGGGGCAGCGGTATAGACGGGAAATCTGACGGTATAGTATATAAAAATGTGTTGGCATCATATACTCATCTCCATGCCCTCGGAACACCTGAATGGGCGCCGGCTATGATTCGAAGCGCCCTCGGTCATCGAAACGTGAAGCGGCACGCTTAGAAAGCAGGTTTTGTTGAGGTCCGGACCAAGGGAAGGCATCGAGCCGGTTTGTCCGTTTTGCAGTGCAAGCCTGGCTCGCCCTGCAACAATGACCATCAATACGACGGAACGCGTGTCAGGTGGAACATGCGGCACTTGCGGAGCGGTTTACCTTGTCGATCCCACGGGCAAGAATGTGGGAGAGATGATGACACAGGGTCTTGGCATTGTGGCGGAGAAACTGTCGAAAGAAATGGCTGACCTCGTTGCGGGAGAAGACTATGAAGATGCAGTGCTTAGTTATGATTGGCGGATGCATCGATCACCCGGCATCAGCAAGGGCTTTATGGACAGGTATGGTCGATTATATATTATAAAGATGAAACAGAAACCTTCTTGAACAAGGTTTTGTAATTCGTATGGGCGCACAAACGGGTTGCCGTGGGAAAATAAGAAGATGTTCAATTAGATAGATGAGGATGCCGATGAGGCGTCCAACTTATTTCATGAAAGGGGAACAACATGGGCACAATAACAGTAAAGGGCAAAAATATTGAAGTGGATGAAGACGGTTTTTTGGCGAGTCTGGATGATTGGAGTATGGACGTTGCAAACTATTTTGCAGAGGTCGAGGGGATTGAGATGTCGGCTCAACATTGGGAAGTTGTAAATTTCCTCCGCGACTACTACAAACAGTATCAGATTGCGCCGATGATCAAGATCCTTGTAAAGGAAATTGGCAAGAAGCTTGGACCCGAAAAAGGCAATACTAAATATTTGTATGAGCTCTATCCCGGCGGCCCGGCCAAGCAAGCTTGTAAAATAGCCGGTCTTCCGAAGCCCACCGGTTGCGTATAGGATCGTTTCTCATTTTTCCATTACCGCCCATTTCCTGCCACAGCCCAAATCGTCTTGGGTCTGCGAGGACATCGGGATTGAAGGAACCGGTCATCTTTTTTGCCAGGCGCATGCAACAGCGGCCCCACATGTTATTTGCTACTGTTTCGTTGCGATTCTGAAGCCGTGAGCGTCAGAAGCTGAAGAGAAAGGTACCAGGCATGTATAAGGTAACTATTGACAAGAACAAGTGCGGTAGAGATGGCACCTGCGTTATTGTGTGTCCGCAGTCAGTGTTCAAAGTAGAAAGCGGCAAGACGGAGCCCGTATACATGTCAGAATGCATCAAGTGCCTGACCTGCATCGAAAGCTGCCCGCAGCAGGCTATCTCGGTCTCCGAGATATAATGCGGTACCCAGCAGTCATACCAAGGGGATAGTTATATAACTAATCCCCTGTTTTTTTATCACCCTTGCCAGAAAACCCCAGTTTTTTTAAACTGGGGAGGAAGGCTGCCCGGAAGCGGAGGCTGAATCACCTTTGTTTGACCGGAAACCACGGGCTTTAGCCCGTATGTAGTTCATTAATAAGCGTCGGGGAGGTGAGGTAATGAAACTAGCGATATTTTTAAGCGACTGGAGAAGGACCGAGGACTCCTTTGAAAGACTGAAGGCCGACAAGATGGGAGTAATCCTCGTAGGCAATGGCGTCTATCATGCCGTTGTCAAGGAGAACGGTAAGGATTCACCTGTGCTTTCTAAGGCAGGAGCGAGCTTTTACGTGCTGTCCGATGATCTGACCACGAGGGGCTATACGGCAGCAAACGTCAACTCAAAAGTAAAGGTCGTAAGTTACGGCGATATCGTCGACCTTATTATGAATGATTACGAGAAATCGGCTTGGTTATAGGACAACAACTGAGGTGGGCTAGGGGCATTGTCGGATAGTATATGTGCTCCCTCATCCATCATGCATAGTTTAAGGAGGATAAAATGGGAGAATTAACGTTAGGAGTATTCCCGTCCCTGGTCGGTTCGATGACGCTTGATTTTTCGTT
The DNA here is from genome assembly GCA_963845065.1 of Nitrospirota bacterium. GTDB lineage: Bacteria > Nitrospirota > UBA9217 > UBA9217 > UBA9217 > JAJYKN01. The sequence goes on from CAWJQQ010000008.1 coordinate 301,881, forward strand.
TAAGATTGCCGACGCGGCAATTGCCAAGGGTCATAAGGTGAATATGTGGCTGTCCGGCAATGCTGTTATGATGGCCAAAAAGGGACAGAAGCAGTTTAAGGATTACTCGCACAATGAAAAACTCATGAAGGAACTGATCGGCAAGGGCATGGAAATTACGGTCTGCGAAGCTTGTGCCGAAGCCCGGGGGTATCATAAAGAAGACACTCCGGAAGGCATGAAGCGTGCCAGCATGGACTGGTATCTGGCCAAGACAGTCAAGACCGACAGACTGCTTCATATCGGAGGTGAGTAATGGGCGCCGTAAATTTACTATTCGTTGTGCAGAGACCGCCGTACAAGAGCGAGAACCCCCGTCTTGCGCTCACCCATGCCATCGCCAGCCAGACGGCAGAGATCTACATGGATGATGGCGATTCCGTTGTCCCGATTATTGTTTTCGTCGGTGACGGCGTATTGAATGTGGTGAAGGACCAGCAGGCTATGAAGGTCTACGGGGTGACAAGCACGGAAAACCATATCAAAAGCTGCCTGATGATCGACCTCCCGGTTTGGGTCTGTAAGGAAGACATGCAGCGGCTCGGACTTAAAGAAGACAACATGATCACCAATGCCGAGGATATGGGCGCCGAGATGAAAACAAAGTTCGTCTCATTCGCCGAGATCCAGAAAGAAATGGAGTCCGTGAAGCACCTGCTGTTCTTTTAACAACGGGATTCCCAGCAGCAAACGCTGTCGGCGCGCTTATGGTTCACGAGAAAATGAAACTAAACCACTATTTGCTGGAAAAAAAAACCGCCATTCTGAAAAAATGGTTCGACGCCGTTGCCGAGACGTATCCCAACGAAACGTCCGCCTTTTTAAAGAAGCAGAAGGCCCAGTTCACCAACCCGGTCGGCTATACGCTTTCGGAAGGGCTCGAGCATCTGTTCGACGCACTGCTCCAGGGGATGCTGCCCGACACGGTTTCCCAGTTCCTCGACAGCATAGTCAGGCTGCGGGCGATACAGGAATTCGCGCCTTCTGAGGCAGTGATGTTCATCTTCCGTCTAAAGAAGGTGGTCCGTCAGGAGCTTGGCAACGAGCTCCTGCAACAACAGGCAATCATCGAGGAACTGGCGACCTTCGAGTCTGCCGTTGACGACTTGGCCCTTTACGCTTTCGACCTTTACGTAAAGTGCCGCGAGAAGATTTTTGAACTAAAGGCAAATGAAGCAAAAAATATGACCTTCAGGCTTTTGCAGCAAGCGCGTCTCATCGTCGACAACCAGGATTGAGACTTCACGTGCGAGATGGCTTAGGCTGCTAACCTAAATTGAAAAGAGGTAACGAGATGAAAGCCATAATATCTTTCATTGCAGTGCTTATCCTCGCGGCGATTGCCTATGTGGGGGTCGGGATACTGAAAGCCCAATACCTTTTCGGCGTTGTCATCCCGTACCTGGCTGTTGCTACCTTTGTTGTCTTTATGATCGTCCGCGTTCTCAAGTGGGGCAGCTCGCCGATTCCATTCCGCATTCCCACGACTTGCGGCCAGCAAAAGTCATTTCCCTGGATAAAACACAGCAAACTTGAAAATCCCTCCGGCACTCTCGGAGTGATGGGCAGGATGGCGCTTGAAGTGCTGTTTTTCCGCTCGCTTTTCAGGAACCTGAGAACGCAGCTTCGGGACGATTCTCAATTAACCTACGGAGAGGCCAAATGGCTTTGGGCGGCAGGGCTGGCGTTCCACTGGTCGTTTCTGATAATCCTGATCAGACATCTCAGGTTTTTTACCCAGCAGGTCCCGGCGGCAGTGCAGTTGGTAGAATCGCTCGACAGCTTCCTGCAGATTGGCGTGCCGCTCCTGTATATGACCGATGCGGTGCTCCTGGGTGCTGTTACCTATCTCTTTCTCAGAAGGATCGGGCTTCCCCAGGTCCGTTATATGTCCCTCATCAACGATTACTTCCCGCTATTTCTGATCTTCGGCATAGCACTTTCCGGCGTGCTCATGCGGTACTTCTTTAAAACCGACGTTGTCAGCATCAAGATGCTCACAATGAGCTTGGTCGGGTTCCATCCGTCAATCCCGGAGGGTATCGGCGTTATTTTTTATATCCACTTGTTTCTACTGTGTACACTGTTTGCTTATTTCCCTTTCAGCAAACTTGTCCACATGGGTGGTGTTTTCATGAGCCCTACCCGTGTCCTGGCAAACAACAGCCGCGTAAAGCGGCATATAAATCCCTGGAATTATCCGGTCCATATCCACACCTATGAGGAATACGAAAATGACTTCCGGGCTAAGATGAAAGAAGCCGGCCTGCCGGTAGAAAAGGAGTAATCATGGCGAAACTTCCGAAACCAGACGAACTAGCGAAAGTTGATTACGCGCTGCCGAAAACGGGCTGGATGGAAACGCCCGTAGTGGTCAAAGAGGGCATGTTCTGCCACGGGTCGAAGCCGAAGAGCCTGACTACTGTTGGGTTCCCGAATCCCCGAGATTGGAGACCGGCAGATGCTGACTGGAAATTGCCTGAAAACTGGAAGGAGATTCTCCTCGAGGGTATCGCAGAGCGGCTCAAAAAGTACCGGTCATTCCGGCTGTTCATGGACATCTGCGTGCGCTGCGGCGCCTGTGCAGATAAGTGCCACTTCTTTATCGGCACGGGTGACCCGAAGAATATGCCGGTGCTTAGGGCAGAGCTAATACGCTCGATTTATCGCAAGGAGTTTACCCTGGCAGGCAAGATCTTCGGTAAGATGGCAGGCGCACGCGAACTTACCATCGATGTTTTGAAGGAGTGGTGGTACTACTTCTTTCAATGTACTGAATGCCGGCGCTGCTCGGTCTTTTGCCCCTATGGCATCGACCAGGCCGAGATCACAATCATCGGCCGGGAACTTCTTAATCTGCTTGGCTTGAACATTGAGTGGATCGCGGGGCCGGTCGCGAACTGCTATATGAAGGGCAATCACCTGGGCCTTGAACCCCATGCGATCGTCGGCAACCTCCAATATATGCTGGATGATATCGAGACCATCACGGGCAAGAGGATCAAGCCAACCTTCAACCGGAAGGGTGCTGAGATCCTGTTCGTAACACCTTCAGGCGACCTGTTTGCGGACCCCGGTACGTATACGTGCATGGGATACCTTATGCTGTTTGAGGAACTTGGGCTCGACTATACTTGGAGCACCTATGCTTCCGAAGGAGGAAACTTCGGTTTCTTCACCTCGAACGAAATGGCTAAGCGGCTCAATTCCAAGATATATGCAGAGGCCAAGCGTCTCGGCGTAAAGTGGATCCTCGGCGGAGAGTGCGGCCACATGTGGCGGGTGCTCTCCCAGTACATGGATACTTGGAACGGGCCTGCCGACTTCCTGGAAGTTCCGAAATCGCCGATTACCGGTACTGTTTTTGAACAGGCAAAATCGATGAAGATGGTCCATATTGCGGAATTCACTGCTGACCTAGTCAAGAACAATAAGCTAAAGCTCGATCCGAAGCGGAACGACCATCTCAAAGTAACCTGGCACGACTCCTGTAATACCGCGCGGGGTATGGGTCTTCTTGAAGAACCGCGCTACGTGCTTAAGAGTGTTGTGAACAACTTCTATGAAATGCCCGAAGATACGATTCGCGAAAAGACCTTCTGTTGCGGCAGTGGAACTGGTTTGAATGCCTCGGAGGACATGGACCTCCGCATGAAGGGCGGGTTCCCGCGTGCGAATGCGGTCAAGTTCGTTCGTGAGCACTACGGCGTGAACATGCTTGCCAATATCTGTGCCATCGACCGGGCATCGCTCAAATCCCTCATGGATTACTGGGTACCGGACGTTAACGTATGCGGCCTCCACGAACTCGTGGCTAACGCCCTGGTTATGAATGGGGAGAAGGAGAGGACGACCGATCTTCGCGGCGAACCCCTCCCATCGGCCCAAGCGAAGGAGGAAAAAGCCTAATGAAACTTTATGACGGCGGTAAAATAATCGTCGGGCTTCTGGTGTTCATCGGGATAGCAACGTTCCCCTTTTACTATAATATCGGCAAGGTGAATGCGAAGCCAGAACTGAAAACGGACACACCGGTGATCCAGGAGTGGGAAAAACAGTATGGGAAAAAAGAGTGCGTTGAGTCCAAGGAGTACATGCGGACCGAACATATGCAACTTCTGAACAATTGGAGGGATTCGGTCGTGCGAGATATGAATCGACAGTACGTCAGCACGGCTAGCGGCAAAGTGTTTGACATGAGCTTACAGAACGGCTGCTTTCACTGTCACTCGAATAAAAAACATTTTTGCGATCAATGCCACAACTACATGGCGGTCAAACCTTATTGTTTTGATTGCCATATTCAGCCGACGGAGAAGGAGGAGGATAAATCATGAGCATGGACAGGAGACAATTTCTGAAAATTGCCGGCATCTCCTCCATTCTGGGATTCGGCGCCTCGGTAGCATCGGCTAAGCACTCGATCTGGCAAATGGGCCTGGAACCGCCGCAAGTTGAGCCAAACAAGGACGCCCTGAACGGGAAGCGGTGGGCAATGGTTGTCGACATGAGCAAGTTTAAAACTGAAGAGGACATCAAGAAGGTTGTAAGCGCCTGTCATCAGACGCACAATGTGCCTGACTTCCGGAATCCCGACGGGACCGTGGACATTAGGCACGAAATTAAATGGATCTGGGAAGAGCCTTATGAACGGACCTTTCCGGGGGCCGAAAACAAATTCATGAGTGAGAACATCAAGGACATGCCCTTTATCGTGTTCTGCAACCAGTGCGACAGCCCGCCCTGTGTACGGGTCTGTCCCACCAAGGCCACGTTCAAACTCCCGAATGGCATCACGATGCAGGACGAGCACCGCTGCATCGGGTGCCGGTTCTGCATGGCAGCATGCCCCTACGGGTCGCGGAGCTTTAACTGGGTTGACCCGCGAAAAGCGCTCAATCCGGTTACTGAAAACAAGGCATATCCGACCAGAACCAAGGGCGTTGTAGAGAAATGTACTTTCTGCACCGAGCGGCTTGAGGCCGGGAAGTTTCCGGCTTGCGTCGAAGCCGCTCCTAAGGGTGCCATGTTCTTCGGAGACATCGAAGACCAGAATTCCGATGTCAGGAAGATCGTTTCATCCCAACTGACCATCAGGCGAAAGCCAGATTTGGGCACAGGCCCGGCTGTTTATTATCTCATAGGAGGGAGCGACCATGCTTGAGAAAGCATTTGAGGGAGGGAAAAAATACTGGGCATGGGTGTTCTTTCTTGGTGCCCTGGCTACAATAGGCGTCTATAATTACACCCGGCAGTTTCAGTACGGGTTAGGGCTTACGGGCATGAATCGGGATGTGTCGTGGGGCCTGTACATCGGCCAGTTCACGTTCCTCGTCGGCGTTGCGGCTTCGGCGGTGATGCTCGTTATCCCTTATTATTTGCATGATTTTAAGAAATTCACCAAGGTTGTCATCCTTGGTGAATTTCTCGCGATCTCGGCAGTGATCATGTGCCTCCTCTTCATATTTGCGGACATGGGCCAGCCAATGCGGATCATGAACGTCTTTCTGCACCCCTCGCCGACTTCTATCATGTTCTGGGATTCCTGTGTTCTGTCAGGGTATCTTGTCATCAATGCACTGGTCGGGTGGGTCACCTTGAGCGCCGATCGTAAGGGCGTACCGCCGCCAAAGTGGATTAAATTTTTCATCTATTTGTCGATTCCCTGGGCAGTGAGTATCCACACCGTGACAGCGTTTTTGTTCGCAGGACTACCGGCGCGGCACTTTTGGCTAAGCGCCGTGATGGCAGCCCGGTTCCTCGCATCGGCGTTTGCAGCCGGCCCGGCTCTGCTGATAATCCTTTCGCTAATCGTCCGAAAGGTTTCTAAGTTCGATCCCGGCAAGGAGGCCATCCAGGCAATTGGGAAGATCGTGGCCTACGCCATGTTCGCAAACGTTTTTCTCCTCGGGCTCGAATTCTTCACGGCCTTCTACAGCGGCATCCCGGGGCATGAAAGTTCTTTCATATACCTCTATGCTGGGCTCGAAGGCCATTCTGAACTGGTGCCTATTATGTGGACGTCAACCATTCTGGCCGTTATATCGCTAGCCATGCTGGTGTACCCGGCTACCCGCAAAAATGAAGGATCACTGGCTTTTGCCTGCGTGGCGCTCTTTATCTCACTCTGGATCGACAAGGGTTTCGGTCTTATCATCGGCGGTTTCATACCGAACCCTTTCGAAGAAGTGCATACGTACTGGCCGACCGTGCCGGAGGCTTTAATAGCTCTCGGCGTCTGGTCCATAGGATTCCTAGTACTATCCATGCTGTATAAAATCGCTATATCTGTCAGAGAAAGTACGGCGGGGATAGAAATAGACCACTAAGAACAGGTACTTACTGTCTAGAAAGGGCCCTCCTGATCGAGGATGGGCCCTTTTTTATTTTCATTTCTTACTTGATTTTATCAGCTCCGGCAGGTAATATATTACGTTTTTGGAATCATACTTCAACTGAAGGAGGAGCAAAGCATCATGTATATGGTAACAATCGACAAAGCGAAGTGCGACGGAGACGGCACCTGTGCGAACGTGTGTCCACAAGCGGTGTTCAAGATTGAGGACGGCAAAGCCGACCCGGTCAACATGTCCGAATGCATCAACTGCCTGACCTGCGTGGAAAGCTGTCCCCAGCAGGCAATAACCGTTACCGAGATTTAGGCAGTTATAGTCAATCTGGATTTACACATGCAAAAGGGGACCGGCATACAGCCGGTCCCCTTATTTTTTCTACTTGACGATGCGCAGAGCAGTCCTGGCCTACTCTTTATTCACTAACTTTTGGAAAGCCGTAATGAATTCTATCGGAAGAGGGAACACGATAGTTGTATTCTTTTCCGTGCCGATCTCGGTCAGTGTCTGAAGGTACCGAAGCTGCAAGGCTATCGGGTTTTTGCTTATAACCGCCGCGGCTTCGCCAAGTTTAGTCGATGCCTGCAGTTCTCCTTCTGCGTGGATGATCTTGGCGCGGCGCTCGCGTTCCGCCTGTGCCTGGATGGCGATGGCACGCTGCATCTCTGCAGGCAGGTCCACGTTCCTCACTTCTACGGTCGTTACCTTCACACCCCACGGTTCTGTCTGCTGGTCAATAACCTTTTGAAGCTCGGCATTGATGGCATCGCGGTTCGAGAGCAGGTCGTCGAACGAGTTCTGGCCGAGAATGCTCCGGAGGGTTGTCTGGGCGATAAGCGAAGTGGCATAGTAGAAGTCCTCGACCTCGATGATGGCCTTGCTCGGTTCGATGACCCTGAAATAAACCACGGCATTGACTTTTACGGTCACGTTGTCTTTCGTAATCACGTCCTGGGACGGGACGTCCATCGTCACGGTTCGCAGGCTCACGCGTACCATCTTCTGTATCCCGGGCCAGAGAAAAATAATCCCCGGTCCTTTTACACCACGATCTTTGCTCACCTTGCCGAGTGTAAAGATGAGGCCCCGCTCGTACTGCTTCAGGATTTTTACGATGTTGTACAGGATGGCAAAAAAGATGATGATCGAGAAGAGAAAACTAGTTGCTAATATTTGCATAGTGAATCCTCCTTTTATGAATGACAACAGGTCGTTTATTGCTTAATGATCTTTTTTACCTTGACTTTCAGACCTTCCATGGCAGTGACCGTGACACGTTCTCCCTTCTGAATCGACTCGTCGCTCCAGGCGCTCCAGTATTCACCTCTCATGAACACCTGTCCGTCTGTATGAATGTCCGTCTTGGCTAGCGCCTCCATGCCGATCATTCCTTCCTTGCCGGTATACGGCTTTTCTCGGTACACGCGAACGGCGACGGTCATGGTGATAATAAAGAGGATTGCGGACATGCCAACTGCCGGAATGATCACGGCCCAGGATATTTGCAGGACAGGAGATGACGAGTTGATCAGCATGATCGAGCCAAAGAGCATGGAGATCGTCCCACCGATCCCCAGTATCCCGTGGCTCGTGATGAAAGCTTCCGCTATGAACAGACTAATGCCGAGAATAATGAGAAGGAGCCCGGCATAATTGATTGGGAGTGTATGGAGAGCGTAAAAGGCAAGGACGAGGCAGATCGCTCCTGCAACACCGGGGAAAATCGCGCCGGGGTTCGAGAGCTCGAAATAGAGACCGTAGAATCCAAGAATCATCAGGATGTACGCAATATTTGGATTACTGATAATTTCCAGCAAACGATAGCGGAAGCCCATATTGATTTCCTTCACTTCCGCGCCCTCGGTTGAAAGCGTTTTCTTGCCGATAACGAGATCTATTTTTTTTCCGTTCAGGGCTTTTACCAGGGTCGGAACATCAGGCGCAATAAGATCGATCACATGGTCTTTCAACGCTTCAGTTTCGGTAATCGATACGCTGTTTCGCACTGCATCCTCAGCCCACTTGGCGTTCCTTCCCCGCTTTTCCGCAATGCCGCGCGCCATCGCTGCCAGATCGTTTACGACTTTTTTTTCCATGGTCTTGTCCATGGTTCCTTGCATTGTAACCGGATGGGCAGCTCCCATGTGCGTTGTCGGTGCCATAGCGGCAATGTTAGCTGCGAGAGTTATGAATACTCCGGCCGAAGCGGCCCGCGCCCCGCTCGGAGCAACATAGACGACAGTCGCCAAATCGGCGGCCATCATCTTCATGACGATCTCTTGCATAGAATCAACAAGTCCTCCGGGGGTGTTCAACTGGATAATGATCGCCTCGGCCTTGGCTTCAGATGCCTTATCGATCGAATTGATTATATAATCGGCGATCACGGGCGTAATCGCCGCGTCGACATTAATGAGGAATATCTGATGGCGATGTGCAGCTGGGCTTGGAGATACCGGCTTCGCGGTTTTGACTATTTCGACTGACAGAGAATCTTTTCCGAACCAGGATAACAAAAGAAAGAACGAGAATAACAGGATCATCCATCTCGTATTTTTTTGCATTACTCTCCTCCGTGTGATAGCAAAGTATAGCCTCTATGCCACATGCTGTCAAGAAGTGCTTGACTCAGAAAAGGTTTTTCTGTAGCATCGATACAGCAAAATGCGCTATGAGAGTGACTGGAGGCATAAGCAGAGGGCAGCGGTTAAAGGTCCCGGCAGGATCAGGTGTCAGACCTACCTCCGACAAGGTAAAACAGGCGTTGTTCAACATTCTCGGCAACAGGATAATTGGTGCTTCTTTTCTAGATCTCTATGCAGGCGCGGGCGGCATTGGCATCGAGGCCCTCAGTCGAGAAGCAGGTCTAGTGGTCTTCGTCGATTCATCGCGAGAGTCCCTCTCCGTCATCAAGAAAAACATCGAGCAGACCGGGTTCGGGGAACGGGCGCAGGTCGTCTCGGCCAAGGCTGAGAGTTATCTGAAAAAGCCATCAGGGCGTTATGATATCGTTTTTCTCGATCCTCCCTATGCCGAAGATATGCAGCCGCTCCTCGATCTGCTTGCGGGATCGGGAAGCATTAAAAGCGACGGCATCGTGGTAGCAGAGCATTTTAGGAAGCAGCCATCTCCGGCAAAAGCGGGCGCTTTGGTGCTGTATCGCGAAGCGCGTTACGGTAATACGGTCCTGGCGTTTTATAAAATGACATAGGCATAAGTATCTATAGAGGGTGCTTGGAGATGCGTTATAGTCAGCCTTGACGCTATGTAGAAAGAGAACCACATTGCTACTATAATAATCCTGCGCTAGTAGCATGCGGTAATAAGGAGGTCGTATGAAACATGTCGCTGTCTATCCCGGCACTTTTGACCCAGTTACCAAAGGGCATGTAGATCTTGTCGAACGGAGCCTCAGTATTTTTGATGAGATCATCGTCGCGATTGCGGCAAATCCAAGAAAAGAACCTCTTTTTACCCTCGACGAGCGCATCGATATGTTCGCGAAAGTGACGGACCAGTTCGAACGGATGAAGATAGAGGGGTTCGATGGGCTCCTGGTAGATTATGTTAAAGAGAAGAAAGCCGTGGGCATTATCCGTGGCCTTCGCGCTGTATCAGACTTTGAATATGAAATGCAGATGGCACTCATGAACCGGCGGCTCGACCATACGATTGAGACCGTCTTCCTGATGCCTAATGAGGAATACTCATTTATCACTTCGACAATCGTAAAAGAGGCCGCGAGTTATGGCGGCGATGTTTCCAGCCTCGTACCGAAAATTGTCGTAGAGAAACTCAAGAAGAAGTTCGGCAAGTAGGGGCGGAGATTACCATCCTCATCTGCGAATCAATATTCTTTTAACGGCAAACCGTATAGCAAATGCAACATGGAGCCTTCAAAGTCTCGTCAAAATACAAGCATACTGAATTTTCTGTGCTCAAAATTAAGAACCGCCATTCCTAACGCTTCCTTATTTCGTCTTGCCTACCATAGCTTCGATCATTTCCCAGTAGAGTCTTGCTTATTTCCTCTGTTGAGACTGGCTGGCATTCTCAATTCTAGTGTCTGCTTGCACCAAGCTGAAATGGTTAAGTGCATATCCGCCTGCCATGTATACCATCTTTATGATTAATTCCTGGTTGATCCTCGGCCTTCTGCGATTATCATACGGAGCAATTTAAAATGCACCTACGCTTTTTTCAGGTTCTGATTAACCGGGTCAAAATGCCAACCTGCCGTTTTCCCACATTATTTTTCGGGGGAACGGATCCTAATCATTTTTTCGGAACAAAAAAACGATTCACTCTGTCTAATGAGTAGAGAGGGTAGGGACGCCTTCCTTCCACACTTCAAGAAGAGAAAGGAGAACAATATGCGTTACACAGTTTTCGTCACCTTCATCGTCTTTATGCTATCAGCAACAGCACCGGCCAATGCCCACATCAAACCCTTTTTTGCGGGAGCAGTATCGGTAGATATCATTTCTGACAGAGGCACCGTTTTCCAGAGTTTCCTTTACCAGGAATTAAAGAGGGGAGAAACCTGGATAATCAAGAAATACCTCGAGGCCAAAAAAGGGGAAAACTACGGGATTGTCATCAGGAACAACACCCCGGAGCGTATCGGTGTGGTTATCGCTGCAGATGGAAGAAACATTATATCCGGCGGCATGTCTGACCTGAAAAACAGCGAGACTATGTATATTGTGAATCCGTACGAAGCGGCGCAGTATGACGGTTGGAGGACCTCGGAGAGCGAGGTGCACCGATTCTACTTCACCGAACCCATGGATTCCTACAGTGTCAGGACGTTTGACGATTCATCTGCAATGGGCGTAATTGCCGTTGCAGTTTTCCGGGAAAAGGAACAACCGCAGTCGTATCTGGAACAGCAGCAGAACAAAGCAGCACCCGCCCTTCCGTCAATGGAGAGTGCAAGGCAAGGCCAGAGAAAGGCGCTGGCTGACGAAAGCGCTGGAACGGGCTTCGGCGAAGCACAATACTCGCCTGTCATCAGCGTCAAGTTTAAGCCTGAATGCAAACCAATTCAGAAAATATTGGTCAAATATGAATGGCGGGAGACGCTATGCAGAAGAGGCATTCTTCAGTGCGAACAGAACCATGGAAACCGCCTCTGGGGTCAGGAAGAGTACGTACCCTACCCTCCAGGTTATCCGAGGAATTAGTATTATGTTTTGCAGCACTATAGCGCAAAGGTCGTGGTTATTGGGGATTTTACAGCCTGTCGTTTTTCCTTGAGCAGATAAATGTCAATCAGAAACATAAACAGCATAGTATCGCTGAAGGGTTTTTTGGAAAAAAAAGTTAAAAAATTAATATTATGGTGTATTATAATATCTTAACATGTTGGAGTCTAATTTCTATAGTGAACTATGACATTCAGTATAACGGCCCATAAAATCGCGCGATATTTTCGCAGAGAACTTTGTCGAACGCTCAGGATATCAATCGCCCTGTGCTTTCTCATTCTTGTTACAGCGCCTATCCCTGGTACGCTTAGTGCAAAGGATGAGGCAACCTCAAATTCCCAGACGAACATCCAGGCGTTCCAGCCTGGAGAAACACTGATTTATGATATCAGCTGGTCTAATATTCTCACCGCGGGGACTGCCATAATGGAGGTTAAGAACCACACGTTGCCGGATGGGAAAGAGGTCCTCCAGTTTATCGTGACAGGCCATTCTATAGGATTGATAGATAAGTTATTTAAAGTGTACGATGCCGTCCAGAGTGTCTTCGACCCGAAGATCATGCAAAGCCTGACATTTAACGTCGATGAGAACTATGGGAAGAAAAAGAAACGCAGTGCTCTTGTTTTTGACCATGCGCAAAATACTGTGACTAGCAAGGTGAATGATGACCCACCAAAAAAACTGATTATTCCAGACCACGTGCAGGACCTTTTGTCGTCGTTCTACTATCTCAGGGCGGTAGAGGATTTCAGTAGAGACAAAACCATCGTCTTCGAAGTGTACGAAGGCGGCAAGATATGGTCTGTCGAAGTTTATACGCTGGGTAGGGAAATTTTGAAGACGCCTGCAGGGGAGTTCTCCACGATTAAGATCAGGACCTATCCGAAGTATAAAGGGGTCTTTATGCACAAAGGTGAGGTCTTCATATGGCTAACGGATGACAGCCGGAAGGTCCCGGTACTTATGAAGATCAAGCTCGCTGTCGGATCTTTTGTGTTTACCTTACGGGAGGTGCAACGGGAGGGAGAGGCCCGATGATTATTCTCATCGGGTAATGGTCTTTTGCCTGTACCTGTACCAGAACGGATATTATCCTCCGCGCCACAGGTTGACCAGGATGGAATCTGCAGAAGAATTTTGTCTGCATCAGGGCCGTGCTCATTGGCTGTTGAGTCTCTGTCTCATTGCCTCATAGAGAATGACTGCGGCGGCTGTCGCTACATTGAGTGAATCTATCGTTTCCACCATGGGGATCCTGACGCGGAGATCAATGGCAGCCATGATGCTTTGCGGGAGGCCCGCACCCTCCTGGCCTACTATCACAACAGTAGGCTTGGTCATATCAACTGCAAAATGCGATTTGTCTCCGTTCAGGGCCGTTGCAATTGTCTGAAAGCCCGTCTGCTTGCATGTTTGAATGAATGATGCAACACCTCCGACTAGCACAACAGGCAGGCGCAGGATGCTGTTCATGGAAGCTCGGACCGCCTTTGCGTTGAATGGGTCAACTGTGTTCTGAGTGATTGCAATGCCTGATGAGCCAACTGCTTCTGCGGTTCTGATAATGGTGCCGAGATTTCCTGGATCCTGAAGCTGGTGGGCGACGACTATCAAGCGGGCCTTGTGATTCAGAAGTGATTCTTCCGTATACTGTTTCATCTGGACAACCGCCATTATTGGCTGCGGCGTCTTGCTTTCGGCGATTATATCCATCACCCGCTCAGATACCCAAATAATATCGATGCCTTTGCTTTCAGAGAGCTTGAGTACGCCTTTACCATGGTGTTGTGTGAGCGATGGTGCGGCGATTACAGTCTTGACCCCAAGGTTGTCGCGAAGCGCCTCTTCGACCATCTTGACGCCTTCAATGAGAAAGGTTTGTTCCTTTTCCCGGCGTCTAGGGTCAGCGAGAGAACGAAGAAACTTTACAATGCTGTTGTCTTTGCTCGAGATGGGGCTGTAAGAGCTGGTTTGCCGCATGAGCGGAAGTATAGCATAATGAAGAAAGAACAAATAGAAAATTCCGGAAGGATGGAGATTTGTCTATCCACTCGGCTGTACGCATTTACAATCGACCACGGCAGAAGGATTTCACTACATTCACATCACCTCTGTATTCCCCTCTTCTCCGAAAGAAGATTTTTTTCCCCGACATTTTTCATGATGCGGAGCTGTTCCTGATACTGCCGCTCCAAGTTCTGCCATTGCATAAGTGATTCATAACTGCTTTCCCAGGCAGAGTAATCGTCCTTGTTGTCCGGGACTCCGTTCAGACTGCCGGCGCGGTATTCATCGATGAAGGTATCCGTCGGCTTATGATGTTTTTGTTCCAAAAGGGCGAGCGTTTTGTTAATGCGCTTAATCGTATTACCGCAGATCTTCAGTTCTCGGAGCAGGGATATTTCGAAATCATCGGAATGCATATTGGTTCTTTCACTTTTGTATTTTTAATACATTAATATAAAGGTTTATGAAAAACAAGTAAAATGTGCATTTTTAGGATGATGTAAGCATAAATGTACGTGTTTTGTGGATTTTTGTTACAAATTGTGTTATGATATGTTACTTAAAGTCTTGATTAATTGATGCCTGTAAGCAAGTGGGTAGTTGATAGGATTACAATGTGCAAAAAGGTTACACGGCCAAGGGTGATGATATCATGAAACGGGACATCTGGGGCTTTTTGTTCTGTCTCGGTCTTGTACTCTTCTGCGGGCCTATCCTGATTATCTTCCACAACAGTCTTGCCTATTACCTGTTTATCATCTGGATCGTTTTTATCGGGCTCATATTCCTGGCCTCGACCTTTTCGGAACGGGACGACGGAGGAAATTAAGTGTTTTCACCGTGGTTGCTGCTCTCGATTATTCTCGGTTACCTTCTGCTTCTCTTTTCCGTAGCGTATTTCGCGGAGCGGAAGGAGTTGCAGGGGAAAAGCCTCGTATCAAACCCGTATATCTATTCTCTTTCTCTGGCCGTATACTGCACGTCCTGGACCTTTTATGGCAGCGTGGGCAAAGCAGCCAATTCCGGCCTGAGCTTTCTCGCGATTTATATCGGGCCCACGCTTATGGCGGCGCTGTGGTGGATCGTGCTCCGGAAAATCGTCTACCTTGCCCGGGAGAACCGAATTACAACGATTTCCGACTTCATCTCTTCCCGGTATGGGAAATCCATCGGCCTCTCGGTTCTCGTTACGATCGTTGCCGTCGTCGGCATTACCCCTTATCTCGGACTCCAATTGAAGGCCGTGATGACGTCCTTTTCCCTGCTTTCAGGCGAGCCCGAAAGCCATTTCACCGGCGCGTTCATCTCATTCCTCCTTGGTGTGTTTGCGGTGATTTTCGGAGCTAGGAGGCTCGATGCTTCAGAACGTCATGGCGGACTGATCTTTGCTGTGGCCTTCGAGTCCGCTATTAAACTCGTGGCGTTCCTCCTTGTGGGGTTTTTCGTGACCTACGGGCTCTTTCACGGGATCGGAGACATTCTCGGAAAAATTCAGCATGGACCCTATGCGTCGCTCATGAAACTTGGGGAAGGGTCGCCGGTCAGCTTCTCTGAATGGATTTCGCTGACGTTCCTATCCATGATGGCCATTATGTTCCTCCCCCGCCAGTTTCATGTTGCCGTCGTGGAAAACCATTCCGTCGACCACATTAAGAAGGCCATGTGGCTATTCCCTCTCTATCTCTTCCTAATAAACATCTTCGTACTGCCCATCGCATATGGCGGGCTGCTTCTCGGCGGTATCCCGTCCGCAGCGGACTATTTCATTCTCAGTATTCCCATGCACTATGGCCACTCACTTCTGGCACTCGTCGTGTTCATCGGCGGCTTTTCCGCGGCTACAGCCATGATTATCGTCGAATCTATCGCACTTAGTACAATGGTGATGAACAGTTTTGTTATACCCACACTCTGGGACCTCTCCGCAATCAAGAACTTTCACTCCGTCGTCTTGAACATCAAGAGGCTAGTGATCCTTGGCTGCGTGTTTCTCGGCTACGCCTTTGCCATATACATCGGTGAGTTCTATAGCCTCGTGGACATCGGCCTCAAATCATTCGAAGCGGTTACCATCTTCGCGCCTTCCATCCTGCTGGGCCTCTATTGGAAAGGCGGAAACAAAAAGGGGGCCATCGCCGGCATTCTGGCCGGGTTCGGCGTCTGGACCTACACACTTCTCATTCCGGCGTTCATGCGTGCAGGGATCATCCAAAAAGGCGATTTCATGGAGGCGCTCTTCCACTCAAAGATTCTGAACCCCACGGCTCTCTTTGGACTTGGGGGTTTGGACCGCTGGAGCCATTCCCTGTTTTGGGGAATGTTTTTGAATATCTGTTTCTACGTCGGGGTTTCGCTTCTGACCCGTCAGTCCGATGAGGAGACGCATCAGGCCATCGTGTTTGTGGATTCCTTTTCACCACTCCATATCGGGCCTGTGTACCGGCCTTCGGGGATCGCTGAGGTCGAAGATATCCTGGGGCAGTACATCGGCCCCGATGAGGCGCGCGAAGTTATTGATGGATTTCTCAGAAAAAACGGCCTGACCCGGCCTTCACTGTCAGGCGAATGGCTCATAAAGCTTCGACAAGAAGCTGAGCGGGTCCTTTCCGGAGCGATGGGCCCATCAATCAGCACGCTGGTATTCCAGGATCGTATGGTCCTGACGCACGACGAGGCGCTGCGCGTCTCGGATTCGATCCAGCATATATCGCGCAGCCTCCGACTGTCGCGCCAGGAACTGGCCGATACGAACCGGCAGCTTGCCATGCTCAAGGAGTTCAGCGAGAACATCATCGAAAGCCTTCCGCTCGGCGTGGCCACGCTGGATGAAGCGCTGCTCGTCAAGTACTGGAATAACGGCATGGAAATGATTACTGGCGTGGAGAAGTCCGATTCCCTCGAACGCGATGCATCACAGCTACTCACATGCCTCGAACCCAAGCTCTTCACACCGGAGGTCCGGGAGGGAGAGATCACTTGCAAGAGAAATTTCGATCCCCAAATCATCCTCAAGGGCTATATTAGCCGACTCACCGGCGCCCAGAAAGGGTATGTACTTGTACTCGAAGATATAACAGAAAGGAAAAAAATCGAGGAGGAATTGTTTCGCGCTACGAAGCACGCCAGCGTCGGGAGACTTGCAGCGGGTGTGGCGCACGAGATAGGAAATCCGCTTGCATCCATCTCGTCGCTTGTGCAGGAGCTTCAGACCGAGGATGTTTCATCGTTTACCAAGGATTCACTCACCACGATCAATCAGCATGTGCACCGTATCGCTCGCATCGTCAGGAGCCTGGGTGACTTCGCGCGACTTTATCCCAGGCAGAAGGTCGCGACAAGCCTGGGTGACATTCTGGAAAACACGCTTAACCTCGTCCGGTATGACAAAAACTTCCGGAAGATCGAGATCCGCACTGATGTACACTCCACGCCGCCCCTCAAGATCGACCCGGATCAGATTCAGCAGGTTTTTCTGAATCTGATTCTAAACGCGCGGGACGCCATGCCGAACGGCGGCAGCCTCGACATCGCCGTAAAGCATATTGATGGCAGTGTCATGATGCTGTTCGCCGATACCGGATGCGGTATTGACCCCGAAGTCAGAGACAAGGTTTTCGATCCCTTCTTTAGCACCAAGGGGCCGGCAAAAGGCACCGGATTGGGACTAAGTATATGCTATAGCATCATCAAGGACCATGGCGGTACGATCGAGATCGATTCCGGAAAAGATAACGGAACTCGGTTTACGATTAAAATTCCCGTTTAAGCAAAACACAATTGATATTCATGCAGTACGATATTTTCGAGAAGTTCATGAAAGAAATAACGTAACCAAGCGGGGCAGACTGAGAAAAAGACACGCTTTTGAGACCATGGTTCCAGGCTTCCTCCCTGCAAGCGGGATGCGCGGGACCAGAAGTTAATGTTTTTTTTAATCTCGGGAATTTGCATAGTTAGCGGATAACAACAAAACAGAGGGTTTAATGTCGAAGAGCATACTGATTGTAGAAGATGAAGAGACCTTGCGGGAGTCCATCAGGCGGATCTTCACAAAAGAAGGGTACGCCGTTGATGGCGCGGAGTCTGCCGAAAAGGCCCTCTTGCTGTTAGAGACGAGTGTGTATGACGTGATCATCTCGGACATCATCCTTCCTGGCATGGACGGCATCGAAATGCTCACGCGGATACGCGAGCAGATCCCGGACCAGATCCTTATCGTGGTGACCGCCTACGCGTCACTCGACACATCGGTAAAGGCGCTTCGTGCCGGGGCCTATGATTACATCATGAAGCCCATCATCCACGAGGAGATCAAGCAGATCGTCCGGAACGCGTTGCGCCAAAAGAGCCTACAGGCCGAGAACGTGCTGCTCAAGCGAGAGATCGGGAAGGATTATGACTTCAGTAGCATCATCGGCGAGACGCCTTCACTGAAGGCGATCCTCGACGAAGTGAAAAAGATCACGGACACGAAAAGCACTGTGTTGCTCCTCGGCGAAACCGGCACGGGCAAAGAGCTTTTCGCCCGCGTTATTCACCATAACAGCGCGCGCCGTGACATGCCTTTTGTTCCGATCAACTGTTCTGCCATCCCCGAGACCCTTCTTGAGACCGAGCTTTTTGGTCACGTGCGCGGCGCTTTTACGGGGGCCGTTGCAACCAAGAAAGGCATTCTGGAAGAGGCCGAAGGCGGGACGGTATTCCTCGATGAGATCGGCGATATGAGCATGGCGCTCCAGGCAAAGTTGCTTCGAGTCATCGAGGACCAGATTATCCGGCCTGTGGGCAGTACGAAGGGGACAAAGGTCGACATCAGACTGGTTTCGGCTACCAACAAAGATCTGAAGGCCGCAGTCCGTGCAGGGACATTCCGTGAAGACCTCTATTACCGTATCAACGTGATTGCCCTCCAGATTCCTCCGTTGCGAGAACGTAAGGAAGACATTGAAGCGCTGGTCCGGCACTATCTTGGGCAGTACGCGAACGACCTGAAGAAGCCGATGAAAGAAATATCTCCCGAAGCCATGGATGTCCTGGTGAATTACGAGTGGGCGGGGAATGTGCGTGAACTCCAGAACGTGATGGAGCGGGCCATCCTCATCTCTGACGGCGACCTGATCAGGCCCGAACACTTGCCCGGCAGCATAAAAGACCTGGCATCGTTCCATCATCAAGCCTTTGACCAGAAACTCTCGATTGAGGACTATACCAAGGCATTTATTCTCCGGTACCAGCTGGACTATAATGAACAACAGCTCGCAGATATGCTTGGGATCACGCGTAAGTCGCTTTGGGAAAAACGAAAAAAATGGGGTATCCCGAAAGAGCGGTAGCTTGCTTACTCACAGTGTAGAGTTCACGATCAGCGTACAGAACATTTTTCTGGGCGAAGACTTCATGTGAGAAAGCCTGTTACGCTGTGAACTTTGAATTCAGGATTATGAACGATATACGATATTAGGAGCAACTGTGTCCCTGAAGAAAAAAATAGCCCTCAGTTTTTTTATTAGCGCTTTCATCATCGCTATCCTTGCGGTGTTCGAATCTGTGAACTTTATCGAGATCAAGAAGGAGATCCAGTATCTCGAGATCACCGATACGCTCAGTCGTAAATCGCTTCAGCTCCAGCGCCACGAAAAAAACTATATCCTGTACAGCCCTCAAAAGGCATCCGAGGAATCTGCTTGCGTGCATATATATCTCAACGAATTGAAAGGCATTCTGATTCAAAACCCTGACATAGATCGGGCGGAGCAGCTTTCCCTGCGCGAGCGTATCAACGAGTTCGATCGCCGCTTCACCAAGATCGAGTCAGAGACAAAAAACGTGTCTCTGGCATTCCAGAACGTCAGAACACCAAACCGGACAAATAGGTACGTCCTCGCTCACGTCGAGTCCACGTTCTTGGAGCGTCCGGCTCAAACGTCTGACTTCCTCGCAAAGGAGTTCCTGCTTCCACGGTTTCATCCCCTCATCATCGAGCTGCACGAACTCGATACTGACATCATATCACTGAGGAAGACCGGCGAAGATATTCTGGAGCAATTGAAGGACCTTGACAGTGTCGCCCGGAAGAAAATTGAAACCGCGATATACGTTTCACAGATCGCCATCCTTATTTTTTCCCCGCTTTTTTTTGTCGTGGGTATCGGCATGCTATTTTTTATCACCACGAACGTGGTCAAAAGACTAATGCTCCTGATAACCGTGGTGGAAAAGACCGGCAAGGGTTCCTATCCACACCTTGCCGTTGCCGCTAACCGCAAGAATGCCGATGATGAGGTGGGTCTCCTGATCGACAAGTTTAACAACATGGAAGACCAGCTCGCCCGTCACGAAGAGGAGCTTGAGCGTAAGAACAAGGAACTGATGCAGACAAAAAAACTTGCGGCCATCGGCACATTGGCATCCGGAGTGGCGCATGAATTGAACAATCCACTGAACAATATTTACCTTTCTGCCCAGGTATTGGCCCGCGAAGCCGGCGGCGATTGCTCGTCCGAAGCAAAAGAGGTCATGCTCGACATCCTGGACCAATCGGAGCGCGTGAAGCGGATCGTGAGCCAACTCCTGGAGTTTGCAAGAGGGAAGGAGCCGCAAATAAGAGACGTCGATTTGCGCGAGCTGATTACTGATACCTACCGTCACCTCGGCAGTTCCCGGAACCTTGAGAACATTCGGTTTTCAAGCAATTTTGATCCGCCATCAATCTTCCTATCCGCTGATGCGGGCCAGATGGAGCAGGTATTTACGAACCTGTTTGCGAACGCCGTGGATGCCATGCGGCTGCAGGGCGAATTGACGGTCCATGCGAGACAGGAAACCGATGTAACTGTTATTACAATTTCGGACACGGGCAGGGGCGTTCCCCGGGAATTTCAGGACAAGATCTTCGAGCCTTTCTTTACGACCAAAGACAAAGGCACAGGCCTTGGTCTTTCGATTGTGTATAATATCATCAAGAAACACAACGGCGACATCATTCTCGAGAGCGAAGCAGACAAGGGTACGACGTTCACTATTACTCTTCCATCTAGAACCGTAAACAGGCTGGATGCGCTAGTGAGCTCCGGCAAAATATAGCCGCTTTTCTCGGTGAGCCCGACGAGGTTGGAACCCGTGGCTTCACATTTTATGGTCATTGTAGCATGACCTGGGCAGGTACGATAATATATGACATTTAAGATACTGATAGCCGAAGACGAGGAAATTACTCTCAAACACTTGACCAACGCCCTCCAGAAGGAGGGCTACGTGACAAACGGCACTCGCAACGGTCAAGATGCATTTCAGCAGATCGAGGACGATCACTTCGACCTGCTGATCACCGATATCAGGATGCCCGGGATGAGTGGTTTGGAGCTTCTTGATAAGATCAAGGAGCGGCAGGCCGACATGGAGGTGATTGTTATTACTGGCTTCGGCAGCATCAGTTCTGTGGTTGAGGCTATGAAAAAAGGAGCCTACGATTACGTAACGAAGCCATTCAACCTCGATGAGCTTCTGCTCAAGGTCAAGAAAATCCGTGAACAGCGCGACCTGAAGAAGGAGAATATTGCGCTCAAGGCTTTTGCCGGTGCCGACAAAAAGGTGTCGATCATTGCGACGAGCGCAAGCATGCATCATATCCTCGGCATCATCGAAGGCATGAAGGAGTCGGACTGCAACGTGCTGTTGACGGGCGAGACCGGTGTGGGCAAAAGCCTTCTGGCCAAGATCATCCACTATACGAGCAGACGGCAGGGCATGCCATTTCTTTCGATTAACTGCGCGACATTGACCGAAGAACTTTTGGCGAGCGAACTCTTCGGCCATGAAAAGGGCGCCTTCACCGGCGCGATCAAGACTAAACAGGGGCTCGTGGAGATTGCTGACACGGGTACGCTGTTTCTGGACGAGATCGCCGAGATGGCGTCGAGCCTCCAGGCAAAACTTCTCAAGGTGATCGAAGAAGGCGAGTTCTACCGTGTGGGCGGGACCAAGCCGATCAAGGTAGACGTTCGGTTCATCGCCGCCACGAACCAGAACGTGCGCACTGTGATAGCCGAAGGTAGGTTCCGCGAGGATTTGTATTATCGATTGAACATTATGGAAATATTCATACCGCCACTGCGTGACCGTAGAGACGACATCACGCCGCTTTGCAGCTATTTTTTGGAAAAGCACCTGCCGAGTTCCCGCAAGAAAATCACAGGGTTCACAAAAGAATCGATGGACGTACTAATGCACTACAGTTATCCCGGCAACGTACGTGAATTGGAAAATATCGTCGAGCGAGCTATTATTCTAGAAAAAAATAGTCTTATCACGCCCGAATGCCTGCCGCAGACGATCAAAATGTTTCAGATCGAGACCATCGAACCGGACAAAATCAAGACCCTCGAAGAGCTGAGCAAGGACTATGTTGAGAAGGTAACCGATATGCTCGGTGGCAACAAGTCAAGAGCCGCCGAAGTCCTTGGCATTTCGCGGACTAGCCTGTGGCGAATCTTGAAAGACGAGTAATTTCACCGGCTGCTCTTTTCTTTCCAATACTGATAATACACAAGAACGCGGGCAACGGCGCTGATCACAGATGAGAAGCAGTTCGACGGAGAACGCCTGTTTATGAGAAATACCTATTTATCATTTTACGGAGTCATCATAGCGGTGCTCATGAGCTCGTTAGTGCTGACGTATGCCGTGCATATTGCTTGGGGCAGCCTTTTTTTTATTAATGAGCCTCTCCATACAACAATTGAAGCATTCGGATCCATTCTTGCGATGGGTGTTTCGTTGATCCTGTTCAGCAAGAATCAGCACTATCGCATCCTGAAAAAGAACTTGCTGGCGACAGGCTTTCTTGGAATGGGCATTCTGAATGGTTTTCACTCCGTCTCCAGCTTTGGCCACGGGTTTTTTCTACTTCCTTGTTTAGCCGGCATTGTCGGCAGCTTATGTTTTGCCCTGTCCTGGCTACCGCACTTCGACGCATACACGAACGAAAAAAAATGGATCCCCTGGACAATAGCCGCTGTTAGTGTGATTATCGGCATCTGGGTCATTGGGTTTCAGGAATTGGTCCCAAAAATACTGCACGACGACCAGATTACCACTGTTGCACTAGCAATGAATGTCATTGCCGGTGCATTATTTATTGCAGCTACGGGATTTTTTGCACTCGACTTTCATCGGCACGGCAGGTTTGAGTCTTATCTGTTCGCCTGCACATTCCTTCTATTTGGTCTTGTAGATATGGAAGTTCCTTTTGCCTCGCTCTGGTATGCCAGCTGGTGGTTTTGGCATTTCCAGCAGCTGGTAGGTTATTTCATCCTCGGCTATTTTTTATTCCAGATCTACCAGCGTGCGGAAATAGCGCTGCGAGGGAGTGAGGACACGTTCCAAACGATAACAGATACGCTTAAGGATGCCATTATCATGATGGATGATGATGAACGGGTATCTTTTTGGAATCCTGCCGCTGAAGAGCTTTTTGGTTATCCATGCCATGAGGCAATCGGTGTGAAGCTGCATACGCTGATCGTGCCCGAGAGATATATCGATGCTTATCAGCGAGGATTGACTTCATTAAGAGCTGATACGGTTGGCCCTCTCATTGGTAAAACCTTCGAAATAGAGACTCGTAGAAAAGATGGAACAGAAATTCCCGGCGAACTGTCCTTTTCCGCGGTCCAGATAAAAGGGAAGTGGCATGTGGCAGGCATCATCCGGGACATCTCGAGACGCAAGTTTGCTGAAGAAGAAGCCAGAGCAGATGAAAGACGCCTGATGAGCCTGGTGAAAATATCCCAGGCGAGAACAGCAACCCTGCAGGAACTGCTGAATATCTCCCTTGACGAAGTCGTTGCTTTATCGAACAGCAAACTGGGCTATCTTTGCATTTATGATGAAGACAAAAAGGAAATTGTTTTTCATCGCGCGTGGTCAGACGAGGTGATGAATTCATGCTCGATAGCCGAACCGCCAAAAACCTATCATAATACAGAAATGGGAATATGGGGAGAAGCTGCCCGTCAACGTATACCTATCATCATAAATAATTTCAATGCATACCATACACTGGAAAAAGGTTTTCCAGAGGGACATCCCTCACTAGACCGGTTCATGACGATTCCCATCTTCAACTATGATCGGATTGTTGCAGTCGTCGGTGTTGCGAACAAGGGGAAAGAATATACAGAAGGGGATGTACTGCAGCTCAAGCAAATCATGGAGGCCGTATGGACTATCGCCGAACGTAAACTCGCAGAGGAGCGGCTACGCAAGGCCTATGACGAATTAGAAATCCTCGTAGAGGAGCGTACCGCAAAGTTGTCGACAGTGAACGAGCAGTTGCGAAATCTTTCCGTGTATTTACAAAATACAAGAGAGAATGAGCGGACAATGATCGCCCGCGAAGTCCATGACGAATTGGGTCAGTCACTGACGGCGCTTAAAATAGATCTCGCTCTTCTAACAAAGAGACTGCCAGCAGACCAAAAGTCCGTCATGGAAAAGGCGGAGTCCATGGCCCAGCTTATTGAAATGACGATGCAAAGCGTAAAAAAAATTTCTACGGATCTGCGGCCGGGGATCCTGGATCACCTCGGGCTCTCCGCAGCAATTGAGTGGCAGGCAGAAGAATTTGAAAAAAGGACCGGCATACCCTGTGCTGCCGTCTTCGAACCGGAGGAAATAGCCCTTGACAAAGACCGTACGACAACCGTGTTCCGCATTTTTCAGGAAACGCTAACGAACATAGCCCGTCATGCACAGGCAACTGAGGTTTCCGTGAGCCTGAAAAAGTGCTCTGACCGACTGGAGCTTCAAGTCAAGGATGACGGCAAGGGGATCAGCGAAAAACATGTATCAGATCCTAAGTCCTTAGGGCTCATAGGGATCAGAGAGCGTGTAACCTACTGGGGGGGGTCGTTGACGATCCATGGCATACATGAAAAAGGTACCACGGTAACCGTACAACTTCCCCTTGAGAACGGGAAGGAGGCGTCTTGATAAAATTGCTGGTGGCGGACGACCATGCTATCGTTCGAAAAGGCATTGAGCAGATCATCGCGGAAACGACCGACATCGTCGTGGCTGCTGAAGCGCGCAATGGCCAAGAAGCAATGGAGAAGGCAGCAAAGAACTTTTTTGACCTTGTATTGCTGGATATAGCCATGCCGGGGAGAGACGGCCTTGAAGTCCTAAAAGAGCTCAAAAAACTGCGGCCGAAACTTGCTGTGCTTATGCTGAGCATGTACCCCGAAGAGCAGTATGCTATTCGTGCATTGCGTTCCGGTGCTTCAGGATATTTAACCAAAGAGAGCGCGCCTGATGAGTTAATAGCCGCCATAAGAAAAGTATCGTCGGGCGGTAAATACATCAGTTCCTCGCTTGCCGAGAAGATTGCCCACAAACTCGGGAATCATCCAGACACGCCGCTTCATGAGCAGCTTTCCGACCGCGAGTACCAGATTTTGATCAAGCTTGCCCGAGGGAAAACACTCACCGAGATCGCAGACGAGCTTGCGTTAAGTATAAAGACAATCAGTACGTATCGGGCACGATTGCTCTTAAAAATGAATATGAAAAGTAATGCGGAGATTACACGATATGCCATTGAGAACAAACTCGTGTAAACAATTCCAAAAGATGACATCATGAAACTTTATTGGTGGAGAAACGGACATGTAATAATTACTTCTGTAAACATTCTTCTCCCGAAAATATCATTTCTGACTTAAAGTGGAAACACCACCCAAACCTTGTAGGAATAGTACCTACAAAAAAAGTAAAATAATCCTACGAAAATATCAGCCTTTTTCATCTTACCTTTCTCATGACTTTAGGATACACTATATGCAACGAATAGCTCAAGTTGTCACCCATCTGCTTAAATATGTAACCAAAGGTGTGAATTATGCTAAGTTCTCATTTGATCGGTACACATATTTCCTCTTGCGCTTTAGACAAGGCAGTTTACATCCTGAGCTCATTTGAGTTCGAAGACTACTGCAAACCTTACAGACTTAAAAAATGTCCCCTTTCTTACTGCAAAGTTCAAGGGACCGATGTGTTCGCACTATTGAGCGATCTGCAAAGGTACCATATTAAGTAACGTTAATATCTATCCAACTGGTTGTAGCAGAGCATCACTTACGGCCTCGAGGCGCTGGACATCAGAATGAGCATGAAAAAAATGAATTATTTTCCAGGAACAAAGTGGATTCTTGTAATGGATACTGATGACATTGCGAGGTCGAACATGCGCTCCATGCTTGAGCAGGTGGGCTACAAAGTATGTTTGGCGGATAACGACGACGAAGTTATTGATTGCTATATAGAAGCACAAAGATGCGGTTACCCGTTTGATGCTGTTATAGTCGATCTTCCTGTCCCGAAGGACCAGAGTGACCCGGAAATAATAATCAAGCGATTGATCGAATGTGACCCCGATGTGAAGGTTATCGCTAAGAGCGGAACTGGCGCCGATGTCTTTTCAGCTGATCTTGAAAACCTGGGTTTTAAAGGCATTCTCAAGAGGCCGCTCACAAGTGGGTCATTAGAGCAAACCGTTCACTCTGTAATCAACACTGAAAGTCGTTACCAATAAACACCGTTCAAAGCATTGTTGGCAACTAGGTTGTTTCAGGCAAGACGAGCGAAAAAAACGGAAGTGAAATTAACTTTAAGGAGGGAATGTGCCATGTATAAGATTGAATTACTTGAGAGGAAAAGGCTTGAAAAAGGATTGAGTTATACGGAAATTGCGGATAAACTCGGCATCCATAAAGTGACGGTATCGAGAACGCTAAAGGGCGTGACAATGAAACCGCGTACCGTAAAACAGCTGGCGGACTATCTGAATGTTACAATGGAAAGTATCGTCCAATAAACCTCAGTTAAGCACTGGATTCTTGCAAGCGACAGCCATGTCCTGAGCAATAAAGTTCTCGCCAGACCCGTTGCGTTCAGATGATTACCCCCGGGTCGGAGTTTGGGACATGGCTGCTGCCAGACTGCCATGACCGAAGCCTTTGCAATTCCGCAAGCCCTTGGATTTAACCATGAGTTAGCTTTTTAAAAAAATATTAGCCAAGGATCGCCACGGTCATCCAGAGCAAAATCTTAGTTTTCAAACATCCCCTGAGTAAGCGTAGGTCACACAAAATCTCTCCGCCACTACTCGCCATCTGTTGTGCTTGTCAAGCTTAAAAATCCCAGAAAAAAAGGATCTAGCGTGACCGCTTGATTTGCTATGCTGTTGTACTGCCTATGCTTGTCCGAAAACCTCCCCTGAGCGGAAATAAGACTGGTACATACAGGATCATTCTGCCTAAAAAATCGAAAATTGTACATGTAGAGAAAGTTCATTATTGGATAGAAACAAAGCACATTCACGTAGCCTGTTGATTTGATAATGATTGTTTTTTTAACATTGCGTCTTTGACAATTAACGAAGGTCTGCTATATTATACTTATTATATCTTATATTATTATTATTTTAATGGTATGCTATAATACAACGAAATAATTTCATAATGCAGCCAAGGGGATGCTTTAGGTTTATACGATCGATTAACTTCCGTAGTAACGATATCCATACGCAAAACTACTCTAAACAAAAACTTATCACTATGACGAATGCACGAATACTAGTCGTTCAGGATGAAACGGCACTTGCAGAAGGGATGCAAAATCTCTTGCTGCATGCGAAGTATGATATTCCTGCAGTTGTCCCTTCAGGTGAAGAAGTTGTAAAAAGGACCAGGCAACTTCGGCCTGACCTTGTACTGATAGATATCAAAGAGAACCATGCCCTTGAAGCTGTCGCCATTGCCAAGCATATTGTCTCACTCTTCTATATCCCGGTTCTCTGCATAGCGGCACGTGAAGATCGCGAATGCTTGGAACTGTCAATAATTGACGAACCTATAATGTGTCTTCGGAAACCGTACGACGACGATGAATTGCTTACTTGCATCAGGATAATCCTCCAAGCCCACCACTTTTTTCGCAGACGGTTGAATGAAGTCGTGAAAGAGAAAGAAGAACAATTCCGAGACTCCTTCGATTCCGCACCGATTGGCAAAGCGCTGGTTGGGCTCGATGGTCGGCTTTTGAAGGTTAACAAGGCTCTTTCCAAGCTTAGCGGTTATGATGAGCAGCAACTGACCCGTATGAAGTTTCAGGACATCATCCAGGTAGACTCTGGGGAAACGGAAAGCGACTTATTGCAGGAAATCCTTACAAATGAAATGCGTCCCCGTCAGAAAGAGGGTCGTTTTAAGCACCGTCTGGGGCACGATTTGTATGTCTTGCTCAATTTTTCTCTGGTGGGGACCATACACCGTAACATCATTCTGCAAGTTCTTGACATTACTACGCGGAAGCAATCTGAAGAATCACTTCGGAAAAGTGAAAAAAGGTATCGGAAACTCGTCGAGGCGACTACAAGTTATATCTATACCGTGGAAGTTGAAAACGGAGCGCCAAGATCAACGAGGCATGAGCAGGGATGCGTATTTGTGACTGGGTACAACCATGAGGAATACGAGACTAATCCTCAACTCTGGTATCAGATAGTGTTCGATGGGGACCGTAAAGAGGTCATGAACCAGGCAGCCGCAATACTCGCGGGAAAAAGTATAACGCCCATCGAACACCGTATCATACACAAAGATGGTTCGATTCGCTGGGTGCGGAATACACCGGTGCCCCACTATGATGATCAGGGCAGACTCGTCTCATACGACGGTCTGATCACGAATATAACCGAAGAGCGACATCTGAAGGATCAACTGCACCAAGCCCAGAAGATTGAAGTGATAGGACAGCTTGCAGGAGGCATAGCTCACGATTTTAACAATATTCTAACCGCCATAATCGGATACTGCACTATCCTTGAGATGAAGACGTTGGAAGGTTCACCACTCAAACAGGACATTGATTATATCCTGAACGCCGCGGAACGAGCCGCGAAACTGACTGAACGCCTTCTTGCCTTCAGCAGGAAACAAGCCAGTAATCCAGAGCCCGTAAATATCAATGACATCGTAAAACGCGTCGAGAAACTATTGTCGAGAGTCATCGGTGAAGACATTCAGTTGGAGTATTCTTTTTCCAATGCTAGCATGACAACGATGGTAGATAGCTGGCAGTTGGAGCAGGTGTTGATTAATCTCGCGACGAATGCTCGTGATGCTATGCCACACGGCGGACTGTTAACCATTGAGACGGGAACTGCAGAGCTGAATGAAGACTTCATCGAGCAACACGGATACGGCGAGGTTGGTGTCTATGCGAGTATCATCATGACCGATACGGGTATGGGCATGGACGATGTTACGCAAAAAAGAATATTTGAGCCTTTTTATACAACCAAGGAGTCCGGGAAAGGAACAGGACTCGGGCTTGCCATTGTATATGGAATCGTCAAGCAGCATAAAGGGTACATAACCGTTTCAAGTGGGCTTGGGAAAGGATCAACCTTCACCATTTTTTTACCGATAGTAGATAACGTTGTTGAAGAAAGGAAACCTGCAGCGGTTTCTCACACCCCAGGGAAGGAGACAGTGCTGCTTGCCGAGGACGATCCTGACGTCAGGATCTCTACGAAAGCTCTGCTCGAGAACTTCGGCTATACGGTCATTGAGGCGACAGGAGGAGAGGACGCGATAAACAAGTTCAAGGAGCATCAAAACTCTGTAGACCTCCTTATTCTGGACGTCGTTATGCCGACAAAGACGGGTAACGAGGTTTATGAAGAGATCAGAAAAGTCAATCCCAACATCAAGGCGTTGTTTACGAGCGGGTATACCGATGAAATAGTCCGCCAAAAAGGAAACCTGGAAAAGAAAGCCTACTTCGTCTCGAAACCGATTTCTCCCTCCCTTTTGTCGAAGAAGATCAGAGAAGTCCTAGATGCATGACGGATGCAGTAATAAAACAGGGATTGATTACCAAGGTATTCCCCGTTTTGTTAGAATGAAAACCATGTATCCTCGAATAAGCGCTTCCGACTTACCGCAAAACAATGCGGATGGGGTCTTATCTGTGGTTGCTTCTATAGAATGCGAAGCGCAACCAGAACTGGGAGGAGGCGCGTCTCCGTGTGATATTACAACATGATAAGAATGCTCATCATTGCGATGGACCAGATTATGTCCGTCGGGAGCTGCAGATCGCAGGTGGAGTCGAAAAAGAGGTCTGCGCTGGCTGGGAACTCTTCGTCCTCAAGCCAGAGCGATAGGATGACTGGGATCCGCGGCATGGGGTAGAACCTTAGGGCAGCATCGCCGAGATCAGCTTGTACACCGCCAAAGTTTTTCCCGTTTTTTAAAAACCCCGCTTTGTTACTTCCATATTTTGATGCCACTGGTTCCAGTGGCAGAACGTGCGATCCCTTAGTGAAGATGTCACCACCCTTAATGTTTTGGAGCTTCACAAGTCTTCCTGTGCATGCGATGTCCTTCGAGTTTACGAGGTACCAGAGGACAGAAAGCCTGAAAAAGTAGCCGAGACGCTGGAGGAGGACGCCGCTATCCGGATCCGCGCTAGAAATCACCTTTTCTTTTACCGATAAGGAGAACTCCATGTCGAAGGACCTTATCCGATAGCTCTCGGATGCCGTATCGTATGATACGGACGCGGATCGGCATACTTCGTCGGGATTCAGCCCTGCTAATAAGTCCCATGCCTTATCTTCACCGGAATTTCTACCCTCTTCCATATAAATCTCCATAGGTATCCAAAAAATTTATGTATGAGTCATAATACCAGATTTTTTGTAAAATTAAAAGGGTATCATGTTTCAAATTTAAACAGTTTTCTGCGTCTATTATCACCAGTTCATCCATTTCCATATATTATTGTTTTTATAAATTTTTGACTGCAAATAATAGCGTTCAATGCTATTTCTGTATATTACTCATAATAATTATTATCCTAATCTGTTTCAATAGCGTTCATATATGAAACATCTACTTTAAGTATTAAATATTATTTATTAATAAAAACATATAGTTATTATTAGGCATATATATTGCTTAAGATAGCATAAGTAAACATGATACAAGGAGATCTGTAAATGGCAAAGAGGCAGTTGTTGTTTGTAGCATACCGTGATGAAAATATCGAAGAGGGCGTTTCATATGCCATCAAACTTGCCAAGGCGATGTATCAGGATATCACGCTCCTGCTGGTCCAAAAAAAGAGCAACCTTATGGACAAGCTTGGAAACCTCGTGACTGCAGTGAGCTTCGCCGAACATGATGAGTACGAGATGGCACGAGAGATTGTGACAAGCGGTGAGACTGACAATCCACGTTATGAAAAGGTGATTGTTGAACTCAGGGAAAAATGCCATAACGAAGGAATTGAGGTTAGCTTCCAGGACACTGACCACGATGTGATCGCGGGCATCAGGGCGTTCCTAAAGAACCACGTGGGGATAGACAAGGTGGTGCTCAGCCCTGCGGTGACCGGAAGCGACACTGTCTCGGCCAAGGACCTGAACCGTCTAGCACGGACAGTGTCGCGGCCCTTCGTGACCATTACAAAACGAACCTCCGGTGCAGCATCCTGAAGAAGCATATAATTTTTTGCGCGTCCGGGGCAGCTTGCCAAGCGGATAGTAGATTATTGACGTACTCTACACCGCTAGATCATGTGGGATTCTGGATACAAGCGGAGTGGATGCCAGAAACTTCGGAGCCTTATGGCTCATCGCCCAATGGTTGGAAGCCCCTGCCATCATGCGAAGGGAATAGCACAGATTCCTAAATCTTTTATCAGCCAGCTCAAGGAGAGTAGGATTGCAGTTAACGTTTTCCAAAATAGAAATGGCGACACGGATAATGAAAGCAGAATGCAAAGATTTATTTCTGTCTAAACTTGGATTGTTCATGGTCCCTCGAATGCATCGTGCGCCCAAACCAAAAAGTATCTACCGGTGCCTTACGCGGGCGCCCGGCATCGGACATTTTCGTAAAGTGTGTGACTTGAGTTATTTCATCGAAGGATTTATAATTACAAAAGAGGAGAGGTACTTACCATGAAAAAGTTTATGCAGTTTCCCCATCCGTTTTTTTCAGCACGCCCTACGTGGAAATGGTTCATACTGATCAACGTCCTTATCGGAGCAACGATGTCCGCTTTGGACGTAAGCATCGTGAATGTGGCCATGCCGACCCTGAAGGGCGAGTTCAATGTTTCCATGTCTCTCATCGAATGGGTGGCAATGTCGTACATGCTCACGCTTACTATTTTCCTTCCCTTTTTCGGCAGGCTCGCCGACATGTTCGGCAGATCGAGGCTTTACAATGCCGGTTTCGTCGTCTTTACCGTAGGGTCGCTGTTTTGCGGTATGTCAACAACCGCTATGATGCTCATTGCCGCACGTGTTCTTCAAGCGGTAGGGGCAGGGCTTCTGCAGGCGAACTCCGTTGCACTGATCACCCAGGCCTTTCCGGGGACCGAGCGGGGCAAGGCCATTGGCATACAAGGCGCTGTCCAAGCGATTGCCATGGCTGTCGGTCCTTTCGTAGGAGGCGTTTTGATCGCCACTATCGGCTGGCGTTCCGTGTTCTATATCAACATCCCGATTGGCATCGTCGGTACGATCGCTGCCCTGTATATTCTACCGCCCAATGAAAAAACCGAGAAAAAAGAATCAATCGATTATCTCGGAACGATATTCTTCGCTTCGGGCCTCGGATTTCTCGTGCTGGGATTCAACGAAGTCGTAAACCTGGGATGGGGTTCGAACACCATCATTGTCTACTTTATAAACGCCTGTATCCTACTCGGGCTGTTCGTGCTGACGGAACTGCGCGTCAAGCATCCGCTCATTGATCTGAAATTGTTCAAGAACAGCACATTCCTGCTCGGCAATCTAACCGGTATGATGTCGTATTATGTTCTGTTTGCCGTTCTTTTCCTGATGCCGTTCTATCTCGAAAAAGTACTCAATTACAGTCCTGCGCTTACCGGCAGCCTGCTCACGCCCATTCCTCTTGCCATGGCTCTCGTTGCACCGTTCTCGGGGCACATCTCTGATAAATTTGGTCCACGGCTCATGACGTCTTCGGGCATGATGGTATCCGCACTTGCGTGTTTTTCCCTCTTATTCCTTGGAATTCATTCAAATCTGATTGTCATGATAGGTGAGCTAGTCCTCTTGGGGGTCGGGATGGGCATGTTCACACCGCCGAACAACAGCGCTATCATGGGCGCCGCTCCCAGGGATAAATTGGGTCTTGCCGGGGGCGTCTTGAATATGATGAGGTCTCTCGGCCTGATCTTTGGCGTGGACATCTCCGGATTGATCTTTACCAAACTGGAACACAAATATCTTGCTGATCAGGGGTATGGGAATGTAAAGCACATCTTCAGCAATAGCGGTATCCCGCTCGATATGAAAAATCACGCCTTCATGAGGGGCTTTATCGTGGTCATCGGCGTGCTTCTGGTGCTAAACGTCGTCGCCGCAGTGCTTTCAACCACTAGGAAACAAGGCGAGGTGGACGCGGAAGCAGCGGAGGCAGCCAAAGAATTCGCGGAAGTCTAGTCGTGCAGCATATCCGTCATCAGAACCTGCCCCCGGAATTAGAAACCCGGGGGCGGGTTTTTTTGTTCGCCATGAAATGATCCCCGGAGCGTCTCAGAACGTACCCTGATCTTGTGAACCGTCAAAAGCTTTTCGCTGGCATAGGTAAGGCAGAATTTCTTGTACTTATCCCGGCACAGGTTGACGGTTTTGCCCTTTCTCGTACCCGCTATCCAATTATGTGACTTCTTCCCTCGGGATTTGTGGTAATTGGCTGCGTCACCTCCCATCCTGACGATGCCGGATATTCTCCTTTCTTGCAGGTCCATCCTGATTTATCGTTTTATCTATCGTCTGACAAATAATGTACAGCCGGTTGTATTCTTGATTCATTGTGACTTTGACCTTCGTTCACATCAAGCCCTTCTGTTGCAATATGGCATTGTAGTGCAGAATAGAACATTTTGATTTAGGCGAAGGAGGACATTGCCACGGAAAGGCATTTTTTCTTTGCTTCCAAATATAGTATATGCTAAATTAACAGAGACATGCCGTACCGGCGATTAAGCTCTCCTTAAAAAGAGCATGGAAAAGAGCAATAATGTTTGAAGGATTAGCACAGCCAATGCACTTGATTCTCATTCTCTTGATCGTCCTGATTATTTTCGGCCCGGGGAAACTTCCGGAACTCGGTGTAGGTCTTGGAAAGAGCATCAAGGAATTTAAGAAAGCTATGAAGGAAGGCCAGGAAACTGCGGCAATAGAAAAGAAAGAAGAAAAAAAAGCGTAATCCGCGGTGGGAGAACGATTAGAAAATAGCGGATACAGGAAGTCGGTACTTCAGGATAATTGAATAATTCATGAGTAGATTCATTATTTTTGGTCTGCAATAATTACTGATTCAGATTGGCACCTCTCGTCATGCGTCTGTTCTTCGGAGGGAAAGGAAAAGTTTCCAACGTGTCGGGTAATGCTGGCTACCTTATGCGAGGGATACTGACTCAGGAAGGACTTGATAACATCTCACGGCAATCAGAAGCGATCAACAGGCGGCACGACAGATTATGCAAGCGATACTAAGACTGACCGGCTGCGTTCTGAGAAGGTGGTCTTCGGACTCGGGGATAATTGCAGCAAAGAAGGAATTGAGGTGATCGTCTAGGCCACTGACCACTATGTGGTCGCAGGTATCAGCGCGTTTCTGAAGAACCGCGTGGCTATCGACAAGGTGGTGCTCAGTCTCGCGGTGACCGGAAGCGACACTGTCTCGGCCAGGGACCTGAACCGTCTCGTACGGAAAGCGTCGCGGCCTATCGTGACCATGACAAAACAGGCCTGCGGCGCAGCATCCTGAAGCAGGACATCATTTTCTGCGCGTTCGGGACGGCTTGCCAAGCACGGAAGGTGGATTACTGGATCGCCGTATTTAAAACTATTCAAGAAAAGGAGTAGTGACAATGTATCTGTATCTGCCCGTAGCATTGACAAGTATCAATATCCTCATCCCTTTGGGGCTCGGACTGGCCGTGGGGTTTCTCTCCGGCCTCTTCGGCGTCGGCGGTGGGTTTCTCATGACACCGCTTCTGATCATGATCGGCATTCCATCCACCGTGGCTGCGGCTACAGATTCTAACCAGATTGTGGCAGCATCAACGTCCGGGACTTATGCGCATTGGAAGGTCGGCAACGTTGATTTTAAAATGGGAATGTACCTGCTGATTGGCGGATTTGTCGGTGGCATCGTCGGAGTCCATGCGATCAAACTGCTTCACGCCATGGGCAACGCGGACTTCGTGATTAAGATGACCTATGTGTTGATGCTCGGCATCGTGGGCGTATATATGTTCATCGAAAGCCTTCATAGTATGAAGAAGAAAAAGAGCAAAAAAATTGAGGCGGTGA
This sequence comes from Nitrospirota bacterium, assembly GCA_963845065.1. Taxonomy (GTDB): domain Bacteria; phylum Nitrospirota; class UBA9217; order UBA9217; family UBA9217; genus JAJYKN01. The sequence continues at coordinate 336,923 of CAWJQQ010000008.1, forward strand.
AGGCTGAGAAAGAATCGGCCGTAGGCAAATTCCTCAAGTCTCTCCCCCTCCAGACTCGGTTTGAAAAGTCCGGCATTACCCACTCGGTCTTTGTTCCTATCGTCCTGGGGGGGCTCGTGGGCGTGCTTGCCGCGATTATGGGTGTGGGCGGCGGATTCCTGATGGTGCCGATCATGGTCTACATGCTCCGCATGCCCATGCACGTCGTGGTTGGGACAAGCCTATTCCAGATTCTGTTCACCTGCATCGAGGTTACATTCCTGCAGGCATACACGAACCATAGCGTGGACTTCGTCCTCGCCGTCCTTCTGCTCCTCGGTTCCACCGTCGGCGCACAGGTCGGTGCGGTGTTCGGCCGGAAACTTAAGGCGGAACAGCTCAAGATCTTGCTAGCGTGCATCGTCCTAGCCGTGGCAGTAAATATGGTTTTTGAACTGACTTTGACACCTTCATTACTCATTTCGCAGTCAGGAGGACATTAATAATGACCGTGCACGGAGTGAATACTTCGAAGCTCAAAGCGGTGGTGCTTACGGGGGTATCTTTGGTGGTTTTTTTATTCACGCTTGCCGCACCCGCATCAGCCATGCTTACTGTCAATGCGAACCATGAGCACATTACCGTCGACTTCTTTTATCACGGAAGTACCGTCAGCATCCGGGGCGAATCGGACCCCGGCGTAGACCTCATTATCAAGATAGCCGCCTCCGAGGAACATCAGGTATTGAAGCGGAAGGGGAAAGTCGCCGGCATTCTCTGGATGAATGTGGGGCTTCTAAAGTTCGAGCACGTACCAAATTTTTATACAATCAGCAGTACCAAGAAACTGGAAGACATTTTGAGCAAGGAAGAAATGGAAAAGTATACCATTGGATATCCTGCTCTCGAGAAGCATGTTGAGGTAACCCCTGTTGCAAACGAGCAAGAGAAGTCAAAGTGGTTTGCTGAGTTCGTAAAATTTAAGGAAGACTCGCGTGTCTATGCTCTGTCATCCGATAAGATTGAGATCAAGACAAGCGCAGCAGGAAGGCAGGAATATTCCTTTCTAACGGACTGGCCTTACCAGGCGTCCCCCGGTGATTATATGGTTACGGTCTATGAGGTGAAGAACGGGAAGGTCCTTGAACAGGCTGAAACAAAGATCAACGTTGAGCAGGTCGGTATTGTCAAGGCGCTAGCTACCATGGCTAGCAACAATGCGGCGTTCTACGGCATTCTCTCCATCGGCATTGCCCTGGGAGCCGGTTTCGGCGTAGGCTTGGCGTTCAGAGGCGGAGGCTCTCATTAATCATGTATACATCAATTGTTGTCGGTTATGACGAATCTCTACCGAGCAAGGCAGCGCTGAGAGAAGTCTCCCTTCGCATCAAACGAAGCCGTGGCACAATTTATCTCGTGAATGCTGTCTACTTCGACGACGAGGAGTTTCACATCCTTCCCTGGCAGAAGGAGAAGCGGTTTGAGATCGGGAAGAACGTCTGTTTGGAAGCGAAGAAGAATCTTCAAGACGAATTCGGGCTGAAGGAAAATGTGGACTCAATCATTTGCGAGGGTGAGCCGCCTGAGGTAATCATCGGCATAGCTCGAGCCAAGAAGGCCGATCTGATCGCTCTCGGTACTTACGGCAGGAAAGGACTCAAGCGGCTGTTCATGGGCAGCGTGACGTCCTACGTTGTTCTCAACGCTCCCTGTGACGTGCTCGTGGTGAAAAAGCCCAGCGCCTACTCTGCAGCGGGGTACCATTCTCTCCTGGTACCTTTCGATGGGTCGGAGTCAAGTAAAAAAGCATTGGGACGGGCCTTTGATTTGTCGAAGACTGACGGCTCCGAGCTCTCGGTCCTGTACGTGATCCCCCGCTACGAGGAAATGATGGATTTTTTCAAGTCCGAGTCCGTCAAGAAAAGTCTCTTACAGGAAGCGGAAAAGATCGTCGAAGTCGCCAAGAAGCTGGCAGCCAGTCAGGGTTTGCAGATCAAGGCCATGGTGCAGGAAGGCCATGCCGCAGACAAGATCGTGGAGACCGCCGATAAAATGAACCATGATCTGATCGTCGTCGGGACCCATGGCTGGCGCGGCGTCAACAAGGCGATCATGGGGAGCACGGCGGAGCGGATCATAGCCTATGCTTCCTGCCCTGTCCTTATTGCGAAGTAGGTGACAATAAAGGTTTTTTTGTTCAACAACGGGAGCCATGGAAAGTCGTTTTTTCTTTGCTTCCAAATATATTATATGGTAAATTGCATACTACCTTAATAGGAGCCTGCCATACCGGCTATTAAGCTCTCCTTAAAAAGAGCATGGAAAAGGAGCAATAATGTTTGAAGGATTAGCACAGCCAATGCACTTGATCCTCATTCTTTTGATCGTTCTGGTTATTTTCGGCCCGGGGAAACTTCCGGAACTGGGTGCAGGTCTTGGAAAGAGCATCAAGGAATTTAAGAAAGCTATGAAGGAAGGCCAGGAAACTGCGGCGATAGCAAAGAATGAAGAAAAAAAGGCGTAACCCGCGGTGGTGAACGATTAAGAAATAGCGGATACAGGAAGTCGGTACCTCAGGATATTGAAAAATCATGAGTAGACTCATTACCTCTGCTCTGCAACAATTACTGATTCAGATTGGCACCCTTCGCCATGTGCCTGTGCTCGGAGGTAAAAGAAACGCCTCCGACGTGTCAGGTAACGCAGGCTACCTTCTTCTGTGAAGCATTTCTTTCCCGTTTCATCCGACGCACGGGATATCATTATGGTAAGAAAAAAATTTAAAAGACTCCTCATGCAAGGGATACTGACTAAGGAGGAGCTTGATAACCTCGCACGGCAGTCAGAAGAGATCAACACACCTCTTGAAGAGTTCCTGATGCAGCGAGGAGTGCCAAAGCACGAGATATTGTTCTGTCTATCCGAACACTACGGGCTTCCCTTCGTGGAATTCGATGAAAGTGTTACCGCTTCTTATTTCATCACAATGCGGCTAAACATGGAGAAGCTGAAAAAGGCCCTCTGGTTTCCCCGATCGGTCACGCAGGATCGGGCCGAAGTAATTGCATGCTGCCCCGATGACCCCCGGGTGATTGATGATATAAAAAAGACGCTTGGGGTGGAACAAATAGATTTTACTGTCGCACTTCCCGCCGATATCGTCCGCATCATCGAGCACAATTTTGATGTCAACCCGTCATTTGCCTTCTCCGGGGGAAGAACGCCTCTTGCGCAGGTAAGGACTTATCTCGCCTACCGGCGATCGACTTATTCGCTATACCGGACGTTATTTGCCAAGGGTAGGACTGGTCTTGCTTTTATCAGGACCGGCGTATCCTTCATTGTCATCGCCCTTTTGTTTCTCAGGGTTTTCGGAGTAGGGCTTTTCACCATTATCGAGGCACCGCTTTTAATTGCTGGCATTGTTATGCTCTATGACGGGCTGAAATGGTATTTCCCCGCGCGAAGAATAGCAAAAAAACCGATCAACGTCTCCTGCACAGAGTCCACGTGGGGGACCTGCGTTCTGGAAGAGTCGGCGACCCCTGAGGGAGAACCTTCGTTCCTTCGCTCCGGTATTGTGAGCGGCGCAGCTGAACTCAGGGCCGGGTGGGAAAATCTTACGCCGGTCATGAGGCGAAGGTTTCTCGCCTCCGATAGGACCGACATGGCAGAGGAACGGACAGCAATGGCGGGACATAGGACTAAACTCGCGAGGGCCAGGACTGGGCTCGCCTTTACGAGGACGGGCATTGCCTTTGGGGGACTCGGCATCGGATTACTCCGGCAGTTTCTCGAGAGCAGATGGACGATACTCGACGCGTCGCTCATCGTGGCAGGTCTTTTGATGTCGGCAGAAGGATTTTACTGGTATCTTGGCGGAAGACGTTCTGGAATCGAAAGCTTTAAATCGGTGATGGCAGCGGTCAATAAGGAAAGCATCTGGGACAAGGTTTTTCCGCTTCGGCATAACCGCACCGGGCCCCAAAAATACAACGCCGGTCTACCGGTCCGTGCTTCTGATTTGCCGGGAATATGGGCCACGACAGGCCTCGCTCTCGAGCGTACTGTCCTTGCCGACCGGCGATGCGTAATGGCCAGGCTTCGCTCAGTCATGGCGGTAACTCGAACAGGTCTGGCATTTGTCCGGACGGGGATGAGCATTTCATCCGTTGGTGCGGGTCTCATGGTTTATTTCGGCATGGCTTCGGTGGGTTGGACGGTCTTTAATATCGTTTTGATCCTCTCAGGTCTTGCGTTGATCATCGATGGATATTATTGGGTTATTCCGACCGAACGAATTCGGGCACAATACCCATACTGCTATGGGGACATGGAAATAACCATACCCGATTACGGCGTACCGGCGAATACTTGGGGCACGGTTTCTTTTAGTCATAATGAATAATGAGCTATTAAATATAGGCAATAATCTGGCGGGTGCCGATGTGCAGCGAGGTGCAGAATTTTCCTTACTCGTTGATTGGGGGATTCTGAGTCAACACAGACTTGAAGATGCCACACTCGCCGCCAAGACACGGGGGATCAATCTCGAGAAGCTGCTTCTCACGGAATACGACGTACCGAAGCACCAGCTGCTCGAGGCGCTTGCGACGTATTATAAATGCTCATCCATTGAATACGACGAACGCCTCCCCATACCCCCCGTGCTGCTGATCGGTCTCAACAGCGACGCGCTTTTGATGAACCAGTGGATGCCCGTGATCAAAGACCAAAGCGGAACCGTGGTCATCGCTGCGAGGAACCCCGAAAGCCCCGCCATGAGAGAAGATGTAAAAAAACGTATAACGGCTGAGCGGTTCGAATTCCGCGTCGCGCTCAATTCTGACATCCAGTGGTTTATCCAGGACTATCTTCATGCTAAGCCTGGACTGTTGATCGGCACGGAACGGACAGGTCTCGCCTACTGGCGCAATACCATGGCCCACTGGAGGACGCGGCTCGCCTGCTACCGTACTGACCTCGCTAGCGCCAGGACCGGTCTTGCCTTCCTCAGATGGGGGTTGGGCACTATTGCGATCTCTAATACTTTGCTCCAGACAAAAAATGTCAGCAGTTCCCCTAACACGTATTTCGCCGTACTGATTATCGGGATTGTAATTGCATTTTATGGCCTTCCCAAGTACCTTAACGTGCGGAAATCCCACATGACGCCTCCGGGCCAGCAGACTCTAGTGGAGGTCACTGCAGCCACCATTCAATTTCTTGAAAATTATCATCTCTTGGAAAACACGGGGATCAAGCGTCAAACACAGGGCACGATGCTGAGCCGGATGGGAGATCTGCTTGCCGACCACAGCACCTATCTGTATCCGTCTCCATCGAGCAGAATACGCACCATGTTTGCGCGTGAACGGAATGTCCTGGCGGCCCAGCGGACGATAGCTGCGTGCTACCGCACCATTTACGCCCGTGCACGGACTGGTTTGGCCTTTATCCGGACCGGAATATCATTCCTGAGCATTGGTATCGGCATCATAAGCTATTTCGGGCTCGGCGTACTGACGTCATTCAATCTCTGGCTCATCGCCGCAGGACTTCTCATGGCTGTAGACGGGACGCTATGGTACTGGCCCATTAGAAAGGAACAGGCTGAAATCCCGCGGGGGATTGCCTATCCGGAATGATGGAGAAGACTGATCAATGGGCGAATATTACATCAGTACTGTTAAAAAAAGGGATTGACGGTCATGGGACCTTCCCCCGGAGCTAGAAATCCGGGAGTGGTTTTTTCGTTCGTTATGAGCTGAATTGCCGCTTTCCAGAAACGATTCATTTCCCCACGGAGCTTTTAATCGTACTATTATGAGATGCTCGTCGGTACAGATTTCTGTGTCTGATATCAGTCAACTTGAGGAGTGCAGGATTGCGGCTACCGTCCCGAGAGAAGATATTCGGCAGATCAAATTGTCCTATGACTCAAAAGCACGACATCCATTTCTGCAGTTTTTCGTTGGCTTTGGCCTGATCGTAACAGGCCTGGTTTTGCTAATTGCAGCTTTCATTATGGTGGAAGTCGGGGCCTTTTTTTTTCACATAGCCTCCCACACATTCAGCATTCCCGTGGTTCCTATAGGCCTTTGGCTTATGGTCGGCGCAGGTCTTTGGCTCTTGATCGGAGTATTTCGAGGAAGATATAATCTGTTAATCAACACCAAGCGAGGCGTTCGTAAGATATTTTTTGGAGAGTCGACGGACATTAAAGATATTCTGCGTTTCATAGGGAGAGCGAATCAAGAATTAGGATATGATATTGACATGTCCATTACGGAAACTATGTACATAAAAGATGCCCCTGCCGACCAGCAAACAAAAAATATGAACACGATACAGTAGTTTGAAGTGTCCGGGGGGGCGCTCCCCATTCATCTTAGCCCTCCTCCTGTTCGTGAAGTTCTTTTTTCGTTCTGCATAGACGGAATTCAGCTAACACGGAACACATGATAGGATCATTCCGAAAACGGTGTGACTGCCCCCCCTATTACTGGTACAAAAAAGCCTCGCAATAGAGTATAATTTACGATATATGAAGATCGAGAACAAACTCATCATTTCGAACGCCGTCAACGGGGTCTTCATCATCCTGATCGGATTATTCGCCTTTCAGAACATGAACCTCGTACTCACGAAGCTGCGGTTTGTTGAGATCGCCGCCGACCTGAATGCGTCATTTTTCGAAATGAGGCTCTCAGAAAAGAATTACCTTCTTTACCATGACCAGTACGCGCTCGCCACGATTCGCGAGAAGATCAGTTACACGGTGAAAACCCTCTCGGCAGCGAAGAAGGACATTATTCCCGCGATCGGAGAGACTAATCTAAGGAAATTGGAATCCGACTTAAGCGAATATTCGGACGTCATCGGTGAATTAGGCCGCTCCGGTCGTCACGCAAGCCCCGACTTGGAGGCGAAGATACGAACGTCGGGAAGACAACTTAAGGAATATTCTGAATCGATCACCAATCTGGAGCTGAAGCACGTGAATGAAATCATCCAGGGCTCGAAGAAAATTCTAATTTTCTCTTTCTGGGCGATCCTTGCTTCGGCACTCCTGATCAGCCATTATATATCGCAGAGGATTGTGCGTTCCCTCCGGGCGATCGTAAAGATGACTCGGATGATATCGGAAGGGAACTTTCACATGATCGAGGGTTTCCAGAGCAGTGACGAACTGGGGGAGGTGATCACGGCCGTCAATTCCATGTCCCAGGAACTGGCACACCGCGAGGAACAGATCATCCAGTCCAAGAAGCTTGCATCCCTTGGAATCCTGACCGCCGGCGTGGCTCACGAGATTTCGAATCCCCTGAACAACATCTCCATGATGGCCCAGACCTATGACGAGTTGTATGAGAAGCTGAGCGAAAAGGACCGGATCGGGTTCATGAACAAGGTAGAGGAGGAAACGGAGCGGATTCGGGAGATTGTCAAGAACCTGTTAGACTTTTCAAAGCCCAAGGACGCCAACCCGAATGAAGCGGACATCAACGCCGTGGTCCGCAAGACCCTCACCTTGGTCCAGAATATGATCAACGTGTCGAACATAGAAACGAAAATTACACTTGACGAGCCGCTGCCCTCAGTATTCGTCGATGAACATCAGATTCAGCAGGTGCTTGTGAACTTGATTACAAATGCCGTTCAGGCTATGTCCTCGGGGGGAAAGCTATTCATCTCCACGCGAGCGGGTAAAAGGGGAGATTCGGTGGAGATCACCGTCATGGACACTGGGAAAGGCATAGCGCCCGAATTTCTAACCCACATTTTTGATCCCTTCTTCAGCACCAAGGGAGAGGGAGGCACTGGCCTGGGTTTGTCGGTTAGCTACGGCATCATCAAAAAACATCAAGGAGAGATCAGGGTTAAAAGCAAGGTAGGCGTCGGCACGACGTTCACCGTAGAACTGCCCATCTATCACCACGAGGAGAGGAACGATGGATAAATACAGCATCATGGTCATTGACGACGAGAAGATCGTGGGCGACATGGCAAAGATGTCGCTTGAACAGGAAGGTTACGATGTGGAGACCTTCCTGAACGCCGAGCCGGCGCTTGCCCGGCTCAAAGAAAAGAAGTTCCAGGTCGTCGTTACGGATTACAAGATGAAGGGCATCGATGGCATGGAGGTGCTCAGGACCATCAAAAAAGAATACCCCGCCACGATGGTGATCATGATTACCGCCTTCGCTAACCTAGATGCTGCCATTGAGGCGCTGCGGGGAGACGTGCACGACTTCTTCCCTAAACCGGTCAAGATCAAGGAATTGAAGGAGTCGATCCGGCGGGCACTGAGCGGGTCGTAAGCTCAAAAAAGGCGGAAAAAACGTTACTGGCAAAGAAGCAGAGCGGGCAAAGTTTTGTGCAAAAAAATGCACGGCTGCTCCAGAACCAAAGACATCTCGCGCGAATATACACAGCCCAAAGAGTTGGAGAATCAATTCTCAGGTTCTCATTGCGCTCCCTATTACTCTGAGAGATAAAATATTTTGTCAAGAAGTTTTATGAAAAACGAGGCCATCATAAAATCGGTCCTCTCGTCCCTGTCCCGCGTCCTTTCCCGCCGGAAGATACCTTCCGATCAGGCTTCGTTCAGGGCGGTGTTCGACCGTTTCAAGAACGTACTCGACAGCAATAACTGCGCCCTGGAAACCATTACGGATATGGGCGAAAAACTGGGCGGCGATTATCTCTTCGGCATTGTTTACATCAAAAAGGCCTATTCCCTTCTCAAAAAAGACATGGTGAACTCACTCCGCAGCTTCAATGAGCTGACTCAAGACCGGTATCCCCGCCTTCACGAAGTATTTGAGCACATTGATTCTCTAATTACGCTGATGGTGGACGAAGCACCGCCAGCAGGAGGGGCTCCTGTCCTGTTTTACGAAGAGATACCCTGGGGCACGCAGCAGATCGTCGGAGGCAAGAACGCTCTCCTCGCCGAGGTAAAAAACAATTTGCATATGCAGGTCCCCGACGCATTCGTCATCACGACAGCCGCCTTTGACGAGTTCATCAGGCATAATCAACTGGAAGGTCATATCGAGCGCCTTAAAAAGGGCCCTGTCCCACCTGACATGGCGTTTCAGGGATATCAAGAGCTCATTATCCATGGGACAATTCCTCCGGAAATCAGCCGCGGGATCCAAAAAGCGCTGGACAAGATTCGCAGGCGCAATAAAGAGTATTTTCTTGCGCTCCGGAGCAGCGCCGAGGAAGAGGATGGCGGCCGTTCCTTTGCAGGACAGTTCAGGACCATATTGAATGTACCTCTAAAACTCGAAGCAGTGGAGCGGGCATACAGGGAGGTGATTGCAAGCCTCTACTCGGGAAAGGCCATCGACTACCAGCTACAGATGGGGTATGACATCGGAACACTCAAAATGGCGGTCGGTTGCATGGCCATGGTTGATGTTGTGTCTAGCGGGGTCATCTATTCAACGACACCGGACGGCGACAGCAGCACAATGATCATCAGCGCTGCCTGGGGACTTGGAGAATCCATCGTCGAAAGCAGGACCGAGGCAGACCTTTATGTCGTTCGGAAAGGAACAGAGCCGGAGCTCGTTCGGGCCACATATGGCAAAAAAGAATCCATGATCATAAGCATCGCAAATGGAGGGACCGAAGAAGTCAAGACGCCTGACGACCTTAAAAACGAGCCCTGTCTCACATCTGAACAAATAGCAACGCTTGGAAAACAGGCGATGTCCATTGAGCGGTACTTCGGCACGCCCCGGGACATTGAGTGGTCGATTGACAAAAATGGGACAGTCTACATCCTCCAGGCGCGGCCACTTAACGTTAATGCGACAGATAATATCATTGATCAGGCCGAAACGACGAACACTGCGCCGGTTGGCCATCCTATAATCGTAAGAGACCGCGGCAATGTGGTCCAGCGCGGTGCAGGCGCGGGAAAGGTTTTCATCGTAAGGACGCCAGAGGACATCGCAAAGTTCCCGAGAGGCGCCGTCCTCGTAGCAACCCATGATTCATCGCTTTTTGTCAGGACCATGCCCTATGTCTCCGCGATAATTACAGAAACAGGCTCCCAGACAAGCCACATGGCTGCGCTCTGCAGGGAATTTAAAATACCGACGATCGTGAATTTGGACAAGGCGACGGAGATCCTGAAACAAGACCAGGACATTACGGTCGTTGCCAATGACGGCAGCGCGTCAACGATCTATAGCGGAATAGTGCGGGACGCGCTTGCAAAAGCAGGACATGACAAACAGCAGATGGAACGCATCAATGAGTTCCGCAGGAAACGGTATATCCTTAGGTACATCTCTCCACTCCACCTTATTGACCCACTGATGGACGAGTTCACGCCCGAGCGATGCAGGACCTTGCATGATATCTTACGATTCATGCATGAAAAGTCCGTTGCCGAGCTCGTAGAGAGTGCCCGCAGGGGCAACTCGAGGATGAGGAAGCACGGGACAATCACTCAGCTTGAATTGCCTGTGCCGGCGGGCATTCTCGTCATGGACATGGGCGGCGGCCTAGAAAGAGGGATACAGGGAGAAACGGCGACCATCAAACAGATCACTTCTATTCCGTTCAAGGCAATAGTCGAGGGGATGATCTATCCCGGCGCATGGCACTCCGAAGCAGTGGCGCTCAAAGCCCAGGATTTCCTGTCGAGCATGATGCGGATGCCTGACATAACCAGTGTCGCGGACAGCACGGTCGGATATAATGTGGCGGTCATTTCCCGCGAGTACGTTAACATGAGCATCCGGTTCGGCTATCATTTCAACATGGTCGATTGTTACTGCAGCGAGAACTCAAGAAACAACCATATCTATTTCCGGTTTGCTGGAGGGGCGACCGATCTGACAAAAAGGTCGAGGCGGCTGGAGCTCCTCGCACGCATATTGAAGGAATATGGTTTCAATATAAAAATAAAAGGTGATCTGCTTATTGCGAGACTTGCCGGCCTTAGTCAAGTGGAAATGGAGAAGGTCTTGAACCAGACGGGCCGTTTGATCGCCTATGCGCGCCAGCTCGATGCCGCGCTTCATGATGATGCTACCGTCGATCGGTATACAAAGAATTTTTTGGAAGGGCGGTATGAACTCTGATCGATAGAAGCTGTGATCACGGAAAAAGAGCGCACGATGAGCGCAAGAACAGTATATTCTGAGGAATGGCTACGGATGCGAGATCGCATCCGTAGCTTACAGAGTGGGCTCTCCGCATCCGAATGACCTTATATCGCCCTCGGCCCGGCACAAGCCGAGGCTTCCAAGGGACCGGAAAACATGCCCTCCAGTTTAACAAGTGCGCACCAGAGTACATTCTGAAGATCCTCGTTCGTCTTGTTCCCCAAATATGTTTTCGCCAACGTCTCCCGTATGGTAAGCATCAACGGGTCTTTTTTGAGGAACGATAGAAACGTCCGAAGACGTCCTTCGCCACCGCCGAGCTTTGATGCCGCGTACGGTTTCTCAATTGTTTTATAATGATCCTGCAGATAGATCAGAAACCATAGCTGTGTCATATCATAAAAAAATTCAAGTGTCGGATAGTAGCCGTACCGTTGCCTGATATGCGCCTCAACAGATAAGCGGTTTTCGGGGATGGTGGGAAATACGGCGATGAGCAGCCCTTCCGCAAAGTCTTCGTAGAAAAACGGTAAATCTGCGAACTGTCGATTCCCGCAGTGGGGGCAGGTAATCATATTGAACTCCCAGTTCTGCAGGAGCGTTTTTACGACAGGTGTTCGCGAAACATCGACCCACGTAGCGATCCGGGCCTTAAAGCTATGCTTACAAGAGTCGCAATAAAGCAATTCATCCCTGTGAGCTCCAGCCTGAGGTGTCAACATATGTTCACTCCTATAAATGTGTATCGACTAAAGGCCGAAGACAGCGCACAGCAGCACGAACCATGACGCCCTCTCCCTCGCGAGGATCATGATGCATGCTCGGTCTTGGAATGTCTATTTCCTGTCGAGACTGATCCGCGAGATTTAGTGCTATCCTGATGACGCTGTCTATCCTGGATACATGAATTCGAAATCGAGGAGTGGTTATACCGGTGGAGCGCGGGTTTCAGCAGTGGAGAGAAGAACGTTAGGCAGAGTCCACGAAATATCGAGCTTCGAGGATGTTCTTATCCAGCCGACATTACAGTTAAAATCATCTGCACTGTTAAACGAGGTATAGAGCTGGTCATAGGCCCTGTAAATAGGGGAATCCTTGGGCAGTGTCTCATCTTCAACGGGGTAAAAGGCGGGTATAATCGCGACGATAAAAAGTATCGTTACAAAAAGAAGCGCAATTCTTTTTTGCATAATTTTACTCATAGTAAATTATACTGAGGAAGAAAATTATAGTCAATACTCATTTTCGGGAAAACCTGAACGCTGACCAATTCCCATAGTTAAAACGAGGGGCTTTCTGCGGATGATTTGGTAAACGGTTTGGAAGGCAGATAACATCAATGAACAACTATTTTTTTAAAGGTGCAAGAAGGATTTTATGCATATATTAGGAAGGAATGCTTCTGAACTGGTGTGATTACAATTTCTGCGGATGATTCACTAACGGACAAAAAAGACGTCATTGTCATCGGTGCCGGTGCAGGTGGCCTCCTGTGCGCAATCGAATGCGGCAAGCGAGGCCGCTCGGTGCTCGTGATGGATCACAATGACCGGGCAGGGGCGAAGGTCCGCATCTCCGGCGGCGGGCGGAGCAATTTTACGAACCTCAACATGACGGCGGATCACTATTTCTCACAAAACCCTCATTTCTGCAAATCCGCTCTTGCCCGGTTCACACCCCAGGACTTTCTATCCCTTGTTGAAAAGTATCATATCGCGTATTATGAAAAAGAAGCGGGCCAAATCTTCTGCGTCAGGAGCGCCCGCGAAATCATCGAAATGCTTGAGACGGAAGGTAAAAATGCCGGCGTTGAGATACGGCTCAAATGTTCTATCATGGATATAAAGCAAAATGAGCGTTTTCTGATCAAGACGAGCGAGGGGGTATTCTCGTCCGAGTCACTCGTCATCGCCACCGGCGGGCTATCGTACCCCAGCCTCGGTGCAAGCCGATTTGGCCATGACGTTGCCCGGCAATTCGGTATCAAGGTCACCCAGATCAGGCCAGCCCTGGTTCCTTTCGTGTTCGCGGGGGAGGACCAGAAGCTCTTTAAGACCTTGGCGGGAGTTTCGCTTGATGCGGCAATATCCTGCGGCAGGAAACAATTTCGCGGAAACATTCTATTCACGCACCGCGGGTTGAGTGGTCCGGCAGCACTGCAGGCTTCACTCCATTGGGAATCGAAGGGGCTATTGAAGATTGATCTACTTCCTGATACTGATATCTTTGCTGCCTTCGTATCCAGGCGACAAAGCAGGGTAGAGATGCGTAGCCTCCTTGCTGAATACATTCCAAAACGCTTTGTCCAAGTGTGGTGCGACCACAATCTCATTTTAAAGCCAATCAATGAATCGTCTGATAAGGAACTCAAAGAAATCGCGAACCAGTTGCATGCGTGGTCGGTCATCCCCAAAGGAACCGAGGGGTATGAAACAGCCGAGGTGACCGCGGGAGGCGTGAATACAGATGCGCTCTCCTCAAAGACTATGGAAGCGAATGAGACACCAGGACTTTATTTTATCGGCGAGGTCGTTGACGTGACCGGAGAACTCGGGGGATACAACCTTCACTGGGCCTGGGCATCGGGGTACGTTGCCGGGCAAAATGCGTGAAGCGCTTTTCGGGAGACAAAAGTTCACAGGAGACGGTCATGTCATGTTTTTTTCTATCATGGAAAAACATCCACGATTGTCCGACAGAGGTTTATATTATTCAGTTGACCATCGAGGTCCCGCTGTCCATATAAGAGACTTTTGGTTGCTATCTCTTGAAAACGGAAACCAAGTAAATTTCAGAAAAAACCTCAGAGACTGATCAAATTATTGCCATTTTCCTTAATATAACGCCTCAACCATCCAGCGAACCTACGCAATCACATCATCGCGGCGTCCAGACGAACATTGCGGCCTGCAGTTCTGTGCTATGCTTATAAAAAAGAGCCTAGCATGAACCGCAGAATCCTCGTCATCGAAGACGATAAAGACATTGCTGGCCTCGTGGAACTCCACCTTAGGGATTCGGGGTACGACGTAGTTGTGGCCCGCGACGGAATGTCCGGCCTCGAGGCAGCCCTTGCGAAAACATTCGACCTGATCATCCTTGACCTCTTGCTTCCGGTGATGGATGGGATGGAGATATGTCGCCGTGTACGGGCTCGTCCTTCGTACACGCCGATCTTGATGCTTACCTCACGCTCATCCGAGGTTGACCGCGTTCTCGGTCTTGAGATGGGTGCTGATGACTACCTGACCAAGCCATTCAGTATTCCGGAGCTTCTGGCGCGGGTGAAAGCATTGTTCCGTCGCGAACAGGCGATCAGGTCTGAAGCTTCACCTGAATCACAAATAATAGAGGCTGGCCAACTTGTAATCGATGTGGGAAAACGTAAGGTTACGATCAACGGCAAAGAGATATCTCTGACTGCAAAGGAATTTGATCTCCTCCTGAAGTTTGTACGGCATCCCGGCCACGTCTATTCAAGGATCGAACTTCTTAATCAAGTTTGGGGATATGGGTACGAAGGTTATGAACATACGGTCAATTCCCACATTAACCGCCTGAGAGCCAAAATCGAGGAAGATCCTGCAAGTCCGCGCTATGTGCTGAGTGTTCGGGGAATAGGATACAAATTTACCGATCTTGACGAAATCAATAAAAGGTAGCGCATGGTCAAAAATCTTTACAAGCGTCTGGCTGCCGTCTTACTTGCCCTGTTTCTCCTCATAGGCGTTCTGTACATTGCCCTGACGGTCTATACAACCCGCCTTTATTTCCAGGAGGTAAACCAGAAGCTTAACCGTATTTTGGCCCAGCATCTGGTCTCGGAAAACATCCTGCTCAAAGACGGTAGGGTCGATAATAAGGCCCTACAGAATATCTTTCACATGCTCATGGTTGTAAACCCGGTGATCGAGGTGTACCTTCTGGACACAAAGGGGACCATCTTGTCATATTCGGCGCCGCCAGGAAAAGTAAAACGGCAATTCGTTTCCCTGGATCCCATCAAGCGGCTTCTAAGCGGAAGGTCGTCTCTCCCTGTGCTGGGCGATGATCCGCGAGACCTGCACCAGGAAAAAATATTTTCTGCCGCTCCGATTTACCGCGGTGGCCGCATTGAGGGATATCTCTATATCATCCTGGGCAGTGAAGCGTTTGAGACCGAAGCAGAGATGCTTCAAGGCAGTTACATTCTCCGCTTGAGTATCTGGGCCGTGGCGGGGGGTCTATTGTTCGCGCTCCTTGCCGCACTGCTCCTCTTTAGCCGCATGACCAGGCCGCTCCGGCAGCTCGCAGTTCACATGGAGAATTTTCGGAAAGGCGGATTTGCCGAACCCCCACATCTGCCGGAGGGGCTCCGCGATCTTCCTGATGATGAAATTGCCAGAATCTCCTCCATATTCATGCAGATGGCGGATCGGATCTCTGACCAGATCAAGGGCCTGAAGGAAGCTGACCGGCTTCGCAGGGAATTTATCGCCAACATCGCTCACGATCTCAGAACCCCGCTCACCTCTCTGCAGGGGTATCTGGAAACCCTGCTCATGAAACTTGGCCGGCTCACGGACGACGAACAGCGAAATTACCTTGCCACGGCCGTAAAACATTCTGAGCGGCTGGGGAAGCTGGTTGAGGCGCTTTTCGAACTTGCGAAACTGGACTCGCCTGACGTCCAGATCCGTCCTGAGCCCTTCTCGCTTGACGAACTCATCCAAGACATCCTGCAGAAATTTCGGCTCGCAGCTGATCAGAAGCGAGTCTCCCTCAACATGGATATTGCGAACGATTTACCGCACGTTAATGCAGATATAGGGCTCATCGAACGTGTGTTCGAGAACCTGATTGATAACGCCCTCCGGTATACTCCAGCCGGTGGTGCAATTTATATCCGAGCCGATCGTGATCAAGATCGTGTCAGCGTACGAGTTTCAGATACGGGCACCGGGATCGCACAGGATAGTATTCCTCATCTCTTTGACCGTTACTACCGCGGGGATCGCAGCCGCAAGGATCTTAATGCGGGCTCAGGCCTTGGGCTTATCATTACGAAACGTATCCTGGAACTGCATGGAAGCGATGTGGCGGTTACCAGCATGGTCACTAGCGGAACCACTTTCGTATTCAGCCTTCCGGTCTCCCGCACTACGCCATGAGCGCAAGGCTTGCCTGATTGTATCAACCTTTAGTCATCCTATCCTCTGTGACGAACATGTTATTTCTCTGTGACCTTGTCGTGATCATCGTGTGGTATTTTATGATCAGTCGGAGGGAAATAACAGGATACAAAGCGGAGGTGCTCCATGCGAAAGAAGTCTACCATACTATGGTTGGGCATCGTCGTCCTTGTTCTCTACGGAATCATGCATTATGGATTGGGGATGGGTAGTCCATTGCCGTTCATGTTGATGAGTAATGACTCTGCTGTAGCCCAGGAAGCGGGCACGGCAAAAGTTGTCTTTGCAGTTCACTGTTACGATGAGGGTAGTAACGCACTAATGGGGATGAAGGGAATACTAAAGGTTGAACGAGGATTCCGGAATTTTCGGGAGATCAATACAGTTTATTATGATCCTAACGTAATCACGATAGAGGAGATGGAAAAAGCCTTGAAAAA
Organism: Nitrospirota bacterium; assembly: GCA_963845065.1. Lineage (GTDB taxonomy): Bacteria > Nitrospirota > UBA9217 > UBA9217 > UBA9217 > JAJYKN01. The sequence continues at coordinate 353,648 of CAWJQQ010000008.1, forward strand.
TGTCGGGACATATAAGGAAACTATCCGGGAATAATCGTGCAATGAAGATATTCAGAATGGAGTTTCAAAGAAGTATAATATAGGGAGAAAGTGAGGGTATCGTTATGATATACAGAATCATTCTCGGAACGTTGTTAATCTTGCCGCTCATGGCAATGAATGTTAATGCGGTTTCAAAGCAGGGGGGAAGCAATATGGACCATATGGATAAGGCCACATTTGCGGGCGGCTGCTTTTGGTGTATGACACCGCCCTTCGAAAAGTTGGACGGAGTGAAAGAAGTGATTTCCGGATATACCGGAGGCCACACGGTCAATCCAACCTATGAAGACGTGACTTCGGAGACGACGGGCCATATGGAATCCGTTGAGGTTATTTACGATCCGTCAAAAATAAGCTACGAGCAACTACTCGATGTATTCTGGAGGCAGATCAACCCGACTGATGCGGGTGGCCAGTTTGTGGACCGTGGACCATCGTACAGGACCGCTATATTTTACCATAACGAGGAGCAGAAGCGGCTTGCCGAGGAATCGAAAAAGAAGCTTGCACAGTCTGGACGATTCGACAAACCGATTGTGACCGAGATTCTGCCCGCGGGCCCCTTCTATAAGGCTGAGGAGTATCATCAGGACTATTGGAAGAAAAACCCCATCCGGTATAAATTCTACCGCTATAATGCGGGACGCGATCAGTATCTTGAAAAGATCTGGGGCAAGGAGAAGGAGAAACCGATGCAGACATCAATGACTGATCCACCAATGTCTTATGATGCGTATGTGAAACCCAGTAAGGATGAGTTGAAGAAGCGCCTCACACCCATGCAGTTCCAGGTTACGCAGGAGGAAGGAACAGAGCCTCCCTTTAATAATGAATACGCGGACAATCATAGACCCGGCATCTACGTCGACATCGTATCAGGCGAGCCCTTATTCAGCTCGCTCGACAAATACGATTCCGGCACAGGATGGCCGAGCTTTACCAAGCCGCTCGAATCGGGCAATGTTGTTACTAAGGAGGACAGGACGTGGTATCTCGCGGTCAGGACCGAGGTCAGAAGTAAACACGCTGATTCGCACCTGGGCCATGTGTTCGATGACGGTCCTGCTCCTACTCACCTGCGATATTGCATGAATTCAGCGGCTCTCAGGTTCATTCCGAAGGAAGATCTGGTAAAGGATGGCTATGGGAAGTATGCCAAGCTGTTTGAGAAATAGCCATTGACGAAAGCATGCATTGTGCTGGAAGATAAACTATCGCCGCAGAGGCTAAGAGACATGGTGGAAAGCGGAAAAACATTAACACTGAACATGATTGTATTGAATCCGTTTCGTTTACCCGGGTAGATTACGAATAATTTGTGGATATCCGTTTTTCAATATAAAGTACTTTCCCTGTGCCTCAGCGCCTCCGTGGTAAGTAACTTTTCCCGTGTGAAAACATGAAAGAGCCGATACCTCAGCTGAATATTACACCATGGCGGCGAGGTCGGTGATTGTTTTAACTATGTGATCAGCTGTAAACCCGAGTTCCTCGGGCGGTTCTCCCTGACTACGCAGGATCCAGAAGGTGGCCAGTCCGGCGGATGCTGCACCGTTGATGTCCCACGAGTTTGAAGATACAAAACCCAATTCGGCGTGACTAACCTTCATTCTTCCGGGGCCAAGGTTATATACCTGGGGGCTTGGTTTATAGATCCCGACTTCCTCGACACTGAAAATTCCATCTAGGAGACTGGACAGACCGCCATTTTTCACCGCTGCTTCCAACATTTTTGGTTCGCCATTTGACAGAATGGCAAGATGCAGGCCCTTATTCTTCAGAGCGACCAGCCCAGGCATGACATCGGGAAATACGGCGAGACTTAGATAGGCTTCCATTAAACGCTTGCGCGTTTCGGGAGTTACATCCAGCTGTAGGCTTTTTGCAGCATAAACGAGCCCATCCTCGGTTAACTTCCAAAAATCTCTGTGACGACCCATCAGGCTACGCAAGAGACTGTACTGCAGTTGTTTTACTCGCCAGAGTTGAGCCAAGGCATTTCCTCGGCCGGGGAATAGCTGTTCACACAATGCAGTCACTGAAAAAACATCGAATATTGTTCCGTACGCATCGAAAGCAAATGCCTTTATATTATTTATGCTGGAAGATTCTGCGTGTTCCATGTCTCGTATCTCTTTCTGTTTGATCGCATTATAATAAACAATGAAGTTCAATTTGTCGTACTATGGCAGCTTAGACCATCATATCTAACAGTGTACCATAATGATTATGAGGTATTGCCTTATTTTTTCTGAATATAGCGTGAAAAGAATTCACATATGTAATCTGCATAGGTTGCGGGAGCGGGCGCATTGGGCGTCGAAATTCGATTAATCGGCACAGTCACACCAAGAAATGTGCGACCTGTTTGCTTGCGCTTCGTAACAGATGTAAAGCACTCAAAAGGTAATTTAATACGTCTTTAGTACTATTATAAATGTATTCTTAATCGGTTACTTTTTGTATCTTCCTCTACGATGTCTAATTACTTTTTGTTACGTATTTTTAATGGTGTGGACATCGCATAATTGATTTTTAGAGTGAGGTTTTCCAAAAAATGCTAAGTGCCTATTTATTAATGTGTAATTTTATGTAAACTAAAATTTTATCCAGTACTCGTTTTTTTCATGTAAAAATCTAAATAAAAAAATAAAAGATAAAAAAACATATTGATTTCATTAAAATTAAAAATTGCTTTGCTACTGCAGATCAATAAAAGTCTGTTTAAACTTTGTGCAACAATTAATGCATAAATGAGTAAACGTTCCTCAGCTCACTAGCTGATAATGTCTTTCAGCGCTTTTCTAGAAAAATTGGTATCTATCTTGCTATTTTTTAGGCATGCATTCCACTGTAAAGGCGAAGAACGGCGGCAATGTGATTCTGGAAGACATTATTGTCTTTCTGAAGAAGGTGCCGCCATTCCAATTTCTTGACAGTGAAAAACTGCAATCCGTGGCACATAACATGTCACTGGAGTTCTATCCCAAGGACACAGTGATTCTGAAACAGAACGAGCCACCGAGCGACGCCCTTCGCATAATTAAAAAGGGTGGCGTGAAAGTATCGATGCTGTCAGAGAGCAGAGATGAGGTTGTGATCGATTACCGCGGCGAAGGCGATACCTTCGGCTTCCTGTCGATGGTCGGCAAGGACCGCATCCGGTCGAACGTTACGGCCGTGGACGATACGCTCTGTTACTTGCTGGGCAAGGAGATGCTTCAAAAGCTCCTCGATACACAACCCTCCTTCACTGAATACTTCCTGAAGTCGCACATCACCAGATACATCGACCATACCTATAAAGAGATGCAAGACAAGAGCATGTTCTACGGAGGGAGCGACCGGCTACTGTTCACGACCCGTGTTGGCGACACGGCGATCAAGGATGTGGTATCCGCACGGGAGAACACCTCGATCCGCGAGACTGCGCTAATCATGTCCGAACACCGGATCAGCTCGATCGTCGTCATGAATGCCGACAATCTTCCGACGGGAATAGTCACTGACCGTGACCTTCGCGAGAAGGTGGTGGCACGAGGGAGGGATGTCAGGGAGCCGATAAGGAATATTATGAGCACTACTCTCATCCGGGTTGATGCTCGCGACTATTGCTTCGAGGCCGTGCTCAAGATGCTCAAGTACAATATTCACCACATCCTTGTTGTGAAGGAGGGCAGCCTTGCAGGGGTAATCACGAACCACGACCTCATGCTGCTGCAGGGCACGTCTCCGCTTTCGCTCACCAAGGATATCGAGTACCAGCAGTCCATCGAAGGGCTCATCCTGGTATCGAAGAAAATCAATGGCATCATCGGTCTTCTCCTGAAGGAGGGTGCGCGGGCGAGCAATATAACCAAGGTCATCACCGAGATCAGTGATCGGCTTGTCCGGAAGATCCTGGAAATCGCAGAACGAAAGCTCGGCCAGCCGCCGGTTGCCTATTGTTGGATCGTGTTCGGGAGCGAGGGACGGAAGGAACAGACGTTTAATACCGACCAGGACAATGCGATTATCTACTCCGATCCGGTCACGGAGGACGAGTCAGAAAAGGCCAAGAAGTATTTTGGCCGTTTTGCCGAATACGTCCGGGACGGACTTCTCCTGTGCGGCTATCCGCTCTGCTCTGCCGATTATATGGCTACCAACGCCCAGTGGCGCCAGCCGCTCAGCACCTGGAAAAAATATTTAATGAGCTGGATCTCGATGCCGACGCCCGAGGCAGTCCTCAACTCGGTAGCGTTCTTCGATTTCCGCTTCATAGCGGGCGAAGCAGCGCTTGCCGAAGATCTCCGGGATTATTTGAACGATCAGCTGAATGACCAGGAAGTGTTTTTCCGGCACTTGGCCAACCAGGCGATCCAAAACCGTCCTCCCATCGGTTTTTTCAAGTCCTTCGTTGTTGAAAAAGAGGGAGAGCATAAGGACGAATTGAACCTTAAGATAAAAAGCATCGCGCCCCTCGTTGATCTGGTTCGGCTGTTGGCGCTCGAAAAAGGGATCCGTGAGACGTCCACCCGCGAGCGTATCGAGAAGCTCAAAACTTCTCATTTGATCGTTCAGAAATATGGAGACGAGCTCGAGCAGGCCTTCGACTTTATGATGCTCCTTCGCATCCACCACCAATTTGCCCAGATCAGCTCGGGCCGGTCCCCGGGCAACTTCATCAACCCGAACAAGCTGAGCAACCTCGAAAAGCGTTCGATCAAAGAGGCGTTCCATCTCATCTCAAAGGTCCAGAATCTTATTTTCGAAAGGTACAAGTCGCTGATATGATGACTGCCAAGTTCTGAATGCGGAATCCGGATGGAACGGTGAAAAGCCGGGAGACCGGGAGGGGAACAAACCGGAAGCCGTGAGAAAAGAAGCGGAATTTCGAGTTCGAATTTTGCTTGCGGAGTGAAGGGCTGGGAAATTTACAAACTCAAGCCCGAGAGCGTGGTCATTCATGAGTTTGCCCGATCGGATGTGGTTGCGTCACCGGTCATCGAAACCGTCATCGGGAGTTACATGCTTTTTTGTCGGGACGATATCCCTGTCGGCCATTTTAACTCGGTCGACCTGATATTTCTGTCAGCGAGAAGTGGGGGCGGCAACGAAAAGATCCCGATCGGCGTGATCATTCCCTCAGTCTTTATCAGTGGCCGCGAAATGTGCGGGGGACATCGAGAGGCCGCCTTATCACACCGTTCGACGCGGTACCGTCTTTACGATATGATGAGGTGTTTCGGCATAGCGATAAACGGCGTCCACAACACAGTGATGGAAACCTATTCAGCGACGCAGATTTTTTAAGGGGCGCTCTGCCGCTGCTCGATCAAGCGACGGCAAAAGACATCGACGATCTGCTGGGATTGGAATGCCGTTTAAAAGGGGGTGATCGGATTGGAGCATTAGGCGACTCCAATAATTTTTAGCGTCAAAAAAAAATATTAAGGAGGGGAATACGAGCAAGTTGAAAAGGAAGGCATCTTGAATGACCTGTATTTTCCAGACCTTTATGATGCGTGGTCCGGCGTGTAAGATGCGTTTCCGAAAAGCCAAGTGGCGGTAAACATGCACTCACTGTTGTGTGAGGTGCATTGAGAAGCTTCAAAACGGCAGCATAATGTTACACTGCTCGGAACGAAGGGGAGGAGAAACAGGGAATACAACTTACTATTTGAGTTATAGCGATTTCTACTCGACCGAATAAACTACTAAACAAAAAGGAGAAAGAACATGAGTGACATAAAATTGGGTAACCCTGCTGTTGTTGGTCTTGGCGGTTTCGGTATGACGACGCTTGTTTTGCAATGCCATAACCTCGGCTGGTGCGGTATTGCTCCAGTTATCTGGATCGGACTCTGCTTTGGTGGCACGGCTCAGTTGATCGCCGGATTACTTGAATTTAAAACCGGAAACAATTTCGGTTTTTGCGCCTTCACCGGGTACGGGGCATTCTGGATATCGCTCTGTCTGATGCTGATATTCGGCACGAACGGGGACCTGACAAAAAGCTTTGGGGTCCTGAAGTTCACGGGAATCGACCTGGGCTTTTACCTTGTGATGTGGACCATATTCACAATAATACTCTTCATCATTTCCATGAAACACCACACCGCCCTTGCTCTTTTATTCCTGACGCTTGTAATCGGGTTTATCGGTCTGGACCTTAAGGAACTGGCTGAAAACGCTGCTGCTGGGACCTTTGCCGCATGGGATCTGATAGTCTGCGCCGCCTTGGCACTTTACCTGATGATGGTTAACGTGGCAAGCGAATCCGGGATGAAACTGCCTGTCGGGAAACCGTGGATCGCGTAATTTTCCATCTGGATTAAGGGGGGGGGGCCCTTTGTCTGCCCCGATCTTATAGGGCAATGCTCCGAAATCCGACAGGAGGAATATAAAAGTGACAGACCATAAAGAAAAGAAAAAAGAAGAAAGAGAAGTCGTAGAAACATCTGAAGCGCAGATCGCCGTTCACTGGCAGGAGGAAAGTTATTTTGAAGCTTCCCCGCAGTTTATAGGCCAGGCAAACATGACAGACCCGAACATCTACGAGCGCTTCAGTCTGAAGAACTTCCCGGAATGCTTTAAAGAATATGGCGACATGCTCTCCTGGTACGAGTACTGGCATACGATCCTCGATACCAGCGACGCCCCTTGCTTTAAGTGGTTCGTGGGCGGGAAGATAAACGCCAGTTACAACTGTGTCGACAGACATCTTGCAAAGAACAGAAACAAGACGGCAATCCATTTCGTCCCGGAGCTTGAGACTGAAAAGGTTGAGCATATCACGTATCAGGAGCTGTATGTCCGGGTGAACGAGATGGCCGCGCTCCTTCAAAGCTTGGGCCTGAAGGCAGGAGACAGGGTAACGCTTCACCTTCCCATGGTGGGAGAGCTCCCCGTAACGATGCTTGCCTGCGCCAGGCTCGGCGTGATTCACTCCGAGGTGTTTGGAGGCTTCAGCGGCAAGGCGTGCGCAGACAGGATCGTAGATTCGGGAAGCCATATCCTGATAACGATGGACGCCTATTACCGGGGCGGCAAGCTTATCGACCACAAGGAAAAGGCCGATATCGCCGTTACAGAGGCGAAAAAGGAAAACCAGAAGGTCGACAAGGTCCTGATATGGCAGCGGTATCCCGGGAAAAACTCAAGCCCCACGCCGATGGTGCATGGCCGCGACTTCTTCGTGAATGACATGCTCAAGGATTTTTACGGAAAGAGAATCGAACCGGTCCCCATGCCGGCCGAAGCACCCCTCTTTCTGATGTACACCAGCGGCACCACAGGAAAGCCCAAGGGTGCTCAGCACAGCACCGGCGGTTACCTGGCCTATGTGACCGGTACGTCAAAGTACATTCAGGACATACATCCAGAGGACGTGTACTGGTGCATGGCGGACATCGGATGGATCACCGGCCATTCATACATCGTTTACGGCCCCTTAGCGCTCTGCGCATCAAGCGTTATTTACGAGGGAATACCCACCTATCCCGATGCGGGACGGCCTTGGAGAATTGCACAAGACCTCGGCGTTAACATCTTCCATACCGCGCCCACGACGATACGCGGCCTCAGAAAGGTCGGTCCTGATGAGCCGGCAAAATATAACTATCATTTCAAGCACATGACCACCGTAGGAGAGCCGATCGAGCCCGAGGTGTGGAAGTGGTACTATCACGAGGTCGGAAAAGGCGAGGCGGCGATTGTGGACACCTGGTGGCAGACGGAGAATGGCGGTTTCCTTTGCAGCACGATACCTGCCCTGAAACCGATGAAGCCAGGCAGCGCAGGCCCGGGAGTGCCCGGTATTCATCCGATCATCTTCGACGATGAGGGAAATGAAGTCAAGATGGGAGCAGGCAAGGCAGGTAATATCTGCATCCAGAATCCGTGGCCGGGAATGTTCCAGACGATATGGGGAGACCGTGCGCGGTTCATCAGCACCTATTTTGCGCGGTACAACAAAAATAAGAACAGTAAGGACTGGCGCGACTGGCCCTATCTTACCGGCGACGCCGCGGTGCAGGCCAATGACGGATATTATCGTATCCTTGGGAGGATCGACGACGTTATCAATGTTTCCGGACACAGACTGGGAACAAAAGAACTCGAGTCTGCTGCGCTCACCGCTCCGGAAGTCGCGGAAGCTGCCGTTGTTCCCGTGAGACATGAAGTCAAAGGGAAGGAACCCGATCTGTATGTTTCCTTGAAACCCGGATTCAAGCCGAGTGCCCAACTCGCCAAGGATATCTCAAATGCCATTGTCCGTGAAATCGGCGCTATTGCAAGGCCGAGGAAGGTCTGGATTGTGCCTGACATGCCGAAGACCCGCTCAGGAAAGATCATGCGCAGAGTACTCGGCGCTATTTCTAACGGCACGGAAGTGGGCGATGTCATGACGCTGGCTAATCCCGAAATTGTCGAAGCGATCACGAAAATGGTGCAGGGAGAGGCAAAGGCCGAGTTTTAGAATCGCAAACGAAGTCAGATTGATGACAGACACATATGCACAGTAGGGGGGCTGGAGAGTTTCTCCGGCCCCCCTCTCTTGTCAGCATGCAATAGCATTAAGAAGTGACGGCGCGGAATTCGAGGACTTACTGAAAAGGCCACTTCTAAGGCGACATGATCATGTTTATTTTATAGGCCCGTTTTGTCCGGGATCATTCTTTGGCCCATACCTTCATATAGTTATCGTGTTAAGGCAGGACTCCCCCGGCGGGGATGTGGCACGACCGGGATAACCGCATGAATATCAGTCACTCCAGACAGGCGTGCGGATGGCATCAATATACGGAAGACCAACATGAGAAAGACAGGATTTCTCTATGATGAACGATTTCTGCTCCATCGCACGGGACCCGAACATCCGGAGTCGCCCGAACGGCTCCTCGCAATTTACCGGGGAGTTGAAGAGGCGGGGCTCCTCTCCAAATTAACCCTGATAAAGGCCAGCCGGGCCAAGCAGGAACAGATTGAGGCCGTCCACAGCATCAAACTCATCATGCGCTTTGAAGAGGCGTGCCAATGGGGGATGGATACGCTCGATCATCCCGATAACAGGATTAGCAGGGAGTCCTTTGAAACCGCGATGCTGGCAGCAGGAGGCATTCTCGATACGGTGGATCTCGTGATGGAAGGTAAGATCGACAATGCCTTCTGTGCGGTGAGACCTCCGGGACATCATGCTGAAGCCAACAGGGCCATGGGCTTTTGCTTTTTCAATAACGTCGCCATTGCCGCCAGGTACCTCCAACGCAAATGGGGAATACATCGGATAGGTATTGTGGATTTCGATGTCCATCATGGCAACGGCACTCAGAGCATTTTTGAAGATGACCCCTCCGTGTTCTTTTTTTCCATCCATGAGCATCCTTCATTTGCGTATCCCGGTACCGGCAGGGAATTCGAAAAGGGATCGGGTCCGGGCTTCGGATTTACCCTGAACTCACCGGCATTGCCCGGACAGGGAGACATGGAATATAGAGAGTTGCTGCGAAGAGACCTGTTCCCCGCCTTCGAGGAGTTTAAGCCCGAAGTGATTCTTGTATCCGCAGGTTTTGATGCTCACATTGACGATGATATGTCGGATATAAAACTTTCAACGGAGGGCTTTTCGTGGATCATGGAAAATATCGTTGCAATGGCGGACAAATATTCGAATGGGCGGGTCATCTCCGTTCTTGAAGGGGGATACGCGCTCAACCGTCTGCCTGAACTCATAAGAAATCATGTTGAAATCCTGCTCGGGAGCAAAGCCTGAAAGGGGGGATGCTATGTTTATCGACAAGTCGATGACGAGAAGTGTTATTACGATCCGCCAGGTGGCTGGTATACTTGAGGCAAGGGAAAAAATGGAGAAGAACCATATCCGGCATCTCCCCGTGGTGAAAGAAGATGATACCCTGATCGGGATCATTACGGACCGCGATATACGGAGCGCCCTGCCGTCCATGTTCTCGACCGGCCAGGAAGAGGCAACGGAAAGGGAACGAATCTCCAGACTCAAGGTCAAAGATGCCATGACGAAGAATCCGATCACCGTTGCTCCTACGGACACCCTTGAGGATGCGCTTCTGCTGATGCAAAAGATGCACAAGGGAGCTTTTCCGGTTGTTGACCGAGGGGGGAAATTACGGGGCATCATCACGACCAGCGACCTGATTCGAGCTTTTATCCATGTGCTGGGGATTGAACAGCCCGGTACTCTCCTGTGTATTATTGCGGAGGACAAGGTAGGGCAAATGAAGAGAATTGTGGATGCCATTACCGAGGAGGGGATATCCTTCGGGAGCATCCTCGTTGCCAAACACTGGGAAGAGGGGAAGCGGGCTGTTTTCCCATACCTGTTAACGAACAATGTGGCCAAAGTGAAAAGAAAGCTGGAGACCATGGGATACACGTTACCCAACCCCATGGAATGGTCTCTTGATCAGCCCCCAAAGAGCTGATGGACATAATCAAGGAAATGATCGGAGGGTGGTTAACCAGCATTATCAAAAGAGCATCCAGAGGGGAATATAATATTTGCACTGAACACTTCGCTTGAGCAGCGCATCTTTTAGCGACCTCCCGAAGCGAGTTGAAGTTTTCCGGAGCTAGATCCTCGGTGAGTGTGGAGAGTTCTCCCCGGCTCCACGCTCATCGAATCACTTCTTTTTTACGAACAGGACTGCACAACCTTTGCCACGGGGTGCCGGGCATTACCTGCATGGCATTTTTGTAAGGCTGCGTTCGGGTGGATCGGGTCCTGCCCTGCGTTATGATGAAACGATATTTAAGGAGGAGAGAGGCATGGCGACCGAAAGTATTCAAGTTTTATCGACGGAGAAGAGGACGTTTCCGCCAACCAAGGAATTCAGCAAAAAAGCTCATATCAAGAGCATGAAGGAATATGAGCAGCTGTACAAGCAATCTATCGAACATCCGGAAAAATTCTGGGGTGAACAGGCGGAGAAGAACCTGACGTGGTACAAGAAATGGGACAAGGTGCTGGACTATGATTTCACCAAACCCTACATCAAGTATTTTGTCGGCGGAAAGCTGAACGCATCGGTGAACTGCCTGGACCGCTATATTGATACGCCTGTGCGCAACAAGGCGGCCATCATCTGGGAGTCCGACTCCGGTCGATACCGGACCTTCACCTATCAGCAGATGTATTACGAGGTCAACAAATTTGCGAACGTGCTGAAGAAGAAAGGCGTCAAGAAGGGTGACCGGGTCACGATTTACCTCCCCATGATCCCCGAACTTCCGATCGCCATGCTCGCCTGCTCAAGGATCGGCGCGATCCACTGTGTCGTTTTCGGCGGATTTTCCGCCAAGTCGCTCATGGACCGCATGCAGGACTGCGAGTCCACGTTGCTCGTCACCTGCGACGAAGGTCTGCGCGGCGGTCGCTTTATACCCATGAAAAGCACCGCTGACGAGGCCCTCAACGAATGCCCCAAGGTCAAGAACGTCATCGTAGTGCAACATGCAAAGACCGATAAGGCCGTCTTGGAGCCGACCAGGGACTCGTGGTGGCACGAGGATATGAGCGATCCCGATATTGCCCTGTACTGTGAGCCGGAGAAGATGGATGCGGAAGACCCGCTCTACATTCTCTATACGTCGGGTTCCACGGGCAAGCCCAAGGGCGTGCTCCACACGACAGGTGGCTACATGCTGTATTGTAATGTCAGCTTTAAGTGGATTTTCGACTATCACGATGAGGATATCCACTTCTGCACCGCCGACATCGGCTGGGTCACGGGCCATAGTTACATCGTGTACGGGCCGCTTTCCGCGGGCGCCACGAGCCTGATGTTCGAGGGCATCCCAACATACCCGAACCCCGGCCGGTTCTGGGATATCGTGGACAAGCATAAAGTAAATATTTTCTACACGGCGCCTACAGCCATCCGGGCACTCATGAAGGAAGGCGAGAAGTGGGTTAAAAATCACGATCTGTCGTCGATCAAGGTTCTGGGCACCGTGGGAGAACCGATCAATCCCGAGGCCTGGGTCTGGTACCATAAAAATGTCGGCAGGGAAAAGGTTCCGATCGTCGATACATGGTGGCAGACCGAGACGGGCGGAATACTGATTACGGGGCTTCCCGGCGCTATCACGGCCAAGCCTGGCTCGGCAACGAAACCGTTCCCGGGCGTCGTACCGGAGGTGGTCAAAGAAGACGGCAAGCCTGCCAAAGCGAACGAAGGCGGCTACCTTTGCATCAATAAGCCTTGGCCCGGCATGCTCCGTGGCACTTATGGCGATCCCGAGAACAAGCGCATCAAAGAGGTCTACTTCAGCCGGTTCCCCGGCAAGTACTTCACGGGAGACGGCGCCCGCTTCGACGAGGACGGCGACTTCTGGCTCATGGGCCGTGTGGACGACGTGATCAACGTTTCGGGCCACCGGCTCGGCACGGCTGAGGTCGAATCAGCGCTGGTCAGCCATGAGGCCGTTGCCGAAGCGGCAGTGGTTGGCTACCCGCACGACATCAAGGGTGAAGGCATTTATGTGTACGTTACCCTCAAGCAAGGCCGGACGCCATCCGATGAACTCAAGAAGATCCTGGCTGGCCACGTACGTTCGGTCATCGGTCCGATAGCCACGCCGGACAAAATCCAGTTCGCGCCCGGTCTGCCGAAGACGCGGAGCGGCAAGATCATGCGCCGTATCCTCCGGAAGATCGCGCACAACCAGACGGATGAACTGGGCGATATCTCGACCCTGGCAGATCCCACTGTGGTCGAAAGCCTGGTCAAAGGTAAAGTATAGGTCCCGTTTCGCAACATAAGCTTTCTCCACCCGGGGAGAGCGAACGCAAACTTGCTCTCCCTGGGGTTTCTTTACTTCAATCATTTTCATCAAGTACATTGATAAGACCTCTACCAGGAAATGCATACGAAGAGCATCCTATACGGTAGCAGCAACCAGCTGTTGTTCACGACCCTTGTCGGCGATATCGCGGTCAAGGATGTGATCACTGCACGGCAAGACACCACAATCCAGCAAGCGGCCCGGGAAATGGCCCGAAACGGAATAGGTTCTCTGGTCATCGTGGATGACGCGGAGAATCCTGTGGGCATCATAACGGACCGCGACCTCCGCGAAAAAGTGGTGGCACGCGGGCGCGACGTGAATGGACCGGTCAAGGACGTCATGTCCCTGCCGCTTGTGCGGGTGGATGCGAAGGATTACTGCTTCGAAGCGGTCCTCCGGATGATCAAACACAATGTCCATCACATTCTTGTGATCAGGGATGGCCGGCTTACCGGCGTCCTGACGAACCACGACCTGATGACGCCGCAAGGCACATCGCCCCTGTCCTTCGCGAACGAACTGGAGGGCCAGCAAACAATCGAGAGCCTCGTTCCCCTGTCGCTCAAGATCAACCGGGTAGTGGGGCTTCTACTCAAGGAGGGGGCGAAGGCGAGCAATATCGCCAGGATCATAACCGAGTTGAACGACCGCCTGCTCCGGAAGGTTCTCGAACTCGCAGAGAAGAAGTTCGGCGACCCGCCGGTCCCTTATTGCTGGGTAGCCTTCGGAAGCGAGGGCCGGAAAGAACAGACGTTTAAGACCGATCAGGACAACGCCATCATCATGGCGGATGCCGCGACACCGGCCGCGGAGGAGGCGGCGACCCGCTACTTCACCGAATTCACGGTCTTCGTCAAGGACAGTCTCCTCAGGTGCGGTTTTTCGACGTGCCCCGCGGACTACATGGCCAGCAATCCTCGGTGGCGCCAGCCGCTTCGGACCTGGAAACGCTATCTTTCCACGTGGATCTCGACCCCGACGACGGAGGCCCTGATGCACGCGGTCACGTTCTTCGATTTCCGGCCCGTTTACGGGGACCTCAGCCTGGCCGAAGAGCTCCGGACCTATCTCACGGTCCTCCTGAAGGACCAGAAGGTGTTTCTCGGCACTATGGCGAACATGATTGTCAAGAATGTGCCGCCCATAGGGTTCTTCAAGTCCTTCATCCTTGAAAAGAGCAAAGAGCACAAGAACGAATTAAACCTGAAAGTGAAATGCTTAGCTCCCCTGGTCGACATCATCAGGCTGTTCGCCCTGGAGCGCGGCGTCCGCGAGACGTCCACGCTCGAACGGATCGACATGCTCCGCGGAGTTCATACCATCGTGCAGGAGTACGCGGACGAGTTTGAGCACGCATTCGAATTTATCACGTTCCTTCGAATGCGTCATCAATACGAACAGCTCATCGCGGGCCAGGACCCGGACAATTTTGTCAATCCAGACAAAATTAGCAAACTGGAGAAACAGACCATTAAGGACTCCTTCCGCTTCATCGCGAAAATGCAGAATATGATCATCGAGCGGTACAAGTCGCTCATTTGGTGATGGTTTCATAGCAAGCCGGCCGTCGGCGTATGGAAAGGAAAGGGCAAAACAGTTGCCTTAGTTCATCGCGTGTTCAGTTTGTTCGGTAAGAAAAAAAAGAAGCTTCAGGGCATCAGCGAGAAATCGCCGATTAGTGAGGTGCCCTATGTGGTCGTGGATACCGAACTTACCGGTCTGGACAAAAAAAAGGATTCCATCGTTTCAATAGGGGCCGTCCGCATGACCGGCGGGAGGATCGAACTCGGCAATATGTTCTACCGGCTTGTGAACCCGCAGACGGCTCTTACGGCGCAGAGCATCTTGATCCACGAGATCACACCATCTGACGTGAAGGCTGAGCCCGGCATTGAGTCCGTGTTCGATCGGTTTCTCGAATTTTGCGGCGACGCCGTACTTGTCGGTCACTTTATATCCATTGATCTGAATTTTCTCAACCGCGAGATGATGCGGATCCGGGGGACCGAAATTTACAATCCAGCGCTGGATACATTCAGTATTTACGAATGGCTCCGGCAGCGAAACCTGCCGCACGCCTGTCTTGAGAGAGCGCCCGACGGCTACCGGCTGTTCGATATTGCGAAGTGTTTCGACATCCAGGTGAACGGCGCGCATAATGCCATCAATGATGCATATACCACTGCCCAGTTGTTTCAGCGGTTTTTGCCGCTTCTCGCTGAAGCAGGGGTCTCTGACCTCACAGACCTCCTTCGAAGAGGAACGCCATTTGAAGGGGGTGACAGCTTTAAACTAACGAACGAATTCGGCAATTTTTAATTAAGGAGGACGCATCATGATCAAGATGAAAAAGGAAGACATCTTGAACGACCCGGATTTTCAACAGCTGTCCAGGCAGAGAGACACCATATCCCTGATTCTAACGGTCTTGGAACTAGTGCTCTATTTTGGGTTCATATACCTTGTCGCAGAACACAAGGCATTTCTTGCTCAGAAGATGAGCGAAGGCGGCGCAGTCACAGTCGGAATCCCCATCGCTGTGGGAATCATCGTACTGTCATGGATATTCACAGGGATTTATATCTGGTGGGCAAACACGCAATATGACGAAATGGTAAAAAAAGTTATAGAAAAGGTGGGTGGATAACATGTACCAGACGATCATCGGACATGCTAACCCGATTGCAATCATGTTCTTTATCCTTTTCGTTATCATCACTTTGTTGATTACCTGGTGGGCTGCGAAACGGACGAGAACGACGAAAGATTTTTATGCAGCAGGCAGAAACATCACCGGTCTTCAGAACGGGCTCGCCCTTGCCGGCGATTATATGAGCGCGGCCTCGTTCCTCGGCATCGCGGGTCTCGTGTCCACCAGGGGCTTTGACGGCCTCATCTACTCCGTCGGATGGCTTGTGGGATGGCCGATCATCATGTTCCTGATCTCCGAGCCCCTCCGGAACCTCGGGAGATATACTTTTGCCGACGTGGTCGCTTTCCGGCTCCAGCAGCGGCCCATTCGCGCGGCGGCGGCAGCGGGCTCGCTCGTCGTTGTTCTAACTTACCTGATCGCCCAGATGGTGGGCGCCGGCACGCTGATCAAGCTTTTGTTCGGTCTCCCCTTTGAGCTGGCCATCATGATCACCGGCGCTCTCATGATCTGTTACGTGCTCTTTGGCGGCATGATTGCCACGACGTGGGTCCAGATAATCAAGGCCGGCTTGCTCCTGGGCGGCGCGACGCTCCTTACGATCTTGACCCTCACAAAGTTCGGGTTCAGCTATGGCGATCTTTTTAGCCGGGCGGAAAAGTTGTATACTAGCAAGTTCCTTGAGCCGGGCGGGCTTATAACCAGTCCGCTGGAAGCTTTCTCCCTCGGCCTTGCCCTTATGTTCGGCACCGCAGGCCTCCCGCACATCCTCATGCGGTTTTACACTGTGCCTGATGCGAAAGCGGCGCGCAAGTCGGTGTTCTACGCAACCGGGTTCATCGGCTACTTCTACATCCTGACCGTGACGATCGGATTCGGCGCCGCCGTTCTCGTGGGCCGGAAGGTCATTATGGGCATTGACAATGGCGGCAATATGGCCGGTCCGCTGCTCGCCGAGGTCCTCGGCGGGAACATCTTTCTCGGCTTCCTATCAGCCGTGGCCTTTGCCACGATCCTTGCCGTGGTCTCCGGTCTTACGCTTGCAGGCGCGTCCTCGCTGTCTCACGACTTCTACGTGGGCGTGCTTCGCAATGGCGTCACGAATGAGAAGGAAGAAGTGAAGGTTGCAAAGATTGCAACCGTCGTCCTCGGCATTTGTGCAATCCTGCTCGGCATCTTGTTCAAGGGACAGAATGTCGCCTTCCTGGTCGGTCTGACCTTTGCGATCGCCGCTAGCGCCAACTTTCCGGCCTTGCTTATGTCTATCCTATGGAAGAAGTTTACGACTGCCGGGGCGGTGACGAGCATCTATGTCGGCCTCCTATCCGCAACAATCCTGATTGTTCTGGGCCCCACCGTATGGGTGGATATCGTGAATAAAGACGCAGTGCAGGCGGTGCAGACGCAGCTCAAAGATATCAACGTCGCAGCGGCCGGCATTGATACCCAGATCGCTGGTCTGCAGAAACAGGTGGTGCGCGCCGATGCCATCGCCAAGATGAAAAAAATGGACATGTTTGACGCAGAGAAAAAAAACGCGGAAATCGAGTCATCGGTCGGTGCGAAGATGAAGGACAAGGAAATTCTGCTCGCAAAAAAGAGGGATGTAGCTGCCCAGATGCCGAAAGCTATCTTCCCCATGAATAACCCGGGCATATTCTCCATGGGTGCAGCTTTTTTGGTTGGCATTCTTGTCTCGCTCTTGGCGCCGGAAAAAGAAGCGCAGGTGAAGTTCGATTCCGAGAAGGTCAGGGAGTATGTGGGCATCGGTGCGGAATAGCCTGCTCCTCGTAACGCGGTAAAGAATCAGCTGTTACTCACAGTGAATCGGTGTTGGGCATGTGGAGAGTTCCTATCCGTCTCCACGCTCACCGGTTCATTTTTTTATTACGAACAGGACTGCACAACCTTTGCCACGTGGTGCCTGGCCGGTTCCCCGGCAAGTACAGTACGGGAAACGGCGCCCGCTTCGATGAGGACGGCGACCTCTGGTTCATGGGCCGCGTGGACGACATGATCAACGTTTCGGGCCACCGGCTCGGCAGAGGTCGAAGCAGCGCTGGTCAGTCATGGGTCCGTTGCCGAAGCGGCAGTGGGTAGTTTACCCGCACGACATTAAGGGTGAAGGCATTTAGTGTATGTTACCCTTAAGGAAGGCCAGAAGCCATCCGAAGAACTCAAGAATATCCTGGTCAGCCAAGTACGTTCAGTCACCGGTCCGATAGCCACGCCGGGCAAACTCCAGTTCGCGCCCGGCCTGCCTAAGACATGGAGCGGCAAGATCATGCGCCGCATCCGGAAGATCGCGCAAGACCAGGCGGATGAACAGGGCAATGCGTCAAGGCTTACGGACCCTACCGTGGTCTAAAAACCTCGTGAAGGAAAGAGTGACGTCGCATGCAGGATCATTGCCCTGTCGCTTGACAGGTTCCCTTGCGGAACCTATACTATATCCAGATGGTTGTTGTAAACGCGGCAGCGCGTAAATATGGGCAACGGCGGGTGAGTTTGCATATATAAAAAGCCCATTTGCAGTTGCGACTGCAAATGGGCTTTTCTTTTCAAGGTACAGGCAGTATGAACCGAACAGGACAATCTTCTCTTAAAGAGGCGTAAAATGAAACGACTTGTGCTTGTCGCACTGATCTTCCTTCTTGCCGGGTATGCCGCGGCAGAGGATAAGCGCTACTCTGTCCCCATCAACGATTCGCCGGCGACCGGTCCCGTTGATGCTCCGGTGACTATCATCGAATTCCTCGATTTCCAGTGACCGCACTGTGTGGCGGCCGGTCCGACCGTCAAAAAAATCATGGACGTCTACAAGGGGAAAATCAGGCTTGTCATCAAGAACTATCCCTACATATACCGTGACTATTCCCATATTGCTGCCGAAGCATCGCTTGCGGCTCGGGATCAGGGCAAGTACTGGGAGATGCACGACCTCCTGATCAAGCGTTCGCCGAAACTCGACCGGGCCAGCCTCATCAAATACGCGCAGGAAATCGGGCTCGATGTGAAGAAGTTTGCCGAATCGCTTGATACCAAGAAGCATGCTCAAGAAATCGAGCAAGACGAGAAGCTGGCCGTTGATCTGGATCTCTATAATACGCCGACTTTTTTCATCAATGGCCGTAAGGTCATCGGTGAACGGCCTTTTGAGTATTTCAAGAAAATCATCGATGAAGAATTAAATAGGTAGATTCAGATTGCCAATTGACATTGAAGCCGCCCTAAGCGTGTCGTTTTCCAGTGAAATCGGCAATGAAAGGTGAGGAGAAAACATGCCTTTCCGCATGTTCGCATCACTGGGACTAGCGGTGCTATTGTCAGGCACCGCTTTCGCCGGAAACCTTGAGCCGTTCAAGACTGTTCCGGTCCCTGAACAAAACCCTCAGACACCGGAGAAGATAGAACTCGGGAAGAAGCTGTTTTTTGACCGGAGGCTGTCAGGAGACGGGACTATGAGTTGTGCCACCTGTCATGATCCGGAGAAGGCGTTTACCGACGGCCTTGCTATTTCCCTCAGTTATCCAACAACGAGAAATTGGCGTAATGCTCCGACGCTCATCAACGTGGCGTTTCAGAAATACCTTTTTTTTGACGGCCGCGCCTTGACACTTGAGGACCAGGCCCTGTTCCCAATGATGTCGGCTTTCGAGATGAACCGCAATCTCGATTTCGTCGAGGAAGTGATCCGCTCCGTGCCCGAATATGTTGATGCATTCCAGAAGGTATTCGGCGGCGAGCCATCACGGGAGCGGATCGCCATGGCCATTGCCTCTTTTGAACGGACAATCATTTCTGCAAACACACCTCTCGACCGTTACTTGAGGGGTGACAAAAAGGCCCTGTCCGAAGCAGCCAAAAAAGGGCTCGTGATATTCATGGGCAAGGGCAGGTGCGGGGAGTGCCACTACGGCGTTAACCTGTGCGATGACAACTTCCATTCCCTGAACGTGCCCGAGAACCCTGAGCAGCAGAGCGATTCGCGCATTGCGATCACGCGACGGTATGTGGCCAAGATTTTCCACTACGAGGATTATCGGAACCTGGCTGAAGATCCGGGCAGGTACCTGATCACGAAGGACAAAAAAGACTGGAAAGCCTTCAAGACACCGACACTGCGCGAGATCGCGAAGACCGCGCCGTACATGCACAATGGGATTTTTCAAACGCTTGATGACGTTATAGACTTTTTCGACATGGGCGGCGGCAAGGGAAATACCGTGATCAAACCGCTGGGCTTGAGTAATGAGGAGAAGAGTTATCTCAAGACGTTTCTTACTGAAGCATTGACCAGTGAAGAGACTGTTTTCGAGTATCCAAAGATACCGTAGAAAAGCAGAATCGAAAGGTTTAGACAGAATAACGGTATTCCACGGGAATGCGCTGTTCCTGTGTGCGATTTTATCCTGTCAAGAGGTTTTCATGGAAATGATCGAAGAGCTCATCAAAAAGAAGCCGCACCTCGTGGACCCGCTCCGATTCTATAAAAAAGCTGCCAAATTTATGGATGCAGCAAAAGAATTCACTACAGCTGCGAGGCCAGCCCAGATAGCTTATTCTCCTGATATCGTTGCCAGGATAGTAGACATTTTCTCCCGTGCGCTCGAACTCCCAGAAGGAACACTTTCGCCGCTCGAACATGCCTTGGAATTGGGGGAAATAGATTTTACAAGATTGCCCTTGCGTGAAGTCCCGGCATTTTCACTTCCGTATGCCGAGGAGGACCTGACCATGATCCTCTTTCTCGTGAGCAGGCCTTTCTTCCTTGCATTGGGCGAGGCATGCAATCTGAACGGCAAGTTATGGGATGGGGGAAAATGTCCAGTGTGTTATTCTCAACCATCGTTATCTTCTCAGACGCAGGAAGGCCGGATGCAGCTTTACTGCTCGTTTTGCGGCACGAGCGGACAGGTCCTGGGGGTACAGTGTCCTTTATGTCATAATCAGGATTTGGCGCAGTTGAACAGCTTCACGTTTACGGGCGAAGAAGGCTTTTCCATACAAACCTGCGATGCATGCAAATCTTATGTGAAAAATGTGGAACCGGAATTGCTCTCCCGGATCGGCCCGGATCTGGCCGATCTGATGAGCCTGCCTCTGGATATAGTGATACAACAAAAGGGGTATTGCCGTCGCTCGCCAAATTCCATCGGCATAATTAATATGAACGCACGCGGATAATCTCCCCCGGTTTCGTTCTTTACAACGCCGCTCTTGCTACAATATATTTCTAAAGCAATTTCACCTTGACTCTCGTCTTGCCTTGCGTGATAATCAACGCCATTAAACAGGAGACACAATTTTACAGAACAAGCAAAGTTCGTGAATAAAGTGTGAACACCAGCGTGGCTGACATTTTTTCGCGAACTCGGTTGTTAAAGAGATTTTTTTTCAAGGAGACGTTCGGGAGATATGAGGGTACTAGCAAATAAAAAGGATTCCCCCTTATGGCAGGATGAAGTCAAACGCGTTGCGGCAGGCATACGGCGGCGCGTGCTTGAGCATACCATCAAGAACAATGGAGGGTATCTCTCCCAGGCCTGTTCATCCGCCGAGATCATGGCAACGCTCTATGTGAAGGTTATGGACCTCGGGGAAATAGAGACTCCTTTTGTGCCGCAGCCATTTCCCGGAGTGCCCGGTCCTGATAATTCTCATTATGTTACTGGCGCTGCGTACAACGGCCCCGGCGAACATCGTGATCGGTTCTTCCTTTCTCCTGCACAATATGCCCTCGTCTTGTACGCGACCCTCATCGAGACCGGCCGGATGGCAGAGGAAGGTTTGCTGCAGTTCAACCAGGATGGAAGCTCTGTCGAGATGATAGGCGCCGAACATTCACCGGGCATGGAAACAATGACTGGCTCACTCGGCCAGGGCATCAGCCAGGCAGCGGGCATAGCCATGGCCAGAAGGAGAAAGGGCGAGAAGGGCAGGGTGGTTGTCTTCATGTCCGACGGCGAATTCCAGATCGGTCAGACGTGGGAGGCGCTCCAGTCAATGTCCTTTCATATGCTCGATAACGTTCTCGTCTACGTGGACGTGAATGGCTTCCAATGTGATGGCAAGATGTGCATGGTCATGGACATAGAACCATTGGACAAGAGGCTCGAATCCTTCGGCGCACGGGTATTTCGGATAAACGGGCACGACTGCAAATGTCTTGCTGAAGTCGGATCTCTGAGGCCGGATGGACGGCCGATAGTCGTCTTGTGCGATACCGATGCTGCGCGAGGGCTCGATGTACTAAAAACGCGGGCACCAAAGATGCATTATGTCCGCTTCTCTTCAGAGGAGGAAAAGCAGCGCTACAGAAAAGCTTTTGAATCTATGAGCGGTAAGATCATGGCCGCAGCGGAGAACGATAAAAAAACAGCGAAGCCCCAGTCCGGCCCCGAGATAGTTACCAGGGTACATGCAAAAAATCTCGTCAAGTGGGCGGCTGATAAACCCAATGTGCTCGTGCTTTCCGCCGATCTTACGAGTTCAACGGAGATCGATCTTTTCCGCGACACTTATCCAGACCGGTTCCTGTCCATGGGGATAGCCGAGCAGAACATGCTGAGCTTTGCTGCAGGCCTCGCGCGGGAAGGCTACATTCCCCTTGTGCATACTTTTGCAGTATTTATATATAGAAGGGCCTTTGACCAAATTGCCATGTCCATCGCTTATCCGAACCTTCCTGTACGCATGATCGGATTTCTGCCGGGGATTACCACGCCCGGTGGGGCAACACACCAGGCAATCGAAGACATTTCGCTTATGCGCTCGTTGCCGAACATGACAGTGCTCGAGTGCGGTGATGCGACAGACGTTGAATCCGTACTCGATGTTATGCAGGGCATCAATGGTCCGGTATATGTACGCATGCTGCGTGGAGAGATTCCTCGTCTCTTTGATAAAACGAAACCGATGCAGTTCGGAAAGTCACGGGTTATCTCTGAGGGTAACGATATAACACTCTTGACCTCCGGCATCATGACCGAAGAAGCGATGAGGGTTGTCCAGGTGCTCAGGAAACGCGGGATATCGATCCAGCACATGCATATCTCCACTTTGAAGCCATTTAACGATAGGTCAGTTCTCGATGCGATTGCACGACCGCGCCACGGTGTTATCACGATGGAAAACCACATGATCATCGGCGGTTTGGGATCGATTATTGCCGAGAAGATGGCGGAAACAGGTAGTGCGAAGAAACTCGTTAGAATCGGGCTCAGGGATACCTTCAGCCACGGTGCGAGCAAACAATACCTTTTAAAGGAACACAATATGGATGCAATGTCCCTAATCCGCGAGATAGAATTACTGGTGAATGAAAAGTTCAATATCGCTGAGCAGGAACTTGCAAAAACACACATTTCCGCAGTCCACAGCACTGCAAAGGCAGAGGCGCTATAGGATGTGAGGAATGTGGAGTGCTGAATAGGACCTGAAAATGAAAAAAAAGAACAATGTTACGAAGGTTAATACTGGATCAAGGCTCATACGCGACACCAAAGCCCTGCTGGGGAAAAAGGAACTGGCAGAGGCTCTGGCGGAAATGCATGCAGGAAAGAACGGTGAATTGGGATTTCTCTTAACAGTGCTGAAAGAGCGTCCCCGAAACTTCAATCCCTTTCTGTTCAAGGGAATGGCAATTTACAAAGAGCCTTCCGCGCTGGACAGAAAAACGGCCGAGCTCGTCGCTGTGGGCGCAGCTGCGGCTCTACGATGCGACCATTGTCTTGAAGCCCATCTGTACCGGGCCATGGTTGCGGGTGCGTCGCTTGAAGAGCTCATGGATGCGCTCCTTGTGGCCGGGGCGATCTCCGAGTCGTCCACGCTTTCCGTCGCGTTCCGCAAGTACAAGCAGCTGGAAGGTAAAACCAAAAGAAGCGGCGTAGAGGAATAAGCGCCGTCTGCATGATGAAATCTTTTCCATGATCATCCAACAAACCTGCACTCCCGATTCTTTTTTCTCCGGCGACCGTTTTTCTGTCACCTACCGGCTCTTCGGTTCCGAGAGGGAAACCCGCTCCAAAGCAGAAGACATCTGTATCGAGCAGACAGTGGAGTTTCCCGTTGACGAAGTGCCAGAGGGGATTATCAGGGACCATATATTCGGACGAATTGAACTGTTTGAACAGATCGATCGGGAAAGTTTTAATGCGACAATCAGTTACGCTGTCGAGATTGTTGCGGGAGAGTTGACCCAATTCCTGAACGTCCTGTTCGGCAATAGCAGTATCAAGCCCGGCATCCGCGTGGAGCACCTTGACCTTTCAGAGTCATTGCTCAAACATTTCAAAGGGCCCCGTTTCGGAAGGCAGGGGCTGCGAAAACTATTCAATGCACCGAAACGCCCACTCCTCTCTACGGCCGTAAAGCCCATGGGGTTGTCGTGCAAGGAGCTTGCAGAAATCGCGTACCAATTCGCATTGGGCGGCATGGACCTGATCAAGGACGACCACGGGCTGACTGATCAGTGCTGCTCTCCGTTCGCGGAACGGGTCAAGCGCTGCGCCGAAGCGGTTCAGAAAGCAAATAAGGAAACAGGAGGACGCGCGATCTATGTTGCGAATATCACTGCGCCGAACGCCGAGGTGATGAAGAGAGCGCGGTTTGCAAAAGACGCGGGAGCAGGCGGTCTCATGGCGGCGCCGGGCTTGATTGGCATGGACCTGTTGCGGGAACTGGCAGACGACGAGAGCATTGCGCTGCCGGTCCTGACGCACCCTGCTTTGCAGGGAAGTTTTGTGACTAGCGCGAGTGGCATTTCCCACGGTGTCCTCTTCGGCCAGCTGGCACGCCTGGCCGGTGCCGATGCAACCATCTTCCCGAATTTCGGTGGACGGTTTTCGTTCAGTCGCGAAGAATGCAAGGAAATCGCTCTAAGGACGAATGAGCACATGGGCCATCTGAAAGCGATCTTCCCTGCGCCGGGGGGCGGCATGAGTCTGGACAAGGTACCGGACATGCTTGAGACTTATGGCCAGGACCTGATTTTTTTGATCGGAGGGGGGCTGTTCAAACAGGGTCCGGACCTCATTGAGAACTGCCGGCACTTTAGAAAAATAGTGGAGATGATGTAGTGCATGTAAAATATGGAAGTTACCGAGGCATTATCTCTGACGAGAGCAGTCCGACCTAATAATATTTTTGGAATTGTTGATATTGTGAGATTATATAACCTCTATCCCGCCTTTTCCCTCTTTCGCGCATAAAATTGTGAGCCTGCTTGTTACTTATCTTTTCCTTATGTTCCCCGGGTGATGCGCAATGTTGGTATAATAATATTATTAATAATATGCGAAAGTTAGTCGTTGCCCAAACAGTTACTCGCATCAGGGAGCAATTCTCCAACGTTTAAAAATAGTGGCTTCGTTCACACTTCTATGAAATGGCATAACCATTAAGAGAAGCAGGCTATTCTCACTCTCCTGAAAAGAGTAGTTGCCATAGGGCGTCTCGCCCTTGCGGAGGCCCTTCATGAAAAAAATCGCCATTAACGGCCTTGGACGCATCGGACGCTTGGTCCTGCGCCAGTATCTATCAAACAAGCCAGAGAATGTGACCTTAGTCGCAGCAAATAGCCCTGCCCCGATTGAAGAGCTTGCCTATCTTATCAGGTACGATTCTATCCACGGACGGGCTCCCTTCGATATAAAAACAGGATCGGATTATCTCCAACTCGGGTCGACGAGAGTAGCAATTTCCCATGAAAGGGACCCTGAACAATTGCCTTGGAGAGCTTTAGGAGTTGACATAGTCCTGGAATGCACGGGTCTTTTCATCAAGAGGGAAGATGCAGCCAAACACATGACAGCCGGAGCATCGAAAGTAATTATCAGTGCAGAAGCGAAAAACGAAGATCTGACCGTGGTTCTGGGCGTGAACGAGAAAGCCTACGACCCCCAAAAACACTATATTCTATCAAACGCTTCGTGTACGACGAACTGCCTGGCAACAGCCGTTAAGGTTCTGAACGACGCTTTTGGGATCGATTACTTGATGGCCACGACAATCCATGCCTATACTGCCAGCCAGGCGCTTATTGACAGCTCTTCCCCGAGGCATAGGCGGCGGGGACGGGCCGCTGCTGTTTCGCTGATACCAGCTAGTACAGGGGCTGCTACTGCCACGGAGCGTGTGCTTCCTGAACTTAAAGGGAGAATGTCTGCCATAGCCGTGCGGGTGCCTGTTGCCGACGGTTCACTCACTGATATTACGGCCCATGTGAAACGAGACGTTACCTCTGAGATGGTGAACTCGGCTTTCAAGCGGGCAGCAGAGGGAAATATGCGTGGTATCCTGGGATACAGCGAGGATGAGCTGGTGTCCGCCGATATAATCGGGGACGAACATTCGGGCATCGTTGATGCCAACGCTACCAAGGTCCTCGCGGACCGTGTAGTTAAGTCGTTTGTATGGTATGACAATGAATACGGATATGCGCGGCGGCTGCTCGATCTCGCTGATTACATCGCTCGATGAAAAATCGGCGCCTGCATGGGGAGCGACTCCATGGAACAAAACAAAAAATAATAATGGGGCGGCAAAAGAATATCGTCTTGATCGCCCATGACCATAATAGATTTTGATGCGTATTCCTTGAAATTTGGCGATTTTGATAAGCACTGAAAAGTGGTTTGTAGGTTGTGGGCGTACTTGAATTCACAATGATAGGACTGGCAGCCGTTGCCGGCGGGCTTGTAAACGCGCTGGCAGGAGGCGGTACGCTCATCACTTTTCCGATGCTGACCGCGGTCGGCGTCCCGCCCATTACCGCGAATGTGACCAACATGGTCGCGCTCTGCCCTGGCTATCTCGGTGCAACCTTTGCCCAAATGAAGGACCTGCGCGATCAGAAGAAGACGCTCTTATTGCTCCTGCCTACGAGCCTCATCGGCGGAATTGCAGGCGGCATCCTGCTCCTGCACACGAGCGATAAGACATTTCAGATATTGATACCCTACCTGATACTGCTTGCCGTGGTTCTGCTGGCCTTTCAAGATCGGTTGCGAACCTGGGTCATGAGTCGTATAAGCAATCAGGGGGGGAAGCATTTGAGCGCGGCATGGGCAATCTTACCCGTGATCCCGGCCGCAATTTACGGTGGTTATTTCGGGGCGGGAGTGGGCGTCATTACCCTGGCCGTTATCGGGCTTGTTCTCGAAGATTCCCTCACCCGTCTGAACGCCTTGAAACAAGCCATCTCGCTCAGCATGAATATCGCCGCTGCGGTTTTCTTCCTTTTTTCCGGCCAGGTTTATTGGCAGGCAGCGCTTGTCATGGCGATTGGCGCCCTGGGAGGAGGAGTGCTCGGCGGGCGTCTCGCTGGGAGGACCAAGCCTATCGTCCTGCGATGGATCGTAATTACGATAGGCCTTTTAGTCGCGGTCGTTTATTTTGTGCGGTAATGCCTGCAGTAACGATTACCAACGCCGGAAGTCACAACCCCTTCACTGAACCACTCCGTCAGAAATCAAAAATGTGGACCTAATCGCTGATGCATATCATCGTTAGTGGGCACATCGAAAAAAAGCTTTTACAGCGATCTGCGGGACAAAGACGATGATCATATCTCAGCACGAAATTGGATTACGATCTAGCCTCTTTCTCAGCAACAAACCACAAAAAAATATCTCGTTCAAAATCACCTGTTCTTTTTAATCATTTGCCATCATCGCAGTATGTCTGCTAGGTCGATTTCATAAGCCTCAAAATAAAGCTGACATTTTAGATAGCTTTTTGCTAAATACAGAAACAAACAGTAAATGGTTGAATTGTGATTTCGTTTCTGATACAGTAAATGCAGCTACGACTTTTGTATATATACTCTAACGCTAAGGAGGCAGGAAGATGAAAAGATTTCTCATGACATTAGCTCTGGTGGGTTTTCTGGTAGCCCAAGCATATGCGGGAGACACGATCAAGATAGCCATTACCGGCCCGTTCACAGGTGGTTCGGCGCCGATGGGTGCATCCATGAGGGATGGTGCGATGCTTGCAATTCACGAGATTAATGCCGCCGGCGGCGTTCAGGTCGGCGACAGGAAGATGAAGTTCGAGGTGATCGAAAGGGATGACGAGGCCAAGAATGAGCGGGGCGCCTTGATCGCTCAGGAGCTTGCATCCATGGGTGACCTCTCTGGCGTCATCGGCTCCGTGAATACGGGCGTAGTAATGGCTGGAGATAGGTACCTCCAGGAAAAGGGGATCACAAAGATCATCACGCCGGCCGCCGGCTCATCATCCATGACGCAGTGGAGCAAAGCGGGTGTGAAGGACCTGTCCATCTTCCGGTTTGCGGCAGCTGACGGAATTCAATCCGCTATGGTGGTAGAAGAAGCAATCAACCGGAAATTCACCAATGTTGCACTCCTCTGTGATTCCACGAACTACGGCGTTTCGGGACACGATGACATGCTGAACCAGATAAAGGCACAGGGGAACAAGCTCCATGTCGTGGCGGATGACAAGTTCAATATCGGAGACAAGGACATGACCGCCCAGTTGCTGCGGGCCAAGTCGGCAGGCGCACAGGCCATCCTGATCTGGGGGATCGGACCCGAACTTGCCGCCGTTGCCAACGGCGAGGCAAAACTTGGGATGAAAGAGCCGCTGATCGGAGGATGGCCCCTTTCCATGTCCAACTTTATTGATAATGCCGGCAAAAATGGTAATGGGACCTTGATGCCCCAGACTTTTATTGAAGAACCCATCACTCCGAGGGCCAGAAAATTCATCGAAGATTACCACAAAGCTTACAATGTGACCCAGATCCCATCCCCGGTTTCGGCTGCCCAGGGATATGATGCAGTTTTAATCTTCGCAGCGGCGGTGAAACAGGCCCGGAGCACTGACACGCACAAAATAAAAGATGCCCTCGAGGATCTGCGTGAACCTGTCCCGGGTGTGATCGCCGACTGGTGGAAGCCCTTCAGCAAGTGGGACCCCGCGAATGAGAATACTCACGAGGCCTTCCGCCGCGCCCAGACTGTTATGGGGATGGTGAAGGACGGACGCGTTGTTTTCGCGAACGACGCTGACCGGCAGCGCCTCATCAAGAACGCTGCCTCGCCGAAGGCTAAGTAACGTGGCATACTCCCCTTCCCAATATTACCGGCGGCCGATCAGGGGGATTGGATCATGACAACGTCCATCGTCCCCCAGCTCGTCGTGAGTGGGGCTCTGATGGGCCTGGTCTATGCTCTCGTTGCATATGGATTTCAGCTTACCTTTGCTACGAGCAAGAGCATCAATTTCGGCCAGGGTGAATTGGTGATGGTCTCCGCCTTCTTCAGCCTTACCCTTACGAAGATGGGGTTTCCTTACTGGCTGATGATCCCTGGTGGCTTGCTGTTCGGTGTACTCCTCGGCCTTTTTGTGGAACGGGCCGCAGTGCGCCTGGCGCTGGAGCAGAAAAGCGAAGGCTGGGTACTCCTGACGATAATCCTCGGGTTGTTCTTTTTTTCTGCAGCAGAGAATATATGGGGCCGGGACGACCGCCCGTTCCCGACCCCGATCTCTTCCGATGCGATTCAGGTGCTCGGAGTCAGCATCACTCCCCTGGAAATCTCCGTGGCTGTGGGTGTTTTTGCGATTATGGGGCTCATAGAGTTGTTCAAACGCAAGACCCTTCTCGGCAAAGCCTTCGAGGCCGTTTCGGCTGACCGCGATGCGGCGGAACTCATGGGCGTGTCTTCAACGCGAACGGTCATGCTCTCCTATGGTCTATCGGGCTTGTCTGCGGCTGTGGCGGGCATACTCGTTTCTCCGATTACGACGGTGGGGCCGACCATGGGATCGGTTCTTGTGCTCAAGGCATTTTCCGTCGCGGTTGTGGCCGGCCTGGATTCCGGCTTCGGCGTTGTGCTGGTCGGCCTGATTCTTGGTGCGCTCGAAAGTCTAACGAGCTTTTATATAGGCAGCGGGTGGCGCGAAGCGCCCGGCCTCGTTCTCTTGATTTTTGCCCTTGCTGTCCGTCCCACAGGTGTGTTTGGCAAGGCCGTGATCAGGAAGGTCTGATGGATCGATGGTGAAGCGACTTTTTTTCATTCACGGCGCGGAGCTCCTGGTCTTTGCCCTGCTGGCGTCCATCCCGCTGGTCATAATAAATCCCTTTGCCCTCGGCCTGTTGACGCTCCTCGCCATCTATGGAATCCTGCTTATTGGGCTGGACGTGACCGTTGGCTATCTTGGACAGATCAATCTCGCACAAGCTGCCTTTCTCGGTCTCGGGGCTTACACGGCCGGTCTGACCGTGGCACACTTCGGTTTCGGCATGGTGAGTTCACTCTGTGCAAGCCTGCTGATCGGCCTCGTGTTCGGCGTGCTGCTCGCGTTTCCAGCCCTCCGTTTGGAAGGCCCACAGTTCGCCCTGGCAACGCTCAGTTTTTCCGCTCTGGTTGCGACCACACTCAATGAATGGGAATCACTTACTAACGGGGCACAGGGTCTCTCAATCGTTCGCCCAACCCTGTTCGGGGTGAACCTCGCTGCTCAGGGTTTCTACTGGCTCTGTCTGGTCCTCCTGGCTCTCGTCTGGATCGCCATGCACAATCTGCTCAGTTCGCAATGGGGGAGGACTTTCGAGGCCCTTCGGGACAGCTCCATTGCCACCGATGCTATGGGAATCGGTACGTTTCGGCACAAGGTTGCTGCCTTTGCCCTCGGTTCCGCACTCGGCGGTCTCGCTGGCGGACTCTATGCCTTCAACTTTCAATATCTTCAGCCCCAGAGCTTCGTTTATGACCTGATGGTGATCCTGCTGATGGGAGCGGTGCTCGGAGGTCGGAAAAGCCTCTGGGGAGCCCTTGTCGGCGCCACCCTGATAGTACTCCTGCCGAATCTTCTTTCGAACCGGTTTCTTTTCCAGATATTCTCCGTCATCGGTCTGCTGATCGCATTGGCTGCCGGAGTACAAAGCTACTTTCATAAGACCATGAAGCCGTTTCAGGCAATCGCACCGATCGTCGCCATGGGGCTCCTTGTTGTTGTCGCTTTCTCCGTTCAGAACATCGAAGATCTTCGAAGAGCAATCTTTGCTTTGATGCTGTTCTCGGTAGTTGTAGGACTTCCCGAAGGGCTCATGGGTTTTGCCGCAAGATTCCTCTCGAAATTATTTCGTATAGCTCCCGCTACATTGGCCGAACCATCTTCGTTGGACATGGTCCTGCCCAAAAAAGATGCTGATGGGGGCCCCCTGCTCGAGCTTCAAGAGTTGAAACGCAATTTCGGCGGGGTGCGGGCAATTGACGGTGTTTCCCTGGTAGTGCATTCCGGCCATATCCACGGGCTGATCGGTCCGAACGGCTCCGGCAAGAGCACACTTGTGAATGTCATTTCAGGTTTGTACACTCCGAGCGGAGGAACCATGCTGCTCCGAGGCAGGCCGCTTCCCGTAGGCAGTCTCTTCAATGCCGCACGAACGGGGATCTCGCGGACATTTCAGAATTTACAGATCTTTTCGGAGCTGACCGCGCTGGACAACATTATGGTGGCCATGAAGGATACGTACCATAAATCCCTTCCATTGGTGATGTTCGGTTTTGCTCGCGGGGAGGAGCGCTGCGGCCAGTCCAGAGCCCTAACCCTGCTTGAGCTGGTGGGGTTGCATGACGAGGCACGTACGCCGGCCAAGGACCTTCCTTACGGTGCTCAGCGTTTTCTCGAGATAGCCCGTGCTTTGGCTTGCCGTCCCGACCTCTTGATCCTTGATGAACCAGCTGCAGGGCTCGCCCATCCCGACGTCAAGAAGTTGGTCGAGATCATACGGAACATACATAGGACCGGAATCACAACGATCCTGATTGAACATCATATGGATGTTGTGAGTGAGCTCTGCGACGTGGTAACGGTCCTGGACGGTGGTCTTGTAATCGCGGAGGGGCGACCGGAAGATGTGAAGCGGCATCCCAAGGTCATCGCGGCTTATCTGGGAGCAACTGCATGAATAGAAAACGTAGAAAGGAGCTGCCTTCTATAATACGAATGAATTTATCTACGACAGGGGAAATCGCCTATGCTGATCGTCGATAACATCTATGCGGGATATGGCGCCAGTGAGGTTCTGGTCGGAACCTCGCTTCAGCTGAAGGCAGGGGCCTTGGTCGCTTTGATCGGCCCGAATGGCGCTGGCAAAACCACGACCATGCGCGCCATCTCCGGCCTTGTGAAGCCAACGAAGGGACGGGTGTTGCTTGATAACAAGCCGGTGCAAGGAATGGATGCGTCGCAAATCGCAAGGCTTGGTCTCGCTCATGTGCCGGAAGGCCGGCGGGTGTTCGGGCCGCTGACCGTCGAGGATAACCTGTTATTGGGGGGATATCGCCGTTTACCAAGGTTCTTCGGATTCCTCAAGAAGGCCGCACGCGACCTTGAGCGGGTATATGAGCTGTTCCCCCGTTTGCTGGAACGGCGCCACCAGTCAGCCGGAACGCTTTCAGGCGGTGAACAGCAGATGCTTGCAATCGGCCGTGCCTTGATGTCCGACCCCAAGGTGATCCTGATGGACGAGCCTTCCATGGGGTTGGCTCCAGTCATCGTGGAGGAGGTTTTCGCTACCATCAAGCGCCTCAAAGAGACCGGCATACCCTTGCTTCTCGTCGAGCAAATGACCAGGAAGGCTTTGGAAGTGGCTGAATACGTCTACGTCATGGAGCATGGAAGGGTCGTTATCCAAGGGAACCCGGCGGAACTCCAAAAGAACGAGCGTGTGATCGCGGCATATCTCGGCTGACGGGAACGACGATGTCTTGACCGGCCTGAAAGGGATTGACTTTACCGGAAGAAGTGCTTATAGTGATTTCAAATGACGCTTAAGCCAAGGTCAATCATATTCATTCTTGCTTTTGCTCTTCTCATCCAGAACACCTGCCCATTCGGAGCGGCTGGCAAATCCACGGTTGGCGTATCGTGCGAAAACTGTCCAATGCATCACAGCATCGCCGTAACGACCGATGGGCAGAAAGACCTCGTGTCAGATTCTTCCTCTATTCACTTTCCTCTTTACGTCTTCGCTGTTCCGAAGACGATCCATACATTCCAGTTCGATCCTATCAAGTCCATGCGACCCGTCCTTGCCGATAACTACAAAGACGTTTCGCCGGACGAACTTCTGAGACCTCCCCGAGCCTGATCTCCCTTGCGGTATAAAAATACACGACTGCGACACAGAAAAGCATTCGACACGGATATACACGAAAAAAGTTGATGTAAAGACTGATTAGTAATCAGGTTAATCATGCTTCAATCAGTGTCCCTGCGTGTCAAGGATTCCTCATTTTTCTCATTGTCGCAGTGGTTTCGTCTTACCATTTTTTTCAGGGAGGTCACAATTATGAACACGCAAAAGACGCTTCTTCGGAGCGCGCTTGTCCTTTACTTTGTCATTGCTTTTGAAGTGCTGATCATGATCAGCCCCTTTGCTGGGTTTTTTTACTCGGTCTTTAACCCCATACTGCTCAAACTTGCGAGTAATTCTTCAACACGGTGGCTGAGCGCTTTTTACTTGCCTCATATGGTCCTGCCGCAGGACTGGTTCCTGCAGTTCGTACGAGTCATGGGATCGGTCCTGTTCGTCGTCGGGATGGTCATTTTCCTTGTTTGTGCCGCCCAGATCTATATCGCCAAGTTCAAGAGAAAGGGCGCCGTGCTTGGCGGTCTTTACTCTGCCATCCGTCATCCCCAGTATCTCGCTCTTGGACTAGCCGGTCTCGGGCTCTCAATCATGTGGCCAAGGTTTCTGACGATCGTGCTATGGCTCGTCATGGCGTTAGTCTATTATTTCCTTGCCAAAGACGAAGAGCGGAGAATGCTGAATGCCCATGAAGAGACGTATCGCAAGTACATGAGCAAGACCGGGATGTTTTTACCGAGAGGTCTTGAAAAATCACTGACACCATCATCAACTTTTGGGAAAATCGTTTTCGCTGTAGGCTTTGCAGCGGCTGTTATTGGCACAGCATTCCTGCTTCGTACGTATACCATTAGTCAGCTTACAACCTGGACAAAAGCGCAAAACATTACCGCCGTCGCCATCCTTCCCGAGGACGCATTCATGATGGACCATAGAATGTCCGACGTGCTTGCATTGAAAGAAATTAAGGAGCGGATTCAGGACAATAAACAGTATCTTGTCTACTTCATACCACAATACTACATCATGCAGGGAATGATCGCAGACACCGGGGGGGACTGGAAACTTTTTAATCAACATCACTCGATGGCGATGATCATGGACTGGATATTCAACCCCTTCGGTCATCTGCGCGCAGGGCACCATGCAATGCACGACGGCATGCAAATGCAGAATCAAAACACTGCGGGTATGGAAAGCGGCATGATCAGGAGGCTGATCTTCATTTCGATTGAGGATGTTCCGGTGAAAAATCCTTCCGACTTGTTCTCAATTAATGCTCTTCGCGTGCCGCAGTTCATGGCCGATGTGGACGTGCACAACCTGCAGTTGATCGAGGTCAAAGAGTTGCCTCACGGCAGCGGGTGGGGAACCGTGCCCACTCCGGTGTTCTGAAAGGACTGCTTTCTAATTAGCGGAGAGGCAGAGGGAGCCCGAAACATCTGCCTACGAAAAGGAGAAAATAATGAAGAAACGATTTATTTTAACAGCATTGGCAACCATCCTGATATTGGGGATGTTGTTTGCCTCAACATATGCGGCCATTGTAGGATCGAAGAAAGAGGGTCTGGTCGAGTACGTCGGAGCTCAGAAAACTATCTTTGTGACCGGCAAGGCTCTGAGCGTCGTATCTTTGGAAGACATGACAGGCCGTAAGGGATTGTATGCCATGGGGCCTATAGACGGCTTTGACGGGGAGATTACGATCTTTGACTCTAAACCCTTCATCACCAAGGTGCGGGGTAAAGACTTTGTCATGGACAACACGTTTAGGCACGGCGCGTTTTTTCTTGTCTGGACGGAGCAATCGAAATGGAAGGACGTCCCCGTTCCCCCTTCGGTCAGGGGCTACGTTGATCTGCAGCAATTCGTCAAAGAACAGGCGCAAGCATCGGGGATCGATGTAGCAAAGCCCTTCCCGTTCCTGCTCGCAGGGACACCAGTAGAGATCAAATGGCACATCAATGTCGACCGTACTGAAGGGAAGCCCATTACGAAAGAACTGTTCGTCAAATCAAAGGAGCACTTTATCACAAAAGATGAGCCCGCCGATATCATCGGCTTCTATTCCGACCATCATGGTGGCGTGTTCATCGCAGACTATGCTCCCGCAATCAAGAAAGGTTCGGGAATAAAGAATGTGATTCATATTCATTTTGTGTCGCGCGTAAGCAAGGCTGCCGGGCATATTGATGACCTGACGCTCGGGGAAGGGATGGTTTTGAAATTACCGCAGCAGCAGGAAGATGCACAAAACTAGGTAACGTTCCGATTGATGTTCTGTTGCAAGGGCGGCCTTCTGTGGC
This sequence comes from Nitrospirota bacterium, assembly GCA_963845065.1. GTDB lineage: Bacteria > Nitrospirota > UBA9217 > UBA9217 > UBA9217 > JAJYKN01. The sequence goes on from CAWJQQ010000008.1 coordinate 388,587, forward strand.
CGCCCTTTTTGATTACGTCATTTACCGGGTTTCCGTGCAAAGCCGACGGTATTAACCATGGGGAGAGGTCAGCTGCTATTCCCGTACTCCAATAAGGTCATCGGCGCATGCATTTGCAATAACAACTGAATTTTTTGCTTTTTTAGAGGAGTGCATTGCCTGGAATAAAAAATGCTGTTATAATCAAGACCACTATGCAGAGTGATGAACGTCTTAATACCGCCTCACATTTTATTGGTGCAGCATTAGCGCTGGCAGGCCTCGTCGTTCTCGTCGTCCATGCGAGTGCGCAAGGAGATCCTTGGAAGATCGTCAGTTTCAGTGTTTACGGCATCACGCTGACAGCGCTTTATTTTTTTTCGACCCTCTATCACGCAAGTAGAGGTAAAGCCAAAGCCATTTTCCAAAAACTCGATCATTCCGCCATTTATTTCCTCATAGCAGGCACATATACTCCGTTTACACTCGTTACCTTACGAGGCGCCTGGGGATGGTCCATCTTCGGAACAATCTGGGGGCTGGCAATCATCGGGGTCCTGCAGGATATCCTTATGACTACGAAGAGGAGAATTCTCTCGGTAGTCATTTATCTGCTCATGGGCTGGCTTGTCACCATTGCCATCCGTCCGCTCGTACGCGCCCTCCCGCTTGCTGGACTTACTTGGGTGGTTGCCGGTGGTTTGTTCTATACTGTGGGCGTTATTTTCTATTCCTTGGACAAAAAAATACGCTACGGACATGGGATATTCCATTTTTTTGTGCTTGCCGGAAGCATTTGCCACTATTTCGCAATAATCTTGTATGTCCTCTAGCTTTTTACGACCTTCCACACCGCTGCCATGCTGATCAAAATAAAATTAGCGACCCCAAAAAATTGCTTGACATTATTTATTTTATATGTATCCTAATAACTATACTTAGTATGGTCAATAGTAGCAGACTATCCAATGAGGGCAACATGGTCACCAGCAAGAATCTGAAAAGATATAAAACCAGCGAGATCTGCAATCGTTTCGATATCTCTCGTGCTACTCTTTTCCGTTGGGAAAGCGAGGGGCTCCTGCGTGGAGTACAGCGTGACTGGCGCGGCTGGAGAGTTTATTCTGAGAATAACTTGCAAACTATAGAGAAGATCATAAAAAGCAAAAACGCCGGTTGATACGGCGTATTTCCAGCTTTTGGAGACAGGATGTTTTTTTCAAAAAAAATTGAACCCATTGCACTTGATATCGGATCGACCTTTATCAAGCTCGTTCAACTGAAGGGCTCGAACAGGAACTATCACCTGGTGAAATTCGGCATGATACCGCTGCCGCCTGAGGTGATTGTGGAAGGGGCGGTTATGGACGCCGGGCGGGTCGTTGACGCCATCAAGGAGCTCCTTATCGCACAAAAAGTGACGACCAAAGAAGTCGTCATATCCGTATCCGGAAGCTCGGTGATCATAAAACGGGTATCTGTTGCTGACATGACCGATGAAGAACTTGCCGAATCCATCAAATGGGAGGCCGAGCAGTATATTCCTTTCTCGATTGACGATGTAAACGTTGATTTTCAGAGATTGGGATCCGGCGCAGCTGAAGGACAAGCCGATGTCCTTCTGGTTGCAGTCAAAAAAGATAAGATCAATGATTATGTAAACCTGGCTAAAGAGGCAGGGCTGGAGCCCGTCGTGATGGATGTTGATGCTTTTGCCCTGGCAAACATGTACGAACTGAATTACGATGTCGAAGCAGGAACAACGGCACTGCTTAATATCGGCGCTTCAGTGATGAACATCAATATTCTGAAGGACGGAACTTCGATTTTCACGCGTGACGTAACTGTGGGCGGCAACCGGTATATCGAGGCGCTTCAGAGGGATTTCGGCCTCACCTACGAAGATGCTAAAAAAGTTCAGCGGGGAGAGGATGTTGAAGGGCCAGACAAGGAACAGATTGCGGGCGTTATGTCATCGGTTACCGAAGATATGGTTGCAGAAACTCAGCGTTCATTTGAATTTTTTCGATCCACAACAGGCAGTGAGAAAGTGTCCCATGTCCTCGTCGCTGGCGGGTGTGCGCGGATCGGGCATTTCGCGACGATGCTGTCCGAGCGTCTCGAGGTTCCCGTGGAGGTAGCGAACCCCTTCAAAAATATCAAAATAGATACTAAAAAGTTTGATACATCGATTATTGAAGATTCATCCCCGCTGTGTGCCATTGCCGTGGGGTTGGCGATCAGGAGGCCTGGAGACAGATGATAAAAATTAATCTTCTGCCAACCAAGAAAAAGGCCGCCAAAAAGGTTATTGATCTTCAGCAGCAGCTGCTTTTCGCTGTGCTCGTGATCATCTTTAGCTTGATCATCATGTGGTTTTTCTTGAACAAACAGCAAAAAATGATCGCCCGCCTTCAAAAAGAAAAAATCACCGCGGAAGGACGCGTTCGAGAACAAGACAATATGTTGAAAGAAGTCAAGAATGTAGAGGAAGAGCGGAAAAAGGTAGCTGAAAAAATTGACGTTATCGAAAGACTCAAAAAAAATCAAGCCGGGCCCGTGCGGCTGCTTGATGAAGTGAGCAAGGCGCTTCCCCAAGGCGTAAATATATCATCACTTACTGAGAGCAATAATAGTATAAGCATCGACGGAATGGCTTTCACCAATGATGATGTGGTGAGGTTTGTCGATAACTTGAAAGCCTCCCGCTTTTTATCGGATGTCGCATTACTGGAAACAAGCCAGGCGACTCAGGAAAGCACAACTATTTATCGGTATCGTCTGCAGTTTGCTTACAAGGGATTATAATGGCTTCCTATTTAGATAAAATACAAAAGATCCCTCAAAAAACCAGACTGATAGCATTTGTTGTCGTCATCGTCTTGATCGTGATCGCTTATATTATTCAGTTTCAAATCCCGATGAAGACGCAAATAGAGAATTTGGAAAAGTCGTTATCCGATTCACATACAAAAATACTTGATAATGACAATAAAATTAAAAAGCTCGACGACCTTAAAATCGAAGTAAAAACGTTGCAGCAGCGGTTGGTTATCCTGACACAGCAACTCCCTCCTGAATCTGAGGTCTCAGGCCTCTTGCGGCAAATACAAAATCTGGTGAATCAATCTGGTCTCGTACTCAAGCTCTGGAAACCCGATAAGCGGAGATTGCATTCAAGCGGATTGTATGAGGAAATACCTATTAATCTTGTGCTGACCGGCGGTTACCATAATACGGCTGCTTTTTTTGACCGAGTCGGCAAGTTGACGCGCATCGTGAACATTCTCAATATAAAGATGGTCGGTGCAAAAATGGCTGCGAATGGTTCAATGGATATCAATATCAATTGTACGGCCATGACGTTTTCGGCTGTGGAGAAAAAAGTTGAGGCAGGTCAGACGAATAAAAACAATTAGTAGCGCAGCCTTCTTCTTGATTATTTTAACGTCATTTGGAGCGGTCTTGTTGGGCTGCTCAGAGTCGGCGAAGGCTCCCAACACCTCCGTAGCGATAACCCAAAAAACGGTTCAAAAACCTATTACGCAGGGGACGGCTACGGCTATCGAAACGCCACCGCCTCAGGAATATAGCTATAATCCTCAGGGGAGGCGCGATCCCTTTGCTCCGATTATTGTTCGGGCAGAGCAGAAAGCCCGAGGCGGAAATTTATCGCCCTTGGAACGATATGATTTGAGCCAGTTTAAATTTACGGGAGTTTTGTGGGGTGGTTACGGCTATAATGCAATGGTTGAAGGCCCTGACGGGAAGGGCTATTTTATCAGGGTTGGAACCATAATAGGACCCAATAAAGGCGTCGTGAAAAAAATAACTCAGCAAACGATGGTGGTCGAAGAAAAATATAAAACATTTTCAGGGGAAACTGAGCATAAGGAAATAGTCATAGAGCTCCAGAAAAAACAGGAGGGGATGCAATGAAGTACTCTCAACCTCAGAAAATATGTTGGTTGATAATCCTTGCTGCGCTCGTAATTGCACTTCAAGGGTGTGCAGCGAAGGCTCCTACAGCTGCTCAGGGTCAGCCCACGCAGATCATCCTTAATAAGATCGAACCTCGAGACGTGGATGGAAAAACTGAAATCGATATTGAGGGTTCTGAACCCATTTTGCAGTACACCTCCTACCAACTCACGGACCCTCTCCGGCTGGTGGTTGATATTTCCGATGCCAGTATCGGCAAATTTAAGGACGCGATTACTGTCAATAGCGGGGCTGTTACCGATATTACGCCTGAACAGAAGGATAATATTGCCCGTTTGGAGATCGGTTTATCTCAAAGCGTAGAGCCGACGGTATACCAGTCCAGTGGAAAACTTATCGTCGAATTGAGCAAACCGGAAGGGGCAAAGGAAGCCACAGAGACCGTTACGTCTGAAGTCACTTCTTCTGTGACGCCCTCGGTGGAGACCGTGACATCTGAAGTCACCTCTTCTGTGACGCCCTCAGTGGAGACCGTGACATCCGCAGTAACTTCTTCTGTAACTTCCTCACTTCAACCCGAAGTGACCACGCAGGAACAGCCTGCTCCTGAGCAGGCCGAAGCCGAACAAGCAACTGCGACCGTAGTATCATCAGTGAAGGCGACTGCCGGCAGAAATGGTGTGAAAATCGTCATTACCGCAGACGGTTCCATGAAACCGAATGTCTTCATGGTCGAGGGCAAGAAACTCGTCGTGGATATTCCAGGCGTGCTGAGCAGGGTGAGGCCGAGTGTCATCCCGGTAAGAAAAGGAGGTCTTGACAGAGTGCGGATCGGCCAGCATGCGGCACCGGACATGAAAGTCCGGGTCGTCATGGACCTCACAAAACCGCTGACCTATACAGTGACCCCCGAGGGGAATTCTCTTATTATAGCCATGAGCGCGGCACCGTCCGTGAAACCTGAAGAAAAAATGCCTCAGGAAAAAGCTCCTTCAGCAGAAGCGGAGAAAGTCCAACCTACAGAGCAGGCAGTGACGGTGCCACATCCTCAGGAAGAAGCTGCCACTGCTGCCGTTCCCGCCTCGGAAGAGCGAACAGAGGTACCAAAAAAACAGGAGCCAATCGCTGCTGAAAACCCTCTCATCTCCACAGCTAAGAAATATACTGGCAGGAAAATATCTCTCGACCTCCAGGACGCTGACTTGGTAAACGTCATGAGATTGTTTGCCGAGGTGGCAAACGTGAACATCATCCTTGCTCCCGATGTCAAGGGAAAGATCACCGTGCGCATGGTAAATATCCCTTGGGACCAGGCAATGGACATTATCCTCAAGATGAACGGCTTAGGGTATGTTCTGGAAGACAATGTCCTTCGCATTGCTTCACTTGGTGCCTTGACGAAGGAAGCAGAAGATGAACTGAGGAACACGGAAGCGAAGAAAAGAACAGAAGACCTCATAACCCGGATTATTCCGATTAATTATTCTACAGCATCGGTAATCGAAACGACGATTAAGAAATCTCTCTCACCTCGCGGTGAAACAGTCACCGATGCAAGGACGAATACGCTCATTGTGAAGGACGTTCCGCGCAATGTCGATGAGATTATTTCCCTGATCAAGCTTCTTGATAAGCCCACTCGTCAGATCATGATCGAGGCCAGACTCGTCCAGGCAAACACGAATTTCAGCAGACAGATCGGCGTGCAATGGGGTGGGACCGCCAGTGCAAGTGCTGCGTATGGGAATCCGACAGGCCTCGTATTTCCTAATTCCATAGTGGCGACAGGTGCAACTGCGATGGGAGCGACACAATCGGGCAACGGCAACTATGTAGTTAACATGCCGGCAGCTGCAGGCGCCACCACTGGCGGCGGTGCGTTATCAATGACCTTTGGATCAATCAATAAGGCGTTAAACCTGGACCTTGCTCTTTCGGCTTTGGAGTCCACTGGAGAAGGGAAAATTATATCGTCTCCACGGGTCAGTGCATTGGATAACAAGGAAGCCAAGATAACACAGGGCGTATCCATTCCTTTTTCAACAACCTCGGCAGGTGGTACTCAGATCCAGTTTATAGATGCCAATCTTGAGCTGACCGTTACTCCTCATGCAACGCCGGATAACAAAATATATTTGAAAATTAAAGCAACAAAAAACGCTCCTGACACGTCGCTCTTGGGAGCATCGGGCCAGCCGTCGATAGACAAAGCAGAGGCAACAACTGAAGTTCTGCTGTCAGACGGAGAAACGGCTGTTATCGGAGGCATTCTTATCGTCAATAAGAATGTGTCCTACCTAAAAGTTCCTTTCCTCGGCGATCTCCCCCTTATTGGCTGGCTGTTCAGAAACAAGACCGACACGGATACCAAACAAGAGCTTCTTATTTTTATAACGCCCAAGATCGTAAAACAGGAAGCAATTTAGTGCAAGAGAATAACACGGAATCTGAAGAATCATAGAAACAGGCACAAAAATAAACTGGACCATGAAATGTAATTCGTTACATAGTTTGGTAAGACTGATTCCGAAAAATTAGCAAGAATTATGAGATGGCGTGTTGCAATTCAAAATAAAACAACAAGTTGCATGCAACAGAAACATTGGCACTTAAGTTGCTAAATAACTATAAAATGAGGTTTACAAAATGAGACTGTCCATAAAGCTTATTTTTACCTTATACCTCCTGCTTGTGGCGTCTTCCTTACTACTTATGCACGGCTGCGGCAAAGAGGAGGCACCGAATGGCGCCACCATTGTAGCACCATCAAATCTTGGAGTGCCTCACAATGCCGGTGGTGACTGTTATCCTGCATTAGTTTTTTCTGTTAAGGATGTTAACGGCAACCCTTTGAGCGATGTAGCCGTGGGAATATTCAGTAATGGCCTCATTGCGCTTGCGCCGGCTTTAAGTGCTCCCACGTGCAATCAGGTAACTAACCAAAGTTCGATATCTACAAGAACGGATGACTACGGGAGGGTAACAGTTGAAATGGTTACGCTGCCGACCACTACAGGTGGCACTTCTTTTGTGGAAGTGGAATCAGGCTCAGCGGCAGCCGTTGCAACTACTCCACCGACTACGGATTAAATAGTTTGTTTGGAAGCGACGATGTTTGGAGGTAATTAATAATGAGAGATTTCAAGTTAGCCGGACTTATCTGGCTGATAGTGTTATTGGGGTTGATAACAAATTGTTCGCCCTCGAGCGTTAATGGCGGCAGCTCAACTACTGGTTCCGCCGGTATTGGCGGCGGTACCACCTCCGGCACTGTCGTACTTCCCCTAGCTATGATTATTTCAGCAAGCCCAACTACAATTTCAACAGCAGGTACATCTCAAATTACAGTTCATGTTGTAGATGCCACGGGTAATGTGGTGCCTGACGGAACCGTCGTCAGCTTCAATCTCGATAACGGCTTAAAAGGAGTGCTCTCTAATACGGCGCAAGCGACGACGGGGGGAGACGCAATAATAACCTTTACTGCCGGATCACAAAGCACCATTGCGGTAATAACGGCCACAATCGGGACCGGCACTGTCAGTGTTGATGTAAGTATCGTAGGCACGACACCAGCCACAATGCTAGTATCGGCGTCCACTTCATCGATAACTGCCGGGAATACGAGTATAATCACCGCCACAGTCACGGACAGCCTCGGCCATCTCGTGTCCGGAGCAACCGTATCCTTTTCGACCGATCCGACAAAAGCCTCACTCTCCACTGGCCAAGGTATAACAGGTGCGAACGGCGTAGCCAGTGTGACACTTACCGGAGCTGCCGGACCTTATGCAACGGTAGATGTAGCATGTCTGGGTACCATTGGATCGGTGTCGATAACGATTTCAGGTTCCGGATCAGTAGGATCAATTGCGGTTTCGAGTACGCTCACATCCATTGTCACGGGAGGCACTGCTACCATTACAGGGCTTCTGCGAGACGCAGGCGGTCAGCCGATTACCGGTGCTACCTTGAATCTTTCCTTAAGCAACTCCGCAGCTGGTAACTTAAGCGCTCCAGCCATAGTAACTAATAATGCCGGTGTTGCCTCTGTTGGCTTTATGGCAGGAGCCTTGCCCACATCCGGTATCGTGAGCGCTACCTATGCAGCTCTTGGCTTGACCTCCTCGGTGAATTTGACGATTACCGCTCCTCCGCCGGCCAACATTGTCACAACAGCAACGCCCACAAGCATTACGGTCAGGGGCACTTCAACCATTACTGCAGTCGTTACGGATATTAATAGTAATCCGGTATTGGATGGAACGCAGGTTACTTTCTCCGTGAGCGATAACAGTTACGGTACATTATCAAATACGGTATCCTCAACATCAGGGGGTACGGGAATGGCGACTGTTACATTCACAGCAGCCAATAAGGCTGGAGCTGTTACAGTATCAGCTGTTGCCGGCACTATCACTAAAACTACAACCGTGACGATTGTTCCGGCTCCAACCGGGAGCATTCAATTTATCTCCGCCGTGCCACAGCTCATTGGTATCCAAGGCTCTGGTGTAATTACGACATCGACCATAGAATTCCAGGTGAGTGACATAAACGGAGATCCCGTAACTGACGGAACGAGTGTGAAGTTTTCGATGCAGGGTCCGGGAGGGGGCGCCTATATCGGAGCAACTCCGGGGTCGCTGACCGCCAATGGATCGACGGTTAACGGCAATGCCGTAGTAATTTTAAATAGCGGCACTGTGGCAGGTCCGGTAACCATCATCGCGTTGACAACGACATTAAGTGGCACGATCTCCACATCATCAGGACAGATATCGATAGGGGGCGGGGTGCCGTCTGCCACGCATTTTAATCTGGCGACTTCGCGATTCAATTTGCAGGGTTTTGTCGTCTCGGGCGCAACTGCCAGCATATCGGCATACGTTGCTGACCGGTTCGGAAATTACAACATATTGAAAGGGACATCGATTTCTTTTTATACTGAAGCAGGCGCGATAGGCGCTCAGGGAATAACTGATGCAACGGGATACACGTCCTCCCTTTTAAGAACGCAGGCACCCGATCCGGCAATTGTGGCCCAAACGGTTGCAGAGCAGTCGAATATTGCCGACCTCAATTTGCAGTTTCCATTCGCGGTCATTCCGTCAGATGGTAGCGTGCATCCACGGAATGGCCGGGTAACGGTAATGGCTGCGGTCCAGGGTGAAGAGTCGTTTCTCGACGAGAACGGGAACGGTGTATTTGATAATTCATATAACAATAGTGCCTGCCCTGTCGGATATACCTGCGAATGTGCCAGCGGCACGGGTACGTCCATCACGCCGACTGACGCACTACCACGGACATGCGCTGGAGGAGTGAATAGATCTGAGGCCTTCGTTGATCTAGGCGAACCTTTCATTGATTCGAATGATGATAACTGCAGAAATGACGGTACTGGAACGGAGAATTGTAACGGTGTCGTGCCCAATAATCCCACTCCTACCGATCCCTATGAACCATTTATCGATGCAAACGGTAATGGTGTATATGATCCGCCTAATGGAGTATGGGATGGACCGAGTTGCACCGCACCCAATTGTGAAACGAGCAAGATGATATGGACATCAAGGAAACTTGTTTTTACTGGAAATGAAGCGTATTGCGGCAGCTTATTTTCAGTATCGGCTGGATTCAAAGTCAATTCCGGGCTGAACATATTCTTCATGGCTGGGGATTTTAACACAAACGCGCTTATTCCCGGTACGACCATTGCCATTGCTGCGTCCGCCGGCACACTAACCGGGAATACCACCTATACCGTTGCCGATGGAGTTTCTGATGGGCCTACAGTGATGTCAGTCTTCCTCGCGCCACCATCAAGTGTGCCTAACCCAAATGTAGTTAGCGTTACAGCCACGGTGACGGCACCAAGTGGTAGTGGTATCCTAGTATGCGCCCCTCAGACGATTACTGGATCATTCTAGGAATAGTGATACACCGGTTTTGTGTACGCTGAAGTTTTTTTGGTGATAAGTGATAGACATACCCGCGGCCGATGTCGCGGGTATTTGTTTTCAACGCTCTTGCACCGTGATTATTTCTTAAAGAATGTGTCTGAATCTATTGAATTCAGGCGCAACGATAGCCTATAATTAAAAAAATCGAATAATACATTTTTTTTGACAATGCATTTGTCTTTCCATAGTTATTGCTTATCGGAAGATTATAAACCTTGTTTTTCTTTGCATTTGACGATTGCTAACACAAGGGTCATAGTGTTTTATTGACATATTCGACATGATTTAGCAGATTCTTGGGTGTTTCTAAGCTTGTTGCACAGTTCTGCCTCGCATCATGATCTTTAAATCCGTCAAATATGACGATTTCGATAGAACTATATCGGCGTGATACGTGGACCGCGGATAGTCATTTTAGGGAGCGTAGCTACCATATGCTAATCAGACAACGGGCTTTATTCTTTTTGCTTATCCTCATCGCGGGTTGCGCTTCAGCAAACCACCGCCCTGTTGGTATCGAAACATACGATTATGCAAACCAGCTGTTTGAAAAAGGGTTGTACGGGGATGCACGTGATGCATACCGGTACCTGGATGAGACCTATCCGAAAACCCCATTGGCTGAGAAGGCAGAATACAATGCAGCCTACATCCTAGTCTACTATAAGAATCTTAACTACGACTATGCCGGCGCCGAGCGTGAATTCAGCGTTTTCTTACAGCATTATCCAACGAGTAAACTCGCGGATCAGGCGCAGACATGGCTAGCGGTTCTCAAGAGTTTCGATCAGTCAAAAACGCACGAACTCATGATGGAAGTCGAGTTGCTCTCAAAAAAAATTCAGAATTTTTGGACTGAAATAGAAGACAGGCAGGCAGATGAAGAAAAACTGACAAAAGAAAAAGGTTCGCTCCTTGCGGAGAAGGAGGAACTATCCAAAAAAGCCGGTGATTTGCTGAACGAGAAGGAACACCTGTTAAGTGAGAAAGCAGCTGTGACTGTGGAGCGGGACGGGCTCATACAGGATAAAATAACCCTTCAGCGAAGGGTCTTTTCGCTGACCGAGGAGAAGAATGATCTTATCCTGGCGAAAAAAAAGCTGGAAAAGAGTCTTCGAGATCTTACCATGGTTGATGAGAAGATGAAGACGCAACGAAAGAAGATTAAAAAGGAGGAAATCAGCAAGGACACGAACTCAACCCCTCGCTGAGCGTTCGCCGTAAGTTTGCAGCAATATGCATTGGTGTGTTCATAAAAACGGCAATAAAAAAAAATCGTTTAGCTTTTAGATTTACAGATATATGCGATGCGTTGGATCATTGAATTATGTCGGATGTTGTCTGCTCATCCTCAGGTTTTTCTGCCTACGTTTCTGCGCTTCCCTTCTCTTCCGCTTCTTTTTTAAAGAGGGCTTTTCATAAAAACGTCTATTTTTCAACTCCCTGAACAGCCCATCATGCTGCATTTTGCGCTTGAGCAGCCGGAGAGCTTTTTCGATGTTTTTATCATCTACCCTTATCTCCAATTATCCTGCTTCCTTCCTCCCGATCCTCTCCGATCGAATCCGCGCTGGCCGCCCCTGCCGCCACCCGATGTGCCGCGATCCCGCTGAGGCCTTGCCTCGCTTACATTGATAGTTCTGTCCATGACAGGCGTGCCATTAAGAGTTGAGATGGCCTTCTCGGCGTCCTCATCGTTTGCCATCTCCACAAAGCCGAAGCCCCTCGATCGTCCTGTCGCTGCATCCGTCACAATCTTACTCGAGGTTACTTCTCCGATTGCAGCAAAGACATCTTTCAGGCCATCCTCTGTGATCTGATACGGCAAATTTCCGACATAAAGCTTCTTTGACATGTTCCTCCTCCCGATACGGTTAATTTGATAAACGTTGCTTATATTAATGATACCAGAAACTGAACACTTTTGTTGGCTCAATAATCGATTAGGCACCTTTTTGCATGTTACAGGAAATCAGTTTTGAACAGGAAATCAGCGTTGTCCGGTTAGCAAATTGCATTCAAAGGAGACAATAAAAAAGCATAACATTCTTTCGGCCGGTCGCTATTAACTTGACATTTAGTAAAATGTGCACAGAAAAAATTTTCGTAAATACCTTTAACTGCAAGGAGTTACGAAAATGCCCTATGTGCTCGATCCGAAGAACGACTCAGGCAAACGACCGTCATTCAGCCAGTTGCTTCAACCACTGGAAGCGCCATTAATCGACATCGCGTTACTTAAGGCACGAGGGAACAGGCCGCTACAAATGGAATTTGAAGATCAGCTTCATGCACTCATTTACTTTCACCTTGAGGAACACACTTCAGGTCGTCATCTGTTGCAAGTCCTCAAGGAAGATGATTTTGCCCGACAGACGATTGCGCCGAAATCCGGCATTAATAAAAGCAGTTTTTTCGAGGCCATTAATTCAAGAGGCCTTGATCAACTTATGGAATTATACCTGGCGCTCCAAGTCAAAGCCACCAAGCTGCTTCCGACTGAATACGGCAATCTCGGCGACCTTGTCGCCGTTGATGGATCTTTGATAGATGCAGTACTTTCTATGCACTGGGCCGATTACCGGGGCGGTTCAAAAAAAGCCAAGACGCATATAGGCTTCGATATCAATCGTGGTATCCCGACGAAGATATTTTTGACCCACGGCAAAGGAGATGAACGCCCTTTTGTAAGCCAGATCATTTCACCGGGTCAGACCAGTGTTCTGGATCGTTACTACCAGCGGCATAAGAACTTTGATCAGTGGCAAACAGAGAGAAAACATTTTGTCTGCCGGATCAAGGAAAATACAACGATTACTATTATCAGGGCCAATGCCGTAAAACCCGGAAGCATTGTTTTTTATGACGCCGTTGTCCTGCTCGGGACCAAAGGAGTGAATCAAACGGAAAAAGAACTCCGTTTAGTCGCCTATCGCGTCGCGAATAAAGAATACTGGGTTGCTACCGATCGGTACGATCTTTCAGCCGAGGAGGTAGCACTGGTTTACAAGCTCAGATGGAACATAGAAACCTTCTTCGGCTGGTGGAAACGCCACCTGAAGGTCTATCACTTGATTGCAAGAAGCAAACATGGTCTCATGGTCCAAATACTGGGAGGTCTCATCACCTACCTGCTTCTCGCAATTTATTGCTACGAACAGCACAATGAGAAAGTCAGTATAAAAAGGGTCAGAGAGCTACGCTGCAAAATCAAGAATGAAGCTGCTGAGTTTGAGAATGTGCCTCCCGATCTTGACTGCTATAAAATGTCCGGAGGCATTATCTATGCAAAAACGTAACCGGACATTACTGACAGGAAATAACAAAAGTGTTCGCAAAAAGAACAAAAAAGGCTGCAAAACTCAATACCATAGTTTTTGCAGCCCGCAAATTGACAAAAACTCACGATTTTAAATCGTGTCTCTATGCATGAAATAATACTCTCTGTTGACGAGGTAGGTCAATTTATTTCTTTCGCGATTTTTTTTGCATCGCGGGGCGTTCTTCTCTTCGGCTTTTTGCAAAAATTCTGATCGGCGTACCATCGAAACCGAATGCATCACGAAGTTTGTTCTCGATATAACGGAGGTACGAGAAATGTACACCTGCGGGATAGTTGACGAAAACGATAAATGTGGGGGGTTTGATGCCTCCCTGCGTTATATAATAATATTTTACGCGTTTGCCATGGTAGAGCGGAGGTTCGTGGGATGCGGTAAGCCGCTCGAAAATGCGGTTGAGTTCCGCTGTGGGAACCCGTTTTTCAGCTTCCTTGATCACGCGGTCGATTTCATCGAAAACTTTGGTGATGCGTTGGCGGGTTTTGGCAGAAATGGTAAGGACCGGCGCATATGCGGCGAATTTGAGCCGCTGCTGGATTTCGGCAATGAACTTCTTATAGGCCTCTTCCTTGTCAGGAACGAGGTCCCACTTGTTTAGAATGATGATGAGCCCCTTGCCTTCATCGTGGACCAGGCCTGCGACTCGTTCGTCCTGCTCCGTGATCCCTTCCACCGCGTCGATAAGTACGAGAGCGACGTCTGCGCGTGACAGACTCTTTATGGCCCGCATGACGCTGTATTTTTCCACACCCCTGCCGATTTTGCCCCGACTCCGGATTCCTGCGGTATCAACAAGCGTATATTTTCTGCCATAGTACTGGTAGGTGCTATCCACGGAATCCCTGGTTGTGCCCGCGATGGGACTAACGATCATCCGGTCTTCACCGATCAGCGAGTTCACAAACGAGGACTTTCCAACGTTCGGCCGGCCCAGGATTGAGATTCTCGGAATGTCGGCCGTTTCGTTTTCCTGCGGGCCAGACGACGCTTCAGGCAACTTACGATAGAGTTCATCCATGAAGTCGGAAAAGCCCGGACCGTGCAGGGCCGAGAGGGGGTAGAGAGTGTCTATGCCGAGTCGGTAAAAGTCGGGGACGAGGCCCTCATGCTTCACGCCATCAACTTTATTGACGGCATAAATCACGGGCTTGCCCGATGCCCTGAGCCTGTGCGACACTTCGATATCCGCGGGCAGCAGGCCCTCTTTGCCGTCGAGGAGGAAGATGATGATATCGGCTTCTTCCACTGCAAGCGTGGTCTGTTCGCGCATCTTTATGTACATAGCGTCACTAGTCACGGGTTCTAGGCCGCCGGTGTCCACGAGCAGAAAGCGCTTATTTTCCCATTCGGCCTCTGCATAATTGCGGTCGCGTGTAACACCTGGCATATCCTCGACGATGGCGAAGTTTCTACCAAGGATCCGGTTGAACAGCGTGGATTTGCCCACATTGGGACGGCCCACTATGGCTACGACTGGTTTCGACATAGTTTTGTGCCTGAGGATCTCAGAAAAATACACATATTTGGGCAAGTAAGAGGCAACAGCGGACGACATTCCCTCTGCACCCGCTCCATGCTCACAGGCACGCACTATATCACTATTGTCCGCGGCAGTTCAAGAAAAAACCTTGCACGGTCCAGGTAATTGTGTTATTTTTTAACACAATATCGCTTCTTAGGAGGCCACAATGCTGAGATTCGTCGCGTTGACAGCGTTCATTTTCCTGTTCTCTGTTTCTATTGCCCGTGCGGATTACTACCGCTGGGTGGACAAAGACGGAAAAGAGTTTTTCACTAACGACCGTAGACAAATACCGAAGAAATACCGCGACCATGCTTCGAAAATCAAGTTCGACCAATCCCGGGTAAGTGTGAGAAAACAACCTATAGCCCCGGTAAAACATCGGCAAAAGCCGCCGAACACAAAGACAAAGAAGGCCGAAGCGCGGAGTACTGGCGAACACGTGCCAAAAAGTTCCGGTGTAAACTGACGGGTATTAATGAATGAAATTCTTTTTTGATAGCGTTGCTGTTTGGTGATACACGATGCCCTCCGGCCGGATCGGAGGGTAATCTCATGAAGAAGATAATTATTGCAGAACCCATCATTCTCGACATTGAGCGGGACAACACCGTATTCGGACGGGGAAGTATATCAGTTATCCCTGCCAGGTCATCTGAGGAAATCCTGAATCTTCACGGGACTTATAAGGCGGACTTGATTATCACTGACTTCGAATTGCCGTTGATGGGTGGTGCAAAACTCTGTTCCCTGATTCGGAACGATGCCAGCCTTAAGAACGTGTCGATCATTGTCGTCTGTAATGCGACTGATGCGTCACTGGCACAATGCCGGGAAACAGGAGCTAACGCCGTCATACCGAAACCTCCGAGCGAGGATATGCTCTTTTCAAAAATATCTGAACTGCTCGTCGTTCCCCAGCGAAAGGGCATACGGGTATTGCAGCGAATATCCGTTAAAAGCACCGAAGGGGATACTACTTTTTTCGCCCGATCGTTAAATATCAGCATTTCGGGTATGCTTATTGAAACCTACCGTGCTTTCAAGAAGGGTGATCGCTTGACATGCGCCTTCAAAATCGCCCACAATGAGGTTGTAGTTGACTGCATGGTCATGAGAGCGGAAAAGTCCGCTTCGGGGCGGCACTGTTATGGAATAAAGTTCATTAACTGCAATACGAAGTCCCTTGTTATGATTGATCATTTTGTCAAGTCTCAGGTAAAGAGATGAATCGTTGCATGCGTAGCTGGAGGGATTAGGCGAGATTGAAATAGCAGCACCTGGAAAGGGAATGCCTCTGTAGCCAACGTTGTCCGGGGGGGGGAACAGGTTTGGAAGAACGGTACGATTTCAAGAAAGTTGAAGAGCGCTGGCAACGTTCCTGGCACGAGCAGAAGACGTTTAAAGTGACGGAGGACGCGTCAAAGCCGAAATATTACTGCCTCGAGATGTTCCCCTATCCATCGGGCAGGATTCACATGGGTCACGTACGGAATTATGCCATCGGCGACGTTGTTTCGCGGTATAAACGGATGCGCGGATTCAACGTGCTCCACCCGATGGGGTGGGACTCCTTCGGGCTGCCTGCCGAAAACGCGGCCATCAAGCACGGCATCCCTCCTGCTAAGTGGACCCTTGAGAATATCGCTTACATGAGGGACAAGCAGCTGAAGCGTCTTGGCCTTTCCTACGACTGGGACAGAGAAGTCACTACGTGCCTTGAAGAATATTACCGATGGAACCAGTGGTTCTTCATCAGGATGTACGAGCGCGGGCTGGCGTATAAGAAGCTGTCCTACGTGAATTGGTGCCCGTCGTGCAATACCGTTCTGGCGAACGAACAGGTAGAGCAGGGCCTCTGCTGGCGTTGCAGTTCTATTGTCACTCACAAAGAGCTCGAACAGTGGTTTTTTAAAATCACAGCCTATGCCGAGGAACTGCTTTCCTACTGTGATAAACTCACCGGCTGGCCCGAGCGAGTTCTTACCATGCAGAGGAATTGGATCGGGAAGTCCATCGGCGTTGAGGCGGACTTCACGGTCGAACGTTCTGGTGAAAAGCTCACCATCTTTACTACACGGCCAGACACGCTCTATGGCGTTACCTTCATGAGCATTGCGCCCGAACATCCAATGGTCGAGTCGCTCATCAAAGGAACTCCTCACGCCGATCAGGTCCGGGCATTTTGCCAACGTGTCATGCGCGAGGACAAGGCCGAACGCACCGACGAAAAACAGAAAAAAGAAGGTATGTTCACCGGGGCCTATGCGGTCAATCCTCTGAACAACGAGAAGGTTCCCATCTGGGTCGGCAACTTCGTTCTCATGGAGTACGGCACCGGAGCGATCATGTCCGTTCCTGCCCATGACCAGCGCGATTTTGAGTTTGCCAGGAACTATGGACTTCCGGTCCGCGTAGTGATCCAGAACGCCGAAAAAAACCTTGATCCTTTCACGATGACGGAAGCCTACATAGACGAAGGGACCATGGTGAATTCTGGCCCCTTCGACGGAAGCCCCAACAGGGCGGGGAAGGAAAAGGTCGCCGATTACGTGGAACAGCGGAACATAGGGAGACGCACCGTGAACTGGCGACTTCGCGACTGGGGCATTTCGCGTCAACGGTACTGGGGAACGCCGATCCCGATCATTTACTGCGAGGCATGCGGGGCCGTGCCGGTTCCTGAGAAAGATCTTCCCGTGCGGCTGCCGGTAGACGTCGCATTGACCGGGAAAGGGCGGTCTCCTCTTGGCGAGTCTCAATCATTTCGGGAAACGAACTGCCCGAGGTGCGGTGGCAGAGCAGAGCGAGAGACGGACACGATGGATACGTTCGTGGATTCTTCCTGGTATTTTCTGCGTTATTGCTCTCCCCACGAAAGCGTGGCGCCCTTTGACAAAAAGGCCGCGGGGTACTGGATGAACGTTGACCAGTACATCGGAGGCATCGAGCATGCCGTGCTGCACCTTCTCTATGCACGGTTCTTCACCAAAGTGATCCGCGATCTGGGGCTCTTCGATGGCGACGAGCCGTTCCTGAACCTGCTCACACAGGGCATGGTTATCAAGGATGGCGCGAAAATGAGCAAGTCCAAGGGCAATGTCGTGGACCCGGACTTTATTCTCACGAAGTACGGTGCGGATACGGCGCGGCTATTCTCGCTTTTTGCCGCTCCGCCGGAGCGGGACCTCGAGTGGAGCGATCAGGGCGTGGATGGCGCATACCGCTTTCTCCACCGGGTCTGGGCGGTCGTGTTTAAAAACATCGATAGAGTCACGGATGTTAAGCCTGCCGGGTCAGAAGCCAGGGGTGACAAACTGTACCGAAAAACGCATCTCACGATCAAAAAGGTGACCGAGGACATCGAGCGCGAATTTCACTTCAATACTGCGATATCGGCGCTCATGGAAATGGTGAATGAATTATATGATTATACTTCGGGCGGAGTGAAGGAGAAACAACTGCCTGTGCTCCGGTCCGCCATAGATACGTTGACGCTGCTTATCGCGCCATTTGCACCTCATTTTGCCGAAGAACTCAATGCGTCTCTCGGGAAAAAGGCGAGCATTGCAAATTCTTCATGGCCGATGTTCGACCCCGAGGCGATCGTTGCATCGGAAGTAACGATCGTGATCCAGGTAAATGGCAAGGTCAGGAGCAAACTGACTATGCTTACCGGCGCACCGGACAACGAAATCGAAGCCGCGGCGCTAGCCGATCCCAAAGTCAGGGATTATACACACGGGAAACCTCCGAAGAAGGTCATTGTTGTACAGGGCAAACTCGTAAATATCGTTGTGTAGAGCGGGCATAATGACAAACCCCATGAAGACTGTTGAACTATTGCTAAAAAATGTCGTCTCGGTCAGGCAACGGCTGCCGATGTCGTTAGTCATGCTTTTATTAATCAGTCTATTTATGCCGTTGACCTCCTGCGGCTACCATTTTTCCTCTATCGGAAGGAACATTCCTCAAGGCGCGAAGACCATTGCAGTCTCCGTGTTTATCAATGATACCACGGAGCCCTATGTCGATGTGGACATTACAAAAGCCGTAGCGGACGAGTTCTTGACCGATGGAAGGCTTAACGTCGTGAGTGAGGACACCGCAGACCTTGTTTTGCGGGGGCACGTGACCAAGTTTGTTTTAACGGCGCAAGCTTATACAGCCGCTTCGTATGTGCAGGCGTACAATGTCAGCATCACTGTCAGTATAAGCGTTGAAGATACGAAAACGCAGAAGCTGATTTTGCAGGATGTAGCCCTCACAGATTATTTTACTTCCACATATACAGTGGCCATAGGAGATATTTCGCAGACCAAGATAGCAAAAGAAGCAGCCGTGCAAAGCGCTTGTCAGGATATTGCATCTACAGTAAGAAGCAGAGTGCTCGACGGATTTTAGCAAAATTTCCAAAGATTTGATTGCAGCCAGTTTCGGGGTATTTAATCGTGAAGTACCAGGACTTTTTATCCAGCCTCAAACAGCATAAGATATCACCGCTCTATCTGTTTTACGGTGAAGAGGAGTTTCTGATCCAGGAGGCGCTCGATCACATTATCGAGACGATGGTAGATCCGGGTGCTCGGGATTTCAATTTCAATGTACTCTACTGCCGAGACACATCCGCATCTGATATCGTGAATCTTGCCCAGACCCTCCCGTTCATGTCTGAGAAACGCCTGGTGATCGCCAAAGAGATAGATGTCTTAAAGGCAGCCGACCTGGAGGAACTCGTCCCCTACCTGAATGACCCGTCTCCCAGTACGTGCCTCGTTCTCGTATCGAACCAGGGACGATATGAAAAAAAATCCGTCATCTCCGCTGTCGAGTCCCATGGTGGGGCCATACGATTTTATCCATTGCTCGATCGCGAGATCGTGGGCTGGATCGAGTCCCGTGCCATGTCACTCGGTGTTACAATCCAGCATGATGCATCCCAGTATCTCTGGCAAACGATCGGCAATGACCTTCAAAAGATCAAGAACGAACTCGAAAAGGTCAAAATTTATCTGAAAGAGAAGAAGACCATCACCTTCGATGACGTGAAAACCGTGGTAGGCGATTTCCGGGAATACAATCCCTTTGACCTTGCAGCTGCGCTAGGCCAGAAGAACCCGGGAAAGGCCCTCTTGATACTGTCAAGGTTGCTCCAGGAAGGAGAAGCGCCTGTCGGTCTGCTTGGATCCGTCGCCTGGAACTTTCGGCGTCTTCTCCAGGCAAAATCCATGGAGGCCGCCGGCATCAGCTCTGATGAGATAATGAGGAAACAAAAGGTGATATTTCACCAGGCCAGATTGTTCAAGGAACAGATGAGGCGTTATACTATGGATGAATTAAGGGAAACATTTTCCGTGATGCTTGCAGCGGACCGGGCACTAAAATCAAGCGGTCTGAATGGACGGCTTGTGCTGGAGAGGATGATCCTTAAACTCTGTGGGACGTAGGAAGTGCGGAATTTGGCCGCTACAGGGCTGGTTGCTTAAATGAGGAGTAAAAAAAAAGCGCCTTCGTCTAGCGAAGGCGCTTTGCCGTTTACAATACCGTATAAAATAACTACGCAGAGGTGATCTTGCTGACCGTCATGGAGAGGCGAGAAACCTTCCGCGAAGCGGTGCTCTTGTGAAGGACACCCTGAGACGCCGCCTTATCATAGGCCTTCATGGCTTTAACCAAAGCCTCTTTTGCCGCGTCAGCTTTCTTCTCTGCAGCAGCCTGCTCGACTTTTTTCGAGATGGTCTTGAGCGCGGATCTTACTGATTTATTAATGACATGCTTCTTGTCGGCTTGCCGCTGCCTTTTGATCACTGATTTGTGAATCGCCACTTCTTGCCTCCTTGGGAGTTAAAAACAGTCTTCATTTTTAACATAAAGAACCCCTAAGTGTCAAGAAAAAAACCTTTTCTTACAGGCTGATTTCTGGTAAAGTTACGCCTTACTCTGAAAAAGGTTAAAACCATAGACCCTGTCGGGATTTTAGTCAAATTAGGATCACAGCAAAGAAAAATTAAACGTCAGGAAGATTGTGCCAAGTATCTACAGCGTTATCCGGGTGTGTCTGTCTGAAGCATCCAAAACCTGTGTTCTTCAGCGGTTAATTCCTTTTTTCAGGTAGAGCTTCGCATTTTTCCGAGGTGTTTCGTATGTCAGAGCAAACCAAGGTCGCAAAGGCGGCGGGTACCGTTGGTCTTGCCACGCTTGCCAGCCGTCTTATGGGATATATTCGCGACATGGTTATGTCCTGGGCCTTCGGCACGGGCATGGCTGCTGACGCGTTTTACGTGGCCTATCGCATCCCGAATCTTCTCCGCGAACTTCTTGCCGAAGGCTCGATGTCCGCCGCATTCATTCCTGTATTCACCGAGACGCTAACCAAAGAGTCTAAAGAAAGCGCCCTTCATCTTGCTAATGCCGTCTTTGCCCGGCTGCTCGTCATCCTCCTCGTTCTGACCGGATTGGGTGTGCTCTTCGCCCCCTTTGTGGTCAAGATGATCGCCTGGGGGTGGCTACACAAGGCCGGGAATGAGGACAAATTCCTCCTTGGAGTAACCCTCACAAGGATCATGTTCCCCTATCTTTTATTTATCGGTCTCGCAGCGCTCGCAATGGGCATGCTCAATTCACTTCGTTACTTTCTCACTCCCGCGCTTTCGCCGGTAATGCTGAATGTCATGATGATCAGTGCGGTGGTGCTGAGCACGCGGTTCCTCTCTCAACCGATCATTGGCGTAGCCTTCGGCGTGGTTTTGGGCGGGATGTGCCAGTTCCTGATCCAGGTGCCCGGTCTGCAAAAACAGGGGATGAGGATGCGGCCGGAGTTCAAGCCCACGCATCCGGGCGTCAAAAGGATCGGTCTGTTGGTCCTGCCGGTTTTTCTCAGTTCCTCGGTAAACCAGCTGAATATTTTTATCACAACCATTCTTGCGTCGTTCCTAGCGACCGGCAGCATCACCTACCTGTACTACGGCATGCGGTTCATCCAGTTTCCGCTTGGCATCTTCGGTGTCGCCATAGCAACGGCCGTGCTTCCCACCATGTCGGCCCAGGCAGCGCGGCGGGAGATGAATGAGTTCCGGGAAACATTCTCTTTTGGGTTGCGTCTCGTATTCTTCATCATGTTTCCGGCCATGGCAGCCCTTATCACGCTCCGAATCCCGATCGTGAGCCTTTTGCTCGAACACGGCCAGTTTGACCGCCATTCAACGCAGGGCGTCGCACTGGCACTCGCTTGTTATGCGGTGGGGCTTTGGGCCTTTGCGGGAGTACGGATAGTGGTCCAGGCGTTCTATGCACTCCAGGACACGCGTACGCCGGTCTTCGTCGCTCTCGTGGCATTCAGTTCGAACATACTGCTAAGCGCCCTTTTTGTCTTCAAAACGTCGCTTGCCCACGGCGGCCTCGCGCTCGCTACGTCGATTGCGGCGATGCTGAATATCAGCCTGCTCACCATCCAACTCAGGAAAAAGATCGGCAGGATCGACGCCAGCCGCATCCTGCGGTCCCTGGTTAAAATTATCCCCGCGTCTTTGGCCATCGGGGTGATCGGCTGGTGGATCAGCAGTAACCGTCTTTGGGACCACGGGGGAAATACAGAGCATAAGCTGGAATTGCTCGGAGGCAGCATGCTTGCAACCATTTGCTTCTATGTAATTGCAATGTGGATCACGAAGAGCGAGGAGCTGGAGTTTATCTGGGGGATGGTGAAACGGAAGAGACAGGTATGAATGCGTACTGCAAGATAAGTAGATTGGTCATTCATTGCGATATCGGCTGGATTGGGGTGGCTGCAACAACGGAGGGAGTGCGTCGGATCATACTGCCCGGGAAATCAAAAAAGACAGTTAACCGTAAACTGCTGGAAACGATGCGTGGCGCGCAGAGGTTGGAAAAACCTAAGTCCTCTCCCGGGGAAATTCTTCACACGGTGGAGAAATTACTTAAATGGCACTTCTCTGGAAAGTGTGTTTCGTTTGACGTCCCTCTTGATCTGAGGTATCATACGCCGTTCCAGCAGGCGGTCTGGCGGGCAGCCGCAGAAATCCCGTACGGGCAGACGAGGTCCTATGCCTGGATCGCCAAGAGAATAAAGAACCCGAAGGCTGTGCGAGCCGTGGGCCAGGCATTGGGCGCCAACCCCATTCCAATCATCATACCCTGACACCGTGTTATCAGCTCAGCGGGTTCGCTGGGCGGGTTCTCGGCAGGGCTCAGGTTGAAAAAGAAACTACTAGAACTGGAGTCTAATGCCAGCGTCAGGCACTGAGGCATGGAGACGCATATCAAAAAGCTTTTGTTTTCTGCGATCTCTGGGGCGCTACTGCTCTTTTTTATCATTTATAAAAAATAAGGAGTAAAAAATATGGTGCTGATCAGGCTTGTCGTGGGCCCGCTCCAGGTGAACTGCTTCATTCTTGCGGATGAAAAGACACTCGAAGCTGTAGTTATCGACCCGGGCGATGATGCAGAGGACATTCTCAAAATCATCAAAGACAAGGCGTTGAAGGTCAAGTACATCGTTGATACTCATGCTCACTTCGATCATGTGGGCGCGAATAAAGCAATAAAAGACGCTACGGGCGCCGAGTTGCTGCTCCATGAAGCTGATGCAGCTGTGCTTGCTACGGTTTCGCAGCAGTCCAGCGCGTTCGGCATGGACACGGTTTCATCACCGCCCGCGGATAGGTACGTTAAACATGGCGACGTCATCACAGCAGGAGAAGTGGCGCTCAAGGTCCTGCACACGCCGGGCCATACGCCCGGAGGCATAAGCTTGCTCGAACAAGGAATGGTTTTTACCGGCGACGCACTGTTTGCGGGTTCCATCGGCAGGACGGACTTCCCGGGCGGCGACCTCACGACACTTCTCCGCTCCATCAATACAAACCTTATGACACTACCGGATGATACCAAGGTCTTTTCCGGTCATGGTCCCGCTTCTACTATTGGCGACGAGCGACGCGATAACCCCTTCCTGAATGAACAATCCGGATTTGAATAACCGGTTTTCCTTGAGGTTTTACCGCCAATGTGGTACAGTATACGACTTACGCAATTGAACCACGGATGAATGCGTATCGCGCTATTGCATGAATCGGCAGAAACGTACGTCTTTTTATTTTTTACCTCTGCGACAGATTTCTCGTCACCGTGTTCATCCGCGACTATAAACAAGTGTCTTAAAGGAGAAACACATGGTTGTCGGCCCTATTCGTGAAGGTCTCACCTTTGATGATGTGTTGCTCTTGCCCTCAAAATCCGATATCCTTCCCAAGGACGTGGACATCCGTACGCAACTCACTAAACGGATAGTGCTCAACATCCCGCTCGTGAGCGCGGCCATGGATACTGTGACCGAGGCAAAACTTGCCATTGCCCTGGCCCAGGAAGGGGGCCTCGGATTCATCCACAAGGCGCTCGCCATTAACCTGCAGGCAGAGGAAGTGGACAAGGTCAAAAAGTCCGAAAGCGGCATGATCATTGACCCCATCACCATTTCACCGGACGCCAAAATATCCGATGCCTTGGACGTCATGAAAAAATACCGCATCTCTGGCGTCCCAGTCACCAAGGGGCAAAAGCTCGTCGGCATCCTTACCAATCGCGATCTCAGGTTTGAGACACGGTACAATCTCAAGGTCTCGGAAGTCATGACCAAGGATCCGCTCATTACCGCCCCCATCGGAACCACCCTCGAAAAGGCAATGAAGATCCTCCAGAAGCACAAGATCGAGAAGCTTTTGATTGTGGACAAGGATGACAGCCTGCGCGGCCTTATTACGATCAAAGATATAGAGAAAAAGATCAAATACCCGAATGCGTGCAAGGACAAGCTTGGGCGTTTACGCGTTGGTGCAGCGGTCGGTGTGGGTGATTATATGGAGCGCGTACCTGAACTCTTGAAGGTAGGCGTGGATATTATTGTGGTGGATACTGCGCATGGCCATTCCCAGGGTGTGATCGACGCGGTGAAAGGCATTAAGAAGAAATTCCCCGAACTCGATGTGGTGGCAGGGAATATCGCGACCTCGGAGGCGGCAAAGGACCTTATTAAAGCGGGCGCTGACTGCGTTAAGGTTGGAATCGGGCCAGGATCGATCTGCACTACCCGGGTCGTGTCCGGTGCCGGCGTGCCGCAGATCACGGCGGTCATTGACTGCTGCAAAGAAGCAGACAAAGGCGGCATCCCGGTCATCGCAGACGGCGGAATCAAGTTCTCCGGAGACATTACGAAGGCCTTGGCTGCCGGTGCGTCCTGCGTCATGATCGGCGGTCTTTTCGCAGGCACGGAAGAGAGCCCGGGCGAATCGATCCTGTACCAGGGCCGTTCGTATAAAGTCTATCGAGGCATGGGGTCCATAGGCGCCATGGAAAGAGGCAGCAAAGACCGCTACTTCCAGTCTCATGAAGAGGAACTGAGCAAACTCGTTCCTGAGGGCATCGAAGGCCGCGTGCCCTACAAGGGGACACTTTCAGGGAGCGTGCTCCAGCTCGTCGGCGGTGTGCGTTCCGGCATGGGGTACTGCGGATGCGAATCTCTGAAAGCCCTCAAGGAGCGTGCTCAGTTTATCAAGATCACGAGCGCAGGTCTCCGCGAGTCTCATGTGCATGACGTCGTGATCACCAAAGAGGCGCCGAACTACCGCTTGGATTAGGACTCGCTGAGTGCGGATTTCGAATTAAAAAAGAAGATTGACCACGATGGAAAAAGTCATGCAAAGTGGGAGCACGCGAAGCTGGAAAACCAGAAAAGAAGCGAATATCCATCGCTCTGACGATTTTACGCCTTGCAGCCATGACATGACAATCTGCGGTGACTGTGAAGGCAACAGAGCAAAGAAGAAGTGCCCCAGGCTTAAGGAGTGGCTGACGCAGAAGGAAAAATAATTGTTGCAGCTTGCCGGTCGATATATAGTATAAATAAAACGCTCTGAGATATGCTGCTCAGAGCGTTCTTGTTTGAATTGACAATGGAAAATAAGATAAGAATCGGTATAAGTTCCTGTCTGCTTGGCAATAATGTTCGCTATGATGGCGGGAACAAGCTCGAATATTATCTGCGCGATACACTTGGCCAGATTGTAGAATGGGTGCCGGTGTGCCCCGAGGTCGAGTCAGGCCTTACAGTACCGAGAGAGGCTATGCACTTGATCGGCGATCGAGATATACCGAGGCTTGTGACGATCCTAACTGGAATCGATCACACGGAGCGGCTGACGCAATGGGCCCGGGGTAAACTCGCAGAGCTTTCGCACCTTGACCTTTGTGGATTCGTTTTCAAGGCACGGTCGCCGAGCTGCGGTGTCCGTGATGCAGAGATTGTCACCCCTTCTAGTAGTACAGCCGGTAAGCGAGCGGGCCTGTTCGCCGCAGCGATAATGAAATACTTCCCAGACCTTCCAGTCGAAGATGAAGAGAGGTTCCTGGACGCTGCATTCAGAGAGAGTTTTATTCTTCTGCGCCGTAAAACTCCGTCTCTTCAGGGAGGGGATATCAGGCGCTGGTTGCGAAGCGGCCAGAGAAGCATCGTTTAGTAAATGATGTTTTGGCAATAGATTGACAATCGATCGTCCACCTATCTGATTTAATTACCCGGGCTTCCTGGCTTTTCTGCAGCTAAGCTTTGGAACACCACCGTGTGGCATACCAAGGAAGCCTGGACCACCGCAAGAAAAAATCCTTTTCTACTCCGAGCTTGATATCGCTATTAAACAAGGGTATCTTCTCTGGTGTTGCCGACTGCACTCACAAAGCGCAGAGGCAGTTCTGGAAGAGCTTTGGCAGTCATATAAATCATGGTTCGCACTCCGTCTTAAAAGGTATCTCCCGGAGCAAATAGGTGACTCTTGGAATAGTGGCTGTTTGGCACAGCCGTCGGCCAACCGGTTCACCTGAGAAAAAATCAGGCCAGTACCATCAGCCCACGAGTCGGGAACATGGCAAACATCTCCGCAGCATCCGAAAACAGGATCAGCAGTGGTTCTCAGTAGCAATAGGGCCTGATTCGGGAATCCAAGGCCTTAAAAGCAGGAGAGGATGTCAATAAAGGGTTTTTTGCTTATCAACGGCATTAAATTGCTTTTCATAATGGTTGACGGTATAATAATTTTAAAAAAATAATAGCAGATTGAGAGGACTTCATGCTCGAACGTATTCAGAAAATCATTTCTGCAGCAGGCATAACTTCCCGCCGTGCGGCAGAACGGCTCATCCTTGATGGCAGAGTGCGTGTGAACGGCCAGGTGGTGACCGAGCTAGGTACCAAGGCGGACGCATCAAAGGACCATATCAAAGTCGATGGTAAATTGATCAATCCTAAACAGCCATTGGTCTATGTCATGCTAAACAAACCAGCGGGCTATGTCACGACCATGGCAGACCCCGAAGGTAGGCCAACGGTGCTCAATTTACTCAAGGGATTAAAGGCCCGCGTATATCCGGTGGGGCGGTTGGATTACAACACCGAAGGACTGCTGCTCCTTACTAATGATGGGGATTTCGCGCACCTTATCACCCACCCCAAACATGAATTCCCCAAGACCTACCGTGCAAAGGTCAAAGGCGTTCTCGAAGATCATCAGATCGAGCAGCTCGAGAACGGCATCTACCTGGATGATGGAAAGACCGCACCGGCAAGGCTCAAGAAGGTAAGCAAGGAAGAAACAAACTCCTGGCTGGAGATCACGATCCACGAGGGAAGAAAACGCCAGGTCCGGCGCATGTTTGACCGTGTAGGCCATTCCGTGATTAAACTCAAGCGTATCAAAACGGGGAACCTGATACTTGGCGATCTGCCTGATGGTG
Source organism: Nitrospirota bacterium (assembly GCA_963845065.1). Classification (GTDB taxonomy): domain Bacteria; phylum Nitrospirota; class UBA9217; order UBA9217; family UBA9217; genus JAJYKN01. Next base: position 416,138 of record CAWJQQ010000008.1, read on the forward strand.
CTTTCCGCTATCTTACGCCGGAGGAGGTCAAGGCATTAAAGGAACTTGCAGTGAAAGAAGTGACGGCCGGGACAAGAAGCCCGAAGCCTGAAATGAAATACGAGAAAACGGAAGAGAGGGCGCAACGACCGCTCAACAAGCCGGGTATTAGTATCGGCATGCGGGCAAGGGGACGCGGAACACGGCCGGATGATAGGCAGGGTCAAAGTGCACATAAGGACAAGGCCCGCAGGCCAGGCCCCCGCGCATCGGCACAGCGTGTTTTTACGGGCGGGGTCCCTCGGGAAAGCAGAGTTCCTTATTCGGCAACGGGAAGACCTCGGCCTGATGACAGGCGGTCCGCGTCATACGGCCAAAGCCCCAGGAGCGAAAGCAAATGGAAGAGCCAGGGGCCCCGGGTCCCTGGACAGGGCGCGAGCGGGAGAGGTCCAAGACGTCCGCCAAGGGATGAGGGAAGCATGCTAAGCCATACATCCGCGTTTACGAGACGTGAATCAGGGAAAAGCCCCGGAATCAGCGAAAAAGGTCATAGAAGCATGGGAACATTCCGTCCAGGGCAAGCATCAAGGAGCCATGAAGCGCCAAAAAGTTTTGCTGGCAAACCAAGAGGCAAGAAATCCATAGCTGCAAGGATCCGTGGGAAAATATTTGATAAAAGCGTAGATATGAGTCCAGGAACAGACCGGACAACAGGGTCAAACAGCAAGGACCGCAGACCCCGTCGTACATACGATCAAGGCGAAAGAGGATCATCAACTGTTCAGGGCGCCAGCCGCAAGCCTTATCGTACGAGACGCTAGATACTCGGACAAAGCAAGGAAAAACAAACTAAGAAGAGATCGATGGCCAAAGGCTTTTTGTCCTCAAAGTTGAGTAAACAGCATATGGACCATCTACGTGCAATCGTAATCATCCATGGAGTAGTTCAGGGAGTTTTTTTTCGGGCATCCACACGCAGTGAGGCAATGCGGATCGGCGTCGGAGGCTGGGTCAGGAACCTGACGGACGGGACCGTTCAAGCGCTCTTCGAGGGGGAAACGAAGAAAGTAGAGGAAATCATCGGGTGGTGCCACAAAGGCCCGCCGGGAGCACGGGTAAGCAAGGTGGAAATTTTTTGGGAGCCTTACAAGGGAGAGTTCAGGCTGTTTGAAATTCGACATGGCTATGCCGACTAGATACCTTTTACCGGTCCTAGTTTTCATCTTCATTTTTAGCGCATGCAAAGCTGAAAAACCGGTACAACACAAAAAGTCTGCTCCGGCCTTGGTCATCAGGCCGAAATATGCTCTGCTAAGCGCGGAGCAGCGCAAAGAACTAGGGTTCCCGGCCGGTCTGATCGCAAAAGTCGAGCTTGCGGCCGGCGCAGAAGCTGAACCGTTTTTCATGACCGTATTCATGCAATCGGAGAACCTGAAAGGCGATAAAGGGTTTGAGAGCAAGAAGCTCGCCGGCTTCAGCGTTCACGCTAAACGATCCATTCATGTCATCGACGCTCTCCGCGCATCTCTGCGAGCGCAAGGCTACTTGATTTTTAAAACCCACACGGGCTACGGACAATTGCCCGATGTTCTCACGGTAATTAAAGGTAACAACTCCTACGATATTCTCAAGATCCAGTCAACAGAAGGGCTGAACTACAATCTCGATACCAAGACAATCATCGCTTGGCTTAAGGAGCAGCAAAAGTTGGGGACGTTCGTGATTATTGGAGCTGGTCCTGACTGGATTGAGGCGAGGTTTATCAAACCTCCGCAGAACATGCTTTCGTTTGCAAAAAAAGTGAATGCTTTTGCACCTGATGTAATGGTGTCCGGCCCTAAAACCGTGGACAAGCTCGCCGAACGGATGAAGCGGATGAATGGGTTTAATCTCGAATGGGACTGAACAAGGCATGATCCAGGCGTGTTAAATTCGCGAACGAATGTTAACATATGTGACTCAGTTACTTGCCTTAAGGAACGCGAACTGAACTGCGCGAGCCCTGAGCTTATTGATTTCTCCCACACGACATAATACGAATATCCTTTATCTTTGGCACAATTTATCTTTGTGATAAGGTGATTTGAATGTTCATACTTGGGATAGAAACATCAACCAAGACCGGCAGTGTCGCCATAGTATCAGGCGATTGCGTCATCGGGCAGTACAGCCTGAATATCGAACTCACGCATTCCGAACGGTTGATGGCAACCGTGGATCGGGTGCTCAAGGACACTGGCCTTGTCATCGCTGATCTGGACGGTTTTGCTGTTGCAATCGGGCCAGGATCGTTCACGGGACTTCGCATCGGCACCTCAACAGCAAAGGGGCTTGCTTTTGCAACGGGTAAGCCGGTGGCTGCAGTGCCTACACTCCAGGCATTGGCGTGGAACCTTCCCTATGCAGAGTACCCGGTATGTCCGCTGCTCGATGCCCGCAAAAATGAAGTATATGCTGCTCTCTATAACAACGATGGTTCTGTCCCTGCCCAGACGATGCCGGAAACGGTGATCTCGCTCGGCCAGCTTGCAGCTTGGGTTGTCGGCACGACGGTCTTCACCGGAGAGGGTTCACATATCTATCGTGAAGAAATAGAAAGAATATTCAACAAGCGGGCGTTGTTTGCGCCGCGCTCCGCAATTTTACCATCCGCTGCAGCCGTCGCGGAAATCGGTCTTGAGATGCTCAGAAGCGGAAAGCAGGCAGACCTCGATTTGCTGACGCCAAAATATATACGCAGGCCAGAGGCAGAGGTGGCGTGGGAAAAGAGACAGAAATCACGATAGACTTCATGAGGAAGGAAGATATTGACCAGGTCATGGCCATCGAGCAGGAATCGTTCAGCATCCCCTGGTCAAGAAATCTGTTCCTCTCGGAATTTAGAAGCCCCGGGATCTCCACTCTCATGGTGGCGCTGTCAGACGCTTCGGTACGTACCATCATCGCGTATATCATATTTTGGCGCATTGGGGATGAGATGCATATTCTGAATCTCGCTGTGACGCCTACTTATAGGCGTCAGAGGGTTGCCAGAAAACTCGTCCTTGCTTCAATCAAACATGCACACCAAAAGGGTGCGCGGAGAGCATTTCTGGAGGTAAGGACCTCAAACGCCGTAGCGATGAAACTTTACTCGGATCTCGGTTTTACGGGCATCGCAGTTCGTCGCGACTACTATGATGCGCCGGTAGAGGACGCGGTGATCATGGGCCTGGCGGAGAGTGCTTTTAAAAGCTTGGCAATTGGCGCATGATAGTCAGTAAATGCATGTTTTTACATATTTTTTATGCACTTGCATTTTCCAATGAAATGTGATAATTTTTCATAGTTACAAACATGTTACAGTCTTGCGGCTTTTTTCCTACGCATTCTCCTAGAACTAACCCCTAAAAGGAGGGAAGCACTATGATGAATCTGGAGGTAAGCGAAGAAGCTCTTGTAGCAAAACTCAGGATTGAGGATCCAGAGTTCCAGAAATGGGAAGCTGAGCATCACAAACTGGACTCTACTCTGAAGAGTATTGACACGCACGTGTATCTCACTCCTGAGGAAGAAGTGGAGCGGAAGAGAATCCAGAAGCTTAAGCTCGCAGCAAAAGACAAAATGATGGATATGGTCAGGCATTGCAAGGTTTGAAGAGCCTGATGGAAAAAGGGCAGGGTAAATAAACCTCGCCTTAGCTGTTTTAAAACCGAAAACAAGACCGAAAATCCCTCTTTACCGAGTGAAGGTGAGAGGGATTTTTTTATTGACTAAAATGACCTATCTATGTTAAAAATAATGATAATTGGCCTGCAAAAGTCCAAGAGCTGCGTATGCAGCATCCTTTCTTAGTGCGGCGTACCATATGCGTACGCCACATTTGTCTTGAGAGATAATCGCGCGTAGGGCACAGAACCCGTGCAGAAACAAAGTGAGGAGCTAAAAATTGAGAAGCGACAGAATCAAGAAAGGCATGGAGCGCGCGCCGCACAGGGCTCTTTTATTCGCTACGGGTATCACGCGGAGCGAACTTGACAAACCCATGATCGGCATCGCCACGAGTTTCACGGACTTGATCCCGGGCCATATCGGCATGCGCGATCTAGAGCGGTTTATTGAGAAGGGAGTTCACGCAGGCGGCGGCTGGCCGCTTTTCTTCGGGCTTCCCGGCATCTGCGATGGTATTGCCATGGGGCATAGCGGCATGCACTACTCCCTGCCCTCCCGCGAGTTGATCGCCGATATGGTGGAATCCATTTCCTTGGCCCACGCCTTCGACGGCCTCGTGCTGCTGACGAATTGTGACAAAATCACTCCGGGCATGCTCATGGCAGCAGCGCGGACCGACATCCCGACCATTGTCGTGACCGCAGGTCCCATGCATTCCGGCAACTACCGTGGCAACCGGGTCAATCTTATCAGCGCCTTTGAGGCTGTCGGCAAGGTGAGGAAAGGCGAGATGTCCGAAACGGACCTCGCTGAGCTTGAGGTCTGTGCATGCCCCGGACCCGGTTCTTGCCAAGGCATGTACACGGCGAACACCATGGCCTGCGTAACCGAGTCGCTCGGCATGAGCATGCCGGGATGTGCTACGGCACTGGCTGTTTCGGGTGAAAAGCGGCGGATCGCCTTCGAGAGCGGAAAGCGCATCACTGGCATGGTGAAGGAAAATCTCACGCCTCGGAAGATTATGACAAGGAACGCCTTTGAGAACGCGATCCGGATCGACATGGCGCTCGGCGGCTCGACGAATACCACTCTTCATATCCCGGCAATCGCGCACGATGCCGGCATTAGCATCCCTATCGAGTACTTTGACAGGATCAGCCGCACGACACCTCACCTGTGCAACATGCTGCCCGGCGGTCCTACCTATATGGAGGACCTGGACGCTGCAGGCGGTATACCGGGTTTATTGTCCCGCTTCACCAATGTGCTCAAGCCTTCACCCACAGTTAGCGGCAGATCGATCATCGACAATGCAAAGGCAGGGCGCGTCGGGAACGATGATGTCATCCGGACTTTGAAAAACGCCTACCACAAAGAGGGCGGGATCGCGGTGCTCTCCGGCAATCTTGCTCCGCTCGGCTGTGTCGTGAAGCAGACGGCGGTGAGCGAGGAGATGAAAAAGTTCGAGGGGACGGCCATCGTGTTCGATTCTGAAGAAGAGTCGATGAAGGCCATCCTCGCGAACAGGATCAAACGGGGACACGTGATCGTGATCCGTTATGAAGGGCCAAAGGGAGGGCCGGGCATGCGTGAAATGCTTTCTCCCACATCAGCCATCTCCGGCATGGGGCTTGGAGAGTCGGTCGTACTGCTCACAGACGGCCGGTTCTCGGGTGGAACGCGGGGACCCTGCATCGGCCATATTTCACCGGAGGCGGCCGAGGGCGGACCGATTGCAATCGTGCGAAACGGCGACAAGATCATCCTTGACATCCCGAACCGCAAGCTAGAACTCAAACTTTCCAACGCCGAGATCAAGAAGCGGCTCGCGAAGTGGAAGCCACGGGATCCGAAGATCACGCACGGATGGCTTGCAAGGTACGCAAAGGTTGTGACTTCGGCAAACACCGGGGCTATCGTAAAAGCGTAAAGTCAGGAGGTTGGAGAGATCATAAGTTTAAGCGGGCGGAATAAACAAAAATCGAATGTCTGCCTCCCAACCTCTCATCTATTTACTTTCTGTCATTTAAAGGGTGAACCATGGAAAATAAAGAGATAACCGGTGCTGAAATCCTTCTTGAATGTCTGAAGAAGGAAAAAATCGATACGCTCTTCTGCTATCCTGGCGGCGTGGTGCTCAAGATATTTGATGTGCTCTACGAGCAAAAGGATGTTCGCGTGATTCTGCCACGACACGAGCAGGGCGGTGTCCACATGGCCGACGGCTATGCGCGTTCCACCGGCAAAGTCGGCGTGGCCCTTGTTACATCCGGTCCCGGCGCCACCAATGTGGTCACGGCCCTTACCACAGCCTATATGGATTCCATCCCGCTCGTGGTTTTTACGGGCCAGGTGCCGACCGCTCTCATCGGCAACGACGCGTTCCAGGAAGCTGACATCGTGGGCATTACCCGCCCCTGCACGAAGTATAACATTCTCGTGAAGGATGTGAAGGAGCTTGCCCAGAACATTAAAGAGGCTTTTTACATTGCTTCTACCGGCCGGCCCGGCCCTGTACTCGTTGACCTTCCGCGGGATGTTGTGACGAACAAGGCCGAGTTCCACTATCCCGACAAGGTCGAAATCAGGAGCTATAACCCCACGGTTTACGGTAACAAGTGGCAGATCAAGCAGGCGGCCGAGGCGATTGCCAAGGCGAAGAAACCCGTAGCCTATATCGGTGGCGGCGTCATTCTCTCTAATGCCGCTTCGGAAGTCCTCGAGTTTGCCGAGATCACAAAAATTCCAGTGACCCACACCCTGATGGGCATCGGGGGTTTCCCCGGCACCCATCCGCTGTCGCTCGGGATGCTCGGCATGCACGGTACGTATTATGCAAATATGTCAATTCACAACTCCGACCTCATTGTCGCCATCGGAGCACGGTTTGACGATCGGGTGACGGGTAAAGTGGAAGGATTTGCGCCCGAGGCCAAGATCATCCATATCGACGTTGACCCGACATCAATCAGAAAAAACGTGCGTGTAGATATCCCGATCGTGGGCGACGTGAAGCATGTGATGGTGGAGCTCAACAAGGAACTCCATCACATTAAAGAGCCCTGGGAGGCGATCCGGAAGAGCTGGCTCAAACAGATCGACGCCTGGCGCGAAGAGCATCCGCTTACGTACGAATATCTGGATGATGTCATCAAGCCGCAGTTCGTAGTCCAGAAACTCTATGAGATCACCGCTGGCGATGCGATCGTCGTGACAGATGTGGGCCAGCACCAGATGTGGGCCGCGCAGTATTACAAGTTCGACAAGCCCCGGAACTGGTGCACCTCAGGCGGCCTCGGGACGATGGGGTATGGGTTCCCGGCTGCGATCGGCGCCAAGGTTGCCCATCCTGACCGGGAGGTATTCAGCATCTCGGGCGACGGAAGCATCCAGATGAACATCCAGGAGCTTGCAACATCGGTGGAAAACAATATACCGGTGAAAGTAGTGATCCTGAACAACCGCTACCTGGGCATGGTGAGGCAGTGGCAGGAGCTGTTCTACGCCGAGCGCTACTCATCGGTTGACCTCGGCAGCACGCCGGATTTCGTTAAGCTTGCCGAGGCATATGGTGCGATCGGCTTGAGGGCGGTCAAGCCCACGGAGGTAGAACCGGTCCTCAAAGAGGCGCTCAAGGCCAAGAAGACGGTGTTCATGGATTTTGTGACTGCCCGGTACGAGAAAGTCTACCCCATGGTGCCGGCAGGCGCATCCATTCACGAGATGATTTTCGGAGAGGAAAAGAAAAAGGAAGAGAAAAAACTCAAAGTCGTGAAATAAACATCACAAGAAGTTGCAACTGCACAGAGCACGATAAAAACAAGAAGCAGCTATTTTTTAAATAGCTGTATTAAGGCAGGGTTAACAATAAGGATGAACTCATGAAACACATCATTTCCATACAGGTTGAAAATAAATTCGGTGTGTTATCGCGCGTATCAGGGCTGTTCAGCGGCAGGGGTTTCAACATCGAGACCATTTCCGTCGGCCCCACGCTCGATCCCACGATTTCTCAGATGACGATCGTGACCACGGGCGACGATCGCATTCTTGAGCAGATCCTCAAACAGCTTAACAAACTGATCGATGTCATCAAGGTGACAGACCTGGCGGAGAAAGAATTCGTCGAGCGTGAAATGTGCCTCATTAAAGTCAACGCACCGGCGGAGCACCGGGCCGAGGCTCTCAGGATCGCCGATATCTTCCGCGCACGAGTCGTCGATTCCTCGCAGAGGAGCTATACGTTCCAGGTTACAGGCGACGAGAAAAAAATAATGGCTATAATCGAGCTGCTTCGCCCTATCGGAATCAAGGAAATTGTTCGTACCGGCAAAGTAGCGATGACCAGAGAATGATTGCGATCGGAGGAATACAAGTGACGGATTGGACCGGAAAGACGCGTTTTGCGGTTGGATGGGTGATCTCGTCGATCATCGCGATTGTTCTTTTCTCCGGGTGCGCAGAGAAGGGGCCCATTCTTCTCAACGTCGCATATCAGCCTTCGGAAGGCAAGACCGTCACGTCAAAGAAGATTGTTGTCGGCCTAAGCCCGTTCAAGGACAACCGCGGGACAGCCGCATCGGTCCTCGGCACGAGAACGGTTCCGAGCGGCATGCAGAATGATTTCGTCGTTGAGGGAACGGTTGCTGATCTGGTTACAACCGCGCTCAAAGCCGCGCTCAAAGAACATGGCCTGGACGTAAAAGAAGTTCCACCGTGGGACCTCACTGCAGAGGGGATAAAGGGCGAAGATGCTGAATTGCTGTTCGGCGGTGAGATCAAGACAATGCAGCTGGAGTCAAAAGCCACATCGTTTAAAACGAGCCTGGCTGCTTCCGTCCAGATCAGGGTCGTTGTCGGGGACATTGCCGCGAAGAAAATTATCAGGACGCTCGATGTGAACAGCAAAATCGAACAGGAAATCCTCTATTCGCGTGATAAGATGGAGAGCGCACTTTCCGAAGCTCTGACATCGGCGCTAGACCAGATTTTTCAGGATGACGTGTTGAGCAAGCGGCTCCAGCCACGATAGCTGAGGCATTGCCGGCATTTTTAATCACCACCGGTCTTTGTTTCAAGCTATAACGATTCCCGCTCGTGCCCGGCAAAAACCTCCACTACCGGCCGCAGTACGAGGCAGGTGCACAGATAAAAATCAAATAATTCGATCGTGTATTGCATACCAGAAAGGGGATAGGATGAAGATTTACTACGATAAAGATGCAGACATGAATCTGCTCAAGGGAAAGAAGGTTGCCGTGATCGGCTACGGCAGCCAGGGATTTGCGCATTCAAACAATCTCAAGGAAAGCGGTATCGATGTATTGGTCGGCCTCCGCAAGGGCAGCAAGTCCTGGGAAAAGGCAGCGGGTGCCGGGCTCAAAGTCGTTGAGCCGGCAGAGGCGGCCAAGGTGGCCGATATAATCATGATTCTCGTGCCTGACGAACTTCAGGGCGGGATGTATAAGAAGGATATCGAGGCAAACATCAAAAAGGGCGCTTACCTTGCCTTTGCCCACGGCTTTAATATCCATTTCGGCCAGATCGTGCCCCGCGAGGATGTGAACGTGTTCATGGTCGCGCCCAAAAGCCCCGGTCATCTTGTCCGTTCTCAGTATACGAAGGGAGAAGGCGTTCCGGGGCTCATCGCAGTCCACCAGAACTCCTCAGGAAATACCAAGGACATGGCACTTGCCTATGCCAGTGCCATCGGCTGCGCCCGGGCAGGCGTGATCGAGACCTCCTTCCGTGAAGAGACCGAGACCGATCTCTTCGGAGAGCAGGCAGTACTCTGTGGAGGAGCCACAGCCCTTATCCAGGCGGGCTACGAGACCCTCGTTGAAGCCGGGTATGCCCCGGAGATGGCCTATTTCGAATGCCTGCACGAGCTCAAACTCATCGTGGATCTGATCTACGAGGGCGGCATCTCGAATATGCGGTACTCTATCAGTAATACGGCCCAGTACGGAGACCTGACGCGTGGACCGCGGATCGTCAACGAGGAGACGCGGAAAGAAATGAAAAAAATCCTCGGCGAGATCCAGTCCGGCCAGTTCGCGAAGGAGTGGATGCTTGAGAATATGGCGAGCAAACCTACGTTCAACGCGCTTACGAAGAAAGGCCAGGCCCATCCGATCGAGGAAGTGGGCGACCGTCTGCGCAAGATGATGCCGTGGCTCCAGAAGGGCAAGCTGGTGGACAAGAGCAAAAACTAAAAATAACTGCCACTATGGCATGAAGGCACTAGAGAAATGTTTCAAAAAAATTGTCACTTTTTTTCATGCCTTAGTGTATTTGTGGTGAAAAACTCATGATGAAAAACTACGGCATACCGGTCGCCTCCGAAGGTTGGCCGTTCATTATCCCTTTGGCAATCGTCACCGCGCTCCTGATCGCGTTCGGCTGGAAGAATGCCGGCGTCGTCATGCTTGCGCTTACGCTGTTTGTTCTGTTCTTTTTCCGTGATCCCGAGCGTCTGGTACCCGGTGGTAAGGGTATCGTGGTTTCACCAGCAGACGGTAAAGTGATCGTCATCAAGGACATTTACGAGCCGACGTATTTAAAACAGGATGTGAAGCAAATCAGCATCTTTTTGTCGGTTTTCAATGTACATGTGAACCGTGCGCCCATCGAGGGCACGGTAGAACTCGTGAAATATAATCCCGGCAAATTCCATGTTGCCTCGGTCGACAAAGCATCGCTCGACAACGAGCAGACCGCGATGGTCATTGCGAACGGGAAAGACAAGGTCCTCGTAAAACAAATTGCCGGGCTCATTGCGCGGCGCATAGTCTGTTACGCCAAAGTTGGGGACGTTATCAAGAGAGGCGAACGCTATGGCCTGATCCGCTTCGGTTCAAGAACAGACATTTTCCTCCCGAAGGACGCAGAGATCACGGTAAAGCTCGGTGACCGCGTCAAGGGAGCGCGGGACATCATCGGGGTGCTGAAATGAAAAAAGGGATCTACATCCTCCCAAACCTCATAACACTTTCAAGCATGTTTGCCGGGTTCTATTCCATTATTGCCTCGCTGAACTCGGATTATGAGACGGCTGCCTGGTCTATTATGATCGCTTCCGTCTTTGACGCGCTGGATGGCTGGGTTGCGAGGTTGACGCACACATCAACACGTTTCGGCATCGAAATCGACTCGCTCGCGGACGTAATTTCCTTCGGAGTTGCCCCCGGCGTCCTCGTCTATACCTGGACCTTGTCATCATTTGGCCGTGTCGGGTGGCTTGGTTCATTTTTTCTGGTCGCCTGCGCAGCCTTGCGTCTCGCCCGGTTCAATGTGCAGATGGGCAGTGCGGAGAAAAAGCATTTTACCGGCCTTCCCTCGCCTGCCGCAGCGCTCGTGATCGCGACGACAGTGGTCGCCTACGATGCAATAATCGATATCCTCGAGCATCTGAAGCTCAGGTGGCTTGCCGATGCTGTGGGGAAGGACTACTGGGTGCTTGCGATGACGTTCCTGGTAGCAGGCCTGATGGTAAGCAATATTACCTACCACAGCATCAAGGAGGCAAACCTGAAGGAACGCCGGCCTTTCGGCCTCTTGGTCGTAATTGTGGCGTTTCTGGCTGTCGTGGCATATCACCCCGCGCTCGTCCTGTTCCTGGCCACGATTGCCTACGTAGCGACTGGCATTGCTGAAGCTCTTTACAAGCTGCTCCGGAGGGCAAAGCCGACAGCCGCTTAGACTTTCAGTTTGAGCTTCGAGAATGACGGTCTACATGCAAGAGGGGAGAGCGGTTGTCCGCCTCTTTTTTCTTTACGTAACCTGAACCCGGTGTGCTGACACGGATCTGACAGCGAGGAACCTATGAATGCCATCATAAAAATATTCGATACCACGCTCCGCGACGGGGAGCAGTCCCCGGGCGCGAGCATGAATGCGGCGGAAAAACTAGAGATTGCGAGACAGCTGGTGCGTCTGGGAGTCGATGTGATCGAGGCCGGATTTCCCATATCTAGCCCTGGCGATTTCGAGAGTGTTCGGAAGATCGGCGAAGAGGTGGGGAATGCTGTAATCGTCTGCGGCCTCTCCCGGGCTATAGCGAAAGACATTGAGGTTGCCGCAGATGCGCTGAAAACGGCAAAACGCCCCCGCATCCATACCGGGATCGGTGTGTCCGAGAGCCACCTTCGGTACAAGCTGCGCATCAGCCGCGATGAAGCACTGGAACGAGCAACTGCCGCTGTCAAGCACGCGCGCACCTTTGTCGAGGACGTTGAATTTTACGCCGAGGACGCAGGCAGGGCCGAGCCTGCATTTCTCTACCGAATGGTGGAGACGGTGGTCAGGGCAGGAGCTACCGTGGTCAATATCCCCGATACGACGGGCTATACATATCCGGAGGAGTTCGGCTTGCTCATCAAGGGCATCAGGGAGCATGTGCCCGGTACCGAGAAGATAACCCTGTCCGTGCACTGCCACAATGACCTCGGGATGGCTACCGCGAACGCATTGGCCGGCATAAAAAATGGTGCAGGCCAGGTTGAATGCACTATCAACGGCATCGGTGAACGCGCCGGCAACACCGCGATGGAAGAAGTCGTAATGGCTCTGCGCCAGCGTTCCGCATATTTCAGCGCCGATACGAACATCAATGCTAGAGAAATCATCCGCGCATCGCGGCTGGTGTCCTCCATTACCGGCATTGTCATCCAGCCCAACAAAGCCATCGTCGGTGCAAATGCCTTTGCCCACTCGTCGGGGATCCACCAGGATGGCGTTCTCAAGGAGCGCTCTACCTATGAAATTATCGACCCGGCGGAAGTAGGCGCGGGTGGCTCCTCGATCGTTCTGACGGCCCGCTCCGGCCGGCACGCGTTGCGTCATCGGATTGCCGAGCTCGGAAATGAGCTTCCTGACCTAGAGTTTGAGAAAGTCTATGAGGCCTTCCTGAGCCTGGCGGACAAAAAGAAGGAAGTTTATGATGAAGACATCGAGGCCCTCATTTCCGATAAGGTAAAGCATATTGCCGAGGTGTACGTGCTGAAAAGCCTCCATGCCGAAAGCGGAACGGGTGTGACGCCGACGGCAACCGTGGAGATGGAAGTAAACGGCAAAACGGTGAAACAGACCGGTCAAGGTGACGGCCCCGTGGATGCCGTGTACCGTACTATTGTGGCTATGACAGGCACTAAAAGCAAGCTTGATGCCTATCTGGTCAAAGGTATTACTGGCGGCACGGACGCACTGGGCGAGGTGACTGTCAAGGTGGAAGAGGGTGGTAAGAAAGTCGCAGGCCACGGCGCGGACACTGACATCATCGTGGCCAGCGCAAGAGCGTACGTCAATGCATTGAACAAGCTGGAGTTCTGGAAGAAGGGCAAGCCAAAAAACAGTTGAATCCGCTGAAGGGATATTGTATATTTTCTATACTATGATGACCATTACTGAAAAGATACTTGCCGCACATTGCGGCAAAAAAGAAGTAGTTCCGGGCGAACTGATCAATGCCAGGCTCGATCTGGTGCTCGCGAATGATATTACCGCGCCGATCTCGATCAAGGAGTATCGCGCTGTCGGCGCAAAGAAGGTGTTCGATCCAGAACGGATTGCGCTCATTCCCGACCACTTCGCTCCGAATAAGGACATTGCCTCTGCGGAACAGTGCGCCATGCTCAGGCAGTTCTCCCGCGAGCACGATCTGTCGCTCTACTTCGAGGTCGGCAGGATGGGTGTGGAGCATGCGCTCCTTCCTGAGCAGGGGATCGTGGTCCCCGGCGACGTTGTAATCGGTGCGGACAGCCACACGTGCACGTACGGCGGTCTTGGCGCGTTCTCGACAGGCGTCGGCAGCACCGACGTTGCCTCAGCAATGATAACGGGCGAGGCCTGGTTCAAGGTGCCCGAGAGCATGAGGTTCATTTACACAGGCAAGATCGGCAAGTGGATCGGGGGCAAAGACATAATCCTCAAGACCATCGGCGATATCGGCGTTGACGGTGCGCGCTACCGTGCCATGGAGTTTACCGGTGAAGTGATCCGGAAGCTTACTATGGCCGGACGACTGACCATCTGCAACATGGCCATCGAGGCAGGGGGCAAGAACGGCATAATCGAACCCGATGAAATCACCGAAAAATACGTGTCGAAGCGCGCCCGGCGCAAGTACAAGTTTTTCAAGAGCGATAAAAAAGCGAACTATGCAGATGTGCGCGAGTATGATCTGACCGGCATGGAGCCGCAAATTGCCTGCCCGCACCTGCCAGAAAACGTTAAACCAGTGAGTGAACTCGCGGCCATCAATATCGATCAGTCCGTGGTGGGCTCCTGCACGAACGGACGGATCGAAGACATGCGCGAGGCGGCCAAGGTGATCAATGGCCACAAGGTCCATCCGTACGTACGCATGATCGTAATCCCTGCCACCCAGGCGATCTATAAACAGTGCATCAAGGAAGGCCTCGTTGATGTATTCATCGACGCAGGAGCGGCGTTCAGCACGCCTACCTGCGGACCGTGTCTCGGCGGGCACATGGGCGTTCTGGCCGCAGGGGAACGCGCCATAGCTACAACCAACAGGAATTTCGTTGGCAGGATGGGCCATCCCAAGAGTGAAGTGTATCTCTCAAGCCCTGCAATAGCTGCGGCGTCTGCAGTCCTCGGCAGGATCGGGAGACCCGAAGAGCTTAAGTAAATTTTTTCTGCTGAGCCTGGAACACGTTGAAAAGCAAGACGTAAGTAATGTACATCGAGGGACGCAGGGGAAAGCAAGAAATTCGCCACGAATATTCGCGAATGAGGGCGAATGGAAACTTGACTAAAATGTATCAAACGTTGTTACTATCCGCGTATCTCCGTGGTTAGGAAAGAGGGTCTCAATGAAATTGAAGGGAAATGCATGGAAATTCGGCGCTGATGTCGACACGGATGCAATAGTTCCGGCACGGTACCTGAACACGTCTGACCCGAAGGAACTGGCGAAACACTGCATGGAAGACTCAACAACGCCGGACTTCATGAAAAAAATGAAGCCAGGCGACATCATTGTCGCTGAGAAAAATTTCGGGTGCGGGTCGTCGCGCGAGCATGCGCCGATCGCGATCAAGGCTGCCGGCGTGTCCTGCGTCGTTGCTAAAAGCTTTGCCCGCATTTTCTACCGGAACTGCTTCAATATGGGGCTTCCGATCTTCGAGAGCGCTGAGGCGGTCGATGGAATCAATGAAGGCGACCTGGTTGAAGTGGACGCTGATAACGGAGTGATACGCAACATCACCACGAATAAACAGTTCAAGGCAATTCCGGTGCCGCCTTTTATGCAGGAGCTTATCGCTGCAGGCGGGCTCATGGCATACACGAAAAAGAAGGCAGGCCTGTAATTGACAGCGTCTTTCAACCCGATAAAGACGCTCCGGTCCGAACGGCAATCGCATTCTCTCTGTGATCCGTGCGTGTATTTTAGCAAAAACCTTGATCCATCCTATTCCTCATCCAACATGCCCTCGGAGCACTCTTGCGGATTAGATTTTATCCCCGGCGACGACAAATGTAATGAGATGTGGACGAACAATTGCAGCACGAGAAAAGCTTAAACATTCGGGAAAAAAGACAAAATGATTTAACAAGGGAGAACGCCTCCACCTCATCTCCATTTCACTTTTTTATGCTGCCTTTCCCCTGAATCTTAAATTTGAATATCCTTTGAGAGGGACTATCACCCATGACAAAGACCTACAAGATCGCAATAATCCCCGGTGACGGAACCGGACCCGAGGTCGTAAAAGAGGCTGTTAAAGTTATTGATGCTGCAGCCGCGAAGGGCGGGTACAAGCTTGAGTATACAGAGTTCGACTTCGGCGCTGCCCGTTATTTAAAGACCGGCGAGACGCTCCCCGACAGCGCTATTGGCGAGTTCAGGAAGTTTGACTCCATGTTCCTCGGCGCGATTGGGCATCCCGATGTAAAACCCGGCATCCTCGAAACAGGCATCCTCCTTAAGATTCGTTTTGCTCTGGACCAGTATATCAATCTCAGGCCGGTGAAACTCTATCCCAATGTGGATACACCGCTTAAGGACAAGGGGCCAGAGCATATCGATTTCGTGGTCATTCGCGAGAACACGGGTGGCATCTACACCGGCCACGGCGGTGCGACGCGTGTCGGCACGACTGAGGAAATCGCTACGCAGCTCATGATATACGACCGCCGTACCGTGGACAGGTGTCTCAAGTACGCCTTTGAGCTTAAGAAGAAGCGCAACGCGCAAAATCCCAAGTATGCTGCAAAACCAATCACGCTCATCCACAAGCGGAATGTGCTTACCTATTGCGGCGACCTCTGGTACCGCGCGTTTGAAGAGATGGGCGCAAGGCAGTATCCGGAAATCAAGCGCGACTATAACCATATTGACGCCGCGAACATGTGGATCGTAAAAAACCCCGAATGGTTCGACGTAGCAGTCGCGGAAAACCTGTTCGGCGACATCATTACCGATCTGGCCGCTATGATTCAGGGCGGCCTGGGCGTGGCCTCTGGCGGGAACATCAATCCTGAAGGAGTTTCGATGTTCGAGCCCATGGGAGGCAGCGCGCCGAAATATGCCGGGCAGAATGTAATTAATCCCGTGGCTGCTATCGGCGCTGCTATGATGATGCTCGACTCGCTCGGAGAAACAAAATCTGCCCAGACTATCGAGAATGCCATGATGACGACGATGAAGAGAATGAAGAGCCAGGCAGCAGGGAAGATGGGCATGGCCACAACCGAGGTGGGCGACATGATAGCGGGGCTGGTTTAAATCTGAACAGAGTTTTATAGTTAATACATAAAATTAAAAAGGCAGCGGAGAATTCAAATGATAAGGGTAGGTTTTGTCGGTTGGCGCGGTATGGTGGGATCAGTACTCATGGGCCGCATGAAAGAGGAAAAAGACTTCGACCTTGTAGATCCAGTGTTCTTCACCACCTCGAACGTGGGCGGGAAGGGACCGAACATCGGAAAGGAATTCCCTGCGCTCAAGGATGCCAAGGACATCCATGAAATTAAGAAACTGGACGCGATCGTCTCCTGCCAGGGAGGAGAATATACGACAGAAGTGTACCCCAGGCTTCGTGCGGAAGGCTGGAAGGGATATTGGATTGACGCCGCATCGACGCTCCGGATGACCAGCGACTCGGTCATCATCCTAGACCCCGTGAACATGAAGGTGATTAAGGACGGGCTAGCCAAGGGGATTAAAAATTATATCGGCGGTAACTGCACCGTTTCTCTCATGCTTATGGCATTGGGCGGGTTGTACGAACGAGACCTCATCGAATGGATGAGCGCAATGACCTACCAGGCTGCCTCAGGGGCGGGTGCGAACAACATGCGCGAGCTCTTGACGCAAATGGGCTCTGCATATAACGCGGTAAAAAATCTCCTTGACGACCCCGCTTCAGCGATCCTGGAAATTGACAGCAAGGTCGCGGCGCGCGTCCGTTCTCATGCCTATCCTACGGAATTCTTCGGGGCACCGCTTGCTTGTTCGCTCATCCCCTGGATCGACAAACAGCTCGACAATGGCCAGAGTCGCGAGGAGTGGAAGGGGCAGGCTGAGACGAACAAGATTCTGGGCAGAGAAAACAATCCGGTCCCCGTTGACGGCACCTGTGTCAGGATCGGCGCGATGCGGTGCCACAGCCAGGCGCTTACGATTAAATTGAAGAAGGATGTTCCGATCAATGAAATAACGGACATGCTTGCAGAGCACAACCCGTGGGTAAAGGTTGTGCCGAACCAGCGTGAAACTTCGATGAAGGAACTGACACCTGCGGCGACCACCGGCACTCTCGCTGTCCCCGTGGGGCGCCTGCGCAAGATGAATATGGGCCCCACCTTCCTGAATGCTTTTACGTGCGGTGACCAGCTTCTCTGGGGTGCGGCAGAGCCGCTTCGCAGGATGCTTCGGATCGTGGTGGACAAATAAGGACGTCATAAGATGCACGTCGCGACCTGGGAGAGCCAAGAGAAGTGTAAATTCAGCGTTGTATATCCCGGATTTCAATTTCGGCGTTTTCAGCGTCCATTGTAGAAAAGGTTTTCTGCGGTCTTTCGGCAAATGTTCAAAAAAAAAGACAAATATGCAGTTGCTGTCATCGGCGCAACCGGCGCAGTGGGCAGGGAAATGTTAGAAATTCTTGAGGAGCGGGCATTTCCCGTGAGCGGGATCGTCCCGCTCGCATCAGAGCGCTCCGAGGGCGAACGGGTAGAATTCAAAGGCAAGAACGTCATCGTCCGCCGCCTGGCTACGGATTCGTTCCAGGACGTTGATATTGCTTTTTTTTCCGCGGGTGCGGAACGCAGCCTGGAATTTGTTCCGTATGCGGTCAAGTCAGGCGCCGTGGTAATAGACAATTCAAGCGCATTTCGCATGAACCCTAACGTCCCGCTCGTCGTGCCTGAAGTAAACGCCCATGCCCTGGGCAATCACGGCGGCATTGTCGCAAACCCGAACTGCGCTGCGATTGCATTGGTCATGGCCCTCAAACCCATCCACGATAAAGTAAAGATCAAACGCATCGTTGTCACGACATTCCAGTCCGTTTCCGGCACAGGAAAGGAAGGAATGGACGAACTTGCGAAGCAGACCGTGGCGCTCCTCAACTTCAAGGACGTAGAAACAAAGGTCTATCCGCACCAGATCGCGTTCAACTGCATCCCGCATATCGATGCCTTCCTTGAAAACGGCTCTACGAAGGAAGAGATGAAAATGGCGAACGAGACGAGGAAGATCATGGAAGATGATGCCATCCGCGTTACGGCGACGACGGTCCGCGTGCCGGTATTCAGATGCCACTCCGAATCGGTCAACATCGAGACCGAGGAAAAGATATCGGCGAATGAAGTGCGGGCGATCCTCTCGGAAGCACCGGGTGTCATTGTCTATGACGACCCGAATAAGAATATTTATCCTCTGGCCATTGATCTGGTAGGTAAAGATGAGATCTATGTCGGCAGAGTGAGGGAAGATGAATCCATTCCGAACGGAATAAACCTTTGGCTGGTGTCCGACAATCTGCGAAAGGGCGCGGCGTTGAACGCAGTGCAGATAGCGGAACTTTTAATAAAGTAAGCGATTAGCGGCAGGCAGAATGCGGAAGAGTGAGCATAAACAGACCGGGGCTTGCTGGATGATGTTTTTCATGTGCAATCAAGCGGTTTTTCTCTATGTACAATCTGATCTCTAAAATATTTGAAAAACTAGAACGGGGTTTAAGCCCCAAGGAAAAGGCGGTCATTGTTTCCCTTATGCTCGTCATCGCAGTCCTGGGGATCGTTCTTGGCATCCGCTATTATAACTATATCCAGAAGGATCCTGAGTTCTGCAGCAGCTGTCATCTCATGAAGGAAGCCTACACGGTGTGGAAGCTATCGGGACACAATAGCATCGTGTGCCAGACCTGCCATAAACTCGGGCTCATCGAACAGAACATGTTGCTCGTCAAGTTTGTTTTTATGACAGACCGAAGATCGTCGGAGCCGCACGGTAACGAGACGCCTTGGACGACGTGCGTGCAATGTCACTGGGATGAGGCAAAGCAGGGATCGGTGTCGGTGAGTAAGTCGATTGGCCATGACCGGCACGTGTTCACGGAGAAACTGACCTGTAAGGATTGCCACAGCAAGAGGGGACATTCCTTCCGGCCGCAAAAGGATGCGTGCCTCCGCTGCCATAAGGACTGGAAAATTCACGGCGTGGGCATGGAGGAGATTTCCTGCCTCCGCTGCCACCCATTCTCGCCCAGGAAGCAGGTAGCGTTCATCCCTGACCGCGAGCGATGTCTTTCATGCCACCGGAAATCCAAGAAAGATCTCTTTCCGGACAAGGTTCCTATGGCGCGACTGAACTGCTACGAGTGCCATAAACCGCACGCGCACATAAAGCCTACCGATGAGGATTGCCTGCGGTGCCATACCCGCGAGGTATTGGATAGGAAATCCGTTCACCGATCAACAAAAGCTGCCTGCAAGTCGTGTCACGTCCCGCATCGGTGGTCGGCGCGGCGATAAGTATCCCCTCGGTTCGCGCCGGTCAGCGTTTTCTCGACTTTTTCCTGAGGTTGTTCAAGAAAAGTTCGTTCGGCTCGACTTTGTAGATACTGCACAGCGTGAGGAGCTTCATCAGGCTCGGATTGGTTTCCTTCCCTGATTCGAGGCGAGAAATATAACCTTGGGTGATTTTGCCGCGGTGGTCGGAAGCAATCCCAGAAAGGCGCGCTACTTCGCTCATCGACATCTTATGCTGGATGCGTAATTTTTTTAATTTATCTGCTAGGGTCATGAGGAGATATACCTTTTTTTTACGTTAGTGTCAATAAAAAGTTGCGGTAAATATTAATATTATAATGTTCCATGAGTGCAATAATTTGTGCTATATTTAAAAATAAATTTAATCATTTACATCCAAAGTCTGACTGTGGAGGAAGGACATGTACAAGCTTGAGATTCTAGAAAAAAAGCGTCTGGAGAAGGGGCTGAGCTACACCGAAATTGCGGATAACTTGGGGATACATAAAGTAACCGTATCGAGGACACTGAGGGGCATGTCGATGAAACCGCGGACCGTCAAGCGTCTCGCCGATTATCTGGGAGTGGAAATGGAGAAAATCTTGCAGCTTATTCTCGTAACATCATTGTTAGGCATCGCATGGTCTGAATCTTTTGTTATGGAACTAGAAAAAGTTACGATAACATAATCAATTTAACATTCATATTCGGTATTGCATGACTGTGAGTGACCAATATTGAGCCAAGGGTAGGGCATTAATCAATCCTTTCTGCAATAAGTTCTCTATTTTTGTGACTGATTGCTTTTCTCACGATTAACTATGGACCCACATAGGGGAAAACGCCGTAGCTAAATGACTTTATCTATTAAATGTTTTTTCCCTTCGACATAGTATTCAAGATTCTTGAGCTCGTTACGGGAAAAAAACCCAAATTTAATCAGCATCCCTTTAGGATAATCTGCATTCTTCTGAGTTATTACCTGGACCCTACCCTTAATTTCTGACAACAATTTATATTCGGGGGGGATATAAAAGTGCATGATCAAAGAAGTACCTTCAGGGAGAGGAGATTCTGTTCTCACGAATACACATGATTTGGTAATGTTCAATATGAAATCGTGATACTCTTCGTAGATGTTGTCTCCGTACTTCACGGCAAGATAAACGGGAAACGGGATAAGTTTTGGATCGTCATCGATAGCTGTCATCTCTTGCATGTTCCCGCCCGTATCCAAAAAAAACTTTTTATCCATGTCCCCACCCCGGCGTATTCGGAAGAAAATCCATTTCTATCTGAGGAACATCAAATTTAATGCTAACCTATGCATTGCAAGAAACCCCCTGGGGGACGAAATTCTTGCAGAGCGCTGACTATCAAAAACGCCTTCCCTCGCTGATGCGAGAATGCAGCCAGCAAGGTCTGCGACCGTACGTTTCTCGTCAATCAGAAAACTAATTTGTCATGTTGAGATCATTTCTTGGTATCGGTACCTCTCAGGGCAATGGGTTATGCTAATTATCGCTATATAAATTTTAGCACTTTATAGTATTGCTGCGGTACGACAACAAAAAAATGCTCAGATACTCCCTAGTTTTGCGGAAACCATACTAAAGTATTACGCGAGAGCATTTGGTAAAACCAAGCGGGATAAGTTTTCGGAGTATTTGAGGGTCAATGCAATAAAATAAGACAGTTTGTAACTTTGAACGGTTGGTACGTGCATGGTGTACGACTGGTTAGTCAAAATTTATCAATCGCCCCTGATTCCAAAACTAGCCATTTTCAGATTTGTGTGCTGTAAAAAAGAGTCTTTTAAACGGGTATATGATTCTCCCGTCGTGTTGAAGAGGATAATATTTTTTACTTTCATTTAACACCTCTTCCTCGAATTCCACTCTATTTTTGTCAGTTTGCAATCTTTCGAGAACCGGCTTCATGGCAGTGCTCCTATACCAGTCAATGAGCTCCTGATGAGATTTCAATATATGATAATAAGTCGTTTGCCATATGGCAATTTTCTGTGTTAAAGAAATGAGAGTGTTGTAATAATACTCAGCGTTATGATAGGTTATTACCTGCTGAGATCCCACGGTGAGGGCGCTCCATTTCCTATTTTGAGATGTTCTCGCTATTATCTTGTATAACGGAGAATCATGATTCGCAGGTATTTGAATCGCCAGTATCCCGCTTTTTTTTACTAGCTGAAACAACCGAGGTATCAAAACATCATGGTTTGGAATCCAATGTATCGCCGCGTTGGAAAAAACTATATCATATGTCTGATTAATTTCCAACGTTAAGGCGTCCCCGACTATCCATTGTTGGTTTGGATAATCTTTTCGAGCTCTTTCTATCATCTTTTCTGAATTATCAAGTCCGATAATAACAGCATTCGGCCACCGGGTATGCAGAATTTGAGTACTGTTTCCCGGGCCGCATCCTATATCGATGATAGTTTTAGGATCGTCACTGTGAATACGTGCAACAAGGTCTATAGAAGGCTGTGTCCTTTCCTGTTTAAATTGCAGGTATTGTTGAGGATCCCAATCTTGCACTTTAATTTCCTCGTAATCCTTGCTAGTTATGCTGGATTATCAAGCGCTTACCATATTCCCCTTACCAAATTGGGTAAGGCTCACCCGGTACTGCGTCTATATTGTTATCAATCCTATCATTAAAAATCGACAGAAAGTTTTATCTTTGAAGGATACAAACAGGGTTTATCGCTGCAGGTAGAGTTACTAAATCAACTGCCTGAATGTCGCAGATATCGTTTGACCTGGCAATTAAACTAGGAGAACACCACGTTCGTTGTAACCAGTTGAAACACCATAAAAAAATAAA
This sequence comes from Nitrospirota bacterium, assembly GCA_963845065.1. GTDB lineage: Bacteria > Nitrospirota > UBA9217 > UBA9217 > UBA9217 > JAJYKN01. The sequence continues at coordinate 438,617 of CAWJQQ010000008.1, forward strand.
AAAGTATAACAGGATTCATTAATAAAGAGGCGCTGACCTCCTGCCGTGAAAGTTATACTCTGCTGCCAGACTCGTTATGTATGCTGCCACTTTTCCTTCTCCTCTACAAACGCCGTCTTGCCTGCATCCATTGCTTTTCCTACTATCGTTCGACCACCCTCATAGATATCTTTGCCTTTGTCAATCGCCAGGGCAGCCCTCTCTATCGAATCCTTATAGATCTCTTTGCCTTTGTCAATCGCCAAGGCAGCTCTATCTATAGAGTCCTTATACAACTCCTTGCCTTTGTCAATGGCCAGGGAAACTCTCTCTTTCGAGTCGTGAGTGAACCGTTTGATGTCTTCCCTGACTTCTTTCCCCGATTTTGGAGCCAGCAGGAGCGTTAATCCTGCACCCACAACACCGCCCACCAGGAACGGCACCGCGATGTGGTATACTTTATTGGTAAGTTCCTCTTTCATAAACATCACTCCTTTCTTCTTTTCGCTTTTGTCCGTGGTCAGCGCCTCTACTATCATAATGCCAATCTTAAGCCCGATGAGAGCAACCCGTAACCTCTCTCTGCGAAACGTTCTTACTGTTACACTATTGAGCAACAACTTGCATGATGAACACCTCTCCACCCTTTGGTTCCTCATGCCCCACAAAAATTTTTACTACATTGTCTCTTTAATGTTAGTATATCACTCTTTGGTAAATAAAATGACCTTCCTTTCCAAATAGTTTTCCTTCTTCGGTGTACCGGTCCATTAAGGCGGCCCATTCCCGATCGCTGTTTTATAAAATGGATAAAACTCGTCATTGTCAGGTCTCAAATATTTGCCTATCCTCCCTTGTGCTGTCGTCCGTTTTGCGCTCAAGTTCAGCTATGACCTGTGCGCCGAGCAAAAGGATTAAGGCAACAGCCTCCGTACTGAGAAGTGCTACAACTGCTGTAGCGAAGGAGCCATAAATTAAATTAACCATGGATATCACCGAGTAATACCAGACCAATATACGGCGGGTGATCTCCCATAAGATCGTCGCGGCCACCCCGCCAATCAATGCCCGCCGAAATGTGATGCGAACAACTGGCATAACCAGATAGATGGACGTGAGCAGAAGGATCTCGCCAACGATCCCCAATGCATACAGCGCGAAACCTGAAAAGCCCTCAAGACTCAACCTCCATCCGAACAAGAGTAATTGCCGTTTTTCGATGGTATCTATTGCTCCCGTAATGAATGACACCATCAATATTCCCAAACCCAAAACAAGGATATAGATGTAAGGGATAATGGCGGAAATGAGAAAGTGGCGGCGTTGAATTCTGACACGGTGAAAAAAAATCACTGACATGGCGTTTTCCAGGACGGTAAAGGCTATGGAACTGAAAAAAAGCATGACCAGCAGACCAATGATACTGACCACTTTCCGATGCTCGAGAAACACCCGCACCTGATCAGTCAATGTTGCTGCGTAGCCAGGTATTATCATTTCCAGGTACATTGATAAGGTTTGAAATAACTGGTCCTCTCCTATGAAGTGAGACAGGCCGATGAGGGCGAGAATAGACATCGGGACAATTGATAGCAAGGTATAGTAAGCCACAGCCCCGGATAACAGCAACCCTTGATTGCGTCTAAATCCACGCATAACCCTGAGCAACAAGCTCAAGAACCGCAGTAAAACTCCCCGTGCTGTATGTCGTCTGTTCATCATGACTAATTAGTGTATAAGGAGAACAGCAATCTGTTCTCAATTTGTCCTGAATGCCGCTTACAATTTTTAAATATGCAATTTCTGCAGCACTTAGAAAAAACATCCGTTAAATAAATATATCATAAAAAATGTATTTCCAGACACCACTATTCAACGGCTGGTCATGTAAAGCGCGTAATCTCATTGATGACGGCTGATGGACATCAGCAGGATTTGCTGGAAAGTTTCTCGCATTAAGATTCTGGCATAGCGCGTTGAAGGATGTGCAATGAAGTCGGGGTAAGAGATTTGCTCAGGCACGTGCGAGGGAGGAGCATTTTTATTTGAAATATGGTACTATCCAACGTTAGGGAGCCGGTGAATATGATGGATGGGGGATGAGCATGAAGCATTTTTTGACCGTTGCAGAAGAAGCAGCGCGTGCTGCAGGAACGATGTTGCGCGAAAATATTCATGGCGAAAGGGAGATTGCCTATAAAGGCGACATTAACCTGGTCACAGAAATGGACATGAAATCCGAGCGTACGGTAGTTGAAATGCTCCTTGCTTCCTTTCCTGGCCACGGCATCATGGCCGAGGAAGGGACGATGATACGGAATGGCTCCGGGTATACATGGATCATCGACCCTCTCGACGGGACGACAAACTACGCCCATGGATATCCATGTTTTTCGGTTTCAATAGCGCTCGAGCACGAAGGCGAGATCATCATCGGCGTTGTATATGACCCCATGCGGGATGAGCTGTTCTCTGCACAGAAAGCGGAGGGGGCCCGTCTCAATGGAACCAAGATCCGGGTCTCGAGTGTCGATACGCTAATTAAAAGCCTGCTTGCCACTGGTTTCCCCTATGATCGCAGGGTGAGCGAAAAGAACAATCTGAACTATTTTCACGATCTTCTCATGGCATCGCAGGAGGTCCGCCGAGACGGTTCAGCCGCGCTCGATCTCTGCTCAGTTGCGTCGGGCAGGTTCGATGGTTTTTGGGAACTGAAGCTCAAACCCTGGGATGTGGCAGCCGGAAGTCTGATTGTGCGTGAGGCGGGTGGGACAATCTCGGATTTTTCTGGGACCCGGTTCAGCATTCATGACGACGAGATCCTTGCAACCAATGGAAGGGTTCACGCCGACATGCTCGAGGCGCTCCAAAAATCCAGGAAAAATGCGAATTGCGGATTAGTCCGCTGACATCGGGATGACCTCTATGCGGAATGCAAACGTTGAAATCACCATGAAACACTCTGATGTTTCTGTCGTCCGATGCGAAGATTACGATCGTGCGAAGACGATGTCTGCTGTTAAGCATGCCGTCGATCTTCTAGGCGGGATGGGGGAGTTTGTAAAACCCGGGGATCGGGTCCTTATAAAGCCGAACCTCCTTAAGGCAAGGCCCCCGGACGCTGCTGTCACGACACATCCCGAGATCGTCCGTACTGTCATCAGGCTTGTTCACGAGCGGGGCGGTAGAGCGCTGGTGGGCGACAGCCCTGGCATAGGCGATCTGAAGAAGGTCGCCGAGAAGGCCGGCATTCTCGAAGTGGTGTATGAAGAAGGTGCACAGCTGGAGGACCTTTCGGAAGCGGTTCAGATAAAAAACAACGGGAGGTTCCAGCATTTCGAGGTGTCACGAATAGCGTACGAAGCTGATGTGCTCATCAATCTCCCGAAGCTTAAGACCCACGGAATGACAGCGCTTACCGGCGCCGTGAAAAACCTGTTCGGATGCATCCCCGGAAAACGGAAGGTCCAGTGGCACTTTAATACTGGTGTGAATCACGAGCTCTTCATGAAAATGCTCCTGGAACAGTACGCGCTCCTCAAACCGCGACTTACCATCATGGATGCCATAGTCGGCATGGAAGGGAATGGTCCCGGCAGTGGCGATCCTCGTCATATCGGTGCGCTCCTCGCCGGCAGGGATGCCGTTTCGGTTGACGCGGTATCAGCCCACTTGCTCGGTGTGAAGGTAGAGAATCTTCCCCTGTTGCAGGCAGCCCGGTCACAAGGCATCGGCGAAACGGACCTGGACAATATTACGCTTCTCGGAGATCCTTTGGAGAGTGTCGTGGTTGAGCACTTCCGCCTGCCGCCTCAGACGCACCTCGAATGGCAGCTTCCGGAGTGGGCACGCAGTTCTCTCAAGAACGCGTTCACGACCAGACCAGTAATCAACCGCGATGTGTGTATTCTGTGCGGCATCTGTCAAGGCCGCTGCCCCCAGGGTGCGATCGAAGACAGGGGAAAGCGGCTCGATATCCGCTACCGCGACTGCATACGCTGCTTCTGCTGCCAGGAATTATGTCCACAAGGCGCTATTACGATTGGAAAAGGATGGGCGCTTAAATTGTTGAGATGAAAACCGGGGAATGGTCCATGAACGTCACCAGCGGTAGTTGATTCGGCGTTTCGCGCTGAAGAACAAACGATCATACGGCCCTGATTCTGCAACGGCAGTGCTACCCGCACTCGCCTTTTTCATCCGGCTCATCACCGGTTGTATAGAAATCTTCCAAACCCCGGTCGTCATCTTCGTCTATCTCGAATATCTGCTCGTCAAGCTGCTCTTTCGGCTCCACGCCGCGACCAAACAGTTCCCGGTACACGAGAGGCTTGACACTCGATGGAAGGAGCGGGTCCACGTAGAGTTCCCTCAGCTCCTGCATTTTCATGATCTGGAGAAAACGTTCGGAAAGCGTCAGCGGCGTATGTTCGTTTCTGACCAGTGAATACCGGACCAGCGATCTGCTCGACCAGACCCGGTGCACGGCGATCAGGCGTATGGTTTCCGAGTGCGTGTCCCTGCGGTTGATGATCTTGAAGAGATGATTTTCCTGCAGGCGAGGATTATTGAGGCAAAGCGCAACCACCTCGACATCTGCATCTTGCAACAGATTCAGGAGGACGTTTTCCACTGCCATCTTAGCCAGAGACTTCTTGTACCCAAGCGGCATGGTTGGGATCCGTTCGATGACAATTGCCTCGACCTTGTGCCGGAAGACGGGGGGAATGTGAGGACTGCGAGTCATCTCCGCAATGTCGAAGAGGCGCAGGTAGCGGACAATGGAAAGCGAGACTGAGAGAGGCGTTTTTGGATTTTTTGCAAGCGCGAGACGAATGGAATAAATCTCTGACCATCTTCTGCTCTTGGCAATCGCATCGAGCACATCAGGAGTCATGTTTTTCCTGTTTGCGATGATGAGAACGTCTTCTTCGCGCAGTTTTATATTGTCGAGAAGAGCCCTGATCACCCGGGGGGAAGGATCATGCACAAATCTGGCAAGCCCCTCTTCGTCTACCGAAGCGGCCAGCATTGATCTTTCTTCTTCCGTTGCGTCCATATTTTTATTATACGGTTTTTCAAAAGTATTGACAAACGCAAACATTTTATGTATTTTTATAACTCAACAACATGAATTTTAATGGTTTTCAGGCCTCACGCTTTGCCGTATTACGAGGGTTACGATGGAACGTACGCTGCTCCTGAATGCAACATTTGAACCGTTAAAGATCATATCGTGGCAGAGGGCTATCACATTGCTGACCCAGGGCAAGGTGGAAGTCATCGATTTCTACGATCGTGACATCCGGGGAGTGTCCATTACGTTTAAGCTCCCCTCTATCCTGCGTCTGCTCAAACTGGTGAAGGTGAAGCGCAGCACCAAAGAAGTCCGCTTCTCCCGCGCAAACATCTATCAACGGGACAAATACACCTGCCAGTACTGCGGCGCGAAACAGCCTGCCGAGGACCTGACTTTCGACCATGTTCTTCCCCAGGTGCAGGGCGGTCAAGCCACGTGGGAAAATATCGTGACCGCGTGTCTTGCCTGCAACAACAGGAAGGGAGGCAGGACGCCGCGGGAAGCCAAGATGCGGCTGATCCGGACGCCTGCAAAGCCCCGTTGGATGCCAGTCGTCACCATGACGATCGGCATAAAAAACGCTCCCCTCAGCTGGAGGGACTACCTCTACTGGAATATTGAACTGAACAAGGATGATTAGCAAGTTTCGTACGAAAGGTAAGTTAATATTACATTCGTAATTTCCTGCCAGCGTGCTCGTGTACGTTTCTGATTTACTCCCCTTAGCAACTCCTCTGTGCCCTTTCCTTTTTTTCTTGTCAATCTTCGGGTAAGATGATATAGTTCGAACCGTCGTTTGAAGGGCAATGCAACGAGGAGGCAAATGAAATGAAAAAAACATTCTTCATTTTCGTGGCGGTCAGCGTCGTGCTGATGCTGTCAGCCGGCAGAGCATCTGCATTCACGCATTTTTCAGAAAATGAATTCACGACCGCAGAGAGCCTCGATCCCGGCATGACGCAGACAGGGATCGATTATACATTGGGCGATCATTTCACAAGCTACTTTCCCGAAGTGCGTTACGGAATGGGTGCCTTGCTGGAGCTGGGCGTCCGGGCCGGAGCCGTGCAGGCAAGGCTTGATAACGGACAAAACCTCGGCTTCCTTGCGGGGGCTGATCTCAAATATCAGCTTATAAAGGCGGCAGAGGGCGTCCCTGTTGATCTCGCTGTGGACTTGGGCTGGAATAACATTATCATAAGCGGCAAGAATGCCAGCGAAGTGACATTTGCGACGATTGCCAGCAGGAGCATCGCCCTGACGGACCGCGGGTACAAGCTCGTCCCTTATGGCGGACTGGCGATGTCGGCCCAGTTCGGATCACTCGCAAACGATAGTAACGATTCCTATGTGAATGTTTTCGCCGGCCTCGAATGGAAATTGACCCAGAAATTTATGGTACTTGTCGAGGTGAAGGCAGGCGACCAGATTACGGGCGGGGTAGGGATCAAATTCGAGTACTAATATTACTCGCACTGTTGATGGGCCAATGGCCCTGCTCCTTCCCCCTTACCGCATTGGTCAGTCAATTTCCATGTGCGTGATTGGTAAGATTTCCATGGCTAATTTATTATCAGGGAACATTCAGGAGAAGCCTCTTCCAGACATCCTCGAAGACTTGCGCCAGAGAAAGGCCACCGGCACGTTGACCGTGAATAGAGGCAATGTAACGAAGTGCATTTGTCTCAGGGGCGGCCAGATAGTCTTTGCTACGTCAACGGATGTCCAAGATCGTCTCAGCGAAATTCTGGTCAAAACGGGCAGGTTGACGAAGGAAAACATGGACTATGCCCTCAAACTATATGAAAAGAGCGCTGGTTTAAAAAAATTGGGAGCTGTCCTGGTGGAAAACGGCTTTGTTGCTCCCAAAGACATGTTCGGCGGCCTGAAAAGGCAGGTAAAAGACATCATCTACAGCATTTTTCTCTGGAATGACGGCGAATATAAATTCGAGGAGCGACTGCCGACCGATATCATCCAGTTGCAGATAAATTTTCAAGAGCTGATTTCAGAGATTATTGAGAGGATCAAGAACGATGCCTGAAAAAGTGCAAAGGATCCTCTTCAGAATAACGCCACCCCTGTCAAACCACGTGGATGTCAACTTTTTCAGTTGTCCTTTCATTCAGTATCAGGTATAATTTCTTCCGACCTCGCAGGAAATCCGGAGATTGCTGGTGAAATCCCTGAAGCAAAGTTCATTCCCCGAAATGGCTGAACGAGTGTGCGCCCTGTATAACGAAGAGCGGGATGCACTCCTCCTCGGGATGCTCGGACAGGAGTACGAAATCAGCCACGACGGCATTTTTATACGTGGTCAGAAGGCTCCGGCTACTCATGGGACCGTGATCCTGGACTACCTGCTCTCAAAGGGGACGGCTATTACTATGATGCCATGGCGGACCCTGACCCATTTCGGGGACGCTGTGATCCCGGGATTTCGGAAAAAAGTGGAAGAACCGATCTCTGCTTTTACGACGGAAATCCTCTCTTCGAACAATATCCTGCCCATGCTGGACGCTAAATCAGTCCCCAGCCTGATCGGCAGCGACCTCGCTTTTACCGTTCGCGCCCTCCCCAAGGTATTTATCCATGTTGAGCTTTCACAAGAAACACAGGACTTCCCCGCCGAGGCTTGGATGCTTTTTTCGAACAATGCAAATGAGTTTTTGACAGTGCCGAACCTTCATATACTCGCAGAGATATTGAAAGACAGGCTCCTAAGCCTGCTCAGGATCTATTGACACCACACATGCGGAATGCGACTTTGACTGCTTCAGATCGGCTTGTCCTTGCCCTTGACGTTGATAATGAGCAGGAGGCCCTGGGAATTGTTTCTGAACTCAAGGATTCGGTGGGGATGTTCAAGGTCGGTCACCAGCTCTTTACTGCCTATGGGCCGGATATCGTCCGAAAAATCATCGGCAAGGGCGGCCGCGTTTTTCTCGACCTCAAATATCATGATATCCCGAACACAGTTGCAAAAGCATCGACAGAGGCAGTCAAACTCGGGGTAAGCGTATTTAACGTCCACGCTCTCGGCGGACTGGACATGATGAAGGCCTCCGCTGAATCGGCGAAAGAAGCGGCGGTCATGCACGGGCTACCATCGCCGATCGTTCTGGCTGTCACAATTCTAACGAGCATGGATGAAAAAAACCTGCGGAAGGAACTGAAAATAACGCGGTCGCTCCAGCGGGAGGTGGCGCACCTCGCGAGACTTGCGCAGCGCGCGGGCATGCACGGAGTGATTGCGTCGCCCCAGGAAATAAAAATGCTGCGCAGGACAGTCCGCGGACAGTTCGTCATACTCACGCCCGGCGTGCGGCCTGACTGGGCCAACAAGGACGATCAGAAGAGAATCATGACTCCTGGAGAGGCCGTCGCTGCGGGCGCGGACTACATCGTCGTCGGCAGGCCGGTGCTCAATGCTGCAGACCGGCAGACGGCGGTGAAAAATATATTGGAAGAGATAAATAATTATTGATTATCAGAGAAAGGCTGAACATTCTCATTACGTGGTGGCGACAAGAATACAATAAAGGATCACGAACGTAAATTTCGATTCATTCCCGTGCATCCGCGTTCGCGACATATAAGGAGTTACTGCAATCATGACTTCAGACCAGGTCTTGGACATCTACAAGAAAACGGGTGCATTGCTCACCGGGCATTTTCTGCTTTCATCGGGTCTGCACAGCGAACAATATCTTCAGTCTGCGCTGGTACTTCAACAACCGGATATCGCAACCAGACTATGCACAGCTCTTGCGGAGCAGTTCAAGAGCTCCCATATTGAGGTTGTCATCGCTCCGGCACTCGGAGGAGTATTTGTTTCCCACGAAACGGCACGGGCGCTTGGCGTCCGGGCGATCTTTGCCGAGCGCGTGAACGGGGAATTGACGCTGCGGCGCGGGTTTACGATCAAAGCGGGTGAGCGCGTGCTTGTCGTGGAGGACGTCATCACAACCGGCAAGTCCACCCGGGAGACCATCGAAGTCGTGAAGCGGGCAGGCGGAGTTGTCATCGCTGCCGCGTCTCTCGTGGATCGTTCAGGCGGAAAAGCCGACCTCGGCGTTCCCTATAAATCTCTCGCGACGCTGAACGTGCCGGCCTATTCACCGGAGGCCTGTCCGTTGTGCAAATCAGGGAGCGCTCCAATCAAGCCGGGCAGCAGGGGGTTTAAGTAGTTCCAATGGGGCAGCGCTGTATTCCTGCGAATTGTGCTCGTGCCAGCATATTGTCAGACGGTCTTACCTGATAAAGTATTCAAGAATATACTTGAACGCAAGGGAAGTGATCATGGCTCCTAGCATGAGCTTGATGAATATCTGGGGCACGTACTTCTGGAGCCGGGCGCCGATATACATGCCGGCAAAGCCGCCAGCACCGAACAATGATCCAAGCAGCCAATCTGGCGATACGGCAACGCCGCCCGGGCCGGGCAGGAGACTGTAGAGAATAACTCCGGCGATCGAAGTGAGGAACGTTCCCAGCAGAGCTGCGCCGGCTACTGTATAAACGGGCAGATTGAATACCGCGACACAGAACGGTGCAATGATCGCGCCTCCGCCGATGCCATAGGTCCCGCCGATAATCCCTACAATAAACGCAAGCAGGAACATGGCTGGTACGCTGAACCGGAATCGTTCACCCCAGAATTCGTATTCAATGGTATTCAGATTAAAGGTAATCGTTTTGACCACCGCGTCGGCAGGGAGTCCGGCAGCTGCTTGGGAATGCCGCTGCTCCCTGATAAGCTTTGCCCGTTCCGAAAACTTGCAGTCTAACTCTCGTAACTTCGCTTTACCCGCCTGTGCTTTTCCGGTCATTTCATATAAGAGCCTGCCGCCAATGTACAGGAGCACGATGCCGACAAAGAGCTTGAATGTGCGTGGATCGGGGAGATAAAGGACCCGGAGGTAGAAGCCGATGAAGACGCCGGGCAGTGTCCCGGCTATGATCACCCACGCCAGCGGCCACGCCATGCGTCCTTCCTTGAAGTATTGGTAAACGCCGCTCGGGATCGCTACAATGTTGTAGACAAAATTCGTGGAGCTCACTGCAGGGTTGGTAAAGCCGAGGACGCTCATCTGGTACGGCAGCAGAAGGAAGGCGCCAGATACACCGCCCATGGACGTAAACGTCGATATCACGAGCGCTACGAGCGGTGGGAGGAAAACCCAGGTCTTCACACCTGACAGAGGAAACAGAACGTACATGCTTTCCATGACGGATACTATAGCATAAAATAATCATGATGAAAACAAACAACACAGAACGCGACTCCCTGTTTCATTATTGTCCAGCTGGAAAGAGCCCTGAACTAAATTTTTCATAAAATCAACCGATAAGTATTGTAGTACGGTGAATTTCGAATTGCCGTGAAGGGTGCCGATAGCCGTGTACGGCATTGGGTCGAGTTATCATGGCACATTTTCATGCGATAAAGGGCATACTTGAGCGTTCCATTAAATATTGTATCACAAAAAAAATCTGTTTGACTTGAGTTTTAATTTTGATATAATTGTAATCAGAGGATGGGAAAGACAGAAAGAGCGGAGATATGACGAAAGTGGCAATAACGGAAGAAAAGCAAGAATACCCGGAAGGCGGGGTACCAGAAGAGGTATTAGACGAACTTGCCGATGAACTGGCCGAGGAAGAGGAAGAGGAAGAACCTTCACCAGTTGAGATCGCAGAGGCCGCAGAGGAAGTTGGGGGAGGAGCTGATCTTGTCGATACCTACCTCAAGTCCGTAGGCCGGTTTCCGATGCTCAAGATCGAAGAGGAACAGCAATACGTGCGCATGCTCGAAGAGGGCAAGGCCGCGCTCAAGTTCATTGCATTGAGCTCTCCGCTTGCGATTCCGAGGATACTTGCTCTGGGTGCGAACATCAAGCAGGGGTTTGTAAAGTCCCAGGATGTTCTGCGTTTTCCCGGTGAGTGGAAAGATATTTTCGAGGCCGATTTCATGCGCCTCTATAACCGGTTGAAGAGGCAGGTTGCGCGACGCGACATGGAGCGCGCGACTGATACACTCAATGAAATGAGCCTCTCCTTCCGTGAAATCGAGAAGATGCTCAAAAAACTTTCTGCCCTGGCAAAACAGGTTGAGCGCGGGAATACGGCAGAACTGGAAAAACTCGGACTTGATGAGCCGACTTTGAGGGATATGGTCAGGCGCATCGAGCAGGAAGACGTGAGAGTAAAATATTCCAAGGACGAATTGATCAAAGCTAACTTGAGGCTGGTCGTCTCGATTGCGAAAAAATATGTGAACCGCGGGCTGACCCTGCTCGATCTCATCCAGGAGGGCAACATAGGGCTCATGAAGGCCGCAGACCGGTACGAATCCGGCAAGGGCACCAAGTTCAGCACCTATTCCACGTGGTGGATCAGGCAGCGCATCACGCGCGCCATCCTGGATCAGGCCCGCACGATCCGGCTTCCCGTGCATCTGATCGAAGAAAGCACACGCATCAGTCGTATTTATACCAAGTTCATGCGTGAAAAAGGAAGAGAACCTACACCAGAAGAAGTATCCAAGTTAATGGGCCTGTCCGTAGTGAGAGTGAATGAGATCCTCCGTGCGATCCAGGAGCCCGTGTCCCTCGAAACGCCGATCCTCTCGGAGGAGAAGGAGCTCAAGGACGTCATTATCGACGAAAAGTCGGTGTCTCCCTTCAAGACGCTGGAGAACAGCGAAGCGTCCAACCGCATCGAACAAGTGCTTTCGTCCCTCACGGAGCGGGAAGAAAAGATTATTAGAATGCGGTTTGGCATCGGTGTGGGTAGCGAACACACACTCGAAGAAGTCGGTAAATATTTCAATCTTACCCGGGAACGGATCCGGCAGATCGAGATAAAAGCATTGAAGAAACTTCGCCATCCCGCCCGCAGCAAACTGCTGAGGGAATATGTCTAGTGTCCTGCCGTAACCCCCTAAAGAAAATAAGTTGGGAATATATCGTGTCAATTCCGGGCGCCGCTCAGAGTGAAACGATTTTTTTTGTTCTATAACGGCACCGAGAGCCCGGATAAGCGCGGTTAAACCTGGAGTTGATATTTGGACGCGGAAGTAGCGGATCAATATATCATGCGCGGTTGAAAGGCTGAGGAGGGATTTCGCACTTTGGGAGGACCGCAAGCCGAAGAAATTCGTTGCGGTCCTTTTTTTTGCCCGATTCGGTCCCGGTCAACCGCTGTTTAGTTCTTACGAAAAGACAAGGAGGCTGCTGGAAGTACATAGTTCGAGTCGGGGAAACCCGTATTTTTGAATGACGATTTATCAAGGAAGTCAGGCATATCCGCAGACAGCTTTTTGCGGATTCATCGCTTGTCTCTCAATCGTCGGTCTGCGGTATGAATTCGATGTCGTCGATGATGCACGTAACCTCATTAAGGTAGGGCATGTCATGATCGGGGCTGCTGATATAAGCGGCCATAAGCGCATGGGTTTTGTCAACGAGGAACCATATACGCCAGTGCGTACGTTCATTCTTTTCATTAAACGTATAGTCAAGGGTGGCGCTGCCCATGTTTCCATGGTTTTCCACCTGCACTGCTTCCCGAGGGAAGGGAATGTCCCGCTCTTCTAGAGTGTCTTCGAGCAGCGTCTTGGCCGCTTCCTCGAGAGGTAAGTTTGTGTCTTCCCGCTCCATGAACGAGAGTTGTACCATCCCGGGCCAGCCTTCTTTTTCGAGCAAAACATAACCCATTTCCTCACGTTCTGTCCAACCGTCGGGAAGGAAAAGATTTATCCAGCGCTCATAGGTAACTTTTTTTCCCATGGGGCATTGTAGCGGAGGGGGGAGAGCCAGTCAAATGAGTTTCGCAAATAGGGGAAAAAAAACTGCTTATATGTACCTGAGCTGTTTTAGTGCATCTATAATTGTGCCTGCATTAGCTTCGGCAGAATTCCTGCAGTCCAGGATAAGCTCAGCCATTTCCGGTGGTTCATAAGCCCTCTGCAGTCCAGGGACGGTTGAGGCCTTTCCCGCCGCGGCGTTGCGATAAATGCCCTTGGGATCACGTTTGATGCAGACATCCAGCGGGCAGTGGATATAAACTTCGACGAAGCGGGGGATGAGCACACGGGCGCGTTCTCGGTAGATCCTTCTGTTTGCCGTGGCATCGAATATTACGTTGACGCCGTTTAGCGTAATGACCGATCCAATCGATGCCAGCGCCTGATAGAACCAGTCTCGCTCCGAGTCTTCATATGTTGCATGGGGGGTCAGAATCGTACGCATGGCATCGGACTCCAGCACGACAAACGGCAGATGATGGCCCGCCATCATACCTACCAGCTCCCGGGTGACAGAGCTCTTGCCTGAGGCAGGCATACCCGTTATCCAGATTGCGAAGCCGTTTTGTCTGCTCATCGGAGGTACCTGTTCACGTCTTCGGGATGAAATCGTTCAGCAGCAAGAACGTTTTCAATAAAATTAAAAATGGATTTTCTTACCACCGATGAAAGATGGGGGTACCAGACTGGGCTGGCGATGACCAATCCGCGCCAGGCGAGGAAGGGCGCTATTACTTCGAGCATTTCGCTGTCCGCGGTCCTGGCCAAGTAGTGATCCCAGAAGAGTCGGAACATTTTTTCGAAGTCGCCCTCCAGTTTATTGGAGCGCTGGAGAGAGAAAAACAGGTAGTTAATACTCATAGTGGCGGTATCATCTGCAGGCTCCCCCCACTCCCCGCGCGATCGGTCAAGGACCGTGAAGTCTGTGGCCTCTCGAAACAGGATGTTCCAGGGGTGGAAATCTCCATGGACGCGGCAGAGGCGATGGGAACGGTCCCTGATGCGCCAGCGCCATGCTACACAGCTTATCTCCGTCCTCCGCAGATACGTGTCGTCGATGCCCTCTACCTTTTTTGGATAGTTATCGATCAGTCCCATGATGCATTCCCCATGGCCCAGGAGTTCGCGGATGCGGCGGGTGTAGAGGGCAGGCTCATCGCGCTTTTGCGCATGGACCTCGATGAGATAGTCCGCGAGTGTCCGAACCCTGTCTGTGTCGGTCAAGGTCGCTGATCCCTTGTCCCTGATTCTCTCAAGGTCCTTAAAATATCCGACGCCATCCACAAATTCAGTTAGCAGGAAAAATTCTTCGGTCCTGCCCGTTGAGATCATCGCGCCCGAATCAAGGAACGCGCCACTGTCGAGCGATCGAACATGGCGGGGAAGATTGTTGAAGGCCCGGTGTTCCCAGAGGATGGTCTGGGCCCGGTCTGAATAATGTTCATGCCCGAACGTGGACGGCGCCATGGTTTCAAGCACTGCCTTTTTTCGCTCTCCGTCTATCTCGTATTCAAGAAATAGCGGAGAACCGTAACCGAATCCCTTGAGGTCGTCTCCTTCTTCCTGCGCACCGTGGACCGTCATGGATATAAGACGGACCTGTTTTACGTAAAGGGCTTCGAGGTAATCCTTGACGGCCTGCATGAATAAAATGGGCATAATTCCCTCCCAGGCGAGCACGATGAAAAAACATGTTTTATTCTATCATGAATTTGAGAAAAAGGAAGGATGAGACAATCTCCGGGGCGTGGCGCGATATGATAGGAGGATTCCGGCGTCGTAATTGCCCGACTTATCCATCAGCCCCAACTTGTCTCAGGTGAGTGTCATGGATCGGCAGTGGCTCGCCCGGGTCAAAGACTTCTTTGTCGTACTGAATGCGATAAGAGCGGCCGGGAACATGTTTACTGTAGGTTATAATGAGGCGCCCGATGGTCTGCTTGATGGCTTGCGTGGGGTATCCGGTCAACAGGGCTACGGGACCGGGGAAACCATGGGGAACAAAGAGCCGATAGCCGTTGGGTGCCATCGACAGGAGCATGGTGTTCTCTTCGTTATCGCGGCCCAGGACGATTTTTATGCCTGAATCCATACGGTAGTGGCGGCCTATGGTGAGCAGCCGGACATCATCGAGTGTAACCGCCTGACTATCCTCGAACAGGTCGCGCAGCTTTTCCGCAAAGTTCTTGTCTGTAAGGAGGCACCCGCCGGCCGGTGTGGAGTATCCCCGAATGCCGAATCGTTCCGCGAGCTGGAGTTGGACCGCTCGCGATCTGCCGCTGATGCCCAGGAGCTTATCCCGCTGGACCAGTCCTTGCAGCTCCGCTTTTGTGGGCTGCAAAAGCGTGGCCGAAAGAGGCCGGAGTATCATGCCGCGCATGTCGGCGTCGCGTTCGATCACGTCCAACGCGTCGCGACGCTGCGACATTGGCCGTTGACCCAGGACCTCGCCGGTAATCACGAAGGAGGCATTCAGTTCCTTCATAAGGTTTTTGGCCTTCTTCAGCATGTATATTTTGCAATCTATGCAGGGGTTGACGTGCTTGCCGTAGCCGTGGGATGGCTTGCGGACCAGATCGATATAATCCCGGCCCATATCCAGAACGCGGAGGTCGATCCCGACGGCTTTCGACACACGGGCGGCATGGGTTTGTCCCTCATTCCCGTAACTCTTGGAAAAAGCCGAAGTACAATAGAGCCCGATGACATCGAAGCCCTGCTCCATGACTAATTTCGCCGCCAGTATGCTGTCTAACCCGCCTGAAATGAGCGCAATTGCCCCTTTATTTTCCACTGGTCCTCCCTATGCCCGAAATGGACGCCGTATTATAAATCTCTGCCTGCTGTTTTTGCAAGAGAGAAGAGCAGTTTACACGCATTAATCAAATACGGGTTTAAGCGGTGGCAACGGGTGAAAAAAGGGTATAATTATTATAAAGTAGAAATTCAGGAGGGCAGCATATGGCTAACTGGATGATCGATCAGGATCACTCCTGTGCTGCATTTGCGATCAGGCACATGGCACTCGCGTATGTGCGCGGCCAGTTCACCAGTATGAAGGGGACGATCCATTTTGATCCCGCTGACAAGTCCCGCGCGTCTGTGGATGTTGAGATTGATGTTGCAAGCGTCAATACTGGAATAAAGAAACGAGACGAGCATCTGCTCACCGGTGATTTTTTCGACAAGGGGAAGTACCCGACCATCAGGTTCACGAGCAATTCCGTTGATTTTCTCGACCGTAGCCGCTGCCGCATAATCGGCACTCTGACGATGCATGGAACAACGAGGCAGGTAACATTCGAGGGAGAATATGCGGGGCCACGAAAGAATCCCTACGGCGACGAGACTACGGTCGGTTTTTCCGCTACAACTACGGTGAACCGCGAGGATTTCGGGATCATGTGGGGAAGCGAGCCTATGGAGGGCGGCGGATTGGTAGCAGGAAAGGAAGTGCAAATTTTTCTCGAAGTGGAGGCTGATTTGGTAGAGTAATCCTGATGGCTTGACCAGAGGACCACGCCTGGTGTATTGTTGGAGCAAAAGAGGAAGGCCACCTGTTTCAGTGTGGCCTTTTTTGTCGAATGTTGAGGAGGAACCCCACATGCGCCAGGCAAAGAAAGAGATACAAGACAGGGCCATCATCATCGGCCTTCTGCAGACGTGTCATGTCGGCAGGCTCGGGACCATCGGCAAGGATGGTTATCCCCTGGTGAAACCGCTCAACTTCTCCTTTCATGACGGCAAAATCTATTTTCACAGTGCCCGGGAAGGGGAGAAAATAGACGATATCAAACGTGACAACCGTATCTGCTTCGAGGTTGACCTGCCTATAGCGCTTGTGAAGAGCAGGGGGATTCCCTGCAAAGCCGAATATCTGTACCGAAGCGTGATCGTAAAGGGAAGGGCGCACATCGTAGATGATCCAACGGAGCGGCACGCGGCGCTACGTCTGCTCATGGAAAAGTACCAGCCCGAGGGGGGCTACGGTGAATTCCCGGAAGATAAAAAAACTGTTACAGGTATAGTCAGGATCGATATTGAAAAGATGACCGGCAAGGAAGATTTAGGCCCCGAAGGCCTGAAGGAAGCGGTGGTGAAGGCGCTCGAAGAAAACGTGCAGCTGCCGATCATTCTTGAGAGGGCATGAGGAGGAGTTTTTCACAGGAACATACCAGAAAATCAATCTGCATAATGATTAGTCCAACGCCGCACCGTACGTGATTGTGTTGCTGGTACTGATATTAACCGCATTTTGATAGCTTGCGACTTTCTGGACATTAGTCCCCTGCGGTTTATCGCCCATATTGTCTCCGCAATTATCCGGCGCACATCTCCTGCATTTTCCCCACCGTGACACAGTCTCTCGTCACATCCATGCAACATTTCATGAATTCGCGGAAGTTCGGTATGCCACTAATATTTTTTTGTCCCACCATTCAAATAGCTTTACGCATTATGATCGATGACAACTGTCCCTTCTAGTTGAAAATGATTGGCCTTGGCGACAATTGTTACCAAACTATCCGCAGAAAGCCCCTGGTTTTAACCATGGGGATGAATGCGGGAACTTTGTTTTTCAGCAATTGCTAGACAAATGTATATCTATATGGTATAGTTGAGCAATCAATGCCTGATAAACTTAAAACTCCAACATTTATCCACGAGTTTCAACTCGTAGTGACTCCAAAGGACAATCGAATGCTCGATGCCCGGCTCGAAGCTGGCCGTTATCTGTACAATGCCTGCCTTGGTGAAGCGATGAAGCGTCTTACTGCCATGCGGCGATCAGAAAAATGGCTCGTGGCGATCACGAAGAAGAAAAGCAAGCTTCGCACCAAGATGTTTAAGACAGCCAGAACCCAGGCTGAATATACTGAATACCACCTTCATAACTACGTCGGTATCCTCCGCAATTCCTGCTGGATCAGTGAGCATATTGACAGCCTGACCGCCCAGAAGATAGCATCTCGAGCATATAGCGCCGTCGCTGACTACGAGTTTGGGAAGCATGGCAAACCACGTTTCAAGCGCCATGGCTGGATGTCGTCCCTTGAAGGTAAAAACAACAAATCTGGTATTCGGTGGTGCGATGACCATATGGAGTGGACTGGCCTTCGTCTCAACTGTGTCTTCGATAAAAAAGACAAGTTTGGCGTTCAGGCTCATGCACTTAGCCATGATGTCAAGTACGTTCGTCTGGTCAAGAAAACTATCCGCGGCAATCCCCGCTGGTTTGCCCAACTTGTGCTTAAAGGCACGGCCAAGATAAAGCGTGAGAACCAGATTGGCACCGAAACCGTTGGCCTTGACATTGGCCCGTCGACAGTTGCCATCGTTGGTGATACCGATGCGTTACTACTCGAATTTTGCCCTGAAGTCGAGATACCGTTTAAACGTATCAAGACCGTCCAGCGCACAATGGCCAGAAGCCTTCGTGCTACCAACCCGGGCAACTACAACGGAGACAAAACCATCAAAACGGGTAAAAAGCAGTGGGTCTTTTCTGCTCAATACCGTGTTCTTAAAGCTAAGCTCGCTGAACTTCAAAGAATCCTTGCTGAAACCAGAAAACGGTCTCATGACAAGCTCGTGAACAAAGTCCTCACTCTCGGTACCGACATCAAAACCGAGAAACTGTCGTACAAAGCATTTCAGAAACTCTATGGTAAAAGTATTTCGCGACGAGCTCCGGGGATGTTTATGTCGATGCTTCACCACAAAGCCGAAAACGCTGGCGGTAAAGTAACCGAGTTTTCTACCCGGAGCACAAAGCTTTCCCAGACATGCCATTGCGGAACAGTAGCCAAAAAATCATTGTCCCAAAGATGGCATGCCTGCAACTGCGGGGTAAGCACCCAGCGTGATCTCTATTCCGCATTCCTTGCAAAGCATGTTTCTAACGATGTCCTCGACACGCGTCAGGCTGCCAAAGCCTGGCCGGGTGCAAACCTGCTCCTGGAACGGGCGGTGTTGGGGGTGCAGCATGAAGCGGCAAAGGGTCGAATTCATCCAACCAGCTTCGGTATCAAGCACGAGAACACCACGAACCGGAGACAGAGCTGCTCGTCCGTTAAAGGCGGATCAACGACAGTCGAGGCCGACAACGTTCGTATTGTTGCCGGAGAGCCTGTCGGTATAGCCGCTAGAACCCCCTGGCTTTAGACATGGGGAGTGGTCAGCGTCAGCATGAGCTATTCCTGGCATTATTCCTTAGCTATCCCTTCCAACAGTGTTTCTTTAATAAACTCCCGGATCAACTCCCGCGCTGATGTCTCGATCTTCAAAAATTTGACTCCTATCCCTGGCAGTTTTTTAATATCACTATTTGCATGACTATAGATGACCTCTCCCTCTATCATGAAGAGCCAGCCCGTTGAGGTGGGAAGAAAAAAAGTGAATGTATGAACACTTCCCAAGGCGAGTGGCCTGTCTGTATTCACGAACATTCCCTTTTCTGATAGTGCGGTTATATAGTCGCGCCTGCCGTTATTTTCGTTAGGCAGGCTTTCTCCGATGACGACATCGAGATACGTTGTGAGCCGGACAAAGTGTCGGGGCTTCTTCTCTGTTGCCTCCTGGATTGCTACATACAACTCATCCAAAGGAGCTGCATGGGCAAGGTACGCAGCGCATCCGGCCTCCTCGCAGCGTTGTTTGACGTTGGGGTCATTGTTCGAAGTGTAAATGATGAAGGGGATGTTTTGTGTACGTCGATCTTTTTTTACTTTTTTCAGAAGGTCTACGCCGCTCATCTCCGGGAGGTCAACATTGGCTATGATGGTCCATGGAATGGATATGCTCAGGAAGGTCAGAGCATCTTCTGCAGTTTTGGTCATGATAACGTGATATTTAAGTCTTTGCAGAAAGATACTTGTATAAAATTGTCGCATCGGTTTATTGTCGATGACAAGAATGAGCTGCTGTGTTGTCTCTAGATGCTCTTTCTTTTCGTCTCTCTTGCGCATCCCCATGAGCCAGGATGAGATTTCCCGATAATTTTTCTGGGGAAAATTTGCTGCCTCATTCTGTGATTGTATATTCATATTGAGCAAACCTCTTTTGTGAAATTGGACACATCTGTATTTAATTTGAAAAGTTGTTCTTTCAGAACAACATCTACCTGTTTCCTGCATGCTCCGGGCGAGAATTACTAGAATATACCACATAATTGTTGTGTCAACAAAAAAATAAAGCCTTATTGATAACTCCGCACTCGCAAGCTTTCATCATTATTTCCCGACATGTTATGCATTCTCATTAAGTTTAAATATTTGTTAAGAATCAAAATCCACCCCATCCTTATATATATATATTCTTTTGATTGGGCCAACGCAATACCCCTGTAGGGGTATTTTTAGGATAGAAAAAATAACCGATTTTTTCTAAAAAATCAATTTATTATCAATTTTCATCTGTCAAAAGGGGCAAATAATATTTTAAACGATGAAATTCATAGAATGTTGCAAGTATATCCCTTTTTTAAGATCTTTGAATATATATCAGCGCAGCGAATCGGCTCTGGGATGCGGTAATTGCCGAGGCAGGAAAGGGCGAGACGGACAGCAGACTGCACATCGGTCCTGTGGCCAGGGGATATAAAAAGCGGCCGCACATTGTCCTTCGTTCGTAAGACTGCGCCGACGATATCACCCCCAAGACCGAGTGGTGACCAGCTTCCTTTTTTATTTTCTGGCTCTTTGTAGTCGCCGATTAGTCTGGATTTAGCGCAGCCTATCGTAGGTATGTCGAGCCGCACGCCAATGAAGGAAGCTATGCCGAACTGTCGCGGATGAGCGATGCCTTGCCCATCGACGAGAATGAGATCGGGTATGTGCAGTAACATTTTGAGGGCCGCAATGATGGCAGGCCCTTCACGAAATGCAAGGAAGCCGGGTACATAAGGGAAGCGGTGTTTCCGTACTGCCGATCGGCGCTCAACGAACGTAAGCTCGGGAAAACTGAAGATGCAAGCCACGGCGAATACGCGGTCGTAAGAAAAAGCTGCGTCCACGCCTGCGACGAGTCGCGGAACATGCTTTAAGGGAGAAAGAAGCACTTGCATCTTCAGTTTGTCCTGCTCAGTGCGCGCTTCTTGTATGGTTATAGTCTTCGGCCACTTCATGATTAGAACCGCTTCAACGTGCGATATAATTATACTATATTTTGATTTTGGCAATTCGAGTTACGATATCTCTGCACACTAAAAGGTGATGCGCCACAAACGAGGTGCTATCCATGCTTCTCTATCTTGTTCAGCACGGTGAAGCAAAGAGAGAGGACGAAGATCCGGCGCGAGGGCTAACGGAAAAGGGAGCAAAAGATGTGAAAAAGGTGGCTCAACTTTTACAAAACAAGATACTTTCACTGAGCCACGTATTTCACAGCAACAAGACCCGTGCCATAGAAACTGCCCGGATTTTTGCCGAGCATCTGACACCTGCTCAGGGGGTTTCCGAGGCTGGAAATCTAGCTCCCATGGACGATCCCGGAATCTGGGCTAACCGCATAGCGGGAATGAACGCAGACATCATGCTGGTTGGCCATTTACCCTTCATGGCGAGGCTGGCAGGACATCTCTTGTGCATCGAAAGAGAGACGCCACTTATCGATTTCAAGATGGGTGGAATTGTTTGTCTCATGCGGTCCGACGAGGGGCGATGGTCCCTGGAGTGGATGATAGTGCCTGAGATATTGGCAAATGTATTTTGACGCACTCCCACAGCAAAAGTGCGGTGGGTTTCTCGGGAGGGGCTCCTAGCGCATATCCATGCAAATAATTATTCGCTGATTCCGGTGGACCGTTAAATGTTCTTTTAAAATTTACCATCCTTTATAACACATAACGTTTGTGCTGCCAAGGTGTGGGCAAATGCCACGCATGATGATCTTATCATTTTATATCCCTATTTTTGACCTACTGACCATTCCGATATACTAATCCATCTCATCGTAACCACCCCTAGCGTGAATGCACTGTCTTTGGTATACAGGTCTCTTTTATCGAAGCCTGGCTAGTTCCCCTGATATGATAGTATTGCAAATCGAGCTAGATCGAGATTTTAATACTTTCATCGAATTGACATTCAGATAAAATGCGCTTTATTGAAATTATTGAATAGTTTTTTTGTATGATGGGTCGAGTAACGAAAATCATATTGCTAATCCACGGTGTGGATGGCCCTGCGCAGAAGTTACCCTTATCACCGTTTTTACGAAGGGCTAGTGACAAGGTGTTGAAGCCTCAATTGAAGATATCGGCGAGCTCGCAGGCAAAATATCGTGACGCGACTTCATCGTGAAGAGTTACGAAGAAAGGAGACAACCTATGACTTATATTAATGTCGGTAAAGAGAATTCGACCAATATCGATCTCTACTACGAGGACCACGGTACGGGCAAGCCTGTCGTGCTGATACATGGCTGGCCGTTGAGCAGCAGCTCCTGGGAGAGACAGGTCCCGATCCTGCTGAATGCCGGATACCGGGTTATTGCTTACGACCGTCGAGGATTCGGAAACTCCAGCAAGCCAGTGTTGGGCTATGACTACAACACCTTCGCTGCAGATCTGGATAAGGTCATGACGAAGCTCAATATTCGCGATGCTGCATTGGTGGGTTTCTCGATGGGAGGCGGTGAGGTGGCTCGCTATCTTGGCACGTACGGAACGAAGCGGGTAAGCAAGGCGGTTTTCATGTCTGCGGTCCCGCCATTCCTTCTGAAAACGCCAGACAACCAGGAAGGCGTAGACGGCAGCGTTTTCGATGGAATTAAGACGGCCCTTGCCGCAGATCGTCCAGCATTCCTCTCAGTTTTTCTCTCAAACTTTTACAACGTCGACGTCCTTGGAGGCAAGAAGGTCAGCGACGGGGACGTTCGCCTCAGTTGGAACATCGCTGCCGGGGCCTCCCCAAAGGGCACGCTGGACTGTGTCCAAGCATGGTTGACCGACTTCCGGGAGGACCTCAAGCACATCGATGTGCCCACGCTGGTCATTCACGGCGATGACGATCGAATTCTACCCTTCGCCGCAACGGCAAAGCGCACATCTGAGTTGGTCAAGGGGAGCCGGCTCGTGGTGGTCAAGGGCGGACCGCACGGGCTGAACTGGACACACGCTGAAGAAATCAACCATGAACTGTTGGACTTTCTCGGAGCGAAGCAGGAGGAGATCCGGGAGAGAGTCGCCGCATAGTTATCGAATGTTTTACTGTTTATTGCTTAAAAGGGGAATCGTCGGGGCATTGCGGCCTCCTTGTCAAGCCAGAGAGCGGTAGAAAAAAAAGGAGCTATTAAATCACTCGGGTAACATGTGACACAACCCCCCTCACGATCCTCCAATTGGACAAATTAGTGTATGCTTGTATAACGTAGATTCGCCGGTTCAAGTTCAGCCGTGGGAGTTCAGCAGTCTACCCAAGGAGTAGGGAAAAGGTGTCGAGAGTAAGCTAATGCACTAGCTTCCTTCACAAAGATATTATAAAGGAAAGCAAAACTGCGGGTCGGAGCATAAGCGACCTTGACAAACTCCTACCGGTAAAGCATTGGGGTTTCCCGTGTGGGGCACGTAAGATGCATCGTCGTGAGAACATATGATGCTGCTGGCAAGGCTGCTGCGCTTATTCTAACGCAACCCGACATTACCCCACCGCGCTAAATTGATTTGCACAGTATTATGGATGACACGCCGAAGTATTCGGGGTAGGAGGGGGACGTTACCTATGTTGGAGTGGAGGGTTACTGGTATTTGCCAATGCTGCTGTGTGTCTCCCAAGGATCATATAACTTTGGGAGAGGGAAGAGGCATAGATGCATCATTTCCTGAAAATGGGAGGATTCTGGCAGTGCATAATGCTAAAACGCCAGAGCAGGTTCGGAAATTTCTGAAATAATGTTATTTTTTGTAATGAAATGAAGCATACTGGTTACAATGTTTATTGACACATAATATCTTTTACTTGCAAAAAAAATATATCCTTTTAAATTCATAAATTATCCACGTGTAGCGATATCGTCTACCCATAAAATACGCTATCCTTGCACTCTATTACTAATATAAAAGTGCTAAAATAAAGTAACAATCCTATCCTCTCTTTTCTTCAGTTTAAAAACTACGGGAGGTTGACTTTAGCAATATTTATTATTGAAAATTTTTTTCATATTGCCAGTCAGTCCGCGAGCACATTCTTATAAAGTTTGGTGGTTAAACGAGGATACAAATGTTCTATAAAAATCTTGCTAAACAAAAACCCTTTAATCCCTGGCATTTTATCTGGATCACGGGAGTTGCATCTGAATTACTTACGGCCTTTTTGACTTTTATGCAGTACTCGCTATTTTTAAAAACCAATTTGCCCCACCTATTGATGGTTGGCGCTATAGATGCGTTATTTGTCCCTATAATGGTTGCTCCGATCATTGTTTATTTTACGAGGCAAGGCGCTGAAATTCAAAAACACACTAAGCAACTTCAACACGAAATTGTGGCGCGCAAGCAGGTAGAGGATGCCTTGTCGTCATCAGAAGCGCGATTCAGGACCATTATCGAAAACGCTTCCACTGGCATCGTTGTCGCTGATGCTGAGGTCAGACGTTTCCGGTATGCTAATCCAGAGATCTGCCGTATGCTGGGGTATAGTTACGACGAACTTATGGCGCTCGACGTAATGGCCATCCATCCGGTTGCCGAACAGCGTGGTGTGGTTCAATTTGCCGCTAATCGGAACATGCAGACCCTCTGCCTTCGCAAGGATGGAACGGTATTCCCCGTGGATATCAAGTCAGCGGCTCTGGAAATTGACGGAAGGTTGTGCCATGCAGGATTTTTCACTGACATCTCGGAAAGACGTCTCCTCGAAGAGGAGCGGCTCAAGACCCAGAAACTTGAAGCCATTGGCACACTGGCCGGAGGCATAGCTCATGACTTCAATAACTTGTTGCAGGGAGTATTCGGCTATATTTCCCTTGCAAAGCTGGTTAGGGATGATAGGGAAAAAAGTTTTTCAGCACTCGAACAAGCCGAGAAGGCGCTGCACATGTCGGTTAAACTGACAAATCAGCTTCTGACCTTCGCGAAAGGCGGTGAGCCGTTAAAGAAACCGCTTGATCTCCGGTCGGTGATCGAGAATGCGGCGAAATTCGCCCTGAGCGGCTCACGCTCGGATTATCGCATCGTTATGGAAGACCGACTCTGGCAAATAGAGGCGGACGAAAGCCAGATCGGTCAGGCAATCCAGAATATCGTGCTGAATGCCGATCAGGCAATGCCGCGAGGTGGCCGCGTGGAGATTGCGGTGAGAAACATCGACTTTTCAATTAAGGGTTTGCCTCTGAGTTTGCAGCAGGCGAAATACATTGAGATTGCCATCAATGACAGCGGCATCGGGATACCGGAACAGTACTTGGGCAGGATTTTTGATCCCTATTTCACGACCAAAGAACGCGGAAGCGGTTTGGGTCTCGCGACATCCTATTCCATAATAAAAAACCATGAGGGCCTTATTGACGCTAAATCCGAAGCGGGCAAAGGAACGACGTTTTTCATTTACCTGCCGGCGACAGAAACGACGCAAAAAGAGGTGATGGACAAACCAATAGCAGCGGCAGCATCGAGTCGTTCAGGAATAGTACTTGTCATGGACGACGAACCGGTCATCCGGGATGTTGCCGGGAAATTGATCGTCGCTCTCGGTCATACAGTAGCATTCGCGACCTGTGGTGAAGAGGCTGTCGAGAAGTATGAGAAGGCGCGGCAGGCAGGCAAAGCATATGATGTCGTGATTCTCGATCTAACGATACGGGGCGGGATGGGCGGAGCAGAGACGGTTAGGAAGCTGAAAGAAATGGATGACAACGTAATGGCGGTTGTATCGAGCGGCTACTCTGATGATGCCGTGATATCGCACTACCGTGACCATGGTTTCAAGGCATTTCTCAAGAAGCCCTATAATGTTGATGACCTCGGCAGGGTTCTCAATACGCTGCTTAGTATCTAGTGTAGTCCGTCTGATGGCTTTTTACAATTAGCGACCTTGGATTATATCTGTGCCACAGGTATGGTCCACACATGAGCACCTGAGGATTTTGATTGCGATTGTCGGCATGTGTCGGATCTTGAAAGCATTAATCACGGCAGGTTCATTTCGAATTTTAGGGTCACCTATGATACTTCGCATATTCCGCGCCAGATGGAGGACAGGATATGATGCTTGATTGGAATGATTATCACAAACAGCTTGCCGCCACGATCGCGGATATTGGCAGGATTAATCCTGATACCATCCGCGGGTATCGTGATCTCAGCAGCGCCCCCGCGAAGCTTGGGAAACTCGATCCCAAAACCCGCGAACTGATCGCGCTGGCGGTAGGGGTCACCCGGCAGTGCGACGGTTGCATCGTCACCCATACGGATGCCGCGATCAAGAACGGGGCCACAAGGGAAGAGATCATGGAAGCGCTTGGGGTTGCCATCGCCGTGAACGCCGGCGCGGCCCTCGTATATTCGGCCAGGGTCATGGATGCGTATCTCGCAAAGAAAGCTTGATCCGCATTGCGGTCGAACATGAGACAATACTTCCACGAGGCATTCATGAATCAGTTTTATAACAAAAAAATTAAATGAATGCGAAAATAATGGTGAAGAGTGGTCTGTAGCCTGCGCCAGGCAAAAGAATGGCAATAGGGAGCGCAATTGTGATTCGTTATTATCGACAGACGATCGTCATATTATCGGTTTGTGTTTTAGTTTCTGTCTTAATCCTTTCATGTAATTCAAGTAATCAAGATACAATTGGACCTAATGGACCTGTTGGACCTGTTGGGGGCCCTTGCACCTACAGTAGCGTTACAGGGACAGCCGATATCATGTCCATTGATACTGTTACAGGTGGAGTCGCAGCCTCTTTCGCTTTTACTCCAACTGACCCTAATACCGCAGCCAAATATGGAGAGGGTAATAGCGGGATCTTATATACAGGATCTGGTCAGCTGCCTAGTGTTGAATTGATTTCCTCAAACGGTATTACGTCTGGAGAATTTCTTCCAGCTATCCGTGAAGAAATAGTTATGGGGGCATGCACTCCTTGGTTGTATACCTTCCCAACGCTTTCTAATCTTTATGGACAGTAGTAATTCTACAAGAATTGGTGTGGGAGAGTCGAGGATAGAGTGAGCGCTTGATGCGGTTTGTTCACCCCAATCACCCCGTTGCCCCGCCCATGGTTTCCATTACCAGAAGGAGAGATCACATGCGACAGGTCTGGGTCACTCGTGTTGGCCCGCCAGAGGTACTCGTGCTCCGCGAGGCGCCCGATCCTGCTCCGAATACGGGAGAGGTTCTGATCCGCGTCCGGGCTTCGGGTGTCAACTTCGCCGACATCATGGCTCGGCTTGGACTCTATCCAGACGCTCCTAAGCTGCCTGCGGTCGTCGGTTATGAGATTGCCGGCGACATTGCTGAGGTTGGCGATGGAGTGACTCGCTCAATTGGTGAAAAAGTCTTTGCAATTACACACTTTGGTGGCTATACCGATAAAATCTGTTTACCCGCCGCTCAGGCTTTACCGCTTCCCGAAGGCATGAGCTACGAGGAAGGCGTTGCCATCCCGGTCAACTATCTGACTGCATACCAGATGCTCGTTCAAATGGGCTCGCTTAAGTCAGGAGAGCGCGTGCTTGTCCACAGTGCGGGGGGCGGGGTGGGCCTCGCCGCAATCGACCTCTGCAAGATACATGGGGCTGAGGTTTTCGGAACGGCCTCGGCCTTGAAGCACGCCTTCCTCCTTGCGCGAGGTGTGGCTCATGTGATTGACTACACCAAGCAGGATTATGAAGCGGAGGTGAAACATTTGACGGGTGGTCGCGGGGTACACATCGTATTGGACGCGATGGGCGGTGAGCACTGGAAGAGGGGCTACCGATGCCTCGCACCGAGCGGGCGGCTGGTAATGTTTGGGCTTTCCAATGCCGTCAGGGGCAAAACCCGCTCGATGCTATCGCTTTTAAAGACATTGCTTAAAACGCCGTTTTTCAGCTTTCCACCGACGCGACTCATTAACGACAACAAAGCGATCATTGGTGTTAACCTCGGCCACATGTGGGGCGAAACGGAGCTTTTCAGAAGGTGGCTTCTTCAAATCCTCGACTGGTACCGGGAGGGCAAGATCCATCCAACCGTTGACGCGCGCTTCGCGCTCGCGGAGGCTCGTGCGGCGCATCACTACATCCAGGATCGTAAAAACATCGGAAAAGTTGTCCTGGTCCCTTGAAGATAGGTTATTCCCCGATGATATGAGTGCCAAGATTAACAGGTAAAATATGGATCATTTGTTTTTTCTTCTTAGACCCATCTATGAATACTGCTATAATATTTTAAAAGGAGGTGTCTAATATGGTGGATACTGTCAGGAAAGTGGTCTATTTTGCGATGGATGTATCTAACAAACCGGGTGAGGGGGCACGGGTGCTGGGCGCCTTGGCAGATGCCGGAGTGAACCTTTTGGCGTTTTCGGGGTTCCCAAACGGCAGGAAGGCGCAACTCGATATTGTCCCGGAGGATGTCGTCATGTTTAAGAATGCTGCCAAGGCGGCGAAGATCAAGACACGTCCCCAGAAGTTCGGGTTCCTAGTACAAGGTGATGACCGGAAGGGCGCCACGGCGGAACTGCTCAAGAAGATGGCAGAAAAAAAGATTAACGTTACGGCCATTGACGCTGTGTCGGCGGGAGTGGGCCGCTATGCTGCTATCCTCTGGGTAGGGACGAAGGACGTGAGCAAGGCGGCGAAGGCGCTGGAAGCAAGCTAGACACTTTTTGACCAACAGCTCATTAATTGTATCAAAGGGCGAGAAGGGCGTGTCGGTTATGACATGCCCTTCCTGTATTAGGGCTGCGGAGCGTATGCCACAGTGCTTGACTCTGATTCATTCATCTCGTTTACCAAACTATCCGCAGAAAGCCCCTGGTTTTAACCATGGGGATGAATGCGGGAACTTTGTTTTTCGGTAATTAGTAGACAAATGTACATCTATGTGGTATATTTAAGCAACCAATGCCGAATAAACCTAAAACCCCATCTCTTATCCACGAGTTTCAACTCGTAGTGACTCCAAAGGACAATCGAATGCTCGATGCCCGGCCACAAAGCCGAAAACGCTGGCGGTAAAGTAACCGAGTTTTCTACCCGGAGCACAAAGCTTTCCCAGACATGCCATTGCGGAACAGTAGCCCAAAAATCATTGTCCCAAAGATGGCATGCCTGCAACTGCGGGGTAAGCACCCAGCGTGATCTCTATTCCGCATTCCTTGCAAAGCATGTTTCTAACGATGTCCTCGACACGCGTCAGGCTGCCAAAGCCTGGCCGGGTGCAAACCTGCTCCTGGAACGGGCGGTGTTGGGGGTGCAGCATGAAGCGGCAAAGGGTCGAATTCATCCAACCAGCTTCGGTATCAAGCAAGAGAACACCACGAACCGGAGACAGAGCTGCTCGTCCGTTAAAGGCGGATCAACGACAGTCGAGGCCGACAACGTTCGTATTGTTGCCGGAGAGCCTGTCGGTACAGCCGCTAGAACCCCCTGGCCTTAGACATGGGGAGTGGTCACTCTTGTCCAAAATAGGTTTTTGTTTTGGACAGCATTTTGATACTGGAAATATTTCAGGGCAACCAGAGTCGTTTGAACCTAAAAAGAGCAGTTGCCCTCAGTCAGAGCCACTTATCCACACCATAGCGGTAGCAGTTCAGGATCATGCAACGGTTTCCCGCCCAGTAATTTAAAGAATGCACGGCTTAAGATGCGTCGCCATCGCTCACTTGGGGTCAACTGCTCCGCAGTTGTTTTCAGAATGGCCAAAAAACTTGATATCTCGTCGAGAATGCGCTGAACTTTCTCAGATTTTGCGTGCGTGCTCGTGATGGTTACCATAATCTGTCCCTGGTGGCGTGTCTGTTTGCCAACCGCATGCAGAAGGAGCGGACGGCTCGTAATTGCCTCCAAGTGCTTGTCCGGATGAGCAAGTCGCACGAAGAGCGACCACCAGTTGTAGACTAATGCTACGATCCTCGCCATAAAGCTGCAGCGCTTAAGGTCCTGGGTCGTATATCCGCCCCAGCCCCACTGATTCTTCAACTCATCAAAAACATTCTCGGCATCCGCACGATCGCGGTAGTGTTGGGCAATGGTGAGGATCTCGTCTTCGAGGGTGGTGGCCAGTACCGCATACTCATATCGCTTGGCTGCTTCGGCCGTTTCAACAATGCCAAGTTCTATCTGATCCTTCTGCTTCAGGCTTATTGCTACGTCTCCCGTGAGCGCCCGACGAAGAATAATAACGCGACGGGGTTTCAGCCATCCCAACAGTTGTAGGGTTTCTTCCACACCTTCCCATCCCTGACCGGCATCGGTCCAGTCGTTGCTATTAAATGCCTTCTCAATAAGCTTCCGTACATTCTTAGTGAGGCGCAGCTTCACGAGATAGGGCAAGCCTTTTTCTTCCGCCTGACTCATGAAGCCGTCCGTACCCCAGCCTGAATCCCCCCGGAAAAAGACGGGCCAAAAACGGCGTGGGACTCGTTCCAGGAGCTTCCATAACCCCGGAGTGCTGTAACACGTTGCTGTTTTGTTCCCGGCCTGCACCTCTACATCCAGAACAAGTCGTGTATTGGCCATCAGGTAACTGTGATAGGTGTGGGAAGGCCTGCCGGGTTTATGCGGATTGTAACCAAGCACCGCTCCCTCTTGTTTTCCATACAACGGCTTGACCGTCGTATCACCATCCATAATCCATGGCATGCACAACAGGGATTCATAACATCGCCTCATGTGCTCGGTAAGCCATGAGACACCGGCATGCTCATCCATCTGTTTAAATCCCCGCCGTACGGTGTCTTCGCTCACTATCTTGGTCATACCGAGCAGTGCCGGATTGACGTTATCGCTCCGAACGTTCGTTATGTGTGAATAGCGATGGTGGCCGGCGAGAACGGACAGCAGGACGGTACCGAGAAGATCGCGTTTCTCGGGCGCGTTAGGGCTCGTGTAGTGCAGCGGACAGTCTGTTACCCATGGCTCATAGATACCGCCTGTTTTCAAAAAATCGATAAAGAAGGCCAGCTGGCCCAATGGCGTGACCGCTGCTGTCGGATCCCATTCGACATGTACTTTTCCTGCAAAGGTATCGACAGTAATTCGATCTGTTTTATCTGCAGACGTAGATGAAATCGAGTCACCCATTGGGTGAGACCTCCTTGTTATAAGAAGTATCACAGTATCCAATAGTTATCTTAGATTTGCAATATCTAACTGCCGTTTACAGGTTGAAACGTCCTCAAAGCCGCTATTTTAAAGCATGTTAGGAGAGATCATGGCTCATACGGCGATAGATTGTCTCCACTGGCGTCTTGGACAGCATATTCATGATGCTGGCAACCTGATATTCACCTTCTGATTAAGTTTTTATAAAATCAGCGAGTTAGCTTGTCCAAAATGGCACTTTCAGGACTATTTTGGACAGCAGTGGGGAGTGGTCAGTTTCTGAACATTGCACCTATGATATAATGAGCACTAGTGAATATTTCATCTTGAATTCATCATCGTAGCTCTCAAAATATACCTATTCGATATCGTTGATGTCAACGTGATTCAGCCATATATTTTTTGGGAATGCAGTCATCGGTGGGCTATTCACTGCCAAACTGGATAATACCGTAAGACTGTGGTTAATTAGGGGTCTACTCAATAAATTGTCATGCGATAAAAGATCACTTGCTATTGTTCGGTTTCGGTCTTTAAGTTCGTGATTTGCAATATATTGATAAGGAGAATGAAAATGGGAATGATTAAAGAGTTCAAAGAGTTCGCCATGCGCGGCAGCGTGATTGATATGGCTGTTGGTATTGTCATAGGTGGCGCATTTGGCAAGATCGTCAGCTCGGTTGTTAACGATATCATAATGCCGCCGATTGGCATAATTCTAGGCAACGTAGATTTTTCCAATCTAGCCATTACCCTCCAGGCAAAAACAGCCGAGACCGAGGCCGTAACCATAAAGTATGGATCATTCATTAACACGGTGGTGGATTTTATTATTGTTGCTTTTTCGATTTTCATCGTAATCAAACAAATGAACCGCTTCAGGAAAAAAGAGGGGACTGTACCTATGGAGCCAACGACTAGGGACTGTCCAAAATGCTACATGCTTATCAATATTAAGGCGACACGTTGTCCGCACTGCACTTCAGAACTATGAAGCCATCTAATGTGGCATAACAATATCGTCAACTCGGACATTCATCAGATTGCGCTTCATTCTGCATTTGGCTGTCAGTCATGGCGGGTATGCGTATGCGATTATTAACAAGTTTCGATGATGGCTTCATGAGGCAGAGATTGCAGCTAGTATGTGTTCATCATGAGGGCCGTGTCCTTATTGAATTGAAGAAGATTGTTTGAAACGTACAGCGAATAATCCTTTCTGCCGTTTGTTACAGAATCACCTTTCGGATCCTGCATACTTCATATCAAATTAGGTATTCGGGGTGAGCCCTTTTCCTCGGCTTTTCTCACGAGCCTAAAAAAGTATCACTTCCAGCCATCAAGATGCGCCCAAAAAAATTCGGCAGAATAATTAACTGTAAAATATTTGTTGATAGCGCTTTCTTCACCCGTTAAACGAGAGTTGATATAGCGGAAAATGGTTAAATGTATTTTTTATTTTACCGATAAGATACAAGGTCTCCCGTTCGGCTTGAAATGTGTTCAAGCAAGAACACGATGCCTTTCAATCCTGCTGGTAGATAATAAACCGAACTCTTAGCCCAGCCGGGGTAAACCTCGGCGCTTATCGAGGCATGATATTGAATTGACGACTAATTATACGATTACTTGTGATCTGTCTAACACCAGCAAACGCGTGGTTATCTATTTTTTTTTGAACATTAAATGATAAGGCAAGAGATCTTATGAGGCCTGGCGTCGCGATTATCGTTGTTGCCGTATCGCTCGGATTGTGGCGAGTTTCTTTGGGTGAAGTACCTGAGCGCGTCGTTGATATTCCGACGCGACCTGGCGTAACGCAACGATTTCTCTACCTTTTGCCGGAGGATCCCAAGGCCGCAGTCATCCTGTTTGCCGGCGGGCATGGCGGTCTTGGAATATCACCGGAAGGCGGTATGGGATGGGGGAAAGGCAACTTCCTAGTTCGTTCGCGCCGGCAATTCACCGTGCAGGGTCTGTCGGTGGTTGTTGTTGATGCACCTTCAGATCGTCAAAGGCAGGCATTCACCGGGGGGTTCCGTCATAAGCCTGAACATGTTGCTGATATAAAGGCAGTGATTGCGTGGCTCAAGCAGCAAAACAACGTGCCTGTCTGGCTCATTGGTACGAGCCGGGGCACGCAATCAGCAGCATTTATCGCCACACAATTGAGCGTCGGTGAGGGCGGTCCCGATGGTTTGGTCCTGACGTCGACAATACTGTCGGATGCCAAGGATCGTTCTGTGCTGGAAATGCCGCTTGAAAAAATCACGATACCCGTATTGGTAGTCCACCACAAGCAGGACGACTGTAAAAATTGCCCATATCGTGACATCCCTTTTCTTATGAAAAAACTGAATGGGGCTCCAAGAAAAGAATTGATCACAGTTACAGGGGGCGTAAGCCAGGGCGATCCCTGCGGGGCTTTTGCTTATCATGGCTTTAATGGCCGGGAGAAGGAAGTTGTCGGTAAAATTGCCGATTGGATCCTGTTCAAGTAAGGGCACTGCTGCAGGTAGTGCAGAGCCGAGGGAAGCCCGGCACGATGATTCCAATCAGGAAATAGAGGGGCACAGTGAGTCTTACACCCTGTCGGAGCATTCACGTGCATGATACATGATACAATAAGTTTTTAGCAGAGTTGCCAGCTACTAGAACTTGTTTGCTTGCAGGTGCTTCTTGAGGTACGTGGATCATTAGGGAAGTGAAGAATAGCTGATCAATATTAGAATATCCTGTGCGGAGCAGCAGCTTCGACTCAGCGAATTCGTATTGCTCGTTTTTAATAAGTGCTTTCACAGTCTCGTAAATTACACGTAATGTTTAATTGATGTTGTAATTTCCCATAGTTGCCAAGTTGCCGAATTTGAAGCGTAAGGAATTGCGGCGTAATTAAAAGGCACGGTTCCCTTCCTTAAGAGTTTCGCTGGAGAGCGCATGGCCTTTCAGATATTAAATCCGGACAACTATTTTTTTAATGGTTACGCGCTCCCCATGCTCGTCGTTGCGGCGGCGCTGACATTCCTTGGATTCTTTATCCTCGTCCTGGAGCGGGGATCCCGGATTGGAATCTATTTCCTTTTCATGTGCCTGTGCACTGGTTTGTATTTATTTGCAATGGGCGCAAATTATGCGAGCCGCGACGAGAACCTGTCGTTGCTCTGGATCAGGATTTCTCAGCTGGGCGCCATCTTCATCCCCACCACTTTCCTTCTCCTGACCGTGGAACGTCTAAGCCTGGTCCCTCGGTATCGTTTTACTATCGCATCCAGCATTTTTTTATCTGCATTATTTGTTCTCGGAGTTTTTTTTACTAATTTACACATCGTAGGGATCTCAACATTTTTTTGGGGCAGGTATGGCAAGTATGGACCGCTGGGTATCTTGTTCGTTGGATTTTCTTTCAGTATCAATTTCTTGGTCCACCGCCTCTACATCCTGGCCTACCGGCAAAGTTCAAATGAGCAGCAGAAGAAAAGGCTGAGAAAGCTGCTTATAGCCTTCAGCGTCGGTTACCTGTGCTCGGTTGATTTTCTGCCGGCTTTTGGCATTCCTGTCTATCCCTTCGGATATCTCCCAATAAGCTTCTTCTTTGGTTTGAGCACCTACGTCACTCTGCGTTACAAAAATATCGACATCACTCCCGAACTGGCAGCGGACCGAATTTTAGAGACTATGCGTGGTGCGGTAATCGTTATCGATCTCAATGGCAAAATCCGGGTGACCAGCTGCGTGGCTGAGGAAATGCTCGGTTATAAAAAATCGGAACTGTTCGGCATTGAAATAGTGAGAATTCTGCCCGCTCTAGCAGAATTCAACACCCCCGCTCTCTTGAGCGGGAAATCCTCGTCCCATGAGATGACATGGTACAGCAGGAACGGGCAGCGGCTTGAAGTCAGCGTCTCCCTGTCAACGATCACAAATGCGTTGTATGATACGCCGGTTGGGGTCGTTTATGTTGCATATGACATCACGGAACGCAAAAAGGCGGAGGAGGAACTAAAGAGGAACGAAGTGTTCATAAAAAGCATTCTTGAAAGCGTTAATGAGGGGTTTGTCGTTGTGGACAGGGACTACCGGATCATTTCGGCGAACAAGGCTTTTTGTGCAAAGTTCGAAATTACTATTGATAATGCGATCGGCAAACACTGCTATGAAGTGTCCCACCACAGAACGCACCCGTGTTTCGAAGCCGGGGAGCCCTGCTCAGTGAAGCACACCTTCGAAACAGGAGAACACGTTGCTTTTTTGCATACTCATTACGATGAGTACGGGAACCCCTTGTTCATTGATACAAGGTCGTATGCCATGCGGGAAGCATCAGGCGATGTGTTATCAGTGATCGAGATCTGCGTTGATGTGACCGAAAAGAAAAAAATGGAGGACCAGTACCGCCACGCGCAGAAAATGGAAGCGATTGGCCAACTTGCCGGAGGAGTGGCGCACGATTTCAACAACATCCTGTCCGCGATCATAGGCTACGGCCACCTATCGCAGATGAAACTGCGGGACGACGATCCGGTAAAACACTATGTTGACCAGATTATGCAGTCTTCGGAACGCGCAGCCGCTTTGACGCAGAGCCTGCTCGCCTTCGGTAGAAAACAGCCGGTGAAAAAAGAGATTCTCGCAGTGAACACGGTGATCAGGAATTTCGAAAAATTCCTTCACCGCCTGCTGCGCGAAGACATCGAAATGACGATCCAGTATTCTGCCATGCAGCCCATGATCAGGGCGGACCGGGGGCAGATAGAGCAAGTGGTGATGAATCTTGTGACGAACGCGAGGGATGCTATGCCCGACAAGGGGAAACTGACTATCGATACTAAGGTCAGTGCCATGGACGAGGCATTCATGCGGATTCACGGTTACGGCAAACAGGGCGACTATGCTATGCTGTCGGTTGCCGACACCGGCATCGGGATGAACGAGGCGACCAAAAAAAGGATCTACGAGCCTTTCTTCACGACCAAGGAAGTGGGAAAAGGGACCGGCCTCGGACTGGCCACAGTGTATGGGATCGTAAAAGGGCACGATGGCTTCATCAATGTGTATTCCGAGCCGGGCAAAGGGAGCGTCTTCCATGTTTATTTTCCGCTGGTCCGCGCATCGGATTCAGCCCTGGAACCTCCAGAGCATAATCCGGTCCCGCTCAAGGGTGGTAGCGAAACGATCCTGCTTGCTGAGGACGACGTGAGTCTTCGCGATATGACATCGATGGTTCTCAGAGGCATGGGTTACACTGTAATCGAGGCGGAGGACGGGAACAGTTCGGTTGTCCGGTTCATCGAGAACCGGTCGACAATCAAACTCGTCATTCTTGATGGCATCATGCCGAAGATGAACGGTCTTGAAGCGTATCAGGATATCAGCGCTCTCAACCCGATTATACGCTGCATTTTCATGAGCGGCTATGCCGGTGAAGTATTCGCTCGGGACGGCCTGCCGGCGGGTACGGGGTTTTTACCGAAGCCGGTAAAGCCCTCGGATCTGTTGAGCAAGGTCAGGGAAATGCTTGATCTGGAGAAGTAAGGGGCAAAGGGGAGGAGTGAATACCCGCTCCCTTAACTCATTGTCCATGTGCATGTTAAAATCAGAAAAGGGCAACCCTTCCGAAATTAGAGGGTTGCTCCTTTCTTTTTTCACTCTTGCATGTGGATACCGCAAGAAGTCATCAGTCTCTCGTTGCACGTCTCCATGGGGATTAACGTGATAGAATATAATAAAAAAGAAAGGCTTACTGGATATGGAATGCAAGGAGGACCGATGAACCCGATAGACCGTATCAAGGTGTTCCTGATCGAAGACAATGACGATGATGTCTGCCTAATCCACAAATTTCTTATCTCAAGCACGAACATGCATATCGACGTGGAGGTGGCGGATACACTTTCGTTCGCACTTAAGCGCTTAAGAGAGGAAACGTATGATGTCATTCTGTCTGACCTCGCTCTGCCCGACAGTTGGGGATTGGATACCTTCCTCAAGGTCCATTCCGCAAATCCGGACGTCCCCATCATAATCCTGACAGGGCTGGACGATGATGCGGGCGCCCTCGAAGCGGTGCGTCGGGGTGCGCAGGACTATCTCGTCAAAGGGCATATCAACGGCAGAAACCTGGTCCGGGTCATCCGTTATTCCATCGAACGCCAGAATCTTCTGGTCCAGCTTGAAAATAGCCAGAAGGAAATAAAGACCCTGCGCGGGCTGCTCCCTATATGCGCTTCCTGCAAGAAAATACGCGATGATGAGGGATTATGGAAACAGATGGAGTCATACATCAGCGAGCATTCCCAAGCCCAGTTCACCCATGGCCTTTGCCCTGACTGTGCAATTAAAACTAAGGAAGAGATTCTCAGATATAAACAGAGTAAGAATAGTGGCTAACACCCTTCCCCACCAGAGAGTTGGCATAATGCGCGTTTTACTTACTGATAGCTGCAAGGTTCTGTCAATTGCTCAAAAGCTAAAGTAGAGCATTAAGAATTCATTGTCCGGCATCGTTCTTCTCCAGAAGACATAATATATTTCGAATTGTCGATCTACTTGAAAGCTACGGAGATTTGCGATTTACAGAGTACGAGAATGAATTACGCATCTTCAAAATTCGCGTCGCCGCAAGATTGTAGGTTGCCAAAGGAGCTGTCGTTTTCCAAATGAAGACAAGGCCATATGGCTGCAACGCATGATAGAAAATCCATCCTCCAAGATTAGTTGTGTTCTATTCATATAATAGAAAGTCAGGAGAACTATATAAAACGACAGCCACGGAAAACATCAAATGAATAAGCATCACCAAGGCCACTGAATGGAACGGGAACTATTCGATACAGCACTGGTAGTCGAAGGCGGCGGCATGCGCGGCGTGTTCTCCACCGGCTTGCTCGACGGCTTCCTTGAGCGGAAATTCGACCCTTTCTGTCTCTGCATCGGCGTGTCCGCCGGCGCAACCAGCATTGCTGCCTACCTTGCAGGGATGTACGGACGGAACCGAAAAATTTACGCCGAGCTCTCCGTCGGTCCGGAGTTCGTCAACCACTGGCGGTTTCTGCGTGGCGGCCATTTTATGGATTTGGATTGGATGTGGAACCAGACAATCTCCCGGATGCGCCTCGACCTTGACCGGATCTATTCCCGGCGAAGGCCGTTCCTGGTCGGAATGACGGACGTGAGGACCGGCGCACCGGTTTACCGTATTACGTCCGCCGCGGACCTCGAACAGGTGCTCAAGGCCTCCAGTGCACTGCCGGTCATCTACCGAGGCTTCCCCCTTGTCGATGGCCGGCCCATGACCGACGGTGGAATTTCAGACCCGATCCCCGTCGCGGAGCAAAGCGCATTATGGTTGTGCGTTCCCGTCCGTATGGCCATCGGAGCAGACCTGATCTAATGTCCATATTTGTATACTTGTTTCTTCGCGGTTATCCCGCTCTGCAATCCGCGATTAAGTCCCATGACCGCATCTATAATGACGCAGTCGCGCTCATCCATCGTGCGCCTGACGGCGTGTCAATCATCGAGATATGCCCACCTGAAAGTTTTCGACCAGGTAGGTTCACGCGAGATGCACGCATGCTGATCGAAGGATATGATCAAGGAAGGGCAATGGCAGACGAGGCGATAGCAAGATGGAATCGAGACTAAGTGAACAAACGGTCCGTAGTAATAATTGGAGATGAATCAACTTAGGACGCGCTCAAAATGCGTTCATATATTTATGGCTACTCAATGACTGGCTCTCCGTCGCGCCAATGAGTTATGATGCATATCATAACTCATTGGCGAAGAATAAAATATCATGTCACAATGATCCAGAGGGCCTTCTTGGGATCCACTTTTTATTTTATCCCGCTGTGCTGACAGTCAGGATGCGATCAGTATTCGTCACAGCGGCCGTTTTCTCACTGTTCATCGTGACATCCTGCTCAACCCGGCACGTTCCGTAGCAGATGGCATTATCTCTTAAATACTGATCCACCAAGATCGCAACGAAGATTCAAACACAACCAGGCGGCTTTGCCTGGGCGAATGATGGAAGAACCCTTTGCTCGGTAATTTTCTTGAGACCGGCTCCCATATGCTGAATGAGAACCTTTCTCTATATAGAGAACTTTTTCTTTAAGATGAAAACTTTTTATACTGCAACGACCTTCAAAGGCGCCTTCCATCAGAACCCGGACTACACCCACTGATTGGGGAATGCACCGCTGAAGCTAACGCTCTCGGAGATAAAAGTGATGCAGCCCTTCTGCGATATGTGGAGAGGCTCAAGAAAAGGACCGAGAACCTCGGTCCGGCAAGCGGGGACGACCAGAGCGAATTTGCGGACATCTAGAAGAAGCTGCGGGCATTGAATGAGATGAGTCTGAAGGGAGAGATAGCTAAGCAGGACTATCAGACACTAAAGAGCAAGCGGCTCGATGAGCAGGGGTTGAAATAGAAGCATTATCTTTTTCGAAGGACGGTCTCATAGAAACATTGTGAAAGACAGAATGTGATTATGCAAATTCCTGCTAGCCCATGGCTAGGTTTGGTTTGCAGATTTCAAGCTTAAGAAACAGGAAAAAAGGAGGAAAGAATGAGAGTACACGTATTGCAGCATGTCCCATTTGAAGGCTTAGGCAGCATCGCTTCGTGGCTAAAGGCCCACAGGGCAGATGTAAGCTACACTCATTTTTATGAAGAACCCACTCTTCCGAAGCTAAACGGCCTTGATCTTGTCATCGCGATGGGCGGACCAATGAGCGTGAATGATGAATCGACCCTGCCCTGGCTCCGTATGGAAAAGCAGTTCATTCGTAACGCGGTGGTACAAGGCGTTCCCGTTCTTGGTGTCTGCCTTGGCGCGCAGCTTATCGCCAACGCCCTCGGATCACGCGTCTACCGGAATGCCCAAAAGGAAATCGGATGGTTTCAAATTGAGGCAACTCCCGGCTCTGTGGAGGTGTTTCGTTTTCCGGACAAATGCCTGGTGTTCCACTGGCATGGTGAGACATTCGACCTTCCCAACGGTGCTGTCCGTTTGGCGAGAAGTGCTGCATGCGAAAATCAGGCATTTCAGATTGGGAAACATGTCATCGGCTTGCAGTTCCACCTTGAAACGACACCAGATAGCGCGACATCCATTTTAGCCAATTGCAAGGACGAATTGGCACAGGGGCCCTATATTCAAACCGATTCGGAATTGCGAGATGTGCCGCATACCGCATACGCAGAGATCAATTCTCTTATGGATAAGGTTCTTTCCTATCTGATGCGCGCTCAGAATTGACAGACTGTATATCATTTGTTTGTGATATCCTTGGTGTTGCATGATAGGGTTGCACAAAGTAACAATACGACCAATTTTTAGACTTATTTTTTTGGTTATTACCTAAAAATGCATAATTTTTTTTCTTGACTATTCTTTACACTCCACGTATCATTGAATAGTTCATCAAATCCCTTCCATCCTGATAAAAAACGCAATATCCAAGTGCCTCCAGTGCTTTATTTGAAAGTGGAGAGAACGACGCAAGGAAATAGCAATGGACTATGAGGATTACAATACAGATGCTACTGCCGCTCATAGCCACTTCGTTCATTGGTTACTTTTCATCTGCTCTATTATTCTTACAGCTTCAGGACTATGGATCGTATTAGATGCAGTGAGCTCATATGATATGATGATGGGTGGCTTATCAATTTTCGTTTTCGGTCCGGCTGCGCTTGTAGCGGGGTATAAGTTAAAAACTGAGAAGCCATGAATAATGCAGATCCGTTCGTTGGACCGCGATAGAGTTTTCAGGGGCTTTTGGGCTGGCGGCCAAACCAGGCGTTTTAATGCGACGCATGCACTTTGAGCAATAACGAGTTTGGATACGATTTCGATCATCACGCTTTCGCTTGAAAACCCTTGTCCATGAAATGGGGGAAAATCGGCGTCTCCTTTTCCTCTAAATTGCACAAAAACCGCTGTTGCGCTGTATTTGTGCATGTGAAATTAATCTCACAAATCAGGCTTCTTCCAATGCAAGAGCAATCAGACACACTCCCTCCACACTTCATGCCGCCAATTCCGCCTGTAACTACGTAAACGAACAAGCCTGGTCCTCGAAGACCTACCGGCAAGGCGCCCTGCATTACCCCCGTTACAAGGGAATCCGTACCCTGTTTGGCCTCTCCACCCTAGCATCCAAAAGGGTGTGATTTCCAAGGTCGCCGATTCATACAAGCTTGATAGGAAAACGAAACGGACCTTTAAGCATACTCGAACGATCGTGGACGAGGAATCGAATACTCTCCCAGGATCAAAAGGCCCTTACCGTTTCCATCTGGACGACCCAGGGCGGCATTCACAGCCCGTTCGTCTAACACCTATGCAGGAAGCGAAAATATTTGATTTGCCTGCTAAAGTTTTTATTTGTTATACCGATATATACAGTATGACAGTAACAGTAGGATTTAAGGAGGCGAAAACCCGTAAAAAAAGCCTAAAAAATCAAGATGGTTCACAAGCTTCTTCTCGTCGTCGGACCCGCTCGCCACGGAAAGGGCATGATCGTCACGGCATAGCTTCTATCGTTAAGCGCCTTCGGAGCCTTTTCGCGATGATAAAAACTGA
The DNA here is from genome assembly GCA_963845065.1 of Nitrospirota bacterium. Lineage (GTDB taxonomy): Bacteria > Nitrospirota > UBA9217 > UBA9217 > UBA9217 > JAJYKN01. Next base: position 480,338 of record CAWJQQ010000008.1, read on the forward strand.
CTGGTTATTGAAAAGCGTAATCAAGAAGCCAACCCGTCAAGCGCGCTCAAATAATCGATATCAGGGGAAAAGCAGAGTAAAGAAACCTTTGACAGCACTATTAATAGCGCCAATGCTTTTAATCTTCGTAATAGTGCTAGTTGGTGATTGTAAGAAACAAGCTGCATATAATCAACACCAGACACTTGAGGAGCGGATAGCGGAATTGGCCATGATTAGAAACGATATGGGGTTAAAAGAGCATGAAGATTGTTACAAGTGGGATGGCATCGCGGCAAAACTTTATCTCGATCATCAGTTTGGGCAATCATGGGTGGACATTCAAAAAGATATGCTTGCAAAAGATTTTCTCACTACCTGGAAGGTTTCAGTCCAGGAAAGAAATCATATGGCTATGGCCTTTTTCCCGCTTATGCAACGAGCTGATATCAACGAGCGTCCGCTTGGATCTTTTACACTCAATGAAACGATGGAGATTGCTCATGCGTTGTGCGGCGAACGAATCCTTACGGGGGGATTGCCTTTTCAGGAAAGTTCTTATACGGACGCTTCAACGACTGAAACCCTCATTTTCTCACGTAACGCTATCTGACGCCGTTATCGCCTATCTTATTTATCAGATATCACGTAAACCTCGTATTGCTGGCCAGGCTGCCGAGATCATCGAAGTAACCCACCCTTACCTAAAATATAACTATTGAAGTATCATGTGAACGTTTCTTCCTCTTCCAGGGAGGTTGCGTCACTGAATTGCTTGCGAGACACCACATGAAACTAGCAATCTCTAACTATGGGTGCTCATCATTTTGTGAGAGATCTCAAAAGTTAGTTCCTGCAAATATTGGTCAGGCTGAATTACCAAACTATCCGCAGAAAGCCCCTGGTTTTAACCATGGGGATGAATGCGGGAACTTTGTTTTCCGGCACTTAGTAGACAAATGTACATCTATATGGTATATTTAAACAACCAATGCCGAATAAACCTAAAACCCCATCTTTTATCCACGAGTTTCAACTCGTAGCGACTCCAAAGGACAATCGAATGCTCGATGCCCGGCTCGAAGCTGGCCGTTATCTGTACAATGCCTGCCTTGGTGAAGCGATGAAGCGTCTTACTGCCATGCGGCGATCAGAAAAATGGCTCGTGGCGATCACGAAGAAGAAAAGCAAGCTTCGCACCAAGATGTTCAAGACAGCCAGAACCCAGGCTGAATATACTGAATACCACCTTCATAACTACGTCGGTATCCTCCGCAATTCCTGCTGGATCAGTGAGCATATTGACAGCCTGACCGCCCAGAAAATAGCATCTCGAGCATATAGCGCCATCGCTGACTACGAGTTTGGGAAGCATGGCAAACCACGTTTCAAGCGCCATGGCTGGATGTCGTCCCTTGAAGGTAAAAACAACAAATCTGGTATTCGGTGGTGCGATGACCATGTGGAGTGGACTGGCCTTCGTCTCAACTGTGTCTTCGACAAGAAAGACAAGTTTGGCGTTCAGGCTCATGCACTTAGCCATGATGTCAAGTACGTTCGTCTGGTCAAGAAAACTATCCGCGGCAATCCCCGCTGGTTTGCCCAACTTGTGCTTAAAGGCACGGCCAAGATCAAGCGTGAGAACCAGATTGGCACCGAAACCGTTGGCCTTGACATTGGCCCGTCGACAGTTGCCATCGTTGGTGATACCGATGCGTTACTACTCGAATTTTGCCCTGAAGTCGAGATACCGTTTAAACGTATCAAGACCGTCCAGCGCACAATGGCCAGAAGCCTTCGTGCTACCAACCCGGGCAACTACAACGGAGACAAAACCATCAAAACGGGTAAAAAGCAGTGGGTCTTTTCTGTTCAATACCGTGTTCTTAAAGCTAATCTCGCCGAACTTCAAAGAATCCTTGCTGAAACCAGAAAACGGTCTCATGGCAAGCTCGTGAACAAAGTCCTCACTCTCGGTACCGACATCAAGACCGAGAAACTGTCGTACAAAGCATTTCAGAAACTCTATGGTAAAAGTATTTCGCGACGAGCTCCGGGGATGTTTATGTCGATGCTTCACCACAAAGCCGAAAACGCTGGCGGTAAAGTAACCGAGTTTTCTACCCGGAGCACAAAGCTTTCCCAGACATGCCATTGCGGAACAGTAGCCAAAAAATCATTGTCCCAAAGATGGCATGCCTGCAACTGCGGGGTAAGCACCCAGCGTGATCTCTATTCCGCATTCCTTGCAAAGCATGTTTCTAACGATGTCCTCGACACGCGTCAGGCTGCCAAAGCCTGGCCGGGTGCAAACCTGCTCCTGGAACGGGCGGTGTTGGGGGTGCAGCATGAAGCGGCAAAGGGTCGAATTCATCCAACCAGCTTCGGTATCAAGCAAGAGAACACCACGAACCGGAGACAGAGCTGCTCGTCCGTTAAAGGCGGATCAACGACAGTCGAGGCCGACAACGTTCGTATTGTTGCCGGAGAGCCTGTCGGTACAGCCGCTAGAACCCCTGGCTTTAGACATGGGGAGTGGTCAGAGAAAAGATTGTATTAACTATTGAAACGACTTTCGCAGCTTATTTAATAGAGAGAACGTAACTATTTGTTATTTAATAGGTTGATTCATTCTAGGGCATTTAAATTTGGAACAAGTACCCTAAAAATAACCCGTAATTTTCCTTGTAATTTAAAAGGCAGCGTGTTATAAATAACATAACAATAAAAAATATTAATAACAAAAAAAATTAGTTAAGCATCATTGTCCATACTGTACAAGGTAGGAACAATAGTAGATTGCAAAGTGGTGCAGATTACTTCAATGCTGAATGAGGATGACCATGATTTCATACGAAAACGACAAAAGGATCAGACCAAGAATGATACAGGAGTTTGCAGTGGGAGTCAGAACCGAGAGAGGATTAAATGTGGTCTACGCCATTGACATCTCCCGCATCGGTGTAAAGGTTGGAAGCCCACTGCTTCTGCTTCCCCTTGGAGGACAGGTGGTGATAGAGATTGATAAACGGGGAGAAAAATATCCCTTCTCAGGCCGAGTCCTAAGAGAGGATGGAAATTATTACATCAACCGTATAAACCGCAGTGTAAACACATATTTTATCAGCATTGACGACGAACAGTATGTAAAATTTGCAATCGACAATTATTTTGTATAATGTTTTGACAAAGAATTCAAAAGGGGTTTTTTCTTCTTAGGTTTTTGTGTAAAGATCCCTCCTTAATAATGAATGTTCAGGAAACGCGCCCCTTGAAAGGGAGTCTGACATGGAACAAATGAGACGGCATAAAAGATACGGCCTGGATTTAATTGACGTAAAAGGCAAGATGAGTTTATCTGAAAAAGTGGAGATCCTTGATATTAGTCTCGGCGGAGTTGCTTTAAAATCAGACCGGAGACTGAATCCCGGGAGGGAATATATGATCAATCTCCATGATAAAGGGAAGACTCTCAATGTAACGGGCATGATAGTTCGTTCTGAGCTGAGCGGAATGGAGGTAAGAGCTAACGGGGAACGGGTCTCCATATACGCGGCAGGCATGCAGTTTAAAGATGGTTTAACGGACCAGGTCTCCGATTTTCTTAAATCAATAGTTCAAAACCAAAAAGGAACAGCATTATTACCGGAGGAGAGGAGACTCAATATCAGGTTCCAAATTACCGATCCGCGCGAAAATATTTTGTGTTATCCTGTGCACTTCATGGTAAAAACAATCAGCCTCTGCGGGATGCTCATCCGGACTGATCAGGCTTTGGAAATAGAAAACAAGGTACCCATGAGTTTGTCTCTGAATGACGGTATCTCGGTCAATTTTACTGGACGTGTTGTTTCATGCAACATGAAGGGAGACAACGCGCAAACACACTACGATATAGGGTTGGAATTTATCGAACTGATGGACAAGGATAAAACGCTGCTCCAAACGTTCATAGACCAGTGGGCAACAATGGAAAACCGTGCCGCAAGAGAAAGCGAACTGTCAGAGGCTGGAACTTTACCAAATCATCCGCAGAAAGCCCCTTGCTTTAACCACGGGGATGAATGCGGGAACTTAACTTTTCGACAATTGCTAGGCAAATGTTCATCTAAATGGTATATTTAACAGAATAATGTCAGGTAATAAGTCTAAAACCCCCTCTTTCATCCATGAGTTTCAAGTCGTAACTACCCACAAAGACAATCGGATGCTTGATATTCGGCTCGAGGCTGGCCGCCATCTTTATAATGCCTGCCTTGGCTCGCCCGTCAAAGACGGATAAACGACAGTCGAGGCTGGCAATGTTTGTGTTGTTGACAGAGAGAATGCCGGTATTGCCGTCAGAACCCCCTGGTTTTAACTATGGGGAGTGGTCAGCTGAATTTCCAATTCTTTGTTGCTTCCCGTTTTCTTCCTTTTGATATATAATTATTCTAAATTATGATACTTGCCGCAGGGCCCCTTTTCGTCAATTGAAAGTATGCATTTGATGAACTGGCGATGTACGTGCAGCGCGAAATTTGTCAACCCAAACCAGCAACTGCGTCTGGAATGAGACGCAGTTACAACCGCGGCAAACGACCTCAAGAAAAAAGGCCGTTCCCCATGCGGTACATTATTTTTTGGTAATAGGCGGACATTGCTACCAGGTAATAAAATTAAACCAATGTAGCCTGGGGTTTGCATAAAAATGGCGATTAATTTATACATGCCGGTCCTGATCTTCCTATCAGGCATGATCTCCTATGCCGCTATTCACCATTGCACCATTGAGCAACGGCGGAGGCAACGCCGCGTCCATCTGCTATTCGCCGGTATATCTCTTGTGATGGCTCTGTTCATCCTGTCTACTGTCCAGACGTTCCAGGCCGCGACCGTGAACGTCTTCATTCAGTCGTCCCGATTAAATCTCTCCCTCTACCTTTTGCTCTTGGCAATGTTTCCCTGGTTCTTCGCCGAGTATGCCAGCGTGAGGCCAAAGACAGTGCTGGCTGGACTCACCGGGCTGGCTGTCGTGCTGTTCATTGTCAATCTGATCCAGCCATATACCGCCGCATACGCGGAAATCCATGGTCTTGCGCGCATGACTTTGCCCTGGGGAGAGGAAATTATCTTACCGCTGGTCACCGCCAGCTATTGGCTTTACATCGGACTGACAGCCCACTCCCTTGTCATTGCCTTTGGGTTTTATGCCCTGGTTGTTCGGTTCCGCCGGGACCGCAGGCGCACGACCTTGTACATGATATTTGCCTTGGGGTTGTTCATGGCTGGCTCCGTCTCGGGTTTTTTGTTCAGATTGGGGATGGTTCACATCCCCCCCTTGGGGCCGGCCGGATTATTGATCATGGTCATTGTAATGGGGTTGACGCTGAACTACGAAATCCAGGAAGACCGCAGGCATCTGCAGGCAATACTGGACCATGTTCCGGCACATATCTTCATGAAAGATCCCAAAGGGCAATATATGATGATCAACCGCCACTTCGAAGACCTATTCCATGTCTCAAGCGCAAAGATGTACGGCAGGACAGATCTTCTATTATTCCCTAAAGAGCAGGCCGATGCCATGCATGCCGACGAACTGCAGGTGCTCGCGACGCGTCTTCCCCTGAAACGTGAGGAGATTATAACTACGAATGGCGAACCCCGCACCTATTTCTCCATCAAATTCCCGCTGTTTTATGCCGACGGCACGCCATTTGCCGTATGCGGCATATCCACGGATATTACCGAGCGCAAACTGTCCGAACTGGCCCTGAAACAAAGCGAAGCGAAATATCAGCGTCTCTATAATGAAACGCCTGTCCTGCTCCATTCCATAGACCGGAATGCACGAGTAGTCGATGTAAATGACTACTGGCTCAAAACAATGGGCTATGAGCGAAAGGAAGTTATTGGCAGAAAAGTAACAGATTTCTGTACGGAGGCATCGCGAAAGTACGCCTGGGAGGTCACTATTCCGATATTTTTCCGGGACGGCTTCGTTTATGATATACCCTATCAATTTGTAAAAAAGAATGGTGAGTTGGTGGATGTGCTTCTTTCGTCGACTGCTGTACGTGATGCTTCCGGCAATGTTGTCCGTTCCCAAGCTGTGCTCGAGGATATCACCGAACAGAAGCGGGCGGAGGCGGCCCTCCGCGAGAGCGAAGATCGTTTTCGCAGCCTGTCTAACGCGTCGCTCGAAGGTATTATGATCCATGATCAGGGTGTGATCCTGGACGCCAATATGGCGTTCACGCGGCTCTTTGGATATGATGAGCCAGAGGAGTTAATTAGCAAGAATGGTCTAGAACTTATTCTATCGCCCGAATCCCGGGTGCGCATCGATCAGAGGTTACAACGGCAGGAAACGGGACCTCTCGAGGTGACCTGTGTCCGGAAAGATGGCACCACGTTTGTGGCGGAGACAGACTCGCAGCCGGTAAAGTACCGTGGCCATGATGCGCGTATTGTTTCATGCCACGACATAACTGAGCGCAAGAGAGCGGAAGAGGCGCTGCGCGAGAGTGAAATTAAATTTCGCGCGGTGTTTGAAAACTCCAGAGATGCCATCGGCATTGCAAAAAACGGTGTGCATTATTATGCTAATCCCGCATATCTCAAATTATTTGGGCATGAGAGTAATGAAAAGATTGTCGGCACTTCGATACTCGATAGCATTGCACCGAGCCATCATCAACAGATGTTACAAATCATACGGCGCAGAACTGCTGGAGAACCAGCCCCATCAATCTACATGACACGCGGGAGGAAAACAGATGGTACTGAGTTTTACATGGAGGTCAGCACTTCTACCTATGAGTTGCAAGGCGAGATCTATTCAGTAGCGAGCATCCGGGACATCACTGAGCGCAGGCTGATCGAGGAGGAACGCGAAAGGCTCACTGTGGCCATCGAGCAGGCGGGGGAGACCGTGGTGGTCACGGACGCAGAGGGGACGATCCAGTATGTCAACCCCATGTTTGAGGCCGTGACGGGCTACAGCCGCGCTGAAGCAGTCGGCCAGAACCCGCGCATCCTAAAGAGCGGAAAACATGACAATGCGTTCTACGTCGAACTCTGGCATACCATCACGTCCGGCCGGGCCTGGCAAGGCCGATTTATCAACCGGAAGAAAGACGGATCGCTCTACATCGAGGATGCGTCTATCTCACCTGTGCACGATAACACTGGCCGGATCGTCAACTACGTTGCGGTCAAGCGGGACATCACCGAACAACTTAATGCCGTTGAAGAGAAGGCAAGACTGGAAGATCAACTGCGGCAGTCCCAGAAGATGGAATCGATCGGCACCCTCGCCGGCGGCATTGCCCATGACTTCAATAACATCCTAACCGCAATCATCGGCTATGGGAATATTGCCCTCATGAAGATGGCAAAGGACGATCCCCAGCGCCTGAACATCGAACACATGCTGGATGCAGCGGACCGGGCTGCGCACCTGACGAAAGACCTCCTGTTATTCAGCAGGAGGCAGATCAGTGAACGAAAACCCATTGACCTGAATGATGTTGTCCGGAAAGTGGAGACGTTCCTGAAACGGGTCATTGGAGAGGATATCGAATGCAAAACAAAGCAATTTGCGGGAACACTGCCAATCCTCGGCGATACGCACCAACTCGAACAGGTCCTGATGAATTTTGCCACGAACGCCAGGGACGCCATGCCAAAGGGAGGCATCTTTTCAGTCTCCACGGAGCAGATGAAGTTTGATAATGAATTCGCCTCGATCGATGGTTACATCAAGTCTGGCAACTATGCGTTGATTACCATATCGGACACGGGCAACGGCATGGACGAGGTCACCAGAGAGCATATTTTTGAGCCCTTTTTCACCACCAAAGAAGTGGGCAAGGGCACCGGCCTCGGGCTTGCGGTGGTATACGGCATCATCAAACAGCATGAAGGGGCCATCAATGTCTACAGCGAACAGGGCCGGGGCACGATCTTTCAGATATATCTGCCGCTCATCGCGGGGCTTGAGAATGAAACAAAATCCTCCGTGGCAGAGCGCCCGACTGGAGGGACGGAGACCATCCTGCTCGCCGAGGATGACGAAAATGTCAGGAACCTGACCAGGGCCGTGCTTGAGGATTTCGGTTACCACGTGATCATTGCAAAGGATGGTCAGGACGCGGTGAACAAGTATATAGAGAGTAAGGATAGGATCCGGCTTCTTTTGTTCGACATTATCATGCCGAAGAAGACCGGAAAAGAGGCCTATGACGCGATCAGGACCATGACGCCGGGAGTAAAAGCACTTTTTTTGAGCGGATATGCCCCTGATGTGGTCCGACAAAGGGTGTTGATTGACGACGGTATGCCGGTGATCAACAAGCCCATATCTCCGACGGAACTATTGAAGCAGGTGAGGGAGGCGTTGGACAGGTGAAAATTGCAGTGACATGATGAAAAAAATTATTGATGCCGGATTTTTTGTTAGCATGCCTCACCCAAGAATTTCGTAACATAGTCAACCGAGCGCGATGGCATAATAGTAAGCGCACTTCGGAGTTCATGGATTCATCGGTGAAACGATGAGTCCCGGTTAAAGTTTGCAGTGAGCTCTACTTTCTGTAGTTTCAGCCTTGGATCCCCTCGAAATGGCAATGTATCACGCAGCAATTCTTTTTAATTTTGATAGCTGTCATCATTAAGGACTTTATAACTGGAGACAGGGTCCATCCCAAATGTCACATAAATTCCTTTTGTCATATGTTCTGCGCTCGTGGCGGTCTATTATTTATGACCTGCCAAAACCTCCCGGATTTTTTTTGAAAATACATCAGGCTTTAATGGCTTTGATAAAAAGTTTATGTTCTCCTGCTTGATTCCTTTCTGTTCAAGGATATCGGTCGCATATCCGCTGATAAAAAGCAATTTCACGTCGGCCCTTATCTGGCTTAATCCGCTGAGCACATCTTTTCCGCTGATCCCGGGCATGACCATATCGGAAATAACAAGCTGGATTTTATTCGAATATTCGCGATAGAGTTTTATAGCATGCTCTCCATCAACAGCCTCCATTATGGAATATCCCAGGTCCTCGAGCAATGTTTTTGATACATGTCTGACTGCAGCATCGTCTTCCACAAGAAGAATGGTCTCGTTACCTGAGTAAAGTTGGTCCGGTGATTGCTGTTCGATGACCCGTCCTTTGATCTGCGCTAACGGGAGATATATATTGAAGACGGAGCCCCTGCCAGATTCGCTGGAAATAGTTATAAAACCGTTGTGCTGATTGATCGTTCCGTAAACCATGGCAAGACCCAAGCCAGTTCCTTTGCCGACATCTTTAGTTGTAAAAAAAGGCTCAAAGATACGATGCTGTATCGCTTTATCCATTCCCACACCGGTATCCGCAACCGACAGGACCGCATAACGGCCCGCAACGCCCTGACCATGGCGCTGCACGAAGGACTGGGTTATTTCGGTTTCTTCCGTGGATATCGTCAAGCTTCCGCCATACGGCATAGCGTCCCGAGCATTGGCCGCCAAGTTGATCAGCACATGCTCTATTTGGCCTTTATCGCACGTAACGATCAAGTCGTGATCGGCGGTTTGGACATTGAACGCAATATCTTCTCCGATGATTCGTTCCAAAATCTTCTTCATCCCCGTTACAATTTCATTGATATCAAGAGGCATGAGGCTCATAACCTGTTTCCTGCTAAAAACAAGCAGGCTGTGAGTTAGGTTCGCAGCTTTTTCGGAGGTTATAAGTATCTGGTCGACAAAATTTCGCAGCGGGCTTTCCGGCGGGATCTTCAAGCGTAGAAGGTTGCCATAACCGATTATGGCCGTTAGTATATTGTTAAAATCATGGGCAACACCCCCGGCAAGATGTCCCACTGCCTCCATTTTTTGCAATTGGCGGAATTCCGACTGAAGCTTCTCTCTCTCCGCAGCCATTTTCTTCATGGCCGTGATGTCTTTGATGATGACAACCGCGCCGTTGATTGTTCCTGCAGCGGTTATTACGGCATCGATGGAAACTAACGCCCATTTGCTGATTTTTGTCAAAAATATTTCACGCTCCTCATGGTTAGGGGACTTGAGCGTCAAGTCAACCGGATCGAATTGGGACATCATCTCACCGCAATGGAGCAGTTCGTCGATACGCTTCCCGATGATTTCACCGAATGACGTACCGCAAAAGACCGTCGCAGCCTTGTTTACGCGAATCACTGTCAGGTCCCTGGACAGCAGCATGATCACCTCATTCGTCGAATCAAACGTGGTCAGCCACTCGTCAGCGGCCTTTTTTATTTGCTGCTCCGCTCTTTTACGTTCGCCTATCTCTTTCTGTAAATTCACGATGCTCTCTGAAAGCTGCGCTGTGCGGTCGCTGACCAGTTGCTCAAGGTGCTCCTTGTAAATCTCAAAATCGTACTTTAGCCCCAGTTCGCTAATCAAGCCACGAAAGTAGAAATACCGAAGGGCCAGTGAACTTGTCAGCAATGCAACCAGAAATACATTCGCACTGTAAAATGTCCTGAAATCCACGATTGTTTCTGTGGCTATGATGGGAACAAGATATATGCCGTATATAATCAACGTTATCACCAGGGAAAAAGCGAACCTGACGGGTAAAAAACTGACGACCCATATCCCCACGAGGGCCATGCCCGCATAGTATGTGGACTCCTGGCCTCCGGTTTTCAGAATCATCATTTCGATCGTACCGGCAGAACCTAATATCCCCGTCAGGATAAGCAGCTTGGTTATGCGCGGATCACGTAAATTTATTTTTTGGAATATCAGGAAAATAATGAGCAAATAACTCGAAATCAAACCTCGATAAGTAAGAAATTTGAGGAAGTTATCGGGAGAGCTTACATAATCCAGCGCGCTTAATAAAAGAAACATCGCTGCACCGCCAAGGTATAGAATAGGCGCATATTTTATCAACTGTTCATTGATGCTGTTTTCTATATAGGCCTCTTTGGTCATGCCGGTTCCTTCTCGTGGATCACTAGGTTTTATACTGCCACACCTTAAACTACGTCTGTTTGTAACGGGTCATAAACTGGTAGAACGGCTTATAGTAACGCACAGTGGCGTTCATAATTTATTGAGCACATTCCTCAGCTTTTGAAGATCATAAGGTTTCGCTATTGCATTAACAAAACCATAAGCCCGGAAATCTTTCAAGATGGGGTCTTCGGAATAACCGCTGGTAACGATTCCCTTTACATCCGGATGGATCTCTAAAAGCTGCCTCATCGTCGCTTCTCCGCCCATGCCTCCGGGTACAACCAGATCTAGGATAACAACATCAAAGCCCTGGCCTGTTTCTTGTGCCTGCCTGTAAAAAGTAACCGCTTCCTCGCCGTCCACTGCAGTCAAGACGTCCATGCCCAGATGGTTCAGCATCTCGGCTGCGACGCTTCTGATACTTGCATCATCGTCCATCAACAACACTCTTTTTACATCCGCTCCTGACGAGGAAGCAGTGCGGGGCTCTTCTTTGCTATACCGGCCTCCTGCTACCGAAAGGTAAATGGTCGCCGTTGTCCCGTTGCCAGGTTGCGATTCGATTGTTATTGCTCCATCGTGCTTGCGGACAATGGAATAGCAAATGGATAAACCAAGCCCCATGCCTTTATTGCTTCCCTTGCCCTTCGTCGTGAAATAAGGATCGAAAATCTTCAAAAGGTGCTCCTTAGGAATCCCCACACCTTGATCGATCATTGAAATTCTCACGTATGGACCGGATTTCAATGATAGTGCCTCGTCACCGGTAAGTGAAATGTTATTCCCCGTAACTCGCAAAAAACCTCCTGCAGGCATTGCTTCTTCAGCATTGTTAATTAGATTTCTGAACACCTGTCTCAATTGTCGTTCGTCGGCATTTACAGGAGACAGGTCAGATGCCAGAGAAATCTCCACGGTTATCATGTCGCTCTTGATTGAGCTGGCCACTATTTCCCGAAGCAATTCCGGTATGAACAGTGCCTTTTTTATCGGGGCGCCTCCACTGGCGAAGGTAAGCAGCCGATGGCTCAACTCCGTTGCAGTCATGCACGACCTCTCCGCCTGAGTCAACAAATCCGTTCGTTTATTTTCTGAGTACGAACGTATCTTTGCTAATGATATACATCCTAGAATGCCCTGGAGAAGATTATTGAAATCATGAGCGATACCGCCTGCCAGAATACCGACTGATTCGAGCTTCTCAACCTTGGAAGCTTCTTGCTCCAGCTTTTTTCTTTCCGTGATATCCCTAAATGTCGTGATCGACGCGACAACCTGCCCCTTTTCCAAAATGGGACTGGAAACAATAGAAACAGGAAACACAGTGCCGTCCCGCCGTATAAAAACCTCATCAGAGGATACGTATCGCTTTCCTGTGCTCATGACGTTATGCATGCCGCATTTCTCTATTGGCAACGGTTTCCCGTTAGCCTTCCGGTGGTGGACAAGTTCGTGGGCGCCACTTTCATTTAGCTCCCTCTGAGTCCATCCCAGAAGGCGGACGGCTTCTTCGTTTATAAATGTAACGCGTCCACTGGGGACAATAACATAGACGCCCTCAGCCATGTGCGACGTGATGTCATGTAATTTTTTCTCGCCTTTTCTGAGCGCTTCCAGGTTCATGGCATTCTTTATAGCAATCGTAGTTTGGTTGGCAATGTTTTGGTAAAGCGTAATATCCTCTTGCGAAAATTCGCGCTTTTCAAGTGTGTGTCCAATGAGAACCCCGAAGACATCATCTTCCGCCATCATAGGTACGCAGATGGCGGAATGAATATTATTTTTTCGGACCATATCAGGCACTTCAAAACGAATTTCCTCGTTGAAGTTTGCTACTATATCGAATTTTTTGTTCTTTATCACAAGGGCAGCCAGATCTTGTCCTTCCACAGGGCTGAATTGGCAGGTCAAGGTTTCCGGGAAAACCACGCAATCTTTGATTGCCAGGCGGGTCTTATCTTCTGATAGGATTATCAAGGTTGAGAAATCGAGCTGGAGAAGTTCCTTTGCCGCAAGTACGGCAAAACGCTCCAATTTCACGATATCTGTCGTAGATGTCATCTCACGGGAGATGGAAAGCAACTGCTCAAGGTCATAAGCGTATTTTTGAAATTTTTCCTCTGCCTTTTTGCGATCAGTGATGTCTCTTAATGATCCCTCAATACCCGTGGGGTTTCCTCTCGCATCAAAAAGGAAATGCGCATTAGCTGAGGCTATGACCATCCTGCCGGATTTTGTTTTGAGCCGCACTTCGTAATCAACGACTTCTTTATTTTCCTTCATTAATTCTAGAAACTTGAGTCGATCCTCAGGGTAATAATAGTAGCTGACCACCGGAGTGCCGATCAACTCATCGCGTGTATACCCGGAGTATCGCAGGATCGATGGACTAATCTCAACGACGTTCCCGATCGCGTTCAACTGATAAAACACATCCTGAACATTTTCAAAAATTGCCTTATATTTCATTTCGCTCTTACGCAATGCTTCTTCAGCCTGGAGGCGTTCATCTATTTCCCTTTTGAGCGAGGTATTGGCTTGAGCTAATTGTGTAGTCCTTTCCCCGACGTGTTTCTCGAGTTCATTGTTCATTTGTAACTGAGAAGTCTGCAGACGCTTGAGCTGCATGAGAAGGATTGATACTCCCCACACTCCAAATATCCCCGTAATGCGGTTTGCTGCGGCATGCAGTAAGGGGATGCTGTCCGAATAGGGAATAAACATACCTGCGGCTATGAGTAGCGTAACAATTACAGAGTATACATATGGCCGTTTTGCAGATTGGAAAACGAAGAACAGCGGCAAAAGGTAAAGCACCCAAACGTCATACCACAGAGGAGTAAGAAGATCGATCGTGCAAATGACAATGGTCATCAGTATAGATATGATTATTTTATTTTCTTTCAAAAAAGCAGACGACATTAGACTGACCCTCTTGGCGGGGGGCTATTTAAAAAGGCGATTTAGGTACTGCTATAACCGGTATATTTTTATCGTCAAACTTCAGATAAACTTTAGTTTTTTTAAAAAAAATAGATGTGAGAAACCGCTCTTTATATTGTTGCAAAACGAAGGTCCATTTTTGTGCTTTCTTTCGGTAAATTGTGTCCGATCGGTGAAGCAAGATCAAGGCTCTGTCCTGACCCTCAAAATTACCTGTTGGACGAGGCACCGCACCAAAAAGACTTCTTTTGTGAACTAAGGAAAGCATTATTAAACAATTCTTGAATAAAAAAAGAACCAGATACAAAAAAGAGACAGCGACGAATGCTACTACTGAGATTATGAATATCTTTCAAATAATTAAATCAATCAAATCGCCGCTTATTAGATTTAATACTCTGGAATTGACCCGGATTGCTAAAATACGGATCGAAACATGCAGAAGCATTCACACGCCTGATAGGCGCAGCGTGGAATGATCAGTTATTGCAGTGTAATAAAAAAAGATGAGAATATTGTCATGCAGTATTTACGTCTAACCAATGTTTGTAAAGAAGCCATTTACACTGGATGAATTCAAGATGAAGATAGGCCAGATATTCGAGCCGGTGAAACGTTAACGGAATGCAATGTTGGAAATATTGGTTTGAGCAAAGATTTATATTGCCATGTATCCCTGAGGCATTCAGCAACGAGGTTATGCCAAGGTAAATCCGAATTTGAAAATACTTGTTGCAGACAATTTTCAGTCAATAAGTAAAATCGTAATAGCCATTCTGAAGCAGCTGGGTTATAAAAACATCGATGAAGCCGAAGATGGTGAGCAAGCTATGGCATAATTAAGGGGTGGTGGGTACGGTTTTTTCGTGACCGACTGGAACCTGCTGATTAGGGATGGGTTGATGTCGTAATCGATTCGCAATGATCCTGCGCTGGAGGATCTTCTGATCATGATGTTGACGGCCTAGTTGGGAAAGGCCATAGTTGTTAAAGCCATCCAGGCAGGAGTGAACAACTATATTATGAAGCCTTTTGCGGAAGAGAGTTTTCAGGACAGAATGGGGGAATTTTAGTATCGAATGAAAAAAATAAATGCCAATCGTGCTTCGCTTCCAAATAACGTAGAGCCCCCGTTGAAGCCAAACGCGGCACAAATATTCGTATGACATAGTTCAGGGTCGTCGTTATTTGATGCCTTTTGTCGCGGGCTTGTGGCCTCCGATGGAAACAATACGTTCTTTATGGAATCGCGCTGATATTTAACTACCTTTTTTGAGCGTACGGGAAGACAAACGCTCAACTTCCCTTGCAAATTCTTCTTTTAACTCCTTGGATGTATCGATTTTTCCCGACTCAATTTTGTTTACTTCCTCAACAAACTCGTTTCGCAGGTGCGGATCGATCTGCTCGCTTTTGCCCGCGGCGCGTGCATTTTGCAGAAAAGGCTTTTTACCTCCGAGCATTTTCATCATTCCTAGTTTTGACACTGAAAAACCCGTTACCGAACCTAGCTCATCAATTTCTACCTGCTTGAAAAAGTCACAACGCAAACAGTCCCTGTTAACTATTGCAAACGTTCCCGTTGTCGGTCCGCCACCGCCCGTTCCTGCAACTACCCAGCACGCGCGGCCGGCGTTCATGCCTCCATGTAACCCGTTGAACATGTGCTCCTTTGCAACAGCACAATCATTCTTTCTGTCTGGCCCTCTCCCGCACTGTTTGAATTCCCAGCAGTTCTGTTTTTTCACATTAAACGCTCCTTATGTCGATAGAATCGAAGGCTGTTTAAAATCCTCCGGCTCTTTATTCTGCAACACTCGACTGGCAATGTTTCATCATGGACCCGATCATAAGTGCGTGGTATATTCTGAGGCTTTTTCTGAACAGCATCAGCGCCTTTGTACGAGCTAAACTATTTCCAGGCAGAGGTTCCTCTCCAGAAATTAGGCGCTACCTGGGCCCTTTCGATCGATATTTTTCAATCATATTCATGCTCGCTATGATGCTTATTTTCATCCGTCCGAATGCTTCAGCGAGAGTTTTTATCTCATCATTACTGGATATGGAAAAGTCTTTTTCAAAATTACCTTTGCTGATCTCGTCTGCAGTTGCGGCAAATGCTTTGATCGGTTTGATGATCCCGCTTACAATCGCCCTATCAATCATGAACAGGATTACGCAAAAGACTGCGGCATACAGTCCCATAAAGGTGAGAAGCGCTTTGATGGCATGCGCTCTGGCTAGCTTCGTCGGAACGTACACTATCAGTGAGGCCACGACTTGGTTAGGCTGCCAGCCAAATGCTGCGCTGCTGCCATAGGTCGCTATAACTTCCTTGGGCGCCGCATCGGGTTGGCTGTGACACTGCATGCAGGAACCTTCTGAAACGACGGCTTTGGCAACATAAAAATATTCATCGTTACCCCTGTCGATGAACCCTTTCGCCTCCGAGATTTGTCTGTTGTCAATGAAGTTCTTGATGATTCCCCCCTCGAAACTGTCCGCTTTATTGATTGGATTGCGCGGGTTTAAGGAAATATGCCGGAACGAGTACTCGGGGAACTTTACTTTCAAGCGTTCGGCAATGCTGCGAGCCACAAACGATGTCGACATGAGCCGTACGTCAAATTTGTTCGGGCTGATTTCCTGTGCTGCCGGTCGCATGACCTGGCCTACGTGTTGCCGCACGGATTCCATCGTGTCCAGAAAGAACTTCGCCTGCTCAAAGACGTCTTCATTAATGTTCTTTTGGAGTACGATGTATGCTACCGTTCCCACCAGGGGAAGTGATATGAAGAAGATGATTATGAGCATCACGGCAAATCGAACCTGTAACGACATTTTCTTCAGCATGTGGACCTCCGGAAAATTTAATTGGTTATCTTATTTAGCATGGTTACCGAGTGCCAGCCCCATGGCGTATTTTGCGATAAACGTTGACCGGTGCTGACTGGGCAGTTCCCCCTTGAGCCTATCGATCAACCGGCTGAATAGGGAAGTGTGCATGTCCATTCCCAGTCGATAGCCTAATTCCGAATATGTAGTATCGAGGATCATCTTGCCGATGGGACCCATAATGTTGATAAACTCATCCTCAAGCGTGCGGAGGTCGGTTGCGCTGACGGTAACGGTGTGAGCATCGTTGCCGGTCGTTGTGCTGCCGGTTACGGGATAGGATGCAAACAGCTCCTCGAACTTGTTGTCGATTGATGCATTATCTTTGGACACAAAATTCGGCGTCTTGAAACCTTTCAAGAATGTTGCGTTCATTGGATGACAGGTGCCGAGGGCATTGAGGCATGCCTCGTTTTTCAACGTCCCCATGCTGAGGCCAACGATCATCCCGAGTTCGAAATAGATATTTAGAAGGTGTTCATGCCCCTCTACCTTGACAGAGAGAAGCCCGGAATTTTTTTCTTCTTTATAGGGCCATACAATTTTTTTCAGATTCATAATATTATCGGATATTGCTTCCATCCGCGCTCCTCTCCTGATAAAATGACAAGCGGCACTATGAAGTTACCCTTCGTCTTTCAACTACATGTAGAGGTGCATCTTCCCAGTTAACATGCCAGATACAAAGGACCCTATTACAAACTGCAGAGTTTCGGCATTTATACTAAACGCATTTTGCTATTTAGCGTTATAAAAAAGGAATACTATAGTAGTATATCATAGAAAATAGTTAACTTTCTGAAATTTTATGTTATGCCCTTTCCGAGACGAACGGGTCAGACGACGAGTAGTGCTTGTGGACTAACCTGATTTTTGAGGCTTTTTACGGCTTTTTTTGCCTCTTTAAAACCTGCTTTTACTGTAATACTGTATTTATCGGCATAACGAATAGAAAATTTAGCAGGCAGATCAAATTATTTCCGCATCCTTTATAGGTGTTAGCTATGCTTTGAGTGGTCATCAGTCAGTAAAATCGCTCCTACTTCCCCGTACCCGACATAGATCGTATAACGCGAAGCAGCGGTAATGCCCGTACCGCGCTGCACAGCGTGAGGACCCCATGCATATAATTCTGCGTTTCCATCACAGCGCAGACCTTTAATATTGAAAGGGGGTCTTAAAACGGGTGTCTCGCCCTGTTCCCTAGCTAAAGAAAATTGAATCATCGAGGACAAAGAGATAAAATGCGGCACGATTAATAACTCTGACGCGTTCCTGTAATGTTCGGCAGGTTATCGGGAAGGATGACGAGGGAATTTGCGAGATTTGTTGAGAAGAGAAGGCGGGTTCGGGTGTTACAGCTCTTTAAACGTTCGGCGCTTCGCGTTTCTTTCACTATGCTTTGAGGGGTCATCGGTAAGCATGATAGCACCGTCTTCACCGTAGCCAACAAAGATCGTGTAGCGCGGAGTTGCGGTGATGCCCGTGCCGCTGTACAGCGTGAGGACCCTCTGCACATAATTCTGCGTTTCCGGGAACGGTGGGACCGTCCCCCATTTCTTGACAGCGCTCTCGCCGGCGTTGTAGGCTGCCAGGGCGAGTGTTAGATTTCCATCATACCGGTCGATCAGGTACCGCAGGTACCGTACGCCGCCGTCTACATTCTCATGGGGATTGAAGATGTTGTGTACGTTCATGTCGATGGCCGTCTGCGGCATGAGCTGCATGAGTCCCATGGCGCCTTTCCGGGACAGCGCATAGGGATTGAAGTCCGATTCGACCTTTACGATCGCATGGACCAGCGCCGGGTCTACGCCGTGGCGGCTGCAGGCATTGTTTATGGCATCGTAAAAATCAGTGGGATCAGCTGCAGAGGGATTCGGTGCTGTGTTTGAAGGCCTGGAAATAGACGCGCCTGCGGCATAATGCGGCGCTCTCGGTTCTGACTTTACTCTTTTGACTTTTTTAGCGGTACCGAACCCGACGTTGCTGAAATGGATCACGCCGTTCTGATCGATGTATTGATAAATGTCGGCCACGGCGTGCCGGAGGGGGATACAAAGGAAGGCGACTAGCGCACAAGCCACTTTAGCACGGCGTATCATCAGTAACCTCATTCTTCCGGTTCCAGGCAATGAATACTGTTGTATGCAATGCATTGGTTCATATTATAAATTAACAAAAACTGTTTTGTCAACTAAAAATTGGCAGGGCAACAGGGCAAAAACGGCTCCGATTGCGCAATATGTACCGCCCTCACCATTTTATCGGCTGAAAGACAAATTTCTTTAACTTGCAATTCCCTGTAGCTTGCTACAGGGTCACCGCAAAAAGGGAAGAGTTTAGGAAACCGCAGGTTTCTCAATTGATAATCGTCTTCCTCTTTATAGATACCCTGTCAGCTTGCTGCGGGGTGCTACATTCGTGGATGGGGGAAATTATAAAAAGTTCAATAATTTTCTTATATCGGGGAAGGTGTGCTTTAATACATTCTCCTCATCGCGGGGTGGAGCAGTTTGGTAGCTCGACGGGTTCATAACACGAAGGTCGTCGGTTCAAATCCGGCCCCCGCTACTACCGCTGTACAGCGTGAGGATCCTCTGCACATAATTCCCGTTTCCGTGTACGGCGGGACCGTTCCCCATTTCTAAATGGCGGTCTCGCCGGCGTTATACGCTGCGACCGCGATAAATGGGGGGGAAGTGATGAATTGTGAAAAGAGCGTCTTTGAATACAGACTGCTCGTTTTTATTGATTTGTTCATACGATTGGGAACCGGCCCATCAATCTCTTGAAGAATCCGGAGAATAGTTTCCAGTCGTTCCTATTGATTCCTTCCACCTAGTCCGGCAATTCTTCCATCCATGCCAATTGATTTTTCCCTGATCCGGCGATGACGGAATTGCTAAATTCTGGCTGTAATAATATGGATAAATTTGTTTAATAATAAATAACATTCTGAAGTCTTTATCGATGAAATTTATAAATTTAAAACTTATCAATCTGTACTTGTTAGTTTCTACCTTAAAATATCCATGCCAACTCAAATTAGAACTTTACATTGACTTTATAAAATTCAGTGATAAAGTATTATCGTAATCGTTTCTCTTTTCACAATCACTCCTTTCCATGATATCTCGGGAAATAAGCCAAGCGCATAATTCTGATCCTGAAGCCAAATAAAGAGATCTGTAATCAGTCCTTGTTAATAGTTTACGAAGATGCACCTGCTTAGAGCAATTGTCATCGTTGTTATAAATTGTACTAATTCTATCCCATTTAGGAAGAACAGATGCATAATGCTTTGCTGGACCATTCAGAATTTAAGACACGCAATCCATCGCACAATGAAAAAGGGAGGCTTCCATGAAAAGACTTACGATTTTTGCCTTGATAGCGGTTCTGGTTCTCGGAGCTGCGATATTCCTTGGCGCCTGCAGCAGTGGCGGTGGTGGCAGCAGCAGTAGCAGTTCATCATCGAGCAGTGGAGGGCCAAGCACATATACGGTATCCTATAACGGCAACGGCAGTACCGGCGGCACCGTCCCGGTTGACGCGAACAAATACGCGGCGGCGCAGACCGTCACGGTGCTCGGCAATACAGGAAGCCTCGCATATACAGGCTATTCCTTCCTGGGCTGGAACACGCTGTCTAACGGAACCGGAACGACCTATACATCAGGGCAGACTTTCACGATGGGTACGGCAGACGTTATCCTATACGCGGATTGGATCATAGGCTTTGCCTACGTGGCGAACAGCGGCGATGGTACCGTCTCTCAATACACGATCGGCATGGATGGAACGCTCTCAGCCATAACGCCATCTACGGTTGCGGCGGGGTCGGGTCCCTACTCCGTCACGGTCGACCCCTCGGGCAAGTACGCCTACGTGGCGAATGAGTACGACAACACCGTCTCGCAGTACACGATTGGCGCGGACGGGTCTTTGACATCTATGGCAACGGCCACGGTTGCGGCGGGGACTAATCCCTGGTCCGTCACGGTCGACCCCAAGGGTCCGTACGTCTACGTGGCGGACTCTAACGCGTCGCTTAGCGACACCGGCATCTCCGGCATCTCGCAGTACACGATCGGCTCGAATGGGGCGCTTACACCCATGAGCCCGGCCATAGTTGCGGCGGGGAATGTACCCTATGTCGTCACGGTCGACCCCACGGGCAGGTACGTCTACGTGGCGAACGATAGCCCCTCTCTTACGCCCAGCACCACCTTCTTGGTCTCGCAGTACACGATCGGCTCGAATGGGGCGCTTACACCCATGAGTCCGGCCACGGTCGCGGTGGGGGGGATATATCCCACTTCCATTACTGTTGACCCTTCGGGAAAGTACGCCTATGTGACTAACTTCGGCGGCAACGTCGCGCAGTACACGATCGGCACGGGTGGCACGCTCTCAGCCATGACCCCATCCACGGTCGCGGCGGGGTCAGAGCCCACTTCCGTCGCGGTCGACCCCTCGAGTAAATACGCCTACGTGACGAACTCTAACGACAACACCGTCTCGCAATACACGATCGGCACGGGTGGGGCGCTCACACCCATGAGCCCACCCACGGTCGCGACGGAGACGGGTCCCAATTCCGTCACGGTCGACCCCTCGGGCAAATACGTCTACGTGGCGAACGATAGCAGCAACACCATCGCTCAGTACATGATCGGCACGGATGGGGCACTCACACTTTTGAGCACACCCACGGTCCCGGCGGGGTCGGGTCCCTGGTCCATCATCACCACCGCAGGCAAGCAGACTTCATCCACCGAGAACACAGGGATGTGGGATTCATCTGAATGGGACAACGCCCAGTGGGGAACGTAAGCTAAACAGGCACGATGACCATCCTTCATTTAAAAAGAAGAGGAGGTTTAATATGATTAGCGCTCTAAACAAGAATTACGTCAAAACCGCATTCCGAATTTTAAAAATGAATAAAAAAAATAAGGAGAGCGGCATGGAAAAAATGAAATCAAATCGCAAAGGAAACGTTATTATGAAATCGATTAAATTCGTACCTGAATCTTGCATCAAAACGTAGTTCCCCCGACTCGTCGGGTTTGTTTTGATTCCCGCATCTTCCGCTTACCCTTCGACAGCTTTCATTTCATCTTAACTGCCGCATTCCTCATCGCATAAGGCAGAAAAGCACAATTCCAAGCTTCTCAGCCTATATTGTGCAAGAAATTTCTTGCACAATTGCATCATGAAGAATTTTCAGCGGGTTGCAGCCTCATAACCTCCATGTGCCGGCATTGCCACTGACCGCCATCAAGCCACGGGCGCACCTGATTGCGTAGCTGATCAAGATGCTCCATGAAGCTAAAGAGTCCTGCTACCCTGTTGTCGTGTTCGGAGTACCGCGCCTTCGTCGTATTGCCGCTCATGACCAGCTTTGTCGCGATCATGAGCAGCTTCAACCGAGCGATTTTGATGGTGTTGTCCTGAATGCCGCTCAAGGCGGTGACTGCCGCGTTATCTTGAGTGCGTTTCTGCTTCTCGCTGAATTCTGCGAGCATCTTGAACGATCTCCAACTGTTGTAGGCCAAAAGAACGATCTGAAAATATGCGTAGTTGTTCATGAACCGACGCGTGGGAATAGCCGACAGTCCCTCTCGCTTTACTTCGCCGATCTGGTTCTCGCAATCTGCCCGCTTGTCATACTCGCTGATAGCCTGATGAGACTTGCCTGGATGATTGGTGACAAATTGCCGATACGTAAAACCACCGTCTTCCAAAAGCTCAAGCTGCGTGTCTCCCTTGCCTGATTTCTTTCCCGGAATACGCATTGAGACGAAACGGCGTTCTCCCGGCCATCCCGTCGGTTTATACCAGCACTCATTGTATTCTACGCTATCGATTTTGTGCACCTTGTACCACATCTTGGAATCAAAGGGCGGCTTGCATCCTTTATTGCCGAAGATGTACATGTGCCTTTCGTCTTCCGCAGCTTTAACCGCATCCCAACTGATGAACTCGCCGTCACCTCGAAGAATCACCTTTTTGACACAAGCAGGAAGGTATTTCTTGATGCTCTTGATCACCTCCGCGACTTCTTTGCCAGAGATGGTCGCGCCCTTGCGAAGCTTTCCGACAAGATACTCTCGCGTCTCCTCAATGAAACCCAGGACAGGACGAAATCCCTTTTTTCCCCGGTACCGGGTATTGTGTCCCTTGCGGCCGCCTTCCTGATCGCCAAAGATGGTCTCAACTGTCGTATCAAGATTAACATGGATGACGCTGTAGCTGATCTCGCACAATTTCCAGACCCGTTCTCGTAGCGCCGCCATCACCAAAAGCAGCGACTTCCCTTGATTGATGCCCAAGGACGCAACGTATCGCCAGTAAGTCGTCACGTGCGGCAACTTGGACACGCCGAACAGGGCGCACACCATTGGATCCGTTTGTATGTATTGAAAATGCCACAGCCGCGTGAATCCAATGAAAAGCAACACCAGAATCCCATACACTGCTTTATAATGTCCCTGGTCCGGCGTGCGGCCTGGTGGCTGATAAAATCCCTCGAAAACCTCCTGGAACTTTACCGCGTCCATGAACTTCTCTAACGCCAGCAGTCCGCCGAAGGGTGAAAGCCGTTCACTGCAATACTCGTAGCGCGTATTAGGGCTGATTTTAGCGGGTTCCGAATGGCCTTCATTTTGACCTTGATTCATGCCGTTTTTCGCGCTATGCTTCTTTTGTCGTTTAACCATATGGGTTACCTCCTGATATCATGGGTTGTTCGCGAGATAACCGCATTATATCAGTGTAACCTGTATGGTTTTATCTTTTTCACTCCATCAGCGTGCAGGATTCAGGTCGTAATTGCTGTTGTTTTTATGCTGACGTTTTCAGCAGGCTTCATTTTTGCCCAACAATTGACTATACCCAATACCTTCACCGCAGGCACAACAATCAGTTCAAGCCAGATGAATGCTAACTTTACTGCTATACAAAATGCAGTAGATCCGCTGCAGGTGTCCAACTATTGGCAATTTGGGGGTCTCAATTACGCCCGCTCTACTGTTACTACAACCTGGACCCAACTCGGCATCGCCTCATCGCCATCACTTTCATTTACAAAGAGCGTGGCTGCCTCGAATATTGAGGTCTATGTAAATTCTAATTTTTATGCAGGCGTTTTCGCTGGCGGAGCTAATGGCATCGCGTTTCAAGTAGGAATTGATGGTATTGTTGGCCCAACGTTTGGAAATACTGCGTCTATTTTGACAACCGGTGCGACTGAATTCCTTTCTATTTATTCTATTTTTCAAGGCCTCGCGGCCGGGCCTCATACCGTGAGTCTATGGGCAGAAACCTCGGCAGGATCTAGTACATCAGTTTTAGTAGATCCAGGAGGATGGGGAGGCGCAATTATTGTAAAAGAAAGCGGAATATGAGCGAAGAGTTAAAAAATACAATGTATGCGATTTTTATCCCGGTGCAGTAAGAGAGTTTTATAGTTCGCAAAAAGGGGGGTAATACACCCCTTATTGATGAAACCGTAGATTCACGGTGACATTCTCCCGCGCGGTGCGTACCTCCATCGTCACCGTAGTCGTTCATTAATAATCAGCGGCATGCCCCGGCGCCCAGAGGACGCCGGGGCACTTTTTGGCTCATAGCCTTCCTTTTTGATAATTTTTTTGAGACGCGCGCAGTTGTGCCTTGATACACGCTCCTCATCGCGGGGTGGAGCAGTTCGGCAACAGGACGGGCTTATAACACGAAGGCCAGAGGTTCACATCCTCTACCCGCTGCTTACGGGCCATCTGTTCGATCGGAGAATGTTCTTGATTGGAGGTCTGTTTGTAGTCTGCCGGACAACAAGCCGGTCATTAGGCGGATATTATGAGTGATCAGGGCACTCTCACATCGAAATGCACTCGCGCCCTAAAGGCCCAGCGAAAAATATCAGAACCCGCTCGAGCTTCAATACCGGCAAGGCAACTTCACACAAATAGACTTGATGCTCAAATGCTTCTTGAATGACGACATATCCAATGGCCGAATCGTAATGAATCTAAGAAAAAAACCTTATGAGGCCTTGCAGGAGTACTACTGGGTGTTCATCACGATTCCCGTGGAACCTTGACAATACATGTATGCGGGGATATACTTCTTGAAACAGTCCATTCTCAAGTACTAGAGTACACTCCTACAATCCACTCAATTAAACATATAATATTCTACTTTTAACATTATCTTTCACCTTGCCTTAGTCACTCTGTCATTATCTCAAGCATTAGAATACAATTTATTCGATAATATATATAACATTCTGAATGTTAACGGGATCATTCGCCTTGTTTTATTCACTCTATCATTTGAAAGTAATGTGGGCATTGTAATTTTATAAAAGGTGATAGCCAAATCTTTAGCTGCTGTTGCCTGCGGTCCAATGCATCTTGATACTGTACGACTAACTCTCACGGGAGGTTGCCATGAAAAGATTTGTTGGTTTTGCATTGATAGCGGTTCTGGTGATTGGAGTTGCGATATTCCTTAGCGCCTGCACCAGCACCACCAGCAGCAGTAGTAGTAGCAGTAGTAGCAGTTCATCATCGAGCAGTGGCGAGACATCGATACAAAATAATACGCAGGGTACAGAGGCGGCTTCAGGCACCAGCGAGGGGATCAATATGGCCCTGGGCTTAACGCAGGCATTAGGCAATCTCGGCAATATCGGGCTTGACGAAGAAGGAATCCAAACGCCGCCGCCGGGCACCTTCGGCAATTTTGAACGGAGTCCGGCGATGACGAGGCTGGTGAACGTTACGAGTAAATTTGCCAAGGCACTATCGGCTGGTACTACCCTAATCGGCCTCAACGGGGCGAAGGTCCTGCAACTCTCTTCACTATCGAGTGGAACCTGTACTGACGGCGGAAATTATACGTTGGGCCAAAGCACCGACGGCGGTCTCGCCGCTCTCTTCTTCACAGGCTGCCGCGAAGACGACGTGCAGGTTGACGGCGAATACGATATTTTGATTTTCGGACCCGTAACGTCAGGCTACAGCATGAGCGTGACGCTGGGAAGTGCCAATACGCCGACAGCCTTTACGTTACAGGACTATGGACCTGGATATACAACATTGATTTCCAAGACCACCATGACAGGTCTTCCGATGGGCATCACTTTGACGCTCTCCGGTTCAACAGTGACATCGGTGAGTACTGCTATTGCCACGGGCGGCATGAGCATCTATGATGTTGCTACCAGCCAGACTTATTCCGTATCCCTCCTCCGACTGTACGATTCCTATGCTCTTTCGTCAGGAACCACAGGGACAGCAACGACCATCACCATGAACGGCATCTTCAATGAATCCTGGCATTCCGCAATGGGCAACGAAACCATGTCCGCAACGTTCAACAACTTTCAGCTGGTCATAGCGCCCGGCGCCTCATCAGCGGATGTCACGGAGGATTTGAGCGTCACTGGTTCGCTTAACATCATCTTCAATCCGGCAGTGTGCCAGAACGGCAATTTTACGTTTGTTACTAATACCCCGATCGTGTTTAACGATACCCTGGGATACTCGACAGCGGGCGAAGTCACGATCAATGGTGCAACAACAGTCGTATACAATGACGATGGATCTATCACGGTAACAACCAACGGCACTTCGCAAACATTCCCCAATGAGTACGACCTTACGCAAGTATGTCCGATCGCCACACTCGGCCAGCCTGCTACGTATACGGTGACCTATAACGGCAATGGCAATACCAGTGGAAGCGCCCCTATCGATTCAACCATGTACCAAGAGGGGCAGACCGTTACGGCACAGGGCAACACCGGCAGCCTTGTAAATAGCGGCTATTCCTTCGTTGGCTGGAACACGCTGTCTAGCGGGACCGGCACCAGTTATACGTCAGGGGCGAAATTCCTCATGCCGGCGGCAAATGTTACCCTCTACGCGCAGTGGACCGCCAACATTACATACAGCGTCACCTATAACGGCAACGGCAATACCGGCGGTACCGTCCCGATTGACTCAAACAACTACGTATCAGGACAGACTGTCACGGTGCAGGGCACTGGCAGCCTCGTAAATACCGGTCACACCTTCGCGGGCTGGAACTCGCTGGCTAACGGGTCCGGCACGACCTATACGCAGGGGCAGACATTTTCGATGCCTGCGGCAGATGTTATCCTGTACGCGACGTGGACCGCAACCCCCGTAGTAGTAGGCACCTTGCCGGCTACAGGCCAGACTTCATGCTATAATTCTGCGGGGGGTATCATCTCATGCACGGGAGCGGGACAAGACGGCTCGTTCATCGTTAACCCGGAATCGTATACGGACAACGGTAACGGCACGGTCACCGACAATATCACAGGGTTATTGTGGCAGCAGTGTACCAATGGCCAAAGCGGCGCTCTTTGTTCCTCGGGCACTGCCACAACCTACACCTTCTCCCAGGCGGTAAGCCTCTGCCCCAGTCTGAGTCTCGCGGGAGCTGTCTGGCGCCTGCCCACAGATTCCGAACTGGTTAACATTGTGGATTACGGGACATACGACCCCACAATAAATACCACCTATTTCCCAAATACGCAAAACACCTGGTACTGGTCGTCCACTCCCTATTTATTAAGTTCAGGGTTCGCGTTTATGGTGAACTTCGGTGTCGGCAGCGACACTGGCGAGGGAGAGGGTGTCAGCTGGTATGTGCGATGTGTCAGCGGAGGACAGTGAGCCGATTACTGTCGCTTTGATCACTTCAAATATGGCTCTTTGAGCCATGGATTTTCTGTTAAATCTTATCTTCGACAAGAGCAGTCGGGGATGGCATGATAAATTATTGAGGAGGAGACCATGAGACACGTTTTAATTGCCATGGCATTGACAATGTTTTTTGCTACTGGCGCTCTTGCCGCCAGTTTCACCGACAACGGCAACGGTACCGTAAGTGATGCGACAACGTCACTTATGTGGCAGCAGTGCAGCGCGGGGCAGAGCTCTACGACTACGCCCTGTGATACGGGAACTGCTGCCTATTACGCCTGGGGTTCGGGAACGACGACGTCAGCGCTAGCCTACTGCCAGGGCTTATCCCTGGCAGGCTTCACGGACTGGCGTCTGCCTAATGTCAAGGAGCTAAAATCAATTGTTAGCGTAACAACACCAAATCCGGCGATCAACACTACGTATTTTCCGAACACACTATCCTATTATTACTGGACGTCCACTTCCATCGCAAACGGTCCTACGGCCGCATGGTACGTGGGGTTCGACTATGGCGAAATAGTGGGCGCCACTAAGTCGATTCCTGTTGCGAACGTTAATTATGTACGCTGCGTCCGTGGACAGTGAGTCGTTTGATTGGCGCTTTGGGGTCTGAGACAAGTTAATATAAGGGGACGGTCACAGAGCAACTGTCCTATGCTGTCGCAGAATTTTGCTCAAAGCAGAGAAAATCAGGAATAATTCCGAAAATGCCCATAAACCGGAGGACACCGATGAAACATGGTGTCCTCTGGTCATTTGCGGGCGTTTTTTTAAGGCTAAAAA
This sequence comes from Nitrospirota bacterium, assembly GCA_963845065.1. Classification (GTDB taxonomy): domain Bacteria; phylum Nitrospirota; class UBA9217; order UBA9217; family UBA9217; genus JAJYKN01. The sequence continues at coordinate 508,669 of CAWJQQ010000008.1, forward strand.
TTGTCCATCCCTATAATTTTCTTGACATTCCGGGGGGTGTGCATTAATATGCTGTTCTCACATCGCGGGGTGGAGCAGTCCGGTAGCTCGTCGGGCTCATAACCCGAAGGTCGTCGGTTCAAATCCGGCCCCCGCTACCAAATCTATCAAGGGGTTACAGCATTTGCTGTAGCCCCTTTTTTCTAACATTTCTAACGTCCTGTTAGTGTCCTGTAGAATATTAAACGCATTTATTATGATATTAACCTTTGAATTGTTAGGATGGGGGGAGGAGATATGATCTGACTTAAAGTGACGGGACAGAAGGTCAACCGGAAATAGTATATGTTTATTTTAAGCTTCATGTGCAGATTTCGGTGGAGGATACTTGCCAGACGCGCCGATTCAATTCTTCCCGAATTACAATCATATTTCCATCAGTGATTCCGCATGCCTTCCACTTTACAAGTTCCTAAAAAATACCTCTCCTTTGGCAGTACACATTTCAACCAGTAAATTAGTATTGTGTCGGGCAGATTGATATCGTCACCTACACCTATTATGTGAAGTTCCGCATTATGTGAAGCGTTTTCATTAAATCCTTTATTGATGCGTATTCTGCAAGAATTCACTCCACATAATAATGCCACTGTCTTTGATATCCCCTTCATAGAAGCCCATCAAATGAGACGGTGTATATGGCCTCATCACATAAGGAAAGTAAATTGAATTGGAAGGAATCCGTCGCGATTTAAGCTGCTCCGAGAGCATCTTTATTCTTGTGGGTCCGCGTGCAAGAGCGACGATCTAAAAAACTGATCAAGCAAAGTAACAGCATCATATATTGGCTGGAGCTGCCCAAACCCCATCGTTATGTAAAGTAACTTTTTTGGGGAGTACTGTGATTCCTATACCATCGCTGTTTACTTCACATAACGGGGAACTTCACATAATACTTAGGCTTCTTTCTGAAGGCCTTATTCAGAAAGAAGCTGGTTGGACTAAGCCGTTACGCGCCACGATGCTATGGGATTTCAACTGATTTTTCTCTTTAAAGCGAGGGTAGCGAGTACTGCATCGGCTGGGGCATAAGGCCTGTGTCGGGTGATTTTCGAGTGAAGAGAAGCGATTCAGGGCAAATCGGCAATCCCAATTCGCAGAGAAAATGGCTTTTGGACAATAGAATATTGTTGCGAAGAACATGACTGTTTTCGGATTGGGATAATGAGGGTGTTTTTTCGGTTTGAGTGATGTTCATATGCGTGGCGGTCCTTTGCAACGAGCAGGCTGTATAATCTCCATGGTACGCATTTTTCGTTCACCACAGGCAGGACATAATGCGATGTCGATGCCGGTAAATCGGAGTAAAGCTTCTTGCCACGTTTCTGTCTTCTGTTCCGATTCGTTCTGATTGGTGCAGGCCAGAAGCTCTCTGCACCGGTCGAGTTTCTTCCTGCGGCATCTGTTCCCCAACAAGCTGTAATGTCTGATTTTCACAAACTTGTCAGGCAACACATGAAGCAGGAACCGCCGGATGGACTCATCGGCTTTAAGGGGCATGATCTTGACTTTGTTGTTATCGGAGTAGTCCCGCCACCGGAAAGAGACTTCGTCGTTTTCGAGCTTCACGAGCCGGTGATTGCTGATCGCGATCCGGTGGGTGTATCTGCCGAGATACTCAAGAACGTCCTTGGTTTCGAGGGAGCAAGCAACCAAAATAAGTGGTTATTTAACTATAAAAAATATATTTTTAGTACATGTTTTAAAGGTTGTGAATTCAGGTGTTGATAAATTATATAAGATACTGAAATATTGATTTAATTATTTTATTGTTGACAAATAATACACTATTGTTGTATATTTTGTCTACGGTCCTTGGAAATATTCTCCATGCAGACAGAAATGGTTTGTTATGGCATCATATGTTTTTCGGGATTGCTACGCATGAACGTCTTTACGTTCCCTCACCTATGTCGCAAGATATTACATTAGTATACTGAGAAAAAGTTAATATTGCCGTATTCCCATGACGATTGATAAATCAATATTTGGTCTGCGCTTCGGCGGTAACGTCGAACTCTGTCCAACTCAGGAAGAACTCGGAGTTTTTCTTGAGAGTCCGAAACAAATAGGCCGGCGCGAATTGAATAGTGATGACTTGACGACATATAACAAGATGCTCAAAGATGTTTTCGCATTCGAGCATTTTCTGCGACAGAATGCAGGACCCCAGGATTGTCGGGAAATAATATTCTATGGTGTACTCAGTCATTCTGGTTTTTTTAATACTGCGCTCAAATCGGAAGTGACATATTTCAAATATTTTGTGCACTCGCTCTTAACTCTCGATTTCAAGAAGCCGGCGGCGTTCATTAAGTCCGCGAAAGAAGAGATGAGCCGGTGCAACCCGAATAAAAAAGAGAGTGCTGCCAGACTTGCCAGGCTATGCAGTATGGTCAACGAACGGGAAATGGCGCTCGAAGCGCTCAAGAAACGCCGAACAACCTTGGCTGATGAATTAAGGCACATTGCACGATATATCAGGGACAATCTGGTCAAAATCGAAAAACTTTGTGTAACTTCGATAATTGTTCTCGTGGATCCCAACATCGCAATGCGAGAGGAAAAGCGGATTATCGAGGATATTAAAGCGTTCATTAAAGAGGATCTCAGGTATAATCTGCACCAGGGTGCGATCACACAGCAGCACCTTGAGGCCGCGAAAAAAGATGTGGACACAATCACAAGGGAAGTCTGGGCCCTTATCAGGGAAGATATCTATGCTCTAACGCGTTTATACGAAGCTATTTACGATCATGCTAAGAATATCGTGCACGAGATCGATGCTCTGTTGGCGGAGCTCGATGGTATAAAAAGCCAAAACTTAGAGGAGTCTGGAAAGCTTTTTGCGCAGCTTGCACAGGTTCTCGTATCACTCGTTTCAGATTTGCACTTCAAACTGGAGACCGCGGCAACTCACACCGAGACGGCTCATAAAAATATCCTCCTAGAAAAAAGGAAAGAGATGCTTGGCATAATCTTCGAATTGTTGCTGAAAGAACGCAGGTCACAAGGTGATAGAAGAACATGTGCAAACAGAAGAAAATTCAAGGATTCAAGCTATAAAGGCCTTGAGCACAGAATAGGAAAAGAAAGAAGAGCCACAAAAATTCGTAGAATTGCATGACCAAAAGCCCTTCAACTCCGCAAGCCCCTGGCTTTAGACATGGGGATAGGAGTTGTATTATACAACTATTTGCTGTATAATATGCTGTATGATTGATATAAAGACGTATAAGTCCAATAATAATGTAGTTTACAGCTGTAAATATCATGTTGTGTGGTGTCCTAAGTACCGAAAGAGCGTGTTGACCGGCAGTATCGCCGGACGGTTGAAAGCAATTATCAGGGATGTGGTTTCCGAGAGAAAATCTGAAATTATTGAGATGGAGATAATGCCGGATCACGTACATTTACTTGTAGAGGTTGATCCGCAGTATGGCATTCATCGGCTAGTCAAGCAGATAAAGGGCAGAAGCTCCAAACTGCTTCGTTCAGAATTCAAGGTTCTCCGGACCCGGATTCCAACACTTTGGACCAACAGCTACTTTGTTTCTACCGTTGGTGGGGCGCCGTTGGCCGTTATCAAACAATATATTGAGCACCAGAAAGTTGTTTAATCAGGGAGTTGTATGGAAAAGAAAACAACACCATCGTTTATCCATGAATTGTCTCTTCTGGTCAGTACATCTCAGGAGAGGATACTCCTCATGCGCATGGACGTGGCCCGGCAACTTTACAATGCCTGTCTCGGCGAATCTCTCAAACGCCTGGATCTCATGCGGGAATCCAAGCAATATCAAAAGGCACGCATTATACCCTATAAGGATAAGGGATTGCGTTCCGATGCATTTAAGGCTGTGAATGAGAAGTTCGGCTTCTCCGCATACAGCTTGCACAAGTATGCTGGTGCGGTAAAGAACGCCTGCCACATCGGTGATCACCTGGATGTTCATACCGTCCAGAAAATCGCCACCCGGGCGTTTGATGCTGTCCAAAAATATGCGTTCAATAAAAGAGGCAGGCCAAGGTTCAAAGGCAAGCATCAACTCTTAAGTGTTGAATCCAAGAGCAACGCCGCTGGCATACGTTTCCGCACAGACGAAAAGCAAAGCCGTATCGAGTGGATTGGTCTTGAACTGCCCTGCTTATTCGACAAAAAAGACAAGCATGGCGTGCAGGCCCACGCCCTTTCCTGTAGGACAAAATATGTAAGGCTGGTCTGCAGGCGGATGCGCAGTAAAAACTACTTCTACGCCCAGCTAGTGCAGGAAGGGCTGCCGAAGCAGAAAACCAAAAACATCATCTCTGATGGTACAATCGCCCTGGATCTCGGCCCGTCTACGTATGCTATTTATACTCATGGCTACGCCGATCTTCAGCAGTTTTGTAAAGAGCTGGAACCGCTCGAAAAGACCATTAAACGATTGCAACGGGCGCTCGATCGGTCACGAAGGGCCACAAACTCTGGGAATTATAACGCCGATGGCACAGTTAAAAAGGGTGCCAAGACTTGGACCAATTCAAAGAACTATCAGACGATACGGACCGCAGTATCAGAACTTCACCGGAAACAAGCCGCGCAGAGAAAATCTCTTCATGGCAAGCTAACCAATGAAGTTTTAACACTGGGAAATCACATTAATATTGAAACACTAAGCTACAAATCATTGCAGCATAATTTTGGTAAAAGCGTGGGCTTAAGGGCACCGGGAACCTTTGTATCAATGCTTTCTCGCAAGGCTGAGAGTGCCGGCGGAAAAGTGATTGAACTCCCGACTCGAAAACTCAGGCTGTCTCAAACCTGCCATTGCGGAACAGTAAAGAAAAAACCGCTCTCGCAGCGGCAACATGTTTGTGAATGCGGAGTAGCAGCCCAACGGGACCTCTATTCCGCATATCTTGCGTATCACGTTCAAGATGGTGTTCTCGATACGGCTGAGGCAAGTAGATACTGGCCGGGTGCGGAACCGCTCCTTAAACAGGCGGTATCGAGATTGCAGCAACAATCTGCGAATGTGAGGAGTGCTTTCCCTTACAGCTTCGGTCTCAAACAACGTACTCGTTTGGGCCGGAGACAGAGCGGATCGCCTGTGAAAGAAGAACATGCCAAGATCGATGTCCGGGAAGTTGTAGCTGCTGGCATTTAAGGTAGTGAAAGGTTGTAGCGGCTGGCCTTTGCAGTCGTGAGAGCCCGGAAGAGTAATTGGATAAGGTTTTCAGAACCCCCTGGCTTCAGCCATGGGGAGGTTCAGATGAGCAGGGTCTGGATCATTCCCACATTCCTCTGGCCCCAGTTGGTCGGCGGAGCCCTCTTAGGGCTCGGCTACCTTGTCAGCGGATACTGCCCTGGTACGGCAGTCGCCGGCCTAGCATCTGGCAGGCTGGACGCATTGGTTACGATGGCCGGCATGGGAAGCGGGACACTGCTGTTCTCCGCAATCTATCCAGCGCTTGAAGGGTTTTACAATATAGGCGACATGGGAACACCAACACTGCCGGAGTTGCTTCATTTGAACCACTGGGTGCTTCTTGCGATCGTGTATGTGTTGGCCGGCGTCATGTTCTATTCCATGGAGCGGCATGAGCACAGGGGACAACACCCCATGGTGAAAAGGGTACTGCACGCCGAGTCGTGATCTTTTGACTCGTGGGAGCTTCAAGAGACTATCTCAAGAAATGACTCACCCTAAACCGGGTTGCGCTTTTTTCGGCAACCCGGTTTTATAATCACCCCTGAATCTGATTTGGTCAAATGTGGGAATTTTTCGTCAATCGATTAAAACAATACTTCTTAGAAGCTAGAATCATACCTAGGTTTCTTCAGTATTTTTTAAATAGATAACCAATTCCATCGTTTACGGCAGGTGCAATTTCCTCTCAACATTTCTATCGCTGAATTTGGGAGGAACTTTTTGAAAACGGGCCCGACTTAATCCATGCTACAGACACGAAATTTCTTGGAAAGATATAGTTCCGAATAGTATAATAACTCATGGAACCTTTCATCTCTATAATCATTCCCAATCGTAACGCAGACGCTACGATAGGAAAGTGCCTTGATAACGTCTTTGCGGTAGAAGATAGAAATTTTGAAGTTGTCGTTGTTGATGACGCTTCTGAGGACAACTCTGTTAATATAATAAAAAAGCGTCCTTGCAGGTTGATTCAGCTGGAAAAGCACTCGGGCCCTTCAAAGGCGAGAAATATCGGCGCGCAAAACAGCAGGGGGGATATATTGTTTTTTACCGATGCGGATTGTCTTATCCCTAAAGAGAGTCTATCCATCGTTCGGAAGACGCTTACCAGCCACGACTCCGATGTAGTCCTGGGGGGAACATATACGCAGGTACCTTACGATAATGGTTTTTTCAGTGCCTTCCAATCGATATTCATCAACTATTCAGAGACCAAGAATTGGAAGAGGCCTGACTACGTGGCCACGCACGCCATGGTCCTCCGGACGGAAATATTCAATAGGACCGGCGGTTTTTCCGAAGACTTTCTGCCTCTACTCGAAGACGTCGAGTTCAGTCACCGGCTACGCCGGTCGGGCTATAGACTTATGATCGATCCTGGATTTCAGGTTCGGCATATATTTAAGTATTCCCTGAAAAAATCATTCAGCAATGCAATCCGAAAAACAAAATACTGGATTTTGTATTCACTACAGAATCGAGACTTGTTTGCCGATTCAGGAACAGCTTCAGCAGAAATAAAGATGAATGGTGCGTCCTGGCTCGTTACCGGTATTTTGACAGTTTTCGGTCTCGTATCTGGGAAGGCAAGTATTTTCATGCCCTTGCCAATAATCTGGACAGTTAATGCCTTTGTGAACAGGAATCTGTTCCGCGCGTTTTATAAAACAAAAGGAGCATGTTTTTTCCCCGCAGCAGTGTTTTATTATGTCCTGATTTACCCCGCTGCTGTCTGGGTCGGCACTTTTAAGGCGTTGCTACAGTACTTTATACGGGTTAAACCGTGGTTACACAGAAAAGCCCTGAATGGCGTTACTCAGAAACTTTGAGGGAATAAACCCAATGTACTCGCCGTTCCGACATGTGAGAGATATTTTCTGGAAGCAAAGGCCGATTCATCTCACTTTCTTTTTAACGAGAAGGTGCAATGCCGAATGTCCCTTTTGTTTCTATCTCAGATCTTCAGATAAAATCAGTGACAACCAGCCCGAGCTGTCTTTAGAGGAGATTAGCAGAACTTCTTCTTCTTTAGGCACTCTCTTGTGGCTCGCTTTTTCCGGCGGAGAAATCTATCTGAGGGATGATCTTGTAGAAATCAGCAGAATATTCTATAAAAATAATAAGCCCGCGATAATGCTTTTCCCCACCAACGGCCTTCTGTCCGAAGTGATCCGAGACAGGACAGAAGAAATTCTGAAACGCTGTCCTAAAAGTACAGTCGTTGTAAAGCTATCCGTTGATGGACTGGATGGCGCACATGATGCACTCCGGAATCGCTCGGGAAGTTTTGAAAAAGCCATGCAAACGTATCAATTGCTTGAAGGCCTCATTGATAAGTATCCGAATTTCGAACTCGGCATCAATACGATCTTCTGTTCTGAGAATCAGAACAACATGGATGATATAATCGATTTTGTCAGTGGGCTGAAGAATATAAAGACGCACACGATATCTCTGATACGCGGAAACCTAGCGGATGCTAATTACAAAAAAGTGGATTACCACAAATACAATCAAGCAATTGAAAGGCTCGAGAAAAACCTGAAAAATTCTATCTCAGGTATTTATCGATTCAAAGGAGCTCGCGTTAAAGCTGCACAGGATATTGTGCAACGCCGCTTGATCTATCAAACAACGTGCGAACAAAAGAGGGTTATTCCTTGTTATGCAGGCAGGCTGAACCTGGTTTTACAAGAGGGAGGGGATATTTATCCGTGCGAAATGCTGACGGAAAGCTTCGGCAATATAAGAAAGTATGACTATGATGTTGGGAGAGTAATAAGGTCGGAGAACGCCCGAAAGATAATCGATGCAATACGAACCAGTCAATGCTACTGTACTCATGAGTGTTATACTATGATAAATATTCTTTTCAACCCGAAATTATATCCTGCTGTTGCAAAGAAATATCTTCAATTATCACGTTGATTGTTATTCTTCTTACCGCACGAACTTATGTCTGTGCCTGTTTATGCCTTTCGTTCTTGAAAAAACTTCAGGAGGCGGGTGCAAGGTGCCTCCTGAAGTCATGACATCGCAGGCTGCGTCAATTCATCAAATACGTAACTGAAACATTACTGTTACGGTATTGAAATCCTTGTTCAATGCGTCTTGCTGGGCAAAATCATTCGCTGAATATTCGAAAGTTAGTCTTAAGTCTTGGCCTTTCAAATAATAATTAACGCCTAAAGCTTTCCATGTTATATTCTGATCATAGACATCGGAAAGCTGCGCAAAATTCCACTTTTCGTAGCGGCCGAAGAATTGTAGCTTGCCGATTCCTATTTTGTTGGGAAACATATACCCGGCTTTCGCATACCACCCGTTTTTTTCTCCATTAATGCCGATACTCCTCGGATCGGGATCAGGGCCTTTGTACGCCCCCCCAAAATCTTCTTTGACATATGCACTGGAAACAGTAACTGTTCCAACGTGCGTCGGGTATTCGAAAAACACATCGTAGGTGTATGCCTGATAATTCTTTGACATGTCCTGTCCGGTGACGTTCCCGTATGCCACATCCGGTTGATACTGATATCCTGCACCTATAGTTAGGACTTTTTTTGTGCCGAGATAGGTACCCTTGTAGACGAGCGAAAACTCGGGATCCAGCAGGGAGACATGGGCACGTGCAGTGTAACGGAGAGAACTCTTCGGATTATTACCGGTCTGATCACCATTCATTGCGGCTATCCGGTACTGAAACAGTGCATTAGAGCTATTTCCCCAGAGGAGCAAGCCGAAGTCACGGTTCTCTCGCGGCAAATCGGTGTAGACAAAGATGGAACGATCAACGCTGAGCGGCTCGAAACAGCTCTCATTGTCCTCCCGTATCAGTGGGTCTTTGGTCAGTCCCACGCGGAGCCGGAAGGCGTCGGTATAGTCCGCATAAATAAACCCGTCGATAATATCGAAGTTTTGCTGCGGTGTAGCAGATACCGTCTCGGTGAAAATTCTTTCATCTCCCTCGAATTGATACGCAGCGTAAAAACCGTAGACATCGTCCAACTGTCCCGTCATCATTAGCCTAGCTCTTCTGAAGTAGATGTTGGATGTATCGCTCGTTCCGTTGGGTCCGGAACCCGTATCCCTCCACTGACCGTAAAGTTGTTGAGCATAATTAAACTTGATCGACGACAGTGTGTTTGCAATCTGTTCAGTTACTTCCTCTTTTGAAGGTTCTGTCTGCGCTGCCGGTTCTGCTTGCGCTGCCGGTTCTGCTTGTGCTGCCGGTTCTGCTTGTGCTGCCGGTTCTATCTGCGTTGCTGGCGCTGTCTGAGCGCTAGCTGCATGTCCACCGACGAACAAGAGAACCGCCACCAGTACACTGACTGGCAAAAAGGATAGTATATACCTTACCTTTGCCATGAAAACCTCCTTTGTACATCGATACGTCGCTCGAAATCATTTTTTCCCTTGCCACTAGCACGAGCATCGAGGCTGCTCTCGATATTTAAGGCGAGGTTTCTTCTGCGGTGGGGCCTTTTCTTTTTTCTGTGAGCCGTTTTCTTTTGGTGAGATTTCCTCTCCGGATTTCCCCCCTTCACGATCTTTTTCTATATACTTCTTGTCCTTCTCTGTGTCATCCGGCTGCACAACATTTCCCTTCGAACCCATCGCAATGTTGTATTGCGGCTGAAAGCTCGGGAAAGGCACCTGTGCCATTACGAGAGCCATATAGATGATGATTATTTTCATTGCTAATATCCTGGTGCTATGGAGGTTCCTCCCCCGCCGACTACGCTCGTACCGCCTCCGACACCAAAATACGCCGAGTCAGCATCCTCGATCTCATTTCCGGATGCGTATGAGTTAGGTGGCAAAGGGGTACATCCTGAGGGAGTGTATGTTGTCACACCCGTCAGGCTTAAGCTTCTTGCACAGATGCTTCCGTCAAAGGAAAGCAACTCCACAGGCCTCTTAGTGATGAAATCCCACCGGTCGTTCAAGGTATGGCCCGTAGATGCAGCAAAGGCGATGTTCATACCCTCTGTGCCTATTGTTATTGAACCGGCAGATATCGGAACTAATGTAGCATCCCATACAATAGTGGTTGTCGCACTACTCTTGGTCCAACTGAACGTATCGGTAGGAGTTCCCACAGAATCGATCTGGACTCTGAAGCTTCTGTTTGCAGTCCCGGTAAAGGTGCCACCTGAAGTCATGTCATTGAGGCCGGTTCCGGTAAAGAAGACAGGGCCAGGCGAGGTATCGTAATTGTATACTACCAGTGCGCTGCGCGATGGGACATCAGTTCTCAAGGGAGAATCGGATGCTAGCTGTCCGCCGTTAACTTGACTTCCGGAAAATTGCCCCCACTGACTCCATGAGGCGTCGTAGAGGACAACAGGCCAATCTAAAATAGCATCGAGTGCAAAGAACGCCGAACTGGCGATCACCCCAGTTCTTCAGTAAACATATGAGACATTCGTACTGTTGACGCCGACAGCATTAAACATTGCCGTGATGACATTCGGTGGTTGGAATCGATAGTTGTTTGTCGGATCGAACAGATTCGTATAGAGTATTGCCTTAGCGCCGTTCAAACGACCTTCAAACGCCACATAATCGCCTGAAGTAAATGCCCCGGCAGTGGAACCTCGTACGCCCGCATATGATCCAGTCGTCGGTCCACTTCTCATATCAATGGGAATGGCATTCGCCGTCTTGCCTTCGGCGAGATTTATCATATCAATTAATGCTGCTCTGAGGTCAGTGCGGAGCGAAGGGTTCTTTTTTATGCTGTATGTAGAAGGCACAATTGGAGGTGCCGGAGCCGTCGTCAAACCGTATTCAGCCGCCCAGGAAAAGTTTATACCATCGAGCAACTTGAGCTTATTCTTGGCGAATCCCCAGTAGCGGAACGTCCAGTAGGTCCGCGTAGCATTAAGAACCGCGCTTGCGGACGGAGTTGTCGCCCCGCTGGTAAAGACGATGGTGGTATTGTTATCTATCCCGTATTGCTGAATCAGGGCATCCATGTGCGGGCCGTCTAGAACCATGTTGACGTCGGTTGCGCCGCCTTCTTGACGAGTTTGAAATATAGCACTGCTGTTCACGAATTGAGCGCCGGGAATATGGCCCGTAGTGTAAGTTCCAAGCGAAGTGACGTCGAGGATGACGACCCGGTCGAATCCCGTGCTATTCACGACGCCTGCGTTTATCCATGCATTAAGAGTTTCAGGTGGGATTAGCGTGGATGTTGTCCCCGGGGTAACCGGCGTGTCGAAACTGCTGGTGCTGCAGCTGTTCATGACGAATGGAACCAGCAGCAGACACACGGACACGAATATCGTCAGCCATGGCAATTGTTTCCTATGCCTATTCAGAAAATTCATCCTTGTTCCTCCTTCCCCCGAATTAAAAATACACGACAATAAGCTGGCTTCTTCGCTTTTCTCGGTCACCTCCTATTCATGAGTAATGAGATTACTACCGGATTGACATTGCAAATAACGCCATGGCGCACTATCTCTATGCTTGCTGAGAAAAAAATATATCAGTTCATACTAAAATATATTCTAGATATGAGAAGTCTTATTGTCAAGCAATATGCAGTTTAAGTACATTTTTTTCTTAAAGTTGCAAATATGACATGATATTCTTCTACAAAAGTAGACGTCAGTGTTAAATGTGCCAATTTTATTATTTGTGCATGAATGGCATAATCAATGCAAGCTAAATCACTTTTCGTCGGACGGTCAGAATCCTCGTATGTCAGCAATCAGCCTGAGGGCCAAGCATGCGAACGAAAAGAAGGCGCCCTTCTGTGAAGACGAAGCGTGTAAAGCAAGGATTAGAGAGGGATAACGTTACGATCAGCAGGCTTTCTGATTCTTTTTCTGTTTAGTATGCTCTTGGAAGAGATCACTCTTTCTCCATAGCCAGAATAGGCTTTTTGCGCTCTTTACAGCAACCATGCAATCATGCCAGTTTCTGATCTGAAGGAGTTTTTTGAATATGAAAGAAGGCCTGGAATAGAATCGTTTAAACGCGAGCTGCCGGAGCTGCAAAATCTGCTCACGCGTCATGGTAAAAGGGATGAAAGCCGCACCCTGGTATGTAAAATCTGTGAGATCGTCGGAAATGGTCCCATACTGATCCAGGTTTTCGTAAAGTTCAGTGCCGGGAAAAGGCGTGATGGCGTGAAAGTTCGCCATGTCCGGGTCAAGCTCTACAGCGAACTGAATGGTCTGAAGGCCTTCTTCAAAGGTTTCGCCGGGAATGCCGAAAATGAACGGAGTGCTAACCTTAAGGCCGACTTCTTGTGCATCCTTCACCGCCCTTTTAATCTGGGCGAGAGTCGTTCCTTTGCGAATGGTGTTGAGGTTTTTCTGCACTCCGCTCTCAGCGCCAAAGAGTATGGCCCAGCATCCTGCATCCTTGAATGCTTTGAGTAACGTTTTGTCCACCTGATTGACACAGGCGGAAGCAAACCAGGTGAATTTAAGGCCTCTTCTCCTGATCCCCTGGGCTATCTCTGTGGCCCGGCGGTAATCAGCAGCAAAAGTATCATCGAGGAATTTTATCTCCTTATACCCCTGCTTAATGCAGTGTTCTATCTCTTCCAGTACATTTACAACGCTGCGGTAGCGGATTCCGCTCTTTCGCTCTTTGTCCAGCTGAAAGCAATAAATGCATCGTCTATTGCATCCCCTCGAGGTTATCATTACCGCGACAGGTTTTTTCCGATATGTTCCAGGAGGCGGAATATACTTATTTGCATCACCCAAAAGTTCTCTTGCAGGAAAAGGAAGGGAATCTAAATCGGTGATAAATGGTCTCTGAGGGTTTTTGATGATTTTTTCGCCCTCGCGGTACACGACACCCAGCACCCCATCTAGTCCCCTGCCAGCCTCAAGTCTGCTCACTATTTCAAGGGTCGTGAACTCTCCCTCGCCGGTGACTATTGCATTCAGACATGTACCCGCTTCCTGAAGACACTGCTCCTGCATGGCAATAGGATAAGGGCCTCCAGCACATATAAAAGCATCCCGAGCATAGATTCTTTTCAGATCGGCAGCTGTCTTTTTGGCCATGTCCCATCCAAAAGTCGTTGAATAAATACCGATAAAATTCGGGCTGAATTTTTCAATATCCCTGAGTATCTCCTTATGGGTCATGAATGCTCCGTTCAGAAAAATGACGTCATGCCCGGCCCTTTGGAGAACCGCGGCGACCGAGAGGGTACCGACCGGTTGCCAGTAGTTGACCTGCGAGCTGGCTGTCTTCGAGGAAAAGATGTCCTCTGGTGCCCAGGCTGGTATGAGCAGTGCGCACTTCATTGTTAAGGATTCGTCAGAACCAATTCTGACATTTCATCGTCATCCAATTCGCGTTCTCTGCGAATAATCTTTTCTGCCGTATCTATTCCCGATTTAATTGCAACGTCCATATTATAATACCTGAACATACCGTTCCTGCCTGCAACATGCAGATTTTTAAATCTGCCGAGATAGTCATGTATAGCATCGAAATGGAGGCGGTATCCGATTTCAAACAGCGGATAGGCTTGTGGTACCCTCACCACAACACTGTCTATCACATCATGTTTTTTTATAAGCCCGAGACGATTCAGATTGTCGATAGTAAGAGTGGTAAGCTTTTCATCCTTTTCGTTCCATATTTCGTCACCCTGAAAACTGAAAAATTCCGCTACTATAATTGTCTTACCGGGGGGTGCCATTTTTGCACTCCAATTCGTGGGCTCATGGAGCCTGCCAAAGGGAATCTTCTGTTCAGGAATATATATCCATGTCTGGTCGGTGATCTTCTCCCGGTCGAGCATAATTGCCACTACGACAAGATCTCTGAACTTGAGTTTTGAAGCCGCATCGAGAATGTCCTGAGGCGGGGAGGGGCGGAGCATCATGACCAGATTCGTCAGCGGCATACTTGATATGAACTGTTCTCCCGTTATGTTGCCTAAATTCGGGTGGTTTTTGACTTCGATGCTCTTTATCATGAAGTTAGAATGATTAACGCTTACAACCTTCATGCCGGTATACACTTTATTGCGTCTTAGAATCTCTTCTCGAAGCCTGTCAGCTATGCGCCCGATACCCAACTGAGGATATAAAAATCTGTCCGCAAGTGTAAGTACTTTCCCTCCAGGGAATTTAAAAAAAGCGTTCCTGACTGCCTTTGCCAGTGACAAGCCTCGAATCCGCTGTGCAACCCACTCTGAGCTTATTCTGCTGCATTCAATACCCCATACTTTTTCGCTGTACTCCTTAAAGTAGATAGAGAACATCGTGCGTCCGAAATTACCGACCACCCAATCTTCGAGAGAAACAAATTTTTTCTTTTTTACAAGTCTTTTAACTGTTTCGGCTCCATAATCGACCATAATTTGCACCGTGGTCGGCACACCCAGACCGAACAGCGCATTCAGTGGTTTCAAGGGATAATCGAAATATTTTCCGCGCAAATAGATCTTGCTGCTGCGTCGAACTGAAATCAGTTCTTCAGGCATCAGGTTTCGTACAAACGCATCAATGGCCGTATCCTGCGTGACAAACCGGTGGCCGCCTAGATCAAAACGAAATTCTCCTTTCACGATCGTCCTTGAGAGGCCGCCCACAGCATGATCTCGTTCGAAAACTCTGACGCTGCGTCCTGCGTTTGTCAAGACATAGCCTGCAGAAAGTCCCGCAAGGCCACCGCCAAGTATGATGATTTCATTGCCGTCATTAACCATTTTTATTCCTATTACATGTTGCTGCTACCACCAGATGACAGGGAGTTTTAAAAATTGTTTTCAAGAGAAAATCATTTCATCAGGGTTCTATTGATCGAATTGATGTCGTCCTGGGAAATTAATCGCCTAAGTGTTCAGGAGCACTGACATTACAGCATCATCCTCCTCATGTTTTCATGCATCGATGCGTAGCCAGCGAGTCGCGCTTTAAACGTATTATGATTATAACTGCCTTTCCCTCAGACTGCATAGGAATTTATTCGACCTAATGTCCAATCTAAGCGGAAAGAAGACATGAAGATGCATCCCCGGGATGTTTAATCACTGCTTCCTCTCGAGAAGATTATTTACTCGTCAATATATTGTACTCAATTAATAAAAGAGTCGCTTCAGGGTTAAGTGTGGGAACCCCTAATATATTGATATAGGCAGTTTTCGCGCTAAAAGGATAACTGCCCGATAATGCGAGGCTTTCTACCTTAACTGCCAGGATTTATGCTTTTCCCCAACGCTGCGTTTTGGTGCTTCCCACACTCGTTCCGGAAGGACCATAAAAGAATTAACATCAATAATAAAATTGTTTTGTATATATTTCCACATTAGTTTTATATTGAAATGGATCGGAAAAAGTTTCAAATCTCTTCAATAGCCGATAACCTTCCATCCTTTGTTTAAGATACTGTGGAAGAACGTTAGACGCCTCGCCCGATATGATTACTATGGGTGTGTTATTTTGTTGAACATGGTTTTCTGTGTAATACTTTGGGTTTTTATACTCCCAGGTAAATCTCAATTCCCATGTTTCAATATTATTTGGCGGTGGAAAAAACTCTGAATGATATTGATATAATATCCTCGTTTTCGTGAATAGGTCAAGGAGAGGTACCGCTACTGAAGGATTAACTAAAGAACCTTTGAACGGCAGTGTAAAAACCTCAACGGTTTTTATCCCACTGGCATCGAGATACTCGCCGGTCTCCTTTAAACTTTCAGCACTCGTTTTCCACGCAAAAGGGAGGTAGGCAAATATGGCTATAGTGAGTGAAGAGAGCGCGATTGCGAAGACGATAAATCTTCTTAATGTTCTTTCTTCAATTTTCTGAAGTCCATAGGCGGCCATCAGGGCGAGCATTGGCAGTACTGGTAGTATATATCTAATCCTCTTGATCTCGAATACGAAGACGAGGACTACCAGCCAGCCTATTATCATATAGTTCAAATCTCTTTTTTTGAAAGCGGCAAAAATGGAGTAAGCCGCTGCGAGCGTAATAAACGGATGGATCTGGTAAAAAAAGATCGAAACAAAACTTTCTCCCCATCTTCCTAACCCCGGCTTCTGATAACTTAACAATAGCCGGATTTGTTCGGAGATCACTTCAAATTTCAATATTACTAGGACGCCAATTAGAGAACCAGATAATAAAATGACCGCAAAGGACCTGCGAAAAGTTGCTTTCGACTCTTTCTTCAAGTAGACCAGAAAAATGATACTTAACACAGAAAGCATTATCCACGTTGAATACTTGGAAAAGAAGGTAAAAAAAAGGGCAAAAGAGGCAAACATTATCATCGGGACCCCGCCCTGATCCAGCGCTTTCATGAAAGTAAAGATCGACAAGGTGAGAAAGAACATCGTTGGCACATCAACGAGCATAAGCGGCACCTGGGTAAGTAGGAACGGCATGCCGAGGAGGAGCATCCCCGCAGAAAAACCGATCTCTTCGTTCCAGAGTGCCTTTCCTATGAGATAGGTAAGGACAAGGGTTCCCGAGAATAAAAGGGTCGTGAATGCTTGGATGGCAATCCTATTTTCCCCGAAACACTTAAGCGTAAGGCCATAGAGAAAAGGGATTGCGGGCAGATCCGTCCATGCTGTAATATCTTTACCCCATTCCCGTATGAAATATTCGATCCCATAAATCTCAAGGTGCTTAGCCTGAGTAAAATACCGCGAGGCATCCATGATCAGTTCAGGTTCTGTCCAGAAAATCGAAGTCGTAACAAACGAGAAAAGAAAAAGGAAGACGATGGGGCCGCGCTCAAAGAGTGAAACCCTGGCAAGCGCATACGCTGAAATAATGCCAAGAATGAGAAGAAGGAAAATGGTGGATGCGTTACCACCTGAAAAAACCCAATGCCATTTGAAAAGTCGATTATCGTCTGCGGAACGAAAGACAAAAAGCGCTAGAAAGGTAAGAAGAACCGCAAGTGCAGTGAGAATTGCATTGTCGATCTTCTTAAATCTGTCCAGGTTTAACATTATTGGTCAACCAAGGAAAGGCCAGCATAGATAGCAATAAAACAATATTGCATTGTCTCTGGCTCGCATCCCTTCGGTCCGAGAAAACCATAGGAAACACTTTGGTTGTGAGGCTCATGATGTCCTTGGCCCAGACCACGATGTAAGTGTCGAAACGAACAACATCAATGTCGGTTTTGTTGAATTTGACAAATATGCTACATGATATAAATGACTTTGTCAAAAGGATTAAGAATGCTGTTGTAGACAAGAATCTTCTTGGACATGAACTGCACGAACGAATATTAGCGAACAAGGAGATGAATCGTTCATCTACTCCATATCGCACGACCTCATGGCGCCGATCCGTGTCATGTCCTGGTTCGCAAAAATTATAAACGAGGACTACACAGGGAAGCTAGATGCTTAGGGGGTGGACTATCTGGACCGCATACTCAGAGGTTCGGAGAAATCGATCCGCCTTATTGACGACCTCTTATATCTTTCAAGGATTTCCCGAGAACCCAAGAACAGCGATAGAAAATGGACAGGCTCTCATGAAGCATCTACTACCGGTTTTTTGAACTCGCTCGCCCTGTCCAACTTCACAATAACCTCAAAGAGCAACCCTGCTTCACTTTGCAGGGTTTATTTTTTCTCAAATACCCGAATGAGGGCGCACTGACCCTGTGATGCTTACTTGCTCCTGACTCTTGTGCACGCTATGGTGCCAGATTACCTCATAACAGGCATGCCTGATGTGCTGAAACAACCCAAACTTCTCATTATCTACCGCCAGTTTGAGGATGACTCGTCCCGCAAACAGGTCCTGCTGCTTCCTCGGCTCGCGCTTTTTTCTGCCTAAGTTTGGCCTTATCGAGAACTACTAATATACAAACACCGATATGAAGATTTGTCAATTTTTCGAATGGGTATTTTCAGGGTATATGCTTTTAAATATTGCTTGATAATTCAAGTGTTGCCAAGAATGGAAACTACAAAATAAAAGAAGGCTTTGAGGTGTGAGCTAACAACTTCTAGATGAAAAATACAATTTCCAGCACATGCAGCTGTTGTTTAGCATATAGCGTTATGTAAAAACTTCAAACGGAATTTTTCGTTTTTTTTGTGGTCATAACTCTCCGCGCTTCACCAACAAACATGCAGCCGTGTTGATTAAAAATCATTGCAGAATACAGCTTAAAAATTGCATAACGATGGGGTGAACCGCTGACCCAAGCGAGAATGGCTCGACAACCTCCACATGATAACAAAACAATGCTTAAAACACAGCATAGCTATAAATTAAAAACCACAGTATTTTTGTAAGGGATTTTCATTGCAGCCCCCCCTTTAAAAAGTCATTGAGTAGGCTTCGGCATTATATAAAAAATACATGTCCCATAGAAAAGTCAAATTTAACCAGTTGATTTAATTCGATCAACATCCAAACATTCTTGAGGACTTTTCGGTCAATTCCTATGACACTTATCCGCAGTGCCGTAGCGATCAAGAAAATGGCTAACTCATTTATGTGTTCACATAATTAAATCATATTAGCACAGTAAAAATATGCTGCAATCAGGGGAACCCTGTTTTTTCGTTTCGATTTCCCTGATTCCGCGGCACTCAAGGCATTCTTCTTCAAGGACGACAAGATGGGGCGCTCTAGAATCAAATTCGGAGCGAAACATGAGGCATTCGAAAAAAGGCGTAGACAAATACGACAGGAAGACCATCGCACACAGTGTTTCTACCGGCAATTCTTAATTGTCAGCACACATAGGATACTCAGCAATGCACTCTGAGCCAATGCCCCAAAAAGGCTTATTTAATTTCAAAGGATATTCCCGCATTCGCAAAAAAGAAATGTTCCTTTAGGACGGCATGCAGCAGTGATGCCTTCACTAATCCGGTGCAATGTGCTACACCGAAATGTTCAATACGATATTTATCAATTATCTTTAATGTTTCTTTAAATTGCTCTTCACTTGAAAAATTTAAGTGCGTACCGCCAATGACAGCATAAATGGTATCTTTTTTCAGCATTTTAACGATATAGTCAAGTATGTTTATCATTCCAGCATGCGCACAGCCGAAGACAATGACCAATCCTTTGTCAGTATCGATAACGAGGGAAAGATCATCTTTCAGCGGGTCCAGTTTGCTTATTGTACTGTTTTCATTGCGGACAAACATGTTCCTGTCGCCCTTCTCAAATGTACTCATTCGAGGAATTTCACCGGTAACGTATACATTCTTCCCTACATCGATCATTTGGGTGTTAAACTTGAATTCTGCGCCAAGCGATTCCAGATAGATCCTCGCGAAGGGGATTCCTACGTATTTAAGGGTCCCGTCTCTCTCCCAAAAGCGCTCCGTAAAAATATCCGGATGCGCGAAAACAGTTTTTCGTCCGGTTAGTTGCAGCACCTGTGCCAACCCTCCGGTGTGATCATAATGTCCATGGCTGATGATGATCGAATCAACTGCGGCCAGGTCCTTTTTCAGAACCGTCGCATTGTTGATAATTCCCAGTCCCTGTCCGGTGTCGAACAGATAATTCCCATGTTCGGTCTCTATGTAGCACGCAAAGCCGTGCTCTCCTATAATCGAAAACGGGACCGCGACAGAATTTTCACACAATATTGTGAGCCTAGCTTTCATATATTTTCCTCTTTGATTCGGTTACGAGATCTATTCCCGTCTGACGGGCGTATCAATAAATTCACTTATGGGACATAATGTCGCGATTAATGCGGCAGCTAGGCCGTGGTCCGCAGGGCCATCGGTCTCGAGCTCCTGGTTCTCCTGGCGCTTTGCGCCGGATTAGGAGCTCACGGCTCAACTGCCGCATTCTCATGGCGCGAAGCGCCAGGAGAACGACGCGGGTCACACGCCGCCTTCTGCGCGTCGCTATGGGCCCGGACGTTAGATTTTATTTTTTACGTTCGCCAACCATCCCAGTAATCCCAATTTTTTCTTTGCCGCGGGTTCCGATCTTCATTCGTCTGAAATATCTCTGCAATATCTTCTAATGAAAAAGGCAAATCCTTGAAACCTCTCATCGCAACAGGATACATGGAATTTGAATGAGGATGCCATGAATTACACGGCAATCAGACAGGCGAACAGATACTTGTGTTCCCACCGTTTGCAAACTCTTCCATTCGAGTGACTTTGTCGAACCTTTTTTCTGGAAGTGTATATTTGAATTGCATTACATTTCGCCTTTGATCTAACAATCTATTGTGGAGCTTTCTGCATTATATCAAATTCTGTTTTCAGATGGCACATTATTCATGTCTGGTTGAATGGGAATCTCCAAATCATCAAAATCTTAAAATTTGCACAACATGTAAAAATTCATGTTTGAGGACGTTTGTCCAATTCCGCTGACACTTATCCATTGCGCTGTTTTCGAAATGAAGTCTACATTTTCTAAATGAGGCAACCAGTGTGGACTACAGGAAGGACTCTTGACTAAATATTTTATCCAGTATCCTTCGCGTTATTTGTAGAATAACGGACCTAATAGTCACCTACAATCTCGCACACGTGTTGACGATAAATCTATGCGGAATACGACTTAATAAGTGCATTTGAACGCTCGGCTAAGAAGCGCTTATTTGGAAGTCGTGCTTGAACTGCCACGTTGTCTCGTTGGTTGTGTTTTATCCAACTCGACCGACACCCAGAGCTCGAGTATCTCTTCTAAATTAAATGCCTCATTGGGTAAGTTTCGAGATGCCAACGTAATACAAATCAAAACCTCCTTTTCCTCCTGGTCGATTAGAGGAAAAGAACATCAGGTCGTTTGTAAAATTCGGCGCGTACACGACTTCCGGTCGGTATTCATCATAGGCTGTATTGATAGATGGGCCGAAATTAACTGGCGTAGCCCAGCCATCCAGTCCATGCGTCGAATACCATAGATCGAATCCTCCGTATCCGCCCGCGCGGTCGGATGTGAAAACCATGAGGTTGCCGTTTATAGAAGGACACTTGTCGTTGCCCGTCGAGTTCAAAACGTCCATGCGGGTGATCGTCGCTGTTGTTGCGGTCGCAAGCCACGTAGGGATGTCAGCGCCCTCAGGAATCTCCGCCCGATAGATATGAAAATTCCCTTCGCGATTCGAAGTGAAATAGAGCGCGTTGTCAGGTCCGAATGCTGGGTACGCATCGTCGTATGAGGAATTGAGCATGGTAGCCGGATGCGGCTGACCAGTCACGGGATCGGTGAAATAGATATCGAGATTTCCCGTTTGATCGCTTGCGTAGAGGTAGATTTTTCTTCCATCCGGCAGATTCATGATATTCGGGCCGAGTTCGTTCGCCGGTGTGTTCAAATACGCCAGTTCGCTAGTCTGGGGATATCCACTCAAGTAAAAATACCCATCGTACTGGTCGAAGGATATTGACACCTGTACCCCGACGAAATCGAATGTTCCTCCATGAGTTGCGCGATTCGACGAAAAGGATAAAGGGAAGGACATAGTTATCATCGGCGGCAGGGCCATGTTGTAATCATCGTATTCGCTGTTCGCATCAGAAAAATTCGTTACGCCTGTTGGAAATGTTCCCTGTGTGAAGTTGATTACATAGGTTGGATCTATAGGCTGATTCGAGCCTGAAGAACAGGTGGAGAGGATAAGGCCAGCAGCGGCAGCTAGGAGTATTAAGAAGTAGTTGCTATTCGGGATATGTTTCATTTCACCCCCGCTTATACGTCATAGTTCACTTTACGAAATCTTGAGGAAGGTTTGAAATTTATCGGCATGTTATTGTACCTCGATAAAATTATAGCATGGTGTCCATGCTACAGTACGATAATCTGCGCTAGAATGCAATCAGGGATTCCCTAATTTTGACTTCTGATTTTCCTGAAGCTGTCAGCGAATAAATGTCTGATATTGGGCGGGACAAATGGCGCTACGGGATAACGGCAGTGCGCCGAGGGAATAAATCTTAAATACTGAATGAAGTATTGACTGTTGCTATGAGTTGATACTCCAATGCTTCAGGATGTTAATCGCTGGATATTATGAATTAAATAATTGAACATTTCAACCTGAATTATGGACCCAGGAGTAATGTTCTGCCCCCCCCGTAACATCCCACTTGACAATTTGATACAAAAAGCGTATAGTACGTTTAGAAAGTTCTAAACGAATCAAAATATAGGAGAGCGTCATGAACCATATCGAACTTTGGCACTTCTTGACTGGTCTCGGGTTTTGCATATTTGTGACTATCTTAATTATTATGGTCATTCATCGAAGATTTCAGGTGATAATGGTCGATCTATGTGAAGGCGAAGCACGGGCACGATTCTGGACCCTGGCAATAGAGGCGTGGTTCTTTCTTTCCGGCATCACATCATCTCTCACCTGGCGTCCCGATGGTCTGGAAGAAAGGCAGTTGTTTCTAAGCAGCATCTGTCTGGTCAAAGCTGGCTTAAATGGAATGTCCAACTCCATCATCCTGTTTTCTGTAGGATTGATAGTTTTTGTTGTTATCCGCAAGTTCAAAGGCAAGGAAATTTCAGAACTACAGAAGGAGGTAGCATGACGGACTCCGTTCATGAACTTCAGAATGGCACCATGGAAACCATGGGCAAGATTACGGCTTTTTGGGGATTCAGTAAGATCATGGGACAGCTTTATGGCCTTCTCTACCTCTCGCCAAAACTTCTAACGCTTGATGAAATGGCCGAGAGTCTCTCTATCAGCAAAGGTAATGTGAGCATCAACATTCGCGCTTTGGAGCGATGGAACATGGTCCGGCAAGTCTGGGTTAAGGGAGATCGGAAAGATTTCTATGAGGCGGAAACCGATTTTTGGAAGATCATCCGGGGAGTGCTGAAAGAACGTGAAAAAAAGGAGTTCGATCAGGCACTCGGATCCATCGGTGGACTTCGGAAAAAGGGAGAAGAAGTTCACAAGAAGGTGAGGAGCGCAGAAACTGCATTTGCTGTCGAACGACTGAAAAAACTCGAAGATTTCATATCAACCATGGATCAGCTTGTCGGCATGATGATGACATTGGAAGACTTAAAGCATAACTTCCTCGGACTTCGGAAGAAAAAGTAATTCAAAATGGAGGGTGAAATGGACTCCCGGGATATACACGTAGTTACAGGCGCATTCGGGTTCTCAGGGAAATATATAACAGAACGGCTTCTTTCCGCCGGACATGAAGTCCGAACACTGACAAATTCATTCAACCGCGAGAATCCTTTTAGTGGGCGCGTTACCGCCTATCCCTATAATTTCGACGATCGGGAGAAGCTGATTGAATCGCTGAACGGTGCGTCTGTCTTGTACAATAATTATTGGGTACGATTTAATCACCGAAACTTCTCTTATGCACTGGCCGTAGAAAACAGTCTGAAACTATTCGATGCCGCGAAACACGCTGGTATCAAACGCATCGTGCATATTAGTATAACCAACCCTTCGCTTGACTCGCCGTTCGAATACTTCAGTGGGAAAGCCAAACTGGAAAAAGCGATCATTGAGTCTGGGATGTCATATGCTATACTGCGGCCTGCGGTGATTTTTGGCAAGGAAGATATCCTGATCAATAATATCGCCTGGTTTTTGAGAAGGTTTCCGGTCTTTGGCGTATTCGGCGATGGAAAGTATCGTCTCCAGCCAATTTTTGTCGATGATCTGGCAGAGTTGGCGGTAGAGCAAGGCCGAAAAACGGAAAACATTATTATTAATGCTATCGGACCTGAGACGTTTACCTATCGTGAACTGGCTGCAGAAATAGCAAAGGCAATCGGCAGACAAAGACCAATTATTCCCGTGCCTCCACTCAAGGGATTTATATTAGGCAAGTTTGTAGGCTTCTTCCATCATGATGTTACGATAACTTATGATGAGATCCGCGGACTCATGGCTGACCTACTGTACACAGATTCACCGCCTAGTGGAAAAACGAAGTTAACGGAGTGGTTGAAAGATAATTCGGCGTATATCGGCTTGCGCTATAGTAATGAGTTGAAGAGAAGATACAATGGGATAAAGCCCTATCGAACACTTTGACGATTGGAATAAATGAGTTAGCAGGATGACAATTACAGAATGAAGGTTATACTCTTGAAACAACTGCGCCATATGCACAGTACAGGATGATCTTGTTGCAGCAAACTTCTGCTGGAATTCAATACTTTTTAATGATCCTCATGCTCCAGTCGCCTTCAGAGGTTCACTTTTCCCCAGCTATTTGGCCGAGAACAAGCCTCGTCCCGAGTTCATACGCGTTACGGCAGTCCTGGGGGAATACGTCTTTGCGCCGCTCGGCCTTCTTTACAGTATCGTAAGTCTCCATCAGAATTTTCGAGTAATCGTCTAGTTGGTAAGTGTCGAAACAGCACAGTGATTCGCAGCTTCCTAGGATCGTGCCCAGATAATGTTCGTGGTTCTTGAAAATATACTCGTAACCACGCGTCCTGCTCTGTTCTTCTGAAGAGTTCATCGTATATATGAATTCTGTTGCCATCTTTTTCGGGAACAGGGTTCCGATGGGTACGGTATAGGCGAGGAAGGGAAAGACCAGGCGCTCCAGGAAAGAGCGTATTTCTCCCGTAACCGATCCGAGATAGATCGGTGATCCGATAACCAGTGCGTCAGCGTCAGCAATTTTCTTCAGGACAGGCGACAAACCGTCTTTCACATTGCACAGGCCGTAACTCTTGCCGCCTTTTGTCTTGCACGCAAAACAACTCCTGCATCCCTTGAAGTCGAGGTCATAAAGGTGGACCAGTTCGGTCGTGGCGCCAGTAGCAGCAGCGCCTTCCAGAGCCTTCGTCACCAAAACGGCTGTGTTCCAGCTTTTTCTTGGGCTACCGTTGACACCGATGATTTTCATAGCAAACTCCTTGTACTCTTTGATGCTGAAGAAAGGTAATTAAGTTGGCGTTAACATATTTGAGTTGAAACTTGTAAAATCGATATGGTACGGCTGTCCACATGTCCAGGATGATGCTGTTGACAGAAAATCTTATCACAAAATGCACTCATTTAAAGGCACCTGTAAAGAAAAAAAACTATCTCTTTGACGAGAAAATGTAATTTTCTCGTCAAAGTTTTGTTTAAGCTATTATCATGTTTCAAACTGTAGGTGAGTGTAGAACGATTAGACAGGGGCTAACAACTACACCTACTATCATGGAATGTCAGCAATATGACAGGGGTGAAGAATGCCGGGTTGTAACTTACATGTGAAGGCACACGCGAGGCGCGGTATTCGTGACAGTCATAATTATTTTCTCCTCTTTTCCCACTTTCCCCATGTGAGACCACTACAACTCATGTTGATATCCTTTAATACGTTATCGATTGGTTCTCGAGTCCCAGCAATATGTACTTCTGTTAGTTTACGAGCATCTTTCTAACCCATGCCGCCGAAAACCCACAGTCACGGACAAAGTAGAAATAACATTTAAAGCTGAGCCACTGAATGATTTTAATGACAAGCCAAACCTGCCAAATACGAGCCGTCCTGATTCCTACTCACCCACTGTACCGATGCGGTGCGGCATGCGATAATAGGGTGTGCCGTATCGACGCATATTGATTGTTTTGTCATGAGAGGGACTGCAAGCTTGAGGCAGAGTCCGCCGTCGCTCATATTTATCGTCATTCCGTTCACGAGTTCCTTAGTGTGATTCACTAGACATCGTACCTTGCAATGAGTTACATGCCGCGTTTCTTTTCTCCGGGAGCCTAACGACACCGACAAATCCATCCTTTTTTCACACTTGTCCAGCCATTCTAAAACTTCAGAGAATTCGATCGGTTTTTGAAAGAATGCGTATCCCCGTCGCTTTATCTGCTTATAACTTTCCTCATCAATGTTTCCCGACATCACTGCTTTGCTCTCTCTCCTTAACTTGCATCCGTGCTTCGATTGTTCCTGGAGCAACTCAAGACCATTCATGCCGGGCATCTTGAAGTCCGTGATAATAACATCAGCACATGGGCTATCCGTGCTGCAGAAATTCCTTTTCTCATCACAAATAGGACAAACAACAGGCCTAGTATAAGAGATTACCTCATAATTCCTCGTAGAAAAGAAATCTTTTAACATGTTCACAATAATCTCTTCGTCATCAATAACGACAGCTCTCCGTTTCCTCATGTGGCCGCTCCTTTGGCACGTTGTTGACGGCAGATGTATTTAGGTTAGTATTATAAGCTATATCGGAGAAACGACAAGGTAGGCGCCCACACCCTTGAACCCTGCCTTAGTTGCGGGAGTTCATACAAACAGAGCCCCGACGTAGGCAGCTATCATGTGCCGAGCTTACGCCTACAGAATTTTTTGCTATCGTTGCATTTCTTTCTTCTTGCCTGCCGTGATAAGCAGGTCATTTTTTGCCTTGCGAATCATTATTGAATATGACGCCGGGACAATAATTGCAGCATTTTGCATTTGGGCGCTAAGAGTCTGGCTCGTAAGGTCAATGGGGCCAATAAAATCATTCGCTTCGAAATTCTCGCCTGTTTCGACGTTGATCAATGTAGTGTAAAAAAAATCTTTATCGTCCCATTCATACCGACCAACGATCAAAACATAATCCGAATAAAGCGCTTTGCCAGTCTCCCTTGCCATCTTCCAATTGTTCTGTTCCATTTGACGGCTTGAGACTTCTTGATCGCCAAGAATAGCTTTTATATCTTTAGTACTGACGATCTCGCTTGGCCCGATTTCTGACAGATAAGATTCTGCAAGTTCACGCTGATCTGCCTCAAATTTTTGGAATGGCACCTTCCAATCTCCATTTCCTGAATAGGCTTTGACATATACCCTCGTTTTGGCCTGAGACGGCGGCGCGGG
Organism: Nitrospirota bacterium; assembly: GCA_963845065.1. GTDB lineage: Bacteria > Nitrospirota > UBA9217 > UBA9217 > UBA9217 > JAJYKN01. The sequence continues at coordinate 535,694 of CAWJQQ010000008.1, forward strand.
GATTGTGCCCAAATGCAATTGAACAACCTCTGCGCATGCGGAAAAAAAATGCTAAAAAGAATCTGGTAAAGCGCAAAGCTTTTAAGGATATGGCGGATCAGAATTACACCTCCAGGATCAGGCTGGCTCCTAAATTCTTAAGCTTTATAACGGAATCTCAACTAAAGTCGAATTTTGTGAACCTGACGCTAGCAATGCTTTGAAAACCGCACAGCAGTATTCACCAGGACATAATGTGAGGTACAAACGAAATTGCAGCAGTGCGAGATACTGCAATTATTTGAAATGAAGGAGTCTTCTTGACTTTAGAGTAGTATTATTTAACAATTTGTCAAGAAATTAAATGGGGTATTTTTAGGGTATACCAACAAATACAGATTGTAACTTTATAGGTTTTTAAGAATGGCATATACAACGACTACAGGATCAAGTAAGCCGCTCCGCGGCAGAGAAGCATAGACCGCTTCCTTCTCCCACCTTCATCTCGTTTGGTATTTTCTAAGTACTTTCCGTGCTACCATATTTCTCCATTGCAGTTCAATCTTATTTCACAAGGAGAGTATGGTCATGGAAAACTGGAACGAGAAGCTCATCAAAGCACTGCAACTGAACGGTAAAGCCGAACGATCGCAGGCAAACTACATCCGCACAGTACGGATCCTCACCGAGCATTGTGGCAAGACCCCTGATCTCATCACCGAAGAAGAACTTCAGGAGTATTTCCTCCATCGCAGAAATGTCAGCCAATGGGCGCCCAACACCATGAAGAGCTGCTACGCCGGGTGCCGCTTCTTCTTTGAGAACGTTCTCAAGCGTGACTGGCACATCTTCAAAATCGCCCGGGCAAAGGCCGAACAGCGGATGCCGACGGTGCTCACGATCGAAGAGGTGCACAATATCCTTGCCCACGTCACTTCCCCTCGCAACCACACTTTTCTTTCCACCGTTTATTCTTGTGGCCTCCGGCTTATGGAAGCGCTGCAGCTCCAAGTCTCAGATATCGACAGTAGCCGCATGATGATTCACCTTCATCAAGGCAAGGGCGGGAAGGATCGCTACGTCCCACTTCCCCGAACTACACTTGAGATCTTGAGGAAGCATTGGTCTACGCATAAAAACCCACGCCTGATATTCCCCTCGCGAGGCATATACGACAAGGGATGGGACAGCGATAAGCCGATCGGCGTCACTACAGTGCAGGCGGCGCTCCGGAAAGCAACACGCGCGGCAGGTATCCAGAAACGCGGCGTCTCTGTGCACACGCTTCGCCACTATTCCGTGTCCCGGACTATTACCAGGTAATTTCCTTCAGCCCACGTTTTCCGACTTGTAAACCACACTGACTCGGCATAGTTTGACTCCTGTAAGTAAACCTTATTGCAAGAAAGGAGTCGACTATGAAGTGCATTGTCAATGATGACGTGATTCTTTCAAGGCCGCTAGAGGGTCCACTGTCAGCTTACATTGCCGAGTTTGCGAAGTGGGCACGTGATGAGGGATACACCTTGTATTCCCGGCACCGGAAAGTTCTGCTTGCTGCGCGTTTTAGCCGTTGGCTCGGCCAGCAAACCGTCGGCGTGAACTGCATCTCATCGGATCATCTGGATCGATACTGGCGATCTCGTACATGCCATATGCAAATTCACCGAGGAGATGCCGCCACGCTGAACCAGTTTATCAGTTTTCTGCGCCTCAATGGCGTGGTCCCCACAGAGAAGAGCCCACGGCGCGAGCTAACTCCTGTAGAGCTAGCCATAGATGTTTTCAAGTACTACTTGCGCAGTGAGCGCTCGCTGGCGGAAGCAACCGTCGCCAATTACGTGCCGTTTATCCACAGGTTCCTCACCGATAGATTTGGCGACGGACCAGTGACGCTCTCGCGCCTGAGTGCTGGCGATGTCGTGCGATTTGTTCAGCGCCAGGCCCTGCGCCTGCATGTAAAAAGAGCCAAACTGCTGACGTGCGCGCTGCGATCATTCCTGCGCTACACACGCTATCGTGGGGACATCGCGCTGGACTTGGCCGCCGCAGTTCCTACCGTCGCCAGTTGGTCGATGACATCTATTCCCCGCGCAATTCCGTCGGATGCAGTGCGCCAGCTGCTTGTCTCCATCAATCGGCGTACTCCAATGGGTCGGCGCGACTATGCTATTTTGCTGCTGCTCGCGCGACTGGGACTCCGAGCAAGAGAAGTGGTACGGCTCGATCTCGAGGACATCAACTGGAACGCCGGATATGTGAGCGTTCAAGGGAAAGGCGGTCAACGCAGTGCCCTCCCGTTACCCGCGGACGTTGGTGCTGCGATTGCCGCGTATTTGAGGGACGGACGGCCACGGAGCAGCAGTCGTCGCGTTTTTTTAAGGGCCAAAGCGCCCAAACGCGGATTTCAGTCTTCACAAGCTATCGTATCCGTGGTTCGCCATACAATCATACGCGCCGGCATCAAGGCACCCACCAAGGGCGCGCATCAGTTTCGACATGCGCTAGCAACTGAGATGCTGCGCCACGGAGCCTCCCTGACCCAAATTGGTGAGATATTGCGGCATCGCAGTACTCAGACCACGATGATTTACACCAAGGTCGATCTCGATGCGCTTCGCACGCTGGCCTTGTCGTGGCCGGGAGGTGCGCAATGAACACGCTTCGTGCGGCCGTGCATGATTACCTGACCATGCGACGCAACTTGGGATTCAAGCTGCATGAGGCTGGAAAACTGTTGCCCGCATTCGTGACGTTCATGGAGCAACGCCGTGCCTCATATATCACGCCCCAGTTGGCGCTCACCTGGGCGCAACAATCGTCGACAGTGCAACCAGCTGAGTGGGCGCGAAGACTGAGTGTCGTGCGCACTTTTGCGCGCCATCGCAGTGCGACCGATCCACGCACGCAGATTCCGCCGGAGGGCTTGTTGCCCTACCGACCCAAGCGGGCGCGACCGTACCTGTACACGGCCGAGGAGATAGAGAGCCTATTGCGCGCGGCGCTTTTGCTACCCGATAGAGAAGGATTACGACCATGGACTTACTATTGCCTGTTTGGGCTGCTTACTGTCGCAGGTCTCCGTCTCGGCGAAGCGCGCAACCTCGAGCTTCGTGATGTTGATCTCAAGACGAGTGTGCTGACGATCCGGAGTGGCAAGTTCGGCAAATCCCGCTTGATCCCCATCCATGCATCTACTCGCCGCGTGCTTGCCGATTACATCAAGCGACGTGAGCGACAGTGGGCTGCGCGGAAGGTGTCCCCTTATCTGTTTGTCTCTAACCGGGGCAATCGGTTGGGTAACAAAAATATCCACAAGACGTTTTATGCATTATCCCGCCAGATCGGTTTGCGTGGCCAAAGTGACAGCCATGGGCCACGTCTCCATGATCTGAGACATCGCTTTGCGGTAATGACGCTGTTACGCTGGTACCAATCCGGCGAGGACGTCGAGCGACGGCTGCCCATCTTATCTGCCTACCTTGGTCATGTTCATGTCAATGATACGTTTTGGTACCTCAGTGCCTGGCCTGAGCTGATGCGTGAGGCGATGTCCCGCCTGGAGAGACGATGGGAGGAACAGCCATGATCACTCCTACCAGCCTCGCTCCCTTGTTGGAACGGTTCTTCACACAACGGCTCATGCAGCAGCGGCAGGTCAGTCCGCATACTATCAGTTCGTATCGCGATACCTTCCGACTGTTTCTACTGTTTGTGCAGCAGCGGTTGCACATACCACCTGAGCGGCTCATGCTCGCGGCGATCGATGCGCCGTTGATCGTGGCGTTTCTTGATCACTTGGAGAAGCATCGAGGTCTGAGCGCACGTAGCCGCAATCTACGGTTGACCGCCATCCACTCCTTCTTTCGGTATGCCGCATTCGAAGCGCCGACTCATGCCGACCAGATCCAACGTGTACTGGCTATCCCCAGCAAGCGCTTCACGCGCACCCAGATTCATTTTCTTACGCGTACAGAAGTCGAAGCGTTGCTCGCCGCGCCTGATCAACGTACCTGGTTCGGCCGACGCGATCACGCCTTCCTCTTGGTAGCGGCTCAAACTGGGCTCCGTCTGTCCGAAATGACCGGGCTGGCACACAGTGATATCATGCTCGGTACAGGTGCCCATGTCCATGTAATCGGGAAGGGCCGAAAGGAACGGTGTGTACCGCTCGCCAAACCTACTGTCGCCGTGTTGAAAAGCTGGCTACACGAACCGGCACGCGGCGACAGACAGGTTCTGTTTCCCAATGCCCGAGGTACGCGTCTCAGCCCTGACGGCGTACATTACCTGTTGGTCAGGCATGCCACGGCAGCTGCCAAGATATGCCCGTCGTTAAAAGAGAAACGTGTCACCGTCCATGTCCTGCGTCACACCATGGCCCTCGACCTGCTGCAGGCGGGCGTGGACCGTTCAGTCATCGCTTTGTGGCTCGGGCATGAATCCGTGGAAACGACCCAGATCTATCTGGAAGCGACACTGGCGATGAAGGAGCAGGCGCTCGGCAAAACGAAACCGCTGACTGGCAAATTCAGTCGGTATCGAGCGGGGGACCAACTCCTTGGCTTCCTCAACAATCTGTAAAGCCAAATAAAACTATGCCGAGTAATTTGTGAGCCCTATTCACGTTTTAAGCAGCAATATCTGGCTGTACGTAAATTGGCTCCCATCTCACTCGGCATAGTCCGGGACGCGGAATAGTGACGACTATTCCGCATGCGGCATAGTCGACATTCTTATGCCACACATTTGCTCGAATCCGGCGTAAATCTGCGCGTGATCCAGCGATATATGGGCCACTCTTGCCTTGACACCACAATGATCTATCTCCATCTGACGTCCAAGGGCCAGGAAGACGCCATCAAGCTGATCGACAACATCATGGTTGGATTTTAGCCATGGAAACGATCAATGACATCTTTCGAACCTATGCTCCGGAATATTTATCACACTTTGGCAGCGCTGTACCTGATGAACACCGTAAAACGATTGCCGCCATCATCAACTGCCGTACACCGGCTTGCGGAACGACCCTGTTCCGGTGTGAGAAATGCGGGGAACACCATACGATCCACCGCTCTTGCGGCAACCGCCATTGCCCTACGTGTCAGCATCATAAGACCAGGCAGTGGCTTGCGAAACAGCTGGATCGGCAAATGCCGGGACATCACTTCATGATCACCTTTACCGTGCCCCGGCAGATTCGCCGGTTCATGCGAATCAATCAGCGGGTCGCCTATGGGGCGCTGTTTCTCGCTTCCTCCCACGCCTTGAAAAAACTGGTTCAAGATCCTAAATTCATAGGAGGGGATCAGCCTGGGTTCTTCGGGGTGCTTCACACCTGGGGCAGAACGCTCGAGTATCATCCCCATGTCCACTACATCGCCGTGGGCGGAGCTCTTTCTTCCGGCGATAGACTCTGGCATTCTTCAGGGACTAACTTCTATGTGCCGGTCGAGGCGCTGTCCGTTATCTTCCGGGCAAAGTTCAGAGACGAAATTAAAAAGGCCGGCCTTTTTGATCAAATCCCTGATGAGGTCTGGCAGATCGCCTGGAACGTGAACTCACAGGCTGTAGGCGAGAGCGAAGCGAGTCTCAAGTATCTTGCTCCGTATGTCTTCCGGGTAGCGTTGTCGAACAACCGCATTGTGAAAGTAGAGAACCACTCGGTTTTCATCCGCTACAAGAAAAGCGGCAGTAATCGCTTTCGAACGCTGGTTCTCGATGTGATGGAATTCATGCGGCGGTTTCTCGAGCACGTCCTGCCGACGGGATTCATGAAGGTGCGGTATTATGGCTTTCTGAATCCCGCGTGCAAAGTTCCGGTCGTGGACGTCAAGGCGTTGATCGAACTTGCCTACGGATTCGAGGTGACCACTGCTGAAGCCGAGCCAAAGCCTCCACAGCCTCACCCGACTTGTGGAAGTTGCGGCGGTGCACTCAAAGTGCTGTCCTTTTCACTGCCGTACCAGTATATGGCTCGAGCCGGATAGTACACGACGCAAATTCTTTTTGTGTCACAGCCTTCATTGTGTATGCACTCCTGTGAGTAGCATTCGCAGCGGTAACGTACCTGTGCGTCCATTGAAGGGAATAGGGCTTGTGCAAACGTATGTGGATGATAGCAATGCCTAGCGGTTTGACAAAAATCTTACTGGAAGCTGTTCCTTAAAACTCAACCCCTGCAATTCCGGCCTTCGCAAAAAACCACCTATCGAAGCTTTACCCTATATATAGAAGGTTTATCGGCTATCGTCCTGCCGCTTAGGGCTTCTTGAACCTTGGATTGATACGACGTGAAGATGTCGTTTCAATCCTTATAGGATGTACTTCACGATTTAGTATGAATCGAATTAATTGCATATTCCAATATGGAAGCTTTCGAATAGCTGTTGTTGCGTGCCTATCCAAAATTAATACGTCAAACCAGATGATTTATCTTCACGAGTCTTATTTGTTCTAAAGAAAAGATTATTGCAAATCTGTAAGAATCCCTTTCACATTTTTGATGTTATCTGCGCATGCCTTTCTATGTACTTATGATATAATCTCAATTTCTAATTATTATAACGTATAAACACCCTACATTTACTATCCCTCTGCAGGCTTGACATCTTATAGTAATGGTGGTACGTTGCGAATTAAGACAATAATTATCTTGATAATGTCTGATTTTCCTTTTTACCTACAGAAGGTATGTTTTCCCAACTTTTTCCTAAATCCGTGGCACCCGAAGATCAACCATTGAGTTTGATTCGTGTGCATCAGTGCAGTAGTAAAAAAGAGAACCACATGTGGGTTCCATTATGAAGTTTTTCATAAGGACCAACGACTTAATACTGAGATTGCTCACTAAGATATCATTCTTACAAACTAGCCTCAATACTCAGTATCGGATGAGATCTTTTGTCTGCGTATCGACTTTTGTCATTTCTTTTATTAGCGTCAATCTCGCCTTCATCATAGCATATACAATATATCAGGGAGTCATCGAAAATAGAGCCAGAGATATGTCGCGCTCCATCTCCCGACAGGCTTTTGATACTCTCTATTTACTCATGCAGAAAGGTTGGACAAGCAAAGAGCTGGACGAAGTCCTTTCCGCCACAGCCGGAATAGGAGGGGAGACTGAATACCAGGTGAAGCTTTACAGAAACGATGGAACGGCGACCGATAATAATGTAAAAAAAGTTTTGGAAAGAGGCGTTATTGTTAATAATAGCAACGGTTTCCGGTTACTCGATATCTATCCGGTTGAGGCAAAAAAGGTTTGTTTGGAGTGTCACCGCAAGGAAAGGCAAGGTAACATATTAGCTGCGGTGAGTGTTCAGCAGGACATAGGACCAACAATTAAGGGCATTAAAAAGAAGTTTATTTTCTATTTCTTTCTCTTGTCTCCAGTTCCCTTTATTTTGACAATCATCATCGCTAATTTTTTAAATGCCCGGATTATCATAGCAACCGAGCTATTTCACCAGAAGATTCAGAATGTCAGCAGCATTGGGGATCTGGCAAAACTCGAAACAAACAACATCAATGTCGGCTTTGTTGAATTTGACAATATGCTACATGATATTAATGACTTTGTCAAAAGGATCAAGAATATTGCTGTGGACAAGAATCTTCTTGAACATGAACTGCACGAACGAATATTAGCGAACAAGGAGATGGAATCGTTCATCTACTCCATATCGCACGACCTCAGGGCACCGATCCGGGCCATGTCAGGATTCGCAAAAATTATAAAAGATGACTACGCAGGGAAGCTAGATGCTCAGGGGGTGGACTATCTGGACCGCATACTCAGAGGTTCGGAGAAATCGATCCGTCTTATTGACGCCCTCTTGCATCTCTCAAGGATTACCAGAGAAGAGATTGAATTGATCGAGGTCAACCTGAGCAATAAAGCGTCCAAGGTCTTAGAGGAATTGCGCGAGATGAATCGCGGTAGAAACGTCGAAGTCGTGGTGCAGGAAGGCCTCACAGCATCGGTTGACCCAAGGCTCATTGAGCTCGCCCTGTCGAATCTTCTCGGCAACGCGTGGAAATTCACGTCGAAAACGGAGAATGCGCGGATCGAATTCAGGAGCATTCAAAGAGATGGGAAAACTGTATACTATGTCAAAGACAACGGTGTAGGGTTTGAACCCATGTATGCGGAAAAGATGTTTTGGCCTTTCCACCGGCTCCATTCGGAGAGCGAGTTCGAGGGTACGGGCGTCGGCCTCGCCATCGTCGAACGCGTCATCCGCCGTCACGGCGGCAATATCTGGGCTGAGGGAGAAGTAGGCAAAGGGGCGACGATTTATTTCACACTGGGACCGTGAACACTGTCTACGTATAATGTGCAGAACTGTCCAATTGCCCACATTTCCATGTTTCAGGATGAAGATGGCTACGCATGCTTCAACTGCAATACTACACGTCATCTAGAATTATGTCTTTCTAGTCTCCACCTACAAGCTTGTACAGTTACGTGAAAAAAAGTTTGGAAAATTACTGGTTGAAGGTTGCACCTGGAAACGTCCCCTCAAAAATGCATTTTTCTGCGACCCTGTAATAAGAATAGGTGACCAAGAACCGAAAAAATATTTGCTGTAATGCGTTATTGTAGGATTGATAAGCCATTTGGCGGCTTAACGCTTCGCTTGAAGGGGAAGGGTTGTCAACGTCCCTAAAGATGCAATTGTTAAATCTTTTTGGCTAACCTCACTTTTAATAGTCGTAACGATTATCGCACTGTAACACGAAAGATACGTCTGAGCCTATTGAGGGACTCTACAGAGCAAAGGGTTGTACCTGGTGAAATGCCTTTGAACGCTAGCCCGTCTGTCGTGTCAACGAAATTAACCACCTTTACGTCGTCGCATATAGGGTCTCTCGCAGGACAGATTAACAAGCCTGCTATGCAAACATGGAATATTTCACCGACATTTAACACGACTGGATAGGGCTCGGTATTCTGCAAATCGTCACTCTGGGCAGAGCCCACAAAGACGGTAAGTACTAGCAAACCAGCCATCGCTACGATTGTTGCCCTCATTGCGTTCCTCCCATGGTTAAAACTTTTTCCAACACCAGTATAATCGCAGTTATTTACTTGTGCACACCCGGTTGGTTAGAGCAAAATCACCTTCCCCATAAAGAGAATCAAACCGGTCCGTATCTCCCGGATAATAAATATAAATGGATGATCGATCGTAAACGCCAGAGACTGAGGCGGTAGTGCGGCCCCAGCTAACGTACCGGCAGTCGCCGCTGCCGCCACTGTGCCGTTCTCGTCCACGCTGACGAAGGCTTGATGGAAGACATCGCTGAAAAAGAGGTCGTGACTTCCGTCAATGCCGGAGAAGTCGGCAGTAGCCGGATTGAATGCGTCGGTCATGCCGAGAGAGATCAAAAAGGGCGCTATGTTTGCGTTGTATGTAAAGGTGAATTTGGGGAGAGAAAGATCAATCTCCTGTGCGGCCAGATTGTTGGTAATGTCACCCAGTACGGTCGGGGTAAGCGAGGACAGAAACGCATCGAACGTGCCGGGATTCGGCATGATCACGAGCATCGAAAAATTGTTTCCGGCATAGGGGATATCGACAGCCTGGCAGCCGTCTGCCTGCACATAGGATACCGTGAACATTTGGTTCATGAAGGGAACCGATGATGTGGAGCCGTCCTTATTGAAAAAGGACTGATTTGTCGTGCTCGCTTCCGAAAAATGCGACGCCCAACTTGCTTTGAACCATACGGCGTTCGTAAGAACGATACGGGTTGCTGATGTCACGCCTCCCGGAGGGATTAGATCCTGAATCATGTTGTTCGTTTGGCCTGCCACCCATGCGTTGATCGTACTTGGCGCGTTCTCTGGCGCATTCATGAAGTCCACGAGGTACATGCCCGTACCGTAATTTACCGCGAGGGTGTCTAAATAAGACGGCAGAATGGATAAACCCACTTGTCCCCAGATTGCGTTGGCGTTATTGAGGATGGGAAGTTGTTCGCCGGTTGAGGTAATGGCACCTGTGCCCTCGCTCGTGAGCAAAAGGTCGAGCTCATTTAAGGTCGCGTTAAAGCTGTCTTGAGGAAGGGGGAACGATAATGACTGTTCGATCCCGTTTAAAGTATTCCCATTTGCGCCCGGCGCTGCAAGAGCAAATGTCTGAGTTATGCTATAGGGAGAGAAAACGGTATTGCTGCTTACACTCGGGTCAAGGAGGGGGAAAATCGTAAGGGCGAACTCTGTATTGCCCGCTACGACCGCAGTGAAGTTCGCAGCAGGTACCTGCGGGTTCATGTCTCGCGCCAAGGACGACTGCACAAGCTGATATTGCGGCGGCATAGTATTTTCGGATTTATTGCATGCGATTACAAGACCAAGAAGGCAGAAGGTAAAGAACCGTAAGTTCGTGATAATTTTGCTACACATAAGCAGTCCTCCTACGAAGAGTTCAGCTTTTTTTGAAAACTAATTATATATTGTCAAGCTTTTGAGTTATTGTCAATTTCAGAGACTTGCAACTATGCACTTTATTTCATTTGCCTGTATATGTGGCTTGGAACTGAATGAACTGCACCCCTGTGTTTGAACAGTCAGGTTAGAAGAACCAGACAGGGGTTTCCTCCTGATTGATCGTTTAAGTGCTTTTATACCTTTAGATGTTGGACGCCCTGCGCTCTTGGCGCAGGGTCTACACGAGGCTTTTTAGTCCTTCGGGGTTGAAGTCGCTTCCTATAATTTCCCCAGGATCGATTTTCCGGGGGAGTGCATACTCTGATACCTCACTGCAAGAGTGCCTCAAATTCAGTTGGGAGCATATAGTCGAGCGAGGTGTGCAGCAGTTTCTGATTATACACGTCCTCGATGAAATAAGGAATTCGTCTCTGAACATTGTCCAGAGTGCGATGTGCCCAGAGGTAGACCTCCTCGGTTTTAATGGTCTCATGAAGCTCTCAGCAAAGGCGTTATCGTACGGGTTGCCTTTTCGGGACATGCTGATGTTGATTTCGTGGCTTTTGAGTACGTGGACAAGAAACTGATTAACTTGCTGCTCATCCGGACCGCGCCGGAAAGAAATGCAAGTACAAAAATCACGATCCCGGCACCGGCATGTAAAATTGCTTCTTCATTCTTTTTGACCTCAATTAATGACTAACGCATCACAAAATGATTAGGTCTTTAGTGATTATAGCTTAGGCAACACACTCTCAAGACAAAAACACGTCAGTTCCCCAACCTTGTCCCATTCTCTACACGTTTCTGGCAGCAGACACTTACCGCATAACTCTTTGAGCTGCTCTATGCTGATATCGATCGTCTTTGCCTGCTCATGAACCTTGAGCAACTGTTTCAGATACTTGCCGGCGACCAGGCGATGAAGCTTGTCTTTTTTCTTCAGCCCCAGCCACTCGAACACGCCCTTGTCACTGCGTGATGAATTGCAGGCCTTGCAAGCTTGAACGAGATTATCCGAAGAATCGTCGCCGCCGCGATTGCGAGGTATAAGGTGATCGGTGGAAAGGTTGTCCGGCGAACCGCAGAACACGCATTGATGGGGTAGTTCCTGTTCCCGCTCCCATTCGCGGATGGTCCCCGAGATCGTTATCTGCCCGTCCCGGAGCTTTTTGAAGCGCTCGGCTACGAAGGGATATTGTATCGATCCATAAGCTGACCGGGAGATCAGCTTGGCATATTCGTAGAGAATTTCCTCACGGATCGTTTTTACATATCCAGGCGGCATAGGTTCTGGCAGGGTCTCCCGATGGCCGAGGAATGATAGAATTTACTCGTAGTAGTCAAAAAGTACGCACTTATTAGATAAACCCTATCATTAATCAGCGTTGTCCGGTTAGCAAATTGCATTCAAAGGAGACAATAAAAAAGCATAACATTCTTTCGGCCGGTCGCTATTAACTTGACATTTAGTAAAATGTGCACAGAAAAAATTTTCGTAAATACCTTTAACTGCAAGGAGTTACGAAAATGCCCTATGTGCTCGATCCGAAGAACGACTCAGGCAAACGACCGTCATTCAGCCAGTTGCTTCAACCACTGGAAGCGCCATTAATCGACATCGCGTTACTTAAGGCACGAGGGAACAGGCCGCTACAAATGGAATTTGAAGATCAGCTTCATGCACTCATTTACTTTCACCTTGAGGAACACACTTCAGGTCGTCATCTGTTGCAAGTCCTCAAGGAAGATGATTTTGCCCGACAGACGATTGCGCCGAAATCCGGCATTAATAAAAGCAGTTTTTTCGAGGCCATTAATTCAAGAGGCCTTGATCAACTTATGGAATTATACCTGGCGCTCCAAGTCAAAGCCACCAAGCTGCTTCCGACTGAATACGGCAATCTCGGCGACCTTGTCGCCGTTGATGGATCTTTGATAGATGCAGTACTTTCTATGCACTGGGCCGATTACCGGGGCGGTTCAAAAAAAGCCAAGACGCATATAGGCTTCGATATCAATCGTGGTATCCCGACGAAGATATTTTTGACCCACGGCAAAGGAGATGAACGCCCTTTTGTAAGCCAGATCATTTCACCGGGTCAGACCAGTGTTCTGGATCGTTACTACCAGCGGCATAAGAACTTTGATCAGTGGCAAACAGAGAGAAAACATTTTGTCTGCCGGATCAAGGAAAATACAACGATTACTATTATCAGGGCCAATGCCGTAAAACCCGGAAGCATTGTTTTTTATGACGCCGTTGTCCTGCTCGGGACCAAAGGAGTGAATCAAACGGAAAAAGAACTCCGTTTAGTCGCCTATCGCGTCGCGAATAAAGAATACTGGGTTGCTACCGATCGGTACGATCTTTCAGCCGAGGAGGTAGCACTGGTTTACAAGCTCAGATGGAACATAGAAACCTTCTTCGGCTGGTGGAAACGCCACCTGAAGGTCTATCACTTGATTGCAAGAAGCAAACATGGTCTCATGGTCCAAATACTGGGAGGTCTCATCACCTACCTGCTTCTCGCAATTTATTGCTACGAACAGCACAATGAGAAAGTCAGTATAAAAAGGGTCAGAGAGCTACGCTGCAAAATCAAGAATGAAGCTGCTGAGTTTGAGAATGTGCCTCCCGATCTTGACTGCTATAAAATGTCCGGAGGCATTATCTATGCAAAAACGTAACCGGACATTACTGATCATTAATGAAGAATATACGCAATAGGGGTTTCCCTATTTTTCACTTCGATTTCCCTGATACAGCCGGACCAAAAAGTGACAGACTCCTTCAAGGACGACAAGATGAGGAACTTTGGATATAAAATTCGGAATGAAGTATTGATTGTTGCTAAAAATGATAAGTCCACTGCTTCAGGATGTTTTCTACAATTTCTAAAAAATGAAACTGCCGCGTAATCAATAAGGATTGTGACGACATCTTCACGTCGTACTCAATCCATAATTCAAGAAGCCCGGAGCGGCAGGATGATGACCGATAGTCTCTATATATAGGGTAATGCTTCGAGGGGTCGTTTTTGGTTAAAGCCTGAATGGGCAGTTTATGGAGAGTGAGAGCTCGTGTCGGTCTGATTATAAAAAAACAAACGTGATTCCCATTATACTCACACGCAGAAATCATCGCCTGATCCGCTCGCGCGGCCGAACGGGAGCGTTGACCCGCAGATGATGCCTGCGGGATCTTACACGAGAAACACGTGGTGAATCAAAATCGTCGGATGCTATCCGGCGCGTGCCAGGTGCTGCGGCGGCGGAGAAATCGAAATCACTTTGAGAAAGCCACCGCAGCACCCGCATGTTGGATGAGGCATTGGGGGCGTCTGTTCGACTTCAGACATCGTCACCTCAAATCCATAAGCCAGCTCAATCAGCGTCCTGATGTTCTCAAGCGGGACTTTGCAGGTCGGGCTTAAGAAGCCGTAATATCGCACCTTCATGAACCCCGTCGGTAGAACGTGCTGGAGGAAGCGACGCATAAATTCCATCACCTCAAGTTCCAGCGTTCTCCAGCGATTGCTATTGGTCTTTTTGTAATGAATGAAGATCTGACGATTCTCGACTTTCACGATCCGGCTGTTGGACAAGGCTACCCGAAAGACATAGGGGGCAAGATACTTGAGACTCCCTTCGCTGTCGCCCACGGCTTGCGAGTTCACGTTCCAGTCGATGCGCCAGACCTCTTCGGGGATTTGATCAAAAAGGCCTGCTTTTTTCATCTCATCCTTGAACTTCGCCCGGAAAATGGGAGATAGCGCTTGGACCGGCACATAGAAACCGGTTCCTGACGGTTTCCATGTTTTATCCTCGGACGAAAACGCCCCACCTACGACGATATAGTGGACATGGGGGTGAAACTCCAGTGTTCTGCCCCATGTGTGCAGGACCCCGAAGAAGCCCGGCAGATCGCCGCCCATGAACTTGGGGTCGAGAACCAGCTTTTTCATAGCCGCTGAAGAAGCAGAAAACAAGGCAGCATAAGCTGCTCGTTGATTGCCTCTGATGAACCGACGAATCTGCTCGGGCACCGTGAACGTGATCATGAAGTGATGTCCTGGCATCCGCCGATCAATCTGTTTTTCGAGCCACTGTCGGCTCTTATGATACTGGCAGGTCGGGCAGTGACGGTTGCCGCAAGAACGATGGATGGCATGGTCTTTCCCGCAGTCTTCGCAACGGAACCAGGTCGTCCCACAAGCTGGAGTGCGGCAGTTGATAATTGCGTCTATTGCCTTGCGATGTTCCAGAGGAATCGCTTCGCCAAACCGTGACACGTACTCCGGGGCATAGGTGCGGAAAATCTCATTGATCGTGTCCATGGTCAAAACCCCGTCATGAGCTGGTCGATGATTTTGTAAGCGTCTTCCTGACCCTTGGTGGTCAAATGTAGGTAAATCATCGTGGTCTCAAGGCTGGAGTGGCCCATATACTGCTGGATGACGCTCAGATTCACGCCGGCTTCGAGCAGGTGAGTAGCATAGGCGTGGCGAAGCGTGTGGATGGAGACGTTGCGTTTCTGAATACCCGCTGCGCGTACCGCGTTCTGAAGCGCCGCCTGCACCGTACTGTATGAAACCGGTTTCCGAATGTCCGAGCCATCTTTGTATATGCCCCGTGAGGGAAAAATCAATCGGGGGTTTTTGTGAGTGGCCCAATGCTTCCGCAAAAGAGCATACGTCGTACGGGGAAGCGGAACATAACGGTCTTTAGCGCCTTTCCCCCGGTGGATATGGATCATCATACGGTGTTTATCGATGTCCGGGACTTCGAGGTGTAGCGCTTCCTGGAGCCGAAGGCCGCAGGAATAGACTGTGGAGAGGAAGGCGTGGTTGCGAGGAGACGTGACGCGGGAAAGGGTGGCGCGTACCTCTTCGATACTAAGCACAGTCGGAAGCCGGTGTTCAGTTTGCGCCCGAATGATGCTCAGGATATGCCAGTCACGGCGCAGGACGTTCTCAAAGAAAAAGCGGATGCCGGCATAGCAGACAGCCATGGTTTTGGGCGCCCACTTGCGAACGTTCCTGCAATGGAGGAAGTATTCCTGAAGCTCTTCTTCGGTGATGAGATCGGGGGTTTTGTTGCCGAAATGCTCAATGAGTAATCGGACTGCGCGTGTGTAACTTTCTTGCGTTGTGTCGCCCTTACCGCTCAGTTGCAGGGCTTCTTTGGACTTCTCGTACCAGTTTTCCATGACCATACTCTCCTTGTGCTACAAGATTGAACTGCATTGGAGATGTATGGTAACACGGAGATTATTCAGGAAATATCAGACAAGGTGGGATGGACGCAGGATGGATGCTTTGCTCTTCTGCCGCGGAGCGGCTTACTTGAATTCAGGAAGAGGATCGCGTTGTGGTATCGAAGCATCAGATGAGTATATCACATAGTATTTCTTCTTACAGTGCTTTTTCATAAGCATTCAAACCACCATTTTTCAAACTAGCGAGAATGGCATTTGCTCAATTGTAAAAATAAATATTGAAATTTTCTAACATTCATCTCCTCAAATGAAACGGAACACTAGTTGAAACCACTCCTTTCTTGAAAAAAGCAAATCCTTTTATAAAAAGTGCGGTCTGGTTATTCAAAAGGTGATGCCACCACTTTGTCGGCACAAACTCTGGCAATACCAGTGTAATGACACCCTCTTTGTATTTATGTTGAACCTTAGCCACATATTCCATGAGTGGTTCTATTATCGACCGGTATGGAGATTCAAGTATAAGTAGAGGTGCTCCCATGCAGTGAGCGTCCCAATTTTTTTTCATTTTCTCTGTCTCTGGGGGGGCAAGGCTTACATATACTGCTACTACATCATCAGAAAGAGCTACCGCATATTTAATCGCATCAACGACTGGCTGGTGAATCCCTGCTACGGGCACAATGACTGAGTGATGTTTAAATTCCTTTACATCGGTTAAGCAATATTTGACAGAGAGTTGATTCTCAAGTGAAAGATAATACCGATGTATCTTCAGGGTCACATACACAAGGCTGGGTATGGCGATAAGCACTATCCACGCACCGTGTGAAAACTTTTCGACACAGATAATAAGGAGAACGATTGCTGTTGTAACGGTACCGACACCGTTTATCATGATACTTTTACGCCAGCCCTTTCCCTTATGGGTCAGCCAGTGTTTGACCATTCCACCTTGTGAAAGGGTAAATGCTGTGAAAACTCCCACGGCGTAAAGGGGAATGAGAGCATGGGTGTCTCCCTTGAAAAACACTATGAGCAAGGCTGAGAGAAAACCAAGTATGAGTATGCCATTTGAAAATACTAGCCTGTCACCACGATTGCTGAGCTGTCTTGGTAGGTAACGATCAGTCGCCATAATAGAGGAAAGTCTCGGAAAGTCCGCAAACGAGGTATTTGCGGCAAGGATCAATATCAATGAGGTAGCAAATTGAATTAAATAGTAAATAAATCCTTTCGAAAATACTGCTCTCGCAAGCTGGGAAAGCACGGTTTCATTTTCACTGGGTAATATTCTATAATGGTTTGCAAAAAAAGCAATTCCCAGAGTAAGCACGCCAAGTATCGCTGCCATCCATAATAGGGTTATCCCTGCATTTTTTGATTCTGGAGGCTTGAATGCCCGAACCCCGTTTGATATAGCCTCAATTCCTGTGAGTGTGGCACACCCGGATGCAAATGCCCTTAATATGATAAACAGTGGCAATACGTTTGAGGTTGTTTCATAGTTTTCATAGACGGAAAGGTATGGAGAAGAATAATATTTATTGCCGCTAACAAAGATCAGAAAGAAGAGGCTTCCTATGAAGAGATAAACTGGTACCGAGAATATGTTCCCAGATTCTCTTACTCCCCTGAGATTAATGATCATAATGAGCAATATGGCAAAAAGGCCCATTATGATCGTATACTGCCGAAGGCTTGGCAATGCCGAAGTGATAGCTGCTATGCCTGCTGAAATACTGACGGCAACAGTAAGCACATAATCGATCAGTAATGCTGCTCCTGCAACAAGTCCTGGATAGGTACCCAGGTTGTCTTTTGCAACAATGTAAGCACCCCCACCTGAAGGGTATGCATGGATTGTCTGAAAATATGACGTGGCGACAATCGCAATAAGAACAACGATACCTATCGCTACTGGCACAGAGTAATGAAGTAAAGCAGTTCCCCCAAGAATAAGAGCGAAAAGAATCTCTTCTGGTCCGTATGCTACGGAGGATAGGGCATCAGAAGAAAAGACAGCCAGTCCCATTAATTTAGTGAGACGTTCGGATTTTTCCTTTTTGGTTGCGATAGGGCTTCCGATAAGAATTCTCTTAAAGGACATCAACGACTCCTTGTAATTTATGATGTTTAAACACAGTGGAAGGAATGTTGTAGTTTTAAAGCAGTATAATGAAAAATATCCTTAATATAAAGAATAATAATAAGGCATTCTATGAGAAGATGGTAACAGTTACAGTTTGCGCTACTGGGTTTACTTTGTAAATCCACATCCAGATAAGAAGGGTTGTAAACTACAGCTCCAACACAACCCGTAAGAAGAGTGCACACAGAAATTACAATTATGTAAACCGTGTATTTCATCTCATCTCCATTAAACTTATGCTCACCCGTTTATAACAGAATTCTCGTCTCAAACTATATGACTGCTATTTAGTTATGTCAATGTCCATGAATGTTAAGAAATTGGATCGATGATTGCGGGATACTACTTCAAAGTTGAACTTCCATTTGCAGGGTCTTCATTGCAGTATTCAGGATGAATAGATCAACTTGATTAATTCAAACTGTTCACATCTTTTGTTGGTAACCTGTTCATTACTCTGTTAATAGCCTTTGCTTGAATGCAGTTCCCGTGAAGATAATGCAGGCTGCACTACATTTAAGCAGACAACATATTTTAGTCGTATGTCGCAGTGCAAGTTAGAATCAATATTCTTTACGTCACTCTCAAATTAGAACGTTTGCGAAGTGCACCTAGTTTGTAGATCTTATTGTTTAAAGCAATTAATAAATGGAGTTGAAATTATGCGTTCTAAATCCTTCCTGAATTGATTGAGGTCTGTTGACTTGTGAAGAAAACTGTATGCCCCTGCCATGACGGCTAACTGTTTATCCGATGCCAGATTCGAATGTGTGAAGATTACGACAGGAATGCGGCGAAAACGTTCATCGTTCCGCATTTTCCGCAGCACCTCTAAGCCGTCCAGTTTAGGCATTTTCAAATCGAGCAGTATCAACGAAGGTAGTGCAGTTAAACCTTCAAGGAGAGCAAGCCCGGCCTCACCGCTTAAGGCGGTATGGGTCCTGATCTTCTGGTTGATTTTCGCTAAGATAAATTTCGTCATGAGAATTTCATCCTCGCTATCGTCAATAATGAGCACTGCTAGTTCCATTGTCTCCCTCCAATTGTTGTTGCAAAGAGTCTATTGTTAAGTTTGATAGCAGCCCTAAAAGTCTCCTAGAAGAGCCTAAAAACGAAAACTGAAAGATTGTTGCATATTATAACTAGAAGCATTGTCAAGTCAAGGATTTGATAAGAGATTAACTGTGTGATTTCAAGAAGATGCAACTGTTGATGAGTCAGAACGGTAGGGACCGCAAGCTTAATTCACTTCCGTTAAGCTGGGGACATTAAGATCAGGTCAAGTTTTTAGTTGAAATTAGTTGAGTGGCCCGCGCTCCCTTCGGCTAAGGCTTTTTATCGATTCAACGGTGTAAAGCATCGTTGTGTATAAAATCGGATTCGTAGGATCGCCATATTTGAGTTTTCTGAGGCCGAGCCATACCTAACCATCCCTCCTTATGCAGCCTTTTTGACCGTTAGGTCATTTATTTCGTCCGCCTCGATCCGTTTCATCACGTCCGCGATGAAGGCGTGACCCTTGATCTTCCTGAATCCTTGTTCAGCATATAAAAGAACAGAAGCGAGCCAGCGCTGCATCATCTTGCTGTCGCGATAGCGCTTTATATTGCCCTCTGCTTTTCTCACCGTAGAAAACATGCTCTCAATAGGATTGGTAGAATGCAAGGTATTCCGCAAGAGAGCGGGAACCTTCAACCTGTGAAGGGTGAGAATGTCTTCTATCGCTTCCATGAGCGAATCAGCCGCCGACTCATTGATGCCCCGAAGCCATTTCTCCATGTCCAGAAGCATCTGACGAGCATCTGCGTAATTATTCTGCTCCAGGGCAGTTCGGAACCTCCTGTGTGCGTCTTTCCGGTATTTCTTCGGCAAATGATGCTGTATATTGCGGTCCTTGTGGATCGTGCACCGCTGATGGATCAATTTCTTGCCGAAGCGATCCCGGAGAGCTTTGATTACGCCTCTGCCACCATCGATGACCCAGATGATTCGTCGTGATAGTGTCAGACCCCGCCGTTCCATATCGGAAAACAGTTCTTCGCACAATTCATGGTTCTCCGTCGCCCCCTGCCAGAATCCCAATGTCTGCTTCGTTCCAGCACTATCGAGCCCCAGCGCCACGATGAATGCCTCTCCGCCGCGGTGAACAGTGTCTAAAAAGACTGCAAAGGGGACGAATGACGTGAGTGACCGTTCCTTAAACTCCTGAAGCTGTTTTGCTGTTGCCGCGACGATATGGCTCGACACCGTGCTGGCAGATACGCCAAATGCTTGCGCCGTATCTACAACCGTCTCCGCATACTTCCGGCATGATATGCCACGGAGTACCTTTCCAAGCAATTCTTCTGAGAAACCTTCCGGTTTTTTCAACTTCTGATAACTCTGAAGCGCAATCTCACCAGCCGGACCTCGAAGCCGAGGGTGGGTCACTGGGATCTTCTGATCTCCGATATAGACGGAACCGCCCTGGCTTGCCCACTTCCACAGGTCAGGACTGGTGGGCTGGTAGTCTGGCCCGGCAATCTCCTCACGCTCGATGTACATGATCGTCTCCGCCATCAGTCGGCCCATTTCCTTCATGCATTCATCAAAACCCTGTTTACCTTTTGCGAAGACATAATACATCTGTTCAATGATCTCCTGCCTTCCATATGCCTCTTCAATTCCTCGTATTGCCTTTTTCCTCTTCCTTGTGGTATCCTTCATCGAGTGGCTCCTTTCTTTGTTTCTCTCTCTCTACCGTGGATTATGCCACGGGGGAGCCACTCTTTTCAATTTCAACTAAAAACAGTATAACCTCCCTGCGGGTCGTCGAATGTCTCGCCTCTGACCAACAGGCTGTACGTATCGTTAAAGTCGAACTTCACGATGCCGGCAAAACCCGACCACTTTGCTGTGCCTATCGGGACGGCGTGTTGTTCGTTAGCGTTATCATAGTTCAATATGAATGATAGTGGCTTCACCGGCTTGATCGTGGCAATGAGATCAACCAACTGCCTGATGTCGTGGGTATTGTTGTCCTGCTCAGGTCCAGACATGTAGTTGACGTACCCTGAGAATGTATCCGAAGGTGCGTAGCCGATGCTGACGCCAATAGACTTTCCACTGTTGTTGTCTTCCGCATTGTCCCATCCGTTGACGACATACAAGCTCGCGCTTAGGGCATCGGTAAAACCATAGCTCATCTTGAGACCCGTGTGAGTAACAGGCCCTGCATAATTAAACAGGAACGACCGGGAATACTTCGGATTGTCAATTGCCTCGATCACTTCCGTGCCGATGTAGCTGACCATCTTGCCAAGATCAAACCCGAGCCCACTGCCGATCGGCGAGCAATAAGCTCATATACGCCTCTATCAAGTCGAAAGTATCGGTTCCTTCGCCAACCTGCGCCTGGTTGAGCGGAGCGCCGCTCAAACCGCGTGCATGGATCCACGTTGCCGTCTCACCCATGGAGAGTTTGATTCTGTAGCCAATGTTGTCCGAAGTTGGTGTGTCCTCCGAGATTAGGATCTGGGCAAGATCGAGGGTAAGGCTGTTAGCATCGTGGTCGAACACCCGCAAATCGTTTACCGAGTCCTGAGTGCTGCCGTTGCTGGCGCTCTCATTGTACGTATAGCCGCCCTGAACGTAGAAGCTGATACCGAGTGCTTTCTTGATTTCACGGGCGCTCACTGCGGTGCTTCCGGTTTCGCATCGTCTGCGAATATTGGCACCGCCAAGGCCAACATGGCGCAGGATATCATCAAACCGATCTTCAAACCTAGAGTAGAATCCATTTTTTTATTTGAATCTCCGTACGATTTTTCGTCCGTTAGTTATTATAAGGACGGAATGGACATCCATTGGGCAATACGGGGAGTGGCAAATATAGGATGAATAATTGACTAAAAGCTTCGACCGGAATTTAACATTTTTTTGGTGTTCCTAGCTCTCAGGCCTGCACCTACTGTCATACACATATGCCTGTTGAGAGAAGTGCGGACTTCCAATTGAATCATTCCGATATTGCGACCTCATGGGCGGGAGAAATGGTTGGTTGATACCTAACATGTCCCGTAAGTTCTCCGATCCGAAAGCTCATGCGGATGGAGGAGGTTCTTGTGTACTGCAAGTCCCTCCACAAGTACACGCAAGGCTTTTTGCCTTTGCCTTTTCTAACGATTCCTTTCCTTCCCGGTAACAGAGCCACGCTATCACGAACGTACCGACGGCGTCAATCCCGCCGATATGGGTGATTTCGTAACTGACGCTTGCTATGAGCAGAACGATAGAAAGCTGCAAACAGGCGCGTGTACATGCAGCATCGGAAAGGATAGCCTCGGAGTTGAGCTGTTTCCCGACTTTTACCTTGTAATGGGTCAATAGCCACATTGTGACAATGGAGATGACGGAAACGACAACGCCCCAGAAGGTTGTGTCAGGCTTGTGCCCCCGATAAAGACCGACAGCAGCAGTAATCGAGAGACCGATGACCAGGACGTAGAATCCGATTCCTGTGATTTTAAGAGCCGTTTGCTCGAAATGATCGAGGTTCTCTTCGCTGTCACTACTGATCCTCCTCACCATGTGCCAGATTCCAATACCCGAAACCACCTCTACGAAGGAGTCCACTCCAAACCCGAAGAGCGCCATGCTCCCGTCCGCAAATCCGAAATAAACTGAAACCGCTCCTTCTACGATATTGTAAGCAATGGTGATGAGCGCCAAAGCGGAAGCAAAAGCGTAAAGTCTTCTATTTTCTTGAGATGCTCCAATATTAATTATTTCCGTCATTATTCATTGGCCTTAATAAGAACTGTAACAGATACAGTAAGGAACCTGCACCGTATGCTTCAACTCCTATTTTATACGTTATCACAAATTATGTCTATCTCGTCTCCACCTACAAGCATGTAGTGCTGTTGACTAAAAAACAATGTAATATATTACTTGAAAAGTAGTATATGAACGCGCGATTCATACACAGTGGGTACGCCATCGTGCGGACCCGATTGTTGCTCCACATTTGTTTACAAACTCTGCAATCAGTTGACGTGCGTAAGCCTCAGCATGTTGGACAAGAATAAAGTCATTTGACCTCTATCTTGATAACGATCTCCTCTGTCGAGGCCACAGGCTTACCGTTCTTTATTGCAGGAATAAAACGCCATTGTTTGAGGCTGTTTAGTAATATCCTGTTAAGACGTGGGTTCGGAGTCGGCTGAGCGAGTTCTACAGTTACGCTGCCATCGATGGCAATATGGAAAAGCGCCAACGCAACGGAATTAAACGCGTCTTCACGCAGGTCATCAGGGATTTGTGGCATTGGTTTGATAATTGCCCGGGCTCCGCTGCTTGTGTACATGTTACCTCGTGACGAGCCTTTTTCCTCGGTCGCGGCGGCAGCAGATATCACCCCGGCGGTGTTAGTTGTCAGCTCTGTCTTCTGGGCTGGCGTTTGCTGTTCGGTGCTTGATGTTACCTTAGATATCACAGGTGCCTGCAACGGTATGACCGGGGGCACTGTTTTCGGTTGATGCACGGTGGCAGTCGCAGGCGAAGCGGGCTGCTCAATCAACTGTGCATCTATAGGTGACGGCTCCATCGGCCGGTGGCTAGGCTTTCCCATAAAATATGCCAACCCCCATAACGCCACTGCCCAAATCAGCAGAGCTGTAGGCAGCGTCCAGGGGAGGCGGTGCCACGGGCTATCCATACTCCGAAGTGTTCTCATTAATGTGGTCTCACCTGACATGTTTGACTGCTATAAGAAAATGCTGCGCACCCGCCTCATGGCACTGAAGCATCGCCTGCACAGTTACTCCGTTGGGTGCTTCACTATCGGCCGCCACAATGATACTCGTCTCCGGCCCTTTGAGCATCGGTTTCAAGAACACGGCAAGCGTATCCAGGGTCACCGGGACCTCGTCCAGGAGGATATGGCTGTCACGGGTGATGGTAAGCGTCACCGGGGTCTCGGGTTTCATTGCCGCAGCTCGTCCCTGGGGGAGATTAACCGCCAGTGAATGCAGGTTCTGCATGGACAGCGAAGCAAGCATGAACGTGACGAGGAGAAAGAACATCACATCGATCATTGGGATGATTTCGATCCGGCCGCGCCTGTGTTGGCGAGATTTACGCAGTTTCATGGGTTCTCTCCAGATCATTTTCGGCCATCCGGATGTTGTCCACCAGCCGCGTTCCCAGTCGTTCCATTTCGTCTAGCATCTGCGATTGCCTCCGCGAAAAGAAATTGAACGCGAACAGGGATATAACGGCAATGAAGAGACCGAGCGCGGTAGCAATAAGAGCCTGGGCCACCCCTCCTGTTACGCCTGTCGGGTCCACCAGGCCGTTGCTGCCTATCAAGTTGAAGGCATGCATCATCCCGGTGATCGTCCCAAGCAGACCCAAGAGAGGAGCAGCCGTGACAATGGTTTCGAGAATCCACAACCCCCGGCTCAATGACTTTTCGATCAACTGTGCTTCATCGCCTGCGCGCGATTCCACCCACCAGACCGGCTTCCCGCGGTTGTTCATGACCACCCGGAAAAACCGCTGAAAATAGTTTTGCTGGTCGAGCCCTGTCAACTGCCGGTCTAATTCCGACCAGGAAAAATCATAGGTCTCAACGAGTTCAAGCAGCGGATTCGGAAGGCGAACGTACCTCCAATAGACGAACGACTTATCGAGTATGACTACCGCAGCCAAGACTGCGAGCAGTAACAATGGATAGACCATCGCGCCGCCGAATTTTAATGCTTCCCACGCTATATTTATTTCTTGCATCGTATACCTCTCGATCAAAGATAAGTGCGGAGGGGAACTCCCCTCCGTCATTCATTAAAATAATTTGCTAATGCCGGCAAAGCCACCGATCCGCGGCCCGTACTGGGGTGTGTCCACGCCGATTCCGCTTCCGTCCCTGATTTCATTTTTCCTGTCTAAAACGTTGATTACGCTCAGTCGCCACTCCATGAGGCCTAAGCTCGCCAACTCAAATTTACGCGTCGCCCCCAGATTGACCTGGACGTTTTGTGGCAATTGACCAGTATTGGCGAATCCTTTCCGCAAGCCGCTTCCGCCGGTGGCATCGGTGCTGAGAAGTGTTCCTAACCAGAGATATGAGATACCGCCCGAAGCCGTGTAGAGCTGGTCATGGTCCGTATGCACCCAAGTGTTGGTGATATAGGTTAGCTCATCAGGGTCAAAGTTAAACTGTGATGATACAACGTTTTTGGCAATGCTGACGGTACGGGCAAGATTGGCGTATGCGGCAAAATTACCGGAGCGGTAGTTGCCGGTCAGTTCCACTCCATAGATTTGTCCCTCTGAATAGTTGAAAGGAGAAAAGATCAGGGCCTGGCCGAATTGGCCCTCGTCGATCAGATTCCTGACTTTCTTGTAGAAGCCATCAACACCGACGTTCAGCTCTGAGGTGAGCGTCTGGGTGATCCCGGCATCGTAATAGTCAGACCGCTCCGGCAAAACGGATGAATTCAAATTGCTTGGGGCCGCATTGGAGGTGTTCGCGAAAAGGGCCAGTGTCTTGTTCGAGATCAGCTCGTCCGGCGGTGGTGTGAAGTAACGGGCATAGGCTGCATGCAGCGTGGTCTCCGATGTCGCCTTGTAAACCAGGCCCAGACGGGGACTCAGCTGATTGGCTTCTACAAAGGCGTTCATCTGGTCAAAACGGAGCCCATAGTTCACGGTCAATTTATCAAATGGTTTCCACTCATCCTGGAGGTATACGCTTGCGAGGGTGTTGCCACTCTTCGGGTTGTCGTCCGTGATCGAGTAGGGCGCACCGGTAACGTTCCCGTTGATGTCTACCGGGAAAACCGTGGAATCGTTATTGCTTTGAATATTGTCTGTGCTTGCAAAAAAGCCCATCCGGACCGTATGAGCATCGTTCAGTCGGTAACTTCCGTCACCCTGTAATCCGTTGCTGAAACTGCTGCGGAAAACATCCGATGCTACCCCATTGAAAACAAGGTCGCCGATAGGGTCGGGCGTGAAATGGACGCTCGTGTAACGGGTGACAGCGGCGACCTGGTAATCGAAGTCCGACCCGATGGAGCTTTGCAAGGCTAAGACCCCATAACGATTGGTCTCGTACTGCCGCTCGTTGACTGCGGCAGAGTCGAAGCTGGCAATGCCCGCCCCGGCCAGGTAGCCCGGATTGGGAGGTTGTCCCGGATTATTGGGAATTTGAAACCAACCATCGTAACTGCCAAACATCAGGCTTAACCGCGTCGTGGGATTGACGAGGTATGATAAATACCCGAAGCCCTTATCTTGATCCGTGTGGTCATGGATCGCCTTGTGGCTGGAGGTCGGGTTTTCGATGCCCAAGTCGTCTGTCAGATAGGAACCGGTCAGGTAGTAGGTCAGTTTCCCTGTTGTGCTTCCGAACTCGAAACTTGGTTGCAAGGTGTTGTTGCTTCCTCCATAGAGATCGACACGCCCTCCTGGCTTAAAGTTGGCCTTGGTATCTATTTCGATCACCCCCGCCTCGCGGAGGCCGTATTGGGCCGGCATGGCGCCGGTCAGGAGTTCGACCCGGTTGAAAAACCGAGTGTCGAATGCCTGGCCGAATCCGGTTATCCCCTCTGGTAAGATAACACCATTAAGGCGGTACTGAATATTAGCGTGGTCACCTCGCACATGCAGCTGGCCAAACGAATCATTGGCCACACCGGGTGCCTGGAGTAATACCTGGTTGAAAGACGTATTTTCTCCCTGAGGTAAAGCGGTAACATCTTTCTGGTCGAAACCGTATTCACTACCTCCCGTCTTTGGTGACAGGCTGTTTCGAGCCTTGTTTAAGCGCTCTGCTACGACTGATACCTCAAGTGCTTCCTGGGAGGCCAATGTCACTATTGTAGTGGTTATTGTCCCGGCCACTACTGTCACTATGGCGGTACTTGTTTGAAAGCCGGGTTTTTCTGCGATGACCGCATAGATGCCAGGTATTACACTAGAAAACACGAAGTGGCCGTCGGCATCACTCTGAGTCTTCCCCATGACAGTTTCATCGGATGCTTTTAGAACCAGACTTGCCCCGGACAGGGGTCTTCCCAGGGCGTCCTTGATCGTTCCATGGATTTCGTCAGTAGCTTCAGGGGCGGCATATGACACGGCCGCCATTATGATTAAAAGAGCGAGCGCCAATACGGCGCCCGTTAAAATATATAATAAGCGCATTTCATTCTCCTATTAATTTCGCATGACCATAAGCGCCTTGAGATGCCTCCTCACACACTGAAGCAGTAAGATACTTGCATCATATCTCAGTGAATGAGTTGATTTCATGCGTAAATGAGCCGAGCAAGCCCTTTGTTGTGCACCGACACATTTTTTCCGAAAGACGTAAGACTATTTCGGAATGATTAAAAAGTCAGTGATCCTTCGCGACCAAGCAAAGATCGCGAGGGCTGTTCCGCTTTTACCATTAGATTGAGAGAGGCAAATTCGTGGATATTTACACAGGAGGTGCGCGATTGCGCAAGGAATGGGAAAAGAGATTATCGGTAAAAACAGGTGAAGGAGCGACAAATGTCGTTTCTGTGAAATGGGGGACGCTATTGAAAACAACCATCCACTGGCCGGTTGCGGGCACATGGTTAATTGCAATACAGATTGGGCAGTCGTGGTCGTCCGCGGTATTTTCATGGTGATGCGACACCGCCACGAATGTGGAAACAAGGAAAAGCAGAATAAGTAAAACAATGATGCGTTTGTTCCAGAGCATGAAGCCCCTTTCATTTCGAATCCACTTTAAACTTCACCGACGAATTTGTCAAGACATTGTGTTGATATATTGTTGACAGATACAGATTTGATTATTTAAGAGTTTCAGAAAATCGAAAATTCAAGAGTTTCAGTATCAGAATTGAATGATAACTTCATTTAGTAATCGCCAATCGTCGCGCATACATTTCGCTCCGAAGTCCACCTACAATCATGCAGCGGTGTCGACTAAATTTTGATTCAAAATACTAAATAAAAATTGTAACGCGCGAGTGAGAGCTCTTAAGCGCGTCGTTATCGGCAGCACGTTGTAATGATTGCACTAGGTGTTGCCAGGGCTACCAGCTAAAATCTTCTCCCCCGCTGGTATTAATACAAGTCTTTAACAAAGAGAGAATCTATGACCTCAGTCAGCTTGATACGCAATCCCGGCCTCGTCCATACGTATTAAAGACTAGGCCGGGATGCTAAATTCAAATCAGATTTACCAATTCACAATTAGCTACATCATCTTCATTTTCATCGGTTCTGCGGATGCCATCTTATCGAGGAGATCAATAACATTCTTTGCGGCATCGCCGATCTTATGCGTATCCGCCATCATTGCGTTGCCGCTAGTAACGCCCTTCTGGTGCATGTCCATCATCGCTTTGCCTGTCATGAC
Source organism: Nitrospirota bacterium (assembly GCA_963845065.1). Classification (GTDB taxonomy): domain Bacteria; phylum Nitrospirota; class UBA9217; order UBA9217; family UBA9217; genus JAJYKN01. The sequence goes on from CAWJQQ010000008.1 coordinate 563,889, forward strand.
TTCTGTGAGTAGAGCGCTGGCGTCTGACAGCATCATTTTCCCATGATCAATGGTATATTTGTCGACATCCTTTGACATCCCCATTTGTCCTAGCATCACCATGTTAGACCCTTGGACTGCCATCTCCAGCGCATGGTTTATCATGATATGCATGTGGTGCATGGTCATCATGTCCTCTGTCATCGGACCTTCCATACTCATAGTATCGAGCAGGTCCGTCACGGTCATGATCGCATTGCCCAATTCATGAGTATATTTCATCATGGGATCGTTGGCATGACCACCCTTGTGCAGAACCTGCATCTCCGGACCTTTCAGGGCTCGCTCAACAACCTCCTTACCATCCTTCATCATTTGACGACCGTGTTCAAGGGTCATTTGGTCCATCGCGGGCGTCATCTTCATATCGGCAAGCATGACCAGGTTCGAACCTTCAGCAACCATTTCAAGTCCGTGGTTCATCAACATATGCAGATGGTGCATGTCCATGGCGGCATCGCCTCCATGCTTGGCATAAGCCGTACCGAATAAACCAATTGACAGCATGAACACCACAGCCATTACAGCTCCTAAGAGTCTCTTCTTGCTTTTCATTTCATCTGCTCCTTTCGCCATAATTAGATTTTGCAACAGAATGAGTGATGTCTTTAAATCTAAAAATATCAAAATAATGCAATAGAGTCTGTCGCCGATTTCCCTCCTTCCCTCACTTTAATAAAAAATCTCTCTTATGAATGTAGCGCTCTGTGTTCAGCGATATAGCCCGATCTGAATTATTATCGATAACGGCATAAGCGTGCGCTATGCGAACAGTGACGTTAAGATACCAATATTATTAACTGTGCACTTTTACAGCATGCGTTCAGGAAGTTATCGTCTTAATGTCTCTTCATCGTGAGCATAAAGTACAATAAAAAGTTAAACACGAATGTTCATCGGCCCCGTGTGCTATCTTTAAAATGAATAACGCATACCCACAGTGGTGGTGTAATGGGGCGCGAGTTGTATACCATAGAGTTCCTGGTAGATGGGGTATTGATAGAAGGCGTATACCGAAACCTGCCGATTGATCGACACAGAGATGCCAGGGCTGATATAGAGCAATATTCCGCCTGTATTGAGTTCATCCGCGTTCGATCCCACATCATGCTGAACGTACCGATAATTTAGCTGAAGGATGGGGCCAACATTGGGAATGCCGGCGTATCGTAAACCCAAGTTAAAGTTGAATCCATCGCCTGGCCTGTAATCATCCCTTGAATCCAGTGCCTTTTGAAACAATGCCTGGGTGAAGTAATCCCAGTCTTGGGAAAGACCATCAGCATAATATGCGCCCAGTATTACATCAGTGGTGCCGGTCCCCGGTTGCAAGCCGCGGTCAATCGCGACTGGACCAGGCGCGGTCGGATCAGTCGAGTTTCCTGTGTCAGTATAGCTCCCAGTCGGCAACTTGAGTCCATAGAGAATGCCAAACCTGCATTGTGGAGTGAAGCCCTGGTAACGGCCGATTATTTTTACATCGCCAAAACTGTCAGTATGTGAGTCGTATTGACCTCCACCAGGGCCACCAGTAGAACCGTCCGATGCAGTTCCCAGCGTACTGTGCTTTCTGTCGATATAAGGTACTACAACATTAATACCCCAGTCGCGGCTTACGCTATAGTCGATTCCCAAGTTGACATAATTGTTTATGGTGAATTTCTCGACTTCCTTAGAACTGCCGTTGACCACAATTTGGCTGGCGGCCGCGGGTGAAATCGGTTTGGCCCCGCTCCGAAGCTGGTCTTGATCAATGTAGTTGTAGCTTAAATCGATCTTAAGCCCTGATGTAGAAGAAAACTGCAGATTTTCCCAATCATTACTCAATGTACATCCACAGCTTGCACATGCGTTTGCATCTCCTGAAGATAAGAGCAAAGAGATTGCTACAAGAATCGACGCGAGTACGCTGTAAAACAATGTTCGTGTAACTTTCTTCTGTTTCATTTGCCGCTTGAAATATCTTTTTACTCGCATGGTGAAGCCTCCCCTTAATAAGCTTAGTTGTCGTTTCGTTTGATAACAAATAAGCCTTTTGTTAATGCTGATTTCAGTATTAATCATAAAACGCATATACGGCTTCTCTTCAAAACCTCATAAAAAAGACTCCACTCCTGAAACATCTAACCTTGGTAAATGATGATGGCTTGAACATTCCCGAAGTGGAGCCAAGCTTTAAAGGGGAGGATAGCCTATGAGAACTATCCCCAGAGATGCCATGCAGGCGTAAGCGTACGTTGTGCCTTTCTAAAAGCGAGGCAACAAAACTGACTCAAAAACTTCGGATGTGATTACAGATCAGGCTTTTGGAGGACGTTCGTCTTGAAAGGCAGTCATGGTAGGCTTAAAAAAAGGATTTACAATTTCTAAAGTTTCTTGAAGGACCAGAGGAAGAGGATGACAAGGGCTCGTCTGTATACAGGGCATGTTACCAGTTGACGAAAGGACTGGAGTCGCTGAGTGACATACGTCAAGAGTGCCGATCATTGCATGCCCCGTATGGTTGCACGGGAAAGAAGGTGGAATAGCGATGGTGAGAGCGACTGCCAGAAGTACTATGACAGCTTGGCATTTCATAAAATTAGTTTAAGTTCAAAAGAGAAGGATGTCAACGTAAAGTTATAATTTTAACTGGTTATTTTAATAGCATAACGTTAACAATTTCTGGTTGAAACTTATAATTGTTAAGGTAAATAGAATCTCCAACACTCCAGGATGTTATGTGTAGCTCCACATAATACTTAGGCTTCTTTCTGAAATGCCTTATTCAGAAAGAAGCTGGTTGAACTATGCCGTACGCGCCACGACGCTATGGGATTTCAAATGATTTTTCTCTTTAAAGCGAGGGTATTGAGTACTGCATCGGCTGGGGCATAAGGCCTGTGACGGGTGATTTTCGCGTGAGAAGAAGCGATTCAAGGCAATTTCGCAATCCCAACTCGCAGGAAAAATGACCTTTGGACAATAGAATATTGTTGCGAAGAACATGACCGTTTTCGGATTGGGACAGGGAGGCTGTTTTTTCGGTTTGAGTGATGTTCATATGCGTGGCGGTCCTTTGCAACGAGCAGGCTGTATAATCTCCATGGTATGCATTTTTCGTTCACCGCAGGCAGGACATAATGCGATGTCGATGCCGGTAAATCGGAGTAAAGCTTCTTGCCACGTTTCTGTCTTCTGTTCCGATTCGTTCTGATTGGTGCAGGCCAGAAGCTCTCTGCACCGGTCGAGTTTCTTCCTGCGGCATCTGTTTCCCAACAAGCTGTAATGTCTGATTTTCACAAACTTGTCAGGCAACACATGAAGCAGGAACCGCCGAATGAACTCATCGGCTTTAAGGGGCATGATCTTGACTTTGTTGTTATCGGAGTAGTCCCGCCACCGGAAAGAGACTTCGTCGTTTTCGAGCTTCACGAGTCGGTGATTGCTGATCGCGATTCGGTGGGTGTATCTGCCGAGATACTCAAGAACGTCCTTGGTTTCGTTAAAGGGTGGCTTGCAGTAGACGACCCACTTCTTTTTATACAGGTCGGTGATTAAGGCATTGAAAGCCCCCGGCGATGCAAGATGGCTTATGTCGCCGGGGTAAACGAGTTTGTTTTCGACACGAAACTTTTTCAGATAAGCGAGTAACTTCCCCCGGAACAGACGAGACATGACCTTGACGGGGAGAAAGAAGTCATCTTTGCATGACTTCCATTTTCGTCCGTCATGGGACAGTCCTCCGCCAGTAACGATGTTGTGGATGTGTGGATGTTGCATGAGGTTCTGTCCCCAGGTGTGCAGGATGCTGATGAACCCGATCTCTGCTCCCAGGTGTTTCGGGTTTTTCGAGAGTTCCGTAAGAGTCTCCGAAACGGCTTTGAACAGGATCCCATAGAGGACTTCCTGATTCCGGAGGACAAGAGGATTCAGCTTATCAGGAATGGTGAAAACAACGTGAAAGTACGGTATGGGAAGCAGGTCTTTTTCCCGGTCCTCGATCCACTTTTCCTTCTTCAGGAACTGGCATTTGGGACAGTGCCGGTTTCTGCAGGAGTTGTACGAGATCACCTTTGTCCCACAGTGCTCACACTCATCCACGTGGCCACCCAAATCAGCTGTGCGGCAAGTTTCTATTGCGCGCATAGCGCGAAGACGATTCGCGGGCATGGGATGGGCGCTGCGGTAATCAGGGCCGTACCGGCGTAGGATATCCGCAACCTCAAGCTGTCTGACTTCTCGTGCACACATGGCGAAGCGACAAGCGGTCCGGCTACGAAGTCTTTTCGGAGTTAGAGGAATTGTCGATATCGAGAGGACTCACGATCTTTGATAGGTTTTTCTTGCTCACGTGGAGGTAGATCGTGGTCGTCCTGATTGATGCGTGGCCCAACAGCAGTTGAATGTTATAAAGGTCCACCCCGGCCTCGAGCAAATGTGTTGCAAAGCTGTGTCTCAGGCTATGGCAGCTTGCGGACTTGATGATGCCGGACTTGCGTTTCGCGCGTTTGAACGCTTGCTGGATGGTGGTAATGCTTATGGGCTGTCCAGGAATTCCTCCTGGGAAGAGCCAGTGTTTGGGGAGATACTTCTTAAAGTACTCTCGGAGTGTCTCTAGGGTGCGCTTCGACAACAAGGTATACCGATCCTTTTTCCCTTTGCCTTGTTCTACACGGAGAAGCATACGCTTACTGTCGATGTCGGATATTTTGAGATGGGCGGTCTCGCTTACCCGGAGGCCTGCGGAGTAGGTTACCATCAGCATCGCGCGCTGCTTCAGGCCGCCAGCGGACATCAGTATGGTTTCGACTTCGTTCCGTTCGAGAACGGTGGGAAGCTTTTTGGCCGACTTTGGATAGGGTATTTTGTCCATCACCCATCTTTTTTTGAGCGTGGTTTCATAAAGAAACCGCAGCGCGGCGTAGGTGATTTTCAAAGAGGATGGGGATAGTTTCCTGTTCTGGACGACGGACAGCAGGAACGACTTGATGTCGTTCTGCCCAAGACGGTCGGGCGGCTTGTTGAAATGCAGCTCTAAATAGCGAGCTGCCCGGTGATACGCTTCTTGCGTATGCGGACTAAAGTTACGAAGCACCATGTCGCCTTGCATCTGTTCTTTGAACGTTTCCATTGCACAATCTCCTTCCGCTGACTTGAAATTCCAACGGCGTGACGCCGATGGTGATGCGAGGGAAAATTGTAAATCAGCAGGGATTGTGAAGCAATATGTGAGAGCGTGATATTATTTGGAGATAATTGCGAAGGGATTGCAGATAAAATCAGTGGTGAGTGAAGAGTACCGCCGCGTAGCGGCTTAGTTCAACACCTATTATGTGAAGTTCTGCATTATGTGAAGCGTTTTCATTAAATCCTTCATTGATGCGTATTCTGCAAGAATTTACTCTACATAATAATGCCGCTGTCTTTGATATCCCCTTCATAGAAGCCAATCAAATGAGACGGTGTATATGACCACATCACATGAGGAAAGTAAATTGAATTGGAAGGAATCCGTCGCGATTTAAGCTGCTCCGAGAGCATCTTTATTCTTTTGGGTCCGGGTCCAAGGGCGATGATCTAAAAAACCTGATCAAGCAAAGTAACAGCATCATATACTGACTGGAGCCGCCGCAAACCCCATCATTATGTGAAGTAACTTTCTCGGGAAGTACTGTGATTCCCATACCATCGCCGTTTACTTCACATATCACCTACTATCATGGAATGTCAGAGATATGACATGGGTAAAGAATACTAGATCATAATTGCACATATGAAAGAACACTGTCAATTTTTGTCTTGTGATTTTGATAGTAAGCGTAAGTATGATAAATGGGATAATGTTGCAAACATAAGGGTCATCCTGAGATTAACGAGATTTTCTAACAGATGAGTCTTTTGCTATTTTGTTCATCATCAACAATCTCTATTTTTTTAGAATCTCTTCCGCGCAGAACCAGCCGCTTAACATCGCCCCCGTAAATCCTCCCCCCGGCATTGTCCAGGCTGAGGCGAAATATAAATTTTCAACCGGTGATTTCTGGCCAAACCTTCTGATACTGGCCTGGCTGGGTATCTGCGAGAAACCATATGCCGTGCCATTCGGATTTAATGTATAGCGTTCAATTGTTTTTGGCGTACCGACTTCATAGTATTCAATCTGGTCTTTGATCCCCGGGATAAGCTTATCAAGCTTCTCAATGTAAATTTTTGCAACGTCGACTTTTTTTGCTTTATATTCGATCTCGCTCAATTTCTTCCAATCGTCGATATAGTCGATCGTGCAAATAACACCAACCCCCTTGCCCGGCGCCGCCAGCTGTGAGTCTATCTGGCTGTAATCGACAAAGACAAAGCCTCTTTCTTTAAAATCAACATGATAATTCAGACCGTGCATATCATGCACGCCTGGATTAAAGACGAAAGTCGAATAATGCTTGTTTCCCATCTCTTTGATGGGTTTTTTAAAAAAGAGGTAAACACTCAAAATCGAGCAGGCAATTTCCATTTTATTGATTTTTGCTTTTGTGCCTACTGTTAATTCTTCCGGCAAAAGATCATTAACAACATTAGGGACGGCGGCGTTGGCAATGACTTCATTGCCAAATATCTTTACTGGCGAATCCGGACTTGATTTTTTATGATATTCTACACCTATTGCTTTATTATTTTCCGTTAGAATTTTATCCGCTTTGTGACCCAACAGAATTTTACCGCCATTATCGGTAATAAGCTTTGCCAGATAATCGGATAGTTTTTGAGAACCGCCTTTTATGTAATATCCGCCTAAATAAAAACTCGATTGGGCGATGGCAAAATAGGAATATGCCATCGTTTCCGGATTGTCGTGGTAATAGCCAATATTTGCCGTCAACACCAGTTTCAATTCATTATTTTTAATGAGCTTATTCATAACCTGGCTGACTGTCTTATTCAGGGAAAAAATAATGCGCGGGTATAGTAACGGGAAAAGAGGTAACTGAAGAAGCAGTTTCAGGCCTGGACGTGGCATTCTATTCAATTCGTTTCGAAAACCCATGATTGCACTAAAAAACTTCTTAATGCCTTTTTCTTCTTCAGGATATTTTTCAATCAATATATTTTCTGCTTCTTTACGATTATCGGGAATGACAATATCAACCCGGCTGTTTGTAAAACGATAAAATTCCGGCAGTTTGAGAAATTCGATGTTTTCAACAATTTTCAAATCCCTAAAAATGTCACTTTGCATGCCACCTTCCTCTATGCCGCCGATTTCATGCAGGCCAACATCCATACTGGAACCGACACGCTTAAAATTGGTCGCGCAACCTCCCGGAATATGGTGCTGTTCTATTAAAAAAACTTTTTTCCCTTCTTTGGTTAATTTTGCTCCGGCAACCAGCCCGCCAAGACCGGCGCCAATGATTATTATGTCATATTTTCCCATTGCTTTTCCCCTTTGATAATAACGTATAGGTTTATTATTGGTTGATGCGCCGAAGAGATTATTCTCCGACCTGTTACGACCTGTTGGGTTGCTAGCACATCTGGCGAACCATTGCGCTAGAAGACCGTAATGCCATTGTTACCCTTGTTCATTATTGTCTGCGATACTACGGTGGTGCAGGAGCTCTGCACTTTCACTCCTGTCTTCCCAATATCGAAGGCGGTTATGACATTGAGGGGCTTTGCTGCATCCTGTTCGACCGATCCCACTAGATTGTTGCAGGTGGACTCATGCCTAAGATCGAAATACGTGATTCCATTGGACAGATGTTCTCCTGTCCCAGCAGCTGATTGGTTAACCGCAGCATAAGCTGCGCCAACGGTGAAGACCAAAATTATCATTACCATCATCATTGATTTTTTCATTGTAGTTCCTTTCCTTGGTTAGTTGTTGTACTTCAGTTTATAATCGACAATACTCATGACAACAGATAGCTCCCAACAGGTATCTTTCTCTTATGAATCCTAGTTCTTTTCAATTTTTCTCCGCTTCTCCGGTCTCATGACGATCCATACGATGAAAATAAAGCGCGACCTACCCTTTTGATACTATGATAGACAGGTTTGACTGTGTTGACAATGAATATGCGATGGAAGGGATAATAGAGGGACCAAAGGCAGGAAAGACTGATGAACGGTTTCTCTTACGTCCGTCGAAAGAGAAGGGGATAGGCCCGACTTACCGAGAGGTCATCCCATATATCCTTGGACTTTAACGTATGCGTGCTGGCCAAAGAGTGACTTACACTCTGAATGGTTCTAGTATATACAATGGCAGTCCTTTGTGCGCGCCAGAATTGGACTAAGTGGAGCGAGACCTGCCACTTTGTTGTCCCAGCATTGTAATCCCTTTTTACGAAGTAAGTTCAGCTGCCGGTTTCTTAACATCTACCCGAGCAAGGATTAAAGTTAAACTAGAATTGCAACGAGAAAGGTGATTGCAAAGGAGGTGACAACAATGACGTACAGCATGACCTGCAGTTGCGGCGATGTGATGACGGTCCAAGGTAATACGAGGGATGAAGCTGTCAAGAACCTGAAGTCATTGATGAATAAAGAAGCGGTGACTGAGCATATGGCGCGGAAACACGCGGGGGGGAAAGCACCTACCCTGGGGCAAGTGCACGCAATGATAGAGCAAGGGTTGAAAGCAGCAGTGTAAAATCTGTCGAATCGATTATGATAGTGCTCAACCCACAGACTCCAGTCTGCGGGTTTTTTTGCGAGCCGTGAATGTTCGACAGCTTGGAAGTACAAGTCCGCGAACCAGCCTGAGGAGGTGAAGGGTTATCGCAGGAATCCATCGCGAAATGGAGTCTAAAAGAAGCGTTGAGTAAATCACGAGCCGATGAAAAAATACCTGATATGAGGTATGAGCGCCGGACGCGCGAGCAAATGACCACGAAGTTCACATGATACAGAATGGACATCGCAGTACAACCTACAATCAATATCCTCTACGTCAATCAATACAGAATCTCTGTGAGGTTCACCTACTATCTTGCAATGTTAATGTTTTGACGATAACAAAGGATTCTGGTTGTATTATGCAATCGAGAAAATCCCACTTTTGGCTGGAACAATTTATTGGGGGCTCAGTTAATGAAAGGCCAGGCATTCCTGCCTGGCCTTTCTAATACTGTGAGCTCAGCACCCCATCATTATAAAGTACTCGTCGATGGTGTGGTAAACCCTGGCGTTCTTGAACGTGAGCTCGCTATGCTCCTTGTTTACCCCATCATCCATTACGCGCTGTCTTCTCTGCAGTTGTTATTTGCCTTTTTCCCTTCGGAGTCAGCCACGCGAACACTGCAGCTGCAATGAGCAGTACTGGCACATCGCCGAAGAGATGTCCGCGATGTTCGGGATAAATGAGTGCTTGAATTGCCATGATCACTCCATGCACGATGCTGGACCAGACGGCGAACCAGATGAGGCTGAGATGATCGAGTGGATTTCTGGCCGCAATGATCAAGAATACACCGAGTGTCGCATAGATCCCGATTATCATCTGCAGATAGAGCGATTGGCCCTCCGCGTGCCACGCCCATCCAGAAGGCCAAATTATCGTAAGTGGATAAAGACCAACGACACAGAATGCACCTATCAAAACCAAAGCAATTTTCAAATACCTGAGTTGAACGGATAGTTCCATATAAATAGCCTCCTTTCTTTCCAAGGATAACCTCAGAAACTCTCGATGGCTTACCTCGTTATTTGTGATCCACCTGCTTCGTGCACTGCCATCATCTTGCTCAAATAAATATGGTCGGACATGCCGAAAGGTCACTCTTCAACAGCTCAGCCATCTTCGTCTCTTAGAACTCGCAGTATTCCATCCCCCTCTCGTAAAGGATTAGGCTGTGTCGGGAAATAATTTTCCAAACTATAGTAATCAAACCAATTAATTTTTTCCCTGTCAAAGTCTATTTTCGGCTGTAGATATTCTGCATATACCTGTTGAGGGTAATATGCTACAAAGAAGGTAATACCTGTTAGATTGTTCGACCAAATAGTCTGCCGGCAGTCGTCGTATGGGTAGAAGTGAGTAGATTCGTGGCATTATACGGGTTGATAATTACACTTTGGATCGTACAGTTATGAGTGCAGGATCCAGGATGTTGCTGTTGACGTACAACCTTATTATAAAATGCAAAGATACAAACTGAATTCTACGCCTTTGCTAATATTATATGAATATGTGATTCACCGACAAGGTTGCACCGGTGACCGATAAATAGAAGATTTAGAATAACAGGCTGAAACATGCACACGAAGCCAACGTTCTGGGTAACCGGCGCCCGCAACTGGTTTAATGTGGGCCAACGTGCTTGTCGGGCGTCCGGTTGACCCAGTGGTCAGGATAGTTGCTTTTTACTGACTATTAGATACCATGTTCCCCACAGAAAAAAGGCTATGCCCGCCACTATTTACTATCTTACAAGGCATTGGCTGGTCTAGGTATCAGGAAATAGCCGAAGCCCAAAGCAAAGATCAGATACAGGGTTACAGTTGACCAACCGAGTACATTTACAATCCCAGACAATTGGTGCCTCAGAGCTATGATGAAACCAATGACGTCACCAACGCAAGCGGCGAGTGCAAACGCTCGTTGGGTGGTTGGCTCGGTCGTATTTCTGGCAAGCCAAAATAGGAGGCCGAGTGTAAAAAAGGCCGACCCGAAGAAACGAGTCATAACTATTCCAACCTGCTCTGTTGTTGACCCATAGAAAGAAAGCATCATAACAGGAAGTATTATGAACCCGAGACCGAACAAAAGACAGATTATGGCCGCAGCAATCATCCAAGTCCTGAGCTTCATCTTGAACTCCTTTCTTTTTATGACTTCTCTTAGTTTTCGTCGTGAGAGCAGATCCAAACCATAGGTGCTAAGGATTTCTATTGACCCACAATCACCACTTCTATCATATAGTGGAGTGTGTTATAGTTTGCCTAATTCTGAGTAAGAGCCCTCCTCGTTAATATGGAGTTGTATTTCAGAGTTTATACCCAGAGGGTATCTCGACTTAATGCTAAGAGCACTCAGTACCGCTGTCCTTCCGTTGACTCCGCTAACTTGCCTGACTTGTCCGCCTCCCATGTTGCGTAGAGGTGTGCCTTCAACTTCTCCTCCACGGGAGATCAGTGTCAGCATAGACCCACGAATATATACACTGGTGCTCTTATGAAGCTGTAGTTCTTCATACTTCCTTTTCTTCTATCTAGCTTTTGATCGTATGCCAAACAAAAAGGCCGAGCACACCAAAGGAGTCATCCTTCGGCAGCTCGGCCGTCTTGGTCTTTTAAGACCCGTGGCTTTCCGCCCTCTTCTTGCGAAGAGTTTGGCTTTATCGGGAAATAAATTTTATAATTAATATATTAATACCATTTGATCTCTACACTGTCAAAGCCTATTTCTGGCTGTAGATGTTCTACATGTACCTATTGAGGGGGAACATGCTATGAAGAAAGTAATAGCCTGTTAGATTGATTGACCCCATTCTACCTGGCTGCTTTAAAATTGCAGAATGTCACATTTATTTTTCAATGTATGCAACTGTTGTGGAGTTCAGAAAGGACATCGCACCACAATTCTCAAACTCTATTGTTCACCTCAAACAAATTAAGATTTCTGCGATAAACATCTACTACTGTGTAATGCCAAGATTATGACAATGGTGCTAAATACTACTTCAAACATGCACTCTCATATTACCGTTGGGACATACATAAATGGATAACATAAAGCTGTAGTGATATACGACAGGATACGCGTCTAATCAGATACTTTTTCAAAGCTTCACGCGCACTCTCACATCAGCGGAGCCCGGAAACCTCTGGCGTCCTTGACGCAGAAGTGTCAGCCACGCCGTTTAACCAGCCGCCGCCAAGTGCCATAAACAAAGCTGCGGTGTCGACAAATCGGTTGGTTTTCGCTTGTGCAAGATTGATAACTGCCTGATGATAAGCCTGTTCGGCGGCGAGCAACGATAAATAATTAACGTAGCCGACTTCGAACTGCTTCTGTGCAAGGTTGAGGCTGCGTTTGGCAGCCTGTTCGAAGGCCACTGCTGCTTTCAGAGCATCAGCATCGTATTGGATCGCATGCAGTGTGTCCGCCACGTTTTGGAATGCTGCTATAACCGTGTTACGATACTCAGCCTCAGCCTGTTCTAGACCTGCTTCAGCAGCCCGTTTCCTGTGCAGCAAGGTGCCCCCCTGGAAGATCGGCTGTGTCAGATCACCAGCCAGGCTCCAGAAACCGTTTCCGGAGGTAAATAAATGGCTGATCGAGGTAGCGGTACTGCCCAAATCGGCGCTCAGGGTAATATTCGGCAGCATGGCAGCGACCGCGACACCGACCTGGGCGCTGGCGGAATGCAGCAGCTCCTCGGCTGCGCGCACGTCTGGGCGTTGCTCAACCAGTTTGGAGGGAATGCTGACCGGCAGTTCCTGGGGAAGGCTGAGCGCCGCGAACTCGAATTTTTCCTCCAACTCTTTGTCTGGGAATCGGCCCGCAAGGGCAACGAGCAAGTCACGGTTTTGCGCAAGCTGCTTCTGTAATGGCGGCAAGGTCTGTTGCACCTGGGCAAGAGCAGCTTCCTGCGCAGCCACGTCCAACCCAGCAGCATAACCGACTTTGAACTCTTGGTGCAGTTGGTCGAGCATCTCAGTCTCGATCTTGACAATGCTGAGCGTCGAGAAAATCTGAGCGCGCAACGAAGCTTCCTGGACGGCCGCAGCCACCACGTTCGATGTCAGCGTGAGATAGGCCGCTTCGAGCTGGAAGCGTTGAAAATCGGCCTGAGCAGTCAGGGACTCTACCTGTCGCCGGTTGCCGCCGAACACGTCAGGCGCAAAGCCTACATTCACCTGAGCAGTATGAAGAGTGTAAGGTTCCTGGCCAGAAAACAGCACTGGCGAAATGGTGCCCGAGTCCTTCGTGCGGTTGGCCGAATAACCGGCCTGGACGGTGGGATAGTAAGAGCCCTTCTGGGTGGCGACATTTTCCTGAGCCTGACGCAAGGCTGCCTTTGCTGCTTCGATCGTAGGGTTGGTCTTGAGCGATTTTTCGACCAACGCATTGAGCGGAGGCGACTTGAATAATGCCCACCACTGTTTGGGAATGTCCATGCCCGTGACAAAACGTTGTTCCTCTCCGCCAGCTACATTGATGGTAGAAGTCGTGGCAGTCAGAGGTTCTGCTGTGTAGCCGTTAATCGCGGGCGGTGCTGGGCGGTGGAAGTTCGGACCAACGGCGCAGCCTGAGGTCAGGGCAACTATTGACAACGTTGCAGCGATGAAGTTGCAGTGTTTTGAGAACATGGCATTCCTTTAAGATAATACTAATGCTTACGATGAATCATTGTTCCGTTGATGCTTGAACTGCTTTTTTTGGTTCGCGTGTCGGTGCGTATGGATTTACTGGTTTTTGGGGCTGTAATAGTTAGTTTGCGGCGTTCTGCAACCGATTTTTCTTGAGGTTGCGTCCGAAGTTTGTCGGGCTGCTGGGGTGCAACGATTTTATTTGCGTTGTTTGGTTTGGCAATGGCAGCATGAGTCGCTGGTAACCCGATAGACATCGCTAAAATTATAGTCCAAAAAAACAATACCTTCATAGTACTTCTCCTTATTTGACAGTCTCCTTTTGCGGTTCATGCTTTTCTCCCAAGAACAGCATCTGTAGCGGCGGCACAACTACAAGTAGGATGATTGGACCGATAAACATTCCGCCAACGATCACCGTAGCGAGGGGGCGCTGTACCTGACTTCCTATCCCGGTCGAAATCGCCGCGGGAAATAGGCCTATGCAGGCGGAAAGACTCGTCATGAGTAGCGGCCGCATACGGGTAGAGGCGGCGTGAATCATTGATTCTATGGGCATGCCTCCGCGAAGTCTTTCCTGGTTGTAATAAGTAATCATCAGGATGCCATTCATGACGGATACGCCAAAGAGTGAAACGAAACCGACGGCGGCAGAGATGCTGAAATTGAGACCGGAGATGTAAAGTGCCAATATGCCACCGGCTACCGCGAAGGGGATTCCCGCGAGTGCCATCAGACTGTCAAGTAGCGAATTGAATGTAGCGTAGAGCAATCCCAGGATGAGCACGAGACTGATCGGCACGATCACTTCCAAGCGCCTTTTAGCGTACTGTAGATCTCCGAATTCACCGGCCCAGATTAGTCGGTAGCCGCTCGGCAGTTTCAAATTCTTCGCAATGCGTTCCTGAGCCTCGGCAACGGTACTACCGAGGTCACGACCGCGGACACTGAACTTGACCGGGATGAAACGCTGCATGCTTTCATGATAAATCCAGGCTGCTCCCGTGTCCAAGGTGACCTTCGCAAGTTCGCGCAAGGGAAGGTAGGCGTTGGCGCCATTACCTGTTTGATAGGCCACCTTCACGTTGCGGATTTTTTCTATGCTGTCACGGTATTCGGATGGGTAGCGGACAACCAGGTCGAATTGGCGGTCACCCTCCAATACCGATGTTGCCACCGTACCGCCAAGCGCTGCTTGAACGACAGAGTTGATGTCACCGGTATTTAGGCCATACCTCGCCGCTTGAGCGCGATCTATCTTGATGTTCAGATTCGGCTGACCTAAGACTGGAAAGATTCCAAGGTCGGCAATACCGCGAACCCTGCTCATCTGGTCTCTCACTTGCTCGGCCAGTTTAGTCAATGTTTCGAGATTAGGGCCAACGATCTTGACCGAATTGTCGGCTTTAACTCCTGAAATAGCTTCTTCGATGTTATCCTGGATATATTGCGAAAAGTTGAAGTAGACCCCTGGCAGTTCTCGTTCAAGCTCAGCGTTAATCTGCTCGGTCAGGTTTTCCTTATTCATGCCTGTGCGCCATTGTCCAAGCGGCTTGAGCACTGCGAATAGTTCGACATTGGAGAATGGCGCCGCGTCGCTGCCGTCATCCGGACGACCATGCTGTGACGTTACGGTGCTGACCTCAGGAAATTTTAGAAGAATTGCCCTCATTTTTTTTGTTGCCGCCTCGCCGTCTTCCAGCGAAAGCGTCATCGGCATGGAAGCACGTATCCAAAAATTGCCTTCTTCGAGGTGTGGCAGAAATTCGCTTCCGAGCCTCGGTATCAAAAATCCTGCCAAGGCCATGAACGCAATTCCAATCATCACCATGACCCCACGGTGGGCGAGCGCGAATCTCAGCATCGGATTATAAAGACGATGTAGTGCGCGGACGAAGATGGTCTCGGTTTCCTTCACATGCTCGGGTAGCAGCAAGGACGAAAGTACAGGCGTGATGGTGAATGTTGCGATCAAGGCGCCAGCTAGCGCGTACCCATAGGTACGCGCCATTGGGCCGAATATCGCGCCTTCGACTCCCTGCATGGTGAAGAGAGGCACGAAGGCTGCCACGGTGATTAAGGTCGAGAAAAAAACCGCTTTGTCCACTTGTAGGGCACTGATCAAAATAAGGCGCAAGCGATCTGTCCATCCCTTGGCCGACGTAACATGCATTGGGATTTTCGTCGGGTCCGGCCCCCAAAAGCCCTCGGCAAGATTCTGGAGCATACCCTGTCTTTCCTCGGGGCGTCCTTGGGATGTTCGGAAGACATTCTCAACAAGTATCACCGCTGAATCCACAATGATGCCGAAATCAACCGCGCCAACCGAAAGCAGGTTCGCGCTTTCGCCTTGAATCACGAGGAGAATGATCGCGAAAAAAAGCGCAAACGGGATGTTGAACCCTACAATGATCGCGCTGCGGAAATTACCGAGGAAAATCCATTGGATGAGGAGGACAAGCAGACATCCGAAGATAAGGTTGTGCAAAACGGTGTGGGTGGTGAGGTCGATTAGCGAGCCTCGATCATAAAAAGGAACGAGTTTGACCCCGGGCGGCAAGCTTCCATCATGATTCATCATGTCAATTTCAGCTTTGACTTTTGGCAGCATATCGTGTGCCCGTTCAACGCGGCTCATGACCACAATCGCCGCCACCCCGTCATCATCCATGTCGTGGCCCCAGATTCCAAGCCTCGGCCTATAGCCGACGTGGACTTTCGCAACATCCTTTATCTGCACAGGAACGCCGTTCGACTGAGTCAGGACAACGTTTTCAATGTCATCAATCTTGAAGCCTTGGGTCAAATCATCATTGCCACCGTCATCAATCAGGCCGACACCACGAATGTTGATGGATTGCTGGCCAATGCGGATTTCTCGTCCACCTACGTTGATGTTGGCGTTGCCCAGCGCGGTCAGGATTTGGGGTACCGTAATGTCATAGGCTTCCAATTTGTGTGGATCAGCATCTACCTCGAATTGCTTTGTTGGACCGCCCCAACTGTTCACTGCAACTATGCCGGGAATGGTCAACAGCCTGCGCGCTACGATCCAATCCTGAACGGTGCGAAGGTTGGTTATTCCGAAATGCTTCGGGCCCACCACCTGGTAACGAAAGATTTCACCAGTTCCGCTGTTCTGTTGAATTGTGGGCACCAGATTACCTGGAAGAGTGACATTTTGTTGCAGGGCGATAGCGGCTTGGCTGTAAGCGAAGTGATAATCCACACCATAGTTAAAAACGACCCGAACGAAGGCCAGGCCGTAAAACGAGGTAGACCGGATGACAGCGATGCCAGGAGTGGTGTAGAGCCCAATTTCAATTGGGCGCGAATAATACTTTTCCATCTCCTCGGCAGATAGGCCTGGCGCCTGGGCGGTAATCTCCAGGATAACAGGCGCTGGATTTGGATAGGCCTCGATGTTGAGCTTTTGAAATGCAAGAAACGCTGCACCGGCAAAAAGCAGCAGGGCGGCTACAACAATCGCTCGGCGGCTCAGGCAAAATGCTATGAGAGACTTAAACATGGCTAATCGCTCGGTGGGGCTTCCAGCATGTTGCTGAGAAATATGCCGCCTTCAGTAACGACCAGTTCGCCCGGTCGCAGATTTTCAACGATCTGATACCATCCGTCTTTTTGCAGACCAAGCTTGACCGGTCTTTGTATGAAGCGATGGCGGTCGGTGGTGACCCAGACCGTCATCGTACCGTCACCTTCGCGGACAACGCCATTGATCGGTATCGCGATGGCTTCCACCGGTTCTTGAATTCGAACCACAACACTGGCCAGCATTCCAGGACGAAGCTCATCCTTGGGATCAGCAATTTTTGCGCGGATCTTGGTTCTATGGATATTCGGATCAACGACATCATATATCTTCGTGACGTTGCCTTTAAAAACGCGGTCAGGATAGGCCATGACCTTAACCGTAACCGGCTGACCCACGTGAAGAAGCGGCGTATCGCTTTCGGTCACATTCGCAACGGCTATCCGGCTAACCACTGCAGGTTCAATCTTACCCGAGGCGATCATGTTATCAATTTCGGCCTCTGTCTTGCCGAGGACGCGGACGGCATCTCTTGCGGCTTTGAGGGCGCCCTCAGCAGTTTGCTGATCGGAATCGGCCTGATCCAACTCCTTTTGTGACACGCCAACGTTGGTCTCGTAAAGGGCCTTGGCGCGCGCGAGTTCTTTGCTGGTCACTTCGAAAGTAGCTGCAGCGCCTATCAAAGCGGATTCAGCCTGGACAACCGAAAGATCTTCATCAAAATCAATGCTGCCGACCACCTCCCGCTCGATCGCAAAGAGCTGTTGGCCAACCGGCTCAATCTTGATTGATTTAAGCTGTGTCTCTTGCAGTGTTACGCTATTTTCGTCAATAGGCTCGCCCGGGGTCTGGCTCGGTGATTGAGTATATATCGCAGCATTCGCCAATCTGGGGCCAAAATCTGATCTTGACGACGTCTCCTTTTTTTCTGCTAAATAGACGCCGGTTGTGCTGGCTAGTATAAAAACTAAACTCACTCCCACAAGGGTTGTTTTTTTGTTGAATCGCATAAGTAAACCTCGTTCTGGTAATCATAGCCGTATAATGACAATCATAAGCAACTCCCTAGGATAATTTTATCAATTCAAACCTTTCCGTACCATGTCCGTTAGATTACAATTTGGAAAGGTTGAGAATCATATGATAAATGAGCGGATGGAAGGGTATTGAGAATGGTTGAACGGCTGGATGAGAGCTACTGACTGTACAGAATAGGTCGGACTGGAGATTCAGATTGAGACAAAGAGTGGCAGGACAATGCGGGCCAAAAGTCCCGGGCCAGCGTCCTCCAAATGGAGTGCAGCTTCATGAAGTTGAGCAATGGCGGACACGATCGAAAGACCGAGGCCTGTGCCGGGTACTCTTTGATCAAGACGGTAAAAGCGCTGGATCACCTTGGATCGCTGGTCAGGTGGAATCCCCGGCCCGTTGTCCTGAACTACCAGAGAAACGGTTCCCACTTCTGGTGTCTCGTTTATGCTGACGGTCACAGTTCGTCCCCCGTATTTGAGCGCATTATCGAGTAGATTGGCAAGCGCACTTGCCAAGAGGTCCTTGTCGCCAATAGTCTTCGGGTCGCCCTCGATCTTAGTGATCAGAATGACGCCTTGCGCCTCTGCAATAGCATCATAAAGTTCGATGACAGTGGTGACCACCTTGCGCAACGCCACGGGTTTAAAGGGCTGACGCCGTGTGCCGGATTCAGATTCAGCGATCTGCAGAAGCTTGTCAAGAACTATGATCAAGCCATCGACCTGCGCTATGGAGAATTCAGCCGCCTCAGTAAGCCGTGATGCATTAGCACCTGCACGAAGTGATTCGTCAAGGTGTCCGCGGATTTGACCAAGAGGAGTTCTCACATTGTGCGCAATCGTGTTGGAAACATGCCTAACGCCATCCATCAGTTGCTCGATTCTGTCTAGCATACGGTTCATGTCGTCGCTCAGGCGAGCAAATTCGTCCTCAACGCCGGAAACAGGTATCCGTTTAGCCAGATTCCCTGCCTCGATTTCCTCGACTGTGCGACGGATCGCACCAACGCGGCGTTCCAGCAGATAACGAAAAAGGATTGTGCCTCCAACGGCGAGCAGCAATGCAAAGACGCCGCCGATACCAATAGTGCGCCATATCAGATTCGCGATACCGTTCAGGTCCTTCATGTCGCGCCCTACAACGAGGACGGCACCGTTTGGCAGTTTATGCAGTACCAGGCGGGCCGATGACGGGAGTCCGTCGCGAATGACCCTCCGATTGACCGGCTGGTCGAGCGGCGACGTGAGCCCTTGACCGTCAGACAGATTGCCTACGAACTTTTGTCCATCAGGCCCACTAAGGAAATAGATTTCTGTATCGACGTCGAATTTGTCTGTAAGGAGAGTTTGTATTTCCGTCTGCAGGGCATCAAACCCCTTGGCTTTAAAATTGTTTGTAAGCCGTTCTGAGATGGAAACTAAATTTTGGTCAACCTCCTGGTCCAGTTTTCTGATGGTCCCAAAATAAAAAATGGTCGAAAAAATAGCAGTCGAACCAATGACGAGCACACCGCAAAAAAGAGCCAGGCGAAATGCTACCGACCTCCAGAGATTAGTCATGGGCGCTCACCATATAGCCGGCGCCACGGACTGTGTGCAGAAGAGGCGGCGAGAAACCCTTGTCAATCTTGTTCCGCAGACGACTGATCTGGACATCGATCACGTTCGTCTGGGGGTCAAAGTGGTAGTCCCAGACAGACTCCAACAGCATCGTGCGCGTGACGATTTGGTCCTGGTGCCTAACCAGGTATTCGAGCAAACGAAATTCCCGGGGCTGTAGGGGGATCGGCTTCCCCCCGCGTTCAACCCTGCGCGTCCGTAGATCAAGTTTCAGATCAGCTATCCACAACTCCCCGACATCTTCCGACAGCTTGGATCGGCGGGTCAGCGCCTCTACCCGCGCGAACAACTCAGAAAAGGCAAAAGGCTTAGTTAGATAATCATCACCGCCCTCGCGTAGCCCACGCACGCGTTCGTCCAAACTTGCCAGGGCGCTTAGAATCAGAACCGGAGTCGTTTTGCCGAGTTCCCTCAGGGTTTTGACAATCGACAGTCCATCTATGTTTCCCGGCAGCATTCGATCAAGGATTATGATGTCCCATTGTTCGCCGGTGGCAATATCGAGTCCTTCCACGCTCTTTTGGCACCATGTCACGGTATAGCCCGCTTCTTTGAGGCCATTGCTGACAAAGCGAGCAGTATCCGCTTCGTCCTCTATGATTAAACAATGCAAGCTCATGTAAAGAAATCCTAACTATACAGATGAATGTCAGCTAATAGGCCAGAGGAAGTCGAGTAGCAGGCTGCAGCCTATTTCTAAAACTCCTAAATTGTTATTTGAGAGAGCGTCTTTTACTATATGGATTCAAAAAACGGGTGATTTCCTTGAAGCCGAAACTACTTCGCTTTTTCTCGCATTGATCGTTTCGGCCTGTTACATACTAGAAAGATAAAGTAGCGTGCAACGTGAACTGACGATTGTCAGTGCAGTAGATGAACTTTCCAAGCCTGGCGCGAGGGATTTATATTTTGAACCAAAATCCTGAATAAAATACCATTTCTGAATTCCATAGTCAATGGACCGCTTATTCATTCCGGCAGTTTGAGAAATTCGATGTTTCCAATAATTTTCAAATCTCTAAAAATGTCACGTTGCATGCCACTTTCCTCTATGCCGCCGATTTCATGCAGGCCAACATCCATATTGGAACCGACACGATTAAAATTGGTCGGGCAACCCCCCGGAATATAGTGCTGTTCTACTAAAAAAAACTTTTCTTCCTTCTTTGGCTAATTTTGCTCCGGCAACCAGCCCGCCAAGACCGGCACCAATAATTATTATGTCGTAATTTTCCATGGTTTTTCCTTTATGAAATAAAAAGAGATTTATTTTTGTTTAATGCGCGGTTATTAATCCAAGTTACATAGGGCTTCTGCTGTATCTAAACAATCCATCTTTTTGTTAGAATATTAGCTTCATTGAATGTCAATATATTTGCTGGTTCCTTTAAACTATAGCTAAAGTTTAGCAGAATATTTTTTGCCCTTTCAGATAGCGATGTGTTATGTGGGAAGCAGTTTTCTGTCCTGCTGATTTTTGATGGGTTACCCTGGTACTTCAAGTTGAAACATAGGATATGTTGATACTGGCAACGACAAACAGCTTAGAAAACTCGTTTGACTGTAAGTGTCAATCGGTATTTATTACGTCGCCATTAGACATGGCATTCCGCCCTCCACCTACAATCTTGTACTGACGCTTGATAAAAATCGTAGCAGAATACAACTTCAAACATGCATTAGCTCGCGGGTGTAGCGCGGTCGACGATGTGTCTACAATAAAGGTTAGCGGTCGTTGTGACATTGGCAGAATTGGTCCAGGCACTCCAACGTCGCAAGTAATTTTTCTATAGGAGCTTAGATTATCTAAAAATCATTTCTGCCAATCTATATGAAAGACATTTTCTAGTTGAAACCTGCACATTTCATAAGAATGCAACATCTGCAGGACAGGAAGGTTTTTTGACTGCAAGCTCTATCGAATATTATGGATCAGCTTCGCTGATAGTGGAGGTCCCATCACGACGCACGATCTTCAAATTGCAAACATGTGAAACCATGGTAAAATCAATAAGGATTGAGACGACATCTTTACGTCGGGCTCAATCTATAATTCAATTCGGGATGCGAATTGCAGGCTAACGATGAGTTAATAGGCGGGTATTCACACATCACTCTGCCCCTTACTATGCTCGGTCAAGCATTTCCCTTGTCTTGCTCAACAGCTCTGAAGGCTTTACCGGCTTCGATAAAAACATCGTCCCCGTCGGCAACCCGTTCCGGGCGAATACTTCTCCCGCGTAGCCACTCATGAAAATGCAGCGGATCATTGGGTTGAGAGCGCTGATTTCCTGATATGCTTCTAGACCGTTCATCTTCGGCATGATGCCGTCAAGAATCGCAAGCTTGATTGCAGCACGGTTCTCGATGAACCGGGCAACCGCGTTATTCCCGTCCTCCGCCTCAATCACCGTGTAGCCCATGTCCCGGAGAACAGCCGACGTCATATTGCGGAGACTCACGTCGTCCTCAGCGAGTAGGATTATTTCGTTTCCGCCCTTGAGTAGGACTGGATTTTGCCTATCAGGTTCAGGCACGGCATTCGTTGTGCTGGCCAAGGGGAAATAAACGTGAAAGACGCTCCCTTTGCCCGGTTCGGAATATACATTGATGAAGCCATCGTGCGCTTTTACGATTCCGTACACCGTGGCCAGTCCGAGGCCAGTCCCTTTTCCTATTTCCTTGGTCGTAAAAAATGGCTCGAATATCCTCTTTTTGGTCTCCTCGCTTATTCCGATGCCCGTATCGGCAACCGAAAGTGTGGCATAGTTTCCCGCTTTGCCGTAACCGTGGAACCGCATAAATGCCTCATCCATCGCAGTAATCTTGGTATCAATGGTTAATCTTCCCTTGTCCGGCATGGCATCCCTCGCGTTCGTTACAAGATTCATCACCACTTGCTCTATCTGTCCCCGGTCTGCCATGATAATGGGCTGCTCGGCCGAATACTGGATCGTCATTTCGATGTCTTCGCGCAGCAGGCGGTGCAGGAATTTCTCGAAATTCCTGATCACTGTGTTAACTGTGATCAATTCTTTTTTCACAGGTTGTTTTCTGCTGAACGCGAGGAGGCTTTGCGTCAAAGCGGTTGCGCGTTCCGAAGATTGCATAATCTGATCAACATAGTGTCTTACAGGATCGTCGTCGCACAGTTTCATCTGGGAAAGGTGACCGTAGCCTATGATCGCGGACAGGATGTTGTTGAAATCATGCGCTATGCCGCCAGCGAGAGCACCGATGGACTCCATTTTCTGAGTTTGCTGCAGGTGCTCCTGAAGTTTTTTCTTTTCAGAAATGTCGCGGTAAAAGGACTGAATGAAAAGCTGGTCACCGATATTGATCGCCGTGGAGCTGATCTCGAAAGAAAGAAAGGACCCATCCTTTTTCTTATGCATTGTTTCGAAAACGAGAGATTCCCCTGCAATGATCCGATTACGTCGTTCCGTCACGGCGTCCCGGTTCGCTTCCAGCTCGAGTACTCCAGAGTCTGCACCTAAGAGATCCTCCTTCACGTATCCGTGGTTTTTGCAGGCCCGTTCGTTAATACTGACAATTACGCCGTGTTGATCAGTAACAACGATCCCATCGGTCGCATTCTCGGAAAGCGCCCTGTGCCATTGTTCGGATTTGACCAATTCCACTGTGCGCTCCTCAACAACGTCTTCAAGAACAGTTGTATAGTTCTCAAGCATCTTCTGTTCAGCGGCGAGGTCATACTGCAGGCTGAGTTCATTTATCATGCTCTTCTGGTTCAGAATCCTCAAGAGCAGTGATATTGCAAATGTGGATAGTATGAACATATTATTAGAAATGAACACGGGGACGTTTGTAATGGTATCAATGGCGAGGATCGGAATTATATAAATGGCGTAAATGATGATGGAGATACTAATAGCCAGGAACAGGCTGAAGGGGATAAAGCCAAGTGCCGCTAAGATGATCAGATTCATTCCTGCGTAATAGCCCGACTGGTGAGCTCCGGTCCTCAGGATCATGAGTTCCACGATGATGGCTGACGTGAAAACGACGCCGGCTATGATATAGTTTTGATAAGTTTTACTTCGTTTGTATCTGTTACAAAAATAGAAAACGGCAAGGATGATCGTTACTGCGAGGCGATAACGGATAAATCGCCCGAAATTTTCGGGCGTTACGAAATAATCGCTTATGCAAAAGAGTGGAAAAAGAATCATGCCGAGGATGGTTATTTTGCCGATCCAAAATTGCAGTTTCTGGGATATCTGCTCATCCACATACTCATCTTTTTTCGTAAGTGCTTTCATGGTCATATCCTCAGTGACGGCATTGTTCAATACTGCATAGATCTGGAGCAGGAGAAAGGCTAGCTGAGATCCAGCTGAAGAACTTTTTCAAGTTCCAAGGCGGTGAATCCGCAATGAAGCGTTATAACATCGATTTGTTCCTCCTCAAGCAGTTCTCTCGCGATATCGAAAGGCAATTCATCATAGTCGTCTACCAATATCTTTTTCCCGCATCATACAACACGGTGGCTCTTTGCCGCAGCGAAGTATTCGACCTTAACGAAACACCCCTCCTCGACACGAGGGCGTCAGCTAGCCAAGGGGTTCAGTTGTTAATGAATGGTACTGTCTGGCAGATTAAGATACTGCGTGACCTTGCTTCGCAGGCTTGCGATGTCGCCTTTACAGATATATCCCCGTACACCGTGGGCTGCAACGCTTTCCCGCAGGCTGTCCTCATCGTTAGATGAGAGGAATACGATGTGAATATTGTTGTCATTGCAGTAGTCGCGAATAACCTGCACCAGCCTGTCACCGGCAAGCGCTGGCATGTTGATATCAAGCAGGACAAGGTGCGGCTTCAGTGTTTTTATGACATTTGTCACCCCAAACGCGTTTTTGTGCGTCACAACTTCGATGTGGTCGTCCTGGAGCAGTTCTTTTGTTGTGTACAGATGCAAATCGTCGTCATCGATGACTAGTATTTTCTTTTTTTCACTCTGTAGCATATAATCCTCCACGTTCTACATTTAGTATCGGGAAGGAAACGGTAAATGTCGTCCCTTCGCCGTAGATGCTCTCCAAACCATAGATACTCTTCACCGAGATGGAGCCGCCAATGAGTTCGGCAAGATTTTTGCTGATGGTAAGCCCAAGGCCCGTCCCTTCATGGGTTTTGGTTTTGGCGTCCTCAATCTGGCTGAATGCTACAAACAGCTTCTCCCTATGCTCTTCACTTATGCCGGGGCCGGTATCTTTGACCGAGATTTCGATCCCGCTGCCGATGATGGCGAGCGTGATGGTGATTTCTCCGCGCTCAGTGAACTTTGCGGCATTGCTCGCGAGGTTCATGACAATCTGGCGCAGTTTTATGGGGTCTGTTGTTACCATGACCGGCATTACCGGCGACATGACCTTGACATTCACGGGTTTGTTCCCGACGAGCACCCGCGTCGTCTCCGCGATATCGGCAATAAGCGCCGAGGCGTCGAAACGCAGCCGGGCCACTTCCATCTTACCTGCTTCGATCTTCGACAGATCGAGGATATTCGTGATCACCGTGCGGAGGTTCGTTGCGCTTGAGATCATGAATGAGAGCCGCTCCTTTATCTGTTCTATCGAGCCCTTGTTCGCCGCCATCCGAAGCAGTTCGGCGAGCCCGATAATTGCGTTCACCGGAGACCTGAGCTCGTGGGTAACATTGGCAAGAAACTCGGACTTCACCCGGTTTATCTTTTCAAGCTCCTGCGCCCGAGCGCTGGCCATTTCTTTCTGAAGTATATTGCTTGCCAGAGCGTTGCTTTGCTGGATCACTAGTTGCTTTACCGACAGGAGGCCCCGGTAGGCGCCCCTGGGGGAAGTCACAATGATTTCATCATAGATGTCCTGCGGTGGCCGCTCCAAGGCTTTATCGATTACCATGTCGAGCCGCTCGTCCTCGGGCACGATGAGAGGAGTAGTGTCAGCTATGGCGATGACAGGGTATTTTCCATAGAGCTCGAAGCCGAATCTCCGAAACAGCGTAAATAACAGTTTCGTCCTCGTGACGAGGCCAACAGGCTCTTTCTCCTCAACCACGGCGATTGCGTCCAGTTCGGTCGTACTGAAAAACCGCTCGGCCACTTTGTTTACCACGGTCTGAGGCGTAACCAGATCGTTGGAAATGATGAGTTCACCGACGGGAAGCACATTTTTTTGAGCGTTCTTCGTCTGCATTCAACCTCCATATGTTCTTTATTCGTATGCTCTTTTTTCAATGTCCTTATTATATTCGTCCACTTGAAGCGTTCACCATAAGCTGTCCTATATGCGTTGTTACAGCGTACATAATACCAGTATTATATTACTTTAGTATTACAGCAAAGTTACAATACAGTTAAATCTTTTTATGCAAGTTATTACTTGTTTTTGAGTTGGTGGTTATCTTTTCCGTCTGATTAACTTCCTAGGGAACCGCTTTCGCGAAGAAACATGAAAGTCACAATGCCAAGTCTAGTGTCTTCAATGCTTTCGGATACCCTCAAGCATTATAAAATAGATTTTAATGGAGTCACCACCATTGTGCATAAACACGTAAAAGCTGATCTGACCCTCTTGTGAAAAATTGAAAAAAAGTGCAAAAGTAAAAAAAGCTATCGTGTCCTTGTGAGGCGAAAACCAAGCAAGTTACTCATGTAGTCAGGGGGAAGTCGTAGCGATTGGTCGTGCGAATAAACTTCGAATAGTCGCACCAGCTGCCACCACGGAATCGATCCACATTCAAGTAATAGTTATTTGGGGATCATCGATGAAACCGGCAAGATAGTATTCAAGAGGGAACTGCCTAATGATCCAGAGATGATCCTCGCTACCCTTGTACCGTACAAGAATGACATCATTGGCATCGTCGTTGAGTCTACTTACCATTAGTACTGGCCGGTCGATCTCCTCATGGCGGAGGGATATATGCTGCATCTTGCCAATCCAACTGCAATACAGAAATACTCAGGATTGAAATACTCTGATGACCAGCATGATGCATTTTGGCTGGCGGAAATGTTGCGGCTCGGCATTCTACCGGTAGGCTATATCTATCAGAAGGAGGACCGGCCGATTCGGGATCTGCTCCGAAAGCGAAGCCACTTAGTGAGGCTCCGAACCTCGCTTGTAATCAGCCTTCAGAATATCATCAACCGAAATATCGGATACAAGTTCAGGGGAAGCAAGATGATGGCATCGACCACAGATCACGTTGCCCCGCTTCTTTCGTTCAATGAGGACCTGGCCTTGGCGGGCAAGGTCAGTAAAGATTCGATAGATTTTCTCACGCTCCAGATCAAGGCTCTTGAAGCCACGGTAGGGGGAAAAGCAGAACTTCGGGAACCATATGCAAAGCTGATTACGATCCAGGGGGTCGGCAAAATCTTGGGATTGACCATCCTTACTGACCATGCTGTGAGCCACTATATGCTGGTTAACAACCATAAGACTTGAACAATACATCTGAACACCGCATGGAACCGAAGATTTTCCGGTCCGCCACAAGGCGGAAAGGGTCACTGGAAATAGCGCTTCACCACTGACCTTAATCCTGATGGGTGCATGTTGCAGTGAAGACTGACATCGAAAACTCATGAAACTACGGCAATGGTAGGGATGATGGTAGCTTAAAAAAAACATCGACGAGAATATTACATTTTCTCGTCAACGAGATAGTTTTTTCTCTTGACAGGTGCCCTTTAAAATGGGTGCATGACAGCGTAAGCGCTTGCCGTCTCCGAGCTACTACGCCGCCTGGGCAATTATTGCTTCCACGACTTGAAATGGTTTCTCTACCAATCCGTGCCTCTTCATCAGGTACTCCGGACTGTTATAACTGATCCATACACGTCCTGTCTCGTCTTCCCATACGAGTGCCTTCAGTGGCAGATCGATTGCAAGTGAGGGGTACTTTTGCATCAAAGGCGTTCCCGCCTTGGGATTGCCAAATATGAGCAATACCATCGGTTTCATATCGAGCCCGACAGCGTTCGCTGCCGCACGCTGATCGATTCGTGCAAATACTGTCATCCCTCGTGACTCGATAATGCCAGCCAGCTGTTGCGCTGTCTCAGTGACTCTGCTCCTGCTGGGAACGCTGACGATCCCTTGTTCTTGCAACGTAGTCATGTTCTTAATCCTCCCTTGCGATTGTATGTCGTCCCCCGCTCGATTTTCCGGTTTGCTCGTGGTTTGGTCACTTGCATTACTTCCGAATACGCGGTCATCTCTTGAGAATTGGTGGCAGGATTCTGACGAACGGCGGCGAACGACTCGGTTCATTTTACCGGCGGATAATTATCAGCACTCCTGCAATCAACGCAATTACTTCTAGCACGGCATGGCTTCCGCGGAAGTGGATGTTGAGAAGCGGAACAAGGCCCATGAGAACAAGCCATAACCCGAGAACGAAGTCCGGGATGTGGGTTGAAAACTTCTCGCTTCGGTCCGCCAGTATCAGAAGCGCGCCCGCCACGACGGCCACGAGGGCAAGCACCGTTGAGCTTGCACTGAAGTTAAAATCGGTCAGAGCGATAAGCGCTGTTAATATCAGCCATACGCCAAGCAGTACATTAGCAAGTTTTTTCATTTTAATGCCCTCCCAAACAGGGATTACTAAAATAACCTAACTGGTTCAGTACCAAATAAGGTGCCTTTATTCACTGCTTTAATTATACAGAAAAAATAATGGGATGTTTCGATGAGAGGTGTGAAATACTAGTACTTTACTCAGCGGGTAAAGTTTATTTGACCTGTTTCCCTTGCGGCTATAAGTAGTTTAGGAAGTTTATAATCAACAAACTCAATGCGTGTTATGCAATCGGTATCACTAGACCACTGTTGAATAATACATGGGGGGGTCTGTATCGCCTACTTCAATCGCGATTTTGAACATCTTCAAAAATTATATTTTTCTCTTCTCCACCTAAAAGGTTGCTCTGACAGTTTGCTAAAGTCAGTGTGATATTCAAGTTGAACAATGTGCCGCGCATTCCCCCTGCTAGGCGATGGAGCGCCAGGAGAGGGTCAAGCGGGACAGTTTATTTTTTGTGACCTTTCTTTAGTCGATTGTTGCTCGACATACCGTTGGATAGTTTCAAGAGAAACCTCACCCACGCTGCCAACATAGTAAGCTCGATGCCAAAAAACATCCTTCCAGTAAAAATTCTTTATGTGCTCTAAAAATCTACCTCGCA
This sequence comes from Nitrospirota bacterium, assembly GCA_963845065.1. GTDB lineage: Bacteria > Nitrospirota > UBA9217 > UBA9217 > UBA9217 > JAJYKN01. The sequence continues at coordinate 592,621 of CAWJQQ010000008.1, forward strand.
GACGACGAGAACTTGCGGTTTTTAGATTATTAATCAGGACCGAGATATTTAACGAAGGATGAACATCAATAAGGAGATGTACATGGTCATCTGTCCCACCAAATTCTATTAAAGAGCACCTCCATTTCGAAAGGTTCTCAGAAAATGCTTTTTTAGCGTATAACAACATCTCTTCTGTTAATACCTTTCTCCTATACTTAGTTACAAATACTATGTGTAACTTAATAGAATAAACTGCATGAGATAATGATATATTTTGTATATTTTCCATGTTACCTATGCTATAATAATAACATGAGTTTGTCAAGCGGCATTAAATTCCGTGCTTACCCCACGGAACTACAGCAGGAGGAACTTTCTAAATGGATAGGGTGCCAGCGATTTATCTATAACGCCAAAGTTACGGAGAATCGATATTTTTGCACATTCAGAAGACATGCTCTTTCATTGACGGGATACCCGGTCCCCTCAGATCAGCAATACTCTCAATTTAAGGATAAGACGCTTACCCCTTTTTTGTATGAGGTGCCTTCCCAAGTGCTTCGCAATGGATCTGTACGCTTTATGGGAGCACAGCAGCGGTTTTTTAAGGGGTTAGCACAACGTCCGAATGTCAAAAAGAAGAATGGGCGGCAAACTGTATGGTTAACCAATGAGTTATTTTGGTTTGAGCCCACAGGTAAGACCCAAAATAAGAACGCGCAGACAATTTATGAACACAGGTTAATGATTGGCACCAAAAAACACCCGCTAGGGGAACTATGTTTCAAGGCTCACAGAGAATACGATTTGCCAGCGACTATCGTAATTACCCGGCACGCTGGTAGGTGGTTTGTGTCATTTTCCTATGAGATTCAGGACCTCGGTTTGTCCGAAGAAGAGCTGATTGCTCATTACTCCGCTATGTCTGTAGACCACCTCGATAAAATAACTATGGGCAGCGATCTCGGAGTAGTGGTCAACGTAGCTTTAAGTGACGGCACCAGGCATGACTTTATCGAGGGACAAAAGAAAAATCTTCTTAAAAAGGAATGGCGTCGAAAGCGTTATCAAAAGCAGATGTCACGCTGCACGAAAAAATCCGGGCGCTGGAAAAAGAAGGTCGAGAAAGTAGCACGCTGCCACCAGCATGCTGCTCATGTTCGAGAAGATTTCGCCCATAAGACAAGCAGAACAATTGTTGATTCCGATGCTGAAATATTCGTATTCGAGGACCTTAAAACCAGGAATATGACGAAGGCGCCAAAACCCAATAAATCGGCTAACGGCAAGTATCTGCCAAACGGCGCCGCGGCAAAGGCCGGGCTCAATAGGGCCATTCTAGAATCAGCCTGGGGGAAAATAAAGCAGTTTGTCTCATACAAAGCAAGGAGGGCCAATAAGCTTGTAATAATGGTACCACCGCAGGGCACATCGCAGGAGTGTTCGAAGTGTTCGCACACTCACCCGGACAATCGCCGCTCTCAGGCATTGTTCGTATGCCAACAATGCGGCTTTACTGGAAACGCAGACATCAACGCTGCTAACATTATTAAAAAGAGAGGGATCAAACTGTTAGTAGAGGGAGAAATTTTAGTAAAGCAGACAAAGCGTGCTATGCGGTTAAGAAAAAAGAAACACCTAGGGCCGGAACAGCCCGAAGTAACGCGCGGGGAGATGGAATTAGACGAGTTGCGGACCACTGTCTGCAGCGCGCATCCGTCATCGAATCGTGAAACCCCCACTACAATCGCGCAAACGGTTTAGTGGCGGGAGAGTTCATGGAAGAGGAATTCGGATATGCCGGGAAGCCGACCGGAACAGACGGTAGGGATGCTCGCCATGGAGATACGATGTTTCTCCCTGTGCACGGGCATTCCGGAGGGCGCCGCATGCGGAAAATGCACCTGTCGTTCACACGCGACCTTCGGGTCAGCCACCCCAAGGGGTCCTCTCCCCGTCCAACCAAACCAAGGACTAAGAGTATCCCCAAAATGCTTTTTTCTTTTGCAGGACTCAAACAGGACACCAAGAGGAAGGTTTCCAGGTTGTTCGAGGGCTTCAATCTTAAGCTGGCAGTTCCCCGATCTCCATCATGCTTATCAAGGGTTCTGTGACCGGGGAGAGGCAGCCGCTCTTATGTATTCAAGTTGCAAAAACCCTGCACGAACAGCCTGTGAAAAAAGAGCTTGTTCCGGAATCTGGACCGGACCATGCGGGGGTACGACCCTATCCCGCGAACTTTTGTCGGTTCAGCACATTTCTCGTTCATGACCGACATCCCTCGACCAGGCCATGGGCAGTGTCATCACAGGGGCCGGATGCGATTCCCCGACGTACCTGGCACCGCTCTGGAAGCTGACCTGGCCGTCCGCACTAACGGGGAAGAGAAAGGCAAACGGCCCATCCTCGGTCGGCATCCCTCAGAATGATGAGGACCGCGTGGATATCCTCGATGCAAGCTTCTTCTTTAAAGCACATCAGCTACCGAGAATCTGTTTCTTCACCGCGCTCAACGCCTCACCCAGTTTGCCTGCCTCCGGAAGATTCCCGTTCGGCGTCAACTTGTCAATCAGCTGAGGAAGCAATTGGGATAGATGCTGCGAAACTGCGTCTTTCGATATGCCCACCTTCTCGGCGATCTGCGCTATCTTATCGGCCCCAAGCGCATTCTTGATCTGATCGGGAGAAATGGGCAAGTTCGCTCCTGTGCCGACCCAGGAGTTGATCACCTCGCCCAATCCTTTGCTCTTGAATGTTTCCACAAGCCCGGCAATTCCTCCCGTCGCCGGATTATTGATGAGGCTCATGGCGTGGTCAAACACACTGTTCAGCTGGCTGCCGCTGCCGCCCAGCTTTGACATAATTCCCTCTTTCAGTTGATCAAGTAAACCCATGGTATCCTCCTTTTCCTTAGGTTCCTGGATGATCAGATTGTCCAGCCCGATCATATCGAATCGGAAACAGGAAAAAATCCTGTAACAGTACTCTGATAGACAGGATGAAGCATTCTCCGGCGACTGGGTGTCGCCGGAGAATGTGTCGAATCATCTCGTTCCTACTTTGACTTGCCTTTCATCTTTCCTTCCTTGACTTCAATGCTCGCCGCTCTCATCTCGTACTCGATTGTTACCTTGGAACCAACTTTCAGGTCGCCAGTAACCTTGGTGTTGGCATCGCGTCCAATCTCCCACTTGTCTTTGCCTTTTTGCACGGTGATCTTGTCGTTCGTTAATTCCAGGACCGGCCCTGTTACCTGATACGTCCTCATCATGCCTGCAAACGCCAGAGAGACTACAAATAGAAATGCCACGACTGCAATCAAAAGACCCTTCATACCATAACCCTCCTTTAGAGTAGAGATATCCTCACGTCCCTGAGAACATGAGGACTTACATGCCCCTGTACCTCAGCGGACCGTGATCAGGTCCTTTATCTTATCGTAGGTCTTCTGCTTGATTCCCTTAACTTTCATAATATCCTCGGGCTTATTATACGGCCTGTTATCGATAATGGCCTGAGCCTTGATCTTGCCGATCCCCGGCAGAGCATCGAGTTCTTCCTTGCTCGCCGTATTGATGTTGACGACCTGACCGGGTGCGAGTTTGGTCTTGGTCGTTTCAGCCTTCTCCGATACGGCCTTCGTGGCAGACGATGCCTTCTCTTTCATTTCCGCTGCTGATGGCATTGCGGCAGGAGCAGCCGTGGATGAGGCTGCACCGAAAGTAACCTTGTTCTTGATGGTATTGATCTTCTTGTCACTCATCCCCTTGATGCTCTTCAAGTCGTCAATGCTCTTGTACGGCCGCCCCGCGATGATTGCTAACGCCGTCGCTTTCCCTACGCCAGGAAGGGTTTCCAGTGTTTTTTCATCGGCACTGTTCACATCAACGATCGCGGTCGCGCCCTTCTTGTCCTTTGCATGGGAAGAGGTCGGCATACCGAGAACCATGGACGCCAGAAGAGCGACACAGAAAAATAAAAAAATGATCTTTGAGGCTTTGAAGCTCATGCTAGTTTTTTTCATAGGTATTACGCTCCTTTCTTTTGATGGTTTTCACAATCGAAGCTGAATATCACAAATATTTATCCATCGTCGGACGGCCTCTCCAGTCAATTTCATGCGCGTTCACGAAGGATCTAGCGAGGTTCCATCCGACAGTACCGGTTGTTAATTGAATGATTAAATTCAATACGGTGCGAACCTCCGCTCCCTTGTTCTTGTCAGGGAAAACGTGAGCGCATATTTTCGCATTATGCAGCAGGTATATTATGGCGACGCCCTTGCTCTTTTCAACATTCCGTAGATTGCCGTCTGCGAACTGCTAGTACGACCGCTACCGGGACTACTCTAAATGAAAAAAGCCAAGCATTCATTCTGTTCATCCTTCGGTAGCTCGGCCATCTTGATCTTTTAAGACCCATTGCTTTCCGCCCCCCTCTCGCGAAGGGAACGGCATCGTCGAATTTCTTCGATTGCTGGACAAAAAGAATTTTATTAGAATATAGCGAATTTTGAGAAGGAATGCCGGAGATAAAAGGAAAATCCACAGGATTGTGCAAAAAATGGCGGAAAAGCTCGTTCATCGCCAGTTCATCACGTGAACGCCTGCAATTGCAGAAAAGTGCCCTGCGCCAGATTTCACAAATTTATAATAATTATATCAGAAGGCAGAAAATCGGAAGGAATAAATAATTGATAATTCAGTTAAATTAATCCGACAACTACTCTAGAATTTTCAAAAACTGTAACTTTTGCAGATTACTGAAGGGCTTGTAAACCACTTGTTTTAGGAGACATGCTTACCAAACTATCCGCAGAAAGCCCCTGGTTTTAACCATGGGGATGAATGCGGGAACTTTGCTTTTCAGCAATTGCTGGACAAATGTATATCTATGTGGTATATTTGAGCAACCAATGCCTCGTAAACGTAAACCTAAAACCCCATCTTTTGTACACGAGTTCCAACTCGTAGTGACTCCAAAAGACAATCGCATGCTTAATGTCCGACTAGAAGCTGGTCGTTATCTATATAATGCCTGTCTTGGTGAAGCGATGAAACGTCTTGCCGCCATGCGTAGCTCTAAAAAATGGCGTTCAGCGATCAAGAAGAAAAAGAGCAGGCTACGCGCTAAAATGTTCAAGACAGCCAGAAACATAGCTGAATATACCGAATACCATCTCCATGATTATGTCGGGAGCCTCCGCAATTCGTGTTGGATCGGAGACCATATTGACAGCCTGGCCGCCCAAAAGATAGCGACCAGGTCGTTTAATGCCGTTGCTGACTACGAGTTCGGGAAGCATGGTAAACCACGTTTCAAGCGCCATGCCTGGATGTCGTCCCTTGAAGGTAAAAACAACACGTCCGGTATTCGGTGGTGCGATGACCATGTGGAGTGGTCTGGACTTAGCCTTACCTGTGTCTTCGACAAAAAAGACAAGTTTGGCGTTCAGGCACATGCGCTTAGCCATGATGTTAAATATGTTCGTTTGGTGAAGAAAACCATCTGCGGTAACGCCTGCTGGTTCGCCCAACTCGTGCTTAAAGGCACGGCCAGGATCAAGCGTGAGAACCAGATCGGCACCGAAACCGTTGGCCTTGACATTGGTCCATCCACGGGTGCTATCGTTAGCGATACCGATGCGTTGCTCGTAGCATTTTGTCCGGAAGTCGAGATTCCGTACAAACAAATCCGCGTGGTTCAGCGTAAGATGGCCAGAAGCCTGAGGGCTGCCAACCCGGACAACTACAACGAAGACGGCACGACTAAGACTGGTGCCGGCAAGGGTAAAAAGCGGTGGATATTCTCTGCTAAATACCGTGCGCTTAAGGCTGAACTAGCCGAGCTACAGCGAGTTTTGGCTGAAACCAGAAAACGGGCTCATGGCAAGTTAGCCAATGAAATTCTTAAGCTCGGAACCAACATAAAGACCGAGAAACTGTCGTACAGAGCATTCCAGAAACTCTATGGTAAAAGTATTTCAAGACGCGCTCCGGGGATGTTTATTTCGATGCTTCGCCGCAAAGCCGAAAACGCTGGCGGTAAAGTAACTGAATTTTCTACCCGGAGCACGAAGCTTTCAGAGACATGCCACTGCGGGGAAGTAGCCAAAAAACCGCTATCCCAACGGTGGCATGACTGTAACTGCGGGGTAAACGCTCAACGCGATCTCTACTCCGCATATCTTGCAAAATATGTTTTTGAAAATGTCCTCGACACGCGTCAAGCCGCAGCAGCTTGGCCGGGTGCAAACCTGCTCCTGGAACGGGCGGTGTTGAGGGTGCAGCATGAAGCGGCAAATGGCCGGATTCATCCGGCCAGCTTCGGTATTAACAACATGAGAGCCAACACCACGAACCGGAGACAGAGTTGCTTGCCCGTTAAAAACGGATCAACGATAGTCGATGCCGGCAACCTCTGTATTGTTGCCGAAAAGCCTGTCGGTATTGCCGTTAGAACCCCCTGTCTTTAGACATGGGGTAGGTCAGAAACAGAAAGGCATCTTCGATATCCGTGTACTTCATATGCTTTCCTGCTGATTGGCGCATGAGTGAGTCGCGGCACACTTACTCGCTGGCTGGAAAACCGCTACTTCGCTTCTACTTCCTTCCAGAAATCTTCGTGCGAAATACCACCATGCTCTTTGATCTGCTGCCGAGCTAAAGTAAGAATTTTTTGCAATTTGGCTGAGTACGCCATTGTTAGACGGTCTAGTTCATCTTCGTCTTCCACTGAAAGCAGTACAGCCGCAGGACGACCATTTCGTGTGACCACAACTGGCCCCTTTTTGCTGTCTTTCAAGAAGGTGCTGAAATGCGCCTTTACATCCGCAACTGATGCGATCTTCATAGTTTAATCTCCTTCCCACCGATAACTAAACGATTCCTATCTTTTTCCCCGATGGCGAGGATATGGACTTCGTGAGTTGTCATGTCTATATCGTAAAATACTCTGAATCTATTGTCAGGACCAAAACGTAATTCCCATTCGGCCTCAAATGCAACTTGACGCTTTAAGGGTTTCCGATTTGTAGTTTCTACATCCGGCTCAAACTGCAATTTTATTTCAATAGAAGCACGGATGAGCGAATAATGTTTGCCATCAATCGTTCTAAGATGAGGCTTCGTGATGGGAGCGTATATTAGAGTAAATTTATATCGCTTCGTCATTATGACCATAATTATAGTCATAAGACGAGGCTTTGTCAATAGTCAAATCTTAAAAATAATCTCAGAAAGGCAAGTAGATAGTTGCAGTATTCTGGTTCAAAATTATACGTAGGGTCAAATTGTCGAAAGTGCAGTGTACAGGATGGAATCGTTGGCAGAAAACTTTATCACAAAGTGCTATGATACAAAATGAAT
>CAWJQQ010000009.1:0-1297630 GCA_963845065.1 Nitrospirota bacterium
AAGAATTACGCCAGTATTGCGTATTCGTTTTGACGTGATAAGTGTACTGACTGCCGCAGCATGCGGCGCCCTATCCATGAGAAAATCGAACACAATTGATGTATCAACGATTACGCCATCATTTGTGATTTTCCTCTTGCTCCTTCATCTCAAGTTTGTCAAGCTTCTTGGTAACATCGTCGATTTTTATCTTTCCCCGCAACGAGAGGATCTTTTGAAGCTTTTTTTCTCGTATGAATTCCTGCATGGCGGTAACGATTGCCTTAGTCTTGGATTTTTCCCCGGACAATTTCAAAACCTCGGAAATCAGCTCATCGGGATATTTAACGTAGCACGCATTTAGTGCACCTCCATAATATGCCAATATTATATGCCTAATACAACGCTAGAGTCCAAGTATACCACATTGCCCGGATACCCTTAATTTCTTTTGGCACGCGGGGAAAAGAAGAATAATCACCGAGCAACAGCGGATGTTCGCAGTGCATTTGTTGTAAATTGAGTTTAATAACGATGAAATGAGTCGGAGGGGAAATGCTCAAAGTCGGCATTATAGGATACGGTTACTGGGGACCGAACATCGTGAGAAACTTCAACAGCATCGAGGGGAGCACGGTCCTGTCCATCTGCGACTGCAATCAGACAGCTTTGTATCGGGCACACCAGGCTTATCCGAACATTCCCGTAACGCGGGACTGGAACGATATCCTCTCTTCGCCCCAGATAGACGTGGTGGCGGTGGTCACGCCGGTATCGACCCATTTCGAACTGGCGAAAAAGGCCCTTGAAAACGGAAAACACGTGTTCGTGGAAAAGCCCTTTACGGCTACGGCAGCGGAGGCGGAGGAGCTGATAACGTTGGCGGAGAATAAGAAGCTTACCATCATGGTAGACCATACCTTTCTCTTTACCGGCGCAGTCAGAAAGATCAAGGAACTTGTGCAACAGAAGGTCCTCGGAGAGCTCTACTACTATGATTCGGTCAGGGTGAACCTTGGCTTGTTCCAGAGCGATGTGAATGTGATTTGGGACCTAGCCCCCCATGACTTTGCCGTCATGGACTACCTTCTCGACGAACGGCCCATAGCTGTCTCTGCATCCGGCAAAGCGCATGTAAACGGACAGGAAGATACTGCCTACGTTACGGCCATGTTCAGCAACAACTTGATCGCCCACTTTAACGTCAACTGGTTGTCGCCCGTCAAGGTTAGGACCACACTCATTGGCGGAGAGAAAAAGATGCTTGTCTGGAACGATTTGGAAGCGGACGAGAAAATCAAGATTTACGATAAGGGAGTGGAGATCAAGAGCAAGGAAGATGATTATACATTGCGCGTCAACTATCGCTCCGGCGATATGTATTCGCCCCGCGTTGAGCAGATGGAGGCACTCAAGATAGAGACGGCGTATTTCCTGAAATGCATCAAAGAGAATACGACGCCTATCAATGACGGCCGGTCCGGCCTTCGCATTGTCAGGATGCTTGAGGCCAGCAGCGAATCATTGAGGCAAAAAGGGAGAGAAATACCATTATGAACTATCACAGCATCGCAGACGATGTCCGGCTCGGGGAAAACGTCAAGCTTTCCAATTTCATCAACCTGTATGGTTGCGTCATCGGCGATAATACCAAGATCGGCACCTTCGTCGAGGTGCAGAAAAACGCCTTTATCGGCAAGAATTGCAAGATCCAGAGCCACACGTTTATTTGTGAAGGGGTGACCATAGAGGATGAAGTCTTCGTCGGCCACGGCGTAACGTTCATCAACGACAAGTTCCCGCGGGCCACGAGCGGGAATGGCGGGCTGCAGACCGAGGCGGACTGGACCGTGGTCCCTACACTAGTAAAAAAGGGAGCCTCAGTAGGATCCGGCTCGACGATCCTCTGCAACGTCACGATTGGAGAGAATGCAATCGTCGGCTCGGGAAGCGTAGTGACGAAAGACGTTCCTCCCGGCGTCATTGTCGCGGGAAATCCAGCCAGGTTCATCAGGAAGATCACGCATGGATGAGCGGGTACCTTTTCTCGATTTATCGCTGCAGCATCGCGAGTTGGAAACAGAGCTCGTCGCCGTCTTCCGCGATGCTCTTAAAACCGGCCAGTTCATCGGCGGGCCGATGGTCGAGGCATTCGAGAAGGACTTCGCTTCATTCTGCGGCACGAAGCATGCGATAGGCGTCGGCAGCGGAACGGATGCCCTGCGCTTCGCCTTGATCGCGGCGGGCGTGAAACACGGTGACGTGGTGCTGACCGTGCCCAATACGTTCATCGCCACGACGGAGGCGATCTCACAGGCGGGCTCGGATATCGAATTCATCGATGTCGATGAGAGAACGTACAACATGGATACAGGGAAACTCCGGACTTTCCTGGAGATGGACTGTATCTTCGAGTCCACAACAGGTAGAACCATACATCGTTCGACTGGGAGAACCATTAAGGCGATAATTCCTGTACATCTCTTTGGCCAGATTGCCGATATGGACGAGATAAAGAATCTGGCGGAACAGTATCGGCTTATCATTATAGAGGACGCCTGTCAGGCCCACGGCGCTCTCTATTTTTCGAAAAGTAAAAATCAATGGAGGAAAGCAGGCTCCATGGGAAGAGCGGCTGCGTTCAGCTTTTATCCAGGAAAAAACCTCGGGGCATTCGGAGAAGCGGGCGCGGTCACGACCGATGACGATAAAATTGCCGGGACGATCCGAATGCTACGCGACCATGGCCAGAGCAAGAAATATTGTCATGAAATGGAAGGGTACAACGGAAGGCTCGACGCTATCCAGGCAGGCATCCTGCGGATCAAGCTTGGACGGCTTGCGTCATGGAATGACGAGCGGAGACAGATCGCGCAACGTTATAATGAACTGCTTGCATCTGTCGATGGCGTCCGTGTTCCGTTCGAGCCTGAATGGAGCAAAGCCGTTTACCATTTATATGTGATCCAGGCTAAACACAGGGATGCCCTCCAGTCGTACCTGGCGGAGAGGAACATATCAACGGGCCTGCATTATCCTATCCCGCTTCACATGCAAAAAGCTTATGCAGGCGCTAAATATGCCACTCGAAATCTCGTTGTCTCAGAGCTGGCGGCGCAGGAAATCCTTTCCCTTCCCATTTTCCCGGGAATGACGGAATCACAGCAGAATCAGGTTGTGGACGGCATCCGGAATTTTATGAATAACCATGCCGGGGGTGAGATAGCTAGAAATGAAACAATTGTTCCTGCTGCGTCTACACAAGGCGTGCAATAAATACCAAGTATTTCCTAGACGTGTATGTCTCATAGATCAAATAGCACGCTTATGAATATTGATCATGAGAGCATTAACCCGATTGAGTACCCGGGGTGGGATGACTTATTGCTCTCCCAGCCGGATTATTCATTCTTCCATTCATCGCACTGGGCGAGAGTGCTGCACGATTCCTACGGCTATAAGCCCTGTTACTTCTCGATCATCGACAATCAAAAACTGTCCGCCTGCATTCCTGTCATGGAGATCAAGAGCGTCCTCACGGGAACGCGGGGAGTGTCCCTGCCTTTCACTGATTACTGCATTCCCTTTGTCCCTACCGAAATCTCCCTAGACGATATATTCCACGGGCTTGTGCAATATGGTGTGAAGGCAGGCTGGCAGTCGATTGAAATGCGAGGAGGAGAAAAGCTTCCACAGCACTGGCCCGGTCATTCCAGCTACTACGGTCATACGCTGGCTCTTCATTCTTATGAAGCAGCCCTTTTTTCAAACGTCAAGGATAGCACGCAGAGAAACATCAGGAAAGCGCAACGTGAAGGCGTAACAGTTACAATGAGCAGTGAACCAGATGCTACGGAGGAATTCTACCGTTTGAACTGCATCACCAGAAAAGTCCATGGACTGCCGCCTCAACCGATCTATTTCTTCAAGAAAATTCAAGAGCATGTTCTCTCCACGGGCCATGGATTCATAGCACTTGCCCGCCACCAAGGCAAAACCATCGCAGGTGCCGTCTATTTCCACTTCGGGAAAAGAGCACTGTATAAATATGGCGCATCGAACCCGCAGTACCTGCACGTGAGGCCCAACGATCTGGTCATGTGGGAAGCCATTAAATGGTTCCGCAGTCAGGGATATGAAAGCCTCTGTTTCGGCAGAACCGAGCAGGAGAATGCTGGACTGCGGGCTTTTAAGATCGGATGGGGTGCCGAGGAACGAGTTATCCGGTATGCCTTGTACGATATGAAGCAAAAGAAGTTTAAGCCTGGAAACCCGAACAGAAGGACCGTCAGCGCGGCGATACTAAAGAGGATGCCAGTACCGTTTTTGAAATTTATTGGCAAGGCATTGTATAAACATGTGGGCTAAACCGAAAAACCTAAAGGATGAGACGATGAGCGCCGATCATCACAGCTGCATTTATTATTATTATCTTATAAAACCGTTTATACCGCGGGCAGTGCAGATATTTTTGCGGAGAAAGCTCGTCCGGTATCAGATGGAGAAATACAAGAACATCTGGCCCATTGATGAGAAAGCCGGGAAGGCCCCGGAGGGTTGGTCGGGATGGCCTGATGGCAAAAAATTCGCTTTGGTTCTTACGCACGATGTTGATACGTCGGTTGGCCATGAACGATGCCTTGATCTCGCCATGTTGGAGGAACAGCTGGGATTCCGGTCATCTTTCAATTTTGTCCCCTTGAGATATAATGTTTCGGCGGAGGTCAGGTCAAAGCTTGAGCAGCGGGGGTTTGAAATAGGGCTGCATGGCCTCTATCACGACGGGCAGTACTACCGGTCTAAAGAAATATTTCGAGAGCGCGCACATAAGATCAACGAGTATATCAAGGAATGGAAATGCGCGGGATACCGGGCCCCCAGCATGTACCACAAATTGGACTGGTTTCACGATCTCAATATACAATATGACGCTTCAACGTTCGACAGTGATCCCTTTGAGCCGTATTCGAAGGGCGTGGGGACCATATTCCCCTTTATCGTCACCTGCGATGATCCGAAACACTCATATGTGGAGCTACCGTATACTCTTCCCCAGGATTATACGCTGTTTATCCTTATGCAGATGAACTCTATTGATGTCTGGAAACGGAAGCTGGAATGGGTCGTCAAGCACGGCGGGGTTGTTCTCATGAACACCCACCCCGACTATATGAATTTCAAGGGAACAAAAAATAGCATCGAAGAATACTCAGCCTGTTTTTATCAAGAGATCCTCATGCATATTCAGTCGAACTACGCGGGGCAATATTGGCATGTTCTGCCGAAAGAGCTGGCACGTTTCTGGAGGAACAATCATAAGAGAAACGATGATGGCAGTGCTGGGTAATACGTCAATTTTTGGCTTTTGTCCGATCGTGATGGGTTTGGCTAACCACCTGGAATACTTTTCAGTAATCTGTCAGATATTGCGAGAACCAAATATTACTGCAGGAGCAGCATGATGTTGTGAGTATGGAACGCCTATGAATTCAGATACGGAAATTGACAGGGCCCAACTCGAGGTCCTCTCGGTAGCGGAAGGTTTTTTCCAGTCAAGTGTTCTCTTTGCATTGCTCAAATTGGAAATATTTGAGCATATCGGTAGAAGACGGTAAGACCGTGAATGATCTCGCATCGGTTTTGAATGCGCGGCCCGAAACTCTCTCGCGTCTGCTGAATGCCGGCGTGGTGCTTAAGCTGCTTGAATCGACGGATGGTCTTCATTACAGCGTGTCATCTGCATGCCGGTCCGTTTTGCTCCCTGCCGCTGGTGAGAATTACCTTGGTAATTGGATTCGTAACCTCGACTATTTCCGTCTTGCGCTATCGACTCTCGATGAGGCCGTATTAAAAGCTGAACCAACCGTAGACCCCGAGGCCTATGTTGGAGAAGATAAAAATATCACCAGGGAATACATATTGGCGATGCATAATTATGCATCACACCGCGGCAAGGAATTGGCGCGCTTTCTCAACACGAAGAATTGCAGCACGTTGCTGGACCTGGGCTGCGGCCCCGGTACTTATGCTTTTCAGCTGGCCTTGCAGAACCCAAATCTCCACCTGTTCCTTCTGGACCATCCCGGCGTTTTGGAAATTGCCAGAGAAGTCAAAGAGAGATATCAGATCGATAATGAGGTCCATTACCTGCCGTTCGACGCCCTGAAGGATGAAATCCCCGGGGCTTACGACGTGATACTGATCTCAAACATGCTTCATATGCTGAGTGAACAGGAAAGCTCCGACCTCGTTAAACGCCTATACAAGTCAACCAATCCGGGGGGCTCTCTTGTCATACAAGCCCAGTATTTGCAAGATGATCGTATGGGTAGGAGATGGCCGGTTCTGCTCGACCTTATCCAGCTTTGCATTACAGCAAAAGGGAGAAATCATTCAGTCGGAGAAACGAAGCGCTGGATGAGCAACGCCGGTTTCACAGATATCGAATATTGCTCCATGACACTGCTCAACACCAATAGTTTTTTGCGGGGATATAGAGGACAAGAAGGGCTTGCTGCCCGAACAGCATTGCAAAAGGTCTGAATGAATCAGGAAAATTACTTTCCGGGAACGGTCATGTCATTACGGAAAAGGAGCTGAAATAATGACGGAAGAGGAATCAATCAAAAAATTTATTGGCGCGGAACTGATGAGGCATAAAGATAAAGACAAGCTGAAGATCACGGATAATTTAATTGAAAGCGGCATTATAGACTCCCTAGGCATTCAGAAACTGATCGCGTATCTGGAGTCGTCTTTTTCCATCAATATCGCTGATATCGAGGTACTCCCGGAGAATTTTGAAACAGTCCAGAGCATCTCATCCTTTGTAAGGAACAAGATGACCGGGACAATGAACAAATCATGCCCTTGAAATTATCCGTGGTCACTGCAAAACAAATTTTCATGCGAAAATTTCCTTATGCGTAACGGCCCATGATCGACGTTATTCGAATGCGTAGTATTCAAATATACGAGTTTGTCCGGACGAATGGCTGGTCTTCTTTCTTCAAGGAGGTTGTCTATCGAAGGAGAAAAGCCATTGTCGTTAAGAAAGACTTAAGCGAAACGAAGGACCGAACAGATGTATTAAAACAATTTAATGTTGAATTTGTTGAAATAGACCGTGAGTGTATTTCGTGCAAGAAATATCAATACCGGTTTAAAAACAGATATCTTAAGGCATTGTACTATTTGGAGAAAGGATATGGAGGACACGCAATCGTGAAGGGAGGCGAGATTATTGGGGATATATGGTACTTTGCCCCCGATAGGTCCCAGGGTGACCATCCCGATCCCAAATGGCTGGACATCCAATTATCGAGCAACGATATTTATTCTTTTGACATATTCTTAATACTCCCTGAAAGAGGAAACAATTTTTCAGCATTACTTCAAAATAATGCCATGCATGCCTTGTATAAAAAAGGGTACGAGAATGCTTTTGCATTCTACTGGGCCGATAATATTCCGGCGGTCTGGAATACTCGAGTTATCAACAAATGGAAGGAACTGAAGTCTCTGCGCATGAACAGATTTTTGTTTTTGAAGAAGTCTGACGGATATTCCGGTACAAGTTAACGGATATCAAGGAGTTATCGATGAATAGAGAATACATCCCCATGGTACCCCAAAGAAAGGCATCGCTACCGAAAGTATACGGTGACACGCCTTCTTTTCTCGGGATCCCCGTCCTCGATCCACAATCCCTGACCAGGGGTTATGATGTCATTGTTGCCGGCGTGCCGTGGGAAGGAACGGTGACCTGGGGAACCTTTTCGGGATGCGAACTTGCTCCCCGTACGATCCGTCATGCATCTGCCCGGTACGGCGGTTTTTTGCCCGAATATGAAATGGACCTGTTTGATCACCTGAAGCTCGGCGACATTGGGGATATATCTGTAAGCCCCCACAGCGCCTGTGAAACTATGAAGAACGTGTATCAAATGGCTGACAGCATCTATAAGAACGGGAGCATTCCGTTTGTGCTGGGTGGAGACCATTCCTTTACGCCGGAAATTATCAGGTCTTTGAATGATAACGATGACGGCGAAATCGGAGTAATACATTTTGATGCGCATTTCGACAATTCAAGTAATTTCGGAGACGATGTATACCCGAGGTGCGGTCCGATCCATAGGATTGCCCAGATTGAAAAAGTACGGAAGAAGAGCATTGTTCACGTGGGCATTCGGGGGCCGAGGAACTCGCCGGCACAGTATGAGTATGCAAAGAGCATGGGCGCGAGGATATTCACTATAAAGGAGATACGGGAAAAAGGGATTGATGCCGTCATCGAAGAGGCTCTTGCCAGGGCCCATGAGAAAACAAAACACGTATTCGTGACGATATGCAGTGATTGCATAGATGCAGGATTCAATCCTGGCGGGCCGGCCGATTTTAACGGGCTTTTCCCCAATGAACTCCTTACCTCGCTCCACAAGATCGGGGTTTCCGGCATATCGGGCCTCGATTATGTTGAAGTGTATCCTACGCAAGACCCTCAGGGATTCTCTTCCCACCTGGCTTCGTGGGGAATTATCTATCTTCTTGTCGGGATGGCTTCGAGAAAAAGAAACCAACAGGGTCAAACTCAAGTCCCTGAGATCGAA
This sequence comes from Nitrospirota bacterium, assembly GCA_963845065.1. Taxonomy (GTDB): domain Bacteria; phylum Nitrospirota; class UBA9217; order UBA9217; family UBA9217; genus JAJYKN01. Next base: position 8,592 of record CAWJQQ010000009.1, read on the forward strand.
AACCTGATGATCTAAGAAACACGAAGGACTGAAGCTAAGTCACAATAAAAAGGCTGGATCAATCAGTCATTTCGATCCAAGGAACACAACTTTGAGAAAACGATGGAATTAACCGAAGATCAGCGAGAGTTTAAAGAACTTGCCGTTAAGTTCGCCAACAGCGAACTGAATGACAAGGCGAGAGAACGGGAAAAAAACTGTGAGTTCAACACTGACGGGTGGAAGAAATGCGCTGAATTCGGGATCCAAGGGCTTTCCATGCCCGAACAATATGGCGGACTCGGCAGGGACATCCTGACATGCATCGCTGCGATGGAGGGGTTGGGCTATGCGTGCAAGGACAGCGGATTACTGTTCGCGCTTAACACGCACATGTGGACATGCGAAGCGCCGATCCTGAAATTTGGCACAGACGCGCAAAAAGAAAAATTCCTTCCCCGTCTTATTACTGGTTCGTTTAAAGGCGGCCATGCAATAACGGAACCCGGCTCGGGATCCGATGCGTTTAACATGAAATGCAAAGCCGTAAAAAAAGGGAGCGCCTACGTTCTTAACGGCACCAAGATGTTCATCACCAACGCACCGATCGCCGATATTCTCCTGGTCTTCGCCATCACCGATCCGCACAAGGGTTTTGCCGGTATTTCCGCCTTTATTGTCGAGAAGGGGTTCCCTGGTTTTTCTGTAGGAAAGCCTTTGGAAATGATGGGGCTCAAAACCTGCCCGGTCGGAGAGGTCGTTCTCAGTGACTGCGAAGTACCTGAGGAAAACCGGCTTGGCAAAGAGGGCGCCGGCGCGGCCATTTTCAATTCGGAAATGGAGTGGGAGAGAAGTTGTCTGTTTGCCACGCAACTTGGGTCCATGGAGAAAGCGCTGGAAGAATGTATCAAGTATGCGAACGTTCGGGAGCAGTTCGGTAAGCCGATCGGAAAGCACCAGTCTATATCCCATAAACTGGCCGATATGAAAGTCCGCATCGATCTGTCACGGCTCGTCCTCTATAATGTCGCTTCGATGAAGGCCCAGGGTAAGCGGGCGCCGCTGGAGTCCGCCATAGCCAAATTGTTCATCAGTGAAAGTTACGTACAGAACTGTTCCGATGCCCTTCAGATTCATGGAGCGTACGGATATTCGGTCGAATACGATTTCGAACGTAACCTTCGTGACGCCATCGCAGGGAAGATTTATTCCGGAACGTCGGAGATCCAGAGAAATATCATCGCATCTTTTCTCGGACTGTGATGTCCCGCCAGAGTTTCGATGAGTTCATACTATTCCATTTAGGCATGTGTGCTGCACGAGTCGAAACGAACTGCATGGGTTGGATGAGGGGCCATTCCGCAGAATGCTTAAAAAAACCCCGCATAAATGCGTAACCTGGGCCGGTTTGACGGAGAAGGTGTAAATATCCATGAAAAGACGGTTCAGCGTAGTTATTGCAGCGTATAACCGTGAAAATTACATTCGCCCGACAATTGACTCCGTGTTGTCGCAAACATTCCATGACTATGAAATCATCGTCGTCGATGACGGTTCCACCGACCGGACCCAGGAGGTCCTTCAAACCTATGGCGACCAGATAAAGTACGTTCGGCAGGTGAATCAAGGATCAGAGGCGACTTTCAGAAAGGGTGCATCCCTGGCGAAGGGAGAATATCTGGCATTTCTGGACAGCGATGACCTGTTCATGCCCTGCGCGCTGGCGACCTATGATACGATAATACGGTCGCTCGATTCGCCTCCCCTGATCATGGGATCCATGATCAGGTTCCATGACGGGCAGGACGTTGAAAACTGTAAAAAGCATACGCCCTTCATAGAAGTCCTGAAATACCGGGACTACCTCTCAAAAGAGATCGGGATGGGAATAGCCCAAAGCACCATTGTAATGAAAAGGACCGTCTTTGAGGAAGTAAGCGCGGAAATGGACAGGTCCGCGAACCCCAATTTGTTCAACTATGACTACAATCTGATTCTTCAGGCCGGGACCCACGGGCCCTGCGTAATTGTTAGAAAACCGGTCACCGTCGGATATCGTCAGCATGCAAACCAGAACAGCCTGAACATAATAAAAATGAGCGAAGGCGTTCTGTCCCTCATCAAAATGGTCCGTAGCGGACAATCCTTCGGCGGGTGGTCCCGGTTGCCTGCCAAGTGCGCATATTTGGGCGGTCCTGTTCTCGAGTGGTGCAAAAAGGCATTGAAAAGCAATCGACCAGGGCTAGCTTTCAAACTTCTTATTAATGGATGGCCAATGATGTTGGTAGCCGCACTGCGGAAGACTTGGATAAAATTATCACGAACAACCACTCCCCTGACCATAAAGAACGAATAACAATGAGACATAATTATTTAAATAGAAATTAATAGAATTAAGCTAAGCTGCAACAAGCTGAATGGAACATGGTAGACAATTAGTGTAAGGTAATCAGAGGTTCTCTGATTGCGTGTTGGGGAGAATAGTAAGGATTTTCTATTCCAAATTATTTTAATGCAAACTATGCCGACTGTAACTAATGACGTCTCACCAGACGACGATAGGCTTGAATAATACTCGAACCATTCAAAGCCGTTAATTCGAACCTCTAAAAAAATATGTACTTATTGCATCATTTACTTACTGAAAGCTCCATAAAATATCCTGAAAAGACCGCTGTCGCATTTAAGGATACAACGATCACCTATTCGTCGCTGGAAACCACAAGCAATCAACTTGCCCTGACGCTCTCGAAACATGGGATAACACGAGGTGACCGGATTGGGATCATGCTGGGCAAATCGATCGAGTCGATCATCGCGCTCTTCGGCATCATGAAAGCAGGGGCGATATATGTTCCTCTGGACCCGCTTGCCCCGGTTGCAAGGGTCAACCATATCATCACCCACTGCGGGATAGAATGCCTGATAACCTCAATGGATCATCTGCAAAAATTCTGTTCAGGTACGCAGGAAGGTCTACCGCTCCGCAAAATGGTCCTGACAGGACCGACGCGGGGTGAGGTTGTGATCCAAGGAGAAAGAGTCGATGTCATATACTTGGATGAGGTTGCGGGACAGACGGGAGAGGAGCATTGCGATGTATCTCTGTCGGACTCGGCTCCTGCCTACATTCTTCACACTTCCGGTTCAACCGGGACTCCGAAAGGAGTAGTTATCTCGCACCTAAATGCCTTGACTTTTGTCAACATGGCAGCGGATTTTTTTAAGATAGGAGAAAATGACCGGATTGCAAACCACGCGCCCCTTCATTTCGACCTTTCCGTGTTCGACATCTTTGGGGCGATAAAAGCAGGAGCGACGATTATATTAATTCCAGAGTTCCTGTCGACGTTTCCCTCTAGGCTTGCTGAATACATTGATCGCGAACAAGTTACGATTTGGAATTCGGTCGCTTCCGTTCTGGCCATGCTCGCGGCCAAGGGAAGCCTGGCACGGCTCGCCTTCAGTTCATTGCGTCTAGTCCATTTTTCAGGCGAGGTCTTGCCCCTGAAATATCTTCGGATACTAAGACAGTCCATGCAAAAGGCAGAATTCTTCAATATATATGGACAAACGGAAGCCAACTCATCACTATTTTACCGAGTTGATGATATAACGAAAGATTATGCAAGGAACATCCCTATCGGGAAGCCCTTTCCGCACTTTGATGTTTTTGCCATAGATGACAAGGGGAAAGTCATCAGCGGCATAGGTGAGGAAGGAGAGCTCCATGTCTTGAGCAATACGGTGGCATTGGGCTACTGGAATGACGACGAGAGGACACGTGAACGGTTTGTACTTGATCCTCGGGGGCATTCTGCTCAAGCGCGGGTATACAAGACCGGAGACCTTGTCCGTCTCGACCCGGAACGAAACTACATTTTTGTCGGTCGTAAAGATCACATGATAAAAAGCAGGGGATACCGGATCGAGCTGGGTGAAGTTGAAGTCGTGTTGAACAGCCATCCCTTGATCAGACAAGCCGCTGCTATCGCCGTGCCGGATGAACTAATCGGGAACAGGATTATCGCCTTTGTGTCGCTTATCGAGGGGGCGGGATTCAGTCAAAAAGAATTTATTGATTTTTGCGCCGCTGCCTTGCCCAGATATATGGTGCCGGAAGTCATCGAATATCGCGCTTTCCTACCGGTAACACCAAACGGGAAAATAGATAGAATATCCCTGGCAAACGATTTATTAATGAAACCTAATGAGAATAACTTTAAGGAGAGACAATCAATCACGCTGCCTTCGTAAACAACGTGATGTCGTCGGCCTCAGAGTATGAAGATTTCAGAGAATGAAACGCACGCACCGGCCCCTGATGTTGACCCGGGGATATTCGCCCTGCAGTTGAGATGCCCATCATGTAAGTGGGCATTTACTGAGCTGCCTCGTTTAAAAAAAAGACCGGATCATTTGTGTTGCTCGTATTGCGGGTATGCGATGACAGTAGAAGATGCCTTTTGTGATGCGCGCTTAAACAAAGAATTTCCGAGTGAATATTCGAGACTATGGGCCTTATGGGAAGAGGGCAGGCTAGGAGATCCGGGTCTGGTATATGGAGTGATCCCACAAGACGATTTTCGACATGTACTGCGCGCTCTGGAGCTGTCACAGGATGATTTAAAAAATATGAAGGTCCTGGAAATAGGCTTTGGCCATGGAAGATTGCTCCATGAAATCCAAAAGTACAGCGCCACTGCATACGGCATCGACGCCGTCATGCCGTTATCATCATCGTCCTTTCGCCCCGGAACGATCATTTGCGGTGATTTGTTCAATATCCCCATCATGCCTGGTCAGTTCGATCTTGTTATCTGCAAGGGAGTTATCCAGATGACGCCCTGGCCCAAGAAAGCGTTCGACTGCATCTCGGAACAGGTAGCACAAAAAGGACGACTATATATTACTGTGTATGAAAAAGGCGAGAAGCAGAGTCTGCGATTGAGAAAGCTTTTGCCAGGGGCTTGGCGATATCACGAGTCGCTGCGCTTGGCTATAGCAGGACTTTTAAGCGCGCCGCGGGCGATGTTAGAAACGCTAAGAGACGGAAAATTCGAACCGAAAACATTCAACCGGTATCTGGGGGATTACAAACTCGGTATTTTTGATGTGCTCTCTACCCGTTGGACGAGCCAGCACTCGATAGAGGAGATCATGTCCTGGTTTACCTCAAACGGCTTTGAAGTCTTGCGGACCGGTAAATGCCACTACCTGGGCACAAAAAAGTGACGGTACGCCTCATGAGTCATCAAGCTGTTCTATTCTCGACAAATATAATGCAGATAGAGCGGTAATGTGATGAACACGCGAAAAAAGGAAATATTCGGCATCTGATGCGCTTCATGGTTGCCAAAAAAAACAACCTATGCCTCGAATTTTTAAAATATATCGAAAGAAAATAGTCAGGAATTTAAATGATTATGGTATTTGGTTGACTCTCAAAAAAGGGACATTGTATTTATTGAGGCCAATGTACGAAAACAGGGTTTACCGAATATACCGAATAAATATTGATCAATATAAACCGATGAACATATATGACGATCACTTTACATTTAAGTGTGTGGATAAGAATGATGATGACATGATAGTACAAATAGTTGATATGGAAGAATGGCTTCAGGACGAATTGACTCCGAGACTCGCTGCAGGGAATGCGCTATGCATGGCCGCCATGAAGGGCAAGATCGTGGCCGGTTTTAACCTGGTGGCCTTTAAAGAAGTTTATGTCCCGCTAATCAGCAAGACGATAATGCTGCGAAAAGGCGTTGCCTGGTCCGAGCAGATCACGGTTCGGCGTGCTTACAGAAGAAAAGGGCTTGGAACATTCATGACACATCACGTTTTTGAAGAATTAAAGAAACGAGGGATAAGAAAATTATACGAGGCAACGCTCGTGCACAACACGGCGTCGATTGATCTGGCAAGGAAGGTTGGCTTCAGGTTTCTGGCGGACATTCATTATATCAAGCTGTTCGGAGTCAAGAAATGGATATGGGGAAAATGCAACTTCGAAAAATATCAAGCCGGACACACATTGGTGGTCGAGGAAGAAGCCGTACGATCGTGATCGTTGACATCACCCTCGCAAACAACGTGATCTTGCTTGAGACCTATTGAGTGCAGCTGTCATTTCAGGCCAGACCCATGATGCGATGAAGAATCGAAAGAAAAATTCCTTATGAGAGTATGTATGCTTGCATATACATTTTATGAGAGCGATAACCGCGTGATGCGTTACGCTGAGACACTGGCTGCACGGGGAGATCATGTAGACGTTCTATCACTCAGGCAGAACGATGATGCACCAATCGATGTCATTAAGGGGGTGCGGGTCCATCACATCCAGAGACGCGAGCACAACGAACGGGGGAAATTATCATATCTCGGCAGAATGCTCAAATTTCTCGCCCGCTCATCGTGGCTGTTGACAAAAGAGCACACTAGGCAACATTATGATTTGATCCATGTTCACTCCGTGCCGGATTTCGAGGTATTTGCCGCCCTCTTTCCCAAACTTCTGGGGGCCAAGGTGATTCTCGATATTCATGATCTTGTTCCTGAATTCTATGCAAGTAAATTTGAAGTTAGCAAACATGCCCTGTCCTTTAAAATTCTCAAGTTAGTGGAGCGGTGGTCCGCGGCCTTTTCCGACCATGTGATCATTGCCAATCATCTTTGGGAGAAGGTGCTGATCGAACGCGCTGTGGCACCAGCCAAGTGTTCCACTTACCTGAACTATCCTGATAGCAGTCTTTTTAATACGTCCCTGCGCACCAGAAATGATGATGGACGCATCATCATGATATACCCCGGTACGCTCAATTGGCACCAGGGCTTAGATATCGCTGTAAAAGCCTTCGATCTCATTAAGGACGATGTGCCAGAGGCCGAGTTCCATGTATACGGGGATGGCGGTACCAAGCAGCAACTTGTCCGGATTGTTGAGGAAAGGAAACTGCAAAATAGGGTAAAACTCATGGACGGAAGGCCGATCAGGGAAATAGCTGGAATCATGGCGAATGCCGACATCGGCATTGTCCCAAAACGAGACGATGCTTTCGGCGGTGAAGCCTTCAGTACCAAGATCTTCGAATTCATGGCACTGGGCGTTCCCGTCATTGCGGCAAATACCCGGATCGATCGTTATTACTTTAATGACTCCATCATTAAATTCTTCCAGGCAGGCGACGAGAAGAGTCTCGCCACTGCTATGATCAATCTGATCCGAGACCCTTGCTTGCGGAAGGACTTGGCAGCAAAGGCGCTTACATATGTGGCCCAGCAGAGCTGGGACATCAAACGGCAGGACTATCTGGATCTGGTAGATCGGCTCGTCAAGGGAACGCCAGCATGATCCGTCTTGACCGATTCATAACCTTAGCGCTCTTCGGTCCTCTTGCAGGATTGACCAAAAACACAGGAATACGTATTCCGATCCTGATGTATCACAGCATTTCACGGGAAGAAGAGCATGGTTCCCATCCTTATTACCGACTAGTAACTACCCCCGAGGTCTTCAGTCAGCACATGGCCTTGCTTGCCGATCGAGGATATCAGGTCATAGGACTTGATGAAGCAATAATGCTTCTGCGGCAGGAAAACAAAGTTCATCAGCGAATGCCTTCCAAACCGATTGTCCTAACGTTTGATGATGGCTTTCTCGATTTTTATATCGATGCATTCCCCATCCTTAAACGTTATGGCTTCACGGCCACAGTTTTTCTGCCGACGTCCTTTATTGGCGCCGTTGGTAAAGCAAACATGGGGAAGCCGTTCCTCTCCTGGCCTCAGGTTCGCGAACTTGTCAATGAGGGTGTAACCTTTGGTTCACATACCGTGTCACACGGCTATATGGCCGGAATGACGCATGCCGACGTCGAACAGGAACTCCGACAGTCTAAGGACGTCATCGAGGAGAGGACCGGGATTCCCGTGCGGTCTTTTTCTTATCCTTATGCGTTCCCTGAATACGATAATGACTTTGTCGCCTTTCTGCGTCACGCCTTACAGGGCTGCGGCTACTCATGTGCTGTTAGTACAATCATTGGCACCGCAGTGCAAAGGGATGATCCGTTCACGCTCAAGCGTTTGCCGGTAAACGCGTCCGACGACCCTGCCTTGCTGATGGCTAAAATGACAGGCAGCTACGACTGGATGCATACGGCACAGTATGCGGCTAAGTCGGCACGGGCTTTGTTGGGAATTCGCAGAAAAATGAATTTCGGGAAATAGGCCGCTCCTTTGATAGTCAATCATAAGTACAACGGTTATAATGGTCTCACTTTGTATTACGATTGCTTTAGAAGATTTTTTGAGCCAGACAGAAAATGAGCGATAAAAGTATGAGTAGGAATAGTGTCTTGATGATCGTAGAAAACTACTTTCCGTACGATATTCGTGTGAGGAAAGAGGCTTATACGCTCGGCGACTATTATAAACTTTCCGTAATAGCCTTAAAAAGAAAAGAGGAAAAGTACTACGAAAAAATAGACGGCATAGAAATATTTAGAATCCCCGAAATTTTTTATAATAAAATAGCTTTTCATAAAATTAGTTATACACTCCAATATATATGGTTTTCTTTAATGTCCTTGTTTATTTTCATGGTTACTCATATAAAAAACAGGTACAAGGTAATTCATACTCATAATCCCCCTGATACCCTTTTCTTTATCGCAATTATAGGTAAGTTATTTTCCATAAAATACATATATGATCATCATGATTTGTCACCGGAACTATATCTGTCCCGATTTTCGGGGAAGAAAGATCTCTCCTATAAAATATTGCTTATTGCAGAGAAGTATAGTTGCAAAGTAGCGGATAAAATCATTACAACGAATACATCCTACAGGCAAATTGCAATAGAGCGGCATCACATTCTGCCGGAGAAAATAGTAATCGTCAGAAATAATCCATCTCTCGATGAATTTGCGGAAATTAGGCCGATTAAAGAAATAGAAAAGACAAAAAAAGTGCTTCTTTATGTCGGCAGTATCAATCCGCAAGATGGAATTGAAATATTGCTTCAGGCTTTACACTTTCTTGTCAATGACCTAAATGAAAAAGATTTTATGTGTTATGTCGTCGGTGACGGCGATTCATTAAGCGCGGCAGTAAAAACTGCAAAACGGCTAAATATGATGGAATACGTTTACTTCAAGGGGCTCATAAGCGACAGAAAGAAAATCATGCAACTTTATCATTTAGCAGACATCTGTTTGGAACCGGCTCCGGACAACGAGTTGAATAGACATTCCACATTCATAAAAATTATGGAGTATATGGCAGCTGGCAAGCCTATAATTGCCTTTGATTTGCCCGAATCAAGACGTTCTGCTGACGGGTCGGCATTGTTTGTGCCTCCCGGTGATATAGAAGGGTTCTCCCTTGCTATAATGAAGCTGCTTCGGGATGCTGAACTCAGGGATGCGCTCGGGAAAGTCGGTAAAACCAAAGTGAACGAAGAACTTAATTGGGACAATGCCGCGTCCACTTTGTTAAAAGTGTATTCATCGTTGTTGGGTTAGGTAGAGAAGCTTCGTGGCTATATTTATTATTTATCGATAACGATTTTAACCATTGACTGGGGCGCATTTAGAAGTTAAAGCTAATACAGGTCAACGCATCAGACATTCTGGCATTGCCGGATTCTATAAATCTTTGTCGGCTATGGCTGGATGCATACAGCGGAGTATACAACCAGGACAGTTAGGGATATATTCGGACTTTGCAAAAGAAAGAGTTTGACACAGTGTGCTTCTTGATGAATTTACTCTAGAATAAAGATCAGCTTCTATATGGGTTTGGATAAAAAATATATTGTAATAACGCCGGTCAGAGATGAAGAAAAATACATAGAAAATGTCTTTAGATCTATGATTTCTCAACAGGTAATTCCTGCCGAGTGGATCATCGTCGACGACGGATCGACGGACAAAACCGCGTCAATAATCGAGGGTTATAGTTCAAAATATACTTGGATTAAGATTATCCATCGCAAGAATAGGGGTTTCCGGAGGTCTGGGAATGGCGTCGTTGAGGCGTTCTACGATGGATTGAATAACCTATCGACGTCTGACTGGGACTTTCTGGTCAAGCTGGATGGAGATCTTTCGTTTGGTCCCGATTATTTTAAAAAATGCTTTGATCATTTTGCCGATGATCCAAAGCTGGGGATAGGCGGAGGCGATATTTACAATGATGTTAGGGGTAAACTCGTCCTGGAAAGAAACCCGGCTTTTCACGTCAGGGGAGCCACGAAAATATACCGAAAAGAATGTTGGGACGCACTGGGAGGTCTAATTGCAGCTCCAGGTTGGGATACACTGGACGAAGTCAAAGCAAATATGCTTGGCTGGAAAACCCACTGTTTTGCCGATCTTAGACTCGTTCACCACAGGTATACAGGTTCAGCCGATGGCCGCTGGGGCGGATGGGTAAAAAACGGAAGAGCTAATTATATTTCGGGATATCATCCTGTATTCATGCTACTCAAATGTTTACGAAGGACGTTTAGGAAACCGGTCATCATCAGTGGCCTAGGTCTTTTTTATGGCTTCATATCAGGATATTTCAAGCGTATACCGCAAGTCGGTGATCGTGCACTTATCAATTATCTTAGAAGACAACAGATGAACAGAATCCTTCTGAAGGAAAGCATCTGGAAGTAGGCATGGATCTGTCCATAATAATCGTCAACTGGAATTCAGCCGACTATGTAAAAAAATGTCTAAGCAGCTTAAATGCAAATACTACCGGTGTTGAACATGAGATCATTGTTGTTGATAATGGATCCTATGATTCGTGCGAGAAAATGATTGCAAAAGACTTTCCCGCTGTGCGTTTTTTTCAGAGTAAAGAGAACAGGGGGTTCGCACAAGGAAATAATTTCGGAGCTGAGAGGGCGAAAGGGGATTATCTGCTGTTCCTGAATCCCGATACCGAGGCTGTAAATAGTGCAGTTTCGGGAATGTTAACAGTTATCAAGAATCTACCTCGAACCGGTGTTCTTGGATGCAAACTGCTGAACTCGGACATGACAACCCAGACTAGTTGTATACAGCCCTTCCCGACTATAGTCAATCAATTGCTTGATGCAAGAGTTCTTCATCGACTATTCCCAAGACTTTCCCTATGGGGGATTGCGCCGCTGTTCATGGATAACAAAGAACCGGCTACGGTCCAGGTAATTTCAGGTGCATGCATGATGATCAGGAAAACGGTCTTTGAAAAAGTGGGCGGTTTCAGTTCTGAATATTTCATGTACACCGAGGATATCGATCTTTGCTATAAGGTACAGCGTGCCGGATATAGCAATTACTATACAGGCGCGGTTTCAATTATCCATCATGGTGGAGGAAGCTCTCAGTTTCGAAAAGAGAGTTCATTTGCCAATGTTCAGATGAGAGAGTCCATTTCAAAGTTTTTAGCGAAAACACGGGGTAAGCTTTACTCAACCCTGTATCGCGGATCGATGTTCCTTGCAGGAGTTATTAGACTTTTCATAATATTACTGGTATTCATTCCTTGTATACTGGCTGGTCGTTATGCTCGCTGCAAGGATTCATTTAACAAATGGACTAAAATTGTACAATGGTCTCTTGGGAACACGAACTTGTCATCATGATCATTGATATAAGACAAAATCTTATCAGCCAAAATGAAATGCGGTTAGCTTTTTATGTGCGGCATCTGCGGTAAGACATATTTAAAGGGGGACCGAAAGGTCGATCCTGCGCTTATTGAAAGAATGAGCTCAGTAATGAGTCACAGAGGGCCCGATGACCAAGGCATCTATATATCACGGAAAACTGGATTGGGACACAGACGGTTGTCCATCATTGACCTGCAGACCGGCAAACAGCCACTCTCGAACGAACGAGAGAATATCTGGGTCGTATTCAATGGAGAGATCTATAATTACCAGGAGCTACGAAAGGAACTCATAGAGAAGGGGCATACCTTCAAGACCCGTACAGACACGGAAGTGATCGTCCATCTATATGAAGAGCTCGGAGAAGGCTTCGTAACCAAGCTGCAAGGCATGTTCGCCATAGCGCTCTGGGACGAGACTAAAGAGGCCTTGCTTCTTGCCCGGGACAGGGTAGGCATCAAGCCTGTTTATTATTATCTTACGGACGAAAGCATAACATTCGGGTCTGAAATAAAGGCGATTCTCGCTGATACAAGTGTTCCGAGAACGGTCGACTATGAAGGGATCAATCTTCTTCTCAGCTATTACTATATCCCAGGCGATACGACACTCCTTCGGGGGATCAAGAAACTGCTTCCTGGCCATTATCTCCTGGTCAAAAATGGCAAATGTATCGATAAGGAATACTGGGATCTTTTATTCTCAAAAAAAAGAAATCAGCTGACACTGAACGATGCTAAGCACGAACTCGTAGAGGTAATACGGAAATCAGTTCGTGACCACATGATCAGTGACGTGCCTGTCGGCGTTCTCCTGAGTGGCGGGGTTGATTCTACAGCACTGCTAAGCTTTGCAGTAGAGGAAACGGACAAGGACATAAGTACGTTTACGATCGGTTTCGAAAACGAGCAATTTGTCGATGAGAGGAAATATGCGGAGATAGCAGCAAAAAAATTCGGTACCCGACACTATGACATGACCATTAATGCCAGCGAGTTCGCAGAGTTCCTTCCCCGTTACGTATGGTACATGGAAGAGCCAGTATGCGAACCGCCCGCTATTGCACTTTATTACGTATCCCAGCTCGCAAAAAAACATGTCAAGGTTCTTTTGTCAGGAGAAGGAGGGGATGAGGCTTTTGCCGGCTATCCAGACTATCGAAATCTTGTTTGGTTGGAACGGCTCAAGAAGCTGGCTGGACCTCTGAGCCCGATATTTGGACAAGCTGTTTCTCTGCTTACCAATAACAAACCGTTGAGGCGATTCAACAAGTATGGCCATCTCATTGGGATGAATTTCGACAATTATTATTACAGCAGATCGTCGAACCCGCTAGCTTTCATGAATAAGAGTGCAGAACAATTTTTCACGCCTGAGTTTCATGACGTCATGGGGAGGGGAAAAGCGCATAGTTTTCGAGACCTTTTGTTACGGAATATCAACGATCAAGAGTTGTTGGACAAAATGCTTTATATCGATACTAAAACTTGGTTGGTGGATGATCTGCTGTTGAAGGCTGATAAGATCACTATGGCGAATTCGGTAGAGCTTCGAGTGCCTCTCCTGGATCATGTGGTCTTGGAGTATGCAGCATCACTTCCATCTGATTTCAAACTTAAAAAATTTACGACAAAGTATATATTGAAGAAGGCATTCGAAGGACGGGTCCCTGATGAGATCCTGAACCGAAAAAAAACGGGTTTTCCTGTGCCCTATGCTCGTTGGATGTCGAACGAATTGAACGAATACATTCACAATGTACTACTTGATGAGAAAACCGTGAGCAGGGGGTACTTCCAAAGAGGAACCGTCTCCCGAATGCTTGATGCAAATTGTCGAAATTCCATCTACTCAAAAGAAATCTTTTTACTGGTAGTCCTGGAGCTATGGCATCGATGCTTTGTTGATTACCATGAATCTGAATTGATGGATAATAAAATACAATAACGGACTGATGAACTGATGGAACAGTACGAACCAACCATAACACCAATCAGCCTTGCCCTCGCAGTTTGTCTCGGGGTGCTCTTGCTGATACTACCACGACGATACGCATTATTGCCGTTGATGATAAGCGGTTGCTATGTGACGCTTGGGCAAGTATTAATGGTAGGGCCGCTACACTTTACCATATTCAGGATATTGATATTTTTTGGGTGGGTCAGGATAATTCTGAGACGCGAAATTACTGGGATTAGGCTAAATACGATTGACAAGATACTGATAACTTGGGTTGTAACGAGCTCACTTCTGTATATCATCCTCAGAGGATGGTCTTCCGAGGCTCTTATCGATCGTCTTGGTACATCTTATAACACTATTGGGATTTACTTTCTGATTCGGGCATTGGTATGGAATCTTGATGATATTATCCAGGCTGTAAAATTGCTTAGCCTCATTATCATCCCGCTTGCAGTTTTTTTTATAGTGGAAATGAAGACTGGAAGGAATTTTTTCTCTGTCTTTGGTGGTGTTCCAGAATTAACAGGTATTCGTGATGGACGGCTTCGGTGTCAAGGACCATTCAGACATCCCATCCTGTCAGGAACATTCGGAGCTACCGCAATGCCTCTTTTTGTGGGATTATGGGCGTACAGTACTCAGTACCGCCGTTTGGCAGCAGGTGCAATCGTGGCAGCCACAATCATTGTCATGGCATCAGCATCAAGCGGACCTTTACTAGCTTATCTTATTGCAGTGGTAGGATTCCTCTTCTGGACTTTTCGGGACAGGATGAGGTTCTTCCGATGGGGACTTGTGTTGTTGTTGGTTGCACTGCACATTGTTATGAAGGCGCCGGTATGGTTCTTAATAGCACGCATAGGCGACTTAATAGGTGGAGGCGGGTGGCACCGTGCAGCGCTCATCGATGCAGCCATTCGGCATTTCAACGAGTGGTGGTTAATGGGCACGACCTATACTGCCAACTGGATGGCTACTGGTCTTGCTATTGACCCTAATAGTTCAGACATAACAAACCAGTTTATCAGTGAAGGGGTCAATGGGGGCCTCATTTCCATGTGTTTGTTCATTTGGCTGGTCGTCAAGTGCTTCAAGATTACAGGCGAGACTGCACGTAACGAAGAAGCTTTGTCACGTTCCGAACAATTTATGATCTGGTCTCTGGGATGTACACTGCTCGCCCATGTTGCATCTTTCTTTTCAGTCAGTTACTTCGATCAAATCATTATTTTTTGGTACTTGCTAATAGCTATGAGCGCGACGCTCTTGGAACTGAGCCCTTCCCTATCGGCAATTTATTTGGAAGAAGAGGCAGGATCTTTAATCGAAATAGTGCCTTCCTCTATGAAGCATCTTGACAGTTTTGACGCGCAGAGAGATACTTGATTTTTCCTCGGATCGATGCTTAATTTCGCAAAAAAAGCTACTATCTATCCTACATTCCGCTGGTTGCTGACTGTAGTTTTTGAATTATTTTCCTTCCCAATTTCAAACATGTTTTACAGGTACACCGAAGTAGGCACCCCCAATAGTTTGAGCACTTTATTTTGCGTGCTGTTTAATTCAGCAGGAAATAAGTGCACATATTCACCTTGCACAACTTCATATCTCTCGACGCTCTTAAACAGCCTCACGATATCAAAAGTCGTAGGATATTTGCAAGGTTTCCCTTCCGGATAAAGTGGGAGAGAAACAATGGCACTACGTTTCATCGCAAGTCTTAAATGACGCTCAAGAAGAGTGGCAACCATAAGAGCCATGACATTCATATGGAGATATGCAATCACTCGTTCAGACTTTTTGAGAAATGCCGGTGCAATTTCCTGGTAGGTTTTCAATTGCGAATGTCGTTTTTCCAAAAATGGCTGATACTTGTAGATCTCAAGAATTTCTTTTGGAGTATGCTCCTTCAAGTTCGTGATCAAGGGAAATACTCCATCAGTCAATGATTCTTCTCGTATGCGATCATTGTTCAATTGAAAAGAGAGGGTGAAATATTCCTGTTCAATGGATGATCCGACATCGGAGGTACCTGGTCGCCCCGCTTTTCTATGGTGGATTATATTTTGGATTTCCCGGTGAATCTCATACACGATTAAATCGGAGCACTTATGCTGTTTGAGAATTGCCGTTATTCTTTCCTCGATATTTTTGTGGGTCTTAAGAGTATATTTGTTGAGACGTGTTTGTACCTCCCTGAGCATCGTAACTGTTTTATCAATATTCCTTTGCCTTGTCTCCGCGTCTTGCGCCGCCTTTTGCGTGCTGCGAATCCACAGTAAACGATATCCTTTTGACGTGTGGTACTGCCCTGCAGCCAAATAATAGTGATCACGTGTTGACTCGGGCTTTCGATTATTCGGCCTGGTTAATAGGTGTGCCCACTCAACCCCGCCCTTGCGCACACGCTCACGAAACGCCTTGTCCTCTTTCCAAGATCTCGGCATAACACTGACAAAGAGCCCCTCGCACGCGGTAATCTTGCGCAGGTTGTCCTCGGTGGCCAGCTTGCAATCGGCCACGTAAATAAAATCAGACCGCTTAAGCAGATTTCGCAACCGGGCATGGTTTGCTGGATGAAGGCGATCGTCGGTCTGATTGCCGTCATAAATCTCATGGACGAGAGGCACAGCGCCATCGGAAGTAACCGACATACCCAATACCAGCTGCTTCAGATCGGGCCGATGGTCCTTGTTCACGCCATGGGTCATCAGTTGTTGGGCGGACC
This sequence comes from Nitrospirota bacterium, assembly GCA_963845065.1. Classification (GTDB taxonomy): domain Bacteria; phylum Nitrospirota; class UBA9217; order UBA9217; family UBA9217; genus JAJYKN01. Next base: position 24,926 of record CAWJQQ010000009.1, read on the forward strand.
ATCCGGCATACTTGCCCGAAAAGGTGATAGTTGTCGTATCTTGATGGATCTGACGGCAATCGAGATCAAACAGTTTAATTGCCCTGAGCGCCAGATGAAAGAATATATCTTTGTGCCGACCGGAATAAAGGCTGTCAAGCGCCTTGCCGGCGCGATCGTCGTTTATCAAGAAAGTTTCACCTGATTGTAAACCAATTGTCCCCTCATCCAATGGTCTGATCCATTCCTCAAGCTCGTACATTGGCAGCGGTGATGTCAAACAATTGTGAATCATGACGCAGATAGTCTTTTCCACACTCAACTTCATCCGCTTGTCTTGTTTGACATATGATCCGATAATCTCATCCATTTTCAGCTTATCCATAAAAAACTGAATGATCGGGTGAGCCCCTATCAGAGACTTTTTATGAGTAACATCTTTTCTTAACCCTTGCTGAATTATCATATTGACAATAGCCTGTAGCTTATGTTAATTTATTATATATATTAACATTAGCTATGTCAATTAAAATAATAAATAAAAGTAGAGTTACAATATACGCAGCGGAAAAAGAACGTAACCGTCTCATCAAAATCCTGCTGAGTGATGCCAAGCTTATTGTGGGAAGCCTAAGAGATTCGCTGGTTCGATGTGGTCACGAGGGATGTCATTGTGCCAAGAAGCCTATTCATCCAGTCACAAGACTTTCTCGCCTGGAGAACGGGAAATTGAAAAATCAGGTAGTTCGAGTTGCAGATCGCGTGATGGTGCGAAAACTGTCCGAAAATTACAGGGAACATAAAAAAGCTATTAGTGATCTTGCCAAACTAAATGGTGAGGAAATAAAGTTGCTAAAATCAGTGCTAAAATTAAAAAACGTTAAATATGAGTAATTGGACGATCCGTAAGGAATAAGTACCTTAATCTTGCACGAAAACGTAGTTCTCCCGACTCGTCGGCGTGCTTTTGACTTCCGCACTCTCCACGGGCCCACGATAGCCATCATTTTGCCTTATCAACAACATTTTTTCATCACATAAAGCTGAGAAGACTCAAACTCATGTTTCTCACACTTTAACGTGCAAGAAATTTCTTGCACAAGTCTATCAAGGAGAGCGTGATACGGTCTTGAGCTTCAAACCTTCCATATGCCGACACTGCCAGAGACTGCCGTCAAGCCACGGTCGATCCCGTCTGCGAATCTGGTCAAGATGCGCCATGTATTGGAAAAGACCGTCAGCCCGGCTGTCGTGTTCGGAGTATTTCACCTTGGTTGTATTGCCAGTGCATACCAGCTTCGCCGCGATCATAAGCAGTTTCAAGCGTGCGATGCGAATCGTGTTGTCCTGAATGCCGCATAAACCGAGAGCCGACTGCTTCTCGTCCTCGTTTCTCTGTTTCGCTTCACCATGCTCCGCGACCATCTTGAATGACCGCCAAAGATTGTACGCGAGGAGAACGATCTGAAAATAAGCGTAGTTGCTCAGGAACCGTTGAGAGGGAATGGCCGACAATCCTTCCCGCTTCACCTCACCGATCTGGTTCTCACAGTCCGCGCGCTTATCATACTCATCGATTGCCTGATGAGGTTTGCCCGGATAGTTAGTGACGAATTCCCGGTGCACGTAGCCGCCGTCTTGCAAAAGCTCTATCTGGGTGTCAGCCTTGTCCGATTTCTTCCCTGGAATGCGCATGGAAACAAAACGGCACGCTTCCGGCCACCCCATAGGTTTGTACCAGCAGTCGTTGTATTCTTCGCTATCATTCTGGCGCGCCTTGTACCACGTTTTGGAATCAAAGGGCGGCTTGCAACCCTTGTTGCCGAAGATGTACAGATACCCTTCATCCGCAGCGGCCTTTACCGAGTCCCAACTGATGAACTCGCCGTCACCCCGAAGAATAACCTTCTTGACGCAGGCGGGAATATATTTTTTGAGACTCCGGATCACCTCCGCAATCTCTTTTCCAGACATGGTCGCGCCCCTTCGGAGCTTTCCAGCCAGATATTCCCGGGTTTCCTCGATCAGACAGAGCACGGGCCGGTATGCCTTTTTGCCCCGATACTTCGTGTTGTGTCCTTTGCGGCCGCCCTCCTGATCGCCGAAGATGGTTTCGACCGTAGTATCCATGTTTACGTGGATCGTGGAGTATTTAAGTTCGCACAACTGCCACACTCGCTCACGGAGTGCCGCCATGACCAGAAGCAACGATTTCCCCTGATTAAGGCCGAGTGATTTCACGTAGCGCCAATAGGTCGTGGCATGCGGAAGCTGCTCGACTCCGAACATCGCGCAGACCAGGGGATCGGTACGAATATACAGAATATGCCACAGCCGTGAAAATCCGATGAAGAGCAAGACCAATATCCCGCATACCGTTTGATAGTGCCCTTGTGCCGGTGTGCGTCCGGGCGGCTGATAGAAACCCTCGAAGAGCTCCTGGAACTTCACTGCATCTAGAAACTTCGTGAGCGCCAGAAGCCCGCCGAATGGGCTGAGACGTTCGCTGCAATACTCATAGCTCGTATAGGGGCTGATTTTAGCCGCCTTCTCCTGGCCTTGATTCTGACCTTGATTTACGGCCCTTTTTACGTTATCCTTCTTTTGTCGCTTAACCATATGGGTTACCTCCTGTCACAATGGGTTGTTCGCGAGATAACCGCATTATATCAGTGTAACCCGTATGGTTTTATCTTTTATTCATAAGCATCATGCAAGATTCAGGAAGTAACTCATTGAAACATAGTGCATATTAATTCAGAATTGCATACCTCGTACTAGCGGAATGTAGGATCTATAGTTCGAGAATGACTGATTAATAAAAAGCAATGAATGAAGGCCATAAAAAGATTAGAGTATTATACAGCTTCCCGCATAAAATAGGCGCTGAGAGAATCTGCTACACAGCCTTTCAGCAGGTAAATGGACTCGCAGCCGCTGGAGCGGACATATTGGTTTTCCCTGGCGTCCTTCATAAACAGCTGCCTTCAAATGTGCAAGTTCGCCCGACTCTTGCCTGGGGAAAGGTGCGTATCTCGTACAAATTACTTGGCACTATGCGCGCGTGCGCTCTGCATGACTATATTGTTTCGCGAAGAGTAGAAAAACTCGCTGATAAGATAGATATTATCCATACTTGGTCGCTGGGTGCGCTGCAAACTCTTAAGACTGCAGCAAGACTGGGAATTCCTACAGTTTTAGAAAGACCTAATGCACATACCCGTTTCGCATATGAAGTTGTGCAAAAAGAATGTGACCGTCTTGGTGTGACGCTGCCTCCTAATCATGAACATGCGTATAACGAAGATGTTCTTCGCAAAGAGGAAGAGGAATATAATTTAGCGTATCGGCTTCTTTGTCCGTCTGATTTTGTCGTTCGAACTTTTCTTGACCAGGGGTTTGAGAGGGAGAAGCTTGTGCGTCATATTTATGGATTCGATGAAAAACGGTTTTATTTCGATAGCAAGCCGAGGGATACCAAGCATGGACTGACAATGTTGTTTGTTGGTGTCTGCGCAGTAAGAAAGGGTTTGCATTATGCTTTGGAAGCTTGGCTTCGATCACCAGCCTCTCAGGATGGCAGTTTTTTTATTGCGGGCGAATTTTTGCCAGCTTACGCAGAAAAGCTCGCTCCCATGCTTGCACACTCGAGCGTCAAGGTTTTAGGGCATCGCAATGACGTACCGGAACTAATGCGAAAGAGCGATATTCTTGTTCTTCCGAGCATTGAGGAAGGATTTGGTCTGGTATGTACCGAAGCTATGGGCAGCGGATGTGTTCCACTCGTTTCGGATGCATGTACAGACGTGTGCAAACATATGGAAAATGCGCTGGTACATCATGTCGGGGATATTGATGCGCTTACTGATCACATAACAATGCTCTATCGAGATCGTATGCTTTTAGATAAACTTCGCGTTAGAGGATTGAACACAGCACCGGAAGTTACGTGGAACGCTGCAGGAGTAAAACTGCTGCAAGTATATAGCGAAGTAATAGCATCTAAATCGTAACGAAAATATGACCTTCATCCGCATGTCTTGATACGGGGATGAATGGCGGGTTTTGGGGGGGGGCTGGAGCCACCCTGATGCTCGGAGGCCATCGGCAAAGCCGTGGTCTGGAAGGTATTTTTTCGCTGTACTAAATATGCCTCGCATCTTACAAGTGGTCTGATAATTACGTTTATTTTGATTTCTTAGCATCGCATCTATTTGAATTTATATTAGTCAAATTGTCAAAATCTGAATTGTCGGAGAGTCTGATTAATGTGGGGTTCTTAACTAATATTCTAGAAATAGCCTAAAACGAAGCCAAAACATACAAGGCATGAGATCTATTTATATAACATTGTGTATAGAGCAAAGTCCAACAAGCAGCTCAGACAGACAAAGGTGTCGATGAACGATGGAAAATAAATTTTTCATAGATAGTAGGTCCAGTTATTATAACATGTTAAAAAAAGAATTTTTACCGTTGATTCCAGAAGGTCCGAATGTCGTACTAGATATAGGGTGCGGAGCAGGGCGGTTAGGACGAGTACTACGTGAAATGAATAAAGCTATCGAAATGGTGGGAGTAGAAATCTACGAACCAGCTGCTGAAGAGGCCGATAAAAATTACAATAAGGTGCATCGCGGAAATATCGAGTCTCTGAATCTGCCTTATGTAGAACACTTTGATTATGTTATCTGCGGAGATATTTTAGAGCATCTGATAGATCCATGGGCTATGCTTAACAAAATAAATAGTATGCTAAAAAAAGGTGGCGCATTGATATGTTGTATCCCGAATATTCGATATTGGCAGATAATTACAGATTTGCTGATGGGAGGCAAATGGGAGTATGCTGATGCTGGTATACTTGATGCCACCCATCTCCGTTTTTTTACTAAAAGGTCATTTATTAAGATGCTAGATGAAGCAAATTATAGAGTTACCTGGCTCCATATGTCAATAAGCGGAAAGAAAATGATTGCAAATAAAGTTACTTTTGGTGTTTTTAGTGAATTTTTAGCACCACAGATAATGATCTCAGCAAGGAAGGATTGAGATTTTTTTAAGATAGGATAGCATCATATGCCCAATGCTATCAAGGATTTGTACTTGGAATCACATAAAATGAGTCTAATACATGTTATATTTTTTTGATGCCAATCTATAATTAACGATAAATTAACCAAACATCAGAAGAGAAAAATGGGATGAGTTAAAGGAGATATAAAATGAAAAAAATAATATTTATAATATGCATGATTTTATTTAACACTTCTTTTGTGCTGGCGGAAGATTTTTATATTGCCCAAACTTATCAAGGCGGAAATACAGGGGCAGATTGCAGTGATGCCTATGCTGTAACGTTTTTTAACACGTCAGGGAACTGGACAAATCCAAAGACATCAGGGAAGATAGGCCCAGGAGATACAGTACATTTGTGCGGAACTATAACAAGCTCATTAAATTTTCAAAATTCCGGATCAAGTGGAAGCGTGATTACTCTGTTATTTGAATCAGGGGCAATAATGAGCAATACGGGGACTGCATGGAATTCCTCAGGGCCTATTTCGCTAAATGGCCATAATTATATCCTCATAAATGGCGGTATCGCAAACATAGGTGGGGCCACTGCTAATATACAGGCGACAGGCAATGGTTCTGGATTATCTTCTCAAGTGTCCATTCAAGCAATTAATTTAAATAGTTCTCATGATGTAGAAATTAAAAATCTTGGGTGCTCAAATCTTTACATTCATAATTCTGTTACAGACACGGCCTTAGGTTCAGATACTTCGGCCTGTATTTATGCAAATCCACAAGGGGCTAATATATCTATTCATGATAGTACATTTCATGACAATCAAGATGGGATTTTATTTAGTGTAGCAAGTTCCGGTACCATGTCCATGCAAGTTTACAACATGAATATGTATAATATGGATCATTTTTTATTTACCACTTGCAATGCATCAGGATCAAGCGGATTTTATTTTTATAATAATAACATTCACGATCCAGCAAATTGGGACACTACTGCAAATGCCTATCATCATGACGGATGGATAATGAATATCAATACCGGACAGACTTGCGATCAAGCATGGGCCTACAATAATCAATTTGGCGGGAATTGGGGCTCAAACAATACTTCTCCACTTTTTTTTGATTACAATGGCGGAGTGTTAGAACATACTTACATTTTTAATAATGTTTTTATCAATACCAATATCAGTTATCCTTGGTCAAATGGAATCAATTTATTAGTTGGGCCAACAACTGCAGCAGGACCGCTATATGTTTGGAACAATACGGTTATTTGCGGTAACCTTGGTTCAGGATTTCAGATTGGAGGAAGTAATATTGATTTTAGAAATAATGTTGAAAGCAGTTGTCAGGAATTTATCAACACTTCCATAGCATCAAGCGCAACAATTTCAGCGATGGATTATAACTATTATGCAAACTCGATAGCTTCAGGAAATCAAATTTTTTCATTTTTGACTGTTGGTAGTGGAAGCGGAAATCTTGTCACTCAATTTGCCAAATGGCAAATTGGCATCCAAGGAGTAGCATCGGGAAGCGAAGCTCATTCTGAAGAAGGCGTAAGTGCAGGGCTTAATAGTTCTGGGATACCTCAAAGTGGTTCCCCTGTAATCGGAGCAGGAGTAAATCTTACCAGCCTCGGCATTGCAGCACTCAACACAGACATTAATGGTAATGCCCGTTCTGTTTCCGGTGCTTGGGATATTGGTGCGTATCAGAGTATCAGACCAATGCCGCCAGTTAATCTACGAATTCAATAAATGATAAGTGACATGCGTGCATTCTGTATTTAATTTGCCGATTCATGCCATTATTGTTCAAAAAAAACCTGATTGTTTGAATCTGCCATTTACCCATCGAAAATTTTAGACAGGTTCATTCATATTCTCAGATTTAGGTTTCCAATTCCGCTGTTCAAATACCGATTACTATAATTATTTCAACAAAAAGCACTTGGGAAAAGTTAAACATGGGTATGTTTTTTAACATTCGTGTTTTGGTAGCCATAGCGAATTATGGCTTCAAAAACATTGAGTACCTTAAACGGTTGATACAAGAGTACCAAGCTATGCCGTGTAATACTCATATAACAGTATTATCAAACGTTCCTAAAGAATTGGGACCAAATGTTGAAGTCGCTGTGGGACTTCCAACAAAAGATCCATGGTCGCTTCCTTTTGGACATAAAAAAATATTTTCTGAGAGGATCGAAGACTATGATCTTTTTATCTATAGCGAAGATGATGTTTTGGTGACTTGGAAAAATATTGAAACTTTTCTCCATCTCACAAAGATGCTGCCCAAAAATGACATATGCGGTTTTCTTAGATATGAATTGGATTTAAACGACAAAAAGTTTTATCCGGATTTTGTCGGTCCTTATCATTGGCTGCCAAAGTCAGTGAAGAAGATAGAACAATTCACTTTTGCAGAGTTCTCGAATGCCCATTCGGCTTGTTATGTTTTAACTCGTGAACAATTGCGAACAGCTTTGAGCTCTGGGGGATATCTTGTCGAACCTCATCAAGGTCGGTACGATTTACTCTGTTCAGCTGCAACGGATCCGTATATCCAGTGTGGATTCAATAAGATGATTTGCATTTCCCATATATCAGACCTACTAGTCCATCACTTACCTAATAAATATGTAGGAAAGCTTGGAATTAATGAAAATGATTTCGATAAGCAAATTACTTTTATGCTTTCTTCAGATTATGCCTGTAACGTTGGCCAAGAGCTTTTTATTACAACTAAAAACATCAACACTATAATTTGGGATAAGGCCTATTTTGATGGCCCTGACAAGGATTTAATATCTTTGGTGTCTCAAGATGCAAAAAGAATTCTAACTGTTGGGTGCGGTAATGCGGTTACTGAAGGCATTTTAATTAGAAATGGTTATAAAGTCACGTCTATCCCTCTTGACCCTATCGTAGGAGCACTTGCGGCATCTAAGGGAGTAGCCGTAATGGAAGCTAATTTTGATCAGGCATTTCAAGCTTTATATGGAACTTCATTTGATTGCATTGTCTTTTCAGATGTATTGCAGCATTTAAAAGATCCAGTCGATATATTATCAAAAACTATCAGGTTGTTGGCGGATGATGGTGAGTTGTTGATAAGTATTCCAAACTTTAAATATATAAAGTTCTTAAAGGATCATTATCCCATTTTCAAAAAATGGACTTATTCCAAACATCTTCTGCAAACAGTTGATAAAAAAGATCTCACGGAATGGTTTAAATTAACTGGTTTTACATGTATTTTTTCCCAATACGTTGTAGAGAGTCATTTTTTCAAGAAATTAAGTATGCCTTTAGGAATTTTTAAAGTTTTGTTTGCCAGTAGGCAGATAGTGAGAGGGAGAAAAAGAGATCGTATTAGTCAAAGTTAGCATTAGTTTGTCTCACTTAATGGGGATTCCGCGGGTGTCGATAATTAGACACTTTCCTTTATGAAGGCACGGAGTGTAAGGCGGAGTTAGTCATATGGTAAGAAACAAGCAAGTTAGTGTGATTATCCCGACATTTAACCGCCGGGATTTTATTGTTGACGCGGTGAAAAGCGTTCTCATGCAGGATGTCAAGGATATGGAAATCATTGTAGTCGATGATGGCTCTGTAGACGACACACGAGATGCTCTAATCCCATATAGGAAGACCATCCGATATATTTATCAAAATAACCAGGGTGTGAGCGTTGCACGAAATCGAGGTATTCAAGAAAGTCGTGGTGAACTTCTTGCGTTTCTTGATAGCGATGATCTTTGGTCTCATGGTAAACTGAAGGCCCAGATGGATAGGGTTCTAACTGAAGATGTTTTAAGTTTTGAAGGTGTAGAATGGTTTGTTGACCAGGAAGAGGATAGCGCATTTCTCAAAGAGTCCATGAACGTAAAATTGCCACATTGTGATCAAGCCGGTTATATCATTGATCCTATCCTAGATGTATCTGAAGGGCGTTACCTACATCTGGGAACACTGCTCTGTCGGAAGACCACGTTTCTGAACGTAGGTCTATTTGATAAAAGCTTGTCCATGGGAGAAGATGAAGATTGGTTTAGCCAGGCTTCACTTATAACTCCATTTCATTATATCCCCGAACCATTGCTGAAAAGACGCTTACACGTCAATCAAACCCAACCTGACCGTGAAGAATCTATTCGCAGTTTGATCAAGGTTTTTAGCGGTATTAAAGCAAGATGCAGAAATAAACATCCGAGAGCTTCCATCGCTGTAAATCAGAGATTAGCAGCTAAATGGTCGCATTTAGCGAATTATTTAGCACATAATGGACGACGCATGGAAGCAAGTAGAGCCGCTTGGACAGCTTTTACCCTGGACCCATTTTACATACAACGGCTGATGAAAGCTGGCTTAATTCTGGCCGGTTGGCGGATGGGCGCGAAGGCCTTTTCGCGTTACGATGAACTAAGCAATAAAAAATGGTAAGTCATACGCTGCAGACGATGAAGCCCCTACTTTCTTAGAAAATCCTTATCCTCGGTCCCTGATTACAAGATAGACATTGACAACGAATAAATAGAGAATAAATGGATAACATAAAAAACAAAACTATCTCTAGCATTGGCTACAATGCCATGTTTAGATTTATATCCATGCTTTGCCAGTTTCTTGCAAGCATCGTGCTTTCCCGCAGGCTTTCACCAACCGACTATGGCATCATTGGATTCTCATTAATCTTCATACAATTACTTTCTCAATTCGAAGATCTAGGAATAAATAGTGCAGTTATTCAGAAAGAACAGCTTGATGAAAAATCAGTGCAAACCGCTTTTACTATTAAGGCCGTGATTGGATTATTTCTTTGTGTAGTAGCATTTATAATTGCACCCTTAGCACACGTTTTTTTTGAAAACCCGGATGTTATCAACGTTATCCGGATGCTTTCGCTAAATTTCGTAATTAACATCTTTATTTTCCTTCCCAATTCCTTATTAAGGCGAGAATTAAATTATAAAAAAATGTCTTTAGCCAAAGTATTGTCCAGTATCTTAAATTCAGTACTATCCATAATTCTCGCTATAATGGGTTTAAAATACTGGAGCATAGCCCTTGCTAATTTAATTTCCATGGTGATACTGGCACTTGCGATGAATATATTGAAACCTATAAGAATTGAAATAGGTTTTGACAAAAAAATAGCAGTGGAATTTATTCACTATGGCTGGAAAATATTTGCTAGCGGAATAATCATTTTTGTACTTTTTAATGCTGATAATTTTATTGTAGGTTCTGTAAGAGGATCGATTTTACTTGGTTATTATGTGATTGCATTTAACTGGGGGTCTATGTCATCCAGCTTGATGTACAGCATAATACACGATGTTCTTTTCCCTACTTTTACCAATTTAAAGCATGACACAGAAAAAATGAAGACAGCATATTTGAAGACCCTGGAATATATAAGTCTCATCGGAGTTCTCTTAAATATAACGCTATTTATAATTGCAAAAGATTTTCTGGTCTATGTTCTTGGTCATGGGTCTGATAAATGGATGCCGGCGCTTACAGCACTGAAGATTCTGTGTATTTACGGTATCTTCAGAAGTCTTCTTGAGCCTGTTGGAAATGTTATTATGGCTATCGGGAAAACAGAAGTTCTTTTAAAATCAAACATGATTGCTGCGCTATTGCAAGTTGTATTTATCTATCCGGCGATTAAGTATTTCAGTATTGAAGGCGTTGCCGTTGTTGTTACCATTGCTTATTGTTCGCAGTATTTTGTATATCTTCCCTTTTTAAAAAGAGAATTAAACATTTCCATGAATGAATTAGTGTCGGTATTAAAGCCATCAATTATATCCATAGCAGCCCTATTGCCCATTTATATTGTTAGTGAATACGGCTTTCTCAGCAGCACATCAATTTTAATAGTAGCTGAAAAGCTCATAGGTTGTTCGCTAAGTTATCTAGTTCTATTTGGATTCTTGACAAAATGGAAATTATTAAGAGAAGCGAAAACTGTTATAGAAAAAAGAATAGTTTGACGCAAATAAAACAAAGAAGTCATTTTCCAGTGTAGGCTAAGCAAGAAAAAAGTTAACAATAGAGAAATAAGACTGGATTAACATGGATTTCAACTTACCGCTAGTGCACATAATAATTCTCAATTGGAATGGGCTAAAGGACACGATTGAATGTTTGGAATCTGTTTATAAACTTGACTATTCTAATTTTAAAGTCGTTGTGGTTGACAACGGTTCTTCAGATAACTCAGCTGACGTAATTTATAAGAATTACCCAAAAATAAAATTAATCATAAATGATAAAAATTACGGATTCACAGGCGGTAATAATATTGGTATGAAATATGCGATTGATGAAAATACCGATTATCTATGGCTTTTAAATAATGATACGCTTATAGAAAAAGATTGCTTATACAAAATTGTTAAGGTGGCCGAGAGTTCTAACACTATTGGCATGGTGAGCCCTATGATTTACTACGCAGAGACGCCAGATAAATTGCAATTTGGTGGATGTTGGATAAATAGGAAACAACTTCGCCATTTTTATCCGCAATCTTCTGTTGACATTGGCAGTGAATTTCAAACAGGAAACGACGTATGTCTATGGGGGACGGCATTACTCATTAAAAGAGGCGTGGTTGAAAAAATTGGTTACTTGCAAGAAAAATATTTTGCGTATTTTGAAGATATAGAATACTCTTTAAGAGTATTAGATAATAACCTTCATAATGTCATTTGCAATAATGCCAGAATATTGCATAAACATCAGCAGCCTGATATAGCTGCTGGTGGAAGAGGAAAACACTATTATTATTTTATGAACAGGAACCAGATATTATTGGGGCAGGAATATCTTAAGGGATTTGTTGCTCGATTGAGATACAAAATAAGAATATTGGGAGTGGTCTCTGCTTACATTGATAAATGTAATCAAGAGTACGCTGATGCGTGTCTAGATGGAGTGTGGCACGGACTCATAAACATAAGCGGAGAAATGACCTCTGATCATAGAATGCCAAAAATGATGAAAAAAATCATGTGCTTTTTCTCAAAGTATCATCCAAGGTTTATTGCCGACGTTATTACATTGGATTTTAAAGAAGTTTATCGAAAAATTTTAAAAAAAATCAAACTATTAAAATCTAAATAGCAACGTTAGGCGAAACTTAATTATGCATACATCAGAAAAAATATTTTATATTATTAAGTACTCGTTAATTATATTTGCAGCCGCCATAATTTTTGTAAAAGTATACTATTCTTCAAAAAAGAAAAGACCCGGCATTTTTCTGAAAATATCAATGGTTTTCAGTGCCTTGGGGTTGTTAGATCTGTTGGACATGTATTTGATAGAGCCGAACTGGATCAAGGTCGATAGGGTAGTCATTAATGACTCGGATCTTGCACCAATTATGAAGGGAACGAAGGTTGTCCAGATATCTGATATTCATCTCAGGGAGACCGGATTCAGAGAAAGACAGCTAATAGAAAAGGTCAATGATCTTAAGCCGGATATTCTCTTCTTCACTGGCGATCTCTTCAGCAGTTTAAAGGACAGAGATGCCGATGACCAGTATAGGGCGATATACGATCTTATAAAAAGTTTCAAAGTGTCTATCGCCATTTTTGGGGTTCTTGGGAACTATGATGACTATTTATTGCATTATCCGGAACGATTGATAGAATTAAGGAGTGCAGGTATTGATATTCTTCATGAAGAAAATAGAAAGATCCTTCTCCCAAATAACGAAACATTCTGGCTGGCTGGTTCTTATTTTGATTTATACCGTGATAATACGAGTTCATTAGTAAAGGCCCTTGAGGCGGTCCCACCCAAGGCCCCGATTATTTTGTTAAACCATTATCCCGATGTTTTTGAAATAGCGGCCAATGCGGGAATAAATCTTGTTCTCGTGGGGCATACACACGGAGGACAGATAGGGATCCCTTTCCTTATACATCTCTCAAATTATGCCTATAAATCCAATTACATGAGCGGACTATTCAGCTTGGGAAAGACAAAGATGTACGTTAATCGGGGTATCGGAACGACAAATTTTCCTGTTCGCTTCCTTTGCCGGCCGGAAATCACGGTCTTTGATTTTCAAGCAGAACCTGTATCGTGATATGCGGGAGATACGGATACCCTGGCAGAACATAATTTAAGACTCGTTATAAGTTTGTTAATTCCCAACCTGCAAATTATGGAAAATTTAAAATCGATACAGTGGAGACTGAACAGGGGCTGGCTATTCCTGGCATTCAACATCGCGTTCGTGCTGGCATTCTTCGGCCCACTTTGGGACCTTGTGCTGACTTCCTATCGCAGTGATACGATTTCCTATATTCCCTTCATCCCAATCATCAGCGCGTATCTCATTTATTTAGACAGACAAAAGATTTTTTCGCATACGAGAACGTTTTCTGCAGCCGGGTTTATCCCCATAAGCATCGGCATTGCGATTATATTTTTCATGAGTAAACTTACAGCGTCACTCGATCATAATGACTATCTTTCGCTTATAGCGTTGTCCATGGTACTGATCTGGATCGGTGGCTTCACGCTCTGTTACGGAACACCATCGTTACGAGCCGCGATATTTCCTCTGCTGTTTCTGTTCTTTATGGTTCCGATCCCGACTATCGCATTGGATAAGATCGTCTCAGTTCTCCAAACCGGTTCTACTATTGCTGCCGATGGATACTTTAAAGCATTTGGCCTCCACATAGTGAGGGATGGATTCGTATTTCATTTTCCAGCACTCGATATCGTTGTAGCACCGGAATGTAGTGGGATAAGGTCAGCTCTCTCTCTAGTGATTACGATCTTATTGGCGGGTCATTTTTTTCTCCGGACAGGATGGTCAAAGTTAATCTTGTTGTTATTGATTTTGCCCATCACGATCCTGAAGAACGGGCTCCGGATCGCCGTCTTATCCATTCTTGGCGTTTACGTGGATAAAAGGATCCTGGGAAGTGAACTGCACAGGGATGGTGGCATTCTCTTTTTTATTTTTGGCCTTCTCCTCTTCTGGGCGGTCATCGTGCTTCTAAGAAAAGCTGAAGGGAGTTCTCGAAATAAAAACGAGTCGAAGATATTGCCAGAAAAAGCAGATAAGTCTTAAGACAAAATTACTGAGCGTACAATTATTTTCAATCTGTGTGAATATACAAAATTAGCGTTCCGCATGCATGGAGGCCCCTATGAATCTACTGGAAAAAATAAATAATCGCAGCGCAACGATCGGCGTCATCGGCCTCGGCTACGTGGGACTTCCCCTGGCCATCCAATTCGTGAAGTCGGGGTTTAAGACCATCGGGTTTGATGTCGACAAGGCCAAGGTAAGTGACCTGAAGGAGGGAAAGACATATATCAGACACATTCCCATTGAACAGGTGCGGATCCTGAAGAACAGTCACGGGTTCAAGCCCACGACGAATTATGTGCACCTGAAGGATACGGACTGTGTTATCATCTGCGTTCCTACGCCGCTCGGTCAGCATCGTGAGCCGGACCTTTCTTACGTACTAAATACAACAAGAGAGGTCGCAGAGTACCTTCATAAGGACCAGCTCATCGTTCTTGAGTCCACGACCTACCCGGGTACCACAGACGGGGAGATGCGCGAGATCCTGGAGGCGACAGGCATGGTTGCCGGCAAGGACTTCTATCTTGCCTTTTCACCGGAGCGCGAGGACCCTAACAATCAGAATTTTTCAACCTCAACGATACCAAAGGTAGTGGGCGGATATACTGAAAACTGCCTTAAGGCTGCCGATGCCCTCTACAGGACAATTGTGACGAAGACCGTGCCGGTTTCTTCCACCAGGGTTGCGGAGGCGTCCAAGCTCCTAGAGAATATATACCGGGCAGTCAATATCGCAATGGTGAATGAGCTTAAGCTCCTCTTCGACAGGATGGGCATTGATGTGTACGAGGTAATCGAAGCGGCCAAGACGAAACCATTCGGATTTCAGGCCTTTTACCCTGGTCCAGGTCTGGGCGGGCATTGCATCCCCATCGACCCTTTTTATCTCACCTGGAAGGCGCGGGAATATGATTTTCACACGAGGTTTATCGAGCTGGCTGGAGAGATAAATACCTCCATGCCCTATTACGTCGTAGACAAGGTGATCAGCGCACTGCAGACGAAGAAAAAGACCTTGCCCGCGTCGAAAATCCTCATCCTCGGTCTCGCCTATAAGAAAGACATCGACGACACGCGTGAATCTCCATCCCTGAAGATCATCGATCTTTTAGAAGAGAAGGGTGCCCAGGTCGATTTCAACGATCCCTACATTCCGCGTACGAAAAAGACGCGAAAATATGACCTGAAGAAAGACTCGGTGCCGCTCACAGAAAAGACTCTTGGGAGCTACGATTGCGTTGTGGTGGCCACTGATCATTCCTGTTATGATTATGAATTCATTCTCAAGCACGCTTCGCTGGTCGTGGATACGCGCAATGCTGCTAATGGACACAAGAATAATGGTAATTTAGTGAAGGCGTGAAAGGGCGTTTAATAAGCCAGTGAGGCGTTTGATAAAAATAAGCAGGAAGTAATTAAAAAAGAATTCGGTGCCGATCACTGGGATAACACTTAAAAGCTATTGGCTGCGCGGTTTCCCCACTAATCATTCCTGCTGTGATTATGAATTGATCCTCACGCACGAATCTTTGGTTGTGGACACAGGAACGCGACAAAGGAAATCAGGAGCAAAAGCAAATTAATGCGAAGGCATAAATATGGTTGAGACGTTTCTTGCGGGAACAGCGGTGGTGTTCTTGATGGCATTGGGCATCTTCGCCATTGCAAGAGGGCGAACCGCGTCTAATTCTGCCTTGTTGTGCACCGTCCTACTGCTCGCGGGAATAGAAGTTTTTGATCAATTGTCATTAGGGCATTCCTCCGATGTTGCCGCGTTTAGACGAATTTCGCTGTTCCTGGAAACGCTCCTTCCCAGTGCCTTTCTGCTCCTGAGCCTCCTTTTTGGCCGGGAGAAGCCCTTCAGTACGCAGTCGAGAATATGGCTTGGACTCACGGCTGTAATCGCTTTCTATCCGCCTGCCATGCTGATCCTTGGAGGAGGCGACCTATTTTATGCGGGCGTTGTGAACGAACGAGTACTGTTTCTGGGGTACGCGGGCTACTGGTATTACTTTGTGATCATGGTATCATTTATATTTTCCCTCTCGAACGTTGAAGCAACACTTTTGGAAACCCACGGAAAGGCCCTGAACCGGATGAAGTTCGAGGCCTTCGGGATTATGAGCCTGCTTGCGGTCCTGATTTTTTTCTACAGCCAGGGGTTGTTGTACCACACCATCAACCTAAACTTGATTCCCATACGATCGAGTGTCTTTATCTTCGCTGCGATCCTTATCGGATATTCCCAAATTTTCCGCGGGAACGGCAGCCGTGTCAGGGTTTCGCGGCATGTTTTTTATCGATCCCTCACACTGCTGGTTGTGGGCATATACTTGATCCTCCTTGGGCTCATTAGCGAAGGCATGCGCTATTTCGACGTCGCTATTGGCAGGCAGTTGACCATTGTTATCATCTTCGTGTCAGGCGTCGTTTTGCTTGCCGTACTTTTCTCCGAACGAGTGCGGAGAAGAGTGGTTGTTTATGTTCACAAGCATTTTTTCGGCAACAAGCACGACTACCGGGAGGAATGGATCAAGCTCACCGGCCGGCTATCTTCTTGCGAAACGCTCGCTGATGTTCAGGAGTCCATACTGACGGTCTATAGGGAGACGTTTGGTCTGAACGGTGCATCTCTGTATCTTCAGAGAGGGGATGAAACACGCTATATCCGGGTCTCGGGCCAGGATATGCCGGAAGGCCAGGGAGAGCTCTCTGTATCCATGCAGCTGCGTGATTATCTCGTTAATCGCGGAAGGGTACTGAACCTCACGGACGGAGAATACCAGCTGACAGAGTCTGAAAAGTCGATGTTCAGCAAGGCTGGAGCGTGGCTGGTAGTACCGCTTGTCAGTAATGGGAAAATTAAGGGGCTTGCCGTTTTGCGGGAGCAACTCATCTCGAAAAAGCTTAACTATGACGATTTTGACCTGATGAAAGTTATAGCGCGACAGGCAGCCCAGGCGGTAACGAACCTCATGTTATCGGAAGAGCTCATGGAAATGCGGGAAATGGCCGCTGTGGCAAGGATATCATCCTTTGTCATTCACGATCTTAAAAATCTGGCGAGCGGTCTTTCCATGGTCGTGGACAATGCGGAAGAACATATTGGAAACCCCGATTTCCAGCAGGATGCCATCACGACCATAAAAAATACGCTCATAAAAATGAAAAGCCTCATGCAGCGGCTTAAAGTTATTCCTGAGCAAAACGCCCGCAAAACCAGAATGACAGACATTGACCGTTTGTCGCAGGAGACCGTTGCCGAGTTGACGAAGATACGGTCGGACAGGCGTATCGAGTATCACGGCGCACCTGTTTTCTCCTATGTGGATGGAGAAGAGATTAAAAAAGTCATCGTAAATCTTGTCCAGAACAGTCTGGAGGCGGTCGAAGAGCAGCGGCCAGTAACGGTGGCAACCTATGCGGAGAACGGCAATGCCTGCATTCGCGTGTCCGATGGCGGTTGCGGAATGTCAGACGACTTTGTAAAGAACCAGCTGTTTAAACCTTTTAGGACAACGAAGGAAAAAGGTTTGGGAATCGGCCTCTATCAGAGCAAGCAGATCATCGAAGCTCACGCTGGCAGAATTGAAGTGCAAAGCGAGGTTGGAAAAGGGTCCGTCTTTACGATTCGCCTTCCCGCCGTGAAAGAGAACAATCGCACCGATAAAAAGTGAACGTCTCGCCGCAGCGCATTTGCTGTGACCTTTCGGCTTCTATTTGCCAATTTGCAGATTCAGCTTATAAAAATTAAATGATCACAAATATGGAAAAGCTACTCATTACTGATGACAGCGATGAAATACGGACCCAGATGAAATGGGGCTTCAGCAAGGAATACGACGTCATCCTTGCTAAAGACGGAAAGGAATCTCTTGCCCTGTTCACTAAATACATGCCTCGAGTCACGATCCTCGATCTCGGTCTTCCTCCTCATGAGAACGGAACGGAAGAAGGCTTTCGTTGTCTCCAGCAGATGTTTTTGCTGAATCCGGCTGCGAAGGTGATTGTCCTGACCGGCAACGACCAGCGTGAAAACGCGCTTAAAGCCATTGAAATGGGAGCTTACGACTTTTATCAGAAACCTCCAAATCTTGATGAACTACGGGTCATTGTCCGGCGGGCATATCATCTCTCCTCAATCGAAGCGCAGAATCAATCCCTGCATCATGCTCTTGAGCAGCAGACGTCTCCCGTAGGCGGCATCATTGGCCACTGCGCCGAGATGCAATCAGTGTTTTCCACCATGCGGAAAGTGGCGTCTTCGGATGCTTCGATTCTGATCCAGGGCGAGAGTGGGACCGGGAAGGAACTAGTTGCGAGGGCGATCCACTCCATGAGTCTGCGTAAAGGCGGACCCTTTATTCCCATCAACTGTGGGGCAATCCCCGAGACATTGCTTGAGACGGAGCTTTTCGGACATGAGAAAGGGGCTTTTACCGGGGCTCACGCTCAGTTGCAGGGTAAGGTGGAATACGCTCAGAACGGCACACTGTTTCTTGATGAAATCGGCGAGCTTCCCGCTTTGCTTCAGGTGAAGTTGCTCCGGTTTCTCCAAGACAAGACTATCCAGCGGGTAGGCGGCAGGGAGGATGTGGTGGTCGACACGCGAATCCTCGCAGCGACCAGCAAGGACCTTACACAGGAAATGAAAGAAAATAGGTTCAGAGAGGACCTGTTCTACAGGCTTGGCGTGGTGTTAATAAAGGTTCCGCCACTCAGGGAGCGGAAGGGCGATCTCGTGGTCATCGCAACATATTTTCTGAAACGGTTCAGCGATTTATACGATAAGAGGATCCGTGGGTTCAACTCTCCCGCCATCGAGAGCATGGAGGCCTATGAATGGCCGGGCAATATACGTGAACTTGAAAACAGGGTTCAAAGGGCCGTGCTACTATCGGAAGGATCTCTTGTTAATTCGACCGATCTCGGATTTGAAGAACGTCAAACAAATCAGATGGCATCAAATAGAGAAGTAAGCACTCTGAAGGAAGCGAAAGAACGCGTTGAAAAAGGAATGGTTTTAACTGCACTAGACAAGTACGCGGGGAATATCGCAAAGGCTTCGGAAGAACTTGGCATCAGCAGGCCCACACTCTACGATATTTTAAAAAAACACGGGCTCTTTGACGGGACGATCCATAAGGATAAAATACCAACCGATAGTCACTAATCTCAGATTGTGGTGTAAGAAAACTTTACACATATCCAGAAGACTGAATTACTCAAACAGAGTTTACAGAACCAATAGGAATATAAAAATCTCGCCCAGTACCATCAGTGTTTTACCGGTATTTCAAAACGAAAATTACCTATTATAAAACAGTATGTTACCTGCCTACTCTTAGAGTAGCGCCAACTTCATTTATATCGAAGTATCGTATATAAATAGTTTTTACACAGTCATCGACGTGTATGAAAACTTTACACTCATCCCCAGAGCTGAAGAAATATTAATTAACATGTTATAAAACAATGTGTTGTCGGAAGGCATATAAATTGCTATTAAGTAAGGCAACGGAACCTGAGGGCTTATTACCATTATTTGAAGACGAGCTTCATAATAACTGACTTGAATTCATTAACATATAAGGAGAAAAACAAATGAAAAAGTATTTAGGAATGAGCCTCATGCTTGTTGTGTCTCTATTAGCTTTGACAAGCTCGGCATATGCTACTGGGCCCTGTTTAACTTGTAAGACGCCCGAGCCTGGAATGCTGGCCCTTCTCGGCGCAGGGATGGCAGCGATAGGCCTGTTTAGCTTTAAGGGAAAAAACCGCAAATAGAATTTAAATTTGTACCCTACGCCGTTTCTTCTCTAGTTAAATTACCGTGAGGCGAGGGACTGTAGGGATTTTTCACCAAATACATGCCTTGCAACTAAATACGGAAGCAGGGTTTTTTACAGACTGGCTTAAACATACTGGACGTAAAGACACTATAGAAAGGAGGCAATCCGTGAAAAAGTATTTAGTAATGAGCCTCATGCTTGTAGTATCTTTATTAGCGTTGACAGGCCCGGCATATGCCGTTTGTGCCAATGCGCTGTGCCTACCTGAACCTGGCATTCTTACTCTTCTCGGTGCAGGAATTGCTGGGATAGGACTGTACAGCTTTAAAGGAAAAAACCGCAAATAGAATCTAAAAATTTGTAGCCCACGCGGTTTCTCTCTAATTACCGTCGCGACTGATTACGTGCAGAAACGGGAGGTTAACCCCCCCCAACATCGTATAAAGCACGTAAAATGTCTAGAGCATGACGGTTTTTTTTTGCCCTCGTTTTTATCTCAACCAAGTAAAGCCGCTAAATAGCTGACTTTAACCTTCCCCGTATTTAGATTTAGTAGGAATGCTTCTATCGGCTTTTCTGAGCCACCGGAGTGAGTCCTTGTCTATAATACTTTAATATTATTGACTATACAGGTTCCCATATGATAAATTTATAACAATAAAGAATTAAATTCAGATTGAATGGCAATTAGATGCGAGATGAAAACGTAATAGAGGAACGGGATACGGAAAGGAGAAATATCCGTGAAAAAGTATTTAATAAATAGTTTTATACTAGTTGTATTTTTGGTGTTGGCTGGCTCGGCATATGCCGTACCCGTGGGGCCCTGCGCAGAGTGTAGCTTGCCGGAGCCGGGAATGCTTACACTGCTTAGTTCGGGGATGGCAGGGATTGGTCTGTTCAGTTTTATCAAGAGAAAGAACCGCAAGTAGAAACGAGAAAGTCATAACCCTTGCGGTTTCTTCTTAGATAACCGTTGTGTCAGATTACGAGCATGGAGGGGAGGTTAAATTATTATCCCATCTTCAAGTGCACGTATAAGGTCTGGAGCATGACGGTTTTTTTTTGCCTTCGTTTTTTCTCGCAACCTAGGATAGCGCTCAATAGTTGGTTTTAAACTTCTTCCGCGATTTGGAAACGTTTTGTTGCAACCATGGGGAGGAAACGCCGGCTTTCTATTAAAATAATTCGATTGCCAATTTTCCAGTAAGCCGATATATTTGAAGGTGTGAAACTTATCGAACAAATCAAACTACTGCCAGCCCTGGAGCTTCTGCTCTGCGTTATTTTTACCCAGTGTAGCTAAAAAAAAGGAGTATCAATGATTACGCCTGAGACAGATCGACATAAGCTTTTTTCAAAACGGCTTCTTGTCGTCCTACTGGCCATTAGTGTTCTTGCAAACATCATCCTTATCACGAAGCTTAAGTTTCCTGAAACTTTCCACAAAATTCAGGTTGCATTTATTCCCGCACCCGAAGTAGCGCCCTCAGACCATACTCGTGGCAATCCCAATGCGAAATATACGATCATCGAATATACCGATCTTCAATGCCCCTATTGTGCCCAATTTCACGAGACCATGAGCGCCGTCATGAAGCAAGCGGACGTGCGGTGGGTGTTCCGCCACTTTCCGCTCCCGGCCCATCCTTTCGCGCAGAAGGCCGCCGAGGCCTCGGAGTGCGCAGGGGAGCAGGGAAAATTTTGGGAATACAGCGATGCGCTCTTCGGGCTCAAGGGAAATCTTACGGACGCGACGTTCGCTAAGATTGCACGGGACCTTAAGCTGGACATGAATTCCTTCAGCCTCTGCGTAAGCAGCGGCAAATATGCTGCCGTTGTAGAGGCTCAGCGTGAGGGCGGCGTGAAGAAACTGATACGTGGCACGCCCACCTTCTGGCTGAACGGCAAACGCTTTGAAGGGTCCGTTCCGCTCGATGAACTCAGGAAGATGGTCGGGGTGATACCCGAAACTAAGAGTTAAGCCTCCCTTTAGTAAAGCGCAGATATGCCTTATTGAGCATGACGATTTATTTTGTTCGCATTTCCCTCATGACCCAATAGGACACTTAATAACAGACTTTAACCTTCCGCCATCTGTCCTGCTTATTCCGGAAATTTTGGATGCACCTCCGGAGCCATGTGAACACTCATTCCCCTCGAAACTGACCAGATTTGAGATCCTTGTGCGGCGCAATATCAAGAAGCTGAACTTTCTGTGACTCAAGATTATTCTCATTTTCTGAGGACGATACTCTGCAGTAAATTGTCACATTTTTATCAGAAGGCTGGATGTTTTCGTGAACAACAACCGTGCAGGGATGAGTTTGATAAGAATTCAATTTACCAAACTATCCGCAGAAAGCCCCTGGTTTTAACCATGGGGATGAATGCGGGAACTTTGTTTTTTGGCAATTAGTAGACAAATGTACATCTATGTGGTATATTTAAACAACCAATGCCGAATAAACCTAAAACCCCATCTTGTATCCACGAGTTTCAACTCGTAGTGACTCCAAAGGACAATCGAATGCTCGATGCCCGGCTCGAAGCTGGCCGTTATCTGTACAATGCCTGCCTTGGTGAAGCGATGAAGCGTCTTACTGCCATGCGGCGATCAGAAAAATGGCTCGTGGCGATCACGAAGAAGAAAAGCAAGCTTCGCACCAGGATGTTTAAGACAGCCAGAACCCAGGCTGAATATACTGAATACCACCTTCATAACTATGTCGGTATCCTCCGCAATTCCTGCTGGATCGGAGACCATATTGACAGCCTGACCGCCCAGAAGATAGCGACCAGGTCGTTTAATGCCGTTGCTGACTACGAGTTCGGGAAGCATGGCAAACCACGTTTCAAGCGCCATGGCTGGATGTCGTCCCTCGAAGGTAAAAACAACAAATCTGGTATTCGGTGGTGCGATGACCATGTGGAGTGGACTGGCCTTCGTCTCAACTGTGTCTTCGACAAGAAAGACAAGTTTGGCGTTCAGGCTCATGCACTTAGCCATGATGTCAAGTACGTTCGTCTGGTCAAGAAAACTATCCGCGGCAATCCCCGCTGGTTTGCCCAACTTGTGCTTAAAGGCACGGCCAAGATCAAGCGTGAGAACCAGATTGGCACCGAAACCGTTGGCCTTGACATTGGCCCGTCGACAGTTGCCATCGTTGGTGATACCGATGCGTTACTACTCGAATTCTGCCCTGAAGTCGAGATACCGTTTAAACGTATCAAGACCGTCCAGCGCACAATGGCCAGAAGCCTTCGTGCTACCAACCCGGGCAACTACAACGGAGACAAAACCATCAAAACGGGTAAAAAACAGTGGGTCTTTTCTGTTCAATACCGTGTTCTTAAAGCTAAGCTCGCCGAACTTCAAAGGATCCTTGCTGAAACCAGAAAACGGTCTCATGGCAAGCTCGTGAACAAAGTCCTCACTCTCGGTACCGACATCAAAACCGAGAAACTGTCGTACAAAGCATTTCAGAAACTCTATGGTAAAAGTATTTCGCGACGAGCTCCGGGGATGTTTATGTCGATGCTTCACCACAAAGCCGAAAACGCTGGCGGTAAAGTAACCGAGTTTTCTACCCGGAGCACAAAGCTTTCCCAGACATGCCATTGTGGAACAGTAGCCAAAAAATCATTGTCCCAAAGATGGCATGCCTGCAACTGCGGGGTAAGCACCCAGCGTGATCTCTATTCCGCATTCCTTGCAAAGCATGTTTCTAACGATGTCCTCGACACGCGTCAGGCTGCCAAAGCCTGGCCGGGTGCAAACCTGCTCCTGGAACGGGCGGTGTTGGGGGTGCAGCATGAAGCGGCAAAGGGTCGAATTCATCCAACCAGCTTCGGTATCAAGCACGAGAACACCACGAACCGGAGACAGAGCTGCTCGTCCGTTAAAGGCGGATCAACGACAGTCGAGGCCGACAACGTTCGTATTGTTGCCGGAGAGCCTGTCGGTACAGCCGCTAGAACCCCCTGGCTTTAGACATGGGGAGTGGTCAGGTTGTCTCGGCAGCCAGAATGAAGACCCATGATACGGTCGTCGTGACCCTGTCAATAAAGAATGTGGCAGTAGGGAGCATCGTCGGCGGAGATAAAAAAGCAGTTCATCAGGGAGTCAGGCAGACAAACCTTAATATCGCCGAGCTTGCCGGGCGTGTTTGGCCGGATCTGGCAATGATCGACGGGTTCGAAGGCATGGAAGGCGATGGCCCCACAGGGGGTGATCCTGTACCCCTCAATGTAGCGATAGCAGGCACGGATGCACTTGCGACAGATCGCGTTGCCTGCGAGGTCATGGGTATCGACTTTCACAGTGTCGGATACCTACATTTTTGCGCCGAGCGGGAACTGGGCGAGGCCGACCTGAATAAGATCGATGTCCTGGGGGAGAAGGTAAAAGACTGCGTTCGGCCCTTCAAGCTTCACCGGTCGGTGAAAGAACAGTATGCCTGGAAGGCCCAGGAATTACTACTGCGTTGTGGTGGCGATTGATCATTCCTGTTATGATTATGAGTTCATTCTCAAGTACGCTTCGCGATTTTGGATACTCAGAATGCCGCGAATGCAGATTCCGGACAAAAAAGATATCTGCCTCGTAAATAAATGGGCATCTATTTCGGAGATAAATGGACATCGATTAAATTGCGCGCGCTGCGAATGCGGAAACAAAAATTCATATTGACAATATATACATTTAAAGGTATATTCAATATATGGCATACACGGTTGTAACGTCGGGCGATTATTATACGTGGTGGCGTAGTCTGGATGAGGCCGAACAGATAGATATTGACGCGGTCATTATTCTTTTAAAAGAAAAGGGTCCACTCCTTGGTTTTCCTCATAGCTCGGGAGTTAACAAATCGAAATATCGACACATGCGTGAGTTGAGAATTCAGCATAAAGGAAGGCCGTATAGAGTCCTTTATGCATTTGACCCGCGTAGAGTTGCAATTTTGCTAATAGGTGGAGATAAAACAGGCAATAATCGGTGGTATGATCAGTTTGTCCCTATTGCAGACAAGTTGTACGCAGAACATATAGCTACCTTAAAGAGTTCCAAGAAAGGAAGGTAAAAAAAAATGAAGACAATACCTTATGAAAAACTCCGCGCGGAAATGAGCCCGAAGGCGCGTGCAGCCGCAGATAAAAAGGCGCGCGTGATGTTGGCAGAGCTACGTTTGCAGGAGTTACGCAATGCTCGCAAGGTGAGCCAGGTACAGCTTGCCTCAAAACTGAACATTGAGCAGTCTGGCGTTTCGAAGCTCGAAAAGCAAACTGATATGTATGTTTCTACGCTGCGACGCGTTATTAAAGCACTAGGAGGTGATCTGAAAATAACGGCCGTTTTCCCTGACGGTGAAGTTGGTATAAATCAGTTTAAGGATGCCGGCAAGCTCCAAAGGGTGTAGCCTTAATGAATGTGGGCGTTCCCGCGCTGGTTTTCCTAATTTTGGATGTCATAAAATAACTGTCCAAATTGGACCGAAATTGCTGTCCAATTACTCCGAAAGAGCTGTCCAGCTTAGGCCGAAACAGGCTTCCATTTTACTCCGAAATCTACCGCAAACGGATATAAACATAATGGCTATTTAGTTAAGGCGTGAAAGAGCACTAAAAATTGCTTCCGAAATGTTAGGGATAGGTCGGTTCAGCTTTATGAAGTGAAAAAATGACAAGTCAATTTATCGCATTATAATAAGTTATGAGCCCGACAATCTTAAGGGAGAAGGGTTACCGATTTTTTTCTTTTCTCGCGAAGAATCTCGGATGCATATCCACGTCGTTTGTGCTGATGGAGAGGCAAAATTTTGGCTGTCACCGGAAATAGAATTGGCAAAGAATCTTAACCTGTCACGACAGCAGTTAAAAGAAGTTGAAGGTATTATCGAGGTGCATTATGATAAATTCAAAATCGCTTGGGAAGAGCATCGCTTCAATTGAGGTTACCCATATTTCTGGTACGGGCGTATGGCTATTGACCAGAGACAGGGAACTATTCATGTCCTACGAAAATTTCCCCTGGTTCAAAGATGCGCCCGTTGGCAAGATATTGAACGTGGAAGAACCGCGCCCAGGTCATTTCTATTGGCCTGATCTGGATATAGATCTAACCACTGAGATCATTGAACATCCCGAGCAGTTTCCAATAAAAATGAAATAAAAAATCCTCGATGGATATAACAACCTTAAAATCCGGATAGCCAAAAAACTTTCCTGTATGAGGCTCGAGTAAACTACAAGACCGCCGCGAATACGAATCAGTGGCGCGAGACTTGCCGCACGCTCTATAACACAGCGTTCGATCAGCGCATCAGCATCTATCGTCAGGACCGGAAAACCATTAGCGTCTACGATCAGGCCAACCAACTCCCGGAACTAAAATCAGCATACACGAAATTCAAGGCTGTCGGATCTCAGGTACTGCAGGATGTTCTCGAACGCCTGGACAAAACCTACAAATCGTTCTTTCGACGTGTGAAATTACGCAATTTTCTGCATTAAGACGCGCACTTCTTTCGCAAGACGCACGTCCAATTTGTCTTTTTCCACTTCAAGATCATAGCGTGATTGAAGGTTGAGCCAGAATCGTTCAGAAAGGCCGAAATATCGGGAGAGTCTCAGTGCTGTATCGGCGGAAACAGAGCGCTTCCCTTGGACAATTTCATTGATTCGGCGGGGTGGCACGCTTATATCCTTGGCCAGTCTGTACTGGCTGATCCCCATAGGTTCTAAAAATTCTTCAAGTAGTATTTCGCCTGGGTGAATGGGAGGCATTTTTTTTATTGTTTTCATAATAACTCCTAATGGTAGTCAGTTATTTCAACGTCGTAGGCATCTCCTTGAAGCCATCGAAAGCAAATTCTCCATTTATCGTTTATGCGTATGCTATATTGTGCTTGGCGGTTTCCGGAAAGCTTTTCCAGCCGATTACCGGGTGGTATCTTTAAATCTTCAAGACGATCAGCAGCATCCAGGTACAACAGTTTTTTCAAGGCGGCGCGGCGTATTTCTGCAGGGAATTTCGATGAAAACTGTCTGCTGAATAGCTTTTCAGTGTCTTTGCCGCGAAAGCTTTTTATCATGGCTTATAGTAACGCAATGCGTTAATAATGTCAAACGTTATTATCGTAAATCACTCTGAATGCGATGGAGAATTGTTATAAAAGGCTGAAGAATTCGAGCGGTAACCTAATAGGTTTAAAAAAAAGGAACATCAGCTTCGTCAGCAACGTGCTGATTTATTGTTAGCTAATTTCCCGCTCGCCCGCTCTCAGGCCTTGTTCGTATGCCAACAATGCGGCTTTACTGGAAACGCAGACATCAACGCTGCTAACATTACTAAAAAGAGAGGGATCAAACTGTTAGTAGAGGGAGAAATTTTAGTAAAGCAGACAAGGCGTGCTATGCGGTTAAGAAAAAAGAAACACCCAAGACCGGAACAGCCCGAAGTAACGCGCGGGGAGATGGAATTAGACGAGTTGCGGGCCACTGTCTGCAGCGCGCATCCATCATCGAATCGTGAAACCCCCACTACAATTGCGCAAGCGGTTTAGCGGTGGGAGAGTTCATTCCCGGGCAAATTAAGGATGCTCATAGTTTTCAAGTATTGGACAAGGATTGAGAGAGGTCTGCGGGGATTCCCGTAGACCTGAAACCGACAGCGTATTCCCACCTAATAATTAAGCGATCTTAATTATTAGTTTTTTACCGCAAGCTTTGGCGTACCTTCGTAATGTTTCTAACGACGGCGAATGCTTATGATTTCCAAGCGACGTTTCAATACGTGCCAGCGATGACGACTTCATCCCCATGCGCCGCGCGACCTCTGCTTGGCTAAGCCCCGCTTTACGACGCGCCGTTAAAAGTGCGTTAAGTGCGCCAAATTCATCTTCAAGTGCATCATAGGCGGCTTTCAGTTTTGGATCAGAAGCAAGCAGCCTAGCCGTGTTTTCTTTAGTGTGCTTCACTGGTTTATATTTGTCACGTTTATCCATTTTTAACCACCTGCAAACGCTGTCGCGCGATATTTATTTCCTTTTGCGGTGTCTTTTGCGTCTTCTTCACAATTGAATGAAGTATATCAATAGTGTTTCCTGCTAATGTATAGTAAAATACACGGCCAATGCCTTCCTGTGCTTTAGGTCTCAGCTCAAACAATCCGTCTCCCATTGATTCTGAATGGGGAGCCCTTAAGTCAATACCATGCTTCTCCATTAACTCCACATAGCGCAATTACCGGGCAAGAATACCACGTGGCAAAGAATAAACGTATTGTCTAACGTGCTCGCTGTAGTATGCAATCGTCCAATTCATGGGTAATATTAACATATATGTTAATACTTGTCAAGGATGATTTGATTGCTCTGACCTACCCCTGTCTTTAGACATGGGGTAGGTCAGAGCTATGCTGGAATCGGGGTAACTATCGGAAATATAGTCGGGGTAACGATAGGCCTGCTTATTAGAAAAAAAATTGGTTTGAAATCTCTCGTATCAACCGAAAAGATAACGAATTTGGTTGGAACGGTTATAAGTTTCGCAATGGCGATAGCGGGTATTATAGCGTTTATAGAGACGCAAAAAATGGGTAGATGCTGTGGGTGTGATATTTTTTAGTGTCTGCGGAGTGTATCTTTTCAAAAGAAAGATTAGGTGATAACTTTCAGGACTTGGAATAAGGGAGTCGTCACCCGATCTTCTTCATCTTCTCATGTCCTAAGAATGCATCGATAATCTGCTCATTCTGATTTATATATTTGGTTGGCTTCCCTTTCTTGGTAACATTAACAAACAGCTGGCCACATTCCATGATAATCTGGAGTTTAGGTATTGACTGTACCAAGTGACGCAAGTTATACTGCAGCATACAAAAAGGTCCGCATTGGATTCCAAAAACTTTCGTGATATGAATGACGGTATTGAATTTGTGGCCCTAAAGAGTAGGAGTCTCAAATGAAAATAGATATAGAAAAAGAGGAAGACGGACGTTGGATCGCAGAAGTTGTCGATCTTAACGGAGTTTTAGCTTACGGAAAGACGCGAGAAGATGCTATTGCTAAAGTTGAAGCACTCGCATTACGTGTGATTGCGGACCGACTTGACCATGGGGAAGCGATTCCTGATCTCGAAGAACTTTTCGCAATCTCTGTATGAGCAAATGGCCTTCTACCAAAGCTCGCATTGTATTTGCCGCACTCCTTCGTATAGGTTGGTCTCTTAAGAGAGAGGCTGCAGGTTCCCACCGAATTCTTTCACGGGATGGGTGGTCTGATTATGTTTTTGCTTTTCATGACAGCGCCGAGATAGGTCCTCATATGCTTACACGAATTGCAAAGAAGACAGGACTTGAACCGAAAGATCTTTAAGAAAGGCTGGTTTTTATCCACTGATAATATGATAAGTTATGAGAATACTTAACCTACCCGGACTCGAACCAGTCCACATTAAACAAACCAGCCATCACTACCAGATTACGGCCAAAACAACCAACCCCCTGTATACTGCCCTAACTGCAGCAGGTCAGAGCTAGTAAGCTTTGGCGCTAGAAACAAGTTATATTTCGATACTCCTATCCATGGCAAGCAAACCGGGATTATGGTGAAGTGTAATCGCTATTCCTGTAAGTCCTGCTTGAAGACATTCACGGAACCGCTGCCAATGATGGACGACAAGCGCTCTGCAACAAGACGGCTTGTTGACTATATCGAAAAGAATTCACTCAAGAAGACCTACGTAAGTATCTCTGGTGAGGTTGGTTTCTACGAAAAGACGGTTCGTAACATTTTCAATGAGTATGTCAAAAAAACTGGATGTTGAGTATAAGGTTGCCACACCGCGCTGGCTTGGGATCGATGAGATACATATCATAAAACGGCCTCGGTGCGTTATCAGCAACATTGAGGAACGAACAGTCGTAAACATGCTCCCAAACAGAAACAATACCGCGGTTAAGCAATACTTGTACGGGATTCCAAATCAAGATAATATCGAATATGTGTGTATGGATATGTGGAACCCGTATAAAGACGCCGTTAAAGACGTACTCCCTGGCCGTCAGATCATTATAGATAAGTTTCACGTCGGCATGGTCAGCGCGCTGTCCTACACCATTGTCTCGGGAGTTGCGGGGAAAACACATCCTTTTCCTGGAGGCCGGCCGGGGCATATCTCTCCGGGAAAAAAAAGACCCGAAAGCAGGGCGCGGTAGACGGCAGGCAATCCAAGCAGAAATAACGCTCCCACCCCGGGAGTGACGCATCAAGGTTACGGCGCCCCTCATCTCCTCGCAATCCCGGAAGGCGCGGCCCTGTATTGGGGTAATTAAAGGTCCCGATTCCCCTGCCGTCATTCCAGTCCGCAGGACGGCGTCTCACAGGGAGTGCCGCTTCCGCAGCATGTCTGGGCCTTCCCGCAATGGGTCTTGACTGATGTTCCGGCATCGGCTCCCTTTATCATAAAGCCGCTTCCTCCCGAAAATATTCTCCGCATGCTACCCCTGCACTCCGGACAGGTATCGACAGGAGCATCATGCATTGACTGACTGATTTCGAACCGCTTGCCGCAGGCATCGCAAAAATATTCATAAATCAGCATCACATCCTCCTTTAACGTCTCCACGCTGTTTGCGAACCGAATCTAAAGTTTCAAGAACCTTGGAAATCATATTTTCAACCGCCCCCGCTGTTTTCGTCCTGGCATAATGTTGGACGAAAGGTGTCCCCTCGTCGCAGGCCGCACTAACCGCAGGATCGATCGGAATCTTCCCGAGGAAGGGAACGCCGAACTCCTGGGCCATGCGTTCTCCGCCCCCCGTATTAAAAATGTCCGTTACCTCGCCGCATTTCGGGCAGGCAAAGCCGCTCATGTTCTCCACGATGCCGAGCACGGGAAGTTTGAGCGCGCGGCAGAAATTGACTGACTTTCTGACGTCGGCCGCAGCCACTTCCTGGGGGGTGGTCACCACGACCGCCCCATCGGCTTCTTCGATCAATTGGCAGAGTGAAAGTGGTTCGTCCCCGGTCCCGGGCGGCGAGTCGATCACCAGGTAATCAAGATCGCCCCAGTCGACGTCTTGCAAAAACTGTCGAAGCATGCCAGTTTTCATCGGTCCGCGCACGATTAGGGCTTGATCGCGGTGTTGCAGCAGAAACTCGACGGACATGACCTTGAGCCCGTTGCTCTGAACCGGGATAATGCTCCGGCCGTCCGTCTTGACTGCTATATTCCCGGTCCGTAACATGGTAGGCATGCTCGGGCCGTGAATATCCGCATCAAGTATGCCAACTCGTTTCCCCGCTTTGGACAACGCAACGGCCAGGTTCAGCGCCACTGTGCTCTTGCCCACACCGCCCTTCCCGGATAACACGATTATTTTATGCGCTATCCTGCAAAGGCGGCTTTTAAGGGCCTGTCGCTCCTCATATTCTTTAGGCCGTTCTCCTTGCCGGACATTCTTCGCGCTGCAAGAATTATCCTTGCATGAGCCGCATTGGCCTGCTTCCGCGGCAGACTGTGTCGAGCGTTCGTATTTCTCCCGGTAATCATCGATGGCGGCCTTGAGCGTATTTGCCGCAAGAAGACCGCAGTGGTCGGACTCCTTTGGAAGATTTCCCGATGCTTTTAGGACATACTCCTGTGTTACCGTTCCCGCCTCCTCCAGCGTTTTCCAGTGAGCGAGGCGGGCTGCCGCACTCCCGCAGGCAATGGAATTCTCGCATCCATCGGATGTAAATGATGCCTCAACTATTCTGCCTTCACGTACCAGAATCCAGAACTCCATGGTTTCACCGCATGGTCCGGTAATGCGGGCATTGGCGTTTGCTTGTTTCAGAGGGCCGAAATTGGCGGGCAATACCCGCGTCATCATAGAATCTTCCTGCATACTTTCTCCCATACCTCCTTTATTTTATTTGCCGCGGCACCGTTTCCGAATTCGACAACGCTTTTTTTGTTCATCTGGGCTGCGGTGACCGCACGGTCGTAAGGGATCCTTTCGGCTAGTTCTGCCCCCGCTGCAGCGGCTGCTTTCTCTACCCTGTCGGTCATTTCTGGATTTATGTCCCACTTATTGACACAAACGAGCGCTGGAATACTGAAGTGACGCGCCAGGGACAGTACCCGTTTCAGGTCGTGTTCCCCGGATATGGTGGGTTCGGTGACAGCCAGCACAAGTGATGCGCCGGTAATCGAGGCAATGACCGGGCAGCCGATGCCGGGCGGTCCGTCCGTGATGATTAGGGGTCTGTTGCTCTCCTTTGCTATGCGCTTGGCTTCCCGGCGCACCGTGGAGACCAGTTTCCCGGAATTTTCTGCCACAGAGCCCAAGCGGGCATGGACCATGAGGCCGCATCGGGTCTCCGATATCATCCACTCCCCGCACAGACGCTCAGGGAAATAAATGGCGTGCTCAGGACAGAACCGGACGCACACACCGCACCCTTCGCAGGAAACCGGATCAATGACGAACTGCGTCCTTTGTCCGGGCTTTCCGCTGACCCGCACCGCCTTGAACCTGCAATGCGAGAGACACTCGCCACAGCCGCTGCAGTCATCCTGCCGGATGACCGCTTCATGGCCGGCGCGGAATTCATGATGTGCCATAATCTGCGGCGAAAGCACGAGGTGCAGGTCCGCGGCGTCCACGTCGCAATCAGCGATGACCGGGCGATCTGCCAAAACGGCAAACGACGCCGTTATGCTAGTCTTGCCCGTTCCGCCCTTGCCGCTGATGACGACCAATTCCTTCATTCTGAGCCTCCCTTTTGACTCTTTTCAAGAGATGTAGCGCCCGTCACCATCTTCAGCAGGCTCTTGAAAAGCCCTCGGTATTCCGGCAATGCGTCAACGATCAACTCGCCGCGGGAATAAGCTTCAGCGATCCGCCGGTCATCAGGGATTTCCAAAAGAATGGGGATACCTTCTTTTCTGCAGTACGCATGCACCCGGTTGTCGCCGACCCCCATGCGATTGACGACCACGCCGAACGGAATCCCGAGTTCGCGCACCATGTCCACTGCCAGCGTCAGGTCGTGGAGGCCGAACGGCGTCGGCTCCGTAACGAGCGCCACGAAGTCCGCTCCCCGGATCGTTACGATGACCGGGCATGACGTACCCGGAGGCGCGTCCAGAATTGCGGGCAGGCCGTTTTGCAGACGGGCCTTGACTTCACGAATGAGAGGCGGGGCCATTGCCACACCGACGTCAAGACAGCCCTGGACTAGGGTGATGTTATCTGATTGGCCTGTTTTTACCGCTCCTATGCGATGGTCCGTTTCGCGTATCGCCTTCCTGGGGCATACCTTCGCGCATCCGCCGCAGCCATGGCACATCTCGGCGAAGACGAGCGGCTTTGTCCCGAACGAGACAATGGCATGATACTCACAAAACCGCCCGCATTCACCGCAGCCGTCGCAAAGCAATTCGTCTACCTGCGGCACGGAGATGCTGACGATTTCTTCTCTGATCTGCGTGCTTTTCAAAAAAAGGTGCGCATTCGGCTCTTCCACGTCGCAGTCCAGAAGCTGAACAGGAGCGTCCAAAACCCGGGCCAGATTCACCGAAACCGTCGTCTTGCCGGTGCCACCCTTGCCTGAAGCTATTGCGATAATCATGATGCGGCTCCGCCTTTATAACCTTCGCGGCCGCGCCGGCGGGCAGTCTCCTCCGCACGTCCCTTGCAGCCTTTCGCATAGACCGGCAGGATTGGGGTCTCCTTTGTGGCAGCGTGTTTGCCATGAATCACGCCGATCGTCCTCAAGGTGATGGCAGATTTGCTCATGCCCAATGACCCTCCACATCAGCAGATTCGGCTCTATGGTCTTACCGGATAAGCCTGCTGATTATTTTATTTTGCTTTTAAAATCGTTCCTCTATTAGAGTCAAACGGGCCAGAAGCGCTTCAGCTTCCAGGAGACCGGGTTGGGGAGGTAGTTGCATGAGGAGCCCCAGCCCTTCCGAGGAATCATGAAATTCTTTTTCCGGCAACCGGCCGACCATAACCACATTAATCAGCGCGTTCAGATGCATGATTTTGCGAACCAACGCGAAATCCATTGGTTCACCGGGATTTCCATCCAAAATCATCAAATCCGGAGCAGCGCATTTAATCAACGCCAAAGCCTCTTCTCCGGATGCAACCCATTCGATGGCGATCCTGGTGTCGGCTTGCAGCGCCTGGGCCAGAACGGATAAAGATGCTGGATTTGACGATACAAAAACAATTCGATACATATCTTTTCCTTTTTAGCCCGGACCCCGGCCTGCCACGTGATAGCCTTTGTGAAAGCGGGCTAAAAACATGCGGGGTTCTGAGAGAGATTATGCGGAATACTTTAAAAAATCGGCTGGAGCCTGGGCTACACAGCTCCCCCGCCCCCTCCGCAGGTATGCTGTTGGCTGAATTGGGGCAATTTACCGGACATGAAGGCCTGCACAGCGGCGCCGACTGTTGGAAAGTCTCCGCCATGATAAACCTCAATGCCGGATTGATTAAATCCCATGAGCGGGCGAAGACCCATGCCTCCGGCAATCAAAATTTTAACCCCTTTTTGTTTGAGATAATTCACCGGGGCCATACAGCCCCCTTGCTGATGGGGTACATTCGGGACAATATCCACCTGTTTTATTTTACCGTCCTCGACGACAACCAGCGTGTAGAGATCACAATGCCCGAAATGGGCGCCCATCACCGCTTCAAGTCCGCCCGGATTTCCCGATGGTACAGCAACCAGAGTGTTCATATTTTCTCCTTAATATTTAGCCTTTACTGCCGGTTCAAAAATGGATCATGATTGTCACCGGTATTCTTACCGGTTCGGTTGGGTAGCCCATTCTACCTGACCGCTTTGATATCGTTCCAGGGCCTGGCGGACCGTAATATTTTGAAAGTTCTGGCCGATTTTGATGTCTGCGGCCTGCAAGACCTTAAACGCCTTTGGTCCGACAAAACCGGTCAATACCGCCTTTACTCCGGTACGGGATACCATTTCTGCGGCCTGAATACCTGCGCCCTGGCTTGCGACTTGAGATGCGCCATTATCTACATATTCGAAAAGCATGCTATCGGGGTCAATGACGATAAACCCGGCGGCCCGCCCGAAGCGGGGATCAACCAAATCATCCAGTCCGGGTCCTTCACTGCATATGGCAATTTTATTCATGGTTACCTTCTTCCTTTCGGTCACTCTCGTATCATTACAGCCCCGCACTTAGGACATTTCTTCTGCATGCACGGGAGTCCTGCTTCATGGGGCCCCTTATGTCCGCATTGCGAACATATGCATGAACCGCTCGGTCCTCCAGCTGCGAGGCCGTTCATTCTCCCACGGCCTTGTCCGCAGCGTCCACTCTCCTGACCACTTCCCGATCCTCTCCTTCTCCACATTATTCCACCTCCTTAGTAATACAAAAAACCATCATTCAGCCCCGTCTCATTTGCTCTGCCACTTACACAGGGATTTGGCACCTCTCCCGCAGCGGCGCCCCGGTCCTTTCCCGGGACAGAGGGTCATTCCCTGGTTAAGACGATTATGAAGAAAAAGAGATAATACCTCGTCGGCATTGCCTGCGATCCAGGGAATGACCTTGATCCCGCTATTCGTCAAGATCCCCAAAAGATTTTTCGGAAGGCCACCGCAAATCAGTGTATCAACTCCCAGTTCCTTTAATCTTGAAGCCCATTCAACGTCTCCCCACCCAGCACAGGAGATATTCCTGCTTTCAATAATTTTTTTTCCTTCAGTTTCGAACAATCCGAAAGCAGGAGCAAAATCAAGCCGGGGAGAGATCCTGTTTCCAAAAACTGAAATCGCTATTTTCATAATGACCCCAATTCGCCCGTTATCATTTTTTTTGAATGACGACGTTGCCTTCGCTTACTCGTAGTAAAAAAGCAGCTCACGACATTACGTAATAATAGAGCAAGATAGATACCAACAGGTAATCCGTTTGGTTTTTCTATAAGATCAAAGGGTTAAGCAGAAGACGGGACTGGCAGGCTCAGTTCAGGCATTGTTGAAGTGCAATGTGCGGTGAGATGATAATGCAGGCGTGCAATGGTCTTATTCGTGGGCTATTTTCAGCTTTTTCATCTTTCTCCAAAGGGTGCTCGTGTTTATCCCCAACTCGTTGGCTGCGTTGCCGCGATGGCCCTGGTTCCTCTTTAATGCCTCTTTTATAATTTCTGTTTCTGATGCTCCGAAGCGGCCCCGCAACGTACGGTTATCCAGATGGTTGTCTGACTCCATAACTGCCTCTCTAAATTCCCTGGGGAGATGTTCAGGCTTGATTTCGTTGCCACGGCACATGACAAATGCGTGCTCCAAGAGGTTCTCCAGTTCACGAATGTTCCCCGGGAAATTGTGGCTCATAAAAAGCCGCATCACATCATCTGAGATGCGGGTAATATTCTTTCCCGTGCTGATGGTCAATTTTTTGAGCACGTGATCAACAAGAAGAGGAATATCTTCTTTTCGATCGCGAAGCGGCGGGAGTTCCAGCCTGACTATGTCGAGGCGATAGAAAAGATCTTCACGAAAGGACTTCTCCACAACCATCTCCGACAGGTTGTGATTGGTAGCGGCTATAATCCGCACATCCGCTTTCATGGGACCGGTGGCCCCCAGAGGTTCATATTCCTTTTCCTGCAGAACGCGAAGCAGCTTCGCCTGCAGCGTAAAAGGGAGGTCCCCGATTTCATCCAGAAAGAGAGTTCCGCCGCAGGCAAGGGCGAAACGTCCCGGCTTGTCCCGTTTGGCGTCCGTGAACGCCCCGCGCTTATATCCGAAAAGCTCTGATTCCAGAAGATTATCGGGAAGCGCGCCGCAATTGACGGCGACAAACGGACCTTTGCTCCTTCTGCTCAGGTTATGCATGGCCCGTGCGAACAGCTCTTTTCCCGTGCCGCTTTCCCCCTGAATGAGAATGGTGCTCTCACTTTCGGCGATATACGGAAGTGTGTCGAATATCGCGCGGATTTCGTGATTCTTGCTGATAATATCTTCGAACGAATAGTCCCGGAGGATTTGTTTTTTGAGGGCCTCCAGCGCAGAGAGGTCGCGGAATGTTTCTACACCACCGATGATATTGCACTTTTCGTCCTTCAGGACGGCAGTACTAATGGATACAGGAATTTCTCTTCCTTCCCGGTTCAGGATATTCACAGGCTGGTCGATGATTTCTTTGCCGGTTTTTAAGGTCTTGCGCAGAGCGCACGAGGACTGGCATATATCGGCATGCAGGATATCGAAACATTTCTGACCGATGGCCTGAGAGGAGGTTATCCCCGTTATGCGTTCAGCAGCCCGGTTGAACGAGGTGATATCCCAGTCCTTGTCCACGGTAAAGACCCCGTCCGCGATGCTGTCGAGAATAACCTTGGTCGCCACTGCCTGAACTGTCTTTTCCTTGCCTGACCTTGCGCTATAATTTTTCGTAATCATATGCCCCGTTCGTCTCTTTTTCTTCATGCACTTGATGCTTTGATATCAACACAAGGCGCCCTTTATATGCTTATCAAGTCTGTCAGCGGGCGCTTCTCGGTTTCGGATAGGGAACAAGGCCTTGAGCTCATCCAGGGAGAGGGATACCCGCTCCACTTCGGACATCGGGATTCCCGTGGGCTTGAACGCCTTTCCTTTGAAGCTTCACCGGCATTGCTGCGGCTTTTTATATCTCTGAGACATACTGCTCCTCTTTTTTATGTGTGCACATGCACAAAACCTAACAGATGTTCCGGCGGTTGTCAAGATTTATTACCCCGACTACTCAATTGTTATATTAGAGCCCGCTGAACAACGTACCGCGCATTCCCCCTGCTAGGCGATGAAGCGCCAGGAGGGGGTCAAGCGGGACGGTTTATTTTTTGTGACTTTTCTTTGGTCGATTGCCGTGTTTTATAACGCTGTAGAGGTCGAGACAATTATCACAATGAGCTCGTTGCCAAGTATCAGGTTCAGCAGTAATGATGTAACGATCAGGATGCTCGGTAACAGAAAGAACTTTTAGTGTAAGCAGGTTACGGACGTCCAAAAGCTACTCCATTCTAATTTCGGGTATCCGAATTTTGAGGTTAATTCTTACTGCAATGAACAATTGACAAAACCGGTCGAACGGGATTACAATGTAAGCACATTTGAAAGGACGATGTATATCATGAAAACCCATTTAATTCAAGTTGGAAATTCACGCGGTATAAGGCTGCCAAAGCCTCTTATCTTACAGGCCGGGCTGACTGATGAGGTGGAGCTTCACATAAAAGATGGTGCTATAGTTATAGAGAATGCATCTTCGCCTCGTGAAGGATGGGCTAAAGCTGCCAAGGCAATGCATGATCGATCTGAGGATATATTGCTTATGCCATCCAATCCTACTCGTTTTGACGAAAAGGATTGGAATTGGTAATGTCTGATACTGTGCGCCGTGGTGATGTATTCCTGATCTCGCTAGATCCTACCCGTGGTGAGGAAATACGAAAATCACGTCCTTGCGTAGTAATTTCTCCAGATGAACTTAACGCATACTTGCACACGTACATCGTCGCGCCCCTTACCACAGGAAGCCACCAATATCCTTTTCGTATCTCATGCCGATTTCAAGGTCGTGCAGGCCATATCGTTCTGGATCAGATTCGCACAGTCGATCGTGAGCGTATGGTTAAAAAACTCGGCAAACTCCCATCGTCTACACTTACAAATGTTCTAGCAATTTTGCAGGAGATGTTCACGCTTTGACGTTACTCCCACCTTTTTTTAAATCATGTGAGGTTTCCAAAACAACCTCAAAATTCGGAACGGGATGTGTATCACAAATGGCTAAAACAACCCTTAAATCCGGAAAGCCAAAAAAACTTGGATCATAGGCGGCTTTGGGACTGCTATAGGCGCGGGCATCGGTGGCTATATTTCTGCATTGCACAACGTACCGCGCATTCCCCCTGCTAGGCGATGGAGCGCCAGGAGGGGGTCAAGCGGGACGGTTTATAAAACCTGTCCTTGAATCGCTCACAACGCCTTCCTTTTCTTGAGCTCTGAACGCAATCCTGCTGGAATAGGTCGACACCCACACTTCTTGACATGTGCCACGTGCCAGCGTATTCGTTCTTCGAGTGAGGCCTTCTGAGGCATCTTGTTTATCTTATGCCATTCCTTGTTCATTTTTCTCTCCGCAGGTATTTCCTCAGGCTTCGGATCAACTTAACACCCATGGTGCAAAAATCATGGATGTAACAAACATTATCAATGCCATCCAAATATCAAGACTTCAGAAAGAAACCCTTCACTCTACTAAAATGCTAAATTTTAAAGCATGCAATTTATCAAAACATATTTTCAACGGTTCGTAGCCGCCGTTCTACTTCCAGTTTATTCTTGCTTCTTTCCTGAGCGGAATACGGTAATATTTGTACTTTGGGTACCCAACCATCATCGCGCCGTAACAAGTATACCCTGCCGGCAGAGCTAGATCTTTCTGGAGCGGAGGCCAGACGCGCGCTGCACGATCGAAATACCCGGCCCAACATGCACCTAATCCGTTTGCCTGCGCAGCGAGCTCCAGATAGGCCAAAGCGATCGTGCAGGCGGACTGTGCCATCATGTTGTCCTTGTGTGCGTAAGTGATGACCATATGCGGAGCGCTTCGACAGACGCCGTCAATGCCCTTTTCCCATGCGTCCACAACGCGTTGAAGCAGAAGCAACCTTGCATAATCAGGCTTCTCCTGAATCATGTATCTCATCCAGTCGATTACTACCCCTGTGAGCCGCCTGACCTCTGATGTGTTGTGGATAATGAGCCACTCGACAGGCCCTGTATTGTGGCCCGAAGGGCCAGCTGAAGCAGTTCCTACAATGCGTGCGAGATCAACGCGGTCTACTGCATCACTTCTGTACGCGCGGATAGACCTTCGTCCGCGAAGAAACTGTTCAGCCTGCTCCGCCTTGAGCGAAAGCTCCGTTTTGATCGGTGTGCATTGTTCCGATGTCATTGCGCTGTGTGAAAGTGCACCTGTGGGGCATGCGGCAACACAGTGTCCGCATCTAATGCATAAATCCTCAGCGTCCTTGGTGGGTGTAGGGACCGAGTCCATATTCTCGATGATTCCGAGTGGGCAGACAGCGACACAAATATTATCTTTATTACATTTGGATGTGTCAACAACAAAAAGGCTCATATGATCACCTCCGCAAGTTATCAACTATGACCTCAAGATCTTTTTTGTATGATTTTATAAATTTCATGATGGTAGAAAATTTTGTTCGTATCAAGCAAGCAATGAATTTAATGTTTTCTGCAAATCGTCTAGAATGTAAGGTTTTTTGAGGAAGGACCGGAAACCCTGTTTACGATAATTCGACAGGGCTGCATCATCAGAATAGCCGCTCGATACGACAGCCTTTACGTCAGGATCAATATCGACCAGTCTTCTCAGAGCCTCCATTCCGCCCATCCCTCCCCGGATAGTCAGATCCAGGATGACAACATCGAAAGGTCGACCGGCTTCCCGCTCGGCCCGATAGGCTTCCAGCGCTGCTTCGCCTGTTTGCGCAAATGCAACATCATGACCTAATGTGGTCAGCATTTCTCCCGCAACTGCTCTGATTATCTCCTCATCATCCATGACAAGGATCCTGCCCTTCTTCTTAGCTGCCGTGTTCGCCGGGCATTTTGGTTCTTCCAGCTCTGCATGAGATGCAGGAAGATAGATAAAAAAGGTGGTCCCTTTGCTGACCTCAGATTGTACACGGACCAGACCTCCATGGTTGTTGATGATGGAATAAACGGTGGCGAGTCCCAGCCCGCTCCCTTTCTCTTTGGTCGTGAAGTAAGGGTCGAATATCTTCGTCAGATGCTCTGCAGGGATTCCCATGCCTTGGTCTTGGATTGCTATCTCCACAAGATCACCCTGCAGGTCGGCAGGCGGGACAATCGTCGCGGCGGGCATATTCCGGACAGATACGCGGATCATGCCGCCCATCGGCATCGCCTGATCGGCGTTCAACACGATGTTCTGTATTACTTGGCCAATCTGTCCCTCATCTGCTTCGACTGCGTGGAGATTCTCATCGATAACTATTTCATGGTTGATGCGAGAACCGCTCAGGGCGAACGATACCGAGTTCTCGATCAATGGCCGGAGAGCAAAGGTTTTCTTCACCGGCCTTCCGCCTTTGGAAAAGGTAAGGAGTTGGGAG
The DNA here is from genome assembly GCA_963845065.1 of Nitrospirota bacterium. Classification (GTDB taxonomy): domain Bacteria; phylum Nitrospirota; class UBA9217; order UBA9217; family UBA9217; genus JAJYKN01. The sequence continues at coordinate 66,080 of CAWJQQ010000009.1, forward strand.
GTGAGGTTAACTGACTGATGCAATGCCTTTTCCGCCTGCGTGAGCATGGAGAGCGACTTCTCCTTCTGATCGAAAGTAAGTTTGGCCATGGAGATGTAGCCGAAAATACCCTGCAGAAGATTGTTGAAGTCATGAGCGATTCCACCGGCGAGAGTACCGATGGACTCGAGCTTCTGTGTCTTGAGCCTTTCATCCTCAATGAGGCGTTGATCCGTGATATCCCACACGATACCGTTGACCCTGACGGGTTGTCCCTTGTCGTCGCGGACCAGTCTGCCGCGGGCCGCAACATAATGGATGCTTTCGTCAGGCCAAACAACGCGATATGTTGTCTCGTAGTTTACATTCTGTTCAATGGCCCGGGCGAGCGTTGTTTTGATCTTTTCGTGATCCTCTGGATGCACTGCCCGGAAGAATTCATCCAAGGCCCCAGTAAAGGCCTTCACATCGATTCCCATCAATTGACAGGTCAGGTCATCGAAATAGTGCTTTTTTTGCTTGATATCGAAGTGCCAAACGCCCATATGTGCGGACTGCAGCGCAAGATCGAGCCGTTCCTGGTTCTCGCGCAGTGCGTCCTCCGCCCGCTTCCGTTCAGTGATGTCACGGGTAACATTAACGATATAGGGGATGTGATCGATCTCGATGAGTGAAGCAGACATCAATCCATAGATTATTCGCGAATCCTTCGTGCGGAAGTGCGCTTCCAGGTTCTTAACCTCTCCCTGCTTCCGCAACCCATCCACAAGTTTTTGCCGATCTGCCGGATCAGCCCAAATATCCAGCTCAAGTGAGGTTTTGCCGATGACATCGTTAGCGGTGTAGCCAGTTATCGCAGTAAATCCGTCATTGATTGAAACATACATCCCGTCCTGAAGTCGGTTGATGTTAATCGAATCGGGACTGGTCATGAACACCTTGCGAAATTTTTCCTCGCTAGTCCGCAGCACTTCCTCCATCTGCTTTCGTTCGGTGACGTCGAGGACGGCACCGATGGTCCGTACTGGGCGGCGCTCATCGCCTTCGACTTCAAATAACGTCTGTGATCGTTCCTTCAGCCAGCGGACGGTGCCGTCTCGGCGTATGATCCGAAACTCAACGTCCCGGATTCCATCCCCCACAGGATCGTGTGAGTGTCGGATAGCAGCCGCAACGCTATCGAAATCCTCAGGGTGGATGAGATCGAGAAACATCTGCAGGGTTATCGATTCATCCGGGCCCCATCCGAGGATTATCCGCTGCTGCGGCGACCAGTAGATGGTGCCCATGTGCTGGTCGTGATCGAAGATGCCGATCTGAGAAACGCTGACGGCCTGGCGTAATCGTTCGTCCCGTTCGCGCAGTGCTTCCTCTGATTGCCTGCGCTGGGTGATGTCGTATGCAGCATAAACGATCCCAACCGGTGAATTGTCCAATGAATTTGTGATTGCGGATACGGACACGATGACGTCGAATCGCTGCCCGCTCCTACTGTGCCATGTCATCTCATGAGAAGAGGAGTCCCCGCTCGAGAGCGCGGGGGTGTTGAATTTGGCTAGCGCGGGAAGAATTGACCCTATATCCATGCCGAGGAGTTCTGATTTTTGATAACCAAGCATCTCCTCGGCTATGCGGCTGGTCACTCTGATCTGGCCTTTGAGGTCTATAACGATCACCGCACTCTGCATGGTCTCCAGAATTCTATCCGCGGCCAACTCAGGAGTGATATCTGTGAATTGGTATCGCATGATGATGTAGGCGCTCACTACAATAAAGAAGCCTATAGGGAGATATCCGAATGGATAGATGGGAATGCCAAAGGCCGGAAGAAAGTCAACTGCGCCCAGATAACCAATGCTAAAGGCTATCAGCAGCCCTTTCAATCTTTTCTTCTGTCGCACTGTTGAACTTTGCCGGTATGCAAACCAGTAGAGACGGAGGACAAAAATCATGATAATAGAAAAAAACCCCAGGAAGACAAAACCCAGAGGTCCATACTGAGCAAACCTGCCCCAGAAGAACTGGGTGCTCCCCTTGACCTGCAGATCAGTGAAAAAGGATCCGAACGTAATTAGCGTTGATAGAACGAAGCTGGATGCGACGGCGAAACGATACCGATGGCGCAGGTTGAGACGATCTACGGTCGAGAGAAGTATGGTGGAGGGGATGAAGACAGATCCCAGTTGAGCGATCCTGATCCAGAGCAGCGACAGACCCTCGTCGCGGCTTGCATAGTTTGCTCCGGTAGCAAATAAATAAAAACCGATACTCAGGCACATGAAAAGGAAAGAGATTCCGATCCGGGATCCATGTTCCCGGATAAGAATGAAAAAACCAAGGAAGGTAATCGCCGCTCCCACAATGAACATGGGGAACGCGTAGCCATTAAAAAAATAGTTTTCTGGATTCAGTATCTGAACGATCACAACCCCTCCACTGAGACTCTCAAGGACGATACCGGAAGCCTCTATTATGCTTCAATTCGTTTCCGCCGAAGAATGTAAACTGATATGTTTCATGGCATTGTCCAAGTTTAAGTGTCCGATAAGGTGAACGCAGTGCACTTCGTAGATGTAACCCGTGAACATGCTGAACGAGAACTGCCTCAGCATAACTTATAACCGGAGTATAAAGAGGAAACGCTATGATTTATGCGTACCTGATTGTAGCTCAGAATGTAACTTTTTGTCAATCATTTGAATGAGTTTTTTAAAGGATTATCTATCACGCTGAAAGAAAATACTTTTAAAGGATGTAGGTTGCACCGGAGTCTTAGATGTCAATTCTGCAAATGATTTGTGCAGTTCCTGGAAGATGCATTCTGAAGCCTTAAGCCTTTTGAATACTTCTTCTGATAACCTCTCGCATGGCCGGCAGGATCAATTATTAGACAACTTAATCCTTCCTGACTGATACCCAGTGGAGAAAATATGTGCTGTCGCATGCAGTCGCAATAACTTAGACCCGAGGTCGCTTCAATCACCTTGCCAAGTTGCCAGCAGGCTCAACAAGCTGCGGATGGCATGAAGCCTACTCCACTTCATCAGTAATTCACAAATTCCAGTTGAAGCAAGGTCGCGCCCGAGCGCGAGTAGTTTGTGTTTAGTAGGCATAATCGCGATCAATGTAAAGGGCACGATCAAAGAGATCAACTCAGCACTGCACCGGCACACCACATGATACCACCGCCGACTAAATCTGGATAGAAAGTAGTCTAAGCTGTCTAAGTTGGCTTAAAAACCATCAAGTAAAGATTAATCAAGGGCAGTATTGTCGCGATTATTCCGAAAACGATCCAAAGCCGTCCGATGCGCCAGTACATTCCCGGAATCTCACTGCCGACGGCAAAAGCCTTGGCAATACGTGCCTGTTTAATCTGAACGGGTATGAGGATAAGTATCCAGATTATTCCTGATGCGATGAACAACCAAAGCCCCCATGCTAACCAACGTATGTGCCAATAATCCATGTTGAGGAGATGGGCATTTACGATTCCAGTAATAAGAATTAGCAATGCTCCACCTGCAGTAAAAATAATGTCGGTCAACGTAACCTGGCGCTGTGCATAGGCGACTACCCTGGATTGTTTTGTACGATCTGCCATAGTTTTCCACCAAGCGGTGATAATGATATTACCGAGGAAAAATACAACTCCTAAGATATGAAGACTCTTTAGAAAAAGATATGTGTTAGTCATTTGATCATTTCTCCTTTGAAATAATGTTTAACTATGATCATGGCCTAAGCACAAATACGGTCTTGCACGCTGCGAATTACTGCTGACAGGCTCCTCCGGATCGTATTTATGTTGATTTTATGAGTCAAATATAGCACAGGTGGCAATTTACATCTAGCATCTTGTGCATGATATCGTTAGTACAGATTGATCGCGTACTACAATCCTCCGGTCACATTATACAGATACCCAGAGGCCACACTGAAAAGGAGAAACCATGCAAATATCAGATGCCATAAGAACTTTCAGGACGCAGCAGGTCGCAACTTTGAGACACAACACACAAGTTCACTACGTCTCGCTGCTAGATCACATCCAGCAGCATTTTGGTGGTAGAGAAATAGAGTCAATAACGGCTGGCGAGGTCGGTCTGTTTCTCGAGTCGCAGACCGCGAATAAGGCTAAGTCAACACGTCGGCTGATGTATGCGCAGGTTAAAGCATTCTTCAATTTTCTAATCAATGAGTGTCTCATGGACATCAAGAATCCTTGTTCACATCCGCTGATTGCGAGGCAGTACAAGAATCCCAAACCGAGCACCACGGGAAATAACTGATAAAGAGCTTGTAGATCAACTGATTTACAGTACAAAGTCTGACAGAGATCGTCTTATACTTGAACTGCAGGCGCGATGCGGATTAAGAATCGGAGAGGTGCTGCCCGGCCTGTGATAGTTAGTTCTTCATAAGACTATTTAAATAGGGCTTGACATTTATATTATGTATTATATACTATTGTATACTTATGTATGACTTAGGAAAGGAAATAAAGCATGCTGCAAATAAATCTGTCATTGCAAAAACTTTTACAAAAAAATCTATAAGGAGGAAATGCGAATGAACAGATATAGGATCTACAATGTCACGGCGGTTCTCATTTTCACTTTGCTGGTTATGTGTCTCGGAATTACTTTGGCCGGGTGCAGCAGTGGGGGTGGCGGATCGAATTCACCCGGGCCAGTCGTTTCAACAACCGCGAGTTTTGTAGGGACTCAATCTCCAGGAGATTTCTGGACGTGGATAAATGATAAGAGTTCAATGTCCTTTACGGCATCAAATAATACGCAGGATGTGTATTATTCAGGCAGTGTAAGTTCATTAACTGGCACTTCATCCGGTTTTTTTAAATTGAATATTACAAGTTCAAACGACGGTAGTATTTCTCTTCCTACCTCTTCACTTGCATACGCATTAACGATTCCCAATACTATGGTAATGTCAGCGGTGGCGCCATTTTATACGCTCAACCATAGTGGAGAAACTCAGTTATCTATTCATGGTCCCGTTGTTGTTGCAGCGCAAGGCAGCTGTCCCTCATCTGGAACTACTACTACTGTAAACTGGATTGTCATGCCTAACGATCACTGGTGCCCCACTGATACGGCTTCTATTGCAACAGGAACCTGTACAGCTGCAGATAACGCATATGGGACGGCTGTGATAACTGCAGGGAGTGGAACGACAGATACCATAAGTGTCACGCCCTATCATTTAGACGGATCACCAGGCAATCCTGTCTCCCTGACAGGGTGTTCGTGTAGTGAGGGCGTTATACAGTGTGCAGACTCGAATAGTAATCCCGTGAGGATTGCATTTACCCCATCAGGTGTTTTCACTGAGGACACTGCCAGCTATGGCCTCGTAGGGGTAGTGCAGCCAACCGCAAATATAAGAATCAGTGATTTGGCGGCCAGTGGAAATATGTTTAAAGGTGTGGTTTTTGATTCCTGGGATGACTACTTGGATGGTTGCCATGTAGATAGTGATTGCAGCAATCCACAAAACGTTAGCGCTTCTGGAGTTTCTGGCGGCACGTGTTTTAGCGGACATTGTGGTGTACCTGAAACACAACCAATATTCGTATCTGCTGACGGGTCTAACTTAAATGCACAAACATATATTGACATTGATACTGGAGAAGTCAACACGGCAGTCAGTGCCGTAAATCTTACGGGTGCATCATCAGAACCGTCTCCTGGATTAATAACCACAACACTTTCTAGTCCCACGGGACCGGGTTGTAACATTCCGGGAACATTTCCTTTTGTTATGGTTGCAACCCAGATAAACAATAAGTATGTTGCATTCGCCATTACGCATAGTACTTGTCCAACATTCGATACGTCTCTTAATGTGTTAGTGATTGAACAATAGTTTTAATAGCAGTCTGCCTGTAATTTACAGGCAGACTGCTATTTGTATAAACATCATTTCTTATTAAATGGATTCATTAGGAATGTGTCTTGCGAATGAAATGCCGCCTCGTAGTCCGATGCGTAGCTCCGCTTCACAGCAATTCTCTGCGACGTCCAGAATCGAAGAGCAGACTGAACAGGTAGGGTGGTGAGTTTTCCGACTTGACATCGGCCAGGCCTCCGCGCACCCCAAGCAGGATGGCGAGTACCGGCTGTAGAATGAACTTATTAAAAATTCATGCGGATACCGAAACTCGATTGTAATTTTTTTGTAACTAAATCCGCACTAAGTGCCACAAAAGGGCACAAACTCCTGTTGGGCTAAGTAAGGATTAGATACCCTTGACACCGCAGAGGGTTTCTCGTAATCAGCCATTGTGAGTCGGAGCGAATCGGTCGAAGAAAAGCTCTCATACTTCGCACCTCTATGGAATCTTTAAATTAAAATGTCAATAAATATTTCACCGCCAAATAAATGACAACATCTATATTTTAAATAATCATTAAAAATCAGCAAATTAATGAATGGTATAATTGTTGCTTCATATCCAAATATAAAGGAGGAACATATGAAGAAAATATATTTAATCTTTTCAGTTTTTATTTTATCTGCAATGACAGGATGCTTTGCAGCAGCACCACCCTTTGACATTAATCCTGTAACGCCAAATCTAAATATAGCTTCAACAAACGTGAAGCCAATCAGACTTGCTGTTGTTATCCAGGATCCCATGGCATATACAGTTTTCTACCAGGGTCAAGGCGGATACAAACGTGACATGACGGCGGAATTCCGCAACAGAGCATTCCCCCTAGAAAGTAATTTGTCAAAGATAAGCTCTGATACCTTCTCGCAGGCATTCAAGCAGGTTGTAGTTTTGCGCGAGCTTCCTCAGCCCGGGCAGTATGATGCCATTGTAAATATAAACATTGGCCTCATACTGATGAAAGAATCAGTAATAGTGACCGGCGAGACATCTGATGTGACCGCCGAATGGATCATGACCGTCATGGATAACCAGAACAGGGAAATATTGAACAAAAAGGGTGTATCCCCAATACATAACTTCCATTGGAGTGTCATAAACCCACAGAGCACCACGGTTATTGGGATGAACGAGACCATGTCGCTTATTTTAAGCGAACTGGCAAAAGAGTGGGGTACGACCCTCTATGCATTGAATCTGCCGAATACAGCCGGAGTCATTCCATGATCCGGCGTCTCTCCCTGGCATTCTCGTTATTGATGTTTCTATACGGATGTTTTGCCACGATCGCCGCTCCCACAGTCATCCCCGTGTCGGACCTAGTGCCTGCGGATAAAGGCGGGGTTCTTTCGCAAAATAGGCTATATTCTGTCGTAATTGAAAGGTTCCGTGACGAACGCTCCAGCAGAAGCATCCTCGGCCAATATGATTTGCAAGGGAAGGGAGGTTTTCTTGGCACGGTAACAATCGTTCCTGACCGTGACGTTACGGAAGTTTTCGAGAACATCGTGAAAAAATCCCTCACACGGCGCGGAATAATCGAGGCTCAATCGCCGCTAATTCTTCGGGGAACAATTAAAAAGGTCAATGTTGGTTCAACACCGGATTCCCAGACGTTAAGAGCGGAGACATTTATCGAACTTACGGTTATTAATTCCATTACAGGTGCAATGATTTGGCAGAAAAATTTTATAGGAACTGCTACGGGCGCCGAACCGAAAACGACCCTTGCCTTATCATTTGATGATCTCGCGGGAGCCCTTGACCGTGACGAAACTCTTACTTCTCTCCGTCAAACATTTATTGCGGCTGGCGGAAAACTTCCCGAACTTACTTCTTCAGGGACACAATATGAAGAACCGCAGAAATTCATCAATTCCGATGTTGATGATGTCCCAATTTCAGGGAAAATAACAAACAGTAAGTCATATGCCATCGTTATCGGTATTGAGCAGTATCGCCAGAAATTGCCGCAGGCTACTTTCGCAGCACGCGATGCGCAAACAGTAACAAACTATCTAACCCGGACAATGGGTTACCCCGAGGAGAATATTGTCACATTGATCAACGAGCATGCCGCTAAAAGCGACCTAGAGAAGTACATTGAAAAGTGGCTTCCAAGCAATGCTACACCGGATTCAACGATCTTTGTCTATTATTCAGGTCATGGAGCGCCAAATCCTTCTTCAGGAGACTCCTATCTTGTCCCCTATGACGGCGACCCCTCCTTCATTAACGAGACAGGCTATTCTCTTCAACGTCTTTACGCTATGCTTGGGAAAATCCGGTCCAAAAAGATCATCGTCGCGCTCGATTCCTGCTTCTCAGGAGCGGGCGGCCGTTCTGTTATTGCCCATGGCACGCGTCCTCTTGTCATGAATATGAAAGATGTTATAATCCCTAGGGGGATAACCGTTCTCTCTGCATCTTCCAGAGAGCAGATCAGCCAGTCCTACGATGATAATGGGCATGGGCTATTTACCTATTTTCTTCTGAAGGGTATCAAGACAAAGAACGTCGTGCATGATGATGGTTCACTCGACACCACGGCCCTTTTTGAATACGTGAAACCTCAGGTTCAGAGCATAGCAAGAAACAAATACCATAACGAACAGACACCGCAGCTTATCGGGGAAAGCCAGTGAAGAAGGTCTTCCTTTTAATATTTCTACTGTGCTTCTTTCCGGTAAGGTCTTTTTCACAGCCGCCAATTTGGATCGAGGCTACAGGCGAGGCGCAGCTTGGCGAGTTGGACACTCAGAAAGAAGTAAAGGAGCTCGCAAAACGCGAAGCTCAACACAATGCAGTTGAACAGGCATGCGGAACATTTATAAAGTCCCATACCCTGATTTCAAATTTTCAAATTGCCGACGATCTTATTTACGCGGCCGTTCGCGGAAAAGTCGAAAAACAGGAGATTCTCAGTGAAGGATGGGACGATAAGGACCGGAGCCTTTATCGTGTAAGAATAAAAGCGCTTATTTCGCCCATCTACCCTGAAACAGGAGACGGACTTTCAATAAAAGCCTCATTATCAAAAACCGTCCTCAATGAGGGAGAAGAAGTAAAAATATACTACCAGTCAAACAGGGATTGCTATGTTTATATATTCTCCGTTGCGGTTGATGGCTCGGTAACGCTTCTCTTCCCCAACTCTGTAAATATTGACAACCGTGTTCTTTTGTCCAAAACCTATGAATTCCCCCCTCAGGGGAGCCCACTAACACTTCAGGCTTTCCTTCTTCCTGATTTCAAAGGGAAAACGGCAGAAGAAAAAATCAAGATAATTGCTACTGAAAAAAACGAGGCTCTAATTCCTCTGGGCTTTCGAGAAGGGATGTTCAAAGTTTATGATGCAAATTCTACAGGCATGATAAACGACCTTGTAAAGAAGCTTAATCAACTTGAACCTTCAGAGTGGACTGATGCAACTCTGATATACCAGATTGCCAAGCAGAAATAATATGATCTGATGGCGAAACCTTAGAAATATTCGGTTATAGTGGCTTCTATTCTAAACATTATATCTCTCAACAGATGGTTCGATCTTATAGGGTTGCTGCCCTTCGACCACCATCTGCCAGTCTGCCAATAATTCACTCGAGCGTGAAGATTTGTATCATCGTTTCAGGGATGGGGCGCTATCTGTGCTGGTGGTATCGTCGGTCGCCAATTTTGCCATCGACCTTCCGGATGCGTCGGTTGCCATTCAAGTATCGGGGAAATTCGGTTCGCGCCAGGAACAGGCTCAGAGATTAGGCCGAATTCTGCGACCAAAATCGGACTCGCGGTGCGCGCGGTTTTATACTATCGTGACGAGAGACACGGAAGAACAGGATTTTGCGCTCAAACGACAACTCTTTCTGACGGAGCAGGGGTATAATTATACAATCCTGAACGAGGATGAGATCGATGCTTAGAGCTGAACCTTCCCCGGCTTTCGGGTGTGAGAACGTTCAGAACCTGATCAACGGTGAAATGGCGGCGCACCAAGGCCCCTCAACGAACCAAGAAGCCTCGTCCGTGAGGTTGAGGCAGTGCACCGACACAAGTTATTTCATCCACCAGCAACGTTTTTCTTGATGTCAGTCATCGGATAATGTTTAACATTCCCCGTTGCAAGCATAGTATGCTTTATGAATGCGGTTGCGGCAATGATGCAGTCGTCGAGCTCCAAACCCTGTGATCGTATGGTCCTTTTGTAGGTTCCTGCCTTCTCAGCAATATCCCTCGTCACATCTATGATTGTGAGGCTGTCGAGTAGTTCCGTCGTCTTTGTCCGCTCATGCTCCTTCATCCCTGCATGAATTTCTGCTATCGCTATGGCCGAACAGCACACATCCGCTTCGTCTAAGACTGACGCTAGATAATCGCGCGTCTTTTCGTGTCCCCTCAGGAAGTTGATCAACACATCAGTATCAAGAAGTATACTTTTCATTTTGCGTGGCGTATCCTCGTACTTGCCCTTATTTTCCTGACAAAGGCTTCGGCACCTTTATTGAGTTCGGGATGGTCCTTACTCTTCCAAGCACCGAAGCTAGTTTCAAGTGCCTTTGTTAGTTTGATGCGTTTCAATTCTTTCCGAAGCGCCTCGGTCACCACTTTGCTTTGCTGCCGTATGGGAACTGTCGTCTTAAGCTCGTTCAGCACGTCTTCAGGTAGAAGAAAATTAGCTTGTTTTGTTATCGTTGTCATATCCTGTCCACACTTACAACTATTATATATAGTTTATAGTATAGTGTTTATCCTATAATGTCAATACCAAGTGCAGATTGCGAAGATAAATGGACAGTTGTTTCGGAGATACGAGGGCAGGGGCTGAGGTGCTTATTCCAATTAGGCTCGGACGCCCATTCCGATCGAGTTACTCGCCTTACGGACGGGGTCTTACGGCGCGTAAAATAAATTTGCATCTCTCTCGGCTATTTGTTTGCCCCTGAGCTTCTATTTACAGGCGAAGGGAGCTTTCCGGTCCTTTGATGCGAATCGCGAATAGTGGGGAGATGTGAAAATGTCCATCAACATATGCCTGCTGACCACACCCACGTATTTGTTGTCCTTTACGACCACAATCACAGAACAACAGCTCTTCAGTAGCAAATTGATGAGCTCGTTCGTTGGTGTTGCTACATCAGCTATGATCGGAGCCGTCACCATGATCGCTGATGAATTGATCTCCTCCAAGTTTTTCTCTTCCCTGATCACATCCAGTATGGCATTCTCTGCTACCACACCCAGGATCTCCCGGTTGTCATCCACTACCGGTATTGCAGCAAGACCGGATGAGATGATCTTCATCGCGACTTCCTGCGCTGTTGTGGTGGGTGCGACGCTGATCTTCTCTCGCATGACATGCCAAGCATTTATCCCCATTATAGGTTCCTCTCTTTCTTATTTTCGGATATCTTTTTAATATAATGTCGTTATCTATTATCCAAATTAAATGATACGATTGCAAACGCCGATCCTTCGATTGAATCTCCTCTTTAGTGAGTTATACCTTTCCTCCGGCGGCCTTGGTCAAGGCCTTGCGGATAGCCTCGGGACTCTTCATGATATGCATGAAACTGTTGTCGCCCATCATTGATAGGTCCGGGAAACTGATGGCAATACGGAACCGTGCATAGAGGGCGTAAACTTTGCCACCGGAAACCAGAATCTCGTAAGGCAAGTGCGCAGTAGACCGGATTTCCTTGAAATCGATTTCGTTCATGATGAATCGGTCGTCCATGTACCTGTCCGCGTCCGTCGCGCCCTTCAAGGCCACGCCGAAAACGGTTTCCTTCCTTTCGGGAATGTCGATCCGGTATACTTTGGTAACGCCACCCCTCCCGGCAGCTAGTCCCGCTTCGACAGCAGCCGCTGCTTCTTCGAAACCGCTATATTCCGCCAGTACGCTGGGTTCATCGAAGTATTCCATGCCGAGCATATAGTGGTAGGCTCGAAGCTTTTTGGCCGTCAGACCCTTTGCGCCGAATTCTTCCTTGTTGCCCAGCGCAACTCCGAGCTTGGCAGCCACACCGGCAAGGTCGCCCTGCATGCGGTACGCATTTGCCATATAGACGGGGTTGGTGTATGCCACCTGGACTTCGTCTTTGACCTGGGTGACCGATACGCGAACCGCTGCTCCAAAGCCGCCGTGTTCGGATTTCGCCGCATTGCTCTTCAGCTCGTCATCGGTCGCAACGATGATCGCTGCTTTTGGATAAGGAGTGTACTCTCCGGCTATCGTGAATCCCTGCGACGTGAGAGCAGACTTTACCTCAACAACTTTTTCCGGTACCGAACCGGGTCCTCGGGATCCAAGAACAAACGGCTTCAAAAGCGCTTCATCGGCGCCGGCCACTCCAAGGTAGCCCATGAATAAGAACGCTGCCAACAGCCCTGTCATCGTCGGTTTCATATTTTTCACCTTTCCATAATGGGTTTATTGCACGTATCGCATTTCGACACGCTAAATACAAAAACGAAGCTTCATCAGCCAAACGAGGCAGGAAGCACCGTATAGGAGAAAAAAGCTGCCAGGGGTGATGAGTCCCCGGCCCTGGGGAGGAACGCCGTTCGTGAACGGCGCTGGATGATCGTATTGAGAAATGATAGCTGGGCACAATCGGCGTATTGGCCCGATACTGCTTCACGGTCACACCTTTGCCGTTGACCGGTTTCACGTACTGCGCATAGGTGAACGAGGCCGTCAACTCTTGAAACCTTTGTGACCATATAGCCTGCGCTGTTCATGTAATGATCCTTAATGATTGCAGAAAGAAGAGGGATCATGTTCGCATCAGGAATCGGGTTGTTCGCAAGGTTTGCCCAGATGGCAGCAATTAATTCCTTGGTAATCAGATAAGCTGCATCGAGCATGGACACGTTCTGGCCCTTCCATTCCTGATCCAAGGTTGTTTCAACCTGGGACCCATCAAGTCCCTGCTGCGCTAAAAGGATTAGCCGCCGCTCCATTAGCCATTAAAGTCAATCTGAAATTTCTCATGGCGTTGTCCCAGCTACCAATCGGTCACTATAGCCTGGCTTCCCGCTTACGTAACGATCATGGTTCGATCAGTACTTCCATGAGTAACTTGCCGCTATCTGCCACTGATCCATCTTCAGCTGGATGGTCTGCTGGCCAGGAACCTCTAATGGATTTGCGCCGTTGACGCTGGTCGGGAAAGCACGGGTGAGCGCAAAATTCAGATCCTGACTGCTGTTCACCGCTGTTGTGAAACCAACGCTGGCCTGCTGTGTTATGACGCCGGGGGCCAATATATTAAAAAGCACTTCACTATCCGGTATGGGCTGCGTCCCTAGAGAGTAACCTGCCCGCCAGGTCCACTGGTCGCTGCTCTTCCACTGTACCCCTAACTTGTAGATCGTCATATCTTGCCAGCCGAAGCCGGGCCCATTACTATCACCCAGTTGACTGGTTTGTAGGTTAGGTAGCATCGGATTATTGATGGATTTGATTTCACTATAGTTGATGCGCTGAACATCAAATAAAATGGCTAGTGCAGGAGTGGCTTTATATGCCAGACCGATGGTCCAATTCGAAGGGATATCGAAAGCACCCCCCTCGGCAAACAAGCCCGAGTACTTATTAAATTTACTCATGTATATCCTGCTCTGGTACGAAACGCCCACATTCAGGCGCGGCACTATTTCGCCCTGGTATCCGATCTTTACACCATAGCCGTAGGAATTATCGTAGCCAGTATTGGTGAGGCTGGTAGGATCGTTGGAAAACCCACCGAATGCCTGAAGTCCTTTTGTTTGAAATTGCTGATACGCCAGGATCGGGGTAATACCTATCGCTTGCTGAGGAACCAGTTTTATTGCGTACGTGGGGGCGACAAATAACTGCTGGAGATTTACGCCTGTCGGCGAAGTACCACCGAACGTATCTGTCGGGTAATTTGTGTTCATCCCGCCGTTTCCGAATATCGACACGCCAACTGAACTATAGGAATTCAACACCCAGTTTGCACCCAATGATGGAATTATGAACCAATTAGTGTTGCTTTTGACCGTTCCCGGCGCCAAACCGAAGGTACCGGGAAAGCCGGAAGGATTACCAGTCACGCTATACTGCCTGTTCGGATTGAAGAAGGATAAGCCAAAATCATAGCGATGACCGATGAATGCCATATTAGCTGGATTGACGGCCGCGTCAAGGGTATCCTGCGGCAAAGCAACGCCAGCACCGGCTAACGCCTGATCAATCACACCATAGCTGTTGGAAAAGTAGCCGTTTGTTGCCGAAGCCGCTGTTGACATCAGTACAGCCGCGAACCCAAAAACGAACGCACACAACACATTACCAATACTTTTTTTCATAACGTTCTCCTTTTGAATACTCAGAAATAATAATTTCATAGTGACGTTCGTGCGGAACAGCAAACGTAGAGCAGACCAGGGTTACAACTACTCTCCGTGCACCTGTTTTGCACATTTGAACAGGCGTTCTAGTATGGCCCTTATGAGCTGCGGTCCCTCGGTCCTCCTGACGTCCGGAATATCGCTTGTGTATGTGCACAGCTCTTTACTATTATAAGTATGTTCTTCTGACTTTCGGCATATCCTTTGCCTTTTTGCCGCTATGTTTCAGCCACGCTTTCTCCTTGGCGTGCCAAAAAAAGCTTAGTCACCATTTAAGGTTATAAAGACGGACGCAGCAACTTTTTGGTCGATGTTGACTTCATCCTATTTTCGTACCACTCCATTGTATAAAACATTGAGCCTGCAAGAGCGAACACGATAGCAAGCACTACCCAGTGGTTAATGCCCAGCAAATCAGGAAGCGTTGGCTGTCCCATATCGGATGTTTTATAGAACCTCTCAATCCACGGGAAGAGCACAGAAAACAACAATGTCCCGCTTCCGATGCCGATCATTGCCACTAACGCATCCAGTCGACCTGAAGCAAGACCCGCCACCGCAGTTCCGGGGCAGTAACCACTCACGAGGTAGCCAAGACCGAAGAGCGCGCCACCAATCAGTTGGGGCCAGAAGAATGTAGGAATGATCCAGACTTTGCTCATATCCAGAACCTTCAGGTCTGACAAAACGCAGAGTCCTGTCGCTGCAACAAGAATTGCGGTAAACATAGCTTTCGGCACGGCAAAGTCGGTCAAATAGAATATGCCCGTGAGTTTATGGGGGTTTCCCAAACCACCGCGTTCAAGAAAGAAACCAAAGAATACGCCTAGGACTAGGGCCACTATAAGGTTAACGCTATCGCTAAAAAGAAAGGGTGCACTCATGACCATAACCTCCTGAACATTGCGGCGAACAGAAAGCCGCTCGAGAACATTGCTATAACGAAGACCCAACCTGCTAGTGCAAATTGGGCGCTACCGGTGAGAGCAACACCGCTCGTGCATCCACGAGCGAGCCTGCTGGCAAAGCCAAGGACCACGCCGCCGGTGAATGCCGTGATCACACGTATTCCAATCGACATGCGCGCGGCCCTATCGAACTGGAACTTGAAGCCGCTGCTCAAGAGTACGCCAAGGAGCGCGCCGAGGAAAAGTCCGCTCACCAAAATGACGGTCCAGTCTTTGAAAGGAGACAATTCCAGGTATTTCGACAGATAGGAAAGAGTTGTGGTGTATGCGGGGAGTATTTCTTTCATGCCGGCGCCTGCAACGACAGTAAATGCTCGTGATGCACCGAGGCCCTGCCCTGCAAGTACAAAAGAAGCCAGAAGGGATAACCCGAGTCCCACTCCGGCCAGATAAGGAGACCAGAAACTTATTTTTTTCATAATTACCTCCCTGTTATTGAATTTGTTTCGCTGCTTGTTTCGAGCTTTGCATCAGGGCCTTCAGTGTTTCGATACAGAAGGGCTTCTCAAGATAGGCGAGAGCTCCCATCTTATAAACATATCGAATTACCCTTACATGATCGCGTTCATGGTCTCTTTTACAGTTCCTATGACCAAGGCATCGTACTTTTTCTGGATAAAATATACCTCAAGCCGCTGACGATCCTGCACCTTATCATCCATGACTAATATACGTGCGTCTTGCAAGGGAGTTTATTCCCCTGCGCAATGCACACAGTAGCTCATGCCAAAGGGCGGGGCGCAGTTCAATCCCACGCATATTGGGCAGCGCCAGATATTATTATTTTTTTGCAAAAGGCGGCGATGGAACATTTGCTCCGTGACATTCGGTACAATTTTGCTGAGCCGTGATCCCCACGTCCCTTGCGGGGGTCCAATCCGCTTTTGAGACATACTTACCGTCTTTCCAAGCATTCAGATCCTGGACGAGTTTGTAAGCAACACTTGCCGCGACGCGTGCGCACCGGTCTTTTCGTTCAGGGCTGGCAAGAGCATAGCCTGACTCCTTCATCCATTTCCCCACTGAAACATGACACAGGGGTGATTGGCTTATCGTCTGAATGATCTTTATTTTTTGTCTCGGCTCCTTGGGATTAAACACGGGTAGCGGTGACTCGGAATACCACTGAAGCATTTCCGATCCGATAAGCGCACCATTTTCGCAGGCCGGCCCGGCGATACGCGGGCCGATAATAGCATTACTGACGATATTTGCGCCCGCGTTGGAACCACAGATCGTCCCCCATCCTGCCGTGCCGCCTTCAAGAAAAACAAAGGCGTCAATCGGAAATGACTTATAGGGTTCACCAACTTTTCCCCTAAGTTGTCCAAAAACACTGCTAATGACAGCAGCGCCGCAGAAAACCCGGTACCATTCATTGTAGGCGATCTCTGCGGTCTTTTCCGGGTCGAGTTTAACATAAGGCCACGGCCATTTTTCCGTGGCTCCGCCCATGGCGTCCGCTTTGGATGACAATCCACTGATTCCAACAAAAGCAAGGCCCGTTCCGAAAGTCCCTACCATGGTCAAAAGTTCTCTTCGTGTCACTTGTCCATTCATGTTTCTCTCCTTTCCAATATCAGACTTGTCACGGCTAGATCTATCGCAGTTTATGCAACACCTTAGTGATCTCCTTGTCCTCCTTGTCAGTCCGGTTAACCTCTATAAGATTAAAAATTAGCATGCCTTAACATATGACAAATTAATCAGGAATGAAGAAGCAAATAGTTACATTGTTGCTAAACATCTAAATTAATAGGTCAAAAAAAAAGCACTTTCCTCTTTCCTTTATGCGCCCCCCGACACATTAACGTATCATGTTGATCATGGTGGTCTGACATATGTTTCATGACCGAGTTGAAGTCAGCAAGAAAATAGGAGCGTACAAAGCCGCTGTAAACTCGTGTTGAAGCACATCCAGTAAAAGCACAAAATCTATCTATATTTATAAAGCAAGGCGCATGCCAATCTTTAACATGCTGAAATCATGGAAAACTGCGCCGAATTTTATTTTGCAAAATTGCGAAAGGTCTTCAATAATTCTCTAAAATGCAAGGAAACATTGTTTGATATCGTGTTTGGTTTGTATGATGTGGTGTGACGGCGGAAAGAAATTGATTGAGTTTTGCCAGCATAGCCGAACCCCCGGGAGAAGCGGTACTCTCTACATCGAAGTTTGGTGCGGTGCACGTTTGAGACGAGCCGTTGATTGTATCTTGGAGATTATGCAGTTTTCACGGTTAAAACACACACTTCATTCGCAAGGCGTAGGTATTCCGGTCCAATTCAGGCAGTCATTCCGCTGCAATCCAGGCAGCTGTTCAGCTCCAAATCAGGCGCCCATTCCGGTCCAATTCAGGCACTTCTAACGCATGAAACAACGCTGGCATGATAATCCGACACATATATATAATGAAGAGACCCGCGACTCTTTCTATTACATATTTTGAAGGGATGTGTAGTGATTGCGCACATTCTGCTATAATTGTACCCATATATTTAAATCTTCACCAGTCATACCTGTGACAATGGCCATGTAGTGCACACTAACGGACAAGAAAGAGAGGAGGTGTATAATGGATACCCAGGAACTTAAAAAGTACTTGGCAGGGTTCGGTATAGCCGGCCTGATTGCTGGTGCAGCTCTCGCGCTTGGGCCTACTACGGGCAAAGCCGAAAGCAGCTGCACGGGCAATAAGGGTGGTACAGGCGTTACCACAAAAGATACTTCAACACAAAGCAGTTGCAGCGGATCGAAAGCTGCTCCGACCGCAGCACCGGCCCCGACAGGCAGCTGTACCGGCTCAAAAGCAAAGCCGGCCACACCAACTCCATCGGGCAGCTGCAGCGGCAGCAAATAGTGCAGTTTGCACTATCAATGTTCCTGAAGCATGCCGGCGTGAGCCTCCGGCCATCAATGATTCATTCAGAACAAATAGGGAGATATGCAGTCCCGGGAGTGATGACTGGGTACAGTGATCATACCCGGGACAACGTTTTTCAGAACCATGCACTCGTTGGCAAACAAGAAACTTATGACTCCTACCGGGCAAGTCGTGCTGTGCTGGGCGTCGCAACATGGGGCCGTCTCTCCGCATCGCATGCTGATGCAGTCGCAGAAAATTGGCTTTTCAATTTATGCATGAATTCACGCATTTTGCTATAATTGTGCACATATATTTAAATCTTCGTCACTCATAACTGTGACAATGGCCATGTAGTGCACACTAACGTACCAGAAAGAGGGGAGGTGAATAATGGATACCCAGGACCTTAAAAAGTACTTGGCAGGGTTTGGCATAACCGGCCTGATTGCTGGTGCAGCGCTCACACTTGGGACTGGTATGGGATGTTCAAAAAGCAGCTGAACGGGTACTAAGGGTGGTACAGGCGTTACCACGAATGAGACTTCAACACAAAGCAGTTGCAGCGGATCAAAAGCTGCTCCGACCTCAACACCGACCCCGACAGGCAGCTGTACCGGCTCAAAAGCAAAGACGGGCATACCAGCTCCATCGAGCAGCAGCAAATAGTGCAGTTTGCACATCAATGTTCCTGAAGCATGCCGGCGTGAGCCTCCGGCCATCGATGATTCATTCAGAACAAATATGGAGATATGCGGTCACGGGAGTGATGATTGGGTGAAGTGATCAAACCCGGGACAACGTTTTTCAGAACCATGAACCCGTTGACAAAAAAGAAACCTGATGACCCCTACCGGGCATGTCGTGCTGTGCTGGGCGTCGCAACATGGGGCCGTCTCTCCGCACAGTATGCTGATGCGCTTGCTGAACATTCATTATCGGCTGCATTGTCGCAGGCCGGCAAGGATCGGTTTCCCGAATTCCTCTCTGCGCTTGCCCGCCTCGAGGAGATCGCCGGCATTGTCAAAAAGGGCAAGGCCTCCCTCCCGAAGGAAGTAAGCCGGCCCCTGATTAACCCGACAATTCAGATCATCGAGCTGCCCTGGAAGAACATGGCCTCTTTCCTTGATCCTAATCGGCATATTTCCGCTATCAATCCTGTTCGAGCAGACGAACGCGTTTTGATTTGGTATGATCCGTCGACCGAGCTTGTGTCGGCGCGGCCGGTGAACGACGAAGATCTTCTGGTTCTCAAGATGATTTCGGAAGACATTCTGCCGGAGTCCATCGCTGTTCAGGGCGGCCTGCCGGTGGGGGCTGTCGATGCAGCGCTCTCTCGAGCCGCAGCAAGCGGCCTTCTTCTTTCACCGCTCTCCCGCATCCGGAGAGGTCCGGAGCGTTCTTTCCGCACTAATGGCATCCCCGAACGGTATCTGTCGTCGCCTTCCTTCACGCTCCAGTGGCATGTCACACAAACCTGCGACCTGCATTGCAAACATTGCTATGATCGCAGCAGCCGCTCTCAGGTAAAGCTCGATCAGGCGATCCGCATCCTCGATGACCTCCGCATATTCTGTCAGAGCAAAAATGTTGCCGGTGCCATAGCTTTCACAGGAGGCAACCCGCTGCTCCACCAGGATTTTACAGAGATTTACCGTGCAGCAGCGCATCGTGGTTTTTCCACTGCGATCCTCGGAAATCCCGCGCCTGCTGAGCGGATAGCTGAGCTGATCGCGATCCAGATGCCGGCTTTCTACCAGGTCAGCCTGGAGGGGCTCCGGGAGCACAACGACGCCATCCGCGGAACAGGACATTTCGACCGAGTCCTATCGTTCCTTGAGGTCTTGAAGAGGCTTAACGTATCATCCATGGTCATGCTTACGCTTACCAGCATGAATATCGACCAGGTAATACCCCTGACCGAAACCCTGCACGGGAAGACGGACATCTTTCACTTCAACCGCCTCTCCATGGTCGGCGAAGGCACGCACCTCAGGCCGCCCGACGTCAGGCAGTACAAGACGTTTCTTTCATCCTATCTCAAAGCAGCCCGCACGAATCCTATCATGGGCATAAAAGACAATCTCATCAACATCATCCGCCGGGAACAGGGCGATACACCCTTTGGCGGCTGTACCGGCTATGGCTGCGGCGCCGCCTTCAATTTCGTGAGCCTCCTTGCCGACGGTGAGGTGCACGCCTGCCGTAAATTCCCTTCGCTCATCGGCAACATCTATCACCAAAGCCTGGTAGAGATCTACGATTCGGACATTGCGCATCGCTATCGCACGGGCAGCGCAGCCTGTCGCTCCTGCACGCTTCATTTAGTCTGCGGAGGGTGTCTTGCCAGCGCCTATAGTCACCATCTTAATGTCTTTAAGGATAAAGACCCTTTTTGCTTCATGCCCGATATGGATGATGATACATAAGACCAAAATCTATGTTACAACCAGACGTATATATAGTTAAACCAGCAATATCCGGGAAAAACACATCGGTACAATTATAGCTCGTCATTCTATTTCGCCCACAAAGTCGCGAACGCCTACATAAAAGATTACGGAACGATCATGGTTGAGGACCTAAAAATTAAAAAAACGGTCCAAAACTGTCATCTTGCCAAAAGTATTTCTGATGCGTCCTGGGGGAAATTCTTTGAGCTCCTGACCTACAAAGCGGAAGAAGCTGGTAGGGTAGGGGTCAAAGTGGCGCCCCACGGTACGAGTCAGATTTATTCGAGCTGCGGCGAGAAAGTACCGAAGACACTCGCGGTACGAACTCACCACTGCCCCTATTGTGGTCTAGCGATGGACCGGGACCTAAACGCGTCCATCAATATTCTCCTGGCCGGGCAGGCCTGTCAGGCCTAACGCCATCAGTCGGTGTTGTCTGAGAAACCCCTGGATTCATCCATGGGGAGTGTCAACACCAGACCGCCTCTTATTTAAACGTCGTATATACAATAGAATTATATTGGTTAACGTTGATTATAGTAATTGGCATCTGTGGTCTATATATCTTTGGACCTCAGAGCCATCCGGTAAATTGATTTTCATTTCTATATTATTTGATGTAATATAATGGATATGAAATTCAAGGTTTCGGAAACATATGCCGAAATATTAAGCGACTTGAACGAGACTTCTTTTTCGACATTCATGCAAAGTTTTTTCAACGGCGACCGTACCGCCCACCTGTTTTTACTTGATGCAAACAAGGAACAGATCATTAAGCGCTTCGTTGATCAATTCACCTCGACAACTTCTCTCAAGAACCTGCCTGACTATTTACCGAATGATGAATTGAAGGCGTTAAGAAGAATTATCAGGAATAATGGTTTTTTGCCCGAGTCAAATAAACACTTTCCAGAACGAAGCACCATTGACGGTCTTCGGGCTAAGAGGCTTGCATTCGAAGTTAAGGTCGCTGATTCGGCCGGTATCGTTGTGCCTCTTGAAATCTGCCTGGGTTTGCCTTTTGATCATGATGGGAACGAACGATCGCTCCTCATGGCAATGAACCGCTATTCCTCAGACATTATCAAGCTCATGGCCTCACACTTGGGGATTTATAATTACGCCAAAATGAATAAAGTCAGTCTCGCAGCCGTTGTTTACAAAACTATTCTAGAAAACCAGGTTCGCTTCAGCCAGGAACTTACGGACCTTCAGAAAAAGGTATTCAGAATAATCTTTAAATTCCACGGTGTGGCAACTAATAAGGAACTCGCGGCTTGGGGCGCGTCCCATGGAATGAAAGAAGCAAAAAACCAAAGAAACTGGTACAGCGGCAATTCATTTTTGAATTATCTCGGTTCGGGACCAGACCGCAATGTGGACTATCTTTCCGAAATTGAGAAGGCACTGCTTGTGCCCGTATTGCGCGGGCTGGCATGCGTCTCTTTTCGTGTGAAGTATGATGACTACTGGCATTATTTCATCCCCTCCGAGGTCTTCTCTTTACTGGCAGAAGACTTTTTTAGAGAAATGGATGAGAAGAGAATTGCGATCGAGAGCAAGATGTTTGCCGACGCTCCCGATTCTTATGTCTCTTACTCCGGCAGGATAGCTGAAGATATTATTAAGGTCCAGATAGCCTCCGCTTGCGGTTTGGTAGAATTTATAAAAACCAGTCTTGAATTTAAAAAAAAATCGATAGCGGATCTATCCACAATGCTGAATGCGGATGAGCACTATATGGCCAGACTTCTCTTACTGGTCGGTTATCATCCCGGCGGCTTGAATAGCATTAACTATGATGCGATTGACCTGCTCAGGACGCACATCCTTAGTCAAAAATTCAACATTGCGTTGTTGCCGAGTCTTAAGCCTTTGCGGGAATGGATGCATATGGATCATCTTGCGCACTATCTTCTTAACCATCGGAGTCTCTATTTGCATACAACATCTCAGGAAACGAACCATGTCGAAAACCTGCTGCAAGAGTTCTACCTGCTTGGATTAGTGGATATTTCCCCGGATGGTAAAAAAGTACGTGTCACAGAACTAGTATCCGCACTTCTTGAAGCGCATTCTGTAAAGCCTGCGGCACCCATAAAAGGTGACAGCAAGCCCCTTCTGTCTCAGCCTAATCTTGAATTACTCATCCCCTATAACGCCGATGTAAAGATTCTGAGGAAGCTCTCCGAATTTTCGGACCTGACTGTGCTCGACAGAATGCTTCACTATTCGTTGACGAAGAAAAGTCTGATGCGAGGACTGGATAAGGGATGGGACGTAAAGGCTGTGCTCCCTTTTCTATCGTCAATTTGCGCAAAGGATATCCCCAAAACCGTTCAGATTTTTATTGAAACCAGTTTAAGCAAACAGGGAGAGGCGCTGGTCATGCTTTCTTCGACGCTGATACGGTGCAAGGGGCTCGGGTTGAAGGAAAAAATCTTGTCCATAAAAGGGTTGAAGGCGGAGGCCCTTGAAGGCACAGAGGATTATCTTTCCCTTAACGAGGTGTCGCCTGAAGATGCGTTAAGGATACTGAAAAAAAACGGCGTTTTTGCTGAGATATCCGCGGAGAACAACAGGATGAGCGTGGGTTATGGGAAGTCAGTTGGAGAAATGCATAAGCAAAGAACTTAGAGCAAAAAGAAACCAAATAGAAATCTATTCGAATGAACTATAACCAAAACAATCCCCTTATCATTCAGTCTGATATGACCATGCTGCTTGAGGTCGATTCGCCTTTCTACGAAGAGGTGCGGGACGCGGTGGCGCCCTTTGCGGAGATCATCAAGAGTCCTGAACACGTGCATACCTATCGCATCACGCCCATATCCCTCTGGAACGCCGCGTCTTCCGGCATGAGCCCGGAAGCTGTTAGGGAAAGACTTCTTCAGTTCAGCAGATACGAAGTCTCTCATAACCTCCTTGTGGAAATCAAGGATATCATGGGTAGGTTCGGGCAAGTGAGAATCGAAAGCCATGAGGAAACCATGCTGGCGATCGTCACGGAAGACCCGCTTCTCATGGAGCAACTTTATCATACCGATGCGGTGCGGGAACTCCTTGCAGAACGGATCGGACCGAAGTCCGCTTCTTTTAAGGCGATCAACAGAGGACTTATCAAGCAAGCCATGATTAAGATAGGGTATCCCGCGGTGGATGCGGCTGGTTATGCGGAGGCGATGCCACTCGATATTTCACTCAGGCAAAGCGACCTGTTTACCGTGCGACCCTATCAAATCATGGCGCGAGACGCGTTCTACAAAGGTGGTTCCGCCCTTGGCGGCAACGGCGTCGTGGTTCTTCCTTGCGGGGCCGGGAAGACGGTTGTGGGCATGGCGATCATGGACCTGATCAAATCCCATACTTTGATACTCACTACCGGCATTACCGCAGTCAGGCAGTGGAAGCGTGAGCTTATCGAAAAAATGAATATAAACCCCGAGGATGTAGGAGAATATAGCGGAGAGATCAAGGAAATCCGGCCCGTAACCATAACGACCTACCAGATCATGACCCATAGAAAGAATCGTGAGTACGAATTCAGGCATTTTGAGGCTGTCAATGATCATGCTTGGGGCTTGCTGATTTATGACGAAGTACATTTGTTACCGGCCCAAGTTTTTCGGTTCACCTCATCGCTGCAAGCGATACGAAGACTCGGCTTAACCGCAACGCTAGTTCGGGAGGATGGTAGAGAGGAAGATGTCTTCTCCCTGATCGGCCCAAAATGTTATGATGTCCCTTGGAAGGTGATAGAAAAACAAGGTTTTATTGCCGAGGCGGAATGTTTCGAGATCAGGACGGACATCAAGGGAGACGCGCGGTTCGCCTACGTGTCTGCTGAACAGCGGCAGCGCTTCCGTGTAGCTTCTGAAAATCCCGGCAAGAACCCTATCATACGGAAACTCGTTTCCAGACATCAAGACGATAAGGTCTTGATCATCGGTCAATACCTCGGTCAGTTGCATACAATAGCGTTGAATGTGGGGGCGCCGATTATCACCGGTAAGACTACGCAACTCGAGCGTGAGGATTTGTATCATCGTTTCAGGGATGGGGCGCTATCTGTGCTGGTGGTATCGTCGGTCGCCAATTTTGCCATCGACCTTCCGGATGCGTCGGTTGCCATTCAAGTATCGGGGAAATTTGGTTCGCGCCAGGAAGAGGCTCAGAGATTAGGCCGAATTCTGCGACCAAAATCGGACTCGCGGGGCGCGCGGTTTTATACTATCGTGACGAGAGACACGGAAGAACAGGATTTTGCGCTCAAACGACAACTCTTTCTGACGGAGCAGGGGTATAATTACACCATCCTGAACGAGGATGAGATCGATGCTTAGAGCTGAACCTTCCCCGGCTTTCGGGTCTGAGAACGTTCAGAACCTTATCAACGGTGAAATGGCGGCGCACCAAGGCCCCTCAACGAACCAAGAAGCCTCGTCCGTAAGGTTGAGGTAGTATACCGACACAAGTTATTTCATCCACCAGCGACGTTTTTCTTGATGTCAGTCATCGGATAATGTTTAACATTCCCCGTTGCAAGCATAGTATGCTTTATGAATGCGGTTGCGGCAATGATGCAGTCATCGAGCTCCAAACCCTGTGATCGTATGGTCCTTTTGTAGGTTCCTGCCTTCTCAGCAATATCTCTCGTCACATCTATGATTGTGAGGCTGTCGAGTAGTTCCGTCGTCTTTGTCCGCTCATGCTCCTTCATCCTTGCATGAACTTCTGCTATAGTTTATAGTATAGTGTTTACCCTATAATGTCGATAACAAATGCAGATTGCGAAGATAAATGGACAGTTGTTCCGGAGATACCTGGGCAGGGGCTGAGGTGCTTAATCCAATTAGGCTCGGACACCCATTCCGATCGAGTTCGGATAATCGAATCGCTAAGACATCAATTCCGATTTTTTGGATACTGACTTCAGATTACGACAGTATATACTTCGCTCAGAATTTTGCATCGTAAGAGACGGGTAAGCAATCTAAACTTCACCTACAAGCATGCAGCGCTGTTGAATAAATTTCAATGCATAATATTACATGAAAATTGTAATACGCAGATAAGTGACTTATGCGCGTGTCCCAGTGTAAAATTGATTGTCGCCCTTTTGCTGACCCGCGACCCGTAGCCTTTATCATTGGAAGGACTTTGCTGGATGGACATATATAATCGTTGCACCGTAGTGAAGAACGTCACAAAATGAGTCCAGACAGAACAACCTCCCATCCGGACTCAAATTAATCTCCACGCAAGTCTTTAATCCATCATGCTGCTTTGGTATGAAGTGATTTGATTACTTCAGGAGTGAACAGACCCACCTCTATGATCCGTGCTTTGTTAAGCAGGAATGCGGGAACAAGATTCCGGGCCTCTTTCTCGTCCCTGACATCCACAAGGGCATAAGCAGTATGATCACCTGCCATACAGCCATAGTTAAACTGCTTTAAAGTCTCTGGCCCCTTAGCGAGTTCTTCATCAAGTGCTCTCAGACACTCTTCCTTGGTGTGAGGAGATTCTATCATGTATTTTTTCATAGTGACCTCCCATCGACTGTTTAGATTACAACCCAAATAGGTTTTTAAAGCGACATTGCTCTCTAAAAAAAACTTATCACTAGTCGTTCAACAAGTCAATACAACTTTCGTCGGGCAATCAGCAAGTCATATTCCGCTCTACTCTAGTTTTTCCCATATCGATTCCGTATTACCTTCTACTGAATGTGATTGCTATAAAACAACGTTCAAGGATTTATAAGGCAATTTTGTGACAAGGGACAAGAATACTGGAGCTATATTGCACCCACGGCCAGCGACTCTGCTTAAAGTATTAGAAAAATAAATATGCAATATTGGTAAATAAGACTATTTTAATGTGATATATTTAAAAAACAACTTGGATGTGGAACCAATTGCCAAGTGGATTTTTGAAAAAAACAAGAGATGGAGGATACTAAAATGAAAAAACTTCTCATTACGAGCATAACAATGCTATTTGTTTTTTCTTTAGGAACAGCTTACGCAGAATCCTTGAATGGAGTTACGGATTTCTCGGGCAGTACGTATGACTCATTCGTGGCTATCCCGCCGGAATTGAACGGCGCAATGAATGAAGGCGCAGGAGCCGGCGGATTGCGTGATGCGACCGAAGGAATCTCGAATGGCGTTACAGACTTCTCGGGCAGTACGTATGACTCATTTGTGGCTATCCCGGCCGAATCGAACGGCGCAATAAATGAAGGTGCAGGAGCCGGCGGATTGCGTGATGCGACCGAAGGAATCTCGAATGGCGTTACAGACTTCTCCGGCCGCAACTATGGTGATGGCGCAATGTAAGACGGTTCGGGAAAATAATTGTTTCGCAATGTGATGAGGATTCTCGCAAACGATACGGCAGGTTGCAGCGCAACCTGCCTTTTTTTCGTTATAAGTGTTTTCGGCCTTACTGATTTCAGAGTGCAATAATGCCATGGCAAACAGCTTCCGGCGTCCGGTTATGCTGTTTTTTTTCATCGTATTCTATGTGATCTGCACCGTGTTTCCAGATCCTTTAGGAGGTCAGCAAAGTGCCCGTTTTTTAGCATAAAGGGGTTTCAGTAAATCAAATATTTTTTTACATGTATTTTTAATGCCAGCACATTCATTAGGCACTGTCGAACCGACCGGATTTGCGTCGCATTAGTAAAAATGGATAGAAGTTAAAGAATGCGGGTTGATAATTGAAGTGTTGCTGAGAATGGAAATTTCGTGAGATTCAGGACAATTTACTAAAAGTTACGATCTATATTCTTCACATCAATCAAATTAAAATCTCTGTGAGCTGTACCTACTAGCATGCAACATCGTATATATGTGTCAGTGCGGTGTAGGGAAACGATGTGTCGGAGACAAAAAAACCCCGCTCGGTGAATATGAACTCGGTCAGCCAAAGCAATCCGGAAAATTTCGATTTTTTATTCCGATCAAATATCCAAATGCAGAGCAATCATCAAAAGGATATACGGGCGGAAATATTGGCATTCATGGGCCGCACCGCGGCAGCCCCTGGCTTGGAAAAGATTCTGCTAAGGTCGACTGGACGCACGGATGCATCGCTGTCGGTACCGACGAAGACATTATCGAAGTTGCACAATGGGTGCAAGACCAAGGTGTGAAAAAGGTCATTATACGATGACCGGCAACCCCTCTTCCAACACGGAAATAATTCAACTCGGCAAGTACTCCACTTTCGACTCCGTACTTGTCAGACAGTCAGTCACTAACATTTATCAACTGAAGAACGTCATCATACTTGCGATAGTGTCCGCATTATTATTCATTCCAGGTCTAGCCTCGGAGGCCCAAGCATCCACTACGGGAAACGAAATGAAGTTTTGGGAAACATTGGCCAATATAGAGTATCACAGAACGAATCCTTGTACGAAATCGCCCGCAGGTACAAAACAGGATATGACGAGATGGTCACAGCCAATCCAGGGGTTGACCCCTATGTCCCCGGAAAAGGAACATCTCTCATCCTGCCGACATCATGGGTGCTCCCCGATACCAAGAGGGGCCATGGCATAAAACCATACTACTTGTCTAAGTTTTTTAGTTTTTTTAGGCCTTTTACAATACTACCGCTGATACTTCTCTGCCCTGGTTGGAACACCACTTCTCCAGCATCCCGCATCTCACTGCCTTTGGCTACGGTGAGTGATGAAGACTTTGCCAACGACAGGATCTGGCTTGGATATACACTCCGGTGGCCGGTCATAAGAAAACTGATAACACAGGCTACGGCTGCATAGGGAGCAATCTGCGGTCCAAAAAGCTCAATCGCCATAATGCTTGCTGAAATCGGTGTGTTTGCCGCACCAGCAAGCACACTGACCATCCCGATGGCTGAAAATAGAGCCATGTCGAAGCCTAGGACACCGCCGAAAAAGCTGCCTGCCGTCGCGCCGACAAAAAAGATTGGCGTAACAATGCCGCCGCTACCGCCGAAACTAAGCGTGATCGCAGTAAATAACGCTTTTATCAGAAATGAACCACCAGAGACCGATTTGCCCTGCAGCACATCTGTTATCGTATCGAGACCAAGACCAAGATAACGTGAAGAAAACAGCCAGGTAAGAATAATGAGAGCAAAACCGCCGATAAATCCTTTCAGTGGCTTCCACATCTTAGCCCGATGGCTCAACCTCTCGAAAAGGCCGATCGTTTCGATGAGAATAAGTGAACAGAGGCCGAAAAATAGCCCTGCCAGGCACACTTTCAGAAAAAAATAGCTACTGAAAGCAGGTACAATGCATACAGCTTCATGAAAGTATGTTATACCTAGTGCGATTGAGACCTGATAACCCACGATGCCCGCCACAAACGACGGGAGTAGCACGTCATAGAGCATAGTCCCGACGAATAATACTTCAACACCGAAAAGTGCGCCTGCGATAGGCGTACCGAAGACTGTTGCGAAGCCAGCGCTGATTCCACAGATAACCAGTTTTTTTCTGTCCTGGTCGTTGAAACGTAGAAGCCCTGAAAAGGCCGATGCAATGGCAGCGCCGATTTGGGCAGCGGGGCCTTCTTTACCTGCTGATCCGCCGAATGCAAGTGTTACAATCGTGGCCACAAGTTTTACCGGCACGACAGCAAGTTTCATCTTACCCGAATGCCTGTGTACTGCCTCGATAATCTTCTCCGTGCCGTGGCCTTCGGCATCGGGTGCGAAAACTTTCACAATGAGGGCGCTTAGGAACAGGGCTACGGGAAGAAGAAGAAAATAGTAGTGATGCCGTGCTGTGGCGGAGATGCCTAGATTAAGCAGTTTCAAAAAAACTGTTGTCGAGATACCGACGAAAATGCCGATGCAAGTTGCCAAGAACAACCACTTCAGGATACTGATAAAAAGAACGGATCCTTCGACAACCTTTTTTCTCATGATAGTTTTTTCACTTTCTCGCTCGGAATAACTCGTCTGTGGGAAGATATCGTAAACGGTTCAATTACGTGCTTGCTCGCCTTTATTCTTTTGATGTGTATAAAGCTTAAAAAAAGAAGGGGTGTCGGAGGAATAAAAACCTCTGACACCCCATAAATTGATGCAGTGTTGCATCTAACTATAGGGGAGAAATTCATGCAGCTCTTCCGGTTTTCCTTTTCGATGACTTTCGAAACTTCTTTTCGAGTAAAAAGATCTCTGCCTCATATCGCTTGAGTTGAGTCGTAATGTCTTTGACCTTGGCATCCTCAGAGGGATTTTCCCAGCCTTCTGCCGTTACCAGTGAGAATACCCTCGCACCGAGGTCGGACAAACCATTGTGCATTTTTGTCTTGAGCGCGATCAGTTTATAGTGACGCATCCCTTCTTCTGACAACTCTCCCACTCTTTCCTGGCGACCATGGCGCCTTTCTTGAGAGCCACAATGCCTTCTCGAAAAACTGTTTGCAAATCTGCCTTCAATTCTGTCCATTTCATTCTACTAAGGTTGCTCATCACATCCTATCCTGTTCGCAGACCCATTTGCACGGCAACTACACCCTAGATTGTACGTCCGTCAATAGGCTCGAAATGTTGGCAGGTCGCAGTGGAACGATCTTGTACATTTCCACTCAATGTACCTTCATGTTATCACCACTATCAGGTGAAGATGCTCCCGATTTCCCAATCGCCTTGGGCTTTTTTACCCAGCGACATCCGACAATCAGCAGAGTGATAGCGAGAACGATATATTCCGGGGTAAATATGTTCATTGCCATCTCCACAACTTTTATTGAGGAGTTAAGCTGATGGTGGTCCCCAACGATTAGAACGTCGGCCCGTCTACGCTGGTGCCGCATGACAGTTTATTCGCCAATAACGACGAAGTCATCGCGCCGATTTTTTTGCCAACAGGCTTCATCATGCTCGTTGCAAATCGGTTTTTCCTTGCCATAGCTTATAAGGGAGATCCGGTGCCCCGAAACACCTAGTTCAGTCAGATACTTCTTTGCGCTCGTTGCACGACGTTGACCAAGCGCCTGATTGTACTCAACGGTGCCGCGTTCGTCACAATTCCCCTCGATCGTAACTTTTACCTTTGGGTTTGCTTTGAGCCATTGCACATTCGACTTCATGACAGCCCTTGCGTCATCACGGATAAAGGACTTGTTGTAATCAAAATATATGGGCTTGGGTCCTTCTGCCATCGCCCCGGCCTTTTCATTAGATCCTTCCGATTTCACCTCTGACGTCGCTTCTGCCGTCTTGGCTTCTGTCGTCGGAGCCTGTGTAGTCATCGATGTTGATTTTTCTGCATTCGTTTGTGATTCCGGTGCCGTTGAAACTTCTGCCTTTTTTGGACAGCCCCACAAAGTAACAATGCCGACAAACAATACAAATGTTAGTGTTATCAAACTTTTATGATTCATATCGTTGTTCCTCCTCGTTTTATTGTAGTCGTCTAGCTCAGCCTTTTTTGCACCAGTAATGAAACACGTAATAAAGTATTCTTTGCTATAATGCCCCGCGAGCGTATTAATAAAATCTGCTCTATTTTTACCCCGTCATTGTCATTTTTTTTGCTCCTTTCATGTATTTTCATATATTGTGAAGCTCCAGCTTAGGCTTAGGGCTTCTTCAATGGTACATGCAACAACTCTGCATGAACTAGGAAGGTTCCCGGTTCATCACCGGACAGAAGGTCAGATGATTTTGCAGCTTAATAAATGTATGACACTCGACTTACTGTACTTTTTGGTATAATAAGTAACTTTGCGATAGCCACTTCAAAGTTTAGGAAATTCTGCCGGGTATGCATCTGTAACCCGGTTTAAGATACTTCTATTCACCCAAAACGATGAAATCAGCGCGGCGGTTTTGTCGCAAGCAAGTTTCCTCATGTTCGCTGCAAATCAGTTTTCCTTTCCATTGCTAATGAACGAAATCCTTTTCCTCGAAATGCCAATACTTGTCATATATTTTATTGCGTTCGATGCACGTCGCTTGCTGAGCGCCTTATTATGCTCCCGATCATCGCAATTCCCCTCGATACGAATTGTTGTTTTTGGATTTGCCTAAAGCCACTCAGCATTAGCTTTGATGGTGGCTTTGGCGTCACGGCGGATAACTGATTTGCCGAAATCAAAATGAATAGGCTTGAGGGCTTCTGCACTCTTGTCCGAAGTTTTTCCATTTTCTTGCTGTATTTGTGCTTCTGGCACTGTTGTCAATTCAGCTTTTTTGGGACACCCCACACGGTAGCGCAAACGATCGGTAGAATAACTAACAAATATAACAAATGCTTACGACCCATATTGGAATCTCTCGTCGTTGTTCTTCCACATTTTTTGTCATTTAGCACCGTTTAACGGTTAAGACAAATCAATCGCAAGTACTGATTGTCATGGCGGTAATGGCATAAGGGCGTTTTTCACCAGGCCAGGGCATACAATCTTAATTTTCTTAATATATAGATTCAGCTTTTTACTATCATTTTTTGCCCATTTCATGTATTTGCTTTATAATAAATAAATGGAGTTCTAATTATTGACTTTTTGAAACCCTAAACCAATATTTAGTTTAATCGGAATATTACTTTTTCATTGCATTCCATATTGTATGTGCTAAAATAGTTTGGATACAAACGTTATTAGCATTTTTTTTCTGCTTTGTCAAGTCAATTGTGAGGAGGTTCTATCCTTGAGCAAGAGATCAGCTAAAGTCGCGGAAATTATCGATAATCTACGAAGGGTATTTCAAGTAGTTAATGAGCAGTCGAAGAAGGCCGAGCATGAGACTGGCCTTACCGGCCCCCAACTTTGGGCAATCAAAACCATAGCTCAGGAAGCGCCAATCATGGTTTCAGAGATTGCCAGGCGCATGTATCTTCACCCCACTACCGTGGTCGGTATTCTCGACCGCCTAGAAAAGCGGGGGTTTGTTGTAAGAATCCGCTCGACAGAGGATCGACGCGTGGTCAGGGTGGAATTAACCGAAAAGGGCCACGCATTGGTCAGGAAATCTCCAGAAGTGGCCCAGGGTCTCCTGGTATCCGGTCTTGAATCTTTGAACTCAAACAAGTTGGAAAATATCGCACGGGCACTCGACCAGATGGCAGAACTCCTTGGAGCGCAAAATATCCCTCCACAACTTATTTTATCTCCGGAGGTAAACAAGCCAGTTAAGACAATTGGTCGAATTGTGCAGGGGAAATATGTCGTAAGGCGGCGCTCAGCTAGAATAAAATCATGATGGAAAGAGATAAAGAGAAAATAGTGTCGATCAAATGACCGCTCCTGTTTACACTGCTTGCCTCTTCCTTCGCGCTCGGCGTATTCTTGGGTGCCGGAATGGGCGTGTTCAACTCACCTACGGCAAGTAGAGGTGAAGCTGTAATCCTGAAACCACTACGGTTCCAGGAGGAATGGTCATAGGCAAAAACCTTAATCGCTGGAACGAGGAAGATATCGACTATCACTATTTTCTGCTGTTTGGTTCCCGAAGTAACAGGGTCGTATCGGTCAGCTGGAAGGCAAACAAATCTCAGTCAAAACCGATGTCATCGAGCATGGCCGTACCCGCGCTTCCGCCATTAAAGAGAAAATCAATTTTCTTCAAGTTTGTCAAATCAAGCTTTTGTTGGCGTTCAGAAAAAAGTGACAGAGGAATTGACACAGTTCGTAATACTATTACTGGTGATGGTTGTTCAAGTAAACTGAGTCTTGTAAGAGTGACGTGGAGAAGCCGTTGAAGCGTAATAACACTGTTCAAAGGTAATCGCGATACTCTTCCCTGCACATCAGTAAGTTGAATGCTTATATCCGGCATTACCCGCTGATCGGGACAATAAATCGAAAACGTGAACCTGTTCTTCGGTTTTATCTTCATGGTCCCTGTTCCCATTCCCGGTACCCTGAACCCGAGCATCGGAGTCTCTCTTTTGCCGGAAACGGGCACAGCGGTTTGAAGCTGGCGAAAGATTGATCATCGAGACCGTTTAATAATTTATTTTTGCTTATTTTTTCTGTATACAAGGTTGGTTAAGTGACAATTTTGAGATTTATAAAGGAGGCTATCATGAAAAGACTTGTAATAATGATGGAGTTCAGGTTATTGGCAATATCCTTGTTTGTTGCCACCGTGATCCTTGCTGCGTGTCAAAGCGGTCCGCCACAGGTCAGCATTGATGGGGCTAAAGCTGAATTATCTTCCAGCATCGTGGGTGAAGCTATGGTTACCATGAATATCAAGAACCAAGGTGGAACTGATGTTATCACGGGAATAAAAACTGACATACCAGGAGCGAAAGTTTCTTTCCATATTATGCAGGGTGAGCGTATGGTGAATGTGGACACCGTAGAAATCCACGCGAAAAGCAATCTGGAATTTAAGATGGGTGGAAGCCACATCATGATTGAGGATATGCCAAAGACAATGCAGGCAGGTTCAAAAATCAATATAACTCTGGTATTTCAGAAATCGGGAGAGAAGCAGCTATCACTGATGCTCCAAGGAGCTAGTGATATGCATATGAATCATGAGCGCCACATGAACATGTAATGAAATGGTAACCGACCAGTTCTTTAAGATAGTTTTAAACTCGGAGAAAGAGAAGATGAAGATTATTTTAATGGCATTCCTCTTCTTTCTGCTTCCGTTGGGTACAACGATATCGATAGCTCATGTAAGGGATATAATACTGGTAAATCAATAAGGGTTGATAATTGAAGTGGTGCCAAGATCGAAAGCTACAACAACTTTTAGCATCTATGTTGCCTTTTCACCGATATCGACCTGAAGTAGCAGCTCAAGGATAAGCTGATAGCACACATCCGGACAAGCATGGCCAGGACATACCAGAAATCAAAGATGGGAAATAAAACAGCCCAAATGAATGTACAAGAGCTTAAGCAGTACGGAACTCTTTTCCGTCTAGCCCAAAGAACTTTAGTGAAACAACTACCGATTTTGGGGTGGGGTTTTTGGCTCTCAGCGCCCCTGGTTTTAATGGTGCTACTTTGCGGCTCTGGATGCGGATCAGCGAACGCTGTTGAGACTCAGCTTACTACTTCCAGCACTGCAAGTTCGAGTGTGCTGGAGCTTAGCTCCGAAGGGCAAGCTTGGCTAGGCGCTACCATCAGCCGTGGCAATTTCCCAGACTTGCGTTGGCCTGATTTCAGCGATTACAGTAAGTACGTAAATGAATTCTACGAGTTCAATGTTAATTCATTGTGGTGGGTAAAGGGAATGGAGCCGACCACACAGGCGCGGCAGGTGATCGCGCTGTTGCTTAAGGCCGACGAAAAGGGGCTCTCCGCGGAAGACTACGACGGATCTCGGTGGAACGATAGGCTGGCAAAACTAAAACCTGTTACGCAGCAGCCGACCGAGGGGGATGCTGTGAAATTCGATCTCGCCCTCACGGTGTGCGCGATGAGGTATATCTCCGACCTCCATATTGGCAAGGTAAATCCAAAGCATTTCGCCTTCGCTTACGATGATGAGTCTAAGAAATATGATATGGCGAAATTTCTAAAAGACCACATTGTCGATGAGAGTGACATTGCTGGCGTCCTGGCTCAAGTGGAGCCGCCCTATCCCGGTTACTGGCGCACGATTCAAGCCCTGCAAACGTATCTCGAACTTGCGAGAAAAGATAACGAGGAGCAGTTCCCGCTCGTGAAAAAAACGATTGTGCCTGGCGATTCCTATCCTGGCGTCGCACGGCTCACGCGACTTCTCCGGCTGGTTGGCGACCTTCCAGCTGATGTCAATGTTCCGGCTGATCAAACCACTTACACGGGTGCCCTGGTGGACGCTGTAAAGAGTTTTCAACGCCGCCATGGCCGAGATCCAAACGGTCGAATTAATAATCAAACTCTGGCTGACTTGAATGTTCCTCTGAGCCGTCGCGTTCGACAAATGCAACTGACCCTTGAGCGATGGCGGTGGTTGCCAGATGCGTATCAAAAAGAACCCATCGTGGTCAATATCCCCGAGTTTCGCCTCCGTGCTTATGACAAAGATAACAATATAGGTGTGATGATGAACGTCGTGGTTGGCAAAGCGTACGACCATGAGACCCCGGTATTTAGTGACACTATGGAGTACATCGTTTTCCGCCCCTACTGGGAGGTGCCATATTCCATTATCAGAGATGAAATGATTCCGCACATTGATCGCGATCCCAGCTACTTGGCGAAGAATGGATTCGAGATTGTGGACGGAAGGCAAAACGTCGTATCGATGGGGACGGTTACGAACGAATTGCTCGGACAACTCCTGGCCGAGAAGCTTTTCATCCGGCAAAAGCCGGGCCCAAAGAACGCCCTTGGACTTGTGAAATTTGTTTTTCCAAACAGCTACAGCGTATACATGCATGACACTCCGACCACAATACTCTTCGCGAAGTCCCGGCGGGATTTCAGCCACGGCTGTATCCGTGTGGAGAAGCCCGCTGATCTCGCTGCGTGGGTCCTGCGCGACAATCCCGGCTGGACACCTGAACGTATTCGCGGGGCTATGAATGGCCAAGCGACCAAGCAGGTGAATCTCGCGCACCCGCTTCCGGTCTTGATCGTCTATGCTACTGTCATCGTACAGAAGGATGGGGTGGTCCACTTCTACGATGATATCTACGGTCACGACGCAGCCCTGGAGAAGAGCCTTGCGAATGGCTACCCGTATCCCTGGTGAGAGCTTCTTCGATGGAGAATTTTAGGTGGATGCCCAGTAATAACTCGACTCAGCAGTTAATAGAGATGAAATAATGCTAAAGAGAATTTTGCTGTTTGCGCCCGCGGCTTTCAATCTCGCGGAGACCACGCGAATGATCGAAATCGCCAAGGGAATCGTTGCCCACGATACCGCAAACAAGATATTTGAAATTCAATTCATTTCTGATGGCGGCGACTTTGAGCATTTGATAGAAGCAGAGGGGTTTACTCTTCAGAAGATGGAACCCAGACTCACTGCAGAAAAGATTGAACACATAGCACGCGTGGATAGAGGGGAGCGATTTGCGCCAGCTTTCTCCAAAGGAGAGATGGTCCAGCGAATCGAAAACGAGATCGCATACCTAAAGTCATTAAGACCCTCGGTTGTACTGACCGGTTCTTATCTAACTATTCCTGTGACTTGCCGCATACTGAACATCCCGCTCGTATGGGTAATTCAGTCAACGTGGATGGAGCCGTTCTTTTCCACGGGAGCAGGGATGACCGATGGCATAAAGCCCAAGATTCTGAAACGCCTCGCTGACCTATTAGTCCTTGCATTCATTAATTACTGGATACGATACGGTTTTCTAGGCCCTGTAAATACGGCGGCCAAGCATTTTGGTGTCCAAGGGTATGCATCCATTTTTTTAACTTCTGGCATGGAGATGTCACATTCGTTGCGGAACCCGCAGAATTCTCAGGAACGACACTTCCGCCCGGTTACTTTTATATCGGTCCTCTGATCGCGAGAAAGAATTTTCCTATACCGGATGTAGTCAAGTTTGTTCCACGGGATAAACCTCTGATCTATTTTGCAATGGGAAGTTCCGGGACCCCGGAGATCGTTGCAAAGATCCTCGAAAGCTTTGAAGGAAAACCGTATCGCGTGATTGCCCCGATCAAATTTCAACTGGATCGGTTTGAGGGAGTGAAAATTCCAACCAATGTCATTGTGACGGAATGGCTGCCTGCTCTCGAGGTAAATAAGATGGCAGACCTTTCTCTAATTCATGGGGGTATTGGAACCGTAATGACAGCCGCCTATGCTGGGAAGCCCGTGGTCGGCGTTGGTATGCAGCTTGAGCAGGTTGCAAATCTTGCGTGCCTTGTGCGAAAGGGGTTTGCGATTAGAGTACCAAAATCAAAAAATCCCTCTAAGAAGGTGCAGGAGGCCATTCGGCTTCTTCTGCAAGACAAAGACGCAAAGAGTAAAGCTGAGGCATTTACCAAAGTCATGGAAAGATGGAACGGCCCAAAGACGGCAGCAGACCTCATACTGAAAAAGTTCGGGTGAGGATGTTGTATGGCAAGCGAAACAGGCAGACATGCGATTTTGCGAGAGGTCCTCTTGTGAAAGGCTGAACCACAGGCTCTCAGGAATAAAGAGATGTATCCGTATCAAAGTGGTGGACGGTAGCGGCGACAGAGTTGTTTGGATCGCACTCGTTTGGCGTCCTACGTTATCAATAAAACGATGGGGTAATATTATATGGGAATGCGATGCAAGATTCGAGTCCAAAGTTTATGAGTTGCAAAGAACGGCGACGACAAGAACTACAGGATGTTGCTGTTGACAGAAGGCATTATCACAACATGCAATGATACAAATAATATTTCTCACCTCGATCAAAATTGGGATCTCTGTGAGGTTCTACAAGTCTGAATTACCAAAATTGTGATAAGGGGAATAAAACTGGATATATTCTTGACTGAAAACTTCACTCGGCATTCTTATAACTCACAATAATCCCGCGCGATACGACGAGTTCCCGATCAATCATTCTGTGAACTCATGTGTTAGAAATCCCCGATATGGTGTCGGGGCATCTGCAAGCTTAGACCAGAAGCCTTCATCATTTGCGAGGCCAGAGGCATGATCGATTGCCGCAGTGATATCTCCCTTTAAACACTTACGAGTGCTCAAGCTTGAAATCGGATTCGTCGGTGTCAGGAAAACAATGCGCCGCGGAACATGATTATTTTTTTGATCACCTAAGAGTGCTTTTTGCACGTTGTTGAGAATTTTTTTCAGTTTTTTATCTCCACGATTATTAAGTGGCTGGACATTACTGAAAGCTGAGCAAGGATTGTTTTCAACCAATTTGTATCCGCGATAAATCCCCTGTCTGATAGCACGAATTTCCAAAAGGTCGTTACCAAATTCAACCCTTAAGATTAAGCGAAGATACCATGGCAGACGTCCAGTATCCGCATACGTGTTGCGGCATAGGCGACTATTTGACAGAATGAAAATTGTGTCGCACTTGGCTTTGATCGCTTCTCCTAGAACGAATGTTCCGCCATCCGAATGCCATTCCCCGTTAATCATTACCGGCGGCAAGAATCCTTGTAAACCGATAGCGGCAAGCATCACCTGTTTCAGTAAATTTGGATTTTGACGTAAGTTTGGATCATGATTAGAAAAAATCTGGTGCCTTAACTTATTTTCGTTGTAGGTTACAATTTGAAATTCAATCGGCGACGCAACAATCGCTTCCATATCGAGCTTCTCTACCAAATATTTAGATACACCATCATTAGAAAAAAGATTCGGCCCTTTGAAATTTTTAAAAAACCCCATTAAACTGTGCCCGAAGATCTTTTTTGCTCCGAGTTGCTCAGTTTCCTTCCATTTTTTTTCTAAGGCTTCAACATCCCAATTGCTACCGATGAGATCGCCACCAGAGAACACCCCGACTGAAACGCTTTGGACAAAGACCGGTTTAATTCCCTTAGCCTCCAATGCTTTGATAAAGCCAACGCCGTAAGCCCCAGTGAAACCTCCCCCGTTTAAAATTATGCCGACTTTACCAAGATCCATAATCGCAACTTCCTTTGTTCCCAGAATGCTCATTCTGAGAAATCATGTTTAAATTCATTGATATTTGTATAATTTTATGTTTATCGGATATATATCCCAATTATTTTATTATTTCACATTATTTATTGCTGCAATTTAAATGCCACCACGCTGCATTCTTAACTTCTTGTTTTTATTTAAAGTCGCTGTACACGTTACAAAAAAAAACGAAAAAAAATTCTCATATGGGTAATTTAAGTAACATTGTGAATATTCACAAATCATATAATTAAAATTGACCACTAATGGCTGCAACAGCGAGTCTACACGTCATTTAAATAATGTCGATCTCGGCCCCACCTTGGGTTTTGGCATAGACACTTAGGATAGCGAGGCTACAACAAGTGTTGCACTTTGCTATAAATCCGGTGTCGGTTAAAAAGTGATATATTTATAATAATTGTCGTCAGCCATAACTGGTCAACCATCCCAAGCAGTCAGCATGCCAGATGGGTACAATCTTCGACCATGATACGGAGAGATAAGGAGCATGCGCCAAATTAAAGATGAGATCTGGACTCGGCTGTTGCCTGATACAGAGCGTCTGATAGACACATCGACGTGGTTACGAAGAGGTGGCAATGGATCGTCTTCGATGACGAGAACCAGATCAAGATACTTGCCGGAAAACTGGCGCCTTTTATCGATGCCGGTGAGATTGTGAGCGCAAAATACTGGAACGGTAATCCCAGTGCAATCAACGTCTATTCGCTTGATCAGGACCGTTGGAAGACCAGGAGAATCCTTAAAAACCTCGGTGCACTCAACTACAACTTCCGTATATTCTTATCGTGGATGATTTCTTACATCTTTAGGGATCGAATTGATTTTTGACGGTTTTTAGGGTAGTTACAATTAGAACCGGTGATTAATTCCGCATAGGCAACGCGGAGAGCGTCAACCGGCATTAGCACCAGTGAATGGTTAGGTGTGCCGTTTCATATCATTTTTTTCAGGTGTCCTCTCGACCCGCTTTGTTCAAGACCTGCTTGCGAATCTCGTCACGCAGATAATCCAGCAACTCCTGAGGACTCAGACCTCTCCGTTGGGTCTCGATTCTGACCCAATTTAACAACAACAATCGCCGGGGAAGCAACATGCCATCAGTGCCAAGGGCTAGAGTAGTACCGCAAGGACAATTAGCCAGCGCGACGGACCCGATTGGTTGCATGGTGTTCCAATGGTCCAATTCTGCGTCGTAGGACATGGACTGCCCAAGACGTTTGGTGATCAGTATATACTCCCGGAGCGTGGTAAAACGCCGGTTACAATTGGGGTAGACCTTGGGGAAAAGTCCTTCAAAGTGTTCGCACAGAGTCTTGATAACTTCAATTTCAGTCATAGTGGTAATAGTTGAGGCCTGGTCAATATGTAATTACAGCCGCGATTCACAAAATATATTCTACGAACGTTATGCGTTTAAAACAACTTTATCTGTGATAAATATATTCTCAATGCGATATGATGTCAATAATAGTGAATGGGTCGAATGGGTAAAATTTTGTCAGAAGTGCTAACGAATACGAGTTGTAAATTGCACTATTGCAAAAAATGTAACCTCGTTTGCTACAGGATGAATACCGCAATTTAAAAAAGATGAAACCGTCGCGGACTTCAGAGTATATCATACTTCAGAGCTGTCCAAGATAATCTGATTTCCTAAACCTCAGTACTATAAATCAATGCTTTTAGACAGGTAAATCCATCAATCCAAATCCAGGTTCCCCATTCTGCTGTCCAACTAACGAATAGTCAACAAAAGTTGTTCCGGCTCTGGCACAATCGGCGGCGTTTCAAAGGGGTTATCGAGCCATGACCATAGATCTCGGTAAGTAAAAAGATTGTATCGTAACATAGCTATCAGATTCGATAATGACCATCCGAGCGTAGATCGAAACTTAAGGTATTTCAACACCAGAATAGCTATCAATGCTGTCCAAATCTGAGTCATCAGGGCGTTCTGACTGGTTCCCACAAAGGTCTTGATCTTTAAATTCTGTTTGATTGTCTTAAAAAAGGTCTCTATCTGCCAGCGATCCTTATAAATACGTGATATGGTCGTTGCACCAAAGGTGAGATGGTTTGTCCACAGAACTATTATCCGCTCTTTTTTCTCATCCCACACTTCGATACGCCGTAACTGATAAGGGCACTTCAATTTGGAATAGTAGCCTGCCAGTTCAATGATCTGGTCTCTTAGGATATTCCGGTTTT
Source organism: Nitrospirota bacterium (assembly GCA_963845065.1). Taxonomy (GTDB): domain Bacteria; phylum Nitrospirota; class UBA9217; order UBA9217; family UBA9217; genus JAJYKN01. The sequence goes on from CAWJQQ010000009.1 coordinate 107,400, forward strand.
CCGGGACATCCCGTTCTTCAACGACCTTGAAGAAGGAGCGTCTTTTTTGCTTTGTAACAAAATAGACACCTTCTTCCGTCCATCGCCCAAACAGATCATAATCCACATAGCCCATATCGACGGCCAAAATGGAACCTTTCGGAAATTGGAGGGTATGGGCAATGTTTACTTCATGGACTTTCCCCTCGGTTACACAGGCAAAGACGGGAAGATACCCTTCATGATCCAATAACAAATGGAGTTTCACGGCACCTTTGGTCTGTCTGAACTTTGCCCAGTCAAACAACGTGGCGCACAGATCAATGACCGTCGCATCCAGGCTGAACAATTTGTTCTTAAATCGAAATTTTTTCTTCCCGCGTGAGAGAACCCAACATTTCGCCAATAGCTGATAAAATATCTTCTGATATAATTGCCACGGTCTATGCTCATTGGCATAGGACAGAGTGGACCGCCGCGGTGCTGAGTCTATTCCAAGGTGCTTAAGTTTTCCGAGACAGGTTGCTAGCCTACCGCATATTTCCCGAAGCGAATGCGCTTGCCCCAACTGGCAGAACAACATCGCTACAAACTGTCCCCAGCAGCTAAATCCTTTTACTCCTTTCTCTGCCCTTGTTTCTCTAACTGCCCTAATAAAATCCTGCTGAGTAAAAATGTGTAGAATCTGTCCGAACATGCTGGTAAACTTGTTCACGGGGATGTCCTCCTTCTGGTTTTGTAAGTCTTCGACAAACCTACTCTACCTGATTGAGGCTCCCCCTTCAATTACTTAAAATTTATCTTGGACAGATCTGATCATACTTATAAAAGACATCATCAAGTAAAAGAGCATCTACCTTATTTGCCTGATGTTAATAATTGAAGCCTCCGCTCCGCAAATAGTCAACTTGGTTTGGGATGAATCTGCTATATCTAAGCAGATCTTAGTACCAAGTATAAACCCCTATGCAAATCTCCCTTAAAAAAACTTCAAATGTCTTGAAAATACATATATAGAAAAAATGTTCATAATAGAACTTTTATGAAAATCTGCATCGACGAGCCGATTAATGATTGAAACCTGCTGACAATAAAACCGATCGTGCATTAACGACAATATAACCGATTGCTGTCTGACCAGACAATACCAAGAAGATCATTTGTCCAGCCCGATGTGCTGGCTGTCTATATAATGCCATCAGGCGATGTGATGATTGTGCCGGAAGCTCCCACCGCCGCAAAGTGAGTGTCTAACCAAGTGATGACCACAAGATAATTTGTAGTGCCAGATGTGCGGCTTGTAATGCCGTCAGGGGCTGTGAGGACTGTGCTACTACATCACACCGTTTCAAATCCCGTTCAGTTACACTCTGGAAGTAACGAAGCAGTAAGAGGTTGATTTGCAAAGTAGCCCGTTTTTGGAAGTTTTCTAAGGCGGGCTACGTTATTACGCCGGTAATAGTTTGGGGTAAATAACAATTGCCATAGCATAATGAGGGGGTTATTATATTATGTATATCCATAGTAGTTTAAAAAGCAGAATTTGGATGGGCTACCCCCACAGAGGCAATGAAGTGCAAAAAGGAGAAATTGTTTTATGGGAGATCGACAATCTAAAAACGGAGCGGTTTGTAAGGACATCGCTGCAGCAAAAACTGAAAAAATGACGGAACAATGGTATCTGCATTCTCAGAATTTTTTTACCGGCTTACATGCGGAGAAAGAATTATTTTTATCATGTTCGAAGGAAAGACACATTAAGAAAAACGACTTCATTTTTTATGAAGGGGAACTGGGTGAGAGCGTTTATTACATTCAAGACGGCGAAGTCGGGATTTTCTATACTACTCCTATGGGCAAAGAATCGTTGGTCTTTATAAGACATGCAGGAGATATGTTTGGTCTTGCTGAAGCTATGAGTGGCGCAAAAAGAGCCTGTAACGCACGAACGATAAATGCGTGTTGTTTATATGAGATACAAAGGAAGGATTTAGAAAAACTGCTTTCGCAGAATTGGACGCTATCACGGCGTGTCATAGAGATTCTCGGGAGCCGTTTGCGGTTTTTGGGAGAGCAACTAGAAAATATCATGTCATATGATGTTGCTACAAGATTGCTAAAGCTGTTATTTTATATGAGTCATCAAGAAATATCCGAGGATAATTTCAAAGACGGGCCTAGCATTATCCCGATAAAGCTTACCCAAGAACAGATCGCTTCAATGATAGGATCGTGTCAGCAAACAGTAAGTGAAATATTAAAACACCTAGAGGCGGAAAGCGTTATCCAGATATCTCGGAATCGTCGAGAAATTACAGTTAATCCTTATAAAATTGCTAAATATTTATTATAAGGTGTTCTTCCAATAATCTTCCTATCCCACTTTATCGTCCTGCCGATAGATATTCTTAAGACAATTTTGGTATTATCATTCACTGGCAATAACAACGAAAGCGATTTTCTTTTTTCCCTCGATGCTGCAAAACCAAAATAAAACGGATTGCAGATTTGTAGAGAGATCAAATAAAATTATCAGTCTTTCGGTGGCCGATCGTAAGAAAGGAGCAAACGGCACAGAGCAGCAATGGCCATTGCCAGTGTCGCAATCTCGTCGTTTGTCTCTAACTCTATTTTATTGGCCAAATTGTTACCCAACGTTATATTGACCGTATGCGGGTCAGCATGAAAAGACTGCTCTCATAATCCAAAAGAAGAATGGGGATTCTGCAGTTTTGATGTGGGGGATTAGTAAGTCTGCCATATACCGATTATTAATCCCTTAATTGGCGGACATCAGAAGCACAACAAGGAAGAAAAAACATATTGGAAGGGAAAAATCTATGGAAAAAAGTGGGGTAATTTCTATTAGTCAGCCAAGAATCACAAACGGTGTACTGCAGTATTTACGAAATAATTTAGCTGCGCAGCAAAGGAATGACAAAAAATGTCTTCTCGGTTATGTTTTTGCGTGGGCTGCATGGGCAGTGATTTTGTGGGGCATTGATATTTCATCTTTCGTTCCTACGTACCCGGCAAAAGCAGTGCTCGCAACCATCGTTTGGGCGTGCGTTATATGGGTGACCGACGCCATTCCCGTGGGCGTTTCCGGGCTGCTGATACCCATGCTGCTCGTCGTGTCAAATGCCGTACCTAAAATATCGGAGGCATTCGGCGGGTTCACACTAGATGTAAGCTTTTTGTGTTTAGGGGCATTTATGTTTGCAGCTATACTATGGGCCGCGAATCTCGATACACGCATCGCTCTCGTTGTATTGTCAAAAATGAAGTCCGTCAAGGTAGGAAGAATTATCATCGGGCTATTCAGCACAAGTATGGTGCTGGCGCTTGCTGTACCGGCAGCCGTTGCACGGGCCGCAACGCTTCTTCCGGTGGTCAGGGGTATTACTCAACTCTTTGGCGAAAGCAAACCCGAAGACAACGCGAAAAAGGCTATCGTAATATCCTCTCTCGTATATGGGCCAATGGTCGGCGGCATTTTGATTATGACCGCCCATATGCCGAACGTAATTATGGTGGGCCTTTTCGATAAACAGCTTAATATCCATATAACTTGGATACAGTGGTTATGGCTCCACCTACCCATTATTGGGCTTTTCCCTATAATGTATTGGGTTCTGAGGTTCTTCTTCAGGTTTAAAAATGTGGAAGTCCCTGGGGGCATAGAAAAAATAGAGACGGCAAAGAAGGACCTTGGCGCAACCAAAAACTATGAGTGGGTCATTCTTTTGATTTTTGCGTTCGCTGCTGCGGCGTGGGCGCTCGAGGATGTCCTTCAAATAAAAACAGGGATGGTTACCCTCATGGCTCTCGGTGTTTTCTTTATCCCGGGGATATTCCCGCTGAAATGGAAAGCGATCGAGAATAAAACCATATGGGGGACCTGGTTGTTATTGTGTGGAGCTCTGTCTATGTCTGCGGCCATGGGATCAACGGGGCTTGCAAAGGATCTTGCGAACGTCATCTATCCAGTTGTCTCAGGCAAGGGGTGGATTACAGTCCTGTTTATCATGATGATCTCCACACAGTTTATGCGTCTCGGGATGCTGAGTAATGTCGCGGCAGTAGCGATGATGGCTCCAATTTTATTAGAGATGGCGCCCCTCCTGAAAATGAACCCTGTATCATTTACACTACTAATCTCTAATCTAGATACTTTTGCTTTTGTAATCCCCACTCAAATTACGGCGGCGGTGATAGCTTACGGCACCGGTGCTTTTAGCATGTCAGATTATGCCAAGGTAGGCTTGCCTATAATGCTGATAGCGATATTGTGGAGCATATTCGTTATGGCGCCATGGTATGCATTAAATGGATTCCCCGTATGGAGCCCACTGATTCATTAGGAACGGAGCGGATAAACCGTGAAGCTCGATTATGATCGTGTCGTGGCTACAATTTTATAAAGATGGAGGTAAAAAGAATGAATAAGGATTTACCGAAAACCGTAAACGACGTCGAAGAAGTAAGAATAGAGACAGACCTCCTTATCATCGGAGGAGGTAATGCCGGCTGCTTTGTTGCAATTGAAGCCAAAAAACATAATCCCGACCTTGACGTCACTATCATGGAAAAGGCGCACATCGACCGGAGCGGGGCGTTGGCGGCCGGTATGGACGCCATAAACACCTATCTCGGCGAAGGCGAAACAGCTGAGTCGTTAGTAGAGTGGAGCCGAGCGCAGGTCGGTGGAGGACCCCTGAGAGAAGACCTTGCTTTAAGCAACGCCAAAATACTTAATGAGTGCGTAGAGTCCCTCGAGGAATGGGGTGTTCCTTTCAAAAAGGACGAGAAGGGGAAATACAAAAAACGCGGCAGGTTTGACATTTCGATACACGGGGAACAGTTGAAACCGATCATCGCAGAGAAGACAAAAAGTTATAACCCCAGGATACTGAATAGAGTGGCTGCCACTAATTTTCTAAAAGACGGCGACAGAGTAAACGGCGCCACGGGTTTCGGCATCAGGGACGGTAAATTCTATGTGATAAAAGCCAAGGCAACGGTGGTCTCGACCGGTGGCGCTGCGGGGCTTTACCGTTCGTCAACCAACGATGGGACCACCAGTCATCATCAAATGTGGATGAACCCTTTTAACGTAGGCACCGGCTATGCCATGGGAATCAGGGCAGCGGCAGAGTTCACGCTTATGGAACAGCGGTGGTGCGCAACTAGGGTGAAGGATTTCTGTGGGCCGGTTGACACTATCTCGGTAGGCTATAAGGCCAAGATGATCAACGCAAAGGGTGAATCAATTCTCCAGAAACACTATGGGCATCTCGGCGGAGACGCGGCACCGCGCTTTATACGAGCGAATGCACCCATGAATGAATGGAGCGAAGGAAGAGGTCCGACCTTCGTGGACACACGGCATCTTTCGCCTGAACAGGTCAAAGATCTCAAAATCGATTATCTCAATGAGCGGCCCACGTACGTGTTATTTTTGGCATCGCATGGGCAGGATCCGGCAAAAGAGCCCCTCGAGATTTATGGGAGCGATCCCTATATCGTCGGCGGTCACACTGCGAGCGGCTATTGGGTGGATATCGACAGAATGTCTACTCTGCCCGGGCTTTTTGCCGCGGGTGAATGTGCAGGTGGGATGCCCAATAAATTTGTAGGCGGGTGTGCGGCCGAAGGGGTACTCGCGGCGAGGGGCGCTGTAAAGTACATAATATCAATGGTTGGGAACTCCGCGCTTGACGAAACGCAGGTGGCAGCAGAGAAGGAAAGGGTATTCTCTCCGCTTATGAGAGGAGTCAAGATGGAGCCAAAATATACCCTGCCAGTTGGACAAGAACCTCGCTGGCAGTTTGACGGCATAACGCCTGAAGAAATGGAGGAACGGCTCCAAAGGCTTATGGACGAGTACGCCGGGGGCGTAGGCCAGTTTTTTAAGTGCAACGAAGAACAGCTCAACTATGCGCTTAAAAATATCAGCATGATGAAAGACCAGATATCTAAGCTTTTTGCAACGGACCTGCATAACCTCAGTCTCGTCCATGACGTCATAGACCGCCTCGACGTTTCAGCGGTCGTCGCAATGCACTTGAGAGAAAGAAGGGAGTGCAGGTGGCCGGGCTGGCAGACGAGACCTGACTTTCCTAAAGTGGACCCGAACCTGGATTGTTTCATTAATTCGAGAAAAAACCCCAACACGGGAGAGATTGAGATGTTCAAGAGGCCATATGAACAGATACTGCCTGGCGACAGAACAAAATCTCTGTCACCTCTGCCGCTTTCCGCAGAGAAGGCGTGATCTGAGAACATAATTATAATATATCAAGGAGGAAAATCACGTGCCACCTTATGTTAATGAAAAAAAATGTGATGGTTGCAAAGGGAAGGAAGAACCTTTGTGTGAGCAGATATGCATCGGCGACCTAATGACGCTTGAACATGTGTCAGGGAAAGCATACTGCAGAGCCTTACGAGATTGCTGGGATTGCATGTCCTGCGCGAAAATCTGTCCCAAGGGCGCCATTGAGCAACGGATACCCTATCAACTGGGGTATCACGGCGCGAAGCTCATTCCCATGATGGGCACCGACTCCATAACTTGGACCTGCGTTGACATAAACGGCAAGGTGGAGCGTTTCTCCTTTCGCACGAGAAACAAAAAATAAGGAGTTATCGGAGAATGAGCGAAATAAAAATTGGTATTTACCTCTGCACCTGCGAAGGTGCAATTGAGAAGGTCATCGCTCTTGACTCGCTTGCAAAGGAAACAGCCGGTTGGCGCGCTGTAACCATTGTCCGTAAAGACGCCACTCTTTGTTCAGAGCGTGGGATTGGCTCGATACGGGAAGATGTCGTAAAGCACGGCCTTGATCGAGTACTAATAGCTGCATGTACCCCTTCTGTAAAGGCAAAAGAATTTTCTGACCTAGGTATTAACAAGCACCTCGTCGAGAGGGTAAATTTCAGGGAACAATGCAGCAGCGTTCACGGTGATAATTCTGAAAATGCCACGAAAAAGGCTAAGGCCCTGCTTGGTTTATCTTATGAAAAGATAAGGTATTCCAAGCCGCTCCATTCGTGTATGGTTCCAGCAGTGAAGAGCGCTTTAATTGTTGGCGGTGGCGTTGCCGGAATTAATGCAGCTCTTGATATTGCAGGAACGGATGTTGAGGTGTTTTTGGTCGAAAAAAGCCCCTCTCTTGGCGGAAAGGTAGTTCAGCTTCATAAGTACTTCCCCCGCATGTGTCCACCGTCCTGCGGCCTGGAAATTATGTTATCCAGGCTGGAGAGTCATCCACTAATTCATATTTTCACATCTTCCGAGATAGACTCTTTGAGCGGCTCCCCGGGCAAATTCGAGGCCCTCATAAGAACAGCGACGACCGAGGCAACCAATCTAGATAAAGAAGCCGTGACAAGCAAGATAACGGTCGGTGCTGTTATAATCGCAACGGGATGGGAGCCTTATGATCCCACGCCACTCGCCGAATACGGATACGGAAAGCTTGAACATGTCGTCACGAACTTGGAATTCGAAAAGATAGTTCGTGAGCAAAAAAGATCGCTGTATGGCCCAAAGAAAACGGCTTTTATCCAGTGCGTCGGCAGTCGTAATGAACGCCAGCTCCCTTATTGCTCTGATATTTGCTGCATGGTTAGCATCAAACAGGCGCTTTTATTAAAAGAGATCAACCCAGAAAATGAAGTGTATATTTTTTACAATGATATCAGGACTCCAGGCGAGTATGAAGATTTATACCGGCAGGCACGAATGTGCGGAATAAAATTCATTAAAGGTATGCCATCGGAACTGAGGCAGGGCACGCCAGGAAATATATTTTTCCCCGTCTTCGACACGGTGGCGGGAGAGCGGCTTGAGATCAATGTTGACAGTGTAGTTCTCGCAACAGGCATGAAGTCTGCCCTCGGTAACAATGATCTGAAGGATAAGATCGGCATTGTCCTGAACAAAAACAACTTTATTGAATCCCACCTCCAATGTTGTCCCCAAGATACCCGTAGAGCGGGAATATTCAGCGCCGGCTGCTGCCGAGCGCCCATGGATGTATCGAGGTCAATCGATAGTGCGGGAGCCGCCGCGATCAAGGCTCTTCAGTTTCTTAAAAGCGAAATTGAAGTCAGTCCCGGTTATCCCGTCGTCAATACCTTGAAATGTGATGTCTGTAAGCGATGTGTTGAAGAATGCCCCAACAAGGCTTACTCATTCGACCAGAAGGGCTTTCCCATTGTTGACATCCTAAAGTGCAGCCAATGCGGCATATGCATGGGAAGCTGTCCCCTTGGGTCAATCTCCCTCGGGGATCTGTCGATAGAACAACTCTCGGGCATGATAGACGTTATGGATAAATCTTATCTGGGTGACGATGAACCCGTCATTCTGGGTTTTTTATGTAAAAATGACGCATACAGAGCAGCGGATGACTCTGGTTCTAAAGACATCTGCTATCCACCCAACATGCTCAGCATTATGGTCCCCTGTTCAGGCGCAGTGAACGGCATGATTGTTTCAGAAGCCATTTCAAAAGGTGTTGACGGTATTCTGATTGCCGGATGCCCCGATAACCAGTGCCACTATAGCCAGGGTAGCACGTTGGCAAAAGCAAGATTGGCGGATGTTTCGAACAAGCTCAAGGATATGTATATAGAGCCAGAGAGGGTCCGCTTTATTAGCATCAGCAGGGACGAGACGGAGAAGTTCGTCGACGCGGTAAATGAATACGTTCAGGTGTTAAAAAAATTAGGAAGGAACCAGATGCGGATTCAGTAAAATACTCGGTGGTATTGGACACTTTCAGATATGAATAGAGATTATTTCGATAAAGAGAAGTTGAGCTCCTGTTACCATTGTGGAAGGTGTACTTCTGGATGTATGGTGAATGGATTCGACGCTTCATTCCAACCTCATAAACTTCTCCATCTCATCAGCATAGGGGCACTTGATAAACTTTTGCATAGTGACTCCATCTGGAAATGCACCACGTGTTTCACATGTTCCGAAAGGTGCCCACAGGATATCAGGATCACTGACATTCTCTGGGCTTTAAGAGCGCTAGCGACGAAATCGGGTCATGTTCCAGCTCCGGTTGCAGGACAGAAAAATGCCCTACTTAAGACTGGAAGGCTGTATGCCACAAATACCATGGATAACAAAAAACGGGAGAGGGCAGGGCTTCCAGCGCTTGCCGAAGACTCTCCCGTGGTCAATCTGATATTTGAGGCTTCTGAAGCGGAGAGCAAATCATTATGAAATACGCCTTTTATCTTGGCTGCGCAACGCCAGTCAAGGCACTGAAATACGAAATATCTACCAGGAATCTTGCCAAGAATCTCGGCATAGAACTAGTTGATGTTTCTGGCTTCGGTTGCTGTGGTTTTCCGGTGAAGTCCATGGATTCATTTGCCGCGCTTCTCATGGCTGCCCGGAATCTTGCTTTGGCGGAAGATCTAGGTATGGACATTATTGGCCTTTGCACAGGATGTATGGCGGTTTTATCAGAAGCGAAGGAATGCCTGGAAGACGAGAAATTGAAAGACAAGGTCAATATGAAGTTAAAATATCTTGGGATTAAGAAATATTCGGGCAAGGTACGGGTGAAACACTTCGCCCGATTCTTATACGAGGACTACGGGATTGACTCGGTGAGAAATAAGGTAACTACCTCGTTGGAGTCGTTTCGATTCGGCGTTCATTATGGCTGTCACTATGCGAAACCGGCACATGCGCATGGTTATTTCGACAATCCTTCAAATCCGGTAACGCTCGATGAACTAATACAGTGTACTGGAGCAAAGACGATAGAATACCAGAACAAAAACCTTTGTTGCGGCCTTACGGTAATGGGAGCCGCCGAAGATATCAGTTTCAGGTTAGCTTCCGAGAAGCTCGACTGCCTGTCAAACGAAAGAACCGACGCAATGGTTGTGGCCTGTCCGTCCTGCTGCATTGCTTATGAAAACAATCAGAAACTGGTAGGTAAAAAAATGGGGAAAGATTACAATTTGCCCGTACTCTATTTTACCCAGATCCTCGGTCGTGCAATGGGGATTTCAGAAGAAAACCTAGGATTTGAGTTTAATAGAATTAAGTGTCATTTAGCATGCCCTTGATGTTCAGTTACAATAAACCACCTGCATTGTGCAAGACGATTAATGGCGCCTTTTTAAGTTGGAACACCTGTTTTTTCAGCGTGAAAAAAAACAGTCAGAATTCGATGAGGTTCATAAAACGGCGAAGAATATGGTTCGGAACTCGGTTCGAGTACTCCGCGGCGGACTCAACGATTAAATATGGAGGAAACTTGATATGGCTGTGAAGCTGACTATTATTGGTGCAGGCCCCGGGGGCTACGTTGCCGCAATTCGTGCGGCTCAGATGGGCGCTCTGGTGACGATCGTGGAGAACGCGGAAGTTGGAGGAACGTGCCTGAACTGGGGTTGCATCCCCACCAAGACAATCATTGCCTCGGCTGAAGCGCTGCAACAGATTCGATCCGCATCTGATTTCGGAATTGACGTGCCAGGAGAAGCCGTTTACAACCTTGCGAAAATCCGCGAACGCAAAGACAAGGTCGTTTCTACGCAGGTGAAGGGGATACGCGCCCTGTTCAAGAGCTGGAGCGTGAACCTGATCGAGGGCCGCGGATCGCTGCTCTCACCTGATGTGGTACTCGTCGTCAAAAAGGACGGCACGACCATGCATATTAAATCGGATAGGATTATCATCGCTACTGGCTCCCGTCCCGCAAAACTGCCGGGTTTTCCTTTTGACGGCGATACGGTCATTACCAGTGATGATGCGGTCCTGCTCAAAAAAATTCCGAAAAGCCTGTTGATTATCGGTGCAGGAGTGATTGGTTCCGAATTCGCCTTCATCTACCGGGCCTTCGGCGCCGTGGTGACTATAGCCGAAATAATGCCGCGCGCGCTCTCCGCCGAGGATGAGGATATGACGGATATTATCGAACGTGAGTTCAAAAAAAATAAGATTAGGCTTATTACCGGCGTGAAGGTTGAAAAGGTGGAACGAGGCGACGATGGTTTGCTCGTTGCGCAATTGGACAACAGCCAGGAGATCAAGACCGAGATGATTCTTGTGTCCATAGGCCGTAGTTTAAACTCGGGTAACCTCGGTCTCGATGGCGTGGGTGTGGTCGTGGGGACGCGAGGAGAGATCGTTGTCAACGACCATATGGAAACGAATGTACAAGGAATATTTGCCATTGGTGATGTGACCGGCAAAATTATGTTGGCACATGTGGCATCTCAACAGGGGCTCGTAGCGGTGGATAATGCGCTCGGCAGACAAGAAACAATGAATTATGATGTTGTTCCGTCTGGCATCTTCACCATGCCCGAGATCGGCAGCGTGGGACTCAGGGAAAAGCAAGCAATCGAGAAGGGGATCAATTACAGCGTGGGTCGTTTTCCGTACCGGGCTCTGGGTAAATCACATGCAATGGGCGCGATCACCGGGATGATTAAGATCATTGTCGACGAAGGTACCGATAAAGTGCTCGGCGTTCACATCTGCGGGGCTCATGCGACGGACATGGTACACGAAGGCGCGCTCGCAATGGAGATGGGTGCGACCGCCGAACAACTCGGTCATATGATTCATGCCCATCCCACGCTTGCTGAGGGCCTCATGGAAGCGGCAGAGGATGTGCACAAAGCGGCAATTCACGTGCTGGGAACGAGGGTCTCATTATTAGTACGATGAAGGGTGACGCTGGCAGTTATGAAGTGACACTAATCAGTTTTATCTTACACGCCGTAAGACCCCGGCCGTGAGGCCGGGGATATAAGGCGCTTGTAGCGAAGCACACAAAAAATTGCTGCTCCTGATCAGACATTGACAAAAGTTCACCTGCCTGATATAACTGCTTTCATGTCTGATTCAGCCCAAGATCCCTCTGTACAAACCATGACTGTCGTTGGTAAAGCATTGGTAACGGACGACAGCACAGCTCTGTCGCTCGGGCTGCTTGGTTTTTCCGCAACGAAACTTTGGAACACCGCGGTATGGCATACCAGGAACGTCTGGATGGCCACGGGGAAAATACTCACCTACCCCGAGCTCGATGTCGCTCTTAAACAAGAGCATCCGCTCTGGTATCGCCGGCTGCACTCCCAGAGCTCTCAGGCAATCCTGGAAGAGCTTCGGCAGTCCTATCAATCATGGTTTGCACTCCGTAAGAAAGGCGATAGGAAATCCAGTCCCCCTGGTTTCAGGCGAAAAGCCGATCTGTCAACAGTGACGTTCAAACAAAGCGCCGTAACATGGAACGCCCGTACATCGACGGTGCGCCTCAGTATCCCGAAGGACATCTACGGCAAACAATTTCTCTTTCTGAAGCTCCGCCTTCCTAACGGCACACGTCTTACCGAGGACAATGTCCAGATAGGCCGTCTGGTACATGATAAAGGCATGTGGTTTGTCCACCTGGTCTATAAGATAACGCTCCCCGTATTGAAAGGAGAAGGGGAAACGATGGAAGCCGATCTTGGTATGATGATATGGCTGCCACGGCATGCACGGATGGAAGCACCTCCATTTAGCCAGGCGGTGAGTTGGCCGCTCTTGAGCGGTACTTTGAAATGCAAAAGTCAAAGACGACCAACAGCAAGTCCCGGAAATCAGGTGCGTTGAACCAGAAACGATCTCGTCAGCGTTCCCACCTGCTCCACAGCTTTACCAAATCTCTTGTCCGCGATGCAGAGGCTCGCGGTGTCTCCACGATCATCGTGGGGGACCTGAAGGACATCAGAGAAGGCAAAGACTGGGGAAAGAGCGGAAACCAGCAGTTCCATAAATGGCCGTTTGACCGGATCGTCAGGATGCTTACGTCATTCCGCTCGAACGCCTAGTTCGGCATTTGCTACTGCGTCACTTCAGGATTGAAAATGCCCCTGTAAAGTGCAATAACTTCCGGGGAGACCTCCAACAATCTCATCTTCTTGTCCTTCCAGTCCTTATCGCACCACTGACCTGTCTTAATGTAGTGCTCAGAACTACTTCCGCTGGCGAGTATTTCTTCTCCGACGTAGGCGAACTCCTCAACGCCCCTTTCAGCCGACTGGTATCTTTCTACATATTGCATATTCTTCCAGCTCCCATCCTGAGGCACATCCCGTAACCCTCGATAATTGTACAACTGATGCCATACGACATATTTAATCCTATTGCTCGCGAGCGAATCAGGTTTTTTGTCATTCGTCGTGTCAGCACGGACTATGCCATTTGGAGACGGTATGCCATATCGTGGGTCTAAATACCATCGCGCAACCGCCTCGTAACACGAACGGCTGTCAATCCCTTGGTGAACTTGGAGTATGTGCAGGAATTCGTGAATCAACAAATTTGTCTTGAAGCGTTGTATGAATACAGGATCCTCCGGCTTCATTCCCCGTTGTTCGTAAATTTTCATGAACGGTGATTGAAGCACAGTGTTGTCCCAGTCCGGACTGACTCCAATGTAGCCTTTTGCAGGATACGACTTCGCGGTGTTTGCCGAGGAATCCAATATTATCGGCACTGATGTCAGAAAGGACCTTAGTGATGGGTCGAACAGCTCAAGCGCACTCTTCAAAACGCCGTCGTTTCGTTCTCGCGAGATTGGTATTGCCGCTCTATTGAGAAACCATCTGGGCAAAAAAGAGAAGACGGGAATCTCAGCAATTCGCCGGCTAATCCCATAAGAGCCAAGCCCAGCGATAACGTGATTATTCAGGTACATGTTTGCGAGTGTCCCAAAACCAAGAAGCAACAACACAACCGAGACAGCATTTCTTATACCGTGGGACTTAGTTGTCCTCATGTCTATCCTTCCGCCAATGACAAAGAGAGATATCACGTTACAGACTTCTGAGCTCATATCGGATGCTTGCTCCGACATAGGTGCTTATGATTAAAAAGGCATATGACGAAACAGCCTTTCCAGCAACAAATTATTGAGTAGATCTTTTACTTGAACAGCGCAAAAAGGGTGCATAGTTAGGTAGTTTTCTTAGTCAGTTGATTATTAGTGCTATATTATGCAAGAATATATGCCTGATTCGCGGTTCTGTCAACGAAATCGAATAGTATTTATATCGGCTGGAGTAACGAATACAGAGTGAAAAATGCACCGCTGTTCATATTATTAGAAGTGCAGAATTCAGGATGTAGGCCGCTACTATTTCAAATCTTCAATCCACAGCAAATATTTGCCAAGTGGCGTACTCTTCAGCGCATTATAGAACTTTTTGTCTGCAGTGACCAGACGGCACTCTTGAGTCTGTGCAACAGAGAGGTATAGACTATCATAGAAAGATCGTTCGTAACGTTCTGCTATTGTCCAAGTAACATCGAGGATCATTTCGGATGAAATAATAATAATAGGTATCCGTCTAAAATCGAAAAGAATTTTTGTAGCGGAATCTGCATCGATTTCCTTAGCCCTCCATTTTTTCCATAGGACATTTCCGAATTCTGCAAAAATGAGATCCGGGGCTAAGAGTTCAGCTTCCTTATTGAGCAATCGCAACGCTTCGCGCGAATGAACCTCTGGCAGAAACCATTTGATGGATGCGCTAGCATCGACGACATATTGCCTCAACGGTCTCGGTCCTCTCTAACCAGGGAGGAACTATCGCTAAACTTTCTGCCCGCCAGACATTTTTGCCAGCCTCTAGCTACGTTAGAAGCTTCTGCCATTGATAATTTTGCTGCGTTTTGCAAAATTAATTTTACCTCTCCCTGCAGTGAACGATTATGCTGCTTAGCTCTCATCTTGAGACGCTCGATTGTCTCCTTTTCTAAATCGCGAACGAGTAATTGTGCCATACTGATCTCCTTATCGATAATGCTGATGATAGCATAATGATAGCATAATGTAAAGATATTTTATGCTGAGTCCTCTAATCGCGATATTTGTCGCGAATATAGGTTTTCTCTTATACGATGTTAATAATATCGAATAGGTCTTTTATAGGAAGATGTTGAAGAATTTAGGTTCAAATACTATGAGTTTCAAAGAGTGGTAATCACAAGAACTTCAGGATCAAGTAAGCCGCTCCGCGGCAGAGAAGCATAACCCGCTTCCTTCTCCCACCTTCGCCTCGTTTGATATTTTCTGCGTGGTTTCCGTGCTACCATATTTCTCCATTGCAGTTCAATCTCATTTTACAAGGAGAGTATGGTCATCACGACGAGTTCTGTAGATGTCATTCTGTACGCGAAGTGGATAGCAAACCCCACATACACCGTAACCTATTACAGCCCCTTCTGTAACAGCGGTAGTGCCCCTATCGACTCAACCAATTATGAGCAGGGTCAACCTGTCACAGTACTCGGTAATACAGGCAATCTCGTTGAAGTTGGGAATCCCTTCGCAGACTGGGTAACGCGGAGTCAGTCGTTGTTGTCGAGCACCAGTCTAAAGCACCAGTTAGTCATTCGATTGTGATTTAATTTCCATATATTGTTACTTCAATCCGAAGAGCGTCTGAGCGTTCTTATACGCAATTTTTTCCGCTGTCTCACGACGAAGCTGGGAAAGTAATTCGCGGAAGCGATCGATGCGTTCGACATAAAAATCCAGCGCTGGCGTATGTGCCGCATCAGTGCCGAGAAGGAAACGATCGGGGAATTCCTCGTAAAGGGAAATCATCTCGGGAAAAAGCTTTCCCGATCCATCCTCGATGAGGTGAATCCATGGTGTTCTTTTCGGCCAGTAGCGTCCATAGCCGCCCTGCCGAGTGGCGGTCATACCACCCAAATCACACATCAGATTAGGATAGTGAGTCAAAAATTCACGGATTTGTCCGGCGCTACTGCGTCCGCAGTTATGAGCCCAGATGAACTTGGTCCCGCGTTCGGTGTCTAGAAGATGCGCCATCTCCTTCACTTTGTCTGGCTCGGCCTCAAGATGGATCAGTACCGGAACATTATATTTGGAGGCAACTTCGGCGATACGATGCATGAGGTAGCTGTCCACAGGAAGATCGACATCATCACCCCCTTGTTTTCCGAAATTCGAGTAAGCATAATGTCTTAGGATGAATTCGCCTAAGCCAAAGAATTGACCAGATTGCAGCTTTCTTTCTGTTTGCTGGAGAAAGTCATCCCCAACCCGAGTGTGACCTTCCCATACACGTCGATTTCGAACACCGAGGTCACCACGTTGCCCAGCCACGAAGGGAATGAAACGACCGGGAAACCTCCGCGCAAATTCAAGAGCCTGCTCATCGCTTCCATTGCCCCCCGCTCTGACTCCCTCGTAGTAGCGGGCCATGAGGACCATGCTTTTGACTCCGGCTGCATCCATAAGCTGAATCAAGCGTTCGGCAGTCATGTCGCGATTCAAATGCCCATGAGCATCAATAATAGGCAAAATATTAGAATTGACTGGATTGTCAGCCGCTTCTGATCCGACCGCATTCAGAACGCAGAAGCAACCAACACCTAGAATCATTGCAAGAGTACGAAACCCCATGGACGGCACCCTGCTCATCAGTCTAATAAGTTATGAAAAGTATTTTTTACTTCTTCGTAATATATCAGAAACGACGAAATATTGTGACCTACTTCCCTAAGTATAATCCCATCTTGATATTCATTCCTAAACAGGTAAGGTTGTTGATTTCTTCATGAAACATCGACTCAGAAAGCTCCACCCGCCTAGCTAAACCGCTATCGCCTTAACCAGTTTCCAATCATTTGACTTGTGCGCGGCTTCCCAAAGATCGTAATTCCGCTGGAGGTTGAGCCACAGTTTCGGGGTCGTGTTAAACGCTTTGGAGAGACGAAGCGCCATGTCAGGAGTCACATCGCCGCGTTCATTCACGATCTTCGACAGTGTCTTTCGGGACACGCCGAGGGTCCCGGCGAGCTCCGAAATCGTTAGGGATAAAGGCTCTATGTACTGCCTTTTCAAAATACCACCCGGATGCGTGGGGATTCTCTTCCGCATTCTCATGTTTGCGCCTCTAACGATAATCTATATAGTTCACCCGGTAAGCGTTGCCTTCTTTAAATGCGAAAACAACACGCCAGTTTCCGGAAACCCTTACAGCCCAGAAGCCCTTCAGCGAGCCTTTCAATTGATGTAGGTCCGAGTCTGGATATCTCATATCTTCCACCACGTGCGAGGCCTCAAGTCTATCTAGGATGTCCGCGAGCTTCTACGCGTGAGCGGCCTGAATTCCCTTCTTCGAACCGTCGGAAAAGAAGTCCTCAAGCCCCTTATGGATGAAGGTCTTGATCATTCTGCTATCTATAATGTAACCCTTATGGTTACACATATCAAGCTGTTTTCATACGTAGTTGTGGGAAACAGCTTAGTCGGGACAATTGAGTACCGACTCGTTTTCTGCTCAGAAAATCTTTGGATGCCATGATATTGATCGATATTTTTCAAGCTTTAAGTGCTTTAGAGAATGGCATCTTCAACGACTCCAGGGTGTACATCACACTTCAAATTACAACCGATATTATTCACCTCAATTGAAATAGGAGCTCTGTGAGAAACACCTACAATTCTGCAGTGCCCATATTGTGACAAGGTAAAGAATTCCGGTTGAAACATGCAATCGTATTGATTTCACAGATGAAGTGCATTTGTACCCAACCAACGGTCTAATATATGCTCAATATCCTTCTTGAATTGATTAATGTCTGATGCTTTGTGCAGAAAACTGTCTGCACCCGCCTTGATAGATGCCTGTTGGTCCGATTCCATATCGGAATGCGTGACGATTACCACTGGAATACGGTTCAAACTCATATCCTCGCGTATCTTACGCAAGACCTCGATGCCGTCCATCCGGGGCATTTTCAGATCGAGCAGAATCAGCTCAGGCGAGGTCTTTCCTCCCCCTATGAGTGCGAGGCCAGCTTCTCCGCTAAAGGCGACTTCCGTTCTTAGATCCCGCCCGGTCTTAGATAGGACCAGCTTCATTAACAGGACATCGTCCTCGTTGTCGTCTATGATAAGGATTGTTGGTTGCATGCTAATCTCCAATGAATGAGGATTGCATAACGGGGACCGTTGGTGGTGACGAAGACATTGGCATAATGCCTTCCCGTTATTCACTTAGTCCACATTTTATAATCCCAGCGTAAAATATACCGTTGCGCCTTTGCTGACTTCCCCCTCTGCCCAGACCGCACCGCCGTGGCGGCGGATAATGCGTTCGACGATGGCAAGACCGATTCCCGTACCCTCAAACTCCTTCTCCGTATGCAGCCGCTGGAACGGGCGGAACATCTTGTCCGCGTAGGTCTGGTCGAACCCCGCGCCGTTGTCCTTGACGAAGTAAACAGTCTTCCCTTCTTTTTTGAAAGCACCCAATTCTAATCGGGCATCCGCAGTCTTCGAGGTGAACTTCCAGGCATTTTCGATCAGGTTCGTGAGCACGACTCTGATCAGGTTCGGGTCCACGGTAGCGCGCAGGCCTTCGGCGATCATGACCTCAATGTTCCTGCCGGGATGGGCCTCGCGAAGGCCTGCAATAATCGATGCAGCCAATTTGCTGAGGTCGACCTCAAAGCAGTCTATCTCCTGACGCGAAATCTTTGATAATCGCAGGAGGTCGTCGATGAGCTCAGTCATTTTCTCCGATGCGTTGTTTATGCGCACTAAATAGTCCTTGGGCTGGTTTTCCAGTTTATTGCCGTAATCCTCGATTAGGATTTTGGAGAAACCAGCCATGGTGCGGAGCGGGGCACGCAGATCATGAGATACCGAGTAGATGAAGGCTTCAAGCTCTTTGTTGATCGTTTCCAGTTCATCGGTCCGGTTGCGCAACGCCTCTACGGCCCGCTTGTACCCGCTGATATCATTGAAAACAATTGCGACATGCCGGTCTTCCGGCTTACCAACGCGATATGCATAAACATCGTACCATCGATTTAATGCTTTGGCTTCGTTTTCAAAATGCGCCGGTTCACCCGTCAACGCGATTTTCCCATATATCTCAAACCAATGCGCCTCATGAGCCGGCGCAAGCTCGCGCATTCGTTTCCCTTCCGCTTCATGCAGCCCGGTTTGCTTTTCAAACGCTGCGTTGACCTCCAGGAAGCGGTAATCAACAGGCCTGCCCCCAGCGTCAAAAATCATCTCGATGATGCAAAACCCTTCCTCCATCGCGTTAAATAAATTGTGATACCGCTCCTCACTCTCCCGCAGTGCCTCCTCTATCCGCTTGCGGGCAGTGATATCGTGTGCAATCTTTGATGCGCCAGTAATTTTGCCGTTTGTATCCTTGATAGCTGAGAATGTCAGTGACACAGGAATAATCGTTCCGTCTTTCCGCATACGCTCAGTTTCGAAATTCTCGACATGTCCTCCCTGCTTGATCCTTGCAAGAATTTCGGGAACCTCATCGGCAGACCCAGGCGGCACTCAGAAGAGAAATAGGCTTTCCGATTACTTCCTCCGCCTTGTATCCGAAGATATTTTCAGCCCCCACATTCCATGTCTGGATAATGCCATTCAGATCCTTGCCGATGATCGCATCTTCCGCGCTGTCAATGATTGCCGCCAGACGGCCCTGTGCCTCTTCCGCTTTCTTGCGTTCAGTAATGACATCGAATACGGCCACGAAGAATTCTTTCTCCGGACTGTACACGGAGATGGAGAACCACATCTTCAGCGCCTCGACGAACATTTCGAATCTCTCGGGCTTGCCAGTGAGGGATACTCTGCCGTAAATCTCAAAAAGTTCCGGATCTGCGTCCCGGATGCCTGGAATGACTTCTGTAACTCTCTTCCCTACGACATCTTTCAATCCCGTCAACGTCTCAAAAGCATGATTGACCGAGAGATAGATGAAGTCCTGCGGTTTCCCATTCTCGAAGATCATCTTGCAGTAGGCAAATCCTTCGATCATATTCTCGAATAATCCGCGGTAACGTGCCTCGCTCTCGCGCACCGCTTCCTCTGCCTGCTTCCTCGTAGAGATATCGGTATTAGTGCCGAACCATCGCAGGACCAGGCCAGACGAATCCTTCAGCGGCATCACACGCGTCAGGAAAGGTCGGAATACCCCGTCGGATCCACGTAGTGGTAATTCCATGTCAAACGGCTCACCAGTGGCGATCGACGTCTTCCACCGCTCCAGGACCTTCGGCAGCACCTTCGGGTCGTGTACGCTCTGCCAGCCCCAGCCTTCCATCTGCTCCGGTGTAGTGCCAGTGTAATCATACCAGCGCCGGTTGTACCATGTGATGTAACCGTCGCCGTTTGCCCACCACGCAAGGTTGGGGATGGAATCAGCCAGAGAGCGGAACTGTCCCTCTGCTCGTTTGAGTTCGGTAACGTCATTGTAGGTGACGACGACACCCTCGATGCGATTGTTTGCGGTGCGGTAGGGAAGGATCGTTCGGACATACCATATACCTCTTATTTCAAGTTCCCGCCGCGACGGCGTAAGCTCTTTTAGGACGGACTGGGCGTCGGAAGTGAGGTCTGGCCCAAGATTTTCCTGGGACATGTCCACAATAGGTCTGCCAACGTCGGAGGGAAGGAGCTTGATGAGCTTAAGCATCGCGGGTGTAAAGCGCTTAACATGGAAGTGCATATCCAGAAAGATCATCGGGATGTTCGTGCTCGCCTGGAAGTTATTCAAGTCATTATTGGTGGTATCTTGCTCCTCGATCTTCCCCTGGAGCTGCGAGTTTACCGTAATCAGCTCTTCGTTCAACGACTGGAGTTCTTCGCGGGAGGTCTCAAGCTCTTCGTTTGCCGCCTTCAATTCCTCGTTCGAGGACTGGAACTCTTCGTTCATGCTCTTTAACTGCTCAATATGGCTCTGAAGGTCGGCACGCGTTGCTATGAGTTCGTTTTCGAGCTGGTGGATCGCTGTCTCCTCAATCACGGCTGTATCGACTTGCTCGGTTGCCTCTTCCTTTGATGAGACGCCCTTCTCCTGAAAAACTACGATGTACAGGTTTTCCTGCGCCTTCGTGATCTGGAGTGATATTTGTCTTTTGCAGTTGTCGTCATCGGCCACGCTGGTGCGGATAACTACCGGCCTTTCTTCGCGACCCGACTGGTAAATCGCCCCGCGTATCCTGTTTCTGAGGTTCTCAGGCAAAAGTTCTAGAAGGTTCTGGGTCGGCACGCCTCGTGGCTGACTAAGATACCGTTTCGTGGGGCCGTTGTGATAGATAATCTCGCAATTCTGGTTTATGGCCACGGCAGCGGGCCCATATACTTCAAGCAGTTTTTCCTGGATGATTTCCATGATAGACCGGGGCTGTTCTGGCGTTTGTGCCTGTTTGGCAGTCGGCACCTGACGTTCCGTTGTGTAAGGGACTGAGATAGACAGTCTTGAAACGTGTTTCGTCTCGAGTTTCTGGTAAATGCGGCATTGTTTGTGACCGATGCTCTTAAATAGTGAGCTCTTTCTGCCCACAGTCTCAGCGTTCCCAAGGAAGAGGTAGCCGCCCTCTTTGAGCGCGTAGTGAAAGAAGGTTATACTTTTTTCCTGGGCCTCGGGTTCCAGGTAGATAAGGAAGTTACGGCAGATGATAAGATCGAGCTTGGAGAACGGGGGGTCGGTCAAAAGGTCCTGCTTGGCGAAGACCACGCATTCCCGGACTTCCTTGTTTATTAAGAGGAAGTTGCCATCATCGGTTGACGTGAAGTACTTCTGTACATACTCTTGCGGCACGTCCGCGGTAATGCTCGATGGATACTTGCCCTCGCGCGCATGATCCAGCGCTCGGTCGTTGACGTCCGACGCAAAGACCTGGATATCCTGTTTTTTCCCGGCGGGAGCGAGTTCCCGTAGAAGCATCATGGCTATGGAGTATGCTTCCTCACCCGTGGCACTTGCAGGGGTCCAGACACGGATGGGAAGGTTAGTGTTTTCAGACGTGATCTTTCGGATTGCCTCCAGGTGCAGGGCCTTCCATGCGGCCTGGTCGCGGAAAAACGAGGTGACGCCGATCATGAGGTCGGACGCGAGGTGGGCAGCCTCGGTTTCGCTTGTTGTGATGAGGTCCAGGTAATCTTTGACCGTGGAGAGCCCGTGAAGGTACATTCGCCTTCTTATCCTTCGGCTAACCACGCTTTTTTTATAATTTTTGAAGCGCGAGCCTGTCTTATCCTGGAGTATACGGAAGAAGGCGTCGAACTCTTCCGTAGTAATGAGGTATTCGCGGTTCACAGCAGCTTGGCTGATTCCTTGGAGCTTGAGTAGCTCCGCGGCTATGTCCTCGGGCGAGAGCACGGCATCTGCCTGGCCCGTTGCAATGGCGGCGAGCGGCATACTGTTAAATTCTGCGGTCTGTGGATCCTGGATGAATACCATACCGCCCGCAGCGCGGACGGCCTGGCAACCCCTCGCCCCGTCGGTCCCCGCGCCGGAAAAGATCACGGCGATGGAACGGTCGCCCGCATCTTCTGCAAGGGAAGTGAGAAATTCATCGATCGGCAGGTGGATGAGCCCTTCGGTATGCTGCGTCGTCTGGAAGAGACCGTTTCGGAGGCGGACCTCCTTGCCCGGTGGGGATAAGTACAGTCTTCCGGGCTGCGCCTTGAGGCCATCGGATATCTCCTGGATCACGAGAGAGGGCAGTCTGGCGGAAAGCAGTTCCTGGAGAAGGCTCTTGTGTCGCGATGAGAGGTGCTGAATAAAGATCAGCGTGAAGTCAAAGTTCTTCGGGAGCACGAAGAGGAACCGCTGGAGCGCGTCAAGACCGCCTGCGGAAGCACCTATGCCGGCGACCGGAAAGGAAGTGCCTAAGTTCATTTTTGTCAGGGTATTATCCGATTGCATAAAGCCTCCGGAAATGCTTGGCAGTAAGACACAAGTGTTATGAGTTTATCATAGTGATTGGGGCATGTAAACGGCATTAAGGCTATCGATTTCGATTTATGATTCAGGAGGAAATGTTTATTAAACCTTCAAATGGAATTATTCATTTTCTTGGCAATTCTAGCAGTCCGGACTGCATCTACAAGGTTCCAACGGCGACTGACAAATACAATATGCAGAATACAACTGCGAACTTAAATGATCGGGTTTAACCGCTTTGCGGAGTGCAGTGAAACGACAAAAGGAGGGTTCTCTTTACCTTTCAATAACCTTTCTTACAAGAAAGAAACATCATTAGCTTTACTTGTCCAGTGTTTCTCGAATCTTTATCAACAGATCTGCCGGGGAAACTGGCTTAGCGATGAATCCTGCTTCCTCCTCCGGCACACCTTCTTTAATAAAGATATCCTCAGCATAACCACTCATAAAGATGCATTTGATACCCGGAACCATGCCTTTGATCTCTTTAAACGCTTCCTTACCGTTCATCTTGGGCATAATTCCGTCAAGAATAACAAGTCTAATTTTGTCCTTCTCATCTTTGAACCTCGAAACGGCGTCTGCGCCGTTGACCGCCTCAATTACGGTATAGCCGGCTTCTTTCAAAACGGTTACGGTCAAATTCCGGATTGCCACATCATCTTCAGCCACAAGGATAGTTTCCGTACCGCCCCGAATGATAGAATCTTGAGTTTTTATCTTATGAACAAGCATAGCCGAGTGCACTCGAGGAAGATATATTTTCAGGGTCGTACCATTCCCGGGCTCGCTGTACGCGTTGATATACCCACTGTGTTGTTTAACAGTCCCGTATACCATCGATAAACCCAGCCCCGTACCCCTGCCTTGCTCCTTCGTGGTATAAAACGGTTCGAAAATCCGTAATCGTGTCTGTTCATCCATACCTATTCCGGTATCGGACACCGAGACAAGAGCATATTCACCCACTTCCCCGAAACCATGAGCTTCAATGAACTCCCGGTCCATGTCGACCTTTCTTGTCTCAATTATTAATTTCCCGCCTTGAGGCATGGCATCCCTGGCGTTCGTTACCAGGTTCATGATCACTTGCTCAATCTGCCCCCTGTCAGCCATGATGGGGAGAACGCCTCCGGTGCAAGCGGTTTCCAGAGCGATATCTTCCCTGATCAGCCTGTGGATGAACTTCTCAAAATCCTTAATTACCTGATTCAGATCGATTACGGATAGGTTGACGGCTTGCCTCCTGCTGAAGGCGAGCAAGCTCTGCGTAAGTACGGCAGCCTTGTTGGACGATTCCAGGATCTGTTCTAGATTGAGCCGAACCGGGTCCTTTGATGATAATTTCATCAACGCAAGGTGAGAGTAGCCAATGATGGCCGTGAGGATGTTGTTGAAGTCATGTGCCACACCACCGGCAAGAAGCCCGATTGCTTCTATCTTCTGGGCATGGCGAAGCTGATCTTCCAGTATTTTCCGTTCTGTGATATCAAGAATCATGGCAAAGGAACCGAGAAAGTGATGCTCGGCATCAAAAATCGGTGTTGCCGAAACGATGGTTTGTACAATCTGTTTGTCTTTACGGCGCCACCGACGCTCAAAATGTTCCGCATTACCTTGACGCCGATTCTCCGTCTTCTGTGCGTAGTCGGGCAGGTCCTCTTCAAACATAAAAGATTCCAATTCTCGACCGACCATTTCTTCCGCCTCATATCCCAGCATACCAGCCATTTGTGAGTTAACAAAGGTGATCTTGTCAATTTCATCCAATACGCAAATCCCCTCGTTGGCCGTGTCGACTATCTGGCGGTACTTCTCCTGGCTCTGCTGTAATGCTTTCTCCGCCAGTTTGCGCTCGGAGATATCGCGGACAGCACTACAGCAGTATTTTTTGCCTTGAATTTCAACTAATTTAACATGTGTCTCTGTAGAGAAAACCGAACCGTCTTTTCGTATATGAGAGGATTCGAAATAAATTTCTCCTTTTTTAAATATCTCGCTTATCCTTTGAGAGAAAAGCTCGGTCTGCTCCGGTACTAAAATCTTTGATAACTTCATCCCGAACATTTCTTCCTTTGTGTATCCTCGTGATTCATAAGCCGACTTGTTGGCAAAGATTATGCTGCCATCGAGATCGTGAATGAAAATCGAATCAGCGGACAGATCTAAAATTATAGATTGTTGTCGCAGAGAGTCGATTGTTAAGATGACAGGCAGCATGGAAAGTCCCCTGACAAACTAAATATCGAACACAATAATTTAAATACGAATTTTGCCCTAACGATTTTGATAATTGCGAGATGAAACACTGACTTCGCATAAAATCGGCAACCACGGCACATTTGTGTTCGATAGTGCCAGTTCCGTTAACAGGATATCGTCATAGTTGTCATCGATGATGAGGATTGTTGGTTTGAATGATAATATGACTACGACATGCCTGCCCTAGAAACATAGTGAGAGCACTGCTAATCATTTTCTTTCACTTTCCGAAAGCGTAGCTTCTCCTGGGTTACTGCAAACTTCACTAGACGCTTTGCTAATATCCAACCAGCAAAGTTTAAGCTGTTTCACAGCCTCGACCAGCCCATCAAAATCCACTGTCTTTTGAATGTAACCGTTTACGTCCAGCTGGTAGCTCTCCACCCGGTCCATATCCTCTTTTGATGAGGTCAGAACAACGACAGGCAGGTGTGTCATTCTATGATCTGCGCGTATGCGGTGCAACACTTCTATCCCGTCCATTTTGGGCATTCTTAGATCGAGTAGAATGATCTCCGGTTTCTGATTGATATCCCGACCCGAGTACTTCCCGTTGCCAAAAAGATAATCGAGTGCCTCTACTCCATCTTGCACCACTATTACCTCATTTAGGATATTGTTCTTCTTGATGGCGAGTTGGGTTAGCGTCACATCGTCATCTCTGTCTTCCACTAGAAGAATGACTTTGTTTTTCATGGCTTCTCCCAAACTAGCTCATTTTCCTCATAAATCCTCAGTGCCTTAAAGTTTAAAATCTTACACTCCTACATCAAGAGAAACTTTAAAAGCCAAAACCCAATATCGTTATGAATCAATACAATTCATATCCTGTTTTAACTATAGCATATTATCATTGCAGTTTATTGCAAAAAATATATTTATAGTTACTAAAAAAAATTAATGATATACAATTTTAGTTTGATAAGATCGAATAGGTACTGCCCTGGACAGGATTGTTACTATCTATCATATTGAAGCTCACAATCAGTTTAAGCGTGAATATAATCCATCTGGCGAGTGGTGATAAGCGAGTGGCCGTGTTGAGCGATAGTCTTCATCTTTCTAGTTTTCACGATTATCTTTAGGTTTCATCCCAGCGTGAAATAAATGGTCGCCCCTTTGCCCACTTCTCCCTCTGCCCAGACGCTTCCTTTGTGGCGGCGAATGATCCGATCGACAATCGCAAGACCAATTCCTGTGCCCTCGAACTCTTTTTCAGAGTGGATTCGCTGGAAAGGCAGAAACATCCTCTCGGCAAAGGCGGGATCGAAGCCGGCGCCATTGTCTTTGACGAAATAAACGGTCTTCGCGTCTTTTTCCGTGGCACCGAACTCGATTCGCGCATTCTCGGTCTTGGAAGTAAATTTCCATGCATTATTAAAAAGGCTTGTAAGCGCTATCTTCATGAGGTTGGGATCAACAAAGGCGCGCAGTCCTTCCGCGATAACCACCTCGACGCTCCTCGCAGAAGCGGTATCTCGGAAGCTGTTTACGACGGAGGACGCCAGCTTGCTCAGATCATAATCCATACGATCGAGGTCCTGCAGCGAAATGCGTGACAACCGCAGCAGATCGTCGATGAGCTGGTTCATCCGGTCCGTGCCGTTTTTGATACGGGCAAGATAGTCTTTGCCCTGCGCATCGAGCTTGTCCGGATAATCCTCGTACAGCATTTTTGAGAATCCTGTTATATGCCGAAGAGGCGCCCGCAAGTCATGCGAGACTGTGTAGGTGAAGGCGTAAAGCTCCTTGTTGACAGCGTCCAGTTCGGAGACTTGGTGCTTTAATTGTTCGTTAAGCGCCAATATGTCGAGCTCTGCCTTCTTGCGCTCGGTGATGTCGCGTTCCGTTGTAGCAAATACCTCCACATTCTTACCAGCATCGTCCAACAATGATGTTGCGGTCAGCCAGACATCCAATATACGACTATCCTTCGTAATGCGCTGACTCTCATAAGAAGAGACGGTTTCCCCGGCAGCTAGTCGACGTAACAAATCGGTAGTTTCGGCGATATTATCGGGAGGAGTAATGTCGCGGACGTTCATCCGCAAGGCCTCGCCCTCGCTCCACCCATACATATTCTGCGCGCCCCGGTTCCATGTCAGGATTTTACCATCTGGATCAAACAGAAGGACTGCATCATTGGAATCCGTCACGACTGTGGCCAGTCGGCGGATCTGCTTCTCAGCCCGCCTCAAGCGCGTTATATCGCTAAACGTAACAATAACGCCGTCAATCTTATTCCTCTGTGTGTGGTATGGCATGACGCGCACCAGGTAATGCGATCCGTCGTCATGCTGTACTTCCCGCTCGACAACATCTCCCTTGGTCACTACGGTGCGTGCAACGGACAGCAGGTTGAAGTCGGTGAAATTCATCGACAGGTCGTTGATTGACCGGCCTTTGTCCGAGGGGATCAGCTTCAAGACCTGCGTGGTCGCCGGAGTAAAGAGTTTGATTCGCAGGTCACCGTCCAGAAAAAGCGTAGCAATCTCCGTGGATTCCAGGAAATTGACAATGTCGCTATTGGCCCTATCCAATTTCTCGACCTTGTCCTGGAGTTGACTGTTTACGGTGCTCAATTCCTCATTGACCGACTGCAATTCCTCTTTGGAGGTCTCCAGCTCTTCGATCGTAGACTGCAGTTCCTCATTCGTGGATATCACTTCCTCGTTGGAGACCCGGAATTCTTCATTGGATGCCTGTAACTCCCCGATAGTGTCCTGGAGCTCCTGCCGTGTAGCCCTCAATTCATCTTCGAGCTGCTTCACCGCCGACTCGCTCTCGCCGCCTTGTATCTGCTCAGTCGCTGGCGTCGAAGGGCGGGGAATATCCTCGAAGATCACGGCAAACAGCTGTCCCGTTTCGCCCCGCTGCGAACTGGGGGCGATGGTGACGCGAACGAACGGGCTGCCTTCATCCCGTGTGATCGGAACGCTTTCCAGCATGACGGTCTTGCCATCCTGGATCGACTTGTGCAATGCAGACCGTAGTCTAGTGGAAAGTCCTTCCTTCGCCATGTCCAGCAGGTTCAGATTAGGTTCACCCGTCGGCATGTTGAGATACTTGCCGGTGCGACCATGGAACTGGAGGATCTGTCCCTTACGGTCAACCAATACGACGACGGCCGCAAAATGATTCAGGATTGCCTGTCGGATTATGTCCGCAAACGCGGCCACCGGAAGTTTGATCGCTGTTGGTATGGCAGGCGGCAATATTCTCTTCCTTCCTGGCAGAATCGGCGAATCCAGAATGATAGGGCGGGCTGGGGTAAGACGGCGAAAAAGCCTCGCTTTTTTCGAGACAATATCGAACAGGTCGTTCAGGTTGCCGATCCCTTCAGATTTACCCAGGAATAGATACCCGCCGGGATTGAGTGCGAAGCTGAACAGCTGAATGAGTTTGGTCTGCGTGTCGGTATCCAAATAAATCAGCAGATTGCGGCAACTGATGATATCCATCTTGGAAAAGGGTGGGTCGGTAATCAAGTTTTGAGTGGCGAAGACCACAGACTTGCGAACGGGCTCGATAACCTGGTAGCCCTTATCATTTCGGATAAAGTTCTTCGATAGGCGTTCCGGCGTCACATCTACAGCAATGCTCTCCGGGTAGATGCCCAGGCGGGCGAATTCCAGTGCTTCCTCATCAATGTCCGTTGCGAATACCTGTACGGGACAATTCTTGCGGGCCGCAGCGATTTCCTCAATCAGCAATATAACAAGAGAATACGCCTCCTCGCCGGATGCACAGCCTGTGACCCAGATTCTCAATGGCTCGCCGGTCTGTGTGGCCGCAACCAGCGGAGCAATTGCCTTCTGACGGAGTTCCTCGAACACATCTGCATCTCGGAAGAACGATGTGACGTTGATGAGCAGATCCTTGAACAGCTGGTTTACCTCATCCGTGTCCTTCCGAAGCAAGTCATAATACCGGGCTAGGTCCGAGATTCGGTGCAGACCCATGCGGCGTTCGATGCGCCTCACGATGGCGCTCTTCTTGTAACATCTAAAATCGCTGCCCTTTTGTGCCAGCACAAGGGACAGAATATCCTGTAGGTCTCCAAGTTTTTCTTCGGCCTCAAGAGCAGCCGTCGATTCTCCACCTCTGACATAAGGATGCCGTAGGTAGTTCAGAAGAACTTCGGGCATGCGGTCCGGCGAAAGGACAAAATCCACCAGCCCTGTAGCGACTGCGCTGCGAGGCATATCGCTGAATTGGGCGGTCTGAGGGTCCTGAGCGATGGACAGCCCTCCGGAGCCACGGATCGCTCGAACTCCGAGGGTCCCGTCCGAGCCGGCACCAGAGAGGAGAACGCAGATCGCTCGTTCCTGACGGTCCCCAGCCAAAGAGCGGAAGAAAAAGTCGATAGGCATCCGAATGCCATCATGGGTGACAGGATCGGTCAAATACAGGACTCCTCCGCGGCTCTGCAGGTACTGATTGGGCGGAATGACGTAGACGCAGTTGGGCTCAACCGGTAATGCATCGCGGGCTTGAACGACTCTCATGGGCGTGTGCTGGGCCAGGATTTCCGCCAGCAAGCTCTCATGCGTGGGAGCTAAATGCTGAATAACAACGAAGGCAGCCCCGCTGTCAGCGGGCATATTCGTGAAGAAGGTTTTAAAGGCCTCCAGAGAGCCGGCCGACCCACCCATGCCGACCACCGGGATGGCCGAAGGGCTACTTGCAGGTCCAGCGGCTTCCTTTTCAGGCTCGGTCAGGTTGTGAGACTCATCTCCGGACCGGAGTATACCTGACTGTGGCGACTGTTTAGTAGACTGCTGTTTAGTCTTTTTTGTCATATCATCAGTTGATGTGGACAGTGAAAAGGCACCTATCTAATAATAGTATATCTCACCAACATATCAATATAAGGGAGAGATATAATAAAGCTCTTCGAGACTACATAGACGACTATAAGGTTTCGGTCATCACAGAATAATTGACCTGGCCCAATCATTGTCCAGGTGGAGAGTTAGAGTTTTGGTTGGATGGCTGCTGGGGCCGTGGGCAGGTCATCCGAGCTGATGCTTTTAACATTTAGATTAATTTTTCACCCACTCGGAAAGGATATGACTTAGGATAAAAATACTCGCAAGAACAAACAGAAAAGATATGATTTCAAGAAACAAAAAGGTATTCCAATTATACGAACGAGCGGATTTGCCTGTACTATCGGAAAGGGTGAGCTTGCTAGAAGATATTGCTAAACCTCTTGTGCTTTTTTTCATCCAGATTGTGCACCCGCAAAAGTATAGCGGTAAAATGATGAAAAAAAATAGCGGTAGGCTCAGAAACATGGAAACGGTGATAACTAATGGTATACAAATTAGTAAGAGTCGCTTTATAGTAAGTCGAAACCAGTCTTTTCTATCATCGGGAACAATATATCCTTTGCCGAATATCCATAAAGGATAAAATATTGTATTCCCTTTTTCATTAGTTTTAAATGAAGCATTAGTGAGCCCGTCAAGGAATCCCATGTTATACCTTATGTTAACGTTGAAAATATTAAGCAGGTCTGACCAATCACGCCAATTGTATAGTTTGTAAAGTAAGGCCAATATGGCCTGCTATTTACGAATATATGCCTGATGGACTACGATGTCAACGATTTCGAATGGATTTGTTGTGGCAAAGTAGAAATGATAATCATATAAAGGGCACCTCCGAGCATAGCAGAATCGTAAGATTCTGTTATGCTCATAGGAAAAGAGTCCTACTTGTAGCAAAAGTAGAAATGTCCGCTTTTAGGAGGCAACGGGAAGTTGCTGGTTTGCTCTTCTGAGTCTCTTCCATGGGTGATCTGATGGTTGATACTTTCTCTCAATTAATAACGGTTTTTCTAGTTTCTCTTTTACTGGCCGTATCGTGGACTTATACGTTGAGTGTTTGTCCAAATAGACGCTCTGGGGAATGCCGTAGCGCTTGATATACCGATTGCATGAAAAAACATATTGCCAGGAACCGTGGGAATGCTGTAGAATTTACCAATCTATGTTTTTAGATACCAAAATAGTGAGAAGATACTTTACTTGGGCGCTGGACACAACCAGGGAATCCCATCTCCGAACTCTCGGTGACGGTCCCCTCTTTAAGGGTATGAGCGCGAAGCTACTCAGGAAATTGCTTATCGACCTCATCGAAAAAAAATATTCAGCGGGCGATATTATCTTTCACGAGGGAGACAGCGGAAAGGCAGTCTATGTCGTCCTCGAGGGCTCGATCAAAATAATCAAAGAGTCGAATTTAGAGAGCAAGACACTTTCTGTTCTGGGGCCAGGCTCCCATTTTGGTGAGCTAGCCCTCATCGGCAACACTTCCCGCTTTGCGACTGCTGTTGCTGAAAAGGATTCGCTCCTTTTGATCATGTATAAGTCATACTTTGACGATCTTATTCGGTGCAATAGTGCAACCTCCGCGAGAATGCTTCTGAATCTCACCGAGATTTTGTCGAACTACATCCACCATTACCAGCCGGAATGCAACGATGAAAAGATATTGCCATGACTGATGAAAGGCATGAGAATGGAACCTCGCTAACCGATTCGCACAAGATACTTAACCAAATGCCACGGTGGGTTCTTATTCTCCTGGCTCTTGGTGTCGCAGCAGTAATCGCTTCCCGTATTACTAACCTCCTCATGATTCTGATAGCCGCATTGGTCATTGCCTATATCTTCAGTTCGGTTATCAGTGTCTTTGAAAGGCTTGGAATCAAGAGGAGCGTGGCGGTCATTCTGCTCTTTGTGCTCGCTGGCGTATTCGTGATTGCAGCAGATCTGCTCTTCATTCCCGGTCTTAAGCAGGAAATTATGAATGTCTATGCAAAGTTTCCTGAGTTCTCGCGTCAGATACAGGATGTTCTCCTTGTAATCGCGCAAAACAGCGCAGGGAAATACCCCTTCATCGAATCGGGTATCATGAACCTTATTGATAATGTATTCGGTCCGAACGGATTTCTCGAACGGACACCCAACGCTTCAAAAATTCTAATGCAGGCAACGCCATTTATTATGTCGCTCATTCTTGTTCCTTTCTTTGTTTTTTTCCTACTTAAGGACTGGCCGGGCGTAATAAAGAGGGTCATGGCCTGGGTTCCGCCTTCTTATGTGGAAACGACTATTTCGGTCATTGAAGAGATCAATATCCTCGTTGGAAAGTATCTTCGCGGGCTTGCCGTTGACTGTTTTGTTATAGGGGTACTGGCTTCAGTGGGGCTCTGGCTCATCGGAATCAACTATCCTATCACGCTCGGCATTTTGAGTGGTGTGGCAAATATTATACCGTATTTTGGCCCCATTATCGGATGCACGGTATCCTCGCTCGTCGCGCTGATGCAGTACCGTAGTTTTGATCCCGTATGGAATGTCGTTGTCCTGTACCTCGTAATAAAACTCATGGACGACTTCGTTATACAGCCGCTCCTAATCGGCAAAGGCGTGCACCTCCATCCCATGCTCCTTGTGATTACGTTAATCGTGGGGGGGAATCTCTTCGGTGTAATGGGTATGATACTGGGGGTCCCTGTTGTCACTGCTGCACAGAAAATTGCGGGCATCCTGCTGGAACACCACCGGGAAACACTGAGAAGAGAATCCAAGGCGAGCTTAATCAAGCTGCCCCTTGCTAAGTCTCCCCTCAGACCGATTTAGCGCTTTCTTAGTCAATTCCTTTTTGAAACACCGCAGCATTTGCGTCTTTTGGAAAGTGCACAGAACACTTCGAATTTGCTATCGTTTCCCTTTAAACTGCGACTAAGCTGCCAACGTCTTGTTCGTTCTATATTTTCCAGATTCCTTACCGTCCATTGTACGCCGTTCATCTTCCTGTAATCTGTCTTCTCCTATAATGTATTTTGCAGGCTGAAATAGAAGCCGTCTGTGCTCCTAACTTTGCATCGGGGTGGCAGATATGAAAAGACTCGCGGCAGCCATATGCGGTATTGCCTTGACGTCATTTATAGTCGTTTCGTGTGGTTCTGCCGGGCACGTACGCAAGGAAAGGCTTTTACTCGCGGGCAATACATAAAGTACGCTAAGATGAGTCTTGACATTGCGCGGAATATTGTCAGAACTGCCCTTTCAAGCTTCATCGATTCCGAGGTACGGGATCAAGAGCGCGACGGCAGCTGTCTACGTTATTTCGTTGCGATCCGCAAGAACGGTATCACCTACGAGGTAGGTGTGGACTCAGTGACTCGAAGGGATCTCGAAAATTAACGGGAAGTTATGATTCTGACTAGCTCAAGGGGGGAGATACACTTTGTCTACTCCGTCAGTATGTGATAAAAAAGAGGATATATCAATTTTATCGAAGCGCCATTTATACCTCTGTTTATTCGTCGTTGCGCTATCTTCATGTGTCTCCTATCACGCCAAGCCGCTCAGCACGCGGCCGACCCTGCTGCGCGAAGTACCTCATCTGTATATTCACGCCAACCAAATGCTTCTGCCGGGACTGGCGGTCCCGCCATTTAATCCCAATGCAGACATTGATATAACGGAAGTCGCTATGTTGGCCGTGGTAAATAATCCCGACCTGATTGCCGTGCGGGATGAGACAGGCATCGCACAGGCCCAGTTGATGGCCGCGGGTATTCTGCCTAATCCGCAGCTGACGGCGGGACTGGCCTATCCTACGAGTGGCCCGGGATATGTCGATGCCTTCAACTTGGGGCTTGATTATGACATCAGCACCTTATTTACACGCAGGGCCAGTATCAATGCGGCGCGCTCAAATACCATAAGCATTGATTTGACCATCCTGTGGCAGGAATGGCAGGTGGTACAGCAGGCGCGCATCTTTTTTGTTGATACCGTGGAGCAGAAGAAGCAGATGAAGGAGCTGCAGGCCTTTCGCGATCTCATGGACACTGGATATAAGCGTGCACTGCGCGCCCTCAACGAGGGAGACCTTACGATCGATTTTGTGAGCGTGGATATGACCGCTCTTCAGGACGCTACCGCAAGCATCCATGATTTGGAACGACAGCTCGCGAAAACGCGGTACGACCTCAATGCGCTTCTGGGCCTATCGCCCGATGTCAAGCTCGATCTCGTGGGAAACGTTGAACTTCCGGAACCTGATCAAGAAACTATCGAGACGAACCTGGAACAACTACCGGAGCGCCGGCCGGACCTTCTTGCACTGCAGGCCGGGTATGCAAGCCAGGAAGAGCGTTTTCGCAAGGCGGTACTGGCCCAATTTCCTGCGCTCACTATCGGTCTGACCCGTGCCCGCGACACAACGGGGGTCTATACTTCGGGCTTTGGTATTACGCTCAGTCTGCCGTTTTTTGATCGGAACCAGGGTGCGATCGCAATAGAAAAAGCCACCCGTAAGCGCCTGTATGACGAATACCAGGCCCGTCTCAACGGGGCCTATTCTCAGATTAAGGACCTGCTGGAGCAATCGCGTCTGGTAAACAGGCAATACAAGGAGGTAAAGAGCGCTATCCCGGACATGGAGCAGACGGCGGAGCGGGCAAAGACGGCACTGGATTCCGGAAATCTGGACATCACCACTTACACCAGCCTGCGGGCCGCGCTCCTAAGGAAACGTATCGAGGCAATCACTCTTGAACAGACCGTGCTCGAACAACGGGTGGCTCTTCAGATGCTGCTTGGCAGTGAACTGCCGCCTGGCCTTGCGCCGGCCGATATTCGTCTCGATAGACGGGGAAACTGATATGAAAACGTTGATATCTTTCAGTGTTGTCCTGTGGCTGGTTATTGGACTCTCTCTTGATGCGTCGGCCGCAGAAACCGTGAGCGCCCTGGTTCAAACCCAGTCCCTCGTGCGGCATAACCTTTCTAAGACGATCTCCAGTTACGGGACAGTAGACGTCGATCCTCTCAATATGGAAAGCATAAACTTTCCTCGTGCAGGGCGGGTGACACGGCTTCTGGTTAGTCAGGGAGAAGAAGTAAGTAAGGACGCTCCCCTATTACAGTTCGAGACCAGTCCACAGGAAAGCGCAAACTATGAGCAGGCACGTACGAGCGTAGATCTCGCAAAAGTCGAGCTGACCCGTGTGCAGAACCTGCTGGCGCAGCAACTGGCGACCAAATCGCAGCTTGCAGTAGCCCAGAAAGCACTATACGACGCAGAGACTGGGCTTTCTGCTCAGCAGAAAATGGAAACAGGGATTCAAAGCCAGGTGGTTACTGCGCCTTTTAATGGCATCGTGAGCGCGCTTTTGGTGAGTCAGGGTGAACGCATGCAGGCAGGCGCATCATTATTGCGATTGTCACGGCAAGATCGACTTCGCATAGTGCTCGGTATCGAGCCGGAAGACGCTCGCAAAGTAAGACGCGGCATGATGGTCGAGTTGGTACCAGTATTCGATCGCACGCAGGCGGCAGCAGGCGTGGTCGGCGCGGTCAGCGGCATGATCAATCCACAGACAGGTCTCGTTGATGTGCTTGCCAGACTGAAGTCGGGACAAGCCGTCCGATTGATGCCAGGGATGCGGATGGAGGGAAAAATCACGCTCGTAAGTCTCCACGGGTTCGCTGTCCCTAGACAGGCGGTCCTCAGTGATGATCACGGATCATATATATTCGTGGTGAGGAAGGGCCTCAGCCACCGTATCAATGTGAAGACTGGCATCGAAACGCATGGTCTCGTCGGCATCGATGGGTCTTTCGAGAGCGACGATCGCGTTGTAGTCATGGGTAATTACGAGCTCCAGGAAGGGATGGCAGTGCGGGAGACTTCGAAATGAGCACGTTCTCTCTCTGGGTACAGGTGCATCGCCGCTCAATCCTCTTCCTGGTACTGATCCTGGCCCTTGCAGGGGCCGTAATTGCCTTCAAATTGCCCGTAGCACTTTTCCCGAATGTGGATTTCCCCCGTGTTGTGGTCTCGCTGGATGCGGGCGATCGGGCAGCGGAGCTGATGGAACTGCAGGTAACGCGGCCGGTCGAAGAGGCGGTCCGCTCGATACCCGGCGTTATCTCGGTACGCTCCAACAGCAGTCGCGGGAGCGCCGATATTTCGATCAATTTCGATTGGGGCGTAGATATGGTTTCCTCACAGCTCCAGGTTGAGTCTGCAGTCAGCCGGGTGCTACCGCAACTGCCGCAGGGAACGGTCTTCAAGGTCAAGCGCATGGATCCGACAGTGTTTCCGGTCCTGGCCTACAGCCTGACTTCTGACAGCCTTTCCTTAGTAGAACTGCACGATATCGCAGAATATAAACTAATTCCCCTGCTGTCAAGCGTCAACGGAACGTCGCGGGTGCAGGTCATCGGGGGCCACTTGGAGGAGTATCGCGTTACCGTAGATCCGGCACGACTTCTGACCTACGGACTGACCCTGAACGACGTAGCACAGACGCTTTCGGCAGCCAACGTTATCACGGCCGTGGGACGCATGGAAGACCATTTCAAACTTTATCTCGTGATGTCGGACACGCGCTTTACAGGCCTCGACCAGATCCTCCGAACCGTCTTACGCAGCGGTCCAAACGGCATTGTCCGCGTTGAGGAAGTCGCCACAGTACAGCGCGACATCGTTCCCCAGTGGCAGCGCGTGACCGCAGATGGGCACGACGCCGTGTTGATTAATGTCTACCAGCAGCCTGGTGGCAATACCGTCCAGATCGCCCGGGACATCAAGGCAAAACTTGCCTTCTATCAGGCCGCGCTGCCTGCAGGGGTCCGGATCAGCAATTGGTACGACCAGAGCGAGCTCATCATTGCATCCGCGACCAGCGTACGCGATGCAATCATCATCGGAGTGATCCTCGGAGCGCTGGTATTGCTCTTTTTCCTACGCAATCTCAAGATTACCCTCATCGCCATCGTCGTCGTTCCGACGGTGCTGGCTGCCACCATTGTCCTTCTCTATGTGCTGAAGATGAGCTTTAACATCATGACGCTGGGGGGGATGGCGGCAGCAGTAGGTCTGATTATAGATGACGTCATTGTGATGGTGGAGCACATCATGCGACGTTTGCGCGGGAGCGGAGAACAGCACCGTGGTCGCGTGATGGCCGCAGCGCGTGAGTTTGCACAGCCTCTCGTGGGTTCCTCTACGGCCACCATCATCATCTTTCTGCCGCTGGCCTTTTTGAACGGGGTAACTGGTGCTTTCTTTAAGGCTCTGTCGCTCACCATGGCGGCGGCTTTGATTATTTCATTTCTCATAACCTGGCTTGCCATTCCGATCCTAGCGGACCATCTGCTAGGAAGAAAAGAAGCGGAAGAGAGCGAAGGCGGTCCTTTCAGGGAACGCACGCACCACGCGTACGAATGGATCATGACGCGATTGTTGATACGGCCAGTATTCCTCCTGACAGGCATCGTTCCGCTCCTGGTACTCGGTTTCATTAGTTACCGCCAAGTCGGATCAGGGTTCATGCCGGTGATGGATGAAGGAGGCTTCATCCTCGATTACCGCACGCCGCCTGGAACCGCGCTTTCCGAAACCGACCGTCTGTTACGCCAAGTCGAAGACATCATCACGGCTACTCCGGAAGTGCTCACCTATTCGCGCCGTACGGGCACGCAACTCGGCGGCGGACTCACGGAGGCTAACGAAGGCGACTTTTTTATCCGATTGAAACCGCTGCCGAGACGACCCATCGAAGATGTCATGGACGACATCCGCAAAAAAGTTGAGCGGGAGGTGCCTGGCATCGATATCGAACTAGCCCAGCTCATGGAAGATCTGATCGGAGACCTGACTGCCGTGCCTCAGCCCATCGAGATCAAACTGTACTCCGACAACCAATACCAGCTTGCCGCCGTGGGCCAGCGAGTGGCCGATGCCATCGGTGGAATACCCGGCGTGGTGGATGTACGCAGCGGCATCGTTCTTGCGGGGGACGCGCTGGACATCCAGATGGACCGAACTAAGACCGCACTGGAAGGGGTAGATCCCGACACAATAACCCGCACGTTGAATGACTATCTGACAGGTGCGGCGACGACCCAGGTTCAGGAAGGGGTAAAGATGGTCGGCGTCCGCGTCTGGATTGCTCAAGAGCAGCGCGACAAAGAAAGCGAGATCAGAAATCTCATGATGCGTTCCCCAGACGGCCATATGTTTCCCCTCAGGCGGGTGGCGAGCGTCAAGGCAGTCATCGGCCAAGCCCAGATAACCAGCGAAAACCTTAAGACTATGACGGCGGCGACTGGCCGCATCACCGGCCGAGATATGGGCTCGGTCATCCGGGATGTGCGCATGGTACTGGCACGCCCGAGTTTGATTCCGAAGGACGTCTATTTCGAACTGGGTGGGATGTACGAACAGCAGCAGATCGCGTTCAGAGGGCTTATTGCCGTGTTCATCGCCGCACTAGCCCTCGTGTGTCTGCTCCTCCTCTTTTTATATGAACGCTTACAAATCGTGCTAGCCATCATGGTGATCCCTGTCCTTTCCCTGTCAGCGGTCTTCATTGGGCTATGGATGACCGGCACGGAACTGAACATCTCTGCCATGATGGGCATGACCATGATCGTGGGAATTGTGACTGAGGTTGCAATTTTTTACTTCTCGGAATACCGTGAACTCGCTGAGAGCATGGACGTGCTCCCCGCATTGATCGAGGCGGGAAAGAACCGCATGAGGCCCATCATCATGACTACGTTCGTGACGATCCTGACCTTGCTGCCCCTGGCGCTGGCGCTGGGTCAGGGCGCCGCGATGCAACAACCCCTCGCAATCGCAATCATATCGGGGCTGCTGGTCCAAATACCGCTTACGCTACTTGTATTGCCCACGTTTTATTATCTTGTCTCAAAAGTAAAAGGAGAAAATGGCAAGATAGATGAGAGTGGGGTTTTACCATGAGCATACTGATCGTAGTGGACGAAAAATCAATTGCCGATATTTTGAAAGAAGGCTTGCATTTAAAAAATTAATGCAGCCTCTTATAATCATATTTGAGCAGCCCCATTTGGTCAAAGTATCCAACCGCACTATTTTTTTATAAATATTACACCGATGTACTTGAAAGATGCAGCGCGATATAACGTTTGGGAGAGATCCTTCCCGAGGAGATATACAATGACACGTTCTAATCAGCTGAATAATTTGATCAGTAAATTCCAGTGGGACAGTAATTGGACTTCATCCATACGCTATACGTTGGCACTGATTCCATTACTTCTCCTGACGTTACGGATAAAATATGATCTCCTCATGTCGACTGCCATCTTGGTTCTATCGCACAATCTGGGAAGATATGGAGACAATGCCCTTGGATTTTGGGAAAGACTCACGTTTTTTCGCAGCGACCTGTTACTCGGTTTTATCCTGTTCCCGATCTGTTATATGTTCATCATACGAGTATTGCCGAGCAGATATCGCGTTTTGTTTGTTGTCGCTCTCAATATCAGTTTTTGCACCATGCTCTACGCAACGTGGCAGTGCTATTTACAAACGGGGCAGTTTTATTCCCTGTCAACATTGCGCGACTCCCTTTGGTGGGGATGGCATCATCCCGAGTTCATCAGCCAGTATGTTTCCAGGAGCGGCATTGCGAAGCTTTTGCTGGCTATCATAGTTAGCTGCGGGGCAGCGCTGTGGGCGGCCGTACTCGACAAGAAGAGCACAGCCCCACAAAATTCGAATCGCTGGCGCAATGGAGCCGTTGGATACGTAGTGCTGATTGTATTAACTGCCTTGGTGCCTTCTATCACTTCATCGATCCCGTCGACACAATATCATAAAAGCATCTTCATGGTGGCAGCAGATTCATTCCTGGGAGTTAGAGAGGGTGGTATTTCTTTCAAGGAGTTCGCCCAGTTGGGGCGAGTGGAATTGATAAGGCGTTACCGGGACTTTGTTCATGCTCCGGCGCGGGAAAAAAATTTGCTTTATTGGTCGAAAGCCAAAGGATATAACGTCATATTCTTCATTTTGGAAACCGCCCCTGCAAGGGTGCTCCACCTGGATGGAGATCTCCAGGACCTGCCCGTTCTGCGACGGTTGCGAAAACAGGCATTTATGGGCTTGGAGCATTATACTACGTATCCTTACACAAACAGGGCATGGTTTTCCATTTTTAGCTCATTATATCCTTCAAGTCTGGAAAATAATTTTGCGGACAAGCCGGGTCGACACTTTCCTGGCATGATCCATAGCTTATCAGACCAGGGATACGTTACGAAGGTCTATTACACCCCAAATGTTACGGATTACGAAACATTCGAGTCACTTGGGTTCCAGTTCCAATATTTTCAGACAAGAATGCTACCCGAGGAATTGCCCCGTGACACGAAGGATATCGCGACAGAAAATATTGAAAAAGTGAGAATAGCTGAAGACAAGACAACACTAAGCCTCTTAGAAAATGACATGGAAAAGTGGCTTCGGGAAAAGCAAAAGTTTTGTGTCGCGATCGGTCCCCAGATCGGCCATGCGCCATGGCTGAAGCTTCAAGAATCAGTGAACCAGGACAACCTGACTGCTCGAGGTCATGCAACGATCAAATTACAAGATAAGTGGTTGGGTGAGCTGGTAGACATTCTTCAGAAGTATGACCAGTTGGATAAGACAATCATTGTCGTGGTCGGGGACCATGGCGTGCGCACGAAACAGGAAGACCCGAGTTTCGAGGGGGGGATGATAGATGAATATTCCTTCCATGTACCTCTGCTTATTTATGTACCGCGAGTCCTTCACTCCACAGTTGCAATCCCCTGGGTGACATCGCACATTGATGTGTCTCCGACCGTCTCGGATCTGCTGGGAATTACAGAAGAGCGAAGCATGGAACAGGGGTCCCCCCTTTGGGAAAAACAGTTGCGGAACCGGGCAACGTATTTTTTTGCTAATTCCTATTTGGGGGCCGACGGCTATACGTATGGAGGTCAATATTATATGAAAAACCAGGTTTCAAACGTGATCTATAATAATAAAAGACTTAATTTCGGGATGAACAACCTTGTTCCCGACAATACAGCTGCATACAAATATATCAATGAGAGGATTCAGCACATGGTTGCCCTCCAGGAAGCACTCGGGAAAAAAGCAGGAGAACAACCGTAAATAGCTCTCCGTAGACACAATGGCAAAACAAGATGAAACCCGGGAAAGTATTGATATCAGTACTATCAACATTTTTTCCTTTCAGGAACTGTTGACGTCTACCACGCTGGAAGGATCGCAGGCTTATGTACATGGATTATAGTAGTGGAAAAGTTACCGGTCGGACTCTCCGCTCCTTGTTTGATAATCGGTGTCTTCCAGAGGTTTTAACTGCGTGATTGGCTTGCTGAAATCTAAGACAATAGGTAAATTCTTCATTTTATTCCCTGCTGGTCATGACATCTTGGAAATTATATTTTGCTGACGCTGTCTACGAGGTGAGGATGCGGGCCTTTCGCCGGTCAAACCCAATGGCCAAAAGCTGATCGTATGGCGTCTCGACAGGGCGGATATTGGGCGTGACAAACAATGCTTCGTGTTATTCAGTACTATATTGCTGGCTCTGTGAGGCCTATGATCTTACCGTGTTTAATTTATGCTTTTCCAGTAACGGTCAACTGAAGCTTGGTTTTTCACCATAGATGTCTATAAGGAGGATTAGAATGCTGGAGGGAAGAGTGTTTAAGTCAGCAGTTATTGCTGTCGCATTGCAGGCTGTTTGCGCCCTTGCCTATGCTGGGGCACCACAGATCGAGATGGTGCAGGTGAAGGGTGGGTGCTTTCAGATGGGTGATATGTTCGAGGAGGGTGACAATGATGAAAAACCTGGTCACGAGGTGTGCTTGAACGACTTTTCCATCGGAAAATACGAAGTGACCCAGGAACAATGGGTCGCGGTCATGGGGAGCAATCCTTCAAAATTTAAGGGAGACAGGCTGCCGGTCGAGCAGGTGAACTGGTACGACGCACAACAGTTTATCGCGAAGTTGAACTTAATGACTGAGAAACACTATCGTCTGCCGACCGAGGCTGAGTGGGAGTACGCGGCTCGGAGCAGGGGGCGAAGAGAGAACTGGGCCGGCACGAGCGATAGGAACGCGCTTGGCAAATACGCGTGGTATGATGAGAACAGCGATAAAGAGACCCACACGGTCGGCACGAAAAAACCGAATGGCCTGGGTCTCTATGACATGACCGGGAATGTATGGGAATGGGTGCAGGACCGTTATGACGATGTGTATTATGAAAAGAGCCCCCGGGAGAATCCTCAGGGGTCATCAGTTGGTTCCCCTCGGGTGACTCGCGGCGGCAGCTTTGATTTTGATTCAGGGAACAGCCGGGCGTCCTTTCGTGGGCGCAGTGAGCCAGAAAGCAAGTTCAACGACTTAGGCTTTCGCATCTGCAGTACGCCCTGACCTAACAAAAGGGAAACGAAATGGCAGGGTATAATCTAACGCAGACTTGCAGATTTGGCTGCGTCTACAGGTAGAAATTCTTTTTTTTTGAGCGCAAAATAAAAAAATAGCGCATCTTTATATTCAGGGAGGATGATGATGTATTCCAGGACCGTGGTTAGAGCAGCGATCATCGCTGTTATGCTACAGGTTGTCTATATCTTTGCATATGCAGGTGCTCCGAAGATTGAGATGGTGCAGGTTAAGGGTGGGTGTTATCAGATGGGCGACACCTTTGGAGATGGAGTTGATGAATGGGAAAAACCAGTCCATGAGGTGTGCGTAGACGATTTTACCATTGGCAAGTATGATGTGACCCAGGGTCAGTGGGAGACGGTCATGGGAAACAACCCCTCATTTTTCAAGAGCTGTGGCGACAATTGCCCCGTTGAGCAGGTAAGCTGGAATGACGCGCAGGATTTCATTCATAAATTGAATGAGATGACCGGGGAAAAGTACCGTTTGCCTACAGATGCCGAGTGGGAATATGCGGCGCGGAGTGGGGGAAAGCATGAGAAATATGCCGGTACGAGCGATTACGCTGAACTTAATGATTATGCCTGGTTCGAGGACAATGCTGGCAAGAAGACCCATCCTGTGGGCAGGAAGAAGCCGAACGCTTTAGGCATTTACGACATGAGCGGGAATGTATGGGAGTGGGTGCAGGACCGGAATGATGACGACGTTCCTTATTACAAGAACAGTCCGCGGATGAATCCGCCCGGCCCGGAACGCGGCTCTCACCGGATTGTTCGCGGCGGCAGCTGGTTCAACTTTGCAAGAGGCATTCGGACTACCGTTCGCCGTGACGGTCTGCCAGACCGCAGAAGTGGTGGCACGGGATTTCGCCTTGCTGGCACGCTTTAGCCTTAACCCATCTACGCATCTATTGCGCTTCAAGCCGCATAGCGCGCAATGAAATCAAACACTATTACATGTGACGGGAAGCGCTGAAGCCTGGTCACAATGAATCGGCGGCGCGGTCCCGGTCCGGGATCAAATTAGGTTGCTGGAAGAAGCGGGTTTTGAAGATGCTGAATGGTTGGGAATGACTGGTTTTCGAACTTCATAGTACACTGTTGGGCCATTGTTTAAGGCAAACAGGACAAAAAAAACATAGCCGTCGTGATTGTTATATTATTTATATCTACTCTCCAGTAATGCATAATTTAAAAATATATAATGATGGCATAATACCCAGAGAGCAGACTTGATTGTCATGTCGGTAAAACCAGTTGGACCATGATAAAGATATCGTCAAGGAGTTATCATGAAAAAGCATACGATTACGTTGTATATGAATGACCCCATGGGTAAGTGGTGACTCTCGCACATGGACTCTGCTCGTCGTGCAGGGAAGGAGTTTGATACTGAAGTCATCATCATGAAGACCTGCAAAGGATACGGCTTGGAAAAAGATCCGCCTCCCTGCCCATCAGTAAAAATCAACAATAGTTTCCTTGTCAAAAAAGGACTGATTTCGTATGATCAGTTGAAGGCAGCTATTTTAATAAAGTTACTGCCTGCATTCTACAGTGCTTACCACAAAAAATACCCAACCATCCACTCCAATTTCTTATATCCATCCTTTTAGTTATTTCGTTCATCTTCCTGTAATCTTAATTCTAATATAATAGCATAAAATCAATATGGAGATGTTTTATCCATTTTTTAGGCTGTCCTGACATGGGCTGTTACCCTTCCTGGGCACCAGGGGGCCGTCGTGCAAGATTCTATTGCAATTATTTTCGCTCTGTTCTTGCTAAACCATCTTGTACTTTTAGTACGGGTAGAGCTATATTATCTACTGTGAACATTTAGTAATAGAGCGAGATTGCTGGCTAAAAGCAGACAGGAAGCTCATGCGCATACTGATCGTTGAAGACGAAAAGTCTCTTGCCGACATTCTGAAAAAGGGTCTGGAAGAAGAAGGGTATGTTGTTGATGTCGCTTACAATGGCGAAGAAGGAAGATACTTTGCGAAAAACGAACCCTCTGACCTCATGATCTTGGATATTATGCTACCCTTTGTCGACGGAATGACCATTCTTAGAGAAATTCGTAAAAGAGGGGTCAAAACTCCTGTACTCATGCTTACAGCTAAGGACACCTTGACCGACAAGGTGGCAGGTCTGGATGCCGGCGCTGATGATTACCTTACAAAACCGTTCACCTTTGAAGAGCTACTCGCGCGCATACGGGCATTGTTGAGACGGAATTCCGATGTGAAAACTTCGCTCATCACGATCGGGGACCTTACAATTAATAGAGCAACCCGTGAAGTCAAAAGAGCAGGAAGGCACATTATGATGTCTGCCAAGGAATATTCGCTTCTTGAATATATGGCTATACATAGCAATGTTGTGCTAGACCGGATTACCTTGACGGAACACCTCTACGACCAGGATTTCAACCTTGATAGCAACGTTATCGATGTATTTATTAACCGTATCAGAAATAAGATTGAGAGACGACA
Organism: Nitrospirota bacterium; assembly: GCA_963845065.1. GTDB lineage: Bacteria > Nitrospirota > UBA9217 > UBA9217 > UBA9217 > JAJYKN01. Next base: position 152,241 of record CAWJQQ010000009.1, read on the forward strand.
TAAAACACAGCTCATCCACACCGTCCGGGGCGCCGGTTATGTGCTGAAAGGATAGGATGCCTACGTCCATTAAGAGGAGGTTAATCATATTTTATACGGCTGTTCCGTTCCTAATCCTATCAGCCCTGGGGGTTTTTCTCTATTTCAGCCTCAGTAAGGTCGTTTATGATTCGGTAGATGCAGTTCTCTTATCGAAGGCGCGAACATTAACTACCCTGATCAATGACGATGAGGAAGATAGAAAAGAATTGAGGTCTTCTGAGGAGTTCAAGTGGGATTATACTTCTCCGGAATCAAGAAGCTTTTTTCAAATACGTCGCCTTGACGGTTATACTTTGGAGAAATCCGCGTCCCTAACAGATTTCGAACTCCCCTACAATGAGAAAGAGACTAAGACAGATTTCAAGAGTGTTCGTGTCAACGGTGTTTACGTGCGGCTAATCAATTATTACGTGCCCGAAATAACTAATAACGCATCAATAAATAGAGGACAGAACATTGTTATTCAATGCGCAAAAGATATACAAAACCAGACTGATCTCATTCAGCATTACAGGATAATCCTTTCTCTTTCCATTTTTGCAATCATGATTATTTCAGCCACGGGGGGAGTCATAATATTAAATAAGTCGCTTACCCCTGTAAAGGACATTTCGGCTACGATCAGTAGAATTTCTGAATCTAGTCTATCGGCGCGAATTCGTGTTAACGATGTACCTAAGGAATTGCAAATTATAGCATCATCCTTTAACCATACAATTAACAGGCTTGAGAGTGCATTCAATCTACAAAGACAATTTACTGCGGATGCGTCCCATGAGCTAAGAACACCGCTTGCAGTTATCATGAGCCAGAGTGAGGTTGCGTTGCGAAAGGAACGCACTAAGGCCGAATACAAGAGCGCTCTTGCCGATGTAATGGAATCTGCAGAAAAAATGTCGGCAACCGTTCAAAAGCTTCTTACACTAACTCGCTTGAGTGCAGGTACGATAAATCTTAATCCAGGCACAATAAATATCAGTGATATTATCAGAGATTCTACAAGATTGGTTCGCCCTCTCTCTGATCAGAAAGGCATCCACATGGAAGTCCAACAATTATCTGAACCATCTCTAGTACTCGGAGACAGGGCCGCATTGTTGGAACTATTTACCAACCTCTTAGATAATGCAATTAAATACAACGTACCTCACGGGAAGATACTTGTCTCTATCAGAAAGGAGGGGGAATTTATAGTATCCGTAATACAAGACACAGGGATCGGCATACCCGAAGGAGACTTAGATAAAGTATTTCGGCGTTTTTATCGGGTCGACCAATCCCGTTCAAAAAAGATCGACGGCAGCGGACTCGGCCTGAGCATCTGTGATGGGATAGTTAAACTTCATCATGGCAGGATAGAAATAAAAAGCGCCTTGGGAAAGGGAACCGTATTATCAGTTTATCTGAAAGAGATCGAGAACCTGAACCTGCGAGGATGATGCGGATTGGTTAGAATCAATGAAATAACATTGTGAATCTTGCCGCGGACGTGTACTATGAACAACGTTATCCCCGAGTTGGACACGTCGGTCAAAGCAAATAGAATGTTATTTCCCGGCTCTTGTTATGAGCAAGTACTGAGCATTTGGACGGGGTTTCTGCTGGTGATCGGTGTTAGCGTTTGGAAAATCGTCACGATTTATTTGCAATCCAAGTAAAATAACTAGTAAAAAGACGACAAGATTCAATTCATAAAAGGCAGAGATAAGTCATTGCATTCCCGTTCTGACCAAGACAGGCGCCGAGCACTCGATTGTCCTTTGGAGTCACTACGAGTTGAAACTCGTGGATACAAGATGGGGTTTTAGGTTTATTCGGCATTGGTTGTTTAAATATACCACATAGATGTACATTTGTCTACTAATTGCCGAAAAACAAAGTTCCCGCATTCATCCCCATGGTTAAAACCAGGGGCTTTCTGCGGATAGTTTGGTAAATTATCGGATCTCTATATAATTGAAGAGTTTATCGTTGTAGCACCTCCGCCTGTACTCTGGATCTTGAAAAAAGATGGTCACTGTATGTCCAGCACTGCAAATAAAAACATTCCGCTCAGTATCTTCGGTCATGAAGCCATCCGTGCGCTCTCTCGAAACAAGGTGCGAAGCGCTCTTTCGGCCGTCGGGATCACCATCGGTATCGCAGCAGTAGTTTGCGTGGTGGCTCTTGGCACGGCAGGTTCGCAGCGTGCGGTACAACAGCTCCAAAACCTGGGGGACAACCTAGTGTGGGTAGAGGCCGGTTCTCGCAACGTGAACGGTGTACGGAGCGGCAGCCACGGCATGACTTCCCTCACAATGGAAGATGCTGAGGCAATCCTTCATGAAGTGCCATTCATTAAAAGTGTTTCTCCGAACGTGGATGGCAGTGTGCTCGTTGCCTCCGGGAGACTCAATTGGACAACTCATTACCGAGGTGTCACTCCGGAATTTTTGGGAATCAAGCGATGGGACCTGACAGAGGGAGAACCATTCACGAGAGAAGACGTGGATCATGTGGCAAATTTAGTTATGATCGGCCAGACCGTGCGCCAACAGCTTTTCGAAACTGAGGAGGCTGTCGGGAAACTAGTACGCATTAATCAACAGATATATCGGGTGATCGGCGTGCTGGCACCAAAAGGCCAGTCAGCTACCGGCCAGGATCAGGACGACACCATCATCATGCCCTATACTACGGTTCAAAAAAGACTACGGGGCAAGGGCTTCTCTTGGCTGGACGACATTATGTGCTCGGCCGAGTCCCTGGACGTTGTTAAACCGGCCGTTGATCAAATAAATGAACTTCTGCGTAGGCGACACCACATCCGAACGGGTGGTGATGATGATTTTAACATCCGTCGTCCGGAAGAAGTGATCAAAGCCCAGATCGCCGCAAACCATACGCTCGCGTTTTTTCTCACCAGTGTCGCCTCCATCTCTCTTCTGGTCGGCGGTATCGGGATCATGAATGTGATGCTTGTATCCGTGACTGAACGAACGAGGGAAATTGGTTTGCGCATGGCGATTGGGGCTAAGACGTCTGCCATACAGATTCAATTTCTCGGCGAGGCTGTGATTCTGAGCCTGTTTGGCGGCATCCTGGGAGTTTTTGTCGGCGTGGCCGGCTCTTTCATCATAGGGTACATCTTGGGATGGCCCATATCCATTCCTCTCGAAGCTCTTGTCGTCGCTCCAATATTCTCGATTGGAGTGGGCGTCTTTTTTGGCTTCTATCCAGCATGGAGGGCCGCACAGTTGGATCCGATCGTAGCACTTCGTTATGAGTGATAATATCTCTCTCGAAGTGGCATGGAAGGGAAAATACCTTAGGACCGCAATATACGAAGGGGCACGTGATATGTTCTTTGCGATCATGATGAACACGATGCCGGGCTTCATGGACTCGCCTTCTATTACGCTCGGCCTAGGTTTGGGCGCTGAAGTACTGTGACCTTTTGGGTTTGACAGGGTCCGCGGTATGCTCTTTGCCCAGCTTATGAACATGTCATGTTCCAGAATAGATATGGTAAATCGGCCATGAGCCGTGCTCGAGATAACGAAAAAAAAGCTCCGTTCCTGACACAATGCGCAAGCGAGAGCAGAAAGATAAAAGAGGAAAAGGACTGTAAATGAAAAAGATCGTAAAGGTTACCACAGGCAGTGTTTCGATCGTCATTAGCCTCCTGGTCTTATTGTTTGGATGCAAAGGTGACGGCCCCACGTACAGGACCGATCTTGTTACCCTCGGTTCTATTCAGGCCACGGTAACGGCAACAGGGACCGTTAATGCGGTAACGACGGTCCAGGTCGGAACACAGGTATCGGGAACGATAAAATTCCTCTATGTAGACTTTAACTCCCATGTAAAGAAGAGACAGGTCATCGCGCAGATCGATCCCTCCACGTTCGAGTCTCAGGTACAGCAGGCTGAAGCGAACCTTCATGCCGTTCAGGCCAACCTGGATAAGTCTGAGACAACCCTCGTTGACGCGAAAAGGACATTTGACAGGAATAAGGAATTGTTCTCAAAAAATTTTATCCCTCGGAGCGACCTGGATACATCAGAGACGAACTATGACTCTGCGAAGGCACAGCTAGGGTACGCAAAGGCACAGATCGAACAGGCCAAGGCCTCGCTAGATTACTCAAAACAGAACCTTGCATATACCAAAATCGTATCCCCAGTCGATGGCGTGGTGATCTCTCGAAACGTCGATGTTGGCCAGACTGTTGCTGCGAGTTTCCAGACGCCGACACTGTTTACGATCGCACAAGACCTGACAAAGATGCAGATCGACACGAATATTGCTGAATCGGACATCGGTGTAGTAAAAGTGAGGCAGGACGTAGATTTTACTGTTGACGCCTATCCCGATATAATATTCAAGGGGAAGGTATGGCAGATCAGGCAGGCTCCGATAATCGTACAGAACGTGGTTACCTACGACGTGGTGATCCAGGTGGACAACCGTGATTTAAAACTCATGCCGGGCATGACCGCCAATGTCTCGTTAATCATTGCGTCGAGACAGAACGTGCTGAGGGTCACAAACGCGGCGCTTCGGTTTAGGTTCAACGAACGACCTGCAGATGCAGGCGCAAGAGCGTATGCGAGCGTGGATGAAAAGAAAGGGCCAGCAGTCTGGGTTCTTGACAACAACAAACCAAAATACGTTGTTATCAAGCCTGGCATCAGCGACGGGATGTATACCGAGGTCGTTTCTCGGGACCTGAAAGAAGGTCAACAGCTGATCATCGAGTCGCTCAAAAAGAACAAGACACAGGTTCCGTCGTCAATCCCGAGGATGTTCTGACATGTCGCTTATCGAAACGCGAAAACTCACCAAAGTGTATAGTCTGGGTGATGTCGAGGTGCGGGCACTCGACGGTATTTCTACGACCATAGAAAAGAGCGAGTTTGTAGCTATCATGGGACACTCGGGATCGGGTAAATCTACTTTCATGAATGTTCTCGGATGCCTTGATATCCCGACTGATGGGAATTATTTTCTCGACGGCACCGATATCGGTCACCTCTCCCGGGACGAACTTGCTGATATCAGGAACACAAAGCTCGGGTTCGTTTTCCAAGGGTTCAACCTACTGTCGCGAACCTCGGCTCTGGAGAACGTTGAGCTTCCCATGCTCTACAACGGTTACCACGCAAGTGAACGTCATGAACGGGCACGGATAGCCCTGAAGAGCGTGGGACTCGAAGGCAGGGAAGATCATCATCCGAATCAGCTCTCCGGCGGACAGCAGCAGCGGGTTGCCATTGCACGGGCTCTGGTAAATGATGCGCCGATCATCCTAGCGGACGAACCTACAGGAAATCTCGATACCAAAACAAGCATTGAAATTATGGAACTCTTTGTGAGGCTGAACCAGGAGTCCAACATTACGGTAATAGTAGTGACACACGAACCGGACATTGCTTCTTTCAGTAGACGGATTATACGGTTTCTGGATGGCCGTATTGTCAGTGATGAATTAGTGGGTAAACAATGATCAACATTCCTTCTACCTTCAAGATATCCTTACGCGCTCTTCGAGTGAACAAGATGCGTTCGGCCCTCACCATGCTAGGTATCATAATCGGCGTCGGTGCCGTGATCGCCATGGTCGCAGTCGGCACCGGCGCAAGCCAGCGAATAGCCGAACAGGTCTCGAGCATGGGAAGCAATCTTCTTATCATCATGCCGGGAACAATGACATCCGGAGGTGTGCGGTTGGGGGTAGGGACTCGGTCCACTCTCAACCTGGGTGACGCCGATGCTATCTCGAAGGAGTGCACCGCCGTAGCGGAAGTGGCGCCAAGCTTGGGAGGCGTGGCACAGATCGTGTATGGACACCTGAACTGGTCAACTAACATAAACGGGACAACGCCTGCCATGCTGATCGCACGTGACTGGGATCTGAGCGTCGGCCGGTCCTTTAGCACTCAGGACGTGAATAACGCAACAAAGGTCTGTCTGCTCGGTCAGACCGTGGTGAACAACCTTTTCGGGGACCGGAATCCCGTAGGACAGACGATCAGGATCAAAAATGTTCCCTTTACAGTGCTTGGTGTTCTTGCAACTAAAGGGCAGGATGTGCAGGGATCGGACCAAGACGATACGATTATAATTCCCGTGACCACGTCCCAGAAAAAGCTTTTCGGGACCCAGTTCCCGGGTATGGTGAAAATCATCATAGTCAAGGCAAAGGGCGCTGAAAGCCTGTCCACAGCTGAAAATCAAATAATGGATCTGCTCAGGCAGCGGCACCATATCGGTCAGAGACAAGACGCAGATTTCAACGTGCGGAACCTCACCCAGATCATGCAGGCTGCGGAACAGTCCACGCAAGTATTGACTATTCTGCTTGGGGCCATCGCGTCAGTCTCTCTCTTCGTCGGTGGAATCGGCATCATGAACATCATGCTCGTATCGGTGACCGAACGTACGCGCGAAATCGGAATCCGCATGGCCATCGGGGCAAAGACCTGGGACATTCGACTCCAGTTCATCATCGAGGCACTCACATTGTCGCTTATCGGCGGTATCATCGGGATTATTGTGGGAGTATCAATGTCTATACTTCTTTCATCCCTCTCAGGTTGGCCAACTGTTGTTTCGCCTGTCTCCATCATTCTGGCTTTCGGTTTTTCTGGGTTTATCGGTGTCTTCTTTGGTTTTTATCCAGCCTACAAGGCCTCGCTGTTGAATCCAATTGATGCCTTGCGGTACGAATAGGGTTCTTTGGCTCGACAAAATACTGAAAATCCTCTACTATTGTTCGCAGCACGGCTTATGGATGATCTCAATACAATTCTCAATCAGATCCGAAAACGGCTCCCGAAGCTAAACACGTCGCTGTGAATGCGCATGGTAGGAATCAGCGTCTCGGATAACATCCAATTCAAGGAACAAGATCTGACGCTAAAGGTTCTCCCGCCAAACCCATAATGGTCCACGTTTCGATAATCCTGGCCATATGGTTCTCTTCACTTAAACGGTTCGTAGCAGAGAAAGACTTTCCCGTTGCGGAAGGTCTTCGATTTTGTCAGTTTCAGGTTTAATTTTTCCTTGATTCCGTCGAACATTGTTCGCCCCCCGCCGAGAGCAATTGGATTCACTACAATCTGATATTCATCAATTACGTCTTCCTCTGCTAATTGGGCAACAATGCTTCCGCTCCCTAAAATTGCCATTCCCTCGCCAGGCTCTTTCTTCATCTTTCGTATTTCCGATACCAGATCTCCTTTCACAAGTCTCGTGTTGTTCCAGGAGGCTTTCTTCATTGTTCTCGAAAACACGATCTTTGGACCGTTGTTCATTCGTTCAGCTACAATGGGAAGATTTTCGAGTGCCTGCGGGGTTGGCCAGAAGCTTGCCATGAGCTCATAGGTGACTCTACCGAAAAGCAAGACGCCGCCCCCTTTTGCATTTTCTGATGCAAACGCATTGAACTCCTCATCATTGTCATTCTTGGCCCAACTCATGTCGCCGTTCTTATCAACAAAGTAACCATCCAATGACATATGCTGGAAAACCAATAATTTTTTCATGTTCTCACTTTTGACCCTGTTTCTGGCAGGCATTTATTATTGCAGCCGTTTTAATAATTGTAAAAAAACCGACAAGCCTGTAAGTAAGAAAATCCTACCTGGTCAAACTACTTGGAGTTCAAGGATCTCTTCTGACATATTGCGGGTAGTTCGATACCCAAGCGCGTTGACGTTGTCTGATTAGAGCCACTCGGCTGTCCTTTACGACCCCATACCCGTCTAGCCATTGTGGTTTATTATTGCCAAAAGGGAAAGGAATTTCAATTATTTATTGGGTTTGCTTTCACGAATTCGAAATGCATTCTGAAATCTCCTAAAGATGAAACTGTCGCAGACTTTAGAAAGGATACTGCACTGCATGTTTCAACCGAAATTTATCACATCATCCAAATTATTAAAGCTCTGAGGTCCACCTACAAGTTCGTATGATGAAGAAGAAAAATATTTATCGATTACCGGTAGAAGTTTACACTAGAACGCGGGCGGTGAGCCGCCACAACGCGCCAGCGCAAGGTCGGCTCTACCGCCTTGTTGTGCGTCTTAATTTCTTTGGTTTGTTAGTTTATTTTAGTTTTTAACCTACTCGACCCCTCGAGTCAGTGAGAAAAAGCTATAGCTTCATGTCTTTTTACTTTTGTGTACTTTCGCTCGAGTACCCGCAGGCGCTTTCTTCTTCAATTTGGCACGATTGTAATCAACAGCGGCACGGACGAGATTTTTTAAAGCACGCTCATTAATCTTATCGCCCTCGAAAAAATCGATCGCTCGTCTCGCATTGCCTTCGAGGCCCGCGTTGAAGAGTTTGTCAGGATCTGGGAGGCTCGCCCCGTGGGAAAAGGTAAGCTTCACCTTCTCTTTGTGGGCGTTGGCGACCGCGATTATTCCGTTGTGAGACCACACTGGGCTTCCCATCCACTTCCATTCCTCGATTATCTCCTGGTCGGCCTCAAGGATGCTCTTGCGGATGCTGGCGAACGTTTTGCCACGCCAGTCTGTGAGTTCTGCGATCAGCTGGTCAATACGTTCCGATGGATTCATAGGACCTTTATGCCTTCCTTTTCAGTTTTTTGATCGAAGTAGCTTTTAAATTATCCTTTTCTTTGCCTTGGGGCAGCACAACAATTGATTGAGTAGTTTTCGGTATTATAGCATAATATTATTTCAGGTGGCACATGAATTATTTCATGCTTATATAAAAATCAAATATAACAAACTGATGCAATTCGCTCAACATACAAGTATTAATGCTTGAGGACTTTTCGGTCAATTCCTATGACACTTATCCGCCGTGCTGTTTTCGTGATGAAGTATGGATCGTTCCGAAGAACGGCAACTCCAATGATACAGGATGGAGTCGTTGACAGAAAACTTTTATCACAAAATACAATGATACAAAATGAATTCTGCACCTTCACTAATATTATATGAAACTCGGCTTCACCTACCAGCTTGGAGCGGTGTTGACTAAAAATCAATGCAAACTACGACTTGGAAAGTACATGTGAACACCAAAGCTAAAGCGCGCTATTTTTTGGCGTCGCATTGAGTGACTGGTTAGCCTCTGAAAACTTCTCATTATATAGTTTTTTAAGTAATTCAGTTCTCTTTTTATTAACACCCGCATCACCATAACCGACTCTGGACGCTGAGCGAATATGGATCACTTTTTGAATCGAATCGATTCTAATTTCAAAATCATCCACGAATCCAAAAATTGACGACGAAAACGTAGATGCAATGTAGTTTTCACTTTCAGCATAAATGGTACCTCCCATATATCGAATTACATTTTTTAGAATGGTCAATGTATCAAACTTGATGTTTTGAGGAATAATTATGGGGTCAATATAGTGATTGACATCATCTTTTTGCTCACTGCAAACGCAATTAGGCTTATTTGGGCATTTTGATAGAGTCCCTTCGACCAATCCAGAGGCTTTTCCCAACTTAGAAATTATCCCAAGAATGAAAAATAAAACAATGAAGGTGACGATTGCAAAGGCTAAAAAGATTAAAGCGATTTTCATATGCGGTCCTCATTAAAAGGCTGATGCGGGGCTGAGCCATGGCCCGTAGCGTCATCCGTTTTGAGCCCCTGGTTCTTCCGGCGCGCGGTTTTCGCGCTGGGATAGGGCTCCTCCCCAGGTCCTAGCGCAGGCCGGATTGCCGTAATAGCTCCGATAGGCTCCCCCAGTTTGGCATCTCGCTCAAAACCTACTGCAGTGGTTAGAAACTCCGGCATCACTTATGTGAAAGAGCAGTCAGGATCTCGACCAAGTGGTCGATGTGAAACTGGACGTGGTACTTGCCCAGCCCATTGATCATCCCATCAAGAGTTGGGTATTCGCCCAACGGAGAATCTTTCAGCTTTGGAATATGCGCTTTCCTTCCCAGTTGATCATCGGTTAATTCCTCAGCGAAGTTGGCCACACTTTGGTAATTCCTCTCGCACTCCGCGACAAGTTCGATGAGGCTCATGCGTGCCCGATTTTCGGTAAAGAACGGATTCTCCGTATCGAGATCTATCATAGGGGTATCGCTGTCGACAAAGGCCCTGACGATCGGCAGGTGTCCCACACCCTCGGGACCGCAAAGGTGGGAAAGAATCTGCTTGGGTGACCATCTGTCCTTCGGAGCACGCAAGGCCAGATTCTCGTCCACTCCTTGGCATACCTGTTTCAAGGCTTCTACTTTCTGCCGGATGTCTTGCGCCAACTGGTTCCCACGTGAAGTTGCCATGGTGTAACCTCCTTAGCCACATTGAGGCCCCGCCCCCTCGATATGGCACAAAATATTATTGATACAGCAATGTTGAGGTTGGCTAATGGCGCCCGTATATTTTAGGTGGCGCTGAAAAATACGACTTCTAGCTTTATGTGTTCGGACAGGCTCAGCGCCTGCCAGTTCTAAGGTCGTCCGAATACCCGGCCTTCAGGCGGGACCACTGGGCGATAGGACGTCCATCATTACGATAATTGTGCTCGCCTTTCGGCCGTTGCGGCCAGCCGGTCGGCGAGTCCTCCCACCTCTCCTGCCGCCCGTAGACGGTCAAGTCGAGCAACCGATAGCTGTTATCCATCGCCTCGACGCCGCGCCCATTCGTCCAGTAAGTCTCATAGACATTGGATCCTTGTCGCAGGTAACAAACGAGGTGAAACATGCCCACCCGGCGTCCAACCAATAGAGTATCGAGCGAGTCCCGGGCCGAGTACCAAGGCATCTCCCAGCCCATGAAGTCGCGGTACCGGGCGCTCTCTTCGTAGGGTCCCTGGCAAAACGTGGCGTAAGTTACGTCGCGAGAATGAATAAAGGACAGCTCGCAGACCTGCGATGTATAGAAGGTGCACCCTTCGCACTGCTCCGCGGCAGAGTGGCCGGTGTGCCACATGAAGTAGTAGGCGATGAGCATCCGACGGCCCTCAAACGTGTCCAATAGTGTCACCGCGCCACGTTCGCCAATGAGCGGTGTCGCACCATCCACTTCGACCATGGGGAGGCGCCGGCGGGCGGCCGCAATCGCGTCGCCCTCTCTTGTGTGAGCCTTCTCCCGAACCCGCAATGCGTCCAGCTCGGCCTGGAAGGTGCTCCGATCGACTACCTTAGGGGCTCCAAGTTCATCTCTCATGCTGTTTTTCATCGTTCTCTCCTTTGCTAACCTCGGTCACGCTTTCGCCTCTGCGTCGAGCTTTCCGCCGGATTCTTTATTGCCAGCACTGTCACCGCGAAGGCAATTCTTGCATTTGATGCGAATCCAGCAGGCGCACTTCGGCAGTAACGGTCCTGCGGTTTCGTTTCGCCCATCGGCATATGCCTCCGAGCGGGGCGATGATGATTTTCCTCATTTGGGTCAAGTATTCGACGGCAACGGCCGTCGATCCCGTCACGCGCCTAGTGACTAGCTGCACCGCGAAGCGAGGAAAGCACCGTCTGACGAACGGTGCCTCCTCTGCCATCAAGCCTTCGTATCGATTCATATTTCGATGCAGATTTTTCCGAAATGCGCACCGCTCGCCTCGTAACGAAACGCCTCGATCAGGTCTTGTAGAGGAAAGGTCTTATTGATGACCGGCTTCATGTCATTGGCATCCAGAGCGCGAATCATCTCAATCTGCTGCTGGCGGCTTCCGACTTGCATCCCCTGAAGCCTCGCTTGTCGAGTCAACAGCGCCGCGGTCGGAATCGGACCGGAGAAACCCGTCAAGACGCCGATGAACTCGATATGCCCGCCGATGCGGCACGCGCTGATCGACTGCGGCAGAGTATCCGGACCGCCCACTTCGATGACATGATCAACGCCACGTCCGTCGGTCAGGTCTAAAACCTGATCTGCCCAGTTTGGATACTGCTTGTAGTTGATCGTATGGTAAGCGCCCAGAGCGCGTGCGCGAGCCAGTTTTTCATCTGATGACGAAGTGACGATCGTCAATGCGCCCATCATTTTTGCGAACTGCAGGGCGAACATCGACACACCGCCCGTGCCCAAAGTCAATACCGTCTCGCCGGCTTTCAAAGGACCATCACTGACAAGTGCGCGCCACGCCGTAAGACCGGCGGTGGGCAAAGTCGCCGCTTCGGTATAGCTGTAATTCTTAGGCACGCGAGTGAACCAATTCGCCGGCCGCACCACCCTCTCCCGCGCATACCCATCCAAGCTATCACCGGGAGTCTTGGCGATCCTGGATGATTCGGCTTCGCCGTTTTGCCACTCGGGAAAAAAACAGGAGACGACGTGATCGCCCACGGCAAACTCGCTGACGCCTTCCCCGATCCTTTCGACAATTCCCGCTCCATCGGTCAACGGGATGAGTCCGTCTGGGGTTGGAATTTTCCCAAGCGCGACCAGATAATCATGATAGTTCAGCGAGCTGGCGTGCAGCCGCACCTGGATTTCGCCCTCCTGCGGCGCACCAGGCTCAACCATCTCGACCATCGTCAGGCGCTCGAGCCCACCGGAGCCTTTGAGTTTTATTGCTTTCATAAGGTGTCTCTCCTATGGAAATGGTTAGGATGAGCAGCGACCTTAGGTTAAAAAAAGATGTCGAACTGTCTCAGGCCGCATATCTCAAGTTTCATCCAGTGTTCAATATATTAGTAAGCTCCGTATTAAACGTAATATATCACGGATTTTTCATATTATCCTCCCGTTTTGCATGTATAAAGAGCGACGCAAATCACTTATTGACCTCCTTTTTAGTTTCAATCGTCTATATTGGGATAGTACCAGAGACCTTGCAGCTGTCAATTTTGTCCATTTTGAGGTTGCCGGGAATCGCGAGACAGCCTGAGAAGTAAAAAGCAACGTCCATCTCTTGTTTGAGTTGCCAGCGTCAGGCAGCTGGTTCCAATTGTTTGAGCTTACTTACTAGCTCTGCCTCATCAGCCTCTTGTTTATATTTGCTTCCTTCCAACATCAATTCTCTTTCGGTGATCCCTACTATGGGTTTCTCTACTAGTTAAAATATAGCTTAAATCAGACGGTTAAGATTAATAAATTCGATGAGAAGTATGGATTGATAACAGATGGCCAGGTTGAGACCTTCAGGATGGAGTTTTTGACAGAAAACTTTATCACAAAATATGAGCGTCTGCATATTTGATGCATTCTATATATGCCTGCTTCCGTTGGTCATCCGAATCTAAATCATATTTTTAAATGAGTTAAGCTCTTTTTCATAGTTCATCTGCGGACCCTCTGATAACAATATTTAGTGCTAATGGTCACGGAATTAAAGTACAATCCGGTATTCGGCGGGAAAAAACTACAGGAAGCAATAAGCGTCTTTATAACAGCCTAGTCAATATAATATGCAATTTATCATTGTTTATTCAATGGGGAATGAGATTCCAGATAAACGTTCACATTCTGAAAGATATCTTTCCTGAATAGAGGCATCTGCAGCTGACGGGTGAAAATTCCGAAGTTTTTGATGATAAAAATATTTCCCTGAGACCAAAGCTTCTTTTTCTTGGCTAGTGGCGAGCCAAACCTGCGTCTTAGGTCCCTCCTCAAGGCTATCAGGTGCGCTCTTTCCACCCATTTTAGTAGCTACCCAACCAGGTTCCAGTGCATTGGATAGCACGTTGGGCCATTTCCGCGCAACAGCAAAGGCAAGGATGACATTATGTAATTTAGAATCGGCGTAAGCGCTAGATCCATCCCATGGCCGGGTGTTCCATGTCAAATCTTTCAAGGTGGGGTCACCACTTCGATGCATTCCTGAACTAGTATATATCAAGCGTTTGGGCTTTATAATTAGGCATGTCAGAATATATGGGGCTAATGAATTTACGGCAAAGACCTGCGGTAAGCCATCAATAGTCTGGATACGATGAGATTCGCGATAGCCAACACCTGCATTATAGATAATGGCATCAAATAAGCCTAGTCCATTTACCTGTTCTGCAACGTGTTTAGCTTCCGATATACTGGATAGATCACCGAATACTGCTGCTTCAGCTCCGGGTACACCAATTAATGCTTCTTTAGATCGACTTTGATTACGGGCATGCAATACTACCTTGTGGCTATTTGCAACCAGTAACCGTGCAGCCATTCTACCTAGTCCATCGGCAGAACCTGTAATGAATATTCTTGCCATAATAATCCTGTGTTATTAAGATAATCAAAAAGTCATGCATTAATAACGAAATGAAATAAGTAAAATGATAATAACATAATTTTACCTATCCCAGCGTAATAGATTGTATCCCATTTAAAGTATTCACGTGGGAAACCTCTTGGCAGCGCGTGCTCGTGCCTTGATGGCCTCTTCTGTGCGGTTTCTCGGTGCTGCGTCTGTCTGAAGCGAACTTAGAAGGTTTCTAGAAATCCTGGCTACGTCGTCAACAGCCATAAGGAAAGCAGCTTCGTTGATTTTCGATGGCTTGTTAAAGCCGCTCACTTTTCTAACAAATTGTAGTGCGGCCGCACGAACCTCTTCGTTTGTCACAGGTGGTTCGAAATTAAATAGAGTTTTGATATTTCTGCACACAATCAATACCTCCACATGTCAGAGTTATCTCGTTGGAAGTGAATGTCGAACAAGATATCCTGTAAGAGACTGTGCATTTTAATAAGATAAAATTTAGAGCCATGATTGATGCAGAAAAGGAATATAACGAGAGATTTGATAAATTTTGTTTGTCACATGTTTTCGACATATCAAGTTCCGTAGATCGGGTAAAGTATAATACTACCCAAAGGATTTTGTTGGGATTCACAACATGTCACCTATTGTTAGTATCATCCTTTAGATTCACTTTGTTCTACTCGACCAATTTTAAGAAACGTGATCTTATCTGTAATAGCCGCGGTGCCAATACCCATACCCGGGGTGTGTGAGCGCCAGAATCAACGCGAGGATGATGGCCACCAGGAGGAGAAATAGCAAAACCGCAGCCCCCCCGTCTCCGCCCGCCTGGAGCGCGTCCGTGTGAGTCGCGAGCTGATGAATCTGCTCGTCCGAAAGCTTGTTCAGCCGCGCCATGGTCTCCTCGGGGGATAGCCCATAGTCCATAAGCTTTTGCCGGAGTATCTTCGATTCAAGTGCCGTCTGGACCTTAGTCATATCTGCCGCCCGGCTCGCAGAGACCGCGGTTGCCTCGTTCATATTCTGATGAGGTGCGGCAGGGACGAACATGGCCTCGGCTGGTCCGGCGAAGGTCGATATCGCAAGCAGCGCTATTATTAGATAGATCACGAGCGGTTTTGTATAGAACTTCTTGAGTATGGTTTTCATATGTTGGTCACCTCCTGTTTCATTTAAAACCTCGTTATTACCTGATCATAAATTTTTGTCCTGTGGCCTTTAGAACCACACCCAGAACAGTCGTGGAGAACAACGACCGAGGTTCTTATCAACGGCGCGTCGACGTAAACACCGTCGCGCTTCTAGCTGTTGTGGCGCTCCAGCACGGAAAAAGTTGTCTCGTTCCCGCCGCTTTGCGAAGTACGGGTATCCGAAGTACTGTAGTTACAGCTCCCCACAATCGACGGCAGGCATAGCGGCGAGATTGAAAAGCGCAATGCGTATGGTCATGCCTGAATTCCTAAATAATTATAGCGCGTTTTTACAGGGTGTTGACGAATTCAGCCTGTAACTTGAAGTATTTTGAAAAATGGTAACTTGGTTTGATTCAGGATGCTAATCGAGCCGCATGATTCATCAGCAAGTCTATACATCATTTTTACTTATGTCGATATCAAAATCTCCTACAAGTGTGCTACGGCGACCCATAAATATAAGATGCAGAATACCGGCTAGAAACTTGCACATGAAATCACTATTTGTGCCCCTTAACAACCCTTTCGATATACAAGTATCAAGTCTGATTTTAAAAGCTTCACGCCAATGTCCTGAACGCGGCTGGTGCGTTTGCGTTCACAATTAATTTGTTGCCATATAAGTCCATAGCGGTATCACCGACGTTCAATACGTAATTAGTATCGGGCAACAGGTCCGCCGTCGGCGTAATTGTAACATAGATACTATACAGAACATAGGCTGAGCTTGTTACGAAGGTGACGGAATTATTATTTGAGTCGATAAAAGTTATAGCCATGGCAACGGAGGCTACATTCATCCCAGCATTAAATGATATACTGAAAGAAGTGTGGACAGGGACAGCCTGGTTTCCAGACAAATCAATAAGATCTGACAGTACATCGAGGAAAAACATCTCGCTCACGGTTACTTTGCTGGCACATTCGGTGGCGGTCCGTAAGCGATTTGATTCTGTACGTAATCGTTTTCTCCGCGCCCTGAAAGCATGCTGGCAAGAAGAGAAGCCGCTGAAAGGGTTGCGCAAAGGTCCTTAAAAATTCTCGCCTCTAGCAATCCTTACTATTCATAGGACTGCCTCCCAAGGCTTATATCGTCGAGACAACAAAAATTATTGGTTGCATTGCCCTGTTTGTGCTCCTTAACGACTTCTTTCACTTTTTATGCTTGATCTCAAACCTTACGTCGTCATAAATGCCGCTGATGTGTTTGCGTCAACAATAAGCTTGTCGCCGTATGAGTCTGTAGCAGTATCACCAACGCTCAACGTGTAGTTGGTATTAGGCAACAGGTCCGCAGTCGGCGTGATGGTAACATTCATACTGTACTGAGCATTCTGGACAGAGCTCGTTGCAAAGGCGACAGGATTATTATTTGAGTTGATTAAGGTAGTAGCTGCGGCAACGGAGGCAACATTCATCAGGACACTGAATTGGATGATGAATGAGGTGTGGACGGGACAGTTTGGTTGCCCGACAAATTAACTTGATTTGATTGTGCATAGAGAAATACGCCTCCTTTGCTGAATCTGGGCCATTACTTAGATGGCTAAGTATAGAAAGAAGAGCATAGCTTTACCAAATCAGTGTAAGATGTTTCTGCGAAGAAAAATTTAATTATCCGGAAAAAACTGCCCGCTAAAGCAATTGATGATGTTAAGCCGCATCCTTCTCGGATGGTAGGTTGAAATGATCACGACGCCTTTTCAAGTCGCTCTGCCACCCAAACTTTAATAATCGACTGACGGGGAACTCCCAGACGTTTTGCCTCTTTGTCCAACAATTGTATCATCCACACGGGGAAGTCAACGTTCACTCTTTTCTGCTCCTGCTCAGGTCTCTTTGCTTTTTTCACATCAAGGTGTTTTGAAATATCCGCACCTTCGTCGAATTTTTTGTCAAAATCGCGAGCTTTAACCTTCATATATTTCCACCTCCTCTTTCCTTGACCGTCGAACCGATATAATCCTTACCTTATCGCCTCGATAGGTAATGACTCCCGACCAGTGTTTCCCCTCGATCGTTCCAATCACCAAATACCGCGGTTCGTCTATCGTCTGGACGGGAATCTCAATTAAATCAGGGTCGCCCCATAGGGTTTGGGCTCCATAAAAATCGATTCCATGCTTTTGCTTGTTACTGACGCTCTTCTTTGGATCAAATTCGAATTCCATGGTATAATTATTATACCTAAAATATACCGGGAGTCAATCAGTTTTTGCAGGCGGAAATTAAGGGATCCACGTTAACGAAATTAGAGGATAGCGCTAATAAATTCGAAATGAAGTGTTGATATTCTGAAAAGTCGTAAAAATCAATGCTTCAGACCTTATGATTAAAAGCAAGTCTGACTTAAGATATATTTTCGTTAGGAAGACCAAAATAAACCGAAAGGAGACTTGCCATGATTTAACATTAGCAAACTCGATTTCAGTGGTCAATGAACGCCTCACTAAAAACATGCCACCAACACGGGCCATCATTCATATCGCAAGAAAACTCTTGAACCGTATCAGATACGTCCTGAAGAATCAGAAGGAGTATGTGCCTGAGGTCATACAATAAGAAACGGGATCACGCTAGAACGACCGATCTTACAACTTGTTTCATCGTGGGTACCGCTTCTTCATCCTGCAGCCGCTAATAAAGCGTGTCTGCACTACTTCAGACTGCGGACCCACAACTTTAATACATAATGGAGGAAATGCAGCTGCCTTTATGATGTAGGCATGTCTGCTAATAAAAGCATGGCTTTAAAGATTTGCTCGTTCTGCGTACAAATCCCGAGAAAGGGATTCTACAGGTGGGTATCACGCTATGGACTGCCCCGGGAAAATTGATCCTGGGGCATTTGTGAGAACCGTTTTCTGTCTTAACAAGCAAAAATCTCACAAACGATCCAACGCAGCTGGAATTCCTCCGACTGGTACACATTTAATGACCATTAACGAAAAGAAATAGAAAACCGGGAAAAACCTGTTGGCCATCCATTCCGAGGCTTGACTTTTAACATAAAAGGATGAAGGCCGCGCCGACTCATTCATCAGTGATTCTTAAAAACGCCACATTACATCACCAATGAGTCCGTTCGGACGGCTACGAAAACGCCTTCCATCTGCCCCGCGATTTTATGACCGTATTCCAAAACGGAAACAACCACGATTCTAGCCATCTTTTTCCGTTTCAGGATCGTAAGAAAACGCTGCCATGTTTCTGCATCCGGTGCATTGCAACGCGCGGTAAAGACTCCAGCAATGGGCTTATCGTAGCTCATTGTATTTTTTTGGATTACCACGCGACATTGAAGTCCCGCACATTGTAGCCCGAAATGTACCACTGACCATGCCGCAAGGATTGCGAGCGATGATGCGCTACCACCGAACACGGTTTCGCGGTGGTTTATATTCGGCTCAAGTGGTGCGGAGAGCACTACGCCTGACAAATCTACTTTCAGAACAGTTGCGCCCATCGCTTTGGACAAAGGAATATGTTCATGCAGATAATCCTGAATCCTTTGCAAGGTATGCATAGTTTCGTTAGTCTCGCCTTTCAATACCGAACCTCTCTGGAATCGTTTTGAAATCTCTGAAAATTACAAAATATGCATCAATGATTCGTTCCTGCGGTGCACAGTTTTTGGTGACTCCCTTGACTTGTTTGCACGTCTTTACTCTCTCCCCCCTGGCTTTGGCCGCCATTGTTTGTTAGCCGTCCATCTTTCCGTTGCCGTTTCGATGCGGTCGAACCTTGGTATGTATGGCTTTATGTCAAGCAATGGGGTCATGTTTAATACATCAATACCTTCCACTATCAGAATATTATTTGATCTCTTCTTTAATCGTACAATAGACATCCCAATACCATTTGGCCTACATGGATGCCTCGTCGCAAATATTCCATGCGATTCGTCATCTAAAAAAGTTGCTCTAACTAATTCTATTTTTCCTGCTTTATCAAAATGGTAAAGCAGATATATGTGAGAAAAGGTCTCTATATCTTTTAATCCTGCCGCGTATTTTTCAACTACCTCCACACGGCCTATCGTATCTGACGCGTATAAGGGTTGGATAGGACATTTATCCTTCGTCTCATAAGGTGTGTAAATGATACCAATCGTTTCCATGATCATTTCTCCATTTTCAGCGTGCTAATGCTTCAGCTGCCACTTAGCTGAAGTTCTGTTGCTCAATAAAAAGTATAATGGAATTATTCAGCAAGATAAAGAAGAAAAGAATAGTACGTTACAGTATGCAGATTTCAGAGAGAAGTAAGGACTAAAGATTTGAACTGATAATCTTCATCTCTCGCGATTCATGGTGTCCTTCGGCTACAAGTGTGTACATCTTATTATTTGCAACAAGCAACAAATTCGGTTTGTAAATAGCACATGAACTATGAGTTGAGAGGGCATATCCTTAATCCTCACTCTTTGCCTCTTGTTATTTCCGATCAAGCATTTCTCTGACCTTGCTCAATAGCTCCGAGGGCTTTACCGGTTTCGACAGAAACTCCGTACCGGTCGGCAGGCCGTCCTGTGCGAATACTTCTCCCGAGTAGCCGCTCGTGAAAATGCATCGGATATTCGGGCTGAGAGCGATGATCTCCTGATACGCTTCCAAGCCGTTCATCTTTGGCATGATGCCGTCAAGAATCACGAGCTTGATCGCGGCGCGGTTCTCGCTGAACCGAACGACCGCCATGTTTCCATCCTCAGCCTCGATCACGGTGTAGCCCATGTCCCGGAGAACGACCGACGTCAAATTGCGGAGACTCGCGTCGTCCTCAGTAAGCAGGATTGTTTCACTGCCACCTTTGAGGGGGACTCGATTTTGCCCCGCAGGTTCAGGTAAGGCATTCGTCGTTTTGGACAAGGGGAAATAAATGTGAAAGATGCTCCCTTTCCCCGGCGCGGAGTACACATTGATGAAACCATCATGCGCTTTCACAATTCCATACACCGTGGCCAGTCCGAGACCAGTCCCTTTCCCAACTTCCTTGGTCGTGAAGAACGGCTCGAAAATCCTCTTTTTAGTCTCTTCGTTCATTCCGACGCCGGTGTCCGATACCAACAGCACGGCATAGTCTTCTGCCTTGCCGCAGCCGTGCGACCGTATGAACGCCTCATCTATGGTACTGACCTTGGTATCGATTGTCAGTTTCCCCCGGCCCGGGATGGCAT
This sequence comes from Nitrospirota bacterium, assembly GCA_963845065.1. Classification (GTDB taxonomy): domain Bacteria; phylum Nitrospirota; class UBA9217; order UBA9217; family UBA9217; genus JAJYKN01. The sequence continues at coordinate 172,772 of CAWJQQ010000009.1, forward strand.
CACACGAGTTCGTAACGAGATTCATGATCACCTGCTCAACTTGGCCCCGGTCTGCCATAATCACGGGCTGCTCGACCGAGTACTGGATTGTCATTTCGATGTCCTCTCGCAGCAGACGGTGCAGAAATTTCTCGAAATTCCTGATCAGCGCGTTAAAATCGTGAAGCTCTTTATTCGTTGGCTGCTTTCTGCTGAAGGCGAGCAGGCTCTGCGTCAAAGCGGCTGCGCGCTCAGAAGACTGCAGAATCTGGTCGATATAGAGCTTCACCGGATCGTCGTCCCGCAGTTTCATAAGGGAAAGGTGGCCATAGCCGATGATCGCGGACAGGATATTATTGAAATCGTGCGCTACACCGCCGGCAAGCTGGCCTATCGCCTCCATCTTGTTCGCCTGGAGGAGCTGGTTTTCGAGTTTGCGGCGTTCTGTAATGTCACGTGCAAAACCGCAGGCATATTCCTTGCCGTCGAAACGGACGTATGTAGTGACGATCTCAACGGGAAACTCGCTGCCGTCTTTGCGGCGGTGTACGGATTCGGAGGAAAAGGACCCACCCTGACGAAGCCCCGCCCACACCTCTTTCATGCCTTCGGCGCTTGCCATCGGGTTGACCTCGTAGAGCGTCTTCCCGATCAGATCTTCACGTTTATACCCGAGGGCTTTGCAGCCGGCATCGTTGACGTAAACAAACTTGATGTCGCTGTCCAACCAATATGCGCCATCGTAATGCACATCAATTGAATGTTTCAGCAGCCTAACCTCTTCTTCCGCCCGCTTGCGATCGGTGATGTCCTCCACCATCTCAATCGCCGCTAGTATGGATCCATCCGCTGACAGTAGAGGTGTCGATACGACCTCGTAGTGCCGTAATCCGTTTTCCGTCGGTGTTGCTGTTATGGCCCTGTGGACCCGCCCGTCCTTCAGGGTCTGCACGGTTGGACAATAGCTGCAAACACTATCCCTCGGTGGGGTGTTGAAGCTCCTGTAGCAAATGTGATGCTGATTGCAGTCGATGTGAGGAAACCACTTCTGCATCTGCGGATTGATCGAAATGATCTCCATATCCATCCCGATTAATGAAATGCCTACACCGATGTTGTTGTAGATCGAACGGAACCGTTCCTCGCTCTCCTTCAGTTTGTACTCCTTTTTCAGAAGGTCGGTCTTCACCTTTTCGAAGTAGATCAGCAGCATACCGATTGCCGCCATAACCGCAAAAGACTCGCCGAGCGAGTACCCCCAAGGTGCAAACCACGTAACTTGCCGCAAAAGGGGATAGTCTCCCTTATGTATGCCCCATATAATAAAGGTCCAGCCAACAAAGTACTTTCCAAAGCCCTGAAGGTTTTTAGAGCGAAGAAAGGCAATACCAGTCCATATATATATGATCGCCAAGAAGGTAAAGGTTGGAAAGGTTAGCGAAAAAAAGCTGAAATCTTCCCCAACCGCTATGGGAATCCACAATGCAAGCAGGCACGTGCTCAATAGCCAAACCTTCGACATGCCGCGGCTTAGGAACAATGAAACGCCCCAAACAAGAAGCAATCCACCGACAAGATTAAATTCGTAATACCCGAGATCAAATGCTATATTTTTGTCAAAAAGGACAGTCAGCATAAGAAAGCAGAACCTGATGGAATATAGGGCCCAGCTTGCACACCAAATGGCAAGATAGCGGTGGCGGTCCTGTGTGTATAAGTAGAAATAAACCAAAGACAGCATCAAGGTGCCTGTCAAAGAAGCAACTGTTGCCGGCATCAACCAGTTCATAAGTCATCCTTTTGTGATTGCTTCGTTTCTAGAAGTGCACATTCGTGCTTATGTAATAAACTCCTGTACGTTACCGTGTTAATCGCCGCTTGAAGACGTCGATTGACCTCTGTCTATCCTCATCGCAGCATAACATTACAGTGGCTTTTCCGACGGAATACACATTAAAGTATACTGATATTTTCGGGGAAGATAAAGAAGATAATGCGGGTTATCAGGGTATGCAATTACGGGATGTATCTTTATGTGCTAATAAAATGGCAACAACAAGAACTACAGAAAGGAAGCTGCGCCGCAAGTTTCAACAGCAATTCAAGTAAGCCGCTCCGCGGCAGAAGAGCAAAGCATCCATCCTGCGTCCATCCCACCTTGTCTGATATTTCCTGAATAATCTCCGTGTTACCATACATCTCCAATGCAGTTCAATCTTGTAGCACAAGGAGAGTATGGTCATGGAAAACTGGTACGAGAAGTCCAAAGAAGCCCTGCAACTGAGCGGTAAGGGCGACACAACGCAAGAAAGTTACACACGCGCAGTCCGATTACTCATTGAGCATTTCGGCAACAAAACCCCCGATCTCATCACCGAAGAAGAGCTTCAGGAATACTTCCTCCATTGCAGGAACGTTCGCAAGTGGGCGCCCAAAACCATGGCTGTCTGCTATGCCGGCATCCGCTTTTTCTTTGAGAACGTCCTGCGCCGTGACTGGCATATCCTGAGCATCATTCGGGCGCAAACTGAACACCGGCTTCCGACTGTGCTTAGTATCGAAGAGGTACGCGCCACCCTTTCCCGCGTCACGTCTCCTCGCAACCACGCCTTCCTCTCCACAGTCTATTCCTGCGGCCTTCGGCTCCAGGAAGCGCTACACCTCGAAGTCCCGGACATCGATAAACACCGTATGATGATCCATATCCACCGGGGGAAAGGCGCTAAAGACCGTTATGTTCCGCTTCCCCGTACGACGTATGCTCTTTTGCGGAAGCATTGGGCCACTCACAAAAACCCCCGATTGATTTTTCCCTCACGGGGCATATACAAAGATGGCTCGGACATTCGGAAACCGGTTTCATACAGTACGGTGCAGGCGGCGCTTCAGAACGCGGTACGCGCAGCGGGTATTCAGAAACGCAACGTCTCCATCCACACGCTTCGCCACGCCTATGCTACTCACCTGCTCGAAGCCGGCGTGAATCTGAGCGTCATCCAGCAGTATATGGGCCACTCCAGCCTTGAGACCACGATGATTTACCTACATTTGACCACCAAGGGTCAGGAAGACGCTTACAAAATCATCGACCAGCTCATGACGGGGTTTTGACCATGGACACGATCAATGAGATTTTCCGCACCTATGCCCCGGAGTACGTGTCACGGTTTGGCGAAGCGATTCCTCTGGAACATCGCAAGGCAATAGACGCAATTATCAACTGCCGCACTCCAGCTTGTGGGACGACCTGGTTCCGTTGCGAAGACTGCGGGAAAGACCATGCCATCCATCGTTCTTGCGGCAACCGTCACTGCCCGACCTGCCAGTATCATAAGAGCCGACAGTGGCTCGAAAAACAGATTGATCGGCGGATGCCAGGACATCACTTCATGATCACGTTCACGGTGCCCGAGCAGATTCGTCGGTTCATCAGAGGCAATCAACGAGCAGCTTATGCTGCCTTGTTTTCTGCTTCTTCAGCGGCTATGAAAAAGCTGGTTCTCGACCCCAAGTTCATGGGCGGCGATCTGCCGGGCTTCTTCGGGGTCCTGCACACATGGGGCAGAACACTGGAGTTTCACCCCCATGTCCACTATATCGTCGTAGGTGGGGCGTTTTCGTCCGAGGATAAAACATGGAAACCGTCAGGAACCGGTTTCTATGTGCCGGTCCAAGCGCTATCTCCCATTTTCCGGGCGAAGTTCAAGGATGAGATGAAAAAAGCAGGCCTTTTTGATCAAATCCCCGAAGAGGTCTGGCGCATCGACTGGAACGTGAACTCGCAAGCCGTGGGCGACAGCGAAGGGAGTCTCAAGTATCTTGCCCCCTATGTCTTTCGGGTAGCCTTGTCCAACAGCCGGATCGTGAAAGTCGAGAATCGTCAGATCTTCATTCATTACAAAAAGACCAATAGCAATCGCTGGAGAACGCTGGAACTTGAGGTGATGGAATTTATGCGTCGCTTCCTCCAGCACGTTCTACCGACGGGGTTCATGAAGGTGCGATATTACGGCTTCTTAAGCCCGACCTGCAAAGTCCCGCTTGAGAACATCAGGACGCTGATTGAGCTGGCTTATGGATTTGAGGTGACGATGTCTGAAGTCGAACAGACGCCCCCAATGCCTCATCCAACATGCGGGTGCTGCGGTGGCTTTCTCAAAGTGATTTCGATTTCTCCGCCGCCGCAGCACCTGGCACGCGCCGGATAGCATCCGACGATTTTGATTCACCACGTGTTTCTCGTGTAAGATCCCGCAGGCATCATCTGCGGGTCAACGCTCCCGTTCGGCCGCGCGAGCGGATCAGGCGATGATTTCTGCGTGTGAGTATAATGGGAATCACGTTTGTTTTTTTATAATCAGACCGACACGAGCTCTCACTCTCCATAAACTGCCCATTCAGGCTTTAACCAAAAACGACCCCTCGAAGCATTACCCTATATATAGAGACCATCGGTCATCATCCTGCCGCTCCGGGCTTCTTGAATTATGGATTGAGTACGACGTGAAGATGTCGTCACAATCCTTATTGAGTCTACACATCATTTCAAATCATGTCGATCTCAACATCAACTACAAGTGTGTAGTTCCCATTAGATGCAACAATCAACAAATTCAACTGGAACTATGTATGATTCTTCAGCATCAATACTTTTCTCGAGACCGTATACAAAGACGGAACCTTGTCATTTCTAATCCTCCGCATACCCGATCGTCTGTCCGAAAAGCGGGCGCTGATGCGACTTCAGCTTGATCTCTTTCGCGAATGCAGCCTTGGCGCAATTGTGAAACCACGAAGCCAGCCCGAGCGAAGCTGATGCCAGATACACGTTCTGAGCGATGAGACCGGTGTCGACGAAGTAGTATGACTTCTGAATCTCCGGATCATGGAGTCCCGGTTCGTCGAACCCTGCTTTTTTGAATCTGTCGATATCGACGACGTAAACGAAGCGAACGGGAGCGTTTGCCCCGGCCATTTGCTGCCCGGGCCCAATCGCCAGGGCGCGGCTGTCCCCGGAGGCAACCGGAGACAGCCGGTGAGGCTCAGGTTCATACAGATACGTCCCTTCCTCCATGGCGACATAGATGCTGATCTCCTGTGAATTGCTGGCCGAGCCCGCGGTCCTTCCCGGTCCGCCGAAAGGTCCTGTGAGGCGGTTGACGCCCTGTGCCACCCAGAGGATGTCAGAAAGAATCTGCAGGAAGATCTTCTTGCCGCTGATGGAGCGGGAAGTCCTTCTGGCCTTCAGTGCTTCAAAGACCGTCAGGCAGCGGTCAAAGATCGGTTCGGGAAGTGCAATGGGCTGAAGATCTCTGCTCGGGCTCTTGTTCATGACATTCCTCCGGGTCTACGCGTTCACCAGGAAGGCTTCAACAGACGGCCCTCCGATGCGCCGCGAGGTTCGGAAAGTATTTTCGCTCCGTCTCCATGGAATATCATCTCAACATCGTTTTCCAGTCCGCTGATGACGGTCGGGATGTATTCCGAGAGACTGACCCCTCTGTACTTGAGATTGGCTGCGTCACGTCCTTCCTTGTTCAAACCGGTGTCGACCATGGTCGGAACGATTTCAATGACCCTGACTGATGTGTCCCTGAGCTGCTGCCGCAGCACGAGGGTGTAGGCGTGAATCGCGGCCTTTGTCGCGCTGTAGATAGGCATATTGACCATCGGCATGAAGCCGAGCCCTGAACTCACATTGATGATTGCGGCAGACGGTCTTTTCATCAGGTGACCTATGAAGAGGGCCGTCAGCTCAACCGCGGAAACGAAATTGATCGCGATCTCATCTTCTCCTGACTTGAGTTCGTCATAACCTTTTTTCAGATCGACATATCTCTGGATGCCCGCGTTATTGACCAGGATGTCGAGGTCGGGGAAACGGCGCATGACTTCCGTTGCGAGATTCTTCCTTTGCAGGCCATCCCCGACGTCACAGGCCAAAGCCGTGATCTCCAGGGACTTTTCTTCCACGGCTGCCAGCCGTTTTTTGTCGCGTCCGCAGACGATGACCTTGCTTCCGCGTCCGTGAAACGCCTCGGCAATGCCGAGACCAATGCCGCTGGTGCCTCCTGTTATGAGAACGGTTCTGCCTGATAGTTTCATCATAGCTCCTGATCAAGGGCAAGAGGGCTGATAAGGTCCTTAGCCGATTCTCTTTTAAACCAGCGGTAACAGGCTGCTAAAGTCATTATCAATCCCCATCATCTCTAAATAAAGAGAGATCATTCCCCGATGATGGGTTTGGTGATTAAATATATGCAGAATTGAACCGCCGACATTTTTGCTGACCGTTTCTCCTTTTATATTAGCAAATGATATTGTCTTTTCCAGATCGTTTTCCGTAAGCTCATCCATAAGCATGATCAGTTTTTTATCTATTTCTTCCCTTTTAGAAATGTAGTCAACAACTGCATCGAAAGGCTGAGAACCATAGGTTAAGTTTTGATCGAAAAGGGGACCTTTAAAATATTGAAAATTCTTGAATTGGCCGAACCTTTTGAGCCAATTGAAATCACTGATATAAATATGGCCGCACAAGTGATTCATTGTCTTAAAGTATCCCGCAAACTCCCGGTTCCACTGTATGTCACTCAACGTGCGAATTTTGTCGTCCATTTTTTGATTTGCAACGAGATTGTACTGTGCCAACAACTTGCATGTCTTGATATCCATATAACCTCCTGATCCGGCATAGGGGGATAGGTACGGCTCTAATCCTTCTTGAATCCTACTGCTATATAGTCGCCGATTAAAAATCGTGAACCCGCTGCTATATAGTTTAGCAGAAAAAGATGCTATGTCTGAACTGATGTAGGGTGGGATCTCAGCATTATTGGGAAATTAACTCAGATTTTTCGGCCCAGAAAATAGACAATGGAATCTCCCGCGACGCAGAAAAGGCCGCCCGCCTGCAAGGCGAGGCCCGATCCCACTCGTTGACCGATGACTCCCATCCAAAAGCTTCCAATAGGCATGCTCCCGCCGAAGACCAGTGCCTAGATGTCCATCAGCCTTCCGCGCAGATGATCAGGAGATTGGGTTTGAATGATGCTGTTACCGATGGAGAAAAAAATGATGATGCCGAACCCGGCGAAGAAACGAAGAAAGGCCGCTCCGACCGGTTGATGCATGAAACCGAAAAGAATGGTGAATGCTCCATACATACCCGCGCCGGTATAATGCGTTTTAGTGCGGACGATGCGAGCTCCTTGGGAAGCGAAGAATAAAGCGGCGATGCAGGCGCCTAGGCCGTTCAGGATCAAAAGCCAGCCATAGCCCTGGGCGTCCATATGCAATTGAGTAACCGCGAAGGCGGATAGTTGTGATTGGTAGGCCCAGCCTCCCAGTCCCATGATGGTTTCATCTACAAGTCTGTACAGAGACCGATAAAAAGGAGATGTAGACTACCGCTCGAATTCTATAATTTAATAAAGATGAAACCCAGCATACTTTTAGACGCTCTCATAATTGAAATATTTTATTCTAATCGACATCTGCAAAACTGCATTATTAATGCAAATATCGGACAGTTCGTTTTTATTGCATACTATCGAAGTAATAAGGACGGCTCTAGATCTCCGAACCAATTGAAACGAGATATAATAGAATAAATTAATCTGATGAGATTAGATGAGGTGATCCTTCTTGTTTCCGAGTTCAGAGAAACAGACAGGGTAAAAAGTGTTGCGAAAAGGAGGTCAGATACCATGAATGTTCATGCTAAACCAAGAACTCTTGTCGCATTGCTCTCCATCACAGCGACATTTTTCATCACAGATCCTGTTGCGAACGCGTTGACAAAGGCTGAGATTGACGTCGGCGTCACAGCGACCCTCTCCCGTTTCCAGAAGGATATCAAAGGTGGCTCCGAATATCTGAAGGCGTCGAGGGGCGTACTGGTCATGCCACACATCACCAAGGCCGGTTTTATCGTCGGAGGACAGTACGGCCAAGGCTCCCTTCTTGTCGGTGACAAGACCGTCCAATACTATAGCCTCATATCGGGTTCACTAGGATATCAAATCGGCGCTGAGCAGTACGACATGGTCATTATTTTTATGACCGACGATGCACTGAATAAATTCCGCAAGAGTAACGGCTGGGAGGCAGGTGTGGACGCCGAAGTAACGCTTGTTCAAGTGGGAGCCAACATTTCCGTCGAGACCCTCAGGAGTCAGCAACCCATTGCGGGGTTTGTCTTCGATCAGAAAGGTTTGATGGCTGGCGTCTCTATCAAAGGCGCCAAATTTACACCGATGCACCCGGAGTAAGGCATTTTGCGGAAATCACTATACGACATCATGGCGTTCGAATGTATCCAGCATGCAGTACTAATGGACACTATCTTTCTAGGCTTCCAACATATAGAATTTCGTGCAATATACTCTTACTAGTATAATCTAACCATTCCGTTCCTCGCGACTTCATCCTAAAGAAATCCCAAATTCAACATTAGAAAAAGGAACTGTGCATATATTAAATGCTATCCTGCCTACCTCAGATAGGGTCGAAGCAATCCCCCCACCTCGGCTATGGTTTCCAATGAGCCGTAATGTTGGCCTAACTCCGAGAAATGCTGTGTCTGATTTGTTTGCGAATACGAACGCTGCCATCGCGCGGTCTAAAACATATACTTGACTCAGAAAGAACATCGCACTATAAGTTACAATCAAAAAATATTTCACTTCAATAAGAACAGAATCTCCCCGATGTTCACCTACAATTGTGTAGTTGTCACCGTTTGAACAATCAATAAATACAGCTCGTAAATTCCACATGAACGCGCGGGCGAGGGGCGAGTAGTTCAACGCCCCACTCGACACGCTTGTTGAAAATTATGGTACGAAGAGTTGAAAAACCCATCAACAAACGAGATTTCCTCCTCACCCCATTTCAGTGAAGACTGACGCGTAAACCGAATGAAACTGCAGGAACGTTGCAACCGACTGGGCTTTTTTTATTCCAAGCTATAAAACAGGAACCATGATTACCTCCTCTCTTCCCAAAATCTACAACGCGTTTTTTTCTCGTAACACTTGACAGGATTAGTCTCTGCTGCCATACTGAATTAGTAATACCACGTCAGTTATTTATTACTGCGCTATGCATAACGTGATATTTACCCATTAAAAGGAGGAAAGACTTATGGCAACAAATAGAGCCAAATTAGTTTTAGCAGTTATAGGTCTAATAGTCTCACTATTGTTATCCACCATAGCTTTTGCTGAAAGCAATAGTGCATCAGAAAATCAACAGACCATCAATGATTACAACAAAGCAATAGAACTAAATCCGAAAGATGCAACAGAATATGTTAATCGTGGAATTGCTTATAAAGCTTTAGGGAACTATCAGGAGGCTATCAATGATTACAGCAAGGCAATAGAACTAGATCCGAAAGATGCGGATGCATACTACAATCGAGGGAATGCTTATAAAGTTTTACGAAACTTTAAACAGGCGATCAATGATTACGATAAGGCAATAGAACTAGATCCGAAAGATGCGGATGCATATAGGAATCGCGGGATTGCTTATAAGGTTTTAGGAAACTATCAGCAGGCTATCAATGATTACAACAAGGCAATAGAACTAAATCCGGAAGGTGCGGATGCGTACTATAATCGTGGGAATGCTTATAAAGCTTCAGGAAACCTTGAACAGGCTATCAATGATTACAACAAGGCAATAGAACTAGATCCGAAAGATGCGGATGCATACTATAATCGTGGGGTTGCTAATCATGCTTCAGGAAACCTTGAACATGCAATCAGTGATTACAGCAAGGCAATAGAACTAGATCCGAAAGATGCGGATGCATACTATAATCGTGGGGTTGCTTATCAGAAATCAGGAAATAACGATATGTTTATCCAAAATCTTAAAATGTCTGCGAAGTTAGGGGATGGGAAAGCCCAGGATTATTTGCGTTCAAAGGGAATTGCATGGCATTAAATTATTGAGCTCTGCATAAATAATGGAAAATATTTATCAGAGAGGGTTGTGCGCATTCCCTTGAATGGGTGCATTGGCCGACTGAGGTTGTTTGACTGCGTTGTTCCGGACAGAAAGCTTGTCGAACAAAGCACTTTATGCCAAGAAACAAAATAACAACCTGAAGTGGGTACCTGATTAAGTCAGTCACCCATTTAAATATATGAGTTCACATGAATTATTTTCGTTCATAATTTGCTAACACGCTCTGAGTATATAAAACGTGGTGTTGGGCTGAAGATTCGCAACTTGCACGAGAAGATCGACTGTCTTCTTATGAATCAGTGGCGGCTGATGGATATCTTAGCAGGAAATTGATTCGACCCGAAAGAAACAAAGAAAGGATGACAATATTATGAAGAAAAAAATTGGACTATTGGTAATTGTGGTCATGTTGCTCGTATCCAGCGGTTGCTTTCCCTATTGGGGCGGAGGACGTGGGGGCGGCTTTGGCGGCCATGGAGAACATGGAGAACACTGGGGTGGTGAGCATGGAGGGCGCCGTTAAAATACTGCCGGGTCCGGTCAAGTTCGATTAGGTTAGAGGTATTTACTTGACTCAATCTATCACAATTTATGGTAGACGCTGTTTCTCGGCGTTTCGCTGAGGGAGCAACGACGTGACTGTAAAACAAACCATTTGCGACGATGCTGCGATATTCTAAAATCATAAGACCTCAAAATATAGGGGGTGGTTGGGTGATGATGGACTCGGCTTCACTGCCGATTAGATGCAAGGTTCTTATGTATGTTTAGATTCACTTCATAGTAAATAATTGCTTGCCGTTGCGGGGAACATATCGGGGACATTGTTGCTATCTGTGCTTCCTTTCAATTAAGAAAAGAAAAAATGCTGGGAGGTTTTTCGGCAAGATGGGAAAATCTCTCAGATGTTATCTAGTTTAGTAAAAGCATGCCAAATCAACACCCTATTTTCAGACACATATATGCCCTATTCCAGCCCTTGTCATCGTGTAAAAGTGTATCTACAGTTACACGCTACAGGATTCATATTTAAAGGCGATCGTCGGTGCTAACTCTCAACACATTTTATGCATCGAGTGTATGTCGGGTCTTCTGAAAGCCGGTGATTCTCAATTTTTTCGCCGCATACAAAGCAGTTACCGTAATCGCCGGCTTCAATTCGGCGAAACGCACCTTCAATTTTCCCAAGTTGACGCTTAGGCCCCCTGACTACTTCCTCGGCTATAAGCTGTGCCTGCATGGCTTCCATTCGGGAAAGCTGGACTAAATCGGCTTGATCCAGCTCCATGGGTTTTGCTGCTTCTTTCGATGAACCTTCAAGCTTCTGAAGCTCCGATCTAAGACTAAGAAGCTTTTGTTTAAAATGCTCAATCTCAGTTTCATTCATTCGCGTCTCCTGTGGGACCGTTAAATCCTTCTTTTTACGACGCAACAAGGTTAACAGTTTTCATTCCTTCTTTTTATTCTAGATAGGTATTCTTACCTCGACCTTGTGCTCTTGTCGATCGTCAACAAAGGATATCTCATTCCTGCTTTGCAGAGCGCCGTCGACAATCACGCTCGCCATGCTGTTGTCGCGCAATTGCAGGACGGTGATATGGTAGATGGTTTCTCGGTACCGATAGTGCACCATAAACGAATCCCACTCCTTGGGCAGGCACGGCTCGAAGCGCAGGCTGTCTGTTTCAAGCCGAAGCCCCAGGAGTGATTCCACGATAAGCCGGTACATCCACCCGGCCGATCCCGTGTACCAAGTCCATCCGCCTCGCCCGACATGCGGAGGAACCGCATATACGTCGGCGGCGGCAACGTACGGTTCTCCTTTGTAGACCGCGATTTCTTCGGCCGATTTCGCATGGTTTATCGGATTGATCATTGCCAGCAAGTCCCATGCGCGTCTGCTATCGCCCAATGCGGCAAAGGCCATTGCCGTCCAGATTGCCGCATGGGTATACTGCCCGCCGTTCTCCCTTACACCGGGAACGTATCCTTTGATATAGCCTGGATTCAAATTTGATTTATCGAACGGCGGGTCTAGGAGCTGGATGAGATTGTGTTCCCGTCGAACAAGAAGTTTGTCAACTGATTCCATTGCAGTGCGAGACCGTCCCATATCCCCGGCGCCAGAGAGAACGGACCAGCTTTGCGCAATGGAATCGACGCGGCATTCGGGATTGTCTGCAGAACCCAGCGGAGAACCGTCGTCAAAAAAAGCACGCATATACCACTCGCCGTCCCATCCGTGCTTCTCGATATTTCCGCGCAGTTGCTCGGCTTCCTTGCGGCTGCGTTCGGCAAATGACGGATCGCCGTGCAGGAGCGCAATATCAGAAAACCGTACCAGTACTTCATACAAAAAAAATCCGAGCCAGACGCTTTCGCCCCGGCCTTGAATGCCCACCAGGTTCATGCCGTCGTTCCAATCGCCCGAGCCGATGAGCGGCAGGCCGTGTTCGCCGCGGGTGAGGCCCCTCAGAATGGCCCGCACACAGTGATCGTAAAGACTTGCCGTTTCTTCAGATGCATGGGGAAGATCGTAATACGAATCCTCGTCCGGGTTTATCGGCCGGCCCTCGATGAAGCGGACGGTTTCATCCAGCACCCCAGTGTCTCCGGTTAAGAGAACGTAGCGACACACGGCCAGGGGTAGCCAGAGAAAATCGTCCGAACAGCGCGTACGTACTCCCCTCCCCGTAGGGGGATGCCACCAATGCTGGACATCTCCCTCCTTGAACTGATGGGCAGCGCAGAGGAGAAGGTGCTCGCGCACGAGCCGCGGCTCGGAGAGGATGAGCGCCATCACGTCCTGTAACTGGTCACGGAAACCGAATGCGCCCCCGGACTGATAATATCCGCTCCGCGCCCAGAGACGGCATGCTAGAGTCTGATATACGAGCCAGCCGTTGGCCAGCATGTTGACGGATAGGTCGGGCGTTTCCACCTGCACTGCGCCGAGGGTGTGATTCCAATACTCCCAGACCTTTTCAAGCGCCCCTCGTGCGGCAACAGATCCACGGAAGCGGCGCACCAGGTTGCCTGCATCATCGGAGTTTCTCCCTGCGCCAAGCCTGTAGATAATCTCCCGCTCTTGTCCGTCCGTCAGGTCGAAGGGAACCTGGATAGCGGCGCAGGGATCCAGGGCAGCACCTACCCTGCCGGAAAGCCGCGTACGCGTTATCGCAGCCGGTCTCCGAAGTACGCCGTTGCGGCCGAGGAACTCAGTCCGGTCGCCGGTAACGGTCCGGGTCGCCTCGCCCGCGTCGAAGAAGGCGGTCCGATCAACGAACTCGGAGTTATAGGGGTTCCGCGCGAAGATCGCGCCGGTTTTAGGGTCGATTTCAGTGATCACTTGCATTGACGTTTTCGGCCGCAGATCTCCCAGCACCCATTCCACGTAACCAAAGGCTGAGAGTCTTCGCGGACGGCCCGAACTGTTTTTTACCTTCATTGCCGTAAATTTGATAGACGCATCCATTGCAACGTAAACCCAGACCTCCGAGCTGATGCCGTCCTCCATGTGTTCAAAGACGCTGTAACCAAATCCATGGCGCGTGACATAATGCATAATCCCGCAGTCCGGCAGCGGCAAGGGGGACCAGAAATGGCCGCTCTCTTCATCGCGGAGGTAAAAAGTTTCTCCGCCAGAATCGCTTATTGGATCGTTGTTCCAGGGAGTGAGGCGGAACTCGTGGGCATTTTCGCTCCAGGTATAAGCAGCTCCGCTCTCAGATATAATTGTCCCGAAATGCGGGTTTGCCAGCACATTCACCCAGGGCGCCGGGGTCTTCTGCTCGGCCGCGGTCGTAATGATGTACTCGCGGCCGTCAGGAGTGAATCCTCCGAGGCCGTTAAAAAACAGCAGATCGTTGCGGGCCATTACCGCGGCAGCCCCGGTTTCAAGTTTGTGGATCCGCTTTGGTATGAGGCGCGGTGCCAAAGCCTTTGCAAGAGCGCGACGGCTTACCTGATCCTCAAGCGAGCCGAGGCTGTCGGTAATGACGGCGCGTGCAACTGTTTGAAGCAGGATACGGTCCTCGTTCGATATCTGGTCCACCGGTCTTACGAAGATGCCGCCCGGGCGTTCCACTACGTTCGCTTCAACTCCTGCCGCAATGAGCCCCATGATCTGTTCCTGCAGAAGCTGCCGGTAACCGGCGTGATCCTCATTCCAGATCACGAGGTCCACTGCCAGTCCCTTGAGACGCCAGTACGCGTGGGCTTGTACAAGCTGGCGCACCAGGTCGATATTTGCCGGATCTTCGATCCGTAAGAGCACGATCGGTAGATCTCCTGAAATGGAGTAGCCCCAGAGACCGGACTGCCCGCGATGGTTCCTGAGGATAACGCCCGGATCAACGCGCAGAGAAGAATTGGCATAGAGAACGGAGCCAGCAAGACGTCCGTAGAGCTGGGCATCGGCTTCCGTGGCATTAATCTGGCGCAGAAGCACCTGGCTGTGGGTCCAGGCGAGATCAAAAACGCGGTCAGCAAGCCGCCGGTCTTGATACTTCTCGACAAGGCTCATACTGATGTCCCGGGTTTCGCCAATACCGGTGACGATGTTGATTGTTGCCGATGTCTCCGGCTCAAGGGTTATCCGATACCGGATAGCGACGATTGGATCGAGCACTGAGCCTTGGCTTCCCGAGAGTGCACCCGACCTGACCATTGCTTGTGGATCGGCAACGGTCCTCCCTCTGCCGATGAACTGCAGGCGATCGGTCTCATAGGAAACTTCGTTGATGCCCGCCCCGTGGACTGCCATCAGATGGAACATCCACGGCTCGTGCTCGTCCTGGGAGCGGGGGCGGCGGGTGCAGAGGATCGCCTGCCTTTGATCGATGATCTCCGTCTGAACAAAAAGATTGCTGAACGCCGGATGCAGCGCATCTCCCGCAGGCGACGCAAGGACAACCTCTGCGTAACTCGTGACCTCGATCTCTCTCTGTGCCCGGGTGCGGTTGGTGATCGTGATCCTGCGCAGCTCGATATCATCCTCGGGAGAAACTGCGATCTCAGTATGTGTGTCAAAGTCGTGGTCCCTGCGGCGAAACTCAGCGCGGCCTTCCGAGAAAATCGCCTCATAATTCTTCGAGCGTTTGAGTGCAGGCTGATGTGCTGTTGACCAGAACTCCCCGCTCCCTGCGTCGCGGATGTAACAGAACGTTCCCCAATCATCGCGGGTTATGTCTTCTTGCCAGCGCGTGACCGCTATGTCCTTCCAGTGGCTGTACCCGCCTCCGGCGTTCGTGATCATCACGTGGTATCTGCCGTTGGACAGCAACTGCACCTGGGGAGACAACGTGTCAGGGCTGCTGAAAACGCGCACTGACGCCTCCATGCCTGGGGGAGCCGCATAGGAGTCGGAACGATCGGCAATCTGTGAATAGAATGCCGTAGCCCTCGGCACCCGCTCCTGGAGCAGCAGCAAGGTTGCCTGGAACAAGGGATCCGACTCGAATCGTTTCTGCATCTGACGGTCCAAGAGCAGATGGGCAAGGGAGAGAAAGCTCATTCCCACATGATGCGCCATGAAGGACCGGACCACGACGCTCGATTGGCCGCGCTGCAAACGGGAAAGTGTGTGATCGACTGCTTCATAGAACCCGAATTTTCCTTCAACTCCTTCCGCAGCGAGCCGCTGCAGATTCAGGCAGGCCTCCTCGGGCGCCACCATCAGTGCAAGCGCCGAAGCGTATGGCGCGACGACCAGATCGTCCGCGAGCCCCCGTTTGAGGCCCAGGCCGGGTACGCCGAAGGCGCGGTATTGATAGTTGTGATGAGCGTCGATCGTGTTGTAGCCGGATTCTGATATGCCCCAGGCTACGCCGCGCTCCCTCCCATACTCGATCTGCCTGGCCACTGCCGCCTTGCAGGTCTCGTCGAGCAGCGTATGCTCATACGTCGGCATCACCAGCAGCGGCATAAGGTATTCGAACATCGAACCGCTCCATGAAACAAGGATCGGCTCTCCACCGACATTCGTGAGCAGGCGACCCAGGGCAAACCAGCTCTCCTGCGGCAATTGTCCCTGAGCAATCCCTACGAAATTGCAGAGTCTCGCTTCCGAAGCCAGCAAATCGTAGTAACCCGTATCCCGCCTGCGGCCATCCACGTTGTACCCGATGGCCAGCAAGTGACTCGATCTGTCGAACAGGAAATCATACTCCATGCGGCTCAGTTCGTCGCACTGCAATACAAGCCGTTCGATAGCCAAGATCCTCTCTGTGGCATTATCGCTCCCTCGTTTTGACAGATCACGCAATGTCGGGATCTCATCTATCCTGTGATCGGACGACGGGGCGACATGCGTCAATTCGTCAAGCGCGGCCCGGCTTTGCGCGGCAAAAGCGCGCGCCCACCATCCTGCCTGATTTTCCGGAAGGATATTGGAATTATCGATCTTGGTAAGAACTTCATCCGCGGACGTTATCAGCTCATCAAGGCAGAGCCGTGCTGCAGTGAGCGTGGCTGGCGGGAAATTGTATGCTGACTCCAAGTCCTTCCGTAGTTGGGCAAGGACCGTTGGTTCTTCAATTTCACTGGCATCCACGAGGATATTAAGAGTGTCGGAGAGCCCGTTGAACAATCTCGCATGAACAATCTTTTGATCGGGCAGTGCCAAGAGACCCTGCCGGAGCGTGAGCAGATGGCCAGCAAGGTTCCCACTGTCCACCGTAGATACATACTTGGGCTGCAGCGGCTTCAGCGACCGAGTATCGTACCAGTTGTAGAAGTGGCCCCGGTATCGTGCCAGGGTTTGCATCGTAGAGAGTGCATTCGTCGTGCGGTCGATGAATTGCCCCGTTGAAATATAGCCGAAGTCAAGGGCGGACAAATTGGCCAGCAGCGCGAGCCCCATGTTCGTGGGCGACGTGCGATGCGCGAGAACGGGGACAGGATTCTCCTGATAGTTATCAGGCGGCAGCCAATGGTCCTCCGGGCCGACGAAGGTCTCGAAGAAGGCCCAGGTTTTTCGGGAAAGCATTTGGAGAAAAACGGTTTGGTTAGCTGTCAATCGTGCCTCATGCGGGGCAAGCGGCCGGCTGATCCACCACGCGATAAGGGGTGAAACAAACCAGAGCACGAGGAGAAGCCCCGCCGCTCCCAATGCAGCAGGATTCGATAAGGCCAGATAGATCACCATGAGGACGCTCAGAAAGGGGGCAAACCACATGGTCCGGCAAACCGAAGCGAAGCCTGTGCGATTTTTTCGATTCGGGTCGCTCGAAGGACTCCATTCTAGAAGCCGCTCGTGCGTAACCAGTACTCTCCAGACCGTACGCGAAATCGCATCCAAACTAAAAAATGCCTCGTAGGGAAGGCACGCAAGCGTAAACGCATCCTGAGCAAAGTTCCTCACCATGGAGTTCCCTAAAGAAGCGAGATGCTGCACGGTAAGGACATCGTCCGGTTTCCGAAGCAACTCCAGGAGAGCGGAAATCAAAGAAGGTATCAGGATAATCGCGATCATTGACGCGGTCCAGAACCAGGGTGAAGACAAGATCGCCCAAGCGAGCAATAAAAGGAGCGTCACTGCCGAAGGTACAAGACTGCGCCGAAGGTTGTCGAAGAGTTTCCATCGGGACAGCAGCGAGAGGGGGTTTTTTTGGTGTTGCCCGGCAATGCCGGGACCAGGGATGACCTGCCGCACCCAAGGCAGAAGCTGCCAGTCCCCGCGGATCCACCGGTGTCGGCGGCTCACGTCCGCATTGTAGCGGGAAGGATATTCCTCGTACACCATGACGTCACTCAACAGTCCGGCCCGGGCGTAACATCCTTCGATAAGATCGTGGCTAAGGATCCGGTTCTCGGGGAAACGTTTGTCCAGCGCCCGCTCGAAAGTTTCGACTTCGTAGATTCCCTTCCCGATAAAGGAACCTTCATGAAAGAGGTCCTGGTAGACATCCGAGACCGCACGCGTATAAGGGTCGATGCCCGGATTGCTCCCGTACATGCGCGCATACCGAGACCGGTTTGTGCCCGGCAAGCTCACGGCAACCCGTGGCTGAAGGATGCCGTACCCCGCCACAACGCGTTGTTTGTCTTCATCATAAAGCGCACGGTTCAGAGGATGCGCCATGGCTCCCACAAGCTGTTGTGCCGAATCTCGCGGCAGTTGGGTATCTGTGTCAAGGGTAATCACATACTTTACGTTCAACAACGCCGCGATATTGCCGACGACAAGGGAGAAACGGTCCCCTACGATGCCGCCGCCGCGCAGAAGGGAATTCAATGCTGCAATTTTCCCCCGCTTACGTTCGTAACCCATCCAGACGCCCTCCACGGGATTCCATCGGCGCGGACGGTGAAAAAGGAAAAACCTATCGCTGTTATCATTTCCGTACTTTTCATTCAGTTCTTCGATTCTCTGTTGGGTGAGCAACAGAAGTGGTTCGTCGTCCGGTAGTATTTCCTCTGCCGCGTCCTGAAAATCTGTCAGCAGTCCGAAGTACAGGTTATTGTCACGATTTGCCAGGAACCTGACTTCCAGCGCCTCGATCAAGTCCTCGATCCCTGCGGCGCTGATGAGCATGGTCGGGACGATGACTAGAGTTCGCGATTCAGGCGGAATACCTTTGGAGAAGTCCATTCTCGGTAGCGAATGCGGCGCTACGAGCAAGGTAGCAAACCAGTTCACCACGGCAATTGCCAGATGGCTCGCACAGAGCAAAGAAAGGATACCCGCTACCAGGAGGAGCCAGGATTCCAGGCCATCAGCATTCGCCTTCGCGACCAAGCCACTGGAAAAAATCGTCGTGATCAGGATGATCGTGCCCAGATAGAGGAATAAAGGGAACCGGCTACTCGCCTTTCGAAGGGACTTGGCAACAGATAACCGGACCCCTGCAAGGTGTTCAAGCTGTGCCAATCCCTTGTCGATCAGGTAGTAGCCTACATGGGCAGTGCGATCGCCTTTGTCTTGAGGTGCGTCTTCATGTGCCGCGCTTTCGCGCGCAAGCCGGATTGCTTTGACTGCCACCTCCCTTTCCGACAGCCGGCCGCTCCGAGCAATCTTCTCCACCACGTGACGGTAACGGTCACGAGTAGAAAAATCCATTTTGCCGTAGGTGCCGTGAGTGTCTCCACGCAAGGTCTGCTCGACTACGCTCATCGTCTCGACGAACTCGCGCCAGTCCATCACGCCCAGGAAACGGAGGCTGCCGATGCTGTTGCTCATCGTAACCTGATCAGCCGCTTGCTGCTGGTTCTCCGACTGAACCATCTGTTCGATGGTCATGCTGCATTCAGAGAGGTGCTGCTCGATCCAGGTGAGCGGCATTGCCAGGGCAGGGCCCTGTCCCTGAAGCCGACGGGCAAATTCCGCAACAAACGCACTCTTGAGTGGCGGGTTTGAGCGTGCCATGTCCGCAATGCCCAGAATGAGACTCTTTGGGTCCTTAGCGGCAACCTCGGCAATCCGGTCCGCCCAATAGCCGGCCAGGTCCCGGTCCATCCGGTCAACAGCGATTCGAGCCCCGATGCGCCGGAGATTCTCGATCAACGCCAGGCGCAGCATGATCGGGATTGCCCATAATTCTCCCAGCTTCAGGACAGTGACTGTCTGGTAGGCCGCAAGAAAACTGCTGAGACTTTCCGGGTCTACCCGCCCGTCGCCATGCGAAATCGTCTCCAAGGCTATGTCATACACGCGCGGAAGCCCGGCAGATGGTCCATTGAGCAACCGGGGCAGCTCCCGGCTGTAACCCTTCGGCAAGTGTCGCAATGCTGTGCGGATCTGTTCTTCGATCAGATAAAAGTTATCGAGCAGCCATTCAGCAGCCGGTGTAATCCTGCTATCCGTCTCGACGGCCTCTACAAGCAAACCGCGGGTTCCGGTCAGGATAGCTTCATTCTCAGCCAACCGAGCCAAAAGCCGGTCTGGAGCGTGACCCGGGGAGAGCGTGTGCAGACCCGCCAAGGTTTTGCCATGCTGCTCCATCTGGTCGCTGCTGAACAATTCCGACCGCAGCGGCGGCTCGTAGACGGCGCACTTTGCTTTCAGGTCGTTTCCCTGCAGGCGCGCCAGCACAGTGGGCAGGTTCCCGAGAATGGTCTTGTTACTCAACTTCAATGGATACGCTCCTTATGAAAAGAAAATGTCTCGCAAAGAAAAGCTGAAAACAATTCTTTCTTTAACCTTCGCGCCTTGGCGGTTCCAAGATTATTGGCTCCGGCTTGTATGGATAGATGCCTGACTTGAAATTGCTCAAAAAGAGGGGTGAATTCGGAACCGTCTGAATCTGCGCTTCTCTAGAGTGTTCAAACATCATACATTGTATTGAACAGAATAGCTTTAACTCGTTTTATGATAATAAAAGTGTGAACCTCCGCATACTGGACGAAGGGCCATTTTTTACTGAGATACCCTGCCAGGAGATGTTTATTCTATCTAAATCATAGTACATGCTGAATAGAGGGAAGAGTTTGAGAAACCGTAGGTTGAGATATGCTTTGTAACACTTGCAGGAACTATTCTGCACCTTCGAAAAAATAAAACTATCGCGGACTTCAGGATGTAGTCCATGTTTTATTTTACGCTTCGCGTTATAGAGAAATAAGGTAGAACTCGATGCTAAGCTGGTCACGAAAAGCGTTTACAATACTTGTAACTTTAAATACTGACTACTACAGCTACTCTTTACGTTTACTTTTTCCCGATTACAACTCCAAATTTCCAATACTTATAAATACAATCAACATCTCTGAAACCTACCTTCTTTAATTTATTAATCTCGTTTTCAATTGACGTTTCTTTATCTAATTTTCTTCTCTTTCTCCAAGATTCAAAATCAACTTTTTTAACGTCCGATAAATTTACCAAGATGGTCTTAACCCAGATATCTTCAAATTTCTTTTCAACACGGTTATTCTCAGATTTGTATTGATCAATGTTTAAAAAATATCCGTTCTTATCCAATGAAGAATAAACATTCTTATACAATTTAAGTTTTTCACTGTCAGTTAAATGATGAATTGAGAGTGCTGAGGCAATAAGATCATATTTATCCTCTGGCAATTTTCTTGAATAATCTTCTGTTAAGAAATCGAAATTTGACAAATGTCTAAATCGTTCTTTCGCAATGGAGAGCATTTCATCCGAAATGTCGATGAGTGTATATTTAGACCTTGGAAAATATTGGTATAGATATTGTGATAAAAGGCCAGTCCCAGCTCCTAAATCAAGAATCCTTTTAAACGTTTTTGATGATAAATAAATAATGCCGGATTGGTAATAATCCTCAAAAAATGGAAGAAATAATTTTCTCTGCGAATCATATTTTTTGGAGGCAGAATTGAACTGAGTTACTATTTCTGATTTATTCATAGTACTTTTTATTTATTTTGATAATTGGAATTCCGACTTTATTCCCCTAGTTGCTTGATTGTATGCCAGGCCCAACATTAAGTCAATTATTCAGAAAAGTGAAATAATAATTTCGGAACGAAACCTGAAATTATTTCGAAGGATGGCAACTACAACTAGTAGAGGAAGCAGTCTTGATTAAAAACTTAATAAGGTATATGTCACCTCATCTATGGCCGGGCGCGCCGCGAAGGCACCTACAAGTCTACAGCATGGAGCGACATATGGGAGATGAAGAATATTGGTTGAAAGTTACACTATCGTAAGATACGTCGATGAACTCTTTAAATGTATCGGTTGAGAATTAAATCATTAGAGTTTAGTCACCACAGTCAAACCTTACTACCGTCCATGAGATAGCGTCATTCGAAACAGTAAATGTAAGTTCGATGGTTCCCACAACATGTCCGTCGTCATATTCTGCAATTACGCGGTTTTTACTTAAAACAGCTATTCCATTTGGGTTATAAAATCCTGGAGTGCCGCCGACAAAACCTTTGCATGGAATTAATTCATTATGTTTCATCAAATCTTCAGATAAATCTTTTATCGGATCATGAAGCCCCTGTTCGATAAGAAACTGGCGGTCTGCTTCTGGCAGTTGTTTCTTTCTGCCTTGACTCGGTTCTTTGGTCAAAGGGACTTGAATAGATTCTGGTAGATTCGTACTTATGGGAGCACTCTCAATAGCTGGTGACACTTGTCGTGGTACTTTTTTGATGGATATTTGGTAATGTTTTACACGTACTACCACGACAAATACCATTAAAAGAAAGCATATAACAATGATAGCTCTCTTCATAAAACAAGCTGGTCGCTTTTTTTTGTTGGTTTTCATTATAATTATTCTACTTCAAGGATCTTAGCGATCCGACCGGTACCTAAGAGGTCTCAACTGCATACGACCATACGGGGTGAGCGCCACGAATCTCCATAATGTCACTTCAGTCGTTTCAGTTCCGATGCCGCGCCGGCGTATTCGAAGTAGTCTGGTGGACATTCGCTTTCCACTCACCACTGACCCAAGCGAGAATGGCTCGACAGCCCTGATTAGACCTGCGTTTTTCCTTTGGTGTAGGTTCTGTAATCGTCCACGTTGAAAGAAGGTCCGGATTTTCTATTAATTCCTTTTCATCTGTAAAGTCTATTTACCGGCTAGGCCATGGATATCGCACGTAAATCAGGAAGCATATTCCCAGACTTGCCATCATAAACACCACATAAGGTAATTTGAATACCCTGCGCTGTTACAGATTTAATGACGGGCTTTCCTATATAAAAAGAGGCAGCTTTCCAGCTACCCCATTATAAGTTTATGCCGATAACTTGCTGCGTAATCCGATGGTTAAAAAGTTACTGTCAGTATTGCCGTGTCAGAAGTGATTCCCGAGAAACTCGCGGTAATGTTCGTAGAATCGGGAAGAGGGCTGACTAAGGAAATAGTTGCCAATCCTTTGGTACCCGTTATATTGCTAATGGTAGCTACTGACGTATTTGACGAAACCCACGTAACCGATGCAGTCAAGTCTTGCAGGCTTCCATTGGTAAAAGTACCTGTTGCCGTAAACTGCTGTGTTGTTTTACCGGCGGCAAGTGAAATCGCGGCAGAAGCCGGCGATACTGTGATTGACACCAGTGCAGCCGGAGTTATTGTAAGCGTTGCGCTATTGGAGGTAATTCCTGATAAACTCGCTGTAATGGCAGTCGTTCCCTGCCCAACAGATATGGCCAGTCCTTTTGAACTTGAGATATTGCTGATGGTTGCGACGCTGGGTTGTGACGCATTCCAGGTCACTAAAGATGTGATGTCAGGCATGCTGCCGTCTGAGTACGACGCGATCGCTCTATACTGTTGAGTCAGTCCGAGGGAGATGCTCTGGGTAATTGGCGTTATTGCAATGGACTGCAGAACCGGTTGGGTCACCGTGAGCACGGCAACAGGTGATGAGGTGACATTATCGAAAACAGCAGCGATGTTCGTGGTTCCAACTGCAAGAGCAGTGGCGAGCCCGTTTGATCCAGTTGCATTGCTGATCGTGGAGACAGACGTGCTCGATGAATTCCAGGTCGCCCACGTGGTCAGACTCTGCGTATTGCTGTCCATTAACGTTCCAGTTGCTGTAAACTGCTGTGTAAATCCTTGGAGCACGTTTACGGTGATCGGCGCCACCGCAATTGCTTGCACAGGGGAAGAGGTAAGCGTTGCTGAGCCGGTAACCCCGTCGAACCCAGCCTGAATAGTTGCCTGTCCGGAAGTGGAACCGGCAGTAGCCAGGCCCTTCGAACCAGCCGCATCGCTGACTGTCCCACTTCCTGTATTCAAAGCCGTCCAGGTGGCAAAGGGTGTAAGGTTCTGAGTCATACTACCGCCGGCAAGGGCCCCCGTGGCAGTAAACTGCTGCGTGGTGCCAGGAGCGATGCTGGCCGGAGTTGACGGCGTTACCGCAATCGATGACACGTGCTGTGCGCTTAAGGTGGTCGTGCCTATAATGCTGCTCGAAACTGCGGTGATCGTTGTCGTTCCTATGCTCGCCAGCGCCGTTGCTAGGCCCGGTGATCCAACGGCGTTGCTGATGGTCGCGACACTGGTATTTGTGGAATTCCATGTTGCAGTCGTTGTAATGTTCTGTATGCTGCCATTCGAGAACGTACCCGTGGCTGTGAGTTGCGCGGTGGTCCCGGGGGCAATGCTCGAGTTTGCAGGTGTCACTGATATAGAAACAAGTATAACAGGAGGGCCTGGGGTTGACCCGGCGGGTCCGCAGCCCTGCAGAAAAATCGAAAAAAGCATTGCTGTAGTTGCCAGGCTGATGTTGATCCGTGCTCGAAGCCTCTTATTCATGACCCATCTCCGACAAGTGCAGTAGTAATTATAGCAGCTTCTTTGGCTTAACGCGAATGTTGACAACAACAAGCTGCTGCTATCTTCTGCATATCCACCCGTTGCAGTCCTATGCAGCAACGGCAAGGGCCTCCCATCGCCACTAACATACTTTGTGAATAGATTTCCGTTTAACGACTGCCAACTCGTGATTATCATCATTGACCTGTTTATACAATTGCCAGCCCACGCGTCTCTACTTTGATACCTTGTTTACAGTGCCGCGACCTGACTCAGTCCAGTAGATACTGGTGGAATCGACGCAATATTTTGGGGGAAAAACAGTCCTGAGGCGACGGTCGTAAATGTCCCTCCGTTTATCCCGACTTTACTTATTACTCCGCTATGTCTGTAGACCACCTCGATAAAATAACTATGGGTAGCGATCTCGGAGTAGTGGTCAACGTAGCTTTAAGTGACGGCACAAAGCATGACTTTATCGAGGGACAAAAGAAAAATCTTCTCAAAAAGGAATGGCGTCGAAAGCGTTATCAAAAGCAGATAGCACGCTGCGCGAAAAAATCCGGGCGCTGGAAAAAGAAGGTCGAGAAAGCAGCACGCTGCCACCAGTATGCTGCTCATGTTCGAGAAGATTTCGCCCATAAGACAAGCAGAACAATTGTTGATTCCGATGCTGAAATATTCGTATTCGAGGACCTTAAAACCAGGAATATGACGAAGGCGCCAAAACCCAATAAATCGGCTAACGGCAAGTATTTGCCAAACGGCGCCGCGGCAAAGGCCGGGCTCAATAGGGCCATTCTAGAATCGGCCTGGGGGAAAATAAAGCAGTTTGTCTTATACAAAGCAAGGAGGGCCAATAAGCTTGTAATAATGGTACCACCGCAGGGCACATCGCAGGAGTGTTCGAAGTGTTCGCACACTCACCCGGACAATCGCCGCTCTCAGGCCTTGTTCGTATGCCAACAATGCGGCTTTACTGGAAACGCAGACATCAACGCTGCTAACATTATTAAAAAGAGAGGGATCAAACTGTTAGTAGAGGGAGAAATTTTAGTAAAGCAGACAAAGCGTGCTATGCGGTTAAGAAAAAAGAAACACCTAGGGCCGGAACAGCCCGAAGTAACGCGCGGGGAGATGGAATTAGACGAGTTGCGGGCCACTGTCTGCAGCGCGCATCCGTCATCGAATCGTGAAACCCCCACTACAATTGCGCAAGCTGTTTAGTGGCGGGAGAGTCCATATAACTGGTTGCAACTGGCGCATGAGCGCCGCCTAGATAGGGCCTCGTTGGGATCATTGGGACTTTGGATTGCTTTTCAATGAGACTCTCGTTCTGCGAATGGTTGCAAAATATATAGCTGGCATTAACGAAAACAATATCCAATTGACGAAAAGCCACTTAATTCATAGGCGGACTACGAGGTGTCCACGTTGTTGAATGGGTATTTGCAGAGTAGTATGTCAGCGAATTTGGAGTGGAACTCAAGAAGATCGTTTCAATTGTTTTTTTATAACAGAGAGCTCTTTAGCATATTGTGCATGCCGTTCCGCTATAGGTTTGGCAAGTTCTTTTTTCATAAACTCAACAGCTTCCTCAGGTGACTTAAACGAATTAATCTTGTCCACGGCCGCATCCAAAAAAAGCATCATGGACGTTGTGTCGTCGATGTTCTCTACTTTGATTATTTTCTCTATCATCGCCATGCTTGAAATATATCACACTTTTTGCCTATAAGCTTCACGCTTAAATATGACAGATACCTATATCACAAAATGCCCTTTATATGATTATCATGATATAAGATGAATTCCGAACCTTCGCTAATATTATATGAAACTCGACTTCACCTACTATTTTGCAACGGCGACCGATAAATAGGAGATGCAAAAAACTTGTTAAAAATTCTACATGACTGGCCAGGTGGGCGGTTCAATCGGTCATCCCAAATGGTTAGCTTAATGTTGGTTTTCTCAACTTTGCCCGGCTCAGGTGACTATAAGGACGCTAGGGCTCAAAATTCATCTCTTATGGGTAGGATCAATCAAAGAAAGATCTCCTGAAATGCCAGCGCAGGTTGTCGATGTTGCTTCGCGGAAAGTTCAGAGATCCAATGCGAAAAATATTGCATTTCGGATTCCACCAAACTTTTGTTTTGATAAAGTCGTGATCAGAGCGCCAATGTTTGATTTTGAAACGGTCTGTATGTGATCGCAATTAATTGCGCAATCGCTATTCATACCATCCTGTAGGGTCAAGAGCACTTCGCTCGGGATATCTCGTATTGTTGAGGTTATCGGAGCAACAGTAACTTCGCCCAAGTATTCCAAAACAGAATTCCTCGTTAAAATGACTACAGGACGTTTTTTATCAGGGTGTTTGAACTTGTACCATCTCACTTCGCCTCGTTTCATAAATCACCCCATTCTTGCTCTGATTCCCAGACATTAAATTCCGCCTTGCCAACAGGGTGTTGCCCATAACCTTTTTTATGCTTTTTTTCAAGCAGGTCAATATTGACCTGCTTGAGAGCATTCCTTAATGCCTTGCGCGCAAAAGCGGATCGGGTTGTTTTTAATTTTTTGACAACCTGGTCAACGGTTGCGACTAGTTCATCATCTAAAGTCATCTGTATTGTCTTCATGATACCCCTCCCGCAATGTGGATGCTTATAGCTATAATAATCCACATTGCATCCTGTGTCAAGGCTGAGGGTAATCAGGCTGAGGGCAATCATTTTATTCAGGAAGTAGTGCGTGCGAGTGCATTTTCACCGATTCATGAGTGGCATCTCGACAAATGGGACGCACCAGGAATTCGTTTATGTGAAGATTATCGTGCTGGAACCCGCTTCTTTACACCATATTAGCAGCCTCGGATCGCACCTCTGGCAGGGCGTCATAATAGCCCTGACTCCGGTAGATTCTGCTTCCCGATGCGCGCTATCGCCATCGTCGTGTGCCAGATCTCGGGACTGACTGTTTTGAGGCCGCCCCCATCCAGGAGCAAGGGCAAATGATCGTTGGTTTGAAGGTTATGTGATTTCGGTTGCGATCACTAATTGGTATGCAGTATGAATTATTCGGACTTAGCCGGAGATTTTGAGTAAACCATAAAATTGTTGCATGAAGAATCAGCAATACAGAGGACATACAGCATTCAGCAAGGCGGTGAGGAACTCCTTCTGTCATTCGCAACGAGTAATTGGCAGATTTCATCCTCAGAATGGCCAGACTTGCCAAATCACGATATAGGTGCTATATTATAATCCTAAGGTTGTAGGAAGGGAGATGATTCTATAGCGGTTGATAAATAAAAAGGCAATAAAATCATACTTCTGTATATATCTGTCATTTATAGGCTACTTGTAAATGACGAATCCTTTCATGTAGTCCGCGGCGTAAAGCCTGCAGTATCTCGAAGTAAGAACACTGAAAACTTAATATAACGGTACCACCATGCGGTGAAGTCCTATCGACCGTCGATTTCAACTATTCGGCGGATCGGAGGCTTAACATTGTTACTGTTTCTGCACGTTCTGTTAAAGAATATGGCAGAAGCGTTGTATGGGTGTCCTGTAAAGTTGGGCGTTTCCAGTTTAGGGAGAACCTCATGTGTGGGACTGTTTTTTTGCAAAATTACGGGAAGTCTCCGGAGGAGGAAATTTCACAGAGCTTTGTTGAAGTCGTTATTCAAGGGAAAAAATAAAAAAACAAAGGAGATACTATATTGGTCAATCTAACAGATCTCGCAAGTAGATATAGAGTGATAGTGGACACTTCTAGTCTGATGGAACCCAGGGCGGAATTGTTTTTCATCAAGACAATGCCGCCGGCCTTTAAACATTACCAAGCTAAGCTCTTAATATACTCATGTGTAGCAAGGGAGGTAGATAATCACATTTACTCGAAAAAACTGCATAAGCGAAGAGCAGCCCAAAATGCCGTACTCATTGTCAAAGACTTAACGACGCAGCGGCTTTCGGAACTAGTTGAGGACGATGGGATATTCGCAGACTATGTCATCTATTATGAAGTATTCCGACTACGTAGAGACCATAACGTCGCATTGATTTCACAGGACCAAGATTTATCCTACGATGTTCTTGGGATCAAAAACATACGGTCGTCCCGATACAATACAGATATTCAGGCTTTCCGGATAAATAATTCAGGCGGATTGATGAGTTGGACAAACTCGTTGACACTCATTGACGAGGTTAAGTCGATGGATGATACAGCTAAATGTCGGCAAATGCTTCCAAGAAATATGGTAGTTGTACCCGCAAGTTGCTCAAACAAAGCGATTCAGATTTCGAAGACTTTACCGCCACAAAAGAACTTGCATACTGTAAACCGTGCGAATCAAGAAGCGCTTGAGGAAAAGCACAAAGCCGAAGCAGAAGTTTTTTTTCAACAAACATTAATAACCACACCCGGTTCGGTAAGCCAGAAATCCACTAAGGAGCGAAGACTTGAGAGCAGTAATTTTCTTGAAAGATTTCTTAGAACTGTTTCTGGAACCTTCAGCCATCAAGGGCCAAGAATAGGGGGCCGCCGTTAGTCATTTGATCGATTGCAAAATGTAGTTGCCAATGCGTAGGCGAGGATGTCCATAACCGGCAAATCTTTTTATACCAGTTACGATCACAGGAGAAGGGGGCACTATGAAAAGGATCCGGCAGATCGACAGAAAAGACTTAATTATGTTAACTCTGATGAAAGCCTTTGACAAGATCCCTAAATTTAAAACGAATGAGGAGATAACTGAGTGGCTCAGGAAAGAAAATGCTCGGCCAAAGGAGGAAAGAATTACAGAAGCACACAAAGCTTTTGAGGAAGTCAGAAAAGAACTAGAGCAATGCGACGAACAGCATAATAAGATTCATTAATCCAAGGGTCATGATCGAAAGGAGAAGAACGAATGAACAAGAAAGCGACAATCGGAGTTTATGAGGTGATGAACGTTGAACGCAATAGAGTCATAGAGTGTAAAAGCTCTAGCGTGGATGGAAAGCCGCTATGGGCCGGGATGCTTCATCTAGCAATTCAGATGAAGGTCAGTGGAGCTAGCGAGGGCGAACTGCGTTATACCGACAACAAGACATTCAGTTTCACTCAGAACAGTGAAGAAATCCAAGTAGCTACAAAGCAAGTTTTAGATCTTGTGGCGAAGATGAAGTCGCATCTCCTTTCAAAAATTACGCGAGGGGCGTTACTGACAAGGCGTCCTTGCGATGTATGTACTTTCAGTAAGGAATGTCCGGAGGATACTCGACGATCGTGCAAAAACATAAGCAACAACTGTAAAATCGATTTTACAGATAACAATTATTAGAAGACAGGCTGCCGCGCTCATAAAAAAAAAGCAGGCAGCCTGTCTTGTTATTACACGATAATTGTTTTTGGCAGTTTCAACACTTGTGAAGGGGATGTCCGTTTAGTTACGCTTTTAAATAAATAAACTTGAGAAGTGAAAAAGGCACTCTTTGCGAAAAATGTCATGGGAACGAAAAAAACGATCAAATGCCGGCAGGGTTATGTCCTCTGTTGCAGTTCAGGAACATACGGCAACAGAGGATTTGCAACTAGGAGTTTCCTCTCTTTCATTTAATATTGGGGTGACAATTTTATTTTACATCTTTATAATAGTGAGTAGCCAACAAGGGATAGTAAACTCCGAGCACTATAAGGTTAGATTAACACACACAAAAGGCTGTCCGTCTGAAAAGCAGCGCATCCTTGCATATATCCGCGATAATTAAAGTTTTTTTAGACTTAGCCGATATAATAAAGTGAATAATTATAATGCCAAAATAAAAGAAATTGAGCAAATAAAGTGAGCAAGACAGGTAAGGGCAGAAATCGCCAGTGTTCATAATAAGCGGCTCAGAAACGCCTGATTTTACTATTATATAAATACATCTTTTTGGCTTACCAAACTATCCACAGAAAGCCCCTGGTTTTAACCATGGGGATGAATGCGGGAACTTTGTTTTTCGCCAATTAGTAGACAAATGTACATCTATGCGGTGTTGGGGGTGCAGCATGAAGCGGCAAAGGGTCGAATTCATCCAACCAGCTTCGGTATCAAGCAAGAGAACACCACGAACCGGAGACAGGGCTGCTCGTCCGTTAAAGGTGGATCAACGACAGTCGAGGCCGACAACGTTCGTATTGTTGCCGGAGAGCCTGTCGGTACAGCCGCTAGAACCCCCTGGCTTTAGACATGGGGAGTGGTCAGCACATCATCTACGAATATCAAATCTAAAAAAATAGAAACGAGGAGGCCTCCATGATGTCCCGTGTTCTAATTGTAGTGTTCATGTTCTTTCTACTGGTGAAACCCGTTTATGCTGCACAATCTACCATTACTGATGCAGTAGGTTCCGCCTGCATGGGCGATGATAAGTCGCGAAAGCAAACTGAGGATTCAGCACTCACTGACGCGAAGAAGAATGCAATTGAGTTCGCCTCTACGTACATTAAGAGCGAAACTGAAGTTAAGAACTTCGCTCTTGAAAAGGATCTGCTGTCCGCTTACGCCCATGCGGAGGTAAAGCTTCTTCAGGAGCCGGTAAAAGAATGGTACAAGGATCCCAACTCCGGCGACTGTCTCAAACTCAAGATCAAAGCCGAAGTAATTCCTGATACTGCTGCCATGCAGAAGATGGCAGCACAGAGTTTGGCAGTGATAGATGATCCTTCCGCACCTCTTACAGTCAAAGTATGGACGGACAAGAAGGAATACAAGGAAGGCGAGAAGGTCAAGGTCTACATCAAAGGGAATAGACCTTTCTACGCTCGGGTAATCTACAAAGACGCCTCCGGTGCGATGGTCCAGATTCTTCCCAACCCTTACCGGACGGACAATTATTTCAACGGCGGCGCGATATATGAGGTCCCGACCGGGAACGATAAATTCGAACTGGTAGTAAACCCGCCCTTCGGCGAGGAGAATGTCATCGTCTATGCAAGCTCATCACCCTTGGGCGAGATCGATACAGAGGCCCAGGGCGGTGTATACGAAGTGAAGACCCAGACAAGGGACATCGGGGTAAAGACGAGAGGTATAAAGCTGTTAGGGAAATCTCAAGATGGTTCTCCGAGTGCCGTTTCTAAACCAGCAGCGTCGGAGTTTTTTGAGGACAAAGTAGTCGTAAAGACGGGGAATTGACCACTCCCCATGGTTAAGAGCAGGGGCTTTCTGCAGATGATTTAGTAAAGGGAGGTTTCCATGAAGGTACTGTTTCGCTTTATTCTTGGGCTCATACTTATTCTGACGATCACCCCGGCTTTTGCCGATGACCGCGGTGTGACGGTGAAAGAAAAGAGCGGAGCAACGGCCGCTCCGGTCAAGACCTTCAAGACTACCTACTACGCCCTCGTCATCGGGAATGACCTCTACCTGAACCTTCCCCATCTCCATACCGCAATGAACGACGCCAGGGAAGTGAACAGGGTTCTTACCGAGAAGTATAGCTTCAGGACCAAGTTGCTCCTAAACGCCACTCGCGATGATATTCTTGATGCCATCAATAGTTACCGAATGAAATTGACAGAGAAAGACAGTTTTCTCATCTATTACGCGGGCCACGGAGAGTATGATAAGGTGGTTGATAAGGCGTACTGGTTACCTGTAGACGCCAAGGCGAACAACCCGACGCATTGGATAATGGCTGATGATATCACCTCAAACATCAAGCGGATCGCTTCGAAGCACGTATTGATCGTGTCCGACTCCTGCTATTCTGGAGCGCTCACTCGGAGTGCAACCATCGACTTGAACAAGAACGTCGGCAGGGGTGAGTTCCTTACAAAGATGATGGATCGTGCTTCGCGCACGCTCATGGCCAGCGGCGGGAACGAGCCGGTTTCCGACGCCGGCGGCAAAGACAATCACTCAGTATTCGCTTCCGCGCTCCTGACCGCACTTAAAGAGGCGGACAAACCATCCTTTACCGCAGAAGAACTTTTTCATAACAGGATCAAGGCATTCGTCGCGGGCAGGTCCGAGCAGGTACCGCAATACGGTGATATTCGCAATTCCGGCCACGAAGGCGGGGACTTTGTTTTTCAGACAGGCAGCATCGCTGAAGCTAACATAAGCCAGGACACCTCACCAGCAGTCAGTGGAAATTCTACAAACAGGCTGTACATCGTCGTGCGCAAGGAAACAATCGAGGAAATACCCTTCAATGGGTTCAATACACAATGCGATGGGTATGGAGATTCAGGTATCAAATACACCAGCCCTGAAGGATCGGTCACCATACCATGGAAAGATATTGAATATATCCTGCCTGCTTTTGGCGAGGGGAAGCTAGTTTCTGGAGTAAATTTCAAGACAGATACCCTTCTGCCCAAGTCCTGTACTGATGGTTTTGTTCAATATACAAAGGATAAGCTTGTCACTGTTCTCGGCTACCAGCAAGTGAACCGGCAGGAGATCAGACTCAATCTTAATGATATCGATGTAATCGCCTTCAGCAAGGCGGGATTAAAGATGGGAAAGAGTGATTTTTTGAAATTCGTTTCGGACAAAGACACCGTAGGGAAAGAATGGATAGACAAGGGCCTGGCCTTAATGAATTCGGAAAATTATGAGGGAGCGCTTAGTGCGTTTAATAAGGCAGTGGAAATCAACCCCAATAACCCTTGGGCCTACATAGACAAAGGATGGGCGCTGAACGGTCTCGGAAATTATGACCAGGCAATAAAAGAGTTTAATAGAGCTGTGGACATTGATCCCCAAATACCGTGGATTTATGTATACAGGGCACAATCATACATCTGCTTAGGGAATTACCAGCAGGGCCTTCTCGATGTAGACAAGGTAACCAGTCTGGACGCAACTATATCTTGGGCATATATTAACCGGGGTTGGGCATATCTCGGCCTTGGTAAAAACAACGAGGCTATCGCGGATTTAGACAAAGCCGCTCAAATGGATCCTAAAAATCTATTTATTTATCTTTTCCGGGCATGGGCTCATAACGCCCTCGGCAACAAACGTCAAGCATTGGAAGATTTTGACAAAAGTCTTGATCTGGCGCCGAATAGCTCATTTCCGCATTGGAATATAGCGACGTATTATGCTCTTGGCGGTGAAAAGGAGAAATCTATTGCAGAGTTGAGAAAAACAATTAGTATCAACGGCACATTTAAACAAAAAGCAAAAACGGACAAAAACTTTCAGTCACTCTGGAATGATAGCGATTTCAAAAAGCTGGTTGAATGAGGTAAGCTTGCTTATTACCTGAATCATGCACACTGAAGAAGGAAAAAAGATAAAATCAAAACGTTGCCCAATACGGAAACTGTTACCAGACGCTGATGGAGACCTCGTGTTGAATCACGTGCTGAACGTGTCGCGTTTCTGCATGAGATATCTGAAAAAACAAATATACGTTCAGAAAAAGTCAGATTCGTTTGCATGATTAACAACGCAATTGCTCTATTTCTCATCTTTGCAAAAGCTCGCATCGCCATGTCCTCGCAAAAACAATCAGTTATCTTTTGGCATGCTATCTGCAATATACAATGCAAGACTGACAAAAGGGGGACAATAAAATGAATACCAAAATTTCAAAAAAAACAGCTTACATCGGCGCAGGCGCAGGAATCGTTCTCTTCGCGATCTTCGGTCTTCTTCCCGGCAGCCTTCTGGGCGGCGCAGCCGGAATAAAATTAGCCGGAATGTTCTTCGGGCTTCCGCTGGACCCGGGAATCATCTCACGCGCAATCGTGCTCGCGTCCATGCTGGTGGGCGTCATGGTGTCCGGAATCACGTTCGTAACTGCCACATCCACCATGGGCTGGCTCTTCGGCAGAGTGCTCGAGGGCGGGCACGCATCGGAAAAGACATCGATGGCCGGCAGCAAATAACGAAATAGCTAAAATTATAAAAAGATTGTACTATTGGGAGAAAAAATCATGAAGAACGAATCGGTAAAAACGGGCATGAAGATTGGCGCCGCGGTTGGCGGGCTAGTATTCCTGGTGTTCGGGATCATGCCGGGATTCTATTTCGGCAGCTACGGGACGCTTATCATGATCCAGAGGCTGATGGGCGGCGCAGTGGAGCCCACGCTCTTTGTCAGGGCGGCGGTGGTGATGGGGATCGTGATCGGGATATCCTGCGCAGCTGCAGTCTGCCTCGTGGTCGGCGGGCTTCTCGGGACGATGGCTGGCTTGGTGGTGTCCACGTCCGCGACGGCCGGCGAGACGCAGGAGGTTTCGGTGAAGTCGTAAATGTAATGTACTGAGCTTCAAGCATGAAATAAACTTCTCGGCAATGCTTCGGAAAAATATCATAGGCGATGAGAAATCATCGCCCGTTACATTTTAGAAGACATTTAGAATCGTTGTTAGAGCTGCCTTGCGGTTTGTTTCCTGCACTTATTCCCGGATATATTCTTTGAATTCCGAAGGACATTCGTGGAAATTTGAGGGCTGGTTTAAAAGAATTAAACATGCTTAACTTATCAACTCAACTCATGAAGCATGTGAGTTTGATCACCATCGATGCATGTTATAATGTGAAGTCTGCATACCAACGCATTCGGAGTTCAGCCTATTAAACAAAAAAAGGCCTAGAGGGAACAACCTCTAAGCCTTTTCTCTTGAAGGGAGGTCAAGAGTCTTCTTCGAGACAGGAAAGCGGCAATAATGTGTGAACGTAATTTCTACAAGCAGGTTGCCTCAACTACCTCATGCGCTTCGACCCTGCCGACATCCGCTTGCTGATAATAGATGTATTCACCTACCATATCAAAAAGCTCTTTACGGGGAATATCGGGCTCAATATCGAGAACTTCCTCTTTAAAATAATTTGCAGAATCGACCGTCCATTTATCGAATGTCTTATTCATATTGCCTCCTTCCAGGCTGCGGAATTGTTGATAATATGAGAGGTGATGTACTGGTGTCGATACGTCGAATTGCAATTCAGTAACTTGGGGAAATTGTTATTGCCTCAGTGGGAGGGATGCCCACGCGCCTGAGCCGGGGAGGATCAATACAGCGAACCCTCTAGTTCAAGCTAATCCCGATATATACTATTGAGTGGCCAACCAGACCTCCGGGGAGGCAAGGTTTAGAACGCCATTGCCAATACGATCAAGATGATCAAAAACAAGATGTTTCCGATTATTCCGAACAAGCGGGACGCCATGCTCCGTCGCAAGCTTGTTTCGAACCCGCCGGTGCTCTCGCGATACATGAAATGTTTTAGCGCAATCAAGTGATTAACCTCCTAAGTCATGAGAAACGAAAGTTTTTTTTTAAATTTCCGAGCTCATCACGCTGCTCAATTTCGTTCGATCGGCACACTTCGGTTGATAGCCTGAACAAATTGAGCGGCAACACGGGAGTATCGCTCTGCTTAGCTCTCTTTTTCCCGTAATTCTTCTAAGAGGTCCATAGTTGCAATTCACCACAGGAATTCCCCAACTCTCATAGTCAGTTCGTTTCATGGTAAATCAACCTCCCTCCCGTTTAGGATCGTACGTCGCAATCTTGCTTCGAATCCACCGGTGCTCTCGCGATACAAGGAATGTTTCAGCGCAATCAAGTGCTTAACCTCCTCGATCATTGGAAAAGCAGCGCTTTTTTAAAATTACAAGTTCATCGCACTGCTCTATTACATTTGACCACCACACACCTTTTTACAGCGTGAACACACTGAGCGGCCACACGGGAGTGCCGCTCTGCTTTGTTCTCTTTCTCCCGTAACTCTTCTGAAGGGTGCGTAGTTGCAATTCATCACAGCAATTCCCCAACTCTCAAAGTCAGCTCGTCTCATGGTAAATTAATCCTCCTACTATTTAGGATCGTTATTTGACTTCGCGATAACGTGTTTAAACTGATTATTATGCCTGCCTAACATCTACTTTTACTACAGCTTGTTTTTTTGTTAATTAATATTAGCCGCTGAGATGGTATACGTCCAATATCTTGTTAGTTGTAAAATGAAACATTATAAATATGGGAAGACCAATATCTTTTTGGTTATGAAACGAAACATTATAAATATGGGACGTCCAATATCTTTTAGGTTATAAAACGAAACATTATAAGTATGGGACTAAGACAGCTCAAATATTTTGTTGCAAGGGGGAGTGGATGAACTTGCGCATTTACTTTCCGGAGAAATACCAGAATAAGAATTATGCAAAAGACGAAAGCTAGCTACCATGATATTAAAAACGAACTGGCAGCCTGTGCTGCTTATACGATAATTATTCTTTGCAGTTTCAACACATGTGAAGGGGATGTCCGATTAGTTACGCTTTTTATCTCAATGCGCCGTAAGACCCGGTTGTGAGGCCGGGGAGGAGGTCAAAAAAGGAAAACCTTAAACAGTGAAAAAGACCTCATTACAAAAGGTGTCATGAGAATTATGGCGTTGCAGCTACCAATGAAATGAGGACGAGAGCGATTGCTGATGACTTTAAAGGCGTATTGGGGTAACATTTAAAAGATAAATACTAATGAAGTCGTACAATGACGAATCCCCTCACCTTAATATCTAAATCCCTCGCGGCGAAACTTATTATTGCCCTTATATCGGTCATCATAATCGGCGCAGGCATATCGTGGTACACGTTGATCCATACGGGCAGGAGAAATCTTATACACGACGCCGTGAAGGAAGCCACCGCGTACTCCGATCTCATTAAAAGAAGCATACGATACGATATGCTCACAGTCAACAGAGAAGCGATACAGCGGACCATAGACGACCTCAAATCGGCGACAGATATCAAGGGGATCAAACTGTTCGACAGCACAGGGAGGATTTTTTACTCTTCAACGGAGGCGGAAATCGGGCAGCAGATCGACAGGACTTCCCAAGTATGTAAGGGCTGTCATATCGGCAACAATAAACCTTCCGGAAATCTGGCTGGCACGGGCCAATGGGCGACCTATCGGGGAA
Organism: Nitrospirota bacterium; assembly: GCA_963845065.1. Classification (GTDB taxonomy): domain Bacteria; phylum Nitrospirota; class UBA9217; order UBA9217; family UBA9217; genus JAJYKN01. The sequence goes on from CAWJQQ010000009.1 coordinate 209,882, forward strand.
CGGATGGATATAATGTGCTGACCTTCATTGATCCAATCTACAACGAACTTTCCTGCTCGCAGGCTGCCTGCCATGTTCATGCCCCTACCAAGCGCATACTCGGCATCCTTGAGTCGGATTTTTCTCTTGCTCCCGTCGATAGAAGAATTCAAGAGCAAATGGTGAACACAACAGTTTACGCCGTTGTATTAATGAGCGTCATCTCCACCATCCTCTACATGGTTATCAGGAAGTTTGTGTTGAAACCCATGTCGACCCTTTCGAAGGCCATGGGATATGTTAAACAGGGGTACCTTGGCCGCACCGTAACAGCGGCTTCACAGGATGAAGTAGGCCAACTCGTCGGGTCTTTCAATGAAATGACACAAGAGCTCAAAACGGCGAGGGAACGGTTGAAGAATTGGACGGAGAGCCTCGAATGTGAGATAGCAAAAAAGAGCGATGAGCTGAAGAAATCCCAGGACAAGTTGATTGAGGCAGAGAAGTTGGCTGCGCTGGGCAGGCTTACTGCGGACGTGGCGCACTCAATACGAAACCCTCTTACCGCAATAGGCGGGTTTGCACGCATACTCTATAAAAGCGCTTTAGCCGAAAAAGAAAAAAAACGTGTGGAAGTCATCGTCGCGGAGGTCGCCAGGCTTGAGAAAATATTGAGGGATGTGCTGATGTTCTCCCGTGATGTGCGATACCATCTTGAAAAACACCGTGTTGAAGACTTAGTGGTTGATGTGGTCAACATGTTTGAGCATACAAGCAGCGAACAATCCGTGACCGTAGAGCTAGCGATAGAAAAAAATCTTCCGCCCATTTTGATGGACAGGGACCAGGTCAGGCATGCGCTAATCAACATCATAACTAATGCGCTCGACGCGATGCCCCGCGGCGGCGTCCTGAAGATTACTGCAGGGAGTGATTACCTTCACGGTGTGCGATACGTTTACTTGCGGGTTGCAGACACGGGGGAGGGGATCGGTGAAGATAAAATATCTCTGATTTTCGATCCTTTCTTTACCACAAAGATTATAGATCACGGCACTGGCCTTGGTCTGTCAATAACGAGAAAGATCATGGAAGAACACAGCGGCTTTACTAAGGCGGAGAGCACCAAAGGGAAAGGCTCCACTTTCAGCCTGTATTTCCCACAGCAAAGCGATGAGGAATCAGATGAAATAAAATGCTGGGAATACATGAAATGCGGAAGGGATAAAGATGCAACCTCGAAATGTCCCGCAAACCCGAATTTCGGAAGGAGCTGCTGGGCAGTGGCGGGCACGTTCTGCGAAGGCAAAGTTCAGGGTACCTTTGCACAGAAATACGAGGATTGCGTAAAATGTGATTTTTATCAGATGGTACAAAAACTGAGGAAATAACCGCCTCCGGCATTTTCTTAGACTACATGCATTATTTTCTTCATTTCCTTTGCTTTTCTTCAGTGAAGCGCATACTACAAATACGGGCAAAACTCGGGTGTAAATTGCAGGCCAAATGTACGGTAGAGAAACCAACGGTATTATTCGTTGTATTCCTTCTCCTCCGTAAATTCCGCTCCGGCGGCATCCTCTTCCACGTTGCGTCCTCGCTGCGTCATCTTCCCAAATTCCTTGTAAAACTCGTGCTGGATGACCAATTCCATAATCTCGTTCGTCCCCGTCCAAATCGTAATCAGACGGACATCGCGCAGAAGTTTTTCCACCGGGAAGATATTGGTATAGCCGATACCCCCCAACACCTGCATGGCATGATTAACCACCTCCCACGCCACTTCCGTTGAGAATTTTTTGGATTCCGAGACCAGACGGCGAATCTTGCCGGGGTCGCCACCCGCTTCGATGGCGTGCGCGGTCGCAAAATTCAAAGCGCGCGCAGCGTCCAAACGGGTAACGCTATCTGCAATCTTGAAACTGACGGCTTCGAATTGTCGGATTTTCTGCCCGAAGGCGCGCCGGCGGTCAGCATAGCGCGCGGCAATCTCAATCGCAGCGCGTCCCATCCCGACCGCGCCTCCGGCGGAGGTCATCCGCTCAGGAATCATCATCTGGTGGAAGACCGCCGTCCCGTTGCCGATTCCCGCCTCCCCTCCGAGGACGTTTTCCACTGGCACTGGTACATTTTTGAAGGTGATGCGACCCGTCCCACCACCGCGGGTGCCCATCAACCCATAAACATGCGCGACCTCTATACCCAATTCCCGCTCGATCAAAAAGGCGGTCATCGCCTTTTTGGGGTCGTCAATCCCCTCGACACTCCCGTAAATCAGGAACAGGTCTGCCCCTTCCGCGCCGACGACAAAGCGTTTTTGCCCTGAAAGGTAGAAGACATCTCCTTCCCGGCGGGCGCGGGTGGTCGCGGCGAAGAAATCTGAGCCGCCGCGCGGTTCGGTCAATCCCTCAGCGACGCCGATTTCTCCGGCAATCATCGGCTTGAGATATTTTTCTTTTTGTTCTGCGGTGCCGAACTTGTTAACCGCCTCACCAACAATCGAAATCAGCGAGTAGAGGCAACCCAGTGATGTCCCCAGCACGCCGACTTCCTCGAGCGCGACAAGTTCGGACATCCACGGCAACTCCGCGCCGCCGTATTTGGTGGGGAAACGAAGCCCCAGCAGGCCGTGGCGTCCCGCTTCTACCAGAAATGCCTTCGGATAGTGTATTTTGTCCGCGTCCATATCCAAAAGGAGTTGACGAGGCACCGATGCGACGAAATCCTGTACCTTTGCACGCAAGGCAAGTTCTTCGGGAGTCAACATAGCTTGAATAGACATAGCAAACTCCAATCCTATGAGGCAAATTGTTTACGCAAGGCAACTTTGTTGATTTTCCCGGCGCTCGTGAGAGGAATTTCATCCACGAACTCAAACGCATCGGGAATCCAATGCTTGGCAATTTTCCCCTCCGCGATTTTTGGCTCAAGGAAAACCCTCAATTCGTCGGCCGTTACTTTGCCTGCGGGTTTCACGATGGCAACAGGACGCTCGCCCCATTTTTTGTCCGGGCGGGCAATGACTGCGACGATCCCCACCGCCGGATGTTCCGAGAGCATGGCTTCCAACATCCCCGTAGGAATCCACTCGCCGCCACTTTTCACCGCATCGCGCTCGCGGTCCGCAACGTAAAGGCCGCCATTTGGATGCATCACGCCTAAATCACCGGAGCGGAACCAACCGTCAATGTACGTTTCGGCAGTAAGTTCCGGTTCCTTGTAATAACCTTCGGGAAGCCATGGACTGCATACCCACACCGCGCCAAGACTTTGCCCATCATGAGGGACGTCGCTGCCGTCTTTATCTCGCAAAGACACCTCCACCATCGGGAAAGGACGCATACCTGCGCGCAGCCATTCCAGTGCTTCTGGGGTATCTGGCTTGACATCCTCCGGAACGACAGAAATCGCCGTGCCAAGTTGGTCGGAGCCGCCGTAAATCAGGCTGAATTTGACGCCCGAGTCAGCCGCCCGCTTTGCCAGCCCGGAGGTGAGGGGGCTGCCGCCGGTCAGAACTTTCACGTTGCCAAAGCCTGGCTGGTCAAGCAGCATGTGCAGTTGCGTGGGAACCATGTTTAACATGGTCACGTTTTCTTCACGGATTAACTTCGCCTGCGTTGCCGGGTCCGACGAGCCCGCCAGCACCAGTTTCGAGCCGATATACGGCGGAAAGAACGCCATCCCCCAGGCGTGAATATGGAAAAACGGCACCAACGGCAAAAAGACGTCGCGGCTGTCCACCCGCGCACCAGTGAGGTGCATCGCCATATGGTGAAAAAGTTGTAGCGCTCCCAGCAATATCTGTTTATGCTGGTAGCGAATGCCTTTAGGTCTTCCTGTCGTGCCTGTGGTGTAAAAGATGGAGAAAATATCGGATTCCTGCACCTTATCTGCTTCCGGCAATTCCCGCTCCTCCCCGCTGGCAACCAAGTCTTCATAGTGGTAGGCAGATTTCGCATCAGGGAGTGGGGCGTCCGGGATATCGCTCATAACGACCCAGTTGGGGAATTTCTGCGTCAAGGGCTGAACCGCCTTCATGAAGATATCGGATACAAACAACCACTCGTCCCCGGCGTGAACCATGTTATATGTCATGTGTTCGGGGGAAAGGCGAAAGTTGATTGTATGCAGCGTCGCGCCCAACATTGAAAGGGCATAATGCAATTCCAGAAAGCGATGCGTGTTGACGTCCAAGACCCCCACTGTAGTTCCGGCCTTGATTCCGAGCGATTTAAGACTGTTCGCCAGTTTCAAAACTCGCCCATAGAATTCGGCGTAGGTTAACCGCGTCTTCCCTGAAACGATAACCTGATCGGGGTTGGTCACCAACGTGCGTCGAATGACATCGTGAACAATATACTGTCTCATCTTGTCTCCTTTAGCAAATACGTAGAAACGAACAGAACATCTTACAGTGCATTGCCCAAGATGAAGTGAGACGAAACCTACCCGAAATTAGGTGGTTCAGAAATCGGGCGAGTTAGATTGACACTTTGGGTGCCAAGCCCAACTATTGTTTTAACCTCCATTTGGTGATCTAATTCCTTTTCTGCCTGTCTAATTCTAAGGCCGATCTTAATTTGGGCGTTTGTGCGGTGATAGATTAACATTATAAAAGTCAACTTCGCCTATTTTTAGCACACCCGACGGGGAAACTACAATGTCCCGAACAAGCACCCAAAAAGATATTATCGGTAAGAAATACAGTAGCATAGATCGCCGGAGTGGTCAATAAATTTAAGAGAAAACTTACAGTATCCAGCTGAATTCATTGGAATTTAACCAAAAGACAAATGTTCTATAAATGGAATAGTCGCGAAATTAAATTAATAAGCGGATATGGAATTATTTTTCAAGGAGGCTACCGATAAAACTTATTCCGGTTGACATTCTGAACTACTTCGCCTTTACGGATGCGGCTTCTTGGTTTGGGGGACCGCAGGTGATGGAATTGTTCGTAGTTTCTGAAAACAAAAAAGCAGACTGAACCTCAGCCTGCTTTTTTGTCAGTTGATGCACCATCCTGTTTTTTTGAACCAGTCAAAAAATCGTATCGCTTTGTTTAAATTGAAGAGCGATTACATTGGCTCCACTAAGGCATTTTTGTTAAAAAACGGTGATACCATTCTTCCATTCCCGGCTTGGTTCCATTGAACGTAAGCCGCCTGCAGATGAACCTTCCGCGTATGTTACGATGTGATTGTCAAATGCGGTAATACCGTTCTCCAGGACGAGACCCAGAGAGAGATCATGGGATGGAACAGCAACCTTTTCAAACGCCGTAATGCCATTATACTCACCAGCGCTCATAGCATATGCACTTCCAAATGTAAGAGCAATTACCAGAACGCTCATTATTATTAGTATCTTTTTCATATCAATCGCCTCTTTTCTTTTTTAACTTTATCAAATCTTGATATAAGGTTATCACAGTTTTTTTAATTGTCAAGATACTATGCAACTTTGCAACTTACCTTCGGCCAAAGCCACTCCTTCACGGCCTGTACGTTCCATTCTCTTGTAGACGCCACCATGCGGCAAAGGGAAGTATTTTGCTGTCCGCACTGCAACTTCCCAGAACATCCTGATGAGTACGCTGCAGACACGATCGGTAATTACCGTTTGCCGCGCCCCAGCCCGGTGTAGCTAGTGGCACTGCGTTTTCCAAAGGGTCAGCTATCCGCAAGGAACTGCCTTATTGGAAGCCCCAACCAATAGATTTATCTCTGGTTGTAGGAGAATTCACCTAAACGCAAAACCATCAATTTTTTACAACATACATGGTCGTTACCTCAGACCTTGAACCAACTAATGCTGCGGTCCAATTCCTTCGCTTGATTCTGAAGACTGACCATGTTTTTCCGCGCCTCTCCCAGCTTGTCCACTGTAGTTGTTACATGATCGCTAACGTTTCCAAGCATCTGGGCGATCTCCTCAGATGCGGAAGACTGCTCTTCTGTGGCCGCTGCAATGCGCTGAATCATATCCATGGCCTTATTGGTTGCGGAGACGATCGCATCAAGTGATTTGGCCGCATCCTCGGCTAGACGGACGCCGCTTTCGGCGTCAGCATTGCTTTTTTCCATGACCGCCACAGATTCTGCAGATTGAGACTGAACTGAAGCAATTTTTTTGGCGATCTCGCCGGTGGCCTTTGATGTCCGTTCGGCGAGTTTTCTCACCTCATCTGCCACCACGGCGAATCCTCTTCCCTGTTCCCCTGCCCGGGCTGCCTCGATGGCTGCATTAAGAGCGAGCAAATTCGTCTGGTCGGCTATGCTATTGATGACCGTCACGATTTCCCCGATCTCTTTTGATCTTTTCCCCAATTCCTCAATCGTTCCGGCCGATGTCCGTACGGACCCGGCTATGCCAACAATGGCGTCGGCAGCCTTCCGAACCGTATCTTTGCCGTCATTCGCGATGCGTGACGCCTCCCGTGCTGCATCCGACGAAAACGACGCGTTCTTGGCAACGTCAAGAATGGTCTGGGACATTTCCGATGTGGCAGAAGCGATTTGTTCGATTTGAGAGCGCTGTTCCTTTGCGCCGTTGTTGACCGTTTCTACAGATACTGCAAGGGCTTCGACCTCCGTGGCCACAGTCCTGCCCACGGACGCGATGTTCATGATCGTTTTACGGAGGCTTTCGAGGATTCTATTGTAGATGTCCTTGACAAAATTGGCATCGTCGGTGAGAAGGTGTCCCTCCTTGAGTTCACCTCGTTCGAGAGATGTAAAACAGGTCATCGCCTGCGTCATGCTCCTAGTCATCATCCGGTTGACCATAACCAAAAAAAAGGACATGCCGACGATAGACAGAAGGATGATGATGACAAGAAGGATTGTACCGTTCCTCGCTGTTAGCCGTTCATTATCAAGGCTTACATTGAAGATCTTCTTTTGTTCCCCGATAAGGCCAAGTAGGCTAGAACGAACCTCCCGCCACTTCGTTGTTTCCTTCTGAGTAAGTATTTCCACGGCCTCTGCACGTTTATTTGCAACAGCCAGCTTTTGTACCTCTGTTTTGAGCAGATGGTCCTCATCCCATATCGCTCGGATCTTCACGAGGCTTTCCTTCATGTCGTCCCCTGCATGTTTAACGGCTATTTCATGGTTCGCGAGGAAGTCTTCATGCGCTTTTCGATAATTTTCCTTTGCTATATCATCTTTAGGATTAATAAGAACGTTACGGGTTGCTTGTCCGGACTGGAGCCCCGCCGCGTACATTTCGTTTAAGCTCAGCAGCAGTGTTTGATCGGTGTTGATCATGCGCTCATTATTTGTCTGAATTTTGTTGCTGTAAGTTATAAAAAACGCGAGAATAACAGTAAGCACGATGGCGTTCGCAACACCAATGGCAATTATAAGTTTTTTACTGCTCATTTTTTATGTTCCTTCACTCAGATTCCCCGGCGACGCCGAAGGTTTGATTAAGCCCCATAGGGGCAGTGTTATAAATTCGTAAAATGGAGGCAACATGCCGCATGTACTTTATTTATCGGCATAACGGATAATAACTATAGCAGGGGTATCCAATTGTTTCTGCTTCGTTCGCTGGTGGCGGGTAATTCTGTGGATGGATGCGTTGATATATTCAAGATATTAGAGCGGCTATTTTTATAAAACCTGTCCTTGAATGCCCAGCAGTTCTACCGCTGGGATAAAAAGGACAATCCTGACGAAGTCAGGATAAGAATCTGATTGGTTTTAGGTTCTATCGGTTTTGATGCCACGCAGCTCTGCTGCGGGGTAATTTACTCAAAAAAATTCAATACGATATTGTAGGTTAGCCTTTATTAGTTCAGAATCCAGGGTTTATGATGCGCCAGAATGATCGCAGAGATAGACTTCCATTTGTATCCGCAACTGTCGTCAATTTTATTTTATCATGTAACCGTTGAGCACTTCTCTGATCTTATTGAGAAACTCCTGCGGAGATGCCGGCTTCGCAATGAACTGGCTTCCAGCAGGGAGTCCTTCCTGCTGCACCTTGTCCGCAGTATAGCCGCTTGAAAAGATCACTTTGGTCCCGGACTTTATCCTCTGTATTTCATCATATACATCTTTTCCGCTCTTCTTCGGCATGATCATGTCAATGACACAGACCTGTATTTCGTCCTTCCGCTCTGCAAACCTTCTTATAGCTTCTTCCCCGTCTTCTGCAATCACGACAGTATAGCCATATTCAGTCAGGAGATCTCTAAAGAAAGCCCGCAATGTCGCGTCATCCTCGGCAAGCAAGATCGTCTCGGTTCCTGTCATCACAGGTGATGTAGCTATAGTTTTTTCTCGTTGTTCTCCCTGTCCACTATAGATAGGGAGGTATATCTTGAATGTCGTACCCATGCCAGCCTTGCTGTAGAAATTGATATAGCCTTTATGCTGTTTGACAATCCCATAAACGATAGCCATACCCAGCCCCGTTCCACGTCCTACCTCCTTGGTCGTAAAGAAAGGCTCGAAGATTTTTTGCTTCGTCTTCTCATCCATGCCAATGCCCGTATCTGTGACCGAGATCACCGCGTAGGTATCCGGAGTACCGAATCCATGGTTACTGATAAATGCGTCGGTCATTTCCATCAGATCCGTCTCAATGGTCAGTTGCCCTCCCTTCGGCATAGCATCACGGGCGTTCGTTGCCAGGTTCATCAACACTTGTTCCATCTGACCGTTGTCGGCCATGATGACCGGGTCACTATGAAAGATCGTCTTCATATCGATATCTTCACCGATGATCCTGCGAAGGAACTGCTCCTGTCCAGTAATGATTCCATTCAGAGGTGTCGGCTTCATGTTTAGGACCTGTTTTCTGCTGAAGGCGAGGAGACTGTTGGTAAGTTGGGCGGCCCGGCCTGCTGATTTGAGAATTTGGTCCACATTAATCCGAAGCGGATCATTTGCTGACATTTTCATCTGGAGAATGCTCCCGTAGCCGATGATCGCAGTGAGGATATTATTGAAGTCGTGGGCCACCCCGCCGGCAAGTTGACCGATAGACTCCATCTTCTGTGCTTGAAACAATTGTGTCTGGAGCCGCTCGTGCTCTTCCTCGCTGTGTCTCCGTTCCGTGACGTCGAGGACGGCACCGACGGTGCGTACAGGACGGCGCGCTTCGCCTTTGCCTTCAAAAAACGTTTGCGATCGCTCCTTCAGCCAGCGGACAGTACCGTCGCGGAGTATAATCCGGTGCTCAACGTCCCAAATGCCATCTCCCAATGGGTCGTGAGCGCGACGGACAGTCGACAAGATCCTCTCGCGATCCTCAGGGTAGACGAGATCGAAAAACGCTTGCAAGGTTATTGGTTCATCGGGGCCCCAGCCATGGATTACCCGTTGCTGCGGCGACCAGTAAATGGTGTCGGTACGCTGGTCGTGATCGAAAATGCCGATCTGAGAAACACCGATCGCCGCCCGCAATCTCTCCTCGCTTTCGCGCAGCGCCTGTTCTGCCTGTTTAAGGCTGCTAATGTCGCGCACGAATGCGCAGCTGTACTCCTGCTCGCCGAATGCAACGTAACTGGCTGTGACCTCTACAGGGAATAGGGACCCGTTCTTCCGCTGATGAGTGGTTTCGAACGTGAGCACCTTTGCATGAATAAGGTTCTGCCAGAAAGTATTCCACATCTCGGGCGGGAACTTGGGGTCAATGTCCGGAATGGACCTGTTCAGAAGTTCCTCGCGGGTGTATCCGAGCGACTGGCACGCCTGATCGTTGACGTAGGACATCCGGCTGTCGCGCATGATCCAGAAGCAGCCGATAGAGGCCCGATCAATGGCGAACTGGGTGAGATGCAACGCCTTCTCAACCCGCTTGCGCTCGGTAACATCCCGAAAACTCCACACTCTACCAACATTCTTGCCTTCAAGACGGTGCGGGATAGAATAGCGCTCGAAAATGCGGCCATCCTTAAACGCTATTTCATCGAAACTCTCATCATCCGGCTTATTGTACAACTCTCTGATTTTAAGAACGAATGTCTCCGGGTACTTCAATTGGTCAAGGACATGCTGAATGAGCCGATTATCGTCCTTTTGTTCCATCAGATCAGGTGGAATGTTCCAAAGTTCCGTGAATTTGGTGTTAAAATCGACAACTTTTCCCTGGTTGTTGACAACGAGGATTCCGTCCGCAGTGGATTCCAGTGTGGCCCGCTTGAGGGAGAGTGATTCCTTAAGACGCTCTTCGGCCTGCTTGCGCTCAGTGATGTCCCGAATAAAAATGCCTGTACGTAGCTCGCCGTTGGCGTCCGTGAACACCGCCGAAGACAGCTCGGCCGTAAGGGGACTTTTATCTTTTCGCAACATCCTTAGGGTACCCGAGAAACTGCCAGTCCGATGGCGCTGTTCCAGAGCCTCAGAGAGTCCGGGGTCTGAAGGATCCACTACCGCACTGCGCCCCAAGGTCCGGAACTCGTCAAGCGTGTATCCGAAAAGCGCGCAAGCGGCCGGGTTAGCGTATAAAATTGTCCCCTCTGGGCTCGTGAGGAATACTGCATCCAAGGCATACTCCAAAAGCGCGCCGTACGCTTTTTCTGTTTGAAGGGGCATGATATTACCCTCCTATTGCGAGATCTTGTGAGCGATACTGTAAGTATATTGTATTTTCCTATTGTAGCATAGACAATGTCTTCTACAAACTGATTTTAACAACTGGAGTATAGAAGGAAATGTGCGGATCAACAGCGATGCCGACTGTAAAATCGCCACCATCGTCTGTTGATGTCTGATCGCGATGGCCTTAACGAATTCGGATTGATATTTTACGTGGCGTTGGCGATAATCGAAACGAGGACGATTTCGGTAATGGTGTCCCCGTCATAAATTTAAAAAAAATCCTAAAGTTTCCTTTTTTTGACGCTTCTCTGATTCGAGCAAAGCCGACTGCCCCTACAGAACCTATAAAAAAAAGAAGCGGCAAACATTTGCATCATTAATAACTTGTCACTCCTGTATGCACCTATAAGCCAATTAACTTTGAAAAAGAGAAAGAAAAAGAGAAAATAGAATGATATAAAATAATTAATAATAACAAGGGCAAAAGAAAGCAAGAAATCTCAAAAACTATTGCGTTATTAATTATTGAACATTACCTATTGTCTTTACAATTTCCTCATGGTACTTTTTGTGATACTATTGAAGTTAGATGGCGAGAATTTTCCGGGGAAGGACAGGGCAATGCGAAAGATTTTGATCGGTGTTCACGACAAGTACTGCTCCATGCGTGCCGTGGAATTCATGGGAAAACAATTTGCACTCAATAACAACCTCGAGGTTCTGCTTGTGCACGTGCTTCCAAGTCTTCCAGCCATGTTCTGGGACGAGGGCCACATCCTCACCGAGACAGAGAAACAGGATCGGCAGAAGGTCGTTGACACCTGGATCGCGAAACAGCAGGAAATGATCGAACCCATCCTGCAGTCCATGGTGCGCGACCTCGTCAAGAGCGGGCTTCGGGCCGAGCAGGTGAAGACCAAGTTCATCTCCGGTTCGGTCGATGTGGCGGACAGCCTCCTGGACGAGTCAAGGGCCGGCGAATACGAGGTCATCCTACTGGGACGTTGCGGGATTCACGAGGGAAAGCACCTGCTCGTGGGCAGCATCGCAAGCAAACTCATCCAAAACGCGGCCGATCTGGCGGTATGCATCGTTCAGTAGTATCCGAAGAGGCTCCGTCCGGAAGATACTCGTGATACTAAGTAGTCCTGTTCGTAAGTTCGGTGACGTATTCTCGATTATGCGCATTTCAACAAAACGTCCCCCAGGGCCTATTAAAATTTTAGATTGTCTATCAAAGATTTCCTCGTGAGACACGATAACAGCCCTTCATTAGTTAATATTTATTTTTTTAAATACAAAATCTCCACCATCATGGCCGGAATTCTTGATAGTGTTATACTCGGGCACTTGATCTGATTTGCCCGCAATACTTTTCTTAATGTAACCGTAATAAAGCTCTTCGGCCGTAAAAGAGGTCTTATCTTCCTCCTTTAGGGCTTTTAAAAAGGCATCGGCAAAGACTGAATGACCGCCGTTGCCACTGTCAGAAACCGGCTCATTTCCTCCGCTTTGAGGCGTTGACTGACACATCCGTCATTGTATTTTAACACGTCTTTGGTGCCCATTTTTACCATCAAACCTCATACCCGTGTAAAGGCTTGCTACAAACACTAAGTCCACGCTATTTGCTCACTGGCGCTGCTGAATAAATACCCTGATAGCCTCCCGGTCCTCGTGTGAGACTTGGTCGAATATAATACCAGCACCGGGTCGGGCCACGATCTTCTTTTCTGGCGCTGTTGGGCTGGCAATGACGCTCCGGTCAAAGTTACAAACGATACGATTAATAGAGCGACCAATGGCAACTATCGGGCGCTTCCCCTGGGAAAGAGAGAAATGCATTGTAATTCGCGTATTGACGGGGGGAGGCGCAAGAGTGCTGATAAAAAGACCGTTCTCGCTCAAATCAAGGATTGTGCTCTGAAACAGATTTCCGTCAAACTCGTACTCGACCGACATGTTCACTCTGATCCGGGGCGACGACCGCCTACTCGAACCCAGGTAGAGAACATTGTTAATTCTAGCAATGATTTCTTCCGCACTCATCCCGGGATTAATGAGGAACGAGGGTATATCGGCTGAGTTCTGAACGTTCTCCTCGACGACCAAATAGCCCCTGGCGTTTGCCAACGACTCGATCAGAGAATCATCGCGAAAGCAGCCTGTAAGATCTGCGCTCGCAATGATCACATCATAATCCTGCAATCGACAGTCTTTGATCGACGGAACAGCAGCAGGGCTAATCACATCGATGTCAAACTCTGTGCTGCGGAGAAGGGCTGCAAGGTGCGTTCTGATATATTCGCTTGTACCGACAAGCGCTATCCGGAATGCCATGTCATGGTCCTTTCCTTTTCAGTAGTTCGCCGTTAGCAATCCCCGTGTTGATGTCAGCCAACATGTTGCGATGCTGTGTCTTCACCCGTTCGGCCACGGTATACTGTACATCGCTTTTGTTCAGAATATCGCGGTAGTCGCTCTTCCGCGACAGGAGGATCAGCCCGCCGCTGAACACGAGCGTGACGATCTGTCCCTTTTCCATGCCGAGGTCCTCGGTCTGGACATGCAGCTTCGTTCCCTGCCACAATACTTCCTCTTGAAGGGAAATCTGCACTCGTGAATTGCTTACTCCCTTGTGGACGGCATTGAGTGCATCGTCAGGCTCCGCAGGTGAAACAGGAAAGGCCGGGGAAGTTTCACTGGTCAACCTGGCCGCCATATGTGTAAATGCCTGGGTGATGGTAGAATCAGCGTCTAGAAAAAGTGGTTTCATCTTTCGAATAGAATTTTCCACATTTACGTTGTAGGCTAGTACGCCGAGCAGCGGGATATTTACATTCAAGTATTGGTAGGCAACCCCTCCCAGCGCCTTATTCACCCGCTGACCCTCGCTCTCCGTCGCCATGTTCACGATCAGCTGGTATCGGCTTTCACCTAAAAGCGTATTCGCCTGCTCCGCTTTGGTGGGATCGATCCCTTTAAGATGCTCGAAAATCTGCTTTATGTTCCTGAACCGGTCTTTGTCATTAAAGGCAGTCGTCACTTCATGCTTAAGGGAAGTATCTCCAGTAAAGAGAGCCAGGATCCTGCGGTGCACTGCCATCTTCAGGAATGCGTAAGCGTTCTGCAGCGCCGTGGGAGAAGGAGTTGTAACGATGATACCGGTATCAGCGGCATTGAAGAAGTCGAGATTGTTGAGGCTCGAGCCAGCCCCTATGTCGATGACAATCGTATCCGCATTCAAACGCGTGATTTCGGATATGATTTTTTGCTTCTGGGCGTATTGTGGATTAGCAATCTCCAGGAGATCGGAGGCTCCACATATCAATGAAAGGTTGGGAAGCTGCGTCGGGAGCAGAATGTCGGCGAACGTCGCCACGTTCTTTTTAAGATAGTCGGCGAGCGTCCGTTCGGGATATTTGATTCCGAAAAGAATGTGGAGATTTGCGCCCGCGAGGTCCGCATCCACAAGGATGACGGAACGCCCGTTCTCAGCAAGTCCGCAGGCAAGGTTGGACGCAAAGAAACTTTTACCTACCCCGCCCTTGCCGCCGCCGATAGCAATGATGGTGCTTTGCAGTAGATTCATCGATACGCGGCCACCTGTTTTACATGCCTGCTGCCTTCAGAGAAAATCATGTTATCCAGTATATCAGACTTCACGATATTTTACGCGGCTAGTTTGAATTGTATTGTTTTGTGTTTTCTGTTCACCTTCTCAAGCGCGTCCTTAAACTTCATTCCCCGCTTTGCATCATCAACAGGAATAATAGTCAGATTTTTATCTTCTGTAGTAAGTTCAAGTGGTGTATTTTATTCACTTTCAGTTGCTATAAGATCGATTTTTTATCCATGATCAACGCAGCATTGCTGTCATGCGAAACCAGTTTTTTAATCATAACCTCCCCCATGATTGTTTGTATATATTGGTATCACCAATCGTCGTCAACATCAACGAAAAGCTTGAACTAATCAGCAAAGAGTTGCGGTTACCATATTCCATAGGTAAGCCAAAGTTAAGAATAGACTGTTCCTCTCTTCTAGTCGCAATAAAATTTTTGAAAAAGTGTTCGCAACTATATCTGCAATAATGGGTTTTGCGCACAGTAAAACAGGCTAGAAGCATAGTTCCGAAAAAATTAATATTCGTTCAGGAAAAGTCCCATTCATTTGCATGATTAACAACGCTATTGCTCTATTTCTCATCTCTGCAAAAACTAACGTCACCATGTTTCCTGCAAAATCAATCATTTATCTTTTGGCATGCGATCTGCAATATACAATGCAAGACTGACAAAAAGGGGGACAATAAAATGAATACCAAAATTTCGAGAAAAACAGCATACATCGGTGCAGGCGCAGGAATCGTTCTCTTCGCGATCTTCGGTCTTCTTCCCGGCGCCCTTCTGGGCGGCGCAGCGGGAATACAATTAGCCGGAATGTTCTTCGGGCTTCCGCTGGACCCGGGAATCATATCACGCGCAATCGTGCTCGCGTCCATGCTGGTGGGCGTCATGGTGTCAGGAATCACGATCGTAACTGCCACGTCAACCGTGGGCTGGCTCGTCGGCAGAGTGCTCGAGGGCGGGCACGCATCGGAAAAGACATCGATAGCCGGCAGCAAATAACGAGAGATCAAAAATATCGATAAGAAAATAGAAATACAAGGAGAAAGAATCATGAAGAACGAATCGGTAAAAACGGGAATGAAGATAGGCGTAACGGTTGGCGGGATAGTATTCCTGGTATTCGGGATCATGCCGGGATTCTATTTCGGAAGCTACGGGTCGCTGATACTGGTCCAGAAGCTGATGGGCGGCGCAGTAGAGCCCACGCTCTTTGTCAGAGCAGCGGTGGTGATGGGGATCGTGATCGGAATATCCTGCGCAGCTGCAGTCTGTCTCGTGGTCGGTGGGATTCTCGGGACGGTGGCTGGCTTGGTGGTGGCAACGCCCGCAGCGCTCCGCGAGAATGAGAAACAGGAGATCTTGGTGAAGTCGTTAAAGTATAAAGTGGCAGGAAATAAATAAGCTTTGCGACAATGCTTCTGAGAAACATCATGGGCGATGAGAAATCATCGCCCGTTACATTTTAGAAGACATTTAGAATCGTCGTTAGAGCTGCGGTGCGGCTTGCCTCCTGCACTTATTCCCAGATGTATTCTTTGAATTCCAAAAGACATTCGCGGAGCATTTGAGGCCGGTCTAAAAGAATTAAACATGCTTAACTTATCACGCAACTCAACGCATGAAGCATGTGAGTTTGATTACCATCGATGCATGTTTTAATGTGAAGTCTGCATACCAACACATGCGGAGTTCAACCTCTTAAACAAAAAAAGCATAGGGGAAAAAACCTTTAAGCCTTTTCTTGATGGGAGGTCAAGAGTTTTTCGAGACAGGAAAGAGGCAATAATGTGAACGTAATTTCTAAAAGCAGGTTGCCTCAACTACTTCATGCGCTTCGTTCTTGCCGACATCCGCTTGCTGATAATAGATGTATTCACCTACCATATCAAAAAGATCCTTACGGGGAATATCGGGCTCAATATCGAGAACTTCCTCTTTAAAATAATTTGCAGCATCGTCCGTTCATTTATCGAATGTCCTAATCATATTGCCCCTTCCAGGCTGCGGAATTGTTGATAACATGGAGGATGATGTACTGGTCATTATGTCTGCCATCTTAAAAACGTATCTTCATGTTACTGTGGTCTATTACAAGTCATAAGCCGTCTTTAGCGAATTTTATACCCATTGAGTTGACATATATCCAATATATTGATAACATGGATATGAGACCTTATAGATATGGAACTGAGACATCTCAAATATTTTGTTGCAGTGGCTGAGGAATTGCATTTTGGAAGGGCTGCCAGAAGGCTTCATATTGCTCAGCCACCATTGAGTCAGCAAATCAAGAATCTGGAAGATGAGCTTGGGGTTAAGCTTTTTGACAGGACCAAGCGAACCATTAAAATGACTGATGCCGGTATTTATTTTTTTAAAGAAGCCAAGCAGCTTCTTTTAAATGTTGAACAGGCTGCTGAAGTTGCCAGAAGGATTTACCGTGGACAGGTGGGACGTCTCGTAGTAGGGTTTGTGGGGTCAGTGGTCTATACTTTTTTGCCTGAAGGGTTACGATTATTCCGCGAACGCTTCCCGGATGTGGAACTTGTATTACAGGAAATTAATACAGCGGAACAGATAAAGTTACTTCATTCTAGTAGCATTGACGTTGGCTTCCACTATTCAGGCGCTCAAGATCCCCTGCTTACCTGTCGTCGGCTAACGCAAGCGCCTTTGATGGTTGTACTGCCCAAAAAACACGCTCTTGCGAACCGCAAATCGCTGGATATCAGGGAGTTGGCTCAGGAACCTTTCATAGCGAATACACGATCAACAGAGCCGGTTGTTCTCGATGCCTTTATCAGCTTGTGCCATTCCGCCGGGTTCAGCCCCAAAATAGCTCAGGAGGCAGGTCAGGTACAAACTGTTTTGGGTCTCGTAGCTTCCGGGCTGGGAGCGTGTCTCCTTCCAGATTATATAAAAAATATCAGACGGCCAGGTGTGCAGTATATACCCTTGTCAGGACC
This sequence comes from Nitrospirota bacterium, assembly GCA_963845065.1. Taxonomy (GTDB): domain Bacteria; phylum Nitrospirota; class UBA9217; order UBA9217; family UBA9217; genus JAJYKN01. The sequence continues at coordinate 227,015 of CAWJQQ010000009.1, forward strand.
GTGTCCTACTGTAAAACTTGCCATTGTTTGGCGGAGTGATAATTCTTCTGAGCTTATTAAGTCATTTGTAAATGTAATTGAGTCTTCCTCCGCGAGTCCAATCTCGAAGTGCAGCGCTTGAGGCTGCAACTTCCAAATTCCTGCCGGAGCCGCTAATAAGCACAATAACGATTAAAGAGATATTATCCATCCTAACCACCGTCTAGGAAACCACAGTTTTTTTCTGTGATATATCAGGTTTGAATGACATTATCTTTTATCCACGCTGAGCGGACCGGAGCCGAAATACGTGATTATGAGAGCGGCACCGAGCATAGAGAGGTTCATCATGAAATTGATCTGCTGAATCTGCCGCATCATTGGATCGGCGACTGCCCAAAAATTGTGGATTGTAAAAGTGACCGGAACCAGGAAAAGCACGATCAGCCAGGCACCATATTTCGCCTTGAATCCCAGAAGAATGCTGAGTCCACCTACGATGGCGACGATTCCAGACAGGGGCACGGCAATCGAGGCCATGGGGACGCCTCTGCTGGCAGCATGCCCGATTGTCGCGGCAGTGAAATGCCCCGGGCCGGACATCACAAATATAGCCACATACAATATCCTACCCAAGAGAACAACGTATTTCATAGGTGTCCCTCCTTTTTTAGAATGCGTTTCATTAAGTATACCGGGGAGCTAAGGTTACAACTATTATGATCCTTATAAGGGTGATTTGGCCTGTCAAGAAGATACCAAATACGAGAAGTATTCAGCATTATAAGTTGCAGCCGATATCATTCACCTCAATTGAAATAGAAGCTCTGCAAGAAACAACTACAAGTCCGCATTGCAAATATTGTGATAAGGGTAAAAAAACTGGATGTATTCTTGACTGAAGACTTCAACCGGCACTCCTATAGCTCACAATAATCCCCCTCGACACGAAGAGTTCTCAGGACAATCATTCTGTGAACTCATGTCTTAGAAATCCCCGAGATGGTGCCGGGGCATCTGCTAGCTTAGACCAGAAGCCCTCATCATTTGCAAGATCAGAGGCATGATTGATTGCCGAAGTGATGTCTCCTTTGAAACACTTACGAGTGCTCAAGCTTGAAATCGGATTCGTCGGTGTCAGGAAAACAATGCGCCGCGGAACATGATTATTTTTTTGATCGCCTAAGAGTGCTTTTTGCACTTTGTTGATAATTTTTTTCAGTTTTTTATCTCCACGATTATTAAGTGGCTTTATGTTACTGAAAACCGAGCAAGGATTGTTTTCAATCAATTTGTAGCCGCGATAAATCCCCTGTCTGATAGCACGGATTTCCAAAAGGTCGTTAGCAAATTCAACCCTTAAGATTATTCGAAGATACCATGGCAGACGTCCAGTATCTGCATACGTGTTGCGGCATAGACGACTGTTAGATAGAATGAAAATTGTATCGCACTTGGCTTTGATCGCCTCGCCAAGAACGAATGTTCCGCCATCCGAATGCCATTCCCCGTTAATCATTACCGGCGGCAAGAATCCTTGTAAACCGATAGCGGCAAGCATCACCTGTTTAAGTAAATTCGGATTTTGACGTAAGTTTGGATCATGATTAGAAAAAATCTGGTGCCTTAACTTATTTTCGTTGTAGGTTACAATTTGAAATTCTATCGGAGACGCCACAATCGCTTCCATGTCAAGCTTTTCTACCAGATATTTAGATGCACCTTCATTAGAAAAAAGATTCGGGCCTCTGAAAATTTTTAAAAACCCCATTAAACTTTGCCCGAAGATCTTTTTTGCCCCGAGTTGCTCTGTTTCCTTCCATTTCTTTTCTAAGGCATCAACATCCCACTTGCTACCGATGAGATCGCCAGCTGAGAACACCCCGACTGAAACGCTCTGGACAAAGACCGGCTTAATTCCCTTAGCCTCCAGTGCTTTGATAAAGCCAACGCCGTAAGCCCCGGTGAAACCTCCCCCGTTTAAGATCATCCCGACTTTACCAAGATTCATAATCGCCACTTCCTTTGTTTCCAGAATACTCATTCAGGGATCTCATGTTTATAAGACACACACGCCATGTTAGCTTGTTAATGTTGGGTAGTTGTAATGCTACGAACCAACGAATTAGAATTTTACCTCGGGTTAGAAAAACATTCATCATCTCCAACAACTTTCTCATCATCATAAGATTTATTTGAAGATGAATGATAGCTATTTCGTTAATTCAAAAACAAGCAATGCTTGTGCCAAATTAAAATCGTTGTCTTTTCAGTATGTTAGCTGAGAACAAAACTTGATTCGGTGTCAAAAAAAAGACACACAATCACCAAACATATTATTTAGTGACTATCGTTTTGTTTTGCCGCTGGCCACGGAGTTTTCTGTAAAATAACTGGTGATGGGACGGGACCAGATATGCAAGATGCCCTGAGGTGTAAATAATTCCGATCGGGTATCTGGACTAGGTTTTTTTAAAGTTACCGAATACCGGTTGAATTTAAGAATTTCAGAAAATGGCGACTTCACTTGATTCATCCCTGGCGACGAGAATAATAGAGGCATTATCACGGTACGTCGCTTTCTTCCCATATTACTTCTTTCATATCAGGCATTGCCGAAAGACGTTTAACTATATCTGACCAGTGTTTCTGACTTTCGTCTCCGTGATGCAGCCGCATGCGATACGTCACGATGTTCGCGGATATGTCCCGGTGATAATTAACAAACTGGAGAGATAGATCTTGATATTCGGCAAGGACATCCTTGATACGGACCAAGAGTCCCTCAGTTGTAACAGCCTTCACCGAAAGGACCGTATATATCCTCCGATTGGTAAGGGCCTTGATCGGATAGGCAAGGTAGAGACTCGCGAGGATAATAACCGTCGTAACAATAGCGGGAACAATATATCCTGCACCGGTCGAAAGGCCGATGCCCGTTACGGACCACAGTCCGGCAGCCGTCGTCAGTCCGCGCACAGAGCCCTTGCCCTTGATGATCGCTCCGGCTCCCAAAAAACCCATACTCGCGATAGCGTACGAGGCAATTCTGCTTGGGTCAACGCGCACTACCGATTTATCTGCTGCAAGCTCTCTGAAAAGTTCTTCCATATGCAGTGAGAGCATCATCATCAAACAGGACGCAGTACCGACAATGAGATATGTCCTGAATCCTGCCGCTTGCCCGTGTGATTCTCGCTCGAAACCTATTGCGCAACTAAGAACTGTTGCAAGCAAAAGCTTGCCGATGTCAGAGATTAGATAAGAGTCCATGCTGTGACCTCCCTCGACTATAAAAATAGCTCTTCAGAATCCGAAAAGGAAACAGCACCAGCTTCAGGAAGGAAGCCGTACCGAAAAATTCAACTACTATTCTACATCTCGTCAAAAAATATAACTTTCTCATTACCACCTACTATTGTGTAATGCCAATATGTGACGATGGAAATAAATTCTTGGAGAAGCATTTAAAAACTATCGTCTATAATCGCAGTTATGTATTTGTGCATACCTAGTCGATTAGAGCGAAATCACTTTCCCCATAAAAAAATATCAAGCAGGTTTGTATTGCCCGGATAAAAAAAATATAGGGATAATTGATCGCAAACGTCAGAGGCTGAGCCGGCGCAGTGGTCACAAATCGTAATAGCAGTCGCCACTGCACCATGCATCGAGAGGGCGCGTTTTGCGATACGATTCATGTGCGTGAGTGAGGAGCCATGTGCAGCACGTCCATTTTAAGCGGCGGTTTAGGCTCCTTTATTTCCCACCCCAACGCCAGCGCGGGGTTTCGCCCTTCATCCAGCAAACCGCTACGAGAAGTATACACAGTAGCGCCGAGTAGGAAGCGAAGGCACCAGGCCCTCTAGTTGGCAGCAACACCAGAGCACCCACCAGGACCAGGACGAAGAAGGCAGCCAAGACAAGCCAACCCTGCCAGGCATTCGGTAAGCCCCAGCCCCAGCCGTAGCGCTTTGCTGGAAACCAGTACCTTTGTTTGACAGCCATCTTACAACCTTCCTGGGAGCGAGCCTCTTGAGACACTAATCATTTATTGATCAGACCCCCCCCTAGGTAACATCGCATATCCGGTGTTAGCTAGGTTAGCACTGATCATGCCGCACATGTAGTAGTACACCTGACGAATATAAGCCTGATTTACTCATATGTCAATATTGCCGATAAAGTGTGTCGATAAAGTGTGTCCGATTCCGTATTATAACAGGAAAGACAGTTGACCATGCGCGGAAGACGGAGCGCATGAAGGACCGTCAATTAGACAGAAGATACTCGTCGTCATGATGGAAAATTATCCCCGGATGAAAGAAATGCCCCTAAATCTCGATCATGTTTTCTTCTAGATCGTTTCCTCTGAGACATACTTTCTCGACAATACAGCTGGATTCGGATATCGGGAACATCTTTTTTTATAAGAGCGGTCAGTCCTAGGGCACATTGTTCCAGGGCCAGGTATCGAAATGTCTCTCTTAATTTTGTAGCTTAGAGCGCAAGACGAGCCGCTTTGGTGCCACAGCTTTTGTAATACCTTTTAACGAAGTATGTTCAGCTACCGGCTTCTTGACATCTACCCGTGCAGTGATTAAAGTTAAAGTAGAATTGCAACGAGAAAGGCGATAGCAAAGGAGGTGAAAGCAATGACGTACAGCATGACCTGCAGCTGTGGCGAAGTGATGACGGTCCAGGGCAATACAAGAGATGAAGCCGTTAAGAACCTAAAGTCATTGATGAATGAAGAATCGGTGACTGAGCATATGGGGCGGAAACACGCGGGAGAAAAAGTGCCTACCCTTGGGCAAGTGCACGCAATGATAGAGCAAGGATTGAAAGCGGCAGCGTAACATCTGTCTAAGCGATTATGATAGTGTTAAACCCGCAGACTTCGGTCTGCGGGTTTTTTGTGAGCCGAGCATGTTAGACAGCTTGGAGGTACAAATCCTCTACCCAGCCGATGGAGGTGAAGGGTTAGCGCAAGGGCTCCATCGCGATCTGGAGTCTGAGAGAAGCGCGGAGCAAACCGCGAGCCGATGAAAAAATTCTGGATATGAGGCATGAGCGCCGGACGAGCGAGCAAATGACCGCAAAGTCCAGATGATACAGAAAGGCATGCAGTACAACGTCCAATCGATATTTTTTACGTCAATCAAATAAAGATCGCTGCGAGGTTCACCTACAATTTTGCAACGGCGACTGATAATTTGGAGATGCAGAATTACAGTTGTAGTTGTAACTTAAGTGGCTCTCGCCAGACTAATGAGCACTAAAATACAGATTAAAATATTATAAACTAAGTATTTTATCCAAAACTTCTCTGAGAGTAATAACATTATAAGGTTTCTTCAAAAAGGCTTTGAATCCCTGCTTTTCGTAATTCGACGTGGCGGCATCATCGGAATATCCGCTCGAAACGATCGCCTTCACCATAGGATCGATCTCGAGAAGCTTTTGTATTGTTTCCGATCCTCCCATGCCACCCCGAACCGTCAGGTCCAGAATGACGATATCGAAGGGCTTTCCTGCGGCAATTGCTTCCTGATACTTTTCCAGCGCTTCCTGCCCGTGTTTTGCCACTTCCACGTCGTGCCCCAGCGCACAAATCAGTTCGCTGCTCATATTCCTGATAATCTCCTCATCATCCATCACCAGGATCCTAGCTGTTTGCGACAGGGAACTCTTTGTAGGGCCGACCGTAGATCCTACTCGGGCCGCTTCTGCAATTGCAGGAAGATAGATAATGAACGTGGTTCCTACGCCTGATTTCGTCTTGACATCAATCATGCCGCCGTGGTTCCTGACGATCGAGTAGGAGGTTGCCAGGCCCAGACCGCTTCCTTTTTCCTTTGTCGTGAAATAGGGCTCAAAAATTTTAATTAGATATTGTTCGGGGATGCCGACACCGGTGTCCTGGATCGTTACTACGACGTAGTTTCCCTTTGCGAGCCCAAGGGGCAGCGATGCATCCCCCTCAGCCACATTCGCTCCGGCTACTCTGACCGTGCCGCCGACTGGCATGGCCTGGTCTGCATTCAGCACGATGTTCTGGATAACCTGTTCCAGCTGGCCTGCATCCACCTCCGCCTGCCACAGGTCTTGCAGGATGTTCAGATGGAGATCGGAGCGGGAGCCACTCAACGTAAACCTTGTAGCGTTCTCGATGACCGGTCGGAGGTCGATCAGTTTCTTGACCGGCTTGCCCCCCTTGGAAAAGGTCAGGAGCTGGTTCGTGAGATTGACCGACTGATGAAGGGCTTTCTCGGCTTGCTCGAGCATAGCGAGCGATTTTTCCTTCTGGTCAATGGTCATTTTGGCCATGGAGATATATCCAAAAAACGCCTGTAGCAGGTTGTTAAAATCATGGGCGATCCCGCCTGCAAGGGTGCCGATGGATTCGAGTTTCTGCGCCCTGAGAAACTCCTCTTCCATGCTCTTACGGTCCGTAATATCCCTCAGAATGTCACGCGAACCGATGATTGTTCCGTCTTCAACAATCGCTGATGAACTGACCTCCACATCGCGCAGTCGGCCGTCCTTGGTCTTGACCTTGCCGATGAAGGTCTCATAGGCACCGCGGTCCCTCAGCTTTTTAAACTCGGTCTCTGACCGTGGTAGCTGTTCGGAGGGAATAATGTCGGTGATCTTCATGGCCAGCAGTTCTTCCTTGGCAAATCCCAAAATATCCATTGCCTTCTTATTTACATCTAGAAAGCGGAGGTCAGAACTGACGATGAAGATCGCATCGTTGGCATTCTCAAAAAGGTCTCGGTATTTCTCCTCAGACTTACGGAGAGCCTCGACCGCGCGTTTACGCTCGGTGACATCCTGGACGATCACAAAGCGCGCATTCCTTCCACCAAAGCGGACACCATGGGATGAGATCTCCACATCCATGAGAGAACCGTCCTTCCTGCGGTGCTTCCAGGAGCCTAAGTGCTGTACCCCCAGGCCGAGCTGCGAGACCATATTGACAAGGCGCGACACTTCCTCGGAAGGTCTGATCTCCTTTATATTCATGGAAAGAAGTTCTTCGCGTGTATACCCGTAATGCTCCACCGTAGCGTTGTTGACCGCTAGGAACTTAAAGGTCTCCAGGTCATAGACATACATGGGTTGCGGGCTATTTTCGAAGATCGTCTGGAAAAAATCGCCGGCGTCTGGGAAGTTATCCTTTATCTGTTCAGTGCTCATGCATGCTCCATGGCCTGCTCCTGTCCCTCGATATTACCATAATAATCATTCTAAGGACTCATGTCTATATCGCACGACATGTTGGGCAAAAGGATGGGTGTGCCCTTTGGGAACTCGAGCAGCTACAAATGACTGATAAGCCAAGACAGATTTAAATGTAATCCAATAAAATTCACAATACTTCATCGCTGTCCAATATAATCTTTAAATGCCTATTTTAGACAAGATAAGTTGTTGATTTATAAAGAAAACGCAATTTCTCTTGAAAACAGGCTCCGGGGCAGCTCTATATGTAGTCCAACACGCGAGCGTCTACGGTTTCCGACAGAAGCCGTTTGCTAGCCTGCTAATAGCCGCTTTTATCATATTCTGGAATGCTAGCGGTTTGAGATCTGCTCCCCATAGCATAAAAATGCTGTCCAAGTTAAATCCTATTTTAGATAAGATTGACAATAATTTACCATTTTATGCTTTTACAGGCAAAGCTCTTCTATAAATAACCCTTTGAATACAAATACAAAGTTCATCAATTCATAACCAAAAAAAATTTAGTCTGCCTTTTCGATTGTCTATCTGCTTCACGATTATAAGTAGAACGCAGCATAGGAAAAGTGGGATTACTTTGTGCTGGGAACGATCTAAGCGTTCCGATATCCAAGCAGTTTTAGGGCTGCCAATAGCATTCAAATAAAATGAGCACACCAAAACATTGATGTGCTCAACGAATAAATCCCATTTTCTTATGTCATCTACTTCTTAGCAGCCAGAGACTTCTGTGCTGCTTGCTTGCCCTGAGCTGATATGGTTACAGTATCATTTTTTGGCTGTGGGGCTGCTTTCTTATAAACTTGTTTATGGGAAGCTATTTGCTGAGGCCGAACAGCTGGTACACCAGAAATAACACTCGAAATTGCATTGGTATCTGCCATGATTATTCCCCCCATTTTTTAGGAAGCTTACTATTCCTCGCTATCTTATGGGCAACTTTTGCTGAAGCAATTATGAACCTCCTTCTAACCAGACTGAGTGTGAATCTTGACCTTTTGTTTTTCCGAATCGTTCCCAGAAGCTGCTTCCTCTGGGCTGGAAGGCTGCTGTGATTTTGATTGACTATTTTGAAGTGCCGTCTGTGCGGCTTGCGTTGTTACGGTTACTGCCCCAAGATACGCTTCTACCGTTTGGGTATCCAAATTCATGATGACTGCAATCACAGATATTGGGTTTCCCTTGTCGCTTAACATCCTTGCTTTCGCCGCTCCTGAAATTTGAACGGTGTCTGCTTTCTGCTGATTTTGTTGAGCTTTCATAGTTTTTGTGATTTGAGAAGCAGGCTGACCAAGTGTGGATTGAATTCCTGAGGCTTGTGCAGACGTATTCAATGTCGTAGTTTCTGCGGTTTGTGAATCTGCTTGAGCAATCTTAGGCTGTATTACAGTAACTTGCATAGCCTGTATAGACGAATTCACACCTGTAATAGAGGTTGCCATGTTTTTTTATCTATTCTCCAACTGCATAAACTCGTCCAATTCTCTTATCGGCAACTCTGGTTAAAACTTTAGGGTAATTTTGATAAGTTATTTCGTAGACGGTGATTATACAGTCAGGGATTCCAATAAGCCGTGGACTTGAATAAGTAGTGGATACCACCATCATCACTCATATCCCAAATTGTTCTCTGCCAATTTCTGATTGCTCCCCGGTCTTCGCATTGGGCACTTCTAAACAATTTCATCCATCTCCGGGTGTGCATAACCAACGATTTCTTCCAAACACGGCTTCCGGTTTGGTCTCCGTCTGCAAGATACCCGATATTCTGCTGGATATTCTGCTTCAGGATATGATGCCACGACAATGATTGCCGGAATGTATCCCCCCAACTTCCGAGCTTGTGGTAGTTCAGTTATCATTTCTCCCTTTTCATTCAGAAAATGGGTGATATCAGTAACCAAGTGTCTGTCATTTCCCCTTTCTGCTTTGCTTGATATTCTTGTTGCCGGCACTACCAGCCTATTGTTGGACTTCCTATTTCAACAATTTTCTGAACCGTAGAATGTACCAGTTCCACGAGCCTGGAGGGACGGACAAGATTATCGGCTTATTGAGATTAGGTGGATTAAACAGCATAATTATTCTTTGAGGGAAGTGGATTGATTTTACACAGAGGGGGTCAGTTCACTCAACTATGCGGAGCGCGCAGAGAACATACAAAGCTTTAAGAGCATTGTAGTCACCCAATCCAGATAATAAGCAAATATCTGCAATGTTCTTTTTCCCATCTACAAGCGATAACACGGCATGTTGATCCGGGTCCAGCTTTACATCATGAAATAATGACGAGGTATTGTCGATTTGACGAAGCACTGTTTTAATAGCAGGGAATGACCGCCGCGCCATCTCCCACTCGACTTTTCGTATACCATCTACAATCAAATTGACGGTGCCAATCTTAATCGAGATAATGTCGGGAAGTTTGCCTTCATCAAAAATAAAGCACCCACCATACCAGCTGAAAACGCTTATTGTAATTTGTTTGATCTGATGGCTTATCGCCGTCACCAGCTGCCGAGACGTTATGATTTCTCTTTCTATTAATACCGCTCCAAGTTTTTTGCCGGCCGCCAAAGCCGCCTTTAGAGATAGATCTCTTTGCTCGTGCGTTATGGCGCCGATACGGATCATACATTCACCCAACCGGTCGTCTGCAACGTTAGACGCTGCGAAAACGATTTCCCCCGCAGATACATATACTTTTTTTACTGCTGTGCCAAATCCGAATATAGCTGTTCCGGTCTTTTTCCCGGCCATTAAGTCTTGGAAAAGCCATGGTACAACCATATTCTTTATCATTCCAGTCGTTACAGTCATATTTTCGTTGCGGCGGCCTGCGGTTTTGACATTCATCGTTTCAGTTTACAACATATACAGTCATGCACCGGTATGCGTTAAAAAACTGCGTGAACTACTGCTTATAACTTAATGATTGCAATTCTTTCTCTCAGCAACTAGAAACTGATGCCAGCGCAGAACGCGCATTATATGCATCCTAAACCATTGGCCATCAGACAGAGTACCTTACACATTGACCATCTTGCTTAGCACTTTTCTAAGGGCGACAACATCATAGGGTTTCTTCAAACACGCCTTGAATCCCTGCGACATATAATTCGCTATTGTCATATCATCGGAGTATCCACTCGACACGACCGCCTTAACGTTGGAATCCATTTTGAGTAACTGCTGAACCGTTTCTACGCCACCCATCCCACCCCGTATAGTGATGTCCAGGATAACGATGTCAAATGGACGTCCCGCTCCAATCGCTCCTCGATACTTTTCAAGGACTTCCTCGCCGTGTTTTGCAACCTCAACCTCATGGCCCAGCACACCAAGCAGCTCGCTGCTGAGATTCCTGATGACCTCCTCATCGTCCATCACGAGGACCCTCGCTTTGCCCGATGGCGAAAGCTCTTGCTTCTTTTCCTCTGATTCTAACCGGACCTGTCCAACGATCGCGGGCAGATAAATCATAAACGTGGTTCCTTCGCCGTATTTGATCATAACATCGATGATACCACCGTGATTTTTTACGATCGTGTAGGATGTTGCCAGCCCCAGCCCGCTGCCCTTTTCCTTTGTCGTGAAATAGGGGTCAAAGATCTTGCTCAGATACTGTTCCGGAATACCGACGCCGGTATCATGGATCGCTATCACAATATAGTCCCCCTTTGCAAGTCCAGGCCGCAGCGATGCGTCGCCCTTTGCCATGTTCGCTGCCGTGACTCTGACAGTGCCGCCGACCGGCATGGCCTGATCCGCGTTCAGCACGATATTCTGGACCACTTGGCCGATCTGTCCTTCATCAGCTTCAACCTGCCACAGGTCTGCCGCAATGTTCAGGCGGAGATCGGAACGGGAGCCGCTCAACATAAAGTTTGCTGAGTTCTCGATGATCGGCCCGAGGTCGATCTTTTTCTTGAACGGCTTGCCACCCTTGGAAAAGGTCAAAAGCTGAGTCGTTAGATTAACCGTCTGATGAAGGGCTTTCTCGGCTTGCTCTAGGGCTGCTGCGCTTTTTTCCTTGTTATTCGCCGTTATTTTCGCCAGGGAGATATAGCCGAACACGCCCTGAAGAAGGTTGTTAAAGTCATGGGCGATGCCACCGGCCAGCGTGCCGATGGATTCAAGCTTTTGAGACTTCATAGACTGTTCCCCCAGCTTTTTCCGTTCAGTGATGTCGGTGGACATCCCGCACACGGCGTAAGGTTTTTTATTGCTGTCGTATAGGGGAAATTTGAGGGAAATGTAATAGTGCATGCCATCATCCTGAGGCACGGCCTCTTCGGCTTCAATCGGCATGCCGGCCTTTATTGTCTGAAGGTCGACATCACGAAATGCGTCAGCCACTATCCGGGGGAAAATGTCATAGTCCGTTTTACCAAGGATTTCGGAATTCGAAACATGAAATAGCTTTTCATATAGTGCGTTGATGAAAATATATTTCCCTTCGAGGTCCTTCGCAGAAATGACCGCAGAGGAACTGTCCATGATCCTCTGTAATGTTTCCTTGCTTTGCCGCAGCGCCTCCACTGCCTGTTTGCGCTCGGTAATATCACTGACAAGATTCAAGTTGGCAGGCTTGTTATCCCAGGTGATTATTGCGCCTTTTGTTTCCAGCCATCGAATGGCTCCATCCTTTCGAACAATCCGAAAACTATAGACCTCCTCGGGATCTATTTCTCCCTTCATTCTTTTAATGTGGTGTTCAAGGACTAGTGGCCGGTCATCGGGGTCAACAAATTCCACGAACGGTCTTGCTGTCAACTCCTCATAGGTGTAGCCGCTCAAGTGGATCATTTGGGGGTTCACATATAACAGCATTCCCTCCCTGGCGACTAGAATGCCTTCGTATGCGTTATCCACTAACAGCCGAAATTTTGCTTCAGATACCTGGAGGGCTTCCTCGACCTGCCTGCGCTGGGTGATGTCATATGCCGCATAAACGATCCCAACCGGCGAATTGTCCAATGAATTTGTGATCGTGGATACGGAGACGATGACGTTGAATCGTTGCCCGCTCCTGCTGTGCCATGCCGTCTCATGAGAAGAGGATTTCCCGCTCAAAAGAGCGGCGGTGTTGAATTCTGCCAGCGCGGGAAGAATTGACCCTATATCCCTATCGAGGAGTTCTGACTTTTGATAACCAAGCATCTCTTCGGTTACTTGGCTGGTCACCCTGATCTTGCCCTTGAGGTCAATAACGATCACAGCACTCTGCATGGTCTCCAGAATTCGGTCCGCGGCCAGCTCAGGTGTGATGTCCGTGAAACGGTATCGCATGATGATGTAGGCGCTCACTAGAATAAAGAAGCCTACGGGGAGATAACCGAATGGATAGACGTGAAGGCCTAAGCACGGAAGAAAGTCAACTGCGCCCAGATAACCGACGTTGAAGGCGATAAGCAGCCCTTTCAATCTTTTTTTCTGTTGCACTGTTGAGCTTTGCCGGTATTCCAGCCAGTAAAGATGGAGGACAAAAACCATGATACTGAAAAAAAACGTCATGAATACAATACCCAGAGGTCCATACTGAACATTCCTGCCCCAGAAGAACTGGGCGCTCCCCTTGACGTGCAGATCAGTGAAAAAGGCTCCGAACGTAATTAACGTCGATAGAACGAAGCTGGATGCGACGGCGAAACGATACCGATGGCGCAGGTTGAGACGGTCTACGGTCGAGAGAAGTATGGTGGTGGGGATGAAGTCAGCTCCCAGTTGAGAGATCCTGATCCAGAGTAGTGACATACCTTCGCCGCGGCTTGCAAAGTTTGCTCCAGTGGCGAAGTAATAAAAACCGATACTCAGGCACATAAAAAGGAAAGAGGATCCAATGCGTGAGCCGTGCTCTCCGATGAGAATGAATAGTCCAAGGAGAATAATGGCTGTTCCGACAATGAACATGGGGAGTGCGTAGCCATTAAAAAAATAGTTTTCCGGATTCAGTATCTGAAGGATCATAGACTCTCCAAAGAAACTTGTATACGAGCATCCTTAAAAGACTGCACATTTAGATCCGGAAAGTTGGCGGTATCCATGCTAGTTTCCTCTTCGCTACATCGACGTCTGCCAGTTGTTTGAAGCTATTCAGATATAACGTTGGCTAAAAAGAGATAGTGCAGATATGATAATTAGCACTACTATGAGGGTTCCAGTTGTGCCATAGCGTTTTCTTGATAAAATTAAAATCACAGATCAGTTCTCATGGTGATTACAAAAGTGACGAAAGATTTATTGGTCAGCCGGACTCTTCCAGGACTACTATAAATCTTATCGTCACGATCTTGTTCAACTTTAGTGGTCAATTTAGTTTCTTAAAGGTTTTTATGAGAATTAAGCCGTAGAATATGAGTTGAAACTTCAAGTATTTCAAAGAATTGCAACTTCACTTCCTCAGAAGAGGATGTAACTATTAACGGAAAACTATATCGCAAAAAGCAATGTTACAATTAATCTGTGAATGGCACTATGGTTTGCTACATGAAGAGTTAATCCCCCTTGGCGAGGACTCATCGGAATGATGGAATTTAAGCGACTCATATTAGGGGATCTATCTGTCCCAAGAAAATAGTACTTGATGTTTGATATATTCGAAATACTGTCCGAGCAGGTGGAAATCGATGACCAAACTAATTTGGGACTAGTGTCGGAGACTGTCAGGATAGGAACTGCCTTGTTCGAAACCCAAACCAATAGCTTTCTCTTGGGTTGTGGGATGGAATAAACAACAGCTTCAAGAAGAACCTGGTAAGCTTTTAAATTATGAATTCAACAAAATCAGGGAGTCACGAGCCCATCCATTTGCACGACTTCGAAGTTAGAACCTGTCACGCTGCCCAACTCGCTAACCAGTTCATCGTTATTCCATCGGGGATCTGGAGCGCCGGTGATGAACCAATTGGAGCCGTTATCGGCTACGAACATGCCATAGGTCTTTAGTGCCTGCAGAATTGCCTTGACCTCGGTGCTGAATCCGCTCGGAATTACAAACGTGGATTTCAGCCGTACGCGCATGCCCATGGGAGGTAGATTCGGGTTCGTGTTGCTGGAAGCCCAATGCGTGGCTGGCGGCACGTAAGCTTCTCGGGTCGTGTTAACCGTGAAACGGAAGGCATGGTTTATCACTCCGCTTGCAGCTTCCTCATAACGGACAAGGCCCGGGAAGATCGGCAGACCAGCTGCGTCGGTGCTGGTCCAGCCCGGCTGTGCGGTGGGGCGTACATTGTTTGAATCCAGATGAAACACTGCCCCGCAGCTGGCCGTCCAGGTCCCATCGCTCTGTGGGTAGGCGTTGGCCATTTCATACAAAATATTTGAATCACGATCAATGACTAGAACATGGCGGTCGCCACCGAAGGCCGAGCCATCAGCCTGCTGGCCTTCGATAGGTGCGTTCATCGGCACAGGATATGGACCGGGATCGCTCTCATCCGCATATAACGTGAATAATATGGCCACCATAGGTTGGCTATCTGAAACAATGACGTAGGGGATACCGATTGGGGCGCCTGACCACAACCCTGATCCGAATTCTGGATGGAGCCCCGTCCCAAGACCGATGCTGCTGATAAGAGCATTCGAATTGGTATCCACCGGTGCGGAAGAAATATCGGTGTTCCAAGCATTGCTCGCAGGGAATGGAATGGCGCCATTCAAGTTGGCCCCAGCACCAAGATCCGCACCACTCATGTTGCCATAGGTCAATGCTAGAGTGCCCACCGTGACTGTTACCGATGATGCAGCGCTGCCGGTGCTGTTCGTAGCCACCAGGGTGTAGGTGGTTGTGGTTGTAGGACTGATGTTCGTACCGCTGCCTGTGGTTGTTATACCATTCAACGTGAAACTGCCAGCATTTAACACGACCCAGGCCAATTGGCTGGATTGTCCTGGTGTAATGACTGAGGGAGAGGCAGTAAAGGCTGAGATTACAGGCGCTGTCTGGGCCGCGGGCACTTCTCCAACTGCCGATGGCACTGCTGATACCGGTGGACTAGACGCTGCGCTCTCGCCTGCGCCGTTGACGGCAGTGACGATGAAATAATACATCATACTGTTAGTAAGTCGTGAAACAAGATCAGAAGTCGTTGCTGTTGATGTTGAAGCCAAACCTGCGTAATTTGTTGTAGATACAGCGGCAGACGTCGAATAGTAGACATTATACGACGTTGCGTCGGTGGAGTCCGTCCAACTTACGGTCACCTGCGAATTTCCGGCAGTGGCTTGGACTCCTGTAGGCGTTGCAGGTGCACTGGTCGGCGTACTATTCGTGCTGTTCCCCCCCCACTGCAGGCTGTAATGACCCCGCTGAGCAGAACCGTGAACAATATTATGGCAATCAAACGGTTCATTGCCCTACCTCCTTTAGCCATCAGCAAATAAATGCTTTGCTGGTTACTTGGCGCATAAGTCTTTGCTTCAAAGCTAAATTGTACAGCGCAATAAGACGCTATCGTGATACCACTCTTATCCAAAATAAGTTTTTAAAAAAAATTAGGCCTGAGTAATATAGTCGTTACCAAACTATCCGCAGAAAGCCCCTGGTTTTAACCATGGGGATGAATGCGGGAACTTTGTTTTCCGGCAATTAGTAGACAAATGTACATCTATGTGGTATATTTAAACAACCAATGCCGAATAAACCTAAAAGCCCATCTTGTATCCACGAGTTTCAACTCGTAGTGACTCCAAAGGGCAATCGAATGCTCGATGCCCGGCTCGAAGCTGGCCGTTATCTGTACAATGCCTGCCTTGGTGAAGCGATGAAGCGTCTTACTGCCATGCGGCGATCAGAAAAATGGCTCGTGGCGATCACGAAGAAGAAAAGCAAGCTTCGCACCAAGATGTTTAAGACAGCCAGAACCCAGGCTGAATATACTGAATACCACCTTCATAACTACGTCGGTATCCTCCGCAATTCCTGCTGGATCAGTGAGCATATTGACAGCCTGACCGCCCAGAAGATAGCATCTCGAGCATATAGCGCCGTCGCTGACTACGAGTTTGGGAAGCATGGCAAACCACGTTTCAAGCGCCATGGCTGGATGTCGTCCCTTGAAGGTAAAAACAACAAATCTGGTATTCGGTGGTGCGATGACCATGTGGAGTGGACCGGCCTTCGTCTCAACTGTGTCTTCGACAAGAAAGACAAGTTTGGCGTTCAGGCTCATGCACTTAGCCATGACATCAAGTACGTTCGTCTGGTCAAGAAAACTATCCGCGGCAATCCCCGCTGGTTTGCCCAACTTGTGCTTAAAGGCACGGCCAAGATCAAGCGTGAGAACCAGATTGGCACCGAAACCGTTGGCCTTGACATTGGCCCGTCGACAGTTGCCATCGTTGGTGATACCGATGCGTTACTACTCGAATTCTGCCCCGAAGTCGAGATACCGTTTAAACGTATCAAGACCGTCCAGCGCACAATGGCCAGAAGCCTTCGTGCTACCAACCCGGGCAACTACAACGGAGACAAAACCATCAAAACGGGTAAAAAGCAGTGGGTCTTTTCTGCTCAATACCGTATTCTTAAAGCTAAGCTCGCCGAACTTCAAAGAATCCTTGCTGAAACCAGAAAACGGTCTCATGGCAAGCTCGTGAACAAAGTCCTCACTCTCGGTACCGACATCAAAACCGAGAAACTGTCGTACAAAGCATTTCAGAAACTCTATGGTAAAAGTATTTCGCGACGAGCTCCGGGGATGTTTATGTCGATGCTTCACCACAAAGCCGAAAACGCTGGCGGTAAAGTAACCGAGTTTTCTACCCGGAGCACAAAGCTTTCCCAGACATGCCATTGCGGAACAGTAGCCAAAAAATCATTGTCCCAAAGATGGCATGCCTGCAACTGCGGGGTAAGCACCCAGCGTGATCTCTATTCCGCATTCCTTGCAAAGTATGTTTCTAACGATGTCCTCGACACGCGTCAGGCTGCCAAAGCCTGGCCGGGTGCAAACCTGCTCCTGGAACGGGCGGTGTTGGGGGTGCAGCATGAAGCGGCAAAGGGTCGAATTCATCCAACCAGCTTCGGTATCAAGCAAGAGAACACCACGAACCGGCGACAGAGCTGCTCGTCCGTTAACGGCGGATCAACGACAGTCGAGGCCGACAACGTTTGTATTGTTGCCGGAGAGCCTGTCGGTACAGCCGCTAGAACCCCCTGGCTTTAGACATGGGGAGTGGTCAGCGCGTTAGTTGAAACTGCTGATGCTTCGTGCATAGGTGGTGTCAGTACCCTGAAAATATGCGTTAATTATATAGGAGTGTGGCTTTTTTATCAAGAAATTCGATGGTGTATATTTGGATGTTCAAAAAATTCAGAATGAAACTTGATTTGTTTCAAAGAAATGTAACGTCGACGAGTACGAAATGCAGCTATTGATAGTATTTGATGTTTGATATTTATTCGAAATACTGTCCGAGGCCGGTCGAAATCGCTGCCCGAATGATTAACCTTTGAGTAATGCGAGCATTTCTCGCGATAATTAAATCAGACGCATCAGTCCCTTTTTAGAAACACTTTTGCAAGTAACGCCGTTGCGACGAACACATACTTATCAGGTTTGAGCAAAGGACCAAGTAGCGCAGTCTGACCGGCCTTACTCAGCAGTCGTTCATCATATTGGGCGCCTTTGCATAGGCGGCGCAATTCCGCCACGAGCTTCACGAAATTTACTGAGCGGGAAAGCCCACGCGCGGGCCCGAGAGACTCATAGACAACCCCGGTCTCATGGAAAGCAAGCGTCGGGATGTCCCCCCCATAGAGTGTCAAAAATCTCTCGCGCTCTTCTTTTGTTACCTCGTGCGTAATTTTTGTCGTCTTGGTCACTTTTAGGCCACCCGTAATAACGGCATTGCCCAAGCTCATTGTACGCTTGCTAATTGTTTCCATTGAAGTGCTGCTTAAAATCCCGATGCCATGAAGAATGAGATTAATGTCGCGATAGGCGATTGTAAGGCTCCTGCCATCATTTGTTTTGACAATGAGATCTTTCTCGCCAAAATCAAATTTTCTTACGAGCCACTGGTCCGCCTCTACCTTAATCTCGTCGTTGTTCAGAACCACTGCGGAGAAACCCATGGCCTTAAGATCACCAGCAAGTTTCTTTGCTTGCACCTCCTCCGCAAACACGCCTACGACAAGGGGTCCGCTTCCGGGAGCGCGCAGACGCGAATGCGCCTCAAAAACTGTAATATTAAGAACAGTTGCAAGTACTCCGGCCAGCTCCTGTTTGTTTTCCTTGACGTTGTATATCGCTAAGACATGCATAATTGTCTACCTTCACTCAGGCTTTGTAATAATTCTCATCGAAACATTCTTGCTTCAAAAAAACGTAACTAATGAAGCTTCAGAATGAACAGTTGGCTAAAAACTTAACTGGTATATTGACTTTCTTGGCAATTTTGCCCCTCGGGAATGAGCGAAGGGCTTTAAGGCAGGTCTAAAGTTGAAGACAACCCCCAGCTTGATACTAACATCACTTCAACACAAAACGCAACAGGTCATCACAATTCTAGATTTGCAACTGGGAGTTTATTGTCTTTCATTTAACCCCTTACCTTACTCCGAAAGAAAGTGAATGATTGAGGGCGCAGAGAGGCAGGAGTGTGATGTCCTCCGCTACTCCCGAGTGTTCCTGTACAACTCTTTTTACGTCGTCCCAACAGACTTCTGCGGCTACATTCAGCGAGTTAAGGCGGTCGGTGACATCCCCCAAGAGGTTCGGCATCACCCCATAGATATCGGGATCGACTTCGAGTAAAACCCTTCCTTCATCGGTAACCGCAGCCTTGACTGGCTCGTAAATGGTTTCTCCCGGCGTTCCCACATCGACTTCGTCATAGAGCTTTTTAATGTTCTCTGGCAGGACGCGAATACAGCCATGGCTCCAGAACCGGTAAACACTTCCAGGTGATATCGTTTCATGGATCGCGATTTCCGGAAAGGAAGTGTACAGGATGTAGGTACCAAGGGGATTATCCGGGCCTGACGGGACCTGGGTTAATACTGGCTTGCCCTCCAAGCGCATCTGATCCTGGATTGATTGCGGCACGTACCATACCGGGTTTCTTGACTTCCTCGCAATGGTAAAACTGCCGATGGGTGTTTGCCACGTTGTAATACCTCGCCAATCAGACATGCCGAGGCCGACCGGAAAGGACAATTCAATGTTGCCATTTTTAAAGAAGTAGAGCATCTTGGCGGAGACATCAATGATAATGCCGTTATCCATCATCTTTGGTACGATTTTCTCGGTGTTAATAAGCAGCTCCTGTCCGGGAACCAGGCGTTGAACCTGTTTAAGATGGTTCAATTGTGCAATGACACGTGTTTCTACGCCGACCTTTGAGCTAATCAGCGGAAGACTGTCTCCCTGTGTTACGCTGTAATGGATAGTGCCGCCATTGATGACGGCCGCGAAGGCTGCAACAGGAATTAGAATGCTAAGCAAAATAATAATTATTCGGTTCATAATCAGCTCACTTTGCGCGAAAAGTCGCGCTCAGGCATGATGCTGCCGAGATGACGATTCGTATTCCATCTCTATAAAGAGTATACCGCAAACCTTGATGTTTGGATTAACCGGCTGAGAGCTGTCACGAGGATGGAGTCAGAACCAGCGTCGAACTCTAGACTGAACACTTCTTCGGCATGCAGTCATAAGAATCAGGAGATCCACGGGGAAAGGGACTGTTACTGAGCGGGTCTTTACCAGTATCGTACGCGACCGTTGTCTATGTGGACAAAATCAGGATAGTGTCCTACGCCGCCCACACGAAAGGACTGGGCAAGTGTAAAAAGCTTACTGTTGTGAATATGGGGCAGATAAAAATCTATTGCACGTCCTTGTAGATGCATGCTGTTCTTTACAACACCATGGCCCTCCCTCCAAAGGTAGTCGTTATAGGCTGGAGAGCGGTATCCGGATATGATTTGGATCTCGGTATTTTTCTCTATCCGGTCTTTTATGTCGCAGAGAAGGTCAAGAACTTCTACATCTATCGGCTTGATCTCATTAGTATAATGACATCGCATTAATTTGTTGATTCCGTCAATTGCGTCCTTGTCATAAAGACCGCAGGAGCAGTATTTAACATGAAGTCTTTCACCTGTGTGGGTATTGTAAAGCTTAAGAATACGATCCTTTTGGTCAGATGCCGGGATCTCAAATGCAGGGATCTCGCCAGCGTAACTGGAGAACATGAGGAGCAAAAGCATTTGGCTAATAAATGTTCTTCTTGAAGTCATGGTATCCTTTTTTTGCTGATCATCCAGGGCCGTATCGAACTCTTCAAGAGTTCACGCGACCAAGCGATCATGCCTACCGCATAACAAGGGTCAGGCTTGCATTGGTGGAATTCACCAGAAAGGTCCTGATAACACGCTCATACTAATGTCGTATTGATCTCGGATCAGGCTGATGGAAAAACTTGGTCGGATTATACACTCCTCATGAAAAAATGGAAGGATTATTTTGATAGGAGCAGCTCCTAATTCTATTACAAACCGAGCAAAACCAATGCGAATAAGCAGGAGGTAGGCCGCACCGCTTGCTTTAAGAGTGATTCTAAACGTCAACTAAAAAAAAAGTGCGATGATTTCTCATCGCCTATGATATTTTCCCGAAGCATTGCCAAGAAGTTTATTTCATGCCTGACGCTCAGTACGTTACATTTACGACTTCACCGAAACCTCCTGCGTCTCGCCGGCCGTCGCGGACGTGGACACCACCAAGCCAGCCATCGTCCCGAGAAGCCCCCCGCCTACGAGGCAGACTGCAGCTGCGCAGGATATCCCGATCACGATCCCCATCACCACCGCCGCCCTGACAAAGAGCGTGGGCTCCACTGCGCCGCCCATCAGCCTCTGGATCATGATAAGCGTCCCGTAGCTTCCGAAATAGAATCCCGGCATGATCCCGAACACCAGGAATATTAGCCCGCCAACCGCTGAGCCAATCTTCATGCCCGTTTTTACCGATTCGTTCTTCATGATTTTTTCTCCTAATAGTACAATTTTTTTTATAATTTTAGCTATTTTGTTATTTGGTGCCGGCCATCGATGTCTTTTCCGATGCGTGCCCGCCCTCGAGCACTCTGCCGAAGAGCCAGCCCATGGTGGATGTGGCAGTTACGAACGTGATTCCGGACACCATGACGCCCACCAGCATGGACGCGAGCACGATTGCGCGTGATATGATTCCCGGGTCCAGCGGAAGCCCGAAGAACATTCCGGCTAATTTTATTCCGGCTGCGCCGCCCAGAAGGCTGCCGGGAAGAAGACCGAAGATCGCGAAGAGAACGATTCCTGCGCCTGCGCCGATGTATGCTGTTTTTTTTGAAATTTTGGTATTCATTTTATTGTCCCCCTTTTGTCAGTCTTGCATTGTATATTGCAGATAGCATGCCAAAAGATAACTGATTGTTTTTGCGAGGACATGGCGATGCGAGCTTTTGCAAAGATGAGAAATAGAGCAATTGCGTTGTTAATCATGCAAACGAATCTGACTTTTCCTGAACGTATATTTGTTTTTTCTGATATCTCATGCAGAAAGACGCGACACATTCAGCACGTGATTCAACGCGAGGTCTCCGTCAGCGTCTGGTAACAGTTTCCGTGTTGGGTACTATTATCTTGCCCGGCTTCAGCGACTTCCTGACGTGCACAATGAACTTGCTATCCTTGAAAATGAGAAATATTCATTGAACAAGGAGGATCAACTATAAAATTGAATACTTTGATTAAATTACCGGCGCTGGCAAAAATTATCGTCGCAATTGTTCGATCGGGGGACTGCGTTAGCCGAACATCATGCAGTCAAAGTCGTACACAAAGAAGGGCTCGGCAGCTACCTCACCGACATCAAAGGAATGACGCTCTACAATTTTAGAAAAGACTCACCGGGAAAGAGCGCCTGCGAAGGGCCTTGTGTTGGCAACTGACCGTTATTCTATCGAAAGAAAGTTGATGTTAAGGGTCCGTCAGTCGGAGATTTCGGGATGGTTGTCCGGGCAGACGGCGGCAAAAGGCAGACGACCTATAAGGGCATGCCGCTTTATTTTTTCTGTAAGGACGTAAAGCCTGGTGATACAGCCGGCCAAGGATTTAAAGACATTTGGTCTGTCGTAAAACCTTATGATGTGTAGGACGGAGAAAACCCCAGTTTATTAAAACTGGGGATGAAGGCTGCCTGGAGCGAAGCGGATGCTGAATCGCCTTTGCTAGACCGGAAAACACGGGCTTTAGCACGTGTGTAATTCATTTCATCGACTTCACTGTTTCCCGAATCCCTTGAGTGTATGATGTTGTCTTGAAGTTGAATGCCTTCTCGAATTTACTACTGTCAAATAAATAGTCCGAATCATTCTGATAAAGCATCTCCACGCTTTCTCGGACAATCCCATTAAAAAGTCCAACTAGTTGAACCATCCAGCGAGGGAGAACCATATACCGGGGTGTAAGCTCAAACTCTATAGCAGTTTTTTCGATAAATTCCTTCCCTGTTAAAACATTCCTGTCGGTTGGCAAATGCCATACCTGATTATAGGCGCTCTCGGTATTACCCAAGATGGCGGTTGCTTTGCCAGCATCAGGAGTATAAGTCAGGGAATGTTTCACATTATCATTCACTAGCCACTGCGCCCTCTTCCCCTTTTTAAAATTGTCAAAAACCATGACATTTACAAAGCTGAGTGGCGTATTGGGTCCATAGAAATCTGCTGATCGCGCAATTATGGCGTTCAAATTCCCTCTGTCTACTTCGTCCAGTATCATAGAGGCAATCTTTTTTCTGACTTCACCCTTATTACTTGATGGCTTCATAGGGGTATCTTCTGTCATCCATCCATTAACACGTCCATAAGAATAGACATTATCGAAGAAAACCAGCTTGGCATTGTGACTCCTGCATGAATCAATGACATTTTTCATGATAATGGGCCATTGGCTTTGCCAAGTTTTGACATTATATGGGAGTCCTGCCGTAAGGTAAACAATTTCAGAACCCTGAACAGCTTTCATGGTTTGCTCGGCATTCAGCAGGTCCGCCGAAAATAATCCATCGGTCAGGTTCACCTTCTTGGGATTACGACCCACCAGCCTAACTTTATCCGTGAATTCGGGAAGACTCTTTGCCAATTCTTTCCCGATAACACCGCCTGCCCCTAAGATGGTTTGCATGGTGTCCCTCACTCGCGATGATATTAGCACAAATCAAATGTCAGTACAGCTTTTGACACGTAACTCCTACTTTCTCAAATCCCGCCCTTAATTCCTCACCCCTTTGGTTGAAAAACTCATCATCCATAGCCCATTGCATACCATGCTTTTTGAAAACCCAATCTGCGTAGTGATAATTTAGTCTGTCAATCAGAACATTGTCAACCTTGTCTTTAAGCATATCAACAAGTCCCTCTGCACTAGGAAGCAAAGGGGCTATCATGACAAAGGTTCTTATCCAGGCTGAATGCAGAATAGCCAATGCCTCAACTCTTTTGGCAATCGGCGGCGCACCTGGCTCAAATATTTTCCTCATCTTCTCATCCGCTGTGGTGATGGTGAACCCAACCTCGCAATCTGTAGCTATTTTCAATAGCTCGATATCCCTCAAAACCAGCGGGGATTTAGTTTGAATCGTAAATGACCATTCATTTGCCACGAGGATTTCAAGGCACCTTCGGGTGAGCTGGTATTTCTTTTCCAAAGGTTGATAAGCATCACACACCCCGCTTATCCAGACTCTGCCTTTTTTCCTTTTCTTCACTTCCTTGGCTAAAAGTTCAGGCGCATTTATCTTTACATCGACAAAATCTCCCCACGGCTCACGGTGTCCCGTGAATCTCTTCATGAACTTGGCATAGCAGTAGACGCAGTTGTGCTGACATCCCACATAGGCATTCAAGGCATAATCATAAATCTGAGATTTTGACAGTATGTTTTTTGCTTCTATCACTTGGACAATCATATCTCAATATAATTTTGTGGCACATTAAAGAAATTTATTATATTATGGAGGAAAAAAGAAGAGCAGGTGAAACATGCTCTGTGACTAAACCTTTTTCCAGTACTTGTGACTAATTGGTATCTAGACGCCATAAAAATATGATAGCATAAGCATTCGTAATCAATTCAAGTAAATAAGTTAATATAATAAGGAGTGAAATAGATGAAATTTACCGTGCCGGATGAAATATTAAAAAAGACTACCAAATGTAGTTACGATTTTTCCTGCCTCACCACGGGGAAATGTGGAAATCTTATCATGTGCAAGGTCGATAGGCGTTTCGATAAAAATATGCTCTATATAAAAGCATCGAAGGATACAAATGGTGTTTCATGTCCCTATAAATATACTTGCGGTACAAAGCAGGGATACATTTGCACCTGCCCCACTCACTATGCTATCTATAAGCAGGAATGCGCAAAGGTGTAATGACTACTACAATGATTTTGGCAGTATCAATCAATTCATGACCAGGTAACTCAATGCCGTTTCCCGCTTCCGATTAATAACCCGTTTGACTGCCAATTATAATGTCTTCCTATTGCCGACAAAAAAAAGTACAAATTCTTGACTTATAAGTCTCGGATATAGAAGATTCCTGAATCCTCAGCGAGCGATTTCACTATCAATATTGCTCAAATCCCATATTGTCCCCTGTCTTGCAAGGAATGGCAACCTCAACAGCATCAGGGAGTATCATTCAACCTGTGATACCTTCTAGGACAAGGTTGCAACCCTACTTTCACAGCCGCAGGCCATCCGTCGATATCCATCTTGCTTAAACTTCGGTCTTTGTCACTTGCCCCGCTCCAATGCATCGAGGAATTCCCTGACAGGTGTTGAATCGTATTTCCGCATCAACGTGCCTATATACTGCATCTGCCGGCTAAGAGGGTTGTGTTTTTTTATGGCCTTTGCTGCTTTCACGGCAGTCAGGACGTCTTCGGGCAGATCGATCCGATTGAGCTGCTCGCCCGACAACGTCACAAGTTGTTCACCCAGGTCCTGCAATGACAGAGCTGCTTTTTTCCTCTGCGTTTTGCTCAAACGCACCGCTTGCTCCCCCGGGTCCTGCCCGGGCTGCACAGCTTTCTTCTTATCTCTTTTGCGTATCAGGCCCAAACCGTAATCCTCCCAAATTAACTTTGTCTTCGAATAACTAAAACTCTGTTGCCATCGCATCTGTTACCTCTGGTTATTTGCATAGACCATTTTACTCTGTTACCGCGGTTTTTAGAATGTAAATTCATAATAACGGCTTTTTTAGTCGCTTTTAACTTCATCTGCTACCTGTATCAAATACTACATGAGCTATAGCAAGTGCTTCACAACAATTACCATGTTTAACTTTTTAGCCTCTAACAGTCTGATTTATCATAGTAAGTTTTTCTCATGTGATGGCCTGAAAATTGCTGATAGTAAGAGCCGGAGGTTAGCAATGCGGATTAATCTGGTCATTTTCATAATGGTAGTACTCTTCGTTCCTTCAGTTTCACTTGCCGATGATTCCATCGTAACGCTGAAAGACCTGGAGCAGGAGGCACTTAACAATAATCCTGAAATCCTCATGATAAAAAAGAGGGTAGAATCCGCTGAAGATAAGAAGTCCCTGGCTTCGGCGCTGCCGGACCCTAAAATCGGTTACATGGTGCAGAATGTAGGATCTCCGGGACCGTGGACCGTCGGTGTGCAAGATATGAGCATGCAGGGCATGGTCTTTACGCAAGAGATCCCGTTTCCCGGCAAGTTGGGGACAAAGGGCCGCATTGCGGGTAAAGAAGAGGAGCAGGTAGAAGAAGGAGCCCGAGAAATAAAGCTTAAAGTGTTGAACAACCTCAGGTCAGCGTACTATGAATATTTCCTTGCCTTTAAATCCACGGAGATTCTGGACCGGACCAAGGAGCTCTTGAAAGACTTTCAGCGAATTGCCGAGACACGTTATGCGACTGGCCAGGGAATACAGCAGGATGTTATTCGCGCACAGCTTGAAGTTTCTGCGATCATGGACAGGCTTGCGGAAGAGGAACAAAAAAAAGAAACAGAGGCGTCGGTCATTAACAGCCTCGTAGGACGTAATCCGCTGGCGCCCCTCGGCAGGCCAGATGAACTTCCTATGAAGACGCCTGCCGTTACCGTCGACGAAATGGCCGCTATGGCGATGGAGCATTCCCCGATGCTGCAAGGGAAACAACAGATGGTGGAGCAAAGCAGGGAAGAGCTTTCCCTGAGCCGCAGGGAATATCTACCTGACATGGTTGTTTCCGGCGGGTGGTTTTTCCGGGGCAGCGAAAAACCTGACGTATGGCAGGCGACTGTCATGTTCAAAATACCACTCTATTTTTGGAATACTGCAACGGGAGTGAATGCTGCTTCTGCTGACCTCAGCGCCGCGAGCTATGAGTACGACGCCGAGAGGCTTGCGACGTTGGCCCAAGTGCGCGGCCTCTATTCCCAGGTGAAAACGGCGGAGCACCACATCCAACTCTACGAAGCGGGGATCATTCCGGAGGCGAAGCTGTCGCTAGAGTCTGCTACATCGAATTATCAAGTAGGGAAAACCGATTTTATGTCTCTGCTCGAAAGCGAGAACATACTCTTGAAATACCAACTCATGGAGCAGGAAGAGCTTGTGAACCTGAATAAGACCATGTCCATGCTCGGCGAGATAACGGGAGAAGAGCATGAAAATTAAGTATTGCGGAATATTTCTTAACCGACACGGCGGCCATGCATACAGCCGACCGGGGAAAAGATCATCTATTCTTGCCGTATTTGGCGCCGCATGCGCTTTGGTTTTTATGAGCCTTGCAGTATCGGCCCAGGAGCACGCTGGCCATACCGGACAGGCGTCAGGTGGCATGGAGCAGAGTGCCGAAAGTGTGAAGCAGGCCAACCCTCCCGCTATCACGATCAGTCCGGATAAGGTCCAGCTTATCGGCGTGCGCACGTCTGTTGCTGACTACCGATCTCTGGATAAACAGATCCGCACAGTGGGTAAGATTGAGCCTGACGAGACACGTCTCGCCTTCGTAAACACCAAGATCTCTGGCTGGGTGAAGAAGCTCTACGTAGACTACACTGGCAAGGAGGTCGTGAAAGGCCAACCATTGCTGTCGCTTTACAGTCCTGACCTCGTTACAGCACAGGAAGAATACCTCATCGCGCTCCGGTCCGCCAGTTACGGCCAACATGGGACGGGTGACATGCAGGAGGTGGAAGCCTCCCGCAACGAACTTCTTGAATCTGCCAAGCGACGGCTACTGCTTTGGGACATTACAGAAGCGCAGATTGCTGAACTTGGAAAAACCGGAAAACCCCAGACCGAGATGACCATCGAAGCGCCGCTCAACGGGATCGTACTCGAAAAGATGGTGCTCGAAGGAGGTTATATTACGCCAGGAATGAACCTATATAAAATAGCCGACCTTTCGACGATCTGGATCATGGCTGATATTTATGAATATGAAGTTCCCCTGGTGAAAGTAGGCCAGACAGCACTCGTGACCTTACCGTATTATTCAGGACGGAGCTATCGTGCAACCGTAAATTATATCTATCCATCCTTGGACCCTGTGAGCCGGACGGTACAGGTGCGGCTATCCATGAAAAATCCCGGTCTCATGTTGAAACCCGAGATGTTTGCGAATGTCGAGATCATGGTCTCCTCGGGTTCAAAACTGGCGATCCCGCGAGAGGCAGTTATTGATTCGGGTATGCGACAGATCGTGTACGTCGAGAAAAAACCCGGCTTGTATGAGATGCGCAACGTGACCCTTGGGCAGCGCGGCGAGGATTATGTAGAGATCCTCAAAGGTATTAAAAGAGGGGAGCGCGTCGTCACTTCTGGCAATTTCCTGATCGATTCGGAGAGCCAGTTGAGGTCCGGGCAATAATATTTTTTTTGATTGGTGATTGCCGAATAGGTTGGGGAAACAATAAAAGACAACGAACTACATACAAGATGTAATCGGCTAGCGGAAATCGATATTAAGGCAATTTATGTTATCCAAAATCATAGAAATTTCAGCGCGCAATAAATTCCTCGTTTTTCTCGTTGTAGGGTTTCTCACCGTGTGGGGGATCTGGGCGGTCTACCATACCCCGCTCGACGCCATCCCGGACCTTTCAGACGTGCAGGTGATCGTGTATACCAATTGGACAGGCAGGAGCCCGGACTTGGTAGAGGACCAGATAACCTATCCCATTGTCTCGACGTTGCTCGCGGCGCCAAAAGTTCGCGTGGTCCGCGGTAAATCATTTCTCGGCACGTCCTTCGTCTATGTCATCTTCGAAGACGGCACTGACATCTACTGGGCAAGGAGCCGAGTACTCGAATATCTTCAGGGTGTTCAAAGCAAACTGCCGGCGGGTGTGACTCCGCAGCTCGGTCCTGATGCCACCGGCGTGGGATGGGGGTTCCAGTATGCCCTGGAGGATGAAAGTGGGAAAAACGATCTTTCACAGCTCCGATCGCTTCAAGACTGGACCCTCAAGTATGCAATTGAGTCAGTGCCCGGAGTTTCCGAGGTGGCGAGCGTAGGTGGCTTCGTGAAACAGTACCAGATTGCCGTGGATCCGAATCGGCTCGCGGCGTATAAGCTTCCACTCGCTAAGGTAATAGACGCCGTCAGACGGAGTAACCGCGACGTTGAAGGCAGGGTCGTGGAATGGTCCGGAAGGGAGTACATGGTCCGCGGCCGCGGCTACATCCATGACAAGTCGGACATCGAGAAGATAGCCGTGGGCACAAATGAGAAAGGAACGCCCATCCTGCTCCGAGACATTAGCGAGGTCCAGCTCGGCCCGGAAATCCGGCGTGGTAGCTCTGACCTGGACGGGAAAGGCGAGACCGTAGGCGGCATTGTCGTCGTCCGCTTCGGAGAGAACGTCCTCAACGTGATCGAACGGGTAAAAGCAAAAATCAAAGAGCTACAGCCATCACTGCCCGAAGGGGTCAAGATTGTAACTACCTACGACCGATCTGAGCTTATTCACCGCTCTGTAGAGACTCTCCGCGAAGAAGTAATAAAACTTGGCATCGCCGTAAGCGTGGTTTGCATCATTTTTCTCTTCCATTTTCCCAGTGCTCTTGTTGTGATTCTGACCTTGCCAGTGTCGATCCTGATCTCCTTCATCTGCATGTATTATCTCAAGATCAGCTCGAACATCATGAGCCTGGGCGGCATCGCCATAGCCATAGGCGCCATGGTTGACGCCTCTATCATTATGGTTGAGAACGCGCATAAAAAGCTTGAAGAGTGGGAAAAGAGCGGGATGGTCCACGGCTCGCGCGTCGACGTGATCATCAACGCTGCGAAAGAGGTCGGACCGTCTCTCTTCTTTTCGCTGCTGGTGATAACAGTCGGTTTTCTGCCGATCTTCACCCTTGAGGAGCAGGCAGGCAGACTGTTTAAGCCTTTGGCGTACACCAAGACTTTTGCCATGCTCTTCGCGAGCTTTCTCGCGATCACGCTGACGCCGGTCTTGATGACGCTTTTCATCAGGGGAAAGATCAGGCATGAGGACAACAACCCTATAAGTCATGTTCTCACGAAAATTTATCATCCTGTTGCGCGGTTCGCTCTCCGGTACCGGAAGTTCGTTATTATCACGGCGATCATTATTGTTCTAGCCTCGGTTTTTCCCTATACCAAACTGGGTTCAGAGTTCATGCCGCCGTTGTACGAGGGCACGCTGCTGTTCATGCCATCATCCGTGCCAGGCGCCTCCATCACAACGATGAGCGAGGTGCTTCAGGCGGAGGACCGCATCATCAAAGAGTTCCCTGAGGTGGCGCGCGTCTTCGGCAAGGCAGGCCGGGCTGAGACACCGACCGATCCTGCACCGCTCGAGATGGTCGAGACGAATATAACCTTAAAGCCCATGAGCCAGTGGCGGCCGCAGTACACGAAGTGGGAAGACCTTCGCGATGACATAGACTCTGCCCTTACCATGCCCGGCGTGGCAAACACCTGGACCATGCCGATCATCGGCAGAATTGATATGCTTGCGACGGGCATCCGGACGCCTTTAGGCATGAAGATATACGGCCCCCATCTCGACGGAATCGAACGCATTGGCCTGGATCTGGAACAGACTCTTCGCACCGTACCGGGTACGCGCAGCGTCTACGCTGAACGGGCCAATACGGGCTACTTTCTCGATTTCGACATCAACCGCGACGAAATCAGCAGATACGGTCTCACGATCGAGGATGTGCAGGAAGTGATTGAGTCTGCCATCGGTGGCATGAATCTGACGACGACGGTCGAGGGCAGGGAGCGGTATCCCGTGAACATCCGATACGGCCGGGAGCTCCGGAACGATATCGACAATCTTAAACGAGTGCTGATACCGACGGCGAAAGGTGCCCAGATCCCTTTGGACCAGCTTGCTGACATCAAGGTGACGCGCGGCCCCGGTATGATCCAGAGTGAGGGAGGGAGGCTTACCGCCGCAGTGACTCTTGGCATTGAAGGAAGCGATTATGGCGGCTACGTGCAGAGGGCCAGCAGGGAGATTGCCGAGAAGGTGAAGATCCCTCCGGGCTATACAATCCAGTGGAGCGGGCAGTACGAGTACATGGAGAATGTCAAAGCCAAACTCTTTTACGTGATTCCGCTCACGCTTTTAATCATTATCGTGCTGATCTATCTCAACACGGAATCGTTCACCAAGACCACGATTGTGCTGCTGGCAGTCCCATTCTCGCTTGTGGGCGCGGTCTGGTTCCTCTATCTCCTGGGCTACCACATGAGTACTGCGGTTTGGGTCGGCGTCATTGCCCTGGCGGGCCTCGACGCGGAGACGGGCATTGTGATGCTGCTCTACCTCGATTTGTCATACAACCGGTGGCACCAGGAAGGAAGAATCAATGCACTCCAGGACATTGAGGCCTCGGTGATGGAGGGAGCGGTTAAGAGAATCAGGCCCAAGATCATGACGGTGTCGGTGATCCTGGCGGGCCTCGTGCCAATCATGTTCTCAAACGGGACTGGCGCGGACGTTATGAAGCGGATCGCAGCACCTATGATCGGCGGCGTGGTGACATCGACGATATTAGAGCTGATCATTTATCCCGCGATTTACGTGATTTGGAAAGAGAGAGACCTGAGAAGGGCGGTAAACGGCGGACTGTAAAGAAAATGCAGGATGCGTGAAAGAAAATAAACCGGACATTGTGTATTTCAGCAATGATTTTCATTGTAATTAAATCGAAGGAGGATCGGAATGATGAAAAAGAACTTTTTGGTGGTTCTGGCAGGTGCAATGTTGTTGTCGCTAATCGTAGGTTGTTCAAAGGGCTATGTCTCGCAAAAAACGGCGGCTGGCACGACTATCACGCTTAAAGCAGAACGGTACCCACTAATCAAGGGTGACAACAACATGTCTGTTAAAGTGGCCGATTCGTCGGGAAAATCTTTGAGCTCCGCCATGGTGATGGCACGTTACTATATGCCGGCCATGCCCGGTATGGCGCCCATGGAATATAATTCCATGGCCCAGGCGAAGGGCGAAGAATATGGATTCACCGCCAATATCCCGATGGAAGGTGGCTGGAAGATTGACGTGACGGCGACGCAGCCGGAAAAACCGGCGGTCACTGCTACATTCAATGTCGATGCCAGGTAAAGACACGGCATTTGTTGTCCAAGGCAACAGTCATGACGCGGTGGGGTAATTTCGAATAGTGTACGTGATAATATGCATCAAGGAAGAAGTTCCTTTGTTCAGGTCATATACGATACACGATAGGATTGTTATCACCATCGCTGATGAAAAAGCCGATGAAGCAGCAAACTTTACCAAACTATCCGCAGAAAGCCCCTGGTTTTAACCATGGGGATGAATGCGGGAACCTTGTTTTCCGGCAATTAGTAGACAAATGTACATCTATGTGGTATATTTAAACAACCAATGCCGAATAAACCTAAAACCCCATCTTTTATCCACGAGTTTCAACTCGTAGCGACTCCAAAGGGCAATCGAATGCTCGATGCCCGGCCCGAAGCTGGCCGTTATCTGTACAATGCCTGCCTTGGTGAAGCGATGAAGCGTCTTACTGCCATGCGGCGATCAGAGAAATGGCTCGTGGCGATCACGAAGAAGAAAAGCAAGCTTCGCACCAAGATGTTTAAGACAGCCAGAACCCAGGCTGAATATACTGAATACCACCTTCATAACTACGTCGGTATCCTCCGCAATTCCTGCTGGATCAGTGAGCATATTGACAGCCTGACCGCCCAGAAGATAGCATCTCGAGCATATAGCGCCGTCGCTGACTACGAGTTTGGGAAGCATGGCAAACCACGTTTCAAGCGCCATGGCTGGATGTCGTCCCTTGAAGGTAAAAACAACAAATCTGGTATTCGGTGGTGCGATGACCATGTGGAGTGGACCGGCCTTCGTCTCAACTGTGTCTTCGACAAGAAAGACAAGTTTGGTGTTCAGGCTCATGCACTTAGCCATGATGTCAAGTACGTTCGTCTGGTCAAGAAAACTATCCGCGGCAATCCCCGCTGGTTTGCCCAACTTGTGCTTAAAGGCACGGCCAAGATCAAGCGTGAGAACCAGATTGGCACCGAAACTGTCGGCCTTGATATTGGCCCGTCGACAGTTGCCATCGTTGGTGATACCGATGCGTTACTACTCGAATTTTGCCCTGAAGTCGAGATACCGTTTAAACGTATCAAGACCGTCCAGCGCAAAATGGCCAGAAGCCTTCGTGCTACCAACCCGGGCAACTACAACGGAGACAAAACCATCAAAACAGGTAAAAAACAGTGGGTCTTTTCTGTTCAATACCGTGTTCTTAAAGCTAATTTCGCCGAACTTCAAAGGATCCTTGCTGAAACCAGAAAACGGTCTCATGGCAAGCTCGTGAACAAAGTCCTCACTCTCGGTACCGACATCAAAACCGAGAAACTGTCGTACAAAGCATTTCAGAAACTCTATGGTAAAAGTATTTCGCGACGAGCTCCGGGGATGTTTATGTCGATGCTTCACCACAAAGCCGAAAACGCTGGCGGTAAAGTAACCGAGTTTTCTACCCGGAGCACAAAGCTTTCCCATACATGCCATTGCGGAACAGTAGCCAAAAAATCATTGTCCCAAAGATGGCATGCCTGCAACTGCGGGGTAAGCACCCAGCGTGATCTCTATTCCGCATTCCTTGCAAAGTATGTTTCTAACGATGTCCTCGACACGCGTCAGGCTGCCAAAGCCTGGCCGGGTGCAAACCTGCTCCTGGAACGGGCGGTGTCGAGAGTGCAACAACAAGCGGCAACGGGTCGAATTCATCCGACCAGCTTCGGTATCAAGCAAGAGAACACCACGAACCGGAGACAGAGCTGCTCGTCCGTTAAAGGCGGATCAACGACAGTCGAGGCCGACAACGTTCGTATTGTTGCCGGAGAGCCTGTCGGTACAGCCGCTAGAACCCCCTGGCTTTAGACATGGGGAGTGGTCAGCTTGAGACACGCTGCGGCCGCTTTTGCCGGCGATGGCTATCGTTGCCGTATCGCCGATGGACCATGCGGTACACATCTGGACAAAGGACACCCAAACTAACGAAAAAGCTGCCGAACGCTTGAAAAGCATGGGAGAGTAGAGTAGGATGATGGGAAAGATCATTGAGGAAAAGAGTTGTCGCCTCAATAATGAGCTTGATGTATTGGAAAACCCTCGTCCAGGAACTTTACTGTCGAGGCGCGAAGATAAAAGCCCGGAGCCGGAGTCAGGGGTCCGGAGTGCATGCCGTGTTTCGGCGTTCTGATTTCCTGTATGAGCATATCGGCATTTAAACAAATCAAGAACATCAGAGTGTATGTGCTCGCGGGCCTCCTCGTGATTATCTCGCTCATGCATTACATCGCAGGCGGGGCGGTAGCGGGCATACTCCACGGTCTTCTCGGTCATCTTTACATCGTACCGATCATCCTCGGTGCTTACTGGTATGGGTTGAAAGGCGGTGTGCTCGTAGCCATAACATCAGCCGCTTTGTTTTCTCCCCATCTTTTCCTGCACTGGCATGACCCATTCATGGAGGTTTATAAT
Organism: Nitrospirota bacterium; assembly: GCA_963845065.1. GTDB lineage: Bacteria > Nitrospirota > UBA9217 > UBA9217 > UBA9217 > JAJYKN01. The sequence goes on from CAWJQQ010000009.1 coordinate 261,304, forward strand.
TACGTCGAATTATTTCTATTTTTCCTGATCGGAGGAGTTACCGGCGTGCTGAGCCAGATGGAGAGAAACCAGCGCATGCGGTATGAAGAAGCGCTACAACGGCTCGATGAATCACACCGGAAACTTAAGGAACAAACCGATGTGTTGTTCCAGACCGAAGAACATCTAAGACGGGCCGATCGTTTGTCAGCGCTGGGCGAGCTGTCGGCGGGTCTGGCTCATGAGATCCGAAATCCGCTCGGCTCGATCAAGGGAGCCGTCGAGATACTGAAGGATGACTATTCACCGGACGAGGCCAAGTATGAGTTCATCCAGATCCTTCTGAAGGAAACGGACCGGCTGAACACCATCGTGCAGGAGTACCTCGGTTTTGCCCGGCCTAAACATCCCGAGCTTCAGCTAGTCGACGTAAACGAGACGATTGAGTCCGTGCTGACGTTGACAGCTCAGGAGGCCAGGAGATCGGGCGTCGGGATCGAGAAAAAACTCGATCCCTCCATCGGGAATAGGAATCTTGATGCCGGGTTGCTCAACCAGGCGTTCCTGAACATTGTTCTGAACGCCATCCAGGCAATGCCGCATGGAGGGCGGCTGACCGTGGAAACCGGTCTTCGGAATAAAATGCTGGAAGTAAAGATCGCTGATACTGGGAGCGGTATACCAGAGGAAAACAGGAAAAAGCTCTTCAGCCCATTTTTCACGACGAAGAAAAATGGTACTGGCCTCGGTCTCGCGATCACCTACCGAATCATCGAGAACCACCGCGGCACGATAGATGTCTCGAGTGAGCCGGGCAGGGGAACGACGTTTACTGTGAAGATTCCCCTATAAAACCAGCCACAGAGATACTGAGAAGCGGAAAGAAGAGAGAAATATAATACGCTCGTAAAGCAAAAAACCGAGTTGAGACTTTAATTAATTCGCAGGATTTTCATAAGTGCTTATTTATGTGTTATACGATCGATTTTTTGTTTCTTCCCGTATTTCTGTGGCAAAATTATCATTCATGAAAAAATCTTTTATCCTTGTCATAGATGATGACGACAGCCTGCGCCGGGTCATGGAGTTCAGTCTGACTGAAGCGGGATACCGGGTCCAGACCGCAGCAAGCGGCGAAGAAGGCCTGCGCCTCTTTGAGAAAAACACCTTTGACGCCGTAATTTCAGACATTACCATGCCTGGTATGGGCGGCATGGAGGTCCTGGTGAAGATTCGCGAGCTGGATGCTCAAGTCCCAGTGGTCATGATAACTGCTTATGGTACGATTGAGAGCGCCGTCGATGCGATGAAGCGGGGGGCATTCGATTATATTACTAAACCGTTCAACCGCGATGAGCTGCGGCTTACACTCGACAAGGCGCTCAGGATGCGCAGACTCGAGAAGGAAAATACCGAGCTCAGGTCCGCAGTCACGGACCGCTACCGTTTCGATAGCATCATCGGCAGCAGTGATATACTTCGTGAAGTACTCGACTCGGCCGGCCGTGTGGCGGCAAGCGATGCTACAGTACTGATCACCGGTGAGCGTGGGACAGGGAAAGAACTTCTCGCGAAGGGCATCCATTTCAACAGCTCCCGCGCTGAGGGCCCCTTCGTTGCGGTCAACTGCGCGGCCATCCCGGAACCGCTGATTGAGAGCGAGTTGTTCGGCCATGTTAAGGGGGCCTTTACCGGCGCAAGCAGGGATAAGGAGGGCAAGTTCGAACTTGCCGACGGAGGAACAGTTCTGCTGGATGAGATCGGGGAGCTTCGTATCGATCTCCAGGCAAAAATACTCCGTGTCCTGCAGGAACGGACCGTCGACCGGCTTGGTGACACGAAATCCATTTCCGTGGATGTCCGGGTCATTGCTTCGACGAACCGGGACATCGAACAGGCAATCAAGGATGGCAAATTCCGCGAAGACCTGTATGATCGCATAAACGTGGTGGGCCTCAGAATGCCGCCTCTCCGCGAGCGCAGGGAAGACGTCCCGCTGCTCGTACAGTATTTTCTCAAAAAATTCAACAAGAATACATCGGTTGGCATCGAACAGGAAGCCATGGCCGTGCTCCAATCATACGGCTGGCCCGGCAACGTGCGCGAACTCGAGAGCGTGATCGAGCGGGCATCGGTGCTGAAGCGAGGAAGCCTCGTAACGCCCGCCGATCTGCCAGAGAAACTCAAAAAAGAAAAAAACAGCGTAGAGAATATCCTACTGAACTTGCCGGAAGAAGGCATCGCGCTCGAGGAATTGGAAAAGAGCCTCATCGTCAAGGCGCTCGAAAAGAACAAAGGTAACCAGACACGTGCCGCCGAATACCTGGGCATCACGAGGCCGACACTCATTTACCGGATGGAAAAATTCGGGCTCAAATGACATAATGCATCATGCACGTTCCAAATGGACTACGGAACCACATATTGATCAAAGAATGATCACTCGCTTATTGAAGGGACATCTCACAGTTTCGGAGTCTGCCGGCGGCTGAGCAAGGTAGACTCCTATCGACCGTTCGATCCCGATTGTTAGCTGATTCTAAATTTGCTAGTGGACGCCTGAACTGCTCCGCGAGTTCTCTGCTCGGAATGCTCAGGTAGAGGAATGTAGTTCTTGGGGGACGGCAATTTTCTTCACACGTTCATGCAAGGCTTTTTGTCTTTGCCTTTTCAAACCCTTTCTTTCCTGCCTAGTGACAGAGACCTGCGACCACGAAGTTCCGGCGGAATCAATCTCGTCCGATATGCGTTATTTCGTAATCGACGGTTGTAATGAACAGAACAATTGAAAGCTACAAACAGGCGCGTAGACATGCAGTATCGGAAAGGATGGCCTCGGAGTTAAGCTGTATTCCGATTTTTACCTTGTAGTGGATCGATAGCGAAATTGCGATAATGGGGATGACGGAAACGGCAATGCCCTAGAAAGTAGTGTCAGGCTTACGCCCGATAAGGATTGACAGCAGCGGTAATCGAGAGGCTTATAGCCAGGACGTAGAATCCGATTCCTGTGATTTAGTGAGCAGTGTGCTCGTAATGGTCGAGGTCTTATTCGTGGTTCTTCCCGATGCTCCGCCCCAGCAAGAGATCCCAATTACATCTTGCCAAGCATCCTAATGGTTTCGTCCGCACTTGATACCTTCGCAAAAACTGCGCTTAATGCGGCCATATACGACCCGTGGACTTGGCTCGCGGGAATATCGGTACCTTGAAAAACCAGGTTTCTTGCTGCACAGGCATCGTGGGCAATTATACATTTATACCCTTTGTCGAAGGCTGCCCGTACGGTCGCGTCAATGCACATATGCGACATCATCCCGCAGATTACCAGTTCCTTGATCCCCCTCGAGAGAAGATGCTCCTGCAGTCCCGTATCCCGAAAACTGTTCGGGAAATTTTTTTTGAAAATGGTTTCATTGGCCAATGGCGTGACGTTTTCGTGAAAGTTTATTCCCACCGTGTCAGGCAAAAAAAATGTCGCGTCGATGCGCTTAGAAATATGCTGAATATGGATAACCGGCAATTTCTTTTTTCTGAAAATTTCTAACAGCCTTTTTGCGGCTCGGCTTGCCTCGACTGCTCCAACTACCTCCATCTTTCCCCCTGGAAAATAGTCTTGCTGTATATCTACTAACACCAGTGCGGAATTCATGGTTTCTCCTCGCTAGTAAGCTTGTTTAAGAACGTCGCACACCTCGTAACTCCGGTCGACAGTCCTTCTGATCTCCACTCCGAGCTTTTTATTGCCGCATTGGGGGGGGAATGTTCCCATCACCCTGCGATCATTACCTGCTAACTTGCTTTTTGTAATACCTCTCGAATTGCATTCCCCAATCGGCGAATACCAATCTCTATTGTTTTCTCATCAACACACGAAAAATTCAGCCGCATCGTACTTGTTCTTGTTTTGTTGACGTAGAAGGGGTCGCCCGGAACAAATATGACCTTGTCTTTTACCGCTAGATCAAACAGGTCGAGCGATGTAGCGTTCTGTGGCAATTCGGCCCAAAGAAACATTCCACCATCGGGCTTCGTATGCTTAACGTTCGACGGGAAATGCTTCGCTATACTGCTGAGCATTGCCTGGCATTGACAGCCATAGGCATTCCGTATTTTCTCTATATGCTCGTCAATATTATTGTCACGCAAGTAATGATAAATAATGCTTTGCGTAAAATGGCTTGTGTGAAGATCGGAAGCCTGCTTCGCAATGATCAGGTTATCCATGACATATTTCGGGGCAGCGATCCATCCCAGCCGGAACCCCGGCACGATAATTTTTGAAAAAGAACCTAAGAGTATCGTGTTGTCGGGCAGCAGTTCCTTGAAAGATAGTTTGCATTCTCCGGAAAATCGCAACTCGCCATAGGGATCATCTTCGATCAAGAGAGTCTTTGTTCCTTGAAGTATTTTCGAAATAGATAGCCTGTTTTCTTCCGAATAAGTGATGCCCGACGGATTCTGGAAATTCGGGACCGTGTACATCAGTTTTGGTTTTTCCGAGGACATGACGTGCCGCAGTCTTTGTGTATCCATCCCTTGTTCAGAAACTGTTATCGGGAGAAACTTCGGCTTGTAAATCGAAAATGCCTGGATCGCCCCCAGGTACCCAGGCTCTTCCAGGACTACACTGTCGCCTTTGTTCAGGAAAATCTTCCCTAAAAGATCCAAACCTTGTTGAGATCCGCTGGTGATTAGAATATCTTCGACCGGGATCTCGAGTTTTCTCTTTTGGCGATATCTCTCAGCAATATATTCTCTCAGCTTAAGATATCCTTCCGAATTGCTGTACTGAAAAACATCGTTCCCATGGATTTCGAAGACCTTATTCGTCGCTGCTTTAAGCTCCCCGGTAGGGAAAAGCTGTCTGTTCGGGAGCCCGCCTGCAAATGATATGACTGCAGGATCGAGTGCGACCTTGAGTATTTCACGGATGAATGAACGGGGTACGTCAGCAATTCGATCAGAAAATATGCTATCCATATAATTTATCCTCATGCATGGTAAAAGCAAAGCAGATGGAGCTACGATATTCGTGAGCATCCCGGAAATCAAGAGAAAAAAAAGAGTGAATTGCGAAACCCAGTGTTCCTCAATTCCCTCAACCATGCATTTGCTAGAACAGGCTGAAGTATTCGAAATATGTCCACCTGATGAAAGCGACATGGCCAATCTTAAGAGGAACCTTAAAATTGGTTATGGTGTCTCTCTCATTCGCCGCTGCCCGGCTATAACGAGTATGACCCCGGCAAGGATAGTGAGCATCGCAAGGACACCAGATGCGGTTACGGTCTCGTCCGCGATCCAGAGTCCGAGCAATACCGCCAGGATCGGATTCACATAGGCATAACTGGTTGCCAGCGCTGGTCGGACGTTTTTCAGCAAATAAGTATATGCGGTGTATCCCAGAAGCGAGCCGAAGAGAGCGAGATACACCATCGCACCGAGCGCCCTCATGGACGGGTGTGTTGGGACGCGCTCACCTGAAGCAAAACCGACAACGAGCACCAGCAGTCCTCCGCTGAACATCTGCGCCGCACTTGCCATCATGCCCGAAGGAAGGGGCAGACGCAGGCTCAGAACGGACCCGAACGACCACGAAGCCGCGGACAGGACAAGCAAGACAGCGCCAGCGGGATGGGCGCGCAGGTCGCCTTCGATGTTCAGGAGGATAATTCCCGCAAGACCGAGGATAAGGCCGATCCACTCGTGCCGTGCAGGCCATTGTTTCCATATGCCGGCGAACAGCACGGTCCAGAGCGGCGTGGTCGCGAGCACGAGCGCGGCAATGCCTGACCCCACCCACTGCTCTGCATACACTACCCCGCCTGTCCCGCCTAGAAGCAGGAAGGCACCGACCGTTAATGAGGCAAGCCATTGCGGCCTTCTTGGTGACGGCACGCCCCGCGAGCGCAAGTAAAGATACATTCCGGCGCCGACCAGCATGTACCGGGACCCTGCAATGAAAAGCGGCGGGAAACTTTCGAGCGAGATCCGTATCGCAAGGTACGTGGAGCTCCAGGCTATGTATAGCGTGAGGAGTGCGGTAATAATCCTGGTCCTGCCCGCTCCAGTCAGGCTAGTGCTACTCACTTCGATCTCTCGCGTTTGAACATTCCCCGGATTGATCTTGGAAACTTTCTGGTATCTTTAAAGCCGGCAATCTGTTCAAGGCGCTTATGATTGCCCTGAGCGATGCAATCGAGATATTTGTGTCCACGCCTGAGCCGAAAACATTGTTATTGTCCTTATCCCGAATTTGGATGTAAGCGACAGCCTGCGAGTCAGACCCTTGCTCCAACGCGTGTTCGTAGTAAGCCGTAACGTCAAAGTCGATATTGAGCTCGGTCCTGAGCGCTTTGCAGAAAGCGTCAATTGGCCCATTGCCGGCTCCTGCTATGCCACGTTCCCTTCCGTTTATTGCAATGAGTGCCTTTATCTCGGCGCTGCGGACATTGGTGGTTTGTCCTGCAGGCTGCTCATCGATCCGGCAGGTTTTGATAGACAGCGGGACACTCTTTTTTAAATATTCTCGTTCAAAAGCGTCCCAAATGATATCTGGCAAGACTTCTTTACCGGTTTGCTCCGAGATTGCCTGGATCATCCGGCTGAATTCAGGATGCATCTCCCGGGGCAGGGAAAAGCCGTATTCCTTCTCCATGACGTAGGCAACGCCGCCCTTGCCGGACTGGCTGTTAATCCGGATGACATTCTCAAAAGTCCGTCCCACGTCCGTCGGATCGATCGGCAAATAGGGCACATCCCAAAAGCCTGACCGTTCATGATCACGAGCTTTCATTCCTTTGTTGATAGCATCCTGATGAGACCCGGAAAAAGCCGTATACACCAGCTCTCCGGCATAGGGATGCCGCGGGTGAACATGGAGCCTCGTGCACTGTTCGTACGTTGCGATGATACGGTCTATGTCGTGGAAGTCCAGTTTCGGATCGATACCCTGGGAGCACAGGTTCATAGCCAGTGTAACCAGGTCAACGTTGCCGGTGCGCTCGCCGTTCCCGAAAAGCGTGCCCTCGACTCGTTCTGCGCCTGCCAATAGCGCAAGTTCCGTCGCTGCCACGCCAGTGCCGCGGTCGTTATGGACATGGACACTGAGCACAACAGATGTTCGGTTCCGCAGATGCCCGCTGAACCACTCGATCCGGTCTGCATAAACGTTCGGCGTTGACATCTCAACCGTTGCCGGCAGGTTCAGAATTATTTTCCCGTCCAACGTCGGCTGCCAGACATCAGTTACTGCTTCACAGATCTCGAGAGCAAAACCGAGCTCCGTTCCGGTGAAGCTCTCAGGCGAATATTCGAAAATAAAATTTGTATTCGTGAGCTTTGCGGTCTCTTCTTTGACCAGCTGTGCGCCGGTAACAGCGAGTTTGATGATCTCTTTCTTGCCCATGTGAAAAACGACCCTGCGCTGGAGTTCCGAAGTCGAATTATACATGTGCACGATTGCGCAGCGTGCGTTGCGCAGAGATTCAACAGTCCTCTTGATCAGGTGTTCCCGCGCCTGCGTAAGCACCTGGAGAGTGACGTCATCAGGCACGAGACGTTTTTCGATCAGTGTTCGGACAAAGTCGAACTCGATCTGCGACGCCGAGGGAAATCCGACTTCAATCTCCTTGAATCCCATGTCTACGAGCAGCTGAAACATCTTCAGTTTTTCTTCGACACTCATCGGAACAACAAGCGCCTGGTTCCCGTCCCTCAGGTCCACGCTGCACCATGCGGGCGCAGTCGTTATCCTTTTTGACGGCCAGATGCGATCAGGCAGATGGACTGGAGAGTAGGGCCTGTATTTATCTCTTGGCATGATATGCATGGTACACTCCTTACGATAAGTGCGGGGCTGGAATAAAAACAATGCCTATTACGGCAAAGCTCGCAAAGTGAAGACAACGTTTTCGGCATAACAGACGAAAATAAAAAAGGCCACGGATTATATTTTCCGCGGCCTTGCAGGTGTTTTCTATTCTATTGTATAGGCAATAAGTTAATAGAATCCCCCCTCAGCCACGGCAACTAGGAGCCATGCTGCTTTGCGGACGCGCTGTAGAGTAATGAGATTGAGATTCATTGAGTTCATGAATTAAATATAGGGAATATCCTTTCAGCTGTCAAGATATTTTTTGGCTTTTTTGATATATATCGCTGACGAATACATGTTGAAAATTAAGTGTTTCAGAGAATGAAAACTTCAACAAGTTCATGTATGGAGCGTGCGCCCTGCTTCAGTTGATTCTAAACGTTATCTTGTGTCTGTCTCGATGCACACTTACTTCTCAGTGGGCACGCCCCTATCTAATTAGAGGTGATGACTTTTGGATGTTAGCCGCGACGCATAAATACCGGGAAAGAAATACTTTATTGGTATCATTATTTGCTCATAAAATCAAACTATTACATACCTTTTGACTTCATAGTAAAATTTCGAGAGACCATAATTGCATGAAATAGTTTCCAAAAATCGCAACTATTATGACGCACATCATACGTGATCTGCCATTAATCATGTATACTCGGCTCACATTAATGATGTCGATCCACATTTTTTAATATTAAAAGGAGAATACACCATGTTTTGTTATCAATGCGAGCAAGCAGCCAATGGAAAGGGCTGCACCAAGATCGGCGTATGCGGTAAGGACCCGGAAGTTTCTGCATTGCAGGACCTCTTGATCTATACTCTGAAAGGGTTGTCGCTCTATGCCGTGCAGGGAAGAAAAGTCGGTGTTGTGGACCAGGACGTAAATATATTTTTAACGAAGGCGCTTTTTTCAACGCTTACTAATGTCGATTTCGATCCCAGGCGGTTCGAAAATCTCATTCATAAATCCGTGGAACTCCGCGAGATCCTTGCCGGCAAGGTCAAGACTGCTGGCGGCAAAACGGATTTTTCCCACGGGAGCGCGTCATACAGGCCGGAAACAACGATTGAGGGCCTCGTGCACCAAGGAAGAAAAGTCATTGAGCGCGTGCCCGATATTGCGGTTAACCCGGACATTCAATCCCTTCAGGATATTCTACTCTTCGGATTGAAGGGCGTAGCCGCGTATGCAGACCATGCGCAGATCCTTGGGAAAACCGATGATTCCGTCTATGCGTTCATGAGTGAAGCCCTGGCTGCCATGACTGGGGCAGAGCGAGGCCTCGAGGACTGGATCCGTCTTGTCCTAAAGTGTGGTGAGGTCAATCTCAAAGCCATGGAAACCCTTGATGCGGGCAACACTGGCGCCTATGGCCACCCGATCCCGACTAAGGTCCCTTTGGGAGTGAAAAAAGGCAAAGCCCTTCTGGTGTCCGGGCATGATCTTAAGGACCTCGAAACGATACTTAAGCAGACCGAGGGCAAAGGGATTAACGTCTACACCCACGGCGAAATGCTTCCGGCACATGGTTATCCGGGCCTTAAGAAATATTCACACTTCTACGGACATTACGGTACTGCCTGGCAGAACCAGCACAAGGAATTCGCCCACTTCCCGGGAGCAATCGTGATGACCACGAACTGCATCCAGAAACCGCACGAATCGTACAGGTCGAATATATTTACCTGCGGGCTCGTCGGCTGGCCCGATGTGAAACACCTTGCTGCTGACGACTTTACGCCTGCGATAGACAGAGCTCTCGTCCTTCCAGGATTCCTGAATGATATGGAGGGCAAGGAAGTATTTGCAGGATTTGCACGGAATGCTGTACTCGGCGTGGCTGGCAAGGTAGTTGAGGCAGTCAAGGCGGGAAATATCCGCCACTTCTTTCTCGTGGGCGGCTGCGACGGTGCAAAACCGGGCAGGAACTACTATACCGAATTCGTGGAAAAAACGCCCAAGGACACGGTAGTCTTGACTCTTGCCTGCGGCAAGTTCCGGTTTTTTGACAAAGAGCTGGGAGACATTGGCGGCATTCCGCGGTTGCTGGATATCGGCCAGTGCAACGACGCCTATTCGGCAATCCAGATCGCGGTTGCCTTATCCAAGGCATTTAACGTGAGCGTGAATGATTTGCCTCTCTCCCTAGTCCTCTCCTGGTACGAGCAAAAGGCTGTTTCCATTCTGCTCTCACTGCTCCATCTCGGAATCAAGGACATCCGGCTCGGACCGTCGCTCCCCGCGTTTATCACTCCGAATATCCTCGATGTACTCGTGAAAAATTTCGGCATCAAGCCGATCGCGGCAACGCCGGAGGCTGATCTTGAAGAAATTCTTGGACCCTGCTGGTCCAAGACCAAAGCGGAATGCGTTGAGGCGAACCTAGTGAACGCCTAGTTTTACCGCTCATCCACGTACCAGGCAGGCCGGTTCATCCGTTCTGCCTGGTATTTTTCAAGAGCTATGTATTTGATTGCCGGCGCTACTGAGCAGGCAGCAACAACTCACCGAGTGATCTTCGAGTGATGAGTAATCGAAGGAAATACCTTTTAAGTCGTTATCGCCAAGACGTTTGTCTTCTGTCCATTAAAAATGGAAGGCAGCGTTGACTAAATCATTGTGAATGTACATCCTATTTTTTGACTCAGGTCTTACCCGTATTTCCCCATATAACCGCTAACTGGCTTTTTTCTACGTTAAACGTCATGGTTTCGTCATTCGCTGAAGAAGCGTCTGGACGTGAGCGCGACGGTCGCTGAAATCAATAAGCGGCGTCACTCGCGTCTCAGCAACCGTCCACAGTGGTAAGCTAGAAACGAGCTGGTCAAGCTGCGCGGTTGTCTCCACATCCACGATAAGACGCAGCGCTATGCGCCCGGCTACTGGCCCGCCTGCCACGATACGGCCTTGTTGAACAAGCTGTTCGGCCCTGGTGAGTGTCGGGAAAATAATACCTTCGATGAAGGTGCGAGCAGTCTCTTCTGAATATGGCTGGCCTGTCTTCGGATGGTCAAGCTCAACTAGGAATTTCATTTGCTGTCCTTTCTTTTTGGAATGCATGAATGACACCAAGTAATTGAGCAGACAACTGCTCAACACGCTGAAAAGTGTGGAGTTTGACAATTAGAATAAGTGCTATCGCAGATTGTTACGAATATATTCCTGATCTCAGGCGATGTCAATGCCGTCGTATTCTCATGTCAAGTCGTATTCTCATGCCGTCGTATTCTCACCACAAAACCATCGACTCGAGCGCGAGATGAGTTCATAATGCATCACGCATAACAGGTCGTGGATATGCGAAATGTTGCGAATGGGTGCAAAGATAAAGGCAATTCAGTGATAGCATGAAAAACTTTCACTATGAGCATTAGGAAAACGACAAAAAAAAATTGGATGTTAAATAATATATATAAAAATAGAGGAAAGTAGCATCTGTTCATTGATTTGTATTACTTTATAATTATGAACTTGACTTAATATATTCCCTGTGATAAATTTTAAAAAACAAGTAAATTAAATTCAAACCGAATAATATTGCTGGATTTTGCAATTGTTCTTGTGATACCGGTAACAACAGGATTTTTATAGAAATTAGCATTAACCGACAATATGTCTGGCATCTAATGGAGTATGGTAGGTTATTTGCAGATGAGCTTCATAACGCTGGAAGAAAATACAAACAGAAAGGAGAGATTCCAATGAAAAAGTATTTGGTAAAGAGCCTAATGCTCGGTGCGCTTTTGTTGGTGCTGACAGGTTCGGCATATGCCCACGACTTTTTCCATGGTCCCGGTGACTGGAACAACTGGAATAACGGAGACCATAGGCGGTGCAATGTGCCAGAGCCTTCATCGATTGCCCTTCTCAGTTCAGGGATGGCAGGGATAGGCCTGTTCAGCTTTATCAAGAGAAAAAACCGCAAATAGAAACAAGAAATTCGGTATCGCGGTTTTTTCCGATAACCGTCCCGGCGGATTACGGGCAGGGATGAAGAAGAGGATTTTATTTCTCGATTTACGTACTGCCCGTAAAAACAGCCGCAAAAGAAATTCTTCACTCGTTTCCCTTGTTACGCCAAGGAAGTAGTTGCTGTTGGTTTGCAATCTGCATTATCTCGGCATTCACTTTACCCCATCTCTTGATACCCCGCATAAACATCACGATTCAAAATAATCCATCACTCATAATAAACCAGTCAAAATGATTGATTATGGCAGTTAAAGTACAAATTTAACAAGCTATCCCTTTGATTCTTGAAGCTTAAATATACTGGTATTAGAATTGCAGATATAACATATATATAAAAAAAATTTAAATGTATAAATCTAAGGCTAATATAAGGAATTCAATTTAAGTCAAACCTCGAAAAATTGATAACTGATTGCAGTAGTTCTGGATAACCGCGAAAAGAGGGCAGGGCCTGATGAGAAATTTCCCCCTTAGGTAAGAATATGAGTGGTATCTAATTCGGGATGCAAAGTTATTCGCAGATGGGCTTTATGACGCTGGACGAAAATACATACAGAAAGGAGAAACTCCCATGAAAAAGTACTTAGTAAATAGTTTAATGCTCGGCGCGCTTTTGTTGGTACTGACAGGCTCGGCATATGCCTGGGAGGGGGGGAGCCTCGGTAGCTACGGCGACCACAGAAGGTGCACTGTGCCGGAGCCTACATCGATTACCCTTCTCAGTTCAGGGATGGCAGGGATAGGCCTGTTCAGCTTTATCAGGAGAAAAAACCGCAAATAGAAACGAGAGTTCGTAATTTCCTCGTTTATTGCAATAACCGTCCTGGAGGACTACGAACAGGGGGCCAGGTTCATCCCCCTCTCGTAGAGGGGACGAATGACGGAAGGGGGGAGAAATGTTTTGCTCATTTCCGTCGTAACACTCATACAGCAGCTACTTTCGGTAAGAAATCCGCTTAAATCCAGTATTCACTAATCCATCCATATTTTCTTGATTCATTTCATAATCACAAATAGGTCTCAATAATAAAACAAATCAGAAGCGGTCTCGGAACAATAATTTTCTTGAAAAAAAAATGCTTGCGGGTCAGTACGATATTTCATATCGGTTTTCAGTTTCAAATATGACGTTGGTGTCGATGATTGCACTTCCGGATTCACTGTTGTATCCTCATTATGAGTGGACGTTCCCTGGATCTTTAATGCGCTTCTTGGCGGTATAGCAGGAATCGCAATAGATCCCCATGTCGTCTACATAGCCAGGTTTCCAAGAGATCGTGCTTGCATCCGTCTTCTCGCTCAGTCTCTTTCCACAAATGCTGCAATGGGAATTTCTTGTCGTTTTGTTTTTCTTCATACGGATACCCCCTATACATAGCCGTGCGAGTGGGTGCGGTCACAGTGCCTTGTTCGACCTGCCAGATAACATTTGACAGATCAGTCTTTTTATAAAGCTGCGCTCTGCCCAGGCCTATGTCAACAGTTTAAAAGCATGGACCCAATCATTTCGGAGTAAGCCAGGGATGCACCAGAGCATGCACAATGGCTCTATCGCGCGTGCAGCCTCCACCTTGCCCATGTCTGCTGTTTCCCAACCAAACTGGTCGAGAATACTGCTTACAGTTTTCTTCGCCGCTTCATCGTTGCCGCAAATGAATATGGTTGGTTTGCCACCTTTGAACTGCGGGTTTACGATGCTTGCATGGCCGACAAAATTAAAAGCCCTAACGAAGCACACGCCTCCAAACTCACGCTGCAATCGCTCCATGAGGGATTCGTCAAGATTGGTGAAGAACTTTAGAACGCCATTAGTTGGAAGGGTGTCTACTATAGGGTTCGTACTGGCCCCTCTTATTTTTTAAAACGTTTGATGGTGTCACATATGAATCATCATCAGCACTAACGCACCGCGCCTAAATCTGCCAAAGCGTTTCATAGTTGGCAACCGGACGCTCAAAGACAACACCCAGTTTAACAAACTCGCTTGCCAATGCAAGCATAGAGGGCAGTGTTTCCATTTGTTTTGCATTTGACAACGACTTCCACACGCTGACGTTGATCATTGTGCTAGTTGTCCGATCGATGCCAGACCAGTAATGCATGCAGCCACTCAATACCTTGATCGCGGGCACTAGCGTTTGCTGAGACTCATCGAGGCGTGCCTTGATTCTCTCGTAGTCCTCGGGTTTAAACGATCCCCGAGATATTCTCAGGACTGACATATTGTTCATTCATTTTTCCGATTGAGGCCTTTCCGTGCAGCTTCCCTCTGCCTGTCGCTTTAAAATATATCATAAAAAGCAATGTTGTCCCTTTAGCACTCAAAAAAAAAATACCAATATAATGATATCGCGAAGGGGAAAGATGTCAAGGCAAGGGGTAAATATCGCTTAGAAGCGACAGGGTTGGCAGTTCCAAGATAACGGATATCGTCAAGAATGCAAATTTGAGACGCAACTGGATTTGAGTCGATTTTTTTTCAAGTTGCATAGAAAAGAAACAACAACCGCATTAAGATGAATTATTGAACAATGGTCACATCAACCGTGAAGGAATATTAGTGGCTAAGATTTTTCTGGTATTTCCTTCTGCATCAACTAACTGAATGTTTGCCAAGACGAACAGCGTCCCCCGAGCCGGTTTAGATCTCCATTTGCGATGATAGAAAATCGGTGTGTGGGCGTTAAGCCCCTTGCCAGATGAAGGAAGTCACAATGTTTCGGTTGCGGAACGAATATCCACGACACGGCCGGCGTGATACAGTATGATTTGTCGTAGAATAATTATTGATATAAAAAAAATTATGATGAACCCAAAGGGCTTTGCCTTAGATCAACTTTCCAAGGTATCATTAGGAACGACGGCTCAAGAGATTTTTAAAAAGGCTTGTGCAGAAAAAATATACCAAGAGAGCGAGATAGTTCCGCAAAAAAGACACGTGTGCAGCAAAAACTTAAGAATCTCATGATAATTATTCATCACCGCATTATCTGACCTCTGATTCTTCTCCGGAGGAATAAATGATATCACTCCATTTTCTTAACATAAAAGTTAGGCTGACGGACATTATTTGCTATCGCGGTATAAAGTATTACTGCATTAAACCTTTTTTAATTTCCGGTGACTAATAATTGGATATAATAAGAAGTGGAGGAATTGAAGATGAAAAGATACATTTTTATTTCCATGGCTGTCATTGTCCTCCTCCTTGTTGGCATCTTGCCGGGTTATGCATATGGGGGTGTGAGGGTAGGCGTAGGCATCGGGATACCTATATGGCCCTGGTGGGGACCGCCATACTATCCTTATTATTACTCGCAGCCGCCCGTTGTTATCCAGCAGCAAGCTCCAGTATATGAACAACAGGCGCCAGTAGAGCAACAACAGAATTACTGGTATTTCTGCCCCGATTCAAAGGCCTATTACCCATATGTGAAACAATGTCCCAGTGGCTGGATGAAGGTTGTTCCAACGCCGGGTCCGCCAGGGGAGAAGTGACAACGCACATAATGTCGTTCACTCAAAATACGATCACGACTTCTTAACGGGTATATTTTTAAGGAGAATAGAGAGTCGTACCTTTTATCTTTTCCAAGCGACATTGGTACAGCTTAAAAAAGAATACTACTAAGTATTATGCAGCATCAGATGTTTGAGCGTGAACGGTGTCTTGAAAAGCTAATTAGTGAGTGGGGTCCTCAACATTGTCAAGTAAGGAGTTAAAGCATATGATGACATTCAAACGAAGTATTTTGATATCTTTTGTTCTTCTTGTTGTGGGTGGGTGTGCTACTATGCCAACGGGTCCCAGTGTAGAGGTTCTGCCGGCTCCGGGCAAGCCATTTGATGTGTTCCAGGGAGAGGACAATACGTGCAGGCAGTGGGCAAAGCAGTCAATCGGGACTTCTCCTCAGCAGGTGGCTAATCAAAACACGGCTGCAGGGGCCGTGGTAGGCACCGCTGTAGGAGCAGGCCTTGGAGCAGCCATTGGGTCCACTTCGGGTCATGCAGGTGCTGGTGCTTTGATTGGCGGCGTAAGCGGGCTTCTAGTTGGAACATCAGCAGGTGCCCAATCAGGCCAGATGTCTGCCAGAGAGGCCCAACGCAGATATGACAATGCATATGTCCAGTGTATGTATTCCTACGGGAATCAGGTGCCTGGATATCACCCTACTGTAGCATCAGCGCCTCCTCAACCTGGTGAAGTCGGACCTCCTCCGCCAGATCTGGATCTTGAAGAAGCGCCTCAGTTTGTCTATTCACCCGAACTCGGAATGTATGTTGCAGGCGGAGTACCTTATGACATCGTTTATACGGGGGCTGGTTACTTCTATTTTTACGGTGGGCGCTGGTATCGAGGGCCACATTATTACGGCCCGTGGTTTCTTGCAACGGGGCCAGATTTCCCACCTGCTCTATTGAGGTTCCGGATTGACCAGATCCGACATTACCGTAACGAAGAGTTCAGACGATACGAGTACGATAGAGCGCACTATGATAGACGACGAATGTACCGTCCAGAAAATCGCGGTCCAAGAAGGGAAAGGGAGCACAGAGAAGAACATAGGTAGAAGCATAAGTTAAGAAGTCAGTGATGCGGACGGATAGCGGCTATCGGACAAACACTTCAGTGAAACGAGCAGTTGCAGACGCTAACTCATCCCCGGTTTCGGTTTTGGTAGAGTATTCTTTCACAGGCCGTATACTCTGTCTTCGGCCGATATCGTAGCTGTGGGAAAAGCTGCTCCCGCATTTGTTGATTGGAGAAGCAGCCTCGATGCGGCCTGTCGAAAGAGCGGCATATACCCGTTAGGTAATGCCGCTCTTGCTGTTTTCGAGGATGAAGCGGAGTGCAATTTTTATTATACAGTAATTTCAGGATGATTCCGCGGCCGGGGTGGACGTATCGTCTACCTTCCGGCCGTGGAATCACGTGTAAGGCCTTTCGCTATTTGTTTATGGTTGAATTGTTATGTAGGCCGACCCCCCATCCCTATATATGAGCAGGAGAACGGTGTCCTTCTCCCCGACCTTCGAAATCGCGTTGTTGTAATCCTGTAAATTTTGAATAGCGGTACGGTTCACTTCCTGAATAACATCATTTGGCCGGAGCAACACCTGTCCTCCCATTTCCCCGCTTACATTTGTCACGACAACGCCATTCACGTTGTCAGAAAGATTCAACTTATTCCGAAGGTCGGGGGTAAGCTCTTGCACTGATATACCCTTCAAGACGTTTTCATACTCTGATTTGATTATTTTATTTCCCTTATACTCACCGAGCTCCACGGTCACCGTCTGCTCTTTACCGTCCCTGATGACCGAGACATTGATTTTTGTGCCGGGCGCTATGGAGGCAATCAGGTTCCTCAGGCTCGTTGAATCGTTGATCTTTTTATCGTTTATTTCTATGATAAGGTCTCCCCGCTTCATGCCGGCTTTGTCAGCCGGACTACCTTGTTCAACGCTTGCGACTAATGCGCCGGCGGTTTCTTTGATGCCGAAAGACTTTGCAAGGTCGGACGTGAGATCCTGAATGCTTACGCCTAACCAGCCCCGAATGACCTTGCCGTGCTTGATGATGCTGTCCATGACGGATTTTGCCATATTAGATGGAATAGCGAAGCCGATGCCCATGTAACCGCCGCTCGTTGAAAAAATGGCGGTATTGATACCGACAAGCTCACCGCTAGCATTGACCAGAGCGCCGCCTGAATTTCCAGGATTGATCGCGGCATCGGTCTGGATAAAATCTTCATAGTCGGCAAGTCCGATATTCGAACGACCCACTGCGCTCACGATGCCCATGGTAATTGTCTGGTTTAGGCCAAATGGATTGCCGACGGCAAGTACGAGGTCGCCCGTTTTCAGTTTATCTGAATCACCGAGCCGCAGTGTTGGCAAACCTCGGGCATCGATTTTAACAACGGCAAGGTCTGTACGCGGATCCGTGCCGACAACCGTGCCTTTGAATTCACGCTTGTCGTAGAGGGTGACTTTGATCTCATCCGCGCCTTTTACTACGTGATTATTCGTCAGGATATAGCCATTATCGGCGACAATGACGCCCGAACCCAATGCCGATTTTTTGAGTTCCCGATTCTGCCCAGGAAAGTTGAACCGATCACCGAAAAAACGACGGAAAAAAGGGTCATTGAACGTGTTTCCGAAAGGATTGTCTTTCATGGTGACCGTTGACGTCGTCGATATGTTTACTACCGCTGGCCGCGCCACGTCTGCGACCTCAGCAAATGCTTGACTTAATTTGCTGAGCAGATCTATGGATTCTTTTGAAACGTCCTTGGTTTTGGCAGTAGCGTTAGTAGTTATATGTGCACCGGCCATCATCATGATAGCTGCCACTACCGTAATTGCCATGAGCAGTGCAATAGTCCTCCTGAATTTCGATTGTTCATTCCAGATGTTTCTCATATTGTTCTCCTTTATGCAATCAATCTTTGTTTTACCAAACTATCCGCAGAAAGCCCCTGGTTTTAACCATGGGGATGAATGCGGGAACTTTGTTTTCCGGCAATTAGTAGACAAATGTACATCTATGTGGTATATTCAAACAACCAATGCCGAATAAACCTAAAACCCCATCTTGTATCCACGAGTTTCAACTCGTAGTGACTCCAAAGGACAATCGAATGCTCGATGCCCGGCTCGAAGCTGGCCGTTATCTGTACAATGCCTGCCTTGGTGAAGCGATGAAGCGTCTTACTGCCATGCGGCGATCAGAAAAATGGCTCGTGGCGATCACGAAGAAGAAAAGCAAGCTTCGCACCAAGATGTTTAAGACAGCCAGAACCCAGGCTGAATATACTGAATACCACCTTCATAACTACGTCGGTATCCTCCGCAATTCCTGCTGGATCAGTGAGCATATTGACAGCCTGACCGCCCAGAAGATAGCATCTCGAGCATATAGCGCCGTCGCTGACTACGAGTTTGGGAAGCATGGCAAACCACGTTTCAAACGCCATGTCTGGATGTCGTCCCTTGAAGGTAAAAACAACAAATCTGGTATTCGGTGGTGCGATGACCATGTGGAGTGGACTGGCCTTCGTCTCAACTGTGTCTTCGACAAGAAAGACAAGTTTGGTGTTCAGGCTCATGCACTTAGCCATGACATCAAGTACGTTCGTCTGGTCAAGAAAACTATCCGCGGCAATCCCCGCTGGTTTGCCCAACTTGTGCTTAAAGGCACGGCCAAGATCAAGCGTGAGAACCAGATTGGCACCGAAACCGTTGGCCTTGACATTGGCTCGACAGTTGCCATCGTTGGTGATACCGATGCGTTACTACTCGAATTTTGCCCTGAAGTCGAGATACCGTTTAAACGTATCAAGACCGTCCAGCGCAAAATGGCCAGAAGCCTTCGTGCTACCAACCCGGGCAACTACAACGGAGACAAAACCATCAAAACAGGTAAAAAACAGTGGGTCTTTTCTGTTCAATACCGTATTCTTAAAGCTAAGCTCGCCGAACTTCAAAGGATCCTTGCTGAAACCAGAAAACGGTCTCATGGCAAGCTCGTGAACAAAGTCCTCACTCTCGGTACCGACATCAAAACCGAGAAACTGTCGTACAAAGCATTTCAGAAACTCTATGGTAAAAGTATTTCGCGACGAGCTCCGGGGATGTTTATGTCGATGCTTCACCACAAAGCCGAAAACGCTGGCGGTAAAGTAACCGAGTTTTCTACCCGGAGCACAAAGCTTTCCCAGACATGCCATTGCGGAACAGTAGCCAAAAAATCATTGTCCCAAAGATGGCATGCCTGCAACTGCGGGGTAAGCACCCAGCGTGATCTCTATTCCGCATTCCTTGCAAAGTATGTTTCTAACGATGTCCTCGACACGCGTCAGGCTGCCAAAGCCTGGCCGGGTGCAAACCTGCTCCTGGAACGGGCGGTGTTGGGGGTGCAGCATGAAGCGGCAAAGGGTCGAATTCATCCAACCAGCTTCGGTATCAAGCAAGAGAACACCACAAACCGGAGACAGAGCTGCTCGTCCGTTAAAGGCGGATCAACGACAGTCGAGGCCGACAACGTTCGTATTGTTGCCGGAGAGCCTGTCGGTACAGCCGCTAGAACCCCCTGGCTTTAGACATGGGGAGTGGTCAGGTTTGTAGTGGGTCACCCCAAGCTTTTTTATGATTTATACCGTTTTTCGCACCGGCATGGTGAAATAAAATGATGACCCTTCGTCCGGCCTCGATTCGATCCATATGCGGCCCCCGTGACGTTCCACGATCTTTTTGCAAAGGGCAAGGCCCAAACCGGTACCGGGATAGTCCTCACTGGTGTGCAACCGTTGGAAGATGACGAATATACGTTCATAAAAGCGGGGCTCTATGCCAATGCCGTTGTCATGCACACCGAAGACCCATTCATCCTGTTTCCGCTCGGCGGAGATACGAATGCTCAAAGGTGCATCCTTTTTCCTGAACTTGATCGCGTTTCCGATAAGGTTCTGAAAAAGCTGAATGAGCTGAGTATCGTCGCCTTCCACGTAAGGCAATTCGTCGCTATTGATCGTAGCTTTATTTTCATCGACAATCTCTTTAAGGTTGTCGATGGCGCCATTGAGCAGTATACTCATATTAAACGTTGAGAATTGTTTCTCCTTTGTCCCGATACGTGAGTAGACGTACAGGTCGTGAACCAGCACACTCATGCGTTTCGTTCCGTTTACTGCGCGTTCAATGAACATGTGGGCTTTTTCATCAAGTTCCTCGTTGTAATTTCGTGCAAGGAGATCCAGAAAGCCTGACACTGTCCGTAATGGTGATTGGAGATCGTGTGAGGCGACAGAGGCAAACTGATCAAGCTCTTTGTTGGAACGGGCAAGGTCTTTCATAGATTTCTTCAGGTCTTCCTCCGCCTGCTCACGCATGGCGATTTCTGTCTTGAGGCGAGAGTTCGTTTCTGCAATATCGCGGGTGCGCCTCTGTACAAGATCCTCCAGGCCCTCCTGGTGCCTGCAGAGTTCTCCTTCGACCTTTATGCGCATGCTGATTTCGCCTTTGAGGAAAAAAAACGCCGTAAGTAACAGGGCGATACTCAGGGCTCCGCCAGCAAGGACCGCCCCAATCAGGCGCCGGGCAGCGGTCCTCCGTGCTGCAAACCGCTCATATAACAACCTCGTCTCTTCATCGCGTTGCTGTGGCCACCTTCCCACGGATTTGTTCCATAAGCTTCTCGCCGATACCACTATCCACAATCCGTGAGGCGAACCGGAAGCCTTTTGCTCTGCGTATCTCGATGGTCTCTTTGAGCGCGGCTATTTTTTCCCTCACGACAGACTCGATGTCGTCAAGCCGCTTCTGCTGCTCCGGGTTGTTCCTGGTCATGTCGTGCAAAGCCGACAGCCTCTGTTCAATGCCTCCTGTTTCCTTATAGTAGGGTTCCAGATACTTTATTTTCCCGGTGATGATATAGCCACGCTGTCCGGTTTCGGCGTCCTTCAAAGCAGAAAAGACATTATTCAGTTTATTGAGGACGCTATATGTATAATCCACTTCTTGAATGGATCTCTCTGTTGCCACTATGTCCCGGAAAGTCAGCCATCCGAGCAGCACCAGAATGGCCACGCCGAGGGCGAACCCCGCGTCCATGATAATGGTCGTTCTTACTTTACTCATATTTCACCTGCCCTCTGTGAAGATCTCCCTGTCTCATGATTCAAACCATTTTCACAAGAAGGACATCACGTCCGAGATCCCGCAGAGCCGCGATAGTTCCTTGAGCCGCGCGTTTCTGCTGTCGCTGCCAAGGCCGCGGACATAAGCCACGAAATTGAGGAAATCGTAGACGAGCATGTCCGGGTAGAGAGGCGCCGACTCAGGAAGATAGCCGAATAGTTTTTTGATTTCCAGTGGACGTTCGCGAACGCTCATGCCCTTCACGAAGATGTCGCCGGAAGTGGGCATCAGGTAGCACGTCAGCATTCTGAGGGTGGTCGTCTTTCCAGCCCCGTTTGGGCCCAGGAGGCCGAGAACTTCTCCCTTCCTTATCTCAAGGCTGATATGATCAACGGCGCATGCATCGCTATAACGCTTGGTAAGATTGTCTATATGTATCATACGTCTCCTTTAATAATATAAGTTCCAGTCATCCGTTCACGGCACGTATGGTCTTTGCCGAAACCGAGCGTGGTACGTCATATACGCAGGGCATCAGACAGCCGAATGTCGTGGCAGATCCTAAGCATGCCTGTATGCTTATTCCTAGACGCGACTTCGAATGGCAGAAGGAAAAGAGATTTGGATGTTGCAAACAGGGGAAACGACTATGCGGGGGGAGCGCGGGTTCCAGTCGGAGAAAAGACGTTCTGCAGTAGTTGATAGATGATATTGAGAGAGAGAGTGACGCCTGTCCAGCCCCGGTGGTGGTCAAAATCCGAGAAGGTGCCGTTTACCGTAAAAAGCAGGCCATGAACGTCGTTGAGCGAGGTTGTTTGCCGCAGAGCTTCATCATCAGGCGGATAATACGCGGGTACAAACGTAAGGACAACGATAAGAGCGATGAGGATGAGTGCAAGACGCTTTTGCATAAGTAACACCGAAACGTTAAAAAATATTACTCGACAGGAGCATTAAAGTCAAGAGCGATTTTTCTGCAATGCTCAGTGGGCTTGACATCCTCCCCGGCCTCACGGCTGGGGTCTTACGGCGCATTGAGATAAAAGTTGCCTGAAGGATCCGACATGCTTCTAGAACGATTTTTTTAGCTCCAATACCCGAGTTATAGAAAACCTTTGTGCTGGCCGACGGCCCTGCGATATAAGGATTCGAAGATAGTAAGCCCGGAACCATCCTGTAAGGTGTATGCTACGCTCCAAATCTTACAGAAATCTTTTGGTCAGATAGGGGACCGGACTTAAAAGAGGACGTAATATTCGTCTCTACGTCGTTAGGATATCCCGATCCCATCACATAGGTAGCCGTGGATATACTCTAAGTCATGTGATTAAGTCAACCGTACCTTGTCCTACTAATTAATCCCCAACTATCTTCCGGCTTCGATAAACATCGTAATCCGGGACAAGGCGGTCATAATCGCCATCCATCAATGGGGAGGAAATCATGAAATCGGCGGAGGCGCGATTGCAGGCTATCGGGATATTCCAAACTACAGCCATGCGCAAGAGCGCTTTAACATCTGGATCGTGGGGCTGCGGCTCGAGCGGATCCCAGAAAAAGATGAGAAAATCGATCTCGCCGTCGGCTATCTTAGCGCCGATTTGCTGATCCCCGCCCAAAGGCCCGCTCTGGAGTTTGTTAATCTTAAAGCCAAGCTCTTGTTCCAAAATCTCGCCGGTTGTCCCCGTTGCATATATCTTGTGATGACCCAGGAGCACTTGATTGTATTTTGCCCATTCCACCAAATCACGCTTTTTATTGTCGTGCGCGACGAGGGCAACCTTTTTATCATGTTCCATAGCTATTTTCTTGTGATCCATCTAAATTCCACTCCTTCCCATGCAGTAGAAATTTATTTTCAATATGGCTAACGATATATTACTAGATAGTTTTTTGGCAGTATGTCAGATGTACGCTCCTCTTTATCATCATTGAGGTCAGTAAGGGAAGTGCGAGTCAAATTTTAAAGCTGAGCAACTGCATTATTTTATCGACAAGACAAACCTGCCAGATACGAGCCATCCTGATTCCTACTCACCCACTGTACCGATGCGGTGCGGCATGCAATATAAGGGTGCGTCGTATCGATGTCTATTGTCTGGTCTGCCATGAGAGGGACTGCAAGCTTGATGCAGAGACCGCCGTCGCTGATATTAATGGTCATACCATTCAGGAGTTCGTTGGTACGATTCACTACACACCGTACCTCGTAATGAGCTATATGTCGTGCGACTTTTCGCCTGGAACCTAACGGTTCCGACAGATCCACCCTTTTTTCACACTCGTCCAGCCAGGATGAAAGATGTGAGAATTCAATCGGTTTTCGAAAGAATGAGTACCCCAGTTGTTTAATTTGCTTATAACTCTCCTGGTCAATGTGCCCCGACATCACTGCTTTATTCTCTCTCGTTAGTTTGCATCCGTGCGTCGATTGCGCCTGAAGCAGCTCAAGGCCATTCATGCCGGGCATCCTGAAGTCCGTGATGACAACATCAGCACATGGGTAATCCGAGTTGCAGAGATTCCCTTTCTCATCACGTATCGGACAAACAACAGGCCTGGTATAAGAGAGCACCTCATAATTCCTTGTGGATAAAAATTCCTTTAACAAGTGCACAATAATCACTTCGTCATCGATAACGACAGCTCTCCGTTTTCTCATATGGCCGCTCCTCTGTGCACATTGTTGACGGCAGGCGTACTCAAGTTAACATTGTAAGGTGTGTCGAAGAAACGGCCAGGTGGGCGCAGCGGAGACAGAGGCAGCGTCAGCACCTTCCCCCCCGAATCCTGTTTCTTGCTATTTTTGCCAATAGTGTGACTTGTACTCATTAAGGGGGGCTAATCGCAAGTATAGGACATTATACGTTCAAGTCAAGGCAAAACCTTGTTTTAACAGCGCCTGCTTTTTGTTATTCTCTTATATAGAGATGATCTGCAACTGCCGATACTGATTCGTTCTAACCTTGAACGCTTTTTCTGCATAATGATTTATTATCACTTATCAATATATAGTTCAAGTTAAGATTATGTTACTAACCCAGTTCTCTTGGAGTAAAAACATAAAGTTATGTTGCCAGGTAGCCGGTGTTGGAATCAACAATTCCTAGCCATAGAGAAATGCACACCGGCGAGGAAAGTCGCGAATGATTAAGTTATATATGCGAATTTGACTCGTAGATTGAGAAGACAGCTGTGAGCAGAGAACGATGGTGCTTTCATAGGGAAAAATAATCTTATGCCTCAAAAAGCAGCGGTTAAACGCCTTGAGAATGAATTGGATGACGTCGACATCATTCGGGATTCAAAACCGGAACTAGCCCCCCCTAGTAAAAACAGTATGGAAAGTAATTTATTATAATACTGAGCCTCTTGCAAAAGTCTCTTTAAAATTGTCCGATCTTATTCAGTCCGTGTTTTCAACGAAAATCCGTAGGAAATCATTGTCAACTTGCATCAAAATACAGCATAATGCGCGTGCAGCCATGTATTTTTTAGTGTGTAGGCGTAGTTCTCCGCGCAATGCTGCAAATTTTCACTACATTGCCTAGTCTATGTCGCCATTTTCATCAACTGATCAGCGAACAATGCGATGATTCCAAACATAAGGTGGAGCTTTACTTTTCCAGCGCCACGAACCATCACCGTCTCGCCGCCGAAGTCGCACTTTAATCTGCTGTTCGTACGCTCCGCTACCGTACGTTCGTTGTATCGTTTCGCTTCCGCAGGCGCAAGCGGGATCGCCTGTCCACGACGTGGATTCGGATCAATGATTGGGACATGGCCTAGTATTCTACTCATCTGATGAATCTGATGCGCGTCATAGGCGGAATCCATTAGGTCATACAAATAGGTCACCTTTTCACTCGTCATTTTCATCAAGGGAATCGCAACCTGGCTGTCATGCAATGACGCCGAGGTGAGCACGGTGCTGATCGGAAACCCGTTGTCGTTCGTATCCACATGTAGCTTGTAACCGATCCACGTCTCTTTGTATCCCTGGGCATTCTTCTTGGCCCCAACGGTGCAAACGGCCGGCAGTTCTCCGATAGCCGCAGATGCTGTTTGTCCAACCTGTCGGTCCAGACGCCTCTCTTTTTTATTCCTGACCTCACCTTTTTTCGGACGTCCTTTGGGTTTCGGCTTCTGCGCTACCGTTTTTTCTTTTACCTTCATTTTGACCGGCTTCTCATTTCCCTTGATCGCTGTCGAGTCACGCGACACATGGCCGATCAACTGATCCGACAAGTGTAACGTTACCATAGCATTGAGCACTCGATCGCCAAGCTCACTTGCAGAATATTCCGCAAAGGCGCGGGAAAACGTCGCCTCCGACGGTAGCGTGCTCTCCTGCACTCGTTCTACGATTAACTCCCCGTTCTCTCGCCGCGCCTTCTTAACCGTCCTGAACCCTCTCCCGCTGAATCCGCAGATACCACGCAGATTCGGCATCGTATCCAAGCCTTCCATCAGCGCCCGCGTCGTAGGAAACCTATAAACCGCCTTTGCTACAAATGCCCGCGCAATCGCGTAACGATCAACCAATTTCCGACCCATCCACTGCAACTCTGGGGTCTTTACATAATCTTCTACCTGGAGAATCTCGAGAATGGTTATAAGGCGTTTCTGTTTGTCCGTCATCGGATCAGAAAAATATGTCTGCAGAATCGGGAATAAATCTACCTGTACTTTAGCCTTTAACCATGATATAGTTTCTTTCAGCGGATTCATCGGCTCTCCTTTTGTTTGGTTTCGTTGGCAAACAAATCATACCAGAAGGAGAGCTTCTTTACCTCAAAAAACCCATCATTTCTACAAAAAAATCGCTTACTTCATAACTTTTGCAAGAGGCTCTACTGTTAAAATATTCAGTTTGTAATACTTTTTAATTATTGACGCCCATATGACCTATGCTCTATCCTTAATATTAGACCTACCTAATTCTCATCCACCTTCCAGTGCCGTGGGGGGATATTATCGCACAGACGTATACGTGCAAGTTCTGGCGCTGCAGGTTGTTTCTTGCCTTCATGAAGTCTAAGATCTCATGCCACACATAAGTTGCGGTATTAATTTGTCCGTGATCGACTATGAGAGCGTCAGACGATAATATTGATTCAAGTACATTTGATTGCAGGATGTTTCTTTGAAGTGTGGACGGGATTCTAATGAATGACCCTCCAAAGATGGGGGAATAATCTATCATGAGGGACGACCAGAAGACAAAACAGCATATCATTGAAGAACTGGTTGCGCTTCGCCAGACGATCACCAATACGGAAAAGGTTCTGGCCGAGGAAAGGAAGATCTCGGACGCAATGATAGATAGTCTGCCTGGAATTTTTTACCTCTTTGATGAGCAGGGCAGGTTCCTGCGCTGGAATAGGAACCTCGAACTCATTTCAGGCTACTCGTCAGCAGAAATATCAAGCATGCACCCCTTGGACTTTTTTAACGGCGAAGACCGGCGCATTGAAGAAGAACATATCCGCGATGTCTTCCAGAAAGGTCCGACAACTTCGGAAGCTGAGCTCATTTCGAAAGATGGACGCAGGACCCCGTTCTTCTTTACTTGCAGGCTGGTCGCTGTCGGCGATAAAAACTGCGCCATCGGAACGGGAATTGACATTGCCGAACAGAGGCAAACAGAAGAAACAGTTAGATTGCTCAACCGCCAAAATGAACTTATCTTGAAATCAGCGGGTGAAGGGATCTACGGCGTGGATCTAAACGGCCATACGACGTTCATCAACCCATCCGCGTCAAAGATGATCGGTTGGGAAACTTGGAAAATTATCGGCAAAAGGCTGCATGATTTCATTCACCACTCGAGGCCGGACGGAACCCCTTATCCCAGTGAAGAGTGCCCCATCTACGCAGCGTTTAATGACGGAAAAGTCCATCAGATAGCAGACGAGGTATTTTGGAGAAAAGACGGCACTTGTTTTCCCGTCGAGTATACCAGCACCCCCATTGTGGAGAACAACAAGCTGGCCGGTGCGGTAGTCGTATTCAGGGACGTTACGGAGCGCAAATACGCGCAGGAGGAAATAGAGAAAAACTTCGACACGCAGACTGTAATAAACTCGCTGCTGAACCTCTCGCTGCAGGATGTGCCCCTCGATGAGATATTAAGCCGTGCCCTTGATCTTATCCTCTCGATCCCCTGGCTCGTCGTTCAATCGAAAGGTCACATATCCATTGTCGAACATGACCCCGGGGCACTCGTGATGAAGGTCCAGAGAGGGCTCGACGAGCAATTACAGAAGACATGTGCCGTTGTCCCGTTTGGCAAATGCATATGCGGACGTGCGGCAATATCAAAAGAGATCATCTTTGTCGACCACATTGACGAGCGTCACGAGGTTCACTGCGACGGGCTCACACCCCATGGCCATTACTGCGTCCCGATTATATTCGCCGACAAGGTACTTGGCGTGATAAGCGTCGTTTTAAATGAAGGACACATAAGGAATGACCGGGAGAAGGCATTGCTGTCGGCAGTTGCAAACGCCTTGGCGGGGATTATCGTCAGGAGACACGCGGAGGAGTCCCTGCTGGAAAGCGAACGAAAGCTGCAGGCCATCACTGATGCAGCGTCCGATGCAATTGTCTTGATCGATGATGAAGAAAAGATTGTCTACTGGAACTCATCGGCAAACAAGATGCTCGGCTATCGGTTCGAGGAGGTCGAGGGACAGAGCATCCAAATCGTTATCCCATCGCGGTACCGTGAAACACACACCAGAGCATTTCGCCGGTTTGTTGAGACCGGGCAGGGAACTTTTCTGGGAAAGACGTATGAAGCAGCGGCACTCAAGAAAGATGGAGACGAAATCCCGATCGAGCTCTCCATTTCTGCAATACGGCTGAAGGGCAGGTGGCATTCCGCAGGAATCATCAGGGACATCTCGGAGCGGAAAAAGCTTGAGCAACAACTTTTTCAATCCCAGAAGATGGAGGCTGTCGGTCAGCTTGCAGGAGGGATTGCCCATGACTTCAATAATATTCTTTCGGCCATCGTCGGCTACAGTGACATCCTCAGCATAAAAATGAAGCCTGACGACCCGCTCCGCGTGAATATCGAGCACGTGCTTGATGCGGCAGACCGGGCGGCACACTTAACAAAGAGTCTTCTCGCTTTCAGCAGGCAGCAGATTCTGCTCGCCCGCCCGACAAATTTAATCGATGTCATACGGCGAGTAGAACTCCTCCTGAGGAGAGTCATTGGTGAGGACATTGAACTTCAGACGGTCTTCAAGCAGGACACAGCGATTGTGAACGCCGACAGCAGCCAGCTGGAGCAGGTATTCTTGAACCTCGCGATCAACGCGCGTGATGCGATGCCGAACGGCGGCTCCTTTATCATCGAGATAGATACGGTTGAACTGGACGATGCCTTCATTCGGGCTCATGGCTACGGCGAACGGGGATGGTATGCGCTTGTATCGGTAGCAGATAACGGGATTGGCATGGATGAGGCGACACGGAAGAGAATCTTTGAGCCATTTTTTACGACCAAGGAGGTGGGTAAAGGAACGGGACTGGGCCTGTCGATTGTATACGGGATCATAAAACAACATCATGGTTATATCAATGTTTACAGTGAACCGGGGAAAGGGACGACGTTTAAGATATACCTGCCGCTGATCGATAGAGTACCCGAAACACGCACTTTAACCGAAGGCGTCTCAGTAGAAAAATCTCCAGGGGGAACAGAAGCCGTGCTGGTAGCAGAAGACGATGAAATGCTCCGGAAACTATCCCATACTGTTCTTGAGGAGTCCGGTTACACGGTGATCGATGCTGAAGATGGTGTAGACGCCGTGAACAAGTTCATGATGCATAAGGACACCATAAAACTCATTATCCTGGATATGATCATGCCTAAGAAGAATGGCCGGGAAGTGTATCAAGAGATAAAAAAAATTCAACCGGATATCAAAGCACTATTTGTAAGTGGATACACAGCTGATAAGAGAATTTCTGAGGAGCTATGGGGAAAAGGTGTGGAATTTCTTATGAAACCGCTCTCACCTATAGCCCTGCTGAAAAGGGTACGAGCGGTACTGGATTCATAAAATATTTAGGGACTGTCGCTCCTCGACAGGATTCCATTCAGCCATTATGGCCGATTTGCTTAATTGATTTTCATTTGGGTGCAATAAACTAAAAGGAGAAGTATGCTATGCCGGTACTGGAATATGAAGGGTTTAGGATTGAAATCGACGATGACGGCTTTCTTGTAAAACTCGAAGACTGGAACGAAACCATCGCCGTGGCCCTGGCGACACGGGAAGAAATTAGTGAACTGACAGAAGACAAGCTCGACATCCTTCGGTTCATGCGAGAATACTACGAAAAATACAAATTCTTTCCGATTGTCCGGTTTGTGTGCAAGAATGTTCACCAGCCCCGGACTTGTGTTACGGAGAAGTTCATCGATCCGGTGAAGGCTTGGAAGATAGCCGGCCTGCCCAATCCCGGAGAGGAAGTAATCCTTTTTAAATCCTGGGACCCACTGGGATATTAATAGGGATGGAAAGCACTGAGGGAGATCTGCCGAGCGGTGACTGATCGAGATCAACCTGGCAATGGCTTGCTTTTTCCCGTCTCCTGGTCTATGTTTTAAATAAAAGGACCAGCGATAATGTCATCAACCAGCCTCACCCTATTCCACCACCTCATTAAACAATGGTTCTCGGAAAAAGTCGGATCACCAACTGACGTTCAGGAGAAAACCTGGCCCGAGATTGCAAAGGGCCGTCATGTGCTCGTGACTGCTCCTACGGGCTGCGGCAAGACACTGGCCGCTTTTTTATGGAGTATTAATCAGCTCGTAACCGGCGTCTGGACAGGGGGCAAGGTCCGCGTTCTCTACATCTCTCCCTTGAAAGCACTAAACAACGACGTTCAGCGAAACCTGCTCAAGCCCCTTGGTGAACTGCGTGATTATTTTAATCGCGCTGGAGCGCCTTTCCCGGAAATCCACGTTTTCACCCGGAGCGGGGACACGCCGGGCGAGGAGCGGCGAAGGATGATCAGGAGGCCGCCGGAAATTCTAATCACCACGCCGGAGTCTCTGAATCTTCTTCTCACTTCCCGAAGCGGACGATCGATTCTTGCCGGCATTGTAACTGTGATCCTCGACGAGATCCATGCAGTCGTCGGGACGAAGCGCGGTACGCACCTGATCACAGCCGTCGATCGGCTTGTGCCTATTAGTGGAGAGTTCCAGCGCATCGCTTTGTCTGCAACGGCGAACCCGGCGGAGCGCATCGCCGAGTTTGTGGGAGGGTTCCGGAAAATCGGGAAAGGCAAGGACAGTCATTTCGAAAAACGCGCTGTTTCGCTCATTCAGTCCCGCCAGGCAAAGACCTATGAAATTTCTGTATCCTTCCCTGCGGATGCCCGGGAGAAGATGGTCGATGATTCATGGTGGCCCGCACTCATCGACTCGTTCAAGGAAATCATCAATCAGCACCAATCGACCTTGCTCTTCGCGAACAGCAGGAGGACAACGGAAAAGGTTACACGATTGATCAATGAGGCCGAGGAATCCGAGCTTGCCTATGCTCACCACGGGTCACTTTCCCGCGAAATCAGGCTCGCCGTGGAGCAAAAATTAAAGAACGGAGAGCTCAAGGCCATCGTGGCCACAAACTCGCTCGAACTGGGCATCGACATCGGCAGTCTGGACAGGGTCATAATGATCCAGACACCGCGGTCGGTTTCATCGGCGCTTCAGCGCATCGGCCGGTCGGGCCATTCGGTAGGGGAGACGAGCCGTGGCCTGCTCTTTCCGACGCATGGCCGCGATTTTATCGACGCTGCGGTCATGGCCCGTGCCAGTCTGGACCAGGACATTGAAGAGGTGCATCCCATCGAAGCGCCGCTCGATATCCTGGCGCAGGTCATCCTTTCGATGACTGCAATGGAAAAGTGGGACATCGACGAGCTTTATGCTTTTTTAAAAACAAGCTATCCCTATCGCGACTTGCCTCGCAAACATTTCGACATCCTGCTCGAAATGCTTTCCGGCAGATACGCAGACAGCCGCTTGCGGGAACTGAAGGCCCGCGTCTCGCTTGACCGGGTAGACAACTCGATCCAGGCACACAGTGCAGTCCCTTACCTTATATATACCTCAGGCGGGACCATCCCGGAGCGCGGCTACTTCGACATGCGACTCAAGGACACCCATGCAAAGATCGGCGAGCTCGATGAAGAGTTCGTATGGGAGCGGTCCATCGGCGAGACCTTTACCCTGGGAACCCAGCTCTGGAGGATCGAGAAGATTACACATAACGATGTGGAGGTTGTGCCGGTCCGTTCCGCTACGGGCATCTTCCCGTTCTGGAAGGCTGAACAACAGGACCGCGATTTTCACTTCTCCGAAAAAATCGGCCTTTTTCTCGAACACGCGGATGGGAAGCTTGACTCCCCTGATTTCCGGAATCAGCTTTTGAACCAACATGCCATGGCAGAAACGGCCGCAGACGAACTAATCAGTTTTTTAAAACTTCAAATAGAAGCGACCGGCACCAACCTTCCGCACCGTCACCATCTCTTGATCGAGCATATTGAGGAGCCTGGGGGCCGTAGCGATTTCAAACAGGTGATCCTGCATACCTTCTGGGGCGGACGGGTAAACCGGCCCTTTGCACTTGCACTGGCCCAAGCCTGGGAGGAAAAAGAGCGCCAGCCGCTTCAGTTGATTGAGAACGATGATGCCATCCTGCTCATGCTTCCACGGGAGTTCCAGGCCCATGACCTATTTTCACTTGTTTCGCCGGAAACCGTAGAGTTATTTCTACGAAAGAGGTTGGAGCAGACGGGATTTTTCGGGGCCCGGTTCCGGGAGAACGCAGAGCGTGCTCTCCTGCTGCCGAAGTCGAGTTTCAGACGTCGAATGCCGCTCTGGCTCATCCGTCTTCGTTCCAAGGAACTGCTTGCAGCGGTCCATTCTTATGATGATTTCCCGATTCTGCTCGAAACATGGCGCACTTGTCTTGAGGACGAGTTCGATCTTCAGCATGTTAAGACGATGATCGAAGAGATTCAGACGGGCATTGTCCACGTGAGCGAGACCGTGACCAGGGCGGCCTCTCCTTTTGCCGGAAGCCTCGTTTGGAAGCAGACGAACAAGTACATGTACGAAGATGATACTCCGATCCTGGCAAAAGAATCAGCTCTCCGGCCTGATCTGATAAAAGAACTTTTGTTTTCTTCCCACCTCCGCCCGAAGATCCCTGCTGAACTTGTCCGCATCCTTGACAGTAAGCTCAAACGTACGGCCCCGGGATACCCGCCGAGTTTAGCCATCGAGCTTCTGGACTGGGTGAAGGAGCGCTTGCTGGTCCCGGAACCGGAGTGGAAGGAGCTGGCTTTCTCAATCAGGAGGGATTATGACCAGGACGCGGGAGAGTGGATTGCATCCCAGTCGAGGAAACTGTTATGGATAAGCTGGCCCGGCGTCAGATACCCGCTTCTATGCGCTCTCGAAACGCTGCCGAAGGTTGTCGTTGCCTTCCGTCTGCACACGGATGTTATTTCGGTTAAGCAGGTAAGTAGCGACGAGAAAATGGAAACCGTCAAGCGGCGGGCTTTGTCATTCCTGCGCGAGGTGCCTGAGTCAGCTCAAGCGGCGGAGGAGTATGACCTTACGGATTTTCTTTCTGAGTGGCTGTCCTTTTACTGCCCCTTGGAGAAAGAAAGTCTGGTGTCTCTGCTCGGAATTACTGCCGAGAGGATCGATGAAGCGATTGAACCTTTAATCGAGTCGCAGGACCTAATCATGGACCGCTTTGGAGAGGAGAGCGGGACGCTCGAAATCTGCGATAGTGGCAATCTCGAGATTCTGCTCCGCATGACGCGACGTTATCGCCGGCCATCATTCGAGCCTCTCCCGCTTCCGCAGCTTCCATTGTTTCTGGCAGCTTATCAGGGGGTCATTCCGCGGGGCGAATCAATGGACGACTTCCAGCAAAGACTTGAGCAGCTCTTCGGCTTCCCGGCGCCCGTGGGTGCATGGGAAGATTATATCCTGCCCAGCCGAATGCAGCAGTATCGGAGCGAGTGGCTGGACACACTCATGAACCAGAGTGACCTCATTTGGTTTGGCTGCGGGAGACAGCGCATCAGCCTTGCTTTCAGTCAGGACCTGGACCTCTTCCGTACTGCCCCTGAGACCGAAAATGATGGAGAACTTTCCCACTTAATTCCAGACCGTCGGGGCAGATACAGCTTCTTGGAGATAACCGAATTTTCCCACATGGACACTATTCATGCTACGGAGCTTTTGTGGACAGAGGCGTGGAAGGGAAATGTGACAAGCGACTCGTTTAAGACTCTCAGAAAGGGCGTTGTGACTGGATTCTCTGCACAATCATTTAGTGACGAGGCCAGGCTCACTACGCGCAGGTCGGGATTTAACCGCTGGAAGGTTTCCCGGCCCCTGGAAGGGCACTGGCTCCGGATCGATTCATTGCCGCAGGAGCGTGATATCCTGGAAGAGCAAGAACTGGTGAAGGATCGCATCCGGCAGCTGCTGAAGTGCTATGGTGTGCTTTTTCGCGATCTTCTTGTGAATGAATTGCCGCCACTCCAGTGGCGCAAGGTCTTTCGGTCATTGCGTCTTATGGAGCTCTCAGGCGAGGTACTGTCAGGCTATTTTTTCGAGGGCATCACGGGGCCGCAGTTTGTTTCCCACGAGGCCTTCCGCATACTCCAGGAGCCCTTGCCGCAAGACGCTGTTTACTGGATCAATGCGGCCGACCCCGTATCCCCCTGCGGACTTGGCTTTACTGCATTATCAGGGCTTCCTTCGCGCATCGCCTCGACGCATCTCGTGTATCATGGCAGCAAGCTTGTCATGATATCGAAGCGCACTGGAAAGAACCTTGAGATCTTGGTCCAGCCTGACGACTCGCATCTTGCCGAGTATTTCACGTTGTTCAAGGAGCTGCTTACTCGTGAGTTCAGTCCAATGCAAAAGATAGCAGTTGAAATGATCAACGGCGAGCCAGCGCTAAAGAGTCCCTATGCCGGAGCACTGAAGGGGTTCGGGTTCCGATCAGCGAGAAATGCGCTGGAGATGTGGAAGGAATATTAACTTTCACGAGTGATGGACTGCAAGAGAGGCAGCGGATCGGGTGATTACCAAACTATCCGCAGAAAGCCCCTGGTTTTAACCATGGGGATGAATGCGGAAACTTTGTTTTTCGGCAATTAGTAGACAAATGTACATCTATGTGGTATATTTAAACAACCAATGCCGAATAAACCTAAAACCCCATCTTTTATCCACGAGTTTCAACTCGTAACAACCCCAAAAGACAATCGAATGCTTAATGTCCGACTCGAAGCTGGTCGTTATCTATATAATGCCTGTCTTGGTGAAGCGATGAAACGTCTTGCCGTCATGCGTAGCTCTAAAAAATGGCGTTCAGCGATCAAGAAGAAAAAGAGCAAGCTACGCACTGATATGGTTGACAGTTGTCAAGAGGGAAAATAGTCTCCTGCCCCTTTTTTAAGGGTTCATAGTTTGTAACTATTCAGATCCCACTGGAGCGAAAACTATTCTGGGCTAGCCGGATAACATGAAATCAGGCGACCGACCTTCAAATAAAAGCGTCAAGGCTTCGGTTGCCGTGATGCCCTGTTTCCGGCAGGTGGACAAATAACTTCGAATTCGGCAGAAGATCAGCGCACCATCCCAGGAGCGGAAGCACCCTGATATCTTCTGTTGAACCTTCGTCATCCGGATGTCATTTTCAGCCTGATTGTTCGAGAAAGGCACATCAGGCACAACCATGAATCTCAGTACATCGTTCTGGTAATCGCGAAGCCGTTCCAGAAGATTTCTTGCTTTGGAACGAGGAAGCTTGCCCCTGCTCCCTTGTCGCTGTGCTTCTTTCGGGGTGGGGCACTCCTTATCAGCCTCAGCGAGCAATTTCCGATACCGTTTCCGGTAGCGCTTAGACTCCGGAGCCGGAAGCACGCCGCCTGCATCAAGAACAGCCTTGTTCATCTCTTTGAGCAGGTCCGACATCTTAGAGGCCCATTGCTGTTTGTCCTGTTCAAAGGCATTTTCCAGTTCCCTGAGATGGTGAGCATTGCACAGGGCATGGAATGCGCCATACTTAAAGTAGGGTTTCCAATGATCGTGACAGAGGATACCCTTAAACGTTGGAAGTATCCCCATTGCATCCATCGCCTCGGTCCCTCGTTTTTCATGAGGGAAGAAACAGGTCCAGTCGGCATTGGATGCGCTGTGAAGCCAGTATCGCTTGCCGCCGATATTGACGCCGGTTTCATCGACATGAAGCACCGCTGATATGGCAAGCTGTACCCTGACCCACTTGTCAAAGTGTTCCAGGCGCTCATAGGCTTCCTGGTTGAAATTGAAGATGGAGCCCCCGCTGACGGGAATCCGCAGCTGCTCCAGAAAATGATCCTCAATGCGATTATACGGGATCAACTGGAATTGCGACATATAGATCGAGTTGACCTTAACGCTGTTGCCATATTGCACCGGCCGGGTGACTCCATCTGGAAACGGGGCCACATAGCGCTTACCCTGCTGGTCTTTCAGTATCTCGGCCCGATACTCCGTCACCACTCGCGAGATGTTCAGGTCGATGACTTGCCGGACTTCATAGCCGGCTTCCTGATAGCGACCGCGAGGTAGGACGCTTCTATCAACCGGTAGAATTTTGATTTCATCAGGATCGGGAACCGGCTTCAGCGTTGTGCCGGAACGACCCTGTTGTCCTCCTGGCTTGCGGCCGCCTTGCCCTCTGGGCTTCTTCTGCCGATTGGGATCCATCGACGGCGGCGTGCTGCTGTTCTTACTGTTGAGGCCCAACTTATTCACAAGGAGCGGCACCAGAAGCAACAGCACTTCAAGACTTGCTTTGAGCGCCGGTGACATTTCTTTTTCTTCGGCGATCAGTGTTTTGACTCGCTCGATTGTGGCTTCAACGTTTATGTTTTGTATCGTCATCCTGAATATCCTGTCTTTGTGATGGAGCATTGTACCACAGGTTTTCAGAACGACTTATTTGGCGCGAGGTTTGTCACTCGTGCAATTATATTTTCTCAGTCACTCCTTCTATGTCGCGCATAATTGACGGCATGATTGGATGCTTTCTGTTTCGCACATGGGCTATTTGTGCATGGTTTGTGACGGCGATGCTGCCTCATATTATTTTATGAAAACCTTGTCAAGAACAATTTGCATTTTTATCAAATATTTTACTGAATAGTTACCATAGTTTAAGTATAATTCCAGGGCATAAGGAGGGACGGGGCCGACTTGTGCGACGTTTGATCACTCTGATATTCGCGGGTTTGACCGCAAGACCTTTCTTCGTCGCGGAGCTGCCTCGCTCTAAAAGCGGAAGTTCGGCATTGCCTTATTCCATAGTGCGGACGAGGATTCTCCGTAAACGTGGCCGCGTCCCCGCTTATGCCTTGGAGATTGTTTGATGTTAGCTGGCGTCCTCCTTTGGTTTTTTACTTTAGTCGTTTTCGTTTCCGCTTCCGGGCGTCTTCAAATTTTCGATTCTGTTCTTTGAAAAATCTCGATGCTCCCGTTTTTACCTTTGAGGATCGATTTATTCTTTCACAAATGCCCCAGGATTGATTTTCCAGAGGCGGTCCATACTGAGAGACCCCCTCAAGTTTTGTGTGACGCCTTGTTCTTTCATCTTTATGCGCTCTGAGGATTCACTTCCCGGGCAATTGCCCATATGAAGCCGCACAATTCTCTGGCGATAGCTGTTACCACCTTGTTTCTAGACTTCCCTTTGGCCGTAAGCTTACGGAATCGTCCGCAGAGCCGCACTTGGGCTTTCCAAGAGACGTCGAGAATGTTTTTCGGCAACCCCTCTTGTCGTTTGAGGAGCACTCGGCTGACTCGGGCTGGGAAACTGTAAGCTTGAGCCGCTTCGATTAACGCGCGTCTAACGTGAGTGTTTCCGGTTTTGGTGATGCCCCCTCGTCTGGTGCTGTCTCCGCTGGAGTACTCGGAGGGAACCAGCCCTAGATATCCCATAAGATGCTTGGGATTTTTAAAACGGCCCAAGTCTCCAATCTCAGCCATGGTGGTCGCAGCAGTTACATCCGCTACACCGCGTAGCGATTGGATTGCACGTACGACAGGGGCCGTTCGGCATGTTGGAATGAGCTTTTGAATCTGCTCCGTTAGCCGGGAAACACGCGCAGAGCATTCCTGCACAGTGTTGATGTACTCTTGCAGCGTGATCTGCTGAGCAGGGTGTGGCATCTTGATGTCCGACAGCCAGCGCATGTGGGCCTGGGTCCATGCGGTTTCCCCAGAGTATCGATGTCCGTGCCGCAGAAGCATCGCGCCTAATCGCTGCCGAGCGGTGCGCTGGGCCTTGATTGCGTCTTCGCGGCCACGTGTCAGGTCTCGCATGGCTTCATCTTCTTCCTGGGGTACGTAAACAGGGGTCAGTTCTCCAGCCCGATACAGCCTTGCAAGACTTTGCGCGTCACGACGATCGGTTTTGACGCGATCGCCGCTTTTCTTGGGGATCAGCGAGGGTGCCACAACCGTGCATTTGTAACCTTTTTTGGTCAGATGGCGGTATATTTCATAACCGCATGGGCCGGCTTCATAGACAAAGTGCAGTTCCGTTCCTTTGCTTTCAAGCTTTCTAACCATTTTGTCCAATGACGACATGTCACTGCCAATCTTACCGTAGTAGCGAACCTCTTGATTGTCGTCGGTGTCTGCTGTTGCCACTGCTATTGAGTTTTTTGCTGAATCGAGACCTACTATTGTGATAGAATTCTTCATGACCTGTCTCCTTGTTTGTGGCTCTGTATTTGGATACCTATTCCATCCAAGTATAACCCACGGTGACAAGGGGCAGGTCACTTTTCCAACTGTCAACCATTATGTCTAAAATGTTCAAGACAGCCAGAAACATAGCTGAATATACCGAATACCATCTCCATGATTATGTCGGGAGCCTCCGCAATTCGTGTTGGATCGGAGACCATATTGACAGCCTGGCCGCCCAAAAGATAGCGACCAGGGCGTTTGATGCCGTTGCTGACTACGAGTTCGGCAAGCATGGGAAACCACGGTTCAAGCGTCGCGGCTGGATGTCTTCGCTCGAAGGCAAAAACAACAAGTCTGGTATTCGGTGGTGCGATGACCATGTTGAATGGTCTGGACTTAGCCTTACCTGTGTCTTCGACAAAAAAGACAAGTTTGGCGTTCAGGCACATGCGCTTAGCCATGATGTTAAATATGTTCGTTTGGTGAAGAAAGCCATCTGCGGTAACGCCTGCTGGTTCGCCCAACTCGTGCTTAAAGGCACGGCCAGGATCAAGCGTGAGAACCAGATCGGCACCGAAACCGTTGGCCTTGATGACAACTGTCAGGACATCGTGGACAAAAATAGCTGTCACGACATCGTGGACTCGCAACTTTGAAACTATATTATCCAGCGATACCGTGACAAGAGATTTTGCAGTCATCGCAGTTGATAACTATATTCTTCAACTTGGATTGTTTCCAAGTAGAGTTTTAACTTTTGATCTTTGACATCGACAGTAGCCACAACGTATTCGTACTGAGTATTCGGTGGAGCAAGGAACATTTCGCCAAAGATGTTCAGCTTGCAGTCACTTCGGATGAATCGAACAAAATGATAGCATCCTGTTTCCGGTTTCTCCAGTGGGTGATGGGGCACATTCTTTTGACTCGGAAAGATCCTTTTCACTTTCATACGATCTAGTGCTTTAATCGGCGTTTGTCCTTTGATTTTGCTGTAGCGATAGGTGTTGTTATGCCGATGCTCGAATGCCAGAGATTCTTGCCGAAGCTGCACCATCGATATCATCGTGACCTTGTCGAGGAACTTCTGACGATAATGGTCATTGAACTTCTCGATTATCCCGTTTCGCCAGGGTTCGGCTGGTGGGATGAACCAGAGATTGACCCCAGAGAGCAAGCAGAGGCGGATAAGCGGCCCCATTCCTCGTGGGTAAACGGGACTTCCGAAGAAGGCGATTTCATTGTCTACCTGAAGATTCTCGGGGATGCCCATGCGCTGCCAGACCGCGTAAATGGCGTCCAGAATGCTCTGCGCTGACTTTGAGGGTATCGGCTCCATGCCGCAGAGGTTGATGGCGGTATCAATTGCATTCAAGCCATAGAACCGAATTGGACCGCTCAGATAACAGGGACCTACCAGATCAAGCTGGTGTGTCTGGTTGGGCGCTAGCGCCGGCAGTCCGGGATATTTCTTGCCCTTTGGTTCATACCGGCCGGTACGGCGATGGGTCAATTCACGACGGCGCAAAATTCGGCTGATTGTGCTCAGTGAGGGAAGCGGTCGCACCTCCATCTCTTCCAGTTCCCATCGTATGGCCTGGTCGCCGCAGAAGAGATCTTTGTTGTACAAGCTCCATCGGACCATCTCGACGATCATTTCGATTTCTGCGGGCGTGCGGTGAGGACTGACAAGCGGTTGCCGAGACCGCTCTTCAAACCATAACGAATCATCGGGCGCATACCGTGTCACCCATTTGTACAGCCATGCTCGAGAACGGCCAAGAGAATCACAAATCTCTTCCGGCTCTTCTCCATTGAAGAACCGCTGCACAGCTTTTAATCGTTCTTGCTTGATGCTCTTTTTCATGAACACCTCCCTTTTAGGTTTGGTGTTCATGATACGTTTATGCTGTGGCTATTCGATTGTCAAAGAACGTTTGTCCACGATGTCCTGACAGTAAAATCTGTCTACGATGTCGTGACAGTTATCACCTTGACATTGGTCCATCCACGGGTGCTATCGTTAGCGATACCGATGCGTTGCTCGTAGCATTTTGTCCGGAAGTCGAGATTCCGTACAAACAAATCCGCGTGGTTCAGCGTAAGATGGCCAGAAGCCTGAGGGCTGCCAACCCGGACAACTACAACGAAGACGGCACGACTAAGACTGGTGCCGGCAAGGGTAAAAAGCGGTGGATATTCTCTGCTCAATACCGTGCGCTTAAGGCTGAACTAGCCGAGCTACAGCGAGTTTTGGCTGAAACCAGAAAACGGGCTCATGGCACGTTAGCCAATGAAATTCTTAAGCTCGGAACCAACATAAAGACCGAGAAACTGTCGTACAGAGCATTCCAGAAACTCTATGGTAAAAGTATTTCACGACGCGCTCCGGGGATGTTTATTTCGATGCTTCGCCGCAAAGCCGAAAACGCTGGCGGTAAAGTAACTGAATTTTCTACCCGGAGCACGAAGCTTTCAGAGACATGCCACTGCGGGGAAGTAGCCAAAAAACCGCTATCCCAACGGTGGCATGACTGTAACTGCGGGGTAACCGCTCAACGCGATCTCTACTCCGCATATCTTGCAAAATATGTTTTTGAAAATGTCCTCGACACGCGTCAAGCCGCAGCAGCTTGGCCGGGTGCAAACCTGCTCCTGGAACGGGCGGTGTTGAGGGTGCAGTTTGAAGCGGCAAATGGTCGGATTCATCCGGCCAGCTTCGGTATTAACAACATGAGAGCCAACACCACGAACCGGAGACAGAGTTGCTTGCCCGTTAAAAACGGATCAACGATAGTCGATGCCGGCAACGTCTGTATTGTTGCCGAAAAGCCTGTCGGTATTGCAGTTAGAACCCCCTGTCTTTAGACATGGGGTAGGTCAGAGAATGTTAACGCGATCAAAAGGAAAATATCAATTCAACGACAGTGGAGTTACTGAGGATATCTTCCATAAGGAGAGTGAATAGGTCAGCGACTCATGGCCATATCAAGAAGAATGCCTGAGATGCCGCGTTTCCCGGATGGACCAATGCGGATCAGTCGAAGTATCTGCCGCCGTTCACGTTTATGGTCTGTCCGGTGATATAGCCGTTCTGGGCAAGCAGCACTGCTACGGCCGCGATCTCTTCGGGGGTGCCAAAGCGTCCGACGGGAATGCCGCTCTCGGTTAGCTGAGGCAGACCTGACGACATATCAGTGCGGATCGGGCCAGGGGCGATTGCGTTCACGGTTATTCCTTCTTTTGCAAGCTGAGCCGCATAGTAGTGCGTAAGCCCGATGAGGCCGGCCTTGGAAGCAGCGTAATGGGCTCCTACGACACCTCCCACATGAGCGGCAGCTGAAGAAATGTTGATTATTCGTCCCCATTTCTTCCTACGCATGGGGGAGAGCACAGACTGGGTGACCAGAAAGGATGCTGTGAGATTTGTTCTCAGGATATCCTCCCAATCCTGTTCAGTAATTGTATCAATAGTACTGGACCGTGCAATCCCCGCGTTATTCACCAGGATATCGATCTCACCCAGATCATGTTCTATGGTTTTTGCCATACGCGTAACTTCTGCAGTCCGAGACACGTCAGCTTGTATGGCGATAGACCTATGTCCGAAACTTTCTATTGCTTTTTTCACGTCAAGGGCCTCATGCTCATGAGAGGCATAGTTCACCGCTACATCAGCCCCAGCATCAGCCATCGCAAGAGCGATTGCTCGTCCTATGCCTCGGCTCGCTCCTGTAACGAGAGCAACCTTTTTCTTTAATTCAATGGTCATAAAAATCATTCTCCTTTCTCAAATGTCTTCATTCCAATCTTATCACGCTTCCTGACGAAACGGCGATCTCCAGACCATTCGTCCGACAATCAAACAGGGAGCGATTATGAAAACATCTGGACACCGTCGCAATGCTCCTCACCACTGTCCACATTTAGCTAATCTACGGGATTTAACCGGCTGAGCGATCAAAATATCTGAATGACAGCCTGTCGTATCGCCCCAAGAATAAATATTCGAAACAACGCGATGTATCTCGGTACCTTACGAAGTAGCGTTTTTCGCAGACGCCATAGCTTTCTACAACTTAAGTAGTCAAAAATCAAATTGGTCGATGCGACGCTTTGTTTCGGGACTCATCGGCGAAAGCAAAATGTCCTGCGTTATGAACCTGGAGAAAAGTCATTAGCTTCGGCTATAACTATTAGAATCGCATGTCTCCGGGATGCTCATCCCGGCACCCACTTTGCGGTCTTTTTCAACAGAGTTAATAATGCGCACGTTTTTCACATAGGATTTATCAAGGCGATGTCTGCTTGAGTTGCAGTATAATAGAAATAAAAGCGTTTAATCACTCTCGACGCATCTGTTTTGCAATGCTTTAAAGAGGTGCAAATATGACGATCGTTCTAATCATTGTGGCTATAGCTGCGGCAATCTACGTCTATGCTGCTACTGCATACTACTACGGGTTTAAGAACTGGTATCCCTTATGCGGCTGCAAGAAGACGGCCTGCAGTACCAAGGGACCATAGTAGTATCTTTTGCTATTTACTTTTCTGAGTATTTACCTTACGGGTATTTCCTGTTGATTTAGCCTTGATTTTCACTTGATTAACCGTATATAATGAAAACCTTGGCGCAGATTCAGCAAAACAACGAGGCTTTTTCATATCATGGCGGAAAAAAAATTCGAAGCAGCGCTGCGGCGGCTCGAGGAGATCGTGGAGGAATTGGAGAAGGGTGACATTCCTCTTGAGCAGTCGCTGAAGCTGTTCGAGGAGGGAATCAAGCTTTCCCGACTCTGCACCAAGCGGCTCGAAGACGCAGAACGAAGGGTGGATATCCTGCTTAAGGACAAAGCAGGGAACGTGATAGAGCAGCCTTTTGAAGAACCGGAAGAGTAATCATCCAAAACAACTATGGACATCAAAGTCTATCTTGCAAAGAAAAAAGACACGGTGGATAAAGCGCTTGAGAAACTCGTCCCGCCCGGGAAAACATTTCCCACTTCCGTGCACGAGGCAATGCGCTACAGCCTCTTTGGCGGCGGCAAGCGGGTCAGGCCGATTCTCGCCATTGCTGCTGCAGAAGCAATCGGTGCGAAGACCACTGGCCTATTGCCTATCGCTGGATCGCTTGAACTGATCCACACCTATTCGCTGATCCATGATGACC
Organism: Nitrospirota bacterium; assembly: GCA_963845065.1. GTDB lineage: Bacteria > Nitrospirota > UBA9217 > UBA9217 > UBA9217 > JAJYKN01. The sequence goes on from CAWJQQ010000009.1 coordinate 304,769, forward strand.
TGCCTGCAATGGATGACGATGATTTCCGGCGCGGCAGGCCTACCTGTCACAAGGTATACGGCGAGGCCGTTGCCATTCTCGCGGGAGACGGGCTTTTGAACATGGCCTTCGAAGTGATGTCCGATCCTCGCTGGCTCAAGGTAATTCCCGCGAATAGGCTTATTGACATCATTAAAGAGATTTCTACAGCATCAGGCGTATTTGGCATGGTCGGCGGCCAAGTCGTTGACATGGAGTCGGAAGGAACGGATGTTGATTCCCCCACGCTTGAATATATCCACACGCACAAGACCGGCGCGCTTATTAGGGCGTCAGTCCGGGTTGGCGCACTCTATGCCAAAGCAGGAAAGCGGCAGTTTACGGCCCTCACGCATTATGGCGAGATGGTGGGCCTCGCGTTTCAGATCGCCGATGACATCCTCGATATCACAGGCACGCGGGAAGAGATTGGCAAAGACGTAGGAAGCGATATTAAAAAAGGCAAGAAAACCTACCCGAGTTTTTACGGTCTGGAAGAGTCACGCGCACGAGCCCTGGAGGTCGCTGATAAGGCTGTCCAAGCGCTCAAGGACTTCGACCGCAAGGCTGGCCCGCTCCGTGAACTTGCGAAGTTTATTGTGAACAGAGTAAATTAAATCTGGGGACAGGGCTCAGGGTTCAAGTTTTCCCGGACCATGGCTACAGGCCCTTTGAACCGACGAGGTACTTATGATACTGGACAAAGTAGTTAATGCAAATGACTTGCGGGATATTCCCCGGGAAGAACTGCCGGAGCTTGCTCGAGAGATTCGACAGGAGATTCTTGATGTCGTATCGAAGACGGGCGGTCATTTCGCTTCGAGCCTCGGCGTGGTCGACTTGACTATTGCCCTGCACTATGCTTTTGACACGCCGAATGACCGCATTGTTTGGGATGTGGGACACCAAGCTTACGCGCACAAGATCCTGACAGGGAGGCGTGCGCAGTTCCCCACACTTCGCCAGTACGGCGGCATCAGCGGTTTCCCCAAGCGCACGGAGAGCCCCTGCGACCATTTTGACGTAGGACATGCAAGCACATCCATATCCGCTGCGCTTGGTATAGCAGCGGCCAGGGACATCAAGGGCGAGGACTACCATGTCGTCGCTGTGATAGGAGATGGCTCGATCTCAGCCGGGCTCGCCTTCGAAGGCTTGAACCAGGCAGGTCACCTCAAGAAGAACCTCATTGTGATCCTGAACGACAACGAAATGTCCATTGCCCCGAACGTGGGGGCGCTTTCGTCATACCTGAGCCGGACGTTGACGGGACACTTTTATACGAAACTCCGCAAGGATGCAAAGACTTTTCTTCAGGGCATTCCGAAGGTCGGCGGGTCCATGTTCAATCTGGCGAAGAAGGCCGAAGATTCCATCAAGAGCATAATGGTGCCAGGCATGCTGTTCGAGGACCTCGGATTCCAGTATATAGGACCGATCGATGGGCACAATATCAACCATATGCTCGAGACATTTAAGAACATCAAAAATTACACTTGGCCGGTCCTGGTCCATGTTATCACTAAAAAAGGCAAAGGCTGTGAGTTCGCGGAGTGTAATCCATCCCAGTATCATGGCATCTCACCTTTTGACCCGGCTACCGGGAAAACCCTGGCTAAAAAGCAGCCCATCATGAGCTACACCGAAGTTTTCGGCCGGACGATGGTGAGGCTTGCCGAGGAAAACGATAAACTCGTTGCTATCTCCGCGGCCATGTCGGAAGGCACGGGGCTTGACAAATTCGCCGAGCACTTTCCCGACAGGTTTTTTGACGTCGGTATTGCAGAGCCCCATGGAGTTACGTTTGCCTGCGGCCTTGCCATCGAGGGGCTCCATCCGGTAGCGGCCATTTATTCAACATTCACGCAGCGCGCTTATGATCAGGTCGTGCACGACCTTTGCCTTCAAAATCTTCCAGTAACGCTCGCTCTTGATCGCGCCGGACTCGTTGGTGAAGACGGTCCGACCCATCACGGCGCATTCGATATCGCCTATCTCCGCCATATACCGAACATGGTTGTGATGGCGCCCAAGGACGAGAACGAACTGCAGCATATGATCAAGACGGCAGTCGGGCATCACGGCCCTACGGCAGTGCGTTATCCTCGCGGTACCGGCTGCGGCGTTCCCATGGACCAGGAAATGAAGACCTTGCCGATCGGCAAAGCAGAGCTGATCAAGGACGGGAATGAGGCTGTGATCGTCGCTATCGGTAACATGGTCTGCCCGTCAATCGAGGCCGCGAAAAAACTTGCCGAAGAGGGGATTTCAGTCGCGGTTGTGAACGCCCGGTTCGTAAAACCCCTCGATAAAGAGATGATTACCTCGTATGCAAGGAAGACTGGCAGATTGATTACTGCTGAGGAACACGCCTTGCTCGGCGGCTTCGGAAGCGCTGTGCTCGAATGTCTCGATATAAACGGCGTGTACGGCATTAAAACGCACCGGATCGGGCTGCCGGATACCTACATTGAACATGGAACGCAAGCGGTGCTGAGGCAGAAGTATGGTCTCGATGCAGAAGGCATTTACGCGTCGGTCAAGAAGTTTATCGAAAGCTCCCGATTTAAGGCGGTGGCAACTGTTGCTCCGCTCCGGGCGAAAGACGCATAACAAAAACACGGATATTGTTTGGAAAAAGAAAGGCACTCGGAAATTTTCGGGTGCCTTTCGTGTTGCTCGGCAGAGAAGCGAAAAGTGGAAGATAAAATTTGTCAAAGCTTGATGGCCGCGCGAGATGCTTCTGATACGCTCGCAGTACGAAAAAGATGACCGAACAAAAAAAGAGTAAAGCTAAAAGACTCCGTCTCGACGTCCTGCTTGCAGAGCGTGGGCTAGCGGCGAGCCGCGAAAAGGCGCAGGCGATCATCTTTTCGGGAAAGGTGCTCGTGGATGGACAGAAGCAGGACAAAGCAGGCGCGTTTGTCCCCGAAGACGCCGAAATCCGGATTCTCGGCGAAACGCTGCGATATGTCGGCCGCGGCGGACTGAAACTTGAGGCGGCCTTAAAGGAGTTTCGCATCCCTGTAAGTGGGATGATCGCACTTGATGTGGGTGCTTCTACGGGTGGGTTTACCGACTGTTTGCTCCAGCACGGATCTCAGAAAATCTATGCTGTTGACGTGGGTTATGGCCAGATTGCGTGGAAACTCCGGCAGGACCCGCGTGTTGTGGTCATCGAACGGGTGAATATCCGTGACATGGCTCTCTCTCTTATTCCTGAACATGTTGATGTCGCAGTCATCGATGTCTCATTCATTTCTCTTGAAAAGGTCATTCCCTCAGTCCTAAATTTTCTCAAGCCAGAAGCAGTAATTATTGCGCTCATAAAACCACAGTTCGAGGTCGGGAAGGAACAGGTCGGCAAGGGAGGCATCGTACGCGATGAGACCGCCAGGACGACGGCGGTGAAGAAAGTCGAGGATTTTATCAATAGACTCGGGCTCGAAGTGCAAGGAATTATTCCATCGCCGATCACGGGGCAGGACGGAAATGTAGAGTATCTGATTTGTGCAAAGATGAACCGATGATCGCAGGCCGCGTTCAATCCTTCTTGTTGTCCTCGGCGTCTTCTCGCCTTCGATTCGTTTACGGAGGCGCGATTATATCGAATCCTATACCAGGTTTGTAGAAAGCGGAGATGAAAAGCCCGCTTCTCCCGGGGAATGGAAGTTTTAAGGATCGCCATGGAGTCGGACAGGCGCGAAGGCATTATATCGTACAATAGAAGTTGGAAGGGAATGTGGAACGTCTGATTTGCATGGTAGGCCACAAGGCAAAGAATAATTATCTCTCCTCGCGCTATTATCTTGTTCTCTGGGCTCAGTCTGCTGTCATCCGTCCTGCGAATTCCTCTCCCAGGACGACCATCGATTCAATATCCAGGTAATGCGGGGCGGTCTTGTCCAGCAACAGCTTGCACTGGGCTGGGAAATTTTCTTCCGGCACCGAGTCATAGAACAGGAGCAGTGCGGGGTAGTGGGGAAAGAACCGGAATTCGAAGGCAGCGTCGTGATTACCGCTGATACTTGAGGGAACCCCGCCGAATTTTTCACACGCAGCCTTGAGGTCACTGATCCTGCCGTCAAAGTGCTTCGAGATCACATCCTCAACGTGTCCTGCCCAGGCCTTATCCTTTGCGTGCGATGCCGGTACTGAGCTGAACGTTATCCACTCACTCATAGGGGCAGGGGGGGCGGGCATGCACAGATGGTTATAAATAAGGATGGAGATAAAGGGCTGCGGCTGTTTGCCTGATGCGTCAATGATCCTTTCTTTCGTAACCGTAATACACTCGTTCAGAAAAGAGATTGCGAGACAGTCGGGTCCGATGAGCGTGGCCCCAAAGAAAGCTGCAGTTTTCGGGAAATCGAGCGCATGAATCTTTGGTTGCAGTGCTCTCAGTGACTGCTCGAAGACTGTTCCTTGAACGCCTTTTTGTTCCGCAGCAGCCTCACGGAGGGTGTCTTTCGCGCCGGAGTTCATGTTCGGACAATCTTCAAGCGAGGCCTGCTGAGAGGCAAGCTTTGCTGCAAATCCAAAGCAGCTCGATAAACCGCACGACCCGCAATTAGTTTGCGGAAGGAGTTTGTAAATCTCTACAGCGCTCTTCATAATAAACAACTTAACGCTTTTCACCATGGCTGTCAAATGCAAACGATTATTCGAGGGGAACCTGGCAGCACAGAGCCATGGAGCAACGATAAATCTTGATAGTTGACATTTTTTGTGGCGTGCTGGTAAAATTACTGCAATAGGGCAAGCAAAGTCGCTAGGAGTTAATGTCATGGAATGGACGGAAACATTGGCCACGGGTATCAAGACGATTGACAGCCAGCATCAAGAGCTGTTCAAGAGGATCAATAACCTTGTTCTCGCAATCAAAGAACATCGTTGCAAGGCAGAGATCGACACCACCTTGAAATTTCTCGACGATTACGCGCGAATCCATTTTGCCGAAGAAGAAAAGTACATGCGTGAAACGAACTACACCGGCCTGCTGAAGCAGCGCGAGGACCATAAGAAATATCTCTCTGCATTGGCAGAACTCAAGGTGCAGGCTTCCCAACCCCGCATTCAGGGCAGCACGTACGATCTGTCGGCGACAACGAACCAGGTGGTTGTTGACTGGATAGTGGACCACATCATGAAATTGGACATGAAATTCGGCGAGTTTCTAAAAATGCAAGGGAAAGAGCACTAGAAAGCTGAGATGACAGTATTTCAGTTTGACTTTTTACCAAACTATCCGCAGAAAGCCCCTGGTTTTAACCATGGGGATGAATGCGGAAACTTTGTTTTTCGGCAATTAGTAGACAAATGTACATCTATGTGGTATATTTAAACAACCAATGCCGAATAAACCTAAAACCCCATCTTTTATCCACGAGTTTCAACTCGTAACAACCCCAAAAGACAATCGAATGCTTAATGTCCGACTCGAAGCTGGTCGTTATCTATATAATGCCTGTCTTGGTGAAGCGATGAAACGTCTTGCCGCCATGCGTAGCTCTAAAAAATGGCGTTCAGCGATCAAGAAGAAAAAGAGCAGGCTACGCACTGATATGGTTGACAGTTGTCAAGAGGGAAAATAGTCTCCTGCCCCTTTTTTAAGGGTTCATAGTTTAAGTATAATTCCAGGGCATAAGGAGGGACGGGGCCGACTTGTGCGACGTTTGATCACTCTGATATTCGCGGGTTTGACCGCAAGACCTTTCTTCGTCGCGGAGCTGCCTCGCTCTAAAAGCGGAAGTTCGGCATTGCCTTATTCCATAGTGCGGACGAGGATTCTCCGTAAACGTGGCCGCGTCCCCGCTTATGCCTTGGAGATTGTTTGATGTTAGCTGGCGTCCTCCTTTGGTTTTTTACTTTAGTCGTTTTCGTTTCCGCTTCCGGGCGTCTTCAAATTTTCGATTCTGTTCTTTGAAAAATCTCGATGCTCCCGTTTTTACCTTTGAGGATCGATTTATTCTTTCACAAATGCCCCAGGATTGATTTTCCAGAGGCGGTCCATACTGAGAGACCCCCTCAAGTTTTGTGTGACGCCTTGTTCTTTCATCTTTATGCGCTCTGAGGATTCACTTCCCGGGCAATTGCCCATATGAAGCCGCACAATTCTCTGGCGATAGCTGTTACCACCTTGTTTCTAGACTTCCCTTTGGCCGTAAGCTTACGGAATCGTCCGCAGAGCCGCACTTGGGCTTTCCAAGAGACGTCGAGAATGTTTTTCGGCAACCCCTCTTGTCGTTTGAGGAGCACTCGGCTGACTCGGGCTGGGAAACTGTAAGCTTGAGCCGCTTCGATTAACGCGCGTCTAACGTGAGTGTTTCCGGTTTTGGTGATGCCCCCTCGTCTGGTGCTGTCTCCGCTGGAGTACTCGGAGGGAACCAGCCCTAGATATCCCATAAGATGCTTGGGATTTTTAAAACGGCCCAAGTCTCCAATCTCAGCCATGGTGGTCGCAGCAGTTACATCCGCTACACCGCGTAGCGATTGGATTGCACGTACGACAGGGGCCGTTCGGCATGTTGGAATGAGCTTTTGAATCTGCTCCGTTAGCCGGGAAACACGCGCAGAGCATTCCTGCACAGTGTTGATGTACTCTTGCAGCGTGATCTGCTGAGCAGGGTGTGGCATCTTGATGTCCGACAGCCAACGCATGTGGGCTTGGGTCCATGCGGTTTCCCCAGAGTATCGGTGTCCATGCCGCAGAAGCATCGCGCCTAATCGCTGCCGAGCGGTGCGCTGGGCCTTAATTGCGTCTTCGCGGCCACGTGTCAGGTCTCGCATGGCTTCATCTTCTTCCTGGGGTACGTAAACAGGGGTCAGTTCTCCAGCCCGATACAGCCTTGCAAGACTTTGCGCGTCACGACGATCGGTTTTGACGCGATCGCCGCTTTTCTTGGGGATCAGCGAGGGTGCCACAACCGTGCATTTGTAACCTTTTTTGGTCAGATGGCGGTATATTTCATAACCGCATGGGCCGGCTTCATAGACAAAGTGCAGTTCCGTTCCTTTGCTTTCAAGCTTTCTAACCATTTTGTCCAATGACGACATGTCACTGCCAATCTTACCGTAGTAGCGAACCTCTTGATTGTCGTCGGTGTCTGCTGTTGCCACTGCTATTGAGTTTTTTGCTGAATCGAGACCTACTATTGTGATAGAATTCTTCATGACCTGTCTCCTTGTTTGTGGCTCTGTATTTGGATACCTATTCCATCCAAGTATAACCCACGGTGACAAGGGGCAGGTCACTTTTCCAACTGTCAACCATTATGTCTAAAATGTTCAAGACAGCCAGAAACATAGCTGAATATACCGAATACCATCTCCATGATTATGTCGGGAGCCTCCGTAATTCGTGTTGGATCGGAGACCATATTGACAGCCTGGCCGCCCAAAAGATAGCGACCAGGTCGTTTGATGCCGTTGCTGACTACGAGTTCGGCAAGCATGGGAAACCACGGTTCAAGCGTCGCGGCTGGATGTCTTCGCTCGAAGGCAAAAACAACAAGTCTGGTATTCGGTGGTGCGATGACCATGTTGAATGGTCTGGACTTAGCCTTACCTGTGTCTTCGACAAAAAAGACAAGTTTGGCGTTCAGGCACATGCGCTTAGCCATGATGTTAAATATGTTCGTTTGGTGAAGAAAGCCATCTGCGGTAACGCCTGCTGGTTCGCCCAACTCGTGCTTAAAGGCACGGCCAGGATCAAGCGTGAGAACCAGATTGGCACCGAAACCGTTGGCCTTGATATTGGTCCATCCACGGGTGCTATCGTTAGCGATACCGATGCGTTGCTCGTAGCATTTTGTCCGGAAGTCGAGATTCCGTACAAACAAATCCGCGTGGTTCAGCGTAAGATGGCCAGAAGCCTGAGGGCTGCCAACCCGGACAACTACAACGAAGACGGCATGACTAAGACTGGTGCCGGCAAGGGTAAAAAGCGGTGGATATTCTCTGCTAAATACCGTGCGCTTAAGGCTGAACTAGCCGAGCTACAGCGAGTTTTGGCTGAAACCAGAAAACGGGCACATGGCACGTTAGCCAATGAAATTCTTAAGCTCGGAACCAACATAAAGACCGAGAAACTGTCGTACAGAGCATTCCAGAAACTCTATGGTAAAAGTATTTCAAGACGCGCTCCGGGGATGTTTATTTCGATGCTTCGCCGCAAAGCCGAAAACGCTGGCGGTAAAGTAACTGAATTTTCTACCCGGAGCACAAAGCTTTCAGAGACATGCCACTGCGGGGAAGTCGCCAAAAAACCGCTATCCCAAAGATGGCATGACTGTAACTGCGGGGTAAACGCTCAACGCGATCTCTACTCCGCATATCTTGCAAAATATGTTTTTGAAAATGTCCTCGACACGCGTCAAGCCGCAGCAGCTTGGCCGGGTGCAAACCTGCTCCTGGAACGGGCGGTGTTGAGGGTGCAGTTTGAAGCGGCAAATGGCCGGATTCATCCGGCCAGCTTCGGTATTAACAACATGAGAGCCAACACCACGAACCGGAGACAGAGTTGCTTGCCCGTTAAAAACGGATCAACGATAGTCGATGCCGGCAACCTCTGTATTGTTGCCGGAAAGCCTGTCGGTATTGCCGTTAGAGCCCCCTGTCTTTAGACATGGGGTAGGTCAGTGATCAACGCGTTTATCTGCCCGAAAGTAGACATGTATTCACTCATGTGATATAATGTTTATGTAGGCCCATTAACCATGAGCCAATCAGGTGGAGTGATTGTTCCGGTTGCAATAAATGATAATACCAACCATGGATTTACCGCGGAGCAAAATAAAGCCTTGCCAAGAAAGAGATACGCCAAATACGGTACGAAATGCCAACCTCAATGCTTCCCTCATTATCAAGTAAAGAGGGATCAGGATGTTGGTAGCCGGTGAACTGTCGGTAAAAGGGAAAAAACGTCCCGAAAGGTTAAAGAAAAAGCAGCAGCAAGGTCAGGAACTGCCCGAAGTAACGTGCGGGAAGAAGGAAGTAAGCCACACGGATAGCCATGCTTTCAGATCGTGTCTGCATGTGAACTCTGGCCCGCCACTATAATCTTTCTCATGATTTAGTTGTGGGAAGAGTTCATAATCCTAGGACTTTGCTGTGGCTCCAAATACGGCCGGCTGATTAAATTTTCCCCTTGACGAATGAACAAATATTCACTATAATGGGACTATGCTGGTTGAACTTGATGAGCCAATTTCAGTTGGAGCTGTGTTTTCGCGAGGCGAGATCAGGCCCGTATGGTTTACTCGCGGCAGGAGGCAGTTCCGTATCAACGAGATTGCCTTTACCTGGAAGACCCGGGAAGGGAAGGCGTGTATCCAACATTTTTCCGTAACCGACGGGAATGGTGTTTACGAGTTACAGTATAACACGGCAACGTTTGTCTGGAGGATCATGAATGCAGATGGCTGAATGCAGAATTCGAAAAATTCTTCACATCGACATGAACGCCTTCTTCGCTTCCGTGGAGCAGCGGGCAAACCCGTCGCTGCGCGGCAAAACCATGGCGGTGATCGGGTCCGTTCACCGGGGAGTGATCCTTTCGCCGTCATACGAAGCGCGGGCCTTCGGCGTGAAGACGGGCATGACCTACGGCGAGGCCATGCGGGCCTGCCCGGGTCTTCTCCTGGTGCCGGCGGATCCATCAAAATATTCTCATACCTGCGAGGAACTGCTGGGGATGTGGAAGGATTTCACTCCCCTGGTCGAGCTCTTTTCGATTGACGAGGCATTTCTCGATGTTACCGGTTGCGAGCGTCTGATCGGCGACCCTGTGCAGATAGCGATCCAGATCAAGGAACGAATATGGCGGGAGAAGGGGCTCACGTGTTCGATCGGTATAGCACCCAACAAGCTCCTCGCCAAACTCGGAAGCGACATGCAGAAGCCGGATGGCCTTGTCCTCATCTCCCCGGAGGACGTGGCAGACGTGCTTGAAGACCTTTGTGTCAAGGAGATTTGTGGCATTGGTCCCAGTCTGACACAATGCCTTGCTACCATGGGTATCCGAACGTGTGGTGAACTCGGACGCACCCCTCTCAGGAAATTAACGGCCCAGTTCGGGATCGTCGGCGAACGGCTTCGGGACATGGGATTAGGGATCGATCATGACCCCGTCGTCCCGCTGGCACTGCAGCACGAGGAGGAAAGCAAATCCATAGGACACAGCATGACACTGATCGAGGATTGTTCAGATCTCGAGATGCTTGAACGTCATGTCCTCCAGCTATCCGAAAAAGTGGGCCGTCGGCTTCGGCGCGGGTCCTATCATGGGTACACGGTCTGCCTCACCATCCGGTATGCCGATTTCCAGACTTTCACCCGGCAGCGGCGCCTTCGTCATGCCGTTAACAACGGCCTCGATATTTATTCTGCCATACGCGAATTACTACGCGGTATCCGGCTTGAGCAGACGGTACGACTCGTGGGTGTAAGCGTGTCCGGCTTGGCGCGCAACGTCGTGCAGATGCCGCTTTTCGGCGAGGATCGTAAGCGAACGTTCGTCACCGAGGCCATGGATGACATTAACGATCGATTTGGCGAGTTCACTATAACCTGGGGCACACTGGCAGACCGGTACCATCATGAACGGGTCATTTCCCCTGCTTGGCGGCCGACAGGGGACAGGCAGTATTGAGCGAAAATGTTTGCCTCAGCGCGATGAACGAAGAGAGTTGAAATTATGGCATTCCATGGAGAGCGCGTTATAACTAAGCTCTGCTGAGAAGATATTATCAAAAGTTTTATGAAAACCAGAGAGGGCGTTGAGGAATGCCGCTTAAATGGCGTGCCTGATTCTTTAATAAGATACTCTCTATGCTCTCCTAGTTGATAGGTTAAGAGAAGGATTAGAAGCGCTGGTAATAAGGGGGCATAGAAGGGAGAACTGCCAGTGACGGTGTTTTTACTCCCGAATTCAATATGTTATCTGTTTTCCATGCTTGATAGTTTGACAATACGCCTGAGAAGAAAAGGAGATTCCCTATGAAACGTAAAGTAAAAGTTACCGAGCGTCAACAGAAAGTCTACGAATTCATCCGTGAAACCATCGAGAAACGCGGTATTCCTCCCTCTATGCGGGAGATCGGCGACCAATTCGGCATCCACTCCACGAACGGCGTAGAGGGGCATCTGGTGGCATTGGAGCGGTACGGCCTCATTAAGCGCGAACGGGGAAAATCGCGCGGTATCATCTTGCCCGGTACGGCGCGGCCCACGGCTTCTGTGCCGCTCCTGGGGAGAGTTGCAGCGGGAACACCGGTTCTGTCACCCGAGAACCGTGAGGGTGATGTGAACGTAGATCTTTCGCTTTTTTCCCTGCGGAGTGCCCGACAACTCTTTGCTCTCACCGTGAAAGGTGAGAGTATGGTGAATGCCCATATCCTGGACGGCGATACTCTTTTGGTCCGCACGCAGTCATCGGCGCAGAATGGCGAAATCGTTGTTGCGCTGGTGGACGGCGAGACAACGGTCAAACGGTTTTTTCTGGAAAAGAGCCGCGTCCGCTTGCAGCCGGAAAACAGCACGATGAAACCTATCTATCTTGAACGCGGAGAATTCCAGATCCTCGGCAAAGCTATGGGAGTGATAAGGAAACTGTAGTATTTCGGAAATGCAGGATTCGACTCCTGCTCTATTCATATATTTTATTTCTGTTCTTTTTGGCAATAGCTGCTTCACGGGAACCAAATCTGTTGGTCTTGATATCGGCCCCTTCACTAATGCCGTTGTGTCTGACAACGACGCGCATCTGATGTTTCTTGCCCTGAGATCGATATCCCCGCTCATCGAATATGTCCATTGACACTCCCCATGGATAAATCCAGGGGATTCTCAGGCAACGCCGACTGATGGCGTTAGCGCCTGACAGGCCTGCCCGGCCTGGAGAATATTGATGGACGCGTTCAGGTCCCGGCCTACCACAAGACCGCAATAGGAGCATCGGTGAATTCGTACCGCAAGGGTCTTTGGTACTTTCTCACCACAGCTCGAACAAATCCGACTTGTACCCTGGGGCGCTACTTTGACCACGATCTGCCAGCTTCTTTCGCTTTGTAGGACAGCAGTTCAAAGAACTTTCCCCAGGACGCATCGGAAATGCTTTTAGAAAGATGAAAATTGTGGTTTTGGACCATGTTCGCAATCTTCAGGTCCAAAACCATGATCGTGCCGTAATCTTTGATGTAAGCGTTCGCGACTTTGTGAAGAAAATTTCGCCGTTGGTTGCTGGTCCTCTCGTAAGTTTTAGCGACCAAGACCTTAGCCTCGGATCTGTTTTTAGAACCCGACTGTCTCCGGGCAAGGGCTCGTTGCTGGCGCCCAAGTTTTATCCCGGATTTTTTGAAGTATGCGGGGCTTTTAACGAATGCCACCATCGGAATAGACACAGAAAGATTTAATGCCAACATCGATGCCAACTTCGCGATCGCTCGTCGGCAGCTTCTTCTCCGGCACATTGTCGCTGGAGAAAGCGACGAGCCATTTGCCACTCGGCGTGCGTCGCACAGTGATTGTCTTGATATCGCCTTCGATCGGACGAGACAGGAAAAGCTTGAACCGCCCAACCCGGGCAATGGTGAGATATCGGCCAGCAAGCTTCCATCCGGCTTGTTTCAGGGTGAACGAAGGGAAGCCGGCTTTTTGACTTTGACCTTTCAGTTTTACGCGCCGGAAGAACGATTTGTTAGGCTTTGTCCAAGCGCTCGAGGACGTCCTGCAGAACCTGGGATCCAACGGACTTGAACTCTGGATACGCTACTTTTAGTTCCGGGAGTTGATTGGTCTGGTCATAGACGCTGATCGTTTTCCTGTCCTGCCGGTAGATGCTGATGCTCTGATCTAGCGCGGTGTTGTAAAGAGTGCGGCGGGTTTCTAGCCACTGGTTCGCATTTGTGGCTGTCTTGTAGTTTACTCGAGCCTCATACAGGAAAGTTTTTCGCATAGATTTATGGAATGCTGAAAGTTGAAGCCTGCATCCAAGGTATCGGAATATATTAAGAAAGTCAATTTACGGGTGGCGAAAGGCATGCCTTATAACCCTATGGTTGAAACCAAGGGTTTTACGTCACTATTTGATAAAGCCGATAAAATCCTAGAAAAACGATGTGAAAGGTCAGATGGTGGTCCACACGATAATAAAAGTAGAATTTTTGTTTGATTTTGTATAATTACGATGTTATTATAACGTTCATTTGTTGAAAGAAGATCCTATGGTTAAAAGACGAACTGGTCCCCTCCAAAAAAACATCAAGGTTTTGAAAAAGCATACAAAAAATTCAATAACTAAAAGTAAGCGGGTGTTTAAAAAAATGATAAAACAGGCTCAGACTTTCTGGGGAAAATATGTTTTCTCCTGGCTCGGCAAACTTACGCTCAGGAAAGTAGTATATATCCTCCTCGGCTCCTTTGCCGCTTCCATTATCTTTGTTGTTCTCTTGTTCGTCATCCTTTCCCGTAACCTGCCCACGGTGGAATCGCTCAAAGATTATAAACCGAGTCTTGGCACGACCATTCTTGCAGAAGACGGTAGGGTCCTCGGCCAGGTCAATATCGAGAAAGGCATTTACGTACCGCTCAAGCGGATTCCGATGTATATGGTCAACGCTCTTCTTGCGACCGAAGACCCCCGCTTTTACCAGCATAGCGGCATCGACTACCGCGGAATCATGCGGGCTGCGCTCAAGGACATCATTTCGGTCCAGCTCAAGCAGGGCGGCAGCACCATTACACAGCAGCTCACGAAGGTTGTGTTCCTTTCGCCGGAGCGGAAGTTTACGCGTAAGATTAAAGAGATCATTCTGGCCCGCAGGATTGAAAAGGAATTGACCAAGCAGGAGATCCTCGAACTCTATTTGAATAGAATCTATTTCGGCCACGGCGCCTACGGCGTGCAGATGGCAGCTATGACCTATTTCGGCAAGAACATTTGGGAGATCAATCAGGCAGAGGCAGCGCTTCTGGCCGGGCTACCCAAGTCACCCATGGCGTATTCGCCGTACAGCGATATTGATTTGACAAAGATGAGACAGATGCAGGTCCTGCACCGCATGGTAGAAGAAGGATATCTGACCGAAGACCAGAGCACAATGATCTATAATCAGCCTATAAACCTCGAGAACCTGCGGTCGCAAGAGGACCTGGCCCCCCATGTGGTGGATTATATCCGCCAGTACATTGAAAAGAAGTACGGGCAGGAGACGCTGTACCAAGGCGGTCTGAAGGTCTATACGTCTATCGATTTGGACCTGCAGCGCGCCGCAGACGCCTCGCTTCGGGAAGGGCTTCGCTCACTTGATAAACGACAGGGTTTCCGGGGCCGCGTCGGGTTCAAGCAACTCAAATCCACTCCGATTAAGTGGGGAATGCTCCATGTGTTGGTGAAACCCGGCGAGGGGTTTAATGCCCAGGTGCTAGCCGTTGGTGACTACTATATTACCGTCAGGGGACGTGGACTCGTGGGCTACATTATGCCGGAAGACATGGCCTGGGCTCTTCTCAAACCAAAGAAAAAAAAGGGTGATCCCGACGAGTTTAGAAAACCCGAGGAAATTGTCCAGCCCGGCGATATCATCAAGGTTCGCTTAAAGGATTATGACAAGAAAAAACAGCTCGCTTCATTTATCCTCGACCAGAAGCCGCTGGTCGAAGGTGCCGTCGTCTCTATTGAACCCTACACCGGTTACATACGCGCCATGGTTGGCGGCTATGATTTCGTGGAAGGCGGGTTCAACCACGCCACCGAGGCAAAGCGCCAGCCTGGTTCGTCTTTTAAGCCCTTCATCTACGGGGCGGCGCTCGAAAACGGTTTTACTCCAGCGTCGATCGTGATGGACCAACCGGTGATCTACGAGAAGAGCGAGTTTGAGAAGAAGGAGTGGAAACCAACAAATTACGATGGCCGGTTTCTAGGTCCAATGCGCCTGCGTACGGCGCTTGCGCTTTCGAGAAACGCGGTGACTGTCGGATTGCTTGAAAAAGTCGGCTTGGAGAAGACCATTGATTTTGCCCGCAATGCCGGCATCACGAGCCAGATAAACTATGATTACACCACGGCCCTGGGCTCATCAGCGGTGACACCGCTTGAACTCACATCCGCCTACGCGACATTTGCCTCGCGCGGAGTGCGCACGGAGCCGATCTTCATCAAGAAAATTGTCGACGGCAAAGGCACGGTGCTTGAAAGCTACGAACCACAACCGCACGAGGCTATCGACCCGACGACGGCATATCTTGTTACGAGTTTGCTCAAAAGCGTGGTGCTCGAAGGTACAGGCAGAGGCGCGCTGGTTCTCGGCAAGCCGATTGCCGGTAAGACGGGTACGACGAACAATTTTGTTGACGCCTGGTTCGTGGGATATACACCAAGCATCGTGACGGGCGTATGGGTCGGGTATGATAACGCACAAGCCTCGCTCGGCGACCGGGAAACCGGTGCGCGGGCAGCGCTGCCGATCTGGATATCGGTCATGGCGAAGGCGCTTGCGAACAAACCCGCAGAGGACTTCACGCCGCCTGACGATATCGTGTCCGTCAAGATCGACCCTGAATCGGGACTCCTGGCGCGCGATGGGCAGGCTGATGCCATAACCGACGTGTTCCGCAAGGGCACGGAGCCTACGCAATACACAAGCGCGACGGTGCATACTGCTGATAAGTTCTATCTCTTCGACCAGGGGGACAGCCAGGATGCGACGAAGGAAAAAATACCTGAGGATGAGGTTCCTGACTAGATGGATTATAAAACAACTTTGAATCTCCCGAAAACCGATTTTCCCATGAAGGCCAATTTGCGCGACCTTGAACCTAAAGTCATTGAGAGCTGGCAGAAGGAGAAGATCTACGACCGGCTACAGAAAAAAACGGGAAGCAACGGTACCTATATCCTGCACGACGGACCCCCATATGCAAACGGCCATATCCACATCGGTCATGCTCTGAACAAGATCCTGAAGGACATTATTGTTAAATTCAAGACCATGCAAGGGTTTAAAAGCCCTTACGTGCCGGGCTGGGACTGCCATGGACTTCCGATCGAACACCAGGTGCTCAAAAATCTCGGCCCCAAGAAAGAGGGGATGAGCCAGAACGAGATCCGAAAACTCTGCCGCGAGTATGCCGAGAAGTTTATCGATATCCAGCGCGGAGAGTTCCAGCGTCTTGGCGTGTTCGGAGACTGGGACAACCCTTACTTGACGATGAACTTCGGCTACGAGGCCGCCATCGTGCGCGAACTCGGAAAGGTCGTTGGGAACGGCGGCGTCTATAAAGGAAAGAAGCCTGTGTACTGGTGCGGGTTCGACGAAACAGCACTCGCCGAAGCTGAGGTTGAGTATGCTGATCACGAATCACCCTCGGTTTACGTACGGTTCGAGTTGCCCGAAGCGGGGAAGGCACTTCCCTCGCTCTCCGGGAAAAAGGTTGCGATCGCAATCTGGACCACGACGCCGTGGACGCTTGTCGCAAACCTGGCTGTTGCGCTCCATCCCGATTTCGATTACGTTGCCTTAGAGGCGAACGGGCAGGTGCTTATCCTGGCCGAGGGGCTCTTGAAACAGGCAGCCGAGAAGTTCGACATTAAAAATTACACCATAATCGAAAAATTCAAGGGTAAAAAACTCGAAGGACTCAAGGCGCGCCACCCCTTCCTTGACCGTGATTCTCTCGTGATCTTAGGTGAACATGTAACGCTGGAAGCCGGTACGGGCGCTGTACATACCGCTCCTGGCCACGGTCAGGAGGACTACGAAGCCGGTCTCAAGTACGGTCTCGAAATTTTCGCTCCCGTCGATCACAAGGGACGGTTCACGAAGGAAGCGGGTGAATTCTCCGGACAGCAGGTATTCAAGGCAAACAAGGGGATCATCGAACTCTTGAGAAGCAGGAATGCGCTTCTGGCAGAAGAAAAAATATCCCATTCCTACCCCCACTGCTGGCGCTGCAAGCACCCGGTGATCTTCCGGGCCACGGAGCAGTGGTTTATTTCAATGAAGACGAATGATCTATTGAAGAAGACCATCGAGAACATCCACAAAGTTACCTGGATTCCGGCATGGGGCAAGGACCGTATTCTCGGCATGATGGAAAACCGCCCTGACTGGTGTATCTCTCGCCAGCGGGCGTGGGGCGTGCCAATCATTGCTTTTACTTGTAAACAGTGCGGTGAATTGCTCCTGGATAGGAATGTAGTTGACTATGTGGCGGACATTGTTGAAAAAGAGGGCGCTGACGCATGGTTCGTGAGAACGCCGGCAGAACTGCTGCCGCCGGGTACGGTGTGTAAAAAGTGCGGCGGCGAAGACCTGGAAAAGGAGATGGACATCCTCGATGTGTGGTTCGATTCCGGCGCGAGCCATGCCGCGGTGCTTCGGACCCGTAAGGACCTATCCTGGCCGGCTGACATGTATCTCGAAGGTAGCGATCAGCATCGGGGCTGGTTTCAATCGTCGCTCCTGATTTCCGTTGCAACGACTGGCAGCGCGCCATACAATTCTGTACTGACCCATGGTTTTACCGTTGACGGTACCGGCAAGAAAATGAGCAAATCCGCGGGCAACGTCATCGCACCGCAGGAAGTGATCGACAAGTACGGCGCGGAGGTGCTTCGACTCTGGGTTTCGGCAGCCGATTACCGTGACGATATCAGGATCTCATCGGAGATCCTCACGCACCTGGCGGAAGCGTATCGCAGGATCAGGAACACCTGCCGGTATCTACTCGGCAATCTTGCGGACTTTCATCCCGAAACGGACCGGGTCGCTGACAAGGACCTTCTCGAGATCGATCGATGGGCGCTCCACCGTTTGCAGAAGCTGATCGAGCGTGTACACATGGGATACGAGGATTTCGAATTCCATATCGTTTTCCACTCATTGCACAATTTCTGCGCGGTGGACATGAGTTCCTTCTATCTCGATATCCTTAAGGACCGGCTGTATACGGCGAAGGCGTCTTCCACAGAGCGGAGGTCCGGACAGACCGTCATGCATGCAATCCTTTCTTCCATGGTGCGTCTCATGGCTCCTGTGCTTTCATTCACGGCCGATGAGGTCTGGCGTTACATGAAGGAGCGCGAAAAGACTGAGAGCGTCTTTCTGGCTCCCTTTCCCCAGGCAGACAAGAAGTACATTGCATCAGATCTCGAATCACAGTGGGAGAAGATCATCGCCATCCGGGGCGAAGCAGCGAAGGTTCTCGAAGCGCTTCGCAGGGACAAGAAGATCGGACATTCTCTGGATTCTAGCGTTATGCTCTATGCAGAGCCGCAGCTCTTTGAATTCCTCCAGGGCTACAGGAACGATCTGGCCTTCATCTTTATCGTTTCATCCGTGCAGGTCGCGCCAGAGTCCGATGCTCCGGATGACGCGTATACCAGCGAGGTTGTCAAAGGGCTCCGTATCGCGGCAGGCCCGGCCAAGGGTGTGAAATGTGGCCGCTGCTGGATGTACAGCGAGAGCGTCGGAACCATGAAGGAACATCCCGAAATCTGCAGCAGGTGTGCGGGAAATCTCGGATAAAAAAGTGACCCCTGATTGCCGGGACACAGAGAAGCTATAACAATAGCTGTCTCTGAATAAGTCCAGACCAAAAACGTGAGTCGGGGTTTTTCTATGCCTCAGCCTGCCTGTTATTGCTTCAAGTTTTGGGAGAATGATGAAAAACAAATACCTCTGGACCACCTTGACTATCGGCGCGGTTTTTATTCTTGACCAATGGACGAAATACCTCATCGAGACCCACGTTCGCCTCTACTCCACCATCACCGTGATACCAGGTTTTTTCAACATTACCTATGTACGGAACCGAGGTGCGGCCTTCGGCATCCTCTCCGACACACACGGAAACTGGCGGAGTGTTTTTTTCGTCACCGTAACGATAGTTGCAATTGCTGTTATCACCAGGCTTATCTGGAAGACCCATGAACGCCTGCTGTTGATAGCCTTCGCACTTATCGCCGGCGGTGCAATCGGAAATCTCATAGACAGGATACGTTATGGAGAAGTGGTTGACTTCATCCAGTGGTATGTGAAGTCCTATTACTGGCCCTCTTTCAACATCGCTGATTCTGCAATTACAGCCGGTGTGGGGCTCTTAATAATCGAAATGCTGTTGAAGAAACCTCACGACGGATAAAATGACTAAACGGTAAATCGACGAGTGGTAGATCGGGAGCCGGTGTTTTTCATTTTTCGCTTCTCGGCTCCTACCATTCAGCGCCTCAGAAGGAATATCATGCATCCTATACTTTTCGAAATACCGCGCATTGCATTCCTGAACTGGACCATCGGCCCCATCCCTATCAGATTGTATGGCTTGATGATCGGCCTCGGCTTCACTATCGGCATCTTTCTTGCCGCGCGGCAGGCGCAAAAGGAAGGTATCAATCCGGACCGGGTTCTCGACCTCGGCGTGTACATGCTTCTTACGGCGATCGTGGGCGCCCGCCTGCTTTTCGTGCTTACCAATCTCGGCGAGTTTGCGGCCAGACCGCTTGATGCCTTTGCCCTTTGGAAGGGCGGCCTGGTATTTTACGGCGCTTTGATTACCGCCGTTCCGATCGGCATCTGGTATGTAAAAAAGCACAGGCTCCCAGTATGGAAGACCACGGACATCATAGCTCCTTCCCTCGCTCTCGGTCAAGCTTTCGTCGGGCTCGGCTGTTTCTTTGCAGGCTGCTGCTATGGCGCGCCGTACAGCGGCCCGGCTTGCGTAACCTTCAACGACGTTCATTCGCTCGCGCCCCTGGGGGTCCCGCTCTTTTCCACCCAACTCATGGAGTCGGGGGGGGATTTTGTGATCTTCACTCTGCTTGTCCTCTTACGCCGGCATAAAAAGTTCGACGGTCAACTATTCTGGTTCTACGCTCTGTCCTATGCGGTTCTTCGATTCGCCATAGAATTTTTCCGCGGAGATGCGGTCAGGGGTCTGTACTCCGGCAACGGGATCTCGACATCACAGATCATCGCCATCGGCGTGTTTATCCTGGCTGGCATGATGATCTGGCGGCTGAGTAAAAAGCCTGTTCAGCCTCGCATATACTGAACCCTGTATCCTATCCTTCTCCTTTGCCATGCCAACAATCACGCATATTGTCACGGAAAAACACATTAGCAAGCGGTTGGATGTGTTCATCAATCATTACGAGCCGCATATTTCACGCAACCGCATCCAGACCCTCATCAAAGGCGGTCAAGCCCTGGTAAACGGCAACATCGAAAAGCCAGGCTATAAAGTGAAGCTTGATGAGCGCATTACTCTAGATTTGCCCGAACGAAAAGTCCGTGAAGTTCTTCCCGAGCCCATACCACTTTATGTCATTTTCGAAGACCCTCATATCATCGTTCTGAACAAATCCGCTGGATTGGTAGTGCACCCTGCACCGGGCAATTACACCGGAACGCTGGTGAACGCACTACTCTACCATTTTGGCAGCCTGCCCTCTCAGGGTTCGCGTACGGAAGCAGATGAACGTGAACGAGCAGGCATCGTGCATCGCCTGGACAAAGACACTTCCGGCATTATGGTCATAGCACGGACACATGAAGCGCTTCGTTCATTGTCTGCGCAGTTCAAGAGCCGCGTCGTCAAAAAACGCTACCTCGCACTCGTTCTCGGTGTGATCAAAAAAGGGTCAGGAACGATCGAGGCCGGGCTGGGACGGCATGTAAAGCAGCGGAAGAAGATCAGCGTGCATACGCATCATGCACGTGAGGCCGTCACGGCGTACATCGTCAAAGAACGCTTCAAGAACGTCACACTCGTGGAGGTCGAGATCAAGACAGGCCGCACGCACCAGATTCGCGTCCACATGGCCCACATCGGCCACCCGGTCCTCGGCGACCGGGTCTACGGCGGGACCAAAGTGATGAAACACGGCGCAGTCGATATCCCGAGACAGATGCTACATGCGGAAACGTTGTCGCTCCTACATCCTGATACAGGAACCCCCCTATCGTTCACGGCTCCACCACCTGCAGACATGGCGGTTATCATTGAGAAACTGCGTGCAGAGAAGCAAGTTTCTTGATCCACATCCTCTTTCTACGTTGAGCGTAGGTCTGGCCAATACAACCTGGACCTATTCAAGACTTGGTGAAGTATCCATGAAAATAGCTTTTGAATACAAAAGAAGTCAGATGAGTGAGCTTAAAATAAGGTATGCCACGGCAGGATTGTCGGTCATTGCGATAGGGAGATCGGGATTTTGATTAGATTAAAAGTCTCTTAGGCACTGGTGATCTGCTCTTGCCGATCGTTCTCCGCAAAATCGGCATACTGCAACACCAAGTCCGCAGCTGTTCTGACCGCGGATCTGACTTCCGGAGTCATCGAACATCCGATAGTATCAAAACAATTTCCTTCGATAGCGACGAGCATAACTTTTTCCGGCATTTTCTCGCGATATAGGACGCGGCCGATTTCGATCGACTCGCGAATACCGATGCCGTGGGCGGATACCGGAAGGCCGGGGGTCGAGGGGATCTCCTCCCATGGCAGCAGGTGAATAGTACCGGGCCTGGCGCCAAACTGCACCGCATCTACGACAATAAGAGTTTCCTCACCCTGAAGTTCGTCAAGAAGATCGATGCCGGCCATCTCCATAAGCTTTATACGCATGCCTGAAGGCAGTTTTATTTTGGTCAGCAACTGGTATACTTCGCAACCTGCGGCATCATCTGCAACAAGGCTATTCCCAATGCAAACCACGAGCACCCGAGGTAGCGCCATCATTGCCGCAATCACCTCACCTCAAGTTGGAATACGCACCGGTCCCCAACCGTGGGCTCCGCAGGTTTTATCTCGCGGCCTTTGCACAATTCACTGACGATGCCCGCGATATAATGGTGGAACATATTGCAGATGTCGCCGCCGGGCTGCGTGTTCCTTTTTATGCAGGCGTCGCGAACAGCGCAACGACCGACGGCCATTTCGACTCCGCGAACGTTAATTGAGTACCCCATTTCGAACCCTCCCTCTAGGGTGTGCATGACGGCCTTTACGGCATCTTCAAGTTTTGGTTCAATGAGGTGTATCGGCAGTTTTTTCCCCATATGGTGTCCGGCGCTGAAGGCCAGGGACGGGCCCCGTTTACCGGCCACGACGCCTATGGCGTTAACGAGAATGTCGAGGAGGAAGCAGACTTCGGTAAATGCATTGTCATAATCCTGAGCGGAGAGCTGAAGCTCGGTCAATTCGGTCATAAGAATCTCCTGATCCGTTTGCTGAAATTCAAGTCCCGGTAATAATTTTTAACAGCATGAACGTTGCCGAGCTTCAGCGCCCCTGAAGGACAAAGATAAGCACAACTGAGGCACCCAATACAGCTGCTCGCATCTTTCACTGATGCCTTGAGATTCTTCTCATCAAACGCCAGCACGGATGTGGGACAGATGTCGACGCACATGCGGCATCCCCTGCATCCATTTTGGGAGATATCGATCTGGATCGTCATGCCGTCCTCCTTATCCTGCGCGTGACGGCGCCATCGCGCATAACTTCAACCGAGAGCGGCATGCGCCCCATCGCATGCGTGGCGCACGACAGGCAGGGGTCATAGCACCGCATGGAGAATTCAACGGCATTCAGGAGCATATCGTCGTTTGCGTTCTTGATAAATAATCCGGCCGTCTGACTGATGGACGTATTGATCGCTGCATAGTTCTGCTGAGTGGCCACCAGAAGATTGGCTGACCGAACGATGCCTTTGGCGTCTATTTCGTAATCATGGTAAAGTGTCCCTCGTGGCGCTTCGACATGTCCCACGCCCCTCCCTGACCGATACTTCACCGGGACCCGCTTTTCTCCCTTGATATCCGCGTCTGCCATCAGCGCCTTTGCCTTCTCCGCGCAGTAAATAAGCTCGATCAGCCGCGCAAATATATACTGCACAGTAGCATGACACGGCCTTCCGAATTTCCTGCGGAAGTTTTCCAGCTCTTCCTGGGCAACAGGCGTTTCCATGGCGTCCGCGCAGTTGATTCTGGCAAGGGTGCCTACGCGGTAGATGTTCTCGCGCCCGCCGGACACTGCGTAGACAGGTTTCATATAGGACCACGAAAGCGCCTTTTCAACGATACGTTTGTCGTATTCAGGGGAAGAAAATTCCGCCTGTGTCACCCCCGCTTCATCGATGACCCTGACGGACCCGTCATAGAAATTAAGCTTGCCGTTCTTTACGGTGCCCATATACCAGGTAGAATCCGTAAGTGCGAGCGGGACGGCAGGTTGCGCGGCAACGAATTTTTCGAGCAGGCTCTTAACAACCGGCTTAAGCTCCATGACCAGACCATAAATTTCGTCGACCATTTTCTGGAGGTTCTTCTGCACTTCTCCTCCCATTTCAAACGTCATGCCCCCGACTACGGCCGTTACCGGGTGGACGCCCCTTCCGCCAACTATCTCGTTGACCTTCTGACCGAGGCTTCGGAGCCGCAACGCTTTTCCCGACACATTCGGGTTGGCCTTTACAATGCCGACGATATTACGCTGCGCCGGGTCGCCGTTTATGCCGAAGAACAGATCAGGGCCCGTGAGGACAAAAAGACTCAGTGCATGGGAATGAATCAAATGCCCCATATAGAGCAGTTCACGCAGAAGTTTTGCCGCTGGCGGTGGATCGACGCCCAATGCATTTTCAATGGCTTTTACGGCGGCAAGGTGATGGGCCGTCGGGCACACGCCACAGATCCGCGCCGTCACAAGCGGCATCCTGTCTGCCTCCATCCCGACAAGGATCCGCTCAAAACCCCGAAGTTCATTCACGACCAGGGTTGCGTTCTTGAGCGCACCACTGTCATCGACATCGAGCTGGATCCTAGCATGGCCCTCTATTCTCGTAACCGGATCGATCGTGATCGTCTTCATCCTTGTTTCTCCGTTTCAGCCATCCATTTCTGTATCAGGAAAGTCGGCTTTCCGCCGATCATTTTTGTGGCCATTGCGTATGCGTAATGGGTCTTTGCTGACTGCTCTACGGTACGCACGATTTCCTGTTCCTCGATAAGGGTCAGTTTCGCCATCCTCTCCGCCAGTTCCGTACGGATGTCGCGGTTCGGTTCAGTGAGGATCTGCATGGTCGGTCCCGCGCATCCCGTGCAGGCCACCCCGTTGTTCGGGCAGGGCGCCAGGCAACGATCAAGAGAGACCGACCCGAGACAGAGATAGCCTTGGCTGAGGAAGCACGCATCAGGCTTTGGCGTCCCTTCATGGTTTTTCCTGACGTGGCTTATAGTTGTTTTGACCATGGTGCGTTTGCACCTTCCGCACACGGATTCGTCCTTCGACTTCGGCATCCGGTTTTGGAGCAACGCCAGAAGGGCATCGAAAATAAACGTTGGGTGGGGGGACAGCCGGGCAGGTATAGATCCGCCTTGATCACCTCATCAAGAGGTGTCACCATTTTTTCAAGAGGAGATACCGCACCGTGAGGCACCGTTTTCGTAACGGTGGTGCGGTTTTTTAGGAATACGGCTTCCAAAATCTCCTCGCGGGAGTGCGCGAGCGCGGCCCCCGGCAATCCGCCGTACACTGCACACGTCCCGAGGGCGATGATTAAACGGCAGGCCTTTCTCATCTCCTGCGCCGCATGCCGGTCATGCTCCGTGCGAATAGCCCCGCTGATAATGCCGACATCTGCCTGCGGATAAGACTTAACGTCGGTGAGCACAGGACAATGCAGAATTTCCGCAGCGCCGAGGACATCAAGTATCTTCTCATGCAGATCGACGATCGCCACGTGACATCCTCCGCAGTCGCTCAGCCACTCGGTATTGATTTTTAGTTTGCCTCGCTCCATAGCCACTGATCACTCCTTCATAGATACGCCTTGCGGCAACCTTCATCCCTTTGACGCCTGTAGTCAGTTCATCTTTATCCGCAACCTCTTGAGACAAGCGTTCTGCCCTGCATGAAGCACTTCCAGCTCCGCCTTTTTCCCCGTGATCGACTCGATAGCGCCTGAAAAAAAACCATACATCATACGGCAGAGCGATCCCTTCTGCTGGTGCCCGAAGCAGAAGAGCGACTGTCTGATCATGCAATCCTTGAATACGAGGAAGATGTTTAATTCTCCTGGTTCAACTTTCAGGCGTTTCTTAGCTTCCCCTTGGGGCTCCAGGATACTAAAATCCCAATGGCAGTTATTTTCGTGGAGAATGCGCCGGACCTCTTCAAGAGCTTCCAGTACATTCTCCGTTTTCTTTGCTTTAGCGGCGAATTGCACACCGAGTTTCATGCCTCCTACACGCGCCATTCCGTGCGCTCCGAGTCCCATGGTCTGTTCCATGCCATACGCAAGAGCAGCCGTAAAATTCATGGTTTCCTGCAGCATGTTTCTCTTTATGGTAATATCATCCGTCTGATCCATTAACCATACCTCCCTAAACCAATTGCCTCTTAGACCTAAGCCTGATTCGTTCGCCTCCTTGCAGGCCATCTCACAGCGCACTCTATGTGGTAATGATATTCATGTTGTGGAAATGATTTACATATTTTTTTTATCGCAGCTCAAACTGTTATTTATTGTAAATTGCAAATTGTCGCATAATTGTCGCATAATGAGATGAAGCAGTTGGAACAGGTTTCTTTAAGATTTCCACCATTTACCTTGCTCATTTGCGATCCTTGAGGTCGTTTGTAATTTAAATGCAGTAAATACCAAACTTTGCATCGCCTCAATATATATATAATATTCTGCATTATATGTGCCACGATGGAATAAATACCATGTAGGTCAGCACTTCAGCTCATGGAGCTTAAATGGGATGGGAAAAGTGCTGCCATTCGATATGGGTTGAATACCCTAAATATACCCCGGTCCGGGAATTGCGAATTTAGGCAGGTTGGGACAGACTCCAGTTCGGGTGGCAGTTTCAGGAAAAATCATAAAAACTTTTTTCTAGAATGTGAATAGTACCTTTACTTATTAGAGTGAAAATACTAAAATTTTGCAGAGTGAAGTCGCGTTCTCTTGTAGGAAGGTGAAACTTAAATGGACACTAGGAATTTAGAAGCGGTCCTTCTTTGGAAACTCTGTCCGACCTGTACCCTTGGGATCGTACGCGAGACTGACGACAAGGTGTTTATGTGCAACCATTCACAGTGCGGTGCTGTCTTCGACTTCTCTGCCATTCCCGACATGATGATTGCGATGCTACTCCAAAGAGAACAGAACACACCGCCGGGACAGTAGAACGACATCGAATAAATATCCTCGGAATCAATTGTTTATCCTCCCCTTATCCCCTTTCTTCCCGGAAAGGGGATTTTTTTACACTTGGGAGGGCCGCGCACAAAGCTGGCCGCAGGCCGCGTTGATGTCGCGGCCGCGGCTGTTCCTGACAATAGTCACATACCCATTCATTACCAGCATGTCCCGCATGACAAAGGCACGTTGTTCATCAGGACGGTCATAAGAACAGCCAGGGAAAGGGTTAAAGAGCAGAATATTGATCATGCAAGGTAGGCCTTTGAGCATGTCCATAAGCCGTTTTGTGTCCTCAGGGGAGTCGTTTATGTCCCTGAACAGTACATACTCGATGGTCACGGTCCTATTTGTTTTATCACAGTAATACCGCACTGCCTGCATCAGCCGTTCGATGGGATATGTCTTGTTCACCGGCATGATCCGGTCCCTCACTTCATCCGTTGTAGCATTTAGAGATACCGCAAGGCTCACCTCCACACCGTCATTTGCTAGCTTTTCGATCATGGGAGCCAGCCCGCAGGTCGATATTGTGACCTTCCGGGGCGAGAACCCCATTCCACTTCGGTCCGTAGCGATCTCGACAAATGATGTAATGGTTTCGTAATTACTGAGAGGTTCTCCTGTGCCCATGAGAACGATATTCGAGAATGTCCGCCTGCCTGCGATGTGACCGGCAGCATAGACCTGGTTTACGATCTCTGCAACGGTCAGATTGCGGACCAGACCTCCCGAGCCAGTGAGGCAGAAACCGCAGCCCGATGCACAGCCTACCTGTGTGGAGACGCAGAGCGTGAGCCGGCCTGGGCCGGGAATAATTACTCCTTCGACGGTATTTTCATCTTCCAAACGATACAGTAGTTTTTCGGTCCCGTCCTCAGAGGTTGTGCATTTTTTAACCGCGAGCTGTGATATTCTGCTATGCCTTTTGAGCTGCTCGCGGAATGGACGGTTCAAGTCGCTCATTGCGTCGAACTCTTCCGTCATCCGACGGTAAAGCCAGACCGAAACGCGGGTTCCCTGGCCAGACCTCTGGCCGAGCACAGAAGCGCAGAAGCGATCGATCTCTCGCGGAGTGAGAGATTTAAGGTCAATTATTGCACGGGAAGTTTGATCCATGGGAAAAACAGCAGCCGTCTGTGATTATTGCTTTTGTCTGATTTTTGTTGTTAGATACCGAAGTTTTAATATTAATACCTGCACGTGGACATTGCAAGCGGTTTGTGTGGAAAGGCATTGACAGTCTTGTTGTTAGCATGCTATGTATTATTTATGATAGCTTTGCTCCAGCGGGTGTCATCAGCTGCCGTTACAATTGACGGCCGTATCCTCGACGAAATCCGAAGAGGGCTGCTCGTATTTCTGTGCGCAGTGAAAGGAGATGCGGCGCAAGACCTCGACTATCTCGTAAAAAAAGTATTGCAGCTCAGGATATTCGAGGATGCTCATGGGAAAATGAACCTTTCGGTCAGTGATGTCCGCGGGGCTGTCCTTGTGGTATCGCAGTTTACACTGGCAGCATCAATTCGCAAGGGCAATCGCCCATCATTCGATAACGCAGAAACGCCGGAACTGGCAAAAGTATGGTATGATCTTTTCATCAAACATCTTGAGAACGCAGGGCTCACAATAAAGACCGGCGCTTTCGGAGCTATGATGGATGTTTCGCTCGTCAATGACGGTCCAGTAACGATATGGGTAGACTCTCGAAGATCATGAGATCGCGCCTCCTTTTTTCCATCGTAATGTCCGGCAGGTAGCTGAAAACCAACGAAAAACTTCCTTGACAATCATGGCCGTACTCTTTATATTACTCACTCGTGCCGAAGTGGTGGAACTGGTAGACGCGCTGCGTTCAGGGCGCAGTGGGAGCAATCCTGTGGGGGTTCGAGTCCCCCCTTCGGCACCATCTTACATGAAAACTATTCGCAAATTGCGCAACCTCAAGCCATAGCAGACAGCCGCATCCTGAATGGAATTAATCTGGATGTCTGTGCGTTAGCGGGCTCTACGGGAGATCTTCCCATGAAAATAAATCTCATCATATTCCTCCTCGTGCTTCTAGCCGGATGCTCTTCGTTATCACCTCCTTACGATGCCGTACGTACGTTTAGCGATGCTGAACAGAGCATGCGCAATGAGGATTATGAAAAGGCCCGTAAAGACTATCAGCAAATTCAAGAGAAGTCTCCGGACAAAAGCTACGATGCCCTCATCATGCTTCGTATCGCAGATACGTACTATGGGGAAGAAAAATACAGCGAAGCGCTTGTCGAGTACCAGAATTTCTTGAACTACCACCCAGTGCACAAAGACTCCCCCTATGTACAATATCAGATCGCGATGTGCAGCTACAAAGAACTGACTTCAATTGACCGTGACCCGACACCGGCCCACATGGTTATCAGGGAAATGACAAAACTTCTCGAAAAGTATCCCAATAGCGGGTACGAAGATCAGGCCAAACTATACATCGCTATCTGCCGGGAATGGATCGCAGACTATGAACTTTACGTTGCACGCTTCTATTACAAACTCGATTCATACAAGGCAGCGATCGGAAGATGTGAGAATCTGTTGAAGGATTACCCGGGAACTTCCGCCGAGAAAGACGCTTTGTACTATGCGGGACTGTCATACATACAACTCGGTGAACGAGACCAGGCCCGCACCAAACTCGAAACCCTTGAGCAGAAATATCCTGCCATGAAGAGAACTGCCCTGGCCCTTCTCCGTAAGCTCCCGACGCCATGAGGTACTACCCCGCCTATCTGGATATGAGGGGCCGCCCTTGTCTGGTCATTGGCGGGGGAACTGTAGCGGAACGCAAAACACTGACCCTCCTTGAAGCGGGGGCAGATATTACGATCGTGAGCCCTACACTCACGTTAAAACTTCAAGAACTCTCCCTGTCGGGAAAGATTACTCACCGTAAAAAAAAATTCGAAGAAAAAGACCTTTCCGGCGAGTTCCTCGTGATAGCGGCTACCGATTCCCCGGACTTGAACAGCATTGCCGCGCAGGCCTGCAAAATAAAACATATCCTAGTGAATGTTGTTGTTCCGCCAGATGAGAGCAGCTTCATCGTCCCCTCGGTGGTCGAGCGGGGTGATCTTCTGATTGCTGTGTCGACGGGTGGAATTAGCCCGGCGCTTGCTAAGAAAATCCGGCAGGAGATCGAAGCGCACTATGGGGCGGAATACACACTGTTTCTCGAAAGGCTGGCAACGGTCCGGAAGCGGGTCCTTGACGAAGTGCCAGACGAGCAGAATAGGAGAGCGATTTTTCAGGCCATCGTAGATTCCGACGTGATCGATCTAGTGAAACAGGGAAAAATGCACGAAGCAGACGTGCGGATTGCGGAGATTTCTCGATTAAAGCATCTGGGCGGTTGAATCCCCGAAATTGCAATGCGACAAAGACGCGGGGGGCATATGCCGAGTTCGTTCGTGACCGGCTGCAGTCCCAAAGGCAAATGTGATGCGCGTCCTAAAGCGGTTATCCGGGGTGAACATGTTGTTGTAAGGTGCGGTCGATCCAGTTTTCCAGCTCGGTACTTTGCGCTGGAGCTCCGTCGAAGCGCGCGAGCTGGTGGCCATTTCGATAGAGAATAAAAGTGGGTGTGGCCTTGATCATAAAACGCCGTGCAAGGACCGGCTCGGAGTCCACGTCAACCTTGATGATCTTTAGCCGGCCGGCCCTTTTCATCGCAAGCGAATTGATATATGGTTCGATCGTACGGCAATACCCGCACCATTTGGCCCAGAATTCCGCAACAATGACTTCCGGCCAGTCCTTGACCTGCTGCTCGTAACTCGCTTCTGTCACGTTGATGGGCGCATGAGGCACCTCAAGGGGAGCTTTGCACTGACCGCATATCGGATGGCTGTCGAGTTTGCCCTCGGGTATGCGGTTCAGCGTTTTGCAGGCTTTGCATCGTACAATGGTGGAAATATTCGGCATTAAGTGCCTCTATTCTCCTTTGTGGCATCATAACACAGTATAGTATAGCGTATTTCTTCGGATTCATTTGACTGCTGGTGCGTTGTTTCTCACCCACACCGGCCGTCCCAGTCTGGGATCCTCCGATAAACTCATTTCCCATTTATTCTTTCATCACGGGAGATGATGGCTATCGTTTTTCCTAGGGTTCTGCGGTAATCGTGATTTTTCTGGCCTTCGCCGTAGCTGCCTTGGGCATGACCAGCCGCAATATCCCGTTTTTCATTGTTGCATGGATCCGTTCTTTGTCCACTTCGTCGGACAGGGTGAAGGCGCGCTGGTAGTCGCCGATGCCATATTCCGAATAAGCCAAGCGGTACGGCTCGGGCACTTCCGACTCGACCCGCCCGTTGATGGTCAGCACATTCTTCTCGAGACTAATGTCGAGCGATTTCTCGTCCACACCCGGCAGATCAGCTGTCACTACGATCTCGTCCTTTCGCTCCAGGATATCGACGTTCGGCGTATACACTTTATGTGGCCGCATGCGCTCCACACCTTCAGGCGTGCCGGCTTCTTTCTTCGTTATTTCCCTCGGTGATTCTGTCATGGTCTAGCCTCCTTTGTCTCTATTCGAACTTGATTGCAATCTTTCTTGGTTTGTCTGCTTCCGCACGCGGGACGGTCAAGTGGAGAACGCCCTTATTAAAACGTGCCTCTACTTTCTCGGTATTGATGAGGTAGGGAAGGTCGATTGTCCTGGTGAATTGGCCGTGCCACCTCTCTTGCCGGTGATAACATTCGTCTTCACACGCATCCTCTAGCTTTCGCGAACCTCGCAAAGTGATTGACTTGCCATTTACCGAAATATCTACCTCCTCGGCATTAATGCCTGGCAACTCCGATGTGATGATGGCCTTGTCGCTATCGGCCCAGACATTCACTGCCGGAAACTCACTCGTTGATTGAGCGAGCATCCCTGATGCTGCACGATTTAATCTCTCTATGGTGCGCCACGGATCAAGTAAACCGAACCTGCTGAAATCAGTACTTAACATGCGCTGCCCTCCTTGTGATAGGATATTAGATTAGGACTTAAATTAGCACTCTAAGTGCTAGAGTGCTAATGTTTAAATGTACCTCAAAAAATAAAAATGTCAAGTTAATGACACAATAAAACAGATATTTTTTTAAGTGTATGTTAATATAAATAAAAATGTTCGTTAAATAATTTGTGATATGTTTTAGCAAGTAAAATTGTGTTTTATTAAATTAACAATCTATCAGTTTTTATCTTAAACAACCGCTGCAGGCCCCTTTTTCACATATCGTTGGACCAGCGGATGCCTGTAATTCTTTTTTTATTTTTCTTTGTAGGATTCACCTGTGCCTCATATTTCGGGAAAAGCAGTCGATCGTATCGACCAGTCATGGTCGCGCTAGATTTCCCACCTGCGACCAAATAGCTGCATACCTTCAACAGACTCGTTCTGAAGGTCAAGAATACTTTTGCCCTATACCTGTTTGATTAAATAGGTGGTACATTAAAATTAGAAGTGAAATAGTGGCATCAAAGTAGAAGACGGATATATTAGTTTAGAAGGAGGTGCACCTTTATGATAGTACGTACTTCGGAAGCCCTGTGGGAAGGGAACCTTAAAAAAGGAAAAGGAACGATAAAGCTAGGTAGTGGGAGTTTAGGAGGGAGCTATTCTTTCGGCTCCCGTTTCGAGCACGCTTCAGGCACGAACCCTGAAGAATTGATCGGTGCTGCACACGCAGGATGCTTCAATATGGCCTTTGCGATGTTGCTGGAGCAAAAAGGGTATACGGTCAACCGCATACGCACCGTAGCGAAGGTATCTATTGATAAGGTCGGTGAGGGGTACAAGATCCCGACTATCGAGCTTGATATGGAGTGCGATGTGATGGGTATCGATGAGAAGACGTGCATGGACATTGCAGAATTAGCCAAGAGAAACTGTCCTGTATCGCTTGCCCTGTCTGGTGTAGACATCAAACTTATACCTAAGCTCGTAAAGCGACCAAAGGCTGCATGAGGTGACTAACTTTTCAACTGAGAAAGACGTGGAGATCCTTTTCTCCGCGTCTTTCTTTTGCGCTAGGCGGTATATCCCGTTTTATAAATTTTTACTGATCTTCATTTCATTTTCCTGCCTATTCCTTACTTTACACTTTCTTCATGAATAAACGATATTTATTAAACTTCTCACCAGGAATTGACCTTCCGTAAGGGAGGTAATGAAAGACAGCATTTTTGACAAGATTTGATCCACGTGCTATCTTTTATAGTATTGCAATGTTAAAAATAAAAACTTATAAATACCGCAGCTATCCTACGAAAAAACAGGCATTGATTCTCCCTCAAACGCTTGATGCCTGTCGGATACTCTGTAATTCATGTATCGTAGACAGAAAAAACGCTTTTGAGAAGACCGGCAAAGGGCTTGCCAGGATACGACAGCAGAAGATCCTTAAGAGCGACAAAAGCAAAATAAATTCCCTTGATGGCATTCACTCTCAAGTCCTGCAGAATGTTTTGTTTCGCGTTGACCGGTCCTTTCAGAATTTCTTTCGCAGAGTTAAAGACAAGTCCGGGAAAGCCGGTTACCCGCGGTTTAAGGGTATAGGACAGTACGACTCTATCCATTATTACAGGCTCCAGGGGTTCCAGATAACGCCGCAGGGTCTTAACCTTTCCAAGATAGGAACCATCAAGGCAAGGCTTCACCGCCCTATCGTTGGAGATATCAAAACCTATACGGTTAAAAGAGAACACGACAAATGGTATGCATGCTTCTCCCCGAAATCTACGCCAATTCCCAGAACTGCAGCTGATAAGGCCATTGGAATAGAGGAGATTTTTTCTCACCGCATATTCCCTTTTTGAATAGGGAAATAGTGCGGGACACTGCATATGCTTTAGCGGTGGGATTATATCAATCAGTCTCCATTGTTCATTTTTGCAGTTTCTCGTATGGTAAATGGGACGTATATGCGAATATAACGAAATACCGTTAACGGACGTTTGTGAACCAAATGAGGGAGGAACCCATGGAACTTTTTGAGGCTATGAAAACACGAAGAAGCATCCGCCAGTATTCCGACAAACCAGTCGAAGATAATAAGCTCCAGCAAGTTATCGAGTCTGTTCGTATGGCGCCCTCATGGGCAAACTATCAATGCTGGCGCCTTATCGTAGTGAAGGACAAGGCCATGAAAGAACAGATCAGTGCTCTATCTTATGTCGAGTCCTATTTCGCGGCGAAAGGCTACAAGTCGAACCCTTCTATGAAGGCCCTTGCCGAAGCGCCTGTAGTCATTGTCCTGTGTGCCGAGCCTGGGCAATCGGGTGTCATCTGGGGTCAGAATTACTATCTCGTCGATATTGGGCTCGCGGCCCAGAACATGATGCTGGCGGCAAGAGGCTTGGGATTGGGAACGGTGTTCGTGGGTGTTTATGACGAGGGAAAACTCAAAAACCTCCTGCATATTCCCTCCGCGATCAGGATCGTCGGACTCTTCCCGCTGGGATATCCCGTAGAAGATAAAAAAGTCGGTCCCCCAAGAAAGCCACTGCAGGAGATCTGTTATTATGAGCACTGGGAAGGGAAGTGATACCAAAGGTGAGCAGCAAAAGATGCTGAGACCATCATTACCTCATGAGGGGGGTGAAGCATGAAGATCACGTGCTGGGGGGCAAGAGGTTCCATCGCGGTATCCGGCAAAGAATACGTGAAGTACGGCGGAGATACAACATGCATCGAGATCAGAAGCAAGGACGGTGATGTCATCATCATCGACGCTGGCACCGGCATAAGAAAACTAGGGAACAGTCTGCTTTCCTCGGACAAGCGCACCTACAGTATGCTCTTCACACATGCCCACTGGGACCACCTGATTGGGTTTCCTTTTTTTAAGCCAATCTACATGAAAGGAACGAAAATCAGCCTCTATGGTTGTCCCTATACACAGAAATCTGTTGGAGACATTCTTTCAAAATCCATGATGGCCCCCTACTTTCCCATAGAGTTTGGTCAGCTGCAGGCCCAAATGGAGTCTCACTCAGTATGCGAAGAAACATTTAATATCGGGCCTATCGAGATCACGCCAATCCAACTGAGTCATCCAAACCGGGGGATCGGATACAAGTTTATCGAGGACGAAAAGAGCTTTGTTTTTCTTACCGACAATGAACTTTCTCATCGACATCCCGGCGGCGGCCTATTCGATGACTACCTCCATTTTGCCGTAGATGCAGATCTTCTTGTCCATGATGCTGAATATACTGAGGACCAGTATAAGATCACAAAAGGTTGGGGGCATTCCCTGTATACCGATGCTCTCCATCTTGCCATGGAAGCGAATGTAAAGCAGTTCGGACTTTTTCATCACAATCAAGACAGGTCAGACGCAGCACTAGACCATATCGTAGACGATTGCAGCAGAATTGTTCAAAAGGGAAAATCGGGGCTCCAATGCTTTGCTTCCTACGCAGGGTTGGAAATAGACTTATGATAAAGGGTTGCTGATGAGTGAATCCGTTGGTTTGATGATTAATATTATAAAATCAATGGATTGAACATGACTTTCATTGCCATTTATGTATCTTTGGCGGGGCTTTGTCACGAAATTGCCAGATCTCCTGCTTTCTGATCATCATTTGACAACAATACTGCTTTCATCAGGAAGTCAACATCCAATGAGTCATTGAGATCCTTACCGGCCTGAAGGCCGAGGATTTCCGACTCAGGCACGCAGAAAGATAAAGCATGCACTTCTGGCTGCCGTTAGTTGTGAACATACGTTTTCTGGCTTGGGAAAAATCATTATGCAGTTTGACGTAAAAGCCACTCCAGACATTCACCTTCCATGACATCACCCCGCAGATTCCGTGTTGTCGTAAATGTGCCTGATCTCGTTCTTTCACAGTCCACGAAGCCAATGACACGGTCATCATTGAGAATTTCGAAATTCTGCCTCCATACTCCGGATTGAACGATCTGGCATAAACCCTGTACCTTTAGCATATTCAGCCTCCCGTTAGCATTCCTATCGGCATTTTGAAAAATTTCTTTACACCAATCGAATATTGTTGATCTGGAAGTCATCGTTGTTTGGATCTACGATGAGTGGCAGGTACCAACATTCAGCGGGGAAAATGGAATCGAATCCGTAATGGGACTCCAGATCTACCTGAAAATCTTCCGAATTAATTATTACTTGACAATGGTATCAATGGGCAGACGAAATTCGTTTTTTGATCTCGCGGTACAGAGTTGAGGATGTCTACCAATACCGGTTGCGCGGTTCCGATAGTCACACCGGAACGAAGGAGTATGGATGTGAGATCAAACACTGGCATTTTTAATGGAAGACTTAATCTTGTCTGAACGCGGGTCCAATTTGAGAGCTTTCTGGTAAACTGCTAATGCTTTCGATTTCAGGCCGTTCTTAATGTAGAAATTGCCCAGCTCAAGTAAATATTCTACGTTTGTCGAGTCCAGCTTTGTTGCTTTAATAAAGAAATCTTCTGCTTCGTGGCCTCTTCTCGGTATACGCGAAAGCACAAGGCCAAGATGAAAATTGAATTCAGCATTTTCCGGTTCGAGACGCACAGCCCACCTGAAAGGCTCTTCCGCTCCCCAGAAGTCCTGAGCTTTGTATCGCTTTTTCGCTTCGCGGAACCAGACCTCGGCATTTTTCTTCGCATTCGGCTTCGCCTCTTGTGCGGCCGTTGAAGCCGCCGCTCTTCTTTCCTGGTTGGTGAGAAATTCGTCATATTGGTCACGCTTTGACTGTTCGCTGAGAATCTCGTAGGCATCGTGGATACTGGAGAAGAGAACCTCGAGTTTTTCCTTCATGTCGCTCATTTCGAGATCAAAGTGCCGGTCCGGATGGTATAGCTTCGCGTGTTGAAAATACCCTCTCTTGATATCCTGGACTGAAGCGTTTCTGGCCACGTTGAGCTTCTCGTAATGGTTTTTTCCATTAATACTGTCGTACGCGGATTGTAACATTTTTTTCATTTCCGCAGGAGCTAATTCAGGCTCAGCAGCGGATCTTTTTTCACGGACTACTTCACTCACGAATTGTTTGTCAACCTCAGCCTTGATCTCTCCTTTTTCCACCATTCGTAGCGCCAAGAGCACATAAATCGCCTTGAGCGTGTTGAAGTCTCCAATTCCGCTCAGACCGCACAAGGTCTGTATGCTTTTGGTCCCGTCGATAATCGAGAACACCTCGCGTTCGCTTTGTTCGAGGTGGGCATTCTGGAAGAGGATCGAAGGGTCCGACGCTGGGCGAATGATCGTGGTGATTGGTGGGAGCGATTTACGAACGACCTTCCAATCGAGATTGCTTACTCCCTCGATGATCAGGTCCCCAGTACTGATATGGAGTGGAATGATTTCCGCGACATCTAGGGCACCGTTGTTGAACTGGTAATGGCCGTCACGCCAGCCGAACAATTTCAGGATGATTTCCTTGATTTGAAGTTTCACCAGAACAACAAGTTCGTGCGACGTGAGGAGGCCTGCTTCGAACAAGACGGCGCCCAACTTCTTTCCTGTTTTGGTGACGACTCCCAATGCTTGGTCAAACTGCGCTTTAGTAATTTTCTCTTTGCGCATCAGGAACTCACCCAGTTTGTCTTCATCCAGATTTGATGACGCAAAGAGAATATCTCCATCTTTGAAATATACTTTTTTGACCTCGTTTTCGCGAGTAAATATCGCCGTACCCGTTGTCTTTTCCGTCCGAATATCCTGAAAAAGCCAGGGGAGAGTCATGTCCGTAATATCACTGGCTGCGGGGATCATTCTACACCTCGGATGGACTTAATAAGCCTCATGGAAAGATCAATTATAACATTTTTTATTTATTTTGTGCATTATTTTGCATTTTCTCCTAAATGACAAAAAACATGAACTATGGTCTTGCAGGGTTGACTAACCCCTCTGTTCTCATTATAATAACCACGTACCTTTCCGAAAAAATCGTTTAATCACACTAACAATAAAATTACTTATAAGGACAAACGAATGCGTGAAGATATTTTCTTGGGTATTGATATTGGTTCGGTCGCGGTCAAGACCGCGGTTATTAGCAAGAGCGGAAAACTTCTTTCCGAAAATTATGTCAGGATCAAGGGAGACCCGCAAAGCACGCTTCTCGATGACCTTCTTGCGATCGCGTCAACATATTCTGGTCACAAGGTCATCTCGGCAGGCATTACCGGCAGCGGTGGCAAACAAGTAGCCGAGGTCATCGGCGCGGTGTTCATCAATGAGATACTCGCACAGGCGTCTTTTGCCGGCCGCTTTTATCCAGAGGCACGGACACTCATCGAACTGGGAGGGGAAGATGCTAAGCTCATTAACCTCATCCGGGACGAAACAGCAGGCGTAAAGATCGAGGACTTTTCCATGAACACGGCCTGCGCCGCAGGCACCGGGTCGTTTCTGGACCAACAGGCTTCTCGCCTCCATCTGACGATCGAAGAGTTCGGCAAAATCGCCCTCAAATCAAAAACTCCCCCTCGCGTTGCAGGCA
This sequence comes from Nitrospirota bacterium, assembly GCA_963845065.1. Lineage (GTDB taxonomy): Bacteria > Nitrospirota > UBA9217 > UBA9217 > UBA9217 > JAJYKN01. The sequence continues at coordinate 342,516 of CAWJQQ010000009.1, forward strand.
GGTGCAGCGTTTTCGCGAAGAGCGACATGATACACTTGCAGCAGATCGCGACCCCTAATTACGACATTGTTGCCGGCCTGTGCTATGCCATGGCCCGCAACTTCAAGGCAACGGTCGGAAAGGGTAAGAAGGTCTTTTCACCGGTCCTGTTTCTCGGCGGCGTCGCGGCGAACCCCGGGATGCGCAGGGCATTCCGTGACGTGCTCAAGTTGTCGGAACGGGAGATGACGGTGCCGGATCATTTCAAAACCTCCGGTGCCATCGGCGCCGCGCTTATGGTTCTGCAGCAACCTGTGGCGGTTGTTGAGTACCGAGGAGTTGATGCCCTCGCGCGCTTTCTCTCAGCAGACAGCAAACATACCTCGGACGGAATGAGCCCGCTTTCGAAGCCGGATGGCATCATGCCGAACCCTGATCAAGACACAGTGCTGCAGAGCGGCGTGATGATCGATGCATATCTGGGTGTCGATGTCGGATCAGTCTCAACCAATGTCGTCGTGATCGATAAGAACATGCGCGTCCTGTCGAAGCGCTACTTGCCTACGGCAGGAAGGCCGATCGAAGCAGTTAAGCAGGGTTTGGCCGAAGTGGGAGAAGAGATCGGCGGACGAGTGAAAATCCTCGGCGCCGGCACGACGGGTTCCGGCAGATATCTCACCGGCGACATGATCGGCGCAGATGTGGTAAGAAACGAGATCACGGCCCAGGCCACCGCCGCTGCAGCAATTGACCAAACCGTGGACACAATTTTTGAAATCGGCGGCCAAGATTCAAAGTACATCTGCCTGCGTGACGGCGCCGTGGTGGATTTCGAAATGAACAAGGCATGCGCTGCGGGGACAGGTTCGTTCCTTGAAGAGCAGGCGGAGCGGCTCGGCATCCGGATCAAACAGGAGTTCGAAGGCAAGGCCTTTTGCTCGGAATCGCCCTGCAAGTTTGGCGAGCGCTGCACCGTGTTCATGGAGTCCGATCTTGTCCACTCCATGAACACCGGCTTCGGCGTGGAAGAACTTACAGCTGGGCTTTCATACTCGATCGCCTATAATTATCTGAACAAGGTCGTGGCAGGCAAGCCGGTGGGCAATCGGATATTCTTCCAGGGCGGCGTGGCAGCGAACATGGCAGTGGTATCTGCTTTCGAGAAGATTACTGGTAAACACATCACCGTACCGCCGCACCATGAAGTGACAGGTGCGATCGGCGCAGCCATTCTCGCAATGCGCGGAAGCAGGGGTACAAGCAGTTTCAAGGGTTTTGACCTGAGCAAGCGCGAATACACCATTGCGACGTTCGAGTGCGCCGAATGCGCGAACCGCTGCGACATCCGCAAGGTGATCTTCGGCAGCGAGAAGCCGCTCTTCTACGGCAGCCGGTGCGAGAAGTATGATGTCAAGAGGAAGAGTTCCACTGCTGACACGCTTCCTGATCTTTTTGCGGAGCGCGAAAAAATACAGGAGTCCGCTGTCGCCTCTGCCCTCACAGATGAAAAGGCACCATCCATAGGCATCCCGCGGATGCTGTACGTAAACGATTACCTTCCGTACTGGCAAACATTTTTTAACCATCTCGGCTTCCGTGTCGTACTGTCTGAACGGACGAACCGGGTCTTGGTAAACAAAGCGCTCGAGGTAACCGTTGCGGAGACTTGTTTCCCCGCTAAAGTAGGGCTGGGGCATATCCTGGACCTTTTGGATAAAAAGGTAGATATGCTTTTTCTTCCGAGCTTCATCAGCTTCCCTGATACCCACAATCAAGCCAACAACGTGCAGGCATGTCCCTATGCCCAGGCCTTTCCCTATATTTCAAAAGCATCGATTCGGTTTGGAGAGACAAAGACAATTGAGCCGATTCTGTTTCTTCACGATGAGCGCCAGTTCAGTAAAAGTATGCGGTCCATTGGAAAGATGCTGGGGAAAGGCAGGACAGCAGTGGCGCGCGCGCAGCGAGTCGCCTGGGAGGCGCAGAAGAGCTTCAACAATGCCGTAGAAGTGCGCGGCAGCAGCGTACTGTCACAGATTAACGCAAACGAAAAGGCATTCATCCTCATCGGCCGCAACTACAACACTTGTGATTCCGGCGTGAACATGAACCTGCCATCCAAGATACGGGATCTCGGCGTACAGGCGATTCCCATGGACTATCTTCCACTCCATACGGTGGATCTGTCGGGCGAGGAAGGGATGTACTGGCGGTCAGGCCAAAAGATCATCGCGGCGGCTCGATTTATTCGAGAACACCCGAACCTTTTCCCGATCTATATAACAAACTTCGGATGCGGGCCCGATTCGTTTATTACCCATTTTTTCAGGCGTGAAATGGCAGGCAAACCTTATCTCCAGCTCGAAATCGATGAACATAGCGCAGACGCCGGGGCCATCACTCGGATCGAGGCCTTTCTGGATAGCCTGAGTAGTGCGACGATTAAGAAACGGACCGGTTCTTTTTCCGTTTTGCACAAAAGCGCAGGGAATGGCTCCCTCCATGATAAGAAGGTTTACCTGCCGCCCATGACCGACCATGCCCACGCTCTCGCAGCAGCGTTCAGGTCCTGCGGTGTCCAGGCGGAAGTATTGCCCGAGTCTGACGCAGAGACCGTCAGGATCGGCAGAGAGCATAGCTCAGGCCGCGAGTGTTATCCGTTGGCACTCACCACTGGTGATATGATTAAAGCGACGCAGCGTCCGGGTTTTGATCCGGACAAGAGCGCCTTTTTTATGCCAACTGGCAGGGGACCCTGCAGGTTCGGCCAGTACAACCGCTACCATCGGCAAGTGCTTGACAAGCTCGGACTCGAGCGAGTGGATATCTTGTCCCCTATGCAAGATGAGTCGCTTCATGACGATGTGAGGGTTTTAGACAAAAATTTTGTGCTCATGAGCTGGCGAGGTGTCTTCGCAGTCGATATGCTTCAGAAGGCTCATTGGGAGACTCGTCCCTATGAAAAACAGAAAGGGCAATCGGACCGGGTGTATCAGGATACATTGGGACGCTTGATCGCCGCCATCGAAAAGAGGGAAGACCTCCTGCCGGTGATGCGACAGGCTTACAAAGACTTTATCGCTATCAAGATTAACAAACGGACAAAGCCCGTGATCGGCGTGGTCGGCGAAATTTATATCCGCTCAAACCGGTTCAGCAACGAGGACGTAGTGGGACAGATCGAAAAGCTCGGAGGAGAAGCATGGGTCGCGCCAATTTCCGAATGGCTCTTGTATGTCAACACTACGTCAAAGGTGTCGGCCCTGATGAACCGCTCCTGGAGAGAATTGCTGAAAGCATACATCACAGGACACTTCCAGCATAAGGAGGAACAGCGGTTCCTGAGTACTTTTAACGGAAATCTTCGGAGCCTGCATGAACCGAGCATTGTCCAGACCTTACGGACAGCCCTGCCGTACATTCATCACTCCTTTGAGGGTGAAGCGGTGCTGTCCGTCGGCAAGGCAATCGACTATATTAATCGCGGAGCATCGGGAATCGTGAATGTCATGCCCTTCACCTGCATGCCCGGCACCATCGCGACCGCGGTGCTCAAGCGCGTACGAGACGATCATAACAGCGTTCCGCTCCTGAACATAGCCTATGAAGGTCAAGGCGATTCACAGACTCTCACGCGGCTCGAGGCGTTCATGCACCAAGCAAAGGCTTACAAAAAACGATAACCTTCGTGATTCAATATCATTTATTCGATTGCATAGTTGTGGTATGAGCTTCGTAGTTGCATTGTGTCGAAACTTTCTGCAAACCGGAGGCATCAGTAGTTGAATTACTCAAAGAGGATTATTTTTATTATCAGCTTGACATGGTGAGGAGAAAACGGTATTCTTTACCAATCCGCGGATAATTCCCGGACAAATTTCAATTTAAGAAGCAAGAGGAGAAACAGAATGGCAAATGGTGTAGTGAAGTGGTTCAATAACAGCAAGGGGTTCGGGTTTATTACTCAGGAGAACGGTGAAGATGTATTTGTGCACTTTTCGGCGATTTCAGGGGACGGATTCAAATCCTTGAACGAAGGCGATAAAGTGACTTTCGAAGTCGTAAAGGGCCCCAAGGGACTTCAGGCTGCGAACGTAACCAAGGTCTAATAAGCGAAAATAAAATTTATGACAATTCCAAAAGCCCTGGATTCATTTCCGGGGCTTTTTTTATTCCTGCCGCGCCCCTCCGAGGATACTTCCGGGAAGAAGCCCAAAGAATGCACATGATACCAACCCTGATCCTGCACCGACATAAGTCATTTTTTTTGAAATTCAGTATTTCATTTTCCCATCCTCCTTTTCGTCCTGTCTTGCTAGGGCAATTGCAGCTGATATGCCAAAATATAAGCGGTTGAAATTCTAGGGAACTGCCCGCTTCATTCATTTGCAGAAGTGAGGAAAGGTGGGAAGTGATTTTTAAGTTTGCAAAGAGAGAAGCTTATTACAGCTCGAAAAATGACTTAAAGAAGAGATGTGATTCTCATGATGTGAGGGAGGGGATACCTTAACGTATTGGTATTTGCGCGAGTGCCACAGGCCATCACCCGCGAACAGCATCAATGAAGCCTGGTTCGGAAATCCCGGCCTTCAAATCCGGTGAAAGTATCAACGAGTGAACAGAAGGACGAATTTCTCAAATAACTCGGGATGAAAATGATTTAATAGCTTTTCTTTCATGAGATTGAGCGCATCAAAGGTATTGAGCCGTTGTTTGTAGGAGCGTTCTGCCGTGAGCGCGTCGTACACGTCTGCAATACAGCAGATACGGCCGTAGGTGTGAATTTCGTCACCCCTGAGCATGCGAGGATAGCCAGTGCCGTCCTCGCGCTCATGATGCTGCATCACGATGAACATGCACTCTTCCGTGAGCTGGTTGGTTTCCTTCAGGATCAGGTAACCCTGATAAGGATGTGACTTCATGGTGGCCATTTCCGCGTCCGTCAGTTTCCCCGGCTTATTAATGATACTCGCGTCGATGCGGACCTTGCCGATATCATGCAGGAAAAAACCGGCGCCCAGTTCATGCATATTATGGTTATCAGACCTTTTGAATACAGCTTTTGCCAGCATGACAGAAAAAAAACCAACATTTACAGAATGAGTGTAGGTATAAAAGTCATGGGAAGTGAGCTTGAGGAGTTCTCGAGACGTGGCATCTTCTGCAAGGATCATATCGACGATCTCGGAAATGCCTTTTTTTGCTTCCCGGATATTCTCTGCCTTCGGATCTTCAAGCAGCCGTTCCACAAGGACACGAGACGACTCGTATACGATTTTTGATTTCTTTTCAGGAGGAAGCGTTTTGTCCCGGACGGCTTCTCTCAGTTGCGGAGGAATGAGCTTATCGGGCGACCAGGTCTTCGGGGGGGTGTCTGCCGGATTGACGGTACCAGCATTTTGCTGTTTAATGTCCGGTTTTCCCATATCGGTATCAATAACAAGCTCAGTGATACCATGATCGATGATATTGTCGATCTGGTCCTGGGACTTTATGATAAATTCGCTTTTTAGAAAAGGATGCTTAAACCATGATCCCGGCAGCACTACGTACATACCGCACTTGAGGTCCTGTGTTTTGATGGTAACCCGCATATGAAATTAATTATAACATACCAGCATTAAATAAAACATGGCACCTTTAGGAAAGGTGCCATGTGAAAAAAGTTTTGAGATTGCTTGGGTTATGCCCACCTGTTTTGGCGGCTTTGTTTTGTTGGGCGGAAGTCAGATTTTTTTCCGCCATCTTTCTTCGCGTACCGCCTGGTGTCTTGAGAGTAACGGTCATCGGCATTCGCCTTGCGATTTGACTGCACTCCGTAGGGAGCCCGGGCGTAATCGTTCTGCCCGTACTTTCTGCCTGAGTAACCGGGTTTTTTCCACGATGACGTACCCGGCCTGCTGCTCCCTCCGCTGCTCGTGCGTCGGAGCGGACGAGCAGGTTCCAGTCCTGGAATAACCTGCTGGGGGATCGTCTGGCCGATGTAGCGTTCGATCGAGCGCAGCGAATCAACTTCTTTCCCGGAGGCAAAGGAGATGGCGATGCCCGAGGCGCCTGCACGGCCCGTACGGCCGATGCGATGAATGTAATCTTCGGCGTTTTTCGGGAGGTCGTAATTGATCACATGGGTAATGCCGGTTACATCGAGTCCGCGGGCAGCGACGTCTGTTGCTACGAGAAGGCGAATCTTGCCACGTCTCATATTCATGATCGTGCGGTTCCGCGCGCCTTGGCTCATGTCTCCATGGAGTGCCGCAGCTGAATGGCCCTGGGCTGAAAGCTCGAGGGCAAGCTGATCGGCGTTCCTTTTTGTTCCTGAAAAGATGATCGCCCTCGTCATGGCGCTGTCCGAGATCAAATGTTTGAGCATGCGGCTCTTATGTTGCATGTCATCGGCGGCATGAAGCCGCTGCTCGATTGCTTCGAGCGTGGTTTTCTTTCCTGCTATTTCAATGCGCACCGGTTCTTTCAAAAGGCGTTGAGCGAGCTTCGCCATGGTGTTATCCATGGTTGCCGTGAACATGAGCGTTTGACGGTTCGCTGGGGTGGCTCCCGCAATGGTATCTACTGCGTCACTGAATCCCATATCAAGCATGCGATCTGCTTCATCGAGAATGAGCAATTCTAGCCGGGAAAAGTCTATGCGTCCCCGTTCCATATGGTCGATCAGCCGCCCTGGAGTGGCCACGATCAGGTCTACAGGTTGCGACAGGAGCCGCTGCTGTTCGAAGTAAGGCATGCCGCCGAGGATTGCGCCGCTCCTGATCCGCATGAATTTCCCGTACGTTTTGACTGCCTCGGTTACCTGGTTCGCCAGCTCACGTGTTGGTGTGAGCACCAGCACACGCGGCCCTCTTGATTTTTTCAATGATGCCGACGGCACGCTCAAACGCATAAGCGCGGGCATCACGAAGGCAGCGGTCTTGCCGGTGCCGGTCTGGGCAGTGGCGATCAAGTCGTGACCCGCGATTGCCTGGGGGATCGCCTCGGCTTGGATCGGCGTTGGCGTGGTATACCCGCACAGTTTGATTGCTTTGAGAATCGGTTCGTTAAGCTGTAATTTTGAAAAAGACATGATACTCCTTTGATCCCGTACGCCGGAATATGAAATCATTCCCGAGGCAGAAATCCCGTTAGAGGTTTGCGTGCGGGCCGCAAGGACACACATGTATCCCTGAGAACGGAGACGACACCAGCACAAATATGACCGGCATAACTACATCGTTCGCCAACCATATATGCTGCTGCGATTTCAGAGTGGGAGCTGAAAGCAAAGGGGGTTGATGATCGATGATATGAAGGGCAGAGAGATTGTGACGTGTACTTGTTTTTCAGTCGAATCCTGCCGCATTGTTAAACAGTCGCCTTCTATATTACAGGCTTTTTTGTAAATAGCAAGCTTTATTAAATAATAAAGCACTATAGGCGCATGGTAGGTCGGGGATTCAGGTCAAGGCTTGATCGGTCTCCCTGTCTGTAATGAAGGTAACCGGCGAGGGCGATCATGGCCGCATTATCAATGCAGTAGAACATGCCGGGAAGATAGATCGTCATGTCTCGTTTTGTCGCCTCTTCGGTTAGCTGCTTCCTTAATGAACTGTTGGCTGCTACGCCGCCAGCTACGACAATCTTGTCTACACCTGTTTGTGATGCTGCAAGAATGGCCTTATTGACCAAAGTGTCTACGACCGCAGCCTGAAAACTTGATGCTACGTCTTTGATATTGAGCTCAGGTGCAATCCCTTTGTCCTTATCAATGAAGAGAGCGATGTGGTTCCTGACTGCGGTCTTGAGACCGCTGAAGCTGAAGTCATAGCCTTCCCGAAGGCCACGCGGGAATGAAATGGCCGTCGGATTCCCCTCATGCGCGAGCTTGTCAAGGATTGGGCCGCCGGGATATTCAAGGCCCAAAAGCTTAGCCACCTTGTCATAGGCTTCGCCTGCTGCATCGTCCCGCGTCTGGCCGAGCATCTGATAACTTCCAAGTCCTTTGACGTGATAAAGCGCAGTATGACCGCCAGATACGAGCAGCGCGATGTATGGATACTCTATATCTGGATATTCGATGTGTGCTGCGAGGATGTGGCCCTCGCCGTGGTGAACGCCAATGAATGGAATGTTCTGCGCGTAGGCAATGGCTTTTGCCACTGATACTCCTACCAGGAGAGCACCGATAAGTCCCGGGGTATAGGTGACGGCAATGAGGTTGATGTCCTTGAGCGATATAGATGCGGAAGAAAGCGCCTCGCGAATGATGGGCATCAGGTTTTTCAGGTGTTCGCGCGAAGCGAGTTCAGGTACTACGCCGCCATATTTCTTGTGGATGTCTATCTGCGAGGACACGATGCTGGACAGTACTTTGTCCTCCCTAAGCACGGCAGCCGCGGTCTCGTCGCATGAGGTCTCTATTCCTAGGGTATACATGGATTTTTCAAAGAAAATTTGTGGTAGAGATACGGGACATGGTTCTATAGGCAGGGTTCAGGAAAAGCTGACTGCCTTGCCCCTTGACGCTGAACCCCGGGCCCTGTAATTACTGCATGAGTCTCGATACGGGGACGATCTCAATGCCAGCGGCTTTCGTTTCAGCGATCCACTTCCTGAGTTCCGCGATGGTTACGGGATGGGGGTGGCCAATGCCAATGGCTTTGCCGTTTTTCCGGGCGATCTCGACGAGTTCCTCAAGCTGCTTGCGTATAGAGGCCGGATTGTCACTGTCGTTGTCCAGGAACACGTCACGCTTCCCGGACTTGAGGCCGAATTCCTTTGCCGTTGCATAGGCCACGCTTTTCGCACTGGTGAAGCTGTCAAGAAACATCAGATTGCGGGCCTTGAGTTCCGCCATCAGAAACTTCATTGCTTCTTTGTTTTCCGTGAGGGCGGAACCCTCATGGTTGTTGATGCCGTCTGCGCCAGGGACCGACTCGACGTCGTCGCTCACGGTCGTAAGGAATTCCATAGGTGTCATGTCCGAGCGCAGCATTCCGAGCGCAGGTTTACCATTCTTGCTTCGGTACTCCATGGGCAAGTGGAGCAGCACCTCATGATCATGTTGTTTTGCCAGTGCGGCAACCTGTTTCGATTGGGGCAGTCCGGGCATAACAGCAAAGGTTAGTTTAGCGGGCAGCGCCATGATCTCTCGGGCCTGATTGAGGTCCTGTCCCAGATCGTCGATCACGATGGCCACCTGGACGGTTTTTTGCGGTCGTAAGCCGCCGAGCAACGCCGGCCCTGAAACATGCTTTGGATGTTCAAGACTCATCGAGGGTGCAAGCGATCTCAATGACGGTTTGGTGAGAGGAGGCGTCTCTTGCCTTACAGCCTGCAGAGGAACAGACGGTGACCGGACTTTGCGCAGTGGTCCCCAGAGTGCGAGTACGATCAAAAAGAGGGAAATAATGATCCCTGCGAACATCCATCTGTCGAAACTGTTCCCTTTGCCTTTTTTTGCAGGACGTTTCTTTGCCATAGCAAGCCTTTTATACAATATTATGATAAAAAAAACCAGCTGTTTTTTGAATAACCTGTAGGATAATAGCGAAGAGTGCGACGGTTTTTTGGCTTGACTTAGGCGGGGGGGTGCTTTTATACTGCTCACACAGGGACAGGTGTGGTCATAAGAAGGAGACAGTGAAAAAAATTATGGGATTCGATTACGTCCATCAGATTCCAAAGGCGAAAGAAATCATCGAGAAACTGCCGCTTTCTGCGGAATTGAAGAAAATTAAAAGGGAGAAAGACAAGGAGATCCTCGCCGTCTTTACAGGTGCCGTGGACAAACTCATTCTTATCATTGGTCCCTGCTCGGCCCATGACGAGGACGCTGTGTGCGATTACATAGCGAGGCTGGCCAAGGTCCAGGACGAAGTGAAGGATAAGATCATCCTCATCCCGCGGATTTATACGAACAAACCGCGCACTACCGGAATCGGGTATAAGGGCATGGCCCACCAGCCCAACCTCAAAAAGGAGCCGGACATCGTCGAGGGTATCAAGGCGATCCGGACGATGCACATACGGGCGCTCAGGGAGTCCCACCTGCCGGCGGCGGATGAGATGCTCTACCCCAACAACTATGCCTATCTCGAAGACGTTCTTTCCTACGTTGCCGTGGGTGCACGTTCCGTAGAAAACCAACAGCATCGGCTCACCTGCAGCGGCCTCGACATCCCCGTAGGTATGAAGAATCCGACATCCGGAGACTATGACGTCATGTTCAATGCGGTGCACGCGGCCCAGGCGCCGCACGTGTTCAGCTACAACGGTTGGGAGGTGAAAACCTCGGGCAATCCGCTGACCCACTGTGTCCTCAGGGGCGCTGTAAACCAGTTCGGCCAGAGCATCCCCAACTACCACTACGAGGACCTGATCAGGGTCGCTAAAATTTACAAAGAGCGGGGCTTCGTCAATCCTGCCATCATCGTGGACACGAATCACGCAAATTCGAACAAACAATATAGAGAACAGCCTCGGATCGCTAAAGAGGTTATGCGGAGCCTCGAGCATACCGAAAGTGTCAGGAAGATGGTGAAGGGCTTCATGATTGAGAGTTTCATAGAGGAAGGCAGCCAGAAGGTTTCGGAAAACGTCTACGGAAAGTCCATAACCGATCCGTGTCTTGGCTGGAAGGACAGCGAGCGCCTGATAAGGCGGCTGGCGGAACTTGTGTAGAAACTTCTTTTATAACTACTCAAAGACACATAAAAACCCTCCTATGAACCGTGATCCCGTTTTAAGCCCGGCATTACTTTATGCCGCAATTTCTCCTACTTCCGGTCTCGCCTCTCTCTGTAATTCCTATCACTTCGCAATAACCACAATACCTGAAGGGGTCACATGGTAGCGCTTCTTGTCTTTTTTGATGTCATAACCAATTTCGGTCCCGGGAGGGATGACAACATCTTTGTCGATGATGGCCTTCCTGATGCGGCAGTGCCTGCCGATGTCCACATTCTCCATGAGAATCGACTGGGAGATTTGGCTGTAGCTGTTGACGCGAACATTCGGAGACAACACAGAGTTCTGCACCCGGCCGCCGCTCAGTATGCAGCCGTGTGACACGATTGAGTCGAGCGCGATGCCAAGCCTCCCGCCCTTCTTTTCCTGGGCGAACACGAACTTGGCAGGCGGGTTCTGCGCCTGGTAGGTACGAATTGGCCATGCCTTGTCGTAAAGGTTCAAGAGAGGGTCCACGCTCACGAGGTCCATACTCGCTTCCCAATAAGCGTCGATGGTTCCCACGTCTCGCCAATACTTTGCTTCTTTCTTATTCTCATCCTTGAAATTATATGCACAGACGCGTGAGCTCTTCATCATTTGGGGGATGATGTTCTTGCCAAAATCGTGGGCCGTATCCTGAAGTGCGTCTGATTTCAGGTATTCCAACAACGTCTGTGTGTTGAACAGGTAGATGCCCATCGACGCAAAGACCAGGTTCGGGCGGCCCGGAATGTGTTTCGGATTACGCGGCTTTTCTTCAAAACCGACTACTCGACAGTCATCTTTTTTAACCTGGAGGACGCCGAAGGCTGCCGCGCTTTTTTTAGGGATCTCAATGGAGGCGACCGTCGCATCTGCGTTATGATCTCTGTGAAAACGGAACATCTCTTCATAATCCATTTTGTAGATATGATCGCCGGCGAGCACTAAGATATGGTCTGGCGCGTCTTTTTCGATCATATAGATGTTCTGGTAAATCGCATCCGCTGTTCCCTGATACCACTTGTCGCTGACCCGTTGCTGGGGTGGTACAGAGATGATATATTCGTTCAACTCGCCGGAGAAAAGGTTCCATGCGAGACGCAAGTGTTTGTCCAGGGACAGGGACTTGTATTGGGGCAATACCGCAATTTTTCGGATGCCTGAATTAATGCAGTTTGAAAGTGTAAAATCGATGATCCGGTAGATCCCCCCGAAGGGAACGGCAGGTTTGGCGCGATGGATGGTGAGAGGGTGAAGACGCTCTCCTTTACCACCAGCGAGGATCATAGCTAAAAAGCCCATATGTGTTGTCTCCTCTCGCCACTATAACAAATTAATGATAGCAGGACGTCAACAGCCTGTCAAACCAGTGCCAGACTTAGTTACGGTATTCTTTCTTGCAACTTACGGATGAGCAAAACTATTTTTTTTATTTCAGTATTCATTGTTTGTAAACCGAACTACGCAGTTTTTTATCGGCTCCGAGCCTGCTTTTTAGTGAGAGCCTTCAAGGTCAACTTCAATTTTCCTGTTAGTTCGGCATCTTAAAGAGCGCAATACGAAGATCTCTTCCTTATCAATCAAATTTGCATCTTTATTGTCTATAATGATCTTGTGAAATTTCTGTTGCCATTAGAACAATTGCCGCGATATTTACACTGGGTTTAGACAAATTACCAAATCCTCCGCAGAAAGCCCCTGGTTTTAACTATGGGGAGTGGTCAGATTTTGGATGATGTCATGGTCATTCATATTTTTCTTAAGACCACAGACTTTCTATTTTAAATTAGGTGCTGCTACAGAGAGGCTCGATTCAGATGCTCCCACCACGAATATTAATTCTCCCAAGCATTTAAAAAGGTAGTTCCCTAGTTATACATGGTTGCATACATTTGCAACTATATCTCACTTTTTTCTTTTCTTGCATATAAAAAAGTAGTACATTGTTCCGTATTGTAAGGCTATTTGACCTTTCTAAAGTACGTCGTACGGTATATAACGTAAATTTAAACCATATTACAAGTCGCGTGCAGCTACATATTCATCCAGACTGCCGCAGAAAGAACGATGCATTTATGCCAAAAATTCTAGAAAAGAGATTACTTCGGAAACCAGACGTATTTTATTTCAAGGTGGATGCACCGCTCATCTCGAAGAAGGCCCAGCCCGGTCAGTTCGTCATATTGAGGCTCCATTCCAAGGGAGAGCGCATCCCTATCTCACTCGCGGACATCAATCCCGTGGAGGGTACCATCAGCCTGATCGTCATGGCCGTAGGAAAGACGACGACGGAAATGTCGCTCATGAAATCGGGTGACGATATCCTTGATCTTTGCGGCCCCTTGGGAAATGCCACGCACATCGAGCAGGTCGGCAAGGTCATTGTCGTGGGCGGCGGTTTCGGCGTAGCCCCATTGTATCCTATTGCACGTTCGTTCAAGGCAGCTGGTAACGAGGTCGTCTGCGTCATGGGTGCGCGGTCCAAAGATCTCCTGATTTATGAGAAGGAAATGGAAGAAGTCTGCAGCCGGGTGGTTGTAACGACCGACGACGGAAGCAAGGGGATGAAGGGTGTCGTGACGGAGGCTCTGCGCCAGGAACTCGAAAAAGGCGGAACCGGCCTAGTGGTGGTTGTGGGACCGGCTATCATGATGAAGTTTGTATCAGAGACGACGCGTCCCTTCGGCATTAAGACCCTTGTGAGCCTCAACCCCATCATGGTGGACGGCACGGGAATGTGTGGCGGCTGCCGGGTGATCGTCGGCGGACAAACCCTGTTTGCCTGCACCGATGGCCCCGAATTTGACGGGCACCAGGTGGACTGGGATCTCTTGATGACGCGCCAGAAAACCTACAACTCCGAACAGCGTGAATCCTTTGAAGGATGGAAACAGCGGCACGCGGGTGTGCTCTGCGAATAAAGCGACTTTGAGCTGCAGTCGTAACTTGGATGTAACCCGGTGAGTGAAAGCGGCCTTGTCATCATCCTCACCTTTACAATTTTTCCCCTTCGAGGGGAATAAAAGTGATAAAAAACATTTTATATGAGAGGCAAAATCATGGCTGAAGAAGTGAAAGTACCAAAAAAAATCATTCCAAAGAAAACACCGATCCCTGAGCAACCACCCCAGGAACGGCGGTCCAATTTTAAAGAAGTCTCCCTTGGGTATACCCCGGAGCTGGCGATGAAGGAAGCGTCGCGGTGTCTGGACTGTAAGAAACCGGCTTGTATAGAAGGTTGCCCAGTCAATGTCCAGATCCCGCGGTTCATCAAGGCGATTCGGGAGGGAGACTTCAAGAAAGCCATCGGCATCATCAAAGAAGCCAATCTTCTGCCCGCAGTATGCGGCAGGGTCTGTCCCCAGGAGAGCCAGTGCGAGAAAAACTGTGTTCTGGCAAAGAAATTCGACCCAGTGGGCATCGGACGACTCGAACGGTTTGCTGCTGACCAGTCCCTTTCGAACGGTGGATCCCAGGCACCCCAGGTCGCTGCGAAGACGGGCAGGAAGGTGGCAGTCATCGGCAGTGGTCCCTCTGGTCTGACCTGCGCATATGAACTGGCCCGTCAAGGGCACAGCATCGTTATCTACGAGGCACTCCACGAGCCGGGAGGCGTTCTGGTTTACGGCATACCGGAGTTCCGTTTACCGAAAAAAATCGTCTATAGCGAGATTGACGTACTCAAAAAAATGGGCGTCCAGATTATCACCAACGCTGTTGCCGGCAAGCTCTTCACCATCGATGAAATCATGAAAGAATACGATGCCTGCTTCATCGGGAGCGGGGCGGGTCTGCCAAAATTCATGAATATTGCCGGCGAGAACCTGAACGGTGTATATTCCGCCAATGAGTTTTTGACCCGAGTCAATCTCATGCGGGCGTACCAGTTCCCTGAATTCGACACACCGATCAAGCGAGGCGACCGAGTTGCGGTGTTCGGCGGCGGAAATGTTGCGATGGATGCGGCCCGGACAGCGCTTCGCATTGGTGCCGAGGAGGTAATTCTTGTCTACCGCCGGTCACTCACCGAACTGCCGGCGCGCAAGGAGGAGGTCCATCACGCCCAGGAGGAAGGAATCCGCTTCGAACTCTGCACAAATCCGGTGCGCATCCTGGGCGACGAGCAGGGCCAAGTGCGAGCCGTCGAGTGCGTCAGGATGGACCTATGCGAACTCGATGAATCCGGCCGACGTTCCCCGAAGGCCATAAAAGGATCGGAGTTCGAGATCCCGGTGAATACCGCCATCGTTGCCCTCGGCACAGGCGCCAATCCCATCATTCCCCAAAGCTCCAAGAACCTGCAGGTCAATAAGCGGCTCTATATCGTCGCAGATGAAGAGACAGGGCGCACGAGCATCGAGGGTGTGTATGCCGGCGGAGACATCGTCACGGGGTCAGCCACCGTCATCTCTGCAATGGGCGCAGGAAGAAAAGCCGCAAAGGCAATGAACGAATATCTCAAGCACAAGGAACCAGCAGTGAAGGTATAATTGGGCTGCCATTAGTTGTGAACCAGCACCCCTGGTTTTTTACGATACCGGGGTCTCTTCCTTGCCCAGAGACCCCGGTATTTTTTACCAAACTATCCGCAGAAAGCCCCTGGTTTTAACCATGGGGATGAATGCGGGAACTTTGTTTTTCGGCAATTAGTAGACAAATGTACATCTATGTGGTATATTCAAACAACCAATGCCGAATAAACCTAAAACCCCATCTTGTATCCACGAGTTTCAACTCGTAGCGACTCCAAAGGGCAATCGAATGCTCGATGCCCGGCTCGAAGCTGGCCGTTATCTGTACAATGCCTGCCTTGGTGAAGCGATGAAGCGTCTTACCGCCATGCGGCGATCAGAAAAATGGCTCGTGGCGATCACGAAGAAGAAAAGCAAGCTTCGCACCAGGATGTTTAAGACAGCCAGAACCCAGGCTGAATATACTGAATACCACCTTCATAACTACGTCGGTATCCTCCGCAATTCCTGCTGGATCAGTGAGCATATTGACAGCCTGACCGCCCAGAAGATAGCATCTCGAGCATATAGCGCCGTCGCTGACTACGAGTTTGGGAAGCATGGCAAACCACGTTTCAAGCGCCATGGCTGGATGTCGTCCCTTGAAGGTAAAAACAACAAATCCGGTATTCGGTGGTGCGATGACCATGTGGAGTGGACCGGCCTTCGTCTCAACTGTGTCTTCGATAAGAAAGACAAGTTTGGCGTTCAGACTCATGCACTTAGCCATGATGTCAAGTACGTTCGTCTGGTCAAGAAAACTATCCGCGGCAATCCCCGCTGGTTTGCCCAACTTGTGCTTAAAGGCACGGCCAAGATCAAGCGTGAGAACCAGATTGGCACCGAAACTGTCGGCCTTGATATTGGCCCGTCGACAGTTGCCATCGTTGGTGATACCGATGCGTTACTACTCGAATTCTGCCCCGAAGTCGAGATACCGTTTAAACGTATCAAGACCGTCCAGCGCACAATGGCCAGAAGCCTTCGTGCTACCAACCCGGGCAACTACAACGGAGACAAAACCATCAAAACGGGTAAAAAACAGTGGGTCTTTTCTGCTCAATACCGTATTCTTAAAGCTAAGCTCGCCGAACTTCAAAGGATCCTTGCTGAAACCAGAAAACGGTCTCATGGCAAGCTCGTGAACAAAGTCCTCACTCTCGGTACCGACATCAAGACCGAGAAACTGTCGTACAAAGCATTTCAGAAACTCTATGGTAAAAGTATTTCGCGACGAGCTCCGGGGATGTTTATGTCGGTGCTTCACCACAAAGCCGAAAACGCTGGCGGTAAAGTAACCGAGTTTTCTACCCGGAGCACAAAGCTTTCCCAGACATGCCATTGCGGAACAGTAGCCAAAAAATCATTGTCCCAAAGATGGCATGCCTGCAACTGCGGGGTAAGCACCCAGCGTGATCTCTATTCCGCATTCCTTGCAAAGTATGTTTCTAACGATGTCCTCGACACGCGTCAGGCTGCCAAAGCCTGGCCGGGTGCAAACCTGCTCCTGGAACGGGCGGTGTTGGGGGTGCAGCATGAAGCGGCAAAGGGTCGAATTCATCCAACCAGCTTCGGTATCAAGCACGAGAACACCACGAACCGGAGACAGAGCTGCTCGTCCGTTAAAGGCGGATCAACGACAGTCGAGGCCGACAACGTTCGTATTGTTGCCGGAGAGCCTGTCGGTACAGCCGCTAGAACCCCCTGGCTTTAGACATGGGGAGTGGTCAGCAAGGCGATAGACTGAATCAGATTAGCTACATGGGAGATAACTAAATTGAAACCCTACCATATAGAACATCATGTCAAAAAGCAGGACAGCCGGATTGAACTTGTCCCTTTAAAAACCATATGGGGCGAAGCGAAAGCATGGGAGACACTTTCGAGTCTTAAGCCCAAAGACGTTAGCGCCGGCGCAAAGACTACCTATGATGCAACAACGGGCACCTATATAATTAAATCGTTTGGCGTTGATTTTGTTGTTTCTCCTGCAGAGAGAACGATTACAAGCGATAATCCGCAAGCCACTATCTTTCTCGATAGATACAAAGATTTTTTCAGGCTCGCATTGCTCTGGTATATGACCAGTGCAAAGGATATTCCACCGTCCGGACGACTCACAAGGCCTATTGACGTTAAAGGAGGCCAACGCTTTTTTACGGGGACACATGTCCTGCCTCTGGACCGAATCCAGGAAAAGTTCGCAAAAGACAAAGCGGGTTTCATCCTGCGAGGATTGAAGTTCGGCGCAGAGATCGTGAGCTTCGGTGACGCCTCGATAAGGCTCTATCCGATGCCACGTGTTCCAGTAACTGTGATTCATTGGCTGGAGGACGACGAGTTCCCAGCGCGGACCTCCCTCTTTTTCGATTCCACAGTAGACTATCAGATATCACTGTCTGACATCGTCTGGTCAGTCGCAATGATGTCAACGCTCGTTATACTTGATTAAACATAGAATTTTGTTATTTAGCAAGCTACAAGAAAAAATGAACTTTGCTTCCCCCTCTTCATGCATATCTGCATCAGTTAAACCAAATTAACTTTTGTCACTGAATAAACCAAAACTAAAGCTCCAATTACAGTTTTTTTTCAATTCCCGTTTCATCTCCATGGCTGAAATCAGGGGCTTGGCACGGAGTTTACCGCAAAATGCCAAATAATAGCTAAAATTGCGATTTTTATTCTGAAATATCAATACAATAGCAGAGGAGGATAATTAAACAGGCGCGAATAAAAAATTGTAACTTCTAGTAGCAATTTTTTTTTAATTTTTGTATAATACCGACTGACTTAAAAATCCAGGGGGCCCCGCCTCCTTTTCGAAAGGAGTTTTTAAAACGATTATGGAGAAAAAAGAGTTTCTGAAATCAGTTGACCCTGCTGCGCAAGTTTTGTTGAAGACAGCCGCAGACAAGGGCCTTAAGACGGCGTATGATCGTGCCGAAAAGATGAAGGCATGCCCCATCGGTCACTCGGGCGCCTGTTGCAAGATGTGCCATATGGGCCCCTGCCGTCTTACAGGGAAAGAAGAGGAAGCTGAGGGAGTATGCGGCGCAACGCTACCTGTTGTTGCTGCGAGAAATTTTGCCCGGATGGTAGCAGGCGGTACCGCAGCGCATTCGGACCATGCAAGGGATCTTGCCAATACTCTCCTCGCTGTAGCACGCGGGGAAGCCAAGGATTTTAAAATCAAGGATGTTCGCAAACTTAACCGAGTGGCTGGAGACCTCGGCATCAATATTGAAGGCAAATCGTTGAATGAGGTAGCCGAAAAAGTTGCGCTCAAGTATCTTGACCAGTTCGGACAGCAGCAAGGCGAACTCGGATACCTGTCCCGAGCTCCCAAAAAACGGCAGGAAATATGGAAAAAGCTCGGTATAGCACCGCGCGCTATTGATCGCGAAGTCGTTGAGATGATGCACCGGACAACGATGGGCGTTGATCAGGAGCCGAACAACATCATGCTCGGCGCTATGCGTACAGCACTCTCTGACGGATGGGGCGGTTCCATGATAGGCACCGACATTGCGGACATTCTCTTCGGCACGCCCAAGCCGACCAAGGCCCGGGCCAGTCTCGACGTATTCAAGAAGGACTACGTGAACGTTGTGGTCCATGGCCATGAACCATCCTTTGCCGAAATGCTCGTGGTTGCAACGGAAGACCCCGAGATGATAGCCTATGCAAAAACCAAGGGCGCTCAGGGACTGAACCTCGTTGGGATGTGCTGCACCGCGAACGAAATCCTCATGCGTCACGGTATCTCCACAGCGGGCGGGTTCCTCCAGCAGGAACTGGGCATCATCACGGGCATGGTCGAAGCCATGGTCGTGGATGTGCAGTGTATCATGCCGGCCATCTCCCAGCTCGCGAAACATTATCATACCAAGATCATCACCACAACGCCCAAGGGCAAGATGATAGACGCGATTCATATTGAATATGATGAGCACCACGGACTGGATATCGCCAAGAAGCTCGTCCGTCTTGCGGCGGATAATTATCCGAACCGCAAAAAATCAGAAGTCGCTCCCGCGAACGTCAAGGTTGAAGAAGCGATCGCCGGGTTTTCTGACGAGTACATTGAATACATGCAGGGCGGGCAGTACCGGGGCTCCTACCGGCCGCTGAATGACGCCATCATATCTGGCCGTATCCGCGGCGTAGTGGGCCTTGCCGGCTGCAATCACCCCAGGATCACCCAAGACAGCCTGCACACTTTTCTAGCCCGCGAGTTTATCAAGAGGGACGTGCTCGTGGTCCAAACCGGCTGCTCGGCACACGCTTCTGCCAAGGCGGGGTATTTAACGCCGGAGAACGCTCTTGAGAACGCTGGCCCCGGTCTCCGTGAAGTCTGTATGGCCATAGGTATACCGCCCATTCTTCATCTGGGCTCCTGCGTAGACAACTCTCGTATTTTGACGATTGCGTCTAAAATCGCCAATGAAGGCGGTCTCGGCGACGATATCGGCGGTCTCCCGGCTGTAGGCATTGCGCCGGAGTGGATGAGCGAAAAGGCCATTGCCATAGGCACCTATTTCGCAGCGTCCGGTGTGCCGATCATCTTTGGAGCCACTTCACCGGTTAGCGGCAGCAAGGTCATAAAGGACATCATGGAGAACAAGTGGTGGCAGATGGTGACAGCGGGATTCTACTTCGAAGAAGATGGGGCAAAGATCCTGGAACTAGCCCTCAAGCTCATTGATAGTGCGCGGGATAAACTGAAACTTCGCAAGTACGAACAGGGAGCATTTGGTACCGAGCGCGTGCTCATGGATATGGCGGCGCGCCGCACCTCGTCTTTCGCCACACCTCATGGTGAAAATGTCTAAGGTTGTTCCTGCACGAACACACAGGGAGAGGCTTTCGAGCCTCTCCTTTTTTTTTAAGTTCCACATGCCTGATGGTGCCAAATAAATGCTCCCGCAACCAAATATTGGTTGGGGCTTCCAGCAGGGCAGTTCCCTGATAAGGGGACAGCCAGCCACTTGGAAGATGCAGTGTCACTTGTGACTGTTGCTAGCACTCACAAAACTTGTGGTTAATTGCCTGTTGCATGTATCGTCCCAAGGTACCATCTTGGAATCCATGTCAAATCACGAATCAGGCATATTGCACAATGGGAATCGGTTTTACGACGCCATCCGAATACTGGTGTCAATGCTATACTGATTGCCAAAGAACTAATTCTTACTTTAGTAAAATCTTACTGGTCATCAAGTGTTCAGTTGCTGGTAAATAGTAAAGGCATCCAATTCATCCCACAACTGATACGTCGTTTGGCGGGGGTTTTCTTGGCCAGGCATGACAAACTTCATGTTGCTTTATCATACCGCCTGATTTATAATCTGCCGCAACCAATAGGACAGATGACAGCCAATAGGTGACCGATGGGAAAAACGCAAAGTTGTTGACTCCGTCTGAATCCCGGCGGCCCGGCTTCTATATCCTGAGGAGGTCCGATTTTGGTAGCAACATATACCGCAAAAGATATTACCGTACTCGAAGGGCTTGAGCCAGTCCGTAAACGGCCGGCCATGTACATCGGCTCAACGGATGTGCACGGGTTGCATCACCTCGTCTGGGAGATGCTCGACAACGCGGTCGATGAGGCTCTGAACGGTTTCTGCACGGCCATTACAGTCAGGATCGAGAAGGATGGCGGAGTGACGGTGACGGACAACGGACGCGGCATTCCGGTGGACATTCATCCCAAGACCAAGCGACCCGCTATCGAGACGATCCTCTGCACGCTCCACGCAGGCGGTAAATTTGATCATACGGTGTATAAATCATCGGGAGGTCTCCACGGCGTCGGCGCGTCAGTCGTGAACGCGCTTTCAGAGGTCTTCATTGCCACGGTCTGGCGAGACGGCTATGAATGGACGCAGGAGTTTTCACGCGGCAAACCCAAGGGCAATCTCAAGAAGGGAAAACCGACCAAAGCGCATGGGACCCAGATTTATTTCCTGCCCGATTCCGACATCTTCTCGAAAACTCATTTCAACTACAAGAATATCGTCGATGTGTCCGAAAGCAAGGCGTTCCTGAACAGGGGACTCAAGATCACGATCGAGAACGAGCGCGACAAGGAAAAGTCGGTCTCGTTCAAGTACGACAACGGCATCCAAGACTACATCAAGCGGATCGTCTCGGGGACCACGGTCGTGAACCCCGAGCCGTTCTACTTCGAAAAAGAGGATGATTTCAAGATCGAATGCGCGATGCATTGGACCCTTGCCACCGACATGGAGATCCACTCCTACGCCAACTCGATCAACACTTCGGACGGAGGGACTCACGAGCTGGCGGTCAGGGCAGGGCTCACGAAGGCAGTACGCGCCTATGCGGAGCGCAAGAACCTGATTCCGAAGAACATTAAGGCCATTGCGCCGGAGGATGTCTACGAGGGCCTCTATGGCATCGTTAGTCTGCTGGTCAAAAACCCCCAGTTTCAGGGCCAGACTAAGGAAAAACTCAACAACCCCGAGATATCCTCTCCCATCGAGGCCTCGGTCAAGAACGCTTGCGAGGCCTACTTGCTCGCGAACCCGACTATGTCCGATGCCGTGGTTAAACGCGTGCTTTTGGCTGCCGAGGCACGTATGGCTTCGCGCGCGGCCAAGGACAGCGTTACCCGGAAGCTTTCATCGCTCAAACTAAACCTGCCGGGCAAGCTCGCCGACTGCTCGTCGAACAAAGTGGAAGAAACAGAAGTTTTTATTGTGGAAGGAGATTCAGCAGGCGGGTCTGCCAAAATGGCGCGGGACCGAAAGACACAAGCCGTACTGTCACTCCGTGGTAAAATCCTGAACGTAGAACAGGTCGCGTCCCTCGAAAAGATCCAGACCAATAACGAGATCAAAAACCTGCTCGCCACGCTTGGCTGTGGTGTGGGGGCTCACTTCGACCTCAGCAAATTACGATACGACCGAGTGATCCTCATGACCGACGCGGATGTGGATGGTGCGCATATCAGCGTGTTGCTCCTTACCTTCATCTACCGGTATATGCCGGAACTTATCAACCACGGGCATGTTTACCTTGCCATGCCGCCACTCTTTAAGATCGAGGCCGGCAAAGAGGCTTTCTATGCGATGGATGAGATGGAGAAGGAGAAGATTCTCGCCAAGCTGAACGGGAAAAAGTTTGAGGTTGGACGCTTCAAAGGTCTCGGCGAAATGAATCCCGAGACACTCAAGGAGACGACCATGAACCCCGATACACGCACACTGATGAAAGTACAGGTCGTGGATCACAAAGCTACCAATGATGTGTTCGAGCGGCTCATGGGAAAAGACCCGAAAGCGCGTTTCATCTTCATCAAGGAACGGGCGGAGTTCGCGGAATTGGACATCTGAGCAACGAGGGAGGGAAAGCCGATACGCCGGACATCGCTCATCTTCATCAGATCGCGTATCGGCAGGCTTGAGTCTGCAAGATGCCGGTGGGGGGCACAGGATGTCCGCGTCAAGAGAAGTCAGCTCAGCACCGGCCCCCTTGCTTCATGCCGTCCTCCCGAGGGAGATCAGTCCGCTACATTTCCCCCAATATCATTCGATAGTATAGAAGCACCGTGAATCGTGGATCGCTGTGAAAGGGTATGGCCCCTGTGCCTAATAGAATAGCCGTTAAACTCCGCTCATCCATGAGCGTCAAGATTGCCCTCATCGTCAGTTTGCCAGTCTTTGTCGTCAACTCTTTATTTGCTTTACACAACTATGTTCGCGAACGTGAAACGTTTTTCCAAAACTCTCAAACGCAGCTATCGCGTATCAGCGAGGGTATAAAAAATCCCGCAAGGACTGCTCTTCAGGGAAAAGATACAGACGCACTCCAGCAGATGATTGATGAGAGAGCCACCAAGCGGGAAATCAAGAGCATCATGCTGTTGAAAACAAACGGCCAGGTGGCCGCTTGCAACAAAAAGACATGGGTTGGCAAGGAACTTTCAGAATTGTCCCGTGCAGGCATGAGCGAGGGCAACATCGCCGCGATTCATGAAGCTTTAGGGGGAGGCTATTCCGAATATTATGCTCTGCACGATGAGCAATATTGCCTTGTGATGCCCGTGGGCACGGGCAGGGGAAACTCCGGGGCCATATTCATCAGCCTGGACGTCAGACCTGTCAATGCCGAGATCAAAAAACGAGCTCTGGAAAATTTTGGTATCGCCGGTATCGTTTCCATTTTGATCGGCCTTTCCATATATTTTCTTTTTCATTTTCTTTTTACAAAACGCATCAAGTCTGTTTCCTATGCCGCAGTCAAGCTTGCCACGGGCGACTTGACGGTAAGAGCCGATGAGAAGGGGACCGACGAGATAGGCTATCTGGCTACTTCGTTCAATGTGCTTGCGGATGAAATAACGAACTGGAGAACCAATCTTGAAGAACTCGCAGCAAACCGGATTAAAGATCTCACGACCCTGTTTGATGTGGTGAATACAGTAAGCAAATCACTCGATCTGGACAAGGTGCTGCCGGACGTGCTTGTTCGGGTTCTCGCTAGCATGGGTGCGGGCAAAGGAGCTATTATCCTGCTCGACCGGGACGGCAAGAAACTCCTGCTCAAGGCGTGTCGCGGTTTATCTGAAGAATCACTTAACCACGTCGTTGATAAAGGGCAGGGGTGCGTTGGAGACGTGATCCTTAAGAATAGCCCTATCAGGGTTTCGGGTGGCGACGATGCGGATTCTGTGCCTGTGACGGGATTAGAGCAGGAGAACATTTGGTCGGCCCTGGTCGTGCCGGTAACGGTTCGAGGTGAAGTGTTAGGCGTGCTTGCCCTTTATGGCGAAAATAAAGATCAGTTTACTGATGAGGAAGGCGCAGTGCTCGAAACGATCGGAAACCAGGTGGGCGTTGCCGTTGAAAACGCTCGATTGTATGAAAAGACGCTGGAACTCGCCCAGGTAGACGGTTTGACCGGACTGGCCAACCGGCGCCACTTAATGGAACGGCTGAAGCGGGAAATAGACCGGGCAGAGCGGTATCACACATCGCTTTCCCTTATCATTCTCGATCTCGATAAGTTCAAGTCGTTCAATGACACCTATGGGCACTTACAAGGGGATGAACTGCTGAAAGCGTTTTCTTCGATGCTATGCCACCAGATCCGATCAGCGGATATTGCGGGCCGGTACGGAGGGGAAGAATTCTGTGTGGTGTTGCCGAACACATCTGTCAAAGGTGCGCTTGTCATTGCCGAGCGTATTCGAAATGCGATGGTTGATATCAAAATACCTGTCGGTGATGGCCGGCCCGCCGCAGGTCGGACCGTGAGCATAGGAGTTGCCGAATTTAAGGGTGACGAGTCCGTGGAAGAAATACTTAATTCTGCCGACTCTGCGCTGTACCGTGCAAAGCAGGACGGCCGAAACAAAGTAAGGTGTTAACACGCCGATGGGTAGGAGACTATCGGGCTGTGTGTAGGAAAAACAAGGCCGGCTACTCACGTACGCAGCAATTCGTTTGGTAGTGTCCCTCCCCTTGAGGTTTGCTTCGCTCTCGACTGACATTCTGATTGACACTCCTTGAAACTATCTGGTATATTACATAATCTTCTTATTTTGCAAGGAGTTTTATGTTTCGGCCTTCCCTCGAAGAGTTTAAGCAAAAGGCAAGAAAAGGTAATCTCATACCGGTGTATCGCGAGATTCTGGCAGATATGGAAACACCGGTATCAGCTTTTCTGAAGATCGATGACAAGCGACATTCTTTTCTGCTCGAGAGTATGGAGGGTGGGGAAAAGTGGGCGCGGTATTCGTTTCTCGGTAGCCGCCCGTCTGTAATTGTTAAAAGTTACGGCAGGTCCGTCGAGATCACGAGAGACAGGAAAACATTAAAGCAATCTTTCGAATATGATCCGTTAGAAGTAATAAAAAAAATCCTCTCGGCATACAAACCGGTACCCGATTCGTCGTTGCCGCGGTTTTTCGGCGGCGCCGTCGGTTTTATGGGATATGATGTCGTTCGGTTCTTCGAGGAACTCCCATCCCGCGAAAAAGAAAGTCTGAACCTCCCCGACATTTTTTTCATGATCACCGACACACTCATCATCTTCGACAATGTCACCCAATTGATCAAGGTCGTTTCGAATGCCCACGTCAAAGGGCAGTCAGCCGAGGCCGCGTATAAAGAAGCGATGAGGAAGGTCAATGCCCTTGTGAAGAAGCTGAAGAGCGGTGTCAAGAGGCCACTGGTAAAGGTCAAGGGGAAGCCAAAGACAAACGAGCATGAGCTTACTTCGAATTTCACTCAGCCGCAATATGAACAGGCGGTACTCAAGGCCAAGGAATTTATCAAAGCAGGCGATATATTTCAGGTCGTGCCGTCTCAGCGGTTCGAGACGAAGATTACAATCGAATCTTTCGAGATTTACCGTGCGCTGCGGCTGATCAACCCTTCTCCCTATATGTATTTTCTGCGCTGTGGTGATGCGACCGTAGTGGGCGCTTCCCCGGAGGTTATGGTCCGGCTCGAAGGGGAGCGGATCGATCTCAGGCCAATTGCAGGAACGAGAAGACGCGGGGCTTCCGAAGAAGAGGACAAGAACCTCGCCGAGGAACTGCTTGCCGATCCCAAGGAGCGGGCAGAACATATCATGCTCGTGGACCTTGGCAGGAACGACGTGGGACGAGTGAGCGAGCCGGGCAGCGTTTATGTATCCGAACTCATGGTGATAGAGCGTTATTCCCACGTGATGCACATCGTATCGAACGTGCGTGGAAGACTGTCCGGCAAACGGGACGCTTATGATGTAATCCGGGCATGTTTTCCAGCCGGTACAGTCTCGGGCGCGCCCAAGATTAGGGCCATGGAGATCATTGACGAGCTTGAGCCCACGCGCCGGGGTCCCTACGCGGGCGCGGTCGGGTATTTCGGTTTTTCGGGCAACATGGACACCTGCATCACTATCAGGACACTCGTTATCAAAAAAAACATTGCCTATATACAGGCAGGCGGCGGGGTGGTGGCGGACAGCGACCCAGCTTCGGAGTATCAGGAGACGGTGAACAAGGCCAAAGCCATGATGCGCGCCGTGGAAATGGCAGAGGTGGGGTTGGATTAACACGGCATGTCTCGAAGTGGTGTAGGGGGGGCGCAGAGTAAAAGAAATTCAGGATTCATTTCTCTGCTGACTCTGATCGTCCGAGAAAAAAAATTTGTGAGGTCTTTTTGTGCTTTTAATGATCGACAATTACGATTCCTTCACCTACAACCTGGTCCAGTATCTGGGAGAACTGGGTCAGGACATGAAGATCTACAGGAACGACAAGATTAAGATCCCCGAGATCGAGAAGATGAATCCCGATCGCATCGTTATCTCACCCGGTCCTTGCACGCCCAAAGAGGCCGGGGTATCCATCGACGTGATCAAATACTTTACGGGCAAGATCCCGATCCTCGGGGTCTGCCTCGGGCACCAGGCTATCGGTGATGCTTTCGGCGGGGATGTGATCCGCGCACCCTACCTCATGCACGGCAAGACCTCCATGATCTACCATGACGATCAGACTATCTTTTCAGGACTTCCTAACCCCTTCGAGGCGACACGCTACCATTCGCTTATCATCAAGCGCGAGACGCTTCCATCCGTGCTCGAAATATCTGCCTGGACCGACGACGGTCTCATCATGGGTGTCCGGCACAAACAGTTTAAGCTGGAAGGCGTACAGTTCCATCCCGAGTCGATCCTGACGAATGTGGGGAAGGATCTTCTCAGGAATTTCTTGAAGCTGTGACTATTCACCATTAAGGTGCGAAATCACTAAGATAGCCGCTGGTCTTTGAACTAAGTGTAGTATTTTCTTTATGGATGAAGGGTTCTCATGATCAAAGAAGCCATCTTAAAAGTTGTTGCAAAGACCGACCTCACCGAGGCCGAAGCCGAAGCAGTGATGCGCGAGATCATGCAGGGCGAGGCAACAGACGCACAGATTGCTGCCTACATTACAGCGCTACGGATGAAAGGCGAGACCGTTGAGGAAATAACAGGTTCTGCCCGGGTCATGCGCGAAAAGGCCGTGCCGATCAAGCTCGACGCGAAATACCAGATCGACACCTGCGGCACGGGCGGTGATATGGCTCATACGTTCAACATTTCAACAACGGTTGCGTTCGTTGTCGCCGGCGCAGGCGTGACCGTTGCGAAACACGGTAACCGTTCGGTTTCGAGCAAGAGCGGGAGTGCTGACGTGCTCCAGGCGCTCGGTGTTAATATCGAGATCCCTTCCCATCGTGTAGAAGAATGCTTGAAAGACGTGGGCATCGGCTTCCTGTTCGCGCCTATGATGCATTTGGCTATGAAATACGCAATAGGCCCGCGGCGCGAGGTTGGTATTCGCACGATCTTCAATGTGCTGGGACCATTAACAAATCCGGCGAAAGTGACGTCCCAGATCATGGGCGTATATGCGGCAGAGCTCACATCAACCCTTGCCTGGGCCCTCGGCAAACTCGGTGCGCACCACGCCTTCGTAGTGCATGGTATGGACGGTTTGGACGAAATCACGATCACAGGTAAAACCAAAGTTTCTGAGTTCAGGGATGGGAAAGTGACAGACAGCCTTATCCATCCATCGGATTTCGGCATTCCCTGCGGTAAAGCAGAAGACCTTAAAGGTGGGGACGCAAAGGAGAACGCCGAAATAATGGTAGATATCCTGAACGGCCGGAAGGGACCTCGCCGCGACATTGTGCTCTTGAACGCGGCTGTAGGACTATTTGCCTCAGGACAGGCGGTTGACGTCAGCGATGGAATCAAACATGCCGCGAATGCGATCGATTCGGGTGCGGCTTTCAAGAAACTGAATCAATTGAGGGCGTTTACGAACAAACCTTAGTACTATGCATACCACGACTACCCAAAGGCACTGAAAAGAAAGTGTTAGTCTGGTACCCCAGATTCTTTGTGATGAAGCATTCGCATATGATTTTAGACGATATTACCGCATACATAAAAGAGGAGCTGGCTGAGACCAAGCGTCGTTATCCATTCACAGAAATTAAAGCCAGGGCAGCTGGTTCTGAACCGGCGAGAGGATTCGGAAATGCACTTGCCGTGGGAGGCGGGATCAGGCTTATCGCAGAGGTCAAGAAGGCTTCTCCTTCTAAAGGCGTAATCCGCATGGACTTCGATCCGGTTGCTATCGCCGGAGCCTACGAGAAGTCTGGCGCGTCTTGTATTTCTGTCCTGACGGAGCGGAAGTTTTTTCAAGGAAAGCTCGAATATCTGGGTGCGATCCGCAAAATCGTCGGGCTCCCGCTCTTGCGCAAAGATTTCATAGTTGACGAGTATCAGATCCACGAAGCGCGGGCCGCTGGCGCTGATGCGATTCTGCTGATAGCGGCCTGCCTGGATAAAGGGCAACTGCAGGATTATATCGGGATCGCGCAACAGCTTGGTCTCGATGTGCTTGTCGAGTCCCATACCTATAGAGAGCTGGACAAGTCGCTCCTTGCCGGCGCCATGCTTGTCGGGATCAACAACCGGGATCTGATGACCTTCACAGTCAGTTTACAAACTACGCTTGACCTTGTGAAGGACATCCCCGATGACTGTACGGTAGTGAGCGAGAGCGGGATCAAGACGCGGGGTGATGTAATGAATCTTCAGCAAGCCGGAGTCGATGCAATTCTGGTGGGAGAGAGTCTGATGCGAGGGAAGGATGTCGGGAAAAAAGTGAAAGAACTTCTGGGAATGGATTAATTGTGCCACGGAAATACCGAGCAACCATGGCAATCGCTTTCTAATCTGATTTTTGCATCGTTTCTTGTCGTTTCTACGCCCCTGGGGAGGGTTCAATCACATGATAAAAATAAAAATCTGCGGAATCACAAATCTGGATGATGCACTTGCGGCAGCCGATGCCGGCGCGGACGCATTGGGGTTTAATTTCTATAAAAAAAGTCCGCGTTATATTGACCCGGAAAAGGCGGCCGAGATTATTGCCCAGCTTCCTCCTTTTGTGATGCCCGTTGGCGTTTTTGTGAATGAACGGGAAGAGAAAATCCAGGAGATCCAGCAGATCACCTGCATGCAGGCCATCCAGCTGCATGGAGATGAAAGTCCAGAGTTCTGCCAGCGGTTCGGCGGCCGCGTGATCAAGGCTTTCCAGGTAAAAGACAAGGAGAGCATCAAACATATGGTGCACTACCACGTCGGAGCGTTCCTGCTCGACAGTTATCGTAACGGCGTCCGTGGCGGGACGGGTGATGCCTTTGACTGGCACCTGGCAGTCGTGGCCAAGACATTCGGCAAAGTCATTCTGGCGGGAGGGCTCACCCCGGAGAACGTGGCTGAGGCTGTGAAGCTCGTTCAACCCTACGGAGTCGACGTGGCTGGCGGCGTGGAAAAGGAAAAAGGAATCAAAGACCATGCAAAGATCAAAAAGTTTATTTCAGAAGTCCGAAGGGCATCGCGGCATGATTACGCCGGATAAAAAGGGGCATTATGGCATCTATGGCGGTAAGTTCGCACCGGAGACGCTCATGCCTGCGCTCGCTGAGCTCGAATCCGCCTACCTTGCCGCGAAGAAGGACAAAGAGTTCAAAACCGAGCTTGAATTCTACTTCCGCGAATTCATCGGAAGGCCGACTCCGCTTTATTTCGCGAAGAGGCTCACCGCGCATTTAGGCGGCGCGAAGATCTACTTGAAGCGCGAAGACCTCTGCCACACCGGTGCACACAAGATTAACAATTCCCTGGCCCAGGTCCTGCTCGCCAAACGCATGGGCAAGACCCGCGTGGTTGCCGAGACGGGCGCAGGCCAGCACGGGGTAGCCACAGCCACTGCAGCAGCAATGTTTGGCCTCGACTGCGAAGTATACATGGGCACCGACGATGTGAAGCGCCAGTCCCTGAACGTTTATCGCATGAAACTTCTGGGCACGACGGTGCGTCCCGTAGACCTTGGCAGCAAAACGCTGAAAGACGCGATCAACGAGGCCATGCGCGACTGGATTACGAACGTAGCGAATACCCATTACGTGCTTGGCACGGTTTTTGGTCCGCATCCCTTCCCCGTGATGGTACGGGACTTTCAGTCTGTTATCGGCCGCGAGGCGAAGAAGCAAATTCTGAAATTTGAAGGAAAACTTCCTGATGCCATGATCGCCTGCGTTGGCGGCGGTTCGAACGCCATGGGCCTGTTCTATGAGTTTCTCGACGATGTGACGGTTAAAATGTATGGCATAGAAGCAGGGGGGCTCGGGATTGAACGCGGAAAGCACGCTGCCCGATTCGCCGGCGGATCGCTTGGCGTACTCCAAGGTTCAAAGACATTCATCCTTCAGGATGAACAGGGGCAGATCGAATTAACCCATTCCGTGTCCGCTGGCCTGGATTACGCAGCCGTGGGACCTGAGCATGCGTTCTATCATGATTCGGGTCGCATTGAGTATACGTATGCAATAGACGAAGAGGCCATGGAGGCCTTCGACCTTCTCTCGCGTCTCGAAGGCATTATTCCCGCTTTGGAAAGTGCACACGCAGTCGCCTATTGCTTGAAATTGGCGCCCACACTCGGCAAAGACAAGGTTGTCATTGTGAATCTCTCGGGTCGAGGAGACAAGGACGTGATGCAGGTGGCGAAGATCAACGGAGTTGATCTGTAGGTAGTGCAGTCTGCTGAATACTATATATTATAAGATCGAAAAGCGAATACATGTCAAGAATAAAGACTACCTTCAATCGGTTGAAGAAGAAAGGCGAGACCGCCCTCATCCCCTATGTCATGGCAGGAGATCCTGACCTTGCCACAACGAAGACGCTCATTCTCGAGATGGAAAAGGTGGGCTGTGATATAATCGAACTCGGCGCCCCTTTTTCCGATCCTCTCGCTGACGGTCCGACTATCCAGAAAGCAGCAATCCGCTCGCTCAGGAACAATACGAGCATTGCCGACGTGCTCAGTCTCGTCGCTGATGTTCGTACAGACAGCAAGATTCCGCTCATTCTGATGACCTACTACAACTTGATCTTTCATTATGGCGAAGAGCGTTTTGTCAGCGATGCTGTTGCCTCCGGGCTGGACGGCATCATTCTGCCGGACCTTCCCCCGGAAGAGGCCGGAGTACTGGTACCGCTTGCAAAGAAGTCGGGGTTGGATACGATCTTCCTGCTGGCGCCGACGAGTACCGAGGATCGGATCAGACTCGTGTGCAAGGTCAGCCAAGGGTTTGTCTATTACGTGTCGCTGACAGGTGTGACCGGTGCACGCGTTGGGGTTCAGAGCTCGATCGAAGAATCGCTCAAAAAGATCAAGGCAGCAACGGACAAGCCCGTTGCTGTCGGCTTCGGCATCTCCACACCGGACCAGGCAGCGCAAATCTCCCACTGGGGTGCAGACGGGATCATCGTCGGAAGTGCGCTCGTCAAAGTTATCGAAGAGAATTTCGGTGCGCCCGAATTGGTACCGCGCACGGTGGATTTTGCGCGGGCACTAAAACAGGGAGTGCTTGCAGGACATGGCAATTAACGTACGCATACCGCTAAAGCGTATTTGATTCTGGGATAAAAGCGGAGCTGCTGCCAGAAACTTCGGTAGTCTTACGATTCCTCTCCCTATAGTCGGCAGCCCCCACTATTCGAATCACGATTGTGTGGAACTAGTCTTTACGGGCAAAAAGCAATCTTCTTGCCAGAACCCCATACTTATGGTTTCAAAAAACAGGACAGGGAACTGTTTTCCTGCCGCGAAGAATGGGCACTATGATATCCCAGTAATAAACATTTATCAACTATACGGGTTCTGCGCTTTCATCTCACTGCTAAGGCATGTGGGGTTTCCCGCGCTGGATGCCGAAAGAGGAGGTCATGCATGAGCGACATTCAGACACAGCTCTTTTCACGATTCGGGAAAAAAATACCTGCGAACACGGTTCTATTTCACGAAGGTGATATTGGCGAAAACATGTACATCATCCAGTCTGGACGGGTCAAAATCAGCAAGCGGATCCGCGGCGTGGAAAAGACCCTTGCTACCCTCGCAAAGGGAGAGTTTCTCGGTGAGATGGCCATCCTGAACGACAAACCGCGTTCGGCTACGGCCGAGACACTCGATGATTGCGATATGCTGGTCATCGACCGCAAAACCTTCGACACCTTGATCCGCGGGAATGCAGAGATCGCCGTGAGGTTCATCAAGCGATTGGCAGACCGGCTGCGTGAAACTAACGATCAGATGGAAGCCTTGATGATCAAGGACAATACCAGCCGTCTCGTGAGCATTCTTGCCAAGCATGTGAAGGAACAGCAAAAGGCCGGTGAGTTTAGCTTGACCATTGAAGATCTGGCGGGCCTCGCCGGGATAGAAGCTTCACAAGCCCGGTCGATTTTGGAGAAGCTTGCGAACGTCCGGATAGTAGAAATAGTTGGCACCAAGTTATACATCAGGGATCAGGATCAGGTAGAACGGCTGCTGCGCTTTTTGGAAATGCGCGAAATATTTGGAGAAATGGTGTAAAAAAAAAGCAGGGAGCAGCCAGGGAGGCATCCAGAGTGAAATTGCCTACAAAAAAGATGGAGTTACAATGAGACAAAAAGGCGGTAAAAGCGCAGGTATCATCATAGCACTGATTGTGGCGGTGACATTGTCGATGTTCTACCTGAGCAATACGAAGTTTTTCAATGTGCTGGAGGAGAAGACTCTCGACATGCGGTTCGCGATGCGGGGCAAGATATTACCGGGCCCCGAGACCGTGATCGCCGCAATCGACGAGAAGAGCATCAAAAAGCTCGGACGATTTCCCTGGCCCAGGTCCGTGTGGGGCCGCGTGGTAGACCGTTTGACGGAAGACGGCGCCAGGGTCATCGTGTTCGACGTATTTTTCACGGAGCCGGAGAAGGTGGAATCCGATGACATGCTGCAGCAAGCCATCCGGAGAAGTGGCCGTGTGATCCTTCCGGTGGTGTTCGATTTTTCCAAAACCGGTTTCAAGGAAACAGGCTTCACCGATAAAAAGCTGGACTTCATGACTCCCTCTTCCTACACAGTGGTGAAACATGCCGACGAGCCTTTTTCACCGTTGAAAGCAGCAATGGTGCTGCCGACGCTCTACCAGTTTTCCTCGGTCGCGAAATCACTGGCACATATCAATATGATCCCTGACGACGACGGTGAGCTCCGCTGGGAGATGCTGGCCATCGATTACCAGGGAGACTACTATGCTCCCATCGGCCTGCAGGCAGTGCGGCTCTACCGGGGCTTGAAAAACGAGGACCTCTCAATCGATTACCTTGGAGAGGTCGACCTTGGAGACGAATCCATTCCGACCGATGAGCACGGAAGAATGCTTATCAATTACCGTGGCCCGACCGGGACGTTCCCGACATATTCCATTGCCGATATTCTCGACCGGGCTTTGCCTGCAGACACGTTCAAGGACAAAATCATTCTGATCGGCGCTACCGCCATCGGCATCTACGACCTCCGCGTTACGCCCTTCTCGAACAGCATGCCGGGGATCGAAAAACACGCCAGCGTGGTCGATAATATCCTGCACAGGGACTTCATCCGCCATTCCAAAGTTAACGTTCCCGTGCTCATCGTTCTATTTGCCGTAGTGCTCGGGTTATCCATTCCTCGGCTTGGCGCAAAAGCAGGAGCGGCACTTTTCATTATCCTGTTCGCTGGTTTCCTGGGATTTGTGTACTACCTGTTCGTGGCCAAGGGAATTTGGTTCAACATGGTATACCCGGCATCAGCGATGTTCTTTGGCTACACGAGCCAGACCGCTTATCGGTTCTTTATGGAAGAACGGCGGGCGCGGGATATACGCAAAATGTTCTCGAGCTACGTGTCAAAGCGGATCGTCGACGAACTCATCAGGGATCCCAGCAAGGCAAAGCTTGGCGGAGATCGCAAGGAGATCACGGTGCTTTTTTCGGACATCCGGGGTTTTACCTCCTTTTCCGAGAAGCACCAGCCTGAGGAAGTGGTTTCGCTGTTGAATGAATATCTGGGGGCAATGACGGAGATCGTGTTCGAGTACGAAGGGACGCTGGATAAGTTCGTAGGAGACGCCATTATGGCCCTCTGGGGAGCGCCAATAGGCCAGCTGGATCATGCGGAGCGCGCGGTCAGGTGTGCCCTGGCCATGATTGCCAAGCTAAAACAACTGCAGGCGAAGTGGGCCTCCGAAGGAAAGTACGTCATCGATATCGGGATCGGTATCAATACCGGCGATATGGTGGTGGGCAACATGGGGGCTGAGGGCAAGAAGATGGACTATACCGTGATCGGCGACAATGTGAACCTCGGCGCTCGTTTAGAAGGCTTGACAAGAAAGTACAATAATCATATCATCATATCGGAATATACCTATGAAAAGGTAAAGGACATCGTTGAGGCTAAGCAACTCGATTCCGTGACCGTAAAGGGAAAAGAAAATCCTGTCGTGGTGTATGACCTTGTCGGGGTGAAATAGCAATCAGGCGGAGCGGAACAACTATCGCATAATTTGATTGCGCAGAGGAGGGCGAATGAAGGTAAAAATTCTGGGTTGCTCCGGTTCCGAGACGATCGGCCACAAGCCCCCGGGTTTCCTGGTAAACGATGTGATGATGCTGGATGCCGGCACAATCACTGCCGCGCTCAGCATCGAAGCGCAGAGCAGGATCACCGACATAGTCATTAGCCATACGCATCTTGACCACATCAAGTCAGTCATGTTCCTGGCGGACAACATTATTGGCCGCATCAAGAAACCGGTAAATATCCATGCTATCCCGAAGGTCCTTGACGCGATCCGGAAATACCTGATGAACGACATCATCTGGCCAGATTTCACCAAGATCCCGACGCCGAAAAATCCCGTGCTGGCCTATGCACCAATGCCGCTGGGCAGGTCGGTGAGCATCGCAGGATTGAAGGTAAAGGCAATCCCCATGAACCACCCAGTCCCTGCCGTCGGATTTCTCGTGAGTGACGGGAAGTCGTCATTTCTCTACAGCGCGGACACAGGGCCGAACGAAGGGCTCTGGAAAGAAGCAGCGAAGGCCAAAAACCTTTCGGCGGTCATCGTTGATACCTCATTTCCGAACAGCCTCGATAGCATTGCCACCCTTAGTGGTCATTTTACGCCTGCCCAGCTCCATCAGGACCTTGCTAATGCAAAGATCGGCCTTAACATGCCGGTCTATATCTATCATGTGAAGCCGGTCCATAAAAAGAAGGTCATCAGTGAACTGACAGGATTAGGCAGAAGAAATGTGAAGATCCTTGTTGAAGGGAAGACGTATAACTTTTGACGCGCTCCCACCCCTAAAGAATGTGGGATCCTGGTATGCAAACGGAGCTGTTGTCAGCATCAAGAGCCTTACTGCTCCTCTTCCAATGGTTGGAAGCCCCCAGCATTTTGGTTTCAGGTTCTAAGCGGGCAAAAGTGTTGTCCGGCAATTTTCTTGCCGGAACCCCATACTTTTGGTTTTAAAGAACAAAACAGGGAACTGTTTACCTGTCGTGAAGCATGGGTACTATGTATCGCAGTAGTAGACATTTGCTGACTATATGTGTTCAGCGCTTTCGCCCAGCCACTTGAGCATGTGGGATTTTTCGCGCGGGGCACAGGGCACCTAACTAAGTTCAAAGCACACAATAGCTGCACCTGAAGGAGCATTATGGTTTGGTTCAAAAAAGAACGGCATGAGAACGCTGCCCCGGAGGCCCCTGCAAAAAAAGTGAAGATCCCCGAGGGGCTCTGGGTAAAATGCGATAACTGCAAAGAGATTATTTATCGCAAAGAAGTCGAGAAGAACTACAAGGTCTGTCCCAAATGCGACTATCACTTCCGTATTACCGCGTCGGAGCGGCTGCCGTATCTCGTTGACGAAGGAAGTTTCCTCGAAGTGGAGGATGGTCTTTCCCCGAGGGATTTCCTGTCCTTTAAGGACTACAAGGACAAACTTAAAAGCAACCGCAAAAAAACGGGGCTCAAGGACGCAATCATATCCGGCGAAGCAAAGATCGGCGGCAAGCAAGTTTCGATCGTGGTCATGGACTTTAACTTTATGGGCGGCAGTATGGGCTCTGTGGTCGGCGAGAAGATCGCCCGTGCCGTAGAGAGGTCCATCGAAAACCGTACAGCCTTTGTTTCGGTTGCGTCATCGGGCGGTGCTCGTATGCAGGAGGGCATCCTCTCGCTCATGCAAATGGCCAAGACAGCGGCCGCCGTGGCGCGTCTCGGCCAGGCCGGGCTCCCATTTATCTCGATATTAACTGACCCCACCTTTGGCGGCGTGACCGCGAGCTTTGCTATGCTCGGAGACATCATTGTTGCCGAGCCTAAGAGTCTCATCGGGTTTGCCGGGCCGCGGGTCATCGAACAGACTATAAAACAACAACTTCCCGCGGGGTTCCAGCGCGCAGAGTTCCTGCTTGATCATGGGATGATCGATATGATCGTCCCGCGGAAGGAAATGCGAGCGACGCTTGCCAGGGTTCTTGAATTCTTTGCCCCCTCAGGTTCACTATGAGCGAAATGGCAAAAATGTTGATTCTCCTGGGGGCCGTCCTGATCGTTCTGGGGCTCATTTTGCTCCTGCTGCAGAGAACTCCGTACCTAGGCAAGCTGCCTGGAGACATCCTTATCAAGCGTGAACATGTTACAATTTATTTTCCACTTGCTACGAGCATCATCATTAGCATTATCGTAAGTCTTATTCTCTATTTTATCAATAGGTTCAGGTAATATCTCATGGTGCCTCATAACACCAATTTCCTCTACCTCACGTCCCCGTCCCCGTCCCACCAAACCCCTATTAACAGCGAACTGGGAAATGAGCATGTCTGACGATATAGCGGTAAAACGCTCCGCCTTGCTGATTGCCACCCTCTCGGCGTTTCTTACGCCGTTTATGGTTTCCTCCATCAATATTGCTCTTCCTTCAATCGCGAAAGATCTCCATATGAGCGCAGTCCAGATGAGCTGGGTCCCGTCGTCCTACCTTCTGGCCGCGTCAATTTTTCTCGTGCCCTTCGGGAGAATGGCAGACATTTATGGCCGGAAGCGGATATTTAACTACGGTATCTGGATATACACGATCTCATCGCTCCTGCTTGCACTTACTCCATCGGTTTCACTGCTTATTTTCTTCCGCACGCTGGAGGGATTCGGAAGCGCCATGATCTTCGGGACAGGAATGGCAATCCTGACTTCCGTGTATCCCGCGGCGGAGCGGGGGAGGGTGCTCGGGATCAATGTTGCTGCCATCTATCTAGGGCTTTCTCTCGGACCAACGCTTGGCGGACTTCTGACCCAGCATTTCGGGTGGCGGAGCATATTTTTGGTGAATATTCCCCTGGGATGCGGGATCATTTTTCTTGTCGCTTCAAAATTAAAACAGGAATGGGCGGAAGCGCAGGGCGAGCAGTTTGATCTCACGGGATCCCTCATCTACAGTGTCATGCTGGTGTCGTTAATGTATGGTTTCTCGCTCCTGCCGGCGTGGTCGGGTATGGGCTTAATATTGGCCGGTATTGCCGGTATCGCGTTTTTTATCTTTTGGGAGCGGAAGGCAATGAGCCCGCTCCTGAATATGAACTTGTTCTTCGACAATGTGGCCTTTGCGTTTTCGAATCTGGCGGCATTGATCAACTATAGTGCGACCTTCGCGGTCACCTTTCTCATGAGCCTCTATCTCCAGTACATCAAAGGTCTCACTCCCCAGCAGGCAGGTATAGTCCTGGTGTTTCAACCGCTCGTCATGGCAGTTTTCTCTCCCTTTGCCGGCAGGCTTTCCGACAAAATTGAACCGCGCGTTGTTGCGTCGATTGGCATGGGATTCACTGCAGCAGGACTGGTCCTGTTCACGTTCCTCAAGAGCCAGACCCATCTTGCCTACATTGTCGTCGGTCTTATTCTGCTCGGCTTTGGGTTCGCTTTGTTTTCGTCGCCGAACACGAACGCAGTCATGAGCTCTATCGAGAGACGGTTCTACGGGGTGGGGTCTGCGACACTCGGTACCATGCGCCTCACCGGTCAGATGCTGAGCATGGGGATCACCATGCTCATTTTTGCACTCCACATTGGGAGCGCGCGAATTACACCAGAATACTATCCGCTGTTCCTGACGAGCACAAAAACGGCATTCATTATTTTTGCAGCCCTCTGCTTCGGCGGTATCTTTGCGTCGATGGCGAGGGGAAAGGTGAGGTGAACTATGGACCGACGAAAATTTCTAAAATTGGCAGCGCTGACTGGTGCAGGCCTTTCGTTGCCCGCAGGGTTGAACCTGATGGCCGAGGCTGCAGAGACAACCCTCCATCCCGATCTCGTGATTGCACACGGCGTGTCCCCTGAAAAGATCGTGAGGGCGGCCATCGACGCCATGGGCGGGATCAAGAAGTTTGTTTCGCGAGGCGATATCGTCGTAATCAAACCGAATATCGGCTGGGACCGGACTCCAGAGCAGGCCGGGGACACGAATCCGGAAGTCGTTGCTGCAGTGGTAAAACTCTGTTTCGAGGCCGGCGCCAAGAAGGTAAGGGTCTTCGACAGGCCAGTGAACGATCCGCGGCGGTGCTTTGTCCAGAGCGGGATAGCACCAGCAGCGGCTGCTTTGGGTGCAAATGTCGATTATGTGGACGACCGAAAGTTTAAGGACATGGATATCAACGGGACAGTGCTCAAGTCCTGGCCGCTCTATACGGAGATCTTTGAAGCGGATAAGGTGATCAATATCCCGATTGCGAAGCACCACGGTCTTGCTAAACTTACGATGTCCATGAAAAACTGGATGGGAGTAATGGGAGGAGAGCGCCGCCAGATTCATCAGAAGTTGGACGAGAGCCTTGTGGATCTCTCTATGAAGATAAAACCGACGCTCACGATCCTCGACGCCGTGCGCATCCTGACGGCGAACGGCCCCCAGGGCGGCGATCTCGCGGACGTGAAAAAACTCGATACCATCATCGTGGGAGTGGACCAAGTCGCCATTGATTCCTATGGTGCAACGCTCTTCGGATTGAAAGGACGCGACCTCGGGTATGTAACGCTTGGTCATAAACGCGGGATGGGGCAGATGGATCTGAACAAAGTGAGGATCAAGAAGGTCAATGTTTAATCAAAGGTGAAGTGAGATTGGACCCGCATCAGTTAGGCCGGAGCTACTGTGAGATGGAGCTTTTTTAAGCGTAGTAGATGGAGAAAATAGTCGAGGAAAAATTCAAAGGGTCGTGGAGAAGAAGTGTCATTTAGCCTTACCAAACTATCCGCAGAAAGCCCCTGGTTTTAACCATGGGGATGAATGCGGGAACTTTGTTTTTCGGCAATTAGTAGACAAATGTACATCTATGTGGTATATTCAAACAACCAATGCCGAATAAACCTAAAACCCCATCTTGTATTCACGAGTTTCAACTCGTAGTGACTCCAAAGGACAATCGAATGCTCGATGCCCGGCTCGAAGCTGGCCGTTATCTATATAATGCCTGCCTTGGTGAAGCGATGAAGCGTCTTACTGCCATGCGGCGATCAGAAAAATGGCTCGTGGCGATCACGAAGAAGAAAAGCAAGCTTCGCACCAAGATGTTTAAGACAGCCAGAACCCAGGCTGAATATACTGAATACCACCTTCATAACTACGTCGGTATCCTCCGCAATTCCTGCTGGATCAGTGAGCATATTGACAGCCTGACCGCCCAGAAGATAGCATCTCGAGCATATAGCGCCGTCGCTGACTACGAGTTTGGGAAGCATGGCAAACCACGTTTCAAGCGCCATGGCTGGATGTCGTCCCTTGAAGGTAAAAACAACAAATCCGGTATTCGGTGGTGCGATGACCATGTGGAGTGGACCGGCCTTCGTCTCAACTGTGTCTTCGATAAGAAAGACAAGTTTGGCGTTCAGACTCATGCACTTAGCCATGATGTCAAGTACGTTCGTCTGGTCAAGAAAACTATCCGCGGCAATCCCCGCTGGTTTGCCCAACTTGTGCTTAAAGGCACGGCCAAGATCAAGCGTGAGAACCAGATTGGCACCGAAACTGTCGGCCTTGACATTGGCCCGTCGACAGTTGCCATCGTTGGTGATACCGATGCGTTACTACTCGAATTTTGCCCTGAAGTCGAGATACCGTTTAAACGTATCAAGACCGTCCAGCGCACAATGGCCAGAAGCCTTCGTGCTACCAACCCGGGCAACTACAACGGAGACAAAACCATCAAAACGGGTAAAAAACAGTGGGTCTTTTCTGCTCAATACCGTGTTCTTAAAGCTAAGCTCGCCGAACTTCAAAGAATCCTTGCTGAAACCAGAAAACGGTCTCATGGCAAGCTCGTGAACAAAGTCCTCACTCTCGGTACCGACATCAAAACCGAGAAACTGTCGTACAAAGCATTTCAGAAACTCTATGGTAAAAGTATTTCGCGACGAGCTCCGGGGATGTTTATGTCGATGCTTCACCACAAAGCCGAAAACGCTGGCGGTAAAGTAACCGATTTTTCTACCCGGAGCACAAAGCTTTCCCAGACATGCCATTGCGGAACAGTAGCCAAAAAATCATTGTCCCAAAGATGGCATGCCTGCAACTGCGGGGTAAGCACCCAGCGTGATCTCTATTCCGCATTCCTTGCAAAGCATGTTTCTAACGATGTCCTCGACACGCGTCAGGCTGCCAAAGCCTGGCCGGGTGCAAACCTGCTCCTGGAACGGGCGGTGTTGGGGGTGCAGCATGAAGCGGCAAAGGGTAGAATTCATCCAACCAGCTTCAGTATCAAGCACGAGAACACCACGAACCGGAGACAGAGCTGCTTGTCCGTTAAAGGCGGATCAACGACAGTCGAGGCCGACAACGTTCGTATTGTTGCCGGAGAGCCTGTCGGTACAGCCGCTAGAACCCCCTGGCTTTAGACATGGGGAGTGGTCAGTGTGTTAACTATAACTTGCCTTTTTCTTCCATCTGTATTATCATTTCAACGAAAATGTGCCGGTATACTCCGCGTCTTGACGCGGGGTTCTTGACTCATTTAGCCAGCGAACTGAATAGATCATGCAAAACCTTCGTAGACTGACCCAGGGGCTAGTACTCCTTTTTTTCCTCTTTCTGTTTATCCAGACCGAGTCAAGGGGAATTGACGATCTTGGGTATCCCGTGCGCCTGTTTCTCGATTTTAACCCCCTTATCTTCATCACGACAATCCTGTCCGCCCATGCCGCAGCAAAGGCTTTTTACTTTTCCCTTATAACTATTGTCATCACGCTCGTCTTCGGGAGGGTTTTCTGCGGATGGGCCTGTCCGCTTGGCACCCTGAATAACCTCGTCGGTTCTATCAGAAAAAATAAGCCTGCTGATTTATACGTAAAGGGGTACCGCGTCAAATATTATATCCTGATCGCAGTCCTCGTTTCAGCCCTCTTTACGCTTCAACCGGTTGGATTCATTGACCCGCTTTCGCTCCTCATTCGATCGTTATCCGTGAGCGTTTATCCCTTGTTCAACTACAGCGTGAGGTCGACATTCGATACAATCTATGCAATGAACCTACTCGGCTCTGCGAACATAACCGAACCGGTTTATAGGGTGCTCAAAAAAACCGTGCTTTCATTTGATCAATCGTTCTACAAACAAAGCGTACTGATGGGCAGTCTCTTCTTTATTGTTCTCGGCTTGAATTTGATTGAGAAGAGGTTTTGGTGCAAATACCTTTGCCCGCTCGGCGCCCTCCTCGGCATCTTTTCGCGATATTCGATATTGAAGCGGTCAGTGAGCGAAGGATGTACCTCCTGCGGAATCTGCGCAACCACCTGCCAGGGAAATGCCAGGCCCGACGCAGGTGAACACTGGAAGGACACCGAATGCCTCGTGTGCTGGAACTGCGACGATATCTGTCCACAGAATGCAGTGAGTTTCGGTTTTTTGGGCAAGCGGTCAGCTGCAGCCATGGACCTCGGCAGGAGAAGAATCATTGCATCGGCTCTCAGCGGGATAGTAGCCGTTCCGCTTCTGCGTATTACGCCGATTACAAGGACGAATTCCCAGAACCCCGATCTTTTGCGCCCTCCGGGGTCGCTTGAAGAAAAGGAGTTTCTGAAACGTTGCGTCAAGTGTGGGGAATGTATGAGGGTCTGCATCACGAACGGACTCCAGCCGACGTTCCTGGAAGCCGGGGCCGAAGGCATCTGGTCTCCATTGCTTGTCCCGCGCATCGGTTACTGCGAATATCGCTGCACGCTCTGTGGCCAGGTTTGCCCTACCGGGGCTATCAAAAGACTGCATCTGGAGGATAAAGCGAAAACGAAGATCGGCCTTGCGATGATCGACAAGGGAAGGTGCCTTCCCTGGGCCCATGACCGGCCGTGCATCATGTGCGAGGAAGTCTGTCCTACACCGAAAAAAGCCATCTGGATCGAAAAAGTCCAGGTGCGCGATCGCCAGGGCAAGAGCGTGTTTGTACAGCAACCTCATGTGGACCTCGAACTGTGCATCGGCTGCGGCATTTGCGAGAACAAGTGCCCTGTGCTCGGCAGGCCAGCAATTTATGTATCGAGCGTGGGGGAGAGCAGGTCGAAGGGGAATCAGTTACTGCTAACATGAACGGAAACGCCTCTAAGCCATTGCATGCGGTTTTTCATTGTAGGTTTTGTCAGAGAGTAGTGGTTGATCATTTAAAATCCATGTTCAAGTGAGGGAAGATTGAAATACGCATACATCATTGCCATCGTGGTTCTCATTTTATGTAGCCGCGTGATGCCAGCGGCAGCAGCGCGTCAGCAAAGGATCCCTGCAAAGGCTGCAATCGTCGTTGACTCAAACGGAGAGGTTCTTTACGCAAAGTACCCCGATGCAAAACTCGCACCTGCAAGCACCGTCAAGCTTGTTACTGCCATGGTGGTTATCGACAGGCTTGATCCAGCGATCAAAGTGAAGATCAGCAGGAATGCGGGGAGGGTCCGGTCCATACAGCCGAGACTGTATGCCGGCGAAGAGGTTACGGTTTCCGATCTTCTTCACCTCGCCCTCATGAAATCCATCAATTCCGCTGCGGTGGCTCTTGCCGAAGCGGCAGCCGGATCAGAGAAGGACTTTGTAACGTTGATGAACCAGAAGGCGAAAGAGATAGGAACCAACAACACGCTCTTTGCAAATGCATCAGGCCTCCCGAAGGGGACTCAATACACCACCGCTAGTGATCTTGCCCTCATTTTGAAGGCATCGCTCTCATATCCTCTTATACGAGATATCCTGGGTACGAAAGCATATCTGATAAGTACAGCGGAGGGACGGGAAATATTTCTGGAGAACTCGAACAATCTCCTTTGGCAGGAGGACAATATAATCGGCGGGAAAACGGGCTACACCGGGAATGCACGGCACTGTTTTGTATGTGCGATCGATACGGGCAGAGGCCCCCTTTTTACTGCAGTCCTCGGAGCTCGTTCCCGGAGCAGCTTATGGAGAAGCACACTCATGCTTGAGGCGATCGGTATGCAAAAGGAGGCGTTGCATAGACTAGATTTGCCGAACGACGGTTCAGGGGCAGTCCATGCCGTGGCAAGTGAATAACGCGCACACCAGATGACGAGTCAATGGTACATTTATGAATGTTAGCCTGGTGGCGGTGACTTTCTGCCCTAATGCTAGATCAGGTACTTTGTCTCATTTCATAGCCTTATCTTTAACTGCAGCGATCAAACCGTGGTAAACTTCAGCGACTCAGCCAGAGCCTGGTTCACGATTTTGCCGTGATAGGTGTTGAGCGCACTTCTGATGATCACGTCTTCCAGTACTGCTTTTTTGATCCCTTTATCAGCGATAATCTTAATATAAGGCAAGGTGGCGTTCGTGAGGGCCAGCGTTGACGTCCTCGGGTAGGCACCCGGCATATTTGCTACGCAATAGTGGATAATGCCGTCAACGGCGAACACGGGGTCATCGTGCGTCGTGGGGTGCGAGGTTTCAACGCACCCGCCCTGGTCAATGGAGACGTCAACGATAACCGCACCTTTTT
This sequence comes from Nitrospirota bacterium, assembly GCA_963845065.1. Classification (GTDB taxonomy): domain Bacteria; phylum Nitrospirota; class UBA9217; order UBA9217; family UBA9217; genus JAJYKN01. The sequence goes on from CAWJQQ010000009.1 coordinate 386,664, forward strand.
TCATGGTCCTGAGCATCGGTCTGGTAATCAAAATAGGTGACCTGCCTCCGGGCACTAGGACTGCACCGACAATGATATCCACATCCCTGATCTCTTCCGCGATGGTCTGGGTTGTTACGGGCAGGGTTTTCACCCTTCCCATGAACAACTCATCTATTTTTTGAAGCCGTTCCGTAACTTTGTTCATTAGGATGGTTTCCATTCCGAGACTCGATGCCACCCGGGCCGCATTCGTACCGACCACTCCCGCGCCGAGGATCACAGTTTTTGCAGGCTTGACGCCGCTCGCACCGGTTGCCAGAATGCCTGAACCTCCTTTGAATTTCTGAAGATAGTAAATCCCCATGAGCGGGGCCATACGACCGGCTATTTCGCTCATCGGTGATAAAAGAGGCAGACTATTGTCTTTGGTCAGTGTCTCGTACGCGATGCCTGTTACACGTTTCCTCAAAAGAACTTCGGAAAGCTCCCTGTTCGGCGCAAGATGAAGATAAGTAAAGACCGCCTGCTCGCGCCGGACAAAATCATATTCTGCCGGAACCGGTTCTTTGACCTTGACGATCAATTCGGCCTTTTCGAAGAGGCTGTGCTTATCGGTCATATCAGCTCCGGCTTTTCTATACTCTTCATCAGTGAACCCGCTGCCTTCTCCGGCACCAGTCTCGACGAGAACGGTGTGGCCGTCCTGATTCAAGTCATGTACGCCGAAGGGCGTGACGCCGACGCGAAATTCTTCGACTTTAATCTCTTTGGGGACGCCGATAATCATGTCTGATCCTGGGTGACTTCTTCTTATGTACCTAATGAACTCTCCCGCCACTATAAGAACGGAGTAAGATCCTCATCCTTCGATTGAGAGTATTGCTGATTGACAGGAGTTAGCATGCCGGTCAAAGCAAGAGCGTGGTTACGGAACGTGCAGAAGTAATTGTTCCAAGCGGCCTTAGCGTTGTATATCAACCGTTGACAACCTATCCATAGAGTAAGCACCTCTTGCAATTTCTCTGTCGGATAGGCTCTAAATTTAACTCCGCCTGATGGACTCATAGTTTATTGACCTAATATGAACATTATATCATATAAGTGGATACATGCCTATTTTTGGGGCGGGAAAATGCATTGACCAGTAAAGTTACATGGCATCCGCTAGACCCCTTCTGGAATTTTACGCCTCCTAGGGGAATGCGCGGACAGGAATTCATGAGAGTATTGACTAATTGGAGAATTTTCGGTACTATGAGCGTTCAAAAAAAATATTCTATCAGGAGGGTATTATTATATGGTAGAAGAAAAAAAAGAGTCTTGGCTCAATTATCTCGCACTCACGACGGTGATCTTCGCGGTCTGTGCAACGCTTTCAACGCTCAAAGGCGGGGGGTATGGTTCGAAGGCGGTTATGTCACAGGAGCAGGCTTCGGATCAGTGGTCCTATTATCAGGCAAAGAGCATAAAAGGTGATCTCTATGGGCTTCAGCGGGACAAGCTGAATCTTGAATTGAAAGTGGGGGCGCGCGGTGCTGCGGCAGAGTATCGGGAAAAGGTCCAATTCTACCAGACCGAGATAAACCGCTATAACGGTGAAAAGGAAGAGATCAAGAAAAAGGCCTATGTACTCGAGGCGAGCAGAGACGATGCACAGAAACATTCCGGCGCCTTCGGTTTGGCGGCCATGTTTCTCCAGATAGCAATCCTGCTCTCGTCCATTGCTGCCTTGATGAAGCAGAAATATTTTTGGTATCTCGGATTGGCTTCGGGAGTTTCTGGCCTCATCTATTTCTTTAACGGGTTTTTCCTCTTCATGAAATAGTTTGTACGGAACGGGGTGGCAAAGTAGCAGCCCCCTATTCGTTCATCCATTCGACATAACTTCATCGGTGCTCTTGTCCTGTTTTTGGGCATACCCGCAAAGATTTGTTACCCTTCACTTATAGATAAGGAACATGGAAATGAAACGATACAAATGGCAAATAGTTCTTGGCACATCGCTAATCACGGTTTCGATGGCATTATTTATCGCTCAAATCATTATTTTTCAGGATGTGCGAAATACGTTTTTCTATCTGCTTCAGGACATCGCTTTTATCCCGATCCAGGTGTTATTAGTTACGTTGATTTTGAATACACTTTTGAACGTCCGCGAAAAGGTTGCTATGCTGAACAAATTGAACATGGTCATCGGCACGTTCTTCAGCGAGGTTGGTAGCGGGCTTTTGAAATGCTTCTCAGATTTCGACCATAACACCGACAAGACCAGGGCCGAGCTCCAGGTATCAATCCACTGGTCGGAGCAGCATTTTTCAAAAGTTGCCAGGGATTTCTCAAAGTATGATTTGCGTATCGACTATGTAAAGGCCGACCTGATGGCACTCAAGGCCTATCTGGCCGGTAAGCGCGATTTTCTTTTGAGACTTCTCGAGAACCCTAACCTGCTCGAGCATGAGACATTCACCGAGCTGCTCTGGGCAGTTTTTCACCTAACCGAAGAGTTGTCGGTACGGGATGACGTTAATCAACTGACCACTGTTGACGGCAACCATATCGGTGGCGACATGAAACGGGCGTATTCTCTTCTCATCGTGGAATGGCTTATGTACATGAAGCACCTAAAACGCGAATATCCATATCTTTTCTCGCTGGCTGTACGCTTAAATCCTTTTGATATACAGGCGTCGGCTATCGTGAAAGAATAGTCATCTAGGAAAATAGCGCGGGAATCCCCATGTGCTTTGGCGGTGGGAGGCCAAAATGAGGATAACTTTTGCTGCAAGGAGAGGACGTCGTTAGAAAACCCTAATAAGGGATTGCACGTTTGTTGCCGAAATATATTTAATAATAACCTCGATAACCCATCGGTGTTTATCGTTATTGAAATCGGGCAGACCTGGTCTCTGGGCATGACGACCGGGGCAAACCGAGGCATTTTAACTTGGCGCACTCTTTTTTCGGACGGACAGGATTGCAAAAATCATATAAAATTATATCGGACTCGCACAGATTTGCAAGCCGTAATTGCTGAGTAACGTAAACAACATTTATGACCTCAAACGCCACTCCTGTGCCTCGTCCTAATTTTTAAAGTCAATTGCTTCGCCCTTCCTGATATCTTCTGTACTATTGCTTACCACGGCGGTAGATGTCAGATCCTTCACCAGAAAGACGAGCACCTCGCCGACTGCTTTTCTTGGAATTCCCTTTTCCCCAGGTTCTTCGTATACAACGAATCGGTCGCCCGGTTCAACGCCGTCCAGGCTTCCTTTATCCAGGTAAACGATGTCTGACTCCCCGTTTATGGCGTGATTGTCTGTCACCGCAAGAATATAGCCTGAAATATCTTTTACCTTTTTTTGTGATGATTCATAGATGAGGGAAGGTTCCTGATAGGGTATCAATTGACTTTTCTTCTCGATGGCATTGAACGAGAGAGTGATCTGAGCGGTGAGCACGTCATCTGAATCCTTGGCAGTAATCTGAAGGATGCCTAATCCGCGGATGAGCCGCCCATAGGGTTTGTGGGTTATCGGATGCCTTACCCTTTCGAGCGGTGAGTAGATGAGATACTTGTCGCCGACATTCATATTTTCTTTTGAATTGACTTTTATATACACGATGTCGCCATAGCCGTATATTGTTTTTTCGCTATCGGCTCCACCAACGATCATGCCACTGCTTTCGATATCATTCACAAAGCCCGCGCTTAGCATGGAGTACTTATCGATGAGCGGAACGGCCTGCTGCTCCGGTACAATGAGCGAGCTCCCTTCTGATGGGGCCGCTGCTTCTGGAGCTTCTACGGGAGGAGCGGGCGGTACCGGTTTTGGCTGCGCGATCCGGGCCGTACTAATACCTTCCTCTGGTTCTGGTTTCTGAGCAGGCACCGCCACTTCCTCTTTCGGGGCGGGCTGCTGCTCGATCGCCTGTTCCACGGGGGCGAGATTCGGGATGGATAGTTTACTGCCGGCAAATATCATGTCCGGATCGGTTATGTCCGGATTTGCTTTCCAGATGAATGGCCAGAGAAAAGGATCTTTTAGATAAGTATTCGCGATGTCCCAGAGCGTGTCGCCAGGTTTGATCGTGTATACTGTCGCCTCTTCCGGTGCGGGGACAGAGGCTGAAGTCTCCACAGGGGATGATGGCGCTTGCTGTTTTTCAGACGCCGACTCTGCTTGTTTCATGGTGGGATTGACCACCGCATTACCCTGCTGCTGGACAACTTCCCCGGTTTTTTCGGGCTGCGGCACAGCAGGGGCATTCTGATCCTGAGAAACGGCTATACCGGGAGCAAACAGGACAAGCAATAAAAGAAGAGCAAAGCACGCTGCATGCGAAATAGCGTCCAACCGTTTGGTCATTCCTGCCTCCTGACGTAATTGCCTTTTTTATACCAGTGAGAGCTGGCATTGCGGTGATCCGTGTTCTGGGAATTCAAGCAGGTAGGCCGCTCCGGCGAACCGGGAAGGAACGCGTAAGTCGAAAGGATGGCGAAAATCATTGTGTCGGGGCACATTCCGAAACGATCCTCCTTGTGCTGAACGGCATAGGAGCCAAATCTCTATCCTTTATCCGGCTATCCGCTAGTTGATTCAAAAGGGGATTGCAGGGCCAATTTTTTCTAAAGATTAACGAGAAACCTCTGGTTTGTCAAGAGAATAATAGGAATGGTGTTAAACCAGACCTTGCTTTTGACCGGTATTTTTGGTATTCTGCCGATACGATGAAAGCTAGCAGTAAAGAAGGCCAAACCGGGTGGAAGGGAGTCCTGTATCTCTTCGGGTTTCTCGCACTGACCGCACTTGCCATGGTGCTACAACTCGAACACAGGGGGTTTGGAGGCCCGCTTTCCGATAACATTCTCATATTTCTGCTCGTGAGCGCGAATTTCCTGCTCTTTGCGGTTGTCATAGTCATGATTGCCAGGAGCCTTTGGAAACTCTCTGTCGAACGAAAGCACGGAGTGCTGGGCGCTCGCTTTCGGAGAAAACTCGTTTTTGCATTTGTCAGCCTTTCGTTTATCCCGCCTGTTCTTCTGTACTTTATCGGGAGCGGGATGTTCACCAGCAGTATAGAGCGGTTGTTCAGTCTTCGCATTGAAAATTCCCTGAAGGATTCCATAGTCCTTACGCAGGAATATTACGACCGGCTTCAAAAAGACGCCTTCTCTTTTGCTAAGCAGATTAGCAGTCAAATGAGCGAGACCCGGCTCCTGACGCAATTTGAAAACCCAGTACTCAAAGACTATCTGGCAAAAAAAGGGAATGAGTACGGCCTGGGATCCGTCGAGCTTTTCCTTGGACCGAATAAGCGCACCGTAGTCGTAGTGACTAGCCAATATCCGGCCAGGACCTTTACCCAGACGCCACCTGAGCTGGTAGCCCAGGCACTCGCGGGCCAGGAAGCAGCTGATATATCCAGTACGGGAAACAATAAGGGTGATAGCCTGAGGGCAGTTGTTCCGCTCTACGAGACCTCGGAAAGAGGCCCGGTCACTGCCGCGATCGCTGTCAGTTATTATGTCCCTCAGAACCTGTCTGCGAAAGTGGATTCGATACGTGAGGGGTACGTGCAGTATCGGCAGGCATTCAAAAAAAAGGAACCGATCAAGGTTGCCTATCAGCTCGGTTTTCTTGCAGTTACCCTCGCGCTCCTTCTTGCCGCGATCTGGGTGGCGCTCCGGGTTGCTGCCGGCATCACTGTCCCGATCAAGAAACTCGCTGAAGGGACCGCAGCGGTCGCGGCAGGCAAATTTGATTATCACATCGACGAGAAGTCCGGCGACGAAGTAGGTGTGCTGATCGATTCCTTCAATCTGATGACCAAGGAACTCAAGGCCTCCCGGGAGCTGCTTGAGCAGGAAATGAACTATAAGAAGACGATCCTATCAAACATCGACACGGGAGTCGTATCCATCGACCGGGCGGCGCGGATAACAACAGTCAACCAGTCCGCTTCGGAGGTCCTCGGCATCCGGGAAGAAGATGTACTCGGAAAACGGTACGATGAGGCCTTTGAGTTCATTGAGTTGGGTCCGATCCGCGGCCTGTTCCGCAAGCTGGAAGAGGGCCAGGGGTGGGCTGAGGAGGAACTTCAACTGAACGTTCGTGGTCGCATGCTGACCTTAAGGATGCGGGTCTCGACCCTTCGTGACGGCAGCGGTATGCTCATAGGATCTGTCATTACCTTCGACGATCTCACTGAACTCCTCCGGGCAAAAAAAGCCGAGACCTGGCAGGACGTTGCCAGGCGGATTGCGCACGAGTTCAAAAACCCGTTGACGCCCATCAAACTTTCCGCAGAACGCCTTCGGAAGAAATATGCAGAGGGCTCGCCGGACTTTGATGCTGTTTTCGATGAGTGCAGTCGGACAATCGTCCAGGAAGCCGACGGCTTGCGGAACCTTGTTGACGAATTCGCGAATTTTGCCCGAATGCCGAGTTCAAAGCCAGTCCCCCAGTCGCTGGCTCCAGTGCTTGAAAACGTGGTTCAGCTTTACAGTGGTGCGCACAAAGACATTGTGGTAGTGAAAGACATTGCGCCGGACATGCCCTTTGTGCTTTTGGACAATGAACAGATAAAGCGTGTATTCATCAATCTTTTCGAGAATGCCGTGGAGGCGATGGGCGGCAAAGGCAGAATCTGGATTTCAGCAGGAATGAACACTAACAATATGGCGCAGATCATCGTGGCAGATGAGGGCACGGGAATAACGAATGAAGACATTCCCAAGTTATTTCAACCTGATTTTTCGAGGAAGAAGAAAATGAGCGGACTGGGTCTATCTATTGTGCTTCGGATCATCAAGGACCATGGCGGGGTGATCCGCGTGGAGCAGAATAGCCCCCGAGGGGCGCGGTTTGTCATTGAACTCCCCGCTACAATGAAGGAAGTCAGGAGCGCATAATACAGGGTTCGTAACTATACTGAAGAGACTTTCTCTTCAGACTGTAAACCGTGAATTCTGAGCTGTTAACTTAAGAAATTGGAGGATATTCTATTTTGGATACAGCTTCAACAATACTTATAAGTCTTGTTGCACTCTATATGATCATCAAACTGTTCGGTTTGCTGAGCCGGTGGGGAATTAAACAGATCCGGCCGCAGGAACTCGATCAAAAAAAGGGGGTTGTACTTCTCGACGTCCGCACGGACAAGGAGTATGCTCAGGGACACATCCCTGGCGCCGTCCATGTTCCGCTCACGGATATTGGTGAAAAAGTCAAAAAACTCAAGAAGGACAAGGATATTATAGTTTTTTGTCAGAACGGGAACCGCAGCATCTGGGCAATTAAGCGGTTGATGGGCATGGGTTACAAGAACTTGTATAATTTGAAGGGCGGCTACCGTGCCTGGAAAAGAACTCATTGATGAACTGAAACGCGACTACCGCTCGAAAAGGCCGCAGATCGTGAAGCGTCTTGCCGAGTTTAAAAAAAGATATAAGAAAGGCGATCGCGCGATCTTCGAAGAACTTTGTTACTGCATCGTGACTGCTGGTAGCAGCGCGAAGATGGGCATGAAGACGGTGGCAGTACTTCATGATATATTGCATTCCGGCAGCATGTTAGAACTTCGAAATCGCGCACAGGCTCACCGCGTGAGGTTCTGGCGTGTACGGACCACCTACATCTATCATACCCGCGAGTATTTGAAGGCTGCCTGCGGGTTCAAACTCCGCCGGCTGCTCGAGTCCTTCGATGGTCGGGACGCCCGCCGTGATTTTTTTGCACAGAACAAATCAGTCAAGGGCTTGGGGTATAAAGAAGCGAGCCATTTCCTCCGTAACATCGGCTTCCCCGGTTATGCTATCCTCGATAAGCATATCATGAATAGCCTCCGTGAAATGGGCGTGATCAGTAAAAAAATGCGCCATACGACGCGAGCCGGATACCTGGAAATCGAAAAACGGCTTGAACAGTTCGCCGCTGAAATCGGAATAGATATGGACCATCTCGACCTGCTCCTGTGGTCGAGAAAAACAGGTGAAATATTGAAATAACAGCTGGCGTCGTTGGTAGCACAGGCAGTTATGTCTACCGTGATTGAGGTGTGTTCATGTCCGACAAGGGGCTTAAAAAGGCGGTTCTCATCGGCGCAGTGCTCGGCGCCCTCGTTACGTTGGGTATTGCTCTATCAATGGACTTATTTTTTGCCAACACCCTTCAGGGGACCTGGTGGGACGCTGCAGCCAAGGACGTAACAAAGATGTTCGGACCGGCATGCGGGCACAATGTCATTGCCGTGACCCTTGTCCTCGTCATGGTGATGGGATTTCTAGCTGGTTTTGGTGCCATGCTTGGCGCGGCTGCAGGACTCTTCATGAATCGATTTTTTAAAGTGGTCCTCAAACTTTAGTGGAGGGCAGGGGGCAAGCTTTCAAACGGGGGAAAAGACGACGGATGAACGAATTTCCACAGGTTCATCCGTTTTTCATTTATCGGGTATCGATTTATTCTGCAGCAAAGAGCATAAGGGATTGCGCGAGCGCATGTCCTGCCGGACTTCCGAGAACACCAGTTTCATGATATTCGGCAGTCTGAGCTTCCAACCCTTGATGGGCCAGTCGAGCTCATGTTTGCCGCATACGATATCGAGCGTATTCAGGCTGAAGATCTCTTTGCGGAGTTCATCATCAATAAGTTCGGGATCTGTGATTTTTTCGCTCAATATGATTGCCCGCTTAAGGTGATCACGAATCTTTAGGGCGGTCCGTTGACTGATGACGCCGTATTGTTCCTTAATGGCGAGGAGCTTCAATGCACTATCATAGGTTGACTTTACGATCTCATCTCTCGTCATCCACTTCGTTTCGTAGTTCAGCGTGAATTTCCAACTCGGCTGGAGCATGGCCTGCCGGTGTTCTTTGAGTGTCTTATAGAAAAAGCGGTAGCCATATTTATCAGGGTTTTCAAAAATATCACTGCCGGGGTCGATAAAAGGTGCGAGCGGTGCAATAAAAGGAAGTACTTTGCCCCGGTTGCCATCGGTACCGAACTTATCCAGGAGCCTGCCGCAGTAGGCGACGGTATCCATTACCGACTGGTAAGTCTGGTTCTGCAGCCCCACCATGAAAAAGAGGTCGATCCGCTTGCACCCTACATTGATGAGCGTCTCGATCATACCCTCGAGGGCGCTGTTGTCGTAATCCTTTCCAAAAGTTCTGCGGACGTTGATATCGTGTGATTCCGGAGATATTTCGACGTTGAACGTTTCTATGCAATCCGCCGCTTTCTTAAGAAACTCAGTCGTCGGCGGACTGAAAAATTCGATACAAATCTCGTTTCTGATGCGGTGCTTCTTGACGGCCTCCAGGAACCGATCGCTGTAATCACGGCCTGCCTGCAGCAGGTCTCCGAGTACCATCATCGGTGCCCCGGTGTAATCCGCTATCTTCCTTATGTCCTGAGCCACAAGTTCCGGTGAACGGAAACATGCGTGGGACCGTCCGCACACCGTCCGGAACGACGAAATCGACCCCCCGCAGGTGCCGCAGTTGTGATTGCATCCTCGAACAGAGAAGACTGCGGTCACGGGGTAGCTGAGCCAGTACTTGAACGGTATGTATCCCGAGGGGTCCCGGTACTTGATTGCCATCTTGAGAAGATGGGAGTAATCGAAGTCGACGTAGTCGAGGTTTTCCGGCTTGAACGAGCACTCGTTTACCATTTCGCGCCCTTGTCCATCTCTCCACACGAGGTTTGGCACTTCCTCGAATCCGGAGCCAGACTGTATCGCCTTGAGCAGCAGCCTGAGCGGTTCTTCGGTTGATTCGCCGCAGACGATGAAATCGACAAAGGGATAATCTTGCATGATTTCTTTGTGATAGTACGTGGCACTGAGGCCGCCGAGGATGACCGGCTTATCGGGATGATGTTTTTTAACCATTTCTGCAAGACTGAGGCTGCCATCCACATGGGGTAGCCAATGCAGGTCTATGCCGAAGGCTCCAGCGTCAAGATTCTTGACGAATCGTTCGGCGTCAAACGAAGGGGAGCGAAGCATGCTGAGGGCCATGTTGATGATCCGTACCGAGATGTCGTGCTTGGTTAGATAATTAGAAATGGTGAGAAACCCGATGGGGTAAATCTCGAAGATCGATGAAGATGGTACGACGTCGCTGACGGGGCCGAAGAAGAGAGGCAGGTCGCGGAAATGGAAGACGCTCGGCGGATGGAGCAGAAGCAGGTCAGGTCTGGGCATGGGCTGTTTCGTCTCCGTAAATCTTTCTTGTAAATGTGTCAGTTATATCGCTTGTTATTGCCTCCATGGCATGGTACAAACCTTCGGCGTAGGAGCCGACCATTTTGTTCAAGGGGCCGAAGAGGCGCAGGGATTTGCTCAGTATCCTTGTTTCCTCATTATAGAGGTGCAGTATGTCAATGAGACGCTTTTTAAATTTCTTTCTTGTGTATGCGGCTCTGGCGGCATCGGCAAAAGATCCTGCCTCTGGCCAGTTCTCCAGGAGGGCGTAGACGGTTTTTGAAATGAGCCAAATGCGCTGGATTCGAATGTCGGCGAAATCGACGTAGCGCATGTGAAAGGAAAGGGTGGGAATGAAAAGATTATTCAGAAAATCTTTATCAACTTGCTTCGTTTCCTCAAAAACATCTTCCAGATCAAGATCACGTGCAGGCTTTCCTTCATCATATTTTTCCGCAGCGAATTCAATGATGAGCCGGTCTTTGTCAACCTCTTTTTTTACATTTGCATCGATGTAGGCTGAAAAGAAAGGGAGCCTGGCAAGCACCAACGAGTGTTGACTGGCACGCTTGAGGCTCTGCTGGGAAAAACTGTACATTAGCTCCTTGTCTTTTTTGCACATGATTGCAACCCTATCCACGTTTCACCGCTGTATACAACGTTGCAATACCGAAAGTCAATGAATCAACCCTTATGTTGTCGAAGCCGCATTTGTTAATCATTTCCTTGAATTCAACGGGTGGATAAAAGGAATTAATGGAGCGGTGCAAATAGAGATAGGGCTCCGCGTTCTTGATGAACAATTTCGATATCAACGGCATGACCTTGAAAACGTACCACTCGTAGAAGAAGCGGAACCAGCGATACTGGGGCCGCGTCAGTTCGAGGCAGACGAATTTGCCTCCCGGCTTCAGGACCCGGTCTATCTCTTGCAGCGCTAGGGCCGTATCGGGGATGTTGCGCATGCCGAACGCGACCGTAACTGCATCGAAGGTGTTGTCTCGAAAAGGAACTTTCTTGGCATCGGACAATATGAAAGAGAGATTCTCATGATTCTCACCTTTTTTGCGCCGAGCAAGGTCGAGCATCTCTTCGCAGAAGTCGGCCCCGGTGACTGAACCCTGTGGACCAACGTGGCGGGAGAGCAAAAAGGCAAGTTCTCCAGTTCCGCTGCAGACGTCAAGTACGTGCTCACCCTCGAGAATGCCTGAGCGCATAACAGCCTTTCTGCGCCAGAGGTGGTCAAGTCCGAAGCTGAAACCGTGGCTAAGGAAGTCGACGTAGGGGGCTACCGTTGTAAAAATATGTTTGATAAATAGGTCGCGATGTTTTAATGACATAGATTAATATATGAACTGTCCCATCAAGATTAAAATAAGCAGGCTGAAGCCTGCCAGAACTATGGCAAAGCCGAACAGGATACCGGTATCGGTGATCCAAGTCTTCTGCGGCTCGATCATATAATCATCAAGCCGGTGTTCATCTACGAGGCGCTGGTATTCGAGTGGGCGCTCATGCTGCAGCTCATGGAGCGTGACCCTCCCGGTGAAGATGACCAGATCCATGGGAAATTTTTCCGGTCGTAGGTGGGTGTTGAAAAAATGGATCGTGAAGATGAAGCCGGCTGCGAGGAGTGCCTCATCGCTGTGAATGACTGTGGCAATGTTAAACACCCATCCGGGCAGGAAGCGGCCGAAAAACTCGGGGAACCAGAGGAACAGGCCTGATACACCGATCATGCCGACGCCCCAGAAGACAGCCCAGTAGTCGAACTTTTCCCAGTATGTGAAGTGGTCGAACTCCGGCCGGGGCCCCATGCCGAAGAACCAGCGGAAACTACCGTAGATGTCTTCAAGGTCTTTGAGCCAGGGCACCATGGATTCGGGTCCCAGGATATTGAACCGGAACTTCCTAACGATCGCGATATCGTAAATGGCATACCCGATGTGGGCGGCGAAGTACCCAAAGGTGATGACGGCGCAGGTCCGGTGTATGATCCCGGCTGCATGATACCCGCCGAAGAGCCCCATGAGCCACGCGGCCCAGGGATCGTTTGCATACTTGAGCGGCATGCCCGAAGCCACGAGCCCGATGAAGCTCACGACCATGGCGATATGGAGTACTCGGTGGTAGGCATTGAATCGTTTTATCTCTGCCACGTTACTCGCCCCCTTTTTTGCTCATGCGCTCTTTCAGCGCACGGAAGGCCCACAGGAATGTGTGGGTCAAGAAGAATGAAAAAGTGCCGAGCAGCAGCACGGTCATGAATAAGAACGTGTAGTACAGCACCGGGTATTTGGTCCGGTTCCTTGCATCAGGATGGGCGTAGAATTTTGTGAAGCCCGAAGTGGCCGCAGGATGACACTTCCGGCAGGTCTGCAAAATGTTTTTTGGCGAGAGCGTCGAATCCGGGCTATCGACCAGCTGAATGTTATGGGACCCGTGGCAATCCGAACACTTTGCCACAGTGGTATATCCGAGTTCCGATACTTGACCATGGTATGTTTCTCGGTACGTCTTTATTTCTTCGGGATGACAGTACCCGCACTGTTTGATCAGTGACAGCTGCCATTCGTTGCTCGCTGTAGGAGGTGTCATATGCTCCAAATGACATTGAAAGCATGTAGGTGCTGCACTGTTCTTATCCTCCAGGAGCTGTCTTCCGTGTATACTGGCTTTATAGACTTCGAACTCCTGAGGATGACACTTCGCACAGAGGGTCGGAATCTTCTGTCTATACGTGGCAGAACGGGGGTCATCGGAGGGGTATATATAATGTGAGCCATGACAAGTTTGGCATGTAGGCGCCATGGAACCTCCCAGGGCCTTGACCTGGTTATGCACGCTCAACTTGTATTGCTGGGCCTGCTCTTTAGGGGCGCCTCTCGTACCGATGAAATGACAGGTTCCGCAGTTGACTTTCGAGACTTTCGAATGAGGATATCCAGATACGTCGTAGTGACACTTAGTACAGGCCAGATCCCCGTGTACGGATTGCTGAAATTCAGATCCGTCAACATACCCGGTCATGCCTTTCTGACCATGGCAATCCAAACAGGGGTCCTTGGAAGCAGCAGGCGAAGGGAACATCAGGTAAGAAGCAACGAAGAGAAGGGCGAGGTGCTTCTTCAACGCATGATTCATGACAACATTCTAGGAAAAAAACTACTGACTGTCAAGAGACTTCTGATTATTTTAAAAATAAATTTCATCGTGACTGAAACGCGACCCTTCGTCAAGCCCATCTTATTGAGCGAAGATAGGGTTTTACTCTCTTCAAGAAAAGAGGAGAGTTATGGTTTCGGTTAGGATTCTGGTGACCGAACATAATATTGCATTTCTTCCCCAGAGAGCGGTTAAGGAGGAGTTTATCACTTTTACCAAAAACACCCCATCCAAACGATGTATTGGTTGGCTTTAAATTTCTCCCAATATTTGACAAACTGAACAAAGGTATAGCATAATATATTGTATGAACTTCACACCTCCATATCATAACAACAGCTCCATCCTAAAAACCCGCTTATCTGTAATAGAGCAATACCAGGGTGCCTTATCATTTACGGTAACATTTGAGGAGGAGGAAATGATGAATGCTAAAACGAAAGAACCTTTTACCCCGCAGGAAACGTTCGATACGATCAGGAAGGAGATCATTGCCGAGCTTCTACAGGGAACTTGCTCTGCTAGAGACCTTTCTGCTGCTGCAGGGATTCCGGAGCGTGACGTATATAATCATCTCGAACACATCCACAAGTCGATTGTTTCGTCGAACCTGCATTTAGTCATCACTCCTGCTGAGTGCAAAAAGTGCGGTTTTGTTTTTGCAAAACGGGAAAAGCTGAAGAGGCCGGGAAAGTGCCCGGTGTGCAAAGGAGAATCAATCCGGGAACCCCTTTTTGCGATTAAGGACCCGCATTGAGGGCATCACGATACGGTCCGGCTAGTGTTTGTTCTCGCACCGCCGTTTCCAGGGAGAAGAAGGAAGGGAAGATGTGCAAGAAGCCACCTTTGGAAATGCCGGTAATCGGTCTTTCCTGACGGAATGTCGAGAAACCGCAGCAAGGCTTCAGGGTGTTCGGAAAAAATTCGAAGAAAGAGGCGGGGATAACTATCGATCAAATGAGCCATACGAAGCGCAACACGCAATTGTTTTCGGATCTGCTTATCAGCGTTCCGGCAATACCGCGTGACGACGTCTGTCGGACGCTTCTGATTTTTGATTGCGTCAATGATAGCGTCTGCGGCGAGCTTGCCGGAGAGGATGGCATGGGATATCCCCTCTCCGTGAAAGGGGTCTGCAAACCCCGCTGCGTCTCCCGTGAGGAGTGTCCTTCCTCCGGCAATTATCCTTCTGATGCCCCCAAAGGGAATGAAGTGGCCTTGTACGTCTGATAGTTCGATGTTTAAAGTTTTGGCCAGTTCCGTCAATGCTTCCCGAGGTTTGGAAAAGCGCGCTGCAAGTCCAGCGATCCCGATTGAGAAGTAACCACGGTGCGGGAAAATCCAGCCATATCCAACCGGCGCAGTTCCGAAATAGAGATCAAGGGTTTTGCCCACCCGGTCCCTGATATCATGCTCATCCGCAGAGATCTGGGAAACAAGCGCAAGCGCCATGTCGCCTTTGTCGAGCGGAGGCCTCAAGGTACGTGCCACGTAGCTGTGAATTCCGTCAGCGCCGACAAGAAATAAAGATCGATAGGTCGCATTTTTTGTCGCGATTTCCACGAAGTCTTTATCATCTCGAACAGAGATGACTTGCTCGTTCATATGAAAATCGGCCGTACTTTCAACGGCCTTTTCCGCGAGTAAGGCATCGAAATATTTTCTGGTTACGACAACTGCAAACGGGGCATCGCACTTTGCATTTACTTCATGACCGTTCCAGTGGATCCGGACGCTGAAGCATTCTTCCTCGATGATGGTCTCAGGCAGACTGAAGTCGAGATACGAGAGTGCCTGCAC
This sequence comes from Nitrospirota bacterium, assembly GCA_963845065.1. GTDB lineage: Bacteria > Nitrospirota > UBA9217 > UBA9217 > UBA9217 > JAJYKN01. Next base: position 401,823 of record CAWJQQ010000009.1, read on the forward strand.
AGAAACGGCTCCTGCGCATGGTTTTGATCTCGGGAACGTATCGCGATCCAGCAACAATGTTTTTAACCCCTGTTGTGCGCATGTTCGCGCGCAGGTGGAGCCTGCCGGCCCGGCCCCTACAACTATGACGTCGTACATCATCAACGTTTCACTCTCCATAAAAACGGATTAAACCGGGGACGGACGCGGATTAATGCAATGAATTCTCAATGGCTATTAAGCGACAGGGTTAGTTTATTCACCTCGCAGGACTTCTTGTCCCCTTTGTGGTTATGACGGTGTGTCAAAACCTGCCGGATGGTATCCTGCTCAGCCTTTGCAACTCATTTAGATTAGTTTATCAAACTGAACGACTGGTGTCCGGTAAAAAATTAAAAAGGCATGGCCTGTCGACCATTCATGTTGGATGATAGGATTCGCCAGAACACTATTCCTGCAAGGAGGAACAAGCCATGGTAAAAGTGGATATCATATTCTTGGACCTATTGAAACTTGAACCGAGATATCAGTTCAACAAGGCCGTTGTGAAGTAACAGGGAGATCAGATCTACACGACCTGGCAACAGTATATCACGATTATGTTCTCCCAGATAAAACAAAAAAAGACAGTATCCGGGATATTATAATCGGCCTTGGGAGCATATGACGCCGGGTGGCATCAGTTGGAGCTTATTGGCGCTTACGGGGGGGGCACCTTACCGGATACCTTACCGGATGCCCCCATAACAAACGAGATTATCAGATCTTTGAATGTTTGTTTTTTATTATCTTCTTGCTCACTACAGGGATGTGACGCCCCAAATAGGTTTTAAGTTTAAAAATCTGTCGTACTCGATCGATGCTTTAGAATCGATTTATGCCTCTCGGTCTTTCCTTGCGCAAAGTTTCGAAAGACCAAAGGGGCCATTAAGATGCATTGCCTTTATGATCATTTCGGGCGGTGCCATCGTTTGTCACAATCATTGACAACAAAAAAACGCAGTTGCCGTCGCCACGGTGGACAATTTCCCGCTATACTCGGATAGTATCGTTTTGACAGATCAAGTGAATATTGACTGCAAACGTGTAGATTTACTGGGATAAATAACGCGTTTGGTTCGTTATCGGTGCAAAATCTATTATAGACTACATCGTGGCCGGCCAACCAATATCTGGTTTTCGGGAATGGGTCCTAAAAGACCGAAGAATTCTCTTTACCATACAGTAATAAAACTGAACAATGAATTGCAAAATGTTGAGTGTATTTTGCCATATTTCCGTTCCCGTAATACGGTTTTTCCTATGATCCAATAAGTCGGGCGCCTTGTGGTTACAAACGTGATCCTTCGCATGGTTTATGATCAGAATTAGTGCCTCATATGGACAGAAGTTTGCAATTTTTCAAAATCTATATCACTTTAGTTCTCTTTCTTTGCTAAAATGGAGATATGGATAATAATATTCTGCGCGAAATTATTGATGTAGAAAAAGAGATCCAGCAGACTCTCGATCAGGCAAAGCTAAAAAAGTGTGAGTGGCTCGATGCACGTAAAAAGGAGATCGAGAGTGACTCTGCAATGCAGGAGCAGAATATTATTCAATCATATGAACACGCCCTTGAGAATGCAGTACAGGATGCGGCAAAAAACGCCTCAGAGCTTTTTGAACAGTCGAAACGGCAAGCAGACAGGCTTGTCCATCTGGAGAACGGCATCTTGGCAAAAATCGTAGCAAACCACATCGGAAAGATCCTGCCTGGATAACTTATGATCGTCAGGATGGCCAAAGTTGAAATCGTGGGCGCAAAAGGGCTGCTTCAGGAAGTTCTCGTATGCCTTCGCGAACTCGGTGTACTCCAGATAGAACCGGCAACGATAGGTTTTCTCGAAGTGGGACATGAAGATGATATTCGCACCTTCATGCTCGACGAAAAAACAATATTCGAACGGGTCTTTCTTGAGAAGCTGCGGGCCAAGGTCACGGAGCTTCTGTCGTCCCTTCCGACGCTGCCGGTACGAAACAGTTATCTCGATCCTCGACCGGTCATCGATTCAGTCGGAGCAATCGTTGAACGGCATACCGCTACGATCAAAAAATGGAATGAGCGGAAAGATGACCTTAAAAAAGAGATCACAGAGCTTGAACGGTATGCCCTCTTTCTCGGCACGCTGGTCCCTCTCGTTGCGAGCGCCAAGGAAACACCAGACCTTGAATTTATCGGTCTGACCATTCGGGAGCCAGATATGGTGATCCATCTCAAAGAAGCGCTTTCACGTATCACAAACTGGAAATACGAACTGGTGACGGAACCCGCGGATGGCGGCACCCTTGTTGGGCTGATCACCGTGGAGCGTGACCTTGCCGATCTCGTAAAAAAAACCCTTAGCGATGAGCAGGTACCGGAGCTCGTGTTCCCGCCGTCCTACAGCAACCTCACCTTCTCGGAAAAGATCATCTACGTCAAGAAGAGGATCACGCAGGTTTCTGCGGAAGTACAGGGAATCGATGCTGAACTTTCCCTGTTTACCCAGCGCTGGGCCCCGCTCTACCGGAGCGTTCGGGAGTGGATCGATGATCGGCTGTCGGTGTTGTCCACAACTGCGACAGCGTTTGAAACGCGGATGTGCTTCTTCATCAACGGGTGGATGATGGCGAATGACGTTGAGAGGCTCCGGATCAGATTGATGCAGGATTTTAAAAACGACGTGGTCCTGGAAGAGAAGGAGCTTTGCGAAAATGACCTTGACCGCGTCCCGATCATTCTGAAGAATCCTCCCTACTTCAAACCATACGAAATCTTTACGAGCATACTACCACTGCCTGTCTATACGTCATACGACCCGACGCCGTTCATCGGCATTTTCTTTCCGATATTTTTCGGGATGATCCTTGGCGATGCGGGCTATGGTCTTTTCCTTGGAGGTCTTGCCTATTACCTGATGAGGAAGTTCAGACAGAAGAAAATAATCAGGAACGGAGCGAAGATCCTGCTGGTTGCATCAATCTATACGGTGTTCTTCGGTATTCTGTTCGGCGAGTTTTTCGGGGACCTGCCAGAGCGGTTCTTTCACCTGCGACCTCTTTGTATGGAACGCAGAACTGCAATAGTCCCGATGATTTTCTTTACTCTCGCTGTGGGTGTGGTGCACGTACTGCTTGGCCTCCTTTTCGGCGTTATTGCAGAGTTCAGGAAGAAAGAAACGAAAGAAGCTGTGTATAAAATCTTGAATATCATTATCATCCTGGCTATAATCGTAATGCTCGCATCCCTCTTCAATTTATTACCCACAGTGCTGGCCAGGCCGGTCATTATCGCCATTTTATTCCTGACCCCACTTCTGTTCTTTGCCGGCGGTATTCTGGCACCCCTGGAACTTTTGAAAAACATCGGCAATATTATCTCCTATGTCCGTATCATGGCGATCGGCCTCACATCAGTGCTGCTCGCCTTTGTAGCAAACAATCTTGGAGGTTTGACCGGCGATGTCGTTACCGGTGTCGCAGTGGCCGTGCTACTGCATCTTCTCAATATCATACTCGGCGTATTTTCGCCAACCATTCATTCGCTCAGGCTCCACTACGTGGAATTTTTTAGCAAGTTCATGCAACAGGGCGGGAGGAAGTTCGAGCCGTTGAGCAAAATACGATGATGCGGAGACGCAGCTTCGTCGCGAGCCTTTAAGCATGAAATCAGCCGCACATCCGATCGAATGATGAGGCAGATGGGCGCTGATCAACACAAAAAGAAGATAAACACTTTTTTTGAGATTGTGCTCATCTGTCGTTAAAACTTTAACCACCAGGAGGGATATATGAATCTTGAAAAAGCACTCATTGCGTTGAGCGCCGCGCTGGCAATCGGACTCCCGGCATTTGCAACGGGCTGGGCACAGTCAAAGATCGGGGCAGCCGGGGCCGGGGCACTTGCCGAGAAACCGGAGCTGACCGGCACGATCGTGATCCTCGTCGCCATCCCCGAGACGATGGTGATTCTTGGTTTCGTCGTAGCAACGATGATCCTTTTCACGGTGAAGTAACATGAGCTCGCGTGAGCTGATCGAGTCGCTCCGACGGGCGGGCGAAGAGAATATCCGTGTCATGAAGCGCGAAGCGGAACAGGAGACGGCTGCCCTGCAAGCAGCCGCTGCTCAAAAAATAGTTGATCTGCAGAAGCAATATGGTGAGGAGCGACTAGCTGCTGTCAGCAGTGATGAATTACGACGGGCACGATCGGAGGCGTCAAACCGCGCCCGCGCGCTCAGGCTGGACGCGGAAAAAACGCTCGCAGACAGCCTGTATTCGATCGCCCGTTTTTCCCTGAGCCGACTACGGGACGATCTCTATCCCACGGTCTTCGAGAAGTTGGTCCAGGAACTTCCCGCACTGCCGTGGAAGATCGTGCGGGTGCATACGACGGACGTCGACCTTGCGCGAAAGTATTTTCCTAGTGCGGAGATTTCACCGGTCGGGTCTATCTCGGGAGGTGTCGACGTGGCCATAGCCGATGGTTCGATCAGAGTGATCAACACATTCGAGAAGAGATTGGAACGGATATGGATCGACCTGCTTCCGCAGATTGTCAACGATGTATACCGCGAGGTGGTTGATGGATCTTCTCCATAATCCCGGTGATACGGGTTACCCGGCCGAGTACCTGTTGTCGCGGATCAAAGGAAGGCGATCCGCGTTGGTTAGAAACTGGAAGGCGCTGGCCTATGATCCAGACCTTTTTCTCTCGACGCCGCCATTGAAACGGGGCGTCCTTAGTACAGCGATTGCTCCTGACCGGATTTGGACGGATCTCATGCGGGAATATCGGTGGGTGTACGGGCAGATGAATCAACAGCTACGGTCCATCTTCCATCCTTATTTTCTGTATGTCGAATTACGGACCATCTGCATCTGTCTTCGGCACCTCCGCGACAAGAAGGCAGGATTCATCGACGAAGTCCTTAATAAAAGTCTGCTCTCCGATGAGATGAAAGCGGTGTTTGTTCGCAGCAGTGTTCTGCAGGAAGCCGTCGCCGGAGTCGAGCGGTTATTTTCCGCGATTTCGATAAAATTTGCGGGTCTTACCGAAATCGCGAAAAAAGACGGCCTGCGAAGTGTAGAGCAGCGTCTCGCCGAGATGTATCTTGCAGTTATGTTAAGCTCCAAGATACATCCGCTTTTGCAGATGTTCTTTTCGCGACTGATCGACGCGCGGAACATCATGAGCATCTATAAATTTCTGCGGCTGGGTTACGCAGAGCTTCCCCCGGTTCTGCTTGGAGGCAGTATCACAGAAAAAAAGTTGCGCGAGCTTTCCGCAAAAGGAGACATCGTTGCGGTAGGACCGATGATCCGCGCATTGACCGGCATAAAGGTGGAACGGCTGGAGCCGACGATGGTTGAACTTGCTCTCTATAAAGGGATGACCCGGTGGCTGCGTAAGGAAGGACGGGATCCCTTAGGCGTAGGGCCGATCCTGGACTACCTCTGGCGCTGTTCGATCGAGGCAATGAACTTGAGCATACTCTATCAAGGAAAGGATCTTGAACGGGATTTCGTTGCTGCTGAGCTGGTGATGTGAGGAAGAGGAATTTGAGATGAGTGATTCGACATCCTTAATGAGTAATGCAAGAAACAATCTCTTCTCATAAATAAAAAATATTTTGACCATACCCTGGTGTTGCCGAAACGCGAGCACACCACCAACTTGCAAGGAACGGTGTGATTTAGTTTATACCCTTCTTATCCAGGTTGTGAGGCCTCATAGTGAAAAAGATTGAGTTCATAACGCCTTCTGATGCCGAATTTGGTTTCAGCCTGTGCGGTATTCCGCAGAAGATCGCAGAAACAACTGATGTGGAAGACGTGCTTACACAAACCATGGCGGATTCCAATATCGGTCTTGCTGTTGTCGATGAACGCCTGCTCACGGGCATGCCAGATGAACGGCTTCGGGAGCTCGAAGAGTCATGGCAGGGGATTTTTCTGGTCCTCCCGTCTCCCGAAAAACCGCCGCCAGAGACCGAAGACTATGCGGCTCGTCTGATCAGGCGTGCCATAGGCTATCATGTGAGATTAAAATTATGATAATGCCGGGTGTTGAGCTGCACCGCTGAAGGGCGTACCAGCTGCAAACCAGCGGCTCCCGCATCTGGTATAGGGTGAAAAATATGTCGAGCAGGAGCGGTAAAATTCAGAGCATATCAGGACCGACTGTAAGCGCCAACCTCAAAGGGCTGAAGCTCTACGAGCGCGTCTATGTTGGTAATGCCATGCTTACCGGTGAGGTTGTCCGGCTTGAGCGTGACAAAGTTGTGATCCAGGTCTACGAAGATACGCGCGGTCTTGCCGTGGGCGAGCCGGTCAAAGGAGTTGGCATGCCGCTTACGGTACGACTGGGGCCGGGACTTCTCGGGGGGATGTTTGACGGACTCCAGCGGCCCCTCGAGCGGCTCAAGCAGGAAATGGGCTCCTTTATTACGGGTGGCCGAGAAGTCTATGCACTGGATTACATGAAGCGCTGGGATTTCTCGCCATCATTGAAAGAGAATGATAAAGTTGTGGGCGGCACCGTACTTGGGACGGTGAATGAGGGGGCTTTTAAGCATTACATCATGTCCAACGCTTACGAAAGCGGCACGATTGGCCAGATCAGGGAAGGCAGTATAAGCCTAGACGAGCCGCTCGGCGAATACAAAGACAATCGGGACATCCCGGGATGTCACGAATGGCCGGTGCGAATTGCGCGGCCGTACCGAAAAAAAATCCCTCCCGCATCGCCGATCGTCACGGGCCAGCGCAGCATCGACTTCCTCTTCCCGCTTGCACGAGGAGGAACTGCGATTTTTCCAGGCGGATTCGGCACAGGCAAGACCATTCTTGAACAATCTATCGCAAAATTCGCCAACGTCGACATTGTCGTGTACGTGGGTTGCGGCGAGCGTGGGAACGAGATGGCGGACCTGATCGCAGAATTCGAGGAGCTGAAGGACCCCTGGACCAAGCGGCCGCTCAGGGAACGTACGGTGCTGGTCGTCAACACGTCGAACATGCCTGTGGCGGCCCGCGAAGCCTCGATTTACACGGCGGTAACTATGGCCGAGTATTACCGTGACATGGGTTACCACGTGCTCTTCCTCGCCGACAGTCTGTCCCGATGGGCTGAAGCCCTGCGCGAGATTTCATCGTCGCTGGAGGAAATGCCCGGAGAAGAAGGGTATCCGACATATCTGGCCTCACGCTTGTCAGGTTTCCTTGAACGGTCAGGCGTGGTAGAGACATTATCCGGGAAGATCGGTTCGCTTAGCATGATACTTTCGGTTTCTCCTCCGGGCGGCGATTTCACCGAGCCGGTCACACAGGCCTGTCTGAGGACGACCGGATCCTTCCTTATGCTCGACACTGCGCTTGCTCACCGGAGGCACTTTCCGGCGATCAACTGGTTCCAGAGCTATTCCCTCTACAGCAAGGAAGTGGCTGAACATTACCGATCCACGATCTCACCGGAATGGGACAATCTGCTCCGCAGAAGCAGACAGATACTACAGCAGGAGGAATCGCTCCGGGAAGTGGCCGAAATCGTGGGCGCTGAAGGGCTGCAGGACGCTGACCGTCTGCTCATGGGTACGGCCGAACGGGTCCGCACCGAATTCCTCCAGCAGAATGCCTACAGCGAAGACGCCTTCTCTCCGCCGGAGAAAACTTTTTCGATCATGAAGGGCATCATTGAACATTATGATCGTGTTGCAGAAAAACTGAAACAGGGAGTTGCGCTGGAAGTAGCGGAAAAGAGCGGAAAAGAATAATGCAGAATGCTGCAGGAGGGAAGCGATAAAGGATTTTGCTGTGTATCAAGGGTCGTACACACTGCATCGGGGAAGAAGCCATGCGATTATCCGAACATATATACCGCACAATCTCCACTATCGCCGGCCCGCTCCTGTTTGTCCAGAGCGTCCAGGAAGCACGGATAGGAGAAATGGTTACGGTCCATACGCCTGACGGCAGGGACATGGAAGCGGAAATACTCGAGATCGACGGCCAGACGACACTGGTCGAGGTGTATGGCACCACCCAGGGTCTGGACATCGAGCGGACCACTATCTCTTTTAGCGATGCGGTAAAAAAGGTTCCGTTGTCCCAGGACATCGTGGGAAGGATATTTAACGGCTCCTTCGAACCCAAGGACGGCGCCCCGGTGTTCATTCCCGAAAAGAGGATGCCAATCACTGGAGTGCCGATCAACCCCGCAGCCCGCGCACGGCCAGCTGACTTTATCGAGACAGGATTTACTACGATCGATTGTTTAAACACGCTCGTGCGCGGGCAGAAACTTCCGATTTTTTCCTGCGCAGGGCTGCCCTCGAAGGAAGTTGTCGCTGCAATCCTGCGGAACTCTCGTCTAGCCGACACCACAAAAAAATTTATTGTGATCTTCGCGGCTCTCGGACTGACGTTTCACGAATATGCGTTCTATATGAAAACGCTTGAAGAAATGAAGACTGGGTTCGTGGCCTTCGTGAATATGGCAGATGAACCGGTGATGGAGAGACTGCTCGCCCCTCGTTTCGCCCTGACGGTAGCGGAATATCTGGCCTTTGAAAAAGGCATGGACATCCTGGTGATCATCACGGATATGACGAACTACTGCGATGCCCTGCGTGAGATATCTACGGCCCGAGAGGAACTACCCGGCAGGCGCGGGTATCCTGGTTACATGTACTCGGACCTGGCGTCATTGTACGAGCGCGCGGGCCGCATCTACGGCCGCGAAGGCTCGGTCACCATGCTGCCGGTCGTGACCATGCCCGAGGACGATATTACCCATCCGATACCGGACCTTACGGGTTACATCACCGAGGGCCAGATCGTTCTTTCGCGGGAACTTCATCAAAAAGGTATTTTCCCTCCGGTAGATGTTCTCCCGAGCCTCTCGCGGCTCATGCAGAAGGGGATCGGCGAAGGACGCACCCGTGCCGACCACCGGAAGGTCTCGAACCTACTGTATAAATATTATGCCAAAGGAAGAGACTTGCGGCGGCTCGAAGCTATCGTCGGCAGAGACGGAATGACAAAGGAGGACATCCTGATGCTCGATTTTGCCGATGCCTTTGAAAAGGAATTAGTGGGTCAGGGTGGGACAAGACGGACAGTGCAGGAGAGTCTTGACGCGGGACTGGAACTGATGAAGAAGTGCGGACTGGATGTTGCGTGAAACATCGGACGCGGTACTGCATATACGAGGCGATTCCATGATCCATCCAACTCGTACAAACCTGCTTTTGCTCAAAGACAAGTCCCGGTCCGTGGTAAACAGCATCGCGATCCTGAAGGCCAGAAAACAGGCGCTGATCAAGGAATTTCTTGCCGCGACCCTGCCGTTCCTCCGGTCCCGGGAGGACATCAGACAGTCTTACGGTAAAGCGCTGAGAGAACTAGCGATTACGCTCGGTCATGAAGGGAAGGACACAGTCGAATCTATTGTCGTTGCGACGGAACGGGAATTCGGTATCGATGTTATTCAAAAAAGTATTTGGGGCCTCCGGTACAAGGATATCGTATTTCATGATACTCCGGTCAGGAATCCAGACAAACGCGGTTATGATGAGCGGGGAACAACGCCGCACCTTGAGGAAGGCACCATTCTGTTCGAAAAACTTTTCGAGTCCATGCTGCATATAGCAGAATATGAGTCTAAGCTCAAAAGACTCGGAGATGAGATTCTTCGGACCACGAGGCGAATTAAGGTACTGGAAGAGATGGTGCTCCCCGACCTGAAGATCCAGATCAGGAGCATCGCCCAGTACATTAGTGAGCGGGAGCGCGAATCGTTCTATCGGTTGAAGCGTGTCAAGAATATCCTGAACGCAGCTAAAGAAGGGACTCAAGAGGCAGGAAGAAACATATGATGATTGAATCATAAGTAAGTATTGAATAAAATCTCGATTGTCATATCACCTCAGAAACTGTACGAACATAAGCCTCTAAATAATAGTGATACAACGGAGATATATTTTAGAAAAATGTTATCGTTTTTCGTTCCCTTCATGGCACATATAACGAGACAGAGATTTCGAGGCTGTTTTCGAGGGTCGGAGAATCCCGGTGGCCGGCATGACTTTCATTGCCGACGGCCGTATCCTCACCAGGCCACAGGCGCATTCGTCGAAGCTCGTTGACCAGCTCTGGGACCTTGAGGACAATATCCGGCTCACAGGAACGTTGGCGGGCATCAAAGTAAAACCGAAAATCGAGGAGAAAAAAAAAGATTCTCTTCCTCGATTACCTTAAAGAGGAATCGGTGGCCAAGAGATGGAAAGCCGTTGCCAACGGAATCGAGAGAAGCATCGTGACATTACAATATAGCTGATCGTAACCGGTAATTACAGAGTACCGTGTGGAGGGTTTTGCAAGTCTTTGTAAATACCGTGCATGACAGGATCAAAGACGCGATGTCCCGGCTAGACAGCGGCGAGAAGGAAATGTGGGAGATGATCGACGAGAAAGTATAGTTTCTTCCTTACCCGTTTATTTTTATAATTCCCTTTTGAATGGCAAATTTGATCAGGCCGGCACGGGAGTGGATGCCGAGTTTTTCGCCGATGTTTGTTTGGTGGACGATGACGGTTTTGGCGCTGATGCCGAGCATATCGCCCACCTCCTTGTGCGTATATCCCTCCGCAACCAGTTTTAGCACCTGCTTTTCCCGGTCCGAAAGTTTTTCGTAGAGATCCTCCGTGTCCGCGTCTATGTCTCCGTGGAGATAACGGGCGACAACTTCTGTAGCAATGGAAGAATACAAGTATAATTCTCCCTTGCTGATCGTCTTAAGACTCGTGATGAGGTCGCTTCCCACCGCCTTTTTGAGCAGATATCCCGAGACGCCCGCTTTGAGAAAACGGGCTATATACTCTTTATCTTCATACTGCGTCAGTACGAGCACTTTTGTATCGGGCCACATCTTCTTTATTTCGAGTGTTGCTTCGAGCCCACCGAGCTTGGGCATGTTGATGTCCATGATGACGATATCTGGCCGGTACTTGCCCGTTTTTTCAATAGCCTCCAAGCCATCGGATGCCTCTGCGACAACTTCGAATTCATCGTCGAGCTTAAGGAATGCCACAATTCCCTCGCGAACGAGAGCATGGTCATCCGCGATCAATACCTTCATTTTATGAAGCATGTTTAACCTCTACCGGGATTAATGGAATCCGTATCCCAATCATCGTGCCGCTGCCTGGCTGCGAATCGATCTTCATTTCCCCTCCGATCAGCAGCGCCCGCTCCTTCATCCCCAGTATGCCAAGGCCCCGGCGGTCCCTAGCATCGGATGTCTGATGAAATAGCTGACTGAGGTCGAAACCGGCTCCATTGTCATTAATTTCGGTATATATACTAGTTTTATCACATTTGAAACGAACGGACACTTTTTCGGCACGGGAATGCCTCGCAATGTTTATGATGGCCTCCTGCACGATTCTGAATAGAACGTTTTCGACCTCCGGACGAAACCGCATGTTTTTGACTCCCACCGTGTTGATTGAATAGTCTATTCCTTTCTCCCCGAGGTTGGTCTCAAGGAGTGATTTTACCGCAGCAATGAGTCCCAGATCATCGAGCAGTGATGGCCTCAAGTTCTGCATAATAACGAGCAGCCCGTCATAGGCCTTCATGATGATGCCCCGAATGGCGTTGATCTTTGTCATGGTCATCTCGTCAGGGTGAAGGCGGCACATATCGATTTTCATAAGCACCGCTGACAGTTCCTGGAGCGTATCATCGTGAAGCTCGCGGGCAATCCGTTTACGTTCCTCCTCCTGGCTGGAGATGAGCTTTTTTAACAAGCTTTGGGCTCTTTGCTGACTCTCGTTGCAATCCCGTGTACGCTCTTTGACCCTTGTTTCGAGTTCAAGAGTGTGCCGCTTAACGACATCCATGGATTCGACGAGCTTTCCCCGCATCTCCTCGAAACTTTGACTTAGGACCCCAATCTCGTCGCTCCCTTGCCGTGCAATCGGTTTTGTCAGATCTCCCCGTGCGATGCGGTCTGCTCCCAGAATAAGGGCCTTCAATGGAGTCACGATGCTTCGGTTAATACCGATGGTCAGGATCAACGCAGTACCGATGAATATGAAGCCGAGAATGATGAACTGCTTTTTGAGGTTTTCCGCCGGAGCAAAGACATCTGCTTTTAGCTCTTGTACGGATATGCCCCATGGAGCGGTTTCGAGGGGGACGAATGCGACAACCGTTGTGGACTTCTCTTGCCGGTTTCCGGTTTCATGACAGACATGGCAAGTCGCTACCGTTTCTTTCCGTTCACTGATGATGGTGGTGAAAAAGCTATTGCGGTCACAGCGGGTGAACATCCGGGAGAGATTCGAAGAGGCGATTACCATCCCGTTGGAATCTACAATATCGATAAATTCCTTTTTACCGATATCAATTAAACCCAATTTCTGCAAAAAGAGAGGATTGGTGGGGTCGATCTGTCCTCCTGCCACACCCACCGTCTTTCCGTTTTTGTCCTTGAGCGGCACGAGTACATACAGGACCTTTTTCTTTGACGGCTCAATGGTATAAATGTTTGAAACCACTGGTTTCCCGAGGGCGAGCATCCTATTAACCGGCTCGATGTTGAGGATGTTCAGGGATACATCCCGCATCCGTTCGGGATAATTAAAAAGAATGTTTCCGCCGTTGTCCAGGAGGAATATGCCATCAGTGAAGATTGAATAGCGGTATGCTGCTTTTACAGCTTCCTTCTCAAGTCCGAAATTGCCATTTTCCAGATCAATTACGCCCGAGACCGATATATCGTATAGCCGATTAATATTATCTTTTAAGATGTTGTCAACATTATTCCTCGTAAGGCGGGACAGGGCGAGTTTGTTGCTGAGCAGTACATCAATGTTCTTTTGGATGATAAAGTGGCTTGCTACACCTAAGCTCACCAAGATGATTGATATTCCGATGAGGATAAAGAGGGTTATTCTTTTCTGCAAGCTCCCCTTGTATTTGCTCATAGGGAAGATTATAACTCAAGAGCTCATAAAATGAAAGGAAAACGAACAGAATCTTCTTAGTGTCACGCTACTACTGCGCAAAAACAAAACTTACGGAATTGAGCATCTTTCATAGTTCCGTAGATAAACCGTAATAGGCGCAGCGATATGAAGAGTGAGACAATACAAATGATTAATTCGCAGGTCGCATGCTCAGCTATATTGAATAACTAAGCGACGATGTTTTAACCAGTACATGTTCGTATTTGATAAAGGCTTAGTGTTCCACCCTCAAGATTTTATGACTGTTTTTGTCACGGCAGGTGTTCCACGGTGCTCTTTCCCTGTGTCCGTAACTCTTCAGGAGGCACTGCGTCGTTCTCCCATGGTGTCTCTTCCATCTCAGCAAGTTCGTCGGGATGTTCACTAAGCATGCGCGTCTTCGATATGTAGCCAGTAAGCATGCTCGTATCCAAGGGAAAAACTTCCGGGCTGAAGATGGAATTATAGATATGCCAGATGGCAATAATGAGGGTGACCACGAAAGCTTCATTCGTATGAAGGACCTTGGCTGCAGGGATGATTTCACCCGGTAGAAACACCGTGATGACTGCAGGAAACCAGAGGATCATGCCGGAAACCATCATCAAAAGAATGCCGGTGAGAATCCCCCAGTACTCGAACTTCTGTTTGTACGTATATCTTCCACCACCCGCGGGGGCGTTTTCCAGGCCGAGGTAATACCTGATATTGAACACCACGTCGGAAAAATCTTTTTTCGTGATGAGCATCGAGGGTTGCCATCGTAAATAGATTATGCCGATTGCGATAATGGTAAGGTGCGTGATGATTTCCAGTGAGAAGAGTACGCCGGCAATGCGGTGAATGAGCCTGACGTTATCTATCCCCCCCAGGTGCAGGATGATCCACTGAGAAACATCGAGTGAATAAAATCTCTGAGAAAACCCGGTGCAGACGAGTACGCTGAAGGTTAGTACGTGCATCCAGTGCTCGATAATTCGAGAACGAGAAAATCTCTTAATTCGTTCTTCTTTTTTGGAGGCAGCGGTGTCCATTTCCCCCCCCTTCCCGTCACCGATCGACAACATGGCGCCATATATTCAATAGTATTTGCAGGAGCAGTCCTACAACCAGGAACGGTATACAAATTTTATAAACCCAGTTTATGATAAAGACGAGCGGGGCCCGTGTGAGGCTCGGCTTGTAATGAGAGAGCCAGGAATCAGGGAAATTTTTTGGAGCTTGCGCATGGCACCTCTGGCACGTCTTTACCAAATTGGCCCTTACAATCGTCGCATCGGGGCCAACGGTGCTGCTGATATTATGGGTGCCGTGGCAGTCCGTGCAAACGGCCATGGGCTTGGTCGGTCTGTTCAGCCCATCTTTCTGCATCCGGTAGAACTCGAGTGTTATGCCATGAAAATCCTCGAGATAGTTGTCCACGACATCGACCGAAAGGCCGTACTTCCCGACAATCGCCTTATTAGCGTGGCAGTTGCTGCACATTTGGGGGATCCGTTCTCGGTAATCCATTGTGCGTGGATCTTGTATCGTGTGTGCCGTATGGCAGTCAATGCACATCGGCACATCCTGATTGTTCTCATTGAAAAGCGCGTTTCCATGGACGCTTTTTGCATAGATGTCATAAATCTCAGCATGGCAACGCTGGCACCTCTTGGCAATCAGCACCCGTACAATGCCAGTATGCGATATGTCGTGGGAGCCGTGACAGTCGATACATACCGGTGCTGCGAGGTCTCCTTGACTGAGCATCACATAATGAATGCTTTCCATCGTTTTGGTATATTTGTCGAAATGACACCGCCTGCAATTTTCTGAGGATGCCAGTGTATAATCCCGCAGCGACGCAAAATTTCTTTTTGGATGCCTTTCGGACGAAAAACCATAATGGCAGTCGGAACACAAAATATTGTTATGTACTGATTCCTGCATCGAAGCTATGTTTACGGTCCCTGAGAGAGACTCGCCGTTTCGAAACATTATTTTCACTGCGTACCCGTGGCATTTCAGGCAGTACACCTCCTCGTCTGAATATGCTCCCAGGCTTGTTACACGGCTGATGGCATGAGAGCCGTGACAGTTCGTACAGACCGCCGGGATGCCCGTTTTCTCCGCTTTGAGGAGAGTGGCATGAATACTGTTTGCTTTGATCTGGTTATCAGAATGGCATCGCCTGCACACGAGTGCGGATCTTGTCTGAAACACCGTCTTGCTCCGAAATATCTTATGCGGGTGTTTTTCCGCTGTAAAATCGGGATGACATTGCGAACAAGTAAAAGAATGGTGGACGGAGGTCTTGAACTTCTCAGCGTTTACGTAGGCCTCGACGAATTCTTTATTTTCGAATGTCAGCATGAGCCCGTGCTGCGCATGACACGATAAGCAGGACTGCTCTTCATTAGAAAGGTCCGTGCTTTCAGCTCCAGTGCGACTGGCTATCGTCAGGCTCAAAGGGAGAAAAAGCATTAAAAATATGATTATATACTTTTTTTTCTCCATGGATACCCCCGTCTGCGGTGTTTCGTCGTCTCTAGAACATGTACAACCAGGGAGACACTGGAGGCCAAGAGAATGTATCATAACAGTCCATGATGTGATGTATTGCTTTTAATTTTTCCGCTTGACTGTCATTCTCTGTGCCCCCCGATCTCATTTTTTCCGTCAATGAGCTACTGAGTGTCCCTGTAATCCAGATCCGCGTGAAGTATGGGCATCCGGTTCAAGATCCATCGGAAAATAAGGATTTCAAGCGTTACAATTGTTATGGCGATGCCGATTTCATGCCACGGCGGTATGATATGATGGAAATGCTCCGGAAGTTGCCAGTTCAATGTTATGATCGAGACATTGAGCCTATTCAAGAGAACCCCGATGATAGCATAGATGGCAGCAAACCGGACCACACCCACGTTCTGTTTTTTAACTCCGTATGTGAACAGGAGCGCGGGGGCTAGGACAAACCCCAAGGTCTCTACGAGGAACCAATACCCATAGGGCGTGGCGAGGTAGTGCCAATTATTATCGTTGGCAATGCCGAGGATCTTGAAGACGAAATACACATACATTCCCACGGCGGCGCCTTGTCCCAAGCCCAGCGTCAACTCGGGAAGGTTCTCAAGGAACTCGCTGTCACACCGTTTCCTTAAATAACGGGCCGCGAGGGTACTGATGAAGATGACCATCACAAGGGCCGCGTAGATACTCGAGGTGAGGAAAAACACCGGTATGTAGGAGCTGAACCACAGCGGATGCAGTTTCCCCGGCACAAGCAGATACATTGCGCCGAGTGCTGATTGGTGAAGTGTCGAGAGGACGATCCCGGAGATCGTCATGCCGATCGTGAGCAGCACAGCCCATCTGCGCACTCGCTGGGACTTGAGCCACTCCAATATGGCAGGGCTGAATTCGACGAACTGGACCGTCAGGTACAAGGCTACATGCCATGCCACCAAGAACAAAACCGATTGTGTGCCGAACCCGATGATCATCGGATAGTAGATCCTCCAGGGCCTGCCCAGATCAACGAGCAGAAAGATCACTGCAAAGAGGTAACCCAGGAAACCGGTCAGGACCGCCAGCCTCAACAGAGAGTGGTATCTCTTAAACCCGAAGATGTAATACGCCGTAGCCATAACAAAACCTGTCGCCGAAAGCGGCACACCACCGAAGAGCCCCCAGCCGAGATACAGGCCCCAAGGGTATTCGTTTGAGGCGTGAGTGGCGAAATAGAGGCCATAATAAAACCGGAGCACCAACAAGGGCAGTCCAACGATCAGGATTATCGCTACAACGATATTGAACGGCGTTACCAGGCTTTGGATGTAGTCTGGCCATGTCATGCCTATCAACAATTTGTTCATGAACCAGGAGCGGAAATTTTGCGGCTTTGCCTCTGACGTTTTTATCGCGATCTCCTTATTCATTTTTCAACCTCCTCGTGTTTCTTTCCTTCCTTCTTTTCCTCGTCGAGCGCATCCCTATGCCGCGACGCCGCGTATATCGTGCCGAAAAGGGCAGGCCATGCCGTTAATACTAAGGGGACCATAGCAAGGTATCCTTTCGTCTCTTCGATGAGCGGTTCATTGGGAAGGTCAGTAGGCAAGCCGACCTGATCGAAGGGGACAGCCGAAATATACATCCAGTTCGTTCCCCCGACTTCTTTCTCACCATAAATATGATCTATATACTTGCCGGGATTATCCGTAATTCTCTTTCTGGCGATTTTCAGCAATTCTTCGCGCTTGCCGAAGGTGAGCGCTCCCGTTGGGCAGGCCTCCGCGCATCCTGGTATCTTGCCCTCTTGAATCCGGGGTAAGCACATTGTGCATTTCTGGATCCGTGGTTCCAGTGCGCTCCAGTAATCGTAAGCAGGAATGTAAAAAGGGCAGGCTGTCATACAATAACGGCATCCGAAACACAGGTCCGGATTATACTTTACGGCACCCTCCGGCGTTTTTGAATAAGCATGAATCGGGCAGGACGTCAGACATGCCGGTTCCTTGCAATGGTTACACTGGATTTTTCGGAAGATCGGCTTGCTTTTGTCTTGGGGGTTCTCGTAGCGGTTCACCACCGTGTATGCTTTTTGAGTGGGATTCCTGGATTCGAGGAACACAGAGCTGTCATCAAAAGGTTTGTCCGGTCCCGGCAGCTTGTTCACTTCATTACAAGCTTTTTCGCAACTGCGGCACCCAACACAAGCAGTTAAATCGGTTAAGACTCCGAAGCTGTTGGGGTACCCTTCAAACTCCTTAGATGCAAAGGCCTTACTGGTTTTTCCGAGCAGGATGGTGCCACTGATTGCGCCGACTGTCCCCAAAAAGACCCGCCTGTTCATATTATTCAAGCCGGCACCGCTTTCTTTTTCCGTTTTATCGTCTGCGGTTCCATCTTTTGGAATTTTAGGTTCGTTAGACATTTGAAGCCTCCCGTTTGTATGATGTGTTCCTCTCTCAAATAATCTGATTACGAGACTATTGGCGCACATTCATACCTACTGTTCACACTTTTTTGGCATGACACACTTCGGTGCACCCTTTTGGATCCACACCTATATCTCCCATCCCTCGATGACATCCGAAACACTTTTTATGGTATGCGACCTTCAGCCCCGGCATTGCCGGATTTTCACGATCAAAGGCATTGTGGCAATTGGAACAAGGCATAAAGTTTTGCACAACTGATTTCTTGAAATCTGCAGAACTTAGCCCGTGACAATCCTTGCACAACGATGCATTGCCGTTCGCATGATGATGGCAGGTTGCGCAGTTGTCTGCGATCGTGACATGTTTCGGGTGATCGAACGTTACGGGTGCATATTTTTCGGACAGGCTCCCTAGTGTACGAACTCCCGGAAGCTGCGCTGCCGGGGATGCAGGTGCATCCCCGGCATAGAGGTATGCAGCGAACATGATGAACAGAATCAATCCCAGGACGATACTTACTTTCTTTTTCATTGTGCCCTCCGTTCATGCGTTCATGGTATGGAAGTCTATTTCATCTCGTCCTTTTGAGTTTTGGCGGTTGCTTTTCCCTTCTTTTTCTTCCCCGCTAAATACGCCTCCATGGGCCTCCATTGGAAGCTTGCGCTCTTCCCCGCGACGCTTGCCACGCCCTTCATGGCAAGATTGAATGCGGCGACTGCCAGCGCTGCAAAGAATCCAAACGGCAGCATGATAATGTACGCCAAACCGATGAACGGTGCGGCAGCTATCTTGCCGACGGCCTTCAGGATGGCCTTGAACCCTCCCGCCTGTTCGATATAGCTGAGGTCGTCTTTACCGGTGTTGACCACGGTCCTGAAAGGCTTGGGCTTCAAGACCTCCCAGAAAATGAGGAACACACCGATAGCAAGAATTGAAAAAATATATTCTACGCCTTTGATGTGGGTGATGAAATCTACAAGAGTATACATAGGATTGCCTCCTCTCATTGTATTATGTTATTGTCTTCCCGTTGTTACCGCTATTAATTGGTCCCTACCTTTCGCGACGAAACGGCTATTTTGTACCCTGTTTCTTTTTTTTCTTACCCGTAAGATAGGCGATCGTCGGCCTCCATCCGAAGGAGATCGTTTTTGCCGCCATGTTGTAAAGACCTGCAAAAACCTTACGCCCTGCCAAGGTTACAAGAGTTGCTACACCGATAAACGGCATGAGTATTGCGTAAAGAAGTCCGATGATCGGCCCTAACAACAGCATGGCACCTACCGGCATTCTGACATAATTAGATGACTCGTCGCCTGGAAGTATGCCTTCATGAGCGATATCTACACGATGTCCTTTGCGTAAATCCCAGTATGTACCTTTGCCCACCTTACGCCCACCTTTGTTGGTAAACATATTATTCACCCCCTTTTTCCCTCTTTTGTTCGGTTATCATGGTTTCGACTTTACTTTATCAAATATCCGAAACAAATAGGATAGTAAGAAGTTCTAATTGTACCGTTATTTTTACTAAGCATAAAGTATTATAACATACATCTTACAAATATTGCTTTGCATCCCCCCATTTTCTATTTATTTTTTTTGCCGGTAAAGTACGCCTCCATGGGTCTCCAATTAAAAGACATACTCTTTCCTAAAATGCCGCTTACGCCCTTTAACATCAAATTAGTCCCACCGATTACGATCGCTGCTGCAAATGCTATGGGCATAACCACAATGTAGGTCAGGCCGATGAAGGGGGCCGACGCTATCTTGCCAATGCTCCTCATGACCTCTCCATACCCTTTTTGATGTATATATTCAAGATCTTCCTTCCCGGTGTTGACCAAGGTCCTGAAAGGCCTGGGTTTCAAAACCTCCCAGAAAATGAGAAATGCACCTATAGCAAGAAGGGACAGAATATATTCTACGCCTTTGATGTCGGTGATGAAATCTACCAGTGTATACATAATAATGTCTCCTTTCTTTGCTTGGGGTTGAATGTACCACAAGCTCATGATTTCTAAAGGGAATAAATGTAAAGAAGAAAGGGCACCCTTGCTAGGCGCCGTCCATCCGGGAAGACTATTTTGTTTCACTCTTTTTCTTTTTCCCGGACAGGTATGCGTTCACAGGCCGCCAGCCAAAAGAGATGCTCTTTGCCGCCACAGAGTATAAACCGTCAATAAAGCTGCGACCTCCAAGAACTGCAACTATTGCAATTCCCATGAACGGCATCAGTACGGCGTAAAGCAGTCCTATGACAGGACCCAAAGCCAACATAACAGCCGACGACATCTTGATGTATGTTGCATCTCCTGTTCCTGCGAGTACTGCGTCATTGAACACGTCAACCCTCCGACCGCTAACTAAATCCCAGTATGTACCCTTTCCTACCGCGTGCCCTCCTTTGTAGGTAAGCATAATGCTCACCTCCCTTCATTGATTTACTTTATGTATACCAAGGATTACTTTTGTTGTAAATTGGACCAAGTTCGTATTCTCGTAGGATAATTGTCTTAATCGCGAGAGAATAATAGCCAACAACTCATCGCTGTCCAAAATAAGCTTTAAATGCCTATGTTTAACGAGATAAGTCGTTGATTTATAAAGATAACGAAATTTTGATTGAAAACAGGCTCCGAATCAGCTCTATATGCTGTCCAACATGCGAGAATCCGTAGGTGTCTACGGTTGTTTTCCGACAGAAGCCGTTTGCAGTGCCGCTTTTATTATATTGTGGAATGCTCGCGGTTTGAGATCTGCTCCCCATAGCATAAAGATGCGTTCCAAGATAAAATCTATTTTGTACAAGGGTGCCAACAGATTATAAAAAACAAAATTGCATCATGCAAACGGCGGGAAGGGGATGCGTTTTCCGAGGTAGGACGAGAAATGATTTCGACAAGCAAAAGACGATGATCTGCTCATCATGTCATGGCCAATATAACGACGAAGAACGCGCAGCTACGCGATAATTGATTCTCCTGCTTTAGAGTAGCGGCCTAGTTGGGGGGGCGAGAATATTGCTGCAGGGCGAATGGGGCGCAGAGAAGAAGTTTGCGCGAAATTGAAATTAATGAAGCATACTTTCGGCGATCCTGATCAGCTCAAAGGGAAGGGATTTCATGGTAAGCGTGATCCAATATTTATTCTCAACCCAGGAGAGTCTGCTGCAGGGCTCATCTTTTTTGCAGATGCCAACCTCGAGGAGCGCATTCCTGGATTTTAACTGATAGGGGACAGCTTCTTTGATTTGAGCGAATTTTATGATCTCATTTCCGGAAAAGGAGGCAGAAGCGGCTTGCGTTACAACGAGCGCAACGTCATGCATACCCGCCTGATTGAATACCATGAGTACCGCATAATACGGTTTGGCCTGTGCCAATATTTCAGAAGGCGGCCAGGTTATGCTTTGGGGGAAATATGATGGAACGTACAGGTCGTTGATATTCAATTTCGACTGCACTTCTTGAATGCTGTCGTACTTTCTCATCGTATCCTGCTGCATCACCAAAGGCAGCCAGTTCAAAGCCATTAAAACGACGACCATTATCGCAATAGCCAGCAGAAATATTAGGAAACCATGCGCTGTGGTTCGCACTGTATTCGCCTCCTGTTCATACGACAAAATAATTTACGCAAGCAATGATCAGTAACAAACTAAGCATGAGAAACCAACTGCCGCCAGCCTTGCGCACGGCATCCTGTTCGAGTCTCGTAATCCTGGTATCGAGCTGCATGTTGTAACTGTGCTCTTCAAGGCGTACGGGGGTAAACCATGGTTTCTGCTGGGCATCGGGCACAGGCGTTTCGCAGACGGCATAAAATTTCTTCAGCGCTTGTACCAATGCGTCCGGGCGATGCGTTAACGAGACGGCGATGTCGTCGCATATTTTTTCTTCATTTCGGATAGCACGTCTGAATTCCACCAGTGACACGGGATTGAAAAACATGATCATTCTGAGAAGAAAAACGGCGAGGAGTATCGGACGCCGGCTCCGCGAGATATGGGCGAGTTCGTGGGCGAGGGCCGCCTGCATCTGGTCCGGCGTGAGCGCCTCGCTAAGGCCCGTGGACCAGACGATGACGGAATTTTTGCCTGGCGTAGAGAAGATGATGAGTTCGTCGTCATCAACTATAATAGCCTCAGGCGTCTCAATCGCGAGAGTCTTGGATGCTTTTTGGATAAAAGAATCCGTATCTCGATGTGTACCCTCGTGTGTCGCGGTCCGCGATTCTAGCGAATGTCTGAGAATGGGAATCATTTCCTGAAACAGAAAAACGAGGGAAACGATTGCTAGTAGGAGCAGGAACAGGAAATTGACGGGGACGACGCCCCAAAGATCCATATTCAGCCACCTGCTGCTGTCGAAGAGAACGTTAAGACGGAAAATTGGTGAACCCCTGTCGGGGTTGAGCACCTGATAAAACGGATATGAGAAAATAGGAAAAAGAAGAACCAGGAAACGGAACCGCTGCCGTACCACAGGGTCATCAATCTGCCAGGCGTTGATTGCCTGACCCGTGATGATGGATGCAATGAGCGAATGAACGAACGACTGGGTCACATACATGCCCACTACGGAGCTAAAGAAGGTAGATATGCTCATACGGCATGATTCAGAAACCATCGTTTAACGATACGCAATGCTTCCGTGCCCTCCGGCTGCAATTGAACACTATTATACCGGAATCAGTATGCGGTTGCCAGAGAAGTTTTTTAGCGGAGAATTGTGATAAAAGGAAAATAGTTTCATATATCAAACGTGCCGTTAAAGCTTTGCCCTTCACCTTGAACATGGTGGAGGCGGTCCGCGAAGCCTCGACCTGCATGGCAGTAACTATGGCGGAGTACTACCGGGACGGGGGCTACCGCGAGATTTTCCTAGTGGGCAGCCTTTTGCACTGGGTCGAAGCGTTGCGGGAAATTTCGGCTTCACTCGAAGAAATGCCCGGGGAGGAAGGTTATTCGACCTCTCTCGCCTCGTGATTGTCAGGGTTCCTGGAACGAGCGGCATAGTCCAGACCTTAGTCTATTGATAGCTGTTTAAGGTGCGGTAATGATGGAGGAGGGCTGCGACCCCGCTAAGACTGTGGCTGGGGTCATTGGTGTGAGCGCCCCATTCGCGCCGATCGTGTACTGCGAGACGTTGCCGCCGTTGTTCGCTACATAGGCATAATTGCCCGCCGGGGTGATCGTGACGGAGGTGGGCTGTGTCCCCGCTAAGACCGAGGCTGGGGCCATGGGCGTGAGCGCCCCATTTGCGCCAATCGTGTACTGCGAGACGTTGCCGCCGTTGTTCGCTACATAGGCATAATTGCCCGCCGGGGTGATCGTGACGGAGGTGGGCTGTGTCCCCGCTAAGACCGAGGCTGGGGCCATGGGCGTGAGCGCCCCATTCGCGCCAATCGTGTACTGCGAGACGTTCCCGCCGTTGTTAGCCACATAAGCAAAATTGCCTAACGGGGCGACCGTAACGGAGGTGGGCTGCGTCCCTGCTAAAACTGTGGCTGGGGCCATGGGCGTGAGCGCCCCATTCGCGCCGATCGTGTACTGCGAGACGTTGCCGCCGTTGTTCGCTACATAGGCGTATTTGCCTGATGGAGCTACCGCGACGGAGGCGGGCAGTATCCCCGCTAAGACCGAGGCTGGGGCCATGGGCGTGAGCGCCCCATTCGCGCCGATCGTGTACTGCGAGACGTTGCCGCCATTGTTCGCCACGTAGGCATAATTGCCCGAGGGAGCTATCGTGACGGAGGTGGGCTGTGTCCCCGCTAAAACTGTGGCTGGGGCCATGGGTGTGAGCTCTCCATTCGTGCCGATCGTGTACTGCGAGACGTTGCCGCCGCCGTTCGCTACGTAGGCGTATTTGCCCGAGGGAGATACAGTAACGGAGGTAGGCTGCGACCCTGCTAAGACCGTGGCTGGGGTCATTGGTGTGAGCGTCCCATTCGCGCCGATCGTGTACTGCGATACGTTGATGCTTGCGTAGTTTGCCACGTAGGCATACCTCACGTTAGTGGTCCACATCGCGTACAAGGTGACATTTGCCGCACCCATTATGAAGGTCTGCGTCGGCGAATAGGTCGTCCCGGATCCATCAGGCTGCGTGTTCCAGCCCGAGAAGGAGAAGCTAGTTTTGACGAGGTTGCCCGTATTGCCAAGCACTGTTACGGTCTGCCCCTGTGCGTAATTGGTTGAGTCAATCGGGACGCTGCCGCCGGTGTTACCATTGCCGTTATAGGTTACGGTAAATGTGGACGGACCACCGGACGAATTGCCGGACGAGCTGCTACTGCTATTGCTATTAATTATACCCCCACTGGGTCCACAGGCAGCCAGCATAAAAGCGGATATAGTGAGCACCAAGAATGTCTCCCTCAACTTCTTGAGACCGTGCATCGTTCCTTACCTCCTTGGTATAATCAGACCTAACCAAGTATACCAAACTGTATGTTATCTGAGTCCGAAGCAAGGGAATTACCACATTTTGTTGCAAATATATGCCTGGATTGGCAATCTAGATATTATATAGCGATTATTTCAATTTATAGGGATACGATTTTTTGCCATACTCTTTATTATACTAAAGTACAAACTATGGTTATAGGAACGGTTATTGTCATTCAGGAGTTCGATAAGCCTTGACACCACGGTCTGGAGTCCTTTTCTATGTTTCTATATTTATGGAGCCAGTTCCTCCACGAGTGCAGTAGCACTCGCCGAACCCGAATATTTTTTGCTCCAAGCATGCAAGGAATGAACTGGAATACGGTGGAATCCCGCTTACAAAAGGCAATAATATATTGTCGATAAGCCTTTTCCTATGTATTTTCTATTTTTCTGTTAGCAACCCTACCGACCTGACGTCCGCGATGCTGTGCGATGCGCTTTCGGAGATAGATCTGAAAAAATAAAAGAGGCGTGCTCTTTGGAGCACGCCTCTTTTTTCTGATGACAATATTTAATTACCAGCCGATATCCAGGGTTATGAGTTGACGCTGGTCCTTCTCCTGACCGACATAAGCTCCGAGCTCTTCAGTGTACATGGCATAGGAGAGCGTGAAGATAAGCAACCTGAGGTCAAAACCAAGGGTCGGGGAGTTGTTGTACATGCCCGCACGAAGGGCAATTTCAGCAGGTAAAATATCGAAGAGCTGAAGCTCGGCTCCATAGCGAAATCTTTTGGCCATATCCTTGTCTTGCTTGAAGTTGTCAAGTGCGTCGATGTAATCAGCGGCAACGGTCAGATTCCGGGACCATGAGATGGAAGGATTGATGGCCAAACCAACGTTGACGGATTGAGGTATAGTGCCAGCGGGGCCGAAATCGAGACCCCCGATGTTCAAGATGGAAGCGCCGAATGACGGTTTGAGCACGGAAGCAGGAGCGAATTTCCAGATTAGACCGAAGTCAAAGCCAGTTGCCTCGCCACTTTTTTGAAGTGATCTCTGTATATAGTCGCTCAGGTTGTTCTCGTTGTCGACTATTTCCCTTGCTGTAAAATCATGGTTCAGCGTATCACGATGAAGGGACTTTACCGAGATTCCGGCAAAGAGGTTGTCCGTTAGACCGTAGCTGACGCCGCCAATGCCGCCATAGATCGCGTTTGCATTCACTTCCAGCAAACCGTCTGACCCGAAGCCCTGGTGGGACACTGCATCCAGCGTGCCGCTCCCGATCCCGCCGACGCCGAAAGCCCACCGATCATAACTATGGCCGATCGACGTAAAGTCCGCAGCCCGAAGATGCAGGTTTTCTCCACGATATTTCGCAAGTACGTCATCAACTGCCTGCAACTGTTCATCGTTTCCCGAGCTGTCAGTGCCGCTAGGCTCTTTAAGAGCATCCTGCATGTCCCTTACAAAATGCAGGGTATTTTTCCCGTATTCGACGCTGAGATTAAGTAAATTCACCTCCCAACCCTTGTCCTGGGGAATGTTGATCAATCCAGCCGGGTTATAAAACAGCGTGTCTACTCGGCCTCCGACTGCAGTGTAGGCGTTGCCCATGCCCATTGCTCTAGTAGACTTATAAATATAGGGATATTCGAGAATGGAAGGATTTGCAAATGCACTGGCTGGCATTACGATCAATAATGCACCCCACAAGAGCCAGTGTAGCTTAATTTTTTCGACCAACATATTCATGCCTCCTTCCGTCATTACTATAAATTCGTTTGAATATAGTTTGCTATATCCTGCGACGTGCACGATGTCGTGCACGGAGCGCACGGCGATGTTGTACAGCTGCAGCACGCCTGGCCTTGAATATCCTGAATGGCTGTTTGAACATCTGAAGTTGATGTGCTGGTAGCTGAAGTGGTGAGTGATGAGTTCAAGGAACTGACCGAACCGTCCAGGGATTGATTGACGGCGGAAACGAGGTCAAGGGGCTGACTGTCTTGCACAATGGGGCAAGGCCACGTATCGCCGTTGCTGGCGTCCGTACACGTTTCACTGGTCGTTGTAGCTACCCACCACTTGCCGGTTGTTGGATCTTGATAGAGGAGTTTTTTATAGGACGTCGGATCCTGCGGGCTGCAGCCGGAAATGTTACCGCCGGCCACCTGTGTTATCGTGATGGTCAAGCCGCTGTAAGTCCCTGTCACGACTGAGCCCAGGGTATCGTTCAGATACAGGAGAACGGGAGCAGCCGGTGAATATGTCGCGCCGGAGCAGGATAATGTCGTCCCGGTGCTGATATTTGACGCAGCTATGAGCGCACATGCTGTGGCGTCTGCCTCATCTGGTACGCCGTTATCATTAGCGTCACAGGTGGTATTCAACGTGCCATTCGAATTAAGGAGGCCGGGTATGACGATCTGAATGAGTGATAGGCTCTTTACGGCATCAACAAGGCTGATATAAAATTGTGCGTCCTGATAATTAGTATAAGTGTAGTTACCCGTCGTAGATGTCGTGGTGACGTTACTATATGCGCTTACAGCATCATCCATATACGTGAGGGAAGACGAAGTTGCGTTGGTCACAAGGGATGTCAGATAAACAGAAAGATCGCTTTGTGTGGCCGTTGAGCTGCTGATAGAGCCGGTTTTGCTTAAGGCGTTAATTACGTTTGTTACGTCGAAACCAGACAAGCCGAAATAGGCCGCGCCTTTATCCATGTCATTGGCGCATGACGACGCGATCACGGCGTTATAATTGCCGCTATCGAGGTTCATCGTCACTTCATGAAGACATGCCTGTTCGGAGTTCGTATCGTTGCAGCCAGAGAAAGCCGCCATAATCCCGGCTGTCAGAAACAAGTACAACAAGCGTCTATGCATAGTTTCCTCCTTCACGATAGTAATTGTCTGCTATCTGGCCTTGTGCAAATCTCTCTCAAGGATTTTATTTAAAACATCGGCAGATTGGGCTCTGCATTGATCAAACACCAGAATTCTAAAACATGTGGTGGTCCACCATAGTCCAATACGTGCAGCTGTGGGAACTTCTGCTTCTACCGCAAAAACACTGATAAATCAGGACATAGCGCATTGGAAGATACGGATATCGGCTGAAATTTCAGGTTGTTAATCACTTGTGAATCGCTTGAAGCATGGCATGACTAAATAACTATAAAAGGAAGTACTAAAGTCGTCAAGTGAATATTACCCAAGTGGTACGCGTTCGGTTCGTTATTGAGTTACTTACTATATATACTTTTCGGAACTTTGCCCTGATTCTTTAATCGACTTATGAGAGAATTCCGAGTTTTCTTAAAAAATGGGCAGATAAAACTCCGAAGAGAAAAAGCGTACCTGTTATGCCGATGAACGTTAGGACAAAGAAGAGGAATTTTCGTGCAGGTGGCTGGTCGAGGGGTCTGATCGAGATGAAGTAGACGAGGAAGCTAAAGCCTATCCCGAGGAGGAAAAATATGGTTTCCATCATGATGCATAATTTTAAACAATGGCATAGAGACTGTCAATATCATTCAGGCTTCATACCGATTAGGATTTTTTATTTGACAGAGTCTGATCTCTCAATTAATATTCAAGTAATTGCAGATATGAAACAGCGTGATGAAAATAGCAACGACGAAGAATGGGAATACGGCGATGTCTGGAAACAGGGGACTCCGGAGGGAGCCGTTCCTGATGATGTCGACTATGTTGATCTGTTTCGCGTCGATACCGGCATGGGGTACGACGACACGGTCATGCTGGATCTGGTAGGCTATCTCGGTTCCCGGGGAATCCGGGCCACTTTTGATTCATTTTCTATGGGGCTTGAACCTGCCGCGATAAAGACCTATGTTCTCAAAGTGGAGATTGGAAAAGTGGAAGAAGCAAAGGAGTATCTGGAAGAAAAGTTCAAAGAACGGTGAAAAATCAAGGGGATACGGCAAAAAGGCCAGAGTGCGAGATTCGTTTTTTGACTTGGGCTTCCTATCCTTGATAATCTGTATCAAAGGAGAGTATCATGTCGGAAGAGCTGGAAATCAACGAATTAGACGGATCACTCGATGTTTACAAATCCAAAGTTTCGCAGGTGAACAAAGCGACCCTTACCTGGGACAAGGATCTGATATTTGTGGGCCGCACGAACCGCGGATATGAAGTTGAGTTCGATGCGGAGCAACAGTGGGGCTGCTCGCCGACCGAAACGCTCTTGTTAAGCGTTGCTGGGTGTATGGCGATCGACATGGTGTCATTCTTGAAAAAAATGAAGTGCGAAATAAAATCGTACAAGATGGACATTGTTGGCGAACGCAATCCTACGCCTCCCCAGTATTATACTGCCATGGAGCTGATCATTGCCGTATCTGGCAGCGGGCTCACGGCCAAAAAACTGGAGCGGGCTATTTCTTTGTCTCACGAAAAATACTGTTCCGTCTACCACACGCTTAGAAAAGATATGAAAATGAAGGTAGACTATACGTTTGAAAACGTATAAGGCCTGTGCTTGATGAATAAGAAAGATTCAAATAGTCATAAGACATCAACCATAACTGCAGCGCAGTGCTCACTTACTATATTTTAACTTGAATCCTGCGAGATATTGCATTTGGTATTTTAAATCGACCGAATCATAAAAATAATTTTTCAGAAGTTGGTTTAACCAAAAAACCTAATTTAAAATAAGGTTTATTCGTAACAAGCCTGCGTCGAAAAATACTATAAACAAAGATGTTCGGATAATTCGTGTCTCTTTTCCGATGCTGGATTCAGGTTTAAATTTCTATGACTGTCGTTCGCCTGCTGAAAAACGGTATTGAAGCTTTTCCCGCGATGTTTACAGCCATAGATCGTGCGTCCAAATTCATCGCTCTCGAGATGTACATCGTCTCCGACAACGAGACGGGTCGGGTATTCCGCGATCATCTCATCAACGCGGCCAGGAGGGGTGTTCGGGTCAGAGTCTTGATAGACTCCTGGGGATCCTGGAACTTGCCTGACTCATTCTGGAAAGGGCTCCGCCTTGCGGGCGGTAAAGTCCGCTGGTTTCACCCGCTTTCAAAGGGGCTCTTTCCGTTCCGGAACCATAGAAAACTGCTTTTAATAGACGACGACATTGCATATCTCGGCGGGCTCAATATTTCCGATGAGTACTTCCGCGGTGCGAACAACGAGCGTCCGTGGAGGGACAACGCGCTCGAGATAATCGGACCCGAGGTTGCTCGGCTGCGACGCTCTTTTTTCCGCATGTGGGGCATGGCCGATACCACGCTTGTAAGATTGTTCTACAGGCTGAGGAGAGACCGTAAAATGACAAAGGACACCGACATGGTGCGATTTCTGGAGAGCGGGCCGGAGAACATGATGCGACCAGTGCGCAAGGCCTATCGCCAGGTGATCCATAACGCGAAACACTCTATTGACCTTGCCATGGGGTATTTTTACCCTCACGGCGGGATGATGCGGGCGCTCAAGCGAGCGGTCCGGCGCGGAGTGCGCGTGCGTCTCATGACCCCTCTCCATACGGATTTGCCAATCACCCGATGGGCTGCACACGGTCTTTATGGCAGGCTACTTCGAGCAGGAGTTGAGGTCTGGGAATATACTCCCTCCATGATGCATGCGAAGCTCGCGATTGCCGATGATACCGTGATCGCAGGGTCTGCCAACCTCGACGTCCGGAGCGGGAGGATCAATTACGAACTTGTAGCAATCATAACCGACCCGGCGGTCGCGGAGAAGGCTCGCTCCGACTTCGAAGATGATATTAAACATTCTATATCCATTCGGATCGAGGATTGGCAGACACGATCTGCGTTCCAAAAATTGAAAGAGCGGTTCAGCTACTGCCTGCTCGCACGGTTTGATATTATAGTTGCCCGGTTTGAGATGGCGAGAAGAATGCGCTAGGTCTGCATTGAATATGGCTGTGGTTATTCTGGGTGATCGATTTATAGGCCAAAAAAACAGGGAGGTTGAAATGAAACTTAAGGGGACGAAAACGGAAAAGAAGCTTCTCGCTGCCTTTGCGGGTGAATCGCAGGCTCGGAACCGCTATACCTTTTTTGCAAGTGCAGCGAAAAAGGAAGGGTATGAACAAATCGCCTCGATTTTTCTTGAAACCGCAGAGAACGAGAAGGAACATGCCAAGCGGTTCTTCACATTCCTCGAAGGCGGCATGGTAGAGTTTACGGCCGCATTTCCGGCAGGCGTCATCGGCACAACGGCACAGAACCTAATATCTGCGGCTGCGGGCGAGCATGAAGAATGGACGTCCTTGTATCCCGGTTCTGGGAAAATTGCCGAGGAAGAGGGATTCTTGGCAGTAGCTGCCGCATTCCGGCAAATTACGAGGGTCGAAGTCGAACATGAGAAGCGGTACCTTAAACTACTGGAGAATATCGAGAAGGGTAAAGTATTCAAAAAAGATTCTTCGACGACTTGGATTTGCCGCAACTGCGGTTATCACCACGAAGGCCCCGAGGCTCCGGGACAGTGTCCCGCATGTCTGCATCCGAAAAGCTATTTTGAGTTATGGCGCGAAAACTATTGATCTTTGAGAAATATTTTGCGGCGATTGACTGGGTTTTTCCCTCCAGTCTGTTGCCATAAATGAATGCAACCGTGCCGCTTTTCTCTTGCTTGACTAAGAGCAGCAAACTTGGCATTACAGGCCTATTCACTCTTCGAGGGGAAAATGATGTCTTAGGACAACCCGCCTCCTCAAAGCCTTCTTAAAAAACCTTTCCGAATATGCCGCAAGCGAAATCATAAGGTATTATCCCGTACTGCTTGAGTTTTTCAACGTTGTTGCGGAATCGCTGTGCTTTTAGCGGCGGGAGTACGTTAATCTGGATTTTAATGTACAGAGCAGGAAATACAGGGATCGTAGGACCGGACTAACATCTGCGCGAGGAGCTCAATTTTCTGATCATCGATCCCTTGTGAAGCGTATTGATTAACAAGAGCGATGAGATCTTGTTGAATGTTGGCATGGTTTTGGCTCGTTGGGATAACACAGTCAGCGGACACAATTTTACCACCGCCATCGAACTCATAACAGTGATAGAGGATTCCCCGTGGCACTTCAACAGCGCCAACCCCAATTCCGCTCTTCGGTGCAAACTGACTACGCGGTTCTCGCCACGTTAAGCCTGTAAGTTCATCGATGAGGGCAATGGACTCCTTGACCACGTGCACGCATTCCACCAGCTGAGCAATATTATTCATGTAGGGGTTGTGGGTCACCGGCTGGAGGCCGAAGCTTACGGCAACTTCCTGCGCAGCAGGATTAAGGAACTTGAAATTATTGTTGACCCGGGCTAGTGCTCCCACAGCAAATGACTCGCGCGATAACCGGCTCCATTTTGACGTCGACTGTTCCACCAGGAATTCATTGGTCATTAGCCGGTATTCATGTTCTTTCCGGGTAACGCCATCCGTGGAAATCAAATCCCCTCCTATGAAAGGATAATTTCCTTCAGCTTTCAGCGAAACAAACTCGGTTTCTCGAATGAAGTCGGGTATTGCGAATGTCCGGAATAATTCTACGGTTTGCAACAGATCTTCTCCCATATCTTTCAGCCGGGTTCTAAATTGTATGAGGTCCTTTTTATCAGGAAGCATGGTGAACCCGCCCACGACCGTTCGTGTGGGATGCATTCGCCGCCCGCCTATGCAGTCGCAGACGTCATTTGCCACTTGCTTCATTCGTGCAGCCCTCTGTACCACATCGGGATGAGAACCGATCAGCGGGAAAACGCTGCCTGTATTTAAAAAATCGGGGGCCGCCAGGAAGTACAGATGAAGCATATGGCTCTGAAGCGTCTCCATATGCTTAAGCAGGAGACGCAGTTTATTCGTTTGCTCCGTCGGTATGAAAGCAAAGGCATTTTCTACTGCACGTATACTTGCCAGCGTATGGCCTATGGAACAGATGCCACAAATTCTGCCGCTGATCCAGGGAGCATTCTCCCAGGACTTTCCAACAAGCATTGCCTCGAAGAACCGGGGAGTTTCTACGATTTCCCAGCGTGCTTCCTCAAGATTACCATCCCGAATTTTTATCTTAATGTTGCCATGACCTTCGACCCGGGTTATGTGGTGAATATCGATCGTACGGGTTGATTTCATTATAATGTAAGCCTCATAAAAAAAACTAGCTGTCAAGAATACGAAGAGAAAGTTATAAAATTATCCGTCGGATTCAGTCCATGTCATCGTGTCATGTCATGGTGCATGTGAAAGGATATCTCTCCTGAACGCTTCCGATTGAAGCGCGAATCCTCCAAAGCACTCCAGGCGGTCGAGAATAGTATCATTCGAAAAACCATTAATTTTCAATATATTAATCATCTGCTCAATATTAGCGTCCTCAGAGGGCCCTCGGCATCCCCAACAGCCGAACCGATTGTTTGGGCACCATGAGTCACAGCCACCGCGCGTTATCGGACCCAGGCAAGGTTCGCCGAGATCAAAGAGACAAGTGTTTTCATTGGCTTTGCATTCCATGCAGACTGGATACTTAGGGTGTACAATGGATTTGCCCAATACAATGCACGTGACAATTTTTTCTACCTCTTCTTTTTTTACGGGACATCCGAAAATTCTGAGATCTACGGACACAAAAGCTTCTAGCGGTTTAGCTTCATTGTTCGTTTCGATTGCATTATTTCCGTAAACCTGTTTTTTCACCCACGCTGGGTCTTTGAACCTGTTCTTGAGCTGGTTCACGCCTCCGAAGCAGGCACAGGAACCGAACGCTACGAGTACTGTGGCAGTGCTCCGGATCTTCTTGAGTCGTTCTACCTCGTCGGTGCGGGTCACACTCCCTTCTACAAAAGCGATGTTGTAATTATCATGCATTTCAGTCATAGCTTCCCGAAAATTGACAACTTCTACAAGGGACAGGAAATCCAGGAGCGAGGCCTCATTATTTACAATTTGGAGTTGGCATCCTTCGCAGGAAGACATTTCAAAGAATGCGACTCTCGGCCGCTGCACGGGAACGCCAAGAAACGTCCTTGTCATTGATTTCTTTTTTTCCATCAGATTGCCTCTTTCAAGTTCATCACGGTCCAATAGTCAAAGACTGGTCCTTTAAGACATGTATATGTGGAGCCGACATTGCATCGACAGCATTTACCCATGCCACAATGCATGCGGCGTTCGAGCGATACAAACATTTTCTGCATGGGCATACCATCTTCGGAAAGCATGGCGCAGACGAATTTGAACATGACCGGTGGGCCGCATACTACGGCGAAGGTGTTGTCGATGAAAGAGTCATCTCGGCTCTCGATGATTTCTTTCAGTACTTTTGTGATGAGGCCAACAGGGCCGGTCCAGTTCGGATCAGCTTCCTCCATGATAATGTGGAGATTGATGTCGTCCTTTTTCCATATGTCGTACTGATACTTAAACAGGAGCCGGGACGGGTCTTTCGTGCCGTAAACGATGTCGACGAGTTCGAACTTGCTCCGGTGTTCCTGTACATGCGCGATAGGAGCACGGAGAGGGGCGAGGCCCAAGCCTCCGGCAATGAGCAGGACATGACCGCCGTGCATCTGTTCCATCGGGAAGCTTGTACCGAAGGGGCCGCGAATGCCTATATGCATGCCGCGTTCGGCGCGGGCGAGAAACCTGGTGAGATTACCTGCGGTGCGGATGCAGAGCTCGATATCCTCGTGATTGCTCGGTGAAGAGGATATCGAAAAAGGGGCTTCTCCTACGCCAGGTGATTCTAGCATGATAAACTGGCCAGGCCGGAAGGTAAAGTGCTTACGGTCTTCGTTGTCTATGATTCGTATCCGATATAGGTTCTCGAGGTCAGTAAGCCGGTAGATACTTGTTATTTCGGCCTTGTAAGTATATTCAAAGCTGCCTAGGTCAGTCTTGCGTTGCCATCTCCGGGCAGGGATCACTTCATGGAACGGACGTCGATGATCCATTTTATTTATCCTCTCCTCGTACACTGGCAATGACTTCAGGGACCGTGATGCCGGCCAAGCAAGCCTCACCGCACCGTCCGCAGCCCACACAGAGCGATTCCTCAAAGGCTTCTACAAACCCGCGATGCTTATGGTAGTACCGATATTTGAGCCGAGTTGATCGGTCGGTCCGAAAATTGTGGCCACCGGCGACCTCAGCGAAATCGATGAGGTTGCAGGAATAGAGCATTTTTTTCTTTTGGGCCGCTTTGAGATTGACATTAACAGTTTCTTCGACTCCATAACAGTAACAGGTCGGACAAACGTTTGCGCAGGTTCCGCAGGCAAGGCATTTGTCTCCCCATTGTTTCCAAACCGGTGATTGAAACTCCATATCAAGTATCTTGGCAAGGTCGGAGGTATCAACATGGGCCGTAAACAGCTTATTCCTCTCCGCGACCGCCTTCATATATAGGACATGGTCTTGTTCTTCCGGTTCAAAGGTCTTTACAGTTTTTAGAAAGTTATATGCCGTTGCTGTTAGGATCTCCACGAAATAGCGGTCACCTATATCGGTGAGGAACAAGTCAAAGCCATGAGTCACGCTGTCGGCCCCCACGGAACGACAGAAACAGAACGGCTGAGGTAGGCAGTCGATGCCAATGATGAGTATGTTATTTCGTTTGGCGGCATAGTAAGGCATGGGATAAATGCTGCCCATGAGGACCTTGTCAAGTTTGTTAAGTGCATTGATGTCGCAGGCATGGAGACCGAAAAAAACATAAGGCCCGTCACTGTTGTAACTGATGTGCTTTTGCCAGTCGTCTCCTTCAAACGTGAATGAAGCGAGGTCTTCCCGGTAGGGGAGAAAATACCGTTTTGCTGGCAGTTTCGTCATAGTATAATCAAGACGGAGCTTTTCGAAATCAGTAACCTGTTCGAAGGCAAAAAGGGTGTGGCCGTTCCGGTCAGTCCCTGATTCGATTGGCCCAACAGTGGTATTTTCGAGTACTATCTGGTTAAATGCTGCTTCAAGCTCATCTTTATGCAACACTCTGAATATCATGGGGCACCATATATTTCTTTATTATACTCAATAATATAGCGCGTAGAGATATAATTTACCATACGTTAAATTATAACATAGAAGTCGAAGAATATTAAGAAAGGATTTGAACGTTTTGAGATTGATTGTTTCATCTTAATTGGCATGGAGGAGATTCCTTCTTCAGATTATTCTGCTTAAACCAATATGATTGACTAGCTAAGTACCTGAACCTGATTTCCTGTTGCAAAACGGGTAGGTAGTGACGTATAATATGAAATTACGTCATTGATGTTTTTGGGAGGTTGTTATGATGGATACGACAAACTGGAAGGTTACCGTGGCTCCGACCTGTCCACATTGCAAGACGGAAATGGAGCAAATGGACTCACGCTACCTGGATTGGGAATCACCCTATCTTTGGGTCTGTTTCAATAATGGTTGTACACTGTTCAAAAAAGGCTGGAATCACATGATGGACAGCTATGGTCAACTCGTTTCTTATCGTTTTATGATCCATCCACAAAACGGTGAGCCCGGAATCATCCCCGCCTTCAGCCAACAGTATCTGCAGGAGAATAGTAAATCCGCGAACCCCAGCTTCGACAAAGATGAATAGACTCGACGCCTGTGAAAACGAAAGGAGCCGGGAACTGAAATCGTTCCCGGCTCCTTTTTTTTCTGGGCATTCAGAGCGATGATCGCTTCCTGCTTGTTGGCATCAGGCTTTCGATGCAACAGCGGAAAGTTCGTTTTGTATTTTCACCGCTTCAATTTTTACGGCGCAGACCTTGAACTCGGGGATCTTTACTACTGGGTCGAGCGCATCATTAGTGAGCACGTTGGCTGCGGCTTCACGATAGTGCATGGGTATGAACACGACACCTTGAGGAATGCGACGCGTTACCATTGCCTTGATCTCGATTTCTCCCCGTTGTGAACTCACCATGACCATAGCCCCGTTCTGGATGCCGAGCTCTTCGCTGTCAGCGGGATTGATTTCAACGTATGCCTCGCCTGCATGTTGCTCGATAGCCCCAACTCTCCGCGTCATGGAGCCGGAATGGTACTGGAAAAGATTCCTTCCCGTTGTGAGGAGGAAGGGATATTTTTTATCAGTGACTTCTGCAGGAGGACTGAAAGGAGTGACCGCGAAGGGCACTTTCCCCTTGGCGAACCCGTCCTTGTACAGATATTCGGTGCCTGGGTGGTCCTTTGTGGGGCAGGGCCAGGCAAGTCCGTTCTTCTCGATCCTATCGTAGGTGATTCCTCCCATTGCCGGCCAGAGCTTGCCGAACTCCTCTAAAACTTTCTCGGGCGTAAGATTCTCCATGGGATAGCCCAGTGCACCGGAAAGAGTGGCGATAATGGTCAAGTCATCCTTCACAAGCCCGGGCGGATTGACGACCTTCCTGACGCGCTGTACCTTGCGCTCGGTATTGGAAAAGGTGCCGTCCTTTTCAAAGGAGCACGTCGCGGGCAGGACTACATCTGCCAATTGGGCAGTCTCGGTCATGAAAATGTCCTGGACCACGAGAAAATCGAGCGAATCGAGCGATTTGATCGTGTGGTGCATGTTGGCGTCGGTGATGATAGGGTTCTCCCCCATGATGTACAGGGCTTTAAGCTTCCCGCTTACTGCCGCATCCATCATTTCAGTGGCAGTGAGCCCTGTCTTCGACGATAGGGCAACTCCCCAGGCCTGCTCGAATTTCTGTCTGATTTCTGGCGAGTCGAGTTTCTGGTATCCAGGAAAGACGTTCGGGAGGCACGCAGCATCCGATGCGCCCTGGACGTTGTTCTGTCCTCGAAGTGGATTGACGCCGGTGGATTCCCTCCCGACGTTACCTGTTAACGTTGCCAGGTTCGCGACGGCCTTCACATTATCCGTACCGCAAATATGCTGGGTGATGCCCATCGTGTAAAACAGTCCTGCGCGGCGGGACTTGCCGTAAAGCCTGGCCGCCTTGATGATGAGGTCATTCGGCACGCCTGTAATCCGCTCAACTTTCTCGGGCGTGAACTCCTTCAACGACTGTTTCCACTGTTCGAAGCCTTCGGTTTTATCGCGGATGAAATCATCATTCTGAAGCCCTTCGCTCACGATCACTTGTGCAATCCCGTTAAGAAGCGCGATATCGGTGCCCGGCTGGAGTTTGAGATGCAGCTCAGCAAACTTCACCATGGGGACCTGGCGCGGATCAGCTACGATGATCTTTGCACCCTTGCGGTACGCCTTGATCATCCTATTCGCGATGACGGGATGCGACACCTTGGTGTTGGAGCCGATGATGAAGATGACCTCCATGCCTTCGATCTCGCGGATCGAATTGGTCATTGCCCCGGAACCGTATATGGCGGCCAGCCCGGCCACCGTCGGAGAGTGTCAGAGACGGGCGCAGTGGTCGACGTTGTTGGTGCCGACCCCCGCGCGTATGAGTTTTTGGAAAGCGTAGTTTTCTTCGTTCGTACAGCGGGCCGAGGACAAGCCACCGATGGCGTCAGCGCCGTTTTTTTCCTTGATAGACCTGAGCCGCCCAGCGGTAAAGGCAATCGCCTCATCCCAAGTGGCTTCTTCGAATTCGCCATTTCGCTTGATGAGGGGTTTCGTCAGGCGGTCCTCACTGTTGACGAATTTATATCCGAACCGGCCCTTGACACAGAGCCAGCCTTCGTTCCATGTGTCCGGCTTCGAGGTGATGCGGATGATCTCGTTGTCTTTCACATGGGCAGTTATATTGCAGCCTGTCCCGCAGTAGGCACAGACCGTGTCAACTTTTTTAACTTCCTGGTACCGTCCCTTGCGCGCCCATTGCTTGCCGGTCAGAGCACCGGTGGGACAGACGGAAACGCACTGGCCGCAGAATTCGCAGTTGAGGTCTTCTTCATAGTTCGTGCAGATCTTGGACTTGAAACCGCGATAGCCAAAATCGATCGCCTCCACACCCTGGACCTCGTTGCACACCTTTACGCACCTGCCGCAGAGGATGCACTTTTCGAGGTCGCGCTCAATGAAGGCGTTGCCGTCCCGCTTTCGATAGATCCTTCTTTCACCGGGGTATTCGACGCCTTGCACATTGTAGGTGTATGCAAGTTCTTGCAGGGCGCAGTCGCCCGTGGCCTCGCAAACCATGCAGTTGTTGGGATGATCGGAGATGATCAGTTCGAGGACGAGTTTTCGCATGTCCTCGATCTGGGTTGTCGACGTAGTAACCTCCATGCCGTCCGTGACGGGCGTCGTGCAGGAGGCCACGGGGCGGGGGATACCTTTGACCTCAACGATACAGAGCCGGCACCCGCCGGAAGGGGTGAGCTTGGGATGGTTGCAGAGCGTCGGTATGTAAATATTGTGTTTTCTGGCCGCATCCAGGATCGTCGTATTGTCCGGTACGGTAATTTCTCGATTATTGATGGTTATCCGGGGCATGGTTAATCCCTTTCTACTGAATTGAACTTGCAAACGTCAAAACATGACCCGCACTTGATGCACTTACTCTGATCGATCTTGTGGGGAACCTTTTTTGCACCTGTAATAGCACCAGAGGGGCATGCTCGCAAACAGGTGCCACAAGCCTTGCACATCTCCTGATTGATGGTATAAGTGAGCAGGTTCTTGCAGACCTTTGCCGGACACTTCTTGTCCCTGATATGGGTTTCGAATTCCTCGCGGAAATATTTTATCGAGCTGAGTATAGGATTGGGCGCGGTCTGGCCGAGGCCGCAGAGCGCCGTGGTTTTTATGCCGGCAGAAAGCTTTTCGAGCCGTTCTAGGTCATTGCTCCTGCCGTGGCCGCTAGTGATTCGCTCGAGGGTCTCCAGCAGTCTTTTGGTCCCGACCCGGCAGGGAACGCACTTGCCGCAGGACTCCGCCTGGGTGAACTGGGTAAAATATTTCGCCATGCTCACCATGCAGTCGTCCTCGTCGAGAACGATCATCCCGCCCGAGCCAACGATGGAACCGACCTTTGCGAGGGACTCGTAATCCACGCTCAGATCCAGCATGCTGGCGGGTATGCAGCCTCCTGAGGGACCGCCGGTCTGAACAGCCTTCAAGGGTTTCCCGCTTTCGATGCCTCCGCCAATTTCCTCAATAATCTCCCCGAGCGTGATGCCCATCGGCACCTCGATGAGACCGGGGTTCTTGATCTTGCCGGTGAGCGCGAAGACCTTGGTGCCCTTTGATTTCTCGGTGCCATACGAGGCATACCAAAACCAGCCGCGCCGGATGATGTAAGGAATGTTGGCTAGGGTCTCAACGTTGTTGATGATCGTTGGCAACTGCCAGAGCCCCCGATTAGCTGGAAAGGGCGGTTTGGCACGCGGCGTGCCCCGCTGACCTTCGATGGACGCGATGAGTGCTGTTTCTTCGCCGCAGACAAAGGCCCCCGCGCCGAGCTTGATCTTAATCTCAAAATGAAAAGTGGAACCGAAAATGTTGCTACCGAGATAGCCCCTCTCGGTAGCCTGGGCTAAGGCGCGCTTTAAGCGTTCAACGGCAAGGGGATATTCGGCCCTGATATAAACATAGCCGTGGTTTGCACCAAGTGCGTAGGCGCCGATGATCATGCCTTCGATAACGGTGTGTGGATTGCCTTCGATGACGGCCCGGTCCATGAACGCGCCTGGGTCGCCCTCATCGGCGTTGCAGACGATGTACTTGGTTGTGCCGGGCGCTTTTCTCCCCAGTTCCCACTTAAGCCCTGTAGGGAACCCCGCCCCGCCGCGTCCGCGCAGACCTGACTGTTTTATTTCCTCGATAACTTCTTCGGGTTTCCACGTCTGGAGCACGTCACGTGCGGCCTCATACCCGCCGATTGCAAGATATGCCTCTATTTCTTCGGGATCGATCCGGCCGCAATCCGAGAGCACGACCTTGATCTGCTTTTTATAAAATGCATCATAGGCCCCGTCAACGAGCCATTCCTTGACCGGTACCCCGCCGGCGATGTGTTCTTCGACGATCCGCGGGACCATTTCTGGCTTGACGTATTGGTACACGATCTTCGTCCCCGCCCGGTGAACTTCCACAAGGACGTCGCGGGCGCACAACCCGAGGCAGCCCACCTGATGGGACGCACAATTTTCTTTCAGCGCGACCTGTGCTTTAGTATGTGAAAGAGCATTCTGGAACGCTTCGAGGACTTGTTTGCCGTTTGCAGCGATTCCGGCAGGTCCCATGCAGACTCGTATGACGGTTTCGTTTTCCACTATTTTTTCCTTATCGCTTTAATTTCTTTGACGATGGGGTCGGCGGTCGTTTTCCCAAATACCTTGCCGTTGATCAGTACGACGGGGGCAAAACTGCAGAAACCCAGACAGGCGACTTTTTCAACGGTGAATTCTCGATCCTGCGTGGTGTCCTCTTCTTCTGAAAGCTTCAGTTCTCGCTTTAAGTTGTTCAAAATTCTTTCGGCACCGCGAACATGGCATGCTGTACCGCAGCAGGCCGTAATTTTATTCTTGCCGGTTGGGGTCAGGCGAAACTGCGAGTAGAAAGTTGCAACGCCGTAGAATCGGCTCGGCGCGATGTCTAGAGTCTCGGAAAAATAATCCACCGCTTCACGGGGAATGTAACCCAGAGCGTCTTGGGTTTCCTGAAGTAGGGAAATGACGTTACCACCATTATTCCGGTAGTTATTGATGATTCGGTTTAAAGTATTAGTCATATCTGTCGTAGTGTCCATTTCGAGGATTTTGTTCATTAGTTTTTGATTTGGGTTGATAATGCGAAATAAGAAAAACTCATAACATCATGTCATATTATCATGGTAGGAATTTTCTTGCAAGAAAAAAAACTAAATTCGTATTGTTTCGCCTCCAGACAACTTTGAGGGAAGTCTTCAGGAAATTTCAATTGATACGGAAGTTCAACGTTTACAAAAGCACGAAATCAGTAATTCATATTCTGACCGAAAGATTCCTGTCAAATATGGAGCGTAGTATACGACACTATATACTATATATAGAATGACTCCGGGCTAACTGTCGTCGAATCCTTATTCAAGTAAGCCGCTCCGCGGCAGAAGAGCAAAGCATCCATCCTGCGTCCATCCCACCTTGTCTGATATTTCCTGAATAATCTCCGTGTTACCATACATCTCCAATGCAGTTCAATCTTGTAGCACAAGGAGAGTATGGTCATGGAAAACTGGTACGAGAAGTCCAAAGAAGCCCTGCAACTGAGCGGTAAGGGCGACACAACGCAAGAAAGTTACACACGCGCAGTCCGATTACTCATTGAGCATTTCGGCAACAAAACCCCCGATCTCATCACCGAAGAAGAGCTTCAGGAATACTTCCTCCATTGCAGGAACGTTCGCAAGTGGGCGCCCAAAACCATGGCTGTCTGCTATGCCGGCATCCGCTTTTTCTTTGAGAACGTCCTGCGCCGTGACTGGCATATCCTGAGCATCATTCGGGCGCAAACTGAACACCGGCTTCCGACTGTGCTTAGTATCGAAGAGGTACGCGCCACCCTTTCCCGCGTCACGTCTCCTCGCAACCACGCCTTCCTCTCCACAGTCTATTCCTGCGGCCTTCGGCTCCAGGAAGCGCTACACCTCGAAGTCCCGGACATCGATAAACACCGTATGATGATCCATATCCACCGGGGGAAAGGCGCTAAAGACCGTTATGTTCCGCTTCCCCGTACGACGTATGCTCTTTTGCGGAAGCATTGGGCCACTCACAAAAACCCCCGATTGATTTTTCCCTCACGGGGCATATACAAAGATGGCTCGGACATTCGGAAACCGGTTTCATACAGTACGGTGCAGGCGGCGCTTCAGAACGCGGTACGCGCAGCGGGTATTCAGAAACGCAACGTCTCCATCCACACGCTTCGCCACGCCTATGCTACTCACCTGCTCGAAGCCGGCGTGAATCTGAGCGTCATCCAGCAGTATATGGGCCACTCCAGCCTTGAGACCACGATGATTTACCTACATTTGACCACCAAGGGTCAGGAAGACGCTTACAAAATCATCGACCAGCTCATGACGGGGTTTTGACCATGGACACGATCAATGAGATTTTCCGCACCTATGCCCCGGAGTACGTGTCACGGTTTGGCGAAGCGATTCCTCTGGAACATCGCAAGGCAATAGACGCAATTATCAACTGCCGCACTCCAGCTTGTGGGACGACCTGGTTCCGTTGCGAAGACTGCGGGAAAGACCATGCCATCCATCGTTCTTGCGGCAACCGTCACTGCCCGACCTGCCAGTATCATAAGAGCCGACAGTGGCTCGAAAAA
Organism: Nitrospirota bacterium; assembly: GCA_963845065.1. Classification (GTDB taxonomy): domain Bacteria; phylum Nitrospirota; class UBA9217; order UBA9217; family UBA9217; genus JAJYKN01. Next base: position 444,400 of record CAWJQQ010000009.1, read on the forward strand.
CAGATTGATCGGCGGATGCCAGGACATCACTTCATGATCACGTTCACGGTGCCCGAGCAGATTCGTCGGTTCATCAGAGGCAATCAACGAGCAGCTTATGCTGCCTTGTTTTCTGCTTCTTCAGCGGCTATGAAAAAGCTGGTTCTCGACCCCAAGTTCATGGGCGGCGATCTGCCGGGCTTCTTCGGGGTCCTGCACACATGGGGCAGAACACTGGAGTTTCACCCCCATGTCCACTATATCGTCGTAGGTGGGGCGTTTTCGTCCGAGGATAAAACATGGAAACCGTCAGGAACCGGTTTCTATGTGCCGGTCCAAGCGCTATCTCCCATTTTCCGGGCGAAGTTCAAGGATGAGATGAAAAAAGCAGGCCTTTTTGATCAAATCCCCGAAGAGGTCTGGCGCATCGACTGGAACGTGAACTCGCAAGCCGTGGGCGACAGCGAAGGGAGTCTCAAGTATCTTGCCCCCTATGTCTTTCGGGTAGCCTTGTCCAACAGCCGGATCGTGAAAGTCGAGAATCGTCAGATCTTCATTCATTACAAAAAGACCAATAGCAATCGCTGGAGAACGCTGGAACTTGAGGTGATGGAATTTATGCGTCGCTTCCTCCAGCACGTTCTACCGACGGGGTTCATGAAGGTGCGATATTACGGCTTCTTAAGCCCGACCTGCAAAGTCCCGCTTGAGAACATCAGGACGCTGATTGAGCTGGCTTATGGATTTGAGGTGACGATGTCTGAAGTCGAACAGACGCCCCCAATGCCTCATCCAACATGCGGGTGCTGCGGTGGCTTTCTCAAAGTGATTTCGATTTCTCCGCCGCCGCAGCACCTGGCACGCGCCGGATAGCATCCGACGATTTTGATTCACCACGTGTTTCTCGTGTAAGATCCCGCAGGCATCATCTGCGGGTCAACGCTCCCGTTCGGCCGCGCGAGCGGATCAGGCGATGATTTCTGCGTGTGAGTATAATGGGAATCACGTTTGTTTTTTTATAATCAGACCGACACGAGCTCTCACTCTCCATAAACTGCCCATTCAGGCTTTAACCAAAAACGACCCCTCGAAGCATTACCCTATATATAGAGACCATCGGTCATCATCCTGCCGCTCCGGGCTTCTTGAATTATGGATTGAGTACGACGTGAAGATGTCGTCACAATCCTTATTGATTTTGCAGGACCGCTGGCACAGCCCAAAGGGTTTTGATAGGGAGCAATTTTTTTCTATAAAAATTCATCCTACAGGACTGGAATCTACCTCTATTCCAGCCCCTTGACCTCGCCCACTCGGTGAATCTTCATCATGTTCGTGCTACCGGCCACGCCGATCGGTACGCCGGCGCTGATTACGATGAGATCGTGCTCTTTGGCGAGTTTCTTGTTGAGCATAACCTGTTCGACGCTCGCGATCATGTGGTCAGTGGTTTTTTTGGGCCTGAGGATGACTGGCTTCACGCCCCAGTAAAGCGACATCCTCCTGGCTATGTGCTCAAAAGGCGTAGGCGCGATGATGCTCATTCGTGGCCGGTGTTTTGAGACTAGGAGGGCGGTGGAGCCGGACTGTGTGAACGTCACAATGGCCTGTGCCTGTTGTTCCTCGGCGGCGCGGCATGCGGCATGGGCAACGCTTTCATCGGGGCCGGATACGTCTGTATCCGGGGGCCAAGGATTGACCGATGTCTCGGCCTGCAATGCGATGCGCGCCATGGCCAAGACCGCCTGGATCGGGTATTTCCCCATGGCGGTCTCACCCGAGAGCATGACGCAGTCCGTACCGTCAAGGATCGCATTAGCAACGTCCGAGGTCTCGGCTCGCGTGGGCTGGGGATTCTCGATCATGCTTTCGAGCATTTGTGTTGCTGTGATCACCGGTTTTTCCTCCCAGTGGCAGGCCTCAATGATCCTTTTTTGAAGAAGCGGTACTTTTTCGGGCGACATCTCGACACCTAGATCGCCGCGCGCAACCATGATGCCGTTTGCGGCGCAAATGATCGCATCGAGGTTATGAATTGCCTCAGGCTTTTCGATCTTCGCGATGATGGGGATGTCCGCGTTCAGTGACCGTATGAAATGGCGGGTATGCAGGATGTCATCGGCTGTGCGCACGAAAGAAAGGGCGATATAATCCACCCCATGCTTCACACCAAACCTGATGTCGGCTTTGTCTTTCTTCGAAAGCGAAGGGAGCGAGAGGTGAGTCCCAGGCAGATTGATGCCTTTGTGGCTTTTTAACATCCCGCCGCGAAGGACCTTGCAGGTTAGACAGCGGGCATCCTTTCTGGTCACACGAAGCTCAAACTTTCCGTCGTCGAGGAGCAATTTATCTCCTATTTTCAGGTCTTTTGTGAGGCGTGGATAGGTCACCGAGATCAGATCGCTGGTTCCGATGATCCTGCGCGTGGTGAGGGTCAGGCTGTCTCCCCGTTTGAGCATGACAGCGTCATCTTGCATTATACCTACGCGCAACTTTGGCCCTTGCAAATCTTGCATTATCGCAATCTGTTTACCGGCTTTTGCGGCTTCGCTCCGTATGAGCTTGATACGTTGGGTATGGTCATTCCAGTCCCCGTGAGAGAAATTCAATCGTGCTACGTCCATGCCGGCTCGAATAAGTTTAGAGATGATCGCGGCCGAACTGGATGTTGGACCGATGGTGGCGATGATCTTGGTTCGCTTGGACATGCAACCTCCTAGATTCAGTAGCTAATAGACATAATGGGCATGGAAAGGTTCAGTATCAGGATATCATCATACGGACATTGCAGAGGACTCGACAAAGTCACTTGTCGGCGCCTAAACAACGATGCTACTGCTAACGTCTCGATCCTCACGGTTCCAGCTTCTCCATTTCATATTTTTTCGTTCCCAGCCCGAGTCTCTCCGCCTCGTCGATCTGAATCTGCATAGGACGCGGATTGAGCTTCGCCATCACGTCGTCTCCTGGCTTTAACTTCAAATCTTCTGCTGCCGACTGAGGAAGGGGAAAAGCGGTACGGAGCATGTCGAGGGACGCCTGTTCGATGGCCACAACATCATCGGATATCATGATCCCCTGGTCCTGGATCACGGGAACGTCGGCGACAGGCATACAGTCGCACTCAGGCTGGATTGCGTAAAGGAAATTGACGTAAACGACCTTGCCTTTTTGAAACGTGGAAAGTACCGCGGCAGCTGCCTCGGCGAGGCTTTTCTGGAAAGTCACATCATCCTGCGGCAGCGTAAGAGCACCTTCTTGACAGACCCTGCTGCATCGGCCGCAGTGCCAGCAGTTATTTCCGTCGACAACAAATCTGCCCTCCTTGAAATCGATGGCGTGGAGCGGGCATATGTTCTTGCATTGTTCGCAGAAGGTGCAGATCTCGGGATTCCACTGAAGAATCGCCTCTCCGTGGCAGTGCATTCCGCCGCGTCCTTTTTTCCAGCCATGCTTGCGGTGACTGGAGCTGACGCAGCCCATGGCAAGATTCTTAAGCGCTCCTGCATAGCCGGAGGCAATGTGGCCTTTCGTATGGGAGCATACGATCATGGCAGGAACATCATGTATCGTTGATGCTACAGCAATCTCGCCGAGGATCGGGCCTGCTTTGACCAGGATGCTGTCCATGCCAAAAAGTCCGTCGGCCAGTACAACCGGTGCGTTGCAGGAGAGGTGGTTCAGTCCATTCTGGTTAGCAACTTCTATGTAATCGAGCCCCATGATCCTAACCGTGTCAGTGACAAAAGGCTTTGCGCCGGTTGACCGAACGGCCTCGACAACTTTCCGAATCATAACCGGCGGGACGATTCTGAACGCACCGTGGGATCCCCAATGGGTCTTGATCGCGACCCATTCGTCCTCCGCGAACCGGCTGGAGAGGTCCATTTTTTCGAGAAGGGTTTTCAGCTTGCCCGGGATGCTGTGGTTATAATCCCATCGGAGGGTGCGGGCTGTGGAGAAGTAGACTTTGGACATTTCATTTCCTCGCTTTATCAACTTTTAAACTTTCCTTATATACTTCCCTCTTCGGCAACCTAAGTTCCTTTGCAGCAGTAGCGACAGCTTCCTTCTTGCTCAGTCCCCGATGGATAATCAAATTCTTAAGATACTCGGCAGTATCGATATCCTGCATTAGAGGTTCTGATGAAGCACCATGAACGATGATGGTGAATTCACCTTTAATCGAACGTGTTTGTAAATGCTTCAGGATCTCGGAAAGCGTTCCTCGAATCGCTTCTTCATGAATCTTCGTTAATTCACGCGTGAAGACCGCCCTGCGGTCACCCAGAACCTCGAGCATGTCCTCGGTGGCTACAATGATCTTGTGCGGAGCTTCGTAGAATATCATGGTACGGTCTTCCTTGGCAAGTGCCTGAAGTCGCTTGAGCCGTGCCACGTGTTTGGCCGGGAGAAAGCCCTCGAAAACGAACCTGTCGGTCGGCATGCCGGATACCGAAAGAGCTGCGACGGCTGCAGTTGCGCCGGGGATGGGGATGACAGATATTTTCTGATCTATGGCGAGGTTGATCAGGAAGTAACCGGGATCAGAGATTCCGGGTGTACCTGCGTCGGAGACCAGGGCAATATTCTTTCCTTCGAGCAAACGCGCAACAAGTACTGGAGCTTTTTCTTCCTTATTGTGGTCGTGATAACTCGTGAGTTGCGTTTCGATTTGGTATCGGTCAAGTAAATGTTTCGTATGGCGGGTGTCTTCGGATGCGATAAGGTCTGAGTCTTTGAGCACGCGGATAGCCCTGAGAGTCATGTCCTCAAGATTGCCGATTGGTGTGGCGACTATGTAGAGCGTGCCAGTCATAATAATCGGATCACGGGTTCAGCGGCGAGGAGACAAGGTGAGACCCAAGTCGCAAGGATTTTTTTGTCGTGCCCAAGCCTCTAACAAATTAACTTTGCTGTATCAATAACTTTTGTATCGATTCGTAATCGGAAACCTTCTATCCTTCCCTAAGCTGCGTGGTGTGATTTTTACGCCGGGTGGGGCTTGGCGACGTTTGTACTCGCTGGAATCGACCAGTCGGATCACGCGCTCCACTGTTTTCCGTTCAAAGCCCATCTTAAGCATCTCGTCGAACTCTTTGTCATCTTCTACATAGGCCTTAAGGATCGGGTCGAGCACCGCATAGATGGGCAATGTATCACTATCCTTCTGGTTAGGACGGAGTTCAGCAGTAGGAGCCTTGACCAACACACGTTTCGGTATGATAGCTTTTTTTGCAAGACGGTTGATGCACTTGCACACATCGTAGACCATCGTCTTCGGCACATCCTTGATCACGGCAAAGCCTCCGGCCATGTCGCCGTAGAGTGTGGCATAGCCGGTAGACATCTCGCTCTTGTTCCCCGTCGTAAGCACGAGCCAGCCAAACTTGTTCGAGAAAGCCATGAGAATGTTGCCCCTTATTCTTGCCTGGAGGTTTTCCTCGGTAACGTCCTGTTTCGTATTCGCGAACACGGCACGCAGGGTGTTCAGGTAGGCATTGAATGGCTGGTGGATGGGAACGGAAAATAATTTTACACCAAGGTTGCGGGTGAGTTCAGTTGCGTCGTCGCAGCTTTCGTCCGAGCTGTACATGGAAGGCATGAATACCCCGTGGACATTCTCTTTTCCAATGGCCGCGACGGCGACAGCTGCCACCAATGAAGAATCGATACCACCGGAGAGGCCTATAACCACGGACTTGAAGCCGGTTTTTTTCACGTAATCCCGTGTACCGAGTACGAGTGCGCGGTATACCTCTTCGGGAAGAGTATAAGGCTTCACGACACGCACTGGGGCTAGGGATTTTTTCTTTGCCGCCGGCCTGTCAGAAAGAATGACGGAATCGATGAAATCCCGATGCTCATCGAGGATCAGTTCCGACGACATATCAGCGCCATGGCGTGCCGGTCCGGGCAACTTAATGTCATGGGTAATGAGATCTTCTTCAAACTGTCTGCCTGTGGCGATCAGTTTCCCCTTAGGATCCAGGATCATGCTGTGGCCGTCGAAGACAAGTTCATCTTGGCCGCCAACGGTGTTGGTGTAGACAACGTAGACGTTGTTCTCTTTTGCGCGTGCAGCGAGCATCTGCTGGCGTTCACTGCCTTTGCCTTTGTGATAGGGCGATGCGTTGATCGTTATGATAATTTCGGCTCCCGCGAGCGACTGAGTGCGGGCCGGGCCGTCTGCATACCAGATGTCCTCACATACGTTGACGCCGATGTTTACGCTCTTGACCGTGACGATGGGGAAACGATTGCCCGGCTTGAAATAGCGGTATTCGTCGAACACACCGTAGTTTGGCAGCAGCATCTTGTGATAGACATGGACGAGGCTTCCATTGCTCACAACAGCCGCGGCATCGTAAATATGATTATTGTTGTTCACGAACCCGACGATGGCAGTGATGCCTAGCGTTGCCCTTGAGATCTCCTTGAGCGTATGAAGGTTGTCTTTAACGAACTGGGGTTTGAGCACGAGGTCCTCGGGTGGGTAGCCGGTAACGGCAAGCTCGGTGAATGCGACAATGTCGGCATCTTGTTTTTTCGCGCGGTTAATATAGTCGATGATCTTGTCACGGTTGCCAGCGAGGTCGCCGACCGTAGGGTTTATCTGGGCCATGGAAATGCGGATTGTTCTCATGAAACTCCTTTTTAGAATACCCTGGATAACGAAGGTGGCATAGAGCTACTCAGTAGAGAAGAATCTTGATATAGAATAACACAAATAACTATGAAAATATTTTACAAATCATAAACGCCTGTGTTTTTCCCAATATTATCTTGGGTGAATGTATATCTCCGTGCTCTGTGCCTACGTGGTCACAATTGTTTTTTTGCTTCTTCCATCACGACCTTCAACGGGATATGTTTCTCCTTCGCTATTCTAAGGCAGTCATCGTACTCAGGCGTTGCAGTGAGTATTTTTTCTCCACGCCTGCTTATTTTCATTTTTATCATGCCGTATATCGTTTCGACTTCCTTAATTTCCCGATATAACTTCTTTCTCCTGACTTCCTGGATGCGAACTCCGATGCTTGTCGTATCAGTGAATATAGTGTCAAGGACCGCGTCGATCTTTGATTTGTCTGTAAGCACCGACAACAGGATAGCAGGCCTGCCTTTTTTCATGATGATAGGCGTGAGATAGGCATCCTGCGCACCCTGGCTCATAATTTTATCAACAATATAATCATAGACTTGGGGATTCATATCGTCAATGTTCGTCTCGATGACGATAGATGAGTCTTCATCGTAGAGCGTTGTGGGTTCTCCAATAAGGAGCCGCAGGACATTCGGCTTCCCTGCAAAGTCCCTTTCGCCTGCTCCGTAAGCTACTCGATCAACCTTCATCGAAGGCAGCAGACCGAAAGAAGTACCGAGCGTACTGATGATGGCTGCGCCGGTCGGCGTCGCGAGTTCGAACTGTGTGCTTGACTGATAGAATGGGATACCTATCAGCATTTCAGCCGTAGCTGGAGCTGGAATCGGCAGCAGACCGTGTGAGGTCTGTATCGTTCCCGAGCCTACGTTTACCGCCGATGACATGATCTCAGTGATTCCCAATAGATCCAGTCCAATGGCTGCTCCAACAATATCAACAATGCAGTCCAATGCACCTACTTCATGAAAATGGACGTTGTCTCGGGTCGTTGCGTGGACCTTTGCTTCAACATCGGCCAACCGTGTGAATATCCGACCGCTTTTTTCCTTGATCGAAGTCGAGAGGGAGGATCTATCAATGATTGTCAGAATGTCAGTGAGATGCCTGGTTCTCTGCTCCTTGTGGTCGGTAATAACATGAACTTTGGTTGCTGCGATGCCGCAACGGATGACCTTTTCGGCTTTGAGCTCATAACCCGGGAGATTCAGCTTAGACAGCTCTGCGCGCAAAGAATCAATGGCGATGCCCGCGTCTACTATTGCACCGAGGGTCATGTCGCCGGAAATGCCGGAAAAACAGTCGAAGTAAGCGATAGTCATAGCAAGACTGGTCTATCGAAAAGCAGCAAAGGACGCAAAAATAATCTCTGCAGTGAGTAAGAGCCGGCAGCAACTGCCAATTTTATGATCCTTCTTAGAATCAATCTTTTCATTTAGCCCTTTGCTGTTTCTCTACGGATTTTGCGCATCTGCGAGAAATCTGGATCTTATTTTTCACCAATTAAATTTATCCTATGCGCCAGCACGCCGGCGCCGAAGCCATTGTCGATGTTCATGACGGCAATGCCAGATGCGCATGAGTTCAGCATCGTAAGGAGGGGAGCTAATCCTTGAAACCCGGCGCCATAGCCGACGCTCGTAGGTACGGCGATAATCGGCTTGTCTACGAGGCCGCCCACTACTGACGGGAGCGCTCCGTCCATGCCCGCAACTACAACAATCACGCGCGCGGCATCGAACTTGTCGCGCTTGCTTAAAACGCGGTGGATGCCTGCAACACCCACGTCATACACGGTCTGGACAGTGCTGCCGAGCATCTCCGCGGTAACCGCTGCTTCTTCGGCCACAGGAATGTCCGAAGTCCCGGCAGTCAAGACCAGTACGATGCCTTTTGTGGCTATCTTTTTTGAATGTTGTATAACGATGGTCCTCGACGCTTCATGGTAAGCAGCCCTGCGGTCGATTTTTTTGATCGCTTTATAGACAATTTCGTTCGCACGTGTGGCTAAGACGTCGCTCCCTGCCTTGAGCATTAGCTTCGTGATGCCCACAATCTGCACTAGTGTCTTCCCTTCGCAGTAGATGACCTCGGGCATGCCGTGGCGCAGATGACGGTGGTGGTCGATATGAGCGTAGGCCACATCTTCAAATGGCATGTGCTTGAGACGGGTGAGCGCGTCCTCAATATCGATTTTGCCCGAGCGAACGGCCTGAAGAAGTTCGGTGAGCTGGGATATATTCATCACGCCCACGCCGAGGAAACCCCTGTCTTTAGACATGGGGAGAAATCGACGCCTCCTCCTCCGCTAAATTTGCATAAATACCGCGATTGTGCGATATTTATGCATGTGAAATAAGTATCACAAATCAAGCTTCTTTCTGCGCAATAGCAATCAGATGCACGCACTCTACTCCACACTTCACGCCGCGAATTCCGCCTGCAACTACGTAAGCACACAAGCCTGGTCCATGAAGAGCTTCGAGCAATATGGCCTGCACCACCTCTGCTACAAGGGAATCCGTACCCGGTTTTGCCCGTCTGCTCAAGCAGCCGTACGGGTGATTTCCACCGACCATATCGCCGCGGCGGTGAATATCCGACAGGCTGCCATCAGCGAGTCAATCGTAGCGCGCGATGATGCCAAAACTGGTCCGTTCCACGGAATTGCGGCGGAGCGAAGTTACAACCCCCTGGATTTATACATGGGGTAGTTGATGACGTGCCTGCACTATGGCAGTGTCAACTCTGCCAGCGCCGTCGCCCACGGCCGGGCCGCTCTCCGCCACATTCATTAATGGTCTGAATGGCTCGTTCCCTTTTTATCGGGAACTTCATTGACCGCATTTCATTCACAAACCGCTTAAGATAGTGGACTGATCTCCCGCACTTGTTCAATGCCTTGAACGTCATACCGGTATAAAAAAGCATCATGGGGTTCTTTGGCCGCAGGCGTTCGACGATGTGGAATTCCTGCAATGCTTCCTGATTCCTCTTCTGGTCCTTTAGAATGATGCCCAGCTTCAGGTGCGGGCTAGGGTTAAGCGGATGCTGCTGTATGGCAATGCGTAGTCTATTTTCGGCTCCTGAGAAATCCCCTTTTTTCTGATAAATTGAAGCGAGCATGAGCTGAGCCTGCTCGTTCTGCGGGTTGGTCTCGACAGCTTGCTGCAGGATTACGGCTGATTTGTCGAGGTCTGCCTGTTTAATCTCCTTGCCGTTTCCATCCACCTCTACTAATTGAGAGCCGATGTTGATCCATACCGTTTTGGCGTCGTCGTTGGCTTCTTCTTTTGAAAGTACCGTGTCCAGTTGTTTCCTTGTCTCAGCCGCCTTTGCCTTGTCTTTTTCTGCGGCAAGCTGCACGACCAGCGAGTCGCGCTCCTTCTTGAGGTCATTGTTTTCTTTGGAGGATACATCTAGCTGCTCCTTCAAGTCTTCGTTTTCCCGGTAGCGGTCGATCTGGGCAGTCAGAACATCGGTGTCTATTTTGCACCTAGCCTTGATATATATTTCCGGATGATCAGTGGTCCCGCGCATCTGCTCGGACACGACCTCGGTCTCGAGTACACCTGCTGTATAAGACATTACTTCATCCTTAGTGAGCTGGTAATTTTTGACAGTGGTCAAGCTTTCGACATAGGTGCCGGCCAGTTCGAGGGCTTTTCTCTTGGCCTCTTGCGTGGCAATGCGACGCGCGTCGACCTTGCTGTCGTTGTCTCCCATGATGAATGTGCTGTCCGCTTCGATAATTTTGACTTCAGCATACGCTCTCGAGAGCGGAAGAGCAGAGGTGAGAATAGTAATCACCAAGAGAAGATATTTTTTCATGGAATACTACCTCCAAAAAAAGCATGGCGGAACGATAGCACCTGCTTTACATCATCCCGACGGAACCTTGAATTTACGGCACATTCTATTCAGCTTTCAGCTCCCGGGCCATAAGGTCCGCGAGAGCTTTTTTCGGATCCTTGTTTTCGTAAAGGATTTGATAGACTTCATCTACGATCGGCATTTCGATGTGATACTTTTTCGCAAGTGCCCGCGCCGCTTTGGCCGTTTTCACACCTTCGACAACGGTCTTTGAACCCTTCAAGATCTCTTCGAGCTTCTCACCCATACCGAGCCTGGCACCGAGAGAGCGATTCCGCGAGAGCCCTCCAGTACACGTGAGTACCAAGTCGCCCATGCCTGCGAGACCGGAGAAGGTGGTCACATTCCCTCCCATGGCAACGCCAAGGCGGGCCATTTCGGCGAGACCCCTGGTGAGCAGAGCGGCCATGCTGTTGAAGCCGAAACCCATGCCTTCTAGGGCGCCAGCGGCAATCGCTACAACGTTCTTGAGCGATCCCGCGAGTTCTACGCCTATAATATCCTGGTTCGTGTACACGCGAAAATAGGTATTGCTCAATATTTCCTGGGCCATTTTGCCGATTGCAGGATCATAGGAAGCAAGCGTGATGGCAGTTGGCATCTTTTGGGCGACCTCCTTGGCAAAGCTCGGCCCGGAAAGGAAACAGAGACTGTTGTGAAATTCCGCAGGAAGCACATCCTTGAATATTTCAGAAAGCGGCATAAGCGTCTCGATCTCGATGCCCTTTGACGCGCTGATAATGATGGCGTCCTTGGCGAGAAAAGAAACGTACTGCTTTGTTACTGCCCGCACTGTATGGGAGGGGACGACAGAAAGCAAAATTAAACTGTTCTTTACCGTGCTTTCGAGGGAAGATGTTATGGTAATGGATTCGGGTAACGTAAAGCCAGGGAGATATACCCGGTTCTCACGTGTCCTGGCTGTTTCCCCGGCAAGGTCTTTCTCGTACATCCAGAGGATAACTTTGTGGCCTTTGTCAGCGAGCAGCATTGCTAATGCCGTGCCCCAAGCTCCCGCACCGATAACTCCGATTTTTTTCGCCATACTTGTTTATTATAAGGGTTGCGTGGTTGACTGTCAAAAGATTTATAGCACTAGCAATAGTTACTATGGCTGGCACGTCAGAAAAAACGAAATCCCTGTTTGGATGGAATGAATTTGTTGAAGTTCAATATCATAGGTACTTGCACATCTGCCGGATCTCCAGCACAAAACCTTCAGAATTAGGAAAATCGCCTGGATTTGGCAATGTGAATATGTCAATTTATTACCCTCGCCAGAAAACCTTAGTTTTTTAAAATGAGGATGGGTTGCCGGAGCGAAGCGGAGGCTGGATCGCCTTTGCTTGACCAGAAACCGCAGGCTTTAGCTCGCGAGTAGTTCATTGGTTCGGTTCGATGATGATCTTCATGCACCCATCAGGCTTTGCTCCAGTTATGAATGCTTCACCGATCTTATCAATGCCGAACCGATGCGTCACCATGTCGGTCACGGTGACCGTCTTATGTCGTATGAGATCGAGTGCCTGCATGTTGTCAATGGGGGCAGCGCCATAGCAGGTCTTGATCGTGATATCGTCGCGCCAGAACGGATTGAAGTCCACATCAACGGATTCTCCGGGTTTCGGTACAGCGAAGAACAAGATTGTGCCACCGCGTTCGGCGGACGCAAGCGCGGTACGGGCAGCGGACAGTGCCCCCGCCGATAGAACGACGATATCAGCAAGCCTGCCATCATTCACCTTTCTCACGACAGCGGGGACATCTTCATCGGCAGGAATTGTATGGTTGGCGCCAAACTGCTTCGCCTTTTCAAGGCGGTAAGGGCTAACGTCTGTAGCGATGATGGTGCCGGCACCGAAAGCTCGGGCGAGTTTGATGATCAGCAGGCCGGCAACTCCACTGCCCAATACAAGAACGCTCTGCACAGGTTTCAGCCCCACGGTCCTGATTGCCCGCACCGCAGTTCCGAGCGGTTCAATAAACGTCGCCTGTTCGAAGGTTACGGAGTCGGGAAGGACGAGCGTTCCTGTCTCGACGCTCCTTCCGGTCACTCGTAGGTGCTGCGAAAAGCCGCCGGGTTCAAAATTGTTTATACTCTGAAACGTGGTACAGGCTGTTTCGTGTCCACTGAGGCAGTAGTAGCAGGCATTACAGGGGACGTGATGGGTGACGAAAACGCGGTCTCCAGGCTTGACGTTCTTTATGAGTTTTCCAGTTTCAACAATGATCCCGGCCGGTTCGTGGCCCAGCACAAGCGGTGCTCGCTTGATTCGGTACCATTCCAGAAGATCGCTGCCGCAGAGGCCGCAGGCCATGACCTTGACGAGGATATCCCGGTCGCCCGGTTTTGGGGACAGACGTTCTTCGACACGCACATCGCTATTTCGGTAATAAACTCCGGTTTTCATTTGTACGGATAAATGAACATAAGTCCGCTTTGCGGACACACGGCTAAAAAAAACATAAACGAGATGCGACTGCATACATATGAGAGCCGCTGTGCAGTCAAGAGCCATGGGCGCAGATATGATGGACTTTGTCGTTCGAATTTACTATGAGGACTTGTTCTTACTGTCCAGGAAGTATTCGTATGCATCCTTCACGCTCGATCCTTCATGTACGATTTTGCGCACGGCGCCGATCATGGCAACCGGAGCGTCGGACTGGAAAATATTCCTGCCCATGTCCACACCCGATGCGCCCTGATCGATTGCGTCCCGTGCCATCTGCAACGCCTCACGTTCGGGCAGCTTCTTTCCTCCTGCGATGACGATCGGCACCGGGCATGCGGCAGCGACTTGCTCGAATCCCGGGACATGATAGGTCTTTACAAAAGAGGCCCCCAACTCTGCAAGGATGCGTGTTGCGAGGCTAATGTAGCGGGTATCGCGAGTGAGTTCCTTACCGACCGCGGTCACGCCTAGCACGGGGATGCCGTAGCGCATGCCCATGTCCACGAGCCGTGTCATATTGTTCACGGACTGAGTCTCAAATTCTCCACCGATAAAGACCTGTACGGCTACGGCGGACACGTTCATGCGAAGTGCATCTTCAATATCCACGGCGATTCTCTCATCGGAAAGTTCCTTCAGGATGCTCGGACCGCCGCTCGCGCGCATGACTATCGAGTTGGTAACCGACGGTTCGATTACCGACCGTAGGACGCCGCGGGTCAGCATTAATGCGTCCGCATAGGGAATGAGCGGACGGATCGTGACATCAACGCGTTCAAGCCCGCTTGTGGGGCCTTGGAAATACCCGTGGTCGAAGGCGAGCATCACGGTCTTGCCGGACTGGGGATTGAAAATGTGAGCCAGTCTGTTCCTCATCCCCCAGTCATAACCGTTCGACCCCTTCAGGAAGAACGCATCGCTTTTTTGAGGGATTCTAGTATAGTAATTTTTTTCTTTTTTTGAAAAGTCCTGCTCTGCCATCAAATGCCTCCTCAAGAGCCATGATCATATCGGTAAACAGGGCTATAATCTAATGCATGCATCGAAAGAAATCAAGAAAAAATAGAATGCAGGTTAACTGCTGGAAAACTATTCGGAGAGTGTTTGCTAATGGGCATGAACATTGGATAAGACCCCCGGGATTGCCTTGGCATACTCCATAACAGTTAGAGCATGTCGTATCTCTCGTGCGGGCCTTCTAAATCCGAATAAGACAGTGTAGGGAAGAAAGGCGGACCGGATGAATGGGGAGTCATGCCCAAAAAGCAGTTGAAGGCTAATCGGCCGTTTTATCCTCTATATCTATTGTTTTTGCATCAGCGATAGTATTGCTTTGGTAATGAGCAGCACCCACGGAGTTCCATGAAGCACGAAATCGAACCAGTCAATGGGCCTCACAAGCCGGCCTTTTATGAGCATCTGGAGCTTCTCCCAAATGTGCGGCGGGGCAAAAGGCGCAAGTCCAAGCGTCAGGCAGGCAATGATGAGCACGCTCCATGGTAGTTTCGCAAAGAAGTCCATAAATCAGCTTTCCTCTTTTCATTCTTATCTGGGTTAATGTCACTGCCTCACTTTTTTTCTCCGTGTTTTTTTGCTGCCTCTATTTGGCGCTCAGTAGGTATTTCCTGTATTTCGAGATATTCCTCCACCCCTAAGGCGGCAAATAGTTTCTTGATATCATCCCCCGGTGTTTTTGTTACGATATCGAATTTGTCGGGCATTGCAGATTTCACGACCAGCTTCCCATATCTGCGGAAGCTGTCCTCTGTCAATGCTTCAGCCAGCTTGATAATACCCACCAGGGATAAGGAATCTTCATCAAACTCCAGGGTGGACATACCTACGACATTTTTTAAGAAGGGATCGAGATGCATTTTATCGATAATTCTTGTTGCTAAATAGGTATCATAATTTTCGATAAGATCATCGCTGAACTCCATCCCCACTTCCCGTGCCTTCATGAATATGTTTTTCCCGAGTTGAGAAAGCAATCCTCCGGTTTCCACTTTCCGAACCATCTCGTCTGAAAGATTCATCTCTTCAGCAATTATTCTGCCGAGAACGCCAATGCTGGCGCTTTTGGCTGCACGCTGTTTAGCTGCCGGGCTCTTTTTGAGGGCAAATAGGGACAGAGAAAAAATAAGAAGCTTTACTCTGTCTCCACCCATTCGAATAACAGCATCATAAAAATCAGGAACATATCCCTGAACACTGTGTCCGAAGTAGATAGAGCGGGCGATCTCAAGTATCGTCACGGATAGCTCAGTATTATTGACAGCGAGTTTTGTCCCTAGTTCCTGAAGTTTGCGTTTACTGGCATTCACATCATCGAGAATGTTGAATTCGGCGAGTTCAACTCCTATATTCATGCTGGAAAATATTTTGCTTTCGATGATTTTTAATTTTCTTAAATCTTCGAGAGGTATATTATCTGTCATGATCCCTCATGGATACCTGCCAATTTTCTTGCACTGGGCTTCACGGCAAAAGGTTTTTCCCAAACGTGGTTGAATGTCACGGCTTGCGGTAAAACTTAGAACACATTCTGTTTTTAAAATATAGCACAAAAAAGCATAAATTATAAGAAATTAGTGTATTGTCAGTGTTGTGGTACGTGCTGCGTCCAGGTATAGGAAGAGATCAGTTTACCTGAGAACACAGAAAGCCCTTTCCAATTTGTGGTTGTTTCTGTATACTAAAGACTTGAAGAAATATTGCTCGTTATTGACACGCGGGGCCAAAGCGGTATGATCAAAGTCTCACCGAGACACGGGAATAGGGATAAAAGGCAGCGACGCGGTCCTGATTTAAATCCAAGATGACCTGTTCGCCCTGGTGACGTTGGGGCGTTCGGCCGTCATCGCGACGAAGCCATGGTTGCATAGCTCAAGTTAGCCTGGTAGCTTGCTGTCATTAGAGAACCATTCCGCTGTTTTCATTGCTTAGTTTTACCAACTACCCGGGGCCACAATATGTCCGCCCAAATCGACATCCGTACGATAACCGGACTTTCTGGAAAAGAGGCCTCCGGCCTGCTGAAAAGGGAGGGGTATAATGAACTGCCTACTTCGCAACAGCGCAGTATAATAGCAATTGCGATCGATGTTGTGCGGGAACCAATGTTCCTACTCCTCGTTGCCTGCGGCACTATCTATCTTTTTCTTGGTGACATGCAGGATGCAATTATGCTGCTCGGCTTTGTGTTCGCGGTCATCGGTATCACGCTGTATCAAGAGCGCAAAACCGAGCGAGCTTTGGAAGCCCTCCGCGATTTGTCGAGCCCCCGGGCCCTGGTCATGCGGGACAAGGAACAGAAACGCATTCCTGGCAGAGAGGTTGTCCGCGGAGACATTTTGATCTTGAACGAAGGGGACAGGGTGACAGCCGATGCGGCACTTCTGTCCTGCCTCAATCTTTTTGTCGATGAGTCACTCCTAACCGGAGAGTCAATACCAGTCAGAAAAAGGGAGCAAGTATACGTTAGGGCGATGGGGAAGCCCGGAGGCGACGATTTGCCGTACGTATTTTCCGGCACCCTCGTGGTCAAAGGGCAAGGGGTCGCGACGGTAATGGCAACGGGTGCGGCCACCGAGATTGGCAAGATCGGCAAGACGCTCCAGAGCATCGAACTAGAGGAAACTCCTCTCCAGAAGGAGATGGACCAGACCGTCAGGAACCTCGCCGTCATCGGCCTTTTTCTATGCCTTCTCGTAATCGTTGTCTACGGATTGACGCGGGGCAACTGGCTCCATGGATTTCTTGCTGGCCTCACGCTGGCTATGGCGCTCCTTCCGGAAGAATTCCCCGTAGTGCTCACCATATTCCTGGCCCTCGGAGCGTGGCGTATCTCCCAGAAGCACGTGCTCACCCGGCGAGTTCCCGCTATTGAGACCCTGGGCTCAGCAACGGTGCTCTGCGTTGACAAAACGGGCACCATCACGCAGAACCGCATGTCCATCAGCCGGCTGTTCACGCATGGCGAATTTTGCGATATTGACGAGCGAGCGGTAACGAGCATTCCTGAACAATTCCATGAAATCGTCGAGTTCAGCATACTGGCGAGCCAGATGGACCCCTTTGATCCCATGGAGATGGCATTCCGCGCACTGGGTGTAAACTATCTTGCCCGGACTGAGCATCTTCACGACGATTGGACGCTCGTACGCGAATATCCGCTTTCGAACGACCTCATGGCATTGTCCCATGTCTGGATATCACCCGACGGCAACGAGTACGTGATCGCCGCAAAAGGATCTCCCGAGGCGATTGCCGACTTGTGTCATCTGGAGGAGCGGCAGCGAAGCGAGCTTACAAAGACGATCGAGCTCATGGCAAAGGACGGATTGCGCATTCTGGGCGTGGCTAAGTCCTATTTCACTATTACGGATTTGCCGGGTGCACAGCACGATTTTCCCTTCGTGTTCCTCGGTCTCGTTGGACTCGCCGATCCTATCCGGCCGGGCGTAACCGAAGCGGTCGCGGAATGCCATACTGCCGGCATCCGCGTGGTGATGATCACCGGAGACTACCCCGGGACAGCTGCGAACATCGCTGCCCAGATCAACCTGCTTCACCGGGATAGCATCATCACTGGCCAGGAACTGGACTGTATGGATGATGCTGAACTCCAGCAGCGGATCAGGTACGTCGATATCTTTGCGCGCGTAGTTCCTGAGCAGAAACTCAGGATCGTGAACGCGCTCAAGGCAACCGGCGAGATCGTGGCCATGACCGGAGACGGCGTTAATGATGCACCGGCCCTCAAGGCCGCGCACATCGGCATTGCTATGGGTGGGAGAGGGACGGATGTAGCACGTGAGGCATCGGCACTCGTGTTGCTTGATGATGATTTTTCATCCATAGTGCAGGCCGTGCGCCTGGGCCGCAGGATATTCGACAACCTGAGAAAGGCTGTAACCTACATCTTTGCAGTGCATGTTCCGATCGCCGGAATGTCTCTTATTCCTGTGTTGTTCAGGTGGCCACTAGTGCTTTTGCCAGTGCATATCGTCTTTCTCGAACTGATCATTGATCCTGCGTGCTCGGTGGTGTTCGAAGCCGAGCCCGAGGAGTCAGACGTGATGACCCGGCCGCCGCTAAGGCCCGATGCACCCCTTTTCGGCACGGGTATCGTGGGCATCAGCCTGCTCCAGGGGCTGAGCGTACTCGTAATGCTGCTCGGAGTTTATGTTATTGTACTCAAGCGGGGACAGGGTGAGGAACATGCCCGGGCGCTCACATTCACAACGCTGATTGTTGCCAACCTGGGACTCATCTTCGCGAACCGGTCGTGGTCCCGTCTCATTCCAGATACACTTCGCTCTCCGAATGCGGCGTTGTGGTGGGTGTCCGGCGGGGCGGTCCTTTTTTTGGGGCTCGTGCTCTACATTCCTTTTTTACGAAGCCTTTTCAGCTTCTCGGTCCTCCAACCCACGGATATTCTGATTTGTATCGGCGCGGGGGCAGTAAGTATCTTATGGTTCGAATTATTAAAGATGACGAAGCGGTTCAAAGCAGCGCTAAGGGTATGAGCTAGACAAATCTAACAGGATAAAAATAAAGGGTTAGTTTGTGGATATGCTTCATGGCACCTGCTGACATCACGATATTATCGCCGGTTTTGCATGTCAGAGCATCGTAAAAGCGGCCGGTGCCATGTCATCCAGCATAAGACAAGGGTAGGGTATGCCGGTTTTTTTAAACTCCTTGTAGGGAGGAATTAAGGGAGATAAAGAATGTTTTTTACACTGACAAGAATTGTCCAAGCATTGATCCTTCCTCCGTCGGGTCTTTTGATCCTCATGGCGATTGGATTTTTGATCGTGGGGAAGAAACGAGTCCTCGGTATGCTCTGCATTGCCTCGGGCTTTCTCCTCCTTTATGGATTGTGCATTAGTCCCGTAAGCAACGCTATAATCCAACCGCTCGAAAGTTTGTACGCTCCATTCGTTGATACAAAGAACATCGATGTACAGTCAATTGTGGTGTTGAGCGGAGGGGCCAGGGATGCAGCAGTACCGGGCCTTGAGCCAGAACCAGATGATGATTCCCTGGAGCGGTTGGTATATAGCGTGGCATTGTACAGGGAACTGCGAATTCCACTTCTGTTTGTAGGGGGGAGCGGAGACCCTGGAAGACCGGATCTCCTGGAGGCGGAGGCAATGGCCCGAACCGCGATAAGCATCGGAGTCCCTGCCAAGGACATCGTGGTCGAAAGCACCGCCAGAAATACGCTCGAGAGCGCGAAGGCGGTCAAGCGTTTGGTTAAAGGCAGACGTATTATTCTCGTGACCTCGGCAGCACATATGAAAAGGTCCGTAGCTATGTTTAAAAAGCAGGGATTCGGTATCATTCCGGCTCCGACAGGCTATCGCACGGATCGGCGCGCGCTTTCGGGTTACTCCTTCATTCCCCGCCTCGAAAACTTACGCACCTCTTCTCTTGCTTTGTCTGAATACCTGAGCTATCGATGGTATGCGATGCGCGGGGACTTATAGCTGTTACCACAAGAAAACCGGCCCTGCACTATCTGTACGGAGTAGGCTGGCGGAAAACCGGGAGAGGCTTGGCAGGACTAGGAAGCACCTGCTGTGGCTGCTGAATGGCAGCGAGAAACTGCCAGTCACTATATTTTCCTTTCCCGGCAAAATCTTGATGGGCCTCAGGGAAATTAGCCTGTTTGAGCGGTGTTTTATCGCTTCGACTGTAGACTCCTATGATAAACTGCCCTGTAGCATCAGTACCTTTAAGGAGGACGAAATCCTCACCGGTAATAGGGTCTTTGTATTTCCGCCGCAGATACCGTTTTCCGGCCGGCGTCCTGTTGTCCTCAAGCAGGTTCTCGATTTGTCGAGGGTACTGTGGATTAGCGGGAATTGCGTTATAGTATTGCTCAATGGCCAGCTTGTACTGATCCCCCCGAAACAGCAGCTCCTCCTCTTTATCTCGCTGCATGACGTTCTGCCAATACTTTCCCGCCGCGCCGAGGCTGATCCCGATAATAACGAGTATCGCCAGGAGACCGATATAAGTGAATCCATGGGAAGCGCGGATTGCAGATTGCGGACTGTGGATTTCTGAGTGCATTAAATTTTCACTGTTGGAATCTGAATTTATCATGCAGATATCTTCTTGCCTTTGCAATCATTCTATAAATGTCACGCGGTTTATCTCCTTGAACGTCGAATCTCCTGCAAAGACCTTGGCGAGCGCGGACTGGCGGAGCGTGGTCATTCCTTCAGCTATGGCGGCCTTCCGCAATTCCGATGACGGCCGTTTCTCGAGGATCATCTCCCTGATATGGTCGGAGAGGTCAAGGAATTCCGTGATGGCCTTTCTGCCTCGGAAACCGGTGTAGTTGCACTCTTTGCACTCGCCGGCCTCATAGAACTGGTGACCCTTGTACTTGTCGTAATCGACAGCCGAATCCTCGATCTCTTTTCTGGTATGTTTCGCGATCTTTTTGCAATGGGGGCAGAGGAGCCTGACGAGCCTTTGGGCAAGGATGCAGTTCAGCGAGGATACGAAGTTGTACGGCTCAATTCCCATGTTCAGGAACCGACCGAGCACATCGAAGGCATTATTCGCGTGGACCGTGGTGAAGACCAGGTGGCCGGTCAGCGCGGACTGCACTGCAATCTGGCCAGTCTCGGCGTCGCGGATCTCGCCGACCATGATTTTGTCCGGATCGTGCCGCAGGATTGAGCGG
Organism: Nitrospirota bacterium; assembly: GCA_963845065.1. Taxonomy (GTDB): domain Bacteria; phylum Nitrospirota; class UBA9217; order UBA9217; family UBA9217; genus JAJYKN01. The sequence continues at coordinate 465,080 of CAWJQQ010000009.1, forward strand.
AGACCTCGGGCGAATGTAAGCCCCTTCTTTTCATTTACCGGGATTTGAGTTACGCCTCGCAGCTGGTACTCAACAGGATCTTCGATAGTAATGAACTTGTCCTCGCCGGTGTTGATTTCGGTTATGGCAGCATAGAGTGTCGTAGTCTTACCGCTTCCCGTGGGGCCCGTGACGAGTACCATGCCGTAGGGTTCGCGGATGCTTTTCCTGAACCGCCGGAGGTCGTTCTCGTCGAACCCAAGGCTTTCGAGCTTGAGCGTGTTGACACCTGCAGCAATGGATTCCTTGTCCAGGATGCGGATGACGACGTCTTCGCCGAATGCTGAGGGCAGGATAGAGACACGGAAGTCGATGGTCTTGCCGCCGGTCCTAAGCTTGAACCTGCCGTCCTGGGGCACCCGCCGCTCGGCGATGTCCAGGTCGCTCATAACCTTGATGCGCGACACAATGGCGTTGTGATACTTGATGTCGATAGGCTCGGTGGCGCTGTACAGTACGCCATCGATACGGTATTTGATCAGGACGTTTTTGTCCGTGGACTCGATGTGGATGTCGGAGGCCCTGCGCTGTATAGCATCGAAGACGGTAGTGTGCATCAGCTTAATGATAGGGCTCTCGTCCTTGTCGATGCTTTCTAGCGAGAGAATCTCCTCTCCCTCACCGTTTTCCTGCTCCTTCACGATGTGGAACTTAAAGTCTTCTGACACCGCATGCATGACTTTCTCCGAGGAGCCGCTTCGCTTCAGAACGGCCTGGATGGCGGAGGGGGTGCCTACATTGATCTCGATCGGTCTGTTCAGAATCATCTCCAACTCGTCGATAGCCGGAAGATTATTTGGGTCCGTCATCGCCACGACGAGCATTTCGCCTGCGTCCTCCATAGGCACGAACTGATAACGGTGCATGAGATCTACTTGGATGGTCTCGAAGAACTTCGATGGAATGCGAAACTCATGCAAATCAACGTAGTTCAATCCACGCTGCTCCGCAAGGGCCTGGGAAAGCATTTCCTCGGTAATCAGTTTCTGGGCCATGAGGCGTTCGCCGATCCGGAAGTGATGGTCATCAGTCCTCTGCAGGACTTCACTGATCTGTTCCTGGGTCACGACGCCCTTGGCCGAGAGAATATCTCCCAACCGTCTTCTCCTGTACGATGTCATTTTACTTGTGCCCCCATTTCGAATATCGGCAGGTAAAGTGCAACGACGATCACTGCCATGACGAGTCCCATAGACAGCATCAGCACGGGCTCGATCAAAGTCGTGAGCGCGGTGAGACGATTCTCGACTTCCTGGTCGTAATAATCGGCAACGTCCTCAAGCATCAGCGGAAGGTCGCCTGACGACTCACCTACCTCGATCATCCGCACCGTTATATCGGGCGCTACCCGGGTGCGTTCAAACGAAGCAGCGAGGCTTACACCCTCGGTTACTAGCATGCGGGCTTCCATCAAGCGCCGCGCCATGACCCGATTGTTGATTACGCCGGCGGTAGTGTCGAGGGCCTGCACCAGCGGAATGCCGCCCCGGAGCACCGTTGCTAGCGTCCTCGTAATTTGCGCTAACAGGTATTGAGTAATGATCGATTGAATGAGAGGAATCTTCAGTTTGATACTGTCGAGTGTATTTCTGCCAGCTACTGTTTTTTGCCACGAATAGATGGCCACACCTGCGGCAACGAGACCGGACAGGATATACGGTGTGAATCGCGTTAGGAACCCGGTAAAGTCGATAAGCAAACTCGTCAAAAAAGGCAGTTTACCCGCCTGATCGCTGTACATCTGGGTAAAGTTCGGAATGACGTAGAGAAAAAAGATTCCCAGTACGACGACGAGGGCAAGAACAAGAAAAATGGGATAGGCTAGCGACATTTTGAGCTTGGTCATCACAGCAATCATCTTTTTCTGATATGTTATAAAGCGTATCAACACGTCGACGAGGGCACCGCTTTTTTCTCCTGCCCGCACCGTGGCCGTGTAGAGCTGGGAGAAGTAGGTTGGGTGCTTGGCCATGGCATCGGAAAGGGACGTACCGCCTTTGATGTCGTGGATGATGTTTTCGAGGGCGGCTCGAAAACCCGGCTTTTCCATTCTTTTTTGCAATATCTCAAGGCCCTGGAGGATGGGCAGTCCTGCTTTAACGAGAGTAGAAAATTCCTGATTGAAGAGAAGAAAATCTTTTGCGTTACCCCGGCCTCCCCAGAGGCTCGTCTTTTTTTTATCGAGGCTCAGAACCAGGTAACCCCTGCCTTCTAGCTCTTGCCGGAGTTCCGCGGCATCGGCGGCCATGGCCTCGTCAGTAAACGACGTGCCGTCCTCGCGAACGGCTTTATAGGAGAATAAAGGCATGAATGGATAATACCAGATAGGAGATTACTAAGTCAATCAGCCCTTGATTTTTACTGAGGAAGCGGCCTTTTATGCGCCTCTTGGAAAGAAGGCGGCACGACGATGGATACTCAGGACTTGGGTGTGACCTCTTCCTGCAGGTTTTTCCAGTATTTTTTATGCACATTGACGATCTGCTGGATCACCTGCACCGCCGTATGGGAAGGTGCAGGTTCCGGCGGGGTTGTCTCCTTACCGAGGAGCGTATTGAGCACAGCCCGAATGCCGTCACGCAGGCCTTCGGGGTTGTACCCGCCTTCGAGCGTGAGCAGAACCTTGCCGCAGGTCTCTTGTGCGATGTCTTGCACGATTCCGGCAAGTGCACCGAATCCTTCGCTGGTTACATGCATACCGCCGAGAGGATCCTTGACAAAGGGGTCGAATCCTGCCGAGACGAGGATGAGTTCTGGGCGATATTCGAGGGCGATCGGTCTTATGATGCGAGAATAGACATGGACATATTCCGCATCGCCAAATCCCTTCGGGAAGGGCGCGTTCACGGTGAATCCCTCGCCCTTACCGCTTCCGGCCTCATTGTAATTTCCCGAGCCGGGGTAATAGGGATATTGATGAGAGGAAAAGAAGAGAACACCCGGGTCATCGTAGAACGCGTGCTGGGTACCGTTGCCGTGATGCAGGTCCCAATCCACGATGAGAACCCTTTTGAGCCCGTGAATTTTTTTTGCATACACTGCTGCAATTGCCACGTTATTGAAAAGGCAGAACCCCATGCCCCGTGCGGCCTCTGCGTGGTGTCCTGGCGGGCGGACAAAGGCGAAGATCGAGTTTTGAGCTCGGAGTGTTGTATCTGGAGTTTGGAACAGTGTATCTACGGCATTAAGCAAACCGCCTGCTGCGAGCCGTGCGATCTCGTAAGACCGGGATGAAAGCCCGGTATCGGAATCAAACTGAGAGTACATCCTGCCTTCGGTGCTCGCTACCGTCCGGACGTAAAGCGGTTCGTGAACTAGTGCAAGCTCGCTTTCGGTTGCAAGGCGGGGTTGGATCAGCGGGAGGTTGTTGAACTCCCGCTGAATGAGGTCGTTAATCACGCGTATGCGGTTCGGGCTTTCAGGATGGCCCTCACCGGCATTGTGTTCCAGGTAACGGTCGTCTTTGATGATAGAGAGTGATGGCACTTTTGAGCACGAAACGGTGAACCCGTGAAAAGATCGTTTCCCCGCTTCGTTTTTCTCCGATTCTCAATACATTCTTACATCTGATCCTTTTTTCTTGCAATAATCTGTGGCCCCGCAGTCTTGTAATTTACTACATTGAGCGAATCGAGCCATGCTTGCAATGCTGGCGGGCTCGGCAGTTTTTCGGGCATTTTTGCATCCGGTGCACAGACATACAGGACTGTTTTGACCAAGTCGATAACGCTGAATTCGAGGGCCTCCTGAATATTCCGGGGAGACCCTTTCATGACAATCATATTCTCGCGGTACCATCCGTCTCCTTGGGGTGTGATGGAACCACAGTCGTTCCCTTCGTAAGACTTGGTCAGGAAATTATTTTTGAGCGCGAACCCGGAGACATCCGCACGCATCTGTTGCAAGCCTTTAAAAGCCGGGTTCGAACAAATACCGGCCTTGCCCCAGCAGATAGGGTCAAAACGTGTCGTATTGATCCCGCAGCAATAGAGGTATGTCTGGGGGCCCAACTCAGGTGTCTGCCGAATGACAATGTAGAGATAATCGTTTTTATACTCATGGGAGCGTACTGTTTGTGGTGTATTCATGGTGGATGCCTTTCTGCCATGTATCATGGAACAATAATAGCTGGCGCTTAGTCGCGGCATGTGCACCTATAGAGTGCTCGCGTTTTGTTTCCCGTCGTTGTGAGTGTAGCTCTGCTATCGGGTCCTCGACGCCTTCTTCTTTTTCTTTTTTTTATGCTTGGCCGAAGAAGATTTTTTCTTAACCGCTGGCTTCGCCTTGGGTTTGGATTCACACTGCTGGAGTTTTTTCTTGAGGTCATCGGTCATCTGGTTCTGATCTTTGAGTAGCTGTTCCAGCTTCGCGTTGTCCTGCTTCAGCGAATCAAGGTCCTGTCTGGCTGCATCTCGTTCCGATCTTGCTTTATTGGCCGCATACAGGCTCCAAATCAGCAGGATCGTTACGATCGCTGCGAGTGTAAGAAATATGAGCTTCGCCTTTTGTTTATCCTCATTGTCACTCCTCTCCGGTCTATCCATGTATTTCTTATTCCCTCCTTCTCAGTATTCGGATGTATGATTATTGATATCGTTTCACTTCAAACCGGTATAACTCTACGGGGGTCCCGGGTAAAATACCTGCTTTTTGCATGGCGATGTTGACCTGGTAGTCCACAGTATTTACACCTTCGAGATCTGGTAGAAGCAGTCCCCGTTTTCTGCCTGCCTGCACAATGACCCCGTATTTCCGGGGGTTGAGATCGTCTTTACTCGTGACCTTCTCAGGAGGCGTGAGCACATCAACGGTGTATTCGATCGTTGCCAATTCGTCCGCTTGCACGCACTCGAAACGTGGATCGCAGGTTGCTGCGCTGATTGCATTTCGTACTGTTTCGTGTGCGATCGTCGGTTCGACAGGCTGGAACGTCCCGATGCATCCACGGAGATTCCCTTTGATCTTGAGGCAAATGAACACCCCGGCGCGTTGTTTGAGATCCGCGGCAAGGTCCTTTTCCTTGACTTCGGTGATCCTGCCTTCACGGATGTACAACTCGACAGTGTCTTTTGCAAGCTTGACGAGGGGATGCATTACGTCTCCCGCTGCACCACATAGTCTGCGAGCGTCATAAGCGCTTGGCGCGTCGCCGAGTCGGGAAACACTGCAAGGGACGCTTTGGCTTCGTTTGAAAGCGCTTGGGCCACGCTGAGCGCTTCATCGACTGCCCCATACTTTTCCATAAGTCTCAGCGTATAGGTGAGGTCCCCGTCAGAGACGGTATCGGTCTCAAGAATGCTTCTGATGTACTCCCGCTCTTCCTCTCCGGCCCTTCGGATGACATAAATGAGCGGAAGGGTAACTTTCCCCTCATTGAGGTCCTTTCCCAGGACCTTGCCGAGCTGTTTCTGGTCTGCGGAGTAGTCAAGAGTGTCGTCGGTGATCTGGAAGGCAAGACCAATCTTTTTCCCGTAAGCGGTGAGGGCATCCTCCTGCGACAGGGGGGCCTTGCTGATAATTGCTCCGAGCCTGCACGCAGCGGAGATGAGTACACCGGTCTTGCATTCGACCAGCCGGAAATAGTCCGCCTCAATGATCTCCGCATTTTGGATCTGCATGAGCTGGAGCACTTCGCCTTCGGACATCGTGGTCGTAGTCTCCGAAAGAACATCCATTACACGCTGGTTCTGGAGCCGTACCGCGTGGTAGAGGGCTTTGGAATAGAGGTAGTCTCCGACGAGGATGCTCGCCTGGTTTCCCCACAGCGAGTTGGCCGATGATCGGCCGCGTCGGATCTTGGCTTCATCTACGACGTCATCGTGAAGGAGTGAAGCTGTATGAATGTATTCCACCACGCTTCCGAGAATATATTCCGCGTTGTGTTCCCGGTAACCGCAGAGCCGGGACGAAAGGAGTAGCAGCAGAGGTCGGAACCGCTTGCCACCTGCTCCGAGGATGTATTTGCTTACTTGCTGGATGAGAGGAACGTCGGTGCCGAGGCTCTCATGGATCCTGTGCTCCATGCGTTCCATATCAGATTTATACTCTTTGAGGACGTCCTGAAGGGTCGTTAGCATTCGGTTTTTCCTGATACGAATCTTATTGAATAATAGGGGAGATGTGCAGTATTGTCAAGGTTTTTTGTGGCGTGGAGAAGGGGATCCCGCAGGTCCCTAGGGCAGGACGTACGGATAACTCGGGAATTCCTCTCCTGATTAAAATTATGCGATCAGGAAGTAATCCGAGCAGCGTAGTCGTCTGTGGTCGTTTTTTTTTAAAGCTTCATCGCCTCGATCACTTCGACCAGTGTCTTCTGCGCCATGACGCGCGCCTTGAGGGAACCTTGAGCGATGATTTCAGCGACCTTCTCCGGATGGGCTGCGAGTTCCCTCCGTCGTTCCTGAATGGGCTTAAGATAAGCAAGGAGATGCTTCAGCAGTTCCTTCTTATCATCAACGCACCCTATGCCTGCCCTCCGGCATTCTACATTAACATGGTCGCACCATTCTTTGGTTGCGAAGATTTTATCGAGTGTGAACAGAGGGCAGATATCGGGATTGCCCGGGTCTTGACGCCGTACGCGGGCAGGGTCTGTTACCATCTGCATGACTTTTTTTGTGATTTCCTCGGGGCTGTCGGACAAATAGATACAGTTGTTATAACTTTTGCTCATCTTGCGGCCATCGGTCCCCGGAAGCTTTGGATATTCGGTCATGAGCGGCTGGGGCTCAGGGAAGACCTCTCCATACAACTGATCGAACCTGCGGCCGATCTCACGTGTCAGTTCCAGGTGCGGGAGTTGATCAATGCCAACAGGCACGAAGTGCGCTTTGTATATCAAGATGTCAGCCGCTTGTAGCACGGGGTAGCCCAAAAAACCGTAGGTATTCAAGTCCTTGTCCTGAATCTGCTCCATTTTTTCCTTGTACGTGGGCACGCGTTCAAGCCAGGGGAGTGGAGTAGACATGGACAGTAGCACGTGGAGCACGGCATGCTCCGGCACAAAAGACTGCCGGAACAGCACGACCCTATCAGGATCGAGACCTGCCGCGAGCCAGTCTATTACCATTTCATGGATATAGGTTCGGATTTTGGATGTGTCGGCGTAGTTCGTGGTAAGAGCGTGCCAGTCGGCGATGAAATAGTAACACTCGTACTGGTCCTGGAGTTTTCGCCAGTTGTCCAGGGCGCCCATGAGGTTTCCAAGGTGAAGTAGTCCGCTTGGCTGCATGCCGCTTAATACGCGTTTTTTTGACATACGATAATCCTTAACGAGGGGGGTCAGGAGTCAGGGAAAGGGGATAGGGAAAAGGGATTTGTCGCAATTAACCCGGACCCAGAACCCACCTTCACATAATATCCCCGCCCAGAAGCAGCGTCAGGATTGGCCGGATGATCGGCATTATGATCTGGCCGAGAATATTGGTGGCCATAAGAAGAATGAGTATGATTAGGCCATACCGTTCAAGCCTGTAGTATGCCTTTGCATACGTATCCGGAAGGATCCAATAGACTATTCTGCTTCCATCAAGCGGTGGAATCGGAATCAAGTTGAGTATCGCGAGAACGACGTTGATTTCAACGCCGACGATAAACATCAAAGAGAGAGGCGTGGCGATCCATTCCCATGCCTGCTTGGGTAGGGAGCTTTCTATCGCAGGCATGACGACTTTCAGGAGGAATGAGCAAGAAATTGCCATGACGATGTTGATGCCCGGACCAGCAATAGAAGAAATCGCCATACCTTTTTTGGGGTCCCTGAAATTGTGGGGATTAATCGGTACAGGCTTGGCATAGCCGAACACCATCATGCCATTTGTGAGAAAAAAGAGGAGTAGCGGCATGATGACGGTTCCGAAAAGATCAATATGGGGTATAGGGTTCAACGTTAGTCTGCCCATATCCCGCGCCGTATGGTCGCCTAGCTTGTTTGCGATCCACCCGTGCGCCACTTCGTGCAGTACGATGGCGAAGATGACCGGCGGGGCCATGATGATTATTTTCTGTACAGTATTAAGTTCATCCATGGTTTCTTCTCTTATAATCGAAGCTGAAGCGGAGTTTGATACTAAAAGAAACAGCAATGCTCCTTGTCAAAAAAAACAGGGAAAGGTCATTCTTTTGATATGCTATAAGGCAGGAATTTCCCGTCCTGGACCTCGATCAGAAAGAGTTTTTTTTGTGCTTCTCCATTGCCGGGAAATGAGATATCTCCGGAAATACCGTGATAATTTTTGAGCGCAAGCAGGCCGTCCCGGATAAGCTGTGACGTGTCCTTGTGGTCTTTGATCAGAGAAAACACCATGGCTGCTGCGTCATAAGCCTGGGCAGATAGAATATCGGGTTCCTCATGGTAAGCTGAACGGTAGGCGTCCCAGATCGGTTTGATGGTAGGATCTTCGCTTTCGGGAAAAAATCCGTCCACGAATACTGCACCGTTGGCATAGCGCTGGGCGCGTTCGATCAAATCCGGAGAGTGCCAGTTGTTCGAACCGACCATTGTCACATTCATGATATTGTAAAAAGCGAGCTGAGGAATCAGCAGACCGACGCGTCCGGCATAACCAGGAAGATACATCGCGTCGAAGCTTGGTGTATAATCCTGAAAGAGTTTTTTTCGCTCGGCATCATCGTCCGGGATGGGTACCTTCCGGGAGCGTAGATCGATTTCCATAATTTTTCTTATATACGGTCCGAAGTCCTTAACGTCCGAAGGATAAGAAACATTTGCCAGGATCTCGGCTTTTTGCTCGAGGTCCATGGCAAATAGCCGGCTCAGGTCCTTCCCGTAGGCGTCATCGGGATAAAGAATCACGAATTTTTTCAGATTCAGCCCAAGCGCAAAGCTTGCAGCAGCAGCGGCCTGGCTTGAGTTTGTAAGAGCGTTTCTGAAAAGCCAAGGACTGAGTTTGCCAATGTCCTCTCCCGAAGCCGCTGGAGTGATCACCGGGATTTTCAATTTATCGAGTTCGGGAACGATGGCTTCCGTTTCCTTGGTTAACAGAGGGCCTATTACCGCAATGACGCCTTTGGACGCGAATTCCTTCAGTGCCTCAACCGCCTTTTCTGGAGAACCTTCGGTGTCTTTTATCAGGAGTTCTACACGGTTGTCCGGTTCTTGGATATTATATTCATGTACAGCGAGCTGGACGCCTTTCAGCACATGGTCGCCGAAAAAGGCAAGCTGGCCAGACTGCGGTATGAGCACTCCTATAAAATACCTCGGGGCCGTTAGATCGATCATGGCTTCGTTGAGTAGCATTTCTGCACGCGCCTTTTCAGGATGGTTCGGGAACTTGTCGAGAAAGTCCTTGCTGATCCTGATGGCGTCTTGGTACTGCCGGTGTTCGATCAAAAGGCCAGCCAAACGCAATAGGGCGATGTCGGAGGGATAAGAAGTATCGGTCGCCAACGCCTTCAACTCATCTGCGGAAAGATTTTTCTCGATGATCTCGCGAACTTGATCACGGTAACCAGCCTTCTGCTGCTCGTTCTCGCTTGTTGAGGCGAGATAGGCAAGTTCTTTGGCTGCCGGCAGATAGTCCTTTTTTGCAAGGTACGCGACGGAGAGCATCTCCGAAATGTGCCTGAGTTGAGCGGGATCGGTTACCTTACTGCGGTCCGCCAGGTTGGCAATGGCGAGTTCATAGTCCTTCAGTTCGAAATAGCACTGACCGAGTTTATACCGGGCGGACAGTATGAATGGTGATGCGGGGAACTCAAGGATGAGTTCCTTATAGTAAGTGAGAGCACTCTCGTACTCGCGTTTCACGAGTCGCACGTCGCCCATGAGGAAAAGCACGCGGTCACGGTAACGGCTCGTGGGATACTGGTACATGAAAGTGTCCGCGGTTTTTAGGGCCAGGTCATATTGTTTCTTGGCGAAAAAACCGTTTGCCTGATCAACGAGCGTACGAGCGTTCTTTTCCCATGCCGGTTCAGGAGAAATTTTAGGTGCGCAACCGGTTGACAGCACAAGGGCTGAACCGAGTAGTGCCAGCAGGATGATGGCAAGGACAGATCTGACGTGGGGGGAGGGCATCGCTTATTTTCCTTTTTTAGCCGCCGCATCAGCCTTGGCTGTTTTGCGTCTGGTCCGCAGGGTCTCTTCCTTGCGTTTCCGCCTTCGACTCAATTCTTTTTGCCTTTCACGCATGGTGCGATTCTCCTTTCAAGAAAATCTTTATCGTAAGCCTGACACTATAGCGGAGATGGAATGGTTTGTCAATAAGGAGCAGGCTTTAGAAGTGAGATGCAATTTGATAGGGGCACGACAACAGCCCGATGTTTCCTCCCTAATGCTGTTTTTTGACGGACGGATTTTTCCCTTGATTTCCTTCGGCTGATAGATTAGATTATAGCCGCTTCCACGCCATTTTCAGGACCGTGGGCGAGTAGCTCAGCTGGGAGAGCACCGCGTTCGCAATGCGGGGGTCGAGGGTTCGAGCCCCTTCTCGTCCACCAAAATTCCCTTCTTTACGCCATTTAATAAGCCACAAAACCTACTTCACGATAATCTTGTTTAACCTCAAACATTCATGTTTTGCCAGTTATCTCATCAATTCATAGTTCACGCTGAGGGAATAACGATATTAAAACCTGAATCCTGCACTCTGATGGAGTAAATAAGATAAAACCATATAGGTTACGCTGATATAATGCGGTTATCTCGCGAACAACCCATTATGTCAGGAGGTAACTCATATGGTTAAACTACAAAAGAAGCATAACGCGAAAAGTGGCTTGAATCAAGGCCAAAATGAAGGCCAAGAGGAACCAGCAAAAATCGGCCCTAATACGCACTACGAGTATTGCAGCGAACGGCTTTCCCCCTTCGGCGGACTGCTGGCGCTGGAGAAGTTCATGGATACCGTAAAGTTCCAGGAGGTCATGTGCGCTCTGTTCGGCGTGGAGAGACTCCCGCACGTGACGACTTACTGGCGATACGTTGCGTCCTTGGGCATCAATCAAGGGAAGTCCCTGCTCCTGGTGATGGCGGCGCTCCGAGACCGGGTCTGACAATTGTGCGGACTCGCCTACACCACTATCCACGTCAATTTGGACACGACCGTTGAGACCGTCTTCGGCGATCAGGAAGGCGGTCGTAAGGGCACAATACCAGAAACCGGGGCAAAAAAGGATTCCGGCCTGTCCTGGGTTCATAGAGGAGACCCGCGAATATCTTACCGGGAAGCTTCGAAAGGGCGCAACCATATAAGGGGAAGAAGTCGCGGAGGTAATCAAGAGCATCAAGAAATATCTTCCTGCCTGCGTCAAGAACGTGTTTATTCGTGGAAAAGACGAGTTCATCAGTTGGGAAGCGGTAAAGGTCGCCGAAGACGAAGGGCACATATACATCTTCGGCAATAAAGGATGCAAGCCGCCCTTTGATTCCAAGACGTGGTACAAAGCGCACAAAAACGCCAGCGTAGAATACAATGAGTGCTGGTATACGCCGATGGGATGGCTGGGAGAAGGTCGTTTCGTCTCAATGCGTATTCCGGGAAAGAAATCAGGCAAGGGAGACACGCAGCTTGAACTATTGGAAGACGACGACTTTACTTATCGTGAATTCGTCACCAATCATTCGGGCAAATCTCATCAAGCGATCAGTGAGTATGACAAGCGGGCAGACTGCGAGAACCAGATCGGCGAAGTAAAGCGAGAAGGACTGTCGGCAATTCCCACGCGCTGGTTCATGAACAACTACGCATATTTTCAAATTGTTTTGTTGGCCTACAACGTTTGGCGATCGTTCAAGATGCTCGCGCAACACAGCGAGCGGCAGAAAAAAGCAGAGGAGAAAACATCGCCCACAGGTTTGAGCGGCATTGTGGACAATACTATCCGAATCGCCAGGCTCAAGTTACTCTTGATCGCAGCTAAGCTGGTTACTACGGGGAAGACAACGAAAGGGAGATATTCAGAGCATGATAGTCGGGTAGCAGGACTCTTCAGCTTCATGGAACACCTTGATCGAGTACGCATGCGCGTTCGGCCATGGTTCGATAGCAGTCAGTGGCAATGCTGGCATATGGAGGTTTTAAGGCTGAGACCCGCGGAAAATTCTTCTTGATTCAATGATGCAAGAAATTTCTTGCACAGCACAAGCTGAGAGACACGAAAGGAATCTTTCAGCTTGTTGTGAGTTGAGTTAACGCAGGTGATAATTCGAAGTGAAGTAGTGGCGGAGCGTGAGTGGTCGCTGGCAATCAGAATTCCGCTGACGAACAGGGAAAACTACGTTTTGCGCAGGATTCAGGTAAAAATATTGTTCTCATCTGCTACTTTTTATCCTGGAAAAATCTGTAAATCAATCGATAAATAATGCAACTTTTATATCTATAATTACTAGTGTCCGGTAAAACTCTGATCCAGTCAAACATGCAACTGATTTTGCTTTTATAAAATAAACTATTTCAAAAAGTTGCCTCTCAAGTAAACATGCTATCCGAAAAAACATGAATTCATTCTCTATCCTAGAGGCATGTCGTAAGCTTAGGAGAAGTACTATATACGTTGTATAAAGGCCTCTGTGACGATATTTCAGGCACAAAAGTTATGCTGTCCGGAATGGGAAGGATCAAAATTAAACATATGTAATCGTTTCTTTGAAATATTTCTCCGGACATTATAAATGATATTTTTACAACTGCGGAATGCTTTGGTAGCAGATAAGTTGCATAATATCATACCATCTTGACAATCGCAAATGCTGTGATAGGATTTAGCTAGATATGATAAAGACAAAAAAGAAAAGAGGCGATTTGTATGAAAAAGATTCTAATTCTTTTAGGCGTTATGGTGATTGTCCTTGCCGTGGGAACTGCCTATGCGGACAGCACGGATATGAGGGCTGGAGTGTATAATGGTATTACGGCATTTGAAAAAGTTCCTCTGCCGTCACATGATGTCTCATTAGGTCTCGCGTTGGGGAACGGTATTACCGCATTTGACGTTCGCATAGAAGTACCCGCGGCCGAAGGTGAAGCCGCAGGCGGTTTACGTACAATGGAACCTAGCATGAAACTGGATAATGGTATTACCTATTTTAGTACAGGTGTACCAACGGAGTCGAAATAATCGCGACTCTGGGGTAAATTAAGCGATAGATTTTAAAGTGCTCAAAAAAAAGTTAGATGCATCAATTGATATGTTAAGCAGGCCGAAGTTTAGCCTGCTTTTTACTTTTCCGCTACCGCGTGTAATTCCATCACTAATATTGCTTCGTATGAAATTTCGGTAAAACAAAAGAGGCATGCCTGCCATGAGTTTAAAGAAAAAGTAGTAGCTAGTGTAGAAACTGCCCGAAGTAATGCGCGGGGAGATAGAAGGAGCCGAACTGTCCATGCTTTCAGAAACATCCGTCTGAACCGTGGAACCACCACTACCATCGCTCTAATGATTTAGTGGCGGGAGAGTTCATGTCCAAGGTTCTGTTCTGGTGATCACAAAAACTACGAAACCATGCCGGATCATCGAAGGTTTCTTTTCAATGAGAACTCGCGTCAGGGATTAATGAGAAAATCGACACTCTCAACCTTACCGCCGCTCACGAGGACCCGATTACCGTCAAACCTAAGCCTGCCTTCAGCGTAGATTTGGATGGCACGGGAATAGATATTGTGCTCCTGCAGTAGGATGCGCTGTGAAAGGCTGTCCTCTGTGTCGTTGTCCAGGACCGGGACAACAGCCTGAATAATGATTGGGCCTGTATCCATGCCTTCGTCTACGAAATGGACAGTACAGCCGGAAAACTTAACGCCGTGTTCTAGCGCGGCCTTCTGCACGTGGAGCCCAGGGAAGGAGGGCAATAGAGCAGGATGGATGTTCAGAATACGATTCGGATAGGCTTTTATGAGCTTAGGCGTGATGATGCGCATGAAGCCCGCAAGGCAAACCAGTTCCACGTCGTGATTTTGCAGTTCCCTTAAGAGGAGAGAATCAAATTCATCACGTCTGCTTTTATATCCTTTGGCACTGACATGAACTCCTGGTATGTTGAATTTGCGCGCCCGCGAGAGTGCATAGGCATCGGCTTGGTCGCTGATGACGACTGCGATCTCGGCAGAAAGCATACCTTTTTCAATGTTGTCGATGATAGCCTGGAGGTTGGAACCGCGACCGGAAACGAGGATGCCGATACGCACTTTCTTCATTGAAGAGCTCCTTACCAAAGGAAGGGTACAGCATCCGGGGCCCTGGGGCGGGAAGGGGAAAGATCAAAATTTGGAAATGACCGCGGCTACTGAAACCGTGCCTTTATTTTTCTTCGTACTTCACAACCTGCTTCCCTTTTACGATCTCGCCGATCAGGTACGTCGTTTCACCGAGTTTCGTCGCTTTCTTCATGACGGCTACAACTTGTTTTTTTGGCACGGTAAGGATCATTCCGATTCCCATATTGAAATCGCGGAACATCTCATTATCGTCTACCTGTGATTTTTTTTGAATCAATTTGAAGATGGGCTGAATGTTCCAGGTCCCTTTTTTGATGAGCGCCTGTGCGCCCTTGGGAAGCATGCGAGGCGTGTTTTCGGTGATGCCTCCGCCAGTTATGTGTGCCATGCCACGAATGTCGAACTCTTTTAATAGCGTGAGGATTGTTACAGCATAGATCTTCGTTGGTTTTAGCAGGACTTCACCGAGCGTGGCATGACCCAGTTCGGACAGGGTATCCTGTACACCGTAGCCGGCTTTTTCAAGCAAGGCCTTGCGTACGAGAGAATAGCCGTTGCTGTGGAGGCCCGATGAGGCAAGTCCGATAAGCTGATCACCGGGTTTAATCTTCGAACCGTTGATAATCTTTTTTTCTCAACCACGCCTACTGCAAAGCCGGCGAGGTCATATTCGTTTTCGCTGTAAAACGACGGCATCTCCGCCGTTTCGCCGCCTATCAGCGCGCAGCCAGCCTGCCTGCAGCCCTCGGCAATGCCCTTGACAATGTCCGAGTGTTCCTCAGGTTTGAGCTTGCTTGTGGCCAAATAATCAAGGAAGAACAGTGGTTCCGCGCCTTGGACGATAATGTCATTGACGCACATTGCCACGAGGTCGATACCGATGGTATCGTGTTTGTTCGTGAGGAAGGCGATCTTAAGTTTGGTGCCTACGCCATCGGTTCCAGAGACGAGTACGGGGTCCTTGCACTTTTTTAGCGCAAACAGGGCGCCGAATCCGCCTATATGTGTCATGACCTCGGGCCGGAAAGTGGATTTTACAAAAGGTTTTATCTTCTGGACAAAAAGGTTTCCGGCGTCGATGTCAACACCAGCATCTTTGTAAGTGATGGCCATGGTGGTTCCCTTCTCAATTTTTCGACGATAGTACCTAGAATAGACGTATCTGTCAACTGGTTTTCAGAGGTGAGGATGGATGCGACGCCCCGCATTTGTGCGGCGCCTTTACCGGGCTTTTTGCTGGATTTCCTTGACAGTAGCGTTATTCAACAGTTTCATGAACTGGGGGTTTGCAGTAAGTTCGGAGATGTTGCCATCGTTGACGGCCTTCATAATCTTGGGATCTTCAAGGATTTTTTTGAAATCTGGGTTGTCCTGAAGCGACTGGATCAGACCCATGATTTCCTTGTCGCTCAACATCTTTTCCTGTATTGCCCTGGTATCTTGGGCCGACGGGGTGTTTGTGCCAGAAGACATTGAATGGATCGCGCGGATCTTCGATTCTTCGAGCTTGATGGTGCCGAGACTTTCTGACTTGATGACGTAAATACCATTGTTGAGTGACAACACCTCACCGGTGATTGTGCTACCATCAATGAGCTCGATCACCCGCACTTCGCCAGCGATAGTATTTTGAACGAGTAGAAATATCAACAGAGGAATGCTCAATAGAATCAGGCGCATGATAAACTCCGGGATGAAACATCATTCATAGAAGAGAAGATTATGCTAATTTAAGTGATCTGTCAAGTTAGAAGGTCACTGTAGTTTTTATTTGGCAATTACCTGATTTATCAGTATAATTTAAATATTCTTAACCATTTTACTTTTGCCGAAAAAAGAGTTGAAGGATGCGTATGCAGAGGAGTAAAGCAGATTCCTCAAAATTGTTCACTCTATTTCAAACTTGACACCCAACGATTTTGAGATACACTTCTAGTATCTATCGATTTAATTTGAAGAGTTGCCTTGTTGTTTCCCAATCCGTACTGTCTCATTTTTCAGGGAAGACAGTAAATCGATTATAGTGATGTAAATAATCGTTCAGATATTCACACTTTCTAAAATTATTCAATTGCGAGTATCAGGTTTTTCATGCTGGACTTTGGAAAATGGCGGTTCTGAATTTTTAACCAGAGACCGGCGGAATTCTGATTAAGTATCAGGGAATGGAAAGCGGTTTATGTTAAGCAGTGGACGAAAATTTGAGTAGTACTCAGGGCCTATCAGAAACTATGATACCAAAAGGCAAGGAGGGATTGTGATGTGTGCGACCCCAAAAAAGGATAAAATCCCCTGGAACTCAAGCCAAACCATACCAATCGATGATGCGGTTGGTATGGTCCTTGCTCATGATATTACTGAGGTCCGGAAGGACGAATTTAAGGGCAGGGCGTTTAAAAAGGGCCACATCATCCGCCGCGAGGACATCACCCATCTTCGTAGGCTCGGGAAAGAACATCTCTTTGTCCTGTCAATCGGAACTGACGAGATGCACGAGAATGATGCAGCTGCTGCGCTTGCCGTAGCACTCATGGGGCAAGGTGTCCGCATCGAGGGTGAACCGAAAGAAGGCAAGATCAATATCGTCGCAGACCGCGATGGACTGCTCAAGGTAGACCGTGATGCATTGCTTTCACTAAATATGCTTGGCGATGTTATGTGCGCCACTCGACATGGAAACACAGTGGTAAAAAAAGACAGGGTTATCGCAGGGACCAGAGCCATCCCGCTCGTCGTAAAGAAACACATGATCGACGAAGCAGTAAAGATTTGCGTACGGGCACGGCAATCCGGTGCGGCGGTTTTAGAAGTTAAGGAACTGCGAAAGCCGAAGGCCGGGATTGTGATAACCGGCAACGAGGTCTATGAAGGACGGATCAAGGATGCTTTCGCGCCGGTGATCTCCAAAAAGATCGAAGCGGCCAAAGGCGAGACCATCGGTCTCTACTATGCGCCTGACGATGTAGCGGTAATCGAACAGCGTCTACAGGAGCTGTTAAATTCCGGTGCCGATCTGTTGATAATAACCGGCGGTATGTCTGTCGATCCTGATGACGTCTCACGGTTTGCGATCCGGAACATAGGTGCGAGAGATATCACCTACGGAGCTCCGGTACTGCCCGGTTCCATGTTTCTGATTGGGTACATTGATCGAGTTCAGACTACGGAATTAGGAATACAGAATGGAAAGAATTCGAAACCCGGGACTGGGGGTTCAGAAACAATTCCGGTTCTCGGAATTCCTGCCTGCGGGATGTATCACTCGATCACCATTCTGGACCTCGTCCTGCCGCGCGTTCTTGCTGGGGAGAAGATCAATAGGAAAGAACTTGCAGAACTCGGCCACGGCGGCCTATGCCTGCACTGCAAGGAATGCCGCTACCCTGTGTGCCCATTCGGGAAATAGCAACCGTTCCTGGAATATGGCTTTTTATCCGTAATTGCCATAACGGCAGCCGAACAGTGCTGCTGCCGGTTAACGTGAGGGATTCTCGCCCTGATTCACACAAGCACCTTTTTTACTTCTCGGCAACACGCCTGACGCCTTCCCGATATCGAGTGAACAAAAATCATCGGCAGGTGGCCAGGAGGTGAGCACTGTCATTTCACGCAACGATCCATGTTGGGATTCAGCGCTGCCTGTGGAGCCCTGTAAGGGCCGCCTTCTGGAGGAGAGTCCGTCTGTACAGGCACGAACCCCGCTTTCCTTTGACCTGCGCCAGTATTTCCAGACGTGTTCTCCCCGATTCCTTACAGGTAGGGGAGAGGCGGTTCTGGCCGCCGCAGGCGACTCGGAATATCTTTGTGCACGTCTCGCGATGATAAGCGCTGCCGCTTCATGCTTCGTGATCCCGTAGCGAGACATATAATTTGCCATTCCAATAACGGACGTAAATGCCGGGTTTACGGAGAATACCGTAACGCCTGCTTTAAACGCGCGTCGATCGAGCATGGTAAGAAACGATGAATAAGCAAACCCGGAAAGCATCCTGGAATACGTCACTCCTTGTTGTTTTAACGATGCCTTCTTTTTGCTGAAATCAAGCGTTTCATGGCTGATCGGCTTGCCGGTAGATGTGGCTCTGGCAACGATCTCTTTACAGATGTCACCGTAAACAGCCTCCGTCTGGTCAGAAGTCCTGTCTTTTACGCATGCCGGGTACGAGGTGCTCCCTACAAGGTTCCCGAACCGGTCTGACTCGGAAATAGCGATCTCGTTCTCGTTGACATCAACACCAATACATCCTATTGACCGTGGTTCAAAGGTGACCTGCTCCGGCTTCTTGATTTCAACCGATGTATGCAGGTACCATCCCTTTTCATTCCGGACAAAGCGATGCGTAAGTGCCTGCCCGCTGGAGAGCGCCTGTTCAACAACGTCCTGCCCGTATGGATATTTAATTTCGGCAACTACGGCATATTTCCCATATCTGGCACAGAGGCGGTTCGGAATGCGGATCCGGAGCGTCCCGTCCATGGACAGCGTGCATGACTGGTTGCCGGTGCGCTCATCTTTCGATCCGAGGCAAAAGGACTGGGACCCACGCGCCTTCTTCCAGTCCGCCCTCCATTCATCATGCCCGATATAGCCGTTCTCATAAATGGTAAACTGCTTTCGGAACAGTGATTTTGACCCAAAGCATATCCGGACCCGATTGCACTTCAAATCATCGGTAAGCGCCTCCAGTTTAAGCTCGAGCGCATGAAGCTTTCTCCTCTTCTGGTGGAGGGCGTAGCGGATATCATGTATCTGCTGGTCACGCACAGGCTTGGGTAAATCCACGCCTTTTTTCAGGCGGCCAATCTTTGATTCCCTGCCCTCTATCCATTCTTTGACGGATTTTACGCTGTTTCTTGTATCCTCTATGCGTTTCTTCAGGACTTCCACAGCGGAGCTTATATTGCCGTCAAGGTCATATCTGATTGCATTGAATTGCCGCGCGGTGATCCCGAATCTCAGCAAATATGCGTTTTTGAATGACAGGGGTTTTTTGCCGGTAGCCATGAAGTCCTTGAACAAAGACCTCTTGATGTGCCCATACATGCTGCCGATTTCATCGAGAACGCCATACAATGAAATGAAAGCACCCGCGAGGACTCTATCCTGTAATAAAGTACAGGCGGTAAAAGAAAGGACATCGCTGCCCTGCCCGTTGCCGCCTTTCCTGCTTTTTGAGAAGTTTTTGCTACTTGCCATCATTCATAGCCTCAATCGCCTTTTTTGCTTTATTAGCTGCGGACCTCCGTCCATACAGTCTTGCGCAAAATGACGTCAACACCTCTATCATATCCTGCACAAGATCGTCTTTAAGCTCCGTCTGGTCCATAATGATAAGCTTTCTGTCCTGAGCGCGAAGCGATGACTCAACATATTCAGATCCGAACCTCATCAGCCGATCGCGATGTTCGACAACGATAATACTTACCGTCGAATCTGCCAAAAGCTTCATGAGTTTCGGCCTGTGCCCGTTCAGGCCAGAACCGACTTCCGTAACGGCCATGGTAACCGCCAATTTCTGCGATGCGGCAAACTGTGACAGCCGTCCGATTTGCGCATCCAGGTCTTTTTTCTGGTCATGGCTTGATACTCTGGCATAAAGAGCTGCGTTCCCTGTTGCAGTTGCCTTTTGCTCTTTGATGATGATAGTGCCAGACGGCATCTGTTCCGCTTCAACCGGAAGTTTGCCTGCCTTCCACCAGTTCCATGCCGCTTTATAGGTAATTCCCTGCTGTTTGGCCCATACGCTTAATTTCATGAATACTATTATAGCATATTATTCTACAATATGCCACTTAATAGAGAACAGTTATCAACCCGCCACTCGTCGCAAAACGTAGTGTTTGGATACAATAACCCACTTCAAATTGATAAAGGCTTTCGGCTGAGTGCCTTTATCATTTTTTTTTGAACAAGGTTACTGTCCGGTATGTGAGCCGTGGCATCCGGTCTTGCCGCCTGCACTCAAGTTGCAGGTCGTGACGTTGGAATCCACAGTACTAATGATCGTTGTTGTGAATGGCTTCCGTATTTTCCAAGGCTAGGTGTCAGCCGATAAAGCATTGTAACTGCATATCATTTCCTGCATAATTATAGTAATCTGTCTGGCTTTTTTCTGAGGACCTCGATCCAATGCTGCAAGGAGCGGTTCACAAAAATACCACGTACATTTGAAAGGCCTAAGCCACCGCGGCAAAATGCAGCCCCAGGGGCCCATCGCTTCGCATGGACCTTCCAGCGGCCTTGCCGTATCTCTCAGAGGGATGGCAACCTCAAGAGCCCTCAGATACCGGATGTCTCTCTCACGATAGAGACCATGCTTTTGCCGGCAGCAAACATCGGTGCAGCTGGGGCAGACGTCGGCAGTGTATTCCTCGATCATCGGAGAAGATTCGATAAGCAGTAACTTCAGCTTTTTCGCGAGATCAAAATGATTGACCATCATAACACATGAAGGAATATGTTATCAGCAGACAGAAGCGACATGAGCAGAAATAAGTATATATTTATGTTCCTGAAGAGAACGGAAGAAGGGGACAACAATGGTTGAAGTGTTGTTAGGGACCGTTCGCTCCATATGAGCCATATTGCCAACATTATGAATGAACAAAAGACCAGCGGAGACCGCACAGATCCATAAAGCGGAAGGGCAAGGCTCGCGATCGCTGCAGCAACGATCCAGACGAATGTGATCCTGGCGATCTGCGGCTTTTTTAACACCTTGGTGAGTGATGGCAGGCCGGCTTGTTCATATTGTTCTCCATAGTTGAGGACAAGAAGCCAGAAATGCGGCACCTGCCAGAGGAAAAAAAGAAAGCAGATTGCAGTGAGACGTCCATCGGATATCGCCCCGCCTGCAGCAATCCATCCGATGGCAGGAGGAATGACCCCGACAAGTGCTCCGGGTACGGAAGCAAACGCCGTTACCCTTTTAAGATAAGTATAGACACCGTTATACCAGAGAAGGGCAACGAGACCCAGGACAAATGCTTTTGCGCCCCCAGCATAGGCAAGAAGGAACTCTCCACTCATCAACAATACCACGCAAAGAGATAATGCCCGCGCAGGCGTTAGGACGCCGGCCGGAAGAGGCCGCAAACGTGTTCTTTCCATCTTCGCGTCGATGTCTCTCTCTTGATGTTGATTTAATGCTGATGCCCCGCAAGCCAAAAGGAAGACAGACGTTACAGTAAGCAGAACATCTGGAATCCGGTGATAAGAAAAAAGGAAAAAACCCGTTGCCGCAGAACAGGCTGCAAACAGGGAGAGATGAACACGGCACAAGACGAGATATGATTTCCAGATTGACATTTTGGCAGTCAGCCCTCAATACAATCGTTCGGAGGTAGCACTATCACAATCCCGATAGGTACGCGAGAGTTCCCTCCTTGAGAGGCGGTGGAAAGGGAATACGATCAATTATTTTAAAGATTTTATGTACGCGATAATCTCATTTATCTCTTTGTCAGTCAGTTGTCCCTGCTGCGATGGCATGATCGGCGGGAAGCCCTTGACCCGGTCGATCTCCGGGTGCAGAAGCGTTTGTTTGATGAATGCCTCATCGACGGTGATCTGCCGTTCCTGACCACTGCGGATTACAGTTTCCTGCTTCCCGAAGACTCCTTTGAAGGACGGTCCAATCTTCGGGGTTCCGTCCGTAGTATGACACGCGACGCATCCTTTAACCTGAAAGAGTCGTGCGCCCTCGTCGGGAACAGGAATCCCAGTTTTTTTTGTAGCAGCATTAACGGCAGATTTCGTTTCCCCCGCCTCAGCCTTTTCCTGTTTGCCCGAGTACCAGTCATCGAAATCCTTCTGTGTCATGACCTCGACTTTTGTGATCATGGCTGAATGCCCAACACCGCAGTACTCGGCGCAGAAGAGGTCGTAGGAACCGAGCTGATCCGGCAGGAACCATAAGTGCGTCTCCATGCCCGGCACAGCGTCTTCCTTGATATGGTAGGCGGGTATGAAGAGGCTGTGGAGCACGTCGGCTGAGGTGATCAGGAGCTTGATCGGCTTTCTAATTGGCACCTTCAGCGTGTTGGTCTCCTTACCGTTGTCATAGTCGAAAGTCCATGACCACTGTCGGGCAATGACCTTTATGGGCATGGCATCGGGTGGGGCCGTGCGCATATACACGAAGCCTTTCCATCCCACGTAGAACATCGCAAGGACCAGGATGGTGGGAATCACGGTCCAGATGATTTCGAGCGACATGTTCTCCTTCACTTCCTCGGCTTGAGGATGGCGCTTCTTGCTATACCGGAACACGAAGTAAAGCATTACGCCGGTGTTTAGGGCCAGGAGCGTCAGGGAAATGCCCAGGATAAAGAAGAACGTGTCGTCCGCGGGGTTAGACATGTTTGGCCAACCGGTTACCATAAGATCACCTTTGGTGACATTCAGAGTTCATAGATTGGAGTTCCTAGTTCAGAGTACACCTAATGTATCAACGGTACCAGATATCGACAAACGTCAGTGTGATGATGATCGAAATCGTCATCAGCGGAATGAAAAACATCAGCTTGAACAACCTTTTTTCGTATTTCAGGTGCATGAAGAACCAGAGCACGAGGCTCGCCTTGACCGAGGCGATGGCGATATTGGCGACCATGCTCCATTCGCCCATCTGCATTTGAGCGGCCTTGATCGTCAGACCCGTAAGGCACAATAGCGCTATCCAGACGAAAATGAAGGTTTTTGTTCCGACAAGGTGACTCTTGCTCTCTTCCATAGGGTCCTCAGTCTTCCTGTGGCGCCGCCCCAAAAGTGGCCCTTACAGAATCAGGTAAAACAGCGGGAACAGGTAAATCCAGATGATGTCCACGATGTGCCAGAAAAGGCCTGTGTTCTCCAATTTTACGTAATCGCTGCTCGATATCTTCCCCCGAAGAGTCAACACCAGCATGAACATAATGACGGATATGCCAATAATAACGTGCAGCGCATGGATGCCGGTCATTACATAGTAGAGCCCGAAAAAGAGTATCTTGCCGTGGCTCATGGCCAAAAGCTCGGGCGAGTCGGGATAGAAGCCGTGGCGGATATGATCACTCCACTCGAAATACTTGTTCACCAGGAACCCAATACCTAGGAGGACTGTGGCCGCCTGAAGCAGAAGGGAGCGAAATTTCATTCCCTTTTTGATGTTTGAGATCGCCAGGGCCATGGTCAGGCTGCTAGTCAGTAGGATTACAGTGTTTGCGGCCCCGATAAAAACGTTCATCTCGCGACCGGCTTCGTGGAAGTCCGCTGTGTTCACTTGGCGGTATTCGGCGTAGACCAGGAACATGCCGCCAAAGAGCAGGACCTCCGTAAACAGGAAGAGCCACATGCCGAGTTTGGCGCCGGAGTAATCGCGGTGTTCGATGTGAGAAGTTTCATTCATAAGGATGCCTGCATTGTGTAGAGGGCATGGGGTGAAGAGCTCGAAATTAATGAATTCTTTAAATGTTACTCTGCCCTACGCTCTTAAATTCTAATTAAATATATACGGCCCTTTCGTTACTACCGGCTGCGTCTCAAAATTTTCCGTCGGCGGTGGTGATGTGGTTTGCCATTCGAGCGACGCAGCCTCCCATGGATTATTGCCAGCCTTTTCTCCTGCGAAGAGCGAATGGACCAGGTTATAGAACATGATGATGAGCCCCATGGCAAGTATCCAGGACCCGATCGTTGAAACCAGATTAGGAGTGTTGAATTTGGGAAGATAATCATAATAGCGTCGGGGCATGCCTTCCCACCCTAGGACGAACATGGAGAAGTAGAGCATGTTGAAACCGATGAAGAGAAAGACCCAACCTAGTTTGGCGAGGTGCTCTTCGTACATCCTTCCAAACATCTTGGGGAACCAGTAGTGGAGGCCAGCGAAGAACCCCATGACTGCGCCGCCGAAAATCACGTAGTGGAAGTGGGCTACGATAAAGTAGGTGCCGTGGACATGCACGTCCGTGGCAAGTGCCCCCTGCACTAGTCCGGTCAGACCACCGATGGAGAAAAGGAAGATGAACCCCAACGTGAACAGGAGTGGTGTATCCACCCTGATCGATCCCTTATACATGCTCGCGATCCAACTGAAGATCTTGACGCCGCTCGGTACGGCCACGAGGAAAGTGAGAAACGAAAAGACTATTCGTGCCGTGTCGCTCATACCGCTTGTGAACATATGGTGGCCCCAGACAAGGTAGCCCACGAAGGCGATGGCAAGGCTCGATGCGGCAATGGCCGTGTAGCCGAAGATGTTCTTACGGCTGAACACAGGGATAATGTCGGTTACTACGCCCATGGCGGGCAGGATCATGATGTACACTGCCGGGTGCGAGTAGATCCAAAACATGTGCTCGAAGAGGATCGGGTCGCCGCCCTTGGTCGGGTCAAAGAAGCCCACGCCGAAGAAGCGCTCGATGATGATGAGAAGCAGCGTGATGGCCAGGACCGGCGTGGCCAGGAGCTGGATCCATGACGTTGCGTAGATCGACCAGGTGAACAGGGTCATGCGCTTCCAGGTCATGCCGGGCGCCCGCAGGCGGTGGATCGTGGTCAGGAAATTCATGCCCGTGAGCGTGGACGACAGCCCAATCAAAAACACACCAAAGACCGCCAGTGAGATATTAGTCCCGGTCCTGATGCTGTAGGGAACGTAGAAGGTCCAGCCAGCATCCGGTGGTCCGCCGCCAGTAAAGAGTGATGTGACCGCACAGGCTGCGCCGCTCATGAAGAGCCACCATGAAAGGATGTTGATCTTCGGGAAGGCAACGTCGCGCGCTCCGATCTGGAGTGGCATGATGAAATTCCCCAGCGACGCAGGGATGCCTGGAATGATAAAGAGGAATATCATGATCACACCGTGGAGCGTGAAGATTGCGTTGTAGGTCTGGGCGCTATAGAAGTGCATACCCGAGCGGATGAGCTCGAGCCGCATGGTTAGCCCCAACGACACGCCTACGGCAAAAAAGCTGAGCGTTGAAATGAGATAGAGCAGCCCAATCCTCTTGTGGTCCGTGGTGAATATCCAGCCGAAGAGACCGGGGTATCGGGTCGGAGCATTGTAGAAGCTTGTTTCCATAGCGAGCGTACCGCCTTAAAGTCTTTTTTACAGTAGAGAGTTCGGAAGAAAAACCTGAAAAACAATTCAGGGTGTTTGTTTTTTACGTGACGTGATCATGAGATATGCAAAGAACGAGCCTACGAACAGGACCATCGCGGTCCCGGTAACCTTCAGGATGTTGAACACGTAGGATTTCTTAAGTGGGTCATAACTGAAACAATATAGAAGCACCTTGTGTGTCGTGGAGCCTACTCTGCCTTCAGAGGCCTCATTTAGGGCCATCATGACTTCAAAGGGTAGAAACGTGGTGCCTTCAATATAGCGTACAATTTTGCCGCCAGGTGCGATCACAACGAGGGTGACTGGATGAGAAAAATCATGCTCGCTATCGCGCTGGAACCTGAAACCAATGGAATCGGTGAACTTGTGTATGTTCACCCTATCGCCCGTGAGAAATTTCCATGCATCTTCAGGGAACGGCTTGCCCACCGCCTTTATGTAGTTGATCTTCTTGGCCCGTGCGATTGCCGGTGTATCGTTCTCGTCGAAACTGAGCGTGATGACCTGATAATCCTTGTCCGGTTTGGCTAGTTCGATTTTGCCGAGAACATCGGCAAGGCCGCTCAAGAGTAGTGGGCACTCGTGCGTGCAGCTAAGGTAGACGGGCGCGATGATCGTAGGTTTGTCGATCAGACCCTTGAGCAAGACGCGCTTGCCGTTCTCGTCGACGAAGGCAGCGTCAGGGGGAAGATATTGACCTAGCTTTTCGTCGATCCCAACATCAGCACGCGTGGTAGTGGTCTCCTGTCCCCAGGAAATGTGCGGCAGCAGGAGCAGTGGCAGGAGGTAAATCAGTCTGAGCTTGCTTGAAGAGATCAATGTATCCTCTGATGGACTTGTAACAAGGGGTTAAGAACATCCTCGTATTTTCTGCGATTGTTGTAATAAGAATAGCGTAAACTGATGGGTAAAGTCAAGTGCACTGGGTCCGATGGTCATAAGTATAACAATTGCAAAAAATGAAAGAAGTGGTATATACTATTCCCATGATCGTATTTAAACAAACAGAGCAGTGCATGGTTTGCGGATCAGAGCTTGAATATTTACAACAATCAGAGTGCAGGGTGTGCACGTTCTGCGAAAAAAAGGAAGAGGGACACATTGCCTGTCCTCATGGCCATTTTGTCTGCGACACATGCCATGGGGCGGATGCGAGAAAAATGATTGAAAAGACTGTATTTTCGGCTCTGGACGCAGACCCCCTTGCTATTGCTGAACACATGCTCAGTCATCCGAGTCTCCCAATGCTTGGATGCGAACACGCTTTCATTGCCTCTGGGTCCCTCATGGCGGCGCTCAAAAACTCGCCTTACGGAAAGGGCAAGATCACGGATGATCATATTCGGGAGGCCTTTGCCCGGACAATGAAACAGGCTGTGGGCGGCTACTGCGGTCTTACCGGCGTGTGCGGAATCACGCCGGCCATCGGCTCCTGCTTTTCTCTCTTTCTGGGTGCGAGATGCGGTACGGACAGTGAGCAAAAGATCACGATGGATGCCGCGATCAGGATATCGCAAGCCATATCCGCCGTGACCGGCCCGAGTTGCTGTAAGGCCTATGTGCGTGTGGCGCTCATGGAATCAGTTGCCATGTTGAGCGAGCGGCTCGGGGTCGTCCTGCCGGTCAAGAAAAGCACTGTCGTTTGCAGACACAGCGGCAAGCATCCCCACGGTTGTAGGGAAGAGAAATGCCCCTACTACGCGAGACCGGTAAAAGATATTTTTGCAGATGCGAAATTCATTCCTGGCACTGTCAGTACGTGCTGAAAACCATAATACCGTCCGGTCGGACGAAATTTTTTTTCTGTAATGGTCCGAGAGAAGATCGCAAAAAATGACGTTGAAAGAAAGATGTCCTTCCGAGTTGCGTATTTTTGTCACGGCTTAAAGATAACACTCGATACTATAACACGTTTACTTTATGGCACCTGTGCAGAACTATATCAGCAACTGTCCTAATTGTAGCCGCACCATCGAGGAAGACCGCTACGTCATAAGGCCGGACGGGACCTTTCGCTGCGAACACTGCTATTTCAACGACACCTATCTTGAAGGAGTAGTCCACTTTATCGATACGGCGTACCTCGTGACTCTCGAGGCGTTCGTGAGTGCCATCGACGCGAGGGAGCACGAAGTGGGGAACCATTCCCTCCGTGTGACGGAGTATTCCCTCATCATTGCAAACGCGTGCGACGTTCGGGGACGGGAACTTGTTGACCTCTACTGCGGCGCTCTGCTTCACGATATCGGCAAGATCGGGATTCCCGATGAGATACTTCATAAGGTCGGGCCGTTGAATGCAGATGAACAGGCAATAATGCGCACCCACCCCGAAATTGGCTACCGCATCATCGGGCGCATTGGTTATTTCGCACCCTCTGCAGAGATCATCCTTAGCCATCACGAGCACTTCGACGGTTCCGGCTATCCACGCGGCCTCAAGGGAGAAGCCATACCACATGGGACTAGGGTCTTTGCCGTGGCCGACGCTCTAGATGCTTTGACGGTAAAACGATCGTATCACGAGGCCCGCACCTTTGAAGATGCTTTCGATGAGATTATCAAAGCCACCGGTAAAGTCTACGATCCAGCAGTGGTTCAGTCGGCACTCAAAGCATCCGATGAACTTAAGGACTTCATAGGCAGGATTGTGATCGACGGCATGGACCAAAGGAAGGGTAACTAACCTGTTCCCGACAATGATCCTTTTCTCAAGGGTCGTTTTTCACCACTCCACATAACCAACTCGCAAAATTCGTATTGTAGCTTTCAATTTGCCCGTTCCTCAAACCATAGCTTTTTATCTCACCGGCTATTATGGCAGCCGAACAGTACTGCCGTCATAATACATGAGGGCATTGCATGCTGGTTCATACAAGCCCCTTTTTAGATTGTTGATGGATTCACGAATGGCGGCTTATCGATGTTGCGGGTAGGTGGCAGGGCGATCGAGCTCTCGACCTTGATAATGAATGTGTTTGTGGTCTAGACCAGCCTGTCGCGCACTGTAAATATCACCTTCTTTTAGAGCCTGTATTGGTTATCATGCACCCGCTATCCCCCTTATTTTTACGTATGAGCAACTCTCGTGTAGTTTCTACACAGCATTAATGGCAGCTCTGGAAGTTCCATTCACATGGGCCTAAAGCAATAATTTGAGATTACTTGGTAGGCAGAAATAGAATTTGACACCAGTGGTGGCGAGTGTTATAGATTAAATCAGTTAAAAATAAAGTGGCTCACAAATGCAAAATCCTTTGTGAGAAGGCGAGGAAAGCGGCGAGTCTTTCCTGGGGGAGAAGGCCGAGCTGCCGAAGGATACAACCTTAGGTAAGCCCGGCTTTTTTTATTTTTTATTAAACTCTGATGTGAATGAAGGAGGTAATGCATATGTATACTGCAATTACGGTCAGTCAGGTGCTGCGAAAGAAAGGTCATAGTTTTATGACAATCGGTCCCTATGCCTCGGCATTTGAAGCTCTTGAGATCATGGCGGAAAAGAACGTCGGTGCGCTTCTCGTCGTGGAAAACGGGAGACTGATCGGCGTATTTTCGGAACGGGATTATGCTCGGAAGGTTATCCTGAAGGGGAAGGCGTCTAAGGATACTCGCGTGAGAGAGATTATGAGCACTTCTCTGGTTACAGTCAGTCTGATGACGTCTTTGCGGGACTGCATGGTGCTCATGACGGGAAAGCATGTCCGTCATTTGCCGGTTATCGATAATGGCGCACTCATGGGCGTCCTAAGCATGCGTGATGTGGTGAATACTATTATCTCTGATCAGGAATCCACGATTGAAGAACTTGAAGAATATATCGCCGGGACGGGCTATCTGGCATAGCTGATGATCCGTGTACGCCAGCGAATCGTGTCTTTTTTTCTAGGCAGGAAAAGCAGTGTGGAAATATGAAATTGCCGTAATAAAGCGGTTGGTGGTGTGCAAGCGATAGCTATACATGAACATCACCAAACGTGAGATTCGAAGAGCGCGACGTTCGTGTTGTACGCTCTTCGATCCTTCCGTTCTGCTTTGAAAAGAAGCCCCTCTCGCAGCGGCAACACGTTTGCGCATATGGTGTGGATGCGCAGTGCGATCTGTATTCCGCATTTCTCGCAAAGTACTTTTTCGATGATGTCCTCAACACGCGCCAGGCTCTAGGAACCTGGCCGGGTGCAAACCTGCTCCTGGAACAGGTGGTGTTGAGGCTGCAGCAGGAAGCGGCGATAGGTCGGACTCATCCGGCCAGCTTCGGTCTCGCGCGAGCAATGAAGGAGCAATGAAGGTAAGAATAAGCGTAGACCGGAGACAGAGCTGCTCGCCCGCTAAAGACGCATCAACGATAGTCGAGGCTGGCAATGTTTGTGTCGTTGCCAGAGAGACTGTCAGTATTACCGTCAGAACCCCCTAGTTTTAACTATGGGGAGTGGTCAGCTTTATTTCCAGCACGCCGCAGTGCGCTCCTTTGTGCTGGATCCGCAATATCAACGGCAGGCTTGTTGCATGGTAATAACATCAAACGGTGTAAACTATCTCCTAAGTACACACGTCCAAGCATTAACGCTTCCGCATCCTGGCTAGATATTTTAACAGTATTGCGCTCACACTTTTTGGCCGAGGCTGAAAGTCCACTTGGCCTACATCCCGTATCTCGCTGCCTTTGTCCACCGTGAGCGACGACGACTTTGCCAGCGACAGGATCTGGCTCGGGTATACGCTCCGATGGCCGGTCATGAGAAAGCTGATAACGCAGGCCACAGCGGCATAGGGAGCGATCTGCGGTCCAAAAAGCTCGATCGCCATTATGCTTGCTGAAATCGGAGTGTTAGCCGCGCCGGCGAGCACACTGACCATACCGATAGCTGAAAACAGCGCCATGTTGAAACCGAGGACACTTCCGAAAACGCTGCCCGCTGTCGCGCCGACGAAAAAGATAGGCGTTACAATACCGCCGCTTCCGCCAAAACTGAGCGTGATCGCAGTAAACAATGCCTTTATCAGAAATGAGCCGCTAGGGACCGATCCGCCCTGCAGCACACTCATTATCGTATCAAGGCCGAGGCCAAGATAGCGCGTTGAAAACAGCCATGTGAGAATAATGAGGGCAAAGCCACCGATAAGGCCTTTCAGAGGTTTCGACATCTTAACCCGATGGCTTAGCCTCTCGAAAAGGCTGATCATTTCGATGAGGGTAAGCGAACAGAGACCGAAAAACAGTCCTGCCAGGCATATCTTAAGGAAGAAATAGCTGCTGAAAGCAGGTACGATGCAGACGGCTTCATGAAAGTACGTGATTCCCAACGTGGTCGACACCTGATAACCGACGATGCCTGCCACAAACGACGGGAGGAGCACATCATAGAGCATAGTCCCGACGAACAATACCTCAACACCGAAAAGCGCGCCCGCTATGGGCGTACCAAAGACTGTTGCGAAGCCGGCGCTGATGCCGCAGATGACCAGTTTTTTCCTGTCCTGGTCGTTGAATCGCAGAAGCCCCGAAAAGGCCGATGCGAGAGCCGCACCAATCTGGGCAGCGGGGCCTTCTTTGCCCGCCGATCCGCCGAAGGCGATCGTTATAATCGTAGCTACAAGTTTTACCGGCACGACTGCCAGTTTCATTTTGCCCGAGTGCCTGTGCACTGCCTCAATGATCTTTTCTGTGCCGTGACCCTCGGCATCGGGCGCGAAGACCTTCACGATAAGGGCGCTCAGGAACAGGGCCGCCGGAATAAGAAGAAAATAATAGTGATGCCGCGCTGTGGTGGAGATTCCTAGGCTGAGTAGTTTCAAGAACACCGATGTCGAGATACCGACGAGGATGCCGACACATGTTGCCAGGAACAACCACTTCACGATGCTGATAAAGAGAACGGATCCTTCTACAACTTTTTTTCTCATAATATATTACCCACACTCAATTCTGTCAGATACGTCTCTTCCCTCCCACATTCGTCTATCGGTAATAACGTATGAAATGATATGCTGGCATATCAACTTCTTTTTAATTTATATTGTCAAAGTGAATACATTGCCTTTAAAATGAAAGGGTGCCGAAGGACCCATGAGGTTTCCGGCACCTAAAAAGTGATACAGAGTTGCATCTGCCGGACTTGTCTTTAGCTCCGCGAAAGAAATCCTGAAAGGACCGGTCAACGCGAAACAAAATATTCTGCATGACTTGAGAGTGGATGCCATCGGGACGTTTTTTGTCGTTCTTAAGGATCTCTTGCTATCGTATCCGGGTAAGCCCCTTGCCAGTATTTTCAAAAGCGTTTTTTCCTTCTACGATACATGAATTATAGAGTATCCGACAGGCATTAAGGTTTGAATGAGAATCAATGCCTGTTTTTTTGTAGGATAGAGACGGTATTTATAATTTATAAAACCTGTCCTTGAATACCCAGCAGTTCTACTGCTGGGATGAAAAGGACAATCCTGACGAAGCCCGTCAGATCAAAATATTCGACTACCTCCAGTTCGCCAAAGCGCTTCAGGAAAAAGTCCGGGAGAATGCTGAGCGTATCGCCAAGGAGAACGGTACTGAGATCGAGTTCATTCGTAAGCTCAATGCGTTCTGTAAAGAGGCCCGGATCAAGGACATCATCAAAAAGCGTGGCGAACAACCCGGCCCTGTTCATGTCTTCTCGGCCATGGAAGCCTGCACGAGATATAAGCCCTGGCATGACAAGAAGGCCGGAAAAACCTTTCTCAAGTACGATTCTGGCAAAGGCCTTCACTATTACTTCTACTTCATCGACAAAACGTTTGGCCTGTGCTACCTTCGCGTTCCCACCTGGACTCCATTCCGGCTCTAGTTCTATATGAACGGCCACAACTGGCTGGCATAAAAACTGGACAAGAAGAAGATACATTACGACATGCGCGAGAACGCCTTTCTCTCTATCGATAATTTCGCCAAGGCGCAAGAGCTTTCCGTTAGCATCAAGGTCTCGGATTTACACCGAGCCCTGGATGGCTTCGCCCGGAAATACTGCCCGGTCGGAAAAGAGTACAGTCTTACCTACCACAGGAGCACCATGCAGGTGGAATATGCCACCGACATTGTTTCCAAAAAACAATCAGACCTTTGCGCCTTGTACGAGCAAATCGTTCGAACCGCCATTTACTCTGTGAAACCGGAGAATATCGCAACCTTTCTAGGCCGAAAGCTTCACGGCAACTATCAGGGCGACATGGGTAACAATTTCAACACCCGAATTCAGGGAACACGGATCAAGCACCATATGGGCGCTTCATCCATTAAAATGTACGACAAGTTCGGAAGCATCCTCCGGATCGAGACCACGACCAATGACGTCTCGGAGTCCAAACACTATCGGGAAGTCCAGTCGCGGACCGGAAACCCCGTCCACAAGAACGCACCCATGAAGAAGAACATCAACAGCCTGTTTGATCTCACGGCGATCTTCAAGGCCTCGAACCGCCGCAATCTTGAGTTCATCTCCACGTTCGATGACCAAAGCCAGGGGATCAAAAATCTCGAAAGAATCTCAAAGCCCGTGGGCGTCGATGACCGTTTTTATAAAGGGTTCAATCTCTTCAGTGATGATGATCTCAAATTGTTTGAAGTCCTGGCCCGCAGTGAGTTCAACATCAATGGACTTCAGAACAGGTCTCTGCAAAAACAACTACCTACAATGAAGCAGCGCAATGACGAGAATTCTGAAACGTCTTCACGTCCACGGCATTATTCGTAAAGTCGGGAAAACATACAAGTACTATGTCCCAAAGCTTGGCAAGGCTGTTTTCACCGCGGGTTTGGCCATCAGAAATATGTCCGTAATCCCGCAATTAGCGCATGTTTGAGACATATTTAGTAATAAGTTCTACCCAGTTTGAGAAGATTTTGATTTCTTAGTTACTAAATGATAGCACGTGGGTCAAATCTTGTAAAAAAATTATGCCTTTCATCCTTTCCCTTACGGAAGGGGAATCCCCGGCGATAAGTTAGAAGTATCTGATTTTAATTTATGCAGAACAAATATTTAGCCTATGATAATCATTTTTGCTTCTTTCTCACATATTGGTATATAATAAATGCAGTATTATAGACACTATGGCTCGCATTTGGTTTAATCGAGCGTTACTTTCTATTTGTATTCCATATTGTATGTATTACAATAGTTTGTATGCAAAATTTGTTAGCACTTTCTTTCTGCTTTGTCAAGGCAATTGTAAGGAGGTTTAAGTCTTGGGCAAGAGACCAGATGCAGTCGCGGAAATCATCGATAACTTGCGTCGGGTATTTCAGGTAGTCAATGAGCAGTCGAAGAAGGCCGAGCATGAGACTGGTCTCACCGGCCCTCAGCTCTGGGCAATAAAAACCATAGCCCAGGAAACGCCAATCATGGTTTCGGAGATCGCCAGGCGCATTTATCTTCACCCGGCTTACCGTGGTCGGCATTCTTGACCGCCTCGAAAAGCAGGGGCTGGTCATAAGAATACGCTCTACTGAGGACCGCCGCGTGGTCCGGGTAGAATTAACCGGAAAGGGTCGGGCATTGGTCAAGAAATCGCCGGAAGTAGCCCAGGGCCTCCTGGTCTCCGGCTTTGAACAGCTGAGCTCGAGCAAGCTGGAAAACATCGCGCAGGCGCTGGACCAAATTGCAGAGATCCTCGGGGCGCAAAATATCCCTCCACAGCTTATGTTATCCCCGGAGGTAAGTAAACCTGTTAAGACAACGGCTGGAATTGTGCGGAGGAAATCTTCCGTAAGACGATCGGCTGTAACAAGACGTTGATGGAAAGAGATAAAGAAAAAATGGTATCGATCAAACGACCTCTCCTGTTGACCCTGCTTGCCGCCTCCTTTGCGCTTGGTGTATTCGTGGGTGCTGGGATGGGCGTGTTCAGCTTTTCTACAGTAAGTAGAAGTGACGCCGTCCCTGAACAGACGGAAGACACGTTCAGGTTTATCCGTGCCTCCGTAGAATTGAATAACACCGGAAAAATTCACACGACCAAGGAACTAAAGCCTTTCAAGTACAAAGTGAATGCATTGATCGAAAATACGCTGAAAAGCGGCGATGCTGTTGCCGTCTCTGTCTATTTCCGTGACCTGAATAATGGGAACTGGTTCGGCATCAGGGAGCATGACAAGTTCTCGCCAAAGAGCCTGTTAAAGGTGCCGCTCATGATCGCTTATTTCAAATGGGCGGAATCGAATCCGCTGGTCCTGCGGAAAACCCTCACGATCCCCGGCAACGGACAAGAGACAGGGCAAAGACAGAGCGATCAAGGAGAGAAACTTGAACCTGGAAAAGCCTATACAGTCAATGACCTTATCTTCAGGATGATCGCCCACGACGATGCCGATGCATACGCTCTTTTGTATGCGAATCTCCCACCAAGCCGCCTTGAAAAAATATTCAATGACCTTTACGTTGAATACGACCCTAACAAACAGGAAGACTCCTTGTCGTTGAACGCGTTCGCGTCCTTCTTCCGCGTCCTCTACAACGCCTCCTTTCTTACAGAGGATATGTCGGAAAAGGCCCTTCGGTATCTTTCGAAATCATCATTCAGGAGAGGAATGGTCGCTGGCATCCCGCCGAACATCGATATTGCAAGCAAGCATGGAGAAAGAAGAGTATCGGATGTCACTGCAGGCGGTGACGGAAAAGAGCTATCCCAGCTCCACGAATTCGGAATAATCTATCATCCGAACCGTCCGTTTCTCCTCGGGGTTATGGTACGGGGCGAGGACTTTGACAAATTGACGAAAATTGTACGTGACATCACCCGTCTCGTTTATGAAGAAGTCGACAAGCAATCTTAGCCCGTAGTAACGATCGAAGGCGATATCAAGGCAATCACTGTGCGATGCACGCCGAGTGGCTAATGGTTCGTCGCTTTCTCCTGCGACAATGTGCCGGAGAAGAAGAGACCGGGACCTGAACGCGTTCATTAATATTCTCCAGACCGGGCAAGGCCTCTCAGGCGCTAACGCCATTAGTCGGCGTTGCCTGAGAATCTCCTGGATTTATCCATGGGGAGTGTCAAGGATGTTTTATGTGTAAAAAGTCCCATCCCTAGTTGTTAGAGCTATGAGAGATGGAGGCGGAGAAAACCGATCTCCGTATTTTTTTGCATATGCATCGAGTTTATCCACGATGTATTTAGAACCTAGTTTATCTGCATACCTGAGCAAACCACCGCGGAAGGGAGGAAAACCGATGCCGAAGATGAGCGTTGCGTCGAGCAAGTCCGGCCTGTCGATGATTTTTTCCTCAAGACAGAGCGCCGCTTCTTTTATCATGAGCAACACAGTTCGCTCGACGATCTCCTCCGTGCCAATATTCTCTCTGTTTACTGCTCCTGCTCGTATCATATTGTAAAGAGAGGCATTAGGTCTTGTACGCTTTTTCCCCACGTATTGGTAAAAACCCTTGCCGTTTTTCTTTCCGAAATATCCTTGTTCACAGAGTACAGCGAGCAGGGGAGAAGGTTTTACTCGCTCCCCCAACCCTTGGTAGAGGATGTCCGCGACCTTGTGGGCAACGTCGATCCCGATCTCGTCGAGCAGGATAAAGGCACCCATAGGCATGCCGAATTGAAGAAGTGCATGGTCGATTTTCTCGATTGTGCTGCTGCCATTCCGCAGCATCACACCGGCTTCATTCAAATAGGGCATCAGAATGCGATTTACGAGGAAACCTGGACCATCATTCACAATGACCGGAAGTTTGCCGAGTCTTCTCGACAGCGTGGCGACTGCCGAGACTGTCTCTTCCGACGTTTTCTTGCCGCGGATGATCTCCACTAGCGGCATCTTTTCTACAGGATTAAAAAAATGCATGCCTATCACCTGGTCTGGATGTTTCGATGCCGTCGCAAGTTCAGTGATAGAAAGTGAGGACGTGTTCGAGGCAAAAATGGCAGGTCTGTTTATGGTCCGTTCGAAATCGCGGAGAACCGTTTTTTTGACGTCCATATTTTCTACGACCGCTTCTATAGCAATACTTGCTCTGCTGTATCCCGTGTAATCCACCGTGCCGGTTATCCGGTCGAAGCCATCGCGCGCCTGGATCGCGGTCAGTATCCGCCTTTTTTGCCTCTTGCGGAAAATGTCCCAAGCCTCCTTGAGCCCCGCTGCGATTGCTTTGGTATTGATATCTTTTACTCGGGCCCGGATGCCCTTTTCGGCAAGGAGCTGAGCGATACCGCCGCCCATGACTCCGGCACCGAACACGCCGGCATAGATAAACTTAGTCGGAGATGGATGGGTGTCTTTTTTGAGCATCTCATTCAAATAAAAAATAGAAATAAGATTCTTCGAGACCTCGGTCGGCGTGAGCCGGGCGAGGTGCCGTGCCTCCTGCAAGTATCCCGCGTCTCTGTTATGAGAAAGGCCAAACCGGACCGAGTCAAGCGCAGCACGAGGTGCGGGGTAATTTCCGTGAGTTTCTTTGAGCACTTTCTTTTTCGCTCTAGCATAGATGACCGATCTTGTGAGCGGACTGCATTCGATGAGTTTGATCACCATTGATCTCTTTGCCCGGACGTTTGTGGGCCGCGGTTTTCCAATAGCATTTTTAGCCATGACAAAGGCCCTGCTCAGTAAAATTTCCTTAAAAGTGACTTCGTCGGCCAGGCCGATCTGCCGTGCCTTTCTGGAGTAAATGGATTTTCCGGTCAGAATCATGTCGAGGGCATTCGTGAGACCAATCAGGCGCGGCAGCCGCTGGGTGCCGCCAAAGCCGGGAATGATGCCAAGTTTCACTTCGGGAAGAGCGAGTGCTGTTTTTTGATCGTTGCTTATGACGCGGTAGGCGCAGGCGAGGGCAAGCTCCAAGCCACCACCCATACATGGTCCATGGATAGCGGCCACTGTGGGAAAAGGCAGTGCCTCGAGTTTGTTCATGACTATCTGGCCTCTTCGTGCAAGCCGTTCGCCTGTCTCAGTGTCCGAGATTTTCCGTAGTTCGGCTATATCGGCGCCCACGATGAAGCTTCCATCTTTTCCGCTGTTGAATACCAACGCTTTGATCTCGCTCCTTGGCGCGAGTTCATCAAGTACTTTATCAAGTTCCTCTAGAACTGACGTTGTCAGTTTGTTGATTTTTTCACCGCGGAGGTCGAAGGTGAGGACGGCTATACCGTCCTTGTTTATTTCATAGTTGAAGGATGACATATGATTATCCTCGTCGAGAATTTAGGGAAAAAGCATCGTTCTACAGTTGCCATAGAGAGCACAGAGGAAATATAATATTGATAAACCCATCAGATTGTTGCTTCGTCAAGAACCCCGTGTCTTCCAGGCAGAATTTGAGTGTTTATTTTCTTTCAACGATCATAGCGGCGCCTTGCCCCCCACCTATGCAGAGCGTGGCGAGACCGACCGATAGACTGCGACGTTCCATTTCTTTCAGGAGCGTGATCACGATTCTGAGGCCTGAGGAACCGACGGGGTGTCCTACCGCGATTGCACCGCCGTTTACATTCAGGATATCACGCCGGAACTCGCCGAAGGGTTCTTCGCCGGGAAGATATTTATGAAAGAATTCCTTTGAGACTGCCGCCCTTTCGCAGGCATAAACCTGCGCGGCAAAGGCCTCGTTTAATTCGACCAGCTCGACGTCCTTCATTTTCATTTTTGCGATTTTGAGCACCTTGTTCGTGGCGAACACCGGGCCCAGCCCCATGCGCGAGGGATCAAGTCCTGAGAAGGCTACTGCTTTGATATAGCCAAGCGGCGTGTATCCGAAGTTTTGTGCCTTGTCGGAGCCCATGATAAGCGCGGCTGCCGCACCATCGGTGATCGGAGACGAATTCCCGGCAGTAACGGTTCCGTAGCGCCTGTCGAAATAGGGTGGTAATTTCTGGAGGGCTTCCATGGTCTGGTTCTTACGCGGACCGATGTCTTCTTCAATGGCTTCGAATTTCGGCGGTATGTAGAATGGGACAATCTCATTCTTGAATTTGCCTGCTTCGTTCGCGGCCGTCCATCGCTGGTGACTGGTGAGCGCGAACTCATCCTGCTCACGGCGTGTGATACCGAAGTCCCGCACCAACACTTCGGCAGTCTCGCCCATGATGAGGCCGGAAATCGGATCGGTGAGGCCGTCGATCAAACCGACTATGGGGACAAAGTCTTTCGGTCGAAGCGAGAGGATGGCCTCTGCTTTC
Organism: Nitrospirota bacterium; assembly: GCA_963845065.1. GTDB lineage: Bacteria > Nitrospirota > UBA9217 > UBA9217 > UBA9217 > JAJYKN01. The sequence goes on from CAWJQQ010000009.1 coordinate 503,558, forward strand.
GATCCAAGTGTTTTTGCTCGCTGGACCGTTGTAATGGTATCGCGAAGTTTTTTCTTTACATAGTAGGCATAGTTGGACATGGATTCCACGCCTGCGACGAGCACGATTTCGCTCATGCCTGCGAGGATCTGGCCAAAGGCGCTAGCAGCAGCCTGCATGCCCGAGGCACAGTTACGTTGTACGCTGTAGGCAGGGACGCGCTGTGGAATGCCCGCCCGGAGAGCGATCACGCGCGCAATGTTCGCCGCGTCGGAAGGCATGCCAGCGTTGCCGATGATTACCTCGTCGATGAGCTCCGTGTCGATACCGGTGCGAATGATGACTTCTTTGACGATCGCCACGCCGAGGTCGACGGCGGGGATATCCCTGAATACCGAGCCGGCTTTTGCGTAGGGAGTGCGGAAACCTTCTATGATGGCGACGTCTTTCATGTAATTACCTCATAAGGCATTTTTCTGCAGCCGATATTGGGGAAAAAACAAAAAAACAATTGTAAATTCAAAATGAAGGTTCTAAAACATTAGTTGCACCTGTGGTGGTGCATGAGCAAGAGACCTAGGGTTTTGCAGATTGTGCTTTCAGCCTGCTCAGTTCATCATTACGCAAAACACGGCGGAGCACTTTGCCGACCAAGGTCTTCGGAAGTTGTGCTCGGAATTCAATTTCCTTCGGTACTTTGAATTTCGAGAGCTTTTCGCGGCAGTACTGGATGATTTCATCCTCAGCAGCAACCTGGCCATCTTTCAAAACGATGTACGCCTTGATTTTTTCACCCAGAAATTTTTCGGGGAGGCCTACGACCACTGCTTCTTTCACCTTAGGATGCTTGTATAACACTTCTTCGACCTCGCGGGGGTAGACGTTTTCGCCTACAGTTTTGATCATGTCCTTGATGCGGTCAACAATATAAAAAAATCCGTCTTCGTCCATTTTTGCGATATCGCCCGTATAGAGCCAGCCGTTACGAAGCGTATGGGCTGTTTCCTCCGGCTTGTTCCAGTAGCATTTCATGACCTGCGGTCCCCTGATTATGAGTTCTCCCGTTTCGCCGACGGGCAGCACCTGCTCTCCTGTTTCGAGGTCCACGATGCGAGCTTCCGTGTCCGGCCACGGTAGACCGATGCTCCCGATCTTGCGATTGCCGAAAATGGGGTTAGCGTGGGTCACCGGCGACGCTTCTGACAGGCCATACCCTTCCACGATTCGCGCCTTAGTCAGTCGCTCGAATTGTTCCTGCACCTCGCGCATGAGAGGGCCCGCGCCGCTTATTGCGGCACGGAGCGAGGTGAGATCATATTTTTTGATGCCGGGATAATTTCCGATTGCCAGGTACATGGCTTGGATGCCGGGGAACGTCGTAGGGTGATACTTGTTGATGATAGTGATTACCTCTTTCGTGTGAAATTTGGGGACCAGGATCATCTCGGCGCCGATCAGCACGCCGAAGTTCATGGCCGTGGTCATACCGTAGACATGGAAGAAGGGAATAGCTGCAAGAACGATCTCCTTGCCTTCCTGCACATTTGATAACCATGCCTTTGTCTGAGTTGTATTCACCACCAGATTCCGGTGCGTCAGGACCGCACCTTTAGGAACGCCAGTTGTTCCCCCCGTGTATTGCAGCAACGCAGTGTCAGTAGAAGCCACATCAACGCTTGTCGGCATTGACGGTGCATGCCTGATCAAATTTTGGAAATCATAAATAGGCGGTATGCTCTTGACACTGACCCATTGTTTTTCAATCCGCGCCTTAATCGGGTATAGAAAATTCAATGGAAAGGGGAGAAAGTCTTTCACTCCGCAGAGAACCACACGCTTCACCTTTGTGCGCGTCAGGACACGGGAAATGACTGGATAGAACATGTCGACCGCAACAATTGTCTCGGTCCCGCTATCATTGAGCTGGACCTCGAGTTCGTGCTCCTGATATAGTGGGTTCGTCGGAACTGCCACAGCGCCGGTTCTCAGCGTGCCGTAATAGGTGATCACCATCTGCGGGATGTTGGGGAGCATGAGCGCTACGCGGTCCCCCTTCCGGACTCCTAGATCAATGAGTGCGTGAGCAAACTGGTTTACAAGAGCATCAAGTTCTGCGTAGGTGACTTTCTTTCCGTAAAACAAGATTGCAGTATGGTTTGGATATTTTAATACGGTTTGGGAAAGGACATTTCCGAGCGTAATTTCTGGATAGCTAAGAGTTGGTGCAACCCCGGCCTCATAAAACTTGAGCCATGGACGTTCGTTATATTTATTTATTGTGACGGCAGCCATAGATGAAACCTCCCTTTTCACTTCAATGGCACCTCCGTTTCTGTTCCTTTGTAGTAGTGTATTTCAGACCGAAATCATCTTTCATGATTTCTAGTACTATTATACCACAGAGGAGAAGGCATATATTATTCTACGAAAGAAAGCCGACAAGGCCATCGGTGATGCTTATCCACCTTTGCGAGAGTCAGTCCATGAGGCATGAATAGAGGAAGGCACGTGGCCTCTTCGGTTATCAGTGCTGTCGTGCTTTCGAGTGAAAGCGTCGATTTCTGAAAGAAGGGTTTTGCTGCTGGATTGCGGCAGAAAGCTGTTTTTCTTCTGCAGTTCGCCTGATTTCCTTGATATACATCGTGTCTTCTGCCCATTCCACCGGGATCTTCTTGCCAATGAATTTTTCGATATCTTCGAGGGAAAAGACGTACTCTTCATCAGCAAGACTGAGAGCCTTGCCGGTTGCTCCGGCACGGCCGGTGCGGCCGATCCTGTGTACGTAGTCTTCAGCGTCCTGAGGCAGGTCATAGTTGATGACGTGCGTAACACCTTCCACGTGGATACCTCGGCTCGCAACGTCTGTTGCCACGAGCACGGGCAGTTTGCCATCCTTGAATTCCGCAAGGAGCCGGAGTCGTCTCTTTTGAATGATGTCTCCGGTGATTGCATCGGCTTTCCAGCCGTTTCGCTTCAGGCGTTCGACAACCATATCGGCAGCGCGCCGTGTGTTGACGAAAATGAGCGTACGGACGGGCTGTTCTTTCTTGAGGATGCCGAGCAGGAGTGGAAGTTTCTCGTGTTTGCCGACATGATACAGGACCTGCTCGACCTGTTCAACAGTGATTTTTTCAGGTGTAATCGATATTTTTTCCGGAAGGTTCATATACTCGTAGGCGAGTTCCATAACGCGGTAGGAGAGCGTTGCCGAGAAGAGCATGGACTGGCGTTTAGTGAAAGGAGGCATTTTTTTAATGAGATAACGCAGGTCGTCGATGAACCCCATGTCGAACATGCGGTCCGCTTCATCAATGATCAGGTACCGGCTTTTCTTCAGACTGTATACATGCTGTTTAAGATAGTCGATGAGCCTCCCCGGTGTGCCGACGAGTACGTCGACACCCTTTTGCAGGATGTCCATTTGTTTCTGATAGTCAACGCCGCCATACACGGCAAGACAACGAAAGCCCGTGAATTTTCCGAGCCTCTCGGCCTCATGAAATATCTGATCCGCAAGTTCGCGAGTCGGCGCTATGATGAGGGCCTGGGGAGAGTTCCCCAAATCGGTTGCTGGATTTTTTACCATCCGCGTGAAGAGTGATATAAGAAAGGCCGCGGTTTTGCCCGTTCCGGTTTGTGCCTGTGCGGCCACATCTTCACCCCGGACCACCCGGGGGATCACTGCTTCTTGCACCGGTGTACATGTTATGAAACTAGAGTACTCGATACCTTGCATTATTTCAAATGGCAAATCCAAATCACTGAAATTCATACATCTCCGTTTCTAAAGGAAGACAAATTGTCAACGAACTATTCACAGTAGTATACCATAAGTGATGAAGTGAGCGAAAGTAAAATAATGACAATGCGTCGAAAGATCATCAGTGCTATTCGCCAGGTTTGACTTTTTAAACCCAATATTATCTCAAGATGAACAGCACCGTAAAGAGAGGATAGAATTAATCCTCAATTTGCGTGAATGATGCTTCCGATTGTCAGTGCTTAGACACACGATGAATCACCTGCTGTTTATGCGGTCAAAATGATCTCATCGCGGAGATAGGGAAGGGATGCGAAGCTGTATCTCGGTTTTTTCTAAAGCTGAAGGCTCCATGAACAGCTGGAGCTACTAACCAAAATAAGTGGTTATTTATGACGCAAAAAATAATTTTTTGTCATAGTTTTACAAGTTGTGAATTAAGGTGTTGATAAATTGTCTAACCTACGGAAAGATAATTTTAATTATTTTCTTGTTGACAAATAATACACTATTGTTGTATATTTTGTCTACGAGGTGATATAAACGTGCTGACAAAACTCTTCTCTTCAACAAGAGCGGAGCTTTTGGGCCTGTTCTTTAATAATCCTGATGATCGTTTCTATTTGAGAGAGATAGCACGCCACATCGGCAAAGATGCGGCAGGGATCAAACGGGAACTGGACAACCTGGTCAAGATGGGGCTTCTGGCAAAAGAGAAGCGGGGCGTTCAGAAATACTATTTTGCGAATAAGAACTCGCCCATCTTCTCTGAAATGAAGGGGTTGATCTTCAAAACCACTGGCGTTCAGGGCGCAATGAAAGCATCGCTCTCGCGGTTAAAAGGAGTCAAGACTGCATTTATTTACGGCTCCTATGCCAAGGGTTCCGAAAAAGAAGATAGCAACATAAATCTGATGGTAATCGGCCAGGCGAACATCACGGAGTTAAACGACACGGTAATGGTTTTGGAAGAAAAATTGAAGCGCGATATCGATTATCTGGTGTTTGACGAGCAGGAATACTGGAAGCGAAAAGAATCGAAAGATCCGTTCATCAGGGAGATATTAAAGGGCAAAAAGATTTTCCTAGCAGGTAGGGAAGATGACATATGAATCGCTAAAAGAAATGGGTATCGTTGAGGAACGGGCTGCTGAGATCTCGGAGATTATCGCTCTCGTGACCAGGGCAGAACGAGATCTGACAACGAGTAAGATTCTGGCGGACAAAGACGAGGAGTGGGCATTTGCCGCAGCGTATTTAGCCATGGTCCGGTCGGCAAGAGCTCTAATCTTATCCGAAGGCTTCCGACCTAAAGGGGTTCGCGGCAGAGATGCCCAAAAAACAGTAGTGACCGCGGCAGGAGTTATTCTGGGTGATCACTATAAAAGTTTGATCAATAAGTTCGATCGCATGAGAAGAAAATATCAGAGTTTCATGGAAGAGGCCGGTCGTGTCATCTCCCAATATGAAGCAGGACAGTCCATTAAGGATGCTGCTGAATTCACCGAGTTGGTAAATGGGAGAATCCGGGAAAAATACTCACAGATGTCACTGCTGAATGATGTTCCTCAGCTTGTTTCAAGATAAGGCCGCACAAGGTCAATGCGCGGTATGCCGAAAGGGGGTGGAAAACTAATGGCAGCCAAGAAGAAAGCGAAGAAGAAGGCAACCAAGAAGAAAGCCACCAAAAAGAAGTAGTTTTTATTCCATAGTGTCCCTGCAGTGGGGCCCGCCGGGGGCATTCGAGCCCCCGGCGCATTTCAAGGCTTGATCATGTTTTACTATTCGTAGAGTGTTCTCATTCATCATTGTTTATCCGAATATCCCACTGTGGAAAGGGGGTGATGTATTCATGGCGACAAAGAAGGCTCCGGCTAAAAAGGCGAAAAAAACCACTACTAAAAAGAAATAACAAGTGTGCAATGATGACGTACTATGATAGTGCCATCTGCAACTCTACCACGAAGCAGGTCTTCGTGGTTTTGTTTTTAGAAAACACTTTTCAATTCGAACTAACTCGGCTAGAATATGTTCAATGAGACAACGAATCATGCGTAAACGGAATACCCTAAAATCTGATAGAAAGTTCTGGGGTTCTCACGGCAGGAAACTGATCGTTGCTGCCGCCATCCTTCTCGCTCTGTATCTCACTGCAAACTTAATCTTTGGTGAGATGGGTATAATCAAGTACTTAAGAATGATGGCGCAGTATAACGCACTCACACAAGACATCGCAACGCTTAACCTGGACAATATGAAACTAGCGCGCGAGGTCCGCGAGCTGAAGACCGATCCCAACTATATTGAGCAAATTGCCCGGGATAAACTCGGACTTGCGCGTCAAGGTGAGATAGTGTACTATTATGACGAGCCCTGAGAGTTAGAAACCCAGAATGCTCAACTGGATTTTTTCCACTGAATCGATGCACATTACGGTATTGATGAATTTTTGTTGTGTGCTTACAAGACGAATGCAGGGATGAGAATATCAATCTAGTCCCCCTTTGCCATGTCGAACGATCCTCTCTCTATAGCCTTTGTATGGCACATGCATCAGCCCTACTATAAGGATGACATTACCGGTTCCTATATACTTCCTTGGGTCAGACTGCACGGGATCAAGGATTATTATGACATGCCCTCGCTCTTGACCGACTTTCCTGGGATTCACCAGACATTCAATCTAGTTCCTTCGCTGCTCAAGCAAATCTGCGATTACGTCGAGAATGGTGCCGTTGACAAATTCCTGGACCTGACGCTCAAACCGGCTGCGGAGCTTGAACGCGAGGATAAACTGTTCTTGCTCAAAAACTCCTTCATGGCGAACTGGGACACTATGATAAGACCCTATCCTTCATACTGGATGCTGCTCGACCGCAGGGGCTACAGCGTTTCTCCCAACGATCTCGATAATGCAACACGGTATTTTACAACCCAGGATTATCTGGATTTGCAGGTTTGGTTCAATCTGACCTGGTTTGATCCTTCATTTAAACAGACCGACACTTTTCTCAAAGGCTTGATCCGAAAAGGCTCTGGTTTTTCCGAGAACGAAAAAAGGCTTCTCATTCAAAAACAGCGCGAGATTATGGCGCTGATAATACCGGTTTACAAGCAGTTGACGCAGGCGGGCAGGATAGAGTTGACGACGACACCTTTTTATCATCCGATTCTCCCTCTCCTGTTTGATACAGATCTTGCAAAGGTGGCAGTGCCCGACATACGTCTGCCGACAAAACGGTTTGTCCACCCCGAGGACGCCAAAGTCCAGGTCGAACGCGCGCTTGCTTATCACGAGAACCTGTTCGGCACACGTCCTTCCGGAATGTGGCCGGCCGAGGGCTCGGTTGCCGAAGAAATCATTCCTCTCCTTGCTGATTCCGGCATCAAGTGGATCGGTTCGGATGAAGGGGTGCTGGGCCGCTCTCTCGGCGTCCATATTGATCGGGACTTTGCCGGCGTAATGAAGAACCCTGCCGTGCTTTATAAACCTTATCTGGTTGGCAAGGGAGATAAACGCATCTCGATTGTATTCCGCGATCATACAATCTCCGATCTAATCGGGTTCGTCTATTCCAAGTGGGATTACAAAAACGCTGTCCATGATCTTATCGACCGGATGCACCGGGTACGCCGGGAACTTTCCGACGGCCCCCATCTCGTGTCGATCATTCTCGACGGCGAGAACGCCTGGGAGTACTATCAAAACGATGGCAGGGATTTTTTTCTGTATCTCTACGAACGCCTAAGCGGGGAACAGGGACTAAGGTGCGTGACGGTAGGGGAATATCTACAGGAGCATCCGGCGCAGGACGTTATTGACAGCCTCCATGCGGGTTCATGGATAAACGCTAACTTCCGCGTCTGGATCGGGCATGAAGAAGACAATCGAGCCTGGGACCTCCTTGCTCAAACGCGAGAGGCCCTGACGGCTTATGCCAGCGAAAACGCGGACCCCGAGAAACTAGCGCTTGCATGGGAAGAGATCTATATCGCGGAGGGGAGCGACTGGTGCTGGTGGTACGGGGACGACCATTATTCCGATAATGACGCGGAGTTCGATCTTCTTTTCAGAACGCACCTGATAAATGTTTACCGGATTATCGGCCTCGATATTCCCGATGAACTCCAGATATCCATTTTGCGTGAGGACCGGCAGGCGCTGCCCACAGTCGAGCTCACAGCTTTCATTTCTCCGACGATCGATGGCCAGGTAACGAATTATTTCGAATGGCTTTCAGCTGGCTTCTATGATGTAAGTCAGGGCGGTGGAGCAATGCATCGGGGGGCATCGATTATAACGCACATCTATTATGGGTTTGACCTTAAGAACATGTTCCTCCGTATCGATCCAAGTTGGAGCTTGAAGGACGAAAAGGTTTCCGAACTTGCTTTTTTTGTTAATTTCCTCAATCCAAAGAATATGGATGTGGAAATCCGAATTTCACCTCAGGAACGGCGCGTGATTGCAGCGCTCTTCAGGCGGGATAATGGAAATCGTCAACAGACGGCGGCGATCAACACTGTCGCAGCCAATGAAATCATTGAACTCGCCGTTCCCTTCGAACTGCTGGGAGTCAAGCAGAATGATGAGCTCCAGCTATTTGTAACGGTTGAGCGTTCGGGGTCTGAAATTGAGAAGTGGCCCTACCGCGGCTACATCCAGCTTAAAGTTCCGACCGACGATTTCGAGGCCATGATGTGGCAAGTGTAGCAGGTTTTTTTGTATGACTGTTTAATCAGCGAGGGAAAAAAATTAATAAGGCACCTGAGAAAGGTGCCTTATTTTTTTTTGAGCACTGCCTGTAGGTAGGCAATCAGTGGCATCCCGAAAGACCGCCGATGCATGGATTGCATGTCAACTCGTTGCATTTTATTCCAGATGTTGCTTTAAGAAAATAGACCAGGAACCCCACATGCTTTAGCGATAGGAGTACGTGAAAGCTCCAGGATAAACCGGCATAGGGCAGAGGGTGAAAGTCCCTTACAGGAAGGGACGAGCTGAACCATCATGGTTCCGAGTCATGCGCGGGCGGTCGTGAGAGCGCGCGTGAAGCGTTGACAGGGGAAGCGTAGGCCAGCCATTGTGCTCCGAAATCGCCAGTCCGGGGTGTGCCAACCGCGTTCAGCTGTTGGGAAGGCACTTCGGGCAACGGCGTTAACCTGCCAGTCGTTGTCTGGCCCCGCGGAGTCACAGAGATCCTGTGCATGCGTGGACACTCTATGCTCGAGAACCGGGATAGCTCAGAGGCATTCGTTGCGGAAGTTAGCATCGGATCGGTGGGGGAAGACCTGTGGTCGTAATCTTTACCTGCATGCTGTTTTGCAGTCTGACATCGATGTAGTACCGAAGACGGAGTCGAACAAAGTGGCGTGGTGTCATGAAGTGAAGGAGGTTCTTGAGGAAAGGCTGGTGATCAAGGGGTAGGCTGGCAAGTCGTCGGTAACATGTACTCAGTGACAGGGATAAACTTTGGACTAACTTCACAGAATACGCGAGATTGTGGTTGTATCAGTCGGTTTTGCGGCATCACCCGACGTATGAGCCGTGTTATGTAGTTTCTCGTGCACTGATCTGTGCGGGGGCGTCCGGTAACGGACGTTCCTACCGTGATCAGAGATTGGGGAGTCACTTCATGGATTGCAATGAGAAGAAATCGATAGCACATACCACCAATGTCAACACGGATGTTCTGAAACCGTATATTTTCTTGACATCATAAGGTTTTTTTGTATAATAGCAGTCTATTTTCCTATCATTCTCGGTTTTCCCAGGCAGGAGCAATCATTGACATTCCAGGAACTTGTACTTACGCTTCAGACATTCTGGGCATCGAAGGGTTGCGTCATCCACCAGCCATACGACACCGAAGTTGGCGCAGGGACATTCCATCCGGCAACGTTTCTGCGCGTACTCGGGCCTGAACCATGGAAGACTGCCTACGTGCAACCTTCGCGCAGGCCTACGGATGGACGCTACGGCGAGAACCCCAACCGTTTGCAGCATTACTATCAGTTTCAGGTAATCTTAAAACCTCATCCGGAAAATGTGCAGGAGATATACCTAGAGAGTCTCGTGAAACTGGGCATCAATCTTTTGAAACATGACATCCGTTTTGTTGAAGACGACTGGGAATCGCCCACACTCGGCGCTTGGGGCCTCGGCTGGGAGGTCTGGTTGGACGGGATGGAAGTCACCCAGTTCACTTACTTCCAGCAGGTAGGTGGCATCGACCTCAAGCCTATTTCCGCCGAGCTCACCTATGGTATTGAACGCCTTGCCATGTATCTTCAGGGTGTTAACAACGTTTATGACCTCGAATGGACCAAGGGCATCAAGTACGGCGACATTCATTTCGATACTGAAGTGCAGTTCTCGAAGTACAACTTCGAACTTTCAAACCGGGAAATGCTGTTCAGACAGTTCGAGTCATATGAACAAGAAAGCGAGAAGCTAGTCAAAGTCGGCGTGGTGCTGCCTGCTTATGACTACTGTCTTAAGTGTTCTCACACCTTTAACCTGCTTGATGCCGCAGGGGCAATCAGTGTGACCGAGCGAACAGGGTACATCGCGCGGGTTAGAAAACTTGCGCGACTCTGTGCACATGCCTATCTTACCGACCGGGAGGCGAAAGGTTTTCCGATGCTGAAGAAACAGTAGAAAGCTGACGGTGGGCAGGGCAAGGAATAAAATAAAACAGTTTATCAGGGTGAGCGGACTGAAAAAATCTGAATTGACAATCACGCTTATCTAATAGTCTTGTCCAGGCCTTAAGTCCTTTATTGGGTTCATTTGTAGTAAAAGGAGCAATTTTTGTCCAAAGAATTTCTCTTAGAAATCGGGACCGAAGAGATCCCCTCGCGTTTCATCAATCCGGCGCTTGACAAAATGAAAGAGCTCTTTTCGGGGCTGCTTATAAGCGGCCGCGTTGCAATCGAAAACGGCGTCATTCAGGTTTATGGAACACCGCGTCGGCTCGTCCTTTATGTGCCCCAGTTGGCTGAGCGTCAGAAGGATGTTTCGAAGGAGGTAGTCGGCCCGCCGAAAAAAATTGCTTTCGATGCGGAAGGAAAACCGACCAAGGCTGCTCTGGTCTTTTCCGAAAAGAACAGTGTGCCGGTCGACGCGTTAACTAGTAAAACGACTGACAAGGGCGAATACGTTGTAGCACGAGTGGACGAAAAGGGTGGCGACACCGGTGACTGGCTGAAACAGGTGATGCCGGGGTTCATCCTCTCTATTCCGTTTCAGAAAACGATGCGCTGGATGGACAAGGATATCCGGTTTGTGCGGCCCATACACTGGATCGTCGCGCTCTGGGGCGGTGCTGTTGTCGAGTTTGCCTTGAACGGAATCAAGAGCGGCAACCTATCCAGGGGCCATCGGTTCATGAGCCCCGGAGCATTCATGGTAAAGGATTTCAAGTCATATATCCTGCAGGCTGAGCTGAACTACCTTGTTTTAGACCCAGAAGTTCGCAAACAATGGATTATCAAACAGACCGAGGAACTAGCCAAATCAAAAAATGGAACCGTGCTTGACGATCCCGGTTTGGTCGAAGAAGTGGCAAATCTTGTTGAATATCCGGTTGCTGTCATGGGGACCTTTAACAAGGAATATCTTCGAGTTCCCAAAGAAGTATTAATTACGGCCATGCGCGAACATCAGCGCTACTTCAGCGTTGTGGGACAGAGCGGCAATCTGCTGCCATGCTTCATCACGATCAGCAACACCAGGGCAGAGGACATGGATATCGTCCGAGCGGGAAATGAGCGCGTGCTTGCTGCGCGATTGTCCGATGCTGCATATTTTTTTGACCATGACGTGAAACAACCGCTGGGTGACCGCATCGAGGCTCTAAAGAAGGTCACCTATCAGGAAAAGCTCGGAACGGTTTATGACAAGGCCCTGCGGGTGAAGCACCTGGCAGTGTATCTGTCCAGCATTACTCATGCAGATGCGCCAAGCGTCGCCCGTGCCGCTGAACTGTGCAAGATTGATCTTCTTACTGGCGTTGTGGGTGAGTTCCCCAAACTACAAGGAGTGATGGGCAGATATTATGCACTTAACTCCGGCGAGGACCCTCGCGTTGCCGACGCAATCCTCGAACACTACCTGCCTCGCTATGCAGGCGATAAGCTTCCGGATTCTCTGGAAGGTATGTGCTTGGGCATAGCCGACCGTATCGATTCTATTACGGGATGTTTTTCCGTCGGGTTCGTTCCAAGCGGTTCCGAGGACCCCTATGGCCTCAGGAGGCAATCTGTCGCCATCTTGAATATGCTGATGGAGCGGGGTCTTCGACTGTCGCTTGCGGACTTGATCGCCGAGGCATGCAAGGCATACGGTCTCAAGAAGCAGGCAAAAGAAAAAGTTGAAGGCGAGATACTTGACTTTTTCCGTCAGCGGTTGGCGGGCATGCTTGCAGCCGAAGGACTCCGGTCCGACGTTGTGGATGCCGCGCTTTCTGTGGGGTTCAAGGATCCTCTTATTGCGAGGGAAAAGGTGCGCGCCCTTGACGCGCTTCGAACGTCAGAGGACTACCAGCCGCTTGTAACGGCTCTCAAGCGTGCCGGAAATATTCTGCCGAAGGAGTTCACGGGAAAGGTTAAAAAAAATTTACTCAAACTGGATGCAGAGAAAGCCCTTTATGCATCTTATTCGGACATCAAGGACAGCATTCTGGAAAAGGCGGCAAGGCTCGATTTCCGCGGCGCCCTAGCAGACATAGCGTCGCTTAGGAAAGACGTTGATGCTTTCTTCGACACGGTAATGGTCATGGACAAGGATGCTGAAGTAAAGGCGAACCGCTTGGCGCTCCTTGCCGGCATTACTGGCCTGTTTTCTCAGATTGCGGATTTCTCGCGGCTTGTATTGAATAGCGAGAGTGAACTGAAAAACTAAAATGGAGAGACAAAGAAACGGAGCCCGAGGGGAGTTGATCTTTCCGATTTGATTCTGCTCCAGTTAATAAGTTTCCTTTTCAATAAAATAGGGAGGAAGGTCACATGACGACGGGGAAAAAATATATTTATTTTTTTGGCAGCGGTAAGGCAGACGGAACAGGGACGATGAAGGACCTGCTCGGCGGCAAAGGCGCAGGCCTTGCTGAAATGACGAACGCTGGCGTGCCGGTGCCGCCTGGATTCACTATCACCACGGAGGTCTGTAACCTTTTTTATGAACTGGGGAAACGCGTACCGGACGGTCTTGATAGCGAAGTGCGTGAGTACATGAGCAAGATGGAGGGCGCGCTGGGCGGCAAGTTCAAATTCGGTGAGGTCGAACGACCGCTGCTCGTGTCTGTGCGGTCAGGTTCCAAGTTCTCCATGCCAGGCATGATGGATACAGTCCTGAACCTCGGGTTGAACGACCAAACGATCCACGGTCTAATCCGCATGTCCGGCAACGAGCGATTCGCCTGGGATGCCTATCGCCGGTTCATCCAGATGTTCGGCAACGTTGTTATGGACATCAGCAAGGAAATTTTTGAACATATCATCCATGAAATGAAGAAGAAAAAGAAGATCAGCCTCGATATCGAACTGACCGCAGAAGACCTGAATATCCTCGCTCAGAAATTCAAGGCCAAGGTCAAGCAGGTCGCGAAGCGCGAGTTTCCGCAGGACGTCTGGGAACAACTCATCATGGCACGTGATGCCGTCTTCGGCTCCTGGAACAACCCCCGCGCAATCACTTACCGTAAATTGAACGATATTCCCGCAAATCTTGGCACTGCCGTGACGGTACAGGCCATGGTATTCGGGAATATGGGTGAAACTTCAGCAACGGGCGTCGGCTTCACCCGGAACCCTTCTACGGGTGCCAAGGAATTCTATGGTGAGTATCTGACGAATGCACAAGGCGAGGACGTTGTGGCCGGTGTCCGTACTCCGCACCCAATCACCGACCTTGAAAGGGAAATGCGGCAGGTTTACAATCAACTTCGTGAGATTACGACCAAGCTTGAGAAGCACTACCGCGATGTTCAGGATTTCGAGTTCACGGTTCAGGAAGGCACGCTCTTTATGCTCCAAACTCGCACAGGCAAACGTACGGCGCAAGCCGCGGTTACTATTGCTGTTGACATGGTTTCGGAAGGCCTGATCTCAAAGGAAGAAGCTCTGCTGCGCGTCGAGCCTGCTTCTATTGATCAGCTCCTCCATCCCATTATCGATCCCAAGGCGAAGATCAATGTCATTGCCAAAGGCCTTCCGGCATCCCCTGGAGCTGCATCAGGCAAGGTAGTGTTTACTGCCGACGAAGCGGTGAAACAGGCAAAGAAGGGAAATGTGATCCTCGTTAGGCCTGAGACGACACCCGACGACATTCACGGCATGGACGCAGCTAAAGGTATCTTGACAGCGCGCGGAGGCATGACCTCCCACGCGGCCGTGGTCGCTCGCGGTATGGGTAAACCATGCGTGGCGGGCTGCGAATCCATCAATGTGGACCTCAAAGCACAGAAATTCACAGTGGGCAAATATGCCGTGAAATTGGGTGACAGCATTACAATAGACGGTGGCACAGGCCGCGTGATCATCGGCAAGGTGCCGACTAAGGACCCCGAAGTGAGCGGCGATTTTGGCACGCTGATGAAGTGGGCGGACGAAATTCGCACCATGGGTGTCCGCGCGAACGCAGACATTCCCCGTGACGCCAAGATGGCTCGACAGTTTGGCGCAGAAGGCATTGGTCTTTGTCGGACCGAGCACATGTTTTTTGCCGAGGAGCGATTGCCGATCGTACAGCAGATGATCCTTGCCGACAACACCGAGATGCGAGAGAAAGCTCTAGCCAAATTGCTCCCCATGCAACGAGCGGATTTTAAGGGCCTCTTCGAGAGCATGGCGGGATTTCCTGTAACGATCCGTCTTCTCGATCCTCCGCTCCATGAGTTCCTGCCGAAGCGTGAAGATCTCATGGTCGAGTTGGCGGTGATGCAGGTTAAGAAGGCACCCAAGGCTTCTATTTCAAAAAAAGCAAAGCTTCTGCGTCGAGTGGAGGAACTTCACGAATTGAACCCGATGCTCGGTCACCGCGGGTGCAGGCTCGGCATCGTCTATCCTGAGATCACGCAGATGCAGACTAAGGCCATCATCGAGGCTGCCTGCGAACTTGCCAAGAAGGGTAAAAAAGTCATACCGGAGATCATGGTCCCACTCGTTGGGATTAAAAAAGAGCTCCAGAACCAGAAGGAGCTCATCAAGAAAACAGCCGATGAAGTGATGCAGAAAAAGGGCATTAAGATCGACTATATGATCGGAACGATGATTGAGTTGCCTCGTGCGGCTTTGATCGCCGACGAAATCGCGCAGGAGGCGGAGTTCTTCTCATTCGGCACTAATGACCTGACCCAGACCACCTTCGGGTTCAGCCGCGACGACGCGGGAAAATTCATCGGCTACTATACCGAGCACAACATCCTCGCGAAAGACCCGTTCCAGACGCTTGATCAGGACGGTGTAGGCATGCTCGTGAAGATGGGTGTGGCAAAAGGCCGCGGCACTAGGCCGAACCTTAAGGTTGGCATCTGCGGTGAGCACGGAGGGGACCCGGCGAGCGTGGAATTCTGCTATCGCACAGGTCTGAATTACGTGAGCTGCTCACCCTACCGCGTACCGATTGCTCGGCTTGCCGCTGCACAGGCGAGGCTTAAGGAAAAAGGGGTAGGAGGTTCCGTATCGAAGTAATCTATTGCAGGTGGCAAGAACGGGCGGCTAAAAAGGCCGCCTTTTTTTGCGTGTAACGAAAAAAATACGAACAATGTATTATCTTATGAGAACGTAATACTTCTGTTCAGTAATGACAATGCACCGCAGGTGTTATACTGATATCAGAGAATAATTTCTCTGCGAAGTTGTACGAGGGGAGGTAGCATAAAAATGAAACAATTCTCTTGCGAAACAATGGGGAAAAATTGCAATGTCGTTCTGACTGCTCCAACGGAAGAACGGCTTCTGGAAATGGTGTCCTTGCATCTTCGCGACGTACATAAAATGACGTCGATCTCACAGGATATCGTAGGTAAAATTAAGCAACTATTCGTGAACCAAGCTGCACAGGACGCTGCCTTTGTCGTTGACCGTATTTTTGAAAAATACAACTGCAATAAAGAGCCGGAATGTACCTGGCGATATATCGCTGAAGCAGAGATAATCCTCAAGGGCGATAAATCAGCCCACAAGAAGGAACTGAAGGCCGCATAGTATAAGTTGACGACCAGAGTGGCGGTACAGGAATGCCTCCGAATAATAGGGAGGCATTCTATGTGTGAACGTTTATCACCCTTGCCAGAAAATCCTAGTTCTTTAAAACGGGGGATGAAGACTGGCGGGGACGAAGCCGAGGTTGAATCGCGTTTGCTTGACCAGGAACCACGGGTTTTAGCCCGTGCGTAGTTCAACTTCATGATCTTTTCGTGCCTTGATAGCACATCCGGGGAATCATAGCAGGTATTTTAATTGTACTGAAAGATACATGATCTAAAAACCTATGCGCACGACAAAAGTACCTCGTTCATTATCAATAAACACGATTATACGCTTTTAAAGCTTGATTTCCTCGTACGAAATTACAGAAGATCGGAAAAATTGACCAGGTCGCGAGTATCGGGCGGGTGACATGAAAAGAAGTTCAAAGGATCGTTCGAGAATAAGAAAAACGTTCACGGGAAGATTTCAATAATCTGAAAAACGCCTTAATGATGTTACTCGATTCTCTAGATAAAAAATACATGCGCATGGCTCTTAACCTGGCGCAAAAGGCGAAAGGACGCACAAGCCCGAATCCCATGGTCGGCGCTGTGGTCGTGAAGAGCGGCAAGGTGATAAGTACGGGCTTCCATCGCAGGGCAGGTGAATCCCATGCTGAGGCCATTGCGCTTAAGAAAGCCGGACCGTTTGCACGGGGAGCGACACTCTATGTGACGCTCGAACCATGTTCACATACGAACAAGCGTACCCCACCTTGCGCGCCGCTCGTGATGCAGAGCGGCATAAAACGGGTTGTCGTAGCCATGATCGATCCGAATCCGCATGTATCCGGAGGCGGCATCAAAGTGCTTCGAAAAGCGGGTATTAGCGTCGTGACTGGAGTCCTGGAACAAGAGGCACTGAAACTGAACGAGACGTTCGTCAAATTCATCACGAAAGGCCTGCCTTTCGTGACGCTCAAGATTGCACAGACCCTAGACGGCAAGATCGCCACCGCATCGGGAGAATCGCAATGGATTACAGGGGAAAAGGCGCGTGAGGAGGGGCACTGCCTGCGTGACACCAATGATGCGATCCTCGTAGGTATCAACACCATATTGAAAGATAATCCGTCGTTGACTACGAGGATTTCGAGTGGCCGCGACCCTGTCCGGGTGATTCTCGATAGCAGACTGCGCATCCCCCGTGTAGCGAAGGTCCTTACACAGAAATCAACGTCAAAAACCATTATAGCCACACTTGCAACTGCACCGAGGACGAAGATCATGAAACTTCGTGATGCCGGTGCAGACGTACTTCTGGTAAAATCTGAGCTGGGCCGCGTGGATCTGCGGGACCTTATGATGAAGCTCGCGAAAAGGGGAATTATGTCTGTGCTCGTTGAAGGTGGTGCAGAAGTTTATGCTTCGGCAATCAGGGCTGGCATCACAGACAAAGTCGTTTTGTTCATCGCGCCGATGCTCATGACCGGCGCAGATTCACTTTGTGCTATCGGGGGAATGTCTCCGAAGCGGCTCGACGAGGCCATCCTACTCAAGGACCTTACTACACATTTTGTAGGAGAAGACTTGATGATCGAGGGATATATTCGCTGACCTGTTCAGAGATTATAGGCTGTGAACAAGATAGAACACGAGAAAAACGCCGATGGAAAGTATGGACAGAAAGAGCATTACGCTTAAAACAACCGACGGATGGTAGGTGTCGTCCTCAATTTGACGCTCTACTGCTTTGTAACGAATGAAAGCAAGCACTCCCATCGCCACACCCAGGCCAACAAGGACTATCCCGATAACTGACGAGTAGCCTGGAGGCGGGGGGGAAGACTCTTTTCCCAGATAATAAGCCATCTGTTTCACGAAGAGAGAAAATTTTTCTACAACGAACCCGAAAGCCATGATGGCGACACTTGTCCGAATCCAGGCGAGAAAGGTTCGCTCATTCGCCATATGTACTCGCCGCTTGCGTCGGCCCTTGGATACTATTTCAGCCGGGGCTTCTGGTATCATACCCATCAGTCCTTTCTATCACTCAACCCTGAATAAACATAAATATTCCGCTTCTGATCATCTTCACGGCAAATGCTGCCAAGATCAATGCTGCAACTTTGGCAAAAGCCCGAGAGCCGCTGATCCCGATGAGTCTGATGATCCGCTCCGACTGAGCAAAGATCAGCCATGCCAACAGCAGGTTCACAATAAGAGCAAGAATAACGGGGATATAACCGTTCGTCCCGACAAGGACGAGGGCCGTTGTTAGCGTGCCTGGTCCGGCAATGATTGGTGTGCCAAGCGGCACCACGCCGAATTCAGGGCTCCGTTCCATTTGATGTTCGCCTGCGCGTAGCACGTCGGTAACGGCGATGATCAACAGGACGCCACCGCCGGCGATCATAAAATCTTCTACCATTATACCCAAAGCATTAAAAATTGCCTGTCCCAGAAGGATAAATCCTATGGTTACTAGAAACGCAGTAGCAATGGACTGGCGAATCATCTTCTTCCGTTCCGCGTGAGAGACTCCCTCGGTCATGCCTACATAAAGCGGCAGCGTTCCCGGCGCATCGAGTGCAACCATGAGGGGAATGAGCGTTACCAAAAAAGGCTTGAAAAAAACCATGCATACTCCCTGGCTATGAGACTAAACATCAGCACTAGCTATTCTGAGAAGAGTATAACCCAGTTTACTAGATGTGTCTAGCTCGGTGCGCTTTATGTAGGTGGGAGTGAGATGAGCGTGTCGATTTCATTTTTTGGGCTCATGGCGTACAATAAGTATTTCCTATATAATATTAATAAGGAGATAGGCAATTGCAATTTGACTTGGCAGGTGACTCACGGTATTGTTAAACTACTCGTGTTGTGTGGAGGCAGGGATATGGTGGACAACAAGGACAGCGGGCAGAGGCTCAAACTTACATCGCTCAGCCACGGTGCCGGCTGAGCCTGCAAACTTGGTCCAAAGGTTTTGGACGAGATACTCAAGGTTCTTCCTCATGTTACGGATCCGCATGTGCTCGTCGGAACCGAAGATGACGCTGGCGTCTATCAGTTGAGCGATGAAATAGCTATCGTTCAAACCGTGGATTTTTTCACGCCCATTGTGGATGATGGCTTCGATTTCGGGGCGATTGCCGCGGCGAACGCATTCTCCGATATCTATGCTATGGGCGCAAAACCACTTACGGCGCTGAACCTGGTGGCGTTTCCGAAGGATGGGCCACTGAATGTGCTGAGCGATATCATGCGCGGGGGTGCCGAAAAAGCGCAGGAAGCCGGAGTTGTCATCATTGGCGGCCACTCCATCGATGATAAGGAACCTAAATACGGCATGGCCGTAATGGGTATCGTGCATCCTGGACGCATAGCGCTGAAGGGCGGTGCGAGGCCGGGAGACTCGCTCGTATTGACCAAGCCCCTCGGAATCGGCATTATATCAACGGCAATCAAAGTCGGACGTGCATCGGACGAAATGATTGTGACTGCAACGCGAACCATGAAAACGTTGAATAAGCTAGCGTCTGATGCCATGGTTGAGGTCGGGGTCAAGGCAGCAACGGACATAACAGGGTTCGGCCTGCTCGGTCACCTCCACGAGATGCTGCATATCAGTGGCTTGAGCGCGCGGCTGATGATATCTCAGATACCGGTCATTGAAGGAGTACGGGCGCTCGCGAAATTCAGCATTCCCGGCGGCACGCGCTCGAACTTGAAATATATGAGTGACAAGGTCATATGGTCCGAAGGAATAGCGGAAGAAGATAAATTGATCCTTGCGGATGCGCAGACTTCCGGTGGCCTTTTGATCGCTGTCCCTGCGAACAACCTCGACACGCTTCTCAAGGGACTTGCGGCACGGCGAGTGGAGACGAGTGCTGTGATCGGAGAGATCACAGAAGGTAATGTAGGTAAAATCGTGGTCAAACGATGATTGGGCGAGCAGGTCATTCCCCCTTTGTAATTCAGGACCAATGGAGTAGCCGGGGAAATACTGATTAACCTTTTGGAAGGTGCTTATTGAACTGTGATGGATCTATTTATCGCTCTTACCAAAAACACCCCGTGTAGACGGAGCACGGTCAGGTCACGGTGGGCGGTTATGCAAGGAAGCAGCCGAAAAGGACCGGGTCACAAACTCGTTACCGACGCAAGTGGTGGGGCTACGGGAACGACATGACGCTGATGCTCACCTATGGCGTGGATGTAGATTTGCCGAATCCGCTGCAAGGAGCCAGTTAGGTAATGACGAAGACTATAATTTTCACAGATCTTGACGGGACGCTGCTTCACCCAAAAACGTATTCTTTTCAGGAAGCGACATCCGCACTGGAATTGATCAGAGAAAGGGACATTCCTTTAATACTTTGTTCCAGCAAGACGAAAGCAGAGATGGAAGTCTACCGGAAGCGATTGAAGAACAAACACCCCTTCATCGTGGAAAATGGGGGTGGCATCTACCTGCCAATGGGATATTTTCCTTTTTTTAGGGGGCGTGAGAAAGACGAGGACTATATCGTCTGCGAATTAGGCAAAACTTATGAGGAGATCAGAAGGACTTTTATATCCCTTCGCGAAAGTCTGGGGGTATCCGTAAAAGGCTTCGGTGATATGACTATTGAAGAAATAGCAGCACTAACGGGGCTAGAGAAGGCTGAGGCTACCCTTGCCCAACAGCGGGAGTTCGAAGAACCATTTATTTTCGAAATGGGCTTAGATGAACGTTTCCTCAAGGCCATAGAAGAACGAGGACTTAAGTGGACCATTGGGAAATTATATCATCTCATGGGAGATTACGATAAGGGGAAGGCCGTTCGTCACCTGAAGCGATGGTATGAAGGAAAATATGGTAAATTTATAACCATAGGGCTTGGCGATGGATTGAACGACCTGCCCCTCCTAAAGGAAGTAGACTACGCTGTTTTAATCCAGAAAGAGGACGGTAGCTACGATGCGCAGGTCGAGTTACCCAACCTCATCGAAGCGCAGGGCATCGGACCAGCTGGATGGAACAAGGCTGTGCTAGAATTGATGAATATATGAATCAAGAACCCCTGGTGGAGATATGCCACGGGTCCTCGCGGATGTTAACACCTACCATGCCGCGAAAAGGACGCTTCCATGAGGACAATGTGTTTCACGTCGGCGGAATGCCTACGATCTGGCTGTATTGGACCGAGTCATTGTCATCCGAGTCGGCAGGGCTACGGGAGCGCATAGTTGAAGATTTTCTGGGTAACGTCGCAACCGAAGGGTTTCACCATTGAAAAGTGTGTACACGGCGGGAAGTTCGGGACAATAAGGCGGGCAGAGACCGATCCACCCTGTTCCCGATAAGGCAGAAGTGAAAGGAACGCTGCATACAGAGTGCTGCAGGCGTGAAATGAGGCATTTACTCAGAGACCTATTTGGAAAACTACGATTCCTAAACCTTTCATCTAAAGGTAGACTCTTTCTGCAATCCGAAACATTACATCAACACATTCCCGACGGGGCAACAGTTACGGGTCCGCAGATCATTCTTATAGAAGCTGTACCGAGCGGGTGCGGCAGGACGACCTCCGTGAAACTGAGAAAAGCATGGACAGCATCATTTCCAGAAAAGAGATAGCAAAACAGATCGAGAGCGTAAAGGCTGCCGATATACTTGTCGGCATCCCGAGTTACAACAACGCACGGACTATCGGTCATGTCGTGCGGGCCATTCAGGTTGGTCTCGCCAAATATTTCCCTGATCAAAAATCCGTGCTCGTTGACTCCGACGGCGGGTCAAACGACGGAACCCCGGAAATAGTACGGAACACGATTGTTGAAGATTTTCAGTCTATTCTGCTACATCACCGTGTGTCGCCCGTGATCAGGATGACCGTTCCCTACCATGGACTACCAGGCAAGGGAAGCGCCTTTCGCACGATCTTCGAGATTGCAGTCGCCTTGAACGTCAAGGCTTGTGCCGTGGTAGATTCGGACCTCCGGAGTATCACTCCTGAGTGGCTTGAGCTGCTGCTCAAGCCGGTGCTTGAAGATGGGGTCGATTTTGTCGCTCCCTTATACCACCGGCACAAGTACGACGGGACGATTACGAACAGCATCATTTATCCTCTCACACGGGCGCTTTACGGTAAGCGTGTGCGCCAGCCCATCGGTGGAGATTTTGGTTTTTCCGGTTCCCTTGCGAAACATTATCTTAACGAGGATGTGTGGCAGACGGACGTTGCCCGATACGGAATCGACATCTGGATGACTACGCACGCAATCGCCAACAATTACAAAATCGCACAGGCCTTTCTCGGAGCGAAGATACATGACCCCAAAGACCCGAGCTCGGACCTCTCCTCCATGCTCTACCAAGTAGTAGGCTCGACATTCAGTCTCATGGAGTCATATGCTGAAATCTGGCAATCAGTAAAGGGCTCGGAAGCGGTTCCGACCTACGGGTTTCTGTACGAGGTGGGACTTGAGCAGGTCAATGTCGACATGACAAAAATGCTCAGAATATTCAGAGAGGGCGTTCGAAATCTCAGAGATGTATTGCCCTCCGTGGTCGGAAGTGGTGACTTTAGTGAGCTTGAAATGATTGTCACTTCGTCAGATGAGAATTTCAGGTTCCCTATCACTTTATGGACCCGGATCGTCTATGACTATGCCCTCGCCTATCACAAAAAAAAGCTCCCCGCCGAACAGCTCCTTAAGTCGCTGACGCCGCTTTACCTCGGGAAGACAGCTTCCTTCGTACGGGAGATGCAGGATCGGGGTCAGAGTGAGGTGGAGGAGGAGATCGAAAAGCTTTGCGAGGAATTCGAGGGATACAAGGGACACCTAAGCAAAAACTGGATGTAGCAAAAGGGGGTGTGCAATGCTGAATTTTTTTGAATTGATTCTTGACCGGTTCAAGGAGATATATATACAATTCGTCAACTTCTTTCCTAATTTACTCACCATGCTGATCATCATCATGATTGGCATTTTTCTGGCGCGACTCATTCGCATTATCCTGATCAAGATACTCGCGGCGATCAGGTTCGACAGCTGGAGTGACCGGATGGGGCTGACTTCGGTGATGAGAAAAGGAGACATGTGGACTAAACCGACAGCGGCTGTCGGCACCTTCATGTACTGGCTCTTGATCATCGTCTCGTTCATGGCGGGTTTGAGCGCTATGCAGGTTCGCGCAATTGACAGTCTCATATCGCAATTTGTACTCTATCTTCCACGGGTACTTTCGGCCATTGTTATCCTTGTTTTCGGGTATATAGTGACAGGGTTCATCGGCAGGGCGGTCCTGATTTCCGCCGTAAACCGTGGGTATGCGTTTGCACGACTCCTTGGCGAAGCAGTGCGGCTCCTGATGATCGTCTTGTTAATCGCGATGGCCCTGGAACAGCTCGAGGTGGCGCCGAGCATCGTGACGGCGGCATTTTCGATCATCTTCGGGGGTATTGTGCTGGCTTTGGCCATTGCCTTCGGCGTCGGCGGCATCGAGGCCGCAAAAAACATCATCGAGAAGGAGGGGGAGAAAAAGGAAGAGGGCAAGCGAGATATCGAGCATATTTGAGGAGGCAGCATGACGGACTTTTACCAGACAGGCATCATCACCACGCTCCATAATCTAGGGAAATCATCTTTCGACCGACTGGAACAGGAACTGAGCGATTACGCCCGGACTCGGCCCATCGCACTTGTGCTGCCAGCGCTTTATTCTGAGTTCGATGGCCCGGCCATGCCGGGGATCGTTGCGGAACTCGCGAAAGTGAAATATCTTAAGGAAGTCGACCTTGTTCTCGACTTGGCTTCGGAAAAGGAGTTTTTGCGGGTGAAGGAATTCCTCTCGCCCATCGCTACCGATGTCAAGATCATCCATAACGATGGGAAACGGATCAACGAGATCTATCATACCTTGGCGCGGAATAAGATGGACGTCGGGCAGCGCGGGAAAGGACGCTCGGTCTGGCTTGCGTACGGTTATGTGCTCGCCCGAGGATTGTCGGATATTATTGCACTCCATGACTGCGATATCGTCACCTACAGTCGTGAGTTGCTGGCGAGGCTTTGCTATCCGGTGGCGAATCCTAACCTGGACTACGCATTCTGCAAAGGGTACTATAGCAGGGTTACGGACCGGATGCACGGCCGGGTAACGCGGCTGCTCATAACTCCTCTTATCCGATCTATCGAGATTATCCAGGGTCGACACGATTTTTTGAGCTTTCTGGACAGCTTTCGCTATCCTCTTGCGGGGGAATTTTGCATGAACGCGGATATGGCACGCGTGAACAGAATCCCCTGGGACTGGGGGCTTGAGGTGGGTTCCCTAGCCGAAGTCTACCGGAATTATTCACCGCGCAGGGTCTGCCAGGTCGATATTGCTGCGACCTATGAACACAAGCACCAAGCGCTCTCCGACGAAGACCCCACGAAAGGTCTGATGAAGATGACAGTCGACATCTGCAAGTCTATCTTCAGGACCATGGCCTCCGAAGGTGTCATTTTGTCCGACGAATTTTTCAAGACCCTTTCAGTTGCGTACTTGCGGCAAGCCGAGGACACTATAGTAAAGTTTGAGGCCGATGCCGCAATAAATGGCCTACTTTTCGACCGGCACGAGGAGGCAAAAGCGGTTGAAGCGTTCACCTGGGCTATCGGAATTGCCGCCCAAGCGTACCGGGAGGACCCTCTGGCCATGCCGCTCATTCCGAACTGGAACCGTGTAACCTCGGCAATTCCCGGCATTCTAGAGATGCTCAAAAAAGCGGTCGATGAAGACAATAAGTAAGGAAAATGAGGTGCTGGTCCATATCCATGAGTTTCAAGTTGTAATTACCCACAAAGACGAGCGAATGCTTGCTATTCGGCTTGAGGCTGGCCGCCATCTGTATAATGCCTGCCTTGGCGAAGCACAGAAACGTCTTGCTGCGATGCGTCGGTCTGAAAAATGGCTCACTGCGATTAGAAAGAAGAAAAGCAAGCTGCGCACCAAAATGTTTAAAGAAGCCAGAAACCAAACCAACCATACCGAATACAGCCTCCATGAGTACGTCGGCGTTCTTTGCAACTCTTGCTGGATCGGCGACCATATCGATAGCCTGACTGCCCAAAAATTAGCGACCAGGGCATACAAAGCCGTAGCCGACTACGAGTTTGACAACCATGGCAAGCCCCGGTTCAAGCGCCATGGCTGGATATCGTCACTTGAGGGCAAAAACAACGCATCCGGGATACGGTGGTGCGATGATCATGTCGAGTGGTCTGGACTTAACCTCAGCTGTCTCTTCGATCACAAGGACAAGTTCGGTGTCCAGGCTCACGCGCTTAGCCATGAAGTCAAATATGTCCGGCTGGTCAAGAAGACGATCCGTGGCAACCCCCGCTGGTTTGCCCAACTCGTTCTGAAGGGCACGGCTAAGGTCAAGCGAGAGAACCAGATCGGTACCGGGACTGTTGGTTTAGACATCGGTCCGTCCACAGGCGCTATCGTTGGCGATACCGATGCCCGGCTCGTTGAATTTTGTCCAGAAGTCGAGATTCCGTACAAACAAATCAGGGTTGTGCAGCGCAAGAGGGACAGAAGTCTTAGAGCCACTAATCCAGATAACTACAACGAGAATGGCACAATCAAGTCCGGCAAAAAGCAGTGGGTCTTCTCCGCTCAATACCGCGCTCTAAAAGCTGTGTTGGCAGAGCTTAAGCGGGTCCTCGCTGCAACGAGAAAACGATCTCATGGAAAGCCTGCCAATGAGATTCTTAAGCTCGGAACTAACATTAAAACCGAGAAACTTTCGTACGAAGCCTTTCAAAGAACATTTGGCAAAAGCGTATCAAGACGCGCTCCGTGTATGTTGATGCTTCGCCGCAAAGCCGAAAACGCTGGCGGCCAGATAATCGAATTCCCTACCCAGAGCACGAAACTTTCAAAGACATGCCACTGCGGTGAAGTTAAATAGAAGCCCCTCTCAAAGCGGCAACACGTTTGCGCATGTGGTGCGGATGCATAGCGCGATCTATATTCCGCATTTTTCGCAAAGTACGTTTCGAACGATGTCCTCAACACACGCCAGGCTCTAGTAGCCTGGCCGGGTGCAAACCTGCTCCTGGAACGGGCGGTGTTGAGGCTGCAGCAGGAGGCGGCGATAGGCCGGATTCATCCGGCCAGCTTCGGTCTCGCGCGAGCAACGAAGGCATGTACAAGCGCAGACCGGCGACAGAGCAGCTCGCCCGTTTAAAAAGAATCAACGACAGTCGAGGCTGGCAATGTTTGTGTTGTTGCCAGAGAGACTGTCGGTATTGCCGTCAGAACCCCCTGTTTTAACTATGGGGAGTGGTCAGAATGCGAGGGCAACGAAAAGGAGGATCATATGTTGTGGACAATCGCTGCAGTACTGATAATTCTTTGGCTGTTCGGCTTAGTGAGTAGTTACACGATGGGTGGGTTTATCCATATTTTGCTCGTGATCGCAATTGTTGTGGTTTTGATCAGAATCATTCAGGGACGAAAAATTATATAGTCAAGGCGGACGCCCCAAACAAGGGGCATCTGCCCTATGTCCGAAACAGTAGGTTTTTTACTTTTGCCAAGTCCTTTACCATGCGGTCTCGTAAGATACTTGTAACAGACCCGCCCCGGTACAGTCCCTTACCCCATGGATCTTCTAATTATTTTACTGCATGCTGAAGAATTGTTCAGTCTAGAGATCGACGCTTGCTTGGACTCTATCCTCGTGGCAGCTCTCAGCCGGTTCAGTAAAACATCACGGATTGCGATATGCTATTGCTAGAAGCGGAAACCGAGTCGTCATCTCGGCGGCATCATGCCTCAGCACGACTTTTCGCGCAACATGGGCTGGCTAACCGTTGCTGGCGGCGTATGTGCGGGGCTATGCCACGTTTTTCAAATATAACTTCCTCCCTCTTGATTGCGAGAATGTTGCGCGTTCTGCTTGACTTCACGCAGCACGTCTGTTATGTTCAACATGAAAAATTAAAGCATATGCTCACATGCCCTGAGGAGACTCACAATGCAGTCTGATGATGTTTTGTCTATGCACAATGAAACCTTAAAAACGATCAACGACCGTCACAGCGTCAGGTTGTTCACCAAAGATGACGTAACCAAAGATGAGATCGATGTCCTCCTTTATGCTGCAAACGCAGCGCCGTCGGCTCACAACCAGCAGGCGTGGAGGTTCATTATCCTTCGGGGTGAGAAGAAACAGGAACTGGCGCAGCTCGTGACCACCCAATCAGCGTTTTTCCCGAGGCCGGCAGCGGCACTTCTCCGCATGGGCGCAAAGAGCATTATCTCCGCGCCCGTCGTGATTGCCGTGGTAAACACCGGGGACCTAATCAGGCATGGTACTGAGCTTTTCAAGGTCGCAAAGGAGACGGCACACGATTTTTTCCGGACAATGGAAATACAGAGCTCTGCTGCTGCAGTGGAGAACATCCTGATCGCCGCGACATCCCTAGGAATCGGCACGGTCTGGCTCGGGGTACTCTATCTCATCAAAGATGAAGTGCTTCGGTTCCTTGGAGAGCCTGAAGGCGAGTTTATGGCCGTGGTGCCGGTGGGCCGTCCTGCCAAGGCTGGCAACGGACCGAATAAGCAGCCCGTCGAGATGAAGGTAAAGTTATTGGGCTGAGCCGGGTTCCTGCTTGGCAATGGCAGAATCTTCAGCTTGCGTAATGTTTCAACGTAGAACAACTTATTATCAGCAAACTCACGAGCAGCAGAGCCCTTGTCTTTCTACTCGGGGGACTTCAATCACGCCTGCTTCCAATAAGCGAAATCCTTCTCTAGTCATGTTGCCCTCCGTTATATCGACGCCCAACTCGGATTGTTCTGAGCGCACCATAAGTTTATCAATCTTTTTAAAAATATTTCATAGTACAAACGTCGGCTAAGCGTCTCTGCGTCAATCATGAGGCTTTTGCGTCCGTCTCGCCTCCCTTTTCCCGATGCTATAATGATTAGTAGCACGGATGCCTGGTAAAGGAATCTTAGGGACTCGTGAGTGGAGGATTATATGATAAAGCATACGATTTATTTTGCATTTACAGCAGCTTTGATTATGATTGATCATCCCGGCCATGCTGCTGACGCGACTACGCAGGAATTGAACAAAATGATCGTGAAAGACTTTTACGAATTGGCGATCAACAAAAAAGATTTTGAGGCCGCTTCAAAGTACCTTGGTCCGCGGTACATTCAGCATAATCAGAGGTCAGCAGATGGCGCCGACGGTTTGAAAGATTTTATACAGTTCCTGCACATCAAATTTCCAGACGCGCACAGCGAGATCAAACGAATATTCGCCGATGGAGACTATGTGATACTGCATGTGCACGCGGTGAGAGAACGAGGTACGCGCGGCGTTGCCGTTGTCGATATATTCAGACTGCAGGACAGGAGGATCGTCGAGCATTGGGACGTTCATGAGGACATACTGGAGAAAGCGGCTAATCTGAATGGCATGTTTTAACAGGTTTCTCAGAGATGCTTCTTTGAAGATAAATGTTGTGCATGTTATTGTTCGGGAAACCGTAGTTCAGCAGGTCCGCATGAAAAAGAAAATAGCTGATAATCTAAACCACCGGTACGAATACGAAAAATATTATTCTGAAATTCAGGATCGAAATTGATGATTTGCACTGAACAGCCGTGAAGTCTACTTACAGGGAGGATAAAAATGGAAACTCAGGATCGTTACCGGCGAGGATGGGAGAAACTCAAAGAAATAGACGGCGAAGCGGGTGAGCGCGTCGTCGAGAGTCTAAAGGATATTGCACCGGATTTCGCACGGTATTTAATCGAATTCCCTTTTGGGGATATCTACTCCCGTCCCATTCTTGACCTCAAGTCCCGGGAGATCGCCGTCGTCGCGGCGTTGACCGCTCTCGGGAATGCAGCCCCCCAGCTAAAGGTGCACATCCATGGCGCGATAAATGTAGGATGCACACGTCAGGAAGTTGTTGAAGTGATCATGCAGATGGCGGTCTATGCAGGGTTCCCAGCTGCCTTGAATGGCTTGTTCGCGGCGAAGGAGGTATTTGATGAACGCGATCGAAAGGGGATGACCTGATGCTCGCAAACTAAGCCTTTTCATTTTCCCGGAAGCTGATCGCAGCAGAGAAAAAAGAGAATCCCTTCGACCAGATTGTCCTGACGCAACGACGTTGTCACAGACTGTGGAATGAGGAGAGGCCTTACTGTGATAGATCGTGACACACCAGTTACAACTGCTGTGCGGATACTGAGGAGTGCCGGCGTTCTATTCGTCCCGCATTTTTATGACTATGTTGTTCATGGCGGAACGAAACATGCGTCTGCGTCGCTCGGCGTGAGCGAGCACGCAGTGGTGAAAACTCTGGTGATGGAGACTCATGATGCCGAGCGGAAGAAGGCTTTTCTTGTACTTATGCACGGCGACCGAGAGGTTTCTACCAAACAAATGGCTCGACTCCTGGGCGTGAAAGCCGTGTATCCTGCCAGCGAAGCTGATGTGGAAAAATACACGGGCTACATTACGGGCGGCGTAAGCCCCTTCGGCACGCGCACACCTCTCACGCTATATGTCGAAGAAACCATTTTGGGCCTTGAAAAGATCTACATAAATGGCGGTAAGCGCGGGTTCTTGGTAGAGATACAGGCAACAGAGCTCACCCGGGTTCTCAGCGCGATCCCGATCAGGATCGGAATCGAAAAGCGTGGCTAAGATGTTTTATTATACGAGACTTTATTGAGAAAAATCGGTCATAGTTTCTATAAGCGCGAAGCAGCCAGGCTTGCCCGTGACATTATTGGGACAATCCTTGTTCATCGTGTTCGCGGCAAGGAGTACCGAGCGCGTATTGTGGAGGCGGAAGCCTATGTTGGTCCGCATGACCGCGCGTCGCACTCATGCAGGGGCCGGACGAAGCGGACTGAAGTCATGTTCGGTCCCACGGGCCACGCATATGTCTACTTGATCTACGGGATGTACAAGATGTTCAATATTGTTTCGGGTCCAGCGGGCAGCGGTCAGGCTGTCCTCATCAGGGCAGCCGAACCGCTCTGTGACTGGAAGGTCGATCTCTCCGGCCCCGGAAAACTCACACGCGCATTCAAAATTACGCACTCATTCAACGGTCTAGACCTAACCACAGACAGGCTGTTCTTATTGCATGATCCCGATTACCGGCCGCGGATCATAAGGACCAAGAGAATCGGCGTTGATTATGCGAAAGAATGGAAGGATGCGTTGCTTCGTTTTGTCGATACTAAGAGTGCAGCCGTGTCCAGACAACGAGTTAAAAAGCAAGGGCGCAGCTCTTCGACCCGCCTTGTCGCACCTGCGGAATGATTTCCTTGATAGAATCTCCTGTCACCATGAGCAATTATGTTGTCCTAGACAATCTCGTCGGGATGATAATCAACAGCGTTCCACGGCATTTATCAATATCTCATCGGTGATTTGTCTCCCTGCGGTGTATGCTCACAATTTGCGTTCCCACCTTTGAAATGACTATGCGCAAGGTTCGAATGATGACATAGTGGAACTTCATTTGACAGCATGGCACTGAAAACCACAATTGGGCATAAGGACGGCGCCGATCCTCACAATCTGAAAAAACGCAAGGTGATACTCACTATCTTGATTTGTGAACCGCAGAAGTTACGCTCCAAGACACATTTTTTGCTTGATTTATTTGCTGATGACAGATATGTGGGTGGGGCTTCTCCGCCTTTGTGCAGGATGATGGGTGGCCATATTAATTCTGCAATTCTTTTTGCCTCCGCAGGGCCTCTTGGTACTTCACGTCATTTCCCGTGGCTTTATAGGCTTCGGCAAGATGACCCTGTGCTTCAGCAAGCAGGTCCCGCCTATCTTTAGGAAGTGTAGCTAAGGACTCATTCAAGGCCGATATCGCTTCTCCGGCATTGCCGAGTTTGAGCAGGAGTACGCCGAAGGTGTCGAGATAATAGGGCCGGTGATCAGGGTTGAGCGTTAAGGCACGGATGATAAGTTCCCGTCCTTTTATGAGTTTCGCGCCCGTCTGAATGTATACCCAAGCGAGATTGTTGCAGGCATCGCCGTTCTTTGGATCAAGTCCTACGGCTTTTTTTAACGCCGATTCTGCGCCCGCGTAATCTTTCATCCTATACAACAGGTCTCCCAGGAGAAGTAGGGAGGGAACATGTTTTTTATCTTGTTTGAGCGCGTCCCGGTACTGTTCAAGGGCCAGATCCGGTTTACCCTGGGATTCATAAATGCCGCCAAGTTTGTCATGTTCCCCTGCAGAGAGCGGGTCATGAAGAATGGTGATCCGCGGAATGGCACAGCCGGACAAAAAGAAGATCGCTGCAATGATGAGCGTCTCGCGACCGACAACGGCAAACAGTTGTTGAATACGTTTCATTGCCTCCCTTAGTCTTGCGACGTCCCCGGATGAGCAACAAGCATCCAGTTTCCGGCACGACCCCACTCCTGGAGAAATTGTTCATAGCTAATGACTCTCTGTGCCTGCACCCCGTCATGAGCGATGATGACAGCATCAACATCATCAAAACCGATCACGGTAACGTAGTGAGGCCGACGGTAGACACTGAAACCCAGATCGATCAAACAGATTACCGGCACATCCTTTCTGACCTGCTCCTTAAGCGAATCAAGGGTTCCTGTCGAGGACACGGTTTCGAGTCCCTGTTCACGAAGAAAACTTTCCATATCCATGGGAAGCGTGCCGCGAAGTTGTGGAAGATAAACTTTGGCTATGACTTGATCCATGCTCACCTTTTTGCCCCAATAGGAGGCAACGGAAGCAAGTGCGGCAGGTCCACAGGAGTCGTCCTTCTGTTTAAAAAAAAGGACGCCGTTGATATAATGCCCCTCTTTGTCCAAGCCTGGTTGGAGAGATGCAAAGCTTTTTTCTGAACATCCCGCAGAAAGCATTATGAACAAGATAGCGAATACGAAGAGAAAAAGACGGCTCATCATCTTCTTCATCTTCTTGTCATGGCTAATAACGAGAGGAATCAATGATGGAATCGATATAATCATCTACTCCGGATCTCAATGCGCCCCTGCAGAAGGAACACGAGGACTACAACGAGCAAGGCGACGGCTATGAGGCCGAAAAACAAATCAACCCCGTCGCTACCTGCCTGGAGCGAGTCCGTATGGGTTGCGAGCACATGGATCTGCTCATCGGAAAGTTTATTAACGCGCGTCATGGCATCTGCAGGCGACAGCCCGTAATCCCTAAGTTTCTGCTGGACAATCTTGGATTCAATAGCTGCTTGGATTCTGGCAAAGTCCGCTGCCCGTTCGAGAGATCTTCCCGTCTGATCAGCCATTTCATGATAGGGAGCAGCAGAAACATACATAGCTTCAGCAGGCCCCGCGAACGTTGAGATCGCGATCAACGCCATAATCACATACAGAGCGAGCGGTTTTGCGTAGAATGATTTCTGGATGTTTTTCATCTTTTATCACCACCTCCTGACTTCTTTTGGGTGAACCGCTCACCTGACCACGACGCGATGGCCAGTAGCCTCGAGAACGATGATCGTGATGACTGCCACAATGAGGAGAAAGATCAAAAAATCCAGTCCTCCATCTGCCCCTGCCTGGAGCGAATCGAGCTGCGAAGCGAAATGATGAATTTGCTCATCGGAAAGAGTATCGATCCTCGCCACGGCTTCTTGTGGAGAAAGTCCGAAATCTATGAGGCGCTGCTTGATCATAGTCGATTCAAGGGATTTTCGGATTGATGTCATATCAGCTTGTCGTGTTGTGGCGTCCTGATCGATTGGTAGGAACATGGCCCATCCCTGGCTAGGAAAAGAAATAAGCACTGTTGCTAATACGAGATATAGAGACAACAGCTTCAGGAACGAATTCTTGGACATCATGGTCCACTCCTTTTCTGATGTTTCCCGTTTCGTAATTGTTAGCGGAGGACTTTAAAAAGGAACTTCTGCCTACAATTTCAGGGAATAATAATTTATCATATTTACGTACTTATATTTTAGCACATTGCAGCAGCTCAAAGGGTAGCGTTGATGAAATATCAACTCCATCGAGTAGTCGCTGTATTCAAACACTTATCCGAAACGGGCGTTAGATAAAATAAAAAATATCCCTATTGGTTCGGGTTAAGACACTTACAACATACTAGCGACCAGAAGGTCGGCCATTTAGATAAGACACATTATTACCCGTTGGTTGAACGAGGCATTCATGGAGCATACGAAAAAATCTTTAAGGAAAAAAAGGCAAGTGTGATCTTTATAAAACCTGTCCTTGAATACCCAGCAGTTCTACTGCTGGGATGAAAAGGACAATCCTGACGAAGTCAGGATAAGAATCTGATTGGTTTTAGGTTTTATCGGTTTTGATGCCCCGCAGCTCTGCTGCGGGGTAATTCACTACCTAGGTGGAGGCATCTTTTACCCACATTCCTGGTACGAACGTATTACGTGCATGCATGCTTGTTCTGTTTCGCCCGTAATAAACGGTACAACGACGTTCGACTAAAATATTTGATATTATTTCTCCAAGGGCAATTATCATAAAAGAATCAGGGTTACAACAATCACTTGCAGGCAGTTTGGTTGAAAGGAGAATGGTATGCGTTATCGCCTATTAGGGAAAACCGGAGTCTATGTTTCTGAACTGAGCTTGGGGACCATGACATTCGCAGGGAAAGGGTTCTGGGAAGTCATCGGCAAATTGAGCGCGTCGCAGGCTGAATCGTTTATCGGTACTGCTCTTGATGCCGGAGTAAACATGATCGATACCGCGGACGTTTATTCCCAAGGAGAGTCGGAAAAATGTGTTGGCGCTGCGCTTGCGTCACTAGGCAGGCCACGCGACCAGATTCTAGTAGCGACAAAGGTCCGTGGAAGGATGGGTTCGGGGCCGAATGAAATGGGTCTATCGCGCAAACATATCCTGGATTCCATTGACGCCAGTCTGAAGAGACTCAAACTGGGCTATATCGATCTCTACCAGATTCACGGTGCAGACTTGAGCACACCCATCGAAGAGACCATGCGTGCGCTCGACGACGTTGTGCGCAGCGGCAAAGTGCGCTATATTGGTTATTGCAATTTGACTGCATGGCAGGCTATGAAAGCGGTCGCTTTTTCCGACGTGCATGATCTGGCGCGTTTTGTGAGCGCGCAGATGTACTACTCGATCGCGAGCCGCGATATCGAGCGGGAGGTAGTGCCTCTTGCAAAGGACCAGGGGCTTGCTCTATTCCCCTGGAGCCCGCTTGCAGGCGGCTTGCTTTCCGGAAAGTTTGACCTAGTGGGTCCCGGTCCTGAGGGCGCGCGGCGTACATCATTTGATTTCCCACCTGTGGACCGCGATCGGGCAAAGAACATTCTTAATGCGATGCACACCGTTAAACTGGCCACGGGAATTTCCATAGCGCGGATAGCCCTTGCCTGGCTCCTGACACGCCCTTTCGTCACTAGCGTAATCATCGGAGCGAAGACACAAGAACAGCTCATCGACAATCTTGGAGCTGTCGATGTGAAACTTACCCCGGAGCAGGTTGACCAACTTGATGAGGCGAGCGCCTTACCGGCTGAATATCCGGGCTGGATGATCGAGCGGCAGGATCGTGACCGACGGCTTGAACCGGCAGCCAAGGGCGACGCTAAGAAAGCAGCGTAGAATCGATAATTCTTTCACAGAGGCACGGTGAAGCAGAGAAATGCGACTTTCTGTATTTTTACTATTTTCTCACAATTCTCCAGACCTCTTTGGATAAGAGTTCGCACGTTTTACTATATCTGGAGGGATAACCATGAAAGCCATCATGATTTCGAGCTTTGGCGATGCGAGCGTGCTAAAACGCTCGGAAACAGTGCCGAAGCCCATGCTGGGAACCGGGCAGGCATTAGTGAAGATCCACGCGGCAGGCGTAAACTTTGTCGATATTTACCAGCGACGGGGAACATATCCCGTAATGCTACCTTTTATCCCCGGTTTGGAGGCATCGGGCGTTATTGAGGCAGTTAGTGATAAACTCTCAGGACTTCAGGTAGGCGATCACGTCGCGTATACTGGACATCTCGGGAGTTACAGTGAGTATACAGTGATTGATGCAAACCGGTTAATCCGTCTGCCGGCTGGGCTTACCTTTGAACAGGGTGCTGCTTTTCCACTTCAGGGGATGACCGCGCATTACCTGATTCATGAGTTTCGCAGGCCAAAGCCGGGAGATACGGTTCTGATCCATGCAGCCGCAGGGGGCGTGGGACTTCTATTGGTCCAATGGGCGAAGCACTTCGGAGCAACGGTTATTGGAACGGTGTCTACAGAAGAGAAGGCGCGTATTGCCAAAGAAGCTGGCGCAGACCATGTGGTCCTTTATACGATGCAAGATTTTGTAAGTGAAACGAAACACCTTACCAACGGCCGGGGCGTAGAGCTTATCCTCGACGGCGTGGCAAAGGCAACTTTTAACGGCGATCTGGAAGCAGTGGCCCTCCGTGGGCATGTTGTGGTTTTCGGGTCCGCAAGCGGCCCAGCCGACCCCCTTATGCCCAACTCGCTGGGAACAAAATCGATCTCCGTGTCTGGTGGATCGCTGGTTAATTTTGTTGCAACTCGAGAGGATCTGGTTCGACGATCGACTGATGTTCTAAACGCCATCAAAGAAGGTTGGCTCAAATTGCGTGTCGATTATGTGCTCCCGCTGGCTGAGGCGGAGAAGGCGCACCGATTGCTTGAAGGACGGCAGACCGTTGGCAAGATCGTGCTGAAAGTGGCTGATTGACTTAGAGCAAAGGTATTTTTTACGCCATCGGGGTAAGGCTTTACCAACAGCTGCCTACGACGCCGGAGGGATTTGGGGACGCCGTCAAGAAAACGTAGCCCAGGAGCCACAGAAAGAATGTAATCACGGATAATCTAAAGAAGAAAGGCAAAACGCTAATTCAGCGGAACGGTGAGACATCATCCATCTTGAATGTCTGATTTGCCATTTTAACTTGTTTGCCCCTTACCGGGAAAGACCTTTTTTAGACGAATGGACAAGGCTGCCCTGAGCGAAGCGGAATCGGAATCGCCTCTGCTTAAGCCAGATGCCACGGCATTTAGCATGAGTAGTTCATATGGATTAACACTTCGGTTTTTTAGGAGTCTAAAAAAAGCGGACAGCGAACAGTTTCGGTTCACTCTTCATGATCACTCTTGCCGATTGGCTTCCAGTTGATGCCGGAGAGCCGTGCGATCAGTGTATTCAAAAATACTTTGGTAAACTTCAACTGGCAGTATACGGAGGTTCCTTCAAGCATTTCATGGCTGATCTTGAGGGTCGTCACATCGCCCCCGGCCTCGATGCTGGCGGTGCGTGGTCTCTTTGAAGTATATGCCATTTCTCCGAAGCAATCGCCGGCCCGCAATGTTGTTATGAATTTCCCTCCTAGCATCACCGAGACCTCACCACCTACGATCACATAGAAGGAATCATCGAGGTCTCCCTCGGATATAATTACCTGTCCGGCAGAATATTCACGCCACTCGCCTGCGTTTATGACCTCTGACAGTTCGATTTCGAAAAAATCCTTGAAGAACTGCAGCCTCTTAATCCTCTCAAGCTTCTCCCGCATGTTCACATCGGTAGTTACGACGACATGAACGAGTTTTTTGTGAATTGCATTCAGGTCCGCGGCCATGTCGGCAGCGCTCTGGTACCGGTCCTTCAGGTTCTTGGATAATGCCTTTTTAACGATTGGCTCAAGCATGTCTGGCACGTCGGGGCGATACTGCCTGAGTGTCGGAGCCTCGTTCTCCATGATCTGCTCGAGCAGGTCAAGCAGGCTTTTGCTTAAGAACGGGCGATGCCCGGTCAACAGGCCATACATGACCACACCGAGCGAATAGATGTCGGCCTGGTGGTTCACCGGCTCTCTCCGAAGACGTTCAGGTGAAATGTGCGTCGGTGTGCCCAGGAGATGTTCGAGGTGCAAATAATCGGTATCCGGATGAAGTATCTTTGCAAGCCCGAAGTCGGCCAATTTTACCGTGTCGTCGGGAGTCAGCATGATATTGCCGGGTTTGATGTCTAGATGAATTACACTGCGTGAGTGTGCATACTGAAGCCCTTTGCAGCATTGGTACAGGAGCTCCACTGCCTTCGGTACTGGCATGAGGTTGTCAGGTCGGCAGTAGAGGAACAGGGTTCTGCTGTTCTCGATGTATTCCATAACGAGGTAGTACAGGTCCCCGTCCTGTCCGGCGTCGTAAACGGGGAGAATGTTCCGGTGATCAAGCATCCCATATATCTGTGCCTCGGTAAAGAAGAGTTCCATGAGTCGCCGCCGGATTTTATCATCGGCCAGCGACTTCAGGTCTGTGACCTTAATGGCCACGTTCCTCTGCATATAAGGGTCATAGGCCCGGTAGACCGTGCCCATGCTGCCCTTGCCGACCTCTTCAATCACACGGAATTTCCCTATTTTTGACGGTGCTTCACTCATGATTTATCACTCTTACCAAGAACACCCCATCCAAAGTGTGTATTGGTTGTAGGATGAATTGGTGGATTTTAATTTACCCATAAATGACATCTGAACAAAAATATAGTATAGTAAATTGCAGAGGTCTTCACATCCGCTTCATGGCAAATCCTACCTTAAAATAGATCAACAACAAGGTGCCACTTCATGCTCTACTAAAAGGGAATGAAAATGTACAGCGCCGCTCTGTTCCTATAGAAAAAACAATGATGAATCTGGATATTTTGCTAGCCGGTAGGCTTCGGCATGTCCTTGTCATCCGGGTGGAGTTTCTGGCGGCAGCCAATGCCTTTGTAGATGCCGTATTCCTTCCGGAGCCGCTAAAAAACAATAGAACCTGCAAGGAAATGCTATCCATCCTGACTATTGACCAGAAAGACATCGGTAAAGGTCTTAAAAAGGCGAATGTGGAAAAGACTCGGCTGGCCGTTCCTGGTGCAATTGCCCAAGTAGAAGGTAAATACTTTAATCGTTATATATGGGTAGAGCATGACGTTATATTTTCCCATTAAAATATAGGAAATATTTTCTTCAAGACAATCCAAATAGGAACCTCCTGGAAAGAATTAGTTTATGCGAGAACTAAATTCAAAAGGTAGAAGGTTTCTATGAATAATATTGATGATATCAGACTTGAGCAGTTTCATCAACTGAAGAAAGAGATTCGTGGCTCAAAGAAGTATTTGATCGTCGGTATTGATGCAGCCAAGGAAAAGCGCAAGGCATAGTTCGGCACGGTGCGCGGTAGAACGCTAATTTAGAATCTGGTTTTTGTTATACCACAAATTCTTTCTGCTGCTTCATCATGTTCTGAAAATGAAGCAACTTCGGCTGTTGCTCCATAAGAAAATCGCTGTCGTCAAGAGATCGTGGTTAGGGTTTCTCTCTAATCAGGAAACCCTGCTAGCCAAAGAATGCCACGCAGCAATAGTACGTGAAGATTTGACTTTCTGACAAAAGAAAGACGTTCATCCGGTTACAAGGTCCGTACATGCAACAAAATTGATTAATAATAGATAGAAAGGGCAGCATCTTCATCGGACATAGTATATATTTCGATGGGATGTATCCCAGAACTGATTATCCCGAACTATTACACGTCTACTGCCTGTACGGTCAATTCCTTGGTCGACGCCAGTATGCGATAAGGAGAAATATTTTATTGTCCGCGTTGCAAAGTCAAAGAACATGATGTGGACACAATTGGTAATTATCTTTTGCTGTGCACCTCCCCGGTGCAACAAATGACACTGCGTCTTTCAAAGGGTCAGCTATCCGCAAGGAACTGCCCTATTGGGAGCTCCAATTTGGATATGGGAGCATTCATGAACATGAAAAACAAACTATTGGGGACGTCGTTATGGACGTTCAGTTGTATATCTCTTCTGCCAATTTTATAAACGCCTATGCGTTGCAGTAAGTGGGTCACTCCATCGCACTACGTAATTTCTACGATAATAACGACAATTAACTCAAAAGTGCACGCTACTAACGTAGCCCGAAGGGGACTTTCTCTCCGCCGGCAAGTTTGTTAAGGCTTATTTATAAAACCTGTCCTTGAATACCCAGCAGTTCTACTGCTGGGATGAACAGGACAATCCTGACGAAGTCAGGATAAGAATCTGATTGGTTTTAGGTTCTATCGGTTTTGATGCCCCGCAGCTCTGCTGCGGGGTAATTCACTTTTGCTCACTTCTTTACCGATATTGGCCATAATTCGCCGGTATGTAGTATTTTGGTTTTGACCACTCCCCATAGTTAAAACTAGGGGGTTCTGACTGCAATACCGACAGTCTCTCTGGCAACAACGCAAACATTGCCGGCCTCGATTGTCGTTGATCCGTCTTTGACGGGCGAGCTGCTCTGTCTCCGGTCTGCGCTTGTACTTACCTTCATTGCTCGCGCGAGACCGAAGCTGGCCGGATGAATCCGACCCATTGCCGCTTCCTGTTGCAGCCTCAACACCGCCCGTTCCAGGAGCAGGTTTGCACCCGGCCAGGCTACTAGAGCCTGGCGCGTGTTGAGGACATCGTTCAAAACGTACTTTGCGATAAATGCGGAATACAGATCGCGCTATGCATCCACACCACATGCGCAAACGTGTTGCCGCTTTGAGAGGGGCTTCTTTTTAACTTCACCGCAGTGGCATGTCTCTGAAAGTTTCGTGCTCTGGGTAGGGAATTCGATTATCTGGCCGCCAGCGTTTTCGGCTTTGCGGCGAAGCATCAAAATAAACATACCCGGAGCTCGTCTTGATACGCTTTTGCCAAATGTTCTTTGAAAGGCTTCGTACGAAAATTTCTCGGTTTTAATGTTAGTCCCGAGCTTAAGAATCTCATTGGCAAGCTTTCCATGAGATCGTTTTCTCGTTGCAGCGAGGACCCGCTTAAGCTCTGCAAACACAGCTTAGAGCGCGGTATTGAGTGGAGAAGACCCACTGCTTTTTGCCGGACTTGATTGTGCCGTTCTCGTTGTAGTTATCTGGATTAGTGGCTCTAAGACCGCGTGAGATAAAGCAGACGCCGGAACAGACTATCATTAACACTCATGGCGTGCCGAGAACAATGATAAGGGAGACAAAAAAAGCTTTCTCATTTTAGAATTACCTCTTCAAATACAACTCCACCACGGTCGCCCACGTTTTATACCCGTTATTTGTTAAATGCACGCCATCATCGCACAGATACCCGCGTATGGGATTTCCCTTCGCATCCACGAAGAGGCTGTAAACGTCAAGATAATCCGCATCATGTTCGCGAGCAATATCCATTAGATGGCAGTTGGTATTTTTGATGATGTTGTTACTGATCCACGTTAACCCCACAGGCAGAATGCTCTGGATTACGATTTTTGATTTTTTGTACCACGTAGTCAGGTTGCGGATTATCTCCCGGTAAGGGGAAAGAATATCATTCTGGCCGTTCACGATGTTGTTGATGCCGGTCATGAGGAAGATCAAATCAGGGTTATCCACGATAGAACGGATATGTTCTCCGCGAGCCAGAAGACCCTCTACTGTTTCTCCTGAGATCCCGAGGTTCATGACTCGATGCCCGGGAAAGCGGCCCTCCCAATCGAACCACTGGGTCAAGGAATCGCCGATGAATATGATGTTTGACATAGGCATTTTGACTCTGGTTAACATCGAAAAAATATGATCGAATCAGCTTCGTGTCTGCCCCAAAAAAAAAGATTTCTCAGTGTTGAGCACGAAGACGTCTGCTCCATTGACCCAGAGGGAAGGTAAATCTTTAATATTCCGGATGACATCGTCATAATACATGGCCTAGTAATTGCAGCCAAGATTGATGTCCAATTCTGTAAGTGCGCTGGTCATAGTCTGTCTCGCGCCAGAAGAAGGAGCTGCAGATCTTGGACATGTATACATAAATCTTCAGAGACGTAATGATCTGTCGAAAAATGATAATCCACTGTTTAGACAATCCCAGCTGTTGTAAAAACGTGGGTGCGAGACGGGCACAGAGAGAGGCAGTTGGAGATTGGGAATGGAAAAAAGGAGAATAAAAAATTTGGCTTACTATCTCACCGTTTTTTTATTATAGTTTTCCTCTGTGCTCTCGCTAATTCCGTGGCCTAAATCGATATTTACCCAACATGGATGATCTGGACCGGGCACGAATCGGCGGCTTCCTTTATCTTGTCCAGGAGTTCTGCCGGCGCATCCCCCTGCGCGGGATCGCCGCTCACAGAGTATTTCGGCGTGATCTCGCTCCAGTTATCAACAGTGTTCTGCTGAAAAAATTCCGGGCACGTGGCCCAGCATGATTCACAGCTGATGCATTCTTCTCGGTCTATTGTGACTTTTGTGTTTGCCATGATGTACCGTCCTTCCGTTGATGATTCATGATGATGCGCTCATTGGGACCGCGGCGCTACAGTTATTCCTTTGCAAGCACGTCTTCAATCCACGAGAGCGCGGCCGATACGTTAGGGAAGCCAATGGTGCTCGTGAGCAGGATGACCGCATGCCTGATCTCGTCCGGTTTCGCGCCTGCTGCAAGCGCCCGTCGCACGTGGGAGTGGACCGAGCCTTCCGAACGCACGGACGCTGCCGCGGCCAGTTGGATGAGTCTTGCCGTTTTTTCATTCAACGGTCCCGCGGCCTTGGTAGCCTTGCCAAGGTTTTCGACGGCCTTCATCACCCCTTTGTATCTTTTCTGGATCCCAACGTACTGCGCAGGTAATTTGGGCATAAGATATCTCCTCTCGTTTCGTACGGCGATTGTTCTGAATGGTGTACCTGGTCGCATCTAGCCCTACTCGAGATATGCAGAACATATACTATATAGTTTAGGCAATTAAAAGGCATTAGTCAAGAAGCGGGATAATTTTGACCCGTATTGACAATCAATTTTTGTCTGCGTATGTTATCATTATGTTAAAGATTATTTTAACGTAAAGATGCCTCAAGTCGAGTTTTAGACGTAGCACTGTTACTGCAGTTCCCGTACTCTTCGGCAGCGGCCAAGCTAACGATAAAAAGACTGTTATGCGGGGATTCAAGGAGGTCCACGAAATCGTGAGGTGGCTGGTTAAAACCGTGATCAAAAATGCCAAAAAAGGGCGGAAGACCGTCGAGAAAAAGGTGGATGTGGACTGGAAAATAGCGGACAAATAAGCGCAAAAAACCTGAAAGAAGGTTGGAGAAGATATGGGGAAAGGACTGAAGGATTGATGTAGTTTAACGTCTCCACCGAGAATTCCCCTTCCGTAAGGGAGGGGATGAAAAGCAACATTTTTGACAAGATTTGATCCACGTGCTATCTTTTACACTACTGCAATGTTGAAAATAAAAACTTATAAATACTGCATCTATCCAACGAAGAAACGGACATTGATTCTTACTCAAACCCTTGATGCCTGTCAGATACTCTGTAATTTATGTATCGTAGACAGAAAAAACGCTTTTGAAAAGACTGGCAAAAGGATTATGGGGATACGACGGCAAGAGATCCTTAAGATCGATAAAAGCAAAATAAATTCCCTTGATGGCATCCACTCTCAAGTCCTGCAGAATGTTTTGTTTCGCATTGACCGGTCCTTTCAGAATCCCTTTCGCAGGGTTAAAGACAAGTCCGGGAAAGCCGGTTACCCGAGGTTTAAGGGTATAGGACAGTACGACTCCATCCATTATCCACAGGCTCCAGGGTTCCAGCTAACGCCGCGAGAACGAGTCCCCAAAATGCTTTCCGACAGGGTGCATAGTTGCCCTTTCTGTAAGACCGTTCAAGACCGTGACCACAACACTGCAGTAAATAATATAAAAAAGTCTACGGCAGGAACTGCCGAAATCTGCGCTTGGGGAGAGGCGGTGCCTCAATGCCCTCAACGAACCAAGAAGCCTCGTCCGCAATGGCGAGGTAGTTCACTGTGCGCACCGATGATCTCGAAAATCCAGATTGACTTTCACGCGTCACCATTATATGCTGTCGCCGCCCGCTTCCATTTCCTGAGGACCCTTCCTAGACGAGGCATGACATGATCCTGAACAAAATCCAGGAAGCTGCTGAGCGATATCCGGACACGATTGCCGTCCAGATGAAGACAGGCGACCGGTACCAGCAATATACCTACAGACAGTTGTTGCGCCAGATCGCCTCCGTCGCCCAATCCCTGTCCGGGCAAGGCATCGTAAAGGGGGACCGTGTCGCACTCTTTTCTGAGAACCGACCCGAGTGGATGTTCGTTTACCTGGCCACGGTATCGCTGGGTGCGGTAATCGTGCCTCTTGACGCGCAACTCACGGAAAAAGAGGTAGCCATTCTCCTGGCAAGCTCGGAGACAAAGGCTGTTTTCGTATCGTCAACGACAACCCAGAAACTTCCCCGCAACGGTTCCATCACGGTCATCTCTTTTGACGCGGGTAGCCAGATATCTTTCCCGGAGATGGTTGCCGCCTATCCCGATGCTCTGCTCCCGCCTGCTCCTGCTTCGGGAGACCTTGCAGCTCTCCTGTTCACTTCCGGCACTACTGGAGATCCGAAAGGCGTGATGCTGTCTCACGGCAATTTGGCGTCAAATTGCGTGAGCTGTATCAAGCTTGACCTTGTCCATCACGATGATAACATGCTCTGTCTTCTCCCGTTGCACCATACCTACCCTACAATGGCGGCCATGTTGCTGTGCTTTTCGACTGGAGCCACGATCACTCTCCTGAACAGCCTCAAAGGCCCTGATATTCTTGCCTGCATGCAAGAAAGGAAGATCAGCATTCTGCTTGGCGTACCGCAGCTGTTTACGGGCCTTCGCCGTGCCATCTTTGAGGCAATCCAGAAGAAACCGGCGCCCGTGAGGCTGATGGTCGGACTCCTACTCGCACTAAACGGACTGCTGAGAAGGACTGTGGGTGTGAACATAGGCAAGGCTGCGTTCGGCAAGGTGCACGCGATGTTCGGTCCAGCATTCAGGCTCTTTGCGAGCGGTGGGGCACGACTCGATCCAGACGTGTACACCGATATGACCAACCTCGGGTTCATAGTCATAGAGGGGTATGGATTGACAGAGACCTCGCCGGTGGCCACCTTTAACCCTCTCTCGAAGCAAAAAGCAGGCTCCATCGGTATCCCCGTACCCGGTGTATCGGTCAGGATCGCGAATGTCGATGAGAACGGCCATGGTGAGATCGCGATCCGTGGTTTTAACGTGATGCTCGGGTACTACAAGAAACCGCAGGATACAGCGGAGGTAATACGGGATGGCTGGTTCTACAGCGGAGACCTCGGCTACCGCGACAAAGATGGATACTTTTTCATCACCGGCAGATCCAAAGAAATGATTGTGCTAGCAACAGGAAAAAAAATTTTCCCCGACGAACTTGAGAAGTTTTATAAACAAATTCCTTTCATCAAGGAAATCTGTCTGCTTCAGGGCAACCACGGGCTGGAGGCCGCGGTCGTACCAGACTTTGAATATCTCAGGAAGATGAACATGTCGAACTCCCGAGAGACAATTGCTTTTGAGATCGAGGATCTCTC
Source organism: Nitrospirota bacterium (assembly GCA_963845065.1). GTDB lineage: Bacteria > Nitrospirota > UBA9217 > UBA9217 > UBA9217 > JAJYKN01. Next base: position 548,018 of record CAWJQQ010000009.1, read on the forward strand.
CAAGGATCTCCCACCCTACAAGCGGATCACGGGACTTAAAATATTCAAAGACCCCTTTCCGGTCACGAGACTTGGCAAGCTCAGAAGGATAAAGATAAAGGAACTTTATGACACGGGCGGCGAGCGTGCCGAGAAGTCAGCGCAGGAAATTGACACAGGTCTGCTGCAAGATCCAGTGGCCAGAAAAGTGCTGGCATGCCTTGAACCTTTTTCCTCAAAGAAGAAAATTATGCCGGATGACAATCTTGAACTCGACCTCGGTTTTGACTCGCTCACGCGCGTAGAACTAGTCGTGAGCATCGAGAAATCTTTTGACATCTCGGTTCCCGAATCCTTCGGTTCCGAGGTATTCACCGTCAGGGACTTGATCCAGAAAATCAATGACATGCTAACTGCAGGATCGATTGCGTCTAAAAAGAATGTGAAGATATCCTGGTCGGAAATCTTGGCCATGGAACCATCGGCATATTTGGCGTTATCTCTGAGGTTTGATCCAGGTCCGCTGCTCAACGTTCTGCGCTATACGCTCAAGGTGGCGCTCAAACTCATATATATCGTATATGGTCAGCTTTCAGTTCGTGGTATGGAAAATCTTCCTTCGAAGGGCGCCTATATTCTCGCACCGAACCATCTGAGTTTAGCTGATGCTCCCGCAATTGTTTCCGCAGTATCCTGGCATGTTGCTACCCAAACGTTTTTCCTCGGGACAACTGATTATTTCGGCGGTCCGTTCTCCTCCAAAATAGCCGGCTACATCAACGTGATTCCCGTAAACATGGAAGTACGACTTTACGGCGCAATGCAGATGTCGGCCCACGTGCTTCGGCATAACAAGGTCCTGTGCGTCTTCCCAGAAGGAGGGCGCTCGCGCGATGGTAATATCAAAGAATTTAAAAAGGGCGTCGGCATTATCGCAAAAGAATTGAACATCCCGATCATCCCCGTCGCGATCATGGGGACTTACGAAATGCTGCCACCCGGCAAGAGGTTCCCAAGGCCTGCCCAGATCAGTGTGACGTTCGGCAAGCCGGTTTACCCTGAAGGTAAGGATTACGACGAGATCGTGAAAACATTGTACCAGAAAGTGGTTGAGTTACTGGGGCAGGAACATTCCTGAGGGATATTCGAAATCAATGTCATTTTCAGTTGCCTTTTTCCCCTGTCGGTAACAAACGGTTAAGGATAGAAATAGATGAAATCTGTCAAGCTGCCGCTCATACTCTGTTTGATATTGTTGCTGACGTCCTGTGTTTCGACCCAGGGACCACCGGTTGTAGGGACGCCAAGGCCGAAAATAGCGCTTGTGCTAGGCGGCGGTGCAGCCCGGGGTTTTGCACATGTCGGCGTGATACGGGTACTTGAGCAAGAGAAGATTCCCATTGACATGATTGTTGGCACCAGTGTCGGGAGCCTCATCGGGGCGATTTATGCCTACGATGTCAATAGCTTTGACCTGGAGTGGACGGCGTTTTCACTCGAAAAAGACGACCTGTTCGATTTTGGGATACTGACGGCAATTACCGGAATGGGCGCTGCAAAGGGAGAAAAGCTGGAGACATTCGTAAAGAGCAAGGTCTTAGTTCCGAATATCGAGAACCTCAAAATCCCCTTTGCAGCTGTCGCCACGGACCTGAATCTGGGAACGCGGGTAGTGCTAGACCGGGGATCCGTAGCAAAGGCAGTCCGCGCGAGCAGCGCCATCCCGGGAGTGTTTAATCCTGTGGATTATCAGGGGAAGCTCCTCGTGGACGGGGGGTTGATAGATGATATCCCCATCTCCGTTGCGCGGGAGCGGGGCGCGGACCTGGTCATTGCAGTGGACATCAGCGAAAACGTGATTAACTATAATATTACAAACCTCGTCGACGTGATACTCCAGGCCGTTACCATAATGGCCTTCGAGAACGTGAAGTATAAACGGAAAGAGGCCGATGTGCTCATTTCTCCTGCCGTGGGGAACGTGGGCATGCTGGACTTTACTCAGAAAAAAAGGTGTATGCAGGCTGGCATTGATGCTGCACAGAAGGCAATGCCAGAGATCAAAAAGAAGATCGAGGAATGGGAGAAGAAAAACGCGGTAAAAAAATAATGTTTGATATCCATAAAAGCTGATAGATGGAAAAATGCAGCATCATGTAGATTTTGATAGAAAAGGTTGTAACTTCTGCTGTCTAATCCCAGGCATCATGGACTCGTTTTGTCTGAATCAACCTATGATGCTTGTTATTATCACGAACTTCGGAACGAGTTGTTACCTTCGAGAGGCAAAAACCACTGCCCCAGACCCCAGAATGTAAGGGCATCAATTTGACGTTATATATGGATAGAGCATGTGGGGTATCCCGCGCTGGATGCCTAAATCGCTGCTATCGGATGGATGTTGTAGTTGACGCCAAAGCTATTGTGAATATTAAATGCGTTGTTAAAAAATATGGACAGTCCATAAGGCTCAAAATCTACACTTTTTTTAGCAATTCTAAAGTATGAATATTGGTTTGATCATAAATTATCACTCTGAATTTATTTAAGGCGAAATCAAAAGGCATGTTTTCTAGCTTCTATGTCTTCGGATCATCCTAAGGACTTTTTTAATGCTGAAAAAAATAAAAATTATACTCGAAATGATCAAGTTTGAACACACGATCTTCGCACTGCCGTTCGCCTTTACCGGTGCGCTGCTCGCAGCGCATGAGATCCCGCCTTGGAAGACAGTTCTCTGGATAATTGTGGCAATGGTAGGTGCGCGTTCAGCGGCCATGGGATTCAATCGTTGGGCCGACAGAAAATTTGACGCTGAAAACCCCCGTACGAAAGAGCGCGCCTTACCGAAAGGACTTGTGACATCCCGGCAGGTCGTCGTCTTTATCGCGGCCTCGTCAGCCCTGCTTGTCTTCGCAGCTTATATGCTAAACCCGCTGGCGTTTGCACTGTCACCAGTTGCGCTTGCCATCGTATTCTTTTATTCCTATACCAAGCGGTTTACGTTCCTATCCCATGCCTTCCTTGGGCTCGGCATCTCTGGCGCGCCCCTGGGTGCTTGGATCGCGGTCACGGGGAGATTCGATACCCCAGCGTTTGTGCTCAGCGCAGCAGTGCTTTTCTGGCTTTTGGGGTTCGATGTGCTATATGCGCTCCAGGACATCGATTTTGACAACAGGGCCGGGCTCCATTCAATACCTCAGCAGTTCGGCATCGGACGTTCGCTCTGGATTTCTCGGATTTCCCATGTAATCACTATGGTGATGCTTTTCTGGCTATCGTCGCTGCTTTCGCTCGGAAGGTACTATCGTGCTGGCGTGCTTCTCTCACTGGCCCTGATCGTTTATGAACATTCACTCGTACGGAAGAATGATCTCTCAAAGCTTAATTTTGCGTTCTTTAACATGAATGGGTATATCAGCGTAACGATATTTCTATTCACACTGCTCGATATTCTTCTATGACAAGAACAAAAAAAAATCTGAGAGCTGCCGATTGACAAAGAATGGGAATACTGCTAGTTTATACCACTATGTTTTATTTACCTACGATGTAGTGGGCCAGAAAAAGGCTCCGTCGATATATAAAGAAGCACATTATTTCACTCAGAAAAGGAGAAGAACAGTCATGAAGAGAAGTCTAGTAATCATTATGTGTGTATCGCTTGTCGCAGGCACGGCTTTTGGCGAGGAAAAGCAGGCGTTGACGACTCAAAAAGAAAAATTGAGCTATGCCATTGGCATTGATATGGGTACAAGTCTGAAAAAGAACGCCATCGACGTGGATCCTAATATCGTGTACAAAGGAATTAAAGATGCCCTATCAGGCGGCACACGGCTCATGACAGATCAGGAACTCAAGGACACAATCCAGACGGCGCAAAAGGAACTTATGGCGAAGCAGCAGCAGAAAATGAAGGACCTTGCTGAGAAGAACAAGAAAGAAGGAGAGGAATTCCTGGCCGCAAACAAAAAAAAACCAGGGGTGAAAACCCTGCCTAGTGGTCTGCAGTATAAAGTCATTACAGAGGGAAAGGGCAAGATGCCCAAGGCAACAGATACGGTAACAGTTAATTATAAAGGCATGCTTATCGATGGCACTGTATTCGACAGTTCGTATAAACGCAACGCACCGTCTACCTTCCCTGTGACCGGAGTGATCAAAGGTTGGACAGAGGCATTACAGTTGATGAAAGAGGGGTCCAAGTGGGAACTCTTCATTCCCGCTGATCTCGCATACGGGGAGCGGGGTGGTGGCCCTATTGGCCCGAATGCGGTCTTGATTTTCGAGGTGGAGTTGCTTTCGATCAAGTCCAATGCGAAGTAGTTCGCTCGCAGCAAAACTGTGAACGAAACAGAAAATTATGTGGGAAATGTTAAAACTATTTTACTCTTTTTCGCTCTAAAACCTTTGCCTTTAGACCGGGGATATATATGGCGCTGTCGAACTTTGGCTAAGATTGGCAAACATAAAAGAACCAACTATAATTGAAAATATGTCCACGTCAGGGAGAAAACTAATCTCTGCGTTGTTCTTTGAAACCAGAAGAATGGGGTTCCGATGTCGTGATTTACGACCAACGTAGGGAACCTTCAGAACTATTGGACAAAAGCGCGGTTCTATAAAGAAATAACCATGAGACGACAGGTGCCTCTTGGAGTAGTGGCTATTTAACACAGCCGACGGTCAACCGGTTTGCCTGAAGAAAAACCAGGCGAGTTTCATTAGCCCATGAATCGGGGATGTGGCAAACATCTTTGCCGCATCTGTAAACAAAATCAGTATTGGCTCGCAGTAGCAGTAGAGCCTGATGCGGGAATCCCTGGCCTTCAGGCCAGGGAGGACGTCAAAACTCCCTTCCTTATTTTTTTCTTGTTAGCATAACAGGGTGACAAGGTATGGTTTTTTTGATTTAACTTGAGGAAGAGACCTCTCGCTTTAATGCAGGGGATCACTTCTGGAGCGCCACTTCTCCGCCCCATTCCTTCAGCTTTTCCGTAATGAAGTCGATGATCTGCTGATGTTCATCGATACCGCGGTCCCTGACCCAAAGCGGACTTCCAAAGGCGATATGGACTGTTTTTGCGGGTACGATCCTGCCGAAATCCTTAAGGAATTTTCCGTTGCCCCAAGCGTCGGTTTTGAGCGCAATGGGCACGACCGGCACGCCCGCTTTTTTTGCGAGTTTAATCCCGATCGAATTGAATTGTTCAGGATCGAAGATTGGTGTGCGCGTGGTCTGCGGGAAAATAATGATAGATGTGCCGGCTTTCAGGCGTTCGGAACCTCCTTCCAACACCGCCCTCAAATCCTCCCGCGGGTTTGCTCTTCCGACGGTTATGGGGTTCCTCGAACGCATGACATATTTGAAAACCGGGTACTCAACGAGACTTTGTTTTACGACAAAGGTCGCTTCTTTGAATGAAGAAATGAGGACTGGAAGGACGAAGGTCTCGAGTGTGCTCATGTGGTTGCCGATAAATATGCAGGGGCCTTCGAGCGACCGAAAATAATCGATGCCGGTGACCTCGATTCTGCTTCCGACGTACTCAAGTGCGCGGAGGCTGTCAAGGCTGCTTACGCACCACTCTGACGTACCGTAAGAGCCTTGTCTTGCTTTTTTACTGGCCCTCCGGACGATTCGGATAAGATTGAGGTAAAACAAGAACGAAGGAAAGAGTCTAGCAAGGACCGGTACCTGCCCCGGCGTTGTGGTATAGGAACTACTTTGCAAGTCTATCGAATTCACACCTGTGCTCCGATATCATGAATTATTTTCGTTACAAAATTTTAGTATACCATGATAGGGAGAAAGAGTGAAGGGAGAAATATGGATCCGGAAACCGCTGTGGAACAACAGATGGTAACGGATGAACTCTCCCGCCACTAAACTACAAGAGCGATTGTAACGGGTATTCACGGTTCTCCGGTGGATGCGAACTGAAAGCATGGCTCTCAGTGCGGCTTATTCCCATTTCCACGCCGTTACTTCGGGCAGTTCCTGCCCTAGTTGCTGCTCTTTCCTTAACAGCATGGAACGCTTCTTTTGTCTTACCGAGAGTTCGCTGGCCAACAACATCGTGATTCCCTTTTTCTTGATAACGAGGTAGGCGTTGGAATGGTTTTCGCTAAATCCGTAGTTCTGGCATATGAACACCGCTTGAGATTGGCGAGTGTACGGGTTAGTGCGTGAACACTCCTGCGTTGTGCCCTGTGGTGGTACTGTGATTACAAGTTTCTGTACTCTTCTTGCTTTGTAGATAGTAAACAGCTTGACGTTGCACAGGCAGATTCCAGAATAGCCTTAATGAACACGGTTTTTGCCGCGGTATCGTTCGGCAAATACTTACCGTTATTTGCTTGTCTTCGTTTCGGCGCCTTGGTCATGTTCTGTACATTTAACGCCACAAACACAAAAACCTCTGCATCGGAATCAATAATCTTTCTGCTGGTTTTATGGTCAAAATTATGCCGGACAATGGCGGCATGAGCATGGCATTTTGCTACGTTGTTGCCTGACCGTTCCTAAAACCATCACTGCTGTCCAAAACAGCCTTAGATCAAACACACTCCCCGTTTACCTGCTTCCTTGGTGATTCCTAATGGATGTCAGCAATGTATATTCTGAATGGGCTTTGAAGCAAAGCTCACCAATATAGCGTGTTTTCGCGCCGAGAATCAGCTTGTGATCACAGATCATTTTGCCTTGTTTGCTTTTTATCTTTTGCTGTAGGTTTAAACTGGAATAGATCACTCGTGAGTCATACGGTTTGATGGCCTCATTTCTTTTTGAAGGTAGGCCGTTTAGCCAGCCCATTCCAATACCGACGCATGGCCCCCATGAAGCGTATTGCACGATTACGAAGTATCTGGGAAGTCAAATCGTATAAGAACGGAGTAGGATTATCATCCTCGAATTGAGCTTAATGCTGATCAATAGGAGGAGTTAGGATGCCGGTCAAAGCGAGAGTGCGGTCACAAAATACGTGGAAGTAATAGTCCTCGGCGACCTTAGCGTTGTATACCAACCATTAACAACCTACCCATTGAGACAACACCTCTTCCTGCTTCTCCGTAGGATAGGCCCTGAATTTGACTCTGCTTGATAGGCACAAGGTTAATAGTCCCAACGTGAACATTATATCACATATGTGTATACATGTCTACTTTTGTGGCATGAAAAGCATCAACCCAGTAAAGTTACATGGCATCCGCTTGACTCCTCCCGGCGATTTACTCCGGGGAATGCGCGGACAGGAATTAAAGAGAAAATCTAACAATACTTGATGAACGTCATGCAAATCGGTTATGCAGGAATTTATCATAGCAGTATTGGCTATGCCTTTTGATTCCAGATCGAACACAGATTATTTAGTGGAAGGAAAAGAATGGTGGAACAGGATCAGAACAAGTCCGGTGACGGTCGCTTTATGAAGTAACCTTGGGCAAAATTAATACCTGCGGATTCAACGTTTGCAAGAATCTCATCGGATTCCACGTATTCAGCTATGGTTTTAATGCCCAGGTTGGCCGCCAAGGCAGCAATGCTCTTTACTATTTCTTTTTCAATGGAGCTATTACCGCCCATATTCCGCACGAATTCGCCGTCAACTTTCAGGAAGTCAATACTGAAGGTCTTGATGTAGTGGAATGATGAATAGCCTGATCCGAAGTCGTCAATGGCGAAGCGAAACCCTTCATGCTTCAGTTCTATTATGAACGATTCGATGAGCTTCAGGTTTTTGACCGTATCGCGCTCTGTGATCTCGAAGATCAGCTTCGACGGATCCATTCCGTAATCCCGTAGCATCTTGCGAATTGTAGGCATGAACTCTTTCAGGATAAGAGCTTTAGGTGATAGGTTGATGAATAGGTTTCCATGGTAACTGCTTTCGCGCACTTTGGAGAGCGCATGCTCGAACAGCTGGTAATCAATCCTCCCGATGACTCCCATTCCCTCTGCCGTTTCAATAAATTCGGCGGCGGGAATGATCCTATCATTCATCTTGATCCTCGTGAGAACTTCATAGGCATTGATGCTGTGGTCAATGACGTTCATGATGGGTTGGAAATAGGGTATGATCCGGTGCTGCGCAAGCGCATTGAGGATCAGGATGTTTTTTTCGCCCATGCTTTTGAGAACTTCGACATCGTCTTGCTCGCTTGGCAAACTGAGCCGGTCCTTTCCTAATGATTTCGACTGCGTGAGCATGTTGTCGGCGAGCAGAAATAAGTCCTTTGCTTCCCTTGCATTGTCGGGGTATACGGCGATACCGATCGACACGGTGCCCTTGATGGCTACGCCCTGCACAAGCGGAAAAGAATAGCTCCTTACGCCGTCGATGATGCGTCTGGCAACGATGCGGGCCTGGCCTTCATCGCACACCGGAAGAATTGCAGCGAACTGGTCTCCATAGTATCGCGAAGCAATGTCGCCGTTCCTTGTAGCACTTTTTAAAATCGATGAAAACTCTCTCAGGAAGTTGTCTCCGGTTTCATGTCCGTAAGTGTCGTTGATGACCTTGAAATTGTCGATATCGATGACGAGGAGTGAAAATTTGTACTCCTGTCTAGTGGAGCGGCTTGTTTCGTATTCGAGCAGGTCCCAGAATGCTATCTGATTATACAGGTTGGTAAGAGGGTCGCGCGTGGCGAACCGTTCCACCTCCCGCGTGTACGCGGCAAGCGCCTTGACGGAACTGATTACGTTAACAAACGCAGTTAATGCGCTCTCGATGACGACTAGGTCCGTAAGATGAAGCCGTGCACGTGTAGGCAGACCGATCCCGACGAACCCGCTTTCGAGTGGCGTATTGATGTGAAATGTCTTGTCGAGAAGCTCGATATCCTCAGTCCTAATGGAGGAGAGGGATGATCCGGTAAGCGCCGTAGAGTGAATGATGTTGAAATCTAGAATATTCTTGAACTCATTATTTTCGGCCACTTTTTGTTTCAGCATCCCTTCGACGGCTTTTATTGTGTCCTGTGAGGGGGTCTTCAGCCAGAAAAGCTCTATGTTCCGTTTATCATTCTCGCCAATCTGAAAGGCGTACAAAAAATAAATGTCCACGATGTCCGCCGCGTCAATGAGAATACTCTTGACCTGGTTTCTCCAGCGTTTTGCAGAGATCGAATTCTTTCCGGTTTCCTTGATCAAGCGCTCTTGGAACTTCATGACTCGGGAGGACTTGGTGCCGCGGAACCAGAGATGGGAAAACGAAGTCGTAGACATGAGTACTGTTCCTCGTCGATTGCCTGAAGAGTGTCCGTGCCACCTTTTGAGATCAATTACCCAGAGTGGCACTCATAGCCGGGTTCTGGTACAGTAGGAAACATGTCGTGATTATAGCTATAAGTATATCGCAGGGGTTTGGATTGTCAACCGTGAAAAAACCGAAAAAACGCTTGCAAAGGTGCGGAGAAAAAGCGAAAATGAGCGCTATGCATGATCGCTCACTCAAACATGATGTGGCGCAGATGGTGATGCCGCGCCTCGATGGTGGCATGCTTGAAGACCCCCGATATTTTCTTCAGGCTAAGACGCTTATTCAGGAAGGGATCGGTGGGTTCATCTTGTTCGGTGGTTCTATCGCACTAACGCCAAAACGGCTTCAGGAACTTCAATTATTCTCCGATATTCCACTATTAATTTCGTCCGATGTCGAGCGCGGCCTCGGCCAGCAGCTCGCAGGTGGGACGAGGTTTCCAAACCAGCGGGCCGTTGCTTCGGCCATCAACCGGCGATCGAAAAATGACATTGGACTTCTCGACCGGATGCTGGACGCGGTACGCATTGAAACGCGTGCTGCAGGCATCCATGCAGTCTTTTCACCTGTTGTCGATGTGAACAATAATCCAGACAATCCGATCATCTGCACGCGGTCGTTCGGCGATGAACCTGGTGTGGTAGAATGGTTCGGCTCACGATACATTAAACGGTTGCAAAAACCGTCGGCCAAGGGCCGGGTCGATCTCTTGGCCTGCGCAAAGCATTTCCCGGGACATGGGGATACAGACCAGGACTCCCACTCCGTCCTTCCGGTAATCCATGCAGACCGGCAGCGTTTGAACCGTGTGGAACTCCCTCCCTTTCGGGAAGCGGTTAAGGACGGCGTCGGCATGATCATGGTAGCGCACCTGCTTGTACCTGCTTTAGAACCGGAAAAACCGACCACATTTTCAAAGAAAACCGTTATCGCGTTGCTGCGGGAAGGTATGGGATTCGGTGGCTTGATTGTGTCCGATGCCTTGGACATGGGCGCGCTCGCCAATAACTATTCAGCGGGTGAAATCGCTGTTAAGGCTGTAGAGGCGGGTATGGACATTCTCCTCCACCCGAGTGATGTGCACCAGACGATCGAAGCCGTCGTCTTTGCCGTGGAAGAGGGACGTCTTACTCGGCAGCACATTGCTGAATCCGTTGAGCGGATCATGGTGGCAAAGACGAGGTTGGGACTTTTCGATAAGACCGCGCGTACGATTAACGTCGATTACCGCAAACACGCAAACATAGCCCGCGAACTCGGCGGCAAGGCGCTCCGCGTCGTGTCAGGCAGTCAAAAAATGTTTCCCATCCCCAGGAAAGCAGGCGTGGCGTGTTTTATTCTTGATGACGACAATAACACCGAGTCTGGCAACGAATTCATCCATGCAATGCGCGAGCGATATCGCAACTTATCAGTACTGGTGCTGACGCCCGGCTCCGATATGCCCGAATCCCTTGTGTTGGATAGCATCCTTGCAGCGGAATTAACGGTATTGGCCGTCTTCTCCAAAATCTCGGCGTCGAAAGGACACTCCGGGCTCACTAATAAACTTCGAGACGTAATACTCAAACTTTTGCACGATGCGCAGAAAGCGAATGGTAAATCCGTCCTGATTTCCTTCGACAGCCCCTATTTACTGGACCGATTCGTGGATGCAGACGTGCGCATAGCAGCATACGATCGCATGGATGAAATTCAGCATGCTGTAGCGTCGTTGTTGGCTGGGAAATAGAATAAAGACAGAGAACAGAACCACTTCTACCTGCCATAAATGAGGCCCCTGACCTTGCCGCTTGGCTGACTCGCTATGCTAAGGGGACCGGTGTCAGGAGCACAGGAAACGAGTACCGCGGTTGATGCTGAGGATTTTGTACCGCTGATAGCGCGAAAAATAACGGGACGTCTAGTTATAAAAAGATCCTGCCTGCATTTTAAGATGGGAAAACACGAAATGGCATGCGATTAGCTATCCGTCTTGAGCACAGCAATATACGGAAGATTCCTATATAGCTCGTTGAAGTCCAAACCATATCCCACAACGAACGCATCGGGGATTTCGAAACCGCGATACGCGATCGGGACGTCAACGAGACGGTGGCATGATTTGTCGAGCAGAACGGCAGCATTCAGGCTGGCAAGCTTCCTTTCCGAGAGCATCTTAATGAGACAGGCAAACGTCTTGCCGGTGTCAATGATGGTGTCGACGAGCAGTATATGCCTACCATCGATATCTGCCTCCAGATCTTTTTTAATGACAACATCCCTAGATGAAGTCGTGGATATGCCGTAACTTGAAGTTTGGATGAATTCGACAGTGAGCGGGCACGAGATACTACGCACGAGGTCCGTCGTGAATATAACAGCACCTTTCAGGATACTGATGACTACTGGATTCTTCCCGGCATAATCCCGGGAGATCCGCACACCCAGTTCCTGGACCTTGTCTGCAATGGTCACTTCGTCGAACAGGATTTTCCCAATTTCGCTCATACTGTCAATATCTGTCTTCTACTTCTACGATACTCCTATAAAACTTTCCTATCTGCAAAAGATACAGCATATTGATATAATTGTAAAGAAAGACCTGCGGAGGAGGTGATAATTCATGAAAAAAGAGGCCCTGCTTATTATAGATATGGTTAACGACTTCGTGCTTCCCGGGGCGCCGCTTGAAGTGCCTGAGACACGGAGAATAGTCCCGGTCATTGTACGGGAGATTGAAATAGCACGCGCCGCTGGTAGGCCCGTTATTTTTGTCTGCGATGCCCATGCCCCCGATGACAAGGAATTCTCGAAGTTCGGCTGGCCAGCCCATGCCGTAAAAGGTACGAAAGGAGCAGAGATCATAACCGAGTTAACGCCTGAAAAAGGCGATGTCGTCATTCACAAGACGACATATTCGGGATTCTTTGGTACCGACCTTGATAGGACCCTGAAACTGCTCGGCGTCGGCTCACTCAGGCTTACTGGCGACGTTACGCATATATGCATCTTGTTCACAGCATCTGACGCAGTTCTTCGTGACTACACTGTATCGTTGGTCGAGGACGGAATTGCCGGCATTTCCCGGGAAGATCACGAGGCTGCTATTCGCATAATGAAAAATGTCCTAAACGTTGCAGTAGTACCATCGGGAGCAACTTCGGGCAGAAAAGCTGCATAATGATGGATTGCGGATCAATCGTCCGCATTCTAGAAGAGGCGCAATGGGAATTGGAAATGCGCGGGCTTGGCCATGTAAAATTTTATTTGAGCGGCGGCATCTCCGAGGAAGATATCCCGGTTCTCAATCCCGTAGTCCATGGATACGGAATCGGGACTTCGATTAGTAATGCGGCAGTTATCGATTTTGCCATGGACATCGTGGAGATCGAAGGGAAGCCGTTTCTAAAGCGTGGCAAATGGTCGGGAAGTAAGCGTGTGTTCCTCTGCACAAAATATGGAACACAAAAGATCACCCCACTGACTTTAGTAGAGATACAAACATGCTCCTGCGGAGGCGTTTTTACGGATATGTTGAACCCCGTGCTCGATGACGGTAAACTGCTCGTGTAACAAGATCCGCCTGGCCGGATTCGGGAGACAGTGATGGCAGCCGTAAAACATTTGTACTTTGACCCGCCACCCAGTTAAGAATGCCTCGACTGACAGTTATTGTCTCTTGGGGGATAATTTGCATGAAACTTAGTGTCTGGGCAAAACAGCAGGGGATAATCTATCACACGGCATGGAGATGGTGGAATACCGGAAAACTTCCTGTTGAAATAGAGCAGATGCTATCTGGCACGCTGATTGTCAAAGAGCATAAGTCCACTCCTGGCTCGGTTGCTCTTCATGCATGCGTCTCTACTAATGACCAGAAGAAGGACCTCGGTGCGCAGCTTGGGCGGTTGTCGGCGTTTACGGCTTCAAAAGGCTGGATCGTATCTAAAACAATCGCGGAGATAGGTCCCGGTCTCAATGGACACAGGCCGAAGCTTATGAAACTGCTCGAAGACTCCAGTATTGGCGTTATTGTGGTTTTGCATCGTGATAGACTTATGCGATTCGGTTCAGAGTATGTTGAGTCATCTCTTCGTGCCCAGGGGCGTCAACTTGTTATTGTAGATAAGACAGAACTCAAGGACGATTTGGCGCAGGATATGATAGAGGTACTTACGTCTTTCTGTGCTAGGCTCTACGGCCGAAGGTCCGCAGCGAATAAAGCAAAGAAAGCAATTGAGGCTATAGAAAATGGCAAGTAGTAAAAAGACAAATCAAAAGGGCGGGGAAGATGATGTTAAATCTTTCACCGCCCATGCATTCTTAGTGGATAAAACGATAAAGGGTCATCCAGCAATGCCCCCTTTTTTCCTATTCTATCCGTTCCCGGTTTTTCGGCCTCTTGCTTGATTCTAGGACTTTTTTCCGCAGCCTGATGGACTGCGGCGTCACTTCTACCAGTTCGTCTTCCTTGATGAACTCAAGCGCCTGTTCAAGCGATAGCTGTCGGTGCGGTACGAGCCGGAGGGCTTCATCAGCTCCGGATGCACGCATGTTCGTTAGCTTCTTTTCTTTGATCACGTTAACATCGATATCGGCTTCACGGGAGTTCTCGCCTACGATCATGCCTTCATAAACAGCGGTGTTTTCCTTGATAAACAGCTCACCGCGTGGCTGGATATGGTAAAGTGCATAGGTCGTGGTTTTCCCCCCCCGGTCGGACACGAGGGCGCCAGTGGCCCGTTTCGCGATTGGGCCTTGCCAGGGTTCGTACCCATCGAAGAGGTGGTTCAAGAGGCCGGTCCCGCGTGTATCGGTCAAAAACTCCGAGCGGAAGCCGATCAGTCCGCGCGCCGGAATGCGAAATTCGAGACGGACACGGCCGTGGCCGTTGTTCGCCATCTTCGTCATGCGGCCCTTGCGGGTCCCCAGTTTTTGTGTGACCACGCCGATGAACTCCTCGGGGCAGTCGATGACCAGGTTTTCCATAGGCTCATAGGTCTTTCCGTCCCGTAGTTTGGTGATTGTCTCAGGCTGGGAAACCGAGAGCTCATAGCCTTCTCTCCTCATCATTTCGATCAAAATTGCGAGTTGGAGCTCGCCGCGGCCCAGAACTTTGAAGCTGTCCGTCGCCTCCGATATTTCTACCTTGATCGCTACATTGTATAAGAGTTCCTTCTCAAGCCGTTCCTTCAAGTGACGGGACGTAACGAATTTGCCTTCTCTGCCCGCGAAGGGCGAGTTGTTGATCGAAAAAAGCATCGAGATCGTCGGCTCATCCACAGCTATGCGCGGCAAGGGTTTCGGGTTTTCCGGGTCTGTAATCGTATCTCCGATGTTAACACCCTCGATGCCCGCCAGGGCGACAATGTCGCCGACGGAGGCTTTTTCAGTATCAACGCGTTTGAGTCCTTGAAACTCGAACATTGATGTGATCTTTGTTTTTACTAAGGCCCCGGTATGGGTGACTACGCCGATGGGCTCGGCAACCTTAGCGGTACCGGCAAAGATCTTGCCGATGGCCAGCCGTCCCACGTAATCATTGTAATCAATGTTCATAACCAGCAGTTGAAGCGGCGCCGTTTCGTCGCCTTCGGCAAGTGGGATCGTTTTTACAATCAAGTCAAAGAGTGGCTTAAGATCTTTTCCTTCATCTTCCATCTTGAGTTTAGCTATTCCGTCCCGAGCATTTGTGTAGACGATGGGGAAATCGAGCTGCGTGTCATTTGCATCGAGATCGATGAACAGGTCATAGACTTCGTTCACTACTTCGCTGATACGTGCGTCAGGGCGGTCTATCTTATTGATGACTAGGATAGGCGGCAACCCCAGTTCCAGAGCTTTTTTGAGTACGAATCGGGTCTGCGGAAGCGGTCCTTCCGATGCATCCACGAGCAGAAGTACACCGTCCACCATCTTGAGCGTGCGCTCCACTTCACCGCCGAAATCAGCATGACCGGGCGTGTCAACAATGTTGATCTTGATTCCATTGTAATGTACGGCCGTGTTCTTTGCCATGATAGTGATGCCGCGTTCGCGCTCAAGGTCGATATTGTCCATGACCCGTTCCTGAATACGCTCATTATCGCGGAACGTACCGCTCTGGCGAAGGAGCGTGTCCACGAGTGTGGTTTTGCCGTGGTCAACGTGGGCGATGATGGCAATGTTGCGTAAGTCCGTTCTTTTTAACATGAAACTCCTTTTATTACCACGAATAAACCAAGTAAGTTGTATACATTACTGGCTTCGCGGAGGTTCTATCGGTTATGCAAAGCTGTGCATACTACCGTGTATCGCTATGTATTGTCAATGGAATAATAGGAAGAATTGCAAGAAGGACATGGACATCGCCGTGAAACTTAAATAAACGTCAGGCAGTGAATGCTACCGCAACCAAAGATAATACTAATCTATTGGTTGGGGCTTCCAAGCCATTCCATTAAGTACCCTGGTGTTGCTCTATTACAGACAAGCGGGTTTTTAAGCTGGAGTTGCTGTTCTGATATGGATGTTGGAAATTCATGAAATGTATTATACTATACTAATGTTCAGTTTGCCAAATATTGGAGAAATTTAAAGCCAACTAATTCATCACACAACCAATACGTCGTTTGGATGTGTGTTCTTGGTAGAGTGATAAATGATTGTGGTAATAGGGGAAGCGAATCTAATACTGCACATTAAGGAAGGTGATTTCTCATCATGGAGTTGTCCCCACTGCTTGGTAGTTGCAGGTAGCTAGCGGTGTCCGCCGAGGTACGCCTTGACAGCGAACGAGCCCAGTGATAGTGTTGAATTAGGATTTGAACTGTCCGAGAAAGCAAAACCTTACTTCTCGAGAAGAGAAGAGCAGTTGGTCTCTGAAAAGGGGAGATGGTAGAGTTGCCGATGAGAAATATCATTTGATTCGGTCGGTTTTTTTATTGACGAGCGTTAATCTCAGGTAATGTGAATTTTCTCGTATCAAAGTAGCTTGAAAGGAGAAGCAAAAATGCCGAAAACAATTGAACAATCCATAATGCTTTCTGCACCGGCGGAAAAGTTGTATGAAATGTACCTCAGCCCAAAAAAACATTCAGAGATCACAGGCGGCCCTGTTTCCATTAGTTCAAAGGAAGGGTCGAGGTTCCGGGCTTTCGACGGAATGATTTCGGGTAAAACGCTGTTAGTCATCCCAAAGTATATGATTGTGCAATCCTGGCGAGGCAGCCACTGGAAAAAAGAAGAGATCGACTCTATCCTAATTCTCACTTTTATACCAGAGGGCGATAGGGGGAGGATCGAACTTGTCCACGCGAACGTGGCGGACAGCGATTACGATGGCGTCAAAGAAGGCTGGGAAAAATATTACTGGAAGCCTTGGCGGGAGTACCTTGCGAAATTGGAAAAGGATTTAAAAAAGACAAGAGCAAAGGCTGCATAATACATCTAAAAAATGGAAAATATACCAACACTGTTGAACACCGGAAAGCTGCGGGGTGAAATAAGGGCTTGAGAGGTTCCTCCCTAGCTGAACAAGCCTTAATATTCACCGCGCCCCTTTCCGGATATATATTATCAATCAGGGTTCCCTTAGCTTTTGAACGGGGAGTATGATGCTTGGGGTTACAAGAGGTGATGTGCAATTCCCTTGAGCATTTTTTTAAGGATTAAACGCCCTCGGAAGTAAGAACGAACAACGCGAAGTAACTTAATTAGATAACGCGAGTAAGACAAGAGGTTCTGTGAATCGGGGCATTAACAACAATTATGATAGTCAAGGAATACTGCGAAAGTATGGATAAACAGCTCGCTGCATGGCGGGCGAATGTCGAGAAGCTACTCCTGATAGCAAAAAATTTGTCGGAGAAGGACCAACAAACCGATGAACGACAGCAAAAGGAACTTCAGTCCCTTGTCGCCGATATTGCAAGAGTATCTGCTCTCTTAAAATATGAGTGCTTGCCGGCCTGACGTATCTGACGTTTTAGTGCTTCCTGGTTTCTCGAGTTGCGAACTATCAATTTGCCAGATTTACTATATGAATCTTGCTGGGGTGTACCAGTATGTCGGGACGAATGTAATCGTCCATTAGCTGTGTTGACTGTATTATGCCCCTCACCGGCCCTTTTTTAGCGTTTTTCTGATCGGGTGCTCAGGCGTGCGGCCTGTGAATCTCGGTATAAAGGATGGGCACTTAGCCCCATGTCCGGAAACACCGAACTGTGTGTCCAGCCAGTGTATGGACTAGGATCATTTTGTTGCACCGCACCCGTTTTCATCGTCTACTTCCGAGGCCAAGGCCGACCTCAAAAAGATCATCTTCCAGATGGAAAGAACAAAAATTGTTAATGAGACTGACCATTATCTCGCTGTTGAATTCACCAGCGCGATGTGGCGGTTTGTCGACGATGCAGAGTTCTTACTCGACGATACAGCGAGAGCAATTCATGTCCGCTCCGCATCCCGTATGGGCAGGTATGATCTTGGAGAAAACCGGAAACGGATCGAGATGATCAGAGCTGTATGGAACTTACGTGGAAAATGAGCCATGACGGAAAGTGACCCAATGGAACGCAGTCCGACGTTATCAATTGTCCTGCCTGTTTTCAATGAAGCAGAAAAAATCAATGAGATAATTGCACATTTGCGCCAGGAGGCTACTGAAGGGGTTGAAATAATTCTCGTGGATGGAGATGAGGCCGGGAGCACAATCAATGACGTAATTGATGGAAAAGTCCTGAAGCTGATGACGTCACGGGGCCGCGGCTGCCAGATGAACGTCGGCGCGACGAGAGCAAAGGGCGATGTTATCCTGTTTCTCCATGCCGATACTATGCTTCCCCGAAACGCATTCGCTTTGATTCGGGCAGCTGTGACGAAGAAGGGTGTAGTTGCCGGTGCATTTGATCTCGGTTTCGACACAAAACGAAGGATTTTTGCTATCACTGAACTGTACGTTGCCCTTCGAACTCGCCTGACAAGAGTCCCCTTCGGGGATCAGGCCATTTTTATCAAACGCGATTATTTCGAGCGTATCGGTGGATACCTGGATACCCCGCTTATGGAAGACGTGGAGCTGATGAAGCGCATTCGGAAACGTGGTGATTCCATCGTGATCATACCGCAAAAGGTGCGGACTTCGCCGCGTCGGTACGAACGAGGCGGGGTCCTGTACTGCACTTTCAGGAATTTGGCGTTACAAATCCTCTATACGTGGGGCGTATCGCCTGAACGGTTAGTGAAGTGGTATCGTTAGGCCCGAACTATCTCAGCGAACTACAAGTTGCACATTACTATTGTATGTCCTGTTTATTTAATTTACCAGGCAAGAAATCGCTGTCTTATGCGTTCTGTCTATCAAAAAGTACTTCAGCTAATCTTGGCAATATGTTATATTGCCAAAATTAGCTCACTCTGACTTGATGAGCGGCGATGTATTGTAGTACACTAAAGATTATGCGCGGAGATTGCAGGAAGACCTGTACAGCAAGGATTATAACCATCTCGATTATGGCGTCCTTATATCCGAAAAACCAAAAACCAACAGATACAGTGGTAGACCTGATCCGAAGCACACCGCCGCTTCCCTTGACAAAACTAGCCGTCAATCTGAAATGGCGGAAGAGGGTCTCTGACAAGCTGGAGAGGCATTACCCCGGGGTTGGTCGGTAAAGGATCCCGCGCGGCCTTCAACATGCTACACGATGCCGAGAAAATAAGACTTCTGTCTTATGGCAAAATCACCCTTAATGCTAAGTAGGGTAACACCGACATCGCTTATGCTATGATCGGGACGGTCAAAGTGTACAGGCAAAGATCGCGCTCTCCGAAAACGCCAACGTCGAGTGTTAGAAGATAATGACCGCATTCGGAGCTGAACTCGTCTTCCCCAGTCCCTTCGAGGGCGCAGACGGAACAGTCCGCTCGGTCAAAAAAAAATATTGAGTGAAGACCCGGAACGCTATTACCAGCCGGATTAGTACAACAACCCATCCAATTAGAAAGCCCATAATCGGACAACCGGCCCTGAGATCATCGCCCAAGAGGGTTTGAAGTATCTCGGGGAAGGTGCTATTGTACCCGGGATCTTCGACATGGGCTTTTCCGATGAACGGCTGTTTGTAAGCACCGAATCTGCAAATGACATGGCAAAAAGGCTGGCCCGAGAAGAGTGCATGTTTGTGGACCACTCAAGCGGTGCAGCACTTGCACCAGCGTTCGCGATAGCCGGGAATCTCGAAGAAGGCACCATTGTAACCATGTTCCCGGCCAGGGGGGCCGCTATTAGAGCATGGAGGTTAAGCAATGTTATTTTCCCAGCAAAGTGTCGCTGCCATGAACAGGCAGGCTATGGCGGAATATCCGTCAGAATGTTGCGGTATCGTGACCGGCAGGGCAGACGTCCAGCACATTCATCCTCTTGTGAACATTCAGGAGCGCCTGCATGCCGAAGATCCCCAAACTCATCCACGGGACAGCAGGAGCGCCTATGCTGTGGACAGGAACGAGGTAGAACGAATTATCCATGAGTCTGCACGTGCCAACGAGACCGTCCTAGCCTTTTACCATTCCCATATCGATTGTGATGCTTATTTTTCCCAGATGGACAAAGAGGTCCAGACGGTCTTTGGCGAGCCGGAGTTCCCGGATGCAGTTCACGTGGTCGTTGCACTACGAGAAGGAAAAATTCACGAGATGAAAGGTTATATTTGGGATAGCACCAAGCAAGATTTTGTCAACGTAGAAGTGTTCTGACCTTGACCTACCCCTTGTCTGACAGGCAGTCCTATAATAGCTTTTTTTGTGGCTTTTGGCCTCGTATCTATTTGAATTTACATTAGCCAAATTATCAAAATTCGAATTTTCGGACAGTTTGCTGAAGGCAGAGGGGCTAACGGTAGTACTGGCAAGCGCTTCGGCAACATAATTTTTAAATATCAATCTTGATTGTCGTTGATCCTTCTTTAACGGGCAAGTAACTCTGTGTCAGGACCGCAGGCCAAAGCCGATAAATGAAACCTTATCATTCGTCGCTTGATATTGCAATCTCGACATCGCCCGTTCTAGGAACAGGCAAAGCTGTCCAAGTTAAAACCTATTTTGGACAGGAGTTAGATATTTGTTAACTATTCGGGTTCAGCGTTATCATCCCACAGCTAAAGCATGTGGGTTTCCTGCGCTGTTTTCTGCAAGATCATTAGAAAACAGCGCAGGAAAGTAGACTGTCGAATGTGGTTAAAATACAGGAACTGCGAAAGAGGGGTGTGGTATAAGCTATGCCGGAGGCCTTATTTGTGATATCCTTTATACATGCTGTTGATCGAACACTTCCGAACGCTACATGATTTCTGTGCTTGACTGCATTGAAGTAATGTCCTGTTGAGTGTATTTACTATGGACAAAGTTATACCGTTTCTGATACAACACGGCTACCCAACACTTTTTTTGTGGGTTTTGGCCGAAATAATGGGGCTCCCGATACCGAGTTTTCCCGTCCTCATAATAATGGGGGCATTGGCTGGCTTAGGACAACGAAACTTGTTCCTTTGCATCGGTTTGGGGGTCTGTGCTGCATTACTGGGTGACGTCTTTTGGTACACATTCGGCCGTTACCGTGGAAGGAAGGTGCTGTCCCTTTTATGCCGTATTTCGTTCGAACCAGATTCCTGCGTCCGTCGAACCGAAAATATTTTTGCACGATACGGCGTTCGATCCTTTCTTGTTACGAAAATTATTCCAGGACTAAATGCCATTGCGACGTCGCTTGCGGGCGTCATCCACCTGCCCCTCAAGCGATTCTTTATTTTTGACATTCCGGGGGTACTCATTTGGGTCAGTGGATATACTCTCATCGGCTATCTTATAAGCGAAGAACTTGATCGTGCCTTGTATTTTGGCGCGGGAATTGGGAAAATACTCTTCCTATTCGTGTTCTGCGGGCTGATGGTATATGTCATTAGGAAATTCATTGTGAGGCAACGGTTGTTGAAACAACTCGCGATCGAACACATTACCCCGGAAGAGCTGAAACAGAGAATTGACGCCGGTGAGCATATTGTAATTATCGATGTGCGCCACGCCTCCGACATAGAAGCTGACCCTTATGGTATCCCCGGCGCTATCCACATCTCCTCTGTCGCGACTGAGAGTCATCCTGCATTATTAGGAGATGGCGAAATAGTCACCTATTGCACTTGACCAAGTGAGGCCTCCAGCGCCCGTGCGGCGCTGAACTTAATTCTGCGAGGTATGAAACGTATACGACCGTTGTCAGGCGGTTTTGACGCTTGGCGCGACAGGGGCTATCCTGTTGAACAGGTGATCAATGAGAGACCGGTGAAAGAAAAGGATTAAAAAATATATTTTCAAGAAAACTAAAAAGTCGATTGCAGGTCTATAATACATTCCGTACTAATGGTTTGTACGCAGATGGACGAAACTCTAGCTTTATGGAAAAAGACCGGGCTCTCATTACAAAGGCAGTGAAAAATGCCAGACTATGGAACTCATAACTACGCAAATATTAGCAGAACAAAAGTCTATGCATTGCTCGACAAAGTGATCGCTCATGGTTCTCACGTTACAGGTAATAACCCGTGGATCATCGATGCAAAAGAGCATGGCGTCCTACTAAAATGCGCATGGAATGAGGAAACTCTGACCCTTGAAATTACGGTCACAGACGCTAACTGGTATGTTACACGCAAGGCAGTTTGGCAACATATTGAATCACTGATGTGCCACACCCAAGATGCAGGATAAGGTGACTTCTCTCTTTCAATCAACGCCCTAGTTTCATGGGCATGCTTCATTAATGTGGCGTCCCAATTCCGTAAAAGCGTTGCTTCAATTAAACGGACGGCGCTGGTTTTTTTTCAGATGAGAAACAGAATTTTCAGAATGTGGCAGAATGAACAAATAAGTATCTTTATTATTCCTTGAAGACATATGGTATGAAACCACTCTTAGGTCGAAGCTCGAGACTATGAACGAAGCAGACATTACCGGAGAGCATTCGGCGGCTTATGTGGAGTATTTCGATAGAAGATATGACTAATATTCGGTGTGTGATCCTATTTGTGAAGCTTCCAGAACCAGGGAAAGTGAAGTCCCGTCTCGCTCAAGATATTGACGGAGATATCGTCCAGCGCCTTTATGAGTGTATGGTCTTGGATGCGATAGATATTCTCGAACAAGCAGATGCGCCGTTTCGCATTTGTTTTGACCCGCCTGATGCGGAGGAACGTATGCGGCAGTGGCTCGGGCAGGCTTATTCATACATGCCGCAAACCGGCGAGGACCTTGGCGCGCGGATGGAACAGGCATTCATCCACGTGTTTTCAGAAGGAGTGGACAATGCCCTTCTCATTGGGAGCGACATACCTTCTTTAACAGCCGCCATTATTGATGATGCCTTCCGATCCTTTTCAGCCTGCGATGCGGTCATCGGTCCTGCTAACGACGGGGGTTATTATTTGATTGGCTTCAAAAAGCGAACCTTCAAGCCGGGGATTTTTCACGCTATAACGTGGAGTACGAAGATGGTATTTGGCGAAACCCTCGGGAGACTGGAGAAGGCACTGCTTACTGTGCACCGACTGCCGGAGCTTAGGGATATCGATACGCAGGAGGATTTGGAAGCTTTTCTGTCCCGTGCACACCATATAGAACCAGGAACATCGAGAACCCTCTTCTTTCTCAGTAAACATCGTCAAGCGCTGTTTATGAGGAATAAAACCTTCTAACCACGGAAACGATCAGGCTCAAAAGCCGGGTTTGCAAATCGTCTGTCTTTGTGCCACACTACTCAGTATGAGCAAACAGAAAAAAAGAGTCATCCTCCTTGTGTGCTTCATTGCGGTGATCGTCATTGTCCGATCTTCTCCACTTGGTGGACTGTTCACCTTTGAGAATCTGCAACAGCACCGCGAATCACTGCTCCTCTTTGTGAAGGACCATTACTGGCTATCTGTTCTCTCATATATTTGTCTCTATATACTTGTCGCCTCACTGTCTCTTCCGGGCGCTGCAGTTTTGACCCTGGCAGGCGGATTCCTTTTCGGCACATCGGCAAGCACGCTGTACGTGAACATTGGGGCCACAACAGGAGCATCATTCGCTTTTCTGGTTGCCCGCTATCTCCTGGGGAACAGGCTGCAGGAAAAATATCAGGGCCAGCTCAGCAAATTCAACACTGAGATCGAGCGGAGCGGCAAAAGCTATCTTTTGACGCTTCGTTTTATTCCCGTTTTCCCTTTTTTCCTTATTAATTTTCTTGCAGGGCTTACCGCGATACCGTTCTGGACGTTCATTTGGACTACGTCCATCGGCATCATACCGGGTACGGCCGTATATGCCTTTGCAGGACAGCAGATCGGTTCGCTCAACTCGCTGTCGGAGATTCTTTCTAAAAGAATTATCGCCGTTTTTGTCGTCCTGGCGCTTTTTGCTCTTGTTCCGGTGATCGTGAAGCGAATCACAGGTAGAAAGAATCCCTAATCTTATTCACTAATATGCCGGGAGGGCCACATGGACACCAAAAAAAAGGTCACGGTGATTTTGAAGCGATTAAAAAAAGAATATGCCGGAACGCCGCAGACGGCATTAACCTTCTCGACTCCCTTCCAGCTTCTTGTCGCGACTATTCTCTCGGCGCAGACGACAGATGTGCAGGTGAACAAGGTGACGGCGAAGCTCTTCAGGAAATATCCCACTATCGAACATTTCTCGGGTACGACTCCAGATCAACTGGCAAAGGACGTTGCATCGGTTAACTTTTACAGAAACAAGGCTAAGAACATCAATAACATGGCCAAGATGGTGCTCAAGGATTTCGGAGGGATGATTCCCCGGACCATGGAAGAGCTGGTAACTCTGCCCGGCGTAGCGCGGAAAACCGCGAACATTGTTCTATCGAGCGCGTTTGGCATCAATCAGGGCATCGCTGTTGATACGCATGTGAAACGTCTTTCACAGCGTCTTGGTTTGACGACGCATGATGACCCGGTAAAGATCGAGAACGATCTCATAATGGCTACGCAGCGGAAAGAGTGGGGGAACCTGTCCCACCTGCTGATCTTTCACGGCAGAAAAATCTGTCAAGCAAGAAAACCAAATCACACCGAATGTACTCTGTACGACATCTGTCCCTCCAGGGGCATCTGAATGCGTCCCAATAAAATCCGTTGTTTTCCGGTTTATATCTATGCTAAAATAGCCGCCATTATTACGATACCCCCGCCTCATTGGTTCTTCCGCAGAGAGGATTACACTGCATGAAGAAGATGCTCATCCATTCCCTGCTTTTGACTGCATTGGCCGTATTTGCGCTTCTGCTTATGGGAGCAGGCAGCGAGATGACAAACGGCGTTAACTCCGGCATGAATAACAGCTTGTCAAGCCGAGTGACGAACAGCATGACTTCCACTGTAACCACCAGCATAACTACCAGCATTACCACCAGCGTGACCACCAGCATAGGTAGCATAGAGACAACCAGCATTGTAAGCAGGGTGACGGGCAGCCATTTAAAGAGCTGCCTCACAAGCAGCACAACGAATAGTCACTTCTCCTGTGTGGCCCGTGGCGCAATCGGCAAGCAAATCCTTCTCTCACCCTATGCCGAGGAAGTCGCCAGGATCATCAAATTCGAGCGACAAATCCTCATAATCGTGGAGGAGATAACCCATGACCGCATCGGACGGCTTATCGGCTTCGATGAGGAGGGATACCAGATCATTGCACCCGGTATCGTAGTTTCCGTGCCGGAGGATAAGGCAGACAACATTCTTGTGGCGCTCCGTCACAGATTACAGCCTCTTCATTATATGGCATTTGTTGTGGAAATGAACAGCGCACTCAAGGTCTATAAGATTGGTGTTTTGAAGGGTACCGACCAGTACGAAATACTTCGCATTATGCACACCGATGGAGATGATTATGACATATCCAATCAGGACGTAATTGACTGGCTGAAAGAGTTAGAGAAAAAGGCGCCTTTTGATATTATCGGTGCAGACAGCGACTGGGTTGAGATCCAGTTTAAAACAGTGCCGCATGACCTGAAAACGATCGTCAAGGAGGTGTACGACTTTTGCCCCGATGCTGTTGAACAGGGCCCGGGTTCAGTCGACGAACTCGTCAATGAGATCAGAAAAACGAAACGTCTTCTCCTGTTGTGGGATTAGCATCCTTTGTGCCGGTTCATTGTAATATAGCAAAAAAAAGCAGGCGGGATTCCGCCTGCTTTAAAACAATTCATCCAAGATAACATGTTTTCCCGCTGAGAATAATGAAATAGCGGTATAGTGAAACTACTTGCCTGCCGGTGCTGCTGGTGCTGCTGCTGGAGCCGCTGCCGGAGCTGCCTTCTTCATCTTCTTCTTCTTCATCGTCTTCTTCTTTACAGTCTTCTTCTTCATCTTCTTTGCCGGGGCCTTCTGCTCCATCTTCTCAGGAGCTGCCGCCGGTGCCGTTGCGTTCTCCTCCGCGAATGCTAGACCGAGGGTGAGAGCAAACGTCATTGCTGTGAAAAGAGCAATAATCTTTTTCATTCAGATTCACCTCCTTCCGTTTTACGATTAAGTAATGTAGCAGATTGGACAATTGTTGTCAAGCGTAAAGAATGAGCGAATTGATTCAAAATGAATATTACCCAAGTTAATTTTGAATTATTTCATTGAATCATAATTCATGTTACCGGAACGATACTGCTGAATATCTTGGCATTACAAGGCAGACACTCATTTACCGGATGGAATAATCGGGCTCAAACTACAGAATGTATCATGTTGATCCAAAATGGATCAGGCCACTGTTTCTGCCTTGACAAATGGTGTATTATATAATGAGTATCATGGGTCGCATCGTATATCGTATAAGGAGGAAATATGGCGACAAAGACGCTTAAGATCCAGGGAATGACGTGCAATCACTGCGTGATGCGCGTGACAAAGGCTTTGAAGGCAGTTCCCGGTGTGCGGGATACGAAAGTCGATTTACAGAAAGCGGAGGCAGCGGTTACCTTTGACGAATCGAAAGTGGCACCAGACAAGCTGACCGCCGCCGTCGTTGATGCGGGATACAAGGTCGTTTAAGGGATCTGGTCATCACCGTATCATACAACATGGCCCCTTTTTTTTATCGCTTCGTTGAAAGTACAAGAAGGGCTTTGTATTTTTGCAGGACTGACTTTCATGTAAAACTGCGCATGATAGAGTTCCCGTTGCCTCATAATAAAATGTTACCTGAGGAGACCTATATCTTTGGGTTTAGTTTTTGAATATTTTTTTCAGCTTCTCATCTATGGTGTTTCTGTGTTCAAAGGGGTTCAAGGTTTTGTAGGGCTCCTTGAGTGATTGCTTGACAACCAGCGAACTCGTCAGTATAATTTCATTCGGCAACCTGCTTATCGCCTGGCGGAGGACAGGATGAACAGGAGAGGGAGCAGCAGCAGATGGACCAGCCGTGCAGATGGATGGGCATATTTGCGGAACGATTCAGGCATCAGCTCCCACTCGATGTTGAACACTGTTCACCGATCGCGCTCCGTGCCATTATCCTCGACGTACAGACGCCTGCGCATATACTTGACCGGATCGCCCAGACCTATAGCGACGACGAGGAGCTTTTGCGCGACCTCGTGCTCTGCCCCAACCTTGATGAAACCACGCTGGTGTTCATCGCACTGACAGCATCGGAAGAAATTAAAAATTACATTGCTCGAACTCGGGTTGTTGAAGTCGTGATGGGGGAACCTTCAGTCGATGGTATAAACGAACCAAGACGTGAAGAGAAAAAACTCAACATACTGCAGGTCATTCAGAGAATGAGCCCCTCCCAGAAAATAAAACTGGCCTTAACGGGGACAAAGGACGCGCGCGGTATACTTATCCGGGAATCGAGCAAAATCATTTCGTTGTCGGTGCTCGGGAACCCACGGATCACGATCGGGGAGATCGAGTTTTTTGCCAAGTCGCCGAACCTGAGCGAAGACGTTATTCGCAAAATCGGGACAAACACCGAATGGACGAGGAAAAATACCGTCGTCAGCTCGCTAGTGAGCAACCCCAAAACGCCAGTTGGCGTTTCGCTGCCCTTTGTGAACAGATTATCTGAGCGGGAACTTGCCGTCTTGGAAAAGAGCCGCAGCATTCCTGAAGCGGTACGGACAGCGGCGAGGAATTTCCTCATCAAAAGAAAGATGGGTAAAAGTTAAGTCCCTTTTTACTTTCCCCGCGTAGTTGGAGATCCTATTTTATCAAGACCACCATGTTAGGAGACAGCTAATCTTTATGAAGCGAATATTGTTATTCGCTATTTTTGCGCTCGTGCTCACCAGCACGTGTGCGCGGCAAAAGACCGTGCAGAAAACCGAAGCGATTATGGGCACGGATGTTACCTTGACGGTCGTTGCACGGTCTGTTGCGGAGGGCGATGAGGCCATTGACGCGGGCATGGCTGAGTTGCGGCGGCTTGACGCGATGATGTCACTGTACAAGGACACCAGCGAAATCACAAAAGTGAACTTGGCGGCAGGGAAGCATCCTGTCAAAGTATCTCCAGAGATGATCGAAGTCGTGGAAGATGGTGCAGAGATCTCGAGGCTCTCGAACGGCATTTTTGATTTGACCATCGGCCCCCTTGTTGTCTTGTGGCAAATGCGGCTGAAAGAAGGCAAGATCCCGACGGATGCTGAGATTGCCAGGATCAAGCCCTTGGTAAACTACAAAAACGTAGTTGTTAACAAAGAAGCGTCTACGATCTTTCTCAAAAAAGCCGGAATGATCATGGACTTCGGGGGCATGAAGGGATACGCCGCGGACAGGGTGGCCGGAATATTCAAGAAGCGCGGCATAACTAACGCGGTCATCGCAGTTGCAGGCGATATCTGGGTACTGGGGCGACGGGATGATGGTAAACCGTGGAGGATTGGTGTGCAGCATCCGCGGGAGCACGACAAGGTCATAGCCGTCCTAAACCTGAGCAACAAGTATGTTTCCACGTCCGGAGATTATGAACGGTTTGTCATTAAAGGAAACAAGCGCTACCACCACATTATCGACCCGCGAACGGGGAAGCCTTCGAAGGGAGTCATCTCCGCGACACTCGTGGGGGACAAAGGGGCGTTCATCGATCCTCTTACCAAGGTGCCCTTCATTATGGGACCTGACGAAGGACTGAAGATCGTAAGTCAGGTAGGTGCCGAGGCCATTATCGTCGACGACCATGGCAAGATCTATACGACTGGTGGCATCAATAAGTTTCTGGACCCGCAGGCCAAATAATACTTTTCTTGTATTCACAACCCAACGATTCAACGTCAGCGGTTGAATGCTGATTGCTATCCCTATGAGGAGCGACAACTTGAGAAGATATTCTCCAAAAAGGGTGATGTTCCTTTGTACAGGGAACTCCTGTCGGAGCCAGATGGCTGAGGGCCTAGCCCGAGAACTGGGAAAAAACTTGCTGGAACCCTACAGTGCAGGACTCCTGGCAGCCGGTGTACACCCACGTGCGATAGATGTGCTGAAAGAAATCGGTATCGATATATCGCAACAGAAGTCGAAGGTGATTGACGAAGCGCATATCATGACCATGGATATGGTGATTACACTCTGTTCCAGCGCCGAAGAGGCATGCCCCTTTACGCCTCCAGGGATTGAACGGCTCCACTGGCCGATCAAGGATCCCGTTGCAACCATCGGATCTGGGGCAGAGGTTATGAAGGATTTCAGACGTGCACGGGACGAAATCAGGATGAAAATCGAGGATTTAATAAAAAAAATAAAAACTGGAACGAGCCTGAAAACGTGAACAGCGAAGCATGCAACATACCTTGATGAAAAAATAAAACACAGTTTCGTAATTAAAAAAAATGTTGATTAGGTTTGATGAGGCTGGTAAAATATAAATATGAGAATATTTAATACTCAGGGATAATTTCGGATTAGAATAACAGCAAGGAGGATGTAATGGTTATTTTGACGGACAATGCGGTAAACAAGTTTAAAGATGTAGTTGCAAAGCAGGGGGTTGCAGGAGACGGTGTAAGGATATTCGTCGTTCCCGGTGGTTGAAGCCCCTCGTTGGCTATGGACATAGCCAAGGAGGCCCAGTTGGGCGATGCAATCATCGATTTGAAAGGTCTGAAAATTTTTCTGGAGGAGCGGGCAAACGGCATGCTCATGAATACGAGCATAGACTTCCAAGAGCATCAGGGCTTCGTACTTTCAGGTATGCAGCCTAGCTCATGCGGCTCTTCCTGCAGCAGCTGCTGATAGGGGTTCATCTCAAAGTTTCTAGTAACCGTTGTTTTCTTTTGAAGGCAACGGTTTTTTTGCGTGACTGGCAACAGAGAATAGCTCATGATACCGATTAGAGGGTAAATTACGGATTTTCACATATTTACTATACTACTAAAGTACTATAAATGTAAATTCCCTTAAGTGATAGAATAACACTTGTAACTGGCAAAAAAAACGGTATAATAATTTTATACTATCAGCGGGGCAAGGCTTTCTCGTTTTGGAAGGGGAAGTCGTCTGCACCTTATCATCGATCACTGACTCCTCCTGCTCTCACATTTTCTCACTTAAAAAGCGACGGCATATCTGGTTGGCGAACGAAGGATGAGGTCTTGCGGACACCCACGCGAGTCCGTGCGCCTTATCGGAGTCGCGGTATGCCTCAGACAGATGTAACGAGCTAAATGGCATTTGACCGTTAGCCAGAACTTAATATAAATAGAGGAGGCAACATGGCAAAAAAACTTTATGTAGGAAATTTATCGTATAACACACACGAGGAGGATTTGCGGGAAGCATTCTCGAAGATAGGTGAAGTGCGGTCCGCCACGCTGATCGTTGATCAGACGAACGGCAGGTCAAAGGGATTCGGTTTCGTGGAGATGGCGGCTGACGAGGATGCGGACAAGGCGATCTCTTCCATGAACGGCACCTCATTCATGGACCGGACGATCACAGTGAATGAGGCCCGGCCGAAGACGGAAGGTGGGCATTCAGGCTCCGGCGGTAGGGGTAATCGCGGCGGAGGAGGATACGGCGGCGGAGGACGGTCTTGGAGATAAGAGTCCAGTCTCGGGACATTGAAAAGGCCCTGCGGACCCTGAAAAAGAAACTCCAGCTTGATGGTGTATTCGGGGAGCTGAAGAAGCGGCGCTTTTATGAAAAGCCCTCAGTGAAAAAAAAGAGGAAGCAGGCGGAGGCGCAGAAGCGAAAGCGGAAGCTCCTAAAGCGTACGCGGCCAGTTGGTTCGGGGACAAGGCCAGGAAAGCCGTTGCAATCACCTGCTGCATTGAGCAAACAGGTCTGAAACTGAGGGAACACAACGGTAAAATGGAGCATACATAGTAGAGAAGAGCTGTCGGTGTTCGATCCGCGCTCACCAAGAAGTCGCGGCTTAGTTCGAATATTTCTTCCCCAGGAGGTATTTAGTGGGAAAACCGAATTTTAATTTTCAAAAACGTCAGAAGGAACTTGCAAAACAAAAAAAGAACGAGGAAAAAAAGCAACGAAAACTTGACAAAAATGTGGTAAGGCGGCCTGGTGAGGATCAGGGTCGGCCGGTGGAAAGTAGAGATGACAATACTGCCGGCGTCTGACACGTGAATAAGAAGTTACGCCAACGTAAAAGAGGTGATGGAGCATGGCAGCTTCACGGCAAGGAGCGAAGAAAGAAGTAAAAAAACCTAAGAGCAAGAAGAACTAGTCTCTTAATTAATAAATGCCGTTGCGTAACTAACACACGTACTCGGGTATGATTGTTCTGCGCATGATCTGACCCCCTAGAATGTTCCGTCCTTATTCATTCGGCGAATCAGCAGGCGTGGGCTTGCTACAATCACATTTCTACGATCTTGTCACCATTGAAGCGGAACAAGTGGAGGGCCGTCATACTTTATTTATAGTGTGTGAGTGCTTGGTCGCCATGTATGGAAGCACCTTCTTCGAAGCCCCAAACAATATTTGGTTGTGGGAGCATTCACTTTTTTACTGGTATGTTGCTCATTCTCGATTTCATTCTTTGTACTAGATGGATTCTTGGGATTGGCAAGCCAGTATTTCTCAAAGCCTGGATACATCACGCGACCGAATAAAAAGGTATCTGCCGATCTTTGTAGAACGAAAACATACTTCCACGTTCCTTCATACTCTTTCATTGCCTAATCCAAATCTCCGTTGGGTCCTCCAATAAAGCAATCAAGCGTTACTTGTCTGGCGAGAATTACTTGTCTCATTTTGCGATGTACTTCAACATAGTGTTTGTGATCAGGCCGTGAACTACCTACTGATGCTAGTTGCTAATAAATAGAACTAAAGTAGTAATTGTTTGTAAAATCATTTTTATTGAGCCACATAAAACACCAGACTCCCTTCTGGTGATGTAGTGGCTATCCAGACGAGCGAGCTTTTGATAAGATAGGGCATGCGATATCGTAAAAGTGCCTATGCCATCTATAAGACGGAATATCATCTCGTCTGGATACCGAGATATCGGAGAAAATCTTTGTAAAAGGTGTCAAGGAATATGCGGGAAAGACGCTTGCGCATATCCCTGAACTTGATCCCGATATCGAGGTAATAAAACTCAGTGTTCAGGTTGACCATGTCCACATCGTGATCGTGATACCGCCGAGAATTGCAGTTGCCGAGGTCGTTCAGTTTATCAAGTCGCAATCGGCAAAAAAGCTAAAGGCGAAATTTCCTTTTCTGCGTAACGCGTATGCTAGCAAAGAAGACATCTAGTCACGAGGCTACTGTGTGTCGTGTATAGGCTTAAATGAAAAGGAAATTCTCGCCTATGTTGAGTATCAAGAAAAAGAAGACAAAGGGCAACTGCAATTGACGTTGTGATTTAAGAAACCCCAGCTCCCGCTGGGGGAGAATCATTTCGTTAACAACCCTTTTTTCTTCTCTCTTGAAACCTGGAAACGCTGAAGAGACAAAATAAACACTTTATTGTGGATAATTTATATCTACCATAAAAGCGGGGGGATGGAGGGGATACTAAGCTGGGATCAGCATATTAGTTCCCTAGGCTACACATTGCAAATAATATATAGCAGGAGATCAAACTAAAATTTTATTGTCAAGAGGACTTATTCGCCCCAAAGCATGCTGTCCTGAATGCAAATGGACCCGAACGCAACCTCGGGTCTCGCTTCCCGTGAATCCCGGATCAAGCTGAGATAACGTGGATTTAACCGTATATATGAATTTTCGCAAGCAATATAAAGGGGACATTATTGCTCCTTTATTTCAAAAGAACGATGGAATAAGTTTGACAATACAGCCAATTATGATATAGTTTTGGTAAACAGACACGTATTCAAATTGGGAAAGGGGAATTTGAGATGACAAAATCTGATTTAACAGCAATGACGGTGGCTGAACTCAAAGCCCTGGCCAAGAAGAAGAAAGTGTCCTTATCTCCAAATGGGAAGAAGGCCGATATTGTCAAGGCTCTTCTGACGTCGGAAAAGATCAAGAAGCCCGCCGTAAAGAAAGCGATAGCAGTAACAAAACGAGCGGTCAAGAAAGTAGCAAGGGCTTCGAAGCGGGCGATTCAGACATCGGCGCGGATAAAGAAACATACGACGATCAAGGCGTCCGTAGTGGTAGAGCCAGTAGCAGCGACCCTACCACGCACTACTTCGGGCGAACCAGTAAAAGTTACCGTCCCGAAACAGGAATGGAAACTTCCCCCGCTTGCCGAAGAACCGCAGCTGGCGCAGGAAAGGGTGGCAGAATCCAAGTATTATACAGGGTCGGTCACGCGGGAGCTTATGCCAGCACATGGCGAGTTGCCGAAGGGCTACGGGGAAGACAAAATCGTACTCATGATGCGTGATCCTTTCGTAGCTTATGCTTACTGGGAAGCAACACCATCGCGTATTGAACGAGAGCGGGCATGGTTCGGCTGGGGCAGCAAACTCTGCCTCCGTATATATGACGTGACTGGCGTGCAGTTTGACGGTCGGAACGCCATTGGGTATTTTGATCAAGAAATTTCAGACAGGACCGGAAACTGGTATTTTGACCTTGGCAGGCCAAGTCATTCGTTCTGCGCGGATCTAGGGTTGCTCGCTCCGGAAGGACGGTTCCTGACGCTGGCGCGGTCGAACTACATCACCATGCCGCTTGACACGGCGTCCGATGTTATTGATGAAGAGTGGATGCTTGTCGACGAGGAGTTTTGGAAGCTCTACGGCTATCCTGACGCCATGCCCGGTAGTTTGTCGTCTTCGCAGATGCAGGAAATGGTGCGGCGTCGACGACTGCTCGAGATCTCTTCGCCCGGTTTGTTTCCCCGCGAGCGGCAGAAGCGGAAACAGAAGCACAAGTCCTGATCCCTATGGACCTGCTGGGTGAAAAGGTTCCAATCCTGAAGCGAGCTTGCAAAGTCCATCCGAATATGGGTGGACTTTTCTTTTACCTCTTATCGTCATGAGAGAGATTTTATCTCTGAGCAAAGGATAGTGAAGCAACGGCGCTCTAGGGATGCAAAGATAGCATATATTCTAAAGTTGCCACAGGTAAAAACCACGAGTTCAGCGCATCTAATTATCAATATTTTTTAATCGGAAATGACACTACTATCCACCTTTACATTTACTCACAGGTGAGGGGTAATGCCGCCGTAGGCCCTCCCTTGATGTGAGGGTTGGGGGGACGATGATTGGATGACTTTGATAAACAGGCTCTCTAGGGTTCCCGCGTGTTCATGTCATGGAAGGCGATTGCATGGTAAAAAAGGAAGATAGTGTCGTTCGCAGGAGCAGTAAAAATAAGAACAAGAAAGACAGTACGGAAAAAGGCTATCTTGCGCTGGTTCTGCACTGTCATTTGCCCTATGTGCGGCATCCCGAGCACGACCGGTTCCTTGAAGAGGACTGGCTCTATGAGGCGATCACGGAAACGTACATTCCACTCATCAACGTTTTCGAGGCGCTTATCAATGACGGTGTCGATTTTCGACTTACCATGAGCCTGACCCCCACGCTCATTTCAATGCTGACCGATGCACTTCTCCAGCAGCGTTATCGCCGGCATATCAGTCGGCTGATCGAACTTGCAGAGAAGGAAATCGTGCGCACGAAGAACGAACCGGAATTCAATTCCTTGGCACGCATGTACTTCGACCTGTTTCTTAATGCACGATACGTGTTCGAAGAAAAATATGGACGAAACTTGGTGAATGCTTTTCGCAGGTTCCAGGACCTTGGAAAGATCGAGATCGTCACCTGTGGCGCCACACACGGGTTTCTGCCGCTCATGAAGAACGAGAATGCAGTCCGCGCACAGATCCAAGTCGCAGTCGATCTTCATACAAAGCATCTCGGTAGGACGCCGAAAGGTATCTGGTTACCTGAGTGCGGTTATTACGAGGGGCTTGACGAGATCCTAGACGAAGCTGGTATCCGTTATTTCTTTACGGACTCCCACGGCGTTTTTCACGCGACTCCTCGACCAAAGTACGGTGTATATGCGCCGATTTTCTGTCGCTCTGGCGTTGCCGCCTTCGCTAGGGACGTCGAATCGTCCAAGCAGGTCTGGAGCTCCGTTGAAGGATATCCAGGCGATTATAATTATCGCGATTTCTATCGCGATATCGGCTTTGATCTGGACTTCGACTATGTGAAGCCCTACCTGCATCCCGACGGGATTCGCGTGAACCTCGGCATAAAGTATTATAAGATCACTGGCAACACTAATTTCAAGGAACCGTACAACCGTCAATGGGCAATCGAGAAGGCAGCAGTGCACGCAGGAAATTTTCTGTTCAACCGTGTGAAGCAGATTGAATGGCTCTCCGGCGCATTTCAGGACCGGAAACCCATTATCGTCGCCCCCTATGATGCGGAGCTGTACGGTCACTGGTGGTTTGAAGGACCGGACTGGATCAACTATCTCATCCGCAAAACTGTCTATGACCAAAAAACGATACGCCTCATTACACCACTTGAGTATCTGGAAGAGAACCCCAGGTGCCAAATTGCGACACCCTCC
Organism: Nitrospirota bacterium; assembly: GCA_963845065.1. GTDB lineage: Bacteria > Nitrospirota > UBA9217 > UBA9217 > UBA9217 > JAJYKN01. The sequence goes on from CAWJQQ010000009.1 coordinate 583,257, forward strand.
GCGTCCAGCTGGGGCTACAAAGGTTACTCCGAGGTCTGGCTAAACGGTGCCAACGACTGGATATACCCTCACCTCCACCGGGCTGCGGATCGGATGATAGAGCTGGCGCAGGCTGTCCCAGAGGCCGACGGAGTGATGCGGCGGGCGCTGAACCAGGCTGCGCGGGAACTGCTCCTCGCGCAGAGCTCGGACTGGGCATTTATTATGAAGACTGGAAGCCACGTGGAATACGCCGAGCGGAGGACAAAGGAACATTTGCTAAGGTTTATGAAGCTATTCGAAGATATCAAGGCGAATCATATTGACGAGACGTGGCTTAACGATTTAGAATACCAAGACAATATATTCCCCGATATAGACTATCGAGTGTATGCTTAGACCTTCCGTTTTAAAAAAGCTTAAAATAATCGTTGGCAATGATTACCTGTCCACTGTCCCTGAAGATCTGATCGCATATTCCTACGACGCCACACAGCGTGAAGCATTGCCGTGGGCCGTCGCACGACCGGCATCAGCCAGCGAAATTTCTCAGGTGCTGGTGCTCGCGAACCAAGAGGGGTTTCCTGTTGTCCCCCGCGGGGCGGGGACAGGCATGTCCGGCGGGTCGGTGCCGACGCAGGGCGGTGTTGTCCTCTCACTTGAGCGCATGAAGCGCATTATCGAAATCGACGAGGAGAACATGGTTGCCGTGGTGGAACCGGGCGTCGTGACCGGAGATTTACAGCGTGAGGTAGAGTCACGGGGGCTCTTTTATCCCCCTGATCCGGCAAGCCATCAGTTCTGCACCATGGGTGGAAACGTCGCGGAGTGCGCTGGCGGGCTTCGCGCCGTAAAGTATGGCGTTACAAAGGACTATGTGCTTAGTCTTGAGGTGGTTCTGCCTACGGGCGAGATCATCATGACGGGCGCGCGGACGGCCAAAAGCGTGGCGGGCTACGATCTTACCAAGCTGATTGTCGGGTCTGAGGGCACGCTTGGCATCGTTACGAAAATAATCGTGAAGCTTCTGCCACTCCCTGAATGCGTGCGTACTCTGGCTGCATTTTTTTTAAGTGTTGACGATGCCGCTCGGGCCGCTTCGAAGATACTGGCGAGCAGAATACTGCCACGAGCGCTTGAATTCATCGATCATGCCGCACTCCGGGCTGTTGAGAATTACCTGAAAGAAGATCTGTCAGACGGCGCTATGGCTATGCTCATTGTGGAGGTAGATGGGCCGGAGGAAACGACTGCGCGCGAGAACACCAAAATAGCCGATATCATGACCGCTTGCGGGGCAACACGGGTGAACAAGGCCGATTCCGCTTCTGAGAGAGAACAGCTTTGGAAAGCCAGACGCTCGATATCACCGGCGCTTTATACCATTAAACCGAGAAAGGTGAATGAAGATATCGTGGTACCGCGAAGCAAAATTCCTGATGTTCTGCGCGAAGTCAACGACATTGCGGAACGGTACGGAATTCTGATCGTGAATTTTGGCCATGCCGGAGACGGCAACATCCATACGAACATCATGATTGACGAGGCTGACATGCCGAAAGCCGAAGAAGCAGCGAAGGAAATTTTTGCCGCTACGCTTCGCATGGGCGGGAGTATTACCGGTGAGCACGGAGTAGGCATTTCCAAGGCTCCGTATCTACCGATGGAGCTTAAGCCGAATGCGATTGCCGCAATGAAACGCATCAAACGGGCGCTTGATCCGAACAATATATTGAATCCCGGTAAAATGTTCATCTAGAGCGAATGACCGCGATGCGACTACGGAGACAGATTACCATGGTAAAAGAGATTTTAAGCGTGAGGCGAAAGATGCCGAACGATAAAAAAAGGTCTCGAATATGAGTATGCTTTTCACTCACTCAAAGGGTTGTGCGTCTCTCCCTGCCGCCTTGGTACTGGCCCTTATTTCTGTGTTTGCAGCGTTTTCATCATCTTGGGCGGGGACAACTTCTGTCACAACGCAAATCGAAAAGCTTCGAAGGCAGATCGTGACGCTGCAGCAGCAGGCGGATGAGCTAGAGGAGGAGAACAAGGGGCTTCGCATGTTCCTTGCTGCGCAGGAAGACAACCATATGTACATCGTCGTAGACACGGAGAGCAACAGGCTTATGCTACGACAGGGGAACATCGTACTTCTTACGGCCGTATGCGGGACCGGTAGCCGACAGTTCATCGAGTCTGAGACTGGGACAAGTTGGTACTTCGAGACACCCATGGGTTCGTTTACGGTCCTTGGGAAAGAGCGGAATCCAGTTTGGATACGGCCAGACTGGTCCTACGTGGAGGAGAACATGCCGGTGCCTGCGGAGAAGGATCCCGATCGGCTTGTGCGCGGAGTTCTTGGAAAGTATGCGCTGCTCCTCGGAAATGGATACAAAATCCATGGGACCAAATGGACCGATCTTCTGGGAACCCATTTTACACATGGGTGTGTTTCGCTCGGAGATGATGATTTGGAAGTCGTCTATAAATCAGCGGAGATCGGTACAAAAGTTTATCTTTATTAGTGCGGAGTCATCGGTGAAAAGCTGTCTCATAAAAATTCAGGTATTGTGCTTTGCTCTTTCAGCTCTTTTCCTAATGGGTGCGGCCAGAAGTGATTTCGCTGGTGATGAGCGCACATCGCTCGTAGAACAGACGTCAGCGCTACGGCAAAAAATCGTGGTACTCAGGCACGAGCAGGACTATCTGCTTTTTCAAAAGGCAATGTTCAGCACGGACTCGAAATATCTCATCATGAACTTCGCGAAGCGCACGGGACAGCTCATGTACAAAAACAGAGTGCTTATGAACTTTCGGTTTAAACTGCCAGGGAAATATCACGGGCGCCGGCTTCAGAAGGGAATGTTGGTGCTTAGGAAGAAAACGGAGGGGAAGAATGACCATCACACGCTGGCCTTCGGTGGTAGGTCGTTTATCATGCAATGGGAGCGGACCGCTGTGCCTGCGAAGGAATCTGGCATTCCGGCCATATCTCTTCAAAAAAAGGACATGATGTCTGTCTATTATGCCTTAGAGGAGGGAGCCTTGGCGTACGTTATCCGTTGATCTCGGGGTATGACGTTTCCCATCCTGAAAAAAATACAGGCGGGAACAGGAGCGAAGGTACTCAGAATATGACAAACACGTTGTTGAGGTAAAATGTAGCGCATCTCAGAGCAGAATCCGACAGGAAGAGAGTCCCGGTTTTTTCTTGAAGATCTTGGAACTACTTCATTAGGAAGGCACCGCAGGACCCTCCGCATGCTTAAGCGGTTTGAGCACGTCAACTGTTCTATCCATAGTCAGCTGTTTTTTAGGATTATCTTTTCTTCCGAGTGGTGAGTGCCTTTTCATCACCAGGCAATTTCAGGTTGACTCAGACCTAATTCACGGTATAATCATCCTATGCGAGAACTCATTAGGGGCGAGGATTTTTACGATGGCACTGCCTTGCTCGGCGACCCGGTGCATGGTTATATCTCTTTCACCACACCACGGAGCATAGGCGACAAGACCGAGAAAGATCTTATCGATACAGCCTGGATGCAACGCTTACGACAAATTTATCAGCTCCAGAGTGCGCGTTGGGTCTACCCGTCCGCTGAACACAGCAGATTTCAGCATGTACTCGGCGCTATGCACCTGGCAGGACGTTTCGCCCGTCATCTTTATCCATCACTCAAGGCGGCAGTGCCCGATTGTCCATCAGCAAATTTTGTGGAGGAGTTCCTCAGGCTGGCCGCACTGCTCCATGATATCGGCCACGGTCCCTTCGGTCATTTTTTCGATGATAACTACCTTGCGCAGTACGATCTGACCCATGAAAAGATCGGCCAGCATATCATTCGAACAGAGCTTGCCGATATCATCAAGGCCATTCGCAGAAGCCCAACCGGTGAGTTTGGCAAGGGAGAAAAACTGAACCCGGATCAGGTCGCTTTTCTTATAGGCAAAGGTCCTGGATCGTCCTCGTCAAAACAACCACGCTGGGTCAGTTTTCTTCAACCCCTCCTTTCCGGCATCTATACCGTGGACAACCTAGACTATGTGATGCGTGACGCCTTCATGTGCGGAGTGGCCATCGGCGCTGTAGATATCGACCGACTCATGTATTACACGTTTTTCACGGAGAAAGGGCTAACGCTCCATAAATCCGGGCTCTCTGCGCTGAATATGTTCCTTAACGCCAGGCTATACCTATACACGAATGTTTATTACCACCGGACGACGCGGGCCATCGACGAGCACTTGAAAGAATTGTTCAAGGATACGATGGCAAAACTCTTCCCCCATGATAACCCGGTCAAGAACCTGAAGGAATATCTTCTTCTGACCGACTGGTCTTTGCTCGAAAGTGTACGAAAATGGGGAGGCAACAGGAATGCTGAAATCGCCGAACTCGGAAAACAGTGGACTGCCATCCTTGCCCGGGAGGTAAAATGGAAGATGGCATACGATGTTACCCTGTCGATGCGGGAGATAGAAAAAGGGAAAACTATTATCGATGCTAGGGAACTCGTGAGCCGGATCAAACGGAACTTGCCTTCCAAGTTGAAAGAACTGCCCTTTCGTGTGGATATGGCTAGCCAAGACCCAAGACCAGTCAACCCGCTCATGATGGGCGAACGCCAGATCTACGTGTTCAACCCGTCCACGCGCAAAGTTGAGAAAGAGCCGCTCAAGGATTTTTTCGACTATATCCCCGCGCGTGTGGTACAGTGCCGGATCTTTACTCTCAACCACGACCATGACAAAGATTTCGCCGACATCGTGGAAAAAGTGCTTGGGATTCAGGAAGACAGCATTAAAACAAACGTCTGAAGCTCTACCACCCTGCTTCAATTTTCCCGAATATTTTTTTTATACCGATGCTTCAGCAGAAAGACGATTTTCCCTTAGGACATGCCGGAACAGAGCATGCACGTTGGACAACCCCCTAATCGCAGCATGCAATATAGTTTCTGCTCTCCCTTATTTTTTGTGTTTCTTTTCCTGTATACTGTGATTTGTCTGAATAGTTTCTGGTCATGGAGAGATGACGTTATCCTGTAGGCGGTTCATGGCAAAGGTTAAACAAGAGCATAAGATCGTAATCAGCACGGCTATAGCCATCGTAATTATCTGGTGCGGTGACGCTGTTTACCAATCTTTTATTTCCCACAAAAGTTCTTTCCTGCACGTCCTTACTAATGTGACAGGCCATGAACCTGTTCTCCGAATAGCCCTCACCTTGAGTTTTCTCGTCTTCGGCATCTCTGTCTCACGTATCCTGGCTAAACAAAAGCGTGCTGAAGCGGACCACAAAAAACAGACCACCGACATTGAGTGCTCCGTGAAGATGAGGAAGGTATCGATTCGCTGATTAAGTGTGCCGATGATGCTATGTATGCTTCGAAACCGGGTGGGAGGAATCGCATAACTTTCGACAAGCAATAGTCTTTATCCTCATATTAGCAAGACGCAACTTCTTCATTCCGTCTTGTCCGGGACCCAACAGCAGGAAGGATCCCTTCTGCGCCTCGCTTGTGAGAATGACGGAATTGCGTGATATGACGATCTCAACATTATTGTGAGACGTTTAAAAAATAGTTTCATTTTTTTCTTATGCGGTCCTTGATCTTGTCTTTTATGGCTTCGGCAATCGCGGTGTGTGATATTCCTTCGTATCCCAAGAGCTCATCTGGCTTGCCGCTTCGGGGCATCTTTCGCACAGCGAGCATGTAAACAGGAACTCCTACACTGGAAACCGCGCTCGTTACGGCTTCGCCAAGGCCTCCTTCGGCAAAGTGGTCTTCCACTGAAATGATAAGGCCTGTCTCCCGGGCAGTCTTCACGAGAGTCTCCACATCGATCGGTTTTATACTGTATAGATCGATCACCCGTACTAACAATCCTACCTGCTTCAATTCTTCATATGCCCTGAGCGCTTCATGGAGCGTAACCCCAGCAGCTACTACCGCGGCAATATCCGCCTTGTTTGACCGTAAGACCTTGCTGCCGCCGATGCGGAACACTTCGTCATTGCGGTACAAAATCGGCGTATCCTTCCTCGTTGTTCTAATATAGGCGATCCCCTCGTGCTTTGCCATCTCTTCGACGAGTTTTTCAGTAGACACCGCATCGGAAGGATAGAGGACCACGCAGTTTAGGAGTGTCCTGAACATGGCGATATCCTCCAAGCCCATCTGGGATGAGCCGTCTTCGCCTATGGATACGCCCGCATGGGATCCACAGAGCTTGATGTTTGCAAGGGAATACTGGCACATGCGGATCTGGTCAAAAGCCCGGGTTAGGAAGGCTGCAAAGGTCGAAACAAATGGTACTTTACCGCGAATCGACAGACCGAGCGCATTGCCGATCATGTTTTGTTCCGCGATATACATTTCAAAAAATCGTTCCGGGTATTTTGATTTGAAAATTTCGGAGTATGTCGAATTGCTCACTTCGGCATCGAGTACTACCATATCCGGGAATTTCGGATAGATGCGCTCAAGAGCTGTGCCGTACGCATGGCGGGTGGCGACAGGTTTGTCCGAAGAATAAGAGACCGGCTTAGCATCGCTTCCCTTTAATTTTTCAGGTCTTAAATCGTCGGGTTTCGGTATATTTCCCATAGCTGTTGTGTCGATTGGGCCGAGATCCTGGAGAGCGCGCGCAAGATCGTCCTTTTTCAGCGGCTTGCCGTGCCAGCCGTTCTTGTCCTCGATGAAAGAAACGCCCTTGCCCTTAAGTGTTTTAGCAATAATCATGACCGGCTTGTCTTTGGCTTGCATTGCTTGCTTGTATGCCGTAAGGATCTGCGGCAGATAGTGGCCGTCGATGACGATGGGCTCCCACCCAAAGGACGCCACTCTGTCCCTGTACACCGAAAGGTCATGTCCGTACATGGTCTCGCCGCGCTGGCCTAGACGGTTTACATCGATGATTCCGATGAGGTTGTCAAGTCGGTAATGTGCGGCGATCTCCATGGCCTCCCACTGGGATCCTTCAGCCATCTCACTGTCACCGAGGAGCACGTAGGTCCGGTAGGGAAGCTTGTCCAGATATTTTGCATTCAGCGCCATACCTGCACCGATTGAGAGTCCTTGGCCAAGCGAGCCTGTGGCTGCTTCGGTATATTTAAACTCCCGCGTTGGATGACCTTCGAGGGAACTCGTGAATTTTCTGAATTCGAGCAGTTCTTTTTCTGAAAGTCTCCCGGCAGCGGCCCATATGGAGTAGAATAGGGGCGAAGCATGACCTTTTGAAAAGATGAGCCGGTCGTTGTTCGGATGATGAGGATCGTCGAGGTCGTATTTGAATGTCCCCCCGAATACAAGGCCGGTCATGAGGTCCGCGGCAGATAGAGAGGACGTCGGATGTCCTGAACCCGCCTCGGTGGTCATGATAAGACTGTAGTAGCGAATAAGTTTCGCAATGTTTTCAAGATCGTTCATAATGCACCCCTCTCGTATTTGCAACAGACGACACAGATTATACCAGGTAAAACTTTAGTCCCGAAAGGAAGGTCAGGAATTCACAAAAAGATAAAGTAAAACTGTTATCTTCCTGAGGAAATGGCTGCGAACATTCATGGATTCCCTGTCTTCTGCGTCCTGTTATGACATGTTGCTTATATTATAACAGACGCTGAACTGTCACTTTAATGAGTTCGATAAGAGGTGTAGGATATACTCCGAACAAGATCAAGAGCAGTGTAAGCGCAGCAAGCACGATACTGCCACTTCGGGAAATTTTTATTTTCAGCCGAACATCATCTTTGAGATCCGAGAACATAGAGATTACAATACGCAGATAATAAAACAGTCCTATGACGCTGTTGACCACAAGGGCGAACACCACCAGCCAAAGCGCAGAGCCCACGCTGGCAGCTACGATGTAAAACTTTCCTATGAAACCAGCAGTCAGCGGAATGCCGGCGAGCGAGAACAGCATGGCACTAAAAACGCCGGCAAGCCATGGCCGATTCCAGATGAGGCCGCGATAATCCTCCAGACTGTCCGCGTCCCGCTGCCCGTCTGAAAGCACTGTCACGACGCCGAACGCTCCGAGTGTCGTCACGAAATAGGCACTGAGGTAAAACGCTGCTGCAGCGGCGGCCATTTGGCCGCTTGCAAGCACGGTCACGAGCAGATAGCCGAGATGTGATATAGACGAATAGGCTAGGATGCGTTTTACGTTCGTCTGAAGCAGGGCAAGGAGGTTGCCTGCGAACATTGACGTTACTGCAATGACCGTAATGATTGTAACAATCGCTTCATAATGATGAATGTTGATCTTCATAAAATAACGCAGAATGAGGGCAAAGACTGCGCCTTTAGACATGGTGGCAATCAATGCTGTGACCGGAGCAGGTGCGCCTTCGTAGACATCGGGCGTCCAGAGATGAAAAGGCACGACGGCAAGTTTGAATCCGATTCCCACGATGATCAGGCCGATACCAGCAAGGAAGGGTAGACGGTGCACTTCAGTGCCTGCTAACTGTACAGCGGTTTCGTTGAATCCCATGCTGCCTGTTTCAGCATACACAAGCGCCATGCCAAAGAGGATGAAGGCCGACGATACTGCCGCAAGGATGAGGTATTTGGCCCCTGCCTCAACGCTGCGGTTGCTGTGTCGCAGATAGGCGGACAGGCCGTAAAGCGATATACTCAAGAGCTCAATACCGAGAAAGAAAGAAGCAAAGTGCGTTGCCGCAGCAAGCACAGCACAGCCGAGCGCGGCAAGAAGGACGAGCAGATAAAATTCTTCACTATGTTCCTGATGTTTCTCAAGATAAGAATATGCGAGTGCGGAAACGCTGAATCCTGCGAGGAGAATGAGACCGAGGTAAAAGAAGGCGAAACGGTCGATGATGAGCAGCGGTGTGACTGCGCGGGGCAGGACGTAGGATGCGTATATAATGCTTGCAGCAGAGATCGCAAAGCCCGCGAGCGTAAGAAACACCGTGAATTTGTGGTTGCGATAAAAGGCGATCACAAGCATGACCAAGACGGATGTCGCGGCCAGGACAAGATAGGGTGAAAGAGCGGTCAAATCATCGATGTTCATTCTTCACCCCGTTTTGATTGGACCGGTTGCTCATGTAACGCGAGCGGGGCCATGTTCTGGAGCACGGGCTCGGCGGTTTTTAGCAATGGGCGGGGGAAGATGCCGATCCAGAAGATCATGACAATCATGGTTCCTAGCATAGCGGTCTCGCGTTTTGTAATATCTAAAATTCGCAAGCTCTTTGCCCTTTCTCCATGAAAGACTCGCTGCACGATCCAGAGAGAGTAAATTGCAGAGAGGACAAGGCCGCTTGCTGCAACGATGGTTATTGAGCTATGGGCGCGATAGGAACCGAGAAGAATCATGAATTCAGCAACAAAATTGCCGAAGCCCGGCAGACCGAGCGAAGCCAAAGCGAATACAAGTCCTACTGCGCTCAGCCGGGGCGAAGCTGACCAGAGTCCGCCCATCCGGTCCATCTCGCGTGTATGGATACGCTCCTGGATCATACCGACGATGATGAAGAGAGCTCCGGTGCTCACACCGTGCGCTACGATCTGCATGATCGCGCCGGAGAGTGACGTAGTGTTGTTGGCAAAGACACCGAGCAGCACAAAGCCCATATGGCTGACGCTAGTGTATGCCACAAGACGTTTAAGATCGCTCTGAGCAAAAGCGAGTACTGCACCGTAGATGATTCCGACAGTGGCAAGGATCATCATCATCGGTGCGATCGAAGAAGCAGCATCGGGGAAAAGCGGCAGCACAAATCGCAGGAGTCCATATGCCCCGGTCTTAAGGAGCAGTCCTGCGAGGATAACGCTTCCGGCAGTCGGTGCCTCAGTATGGGCATCAGGAAGCCAGGGATGAAACGGGACGGCGGGCAGCTTAACGATGAAGGCTATAAGGAAGCCGAGCATGATCCAGAACGCTGTACTAGGGGACATCTTCGTACCGATTAACAGCGCATAATCGAAGGTGTACGTACCGGTGCCGATGCCGTGAACGAAGTACAGCGCCAGGATCGAAAGCAGCATGAGGAGGCCACCGGCCTGGGTGAAAATAAAGAACTTGAGTGATGCATAAACGCGGTTCTCATGTCCCCAGATGTTGATCAGAAAATACATGGGTACGAGCATCAGCTCCCAGAAGAAGTAAAACAGAAAAAGGTCCATCGCGAGAAACACGCCGAGGATGCCGGCTAGTATCCAGAGAAGGTTTAAGTGGAAGAAACCAACGCGATCGCGGATCTCGGTCCATGAACAGATCACGGAGATGATACCGAGGAAGAGAGTGAGCGCCACAAGTATTAGGCTCAGGCCATCTATGGCCAGATGGAGGTTGATTCCGAGCTGCGGGATCCAGGGCTTGCTCAGCTCAGCGAGCCACGCGCCGCGGTTAAGTCCGAGTTGGACGGACGGCCCGGACCAGAAGGATATCAATAGGATTAAATCGAGTGCGAGTGCAACAAGCGAAACCCATCTGGCTGATTCGCTGTCCTTGCGGTCCAGAACCCATGCGGCAAGCCCGCCCACGAGCGGTATGAGGATGAGCCACGCGAGGATCATGAATGTTTATCTCTCATAAGATTGAACCAATTGAACCTCGATGTTACGAAGTAAGCAAAAGAATTCCGGAGTGGAACGTGATTCAAGATATTTTTCGTGACCCTAATGCCCTAGTTGTAACCTTCTTAAAGTGTTAGTATGATTATAAAGGCGAGAAACACTACAGCGCCTAATGCAATTCCCATCGCATACCACCTTAAATTCCCTGTTTGCGTTTTGCTCAAGACACCATGGACCGTACGATTAAAGTACGCTATCCTCGTATATCCCAAATCAATAAAGTCATTTTTATTAATCCTTGCAATCCTGAGGAATGGATTGATCAAAAGCTTTTCGTAAAGCCAATCGAAACCCCAGCCTGAAAACCAGAACCTTCTCAGAGCGGTACCAGCAGCGGAGTGCGCGAGCTTCTCAGCCAAATGTGGACTGCGAAAAAAGTAGAGATAAGCGATACAAACTCCCGCAAGTGACACGAACGCGGTTACGAGCTGGAGCAGGAGTTCAGTTCCTGCTTCGGCATGTTGAGCAATCTGTTCATGAAACACTGGTTGCATAAAGCGAGAGAACAGAGGCGAGTTGCCAAGCGTATCGGGAAGCTCGACGAACCCTCCAATGATCGATAAAACAGCAAGAATCACAAGCGGCGCGACCATTCTTGCGCCCGGTCGATGGCTCGTTTCTTTTTTTGCTTGACCGAAGAATGTGATAAATACCACGCGGAAAGTATAAATAGAAGTAATGAAGGCGCCCAGCAGCCCTGCTGCCCACAATGCAACACTGCCGGAAGAAGAAGACCATGCCTGCCACAGGATCAGGTCTTTACTGTAGAAACCCGCGGTCACGAGGGGCAGTGCAGAGAGCGAAGCCGAACCGATGAGAAATGTCCAGAAGGTTGAAGGCAGCTTGCTGCGCAGGCCACCCATCTTGAAGATGTTATGCTCCCCATGCTGGGCAAGGATTACGACACCTGCGCCAAGGAACAGGAGCGCCTTGAAGAATGCATGGGTCATGAAGTGGAACATGGCAGCAGACCACGCTCCAACTCCGAGAGCCAGGAACATGTAACCGATCTGACTGATCGTGGAATAGGCGAGAACCCGCTTGATATCGTTTTGGACAATGGCGCTGAAACCGGCTATGAGAAGCGTTGCTGCGCCGATCACAGCTACTGCATTCTGCACCGGAGGTGCAAGTTCGAAGAGTACATGGGTACGAGCGATCAAGTAAACACCAGCCGTTACCATGGTTGCGGCATGGATCAAGGCGCTGACTGGTGTCGGGCCTGCCATGGCGTCGGGCAGCCAAACCTGGAGAGGCAGCTGTGCGGACTTGCCGAGTGCTCCTCCCAATAGCAACGCCGCTGCAAGGATAGCGGTTTCCGACCCGACGGACCACTTTGTAGACGCTGTCAACATCAGTTCCTGTATGTTGAGTGTTCCCAGGTTGGTGAAGAGCAAAAATAGCCCGATGGCCAGTGCCGTGTCGCCGATGCGGGTCACGATGAAGGCCTTGCGCGCAGCGCGACCGTTCACAGGATCGCTGTACCAGAAGCCGATCAAGAGATAGCTGCAAAGCCCGACACCCTCCCATCCGAGATACAGAAACACAAGATTGTCGGCAAGCACGAGGATGAGCATGGCGCTAACGAACAGGTTCATGTATGCAAAAAACCTGCTGTACCCTTCATCTTCGAACATATATTCAGCCGAGTACACGTGGATCAGGAATCCAACGATGGTAATCACAAGTACCATGACCAGCGAGAGCGGATCAAGGGAGAACGAGATTGATGGTGAATATCCATCGAATTGCATCCAATTCCAGAGCGTCTGAGTGAAGGGACGCCCGCTCGGCGATGTCGTAATGAAACGATAGCCGATTAACAGGGCTATGAGCGCCGAAAGTCCTACTGAGCCAGCGCCGACAAGAGCAATGACGCTCTTGGGCAAACGGCGGCCTGTCAATGCCAGGATGATAAATCCGGCAAAGGGCAGGGCTGGTATGAGAAAGAGAAAATCGTTCATAGCTCAGTGTGAAGACAACTATCCTCTCATTGTGTTCAAAGCATCTGCATCCAGAGTCTTGAAACTGTGATGAAGCTGAAGCACAAGCGCAAGCCCGACTGACACCTCTGCTGCGGCCATGGTCAGAATAAAAATAAACATCACCTGGCCGTCGACCTGCCCCCATCGTGCGCCGGCGACAACGAAAGCAAGGCCAACTGCATTCAGCATTACCTCAACGGACATAAGCATGAATACGATGTTTCTTCGAACGAGAACGCCGATCAAGCCGAGTACAAAGAGGACCGCACTCAGGATGAGGCCGTGCTCCATGGGGATATTTACAATCATGGGTACTCCTTCAATGCCACGTGGCAATGTCAATGTTTATGTGGCCTGCCGAGGTGATAAGCTCCGATGAGTCCTGCTAGAAGCAGCATTGATGCCAGCTCAACACCGAGGACATAAGGACCGAAGAGAGCAATGCCAACTTGTTTTGGCCCGATGAGGCTAGGCGTATAAAGCCTTATACGATCTGTCGTAAATATATAGATGAGCTCCGCAGCTAGTATTGCGATCAGGACAGATGGTCCTATCCACATTCCCGGATTAAGCCACTGAGATTCCTGTTTTGCCGCTTGCGTGCCGAGGTTTAGCATCATGATTACGAATACAAAAAGCACCATTATTGCTCCAGCGTAGATGATCACTTCAAGCGCGGAAACAAAAGGTGCACCCAATGAAAAGAAAATAAGTGATACCGCCAGCAAGGAAACAATCAGGTACAAGAGCGCATGCACCGTGCTTTTCCTGGTAATGACCATGAAGGTCGAGACTACAGCAACGATGGCTGCTATGTAGAATAGAAGATCCATAAATCCTTTTCTGTTACAGGGGCTCAGAAACACTGCGGGTGAAAATCGAAAGTCTGGGTCAAGACATTTGTCAGCGTCTCAGTATCTCCGTGGTGGACTTTCTACGGCATCAGGTTTTTTACATCAATTGGTTTCTCTTCATTTTCCGCCTCGCCCTTATCCTTTCCCTTAATAGAAAGTCCGGCGACACGATAGAAGTTGTACTCATGGTATTTACCCGGTCCACTTATAAGCAGGTCTTCCTTTTCATAGATCAGATTTTGCCTTTTGTACTCTCCCATCTCGAAATCAGTGGTGAGCTGGATCGCGTAGGTCGGGCAGGCTTCTTCGCAGTACCCGCAGAATATGCAACGCGAGAAGTTAATCCGAAAAAACTCCGGGTACCTTCTGCCGTGCTCGTCCTCCGTAGACTGAAGCGAGATGCAGTCAACCGGGCAGGCCACAGCACAGAGGTAGCACGCCACACAGCGCTCTTCTCCGTCAGGATCACGCGAGAGGATGATCCGTCCACGCCAGCGGGGAGGGATGTAGGGTCTTTCCTCAGGATAGAGGATCGTTACCCGTTTGCGGAACATGGTAACGAAGACCGTCCAGATTGTTTTGAGTAAACTGAACATTTAGCCTCTTTTTTGACGCTGAAGAAGCGAATATAAGTTGTGATTTTCACGGACAATGATGTTTTCATCCGCTCTTATCATCGCCTTTTCAGGCCAATCCTAGTCTAAGATTTTCTTAATAAAATAACCGCCCCTGTAACAAGCAAATTTGCCAGTGAAAGCGGCAGCATAACCTTCCATCCGAACGTCATAAGCTGGTCATACCGCGGCCGGGGTAGCGATGCCCGGAGCAGAATGAAGAAGCTTATAAAAATGAATGTTTTAATCAGGAACCACGCGAGCGGAGGCAGTACCGGGCCCATCCACCCGCCGAAGAACAGCGTTACGGTCAAGGCCGATATGAGCGCGATGCCGAGATACTCTCCCACGAAGAACATGCCAAACTTCATTCCCGAGTACTCCGAGTGGTAACCGGCCACTAGCTCGCTTTCCGCCTCAGGAAGATCGAAGGGAAGGCGATGCGTTTCCGCAATGCCGGCTATAAAAAAAATTACAAAACCGACAAATTGCGGTATTACGAACCACATATTTCGCTGTGCTTCGACAATCTCTCGCAAATTGAAAGAGCCGGCAAGCATAACGACGCCCATAAGCGATAGCCCCATGAAAACTTCGTAAGAGAGCATTTGCGCCGATGCCCGGAGACCGCCGAGGAGAGAATACTTGCTGCTCGATGCCCATCCTGCCAAAGCTACGCTATAAACTCCGAGGGACGACATGGCTAGGAAGAGCAGCAGTCCAATGTTCAGGTCAACGACCTCGATACCCGGTGCAAAAGGAATGATGGTGTACGACATCAGTACAACCACGACGATTACTGCCGGAGCGATGATGAACACGGCCTTGTCGGCAAAGGGCGGGATCCAATCCTCCTTGGTAATAACTTTAACCATGTCAGCCAAGACCTGCAGAAGGCCAAACGGTCCCACGCGGTTCGGTCCGTAACGGTCCTGCCACAGACCGAGCAACCTGCGCTCGAGCCAGATTAGCATTCCGCCGATTGTCAGTACGACGAAAAGAATGCCGAAGAGAATAATGAGTTGTACTATGAACGGTGACATACGATCATACCTTAACGATTTTACAATATGTTAAATTGATGCCTGAAAAAACGGGAAGGCTTGTGTAGAGTCCTGCAGTGCCTTCGGCGATTTCCGGTTTGATTTTTACTTCGAACCTATGTTTATCTTCGGCGATCGATAATTCTATCATCTCACCATCCGAAACATTCAGTCGAGTGGAATCGGCAGAATTTAGTGCGACGAAGGGTTTTTCCGCTCGCTCGGCAATGCCAGGAGATAAAATGCTCAATTCTTCAGAGCCAAAAATATCGTAGAGTGGGACCATGAGCCACTCACCTTTTTTCGGAGTAAAAATATTGGGGATTTTCAAATAATAGGATGTAACCTCCTCGATTGACGGTTCTATTAATCGTTTTCCCGGGTCTCCGCCGTGGAGGATACCGCCGACCTCCTGTTGGAACTTGTTCAGCGCTTGGACTGAATTCCACCCAGGTGACCAGTAACGGGAGATGAGCGGTGCAGGAGGCTGGCTTTCGTAGCCTTCCATCGAGAAGGACAGGGGTGTATCCGGATCATCGGGCGGCTTGGGTTCATGTACAGTGATGTTTGCAAGCATGGCTGTCCTGCCGCTGTAGCGGTGCGGCTGGCGGGGAATCTTCTGACCCGCTATTCTAAAATCAGCGGTTGGTGCAATGTCCTGAAGTGGCTTGAGGATAGGTAGTGCTGATAACATCCCCTGAGTAATATCATCGAGATTATCCCATTGTACAGCACCGCCCTGACCTGACGTATTGATTATATCACGAACCCATTTCCAGCTTTCCTGAATATCATGATTCGGCATGAATACCTGATAATGTCTCTGTACGCGGCCTTCATTGTTTACGAGGGATCCATCGGATTCGGCAAAGGTCCCTGCCGGAAGAACAATATCCGCCTTTGATGAAGTAGCGTTGATCAGATGATCGAGGTCGATAATGTTTTTTGCTTTGCTCAGGAATTGATCGACTGCCTTCTGGTCTGCCCTGCGAAAAAGATCGTTTTCGAGAATGATGACCGTATCAGCCAGTTCGTCCCGGATGATTTTGAATGCATCATCCAGAGGCTTCCCGTTCATAAGTCCAAGACCGATGGTGTTGCATTCAGAAACTGCGAAGCAGAGTCCAGACGCTTTCCCGCCTTCGCAGAGTGCCCAAGCAATGTTTGTAGCTGCCTGGACTATTGCCTCGCTGCCAAGGCTTGTCCCTGAAATGATGAGAGGATTTTTCGCATTCTTAAGTGTTTGGGCCATTTCGCATGCCAATATGAGATCCCCATCGTGCAGATTTGGTACTGAGGGTGATCTCGGGTTCAACTCATGAGCAACAGCAAATCCGAGCCTGGAGATAGTATCAGGGGCGGCATGGTAGGTTTTCGTCGCAATAGCATCCAGTTTCGTGCCGGACGCTGATGCAATAAAAAGTGGGCCGGTCTCATTCTGAGTTGCGTTCCGCACGGCATTGTCGTCCCAGGAAGGGATACGCATCGTATCCGTTTGCTCTTTAGGCTTGTTACGCACAGACTGGCGTAATGCCAAGTCGAGCAGGGGTGCTGTATTCGTAAGATCTTCACCCAGGACGAGCACCGCATCTGCCTGTTCAATATCGTGAAGTGATGGGGTGCGTGCAGGGCCTTTTTGAAGGATGTCGACTATAAGTGAAATAATTTTATGCTCTTTTGAGAGCATACCTGAGTAGAAGTAGTCAGGGCCAACGAGTGTTCGTAGCGCAAAGTTAGCTTCGAGCGACGCGCGGGGTGATCCGATGCCGATTAGGCCATTGCTGTTGGAAAGGATGTTACCAATGTATTTAATGGCTGTTTCTTTTTCTATCGGTTTTTGCCCTGTTTGCCCGGATTCCCGAGAGAGGGGTTTTCTGATCCTGCGTCCGCTGTTCACAAATTCATACCCGAACCGTCCTCGGTCGCAGAGGAAGTAGCCGTTCACCTCATGATTGTAGCGATTTAGTATTCTGCGAAGCGTGCCATACCGCTCGCCAGGTATCGTATTGCAGCCGAGGCTGCAATGTACGCAGATCGATGGCGCGGTCTGGAGGTCCCACTTGCGTGTGTAGTGCTTCTTGAGCGTTTTGTCCGTGAATACTCCAGTGGGGCATATTTCGACGAGATTCCCGCTGAACTCGCTCTCGAGCATGCCATCTTCGTGCCTGCCGAAATACACGTGGTCGTGTGATGCAAAGACGTTGAGGTCTCGGCACCCGGCATAGTCCCGGTAGAACCTGACGCAGCGGTAACAAGCGATGCAGCGATTCATTTCGTGGTTAATGAAGGGGCCGAGGTCCTGGTTCCGGTGAGTGCGCTTTTTAAAGCGCGTTCTGCGGTAATTGTGGCCGGTCATGACCGTCACGTCCTGGAGGTGGCACTCGCCGCCTTCATCGCAGACAGGACAGTCATGGGGATGGTTGATCATGAGCCATTCGATAACGCTCGCACGGAAGGCTTTCGCATCAGGATCATCGATTGATATGCGCAGTCCCTCAGAAACAGGCGTCATACAAGACATGACTATCCTGCCGCGTGCATCCTTGTCGTCCTTAAACTGCTTGACTGCGCACTGGCGGCAGGCACCCACGGAATGCATGGCAGGATGCCAGCAGAAGTAGGGGAGGTTGAAACCAAGTGTCAGACAGGCCTGCAGGAGGTTCTGGCCTTCCTTTACTCGGTACGGTTTGTTGTCAATGAAAATGGTAAGCATAAAAAACCTTTGTCAGCATAGATGGCGATGAATTGAGGAAAACTAATTTGTAAATCCAGTCACTTTTGCTGTCCTGTCTGCATATTAATCCAGGGACATTTTTTCTCCCGTATATGTTTCTCAAAATCTTCACGGAAATACATTATTGCACTTTGAAGCGGCTCTACGGCACCGGGTGCAAAGGCGCAGTATGTGTTGCCCGGGCCGAGCAGTTTACAATGTTGTGCGAGAATGTCGATATCACCAGGCTGGCCGGTGCCTTCTTCGATTGATCTAAGGATTTTTTCGAGCCACGGTAATCCATCGCGGCATGGAGTGCACCAGCCGCAGGATTCACGAGCAAAAAATTTAATGAGGCTGTGAACGAACCCGACTGGACAAGTCTTATCGTCGAGTACGATCATGGTTCCGGTGCCTAGTCGGCTGCCCGCTTTCATCACTGAATCGAAATCCATTTTAATATCAAGATGATCTCTCACGAGGAAATCAGTGGATGCGCCGCCTGGTATCACGCCTCGGAAATCGTATCCGTCTTGCATGCCGCCTGCATATACTTCCAACAATTCCCGTACTGTTATGCCCATGGGAAGCTCCCAGATGGCAGGTTTTTTTACTCGTCCGCTCACACCATAAAGCTTGGTTCCAGCGTCAGGACTCTTGCTCAGACCTTTAAACCAGTTCGCACCGTTGTTTATGATATGCGGGATATTCGAGACCGTTTCAACATTGTTCACGATCGTAGGGTTGCCGAAAAGCCCCGAAACCTGGGGGAAGGGCGGCTTCGCGCGGGGCGTAGCACGTCTGCCCTCAAGCGCGTTTAAGAGAGCTGTTTCCTCGCCGCAGATGTAGCGGCCGGCGCTTCCGTGGAGCCGTAGTTCAAGGTTGTAGCTTGATCCGAGTATGTTTTTCCCGAGATAGTTGTGTGCATACGCTTCTGTGATCGCCTGTTCAAGCATCCTGATTGCGTACTTATAAGCCCACCTGATGAAAATGTAAGCCTGTTCCGCATCAATTGCATAGGCACTCGCGATCACTCCTTCGATGAGTTGGTGGGGATTGCCTTCCAGCAGCAACCGGTCCTTAAACGTACCAGGTTCCATCTCATCGGCATTAACGATAAAGTACTTGGGACGCCGGGCTTCGGGTCCCATTGGCACAAAGCTCCACTTGATGCCGGTAGGGAACCCGGCTCCGCCGCGACCACGGAGGGTCGACGCCTTGACGATATTCTGAACGTCCTGTGGCGACATTGCGAGCGCTGCGCGCACGGACTGGTAGCCGCCTGCTTTCTCGTAATCCTTCAGTGAAAGAGGCTCATGGCCCGGGCGTATGTTTTTCGTGAGCGGTTGCTCCATGTTATTTATACCTTTGACATGAGGAAAATGGACAAGGGCTATGATTTACACTGTTCAGAAATGACCACTGTTCCGCCTCTCATGGGTGTTTATCCGTACAGATCCTTCGCAAATTATTCATATTTATTTAATATATCGTCCATAGATTCCGCTGTTACCGGACCATACAAATCATCATCCATCATCACAGCAGGCGCACGGTCGCAAGCGCCAAGGCAGGAAATCGGCAGCAAAGTGAATCGTTTGTCGGGAGTTGTTTCGCCGAAGGTGATGTCGAGTTTTCTTTTTAAGATATCAAGAAGGGGATTATAGCCAATGACCCAGCACGAGATACTGTCGCAAATGAGGATAATATGCCGCCCTACAGGGCGCCGGAAAATGAAGCTGTAAAACGTTGCCACGGCGTCCAGTTCATCTGTCATCATGTCGAGCACAGCGGCAACGTCTTTGACTGCCTCGTCGGATACCCATCCACGGTTTCGTTGTATGATATTCAGCGCCTCAACGGAAGCGGAGGTTTTTGACGCGGCATGGGCTAACTTGATGTTGATTTCTTTTATTTCTTTTTCGCTTAACAAAAGAACCTCAATAAGGTGCTAGGAAGTCACCAAAATTCAAAGAATCTATTCCCTAGAGAATTTAAACCTCGCGCCTTTGTGACAGGTTTTCGGTTTACCTGTCTAAATCCGCCAGAATGAAATCAATGCTTCCTATGATCGCTAAAAGATCGGCGATCATGAGTCCCCGTGATATCTGCGGTACCATCTGGAGGTGAGGGAACGAAGGGGTCCGGATGCGGGTCCGGTACGACACCGTGCTTCCGTCACTCACGAGATAATACCCGTTGTTTCCTTTTGTCGCTTCAATCCCCATGAACGCTTCGCCTGCAGGGATCACCGGACCCCAACTGACACTCAGAAAATGGTTGATTAGCGTCTCGATGTCGTACATGGTTCGCTCTTTTCGCGGCGGCGTTGCGAGCGGATGGTCTGATTTGTACTTGCCTTCTGGCATGTTGTTCACGCACTGCTCTATGATGCGCAGGCTCTGGCGGATCTCTTCTACTCGGACCACTCCGCGGTCGTAACAGTCACCATGAACAGCAATCGGGATGTCAAATTCGAAATTATCGTAACCCGAGTAAGGGCGTTTTTTCCGAAAATCCCACTCATAGCCGCAGGCGCGCAGACCCGGGCCGGTCACACCCCATTCGATGGCTTCATCTAGCCCGTATTTACCGACACCGACAGTCCGTGCTTTGAATATCCGGTTCTGCATCACGATGGAATCATATTGTTTAAGCCGGGAGGGGAGGTATTTTAAGAAATTTCTCACGAGACAATCCCATCCCTTAGGCAGATCCTGTGCCACGCCTCCAATCCTGAACCATTCGGGATGCATGCGCCCACCACAGATTGCTTCGATTATGTCAAAAATGCGCTCTCGGTCAGTGAACATATAGAAGACAGGGGAGAGTGCACCTACGTCCTGGGCAAACGTGCCATACCAGACAAGGTGGCTCGCGATGCGGAAGAGTTCTGCCAGCATCACGCGGATGATTTTTGCCCTATCCGGAACATCGATGCCAGCAAGCTTCTCGACAGCAAGAACATAGGCGAAGTTGTTCATGGCACCGCCCATATAATCGATGCGGTCAGTGTAGGGGATGTAAGTATGCCAGGACTGGCGTTCTGCCATCTTTTCAGCACCGCGATGATGATACCCGATATCGAGTACGGCATCCTTGATTGTTTCACCGTCGAGCTGGAGGATGAATCGGATTAGGCCGTGCGTGCCGGGATGTTGGGGGCCGAGGTTCAGGAACATAAAGTCCGTATCCTCGGTCTCGCGTTGCATGCCCCAGTCTTCAGGATTGAACTGGAGTGCCAGCTGTTCAGACTCTTCCTTTTCATCGGGAAGCCGAAAGGGACCCATTTCAGTTGCACGAGCGGGATGATCTTTCCTGAGGGGATGCCCTTTCCAGGTCGGCGGCATCAATATCCTCTTAAGGTGGGGGTGGCCATCAAATCGGATTCCGAACATGTCCCAGACTTCGCGCTCATACCAATTCGCTGATTGCCAGAGACCCGTGATAGTGGGGAGCGATGGTGAATCGCCTTTGAGTGGGACCTTTATTCTGATATCATCGTTGCGTTCATAAGATAGAAGATGGTAAACAACCGTTAAGTCACTTTCAGGCTGATCCGGCCTATGGTTCCGAACGCGTTCGTCGATAGCTGTGAGATCGTAGAGCGTTTTATAAGGGTTATTAACGGTACTCTTGAGGTGACGTAGCACGTCCTGCGCCCGTTCTGGGGAAACCCAGAGAGTAGGAATATTATCTCGGGTAGGCTGGATAGTGAGAATCGCTTCGCCGAAGGTGTTTTTTACATCGTCGATTATTGAGTTATCTACAGTCATAAAAGTGTATGCGTTATGCCACAGAAACTACGGCGTAGATATGAAAAATAAGAAACGTTTTACTGATAAGATGTCTAA
Source organism: Nitrospirota bacterium (assembly GCA_963845065.1). GTDB lineage: Bacteria > Nitrospirota > UBA9217 > UBA9217 > UBA9217 > JAJYKN01. Next base: position 604,921 of record CAWJQQ010000009.1, read on the forward strand.
TGTTCTTCTGGCCTTCGTTTTTTTTATTCTCTGTTCTCTTGGTGGCTACAAGGTTTGTTCAAACTTCATCCGGCGGCCGAAGGATCGTGGCCTTGCTGCGCTCTTCGCGCTTCAGGTCGCGCATGCACGGAACTTCAGGTCGTACAACGTTCTGGGAACCGGCGACCCAACTTATCGGACGGCGTTCTTTGCCGACTTTGTCTCGGAGCATGAGGAGTCCTTCCATGAAGGCATCGGGTCGGGGAGGGCATCCAGGCACGTACACGTCTACAGGAAGGAATTTATCTACTCCCTGGACCACGCTATAGATATCGTACATACCGCCGGAGTTCGCGCAGGAGCCCATAGAGATGACCCAACGTGGTGCCATCATCTGCTCATAGAGACGTTTGATTACCGGCGCCATTTTGATGAACACCGTGCCGGCAATAATCATCATGTCAGCTTCGCGCGGGGTACCGCGCATCACTTCGGCACCGAATCGCGCGATGTCATACTTGCTTGTTAGGCTCGTTGCCATTTCGACGTAGCAACACGAGAGGCCGAAGTTGAAAGGCCAGATTGAATTCTTCCGTCCCCAGGCTAACATGTCCTGGAGACGGGCGAGGAACAGGCTTTCACGAACGGCGTCTTCTACGGAATCGTGTTCTGGTTTAGTAAAAGAATAGTTCATAGTTTTGAGTTCGGAGAGAAATACTTCTCAGTTCGTGGTCCAAAGTATAAACAGTTTCGCGCCGCATAAAGAGGAATCACTTTGGACTTTGGGCATTGAGCTTTGAACTGGTTTTTATGAACGCTCCCCATTCCAGCGCGCCGAGCTTCCATATATATACTAGCGCAGCTGTCAGAATACTGATGAAGATCAACATCTCAACGTAGCCCAACCAGCCGGTCTCGCGAACAGTTACGGCCCAAGCAAAAATAAATACCGCCTCAAGATCGAAGATAACAAAGAACATGGCTATGAGATAGAATTTGATATCAAAACGGACGCGCGCGGTGCCGGTGGATGCGATTCCGGACTCATAGGGTTCGTTGGTCTGGTTTTCTCGGTGGCGCTCGCCGAGAACGTAAGAGAGCGCGATCATGGATATGACGATGATTACGACGGCGGCGAAGTATACTCCAAGCGGCCAGAGAGCGGTTGCGGTGGCAATTTGCCCGGTCATATTAAAAGAATATCACAGGGGGGATGAAAGTCAAGCTTAGACCAGCAATACAGCCGATTAAGGAGTATGCTGTAAATTAGGAGAGGAGCATAAATGATCGAAATGCAGGTTGCTATCCATCATGAATATAATACAGCGGCTACTTAAGCAAAAAGGGCGGGGCATCACTGCCCCGCCTGCTGATTTCTTATTTTGCTGTCGACCCACCATACCGCTCGTTGTAGAACTTCTGGATATTCTGAAGTTCTTCCTTGCTGATGCCCTTTACGTACCAGGCGTGCCGCTCATTGGACTCGATATATTTCTTTGACAGCTCGTTGTACAGCGCTGGACCCGCCGCTTCTTTCACCTCGGGCAGGAACTCCGTGTAGAAATTTTTGGCGACCTCGTAGATGCCGTGCCACCAGGCGTAATCTGGGCCCATCATGGCTGCACCATGACGCGCACGCCTGCCCTCATGGTGCCATAATTCAAAATAGGTCCATTCAAGTTTATTCGAGAAATCATTCGGCTTAAGTTTTCCCTTGTCGATGAGCTCTTGCCGTATCTGCGTCGCGGGAATGGCAAATTTATTGTTGTAGAAGTTCACAAAGTTGTCGAACTGCATGTAGAAGCTGTCCACAAAGGGGGCAGAATGGCAGCTGTTGCAGACATCCTTCATGTTGTCACGCCGCTTATCCGCGTTCTCCAGCTTCTTCGAGATCGGCGGCCTCAAGGTCCAGCTGATCCGGGCGCCTACATCATGCGTCACGGGCTGGTTCGGCGTGGCGCTCATGTGGCAGGTGGCACAGGTCGGCGCGGCGGTGTAATCCCTGCCCACAACCCACGAATCTTTGTGCATATTCATGCGATCCTTGTTGGCCTTATACAGGATGCCGTGCTTCGATTCTTCATAGACCTCGATCTGCGGATGATCCGGTCCGAGATGGCATTTGCCGCAGGTCTGGGGCTCACGGGCCTGGGCCTTCGAGAAATTGTGCCTCGTATGACATGCTGTGCATGAGCCGCGAGATCCGTCGGGATTAATTCTGCCTATCCCGGTGTTTGGCCAGGTGTTGGGGTCGAGCTTCCCGTTGGCGAGTACCTTGACTACTCCGCCGTGACACTGTCGGCACCCCACGGTGACAGCCTCGGGGCCACCGACGACTTCACCGAGGTAATTGTCCAGAGAATTCAGAACGTCCTGTGCTTTCGCATGATGGCTCTCGGTCATCTCCTTTTCTTCCTTGGCATGGCATTTACCGCAATCTTTGGGTGTTACAAGGATCGCGATGGTAAATCCGTTATGCTCCATGGCATCGCTATCCGATTTCTCCGCTTTGTGGCATGTATAGCAGTCCACTCCTTTTTCGGCGTGTTTGCTCAATCTCCACTCTTGCACAAATGACGGCGATTGAGCCTCATGGCACGCAATGCAAGCCTCACCTTCTTTCGAAACCGTGATTTTTGCCACCTCTGCTTCTCCCAGCGCTGCATAAGAACAGAAACTGAAAAAGACTACTGCGAGCAATGCATTGAACGGGCGTTTTTTTGTCATTCAATCCTCCATAGTGTTTGAGATTGTGATACTATGATTATATTGCTAAGCGACACCAGAGATCCCATAGCAAACAAGCAGATCAAGTCCAACCATATGCAAAGCCAGCGCAGTGACAGGTACTCTTTTATTCTAGCAAAATTTTTTCTCAAAAAAGTCTGCAAAAAAAGTTATTAATTATGGCCACTACCTATGCACTTTATGATTTTTGTTGTAATACTCTGTATGATGTCCATCATATTTGCCGTGAATGAAGTCGCATTGACGTACTGCTCTTTCGTTAGGTGATAACTGTCACGACATCGTAGACAGATTTTACTGTCAGGACATCGTGGACAAACGTTCTTTGACAATCGAATAGCCACAGCATAAACGTATCATGAACACCAAACCTAAAAGGGAGGTGTTCATGAAAAAGAGCATCAAGCAAGAACGATTAAAAGCTGTGCAGCGGTTCTTCAATGGAGAAGAGCCGGAAGAGATTTGTGATTCTCTTGGCCGTTCTCGAGCATGGCTGTACAAATGGGTGACACGGTATGCGCCCGATGATTCGTTATGGTTTGAAGAGCGGTCTCGGCAACCGCTTGTCAGTCCTCACCGCACGCCCGCAGAAATCGAAATGATCGTCGAGATGGTCCGATGGAGCTTGTACAACAAAGATCTCTTCTGCGGCGACCAGGCCATACGATGGGAACTGGAAGAGATGGAGGTGCGACCGCTTCCCTCACTGAGCACAATCAGCCGAATTTTGCGCCGTCGTGAATTGACCCATCGCCGTACCGGCCGGTATGAACCAAAGGGCAAGAAATATCCCGGACTGCCGGCGCTAGCGCCCAACCAGACACACCAGCTTGATCTGGTAGGTCCCTGTTATCTGAGCGGTCCAATTCGGTTCTATGGCTTGAATGCAATTGATACCGCCATCAACCTCTGCGGCATGGAGCCGATACCCTCAAAGTCAGCGCAGAGCATTCTGGACGCCATTTACGCGGTCTGGCAGCGCATGGGCATCCCCGAGAATCTTCAGGTAGACAATGAAATCGCCTTCTTCGGAAGTCCCGTTTACCCACGAGGAATGGGGCCGCTTATCCGCCTCTGCTTGCTCTCTGGGGTCAATCTCTGGTTCATCCCACCAGCCGAACCCTGGCGAAACGGGATAATCGAGAAGTTCAATGACCATTATCGTCAGAAGTTCCTCGACAAGGTCACGATGATATCGATGGTGCAGCTTCGGCAAGAATCTCTGGCATTCGAGCATCGGCATAACAACACCTATCGCTACAGCAAAATCAAAGGACAAACGCCGATTAAAGCACTAGATCGTATGAAAGTGAAAAGGATCTTTCCGAGTCAAAAGAATGTGCCCCATCACCCACTGGAGAAACCGGAAACAGGATGCTATCATTTTGTTCGATTCATCCGAAGTGACTGCAAGCTGAACATCTTTGGCGAAATGTTCCTTGCTCCACCGAATACTCAGTACGAATACGTTGTGGCTACTGTCGATGTCAAAGATCAAAAGTTAAAACTCTACTTGGAAACAATCCAAGTTGAAGAATATAGTTATCAACTGCGATGACTGCAAAATCTCTTGTCACGGTATCGCTGGATAATATAGTTTCAAAGTTGCGAGTCCACGATGTCGTGACAGCTATTTTTGTCCACGATGTCCTGACAGTTGTCAGTTAGGCAAAAATCCTGATAATGCAACGTTTTTTCACAATTTAGCCTTGACTTTAAAACGCTTATGCTCTATAGTATGCACCGTAGAGGAGGGAGACATGACAAAAGCAGACATCATCTCAGAAGTTTTTGACAAGGTCGGCCTGCCAAAGCAGGATGCTGAAGAATTGGTGGAGATGATTCTGGATTTGATCAAACAGATCCTAAAAGAGGGCGAGACGGTAAAGCTTTCCGGCTTTGGGAACTTCGTGGTACGGAAGAAAAATTCGAGAAAAGGCCGCAATCCCAAGACGGGCCAGGAGATCGAGATCACTCCTAGAAAAGTCGTCAGCTTCAGACCGAGCATGATTTTCAAAGAGCATGTCATCGAATCCTCAACAACAGCAACAGCCGAGTAAGCTCTTCTACCGGATCGGAGAGGTGAGCCGTCTGACTGGGCTGGAACCGTATGTGCTCCGCTACTGGGAAACGGAATTCCCACAGATCAAACCGGACAAGGGCCGTTCCCGTCAGCGCCTCTATAAAAAAAAAGATTTAGACACGATCCTCCATATAAAACAACTTCTTTATAAAGATGGATTTACAATCGCAGGAGCGAGAAGGAAACTGAACGGGAAGGATGACCGGGAAGCTGCACAAATTGTTATTGAGTCGGCCAAGAAGGAATTGAGAGAGATCCTGGAGATATTGAAATAGCGGGTCATGCCGTAAGGATTGGGGACAGGATAGAGCTGCATTTTTGATTCGTGGAACTTGATCCTTGAGCTGAGAAGAAGAAATAACGGGGCGTGGCGCAGCCTGGTAGCGTACTCGCTTGGGGTGCGAGTGGTCGGCCGTTCAAATCGGCTCGCCCCGACCATAATAAAAGGCCCGTGAATCGTCTGATTCACGGGTTTTCCAATTAAAATAGATATTCAGTTACGATATAGATGTTGAGACTTTGTCGGGATTTGCTATTTAAAATACGGGAAATTGAACTTTCCGCAAAGATTTAAAATAGATTTTTGAACAAGAACTTCCTGAAATTATTATAGATGCAATACTGAACAACATTCAAGGCTTCTCTTGGATTCATCTTCGCATACCCCAAAATACCTATTAAGTATCGCTGAAATCACCGTGAATCAGGCATATTTTCTACTGGTCTGTACATTATCAATAAATTGTTGGTTGAGGATGTCTCGCAATTCGATCAAATCCATGAGGTCATTCCCCGCGAACTTCAGCATCCACCACCGGAACCTCTCTGACAGCACGAACCTTCTTGGCCTTGGGACTGCTCACCCGTTTGAGGCGTGAACGAACTACGTCCTTCACTTGGGCCCTATGCGGATTCCTACGTGCGTTCGCCGACGACCACACGCATCCCTTCGATCAACTCATTGCCTTCGACCTCTGTCACTGTGCCGTCCGTCAATCCGACTTTCACGTCAACATGCCTGACGAACTTACCCTGCTCTACCCAGATGATTCCGTGCGTATGCTGCACGCCATCGGTGCCTGGCCCGCCACCACTTTCGCGGTTCGAAGAACCCCCGTGAGTGTGAGGCGATCGCTGGGGTTCTGAAGCGATCTGGTCGGGCCGTGGCGACCAACGAAGTGCTGCATTTGGAACCAGTAACACGCCTTGCCAGCGTCCGATCTTGAACTGCACGTTGGCTGTCAGGTATGGCAATAGCTTGCCATCGTTGTTGGAGGTGATTACCTCAACGGTGTAAGTGACGACATTCTGAGTCTGCGTCGCGTTGAGCCGAACTTTATCTACGCGCCCTTCGAATATCTCGCCGGGGTAAGCATCCACTGTAAACGTAACTGGCTGGCCGCTAGAAATGCTCCCTACGTCGGCTTCGTTGACCGACACCCAAACCTGAATGCGCTTGAGGTCTGTTGCAATGAGGAACAGACTCGGAGCGCTGAGGCTGGATACCATGGTCTGGCCGATATTAACTCGCCGGTCAACAATTATGCCTTTAACCGGAGACTTTATAGTACAGTAATCGAGATTAGCCGATGCGCTGGTGAGGCCTGCCTTTGCCTGATCGATGGCTGCTATCGCTTGATCCACTGAAGCTTCCGCCGCCGCCAGATTGGCCTTGGCGACCTCGTAAGTGGCTTGGTACTGGTCATAGACGGTCTGCGCCAACGCGTCGGATGGACCGAGCTTCTGCGCTCGATCCCAGTCCGCTTTGGCTTTCAGCAGCATCGCTTTCATCTGGAGCACGTTGGCATCGGCGCTGATTTTATTGGCCTCGGCCTTCTGTAATTGGGCCTTGGCAGTTTCCAGAGCGGCAACATAAAGCGAATCATCAATTTTCGCAAGTACTGTGCCCTTCTCTACAACCGAACCATAGTCAATTTTTTTCCCAAACTTATCCTTGCCAAAGGCCACAATGATCCCAGCAACCTGAGCACCCACGTCGACTACTTGCTCCGGCTCCACCGTGCCTGTCGCGCTGATCGTGGGCACTAAATCGCCCCGTTTCACCGGCGCGGTTTGGAATGTCGGCTCCCTGTTCCCTTTGGACCGGAACAACCAGCCGCCGGCGACCATCAAGGCGAGCAACACGGTTGCCAGGATTATGATCCCAACTCGTCGCGACATGATTTTCTGCATGATCTTCAGCATGATTCTCTCTCAGTTTATAACTTTGCGCCTTCCGTCAATCTCATAACGGAAAGAATATGTCAGACCTAGACCCTCAAATGACGGAGCACAACGCGGAATGCTCAGCAGTATTCTGTAGCGGGATTTGAACAGCATTACTGGCTATTTCGTTGTGACTCAGCAGCAACATTCCCCAGAGTGGATATCATAGACAGGGATTCCCAACCGCCACCCAAGGCTTTATAGAGTGAGATGAGATCACTAACGATGCTCGTCTCGCTCTGCACCAACGCGTCCTCGGAGGAGTAAAGAGTCCGTTGCGCAATTTCCACGTTGAGAAAATCAGTTAGGCCCGCGATGTAAAGCTGTGATGACAAGTCCACAGCCTTGCGGTTGGCTACAACGGCGTCGTTCAGTAATTTACGGTGCTGTTGTTCCTTGGCAAAGGCAATCAGCGAATTCTCAACATCCTGAAACGCTGACAAGACTGTTTGCTGGTATGTAATGAATGACTCATCACGCAACGCCTCCTGTAAACGTACGTTAGACACAATCGCGCCGCCTTGAAAAAGTGGCCAAGTCGCCGATGCACCCGCGGCGAATGAGCGGCTGGCATTGGTCCACAACGTGCGCAGAAGGCTGCTACTCCAGTTCAGCGTACCGGTGAGTGAGAACGTCGGAAAGTATTCAGCAGTAGCGACGCCGATTTGGGCGGTAGCTGCATGCAATTGTGCCTCAGCCGCGCGAATGTCCGGCCGACGTCGTAGCAAGTCCGAAGGCAAACCCGCGGGCACTTGCATAGGCACTTTGGGCAGGTTGGCCGTCGGAGATAATTGCTCCAACAAATCTCCCGGTGGCCGGGCCAACAGCACACTCAATGCGTAAATAGCTTGCCTCGCTTCTGTTTCAAAGACCGGGATTTGAGACTCGGTTGTCGCGACATCAGAGTCAGCGTTAGCAACGTCGAGCGCGCTGTTGAAACCCACTTTAAAGTTTCTATGAACAATATCGGCGGTGTGCTCCTGAGATTTCAGATTGTTTTGCGCAATCACGATCTCCTGCTGGTAACCGCGGAGTTGGATGTAGTTGAGCGCCACTTCTGCAATGAGGCTGACCTGTGCGTCGCGGATGTTTTCGATCGCAGCTTGGATGTTGGCGTCAGCCGATTCGACGTTGCGGCGTTGACCGCCGAAAAGATCAATTTCCCATACGGCGTCGAAACCAGCTTGATAAAGATTAAGTGCTTGATTGCCCGGTATGACTCCTGCCGTGTGATATTTCTGGTAATCGCCAGAGGCGGTAACTGAAGGCCACAGACCTCCAGCGACCACGCCCCGCGTGGCACGGGCTTCTCGCAAGCGCGTCTCGGCGATTCGCAGGTCTAGGTTTGCTTTTAGTGCGTCATCGACCAGCGTATTCAATATCGGATCGTCGAACTGCCTCCACCACTGGGTAAGTTCCAGTTGCGCCGTGGTAGCAATGGATGGTTCAGTCGGCGTCTTTTCCACGCCGACCCACGCATTGGGGACTGTGGTCGGCTGCGGCGGATGGAAATTTGGGCCAACCATACACCCGCCAAGTGCCGATGCGCATAAAGCAATTACCACCAGCGCGACCGAAAAAGAGCGCCATTGTTCATTCACATACATTATCCCTACCTCACTCGTACCGAAGCGCCTCGATGGGATTTAGACGCGATGCCTTCCATGCCGGATAGAAACCGAATATAACCCCTACGGTGGCCGACACAACTACAGCAGCCACGATCGCACCCATCGAAGCTGCCGTTGGCCAGTGCAATACCGCCGATACAATATACGAACAGCTGCGGCCCGTCAAGATGCCGATAGCCCCTCCGAGCAGGCACAGTATGACGGCCTCGGTCAAAAACTGGCGCAGGATATCGCCTGGGTCGGCACCCACCGCCATACGTAGGCCAATCTCGCGCGTCCGTTCGGTGACAGAAACCAGCATGATGTTCATGATGCCGATGCCGCCGACCACCAGCGAGATCATCGCCACATACAATAGCAATTTGGTTATCAGCTCTGTCGTAGAACTCATCGCCTTTGTAATCTCAGTCATATCCCGAATTGTGAAATCATTAGGGGCGGTGTCGCTAAGGTGATGCCGTTCGCGAAGCAACATGGTCATCTGCTGAATGGCAGCGGGAATATCGCTGCTTGACCGCGCGGCGGTCAGGATCTGGTCTACAGTGGTGAACCGGATCGGTAGGGGCGCATCAGCTGTCTCACTGGATGATGGAACCGGGTAGAGATTTTGCTGGATTTCCGGATAGAGTTGGTTGATGCTATTGACTTCGGCAGTGCTAGAAGTGTTCGTGGCGCTCTGGTTGCCGCTGGTAAGCGAGGAAGCGACCACGCGATATTTTATCGTTGTCCATGGCGCCAATAGGATATCGTCCTGGTCCAAACCCATCAGGTTCGCGCCTTTTTTCTTTAACACCCCGAGAACCTTAAAGTCCACGTTCCGGATGCGGACCACTTTACCGACGGGAGACTGTCCGTCAAATAATTGGTCTACAATGGTCTGGCCGACGATACACACTTTGCTGGCGTTGCGGACGTCATGATCGGTGAAAGCTTCACCCTCGTTGAGATCGGTCCAATCACGTACCCGTAGAAAGGCAGGGGTGGTACCGTAGACATATGTTGGCACCCAGTTGCGGTTGCCGTACACCACTTGCGTGCGCGCACGCACGATCGGCGCTACACTTTCGATGGCAGGGGACTCTTTGACGATTGCATCCGCATCCTGAGGACTCAACGTCATCATACTGCCTGCGCCATAGTTAATGCCGGCATTGGAAAGGGCACCGGGTAGAATGACGAGAGTGTTGGCGCCGATGCTGATCATGGTTTTTTGGATGGCGATTGACGAACCGTGTCCAATGTCCATCATCGTGATTACCGATGCGACGCCGATAATAATGCCCAGAGTAGTGAGCACAGTGCGCATAACATTGCGACGGAGTGCGCCTAATGCCGTTTTAAGGGTGATGTACGATCTCATGTGGCGCCTCCGGGTTTAAGTTGAGAGGCCTCTTTTTCGATGAGACCATCCTTGATATATATGATACGCTTGGCGTGTTGCGCTACGCCGGGATCGTGGGTGACTAGGATGATGGTGAGATTCTCGGAGCGGTTGAGCTGTTGAAGCATCTGGAGGAGTTCCGCGCTGGTGCGCGAGTCAAGGTTTCCAGTCGGCTCATCCGCGAGGAGCACCTGCGGGTTGTTAACCAGCGACCGGGCGATTGCGACGCGCTGCTGTTGGCCGCCGGAAAGTTGAGAGGGCTGATGGTCGGCGCGATCAGCCAAACCAAATTTTTCGAGCAACTCGGCCGCTCGCTGGTTCATTTGATGCTCGCTGAGGTTCTCTCGGTTATAGGTTAGCGGCATTCGGACGTTCTCCAACGCCGTTGTGCGAGGCAACAGGTTGAAGGATTGAAACACAAATCCGATCATCCGATTTCTCAACCTGGCCTGCTCCTTGGCTGTAAGCCGGGAAATTTCGCGGCCGTCCAGCCAGTACTCGCCCGAAGTCGGGCCATCCAGGCAACCGAGGATATTCATCAACGTGCTTTTTCCGGAGCCGCTAACTCCCATCAATGACACGAATTCCCCGCGCGCGATGTTCAAAGAAACACCCAGGAGCACGGGGAGTTCCACCTCGCCGAGAAAGTAGGTCTTGTGGACATCTCGCAATTCGATCAAATCCATGAGAGGGTCACTCCTCCACAAACGTTAGCGTCCCACACCAGGACCTCTTTGACCGCCCGGCCCTGGTTGGCCCTGGGGCTGCCCGCCCCCTTGGTGTCTGAACGGATTTTGAGGCGTGAATGGACTTCGTTCTTCGCTTGGGCCCTTTATGGCTTCCCGCGTGTGTTCGCCAACGACGACGCGCATTCCTTCGATCAAGTCGTTGCCTTCGACTTCTGTCACCGTGCCGTCCGTCAATCCAACGTTCACGTCGACAGGACGGACGAACTTGCCTTGCTCGACCCAGACGATTCCTTTGATTCCATTCGTGTTCACCGCGCCAACGGTGCCAGGCCCGCCGCTTTCGCTGTTCGAGGAACCCCCATGAAAGGAGTGAGAGGCTTGCTGGGGCATTGGTGCGATCTGATTGGGCCGTGGTGACCAACGTATTGCCGCATTTGGGACCAGCAACACGCCCTGCAAGTGTCCGGTTTTGAATTGCACGTTGGCTGACAGGTAGGGCAATAGCTTGCCGCTGTCGTTGGGTGTGTTCACCTCAACGGTGTAAGTGACGACATTCTGTACCATCGTTGCGTTGAGCCGCACTTTATTTACGCGCCCTTCGAATATCTGGTCGGGATAAGCATCCACAGTAAACGTGACTATCTGGTCTTTAGAAATGCTGCCTATGTCGGCTTCGTTGACCGACACCCAAACCTGAATGCGCTTGAGGTCCGTCGCAATGAGGAACAAAGTCGGTGCGCTTAGACTGGAAACCACAGTCTGGCCGAGTGTGACTTGCCGGTCAACAATCACACCTTTAACCGGAGACTTGATGGTACAGTAATCAAGATTGGTAGTGGCGCTGGTGAGACTGGCCTTCGCCTGCGCGATGGCTGCTTTCGCTTGCTCCACTGCAGCCAAAGACACCGCTACGTTGGCCTTGGCGACCTCGTAGGTGGCTTGGTACTGGTCATAAACGGTCTGCGCCAACGCATCGGACGGTCCAAGCTTCTGCGCTCGATTCCAGTCATTTTGGGCGTCCACCAGCTTCGCTTTCATCTGGAGCACGTTGGCCTCAGCACTGATCTCGTTGGCCTCGTTCTGCCGTAATTGGGCCTTAGCAGTTTCCAGGGCGGCAGCGTAGAGTGAATCATCAATTTTCGCAAGTACTGTGCCCTTCTCTACAACCGAACCATAGTCAATGGTCTTCCCAAACTTGTCTTTGCCGAAAGCCATAATGATCCCAGCAACCTGAGCGCCCACGTCGACTACTTGCTCCGGCTCCACCGTGCCTGTAGCGCTGATCGTGGGCACTAAGTCGCCCCGTTTCACTGGCGCGGTTTGGAATATCGGCACCCTGTCTCCTTTGGACCGGAACAACCAGCCGCCGGCTGCCATCACGGCGAGTAGCACAGATACCAGGATAATGATCCCTACTTTTCGCGGTATGATTTTCTGTATAGTATCAAACATGATTCTCTCTCCGGTTTATAACTTTGCTGCCTTCAGTCAAACTGCTCGTTTCCATGAGTTTAATATACTTAATTATTAAGAAAGATGCTATTCTATGGTGCAACAAGGCGAAAAAGTTGGTAATAGGCAATTTTGATTCGGATCAGGCCTTGGAACGGCCATTAGGGCCGCTTCAGTTAACGCAGGCGCCGGTATAGCGATTAGTGTCGCAAGAGTGTTTCTCTTCCATAGGGCCTCAGGTGCCAACTCGTGTTAGGGTTGGGGACGGGAGAGACGAAACGTCGGTATGATATTGCATATCAGCAGTATGTGAATGTTAACGGGACCATTATTCCAGTAGTGATACGATATTATCGTGTTCAGAGGACTTCATCATCTCCCCTCGGGCATATATTCCAATTCCTCACTTATTCCTTACCTCCAAGAGAATACTATGACCACTATTTATTACAGATGTTAGACAGTTGTGCTGATAAAAGGTTTAATTACACTTATTTAAGATCGAGTATATTATGTTACTCGGGAGAAAGAAGAACTAACTTTGAGCTAATGTATTAAGGCATAAAATATTGTAAATTGGTGATCCGATGATGTCGAATGGGTATTTAATGGTAAATGCCGCGGAATCCCGATTGAAAGTATATAAGTTGCAGTTATTTACAACTTCAATGGAAGCAGGACATATTCGCTACCTTACATACAACTTTCTTGATGTGGTGATTTGTTAAGGTTCCATTATAGCTAGTACGATCATTATCAAATATGGATTGTAAACCGCATATTAAAATGAGCTGGCCGGTCTGCGCGATTTTCTACGCAGGCCGGTTGAGAGACAGGTTGGTGGAGAGACAACCATGCACTTTGGCGCGGATCCTGAGTCCTCTCCGAGGAGGTTTACTTGATGAGTGCAGCGCCTGCTTTACAGGCCACCTCGTCCTGAGAACCTTGCCCTCCAGAACACCCAATTGCACCGATTATCCTGCCCCCCTCTACGAGCGGTATACCGCCGCGTGAAGCGATGACCCCATCAAGGGTTAGTATGTAGTTAAAATTATTGAGCTGAATCGCTTTCTCGAATACTTTTGTTTCGCGACGGAAATTTACCGCAGTGCGTGCCTTGTGCTGTGAAATCTCGATCGAGGCAAGTTGCGCCCCATCCATGCGTTGGAAGGCGACGAGATTACCGCCGGAGTCCACTACGGTAACGTTCAACTTCCAATCATGCCTCCTCGCCTCGGCCACGGCAGCGGCGATGACCGCCTCAGCACGTTCGAGCACAATTGGCGTTCCGTAAGGGATGTCGGCGGGCATCTTTTCCGGTATGATATCGAGAGCATATGGTGGCTCAGACTGTTGCGCTCGAACCGGGCTTACTCCAAGCAACGTGGCGCAGAGCATGGCAATGATCAAGATGAATTTTTTAGACATATTGGTGCTCCTCCTTTGAGTTGACTTAGATTGTAAACAAACTGCTCTTGATTTAGGGGACCCAGCGAGACCAGCGTAGTTTGCGAGCCTGATTCCAGCCTCTCCGGTATTAGCACTTTAGTCGCATAGAGTGATGATTGGACTATGATTCGCAAGTATATTTAAACGCCGGGTCAAGGTCGGACTCGACGCCTGCCACTTTATTGATTAAGATCCGGTAAATACTCCTAAAAAGCATTTGCGTCCGATAATCAGAATGATTGCCGCTATATATTATTATAAATATAAGCCTGATTCAGGGAGATGTCAACGGCACTGGATGTATTTGTCACTGGATGGATTAATTCGAGGTAAATAAGGGTGATTTCGAGATCTTATATTAATATCCTCAAGTCAAAGGTCAGTGAATAAAGGGGGGATTTTAGCTAAAAAAGAAACCGATAGCTTAAGCACTTTAATGGAAAATATTTTTTGTAATTATACCTTAATTGAAGCCTTCAGCTAAGAGCAGATCCATGCACAATATGATTGTACAAAAATTATGTATCTTTTGCATGAGCCCCGTTGCTAAAGTATAACTACCCACATACGAAGAGCAAATCTGGATAGAATGACCAGCAAAAATTCCAGAGATGGCATATAGATTAATGAATAGGCGAGGCCTTCGGGCGCGGGGCCGGTCTCACTGTAAGTCCTCTGCAATCTATCGGTTCCCAAGAGTCAATTTAATGGTAATTTCGTGAAATGATAGGCGTTACGACGCAAACGAAGTTTAAGTATATAATAAGAAAAAAACCCCAGAAACCCTTAAGCTCCTGGGCCAATTCCAATCCCAACCTAGGGGAGTATAAACATCATTATGGCAATACGGGACCGGCATATGGTAGAACGCTGGTGTTGAAGCGCCTTTAAAAAGAGTGACGGTATTGGATCTGTAATTTGCTATCCAGACGTTACTCATGCTGTCTGGCGATTAAGCCCGGTACGCGGAATTCCTCGCGCGATACTCTTTCCAGTATCTTAGGTGTTTCCCACACTATGTATTCTGGGCTTTGGCATGGTTATATCGGTAGTCGTTATCAGATGCGTGCTTCATCTTCTGCCAGCTATCCTTTCTGGCCTTCTGACACGCACGCTTTTGGCAATGTCGCTGGTTCTTACGATGAGGAGAGGGGTGAAACTCTTTTCGCAGCACTCGTAGATTTTGTTCATGATTCCTCCATAACATTATTGCGGAATACCATGGACTGTCATTGTGCGCCAGATGGGAAAAAGAGAAAAGATAGATTTACAGGAGATGTGGGCCCATGAAATGGTACTTTGTCACTCAATCAAAAACCGGTAAGTGGGTCCCTGACCACTCCCCATGTTTAAAGCCAGGGGGTTCTAGCGGCTGTACCGACAGGCTCTCCGGCAACAATACGAACGTTGTCGGCCTCGACTGTCGTTGATCCGCCTTTAACGGACGAGCAGCTCTGTCTCCGGTTCGTGGTGTTCTCTTGCTTGATACCGAAGCTGGTTGGATGAATTCGACCCTTTGCCGCTTCATGCTGCACCCCCAACACCGCCCGTTCCAGGAGCAGGTTTGCACCCGGCCAGGCTTTGGCAGCCTGACGCGTGTCGAGGACATCGTTAGAAACATGCTTTGCAAGGAATGCGGAATAGAGATCACGCTGGGTGCTTACCCCGCAGTTGCAGGCATGCCATCTTTGGGACAATGATTTTTTGGCTACTATTCCGCAATGGCATGTCTGGGAAAGCTTTGTGCTCCGGGTAGAAAACTCGGTTACTTTACCGCCAGCGTTTTCGGCTTTGTGGTGAAGCATCGACATAAACATCCCCGGAGCTCGTCGCGAAATACTTTTACCATAGAGTTTCTGAAATGCTTTGTACGACAGTTTCTCGGTTTTGATGTCGGTACCGAGAGTGAGGACTTTGTTCACGAGCTTGCCATGAGACCGTTTTCTGGTTTCAGCAAGGATTCTTTGAAGTTCGGCGAGATTAGCTTTAAGAATACGGTATTGAACAGAAAAGACCCACTGCTTTTTACCCGTTTTGATGGTTTTGTCTCCGTTGTAGTTGCCCGGGCTGGTAGCACGACGGCTTCTGGCCATTTTGCGCTGGACGGTCTTGATACGTTTAAACGGTATCTCGACTTCAGGGCAAAATTCGAGTAGTAACGCATCGGTATCACCAACGATGGCAACTGTCGACGGGCCAATGTCAAGGCCAACGGTTTCGGTGCCAATCTGGTTCTCACGCTTGATCTTGGCCGTGCCTTTAAGCACAAGTTGGGCAAACCAGCGGGGATTGCCGCGGATAGTTTTCTTGACCAGACGAACGTACTTGACATCATGGCTAAGTGCATGAGCCTGAACACCAAACTTGTCTTTCTTGTCGAAGACACAGTTGAGACGAAGGCCAGTCCACTCCACATGGTCATCGCACCACCGAATACCAGATTTGTTGTTTTTACCTTCAAGGGACGACATCCAGCCATGGCGCTTGAAACGTGGTTTGCCATGCTTCCCAAACTCGTAGTCAGCGACGGCGCTATATGCTCGAGATGCTATCTTCTGGGCGGTCAGGCTGTCAATATGCTCACTGATCCAGCAGGAATTGCGGAGGATACCGACGTAGTTATGAAGGTGGTATTCAGTATATTCAGCCTGGGTTCTGGCTGTCTTAAACATCTTGGTGCGAAGCTTGCTTTTCTTCTTCGTGATCGCCACGAGCCATTTTTCTGATCGCCGCATGGCAGTAAGACGCTTCATCGCTTCACCAAGGCAGGCATTGTACAGATAACGGCCAGCTTCGAGCCGGGCATCGAGCATTCGATTGTCCTTTGGAGTCGCTACGAGTTGAAACTCGTGGGTAAAAGATGGGGTTTTAGGTTTATTCGGCATTGGTTGTTTAAATATACCACATAGATGTACATTTGTCTTCTAATTGCCGGAAAACAAAGTTCCCGCATTCATCCCCATGGTTAAAACCAGGGGCTTTCTGCGGATAGTTTGGTAAACAAGTGGTGGTCCATTTTTGGCCGAGGCAACAATTGTTGGAGTGTCGCCTAAGTTTCTTCTCCGGCTTTCCGTGTGGGGTAGACCGAATGTATCGCTAGGGATAGAACTGCTACATATGCGGAGAGCACAACACACGTAACCCATTCCCAAAAGGCAAAACTTAAATATACGGGCGAGAGGCTTACCCAATGGAGTTCCGGTAGCACATAATGGACATACGCCTGGGTGAAGCCGGCCAGCAAGATCGGGAACACCGCGGCGCTAGCCAAAATGGCTGCATATAACCGTGCATGGCCGATGGATCTGCGCATCCGTCGCAGAAACGTTAGCTTAATAGTCTGGAACATCAGACGGATCATCCCGATGCACAAGCCGGCAAACGCCAATACTGCGAAGATTTCATGCCCTTTATGTACCCGGAGCAGCCACTCGGGCAGTACAGCGGAACACATCAAGCAGATGTTTCCCAACTGCATAGCCCTGATTCCGCTTGGACGGCCTTCCACACCCGCAAGATTCCAACGCCGTGCCAATATCGTCGCCCAGCACAATCCGCAAAGGCTACATAGCACGACGCCCCCTGTCGCCCAAAGATGGCCACCGGGGTCGCGGCCGGGAGTGAGCAGATGGGATACTGGCATGTATCGCCAGTCGTACCCTGAAGGATATCGCCGCGCCGCCATCAACATGCCGCCCCAGAATGCGAGCACTCCGAGCGGTGCCATTGCACAAGAGGCCCATCGCAAAAGCGACTTGTCCGGAATTTCTTTTTTGACTTCGAGAACTGGTGCCATTATCGTGGTTTTTCCATTTTGATAGCCTTCTGTAGCTGCCTTTGGCCATATTGCAAGCCACACTCAATGTCAGGGATGATTCGTTCCGTCCAGAAGTAACGAGCTGCCCTGGCATAACCGGTTGGGCTTTTGTTGGCTGATTAAATTTTGGCGTTCCACATACGTTTAGATATATTGAGATAACAACAAAGCAAATTTCCCGGACTGTGAACATCAACGAGGATCCTAACGGCTTCAATAATTATGTCTATCTCGTTACCACCTACCAGTTCAAAATTGTAGCCAGTTGAAACAGTCAAAAATACTGGTGATATCACCTGAATCCTGCACGCTGATGGAGTGAAAAAGATAAAACCATACAGGTTACACTGATATAATGCGGTTATCTCGCGAACAACCCATGATATCAGGAGGTAACCCATATGGTTAAACGACAAAAGAAGCATAGCGCGAAAAACGGCATGAATCAAGGTCAAAATGAAGGCCATTCGGAACCCGCTAAAATCAGCCCTAATACGCGCTACGAGTATTGCAGTGAACGGCTTTCACCCTTCGGCGGACTGCTGGCGTTAGAGAAGTTCATGGACGCGGTAAAGTTCCAGGAGGTTTTCGAGGGATTTTATCAGCCACCAGGCCGCACGCCGGACCAGGGACATTATAAAGCAGTGTATGGGATTCTGGTGTTGCTTTTCATTGGATTCACGCGGCTGTGGCATTTTCAATACATACAAACGGATCCAATGGTGTGCGCCCTGTTCGGCGTGTCCAAGTTGCCGCACGTGACGACTTACTGGCGATACGTTGCGTCCTTGGGCATCAATCAAGGGAAGTCGCTGCTTTTGGTGATGGCGGCGCTACGAGAACGGGTCTGGAAATTGTGCGAGATCAGCTACAGCGTCATCCATGTTAATCTTGATACGACAGTTGAGACCATCTTTGGCGATCAGGAAGGCGGCCGCAAGGGACACAATACCCGGTACCGGGGAAAAAAGGGATTTCGTCCTGTCCTGGGTTTCATTGAGGAGACGCGAGAGTATCTTGTCGGAAAGCTTCGCAAGGGCGCGACCATCTCTGGCAAAGAAGTCGCGGAGGTGATCAAGAGCATCAAGAAATACCTTCCTGCTTGTGTCAAAAAGGTGATTCTTCGAGGTGACGGCGAGTTCATCAGTTGGGATGCGGTTAAAGCTGCGGAAGACGAAAGGCACATGTACATCTTCGGCAATAAAGGATGCAAGCCGCCCTTTGATTCCAAGATGTGGTACAAGGTGCACAAAATCGATAGCGTAGAATACAATGAGTGCTGGTATAAACCGACGGGATGGCCGGGAGAACGCCGTTTCGTCTCAATGCGTATTCCGGGAAAGAAATCAGGCAAGGGAGACACGCAGCTTGAGCTTTTGGAAGACGGTGGTTTTACGTATCGGCAATTTGTCACCAATCATCCAGGCAAGTCTCATCAGGCTATCAGCGAGTATGACAAGCGGGCAGATTGCGAGAACCAGATCGGCGAAGTAAAGCGAGAGGGACTGTCGGCTATTCCCACGCGTCGGTTCATGAACAACTACGCATATTTTCAGATCGTTCTTTTGGCCTACAACAGTTGGAGATCGTTCAAGATGCTCGCAGAATTCAGCGAGAAGCAGAAACGCACTCAAGATAACGCGGCAGTCACCGCCTTGAGCGGCATTCAGGACAACACCATCAAAATCGCTCGGTTGAAGCTGCTCATGATCGCGACAAAGCTGGTCATGAGCGGCAATACGACGAAGGCGCGGTACTCCGAACACGACAACAGGGTAGCAGGACTCTTTAGCTTCATGGAGCATCTTGATCAGCTACGCAATCAGGTGCGCCCGTGGCTTGATGGCGGTCAGTGGCAATGCCGGCACATGGAGGTTATGAGGCTGCAACCCGCTGAAAATTCTTCATGATGCAATTGTGCAAGAAATTTCTTGCACAATATAGGCTGAGAAGCTTGGAATTGTGCTTTTCTGCCTTATGCGATGAGGAATGCGGCAGTTAAGATGAAATGAAAGCTGTCGAAGGGTAAGCGGAAGATGCGGGAATCAAAACAAACCCGACGAGTCGGGGGAACTACGTTTTGATGCAAGATTCAGGTATCATAAATACCCGCAAGGTGGAAAAACTGAACCACCGAATCGGGAAAATTGTGAAGTTTCTTGATGCTTTTAGAAATATAAAAAATGAATAAGCAGGGATAGAATAACGGCGTTTAATCCCACCTGCCAAGGGGGAGCTAAATAATAGTCTATTCATCACGGCGAACTAGGCTATCAAAAATAATGCGAAACTATGCGTTCAAATATTTCTATAATACTGGCATATATTATTGTTTTCTCCTTATCTGAACCATTTTCTCAGTTCGTTAGCTTTCACTTAAATTTTGGTAATATTAACCCCTAAAAATGTCGAATGGCTCAATCTTGAGCACTTTTCTAACACCGATATAACTTGAAATACCTGCAATAATTACAACCATGATAAAAGCGAAACCGAGATTTGCATATGTTATTTTGGCTGCGTAACTAGGTAACCTGAGTTTGGCGAAAGTGATCAAGAGGGAGGCGAGTCCGATACCCAGACCGTAGCCGGTAAGAGCCGTAAATGTCGCCTGGAACAGGATCATAAAGACTAGTTCCCTCGCCTTTGCTCCAATCGCTTTTAAAGCGCCGAATTTTTCCAGATTCTCCAGGATGAAGGTATAAAAAGTCTGGCCTGAAATCGATAGGCCCACGATGAAACTTATTATCGTCATGATGAGTACATTGGTGCCCACACCCGTCCGATATTTATAAAAAGCGGAGGTCTTGTTTATAAACTCATCTTTCGTCAGCGCTAGGTATCCAAGCTGAGCTACCTGTTTCTTGATGTACGGCACATCATCGTTGTTCTTCGGTTCAACTAGCAGAAATGCAGCGGTAAACCTCGTGGAGGGTATATAGCTGATAGCCCTGGTATATGTTGTGTAGAGGGTCGGTAATCCGAACAAGGCGCTGGCAGTGACGTTTGCAATGCCGACAATAACTCCCCGGTGATCGTTTAACTCAAATTCAGTACCTACGCGAGGATTCCCGAGCTTGGGATATTCCGAATCCTTAACCACAATAAAAGCATTTTCTGCGTAGATATCGTTGATATTCCCTTCGATGAGCGCAGGCCTGCCAAACAGGCTGGAGTCGTCCAGTCCGAGAACCGTCACCCCTTGATAGAAGCCATTGCGAAGCTTCACGAGCGCTCCGCCGGAATATAGTGGTACTGCGTATTTAACGCCACTAATACTCCGTACTGCGTCCAATATATATGCCGGCATTGGGATGACGTTCGCTGGGGTAGTAACCGCCGGGTCCATCACCCAGATCTTGGCGCCTACATTGATGACAGTAGCGGATGCGTGGTACAGGATGCCAGCGAACATAGACGTCATCATGACTATCAAAAAGACCGCGAATGTTATGCCGACGAGCAAAGCAGCAAATTTACCCTTGTCATTTACTAACAGCTTAAACGCGATTTTGAGGATCCCATTCACTGTTGTTCTCCATTTTTTTATTGGAAATGCGACGTTAGCGGAGCCGAACGGTTTGTAAGCCTTACAGATGTTGATGACAGGATTTCATTACAAAACTCTCATATATTCCTTCTCCGGCTTTACCAAATCATTCGCAGAAAGCCCATGGTTTTAACCATGGGGATGAATGCGGGGACTTAACGTCTCGACATTTGCTAGACAAATGTTCATCTATATGGTATATTAACATAACAATGCCACGTAATAAAATCTAAAACCCCCTCTTTCATCCATGAGTTTCAACTCGTAACTATCCGCAAAGGCAACTGAATGCTTGATATTCGGCTTGAGGCTGGCCGCCATCTGTATAATGCCTGCCTTGGCGAAACGCTGAAACGTCTTGCTGCAATGTGTCGGTCTGAATACTGGTGCACTGCGATTAGAAAGAAGAAAAGCAAGCTGCGCACCAAAATGTTTAAAGAAGCCAGAAACCAAACCAACCATACCGAATATAGCCTCCATGAGTACGTCGGCGTTCTTTGCAACTCTTGCTGGATCGGCGACCATATCGATAGCCTGACTGCCCAAAAATTAGCGACCAGGGCATACAATGCCGTAACCGACTACGAGTTTGGCAAACATGGCAAGCCCCGGTTCAAGCGCCGTGGCTGGATGTCGTCACTTGAAGGCAAAAACAATGCATCCGGGATACGGTGGTGCAATGATCATGTCGAATGGTCTGGACTGAGCCTCAGCTGTCTCTTCGATCACAAGGACAAGCTCGGTGTCCAGGCTCACACGCTTAGCCATGAAGTCAAATACGTCCGGCTAGTCAAGAAGACCATCGGCGGAACCCCCCGCTGGTTTGCCCAACTCGTTCTAAAGGGCACGGCTAAGATCAAGCGAGAGAACCAGATCGGTACCGAGACTGTTGGTTTAGACATCGGCCCATCCACAGGCGCTATCGTAGGCGATACCGATGCCCGGCTCGTTGAGTTCTGCCCGGAAGTCGAGGTACCGTATAAACAAACCAGGGTTGTGCAGCGCAAGATAGACAGAAGTCTTAGAGCCACTAATCCAGATAACTACAAGGAGAGCGGCACAATCAAGTCCGGCAAAAAGCAGTGGGTCTTCTCCGCTCAATACCGTGCTCTAAGCTGTGTTGGCCGAGCTTAAGCGGGTCCTCGCTGCAACGAGAAAACGATCTCATGGAAAGCTTGCCAATGAGATTCTTAAGCTCGGGACTAACATCAAAACTGAGAAACTTTCGTACGAAGCCTTTCAAAGAACATTTGGCAAAAGCGTATCAAGACGAGCTCCGGGTATGTTTATTTTGATGCTTCGCCGCAAAGCCGAAAAAGCTGGCGGCCAGATAATCGAATTCCCTACCCGGAGCACGAAACTTTCAATGACATGCCACTGCGGTGAAGTTAAAAAGAAGCCCCTCTCAAAGCGGCAACACGTTTGCGCATGTGGTGTGGATGCATAGCGAGATCTGTATTCCGCATTTCTCGCAAAGTACGTTTCGAACGATGTCCTCAACACGCGCCAGGCTCTAGTAGCCTGGCCGGGTGCAAACCTGCTGCTGGAACGGGCGGTGTTGAGGGTGCAGCAAGAAGCGGCGATAGGTTGAATTCATCCGGCCAGCTTCGGTCTCGCGCGAGCAACGAAGGTAAGTACAAGCGCAGACTGGAGACAGAGCAGCTCGCCCGTTTAAAACGAATCAACGACAATCGAGGCCGGCAATGTTTGTGTTGTTGCCAGAGAGACTGTCGGCATTGCCGTCAGAACCCCCTAGTTTTAACTATGGGGAGTGGTCAGGCGTGGGGTAGATTGAATGCGTCGCTAGGGATAGGATTGCTATGTATGCGGAGAGCACGACGCACGTGATCCATTCCCAAAAAGCGAAACTTAAATACACGGGCACTCCGAGGGCACGCCATGAGAGGTTTACCCAATGGAGTTCCGGGAGCACATATTGGACATAAGCCTGGGCCAAGCCCGCCAGCAAGATGGGGAACACTGCGGCGCTAGCCAAGATGGCTGAATACAACCGTGCATGGCCGATGAATCTGCGCATCCGCCGCAGAAAGGTCCGCTCAATAGTTTGAAACATCAGACGGATCATCCCGATGCACAAGCCGGTAAACGCCAGCACTGCGAGGATTTCGTGCCCGTTATGTACCTGGAGCATCCACTCGGGCATCACGGCGGAACATATCATACAGAGGTTTCCGAACTGCAGAGCCCAGATTCCGCCTAGTCGGCCTCCCGAACCCTCATGAGTCCAACGCTGGGCCAATACCACCGCCCAGCACAACCCACAAAAGCTACATAGTACGACACCCCCCGTCGCCCACATATGGCCTACGGGGTTGCGGCCGGGAGTAAGAAGATTGGATACCGGCATGTATCGCCAGTCGTACTCTGAAGGATATTGCCGCGCCGCTATCAACATGCCACCCCAGAATGCAAGCACTCCCAGTGGTGCTATTGCGTAAGTGGCCCATCGTATGAACGGCTTGTTCAGAATTTCTTTTTTGATTTCGAGAATTCGAGACATTATCCGGCTTTTAACATTTTGACAGCCTTCTGTGGTTGACTTCGGCCATATTGCGGGCCACACTTAACATTAGGGGTGACACATTCGACCAGAAGTAACGAACGGCCTCGTCCTAACCAGTGGGGGTTTTTGTTGACTGATTAAATTTTGGCGTTCCACTTACCGAAACCATGGGGATGGAAGCAGGAGTTAGGAAAGCTATACAAATGTTCATATATGTGCTATAATAAACATATGCATGGTCAAGAAGAAACAAAAAACACCTCCCTTTATCCACGAGTTTCAGTTTACAACAAATCCAAAAAAATACGGGCGTTTGATATTCGGTTTGAAGCTGGCCGCCATCATTATAATGCGTGCCTGAGCGAAGCGCTGAAACGTCTTGCCGCCATGAACCGATCCAAAAAATGGCGTTTTGCAGTTGAAGAGAAGAAAAACAAGCTTCGTAGCTTCAGTGTAAGTCTGAGATAGAACTGCTCGCAAGTTAAAGACGTAACAACGGCTGCCAAGATTAGCAACCGAATTTCTGTTGCCAAAGAGGCTGCTGGCACTGCTGTCAGAAACCACTAGCTTAGATATGGGGAGTAGTCGGCTACTAAGGTTAATATTACCTTATTTTTGCTATAATAGGTAATGGTTTCTGATGAATCAATGCCTCGGCAGAGAAGCTCGTCGGATTTCTTATGTTTCGTGACGAGACCTGATACATAGAAGCGGCCCAAGACATCGAGGATATGTTCTTCGATGCTGACTATATATATAGAATCGAATGCGCACTACATCATCGAGTAGGCAGGCGCCAACAAGGCAAAGGTTTTGGAACTGGTTCAGAATTCGCCAGTCTACGTGTAATAAAAAATCCAGAATTATGAATTCATAGCGACTTCTGCAATTATCTGTAATAAAGCGAACAGTTTCACATCCTTGTATTTGACAAAATTTCATATTGGTGCTTTTATTGAAATAATTCTCGATAAAGCCAAAATCTTTCGCGAGAAGGAGACAGAAAGCTGCGGGTGTTAAAAGACAATATCCGGCTCCTTGCAGGCATCGGCCATCGTTAGAATACGAAGTTTGTATTCATCCGGAAAACGACGTCAAAAGGCTTTAGCCGGAACCTCTGGGTCCGGCAAGACAAAAACCACACCTTGAGGCAGGGAATCTTTGTAGCGCCATGGACTCTCTCGCTTCCCGAGGCAGATTTAATCTTTGCAGCTATCATAAAAATATCGCCTACCCACCCTTTCCTCTAAATTGCCATAAGGGAGGTGTCTCAGCTATATCGTCACAGTGAGCATTACTGCTAGAGGAGGAACTAATGCCGAAGTTTGCAGCGAATTTGACGATGCTCTTTACCGAAGTCCCATTTATGGAGCGGTTTGCATCAGCACGGGACGCAGGCTTTTCAGCCATCGAATATTTATTCCCTTATGAGTTCGAAGCGGTCGAACTGAAAGCTCAACTAAGGCAAAACAGGTTAACACAAGTTTTGTTTAATCTTCCCGCCGGTAAATGGGAGGAAGGTGAGCGGGGAATTGCCGCAAATCCGGAACGAGTCGAAGAATTCCGTGCCGGAGTTGTAACAGCAGTAGAGTATGCTCTTGAACTCGGGGTGGGCGGGCTGAATTGTTTGGCCGGTAAGAGAATACGTGGTTATGATGACGACAAACAATGGTCAACCCTGGTTGAGAATGTGCGCTATGCGGGAAAAATATTGCACGAAAAGGGTTTGCGATTGATGATTGAACTGATTAATCACTTCGATATCCCCAGTTTTTTTCTCAACCGGACCGAGCAGATACTTAAACTTATTGACGATGCGGGGATGCCGAATGTTTTCGTGCAGTATGATGTCTACCACGCTCAAAGAGAAGAGGGTGAACTGGCAGCCACATTGCGCAAACATATCGATAAAATCGGCCATATCCAGATAGCCGATAATCCCGGGCGGCATCAGCCCGGTACCGGGGAAATAAACTATCAGTTTATTTTAAAGGAAATCGATGCATCAGGGTATCGGGGACACATCGGCCTTGAGTATGTGCCTATTCCTGACAGCAAGTCTTCACTTGCTTGGATTACAGAATTCGGTTACAAACTCTGATGGTGCCGTAACTTCTGTTTTAATCCGTGTTAATCAATTTTCATTAAGGAGCGGACAAAAAGATGAAAATCGGTTTTATAGGCCTTGGAATAATGGGAAAACCCATGAGCAAAAATTTGCTGAAAGCCGGCTTTCAGCTTGTTGTTTTCAATAGAAGCAAGGGTGCGGTGAGTGATCTTGTCGCTGCTGGGGCTAACGCTGCGGCGAATCCAAT
This sequence comes from Nitrospirota bacterium, assembly GCA_963845065.1. Lineage (GTDB taxonomy): Bacteria > Nitrospirota > UBA9217 > UBA9217 > UBA9217 > JAJYKN01. The sequence continues at coordinate 630,765 of CAWJQQ010000009.1, forward strand.
GGAAGTGGCGGAGCAGGCGGAGATCATCATCACGATGCTGCCTAATTCTCCTCACGTGAGGGAGGTGGTTTTGGGAGAAGCTGGTATTATCGAAGGCGCGGCGAAGGGTTCTGTTGTCATAGATATGAGTTCTATTGCTCCGCTGGTGAGCCGTGAAATAGCTGCCAGGTTGGATGAAAAAGGCATAGATATGCTTGATGCACCCGTGAGCGGCGGAGAGCCTAAGGCCATCAACGCCACTCTTTCAGTGATGGTAGGTGGCAAAAAAGAGATTTTTGATAAGTGTTACCCTGTTATGAAAGCCATGGCAAGTTCCGTTGTGCTTGTCGGAAGTGCAGGAGCGGGCAATGTCGCAAAACTGGCCAACCAAGTCATAGTTGCACTTAACATCGCTGCTATGTCTGAGGCGTTAGTGCTGGCTGCTAAAGCCGGTGTAGACCCGGACCTCGTCTATCAGGCAATCCGCGGTGGACTTGCCGGCAGCGCTGTGCTGGATGCTAAAGCCCCGCTCATAATGGATCGTAAGTTCAATCCGGGGTTTCGGATCGATCTGCACATTAAAGATCTCAGCAACGTCCTGGAGACCTCGCACTCAATCGGAGTGCCATTACAGCTTACCGCTTCTGTAATGGAAATTATGCAGGCCCTAAAAGTCGACGGTCTGGGCGATGCGGACCATGGAAGCTTGGTCCGCTACTATGAAAAAATGGCCGGTATTGAGGTAAAGCGGTAATGACAGGTGAGAGCAAGGTTGATCGACAAAGAATGCCTGCCATTGTATTTAAGTCATTTTTGTGCTATTTTTTAACTGATGTGGCGCCTTACGACATTGGGAAACCTTTGTACTTCGCTGTCCGAGATAGTTGAATTGCTTCTGCCAAGGTCTAGAGAAACTTTTCGGGTTTGGAAGAGTAAAAATACGAGTAGGAGGAAAAACGTGATGAGATCGAAAAATTTTGTCAGAGTTTTATCAGTTACATTATTGGTGTTGCTGATCTTGGTGTTTTCCATTTCCGCGCAATCACAGCAGAATGTCATCAAAATCGGCGCAGTCTATCCCCTGACCGGCAATATCGCATCAACTGGTCTGGACTGTAAGAGGGGCGTCGATCTGGCGGTAGATATTATTAACGGGAAATACGATCTTGACCTCCCCTTGGCGAGAAGTGAGGGTCTACCGAACCTAGGAGGTGCGAAAATAGAGATTGTATATGCCGATACCAAGGGGGACCCTAAAAATGGGATGTCCGAGACTGAGAGGATGATTACCTCGGAAAAGGTAGTTGCCATGATCGGGGCCTACCAGAGTGCTGTGACGAAAACTGCTAGTCAGATGACCGAAAGGTTGCGAATTCCATATGTCTGCTCGGATTCTTCTTCTCCCACACTAACGGAAAGGGGATACAAATACTTTTTCAGGGTTAGCCCTCACGACGATATTTTTGCCCGGGACCAGTTTCAGTTCCTGAAGGACCTGGAAAAGAAGACCGGGCAGAAAGTTCATAACGTTGCCGTGCTTTACGAAAATACAGAATTCGGCTCTAATGCTGGCAAGGCCTACAAGAAATATGCCGCTGAATTTGGTTATAATGTGGTAGCCGATATCGCATACACGGCCAACGCAACAGATGTGACCAGCGAGGTGGGCAAGCTCATCGTAAGCAAACCGGACATACTGATGCATGCTTCGTATATCACAGATGCCATTCTCTTTACCAAGACCTTCAAGGAAATGGGCTTTCAACCTAAAGGCATTCTGACTATGGCGGGTTATATTGAGCCGGGTTACTTGGCGGCGATAAAAGCTGATGGCAACTACATAATTGTCCGGTCGACCTTTGCACTCGATCTTGGCAAGAATAAACCACTCGTGACCAAGGTCAACGACCTATTCAGAAAGAAATACGGTATAGACATGAGTGAGAACGCCGCCCGGAGCTTCATGGCCCCATTTGTCCTTGCCGAGGCTATAAACCGGGCAAAGTCCACAGATCCGGAAGCTATTGTTAAAGCTCTTCATGAGACTGACATTCCTGGCAACCAGACTATCTACCCATGGAAAGGGATCAAGTTCGACCCGCAAACAAACCAGAACATCTACGCGAGGGGAATGCTTGTTCAGATACAAAATCAGGAATACGTAACAATCTGGCCTTTTGAGTCGGCTTCGAAGCCAGTAGTTTGGCCGTTCCCAGGATGGAAAGAAAGAAATTAGCAGGGGGGATCGATCCATGCCTAATCAATTGCTTCAACAACTTGCCGATGGTTTATTAATCGGTCTGATGTATTCCTTGGTCGCCATCGGACTGACGCTTATTTGGGGCGTCATGAACATTGTGAATTTCGCCCACGGCGAATTCCTGATGCTCGGTATGTTCACCTCCTTCTGGCTCTTTACCCTGTATGGTATCGATCCCATTTTTTCGATTCCAATATGTTTTGTCGGCATGTTTGTCATGGGCACGCTGATCTACCGCTTCATTGTGAGCAAGGTGATGAAGGGTCCCATTCTTGCTCAGTTGGTAGTGACCTTCGGTTTGAGCATCTTTATCTCCAATCTTGCTGTTTATTTCTGGACCCCGGATTTCCGACTTTTGCCAGCCACAATGCTCCATGGTACGTGGCAAATCGGCGGCATCGAACTCAGTGTTCCCAAAGTCGCAGCCTCCATCGGGAGCGTAATAGCTTCTGTTTGCATGTTTTTTTTCCTGAAAAGGACGAAAACAGGCAAGGCTATTTCGGCGACCGAGATGGATCGCGAAGCGGCCCTGCTCATGGGGATCAATACGGAACGCATCAACTCGCTTTCTTTTGGAATCGGCGCGGCCCTCGTCGGAGTGGCGGGGGCCTTTTTATCTACTTATTACTACATCTATCCTCAGGTGGGAGGTCTATTCGGGACCATTGCCTTTTGTGTCGTGGCCTTCGGCGGGTTCGGCAGCATTGAAGGGGCATTTATCGCTGGAATCCTGGTGGGGTTGGCGCAGACATTAGGCGGGTTCTTCTTCGATCCGTCCTACAAGTATGCCATTGTTTTCATGATTTATCTCATAACAATCTGGATAAGACCACAGGGCCTCATGGGGTGGTAGCGCATGCGTAATTTTACAGCTCGGCAGATTATTGCGGGATTTGCCATCCTCCTGCTGCTCATTGCCTTTCCCCTGGTATTCCGCCAGTCCTTTCATATTCATGTAATGATCCTGGTGTTCATGTTCGGCATGCTGGGAGTTGCGTGGAACATCATGGGCGGCTATGCTGGTATGTTTTCTTTTGGGCAGGCGGCCTTTTTCGGTATCGGCGCGTATACTTCTTCCTATTTATCTATCGCCTACGGGGTCAACCCGTGGATAGGACTCGTCGCAGGAGGCTGTGCCGCTGCTTTGGTGGCTTCAGCTATCGGGTATCCATGTTCCAACCTGAGGGGCCACTATTTTGCAATCGCCAGTATCGCATTTGCTGAAATCGTCAGGATTGTCTTCAACAACTGGAAAAGAGTGGGTGCGGCAGAAGGCCTCTCTTTGTCCATAAAGAACGAGTCCTTCGGAAACTTCCTGTTCAACTCTTCGAAACTGCCCTATTACTATATCATGCTTGCCTTTCTTCTAGTTTCTCTGGCCGTTTCTTATTTCGTAGCCACCTCTAAAATGGGCTACTATTTCCGCGCGATTAAGGAGAGCCATAAAATTGCGGAATCCCTAGGTGTTGATGTCGTTTTGTACCGTCTCATGGCTATTATGATAAGCGCCTTCCTGAGCGCTATGGCTGGTACATTTTACGCGCAATATATTCTTTACATCGATCCCGGGAGCGTCATGCTTCTCGCTACGTCTATCCAGATTGTTCTCATCGCGATGCTTGGAGGGGCGGGGAGCATTATGGGGCCCGTGGTTGGCGCAGCTATATTGATACCTACATCAGAATACACGCGTGTCGCTCTCGGTTACCAGGGAACAGGCATGGATATGCTTATATACGGGTTATTGATCACTCTCATTTCCATGTACTACCCCGAAGGAATCTGGAAACTTTTTGCCAGGATAGGCAGGAAACTGAAATGAACAAGGCGATCTGTTTGAAAGTCGCGGGGTTGTCGAAGCGGTTCGGCGGCCTGGCTGCAAACAACGATATCCACTTTTCTGTGGAGGAAGGGGAAATCGTCAGCGTTATTGGTCCCAACGGGGCCGGGAAATCTACCCTGTTCAATTGCGTGACCGGCTTCTACAAGCCGGACAGCGGCAACGTCTTCTTCTATGACAAGGAAATAACACGCATGCGGCCCGACAAGGTCTGCAACCTTGGAGTCGCGCGCACCTTTCAGATTGTAGAGGTGATCAGCGAAATGACGGTCCTTGAAAACGTTACGACGGGTGGGCTGTTGCGTTATCGCCGGATCAAACCCGCCATGGATAAAGCTGTCGAGATACTGGCTTTCACGGGTCTTTATGAGAAAAAGGATTTCCTTGGGACGGAGCTGACTATTGCGGATAAAAAGAGGTTGGAGGTCTCCATGGCGCTGGCCACGCAGCCGCGATTGCTAATGCTTGACGAATCTATGGCCGGACTCAATAAAGTCGAGTTGCGGGAGATAATTGATCTCTTCAGGAAAATCAGAAACAAAGGAATGACCCTGGTCATAGTAGAGCACGTGATGGAGGCCGTCATGCAGATATCTGACCGAGTCGTAGTCCTGAACAGCGGTAAAAAAATCATGGAAGGCACACCAAAAGAAGTGAGCTCGGACAGGGAAGTCATTCAAGCATATCTGGGGGAAAAGTACGGTGCTATCCTTAAATAATATTTCCGTGGGCTATAAGGGACTCCTGGCTGTTCAGGACATTTCTTTCAAAATCAACGAAGGAGAGATAGTCAGCCTTATCGGTTCCAATGGTGCCGGAAAATCCACCATAGTCAAAACCATTGCGGGTCTTATTCATCCCTGGAAAGGGGAAATTCTGTTCAAGAATGCCCCCATTCATCAGACCCAGCCTTTTGATATCGTAACAAAGGGTATCTCCATGGTTCCTGAGGGCAGGAAGCTCTTTGGCCGCCTGTCTGTTCTGGACAATCTCATGCTAGGGGCCTATACCGTCCGGTCCAAGTCTGACATCGAAAAGAATCTGCAAAGCGTCTTCAATCTGTTTCCTATATTGAAGGAACGGCAGGAGCAGCGATCCGATACATTCAGCGGCGGAGAGCAGCAGGAGCTAGCCATTGGACGGGGACTTATGTCCAACCCATCGCTGCTCATACTGGACGAGCCTTCGCTGGGACTGGGACCAAAATTGGTCTCGGACATTTTCAGGATTGTCAGGGAGATTAATGCCCGGGGCGTCACTGTTTTGCTTGTTGAACAGAATGTCTATGAAGCCCTCGATATTTCCGTCAGCGCTTGTGTTCTTCAGACAGGCCGCATAGTCATGGAGGGGAAAGGGCAGGAATTGCTGAAGAGCGATCAAGTTAGAGAGGCATACCTCGGAATGTGAATGGAGGACCGGGCAATGAATGTTAATATGAAATATGGCAAAACCGGACTGTCTCTTGATCTTCCAGGGGATATCGACGTTACGCTGATCCAAAAGAAAGCCATGCCTGTCCTCAAAAACCCAGAGGGAGCCATCAAGGCTGTCTTCGCGGCTCCGGTTAACAGCAAAAAGCTCCGTGAAGAGGCAAAGGGCTGCCGTAGTTGCTGCATCCTCATCTGCGATATCACCCGGCCCGTACCGAATGGCCATATTCTCCCTCAACTGATAAAAGAGCTTATCGAGGCCGGGATGACCCCCGATTCGATCACAGTACTCGTTGCAACAGGTCTCCATAGACCGAATGAAGGGGATGAGCTTCGCGAACTGGTCGGAAGCGACTGGGTCCTCGACACCGTTACAGTCGCCAACCATTTTGCGAGGCGGGATGATGATCATGAATACATAGGAACTACATCGGGCGGTATTGAGATCAAACTCGACCGCCGCTTTGTCCGGGCAGATCTTCGCATTGTCATCGGTCTGGTGGAGCCCCATTTCATGGCCGGCTACTCCGGCGGACGAAAAATTGTCGCCCCGGGCGTTGCACATGAAAAGACGATACGCTCGTTCCACTGTGCGCGGGTACTGGAGGATTTCAAGTCTGCGAACTGTATTCTCGAGGGCAACCCGCTGCACGCTGCACAGATGGAGGTAGTGCAAATGGTGGGAAGGTGTTTGGCCGTCAATACGGTCATCAATGAAGACCGCCAAATATCCTTTATCAATTTCGGCGAAATCGTAGCGAGTCACCTAGAAGCCGTTTCGTTTGTGCGGCCCTATGCGGAGATCCGCCTTAAAACAAGATTCAAGACTGTCGTGACCAGTTCTGCGGGTTACCCGCTGGATAAAACTTATTACCAGACAGTCAAGGGGATGGTGGGTGCTCTCGAAATCCTGGAGCCGGGCGGGGACCTCATCATTGTGTCAGCATGTTCGGAGGGAATGGGATCGCCTGACTATGCTGAAGCGCAACTGTGTCTCACCGACAAAGGACCCGATAGGTTCCTCCATGGAATCATCGAGAAAAAGTACGCGGCTATCGATGAATGGCAAACGGAAATGCAGGTAAAGGCCATGAAAAGGGGCAATATTTTTCTCTTCACCGAGGGGTTGACGAAAAACCAGAAAGCACTTACAGGGGTCACCGTGATCGAATCGCCATTGGCCGCTATCACGGAGAGCGTGAAGGCACAAGGCGATCGCCGTGTGGCCATTATACCTGAAGGCCCTTATGCGATTCCGCTGTTTGTACCCAGGTTCTGAACATGGTACTTATAAGAATGGCAGGGGAAGGTCCCAGGATTATCCTTAGAGAGATTTTCAATAAATCGCTATTGGCAGTAGACCCTTATAAAGCAGTGGCCTCGTATTCGGATACAATTCGCAGGGCATACAAGAGCGGTAATTTCAGGAAACTTGTCCTCATAGGTTTCGGCAAAGCAGCTTCGCTCATGTCAAAAGCAATCGAAGACAATCTAGGAGACGTACTGGCTGGCGGAATAATCGTAACGAAATATGGCCATTCAGTACGGGGGGACAAAAATAGCAAAATTATAACCTATGAAGCGGGACATCCTCTACCTGATGAAAACGGACTAAAAGCTGCTAAGGAAATTGTAAGGGTGCTCAAAGAGGCGGACAAAAATACCCTCGTCATTTGCCTTATATCAGGAGGAGGATCTGCTCTTCTCGTAGCGCCCTACAAAAACATCACACTGGCTGATAAACAGGAAGTCACCGGCATGCTTCTTAAGGCTGGGGCCGATATTTACGAGCTTAACACTGTTAGAAAGCACATTTCGGCAGTAAAAGGAGGCAGGCTGGCAGAAACAGCTCAACCGGCAACAATTATATCACTGATACTCTCCGACGTTATGGGAGACAGACTGGATATGATTGCATCTGGCCCTACAGCGCCAGACAAAACAACTTATAATGAGGCGAATAATGTTTTCCTGAAATATAAGCTGGAAAACAGATTGCCGTCAAGTGTTGCGGAAATAATAGGTAAAGGTATACGTGGGCTTATGCCTGAAACGCCGAAGGATGACGATCCGGTTTTTCACAGGGTCAGTAATATCATTATTGGAAGCAACAAAATTGCGACGGATGCAGCCAGGAAGGCCGCGGAGTTACTGGGATATAGAGCAACGGTTATCTCTACCGAATTGAGCGGCGAAGCGACAATCGTTGCCGGGGAACTTGCAAAAAAAGCGATTGATTTCAAAAAAGCATTAGCGCCCGGAGACAAGGCGTGCCTTATCGCCGGAGGAGAAACAACTGTTACGGTCAGAGGAAACGGCAAGGGAGGAAGGAATATGGAACTTGCCCTTGCTTTCGGAATGGGAATAAAAGGACTCCCAGGAATTACTTTTCTCTCGGCAGGCACCGACGGCACTGATGGCCCGACCGACGCTGCAGGAGCAATTGTGGACGGTCAAACCCTTGCAAAAGCGGCAGGGGCCGGCTTTGACGCAGGGGAGTACCTGAAGAACAACGATTCATATACTTTTTTCAGCAGGATGGGCGATTTATTTATTACCGGGCCGACCGGTACAAATGTCATGGATATACAGATAATACTGCTGGACAATTGACTTGTTCACCTGCAGTGTTAACTATAAATAATGCATGAGTACGCTTGATGCATTCCCACCGCTAAGGCCTGTGGGCTTCTGGGATACAAACGAGCTATTGCGGGATACACAGGCAGTTTTACTGCTCCTCTCCCAATGGTTGGACGCCCCAACCATGTGAATCACAATTGATGCATTATGGTCACGATCGTGATAAGTGTTACATGATCACATGGTTTGTGGCACTAGAATACCAATTCTCCTATCCGGATACGATTACCATCAAGCACTTCTCATAAATAGTTTACTTTTTATTCGTCATTAATAGACTATTGCCTGTGTTTCAAACAATGTATGAATGCTGCAGCACCTGCAAGAAGATTATGCAATTGACATTTCCTAACAGCACATTGCGTTTCATAGAACTTTTGACAGTTTTATATCTTCATGTGCCCGGCAAAGGTTATCATCGTGATAAAGATGAAGACACAAAGCAGGGGGAATAGGTGCGTGATGAACGCTGTTGTAGAACTTATTGTATTGTGCATCAACGCGTGCATCACTGATGTGCGCCGCCGAATTGCAAAACATGCCTGCATCTAATATGCATAGCTGAAATAATGCGAACTAATAAATGTCCTATTGGCATTCATTCATTGTCTCCGGTAAATCAACCTGTTTAAAAAGTGTGATCCGATATTGAGCGCATGTTGACACATTGTCCGGAGTATAGTGGTTATCCTAGCACCTTTCATGCCGGTCAAATAACAAACAACGATCGACGTTCCAAAAGATTTGTCTTGAAGGAGACTCAGCGCTTGAGTGATGTTATATTAGCAGCTTACCTCGCCATATTCGTATTATAATATATTCGCTTGCGACGACCAGTATTGTTGGAGAATCCTGTATGTGCCAAACCGATCATCGAGTCTTGTATCCTAAAGAAACAGTTGTTATGAGCTTCTGCATTAGCTTCATGGTTCCTTTGGAAACAGTCACACTTAATCATTCAAAATCAACCTTAATTTCATCGTGAATGTTTCTTTCGGAGTCAGTTCTCCTGCTTACTAGATGTATTGACGATGTCCCTCTCTGCGATATCAAGCTACCTGGTCAAGTTTTATCAATAGGAAATAATGGATATACAAAAATGAAATATTTCGTGATATATCAGTAAACCATGCACATTCAATGAGTTAGTACCTTTAAAGAAGATGTTATTTACATAAAAGCACACAATATTTAATCATTCTCCTTCAGCGGACTTTCCAGCTCACCTCGGCATAATTCTTGCGTCTTTAGTTGTATTAACTAGATCATCAATGAATCATTATATTACGAAAAGGCGATCCATGCACTATCACAGATATAGGCATGAGTATTAACTGTTTCGCCGTTTTGCTGTTTACGGGAGCAACCTGAAAAATGCAATCGCATGGGAATGAAATTCTTCTAACGTTGACCACCCAAAAAGGAGGCTGAGCGATGAATATCTCGACAAAACGAATCGTGTCCGTGATCGTTTTAGTTGCAATAGGTTTTGCAGTCGGGTTTCCTATCGGCCAGAGTAGGGGCTTTACGACGGGTAGCGAGTGGGCATTCGTCCAGGCATCTCTCATTGCACGAGAGCTGGGATTGTTCATGCCTGTTAATTTTGTAGAAGGCCGTTTTCGAATCGTGCTGAAACAGCCTCGTGGTCTTTATCAACGGACCCGACAACTTGCAGAGAAATATGGCGTAGAGGTGGTGAGCGAAAGCAAGAACGAAAAAGAACTTGCCAAGAATATGGGCTGGATTCGAAGCACGCATCTGATGCGATAAGCGATCATCGCCTCCTTTGGAAAAGAGGCAAGTGAAAAGGCATTACGTATTTCCGAACTGTCCGAGGATACCTAAGGTCAAAATATTCAACGAGGTGCTTTACTTGAGTTATTAAAAGCCACGGACTTATCTTCTTTTCCCTTGAATACATCAAAAGAGACTGATATCGCTTGCAAGTGCAAGATTCAACCTGTACGTAACAACACCTGAGGTATTAAATTTCATGAGCTCTTCCGCCACTGAACAGCAAGAGCGGTTGGCGTGGGGGTTTCACCGTTCACAGATGGATGCGAACTGAAAGCATAGTTCTTAGTTCGGCTTATTTCCATCTCCCCGCGAATTTCCCATCTATTGGACGCAATTACAAGCTTGTATTACTCGCAGAGATCATAATTTGATTGATGTAAAAAACATTGGTTGGGACTTAGAGATCAATAACTTTACTGAATCACGCACATTTTTTGGGATCAATTGATGTGCAAAACACAGATTAAATTAATCATCGTATACTCCGAATTGAATACATGTTATTGTGCATTTTCGTTCTTACAGCTTAACCGCAAAGACAAAGGTCCAATACTGTTGCCCGTTTGATTCAAACTTATACCATCTGCAACCCGAGTTTATTTTTATGAGCATTGAACAAACGTGGATTTAGTCCTGAGACAAATGCGACACCTACATCATATCGCCCTTACAACGTCTGGAGCATTACATCGAATAGTTCTACTAATACGCTTTGTCTCCGATGTTGTCTGCAAATACAGACTGGCCCATATACAAAAATTTTCAAATGAACTCTCCCGCCACTAAACCGCAAGAGCGATTGTATTGGCAGGAGAGTTCATTAAAGGGTGAGGAGAAACGCGCAAAACTGAATAGTCAAAAAATAAAAAATTATGGAGTCCTTGCGAGGCGGAAGCCCAGGTAGCTGAACCCGACGTCCGGGTCGTCACCGGCGCGAATAGATGTTCGAATATTACTCGGTACGCTAATCCAGCTGCCGCCGCGACGCACTCGGGAGGCGCGACTCTCTACGCCCCAATGTTTACTTATCGGGCTTTTCTTGTAGTATGCCTGACCATACCCGTCCTTTACCCACTCCCACACGTTACCGCTCATGTCATAGAGTTGTCCAGAATAGGTTTTATCTTGAACATCATTTTTACGCTATGGGGAGCAGATCTCAAACCGCGAGCATTCTAAAATATGATAAAAGCAGCTATTAGTGGCCCTGCAAACGACTTCTGTGGGGAAGACCGTAGACACCTACGATTCTCGCGTTTTGGATAGCATATAACGCTGCTTCGGAACCTGTTTTCAATCAACATTTCGCTATCGTTACAAATTAACAACTTATCGTCCAAAATGAGTATTTAAAGCTTATTTTGAACAGCAATGATCCTACATCTAGTTTTACCTCTTCCTGATAGCAAGACAGGAGGAAGAAAAGTGGTGAACGATTACAGTAAAGACCTGTCCCTATGAAACTGCCTCCACGATGCCCCTTAAATGGATGAATCCGAGGAAGTTCAGCCGTATCGCCAAGGGATCAGGGCTATTCGGTAATATAGCGTGACAGCCCTGCGGTACCCGTAAGAGGCAGTTCCAGAATAATTTCGAACCTGCCACCCTCGAGTTCTCGCTCGCTTACCACAGTGTATCCCTTGAGGAACCCCTGGATCCTTTCAGCGACATTCCTCTTATGCATGATGGTGCTGACCTTGCGTTCACTGTCGATTTGGATCTGCTCGACGGTCCGGAGTAAGTTTCTCTGCGCATCGGCAAGTGCTGCGCGTTGCGCCATTGCCCGGGCTGCACTTGCGTTTGCGGCGTTCGGCGGCGTCAATCCGACACCGGTGGCGCGAATCTTCCCGGAGGCCCAGTCTATGCCGTCGATGGCAACGATAGGAAAAAGAACGGCGTTCTGCCGCACCGTTTCATTCTCAGGGATTACGACCGGAGAAATATCATCGGCATGGCCTGGTGCTGTTGCCCGCACTTCGTACGTACCGGCTGGCAGTTCCTTGAATTCGTAATTGCCCTCACGGTCGGTGTGCACCGATGCCCGTTCTTTACCCTCATAAATGAGTTTGATCTCGCTGCCTGTGTGTGGGGGCAAGATCCTGCCTACTAGGATGGCCTTGCCCGATATAGGCGAGAGTTGAAGAGGGGGAAGCGTGGTCGTCTCTCCGGGCTTCACGACGACGCCGTCCAGACGGATCGGAAAGGAAGATGCTGGTGCGGACACGCTGATCGTATAAGTCCCGGCCGCGAGCCCCAGTCTGAACTTCCCGTCTTGCCCTTCAGCGCGCACTGTCACGATAGTGTTACCTTCCCGAATCGCTGATACCTGCGCCGATGCGTCTGAGGGAACGATTGTCCCCTCAACGACCCCTTCTTGTTTTGCGTGACAGGCAAATGACGAAAGAACGAGTAGGATGAGAATCAGATTGCTTAGTATTCGCATAGCTACCCCCCTTGTTCCGTTTAAAGTATAGCATATGCACATGAAGAAAAAAGGCAGTGTGTGAAAAGAGAAATGTGCAATTATTAAATCTATAATAACTAACTATTAACTCCATAAAGTCCACGACAGCTTTTCCCTTTTTTTAAATTGCCGCTTACGTACTATACTAGACGTAGTTTAAATTCCTTGCAAATGCTTATGGTGGTTGTATAATCATATAGATTCACTTTAAAGATCATGCGTGTAGCAGTACAAATGCGCAATCTTACCTTCTCGCTGGGGTTATTTTGTTTAAGTGCAATAATTATCGCTGGAGCTGATCGTTGTAAATAGTGCGCTCGTAGGCTGCATAGAGTTGCCGGTTGTGGGATGCAGGAAAGGTTTATGGGATACAAGACAGTAATGCGTATAGGAGGCAACAAAATGAAAAAGTTATTTTGGGGAACATTGTTTTTAGCATTTGTAATTGAAGTTCCTGTTCCAACGATGGCAGGGGTAGATGTTAACGTTAGGCTCTTGGCACGATACTATGGGCTGAAATGCGTTGAAAAAACACCCGGAAAGCGTTAACTTCTTGCAAATGACTAGCCATCATTAAGCAAGGAGGGGCCTTCCGGATGCAGTTAGATTATCTCACACGGTTATTAGGAATTCAAGGGCATCATGTGACGGAGTTCGATATAGGATACCGAAAGGAACATATATCGGTCATTGTTACGATAGCGCGGGATCATGAAACTCATACGTGCGCAAAGTGCGGTGTGATAGACATCGGTGGATACGACAGCAAGGAATTTGAGGTCCGCCATTTATTGTTTTGGAGTGCCCCAACATTTATCCGATTCGAGCGCTACCGTGGCAGCTGTAAAGAGTGCGGGATTCTATCGGAACCCCTTAGTTTTGTGGATGTCCGAGGACCACGGGTCACCGCAGAATTGGCGCATGTAACCAAGGAATTGTGCAAAGTGACAACGGTCAAGGCCGTGGGCGATATCCTGATGCTGCACCGACATACGGTCAAAGCGATCGATAAACAGGCGTTACAGGAAGAGCAGGCAAACCGCCCTTTGGACGGCATAACCGTATTGGGCATGGATGAACTTTCCCATGGAAAGGGCAAGGGACATAAGTATAAGCACATGATAAGCGCCCTAGATGGACCTCGTGGCCCAGAGATGCTGTTTGTGGGGAAAGGGCGAAAAGAACGCAACTTGAGCAAGTTCTGGAAGTGGTTTGGCAAAGAGCGTGCTCGTATAATCACCCATGCAGTAATGGACATGTGGAAGCCGTTCCGCAACAGCGTTCGCAAGCACTGTCCGAGTGCGCAGATTATTTACGATAAGTTTCACGTCATCCAACACTTACTAAAAGCTCTTAATGCTGTGCGCGTACAGGAGATCCGAAAGGCCGGGAAATGGATGAAAGGCCGACTGTCGGGGAAAAAGTTTATTCTGCTTTCCCGTCAAGCCCATGTACGAGGAAATGCGCGGGCAGAGCTTAATGACGCATTGCGAGCAAATAAGCGATTGTTTAAGTCGCATTTGATGAAAGAAACGTTCGGACACTTGTGGAGCTATGAATCAAAAACATGGGCACGCAAGTTCTTTCGAGGTTGGGTAGACCAACTTAAATGGAGTCGTCTGAAGCCAATGCAAAAATTTGCACGTATGGTGGAAAAGCATCTGGATGGTATTTTAGCGTATTGCGATAATAAAGCGCCGCTTGGATTTATTGAGGCTGCAAACGCTAAGGCGAGAAATGTAATTCGCCGCGCATACGGCTATCGAGACAATGCCTATCTGGATTTGAAGATCATTCAGACTTGCACTCCCTGGATGAACCGATTTAAACCATGGTCTTTTACCCATAGTAGGGTGCCATGAGCCTAACGTTAATATTGGCCTGCCGCCACCCATCGTATTTTCCGCACCACCAGATTTGATAGTACTGCCTGAGACGAATGTCTACGTCGTCCCTGATGTAGCCGCAGACATCTTTTTCTACCATGGTTGGTGGTGGCGTCCGTGGGAGGGACGATGGTATCGCTCACGGTACTACGATTCAGGTTGGGCTTACTATCATAGAGTCCCTATTTTTTAGATCAGGTCAAGTTTTTAGTTGAAATTAGTTGAGTGGCCCGCGCTCCCTTCGGCTAAGGCTTTTTATCGATTCAACGGTGTAAAGCATCGTTGTGTATAAAATCGGATTCGTAGGATCGCCATATTTGAGTTTTCTGAGGCCGAGCCATACCTAACCATCCCTCCTTATGCAGCCTTTTTGACCGTTAGGTCATTTATTTCGTCCGCCTCGATCCGTTTCATCACGTCCGCGATGAAGGCATGACCCTTGATCTTCCTGAATCCTTGTTCAGCATATAAAAGAACAGAAGCGAGCCAGCGCTGCATCATCTTGCTGTCGCGATAGCGCTTTATATTGCCCTCTGCTTTTCTCACCGTAGAAAACATGCTCTCAATAGGATTGGTAGAATGCAAGGTATTCCGCAAGAGAGCGGGAACCTTCAACCGGTGAAGGGTGAGAATGTCTTCTATCGCTTCCATGAGCGAATCAGCCGCCGACTCATTGATGCCCCGAAGCCATTTCTCCATGTCCAGAAGCATCTGACGAGCATCTGCGTAATTATTCTGCTCCAGGGCAGTTCGGAACCTCCTGTGTGCGTCTTTCCGGTATTTCTTCGGCAAATGATGCTGTATATTGCGGTCCTTGTGGATCGTGCACCGCTGATGGATCAATTTCTTGCCGAAGCGATCCCGGAGAGCTTTGATTACGCCTCTGCCACCATCGGTGACCCAGATGATTCGTCGTGATAGTGTCAGACCCCGCCGTTCCATATCGGAAAACAGTTCTTCGCACAATTCATGGTTCTCCGTCGCCCCCTGCCAGAATCCCAATGTCTGCTTCGTTCCAGCACTATCGAGCCCCAGCGCCACGATGAATGCCTCTCCGCCGCGGTGAACAGTGTCTAAAAAGACTGCAAAGGGGACGAATGACGTGAGTGACCGTTCCTTAAACTCCTGAAGCTGTTTTGCTGTTGCCGCGACGATATGGCTCGACACCGTGCTGGCAGATACGCCAAATGCTTGCGCCGTATCTACAACCGTCTCCGCATACTTCCGGCATGATATGCCACGGAGTACCTTTCCAAGCAATTCTTCTGAGAAACCTTCCGGTTTTTTCAACTTCTGATAACTCTGAAGCGCAATCTCACCAGCCGGACCTCGAAGCCGAGGGTGGGTCACTGGGATCTTCTGATCTCCGATATAGACGGAACCGCCCTGGCTTGCCCACTTCCACAGGTCAGGACTGGTGGGCTGGTAGTCTGGCCCGGCAATCTCCTCACGCTCGATGTACATGATCGTCTCCGCCATCAGTCGGCCCATTTCCTTCATGCATTCATCAAAACCCTGTTTACCTTTTGCGAAGACATAATACATCTGTTCAATGATCTCCTGCCTTCCATATGCCTCTTCAATTCCTCGTATTGCCTTTTTCCTCTTCCTTGTGGTATCCTTCATCGAGTGGCTCCTTTCTTTGTTTCTCTCTCTCTACCGTGGATTATGCCACGGGGGAGCCACTCTTTTCAATTTCAACTAAAAACAGTATAACCTCATTTTTTATGCAAATATACCCTCAGGCTGGAGGAATGACTACAGGGATCATCGTTGGAAAGGGCATCAATGGAACTATCAACGAATGCCTCAGCAACAAGTTCAACGGAACTGGAGCGGCTGGGAAAAGAGTGGACATTGGGAAAAACAACAAACTTGGGGTGTGCAAGGTTTGCAACCCCGAACGCGATCGCAAAAACCGTCAGGCGAGATGCAACGACGGCCCCGACCACAAGAAAGAGCGGTAAAACAAGAGCAGTCACAACAACACCGGGAGGTGCGACCACAATCCCGAGAAGTCCAACCACAGCACTCACAGCAACAACGCGGAAACTCTGAAAAAGGAAAAGAAGAAAGACAGGAGACAAGGTAGGAGGACGGAAGGCTCGCCCGACACGTCAACTTTTTGTGCATGGGCGTGGAACAAGACTATATCGACTTCAGTAAGGTCGGAGAAAAACCGTCGTAAAGGCTGGGAAGGTAGCTGCGCACGATGATTTGCTGGGAGCATTTTCACCCGAAGCAAGAGTGCAGTTTCTCAGAAACGATATAACCAAAGAACCTCCGGAATCACTCGAAACGGATAATGAGTACGTTGATAACAAACAGGTCGTTTCTATTATCAATTTCAAGAAACGGAAATCAAATGAGGGGGCCTTAGATAAATGGAAAAAAAGGGGACCTTCTTACTTATAACTTTTAAAAATTAGAGTTTTTCACGTCCTATAGTACATGCCGCGAGACGCCTCGATTGGATCGTCGGGTAGCGGATTCAACAGGATCACTCGACCCTGACCTTCTTCGGGAAATTCGAAAAGTCTGTTGCGGTGGAATGAATTGTATGAATTGCAGTGAGGACCTTTCCGATTAGAGATGCTGAGGTTCTCCTTGAGCAAAGGATAATCGGCAATGGACGTTCATCAAAAAAAAGAGGTACAGACGTTACCTTGAGGCAAAACGGATAAGGAAATGGAACAGACTGGACCAGGTTAATCACTACAGGTCATGCTGATGATGCAAACCCCGAATTATAAGTTCCAAAACCATCAATCGTGTAGCTGTCCTGTTACTTTCCTAATAAATAAATGGTTGTTGAATTAGTTACGGGTACAGGGCTTATAGTATCACTTTGGGGTAACGGACCCGTAGGTCATATAATGACATTATGCCCATTCTAGAACAACACACGTCTTTGCCGTTAATTTCGGATGTAATCTTGTATTTATATATCATATAAGAACGTACTTTCTGAATCTGCTGAAGCTACATTTATTGATATACGAGTTTTCTGTTGACAGTCTGGAAAAACGTTGATGATATTACGGAAAAACCGCACCCTGTGTTTGGCCATGGTTCGTAGCTGCATCGTATTCATCCTGCTCCTCGATCAGTTTTTTCATCCGTTCGTGCGATAGCGTCTGCACTTCCCTGTCGAGCTGTGCGCATGTGCGGGCAGGAGGAAGGTCCTTTACGGCACGCGTCATTTCGGTTGCTGCTTCCACTGCCCTGTCGCGATGACCGTTTTCGTGTATGATGAGTTTTTCCATATAGGTGTTCCATTTTTTGACGAGCTGAAGGGGAGCACTACCTGTCCTCGCCCATTTTGGCAGGCGGAAAACGATATCAACTGTCACTATATAGGAATCGGTCGTACAAGTTTGAGGAGAGTGGTTATAGCCATAATTCCAGTTTACTTTCCAGCTTGTCATGGAGTCGTACTTTTTCCCATCGGCCCAACAGATGCATTTTTGATTTAAATCGCACTGCAGGTCTTTTTCGCAACATCCACACACCTTATAGTATTCGTATTTCTCCTTCACGATGGGTGGAACAATGTTGTTTTCTGTTTGGCTGGCTAAAGCCTTGCCGACATTTGCTAGGTCTATATTTTTTTCTTGTGCTGTCGAAGTTACTGCCATAGCCACAAGCACCAGAAAAACTTTAATACTCCTGATCATGACTTTACTCCCTCAAAAAACTTCGAACGGCACGAGAACACAGCTCATAATTCTCTTTCAAGTACCAGACGTTTTTCCCTCAAGTAACTTCATACTTGACTGATCACGCGGTTCACAATCAAGTTTAAGCTCTTTCACGGCCTCGACCAATCCGACAGACTCCACCGGTTTTTGAATGAAAATGTTCGAGCCAAGTTGGTAACTCTCCACCCGG
Organism: Nitrospirota bacterium; assembly: GCA_963845065.1. Lineage (GTDB taxonomy): Bacteria > Nitrospirota > UBA9217 > UBA9217 > UBA9217 > JAJYKN01. Next base: position 648,955 of record CAWJQQ010000009.1, read on the forward strand.
TTTATACCCTCTTTTCACGAGGCAAGAAGTGCGGCGGGAAGATGCATCGTTCTGGGGTCTACGCGAATGCTATGCCAAACTTCTATCCCACCCAATTTAGGCATCCAAAATCGTGTACAATGAGCTCCGGTTACTGATCGAGATCCCGCCCCACATATTTCCCTTTGCCTAAAAAGATAATTGAGCGCCTCTACTCCATCCTACACCACTGTTACATTAGTCAAGATATAATTCATCTTGATGGCGAGCAGCGTCAGGATAAAATTTTCATCAATGTCTTTCATAAAAAGAATGATATTATATTCCATAGCTATCATCCAACAAGTTCATTTTCTAAATATGAGAATTAGGTGTCTTAAAGTTCAGGATCACACAATCTTAAATCAGGAGAAATATAATAATTGCTGCAAACCGTAATAAGAATGAATCAATACAGTTTAACTCCTGTATAAAGTATAGCATATTATTATCTACACTTTATAAGTAGGATTTCTTTTGGCTGCCAAATAAAAAAAATTATTGAACTGTTAAATAAGCAAGTAATTGCGGTGGCAGGTTTGTCATTTTATATTATTATTTGCGTACTCACAAACCCCCTAATTTTAACTATGGGGAGTGGTCAGCTTCGAGCCCGTCTCTTCGCAGAGTATCTAAAACGGTGCAACTGAGTCCGGCTGGAGACGTTCTCTAATATGGAGCGTCACTACGCGATGGGTGCAACAACGTATCACTATGGTTTATCCTCATCCGAGCGCCCTTCACATTGTTCCTTAGATGCAGCGCTATAGTTAAAATGAATGGTAATGGTCGGAAGGAGAAAGGAGTGCGGACATGAAATATTATTTCACAAAAATACTGCAAACTACCTTAGATGACGCTGTAAACCGCGTTACTGAGGGACTGAAGAAGGAAGGTTTTGACGTGCTGACGGAAATCGACATGAAAGAGACTCTTAAAAAGAAACTTAACGTTGATTTCAGGAAATACCGCATCCTAGGCGCCTGCAACCCGCAGTACGCGCTAAAGGCACTGGAAGCAGAACGGAATTTGTCAATGACTTTGAGACACCCCGCGACCGAATTTAGTGTACTTTCTCCTCGCTCACAGCGACCGGTTTAGGCTTGTTAATCCAAACGGCGTCTGGTAATGAGGGAGGAACAGGAACTTTTTTCACGAACCGCTCAGGATGTGCCTCATAGGCGGTACGAAGCACCTCGCCCCTGGCTTTCAGCACGTCCAGCGCGAGTCCGTAGTGGACAGACTCCGGCGTGAGCAGCCCAATGCCGGAGTGATGATGCTCGGTATTGTACCAGGGGAAAAAGACCTGGCAGAATCCCCGGCCGTCCTCAATGCAGCCGAACCGATCGGGGAAGTCCGGCCGGTACTTGAGCGTTTTGAACTGAGACTCTGAAAAAGGATTGTCATCGCTCGTATACGGTCTGCTGTGGGTCTTGGTGACGCCCAGATCGGCCATGAGCAAGGCGACCGGTTTCGACCTCATGGACGAGCCACGATCCGCATGTATTGTGAGCTGCCCTTTTTCTATATTCTGCTTGGCGCAGGTTTCCTTGATAAGCTTTTCCGCCAAGGCAGCCGATTCCCTGGGGGCGACCATCCAGCCGACGACGTAGCGGCTGAAGATATCCAGGATCACGTAGAGGTAAAAATAGGACCATTTTGCCGGGCCTAAAAGCTTGGTAATGTCCCAGGACCAGACTTGGTTCGGCGCAGTAGCCAGAAGCTCCGGCTTCTGATACACGGGGTGGCTGAGCTGGTTCCTGCGCTCCTTGACCTCCTGGTTCGCGTCGAGGATGCGGTACATGGTGCTTATAGAGCATTGATATGCGCCTTCATCCAATAGGGTTGCATAGACCTCCTGGGGCGCCTTGTCCACGAACCGCTCAGAATGAAGGACGTCAAGTACGTCTTGCCGTTCGTCTGAAGACAGAGCACGCGGCGGGCTCGGACGTTTCGTCGGCTCCATGGGAGGCGCATTTTTCCGCGCCTGTGTCCGGTAGAACCCGGAACGAGGGATGTCGAGCGATGCACATGCTGATTTGATCCCGATATCAGAGGAAAGAGTATGGGCGGCTTCCATCATTCGTTCTTTCCACTCTCGTCGGTCGCAATCGGGATCCCCAGAATCGCCGATATTTTTTTTTGAACATCGATGATGATTTCGGCCTGCCTGAGGCGATTGGTAAGCCGGTCATTCTCCTTGCGGAGTTTCTCGTTCTCTACCCGCAAAGGATTCCGGACGGTTTCCTTTCGTCCCCGTTTTTTGGGCGCGAGGCCGGATAGTACGCCGCGATCGCGCTGACCTCGCCAAGTGTTGAGATTTGATGCATAGAGTCCTTCACGGCGCAGGAGCTCACCAAGGCACCCAGGCTCATTGCAGGCATCGGCCAGTGTCAGAACGCGCAGCTTATATTCAGCCGTAAAACGTCGCCGGGCGGCTTTAACCGGAACTTCTGGATCAGGTGGGGCCGCAGCAGCACCATGAAGCAAACTGACTTCTTTAGGTGCTCCTCCCCAGGGAACCTCAGTCGCCCTACGGGCTCCTTCGTTTCCCTGGGATGCTTTGATCTTTGATGCTACCATATAGATTTCTCCTCCCCGCCCTCTACTCTAATTTACCACAGGGGAGGTGTCTCAGTTATATTGACACAGAGGGAAGACAAGATTGGGACCATGATGCCCTGCAATGTCATCGTGCAGGAAATAGCGAGTGTGGGCGTGGAGATTTCGGTAATTGACCCGGTTGTTTCCCTGCAGGCCATCAATAACTCGAAAATCGACGAGATCGCTAGGCAGGTCAGGGATATGCTCAGGGCTGTCATCGAAAGGCTGTAATTAAGAAGAATTTATTGCATCAAATGAGGCCACTTTTATTCATAGATACTGCTTAAAGAGTCGCTACTAAATCTACTCTCATCTACTCTCACAGTCTTATTAACTTGTGTAGTGCGTCCAACGCTTCCTTACATTTGGCGACCTTGGACAAAATCTGTGCCACGGGTGCCGACCACACAAACACCTGCGAATTTTGGTTATGATTGTTGATGTAGCCCTTGATAGTTTCTATTAACGCCGGCACATTCCGAAACGTTCCACCACGGATGCGTTTGTCGGTAATCTCTCGGAACCACAGCTCAACCATGTTCAGCCAAGAGCTGGATGTCGGGATAAAGTGCAAATAGAATCATGCATGTCGTTTGAGCCACGTCTTCACGTTAAACATTTCGAACGACGTACAATTTGCTGAAACAGACGATTAGTAACACTCACGGGTCCTGTTTGGAAGAATGTTGCACCACAAGAACTACGCCTTTCGCGCAGAGTACGATACCTATTATATTAAGTAGTCCGTTATGTGAAGTAACCGGCCCGGGCATAGGATATACAATAAATTCCGAGCGATCGCATAACGGCTGAACTCACATGATGACAGTGAACTTTATACTTCTATCATCGATTTATCGTCGCATAGAAACGGTTTTGTAAAAGGCCTTGAATTTGAAACCTTAAATATCTATTCCTCATGCGAACCTCTTCTAAGCATCTCGGCTTATCTTCTCCTATTTGCCGTTTCCAGAGCCACCGGAACCACCAGAGGCTTCTATCGCTCGCTCGACATCCGGGTCCAGTTTGATGTACACTCTAGCCTTGCCATCACGCAGCGAGTAGGAGATCAACATGATATCGGACTTGCCGAATTCCCAAGGAAGGTATAGGGGACGCACTTCGTAACCGATAGTCCCACCGCTGTCGTCGGGAATCCTCTCGAGCTTCGTCTGCCAGAGGCGGTAAGTAGTACACTTGAGGAATGAATTGGCCTCCTTGAGCGCCTGTTGGGCCGGAACATTCGCCTTTACCTTGTAAGAGGTGTCGAGATCAAATATCTCCAAAGGGTATTTGCTTGAGTCGCTCACGAGGAAGGCTACGTTCTGTGCATCATCAGGATAGTGGCACCCATAGAGCAGCAGCGTATAGGTTCCCGTCACTGCCGCCGGATCTGCTGCCGATGTCGTGAGTTGTATTCCAGTCATGCAACTGGTTAGTGCAGCGGCAAAGATTAAGCATGCCGCAGCGCTTAATACTCTTTTACTGCTTTTCATGTGCACCATTCTCCTTTCCTTCACACTAAACAGTACCTTTTTTGGTTCATACCAATCATACTATATAGTATAAAGCTTTTTTGAATATTGTGCGCTTTGGGGTGGATCCGCCTAGAAAGGGTTGATAACAGCGCATGTTAATATTTATATTTGATCATTTCTGTCTATAATAAGCTTCAAATATATATTTTGGACAAGATAAGTTGTTGATTTGTAAAGATAACTAAAATGTTGATTGAAAACAGGCTTCGAAGCAGCGCTATATGCTGTCAAAACGCGAGAATTCGTAGGTGCCTACGGTTTTTCCTACAGAATTCATTTGCAAGGCCGCTAATAGCTGCTTTTATCATTTTTTGGAATGCTCGCAGTTTGAGATCTATTGCCCATAGCATAAAAATGCTGACCAAGATAAAGCCTATTTTGGACCAGCATTGTCCGGTTAGCAAATTGCATTTTGTAGGAGGCGATTAAACAGTACAAAAATCCATCGCTCGGCCACTATTTTCTTGACTTTCTGAGAAACGCGCACAGAAAAATTTTCGTAAATACCTTTAACTGCAAGGAGTTACGAAAATGCCCTATGTGCTCGATCCGAGAAACAAAACAGGTAAACGAACCTCTTTCTGCCTGCTGCTTAAACCGTTGGAAGCTATAACGCGTGAAATAACGTTACTTAAAGCGCGCGGGAACAGGCCACTGCAAATGGAATTTGAAGATCAACTAAAGGCCCTAATTTACTTTCACCTTGAGGAACACACATCGGGTCGCCACCTGTTGCAAGTCCTCGAAGAGGACGCTTTTGCTCGTGAGACGGTGGCGCCTAAAGCCGGAATCAAAAAAAGTAGCTTTTTTGAAGCCATAAACTCAAGAGGCCTCGAGCAGTTTAGGGAAGTATTCCAATCGCTCCAAGCCAGCGCCACAACGATACTTCCGAAAGAATTCGACAATCTCGGAGACCTTGTCGCCATTGATGGATCTTTAATAGATGCGGTCCTTTCCATGTACTGGGCCGATTACCGGAAGGGTTCCAAGAAGGCCAAGGCACATGTAGGATTCGACATCAACCGCGGCATTCCAAAAAAGATATATTTCACTGACGGCAAAGGAGATGAACGTCAATTTGTAAGCCGTATCATCTCTCCTGGCCAGACCAGTGTTCTTGACCGTTACTATCAATGCCACAAGAACTTTGATCGTTGGCAGAAACAGGAAAAGCACTTTGTATGCCGGATCAAGGAAAACACGATCATTAGCATTGTCAGTGCTAATGCTATTAAACCCGAAAGCATCGTCTTCTATGATTCCATGGTGCTGCTCGGCACCAAAGGAGTGAACCAAACAGAAAAGGAACTTCGCGTTGTCGGTTACCGTGTCGCGAATAAGGAATACTGGGTTGCCACAGACCGCTATGATCTTTCGGCCGAGGAGGTTGCACTGGTTTACAAGCTCCGCTGGAACATAGAGACCTTTTTCGGCTGGTGGAAACGCCACTTAAAAGTTTATCATCTGATTGCCAGAAGCGAGCATGGGCTCATGGTCCAAATATTTGCAGGACTCATAACATATCTGCTCCTTGCTATTTACTGCCACGAGCAGCACAATGAAAAAGTCAGCATAAAGCGTGTCAGAGAGCTGCGATGCAAAATAAAGAATGAAGAAAGTATGTTTGAAAACAAGCCGCCTGACCTTGATTGCAATAAACAAACTACAGAAGGCGGTCTATATGCAAATGTGTAACCGGACAATGCTGATTTTGGACAAAAGTAGATAAATGTATATTGTCATTTAACATTTTCCGCGCCTTCACCGGTACTTTTATTATTTTTTTTAAAGCAGTCTATGAAACTTATAAGCAGTGACCTGTCCTGATCCATTAATTCTGAGTATTCCACCCCTATGTCATAATTTAAAGTCACCTTGCTTTGCGTCCTGCGACACGAAACAATTTTCCCTATAAAACTTACGGAATCACCAGCATTGAACGATAGTTCCATGAGAACCATGCTGCCCATCTTCAATTTATGATTAGTTTGAATAATTACGCCATTTTGGCTAATATCTTTTATATCGAACTGCGTCGACAGATTCAGAACTTTTTCGTTGGGCGTTGTGATGGAAAACCGGATGTCGCGATAGAACCAGCCTGTTTGCTCTGTCACTTGTGTTTTCTTGCTATTCTCAATTGAATCCAAAAATTTTTTAACCTTACCTGTTGATTCATCTTTAAACGATATCCCTGCCGAATAAACATTGACCTTTCCTTCATCAACTCTTTCTTCAATTCCGCTTAATTCAGAACGAACTATTATTCCCCTTATTTCAATATGTTTACCTTCGTAACCTATTATCAGCAAATACTCTTTGCCTATATTTAGTTTCCTGTCTGCTTTTATCGCGACTCCGCCTAAACTTATGTTAATAATTTCTACTTTGCCAATTAAGCTGATCTTGCTGTTCAGATCGATTAAATCCAATTTGAATCTCTTGTAGCGCCTCATATTTAGCATTCTCTAACTCCAATTGATATATACTCTGTTAACGGAAGTTCCCTGTGAGACCTCAGCAAAAGACACTATTTGAACCAGTTGCTCGTTTTCAATATTAAAGAATTTGAGTCCCATACCAATACCGTCGTGAGTATGCTGAGCTCGGTCCTGGACGTTTATAAAACCATTATTAAGCGGCAGGATACCATTTACCAAATCACCCGCAGAAAGCCCCTAGTTTTAACCATGGGGATGAATGCGGGGACTTAACTTCTCGACAATTGATAAGCAAATGTTCATCTATGTGGTATATAGGTCCTCTCAAAACTTATAAAAAGTGCTATACAAATAAAATTAGTTAAGTTTACTAAATATGGCCTTGCCTGTCAAGATTTATCTTACGCGCCGTAAGACCCCGTCCGTGACAGGCTGTCCGACAATTCGTATTTGATATGGTAGAATAGGATGAAATAAATCGGACAAGGAGAGCGGGAGATGACATACATACCCTCGCACAAAGACCAAGCGTGGTTATTACCACCGAGCATAGAGGGGTTGATTCCTGAGGACCATATCTGCTTTTTGGTAGAAAGCATTGTGGATAATCTTGATTACCAGGCATTCGACATCAAATACTCCGGCGCAGGACATCCTGCCTATCATCCAAGTATCCTGCTAAAGCTCTTGGTCATGGGAGTCCTGGACAGAGTGCGGTCTTCACGCCGTCTTGCCCGGAATGCCCGCGAAAACGTGGTGTACCTGTATTTATCCGAGAAGCTAACTCCTGATTTCAGGACGATTAGCGACTTTCGAAAGGACAACCCAGCTCTCGTAAAGGAAGTGTTTAAGCACACAGTAAGCTTTGCGAGGCAAGAAGGCCTTCTCGACCTGTCTCATCTTTCGACGGACGGGAGCAAGGTAAAAGCCAATGCATCGAACCAGAGAGTGATGAATAAGGATGAACTAAGAGTTTTGCTGAAATTTGTCGACGACGAGCTTGAGGAATGGTCAAGACAGGATAGCCGGGAAGACAGCGAGTTCGGCGACTTGCGGGGAAGCGATCAGTTGCTGCAACAGAGCAAGAAGACCATTCGGAAAGCGGCACAATATTACATCAAGAAGGTCCGTGAGAAAGGGCCGTCTTTTAAAGAAGAAGTACAAAATCGTCTTGAAAATGCCAAGAGGGAAGCAGACGACCAGAAGCTAAAGAAGGTCAGCATCACTGACCCGGAAAGCCGCTTTATGAAGAACAAGAAAGGTCGGATCGAGCTATCCTATAGTCCTCAGATCACGGTAGACAAAGAAGGGTTCATCCTAGCGAATGACGTGACGCAGAGCCCCGTCGATACCGGGCAGCTGCAACCTCAGGTTTTCCAAACAGAAGAGAACGTGGGACGGATGCCTGAAGGTGTTGCCTGGAGTTTTGATGCGGCCTACTTTGAAGGCGCTAATATCAGGTTTCTGACAGACAGGAAGATCGATGGCTACATACCGGATAACAATGAAAAGAAAGGAGTAGCTCCCTTTGACAAGGAGCATTTTCAAGAAAGAAGGAGATGGAGATAAAATATCTCGTCAGATCCGGCTCCAATCGCCATTTCAGTTAGCTTATTAGTTTTGTTCTGAAGATATCCCCATAGAACAATGAATTGTCGGACAGCCTGGTGAGGCCGAGGAGGATGTCAATTACGGGAATATCGAGTAGAGTATTTGTCTGATATTAGAATTCATAAATAGTTTTGGGTTTTTTGTCGCGCATGATGGGCGAGCACATCGAGATTATGGTGGGGGAAAAATATTTTATATTTTGAAGGAAGGAAATGACCTCTTCGATTGGTAAAGGATGACTGAGAATATTGCCCCGCAGTTTATCACATTGGATGGACCACATAGAGGATTTATTATCTAAGCTTCAGATTATATCACCACGTGCAAATGTATCATATACGGCGTCCACTTCACTTAGTTAATAAAATTATTCGAACTGTGCCTTCGACAACTGCTGAACGGATTTCGCAAATACTGATTATATTTTTTTTCTAGGAAACGTTTGAAATTATAAGCCTCATTTTGGACGCTGTCCGGAAGTTTGCCGATTTTTTTTTATAAAACCTGTCCTTGAATACCCAGCAGTTCTACTGCTGGGATGAAAAGAACAATCCTGACGAAGTCAGGATAAGAATCTGATTGGTTTTAGGTTCTATCGGTTTTGATGCCCCGCAGCTCTGCTGCGGGGTAATTCACTATATCATTGACGCTCATGCGCGAAGAACCACTCTGCTGAATTGTCAATGGTGCGAAGCAACTTTTGGACAATCAATAAATACTACACATGCACTTCATTCAGTGCTGAATTCAAGGAGAAACATTTTCTGTAAGTTCAACCTTTTTCCATGTTTTATCAGGGTCATACGCTGTAATAGCCTTTGCTATCTCTAACGTCTTGGGCCCAAGGTCCTTTTCATATACAACACCCTGTTGGTTAACAATAAAGGTCATGATCCCCGAGACACCGTACCCTGCAGGATATGCCACAAGGCCAAAACCTTTTACCATTTTGCCGTAGACTATGTAATCAAGTTCACCACCTGGAGCATTGCTGCCCTGACTTTTTAGGATCTTTAAAAAATACCCGTGGTAAGGTGCAGGTTTTTCTCCTTTTCTAAATCTGTATCCTTCTTCTGTTGCACGGGCAACTAGTGGTCCCAGAGGACTAATTTCCTCCCCAGAAGCGGCTTCCCAGTACAGCCCGTCCTTCTTGTCCTTCTGGCTCAGAAGATGTTGCGCGTATTGTAGTTCTGAGTTGCCATTGCGCTCCTTGCTGGCATACTCACGCTGGGCATCCACATAAGCGAGAGAAACCTGGATGGTATTCAATTCGTTTCTGCCTATTCTCCGATTTATGATTTCTTCCTTGCCATCTTCTGTTGAAAAAATCCATCCCTGTCCTGACTTCACAATGGGAATTGGAAAGCACCATTCGTCCTTCCCAATTAATGCTAACAGTGTCTTGGCGTCAAATTTTGAAAATTTAACTCCTTCTGCCGCAGCCCTAGCAAAATGGTGACGGGCCTGCGTATCGGCAACGGCATCGCCAGAGGATATGACATCCTTGCTACCAGGCCCGAAAATGGCTAGTAATTCTTTAGTATCATCATTCTTGTCTGCCTCCAAGAGTGCATTGAATGCGTCTTGGGGAGATTTGAACTCTCTTTGCCTTATATCTTGAGCAAAGGCGAGAAAACCAAAAGCCATTACTACAAGGATGATTATGAAAGTTGCTAACTCACGGCAAAAGAAAATGTTTTTTGGTTTTGTTACGCTTCTAAACATCATTCTTTCCTCCATAAATCGGCCAACTGATAATATTGCATTCAAAATTACCAGCCGACAGATGACGTCGACCCCCCGAGAGACTATATAGTCTCATCTACGCCCGCCACCACCACCATGGTATCCTCCCCCGCCACCACCATGGTGTCCTCCCCCAACGGTGGAACCTCTAGCGGGGATTTGACCGGCATTGGAGCGGCTTTGGAATCCACGATTACTCGCAGCCCGCTCAAACCGGCTGTTAGTGGAGCCTTCAAAAGCACTTGAGCGCGTTGCAGCAGGAGGTCTTGACACAACACCATAGCCCCGGAATGGTCTATATGCTCCTGCCTTGTTAAGAATTGCCTGTGCGCCTCTCTGCGTAGAAGGACTGGCCCTTCGCGTATCTCTTGTTTCCGCGAAAGTTCCTCCACGAAATCTGTTTGTGGGATCTATACGCGACATCCTGCCCGTCCTAGGATCATGAAAATGATTGCTGATGTATCCTCCGTGATTGTGCTCATGATGATGCCCATGCGATCTAATGTCAAAATCTACAAGAACAAAAAAACCCGGAAACCAGAAATCAGAACACCAAAAAGAATAAGGTACCCAAGTATATAGATATGCATAATCAGGTGGTGGTGCGTAGTACGTCACAACGGGGGGGCCTTCAGTATCATAATAGCTGTTTATAGCTGAGGATTCAGGGTAATTCGTGCCGGGTGTCTCACCCGGCGATTGGTCCACAGCAGCACTTACGGACATATTATTTCCGTTTAAGACGTCCTGAAAAACTGACATGGCCGTATCTTTTCCCAAAGATAATTTGCCGGAATCAGCCGCAGCACTAAGTGAAGTTTGTAACTCTCCTACAATATCTGGCGTCACCGGATAATCGGCAATCCACCCATTCTGTGGCATTATGCCGAGAGAAGTCAATTTACTCTCGGCTTCGGTTTCACTCATCTGGGCCGTGCCAAGTTTAAGTCCTACTGCGAGATCGGTCGCAAAATCTCCTTCACGAATAAGTGGCTGTGCTATTGGCGGGTTTGCGCCCGTTGACTGTTCTGACTGTGCTATTACTGCAGAAGGGATCAATATCAAAATGCCTAGGATGAAAATAAACACTCTGTTTGGTAAACTCCTCATATACCATTCTCCTTCCCCAACTAAACATAGTTATATTCTATCAAATAATATAATATCTGTGGCAATTACATGGGGCATTTTACTGTTGGAGTTAGCAGAAGAAGAGAGCCTCCACGTACCAACGCGGTTATGGCCAGAAAATGAGCATGCTGAGCAACACATATTTAACCTGAATCCTGCGTGAAAAAAAATTGGAATGATAGCAACGATTGTAAATACACTCCTTCTTGCAATCAAAGATAATTGTCTAAAAAAAAATAATATTTTTGGACACTATAAATTCAAGCGGTTGGTCGAGGCTATGGCATTGCCCATTAGGCCAATTAATCGCTAGGAAAGATCTTCGATAGGTAAGAGACACCTATCCTTAATTAGAGAAGGCTGGATAGAATTCTTGGCTCTGGTTTGGTTATGCTCCTCGCTGCCTCTGCCGTTTGTCAGTTTATTCGAAAAACGAATAACATCCGTTCGATAATCATATAATTTTCCAGTTTCACTCTCCTTTTATAGTCGATTCTGATGTTTCGCCAACGGTTTTAGCCGGACCTATCCCATTGATTTCCCGATGCTGATAAGCGGCCATTTCTCTAGTTTCATGCTATGGCATGGTAGATGCATACTTACTGGTAGAAAACGAAGCAAGATTCGAATCACGAAAAGGAGGCGGTTCATATGAGGATGATCGGGATTTCCATATTATTTATCGTCTTATGGCTGGTAGTGTGCATGCCTGAACTTAACAGTGCTTTAGAATATTCGGGGTCAAGCTTGAAAATTGCCATTCTGCATTGGTAGGGAGATCGAGATCGGGAGATAGATAACGTTGGCGGTGCGCATCCTCATGTCAAAAAAAGGATAGCAGGAGATATACCGTATGAGCTAGAATTTGAACTGCAACAGTACTTCAAAATTCTTGATATCAGTCAAATTCTTGAAATCGGTTACCGGATTGGAGCTGAACTTGTCAGACAGTGATGCAATACTCCATGTGGTTTCACCACGATTGTAAAATGGTAAAGTGAAATGTTCGTGAAAGTATTTCGTAGCTAAATCTGTCGGCGAATCGGGAGAATTTGCTTGTGGCGCCCTTACGATGGTTTCGACTCCGAAATCTATGTGCACTCCTTGGGTATATTCACTCGTAGTATCCACCCACGCCGCTGTCGGTGTACTATTTAGTCCTGCAGTGGTATCGTATAGCTGTTTTGACTGGTCAGCTGCGGCGAAACCAAGAGACGCCGAAAAAATGATTAGTAAAAGAACTAGAAAAAATATTGGGAAACGAATGAAAGACATCAAGGTACTCCATTAATAAAGCCGACATATTCGACATATTAAGGATTAATTTTATAATATACACTCAATTTTTTAAAAAATCTATAAGAATTTACAATAAAATTTAAATAAATATAGAAGAACAACACGCGCCAGGCTCTAGCAGCCTGGTCGGGTGCAAACCTGCTCCTGGAACGGGCGGTGTTGAGGCTGCAACAGGAAGCGGCGATAGGTCGGATTCATCCGGCCAGCTTCCGTCTCGCGCGAGCAATGAAGGTAAGTACAAGCGCAGACCGGAGACAGAGCAGCTCGCCCGTCAAAGACGGATCAACGACAGTTGAGGCTGGCAATGTTTGCGTTGTTGCCAGAGAGACTGTCGGTATTGCCGTCAGAACCCCCTAGTTTTAACTATGGGGAGTGGTTAGAGTTGCGCTTTAGTTAAGGGACGTGAGCGTTGAACCACTCGATACCAGAGAAACCGTATAGAGGACGTTCGATACGCCACCAAAGCTAGGCACAGCCGACGCTTTACTCGTCATAATATAATGTGGCCGACACTGCCGTCAAGAAATCGCAATATTCGAGAGTGCGGATCCGGTTGATTCCGACGTTATTGTTTCCGAAATGATGTACGCCGCAAGCCGATTTAGAACGTCCTCCACATACAGAAAAAACGACTTCAGCTAAACAGAGAAAACAAAACCATACGTCATCTCTTAACTACAAAAGCTGCTTTAGAAGAGGAAGGATCATGTGCCTTTGGTTTCAGGAAGACTGCAGGTCAGATCTCCGGTTTTACTATCGGCATGTTATAATAAATACAGGTCAGCACCGCTACCGATGCTCGCAGATAAGTAAACTTCATTTTTCAGAAGGCTATTCTGGAATCGACAAAAAAAACGCAAGAAAGAGAGATCGTGAGGCGACAACCTCCTAAAACATAACGAATGTGTTAACGAGCAAGGTAGTTGTTTAAGCAAAAAAAAAATAAGGTGAAACAAAACCAAGCAACTTCAATCTCATAATGTGAGCAAATGGAAAAAAATTGTTTTGCCGTAGGGTCGGGTTATATGAATTTAAAAAACAATATAAAGACGGGAAATATGAAACGAATGAAAAAAATGCCAAATATTTTCGTCGTGATATTTGTTAGTACTGTATTTTCCTTTTTGCCGTCGTACGCAGGAGCCACCGCGGATTCAAATTTTCTCGTGGACGCAGGGTGGCTTGCCTCCGGTATGCATAAGGTGGTTATAGTGGACGCAAGGGACAACGGTGACTACCTGAAGGGACACATCGCCGGAGCAATAAACATTGACGTGAATGACCTCCAGACCAAACCCGATGCCATCATGTTTCCCGTTGCCCAGGTGGAAAAAATACTCGGGGAGAAAGGCCTTGATATAAACAGCGATGTGGTTTTATACGCAGCCGGACGGGAAATGGCATATCTAGAATTCTGGATGTTAGATTATCTAGGGATGCACAGGCTCCATGTCTTAAACGGGGGCATAGAAGAATGGAAAGGGGAGCTTTCAACCGAGGAGGTGAAACTTCCATCTACCGTATTCAAAGCAAAGCCCGATCTCTCAAAATACGCTACAACCGATTATGCTCGAGAACACCTCAAGAAACCGGGCGTTACACTTCTGGACGTCCGTACTGCCGGTGAATATCAAGGGACGGATGTAAGGTCGTTATGGGGTGGGCATATTCCCGGTGCTGTAAACCTGAACTACCAAGAGAACTTCCAGAGCGATACGACGAATCTTAAATCCATTGAAGAATTAAAAAAGATCTACGCTAAAGTGGATCGTCAAAAGGAGGTAATTGCTTATTGCCAAACTGGCACCAGAGCGGCAAATTCCTATTTTGTGCTGAGGGAACCAGGATTCACGAAGGTTAGGGTGTATGATGCGTCATGGATTGAATGGGGAAGTAACCTTAGCTTGCCCGCAGATAATGTAAGCTACTTTAACTTTGTTTCCATCCTGAATTCAATTAAAACACTGCAAAGTGAATTAACGGATATCGAGGAAAAGCAGGCGACAAGTGAGAAATAACAAAAAGTAGATCGGGTTGAGTATTGAATTTATATGGTCCGGAGGAGATGGTTTTGAAATCCCGCCTCTCCGGGCTCTAATTTCCATTAGGTGCATTTTTTGCGTACTACAGGAATATTTCTTGAATGTAAGAAATTCAAGAGGGGATCTACGCCAGGTCGATGATCCTGACCACCGTTCAACATTTAAAAGTTCATATTTCTTGAACCCAGAAATATTTTGACGTTTAATGTCTCTTTCGCACTAGATCGAGCGGAACTACCGGTAAAATAGTCAATTACAGTTATTTTTGTTCAACGCACCGTCCTTTATCCAAGAGGGATCTCTTTTGTCTGAGAACTTTATCTTTAGCATCTTGATTCGTTCAACCTCTCCAAAACCTGAACCTTGACATTCTCCGTGAGTCGCAAAACTTCCACTCTTCATGAGGTCGGCAAGTTTATCCATGTTGCCTAATTCTTCAAACCGGAACGCTTCATTTAATGCCTCCCGGATAGAAACGGCTAATGCACCTTCTTTTGAATTATAAAACTCGTCTGCCTGGCATGCAGAAGCTGTTTCATAGACTGAGAAAACGATCACAACGCAAGCAACAAATAAAGTGATCCTTTTTGTTATTTGATTCATCATTGCCCTACGTGTACGATAGCCTATCTATTTCAGAAAATCTCCAAATATATTTTCCCCATGATCAAGCACTTGATGAAGCAGATACATTTCTCCCTTTCCATAGGCAGGGTTATTCTCACGCCATTTCTCCAGATGTTCCTGGGAGCAAAAGAAGTTCATGAACGGACAAAAGGTCTTTGCGGTACATCCGCATTGTTCCCCGCTGCTGACGAATTCGATGACGCCTTCAGGAAGACAGGAGACAACCCTACCGTCCTTCACTTCAATCTTAATTTCGTTTTCGCACTCAGGACAACGAGAATGGACGGAAATGTTCTCACGGAGCATGAAATGGATGCCAAGGGCGTCTGTAGCGCAGAGGGCATACACCTCATGCCCGTCCTGAAAGATAACTTTATGGCGGGTTGCTTTAGCGGAGAAGGGATACGCTGAAATAATTTCACTGCCTTCCATCGTCAGGATATCCGCATTATGCAGTTTTACGACGAAGCGGTGAACTGATTCGAGGGTAGTAAATTTCATTGCCTTGGTGATTGTTTTCTCGGATGGGGGCTTGCCAGTCCTTGCAAACACCTTTAGAATATATTTGCGCGTCTCTTCTTCCGATTGACTCAGGTACGCTTCCCTCACTCTTCCTTTAACCGTTTCCCCGATTTGTTCCATGAGGCCTGTCAAAACGGTCTTACCTTTATAGGATGTGCTCTCCGTTCTGCAGTTCCCATCCTTCAGCGCTTTTCGCAGCGTATCAACCGATGGGACATTTACGAGTCTGCCCGACTCGTCCCTGAACATCCTTCAGGAAAAACTGGCAGTACCCTGCGGCTGCAATTCCTTTCCGTCAAAAAAAACGGATGGCGATCCGCTGAGTCTAAGTTTTGCCGCTTTTTCAACGCTGATTCGATAAATGCCTACTTCAGCATGAATCTTTTCGGCTTCTATAGCGCGGGCGATGTTCTCTTGTAACGCTTCCTCGGAACCGCATCCTTGTGATATATAACAGTCGATTTTCACGCTCATCCCACTTGCCATGTTCAGTTTAGAAAAATATGCTTAACATCGAATCTGAAGCATTCTCGAGTTTAGGTATGAAGAAAAAGCGCCGCCTGTATTAACGAACCAAGAAGCATCATTCGTAAGGGCGGTAGTTCACTGCTGATAAGAGATGTAGCAGCACCTGCCGATAAAACCAGCAGTTGACGGTGGACTGTTCTGCGCAGTTTCTAAGGTCAGTAGGCGTAGTAGGGTCCGGTGCCCAGATTCGATACTTGACCTTCAATTCCCATATAAATGCTTTGTCCGAAATAGAACGGCAGCCCCCAGTCGAAAAAATCCTCGGATGCAGGTACAGAGCCCCCGATATTAGAGAATACCTGGTTGGACGAATTTGTGAGGCTGTCGAAATTGCCGATTTGGAAGGAAACATTATTGATCGGGGTTCCTAAATACCCTTTATTCTCAGCGGACAGGGTTGTTGTGGACGCGGGACAGAACCAGCCTTGATTATCGCTGCATTGGGGCAGCTGACTAGATGACGCGGTGAAAAAAAGGCCATTAGACCCGCTGTCTAAGATGCTGCCATAAGATATGCCGTTAAAGACAGTCAACATTTCCTCGTAGTCTTCGTCCTTTATATTGTTGTCAACGCTATACATCGTAGCCCCGCTGGACGCATTATTCGAACGTGTATCGATCCCGAGTACAAGGGTGCCATTGACTGAGAGTGATCCACTTGATGGAACGGTCGGCAGCTGGACAATCACACCGTTGCTGTCCGTAGGGAGACTTACGACAGGATTTGAAACCTGATTAGAAAGAGGAGCCGTAGTTGGGTTGCAAACCGTCCCACTGCACGAGTAGTAGATTCCGATTAAGTTGCTGCTTACGCATGACGGACCGCAGTCCTGGTCAAAGAGGCCGATGCCGAGGATGCCGCTAAATCCCGCATCTGTCGGGTTTAGGTCAGGTGTAGTACTACATGCCTCAGGCACGGTGCCGAACGTAGCATCAATGACCTGGATCGGAACGTCAACTGCGGGCTCATTCCCCAGGATCACACCCGCCAATTTGACCGGTCCCCAGTCAGCCGAGCCATCAGCGAACTGGGCGCAGTTAGTAAGCAAACCAGTACCACTTGCTATCGTTTGCAGAGAAACGGTCAATACTTGCTGGAAGATCCGCAAACCGTAGCTTCCAGTATCGAGAAGAATGTCGTTAATAGTCTGACAGGCAGTAGTGGAGCCAGGTGTACAGATCGTAACACTGACGCAAGGTTTGTTGATATAACTGGCGGAAGTGATGGACGAGCAGAGCGAGCCGTTCACAGTGATGGGCATCACATTAATGACGGCGACTGTCAGCGTTGTAGATCCTGATACGTTTCCTAACGTAGCTGTCATCGTCGTACTGCCTGTGGAAACCGAAGTGGCCAGTCCATTGGAGCCTGCAGCATTGCTGATGGTAGCTACAGACGGGGTTGATGAACTCCAGGTTGTTGACGCTGTAATGTCCTGAGTAGTGCTGTCCGAGTAAGTTCCGGTGGCAGTAAACTGCTGTATTGAACCAAGAGCGATGGTTGGGTTGGTCGGTTTCACCAAAATGGATACGAGCACTACCGGAGTAACTGTCAGCGTCGCAGAGCTCGTAACGCCTTCTGACGTAGCTGTAAGCGTCGTGGTGCCTGTGGAAACCGAAGTGGCCAGTCCATTGGACCCTGCAGCATTGCTGATGGTGGCAACAGTTGTGGATGATGAACTCCAGATTGCAGATACCGTTACGTTTTGCGTCGTATTGTCGGAGAAAGTTCCCGTTGCAGTAAATTGCAGCATCGTGCCTAAGGCAATGCTTGGATTGATCGGTGTGACAGCAATTGATACGAGCGTTGCTGATGTCACCGTCAACTGGGTGGTTCTCGATATGTTTGTTGCCGGGTCGGTTGCTGTGATTGTAGTCGAGCCAGTTGCTACTGATGTGGCCAACCCTTTGGATTCTGTAGCATTGCTGATGGTACAAACAGTTGTAGACGATGAACTCCAGATAGCAGATGTTGTCAAGTTTTGTGTCGTATTGTCGGAAAAAAATCCCATGGCTGTAAATTGCTGCGTTGTGTCAGGGGCAATACGCGGGTTGGTCGGCGTAACCGAAATGAATATGAGCACTGCTGGAGTAACTTTCAGTGTTGTAGAACCCGATACGCTTCCTGATGTTGCCGTGATCGTGGCTAGGCCTGTTGCCACCGACGTGGCCGTACCATTGGATCCTGCTGCATTACTGATGGTAGCAACATTCGTGGACGATGAACTCCAGATAGCAGATGTCGTCAAGTTTTGCGTCGTATTGTCTGAATAAGTTCCCGTGGCAGTAAATTGCTGACTCGTGCCATTGGCAATGCTTGGATTGGTCGGCGTTACCGTGATAGATACAAGCGTTGGCGCACTCGACCCTCCGCCCGAAACCCCACAACCAGCCAGCAGTATAATGATCAGCAAAAGCAGCGGTGCTCTATTTGATTTCACTGACTGTAACTCCTTGCGGGATCAATGCAGGCGTATAGGCGCGGCCCTGGAGGTTCCGCATATGTCCCCATTTCTCCACAACGATGCGGTCAGTTTTAATCTGCTGGGATCTTTGGCCGTGCATGCGGGGCGCTCTGCGCTGCGCTTCCTGGTATTCATTAGCGTAGGAACCGAGTAGCTGCGTCAGGTCAGGGAAAACCAAACCGTTCCAGGCAACGCCGAATACGATGCCCGATGATGAAATATATTCTCTAACAGTAACCGCATCGGACTCAATTTGCTGTACGGTATAGTTTGCATGGGTCATTGTCGTCGCGTTACGCGTGGCCGAGAGGGCCTTTCGGTCAACCATCACCGAATCTGCGGCCTCTCCAAGAGTGGCTCGAGCTGAAGGGGCTGTTGCTAGTGCGGACCCTATCAGAATCACGCCAAGAACCGCATAATAGATTATATATTTCATAATGAGTTGGCCTTTCCTGCTTGTATTGATATCTAAAGCAGACGTACAATCACCGTTAGGATCACTGTGCTTTCTGGACTTACCTTCGTTAACGATGCCATATCCCCCGTTCGTTTCTTCCCAATAATACGATTTTTATCGACAAGAATTCAATATAATTTTTTGGAAGGGAGGTCAACAGTTAACTCTTTCAGTCTTATTTTTTACGTTAGCGTATCCGAAATCCCCTTCTGCTTCGGTGATTCGATCTTATCACCGGAACAAAACTCCTGGAAAGTAATGAGAAACCGCAGTCTCTTCTCAAAGTTGTTTGACAAGCCAAAACGGGCAAGACCGGCCATTTGAAGTACACCGTTCCACGGTTCCTGATTCTACTGTGAAGTTCATTACGTTTTGATTCGAGGGATCGGCTATCAGACGACGATCGTGAAAAAGTGTACCTGTAACCAGGGGTACAACCTCTACATTCAACCTGGCACAGTTACCGATCATTACCTTGACAACCGGCACGGATTATGTTTCGAGTGCAACGATAACTTCTACGAAGTCCTGGGTAGACTTCCATCAGACCCTGCCTGCAGCAGGAGAGGTGCCGTATGAGATATGGTTCAGGCATTTTAATCCTCTCACTGGAGTTTTCAGTGGGTTTAAGTTGTCGAACAGTCAAGTGCAATTGGGAGTATACAGCAGCACTATTACGCTTAATGCCGTCACTTCTCGTGAGGGCATTGGCGGTTACCAAGTCGTCGCAGGAGCTGATGCAGAATTATATGTCCCGAGTGCATTTCCCGGGTACTCATATCCAAATATCACTTCTTTTTCCACTAATACCGCTTTTGATACCCTTACGGTGGTATCACCCTGGGCTGGAAACACTGTTACTGGTGTGATATCTATGTCGAGCACCACTGCGATGGGCAGTGAGATGGATACAGGTGTCGTATTTGCCGTGAATGGGGGGCTTGATTGTAGATACCATTAGCACGGGGAGAGGCGATTTGCCGCTATCAGATGTCAGCACTGGCGGAACCTATACCATTTCGAATCTTCCGGGAGGTACTATGGCAGATCCCATGCCATCAGCATATTATGGCGTTGATGCCTCGCATTGGTCCTCTACGTCATCAACCTATGAAGCGATTACAGTATCCCAGGTTGTTGATCTGCGCAGTGGGAATGATACAGAGAATCTACAAATGATTCCCCTTTGGTAGTACATCTTTTCTATTGAATTGAGGTCTTCCCGATACGGAAGACCTCTCTTTATTTTCAGTATAGTGTGGATTGATAATTCATGTGCAGATCTTTTAGCAATAGAGCTCGTAAAATCAAATAGTATCAGATTTGCGATGTTATTTGTTTATTCATGCAGGGACTGCTGAGGGCCAGCTGTGCTCAGTGTGAGGAACAGCATGCTCCTGATCACGTTCTCGGAGAATGCGGTACTCCATCATAAGACAAAAATGTAGGAACGAGGCAAGCATGCCGACTGCACCCAGGACTTTTGAGATTGTAGGCATTTCAGGCATATTTCAGCGCACCGGTTTGATGTCAATCCCCTATGTCGTCGTAAGCGACGGCCAGGATGGGAGGTCATGCAATAGGGCTAAGATAATCATCTGCGCATGACGAAATATAAGTTGAAGAACACGATGTTGAACGCCCAGAATGGATGTCGCCACATGTAGGGTATAATTTCTTTCCCCGCCGATGTGTCACTATCCTTTCCTGGGAGATTAGCTGTGCTTTTGTCCCTCGGGAGCGCAGTGGCTTGCCTACACGGGGACTTATGTCTTCCGTCGTTCATCTCGTATCGTGTGTTCGAGTACGTCGATCGCACGCATCAACTGCTGGTCCCGAGAGGCGCGTAGCTCCGCACTTGTAATGCCGTCTTCTGCTGCCGGAACGAGCGGCGAGGCGTGGCCAGGAAGAGGAACGGGCACATCGGGTGTGATGCCTTTGTGCCAGATAGTCCGTCCCTTCGGAGTAAGCCATTCCATGACGGCGAGCATCACCGCCGAGCCATCAGAAAGTGGAATGTCGTTCAAGACGGTCCCTGTGCCGAACGTGGTTTCACCCACGATGGTTGCGCGCCCTGCATCCTGGAGTGCGCCTGCGACGATCTCAGAAGCGCTGGCAGTTCCGATGTTGATCAGGACGACCATGGGCAAATCGCACTTCCTCGTTCCCGAAGTTATTGGCACCATGCGAATATCTCCTTTGGCGTTCTTTTCCTGCAGCACTGGACCCGTCTTGAGAAATTGGCTGGCAACACCCACCGCCATATCCAACAGTCCGCCAGGGTCGTTCCGGAGGTCAAGAACCAGACCTGTTGCCCCGCGCTGCTCGATATAGGAAAGCACTCCTTCCATGTCATAGGACGTTCCCTTGCTGAAAAGAGCGATCCGTAGATGCGCGATGGTCGTTCCCGGCAGCATATGCCACGTCACGCTTCGGATGGAAATATTCGCACGCGTGATGACGATCTCCTTCATCTTCTCTGTTTTGGGGTCCCTGATCGTCAGTGTCACGCGGGAACCAGCCGGGCCGAGAATTTTTCGGACCGTTTCCTGGAGTGATAGTCCTGCCGTGTCGATGCCGTCTACCTTGACTATAATGTCGCCGGGGTGGAGGCCTGCTTTTTGCGCTGGCGTTCCGTCCATTGGCGCCACGATCACGATCTGATTGTCCTTCTTCTGGACTTCCGCTCCGATTCCCGCAAATTTTCCCTGCTCGATCGTTTGCTCAGCCTGCACCATCTCGGGATTCAGAAAAGAGCTGTGGCCCGTATCTCCTAGGGAGTTCACCATGCCTGTGATTGCACCGTAGGCCATCGACCGGGGCTTCACGCTGGCTCGGTCAACGTAGTTCTCATCGATTGCGTTCCAAGCCTCAGCCATTAGCTTGAAGTCGGGCATCGCATTCTTCGATATGACGGAGGATGGAACGGGATCGAAAATGATATAGTGCTGCATTGCCACGCCGGCAAGCAGCCCGATAAGAAACGGCAGCAGCCAAGCCACAACGCCGCGGGAATTATTCATGGGGACCCTCGCAATCATTCATTATTTCATTTCCACGGATACCTTTCATTCTTTGTGCAAATCACATCACGGGCCGTACTCGCCCTGGATCAGGCATCCTGCTTCCCCTGCGTCACCCTGGCCTTGGCTTCGGTGATGACCCGCTCGATCTCCGCCTTGTCGAGGACTTCCTCCTTCATGAGTGCATTCGCAAGGGGATCGAGCATGATCCGGTTCTTCGTGAGGATTTCCATGGCAGTGTTTTCAGCTTCCTTGATCAACCGCTGGATCTCCTGGTCCATGATCCAGGCCATTTCATCGCTATAGCGCTTAGGCTGCGCGAGTTCCATTCCAAGAAAGGGGTGCTCTTCGCCTCTACCGAGGTTTACCGGCCCAACCTTATCGCTCATGCCCCACTGGGCCACCATCTTCTCTGCAAGAGATGTAGCTTCTTTCAAATCGCTCTGAGCGCCGCTGCTCACATCGTTGAATACGATCTTCTCTGCGCTTCTTCCGCCGAGGGCGACACTTAGCTTGTTCATGAGGTAGGTTCGGGGATAATAATGCCGGTCTTCTTCGGGCAGAAGCTGCGTGACGCCCATAGCCATCCCCCTCGGAATTATACTCACCTTGTAGATCGGATCCGTACCCGGTAGCTCCCAGGCCACGAGGGCATGCCCTGCTTCGTGGTATGCGGTGATCTTCTTTTCATTGTCCGTGATCGTCTCTTCGCGCACGATGCCCATAAGTTGTGTGTCTCGGGCATCCTCGAAGTCGCTCATGTGGATGACCGTTTGGTTCTTCCTAAGCGCCACGAGGGCAGCCTGGTTAGCGAGGTTCTCGAGATCGGCGCCGGTCATGCCCGGCGTTCCCCGGGCAACGGTATCGAGATTCACGTCCTCAGCAAGGAACTTTTTCTTAACGTGGACTTCGAGGATTGCCCTGCGTTCCTTCCATCCCGGCCGATCAACGACGATATGTTTGTCGAATCGGCCGGGCCGCAGCAGAGCCGGATCAAGGACGTCGGGCCTATTCGTCGCTGCCATGACAATGACCTCTTCATGGGGGTCAAACCCGTCCATTTCACTCAGAAGCTGGTTTAATGTCTGTTCCCGTTCGTCATGTCCTCCACCGAATCCCGCGCCCCGCGTCCGCCCCACGGCGTCAATCTCGTCGATGAAGATGATGCTAGGATGAGTATCTCGCGCCTTCTTGAACATGTCGCGAACCCTCGACGCACCGACGCCGACGAACATCTCGATAAACTCAGATGCGCTGATACTGTAAAACGGAACGCCCGCCTCTCCGGCAGAGGCCCGCGCAAGCAATGTCTTACCCGTGCCGGGCGGTCCGATCAGGAGAACGCCCTTCGGCACCTTAGCTCCGATCTTTTCAAATTTCGCAGGATCTTTCAGGAACTCGATGGATTCCATGAGTTCTCGCTTCACGTTATCAAGACCTGCAACGTCCCTGAACGTCACTTTGGGCCGTTTGACGTCATACAGCTTGGCCTTGCTCTGGCCAAAGGTAAAGAGCCCGCCCGCTCCGCCCTGGATCTGCTGTGCGCGGCGCATCATAAAAAACCAGAATCCGAGTATGACCACCCAGGGAAGCATGCTGAGAACTAAGTCCCAAAATTGAGAACTCTGTTCCGGAGGTTCTACGGTAATGGCCACGTTTTTCGCGTCGAGCTTAGTAAGCAGATCCTCGCCTTGGAAATTAGGAAGGTATGTTTGGAAGTATTGCACTGATACGGCGTTTGTTGAATCAACGGGCTTGATCTCCGTTTTTTTCACGAATTCGCCGTTCACTCGCATTTTTTGGATGGATATGGACTTGATGTTTGAGGCGTCGAGCTGCTTCAGGAATTCAGTGTAGGTGATGGAACGGCGCTCCGGACCAGACGGCTTATTAACCTGTTGCCAAATTGTAAAAGCGACAACAGCCAGTACAATGACAATGATAAATCTTGCTTGTGGGCTTTTGATCTGGTTGAACTTGCCTTCGGTGGATGCCATATAGTTATTTTACCATAAGTCACAAAACATCTAATCCTTGCCTTAGTGAGGATAGAACTGTCTGCGAACGCAGCCCAAAAAAATGGGTGATCTGTGTGTATGAAGTGAGTGCCGCACGATCCAGTCCGCTTCAATGCGTAAGGACATAGACGTTAATTTTGAAAGTAATCCCGGTGAAAAATACGTCGATATTATACTCATTCTGCCATTGAAACCTGACTGGCACGACTTATGAATGTAAAAATAGGATCAGAAGTGCAGCAAACATAATGTTAAGCATGAATAAAGAGTGTACTGTAAATCCATATTTAACTTTGGCTAAGTAAGCGTTTATTCAAGTATAACAATTATTTGGTAATAATATTTCTATTACTATAGCCTTATGTAGGACATTTATTTGCAAAAAAAAGCCGCAATTTCGATTTTTGCAACCAAACTAACGATTCCAGTAACTTTTGCAAACAGGCGCTTCTTCACAATGTTCTTGTTGACATGCATATCGAAAAATTGTTGGGGAGAGTAGAGCCGTTTCACGATGTGAGTTAAAGACAAAAGGAAAGTAACTATGCCTTCGATAATAGCATGGAAAAACAATTCCCGTGAATATTTTAGCTACTTCTGCGAAACGAATACCTAGCGTCCGAATCTTTAGAGCGTGTCTTGCAAATTGATCACTCGTATTGTTTGCGTCGTTTATTTTTTGGCTTGAGGATGAATATATCAAAAATTAGTAAACCTTCCTTTAATTATCACGTTATTGCCCTATAACAAAACGAATTTGTGAATGCAAAAGGATCTTGTATTGACTGGACAGCAAGAGCGGATAATTACTACTTGTAGGGTGATTTGTCTGGAGATTCTATTCTACATCATTAAGTGATTCGGCTTCTCGGAGCCGTGAATTGGCTGTAATTTTGCCATTATAGCTCTATTTTCATCTATTAAATCCAAACCCGATTTATCCACGCTATAATTAAGTATAGGAAATGATAAACGCTAACTCGCCAAATACTGCTAGGCATGAAAGTCTTCTATTCCGGAGAACAAAAATATAAAAAAAGCGTCAGGATCCAAGTCATCTGCAAGGCGGTCATCCAGAAATATTCAGACATCCGAACTGCCACGTTAGGTGGAGGGAGAATATGGATTTTCTCAAGAGTTTAGGCATTGAGAGCCGAAATTTAGGGGCATCTACTGGTTCCTGGTGGAACTGTGATGACGACGGTCTTATGCTGAAGGTTATCTCTCCGGTAGACGGTAAGATCGTTGCCTCCGTCAAGCAGACCTCCATGCAGGAGTACGAAAGGGTGGTAAGGACAGCTGAATCCGCGTTTGCCATCTGGCGCATGGTTCCAGCACCGAAGCGGGGCGATATTGTCCGACAGATTGGTCTCAAGCTCCGGGCCTTCAAGGAACCGCTTGGCATGCTGGTTTCCTACGAGATGGGCAAGTCCCTTCAAGAGGGGCTGGGTGAAGTGCAGGAGATGGTAGATATCTGCGATTTCGCGGTGGGACAATCACGGATGCTTTATGGTCTTACCATGCACTCCGAGCGGGGACGGCACCGGATGTACGAGCAGTATCATCCGTTGGGACCTATCGGCATCGTGACCTCTTTTAATTTTCCCGTCGCGGTATGGTCCTGGAACGCCATGATCGCTGCGGTTTGCGGCAATGTGATGATCTGGAAACCTTCGTCCAAAGTCCCTCTTTCTGCCATTGCCGTGCAGAAGATCCTCGCCGAAGTAATGAAAGAAAATAACCTACCCGAAGGGATATTCTCTCTTGTGATCGGCCAGGGCTCCACCATCGGAGAGGCTCTGCTTGGTGATCGGCGTGTGCCACTAATCTCTTTCACTGGCTCGGTGCCAGTGGGCCGCTATGCGGCCGAGATGGTGGCGAAACGACTCGGGAAAACAATTCTGGAGCTTTCCGGCAACAACGCAGTCATCCTAACGGAGCACACGGACCTCCCGCTCGCCCTTCGTGCTGTCGTGTTTGGTGCCGTTGGGACAGCAGGCCAGCGCTGTACAACCATACGAAGGCTGATCGTTCACAATGCGGTCTATTCCGGGGTCCGGGAGGCGCTGGTAAAAGCCTATAAAGGGCTTCGCATCGGGAATCCTCTGGATAAAAATTATAATGTCGGCCCCTTGATAGACAGGAATGCAGTCGATGTATTTATCGAGGCACTAAAAAAGGGCCTGGAGCAGGGATGCCGCTTGGTTTACGGCGGGAGGTTGCTCACGGGGGAAGGGTATGAGTCGGGATGCTATGTGGTCCCCGCCATCGTCGAGGCGGAAAACGATGTTCCTATCGTGCAAGAGGAGACCTTCGGTCCGCTCCTCTATCTCATACGATATACTGGTGAGGTGTCCAAGGCCATTGATCTGCAGAATGATGCAAAACTTGGCCTCTCGTCAGCCGTTTTCACCACCGACCTGAGACAGACAGAGGAGTATCTCTCAGCCGCAGGCTCCGACTGCGGTATTGCGAACGTCAACGTTGGCACGTCGGGTGCTGAGATCGGCGGTGCCTTCGGAGGCGAAAAGGAAACGGGCGGCGGCCGGGAATCCGGCTCAGACGCCTGGAAGGCGTACATGCGCCGCCAGACGGTGACCATCAATTATGGCACCGAATTGCCACTGTCCCAAGGGATAAAATTTGACATTGAGCCTTGAGTCATGGATGAGTGTGTGATTTTGAACCTTAAATTTAAACGAAATTAAAATTATCTATATTCAAAATGCTGAATATCGGAACTTGGAACTTATTTAAGATGTTGTGTTTAGGAATTGATGTTTGCTCTAAATCTGGAGGCGCCAGTGATTGAACCTAAAGACGTGAAAGCAACCCTGGCCAGGCATCTTTTGGCAGAGGGGTTCGACATCATCTTCGATGAGAGTCAATCGCGTGGAAACTGGCTGGTAGACAAACGCAACGGCGACCGCTACCTCGACTTTTTCTCCATGTATGCTTCGATGGCGGTGGGCTACAACCACCCACGCCTGGTCGAGAAGCGGGACTCGTTAGGACGCCTTGCAGTGAACAAACCCTCCAACTGCGACGTGTACTCGACCGCATTCGCGGAATTCGCCGAGACTTTTTCCCGGACCGTCATTCCTGCCCATCTTCCCCATGCCTTTTTCATCGAAGGAGGTGCTTTGGCCGTAGAAAACGCCCTCAAGACTGCCTTTGACTGGAAAGTACGGAAAAACCTCAGCCGTAGCGCCGGATTGGAAATAGGTACCCAGGTTATCCACTTCAGGCAGGCCTTTCACGGCCGGAGCGGCTACACCCTCTCTCTCACGAATACCTTCGATCCTCGTAAAACCAAGTTCTTTCCGAAGTTTTCTTGGCCGCGCATTGTCAATCCGAAAATCGTCTTCCCTCACACTGAAGAAAATCTGGCTGCAGTTCGAGCAATCGAGGATGAAGCGCTGGAGGAAATCCGCCGTGTCATCGACCGAGAGGGCGGGGACATCGCGGCTCTGATCATCGAGCCGATCCAAGGCGAAGGCGGAGACAACCATTTTCGAACGGAATTCCTCCAAGCCCTGCGCAAGATCTGCGACGAGTGGGATATTATGTTCATCCTGGACGAGATTCAGACCGGCGTGGGCCTCACTGGGAGGTTCTGGGCTTACGAGCACTTCGATATAAATCCGGACATACTGGTGTTCGGCAAGAAGACTCAAGTATGCGGAATCCTCGCCTCGAGTCGTGTTGAAGAGGTTGGCTGCCATGTGTTCAGCGAGCGGAGTCGCATCAGCTCAACCTTCGGCGGAAACCTCGTTGACATGGCACGTTGCACCCATATTCTTCGCATCATCGAGGAGGAGCGTCTGGTTGAAAACGCCCGCGTCCAGGGGGATCTCCTGCTTCGCGAACTGCAGGGCCTTGCAGAGGATTTCCCCGACGTTATCTCCAATCCCCGGGGTCGAGGACTGATGTGCGCCATGGATGCGCCGGACAGTGGGACGCGCGATAGGCTCCTGATGGCCTTCCTGCAGGAAAAACTGCTCATAGTAGGAAGCGGTGAACGTAGCATCCGTTTTCGCCCCCATCTTGTTGTTACGGCCGATGTAATCCTGCAGGGAATTGAGATCATCCGCGGTGTTTTGAATAAGGGCGACTATGACCGGATTGAACTCACAGCCGACGCCTGTCAAGGATGGGGGACGTAATGGGGATCGCCGGGACCCGCGTCGCGGAAAAGCTTCGAGAGGTTGTGCGAGGCCGCGTGATCAACGACCACGAATCATTGACCAAGTTTGCCCGTGACCGGAGCATTTATGATATAAGGCCGATGGCTGTGGTTCTTCCCGAGGACGGTGAAGATATCCAGAGACTTCTCGAATTTTCAGCGCGAGAAGGGCTGCCGGTTACGCCGCGCGGCGGGGGTTCGGGGCTCGCCGGGAGTGCGCTGGGCCAAGGGGTTGTTATAGCCCTGCCGCAAAATGACGTCTGGGCGAAAATTAGCGATTTTTCAGAAACCCCTAACTCGGCCAGGGTATCTGCCTCGGCCGGAGTTTATCACAACGAGCTCCAGAAATTTCTCAATGAGCGAGGGTTCTTTCTTCCGGCCGATGTCACGAGCGCTGAGATCAGCCGCATTGGCGGCAATATCGCAACCAAGGCGAGCGGGCCACACGCGCTCAAGTACGGCTCTATCGACCGTTTTTTGGAACAAGTGGAATTTGTAACTGCCGGGGGAGAGCTAGTCGACACTGCGGACGAAAGGACCATCCCGACGCGTTTCAGGAAAGGCCTAGCGGACCTCGAGCGAAAGATTAGGGCTAGTGCGGCTGCACGGGGATTGCTAGAGAAACGCATGGGGTTAAAGACGGCGAGCGGCTACAATCTCTTCGCCTTTCTGAAAGAGCTCTCACCGGGGGAACTAATCGCCCAGCTTCTAGCCGGTAGTGTAGGTACCCTAGGATTCATCACCCGTGCCACGCTTCGAGGCGAGGTCCTGGAGCTTGACCGCGCAGCCGTCCTTCTCTTTTTTGATGATCTGCCCGAGACCGGCCGAGCGGTGATTTCTCTGCGGGAAATGGATGTCGCCTCGATTGAGCTCATCAGTCGCAACACGGTCCACGTTATTAGCGAACAGGCCGCGGTCCCCAAGAGCTTTCTTGCGGACGCCCATATTCTTTTCGTGGAGCTGACAGGGCCTGATCGACGGAGCAAGATAGAACAGATTACCAAGCGCCTCGAGAAAAGAGGCCTAACAATGAGTTCACCACCTGCGATTGCTATAACTGAGAACGAGATTGAAAAGCTGTGGAAGCTTCGCAAACAAGTCCTATGGTTTATCGAGCACGCGAAACCCGGCATCCGAGCCCTCACGGTAGTCAATGACGTGGCTGTTCCTCCCGAGCGCCTTGCAGAGTTCATCAGCGATGCGCAGAAGGTATTCAACAAGCATGGCATGATGGCACTTATGTACGGTCATGCCGGAAACGGCAACCTCCATTTGCGGCCGCTCTTCGATATGTCCTTGCCGGACCTCGCGGGACGTATCCAGCGGCTTGTAGACGATGTATATGAAACGGTGTTCCGTCACAATGGTACCATGACTGCCGAGCACGGCATGGGGAGGTTGCGGGCACCCTATCTAAAAAGGGAGTGGGGCGATGTGCTCTATACTTATATGCGGGAAGTCAAGACCATATTCGATCCACATGATATACTCAATCCGGGGACCATGTTCAGCGACGCGCCGATCACCGATAACATGCGGCCTGATCTTCTTAAACAGTAAAAACGAACAACTATTTACCATGGAGGATGCAGAGGAATTCAGTGTAAGACTTAGCCACTAATACACAGATGGCCAATGTTTTTTTGCTGTAGATTTTGTTTTTTGAATGTATAAACTTTGAGGTGGGGGATTTGTCCATGGAAGAAGAAAAAGGTTTCTACTGGGAAAGGCAGGCCGAGGCGGAAAAGACGTGTCTCGATCTCCTTGAAGACTGCAAACGAAAAAATTCCTATCTTGCGCATTTTGAGCATAAACTCATCCAACTGACCAGTTCTCGCCTGTTCGACTGGGCGGATCACATTGTTGTCCAAGACACGAAACGGACAAAGGAAATATTTGAAAAGGTCGGCTTCGTGAAACAACCGGGCACAAGGTGTGAAGCACTGTACCATCCTGGGGCGCTCTTGCCAAGAATCGTCATAACCGGGCAGTCCTCTGGGATGAACCAGGGTGTGGCCTTGCGAGTGGACAACATCGGCGACTTTCTACAGGCAAACGGGTACCGTGCCGAGATCGAGGGCGGACCACTCACCCCCTATCGCCGTGCCGTGGTGGGCATGGAAGAGAGGGTCGGCATGATGGTTGTGGAGCGAAGAGGGACTATGGACTATGATCCTGTTTCTCTTTCCGATATACATCAGCGGAACTATCTGGAGGGAGTGGAGGCGTGGCAAAAACGGCCACGGCATGGTGAGAACGAAGAGGATATATTTGGAGAAATATTTCGGATTGCGGATCGTCTTGTCCGGCAACTGGGAACGGACACGGCCGCTACCATCGTTTGCCAATGTGAGCGTGCCTATTGGCTTTCACGCAACTTTGCGGCCCGAGTGCAACGAGGGCGCCACGACACGCTCGGGATGGGATGGGCAAATCACGACCATCACACGTTTCGCAGTTCTCGACGAAATTTTTACAGGCTTGTGGATCTTTTCACGAGATTAGGGTTCCAAAACCGGGAGCGGTTCTACGCCGGTGCGGAGGCGGGGTGGGGTGCTCAGGTTATGGAGAATGTCGCAGCCGGGCTCGTTCTCTTTCTCGATGTGGATCTGGCACCTGAGGAAGTTGCTACGGAATTCTTCCGGGAGGAACTCAAGGATATGGGTCAACTCGGCACAGTAGGATTATGGTGCGCCCTCCATGGCGATTCCATTCTCCAAGCCGGGATGCACCATTTTGCTGCACGGTACGATTTTGAACATCTAATAGCGGATCTAGCCCGCTTGGGCGTCGGATATATGACGCCGTTCAGTAACTTTCCATATTTCAAACAGGCATTCAGCATCGCTGAGCGATGGGAGGCAGATCCGGCGAGGGTGACGAAGCTAATCAAGGATAAGTCCATCACCAATGAACAGGGTGAGCGGTTTTTCAATCAGGGTGCGGTCGGCAGCCACTTAGAAAATATCGAGCGGCGAGAAGGGTATAAAGGTTTCAACAGGAAGAATGTGAGCGCCATCATTCGACAGACCGACCCGAGAGGGAACATGGCCTAAAGGGGTTCGGACGCTGACCTCCCCATGTCTAAAGCTCAGGGTCCTCACGGCTGTACCAAGAGGTCCTCTGACAATGGGAATAATATCGCCGGCCACGGCTGTCGTTGTTCCTCCTTTAACGTGCGACCATCTCTGTCTTCGGATTAATCCGAAGCTGGCCGGATGGATCCGATCTATTACAGTTTGTTATAACACCCTTCGACACCGCCCGTTCCAGGAGTCGGGTTTGCATCAGGTTAGGTGTTAAAGGTCACGACATCGTGGACAAATGTTCTTTGACAATCGAGTAGCCACATACTACTGTATCATGAACACCATTAAATCTATAGGAGGTGTTCATGAAAAAGAAACATCAGCAGGAGCGAGCAGCTGCTGTGCAATGGTTTCTTGCCGGAGAAGATCCTGCAGCCATCTGCGCCTCACTGGGTAGATCACGTAGCTGGTTGTACAAATGGCTGGCCCGGCATATTCCTGACGATTCAGCTTGGTATGAAGGTTTATCACGACGACCACTCGTCAGCCCGTATCGCACATCTGCTGAGATCGAACGGATCATTGAACTGGTGCGATTTAACTTGTACAACAAGGGACTCTTCTGTGGCAGCCAAGCCATCCGATGGGAGATGGAGGACATGAGTGAGTGTTCAGCCGCTGCCCTCCATTCGCACAATTGGTCGCATTTTACGTCGTCGCGAATTGACTCATAAGCGGACCGGACGATATACCCCGAAGGGCAAAAAATATCCTTCGCTTCCGGCTTTTGCCCCTAACCAGACACATCAAGTCGATTTGGTCGGCCCCTGCTATCTTACCGGGCCAATTCGATTCTACAGCCTGAATGCGGTCGATACCGCGATCAACACCGTTGTGGAATAGAGCCAATGCTCTCCAAAGCTGCACAAAGCATTTTGGACGCTGTTTATGCGGTCTGGACGCGTATGGGCATTCCTAAGAACCTTCAGGTGGACAATGAGTTGGTCTTTTATGGGAAGTCCAACCCAGCCACGGGGGATGGGGCCGCTTATCCGCCTCTGCTTGGTCTATGGGGTCAACCTCTGGTTTATCCCACCGGCCGAACCCTGGCGAAACGGAATAGTGGAGCAATTTAATAACCATTACTAACAGAAGTTTCTCTCCAAGGTCACGATGGCGTCAATGCCGCAATTAAGGCAAGAATCGCTTGACTTCGAGCACAGGCATAATAGCTTATATCGCTACAGCAAGATAAAGGGAAAACCCCACTTCAGGCATTGGCCTTTACAAAAGCGAAACTGATTTATCCCGGAAAGACTCACCCCCTGAAACATCCTCTGGATAAGCCATAGGAGGGATATTATCATCTTGTGAGATTCATCCGGAGTGATTGCCGCTTGGACATCTTCGGGGAAACATTCTCTGCCCCACCGGAGACCCAATATGAATACGTTGTGGCTACTATCGATGTCAAAGATCAAAAGCTTAAGGTCTTCCTGGATACGATCCAGGTCGAAGAATATCAATATCGACTGCGATGACCCATCGCAACTGCGTCACGGCATCGTCGGATATATAGTTTCAAAGTTGCGAGTCCACGATGTCGTGACAGTTGTCACTTAGTAACTTAAGTATTTCAGAGATTAGCAACCACAACTGTTGCAGAAAGAATAGCATTCCAAATAAAACGAACGCAATATGTTGCATTTAAATCGAATATTTGCAAGTAAGCACAATATTTCCAAAGTACGAAATATTCTTCAAAAAGTGCTGGCCTGTTGCTGAGCATCTGGGCAAACTGCTCCTGGTTGTACATCTCACTACGGATTTACTACAGCAACATGCTCAGATCTCAATTTGTCGTTTAGCCAGTTATATACTATTTATCTAGGCTTGCTACCGTGAGCCGCGAGATACAAACAAGTTTATCCTTTTCATTATAAATCTTGATTTCCCATATTTGAGTAGTATTTCCAACATGAATCGGCTTCGCTACGCCGGTAACCCACCCATCAGTTACGGGACGGATATGATTTGCATTTATTTCAAGCCCAACTATTCCTTTCTTTTCTCTGTCCACGCATAATCCTGCCGCGACGCTTCCTAATGTCTCAGCCAATACAACCGAAGCCCCGCCATGGAGCAAGCCTAACGGCTGTTTTGTTCTGTAATCGACCGGCATCTTCGCTTTCAGATAATCTTCGCCTATCTCTAAATATTCAATTCCGAGATGATCGATCATTGTGTTTTTTGATCTCTCTTTGAGCTGATCTACTGTTGTCTGAGTTTTCCACAGAGCCATTATCACCTTCCTTTATTCATAGTATTCCAAACAACTATATTCCTGATGCTAAATCATGTCAATAATTCAGATCAGGAATTTTATTGGTTGATGTAATCTTGTTACGTTGTAAATTCATAAGTTACCATGCATGGAAACATTAACAGATACAGGAATTATTGTATACTGAATGATTCAACCGATGTTGTCCCAATGCCATCAGTAATCCGTGTCAGTCTCGATACCGTTGTTAACCGAATTAATCCGTCTTTCAAATTATTTTTCGGAGGCAGGCAACATCGAGCGTTGTAGGTTTCGACTGCTCTATGCTATTTAAGCACCGATAGGGATTTGTTTCGTCGTTCATCTCTTCCTGTTGTCAGTGTGTGGGATGATAGGCAGGACAGTTTTAAGATCTCCCAGCCTGTTGACCGCCTTGGTTAAAGGCATGGCTTTTACTGTTTTATGGCTAGTTGAGCCTGGCCACGGCGACAGCAGATTGCCTGAAACATTGTCTCCGTGGCAGTAGTAGCAGTTGGGAAGGTCAACGGAGTCGGTGCCGAAGAACTCAACGGGATCTCCATATGCCATGACCGGTTTGCCGCCTTTATCGTGCAGCCGGACTACCAAGTATTGATAGTCTGGCAGGTTAAGTGCGAAATCGAGCGCATGGTCCCTTTTCATGGGCTGTCGTTAAAAGCTGTCAGGGGAAGAAACCGAGCGTATCCCAGAGGTAGGACGCAGTGAGCGTGAGCTGGATGTTCTTTACCTTTGTGATTAGAGAATCGGTAAAGATCTTGTTCACACCAATGCTAACTGCGTAAGCGAGTGAGGCGTCGGAGAGGTTTTTCCCTGTCGGGCCTGCATCGAACATAACTTGAACCTGTTTTTCCACGAATAACCGTTTTGCGTCAGACTAGTCCGGAGGGATCCACGAATATTGTGTTCAATATAAGAAAATGCAAACGACAGCAATGAAGTATTTTGCGGGCAATACCGTTGAATCCGGGATGACGTCTGAAATTGCCATCACAATACCACAAGTGTAAACTACAGTAAGAAGAATGCGCCTGGAAAGTCTATGCTAAAAAGTTATATAAAACAATTGTCGATCACAAATTTTGGAAACCGCTCGTCGTCAATCCTGATAAAAAAAGAGTTTACACTTCGCTTTATGCGGTTGATGTAGTAATTTCCGTCCTCTCTTACGACTCGGCCTGAGAACGGATATTTTTCTCCCTGCTTATCAATTAAGAGCTCCACCTGCTCTCCAAGGGGAAACAGAATCAGTGGGCTTCCAACCTTTACTCCTCCACGGGATATGTCAATCGTGTAGGCCACATTTAATCCACTCATTGTCCTGACTCCCACCACGAACTGCTGTTTTATTCTTCGTCTGATTCTCTTGTCGTTTTCGTATGAACTCATGAACATCCTCATTCAGAATTGAAGTAATCTATGCCGCTAACTGTTGTATGCTAACTATTTAAACTTCACGCCTACCTTTTAAGATAAAGGAAGAAGGAGAAAGAATAAAATGATAATCGATATTGACTGTTATTTGCTCGATACGCCCTGATAAAGCAAGATAATGCTTCCAAACAGTGCCGAGATACGAAATACAGCTATAAATATTCTTACAATGAAGATTTGGTCTTGATTTATATCCTCTTGATGGCGTTGTTTATAGAGGTCGGCAATGTATCGTAAAATACTATTTCCATACTTAAAAAGACAGACACTGACAATTAATGAAACAATGCCTGACGTGATTCTATCTATATCCATACCGGCTTTATTCTTATATTTATGAATGACATCGGTCGATTAGTCTGAAATATGCCGTTTCGTTTACCAATCATAAGGGAGCTTGAGGGAGTGGTCTTGAACATTCGAACCTTCCAAGCTATGGTAGGTTTTCCAAAGAAATGAAAACTTCTAAGTAGTGTATTCCCATGAATTTCGCTGACCGATGCACTGCTGCTATCAAGGATATTTTTCTGATGCATAGAGGATACTATACTTGGGCGAAAGGGGCAAGAAAAATAAATGCCTGACTTGCCATTTATTTTTCTCTCCCCGAAATATTCATCATGCCCTCGCCGAGGAAACCCCTGTCTTTAGACACGGGGAGGAATCGGCGCCTCCTTTCCCGCTAAATTTGCACAAATACCGCGGTTGTGCTCTATTTGTGCATCTGAAATTAGTCACACAAATCAAGCTTCTTCTACGCAAGAGCAATGAGACGCACTCCGTTCCACACTTCACGCTGCCGATCTCGCCTGTAACTACGTAAGGGAACAAGCCTTGTCCGCGAAGAGCTTCCAGTAATATGACCTGCACCATCTCTGCCATAAGGGAATGCGTACCCGGTTTGTCCTGTCCGTTTAAGCAGCCGTACGGGTGATTTTCAAAGTCGCCGATTCGTACAAGCTGGATATGAAAACGAAACGGAACTTTATAGTACTAGGAAGGTTTACTCACTATATGATGCAATTAACCGACAAGCGACCTAGGCGACCTCAAGCAGTGCATTGATTATCATTTGTCATTCTGGATAGAAATCTGGTATACTCCTGATGTTTACTTAGTCAGGAGGGTGCATTATCTATTGCGACTGTTATTGCTTAATCTTTGGCAAAAAGGGCAATACATTTTACCAAACTATCCGCAGAAAGCCCCTGGTTTTAACCATGGGGATGAAAGCGGGAACTTTGTTTTTCAGCAATTGCTGGACAAATGTATATCTATATGGTATAGTTGAGCAATCAATGCCAGATAAACTTAAAACTCCAACATTTATCCACGAGTTTCAACTCGTAACAACCCCAAAAGACAATCGAATGCTTAATGTCCGACTCGAAGCTGGCCGTTATCTATATAATGCCTGTCTTGGTGAAGCGATGAAACGTCTTGCCGCCATGCGTAGCTCTAAAAAATGGCGTTCAGCGATCAAGAAAAAAAGCAAGCTTAGCACCAAGATGTTTAAGACAGCCAGAAACAAGGCTGAATATACCGAATACCACATTCACAACTACGTCGGTATCCTACGTAACTCCTGCTGGATCGGTGACCACATTGACAGCCTGGCCGCCCAGAAGATAGCGACCAGGTCGTTTAATGCCGTTGCTGACTACGAGTTCGGGAAGCATGGGAAACCACGGTTCAAGCGTCGTGGCTGGATGTCTTCGCTCGAAGGCAAAAACAACAAGTCTGGTATTCGGTGGTGCGATGACCATGTTGAATGGTCTGGACTTAGCCTTACCTGTGTCTTCGACAAAAAAGACAAGTTTGGCGTTCAGGCACATGCGCTTAGCCATGATGTTAAATATGTTCGTTTGGTGAAGAAAACCATCTGCGGTAACGCCTGCTGGTTCGCCCAACTCGTGCTTAAAGGCACGGCCAGGATCAAGCGTGAAAATATGATCGGCACCGAAACGGTCGGCCTTGATATTGGTCCATCCACGGGTGCTATCGTTAGCGATACCGATGCGTTGCTCGTAGCATTTTGTCCGGAAGTCGAGATTCCGTACAAACAAATCCGCGTGGTTCAGCGTAAGATGGCCAGAAGCCTGAGGGCTGCCAACCCGGACAACTACAACGAAGACGGCACGACCAAGACCGGTGCCGGCAAGGGTAAAAAACGGTGGATATTCTCTGCTAAATACCGTGCGCTTAAGGCTGAACTAGCCGAGCTACAGCGAGTTTTGGCTGAAACCAGAAAACGGGCTCATGGCACGTTAACCAATGAAATTCTTAAGCTCGGAACCAACATAAAGACCGAGAAACTGTCGTACAGAGCATTCCAGAAACTCTATGGTAAAAGTATTTCAAGACGCGCTCCGGGGATGTTTATTTCGATGCTTCGCCGCAAAGCCGAAAACGCTGGCGGTAAAGTAACTGAATTTTCTACCCGGAGCACGAAGCTTTCAGAGACATGCCACTGCGGGGAAGTAGCCAAAAAACCGCTATCCCAAAGATGGCATGACTGTAACTGAGGGGTAAACACTCAACGCGATCTCTACTCCGCATATCTTGCAAAATATGTTTTTGAAAATGTCCTCGACACGCGTCAAGCCGCAGCAGCTTGGCCGGGTGCAAACCTGCTCCTGGAACGGGCGGTGTTGAGGGTGCAGTTTGAAGCGGCAAATGGCCGGATTCATCCGGCCAGCTTCGGTATTAACAACATGAGAGCCAACACCACGAACCGGAGACAGAGTTGCTTGCCCGTTAAAAACGGATCAACGATAGTCGATGCCGGCAACCTCTGTATTGTTGCCGGAAAGCCTGTCGGTATTGCCGTTAGAACCCCCTGTCTTTAGACATGGGGTAGGTCAGATGCTGAGTAGTAACCATTGCTGAAATATACAATGTCAATCGGCAGAAAATGGATGGCCCGTGCAACAGGAAACAAAACAGACATATAGGATCTCAACAAATTTTGCTGATCATTGCAGCCTCTAGACATCGAATAAGACCACGAGGAGTTTAATATGTCAAAAAAACCGTTTTCCAAGAAGGTGTTGGATATCGATCTTGAGATGGTAAGCCATCAAATAGCAGACACCCTAAAACAGCAGGTATTTGCCCAGCTCAAACGGAAAGGGGTTGTTCTGGGCATTTCAGGCGGTATCGATAGCAGTGTGTCCGCGGCTCTTTGCGCAAAGGCGTTGGGCTCAGATCGCGTCACCGCGTTGCTGATGCCTGAGCTAGATTCTTCCGATGACAGCGTGAGACTAGGCGGTCTTCTGGCAAGCAGCCTCGGCATTGAGACCATCCTGGAAGATATAGGTCCTCTTCTTAAAGCAGCGGGATGTTATCAGCGTCGGGATGAAGCAATACGCGACCTAGTTCCCGAATACACCGATAAATATAAATCAAAGATTGTGCTTGCTAACATCCTGGAGAATCAAGGGTTCAATTTTTTCCGTCTCGTGGTTGAGTCAGACAAGGGAGTGCAGAAGACCGTAAGATTGACTGCAAAATCCTACTTGGGAATTGTCGCAGCGACTAATATGAAGCAGCGCGCCAGAAAATTTTACGAATATTATCATGCTGACCGGCTTCATTACGCCGTGGCCGGCACTCCGAACAGGTTGGAATATGATCAGGGTTTTTTTGTGAAGAACGGTGATGGAGCCGCCGATCTGAAACCAATTGCACACCTTTACAAAAGTCAGGTCTACCAGCTCGCGGCATATCTGGCCATTCCTGAGGAGATTCAACGACGTCCTCCAACGACGGATACCTATTCACTGCAGCAATCTCAGGAGGAGTTTTATTTTTCTATCCCTTACGACAAGATGGACCTTTGTCTCTATGGAAAGAATCATAATGTGTCAACCGTTGAGGTGGCCGATGTCATAGGATTAACCACTGAACAAGTGGAACGTATTTATCGGGATATTGACATCAAGCGAAATACAACACGTTATCAACATTTGAAGCCTTTACTGATTGAAAATGTTGACGAGATTTTATAAAACCTTATAGTGGAGAGGGCAATCCTCCTGAAAGTTTTCCATGCTCCCCTGCCATTTGAACTTGGCTATTTCAAAGTGCAGGTTGCCTCCACTACCGCGTGGGTCTCTTCCTTGTTCACGTCTATTGTCTGATAGTAAATATAGTCGTTAACCATATCGCAAAGCTCTTTGTGGGGAACATCCGGTTTCAATTCAAGGACTTCCGCTTGAAATAACTTTGCAGCGTCGGCAGCCATTTCTTTCTTTTCTATCCTGCTCATTATGCCTCCTTTCAGGCACGGAAACCAACAGCGACACGCACTCGTTTGCGAGCCCTTTAATATCTATGAAGGAAAGAAGTCTATTCTTGTCTTTATTATATCATACGCTAACTTTCCTTTTTTAACATCTTAAGATCAGGTCTTTTATTATTATGATATTACTTATTTTTTCTGACAAAGTATGCACATAACCCACCCTCCGCATAGAATACGGTGGCGCCGTCTATCGCATAATTCCACGCGGCAATGGGGAAAAGGTCATATTCAAAGACGCCAAGCGCAACATCAATTTTTTGATCATGTTCCAGCATATTAAAGGACAGGTCCTTTGTTCCAGGAAAGATATAGGTTGAAGAGAAGGTAATTGCGCATGATGACACGTGCATCATTACAGACCTGACAAATTCTAACCCTACTCTGAATGTTG
This sequence comes from Nitrospirota bacterium, assembly GCA_963845065.1. Taxonomy (GTDB): domain Bacteria; phylum Nitrospirota; class UBA9217; order UBA9217; family UBA9217; genus JAJYKN01. The sequence continues at coordinate 688,691 of CAWJQQ010000009.1, forward strand.
TAGATTATATCTGATGTCATCAACCTGGTAACTGTATTGTTACTGTCCTTTTAACGTCCTGCAAAAGAAAAACTAATTTATGGGTGATATAAAATTCTCGAATTGGTTGGCATGGAGAGGGGTACCGAGCCTCCGCTATGGTCACTACTCATAAAGCCATATGGAGACTGTGCGCGCAATTCTACTTTAATTTATCCTTTAAGATTGTTTAACAATGATGTAAAATTGGTATAGTGTTAAAAAAATCTATGAAATGCTAGTGCTATATAATTGGTGTGGTGTGGGCAGCGGACTAATTCCCCTTAGCATTGGGCAATCAGGGAAGTAATGAATGTGCGAGGGTTGTCATGGGATTGCACCCTGCATTTCTTCATTTGATGTTCGGGGGAATAACATAAGAAGGCTAATATATGTGTTTGTCATGGTGCTGTACTTGGCTATTCTGACTGCTGGTTGCACCAAGACATTGATGGAGGAGGTGGAAGATGCCCACAGAAAGCTATCTTCATTGGACTCAACAAATTGCGAGCAGGTCGCGTCCGTCATTGAGAAAATGCCTGCGCTTATAGCTCAGGGAGTAACAGAAGATCAGTTGACGGTTTTGATGGAACCGATGAAACAATATTGCCCTGAATCCCCAACTATTGCCCACAACTTTATCAGCAGAGTTCAAAAGAAAAGGTATACTGAATCCGAAATTCACTTTGTTGCCTATATCGAATGTGCGAAGGTTCTTAGTGCCAAAAGTAAATAGAAATGTTGACCGCTGCGAAAACGGTAGATGTTTTTTATTTACAGATTTCTAACGCAATACTGACCAAAGCGGCCAACGCTCATGATGATTTTCTGATAAATTCGACAATTTTCACGATCTCGCTGTCATCGCTCAGAAGATCGTAATCGTTGAACGATCCACGGTAACTAGGCTTCGATAGTAGGTACATATCCTGCCACTACCTTAAAGACCATAGGACGCAAGTCCTGCCAGATGCCATTAATCCTGTAACTGTCCTGTTCCGTTATTGCCTATTAAAGAAATACGCAATTGTTATTCTACAACCCTTGATTTGCTTGAACGACAAAGGGATTTTGATCCCCTGCGATGACATGACTTAAGATCTTTGGGACAAAGAATCGCATTAGCTGCGTTGGCGTTATGATTTCCCCCCTTCCCCCAGCAAGCCCACCATTTCATCCTTTAGCGCCACTCCGGAAATGCCGCGTCGAATGGCTTCCTCAGTTAAGTAAAGCAGTTTTGCGGCGGCGGCCTCGTAGCTCAAACCTTCTGGTGGTCTTATATTGGAGATGCAGTTCCGCTTCTCGTCGGTGTTGCCCGGTTGAGGCGCATAGGTCAGGTAAATGCCGAGACTGTCGGCGGCGCTTAGGCCCGGACGCTCGCCGACGATGATCACTGCTACTCGCGCGGCAACAATGCTGCCGATATCGTCCGATAAAGCAACGCGGCCGTTGGCAACCAGGGAAACTGGAGCGATACGAATTTGCCGCGTACGATAATCGTTTACTATCGCCTTCAGCAACGGAATCCCATGCCGCTCGATGGCGGTCGCGGACAGGCCGTTAGTTACAATGAGCGCCACGTCCGCTTCACTTACATTGGCATTTCTCAACCGGTTTCTCGATTCTTCGGTGAGAACTCGGCCGAGGTCAGGTCGACGGAGATACTCATCGCGGCTTCCGATGGGCGTATCCAGGATCAGAACCTTTTCACCGAGACCTCGGAGCAGCTCGGCAAAAGCACCGATGTCCCAGGGAAAGTGTACCGCGTCCCGCGCCTCCGCATGGGCCAGTTGAAACTCCAGCAGAACATGTGTGGGAACAGAGTGACCGGCCCGTCCCAAGGCGATACGTGCCTGAGTAAACCGGCGTAAGGCAATCCATGAGTCGGTCATGGCTCTCCTTTCGTCAGCTCGTTGATAGCGCCGAGAAGCCGTGGCGATTTGACGCCCCGACTTAAGGCGTTGCGCCCATCAAATATCCCCATGTGGTTCAGCCAATTCTCAAATTCGGGGGCGGGTCTGAGTCCCAGCATGCGGCGGAGATACAGCGCGTCATGGAACGAGGTGCTCTGGTAGGCCAGCATGACGTCGTCGGCACCGGGAACGCCCATTATATAGGTGCAGCCGGCCACGGCCAGCAAAGTCATCAAATTGTCCATGTCGTTTTGGTCTGCTTCAGCGTGGTTTGTGTAGCACACATCGCAGCCCATGGGCAGGCCCAGCAGTTTCCCACAGAAATGGTCTTCCAGCCCTGCCCGGATAATCTGCTTACCGTTGTACAGATATTCGGGCCCGATGAAACCGACTACAGTATTGACCAGAAGAGGCGAGAATGCGCGTGCGACGGCATATGCCCGCGCCTCGCAGGTTTGTGCATCGATTCCGTGATGAGCGTTGGCGGACAGCGCGCTGCCTTGACCGGTTTCGAAATACATTAGGTTGTCGCCCAAGGTACCACGCCCCATGGCAAGTGCCGTCGCGCGGGCTTCTGCAAGCAGTTTCAGGTTTATTCCAAAGCTTTTGTTGGCCACCTCGGTCCCGGCTATGGACTGAAACACCAAATCAACCGGAGCACCGAGATGCATCAGTTTAAGAGTGGTGGTGACATGGGCAAGTACGCAGGATTGGGTAGGGATTTCATGCCGTTTGATGATGTCGTTCAGAAGGTGAAGCAGGCGTTCAACATTCTTTGGGCTATCCGTCGCCGGGTTAATGCCGATAACCGCGTCGCCGCTGCCGTAAAGTAAACCGTCCAGTACGCTAGCGGCGATGCCGCGGGGATCGTCAGTAGGATGATTGGGTTGCAGCCGTGTGGCGAGTCGGCCCGGTAGTCCAATAGTGTTGCGGAACCGGGTGGTCACGAAGCAGCGTCTGGCCACTGCTATTAAATCCTGGTTGCGCATGATCTTGGAAACCGCTGCTGTCATTTCTGGCGTAAGCCCTAAGCGAACGTCAGCAATTTCTTTATCCGAAGTGGCATCGGTAAGCAGCCATTCGCGAAATTCACCCACGGTGAAAGAAGAGATTGGAGCAAACGCATTTCTGTCGTGGGATTCTTCAATGAGCCGGCTGACCTCATCTTCATCTGGCGGGATCAATGGTTCTGCGAGAAACTTCGTCAACGGCAGGTCGGCTAGAAGCCATTGTGCGACAGCCCGCTCTTCTTCCGAGGTTGCAGCAATTCCAGCCAACTCATCTGCCGACCTCTGAGGCGACGCCTTAGCCAGCAAGGTTTTAAGGTCCTCGAAGCTGTAGTTTCGTCCTCTGAAGTTTTTGGCGTATTTCATACCGGTCAATCTCTAGGAGAGGAAAAATACCAAAATGGTGCAAATCAATTTTATGTTCTGGTGCTATTGGACGATGGACGCATCAACCACAATCATGATTTTCTGGCAAAAAGGTTATTATCGGAATAGCTGAGATGGAGGTTATCATAGACCCTATGCCTGGTCAATAAAAAATATTTTGATTTCTCCAATGAATTTTATAACACTTTATTTGGATTAATATGCAAAAATGAATATTAGTCCCTGCGTGTCAGTCGTCGCGCGAGAAACACCACATGCTTTAGCGGTGGGATGAAAAAAACAAATTTCTACTATGTTGATGTCATAATAACTGTGTTCCACAACAGAGAAATAGCTCCTAGCTTTGTTATTTGAATAAAAGAGCATGAGGTTCCGTTAAGAAGGTTGCCGGACAAAACTTTTGCCCGTTAAGAACCTGCTTGTCCAAGAATTCAGCGGGATCGCTTAGTTGATTGAGAACAAAGTGCAACATTGTTTCATCTTCGCCAGTGTTAAGAATGGTCTGTGGAATTTTTCAGCGCTCCGCAAATCATCGGCTCGCCCAGATGGTCTTCCCCTGAAAATCAATCACAAGAATACCTTCAACGGTAGCATTAAGGATTCCCTGCAGGTGAACGTCCTTATGCTTGAGTGTTTCTCACCTTTTTGCGCTCGGTGATGTCGTTTGCTGCATAAACGATCACAACTGGGGAATTATCCAATAAATTTGTTATCGTGGATACGGAGACGCTGACTCCTATCGATGCCCATTCCTGCTGCGCCATGTCATTTCTTGGAAAGAGGATTTCCTGTCCAAGGAAGTATTGGTGAATGCTGCCAGAGCAGGAATACAGGAATAATTGAACCTATATGACTGCCGAGGTTTACAACAATGAAGAAGCTTATGGGGCGACGTCCGAATAGATAGATGGGGAGGACAAAAGTTGATAGAAAATCCCGCGCTCAGGTAACTGCGGCGAAAGCTATAAGCAGTCCTATCATTCTTTTTTTTTGTTGCTCAGTCGGAACGCGTCACTGGAACCTTGCTGCATTTTTCGTTTAGCTTCGTTATCTTACACAGCATATGATAAATGGTGGTGCTAGAATTAATTTAGAGGAATGATGAAAATAATGAATCATGGAGTATATCAAGGAAAAAAGACTCTACATTTTTGCTTTCGCTCTGGCGCTCATTACCGTTTTCTACAATATCGTCGAAAGAGTAGTCTCAGTTTTTTATGGACTTGAGGGCGGGAGCATGACACTCTTCGGGTTTGGAGTGGACTCCTTCGTAGATGTGGTTTCGGGCATTGGGATCTGGCACATGGTGCGGCGAATCAGAAGTAAGGGAGATGAACATTTCGATTATTTCCAACAAACGGCTCTCAAGATTACCGGAACCGGTTTTTACGTCTTGGCCATGGGACTCTCGATTATCGCTGCTGTAGTTCTTTACAGTGGACATAAGCCGGATACCACCTTCTGGGGTGTTGTGGTTTCCATCGTATCCATTGCCACAATGTGGCTATTAATCCGTTACAAGGTAAAAGTTGGAAAACTGCTCAACTCCAAGGCAATTCTTTCCGATGCTGCCTGTACACGCGCCTGCTTGCAGCTTTCAATTGTTCTGCTCATTGCAAGCGTCGGTTATGAAGTCACCCATATAGGTGGGATTGACTCCGTTGGTACGTTCTTGGTAGCGGGGCTCTGCTCCCGGGAGGGAAGGGAAGCGTTGGAAAAGGCTAAGGCAAAAACCGTGGTTATACGTGTGAATGAAGGTGCCATTCACAAGAATATCCCACCCTCCGCGTGAGCTCTTCGATTAGAGAACCCTCTGATCAGGTCACACGCTAGTCGGCCATTTTCGTAAGATCAAACGAGTCAGGCATAAGAATTGATATTGTTCCTACATGGTTTTGACTTATCGTATTAGATGGTCCAGCAGGAATTTGTAAGAGGTTTCAATCAGGCACTGATGCAGGAGAGGTGTCCAGAAGGAGCTGTTAGATTCTGAATAGAGTGTAGTAACTGATGGAAGATTACAGCTAAGAAATATTTTTGAGGTTTGTATATAGGAGCTGAGGGGCAAGACTGCATGCATTATCCTAAAATTGATAAGCAGCGCATGCATTATTGTAGAGACTAAGCCGGATTTAGGTTATGATATATAAAAAAAGAGAAGCGATTAGTTATTTGTCGAAAAATAAAGGGTGAAAAAAACCATGCAAAGATTGTTCATTATAGTGCCTGTTTAAAAAAAAGATTTAAACCAAGGGAGGTTTGTCATGAAAAGATTTATGCTTTTTTTTATTGCATTGGCAATGATCGGTTATGTCTCATCCGTATATGCCTGGGACCCGCCTGCTACAGTAAGAGAAATATCTATCCCAAGTCTTCCTGACATCGCCATAGTTTCAATAGATGCGCACGGGCCAGTGATTTACTTTAACCCTAATATCGCAATGCAAACGAATCATGATTTTGTCACTTTTTCCAGGGCTCATGAATATGGCCATATATATCTTCACCATATTCAACGATCATTCTTTACTTCCAACCGTTTTAGTCAAGCATGGATACAACGCACAAAAGAAAATGATGCGGATTGCTTCGCAGCGCAAGAGCTTATCAATTCCGAACCTCAGGCTGTTTATGCCGCGATTTCATTATTTAATGCTCAGGGGAATGGAAGAGTGGACTCATTGCATCCAACTGGGTTTGAACGAGCTGCCAACATTCAGATATGTGCGGGGATAACACCACCCCCTCAGAAAAATTGTTGCGATAGCTTCGGCAAAAGAATGTGCCAAATCACTGTAAATACCGGTCCAATTGGTTCACCTTGTGGGTGTATAGGGATAGCAGGTATTGGGACAACGTGCAATTAATAACTACCTCACCATACGGCAAAAAAGCTCGCTTTGGTGTCTGCTTATGATTAATTTACTTGCTATAGTAGAATAAATTTATGAAAGCATGGCATAACACCCCACGTCCTTGACGCGGGGATGAATGTCATCCTTGCCCAAGGGGTGAAACGGTGCTACTCTCCACGATATTTTAAAAGCTCATATTGCTAAACTGTTTTTGCCTTGCAAAAGAAAACGAGTTCGTGTTCTATAAGTCATTGAATTGCTCGGATAGCGATAGGGGACATTGAGCCCAATTAGTTCAATACCCTCAAGGTTTATTTAGATACGGTAACTCTTTTTGTGGTTGGTCCTTGGCTGATTAGGACGAATTCCCCATCTCTAAGGCAATAATCTCACCTGTTCGACGCTAGGGTAAAACCAGGATGGAACGGTCCGTGATGGACGTCGCGTCCATCCTGGCATGCCATTGAATTACTTAAACTTTCATTTTCGCTAGTCTGAAAAAATCTACGAGAAATAGCATGACACCTGCAGTAAATCCCCATGCCGAAACCCAAAACACGGCATACCATAATTTCATGTACCCTTGCGTCGTGAGGAAATCCATACCTAGAACTCGCTGGAAGTAAACCTGCACGATGCCTGCGACAGCAAGGGATAAGGCCATAAGACCCATGAAGGAGCACATGAACCAGAAGGACTTGATGCCGAGCGACTGTTTGAAATTTGGCAGGCCTTTTAACTGTGGCATTGCGAAATAGAACATCGTAAGGTTAAGCATGGCATAAGCGCCGAAGAAAGCAAAATGGCCATGCGATGCCGTGATCTGCGTACCATGGGTCCACTTATTAATCTGCGGCAACGTATGGGCAAAACCCCATACCCCTGCGCCGAAAAAGTGCATTACCGCGCAGCCGACGGCCCAATAGAGGGCTACCCTGTTCGTGATCTCGGTCTTCCGTTCGCGCACTACACGGAGGGTATCGACCACCATGAAGAGGATCGGGAGCGGTTCAAGGGCGCTGAATATGCCCCCCCACCAGAGCCAGTAGTTCGGCGTTCCAATCCAGTAGTAATGGTGCCCCGTACCTACAATGCCGGTAAACAGAACAAATCCGACCTCGATGTAGAGCCATTTTTCGACGAGCTGCCGATCAACGCCCGTTAGCTTCATCAGCATGAAGGCCATGATCGCGCCGGTAATGAGCTCCCAAGCTCCTTCCACCCAAAGGTGGATCACCCACCACCACCAGAAGTACTGGTCGGAAAGGTTCTTCATGAAAAAAACGCCGAAGAGAAACATTCCCGCAAGCATGACCAGCCCGCCCAAAAGGACGCCTTGGATCACCGTCCATTTCTTGGTCTTCATCATGGTCATGAAAATGTTGTAGAGGAAAATCAGCGCCACAAGGACAATCCCGAACTTCAGTACCGTGGGCTGCTCCAGAAACGGCATGCCCCATGTCCAGCCGAGGAGATAACCCACGATTGCCGTGACGCCGATGAGCGCGAACAGGACGAGCTGGAAATTCGCAAGTTTTTTGCTGTAGAGCTCGGTCTGCGCCTCTTCCGGAATGATGTAGTAAGTACCGCCCATAAAGCCGAAAAGAAGCCAGACTACAAGTAAATTAATATGGATTGCCCGCGCGGTGTTAAAGGGAACGATGTTGATGAGCGGGTCAAAATCCCACACGTACTTAGCGCCTGTGATCAGACCGAAGACGATCTGGAGCCCGAACAGAACTGCCGCAATCATAAAATAGTTTAGAGCAATTTTCTGCGATTCATATTTCATCTCAACCCTCCTTAGCGCAGTCCTGCGAGATAACTCGCAAGATCGTCAAGATCTTTCGAGGCAAGCTTCGAAAAATCGGGCATGATGGATTTTGAATTATGTGATTTCGGATCCCTGATTTGAGCCTCGATCCATGCCTTGTCTCTTTTTCCTCCGACCTTGGTCAGGTCTGGCCCGACAGTACCGCCTACACCGTCCAGCAGGTGGCATGCGGAACATCCCTGCGCCTTGTACACTGCTTCGCCAGGGCTGCCGGAGGTCACCGCTGTAGCCAGGAGGGGCTTTGGAGGCCAGTTGTTCGTATCGATACCGTTCACCCACGTGAGAAAGGCGACCACATCGGCTACCTCCTGGTCCTGAAGGTGAAGGTTTGGCATCTTCCTAGCGTTTGGCCATACTTTCTCAGGGTCTTTCAAGAATCTGGTAACCCACGCGGTATCACGATAGCTCATAACCTTTGTGACATCAGGAGCATAATAGCCTCCGATACCGAGAATCGTATGGCAGTCGTTGCAATTGTATTTCTGCCACACCCACTTACCCGCGACAACGTGGGCATCCAGCTTCTCTGCCCCGGTTCTCTTCGGCATTTGAACCAAAGAGTCATAGGAGAGGGCCAGGAATATCACAGCTGAAATCACTGTACCCCAGATAAAAAATGCTTTTGCCTGCGACAGAGTCATAACTCCTCCTTTCGACGAAAAGAATTAAATATTCCCCCGTAGATTCCATATTTGTCACCGCCAACCACCCTGGGCTGGTTTTCAGAATTGAGTTTGAATATCTGATAACAAACCTTAAGACAATAACAGCAACGATACAATGATGCCATTATATTTATTTTCTTCGTCTATAGTCAATGATTTATATCATAACGGCGAGGGAAGGGAACGAGAGCTAGCTCAGTACGTGCGGCATAAGGCTGAGTGGCTATAATAATTCTAGGCGTGGTTTCCGCGATTGTAGCGGAAAGAAGACATCTCAGTCGAAATTCACTAAATAAGCTCTCTCGCTCCATCTTCAACATTCAGGATCAAGTACTATGTTGGTGTTAATGCCGATGACGCCCGACGACGCCTGAACTGTCGTTTGCATTTTTGCTGTATAAGATAGCCAAGTCTAACGGAGGGAAATCACCTTTTTACAGTGGTGGGGCGAAAGCCGAACCTTTTATTTATAGTAAAAAGTACTTTTCTAGAATTAATAAACTAAATGATAATTTCGTCCAACCTTAATCTATTCATATTTTAGTCAGTTCTTGTGACCGTGAGTTGAGTAAAAATATTTTTTGGTGACTAGTGCTGTCCGGACGAAACGGAGGTGAAGATTTTTGCCTTTTTGAAGAATGAGTGAATTACCCCGCAGCAGAGCTGCGGGGCATCCTAAAATCGCTAGAACCTAAAACCAATTTGCTCATCATGCTGATACTGAATATATTTTCTGATAATTTCTGCCGTTACTTTGTCGCCAACCGAACGGACAAAGTAACCATCGTTCCAGAGTTCCCCTCCCCAAAGCTTTTTCTTCATCTCGGGGAATTCTTGAAACATTATCTTCGCGGATATACTTTTGACTATCTGCACTACCCTCGCCGGAGCATACTTCAGTGGCACAACCAAAAACAAATGCACGTGATCATCCATTACTTCCATCGTGTTTATCTCAAATTCATATTGTTCTGCGATCTCGCGAAATATCTCTTTCAGTCTTTTCGTCATTCGATCGTTGAACAGTTTTTCCCGATATTTTGGTATCCATACAAAATTGTACTTCAGATCATAGACACTAAGTTTGCTTCTTCTCAATGGGCTCATGGCCCGTATTGTAACAGATTCTCATCCTGACTTCGTCAGGATTGTCCTTTTCATCCCAGCAGTAGAACTGCTGGGTATTCAAGGCCAGATTTTTATAAAGGGACGTTGAAATTGCGGCGGCAGGAAAGATTTCCAAGAGGCTACTCCGACTGTTCAGACGTGATCTTCTGTGACGACAATGCAAAGCAAGGCCTATGCTTATTCTTTATTGAAAAGGCACAAATCCTCTTCTCAGTGTATTTTCACATATACTTACGGGATTAAGGAACTGAAGTAGATAATCCGGCCCGCCTGATTTTGAGCCGACGCCTGACATGCCGAATCCGCCGAATGGCTGTCTGCCTACGAGCGCCCCGGTAATTTTTCTATTGATATAAAGGTTTCCGACGTGGAATTCCTCCTTCACCTTTTGTATTGCATTTGGGCTGCGCGAAAAGAGGCCGCCGGTTAGTGCATAAACGCTTTCATTCGCCGTTATGATCGCTTCATCGAGATTCTTTACCTTAATGATCGTGAGCACGGGACCGAAAATCTCCTCCGTCGCAATACGGGACCGGGGAGGTGCATCAATGAATATGGCGGGCCCGACAAAATAACCAGAGGATGATATTTGTTTTTCGAGGATTATTCTACCTTCCGTCTTTCCGATTTCTATGTATGACTTGATCTTTTTCAGCGCTGCATCATCAATAACAGGACCGAGAAAATTAGTCGGGTCTTCGGGCGTGCCGATCCGCAGGCTAGCGACTGCATCGACGAGGCGACTACAGAGCTCATCGAATATGTCTTCAATGACGATCAACCGCGAACATGCTGAACACTTTTGTCCCTGATATCCAAATGCAGAGTCAAGGATTCCTTTAACCGCCTCGTCCAGATCGGCGGTTTCATCAACAATAACCGCATTTTTCCCGCCCATTTCGGCGATTACCCTTTTTACATTTCGTTGACCAGGCTTCGGTTCCCCTGCGAGTTGGACGATTCTGAGGCCGACATCCTTCGACCCGGTAAAAACAATGAAATCGACGGCAGGATGGGAAATAAAATATTCTCCTACTTCGTTCCCCGGCCCAGGAAGAAACTGAAGCACTCCTGCAGGGAGGCCCACGGACCTGAATGTCTCGGCTAGTTTGTATCCCATGACTGGTGATAGGCTTGACGGTTTTAACAGCACGCAGTTTCCAGCCACAATTGCCGCGGAGGCCATGCCCGTAGCAATCGCGAGGGGAAAATTCCAAGGAGCAATGACGACCCCGATCCCTTTTGGCTGATAGAGGTATGCATTTTGTTCACCAGGATAATCCTGGAGTAGCCTTGGCTTGGCGAGGCGCTTTATCTCCCGACCGTAATATTCGAGATAATCGATCGCTTCGCACACGTCGCCATCTGCATCAATCCATGTTTTCCCCACTTCGATGACCTCAAGTGCTACGAGGTCAAAACGCTTTTTCCGGATGGCTTCTGCTGCCTGTAAAAGATATTCCGCTCTCTTTTCAGGATCAATCTTTCGCCACGATGCGGCTGCTTTTCGGGCTTCTTTGATTGCCGCATCAGCTTCTGGGATTCCCGCGGAGGATACTATGCCGACTACATCTGCGGGACTTGTCGGATTATATGATGAGATTTTACGATCCGTCCTGACCTCGCTATCGCCGATAAGGAGCGGATACTGCTCGATCCTGTTCTCTTTGACAGTCCGGAGTGCATCGGCCATCCTTCTTCTATTCAGGCTGATGGAAAAATCGAAAAGAGGTTCGTTCCGAAAAGTGCTGCCCGACATCTCCTTTTCGGAGGTTTTCAGTTGTGCCCTCGGGGCACGGATAAGATCGTCAAAAGAGGTCTTCTCGCTGAAGGATTTTCTAAGGAAAGACTCGTTGGACGTATTTTCCAGAAGTCGCCGGACTAGGTAGGCCATACCCGGAATCAATTTACCAACAGGAGAATACGTCCGTACGTTGAAGCCGCGCTCGCGCAGTGCTTTCCGGACGGGATCAGCCATGCCGTAGAGAATCTGAAATTCGAAGTCCTGTTTGGGAACATTCAGCGCATCAGCTGCGGCAATTGCATGGCTGATGCTTCTAAGATTATGCGTGGCGATTGCAGGACTAACTGCATCAATGTGTTCAAAGAGGAGCAGGGTGAGCCGTTCGAAGTTAAGGTCCGTTTCCTCCTTATTCAAAAAGACAGGCAAGGGCCATCCCTTCTGACGGTTAATGGCTATTTCATAATCCCAGTAGGCGCCTTTGACAAGACGTATAATGATCTTCCTCGATTGTTTCCGCGCCCATCCTGTAAGGGCAGAGATATCTTTTTCCGTATCCATTAAATATGCTTGAAGCGCTATGCCTGCCGTAGGAAACTCTCTAAATTCCTCTTCATCGAGGATGCTTTTAAAAATCGCTATGGTGATGTCCTTGTTATAATACTGTTCCATATCGAAAGTAACTGATATGCCGAGCGCCTTAGCTTTTCTGAGGATCGGCCGAAGATTCTCCTTGGTCTTGGCGAGGGAACCTTCCCAGTCACAAGGTTCAAGCTGGAAATATAGCGAGGAAACCTTGATCGAGACATCAGGTGAAGCCTCATCCGGAAAACTCTCATGCATGTAATCCAGTAGCCCCAGGTAGCGCTTAACATACTCCGCGGCCTCCCTGTTGCTCAAAACGGCCTCGCCCAACAGATCGATGCTGAAGCTGCTGCCATCTTTTCGCAGGGCGTTAATGGCGTTTTTAATATCATTTGCTTCCGTTCCTGCGATGAACTGACGGGCCATGGACTCGATGCTTTTTCTGATCACCGGACCTGCAATGAATGGTGTGAGCACCTTCCCGAAGAGCATACCGATACCGCCGCTGATGATCTTCGGTACACTGTCCTCGCGGGGGAAATACTCCTGCAACAACCGAATCAATTGGTCATCTGACTTGAGCGACGGTAGCACATCGATGAACCGGAAGAGCCCGATTTTGAATTCTTCGTGCTTCATGGCCCAGTCCATGATTTTGCCCGTCCATCTCTTCATGTCGAAGACTGGCGAAACTTCCCGCACCGCGGAAAAAAGCTTAAGTCCCGTTTCGCGTATCTTATCCTCAATATTGATTTCTATGTTCATAGTCATGATCATGCACCCATTTCGCGAGCGGGGTGGAGCGGATGAGACGCTGCTGTATCGTATCAACGATTCGATTTGAGTATTTTACGAGTATAATGCTGTCGAATACGAGATGAATCTTCAAATGTTGCAGAAAACTTAAACTTTATTGAATAGGATGTTATATATTATTAAAGGAATAGGTAAACAGACCAGCATAGCAGAGAAAAAATGTTATTATAATCTACCCAAAATAGAAACCCCCTGCTAAAAATATTGTTCATAATAGTGGGAACTCATTTTTTGAACAGGAGGTGTCGTATGAATACTATAAATAGTATCAGGCTCCAGCAGTTTTGTCAATTTAGGAATGAGAGTCGCGGTTCTACGGAGTATATAATCGTCGGCGTGAACATTGCCAAGGACAAGCACAATGCTTTTTTTGGCACGGCAACCGGTTCAGCATTGTTCAAAGGAATGTTTTTTGGTAATACGCTGGAAGGATTTGGTAAACTGCTTGCGCAGGTAGAAAAACTAAAGGCGGAAAACGGTCTTTCTAAAGTGGTCTTTGGCCTGGAACCTACGGCCAACTATCATAAGTCCTTGGCGGAAAATCTCATCGCGTGCGGTCACACGGTTGTTCTGGTATCTCCCTTTTCGACCGTAAAGAAACGGCAGTTCCTGGCCTTTTGTACGCCACGGACGTCAACTGCCTTAATCACATCTTTTGCGTGAAAGACCGCGTTGTTATGCATAGCCCTGATGAAAGATTCATGGTGACGTTCTCCTGTTCGGTTCGGAATGCCCGTTTTTATTACCCCGTCGAGGCCTGATCAGTTTTTCCAAAGTGTGTCCGAGTGGCGCAGCATATCTCCCTGATACCAAGGCGACTTCTTTACGAGAAATTGCGTTGCAAGTAACGTGTCCCTGTACTTCAAACTTGTTTTCTTGAGCAAGCCCAGAGCTGTTATGGCATCGAGAAGGATTTCAGTTGCGCGTGAATCGGTCTTGATCCTCTTAGACAAAACGCCGCTGGTCTTCGGCGTCTTGAGGTGTTCAAATATGGCATAGTTATTTGCGGTAAGGATTACACGCGAGGCTCGAAAGCCCCCAGAGAGTTGTCTGAATACCTGAAGTTGCTGTAGACGACTGTTGTCCATGGGAGTGGTCCTTTCAATAAAAAAAATGACCGCCGGATATCGGACGGTATATAATTGGCATTTTTAGTACTGCGGTATGTTTATTTCCGCTAACAGGTTGACCGACAACAGACTATTATGGAACAAAATACGAAAACCTCATGGAAATAATAAACAGTGTGTTGAGCATATACGCGCAGTTCATAACAAGTGAGTGTTTCGGAAGAAACCGTGACAATACAATAGCGAATCCTTATCTAATATAACATTTACCATAGTTTTTCGTGGTTGGCAGAAAAATTTCTTCACCCGTTCGCGACACTCTTCTGGCGTGATATGCTCTTGGTGTGTACCAAGCACTATCTTGATATTCGGGAAAGTTTTCTCTAGAGCATCTTATATTTCTCCTTAAACAGACAGAGTGTCTTCACGTATAGCCAATTTGGATGGTGTCAACTAAACTCGCTGAGCCCTCTGATGCGCATCAATAGTTTATTTGGACCGGTAAGTGTACGGTACCGTGGCGTTGCTTTCACAATTACCGAGTTTAATTCAAAAGATTCTTCGCATTCATAAAGGCTTTTGCCGCTCTATCAATCGAAAATTTAGACGCATGAGGAGTGCGCGCCCTTGCAATATTCCTATTATTTTCTTTACAAAAAGGTCAGCGCATACTAAAATCGTGCCACTTATTCTTTGAGCAGTTCCTAGAATTAGTATTCTGGGAACAAAGGAGGTAATCATATAAAAATGAGCAATGAAGTAAAAACAATGTTGGGGTAAATGCCTTTTGTGCCGTTAGTCACCACGGAAAATGAAGGGCCGCATCTCATTGTAGTGGGCAAAGGAATCGTCATCGATGACGATACGATTGTTTTTTCGGTTGCTACCAGCCGGAATATAGAGAATAACGGGATCAGTCAGATCGTCGTTGTCTCGGAAACACGGGACATGGGATACAGGCTTGCAGCCACGGGACACATTGAAAAGGAAGGCGCGATTTCAGACCGCCTTCGGGGAATTTCTCCGAAGCAACTTGGAAGGCTTAATTTCGTAACTGTCATGAAAATGGAATGGATATAATTGCTATTTTAGCGCGATGATCTCAGGTTTTCAATGCATAAAGAAGGTCAAAAAGGGTCACTCCTTTGGCCTTGTCAAAGACAGCAAGCATAAAGAAGCAACCCCTATTATCGAAATCACTAGTTCCAAGTGAAAATACTGGGAACCACTCGCGAGGGTGCATGATACTATCAGTACCCGATAATGGTTTCTACTTCTTAAAGTATAGGGTTGTAGTTGCAGCCGAAGGACGCCAGTAATCACGAATAGTTAAGATTATTGGTTGGAAATTCATACTTTACATCTTTCCGAAATCAGCATACTCTTAGCAAAGGGAAAGAAGGCCAGTCCGAGGCTAAAAAAATCATAAAAGCAGCATGTTGAATCTCATTGACCATACGGGATCTCTTCTCTACACAGGTTCTCATCTTCTTAATATATGACACAAATTTTACACCGAAAACTGCATGTTTGGTGCTTTTGTCTTTCTGGCGGATCAGGTCGGCATAACAGACCATGTTAGTATCGGCGACCGAACGGTGGTTTCCGCCCAGAGCGGCAACGTGAAAGATAGCGAGCCGGGCCAGAAGATCGGTGGGTCTTACTCCATGCCGCAAAAAGACTGGTTTAAGGTGCAGGCAATTCTTCCGAAATTGCCAGAACGCAGAAAACAGATTGCCCATCTTGAGAAACAGGGGCAGGAATTGCGGCTAAAAAATATCAGACATGTAAAAAAAGATTTATGACAAAACCTGAATTATGTGTAAAAGTTGTGATTAAGGTAAGAAGAAGCGAACCTGTTGATGAGATGAACTCTAATCACAGGATCTACCTAGTATCGCCAGTGAGAGATTCAAACGCGTACTGCCCTTTTTTGGGCCGGAAAAGATACGTTGTTCTGCACAGTATTGAAGGACGTATATGTACCGAGCAGGAATGAACTAGAGGGATTCTGTAAGAAGACCCTGCACACGTTGTGTCCTCGTTACCTGAAGAAAGATTCCGAGTCAAACGCGATGAGCAGGAATGCTCATCAGGGATGCAAATGAAAATGAGGCGTTGTGGATATGAGACCATTGATCGTCTTGCTGCTTGTCCTTCTTTTCCTCATTCCTTCAGCTGCATATGCTGATGGTCTGTTCGTCGAAGTCGGCACGGGTTTAGGCTACTCGCGATCCAGCGAGCCCGTCTTCCTTCGATATTATATAGATACCTCTCCCGTGTTCGGACTGAACAGTTTTTATGATTTCTCCCTCGCCACCTGGAGCGGACCGAACACCAACCACGAGGTCGCAATCGGCAGAGGAGTGCTGTGGGGCTGGACCGAAGAATTCTATTCAAGTTTCGAGGCTGGAGGAGCATACCTCTGGAAGACTACCGAGAACCTCGGTACCCGTTTGCAGTTCGCATTCCGGTTTGCCCTCGGATTGAAGACCGGAACGTTCGATATTTCAGCCGGCTATAATCACATTTCCAACGGGGAGGAAATATTCAAGTGGAGTCATGGCCCTAACACCGGCGAAAACTTCGTGACGATCCAGATCGGGCGCATGTTTTAGACAGGGGTAAGGTAAAACAATAAGCGGAACGATCCGATAAGTCAACCTGCGCTCGTGAATAGCACGGGCAATATTCGTGAAGAGGGCTTAGATAAAGGGTGGGTCAAAGGTCAAAACCGTTTGGAGGGCCGGGAGGACCGCCGGTAATCCTGAAGACCGTACCGGCAAAAGAGCTCCAAAATCGAAGAGCGAAGGAAAAAAGCATTCTCAACGAAAGAGATTTGGCATGACTGCTCCACAAGTGAGAGTTGTTTTAGATCTCTGTAAGAAACTCGTTTATAGCACGTATATGCCTCAAAATCATGTAATAAGCGCCTTTGAATATTTTGACTATACAAGTTACGACTATAAAGCGTAAGTGTGCATAATGTGTTAAATAGATAAAAGTTAGTCTTTGATCCCGGCAACCTCTTTAGCCAGCCTCTTTTTATGTTCAAGATTCCCCTGCCGTGAAATCATAATCCGTTGCGTTTGAGGTGATCCTGCTCCATGCATGGATTCCGTACGATATCCAACCGCTGCAGTCCCGAGAGTAATATTTTCAATCAGTCGCAGAATTCGTAAGCGATGCTCTGTGGGAACTGAGACTACTCCTTGGAAATATTTTTTAATTACCTTGCCGATTTCTGGATGGTGAAAATCCTTTTCCGAAGCCATCGTAACCATCAGTCCTCCAGCAATATCTTCCGCCAGTCGTGCAATTTCGTAGGGAAATCGCGTAACATTCTGCTTGCAAACATTTGCCAGCAGTAAATTAATCAGATAATTGCCCGAAGAGGTTTGATGACCTTCCGCCGAGCAGGCAATCCCGCAGGCGTAGAGTGTTTCATTGAGATGTATCATTTCGATCAGCTTGTCTTTAATATGAGATGCTTTTGCCGCTCCATTGTAATCGGCAGCCAGGGCCGCTGCACCTATAAGGACATCACCAACACCGACCTTGCAACCACCATAACTTTGGCGATGATAACCGGCAAAACGTTCCACCAGGATGCCACTGAATTCATACTCTCCGCACAGAAACACATTTTCCCAGGGTACGAATAAATTGTCAAAAACCATCAAAGCTTCATGGCCGCCGAATTGATGGTTGCCCACATCAATATCCCCGCCTTCCAGCTTCCGCGTATCACAGGATTGGCGACCGTAGATATAGAAGATACCTTCTGCATCAGAAGGTGCAACAAAAGAAAGAGCATAATTGCTATCTTCTTTAGTCATGGCGATTGTCGGCATCACAAGAATCCAGTGGGAATTGATAGCTCCTGTTTGATGGGCCTTGGCGCCCCGGACGATAATGCCATCCTTCCTCTTTTCTACCACGCGAGTATAGAGGTCTGGATCAGCCTGCTTGCCGGGCGACAAACTGCGGTCGCCTTTGGGGTCGGTCATGGCGCCATCCACTGTCAAATCATCTTCCTGAATTTTGAGCAAGAACTTAAGAAATCTTTCATGATATTGAGTGCCGAGTTTTTTATCCATTTCAAAGGTGACGCTGTCGACGGCATTGATGGCATCCATTCCAACGCAACGCTGAAAGCACGCACCGGTTTTCTGTCCAAGTAGCCGTTGCATTTTAACTTTTTTGATCAGGTCTGAGGTGTTTTGATGTAAATGGCAGAACCTGTTGATCTTTTGTCCTGTCAGGTGTGATGTTGCCGTCATCAGGTCTTCATTCTGCGGATCATTGGCCAGGGTGTACGTCATTTTTACGGAATTCATTGAAGGTCTGATGATAGGATGGTCCACCGGATTTTTCACCTGTTCACCCATCAGATAGATTTTAAGCTTCAGTTTGCGCAAACTTTCTTCATATTGTTCAGAAGTTTTCAGTGCCATTGCGGAAAGCCTCCTTAAATTGACTTGTTTGGTTTATTATTAAATCATAGGATTAGTTTAAATGTTTCTATACAGGGTTCAACGCCAATTAATTTCGTATAGACTATTTTTTCAAAAATAATAAATATTGACACCACAATGGAGTTGATCCTAAAAAAAAGAAACGGTTGAATATTTTACTATTTTAATTGTATAGATTGGCAAATTAAATCGCCGATCAATGCTGCGATGAATATATGCTTGATAGCCTCAGATGTCAATTCTATCGATTGGATATTTTATAGGTAGCGTTAACGAATTTTGATTGTGTCTTTATGAGATGAGAAATGGAAACTTTAATAGAAACAGGATGAAAGTTGCACTGCTAGCTACAAACAATATCCGTCACTTTTTCAGTGATCTCGGTAACCCTCCACAACACCCACAACTATAAAATGTCATTATTGAGAAGAGGTAAAAAAATTGTGGTTGTAGTGTCCATTTCAGCGAGTGGAACAACGTGGATTATTATTTTGTTAGCAAAACAGGGTTCTTACCGCAAAGAAGTGGAGCGCTATGAGCAATCCCGTTTATCATGATAAGAATGCAAAACGTAGTGCGGTTGTTTTTTTTAGTCTCTTTCACTTTATTACAGTGAAGCACGCATCTTCATTTTTGCAATCAACACAGCCGTATTACTGTGGTCGATAACCCGTTCGTCTACGCGTCCCATGAGGGGCCTTTTAAGCCCCATCCTCTAATGACTGCAAACAATAATTAAGTTTGTGGTATTTTATCGTGAAGCGTTTACAATGACAGCTCCCATAACATTATTGACATTTTATTGAGTCAGGAATATATTCAAAATAAACGATATAATTATGACTCTTTATCCAAAACGAGTTTCCCGTTCGATCACCTTGAAACTCATTCTATACCTCGGTCTTCTCATAATCATAGGGTGGAGCCTATCCTGGTATGCTTTGATCCATGCGGGGAAAAGAAATCTCCTGGCCGGAGTTGTGAGCCGTGCGGCTTCCAATTCGGAGTTGGTGAAAAAAGGCACGCGGTATAGCATGCTAACAGTCAACAGGCAGGCCATTCAACAGACCATCGAGGAAATCGGATCAACTAAGGACATCGAGGGGATCAGAATATTCGACAACAAGGGCAGTATTTACTATTCGTCGAAAGTAAAGGAAATCGGGCGTCAGGTTAACCGGGGGGCGCAAGCATGCATTGGCTGTCATGCCAACCCCATGAAACCTGCTGAGACCTTGACCGGCGACCAGCAGTGGGGCACGTACACCGGAACCAAAGGCTACCGTGTACTGACGTTCGTAGAGCCGATTTACAACGATCCTACCTGTTCCGGGGCGGCGTGCCATTTCCATCCTGAAAGTCAAAAGGTCCTCGGCGTTCTCGAAGCCGATTTCTCCCTGCTCTCGCTCGATAACGAAATCCGGAGACAGACGCTCGCGATAACCGTCTATGCCGTTTTGCTCGCTGGAATTATTTTTGCGATACTGTATGCCGTTTTGCGAAAGATTCTGCTCGAGCCGGTATCGTCCATTTCAGATGCTATGAAAAAGGTCGCTGGCGGCGATCTGACGCATAGGGTGGACCTCAATACGCAGGACGAAATGGGCCTGCTTGCGCAAACGTTCAATACCATGACCGGCGATCTTGGGGCCGCGAAGCTCCAAATGGAACATTGGAACCAGACGCTGGAGGAAGAGGTAGAGAGAAAGACAGACGAACTCAGAAAATCGCAGAGCAAACTGGTTGAATCCGAAAAATTGGCGGCGCTCGGAAGGCTTACCGCTGATGTGGCGCATGAGATCAGGAATCCCCTTACCTCGGTTGGCGGGTTTGCCCGTAGACTACATAAAGAGGCAACAACGGAAAAAGAGCGGAAATACGCCGAGATTATAGAAACGGAAGTGGTCAGGCTTGAAAAAATATTACGCGATGTGCTTATATTTTCGCGCGATGCGCGGTTTTTTCTAGAGAGGCATTCGATGGCCGAAGCGGTCCGGGCAACTGCCCTTTTGTACCAGGACGAATGCGCGGAAAGGGGGATAACTATTCGCGTAGAGATCCTGGGCGCTCTCCCCACAATTTTGATGGACAAGGACCAAATGCTTCAGGCTCTCGGCAATCTGATCACCAATGCGGAGGACGCGATGCAGAACGGCGGTACGTTGGAACTCCAGGCCGGAATGGAGAAAATGCGGCATGCGACCTTTGTCTTTGTAAAAGTATCTGATACGGGAACGGGAATCGATGCGGACAAACTGCCTCTGATTTTCGAACCGTTTTTTTCGACGAAGGAAATCGGCCGCGGTACAGGACTCGGCCTTTCGATCACGAGAAAGATCATGGAAGAACACGGCGGTTTCGTGAAAGCGGCAAGCGTGCGGGGAAAAGGATCTGCCTTCAGCCTCTATTTCCCGTGCCAGCGCGAAGAGGACGCACGCAAGGTGCCGTGCTGGGAGTACATGCACTGCGGAAGGGACCGGGACGCGACCAGGAAATGTCCGGCCTACCCGCATTTCGGCAGGCTTTGCTGGATCGTTGCAGGCACATACTGCGAAAGTAAGGTGCAGGGGACCTTTGCAGCGAAAGGAGGTGGATGCGACACCTGCGGGTTTTTTAAAGATGCCGTGTTAGGGAAAACTGCAGATTCAGGATGACGCGGAGTCGGGGTACTTTTGTGGCTTCAAAGTACCATGTGCGTAAGCCCATGGGTGTCTCCTGCATTCGAAAATAACTACTTCAACTACCTACTACAATTCTGCAATGACAATGTCGTGACAATGGCAAAGCATGCATGATGTAACATTATGCTTTGCAAAGTATGAAACTACAATAGTTGCAGGAATAATTCACCAGCACACGGTGCAACCATCATTCTTCACATCATTCTCAAAATAATAGCTACACTGGCAAGGAAGGATTTCTGAGCAGTGATAAACTCAGTGCCCATTATTGGGCTTTTTTTTCGTTTCCGCAGGTTGAGCCGTATCCAAACGCTTGCCTGAAATATAACGCGACATGAATCGGAATGGGTGGGCGGCATGGATCGGGATTCATATTAGTGGCAGCCAGGGCAAGTTTGATGTCAAGGACGTGGCAAATGTCATTCATCTCATTGTCCAGGGGAACTACTCATATTACGAATATCCCCCGTTTTACGGCCTAACTTGCGCGTACTCATTGCCCATTAACGTCGTTAAAAAAAATGGGATTCAGCATGGGCGTGAGTATTCGCAATCAAATTATTGAACAACATTTCTTGAGTTGGACCAACAGCACATCTCATCGTCAACTCTGACCATGGTGATGGCATGCCTCGCTCCTTTGGAGATAACCAAGATAGCATTGATGTACGCATGGTACCTCCATCTGAAGTGGTATCTGGGATTTCTTTAGGATGAAGTCGCTAGGAATGGGATAGTGAGATTCTACTAGAAGTAATGATATCATGCTGAAGCTACTGTATGTATTGTGCAATCTATGGTATATTTGAAAGTCAGAGGCCTATCCTGAATCAGTTGAGGTTTCCATTCTCTGTAACTCGTAATCTTCCAACCCGAAATCTACAACGCCTACCCTACCATTATTCAATCTTGACATATGCATGATGAAGCGCTATCTTTTTTAATAAACCCTGCGCCTGCACTAGTCCTGAGGCAAAATGTCACAATCAATCACATAAGTTCGGAGTTTAATCCCGAAGAGTATCGGTATTCATCGCTCAACATATCAAGTTCAACAACACCTAGGAGAACAATCATGAAACATATAGCATATTCCTTCATTGTATTACTGGTGGCCCTGACGCTCCTGTACGCCACAGTCCCTGCTACGGAGGCGCTTAAGCCCATGGTCTTGATGAAGCCGCAAACGGACGGTGGAAGACCACTCATGCAGGTGCTGAAGGACAGAAGTTCTTCGCGGTCATTCAGCAGCGAAAAGCTTCCGCTCCAGGTACTTTCCAATCTACTATGGGCGGCTTTTGGAGTAAACCGTCCGGACTCGGGAGGGAGGACCGCTCCCTCGGCAAAAAACGCTCAGGAGATCGAAATCTATGTCGCCATGGAAGACGGCCTCTATCTCTATGATGCCAAGACCCAGACGTTGAACCCGATCCTTGCTGAAGACGTCCGTGCGCTGACCGGTCGCCAGCCTTTCGTGAAAGATGCACCCGTGAACCTGATCTACGTCGCCGATTTTGCACGTCTGACCGGATCGTCACAGGAGGACAAGAATCTCTATTCTGCCGCTGGTGCCGGTTTCATCGGCGAGAATGTCTACCTCTTCTGCGCTTCCGAAGGGCTTGTCACGGTCGTACGCGGTTCCATTGACCGGCAGGCGTTGGCAACAGTCATGAAGTTGAGGAACGATCAAAAAATCATTCTAGCGCAGACTGTCGGATACCCGAAGAAGAAACCATGAACAGGGTGTATTATGATTCGCTTGTAGTTATTAACCGTCTCATAATAAAGTGGACATATTCATACGATTATGCTATATTTAGCGCATGAGAAAAACAGATGCGCGAAAACTTGACCATAAGACTCTGACGGCGGTAAGACGACGGGCTGTAGCTAGCGTACAAGAAGGACATAGCCCTGAGATTGTCGCCCAAACAATGGGGATAGCCCGCGCGACCATGTATGGTTGGCTGGCAAAATACCGCGACGGCGGCTGGGGTTCTCTTGATGCTCGGAAACGGGGCGGAAGGCCACCTAAACTTGATGGTCCTGCCATGCAGTGGATTTTCCGCACCGTGACAATGAAGAATCCTCTTCAAATGAAATCCACCTATGCTCTGTGGACCGCGAAAATGGTTAGAAAGGTGATCTCCGATCGATTTGGCGTTAAATTGAGCAAAATGTCTGTTTGCCGTTTGCTGGCACGATTGGGACTTACTCCGCAGCGTCCTATTTGGCGTGCCTATCAGCAAAAGCCGGAAGAAGTTCAGCGCTGGTTGAATAAAGAGTACCCAAAGATCCGAAGCCTGGCCCGCAGAGAAAAGGCGCAGATATTCTTTGGTGACGAGGCTGGTGTACGATCTGACCATCATTCGGGTACCACCTGGGCAGTTCAAGGAAAGACGCCTGTCGTGAGCAGCACCGGCGCCCGTTTCGGATTGAACATGATTTCTGCTGTGAGCGCCCAAGGTGAATTCAGATTCATGGTAGTCAGAGGCCGTGTGGGCGCAGCTCTTTTTGTCGCGTTTATCAAGCGGTTGGTTCATGGCTCTGACCGTAAGATTTTCCTGATAGTTGATGGACATCCGCCTCACAAGGCACGTAAGGTTACCAAATTTACCGAAACGATTAAAGACCATTTTCGGCTCTTCTATCTTCCAGCGTACTCGCCGGAGCTTAATCCCGACGAACCGGTTTGGAATGACTTGAAGAACAATGCTATTGGGCGTTACGCTATTACAAGCCCGGAGCAATTACATCGTGCTGTCGTGAGTCATCTTCGGTTTATCCAGAAATCGTCGGATCGTGTGCAAGCCTATTTTAATGGCGACAACAAAGTAGCTGCTTGATGTTCAGACTATTTTGAGACCATTAATAAGGCGGGAATTAGACCGCTGAAAGTCATGTATGAATGGATTACGCTAAAAAGCAGTGAGTCTGTTAAAGTAAATGAGAGGTGATTTTGGGCAAATTGGACGGGAAAGTAGCGATAGTAACCGGCGGTGGCCGGGGCATCGGCAAGGCCATTGCCGAAGGTTACGTGCAGGAGGGTTGCCGCGTGGTGGTGACCGCAGCTCGCGAGAGGAGGGAAATCGATTCCTTTGTCACTGCCTGGGGAAAGGGGAAAGCCCTTGCTCTTCTGGCGGATGTTACCGAGTACCGCGCCTGTGAAGGCGTCATAAGCGAAACGGTTTCCCGCTTCGGCCGTATTGATGTGCTCGTGAACAACGCCGGCCGGGGTATGAAATACGTTTCCCCGACCTTCATGACTGAGCCGACTCGTTTCTGGGAAACAGACCCCGAGACATGGAAAATGGTGATAGATACGAACGTGAACGGTCCATTCTTCATGGCCCGCGCGGCGATGCCGCACCTGTTGCGTCAAAAGAGCGGTGCGATTATCAATGTGACCATGAGCTACGAGACCATGAAACGCAGAGGGTTCTCACCCTACGGCCCGTCAAAAGCAGCCCTTGAGTCCGACACAATCATCTGGGCCCAAGACTTGGAAGGCACAGGTATAACCATGAACGAGATCCTTCCCGGTGGCGCTACTGAAACCGGCATGATCCCATCTGGCATTTCGGCCGACATCCGTTCGCGCCTGCTCAAGCCCGAGATCATCGTTCCCGTTGCCGTCTTTCTTGCATCCGATGAAGGACGGAGAATCACGGGCAGGCGCCTCACCGCAACGGAATGGTCGCTCGATAAAGCCGATGGCGTACCTGCCTCGAAAGGCATCGGTGCATAGCGAACAGCACGATCACTTCACAAAAATATCATTACCTGCGACACAACCTGTTTGATTACTCCGTCGAAAAGGAGGTCGTTCTCATGGATAAAGCACTGAAGACAAAGTTTGTCGGGCTATGGAGCCGATATTTCAACGCAGCTGAGCTTCCTCTAGCTTTTTATTACACTGATCGGACAGACAATACTGAACGCATACCAGCCCCTTCGGCCCATATGTGCATGATTGGCGTGCTGGCCAAAGCAAGAAAAGGCACATCACTTTATTTCGAGGCTGACTCGATCGGCTGCCGCGGGGGGAAGCGATATTCCGGATTTACAGACGAAATCAGCCCTCAATTCGAATATTTTCTCTCGTGTGGCATTCCCTACAAGCTCGAAGGTGAGCGCTATAAGAAGACTCCTGAGATCGTCAGGGAGATGGTAAGGATACAATCGAAATTTGTGGCTCCCGCACATACTATCGTTTTCAAAAGGTTCGACATGCTTGAGGAATCAGACAACCCGGACGTTGTTGTCTTTTTCGCGAACCCCGATGTGCTTTCCGGCCTCTTTACACTTGCAAACTACGATGAGACTGAACCAAACGGAGTTTATTGTCCCTTTTCTGCCGGGTGTGGTTCAATAATTCAGTATCCCTATCTGGAAAAAACCTCGGACAGACCACGAGCTGTAATCGGAATGTTTGATGTATCGGCCAGACCTTATGTCCCCAAGGAAACACTAACATTTGCGGTGCCAATAAATAAATTCATGCGTATGCTCGATAATATGGAAGAAAGCTTTCTCATCACGAGAAGCTGGGAAAAAGTGAGGAAAAGATTGAGCTGATGGTCTCATTGATGCACGCTGCCTCCATAACAGCACAAGATACTTTTTCAGAAAGGAGCCAATAATGATAAATGCAAATGGTATTACCGTATATGAAAACTTGATAGAAATAGTCGATCCCCGTCATTCGTGTCTCATCGTCTGGGATGTTCAAAATGGACTTGTAGACCGAATATTCAATAAGGAAGAGTTCATAGGCAATTTAAAACGTTTTGTGGAGATCTTGAGAAATAAATTGCCTGTTGCCTATACCCTGATAACTCCCACTCCGAGGGAGTTTCAGTCATCCTGGGGCATATTTAATATGATGCGGCGCTTTAATGTCAAGGAAGTAGACAAGTTGCCTAATTTCATGCCCCCGGGTTCGCGAGAAAGAGAGATACCTGAGGCTGTAAAGCCGGCGAAAGGAGATCTCCTTCTTGATAAGGCGACGGCAAGCATTTTCATCGGAACAAATTTCGAGAATATGATGCGGAACAGGCATATAACGACGCTGATATTCACAGGCATTGCAACCGAGGCCGGGATCGAGTCATCTGCGCGTGATGCGTCAAATAGAGGATTTTACCCGGTGGTTGTTTCCGATTGCGTGTCTTCGATGGACAAAGATGCGCATGGGCGATCGTTGAAAAATCTTGAAAAAGTAGCTATTGTAGAAAGCTCGTCAGGAATAGTAGATAGTATTGGACGTTAGGCCATCATAAAGTATTTTGTGTATGAGAGTATTGATTACATCTATCTACAAATATGTGAATAGGTGGGATCTTTCATGGATATCATTGATGCTATAAACACACGGTTTACCGTCCGCGCTTTTAAGCCTGTCCCCATCGACCGCAACACGCTCGAAAAAGTCATTGAGGCGGCACTCAGAGCGCCTTCCTGGGGCAATACCCAACCATGGGAGGTCTACATAGCTGGCGGCGATGTCTTGAACAGACTGCGCGAGGCATATATTGCGAACCTTAAAAACTGCGTTGCGCGAAACCCCGATCTTGCCGCGCCTAAGCAATGGCCGTTACCACTCCAAAAACGGATGGAGGCCATGCGATCCGAACGCATGGAAACTCTTGAGCGGGTCTGCCTGGACAAATCCGAACTCAAGGATCTGTCGGAAATGAATTATCATTTCTTTCATGCTCCGGTGGTCGCGTATATTTGCATGGATCGCACACTTACCTCCTGGTCGATTTTCGACCTGGGCCTATTTTCTCAAAGCCTTATGTTGGCGGCGTGTCACTTCGGCCTCGATTCAGCTACGGCAGTAACCCTTGTTGCCCATCCTGACCTGATCAGGAAGGAACTGAAAATCCCGGATGACCTGTCGATCATCATCGGAATAGCGCTCGGGTATGCGGATGCCGAACATCCGCAGAACAAATATCGAACGCATCGGCGGTCCGTTCAGGAAGCGGTCACGTTCAAGGGGATTTAGTGTATGTGCGTATCGTTCTGGCATATAGGCTGTTGATGTATCCTGTTGCTAATAAAGAAGACGTATGCTAAGTCTGAAAATTATAAATTAATGGAATAGGTGAATCTACTTTGTAGCTGGTACTGCAGAAGCTTTCACCACTGCCTTGATATATTCACTGCGCATTTTTTCGGTATTTGCTATCTAATAGAGGTTGAACGTATGTCGAAAGTCATGATCTATCCTGCCAGTTATGATAATGTCCTTGATGCCGTTGAATGGGCATTTGAACTCTTTCCTGTAGCGTTATCGGGGAAAAAAGTCCTGATAAAGCCAAACGTTCTTCGAAGCTCAGAAGCAAAGGAGGGAATCGTCACCAATCCTGCTGTTCTACGCGCCGTCGTGGAAAAGGTGGAAACAATGGGCCCCGCCTCCATTATTGTGGGAGATAATCCAGGCTTGGTCAGTTACGGTGCAAACGAAGAGAGCTTTACCAAGACGGGCCTGATGGAAGCGGCCAAAGGTTACTATCAGAACATCGGAAATGATTCTCAAAAGGTTGCCTTCAATCCCAAATATATGTCTACCGTCAGCATTTCCCGGGCCGTGCTGGAAGCTGATATTATCATTAGTCTGCCTAAATTCAAAACGCACGGTTTGACCGTTGTGACCGGAGCAATTAAGAACAGTTACGGTTTATTGCCAGGTGCGCAGAAAGCCATGCTACACAAGACTGCCGGGAACCCGACAAATTTTAACGAGTTAGTGGTCGAGGTATTTCAGCTCCGAGTACCGGATTTGTTCATTGTCGACGCTGTAGTCGGAATGGAAGGCAATGGTCCGGCTTCCCCCGACCTCAGAAATATCGGAGTAATCCTTGCTTCTGACAATGCTGTTGCCGTTGACGCAGTTATTGCGACTATGATGGGCTGCGACCCTGGGCGACTGCGTTTCCTTCAGAAAGCGAAAGAGGCTGGTCTGGGCGACTATGACCTCAGTACGATTGAAATCATCGGGGAGCTGAAACGCTTGCCCGATTTCAAGCTACCCCCACTGGGTGGTGAAGCAGTATTCCACAATGAGGCCATGCAGTCACTGATCCATACGCGGGCAGCATTTCGTCCTCAGGCTGATCCCGAGAAGTGCACGAGCTGCGGTACTTGCGTTGATCATTGTCCAGTATCGGCTTTATCCATGGTTGGGAATATCCCACAGGTGAATGCCGACATTTGTATAGCTTGCTTTTGCTGCCAGGAAATGTGCCCAGAGAAAGCCATTACGCTCCGATGAACGCAAGATATGTTCGGTCATGTCATGTAAGTGCGTAGCAAGACTTGTCATCTTTATCTAAGGGAGAATACACAACGTGAAACTAATCGCCATCAACGGTAGTCCAAGAAAAAGCTGGAATACGGCAACGCTACTGAAAAAAACAATTGAAGGGGCGCAGGCCGCAGGAGCGGAAACCGAGTTGATCCATCTCTATGATCTCGCCTTCAAAGGCTGCACGAGTTGTTTCTCGTGTAAATTGATCGACTCGCCCAACAAGGGAAAATGCGCCATGAAAGACGAACTCACCCCTGTTTTAAAAATGATCGAGGACCAAGCCGATGCAGTGGTGCTGGGAACTCCGGTCTATTTTGGGTCCATGTCCGGAGAGTTGAAATCATGCATGGAACGCCTTCTCTTTGCCCCTCTTGTGTATTCTCAGCCTTCACGATCCCTTTTCCCGCGCAAAGTACGGACTGC
Organism: Nitrospirota bacterium; assembly: GCA_963845065.1. Classification (GTDB taxonomy): domain Bacteria; phylum Nitrospirota; class UBA9217; order UBA9217; family UBA9217; genus JAJYKN01. The sequence continues at coordinate 717,610 of CAWJQQ010000009.1, forward strand.
GATGATCTACACGATGAATGTTTCCGAGGAAATGAGCGCGCAGATCGGCTACCATGCAATGATGAGCGCAACAGAAGCATCTTTAAAGAGGATCTTCGGTGAGGTCGAAACCTTGTGCAGCTATGACACGTATCAGTTCCCTGACTATTCAAAAGTCATCATGGAGCACTTTGATCCTGAGAAGAAGGCTTTGAGACGTAAAGAAATATTCCCCGTTGACTGTCAGAAAGCCTTCGATTTGGGCCATCGCTTTGCCACAAAAGGATAAACATGACTTACTACATGAAGGGATGAATTAACGAGTCACTTGGAAAGGCGCAAGTCGAATTAATGTCATCTATCCTATCAGTCATTCTAAAGCAGAACGCACTTGCGTTCGACGATGATTTTGCATATTTTGCATCGTTCTTTGCGCAATATGCTCTTATATAGAGGGAACATAAATCTCGACGGGGCACGATGACCTGAGCCACCTGTGCCCCCTCAGGAGGAGCAATGAACTACATCAATCTTGGCAAGACCGGACTCAAAGTTTCCCGCATTTGTCTCGGCTGCATGAGCTATGGAGCGCCTGCTATCGGTGAACTTAAACCTGGCAGACATGCCTGGACTCTGAACGAAGAAGAGAGCGGACCCTTCTTTCGTCAGGCGCTTAATCTCGGGATTAACTTCTTTGACACTGCGAATGTCTACTCAGGCGGTGCTAGCGAAGAGGTTCTTGGACGGTTTCTGAAAGCCAACGTCCGTCGCGAAGCCGTCGTCATCGCCACCAAGGTCCACAGCGTCATGCGCGACGAACCCAACGGCCGAGGTCTCTCCCGTAAAGCCATCTTTTATGAACTCGACCAGAGTCTCCTCCGTTTGCAGACCGACTATGTGGACCTCTACCAAATTCACCGCTGGGATTACGAAACGCCGATCGAAGAAACGCTCGAAGCGCTGCATGATGTGGTGAAATCCGGCAAGGTGCGTTATATAGGCGCCTCATCTATGCATGCATGGCAGCTCACTAAAGCTCTTTATCTGGCCGACCTTCACGGCTGGACCCGTTTCGTTTCCATGCAGGATCATTACAACCTGCTTTATCGTGAAGAGGAGCGCGAAATGATCCCCCTTTGCCAGTCCGAAGGAATTGGTGTCATTCCCTGGAGCCCTCTCGCGCGCGGTCGCCTAGCTCGTCCGTGGCTAAGCGAGCATACCAAACGCTATGAAACGGACCAGTTCGGGAAGAGCATGTACTCGCATACCGAAGAAATTGACCATAAGGTTGTGGACCGCTTGGGTCAGATCGCAGAACGACGTGGAGTTCCCCGTGCTCAGCTCGCTCTCGCCTGGCTACTCAGCAAGCCGGTCACCGCTCCTATTGTTGGCGCAACCAAGTCGCATCATCTACTGGACGCAGTAGCAGCGCTCGCATTACGTTTGACGCCTGAGGAAATTGCTTCGCTTGAGGAGCCGTATATGCCACATCAAGTGCTCGGCTTCAGTTGAGCCTAAGTCCGGATCCGCCGGCTTGGAATGCGAAGCTGACTTTTTTGTTAATCACCTACGCGAGCGGCAGCTGTGACGTGAACCTTCGTTATATCCCACTAGACAAACTTCAACTCGGAGAGACTTACTGGTCATGCTCACAGCTGACTAGTCTAAAATATTGAATTCCCCTGCCATCCGCATTTCTTTTAAAACTGATAAGCATAAATGTTTTTAAAAAATAAAGTTTCGCAGATTGAGTAAAGCAGCTCGAAATCCAAAATAATCTAACCGTGCGGTTCGAATGGCTATTCAACGGACCCATAGATAAATACTTTTCTTAATATACTGCAATCGTCTTTCTAGAGCGCCAGTGCAAAATTGTAATAGGCACAGTTAGGAGAGCGAGAATCACCAAAAAAAATGAAAAACAGTTTAAAGATTTTGGTCAATTGTACCCTCCTGAAACAGAAATTGTTGTAAATATTTTATAATTTTATAAAACCTGTCCTTGAATACCCAGCAGTTCTACTGATGGGATGAAAAGGACAATCCTGACGAAGTCAGGATAAGAATCTGATTGGTTTTAGGTTCTATCGGTTTTGATGCCCCGCAGCTCTGCTGCGGGGTAATTCATTTTGTCAAACCTAATTGGTGTCCCAGATGAGTCCCTTTCGTCTGCGCCTATCAATCAATGGATTTGCATGAAGGGAAACTGCGATCGTAGGGCTTTGCCCATGTTACAGTCGATTTTACTGATATGAAGTAGGAGCCAGTTCGTGATCCAGTGCCGAATCTCTCGGCATAGTAGCTGGCACTTTTCCGTACGTTTCAAGTCCTGCTCGAACTCCGTCAAATCTCGGATGAACGACCGGTGAGCTTCCTTGTTATTCCGGTGCAGATCTTCTTCTGTAAGGAGGAGCCGGTCGAAATACTCCTCTTCGGACCGAAAGTGGTGCAGTGTGTATTCCCGCATGAATTTGATGAGGCGCTTGAGTTCCTCGTCTGGGGCGTCAGCCTCTGCGGCCGCGAAAAAGAAGTTTGCATGACTGAACAATTCTCTGTGTTGAGCATCCACGTTCTCAATGGATGTTGTGATGGCCAGCGTCCAAACAAGCATAACCCACCTCTCCTTTACCTGTGATGCTACTGTTATAATGGCAATTTCTGAGCCATATAGACAACAGCCATATATCGCAGCCTTCCTATTTGAGCATTAAACGATCAATAAAAACCAGTGCATCTGCTCAAAAAATATCACATTAACTTCTATGCTTAAAAGTTATCATAATCTTCACTTTATTATTATCGGATTATTTTTAAAAAAACTTTAGATATTAAAGGCAGTAAGAGAAAAACTTTTTTTTGTATAGTCACACAATGAGTATTTTGGTAAGCACGGAACCTATTAAATGAAAAGCTCTCAGAAAGTGTTCATCTCACTTCCGAGTTCATGTGTAATTTACAAAATACATCTTTTGCGACCATCGTCGTATCCCACCTATTGCCATCCTGCTCCTTTGATAACGCATGAAATTGTGAATACATTCCGTCTTTTAGTTTGTATTAAATTTATAAAGGTATAATTTCCAACTTCTCTATATCCTTCAATTATCTCTAATAATATTATAGTTTCAAGATAATATTACGATAAGACTATTGTATATTGATGACTTATGTTTTCTATGACGATAGATTAATTATGTTGAAGGCAGAAAGTTAAGCATAAGATTTAAGCGTGAGCTCAAAAAAATGGATGGGTTAGCACTTAAATTCATTTATTACGATACATAGTGGTAATAATCAAGTCTTTGTGATGACCATTCGGTAGTCGGTTGATTGGCTTGTGAATCATATCTATAAGTCCGATAAGGCCTGGCTCAATATCTTCAATAATGAGTTCTGCCAGATTCTGGCGCTTAAAACTATTTATTCGAATCCAAATATTTAACGAGAGGAAAGCGGATCTAAAGCTTGTAAAACTTGTCTCCCAAGGGTAACTCGACAAAAACAGTCGTGTCTGAAGTACGTGTTCCAGCAATCTTCGACCCACATTTAACGCTTGTTTCGTCAGTTGAAATTACGGACGAGGTGTTCGCTAGAGGAACAGTGAATTATCAGAATTGAATAATATGGGCTTAATCATTCAGCGCATAACACTTCCTAGCCTGGTTATATCTGAAGCATGAATATTTATTAAACTCGTTTCGCTCGATTCACCTTTGAGGTATTTACCCCGCAGGTAGGCAAGGGGGATGTTTCGTGCCTCCCTGACAAAATGTTGCAAAAGAAATCATTATAGTCAGACTCAACCCTAACATGATTCATCTTAAAAGAGAGAGGATGTAAATGTTATCGCTAGTATTAAACCAGACCTCCTATCAAATAAGCCCGTTTGCGCTTCCAGTACTTTTCGTGGGAGCAGCGCTTGTCGTCTTGGGATTTTATGTCGCGGTCCACGAACGCAGATCGCGAATCGGAATAATTTTTTTTCTTTTTGACATTACAGTCAGCCTCTATTTGATTGGAATGGGTATCAATTACTCCGCCCGCGATGCCAATGTAGCGATGTTCTGGATTAAGATCGCCCATATAGGTCTGCTTTTTATACCCAGTACGGCTCTTTACCTAACAGTAATGCGCCTACAGTTGACCCATCGTCATCGTTTTCTTACCTTAGGTGTTTTTGTTCTGTCCTTCCTTCTTGTCCTTTCATCATTTCGCAACAAATTTCTACTGAAGGGTGTCGATCTTTTTTTCTGGGGATACTACGGCCAGTACGGTACAATGGGGTTTGTGACTTTACTGTTTGTAATCACTGTGATGGCCTATGTCTTGAATCTCTACTGGCAAGAATACCGGCTGAGCAAAACCGAAAAGCAAAAGAAGAGATTTCGTGGAATATTTATCGCATTTAGCATAGGCACGCTTGCCGTAGTTGACGTCATCCCCACGTTCGGAATTGGGTTCTATCCCTTCGGATACATCCCGATGTTTATTTTTCTCGTCATCATGGCTTATGTCATTACGCATTATCATCTCGCTGATATCTCACCCGAATCCGCTGCAAGTCAGATCCTAGAAATGATGCAGGGTGCTGTAATCGTTGTCGACATGGAGGATAGAATTCGGGTAGTAAACCGCGTTGCTCTGGAATTACTCGGGTGCGAGAAGGCCGACCTGCTAAACAAGGATCTAGTTTCGGTGATCGATCTCAAGACCAACGGAAAAGGTAGTCGTGGCGCCCATGAAGATATCCGTTCGCTTGAAATGATCTGGATCGCCAAGAACGGTCAGCAACACGAGGTCGAAGTTTCTTCGTCTCCCATTACCGACGTTCGCGACAATGCTAGAATAGGTTTTGTATTCGTCGCTCACGACATCACGAAGAGAAAGCAAACAGAGCAGCGACTTGAACAGCTTGCGCTGTACGATGCGCTAACTGGGCTGCCCAATCGTGTACTGTTCTACGAACGGATGGGTCAGCTTCTAGCGCTGGCGAAGCGAAATAGGAATGTTCTCGCGATTCTTTATATGGATCTGGACCGGTTCAAGGCCATCAACGATACGCTAGGGCATAAAGTCGGCGATGCCTTGCTGTCCCAGGTGTCGCAACGGATGAAGGCTTCCATCCGCAGCTCGGATACCATTGCTCGGATGGGCGGGGATGAATTCATAGGTGTATGCGGTTTTATTACAGCACCCGGGGATGCGGCAACAGTTGCTGAAAAAATCATAAAAATCCTCTCGGAGCCTTTTTTCATCAAGGGCAATGAATGTTGCATAGGAGTAAGTGTCGGCATTAGTCTGTATCCCCAGGATGGCGACGATGTCGAATCGCTCGTATCAAAGGCCGATGCCGCCATGTATCGCGTTAAGGAAAACGGAAAAGGTTGCTACCAATATTATAGCGATACCCGGCCAGGTCGCTTAACTGTGATTGACGGTTCCGTCAGCAAGAATATCGTTTAAAACATGTGGAGTTTCATTTTTTAAAATTGCGGTTATTGTCGATCCTGCGGTAAAGGCGTTAGTATCAAGCGGATATTCTGAGGATGCTGCCACGACAAACTATGAAAAGGAAGGATTCAAGGCTTTTCTGGACAAACCTTATACCCTTGATGCTCTCAGAGAAGTCATAAACAAGGTGTTTAATATTCGAAGCCGGTTTGAGGGCAGCATCGTGCGGTGAGATCTGAAAAATAGTAGAGATTCACCATGAGGGCTGTGTCCCAATTAAATTGCAGAATATCGATTGGAACATACAGCAAATAACCTTCATGTATTCTGCAGCACTGCGAGATATTAAAATTACATAGATTGTCTCGAATTAATGGCCCCACAATCGCCTGGGTTGTATATAATTTTTCGTCTGATGCTTTAATATTTGCTAAAGTGCTTAATTTATGACAAACACACATTATAAAAACGTGATGAGTCTCGGTTCCTTTCATGAAAGTTTAGTGGAGGACTTATGATTCTTCAAACAATAAATTCAGACAGCTATTTTATTAACTTTTACGCGTTTCCCATGTTCGTTGTTGCTGTGGCAATAACTCTACTTGGATTCTTTATCCTCGCCCGAGAGCGGGGATCCCGTATTGGAATCTACTTCCTTTTCATGTGCCTGTGTGTCGGTCTATATTTATTTGGAACGGGCGCATGTTACGCAAGCCGCGACGAGAGCCTGTCGCTGCTCTGGCTCAAGATCTCTCAACTGGGAGCTGACTTCATCCCCACCACCATACTTCTCTCGACCGTAGACCGTCTCAACCTGCGCCATCGGTATCGTTTCGCCGTCGCATCCAGCTTCGTTCTATCGACGTTAATTACGTTCGGAGCCTTTTTCACTGATCTGCACGTCAAGGGGAGCGCCCAGTTCTTCTGGGGCAGGAATGTTCAGTATGGACCTCTGGGTATTGTATTCATGACGTTTTTTTTCAGTATCATGGTTTTTGTCCTCCATCTTTACTGGCTGGAATACCGGCAAAGCTCAACAGTGCAACAGAAAAAAAGATTGAAAGGGCTGCTTATCGCCTTCAACGTCGGTTATCTGGGCGCAGTTGACTTTCTTCCGTGCTTAGGCCTTCACGTCTATCCATTCGGTTATCTCCCCGTAGGCTTCTTTATTCTAGTGAGCGCCTACATCATCATGCGATACCGTTTCACGGACATCACACCTGAGCTGGCCGCGGACCGAATTCTGGAGACCATGCAGAGTGCTGTGATCGTTATTGACCTCAAGGGCAAGATCAGGGTGACCAGCCAAGTAACCGAAGAGATGCTTGGTTATCAAAAGTCAGAACTCCTCGATAGGGATATAGGGTCAATTCTTCCCGCGCTGGCAGAATTCAACACCGCCGCTCTTTTGAGCGGGAAATCCTCTTCTCATGAGACGGCATGGCACAGCAGGAGCGGGCAACGATTCAACGTCATCGTCTCCGTATCCACGATCACAAATTCATTGGACAATTCGCCGGTTGGGATCGTTTATGCGGCATATGACATCACCCAGCGCAGGCAGGTCGAGGAAGCCCTCCAGGTATCTGAAGCAAAATTTCGGCTGTTAGTGGATAACGCATACGAAGGCATTCTAGTCGCCAGGGAGGGAATGCTGTTATATGTGAACCCCCAAATGATCCACTTGAGCGGCTACACCTATGAGGAGTTGACAGCAAGACCGTTCGTGGAATTTGTTGACCCCGATGACCGGCCACTAGTCCTTGAACACCACATTAAAAGAATGAAGGGAGAAATAGATCCCGAGGAGGTCTATAGTTTTCGGATTGTTCGAAAGGATGGAGCCATTCGATGGCTGGAAACAAAAGGCGCAATAATCACCTGGGATAACAAGCCTGCCAACTTGAATTTTGTCAGTGATATTACCGAGCGCAAACAGGCAGTGGAGGCGCTGCGGCAAAGCAAGGAAACATTACAGAGGATCATGGACAGTTCCTCTGCGGTCATTTCTGCGAAGGACCTCGAAGGGAAATATATTTTCATCAACGCACTATATGAAAAGCTATTTCATGTTTCGAATTCCGAAATCCTTGGTAAAACGGACTATGACATTTTCCCCCGGATAGTGGCTGACGCATTTCGTGATGTCGACCTTCAGACAATAAAGGCCGGCATGCCGATTGAAGCCGAAGAGGCCGTGCCTCAGGATGATGGCATGCACTATTACATTTCCCTCAAATTTCCCCTATACGACAGCAATAAAAAACCTTACGCCGTGTGCGGGATGTCCACCGACATCACTGAACGGAAAAAGCTGGGGGAACAGTCTATGAAGTCTCAAAAGCTTGAATCCATCGGCACGCTGGCCGGTGGCATCGCCCATGACTTTAACAACCTTCTTCAGGGCGTGTTCGGCTATATCTCCCTGGCGAAAATAACGGCGAATAACAAGGAAAAAAGCGCAGCAGCCCTGGAGCAAGCCGAGAAAGCCCTTCATCAGACGGTTAATCTAACGACTCAGCTTTTAACCTTTTCCAAGGGTGGCAAGCCGTTCAAGAAAAAGATCGACCTCGGGCCGATCATCGAGAACTCAGCAAACTTTATGTTGAGCGGCTCCCGTTCCGATCTCCGCCTGAACATTGCGGCAGACCTGTGGCAGGTTGAAGCTGATGAAGGACAGATCGGCCAAGTGGTCCAGAATATCGTGCTGAACGCGGATCAGGCCATGCCGGTCGGCGGCACTGTCAGAGTCACGGCAGCGAACATGGCAAAGGGCGACGCATCGCTGCGGCCTGGACTTGCAAAGGGGGACTATATTGTGATAGCGATCCATGATACCGGCGTCGGTATTCCGGAACAGTATCTGAGCAAGATCTTTGACCCCTATTTCACGACAAAGGAAAAGGGCAGCGGGCTGGGGCTGGCAACATCCTACACGATCGTAAAAAATCACGGTGGTATCATCGATGTTATGATCAAATACGGCGAAGGAACCACGTTTATGATTTATCTGCCCGCGATCGTTGGACAGGTCCGGTTAGAATCAGAGGAAAAGAAGCAAGAGCTTTCGCCATCGGGCAAAGCGAGGGTCCTCGTGATGGACGATGAGGAGGTCATCAGGAATCTCAGCAGCGAGCTGCTTGGTGTGCTGGGCCATGAGGTTGAGGTTGCAAAACACGGCGAGGAAGTCCTTGAAAAGTATCGAGGAGCGATTGGAGCGGGACGTCCATTTGACATCGTTATCCTGGACATCACTATACGGGGTGGGATGGGTGGCGTAGAAACGGTTCAGCAGTTACTCAAAATGGATTCCAACGTTAAAGCGGTCGTGTCGAGTGGATACTCCGATGATATGACAATAGCGAATTACATGTCGCAGGGATTCAAGGCGTGTTTGAAGAAACCCTATGATGTTGTCGCCCTTAGAAAAGTGCTAAGCAAGATGCAAGATGGTCAATGTGTAAGGTACTCTGTCTGATGGCCTGCGATTTGGGATGCATATAATGCGCGTTCTGCGCTGGCGTCAGTTTCTGGTTGCTGAGAGAAAGAATTGCAATCATTAAGTTATAAGCAGTATTTCACGCATATTCTTAATACACGTTGGTACACGATTATAGGTGCTGACGAGATAAACATAATTTTCTAAAACTTGTAGAATTGCATTTGTAGTACCGGGACAGGATTCTTTCGATATCAGTAAGATGCCCGGTGAGTTCCCCCATTTAAATATCCAACTTTTTACTGGGTGTTTGTGTGAATCAAGGCGTGAATCCCTGACGTTAAGTCTAGTGGTAATAAATGACTGTGGTTTTAGGAACGGTGAGCGCCGTGGATAGTTAATAATTTTTGCGAGGTCCAAAGATTTATTAGTAGAGTAAGATAGTCCTCAAAAAGCTTCCCTTCTTTTCCTAAATGTCAGCAAGACATCTTGCAGCAGAGCACCTCAAATCCTGTGTCGCATTAATGCAGTTAATCGCTACTAAAACAAAATTCCATCTACTTCCAACAGACTTGTTTAATTTAGGGACCATGAAATAGTTATGAACTTTTTGATAACTTATTACTGCATGGTCTACATCCTATAATTCCAATTGGGTAACGATGCTTTTTTGATAATTAATCATGTTTAGCCAAAAAACGAGTAATGAGCTTATTGACTATTTCCGGTTGTTCCTGATGAACGAAATGACCCGCAGAAGGAATAATATGTTTTTCAAAACCGTAAAGAAAAGCAGACTCCATTCCTTCAGTTGTCTCGACACCCATACATCCATCATTGGCTCCATGCAGATACATTGTTGAAACGGGGATGGGATCATTCATTCGTTTCCATATGTCGGCCGTGCCCGGACGCCGAAGAGCCGGATTGAATTGAGAACGATAATATCCCAATGCTGCTTTCAATACCGAAGGTTGGCGGAAAGCCTCTTTGATTTCGTTCATTACCGATTGGGGACAGAGCCAACCAGGTGACCAATCTTGCCATAATTTTTCTATAAATTCAAAATCGTTATGGGCTATTGCAATTTCAGCGATGGGTAGTTGGAAGAAATACATGTACCAGGAACGACGCTGCTGGGCTGAGTTGGAAATAAGCGCTTGCCTGAAATTTCCTGCAGTCGGCACGGACATGCAGACAATTTTTGAAATTTTATCAGGTGCAAGTATTGCAGTGATACGGGACACTACTGCTCCCCAATCATGCCCGATGAGAATGGTGGATTGATTTGTCAGTTGAGCAATCAGTGCCATAATATCTTTCACAAGGATAGCGATATCATAAACATCATCAGATGACGTATCTGATGGAAAGTATCCACGCATATATGGTGCAATAACCCGATAGCCGTTTTCTGCTAGTACAGGTAATTGATGACGATAGGAAATCGGGAGGTCGGGAAAACCATGTAATGCTACGATCAGTGGGCCTGCGCCTACTTCAAGTGCATGGATGGTACGACCATTGGCTTCAACAGTGATGCAGTTATAATTTCGTTCTTTGATCATTTTGTCTTCATTGTAAACGATTAACTTTTTTTAGCCATGTGGCAAATAAAACACTGTTCTTTCGGGGGATGGTTTGCGTTTAACGGTGCCTGCTTCCCGGGTGCATGACATGCTATACAACCCTCAGGCGTCTTTATATCACTGTGAATATTGTCGTACGGAATAAACGGCGCCTTCTTACCTGTGGATGAAAGAAAAACGAGCGCAACGACTATTAAGGCGGCTGCGATGATCAATGGCCAAGTTTTCTTCATTTTAATTTTTCGCTCCTCAATCCTGTACGTCTTCACCTAACAACCGAAAAAAAAGGGTGCCGAATGCTTCAAATGCAACTCTACACGTCGTCAAAAATTAAGTCTATGGCAATATCGCTTACAACTATTCAATTTTAATTAAACTAAACGACGATTTAATTTATAAAACCTGTCCTTGAATACCCGGCAGTTCTACTGCTGGGATGAAAAGGACAATCCTGACGAAGTCAGGATAAGAATCTGATTGGTTTTAGGTTCTATCGGTTTTGATGCCCCGCAGCTCTGCTGCGGGGTAATTCACTATTTGCACATTAACGTTGCCCTACCGCAACGCGACCGCTGCGAAGGCTTGTTGGGTGGTATTCGCCGCGGCAATCGCTTAAGCGTCGTAACGCGCGCTGTCTACGCACAACGGAAGATGCAAGGCGGCCTAATCCGTTTGTAGGTGACGGAGATCGGTTGCAGTTAAGTCTCACGATCTGCCAAGCAAGTTTTAACATTCACGACGGCTGTTCGGGACTGCTTTACTCTCGCTTCGAGTGAATCGTATGTTAGATCGAACCGTTGACGGCATTTGGTATCTCAAGCGAGCTCGAACGAGCCGGTTCTAAGACTTCCAGCACGACGATAGAAACTGACAACCACACCCGTGCTTATAGTGTTGGATCTCACGAGCGTTAGGGATACCGGGATGGTTCCTGTGCCGAAGAGCCGCTTCCCAGTGCCGAGGATCACCGGGAATATCAACAGTCTGTATTCGTCGATGAGGTCGTTCTCGATAAGCGCTTGGGCGAGGCCGCAAATACCATGGACCTGAACCTCGCGTGCAAAAGTTCAATAAGCAAGCGCAACACTTAGGTTAGCCATGCTATTCTAGGTGTCTATGCTAAAACGATATAACCACTAGAATCAGGACGAACGTGAGTTCAGACTCTCTAATAAATCGCTGCGAATAAAATGGTCTTCGTAAACTATACTGCCACATCCGTGTAAAAAAAATCTCTAATAGACATTTAAGATTATTCTCATCTCTTCTACTGAAAGCTATCAATGTTAATTGCCACCAAAAACTTACATAGGGTATCGTAAAATTGTTTGTTAAGAATCCAAGAATTCATCTTTTGTGAATGGCAAGGAATTGCTCTCTCTTTTCCTTGTCCCAATGAGCGCAGAAGGCCGGTTTACCCTTCATTACTAGATCCATACAGAGGTTACAGGTTGGCAAGCATTTGACTATTGGCTTATCAATTCTCCCAGCTGCTTTTTTGGGCCACAAGGGGTCAGCAAAGAGTACCCTCGCGAGGCCGATAAGGTCGGCGGTACCTTCTTGAAGGACTTTTTCGGCAATCTCAGGTGTTTGGATGCGTCCTGCGGCAATGACTGGCATTCCGGGAACCGACTCCTTTATTTTCCCGGCAAAATGGGCCATGAACGCATCTTCTTTCTCTTTTTCCTTATACGCTGGAAGAAGGAATGAATCATAAGTCCCTGCCATGACGGAGAGGTAAGCAATACCCATTTTCGCAAGCTCCTTTGCATAGAGCGATGTCTGGTCAGTGTGCAGTCCCTCAGGCAACCATTCATCAGCAAGGAAACGGTATCCTACCGGATAATTAACCACGCTTTTCATTACTGCTTCGACTACTCTCAGGGGAAACTTCATTCTGTTTTCGAGCGAACCGCCGTAATCGTCTTTTCTCAAGTTCGTTCGCTGGGAAAGGAACTGTACGAGGAGGTACCCCGTGCCTCCATGGAGCTCGACTCCATCAAACCCTGCCTCTTTGACCCGTGCTGCGGAGTCCGCGTAGGACTTGATGATCATCTCTATATCTTCCCTAGTCATCTCCTTCGGCATTACCTCGCCGGTTTTTACAGGCGAGGGCGCGAGTCTCTGTTGTGCAGCATGGGCGTACCTGCCAGCGTGATTGAGCTGACAAATGGCTATCGCTCCTTCTTGGTGAATAACCTTTGCGATTTTTGCAAGGTCGGCGATCGAGCGATCATCGTCGGAGCGCAGGGTAAAGGGCGATCCCATACCCGAGGGATCAATAGCAACGTTTTCCGTTACGATCATCGCCGCACCTGACTCAGCCATCTCCCGATAGTAGTCGATGATTAACTCGCTCGCCGTTCCATCTGGATTTGCGTAGGACAGAAAGAGCGGCGCCATCGTGATACGGTTTTTCAGGACAAGCTCTCTAATCTTGAACGGGGAAAAAAGAAGAGATTGTTTCATACGGAGGATTCCTTTTTGTGGATACATTCTGCTGGACAAGAATGTTTATGTATTTATCAACAATTGACATTTGTTATATTCTTTTTTTGTGTACAAATAAACTATACGGTTAATACTACGTCTTCTGGATCAAATCAGAATCCCCCCCCTTTTTTAATAATGCATAAATTGCTTTATGAGTCGCAACCTTCCCCTGAATATCAATTGTCATTAACTCTTCAATTTCAAAATGTAGTGCAAATAAAGCCACCATCTCACTCTCAGAGGAAAAATATAAAACCGTATCAAGTGGCGTTTTTCTATATTTACCTACTCCACCAAATTGAGCACTTTCCTCACTGAAACAAACTGATAGATACTGCCCTTCAGGATTAAGCAGACGGTAAACGTTGTTAATATATTTTTCTCTATCAGGTGGGAAAATATGATGTAAGAGCTCCCAGTCGTATGCAAAGTCGAATGTTTCTTGAACGTTTGCCATATCGCCCAGCACATCTGCTACTATAAATTTACCTCGTACACCTTTTTTTGATGCAGATCTTCTAGCGATTTCAATTGCTGATTCTGAAATATCAACACCGACAGCATCAAAGCCGTGGCTTGCAAGATAAATTACATAATTCCCCGCTCCACACCCTAATTCGATTGCTTTACAGGCTTTTATTTTATTTGTTTTTATTAGTGTTTGCAGAACCTCTGGAGGAGATTCTCTATTCCACGGTATTTTTTCAAGGGGGATGCTCTTGTATATTTGTTCCATTTGATCTTTTATCATAGCGATCACCCTACATTTAATTAGACAAGCGGAAACCGTTAGGTTAAATTATCCATAAGCCGATATTAGTTTAGCAGAAGCACATCCCGGCGATTCAAAGCAACACATTAATTGAAATACTTTACAACGACTATATGCCTGTTTTCTATTTATGTCAACAATGCTGACTGGATATTTGGAATAAAACTTAAAGAATTCAGATTGATATCTCATGCTCCATCCATAAATAACTTTATCTCAATGCGCCGTAAGACCCCGGCCGTGAGGCCGGGGAGGATGTCAAGTATTTCTAAGAATAATAACCTTGACAATTTACTTAGAAGAAGATTTTTGCATTGCTTATTTCAATTGTAAATTTACGAGTTTATCCAAAAATAATCTCCGTGGTAAGCGTTATTGACCGTGAATCCGGCATTCGCAAATAGCATTGCCTGCTTTCCTCCAATATTGCGTGGAAATTTTCCCTTCGGGATATAGCGATTCTTTGATTACTACTAAAACATATCTACAAGATAGTTTCTAAAAAAATGAAAATAATTTATCACCCTTTGCAACTTATAAATTATTGTGTTGAATTTATTAACGTCTCATATTTATTACATTGTTGACTGCATAAGCGCATCCATGCTATTTTAAATCAATGTCAAATGCACATAGTAATGCCGATGGAAATGTCAACGACCAGGTTCTGCAAAAGAACTTGGTAGTCGTCGTGACAACAGATTCGACCCAAGCGGACGAAATCGATGCCTTCAAAGATACTGAAGCTTTCCTAAAATATTGTCCGAAGCACAATGCTCGTGCGAAAGAATAACGGAAAGGAGAGGCCAATGCTATAGTGGCCAAGACTAAAATAATTGTTAACAACCCTGTCTGACCTTCTATTCTTTCTGGAAGTTTGTTGTTTGAAAACAAAGAAAATGTTTTCTAACTATCGCCATAGGGAGGACGCACCATGATCAATCTCTTACGCACACGCAGAAGTATTCGTAAATACACCGCGACTCCTATTGATTATAAAATGATTGATGTGCTTATAGAAGCATTGCTTCGTTCACCTACCTCACGAAACGGAAAATCATGGGAATTTATTGTTGTAGATGATAGGGAACTCTTGACTAAACTTTCAAAAGCTAGAGAGCAGGGATCTCGTCATCTGCAGGACGCAGCATTGGGCATCGTAGTGTGTGCTGACAGTATAAAATCCGATGTATGGATTGAGGATTGTTCTATCGCCGCAATAATTGTTCAGATGACTGCTCACGAATTGGGACTAGGAAGTTGCTGGGTGCAAATTAGGAACCGTAATCATACAGAGATGATGTCAGCCGAGCAATATATTCAGGGTTTACTTGGATTACCCCAGCACGTCAAGGTAGAGTGTATGGTTAGCATTGGATATCCAGACGAAGCAAAAAAACCAGTAGCAGATAGCGAACTGGATTATCACAAAGTTAAACACAACCATTATTCCATTAATTACGTTCTAAAGAGAGAAGCATGAAAAAATCGGATTGATGTATCGACACATCCGGCTATCAATGACCAGTCAGTAATTTGTAGAGTGTTATTTATAAATAGCTGACATTTATGGAATTCCTGTCCGCACATCCCCCTCCTAGGCGTAAAGCGCAAGGAGGGGGGCAAGCGGCTGCTCTGAATCTTTAACGAGTTGATGTGTTTACACATTGTGAAAGCATCCGTAAAGAATGCGTTCACCTGTGTAATATAATGTTCATATTAGGTCGATAAAATATGAGTCTATCAAGAAGAGTAAGCAAGCTTGTAATCACAAGACCACCACACGGCACATCTCAAGAGTGTTCGAAGTGTTCGCGTACTCACCCGGACAACCGCCGTTCTCAGACGGAGTTCGTCTGTCAGAGCTGCGGATTTAGTGAAAACCCCGACTTCAACGCTTTCATCGATATTAAGAAAAAAGTGATCAGGACGCTGTTGGCCGGTGAACTCTCGGTAAAACAAGAGAAGCGTGCCAAAAGCGGTTTAAAAAAAACAGCTAGGGCAGGAACTGCCCGAAGTAACGCGCTGGGAGATGGAAATAAACCGAACTAAGAGCCATGCTTTTAGTTCTCATCCATCTTCGAACCGTGACCCCCCACTACAATTACTCTTGCGGTTTAGTGGCAGGAGCGTTCATGCTTAAAGATTATTTGCCAGAAGCCTACTGAGTCAAAATTATATGAGTGGCCATTCAAGGAAGAGTTTTTTTAAAAACTTCTTTTTGAGGATTATAGTCACGACTTCAGGGGAATCTCAAAGGCCCCAAAGTATCTCTGGTGAACAATACTGAGTTCATATTACTCACGTAGAGGAGGGAATATGCTAAAGACTTTGAAGATCCTGTTGATGATGGTCCTGGTGCTATATGCGGGCTTGTGCATGGCCGATGGGGAAAAGTCAGATTCACGGTCGGTCCAGAAGCTGATGGTCAAATCAGGTATCAACAAACAGCTTGAACAGATCGCCCCGCTGGTACAGACCGGCATGACCCAGCAAAATCAAGAATCCAAAACGCTGTCGCCGGAAGAGTTGAGTAAACTGCGCAGCATGGCGGCCAGGGCATTTGACGCAATGGCACTGAAGGATACGGTTCAAAAGCACATTCAGGCAAACTTATCCGAGGCTGATATCCAGGTCGTTCTTGCCTGGTTGCGTTCACCGCTGGGCGAGAAGATCACGAAGCTTGAAGAGGATGCATCAACGCCTGCCGCGTACGCGGCTATGAAGAAAATGGGCAACAAGCTGTCAGCGAACGCCGGTCGTGTCGAACTTGTCAAGAGGCTGGACATGGCAGTGAAAGCAACGGAAATCGGGGTCGCTGTGGCGCTAAATACCCAGGCGGCATTGATCGCTGCGTTGACAAGCGGGCGTAATCAGGAGAAGCGGCCGACCATGGAAAATATCGAGAAAGAGATAATCAAGAACAAGGGGCAGATCCAAACCGTTATTGAACAGGCGACCCATTTGTCCCTCCTCTATGCATACAGGAGTCTCTCTGACGCCGAGATTACTAAGTACATTGACTTTGCAATGTCGGCTTCGGGCAAAAAGTATCATTCCGTTACGGCCGAAGGAGTTACCATCGCGATGACGGATTCCGCTCAAGTCTTGGGGAGCCTCATCATGCAAAATGCTAGTAAAAAGGCACCAGGTACGGCCAGGAAACAAAATATATAGCAAAGAATTTAGATCCATTATTATGTATGCGACACAAATGCCTTGCTAGACTTGTTGCGCTTCTGTCAGCTAGAACAAGTATATCCATTTGATGTTGAACTCCTGTCCGCGCATGAATTTACTGAAAACGTCGACTTCAACGCTTCCCTCGTTATCAAGAAAAAAGGGATCAGGATGCAGTTGGCCGGCGAACTCTCGGTAAAACAAAAAAAGCGTAGTATGCGATTAAAGAAAAAGGAACAACTAGGTCAGGAACTGTCCGAAGACACGTGCGGGGAGATAGAAATAAGCCGAACTAAGAGCCGTGCTTTCAGTTCGCATCCATCTGTGAACCGTGAACCCCACTACAATTGCTCTTACGGTTTAGTGGCGGGAGAGTTCATTCATCAAATTATCCGGATACTAGATGTATATAGCAACTACGTAGCTTGCCTCTAATGTATTCGCGATATCTTTCACTCTTGCAAGGCATTACTGTTTGTCGAATTTATCCGACAATCCACATTTGATGGTGTACTAAATATTTTAACCACTCTCGACGAATCCATCAAGCAGTGCCTACACCGCAAGTTTCAATCTCTGGCCTTCACAACTTCAACTGTTACTTTAACGACGAATTATTATGCTGCCTTTGCCTTCTTGGCTAAACCGCGGATCATTTTCATTGTCTCCCGCATGAAAGCAGGAAGATCTGAAGGTTGGCGCGAAGTTACAAGATTACCATCCACAACCACCTCTTTGTCCTCGTAGATCGCGCCAGCTGCTTTCAACTCATTCGTAACGGTCCGGTAACAAGTGGCGTGCCTGCCTTTTAAGAGTCCCGCAGTGATCAGCGTCTGCGGCCCGTGGCAGATGGCAGCGACCGGTTTACCCTTTATGAAGAAATCCTGAGCGATCTCCACAGCCCTCGGCTCTTTTCGCACCACCTCGGGCGCTTTACCGCCGGGAAGCACCAGAATGTCATAGTCATCTGGTCTGACTTCTGCTAGCGACTTGGTCACTTCCACTTCATAACCGTGCTTGCCTTTGATCGGCTCTTTTTTCATGGAAACAACGTCCACCTTGATACCTTCTTCCAGGAGGCGGTAGTAAGGAACAAGGAGCTCCGTGTCCTCGTACATATCTGCGCTAATAACAAGTGCCTTCATGGTTCACCCCCTTGTCCGAATTATAGTTGCTGCGTCAGTTTTCTAATTTTGTGTCATCATGGATATTGCTAATACTATTCATGCCGAAACCAGATAACTGTCGCCCATTCCCAGCCGCAATGTGAGCACCTACAAAATGGAATAACCTCTTGGAAATGGCTTCTGTCATTAAGCTCGAATGAAACCACATCATTTGTTCTAACAGCATGTTTTGCTTTCCATATCCATCAACGCTTTTTTTAACTCAACAAGATCATCGCCGGTGATATTCTTATCGCTGCCGGTTTTCGCACGCTCGCAAAAGGCCCGTGCGGCGACATCGACGGGTGCCGCATCGGCAATGCATTCGCAAAACGACTCTACTGTATAGCTACTCACGCATTTGAGAGGAAGTGTCTTCATAGGTCAATCTCCTTTTCTATAAGCCCTACTCTACCTCAATTGTAACAGAATAGAGAAGTCCATGACTCAGATTGTTGCCTAGACATTGTATACTCATGAACGCATTGTTATTCATGATTATTTAAAGTTTTTCCAAGATATTACCAGACCTTAGGCTTTGGAAAAATGAGAAAATAAGGATATACGAGGAAGAACTGTTGCTATTACTTAGCAAAATTCCATTAATGTAGTACTCTGAATAATTTAGGAGATACTTATTTATCATGCGTTAATTCTGTAAGTCTGATAAGACTATTTTGATATCTCTGCTTATAAGTGCTGGACCGGCACGTCTTTCCCAATGACCCTCATGAAGGCTGACAGTTCGCGGGCGATGGCGATCACGACTTTGATCTGGCTTTCCCTCAACCCGCTAGTTTCCGGAAGCGTCTGCACAGCCTCACCTGAGCTTTCCAGGAGACCTTGCGGATGCTATCGGGCAGGCCCTCCTACCTCCTTGGTCGTGGCTCTATGTAATTGAGATAGTCCCCAAATATAACTCATGTCGCAAGGAGCAGGTCTTCTTTCTTCAACTGTCAATCATAATGTCTACAAAAAGAAATCAGGACATCAAACCGTTTGGCTAACGAATGAGCTATTCCAATTCAAGCCTACGAGCAAGACTAGAAGCAAACAAGGCAAACGATTTACGAATATAAGCCGATTTTTGAAACGAAAACACACTATATTGGTGAGCTTTGTTTCAAGGCGCATTCAGAATACGATTAGCCAGCATCTATAGCCATTGCCTGAGAAACCGATAATAGTTTGCCTCATTCTCCTATGAGATTTTGGACATCGGGTAATCAGAAGAAGATTTAATCGCTTACAATTCCGCAATATTGAAAGAAAACCTCGATAAAATTGAAAATGGCATGGATCGCGGATTGATTGTTTCGGTAGTCGCGAGTGACAATAGCAGCCATAACGTTACTCCGGCGCAAAAAACAAATTCTTGTTAAGAATGGATTCCGCCGAAAGTGGTATAAACGACAAATGCAAATTGTACTAAAAGTTCTGTCCGCGGGAAGCATAGCAGGAGTGTTAGATGTGTTGCACACTAAATAACGGAGGAAACCCATGTGCTTTAGCGGTGGCAGGACGTACAGAGCTTTTAACGTATTTATATTCCGAATTCTTTAATGCCCCTATTTTCTACGTGATCCCATTAAGCGGACGTAAATCAGACCTCATGGTTTTTATCCAGAAGCCGCATGAGCCCGATGAAGTCATCATCAGCCCAACCAGCGGACATCCCCCGGTCATAGATTTTTTGAAGATGTTCGGTTAGTTCGAGTGATACTACGAGATCGGCGGCAGTTTCCAATGCTAGGCGAAGGTCCTTTGACATATTCTTCAGTGAAAACTGTGGGGTGTAATCGCGCTGACTCAGCTTGGGTTCCTTAAGATCCGAAACACCTGAATGGGAAGCATTTTGTGCTAGTGCCTTGAAATAAATATTATCCGGGATTCCAGCCGCCCGGCATAAAGTCAGGCTTTCGCATAAAGTTTGGGCGACACCGGCAATATTCAAGTTCATTGCAAGCTTCAACGAACTGGCGGAACCCAACGGCCCGATATGGAGAATGGCGCTAGATATAGATTTGAGTATTGGGCGCGCTTTTTCGACGACTTCCGGTTCGCCACCTAGATAATAAACGGTTTGCCGCTGTTCTGCCGCAAGTTTACTTCCTGTAAAGGGCGCTTCCAAAAACAATGCACCGGCTCGCTGCACCTGTTCGGCAAAGAGTCGCGTCCATTTGGCAGAAATTGTGCTAGATTGGATTACCAGTATTCCACGGCCAAGCTTAGGTTGAACCTTATCCAGAATAGACTTTACGGCTGGAGGGTCGGCTACGACGATGAAGATCACCTCCATTCCTTCTATCGCCTCCTGAATGGATGCATAAAAGTTGGGAAAAAATTTGGGCGTCCGGTTCCAGCAACGTACCTCATGGCCATCAGAAATCAGATTTTTTGTCCAAGCGCTTCCGATAATGCCTAATCCTAAGACTGAAATTTTCATATTTTTTGCCCTTCTTAATTAGAATCGCACGCGGTGTGTGGACGTGCCTAATCGCAAGATTATACGTTTTTGTCTTATCTGAGATAAAAGACAATTGTAAATGGCATGCCTTGGTTCTTTTAATAGCCCGCCTAGATAATTCAAATATTTTATGTTATCTGGTGCTCAATAAGCATGCCTCGCTACTTTCAGTATTCCAGGTGAATATATGCCTGGTGCATGACCATATCACTGATTTAAAGGCTGCCTGTCAATTGAAAAACTCGCCCCTAACGAGAAAATATCATTTTGTAGTCGATATCTAATCAGTCATCAACATCCGTACCATTGTCGCAGTTTTATTCAGTTTGGAGATCAGTCGCTACTGTACAGTCATCGATCTGAATTAAGGTCACAAGTGATGTGTGGTTCTCAGCGTGACCCTTTCCCCGCAGAGCGGGAGCCAGAAAATCTTCGGCTCCTTGTCGTGCCTATAAGTAATTATAACAACACTCGTGGTTTTTTACCAGCCTCTAAATGGTTCACGGCAAGGGCAGTAACGATGATGATGACTCTATAGTTTTGAGTGAGCAGTTTACCACTTATTGATCGTGGTTCTTCCAACATCGCCTTTGGTTCCTCGCTCCAGCCATGTTGCAATCAGTCATTTCTCATAATAAAATCTTCTCTGGCTGAAAAAACACATCATCCCGCATGATGTAGTACACTGCCTCGCGGTATCGTGAATAAACTCACCAATCATTCGGGTAAATCTTATCAGGCAATTAGCGAGTATTACAAGCGGGCAGACTGCGAGAACCAGATCGGCGAAGTAATTCGAGAAGGGCTGTCGGTGATTTCCACCTCCACTTTATTCTGCCGCTGGCTATTTTCCGTAAGCGTCTTGAACAACCGCCATACGTTGTAGGCCAACAAAACAATTTGAAAATATGCGTAGTTGTTCATGAACCTGCGGAGAAAATATCTTCACAGGTTTGAGCGGCTTGTGGATAGTACTGGCTGAATCGCCGGGCTCAAGTTACTCTTGATCGCAGCGAAGCTAGTTATTACGGGGAACATAACGAAAGTGAGATACTCAGGGCATGATAGTTGGGTAGCAGGACTCTTCATCTTCACGGAACACCTTGATAGAGTACGCATGCGCGTACGGCCATGGTTCGATAACAGTCAGTGGCAATGTAGACATATGGAGGTTTTAAGGCTGCAATCGGCGGAAAATTCTTCGCGATTCAATGATGCAAAAAATTTATTCACTACTCAAGCTGAAAGACACGAAAGGAATTTTTCAACTTGTTGTGATTTGAGTTAGCGTAGTTGATAATTCAAATCGACGTTATGTCGGAGTGTAAATGACCGCTGGCAATCAGAATTTCTCCGACGAGCTGGGAAAACTACGTTTTGCTTAAGATTCAGGAATTAATTCGAATTTTGAGGAGTTTGTTTATTGGCTCAAGGATGAATTCTTTAAAAAATCTGACAACCTTCCTGTTGCTATCCTTGTTGTATCCTGTAAAAGTAAAGCGCATTAGCGTATGCTATAAGTCTTTGAATTGTTGTAATTGACAAAACGTCACAGAGCTCGTCGCAAGATTATTAGAAGTGTCGCACACTCATCCGGACGATTGCCAATCTCAGAAGGTGTTTGTATGTCAGAACTGCGTTTTACGGAAAACGCCGACTTCAACCATTCCTTCGTTTTCAAAAAAGGGCTTAGGATGCTAGTCGTCGACGAGATATTGGTAACACAAAAGAAGCTTTTCATGAGGTTAAAGAAAAAGCAGAAGCTAGGGCAGGGACTGACAGAAGTAACGCGCGGGGAGATGGGAGTAAGCCGAATTGGTTATGCTTTCAGAACGTATCCGTCAGTGAAGCGTGAAACCCCCACTACATTCGCTCTTGTGGTTTAGTGGCGGGAGAATTCATTAAATTCCTTGATGGCCTTCCGGTCCTAAAAATCTGACGATTCGCCTGCAACGATATGAATACCGACCTCTGCCGTTCATACCCTGTTATCGGCCCGGCCTCCCTAATAATCTTCCTCGCTAAATGCCGATTCCGGTGGAGTCAGGTTCTGTTCAAGGAAAATCTTCCTGACCCGCACCTTGAGTTTCTTCTGCTGTTCTTCCGTACAGTGACGAAAAAGCTGCCGGACAAATGCATCGATGGCGGAAACAGGCTCGGCCTTGATGTCCGTTACGGAGTCGTCCGCGTCAAGGGTGAAGATCGATGGGTAGCTGCCGTCATGATAAAACAGTTTGATTACCCTGCCGGTCACATCCGTGCCAGCCACTTCCTGGGCCGCCGTTATCGTATTGTTTATAGCCGTAACAAGGATAGGCATATTATTTTCAAGGGGAAGAATGATGTCCAGACCTACGACTAGATCATCCATACGGCGCAAAAACCGATCCATCAAATCACCGCTTACAATTCCACCGTGCTGAGGCGCGATCATGAGAGGCGGCGGATCGAGTTTCCTGATTCTCCTAACCGCCAGTTTCAGAGCATCGTTGCTCGGCATGTAGAGTTGATGAAAAGCCTTAATCCCCATCCAATTGGCATCATCGGCGTGCAGATTCATCGCGGCAATGCCCCCGAAAAGGTCTCCGGTAAAAAGGGTTCTCGACGCGATATCATAGACCATGCAGGCACCGCGGAAGTGGCAGAACGGAGTCGGCACGAATTGAAGTACATGACCCGTTGGCAATTGGACCCTCAGGTCTTTGAACCGTTCTACGGCTTTGAAGTTCCTGCGTTCGATACCGAAGTACTGTGCAAGTCTCCACGTGTCCTCGGACATAAGAGTTATGATTTTTGGATTGAGCATTAACCACCGAGGAGTGCTTGCGCCGACATCGGGGTCCTGGTGGTTGATCGTAATGAGGTTGACGTTCTCTGGCCCTTCTATTACTTTGCACACTTTACTGTAGACAGTATCGAAATCCTCGGGCGGGCCAGGGTCAACAAGCATGCTGTAGTTATACCCTTTTCCTGCATAAACCCTGAGGTAAACGTTTCTCCGTAAAAAATCTGCTGTCGATGCTCCGACCCAATACACGCCCGGACTGATTTCCACCGGGCCGTCGGTCTTAATTGGTCTAGCCATGGCCCCCTCGCGTGCTGATGTGTAATTGAGTGTGTACTGATGGAGCAACTTTTTGTTCACTTACCTTGGCAACTCAAAGGAAAAGGACTTTCAAGCAAATATATCATGATATCAATTGTACAAGCAGTTATTTTTTGGGCGTCGAAAAAGAGATCGTCTTTCTCACAGTTTGGGATTGAGTATGTTTTACGACGACTTAAAACCTACGGAAGCGTTGAGGACGCTATCACATTCTGGGTGTAACTCTAGAAGTTTAGAAGAATGGAAACAACAACTACTTCAGAATGCAGGTAAGTACTAGATAATATTACGAGCGGTCGTTCTTTTGGCCTTTGCTGCTCTCCCTCGCAGCATAACAGGAGTCGCAATAAATCCCGGAATCGTCTACATGGCCAGGCTGCCAACGGATAGTGCTGGAGGCTGTCTTCTCGCTCAGCCTCTTGCCACACATGCTGCAATGGGATTTTCTTGTCGCATTGTTTTGCTTCATATAAATACCCTCTGTTCATTGCCGCGTCGGTGTGGGTCCGGTCTTAAGCCGAACAGCTAAATAACCATGCGGCAGAAAGTGAACAACACGTTAACTTCAAGAAGTGTAGAGTGAGCAAGTAGGATCAATTATTTATACAGCGATAATACTACTGTCCAATGTTATTTGCTACTTAAAATATTAGCTCTTGATATATGACAGTCATGTGTAGAATTCAAGGTACTTATATTATAAGTTCCAGCCGTAATATTCTACTTCTGAACAATCCTGTCTTTAATTACGTGCATCAAACAAAATCGTAACTTTAAAAAAATTAAAACTAATGACGAATACAGTGAAATATAAAATTCATGTGCCGAGATAGTTATTTAAGTGGTGTGACAGGGACTTCGAGTCTTTTAAGGCTCCCCAGGATGAAAACACTAAGCAATGTGAAGAATTTATAAAACCTGTCCTTGAATACCCAGCAGTTCTACTGCTGGGATGAAAAGGACAATCCTAACGAAGTCAGGATAAGAATCTGATTGGTTTTAGGTTCTAGCGGTTTTGATGCCCCGCAGCTCTGCTGCGGGGTAATTCACTTTATACCATACAAACTATAATTATTTCAATCTAAAAATGGCTATAATAAGAATGGAGATAGATAAACACCTGCAGAAGGACTGTATGATTAGGCATCCTGCGCGGGAAATCCCACATACTTTAGCGGTAGAAGTATGTCAAGGATCGTACGGCATCAGATTGCTTGTTGCCTTGGCTTTCATCTTCTGCTTCTTATTTTGGGCTTCAGCGCAAAACTGCACGAGTTTACTGATTTTCGATTTGATTTTGTGTCAACTGCGACGATTTCAAGTGTGGTTAAAATAATTCTCAGAACCATAAATGAACACTGCAATAGCCACAACCGAGAACATGACAAAAAACTTGAGACATCCCGCTGGATTGTATATCCTTTTTTTTACGGAAATGTGGGAGAGGTTTTCCTATTACGGCATGCGATCACTGCTGGTTTATTATATGATCAAGCACCTGCAGTTCACGCAGGAGAGGTCCTCCGAAATTTACGGGCTCTATACCGGGTTTGTCTTCTTTACCCCCTTCTTCGGTGGCATGCTCGCAGATCGTCTGCTTGGTCAGCACCGCTCGGTGATCCTGGGAGGGGTACTCATGGCTATCGGACATTTCCTGATGGCCTTTAAAAATCTGTTCTTCACGGCGCTAATTTTCCTGATACTCGGGAATGGCGCTTTCAAGCCGAATATCTCAACACAAGTCGGAGCGCTTTACCCTGCAGGCGACCATCGCCGCGACAGAGCGTTCAGCATTTTCTATATGGGAATTAATCTTGGTGCATTTTTCTCACCTCTGGTCTGTGGAACCCTCGGTGAGAAAATTGGGTTTCACTGGGGCTTTGGCGCCGCCGGAGTCGGCATGGTGATCGGTCTTCTCGTTTATCTCTGGGGCCAAAAATACCTTGTCCCGGATCTGATCATGCAGAAAAAGGAAGCCAAACAGCAGAAGTCTTCAGAACGGATGACGCGGGAGGACTGGCTAAAGATAGGTGCAATTTTCGTCATGATGGCCCTGAGCATCGTTTTCTGGAGCGTTTACGAACAACAAGGCAACACGATGGCGCTTTGGGCCGACGCCAATACGGACCGTATGATCTTCGGCTGGGAGATGCCAGCCTCGTGGTTTCAATCTTTCAATCCACTCATGATCTTCATTTTTGTTCCAGTGCTCAATATTTTCTGGAGCTGGCAGGATCGCCGCGGAAAAGAATCATCGAGTATCGCAAAGATGGGAATCGGTTGCATCCTGCTTGCCGCAAGCTTCCTCATCCTGATTCCGCCGGCTCGGGAACTGGCAGTTAACCCCAAGGCGAGCCTTTGGTGGCTGATAGCTTGCACGTTCGTGCTCACGATCGGTGAAGTCTATCTTTCTCCGGTTGGCCTCTCGCTGGTGACTAAAATCGCTCCTGCCCGGATTGTCTCCATGATGATGGGCGTTTGGTTCCTCTCGAGCTTTTTCGGCAACTATTTGTCGGGATATTTTGGAACATTCTGGGAGAAAATGTCCAAGGAGAATTTCTTCTTGATGATGTTCGCCCTGTCCTTTTTGGCTGGCCTTGCGTTCTTTGCCCTCCTTAAACCGTTGAAAAAAGCTATCGGATACGAAAAATAGGCGCTGCGGACATGTAATTAGTACCTGAATCCTGCACGCTGATGGAGTGAAAAAGATAAAACCATACAGGTTACACTGATATAATGCGGTTATCTCGCGAACAACCCATGATATCAGGAGGTAACCCATATGGTTAAACGACAAAAGAAGCATAGCGCGAAAAACGGCATGAATCAAGGTCAAAATGAAGGCCATTCGGAACCCGCTAAAATCAGCCCTAATACGCGCTACGAGTATTGCAGTGAACGGCTTTCACCCTTCGGCGGACTGCTGGCGTTAGAGAAGTTCATGGACGCGGTAAAGTTCCAGGAGGTTTTCGAGGGATTTTATCAGCCACCAGGCCGCACGCCGGACCAGGGACATTATAAAGCAGTGTATGGGATTCTGGTGTTGCTTTTCATTGGATTCACGCGGCTGTGGCATTTTCAATACATACAAACGGATCCAATGGTGTGCGCCCTGTTCGGCGTGTCCAAGTTGCCGCACGTGACGACTTACTGGCGATACGTTGCGTCCTTGGGCATCAATCAAGGGAAGTCGCTGCTTTTGGTGATGGCGGCGCTACGAGAACGGGTCTGGAAATTGTGCGAGATCAGCTACAGCGTCATCCATGTTAATCTTGATACGACAGTTGAGACCATCTTTGGCGATCAGGAAGGCGGCCGCAAGGGACACAATACCCGGTACCGGGGAAAAAAGGGATTTCGTCCTGTCCTGGGTTTCATTGAGGAGACGCGAGAGTATCTTGTCGGAAAGCTTCGCAAGGGCGCGACCATCTCTGGCAAAGAAGTCGCGGAGGTGATCAAGAGCATCAAGAAATACCTTCCTGCTTGTGTCAAAAAGGTGATTCTTCGAGGTGACGGCGAGTTCATCAGTTGGGATGCGGTTAAAGCTGCGGAAGACGAAAGGCACATGTACATCTTCGGCAATAAAGGATGCAAGCCGCCCTTTGATTCCAAGATGTGGTACAAGGTGCACAAAATCGATAGCGTAGAATACAATGAGTGCTGGTATAAACCGACGGGATGGCCGGGAGAACGCCGTTTCGTCTCAATGCGTATTCCGGGAAAGAAATCAGGCAAGGGAGACACGCAGCTTGAGCTTTTGGAAGACGGTGGTTTTACGTATCGGCAATTTGTCACCAATCATCCAGGCAAGTCTCATCAGGCTATCAGCGAGTATGACAAGCGGGCAGATTGCGAGAACCAGATCGGCGAAGTAAAGCGAGAGGGACTGTCGGCTATTCCCACGCGTCGGTTCATGAACAACTACGCATATTTTCAGATCGTTCTTTTGGCCTACAACAGTTGGAGATCGTTCAAGATGCTCGCAGAATTCAGCGAGAAGCAGAAACGCACTCAAGATAACGCGGCAGTCACCGCCTTGAGCGGCATTCAGGACAACACCATCAAAATCGCTCGGTTGAAGCTGCTCATGATCGCGACAAAGCTGGTCATGAGCGGCAATACGACGAAGGCGCGGTACTCCGAACACGACAACAGGGTAGCAGGACTCTTTAGCTTCATGGAGCATCTTGATCAGCTACGCAATCAGGTGCGCCCGTGGCTTGATGGCGGTCAGTGGCAATGCCGGCACATGGAGGTTATGAGGCTGCAACCCGCTGAAAATTCTTCATGATGCAATTGTGCAAGAAATTTCTTGCACAATATAGGCTGAGAAGCTTGGAATTGTGCTTTTCTGCCTTATGCGATGAGGAATGCGGCAGTTAAGATGAAATGAAAGCTGTCGAAGGGTAAGCGGAAGATGCGGGAATCAAAACAAACCCGACGAGTCGGGGGAACTACGTTTTGATGCAAGATTCAGGTAGTATATGCTCCCTGCAGAGATATAAAATATGATTGAGCAAAGAGATTCGTTATGAATGGTAATGCGATGACCGACCTGTATTGTTGAACTAAAAAAATACTTAATTGCTCTCGCTTACATCGCATAATTGATTAAATTCAATACTGGAAATTTAGATAATTTGTTGCTTCACAAATAGGCATATTGTCTTTGTCAATCATTCACATTCTTCCTTCATTTTTATATATTTCAACACGACTATCCGTAAAACTCTGAGCCAGTCAATCATGCGACTGATTTTGCTTTGTAAAATCAGCCATTTCATAAGGTTACCCTTTCAGTAAACATGCTGTCCGGGAAAACATTAATTCCATATCCCAGAGGCATGTCTTCAGCTTAGGAGTGAACGCTATATACGCTGTTCAGAGGCCATATTTCAGATACAAAAGTTATGCCGTTAGGGGATGGGAAGGGTAGAAATTACTCATATGGCATCGTTTCTTTGAATTATTTCCTCAGACCTGATGATGTTTCAAACTAAATCAACTATTAACTAGACGATAGTGCAGTAGCTTGACAGCCTACGTTTCAACGCAACAAGTATAAACAGTAACGCAAGAGTAGTCAAGACGTACCTTAAGAAACAGTTAATGAATAACTGCATGGAGTGATACGGTTTTTAATTAATATTTGACAAGTTTCAGGACATCGGTTACCCTAAACGTCATTTTTTTTACCTCAGGACATCGGTGTCCTAGTTTCCATTTAATGCTAACATGCTCTCCTTATCCGAGATCGTCAAAAAACAACCAATGTGCCGAAAGGGGTCGAATACTCTTACTTCATCGAAACTCTGTGCAGCAACAACATTCACCAGATGGATCTTGTGGGGCCGCGCTATATCAAAGGCGACGGCAGATTCTATTCGATGAACGTTATCGATTTGTTCGACCGTGAAGTTTACAAAGAGTTTCAAAGAACAAAGGAGGATTCCCACGTCTGCCAAGGGTTTTTACGCTGCTGGAAGACCATGGGCATTTCTGATTATCTCCAAATGGATAATACGCTTAACTTCCGCGGCAGCGATTGTTACCCCCGATTTCGGAATGGTCATACGGCTTTGCTTGGCCTATGGTGTCCATCCGGTCTTTATCCCGATTGCCGAACCGTGGCGCAACGGCGTCGTTGAGCATTTTAACAACACCTACGACAAAAAGTTCTACCACAGACAATGGTTTTCAAGCTATACCGTTCTGAAGCGGCAGAGCAAGAATTT
Source organism: Nitrospirota bacterium (assembly GCA_963845065.1). Taxonomy (GTDB): domain Bacteria; phylum Nitrospirota; class UBA9217; order UBA9217; family UBA9217; genus JAJYKN01. The sequence continues at coordinate 746,987 of CAWJQQ010000009.1, forward strand.
CCAGCGGTTTCACAACAAGCATCACCGTTACAGCTTCCTTAAGGGAAAAACCCCTTTTGAGATGAGGCAGGCCGCCTACAAGTTTACGCCGGTAACAGTGGGATCGAATACCAAGATGCTTGACCTCAGCTTCATTCCGGATGGATGTATTTCTGTCATTCGGTTCATTCGAAGTGATCGCAAACTCGACATCTTCGGTGAACGCTTCGAGGAATCAAAAGAACTCGTATACTCTTACGTCAGGGCATAAATTGTGACAAAATCCATTTAGTGCAGCTCTACCTCGGGAACGACATTGTCGATACTTTCGAGTACCGAATGCCTGAAGACTTACTACCTGAGGACTCAGTTACCAGCCTTGGGTAACCGATGTCTTGATATTTCGGACCATTAGAAACGGGTAACCGATATCCTGACATTTGACAAATATTTATTGCCCTTATGTTGGAAACAAAATCCTCCCTCCGCGGCGGCAGCAAGGGCAAATTGCTCCCTCTTCATAATCGGACATCGGCTACAGATAGAGATTTACCATGAGCGACGCTTCAGACTGATTGTAGTCGAAAGTCTTTTCTTGGGACAGTGAAAAGGTGATACCGGTATTTGTGGTAATCTTGAAATTCTGCGCCAGAGACGCCTTCATACTGCGGTGTTCGTCACCTAGTTCATAGGACGTCCACGTGGCAGAGAGGTTGATTTTCCACCGGTCGGTCATGTTCTTAAGACAGCCGGCTGAAGTCCCGATACCGGCGGCATAATTATCATGCAGCTTATCGCTCATGATGAGGTCCGTTTCAAGGAAAACGTAAAATATCCCAAGAAGCCCTGTCTTGTATGCGAACCCACCTCCGGGGTTCAGGCGGTAGACGAGATGTTCTTGGCCGTCAGACATGATCTCTTGATCGAAGCCCGTATTTACTTTCCATGAAACGGGCTTGAAAAATGCATCGCGAGGCGACAGCGAGATGATATCGATGAAACGCAGTCTCTGAAGTACAAAGGCGTCCTCTCTAAAATAGTACCGGCCACGAACGTCCATGAAATTTATCTGTGCGCCTTCAATATAGCCATCATCCTGGTCGAGAAGATCGTGATAGGCCGGTCGCCAGCTAAGCTCCGTGAAAAAAGAATCCGTACGATATCCACCCCCGATGCTGAATTTCCCGGGGAGATGTCCTTCATCGGGAGAAACTGGCACTGCATTTACGGCAGTGTCTGCGTCCTGCGTTCCGAGCGTGCTCCGGGCCTGCAGAGTCGGCAAAAACCTGTGCACGTACTCGTCCTTATCGAGTTGTTTTCGAGAAAATTGATACTGAAGAAGTTCTGCTGTAAGGTCAAGAATCCTTGCTTTTTCAATTGGATCGATGTCCATCTCCGTGACGGCCCGGGGAGATATTTTTTGGTCGACGACTTCCTGTGCCAAATTTCGGTGCGCGCTCTGCATTCGCGATGCAATGGCATGAATACGTTTAGTTTGGGACTGACGATATTTGACTGAGCTGACCAGACCTTGTTCTCTGATGACCCTGACAGTATCGGAAGGGATAACCCAAAATTTAGCTTTCCCCCAGAACGCATCGGTGAGGTGCGCAGTAGGTCGTGCGGCCTCGAGCAAAAACAGGAGGTCGAATGAACAATTTTCTTTAAAGAAGTAGTAGTCGGAATAGATGTCCTTCAGTTCCCAAATATGCATAACCATCCTGCGTACCTCTTCTTGCGTGAGGTTGAGATCATACTCCCAGATGTCTCTGTGCTCGATTTCGTTATATTCGCCTACCTTCTGGTAATAGGGCAGGATGGAGTAATAGCCCCGGTAATAGCCAAAAATTCCTTTATAAGCATAGATGAACCCGTTCCGGTCGGTTGTCACTGCCGCATAATTAACCGCGTAGGAAAGCAGGTCGTTTCGGGCATTGCCGTCAATCCTGATGAGCGTATGCCCAAACATGGAAGCGGGACCGTTGCCGTGGGCAGCGGGAAAGACGAGAGCGGCAGATTTAGGGTTGATAAGTGCGAGTGCTTCCTCGAACTTCGTACACTGAGCGGCCGGGAGCTTCGACTCATCTATGGAGAGCTGCTTCTTGAGCCAGGCATAGCGCGCAGGGAATCTGCATCGCGGAGGCTCGACGCCTTCATGCTCCTGCTCGAAAAAACTCTTAAGCGTTGCTTCCATCTCGGCGCGTGGGGCAACCTTTCCGTCAGCAGCAAGGAAAAACCTCGGGTCATCAACGAGACTTATTCTGCCGGAACTGTGCGGTTTATAATGGAGAAGGATATTCCAGTAGCGGTCTTCAGAAAGATGTTGCTCTTGTGCGGTCTTCAGAAGCGAGTCGAGATAGTCGTTGCGTTCGGCGGGAAATGCAGCGGTTGTACATAAAACAGTGTAGAGGGCAAGAGCCATAAAAAAAAGGTATACGAAACGAAACGTCCCGTATACCTTCTCATCAAATAAAATTTGTGGTCGGTACATTAATACGATGACACCGTTACCACATTGTCCACGACCTTGGCGAGCTGCACGTTTTCGGAGGTGAATATCTTTGCAAAGTTTGTCTGTAGTTTCTGATAAAACTCAGGCCGCTTATCTATCGGAACCTGTAGTAGCTCCGCGAATGCCTCAAGCGTATCGCCTCGACCCATGGCGATTTCCTTCGCCAAGTTGTCCATATTAGCGACCATAAATTCATTCAACCGGTCGTTCTTGGCGAACGTAGCTGGTTGCCGGCATTCTGACGTCCCTGACGTGATGCCGAAGGTCTGGGTGCCGAACGTACCGTTGGTCGTGGCTTGTAAAGACTGTAAAATAGTTGAATTGTCCGCGTTATTTTGGAAAAGTAACGTGCCAAGACCACAACCCGTATTACGATGTGCCTCACCGCTGGCACTCGCCGCAAAAGCTGTACTCACAACAAAAAAAAGAAGCAAATACATTGCCAATACTATAGAAGTTATTTTCATAAAGAACCTCCTCCTAGTTTTTTTAAAAATGTCTTAAGGATCAAGTCCTAACTGAGTACATGCTTTTGAATCATTTTTATCATATGTCTGGGAGCATACAGGTCAAGACTTTGAGACGAAGACATTCTTGGTCTCGTAATCTATAGGCTCGACGCTGAATCACCAAAGATGTCATACACGGTTTTCTTTGGTCTTAAGACGGGGGAGAAATACAAATCGGCTAAAGTCCGTCTTTTTTGCATGGTTGAAATGTACCATTTTTTCAGCTAGCTTTATAACGATAATATTCGCTACCAGAGCGTGTTATATGATGTTAAGCTACGTTTTTATGTACTCGATAGGGACTTAACCCTATTTTAAAAATATTTAACCCCATTTTTTAGTATTTGTCAAGTATTGAGGGCAAAAAATTACGACAGACTGACCCGTCACGGCGTGCAGAGATGATCATATAGATAGCGCACGAATTTTTTTCTTACAACCTTGTCCGCGAAGGCCATGACGTGCCCAGGTGTGGGCGTTTCCCAGAAATCTTTGGGTATGGACGCCGCCTCATAGAGCAGGAAGCCGTGGTGTATAGGAACCACCGGGTCATTTACACCGTGAATGATCAAAACCGGCACAGGTGCGACCTTATTGATCCACTTTAGTGGACTGTAATCATCATTGAAAAGAAGTGACAGTGGATATTGGAAAGGCCAAGTAAGTAAGAATTGCCCAAGTTTTTCGCGAGCAATGAGACGGTAGCTTGAAAACGTACTGTCGATGATAAGTGCGGCAATCCGGTCTTTATGCTGAAAATTTGCAACAATATAAATCGCGATTGCCCCACCGATGCTTTGGCCAAGAACAACCACCTTACCACCCTTTGTCTGCGGCAGGTTCAGAACGGTTTTGAGAGCCTCTTCCGCATCGACGTGAACACCTTTGAGATTGGGCTTTCCCTCAGACCTCCCATAGCCGCGGTAGTCGAAAATAAAGATGTTGAACCCCTCTTTAACCAGCCACAAAACGCTGTTCACATGCGTGCTCAAATTTTCCGCATTGCCGTGAAGGATGAGTATCGTTCCTAATGCCTGCGGATTTGCCTCGAATAGCCAGCCGTGCAAGGTTATTCCGTCCGGGGTATTGAAGTAGATATCCTCAGGAGAAAACAGCCGAGCAAGGGGATTATCCTTCTCCTGTTTCTGAGGATAAAAAAAGAGAGAGCTGCATCCCACGGAGAATAGAAGAAGCAGTAGCGGCGAAAAAGAGAGAACTCTTCTTGCTGATAGTTTCATCGGCATTCTCCAATCCAGGGAATATCAGCCATATTTAAGAGACGCATGCTGCCGCGTCCCCTCTACAAATCAGAACGAGGGTGTTGAAAGCCTCCTGCAAGAAATCAGGTTATGACGGATCTAAATTCAAGAGCAGGAGGCTTCTCTGAACTGTATTGATGATAGCAGGCTAGAGCAGTTTCTGCAAATGAAGCAAGAGGTTTTTCGGGTTCAGTGCTTTCATAGCACCGCTAAAGCATATGGGGTTTCACGCGCTGGACTCTTAAAGAATTATATCAAGTATCTTGATGTTATTTGAAGGTAGGAAGGAATAAATCCGTTCGGTTCATTAAAGCAAGAATATTCACAATGAGCATTTTGAGAACTCATACCCACAAAAAGGGAAGTTATTACTTCTCTCGGGAAAGGAACTAGTATGGAGACACGAAACAGGTACTTAATCCCTTCGACACCTGTTCCTGATGCACGGTTTTCTGCAGTAATAGCCCGCTGGATTCAAGCAGGCTGGAGGCAGAAAATTGCTCCCAATTACTGACATGCATAAGTTTGACCACGCTGTTGGCGATTTTTTTCTTCTCATCCGGCGTAATACTCACGCACGCTATGCTTTGGCGGCAAAATCCAGAATAGCTGCAACCGATATTATGACACTTATCATTATCGACGGTTATGCTTTTGAACAAATTCCTCGGCTGGTCGACATTATAACCTTTGAGTGCTGCGACATGATATGCGAGGAGCTGCAGCGGTACAACAGTAACAAAAGGAACGAGCGCGGGATGTGTCGACGGCACCACTATCATGTTGTCTGCCTTGTCGCGGAAGGCAGCGGGTGAATCCGTGATCACGATGATCCTTCCTCCCCGTGATTTCACCTCCTCGATATTCGATAGGCTCTTTTCGTGCAGGCCGTCGATCGTCGCTAGGAATACAACAGGGACTCCTTCCTCGAGCAGCGCGATAGGGCCATGTTTCATCTCTCCGGCCGGATATCCATCAGCGTGAATATAGGCGATCTCCTTCATCTTGAGCGCGCCTTCGAGCGCGACGGGGTAGTTAATTCCCCGACCAATGTACAGCATGCTTTTCACGTCCACCAGGGTCTTTGCAATCTCCTTGACCGCATCGTTGGTTTGGAGTGCCTGTCGAATGAGCCTTGGCAGCTCGAGCAAGAACGTTTTGAGCGTCTGAATCTCGAGGTCGCTGAGCTTGCCTTTCTTGGTACCTAGGGCAATTCCCAGGAGGCTCAGGGCGGCAAGCTGAGCGGTAAAGGCTTTGGTGGATACCACGCCGATCTCCGGCCCCGCTCGCGTGTAGAGGACCGAATCAGCCTCGCGCGTGGTCGTGCTGCCGACGACATTGCAGATTGTTAAGGTTCTCGCTCCCTTTTCTTTCCCTTCGCGTTGTGCTGCGAGTGTATCGGCTGTTTCTCCGGATTGCGAAATGGTGATGAGTACTGTGCCTTTTGGGATGACCGGGCTCATGTCCCTGAACTCCGAGGCGATGTCCACGGCCACAGGGATACGTACGAACTTCTCGATCATATATCGGCCGACGAGGCCTGCATGGTACGACGTAGCGCAGGCTGCGATGTGGAGTCGCCTGAGATCTTTGATGGTATCCGCGATGCCCAACTCATCCATGAGCCTGTTCGTGTCGTCGATCCACTCTCGCAGGGTATCCATAACCCCTTGGGGTTGCTCATATATCTCTTTGAGCATGAAATGATCATATCCCTGCTTCTCAGCTATTGCAGACGTAGAGTCAACCGTTACAATCTTTCCTTCAAGCTGCAGAGTCGCCAGAGATTCGATATGTTTCAAATCGACCGCGTTACTCCTGAGTACGGCCATCTGCCGATCTTCAAGATAAATGAAGTTCTTCGTATAGGGGAGGAGCGCAGGAACATCGGATGCGAGGTACTCTGCATCCGTGCCTATTCCAATGACGAGCGGGCTGCCGTTGCGAATCGCGAACAGCGTATCTGGCGTGCCTTCGTACATAATCACCAGAGCATAAGCACCGCGAAGGTGCGCGATCGCCCTTCTGATCGCCTCATCGATAGGAAAACCACGCTCAAGGTAGCGAGCGATAAGCTGAGGCACTACCTCCGTGTCCGTCTGAGACGTGAAAACATGCCCTGCCGCTGCCAATTCGTTCCTCAGTTCGCGGTAATTGTCAATGATGCCGTTGTGTACCACGGAGACGCCTTTCACGGTGTGAGGATGGGCATTGACTACCGTCGGTGCCCCATGGGTGGCCCATCGCGTATGTCCGATGCCGATCGTAATGGCTGGTAATGGGGTCGGCAGTATCTTCTGGAGGTCCTGCAGTTTGCCCGGAGTCTTGTATACTTCGATTCCCGATCCATTTTTAAAAGCAATTCCTGACGAATCGTACCCACGGTACTCCAAACGGGTTAGACCATCAAAGAGAATTTGCAAAGAATCCTTTTTCCCAACATATCCGACGATTCCGCTCATGATGTTCCCTCGAATTGCCTGATCTCATAATGTTGACAACGGCATTGCTATTCTGGTTATGACACTTATTAGTTTTAAAGCAAGAAGAGTGCCGAATCAATGGCGGATACGGCCACAGGGTGATAAGGCTCATTTAGTACCTTTATTCCTTTGATTTTTTAGTCAGTTATTAACTCGTCATCATTATTATTAGAATATAATTAGCGAGAACGAAATAAACCTTTGACCCATAATTCCCCATTTCACGGAAAATCGCACTTAAATAGTTATTAAGTTTTATCATTAGTGAATCCAAAGGATACAATGATAAATCTGATTTTCAATTAATATATAAATACAACAGTAAATAATGTATCTATGAGACACAATATGCTGTTATTATTATACAATTAATTACATAATGTGTATCAAATATATACAACAATAAAAAAATAACATTTGTTTCCAAACATAGCTTGAAGGGCAGATTAATTAGCAAAGAAGCGTTGGAAAATATCGCCGCGCGGTGTTGACACGAAAATCAAAGCGGACCTGACTAGCTGGCTAATTCAGAAAGGCGGAATTACCATCCGATATCATGTACTTTGCAGTTGTTCTGCGACGTCCTACAAACATCCTGCAAGAAAAACGTATTTTTTGTGTACCGTAAGTCCTTGAATTTCTGAGTTGGGGGAGGGTGTGTTAATTCACTTCGGAGTCTAATTTAGGGCTTGTCCTACCACTGTACAGCAGAATATGGCTGAAGTGTTAAACCATTCACATTACCGCTAGAATTCGTTGTAACTTCCGTATATATTATCCACTGTACCCCATCCCACGTATAGGCATCCTGTGATGGCACGGTGGCTATCGGTCTGTATATGAGTACTGCCCAGTTTCCGTTTAGGGCTGAATCTCCGCTCTGGTAGGCCCAGAATCCGGGGGGACAATTGGCGGGTTCGACGTCACTGAAAGTGCCGGCATAATTAGATATGTTAATGTCATCAAAGGGGTTGTGCGCGGTTATTGTCTGGCCGCTCGCCAGTTGGTTAATCGAATAAAGGACGTTGGCCGTATTAATGCTTTGTAACTCGTAATTGAAGCTGGCCTGTTCAGCATTTTGGGATTGGGAGAAAAAAAGGGGGATTGCGAAATATGCCAAGACACCAAGAATAATAATTATCACCACCAGTTCAAGAAGAGTGAAACCCTCCTGATGCTTCCTCCTGGGCTTGATCCCCAGCGAGTTCTCCACGTGATGGGTTCTCGCGTACCACACTTCGCTGAAATACATAGTGCGGCCTCCAACCGCAATCGACTGTTACCTCCGCCAACTGTCCGGATAAATCTTGCGGAGTCAGTATTCCCTACCTCAATAAAAGAGGCACTACGGCAACTGGAATGGAAGCAACATGGATATTTTCTTCAATCTGTATATAAAAGTAAGTGAATAGCTTCTCGTCTCGATGATGTCGTATATACCGTTTGAACATATTAGGAGGTTAATTTATCGCCAACTGCACTAGCAAAATACCCATCCTTCCACGTTGGTCCTTTCAGAGCCTTTTCTTGATCGATTAGCATTGCCAGAACATCTCGTAGGCGCTGATGCTTTCCAGGGTCTTTTCAACATCACCGATTGAGTATTTGGGCGGAAACGACAGAAAGATATGAATGAGATCTTTCGCTACTTCCATCTCCTCCGTGTCGCACTTGTATTCTTCGGCTATATCCCTGGAAAGCTTAACGGCCCGCTTATGCAGATACTCTTGCGTGGACGGGTCCTTCCGATATTTTTGGACACCATACCATGTGCCACTTGGTATCATAGACCGCATGGCTGGTTCTCCAGAGAACCATGCGGTCATTGTACTACGCAATCGTCTCAGTGGATGAGGGGAACTTCCAGCCCCCTTATAATCCTTGGGCAAGGATGCTATTCCTCCCCGCGTTAAGCAGGCTGTCTGGCAATAGTTTTTGTGGTTTTGGCCTCGCATCTATTTGAATTTACGTTAGCCAAATTATCAAAATTCGAATTGTAGGACAGCCTGCAAGGTGCGGGGTATATTGGGATGATTTCCATAAAGTACTATCTTTGGCTGCAGGAGCATTCACGAAAATGCTGTAAACCAACAGACAGGGCTGGATGTCGAGTAACGGTTCTAAATCAGCATCTCGGGATACATCCATTCAGCCTTGTAATAATCCTATCCGGATCTCGGACCGGTTTGCTGGGTTTTACTTGCTCAATTTGATACCGAAGGTACTCTTTTTCTGCCCGGGTAAGGGAAACGAAGCGGATGCCGCACCGATAAAGACTCCCGATTTGATTACACCACATCACGATGCCACATGTTTGTCCATAAACACATTCTTTGAAGCAGACAACGCCTTGTTGTATCGGGTGATCTGTTTCGATGCCGATACCTATTATGCTGCGATTTACGATCTTAGCAAGATAATCCGTACGTACGAGATTGTTAAATGAGATGACCCCGAGCGAGGGGTTTAGATCACTTGAAACGGGGTGACCTACTACCTTTTTTCTCTGAGTACGTCTTTTCTCATCCATCATGGACTACCGCCTTTCGAATCAAGGTTGCGTTATTAGTAAATATTTTACTTTTCACCAACCAATGACAGCATACCCCGCGTTTGGACGAGGGGGTGAAAGCGATCTTTGCAAGGGGTTATTAGCGGACTTGAAGCGATCCTAATCTACTAGGCCGTCATCTGCGTAGCGGTTTCAAGCTGTGCAAAGATGCCAGCTCCTTGGGGCCGATGGGGGTTCTTTACGCCGTCTTCCTGTTAATCTAAATATGAAGAACCCGCAAAAAAACACTGTAAAGGAGACACCTTTACAATAAAACATTTGCTTTTAATAAAATGTTGCTATGTTATGCCAAAACTGTGAGAAATACCTTACAGTTTTTATCACCAGCTTTATATATCATCTAGTACCAATTTAAAAATATATTTTAATTTACTTAATAAACCGTAATGCTTTTAGGAAAAGCCGATAAAAAGATGATTCGACAAGTAAAAATATTAAACATTATTTTTAGATTAAAGTCAAGCTTCTTTGGTATGGATCTGAACTGATAATTTCAGTGCACGTAAAATTGCATTTAATTTCTTGGTAGACGGTAAACTCAGGTAGAACGGATTACCACGACTATCTGTGTTAATAATTTGCTGTGCATATTGATCAGCTTCTGAAGGTCATAAGGTTTTGCTATTGCGTTCACAAAACCATAAATCTGGAAATCCTTCAATATCGGGTCTTCGGAATGACCCCGATTGAAACGATCCCCTTAACATTCGGATGAATCTCAGGGAGTTTCTTCATCGTAACTCTTCTGCCCATACTTCCGGGTACAACCGAATCGAGGATAACAGCATGAAAGCCCTGGCCCGATGCTTGTGGCCGCCTGCGCATAAAGTAGCTGCTTCCTCCCCACTCTTCGCAGTCTTCAACATCAATCCCTAAATGATTCAGCATCTCGACTGCGACGCTTCTTATGCGTGCATCGTCAACCATCAGCAACACTCTTTTTAAATTCAATCCTGTTGAGGAAACAGTGCGAGACTTTTTTTCCGCATGCACGATGTTATACATACCGCATTCTTCTATTGGAATTGGTGTCCCATTAGCTTTCCGGTAGTGGACAAGCTTGTGGATGCCCCTACTTTTTAACTCCGGTTGAGTCCACCCTAGCAGGAGGTGGACAGCTTCTTCGTTTATAAATATAATGCGTCCACTGCGGACAACACGCTTCTGCGAAAAAGATCGGACCGGCCTTGATTGATCTTCGAACGCTGAGTAAATAATAGCCAAGGATTGCCTTCAGCCATAAAAGCAAGCCTTTTTAAATTCTTACTCTGGTAAAGAATAATCCTTGTATTGCGTCCTCAACTTCTTCTTGTCGAACTTCCCGACGCTGGTCTTCGGCACCACGTCAATGAAGACAATATCGTCCGGGATATACATCTTGTTCAAGCGTGAACGTAGGTAGTCAAAAATTTCGGCCTTCGTTAGGTTGTCTTTGAATTCGGGTTTGGGCACTATGCAAGCCAGCGGGCGTTCCTGCCATTTGGGATGCGTAACGGCGATCACTGCCGCCTCCAGCACTTTGGGATGGGCCATGATAGTGTTCTCTAAATATTGGCTCGAGATCCACTCGCCGCCGCTCTTGACTAAATCCTTAGTGCGGTCAACGATCTGTACAAAGCCCTCCGGGTCAATCGTGACAACGTCGCCGGTTCGGAACCAGCCATCCATGAACGACCCGGCGCTTCGCTCGTCGTTATAGTAACTGCTGATGATCCACGGACCTCGCACCTGTAATTCGCCAAATGCTTTGCCGTCCCATGGAATTTCCTTCTTGGATTCGTTGACTGCGCGTATTTCAACTCCGGGCACGCTCAAACCTTGCTTGGCGAGGATATTGAACCTCTCAGCTTCGGGAAGATTAAGCTGGTAACTTTTCAAATGACACACTGTGCCAACGGGCGACATTTCGGTCATGCCCCAGGCATGGATCACCTTGAGTCCATGCTTTTTGTCGAAGGCTTCGATCATGGATTGCGGCGCGGCGGCTCCGCCTACTATCATGCCATGCAAACTGCTCAGGTCATATTGCTCTTTTTCCAGCAGGTTCAAAATTCCAAGCCAGAGAGTTGGGACACCCGCGGTTAAGGTCACCTTCTCGGCCTGGATCAACTCGGCCAGATCGCGCGGTTGCAGGTGCGGACCGGGGAAAACGAGTTTCGTTCCAAGCATTACGGAGGCGTATGGCGTTCCCCATGCCAGTACATGGAACATTGGGACGACCGGCATGTATACATCCCTCTCCGAAAGTCCGAGCGAGTCAATCATGCACAAGGCCATACTGTGTAAATAAATCGAGCGGTGCGAATAAACCGCGCCTTTGGGGTTACCCGTCGTGCCGGATGTGTAACACATGGCTGCGGCATCGTTCTCATGCAAGTTTGGCCAGGGATATTCGGGGCTGGAATTTTTCAACAGGTCTTCGTACGCATGTACTGGCTTAAGGGTGGTACCTTCGGGAACCTTATCACCCATGACAATATAATGTTTTATGTTTTTCAGGTGTGGGGCAAGTTTTTCAATGGTGGGCAAAAGTGAAGGGTCAACGAACAAGACTCGGTCATCTGCATGGGCGATGATGTAAGTAAGTTGATCGTCAGGCAGGCGCAGGTTGAGCGGGTGAAGTACTGCGCCCATGCACGGCACGGCAAAGTAAAGTTCGAGGTGACGGGCATTGTTCCAGGCGAAGGTTGCCACACGGACGCCGCGTTTGACGCCCAGTTTCTCAAGGGCGTTGGCGAGTCGGGCCACGCGTTCAGTCATTTGGGCGTAAGTGAACCGTTCCAATCCCGACCCTGTTTTGGTTACAATTTCCTTTTTGGGAAAAAGCTGCCGTGCCCGTTCCAACAGTGGCGTAAGCGTAAGCTGGTAGTCCATCATCTGTCCTTGCATAATTAGCCTCCTATTTGCGAAAATGTGGAGAAACTTAAAATAGCCTGGACGCGCACCTGACCGTATCTGATTATTTAATTGACAGAGCCCAACTTGAGGATAAGACGCGCTACTTCGTGCCCACTGGCCTAGATGCGGAGCGCAACGTTGACACGAGTGCTTACTCTCTTCAAAATAGCCCCTCTATCATACATGCATTCCTGTCTAAACAATGACCAAGTCGCTTGATTCTGATAGAACTAATCGGCTCCTGAGTGCATCGCGGCCTTTCTATTCTAATTGAACGCAAAATGGATACTCATTTAGCTGATACGAAAAAAGAGCAAAATTATTTAGTTGAATATATGCCTGAATCGGGGAGATGTCAACGATATGGATTAAATAATTTTATGGGTAGCTACTCTTGGATTTAGCTTACATTAAATGTTGCAAATAATTTAAACTATTTTAAACCTGAATCCGGCGTGAGCCGGAATCTACTATGTTGAATCGACCCTTTTAAAATAGTGTTATAATGCCAAAAAGTGTTTGGAACCAAACCTACCTTTTTGATAGGTTACATTCCTATGCCATTCGGACCCAAAAATCTCAAAATTTCCTTCACCGGGAAGAACGTCACTCACTTCGGTGGCGTATATCTTCTGCATCTCTTTTTCAAGCGCATCAAGCTGAAGGCTCTTCTCAGCAAAAAAGTTTTCTTTGCTCAGCGCAACAACCATTACACCATATCAGAGGTGATTCTTGCACTGGTATATCCCATAGCTCTTGGATTCGGCAGGATCGAGACGACTCACCTTCTACGACACAATGGAGTCTTCCAGTATCTGACGGGATTGCCCTCCTATCCCGATCCACAAACCCTTCGGCGCTTCCTTCTAAGAATGGCGCCGCTGTCTCTGTCACGGCTCAGGCGGCTTCACGACAAACTGCTCTCGTCGATGATGCTAAGACCCTCTCCGCCTACACGCATTATATTCGATATGGACTCCACCGTCCTAGTCCTGTACGGCAAACAGGAGATGGCCAATATCGGATACAATCCGAAGAAGCGCGGAAGGCCATCATACCATCCTCTTGTCTGTTTCAACGGCATTACCAAGGACTACTGGCACGGAGAGCTTCGGCCAGGCGATGCGCATACCGCAGCAGGAGTCCTCAACTTTCTGGATGCAACCTTTGCCAAAGTGCCTTCTTCGGTAAAAGTCATAATCATCAGGGCAGACAAGGGTTTTTTCGACCACAAAACTGTCGAGTATCTGGAATCCAAGAGCGCCTTGTTCGCTATCGTCGCCAAGCTAACTCCACCGATCAAACGAAAGCTTGGTGTTTTGCCGTATCACCCTTATACATCCGGCATCGAGACGGCCGAGCTTACATATCCCATCAAGGCGGGACACAAGGAGCATCGGTTCGTCGTAATCCGCCGTCCGATACCAGAAGACCCATCGGATCAGCTCTCTTTGTTTACTCTGGGCAAGTACAGTTATCAGGTCATCGTGACAAACTTGAGCCTGACTCCACTCAACACGTGGAAATTTTACAACGGTCGAGCCGGCGTGGAACTCATTATAAAAGAACTCAAAGGAGATTATCCTTTAGCGAAGATACCAACCAGACACTTTGCCGCCAACGAAGCGTATTTTCACATTCTTTTGTTTTCATACAACTTGATCAACTGGTTCAAGCGCCTTTGCTTGCCAAAAGGTCTGCACAATATAACGCTCAATACGTTACGATCACGTCTTCTACTTATTCCAGGCGTATTGGTAAAATCTGAAAACCGACCGACACTCAAATTTCCGGCCAATCTCTGGTATCGTGAAGCTTTCGAGTATGCGGTAAAGACAATTGCCCGGCTGAAATTCTGACCATTTTCACGCCGGATTCAGGTTAAACTATAATGAATACAGCCCTTATGATTAAAGTGGCAAGTCTGGCTTAAGGTATATATATCAGGACGACGAGAATACGCCTAAGTAGTAGTACATCCTACTACGGTCAGATGATTTTCCGCAAAATCTTTGGTACGGACCCTAGTATGCTGGGTCGTGTGGGACTTAAAGGTCACCCAATTAGCTGCCTCAGACAACAGGCTACGCCAGCTCTTCGTTCTACTCGCGGAGACTCTTCTTATCTACGATACCGTTGATTACAAATAGGTCGCGTCGGATGAACTCTTCTGCTACTTTACGCCTATAGTAGACACACCTATTATGCTCATTTATTATTTCAAGCTTTCTACCGATGACGTTTGCCTTTCTTTCGTCCGTGCGACGCGTTCTACCCCAAGCGGTTTTTTTCGTCTATGCTAGACGCTGCATTGTTCTTGTTAAACCATTTTTTTGTTCGATATCCCCATCCTATACCGAGCAGGGCAATAATTGCGCACAACCATCCGATCCAATCACCCAACACAGCATAGACAGTACGCCCCTGCATCAAAGGTATCCTACCGGCGAGGGTTGCCTGAGTCCACTGGGCAGTGCGGCGGTCGATCCGCCCAACCGGGTCCACAATGGCTGATATACCAGTATTGGTAGACCGGACGAGAGCACGCCGGTGTTCAATTGCCCGGAAACTTGCGAGGACCAGGTGCTCCAAGGGTTGAATCGTGTTGCCGTACCACGAATCGTTTGTCAGGTTGAACATCGCCTCGGGTATGCGATGGTCCCGACCTCCCTGCATAAGCGTGCGGATGTGTTCGGGGAATATATCTTCGTAGCAAATGCTCACGGATAGGACGTGGCCGTTAAGTTGAAGGGGTTCCGTATTCTTCCCTCTCCAGAACCTGCCTGAATAGGGTGACCACGAATAAAATTTGGGGAAGATGTCGCCGAAGGGGATGTACTCGCCGAAGGGGACAAGCACCATCTTATCATACGTGCCGACGATGCGGCCCGTTGCGTTCACGAGAATAGCGCTGTTGTACATGCGGCGCTCGCCATGCTCTTCAGTGCGAATGATGGTGCCAAAGAGCAGCGGAGTGCGTAGATCTCCCAGTAGGCTAGTTGGCAATACTGCCTCACGGGACGCGAGATTCAGGGCGAGTACGCCTTCAGGCCAGACAATGATGTCAAGCGGTTGTGTCTTGATAAGCTCGCGGGACAGTTCCTGGTGTTCGCGAAGAAAAAGGTTCGCGTCAACATGTTCCTCCGCGGCCCCTAGGTTTGTCTGCACCACTCCGACTGCCAAGGATCCGGCTGATAATGTGCTCCTGTCCACCATACCGATACGAAGCGCGCCGTAGATCAATACCACCCCTATAACAGACGCCAAGACGGCAGCTGGTCTCCACGGATGGGGATGCTTGCTGCGAATCCGCTCGATCACCACATGAATTGTGGAGTTCGTGTATACGAGCAGAAAGGTGACACCTAGGATTCCAGTAATATCCGCAATCTGTGTCACCAGGGAAAGTTTATACTGACTAGCGCCAAGGTAGTTCGGGAACAGTTGGGGCCAGAACTTTTCAGTTGCTGTCCACACTACTGGTGAGACCCATGCCGTACTCCAGCCCGTATCGCGGCAGATTAAGCGGGTAGCCCAGGCCCAGATCGCGAAGACCATTCCATTTGCCGCGGATAAAAGCAGCAGCCCCAGTGCAGCAAGCGGCCATGCCAGCTCTGCAAACTGTTGGAGCATTGTGACAATCCAGTAGAATCCGCCCCCGTGGCCTACGATGCCCGCGACCCATCCTATGAGGAACGCACGGCCCGGTGTCTGTTCGCTGATCGCCCAGAGTATCGGCACCAAGCATATCCACTCGAGGTAGAACTGGTCAAAGCCGACATAGCCGAGAAACGTCAACAATCCTCCTGCAACGGCGGCGAACCACGGCAGCAACGAATGCATCGGCGCTGAGTTTTTCTTCATTGCGTCGTTATTTATCATGCTTGCATTTGAACCAATTTATGGAAAGTTGGAAACATGACAGGACGTTGAGTGACATCTGGTACCTCATTGCGAAGAGTATTTTTGCTTAGCGGTAAACTTAAACATTGTCTGGTCAAAAAACTTATCCGGAAAAGGACAAAAACTATGGCGAAAAAAATAAAAAAAATAATGTATTTTATTTTTTTTTGACGCCGTGAGTTAGTGCCATAGTTATTCAAATAGGTAGCAATACTCATAGATTGAACAAATGGTTTTCATCGTGGTTTGGAACAATATCCATCCGAGAACAAGGACTCCGCTGTTGAGCCCGATCTTCCACATCCTCGTCGGTTATGGACGTCAGCAAATCAGGGGTAATGCTAGAGACCCCACAGAGAGAGAGCAGACTGCGATTACAATCAAGGAGTTTCGAAAATACCATGGAGGTCTTTTCTTTTACAAAGCGTGGGGATGGATGCATCCAGTACTCACCACGGTGTTTATTCTATATCGAGTATCTAACATCTTCAACGACCAGATAAATATAGTGTTGGTACTAGACGGGGAAAAGCTCATTTCTTTAATAAAAAGAGGAATAACCAGTTAAAGAAAGATTGACAAAACTGCTGCCCATCCATGCCAACCTTTTGATAAAATAGCGCGGCGGCAAACCCCTCATGTTTTAGCGGTGGGAGTGCGTCAAGCTAAAGTACCTTCAGACTACGCAAAAGCCAAATGAAAACCCCGCCGCGTCTTGGCGGCGAGGTATTGTCAATCCTCTGGGACTTCACTCCATTTATCTCGATAACCCCGGCTTAGTGCATGTGCTCGTGCATCGGCATGTCCTTGTGCTCTGTATCGCTGCTCCTCATTCCGCAGCCCGCACCGCGATCTGCTTTTATCATCTCCTTCAGCCTCATCCTTTGATCGGGCGTCAGTATGGACTTCATCTCTTCATGTGCTTTGATAAGAGCAAGGAACATCTCCGCTTTGAGCGACTCGTTCTTCCTCACCGAAGCTTCGACTGACTTCATGTCTACCGGTTCCTTTCCGAGTAGGTCTTTAAGCTCGATGCCGGCGATCTGTTTGTCCGCTCTCCTTTTTATCATGTCCTTTATCGTATTGCTGCGAAGCGCCTTGAGAGCATCTATCTGTTTATCATCGAGACCGAGACTCATGAGGTGTTTCCACATGGGATGGTCATCATCCATCATCATTCCACCGCCGTGCATGCCGCCCATGGAGTACAGCATACCGATGTCCTGGTGTCCCATTCCATCCATCATGCCGCCTTCTTTCATCCCCCCGCCTTTTTCACCCATGCAGCCGCACATCTGTGCATGAGCATTCGAGACCAGTGAGGAAATAAAGATAAACACGAAGAATATGCTTACAATACTTTTTTTCATTTTCATACCTCCCTTGAATTTATACGCACATGCGATCAATGATAGCAGAGAGAGGAAATAAATACAACCCTTCGATTGCATATCGAAATTTTGCAACATTTCCAAGATGTTGTAGAACGCATGCTGGTTCACGTTCCCGTTCATGTGGTGCAGAGGAAATTTGAACTTCAGGGAGGGCCGGGAATCAGGTGATTTTTTAATGCGCTGATAGCAATGCTACAATAGTTATGCATTGGGTATGCAGTTATCTGTGCTGAGAAATCAACAAATGTTCTAGCTTCCTTGTTTTCTGCACTAAATAATTATTATAAGCACATAGACATATTTCAAAGGGTTGGAGTTTCCAGTCTCTGAAACAGTTAAACCTGAATCCGGCGTGAGCCGGAATCTACTATGTTGAATCGACCCTTTTAAAATAGTGTTATAATGCCAAAAAGTGTTTGGAACCAAACCTACCTTTTTGATAGGTTACATTCCTATGCCATTCGGACCCAAAAATCTCAAAATTTCCTTCACCGGGAAGAACGTCACTCACTTCGGTGGCGTATATCTTCTGCATCTCTTTTTCAAGCGCATCAAGCTGAAGGCTCTTCTCAGCAAAAAAGTTTTCTTTGCTCAGCGCAACAACCATTACACCATATCAGAGGTGATTCTTGCACTGGTATATCCCATAGCTCTTGGATTCGGCAGGATCGAGACGACTCACCTTCTACGACACAATGGAGTCTTCCAGTATCTGACGGGATTGCCCTCCTATCCCGATCCACAAACCCTTCGGCGCTTCCTTCTAAGAATGGCGCCGCTGTCTCTGTCACGGCTCAGGCGGCTTCACGACAAACTGCTCTCGTCGATGATGCTAAGACCCTCTCCGCCTACACGCATTATATTCGATATGGACTCCACCGTCCTAGTCCTGTACGGCAAACAGGAGATGGCCAATATCGGATACAATCCGAAGAAGCGCGGAAGGCCATCATACCATCCTCTTGTCTGTTTCAACGGCATTACCAAGGACTACTGGCACGGAGAGCTTCGGCCAGGCGATGCGCATACCGCAGCAGGAGTCCTCAACTTTCTGGATGCAACCTTTGCCAAAGTGCCTTCTTCGGTAAAAGTCATAATCATCAGGGCAGACAAGGGTTTTTTCGACCACAAAACTGTCGAGTATCTGGAATCCAAGAGCGCCTTGTTCGCTATCGTCGCCAAGCTAACTCCACCGATCAAACGAAAGCTTGGTGTTTTGCCGTATCACCCTTATACATCCGGCATCGAGACGGCCGAGCTTACATATCCCATCAAGGCGGGACACAAGGAGCATCGGTTCGTCGTAATCCGCCGTCCGATACCAGAAGACCCATCGGATCAGCTCTCTTTGTTTACTCTGGGCAAGTACAGTTATCAGGTCATCGTGACAAACTTGAGCCTGACTCCACTCAACACGTGGAAATTTTACAACGGTCGAGCCGGCGTGGAACTCATTATAAAAGAACTCAAAGGAGATTATCCTTTAGCGAAGATACCAACCAAACACTTTGCCGCCAACGAAGCGTATTTTCACATTCTTTTGTTTTCATACAACTTGATCAACTGGTTCAAGCGCCTTTGCTTGCCAAAAGGTCTGCACAATATAACGCTCAATACGTTACGATCACGTCTTCTACTTATTCCAGGCGTATTGGTAAAATCTGAAAACCGACCGACACTCAAATTTCCGGCCAATCTCTGGTATCGTGAAGCTTTCGAGTATGCGGTAAAGACAATTGCCCGGCTGAAATTCTGACCATTTTCACGCCGGATTCAGGTTAAATTATCAGCCTCTACGTTAAAATCTGTATATAAAACACTCAATCCAAATACTCAATCCATCGTTGACTTCTATTTGAATCAGGCTTATATTCGTGCAAGTGCTGTGATGGCGTGTCATACTCGAAGCCATCTCGATAACATCACTAGTCCGAATGTTATAGTGGTGGCTATTTAATAATTGGTTGAGCATGGCAGTTACACAGTTTCCGCAATTATGCTTCCATGAAAATTAACTCACCAATAGAGAAGGTGTTGTAATTATGTTGTTGGTATTGCCAGCAGTCATCCTCGCCTTTCTTTTTCTCGACCCTTCTCTTTGCCGGGCTGATGCTATTTCTTCGTTAATCAACGTAATCACGCCCGATAGAGCTATACCTTTAGTAATACTCACCGTACTTATCATACTGGTTGAAGTCTTATTATTACGTAATTTGTATGATGCCTTCCATGATCCCCTAACGGGGCTTCCAAACCGGACGCTTTTCATAGATAGGCTACAACACGTTATCACTGCGGCGCAGCGGCGGTCCGGCACTCCCAACTATGCAGTATTCTTCATCGACATGGATCGTTTCAAGATCATCGACGACAACCACGGTCATACCATTGACGATCAACTCATCGTTGTGGTAAGCCGCAAGCTTGCCGATTGTATCCGGCCCGGAGATACTATCGCGCGAATCGGAGGCGATGAATTTGCCATTCTCCTGGAGAACATCAGGGACCCCGCTTACACCGTCAACGTCGCTGAGCGGATTCAGGCGAAATCTGTCCTCCCGCTCAATATCAAAGGGCACGAAATAATTACTTCAATCAGTATCGGAATCGCATTAGGCTCCAACCACTATGAACGGTCGGAACAGGTTCTTCGCGACGCGGACATAGCGATGTATGAGGCAAAAGAACGAGGGAATGCATCGTTTGAAATCTATAATGCTAATATGCATGCCAATATCCTGAACCGAATGCAATTGATAGCCGATCTGCGGGCAGCAGTCGACCATAAGGAACTTGCTCTCTACTATCAGCCCATAATGGATCTGATGACTCAACAGTTGACGGGATTTGAAGCACTTGTCCGCTGGAATCATCCAACGCGGGGCCTCATCTACCCCATCGAGTTCATCCCTTTGGCAGAGGAACATGGACTTATCTATCAGATCGGAGATTGGATACTTCACGAAGCTTGCCGCGAGCTGAAATTGCTTCAGATACGATATCCCTTGCAACCACCGCTTAGCATGAGCATCAATATTTCAAGCAGGCAATTCTCGCAACAGGATCTCGTCGGCATACTCTCCCGATTTCTGGCGGAGACGGGTGTTGATCCGAAAACCTTGATATTGGAAATTACCGAGAGCATGATTATGGAGCACGTCGATGCTGCAGTAGATACAATGAAGCGGCTGCGAAACATGGGGATACATCTCCATATTGATGATTTTGGCACCGGCCATTCGTCACTGAGTTACCTGCAACTATTTCCGGTCTGTGCGCTCAAGATCGACCGTAGTTTTATCAACAAACTTAACACCAACGGTGAAAATCAGGAGATCATCACACACATTGTTTCCTTGGCAAAGAACCTGAACTTCGAGGTGATTGCCGAGGGAGTCGAAATGGAGCATCAATTAGCCAATATAAAGAACCTGCACTGCGGCTATGGTCAGGGTTTCCTTTTTGCCCGTCCCATGGCTTTTAATGCAATAGACGTGTGGATGCGAGAACAAAAGCGTCAAGTCTGACCACTCCCCATAGTTCAAGCTAGGGGGTTCTGACGGCAATACCGACAGTCTCTCTGGCAACAACGCAAACATTGCCAGCCTCGACTGTCGTTGATCCGTCTTTGACGGGCGAGCAGCTCTGTCTCCGGTCTGCGCTTGTACTTACCTTCATCCTGAAGGACATCAGAGAAGGCAAAGACTGGGGAAAGAGCGGAAACCAGCAGTTCCATAAATGGCCGTTTGACCGGATCGTCAGGATGCTTACGTACAAAGCCAGACTCAAAGGCATCCGCGTTGTAGAAGAAAAGGGGCACTACACGAGCCAGACCTGCTGTGTATGCAACACAAGGGATAAGGCCAGCCGTGTGCATCGTGGTCTCTACGTTTGTAAGCATTGCGGCGCCGTAATCCATGCTGACGTGAACGGAGCAGTCAACATTCTTAAAAAGTATCTCCCGGAACACAAAGGTGTCTCCTGGAGTAGTGGCTGTTTGGCACAGCCTTCGGTCAACCGGTTCGCCTGGAGAAATACCAGGCCAGTAGCATCAGCCCATGAATCGGGGACGTGGCAAACATCTCTGCCGCATCCGAAAACAGAATCAGCAGTGGCTCTCAGTAGCAGGAGAGCCTGATTCGGGAATCCCCGTCCGTGAGGCAGGGGAGGATGTCAACTCAGTGATACGACACTGTACTCATGAGACGGTACTCACAATGCTGCAATGCCTTTCGTTCTATCTAAATGTGATCGACCATGGCCCAAAAAGACAAAACTATGGTCTTGATATCGCATGAAGTACGGGATTTGAGGCACGCAACGGGAGTCAGTCCTGAAAAGCAAGAATGGTCGCCGGCTTATCGCTCTCGTAATCTTCGGATGAGTTCTTCCAGTTTGTTGTCCGCCTCAGCCGGAAGCAGGGTGCACGCGCCTGACCCTCGGTGTCCTCCACCTCCGAAATCGCTGCACAGGCGGCCAATATCGGTTGTGCACGTCCGGCTTATGATGCTGTGGCCTACGGTAACGGCTATGGACTCCTTCCGCGGCCCCCATTGTAGTCGTACCGAAACATTGCATTCTGGATAGATGAGGTAGATGAGAAACCGGTTGCCCACCGGAGGCTTTTCAACAGTCCTGAAATCCGTTACAATTACGTTACCGTCTGTCCTTGAGTGGTCCTGCAAGGCCTGCAGAGCTCTGAGGTCGTTTTCCTTGCAAAGACGAACTCGCCGTGAAATCTCCGGTGTCGCAAGAACTGCGTCTATATTGGAGGTTTTCAGAAGCTCCACCAACACCGAGAAAATACCCTTGTCGATTCCGAGGCCTGTTCGTGGATCGATTGTGAACCCGAGAAGAATCGCCCCCTGCGGGTTGGAAATATCCTCCACCGACAACTGCGCTGAGTCGAACCGGTCCGTTTCCACAATCAAAGGTTCATATCGCCTGAGTTTATCGGACCGGTAATAATCAAAGACCACTCTGGCCACGCTTGGCATCAGGGCATGTTTCCCTCTGTAGATTTCCGGTGGTTTCCTGTTACTGTCGGTGAGTTCATGATGGTCGAACCACATCGCGCAAGCTGGATGATAGGGAAGATTGGCCAGAATATCTCCCACCCGGACATCGAACTTCCCATCTGTAATATCCTGGGGGTGAATGAGTTCCAGGGAGTCAACCGGTTCCATGGTGGTAATTTGTACGGCTGACACCACACCATCAAGATCGCCTCGTGTCACGAGTCTCATCCGATTGCTCCTCCCGTTTTTTTTATTCGATTATAGCACTGCGAAGCTTCGGACGCAACTGGGCAACCAGAAAGTGGGCAACCAGAAAGGCCACGATGGTGACAAACCACTAAGGTGGTCTTTCGTATTGGTTCCCATTATGTTATACTGTACCAAATCCGTGTAAACACATGCCAGGCTACGAGGATGAATTTATGAAGAAGATTGTAATCAACGAAGCGATCGCCGCCAGCATCGACAAGGGATCGAGTATCTTGCAGCGCAAGGACATGAAACTGTTCACCGCGAGGACGAACGACGAGGCACTGTCTATTCACCGTGCGGAAAGAGTGAATCTCATTATCTCCCGGGTAGATTTGCCCGGTACAGCGTGCGAGCAGCTTTTTGCGCCGATGAGGAACGATGCCACGCTGCGATCAGTTTCCCTGCTCCTATTCTGTCTGGACCGACCTGGTGACAGAGTTCGAGCAGAACTGTGCAGACCGAACGCAATTATGGCACTGCCGGTTAACAGCGCACTCCTGCTCGAAAAAGCGGAATCCCTCCTGAATGTCCCAGCCAGAGAATCGTACCGCGTTCTCTTGAGCGCAAGCATCGTTGGCAGCAGCAGGGACCGGTCCTTTTTCTGCAGATCGGAAAACATCAGTGTAACGGGATTGCTGCTCGAAACGGAACGGAGCCTGTCGCTAGGTGACTGGTTGACCTGCTCGTTCTTTCTCCCTGATACCAAGCAAATCACTGTTGCAGGTGAAGTCGTGAGGATAATAAACCTAACAGACAAATCAGAAACGAAACGGTACGGCGTAAAATTTGGTAATGTTCCGCCGGAGGACATCGCAGCAATAGAAGCCTTTGTGAAGAAAAAAGCAGAGAAAATGCGGTAATCGAAGGCGCGTGATCGAAATATTTTGCAGCGTGATAGTGAAGTATAATTGTTTTGCCTATTCCAAGAGCGGAGAACTACTTCTGCGTTATGAACTCCTGGTGACAAAAAACGTCATATTACGGAAGCAACACAAATCCTACCTTCAGCTTACCGATGGCGAGCGAAAAAACCTTGGTCTAAGATTGGAAAGCGGTGGTTATCAAAGGTAGTCCTTTTTGGGTAAAGAGCTCTTCGGCACGCATCATGGAAATATTATGAACATATTCATTGCGAGTGTTATCACTAAAGGATAGGCAAGATGCTATACTATGCGGCAAAATCAGTGCATAGGTATGGGCATCCTATCAAGTGTCGCGAGAGGCTGGATGGACGTCTCAAATATTATTACCATCCGGTTGCATGGTTTTTTTAGCGATGTGCTAAAGGTATCGTTACTAGTAGAAGTTTTCTGCACTGAGTAGATGATAGACATATTCTAATGAAGAGAGGTTGGACAGACATCGATGAAAAGTGAATCGGAACAGAGAATAATAAAGCTCCAACAGGAGCTGAAGGCCAAGGAGATCGACGGAGCCCTTTTTGTCTATCCCATTGATATTTATTATTTCAGTGGGACTCGGCAGAACTCTATACTTTGGATACCGGCGGATGGCGTTCCATTTCTCCTAGTTCGCAAGAGCCTCTCCCGTGCCCGGGCGGAAAGTTACATCGATGATACCCGTCCGTTTCCGTCAAGCAGAGAGTTTCCTGCTCTCTTTGGCGCGGAGATCAGAAAAATTGGTCTCACTTTTGACGCAGTGCCGGTTCAGCAGTTCAACTACTACACAAAGCTCTTCGCGGGACGGGAATTTGCTGACATTTCCGAGATCAACAGGGACATCCGCTCGGTCAAGTCGGCATGGGAACTGGAACAGATGCGCCACAGCGGTGCTCAAATAAGTCGCGCGTTCTCACAAGTACCCGAATTCATGAAACCGGGAATGCGGGAGGTGGATCTTTCAGCCGAGTTCGAGCGGTGCCTTCGAAAGCTCGGAAATGAAGGGTACGTACGGATGCGAGCGTTCAACCAGGAGCTATTCCAGGGCCTGACAATGGCCGGCGAGAATGCCGCGACGCCCGGCTTCTTCGACGGGCCGGTTTCCGGCCGCGGACTCTCCAACGCATCTCCCCAAGGGGCTTCCACAGCGATTATCGAGCGGGATGTCCCAGTGTTTCTTGACTACACTAACATCTTCAACGGCTATATCGTGGATATGACGCGGATTTTTGTTTTCGGCAGTCTTGCGCTCGAGTTGGAGAAAGCTTTCGCGACTGCCCTCCGTATCCAGAAGTATCTGGCGGACAACCTGAAACCCGGGATCATCTGTGAACACCTTTTTTCAAAGGCCGCGTCCATGGCGGAGGAGGCAGGTATTGGGAAAAACTTCATGGGAGCGCCTGGAGAGAATGCACGGTTCGTGGGTCATGGGGTCGGGCTTGAGCTCGACGAGCTTCCAGTCCTTGCCCAAGGGTTCAAGGCACAGCTTCAAAATGGTCAGACCATCGCCATCGAGCCGAAATTCGTCTTTCCAGGCCGTGGGGTGATAGGGATTGAGAATACCTTTGCGGTGAGTAGCGAAGGGGGAATAAAAATCACCGACTTTATGGATGATATCGTATATCTAAAATGATAAAGAAAAGGTGAATGGGTAATGAGCTGACGTGCACCGGGAGGTCATTACGTAGCGTATTGCCAAAGCACAGCCCCTCATCCTGATCTCTACTTGATGTCTATGCGATCGAACGTTCCGAGAAATCGTTATAAGAAGCCCCAGCAACACCAGCGCAGTAGCGTGGAGGTCGACGTCGAATCGCTTCTGTCGCTTGAGAATTGCTGCAAAGGCTGCGTAAAGAGCGAACGGTGTTGTTGCTCGTCGTACGAGGTATGCATTACCACTGCAGAGATGAAGAGAATCATCAAGGTCCTGCCTGAAGCTGCCAAGTTCTGTCCCCACCTCCTAACTGCAGGGGGATACGACAACGTGTTCGAGCAAGAGGAACCCGGGTTTTTTTCCATCGACACAACCGAGGATGGACTCTGCCTCTTCGCCTACTGGTACCATCACCGGATCCATTGCTCTCTGCACACCGTCGCATTGACACTAGGCTTACCCCTTGCGCAAGTGAAGCCGAAGGTTTGCCTGCTCTGGCCTATGCACTTTTCGGAAGGCAATGAGGTTCTGGCCATGATCAACGATGCATTTTTGTTCAACTGCAATGTCCGGAAAGAGCCGGGTTCTCACAGTCTGAGCCCTGGCTTTGTCGAGGCAATCGAGCTGGTGTATGGCGAGGGGTGCGGTACCCAGGTAAAGCACGCGGCGGAGACCGGAGACCGACGCACGTTGCTTGTCATAAGGCGGTGAATAATGTTCGAGGACATCTCAGGAGCGCTCATTTAAAGGGCAACGTCAAGCGAAAGTACCTACTCGCTGGCGCGATCCGGTACGTTTTTCACCGAGCCATTTCATTAACGATATGTTCAACATTGCCACGCTTCTATCCTGTTCGTGTTTTTATTCACTGAACTAGTTATCTCTACCAAAAGTCAGCAAGCCTCGATGGCCATCGGAATATGTTTCTACACATGATCCGCTTGTAAAGAACAGGCCGTTAATGTCAGCAATGCCCCAACTGCTGAACCGTTGACAACTCCTGTGCCCGGTGTTTTCCTACTCCGCCTCCTTTCGTGACTGAATAATAGGGATGTTATGATCCGCGTTCTGCTACTCACTGTCGATACTTTAGCATTGCAACTGTAAATATCAATGAAAAAGATTCAGGTATTATTCGAATTTGGGGTTGAGTAGGTTATATTCACGCTACGACGTTTAAATGAAGTTTCTACTATAATATAATTACGTCAATCTTACTTCGGTGGGGATAGTGTAATTTCATAATAAGTTAATTATTCTGTAACAGAAAATTCATATAGTTGAAATACATTGATGTAAGTGGTTGCTACGTTGTATTTAGATTGTGGTAACTGCTATTACTTTGATGACATGATGTTGAAAGATGGATTAAAATCTTGCAGGCCGTCTAAAATCGGGATGATAGGTTCATAAGTGACAGTTGGTTGCTAAACGCTGGACAATTTTAGGACTGGCATAAAATCAGAGAATTAATAAGGTGAAATAAACAATAATGTCTCAAAACGATAAACATTTCAAGACATCTAAAAGATATCGATCATGATTTTTTCAATCAAATTTGAGCATAAAAGGAGGTTCACTGTGAACCTGTATACGAAATTTTGTCTTGCCCTCGTCCTTGCAGTATCGCTGTTGCAGGTTGCTTGCATCCCTGGAATGTCCTCTAAATCGTTGACTATGGATGATCATGCAAGGTATGAAGCGTGGCAAAAGCCCCCCATCACTGACCAGCCCGTTGTTGAGGCGGACGTCGCCCCATACATCAATGATTCAGCCTCGGAACCCGAGCTGTCAAACGAATTGCTCGTGCAACTGTTGCAGGATAAAATCAAATATGTCTTTGTGATCTTCAACGAGAACCACTCGTTCGACAACGAATATGGCACGTTCCCGGGCGTTAACGGCCTCTACTCAGACGGCCAGAAGCCTCGTTCCTCCGAGAAAACGCCCGGCTTTACCCAAACCTACACGGACATCAATGGTTTGACCGTCACAGTACGGCCGTTCCGGCTCGGTCCCGAGCAGAACTCTACCGTCGTCGACAGCGTCGACCACTCTCACATCGGTCTCGCGACCAAAATCCACGTCGTTAATGGTGTGGCACAGATGGACAAGTTTGCTTACGACGAGTACACTCGCTTTGCATCAAAGGGAGGCGCGGCTAACGTAGATAAGGGCACGCAGTTCGGGCGTCTCGTAATGTCGTATATCGACTGCGATACCATTCCCTTCTTCTGGCAGTGGGCAAGTCGATTCACTATCTTTGACAACATCTATGCAACTGAGGACACACCCTCCACCCCGAATGCGGTTGCAATGATTGCGGGGCAGTCGGGTGAAACGCAGTGGGTTAAGCACGGCCCGAACGGTCAGATCTATACCGTGGGCACCAACACTGGCACCACGCAAGGTCCACCGCTCGTCAAGGATCCACAACCCTTCTACGGTTCTCAGTTCGACATGACGACGTCGGACAAGCAACCCGCTGGTGCGAAAGAGAACTACTCCAACAGCGACATCGCCTCAAACCTGACCTTCGCCAGTTTGCCGCTTACCTTCCAGGGCTTGAACATTGCGAAGGTGATGGAGCACAACCTGGATCCGGTTTTCGACCTGCCTGATATTCGGCAGGACATCCCTTACATCCAGCATTTAAAGATAAAGGCCGTCAATTGGCGATGGTATCAGGAGGGCTACGATCTTGAGTCCACAGACACGAACGGGGTAGCCTCGCACTTGTCCTACGTCAGCCACCACCAGGGGGCCCAGTATTTCGGCTATATCGCTAACACGCCGCCTCTTCGCCAGAACTTCCGTGGCATGACCGACTTCTTTACAGACATGGCGAACAACGCTCTGCCCCATGGCGGCGTATTCTATATCCGTGGAGGCTACATTAACCAGATGGGCCTGATGCCGCCGATCACAAACCCAAGTACAACGGGCCCGGAGGTTGCCGCGATTTACGCGGCGAAGGCAGGCGATGATGACCACCCAGGCTACACCGACCACCAACTGAGCGAGTCGATGGCAGCTCGTGTGATCAACGCGGTCGCGGCTAATCCGGAGATCTGGGAACGCTGTGCGATCATCATCACCTATGATGAGTCAGATGGATTCTATGACCATGTTCCTCCGCGCATCCTCTCCTATGGCCCTGACGGATTACCGCTTTCCCGTGGTATCCGCATCCCCCTGATCTTAATCTCGCCCTACGCGCGGACACATGTTGTTTCGCATATTGAGGGCGACCACAATGCGGTGATTGAAACTATCAACGATGTCTTTGGTCTTCCCCCGCTCGCAAGCCTGCCAGATGAGGCTGAGGCACTCGCGGCTGGTAACTCAAAGGAATTTAACAAGTTTGGCCCACCTGGATTCGAGCAGAAGTACCTCGGGCCGCGCGACATCAATTCACCGATTACCGACAGCCTGTTATCGGGTTTTGATCCGAAGCGGCTGATGGGCATGTCGCCCCCGCTACCGGCATCGTTCGCGATGATTCCGGATAGTGTCGTAAACACGCTGCCGCACTACAATGGGCACGGCTGTCAAGCGATCGGAATAACGCCTGAGGATAGCCGGCAGGGAATCGCCAACGATATCCCCGTGGGCTTCAACCCCCTTCCGAGCACCTATCCGGAGGCTAACTGAAAATGGATAAGGCAGGATGGTGTGCGTCCTCGTCGCATTCCACACTCCATACGCTATCGTTTTACTAACAAGGGGCGATTCGATCTGGATTATGATAAGCGAACACGCTACACAATTAGATGAGAAAAAGAAATATTGCAGCGAAGATTCAGATTACAATGCAATCTCTCGGCAACAAAAAGGAAAAAAATGAAGAAAAAAAGCAGTCGCTTTAGCCACCAGCTTGCGAGGAGGATCCATGCGTTTCATGTTGGTTTTGCTAATCCTGATTTCAGTCTGCTGCATAATCTCCGTCGCTAAGGCGGGCTCCGTCGTTGATCGTGTGAAAACACGCGGTATCGTCCGCTGTGCCAGCGTCGAACGGCCGGGCCTAGCAAGCGTTGACGGCGAAAAACATTGGACCGGCCTTAACGTCGACGTTTGCCACGGGATCGCCGCAGCTGTTCTTGGTTCTCCCGAGCTTATCGAATACCACGTATACGAAACGCCGAAAGATTTTGATGCCGTGCGCAACCAACAGGACGACGTTTTCTTCCTGACGGGCTCGGAGATCAATGAACAAAAACTGGCCGGCAAGGTGGTGCCCGGTCCCACTATCTTCGTGGAATCCCACGCGGTGATGACTGCATCCACATCGACAGTGCACCATGTCGACGATCTTGCCGGAGACAGTATTTGCTTCCTGATCGGTAGCTCGGTCGAACGGAGCCTCTCGGCTTATTTCGTCACGCTTAAGAAAGGTTGGCTACGGCGGGCATTCTCAGAGGACGGGGAGATGATCGATACCTACAATGTACAGAATTGCCACGCTATCGCCGGAGAAATCACGACCCTTGCGGAGATCCGACTTGAGCGGGGCGTGAACCAGCTATCAAGCCGCATACTCCCGGAACCGCTGACGGCTTTCCCGGTAATGGCAACAACGGGAACCGATGATGCGCAATGGTCCGCGATTGTCGCATGGACCGTTCACACACTGATCAGCGCGGAGAGACCGGAAATGCTGTGGTACGCAGGTGGTGCAGGGGCGATGCCGATTGCCGCGCCGGAGTTGGGTCTCGACAAGGAGTGGCAACTCCGCGTTCTCGCGGCCGTGGGGAACTATGGGGATATTTTTGAGCGACATCTGGGCAAGAACTCCCCGCTCAAACTCGACCGCGGTTTAAATGCAAACCAGCTCCGAGGAGGACTACTTCTAAGCCCGTTTCTTGATTGACTCGAAAAGCTGCCATTGTAATTGACACAGATTTTGAGGAAATCCTCTATGTCTTTTTGTTTTATAAATTACAACTTCTTAATGAATTTATTCAATTCATCTTCTTGTTAAGACACTGGACCTAATAGCATGTTATTGCTAGAATTACAACGAATGAGAAAAATCAAAATAAGGTAGGAACGGTGAAGGAGTAGACACTTTGACTTAGCACGGACAATTCAGCTTTTATAATTTATCATAAGCAACTTATTGAAGCACCTCATACAATTAGTGAAAATTCGTTTAGTCATCTGAAGGCAATCTAGATTCTTGAGATTGTGGCATATAGTATGAACTCATTCTAGAATTCAGCGGCAGCAGTTGCATAGCGAAAGATCTTCTGATCTACACCGGAAATGGAGAGTGACGTCTATTCATTGGTTGAGACCATTAGCCGTTCCTTATCCTTGAACAGCATATCGCATTTATTGGCATAGAGCTTCATTACAATACCCTTGCCAAACGTTTGGTGATTGACAATGTCGCCTATGCGGTATTTCGATGTCATGCTGTAATCGCATTCTTTTCCTTTCGCTTCCGCAAGGCCGGCTTCCCAGATAATCTCCGTTGTTGCTGCTTCTCCAACGCCTCTTTTCGCTCTCGGTTTCCGGACTTTTTGAGCGTCAAGAGGGCTCCTGAATTTGTGCGAACTGCCACAACTTTTACATCTCACTTTGGAGACCACCTCTCCATTCATCGCCATGATGGTATGATCGAGATTTAGCTTGCACTTCCCGCAATAGGAGTCGATGTTTTGACCTGCCAAATAATTTTCCACCATACTGCCTCCTCATAATGCCGCTATTGTTTCGTACAGATATCAGTCTTTGAAATTGCTCGAAAATAGGGGTGGATTCGAAACCGTCAGAATTCTATCTATCCTTTTTATTTATATAGACATCATATGGACATCATACATTGTATTTGAGAAAAAAGCTCTAACTCATTTTGTAAAAAACGGGCTAAACGTCTGCGTTCAGAATGAATTGCTGTTTTTTGATAATTTGACCGAAGTTTTTGCAACTTCAAAAGCTCCTAGATTTAACCATGGGGATAGGAGTTGCAGTATACAGAATAAAATTTATACAATATTTTGATATTACTGAATAAGTATTCGATCTTTTATTATATTGAATATGGCCTATTTCTCGACTTTGCTCTTACCGGTACGGTTCGGTCAATGGAGATAAACACCTATGGACAGGGAACGTGGGAAGGCTTCGGCTCTGCCGGGAACTACTGGGAGGCGACTATTCGAGTAACTGATATAGAAAACGTTCGTTACACCGATAAGAAGATGATCTGGCTGGAAACGTCACGCAGTACTGCAAACTTGAGGGACGCCCGGCTAAACTTAAGCTCGGCTGGACGCCGGCCGGGATAAAAAAATGGCCGAAAACTCGGAGGCCGATTACGAACTCAAGCCATGAAACAAAACCCGAACGAAATTGCAGCCCGACTTGTAGTCCTCGATGTACTAAAACCTTCTGGGAGAGCCCCTCAATTATTTGAAATTGGACAATATATCGGGACGTGACTATTGTATAAGAACCTTGAATGAGACTGAAACAATATCTCGCAGGTCGGCATGGTACTAATTAAATTTGTTACAGATCTTATCCGTTTAAGCTAGTGTGAGAGTTGGTGTAGGCAACCTGCCGGCCAAATTACAATAAATATTGATGCTGATCTCTATTTACGGCACAAATCTTTTTCCATAATGATGACGGGATGTGAGTGATATATCGTTTTCTCCTTCACTATCCAACCTAATTTTGAATAGAATAGTTCAGGAAGATTGATATCAGTTGTGAACAGAAACAGCTTGCATATTTTTAATTCGGCAGCCTTTTTCTCAGCAGTCTTTGCCAAACTTGAGCCAATCATTCTTCTCCTCCACTGTTTCGCCACGTATAGGCTGGTAAGCCAGTGCGGCACATCTTTTCTCGTCTCCATGTCAAACGACGTAAGAGATACCGTGCCTACAGGCTTTCCTGCTTCAAAAGCAACCAGAGTTAAGGGGAGCTTTTCCTTATTAATCCTCTCTCGCAACAGACTTACGGCATATTGTAGTGTCATCTCTGGATACAGATATGACCACTCATCGTATATCCAAGCAGCAAGAACAGGTATTAATTCTTGATGATCGCCCAAATATTGAATATCCACTTATACACCATTCTTTCAGAGTGAAACAATTATTAATCTTATGACATATATTTGTTATCGGGCCTCCGTGAAAAGGTCCTGGTTTCAACCGTGGGAAGAGGTCAGAGGAATAATTGACGTGTTTGTTCGCGATGAAAATCTATCAATAGAGCAATTGAGTTCTATTGTCGCCCAGCGAAATATCCGGTCACGGTGAATTAATGAAACCTTTTATGTCTTACTTTATGGCGGCGCTCAGCATTGCGATGATGCGTTCCGGATCTTGGAGCCGTTTGTGCTGCATCTGCTCAACCTGTTGCCGAAGGTATTCTTCTTGTTCACGAGTTAGAGAAATGAATTTGATACCGGCCCGATACCGGTCGCCGTCTTTTTTACACCACACCAGTGCTCCGCACTTTTGTCCATAAAGGTTCTTTTTGAACCAGATGATGCCTGGCTCGATGGGTCGATCGGTTTCGATACCGATGCCGATCACACTATAATCCACAATCTTGACTATATGGTCTGACCACTCAAGAGTATTAACGGAGATAGCCCCTAGGGAACATGTACGCTCTATAGAGATGGGGCGCCGTTTCACACCCTCTCCTTGATTATTTCTTTTTTCAGTCACAATGCGCTTTCTGTAAAAAAAATAGAGTCTGATCTTTAAATGATACTTTGTCAGACGGCCCCTAGAGATATTTTATCAAAATATGTTTTAAGCCGACACATTATTGGTTGCAAGATTTACAAAAAACATTTATCTATTTTTAAGCGCTTATCAAAGAGTTATCAATCCTTAGAGTTTTGAATTGATACACTATGGGCTAATTCCCCACGCCGATGGGTGAAATGCCAATAATGTTAAGGGTTTTCATATTCTTTGATTAGTTTTAGTGTGGCCTCGTCTTAAGATTTTGGTCGACTACATAATAAATCTTGTTCATCTTCTCTTTCGGCATACAGAAGAATGCGCCGAGCCCAGCCAATTAATCAGTTTTATGGACGACCCCAAGGCTGTAATTACAGCTCTGAACCGCCGTCTATGCCGGTGTGAATAGAAAAGGCTTTGCCGCAGTATTTACATAAAAAGTTCTCTTCTAACAATGGTCACCGTTAAGGCGGTCAATCGTAAGAAAGGATCAAACAGTGGAAGACAGCTTATCACATACCGTGGGGGAATGTAAATACCACGTTGTTGGGTGCCGAAAAATTTGCGTAAGGTGATATACGTACAGCTAGGACAAAGATTGTCATATTGGTCCGAAATTGTTTGAGTACAAGGGCGTGAAGATTTTAGAAGAGCAGTCATGCTCCGCCGAAGATAGCATGAAAGTGATTCGTGGTCTTTATGGCTGGTTTCTGCTGTTTTGCTGTCTAAAACAGTGCCACGAGCTTTCGTAAGCAAGACAGTTCTTCAAGCAAACTCTGATTTATATTTTTTTTATCATTCATAATTTAGCAAATCATGATAAAATCTTCTATAACTTGCTAACGGGGATCAATGCCATCCTTGACTAAGGATGATTAAGGGGACAGGAAGTCCCCCTAACCTACCGATTTGACCGAATTTTTTGCAACTCCTACGACCACCGCGATTCTCATCTTTTACCAAAGCAATGTAGCCTACTTGAGTCCACTTGAGCATCAGGAACTTGTGCTCACCCTGAATGAAAAGGCCCACAAAAAAATCCTCGCCAAGACCCGCAAACTTCGCCACAGTCTGGCCGATTAACTTACGATACCTCATGCACCGTGAATAGCACCGCCCACGCGCTCACCATCGAAATCACACTGCCAGCATTCTCCATGAGCGCTGTAGGGACGTTCCTGTCTCCCGAGCTGGCTATCGTTCCTTTTTGAGTAAAATAT
Source organism: Nitrospirota bacterium (assembly GCA_963845065.1). GTDB lineage: Bacteria > Nitrospirota > UBA9217 > UBA9217 > UBA9217 > JAJYKN01. Next base: position 781,251 of record CAWJQQ010000009.1, read on the forward strand.
CCAGAAACCTTTTAATCCGCGGATAGAGAAATATTATTCCCGGTGAAAACTCTCGTAAATGTATTGTTTTCGGCTCACACTGTCTGAACTGCAGCAAAGCATGTTCTTGAATTGACAAAACTGTAGAAGACTGATACCATCAACAATATCTATGTGAAACCTTAGGTACAAAAGGTTCAAAAATTGAATAGCTACCATGAAGACATTCGTAGCCGGATGTTTTTGTTTTGGGTTGATCGTAATTAAATTTTATTCTGCTATATCGCTATATTATTCTATTCCTTTACTAATATATATCTTTTATATATCTTTCTTTCTGTAATGCGTGGCAGGAGTAAATGTATATAGTGCCAGCACCGGTGTATCCTGTAGATTATCATTTCAATTTTCTTATTAAGAGTTCATTGCAATAAGTATAAGCTGAAAAAATAGCACTAATGCTTGCGGGTCATATGGAGATCAAATCTATTATTAATAATAGAACATTGTTTAATAAAGACAACAGCTCCCAGACAGAGGCAATTCTTGCTATTGTTTTGAACAATATTACGCAAGGTATGGTCGTTGTTGGGCCAGACTATGCCGTGCAGGCATTCAACAAACAGTTAGAGGAACTTTTCGGGTTGCAACCGGGAACAGTCGAGGTAGGCTGTAATTTCAGAGATATCCTCAAGGTATGGGCTGATGTGACTGGACAAACACAGGATGTCTTTGACCGGACCGTAAGAGAACTTGACCTGCCCAATAACTTTGAAATTGAATTTTCGCAAACGCTACAAGGGGTTAATCGATGGTGCCTTCTGACTCATATACCTTTGCCTTCAAAGGGATTTGTGAGGACATATTCTGACATCACCGCGAGGAAAAAGGCGGATGAGCAGCATATGTATGATGCCTTCCACGATCCCCTGACGGGCCTCCCGAATCGGGCACTTTTTCTGAACCGACTCCAACATGTTATTACCGCGTCGCAACGACGGCACGGCACTTATAACTACGCAGTCTTCTTCCTCGACATGGACCGGTTTAAGATCATCAACGATGGCCACGGTCATACCATTGGAGATCAACTCCTCGTCCTGGTTGGTCGAAAACTGGCTGATTGCATCCGGCCCGGAGATACTATCGCGCGACTCGGAGGTGATGAATTTGCCATTCTCCTGCAGAACATCGATGATCCCGCTTACACGGTCATCGTCGCCGAGCGGATCCGGGAGAAATTGACTGTTCCGCTCGATATCAAAGGACGTAAAATATTTACCTCGATCAGCATCGGAATCGCGTTAGGCTCGGAAGGTTATGAACGACCGGAACAGGTCCTCCGCGACGCGGACATCGCGATGTACGAGGCAAAAGGTCGGGGAAACGCATCGTATGAGATCTTCGATATCAAGCTGCATGCCAATATCCTGGACCGGATGCAGCTGGTGGCCGATTTGCGAGGAGCAGTCGATAATAAGGAGCTTACTCTCTACTATCAGCCCATCATCGACCTGACAACACAACAGTTGATGGGATTTGAAGCGCTCGTCCGCTGGAATCATCCGACGCGGGGCCTCATCTACCCCATGGAGTTCATCCCCTTAGCAGAGGAGCACGGACTCATCTATCATATCGGAGCATGGATTCTTCACGAAGCCTGCCGTGAGCTGAAATTGCTTCAGGTGCGGTACCCCGCGCAGCCACCGCTCAATATGAGCATCAATATTTCAAGCAGACAATTCTCACAACAGGACCTTGTTGGCATGCTCTTCGGGTTTCTCACAGAGACGGGCGTAGATCCTAGCACCTTGATACTGGAAATAACCGAGAGCATGATCATGGAAAACGTCGATGCTGCAGTACAGACAATGAAGCGTCTGCGAAACATGGAGATTCGGATTCATATTGATGATTTCGGAACGGGCCATTCATCACTTAGCTATCTGCAACTCTTTCCGGTCAGTGCGCTCAAGATCGACCGTAGTTTTATCAACAAACTTACCACTAACGGTAAGAATCAGGAGATCATCACACACATTGTTTCCTTGGCCAAGAGTCTGAATTTCGATGTGATTGCCGAGGGAGTGGAAATGGAGCACCAGTTAGCCAATGTTCAGGATCTGCACTGCGGCTACGGCCAGGGCTTTCTCTTTGCCCGTCCCATGGCGTTTAATGCTATTGATGCATGGATGCAAAAACAGAAACGTAAAATGTGAAACAAAAATATGCGGGCGTTACGCCATTGCGACCACATGTATTGATTCATTTTTGAGAAAGTCCTGAATTCTTCTACGGTGGTCTTAATACCACAAGCTTTCCAATCCCCTCCTGTAATCCCCTCAGACCTCAGAAGCATATCCCGCGTGATTTACAGTCAGAACACAGGCGCTTGGGAAATTCTAGCCGATGTTGTTCGGCCTTCTGATGATAAAGGTATTAAATCGGCAGAGCAATAAGTACACCAGAATGATAAACTTGAAGAATCCTAAACGGCTCTTGGCACGATACTATGGGCTGAAATGCGTTGAAAAAACACCCGGAAAGCGTTAACTTCTTGCAAATGACTAGCCATCATTAAGCAAGGAGGGGCCTTCCGGATGCAGTTAGATTATCTCACACGGTTATTAGGAATTCAAGGGCATCATGTGACGGAGTTCGATATAGGATACCGAAAGGAACATATATCGGTCATTGTTACGATAGCGCGGGATCATGAAACTCATACGTGCGCAAAGTGCGGTGTGATAGACATCGGTGGATACGACAGCAAGGAATTTGAGGTCCGCCATTTATTGTTTTGGAGTGCCCCAACATTTATCCGATTCGAGCGCTACCGTGGCAGCTGTAAAGAGTGCGGGATTCTATCGGAACCCCTTAGTTTTGTGGATGTCCGAGGACCACGGGTCACCGCAGAATTGGCGCATGTAACCAAGGAATTGTGCAAAGTGACAACGGTCAAGGCCGTGGGCGATATCCTGATGCTGCACCGACATACGGTCAAAGCGATCGATAAACAGGCGTTACAGGAAGAGCAGGCAAACCGCCCTTTGGACGGCATAACCGTATTGGGCATGGATGAACTTTCCCATGGAAAGGGCAAGGGACATAAGTATAAGCACATGATAAGCGCCCTAGATGGACCTCGTGGCCCAGAGATGCTGTTTGTGGGGAAAGGGCGAAAAGAACGCAACTTGAGCAAGTTCTGGAAGTGGTTTGGCAAAGAGCGTGCTCGTATAATCACCCATGCAGTAATGGACATGTGGAAGCCGTTCCGCAACAGCGTTCGCAAGCACTGTCCGAGTGCGCAGATTATTTACGATAAGTTTCACGTCATCCAACACTTACTAAAAGCTCTTAATGCTGTGCGCGTACAGGAGATCCGAAAGGCCGGGAAATGGATGAAAGGCCGACTGTCGGGGAAAAAGTTTATTCTGCTTTCCCGTCAAGCCCATGTACGAGGAAATGCGCGGGCAGAGCTTAATGACGCATTGCGAGCAAATAAGCGATTGTTTAAGTCGCATTTGATGAAAGAAACGTTCGGACACTTGTGGAGCTATGAATCAAAAACATGGGCACGCAAGTTCTTTCGAGGTTGGGTAGACCAACTTAAATGGAGTCGTCTGAAGCCAATGCAAAAATTTGCACGTATGGTGGAAAAGCATCTGGATGGTATTTTAGCGTATTGCGATAATAAAGCGCCGCTTGGATTTATTGAGGCTGCAAACGCTAAGGCGAGAAATGTAATTCGCCGCGCATACGGCTATCGAGACAATGCCTATCTGGATTTGAAGATCATTCAGACTTGCACTCCCTGGATGAACCGATTTAAACCATGGTCTTTTACCCATAGTAGGGTGCCATGAGCCTCCTAAACAAATGCTCAGAATGACATGATATACTATAAATCTATGTGCCTAGCGTAAACGCATGACGTTTTTTATGTAACATAGTTAAAAACAGGAGGTAATTTATGGAACATTCACGCAGGACCTTTCTCAAAATGGCTGGTGCAGCGGGGATTGCAGTTGTTGCTGGGAAAACCATCGTGCAGGCAGGAGTGCAGCCAGCGCAGTCGACGAACTATACCATCAGCCGGGAACTTCCGAATCAGATGACATTTTGTACACTCCGCCGCGATGGCCGATCCATGCTCGGCATCCGCACATCAAAAGGAGTCCTTGACGTGGAGATGGCAGCTAATCTCCTTGGCAAGAGTGCGCCAGCCACAATTGACGAAGTACTACAAGGCGCGAACCCCCAGGTCCTCCGGACCTTGGTCGATTCGGCGCTTTCGTCCGGCACGGCAAAGGCAGCGTTCATCGATGAAAGCAAGGTTTCATTTGGGCCCTGTGTAACGAACCCGGAAAAAATCATCTGTCTCGGCTACAATTATAAAAAGCATGTTGCGGAGATGCACATCCCGACACCTACGTCGCCGGTCCTGTTCAACAAGTTTAACAATGCGCTCAATTTTCACAACGGCGTCATCAATCTGCCGCAAGATGTGGCAAAAAAATTCGATTATGAGGTTGAACTGGTGATCGTGATGGGCAGGACGGCGCGAAACGTAAGCAAAGCTGACGCGCTCTCGTACGTCTTTGGCTACTGCACGGGCAATGATTTCTCAGCGCGAGACCTGCAGTTCAAGACAAGCCAGTTGATGATGGGCAAGACCTGTGATGGTTTTGCACCCATTGGCCCGTGGCTGATCACCGCGGACCAGGTCCCGGACCCGCAGAACCTCAAGCTCGAGTGCCGCGTGAACGGGGATGTGCGTCAGTCGTCGAACACCAGCGATATGATCTTCGATTGCAAGACAATCGTCAGCTATATCTCCCAGCTCTGGACGCTTAAGCCGGGGGACATCATCTTTACAGGTACCCCTGAGGGTGTGATTCTGGGCTATCCGCCCGAGAAGCAGGTATGGCTTAAACCGGGCGATCAGATAACAACGTCAATCGAGAAACTGGGAGAGCATCGCTTCACGCTGGCATAGCAGCAGGTGTGAAGGCGAGCCTTTTCCATGCGGGCACTACAGAAATTGATTATTGAATCTAACCCCGGCAAAGTGTGGTGCCTCCGGTCGTGCATTACTCCTCTCTCTAATATGGGAGCAGACCCTCTAGAGGGCATTCATTTGAATATTCTCGGTCAGGTGAAGAAGGACGCCTTTCGTGACGAGAAAATAAAATTGTTCGTCGATACTTACTCAATCATCGATTTTCTCTACTATTGCCATTGTTTTTCATTCAGTTCCGATGTCAGTTTTTTACTGAATGAGTTGCCTATTTTTTAAATTAAAGCCTTGTAATGTCGCTTTGTACAGCCTCATCCCTTCGGCTCTAATCGGTCTGGATTTAGTGGATAGTTTTCCATAGCGCCATTCCTCATGTTATGTCTTAGGAGAAAGTGAAAATGCATGTCAACCCTGAACGGTGCAGGACTAACGCTCCGTTTCACAAGAAGATAGTGTCACATGCGCTTCTTGTGCTCTGTGAGAGAAAGTGAATCGTTTGGAAGTCCGCTTGAGTATATATCCGTACGAATTTGTGGATGTGCGTATAAGATCACAACTACCTTCTAGACTAGCCAGCCACGTAGAATAAACATAATGTTGCAATTTGAAATTCCTTACAGACAGAAATGGGAGGATATCTTGATAAAACGAAACGCCACGTTCAAGTTCCTGGTTTGCATTTTATTTATAACCTTATTCCTTGGGTGCGCAGCCACCCAGAGTCACGAAAGTACGGGTCAGTATATCGATGACTCAGTGATCACAACCAAGGTAAAGGCCGCAATCCTGAACGAGTCATCATTGAAACTGTTTCAGATTAGTGTCAAGACGTACCAAGGTGTAGTCAAGCTAAGCGGTTTTGTTGATTCGGTAAAGAAGGTAAAAAAAGCAGAAGAGGTTGCCGGCAACGTTGGAGGCGTCAAAGGGGTGAAAAACGAGCTGGTTGTGAAGTAGGTTCAATACCTCAGTTGATTTTGACGACCGGGTTCGGCATGCATTACCTGCAAAATTGAGAATCCGGACAGTAATCAAGAAATAGAGATATCCTGAGACGGTCATCTTCAAAGTGATAAAGTTAATCGTGCTGCTATGCTGTCCAGGTCAAGAAGGGAGGAGGGGGCATGTCGTGGAAGTTGTTTCTATCTGTGCGTTCCTTTAAACAGTGTTGGCTAAAGCAATGCCAGACGTAGTCACACTGCGTCCAATATATCCTAACTCTCCGGTGTTCTGGCCTCGGTATGCAGAAATTACATGGGTGCTTTTCCTCATGAAGGAATTGAGATCAGCAGGTCCAGTCCTTGGCCCTTTCCACATCCTCCGAAATCTCACAGCCAACAAAAAACATTGCTGAGCCAGTTTATCGACGCCAAATCAACGCTTACCTGCAATCATGACCAAGTTGCGAGGAACACGCCATTTACTTTTCTAAAGCTCGTCGTATCTGATTCTCTGACGCACTCAGTTCGCTGCATGTGGGGTTTCTCGCGCAGGGCTCCTAAATAGTCCAATTGTCCAGTCTGTTAATGTGGGTAAGAACATTCAAATAGATATATACGTAAAATTCCAATCGTATTTCAGGGGAGATATTTAACACCACGGCAACTATAAAGGAAAACGAATGATTGTTTGTGTACACGAAAACGATTGAAAGTCCGATATGCTAAGGCAAACGAATATACAAGCAGTTGTGCACTGGTAGAGCTGTGACTAACTGAGACAATTACACTTGTTGATCCAGGACAAACACAAGACAAGGAAACTACTGTACAAGGTGAAGCTTGTGTGCTAATTTACCAAACTATCCGCGGAAAGCCCCTGGTTTTAACCATGGGGATGAATGCGGGAACTTTGTTTTTCATAAATTGCTGGACAAATGTATATCTATATGGTATAGTTGAGCAATCAATGCCAGATAAACTTAAAACTCCAACATTTATCCACGAGTTTCAACTCGTAACAACCCCAAAAGACAATCGAATGCTTAATGTCCGACTCGAAGCTGGTCGTTATCTATATAATGCCTGTCTTGGTGAAGCGATGAAACGTCTTGCCGCCATGCGTAGCTCTAAAAAATGGCGCTTGGCGATCAAGAAGAAAAAGAGCAAGCTACGCACTATAATGTTCAAGACAGCCAGAAACATAGCTGAATATACCGAATACCATCTCCATGATTATGTCGGGAGCCTCCGCAATTCGTGTTGGATCGGAGACCATATTGACAGCCTGGCCGCCCAAAAGATAGCGACCAAGTCGTTTAATGCCGTTGCTGACTACGAGTTCGGGAAGCATGGGAAACCACGGTTCAAGCGTCGTGGCTGGATGTCTTCGCTCGAAGGCAAAAACAACAAGTCTGGTATTCGGTGGTGCGATGACCATGTTGAATGGTCTGGACTTAGCCTTACCTGTGTCTTCGACAAAAAAGACAAGTTTGGCGTTCAGGCACATGCGCTTTGCCATGATGTTAAATATGTTCGTTTGGTGAAGAAAACCATCTGCGGCAACGCCTGCTGGTTCGCCCAACTCGTGCTTAAAGGCACGGCCAGGATCAAGCGTGAGAACCAGATCGGCACCGAAACCGTTGGCCTTGACATTGGTCCATCCACGGGTGCTATCGTTAGCGATACCGATGCGTTGCTCGTAGCATTTTGTCCGGAAGTCGAGATTCCGTACAAACAAATCCGCGTGGTTCAGCGTAAGATGGCCAGAAGCCTGAAGGCTGCCAACCCGGACAACTACAACGAAGACGGCACGACTAAGACCGGTGCCGGGAAGGGTAAAAAGCGGTGGATATTCTCTGCTCAATACCGTGCGCTTAAGGCTGAACTAGCCGAGCTACAGCGAGTTTTGGCTGAAACCAGAAAACGGGCTCATGGCACGTTAGCCAATGAAATTCTTAAGCTCGGAACCAACATAAAGACCGAGAAACTGTCGTACAGAGCATTCCAGAAACTCTATGGTAAAAGTATTTCAAGACGCGCTCCGGGGATGTTTATTTCGATGCTTCGCCGCAAAGCCGAAAACGCTGGCGGTAAAGTAACTGAATTTTCTACCCGGAGCACGAAGCTTTCAGAGACATGCCACTGCGGGGAAGTAGCCAAAAAACCGCTATCCCAAAGATGGCATGACTGTAACTGCGGGGTAACCGCTCAACGCGATCTCTACTCCGCATATCTTGCAAAATATGTTTTTGAAAATGTCCTCGACACGCGTCAAGCCGCAGCAGCTTGGCCGGGTGCAAACCTGCTCCTGGAACGGGCGGTGTTGAGGGTGCAGTTTGAAGCGGCAAATGGCCGAATTCACCCGGCCAGCTTCGGTATTAACAACATGAGAGCCAACACCACGAACCGGAGACAGAGTTGCTTGCCCGTTAAAAACGGATCAACGATAGTCGATGCCGGCAACCTCTGTATTGTTGCCGGAAAGCCTGTCGGTATTGCCGTTAGAACTCCCTGTCTTTAGACATGGGGTAGGTCAGAAGACTCTTATGACTATTAAAACGAAAAATATGCTTGTTGTGGATGATGAACCAGCTATTCTCCAGCTTGTCGCTGAAACCTTCGCAGCACCGGAGTTTCATATTTATACAGCCAAAGATGGAGTAGAGGCATTGAGGTTGATTGACGATTCTTCTACAGCTATCGATATTCTCCTTGTTGATGTGGTTATGCCGAGACTGAACGGACCTGAGCTTGTCCGTGTCATTTTATCCTACCATCCGGAAATAAAAATAATTTTCATGTCAGGCTACTCGGATGATGTTCTTGATCAATACGGAATTGTTGCAAGTAGAATACGATATATAAAGAAGCCGTTTACTCCAGCCATTTTGGTGCAGGCAGTCCGTGAAGAATTAAGCAAATAATTATTGCGACCATCAAGGCAAAGCTTCATCGCCCTATCGTTGGAGATCGCAATACCTGTACGGTAAATAGAGAACTCGACAAATGGCATGCCTGCTTCGGCGTTGAGTATGCGCCAATTCCCAGACCTGCATCTGATGAGGCCATCGGGATAGACGTAGGTATCTATACCTTCGCTGTCATTTCTGAGGGCGAAGCGATTACCTTGCCAAATCAATATCAGATGCTGGATGGGGACATTTTCTCAATTATCTTGAATACAAAGCGAAGAAGCTGGGTGCAAGTTTAAGAAAGTCGCTTCTCACCACACATGCATCATCTGCAGCTGTTGTGGAGAACGAGTCCCCAAAGCGCTTGCCGAAAATATGCATAGTTGCCTTTTATGTAAGACTGTTCTGGACCGCGACCACAACGCTGCAATAAATATCCTGAAAAAGTCTACGGCAGGAACTTCCGAAAACTACGCTTGGGGAGAGGCGGTGCATCAATGCCTTTCAACGAACCAAAAAGCCTCGTCCGTAACAGGTTGTAGGCGAGGTAGTTCACCAATATTAGATGGTGATTAAATTATCGGGATTATAGAAGATGCGCAGAATGCTGGCTGGAGTTTGCAATAAAAAACTTTCTAAAGTTTGCACAGAACATCATTGGGGTCGGATATAATTAACTAAGATAATGGCAATTGCTTTTGTTGCGGAACGTAAAGGAATAATTACTAATGGCTATCTTCAAGTGATGCTCCTTCGCTGTTGGAGGCAGATGAAGAATTTAAGCGGATTGAGGGTTTACGCAATACATTGAGACTTGAGAGAAGACTCAAAATTCATTAACGGGAGCGTACACATATGAAATGGCTCGAAAAGTACACAGATGAGGCTTACGCGCTATTGCGCATTATGGCAGGATTCATGTTTTCATTTCACGGAGCTCAGAAAATCCTGGGCGTGCTTTCAGATTTTCGGCCGGCATTTGGATCCCAACTTTGGTTGGGGGGTGTCATTGAACTTCTTGCAGGACTGGCGGTACTGCTTGGTTTTAAAACGCGCGTGGCGGCTTTTCTCAGTAGCGGTGAAATGGCCGTGGCTTATTTCCAATACCACTGGAAATTCCAAATCGACGCAAAGTTTTTCCCAGCAATTAACAAAGGCGAGTTGGCCGCCCTCTACTGCTTTGTTTTTTTCTATATCGCCTGTCGGGGCGGGGTAAAATGGAGTTTAGACAAAAGGGGTCGATAGTCATAAAGTGCTTCAGCTGACCCTGCATATGCTGTCGTGGTTAGTCTAAGTTGGTTCGATATTTGATTTTAAAGAAAATTTAGTGGGGCCATATATTTGAGGTGTGTCGTCAAGAAAAAGGTCTCTCATTCCTAGAGACAGGATGATCCTCGCCAAGCCTTTGAGGTAACTTCGAAAAAGTCGATCAGTACCAAATACTCGCGCAGATAGTACAAGTATGGCTTGGTGGAAGGTGTCCATTACCGATGTTTTAGCGGCAAGGAAACCCTTGACTCTAGCCATGGGGATAAATTGCTGTGCAGATGACTTTTCCTGTCATCGCTGAATATGTATCATACGCTCTTTGATAACCAAAGGTGTGAGGTTCCGGTGAGAAATTCAGCGGGTGAATTCTTTGTCTGTATTCGACATTGCCGGCCTGATTAAGCCTGGTCGGATGCTTGCTTGCTCCGAGAACGGGCGATCTCGAGATTGCAATATCAAGCGCCGAATGGTGTGATTTTTATCTATCGGCTTTGGTTTGCGCCCCTGATAAAAAGTTGCTTTTATGTTAAAGACCTCATGCTCGACCCATATAAAACAGATCAACGACAATCTAGATAAGCAACTTAAATTTGTTGCCGAAGCGTTTGCAAGAATTGCCGTTCGAAACCCGTGCCTTCAGGCGTGGGGTAGGCGGAGGTAACTGCTGAGCCTGACCCAAAGGGCATCTGTTGCTGCTAGACAATCAGATTAATCCAACGGCTTCATTCTGGTAAAGAGTTCGAGGGGACTGGAATCGGTCTCGCCATAGTTGCGTGGACCATTTGTCGTCACGAAGGAACGGTCTGGGCAGAAGGAGAAGTTAGCAAAAAGGCGACGATGTATTTTACGCTGGGGGAAAATACCAGGATTAAATGAATGGGCAAGAGTGAATAACTAGCACGCATGATGATAATGTATTCGTTTCATGCTAACAGTCCTTGTTATACAATGCCCGCTCAAGTGAGATTATCATACAACCAACAATCCCCTTTCCCAATGATTACGAGAATCATGTCCTGTTGATGAACGTTGTGTTAATAAAAATCTGATGGGATTTCTGAACTGCAGTAGCCTCAAGATGAGAGCCTGATCGGGTTTTCCTCCGGGGTAGGAAAACGGCGCCGTAGTGGATTCTGCTCGTCCCGAAAATGGCAGGGATGAGACGGGGTCGAGGCCAAGCGCAAAATCCGTTTGGACAAAAGTTTGAAATGAATTCTGGTGGCCATCGTCATTAATGTCAGTTTGGAATATTACTATCAGGCACCCGTCAAAGCGCGAGGATTTCAAAAAAAAGTAAAAGAGGAACGCCTTTGCAGGTGCCGCACGGTCAAGGGCAAGAGGCCGTGAACTTCTTCGATGAATCCGATTTACTTTGGTGTCTATTTTCGGCCATAATTTTTGTGAACTCTTCTGGAGGCAGCGGTCTGTTAAAGAAATACCCTTGCGCCTCGTCGCACCGAATTTCGGTAAGGCAGGAAAGCTGCTCCGCGGTTTCCACTCCTTCGGCAACGACAGATATTTTCATTTGATGGGCCATGGCGGTCACGGCGCCTACAATCGCTCGGTCATCCGGATCGTTGGCGATGTCTTTGACGAACGTTTGATCTATTTTGAGCCTTTGAAACGGCAGTCTCTTTAGATTGTTCAAAGACGCATAACCCGTGCCGAAATCATCAATGGTGATGCGGACTCCCTTTCCAGCCAGTTCATGAAGACAGTCGATTGTGCGAGCGACTGCAACTACTGCAACGCTTTCCGTAATCTCAATGTCAACGAAGTGAGGTGGTACCCCCGTTTCATCCAGTATTTTCGAAATTGTATCCGCAAAGCCGGGCTTCTGAAATACCCGGGAAGAGAGGTTTGCCGCAATGGATAAAGGAGCATACCCTGCGTCTAGCCACGTCTTGAGTTGCATGCAAGCGGTCCGTAAGACCCACTCATCAATGGTCGTGATAATCCCGATGGATTCGGCAGTCGGGATGAACCGTTTTGCGTCAAGCAGACCAAGTTCCGGGTGGTTCCAGCGTACGAGTGCCTCAGCCGAAACGATCCTTCCCGTCCCGATATCAATCTGCGGCTGATAGTGAACTGTTAGTTCTCTGTGCGTCACGGTTCGGCGCAAGGCATTTTCAAATTTGAGCCGCTCGACAGAACGCCGGTTTATGTCAGGATTGTAAAACTCGAACGTGTTCCTGCCGCGGGTCTTCGCATGATATAGCGCAATGTCCGCATATCGGAACAACGATTCAATAGTGTTGCTGTCATCAGGATAGACGCTTATACCCATGCTGGCCGTTATGGTGAACTCATGGCTGGCAATCACGCATTTCTCCCGGAAGGCGTCCAGAATTTTCCGCGCAATGTCGGTGATATCCTCAGGCCGCGTGATGCCTGCAAGAAGTATACTGAACTCGTCGCCACCGATCCTTGCAACAGCGTCTGAATCTCTGATTGAGGCCCGGAGGCGTTCCGCAACCATCCTCAGGAGCTGGTCACCCGCCTCGTGACCCAGTGTATCGTTGACTTCCTTGAAGCGGTCGAGGTCGAGGAACAGGAGCCCTGTTTTCGTTTGATTACGGCGGGCTTCAGCGATCTCGAAGCGGATCAATTCCATGAACAGCCGTCTGTTCGGCAGGCCCGTCAGGACATCATGGTGGGCCATATGCGTAATTTCTTCTTCGAGTCTTTTGCGTTCGGTGATGTCCACGATGAAGGCAATTTGGTTTGGTTGCCCGTCGAGTTTCGCTGCGCCGAAAAGACCCCAATATTTCGATCCGTCACGGCTGAGATATTCAGTTTCGTAGGGTGTGATGCGACCGGTAGTCCTGAACTCCTCGGACGCTTCTCTCATTCTCGTTTTCCATGCTGATGGGACCAGACGTTCCCAGCGCCGCACCCGGCCCGCGGCCAGATCCTCGCGATTGGCTCCGATCATTGCGAGAAACTTATCGTTTCCGTCGATGATCCGCCCATCGGTATCGAAGTACGCTATGCCGATGATGCCACTTTCGCTTAAACGGCGGAAACGTGCTTCGCTGTTTCGGAGCGCTTCTACGGAACGTTTACGCTCGATGGCATATCGTATGGATCGCACCAGGAGATTGCGGTCTATCTGTCCCTTTGTGAGATAGTCTTGAACATCCAGATGTAGGGCTTTAATGGCGACCTCGTCGTCGTCAAGCCCAGTGAATACGATGATCGGAATAGTGGGTGATTGCCGCCTGATATCAAGTACCGAGTCCATGCCCTCGCTATCTGGCAGCCTCAGGTCCAGTAGCACGATGTCAAATGAGACTTCCTTATCGCGTAACAGCTGGAGACCATCAGACAGCCGTGACGCCTGGACGAAGGTAAAAGAGGGCTCTCTGACCTTTATCAGCATCCGCCTGATCAGCTCGGCATCGTCCGGATTGTCTTCGATCGCGAGCACATTGATATGCACGTTTTTCATGTTGTTACCTCAGCTATAGTTTTGTATTCGCAAACCCAAAAATAGCAGTGATCTATTACCACCTAAAAGAATATGATCAGTTTGATCGGCACCCCACGGAGGAATCTCGTAGCGCGGAACTCGAACTTGTGTATGGCGGTTCCTGGACTAGAACTACGAGGGCTATTGACGAATGCCAATTTTCTGCTTGGTTTATTGACTCAGCTCTTTTGAGGGCTTTTTTCAAGACGGTATTGAAGGTCCTTGTCATTCACAGAAGCCGCCAATTCATGATTCTCCTTTGTCTCTTCTTGCAAATGCTATTTATGAACCTCCCCTCCGGTTCCGTTGCGTATATGCACAATGAATGCAGAACTCTATATTTCCATTATAGTCCTCTTGATCAAGGGATGGAAGGATTATGACTTTTTGGCAATGATCGAGCGCAACTCGTCTCTTTAGTTAGTGAAAAAACTGATCTGTAGGGGGGAGGGGGAATATAATACTAAGATATTATTAATCATCACTGAAATCCTGTATAAAAAATCTAATTCAGAACAGTTTGGTTTTCAACGGAAATATGCGTCTAGGAGCAGGTCTGGAAATATTGGAGCAAGATAAAGGCTCAAGAGGTTTGCAATGATTATCATAACCTCTCTTCTATAGCACGACGATCCTTACAGGATTTCCCAGGCTGCGCTGAATTGAAAACAGGGAATCAAACAGGTCGACAGCGCAATCCTCATGGCCACCTACCAGAAACACCGACAATGCGCCACGAGTGTTCCCTATATCTAAATCTCGGGGTTTGGTAAATCAGGGTACGAATCCCTGATGATAAACGGCAGCAGCACTGTTCGGCTGCCGTCCTAGTCTGTCAGAAATAAAAGGCATGCTATATCGTTTTTGTCAAGTATCAAAGGAAGCTTGAGTATGTTCGATAGGATATGTCTTTGTGTCAATTACAAGGCGCAGTTCTCCTTTCGGAATTTCTGCCGTCATCGCTTTTATCGGCGAGTCTCTCGCATCCAAACGAACGATATCTCTAATAGTTATTGTTATTCGGTGTGCCGCGCTTTCGCTTTGGCCGCCTAGAATACCTTGTCCAGATTCTATCGTTCAAACGAGAGGCCTTTTATTGTATCTAACGAGGTCAAATGCCCTCAACTATGAAGGTCGGGCTCTCTCACCGCAATGTTTATTTATATTTTACTGATCATGCTGCCTTTTTCTGCACTTCCTGATCCTCCTGCTTGAGATATTATGGATCAAAGAATTCTTGCTTCTTCATCAGCGTCCAAGCGATGGCTTAGAGCTTCGCAGACAACTTGACGCGCATCTTTGTGCCAATGCCTTTTTCTCTTGCCAGTCCCTTAAGCTTGTTCGTAAAATATACGATAAAGTCTTTGTTCTTGAGCGATGCTATCATGGCCGCTTCATATAGCGCATAGCGAAGATCTGATTTTCCCTGTTTGGAAATGACCGGGGTCGCTGAATATGATGTCTTCCCGCTCCGATTCGCACAGAGGTCAAGACCGGCCATTTTCAACACTTGCTTCGCACTCGTAAACCGGTGAGGATTCCCGATAGTCCCCAAGACCTTAGCGGAAAGATCCGGCCCGAATCCTGGAATGCTCAAGAGGTATGTGTACTCGGGAAACTCCAGGCAAGCATTCTCAAGTTTGTTTTCCACCGACTTGATGGTTTGTCAAAGCTGCCTCAAACTGTCCACCATGACTTGGGCCTCAAACGATGCCGCTTCTCCCATGGTGCCGCCGATGGAGTCGACCGCTGCCCTCCAGATTGCCCCGACCCGGCGCCACGGTGCGGCAGAATGTGTCGTATTCCATTCCGGCAATTGCCGACGGATCGAGGCATTCTCGCATCACTGACAGGGTCTCTAAAGGGCCGAAGTGGTGGTCAAGCTCAGGGAAATATTGAGCAAGGAGATTATTACGGATACACGCGCTTATACCGTGTTTCCGCTTTTTCATCAATACAGTTCATAGAAGCCTCCTGTCTCTTGAATTTAGTTCCCGTATAAACTAATTCTTAGCAGGAGGTTTCTATTTTGGATAGATTGAAAGGCAATTTCCTCTATGCTTAAAAAGGGGAATATAACCTTATGCTCTATCTATATATAACTATGGTTTTAGGAAAGGATCGTGATTTATATTCCTCTATCTTTTTTTACTGCGCTATCACTATAGGCACGATAAAGGTCTCTAAAATTATTTAAAGCTTGGGAATTATAACTATTTACACTGACATAACATATCGCCTTGACTTCCTACCTTAGTGCGCTATCATAAAAGGGAAAGCCACTTAGCATAAAAATGGCTAACAATATGAGGTCGTTGCGCTTAAGCATGCATCAAAGGAATCATCGATACGGCATCAGATTCCCGAGGAGAAAGGGGCCAAGATGGTAGACAAATTATTTGACCTTTTCCGAGGGATATGGAAGTATCTTATCCAAAGTATTTGCGGGCTATCGAGCTAAATATTATCCTGGGGAAAAAATATTTTACAAGGTCGTGTTTATAGTTAGCACGGTGTCAAGGCCGAAAATGCTGCCTGAAACCGCTGGTCCATCAGTAGGCTGACAACGAGTGGTTGGTTGGATATCATTAAAAAAATGATTAGGCTGGTGGGAAATCACTTCATTGCCTCTTTTGTGAAAGCGCTTTGCTGACTCTCAGAACGGTAAGTAGTTATTTATCAGCGCAGAGAATGTAAGGACAATTACATACGCGTTCGTAGCTATAAGATAGTGTCTCGTCGAGAAAGGTCCCTTCGGAATTTGTCAATGACTTTGAGACACCCCTCGTCCGAATTTAGTGTACTTTTTCCTCGCTCAGAGGGACCGGTTTCGGTTTGTTAATCCAAACTGCAGCCGGTAATGAAGGAGGAACAGGCGCTTTCTTCACAAACCGTTCAGGATGTGCCTCATACGCGGTGAGAAGCACCTCGCCTCTGGCTTTTTGCACATCCTTCGCAAATCCGTAGTGGACGGACTCCGGCGTGTGCAGTCCGATGCCGGAGTGATGATGCTCTGTGTTATACCAGGGAAAGAAGATCTGACCGAAACTTCGGCTATCCTCGATGCAGCCGAATCGGTCGGGGAAGTCCGGCATATACTTGAGCGTCTTGAACTGAGACTCGGAAAATGGATTATCATCACTCGTATACGGTCTGCTGTGGGTCTTAGTGATGCCCAGATCGGCCAGGAGCAAGGCAACCGGCCTGGACCTCATGGACGAGCCACGGTCTGCGTGAATAGTGAGTTGTCCTTTTTCGATGTTCTGCTTTGCACAGGTTTCCTTGATGAGTCTTTCCGCCAATGCAGCCGATTCCGCAGGGGCGATCATCCAGCCGACGACGTAGCGGCTGAAGATGTCCAGGATCACATAGAGATAAAAATAGGTCCACTTTGCCGGGCCTAAAAGCTTGGTAATATCCCAGGACCAGACTTGGTTCGGTGCCATGGCCAAAAGCTCCGGCTTCTGATACACAGGATGGGTGAGCTGGTTCCTGCGTTCCTTGACCTCCTGGTTTTCTTCAAGGATGCGGTACATGGTGCTTATAGAGCATTGATATGAGCCTTCATCCAATAGGGTTGCGTAGACCTCCTGAGGCGCCTTGTCCACGAACCGATCAGAATGGAGGACGTCAAGCACTCCTTGCCGTTCGTCTGAAGACAGAGCACGCGGAGGGCTCGGACGTTTCAGCGGCTCCATGAGAGGCGCATTTTTCCGCGCCTGCGTCCGGTAGAACCCTGAACGAGGGATATCAAGCGATTCACATGCTGATTTGATCCCGACATCAGAGGAAAGAGTAAGAGCGGCTTCCATCACTCGTTCTCTCCATTCTCGTCGGTCGCAATCGGGATCCCCAGAAGCTGTGATATTTTTTTTTGAACGTCGTTGATGATTTCTGCCTTTCTGAGGCGATTGGTAAGCCGCTCATTCTCCTTGCGGAGCCTCTCGTTCTCTGCTGCAAGAGGATTGCGGACTGATTCCTTGCGACCCCGCTTCTTAGGCGCGAGGGCGGATAGTACGCCGCGGTCGCGCTGACGACGCCAGGTGTCGAGATTTGATGCATAGAGTCCCTCGTGGCGCAGGAGCTTGCCAAGGCATCCAGGTGTGTTGCAGGCATCGGCAAGCGTAAGGACGCGAAGCTTGTATTCAGCCGTAAAACGTCGCCGAGCGGCTTTAGCCGGAACCTCGGAGTCTGGCAGGATCGAAGGCGCACCTTGAGACGGATTGACTTCTTGCGGGGCTCCGCCCCAGGGAACCTCAGTCGCCCTACGAGCTCCTTCGTATCCTTGGGTTGCTTTGATCTTTGCTGCTATCATAATGATTTCTCCTCCCCGCCCTCTACTCTAATTTACCATAGGGGAGGTGTCTCAGTTATATTGACACAGAGGGCTTGATATGCTGCATATCTAATATATTTATGAATGGAGGAGGGAATAGTTAATGACGGAATATTACAAAGCAGAAGATCTAGAGAAATTTGGCGATGTGGGCAAGCATAACCCGATGCTTTTTAAGAAATTCATCGATTGGTACACAGCGTCACTTGAGCCGGGTATACTGACCAAACGGGAAAAAGTGCTTATTGGCGTTGGTGTGGCCCATGTTATCCAGTGCCCGTATTGCATCGATGCATACACAAAGTCCTGCCTGGAGGAAGGCATGAGCTTGGAGCACATCACCGAAGCAGTACATGTTGCCTCCGCAATCCGGGGAGGCGCATCATTGATTCATACTCTCCAGGCACACAATGTAGTCGATCGAAACTCACTATAAGGCTATATTAACCTACCTGAATAGCATAGCGACGCTCAATGAAGACATTTAAGGAAAAAATCGGAGAGACCTCACCTCAATCTCTCGAAAGACTTGACCTGAAGATCCTTCAGGTGAACACCGGGTATCGTTGCAATCTTGCATGCAAACATTGCCACATATCTGGAAGTCCCGCCCGCCGAGAGGTCATGAATGCAAAGATTGCGGAGAAGGTGATACGCGTTGTAACGGAAAATCCTTTTGAGACGCTCGATATCACCGGCGGAGCTCCGGAATTGAACCCCACGCTAAGAACGATTATAACAGAAACGAAAAAGGCTGAAAAGAGCGTGACTGTGCGCACCAACCTCACTATCTTCTTCGAACAAGGGCTTGAGTTTTATCCCGAGTGGTACCGCAAGCAGAGCGTGGATTTGATCGCTTCACTACCTTATTATCTGGAGGACAGCGTCGATCGAGTACGCGGGATCGGCACTTACAAAAAAAGTATTGAGGCGTTGAAAATCCTGAACGGGCTGGGCTACGGAATTGATTCAACAGGTCCGTCGTTGAGCCTTGTATACAACCCCCAGGGGATGTTCCTCGCGCCCTCACAGTGTTCGCTCGAAACAGAGTATCGGCGTGAGCTCAAGGAACGCTTTGACATCTCTTTTACCAGGCTGTATACACTCACAAATATGCCAGTCGGCAGATTTCGCGAATATCTTGTGAGGACGGGGAACTTTGATAAATACATGGACAAGCTTGCCGCTGCGTTCAACCCTGTTACTCTATCTGGCATCATGTGCCGGCATCTTGTGAGCGTTGGATGGGACGGCACCCTTTACGATTGTGATTTCAACCAAGTGCTTGGATGCGCAACTACAGCTGGCGCGCCCAAGAATATCGACGACTTCGACTATGATGCTTTAGCGAACCGATCAATCTCAGTAGGCGACCACTGTTATGGATGCACAGCCGGACAGGGTTCCTCATGAGTGGGAGCAGTCGCGTAGCAGGCGGTCGCCTGCTCGGAAAGTAAGCGGTCACAAAAAAAAATTTATTATGATCGCCTGGTTTCGGACAGCATTGCAAGAGCAGTTTCCAACAAGCGCGAGGCAACATGAAAAAGGCAATACGACCAGCCGTTATCCTTGCCGGCGACATCGGTGGCACAAAAACGCGGTTGGGATTGTTTCGCGTGTCAGAGACCAATGTCCGTCTTCTCACCTCTACTACCTATCCAAGTAAAGTCTATCGCGGTCTCGAAAGCATTGTTGGTGAATTCCTTCAGGGTCAGGAGCGGATAGCCGCAGCGGGTTTCGGCGTAGCCGGCCCCGTGATAAATGGAATTGCGCTCGCAACCAATCTTTCGTGGAAAATAACAGAAACATCGCTTGGGAGATTACTTAATCTCAAGAAAATATTCTTAATTAACGATCTCGTGGCGAATGCATACGGTATTAATAGCATGACCAGAAAAGATTTCACGGTTCTGAACGAGGGCAGAAGAATGGTCGGCAATAGGGCACTGCTGTCCGCTGGAACTGGCCTCGGTGCCGCGTTCATGTTCTGGAACGGAAAACAATATGTCCCTTCGCCGTCGGAGGGAGGACATGTTGAATTCGGACCGCGGAATAACCTGGAACTGGGTCTCTTTCGGTATCTCCATGAACGTCATGGGCACGTGAGCTACGAGCGGATACTGTCCGGCACGGGGCTTTTCACTATATATCAATTTTTGCGGGACAGCGGCAAATTCAAGAAGGAACCCGACTGGCTGGTCTCCAGACTGGTAAAAGAAGATCCTGCCGAAGTAATAGCAGAGTCGGCGCGACGCAATGTAAGCAGGCTCTGCATGGACGCGCTAGATTTATTCGCTTCAATTTATGGTGCAGCCGCCGGTAATCTCGCCCTTCAGGTCATGGCTACTGGTGGCATATACATCGGTGGTGGCATCGCACCGAGGATTGTCTGGAAGCTTAAGGATGGCACATTTGTGAAGGCATTCAAGGATAAAGGCAGACTTTCCTCAATTATCGAAAGTATTCCGGCAAAGGTCATAATGAACGACCTAGCAGCCCTGCATGGTGCCGCCATGCATGCGGCGGATATGTTAAAATAAACAGATAACCTTAGCACTCGCCGCTAATTGCTGTTTCTATAGGGTGGGGATATTTGTACTAGCTGCTTCGCAACCGGAAAAATGCGGTTCTAGAGATGGGTGAATATATAATCAACTATTTGAATGAAATTTAAGAAAATAGTGTAGGAAACTCCACGTACTTTAGCGATGAGAGCGCTTCAAAGAAAGTGATTATTCGAAAGCTGGGAGCAAAAAAAGTCATTCTGGATTAATGTCCATAACAATGCGGTATCAAGACGATTGTGGACCACTATCCGGTGGACAGAATGAATAACAGGAAGATCAGCTAGTTGGGCATGCCATGGGGGTGGAAGTAAATATGTAGGCAAAAAAATATTCTCTTGAAGAGATAAAGTTCAATAAGCTCATTGAGAGGTTCAATGATCTGCGGATTCATTTCGGGTTTATCTGTACCTAGGTGAGTTGAATCGATCTCCGCAAAGTGCCACGCTACACCGCCGGGCTCTATAAAGAACTTGAAGTGCAAGGTAAACGCTTCTCGGTAGATCGGGGGAAAGGAATGCAGATAGATAGCGCATGGGGGAAAGGTCTATATGTCACAGATATTCAAGTTTGATAAAAAACATTTTGCTGCCAATGCAGACGTAGCTATAAAGTTTCTTCTTCTTTTTTTTGCTGGCACAGGACCGGAATTTATTACGATCAAATAACTTCTGCACGGAATGCCTTGATTACGACTGGAATACCAACGATCTGAAAAACGTCAAAAACAGAAAGTGAGGGCCTTTGCTCATGGAAATGCGTACCCTGGTCCTTCCTCAAGACGAGAACAACAGGACCCTTATCGAGAACGTACACCCTGCTGAATGGAAGAACCCGGCGTCCGCTCCAATGTATAACCTCGTAGTAATCGGTGCAGGGACTGCAGGATTGGTTTCTGCTGCAGGAGCTGCGGGGCTAGGCGCAAAGGTTGCGCTCATCGAGCGTCATATGTTGGGGGGCGACTGCCTTAATGTCGGCTGCGTTCCTTCAAAGGGTATTGTCAGGGCAGGCCGCGCTGTCTACGATGTCAGGACAGCTGATGTATTCGGTATACGGTGCGGTAAAGTTTCCATAGACTTCGGCAAGGCCATGGAACACATGCGCCGGATCAGAGCCGGGATCAGTGCCCATGACTCTGCGGAGCGTTTTAGTAAAGAACTTGGTGTTGATCTTTTCTTCGGTAGCGCGAAATTCACCGGTCCAAACAGCATCGAGGTTGATGGTAAGCGCCTAAAGTTTAAAAAGGCTGCACTTTGCACTGGCGCGCGAGCCGCTGCTCCGGCCATCCCTGGCATAGAAGAAACCGGTTATTTGACCAATGAAAACGTTTTCTGGCTGACTGAACTTCCGAAGAGACTCGCGGTCGTAGGTGGAGGTCCAATTGGTTGCGAGCTCGCCCAAGCTTTCGTGCGAATGGGGAGCGAAGTCACCATACTCCAGCGCGGTGGGCACGTTCTCCCGAGAGAGGACGCTGATGCTGCGGAAATCGTGCATAAGGCTCTTGCTAGGGACGGCATCGAACTACGGCTTCAGGCCAAGATACTCGGGGCCAAAAAGAAGGGGAATGACAAAGTCGTCATCGTTGAAGAGGATGGAAAAACCGCGTTGCTGACCGTTGATGAGATTCTCGTGGGGGTGGGGAGGGCTCCGAATGTTGAAGATCTCGGGCTCGAAATGGCAGGTATAACATATGACAGCAAAGAGGGCGTGAACGTGAATGAGAGACTGCAGACATCGAATCCGCGTGTGTATGCTGCCGGTGATATATGCTACCCATATAAATTCACGCATACGGCAGATGCTCTTGCACGTATCTTGATCGCTAACGCCCTGTTCATGGCAAGACAATCAACCTCAAAGCTCGTCGTTCCCTGGTGTACCTATACGGACCCTGAGGTGGCCCATTTGGGGATGTATGAAAAGGATGCCAGGGATAAGGGTATTAACGTGCTGACCCTTACGGTGCCACTTTCCGATGTGGACCGGTCTCTGCTCGACGGAGAAACCGAAGGGTTTGCCCGTGTGCATCTCAAAAAGGGTGGCGATCAAATCCTTGGAGCAACGATCGTGGCCCGCCATGCGGGCGAGATGATCAATGAGCTTTCGCTTGCTATGACAGCCGGGCTGGGTCTATCTGCAATCGGTAGAACGATACATCCCTATCCGACTCAGGCAGAGGCAATCAAAAAGCTGGCTGATGCGTATAGTCGGACGCGTCTTACGCCGTTGGTAAAGAAACTATTTACAGCGTGGCTGAAGTGGCAGCGGTCGTAGTGTGATGCATAAGAAGACGGGTAATGAGTTCACTGAGTGAGAAGAGAAGATCATTATTGCAATAAGACTTTCAAGCAGATTATTACATGAGTCTATGCGTCGATACTGTGTAATACCGAGTTACACTATCGGTTACGCTTTACTTGCGATATTCTAATAAACAGCTATAATGAGTAACGGTTGTCTTTTGTCTCCTATGATAAAAGGTGGTTTTTAGTTATATAGGTTATTTATGAAACCATGACAGAATACCCAACGTTTTGCCGCTGGGATGAATATCATCCTTGGCCAAGGGTTATAAGGAGGACTGAAAGTCCGCCATATCTGTTGAGACCCATGTTCATGGACCTGCGTATCTTATGCTTTAGCAAGCTGCGCTAAAAGATGCTTCGCCAGCTTCGGGGGGTTGGTTCACTTAAATATTATTTCTCAGAATAATTATTGTGGAGATAACTATGAAAAAGTCTGTCGGTGCAAAAACACTCGCTCAGCCAGCGCCTGTCTGGGTTGTTGGAAGTTATGATTCACAGGATAAACCGAATATCATGGTTGTTGCATGGGGCGGAATCTGCTGCTCGCAACCTCCCTGTATGACTATTTCCCTGCGAAAGGCAACGTATACGTATGGATGCATCATGGAACGCAAAGCATACACAATAAACATCCCTTCAGCTGCGTTGGTGAAAGAAGTGGACTATTCCGGCATGACTTCGGGAAGAAATGTCGATAAGTTTGCGATGACTAAGCTGACCCCTATTCGAAGCGAACATGTTAACGCTCCGTATATAAAAGAATTCCCTATTGTGATCGAATGCAAGCTGCTCCACACGTTGGAGATCGGGCTCCACACGCAATTCATTGGCGAGATCATGGACATCAAAGTCGAAGAGTCGGTGCTTGGCGAACATGGGCTGGCGGACATCTTGAAGGTCAGGCCGCTCATTTTTGATCCCGGGGAGGGTGCTTATTATGGAATTGGTGAGCGAATCGGCAAGGCTTTTTCGATTGGCAAGAGTATCTAATTTTCTGATCGGTTCTTAAAGCAAATAGTAATAAGTTAAATTGCAAAATATCATATTAATTTTACTGTTGATACTGATAGCAGTTCCGTTTGAACTCCAGAATCCGACATGCTTTAGCTGTGGGAGTACGTCAAAATATTGCAATGAGAAAAGTTTTATCTGGCAACCTACTTGCCGGAACCTATGCTTTTTGGTTTAGAAGAACAAAACAGGCAACCTTTCCCTATCGTGAAGCATAAGTACTTTCATATCGTATCATGCATTTGTCAGCTATACGGGTTCGGCGCTTTCATCCCGCCGCTAAAGCATGTGAGGTTTCTCGCGCGAGGCTCTTAAAAAAAGCTTATTATTTTGCTTCCACTTGCGTCGTCAGAAAAACAGGAAGCGTCATATGGGATATCTGGTCCTGAAGTTCCTCGATTCCGTCGATATGCTGGTCCTCGTCATTTAGGATGTGTTCGAGCAATTCGCGTGTGGCGAAATCGCTTACTTCTCCAGCCAGTTTTACTGCCATATTGTACGCTGCGATGGCGCCTTCTTCAGCGGCATGGTCATTGGCGAGTTGCTTGGGTATGTCGGTGCCGATTCTAATGTCTTTTAGGTGGGACACGATGGGAAGGCCTTCGAGAAAGAGTATTCTCCCGATGAGTTTCTCAGCATGCTTCATCTCGGCAATCGCGCGCTTTTCAAGATGCTTGTGCAGTTTTTCATAGCCCCAATTAGCACAGATTTCGGAATGCACCATGTATTGGTTTATAGCAGTCAGTTCGTCGGCAAGTAGCGAATTCAATGTTTCGATAAGTTTTGTATTTCCTTTCATCTGAATATCCTCCTTAGGAATAATATGTAGATGTAACATACCTCACAGCGCTAGCATCTTTTTATCCATTAATCAAGTTTCGTTTTTAGCATTTGATCAGTCGGGGCGGGCATATTCGAATATTAAGCTTTCGGCTTGACGCCAGGAGTCATCCTTAAGGAATCCGGCAACCTTAGTCACTTGCAGGCTACGACTACGCCGATGGCCTCCAAAGCTTACTAAGAGCTTCCCGTCTCCCTAATAGCACCTCTTTCTAGGCAGCATTTAAGGCATTGCTGTCCCACTTGAGATATGCGACGAATCGTGAGCTAAACGTCAGGTAATAGACTCCATTACCACTTTAGTTCTTACCATGTTGTCTATCATGGATGTTTTTATAAAGGCTTTAATAAGAGAATAAATCTACAGATATAAGCAGACAAACTTTTTTACCGCTTTCATAATTATTTCACCGTTATTATAACCCAATGGCAAGTTCACTTCCGCGAACCGCTGGGTGTGCTGCCTGATTACATAGAATTATATCATGTATTATAATGCTTATGTAGCCTACATTATAAAAAGAAAAAAAGGAATAATTTGTTCTGATTTGGTTTACGCAGATATTGTTGGATCAGCAATTCATATTGTATCTTTCAATATCAAGACGATATTATTATAGCAGGCTTTAGGAAGGCGTTTTGGTGAATAACTTTAACATGAAAAGAAAATTTAATATCGAATTAATTTAACCTTTACTGGAGACAGAGTCTTGGTGTGCT
Source organism: Nitrospirota bacterium (assembly GCA_963845065.1). Taxonomy (GTDB): domain Bacteria; phylum Nitrospirota; class UBA9217; order UBA9217; family UBA9217; genus JAJYKN01. The sequence goes on from CAWJQQ010000009.1 coordinate 806,618, forward strand.
CAGCTTTAAGGCCTGTTCGGAATACTCTTTGCCAGCATCTTCTGACTTGCTTTATTTGTCAGGCCTGAACATGTTTCCGCGTTCTATCAGGCAACGTCCGTATGCAACGTTCTGTAGCTTATGTGATGCCCCAACAGGGAACGGTGTGAACAAGTAGTTGACTTTAGGATTTCTCATGCTACTCTAATAAGAGAAGTTATTATCGAGTTATTTCTGCGGATAAGATCTGGTGATCTCACTTGTATAGTTGCCTGCCACTTCCGTTTTTGGCTGAAAACATTTGCATAGCAAGTCAACTTATCGATAGGGGAAAAGATGCAAACTAATTCGGGAGCCCTTCGGAGAACGATAACAAGCTATTTATTTGCGCTGTGCTGGGCTGTGGTCTTGGTACTGTACGGGTCAAGTGTACAGGCTAAATTGAAACCATCGGCCTGTGTGCTGTGCCACGAATTTATGGACGCTGATCTTGGCAGACCCGTAAAGGAATGGAAAGGTTCGATCCATCAGCAAAATAGCATAACCTGCGATCTCTGTCATGGTGGAAATCCGGATGTAGATGTGCAGAACATCAAACAGCTGCCCGGCCAGGAATTTGGGGAGAAAATGTCACGGGCAATGTCGATATCTCAGGGTTTCGTTGGCAAGCCATCAGGAAGGAAACTGTTTGCCCTGTGCGGCCGGTGTCATAGCACATCCGTAGACCGGTATGCAAAAAGTCTCATGGGCAAAGCTTATCTTGAGAAGAAAGGCGGGCCCTCCTGCGTTAAGTGCCATCATGCACACCGCAATACCATGCCCGAAATACCCAAGGTTTGCGAAAGCTGCCACAAGGATACCGAGGGGTTCGATCAGATCGACCCGATGGATGTGACCGAGTCGACGGTGAAAGCGTTATCGGGCATAAGGATCAAACTAGCCCAGGCAAAAACGATCGGCAAAGAACCGCCGTTCATCCCCGAATTCCCCGAGGACCTCGGTGCTTTCCAAATTGGATTCGTCGCGTTCGGAGCGGTGCTTGTCTTGTTCTGCATCGGCTATCTCGTGTACATTGTGCTGGAACGGAGGAGATAATATGAGTTTTGAGATCATACAAGAGAAAAGGCCTGCCTATTCAAAGACCGCCATGATCGCGATCATTATCCTGTCAATTTTGCTTCTTGGTGCGTGCAGCGCTTTCGCCTATTTTATGGTATCCGGTCTTGGTAATGACTACCTCTGGGGCACACTGCTCGCGTTCGAGTTCCTTATGGCAGGCATTGAGATCGTTCTCTTTGCACGTTATTTTGTTACTTTCAGGGAGGTATCCGAGGATCGCGAGGAGGAGTTGCTATGGTAGGCGGGAGCGGGGAGGGTAACGAGAACAAGGCAGGCATCACCCGGAGGAGGTTTACACTCGGGATGCTTATTGCGTCTATCGTAGGCGCCTTCGGGTCTCTTGTTGCACTGCTCAAAGTGTTGGCTCCCGAAAAGCAGGGCGCAGGCTACGTAACGACCATAAAACCGGGTGACGTTCTTGTGTATGCTCAGGGAAGTAGTGCAGGGACCCCCATCATGGTTTCATCGATGAAGCCGGGCGATGCCGTACTTGCCTATCCCACAGGCAAGTCATCGAACCCAGCAAATCTAGTACAGCTGATTAAATTGGAAGAGATGGCATTTATGCCGCCCACCGACATCGCCCTGACGGACAAGGGGTTCGTGGCTTACAGCGCCATCTGCACTCATCTCGGCTGCACCGTCTCCTGGATGGAGAACCAGGAATCACCCATTACTTCCTTCACGGAATGCTATTGTCACGGCAGCATATTTAATCCTGCCCAGGGGGCGAAGGTCCTGGGCGGGCCTGCGCCAATACCGCTCGCACAGATCGGCGTGAAGGTGATGCAGGAGGGAACACTAGCTTTTACGAGTGATTTTAATGGTCCGATCGGGCCGCAGGTATAAGAGAGGCGAGGACACAACCATGTTCTTCAAATGGTTTGATGATAGGCTAGAGCTTAAAAAGTTCAAGGAGAGATTTCTGAGCAAGACATTTCCAACCCACCCCACGTTCTTTCTTGGAGAAACGGTGTTATTCGCCTTTATTACCCTTTTATTAACGGGTATTTTCCTCGGATTTCTCTATGAGCCTTCGACCACGATGGTTTCCCTCTTCGGTGCGATGGTGCCGGCAGCTTATGCGAGCGTCGTAAGAATAGACCTACTTCCAATGGGCTTGATCATCAGGCGCATCCACCATTGGTCGGCAATGATTATGATCGCCTCCATCCTCGCGCATCTACTGCGAATATACTTTACAGCGTCCTACCGAAAGCCACGGGAGATCAATTGGCTTGTGGGGCTCAGCCTGTGGGGGATGTCTATGGTCGCGGCATTCACCGGTTATTTGCTGCCCTACAGTCAATTCTCCGTGACCGCCACTTCCATTGCTTATTATATGGCGAAGTCAGTTCCGTGGTTGGGGGAATGGATGTCTAGGCTACTCTTTGCAGGTGACTTTCCTTCGGACGGGACCGTCCCCCGCTTCTTCTTCATGCATGTCATGCTAATCCCAGCGGTACTGGTCAGCCTTATCGGCTTGCACATGCTTATTCTGATCAAGCAGAAACATACTGAACCCCGGTCTAACAAGGATCGAAGGGAGGCACAGGGCGGGAGAAAGCTCATCGGCATACCGATCTGGCCTGAACAAGTCGTCATTAGCCTTTCGTTTTTTTTATTCTTGCTGTTCGTAGTCGTGATAATGGCGACATATATCCCTTTGAACCCGATTGAAACGTATGGCCCTCCGTCACCGGGAACTCCTGTGATGAGGCCTGACTGGTATTTCCTCGTCGTGTACGGTTTCCTGAAGTTGGTGCCCGGTGACCTGTCATTTTCAATCCTGGGAGGGAAGATCACTCCCGAGACCATCGGTGGCGTCATATTTCCCGCATCCACATTCGTTGTATATGCCTTGATACCCTTCCTCGACCGCTCAAAAGTACCACAGAACTATATGGAAAATCCGCTCCATAGGCCCTTCATGACTTCGTTAGGCATCTGTGGCATCGTTTTCCTCTGCACGATGGTCGTTGCTGGGTACATCGACGTCCTTCATATTACGCCGAAATCAATGACGGTAGCCGCGATCTTCGCGACGGCGGCAGCGTGGAGCATCAGCTACGCGCTTCTGCGCTGGTACAACAGAAAGAGAGGTGGTAATGTCAAAACTTGATCAGGTTCTCGTTTGCGCCATTCTTGCGTGTAGCGCATTTCTGCTCTCCTCGGCCGCGAGCGGCGCTAATGAAAACATGACAGGGAATTCCTGTGTCGCTTGCCATTCCCAACTTCCAGTCAGCAGCTTTGTAGGTGTAAGGTCCCACAGTTGGAAGGGATCGATACACCAGATGCATGGAGTGACTTGCGACAAATGCCATGGAGGTAACCCCCGCGTTTCCGGGCAGAAGGAGGCCCATGCTGGCGTGTTAGGCTCGAGCGATACCCGAAGCATGGTGTACTTTAAGAATATTCCATCAACTTGTGGTAAATGTCACGGGGCTGAATTCTATAAATTCACTCAGAGCCTCCATTACAAAAGGCTTGAGTCAGAGGGAAAGGGCCCTGAATGCGTAACGTGTCACGGCTCGATGGTTACCAGCATTTTAAGGCCCGAAACGATTGCGGCTGTGTGCGAGCGATGCCACAATGCGCAGATGGGCGTCTTCCCCTATGTGCCGCAAAAAGCGAAAGCTGTATTGCTTTTACTGATGGAGAACAATGCCCTTCTTAAGGCGAACGTTAAGCTTCATCATCCTGTCAAAGGCACCCAAGGATCCGGTATCTTGAGCGATGCTCGGTCATACCTGCACTCTGCTATGTTGGATTGGCACAAATTCGACCTCGACACGATTATCGCCGATCTGCAGGATTCATATAATTCACTAAATAAACTTTCAAACGGAAACTCGAATCAGTAAGTGGCTTAGCGAGGAAGTTCACCTATTCAAAGTTGTGTATCCACAAGGACCTCGGCATCAGTCGTTGGGTAACTGAAACGACCGGAAATAAACAAAAGAAGGATGACAATACTATTATGAAAATAATGAGACTGATGATAATCGGGTTTATGTTAGTCGTATCCAGCGGTTGTTTTTTTGTACCCGTGGACCATGACCATCGAGATCATGTAGAACATGATCATGGAGATCGTGGAGAGCATGGAGATCATGGAGAGCATGGAGATTACCATTAAAGTGCTGCCGGTTAGATAAAGTTCGATTAACGAAAATATGCGAGGATACCCGTGTCTTGGACACGAGTTTAGATGACATCCTTGTCAGGAGTTAATAGGTATCTGGGGTCTACCCTGTAGAGCAAATATCTTCTTGCTGTGCTAAGGTGTCAGGCGTCTTAACATGGAGATCTTGACTCCGATGTTTAATCTCGTGCTAATATGGTTGGCTTGGTTTCTGGCTGTTCTGAACATCTTGGCGTGAAGTTTGCTTTTCTTCTTTTTAATCGCTGTGCGCCATTTTTCAGACCGACGTATCGCAGCAAGACGTTTCAGCGCTTCGCCAAGGCAGGCATTATACAGATGGTGGCCAACCTCAAGCCGAATATCAAGTATTCGGTTGTCTGTGTTGGGCAATAGAGATGAACATTTGTCTGGCAATTGTCGAGAAGTTAAGTTCCCGCATTCATCCCCATGGTTAAAACCAGGGGCTTTCTGCGGGTGATTTGGTAAATAGTTAACCTGATATTCATGCCTACATTCAGGACTCGACGCTTGAACCGGCAGTGAAGCTGAACTATGATGTTTCTGCTGTTATCATTAACTATTGCACCTGCCTTATCGTATTATTTACTGTATCCGACACGAAAAGGTTTGTGCCGTCCGTAGTGACGCCTTCAGGCCAATTAAATCTTGCCGCAGCGCCTTTGCCATCTGTATAGCCTTTTGCTGAGCCTGCAATGGTGGTAACTTGCCCTGTTGCGATCACGATTTGCCGTATTGTATTGTTTACAGTATCCGTTACGTAAAGGTTTGTGCCGTCTGTGGTGATGCCCCTGGGATTTTGAAATCTGGCCGCAGAGCCCATGCCATCCGCCAAGCCCGCTATTCCCGGTCTGCCTGCAAGGGTAGTCACTTGCCCAGTTGTGATTACGATTTGTCTAATGGTATCGTTCCCACTGTCCGCCACGTAGAGATTTGCGCCGTCCGTGGTGATGCCATAGGGCCCATAAAATCGCGCCAGAGAACCTGTGCCATCTGTGGAAAGCGCCGATCCTGATGTGCCTGCTATGCCCGCAAGGGTGGTCACTTGCCCAGTTGCGATCACGATCTGCCGTATGGTATCGTTTCCACTGTCCGTCACATAGAGGTTTATACCATCCGTAGTGATGCCCAGGGGACTCCAAAAACTTGCCGCAGCGCCAGTGTAGTCCCCGGAGCCCTGTACTCCTGCTGTGCCCGCAAGTGTGCTCACCGTTCCCGTTGAGATTACGATCTGCCGGATGGTATTATTCCCAGAATCCGTCACGTAGAGGTTTGTTCCGTCCGTGGTGATGCCATTGGGCTCATAAAAGCTTGCCACAGTGCCTGCGCCGTCCGTGGAACCCACTGTTTCTACTGTGCCTGCAAGGGAGGTCACTTTCCCTGTTGCGATCACGATCTGCCGGACAGTATCGTTACTGGCATCCGCCACGTAGAGGTTCGTGCCATCCGTGGCGATGCCCACGGGATTCCAAAAGTTTGCCGATGTACCTATGCCATCCGTGGAGCCTATATTCGCAGCTCCTGCAAGTGTGGTCACTTGTCCTGTTGTAATTAAAATCTTCCGGATGGTATCGTTCCCAGTATCCGTTACGTAGAGATATGTGCCATCCGTGGTTATGCCTTCAGGCCAATTAAATTTCGCTGTAGCGCCAGTGCCGTCCGTGGAACCTGCTGCCTCTGCTGTACCCGCAAGGGTGGTTACTTGGCCCGTTGCGATCACAATTTGGCGGATCGTATCGTTATATGTATCCGTCACGTAGAGGTTTGTGCCGTTCGTGGTGATGCCCTTGGGATTTTGAAATCCTGCTGCAGCGCCTGTCCCGTCCGTAGAACCTGGTGTTTGTCCTGTGCCTGCAAGGATGGTCACTTGCCCAGTCGCAATCACAATCTGGCGGATCGTATCGTTATACATATCTGTCACGTAGAGGTTTTTACCATCCGTGGTGATGCCTTCAGGGGAATTAAAACTAGCCGAAAGACCTGTGCCGTTAATGGAACCAACTACTCCTGCTGCACCTGCAAGGGTCGTAACTTGGCCTGTTGCGATCACGATCTGCCGGACGGTATTGTTCCCAGCATCCGCCACGTAGAGGTTTGTCCCGTCCGTGGTGATTCCTGATGGAGAATTAAAGCTCGCCGTCGAGCCTATGCCATCCGTGGAACCCGCTACTCCTGCTGTGCCTGCGAGGGTGGTAACTTGCCCTGTTGCGATCACGATTTGTCGGATGGTATTGTTCCCAGCATCCGCTATGTAGAGGTTTGCCCCGTACGTGATGATGCCAATGGGCCCAGAAAAGCTCGCCGCTGCGCCTATGCCGTCCGTGGAACCTGTTACTCCTGGTGAGCCTGCAAGGGTGGTAACTTGCCCCGTTGCGATCGCGATTTGCCGGATGGTATTGTTCCCGGTATCAGCCACGTAGAGATTTGTACTGTCCGTGGTTATGCTTACGGGCATCCAAAATCGAGCGTTAGCGCCGATTGCGTCGATGGAACCTGGTGCCACACCCGCAAAGGTGGAAAGATTTTCTGCGAGGACGAGTTTACTGCCCTGTACAGCCCCGCCTGTCAGGTGCGGATAAACTGAAATTGTCAATACGGTCGAAGCGCTTACATTCGTTGCAGAATCCGTGGCCGTGATTATTGTAGAACCAGTCCCTACTGAGGTAACCCGACCCTGAAAGTTAAATGTATTGCTTATCGTGGCAACGCTGGTATTGGAAGAACTCCACGTTACGGACGCGGTCACGTCACCGGTCGTTGCGTTCGCGTAGGTCCCCATTGCGATAAACTGCTGGGGCATTCCCAATGCGATGGTCTGCTGTACCGGCGTAACGCTGATTGAAACCAGCGTCGGGCCAGACGAGCGGTGCCCCATGCATGCCGCGAACGATACGGCAAGAAATATAATCGCTATTGCCATCCTGAATGCATACTTCATATCAACCTCTCTTTTAAAGAGCTGGCACACCTCTTCACTGTCGGTGATGTCCTAATCAGTAATCCTGCGTAGTGTCTTATTCTATCCCAACTTGACATCATTCGCATCTCCTTCATGATCCTCTTCGACTGAATCCAGTCAATTCCCATCCGGTACACAGTCAAATCAGAAACTTATACACGTCTTTAACACCTTTCACAATCGGTACATTGGTTTTCTGATTTATCGATTAATGTGCCAATGAAATCATCGGAGGGATAACAAGGACTTTGCTGATCCTTCCCAATCTATTCCACTATGCCAGTGATTTCGTTCTTTATATCTTTGCCTTTGCAGATTCTCGATATTTAGCTTTCCATACTGGCGAGAATAGCAAATGGCATATTATTGCTAAACGGGAGGCCAGTCAAGAATTTATTGCGATTGATAGCACGAATACGAGATGAAATATGTACATAGTCTAAACGTATGCACGATGCATGCTTCAGCCAACTATGTGCTCGCCAATGATGCAGGGTAACGCTGTCGATGAGATAGCATGGCCAAAAGGATCCGGATGAGCTTGTGCATCGTTGCCACAACTGACTTCTTAAAGGCTAACCCAGATTGTTTCTTCTTTTGTTAAGACGCTCGGATGTTATTATTGAGGATAGCCTCACCGTCATGAACCAGATCTCACGTTGAAGATGCTTGTACCCTCGTTTCGAGATATTACTCTTCCCACCGTATTTGACGGTGATATACCGTTGGTTCAATTCCTGCGGGCAATCAGGTGCTTGGCATCTCGTAATTCTCGATTTTTACCTGCCTCGCCTGGAAAAGTGGCCCCGGATTCATTACTGATGCCTTGTACGGATGTTACGATCTGCAGATATCCCACCGTCAGGGAATTACAGCAGCCTGTGAGCATTGCCATTAGCGCGTCTCGCCGGTCTTCCAGATGGAGCAGCATCAATATCTTGCCCCGCAGGAAGATTTATTTGGACAGGCTGACTATACCCACCGAGTTTTTGGATAGATTGATGATATCGTTCACTGAGCCGCGCGGCTTTCTGGTTTTTGCTATTAATGCGTCTGGGCCAAATTGCTCAAGCTTGCCGAGGGGAACTCCTTTAGAAATTTAAGCATGATGCATGAATAGATTGCTACAGAGGCGCTCGAGCTCAGGGTAGATTGTCTGCAAGACCAGCTTGGTCTCAGTCACCGCGGCTAGTATATCATAGCTTTTATCCTCTGACTCCTCTTTTTTTCGTTATCCGGTAAGGAGATATAGCAGCTAATCTTGTTGATACGCTTAAGGTGTAAGTCGTTGCTGTTGGAATCTATGGACTTTAGGTTGTGGTGGATGTCAACCTTGGAAATGCCCAGGCCAACGAATCGATACACCTGAGAACGGCGAATCTCTTTCTTAAATTGACAAAACTCACCAAGCCTGATACCATCTACCTTATTATCCATACGAAACCTCCTGTTAAAAGAAATGAGTTCCCTATATGAACACATTCTTAGCAGGAGGTTTCTATTTTGGATTGATTATAAATAATTATATTTCAGCTATACTGATTTATTTATCTATTCCTTTAATAATATATGACGAATTCTCTTGCAAGGAGTTGCATTATGAGGAGATTGGTGAGCGCATCAGTGGTAGTTTTAATACTGGCAGCAATGCTGTCGGCATGCGGTAGATCAGGAGGTAGCATCGCGGGTACTTTTACTGTAACCTATAACGGCAACGACAATACCGGCGGCAGCGTCCCTATTGATCCGACCATCTACGTGCCGGGGCAGACCGTCACCGTGCTCGGCAATACAGGCAACCTTGTAAATACAGGCTATTCCTTTGTGGGCTGGAACAGGCTGGTTAACGGAGCCGGAGCGAACTATACACAGGGACAGAATTTCACGATAGGTGCGGCAAATGTTACCTTGTACGCGAATTGGCTCGCTGGTTTTGCATATGTGGCCAACTACGATAACAACAACGTCTCGCAGTACATGATCGGCATGAATGGGGTGCTCACACCCATAAGTCCTGCCACTGTCGCGGCGGGGACGAATCCCTCATCCGTCACGGTAGACCCCTCGGGCACGTATGCTTATGTGGCAAACTTTGGAGACAATACTGTATCGCAGTACACAATCGGCGTGAATGGGGTGCTCATACCCATGAGCCCGGCCACGGTTGCTGCGGGGACGAATCCCTCATCCGTCACAGTAGACCCCTCAGACAAGTACGCCTACGTGGCAAACTCTGGGGATAATACTGTATCGCAATACACAATCGGTGTGAATGGGGTGCTCACACTCATGAGCCCGGCCACGGTCGCAGCGGGGACGGATCCCTCATCCGTCACGGTAGACCCCTCAGACAAGTACGCCTACGTGGCGAACAACGAAAGCAACACTGTATCGCAGTACACTATTGCTGCGAACGGGGTTCTCACACCCATGAGCCCGGCCACGGTCGCGGCGGGGACATTTCCCATTTCTGTCACGGTCGACCCTTCGGGCAAGTACGCCTACGTGGCGAACTTGTTAGACAGCACTGTCTCGCAGTATACAATCGGCGCGAATGGAACGCTTACACCGATGAGCTCGGCCACGGTCGCAGCGGGGACGGATCCTTCCTCCGTCACGGTAGACCCCTCAGACAAGTACGTTTATGTGGCGAACTACGACGGCACTGTCTCGCAGTATACGATCAACGCGAATGGGGTGCTCAATCCCATGAGCACACCTATGGTCGCGGCGGGGTTGGGTCCCTACTCCGTCACAGTCGACCCCTCAGGTAGGTTCGCCTACGTGGCGAACGCAGTCAGCAGCAACGTCTCGATGTACATGATCGGTGCAAATGGGGCGCTCATACTCATAAGCCCAGCAACGGTCGCTGCGGGGACGGGTCCCTACTCCGTCACCACCGTAGGCAGGCAATAGACAACGCATGGCCCGGCTGGCGTTCTGTGGCGTCGGGGCCACTAGACAAACTTCGGGGTATTTGGGAGCAAGGCCTGTTCTCTTTTTGTCGGGTTCTTTCCCTGTGGAATATTTGTCCCGGGTGAAGACTGCTAATTCGTTTTTAAAATATTGCTGTTGCCAGGGATAGAAGATCTGCTGCTGTAACTTGTACTTATCACACTCAAGCCTGAGGCCGACACCCGTTTGACCAGGTATCGTAAGATGGATCAAAATCTTCTTCTCGGGTGTGTAATTGAAATACTTTTTGCGCATGGATTCTCTCCCTTTCGAAATAGTGGTGTATATCAAATCGGCTAAAAGTCCAATTCACCCTGAGCTAACAGATTGTTTGGTCAAACTTATCACTGCCCTGGCTCAATCCAGCCAACTACGTTTATTTTCGACAGAGTAAGAATAAGTGGTCTTAAAAATTAACGTTTCGTAGGTTGGGTAAAACTATGCGAAACCCGACAGTATAAACCTGACTCTTTAGGTCGTGTGGTTACTGGAAAGGGCGAAGTCGAGGATGTTGCAACAAGCAACAATGGGTTGAATCTATCCTGCAAGCATCGGTATCAAATCCGATAGACACCGGAAGTGGTCAGCTATCTTTCCTAGCGGCAACACCAGCGAACTTTTTTGCCACGGAAGTGCGGTTGCCAATCTCGCCATATAACGATGAGATGCATACGTACCAAAACAAAAAGATGTTTGGAACTGATATCTTCGCCATGCCTCAGTGAAAGAAATTGAATCCCTGTGGTGACAGAATCTATGTATTTATCGCACAAAATAGACGAAGGCGACTATAAGGCCTATCGCAATTACGATCCTTCGTAGGACGATGGGTTTTATCCTCCCGGCGAGACGACCGCCGAGCGTCCCTCCACCAAGGGCGCCGATCGCCATGGCAAGTGCTGCTAGCCAATAAACCTGACCGGAGAAAAGGAAGAATACAGCAGCGGCGATATTAATGCTGAACGAGATGGCTTGTTTCAAGGCGTTCAGACGGTTAAGGGAATCTTCGATCACTAGCCCGATAACAGCCAAGACCATGATGCTCACTCCCGCTCCGAAATAACCGCCGTAAATTGATGCGGGGATCACGGGTAAGATTGCCCATGCCGCGCTCAAATGCTTTCCTCCCGGATTGCTTTTACGACCCATGACCCAAGTTCGTAACCGATCCTGAAAGGCCAGCAGAATTACAGCAAACAATATAAGGTAGGGTATCAATTTCTGAAACGTCTTATCACTCGTATGCAAGAGCAGGATGCCACCTGCAATTCCTCCGAGCAGGCCCGTAGGCAGGAGGTATAAGAGCGTCCTCTTCTGATTGCGCAGGTCCTTCATTTGGGCGAGGGTCGCGCCGAGATAACCAGGGCAAAGCGCAACCGTGTTGGTCACATTCGCAGCAACAGGTGGGATACCGACCGCAGTTAGCATTGGGAAGGTGATGAGCGTACCGCCGCCGGCCAGCGCGTTTACAAGCCCGCCTGCAATAGCAGCTAGTTCTATCATTGTGAATTCGAACATGTCCACGTCGTACAAACCTCTTTTCGTTGTATAACTAGCGGCCTGACCACTCCCCATGTCTAAAGCCAGGGGGTTCTAGCGGCTGTACCGACAGGCTCTCCGGCAACAATACGAACGTTGTCGGCCTCGACTGTCGTTGATCCGCCTTTAACGGACGAGCAGCTCTGTCTCCGGTTCGTGGTGTTCTCGTGCTTGATACCGAAGCTGGTTGGATGAATTCGACCCTTTGCCGCTTCATGCTGCACCCCCAACACCGCCCGTTCCAGGAGCAGGTTTGCACCCGGCCAGGCTTTGGCAGCCTGACGCGTGTCGAGGACATCGTTAGAAACATGCTTTGCAAGGAATGCGGAATAGAGATCACGCTGGGTGCTTACCCCGCAGTTGCAGGCATGCCATCTTTGGGACAATGATTTTTTGGCTACTGTTCCGCAATGGCATGTCTGGGAAAGCTTTGTGCTCCGGGTAGAAAACTCGGTTACTTTACCGCCAGCGTTTTCGGCTTTGTGGTGAAGCATCAACATAAACATCCCCGGAGCTCGTCGCGAAATACTCTTACCATAGAGTTTCTGAAATGCTTTGTACGACAGTTTCTCGGTTTTGATGTCGGTACCGAGAGTGAGGACTTTGTTCACGAGCTTGCCATGAGACCGTTTTCTGGTTTCAGCAAGGATTCTTTGAAGTTCGGCGAGCTTAGCTTTAAGAACACGGTATTGAGCAGAAAAGACCCACTGTTTTTTACCCGTTTTGATGGTTTTGTCTCCGTTGTAGTTGCCCGGGTTGGTAGCACGAAGGCTTCTGGCCATTTTGCGCTGGACGGTCTTGATACGTTTAAACGGTATCTCGACTTCAGGGCAGAATTCGAGTAGTAACGCATCGGTATCACCAACGATGGCAACTGTCGACGGGCCAATGTCAAGGCCAACGGTTTCGGTGCCAATCTGGTTCTCACGCTTGATCTTGGCCGTGCCTTTAAGCACAAGTTGGGCAAACCAGCGGGGATTGCCGCGGATAGTTTTCTTGACCAGACGAACGTACTTGACATCATGGCTAAGTGCATGAGCCTGAACGCCAAACTTGTCTTTCTTGTCGAAGACACAGTTGAGACGAAGGCCAGTCCACTCCACATGGTCATCGCACCACCGAATACCAGATTTGTTGTTTTTACCTTCAAGGGACGACATCCAGCCATGGCGCTTGAAACGTGGTTTGCCATGCTTCCCAAACTCGTAGTCAGCGACGGCGCTATATGCTCGAGATGCTATCTTCTGGGCGGTCAGGCTGTCAATATGGTCTCCGATCCAGCAGGAATTGCGGAGGATACCGACGTAGTTATGAAGGTGGTATTCAGTATATTCAGCCTGGGTTCTGGCTGTCTTAAACATCTTGGTGCGAAGCTTGCTTTTCTTCTTCGTGATCGCCACGAGCCATTTTTCTGATCGCCGCATGGCAGTAAGACGCTTCATCGCTTCACCAAGGCAGGCATTGTACAGATAACGGCCAGCTTCGAGCCGGGCATCGAGCATTCGATTGTCCTTTGGAGTCGCTACGAGTTGAAACTCGTGGGTAAAAGATGGGGTTTTAGGTTTATTCGGCATTGGTTGTTTAAATATACCACATAGATGTACATTTGTCTTCTAATTGCCGGAAAACAAAGTTCCCGCATTCATCCCCATGGTTAAAACCAGGGGCTTTCTGCGGATAGTTTGGTAAATTAAAACTGACTTAACCTATTGATATAACAATGCATGGTTAATGGAATTATCGCAACTTGTTAGTCTATCGGCGATGTGTTACTCCCGTCAGTAAATCCGAATTCATTGATCGAAGCTTTTGCAATCTCCAAACCCTGTATTTATCCATGACGATAGGATAAACAAACGAACATTGATTTATTAAATTCGAGTCGAAATCTGAAATATTTTTGAAGAATGAATGCTTCAACGACTTCAGGAAACAAGTCTTGGGACTCAAAGTGATACATTAATACAGCCACTCAAATTATTATGAGCTATTTTGATCGAAGGTTTTTAATGGCACGTTCTGCCCATGTGCTATCTTGAAGGATAGCTCTTCCTACTCCAATCAGGTCTGCTTTCTTCTCTACCAATAATTTCTCTGCAGCTTCAACATCGGTAATCCCACCGGTAAGGATCACGGGAATGGAAGCAGTCCGCTTTATGGCCTCGCTGAGGGGAGCAAAATAACCTTGCCCCATAAGACCTGGAGGAGTATATCCGACAAATCCACCTGAAATATGAATTATATCCACACCTGTCTTTTCAAATGCCTGGGCGGCTATAATGCTGTCTTCAATTGTAGTGCCGCCTTTTGTATAATCCGAAGCCCCTAACCGCATTTGAATTGGGAAATCCGACCCGACTGCCGAGCGTATTGCCCGGATTACCTGGAGGTGAATACGAATGCGGTTGGAAATATCTCCACCGTATTCGTCTGTCCGTTTGTTTGTCAGGGGCGAAAAGAACTGATTGAGAAGGTAACCATGAGCGGAATGTATTTCCACGGCGTCAAAGCCTGAGTCCCTGACTCTGCAGCTAGCATCTTTAAAGGCATTCACCATATCGGCGATTTCCTTCTGAGTGATCTCGCGGGGGATGTCGCCTCGCCTCGGGTTCGCTATTGCTGAAGGCGCCAGGGGTGTCGTTCCGGTGACCTCTTTTAGTGCCGCACTTCCTGCGTGGTTGATCTGAATTGCAGCCTTTGATCCATTTCGGTGAATGACATCAGCTAATTTCCGCAAACCAGGGATCACTACGTCATTCGAAACAGAAATCTGATTATTACTTGCCTTTCCTTCAGAAGCTATGTAGCTGTGTTCAATGATAATCAATGAAATATAGCCGCCACGGGACTTTTCGTCGTAATAGTCGAGAAGCGCATGGCTTACTTTCCCGTCAGGCTCGGCTTTTGCTGTAGCCATCGGTGGCATTACCAGCCGATTTGCTAAGTTCATTGAACGCACTTTTAAAGGTTTGAGTAGATATGCCATAGATTAATTAGCCTCCAGGCAGAACCGCCCAGTTGTGTATTTAAGTCCCAGTTTTTCAACTTTTTGCTACTAAAGCACAGTGCTGTGTCGTTGTCCAGTGCGCCAAAGACAAGTGTTAAGAAAAATATTAGCCATACAATTAAAAAAGGCCAACTAGGGGTGGGCCGATGCCCCTTTGTCGGTTGATGCCGTATCTAGCTACAATGCGCATATGGAATCTAATTGAGCTGCCGTAAAAGTCTGTGGGGTAGCACCGGCAATTGAGACTGTTACTAACTCATTGGGCAAGAAAGTTACGATCACGTTCGAGTTGATCGTTACGAGCCCTGCCTGTGTTAAGCCGTTGGAATCGAACTGTATGTTGTTAGTCGTGATAATTGAGAAAGTACCATCAAAACACTCTTCCGGAGTTGTTACAATGTCAAATGTTCCGTTTATATTTAGATAATTATTTCCTGAAGCGGCCGTTTTATAAGAAATTATAAAATTCGTAAAGCTTACCGTGTTGTTGTAGTTGACTGTCGAATCGGTATCGGACACATAGAAGGTTATCGATTGAGAACCATTAATGGTCAGGGTGGCGACATTATCGCTTGCGATATTGTTCGTTGTAGTAGTCAATTCCGAGTTGGCAGAAAGATTTATCAAAGTATCGAAATCATGGGTATGAAGGACATAGTTCCATTCCTCAACTGTACCCGATGCGGCAATCGTATCCGTCGTAGGTGAAGTCGTGTTTGTTGTAAATAACATGTCGATGGTGGCTTGGTACATGTCGATAGCTGTTGTTGATGTGGCAGAGGCAAAATCAGTTACCGTGAAAGGGCTGCCAGAAGATCCGATCGTATAGACTTCTGCCGTTCCAGATGAGATTTGCATTTGACCATTGGATAACATGGAACCATCTAAGCAGGCATTATAGGTCAGTGTATAAGTTGAAACGCCGTCGTAATCCACAGTTAAGCTGTTTATGCTATTCTGAGGAGCCGTTGTTGACAGCCCAGTTGCGCAGGAGTACGCAATGGGAAATCCTGTGGCAGATGCCTTAATAGCTTGTACTTTACTCAGAGCAGGGCTAAAGCGAGCAACAAATTTGCTCACTGCCGTTGCTTTGACATTAGTCTCAGCAAATTCTTTTAGACTGTGTGCGGCCAGACTAACACCCGTACCCCCTGCAGACGCTAAGTTCGAAAGTTGAACATTCGTGTTTAAAACGTTAAGTGCGGAAGTTACGCTTTCTGAAGCAACCTGTGCACCTTGAGTGGTTGTGAGGTTACTATTACCTCCTTTTCCACATGCTGCAAAAAAAATTAATAGGCCAAGTACTATTATCGTTATGAGTGCAAAGAGACCAAATGTTTTCATGCGACCCCCTTTGTGTAATACAAACAAGCCGCTCTGCGGCAAACGAGCAAGTCATACTTTCCGTGCCCATCCCTGCTTCGTCTGATGTTTCCTGATTAATTACTATGCTACCATACATCTCCAGTGTAGTTCAATCTTATTGAACAAAGAGAGTACGATCATGGAAAATTGGTTCGAGAAGTCCCCGGTTGGCAATCAGCCTGGTGCAAGGAGCGCTCAGAAGAGCCAAACGCGGTGTGGGTAATGAGAAACGTGACTTTTCCGTGAACATATTGCGTTATTCAACGCGACCCACTTGCTCGATGCCGCCGCGAATCTGTGCGCGATCCAGTGGTCTATGGGTCACGATCGACTTGAAATCTCGATGATCTATCTCCAACTGTTGCCAGGGGTCGGATGCCTTCAAACTCGTTGACTAGTTCATTATAGGGTTTTCATCATGGAAACGGTCAATGACATTGCTCGCGTCTTTGTTCCGAAGTACATATCGTGGGTCCAGCGAGGTATAAGCTATACTTGATGAACATATCAAAGCGATAACCTCCCGCCTGATGATGATTACGAACCAGGTTAATGCCTTTTCCTCAGGAGAATTACGATCTTGGCCAAGGTCATTCACTCGCCATCGGTAAGCCGGAGAAGGTATTTGAGTTGATTTCGTAATATACGGTTTCCAGTCCACAGGTATTCGTTACGCAGAAGCAATTCCTGATCAATAGATTCAAAAATAAAGGCAGGCAGGTGTTTCCAGTCCTCATGGTACTCCCATTGCTAGGATTTTGGAAAATAGCGGGGAGAGTATATACGCTTCACGAGGTGAGTTCAAGAGTAAAAAAAGGGAGGAACCAAGCAGTCAGAATTATTATACAAAATTATGGTTTTGAATTTATTTGGCATTCAATTGTAACGTTTTTTTTACATTGACTTTCCTCTGCCCGTGATGGCGTATCAAATGTCTGCTAAAAAAAACAGTTTCAAGCTGATCCAAAACATTTTTAATCACGGAAGTTAGACCCCGTAGCTTTGTGCTACGGGGTGTCTTACGTTTTGGTTCCAACTAGGTTACGCTCCCTGCTTACCTGCTGGTTTCAATTCCCGGCAGGTGAAAACGAGTTAAGCGGGTTGTTAATCTACATGTTGCAGTTAAAGACCGACAGGCGTCTTATAATACATAAATGTTTATCCAGCTTGCTTCATATGATGATCTGAATGTGATTTATGCATTAGCTCGGTCAGTTTTTTCCGCTGGTCTGGCGTTAACTTTGCTTTAATTTCTTCGCGCGCTTTAATCACATTAAGTATCATGGTGGTTTTCAAACCTTCGATCTTTTTTACTTGCGATTCGACGGCACTCATGTCCACGCTGTCCTTGTGGAGCAACTCGCGAAGCTCAATTCTTGCGATCTCTATGTCGGCTCGCTTCTGGATCATATCCTTCTTCAGGGTACTACGAATATCGTGTATAGCGGTTTTTTGGGCGTCAGTAAGATCAAGCTGTTTAAAAGCTTGCCATAGATGACCGTGCCTACCGTGGTGAATGCCTGTCTGCCCTCTTTCACACCCGTGGAATGGCGCTGGCCTGCTGCACTGCGACATGGGATCACCATGTTCGTGACCCTCATCGGCATAAGCATTATTTGCTAGTGAAATCTGTGTTGAAATCAATAAACCCAAAGAGAATAAACCCCCAACGACAAAATATCCATACTTCCGTACTGCTTGCAAACCAACCATTGTTTTTTCCTCCTTCTTAAAATAATTTTGACGAACAGCACCCGGCTTTTGCATAATCTTATTTACTTATTTCGAAAGTCATAGTATAGACACAGATAATGTGAAAAGGTTTAATCCAAGTTTCAGGTGAAACAGTTTGATATACGTAGAAGGAAAAAGGTAAGGCATGCACATGTTAAAAAGAAGGAGAATGGCCTAAAATTCTCTACTCGTGTTTAAAATTGTCCCCAACTTACTCCCTAAAGTTTTACGATCGGACAGCATGTTGCATATTTGTGATAATATTCGTAAATAGTTTTTTGTTTGCCGCAATCTTGCAGACGATAAAGGAGGTAAATTTAAATTTCAGGAAGAAGATCATGATAAGAGCCATAAGAAAATCGGTTCATTATTTATCGCTGTGCATCTTCCTGCGATCTTCATTAAGCCTTCTTGGGATCTGCTTCAAGTAGAATATGGAAATTGTAGGTAGGCTAGGGCAGGAACTGACCGAAGTAACGCGCGGGGAGATGGAAGTAAGTCGAGCTAAGAGTCATGTTTTCAGGTCGCATCTATCTGTGAACCATGAAACATCCACTACAATCGCTCTTGCGGTTTAGTGACGGGAGAGTTAATAATAATGTGTATGATTTCAGTATGCATTCTAATTCGTGGTATAATAACGCCCATCAATAATTCGTGCTAGCAAAGAGTAACAATGCTTCTTCCTGAAGTTTACGACCGGTGCATCCTGCTGAACTTGTAGACTTCACATGATACTTGAAGTTTAAAAATACAAGACTAAGTAGTTTAAAATTTTAACGCACCTATTTTTTTTATGTCAAACACAAACGATAAACAATCCCGCGTTCTCTTGCAAAGAATCGCTCGTCATGCGATGATCGAGCGGGGGCTGCTTCCGGACTTCTCTTCTCAGGCAATTTCCGAACTCGACCAGCTTCATGGTCCAGCGACAAAAAAGGAAAAGGCAACGCGTGATCTGCGAGAACTACTCTGGTGTTCCATCGACAACGATGACTCACGCGATCTGGACCAGTTGACTGTTGCAGAGGCCATGCCCGATGGAAGCGTTAAAGTTCTGGTCGCAGTCGCTGATGTAGACGCTATGGTAAAAAAGAACTCAGCGATCGACGAACACGCAGGCAAGAATACTACGTCGGTATATACTGCTGCCATGATCTTTCCAATGCTGCCAGAAAAACTTTCGACGGACCTTACATCTCTCAACTATTCGTCAGAACGGCTTGCGTTGATCATTGAATTGATTGTGGGGGCGGAGGGGGCACTGCTGCGTTCCGATGTGTATGAAGCGATTGTCCGAAATCATGCAAAATTGACCTACAACAGCGTTGCAGCCTGGCTTGAGGGCATTGGTGCAATCACATCAGGAATCAGCGCCATTCCAGGTCTTGAAGAGAACCTCCGGATCCAGGACCGCGTCGCCCAGCAGCTGAAGCAACTCAGACATGAGCACGGCGCACTTACTCTTGAAACGGTGGAGGCAAGGCTGGTGTTTGACGCCGATGAACTCAAAGATTTTCAGGCCGAACGAAAAAACAGGGCTAAAGACATAATCGAGGACTTTATGATCGCGGCAAATGGCGCGACGGCACGTTTTCTCTCCGCTAGGGGTCTGCCATCGTTCCGGCGCGTGGTCCGAACACCGAAGCGGTGGGATCGGATTATAGAGCTGGCCAAAGACCATGGCTACGTGCTTCCCGAGGATCCTGATGCAAAGGCTCTGGAGGCGTTCCTCATTCAGTCACAAAAGGCTGATCCGCTCCGATTTCCGGATCTTTCCCTTGCAATCATTAAGCTGCTTGGCGCTGGTGAATATGTGCTTGAAGTATCGGGAGGCGATACAAGCGGTCACTTTGGACTTGCGGTCCAGGATTATTCCCACTCCACGGCCCCGAACCGCCGCTATCCGGACCTGATCACACAGCGCTTACTGAAGGCAGCCTTGGCCGAACAGCAGATGCCGTACAAGAACGGAGAGCTATCGGCACTGGCAAAACACTGCACAGAAAAAGAAGACGCAGCAAAGAAGGTCGAACGACAGGTCAGAAAATCTGCGGCGGCATTGCTGCTGAAGCACAGGATCGGGGAGCAATTCGATGCCATCGTAACGGGCGCTGCGGAAAAAGGTACCTGGGTCCGACTTCTTGATCCGCCTATAGAAGGAAGGCTGACGAGCGGTTTCGAAGGCATCGATGTGGGCTACAGGGTCCGCGTTCAGCTTATGCACACGGATGTGGAACGCGGCTATATTGACTTCAGGAGAGTCGGGAAAGGAAAGTCATAGTGGCAAAGAAGTAATAGTACCATGATCGCTAGAAAGCCATTTTCTTTTTTAATTATTTATCGTTTTTCTTAATTGATGCTTTAGATAATTTAAAAATCTTCATTCCATCAAGCCTAGCGATTGATGCATGAACCTATGGAGAACGAGGGTGTTTCAACATCGTCTTTATATCGCTTTAATGACTGTAATACTGCTGCTTTTTATAGGAGCTTCCTTTCAGAGGAACCGCGTTTGGCAAGACGAGGCGTGCGTTTGGAAGGATGTAGTGACAAAGAGCCCTGGTAACACCCGGGGGTACTTTAACCTCGGCTGTATCTACGCGAAACACGGTTGGTTTAAGGAATCCCTCAATATGTTTGACAAGTCTCTTACTGCAAATCCCGAGCATATTGAAGCCTATGTTAGCCGGGGAAATGTGTATGACGACATAGGTTTGATGAATGAGGCGCTCAAAGATTAAAACCGAGCGATCACGATGAACCACTGCTTACTTTGAAGGCGGTCTGTTATTTGAGAGGCACGGAATGAGTGACAACGCTCGGGCTGATTATAAAATGGGGTGTAATCTAGGATTCACTCCGGCGTGCAATGCGCTGCAGGCGGCGTTTAAAGAATAAAGAAAATAGCGTTCTGAAATGGACTAACATCTCATACTGTAAAAAAAACGTGATCGTCATGCCTCCATTTATTATTTTGTATTTTATCTCAATGCGCCGTAAGACCCCGGCCGTGAGGCCGGGGATATAAGGCGCTGGTTGTGAAGAAAACAAAGAATTGCTATTTTCACGATACATTGACAATTGTTCACCTTCCTGATATAATTACCACCATGACTGATCGAGCAAAAGAGCCCGATGTACAAACAATGACTGTCGTTGGTAAAGCATTGGTATCGGACGACAGCACTGCTCTATCGCTCGGGCTGCTTGGTTTTTCCGCAACGAAGCTTTGGAACACCGCTGTGTGGCATACCAGGAACGTCTGGATGGCCACGGGGAAAATACTCACCTACCCCGGAGCTTGATATTGCTCTTAAACAAGAGCATCCGCTCTGGTATCGCCGGCTGCACTCCCAGAGCTCTCAGGCAATCCTGGAAGAGCTTCGGCAGTCCTATCAATCATGGTTTGCACTCCGTAATAAAGGAGATAGGAAAGCCAACCCCCCTGGTTTCAGACGAAAAACTGATCTGTCAACGGTGACATTCAAACAAAGAGCCGTCACGTGGAATGAGCGTACCTCCATGGTGCGCCTCAGCATCCCGAAGGACATCTACGGAAAACAATTTCTCTTTCTGAAGCTCCGCCTTCCTAACGGCACACGTCTTACCGAGGACAATGTCCAGATAGGCCGTCTGGTACATGATAAAGGCATGTGGTTTGTCCACCTGGTCTATACGATAACGCTCCCCGTATTGAAAGGAGAAAGGGAAACGATGGCAGCCGATCTTGGTATGAAGGATATGGCTGCCACGGCATGCACGGATGGAAGCACATCCCTTTGGCCAGGCGGTGAGTTGGCCGCTCTCGAGCGGTACTTTGAAATGCAAAAGTCAAAGACGACCAACAGCAAGTCCCGGAAATCAGGTGCGTTGAACCAGAAACGGTCTCGTCAGCGTTCCCACCTGCTCCACAGCTTTACCAAATCTCTTGTCCGCGATGCAGGAGCTCGCGGTGTCTCCACGATCATCGTGGGGGACCTGAAGGACATCAGAGAAGGCAAAGACTGGGGAAAGAGCGGAAACCAGCAGTTCCATAAATGGCCGTTTGACCGGATCGTCAGGATGCTCACGTACAAAGCCAGACTCAAAGGCATCCGTGTTGTAGAAGAAAAGGAGCACTACACGAGCCAGACCTGCTGTGTATGCAACACAAGGGATAAGGCCAGCCGTGTGCATCGTGGCCTCTACGTTTGCAAGCATTGCGGCGCCGTAATTCATGCTGACGTGAACGGAGCAATCAACATTCTTAAAAAGTATCCCCCGGAACACAAAGGTGTCTCCTGGAGTAGTGGCTGTTTGGCACAGCCTTCGGTCAACCGGTTTGCCTGGAGAAATACCAGGCCAGCAGCATCAGCCCATGAACCGGGGACGTGGCAAACATCTCTGCCGCATCCGAAAACAGAATCAGCATTGGCTCTCAGTAGCAGGAGAGCCTGATTCGGGAATCCCCGTCCGTGAGGCCGGAGAGGATATCAACTTGGTGCAAGATGACTGGCATTCTATTGTGGATTTGTGTCATGAGTTCATTTGCATCGGTAGTAATGATTGTTGAAGTAAAGATTTTCTCACATTCAGGTGATTTCCAATTGTTATAGAGACCCGCGAAACCCATTGGGTTCTTTGATTTGAGGCGGGTATAGTAGGTATCTTTACCTTGTCTACCTTCATCCATTTATAAAACGCATCGGCAGGGATGAGGCAACGGTGATTTCCCAGGACGGCAAGAATCCCCAATGCTTGAAATAAGGCAGTTCTTCTTCCCGTTATTAACGACAATTGGAATATTCTGAGCCGGTGCAACATTAATAATTGGGCTTAATGTCGAAATATATTTCGTCTATCTGAAATATTTGGGCAATAAGCTCAATAGCAGCATGTATGTCAAATCTTCCGCACATGAATCGATTATACCACGGGAACTATTCCTAAGATTGGGCTTGACAAGTGAACTATCGTTCACTTATAATAATCCCATGCCCAGAATTACTGACAAGGTAGAGCTTCAGAGCCGCATCCGTGAGATTGAGCTGTTTTACCGAAAGAACGGCAGGATGCCAAGTTATGCCGAGATTGGCAATTTGCTGGGGTTCAGCTCGAAGAATGCTGTGTCCAGACTAGTAGAGAAACTGGAAAAGCTTAATGTAGTTATCAGGGACAAGACAGGCAAACTGGTTCCTAAATCGATGGCCATGCCGGTAAAGGTGCTCGGCACAGTTGAAGCAGGGTTCCCTAGTCCTGCTGAGGAAGAACTTGTAGATAACCTTTCACTCGATGATTTACTGATTCAGAACCGAGAAGCTACCTTTCTCCTGAAAGTCAACGGAGATTCGATGACAGGAGCGGGAATTATGCAGGGGGACATGGTAATCGTTGATAAGGGATTGACTCCAAAGAGCGGGGACATCGTTATTGCACAGGTTGACGGTGAATGGACAATGAAGTATCTCCGCAAGCGTGGAGACAATGTTACCCTCATCGCCGCCAATCCCAAGTATCAGCCCATCAAGCCTATAAACGAACTCAAGATCGCCGGTGTAGTCACCGCCGTAGTCAGGAAGTATCAATAATCTTCAATTAATATATTAGTGATGCTGATACGTTAAAACTTGCTCGGGGAATTTTTAAACACATCCTATCGAAACACAGAAAGCCCTCTATGCTGCATATCAATATGACGCTTGATAGTAAAGTAGCGTTGGTATCCGATAAGACCCCAGAACAAGCAAAGCATTTCGACCATTGGGTCCGGTTCTCTACACTGGAAAAGAGAAAGCCTGTCTATATCCCGATTAACAGTAACAACTATTATGAAAATATTCCAGGAACGGTAAAGAAATTCGTATAAGTCAATGTTTCTGAGGCAGAAGTCTCTTTTTCATTCGTTAAGGATGTACCGGCAAATAAGGATTACTTACCTGAAACATCCAAGCTGTCTCTTGATCTGGGTTTTGCTACGCTCTTCGCAAGTAATAAAGGCGATCTTTTTGGCAGAACCTTTTTAAAAAATATGATGCTCTCATTACGTCATTGGCGCAGAATGGGCAGCGGCAAGGGATAAGAATCCGGTCACCACGCTACGATAATTTAGTCGTCAATCTCCGAGAATTCATGAAAAACTAGATTAACCGGGTATTGAACCGCGCCGTTGACATTCACAAACCTGTGGAACTCACTGTAGAGCGCCTTGAATTCAGAAGCCCCGAGCTTTCAAAACGAATGAACCAGCTTATATCGAGATTTGGAAATCCATAGTCAACACCAAGCTTGAATCTCTAAAGTCGACTTTTGGCATAAAGATCACTGAAACTAACCATTCTATTCATCTCAGGAATGTTCTGTATGCGGCTATGTGGATAAAGGCAATAGAATTACTCAATCGCAATTTCCATGCAAATGTTGTAACGCAGAATTTCATGCTGATGTAAGCGGAGCTCGTAATCACCGTGCCAGAAGTTCTGATACGGTCATCAACGTTTACAAAAGCACGAAATCAGTACTTCATATCATGACCGAAAGATTCCTGTCAAATATGGAGCGTAGTACACACCACCATAGAATGGCTCCGGGCTTACTGTCGTCGAATCCTTATTTTGCAGGACCGCTGGCACAGCCCAAAGGGGTTTTATAGGTAGTAATGGTTTTCTATAAAAATTCGTACTATCACCCGATTCCGCTTTAATCCTCCTCGTAGGATAGGTGCCAGTCATGGATAATCAGCCGATCAACATTTTCTCATTTCCACAAGCCATTCTTCATCTTGATGCCGATGCCTTTTTTGCATCTTGTGAGCAGGCGATTCACCCTGAACTAAAGGGAAAGCCAGTGATAACGGGCAAGGAACGGGGAATTGTTGCGGCTGCGAGTTATGAGGCAAAGGCGAGAGGCGTTCAAAGGGGAATGCGCTTGTTTGAAGTAAAGAAGGTCTGCCCTGATGCTATCATACTCCCATCTGATTATGAGACGTACAGCCTCTTTTCTATCCGTATGTTTGAGATACTGAGACGGTTCTCTCCTGATGTAGAAGAATACTCGATTGATGAGGCTTTTGTGGACTTGACAGGACTCAGAAGAAGCTTTCACGGATCCTATGAATCTATTGCGGAGAAGATGAGGAAGGCAATCGAAACTGAACTGGGTATCACCGTATCCGCAGGAGTTAGCTTATCTAAGGTTCTTGCTAAGATAGGTTCAAAACACAAGAAGCCGAACGGACTTACAATCATTCCGGGCAGGGAAATTCACCTGTTCTTAGACAAACTCCCTGTTGAGAAAGTTTGGGGAATAGGAGCGAACACATCGGCGTTCCTAAAGAAACATGGTATACTGACAGCTCTACAGTTTGCCAAAAGGGAAGAAGGATGGATAAGCAGATATCTTTCGAAGCCCTACCATGAGATATGGCATGAGTTAAATGGTAGGAGCATCTATCCCGTTACCACGGAAACCAAGAACAGTTATCAGTCTATCAGCAAGGCAAAGACCTTCACCCCTGCATCAATGGACGAAATCTTTGTCTTTGCACAGCTATCAAAGAACCTTGAGAATGCCTGCATCAAGGCACGGAAATATCGATTAGTTGCCACACGTCTTATCATTTTTCTGAGGCAACAGGACTTTACGAGCAGCGGCGTCGAAATTAAATTGAGCAAGCCGAGTGCCTACCCAATCGAGTTATTTGAACTATTGCGAAAAGGATTCCAGCAAATCTTTAACGCCAAAGCCTTGTATCGTCAGACGGGCGTGGTGCTATCGGGGATGGTAGCAGAGAACGGAATACAGTACACATTGTTTGATGATATTACAAAAATTGAGAAAATGTCGAAAATATATGCAAGCATTGACAGGATTTCTGAAAAGTATGGGAAACATACTATTCAACATGGTGCAAGTTTACCTACGAAATTGCAGGCGCAGCATGAAGGGGAACGCGGAGATGTGCCTCAACGAAAAAACGCACTGTTTAATGGGGAGAATAAGCGGCAGAGACTTGGGTTGCCGTTATTGCATATAAAAGTTTGACCGATGTTTCTCCTTAAGGAAACGGCGCAGAAACTACACATGATTTAGCGGTGGGAGTACTTGAAAGTGCTGGGATAACTCGGCATATAAACAGAATCAGAATGAGTTTTGTTTTCACAGTCATTTCCTTGCAATCAAGAGTCGCACTAGTCTACCTAAAATAGTTATCCCTAATATAATGCCTAAAAATATTGCAAGTAAGATAGCAAGAACAAGCGTCAACTTAAAGATTAGAAACAAGAGTGGAATTAAAATTATGCATAGTATTATCGTCAGGCAGCCTGTAGTAAAATCTTTTGCTTCTAACGTAGAGTAGTTCTTTCGGCGTTTCTTCTTCAAGTGTAGTATAACAGAAATCGGCCGTTGAAGAAAGGGGTTGCTAACAGCTCATAATTCCAGTATTGTTTAATGACTAACCCGATCTTTTATACTTCTACTGCCTGTACGGTCCATCCCCTGGTCGACGCCAACATGTGACAAGGAGAAATATTTTGCTTTCCACGCTGTAACGTCAAAGAGCATGCTGATGAGTACGCCGTGGATACTATCGGTAATTACCTTTTGTTGCGCCCCAACTCGGTGCAGCAAGTGACACTGCGTCTTCCAAAGGGTCATCTAGCAGCGCAGGTATCCGCACGAAACTGCCTTATCGAAAGCCCCAACCAATAGATTTTTTTTTGGTTGCGGGAGCATTCACACGAGCAAAGCAAAAACATCAGATGACGTTATAGAGCAAGCATCGGAAAAGATTCTTGTCGTGGCCGAAAAGATAGTAGTCGATTCGGTTGTAGGTGGGTTAGGAGAAATTTGATCAATGCATTTTACAGAAGCCTTGGACAGGCGAATATCTTGCAAATTTAAGATCGAATGGTACCTAGTGAGGCTTGTATGACTTTAAAATTAAATAGCAGTTTACTAATGGGTTCTGCAGTCCACAAACATCTAATTACGCTCCTCTGCTTGCTAATTATTGCCCACGTGGCCATAGCGCAGGATTCAGTTTCTACCAACACGCAGGGAGTGGCCGTGCCGGGGAATCCAGGCAGGTCGCTCGAACTGGGCACTAGTCAACTAGGGATTTGGGCGGGATATTCTTCGGGCAATCCCACGCTGGTTGGACGAACTATCAACCGCCCTTTCTCTGAATATGTCGTACAATATGCACGCGTACTAAAAACGGAAGATAACTGGGCGCTGAAATACACCGCTGAAATCGTTCCTGTGGCATTCATCAAAAAGCCTCAGCAAGGTTCAGTGAACGGCCATCCGGTAGATTTGTCCGGTAGCAGACAGACTATCTATGGCGCCGGCTTTTCTCCAGTCGGGTTACAGCTGAACCTTCG
Source organism: Nitrospirota bacterium (assembly GCA_963845065.1). Lineage (GTDB taxonomy): Bacteria > Nitrospirota > UBA9217 > UBA9217 > UBA9217 > JAJYKN01. Next base: position 833,803 of record CAWJQQ010000009.1, read on the forward strand.
ACGAGGATGCATGTTGCAACCTTACGTCAATGGGACAGCCGGAGTCCTATATTTCGAAGATCAAGTGCCTGTGGCAGATTCTTCGAAATTCAACTTTGAATTAGGGTTAGGTGCTGGGATCGAGATCTGGTATCAAGAGGATCAGTCTATTTGCCTCGGTTACAAGTATCATCACATTTCAAATGGGTACACCGCCCGACAGAACCCAGGTGTGGATTCGAATCTGTTTTACGTGGGATATGCATGGAGTTGGAGGCAGTAAGTCATCGCGCCACATTTTAGGTGAACTTTTGGCTATTATTAGGAACTATATTTGCGTTGGCATTCAAATGGCGTCGTAGTTATTACGAGCTTACTCTTCTTTCAAGAGGTAGTCTGTAACTGTTTCGATTCGACGGGGATATACTCATAGCTATTTGGCATGCTGTTTGTGTTTGATTGTCACCTTGCTCCTCACAGAGGTATTTATTCGGATTGAGGAGGAGAATATTGAATATCTATTGTACTTTGTTGGGCCATGTCCCTGCTGAAGTTGTATAATGATCACTCCTTGAAATTCGAAAAATTATTTTTAATTCGTTGGCGTTTGCCCTGTAAATTCCAATTTGACTACGTTGACATAGAATGAAATCAGGTATATATTCCACACAATATTGTGAATTGTGTGAAATGTTCTGTGCCAAACTAAATAAATTCATATTGATTCTTGGCTTTCAAACTTGGTTAAAATGCCCAAACCGGAGTGGAACGCCAATTCGCTGATAATGTTCAGCAGTCACGAAGAATAGGAGACGAGCAATGTCAGCATTTGAATGTTTCAACAGAAAAAGTCTTGAAACCTTGTTGCCGCATAGAGGAGCCGCACTCAGGAAAATCGACGGGGTGTTTTACAATTCCGGCGTTCCTAACTTGCTGATCGGGCTCAAAGAGATCTGGATGGATGATCCAGATTTGGAAGGTCATTTCCCACAAGCGCCTACTTACCCAGGATACGCGCAAGATGAATTTGTGTGCCTTGTAGCTGCTGCACTCATACCGATCGCGATTCAAGGATTGAAGACGGATCCTCATGTTGTTCAGAAGATCGTTAGATATAAAAAGAACGTCGTCCCCGGTGACCAGCTTATTGCCGAAGTCAGACTAAACGGAAAGCGTGGCAAGTTCTTCATGTTCGCTGCCGATATTAGAAATCAGAACCAAGAGGTTGTTGCTGAATATGAGAAAATTATCGGTACAGTTTAAACGTAAAGCAAAATTGCTATTTGGGAGCATGGATTATAATTTCCCCATCCAATCCGGCAAATTTGCCAGTGATTTCGGAGAATCCTTCCATGGAGGATCGCTTATTCAGGTGCCAATAATCCGTTGACATACAGTGCGAAGAAGCTTAAGATATATACAATATTTCTTTAATTAAACTTAACCATTCTTGAAAAATATTTTGACGATCAAGAAAGGACACAAGGGGGTAGTTACTATGTTTGAAGGACTTTTTAAGCCGATGCATTTGCTCCTGATACTTTTTATTGTTCTCATCATATTTGGCCCTGGGAAACTGCCGGAAATTGGAGAAGGCCTTGGGAAAAGTATAAAGTCATTTAAGAAAGCCCTATCCCAGAAAGACGATCCAAAAGACACTTCCGATTCTATAGAACAAAAAGATGAGAATAAGAAATAATTAAAATAATTTTTCACAAAGCCCTCATATCGCATCCCGTATGACCACTGTGAAGCATTTCATCCCAATGTGCCCCTACTATTACATCCTGGACATTATACGTCCTAATACCTTTGCTTCAATGCAATATAAAATGAAATTTAAATTTTAAGCAGAGTGAATCATCACTTACTCGATCTACTTATCTGCTTTGTTGAGACTAATCGTTCATGGGGATATTGACTACTTTGTGTATCAATGATCTTTGTCGGAGAGCTTTTTGACAGCTGTCGGCATAATGGCACGGCTACACTTGTTCGACTTTTTGGACTCTTTTCCTTTGCACCATCAGGAGTGCTGCTTGGTGATGTTGTTTAGTATTGTATCGGGAGAAAGCTTGAATCTAAATTTTTCTATCACTGTATTACGACATTCATGATGCAGCGCGTCAGGAAGCATCTGCCGAATACTGAAAGCGATCCTTTTCGTGTGTTTTTTTCGTCTAGAAGCCCCTCTCGCAGCGGCAACACGTTTGCGCATGTGGTGTGGATGCGCAGCGCGATCTGTATTCCGCATTTCTCGCAAAGTACGTTTCGAACGATGTCCTCAACACGCGCCAGGCTCTAGTAACCTGGCCGGGTGCAAACCTGCTCCTGGAACGGGCGGTGCTGAGGGTGCAGCAAGAAGCGGCGATGGGTCGGATTCATCCGGCCAGCTTCGGTCTCGCGCGAGCAACGAAGGTAAGTACAAGCGCAGACCGGAGACAGAGCAGCTCGCCGGTCAAAGATGGATCAACGGCAGTCGAGGCTGGCAATGTTTGCGTTGTTGCCAGAGAGACTGTCGGTATTGCCGTCAGAACCCCCTAGTTTTAACTATGGGGAGTGGTCAGAGTTATGCGTTGCCAAGTTTTCTTCCACTTCCTTATCGTTGGCGGAACTACGCAGAAGTATAATCTTTTGAAATATAAGGATATTATAGCGAAGATCTCGCAGTTGATTACTACTTTGAAATCAGGCATAATAACTCCAGTAGTGATTTCAAATCATTTCGGTGAGATAGGACGTGAATATTCAGGACATTGTCAGATTTACAGAATAATTGGTTATGTTTGAAAAGCTTAACAAAATGGATATGTCAGGACCATCCAAATAGTCGAGGGGATTAGTGGTCACACTGCGACGTAAGGCGTTTGCATCATATGAATTGCTTTTAGCGTAAAGAATGTGTGAAAGCAGTTTCTTATCCTTCTATGCCGTATAACCTTGTCTCTTCAGGAGGAAATCAAAGAAGCTTAGATTATCCGTCTATTTATTGTAATTTAAACCTGCTCGATTTATTATACTGATGCTTACTATGAGCGGTTAATCAACAATTTGAATACTTAATGAATTTTCACGGGTTTAAAACCCACAGTTTCAGTTTAAGTAGAGACGATTAAGCCCCCCGCTATGCTCCGGATAGTTTGCCGCCCTTAAAAAAGAGGCTTTCTGACAAGGGTGATAAAGGAATTTTCTTTATAACGAACAAGAGTAAAAGTCGCGAGATACGATCGATGAAACTAAAAATATCCGATATTAATCTCACCATGACAAACGTCAGGCAGTCGGGATAACCTCATAAGATTGCCGAAGTCCATCGATAAGAGCAAAAAGTAAAATTTGACAAATTCAAGGACTTAAAGGTATCTTGAACCAAGAAAATAGCAGGTTTTGGGTAATCATAAGTTCTCCAGGCGTAAGCCAACTCGCACAGCTTAATAAACCAAGGAGGAATAGAGTAATGAATGGTATAAGGCAGTGGACGAGAAAATTTGTGGTACTCGCCATATCCGCATTAATACTGGCGAGCTGCAGCCGAGGTGGTAGTGACAACTCAAGCAGTAGCAGCTCATCGAGCAGCTCATCCAGCAGCTCGTCTTCAGGGAATAATCCTAACCTTATGGGCGGGGCCGTGCAGGGCAGTGTGCTCAGCCTTGCAGAAAATGTTTCCACCTTTGCTGGCGTGGCCCCTGGTTCCATCAACGGAATTGGTGTTGCCGCGAGATTTAATAATCCCTATGGCATCACTACGGATGGCACGAACCTATACGTGGCGGATACTGCGAATAATACCATCCGTCAGATTGTGATCGCAACAGGGCTAGCGACCACACTTGCAGGCGCAGTGGGAGTACCGGGTTTCACAGATGGTACGGGCAATACGGCGAACTTTAGTGGACCCACTGGAATCACCACCGATGGTCCAAACCTCTACGTGGCTGATACGAATAACAATACTATCCGGAAGATCGTGATCGCAACAGGGCAAGTGATAACGCTTGCAGGTACAGCGGGCGTTTCAGGCTCCACAGATGGCATTGGCTCTGCCGCGAGTTTTGCCACGCCTCATGGTATTACTACGGACGGCACAAACCTCTACGTGGTGGATAGCGGGAACTATACCATCCGGATGATCGTGATAGCGACAGGGCAAGTGACAACATTTGCAGGAACGGCAGGGGCACTGGGATCCACGGACAGCCAGGGCACGTCGGCGCGATTTAATTATCCTACGGGCATCACCATGAGCAATACAAGTCTCTACGTGGCGGATACTGCGAATAATACCATCCGTCAGATTGTGATCGCAAGCGGGCAAGTGACCACTTTTGCGGGCACGGCGGGAGTTTTAGGCTCCACAGACGGTATAGGCGTAGCTGCGAGATTTACAGTGCCGAGTGGCATCACAACTGATAACACAAACCTCTACGTAACGGATACGAATAACAATACTATCCGTCAGATTGTGATTGCAACCGGGCAAGTGACCACTCTTGCAGGCACAGCAGGAATATCGGGCTTCATAGACAGCACAGGCGCTGCTGCGAGATTTAATTCACCTCATGGCATCATTACGTATGGCTCAAACCTCTACGTGGTGGATACGAGTAACAATTCAATCAGGGAGGTCGTGATCTTAACTGGGCAAGTGACCACGTTTGCAGGAACAGCGAGTATGGGCTCCGCAGACGGCACGGGTGCTGCGGCGAGTTTTAATTCGCCCCATTGCATCACTACTGACGGCACAAACCTCTATGTGGTGGATAGTAGGAACAATACCATTCGGAAAATTGTGATCGGAACAGGGCAAGTGAACACGCTTGCAGGCACAGCAGGAGCACCGGGCTCCTCAGACGGAATCGGAGCTGCGGCGAGCTTTAATGATCCATTTGGCATCACTACCGACGGCACAAGCCTCTATGTAGCAGATACGAATAACAGTACTATTCGGCAGATCGTGATTGCAACCGGTAAAGTGACCACACTTGCAGGCATAGCAGGAGCTTTTGGTTCCACAGACGGTATAGGCTCATCGGCAAGTTTTGCGGTGCCCAGTGGCATCACCACCGACGGCACAAGCCTCTATGTAGCAGATACGAATAACAGTACTATTCGGAAGATCGTGATCGCAACCGAGCTAGTGACCACCCTTGCGGGCACAGCAGGAGTACCGGGCTTCATAGATGGCACAGGCGCTGCAGCGAGACTTGCTAATCCCACAGGTATCACTACGGACGGAGCTAATCTCTACGTGGCGGATAGTGGGAACAATGCCATTCGGAAAATCGTAATCGCAACAGGTCAAGTGACCACGCTTGCAGGAACAGCGAGTATGGGATCCAGAGACGGCATAGGCACTGCTGCGGGTTTTGCAGAACCATTTGGTATTACTACGGACGGAACAAATCTCTACGTGGCAGATAGTGAGAACTATACCATCCGGAAAATCGTAATCGCAACAAGTCAGGTGACCACGCTTGCTGGAACAGCTGGAGTCTCAGGCTCTACAGATGGCACAGGCGCTGCTGCAAAATTTAATTACCCCGCTGGCATAACGACGGACGGCATAAACCTCTATGCGGCAGATGCATTTAATAATACGATAAGACGGATACAATAATTGATGATATAAGCAGAAGTACCATCGCAACTTAACTGGATAAAAAAAGTTCTTGATAGAATACAGTCTTGTGTTATATGGTAGACGAGCAGCCGGTTGCTGCCCGTCTTTTTTTATCACTCTTGCCAAAAACACCCCATCCAAACGGTGTATTGATTGTGGGATAAATTGGTTGGCTTTAAATTCCCCCATTATTTGACAAAGTGAACAAAAGTGTAATATATTATATGGCATTAATTTCCAACATTCATGTCATAACAACAACTTCAGCCTAAAAACCTGACTGTCTATAATAGAGCAATACCAGGCTACCTAATGGCATGTCTTACGGCAAGGGACTAAAAAACATATAGCGTCGCTTGATTCCTACCGGGAAAACAATACTGAATCAACACATGTTGCCCTCCGGTAAACTCCATGATGTGTTTGTCATCCGGAAGAAGTTTCTCGCTGGGCCAATGTTTTTGTCGATGACGTATTCCTGGCGGAGCCGCTAATAAGCACGAGAACGAGTAAAGAGATATTCTTCATCCTACCTCACAAACCTGACAGAATGTAGACTGCTTAATACGGGCTAAACATCTGAAGTCTACGTTGGATTTTCACCCCCTTGAATCAGATAGTCGAGTCCTTGCTAACCGGGAGCAAAAGATCTAGCCAAACTTTCTTACAGAGTAGAAATGCTTAACAAACTTAGCATGAACCGCTGTATGCCGAACGACATCTCTTGTGGTATGAGAGGGAGGGGCGTGAGTCTCACGCCAACTTGATTCGGGTACCAGCAGAAGTTATCTGCCGTATATGTGCACAACGTCCATCTGCCACAGACCGAAGACCGCGCTCCAACTTTCAATATCGGCAAAATAGACTGTCTTGAGGCCGTGCTCCTTGGCAACTTGGCCGATGCCGTTTTTGCCTATGCGAACCGAGAAAACCTGATACTGAATCTGGTTAACGTATCCGCGCGCCTGTTTCATGCTGTTTCTGACTTCGGTGGGATTCGGATTTATAGTAAGCGGTTGCACGATATGCGAGTAGAGTCCGCTATTGAACAATACTCCGTTTGCACATCCAGCAAGGATCAGAGACAGCGATAGGAGGACAATTTTTCGACTGATAGTTTTCATTCGGCACCTTCATCAGTCGCCGTAGACGATTGTTGTAGTATGTGTATAGATACCGAACAAAATACTGAATACTGCCCTGTCCATGTGCGTCATGACCGTGATCCCACCGTTCTTCGCGGCAGAGGCGGCGCCGCCGTTACCCCAGGCAAATAACCATATGGCCGAGTAAGTCGAGGACTCACCTTGTTTATGACCCAATTCCGTATTGTTGAGCTCGGTGCTTAAAGGGATAGTAATGTGAGTATAAAGACACCCTGCCAAGGTGAAAGCTGCGAGAATGAAGATAATCAGCAAAGCTATGGTTTTCATCTTAACCTCCATGCACCCTGGTGTGCAGGGCCTTTTTCTAAAGTATAGCACGATAAGGATGCCGCATATGATACAAGCATCAAACTCTAGAAGATGGCGCTCTAAAGCGCGATTCCCTGAAAAGTCAATACTGATCGGCGGACTCCTGTGGTCAGTGTAGATGCGTGATATTCCGAGTAATTAGGATCATCCAGCGTTTATATGGGTTGGCTGTTGCACCCGTTTCGGATGTTGGTGACGTTGCTTTTGTTGCTGTAATCAGGATATATATTATGTACCTGAAGAACATCCTTAAAATATCCCATCGCTGTCGATGATTAATAGACCGATGCGAGCGGAAGGCATACCGAGGAATGGATTTATGAGTATTTTGTGTTTGGTCTTGAAATGCATGCATTAAACACCTTTAACTTTTCCTTCAATCCAGCGCTTGAAGCGGTGCATTTTCTCGTCGCTGATGCATATTTTACATGGGTATTACAACCTCCTCATTCCCTCCGGTTTCAGAAATAATGTATTTCCATCCCGCACGAACGTCCTGATTATTTCAACAGCCTTGTCGCGCTCCAAGGGCATGCGAACCCGGACGGGAAGATAGTTTGAAGCATGATTCGCGAAGAAAAGACCGCGAGTCATCTCGGTGTGCGCAAGCATCTCAGCGAGTTCTGCGAGGATATCAAAGGCGGAGGGAAGCGTGAACTTGCCCTGCTGCTGCAGATCATACAGCGGTGTTCCTTTCACGACCATTGTCGTGAGGGCGCCCACAAAATCGGGGTCAAGGGAGGAAAGTAGCTTTCCGGTCAACCGGGCATGTTCCATGCTTCTGTCGGCCCCACTGATACCGAGCAGGACCGTGACAGAGAGCTTGATGCCTGCAATGCTCACGCGTCGGCCAGCCTCGGTTATTTCTGCAGCCGTCACACCCTTATTCATCCATTCGAGCAGTTTGTTGTCCCCGCTCTCAACGCCTAGGTAGAGAATACCGAGCCCAGCCTCCCGGAGCTGCTTCAGTTCCTCTACAGATTTTCCCAAAATGTTTTTTGCATTTGCGTACATGCCGATCCGCTGGAGCCTGGGCAACGAGGAACGCAGGAGCAAGAAGAGAGAGAGCAAGTCAGAAAAGGGGGCAGTGAGTGCGTCACCGTCCGCAATGAATATCCGCCGCGTATCAGCATAGGCCGGCAGGCAGCCGCGGATGTCCTGCTCCATCTCTGCGAGGCTGCGGATGTGAAAACGTTTCTGTTTGTACGCTGGACAGAATATGCACTGGTTATGGGAACACCCGATGGTGTACTGGAGGATCAGACTGCTGGCCTCGCTAGGAGGTCTTATGACAACGCCTTCATATTCGGGCATGTAATCTCTCTCTAAACCGAATCAAGCTTACCGCAAAGCCGTTGGGGATGCAATGGAAATCGTGAGTGAACATTTTGAATGCGGATTAGAAGAACAGGTCATGGTATCAAGAGTACAATTTGAGATTCTAACGTACCTGTCGTCAAAATATTCAATCTGTCTGTTTACACGGGGTCGGTCGCGATTAGGCTTGAAAATTGTCATTTCGACAACTTCCCTGATACCTACTTCATTTCGCAGAAGATTATTCTAATTTCGCGGGCCTCGGTAACCTTGCCCTATGTTACCGCGTATCCTTCTGACGAAGGAAATCCTGAATGTTTGCGAGTCCCCTTCGCGATCATCGATCCTGCTTGTAATGTTATTACCGTCCTGTTATTGTCCTGCTAAAGAAAGACGCGTTTGTGCATGACCTAACTCCTTGATTTAATTAGATGGGGAGAGGGGGACAGTAAATCTCCTTGGGGTGGCAGATCACAAGGATTTTATCTTTCCGATCGTATGATCCGGAGGGGGGTGAGTTTGCATATTTCTCAATGAGAAGTGGGTCGCTAACCGATCTCGATCTTTTCCATTATGACGGCACGACTAGCATCGGAGTTTCCATAGAAACATATGTTGTGGAATTGCTTCGTCGACAGACAGAGCAACAATCAACAGCACGCCAAGGGTACTTCAATTTATTAAAATTTTGCGCTAGAAGCCCAACATGCTTTAGCGGTGAGAGTACGTCAAAATCATCCCCCTCCTAACTCTCCCTGAACGGGGGAGAGAAGCAAGATTACGCACGCAACTATGGGCTACCCACTTGGCTTTCCGCTTCATTTAGATAAAAAATGGGCTTCCAAGGGGGAAGCCCATGTAATCTCGATAAAAAAACAATTGGGGTTAAAGGTCGTCAAAATTGTTTCATTCTGTCCTCCAGCCACGCATCGCATGTTGGAAACGGGGAATTGTGTAGCGCTGTCGGCAACAAGTTCACCCTCGTTATTGGCTCAATATGGCGAGATAGCTGAGTGGCTCACTCCCAATGCTGGTAAAACTTCCACCTATGTAGACAGAACTACCGCTTACGGCAAGGGCAGAGACGGCGTTGTTCGCGTTCGGGTTCCAGGCCGTGACAGCGCCGGTTGTTGCATCAATCGCCGCGATATGATTCCTAACCTGGTTTCCGATGAAGTCAAAGCTTCCTCCTGCGTAGACCGTGTTCCCGCTCACGGCAAGGGCAGAGACAGGGTTGTTCGCGTTCGGGTTCCAGGATGTGGCAAGGCCTGTTGTTGAATCAATTGCCGCGATATAATTGCTCGCCTGGCCCCCGATGTTCCCAAAGCTTCCACCCGCGTAGACGGTGCTCCCGCTTACGGCAAGGGCAGAGACGATGCCGTCCGCGATCGGATTCCAAGAGGTGGCAAGGCCTGTTGTTGAATCAATTGCCGCGATATAATTGCTCGCCTGGCCCCCGATGTTAGCAAAGTTTCCACCTACGTAGACGCTGCTCCCGCTCACGGCAAGGGCAGAGACGGTGCCGTCTGCGTTCGGGGTCCAGGCGGTGCTGACAGTCCCGTTTGAATCAATCGCCGCGATATAAGGACTCGGCTGGCCCCCGATGTTCTGAAAGCTTCCCCCCGCATAGACCGTGCTTCCGCTTACAGCAAGGGCAGAGACGGTGCCGTCTGCGTTCGGGGTCCAGGCGGTGCTGACAGTCCCGTTTGAATCAATCGCCGCGATATAAGGACTCGACTGGCCCCCGATGTTCTGAAAGCTTCCCCCCACGTAGACCGTGTTTCCGCTTACGGTGAGGGCAGAGACGATATTGTCAGCGTTCGGGTCCCAGGCAGTGACGACGATGCCGGTCGAATCAATCGCCGCAATATTATTCCTCACTTGTCCTCCGATGCTGGTGAAGCTTCCCCCCGCATAGACCGTGTTCCCGCTTACGGCAAGGGCAGAGACAGTGTTGTTCGCGTTCGGGTTCCAGCCGGTAGCAGTGCCAGTTGTTGTCTCAATCGCCGCGATATAATTCCTCACTTGTCCTCCGATGCTGGTGAAGCTTCCCCCCGCGTAGACCGTGTTCCCGCTCATGGCAAGGGCAGAGACAGTGTTGTTCGCGTTCGGGTTCCAGCCGGTAGCAGTGCCAGTTGTTGTATCAATCGCCGCGATATAATTCCTTGGCTGACCTCCGATATTCTGAAAGCTCCCCCCCACGTAGGCCGTGCTCCCGCTTATGGTAAGGGCAGATACATTGCCGTCTGCGCTCGGATTCCAGGCGGTGGCCAAGCCACTTGTTATGTCAATCGCCCCAATATAACTTCTAGCTTGACCCCCGATGCTGGTAAAGCTTCCCCCCGAGTAGACCGTGCTCCCGCTCACGGTAAGGGCAGAGATGGTGCCGACCACGTTCGGATTCCAAGCGGTGGCCAAGCCACTTGTTGAGTCAATCGCCGCAATATTACTTCTAGGTTGGCCCCCGATGTTCTGAAAGCTTCCCCCCGCGTAGACGGTGCTGCCGCTTACGGCAAGGGCAGAGACGGTACCGTCCGCGTTCGGGTTCCAGGCGGTGATGGCAGTGCCGGTTGAATCTATCGCCACGATCCAAGCGATCGGCTGGCCCCCGATGTTAGCAAAGTTTCCTGCCGCATAGACCGTGCTGCCGCTTACGGCAAGGGCAGAGACGGTACCGTCCGCGTTCGGGTTCCACGTGTGATCGACTGTGTTATTGGAAAGAACATGTGCGATGTTGCTGCATGGATTGCCGCCGACAGAGGTAAACGTCCCCCCGATATACCAACCGCCGCTCCCGTCCGCAGCAACAGCATTAATAGTGCCGGTGACTACAGGAAAATCCGCCGGTAGCTCTCCGTTTGCTGCATCGATGGGCACACCGCTTCCGGTCTCTGGCCCTACCCGCGAAAAATTACCGCCGATGTAGATCGTCCCGTCTGCGCCTACGGCAACCGCAGACACAGGTCCATTTGTGACTAGGGCTGCAGTTGCCGTCACCGACACCGTTACCGTATACGACGCCGTAGAGCCGTCAGACGCCGTCACGACGTAGATCACAGGGTTCTTAAAGTTATTCAGAGACGTGCCACTCACCTGAACGGTCGCGCCAATGTTAACGCTTGCGCCGGTTGCGGTGAACGTAGCAACCAGGCCAGTGACGTCAGTTCCATACGGTACGTTCACCGCAATGGTTTTTGCGTTTTCATCGATCGTTCCCGTTGCCGCGGAGTTCATAAATGAGAAAGCGGTTATGGCTTTTGCAGAATTGAGTGCAACAATTACCGTCACCGTATACGTTGCTGTAGTGCCGTCGGACGCTGTCACGACATAACCTACCGGGTTCGTAAAATCATCCGGCGTCGCGCCACTCACCTGAGAGGTAGAGCCTACGTTAACGCTTGCGCCGGTTGTGGTGAATGTAGCTATCAGCCCGGTCACGTCCGTTCCGTACGGTACAGTCACTGTAATGGTCATTGCGTTCTGATCGATCGTCCCCGTTGCCGCTGGGTTGGCGAATGAGAAAGCAGTTATGGTCTTAGCCGTGCTTAGTGCGACTGTTACGGTCACTGTATATGCCGCGGTCGTGCCATCCGCTGCAGTTACTGTGTAGGTCACGGGGTTCGTGAAGTTGTTCGGCGTCGTGCCGCTAGCCTGGACGGTAGCGCCTACGTTAACGCTTGCGCCGGTAGTGGTGAACGTGGCTACCAATGCGGTCACGTCCGTTCCGTACGGTACGGTCACTGCAATGGTCAACAAGTTCTGATCGATCGTCCCCGTTGCCGCTGGATTGATGATTGAGAAGGTTGCAATGACTTTCGCGGAGCTCGGTGCTATCGTCACCGTCACTGTATACGTCGCCGTCGAGCCGTCTGCCGCCGTCACGACGTAGACCACCGGATTCGTGAAGTCATTCGGTGTCGTGCCGGTAGCCTGGACGGTAGCGCCTACGCTAACGCTTGCGCCGGTCGTGGTGAAAGTGGCTATCAACGCTTTCACACCTGTTTCAAATGGTACGGTAACCGCAATGGTTTTTGCGTTCTCATTGATCGTCCCCGTTGCCGCTGGACTCGTAAATGAGAAGGCGGTTATGGCTTTTGCAGTGGAAGGCGGATTGGTTCCGTTGTTTCCTCCTCCCCCCCCACCTCCTCCTCCGCTGCACGCGGGCAAGAGAATGGACGCTGAGAAAAACAATACAAGCATTTTCTGGCAAAATTTCATTGTGATATCTACCTCACATTATAAAAATTCTATATTATTGGCTTGCGGGGCTGCATTATATGCCTATTCCACTTCAACGGACGTCAGGTAATTCGAACTGCTTACGAACAAAAATTGCAGGGCCTTTGAATCCACGCTGTCACAGTGGTTTAAATTTTGATGCATTCGTGTCCAAATCCAAAGCCACAAAAGAAAGGTAATTTAATGATGATTCTATCACAATCGCAGGTCTGAATTCAGCAAAAAACTTTATACAAAAAATTTAGGGCGTAGCGATAGAGGCGTCTGGCGGCAGGCAAGTGGAAGACTTCGGTACTTCAGTAAAATAGGCAACATGGCGTAATTGCACGCTGTTAGAATGTTTGAAAGCAAAGGCCTAGAGTTTGCAATTTATATATGCAACAGGGCCGTGTGAACATGAAATATACCGGCACTTAACAGAAAAAGGTTACCCGTGTCTAATTAGTTTTATAGGAGAGAAGTATGGCATGTGGTAATGTATTCGTTGATGGAGCATGATTTAATCTATGGAGGTGGTGGTACGTGTGAGTATTTGTGGCTTTAAGGATCCGGTTCGATGAGATTGATATACGCGACGCCGGCACTCGTTGTATCAGCAGCAACGGAAAAATATAAGGCGCTACTCGATGCAATCAACGTGCAATCCTCGGGTGTTGTTCCCCCTAAGAAAGTATTATCAGTCAAACAGCTCGCCGGCGTCGTAAACGTGCTGTCGCTACCGAACACTTTAAGGTTTGCATTTTCTGTAAGTCCGGTGATGCTGACCGTGTAACGCGTGCCCACGGACAATCCGCTGACCGTGTAAAAACTTGTTCCAGCCCAGGCAACCTGGCCGGGTGAGGGTGTGTTGACAGTGAGCGCGATCGGGGAGCCTATGCTCCCCTCATTCGACGGCGCTGGGATGATTGGCGTTGGTGTTGTCAGTGCTGTGAATTGGATTGTGGCAGCTGAGCTGAAAATCCCATCTATGATAAAAAATAGAGTGCCGCTAGAGGAAACCAACGTGCAGTCTTCGGGTGTTGTGCCGGAAAAACGCGTATTGTTGATAGAGCAGATAGCTTGTGTTGAGAAAGTATTGTCATTGCCAAAAATATAGAGGACAGCGTTATCGGAAAGGCCGGTAATGCTCGTTGTATAGGTCACTCCAGGCGAAACCGTAACGGCAGAAACCAGGGCTCCCGTCTGAGTTGTGGTGCCAGGAAATGGAGTCGAAAGGGTCATATTGGTCGTGGTAAGAAGTTCAATGTCGATCGTGTAGGTGGCAGCTCCACTCGATAGAAATGAGCCGTCAACACCGAAGTAGAGAGTGTTCCCCGTGGCGGCCATGACACAATCCTCAGGCGATGTCCCGATTATGTAGGTATTGTCGATTGCGCACTGTACGAGCGTTGTGAAGGTACTGTCCGTTCCGAACACAAGGAGATCGGTGTCGTCAACTTGGTTCGTTATGCTGATCTTATAGAGGGCGCCTGGAGACACTGTAGCAGAATAAGCGTTAAAGCCTGAGCGTTCGACAGTATCGGAAAGCGGCGATCCGACAGTCAAGACGAATGGCGGTGGTGGTGCCCATTCTCTCCGATGACCATTGCCGCATGCTGTTAAAACTACGGGAAATAATAAAACCAGTATTATATATACTCTTGATGAGAATCTCGACTCCATGCGGCATTCTCCCTTCCGATTCGAAGCACCTCCAGACGCACGATGGGAGATTGTTATACTCTCAAATAGTTTCGAAACAATTTACATTAATTCGACAAAAACATGCCACTTTCCCTCATCTTTACTCTATACATGGATGCTTTGCATCCTTGATTGGGGGGGGGTAAGTGGGGCTGAAAGCCACCCTAACGCTCCAATCCATCGGCATAGCCTCCGACTTGTACAACATCTTCTCGTTGTGTCAACATGCCCTCCGTATGGGAGAAAAGTTCCAACTACTTTTTATTTATTATAGCTCAAATTATTAAGAAAGGTTACTGGGCATTGCAACTCACGGCATCTGCCCGAAATTTGGAAACCATATTCATGATAGAGCGCATGAGAATACAGTTAAAAAAGGCAAGAATATAATCGTTCCATAAGTTTTAAACAGTTATATGGTTTAAGTTAATGTAAAAATAATATTGCACCAGGTGCCGACAAATGCATACTCCACAAATGGTTTATAAATAGAAGAGATATACTTTTGTCGTATGTGAACTCGGCTTTTCAATTAGGTCGACTTGGCGCTGCTTAAACTTCCAGAATATAAGGAAACCCACTGCAAATGTACCGTTGAAGTCCAATTAAGGTGCGGCATGCTTGCAGGACTAATATATTTGGGAGGTAAGACTATTTTCCGCATAACGTGAAGCGCACTATTTAAAAAAATATGGTAACAGGATACGGTGATAAAGTCAGTTATAAACGCCTTGCCAAAGGCAATCACGGTTTGAGAATCCGGCTATTTATCTGGACCGACTATTTTTTATTATACCAAGTAGGTGAAAAATTGTATGTCTATTACTAAACGACCCTTACCTGATTGCTCGCAACCAGCGACTCTTACACTTACCCTGAGTGAGGAGGTTTACGGACCGAATGATTATTTTAATGATAGTCGCTAAATCGCAGGCCTCTTCATGGCCTCTTCCAAGTAGTTACATGACGGCTATGCAGGATTTGCTGGAGAGAGTGAATATGAGTGATCCTTGATGTCGACTAGAATTTATGTTGCAGATTGCAACTGAATTGCCTAAGAACGCTTTGTCCATGTTACGCCGTCACGAGAGGTGAGGATGATGTTGCTCCATCCCACGGCCACAAACTGAGAAAGGCCCCCGGACCAGACAACGCCAAAAAGGGAATTTGATGTGCCAGAAGACCGTTGCGTCCATGTTACGGCATCTGGAGAGGTAAGGATGGTTCCCGTATCTCCTACGACAACATATTGCGTTCCGGACCACGCAATACCGCTCAGGCCGTTTGATATCCCGGATGTCTGAATTACCCACGTCACTCCATCGGGAGAGGTAAGGATAGCGCCATTATTACCTACTATCACAAACTGTGTCCCTGACCATATTATGCCACCAAGGGGCTCTGTACTGCCCGAAGTTCGTACTGTCCAGGTAACTGCGTCTGGAGAGGTAAGGATTGTGCCGTCATACCCGACAGCAACGAACTGAGTTCCGGACCAGGCAAGGCCATAAAGATTCGTCGAAGTGCCCGATGTCTGCAGAGTCCATTGTGCTCCCGTCGGTGAGGTAAATACGGCGCCAGAATCTCCAACTGTCGCGAACTGAGAACCGGACCAGACAACACCATAGAGATCAATAATTGTTCCCGACGTCTGCATAGTCCACGATACTCCGTCGGGAGAAGTGAAAATAACCCCTTGGTTGCCAACTGCCGTAAATCGTGTTCCAGACCATGCAACATTTAGCAGTGACTTTGTTGTACCGGAGTTCTGGTAAGTCCACGATAATCCGTCAGGGGAGGTTCGGATAATGCCGCAGTTTCCCACTCCAACATATTGGGTGCCCGACCAAATAAGACCAAACAGCCCGCTCTCTGTTGGTTCATTGCCGCCACCACAAGCCACAAGGACAAACGGAAGCATCACATAAACAAGCCGCATAGCGAGGGATTTTATCAAGGAAACCCTCCTGGAATCCATCATAACCTAAATTTATTGTAACTATTCAGATCCCACTGGAGCGAAAACTATTCTGGGCTAGCCGGATAACATGAAATCAGGCGACCGACCTTCAAATAAAAGCGTCAAGGCTTCGGTTGCCGTGATGCCCTGTTTCCGGCAGGTGGACAAATAACTTCGAATTCGGCAGAAGATCAGCGCACCATCCCAGGAGCGGAAGCACCCTGATATCTTCTGTTGAACCTTCGTCATCCGGATGTCATTTTCAGCCTGATTGTTCGAGAAAGGCACATCAGGCACAACCATGAATCTCAGTACATCGTTCTGGTAATCGCGAAGCCGTTCCAGAAGATTTCTTGCTTTGGAACGAGGAAGCTTGCCCCTGCTCCCTTGTCGCTGTGCTTCTTTCGGGGTGGGGCACTCCTTATCAGCCTCAGCGAGCAATTTCCGATACCGTTTCCGGTAGCGCTTAGACTCCGGAGCCGGAAGCACGCCGCCTGCATCAAGAACAGCCTTGTTCATCTCTTTGAGCAGGTCCGACATCTTAGAGGCCCATTGCTGTTTGTCCTGTTCAAAGGCATTTTCCAGTTCCCTGAGATGGTGAGCATTGCACAGGGCATGGAATGCGCCATACTTAAAGTAGGGTTTCCAATGATCGTGACAGAGGATACCCTTAAACGTTGGAAGTATCCCCATTGCATCCATCGCCTCGGTCCCTCGTTTTTCATGAGGGAAGAAACAGGTCCAGTCGGCATTGGATGCGCTGTGAAGCCAGTATCGCTTGCCGCCGATATTGACGCCGGTTTCATCGACATGAAGCACCGCTGATATGGCAAGCTGTACCCTGACCCACTTGTCAAAGTGTTCCAGGCGCTCATAGGCTTCCTGGTTGAAATTGAAGATGGAGCCCCCGCTGACGGGAATCCGCAGCTGCTCCAGAAAATGATCCTCAATGCGATTATACGGGATCAACTGGAATTGCGACATATAGATCGAGTTGACCTTAACGCTGTTGCCATATTGCACCGGCCGGGTGACTCCATCTGGAAACGGGGCCACATAGCGCTTACCCTGCTGGTCTTTCAGTATCTCGGCCCGATACTCCGTCACCACTCGCGAGATGTTCAGGTCGATGACTTGCCGGACTTCATAGCCGGCTTCCTGATAGCGACCGCGAGGTAGGACGCTTCTATCAACCGGTAGAATTTTGATTTCATCAGGATCGGGAACCGGCTTCAGCGTTGTGCCGGAACGACCCTGTTGTCCTCCTGGCTTGCGGCCGCCTTGCCCTCTGGGCTTCTTCTGCCGATTGGGATCCATCGACGGCGGCGTGCTGCTGTTCTTACTGTTGAGGCCCAACTTATTCACAAGGAGCGGCACCAGAAGCAACAGCACTTCAAGACTTGCTTTGAGCGCCGGTGACATTTCTTTTTCTTCGGCGATCAGTGTTTTGACTCGCTCGATTGTGGCTTCAACGTTTATGTTTTGTATCGTCATCCTGAATATCCTGTCTTTGTGATGGAGCATTGTACCACAGGTTTTCAGAACGACTTATTTGGCGCGAGGTTTGTCACTCGTGCAATTATATTTTCTCAGTCACTCCTTCTATGTCGCGCATAATTGACGGCATGATTGGATGCTTTCTGTTTCGCACATGGGCTATTTGTGCATGGTTTGTGACGGCGATGCTGCCTCATATTATTTTATGAAAACCTTGTCAAGAACAATTTGCATTTTTATCAAATATTTTACTGAATAGTTACAATTTATTCAGATGAGAATATCTCTGATTTTCGAAACAATATGCAAAGTGTGCTTTACGCGTATCGCACGGTTCTCGGCTGTCAGAAATTCGCGGAAAGTGTTAAGCGAAATTCACGCGGGTTCGCCGGATGCGTGGAAATGTCCGCCACGCCTGCCGGGGGTTCTCCCGGAAGTCGGGACACATAAAAATAGTCAATATCGCTGACCTGTGCGTTAAACACGTTCAAAACATCAAGGAATATGCGGCAATTATTGTTGAATTTATAACCGACCCGGGCATCCACGATTGTGGACGCGTTGGATGTTACACTGCCGTCATCATAAAGGGGACGTGGTCCGAAATAACGCCCCCGCAGACTTGCGAGATAGCCGTCTATGCTATCAACAGAGGCTCCGGCAGAGGCTACCGCTTCGGGTGAACCAGGAATGTAGGGTCCGATAGGATCACCTACAAAGCGCGCATGAGATAAGGCTAGGTCCGCATCAAGTGTGAACCATGGGGTTGGCGTATAAAAGTTTGCCCATTCCACGCCGTACCGATGGCTTGCATAGCTCGGCGTGGTTACACCGGCGTCTCCATCAAAGACGAGCTCGGAGGCCAGATTCAATGCCCAAAAGGTAAGCTCGCTTTGCGCATGGGGGATGATTGCGGTTCTCGCCCCGATATCGAGGCCCTCTGCCCGCACGAGGGGGGTGACTTTGCTGGTCGGCAAGCCTGTCTGTGGGTCCACCGTCATGGTTGCTCCCCGTCCATCATTGCTGTGGAAGCCTTGGCCGGCATTTATATAGTATTCTGTTTTTCCCCAAGGTCCGAAAATCAGGCTCAGTTTAGGGCTCAAAAGAGAGCCGTGGGCCTCTCCAGAATTGAGGGGATTGTTAGCCATAACATCCCAATAGTAATCGTCTTCACGGAGCCCCGCTATGCTGCGGAATTTTTCCGACCATTGAAAACGGTTCTGTACATAGAGGCTCCCGCTCGTTTGGATGACATGGTCCTGCTCTATTACGGAAAGCTGCTGTTGATCCACGGTTTGGTAAAGTCCGACCGGATTGATGTCATCATTGCGTACCTGAAATCCTATCGTATTGACCATATCGTGATTAGCAAGCTTCATTATCCAATCATGGCTGATATTGAACCCGGACGTGACCCGATTATCGTATTGATGAAACTGGTCGCCATTGACCTGATTTACCAGATCATACGTAAAGTTATTCCACAAATTCATTTGATACTTGATTACATAGGCATTCTCCCTCGTGATTGCATTATCCGATGTCTGTTGCCCTTCCACGGAAAGGCTATATCGGTACGTGTTTCCTGCATCTGTGGGAGTGAGGGAGCCATAACGGGAGATCAGGTCCTCATCTATGGCGCGAATAGCGACCTGGTTCGTGGCATTCCAGGTACCGTTATAGCCCATGGCGGTTATACTGTAGCCGTTTTGCCCATCACCATGGCTGTAGCGAAGCACGCAATTAAATTTATTGTAGTTGTCAGGATTGACCCAGGGACCGTCATCATGGTACGCTTCTAAACCATAGAGCAGATGGCCTCCGGCAAGCTCGGGGGATCCCGCCACTAAAGCCCTGCGATATCCGTCGGTTCCTATGCCCACTATGGCGACATTCCGCTCCAGCATATTGCGGTAATCTATGTTGACAGCGCCGGCAGCGGAAAAGTCTCCTTGATCCGCATAGTATGGCCCTTTTCTGTATTGGATGCTGCTGATAAGCTCCGGCATTAGGAAGTTCAAGTCCGTATATCCCTGCCCATGCGCGTGGGTCGGCTCATTGATAGGCATGCCTGCCATCGTAGTAGCCATATCAGTTCCGTGATCAAGGTTAAATCCGCGTAAATAGTATTGGTTTGCTTTGCCTTCGCCGCTGTGCTGACTGACAATCAGACCAGGAACTGCTTCAAGGATTTCGCCGGTCCGTAATATAGGCGTGTCCTCAATCTCTTTGGGCGTGATGGTCCCTTCTGTTGCTGAATCCGCAGAACCCACCAGATTCTCAGCAGAGTCTGTTATCTCTACGGTATCCAGAGTCTGCACACCGCCACCGAAGACAGCTGTCGTGTGCCCAATGACGATAATAGAGATGCCAAGAGTGAGTTTCAAAAAACAGTAAGTGTTCCTAAATTTCCTCTTCAAAATCAACATTCCACAAAAAAATATTATGCAATCCTTACGTACCCTTTTGATAATACTTCAATCAACAAGTCGAAAACGAAGCGGCACGTCCACCCAAGCAGATATCGGAATGTTCCCCTGCCGCGCGGGCACAAATGACCAACCTTGTACCGTGGTCAAGGCGGCTTGATCCAGCACTGACGATCCTGAGCTTTTCCCAAGATGGACGATTTCCGGCTTCCCCTCAGAGCTGACAAGTACCTGTAGGATTACTGTGCCTTCCAGCTTCATTCGGCGGGCGATCGATGGATACGGGGGTTTTGGATTCTTGAGATAAGCAGCGTTAAAAACGGGGTCGACCAATACTGAGTCACTACTGTTAGACCCTGCTTCACGGGTATGTAGTGATTCATTTGCCGTTTTTTGATTGGATAATGCTTCCTGCGTCAACAACGGCTTCTGTACTATGGAAGTTTCAGGGGGTGCTTTCTGCTGTTGCACCACCGGCTTTGGAGCTTCCATTTTTTTTGCCGGCCTTTTCAATTGGCGCGTGATCCTTTCCTCCGAATCGTTTTTTGATGCATCTGCTGCGCCGGTAAGGATCCCGATCTCGATGGGAACGGACATGCCAGGCGCTACATTCAATCGGCTGACACTGAAGATCAGCGTGAACACCGCTGCATGAATAAGCAAGGAAACCTTTAAACCTGCGAGGTGGTATTTCATTTCATCTCTTCTGTCTGCAAACTGACCCGCTTGAACTCGATGTTTTTCACGACATCGAGGACATCAACAAAGGCCTGAAGGTGGCTATTTCTGTCAGCTCTGATGAGGACCGGCGTTTCCTTCGGTCTTGCTTTCAGCGAGTCTTTTAACTCGTCCAGCGATACACGTTGCGAGTTCAGATAGATGCTTCCGTTTACGCTTATTTCGATGGTCAGTGACTTTACTATATCTGCCGGGCTCTTTGACGCCTTGGGAAGTTCAACGGGAAGCGCTCCCGTTGCAATAAAGGTAGATGTTGTAAGTACGATGGTGAGAAGCACAAGCATCACGTCAACAAGAGGAATGACGTTGATGTAATCAAACTCTTTCTCGTCCATTTTGAATCTCCCATTGCATCATCAGGACTTTTGCCCTTCTCACCAGAAGGTTATAAAGGACAACAGATGGAATAGCGACAAGCAATCCTGCGGCGGTAGCCTTCAAGGCGAGTGAAAGGCCAACCATGATCTTCCCTGAGTCCATGAAGCCCTCTTTTCCCATGGTATAAAAAGTGAGCATGATACCAAGCACCGTGCCAAGTAACCCGATATAGGGAGCATTGCTTCCTATGGTAGCAATGAAATGAAGCTTCTCTGTAAGCACCAATTCTAGGCTCTTCATATCATGGTATTGCTCTATGTTAAGATTCTTGTATACAAGATGCCTTTCAACTGCTATAGCAATAGCTACAATACTTAAGAGCAGCATTAACCCCATGATTCCGTAATCTATAGCGACTCTGAGCCATTCCATAGTATTCTCACTCCTCTGCCGTTACAGCATTTTTGTCACGACAAAATATTTTTAACGTGCGATGTCCTTTATCTAGAGATGGTCGTCTCGATTCGTTAAATTATTGATACAGAACGCAGCTTCTGCTGGAATAGCTTCCAGCACTTTTACCTAGCGATATCGCTTAGACAACCAGCAATTCCCGCATTACAATTGAGAGATGAACCGATTCAGCGTTTGCAACACAAGAGCGGCTATGTTATTCACAATATTACAGGCATAATTGTCATATATGACGGTGTTACGTTTTGTATTTTAGTAACACACCTGGATTGATCTGTCAAGTAATTTTTCAGACAAAAGATGGGCGAGTGTAATTTATTTTAAATTGAGGGGGTTATGCTTTTGGGAGGCTAATTATCGGAATGCTGACTTATAGAATTCAGTCAGAACTATGTGTTATTCTAGCTCTATTACCCTCGTTGTCATGATCAGTTTCCATGCATCACGCCTTTTTCCCGATTAGACGATAGGAGATTTTTCCTATTCGCGTGACACTCTCCCGTTACGTTCAATACTTCAAGGCAGTTGTTGACATCGAACTTATTGCCTTGCAGACTATCAACGGAAACGACGCAGCGTGTAATTTCAAAAGCTAAACCCCCGACCAGGGCCGGGGAGAATAGATGAAAACTATGCTGCAGTATTTGAAAAAGAAAAGCTCCTTTCCAACAATAAGACCGCTGTTCCAATGGTCATCGTAAGAAAAGAGCATACAGGTGATGGAAAATTTAGCAAACACAGTCCATGAATGTAAATATCATATTTAATTTGTGCCCGAAGTTCAGAAGGAAAGGCATATACGGACGACTTCGATAGGAGATTGGCCTTATATTGCGTCAGTTGTGTTAATACAAAGGCGTAGGGGAAGGGAAAGCTTTTATAGACCACACCCCTATGTGTCTGTCGATCACGCCCAAATATGCAGTAGCGACCATCGTGGGGTATATAAAGGGAAAAAGCGCGATGATTGTGTTTAAACAGTACGGAAAAACACAAACGTAATTTCAAAGGTCATAGTTTTTGGACATACGGGTACTATGTCAGTACGGTGGGGCTGGATGAAGAGAAGATAAGGAAATACATCAGGGATCAGGGAATCAATGAATCGATTGTAGATAAGTATGAGCGGATGTGCATGACCCTTTTAGGGTTGCCTGTAGTAGGAAGCAATTAGAAACCAACAATCCACGTAACGCGAATGGTTAACGGAACGGCCAATTGCACCACGATCAACAGAAAGAAAAGATAACCCTTAAGGGATGCAAGTAATACGTCTCCCAATGGAGCTTAAACAAACCACCGGCTACGCCGGAGGTCATGTTTTATTGGAGAGACAAAAACTGCCAAGTACGTCTCGCATTTGCTGTTCAATAAGCTGTTGGACAGGCGGCAGTTCTCTTACTATTATTTTAGCTGCCTCATCCATAAGGTCCTTATGGGATGAAATATCTTTAGATTCCAAGTGAAGAGAATCACCACGTGATAAAATTTGATGAAAATTAGAAGTTATGCCGACAGTGGAAAAGGCATTGATACATTTTTGAATTAGATTTTCAATTTGCATACAGAAATCTTCGTCTAAGTAGAGTCGGTTCTGATAGAAACATTCTTGAAAGGTAACAAAGTGTTGGACTGCTTGAACATGTTGCTCTTCGGGCGAAGACTCACCCTGAAACCTACCGGCGCGAATTGATGCCAGTAACGAGCCACGAAGATGGTCCATTGACTTATAAAGCGTGTCGATTGCATCTGCCCTTCGTTTGTGTAAATGGATAAAGCGTGTGTCATGTTCAGAAAGAAGTTCTTGAAGATGGCCTATAATTTTCATCTGCTTCTTTAGTGACAGGTAGATTATGCTCCCGCCGATCACGATAACAAATAATGTAATTAATGTAATGAAAGAGATGTTATTAGCAACGTCCATTGGCAACCCCCCCTCAACCAACAACTTCGTTTACAATATTTGTTTAAGATAATCTTAACGACCGCACTTAATGCTTGTGGTCGTGCTTTTCAGTATAGTGGTTCGCATGATCATGATCGTGTTTGACGTGTTCGTCCAGGTGATTGTCACTATGCATGTTTTGCTCCGGAGCATGCTGATGATCGTAAGCATGATCATGGGGATGCTCGTGAGCATGCCCATGCTCGTGTTCATGGATATGACTCTCCCCGTCATGGGAATGTTCGTGACGATGTTTATGCTCGTGTTCATGTGAATGTTTATGACTGTGTATGCTTTCTCCGTCCATAATCAAGTCTCCTTTAACTTTTCTTGGTATTTGCCATTCAACCATTCTATTTCTATTATACTATTTCTTAACCTGCCATCAAGTTAAGATGGCGCATATTGTGCAAATGTTTTTTACGATGTATTTAATATGGAACCTCGTTGTTTCTAAAAAGTATGTTGCTGGATATCCCTTACTTATTCTTTTATCTTTTATAACCCAAACCTGCAAGCCGGAACCAACACGTTTAGAAAAACCATGCTACTATTAGCCTCTTCTCTTTGCCGGCATGGAGGTTATCATGATAATCCCGGAACGCTATCAGGATCATATATTTGGTACTCTAACCTACTGTGACTGAATGATGAAGCAGGGCACACTACCCGGCTGGCGCTAAAGTCAGAGGATAACAACTTTTTTCCATGCCCGTCAGATCAAGATATTTGAGATGCCAAGTTCACCCAAGCGTAAATCGGGAAGACTTACAAGTTCTACATTTACAAACTAGGTAAGGCCAAGATCACAGCGGGACCGATCATTCGAAATATGTCTCTAATCCAACAATTGGCACATATTTGATGCATGATCGGTAAAGACATTTGCCAAATTTAAGCAGCTTTTTGATCCTTTAGTTGCCAATGAAGAAGCACCTACGGCGGATTCTCTGGTGAATGTTTTCTCCATTTCATTTCTTTTTCAGTACTTTCGTTCGTGCCTTTCGGCGAGCTTTGGCATGCACTTCAGTGCTCGTGCCTTCGAGCACCTTGATCTGTGCTTCAAGGGCTTGAATCCGGGCAACAAGCTCCTTCACCCCTGCGTCGAGAGTGGGGTTTTTGGCTTTGGCACCGTTCATAAGTTGATATGTTTTTGCGCCGAGATCAGCAATCGTGTCATGGATCTTTGCTTTGAGTCTTAATATCTTGTACTGTCGTTTTCCTTCTTCTGTGAGTTCCCCGGCTTTCTTCTGCACCACAACGGCGCCTTGCTTCACTGCCGTCATGCTTTTTTCCAGACCTTGATGCAGATCCTTCTTGATTGCGTCCCAGTTGAAACCCTCGAGATAGCCCATATCGATCACCTCCTGTTGGAATGGAATACTCATTGTTTTATTATCATTGTAACATAATGGACGTAATTCCGGTGATACAATACATTAAGAAATGTGAATTGAATAAGTGACAGTGGATTTATAGCGGCAAAAGCGTCAAGATCCATATTCATACAATCAATTAAGGTTTACTTGCCATGAAATCCTACGGCTAGACCTTACTATCATTGCTCCCTTCCAGATTATCCCCAACCGAGAGGGAAGCACACAGAGAGGTAAAAAACTATTGATATGTACACAGAGAATCAAAAAAAAGACGATGCGAGTGAATGGGTGATCCTCCTGCACGGCCTTGGCCGCTACAGACAGTCTATGCGAGGGCTCCCGCGGATTCTAAAAAGCTTACAGCTGGGTCAGCAAAGTTCTGGCCGGTGCGAAACCGCTCCGCTAAGGCGGTATCGAGTCTGGTTCTCCAATCTACAAATTTGCAGACTGCTTTTTATGAGCGCCTTTAAGAATTCAGGAGACAAGCGAACATGACAAAAAAAAGCATGCTGGTTGCCTGTGCAATTATAGAACATGATGGCAAGATACTAGCAGTCCAGCGCAGCGAACACATGAACCTGCCATACAAATGGGAGTTTCCCGGCGGGAAAATCATGAAAGGCGAATCGCCTGAACAGTGCGTTGTCCGTGAAGTGTCTGAAGAGCTGAGTCTGCAGATAGAAGTCGGTCAATCATTGCCATCCGTAAACTATGACTATCCGGATATTTCCGTAACGCTTTACCCCTTCATTTGCGCTATGGTTTCGGGTGTGATCACGCTGCACGAACATAAAACAATGCGTTGGTTATCAACACACGAGTTATGTTCACTCGACTGGCTTGCTGCGGATTTTCCGATTATTGCAGCATACCGTGATAAGCTGAACAGGCATTCGTCATAAGGAACATTAAGACATAGACCGGGGTAGAAAAGCCATTGCAATTCATCGTTTTACCTGCCTCTTTCCCTATGAAGCATTCTGTACAGTCTTTTCCTTTATAATATCGTGGTCAAATTATACAACTTATACATCATTCCAGGCACGTTGAAGTTCGGTACTTATCGATTAAGACCGGCCTGAACACCGGGGAGGGGAGCATAAGGTGTCTAGGGAAGTGTTCAGGCCGGTCCACAATCGCTGCTTGATCCTGATATCCTCAGAAC
The DNA here is from genome assembly GCA_963845065.1 of Nitrospirota bacterium. GTDB lineage: Bacteria > Nitrospirota > UBA9217 > UBA9217 > UBA9217 > JAJYKN01. Next base: position 860,021 of record CAWJQQ010000009.1, read on the forward strand.
TATATTTTAACACCAGCCAGTTTTTTTTAATTTCCGTCCGATGTCCTGGCTAAATACCTTTGCCACGATACTTTGATATACCCTATCAAGTCGTTGAGCCTGTCTTGCCACTGAGTCCCTGAATGAGAAGGCCCTTTTGCCCCGGCTTGCGTATTCTCATCCCGTAGGGAGTACCAGTAACCGAGTTATCAAAAAGTAACCGCAAAAGCCTTATGATACATCAGACGGATCACTGCGAGCCGACATGCGTATATTGCTCTGCCGCAACGATCGGGATTTTCTCAACGGTAGGTAGAATCGTGTTATACATTTCTGACCAGATAAGTCCATGCGGCCTGCGAAGCCAAGCGTATCACTTTGTACGAATTAACGTTGCTGAAACAATTCTTCATCTCTTCAGCAATCCTTCAGTGCGCTCTCGTCAAGGGTTGGACTATTTCTCATTATCGCACTATAGCGCAGTTTTGTTACAGCATGATGACGGTAAAGTTAAATCTTAATAAATACGACTCAGGTCAGAGCAGTGTGTCGATTTTTTTCGGAGAGGAACATGCGGGAGAAAATTATTTATGGTGAACGGATAATTTAGATTCAGGTAGGCTGATAATGATAATGAAAACATAAGGAGTTCAAGTTGTTACGGTCATTATAGAGCATGCTTTTCGACAGAAATATGACTTAAGGATATTTAACAAAACTTTCACGATTCCTTAATAACCATGTAACAGACGTATCGTATAGTATTTCAAAAATAGCACACTCGTCAACTGCAAGGTGTCACCTTAAATGTTAAAGAATGAAAATGATAATTTGCAAAAAAGGTGCATGTCGTCTCTCAAAGAAATTCGGGAGGCAGTCCTGATACGTGAAGCTTCGGAAGTTGATCTCGCTGCCATCCTTGCCATCTATTCTCAGCTCGGCATGGAAGACGGTGCTGTCCTTTCCTGGGATGATGCAAAAAAGATCTTTAATCAGATGAAGACCTATCCTGACTATACTGTCTATGTAGCAGTTTATGGGACTACGGTTGTGGGGTCTTTCGCTTTACTGATCATGGACAATCTCGGCCACAAGGGTGCGCCGTCAGGGGTCGTGGAGGACGTCATCGTCCATCAGGACTGGAGAGGGAGAGGCATTGGGAGAACGATGATGGAGGAAGCAATGTCTTTGTGCGCAAGTAAGGGTTGTTACAAGCTTGCTTTGACTTCGAATAAACTTCGCCACAACGCGCATGTGTTTTACAAGGTATTGGGGTTTGATGTGCATGGATTCAGTTATAGTATACCCGTTGGAATAAGCAGACACCCAACCGGGCTGTGCGATGGGGCTGATAGGGGAGCTTCGTCATGAGTATGTTGGAAAAAGATTTTATAATTGAAAACGCTTCTCTTGTCTGTCCGGAAGGGATCATCGAGGATGGAACACTCACTATAGAGAATGGACTTATCACAGAGGTGCGCTCAGGTCGTTTACCCGGAGATCAGAAAAGGATCGACGCAAAAGGCAAATTGGTCCTTCCTGGTTTTGTTGACATTCACAGTGACGCCATTGAAAAAGAGATCGAGCCGAGACCACGGTCTTATTTCCCCTTCGATATTGCTATCGCCGAGCTCGATAAGAAGATGGCTGCAAGCGGCATTACGACTATTTATCATTCCCTGTCGTTTGCAGAGCACGAAATCGGCCTCAGAAAAAATGAGACTGCAGCGACGATTGTAAAAAAAATAAACACGATGGTCCCGAATCTGAGCGTAAACACGAAAGTGCATGTCCGCTATGAGATAACCGATACCACTGCCGTGACCAGCCTTGAAGAATTGGTACGTGGCGGTTCCGTTCACCTTATGTCGTTTATGGACCACACGCCTGGCCAAGGCCAGTTCAAAGAAGTGATGGAGTTCAAGAATTACTTCGGGACAGTGTATCAGAAACACAGCACGGAACTTGACTGCATGATTGAAAGGAAGCTCAGCGTTCTCCGGGACACGAAGGAAGCAATGCTGGGTTATCTTATCGGCCTCTGCAAACGATATGAAATCCCCCTTGCTTCCCATGACGATGATACGGCCGAAAAAATAGACTGGATGCAGTCCATGGGCATCACCATAACCGAGTTTCCCGTGAATATCGAAGCAGCCCACTATGCAAGTATCAAGGGTTTGTATGTCTGCGTTGGGGCACCGAACATCCTCCGGGGCGGCTCGGTGATCAAGAATCTCAGTGCGCGTCAGGCAGTGAGTGATCGCTGTGTTGATATCATATGTTCGGATTATGTGCCCATGGCGATGCTTCATGCCGTGTTTATTTTGCACAGGACGTTGGCACTCCCTCTCCATGAGGTGGCAAAAATGGCGAGTTTTTACCCTGCGGAAGCTGTCGGCATAAGTGGCTATACCGGTTCGCTTGAAGCGGGCAAGGTAGCTGACCTGATTATCGTCGACCAGACCGATTCAATACCAAGAATAAAAAAAACATTCGTATCAGGAAGGGAAGTCTTTTCTACATATTAAGACCGCAAAGCAGGCTTTCGTTACTTATCACGGCCGCCGTACGTGAGAACGAATGATCGCGCATGAGTGATATCATGGTTGTGTAAGATTATGGATACTTCCTTCAATACACTAGTAGTGAAAATGGACGACAAATCGCTCTCCCGTCTTCAGCGTTTGTTGCCGTTAGAAGAGATTTCGGTTACCAAGGCACCAGAAACTGGCCTGATCATGATGACGGCACGTGACTGCTTTGATACGGATTTCTGCCTTGGTGAAATTCTAGTGACCGTTGCAGAAACACAGATTGAGAACGCGCAAGGATACTCTATGGTTCTCGGTGACAATCCTCGCAAAGCCATCATAAGTGCGTCGCTGGACGCAATATTCAATGGCAATGACTCAAAATTAAAGGCAAAGCTCATTCGCTGCCTCCGCTCTTTTGAAAAACGACACATGAACCAGCAGAGAACGGAATCACTGTTGCCGGCATCGACGCGCGTTCAGTTCGATGCCATGCCGGAAGGATGAGCCCGATGAATATGGAAATCCAGACACAACAGGCCTTCCGTACGATCATGCGGGCAATGTCATACCCTGGCACCATCCATCACCTTGCTAATCACAATTCTCGCAAGATAGGGACCACAAGCTTGCAACTAGTAGCCGAGGCGCTGTTCGATCAGGACGTGGCGTTCTGCGTTATCGGAGATCACGAGACGCGGGAGCTTGAAGACATTTTGTGTAAACGGACCAACAGCACGGTAACCGAGCTTTCGATTGCTGATTTTATTATCGTGACAAAAGGCGTTAGCACGGGAAAACTGCTTTCTGCAAAGACGGGTATTCCCGAATACCCTGACCGGAGTGCTACGGTACTCTTTAGCATTGAGTCGTTGGCAGATGGCAGTGCCAGCGATTTCCTAGTCCGGCTTACCGGTCCGGGAATATTGGGTGAAAAATATATTCAGATACATGGGCTTGATCATGAGGAACTGTGTCATCTGCGGGAATTAAACAGCGGATACCCTCTTGGTGTTGACAGCATCTTTCTCGATCAACAAGATCGCATCATGTGCATACCGCGGTCCGCGAAGATCCAATTGAGGTAAGGGCATGGCTTATGTGGCAGTGAAGGGCGGTAGGGTCGCCATAGAAAACGCGGCCAAGTACCTCGATTTAGAACGCGTCAGAGGAAAATCAACACCGCTCGAAGTTGAACAGATAAAGGAACAGCTCCACCTTCTCGTTGACCGGGTCATGGGAGAAGGATCGCTGTATGCTCCGGACCTTGCAGCGTTGGCTATCAAACAGTCCAGTGGGGACATGCTTGAGTCTGCCTTCATTCTTCGAGCCTATCGGACGACACAGTCGAGACTGGGTGTCACATTGCCCGGCCCGGCGCGCGAGATGAGGATCATACGTAGAATATCAGCAGCATTCAAGGATATCCCGGGAGGCCAGGTGCTCGGACCGACACCGGACTATAGCCTTCGATTGATGGACTTCGACCTTTTCGAGGATTCGCACAAGAAACGACAGGAATTCATCAAATCTTTATTCAGAGATATTTGTGAGGTCGACGAGATGCCTGAAAGCTTTCCTAAGATTGTAGATCTCCTCAGGAAGGAGAATCTTCTTGAAGAGCGTACTCGCAAGAACTCAAGTGATCTAGAAATGGACGATGTTACGAGAGGATCGATCACCTTTCCCGCATCACGGCCCGTTTCACTACAGAGCATGGCGAGGGGAGAGACTGGAGGAATGCTTCTTCTTGCCTATTCCAATATGCGGGGCTATGGGAATGTTCATCCCACGGTCGGAGAACTCAGAGTGGGCTTCATGCCTGTAAAAATTCTGCATCCTTATACCAGAGAAGCTTACGCCGTCGGCGAGATCAAGGTTACGGAGGCGGAGGTCATTTCCCAGTCCAAAACATCGGAAGGGACACCGAAATTTACACTCGGCTATGGTCTCTGCTTCGGTCACAACGAAGTGAAGGCGATTTCCATGGCTGTGCTCGATCGGGCGACACAGGCCGATGAAGCAAAAGCGCCATCGGAGGATCAGGAATTTGTCCTCAGTCACATTGATGGTATCGAATCCATGGGGTTCTGTAATCACTTCAAGCTTCCGCATTATGTGACGTTCCAATCTTCCCTTGATCGGCTCAGAAAGACTCAGGAGGTATGGGATGAACCTGAAGCAGTGGTTGAATAATGAATCCCACACTGTTCGGTTGACTGCCAAATACAGCTTCGCGTTCCTCGATGAAGGAACGAAGCGCGAGATTCGCCGCAAGATATTGAAAGCCATAGCAATCCCTGGGTATCAGGTACCTTTCGGCTCCCGGGAAATGCCGATTGCCCGGGGATGGGGAACAGGTGGCTTACAGATCACGCTTTCGATCATAGGCCCCTGCGACATCCTGAAGGTAATAGACCAGGGGTCTGATGACAGTGTCAATGCCGTGAATATTGGCAGGTTCGTGAACAGGGTTACGGGCGTCAACCTTACGACCAATACGGCAGAAGCTAGTATTATCCAGACAAGACATCGGATCCCCGAGGAGCCCTTGGGCGAAGAACAAGTGCTGGTGCTCCAGGTTCCGATCCCTGAAGTGCTCCGGACCATTGAACCTTCGGAAATAGAGACGCGGCGTATGCATGCAGAGGCAGATTATAGCGCGATGTGGTTGTATCTCTATGAAGATGTCATTAAGTACCGCGAGATCAGCATCGGTTCACGGTATCCCGTGACCGTCAACCACCGTTACATCATGGATCCGAGCCCTATTCCGCGCTGGGATATTCCTAAGTTGCATATGGCAAGCAACCTTTTCATCTTTTGCGCAGGCAGAGAAAAGAGAATCTATACAATTCCGCCCTATACCGAAGTGCGGCCACTCGAGTTTGAGGATCATAAGTTTCGAGTAGAGGATTTCAAGGGCGCTGCCTGTTCCCGGTGTGGCAGCACTAATACGTTCCTCGACGAAATAGTAGAAGACGAAAGCGGTGTGCGGACCTTTTCCTGTTCCGACACGGCATACTGTGCCAAAGTCGTGGAGAAGAATCGAGATTAACATGAAGCCACTGCTAACAGTCAAAAACCTCACCAAAATGTATGGGACGGGCTGTTTGGACTGCATGGACCGTGCTGACCTGCAGGAAGATTCTAACATCTGTCCAGACTGCGGGACCGTGTTTGCCTGCAGCAACCTTTCCTTCGACCTGTTCCCGGGGGAGGTACTCGGCGTTGTGGGTGAAAGCGGTTCAGGCAAAAGCACGCTCGTAAAACTGCTAAATTTTGACATGGCACCATCATGGGGCGAGATGTACATACATATGAACGGCAGAGATGATGCGCCGACTTTTTCGGCCTTCTCGGTCAATGACAACAACCTTTTCTCGTTTAGTTCCTACCAGAAGCGACAGCTAAAGAATTCTCTCTGGGGTATCGTTTACCAGAGTCCTCACCTGGGGCTCAAGATGAATATCAGCGCAGGCGGCAATATCGCCGAGCGTTTGCTCATGGCGGGCTGGAGACACGTAGGAAAGATACGCGAACGGGCGTCATTGCTTCTGGAAAAGACGGAGGTTCCTGTATCCCGAATGGACGAACCACCGAAGAATTTTAGCGGTGGCATGCAGCAGCGCGTCCAGATCGCACGGGCATTGTCGAACGAGCCAGTTCTGCTCCTGCTCGATGAAGTAACGACCGGTCTGGACGTTTCAGTCCAGGCGCGGGTACTCGATCTCATACGGAGCCTGCACCGGGAGCTCGGTGTGTCGATGATAGTGGTTTCTCATGATTTGTCTGTAATTCGCCTGCTGACCACGAGGACATTGGTCATTCAGCATGGTAGGATCGTTGAGTCGGGGCTGACGGATCAGGTGCTGGAAGACCCCCAGCATCCCTATACGCAGTTGCTGGTTAGTTCTGCATTATAGAAAAAGAAAGCCATAAGTCGCATCAAACAATAAAAGCTGGTTCTTTCGCAAGCATGTGCTTCTGAGCGAACTAATTCGAGCGCTTAGTCGAACGATGAAGAGATGAATGATAAAAGCAAGCTTTGCTTTAGGTTGGTCGCGATGCAGGTTCGTTGTTCCAGAAATCCTGAACAATTGCACAAGGAATTTGAAACATGCTGAAACTGGAAAATTTATCAAAATCATTCATTGTGCATACGCTGGCTGGGAAAGTCATTAACGGATGTGAGCGGGTTACATTTAACGTCGGCCCAGGGGAACTGCTGGGGCTTGCCGGACCGAGCGGTTCGGGTAAGACCTCCATCTTGAAATGCATCTATCGAACGTATATACCTACCTCCGGCACTATCAACTATTCGTCGAAAGAATTCGGCCCTGTTGATCTAGCACAAGCTTCGGAACACACTATTGTCCGTCTAAGGTCACGCGAGATAGGCTACGTGACTCAATTCCTGAAAGTGTTGCCGCGCGTGCCTGCTGTGGATGTTGTGGCAGAACCATTACTGTGGAGGGGCGTCCCTCTTGATGAGGCCAGAAAAAGTGCAATCGATATGCTCGATCGCCTCCGCATTCCGGGCGCACTCTTCGACGCCTGCCCGGGAACGTTCAGCGGCGGTGAACAGCAGAGGGTCAATGTGGCGCGCGCAGTGATCGCGAAGCCCCGGCTCCTTCTCCTCGACGAACCGACAGCTTCACTAGACCGGCATTCTGTCAGCAACATCGTGGATATTCTTCGCGATCTCAAAAAAGTAGGTTGTACGATGATCGGGATTTTCCATGACAGGGATCTTATGGATTCCGTTGCGGACAGGATTTATGAAATGTCATCAATTGCGGTGTAACCATGACTGAAAAAAACCGAAATTTCGTCATAGACAGGGCGCGGATCGTGACACCGACTAGCGTGATCGAGGGGGAATCCCTTCTAGTGGAGGATGGTTATATCGCGGGAATCGGCACCGTGTCTCCATCACGCAATTTCAAGAGAATTGATGCACAGGGTTTGTATCTGCTGCCAGGCTTGATCGACCTGCACAGCGATGCTCTGGAACACATGATAGAACCGAGACCCCGCGCCGTATTTCCCTTTCCGCTTTCTATTTTTGAAATCGACAAACTTATCTGTTCCTGCGGCATCACGACCATGTACCACTGCGTGGCCTTTGTGGACAGTGATGCGCGCAACCGTGAACTCCGGAAGAGCGATCAGGCGGCCACCATGACAAGAGAAATCAACAGTCTTGCCGCATCCCTTCGGGCGCGGAACAGGGTGCATGGCAGGTACGATATCGTGAGTTCTGGTTCCCTTGATCTCATCAAAAGACTTGTTCAGGAGCGCCAGATCCATTTTCTGTCACTCATGGACCATACGCCGGGGCAGGGACAATTCAGTGACATTATGTCTTATAAAGAGCTGAACCGAGTATCCTATGGTGTGGACGACCATTCTATTGAACAAATGATATATAGCCATGCAAGCAGAGGGGTCGCATGTGAGGAGTCAGCAGTGGAGGAACTGCTCAGCCTATGCAAGTCACGACGCTTATCGGTGGCGTCCCATGATGACGATTCTCAGGAGAAGGTCTCGTGGGCAAAGCAGAGAGGCGTATCTGTGTCCGAGTTTCCAGTTAGCAGGGAGGCGGTCGAAGCCGCTATCAGGGAAGGCATCGCTGTCGGTTTCGGCGCGCCCAATATCGTGCGAGGCGGTTCGTGGTCGAACAACATCAGCGCTCGGGAGATGCTCTCCCTCGGGTACGGCGACATTCTGCTTTCGGATTATGTCCCCCATGCGTTGCTCCATGCGGTTTTCCTGATCAAAGAGCTCGGATTACGCTCCCTCCCTGATGCGGTAAACATGGCGACCCTAAACCCCGCGCGTTTTGCTGGAGTCCATGCGTTGACGGGATCCATCGAGTATGGCAAGGAAGCCGACTTGGTCCTAGTAGAGACGCGCGGCGAGGTCCCGCAAATAGTGAAAACGTTTGTGGCAGGCAAGGAGGTATTTTCAACGTGCAGGAATTAGGAGCGAAAATAGACGAAACAATGATCGACCGGAGTCTGCCCAGACTGAAGACAGGCCTTGACGTCCTCCGGGAGCACGAATTTCTCGCCGTGGAATTGCCTGTTCACGGACTCGACGCAATAAGGAACGGTAAGCTCGATTATGCCCAGGTCATGCATGTGAGGGAACTTCTTTCAGAATATGATTTCCATTACAGCGTGCACTCGCCGGACCCTGTTAATCTCATGGACCAGAACGAGCTTGATCTGCATGTCGCGGTCTTGAAAGCCTCGATAGAATTCGCCCTCCTCATCAATGCGACCGTCTTGGTGTACCATCCCGGACGATACATATCCGAAGAACTGTTCATGCTCTATGAAAAACACAACATTTCATCAGATGAAAAAAGAAAATTACTCGACAAAGAAGCGTTATTGTTGCAGCGCATCGCGGATGAGTATCCAGAGATGACGATCTGCATGGAAAATTCGCGTCCCTACCTTTTCCATTCACCATACTGTTACGCGGAACGGCTAGGCCACCTTGCGGACCAGGTGGAACGCATTAATAGAAAGAACATCAAGATCAACCTCGATTTCGGACACCTCTACCTCTCATCGAAACACTATGGATTTGACGCGATAAAGGCAGTCAAAGATGTGAGATTGCATATCGGCCATACACACATCCATGACAATTTTGGAAAGGTCATTTTTCACCATGAAAAACAGCAGACGCGACTAGTCCCTTTCGGGAGAGGGGACTCTCACATGCCAGTCGGGTGGGGAGAAATCCCTTTTGAGAATATCCTTTCCACGTTCATCGACGGATACGAAGGCATGTTCATGATGGAGTTGCGGGGACGATATTTCGACAACCTTCCCGAATCGAGAGACAATTTGATGGCGATACTCGCCTCCATACCGCACAAGGCGGTGCAGGAGCGTACAATTACGTTTGGCACTTGATGGGAGAGAATATGCTTCAATACATATCCTTGTTTAGGACTGAACAGCATTTAGACGCGCCACAGCTAGGGGAACGGCCGAGCATCCATCCGACTGCTGTGGTCGTGAACTGCCATCTTGGAGCCTGGACCGCAATCGGGCCCCACTCGCATCTTGAAGAGACTCTATTCGATGATTACAGCTATACAGCCGACAATGCATCGATCATTTATGCTGAAATTGGGAAATTCGTGAACATCGCGTCGCATGTTCGTATCAACCCGGGGAACCATCCTATGGAGCGGGTGACATTACATCACTGCACTTACCGAAGGAAGAAGTATGGGTTTGCAGAAACCGATGACGAAACAATATTTTCCTGGAGACGGTTTCATGCATGCAGGATCGGCCATGACGTGTGGATAGGGCATGCCGCGACAATCATGCCGGGCGTTACAATAGGCGAGGGAGCGGTCGTGGGTTCAGGGGCAGTCGTTACGAAGGATGTCTCGCCTTACGAAATCGTAGCCGGAGTACCTGCCAGGATGATCAAAAAGAGATTCTCCGATGACGTAATAAAAAAGCTGTTGAACATAGCATGGTGGAACTGGGACCGGAAGATGCTGGAAGAGCGGTTTACGGATTTTTATGATCTTAATAATTTTCTCGAAAAATATGCGGCCTATGAGGACTAAGAAACAAAGCGTTAGAGGGGCAATCTCACTGACTGCCTGCGGCAAACTTGTCTGATTAGTACGACTCACTGGGCATAGGAAGACGCAAAGGAGATCATCATGGACAAAGATAAAGATTGTGTCACGGCTCTCGCTACGGCGCATCAGGCATGGGACAGCCTCTGGGGCACGGAAGCGGGACGAAAAGACTGGATTGCTGTGGAACAGGACGTACGAGAACTTGAAAAGGAACTGGTCAACCTGAAAGTGTCCCGGGTTCTCGATCTCGGATGCGGAATCGGCCGACATTCGCTCTTTCTGGCGTCAAAAGGTTTTCAGGTATCCTCGATCGACGCCAGCAACAAGGCGGTAGATTTCACACAACATGCCGCGAGAGAGGCAGGCCTTTCCATCGATGTCAGGCAGTCGCCCATGACTACGTTACCGTTTAAGGAACATTATTTTGATTATGTGCTCGCATGGAATGTGATCTACCACGGAGATCCGACCACGGTGAGAATGGTTTTATCTGAAATAACCCGCGTTCTTCGGCCACGCGGCATATTCCAGGGGACAATGCTGACGAAGCGCAACGCTTTTTACGGCATGGGACGTAAAGTAGCGCCCAATACCTATGTCAACGACGAAGAAGATGAAAAGAAACACGCTCATTTTTATTGTAACGCAGAAGAACTCGTTGAATTGCTGCATGACTTTAAGATTCTCTCCTTGCGCCAGCAGAAGCAGCAGAAACCGGGGTCTTACCACTGGCATTATGTCGCCGGGAGGCTTTAAGCACCGCAAATTATGTAACAGAAATATAATGGAACGGTCATTTAATTTTAACAGGTCGGTACTACACTGTCGTTATTACCGCGGCAATGGCAAAGGGAGGTGAAGGTTGCAGGAAATGGTCGATAGGGCTGACCGAGCCGAGTAGACTTTGGCAGCGGTTCGATAAAATGGGGCTTTATAAAATTGTCTGAAATACCCGGCAGCTCTGCTGCAAGGATAAAAAGGACGTCTTGACGAAATCAGAATACGCCTTCAGCTTCTTTGTTGTGCTTTTTAAAGATTTCAAACTAAGATGCTTCGCAGCTCTGCTGCGGGGTGATTCACTTCACTATTAACTTTGAATGGAGGAAAAAATGAAAAAGTGGTTTCTGGCTATCGGGCTGGTAGCGGTCCTGATGACAATTCTGACCGGGGCGCTTCAAGCCAAACAAAAAAACTTGGTGATGGGTCTCATTCCAGCTGAAGACCCCAAGGCAATGATCGAACAAATCAAACCCATGAAGGCCTGGATGGAAAAAAAAATGGGGCGGCACATCGATCTCTTCACCGCCACTGACTACTCTGGCGTAATAGAGGCCATGCGGGTCAAGAAGGTGGATTTTGCCTGGTTCGGTCCCTTCTCTTACGTAATGGCCCATGATCGGGCGGGAGCCGATGCCTTTGCCGTGGGCATCGATTCCAAAGGCAAAAGCACTTACCAATCATACCTGGTGGCCACGCCAGAAACGGCCAAGAAACTAAGCATCTCTACCCCTTTAGTGGGAGAAGAGGGCATGAAAGTCATAGCTCAAAAGCTGAATGAACACAAAAAGGAATTCACTTTTACTTTCACCGACACCGCTTCCACTTCCGGCTATGCCGTACCCAGGTATTTCATGTGGAAAGTCGGCATGGACCCGGAACAGGTGTTCCAGAAAGTGGGCTTCAGCGGTACTCATGACGCAGCCGAGCTCATGGTAAAAAACAAGGTGGTCGATATGTGTTCCGACAATGATATGACCAATCCCGCCATGGTCGCCGCGGGGAAGATCTCGCCCGAGACCAATATCATTATCTGGAGGTCTATCCCCCTTCCCGGTTCTCCTGTGGCCTATCGCCAGGATTTGTCGGAAAAGACCAAGGATGGTTTGAAAAAGGCGATCACATCACTCCCCAAAGAGGCCAATAAGGTCACGGCTTTTGGGAACATCACCGGCTGGCAGATAGTAAGTGACCGCGACTATACTCTTATTAAAAATGTCAAGAAAGTGATTGACGGACTGAACTAAGGGGCTCGGTGGCTGAGGGCAGGGTCTGCCCCGGATGGGCAACATCGGGCAACCTAAGAATTGGGGCGTCTGCCCTCAGCAGACGCCCAAGGGCCGAGGAGGATATGATGATAAGAGTGGTAAATCTTAAGAAACACTTCAACGGCCATGAGGTTTTGTGCGGTATCAATTTGCGAGTGAGGAAAGGCGAGCCTGTGGCACTTATCGGCCCCAGCGGGTCCGGAAAAACCACCTTGATAAGGACGATCAACGGATTTGTGATTCCCGACTCAGGAACGATTTCGGTCGGCGGCCAGGTAATTACGTTTCGCAATCCGGAGTCTCTGCGCCAAAGCCGGAAGAAAATCGGCATGATCTATCAGCTTTTCAATTTGGTGGAACGCACCTCGGTCGAAGTAAATGTGATAGCGGGCGCCCTGGGGAGACTGGATAGGGGGATTTCATTGCTTTCTTCCACCCTTGGTTTCTTCAGCAAGAGGGAGAGGGAGAAAGCCAGAGAGCTTCTCAGTTTTGTGGGGCTGGAGGATAAGGCCAGGGAAAGAGTTGACCGGCTCAGCGGCGGCCAGAAACAGCGGGTCGCCATTGCCCGTGCCTTGATGCAGGAACCAGAGGTGCTCCTAGCGGATGAGCCCGTAGCCAACCTCGATCCTAAGGCCAGCAGAAAAATTATGGAACTTTTGCTTCAGATCAACCAGGAGAAAAAGATAACCCTTATTACGGTTCTCCATCACTTGGACTACGTGCGGGACCATTTCGAACGGGTGATTGCCCTCAAAGAGGGTGCCATTTGCTTTGACGCTCACACCCGCAACCTCAACGATTACCGCCTTCAGGATATTTATACGTTCGATGAGGAAATTGGATGCGCTACAGCGTAAGCCGGCGACATCTGATCGGGGCTGGGAATCTGTTCTGGTGGTTCATCTTCCTGGTGATTCTGGTCTTCTCATTCAGAATATCGAAGGTAGATGTCGGGTCCCTCATCGGCGGACTATCCCAGTCGTTTGCATTAGGCAAGGAGATGGTGCCGCCGAATTTTTCGAGGTGGAGGCAGATATTGAGCCTGGCCGTGGAAACTGTGGCCATGGGCTTTTGGGGGACGGTGCTCGGGATGCTCTTTGCCCTGCCCCTGGGATTTCTGTCGGCCAGGAATACGGCCAAGAATCGGTTCTTATACCACCTCTCCAGGGGACTAGTGATCCTGCTGAGGTCTGTTCCGGATGTCATTTACGGATTCTTCTTCGTGACCGCATTCGGCCTCGGACCGCAGGCCGGGGTGGCGGCCTTAACCATGGCATCGGTAGGGCTTCTTGGAAAATTTTACTCTGAAGCGGTGGAAAGCATCGATGAAAAGCCGGTGGAAGCGCTAGCTGCCACGGGCAGCCGCGGCCTCAGCGTCATCCGCCATGCCGTTATTCCCCAGGTGCTGCCGTTGTTTACAGGTTACAACCTTTACATGCTCGATCATAATATTCGGGTCGCTCTTGCCTTGGGGGTGGTAGGCGCCGGGGGTCTGGGTGTGGAGCTTTTTACCCAAATGCGCGCTTTTCATTATCAGAAGGCGGCCGCCATCCTGGTAATCATGTTGGTCATCATTACCATAATAGATCGGACTTCCGCGAGCATACGAAACAAAATCATTAAAGGCGGCTTCTGGCAGCCCCAGAGCCGCATCCAGGATACAGTACTGGTGATCGTCATAGGATTGTTCATCCTCATCTCCCTCTTTTCAATTCCGGTGTATCCTAAAGAACTGGTGGCCGGAGTACCGCGTATCTGGACATTGTTGAAAGGTATGGCACCACCCGATTTTTCCAGACTTTCGGTTTATATAAAATTAATGCTGGAAACCGTGGCCATGGGTATTAGTGGGACCTTTCTGGCGATTGTCCTGGGGGTCCCGCTGGGGTTGCTGGCGGCCCGGAATGTCACTCGTAATTCGATAATTTATAACGTGGCAAAGGAGCTTACCAACTTTTTCCGGGCAACGCCGGACCTCGTATTTGCCTTGATTTTCGTAGTAGCGGTCGGTTTGGGACCCTTTGCAGGGGTCTTGGCCCTCGGCCTGAACACAGCCGGATTTTTGGGAAAGTTTTACGCGGAGGCCATAGAAAATATCGACCCAAAACCGGTAGAGGCCGTGGAGGCTTCCGGGGCCAAGTTACTACATCGGATCGCTCACTCCATCTTCCCCCAAGTCCTGCCTCTTTTTAACAGCTATAACCTGTATATCCTGGATCGGAACATTCGGTATTCCACCATCATGGGCCTAGTAGGCGCAGGCGGCATCGGCTTCGAACTGGTTATGACTTCGAGAATGTTCGAATATCGCCAGATGGCTGCCATGCTTTTGATTATCCTGGCCACCATTATGCTGGTTGACTGGTTCTCTTCGTATTTAAGAAAGAAGGTAGTGTAGTTATTGAGTTATGGGGTAGTAGACATTCAGATGGCGTTTCCAACAGTCGACGAAGGTTTCTATGTACCATCGGAGCTTGTAAATCTCATTGGTTTTAGGATCTAGCGGTTTTGATGTCCAGCAGTTCTGCTGCGGGGTAATTCACTTGCAACTTTCTTAGTGATTCTGAACTGTTACCTATGCCTCAGTTGTTCTTTAACACTTCGGCTGACCAGAAGCGGCAAGAAAACCCGTATTTTTGCATCTTTTCTCAGAGCAGCCAGGATCCCCATGTACGCAGGTCGTATTTCCTCAGGGGACATGTGAAGTTCTTGCGCCAATTTCTGAATTGCGTGAGCATGCTGGTCATTTTCTTTTTCATCATGAAGCGTGTTGATTTTCACTGAACTTTCTTCAATCATACAATGCTCCTTTCCTCGAGAAGACACAAAAAAAATATGCTTCCACTCGAATGTCTCCGATGCTTATTGTTCTCGAAGTGCCTTTGCTAGGAACAAGGGGCATGTCTCATGATCCTCATTACAGCAGTAAGTTGTTTTTCTGAGACTATCGAGGACCACAGACATGACAGATGCTAAGTAAAGATCGTTTTCACTTCGCTTGTATGGGCACATCGTGTCATTGACAATGGATATCGTAGAATTAGTTTGAACAGTCAGTCGATAATTATTCACTATCACCTTTCTTTCAATTGATAGTATAGTCTTTAATTGTTACAGGAATATTACAAGAATAAAAAAATAATTACATTTATTATCAGGACATTATATCGCCACATTCAAAGCAAGCTGAAGTTTATTGAGCCGCAAGAAACACCAGACTCCTGTCTGGTGATGAAGCGGCAGCCTGCAGGGCTCATGCAAGATTTTCGCATGTAACATTTAAAGAAGCCCCCAAGCTCCCGCTGGGGGAGTTTCACTTGTCCGACGGACGGTTCATAGACGGGTAAATTAGTTGCTACTGAAATTTCGACCTTATATTTCGCAATCTACAGCATTTGGCATGCCATAGCCGTTTCAGGGGATAGTTCCTGTTGTATTATTAACTTTTGTGAATAACAATCCGGGAAATATCTCGTTATGTTTTTTGATTTATTAGCCCATTAGAATTCCATTATCTTTATTGAATGATGCGAGTTTTCCCAAATCCGGTTGTTTGGTGCCGTTGAACAAATCGCAGGCAGTAAAATATTTTATATCCTCGATCCATAGTTTCCTAAACTTTTCATCTCGTATCATCGTTCCGTAAAAATGACGCGGGGATGTGAAAAGCGATATGAGTGGCCCGATCATTTGCGAAGGGTCCCTGAAACATTCCCAATCGCATCGTCTGCAGGACGCATCTCTATCGGTCCCTGACAGGTCTAAGTCCCAGAATTTGCCGAGGTTCTCGCTTCCCCTATAGCCACAGGGATACGTATTGCCGTCGCGTGCATCGATAAAGAAATAATCGATTCCTCCTCTACATGAATGATATGCTTGTTCATTCTCAGCCTGTTGTCGAATGAGCGAATAAAGGGAACTTCTCGGAGAGAAGATCCTGATGCTGTTCCTGAATTTAGGTATTGTATGAAAGAGCGCTTTAAACAATAGCGCTTTATCGGCTGGAGCATACTTTGTGATCCCAGACGCATTGGTTGCGCCATAGATAGCATTGAGCCCATTCACTGCGCTTTCCTCTATGCTCATAGGGTAACAGGCGTTCACGATGGTAAACCCCATATTGATGACCAGATTGTAAAATCTCTCAAAGGCCGATCGGTAAAACTCATAGAACTCCGACGGGTCCGAAGACGGCGGCCGCGATGAACCCCCCACGTTTCTGTTGATACCGAGATTCGCGGATGGGTACATGCCATGTGCATGAAAAATCGGAAGTGCCTTTTCAATACCTCTTATCACGCCGGGAAGGCCCCTCATCTCTTCATGCACAGCCGGATCGGCAGAGTCGATGCTTATCCAGAATGTGTAAAGTCCACTATCGACGAGCTGTTCTGCAATTTTTGCTACCCTGTCCCGGTAGTCAGACCGTTCATGGTTCGCAAAAAGGTAACCATTAGTGCCAGTCCTCGTGTATTTGATGCCCAAGTTTCTCGCATATTTCAGCAGATCTACTATTTCATCGATGTACAGCAGAGGCTCTCCACCGGTAAAAGACAATGCCGTGATTCCTTTTTTGGCGGCAGCATCGATGATCCTTTTTGCAGAGCTATGCTCTAATTTTGAGCGTTTGAAGGCTTAGTTACCCGCATGGAACATTGAGGGCATCGGGCGTTGCACGCGTCGGTATACTGTATGACGAGTTGCGCAGGACTGCGACCTTTCAGCAGCGGGAAAAGTGCTTTAAGCGGAGAACAGTATTTTTTTTGGAGGTGCACGTTGGATGTGGTTTTATTATTTACAAGCATTTTTCTCTGCCCCGAATTTGTCCTGGAGGATAGTGGAGTATATGTCGTTTTCGTGAGGTTGGTTGTCTTCGATAAACCGTCTGGCTTGTTTGCCCATACGAATGGCTACCTGTCTGTCCGCTATAAAGAACTGCATGGCGTTGATAAGCGCAGACGCATTATTTCCTTTTACGATGAACCCGCTCTGCCCATCCTTAAGCAGCTCCCTGGGGCCGCCCTGGTCAGAGACAATGACAGGAAGACCGGATGCCTGCGCCTCGAGGACGACGTTACCGAAGGTGTCAGTCGTGCTCGGGAAAACAAAAACATCAGCAGAGGCATAGGCCTGAGAGAGTTCCTCCCTCGATAGAAACCCGGTAAAGAGCACCGGGTAACCCTTCAGCTTCTCCTCCAACTCTTTGCGGTACGGACCATCTCCGACCAAGATGAGGTTGCTTGCTGAGCCTGAATCCGTCAGGGATATGAATGAGCTCGCCAGGAGTTCCAGGTTCTTCTCTCGTGACAACCTTCCCACATACAGAAATTTAAGTTCACCGTCAAGTCCGCAGCGGAGCCACAGATTGGGATCCCGTTTTTCCGGCGAGAATGTAGTTGAGTCAACCCATCGCGGCAACGGCTTTACTTTTTCGGGTACTAACCCTTTTTCTACCAGCTGCGTACGGGTGCTCGATGAGGGGACCATTACCTCTTCCATGAGGTTGTAGAACCATATCATGTAATTCCAGGCCACATCCTCGAGGAAGGAATCGTTAGTGAGGCTCTTCACATATTGGGGGATGTCTGTATGATATGTGCCAGAGATGGGAATATCCATGAGCTTGGCGATGAAGAGCGAAAGCAGCCCCAGAGTGCCGGGCGTACTCGCGTGGATCCTTGTAAATCCTTGCCGGTCGAAATAATCGATAATATCTAGGACTGGGGGGAAGTGGAGTTGCAATTCCGGATATTCCGGCAAGGCAAACTTTCCGATCGATTTGAAGGTCATCACTCCGTTTTTGAAACTTGTTTCCTGATCATTTGCCGTAATGACCACAAGTTCGATCCCCCTTTTTTTAGAAGTTTCGGTCAGCCGTTTTATGGTGATGGCGACACCGTTGATCTCCTCCAGAGTATCCGTAAAGAGGGCGATCTTCTGACAACGACCGTTGCCTTCCTGCAGCGAGAACTGCATAGCGAGTTCCCGAACGAGGTCCTTGCTCCGATGCTGGTGATGAAAAGCTACGTAATAGGGTGATGCAAGGAAATGAATGAATCCGATAGTGACCAAGGAATTCATGATTTCCATAATGCCTACATGCGGGTATACTCTCGTTAGACGTTCCGAATAGATGTAGATGAGTCTGTTGACGAGATAGCTCGTGACCGTAAAAACTTTTCTGTTAATATCTTCGGTGCTGATGGTCTGGATGAACTTCGCATCATTGAGAAGCCTTTTTGCTTCGAGGTCAAGGATCTGCTCGAATGTTTTGCCGTCATGGCCGTCGAAGACCTCGGGAAGGTTCTTTTTAATGAATAGATTGATTTTGTCAGAAAGAGATAATTTCCCGTCGTTCCAGTTAAGCACTCGGATCAGGAGGGCATTGATGAAGGTGAAGCGGTTGTTCTTCTGCGGCTCGATCTTTTCCTTGAAAAACCGGTAGCCAATGCCGTATATGCTATGTGACAATGTGAGCGCATCGCCGTCCTCTCCCTCCGCCCGGACCTGCCGGTCCCTGATGGCGGCCATGAAATCCGCGAGATTTTCCCCGCGTTCGGAGGCTGTATAGGCACGCGCTATAAAAAAGCCGCTGTGATCATCGGACCCGCCGACCATTGATTTTTCCCACGGTTCCTGGCTGTAAGGCATTATTCCGTGTTTATCGACTAGGTTAGCAATATGGTGCTTGTTTAGAGAAGAGACAAGGTCGCAGATCAGGCTATTATATATTTTGGACCGTGACCCGTTTTTCACTTCGAAAACATCGAAAAGCAGCAGCATTTTTTCGATGGTCTCCAGCGTGAGCCGCGAGTTCATGTCATAGAGGACATGTGCGAGAAAATGGACGATTTTGTTCTTTTGAAGGTAACCGACGAGTTCATAGATATTCTTCCGCAAGGACATGATATCGCCGAACATATTCTCTGTGATGTCCAGTACCACTACGTGTAGTTTACACTCGTTTTCAGGAAGGTATGTTGTTACCTCCGTACTGATGAACGTTCGAGGCAGATGGGCGATCTCGAGCGCTCCATTTATTGAATTATGATCAGTGATGGTGACATGATGCATGCCTTTCTTTAACGCTGTATCGTAAATGAATTCAGGTTTTGTGTAGCTTTCAGGGCAATTGAACTTGCGTAGGGTCCAACTGGAGGGCTTGTTCGAGTGGCTTGAATGAACATGTAAATCGATTTTATAGTTTTTTAACATATTCTTTTTTGTATCGTCTCTATTTTCATATTTTTAACTTATTCGTGGTATTTTGATTAAATGGCATTCAGTTATTTCAAAGGTTAGCGCTTCGATTTGGCGCAAAGAGAATAGAGATGTGTTGGAGTATTTTTATCAGCATCGCCTCCCACCGAGACGTATTCGTCCGCCCTGTTTGGATATTACCGCAAAGTATGTGCCGGCGAGCATTGTCATGCCTCTGTTCGACATTAAGCCAAAAAAAATCCAGATACGAACGAAAGAAGTTTCCTTAGTTATCTCGTGATTCCCGTCGACTGTAATTGGCGCATGAAATTTTTTTCGTAATGAGACTTAATATCAAAAGGAAAACAATTACTAATATTATGCTTCAGAACAATGTCACGCTTGTTGGACCTAGCTGCAGGCCCATAGACAATCATGGCGAAAAGCCCCGTTGCTATAACCATAAATAACAGCATATCAGCGATTGTTTTTGCTTGATAGCGATTTATGTCACTATTCATGCTTTGACCTCCTGATTCGACGCTGTGTTCGCAGGACAGAACCATCAATTTAGGTTGAGCGAATCCCTGCATAGAGTCAGTAAAACGAACTACTTTTTATAGAGCATGGATCATATGGGAATAGCAGCCTAGAATTGTTCAAAGGGTACCAAATCTTATTTACGCGCGTATTACGTTTTGGTTAAGATTGTGTGAAATGAAGTGTGAATATTTGGAACGGATTTCCTAAACATTCTGTTACAGGAGACTCTCAACGCTCAACAACCGTCTAAAATTCCAGAGATTCTTGACATCCTCCCCGGCCTCACCAGGCTGTCCGACAATTCCTATTTGATATGGTAGAATAGGATGAAATAAATCGGACAAGGAGAGCGGGAGATGACATACATACCCTCGCACAAAGACCAAGCGTGGTTATTACCACCGAGCATAGAGGAGTTGATTCCTGAGGACCATATCTGCTTTTTGGTAGAAAGCATTGTGGATAATCTTGATTACCAGGCATTCGACATCAAATACTCCGGCGCAGGACATCCTGCCTATCATCCAAGTATCCTGCTAAAGCTCTTGGTCATGGGAGTCCTGGACAGAGTGCGGTCTTCACGCCGTCTTGCCCGGAATGCCCGCGAAAACGTGGTGTACCTGTATTTATCCGAGAAGCTAACTCCTGATTTCAGGACGATTAGCGACTTTCGAAAGGACAACCCAGCTCTCGTAAAGGAAGTGTTTAAGCACACAGTAAGCTTTGCGAGGCAAGAAGGCCTTCTCGACCTGTCTCATCTTTCGACGGACGGGAGCAAGGTAAAAGCCAATGCATCGAACCAGAGAGTGATGAATAAGGATGAACTAAGAGTTTTGCTGAAATTTGTCGACGACGAGCTTGAGGAATGGTCAAGACAGGATAGCCGGGAAGACAGCGAGTTCGGCGACTTGCGGGGAAGCGATCAGTTGCCGCAACAGAGCAAGAAGACCATTCGGAAAGCGGCACAATATTACATCAAGAAGGTCCGTGAGAAAGGGCCGTCTTTTAAAGAAGAAGTACAAAATCGTCTTGAAAATGCCAAGAGGGAAGCAGACGACCAGAAGCTAAAGAAGGTCAGCATCACTGACCCGGAAAGCCGCTTTATGAAGAACAAGAAAGGTCGGATCGAGCTATCCTATAGTCCTCAGATCACGGTAGACAAAGAAGGGTTCATCCTAGCGAATGACGTGACGCAGAGCCCCGTCGATACCGGGCAGCTGCAACCTCAGGTTTTCCAAACAGAAGAGAACGTGGGACGGATGCCTGAAGGTGTTGCCTGGAGTTTTGATGCGGCCTACTTTGAAGGCGCTAATATCAGGTTTCTGGCAGACAGGAAGATCGATGGCTACATACCGGATAACAATGAAAAGAAAGGAGTAGCTCCCTTTGACAAGGAGCATTTTGAATACGACGCGATCAGGGATGAATATTGATGCCCGGGAAACAAGCCGCTACCCTTTCTGGGAGCACATTTTGACAAGCTGAAGAACAAGATATATAAAGGTAATGCATGCCCTACTTGCCAGAGCCAGAGCAAATGTACGAAGCGGAAAGATGGGATACGATATCTCAAGATGTATCCATGGGAGACAGAGAGAAACTCCATTTTATAAAAGCGTCCTCAAATACCCAGCAGCTCTGCTGCTGGGATGAAAAGGACATCCTGACGGAGTCAGGATTAGCCTTTTGTTTCGACGTGTCTTTAGGTTTCAAGGCCAGATGCCCCGCAGCTCTGCTGCGGGGTACTTTCACTTTGTCCGCGTGTCGGATCGGCGAAAAATCGGTAGAGCAAATACAGGGCAAAGCAGGACGCCATAAGTGGCGGCAGCCAAATTGCCTCTGCGTGCGGTGCAAGCAGTGGTTGGAAGAAGCCGCTGCAAATCAAGGCCAACGCAATGCCTGTAAGCAGTATTCCGGCCACTACCCGCTTTTCGATCAGAAAAGCCTGTGACAAGAACACGGCAATCGCTGGACCGAGCAGAGCATAGGTTACGGTCTCTGTTCGTGGACTGAACAATATAATGTAGGTTGCGGTCAGTGAAAACAGATAGACTGTATAACGGTCAGGATGATGCCCCCGTCTAGCTACGATGCATAAAGCAAGCGTTATGAATGCGGCGATGAGACGACATGATGTCTGAATAAATTCCGGCACTTCGAAACCTGCGACCCGCAACGCGGTGAAGGGCGTCGACCAGCCATTGGCCACAACGCCTACGTGAGCAGCCATCGTTGTATTGTGGAGGCATGCCGAGTATTGCTGAAGAACGTAGCCGGGGTGCTGTACAAGAAAAGGCGCAAGTGCCATTGCTACCATTCCAAGGAAAACTCGCCAGGTCATCGGGCGTTCGATTACCATGATCAGCAGCACGAGAACGATGATCAGGGGCTTAAGAGACAGACCGAGCGACAACCACAACGTCGCTCGCCACCAACGGGAGTGGGCCACATCACCGACCGCCAAGAGCATTAAACCGGTCATGGCAAGTGTAGCCTGTCCATTCCGCGCACAGTCCCACGCAAAAGGAATGGTTACGAGTGTCATCAGCGGAAACAGTTCAATTCCCGATCTCTCACCCGCGTGCTGTGAAAAGTTGCGGAGGCCTATCGCGAAGGTCCCGATGTTGACGACGCGCCAAAACACTTCGCACAAAACCCGCGGGAGTAAGGCAAAAGGTACAAAGAGAATCGCAGCCTGCGGCAGGTAGACGAACCCACCGATGCCGGATCCGTCGTAAAGGCCCACTCCGTTGATCCAGTGTAAAGCGGCTTTCCAATAGGCGGGAATAGCCACGCGTGTGTTTCCGGCTACGATCATCGCAGCAATCACGAAGAACAGAGTGACCCAGCCAAACCACGCAAATTGGACTTTCCTTCTAACGGTTAATGATGTCATCGATCTTTCTTATATCGCATATTTAGCAATAACCTTTTTCTCGCAAAAAGATTACGCAACAGAATATACATCAAAAATGTTGCTTGATTATTACGGCCGTACGGAATATCAACTGTCGGTTTATCAATGAAATTATGATTCAACATAGTAGCCGATTCCTCGCCTCGTCCTGACATACTTGGGACTCGAAGGATCGTCTTCAATCTGGGTGCGCAACCGCCTGATGTGGACGTCAACGGTCCTTGACTCGACGAAGGTCTCGTCCTCCCATACGGCATCGAGGAGTTGGTCCCGACTGAACACTCGGCCGCGGTGCTGGATGAGGTAGAGAAAAAGTTTGAATTCTGTGGCGCTGAGACTGAGCGGGACGCCCCGTTTCAAGACCGTGAAGGTCTCCAGGTTGATCACGAGATCCCCCAGCGTAATCGTTTTTTCCATTGACGTCCGCTCACCGGACCTGCGCAGGATCGCTTTGACCCGGGCAATGAGTTCTTTGGGGCTGAACGGTTTGGTCATGTAATCGTCGGCGCCGGTCTCCAGACCGCGGATCTTGTCCGTTTCTTCACCTTTGGCTGTCAGCATGATGATGGGTATTTGGGCGGTTTTCTCGTTGTTTCTCAGAATGCGGCAGAGTTCCATACCGTGAATGCCGGGGAGCATGAGGTCGAGCACGATGAGGTCGAACCTGTCTTCCCGGACCCGTGCAAGCGCCTCTTCGCCGTCCGAAGCAGAAGCAACTGCGTACCCCGCTTTCTTGAGGTTGTAGGAAACAAGCTCTGTGATATCAGGCTCGTCATCGACAATCAATATCTTCTGGGCTGTCATAGAGATAATAATCTCACTGATCGTAAAAAGGGTGACCGGGATTTCCCGGCTGACAAGAACTATTATTATCTATTCCAATAAATTTGTCAAAGCCGTTTTGTTGATGCATGTGCTTAGGAAATTAGCGCGGGAAACCCCCTGTGCTGTAACGGTGGGAGTGCGTCAATCGGCAAGATCTGCTGTATAGGTGATTGCGCAGGTGCAGCTTACTAGTCTAAATTGGGCTAGACAGTCGGTTGAAGGGCGCATCGTCTTTTTATGCTGCGTCCCTCAACCGCATATAGATGTTTTAGCTGGAATTTTACAGCATTAAAATCTTGCATCTATTGCTTCATTGTGGCATCCAGTATATATTGTATTAAGTTTACTGTTTCATCTATCCCGAAAAAGCTCAACTCCAGCCGACTCGATTAGGGATAGACTATTTACGCAACTTTCTTTTGCAAGAATGCGGGCACGAACACCTCTTCACAGAACAATTCTATCGATGTTGGCGTCGTATTCTCCTTCGTACGCACAGCCTTAATCTTCCCATCATTGAAGGCCTGAGCCATTTCAACGTAAGTTCTGCTCATATCGGGCGATAGCCCCATCGCAACCATGGCTTTTTCAGCTTCGTCATAGGGGAACGTTATGTACGGTAGGCCAGGTAGCGAGATCTTGCTCCCGATGATGCTTGAAGCATCGGTCAAGGAGAGATCTCGCTGGCCAAGGAGATAATGGACTGACGAACCGATGAAGTCCCGCTTCGCAAGGCGGTCCGTTGCAAACGCTGCGATGTCCTTCGTTGCGATCATGGAGAGCCTGAGGTCACCCTGAATCGCGCTGCCTGTGATGCCCTTGGACCTGATCAGATCGATGTTCCCGAGCAGATTCTCCATGAAGTAACCGGCTCGCATATGCACGACATTCAGCCCCTTGATCCTGTTCAGCCGCTCCTCCATATTATGAAGGCCCGTGATCGGCCCGGTCCCTCCACCTGTAATCTCTGCACCGACGCTCGATAAGTAGACGACGTACTTTACCTTGGCGATCTCCAGTGCTCGCGCGATGTTTTGGCCGATTGTATCGGCATAGCGAATGAACTCCGGCACCGTCGGGTTCGGCGGTATTAACGTGAAAACAGCATCAGCGTCCGTGAAGGCCTTTACCAGAAACTCGGTATCATTGGCGTCCCCCGCAAACGCTGTAACATTTTTACCTACGAGCTCCCGGAGACGGCCAGCCGACCGTGAGATCACGCGGACAGGTTCTTTCTTTTTTGTCAGGAAAGCGGCTATCTTTCCGCCCACATGGCCTGTTACACCCATTATAACAATCATACCAACACCTCCCATGCCCTCATCATCCACTGTTGATGAGGGGTAATATCATCCTTTTTATATAAAGCGTAGCACCTGAACCAGCGCGCGTCAACCATCGTCATCGCACGCATGGAAAGACCAAGTTAAAATATTGATAAAAAAGTCGCACTATAGCCGCACCATGGTCATGATCTTAGTGGTGAGTCAAGTCTTACAAACAGTCCGCCTTAAATCCTGCAACCTGCTAGGATTATAGGGATTTGCGGTTTATGATATCATGATCTCATCTTATATAGTAAAAGAGGGAGATGCGGTCATGAAACAACCGGGCGATAAGATACCTGAATATCTGCTTGAAATGCAAGAATCATTGTTGTTGGCCCAGCTTCGCGCTATTCGTCAGCTTCGACCGTCAAAGGCAAAGGACCATAAAGCGGCGGAGAATAAAGGTATGTCAAATATGGAGATGGCTATAGACATACTCATACGCGCCCGCCGCCCGCTCCATGTTTCAGAGATCATTTCTAAGGTTAAAACAGTTCATGGAACAAGCCTTGACCGGGAATCGCTCGTAAGCGCTCTGGCCAAGAAACTCAATAAGCTGCCAGGCCTTTCACGGACCGCGCCCAACACCTTTGCGATCTACGTCAAATGACGAAAGCCGCCGTTCGTTTCCGCAATAGAGAACGGATTGACTCGGACGAGCTTCTGCCTGGCTCTCGGTGCTGCGAAAGAAGCTGATGCGGTCAGAGCCTTTGTCGAGATTCCCAGAAAAAAGCCGCGCCATGGCTCTACCCGTACGCTCTCGTCACTTTCCATCGGCATCTTGCGGTTGTCATTACCCAAATTTGCGTCCCAAGCACGTTCGGAGATCTTTGTCCTTGTTCACTCAATCTTATCCGGCAAGGGCGTCGTCTCGTATTGCATGGGGCCGCCATGATTTGGGTGATGAAAGTGCCGGTGGGCAAGGTTACGAATTGTATTGACTATTTATGATCTTTCTTGTAGAAAATAAAGAAAAGTCCAGGTACCGAAATGTATAATAGGGGAATCCCGTGGGAATCGGGAGTGGTCCCGCCACTGTAACCGGCACGAAAGCCAACGAAGCCACTGATATGAATATCGGGAAGGCTGGCAAGTAGGATGAACCGGGAGCCAGAAGACCTGCCTAGAAATATGAGTTATCCGTAAGGGGTGATTGGGGAAGAAAGTAAATCCTGCTCACCTGTGCAACCTTCTCGCGGATAGAAGGGGATGAAGTAAACAGCGTGCAATCCTCAGGGCAATAGCTTTGAGGATTTTTCATTTTATGGATACGATCTTGCCGTTCCAGCGTTACGATGCACAGACTGCCGGACCGCAGTACCTCGAAGATCTCGCTACGGCGCATTGGTTCTCCGAGGTTCTCTTTACGGCTGTTGAAATGGACATCTTTTCCGTCATTGGTACGGAAGGGGCAACCGCTGGAGAACTATCCGCTGCTCTGGAAATCGATCTCCTCGGGATTGGTCGCTTTCTTCACGCTCTTAGTGCATTGGGCCTGGTAACGAGTGACGAGGAGCGATATTTCAACACGAAACTTTCCAGCGACTATCTTCTGCGCGGCAAGCATCAGTATCAGGGTGATTCCATCCTCTGGAGGAAATATCTGCGCCCGGGCTGGGATAGACTGAAAGACTGCCTTAAGGAAGGCGGAAGAGTGGATTACAAAGGGAATGATGTACCTGCAGAGAGAATTGAACGTATAAAAAAATATATTCGCGCCATGGACGGCATTGCAAAAATGAAGGCGCTTGAAATTATCCGTTTTTTCGAGCCTTGTTCCATGAAAGGGGAGATACTTGATGTCGGTGCCGGCTCGGGCGCGATTGCCGCGGCATTTCTTGATCTTTTTCCTAAAACAAACGTTACCATCATCGACCTGCCTGATGTCCTTGACCAAACTCGGGAGCTATTATCAACGCGGCGGCTTGGGAGCAGGTTGCGGTACTGTCCTGCAAATATCTTGGAACCATGGCCTGTTCAAAAACAAAACTTTGACTATATTATACTTTCAAACATTCTTCATGCCTATTCCGAGAAAGAATTGTCCCATATCCTTCTCTCATCCGCTAATTGTCTCGGGAAAAACGCTGTTCTAATGATACATGATTTCTTTCTGGAGCACTGCCCGGGAAAGGCCGCATTGAGCGATCTGAACATGTTCATAAATACATTCAACGGCAAGGTTTTTTCAAGCAAGGCCGTTCAAGTACAATTGCTGCAGCTGGGACTTTCCTGCACGGATCTTGTTCCGCTGCAGACAGATACCGCCATCCTCTTCGCCTCAAAAGACAAGGCAGCCATCCACTCTCTTCATCTCGACCCTACGGACCGTCTGGCTTCAAAGATTCGAGCTCAAGGCTTTAAAAAAGTGTATCGTATAAAGACAGAGGACATTCATATCCCTGCTTGGACGGATCTCCGGTGCCGGTTCGGATGCGACAGATACGGCGGTCGCCACTGTCCCCCCAACAGTCCTTCGGCTGAAAAGACGAGGGAAATCGTGAAAGACTTCAAGCATGCTTTACTTCTGGAAGGTGAGCCGCCAACGAAGTCTTTTCAATTGCAAGTTCTGCAGGCTGAGCACGCCGCCTTCAGAGAGGGTTTCTATAAAGCCTTTTCCTATTGGGCGGGCCCGTGCTCTCTCTGTGATTCTTGCGCTGAAAAGGGACCATGCATCAACACAAAGAACGCAAGGCCTTCCATGGAAGGAGCGGGTATCGACGTATTTGAGACCGCGCGGCGCGCGGGTGCGTCCCTGAGAACCCTGAAGAATAAAGACCAATTTGTGAAATACTTTGCATTGATGCTTCTGGAGTGATCTAGATGCGGATCCTTTTCATACAGACGCTTTCTGTCGAGGGGGTATCGCAAGAGAGAGTATACCCCCTTGGGATTGTAACCCTGGCAGGTTGCCTTCAGGAACGCGGCTACGAGATCAGCATTGTCGATATGAACTTCGAGCATGACCCCTTCGGAGCGGTGAAGTTGAGGCTCCTCAGTTTTAAACCAGATGTAGTGGGTCTATCGCTACGAAACATCGATCCGCTTGCAAATAAGACCAGTTCGCTCATTCCTCCATTCCTTGTTACGGTACGGCTTGTAGCCTCCGTCATGCCGAAAGCATGGATAATCGCTGGCGGCGCAGGGTTTTCCCTGTTTCCGTGCCGGTTGATGCACGAGGCGCCGGAAATTCATTACGGCATTGTCGGAGAAGCAGAAACTTCCTTACCGCTCCTTCTTGCATCTCTCGAAAATCCTCCTCTCATCAAGGGGCTGTGCAGGCGGGAGGGGGGCGGAACAATTACCGGGTCTTCCTCCCGATGCCTGGATATGGCTCATTACGTGCGGCCGACCATGAGTCTGCTGGATCCGTCTCTCTATTCCGGCATCAATTCCTATGTGCCAGCTATCGGGATCGAAACAAAGCGTGGCTGTCCTTTTCACTGCGCCTACTGTGTATATCCCAGATTGCAAGGGAGCAAACTGCGGTATCGGTCGCCGCGAGATGTGGTGGATGAAATGGAGTCGCTGAACAAGGAATACGGCATAAAGCGTTTTCATTTTACTGATCCCATCATAAATTATCCCGGTGACCATCTAGGGGATATCTGCCATGAGATCATCAGAAGAAAACTGAAACTCAAATGGGACGGCTTCATGAGGGAAGATTATTTTAACGAAAGGAATGCGGCCCTTTTCGAGAAGGCAGGATGTGAGTGTTTTTCTTTTTCTCCGGATGGCCTCTGCCAGGAAGCCCTTGACATGCTCGACAAAAGAATGAGCGTTAAGGATATTCTGCGGGCTGCCAGGCTTGCCGCAAGAACTGACGTCGTCAGCGTTTACCATTTCATGGTAAATATCCCTGGCGAGACGGAAAAAACCTGCGAAAAGGGGCTTCGCTTTCTGGAACTGATTTACAATCAGCACAGCAGAAAGAGAAACCTTGGAACCGTTGTGCTGAATAATATCCGAATTTTACCAGGAACGCCGGTGGAAGCGATGGCCAGAGCTAAAGGCGTCATCAGACCGGATACGGACCTTCTGTATCCGACCTACTATAACCCGAGACCGTTCGAGACCTTCAGGTACCGGCTGGAAGCTCTGCATCTATCCCGAAATATATTCATGTGGCAGAAAGAAGGATCAGCCAAATGAAAATCTTGCTGCTGGAGCATCCACGGAGCGTTTTTCCTGACCGGTGCAATGATATTGCCAACACCCCCCTTTCATCATGCCTTCTAAGCGGATATGCCGCAGGCATGCTCGCAAGAAAAGGGCATGATGTCGAGATCGTGGAAGGCTATCTTAACAAGCTTTCGTACGAAGCTATCTTGAACATCGTAGACGCCATGAAACCGGACATTCTAGCAGTTCACCTCGTCTATCATTGGCAGAAGGACAATGCCCTCTTCAATTTTCTTGATACGATAAAGAGAGGGGGACAGGTGTCTTCTGTGACTGCATTCGGTTTTTATGCCACAATCTCCTATGCAAATATCTTAAAAGACTATCATACCGTGGATTCAATCATTGTCGGAGAGCCAGAAAGGCCTTTTGCGGATCTTGCTGATGCGGCCGCGTTTAATAATTACACTCCTTGCATCCCGGGCCTGGCGATACGCGACGGGTTCGGCGGTATCAGGCTTCAAGCTCCAGATCCAATCGCAGACCTCAACAGTCTCCCGTTTCCCGTTCGAACCTCGGCAATGAACCGGCTTTCCGAGGTAAACTTACTTGGCAGCCGTGGATGCTACGGCAAGTGCACGTTCTGCTATATTAATTCTTTTTATGGGTTCGGAAACCCCTGGCGCGGGAGAAGTCCTGAGAACATTGCCGACGAAATTGACTCGATCATTGATGTACAAGGTCTGAGGGATTTCTACTTTACCGATCCCAACTTTTTCGGTCCTGGACAAATGGGGCAGGACAGGGCCCTGCGCATTGCCTGCCTCCTCAAGCCCAAAAACATCCGGTTCGGCATAGAGGGAAGGGTCAATGATATCCGCGATGAGACGATCGACGCACTGGTGGATGCCGGTCTTCATCACATTCTCGTGGGGCTCGAAAGCGGAAAAGACGAGTCACTTAAACGAATGAATAAAATGACGACCGTGGCCCAGAATGAGAATGCACTCGCGATTCTTCGAAAGCACGGCGTGGAGCCGAATGTGGGATTCATCATGTTCGAACCGGATTCCTCTCCTGACGATCTCCGAATCAATCTAGAGTTTTTGAAGAGAAACAATTTGCTAAAAAATCTTGCAATTACCGCGAACGTGCTCTACCATCACCAGATCGTTCTGGAGGGAACGCAGGCATATAATGATCTCAAAAAAGATAACCGGCTCGCTCTCGGGCCCACTTCATATGAGGGGACCACTTATTTTAAGAACCCTGAAGTTGCAGTCCTAGCCGATATCATGAGGAAAACGACAAATATCCTTTTCAAAAGAATGGACGGCATATGGAGCGGTAACGTTATCTATCCTCCGAGTATGCAGGAAAGGTATGATCAGGTGAATCATTTACTCGTGAAATTATTTGAAGACAACCTTGCATTTTTAGAAACGGGAGTGCGGTTGAACAAAGACCGGGCAGTATCCTTGATTTGTGAAATAGAAAAAGAGATAGATAAAATCTTATTGAATCTCGGTTCGGTGTCTGATGAGAGTAATTGAAGTGTCCGAATGAGAAAACGGAAAGGGGTGCAATTCCCCTGCTGTCGCGCAACTGTGATGGAAACGAAAGCCGTGTAAGCCACTGGATATAAGCCGTTTTATCGCACTAGACGGTGATTCCGGGAAGGCCGGCGAGTAGATCGTCCTAAGCCAGGAGACGTCTCATTTAATATCCGCGTGGAAGGAGATAACAAATGTCATTCATAAGATTTTTCGGAACACCATAGGTTTCGTAAAGCTGTTGCGTCAGGGGATAAGGAAGAGGCGTCGATTTAATCGATGATTGCTCGATTGCTGGACGGGTTACCCAACCAATTTTTGTCTTCAAAAGGAGCTGATTCGTGACAACACAAACACAAATAGAGCATGCCCGCAGAGGGTTTGTTACACCGCAGATGGAGACAGTCGCAGCTGCTGAGGATGTCTCAATTGATTATGTCAGAACAATGGTGGCAGAGGGGAAGATCGTTATCCCCTGGAACAATATCAAACAACCGAAGGCTGTCGGCATTGGTAAAGGGCTTCGGACGAAGGTTAATGCATCGATCGGGACCTCATCGGATATCATCGATTATGCCGCGGAGATCAAGAAAGCGAGAACCGCCGAAACAGCGGGCGCAGACACACTTATGGAACTTTCTGTGGGTGGCGACCTGGACCGCGTGCGGCGAGAGGTAATTGCCTCGGTGGACATTCCTGTCGGCAATGTACCCTTGTACCAGGCTTTTTGCGAGGCCGGGAGGAAGTACGGCAATCCAAATAAACTTGATGAAGAGATGCTGTTCGACCTGATCGAACAGCAGTGTCAGGACGGGATTGCCTTTATGGCGATCCACTGCGGAATTAACCTCTATACCATTGAGCGACTGAGAAAGCAAGGCTATCGATATGGCGGACTGGTGAGCAAGGGCGGGGTCAGTATGGTTGCCTGGATGATCGCAAATAACCGAGAAAACCCGCTTTATGAAAAGTTTGACCGAGTGATATCCATCTTGAAAAAATATGATGTAGTCCTTTCACTCGGAAATGGTCTCAGGGCAGGGGCTATCCATGATTCTTCCGACAGGGCGCAAATACAGGAGTTGGTCATCAACTGTGAGTTGTCGGAAATTGGCCGAGAAATGGGTTGCCAGATGCTCGTCGAGGGGCCAGGGCACGTACCACTCGACGAGATCGAGGGGAATATTCAACTGCAAAAAAGAATGAGCGGAGGGGCTCCATATTATATGCTTGGTCCCATATCCACTGACGTGGCGCCAGGTTTTGACCATATCACTGCAGCCATCGGTGCGGCGCAGTCCAGCCGATATGGTGCGGACCTTATTTGTTACATTACCCCTGCCGAGCATCTTGCGTTACCGAATGAGGACGACGTGCGCCAGGGAGTGCAGGCGGCCAAGATAGCAGCATATATTGGTGATATGAACAAATATCCGGAGAAGGGAAGACAGCGCGACATGGAGATGAGCAAAGCGCGCCGGGACCTCAATTGGGAAAAACAATTCAAACTCGCGCTCTATCCTGAGGAAGCGATGGCAATTCGTAAAAGCCGCATGCCAGAGCAGCAAGATTCATGTACGATGTGCGGGAGTTTTTGCGCAGCGAAGGGTGCGGCAAAACTATTTACGAACTACTTACAATTGAATGAAAAATTGTAATGTGATGAACGCACCACCCCATCCTGTGAGGATGGGGTGGGCGGTTGCTGTCTGGCAGGGCGGTCGGTACATGGAGCTGTTAATTTTTTAATTGAGTATCATGCTGCTCATTTCAAAAAACAGCGTCGTTATTTATTGGAGCTTAAAAAAACCGCTATAATTATAAAAAGCATAAAAAAAGGAGTAAACCGAAAGTACGCATCAGTTAAAGTATTTTGTGAAATTGAAGCTTGACAATGAGCTTGTTGTTTAAGATATCCATTGATATAGCCTTCTGTGGGTGTGCTGCCTTATGTCGCTTTTGAGTTATCAGTTGAAAAGCATGCAAAAAAAATTATGTAGGTAAGGAGGTCACCATGCACTATGCCATCCCCGTCCTTTTTATGCTCATGTTTGCCGTGAAAGCGAATGCCGCTGTCCGTACGGAACTTATCGAATATAAACAGGGAGAAGTTACCCTCGAAGGATATTTGGCTTACGACGACACGATCAAAGGAAACCGTCCCGGCGTGCTCGTGGTCCACGAGTGGTGGGGCATAAACGATTATATTAAAAGGCGGACTGAACAGATAGCTCAGCTCGGCTACATAGCATTTGCGGCCGATATCTACGGCAAGGGCAATCGGGCGAAAACGCCACAAGAAGCCATGGCCCTTGCAGGGAAGTTCCGCAGCGGGAACGACAGAAATCTGCTTCGAGCTCGCGTAAATGCAGGGCTTGACGTACTGAAAAAAAAATCCCTGGTTGATCCTAAGCGCATTGCCGCCATCGGGTATTGCTTCGGCGGTACGACGGTACTGGAGCTAGCCAGGAGCGGTGCAGACATTGCGGGGGTCGTTAGTTTTCATGGTGGGCTTGAGACGCCAAACCCTGATGATGCAAAGAATATCAGAGCCAAAGTAGTTGTGCTCACCGGTGCCGACGACCCTGCGGTAAAACCTGAGCACGTGGTCGCCTTTGAGGACGAGATGGACAAGGCTGGCGTAGACTGGTATATGGTCAGTTACGGTCATTCAGTGCATGGTTTCACCAATCCTGAGAACGGAACCGATAATACCAAAGGAGTTGCCTACAATGAAAAAGCTGATAAACGGTCATGGCAGGCCATGAGGAATTTTTTCGAGGAGATATTCAAATAGCGAAGCAGTACTGTTCTGCTGCAGTAGATAGTCTAGTTGAATAAAAGACTATTGTTTTAGGAATGGTGCTACCGGTGGTCAGGCACAGACCCACCCTATGCTGGTTTCTACCTACTAATCTATTTTTGATTGCCTGAGCAGACACACGCTCATAGATTCACCCTCCATAGTTCTTTTTAGGTTCTTCATCTTTTTCTATTTTATCATCCAATCTAGAAAACCCAGTTTCCAATACTGGGTATGAAGACAGCCAGGATGAACTAGAGGCTGGATCGATTGTGTTTGAACTGAAAACCACGGGCTTTGGACGTGAGTAGTTCATTTTGGAACTGAGACGAGTCTGGATTTACAATCAAAACGCCCAATAGGGTCCCGTTCCGAGGCTCGATGCTTTCCCGTCAATTCCCACGTAAACGGTTCGTCCAAGGAAAAACGGGAGCCCCCAATCAAAGTAGCCTATGGCCGATCCGCCGAGGTCGGAGAACACGTTGTTGGACGAACTGAGAAGACTTGAAGCGTCACCTATCTCAAATGAAACTGTATTGCTTGGCGACCCGGTAAAACTCGAGTCCGTTGCGGAGAGGTTCGCTGTGGATGAAGGGCAATAAAAACCAGAATATTGACCGGTGCAGCCCAAAAGAACATTGTTTGGAGCGGGAAAATACAAAGCATTAGATCCACTGTCTATGAAACTCTGGCTATAGGTGATACCGTTGAACACTGTGGTGAATTCTCCTAACGAGCGGTCTACGGAATATGTCGTGACCCCGGAAGGTGAATTGTTCGATTTGGTGCCGATCCCGAGCACAAGGCTGCCGTTGACTGAGGTCGTCCCTCCGAGAGAAACAGTCGGAAACTGAAACATCACGCCGTTATTGTCCTGGGGGAGAAGCCCCACCGGGTTCTGTACTTGGCTGGCAAGGTCGGCAATAGATGAAGTGCAGGTTGAGCCGCTGCAGACATAATACATCCCGATGTTTGCACTCGCAGCGCATGCCGAACCGCAGTCGTCAGCAAAGACACCGACGCCTAGGATACCATTGAATCCAGTGGTGGACGGGCTTATGTCAGGGTTTGTGCAGGTATTGGGGATGGTCGAAAAGTTGGAATCGATGACCTGAATCGGGACCTGAACTGCTGGTTCGTTTCCCAGGATGACGTCTGCAGTTTGTACCGGACCCCAATCAGACGAACCATCGGCATATTGAACGCATTCCGCGAGCGAGCCTGAACCGCTATTTACCTGATTAAGAGAGAGGCCTGTCAGGAGCGAATTAAATATCCGTAGCCCATAGCTGCCGGTATCCAGCAGAATATCACTGATGGTCTGGCAGGTCGAAGTGCCAGGAGAACAGATTGTGACACTGACGCAGGGCTTGTTAGGATAGGAGCCGGTTGAGCACAGCGAACCGTTCACGGTAACGGTAAGTACGTTGCTCCCCGAAGATGAGCTGTTTCCGCTGGAACTTGGACTAGAACTTGGACTGGAACTGGAACTTGAATAGTAATTTCCGCCACTGCAGCTGGTTACGAGTGCAAGGATCAGAGCAATAAAAAGCAGCTTATTTGATATCATCAATGCTCACTCCTTGTGAGGTCAAGTCGGGCGCATAGGCCCAGCCCTGCAGGTTCCGAATATGTCCTCATTTTTCCACAACGACCCGGTTTGTTTTTACCTGGACGCACCTTAGAGTCGGCTGGCGTGGAACCTGACCCAGGCTTTCTAATATTCACCGACATAGGGCCCCAAAAGCTGCGTAAGAACTGGATAGACTAGCCCATTCCATGCGATACCGAATATGATGCCGACAGGACTTTTTTGTCCGATTTAGCCGACTCAAGGGACTCGGCGAGGGCAGTATGTACCCGCTCTGCAGCTGCAGAAAGATAGATGATGATAAACAGGGTGTAAAGTATTATTTTATGGTCTGGAGTGTCCTCTTTCAGAGGGCGGTTCGAGTGCAGTTGACTCATCGAACTATCGTGGATGTCTTCGTGCTTAATGGTGTGATAGATCAATCCGTCCGCAAATTCGTCTTCTCCTAGGCCTTAGCCCCCGTGTAGTTTATGCATTATAACCAATTTAACAATAATTTTCCATTTGTTAATAGACAATAGAAACACAATTTCTTATTTTTTTTATACTCATGCCAGAAAACCCCAGTTTCTAAAAAATGGTGGTGAATGCTGTCCGCAACCATTGGGATGAAAACGGGAATTTAAACAAACTATAGAGTTGTCCACCGCTATGCTATGATAGACTGAGTATGGCAAACTCATAGCCGGGAACCATTATCGTTCACTCGCGTATTTATGTATACAAACCGAACAGAACTACGAGTCTAAGAGGTTTTATGGACGATAATGATATCATAAAAGCCGTTCAAAAGGGAGATACTGAGTCCTTTTCCCTCCTAGTGGAGAAATATCATAATCACTTGCTGAATTTCATATACCGGATCGTTCGTGATGAAAAAATTGTGGAAGACATAGGCCAAGAGGTTTTCTTAAACATCTATCGGACACTCAGGTCCTTTGACATCAATCGTGGTACACCGTTCTCGGCCTGGCTCTTCATGAGCGCCAGAAATCGCTGCATCAGTGAGCTGAGGAAAAACCGTAACAGGAGACATATTCCGATAGAAGATACAGATGGTCTCATCTGTCGAGGTGTATCTCCAGAAGATTCAGCAATAGATAGTGAGCGTCTCCAGGCAATACATGACTCTCTTGAACTGCTGCCGGAGCCATTCAAAAGCACAGTCCTTCAAAGCCTGCATGGAGATTCTCTAGAGGAGATGGCCCGGAAGGCGGCGGTGTCCATAGGCACAGTGAAGTCGAGGCTGTTTCGGGCTCGGGATAAAATAAAAATATTTTTAAAAGAGCATTTCGGAGGAAGTGGCTATGAAGATTTTTAAACCATCCCATAATTTTGTATACCGGGTTATGGAGAATGTCCGTGCTTATGAAGCGGCGAGGACGCCATATACGTTACGCTCGAGGCTGTTCCTCTCTACCAGAGTAGCCCGCTATGCTTTGACTTCGGCTGGCGCGCTCCTCGGAATGATCAACCTCCTCAGGATCTATCTGGCTATTTTTTCTCCGGTCCTGTGCAGATGACGCTTAAGAAGTAGAAGGAACCTTCTTCTTGTCAGTACGTACCTATAAACAAGACCGAGGAGGTGACTATGAACGAGGAAAGGAACACTATGGAGAGAAAGAGATGGCTTAGTACTATCATGGGGATGACCATGCCGGGTATGGGCCAGATATATAATGGAGAACTCATCAAGGGGTTAAGTTTTATGGCAATTTTTCTGGCATTATTTGCGTTGGGTTTTCACTGGGTGGTCCTTCTGCCGGACAGATTGCTGATCGTCGGCTCGTTGGCTACTCTCATTATGGTAGCAGCTGTATTTGTCATGAGCATTATCGACGCTCATCGAAGGGCGAAATACCTTGGATCCAGTTACCAGTTAAAATCCTATAATCGCTGGTATTTCTATCTGGCCGTATGGCTGCTCGGATCTGTTCTGGTTTCGGGTTCAGTCTATGATTATGTTAAGAGTAATATTATCGAAGCGTATAAAATCGTGGGAACGAGCATGAATCCAGTCGTCCTCAAGGGTGATCGGGTCTTCGCAGATAAGACTGCTTACCGGCATATGCCGCCGCATAAGGGAGACATTATTGTTTTTGTGTACCCTGATGACCGAAGCAAAATTTTCATTAGGCGAATCGAAGGGTTGCCCGGCGAGGTGATCGCACTGACGAACGGCAGGAAAGAGCAAGTGCCGCATGGGATGATCTATGTGCTTGGAGACAATAAAGAGCATAGTGTTGACAGTAACGAGTTCGGTTTTGTCCCGCTCAGAGACGTCATCGGCAAAGTCCGCCAGATATATTACTCATCAGGAGATGACGGTGTCCGGTTGAAAAGGATTGGAATGACGATCAATGGCTCTATGGACTGATTCTGTCGTAGGTCGGAATGGTACTTGGATCTCCTGCAAGCACTGCGCGCGCGACTGATCAGTATCTTCACCAGGTGGTGGGCAATTTGCTTCCTCTGATTTATTTTTCAGCAACACATCCTGTTTGACATTCAGCGTTGGTTTCGGCGAGGGAACTTACGTTGGGTGATCCGGCAGAGTTCCTAACGTGGTGAGAATAAGGATTGATCGCATATGCACTAGTGTTGTATTTGTTCATACGCATGATCTTCTGTCAAGATGGTTCAAATTATTGAACCTGAAACCGGCGCAAAGTGATAGAAACGAATATCATCCACATTGATAAATATTGGCTAAATACATGAATTTGATCATGTCCCAAAACCTACCTTTTAGTTAGGTTTTTAGACAATTGCCTTTATGCACGATCAGCCGCGTATTTGCAGCCGTTGCAATGATGCCGAATCCTTTTTCGCGCCGGATTAAGATTGAATATTAGTTTATCATGACTAGATCAGAAATAATCAGTTTATTAAGTGCACTCGCAGAATAAATATGCCAGTTACTGAAGAATGAAATAAAAAGATAGGATCGTCAATTGCACAGGCAGGAGATTCCCTGAATGTGCATCACGCACAGTGAGACAGAAAAGGATCATCCAATGTTATAAGGCCGACATCCTAACGTTTATGGTGGGTTTTATATCAATTGCAGATTTTTTTTGTAGAATAATTCTTTCAAAGTATATTGTTTGACATCATTGATCGCTGGTATTTTATTTCTTTGGCAATAATGGATAACTCGCAGAAATTAACCACCTTTCAATTATTCAAAATATTCTTGAGGCTCGGTCTGACTTCGTTTGGCGGACCGGTAGCCCATATCGGATACTTTCGTGCCGAGTTTGTCGATCGACGCAGAGCCTTGAGCGACGATGCCTACGCCGATCTAGTCGCCCTGTGCCAGTTTCTTCCTGGCCCGGCCAGCAGCCAAGTAGGTATAGCAATTGGGATTTCCCAGGCTGGTATACGCGGCGCCTTGGCGGCATGGGTCGGTTTCACACTTCCGTCGGCATTAGCGCTGATTATGTTCGGTTATGGTGTTAATACTTTGCATGGTGCTGTGGCCCACACTGGTTGGCTCCATGGATTGAAGGTAGTCGCGGTAGCAGTGGTTGCCCTCGCAATTTGGGGAATGGCAAAAGCATTGGCGCCTGATCGGTCCCGTGGCTCAATAGCCATACTCGCGGCTGTGCTTGTGCTAGTCTGGCCGACTGCCTGGGGACAGATTCTAGCTATTCTGATCGGTGGACTGATCGGGTTACTCGCTTTAAAAACAGACTCCGTATCCGGCCATTCAGCATTGGACATTCCGGTAGGTAGATCTACAGCAATCTTCTGTATTGGCCTATTTGCAATATTACTCTTAGGTATTCCAATCTTTGCGGGTTTAGTTCACAATCATATGATAACGTTAATTGACAGTTTTTACAGAACAGGCTCTCTGGTTTTTGGCGGTGGTCATGTTGTTCTCCCCCTGTTGAAGACTGCAGTCGTTTCTCCGGGGTGGATAAGTAAAGATTTGTTTCTGGCTGGTTATGGAGCTGCTCAAGCAGTGCCAGGGCCCCTGTTCACTTTTTCCGCCTATCTTGGAACGGTCATGCAGCCAGCGCCCAGTGGTTGGATCGGTGGAGCTATCTGTCTGGCCGCCATTTACCTGCCGTCGTTCCTGCTCCTAATAGGAGTTCTCCCTTTTTGGGAAAGGCTGCGAAATGAAATGACTGTTCGGCACGCTCTAATGGGTGTCAATGCAGCTGTCGTAGGGTTGCTTTTAGCAGCGTTTTATGACCCTGTTTGGACAAACGGCATCTTATCTGTAAATGATTTTATATTGGGGCTGATTGCCTTTTCTCTTCTTTTGCTCTGGAAAACCCCTCCCTGGGTGGTGGTGGTAATAACCGCAATTGGCGGTCTGCTTGCTTCGAAGATGTAGCATAAGTCATATCTTTTTGACGTCTCTCATCGATAGAGAATGTGATTTTGGAATGTAAATGGCGTAGCTGTCTGCATCGACAGCCCATATCTGTGAAACGACGTTGACATAGAATTACATCAGGTATATATTCCACCAAAATGATGCAGTGTATATTTTCATAGTTAATCTTAGACTTCGCCCCAGGGATACAACTCCAGCTGGCAGTTTGGTCTTCACCAAGAAATCTCAGCTCAGCCGACAAAACTTTTCTATGCAGAGAATGAAATATTCATACAGCTTCATTAGCGCAGTTATCTTAGCGCTCCTTCTTGCTCTGTCAGGATGCATATTCACAAAACTGTTGACCACCAGGTTAGAGAAGCCAACCTTTACTTATAAGGGATTTGATCTGGGCGAGGTCTCGCAAAGTAGGGTAAACGTGGTCTTTATATTCTCTGCGCATAACCCTAATGGAACAGGATTAAAGAATGTAACGTGCTCTTATGAGCTTTTTGTAGAAGGGAAAAAACTTCTGACAGGAAATGACACTCCTTTAAATCTTAACCCGAAAGGTGACACGGAAATTAAGGTGCCTGCAACAATCGCTTATGCGGACCTCGTGCCCGTTCTTGTGCAAGTCATGCGACGGATTTTATCATACCAGCAAACAATACCCATAACAATCGAGGCAGTATTTTCCGGTAAACCTGCGATCTATAGCGAAGGAGGAAAAGAAAAAAAGATTTTCTTTGAAACAAGATTTACCAGAAATGCCGATATCCCTTTGCCCGGCAGAGAGAAGTATAAGGGGCCATGAGAGGATTTGATTAGATATTTAAAACAGACAACGTTCCTTTAGATGTGATCGTTGCCACCTCTTGAAGCTTATAAAGATTTATAAAAGCGTCCTGAAATACCCAGTAGCTCTGCTGCTGTGATGAAAAGGACATCCTGACGGAGTCAGGATTAGCTTTTTGTTTCGACGTGTCTTTAGGTTTCAAGGCCAGATGCCCCGCAGCTCTGCTGCGGGGTACTTTCACTCCGAAATTATTGATGCCTATTCGATAAATGCTCGTTTGAAGATGTTGAGAGTATACACGTGTCAGTCTGTAAGATCTTAAGAACGAGAAGTAATAACTATTCGCCTTGTCAGGGCATCCCCTGGCCGCCTGTGGTTTTTAGTGCCCGCATTTAGACTAGTGAAGCGAGGTTACTATTCCCTTAAGGAGATTTCTGGTTCGCCAACAACACGACGTGAAAAGAGCAATGGAGAGTTACAACGCTATATTGCCGCTATGCCGCGTTCGTTGGTCCTTATCCGTATAGCATTGGCCATTTCATGGACAAATATCTTACCGTCTCCCACCTCGCCGGTCAATGCGGCATCGCGTATGGTCTTGATGATGTAATCGGTATCTTCATCTCGTACGACCACTTCTACCCTGGTTTTACCCAGCAAGCTCACTTTATGAGCTATGCCGCGAACTTGATTTACCCATCCTTTTTGGTTTCCCTGTCCCTGAACTTGAGAGAGCGTCACGCCAGGATGTCCTACTTTGTCCAAAGCGGCGCATACTGCTGATGCCTTCTTCGGACGTATAATCGCTTCAATTCTCTTCATAATTGATGCCCCTTTCTATAACTGAGTATACATATATGGTGATTAACGCAGGATCGAATAACGTTAGCTTTTGTGCTTTCTAGCTGCTATAAATAATTAAATCCGACTGAGTATTTAGCAAATGACATGCCATTGACAGACACAGTGGTTTTTTTTACTAACAAGTTATAAACATTACTTTGTTAGTAACAGTGGTTATATAGTATCGTACATAAAAAAAATTATTATCGATTTGATTTTGATCACATGGCTAAAATGTGGGCGATATTATCGATATTATCCTTGAGGTGCGTATTGTAGGTTGCGTGTCGCGGTTCTTGAAAAGGAGACCGTAATATTTTGGTAGATTTTAAGGGGAAGGTGTAGTATGTCCTTTTAATCCACGCTGCGCTTCAGTCGATCTCACCAGGAAAAGGAGTTTAGATTATGAGATGGAAAAATGTGATTCGCGCGGGCATGCTCATTATGGCCATAATCGGCGTGTCCTTTTCAGCAGCCGTTTGGGCATCGGATGATGCACCTCGAATCACTAAGGAAGAGCTGAAGGCGCTCCTGGACAATCCAGGCGTCATCATTCTGGATGCAAGAGTCGGGATGAGCTGGAGCAAAAGTGACAAGAAAATTAAGGGCGCAGTCCGCGTTGATCCCGGGGATGTCGGTTCCTGGGCCGGTAGCATCCCCAAAAGCAAAAAAATCGTTGTCTATTGCTCCTGACCAAGAGAAGGAACGAGTGCCAGTGTGGTGCTCAAGCTCAAGGCTCTAGGGTTCTCAAATGCATTTGCGCTAAAGGGTGGATGGTCTGAATGGTTGGCTGCAGGGTATCCTGTCCAAAGCAAGTAACAATCACAAGTGCAAATACAGGGTCGTAGAAGGCCGATGGATATGTTATTTTTAAATGAAGTGAGAAATTTTGGCTACAATGATTGGTAGTGAATAATTGCTCTGCTTTAGAGTTATAGGATTATCTTGATGGGTACAGTTTTAACTGCCTTATTACATTTTCTGGGATATTTGAAACATCACTTTAGCTGCAAACAGACAATGTAATGCCGACGATTTACGGTCCTGTTCATCAATTTATAAAAGCGTCCTGAAATACCCAGCAGCTCTGCTGCTGTGATGAAAAGGACATCCTGACGGAGTCAGGATTAGCCTGTTGTTTCGACGTTTCTTTAGGTTTCAAGGCCAGATGCCCCGCAGCTCTGCTGCGGGGTACTTTCAATGTTTTCCGATGCTATAAGCGTCATTCTCCATTATAAAACATGCTCCTCATGCATCAGGTGGCAGATGAAGGTGCGTATACTGTGGCATCTGCAGATGGCCAATCTATACCGATCACCGAGAACTGTCGTTCATAAAACTCCTTGGTTACAGCCTGGCGTTCTTTCACTGTTTTTACAATGTCGGGATAATTATCCAGCACAAGTTGGACGATTCTCTTGTCGACGAAATTCATTCCAGCCATGTTTTTCATTATTTTTTTGATGTCTTCATACCCCATGCCTTTACGGTAGGGCCGATCCTCGGCAATTGCGGTAAATATATCTGCTACTGCCATGATCCGTGCGCCCGTACCGATTCGGCCGGCTTCGTGGTGGAATGGGTAGCCTGAGCCATCGAGTCTCTCATGATGAAATGCCGCCCACTCAGCAATATGCTGAAGGCCACCGATCGTATTCAGTATAGAATAGGTAAAATACGTGTGTTGTCGCATGATAGCAAACTCTTCTTTGGTCAATTTATCTGGCTTGTTCAAAATAGAGTTTGGCACCGCGAGCTTGCCGATATCGTGAAAATTTCCGGCCACCCGCATAAGATTTGCCTCAGTATCGCTGAAACCGAATAGATGCGAGAGTATACCGACACATTCCGAGACTCCCGATGAATGGGTAGAAGTGAATCGAGATCGGAAATCAATGATATTTCGAAAGAGTTCTCCAACGGCTGTTATCGACGAAAGGTCTATGTCTACACGCCGGTACGGACCATTGTGAAGGAGGAGCGAATAAAGCCGCGGCGAAACGAGATCGAGCCAGAATTCCTCCCGGTGCGATATCCTTCGAAACAAATCGACAACATCAGGATGAATGGAAGTGTTTGAGAGTCCGGTTATCTTTTCGGTGAGGTGCTCATCTTGATGAAGGATGTAGACGTTTCGTCGAATATTACGTTCGAGATAGTCGGCTAGAAAAAGGATCTGTGATTCCAGGACTACAGGATTGGTGATCGGTTCTTTCCATTGATTCCAATCCTGATGATGAAACCTGACGATCTGTGCGGATGATTTGAGCCAAGGAACAGTTTCCAACAAGATGCTTCCGCGAACGCAATGGGTCAACGTATCTTTTGTATCGAACTCGTGAAGACTTATCTTCTCTTCGGGAGCCAATGCGCCGATATCATGTAGCAACCCTGCGACGAAAAGCCGTTCGATTGCGTTATCGGTCAGACCGGCGGCTTTACCCATCTCCCATGACATGAAGGCGGTTCGCTGTTGATGCAGGGCAATCGATGCATCTACCAGGTCAAGGGAGTCTGATAGAGAAAGGAGCAGATTGCCTAAATTTACTGATAGTTGCTGGTACATGATTCCTCCTAAACCCTTATATTGATTATCATATCGGTTTATCGATGATTAAACTTTAACTTGCAATTCCCCGCAGCTTGTTGCGTGTAGATTCATTGAATTTTTTGAGCTTGACGTTCTTTACAACACATTAATGTAGGCTACATTCTTCAGAATTTACTTATAAAATACACATGCAACGACATTGACACAGACTTTAATCCGGCATATATTGTTTATAACTAGGGTAATAATGCGTCATATCCCTCGCCAAGCTAGATAACATTTGATTCATGATATTATCTGCAGGGGCTGCTCAATTGATGGTTAGGAGACACTAAAATTCGTGCAGCGCTTCGTATCCGCACCGTCGAAGAATGATTTTAAGATGGTTCATTCCAGATTCACCAATACTGTCGGCGCAGGATGTAGCTGCAGTGAAGGCTATCTGTGGACTTTTCCATTCATTGAACTCAAGCACTAAACTGAAACGAGCAATCAGATGAATCGAAGATCAAGTGAAGATCGAAGAAAATTCGTCGACCCAAACTACAAGGGGCCAGAGCGGAGAAGTGGCACAGATAGAAGATTGGGCAGAGATCGCCGAAAAAATAAATGGTGATCGGATGAGTAATTTGTACGCATCTTCGTTATCTATACAAGATCAGAAGCGATTGCAATTGGAGACATAGAATGCGGGATAAGAGACGACATAAGAGATTCAAATTGGATTTAATCGATTTGACCAGCAAAATGAGTTTAATTGGTGAAGTAAAAATAATTG
Organism: Nitrospirota bacterium; assembly: GCA_963845065.1. GTDB lineage: Bacteria > Nitrospirota > UBA9217 > UBA9217 > UBA9217 > JAJYKN01. The sequence goes on from CAWJQQ010000009.1 coordinate 904,392, forward strand.
ACATAAGTTTGGGCGGAGTTGCAATAAAGGCATACAGAAAACTTAACATGGGGAAAGAGTGCTTAATGGTTCTGGGATACGAAGGGAAGCAAATTAATGTTAAGGGGATAGTCGTTCGTTCCGAATTAAGTGGAATTGAGGAAAGAGTTGATGGAGAGAGAGCCACCATTTATTCAGCAGGTATATTGTTTAAAGATGAATCAGTAGGCAAGGTTAAAGATTTTCTTGAGTCAATTGAAAATAACAAGAAAACACAAGTTATAGAGCAATATGGCTGGTTCGATCGTGACGTCCGGTTTTCCATCACAACGCCAAGCGAAAAAGTCCTAAATCTGGCAACGCATTTCGGCGTAAAAGAAATCAGCCAGAATGGCATAATTATACAGACCGATCATCAATTAAAGATTGATAGCATGGTCCTAATGGAGCTCTCACTTAACTCCTGTGATCCTGTAGGTTTTATGGGGAAAATTGTTTCGTGTCGCATGACCCAGGATAAATTTCACTCAAATTACGATATAGGTGTGGAATTTTCAGAATTGACTGACCTGGGCATGTCATTGCTTATAAGTTTCATAGGCTGTGTTAAGGCTAATAAGAATTCTATGAAAAGACCCGAAAATAAGAAATAACAATTTATATTTTAATCATAATGATTAATCTGCCGCCGATCATTGACGTGATGAAACCTCCTGTAACACAATGCCAAGCAACATGAGGCCAGTAGTGCATATTCAGAACAATCGATTGGCGTTTGCTGATTACGACCCACGCTCTTGATGGTATCGAAAAGCAGATAGGTAGGGGGAAGAGTAACCTGGATGGAGTCTTTCAACTTCACCTCAAGCCTCTTTCCTTTTCCTTGGCTTTTTCCAAAGCGCTGGCCTGCTATCCAATTAGATTGATCTTGCATTGAGCAGTTCAGGATTTAAGTCGTTTTTATTTGAAGGCTTTTAGCGCAAGATTGTGACACATCCAGATGCTCCTAGAGCTACTGGATTTGATCGATAATGTAGATGGGGAGGAATTATGAAATTGAAGGGGATTGCTTGGCCATGGAATAAATCCGAAATTGAAAAAGAACGACTATCAACAACTAATGCAAATTATGAAACTGTAGCAAATCAGATAATTTCTGCAACTTCCGCAGGATATAGATCCACGTACAAAACCCCTCGAACAATAGCACGCGCTGTTTCCATTATTGGATGGATCGTTGTCATATTAAGTGTGTACGGCCTATTTCATCTTGGACTTACTATGATGAGTTTGTATTTGATCATAGGTGGATTTGTCAGCGGGCTTATCTTGGTTATTGCGGGTCAATTTACACGTGCATTAATTGATACCGCTGATAATACTAGCCAAATACTCGCATTAATGAAAAATAAAAATGAAAGAGCTGTTCAGTAGCTTTACAGCAATAATTCTGATTGCCTAGGTTTCGCTACGGGTAATCGTAAACATTTGATCTACTCATAGTATGTCACTCAGGAGATGTGAGGGCAGATATGGGTAGTTGTCGACTCGATGATTTCCCTATTGATAGCTACTTTCACATTAAATCGTGATGTTGCTTTCCTTGATCCCTGCGATCTTCACGAGATACTATTTTGCCAGAACCGCATCCTCTCCGTGTACTCCACGTCGGGGATCAAGCGTTCTTGGTTTTCGTTTTTCGCTTATACTTCCCTTGCACTTGGATTGCTTATGCCGGTCATTGCTGCATCGATTTAGATATACTTGATCTCATCTTTGAGTACTGGTTCAAAGTGTGCGCGTGACCCGTGTTTCCCGGCACCAGCGGGATCGTCCATTTGGCTAAATACGCTGCTTAGGTGACGTTGAGTGATTTGATTAAATGAGGTTATCATAATAAATCAATCCAACGTTTCAGTTAGTCTGTTTCGTTTTTTTTCTTGAGGGTGAAACTAAAACTAAGCCAAAATGCTGATAGACAATCTCGGAAGACATCACTCTTTGCAGACATTCGCGAATCTAACTTATTTTTCTGAGTGGAGACGTGTGGCATTATCCTTCTGCATTTCGTTCATTCTTTTTTGTGCCGTAGGTCTGACGTGCGGTTGGTATTGTTCGAATCTGACTATATCACAGCCGAATCTCCTATTTATTCGGAATTCTATAAGAAGGCTTGAGAGAATTCTTGGTTTCGGCTTGATAATGATACTCGTTATTGTGCCCACATTCGGTAATCGAACGGCACTTTACGCCGGAGAGCCGGTTATCTTGCCGCAGCCTAAAAGTTCCATCACTTGTCCAAAGCAGGAGTCCTCTCCCCCCCTGCCTATCTATCACATCCCGCTGCGTGCCCACCTTAATGAGAGCGCGAGGTCCACTGCTGCTTTTACAGAAATATTAGAAGAGATCAATTATATCTGGTGGTCTCAGGCCGGCATTTGCTTCGAGATGCAGGTCGTGATGAATGATGATGTGAAGTCACAAGGATTCGATATCTGGTTCGTGCCCCGGATAGACGATAGCGACAGCATAAATGGCGTCTACAGCGGTGGGCACTCGATTTACGTGAGGGATACGCCGATCCTTAGAGCAGCGCCAAGGTCTGCACAACACCCAACTGCCCGAACAGCTGCACACGAACTCGGCCATGCTCTGGGCCTTCCTCACAGACAGGACTCCGATGACAATCTTATGCGGTCCAAAACATTTGGTTGGCAGTTGAACAGGGAAGAGATCGCTATCGCTCGGAAGGCCGCTGCTAGCCGAGCCATCATGAACAATGTCGAGCCCTTCTGCGGCTCGATTCAGGTCAAACCCTGATGAAATCATATTATGAGATTTTTTTAGGTAGTGCAATCCGAAACACGAATGACTATTCTTGATACCGCATTCTCCTCATCAGTAATTCATTTAATTATTCAGGTACACTTTTTTAACCGATCGATCACAGACTGCGTCGAGCTTTATGTTTCTACATCTGATCCACCAAGAGTGTCCCAGGGATTCTCCTACTTTCAAATAATCGTATAATTCTCTCGTTTCGCCTTTCCTGTATAAATGTTTCTTACGCTTCACTAACAGCCATATCAAGACAAATTCTACTGGTTTCCCGATAATTATAAATAGCCGTAACTATCGTTATATGATCTGGCCTGATAGATTCTTTATATACTGGAAGAAAACGAAAAATAGTATCGATCGTAAAAAGGAGGAGGACCGTATGAAGTTGGTTGGGATTTCAATATTATTTATTGTCTTATGGCTGGTCGTATGCATGCCTGAACTTAACAGTGTTTCGCAGTCTACGAAAGAGGGATTTAAGATTTACATTCAGTTTTGGTAGGGCGAATGAGGTCAGGTAATAAATCCACCTTAGCGGTCAAATTCTCGTTAGGTGTGTATAGCCCTTCACGTGCTAGGCGGAAACCGAGATTGCTACGAACTGTTTTATATCAGACTTAAAAAAGGGAACCCGTATGGTCCCGATGCTATAACTTTTGCTCGTACACTAAACATCATGGTGATATAATATAACCAGATATAAAAAAGAATATACAATAAAAAAACCGGAATAGAGTATGGTCTGTGAAAGGTGATATCAAGTATCTATATCTATGCATTATTAATAATTATATAAATGTCACTAATAGTGACTTTAAAAAGGAGTTTAGTTTTACACATTGTACGGATATGTAAGCTTGCAGTTGACGAGCAAGAGCTAAATTTATCATCCTAAGATATTATATCGGAAAATATTTAACTTTTTATTACCAGCGTTGTCTAGTCATATAGTAAAAGTATTAAAGAGTGAAGGCTATATTCCCAGGACAATAACAACGGAGGAAGGGGGAGTTGAACATGAAAAGGATAATTTATCTCTTTATATTTATTATTGTACTCCTCCTTGTAGGCGTGTTGCCGGTGTATGCGCATGGAGGCGGCTTTGTGAGGGGTAGTATTTGGATCGGCCCAGTATGGCCATGGTGGGGGTGGGGCGCACCTGCCTATCCTTATTACTACGCGGAGCCGCCCGTTATGCAGCAACAAGCTCCAATATATGAACAACAGGCTCCGATAGAGGAACAACAGAGTTACTGGTATTTCTGTCCGGAATCCAAGGCTTATTACCCAGATGTGAAACAATGTCCCGGCGGCTGGGTGAAGGTTGTTCCAACTCCAGGTCCACCAAAGGGTAGGGAGTGAAGACATCATGAGGACATACAATAGAAGCATCTTGGTATCTTTCGCTCTGCTAGTACTGGGAGGATGTGCGACCATCCCGACTGGTCCCAGCATAATGGTTTTGCCGCCTCCGGGCAAGCCATTTGATATGTTCCAGGCGGAGGACAGTATGTGCAGGCAATGGGCACGACAGCAAATCGGGCTCACTCCACAGGAGACGGCTAATCAAAATACAGCAGCAGGGGCCGCGGTCGGCACCGCTATAGGAGCAGGTCTCGGAGCGGCTATTGGGGCTGCTTCAGGCCAGGCAGGCGCAGGTGCGGTGATTGGCGCTGCTAGCGGGCTTCTCATCGGCACGGCCTCAGGTGCAAACTCGGGAGAGTTTTATGGAGAGGAGGCTCAGCGTCGGTATGATATTGCATATGAACAGTGCATGTATGCAAATGGGAATATCGTTCCAGGAGTGAGATATTATCGCGTTCAGAAGATTCCTCCACCACCACCCCCGCCAAACATGAATTCCGCACCGCCCGATTTGTCACAGCCTCATCTCGCACCGCCGACACCTACTCCTCCAGCACAATAGTTAAGGTTGAGAAGCGGCCAGGCAAAAATACTTGTAAGGTTATCGTTTCCTCTACATACTGAAGCCATTTGGGAGAATCTCATTTGGGGTTTGCTTCTCGACGGGGTAAAGAGGAGTGAAGAGTTCACTTCGTAGTTTCAAAATGCGGACGTAGGTAAGATGCAGTGTCAGCTAGAATTTATACTGTAACAGCACTTCTAAATTCCTTTATCGCGCTGGCAGAAGAAGTCAACTGCACAGCAATCTATCCCCTGGTTAAAGCCAGGTTTTTCTTGCTGCTAAGGCGTCCGTAGAATTGGGCTGGCAATATAGGCCTCATTTCTGAAGGTCGCCCTTATTACCAAACTATCCGCAGAAAGCCCCTGGTTTTAACCATGGGGATGAATGCGGGAACTTTGTTTTTCAGCAATTGCTGGACAAATGTACATCTATATGGTATAGTTGAGCAATCAATGCCAGATAAACTTAAAACTCCAACATTTATCCACGAGTTTCAACTCGTAACAACCCCAAAAGACAATCGAATGCTTACGAGAAACTGTCGTACAGAGCATTCCAGAAACTCTATGGTAAAAGTATTTCACGACGCGCTCCGGGGATGTTTATTTCGATGCTTCGCCGTAAAGCCGAAAACGCTGGCGGTAAAGTAACTGAATTTTCTACCCGGAGCACGAAGCTTTCAGAGACATGCCACTGCGGGGAAGTAGCCAAAAAACCGCTATCCCAACGGTGGCATGACTGTAACTGCGGGGTAAACACTCAACGCGATCTCTACTCCGCATATCTTGCAAAATATGTTTTTGAAAATGTCCTCGACACGCGTCAAGCCGCAGCAGCTTGGCCGGGTGCAAACCTGCTCCTGGAACGGGCGGTGTTGAGGGTGCAGCATGAAGCGGCAAATGGCCGGATTCATCCGGCCAGCTTCGGTATTAACAACATGAGAGCCAACACCACGAACCGGAGACAGAGTTGCTTGCCCGTTAAAAACGGATCAACGATAGTCGATGCCGGCAACGTCTGTATTGTTGCCGAAAAGCCTGTCGGTATTGCAGTTAGAACCCCCTGTCTTTAGACATGGGGTAGGTCAGGAGGAATAGTGAAAAAGATTTTCGTTTGGTTTTGTGCCTGTGATAATATGCTCAGCATTCCACCAGCCTCCGCCGAGAGCTACAAATAGGGCGGCTGTATCCTGATAACGCTGGGCTAGAGCCTGGAGATACCCGATCTTTGCCTGATGGTACTGGCCATCTGCAAGAAGAACCTGAACATAGTTGGCTGTGCCAGCCTGGTAGTTCGCTTGAACTAACCGAAGCGTTTCTTCCGTCGTATTGAGAGCATGAGACTGTGCACGTACCAACTCAGCGTCATGTTCCAGCGCACGCAGAGTATCGGCAACTTGGGCAAAAGCGCTGAGAACGACCTGCCGGTAATTTGCCAATGAAAGCTGATAGGCATCAAGTTCGGCTTGGCGTCCGAACCACAACGTTCCACCGCGGAATAGGGGGGCATCAATGTTTGCACCCAAGTTCCAGAAATTGCTGTTACTTTTGAAGAGGTTACCGGTTTTATTACTTGCGACACCGTAGGATCCGTTCAACGTAAAGCTGGGGAATAATGCCGCAGTGGCCACGCCAATTTCGGCGCTTGCACTATGGAGCTGTGCCTCAGCAGCAAGAATGTCGGGACGTTGGCGAACGAATTGCGAGGGTAGTGTTATCGGCAGATCGCCGGGCAGCGTCAGATCCGCCAATTCTACCTGTTGCGGAACCCACTCTGCAGGTGTACGTCCCACCAGCGTTGCAAGTAAGTGCTCGGTCTGGCTTATGTTCTGCCGGAGTGGCGGAAGCGTAGCTTCATATAAGGCAAGCTGACTCTCGAGGCTAAGTACGTTCGAGTACGGAACCGTTCCCGCTTTTGCCAGTACTTCGGTAAGCTTGATTTGTTCCCGTTGTAGATCGATCAGTTGCTCTGTGGCCTTGATCTGTTCTTGATAACCAGCCTTCGCTATCATGGCGTTAACAACATTGCCAGATAGGGTTATGTATGTTGCCATGACCTCAGCATGTTGAAAATCCACTTGGGCGCCGAGACTTTCCAAGGCACGGCGTTCTCCGCCGAAAATATCGAGGGTATAGCTGACCGTAGCAGAAAGGGTGAACAGATTAAAGATGCTGCTGGGGGTAATTCCTCCCTCAGCGGCAGAAGAGGTTTTTTGCCGAGACGCTCCCAAGCCGGCTTCCAATTGGGGATAAAATATACCATAGCCTGCGCGAAGGTTATTTTGGCTTTGGCGCAGACCAGCCTGCGCTGCCAGCAAGTTCTGATTATTAGCGATGGCCTCTTTTACGACTGCGTCGAGCTTGGGAGAGTTAAAAAGCCGCCACCAATCCGAAACGATCTTGGCACCCTGTTCAAAGTTCTGCGCCTTGCCGTCCGCAGGTATAGTCTCGGTTGTCATTGTCCCAGTGGTGTAGCTCTCGATTGATGGAGGTTTGGGACGCTCAAAATTCGGCCCCACGGCGCAGCTGAGTATGCAGCATAGCAATACGGCGCATAGCCCCTTAAGTGCAGCCATCACCGAACTCTTGATATTGGCCTTCTTCGGTGTTTTCGGGCAGTTTGTCAGTCTCTGTCGATACAACGGCATTGATCTTCCCCGGAAAATATTTTTTGCGTTCATTGCTGCGTGCCGGTACTTGTTGTCTCATTTTTTTCTGCAACATAAACATCCACCAGTTCACCTGGATAAACATTGACATCTTTTGGCTTCTTAAATCTGAATATCACCGGCAATACTCTTACATCCACCGTTTCAAGCTTTTCATCCGATAATTCAATTTTAGGTGTTACATAAGGCTGTATCCGCACGTATTCAAGAGGAATGCTGATATTCGTGCCTCGAATAAACATTAGCGCGTGCATTTGTGACGCTTCAGGCAGTCTGGATATGAGTATCTCGTCGATGTAACATCTGACACCGATATAGGTTTGTGAACTTCCTATGACAAGGATGGGGTCAAATCCCTGCGTATAGGAATCATACGTGCCTTGCGCGGATATGTAACTGCCGACTGTAGCATTGATCGCTAGAATAGCGCCATCAACGGGTGCCTTTACTGTGTACTTATACAGCAGCGCTTGGGCGAGTTCGTACTGTTTCTGCGCTAGATCGATATTTGCTTTTGCCACTTTGACCGCGTTGACCGCGTTATCCAGGTCGTTTTTAGCCACAGATCTCGGGTCCAGTTCATATGACTTACTTAGTTTGTCCAGTTGGTCCTGAACGTTTTTGAGATTTGCGAGCGCAAGCTCTATCTGTGATTTCTGCTGCTCAACAGTTGCCCGCTGGACGGAATCCTCGATATGGAACAAGGGAGAACCTTTTTTTATGATTGCTCCCTCGGAAACCAGGAATTGTATGATAACTCCCGGAACCTCTGGATATATATTAATGTTTTCGCCGGTTCCTTGATAGCTTTCAACCATGCCGTTGGCATATATGCCTTTTGCATAGGGATTGGAAGCCGGATTGAACGCCGGAGGCAGGGACTTTTGCTCTATACCGAATATGTAGGCACTCCCGATGCCGATCAGCAGGCCGACGACCGCAGCGATGAATATCACCTTATTCCTCACGTTGTTCTCCTTTTACAATGCCGGTGATTCTGCCATCCTCCATTTTCATGATCCTGTCGGCGTATTCAAATATCCTGCTGTCGTGGGTAACGATAATGATACATCGGTTCTCGTTCAGGATATTTTTTTTGACGAAATCCAGGATTTTCCTGCCGGTGTCACCGTCCAGCGATGCGGTCGGCTCGTCGAATATCAGGATATCGGGGCCGCTCGCGATCGCTCTTGCAATCGCTACCCGTTGCTGCTCCCCGCCACTTAATTTGACCGGCGGGAGATCTGCGCGGTTTTTTATCCCCACGATGTCCAGATACTCTATGGCTTTGTCCATGGATTCATTCCAGTCACGCCTTTTCAGGATAAGGGGGATCGCCACGTTTTCAGCCGTTGTAAGCCGCGGAAAGAGGTGGTAATCCTGAAATACGAATCCAACCTTGTTCAACCTGAAATCTGCGATTTGATCACCGGTCATGTTCCAGATATCCTTGTCCTCGACCAGTACCGACCCAGAATTCGGCCTGAGAATTCCTGAGATCAGGCTCAACAGGGTTGTCTTACCGCTCCCTGAGGGGCCCTCGATGTAAAACATTTCCCCAAAGTTGGCTTCAAAACTTACACCTTTGACAGCAACCGTTTTCGTTTCTCCTTCGCCGAACCATTTTACCAGTTCCTGGGCTTTTACCGCCAGATTGGCCATATTATCTATCCTCTAAAAATGTCGAATGGCTCTATCTTGAGTACTTTTCTAATACCGATATAACTTGACATACCTGCAATGATCACGACCATGATAAAGGCGAAACCGAGATTTCCGTACGTTACTCTGGCTGCGTAGCTTGGCAGCCTGAGTCTTGCGATCGTGATCAGGATGGACGCGAGGCCGATACCTAGGCCGTAGCTGGTAAGAGCCGTAAATGTCGCTTGGAATAGGATCATAAAGACCAGTTCCCTCGCCTTTGCTCCAATCGCTTTTAAAGCACCGAATCTCTCCAGATTTTCCAGGATAAAGGTGTAAAAAGTCTGGCCTGAAATGGATAAGCCCACGATGAAACTTATTACCGTCATGATGAGTGTATTGGTGCCGAGACCGGTCCGGTATTTATAAAAATTGGAAGTCTTAGCGATAAACTCCTCTTTCGTCAGCGCCAGGTATCCAAGCTGAGTTACCTGTTTCTTGATATACGGGACTGCGTCGCTGCTCTTCGGATCAACTAGAACAAATGCGGAGGTAAATCTCATGGACGGTATATAGGTGATGGCCCTATTATACGTGGTGTAGAGGGTCGGCACTCCAAACAAGCTGCCGGTAGTGACTTTTGCAATACCGACAATAACTCCCCGGTGGTCGTTTAACTCAAATTCGGTGCCTACCCGGGGATTACCGAGCTTGGGAAACTCCGAATCTTTAACGACAAGAAAAGCATTTTCTGCATAGATATCATTGATATCCCCCTCGAGTAGTGCAGGCCTGCCATACAGGCTGTCGTCGTCAAGCCCGAGGACCGTCACAGATTGATAAACGCCACCGCGCAGCTTTACAAGAGCCCCACCGGAATATAGTGGTACTGCGTATTTGACGCCACTAATGCTCCGTACCGCGTCCAATATATAAGCCGGCATTGGGATGACGTTCTGCGGGGTATTGACCGCCGGATCCATCACCCAGATCTTGGCGCCTATGTTTAGCACCACGGCAGATGCGCGGTGTAGGATGCCGGAAAACATCGCGGTCATCATGACCATCAAAAATACAGCAAAGGTTATACCAACGAGCAAAGCGGCGAATTTACCCTTGTCATTCACTAACAGCTTAAACGCGATTTTGAGGATCCCTTTCACTGATGTTCTCCATAACTCGAGGAACGGCGACGTCAGCGGAGGCGAACGGTTTGTTAGTGCTCCAGATCCTTACAGCAGTGTTTCATTGTAGAAGCTCTTATCTGAAAAGTAGCCAGAATACGACAGCCTCTTGTTATGTCTGAAGCTCACAAAGTATCGGTTTAGATCACAACATCTTCATGTTTTCAGTGAAAAGACTCTCACAAAAACATTATAGCACACACTTTCCAGTTCACCGATTAAAACTGGAGGCGTGACTCATTTTTTGTATTCTTTGATCGTAAAGCTGGTGTGTTTGTCCTGATAAATCACCACTCACGTGATATCTTCTAGTAATTCAAAACAATATATTGATCGTTATCGATAAATTGAAAGCAATTAATATAATGCTACTTAATGCAAGGCGACAGTGAAAACTCGGAGAGAGAAAAAAAATATATCACAGAGTTTGATTTTCATTGCTGTAATTTATGACACAAAAGCTTCGAAAAAGTTTAATCAGGCATTCTTTTAAGGCCAACAAACTTTTACCGCAAGTTGATCAACAACTTGTGAAGGTCTGCAAAGCGCGGAATCCAAGCTTTGGGCAGTTGGAAGCACCGACATCGGAAGTTGGCGATTAACCATCGTGATAAACTTGCCGTACATCGTGGCTGGGCAGGCCATTCCGTCGCAAGCGCCCTCGGACCAGGCAGGCGTTCGAACATTGTTTTCATTCGTGCCGACGATCTTGCTTTGAGCAAGGAGATGAAATACAGCTGAAGCGTTTTGCGATCGTAATTTTGGTGTTTGTCGCGCCTATGAGCCGGAATTGGTTTCTCGGTCGCAGTCCGCAAGACCCGTTATGCCCGACACCTACGTGTTAAAGCCATCTCATGAAGCAACCACCAGCTTCCAGTGCTATCGTAATGTATAGCAATGACGATAGCGTTCCTAACGAGATTTCGTTTAAGGATGGTCTTCCGGATCTGATACACTGTCCCGGGAAGACATATAGAACGTTTTATAGTACGTGTAGGTTAGGACATCTGTATGACTATATATATAATAAAGCAGGTTATACGACGAAGAGCGCCGGTGCAAAAGTGGGTCTCGTGCCGGGTTCGGGCGTATTCCTGTCTATTCCAGATTGAAATGAACATTGATTCAACCCGTCCTACACCCAAATATCTAGATTATTATACAGCCGTCCATTTAGTTAGCGCTGTAGCATGGTAGTAGGTTATATACAGCAGAGTGCATGGATATTTTTTGAAGGACCATTTGCGACGCCATGCAAAGAGATCACTCAGGTGAATAAAGTACTCAAAAAAAAGAGCAGGCTGCCTCGCAGCTGCTTATCAACTGACGCGCTAATTTTCGCAAAATACTTGGCCGGTTTTCTCTGACACGTACTTACATGCCGGTGACCGACTCTGCATCCAGTATTTATCCGGTGAAATACGTAATGCCGTTATATAGCACTTCGCCCGGTTCGCCTGAACTGAAGCCCCCCGAACTTGAACCTTCCACTACGTTAGCTTTCCGAGAAGCCTCAGAATGATCGGAATGGGAGAGAGTGCATTAGGTATGCAAAATGGGACATCTCTGAAGCGCTTCGAATTGGATTCGCGCAGCGCATACTTGACCGGATCCTTCATCACATCTAGAAAGTTACCAACCTCTCCGCAGAAAGCCACTGGTTTTAACCATGGGGATGAATGCGGGAACTTTGTTTTTCGGCAATTAATAGCCAAATGTACATCTATGTGGTATATTTGAGCAACCAATGCCTCGTAAACGTAAACCTAAAACCCCATCTTTTGTACACGAGTTCCAACTCGTAGTGACTCCAAAGGATAATCGAACGCTAGATGTCCGGCTCGAAGCTGGCCGTTATCTGTACAATGCCTGTCTTGGTGAAGCGATGAAGCGTCTTGCCGCCATGCGTCGATCCCCAAAATGGCTCGTGGCGGTCACGAAGAAGAAAAGCAAGCTTCGCACCAAGATGTTTAAGACAGCCAGAAACAAGGCTGAATATACCGAATACCACATTCACAACTACGTCGGTATCCTACGTAACTCCTGCTGGATCGGAGACCATATTGACAGCCTGGCCGCCCAAAAGATAGCGACCAGGTCGTTTAATGCCGTTGCTGACTACGAGCTCGGGAAGCATGGGAAACCACGGTTCAAGCGTCGTGGCTGGATGTCTTCGCTCGAAGGTAAAAACAACAAGTCTGGTATTCGGTGGTGCGATGACCATGTTGAATGGTCTGGACTTAGCCTTACCTGTGTCTTCGACAAAAAAGACAAGTTTGGCGTTCAGGCACATGCGCTTAGCCATGATGTTAAATATGTTCGTTTGGTGAAGAAAACCATCTGCGGTAACGCCTGCTGGTTCGCCCAACTCGTGCTTAAAGGCACGGCCAGGATCAAGCGTGAGAACCAGATCGGCACTGAAACGGTCGGCCTTGATATTGGTCCCTCCACGGGTGCTATCGTTAGCGATACCGATGCGTTGCTCGTAGCATTTTGTCCGGAAGTCGAGATTCCGTACAAACAAATCCGCGTGGTTCAGCGTAAGATGGCCAGAAGCCTGAGGGCTGCCAACCCGGACAACCACAACGAAGACGGTACGGCTAAGACTGGTGCCGGCAAGGGTAAAAAGCGGTGGATATTCTCTGCTAAATACCGTGCGCTTAAGGCTGAACTAGCCGAGCTACAGCGAGTTTTGGCTGAAACCAGAAAACGGGCTCATGGCAAGTTAGCCAATGAAATTCTTAAGCTCGGAACCAACATAAAGACCGAGAAACTGTCGTACAGAGCATTCCAGAAACTCTATGGTAAAAGTATTTCAAGACGCGCTCCGGGGATGTTTATTTCGATGCTTCGCCGCAAAGCCGAAAACGCTGGCGGTAAAGTAACTGAATTTTCTACCCGGAGCACGAAGCTTTCCCAGACATGCCACTGCGGGGAAGTAGCCAAAAAACCGCTATCCCAAAGATGGCATGACTGTAACTGCGGGGTAAACGCTCAACGCGATCTCTACTCCGCATATCTTGCAAAATATGTTTTTGAAAATGTCCTCGACACGCGTCAAGCCGCAGCAGCTTGGCCGGGTGCAAACCTGCTCCTGGAACGGGCGGTGTTGAGGGTGCAGTTTGAAGCGGCAAATGGCCGGATTCATCCGGCCAGCTTCGGTATTAACAACATGAGAGCCAACACCACGAACCGGAGACAGAGTTGCTTGCCCGTTAAAAACGGATCAACGATAGTCGATGCCGGCAACCTCTGTATTGTTGCCGGAAAGCCTGTCGGTATTGCCGTTAGAACCCCCTGTCTTTAGACATGGGGTAGGTCAGGGAAAGGATTGAGGAGTTTAATGAAAAGTGGCTTCTATCAATTCTTATCACGTGAGGCTAAATCCCGCTTTTTTCCATCCTTCAACACCGCCGGCCAAAACCTTTACATTCGAATATCCCTTATCCATATATTCCGCTGCCCGACCGGCAGCGCTCGCCTCTTTAGGTCAGCCACAATAAAAGATGATTTCCTGATCCTTGGACAAGGCGGGAAGACGAGTCTTGAACTCCTGCAGCGAAATAGCGTCCTGCAGATGCATTCCCCTGAACTTATCCTCGTTCTCGTATGCGCATACGAGAATGGCTTCTCCCGATGTTACTTTTGTGTGAGTCTCTTCTGCAGGAATTCGTATTGGCTCGGACATGGTGTTCTCCATTCTCTAGATGGTTTTATTTTTAATTATAACACGGATTGAGAGTTCTCTTGTAGCCTGCTATTTGACGCCTCTTCTTTTATGGGCTATAAAGCTGGCGTCGTATTTAGGAAAAATTTTCCGGAAAGTCCTAAAGAAGGAAAATGTTGCCGCATTGTTGCTTATGAGACTTCTGAGATTGTTTTTTATAGGCCTGTTTTTTTTGATTTCTAAGAATGATGTGTTTTTAATGTATCTGGTATATAAATTGCTTACTTAGTGTTAACGTTTTTAAATGTTAATAAGAAAAGGAGGTGAACATTGTGTCAATACAGTCTGTAAGTAATACTGCTAATAATCCGTATTTAAGCACTCTCAACACTGACTTTCAAAATCTTCAGAACGACATTCAGTCTTACGAGAACGCCCAGAGTTCAGGAACTTCAGGAAGTTCTACCCAGGTCACTCTTTCCCAACAGGCATTGAAACAAGCAATGTCACAAGTCCAGAATGATCTTGCCAGTCTCACACAGCAGGCGCAGGGTACGCAGGGCATTCAGGGCCATCATCATCACCACCACTATCACGGGATGGATTCCACTGACAGCGGCGGAAGCACGGGCGCAGCAACCGGCCTCTCTGCGGCCGCAAGTAACAGCTATGGCTCGCAGACTAAAAACAGCGTAAGCTCGATTAACCTTACTGCATAATTTGCTCATGATATGAAGCGAGAGAGGAGGGGCTTCCCCGGCCCCTCCGTATTTTTGTATGCTTTTGGTCCAACCTCTGCCATCTGTTATCTTCTGCACGGTAATTTACCCGTCTTTATCTGAAGCAGCAATTAAACCTTTTCTGAAATCCCGTGTCTTTGCCATATGCGATGATCAAATGCGGTAAAAGCAGTGTTGTATCGGAATAATAAGTAACCATTCAAGTGAGGAGAAAAATAAGATGAAGAATTGGAAGGAATCGCGAAAGTATGGTCTTTTATTCAGTGTTGCCCTGGTGTGCTTGACATTGTTGGCTGCAGTGCAGGTTTCAGCATTTGACGGGCAGAAACCTGATGGTAGGGAACCAGGCCATCCTTGCTGTTGTGATCGGGCGGCATCATGCCATGGGGCTGGTGGGTGGCAGGGGGAAATGCGCCATCATAAGCTGCACCGAATTTTGATGGCTTTTAAGAAGCTCGATCTCACAGAAGGCCAAAAATCTGAGATTCATGAGATCTGGATATCCATGAAGAAGGACATGATAAGGAAACGCGCAGACCTCAAAATCGCACAAATGGAACTCCACGGCCAGCTCCATCAGGATATGGTGGATATGCATGCAGTCGAATTGCAGGTAAAAAAGATCGAGGGTTTAAAGACCGATATGAAGCTTAATGCCATAAAGTCGTGGGAAGAAATTAAATCTAAGTTGACGCCTGACCAGCGGAAACACTTGGCTGATCTCATACGAGATTCACGGAAATGTCATGATCAACGTCACCATGAGGGGTAAGCAGGCATTGATCAAGGTCCGGGGCAGGCGGCTGTAGAGTGCACTGGGCTCAGCTCTTGTACCTGAATAGTAATGCAAAAAATCATGTCAAACTGCTTATTGATCTCCTTTCGTCCCATTGTCGCAAGTTTATTTTGCTACAATAAGAGTATGCGACCGCAATAGGCATTGCAATCATACGTATGGAGTGGAAGCGCATCATATTCATCAAGGGGCAAGTCAGGAGATAAATTTATGGCGTTGATGAAAGCAGTGCAGGTGAACTCCCCGGGAGGCAAGTTTGAGCTGGTACGCAAAGAGGTTCCGGAACCGAAAGAAAACGAAGTCCTGATTAAAGTTGCGGCTTGCGGCATCTGTCATGGAGATTCTGTAACAAAGGAAGGACATTTTCCCGGGATTGTCTATCCGAGGATCCCAGGGCATGAAGTGGTCGGAGTTATCGAAAAGGCAGGCCCAAGAGTCCTGAAGTGGAAACCAGGCCAAAGGGTCGGTGTAGGTTGGCATGCAGGGCATTGTTATCACTGTGACGCTTGTCGGAAGGGTGATTTTCGATCGTGTGAGAGTTTTTTGATCACCGGTATTTCAACGGACGGAGGCTATGCGGAATACATGACGGCCCGTTCCGAGGCGTTGGTCGGCATACCGGAAGAGCTTGATTCCGTGGATGCTGCGCCGCTTCTTTGCGCAGGCCGCACCACATTTGGCGCTTTAAAAGACAGCATTGCACAAGGCGGTGATTTGGTTGCCGTACATGGTCTCGGAGGACTGGGCCATCTGGCGGTGCAATATGCGGTCAAACTCGGCTTAAAAACTGTCGTGTTGTCCCGGGGCCTAGAAAAGGAAAAGCTGGCACATAAGCTTGGGGCCCACACCTACCTTGATACCACGTCCACTGACGTTGTAAAGGAATTAAATAAGATGGGCGGAGCCCGAGTCATACTCTGTACCGCTCCAAACAGTAAGACCATCTCTGATTTAGCGGGTGGTCTCAGACGGAATGGTCAGCTCATAATCATCACTTTTGCGCCGGAGCCTATACAGATCTCTCCAGCTGTTCTTCTAAGAGGCGGTCGTTCCATCTGTGGCTACGTGGGCGGAGATATCGAAGAGGCAGTACAGTTCAGCGTCCTCTGGAAGGTTGTCCCTATGGTCGAAATATTTCGGCTTGAAGAGGCAAAGGCGGCCTATGAAAAAATGATGTCGTCGAAAGTGCACTTCCGGGCGGTTTTAAAAATGAGCAACTAGCAGAAAGGAGAGAACGACATGGAGGAACTTTTGCAGCTCATTCAGACACGGCAATCAACGAGGGGGTTTTTTGATCCTGGGCGCGCAATAGACAAAAAGGACCTCCAAAATATTCTGGAAGCAGGACGATGGGCTCCAACGGCTCATAACATGCAAAATTTTGAAATTATCGTCGTGGATGATAGAAAACTTCTGGAAAGTATTGCGAATTTAAAATATCCAACGTCCCTTACTTTTGTAAGAGAGAATTACCAGCAATTGTCTTTTTCGGAAGATGAATTGCGAAGAAAAAAAGTAGGTATTCTCGGCACCGTGTTTCCCCCTTCCTGGAGAAAGCCGAATGTTAAACCGGAAGACATTACAGAAATCGAGGAAAATCCATTCACAAAAAAAGCAATTCAATCAAGCGCTGTATTGCTTCTTGTACTCTATGACCCGAGGAGAAGGGCGCCTGCTTCGGAGGGGGATTTTCTGGGGATCATGAGCTTAGGTTGCGTCATGGAAAACATGTGGCTCGTAGCTAATTCACAGGGGATTAGCTGCCATGTGGTCAGCTCCCTCAGCGCTGGTTCCGTACAAAAGGACTTGAGGAGTCTGCTCAGTATACCGGAGCATCTGATGCTTGCGTTTTCTCTGCGTTTGGGATATCCGGTATCGAAGAGTGAATATCTCAGGGTACGCCGCGATATAAATGACTATACTTATAGCAACCAATATGGGAAAAGAAGTTTCGAATGAAAAGAATGGAATCGCACAAGTGGATTTAGACAATCTGATGACGCCCTCCCTCCGATAAAGCATGTGGGGTTACCTGCGCCATTCTGAGTTTGCTAGGAAGTAAAATGTTGTATCTCTGGGCCTCAACACTGTAGTGCCCGCAGAAGTAGCGACTGTATATCTGTTCCTCTGACGATGATGGCGTTTTCCTTCTTCTGAACCTACAGAGTTACAACCCGAATCCAGCGTTACTTATATTTGGGCCTCACATGGTTAAGAGTACCATAGTAAGTTTATTTTTTCTCCTGATTTACGTGAATACATCTTGGGCTGGGCCTCCGTTCCGCACTGACGACCCAGAGCCTGTTGATTATAAGCATGGAGAATTTTACATAGCCACGCAGTACGAAAAAGACAAGGATGTAACATATGGCACCGCTCCGCATATTGAGCTGAACTATGGAGTAGTACCTAATGTGATGGTCCACTTGATCGCTCCCTATGCGTTCAATGAGCCGGAGGGTGTTTCAACTAAACGCGGGTATGGAGACACGGAGGTTGGAATCAAATATCGTTTCGTTAACTGTGAGGATGAACACTTTATGGTAGGAACATTTCCTCTCGTAGAACTGCCTACCGGTGATAGTGATCAGGGGTTGGGAGCGGGACATACCACGTATTTCGTTCCCCTTTGGATTCAGAAGAGCTGGGAGCCATGGGAATCCTATGGCGGCGGAGGCTTCTGGCGAAACCGCGGTGCCGGGAACAAAGACTATTGGTTTTTTGGCTGGGAACTGCAACGCGCAATAACCACAATGCTGACACTTGGTGCCGAATTGTTCAACCAAACCAAGACAACGGAAGATGGAATAACTCGAACGGGGTTCACTCTGGGAGCAATTGTTAATTTAACAGAATATCACCATCTGCTCTTTTCTGGTGGACGTGATATCCATGGTGAAAGTAGCTTCTCGGCTTACCTTGCATACCAGTACACATTTGGACATCATTAGGAGAAAAAGTAAAAGAAAATCATCCGCAACGTCGAATCCCTGCTGGACAGAAAAATTGTCACGTCTGTCGCAAATTAACGATTCGATTATGGAAATTAACAATTACGGGTGAAAAGCTGGCACAATATAACTATGAGCTGGAAAATCACAAATATGCAAACACGCCTTAAGTTTATCAGCGCCCTTATTCTTCTGGTCGGCTTGGGAAGTGCCATCTTGATTTATCTGACTGCTGAAAATGATTCAGGCAACACTTTGGGATATGAAGTAGTGGGCGGAAGTGCGTATCCTAGTGCTCCTGAAAATTCTAAGATGTATGAACATGATTTGGAACTCTATGGTGGTAAGGCGGCTGTACTTACGAATGAGTTCAGGTATTGGTTTGTCGGGTTATGGCACGGAAGATCGCTTGCATTCACAATTGTCTGCATTTCCTTTTTTATCTCTTTGGGAGTTTTCTTTGCTGGTACTCATTTACCATCCGGCTTAAAATCTGATGCCCGAGGTGAAAACAATCGAAACGGAAAATATTTTAAACCATAACCCTATGAAGTGGCGAATAAAGACAGAAAAATGTCGCGTCGGATTTTATCTCAATGCGCCGTAAGACCCCGGCCGTAGGCCGGGGATATAAGGCGCTGGTTGTGGAGAAAACAAAGAATTGCTATTTTCACGATACATTGACAGTTGTTCACCTTCCTGATATAATTGCGTTCATGTCTGATTCAGCCCAAGATTCCTCTGTACAAACCATGACTGTCGTTGGTAAAGCATTGGTATCGGACGACAGCACCGCTCTATCGCTCGGGCTGCTTGGTTTTTCCGCAACGAAACTTTGGAACACCGCGGTATGGCATACCAGAAAAGTCTGGGCGGGCACAGGGAAAATCCCTACCTACCCCGGAGCTTGATATCGCTCTTAAACAAGAGCATCCGCTCTGGTATCGCCGGCTGCACTCCCAGAGCTCTCAGACAATCCTGGAAGAGCTTCGGCAGTCCTATCAATCATGGTTTGCACTCCGTAAGAAAGGAGATAAGAAAGCCAACCCCCCTGGTTTCAGACGAAAAACTGATCTGTCAACGGTGGCATTCAAACAAAGAGCCGTCACGTGGAATGAGCGTACCTCCACGGTGCGCCTCAGCATCCCGAAGGACATCTACGGAAAACAATTTCTCTTTCTGAAGCTCCGCATTCCTAACGGCACCCATCTTACCGAGGACAATGTCCAGATAGGACATGATAAAGGCATGTGGTTTGTCCACCTGGTCTATACGATAACGCTCCCCGTATTGAAAGGAGAAGGGGAAACGATGGCAGCCGATCTTGGTATGAAGGATATGGCTGCCACAGCATGCACGGATGGAAGCACCTCCCTTTGGTCAGGTGGTGAGTTGGCCGCTCTCGAGCGGTACTTTGAAATGCAAAAGTCAAAGACGACCAACAGCAAGTCCCGGAAATCAGGTGCGTTGAACCAGAAACGGTCTCGTCAGCGTTCCCACCTGCTCCACAGCTTTACCAAATCTCTTGTCCGCGATGCAGAAGCTCGCGGTGTCTCCACGATCATCGTGGGGGACCTGAAGGACATCAGAGAAGGCAAAGATTGGGAAAAGAGCGGAAACCAGCAGTTCCATAAATGGCCGTTTGACCGGATCGTCAGGATGCTTACGTACAAAGCCAGACTCAAAGGCATCCGCGTTGTAGAAGAACAGGAGCACTACACGAGCCAGACCTGCTGTGTATGCAACACAAGGGATAAGGCCAGCCGTGTGCATCGTGGCCTCTACATTTGCAAGCATTGCGGCGCCGTAATCCATGCTGACGTGAACGGAGCAATCAACATTCTTAAAAAGTATCTCCCGGAACACAAAGGTGTCTCCTGGAGTAGTGGCTGTTTGGCACAGCCTTCGGTCAACCGGTTCGCCTGGAGAAATACCAGGCCAGCAGCATCAGCCCATGAACCGGGGACGTGGCAAACATCTCTGCCGCATCCGAAAACAGAATCAGCATTGGCTCTCAGTAGTATGAGAGCCTGATTCGGGAATCCCCGTCAGTGAGGCCAGGGAGGATGTCAACTAAGCTATTGAGTCTGGAGATGAAGTTGATATATTCAGGTTACAACATGAAATGATAATCACTTGTAGTAATTACTCGGTTTGGTTTCGAATCTACCGTCACCACTTCCCTGCCAAACGGATGTGCGGCATCATCTCATTGGCGTTTTCGTCCAGTTGTTTTTGAATTACTTTAAATGCATTCATGCAGACAACATGAAGCCTGTGCAAGTAGTACGAACATAAAAAATAGGGAACAAGGATGTATCCCTGATCCCCGAATCTTCAAAAAGTTTTCGTGATGCTGGATGTCTGTTGGCATCCGAGTCACGCTGCAATCACCTTCAGCTCCTGATATAATCATGCATTGGCGTTATGTTCCGTTGCTAAAGAAAATAGCACGCAGGATTAATTTCTTATCTCCCGACTGTTCTTGTTTTCCTGCTGGTTTAGTGTTCTCTGTTCCTGTTTGGTAATATGCCCGCCATTCTGTTTAGCCATACCCCGCTCTTCCTGACGCATATTTCTATCTTCCTTGTGAAGATTCCTTGCTTGCACTTTAGTCATCTGCCCATCTTTAACTTTACTGTTGATACGACGGTTTTGATTCTTCAGGCGTTTATTCACTTCGTGCCGACGTGGATGATTTATTGCCCAGCCCGACTCGGCAAAAACACTTGCCATGTTACCGAGCAGAAAAATTGTTACAACCATTAGTATGAATGCCATCGTAAGCCTTCTTATCATATTTTACTACCTCCTTGTCCGTGTCCTGATTTTGAACTTGAATAATGTGTCATTGATCACAGTGGATTATTCGTGGTTCCTCTAATTTATTTTTGTTAATGGTTCTATTTATCGCTGCATTAAGCTGTTGCACTACGGATGATGCTGTTTTGAAGATCATTACTGTGTGTGCTTTTGTCTTGATTGCTTCGTTGCTTGGTTTTATTTCATCAGTTTTTGGCACTGGTGCAGGTTGAGGCCTGATTTACCACTGCCAGATTAGCAGCACTTAGGTTTTGCATTCATCAAATCCAATTATTATTTACGAAAATATTCCAGTATGCTCTGTGTTTTGACACATGGACGAATAGCATCTTTGCCAAGGAGTAATTAGGGTAATTAGGATGGCTGGAAACCACCTTAATCCTTCGAGGCCATCGGCGTAGCCGTGGCCTGTCCAGCATCTTCCTGCTATGCTAACATGCCACGCGTCTTGATGCAGTGTTCTTGACTTATTATCGGCATATTGGTCATAATTCTTTAATTACAATGATATTACCTTGATTTTATTATCTAAATAATCCTTATCATTATTCGCTCACTACGCTACATTTGGGCAAAGCAAACATCATTCTAATTTATTGTGAGGTAACTGAACTCGATAAGTTTCTGCTCGAGAATCGTGACTAGTTCAAACGAATCTGCAGGGGTTAGGGTATTAGCAGGTCTCAGGACGAAAGATGATTTACTCTCATTAACACACATGAGATTGACTCATATGGTGTAAATTCTCAAATTATTCCGCCTGATTTTCTCAGAATCGTTTAGACCTTTCAGATTCATCTGGCTCTTTTTATAGCTTTGATTTTCATTAGATTAATGTCAGTCGCTCTGATGCGCTTGGTTGCTCAATAGTAGCCCTGTCCGAGCAAAGACATGATTTATGGCAATTTTCCTGATAAGCAAGCCGTTTGGTCTGACGTAATTGAAATGGTTATGTCATTTTGAGAAAATAGGGCGAAATAGCGTGAGAGCCTACATATGGAGTGAAATGGTATCTTAAAGAAAATCGCTCAATTAAATCTACTCAACAGGTGCATTAACGTTGAATGCTTAGACAAACATTTAAGATTGTATTCTATCTTACTGTCGCCCTATTCTTCGGTATCATTATTACTCTTGTAACCGACAGCATCGAAAATGTCACCGTTGAAAAAAAGCATACGGAAAACGCCAGAAGACAGCGTCCGAAACGCTGTACCATCATTTAGAGATTCGGCTCCAGACGCTACGACAGCTGATGAAATAGCTTTCGTAAAAAAGTATGCCTTCAATGTCATGGGAGATAAACTTGTCGCCCGGGAACATAGTGTCGGCAGGTTGCCAGAAGGCGACAATGACGTGGTTTTTCTGTTTACTCTTAAAACGAAGGGCATGACCTTTATTTTTATATTCAAAAGATAATTCTTGAAATCTGAACTTACCATTCTGGACATACCGGACTATATTTCCGTAATTCTACCTCAAACGAAGCCAAAGCGCCACATTACAAAAAAAAGAAAACTACCCTATCAACGTGTTCAGAAAGACCTATACTCTAAAATAGGCTATCCAATTTGAGCTAAACCGACTACTTTTCTCATACGATTTACGCAAAAAAGATTGATAACCCAAGAATAATAAATAAGTACCAGTTTGGCATTTGTCTTGCTTACTGAAGTCTAGTTATTTTAGAATAATTACGTCACTTAATAATATAAAATCCATGGGTTGAGCAAAGATGTTCATCCGATAGTTCATATTCCTACTTGTTCGGGAAGGGGTTCTTGCAGGAGAAAAATATTAAAATTCGTTAAAAGATTTTTTGACAGCAAATATCATGTTTGCGCAGTTTTAGAGGTTGATATAAATTTAAAGTTGGAACAATCATAATGAAAACATTGTCTTTCACTATAGACACAAATCTTTGCATCAATTCATGGGGTGAAGAGATTGCTCATTTTACTGGCAAACCATTGGAGTCGTGTCAAGGAAACAAGTATTATGACGTTCTTCCATATATATATATTAAAGGGAACGATGCCCTTGCAGAAGTAGTACGCACAAATAAGCCGCTTTCTTTGAAAAAAATCCAAATACCCTGTCTATTCGCACACATTAATACCGATATAGATATCATTCCCATAAAATCGGCAAGTGGGAACGCTAGGGAAGTCAAAGTCACATTATGCCCCGATTCGACTTGTACGGCTGCGCATAAACTAGATCAGTCGCAAAAGCTCATTAACATCGGGAAAATAGCGTCCACGCTGGCTCATGGTGTGAGAAATCCCTTGAATGCCATTAAAGGTGCGGTTGTCTATCTCAGTGAAAAATACAGCCATGAAGCGCCGCTTGTTGAATTTACCAAGATCATGGAGGATGAAATCTCTCGTCTTGAGAATTTTATCTCGAAATTCCTCAGCTCGTCCGTTTCGGATATAGAAGATAAGGAAACAGACATTAATTCCTTGCTGAAGAAAATAGAGGTTTTTATTTCGCTGCAGATTTATACACGGAACATCCAGTCTTTTTTTGAGTTCGGGGAAATACCACCCGTCATCATTAATTCGTTTCACCTGGAGCAAGCGATTCTCAATGTCATCAATAACGCTATAGATGCCATGGGTAACGGCGGCCAGTTGAGGATCGGCACATCTACAGAAGAACGCGGCGGGAAGATTTACGTCGTGGTTTCCGTTGCCGATACAGGTCAGGGGATGGTGCATAAACGCATCGGCGAGCTTTCTTCAGATCAAGAGGGCAACGGAAGAGGTTTCGGCCTCTTCATCACTTACGAAATATTAAAGCATTACCATGGCCATCTGGAGATTGACAGCAAAATGAATTGTGGAACGACGATCAAGCTTTTCATTCCATCTCGATCCAAAGTGTGAGGGATGCTATTATGACTGCGGCAAACGGCAAAAAAGTACTCATTGTTGATGATGAAGCAAATGCGCGTAAGGTGCTGTCGGCGATATTACAGCAAGAGGGCTATCACGTTCATGAATCAATGAGCGTTGACCACGCCGTGGGGCTTATGCACAGCGAAGATGTAGATGCCGTTATCACCGACCTGAAAATGCCCAACAAGGACGGCTTCCAGCTGTTTAACTACATTTCCCAGCATCATCCGCATACTCCGGTTGTATTTTTGACCGCATATGGTTCCGTGGAGTCCGCAGTAAATGCCATGACCAGCGGCGCCTATTATTACTTCATCAAGCCGCCTGATTATTCAAAGCTCAAAAATGTCCTTGCAACGGCGATAGAAACGAGCTCAGTTCACAAAAAATTTGAGGACCTGAAAAAGAAATCGTCCCGGGAAAGCAATTCCCCCAGTTTTATCGGGCAATCACCGTCGATGGTGAGCATTATGAAAACCATTGAAATGGTCAAAGACTCGGAAAGCAGCGTGCTCATCCAGGGGGAAACCGGTACGGGGAAAGAGGTAATCGCGTCCAACCTGCATTACCTCAGTAAACGCTTCAACAAGCCCTTTGTCGCTATAAACTGCGCCGCGATACCCCGAGAGCTCATCGAATCGGAGCTTTTCGGCTATGAGAAAGGCGCTTTTACTGGTGCGACGACATCGAGGACAGGAAAATTCGAGGAAGCCATGGGCGGCACGATGTTTCTTGATGAGATCGGAGAACTTGATATCTCCGTACAAGCCAAGCTTCTTCGGGTCTTGCAGGAACGGGAGATCGTGCGGCTTGGAACGAACAATAGATTTAAGGTCAACTTCAGGCTTGTCTCATCAACGAATAAGAACCTCAAACAGGAGGTGGAACAAGGCAGATTTCGAGAAGATCTATTTTACCGTCTCAACGTCGTAAAGATAAGCGTACCCCCCCTTCGTGAACGGAAAGAGGATATACCATTGCTTGCAGCAGAGTTCGTACATACGTTTTCGATCCGTGAAAACAGGCCATTCTTCTTTAGCGATGAAGTCATGGAAATTTTAATGCAATACGACTGGCCTGGAAATGTCCGGCAACTTAGGAACATCATTGAAAGGGCCGCAGTCCTTGCACGAGGTGAGCGCATAACGATACACGAGCTACCGGAAGAATTCAATAGCCATCGTCAGCACCTACCGGCCGACAGCGCCGTAAAACCACTGAAAGTACTGGAACGCCAAGCCATTACCGAGGCACTTCAGGTATTTCACGGCAACAAATCCAAGGCCGCACTCAATCTTGGTATATCGAGAAAGACTTTCTATAAGAGACTTAGCGAACTAGCCCTTTCATAATTGCCCCAAAAAGATTGTCATAAAATCGACTACTTTAACTTATCACCCGGAATTCCTCTTTCGAAAGGGAGGTGATGAAAGGCGACATTTTTAACAAGATTTGATCCACGTACTATCTTTTACAGTACTGCAATGTTGAAAATAAAAACATATAAGTACCGCCTTTATCCTACGAAAAAACAAACATTGATTCTCACTCAAACCCTTGATGCCTGTCGGATACTCTATAATTCATGTATCGTAGACAGAAAAAACGCTTTTAAAAAGACCGGCAAGAGGCCTACCAGGATACGATAGGAGGAGATCCTTAAGAGCGACAAAACCAGAATAAATTCCGTTGATGGCATCCACTCTCAAGTTCTACAGAATGTTTTGTTCCGCGTTGACCGGTCCTTTCAGAATTTCTTTCGCAGGGTTAAAGACAAGTCCGGGAAAGCCGGTTACCCGAGGTTTAAGGGTATAGGACAGTACGACTCCCATCCATTATCCACAGGTTCCAGGGTTCGAGCTAACGCCGCAGGGTCTTAAACTTTCCAAGATAGGAACCATCAAGACAACGCTTCACCGCCCTATCGTTGGATATCAAAACCTGTACGGTAAAAAGAGAACTCGATAAATGGTATGCCTGTTTCGGCGTTGAGTATTCGCCAATTCCCAGACCTGCATCTGATAAGGCCGTCGGGATAGACGTAGGCATCTATAACTTCGCTGTCCTTTCTACGGATGAAGCGATAGAAAACTCCAGGCACCTGCGAACTGCGGAGAGAAAACTCAAAAAGAAGCAACGCAGGTATTCCAAAAACAGGGGAAGTCTCGCGTCGTACTTGCAAAGCTTCACCGGAAGGTCCGCAGAAATGAATGTGGGGACATTTTCTCAATTTATCTTGCATACAAAGCGGAAGAAGCTGGGTGCAAGTTTGAGATAGTCGCTCCTCACCACACAAGCATCATTTACAGCCGTTGTGGAGAACCAGTCCCCAAAACACTTGCCGAAAGGATGCATAGTTGCCCCTTCTGTAAGACCGTTCTGGAACGGGACCACAACGCCGCAATAAATATTCTGAGAAAGTCTACTGCATGAACTGCCGAAATCTACGCTTGGGGAGCGGCTGTGCATCAATGCCTCTCAACGAACCAAAAAGCCTCGTCCGTAAGGGCGAAGTAGTTCACGGTGCTCATTAT
This sequence comes from Nitrospirota bacterium, assembly GCA_963845065.1. Taxonomy (GTDB): domain Bacteria; phylum Nitrospirota; class UBA9217; order UBA9217; family UBA9217; genus JAJYKN01. Next base: position 931,046 of record CAWJQQ010000009.1, read on the forward strand.
GCAGCAACAACATAATTATTGTTTTGATATTAAGAGGACAAACGTTCATTTTTCTGATATAATGAACGACAAAGGTTGAGCCTGCTATACAAACCCGCTGGTTTCAGACGAAAAACCACCCTGTCGATCATGACATTCAAGCAAAACGACGTTGTATGGAACCTACGTAATTTGCGATCCGTTTCATGCACTTCCTATGGTGTTTCTAGGGACGAAAGGTGAAAAAATGAACATCGAGATCTCCGTAAAAGAATACCGCGACCTTCTGGACATCCTGCATATCGCCGATGTGATTATGTCCGGACATCGGAAAGAGGAGGACAAGCGCAGTGTTCGGCACCGTGAGCTCATCCAGAAACTCTACGCACTTGCGGCGGGTGAAGGTCCTGACCGGCTGATCAGTTATAACGAGAGCGCACGCACCTATGGCCCGACGGCAGAATTTGAAGAAAGCAGCTTGGCGCACAAGTTGATCGACGAGTTCGGAGATCATCTCTTCTGGGATGGGCTGATCTCCCGATTATCATTCCGTGACGCGGCAGAGATTGCGGGTGGGAAAGATCGCCTCAATGCAATGAGCGACAGCGAACGTCAGGCAGCGGAAGGACCCATTCGACAGCGATACATCGAGGAATTCTCAAAGAATGGTATTGTCAATCTGGCCGTCATCCAGCGGTTCGACATTGGTGGTGGGATATCGGTAAAGACTTCGGACTAATCTCTTTGAAACTGCGCTCAATACAGAGTGCATGCTTACAGGCTTTGTAGATCTTTCGGCAGTTTATTTCAAAAGTCTTCAGCAAAACAAGATAGAAGCTAGTCGTATGATACTGATAAGATCCTCGTGAGCAACATATAGTCCGAGTAATTAGTGATGAGCAAACCAGAGTTACGCAGCTTTTATCTCAATGTGCCGTAAGACCCCGGCCGTGTAACCGGGGATATAAGGCGCTGGAGGATGTCAAGTACCCATCAAAAGTTCTTATTTCCCGTTAATTACGATTATTTGTATGCATATCATTGTTTAATGCCCTCAGCCAGAGTCTGGCTGAGGGCATTAGCATCCTAGCAGGTAATTTCCTTAGAATGAATAACGCACACCTAAAGAGGCAGTGTAATGCGGCGCGAGTTGTATTCCATAGAGTTCCTGATAGAGGGGGTATTGATAGAAGGCGTATACCGAAACCTGCTGATTGATCGACACAGAGATGCCAGGGCTGATATAGAGCAATATTCCGCCTGTATTGAGTTCATCCGCGTTCGATCCCACATCATGCTGAACGTACCGATAGTTTAGCTGAAGGATGGGGCCAACATTGGGAATGCCGGCGAATCGCAAACCCACGTTAAAGTTGAAGCCGTCGCCCGGTCTGTAGTCATCTCTTGAGTCCAACGCCTTTTGAAACAACGCCTGAGTGAAGTAATCAAAGTTCTGGTTCAGGCCATCAGCATAATATGCGCCCAGTATTACATCGGTGGTGCCGGTACCCGGTTCCAAGCCGCGGTCAATTGCAACCGGGCCAGGCGCGTTCGGATCAGTCGAGTTTCCTGTGTCAGTATAGCTTCCAGTTGGCAGCTTGATTCCATAGAGAATGCCAAACCTGCACTGTGGAGTAAAGCCTTGGTAGCGGCCGATTATTTTTATATCGCCAAAACTGGAAGTATGTGAGTCGTATTGTCCTCCACCAGGTCCTGCAGTAGAACCGTCCGATGCAGTACCCAGCGTACTGTGCTTTCTGTCGATATAGGGTGCTTGAATATTAACGCCCCAGTCGCGGCTTACGCTGTAGTCGATTCCCAAGGTGAGGTAATTGTTAATAGTGTATTTCTCGACTTCCGCCGGACTACCGTTGATCATGACCTGGCTGGCGGCCGTGGGTGAAATCGGTTTGACCCCGCTCCGAAGCTGGTCTTGATCAATATAGTTGTAGCTTAAATCAAGCTTAAGTCCCGACGTAGAAGAAAACTGCAGATTTTCCCAATCATTACTCAATGTACATCCACAGCTTGCACAGGCCTTTGCATTGCCTGAAGATAAGAGCAAGGCGATTGAAGCCATAATGAATGCGGCTGTGTTGTTTATTAATGTTAGCATAAAAAAAGTCTTTTGTTGCACCTGCTGAGTGATAAATATTTTTCATCCGCATGGTGCAATCTCCTCGTTTAAATGTTATTGTTGTTTCAACAACTTGTCGATTTCTTTTTCATACATCTGCAGAAACTCCTTGCCGAAACCCAAATGCATATAGCGTATAACTCCGTCTCGACCGATTACGAATGCTGTCGGCAATGTTCTAAAATTGTATGCCCATCTGATGTTGTCTTTTTTGTCTATCAGAATCGTAAAAGTGACCGAGACTTTTTGAAGAAATTCAGTCACCTGCTTTTCCGACGTATCAATACCTATGCCGATAACTTCGAGGCCGTCTTTGGTGTATTTTTTATACAACGCGTCGAGCGCAGGAAGCTCTTCCCGGCACTGATCACACCAGGGAGCCCAAAAATCCAGGAATACCACCTTGCCCTTGAACTGCTGCAGACTGACTGATTTCCCTGTCAAATCTGGTAAACTGAATTCAGGCGCGATTGACCCGACCTGGCCTGCATAAGCGAAGGCTGGCAGCAGCATCGCGAGCAACAGTGTAGTAATGAGGACTTTCATTGAGTGTTCTCCTAAAATGAGTATACATTGGATTTCTGCATATTTTTACCGTCAAATACCGAATAAACATTAATCAATATACAAATATCATTTTTTTACTCTTAAGCTGCTTCTATGACCAAAATTTAATTATACCAACAAAAATCATTCACTTTCAGAAACAATGGCTGATAAATGTCTAGTGATTTTTTCCCAATGCAAAACGAGCTGTTAAGTGTAACTTATAATTGAGAACAATCCCAGAGATGCACTTAAGAGGCACATGTGCACGTACATCTCCAAAGCAGGCTCACTCGAGACTTCGGTATCAAGTGCAGATTAAGCTTTTGGAGGCCGGTCGTTTTGAAAGGCGATAAAGAAAGGTCTACGAGGGCTTAAGACTTCAGAAAATTTCTGAAGACATAGGGGGATAAGCTGATAGGAGCACTCATTCACGCAGGGCATATTCCCCGATAATGATAGGGCAGGATTACCTGCGTGGCATATGTCAAGAGTACCAATCATGGCGTTGCCGTTATGACCGCATGTAAGAGAAAAGGAAGGCGGTACGAAGATGCTTAGGGCAATTGCTAGAAGCACAATGACAGTTTGCCATTTCATAAAATAATCTTAAAGCTATACTTGCAATTTGTCAACAGAAAGATGCAGTTTCTAAATTGCCGTTTATCCCAGTTCTCTGTTCATCAGACAGGAATACATGGTGCGCGTGATATCTCTAGCCAATAACACGGAGTCCCGTTCAGGGTACTGTCATTTTTCTTACGCTGGGTGCTTTCCTGGCAATGGTGGCTCCACAGAGCTATGGAAATCGCTGTTTAGAATTGTGATTCTCTGAAGATGTGGTTACAATGAGACTAATTATGCCGATGATTTCCAGGCCTCTTCCCGTATAATGCCGTTGCCTATTCGGCTTGACTTTCTTGACACATGCTACAATAATAGGGTCAAAGTGAATAGATAGTGAATCATGCCGGGGCGTAGTCATGAAACAGAATACCATGCGGAACATTCCCGATGAGGTTAGAGAGACGGTACAGTTAGTGGCTAAGCGAGTAAAAAGGGACACCAATTCCCATGGATGACCCGTGCGTTGCCGCGACAGCAATGCAGTATGGGATCAAGGTGCTGAACACCGATGGCCACTACCGCACTGTTCTGCATATAATTGTGGAATGCTACAGCGAGTAAATAAGAGGCGGGAGTCTTTATGGTCGGATCTCTCTTCTTGTTGTCCATTTTCATTCTTTTTGGGTTTTATGATCTTCAGCACAACTGTTGTTTGGTTTAGCAGCACCATTATGTGCAATCGTTATCGAACAAATGAGAGGGCGTGATGTTCAAAAAAATTCCGAGGAACGTAATACTCATATCGGCCGTTTGTGTGGCGTTTATTCTCCTTGCCAGTGTGCGCGAGGTTGTCTCCTTCATGGTGGACTGGAAGTTTTTCCAGGAGGTCGGCTTTAACGCGATCTTCACCAAGACATACGAGACAAAACTGCTGATTGGGCTTGTCTTTGGGGCGATAACCTTTCTCATGCTCTACATAAACCTCATCATAGCGGTGAAACGCAAGCTCCCGCTCGGCATGGTGAGTCCGATATGGGATAACATACCGCAGTTGCAGAACATTGATCTTAACCGCGTGATGAACGGGGTGTCGCTCCTCGTGGCCCTCGCTGGATCAGTGATTGCCTTTTCCATCGGTACGCAGTACTGGGACCAGGCGCTCCTGTTCCTAAACAGCATTCCTGCGGGAGTTGCGGATCCGCTCTTTGGCAGGGATATCTCATTCTTTCTCTTTCAATATCCATTTATAGACGCAATGAACACGATGGTGCGCAGCCTTCTCATAATTGCCGCTATCCTGGTATCGGTGATCTATTTGCTGCGGGGCGGCCTCGTTATATCCAACAGGTTCATCTCCGCGGCTCCCATTATGAAGCGGCACCTCGGTGTTCTGGCATCGCTGTTCTTTTTGAGCCTCGCGTACGGATTTGTCCTTGATCGATTTGGCCTGCTCTTCAGCGAGCACAGCGTCCTGTACGGCGCCTCGTACACTGACGTACATGTCCGTCTTGTGATGTTGTCTGTTATGGCAGTGCTCGCAATCGCAATGGCAATCGTTGTATCCATCTTTGCCACGCACCGCTCCCTTTCAGTGCCGCTCATCAGTCTGGTCGCGTTTGCAGCAGTGTACTTCGTGGGCCTGAAAATGTATCCTGCGGCGATACAAAACTTCAAGGTCTCGCCGAACGAGAGTGTGCTGGAACAGCCATATATCACGAACCACATAAAGTTCACCCGCCTGGGCTACGGCCTTGATAATATTGAAATGCAGCCCTTTGCTGCGAACAAACAGTTGACCTTTACGGACATTCGAAAGAATCTTCCCACGATCCAGAACATCAAGCTTTGGGATGAAGAGCCGCTTCTCAAAACCTATAGCCAGTTGCAGCAAATTCGGACATACTACCATTTCCGAAGTGTGGACAACGACCGCTACACTGTGAACGGCGATTATCTTCAGGTCATGCTCTCCCCACGGGAACTGTCCTACGCGGATCTTCCGGGAAAGTCATGGATCAACGAGCGGCTTGTTTTCACACATGGCTTCGGCTTAGCCATGGGGCCGGTAAGCGGCATCACTAAGGAGGGCCTGCCCGAGTTCTATATTAAGGACATCCCACCGACAACAAGCGCAGGGCCGCAAGTGACCCGTCCCGAGATCTACTATGGCGAGAGCCCAAACGATTACGTGATCGTGAATACCAAGACCAAAGAGTTCAGCTACCCGACGACCAAGGAGAACGTCTATACGGCCTACTCCGGTCGCGGGGGCGTCCGGCTCACATCGACCCTGTCGCGGCTCCTCTATGCCGCATACTTCGGAAACTTCAATATTTTCTTGTCTAGCGATGTGACGAACGAAAGCCGGATACTCTATAACCGCACCATCATGGACCGGGTAATGGAGATTGCACCGTTCCTGTCCTTTGATTCCGACCCGTACATGGTCATTCGCGACGACGGAAAATTGGCCTGGATTATCGACGCATACACGCAGAGCCGTAGTTTGCCTTATTCAAAGCCACTTCCGAGCGGGATCAACTATCTTCGCAACTCGATCAAGGTGGTCGTGGACGCTTATGACGGCAGTGTCGTGTTCTATGTTGTAGATCAGAAGGATATCATGGCAAAGACTTATGCCGCGATCTTCCCGACGCTTTTTAAGCCTCTCGCCGAGATGCCGGTTGACCTCAGGAGGCACATACGCTATCCGAGGGCGCTGCTCCAGATACAGGCACAGATGTTCAAGACCTTCCACATGACTGACCCCGCTGTGTTTTACAACAAGGAAGACCTCTGGGAGGTGCCATCATACCGACAGAAGATCATGGACCCTTACTACCAGATCACGAAGCTTCCCGGCCATCAGGCGGAAGAGTTCATCCTGCTCCTGCCCTTTACGCCGTCGAAGAGGGACAACCTGGCTGCGTGGATGGCAGCACGGTGTGACGGAGAGAACTATGGCCAGGTCATTGTTTATACTTTTCCACGCGACCGACTGGTCTTCGGGCCGCGGCAGATCGACGCGCGTATCGACCAGGATGCCTATATCTCCCAGCAGCTGACACTCTGGGGCCAGCACGGCTCAGATGTGATCCGCGGAAGTCTCCTCATCATCCCAATCGAAGACTCGCTCATCTACGTACAGCCCCTGTACCTAGTGGCAACCGACAAGGGGGGCCTGCCGGAACTCCGTAGGGTTATCGTTGCGTATGGAAACGATGTCGTGATGGAAGAAACGCTCGAGGCCGCGATACAGCGTCTGTTCTCCGGCACGTTGCCGAGCATGAGTATGGTTGAGAAAGGCTCAGCCTCATCAGTTGCGCGGCAGCCCAAAGAGTTAAGTGCTCGGGCTCTGGAGCAACTGCACCAGGCTCGGGAGGCGATTCGGAAAGAGGATTGGGTCGGGTACGGGAAGTATCTGAAGGAGTTAGAAGAGACACTGCAGGAGATGGCGAAGTAGGTTCTTATTTCGGTTTGCGGGAATCCCGGCTGATGGAGCTAATTAAATAAGACCAATCGTATCGTTGCGATTAGATTCTAGTGCATTTATCTTATAGAATCTGCTTATATTGACTTTCAATTTTTGCAGACTCAGGATAGTCAAAGCGCGTGGGCACATCCTGTATTGAACAGATGTTGCATATTTGTGGAAATAGTAAAGTACATGTTGATATTGATAAGGCCCTGGAGCCACTCAGGGCCTTGGTCATTATAAATCAAAAGGTGCAAGCATTTGCTACAATCTCTTTAAATTTCAGTAAAACGCGGTAAAACGCCACAGGGCTCGATCTCCCCGATTCTGTATCAGTTCTTGATGGAAGAGTGACCATTCAAGGAAGGGATCTGTCTAATAGCGTTGCTAACTATTTTCTGAGAGAAGTGGGACTATTTCAGAGTCCTCCATGCATTCATCTTTTAATTTATTAATGTTGTCAATCACATGTTGAGATATTGATTCTATTTCCGCGTAAAACTGCTCTGCTCTAGTCTTGCTGCCTGAATTATGGGCCGCGACAGCTTCCTTTGCCAGTTTATGAATTTTTTCGTGCGGCCCTTCCACTAATTTGTAGTTTACCATTTGTCCACATAATCTCAGGCCTTCTTTATCGTACCATTTCCCGAATCGACAGTTATGGTGGTCAGGTAGTTGGTTCTGGTCCATAGATAGCTCTTCCCGCAGGCAGGAGGCAATTTTCCTGACGAATCCCCGATGATCATTTTTTGCCAATTCCAGCATGATTGCCGCACCGCCTTGCGTCCTTACGCCTGCTGTTGTAACCCTCATTTCATCAGAAACGGCGGCGAGCTTTGTTACTTCAGCGGCTACACTTTCCGCTAGCTTTTCGATCTCCTGCGCGATGGAAGAAGTTTCCTCTATGTTTTTAGCAACTTGATCTGTCATTGACGACTGTTCTTCAACAGCCACTGCGATTTTTGTTACCTCATCCTTTGCCTTTTGGATTTCCTTGACTATCGAATTAAGAGAATCACCAACGCTTCCTATGCTTTCCGCAGCCCCCGCCGACATGGTCGTAGCTTCTACCATAAATGCGGCCGTCTGATGGGATTCCGACTGCACGGTCTCAATTTTATTGGAGATTTCATCTGTCGCTTTAATGGTCCTCTCAGCGAGCTTCCTTACCTCATCGGCCACGACGGCAAAGCCTCTTCCTTGTTCTCCTGCACGTGCAGCTTCAATGGCAGCATTCAAGGCCAGCAGGTTTGTCTGATCAGCTATGTTCTTGATCATGATCACAATGCCGCCGATTTCTTCGACGCGGTTGTTGAGCTTCGCAACCATACTAGATAGCTCTACGGACGATTTGTGCACCTCAAGAACGCTTGTAACGACGTGATCGGTTACTTCCTTACCTTTGCTTGCGATTGTAAGTGCATTAGTCGAAGTGTCGGCGGCAATTGCCGCATTTCTTGCAATATCACCAATACTCTGGCTCATCTCTTCTGATGCAGTTGCTATTTGTACGGACTGCTCTGTCTGTTGTTTAATGCCGCGTGAAGTTTTCTTCACTATGTCGTTAAGAATATCGACGAGGGGCAGCGTTTTGCTCGCTGTGAACATAACCATGTTGATCATAGTACTTAAATGTCGGATAAGTTTTAAAACATTGTTGGACACATGGGATATTTCATTCCCTCCTTTATACGAGATGTCTATATCGGAATATTTATGGCTTATTTCACTGAGGTCACCGACGAATTTTATAAGCGGCTTGAGCGTAAAGCTCAAAATAGCGAAAATGAGGACTATAATGGCACCGATACCCACAAAGCCGAAGAACAGAAACGTGTGCTGTAGAGTTCGTATCCTCTCTAGTGATTGCGTAATGGGAATTCTAATGCTCACTCCGCCCAGGACGTCTCCTTCTTTCACCTTGTGACAGGAGAGGCAGTTTTTCCCCATGAAATTGCTCCTGGCTGTATAGGGATAAACGCCACGAATATAATTTCCTTCTATCACCACTTGTTCGACTCCTCGTGTAACGACCAGCTTCTCGATCTCATCTGTAGGGTAATTATATGAGTTGCCTCGTTCGGTCGGAAAGTCCCTATCAACATTGTCTGTTCGCATAACTTTAACGTCTGCTATTTTTTTCATCTGATCGAGGAAGGGCTCCTGCGACGCCCCGTAATTCCCGTTAATCATCATTGTAGTCAAAGCATTCAGTACGGTGTCCCGGTAGCCCTCTAGACCCGAGTGCTTTATTTCTTCGATTACAATGGCCTTTGTTTTATACCCCATGATGGTAATGGTCACTGCCATCCCGATGGTGACTAAGAGAATTATCGGAAGGGCGGTTTGCCATCTTAGTGATATGTTATTAAGCTTCAAGTGGGTTCTCCATTAGACTCTTCATTGTTTTTACGACAGTTACTCTGATTCTCCACAGAACAATTATCTTATCGGAATTTTGAATTAAAAACTTTACAAGCTTTGAATTATGCAAGGACATCAGATGCTTTCCGGATGATTATCGATCATCTCTTGTTTTTACATTTCACAATTATATCTGCCAAATTATTGACATATGCCTCTTATAAGCAGAAAAAAAACGAATTGACACGGACAAGCACAAATGTGTGATCATGAATAATTCCTTATATTTCAAATGATAGTGTATATATATTTAAATCGAATAATTGCTTGAAATTTTTGGCATAGGAATTGCGAAAATACAATTAAATTAATGCGTTAGGGGAGGGAAAATTGATTTGCGTAAATGAAAAAGCTTCCTTAGTAGAAATAGAAAAGCTAAATATACTTGTTGTTGATGATGATATCGCAATTCGTGAGTATATCGGCGATGCCCTCGGAACGATATTCTTTCGAATTCTTCACGCACGTGATGGTGTAGAAGCGTTAAGATTGATTGACTCTTCTCCCGAATTAATCGATGTGATGCTGCTAGACGTCATCATGCCGAAATTGAACGGCAATGAACTTGCTCGCGTCATTAAATCCTGGTATCCGAATATAAAAATAATTTTCATGTCGGGCTACCCCGATAATTTTAATGTAAATCAGGGAATTCCTTCAGGGGACATCAGTTTTCTCAAGAAACCTTTTACTGTGAAATGCCTTCTGAGGGCAGTAAAAGAGAGTTTGCAAGATAGAATGGCAAGCAATGTGGAGCCAGTTTAGGAGTTTGCTGCCGTCAAATATGGCAAGGATGCGTTGTGAAAAAATTTGAAGGATTGACCGCATCAATGGCGAAGGAATGCAACTTGCTCTCATAAGACATTATTTCTAAAGAGTGCTTCTTGGGTCTTGCCAGAAAGAACGTGAAGGAGGGATACAAGAGGAAATATGACAAGAGGTTTTAATTGTTAAATTGGACTTACAAGCTCTTGAAATTGTCAGCGTTAATGAAAACATTCTGAAACGGGCAGGAACAGTAGTCCTGCACTACTCCTGCAGGAGATGAATGCTGCTCACATTGCATCGGGACTTGTATTTCAAGAGACGACAGATTTTGAACTTGATTATGTTAACTCTGATACAAGACAGAGTGGATCCGCAGGGCGGTCAGGTTTGAAGATATTTGGTTATTTAATTATGCGAGGGGATATGTACCCGCGCTGGTGCTCGTCCAATGCAGCATAGTCACCAAATCGCTTGCCGAAAGGGTGCATAGTTGTCCTTTCTGTGAGACCGTTCTGGACCGTGACCACAACGCTGCAATAAATATTCTGAAAAATCTACGGTAGTAACTACCGCCGCTTCACCACCACGCAAATTGGAATTATGGATGTAACACTGCGGCATGTGTTTGATAGAATGGAAGGTTCGAAAAACAAGCAGTGTCACAGCGATGAACGGTGCCTCTCCGTCATCTAATCGACAGACAAACTGCTCGCGATATCAGCCAGAGAGTCGTTAGATGCAGAAAATATTTTTAGGGCCGCAGCGCGGGTTATTGTAACGGATTTATTGCCACTGATTACGACCAGAGGGAAGGACGGAGTGAGGGGTCAGATTAACTTCCCGCCAACTTGGTGTGAGTATCGATCTCGTATGAGATTTGATTTGACAGCACTGTCTTTTTCAGGAATAATCGTATATTATCAAATTTCAAAATTGCCGTCCGAGATTCTTGCCTGATCTTTTCTGGACTCCCCAGGTCCGGGAAACGCTCTTGCGGGACGAACGAGTCCTGTTTGCCTATCTTGGCCTTGCGTCGGGCCGTGCGAATCCGCTTCCGATGTGGACATCTCAGGTCATATTGTTTCTGAGAGGGGCATGAGGACGCCGACAGGGTCTGCAGATGCCTTCAGCGGGCTTGTAGGAAAATAGCGTTATTGACAAGAACCTTTTCGCAAACCTGGAACGGATGGGGCAATATTCAGGAACGTGGTCGTCCATCAGTATGAAGGCGTAGACGCGGAGATCGAGATCTCAATTCTGGCAAAGCATCTGAACGACTTTGAACAGTATCGGGACACCTTCCTGGCATATGTCAACAATTCTTGAGTATAAGCCTTCCCTCGGTGCAATAATTTGAAAATTCTCATGATAGGTCCCTATATACTAGCCCCGCGCGATTCGCGACCTGCTAAGTCGCTGAGGTAGCTTTACTAGGAAGACTATGAGTATAATTCTTTCAGACAATCTCTCTGCGGGACGTTCCGATAGCATATTGTATCGGTTCGCTAAATATTTTTTTGTCGGCGGAGTCGCTGCGTTGACTGAGTGGCTGATTTTTGCCGGCATAGTTTATGGTCTGAGACTGCACTATATCCTTGCCGCTGTCATCGCTTTTGTTTTTGCAACGGCCGTAAATTATATGCTGGGTCTCGTATTCGTATTTGGCCGCCGACTGCCCCGATACCATGATATTCTCATGGTGTATCTTGTAAGCAGCGCTGGCCTGCTGATTAATTTAGCAGCGCTCACACTGTTCGTTGAATGGTTTCACCTTCACATTATTCTTGCCAAGGTCCTTGCAACAGGAACTGCTTTTATTTGGAATTTTGTAATAAGACATTATTGGCTCTATAGATGATGATAGCGTGCGAATAGGATTCAATGGATCGTTTAGACGAAATGGTGTGCGTTAGTGGCGCTCCCGTATGATTTAATTTAAAAGGTAATCCATTTTCAGAAATAGTAGGACCGCGGTGCACGAACATGAAAATTCTCATGATAGTCCGCCATGTACCAGCCCCGCGCGCGGTCCAGGCCGGCGAGCGCGAGGTATATTATCCCCTGCTGTTTTACTCATACACTAAGTTTCATGTAACTAATACATTATATGTGATAACAAATGTAAATATTAACATGCGATGTTATCAACCCTTCGCCACTGATATGCATTACGATCTTGGAATCACAAATTTTTTAGGAACGCAATAACTAGACCATCGCTGAATTTTAATCTGAGTGAATCTCAAACCCGATAGCGCGGACGTTCGCCGCAACCTTGAAATGCCTCACGCGCGATGGAAGGCAGCAGGAAAGGGAGGTGACCGCGTGTGAGCAATTATTTAGTATTGCCATATGTAGATACAATGGACAGAGGCAGTGTACATATGCAAGGAAGAGTCATATAAACAGTCAAAAGTGATAAGATAAAGACTTTTATGGACTTTTTACGTTTATAATTAGCATGGGATATGGAGTAGGAAAAACATGAGCAGTGTGGAGAGCTCGCTAAATAAAAGTACTGAAAATGGTTCACTATGGCAAGATCAAGGACTGGTTATTTAAATATATTTCAGACTGAAATCATATGCTGCCCTGCGTTGTTAGGAAGAATATTGTTGTGCTGACTGATCATCGAAACAAATTTTCGATAGTCAATTGGCTTTTCAAAGAATGCATCGGCGCCAGCAGCAAGAAATGAACTTCCCATCGTTTCACAACTTAAACCAACAATATAGGAATCTGCGAAGCGGTAACGCATCAGTCTCGATAAATCAGCCCCATTCATTTCAGGCATGTCATAATCGGTCACAATAATATCAAATTTGCGTTTCAGAGAGAGGAGTATTGCATCAGTAGGCTTATTACAGTACGATACGATGAAACCTTCCTTTTCAAAAAAACGCCGAAGGATGGTACCGAAAAGTTCCTCATCGTCTACAATCAGAATTGATTTTCCCATTTTCATATATTATCAATACCTTACGTTAAAAAATTATGGTAAGTTAGATTTCATTTATCCTTGCCACATTTATTTATCGGCATATAGAGTTAAAAACTTGAATGTTTTAATTATTTTATTTGTGGGGGAATAAATATATTCCCATTACGTAATCATATATTCCTTAAAAAGCCATAATAGCGTAAATAACTCCTTTGTATATTTAATAGCAATTTATATGCCAATTTATCAATTAAATTACCATTATTGAATAAATTGGTATTAACATACTGAAATTTAATATTATTATTTATTAATTTGCATTAATTATTTGACAAGTTAATTCGAGTTATTTAAAATTGTAATTGGCGTATGTCAATTAATTGTCGCGGAGTGTGAGTGAGAATAATTGGGTCCTTTAAATGCGACATGAGGTAACTGGTCTAGATACAAATTTGTCGTTCTAAGGTAAACGAACTAAACACCTTATTATTGCTCAGTCGGTTGTAAATTGGGTGCTTATATGATTTATAGCGTTATATTATGTAAAATTAGGGTATATTGTGCATCTATCCAAAAAATACTCCCCGAGAGCTGTTGACTTTTTCTTTTAAATAATATAAAATTATCTTGACAAAAAGTAGTTGAAAAATCTTTTTATTATTGTAATTGAGTTGGCCAGGTAATTCGGGTAAAAAAGTGTAATTTTGGCGAAAACAATGTTTCTGGTGATCGCCAGACATTGCATCGTAATCAAAGATCTCGCCAGTTATTTCAAATTCTGTAACTCATTAGAAAATGTTGTTGAAAAAGCCTGAGTAACCATTGGAGACAAAATATGCGTTTGATGCCAGTAAATAATACAGGATGCAATATATATCACTAAATTGCATAATAAACAAGCTAATGGGCGTTGTGAAAACTACCTTGACATGAATGGGTGGACAGAGATAAGCTTTACCAAGCTTATTCTTTTAATAGCGCCTTAATATATCTTACGCCGCATATTCGTGATGGATATATAGATTACCATCATGTGGCATGGTAAAATTATATATAAAAAACTGATAAGCAATATTCCGGATGAAATTTATCGATTGAAATTATGATACTGTGCAAGGTTACTATTATGAAGATGCTTCACGATATTATAGCGCTGGCGGTAAATTAACCTAATGAAAGAACTCTTATTTTGTACAGATAAAAGATTGCGTGTTTGTTCATGGGAAAAAGAGATTGCAGAATTTACTGGACGACCTGCGTCTTTAACGATGGGGAATAAATATTATGAGATTTTCCCTCGAATGGTTGTGAACGAGAAGGACGCGATTACCAAGGTCATCGAGACGAAGAAGGCCTTGACATTAAAAAAATATTCATTCCCTTGTGTTGCTGGCAGTTTTACGGCTGACATAAAAATAAAACCAAGGAAATCTGCCACCGATTCCATTGATATGGTAGAAGTCGCCATTTACCCTTTTTCGACATGTGAGATGGCTCAGAAACTGCAGCAATCGCAGAAACTGATCGATATCGGGAAAATAGCGTCCACGCTGGCTCATGGTGTGAGAAATCCCCTGAATGCCATTAAGGGCGCGGTCGTCTATCTCAGTGAAAAATACAGTCATGAAGCGCCGCTTGTTGAATTTACCAAGATCATGGAGGATGAAATCTCTCGTCTTGAGAATTTTATCTCGAAATTTCTCAGCTCGTCCGTTTCGGATACAGAAGATAAGGAAACAGACATTAATTCCTTGCTGAAGAAAATAGAGGTTTTTATTTCGCTGCAGATTTATACACGGAACATCCAGTCTTTGTTTGAGTTCGGGAAAATACCACCCGTCATCATTAATTCGTTTCACCTGGAGCAAGCGATTCTCAATGTCATCAATAACGCTATAGATGCCATGGGTAACGGCGGCCAGTTGAGGATCGGCACATCTGCAGAAGAACGCGGCGGGAAGATTTACGTCGTGGTTTCCGTTGCCGATACAGGTCAGGGGATGGCGCATAAACGCATCGGCGAGCTTTCTTCAGATCAAGAGGGCAACGGAAGAGGTTTCGGCCTCTTCATCACTTACGAAATATTAAAGCATTACCATGGCCATCTGGAGATTGACAGCAAAATGAATTGTGGAACGACGATCAAGCTTTTCATTCCATCTCGATCCAAAGTGTGAGGGATGCTATTATGACTGCGGCAAACGGCAAAAAAGTACTCATTGTTGATGATGAAGCAAATGCGCGTAAGGTGCTGTCGGCGATATTACAGCAAGAGGGCTATCACGTTCATGAATCAATGAGCGTTGACCACGCCGTGGGGCTTATGCACAGCGAAGATGTAGATGCCGTTATCACCGACCTGAAAATGCCCAACAAGGACGGCTTCCAGCTGTTTAACTACATTTCCCAGCATCATCCGCATACTCCGGTTGTATTTTTGACCGCATATGGTTCCGTGGAGTCCGCAGTAAATGCCATGACCAGCGGCGCCTATTATTACTTCATCAAGCCGCCTGATTATCCAAAGCTCAAGAATGTCCTTGCAACGGCGATAGAAACGAGCTCAGTTCACAAAAAATTTGAGGACCTGAAAAAGAAATCATCCCGGCAAAGCAATTCCCCCAGTTTTATCGGGCAAGCACCGTCGATGGTAAGCATTATGAAAACCATTGAAATGGTCAAAGACTCGGAAAGCAGCGTGCTCATCCAGGGGGAAACCGGTACGGGGAAAGAGGTAATCGCGTCCAATCTGCATTACCTCAGTAAACGCTTCAACAAGCCCTTTGTCGCTATAAACTGCGCCGCGATACCCCGAGAGCTCATCGAATCGGAGCTTTTCGGCTATGAGAAAGGCGCGTTTACTGGTGCGACGACATCGAGGACGGGAAAATTCGAGGAAGCCATGGGTGGCACGATGTTTCTCGATGAGATCGGAGAACTCGATATCTCCGTACAAGCCAAGCTTCTCCGGGTCTTGCAGGAACGGGAGATCGTGCGGCTTGGAACGAAT
Organism: Nitrospirota bacterium; assembly: GCA_963845065.1. Lineage (GTDB taxonomy): Bacteria > Nitrospirota > UBA9217 > UBA9217 > UBA9217 > JAJYKN01. Next base: position 946,893 of record CAWJQQ010000009.1, read on the forward strand.
AATAGATTTAAGGTCAACTTTAGGCTTGTCTCATCTACTAACAGGGATCTTAAAAGGGAAGTGGAGGAAGGCAGGTTCCGCGAGGATCTGTATTACCGACTTAATGTAGTCAAGATTGCAGTTCCGCCTCTCCGTGATAGAAAACAGGATATTCCTCTATTTGCAGCAGAATTTTTGAACAGTTTTTCGATACGGGAAAACAGGCCATATTCGTTTTCCGATGATGTTCTGGAGGCCCTCATTCAATATGAGTGGCCCGGAAATGTTAGACAATTAAAAAATGTAATCGAGAGTGCCATTGTCTTGGCCAAAGACAATCGGATCACCGCAAGTGAACTCCCTGAAGAGTTCCGCTCCCGATTGCAGAAGATAAAAAGCAGCGATAAAGATGTGGTAAAACCCCTAAAGGTTCTGGAACGCCAGGCTATCAGTGATGCACTCCAATTGAATGGCGGTAATATATCAAAAGCAGCGAGGCAACTTGGCATCTCACGAAAGACGTTCTACAAAAGACTGAAAGAGTCTGAAAATATTTGCTGCTAGCCGTAGGTACCGGCAGTGTCGTTTGCACATCAGCGTCGAATTTTGACAGCGGGATGTACAGCATAAAAAATGAAAACGAATGGACAAAGTAGATCTCTTTAAAAAGAAATTTTCCATCCTCCAGGATCTTTCCAATGCTATTGTCATTTCCGACAATGTCAATTCGATAGCAAACCTGCTGCTCGACTATGCCATTAGTTATGCAAATGCTGAAATGGGGTCGCTGATGCTGGTCACCGATGAAGATGAACTTACCATCCTCGCATCAAGAGGGCTTGATTCACAGTACGACAGGAATCATAAGATTAAAATTGGTGAGGGTATTGCCGGTACCGTGGCCAAGGGTCATATGCCAGTTCGTGTCAATGACATTGAGACGGATGAAGTTTTTCGGCGTATTCGGCGGGACCGCTACAAAACCAACTCGTTCATATCATGTCCCATTATGATTAATAATAAGTTGCTCGGCCTCGTGAATATCAATGATAAAAAGGACGGAACACCGTTCAATGACGACGAATTTGAATTGCTGAAGACACTTGTAAACCACGCTGCAGTCGCTCTTGAAAATGCGAATCTCATCGGTCAGTTGAAATCAAAAGCAGGAGAACTTGAGGCAATTAATAAAAAATTGCTGGAAACCGACATCCTGAAAACCGAATTCCTCACCCGGGTTTCTCACGAGCTTCGGACACCGTTGAATTCGCTGAAAGGCGCAATATTTTATTTACTAAATACAGAGAAAATAGAAATACAAGAACGGCAGGAATTCGAGGGCATTATCTCGAGTGAGACAGATAAACTCGTAACAATCGTCGAAAACCTTCTGGACTTCCTCAGGTTGGAGGATGAGACGAGGATTATAAAAAAGACTGTACTAAATGTAGGAGACATCTTCCGAGAACTTCAGGAATCCAAATCACTGATGGCAACTCTTTCTCGCAAAGGCGTAGGTCTCACGGTGCGCACGCAAGACAACCGCATCGATATCATCGGTGACAAAATAAAGGTCCTTCAGCTCTTTTCAAATTTGATTGACGGGTTCTCCCATTATCTTCAGAGGGGCGATACGATTGAAATCAGTGCTGCCGAAACACGGTTTGTGACTTTCAGTATTATTTTGCCACGACCGCTGCCAACATCTGTCATTGCAATCCTCCATGATACACGGTATGTATTCCAAATTGACCAACCGGAGGACCGGCTAAAACTCCACCTTGCCAGAAACATACTTGATACGCACCGGTGGAAACTATTAGCCGCAAATACCGCCAATAGCTGTCGTATCACGCTTACTGTCCCCACAAGCGCCAAACAGACGATAGATGTCTACGTGGGCCAAAGCATGGATTCATTCGTAGAATTAATATCAGATTTGCTGGATATCGATATCTGTTCCGTCATGCTTAGCGATGAACTCACGAACGAACTGACCGTCAAAAGTGCGGTCGGCCTGGATGACGATATCGTCAAGAGGACGAGAATAAAACTAGGCGATAAAATCGCGGGTTGGGTTGCTCTAGAAGGGAAGCCGCTGTTCATAGAAAATATCGAAAGCGACATACGTTTCGCGAAAACCAATATTTCACAGTACACAACAAAATCGCTCATGACGCTCCCTCTGAAAGTCGGAGACAGGGTTATTGGAGTGCTCAATCTGAACAATAAGAAAACTGCGGAGCCCTTTTCAGAAGGGGACTACCTGATAGCATCACAAATGAGCGACAAGATATCGCATTTCATAGAACTACTTCAATCTGAAACTTTTGATGAAAAAGATTTTAAACAGTTTATCACGTCACTAAGCGGCATGCTTGATGCGGACGATGCATATCATGCAAAGAGGGATATCCTATCAACATTCGTCGACAAGATTCTTAAAGATTCCAAACCATTAATTAAACTGAAAAAAACCCCCCACCATGCCGGCCACTCTTAACTGAATAATTTACCTTGGATGGGTTGTGCATTATTGTACTCTGCGGGGCTTGACATCCTTACCAAACCATGCGGAAGGTGAAAAAATCACTTATTGAAGTACTCCACCGCTTAAACATGTGGGGTTCTCGCGCGGCGTCCATAATCCTAATATTGCCTTATTTTCAAGGCCCACCACTCGGCCCATTTATCTGAGTTGCTTCCAAATTGCTGGCCCGTTATCTTTTCAAGCGCCTCTGATGCCAATCTACTTACAAATGAATCTGCATCATGCAGTGCTTCTATCAAGGATTCTATTGCTCTAGGGTCATGCAGTTCGCCAAGCGCAAATGCTGCCCTCCTTCTTACATAGGCATGACCATCCGATAGCGCATTGATCAAGGGGATTTCTGCTCGATTATCTTTCAAGTCCCCCAGTTCCATGGCAGCTTCCCAACGAACAGACGGGTCCTTGTCCTTTAAAGATTCAATTAGCTTTTCTACCTCTACCGACCGGTCATCGACCTTATTTTCTGCAACCGGCGCGATGTAGCTATCAGGATTCTGTTGTGGGCAAGGATTGTTCAGTAGTTGTATGATTTCTTGCAGGTCATATAACTCGGCGTACTGCAGGGCCGTTTTCCCCTGATTGTCTGCTACCCCCTTATCGGCCCCTTTCCTTAACAAGGGACAAATAAGCTCACTATAGCCTTTGGAGGATGCAACTATCAGTGCCGAAGATCCTTGCTGGTTTCTGGCATTTACATCTGCACCTTTGTTCAACAAAAGTTCGGCAAGGTTTGTTTTGTTTAATGCAGTCGCAAGAATCAATGCTGTATTTCCGTCATCATTTTTACCATTAATATCAGCACCGTTTTGAATTAAATACTCTGCTGTCTTCAAGTGACCTTCTGTAGTAATCGCTATTGGCTCACTCTTCTGGCTTCCTTTATCCGCTAAAGGAGAAATATTCATGGTAAAATATGACAATGCTAAAAGTGCATCATACCCATCTTTGTTTTTTGCGTGTATATTGGCACCCTTTATGATTAATTTTTTTACAATGGCAAAGTCTCCGTGTTTAGCAGCTAAAATGAGAGGAGTGTTGCCATTGTTGTCCCTTTTGTTGACATCATCTCTTGAAATTGCTTTTTCAACGTCACTCATGTTGCCGCTGTCCGCCGCTGTTAGTATGTTTGTGGCACATGATGTCATTATAACTAAACTGCCTAACAGAAATAAAACTAGCATTTCGTTCTTCATATAAATGATCTCCAGTTACTTGTCTGACAAATGTCGCGTTTCTGTCAAACTTTAGAAGTGTACCAGTAATCTTACCTCAACGTGGGTTAAAATTGAGGAGCCCATTGGCTAAATCCCACTCTCACCAATATCCCACAGAAACATAGGTATTGCATAAACACGTTCTGAACCTCCCCGTGGCTGAAGCCAGGGGGTTCTGAAAACCTTATCCAATTACTCTTCCGGGCTCTCACGACCGCAAAGGCCAGCCGCTACAACCTTTCACTACTTTAAATGCCAGCAGCTACAACTTCCCGGACATCGATCTTGGCATGGTCTTCTTTCACAGGCGATCCGCTCTGTCTCCGGCCCAAACGAGTACGTTGTTTGAGACCGAAGCTGAGAGGAAAAGCACTCCTCACATTCGCAGATTGCTGCTGCAATCTCGATACCGCCTGTTTAAGGAGCGGTTCCGCACCCGGCCAGTATCTACTTGCCTCAGCCGTATCGAGAACACCATCTTGAACGTGATACGCAAGATATGCGGAATAGAGGTCCCGTTGGGCTGCTACTCCGCATTCACATACATGTTGCCGCTGCGAGAGCGGTTTTTTCTTTACTGTTCCGCAATGGCAGGTTTGAGACAGCCTGAGTTTTCGAGTTGGGAGTTCAATCACTTTTCCGCCGGCACTCTCAGCCTTGCGAGAAAGCATTGATACAAAGGTTCCCGGTGCCCTTAAACCCACGCTTTTACCAAAATTACGCTGCAATGATTTGTAGCTTAGTGTTTCAAGATTAATGTGATTTCCCAGTGTTAAAATTTCATTGGCTAGTTTGCCATGAAGAGATTTTCTCTGCGCGGCTTGTTTCCGGTGAAGTTCTGATACTGCAGTCCGTATCGTCTGATAGTTCTTTGAATTGGTCCAGGTCTTGGCACCCTTTTTAACGGTGCCATCGGCGTTATAATTCCCAGAGTTTGTGGCCCTTCGTGACCGATCGAGCGCCCGTTGCAATCGCTTAATGGTCTTTTCGAGCGGTTCCAGCTCTTTACAAAACTGCTGAAGATCGGCGTAGCCATGAGTATAAATAGCGTACGTAGACGGGCCGAGATCCAGGGCGATTGTACCATCAGAGATGATGTTTTTGGTTTTCTGCTTCGGCAGCCCTTCCTGCACTAGCTGGGCGTAGAAGTAGTTTTTACTGCGCATCCGCCTGCAGACCAGCCTTACATATTTTGTCCTACAGGAAAGGGCGTGGGCCTGCACGCCATGCTTGTCTTTTTTGTCGAATAAGCAGGGCAGTTCAAGACCAATCCACTCGATACGGCTTTGCTTTTCGTCTATGCGGAAACGTATGCCAGCGGCGTTGCTCTTGGATTCAACACTTAAGAGTTGATGCTTGCCTTTGAACCTTGGTCTGCCTCTTTTATTGAACGCATATTTTTGGACAGCATCAAACGCCCGGGTGGCGATTTTCTGGACAGTATGAACATCCAGGTGATCACCGATGTGGCAGGCGTTCTTTGCCGCGCCAGCATACTTGTGCAAGCTGTATGCGGAGAAGCCAAACTTCTCATTCACAGCCTTAAATGCATTGGAACGCAATCCCTTATCCTTATAGGGTATAATGCGTGCCTTTTGATATTGCTTGGATTCCCACATGAGATCCAGGCGTTTGAGAGATTCGCCGAGACAGGCATTGTAAAGTTGCCGGGCCACGTCCATGCGCATGAGGAGTATCCTCTCCTGAGATGTACTGACCAGAAGAGACAATTCATGGATAAACGATGGTGTTGTTTTCTTCTCCATACAACTCCCTGATTAAACAACTTTCTGGTGTTCAATATATTGTTTGATAACTGCCAACGGCGCCCCACCAACGGTAGAAACAAAGTAGCTGTTGGTCCAAAGTGTTGGAATCCGGGTCCGGAGAACCTTGAATTCTGAACGAAGCAGTTTGGAGCTTCTGCCCTTTATCTGTTTGACTAGCCGATGAATGCCGTACTGCGGACCAACCTCTACCAGTAAATGTACGTGATCCGGCATTATCTCCAACTCAATAATTTCAGATTTTCTCTCGGGAACCACATCCCTGATAATTGCTTTCAACCGTCCGGCGATACTGCCGGTCAACACGCTCTTTCGGTACTTAGGACACCACACAACATGATATTTACAGCCGTAAACTACATTATTATTGGACTTATACGTCTTTATATCAATCATACAGCATATTATACAGCAAAAAGCTGTATAACACAACTCCTATCCCCATGTCTAAAGCCAGGGGCTTGCGGAGTTGAAAGGCTTTTGGTCACATTGGTCATTCCATCTGCCGTAGTTTAAAACGGCCTGGAATCAATCACCTTTACAGATTATCAACCGTAGTGCGTAATTTTATTTATTGTCCAAGTAAAATCCACTAACGAGGATTACTCATGAATAACAGAGCGAAAAAGTAATGGTCTATTGGCCGCGGCCCGTTGAAAGCGAATGTCGTTAACCAGCAGCACTGTAAAGCTTTGACCGGGACAAGTCACACGTGATTCGTTTCAAACTCTGGTTTTTTGACAGGAGGGCGTCCAAAAGTCACGTAGTAGTGGCCAATCCTTCATCCGCAATTTCACCATCGTCTCCATTATTCAAAAGGGGGAGTATCTGAAGCTCCATGACCTCGCCGCTTAATTCCCTGAGGAGTAAGTTAAAAAAAGTCTTGGTAATTTTTTCGTCAAACTGAGTACCGCAGCATTCGATTACCTCTTGGAATGTTTTATTAAGTCCCAGCTTATGTCGGTATGGGCGGTTCGTAGTCATCGCATCAAAGGCATCCACAAGGGAAAGAATTTTGACCCCCTCGCTCAACTCCCGTGACATGAGAGCATCGGGATAACCTTTACCATCCATCCGTTCATGATGGTGACGGACGAAATTGTTGATATTTTTCCAAGGGAACTTGACCTTGGAAAGGATATCGTAAGAAATCTCAGGATGTTTACGTATTTCGTTTAGCTCGACAGCCGTCAGTTTTTCCCCTTTTCTGATGAGACCCGTGTCAATGATGATCTTTCCGATATCATGGAGCAGTCCGGCGACGTAGATTCCTTCAATATCTTTTTTCTTCCATCCCAGTTCCTTCGCGATTGCTACGGCATAGCTTGCTACGCGGTAAGAATGGTCTTTGGTGTAACCGTCCTTGGCGTCGATTGCGGCCGCAAATGCCTGGATGGTGTCATTGTAGATCCGCTGCATATTCTTGTAAAGCCGTCGGTTTTCCGTCGCTTTCTTGGAAAGCTCCAGGAACAACTGCGCACTATGCAGCGTGATCGCCATTTGATGTGCTATGACTCTGAGGACATCTTTTTCTCCTTGACGGTAGGGTGCTCCACCAAGTTTTTTGCCAAGTGTGATAGCGCCCACGAATGTCCCTTTTGCGAAAAGCGGGAGAAAAATACTTGACTGCAATTTCGTCAATACGTTTTTATTCTGCTTGAAAAATGAGTTCGCAGACATATCCCGGGATGAATGGGGGTCATTCATTCTGAAATGCTTGACCTGTATTGCTGTGGCATCCAGGCGTATAGCCTCGGCGTCGATGTCCCGATATCCCTTTGTAACGACAAGATTGAGTTCTTGTCGCTTCGGTTGGTAAACAAACAAGGCTGCAGTCGGTATGGATAGCGTCCCTGTAATAACAAAGAGGGCGGACTTCATTTTTGACAGTAAGTCTTTTGAGGAGGTAGCCTCCTGGCCCAGGTCTACAAGCGAAGCAATGCTGAACATCAGACGTTTGAGATGCAGTTTTTTATCCTTCATGTCAATGTCTTCCGTCCAAATAAAGGAATGCGTCTTTTTCGTCTTTAAAAACCTTTACATATTTTATTAAACCTGCAATTTCAAAAATAGATTGATGGTCTTTTTTCATGTTCGTAAAGCATAAGACGCTGTCGTATTCCATTGTCTTTTGCATCATACCCAGGAAAACCGAGAGCCCTATGGTATTGATAAACTTTACATCGGAAAAGTTAACGACGAGTTTCTTCATTCCATGTCCGAGAAACTGCTCGTTTTCGAGTTCAAGACACTCTGCCGCGATGTCATTAATGTATCCCTTGGGCATCATGACGGCTATATCTCCGGACGATCTTGACGATAAAGAAAAATTACTCATGGCTTATCGAATTCTCCTTTTTTTTACTAGTAGATTTTTCGATTTTTTTTATCAGCACTATTTTTGTGCCAAGAGCGGTTTTTTCAAACTCGATATCATCCACAAATCGTTTCATCAGTTTTATGCCCCATCCTCTTCCGGGTCCTTTCGCAGCATCCTGATCGCGGAAAGGTTCGCCAGTTTCCCTAATAATGAACTCCGGTCCGGCACTTTCTACCGAAACTTCTAGTTGGTCCTCATCCACAATGACGCTGACATAGATGTTGTCTCCACTCCCCCTGCTGTGTTCAATTGCGTTGATGCATGCCTCGATAACCGCTATTTGCAGCTGTCCGATGGTCTCAGGGTTAAGGTTCAGGTTTTTGCCGATTTGCTCGAGGCCTTGCGCAGCTATAAGTTCGGCCTCCTTTACCATGGGCAGGGCCATGTCATATCGGGCAACATGTCCTTTTTGCGGGACTAACGCCGCTAGAAAATATTCTGTGAGCTCGTGGGTGGATTTCGTCAAGACTTCCCTCAGGTAAAGGCAGTCGATAACGTCCCTTAATACCCTGTCTTCCTCAGCCCTGAACACGCCTAACTCTCCGCGAATGATGCCCGCCAAATACAGGTTATATGCAATATCATGCGCACGACCGTCAGGCAGCGCAAAGGACTTTGCAATCCGTTGGCAGGAAAGAGGTTCGGCGGTGTGATGGATTTTATAGGCTATTGCAAGTGCCAGCCTCCTCATCCCCAAGTCTGGGAAAAAACTCTTCAAAATCGTGAACCAGGAAAGGACAAGCTGTCCTTCCATGACCTCTTGAATATATGCATTCCAGAAATCCTTCTCGTCCGGATTGCTCTTCGAGCATGCTTTCGCAACGACACAACCCAGGTAAAAGGGATTCCCGCCGAGATGCCTCTGCAGAAGGGGGGGGACATTTCCTGTGGCCTCATATGCAGTCATAAGTGCACTCGCTCTTGCCGAGGCACCCTCAGTTCCCAAGGGGTGTAGCGATATACGCTCAAGGCCGCTCACAACAGGCATCTCTTGGAGTTCCGATGCGTTTCCGGCGATGATATGCGGCGTTTTTTTGTGCATAATCGCTTCTTGAAATAGGGAAGCTAATCGGGCATCGGGAACACCATCGATATGGAGCCCCTTCATCCAGTGAAAATCATCGAGCAGGACGGCGACAGGCATCCCTGTGGCAAGCGCTGAGCGATGTGGGGCCGCAAGCGCGATGCGGAGAGTATCGAGCGGATCACCGGCGCATTGGATGTACTGGTCAAGAATCTCCTTTGCCCAGCTTGCTTCCAATTCCTCTATGAGCAGGGAAAGACCATCAATTGATATCCCATCCTGATACAGCAATGATTGTTCTTTTTTCGGGAATGCAAGTCGTTGGCGAAGAAACCCAATCAGATAGGTCTTGGAAAAAGTCGTAACAGACAGGAGTGCGGGGTTGACTGTATACGAGAAAGGAGCTACTCGATCTTGCTTCCAGAACAGGTAGCCGAAGAGTTGTTTGAGGATCTCTGATTTGCCGATACCCCGGTGACCAAACAAAATTGCGCTTTGAGCTTGGCCCCAATCCGCCATGAGAACTCTTTTATAGAGGGCGGACAACTCCTCCTGCCGATTAATGAATTCTCCGTTCTTGAGCGAGCTAAATGGCATGTTTTGCGAATACCTCTACCCTGTTTTTCCCTTCGTTCTTGGCTCGGTACAGTGCTTTGTCAACGTTGTCAAGCAACGTTTCAACCGTTTTCCCGTGTTCGGGATAGCAGGCAACGCCGATGCTGCCTGTAACAGTGTACGATAGAGGAGCGGATTCATCGTTAGCGAGAACCACTTTCTGTGACACATTGTCTCGTATGCGCTCAGCAATATCCATCGCAACCGTCTTGATGGTCTCGGGCAGAATTACCATGAACTCATCGCCGCCGTATCGTGCCACGATGTCTATGGACCGTACTGCATTCAACAAGGTGTCTGCCACGGCTTTAAGGACCTTATCGCCGACTGGATGGCCCAAGGTGTCATTACAATATTTAAACCCGTCGATGTCCAGCATGAGAAGGCCGAAAGTGTGGCCATGACGCGCGGACCGGGCTAATTCATCTTTCAGCCGTTCATGCAGGTACCTTCGGTTCAGGAGGCCGGTTAGAGAGTCCGTGATAGTAAGCTTTTTGAGTTCTTCAGTTTTATTAATAAACACATTTCGCTCCATGACGACTGCGGCATGGGTGGCGAATGATTGAATAAGTTTTAGGTCTTCTTTATTAAACACCTCGCCCGAGGACTTATCCGACAAATTGAGCACACCAATGATGTGGTCATCGATTTTAAGTGGTATGCTGACAAACGAGCGCGTCTTATAGTGCTTCCTGTTCATTTGGTGTATTCTCGGGTCGATTTCCAGGTTCTCAACGAGGATAGCTTCGCCCGATTGGGCCACCTTCCCTGCAATTCCTTCACCGCGGTTGATCCTGTGTTTTTCGGACACGCCGTCGATTATACCTTTTTTTGCTTCAAGGAGCAAGGCATCAGTTTCATGGTCGATCAGCATCAGTGAGCCCTGTTCCGCCTTGAGAAGTTCAGCCGACATGTCAAGGATTGCCTGGAGGAGCTTTTCATAATTCTGGATGGGTGTTATCGACTTCGTCAGTTCAGAAATGGTAGAAAACTGATCAAACTTTCTATATAATTCTTGTTTTAGTCTGTAGTTTTCTATCGAAAGAGCAGCCTGCCGGCAGAATGCGGTTATAACCTGCCGGTCATTCTCTTTGAGGCCTCTGTCTCCAATGCGGAGGATAGCCTCGAGTCTTTTATTTACCATGACAGGGAAAAAATAGAGGGCACCCATCCCTGACAAGAAATCAGCCCGGGCATCTGCTATCGGCTCTGCCGAAAGGACAAACGCTTTCCCTGAAAGAAGTTCAAGAACAATAGAATCATCCTCATTGACACTAAGGATTTCAGGCATTCCCCTGCTCCTCAGAAGGCTGTAGAGACTCGTATATTTTCTTTGCATACGATCAAAAATAAGGATAGTAATGCTATCGATATCGAGCAGCGAGGACAGTTTGCCGATCATATTTCTATATAGCGATTCAGGCCGTTCTTCGGCGGAAGCACCCCACATTCCGACGATCATTTTCAGGCTTTCGAATTTCCTTTTCAGCGAAAGATTTTCTTGAGTGTGTTCTAAAAGGCTGTTCACCCAGTTTGCAACAAATCCGCAAATTTTCCAGGCTTGCTGGAAGTTAGTAAAGGTGAGCGGTGCCTTTACAGAAATCGTGTCGAGACCGGGGACGGCTTGAACTTGATTCACACTCTCGCGGAAATCCTCATACGATGAAAACGATCCTTGCCCCAGAATCACCGCCTTTTCGTTCATATAACTGATGGGCAGGGCGAAACACATGACTTTTGCATAGCATTTGAAGATATCGGGCTTTCCGGTTACGAGTGTATTCATGACGAGGGGAAGGCAGTATGCATCGTGTTTCGATTTATATTCGGGTGAGGATGAGCAAAATTCCTGGCACGGAGGTATTAACCCGATCGGAACGAAGAGGAGTTTTCCGGACTGTGAAAAAACACTCAGGGAAAATCCGAAACTCTCAGAAACGGATGCAAAATGATCCCACCATGATTCGTCCTTGATGAGACCTTCCAAGGTATCTTTTGCATCCGTATCCGGCACATCGCCTCCAAGGTAATGCATTTTTACCGTTTGGAAATTATTTGATTAACGACCACTAGATGCACGGATGAATACGGCACGCGAAATAATTGCCTTCAGAACTTAAACGTAAACTCCCTAGAAGCCGCAAAGCAGCTAAGTATAGTAGAATATCCAAGCTTGCGTCCGGGTGTGTGGCATCATTTTACCATGTGTCGGTGCACCATGGCAATCTCCAAAAATCATTGTCTAGAAACCCCGCGCGAGGAACCCTACAAACTTTAACGGTGGGAGGAAAGTGCTGAACAAATATTTACTACTGCAATATCATAGTGCCTGTACTTCACGACAGTGGAACAGTTACTGCTTGGTTCTTTGAAACCAAAAGCATGTGGTTCCGGCAAAAAGGTTGCCGGATAAAACTTTCGCCCGCTAAGAAGCAGATGCCAAAATGGTGGGTGCTTCCAACCATTGGAAGAGGAGCAGTAAGACTGTTGATGCTGACAGCAGCTCCGTTTGCATTCCAGAATCCCACATGCTTTAGCAGCGGGAGTACGTCAAAAAAGCAGGCTCAAAATGTCTTTTCCCATGTTCAGTCGCAACGCGGATCGATTTAATCATTCCACCGTTACGCTTTTCGCAAGGTTCCTCGGCTGATCAACGTCGCAATTCCTGAGTACTCCTACATGGTATGCAAGCAGCTGTAGGGGAATAACGTTAATAAAAGGGGTGAACAGCGGATGTGTCGCCGGGACCCTGATAATATCATCAGCTTTGTTTCGCAGCGCCTCGGGAGCATCCGTTACTGCAATGACCCGGCCACCACGTGCTTTTACTTCTTCAATATTGGAAAACATCTTCTCGAAAAGATCGTTTGATGGGGCCAGAACCACGACGGGCAATCCGTTTTCGATCAGCGCGATAGGCCCGTGTTTCATCTCGCCGGCAGGATATCCTTCAGCGTGGATATATGATATTTCTTTCAATTTCAAAGCTCCTTCAAGGGCGATAGGATAGTTGATTCCCCGCGCAAGATAGAGAAAGTCCTTTGCTTGGGTCAGAGAACGGGCTAGTTCCTTGATTTCAGCGTCTTTCTGAAGTGTTTTTTCAACGAGAGCCGGGACATCCAAAAGGTACGACTGTAGAGTGTTTAATTCGTTCTTTTTTAGACGGTTTCGTCCATATGCCATACCGAGGGCAAGGAGACACAGAGCGGCAAGTTGGGAGGTAAAAGTTTTCGTTGATGCTACGCCGATTTCCGGACCGCTTCGTGTATACAGAACCGACTGAGCTTCCCTGGTCGACGTGCTTCCCACGACATTGCAGATTGTGAGGGTCCGAGCGCCCATACGCTGCGCTTCGCGCTGCGCGGCAAGGGTGTCGGCTGTTTCACCCGATTGTGTAATGGATATGAAGAGAGTATTGTTTTCGATGATCGGACTCCGGTAGCGATACTCCGAGGCAATCTCGACATCCACAGGAATGCCCGCCAGACGCTCGATCAGGTACTTGCCAATCAGCCCGGCATGGTACGACGTACCGCAGGATACGATGTGCAGCTTGCGTATGGCTGCCTTCCGCTGCAGCTGTATGCCTAAATCCAACATCAAATTCAAGGGATCTTCGAGTCGCTCTCCTATGGTATTCTTTATGGCCTGGGGCTGTTCATAGATTTCCTTATGCATGAAGTGATCATGCCCTGCCTTCTCAGCCATGGCAGGTGACCAGTCGATAGTTACAACCTTGGCCCCGGAGGTAATAACGGCATCCGTTTCGATTTGGCGCACATCCATGTCATGTCCGGTGAGTGTGCATATTTGTTCGTCTTCCATGAAGATGAACTTCTGGGTGTAGGGAAGAATCGCTGGAATGTCCGAGGCAAAATAAAATTCCTCATTACCGACGCCGAGAACGAGCGGGCTTCCTTTTCTTACTGCAAAGAGCGTGTTGGGGCTCTGTTGACACATGATCCCGAGGGCATAGGATCCGCGCAGCTGCTTTAGGGCTGAGCGGATTGCTTGTCTGACGGGGAGACCCATCCTCAAGTATTTCGCTATAAGCTGGGGAACGATCTCTGTGTCGGTTTCAGACAAAAACTGTTGGCCCTCGCTTTCCAGATTCGCTCTCAGTTCCCGATAATTTTCGATGATCCCGTTGTGTACCACGGCGATGCCTTCAACGACGTGCGGATGAGCATTCAATGTGGACGGAGCACCATGGGTCGCCCACCGTGTGTGGCCAAGACCGGCAGTGATAGCGGGCGACGGATCAGGGAGGATCAGCTTAAGGTCCTTAAGCCTCCCTTTGGTTTTGTAAACCTCTAACCCGTGGCCGTTCTGGTAAGCAACACCTGCCGAGTCGTATCCACGGTATTCCAGTCTCTTCAGTCCGTCAACGATTACCTGGAGAGAACCGGCTTTGCCTACATAGCCGACGATTCCGCACATGGTTTAGGACCTCCTCCTTATCATCTGACTATCTCTTTTCTAGCATCGCAGGCTGCCTGAAGCTATCTGAACGCTATTCCCAGCAAACCTCATTGACCGGTCATCACGGCAACGGATTTCTATTCAAGCCCCTGCTTTATCCCGACAGCGTTAAGGTAGTTGGCCGTAAAGATATAATCGTCGATGTAATCCGGCTTGCCGTCGTTGTTCGCGGCCGCGCGTTTTTCCTTGAGATATTGTATAAAATCGGCTTCAGTCCATGACCCCGACCGGACATGATGCACATTGACTTTAGGCGATATGGCCAGGGGGAATATCAACTTTAAACCGCCCAGTGAAATGGCAAGACTCGCCTGATAAGTGCCTTTTTCCGGCATGAGCTCAGCAATCCAGGTGTTGGTATTTTCTGGATCTTTTTTCAGGGAAATCAATCTGGCCCCCGTGACGGCCATGTTGGACGCAAGGTTCGCCTTCGGCGTACTCACGAATATGACGCGGACTATGGATTTGCCGTCCGAAATCGAAACCGGCGGCTCCTGGCGGCAGCCAATCATGCTTTCATTTTCAAAAAGGGATACTAGGGCTGAAATGGTCCGCTCTCCCTTATATTCTTTAAAACGATCGAGGACGCTTTTTTGCGTATAGATCGTTTTCCTGGTGGTCTTCGGAATTCCCGAGCCATCTGCGGTGACTGCGGGCTCGGTTTTTTGCGAAAGTCCTGCAGGTCCCTGCACAGTGGAACCCGCATTGTCCGGTTCGGAAGGCTGTGCGTTTTGGCCACTGACGCTAGCTACATCCGCTATTTTGTTGCTTTCCTGGGCCGTCGGCGGCTGCCCGGCAATGACAACCGTCGAAGGAATGATGTTAGAAACCGACGAGGTTGCCGGTGTTCCGGCTACTACTGGCGGCGTCGCTATTCCTGAGGGTATGTTTTGGCCTTGCGGCGTAGCTGGAGCATTATTTGCCAAGTCTACCGGATTATTGTTTGCCGCGTCTACCGGATTGCTGATCTGAGCCAATGCCGAAAGAGGAGATCCTTTGATATTGGCCAGCTTGACAGTCATCGAAGCGATGCTCCCGGGAGACGTGCCTAGCAGATCAAAGGACAAGGTCGCAATGACGCCGCTGCCGTTAATCGGTGTAAGCCGGATAATATCCATGTGCACCGTGCCCGGGAGGTTCTGGTTGATTGCGGTCATGGCTCCGGAAATGAGCGGTCCTTCAACAACCTGGGGATTGGCGAGCGTATTCGTATCGTACTGAATGTTGACATCAAGTGCTGCCGCATTCTCAATTCCTATACCCTGGAGCAAAAAAACCCCGTCCCCCCCCGATGATATCGACACCGTTGACACCGCGAAGGCAGACAGCGGCAGGCACATCATAAGGATGAACACTATGGTAATGAAACGGCAGAGAGATCTGATTTGTTTACGTTTCATGCTTACACCTCTCAACTTTTTTCTATTGGTTTATGGATGCATGACACGGTTTGATTACAAACCGTGTCCTAAGGTAATTCGAATATCCTGGTCCTGCTGGCGAGCCTAGGCTAGAGCCAGTGACTAATCTGAGATCCACAACAATTAACGAATGAAATTATCCGCAAATGCTCAATATTATGTGCATTGCACCGGTGTCCGAACCTCAGTTGTTCGGTTTATCACCCATAGACTCCAGTTCTCGCCGAAGGACTCAACTTGACGGCTGGAACAGCCAGACGCCTCATCGCGGTGCTTAATCTGCAACTAAACAGTAATTCTTGTTGCCTCCCCGTGCAATTTTTTAATCAAGGGCGAAATATATTATTTGTACGCCTTTTACCCTACACAGAATCAATACAGCAAGAATTATACCGTTATAAACAGACAGTCCAGCAATGTATTTTGGAAAGGTGTTGAGAAAAAAACACACAATAAAAAAATGATCAAAACGTAGAACCGCTTGATAATGCTGACGCAGTTGTTGTCTTCGCAACAAATTGTTTATCATACGATACTTGTTGTCAGATAGGGAGCTTTATTAGAAAATGGCCATTCACCGTTTGCGCCGCAGTCAAGATAGCCCTACTGTCGAGAAAATTGACTCTAAAAGAAACATTAATACTTCTGATGAGCTTGATTTTGAAGGCGTTAAGAACACTGTTTCCTGTGGATACAGGCGGGCCAGTGGCAGATCACTCCGATTGTATACTTGTGATACACAAAGCACTAAAAACATTTGTGTTCCTTCTCCAAAAGCCATAAAAACAGGCGAAATTCTGCAGGCATTGAAATTGCTTTATGCAATACAGTATGAAGAATAAAAAGATATTAATCGCTGATGAAGCAGGCTTTTGCCGGATTTGCGCCGCTATCCTTGAACAGGAAGGATATCGGACGATTACGGTCGATGATGCCCATCAGTTTGATCGGGGATTGGCCGGTGACGACCTCGGATTGATCATTACAAGCTACCCCTACGGCGCAGGTCTTCTGAAAAAACTGAAGAATAGGAATATCCCTATCATCATCCTGCTGGATCAGATGAGCAGGGAACTATTGCTGACACTGGACGATCTCGACAAGAAGCTGTCGCACTGCATGATAAAGCCTCTTGATTACAACAAGTTCAGGACACTAGTGAACCAGACCATGTACCGAGATGTCTGAAAGACAGGCATTGTGGGGAAGCATACCGTATTGCCCTAGGGCCACATTTTCCGCACTGTACAACGGGATGAAGGGGAATTAAAGAGTAGCCGGGTTCCGGCAGACCCGGGGAGAAAACCCATCGAGGGAGTGCACAAGGATCTATGTATGAAACTTTTTTCAATCTGAAGGTAAAGCCTTTTGAACTCGTGCCCAACCCGTCTTTTATCTATATGAGCAAGAGCCATAAAAAGGCGATGCATTATCTGTATTACGGGATCAGGGAAAAAGCGGGCTTTATCCTGCTTACGGGAGAGGTTGGTTCCGGAAAAACGACCATTATCAGTGATCTTATTAAGCAGGTCGATCCAAATGTAACGCTTGCACGGCTTTTCAATACCAAGGTCTCGTTCCCTCAACTGCTTGCGATGATCAATGACGACTTTGGTCTCGATATAAAGGGTAAGGATGAGATTATCCTGATGAAGGAGCTAAACGATTTTCTGATTGACCAGCACATCAGGGGATACAACACTGTGCTGATCATAGATGAAGCGCAGAACCTCAAACCAGAACTACTTGAGGAAATCCGGATGCTGTCGAACCTGGAAACTGATACATCAAAATTGATGCAAATCGTGCTGGTCGGACAACCCGAGCTTCGGCATATCCTTGCAAGGCCCGAAATGAGACAACTGCGGCAGCGAATCAGTGTCAGCTGCCGTCTTCAACCCCTAACCAGGGTGGAAACCGAAGAGTATATCTATCACCGCCTCGAGGTCGCTGGCAACCGCAATGCGGTTACGTTCACAGACGGCTGCATGGATATCATCTTTCGGCATTGCAGAGGGATTCCCCGATTGGTGAATATTCTCTGCGATTTCGTTTTATTGACCGCCTTTATAGAGGAATTAACGAAGGTAGATACCGACATGCTCAACGATGTCGCCAAGGATCTCGATTTTAACAGGCTATACTGGGGTTCAGAAAAGTCGATGCGCCAGGATAAGATCACCCCGGCTGCCCTCATGGATGCGCTGGACACGCCGGAGCCATAGAACGTGATTGCAGGGCGGCAGCATAACCGCAGACCCTGCGGCGGACGAAAACCACCGGGAGGATTGCAACGTGGCATACCAGGTTCTCGATCATGCAATTGCAGAATACGAACCGACAGCGATGCAGGCGGCGACTGCATCCACTTGTCCATGGTATGTCGTATACGTTAAATCGCGCCATGAATTCGTCGTACATGACGAACTACTTCGGAAAGGCATTGAGGCATTATTGCCATCCTTCAGGAAGAGCAGCCAATGGAAAGACCGGAGGAAGATGATCGAATATCCCGTTTTCCCGGGATATGTCTTTGTCAAGGTTCCGGCCTATCCCGGCGCGTTTCTTTATGTACTCAAGACGCGGGGGGTTGTGACGTTCGTCTCCCTTGAGGCATCCACGCCGACACCTGTGGACCCGGAAGAGATTGCATCGCTCAGGCTTTTAATCGCGAGCGGTAAGAATATCGAAATTTATCCGCATTTGAAAGAAGGTACGCGGGTACGCGTAAAGAATGGGCCTCTCCAGAATGCTGAAGGCGTCCTGAGCAAGAAAGAAAACGATTATCTTTTTTCGGTCAATGTGGAGCTGCTCGGCAGGAGTGTCGCGGTAAAGATCTCCGCGGAGGATATTGAATCGGCATAAGCTTTCAGGCCTCGCTCAGATATGCGCGCTGCCGCTAAACCGCGCTTCGAAGAGTCAGGGCGATTTGTGTTGGTTGTACATTTGTAACCGGAGGGGCGGAGCATTGAAAGATGGGTACGATTCGGCAGTTGATGCTCAAAGGAACATTCAGTTGCAGAAAATTCAGCAGCCGGAGCCGGCAACAAAGAGCCGATGGCATCAGAAACATACCAAGAGCTATGAACCCGCGTGTTTCATGTTGCATGGCAGGAGAAACAGCCATTTTGGGGCCCCGAGCAGTGAGCGATGTGGAAGGCGGAACATCACGAAAGGATATGATTAGGCATCTATGTTTAGTCTCTTTCTGTTACTGATAGGGGATGCGTTTCTCGCCGTTGCAGGAGTCTACTTAGGTTACCTGCTGCGATTCGGAGAGGGAGATCCCGCCTCGCTTATAGATCTGCCGCATATGGCAGCATTTATAGGGGTTACCCTCTTTTTCTCATATCTCTTTGAGCTCTACAACAGCGCGAGGCAGATAAAAAAGCGGGAAATCCTGCTCAGATCACTGGTCGCGGTCGGGGTGTCCTTCATGACGCTCACGTCTGTTTATTACATGATGCCTGCGGTCCAGTTCGGCCGTGGCATATTTGCTATTTCTCTCGCTTTTTTCTGGGCGCTCCAGTTTCTGTGGCATCTGTGTTTTTCGGCATTGCATAATTCTTCACAGCTCGCCCGAAGGGTTCTTGTTCTGGGGACCGGTCCTCTGGCAAAAAAGGTTGGGGATCTTATAGAATCCACAAACCATCAGCATGTCCTCAAAGGGTATGTGGACCTCACGGGTGAACCGATCACGGTCCCCGAGTATGCCATCGTGGGGAAGGGGAGCAGCCTTTTTGAGACAATCCGCTTTCAAAAGGCGCACAAGCTCGTCATATCGCTGTCCGAACGGAGAGGCGTTTTGCCGCTGCAGGTCATTCTGGCGTGCAAATTCAGTGGCATCGAAGTGATTGACGCCCCGTCGTTCTACGAAGAATTGACCGGGAAACTGCTTATTGAAAATATCAATCCCAGCTCGTTCTTTTTTTCGGATGGCTTCCGGATTACCGACACCAAGATGGTTTTCAAAAGGATAGCCGACGTTCTATTCTCGCTTGCCGGGATTCTGATCACTATGCCTCTCTTCCCCCTTATAGCGGTCATGATCAAGCTGGATTCCCGCGGTCCAGTTTTTTTTCGTCAGCAGCGTGTCGGTGAGATGGAGAAGAACTTCTTGCTTTACAAGTTCAGGACCATGCGTGAGGACGCGGAACAAAGCAGTGGAGCAGTGTGGGCGGAAAAGAATGATCCTCGGGTCACAAACATTGGCAAGTTCCTGAGAAAAACGAGGATCGATGAGCTTCCGCAATTCTACAACGTCCTCCGGGGGGACATGAGCTTTATCGGACCACGTCCGGAGCGTCCGGAATTTGTGAATAAGCTTAAGGAAATCATCCCGTACTATCAGGAGCGGCATTTCGTAAAGCCCGGCCTGACTGGCTGGGCACAGATCAAGTACGCCTACGGAGCCTCGACGGAGGACGCCGTTGAGAAACTGCGGTACGATCTTTACTATATAAAGCACCTTTCGCTCTTTCTCGACATGCTGGTCATGCTTGAAACGGTCAAGGTCATGCTGTTCGGCAGGGGGGCACGGTAGGAGGAGTAATGCGGAAGATACTGTGGTGTTTCGGAACACTGTTGTTAGTAATCACGATGATCTCAAGGGCGTCGGCAGAAGGATACGTCATCGGAGCAGAAGACGTTATCCAGATTTCTGTATGGGGGAATGCCGAACTCAGCGTTACGGTGCCGGTGCGGCCCGACGGGATGCTCTCCATGCCTCTTGTGGGTGATATAAAGGCGGCTGGCCTGACTCCCCTGGAACTGAAAAAGAACCTAGAAAAAGAACTTATACGCTTTGTGAAGGCTCCGGTCGTCAGCGTGATCGTTACTGCAATTAACAGCTTCAAGGTCTTTGTCTTTGGTGACGGCGCGTCGAAGGTCCTATTTGCCTCAGGAAGTGCCGCGGGAGGCACTACCACGCAGGGCGGCACATCGAAATCAGGGGAAATCACCCTAAGAAGACATACAACACTTCTTCAACTTCTTGCGCAGCTCGGGTCTCTCAGTGAGATTGATCTCGCTCATGCCTATTTGCTGAGAGACGGGACGAAACTTCCTGTCAATTTTGAACAATTGATGAAAAACGGCGATTATTCCCAGGACGTTGCACTTCAAGCGGATGATGTCATTTACTTGCCGGGCGGCTATAGCAATCGCATCCGGGTTACCGGCGCAGTCAGAACGCCAGGCAGCATTCCGTATGCAGAGGGCATGACAGCGCTCGATGCCGTACTAGCCGCGGGTGGATTTACGGAATTTGCAAGTGAAAATGACGTACTGGTCGTACGAAAAGTGGGAAACGATGCCACGAAAATCAATGTCAAGCTGAAAGACGTCATGAACGGCAATAACACAAAGAACGTACTTTTAAAACCCGGCGATATCGTCACGGTAAAAACCGGCCTTTTCTAGGGAGATTAGCATGCAGGAGAACAACCAAGCCAACTTTGAAATCAAGCGGTACCTCGGATTGATTCATAGGAGAAGATATATCGTGCTGGCCGTGGCACTCGGAGTGCTTTCTCTCTTTACCTGGGGAAGCTACCTGATACCCAAGACCTATGAGGCAAGCTGTACCGTAGCCATTGAAAACGCAGGTATTGTCAAACCGCTCATACAAGGCACGGGGGTCTCCGTTTCCACGGTAGAAAGGCAGAGGAATATTCGCAACAGAGTTACCAGCAGGAGCCTCATAGAACAGGTTATTAAGAAACTCAACTTGGACGCCGGCTTCAAATATCCTAGCCAGGACGATGACCTGGCGGCATCCATGCAAAAAAGCATCTCAGTGACCATGCAAAGCTTTGGAGAGCGCGAAAGCGATCTGTTTACGGTCGCTTTCCGGGGAAGCGATCCTAAAAAAGTACAAAATATTACTGATACGATTGTACAGGAATTCATCAACAACAGCGTTGAATATCAGCGTTCCGACGCTGTGGGCGCCTACGAGTTCATCCGGGACCAGATCACGGAGTATAAGGATAAACTGGCGGAATCAGATAAGGATATCCGTGAGTTTCGAGAGAGACATCCCCAGATGATCCCAGAGAATGAAAACACGATCGTCGGAAGATTGGAAAACTTTCAATCGGCAATAAGCGATGCGGAAATCACGAAGAAGGAGCTGCTTCGGAAACGGGAGAGTCTGAAGCAGCAGCTCTCCGGCGAAAAAGAACTGACCGTCGCGTTTGTATCGAATGAGGGTTCACCGGAAGCGCGGTTGACTTTCCTTAACAGCCAGCTCATGGACCTGATGACCAAGTACACGGAAAGTTATCCTGAGGTAATCAAGGTAAAAACTGAAATAGATGAATTGCAAAAACAAATTGCAGAGGCAAAAACCTCGGGGAAAAGTGCCGAAGCCCGCGGTGAGATGAAGGCAATGAACCCCGTATACCGGCAAATCAAGGAAGATCTGCAGAAGACCGACACGGACCTTGAATCCGTGAAGGCGAGGCTGGAAGAGCTTTCTCTACAGCAGAATGCAAGTCGACAGGTTCTCGGAAAGATGCCGAAAGAACAGGAAGAATGGTCAAAGCTTCAGCGGGACAAAAATGTTACACAGAAGGTTTACGATGACCTCTTGCAGAAGCTTGAAAACGCACGGGTGTCGAAGAACCTGGAACTTGCAGACAAAAGCACAAACTACCGCGTGGTCGATGCTCCGCTTCTTCCGCGCGTTCCCATCGAGCCCAATAGGATTCTCCTGATCCTTGCCGGCCTTTTTGCCGGAATAGTATCTGGCGTTGGCACCGCCGTCGGAATCGATTATTTAAACAATTCCTTCAAGGATGAGGATTCCCTCCGGAAAGCATTGAATCTTCCGGTTCTTGCGGCCGTTCCCACCGTCGTCATTGAGTCCGACGTCCTGAACGAGAAGATAATGGATAAAAAAGTGTTTACTGCGGCAGCAGCTTATATTTCTCTTATCGGCGTAGTGCTGATCGGTGAAATACTCTATCGTATGGGCATAGTAGGCAGTCATTAGATCATTGGAGAAATTACATGAGCAGAATAGAGCGAGCACTTGAAAAGGCATTAAATATAAGGCGGCCCATGACGGATCCCGGGCGTTCCAGCATCGGACTCACTACTTATAGCAAGTGCGACCCGTCAGTCTTCGATGTCGGCGAGGCGGCGATAGACCCTGCTACTGTGAACCGGCATCTTGTCAGCATAACAGACCCATACTCCACTGCAGCCGAAGAATATCGGAAACTCCGCGCAAAGGTTCTTCGGGCCACGGAGGCAAACTATCTTAACACGATCATGGTGACAAGCAGCCATTCCGGCGAGGGGAAGAGCATGACCGCGATCAATCTCGCCGTTACCATCGCCCAGGAGATCGATCATACCGTGCTTCTTGTTGATGCCGATCTGAGAAGATCGAGCGTCCACGCCTATCTCGGCATAAAACCTGAGGCGGGACTGAGCGATTATCTGGAATCCCACGCAGAGCTGTCTGATATCTTAATCAAGACGGGGATCGGAAAGCTTGTCCTCTTGCCTGCAGGGAATCCACCAAGGAACCCGTCGGAACTCATTTCCTCGGAACGGATGAGAGTCCTGATCAGAGAGCTCAAATTCCGGTACCGTGACCGTTACATCATCATCGACTCATCGCCGCTTCTCCTTACTGCAGACGCCCTGTCGCTCTGCGAATATACGGATGGCATCATCTTCGTCGTCCAGGCGGACCGCACGACAATGAAAGCGGCAACACAGGCCGTTGCCCTTTTAAAAGGGCATAACGTTCTCGGCACGGTATTCAATGATGTGCCAAAACACCTCGCAAAAAACCTCTACCCCTACTATTACAACTCTAAATATGGCGAGAACGTGAAAACAGTCGACGCTGTCGTGGACAGTACGGCAGAGGGATCTGACATGGCGACCGTGAGCGCTGCGGAGGCTGCCCAGGGCGATGCAGACGTCACGGAAAATAAGTCAGTCAGCATAGAAACCGGATCTAACGTGGCGACAATAGACACAGCGGAGGCCGCCGAGGTTGGTGCAGAGGTCACGGAAAATAAGCCAGCCGTTACGGATGACGGATCTGGCGCGGCGACCAAGGACATAGCAGAGGCCACCGAGGTTGGTGCGGAGGTCACGGAAAATCAGTCAGCCAGGATAGATGACGGATCTGGCGTCGCGACCAAGGACATAGCAGAGGCCGCCGAGGTTGGTGCGAACGTCGCGGAAAATAAGTCAGCTGGAACGGATAACGGAAATAATGCCCCGACCACAGAGAATGCGTAATTCCAGAATCGTCATCACCCTGCACTGTGCGCTCCTCTGCTTCCTCACGGGACTGGCTGCCCTGTTCGCGCTTTGCCCTGATGATGCGGCGGCCGCGCAGTTTGACTTCCGGCCGTCTATCATGGTAGGCGAGGAGTTCAACGATAATATCTTTCTGACACCAACCGCCAAACAATATGATTTTATAACGAGCGTAGTTCCGGCTTTTACTCTCACTCATGATACATCGTTCTGGACTTGGCACATAGACTATGCTTACGACTATTACTACTACGCCAGAGATACAGTGACAAACGACTCGACATTCACCGCTAATGTTATGGAACATACCAATCTGATTGATAATTTATTTTTTCTTGATATGACAGACATGTATCAAAGGGTTGCAGTCAATGTTGCGCAAAATTATATAGCCCAGGAAAGCCTGTTCGTAGATCAAACTGACGAGGATATCTTCACCGTGAACCCCTATCTGAATCTGATCTCCGGACCTTCACATACGGTACAGTTGGGGTATCAGTTTGCGAACACCTGGTATAAGAATCCTATATACATCGACACGGTCAACAATGTTGGTTATCTCGTTATGGGCACGCCTCTTTCATCTAATCTGTCGATTACGGGAGGCATACAATACACGCGGGGCCTCAACAGCGTGGAAGGTTATTTTATGTCGGACATCTACACCGGTGCCGTCTATACCTATGCACCAGGCTCTTCCAGTTTTTGCTATCTCGGGGAAACCTGGTTGAAGTTCGCGGGCTACACGAATATACAACATCTTCTTTGGGACCTCGGTTTCATCCAGCACTACTCTACCATGACACTCAAGGTTGAGACCAAAACGAGCTATGTTCCTGATCCTACTTTTGTCCTAAGAAGATTGGACCAGCTTGAGGTCACCCTTACGAGGGAGCCATCGTCGAGGACCTCCCTCAGTGGTGTGTTGGGCTGGTACCAGTACCTAAACGCAGCGCAGGACCACCTTGAGACGAATGAGTACGCCATAACTGGCCAGTTACGTCATGTAATCACGCCCCGATGGACATTTTCGGGTGCAATAAGTAATACGATTTATCAGGATTTTGTGGTTGATGCGGATACGTATATTTATCAAATCATGGCAGGTTTTGAACATAGTCTCAAGGCGAATCTCACTCTTGCATTGAACTACATATATGACTATTCCTATTCACCGGATATCTACACAAATAACAGCAGGGTTAACAGATTTCAGGTGCAGCTTACTGAACGTTTTTGATATGAGGCGGGAGCTATCTCGTCGTGACTAAAAGCGCGGGTATCAGTTGTTGCCCGGCACTGGCTTAAGGAAAATACTTATGAAAAAACAGCCTGTCATGCTATTGCTCTTACTCTTTTCGGTGGCATTGGTGCTTTTGACATGCGGTCGCGAGGGCCCTCTGCCTCCTGTCAATATAACACCGCCAAACATCAAATTCTCGATTCCCATCGATGGAACCGGGAATACCGGGATTAATGGGTTTCCGATCGATGGTTCGATCATGATAACGTTCACCGTAGATATGGACCCCTCTACCATCAACAACCAGACCATTACTGTCATTGGCGCAGGGGGGATAGGCCCAATCGCTGGATCCGTCGTGTACACTAACGGTTCCGCCATCTTCACGCCGGCGCAGAATTTTGTTCAGAATGCCAACTATACGGTTACGATCAGCGGCAGCGTGAAAGATATCTATGAGGTCACAATGGGGAGCCCTGTCACCATTAATTTCACCACGCAAGCCCTTCCTGACGCGGCACCGCCAAGTGTCGTATCCACATCTCCTTCAGCAGGAAGTACTGGTGTGCCGGTAAGCAGCGGTATCAGCATAGCGTTCAGCAAGCCGATAAATTCAAGTACGCTGGTATTTCAGCTCGTCAGTCAACTCTCGGGGACTGTACCCGGCGGCACCTTGACTTACAACGGAACGACCGCCATCATCACGCCCCAGTTTTCGCCGCCGGCAGTCACTATGGATGGCAATACGCAGTATACGGCTACGGTGAAGGCCGGGCTACAGGACCTCGTAGGGAATCAATTGATCAGCGATTATGTCTGGACGTTCAGCACAGGCACAGGAGCGGATACGTTACCTCCGATCGTGACGGCGGCGACACCTACGGCGGGGTCGACGGATGTATCTGTAACTACCTACCTCAATGTTACATTCAATAAACCCGTGAATCCGGCAACAGCATATATCACGCTCTTCAGCATGGCTAGCGTGACGCCCGTCATTGTTCCATTTTATATTGAAGACAATTACGACTATACCACGAATATACTCTCCTACAAGCCGACGGTTCCAAACTCTCTGTCATACAACACGCCTTATACGGCTCGGGTCGACGGAGTTATAGACCTGTCAGGTAATGTGATGCCGGAATATACCTGGTCTTTTACGACCGGGAAAGATGGTTCGTCTACAACCATCTCTGCAGACAACAACCCATCGCAATATGGGAGTATGGTCACGTTTGTGTCCACGGTTACCAGCTCTGATTCGGGTACGACAGCCACGCCGACGGGTACGGTAACGTTCAAGGACGGCACAACGGCCCTTCCGGCCGGCACGGTGGCGCTTGCCGGCAACTCGGCAACGTACGCCATATCTAATTTGGCTCTCGGAGTGCATATTATATCGGCCACCTACAATGGTGACTCTATTTTCTCGACATCAACTTCGACATATACGCAGACCGTGGGTCAGGGAACTACGACGACGACGATCAACGCACCTGGTGTGACCTTCGGCTCAAACGGTGTCGTGACGGTGCTAGTCAGCTGTGTATCAGGGACGCCTATTGGAAACGTGGCATTGAGTGTAGATGGCGGCGCGGCAACAACCCAGGCGCTCTCCAACGGGTCGGCAGTCTTTACGATAACCAAGCCGAGCGTGGGCAGCCATACGCTTTCCGCAACGTATGCGGCCCAGGGCAACTTCCAGGGGAGCGCAAATACCGGCACTCTTACCGTGGGCCAGGGGGCGACGACGACGACGATCAGCGCGCCAACTGTAACCTATGGAGCAAACGGTGTCGTGACTGTGACCGTCATCTCGACGTCGGGGACGCCTACCGGAAGCGTATCGTTGACCTGGGACACTACTGGGTCGTCAACGTTGGCACTAAACTCAAGCGGGTCCGCAACCTTTACGATTACCACTCCGAATGCCGGCAGCCATGCGCTTAGCGCATCTTATGCAGCGCAGGGCAGCTTCCTGGCTAGTACGGCATCAGGCAACCTGACAGTAAATCAGGCGCCGACGACGATGGTGCTCAGCGCACCATCAATAACAGCTGGTGCAAATGGCATTGTAACCGTCACGGTGAGTGCGGGGAATAACTTCACGTCTCCCGTTGTCGGCAATGTATCGCTGGTCGTGGATGGCGGAGCCGCCATCCTGGGAGCCCTCAGTCCCGGAGGCACTTTAGGAAGCGCTATCGCAACATTTACGATTACTGCGCCAACCGCTGTCAGTCACATCTTGAGCGCAACGTATCCCAATGACCCGACAAGCAATTTCGGATCGAGTTCGGCTTCTGGCACTCTTGGCGTAGGTGCCGGGGCAACAACAATTACGATCAGCGCTCCTACTATAACCTACGGCGCACCCGGCGTAGTGACTGTGCAGCTCAGCTCGCTGTCGTCGGGGATACCCACCGGAAGCGTGTCATTAAGTTATACATTTAGTGGTGCGACTACGACGCTGACTCAAACGTTATTGAACGGATCCACGGCGTTTACGATTCCAAGCCCTGTCGTAGGCGTCTACAGCCTGGTTGTCACATACCCAACGCAAGGCAACTTCGTGGGTAGTTCGAAGTCTGGTAATCTGACAGTAACGCAGGCTACGACAACGACAGGTGTCTCGTCATCATCCAACCCATCAGCATTCGGCAATTCAGTCACGTTCACAGCTACGGTGACCCCGGCTACGGCCACCGGGACAATGACGTTCAGGGATGGAGCTACGGTCCTCGGTACAGGCACCATATCCAGCGGTGTTGCAACATATAGTACAACAACGCTTGCTGTTGCTACCCATTCCATAACGGCTGTTTATAGCGGTAATACAAATTTCATTACCTCTACGTCATCAGCTCTTTCACAGACTGTGAACAAGGCGACCACAACTACCACACTTACGTCGTCTACCGGGGGGCAGTCCATAACTCCCGGCACATTGGTTACATTCACAGCAACGGTCAACCCGGCAGCTGCAACGGGAACGGTAAGTTTCTATGATAATGGTACTCTTATCACTTCAGGAACAGTGACGGTTACCGCGGGCATTGCAAGTTTCGGTACGACCACTCTTGGCGCAGGGACGAATAACATAACGGCAATCTATAGTGGCGATACGAATTATTTGACATCTACATCAAATGCCGTGTTGCAGCCCGTGACAAATGCTTCTGTCACGATAAGCGTTACATCATCTTCGCCTACTTCGACATACGGCAATTCCGTCACTTTCACGGCAACAGTCGCTGGCAACGGTGCCATACCGACTGGGACAGTCACGTTCAAGGACGGATCTACAAGCCTTGGCAACGGAACTCTGTCCGCCGGTTCTCCCGACGTCGCGACATTCGCTACTTCGTCGCTTAGCACAGGAGCCCATTCCATCACGGCGGTGTATAACGGCGATGCGACCTACTCTTCGGGACAAACATCATCCGCAATTTCTCAGTCCGTAATAGGCACTACGACAGCGAGCGTCGTTTCATCGTTACCCACGTCGACATACGGGAACTCAGTAACCTTCACGGCGACGGTAACAGGTACAGGAGGCACACCTGCCGGTACGGTATCGTTCATGGATGGATCCACGCTTCTCGGTACAGGTACGCTGAATGGCGGCTCACCTGATACAGCCGTATATACCACGACGACAACAGCGCTAAACGCAGGAGTCGGCCAATCCATCACAGCAGTCTATAACGGAAGCACATATTTCACGACATCAACGTCTCCAGCTATTACTCAGACTGTGAACCAGGCCCCGACAACGATGAGTATAAACGCGCCTTCAGTAGCGTCAGGCGCGCCAGGAAGTGTTACTGTCACCGTAAGTTCCGGGATACTTCTCCCAACCGGCAACGTGGACCTGAGTGTGGATGGTGGAACACCATCTATCGGGGGATTGACCTCCGGAGTCGCAACATTCAATGTCGGCATTCTGTCTGTCGGGTCCCATAGCTTAAGTGCAACGTACGCAGCCCAAGGCGATTTTCTTGCAAGTTCGGCTACTGGAACATTGACTGTCGGCCTTGCGTCGTCGACGACTTCGGTCCAATCATCTCTTAACCCGTCAGCATACGGAAATTCAGTTACATTTACTGCAACGGTCACCCCGTCAACGGCTACCGGAACAGTGATGTTCAAAGATGGTTCTACGACCCTTGGCTCAGGAACAGTGTCCGGCGGTGTAGCGTCATTCAGCACATCGACCCTGGCTGCTGCTACCCATACAATAACGGCGGTCTACAGTGGGGATACGAATTATGGGACATCAACCTCATCGAATCTCCAACAAGTTGTGACTAAAGCATCGTCAGCGACGAGTCTCGGATCATCCCCTAATCCATCGACGTATGGCCAATCTGTGGCCTTCACGGCAACAGTCACCCCGTCAACGGCTACCGGAACAGTGACGTTCAAAGATGGTTCTACGGCCCTTGGCTCAGGAACAGTGTCCGGCGGTATAGCGTCATTCAGCACATCGACTCTGGCTGCCCCTTCCCAAGCAATAACAGCGGACTATAGCGGGGATACGAATTTTCTCACATCGACGTCAGACGCCCTTTTGCAGACGGTGAATTTAGCAAGCCAGACTATCACATTTAATCCCTTGTCGAGCATGACTTATGGAAATGCGGCATTCACTCTCACTGCCACGGCGACGAGCAGTCTCCCCGTGTCATACAGTAGCTCCAGTACGGGCGTTGCGACAATAAACGGCAGCACCGTAACGATCATGGGCGCCGGAACCACGACGATAACGGCATCTCAGTCGGGCAACAGCAACTATTTGGCTGCAGCCAACGTTGCGCAGACCCTCACCGTTAATCAGGCTTCGACTACAACAACCGTAACAGGGCCTCTGACCGGCTCTACCAATGGTACATTGACCTTCACTGCGAACGTTACGTATGCCGGAAGCGGTGCAGCAGCAACTGGTACTGTGTCGTTTATCGATAGCACATTAGGACCCCTTTGCTCGGGCAGTTTGTCCGGCGGCACTGCATCATGCAGCTACACAATTGGTGCGGGAAATTATTCGATAACGGCGACTTACGGTGGTGATACGAACTATGCGGGTTCAATTTCGCCCGCTTATCCGTTGACATTAAATTAGGTCGCATATATCTCATATAAAGTCTCGTCTTATTCCATCATGCAGTTCTGCAGTCGTCCTGTAGCATTTCGCTGTTCGGACAACTCCCCGATGGATAAGACGTTGACGTTCAACTAAAACGTAAGTGCCAGACAAGAAGAGGCGATTCAAATATTACCGATGTTCTTGTCATCACGAAAGGAAATATAGGGAGGAAATATGGAATCTATACTTGTGACAGGCGGAGCAGGCTTTATCGGAAGCAATATAGCTGAGGCTTTGCTCGCCAAAGGACACCGGGTCGTGATCCTCGATGACCTCAGCACGGGAAAGATGGAAAACGTTCTCGACATCAAGCAAGAGGATAATCTCAAATTTGTCAAGGGAAGTATCCTGGACAGAGGTCTACTGCGATCGATCATAAAGACAGAAAACATATCGCTCATTTCACATCAGGCGGCGGTTTCGAGCGTTACTAAAAGCATCGCAGATCCCGTCGCGACCATGGAAACGAATGTAGCCGGGACAACGAACCTTTTTCATATCGCGGCTGAATGCGGTTGCAGGCGCATCGTATTTGCAAGCTCATCGGCAGTCTATGGTGACGCACCCGAGCTTCCAAAACGGGAGACGATGACGCCGTGTCCGAAATCTCCCTATGCGATGTCTAAGGTCGCGAAGGAGATGCTTGGGAGCATTTTCTCAGATCTGTACGGAATCTCTATTATCGGTCTGCGGTACTTCAACGTTTATGGAAGACGGCAGGACCCTGCTTCCGATTACGCGGCCGTTATCCCGAAGTTCATATCCAAGGCCCTTGACGATGAGACGATACCGATCGATGGAGATGGCGGCCAGACGCGCGATTTTATCTATATCGACGACGTGGTAAACGCGAACCTGGCAGCTCTCACTGAAAACGGCGTTCGCGGCACGGTATTTAACGTCGGCAACGGCAAACAGACAAGCATTCTCGAGCTGGCCAGGACGATAGTTGAACTCACGGGATCTAAATCCGAGATCGATTTCAAGCCGAAGAGGGCTGGTGATATCAGAGATTCAGTGAGCGATATTGAGTTCGCACAAAAGAACTTGGGTTACAGAAAAACATTCACTATAAGGAAAGGGCTTGCGGAAACGATCTCCTGGTACCGCCAGCGCGTCTGTAAAGAATGTGTGGCTTAGCGGGCATATTTAATCTTGAGCGCGAGGGTGAAATACCCTTTGACGCCCTCAAAAGGATGATTGCGATGGTGCGGCACCGCGGCCCCGACGGCTTCGGGTTCTATCGCGACAGACGGATAGGGCTCGCGCACGCACGGCTGAGCATCATCGACCTGGAGGGAGGTTGGCAACCGGTCCACAATGAGGACAAGAGCGTCTGGATCGTGTTCAATGGCGAAATCTTCAATTATCTTGAGCTGCGCCAGGCGCTCGAACAAAAGGGACACCGCTTCTACACGATGTCCGATACAGAGGTCATCGTTCATCTCTACGAAGACCAGGGGCCAGAGTGTCTGGCATCGTTGAATGGACAGTTCTCCTTTGCCATCTGGGATACGAGGCGGAAGGTGCTCTTTATCGCCCGAGACCGGCTCGGGATACGACCGTTATTCTATACCGTCGTCGACGGATCGCTCCTCTTCGCCTCGGAAGTAAAGTCCCTGTTCGCGGACAGCAGGGTGCCGCGGGCGCTTGACCCATATGCCCTTGACCAGACTTTCACCTTCTGGATGACCGTCCCACCGAGGACAGCGTTCCAAAACATAAAGGAACTTCCGGCCGGACACTATCTGAAGATCGAAAGCGGTAAGATCATAACTACAAGGTACTGGGATGTGGATTTCGACTTTGATGGAGAGGACAAAACGGAGGAAGTGTATGCCGAGGAACTCCGGGACCTCCTGATCGATTCGACCCGGTTTCAACTCCGTGCAGATGTCCCTGTGGGGGCGTATCTAAGCGGCGGGATCGATTCTTCCGTGATCACTATGCTGATCAAAAAATTTACTGATACGCCACTGCGTACATTTTCGGTCACTTTCGACGATGGTGTCTTCGATGAAAGCGAACACCAGAATAAGATGATTGATTACCTGGGCGCGGACCACAGCGCCGTCCGATGTACCAGTGCCGACATCGGCAGTATTTTCCCCGACGTCATCTGGCATACCGAGACAACAGTCCTCCGGACCGCGGCAGCGCCGATGTATCTCCTCGCGAAACTAGTCCGAGACAGCGGGTACAAGGTCGTTCTGACCGGCGAAGGTTCGGACGAGATCCTGGCAGGATATGATATATTCAAAGAGGTCAAGGTGCGGCGGTTCATCGAACGGAACCCCGGATCAAAGTTCAGGTCCCTTATCCTGAAGCGGCTCTATCCCTATCTCGCGAACTCTCCGGTAAAATCGCTGCCCTATGCGGAGTCGTTTTTCAAGGCGGATACGAGCGCTTATCCCGTGGAGTTCTATTCGCATATCCCGCGGTGGAACACGACTTCGATGGTCAAGATGTTTTTCTCCTCAGAGCTGAAGAATACCTTGCAGATGTACGGGTGCGTCGATGACCTGTCGGAATACATTTCCGACGGCATTTTTCGCGCTGACGATATTTCGCGGGCGCAGTATATTGAGATCAAGACCCTGCTTCCGGGTTATCTCCTGTCGTCCCAGGGGGACCGGGTCGCAATGGCACACTCGATCGAAGGCAGGTACCCCTTCCTGGATCATCGGGTCGTGGAATTTTGCGCTAAGCTACCTCCCACGATCAAGATGCGCGCACTCACAGAAAAATACATACTAAAAAAGAGCATGCAGGGACTGCTTCCTGCTTCCATTCTCAATAGGACAAAGCAGCCCTACATGGCGCCTGACGCGAAGAGCTTCTTCACCGATGGCAGACCCCAGCCTTATATCGATGAACTTCTTTCGGAAGCGAATCTCAAGGCAAGCGGCTTATTCAATCCAAAGGCTGTCCAGCTTCTAGCCAAAAAATGTAGACAGAGCCCGATGCTCGGGTTCAGGGACAATATGGCAATTGTGGGGATCGTGTCTACGCTGTTATTGCAGGAACTTTTTATCAAAAAATTTGACGCGAAAAGCGCAGAGCTCAGCGCACTGGAAATGACATCGAAGGTCATGAGCGATGGGACCACGATGTGTATCACAAATATACAATAGTCGTGAGCTGCCACTGTCCCGCCCTGTATCCGTAGGAAACAATGTCCTCAATGCCTTCAAAATCAAGCTCATAGACAGTATTACTGTTTCTTCTAGAGTCAATAAGGAGCAATATTTCCCGTACTCCCGCTGTCCTGAGAGTTGCCTGAACTATGAACGCTCTTTCTCCAATAGCACAACACCATCCTGCCACTAGGTTTCGATGGTGAACAATTTGTTGCAAAGGCAGCAACTGCACTAATATTATCAAGCCGTTCACCCCTAGTTCATTTTTCCAATGCTTGTTCCCCTCGCCGTACCTTCTCTTAAAAATGGCAAACGGTACTGCCAATTTACGAAGGTATAATTCTTGCTTTATGATTAGGTGTAGGGTAAAAGGCGTACAAATTATTACTCCTGTTCTTTACAAGAAATTGCAAGTGGGGCAAGCACATACTCGTGTGGTCACCGGTTGAACATCATGAAGAAGTACATCTGCATGTTCATGTCGTCGCGGTGCGGAGCTTCTTTACCGGCAGACGAAACGAAGCGAAATGCACGGTATTTAGCCCACTGGAGATGACATTGAGGGGCATGAGATGTGGCCAGCGCTATGGAGTGCCAATAAAACGGGGTAGTTTCAGATAGGTTTGACTTCCTACGGGATTAATTCATCATAAACAGATCGCCATGATATATCGTTACGAAATAGAACCATACGAAAAGATGAAAGGAGTTTAGATATGATACGTGAGAGCCGGATTATCACGAGATTAATGAGGGGGAAATTGCCGTACCTGACTGCCTGCTTGGCCGTTGTGGGAGCATTGATGCTCGCGGGTACGAGCTTCGGCGCTTGGATCGCCGACAGTACCTTTAATCCTACTGTGACTTGCCCTAATACGCCCGATCCCACGGAATGTGTGGAGAAAGTTTTGGAACTACCGAATGGACAAGTCCTCATAGGCGGATTCATTGGGCAGGTTGGCACTCAGACCGTTACTTTTATTGCGCGTTTGAATGCCAACGGTACTCTTGACACCAGTTTCATGCCTTCTCTTGATAATTCGGTCGAGTCGATTGTCACAGACTCAACCGGATCAATCATCATAGGAGGACATTTTACGCAGGTGAACGGCACCACGAGGCTCGGCATTGCGCGTCTGAACGCGAACGGAGCTGTTGACCTGAACTTTAATCCGAGGCTTAATAATTGCGACCCGGCCGAAACGAATACCGCGGCAGTGACCGCACTTGCGCTTCAAAATGATGGCAATTTGCTAGTAGGAGGCACTTTCAAAAATGTGAACATAACTACCTGCCCGACATATTCACTGGCAACTGGGGTTACCGATACCAGCCTAAGACCTTTTTTCGTTAGACTGCTAACAGCCGGCACCGGCACAGGCGCTGTTGATACGAACTTTAACCCCAATATGAGCAGCACCGTTACCTCGATCACTCCGCTGGATACAGGTTCATACGCTTCCAATAAGCAGATTTTGGTAGGTGGGGTTTTTTACAAAACGAATTGTTCATATTGCGGCTCCGTTAGCAGTTCAGGAAGTTATACTACGACTACGGCGGACCTCTCTTATGGGCCAACGGTAACCGAGCCAGCCTGTCTTGATAATGATGCGCCGGCAACCTTGGTCGATTATGGGCAGTGCCTTTCCAATAACTCATCAAACAACCCTGAAAACTACCCTCCAATCAATACGAAAGATTTCAGCTATATCTTATTCGTAAGCGAGAGCACCGGAGCGCAGGTCGGGAGCTTCAACTCTCAAAGAATCGTTGGCGAGGATCTCGTCAACTCCGTGGTTTTACAGTCAGACGGAACAGTCGTTGTTGGGGGCAATGTAGAAAGTCTGACTTCAGGCCAGCCTTACCTTCAGCGAATGCTATCGGACGGATCCATCGACAGTTCTTGGAATCCGAACGTCAATGGACCTGTAAGTGCCGTTTTCTCGTCGCCGTCGAACACTCAGCTCATCAGCGGTGGCACTTTTTCCACGGTAAACGGTCTAACGTTCAATAACGTTGCATTGTTTACCTCACCCAGCGGCAGTTTGGATCCGACATTTAATCCGAACACGAACGGATTGGTTGAATCCATCTCTTCGTCGCCATCAGGCACTAATATTATCATCGGCGGCGGTTTTACTCAGGTTGGTACCTTAGCGCGCTCCTATATCGCTCGGCTTTATAATGACGGTAAAACGACGACGTCAACATCGATTCTCGCACCGATATCTACATACGGCTCCGGCACCGTGACGGTGACTGTCACCGGGGCCCCAGGGACGCCGACGGGCAGCGTGGGGTTGAGCATCGACAGTGGACCGACAACGTCACTTACCCTGAATGGTAGCGGCAGCGCCCTATTCTCAACTGCGACGGTCTCGGCGGGGAACCATTCGTTGGCCGCGACGTACGGAGCGACGTCTACATACGAAACAAGTTTTGCTACCGGCTCCCTGACCGTGCTCCCAGCAACACTCTTAGTGACGGCAAACAGCGTAAGCAGACCGTACCTTACTCCTAATCCTGCATTAACCGAGTCGTACACCGGGTTTGTGAACGGCCAGACCGTATCTTCTGCATTGAGCGGTTCGCCGACTCTGACAACAACGGCACTTTTATCGAGTTTGACAGGGACCTATCCCATCATCATAACTGCTGGCACTGGCACTGGCAGCCTTACTGCCGTGAATTACGGATTCAATTTTGTCAATGGCGTGCTAACAATAACTGCTGCAACGTCATCAATAAGCGTCATATCATCGTCACTCACATCCACATACGGAAGCTCGGTCACCTTTACGGCAATGGTCAACTCCACCGCGACCGGCTCGGTAACATTCAAGGACGGAGGGACAACGCTTGGCGTAGGGATAGTGTCCAGCGGCACGGCCACTTACAGCACATCTCTCCTCAGCGCTGGCACGCATACGATAACGGCGGTCTACGGCGGTGATACGGACTTTGCGGGATCAACGTCAAGCGCCATTATTCAGACCGTAAACAAGATGTCGACGACATCGAGTGTGATATCTTCGTCGCCCTCGTCGTCATACGGAAATTCGGTTACATTTACGGCCACGGTTGTTGGCATTGGTGCGACCGGCACAGTAACGTTTAAGGACGGGGTTACCTCCCTTGGCACGGGGACGCTCACTGCCGGCACGGCCATCTACAGCACATCCCTCCTCAGCGCTGGCACGCATACGATAACGGTGGTATACAGCGGTGATACGAACTTTGCAACATCAACATCAATTCCCATTCCTCAGAGCGTAGGTCAACTTACGTCAACAACGATTATTACATCGCCCACCAGTGGTACATCGGCGAACTACGGCACTTTAGTGACTTTCACGGCCTCGGTCACGTCAGGCGCAACCGGCACGGTGACATTTTATGATGGCGGATCACCCATTGGAACAGGCACCCTGTTAAGCGGAATAGCCTCTTTCAGCACGAGTTCTCTGGGCGTTGCGACAAGCCCACACAGTATTACAGCGTCGTATGGCGGTGATACGAACTATAGCGGATCAACGACTTCATCGTCTGTTGCCGTGTTGATCTTAAGGACTTCAACGGTAACGGGCATTAGCGACAACAATATCCAGTCGTCAGGCCTCAACCAAAATGTGACCTTCACAGCAACAGTAGTCAGCACCACCAGCGGTATTCCTACCGGTACCGTGCAGTTCTATGACGGCTCAAGCGGATTAGGATCGCCGGTAACCCTTTCCTCCAGCGGGACGGCTACCTTTGTTTATGCATTTGTTTCAACTGGTACCCACACAATAACAGCGACGTACAGTGGAGATCCGAACTTCAACTTATCATCTACGGTGACGCCTCTTGTTCAGAATGTGGCGCTTAACATTACGACGACGACTATATCCTTAATTACGGGCTCGAACCCGTCAGCTTACGGTACACTCCTGACCTTCTCGTCATCGGTCACTAGCACGGGCGGCACGCCGACTGGTACAGTGACTTTCAAGGACAATGGTTCAACAATTATCGGTACGAGTACGTTGACCAGCGGTATTGCCACTCTCAGCACAAGCACTCTGGGAGGCGGCTCGAATTCAATAACGGCAACATACAGTGGTGACGTCAACTATGGTGGGTCGGTATCGTCCCCGGCGCTCTCCCAGACTGTGAACCCAGCATCACAGTCAATCACATTTGGCGCTTTAGCACCACAAACGTATGCCAACAACGGCACAGTTGTACTCGGGGCTACTGATAGTTCCGGCTTGGCAATAAGTTATGCGAGTTCGAATCCCGGCGTGGCTACGGTAAGCGGCAATATTGTTACCATTGTGAGCGCCGGATCTACGACCATTACAGCATCACAATCGGGAAACAGTAACTACATCGCCGCGGCAAATGTGTCGCAGCTTCTGACCGTGAACCAGGCTCCACAGACGATTCCATTTGGCGCTTTGACAGCACAAACGTATGGCAACGGTACAATTGCACTTCCGGCTACTGCTAGTTCCGGCCTGACAGTAAGTTACGGGAGTTCAAATTCCGGCGTGGCTACGGTAAGCGGCAATATTGTTACCATTGTGAGTGTAGGAACAACGACAATCACCGCTTCACAGGCTGGAAATGTAGACTACACTGCCGCGCCACTCGTGTTGCAGCCTCTGACGGTGAACAAGGCAACACTCACGGTGACGGCGAATAACTTGAACAGGCCATATCTTGTTTCCAACCCGACGTTAACTTGGACGTACGGCGGGTTTGTTAATATCGATACGGCAGCGGTGCTGAGTGGTTCTCCGGCGCTTTCAACCACGGCAACGACTTCGAGCCCGCAAGGAGCTTATCCCATCACCATAACTCAAGGTAATCTTTCTGCGACCAATTACACCTTCAGCTTCGTGAACGGTACGCTGACGGTAGGGCTCATGCCGCAGTCCATTATCTTCAGTCCCTTGGCGGCAGTGACCTACGGCAACGCTGATTTTTCGCCCGGTGCAGCGGCGAGTTCCGGTTTGCCGGTATCTTACGCCAGCTCGAATACCGCAGTGGCGACGGTCATAGGTAGCAATATACATATCGTGGGAGCAGGGGCCACCACGATTACTGCATCACAGCCAGGGGACGGCAGCACCTACGGTGTGGCGACCCCGGTGTTACAGTCCCTTACCGTAAACCCAGCAGCGCTTATAGTAACGGCAAACAATGCGAGCAGGGCGTACAACGCTGCCAACCCGACATTCACTGCAAGTTATAGCGGATTTGTGAACAGCGATACTAGCGCAGTGGTTACCGGTACCCCGGTATTTACGACAACGGCGACAGCCGCGAGTCAACCAGGGCCTTATCCCATCAATGTGTCTATCGGTACTCTTACAGCGGCGAATTACACCTTCAGCAGCTTTGTACCTGGTACGTTGACGGTGGGCCTCCAAGCGCAGTCCATTACATTC
Source organism: Nitrospirota bacterium (assembly GCA_963845065.1). Lineage (GTDB taxonomy): Bacteria > Nitrospirota > UBA9217 > UBA9217 > UBA9217 > JAJYKN01. The sequence goes on from CAWJQQ010000009.1 coordinate 985,602, forward strand.
GGTCCATTGGTAGGAGATGCCGTAGGTGACGCTGATTTTGCGCCCGGGGCTGTGGCAAGCTCAGGCTTGACGGTATCGTACATCAGCTCGAACACATCAGTGGCGACAATCGTAAATAATAACATCCATATCGTAGGTGCGGGAACGACAACGATTACCGCATCGCAGGCGGGAAACAGCGACTACGGCGCCGCAACCTCCATGCAACAGACTCTTAATGTCAACATAGCCGACGGTACTATCAGTGGTACTGGCACCGTGAGTGTTACCGACGCGCTTGAGGCTCTCCGGATTGCAGCGGGGATTGATACGCCGACTCAAACGGATCTCGAACATCTGGACGTGGCGCCGCTGGTAAATGGTCAACGTCATCCGGATGGCAAGATCGACATTTCAGACGTAGTGGTGATCCTGAGAAAGGCAGCGGGGCTGCCAAGCTGGTAATGCGAAACTCACTGATGGGGTCACAGGATGAGTAGACGCGCGAATCTCTTTTCCTGTGACCCTATCAGAAGATGTTTTTTCCCGATATGGAACAACACTCAAAAGTTATGAATAATATTGCTGGAGGATTAAAAATGAAAAAGAAATCCCTGTTGAATTTGCTCATGCTTGCTGGTGCACTGATAATCCTTCCTTATTGCGGTGGCGGAGGCGGGGGCAATCCTCCTGCTCCTCCCCAGCAGAATACGACGGCGGTGCTCACCCTATCAACCGCAATCACAGGCACGTTTCCAACTACAACCACGATCAGCGGCTATGATGTCACGATCACGCTGCCCACGGGGGTAACCGTCAATGCATCTTCTGATGTCAACAACCCTGCGATTCTGGATGTGTCCCCGACCGTGCTCACTGCAACGGGTTCTGCTTCAGGAGCCATAATCATCGGAACCTACACGCCAGCAACAAGCAGCACGCCGGCCACGGTGACAGTTAATATCGCTAACTACAACGGAATCAGCGCCGGCGCCTTCTGCACGTTAACCTGCAATATCGCCGCAGGCACGAACCTGAGCGCTTCGAATTTCGTGCAGCCTACGCTCGATAATGCTACGGGCTTCGACACATCGGATTCTACTGTCCCTCTGACCCAGGATTTGTCTCTGGCAGAGACAGCGGTTCTCAACTAAAGATTGTGTATTGCTAGAGGCTGCGTACCGGACATAACAATCGACGAGGATCATCATGGTAAATGCCATCGTTTCGGAAAAAGCACAGGAAACACCCGGCCATTTAGCGGTCATTCAAGGACACCGCCGAATTACCTATAACGAGCTGGACTCGCAGATTGCACATATGGCAGCGTTTCTTGTTCAGATTGGAATACAAAAAGGCGATCGAATCGGCGTTATTAGTAAAAACTCGGCTGATTACATCACTGCCTACTTCGGCATACAGCGGGCTGGAGGCATCCCCGTCGATATCAATTTTCAGGCGTCTGTCAATGAACTTAAGACGATTGTCAATCATTGTGGCATTGCAGCATTGATTGTGGAAAATAATCATATTGATACAGTCGTCCATGCGGTCGAGCATACGCCGTCAGTCAAGGCCATTGTCGGTATGGAGCGGCGGGCGCGGGGTTTCTCCGCCGTACGGAAAAAAATTCCCGCGAATATTCAATATGTCATCCTTGACGATATTATGAAGGGCGAGTATGGGACATGCGTCCTTCCGGAAATGACCGGTCACGATATAGCCTCGATCATGTATACATCTGATGGCGCCAGGAAACCAAAAGGGGTGACGCTGTCCTACGACAATATCGAGACCAATGCCCGTTCAATAATGGAGTATCTCCGCCTCAGTGACCAGGACAAGATCATGGTTGTGCTTCCCTTGTGCTATTCATACGGGAAATCCCTGCTTATCACACATTTGATGGCAGGAGCCACATTGGTGCTCGAGAACGGCTTTCTGCATCCCGATTCAGTACTTGATAAAATGGTGCAGGAGGAAGTTACTGGCTTTGCGGGGGTCCCCTCGACGTTTGCGATTCTGCTCAACAGGTCACATTTCAGGGATTATCGCTTTCCGAAACTGCGGTATGTGACCCAGGCAGGCGGGGCGATGCCGCCCCAACACACACGAGAGCTTGCCGCGCTGTTGCCGGATGCGCGAATCTATATTATGTACGGGCAAAGGGAAGCGACCGCCCAGCTGACCTGCCTGGCGCCCGAAGACCTGATCAATCGGCTGGGCTCAATCGGAAAAGCCGTGCCGGACGTAGAGATCGAACTGGTGCGCGAGGAGCAAAAAGCGCAGGCTGGAGATGTAAGCGAGGGGGAAATCGTCGCCAAGGGGAAAAGCATCATGATCGGTTATTGGAACGATCCAGAAGAAACAAACAAGGTGCTGAAGGATGGCAGGCTGTATACCGGCGATATTGGCAAGATGGACAAGGACGGCTACATTTATTTTGTCGGTCGGAAGAGCGACAGGATAAACATAGGCGCCCATTGGGTAAGTCCGAAAGAAATAGAAGACGTAATTCACGAGATGAGTGAAGTTCATGAGGCCAGCGTTGTCGGGATTCAGGACGACAAGCATGGTGAAGCGATTCGGGCAGTCGTGGTTGTAAAAGAGGGGTATACACTGGACGCGCATAAGGTTCAGAGATACTGCGGGGAGAAATTGGAGCCATATAAGACGCCGAAAGAAGTCTTTTTTGTCGATTCCCTGCCAAAATCAACCAGCGGGAAAGTCATGAGATACATACTCAAAAGCAGGCTTGCGATCACCTCAGCTAATGTTTTAACAAGGGCGGCCATCTTATGAAGATCAGTTTTTTCTTGGCTCGTGCTAAAACCTTCTCGACCTCAAATGTAACGTTCTTTTACCGCCGCCGAATAAGGGCGGTCATACAATACTGATCAAAAAACCTCTTGCAAGATAAAAAACATAAGGTACTCACGATGGGGGTAACGTTATGAACATAAAATCTGAAATCAGGAAATACATTATTGAGAACTTCCTATATGGTAATGACGACAACACGCTTAACGATGATGTCTCGTTTCTGGAAAACGGGATCATTGACTCGACGGGAGTGCTCGAGTTAGTCTCCTTTGTACAGGAGGCCTTCGGTATCAAAGTGAAGGACGATGAACTCATCCCCAACAACTTCGATTCCTTGAGCAAACTCGAAGCTTATATAGTAAGTAAGCAGATAAGTGATAAAACACGGGTCGATGCCGCACAAACCGCAGCTTCCCCGGTTTCCTAGGCGCGCCATGCTTCACTCTTTTATAACCCAGATAGCACGTCTCAAACCCGATTCTGTCGCGGTCATCCAGGGGACGCGACAGGTGTCCTATCTCGAGCTTGAGCAGAACATTGCGAGGATTGCGTCATTTCTTTTGCGAAATAGCATTTCGAAGGGAGACCGCGTCGGAATCCTCAGCAAGAACTCAGCCGCCTATATAGCCGCATACATAGGCATACAGCGGGCGGGGGGAATATCCGTTGACATCAACTTTCAGGATTCTCCGCATGAGATCAAAACAATAATCAACCATTGTGCCATTTCGGTACTGATCGTCGAGCATACTTATGCCTCTATCGCAGCCGAGGCAACCAGGGAAACGCCGTCAATCCGCATGATGATTGAAATTGGGAAATTACCGGTCGGCTCAACGGGGTTAAGGGAGAAGCTTCCTTCACATATACGGTATGCGACGTGGGGCGAAATCCAGGGACAGGGAGGCGACAACGATTCGCCTGCCATGTTAACCGGAACGGACATCGCGTCTATTGTTTATACGTCAGGCACGACCGGCAAGCCAAAAGGCGTAATGCTGTCCCATGACAATTACCTGGCGAATGCCCGATCGATTATTGAGTATCTGCGGCTCACCGAAATGGACAAGGTCATGGTCGTTCTGCCCTTCTGCTATTCGTATGGGAAATCGCTGCTCACTACCCATTTACTGGCAGGCGGGACATTGGTGCTTGAAAACAGCTTCATGTACCCCAATTCAGTGTTCGACAAGATGATCGAAGAGGGTGTCACCGGCTTTGCTGGTGTGCCGTCGACATTCGCCATCATGCTCAACCGCTCGAACATCAGGAATTACCAGTTCCCGAACCTGCGGTATGTGACCCAGGCGGGCGGCGCGATGTCGCCGCAGCACGCGCGGGAGCTTTCCCTCATCTTGCCGCATACCCAGGTCTATATCATGTATGGACAGACTGAGGCGACTGCTCGGCTGACCTACCTTGAGCCGGAGTGCCTTCTGAAGCGGCCCGGTTCGATCGGGAAAGCCATCCCGGGAGTAGAGATCGACATCGTCGGCGAAGAAGGAGGGTCGGTGGGCAACGGCCAGGAAGGTGAAATCGTCGCACATGGAAAAAACATCATGGTAGGCTACTGGAACGACCCTGAGCAGACGAACAAGGTGTTGAGGGAAGGTAGACTTTATACTGGCGATATCGGCAGGAAGGACGAGGATGGTTATCTCTATATTGTTGGACGCCGGAGCGACATGATCAAAAGCGGTGCCCATCGAATCAGCCCAAAGGAAATTGAAGAGGTTATCCTGGAGCTGCACGAGGTCCATGAGGTCGGCGTTGTAAGCGTCCCTGATGAGATACTCGGCGAGGCGATACGGGCCGTTATCGTGCTGAAAGAGGGTTATGCACAGGACGCAAAAAAGGTCCAGCGACACTGCCAGACAAAACTTGCATCTTTCAAGATCCCTAAGGAAGTTGTATTTACCGACGAGCTGCCGAAAACCAGCTCGGGGAAAATACGAAAATTTCTGCTAAAAGAACAGAATTTGACGGGCGAAGCCATACGCTAAATCGACGGAGTTAGCAATGAGAATCTGCTCACAGTGCATATTGCCGGAAACCTTTCCCGGAATCAGCTTGAACGCCGAAGGGCTGTGCAGCCATTGCCAGCAGTTCGTCAGGAAGAAAGATCGGCTCGCGGATTTAAAAAAGGAGTACGAACAGAGATTTATCGATTTGGTGAATCAGGTTGTGCACCAGTCCGGCCGCGCCGGTCAGCGCGCCTATGACGTCCTTATGGCATACAGTGGCGGCAAAGACTCGACTTACACCATGAGTCTGCTCAGGAACAAGTACAAACTTAGGGTTTTGGCAATGAGCCTCGACAACGGATTCGTATCCCCAGCGGCGATCACGAACATCAAGAACGTGACTGATAGCCTCGGTATCGATTTTGTATTCTTCAAGCCGCGGTGGGATCTTTTAAAAAAGATCTTTTCGACGGCGGCGGAGCGGGAGCTGTATGCCAAAAAGACACTGGAGCGGGCGAGCACCATATGCACCTCCTGTATTGGCCTCGTGAAGTCGTTGTGCCTGAAAATGGCTGTGGAACAGGAGATCCCGATGATCGCGTTCGGATGGTCCCCAGGCCAGGCGCCGGTGGAAGCATCGATCATGAAGAATAATCCCTCACTTGTGAGAATGGCCCAGCAGGCGATCCTTGGCCCCCTTCGCGAAGTGGCCGGTGGGGAGATTGAAACGTATTTCCTCAAGGAGAGACACTATTCAAATCCGGATCTCTTTCCCTACAATGTTCATCCCATGGCGTGGGAGTTCTATAATGAAGAAATGATCATACAAGATATACAGAAATTCGGATGGATGCCTCCGGAGGACACAGACAGCAACTCAAGTAACTGTCTGCTAAACGCATATGCAAACGACCTTCATGTGAAACGCTATCAGTTCCATCCCTATGTTTGGGAGATCGCCAATATGGTGCGGGAAGGGGTCATGACGCGGGAAGAAGGCTACCAAAAAATTTATGCGAAGCAAGACGACAATCTGGTCTATGCGGCGCAGGAAAGACTGGCACGCTGATGTCCGAAGTAAAAAAAATCGAGCAGGGGCAAGGTAGCCCTAACACGATCTGGAACGCCCTCACCGTCGACGTGGAAGACTACTTCATGGTCTCCGCGTTTGCCGCCGGGATCAAGTTCGAGGACTGGCCCCGCTATGAGTGCAGGGTTGAGCGTAATACCCACAGGATACTCGAACTTTTCGCTAAATATGGGGTTAAAGGAACGTTCTTTGTCTTGGGATGGGTCGCAGAAAACTACCCGGCACTGATAAAAGACATCCAGGCCGCCGGGCACGAAATCGCCAGCCACGGATATAACCACCGGCTGATATATGATTTGACTCAACATGAGTTTCGGGCAGACATTCGGAGAGCCAAAAGGGCCGTGGAAGATATCACGGGTGTGCCCGTCAATGGATATCGAGCTACGAGCTATTCCATCGTGAAAAAGACGTTCTGGGCCCTGGACATGCTGGTCGAGGAGGGATTCCGGTACGACTCTAGTATATATCCGATTCACCATGACCGCTACGGCGTTCCCGGGGCCCAACGGTTCGTCCATACGATCCAAACAGGGGCAGGTGATATTTTGGAAATTCCTCCGACTACCTTTAAGCTTTTTGGACAGAACATCCCGGCAGCTGGAGGTGGTTATTTCAGACTCTATCCGCTGCAAGTGACGAAAGCCATCATCAGACGAATCAATGAGATTGAAAAAAAAACTGCAGTGATTTATATTCATCCATGGGAGATTGATATGGACCAGCCTAGGCTGCAAGGCAGCCTTTTTTCCAAGTTCAGACATTATGTCAACCTTAAGACCACGGAAGAGAAGCTGGGAGAATGCATGAAGGAATTCAAGTTCAAGCCGATCTCCGAAATTTTCAATGTTCCAGCGAAAACCTCCTCTCCGGATGAATTGCCTGCAGGGCTAATTATGGACGAGGCTGCAAGGAGAGCGACTGGACGCCATGAATGATTATCGTGCTGTCCTGATCAGTTCGATGGACCAGTGGGTTGAGACGCGAGCAGCATGGAACGGATTGCTCAGCCAATCAACTGCAAACACAATTTTTCTTACGTGGGAATGGCTTTTCGCCTGGGGGGAAAACTTCCTCAGCTCAGGCAGGTCCTTATTCATCGTCATGGTGTATAAGACTGATGAACTCGTAGGTATAGCGCCGTGGTACGTTCAGCGTCTCCGGCGAGGAGCTTTGACCGTTAAACAGATTCAGTTTCTTGGGGCGCCGGATGCGGGCTCTGACTATCTAGACGTGATTATCAAAAAAGGGCAGGAACAGAAAGTTGCGAATTTTTTGCATGAATTTCTTCTTACGGAAGCCCGGGGCCGATGGGACGCCTGCATGCTCGAAGACCTGCCCTCAAATTCTTTGTTCCTCCTGTATTTTCTGAATACCATCGAGGACGCCGGCAAATACGCGGAAATCCGGCCCTGCTCGTTCTGCCCCACCCTAGTGCTCCCGAAAAAGGGCGAAGACTTGTTCTCCGTCTATTCTGCAAACCGAAGACAGCAATACCGGCGCCATCTAAAGCTCCTCAGGAATGAAGGAGAACTACAGCATGAAATTTTCACGGGAGATCGCATCGGCGACGCTTTCGGAGCCTTTTGCACTCTCTACGAAACAAAGAACGAAAACCATGACAAAACCGTCAGGTCGTTCCTGTCAAAATATGCGTCACGGTGCGGCATTGAGCAGGCAATGCGAGTCGACATGTTCTCGTCGAATGGAAAGTTGGTTGGGGGACTTCTTCATTTGAAGCACCAGGACACCTTGGGAATGTATCTTATGGCGGTTGATAAACAGTATCAACCGCACATCAGTCTCGGGAACATATTTGTCGGCATGTGTTTAAGCAGTGCCATAGAGGACGGTGTCGCCGTCTACGACTTCCTAAAGGGGACTGAGCCGTACAAGTTCCATTGGACAGACTCAGGGCGAACTTCCGTCACGCTTTCATATTATCAAAAGAACGTGGCATCGCTCCTTATGGTAGCGGAGAAGTTCCTGAGATATACGGCAAAGGTCTTGTTGCGCTAGGGACGGTCATCTGAACCTTGCACACCACGGGCTGACAGTTTCCTCTGGACTAATACCATGACAATCCGATTCTATACAGGACAGGACAAAAAAGCCTGGGATGACTATGTCATGCGATCGAACAACGCCCGGTGTTATCACCTGACTGGATGGAAAGATGTCATCGAGCAGAGCTTCGGCCATACCACTTGGTATCTTCTCTCCGAAGATGAACGCGGAGCAATCAACGGGATCCTTCCGCTCGTGCAGTTAAAAAGCCAGCTCTTCGGTAATTTTGCCGTCTCCCTTCCGTATTTCAACTATGGCGGTCTCTGTGCGGACAACGCTGAAATCGGCGCTCAGTTGGCTGCGGGCGCCATCAGATGTGCGAAGGAGGAAGGGGTCCAACACATTGAGCTTCGCCATAAAAATCCAATGGAAATCGGCTGGCAGGTGAAGACGTCCAAGGTCTCCATGTTCCTGCCCCTGCCACCGACCCCAGGCGAACTTTGGGAATCTTTCCCAACGAAGTTGCGAACCCAGGTGCGGCGACCCTCCAAGGAGGGGATGTCTGCAATGCTAGGCAGGGAAGAACTCCTAGAGGATTTTTATACGGTATTCTCGGTTAACATGAGGGACCTCGGAACGCCGGTCTACTCCAAGGGATTTTTCAGGAGCATTCTGCGCGCCTTCCCAGAAACATCATGGATCTGCACCGTGCGCACAAAGGACGGACAGCCCGCGGCAGCCGGCTTCCTAGTCGGGTTCAAGGAGACCCTGGAGATTCCTTGGGCGTCTTCCCTCAGGCAATATAATCGCATTAGCCCCAATATGCTCTTGTATTGGACCGTCCTCAGCATGGGATGTGAGAAGGGATATGGGTCATTCGACTTCGGCCGCTCTACACCAGGCGAGGGGACGTTCCGCTTTAAAGAACAATGGGGGGCAAAGCCGATCCAGCTTTATTGGCACTATTGGATGAAAAACGGACAGAAACCGCCAGAGTTGAATCCCCATAATCCTAAATATCGTCTGGCAATTAATATCTGGAAGCGGCTGCCGGTCAGTGTAACGAGACTGATCGGTCCCGCTATTGTTAAAAATCTCCCTTAATATTTTGAATACACAGCAACCTTTGATCCATCAGTCACGAGAGATCAAAACATGAAGTCGCCTGGAAACCTTCGTACTCTATGAAAATACAACGCACCTTACCTCCGACTGCAGCTCCTCTAAAAATGACGGACATCGTCAATGGCCTGAGAGGTCTAATAAAGCCCGAGCGCTGCAGACAGGACCTTCAGCAGGAGTTGAGGGATTATTTCAGCGTGAAACACGTTTATCTCCTTTCATCTGGAAAAGCAGCGCTTACAGTGATCCTCCTTGCTCTGAAAGCCCTGTCACCAAATAGACGACGGGTTGTTATCCCGGCTTACACATGCTTCTCTGTGCCATCAGCGATCGTAAAAACAGGGCTCGACGTCGCCCTGTGTGATATGAATCCCGCTCGTTATGACTACGACTATCAGTATATGCACGACGCCGTGGACAGGAACACGCTCTGCGTCATTTCGGGGAATCTGTTCGGGATTCCGTCGGATGTTTCAAAAATTATCGAGATCTGCAGGGAAAGAGGAGCCTATGTCGTGGAGGATGCGGCGCAGGCAATGGGTTGCACTTACAATGAACGGCTGATCGGAACAATTGCGGACGTGGGTTTTTACAGCCTGGGGCGAGGGAAAAACATAACCTGCGGGGCTGGCGGCATCATTGTCACGAATTCAGATGACATCGCTATGGCAATAGACAAAATATACGCAAAGATAGAGGAATCTCGGTTCGTTGAAGATGCAGCAGAGTTCATAAAAGCAATTTTTATGGCGTTTTTCATCCATCCCTCGCTTTACTGGCTGCCTGCGGGGCTTCCATTTTTAAGGCTTGGAGAAACGAAATTTTACCGCGATTTTCCCGTAAAACGTCTATCAGCAATCAAGGCCGGCATGATGAGGTACTGGAGGGACAGACTGGGTGAGTACAATCGAACACGCACTGAGAATGCTGAATACTACGACAACGCTCTGAAGACGTGCGGCATAGCGCATGACAAATTGCAGCAGGGAGGAGTGACCGCTATAAAAGCATCGCTCCGATTTCCAGTCTTAGCAGGCGACCGGGAAATGCGGGACCACATCATATCGTATGCGTCGGGTCGGGGATTGGGCATCAGCCGGATGTATCCCACGCCGATCAACATGATAGAAGAGATAAAGGAAAGCTTTGTAGGACTGACATATCCTGCCGCCGCCGCGATCGCGGATTGCTTGTTTACAGTTCCCATTCACCCTTTATTGCGCGAAAAGGACAGAAATAAAACCAGCGCACTCCTGTGCGAAATGATCAAGGCGCCAGTATGTTCGAGTGGAAATAGGCAACGACCCGTACCTATCGGCTAGCGTTTAAATCGAAGATGCCTGCTATGGATAAGAAAATTGTTCTCAAGTTTTTCTGTGTTGTCTGCCTGCTTGTAATGTCGTTTAGCTCCCATGAAGGAGGAGCCATGACCCAGGAAACAGTCTCTCTCGAATCAGTCAAGAACATCCCGGAGTCTCAATGGCATAAGTTGGCCGGTAAGAAGATCTTTTTTGGTCACCAGTCGGTTGGCTATAACATCGTGGACGGCATAAAGACGATCGAGGAGCAGGTGCCCGGGATTAAACTCAATATTGTTGAAATCAAAAGTGTTTCGGACATGAACGGCGCGGAGTTTGCTCATTCCAGCATCGGCGAAAACGGAGATCCCAATTCGAAAATGCAGGCATTCACCGATTTTGTGCAAGGTGGAATTGGCGCTAAAGCGGATATTGTTTTTTTCAAGTTTTGCTATGTAGACATAAATGCTTATAGCGACATTGATAAAATATTCATCGAGTATAAAAAAACTATGGAGCAATTGGAGAAAAAATATCCCCGTATGATATTCATTCATGCGACGGTGCCCCTCACCGAATCTAAAACGACGGTGCGGAGCATCATAAAGGCTTTTCTGGGGAAGGAAGACCATAACATTAAACGCAATCGGTTCAATGATATGCTGAGGAAGGAGTATAAGGGAAAAGAACCCTTGTTTGACATCGCGCAGGCAGAGTCAACCCACCCTGACGGTACGAGATCAACATTCACGAAAAATGGAACGACCTACTATTCCCTTGCAAGTGAATATACGGATGACGGCGGACATCTGAACGATCTCGGGCAGCAGGCAGTGGCGCAGGACTTATTGATTCTGCTTGTGAAACTCGCCAGGTGATGTTATTATGTCAAATTCCGCACTTAATGCCATAAGACGCACGGTGGCGCCGGGTTTGCATCATCTGTCACTCATATCCGGCATGTCCAGATATAAAACGTTCGGAAGTCCGGCTGCGCGAGTAATCATGTTCCACGGGGTTGGAGGGTCTGATTGCCCGGCAGACATCTTCGAGTCACAGATGAGATATCTGAAGGCGAATTTTAATGTTGTTTCCCTCCGGGAAGCTTTAACGATATTCGATGATTCCTTGCGGAAATTTAGCACGGAAATCGTATTGACCTTTGACGACGGATTACAAAATAATTTTACGATCGCTTATCCGATTCTCCTCCGTTATGAATTACCTGCGACATTCTTCGTCTGTCCTGGCCTCATTGAGACACGAACTTGGCAGTGGGCGCATGAAATGGAGCAAAGGCTAATAGGGTGCAAGCGCGACAATTTGCAAAAAATCTTCGATAAAATCGGGATTAGCAAGCGGGAAAGCGAGGGCAATCGCGACAGCGACGTAACGGAAAAAATAATAGAGCTCATGAAATCAATGGAAAATGGCCGTCGAATAGGCACCGAGAGTTTCATTCGTTCGTTGACGCAGAACTTCGAGACGGCCAAGCGCCAGCATGACCTGTATGACACCATGAGCTGGGACGAACTCCACTCTATGGATCCCGAATTAATTACCATCGGATCTCATACGGTCCATCATCAGATGTTGACGAGAGTGCCGAATGAGGAGATGCACTATCAAATTCAGGAGAGCAAACAATGGCTGGAGCGAAGGCTTAATAGGCCCGTGGATTTTTTTTGCTATCCGAATGGAGACTACGATACACCTATAGCGCATGTAGTCGCTCAGAATTACAAAGCGGCAGTGACAACGAAGTCCGGATACTTTAATAAAGGGGATGATGTATATCAAATCAACAGAATCCCGGCCGCTGACAAATTGCCGCTGTTTGCGTGGAGGATGTTTCGTCCCTAGGAATGCCTCTGCAAACTTAATATTACTGAGTGAAACCTCATGATGATAGATAAAATAAAAAACCTTACGAAAAGGATCATTGAAAGTCCCGCGGATGTTCTGTCCTACGCAACAGGATTTTTCCGGGGACTCGGCTATTTGTTTTATTATAACATTATCAAAAACAATGTTAGGATCGGGTTCCCATTTATCGTAAATGCGAAGGTGAGAATCATCGGTCCTGGTACGGTAACCATTGGTAATGGTTGCACCGTTATGAAAAATGCTTTTAAGGGGTTGACGATCATTACGTTTTCCCGTGGTGCCAGTGTAACAATAGGAAACAAATGCCTGCTAGGCGGCACAACCATACGGTGTCATGGAGCGGTTGTAATAGGTGATAGGACGATGACGGCAATTTGCCTCATACAGGACTCGTTTCTTGTGACCCAGAGCAGAAGCAGCGAAGAAGTTAATAATCGTATACCTCATCCGCAGAGTATTGCCATTGGGAGAAACGTATGGTTGGGAGAGGCCAGTTTTGTCATGAGCGGCAGCACGATCGGTGACGACTGCGTCCTTTCATCGGGAGCATGGTGCCATGACGCAGCATATCCAGACTACGTCCTCATCATGGGAAGTCCGGCGCGAAGCGCAATACCGATCGATAAACTGTTGCGACTGAAAGGAGAGCTATGAAGGATTTTCTGGCGCTCTTGAGGGGCCGCATTTTATTTATTCTATGCAGGTTAAGGGGTATGAACATTACAATAGGCCAAGGCCTGCGAATATATAAAAGGGTTAGTATCTCGGGACCCGGGAGAATTGAAATCGGGAAGAATTGCGTCATGGCTGGAATACGGGGTGATTCGAGTCAGTATGTTTGCCTTGAAACGCTCAATTCGTCATCAGTCATTCAAATAGGCGATAATGCGTCCTTATATGCAGCAAGAATTGCGGCAAAATTTCGAATCGTTGTCGGAAACGACGTTTTGATCGAGGAAGCGGGCATGATGGACACTGATTATCATACGATTGCTAAAAATCGGGAAACACCGACTAGTGAAAATGAGGATAAGTGCCGTGTAACGGTAGGAAATCGCGTTTGCATGGGTGCGCGCAGCTCTATTCTAAAAGGTACGACCATCGGAGACGATGTCATAATTGCCCCGGGATCAATCGTAACTATGTCCTTGAAACCTGGAAGTACGGTTGCGGGAAACCCGGCGAGAATACTATCCACATAGGGAAGAGCTTTATACAATGAATGACACAAGCGGTGAAACGTTTCATTGGCAGTTTTCGGACGAATATGTTGTTGATTGGTTTTCCCGAGAACTGAAGGACAATGTAGAGAAATATTACTCCGATTTAACGCCGGCCGGAGTAAGAATAACGGGTAAAGCGTGGGGCGGCCAGGAAACAGCGAGAACGTTTAGATTCGAGATTCGGCCGATTCATCGTTCAGTTTCACGCATCATTTTCATTAAATTAACGCCTTTTTTCCCGAGCATGAACCCTGCGGTCCTGGAATATGCAACACTGAAATTATTGTATGACAAAATCCCTTTGGTCCGGGATAATTGTCATGTTTCCCGTCCCCTCGATTATTACCCGAACTTCAACGCCTATTCCATGGAATCTGTGGGTACTATAAGTTTCAAACCATACTTATTGAAAAACAATTCAAGATTCCGGAGTGATCACGCGATCTCAGATCTATTCTCAATCGTGTCGGGTTCTGCAGGCTGGTTATCGGCATTTCATAAAATCACGAAATCAAAAATAAGCATTCAATTCGACCACAAGACGATTCTCGATGGCATTAATGAGGATTTTGACTTTTTTTCCCTCGGGAAATTTCATTTCAGCAAGGAGATGATCCGGCAACTGGACCACTTGATGCAAAACCTTGCTTTGCTTGATAACAAATACGACTTGCCATGCGCCAAGTGGCACTGGGATTTTACTCCAGGACACGTTTATTTGGATAATAATAGGATAAGCGTGATCGATATCCTAGGGATCGATGATACGCCCATCTTTGAGGATATAGGACGTTTTCTCGCGAGCATGACAGCCATCAATAACTTCCCCTTTTATCCTTTTTATGATTTTCAACGCGCTGAAGGGCCTCTGTGCGATAGGTTCATGGAAGCCTATTTATCGGCTACGGAATACGACAAGGAACAGTTTCTTTTATTCACATACATTTATAAATTGAAATATCTCATTATCTGGTTTTTTTCACAGCATCAGAGAGTAAGCCGCAAGGTGAACCTGGCTGTCGGCACTGCATTCGCCAATCTGAGACTCGTTTCATTTTATGAAATACCGATCATGCACACTATAAATAAAATCACTGAAAAATTTAAAAGCGTATGCTGCGGGTGAGATAAACCATGTTATTTAAAGCCGTTCTCATATCTATATTTTCTGATGCGTGCAAGATCCAATCCTTGATCCCGGCACTCTCTGCAATCATGTTTCAGAAAATCATGGTCATCATTCCTTTCATCGGGATGCTCTTTTCACCAACGATGATTAAAAATATATTTAAAAGTTTCAGCTTACCCAGCGGTAAAGCACTCTTGTTTTTAGTCGTTTGGATGGTGATCTCGGTCCCTTTTTCCATTTATCCCGGCGAAGGTTTCAGTTTTCTGACGGAGCACCTATGGAAATTGTTGATTACTCTCTGTTTGATCGTAGCTTATGGCTACACTGAAGACTCTCTTGATAAAATGATATGGGCATTCATTTTAGCTGTTGGCATTTTCGGCGTTCTTGCTTTTATCAGCTACAGGACTGGCAGATTTTCAGCCGTCACGGAATATGATCCTAATGAAAATGCGCTTCTTTTTGTGTTGGCGGTCCCATTTATTTTTTGGAAGATGATGGCCATGCGCGGGGTAAAAAAGATATTGATGGGGTGTCTGTTAGGCCTTCTCGTATTGGGACTCGTAGATACGCAATCGAGGGGAGGTTTTTTAGGGCTTGCTGCCGTTACGATCGTGAGTGTTTACCAATACAAGCGTGCTACCGGCATAAATATCTTCAACATTAAAATAGCAGCAACCATTGCAGTAATCATGGGCGTACTGTACTTTGCCGGAGGCGAGCAATATTCTAACAGGATATCATCGATATTCAATCCGGAAAATGACTATAACTATACAGCGGAAAGCGGCAGATTAACGATCTGGAAGCAGGGCCTATCCCTTATGGTTCACAACCCCTTACTTGGCGTTGGTATAGATTCGTTTGAGACCGGCTTGGGGCGGACATTCAGGATGGATGAGGGGGAATGGCAAGCCGCACATAATTCCTTTATCCAGGTGGGAGGTGAACTCGGTTTTCCTGGGTTAATTGCCTTTTGTTTCATCATAGTGAGCACGTTAGTACAACTTAAAAAAGCATCTACTGCACAGGATGTGCTAAAGGCTGATGCCAGTGGAGATTCCCCGAACAAGAAGATGAAAGAGCTGAATCTTCTTCCTATCACGGCGTATTCATTAATTGGCTCCTGGACTGGCTTTATTGTATGCGGTTCGTTCCTCTCCGAAGCCTATGGTAACCTAATATTTTTTCTCATCGGCACGTCATGGGCATGCATAAATATTGCAAGCACTCCACAAGAAAGGAAAGAACCGGACCTGCCGGTAAGCGATGTCAAAAGTGAAGCCCCCAAGCTGCGTCTGGCGGGCTCGGCAGCATCCTCTCTAAAAAAATATGGCCGGTATCGTTAATATAGTAGTTCAAGGCTTCTTGATTATCCTGATCGCCTATTTAACCGCGAGCGTTTTATATAATCTTGCGCTTGCCGCCGCCTATTTGCTGATACGGAGAAAAACGCAGCCGCCTGCTCAAGTTCGCACGAGGTTCGCCATCGTCGTCCCCGCGCACAATGAAGAACTGCTTATCGACAAGTTCTGTAATAATATTTTGCAAACAGACTATCCGTCGAGCATGCGCGAGATCTATATTATTGCCGATAATTGCACCGATAAAACAGCTGACATATGCAGCTCTTATCCCTTAACTGTATTGCGACGTTTTAATAAGACCGATATCGGAAAAGGATATGCGCTCAAATGGGCTTTTGAACATATCGATATGAGCGTATTCGACGCTGTCCTGATTCTAGACGCGGACACAACAGTAGAGCCTTCAATTCTTCAAAATCTTAATACCATGATCTCTCAAGGGTCGGAAGCTATCCAGTGTTATATCAAAGTTCCGAATCGCCATGAAAGCTGGTTTACTCAGCTGATTTATGTTTCGCGCACGATCAACAATCTGCTTTATCATTTTGCGAAATATAAATTGGGTTTATCCTCATACTTAATGGGGACCGGGATGTGTTTTAAGACCAGTCTTTTACGAGAACAGACCTGGTCGGCTTTTACTCTTTCCGAGGATTGGGAATATTTTGCTAAATTGATCGGGTTGGGAAAAAAGATTGATTTTGCCGTAGGAGCCGTTGTCCTACAACAGGAGTCACGGTCTCTCAAACAGGCAACGACCCAGCGTTTGCGGTGGTCCAAGGGCAGGTTTTATGTCATCAAGAATCTCGGGTTGAACCTCTTGTTCCGGGGTCTGCGCACCAGGAATTGGATCATGGTAGATGCGTCATTGGCGCTGTTATTCCCGAACTGGTCACTGCAGATAAATCTGATCCTTGTGGCTTTGTGCATAAGCTTGGTAATCCCCTCCTCTATTGTTAAATCAGCATCACTCATTTTAAGTATTGGTATGCTCGGCGGGCAGGGAATTATTCTAATCATAGGAATGGCACTTGCAGGCGAAGTCTGGCATGTATTAAAGGCCATCTTAATTGCCCCGCTTTTTCTCGTATGGAAATTTACAATCGATTTCGTCAGCATGACTGGCATCTATCGCGGCAAGGAGTGGATCAGGACTGCACGGCACATCCCTAAAAACGAAGCAGGGGAAATTGAGTCTACTAAAAGTATTCGACAGAAATAATGATTAGAGAAAGAGAGATACGATAACATGAAAATAGGCATTGTCGGCTGCGGCCTGAATTCTGACTACCACATAAACTTCTCACGGTCCTATCCTGGAGCTGAGATCGTTGGCGTCGTGGATAAGGATGCACAGAAGGCAAATGAATGTGCACAAAAGTACGGCATCCCTGCGGTATTTGGAAGCATCAAGGACCTCGTCCTGAAGGTAAAACCGGATGTTATTCACATCGTTACCCCGCCAAAGACCCACGCTGCCTTGGCCAAAGAGGCGATTACGATGAAATGCCATGTCCTGGTTGAAAAGCCCTTGGCGCTAAATCTTTCCGAGGCAAAGGAGTTGTATGATCTGGCGGAACAATACGGTGTCAAACTTTGTACTATGCACAATCACTTCTTTGATCCCTGTTTCTCCAGTGTCGATGAACACGTAAAAAAAGGCGACTTCGGCAAGATCATGAACGTTGAGAGTTATTATGGTCTGAATACGCAAATTCCAGCATTCAGGGAATATCCTGCGCCGAATGTTCTTCCCTGGCTTTATACCATGCCAGGAGGTGTCTACCATGATTTCATGGCGCACCCGCTGTATGTGATGCTGGACTACACGGGAAAACCGAAAGAGATCAAAGTGATGCACAGGACATGCGGCACGCTTCCCCATTGCATTCCAGACGAACTAAGGATTCTTATAAACGGAGAAAAAGCTTTCGGTATGCTTACGTTTTCGTTCGCGGCAAAACCGCATCTTCATTTTGTCAGGATCTATGGCACAAGAATGATGGCAGAAGTGGACTTTAATACAATGGTAAATGTAATACATCCACTTAGCTCTCTTCCCAAGGCGGCCCAAAAGGCAACGTACAACCTGGCTGAGAGCTGGCAACTTTTCAAATCAACGACGGCCAATGTCATTAACTTTGTGCGCGGCAAGCTGAAACCCTATCAGGGGATGCAGATTCTCATACATCGGTATTATGATTTCCTCCAGGGAAAAGGTGAAATACCCGTAACCCGGGAGCAGGCTCTTCTGGTTTTAGAGACAATGGATGAGATCTGGAGACAAATACCTCCCAAACAGTTTGACTTCTCACCCATTGCTCCTGCTAGGCCCTATGCACTGAATCATAAGGGAAAGGTCCTGCTGACAGGCGGAACGGGCTTTTTGGGAAGTCAGTTAATCCAACGACTGATTGCAGAAGGCTATCCCGTGCGGGTTTTGGCGAGAAAATTGTCGAAAATTGACCACCTGAGTAAGTTCGGAGTTGAAATCTATTTCGGTGACGTGGCGGACATAGAGTCGTTGTCAGCGGCATTTGCTGGCATCAATCTGGTCATCCATGCGGCCGCTGATACGGCTGGTAACGCGAAGGCAGGGGAATTGAGCACTATCCAGGGCACGAAAAATATCCTCGATCTTTGCCGGCAATTCTCGGTGAAAAAACTCGTTTATATCAGCTCCTGCAGCGTCTACGGCGTTGCCGATTACAAAAAAGGAGAGTTGGTGACCGAAAACTCATCTCTTGAGCGTTTCCCGGAACTCAGGGGACATTATTCTTTGGCAAAACTCAAAGCCGAACAGCTCATTACCGAGGCCATGGCCAATGGACAGCTGCCAATCGTCTGTCTCCGGCCTGGTACGTATTTCGGCCCCGGAGGTGATATTTTTACGCCTATGATGGGCCTTTCCGCAGGTAGTAAAATGTTTGCAATTATCGGAAGGGGTGATTTCGTTCTGCCGCTCGTGAGCACCGACAACCTTGTGGATGCAATCATTGCAGTCATGCAGAAGAACGAGGGTAACGGGAGAATTTATAATGTTGTAGATAGCGATCTTCCGACCAAGAAGCAGTATGTCGAGTCGTTCCTAAAAAAACTCTATCCCAAGGCAAAATACCTCTACATACCATACACCGTGTTTTACGGGATTGTCTATCTTCAGGAAATCATGATAGGAATGCTGAAGAGGAACCCATTTCTGACACGGTACCGCCTTGTGTCATCACAAAAGAAGATATCTTACGATTCCTCTAGAATCCGGAACGAGCTGAAATGGACGCCGCCCTCCACCATGCAGGAAACCTATGAAAAAGTCATTGCCTATGAGTGGAACAAGGCTGCAGTCCGGAATTGAGACAACCCTATGTGCGGAATATTCGGTGTAGCATCTGATAATGTGAAAGATTTTCCTCTGGAGCAGGTAACGAACACGCTGTTTCACCGGGGGCCTGACGAGGGGGGAACCTATCGCGACGACCATGTCGCTTTGGGACACCGGAGGCTTAGCATTATCGACCTATCGTCGGGACAGCAGCCCATGTTCAACGAAGACCGATCGCAGTGTGTCGTCTTTAACGGGGAGATTTATAATTTTATGGAGCTCCGGGACGAATTGATCGGGAAAGGGCATGTATTCACGACTAAAAGCGACACCGAAACCATTCTCCATGCCTATGAAGAATGGGGCGAACGCAGCGTTGAGCGTTACCGCGGCATGTTTGCTTTTGCCGTCTGGGACAGCAAACGAAAAAAACTGTTTCTTGCACGGGATCGGTTCGGTATAAAGCCGCTCTTTTATGCGGTCCGAAATGGACGGCTGTTTTTTGCCTCCGAAATGAAGGCAATTCTTGCAAGTGGGGAGATCGACAGGGACATGGATGAAGAAGCGGTTGCCTGTTATTTCACGCTCTCCTACATCCCGGCTCCCCTCACGATTTTTAAGGATATTCGTAAGCTGCTACCGGGTCACACCTTGACCTGGCAGAACGGCAGGTTTTTGATACGTAAATACTGGGACCTTTCCGTTGTCCCGGACAGAGGCAAGACGGAAAAGGAATTCATCAGCGGATTCATGGACCTCTTCCAGGATTCGGTGCAGGGCCACCTGATCAGTGACGTCCCCTTGGGCGCTTTTTTGAGCGGCGGGATAGACTCAAGTGCCGTAGTTGCCATGATGAGTGCAGCTAGCAAGGCCCGAGTGAATACGTTTTCGATCGGGTTCGGCGGGGACACCGGCGGCTATCTGGATGAACGATGTTATGCCAGAATGGTCGCAAAACGGTACGAGACCAACCATCACGAGTATGAAGTACTGCCGGAACCGCAGGGCATCGTTGAAAAGATCGTTAGGTCCTTTGATGAGCCATTTGCGGATGATTCCGCCATACCCTCCTATTATGTCTGCAAGATAGCGCGGGAAAACGTTAAGGTTGCCCTGTCCGGTCTGGGTGGCGACGAGGCCTTTGGAGGGTACGAACGTTATCTCGGGTTCAGGCTGCGCGGTTTGTACAATCGGATACCAGGCTTCGTACGCAGGAACCTCATCCAACATTTCGTCGAAGGACTGGCTGAGAGGCCTGACGGCCACTACACGATAAACCACATGAAACGGTTTGTCCGCTCGAGCGCTTCGTCCGCAGACGCAGCTTACTTCGGCTACATTTCTCGTTGGAATCCAACATTGCAGGGGTCCTTGTTCTCCGATGCCGGACGGTTTCAGAAACACCATGAGTCTTGCAAGGAACTCATGCTCGGCTATTTCAACTCCCCTCAGGTGCAGGACGCCCCAGACTCGTTAAACAGGGTCATATACTGCGACATTAAGACCTATCTTCCCGATGATATCCTTACAGTTACCGACAGGATGAGCATGTACCATGCCCTGGAGGTGAGGGTGCCCTTCGTGGACCATAAAGTGCTCGAATTCTGCTCCACGATTCCTCCTGAAATGAAATTGAAATGGTTCAGGAAGAAATACCTTCTTAAGAAAGCTGTGGCACCGCTTTTGCCAAAAGAGGTCATCGATCACCGAAAACAGGGTTTCGTTGGGCCTATGACGCGCTGGCTTCAGACAGACTTGAAACAGTACGTGCTGGATACGCTCAACGAGAGGAACCTGAACAAACACGGCCTCCTGAATGCCTTGACCGTGAAAAGAATAACGGACGAACATTTCAGCGGGAAGGAAATTCATGACACGCTTATCTGGTCCCTCGTCATTTTCCAGAAGTGGTTCGATGAATATGCCGGGAGACCGGAGCTTCCGGAAGTGCACAGGCCGTCTGGACAACATGATGAACAAAAAACAGCAGTGAGCGGCATGGAGGACGTCTCATCGTCAAGGACCACCGTCGTATGAGCGAAGATGTCGGGAAAAAGACCCGTTCGAGCATGTACTGGAATCTTTCGTTTCGGATTCCTTATGAAGCATTTCGTTTCGGTGTCTCTATTATCGTTGCGAGATTGTTGGACCCCAAAGACTTTGGGATCGTGTCGATAGCAACGATGATTATATTCTATTCCAATACGCTGACCAATTTAGGCTTCAAGAGCGCGCTCGTGCAACGCAAAGAAATCACGAACGAGCACATCAGCTCGGTCTTCACTGCGGACCTGACGATTTCTTTTTTCATGGCTTGTCTGTTCTATTTTCTGGCGCCTGCAATAGCCGCCTTCTTTCATTCGCCCGAGAGTATTCCGGTTATACGGGTAATGTCGCTTACCTTCGTGATAACTACTTTTTACGACCTGCCGTATACTCTTTTTCGAAGAGACCTTAACTTCAAGGTCATTACCCTCGTCGATACCATCAAAGAAACGTTCATGTCCACCATTACGGTGGTACTTGCCTACCTTGGTTTTAAATACTGGTCGATCGTATGGGGGCAATTGGTACCGCTTACGCTAGCCGCCATATATTTGATCGTAAAGGCCGAGCGTAAACCGTCGCTATCGTTCAGATACGGCGCATTAAAAGATCTATTCAATTACGGGGTCTGGAGTTTTGTCCGTTCGCAACTCTCCTTCTTCAGCAGCCGCCTGGACCGGTTGATCGTGGGGAGATATTTGGGCATGTCGGTACTCGGCATTTACGATAAATCAAAAAGCCTCAGCCAGATGCCGACTGAGAGCATTTCATCGAACATCAATAATGTTCTGTATTCATCATTCAGCCGCATCCAAGATAAAAAAGACGAAATCGTCAGTATGCTTAAAAAAAGCATAGTTCTCACGTCAGTCATCAATTTCCCCATTTTTGTCGGCTTGTATGCGATCGCGAACCATTTCGTTCCAGTCGTTCTGGGAGAAAAATGGAGTGCTATGATCATTCCTTTGCAAATCATGTGCATCAGTGGAATATTTGCTTCTTTTTCCGGCCTTTTACTGACCGCTGCGGTTAATATTGGCAATTATAAAAAATATACGATCAGGCAGATGATAGCGACCGGTCTTCTTTTTATCCTCTGGCTCATAGTAGTAAGATGGGGGATCGTTGCGGTTGCTCTGGGTGCGGTGATATTCTCCCTTGTAACTTTTTTCATAGGCATAGGCATCGTCCGGGAAAAAATTCCCCTTTCCTGGATGGAATTTGCACGCTGTGTCGTCCCGGCTCTCATTGGATGCGCTGCCATGCTGATATGCGTGAAATCTATCTACATGCTGTTCATCACTCGATATACATTGATAAATCTCATCGCAATCGTTTCCGCTGGAGCTTTGACATATGTGGTCGTCATGTTGAAGATTCCCGGTAGCGCGCTCGAAAACCTGCGGTCATCACTCAAACGCGATTTGAACGTAGTGTGGGTAAAATTCAAGAATGCATGTACGTCCTCGTTGTCTTCAAGTTAAGGGTGCCGTTGCTATGAAAAAAATATTGTTTATTGAATCAAACAGAGACGGAACAGTCGGAGGCTCCTATTATAGCCTGTTGTACTTAATGCAGGGGCTGAATAAATCTAAATATGAACTGCACATTATATTCTGTCAAGATAACATGCTGGTCCCTCAATTTAGAAAAGTGACCCCCCATGTCTATATCAATAATTTCGGTCCTTCGCAAAGTATCCCTGTAAAAACAGCCGGAGACGTTATAAAATGGCCCTATCGTGTTCTGGACAAGCTGCTTCTGAAGCAAATTAAACTGAAAAGGATCATCAAAGAGATAAAACCTGATCTTGTCCATTTGAACAATGGCTACGCATGCATGCACGAATGGATGCTGGCATGCTATTTATCCGGTATAAAAGTGCTGGCGCATGACCGAGGGACCGAATATCCATGTAACATGCAGACGAAGTTATTCGTTCGCTTGCTTGACGTGATTATGTGCGTAAGCGACAGCTTTAAAGCTAATGTAGAGCGGCAGAACCTGAAGCCGAAAAGAATAAGAAGAGTCTATGACGGGATCAGGGTCGATTCATTTCAGGACACCGACCCGTCAAAAGGTGATAATGTTAAGAGAGAGTTTGGCATTGCAGATGGGCAATTCGCGGTCGGCATAGTCGGCAACATCATACGGTGGAAGGGTCAGTTAGTTGTTTTACAGGCCATTAAACAGGTAAAAAAAATAATTCCCGGTATTAAGTGCCTGATTATCGGGAAAGTGGCCCAGCGCTCAGAAGATTATAAAAAAGAACTTGATGATTATGTCCGGAACAATGATCTGGGAAAAAACATTATTTTCACGGGCTTTAGAACGGATATCCCGGCCATCCTGAGTGCTTTAAATATTTTAATCCATGCTTCCGTCGACCCAGAACCGTTTGGCTTGGTAGTCTTGGAAGGGATGGCGATGCGTAAGCCAGTAATCGCGACTAATCTGGGAGGTCCTGCTGAAATTGTCCTTCAGGATGAAACCGGAGTGCTGGTCCCTGCGAACGACCCGGAGAGTATGGCAGACGCAATCGTTTCCTGCTTGTCGAACAGAGACAAGGCACGTAAAATGGGTGAGCGAGGGCGCCAGCGGTTCATCGAAATGTTCAGCAGTGATAAAATGGTAGTGGAAACTGAGAAAGTTTACGAAGAGGTATTTCAGTAAAGAGCGTCCTTGTAGTCATACTCCATATAGTTCCGATCGGAAAGCTTTAATTGAGCATGGATTATAGTAGTTCATTACATAATTTAAATGGAACAATATTATTATCATGACTTTTTGGAATATGAAAGGGCAGGAAAATGCACATCAAAACTGACCTGATAAGGAGACTTTTATGTATCGCAATTGTTGGAGGAGGTAGCGTTCTATTCTCATCGCTATCGCATGCGGGGACCTACTATGTTTCCCCCACTGGAAATGCGGCATGGTCCGCATGTACGAATATCAATAGCTCCTGCTCCTGGCAGACAGCTATGGCAAACGCCGTAGCGGGAGACATGGTTTACTTTCGCAGCGGCACCTATGACCCCGGGACAAGCTGTCCATCAGAATGGGATTTGGTAGGAATCACGCCGCAAAACTCAGGCACGGCGACAAATCCAATAACGTTTAAAGCGTATCCCGGCGAGAATCCCGTCATCCTCAGCTGTGCTGATTCCATGCCTGCTTTCGGGGCAGTGAATGTGTCCTATATAGTTTGGGATGGATTTTCAGGCACGACGATCGATAATCCTCCGACGACTGCTAATCCTGATGGAGGGGAGGTCTGGCTATTTTTATATTGGAACTCTCCAGGAAGCGTGGTCAAGAATTGTAAATTTACGGGGAACGCACGTACCGTCTATAAAAACGCTGCGCCTTTGAGAATTGAGCAATCCTCCAATAATGAAGTTACGAATAATTTTATCCAGGGGATGACCGGCAATTCGAACGCCGTTAATACTGCAGCTATTTGGCTTTTTGATACAAAAGGAGCGCTGGTTCATAACAATACCATCTTTAACTGTATGAACGGAATCATGCAAAAAACAGGGCCAAATGTTAACAACGCAATATACAAAAACTTTATTTATTCAATTACAATTAGTGGGATCTCGCTTAACGAAGAAGCAGTTGGAGGGAGTGGTGATATAATATACCAGAATGTGCTGGTCAATAATGCTTACATCGCCATAGATGTTTACCCTCAATCAGGGACCGGCGAATACCAAACTAATTATCAGATTTATAATAACACGGTCTACGGAAGCGGGACCGGGATTGAAATTGGACCAAATGCACGGACAAATCAAATCTGGAACAATATCATTCAACTAGTATCAGCTTCTAATCCCATCATGCGCTACTATACGGGCGCCTCCATGCCCTCCTACAGCGACTATAACGATTTCTTCAGTTCGCGTGGTGTATGGAATCTTAATTATGCAACGGATTATTCTTCACTGGCAGCGTGGACAGCGGCTACAGGCTTCGACGCCGATTCTGTCACAACGGATCCGCAGTTCCTCATGGCCGGTGGAACGAACGCGGCAAATTACAAGCGAAAAACCTACCCGACAAACGGCAAAGGAGGAACAGTCATGGGGGCTTACATAACGGGAAATGAATCAATCGGCCGTATCCCCCCCCCCAATGAATTTACGGTGATCAATTGGCGTGGGACTGCAGGAGGTTGGGAGGTAGGGATGGAAGAGTGATCATGAAAAAAAATACCATACTTTTATTTGTTACAGTAGCTCTTCTGCTTTCCTCCAGAACCGGTTCAGCGGCAGTGCTGTTTCAAGAGATGTTTAATGATGCTCATTTCTCTCAACGGGGTTGGTATGATAATACAACGTTAAAGCTGTCGTCAAAAGAACACATTCCGGGGAGTACTAACTCAGTTGAGTTCCATTTTTTAAAGGGAGCTCGCACTCCTGAAATATCAGGAGACGCAATACGAAAGAAATTTACGGAAACCGATGCACTTTTCATCAGTTACTATGTTAAGCATAGTTCCAACTGGATTGGCTCTGGTTTGCCCTACCATCCTCACGAGTTCTATCTTCTCACGAACATGGATGGTGGCGCTTGCGGAAATTATTGTGGCCTGTCTGTTGATCATCTGACAGTTTATATAGAAGAAAACGGCGCCAAACCGGTGATTGCGATACAAGACGTTCTAAATATCGATCAATCGAAGATAGGACAAGATTTAGCGAATGTTACAGAACAGCGCGCGGTAGCAGGTTGTAACGGCTACAGTCAGGCAGATGGCTCCGATCCCGAAGATTGTTATCGTGCGTCAGACGGCTACCGTAACGACAAGACATGGAGGACATCCAGCATGTATTTTCAAGACGTCGCGGGGCAATACTATAAGGGTGATTGGCATCATGTAGAAGCATATGTCAAACTTAACAGCATTGTGAATGGAAAGGGCGTCGCAGACGGATTGCTCCAGTACTGGCTAGACGGTATTTTGCTCATGAACCATAATAACGTGCTATTCCGCACAGGGCAGTTTCCAACCATGAAATTCAACCAGTTTGTCATTGCGCCGTACATCGGAGATGGCTCGCCTGTAGATCAGGCCCTGTGGATAGGTGACCTTGCCGTAGCGACGTCTCGGTCGACCGGCACTATGTCAAGCAATACCATACCGTCTCAGCCTAAAAATAGGCGCGTTCAATAGTGGGCAGGCAACCTGCAACGGACTCATATTTTCGAGATACCCACCGAAACGAAAAGCCAAATAAGAGAGTATAGACCGTATTGCTAATCAAATTTAAAGGTGTGCCCCGGTTTTTCAGGGGGGCCCCAGTTTCAACTTGCTTTAGAGAATCTGTCGCCGTACGATAGAATTTTACGCGGAACAGGTCAAATAGTGAAGAGAAATTCCGTAATGCCAAAAGTCGCTCATTTCATCGATAGTCATGACCCAGGCGGGGCAGAAACCCTTGTCGTCGAGATCTGCAGAAAGATCGAGGACCGCGGTTATAAGCCTGAAGTGTATCATTTCGGCAATCCATGGCTGGAGGGACAATGCCGGAAACACGGCATTCCGACGTCAATGGCCCCGGGGCATAGATGGTATAAGTCCGCAGGTACGCTTCCCTTGTTTATCCCAGTCTTTGCGAGATTCCTGAAGGAGCGGCGAGTCGATATTTTACATTCCCATCTATTCGGGCCCGTGACCGGAGCCTGCTTTGCTGCATATTTAGCGGGAATACCTCATATCGGAACGTTGCACGATATTTATACAATCGAAGAGAAGAAGAGGCGGATCTGGTACATTCAACTCTCGTCATTATTGGGCACACGACTCGTCACAGTTTCACACCAAATGAAAACGTATTTGACCAATTTGGGAAGATTCAATGACAGAGCCTTTCAGACCATAGTAAACGGTCTGGACCTCGACAAATTCAATCTATCATGCAGCAGAGAGCAGCACCCGGAACTTGGACTTGACCCCGAAGATATCGTGCTGATCTGCGTAGGAAGGCTTGAAAAAATCAAGGGACACGACATCCTTCTTAAGGCGTTCGGGCTATTGAAGCCGAGGAAGCACGTAAAGATGCTTATTGTCGGGGATGGGCCCTGCCGTCAGGAGATAGATCAGCAAATTATCGAGAACGGATTACTACAGAACGTCAGAATGCTCGGGCAGCGAAATGACATTCCCGAGCTTTTGAATCTAAGCGACTGTTTTGTGTTATCCTCCAGGTCGGAGGGCCTTTCTTGCAGCATCATTGAAGCAATGGCAGCAGGACTTCCGGTGATTGCCACCGACGTAGGCGGGAACAGCGAACTCGTCGTGAACGGAGAAAATGGTTATCTTGTTCCGCCTGATCATGCCAGAATCTTATCCCTAAGACTGCAATCAGTCATAGACGATACAATACGAAGAATAAAATTCGGGGAAAAGTCGCTGCAGTTTGCCCGAATACGGTATTCGCTTGATACGATGATTGGTAAGTACGCAGACAATTATGATTCTATGATGGAAAAGAGAAGCTATCCCCGACGCAGTGTGAAACAAAGATTAGGGAAAAATCAACTTTCCTAAGATTAATTGACGTACCTCTCCCGCTAAAGCATGTGGGATTTTTAGCGTGGGGTTCCTAATTAAAAATCGATATGGCTGAAAGATTTTATAAGGAATTGTGGTATGACAACAATTGGAAAACCTTCCAGTGCTATGCGCTTGGATTGGTAGCGCGATGTATTACTTTACATATCGGATCGAATGGTTATTACTGCGAAGAGAAGCATAGAGCTAGTTTCCTCTTTCGGGGGAAAAAGTTACCGGGTCAATGCACAGAAATTTTTTGTGATTTCCTATCTGGGGGCCGAAAGATATATGATGGAGGTCGGTATAATATAAAGACCAAATTGGCAGATATGGTTAATATAATTCAAATTTGAAATTCTGGTTGAACAGCCTTGTGCCAGAAATCCAGCTGCGGTCAAACGTAAGAACAATACGATTCAGCATATAGTCACGTTCCAGGAGGCGTTGGAGAAAAAAGTAGTAAAATGGCAACCGTAAACAGTCTTTCCGAAAAGACAAAATAAGATGAAATCAACGAAAGAATTAATAAAGACTATCGCCGGCTTTTCTTTTCAGAAACTGTCGATGGTTCTGCCAGACAGAAAAGATCTTAGACTTATTTTTATGTATCATCGGGTAGTGGAAAAGCTTCCGGCTGGGCTCCATGACCCGGCTATGTTTGTTACGGCGAATACACTTGAGATGCACATTCGGGAAATATCACGACATTTCAAGATTGTGCCGATTGACGATGTTATTACAGAGACCGAAGTGGGAAAAAGGTTATGTACATTTACGTTTGATGATGGCTGGCATGATAACTATGACACCGCTTTTGCGATTCTAAAAAAATATCACGTACCCGCCACAATTTTTATCCCAGTCAATCTGGTGTCAAAGCCGCAGGTCTTTTGGTTTAATAATCTGTGGGAATTGGCTTCTCAAGTCGTTTCCCGCGAGCATCGCGAACTATTTATAGAATATTTCAAAAGTTATGCTCATTCCTGGCATCCAACGGACATTAGTCTTGAGCAGATTGGTGATTTGGCGAAAGAGCTGAAAAAGCTGCCAGCAAATAAGTTAGACACGATCGTACAAAAGGGATATGATCGGCTGGGAATCAAGGTGCACTCATCGGACGCTATCATGAATTGGGAACAAATCCGTGAGATGGGTCGGTTTGGAATTACATTTGGCTCCCATGGGTTGCATCATAATATTCTCACCCAGCTTGCTTACGATGCTAAATGCGAAGAAGTTGCCAAATCCCTAGATGTGCTGCACCACGCCGACGTTGCTGTGGCCCCTTTCTTCAGTTATCCAAACGGGGATTGGGACGTTGAGGCGGTATCCATTGTTAAACAGGCTGGTTATAAGGGCGCGGTAACAACAGAGCTTGGGTTCAATGTAACGTCAACGGACCCATACTTGCTCAAACGAGTCGCTATCCATGAAGATATTAGCCACAACTCGTCGCTATTGTGGTTCAGGATATTTCAGGCACTTGTGGCACGGCAATCCGTGTAGGGTTGAAATTCCTTACCCAATATGAAGATATTACATATTATTGACAGCTCCGGACTCTACGGCGCGGAGATAATGCTGCTGAATCTGATGGAGGAACAGCGGCGAATGAATCTTACTCCAATGCTTATTAGCTTATGTGATTTGGACTGTCAAAGAGATGAGATGGTCGAAGAAGCAAAAAAGAGGGACTTAACAGCCATCCAATTCAAGATGAAAAGGGGATACAGTCTGAGTAGCGCGATAAAGCTGGTGCGTCAGGCCCAGGAAGCGCATGTTGCCATTATCCATAGCCATGGCTACAAAGGAGATATTTTAATCGGATCCCTGCCTCGGTACGTAAGAGGAATTCCCATGGTTCGCACTCAACATGGCAGGACATCAACAAAGAAACTATCCAAAATATGGTTCTATGAGATCTTAGACTCGCTCATCATGAGGAGGATGGATGCAGTTGTTCGCGTGAACAAGGCGGATGAGGGTCATCAAAACAACAAGTATCTTACAGGCGCCCATTCCTGTATTATTGAAAACGGCATTCCCCAGTTAAAGTTTGAACCTGAATCAGTCTTGCGAGCCGATCCTGAAGTGAGTAAATTCTGCAAGGACGGTTTTGTTATCGGGACGATTGCGAGATTATCGGAGGAGAAGGGGTTAATTCACCTCATTGCCGCACTACTTATCATTTCTCGGCAAAATGCCGCGATGAAGCTTGTTGTTATCGGAGAGGGCACTCTGAGGAAGTCCCTGGAGACAATGGTTAGCGATGCTGGTCTCTCAGACAAGGTACTATTTGCCGGTTACCGAGATTATGCCTACAACTACCTCCCGTATTTTCATGTTTTTGTTCTCCCATCCCTTACGGAAGGGTTGCCCATCACGATTTTGGAGGCCATGCAAGCAAAAATACCGATTATAGCATCGCGGGTTGGTGGAATACCTACCGTCTTGGAAGATGGGGAAACGGGAATTCTTATAGAGCCGGGAAATCCGAATGCATTGGCAGATGCTATCATGCGGGTATGGTCAGATCCACAGGGTTCGCTGGCGATGGGGCAACGGGCTCGGGAAACCGCCTTAACAAAATATTCCAGCAGGCGGATGGCAGAGGATTATCTCCGTGTTTACAATATGATTTTACAGAAGGAGGGGGATACGGATGATTAGGATTGTCTTTTTTGGTTGCTTTTTCATGGTGTTATATCCTTACCTTGTGTATCCTGTTTTTTTGAAAATATTGTCCTTGTTCCGTCGCCGGAACGTCCTGAATAAAGATGTCACGCCTCGAGTGACAGTGATCATTTCAGCATTTAATGAAGAGGATGTTATTGCAAAAAAAATTGAGAACACATTGGCTCTCGATTATCCGATAGAGAATGTCCAAATAATCGTCGTGTCCGACAAATCCACGGATAGAACGGACGAAATAGTAAAGCGCTATGAAAGCGAGGGAGTGATTTTGCTGTCCCAGCCTGTCAGAAAAGGGAAAACCGCTGGTCTGAACGTTGCGGTTAAAAAAGCATGGGGGAAAATTCTTGTGTTTTCCGACGCAGATTCAATGTATGAGACAAATGCTTTAAAAATCATCGCAGGCTCGTTGGCGGGCAACAGGCACATTGGATTGGTGACCGGCAGTACTAATTATGTCTCAGAAGGGTATGGTAAAATGGTCGTGACGACCAGCATCTACGCTCGATTGGAACGATTTATAAAAAAACATGAAAGTATGGTGGGTTCCTGCGTAGGCGCCGATGGGGCCATCTTTGGCATGCGCAAATCCTTATACGAACCTCTTCAGGATGACGACATCAATGATTTGGTTCTTCCTTTAAAGGTTGTCAAACGGGGTCACAGGGTAGTTTTGCTCGAACAACTGACGTGCACAGAAGCTCCTGCCGTTGATGAGAGCGGTGAATTTGGACGGCAAGCACGGATAACCAATCGAACTTTAGTGGCGCTTTTCAGGTATGCCGATCTGATGAATTTTATCAAGTATCCGCTCTTTAGCTTTGAAGTCATTTCTCACAAGTTGTTAAAGCTGAGTGCACCGTTTTTTATCCTTGCGTTGTTACCCTTGAACATCTTCTTGCTTGCCCGGGGGGGTGTCTATTACGCCACACTTTTCGCTCAGATCGCTTGCTATGGATTATGCCTTATCCGGTTATGGCGGGATCGAGATGGAAAGAAGCATGCAATTTTCGGTTTTCTGTACCATTTCATCATGGTCAACGTGTCAATACTGGTGGGATGGACTAAATTCCTGTTCGGTCAAAAAAGCGTCATATGGAATCCTCAGAGACAGTGATTTACTCAATAAACGTTCAGCGGGTAATGATACCGTAATCCGCAAAGCACTGAACCTGTAAACGGCAGTTAGATATTGCAAATCTAAGATAACTATTGGATACTGTGATACTTCTTATAACAAGGAGGTCTCACCCAATGGGTGACTCGATTTCATCTACGTCTGCAGATAAAACAGATCGAATTACTGTCGATACCTTTGCAGGAAAAGTACATGTCGAATGGGATCCGACAGCAGCGGTCACGCCATTGGGCCAGCTGGCCTTCTTTATCGATTTTTTGAAAACAGGCGGTATCTATGAGCCATGGGTAACAGACTGTCCGCTGCACTACACGAGCCCTAACGCGCCCGAGAAACGCGATCTTCTCGGTACCGTCCTGCTGTCCGTTCTCGCCGGCCACCATCGCTATTCACACATAACGAACGTTCGGAGCGATAACGTCAATCCGGCACTGCTCGGTATGACCAAGATAGTGAGCGAAGACACCGTACGGCGGGGATTTAAACAGATGGATGAGCATGCCGGTGTCTCATGGCTTACCGAGCACATGAGGCGATGTTATGAATCCCTGTTGTGCATGCCATGGATTATGGATGGTGATACGACGGTCAAGCCGTTGTATGGAAAACAAGAGGGAGCGGTGCTTGGTTACAATCCGCATAAACCCGGCAGGCCTTCCCACACCTATCACAGTTACCTGATGGCCAATACACGACTTGTTCTGGATGTAGAGGTGCAGGCCGGGAACAAAACAGCAACGTGTTACAGCACTCCGGGGTTATGGAAGCTCCTGGAACGAGTCCCACGCCGTTTTTGGCCCGTCTTTTTCCGGGGGGATTCAGGCTGGGGTACGGACGGCTTCATGAGTCAGGCGGAAGAAAAAGGCTTGCCCTATCTCGTGAAGCTGCGCCTCACTAAGAATGTACGGAAGCTTATTGAGAAGGCATTTAATAGCAACGACTGGACCGATGCCGGTCAGGGATGGGAAGGTGTGGAAGAAACCCTACAACTGTTGGGATGGCTGAAACCCCGTCGCGTTATTATTCTTCGTCGGGCGCTCACGGGAGACGTAGCAATAAGCCTGAAGCAGAAGGATCAGATAGAACTTGGCATTGTTGAAACGGCCGAAGCAGCCAAGCGATATGAGTATGCGGTACTGGCCACCACCCTCGAAGACGAGATCCTCACCATTGCCCAACACTACCGCGATCGTGCGGATGCCGAGAATGTTTTTGATGAGTTGAAGAATCAGTGGGGCTGGGGCGGATATACGACCCAGGACCTTAAGCGCTGCAGCTTTATGGCGAGGATCGTAGCATTAGTCTACAACTGGTGGTCGCTCTTCGTGCGACTTGCTCATCCGGACAAGCACTTGGAGGCAATTACGAGCCGTCCGCTCCTTCTGCATGCGGTTGGCAAACAGACACGCCACCAGGGACAGATTATGGTAACCATCACGAGCACGCACGCAAAATCTGAGAAAGTTCAGCGCATTCTCGACGAGATATCAAGTTTTTTGGCCATTCTGAAAACAACTGCGGAGCAGTTGACCCCAAGTGAGCGATGGCGACGCATCTTAAGCCGTGCATTCTTTAAATTACTGGGCGGGAAACCGTTGCATGATCCTGAACTGCTACCGCTATGGTGTGGATAAGTGGCTCTGACTGAGGGCAACTGCTCTTTTTAGGCTGAAACGTACCAAAAAAATAACACATCTATACTTTTTTTCGATGGGATTCGTTCATGGGAATTATACAATTCAAAGATACAGTCTGCAAAATGAGTTTTTTAACAACCCATGAGAAGGATGATATTCTGCGATGAGGACCTTGATTATTCTTTCTGCCTTTGTAATTATTGTTTCAGCATGTTCCGGCGGAGGTGGTAGCGGTACCAGCAGCAGTTCAAGTAGCGGCACCAGCAGCAGTTCAAGCAGCGGTACCAGCAGCAGTTCAAGCAGCGGCACCAGCAGCAGTTCAAGTAGCGGCACCAGCAGTAGTTCAAGCAGCAGTGGGGGGATTACCTCAGACTACAGTGTGGGTGGTGTTCTATCGGGTCTTTCATCGACGGTAGTCCTTCAAGACAATGGTACGGATGACCTCTCTGTTGGAACGAATGGTACGTTCACATTTCCTACCTTCCTTGCAGCGGGGGCAACATATACGATAACGGTTGAGACACCGCCCTCCGGTCAAATGTGCTTCGTCGGGAACG
Source organism: Nitrospirota bacterium (assembly GCA_963845065.1). Lineage (GTDB taxonomy): Bacteria > Nitrospirota > UBA9217 > UBA9217 > UBA9217 > JAJYKN01. Next base: position 1,019,450 of record CAWJQQ010000009.1, read on the forward strand.
GCACAGGCATGATTTCAATGGTAAATGTTGCCAACGTGACAGTAACCTGCGAGGCCTTAAATACCACGAGCTACAGTGTGAACGGCGTTCTATCGGGGCTTTCATCGACAGTTGTCCTTCAAGACAATGGTACGGCTGACATATCAGTAGACACAAATGGTCCATTCACATTTCCTACTGTCCTTGCAACGGGGGCAGCATATGAGGTAACGGTCAAGACACAACCTCCTGGGCAAAGCTGCGTCGTCGGAAATGGCACGGGCATGATTTCAGTGGTTAATATTAACAACGTGACAGTAACCTGTCAGGCGGCCTTAGCGTGGGATGCGCCAATTTCAGATATCGATGGTTCGATCGTGACCAGCGTGGCGGGTTATAATCTCTACTATGGTACGAATCCCGGCGTTTATACCGGATCGATCGATGTTGGCAACACTACGCAATACGCAATTGCGGATTTTTTAGCAGCAGTCCCTCAAGGTGCTACATACTATATTTGTGTAACCGCGTATGATGCTGTCATGATGACGGAAAGCGCTTGCTCGAACGAAATAACCCTAAGCAACTGAGCTGCGGACGCATTCAGTAGCATTGGCGACAGGCTCGGGAAAAAAGAACAATGATCTTCATACCAACCTGATCAAATAAATGTGTAGCATCTGTCGATGCTTCGTCAACAAGTCCCACCGCTAAAGGTATCTCGAGGTGGATATGATTCTGCCCCCCACTTTCCTGCTCTTATTGCGTTTTCGCAAGACTTAAACTAATTTCGTTAGAATAGACGCTCTCGTTTCCAGCAGTATCATAGGCAGTCACTGCGATATAGTAAGAGCCAGGGAGCGGTACAGATGAGGAAAGAGTAGTGACTGAAAGTGAGGTTACATTCCCGACATCTATAGATGCGGTATATCTGCCCGACACAGTACCATAGTATATTTTATAACCTGTAAGATTGGTAATGAGCGAACCATCAGTGTTCGTTGTCGGTGCAGCCCACATCAGTGTTTTGGCTACGTTGTCGGAGGGCAATGCCGATTGGCCGCCTCCTCCGCATCCTGCAAGGGACACAATGAGTATTGTAATAAAGGTAAATGAGACTATACGCGTGTACATTGTTGGACTCTCCGACTTAACCGAACAGATTACTGAGTATCAATAATCTTCAATTAATATATTAAAATATGTATATTTTTGTGCTAATATATACTAAAAAAAGCTATATGCTTTTGCAAAAAATAGTGTTACATACAAAACTGAACGGAATTATTATCGTGGCTGCAAATTAAAACATCCAAAATTATGACGGAGCATAAGAGTGATTAAGGCCTATGAGCTTAAGCATTTTGCCAATCGTGGCAAAGTAAACAAAGCTCCTGTCAAATATGGAGCGTAGTACACGCCACTATAGGATGGCTCCGGGCTTACTGTCGTCGAATACTTATTTTGCAGGACCGCTGGCACAGCCCAAAGGGTTTTTATAGGTAGTAATGGTTTTCTATAAAAGTTCGTACTATTGTACGTCGATAATTTCTCCTTGACAAGAAAATAAGATTGAGAAAAGCTACTTTACTTTATCGCCGGGAATTCCCCTTCCGAGGAGGGGATGAAAGACGACATTTGCGACAAGATAAGACCTCCCATAACCTCGTATAGTACCTATGGGCACATAGTGGCCGAAGACCTGAACATCAAAGGTATGGTAAAGGACCATTACCTTGCCAAATTAATATCAGATGTTGGATGGGGACAATTTCTCAATTATCTTGCATATAAAGCGGAAGAAGCTGGGTGCAAGTCTGAGAAAACCGCTCCTTAACACACAAGCATCATTTGCAGCTGTTGTGGAGAACAAGTCCCCAAAACGCTTGCCGAAAGGGTGCATAGTTGCCCTTTCTGTTAGACCGTTCTGGAACGTGACCGCAACGCTGCAATAAATATTCTGGAAAAGTCTGCGGCAGGAACTGCCGTAATCTACGCTTGGGGAGAGGTGGTGCATCAATACCCCTCAACGAACCTAGAAGCCTTGTCCGTGGGGTGAGGTGGTTCACAAAATGAAACCACCACAGTACGTACCACGTATTAACGTGACGCCGACCTACAACAATTTTCCCATCTCTACTAGGACATTGTAATAGTTCTCTCTCATCCACTTGGGGTTATGGATTAAATAATTATATTTTATCTGAGAATCAAAATGATAAAGCCAGTATAAAAGGGTATATGGCACCAACAGGTCCTCAGTGCTTCCAAAGAATGATCCATACTTCCGCACAAGTGCCTTCTCTGAATCGGATAAATTATTTTTCATTAAAATATCCGTCACGGTACGACCTAGTTCCATATCCTGAAAAATATTATATGACGATTCGATTAAATTGATCAGATCGATCAGGATAGGCCGTTGCTGCTCCGCATTATCCCAATCGATTATCCCCCGGATGGTATAATCATTCGGATCTATCAATATATTCGCGACGCTGAAATCACCGTGTTTAAGAGCCAAGGAAAGACCGGAATCGATGAAACTGTTCTGTAGCATCGTATCAATTTTATCGAAGGCAACCTGTACGTTTTCGCCTATGCATCTCACTCGTTCAATGACGTTTCCGATGCATCGCATATAATCAGTTTGGCCCCAGGTAGCCTGTGTAATAGTAGCTTTATGTAAACTCACGATAAAGTCTAGCGCATTAAGCAATATCCTGTCCCGTGTTGCTACATTATTCCTCACCCGGCTGACTTGTACACCACGCATTTTATCTTCAAGATAAATAGTCTGGCCTTCGATTACGTGCTTTCCGCATGGTCTCGGTATAAGTACTTTGATTTTTTCCGATATTGTGCTGTCATTATGAAGAATTGACAGCATGTCATAATTTTTTCTGTTCTGAGATTCTGCAATGCCGTCAATGGCGATTTTCACGATGAATCCACGCTTTAGATCATTTTTTTCGACAAGGTCCAAAACAACATTTCCTTTCATCATGGTATGATATCTGTTTAACTCATATTTCCCGCCAAATTCGCTGGTTACCAAACTTAAAATATTTTGGACGAAATTATCAGTCTTCCCATTTTTACGGGCGACGATTCCGAAAGAAGGGCATAAATATTTACTCTTGAATAGTTTGTTCTTGATACTATCCTTTATACATCCCCGGCCGATTTGTTGCGAATTCTTATTATCAAAAAATAGTATTTCCTGGAATAGCCGGTGATCAGGCTTTAGAGAATAGAAATCGGATTGCTCAAAGTTGCATCGTTTTAGAATTTTTCTTAAAGTAGTATGGGAGCGGGAATAGTAACGATATCGCCCTCCACCAGTGAACAAGGAGAAGAGGTTCTCAAACAATCGTAGCACGGGTGCAGAGGACATCAGATTTGCATTATTATCGGGAGTTTTGATGAAATGGCGGTAATTGAATCTGTTGTCTGTCGCCAAATAAAGGGTTCCATTCGTTTTAAGCATACGATTGATTTCATTTAAATAATTAACCTGGACATCCAAAGGGTCCGACGCGCTCCATGGTTCTGTCGTTGTTATTAGATCTCTTCGAAATTCGATTTCATTGTTGACTTTCAGATCTTTTACTATCAAGGGAACCTGCTCAAAGACGCCGTTAATGCAAATGAGGTCGAAAAAACCCGTTGGAAATGGCAAGTACTTTGTGTCGCCGCCAGCAATGACTTTGATATTTTTGATGCCGTTTTCCATCCATCTTCTTTGAACTAGCTCAAGGTCATGAAAAACCGTGTCCATCACAAAAACGTTTCGAAAAGACCTGCAAAGATTTAACGACGATATGCCAGTACCGCAGCCGATAACTAACGCATTGTCTGCATGAGATAAGTCCGTTAAATATTTCCAGCCGGCTTGCATTTCAACATAAAACATCAGTGCATATTTGGCCCTGGCTTCATCAGATGACAATTTGTCGAAAACCATCTTTACGTTCTGGTCCGATGTTATGTTGGTGCTCGTATTGGATGCCGGGTTCAACTGACTCTCGTTGTTGAGGTTCAGAGAACGGGCTGCATCTTTATTGAATAAGGGGATTTCTTGCCTGATTGGAAAATCTATTTGGCATGTAGAACAACGAAAAAATGAATTTTCGCTGTGGAGATTAAGGCCGCAAGAGGGACATCGGAAATTCATAAGCATAAGTGGAAATAACTCCCCGATTGGTTATTTCTCCGAGGAACATGACATGCTCTCGAGCATGTCCGACCGTGCTTTCGCCATTAGATTCGGTAATTATGCCCGTTTTGGACCGATTACACCACGGACGTGAATTTTAAAATGTAGCGCAATACTTAAGCATGATACTGGCTTCACAACTACTTAACAATAAGGAATATCCTGGATGTAGCTCAGGGGCACGCCGGGATTTTCAGATTAAAGTCGTCCGTTAGATATTGGGCGAGGTTGTATATTCTGTTAGGAGCTCCGCTCGAGAAAACCCACATGCTTTAGCGGGGGAAAACATCCAAATAAAAGAGAAACTCGTAAAGCGGATTCCGGCTTGAGAAGCACACACGATGAATTTTCCGCCGTAGATAGATACCAAACCACCAGCGACAGAGTGTGATAAAGTATATATAAACAATTAAAACTTGTCAATGCGTATCGGAACCACAGAGTAGCAAGCCATTGCACAGTGGAAGGAACAGAAAAGTGAAGAAAAAAGAATCCGGAATAGAGTCCTTGAAACAGACCCCGCTATTTTTTACACTGACTTCCGAAGAACTACACCAGATACAAAAGAAAGTCCTCATTCGTAGCTTTTCTAAAAATGAAATAATTCTTCATGAACAGAACAGTAATGATTTTATGTATATCGTACTTGATGGAGAGGCCAAAGTTGTTCAGGCAACCAATGAAGGAAAGGAAATAATTATTACAGTGCATCAGGCGGGTGATTTTTTCGGTGAACTTACGATGATAGATGGTAAAACTGCACCTGCTACAGTGAGTGCTACAAAGGACTCCGTGACAGCGATAATATCAAAGAAGGATTTTTATGATTTGTTGTTCAGTCAAAACAAAGTACTTGAAAACCTGCTTCAAATTCTATGCGCTCGAATTCGCGAATACATAAAAAAAATACAATTGCTGAATTTTAATAATGCCTCTCAGAGAATAAAGATGCTGTTCCTTATCCTTTCAGAATCCTATGGTGAAAAAACTGCAGAAGGCACTGTTTTAAAGATAAAGCTTATTCATCAGAACATTGCCGATATGACCGGATTGACACGGGAGACCGTAACAAGAATACTTGATAGATGGCAGAAGAGCGGTGAGATACAGGTTCTCAAGAGTAAGTTTATTCTTCTCAAACCAGAATTTGAGTCAATTCCTTTCTAATTCAGAATCTTACATAAAAAAAATAACATTTCCAAGTCGATTCCTGACACCTGTGATACATCTGCCCGAAAAAATACTCAATTACCGTAATCTTTATCCCACGAAACGCTTATTACTAATCCATAATACGGTCAGGTGGTTTATAGAACATGGTGCCAATCTTTTAGAAGTAAATCATTAAACTTGCTCATCCATCGAAGGTGTCAAGCTCCACAACGATAAACTTAGTTCATGGAAGATTTGATACTAAACGCTTTTCTGTAGAGTATTTGGTTTTGCCTTGATTTTTGCGAACTCCTACGCTATCCTTTTGGCGTGCTCCCATCGCTAAAGTACGTGGTTCCGGGATGCTGACGAAGCTGCTTTCCATAATAACAGTCCTACAGTACCTTTCCCAACGGTTGGTCGTCCCCACTATTTGGATCATCATGACTGTAAATTTTCCATAACAACAGATGTTTTACCTGTAACTTTTTTGACAAACCCCTTACTTTTGGCTACAACGAACAAAGGAGGGAACTGTTTCCCTGTCGCGAAGCATTTGTACTATGGTATAATAGCAATATACATTTGTCAACTATAAGGAATCAGCGCTTTCATCCCACCACCGAAAGGCCTTTGGGGTCTCCCACGCTGGATTCCTACCGTTGTTTCACCAACTGGGTATCTCCTGTAGTTATGGACTACAGGGGGACAATCAATGATAACAGGGGCGGTCCAACCTTTTGATTTTTCTTCTATCTCTATTCATGCGAGATGCAGACAATAAAAATCCTCATGCAGTTGTGAAGTAGCGTATCATGGAGGCATATGTATGGAATATGAGAGTATAGGTAAGAGAAATGGCAGTAAGGCAAAAATCATTCTCGCCGAAGATAACCTAACACAGGCAAGTATTATGATAGATTATTTGGAGAATAATGGTCATAAGGTCATTCATGTAGAGGACGCAGCATCTGTTTTTTCTGCCGTCGAGAACTACAGCCCGGACGTCATTCTCCTTGCACGATATCTTTCCGGAATAGATGGCATTCATATTTGCCGAAGTTTGAAAAATAACAGTGAAACGAGCGGTATCCCCATCATAATGCTAACCAATAAGAGCACCACATCCGACAAGGTTGTTGGTTTGAGGGCAGGTGCCGATGATTACATCCCTGAACCGTGCGATGAAGACGAATTGAGTGCTGTAATCATTGCTAGGTTGCGGACAAAATCAGAGTGGGATGATCTTAAACAAACGACCCGACAACTAAGGGAAATGCTCACTCGAGTCGAAACGCTTGCGAATGTGGATTCCTTGACGGGACTATTTAACAGGCGGCGATTTGAAACTGTAATCGACAAAGAATTCAAACGATCAATGCGATATAATGTTCCGCTGAGTTGTCTGATGTTGGATATTGATCATTTCAAAAAGGTGAACGATACATTCGGTCACACGGTGGGAGATGGAGTCCTCCTTGAAACGGTAAAGATTATTCAGAACAATATCCGCGATGTTGATACGGTTGCGCGATGGGGCGGAGAGGAATTTATCATTATGAGTCCGAATACTTCTAAAAACAATGCATTTATCGTAGCAGATCGAATTCGGAAAAGCATGGCGGGACAATCATTCCCAAAAGTAGGCGATAAAAAAATCACTATCAGTATCGGCATTGCCGATATTCCGGACCCGGCTATTATTACGAAGGAACAATTGATTAATGCTGCCGATCAGGCCCTGTATGATGCAAAAAAAAACGGACGAAACAGAGTCCGTTTGAATAGTTCTCCGGATCAATAATAGCCCCGGTTTTCTGATTTCCTTACTTCACAGCTCCTTCCAGCTACAATATCTTTGACAAAAGAACTGCTTAGTGGTACTATAATCAAGCTTCTGGACGGGGTTGGATGCAAATCCAGCCCTGCTGCCAAAATGTCTTTCTCCTGTCATGGTGGGCAGGACGGTGGGCTATCAGGTAGGGAATCTCTGATAGCCTTTTTGTTTGTGGTCATCTCCAGTGACGGGGGATCGGCTGCTATTATTTAATTCTGTTGTAGAGAAAGAAGGTAATGAGTGAATTTCAGTTCGTTCAAGCTTCATCCACAGATCGCTGCCGGCATCAAGGCCCAGGGTTACGATATCCCGACGCCGATACAGAAACAAGCGATCCCGCCTGTCCTTGAAGGCCATGACGTTATGGGTCTGGCCCAGACCGGGACAGGTAAAACAGCGGCCTTTGTGCTGCCTATCCTAGAACGTCTGCTCACCGGGCCCCGCGGAAAAGTGCGGGCTCTCATCATTGCGCCGACACGCGAACTGGCCGAGCAGATCCATGTGTCCATAGGCGGGCTGGGCAAACAGACGCAGCTTAAAAGCATCACCATCTACGGAGGCGTGAATGTAAACCCACAAATTCAGAAGCTCCGCACAGGAGTTGAGATAGTTGTGGCCTGCCCAGGTCGCCTGCTCGATCATATCAAACAAAAAACGATCGACCTCTCCCATATCGAGGTCCTTGTACTCGACGAAGCGGACCGTATGTTTGACATGGGATTCTTGCCCGATGTCCGCAGGATCATTAAGCATCTGCCCACAAAACGCCAGACGCTCATGTTCTCGGCCACCATGGCGGAAGATATTCGTAAGCTCGCCCATGAAGTATTACATAGGCCGATCACGGTACAGGTCGGCCATACGGCGCCGGTGGATACTGTTACACACGCACTCTATCCCGTAGACCAGCACCTGAAGACAGCGCTCCTTCTAGAGCTACTGAAACAAACGGATACCGAATCGATACTCATTTTTACGCGCACCAAACACCGGGCTAAGCGGCTGGGACAGCAACTCGATAACGCGGGATACAGAGCAGCGTCACTCCAGGGAAATCTTTCTCAGAATCGGCGACAGGCCGCACTTGACGGGTTCCGAGATGGTACTCACCAAATACTTGTTGCGACCGACATTGCTGCGCGCGGCATTGATGTCTCGTCCATTTCCCATGTCATCAACTATGACATGCCCGACACGACCGACGCCTACACGCATCGCATCGGCCGGACGGGCAGGGCAGCGAAGACAGGCGATGCGTTCACCTTCGTTACGCACGAGGACGAGCCTTTGGTCAGGAGCATCGAACGCGTGATGGGAGAGAAGATTGAGCGGCGGACGGTTAAGGGCTTTGACTATTTGAAGCCGGCCCCTGCAAAGGACAAGGAGTTCGCGCGGCCGCCGCGAGAACCGAGATTCCGTACGCCGGCTAAACCTGAACTCGGTGCAAAGTTCACTGTTTCGCGTTCGAAGACCCCGGGAGCCAGGACGGAGCATGGGTCCACTCATCGGAGCGTGTCTCCTGTCCCTCTGCATCCCGCCCCCACTAGGCGGACCTTCAAGCCTAGAACGCACCGATAATGTGGATAGGTTAATTGCAATAACGAATAACTAACAGTGAAAGTAGAAATTCTCATTCAGGAGGGATCTAACCGAGCCGATATCAATTTGAGTAATGATAGTATGAACGAAAAATCTGCGTCATCTGTAAACATACTAAAGGCATGGAGGATATTCTCGATGCCTTTTTTGTATCCAACAGATTCCCTTCCCGCAGTTTTCCAAGTTTCAATTTCTTTTCAATATTAAGTTAATATCGTTTACATTCCTAAAAGCAGGGATATCCATTATTGCCATATTCCTACCGCTATGGCTGTGGGATTCGACGCACTGAACTCCCAAATACAGTTTGGAACAATTAATTGCATAAGGTCATCAACGAAAATAATTTTATATATATTAAATTTACTTATAATGATTGACAATAGGATTCCTCTATGCTAACTTTTTGGCGCAGCTTGATGAACGGAACAATTTTTTAACAAACGCTGCTTCTTTCTTAATAATCTCAAGCCACTCCCACATATAGGATTTCAAAGTAAATTCAAAGGAGGATGCGTATGAGTAAAAAAGGGGAAGTGAGTAAGCAGTTTCTTGATGCTCTCGAGTTTCGAGGTATCAAACGAAGAGATTTTTTAAAGTATTGTGGTGCAACAGCGGCGCTTCTCGGCCTTTCAGAGTTGTACGGGCCGAAAATTGCAGCGGCATTAGAAAAGGCTTCCAAGCGCACGCCGGTCGTCTGGCTCAACTTTGCGTCCGATTCCGGGTGTACCGAGTCCTTCATCAAAGCAACATACCCAAGTCCCGCCGAAGTCATCCTTGATATTTTAAGCGTCGATTACAACGAAACCATCATGGCTGCAGCGGGCAAGCAGGCGGAAGAGATCCTGGCCAACTCTGCAAAGACTGGCGGCTACGTTCTCATAGTCGAAGGCGGCGTTCCGACCAAGAAAGGCCACGGCATGATCGGGAACAAAGAGATGCTCGTCGTGCTGAAGGAGATGGCGGCTCCTGCCGTAGCCGTGATTGCGATCGGCAGTTGCGCGACGGACGGCGGTGTACCGGCAGCGAAGCCGAACCCCTCCCAGATTATCGGGACGGGAGAGGCGTTAATGCGGGTAGGGATCACGAAACCGCTCATCAACATGGACCTTTGCCCGGTCAACCCGCAGTATTTAGTCGGCGTAGTGGTCAATTATCTTCTTCTCGGCAAGCTTCCGGATCTGGATTCCCAAGGCCGTCCCAAGATGTTTTACGGCCAGACGATCCACGACAACTGTGAGCGGCGGGCCCATTTCGACGGAGGCAGGTTTGTCACGAAGTTCGGGAGCCAGGAAGAAGCGATGGGGTACTGTTTGTACAAGATGGGGTGCAAAGGCCCGATGACCTATTCGGCATGCCCGAAGATCCAGTATAATAATCGGACGAGTTGGTGCATCAAGGCCGGCGGGCCGTGCATCGGCTGCGCCGAGCGAGGCTGGACGGACAAGTTTGCCGGGTTCTACGAGCCGCTTCCTGGCGTGAAGATCCCTGGCCTTGGCGGCGTTGAGGCCGGCGCGGACAAGATTGGCGCGGTCGCGGCAGTAGCCACGGCAGTCGGCATCGCAGTGCATGCGGTAGCAACTGCCGGCTCGGGCAGGACGGAAGAAAAAAAGGGAGGTAAGAAATAATGGCTAGAATAACCATAGACCCGATGACAAGAATCGAAGGACATCTGCGGATCGATGTCGAGATCGAAGGCGGTAAGGTCAAGGATGCGTGGACCACGGGAACGTTGTTTCGGGGATTCGAGCTCATCCTCCAGGGCAGGGACCCGCGAGACGCCTGGCATATCACCCAGCGCATTTGCGGCGTATGCCCTACGTCCCACGGCCATGCTTCGTCCATGAGCATGGACGATGCATTCAAGGTCAGGCCGCCGGACAATGGCCGCATCATCCGGAATATCATTGAAGGCGCCCAGTTCGTCCACTCCCATATACTGTGGTTCTACCATTTAAACGCGCTGGACTACGTAGACGTGGTTTCGGCCTTAAAAGCCGAGCCCAAGGAACCGTCATTGAAAAGGGTTCAGGCCAAGTTGAAGTCCTTTGTCGAATCAGGGCAGCTTGGCCCCTTTGCGAATGGCTACTGGGGCCATCCGGCCTACAAACTGCCTCCTGACGTAAACCTTCTGGCCGTGGCGCACTACCTCGAAGCTCTCGAGATGCAGGCAAAAGCGGCCTCGGTGAGCGCGCTTTTCGGCGGCCGGATGCCGATGACCATGACGAGCCCTCCCGGCGGGGTGACCCACGTGCCGAGCGTAGACGACCTGAAGAACTACCTTTTCCGGGTAAAGGAGCTTCAGGACTGGATCGACAACATATTCATCACCGACCTGCTTGCCATAGCCCCGTTCTACCTGGGCGCAGCGGGTGTGGGCAAAGGATACGCGAACTTCCTTTCCTGGGGCGTATTCGAAGACGCCTCCTTCGATCCCAAGAAGAGGCTGCTACCCCGGGGCGCCATATTTGCTTCTGACTTTCCGAAGGTTCATGATGCCAAGCCCGAGGACGTTACGGAAGACACCACGCACGGCTGGTATAAGGACGGGAAGCCGCTCAATCCGGCAGAAGGCGAGACCGAGCCCGAGTACACGGGGTATGATTCTAACAAGAAATACACCTGGGCCAAGGCCCCGCGTCTCCAGGGCAAGCCCATGGAAGTAGGGGCCCTTGCCAGGATGGTTGTGGCATACGCCTCAGGGCAGCCCACGGTCAAGAAGCTGATTGACGACACGCTTGCCAAGATAGGCCATCCGGGCCATCCGGAGGTGCTTTTCGGCATCATCGGCAGGATAGCTGGCCGGGCCCTTGAGTGCAAGATGGTCGCGGACTCGATGCACCAGTGGGGTTTGGAAGTCATCGAGAACATCAAGAAGGGGAACGCGGCGGTCTATAACGAATACACGATCCCGGACAAGGCCCAGGGAATCGGGTTGTGGGAAGCCCCCCGCGGCGCACTTGGCCACTGGATCGATGTTTCGGGGAAAAGGATCAAGAACTACCAGTGCGTGGTGCCCACGACGTGGAACGTCTGCCCGCGTGACAACAAGAATGTGCGCGGTCCGATCGAAGAGGCGCTTGTTGGGACGGCAGTGGAGAATGCGGAAAAGCCGCTTGAAATTCTGCGTGTGGTCCACTCCTTCGACCCGTGCCTTGCGTGCACGGTGCATGTGATCCATCCTGAGTCGAATCGAATCATGGACTTCAAGGTCGCATAGGGGGAGGATGCCATGAAAGAAGAACTGGTAAAGGAGTGGAGTGTCGGCTATATCCTGGACCACTGGATACGGGTCATCGCGATCGCAGTGCTCATCTTCACCGGTCTATATATTCACTGGCCGTTCATCGCAGGCGGTCCGGACAGTACCATCATGGCCACGATACGGTTTCTCCATTTTGTTTCGGCCTATGCGCTCATTCTGGGCCTGGTGATCAGGGTCTATATGGCCTTCAAGTCCACCTTCGACGCAGATTGGAAAGACTTCTCGGTCAGCGAGAACCTGAAAAATATCCCGGACATCCTGGGGTACTATCTTTTTTTCAAGGGTTCTCACAAGGACTACCGTAAATACAACCCGCTCCAGGCATTAGCTTATCTTTTCACCGGGCTGGTGATCATCTTCACGGCGTTAACCGGCGCAGCCTTGTATCATGGCAACTTGTTCGGGTTTATTGCGTGCCCGGGCAGTTTCCGGTGGGTGAGCAGCTGTTTGGGAGGCGAGTCGTACACGAGGATATGGCATATTCTCGCCATGTGGTACTTCATTGTCTTCGTCTTGGTCCACGTGTATTTGGCCATTTCAATCAGCATGATCGAGAAAGACAGGTCCTTGAGCTCGATTTTTACGGGATACAAGCTCAAAAAACAGTAAGATGATATCAGATGAACAGCTCCGGGGAGGCGCTACGGCGCCTCCCCGAAAAGTTTTAATTCTCGGCGTCGGCAATATTCTGCTCAGTGATGACGGTTTCGGCGTACACCTGATCAACTCCCTCGCGGATACCCCCTTTCCCCCGAACGTCCAGGTCCTTGAAGCCGGCACGGTAAGCCACCAGCTCATCCCGCTGTTCCGGGAGCTTGACCACCTCATCATCATCGACGTGGTGGAGGCCGGCGACACGCCCGGGTCCCTGTTCCGTTTTTCCCCGGAAGACCTGCAGTTCACGAAAGAGCAGATGGTGTCGTTGCACCAGATCAGCCTGATCGATGTCCTCACCATGGCCGAACTGACGGGGGGGAAGCCAAAGACCGTCATTATCGGCGTCCAGCCCAAAGACGTCTCGACGTGGTCCCTGGAGCTGACCGAGCCGGTGAAGGCTGTGATCCCGAAGGTCAAAGAGCTGATATTCGAAGAGCTGAAAAAGATTGAGGCACTCTGAAGACCGCATACAAGGCTTGACATGACCGGTATTCTGTGGGATAGTTTCACAGTTCCCACGAACATTTTCGCTATTCACGTTATAAGACAGGACCGACCAATGTGCCTCGCCATACCCTCCCGGGTCATCAGTATCGACGGTCTTACAGCCACGATCGACGTTTTCGGCGCCCGCAGACAGGTAAGCCTCATGCTGTTGTCCGAAGAGCCGCGGGTCGGGGACTATGTGCTGGTCCACGCCGGCTTCGCGATCCAGAAGCTCGAGAAGGAACGTCTCGAATCAGGAGAAATCATGCACGAAGCATCCATTGCTCTCAGCATTATCGATATTGTCCAGGCAAAATGCATGGAGGAAGGGTTGAGCTCCGTGGATTCCATCCGGCTGCGGATCGGCAGGGCCGCCGGCATCCTGCCCGAAGCCCTGACCTTCGCCTTTGACGCGTCCAAGGACACCACCGTGGCAAAAAACGCAAAACTCGTTATCGAGACCGTGCCTGTGGGCGGGACGTGCCGCGATTGCCGGAAAGAGTTCGACGCGCCGGAAAACGCCCAGTATGTGCTGTCCTGCCCCCATTGCGGTTCAACCTCCTATGAGATCACGCGCGGCCGTGAGATGGAGATTCTCGATATGGAGACGAATTGATGAAGCCTGAATTTATTCTGGCGGCCGCAGAGCATCAGGAAGGGCTTTGTGAAGAAAGGGCGGCGGCATGAAGGTCAAGGTGGTCACGCGCATACTCGAAGCGAACGACCGTATCGCCGGGGAAAACCGGCAACGATTTGACGATGCCGGCCTTTACGTCATCAACCTCATGGGCGCGCCGGGAGCAGGCAAAACGTCGCTCCTGGAGCGGACGATCAAGGCCCTCAAGCCGCACAGGAAGATCGGCGTGATCGAAGGGGACATCGTGGGATCGGACGATGCAGAGAGGATCGGCGCCCTCGACGTCCCGGTGGTCCAGATCAATACCGGCGGCGCGTGCCACCTGGACGCGAACATGATCAATGAAGTGCTGGACGAGATGCCGCTTACGGACCTCGACCTCCTGATCATCGAGAACGTGGGAAACCTCGTCTGCCCGGCCGAGTTCAAGGTCGGGGAAGACATGAAGATGATGGTCCTGTCCGTTGCCGAGGGGCACGACAAACCGCTCAAGTACCCGCTCATGTTCAGGGAATCCGGCGCCCTGGTCCTGAACAAGGTCGACCTCCTGCCGTACATGAACACGGACATCAACAAGATGCGGAACGATTCCCTGGCACTCAATCCGAACCTGAAGATCTTCGAAGTCTCCTGCGCTACCGGCGCCGGGATCGACCAGTGGGCTCAATGGCTGAACGGGCTCAAATAGTAGTCAAGGGCATTGTCCAGGGCGTCGGCTTTGGGCATGCCTGTTCAGTGAAAACTGAAAAAGAGCGGAGCATAATAATATGAAAGAAATGCTCGAAGAACTTCATAAACTTACCACAGGAATCAACAAGCCGATCAAACTCATGGAAGTCTGCGGCACCCATACCGTGGAAATATTCCGGCACGGTATCCGCGACATAATACCGGAGAGCATTACCCTCCTGAGCGGGCCGGGATGCCCAGTCTGCGTGACGTCCGTGCATGACGTGGACGCATCGATCTCCATTGCTAAAAACCCCGACGTTATCATGACCACGTTCGGAGACATGATGAGGGTACCCGGAGGGACGCAGTCGCTTCTGGAAGCGCGGTCCGAGGGGGCAGACGTACGGGTGCTTTATTCTCCCATTGACGCACTGACCCTTGCACAAAAAGAAAAAGGCAAGACCGTTGTCTTCTTCGCAACTGGGTTCGAGACTACATCACCCCTTATAGCCGGTACAATAGCACATGCCGAGCTGGCTGGGACTAAAAACTTCACTATTTATGCAGCACACAAGCTTGTACCTCCTGCCTTAAGAGCCCTGCTTGATTCACCTGACGTCCAAGTCGACGGTTTTATCCTGCCAGGTCATGTCAGTACTATCATCGGTACTAAGCCTTACGAATTCATCGCATCGCAGTATAAAATACCGTCGGTAGTAACAGGATTTGAAGCCAAAGAGGTTATTGAAGGGATACTCATGATCGTGCGTCAAATCGCACAGAAGAGAGCTGCAGTCGAGATCCAATATACCAAGGCAGTCCGCGAAGAAGGTAACCCCCGGGCTGTCGCGCTACTTGACAAATATTTTGAGCCTGCAGACGCGTACTGGCGCGGGATCGGCGTCCTCCCCGGAAGCGGTCTCAAACTCAGAGACAAATACGCCGCATTCGATGCGAATATCAAATTCCATCCGCCAGCGTCAAATGCAAAAGAACCTGAGCTCTGTTCCTGCGGAGATATCCTGCGCGGGGTAAAGATTCCGACAGAATGTCCGCTTTTCGGAACAGCGTGCACGCCTGAAGCACCCGTCGGACCTTGCATGGTAAGTACCGAGGGAAGCTGCGCAGCGTATTTCAAGTATGGAAAACACTGACGATATAGGTAAAAGAACTTAAGCGTCAAATTATTTTTAACAAGATAAAAGAGGTTACAGCAAAGGAGTCAAGTGCGCTGTCGAAAATCTTTCCTTAGGTTTATGCTATCCTTCGAGTACTTCTCACCTTGGCGGTATAAGGATATGGGTTCTGGATTAGGAGAAAGTTTTGGATAGAATACTACTCGGCCACGGCAGCGGTGGAAAACTGATGCACGATCTAATCTCACAGCACTTCGGACCCGCCTTTGGCATCGAGGGTGCGGGCGATTCTGCTGTTGTGAACGTCTCTTCCAGGCGGCTTGCATACACAACCGATTCCTACGTTGTCACGCCGCTCTTCTTCCCCGGCGGTAATATCGGAGAACTAGCGGTCAATGGCACGGTTAACGACCTTGCCGTATCAGGCGCAGAGCCGCTGTACCTCACCGCCGGCTTCGTGATCGAAGAGGGTTTTCCCTTTTCCGATCTAAAAACAATTATAGCATCCATGTCACTTGCAGCAGAAAAAGCAGGCGTAAAGATCGTTGCTGGCGATACAAAGGTTGTGAACAAGGGCAAAGCCGACGGGATCTTCATTAACACTTCGGGCATCGGCGTGCTGCCCGGAGAGCGCAAGATTTCGGCATCGCAGATCAAACGGGGCGACAAGGTTATAATCAGCGGTGAGATTGGCAGTCACGGCGTTGCAGTGATGTCCGAACGAAACGGCCTCACCTTTGTCCCGCCGGTTATCAGCGATACCCGCGCGCTCAATAGCCTTGTCAAGAATATGTATGCCGTATCTGACGATATCCATTTCATGCGCGATCCAACTCGGGGTGGTCTTGCCACGACCCTCAAGGAAACGGCACTGGAATCCCGGCTATGCGTCAGAATCAGGGAGCAAGCGTTACCCGTAGCGCAGGGAGTAAAAGGCGCTTGCAGCCTGCTCGGGCTCGACCCGCTTTTTGTGGCGAACGAGGGGATATTGATAGCCATCGTCAATCCTACAGATGTAGATTCAATTGTAACAGCAATGCGAAAACACAAAGACGGGAAAAACGCTGTGATCATCGGTGAGATTGTTGATAATCCTTCCGGGGGAGTGCTGCTCGAAACTGCTATCGGCGGTACGCGAATCATCGATATGCTTCAGGGTGAGCAGCTGCCGAGAATCTGCTAACGGGCTGCCGAAACATTCCATTGCCTTCCTCGCACTATTCCTAATTTCTCCCGCGATTTGCGCAAATGAATACCTCAAAAAAAATAATTAAGATGACGGACATACTTTCATTGTTGTAAAATATCTTTGCAGTCATTGACTTCGCTGATTACCGTGATTATACTTTAGACATGGCCTGAGAGTAAGATAGCCGATATTGTTCTCCTTGAGCGTTCGCTGTAAAATATTTTATTATTAGAAAAACCAGGTAATTAAACTACGAGCTTCCGTCCACTACATCGTATTCATTTGAAGGTTGCCTGTTCATGTTGGTAAAACGTTGCATGGAACTCAGTAGTTAAAGGGAGGGACAATCATTGCCGGAACAAATTATAGAATCATATCAGGTGAAGCGTCTCGATATTCTTGATGAAAAGGGAAATTCGGATGACGCGCTCGCACCTTCCCTGACCGATAGCGAACTAATGAAAATGTACGACTTTACCATCCTTGCAAGGACTTTCGACCAGCGGGCTATCAGCCTGCAGCGTGAGGGAAGGCTTGGCACATACCCTTCCATCGTCGGACAGGAGGCTTCACAGATCGGAAGCGCACTTGCAGCCGAGAAGTCGGATTGGCTGTTTCCCACGTTCAGGGAAAGTGGCGTTTACATCGCCAGGGGTTTACCTATGGACATGATTTTTCAGTACTGGTCTGGTGACGAACGTGGCATGAGGATTCCCGATACAATGAACGTTTTTCCACTTGCCATTCCCGTTGGGACTCAGATTGCACATGCCGTCGGCGCTGCAATGGCAATCAAGTACCGCAAAGACCCGGCCGCGGTATTAGTGTATTTCGGAGATGGTGGAAGCTCGAGGGGTGACTTCCATGAAGGACTGAACATGGCTGGCGTTTTTCAGCTTCCGATCCTGTTCCTCTGTCAGAACAATCAATGGGCTATATCGGTCCCGCGCGAGCACCAAACCGCGTCAAAGACGATTGCACAAAAGGCGATTTCCTACGGCTTTGAAGGCCTCCAGGTGGATGGAAACGACATATTTGCCGTGTTCAAGGCGACAAAGGACGCACTCGCGAAGGCAAAAAAGGGAGGCGGCCCGACCTTGATCGAATGCTTCACATACCGGATGGCAGACCACACGACGTCAGATGATGCTTCGCGTTACCGGCAAAAGGATGAAATCGAGATGTGGAAGGCGCGGGACCCTATACTGCGGCTGAGGTTGTACTTAGAGAAAAAAGGCCTTTTAAATGAAGCATATCAAAAAGAAATTGAAGCACGTTCAAAGGCCACAGTTGACGAGGCTCAAAAGAAGGCCGAAACAGCACAGCCGCCCGACCCCAGGGACATGTTCACCTACTCCTCAGCGAGCCTCTCACAGAGGCAGACGAGACAACTAAAGGACTTCTGATATGGCGACGATGAATATGGTTCAGGCTTTGAACCTGGCTTTGCGGGAAGAAATGGAACTGGACAAGGATGTGGTAGTCCTGGGCGAAGACGTGGGAAGGGACGGAGGCGTGTTCCGGGTGACCGATGGGTTGTTCAGCCGTTTCGGTGCAGAGCGCGTCGTGGATACTCCACTCGCCGAGACCGGGATCATAGGTGCAGCAATTGGCATGGCTATATACGGGCTCAAGCCAGTCGTCGAGATACAGTTCATGGGGTTCATCTATTCAGCAATCGATCAGATTTTCTCGCACGCTGCGCGCATCCGGGCACGGTCGCGAGGTCGGTTCACTGCTTCCCTCGTCATCCGCACTCCCTATGGCGGAGGCGTCAAGGCCCTCGAACATCATTCCGAAAGCACTGAGGCACTCTTCTGCCAGATGCCGGGTGTGAAAGTCGTGGTACCTTCGTCGCCTCGTCTCGCGAAGGGGTTGCTTCATTCCGCGATCAGGGATCCGGACCCAGTTATCTTTCTCGAACCTACACGGCTTTACCGGATGATCAAGGAGGACGTGCCCGAGATCGACTACACAGTGCCGCTCGGAAAGGCGCGTGTTGTCCGAGAAGGGAAGGACGTCACGGTGCTCGCCTGGGGAAGCATGCTCCAACGAGCCATGCAGTCAGTGGAGGGAATCAATGCCGAGGTGATTGATCTCATGACCCTTTCCCCCTTTGACGAGGAGACCGTGCTTCAGTCGGTAAAGAAAACGGGACGGGTTGTGATCGTTCACGAAGCGCCATCGAACTGCGGTTTGGGAGCGGAGCTTTCGGCAACGATTGCTGAGCTTGCCATGCTCCATCTCAAAGCGCCTATCCTCCGGGTAACGTCGTATGATGTCGTCCTGCCGTTGCCCAAGCTCGAGGACTATTATCTGCCGAGTGTGACAAGGATTCGAAAGGCCATCGAGTCGACATTGCAGTATTGACGTCCTCCCACTGCTATAGCATGTCGGGCTTCTCGCGTGGGGCTCTTAAACCTGATTAGAGTCATTAACCAAATGCTTGATTCACTATCGCAAAGTTAGAAAAGTGTTGTTTTTTACATTGTACGGCGAAGCAAACTATAGTTTTAAATGCTTCTTATCAATCAAGACAGAGGACCTTAACCATGGCATTCAACTTTGTTCTGCCCGATTTGGGAGAAGGTATTGCAGAAGGTGAAATCAGAAAATGGCTTGTCAAGGAAGGTTCGACTATCGAAGAGCACCAGGCAGTCCTTGAGATCGAGACGGACAAGGCCGTCGTGGAGGTACCGTCACCCAAAGGGGGGACGGTCCTTCAGATCACCAAGGCAGAAGGCGACACAGTAAAAGTGGGTGAAGTACTAATAGTCATCGGAGAAACTGGCGAGAAAATTGGGGAACAGCCTGCAAAAGAGCGGCATAAGGACGAGGAGCGGCCGAAATCCGTGTCCGTGGTTGGCGAACTACCCGAAGCAGAGGACGAAGTGAAGCCTGCGGCAGCGTGGCCGAAATTGGCTTCAGTTGAAGGTCAACTTTCGGGCCAGGAGGAAACCGATGTCCTCGCCGTGCCCGCTGTCAGGGCGTTTGCAAAAAAGCAGGGTGTCGCTCTCGACAAGATTAAAGGTACGGGACCGGGAGGAAGCATTTCGCAAGAGGACGTTCTTAAGGCAACGAAGCTTCCCTTGAAGGCAGAAGACCGATATGGACCATTCGAAAGAGTGGCGATCAAGGGATTGAGAAAGACGATAGCGAAAAATCTTGTCCTAGCTCAGAAGACAACGGCGTTCGTAACGGAAACAGACGAGGCGGACATAACCGACCTCTGGGATCTACGAGTGCGTGAAAAGAAGGCGCTTGAAGACAAAGGAGTGCACCTGACCTTTGTCCCTTTTTTCATGAAGGCCATTCAACATACGCTTATGGAGTTCCGCACGTTCAACGCCTCTGTTGATGAGGAACGCGAGGAGATCTTACTCAAAAATTACTTCAATATAGGAGTTGCCGTGGATACAGCAGATGGACTCATTGTAACTGTGGTGAAAAACGTCGAGAAGAAGACTATCCGCGAGCTTGCAACGGAGCTCCAGATTTTGAGCAAACAAGCCCGGGAGCGGACGATCAAGCTTGAGGACCTTCGTGGCAGCACTTTTACGGTAACCAATTACGGTACGTACGGATCAACCTTTGCAACGCCGATTATCAACTATCCCGATGTAGCGATCCTAGGGACTGGGAAAATCACCGACAAACCCTGGGTCAAGGGAGGCCAGATCAAAGTTCGCAAAATTCTTCCTCTATCGCTCACATTCGACCATAGGGTGAACGATGGCGCAAGTGCGGCAAAATTTCTGACAAGACTCCTCAACTATCTCGAAGACCCGGCATCTATTTTTATCGAGAGTGCCTAGCCTTCTCCACAAAATTATCGCCAATGATGAAGTTGCATATTCCGTTCTAAGCAATCGCACATCTCAAGGAAGCCACTTTATTTTGTTCTCCTTGAATCCTGAAACTTCGCGAAATGCTAACATGATTCTGTTTTTAATTTCAAACGACATTAAATTTCTTTTGTGTCTGACAGCTAGAGATTCGGCGCCGGTGGATAGATATACCCTGTGCCGTAAACAATATGGTATGTGCGTATTACAAAATTATCCCTTTTGACCGAGAAAGAATCCATACCTCCTACAGCCTTGAAATATTTCGAGTAGGGAAGAACACTGTGCCCTTCCAGGAAAACAGCAACGCCTTTTTTATCTTTTAACTCTTCCGGAAACGCCCATAGATTGAACTGGTTTGCCTTCGTATTATTATAATCGACATAGGCGAAAATTCTTTCCTTTGTATAATAACTGATCTCTGCGCCTACTTGGTGCGATTCCGCTATGGTAAATTTTACAGACGGGTCTTTTGCCAGATGCTCTCCGAGTTCCCTCCATCCATAGAACCACTGGGTGGCATCTGCTTCTGCCGCACTCTTCGATATTTTTTCAAGTGGTAGGATGTTGAACCTGGCATGCAGCATGGCAGTAAGACAGAGAATAAAGCTGAACAGAACGGCGCCAACCCAGAGACGCTTTTTGAATTTTGCTCCATTGAAGAGATAATGGCTGACAAGTATGCTGAACGTGAAATAGGCACACATCGGCCAGTTGGCCTGAGCGACGTTTTTTAGAGAAGAATAAGCAAAAAAGAGAATTATTGAAAACGAGGTGAGACTGAGAAACAGTTTCTCCTTGTTTTTTTGGAATAGATATAGGGTTGAAGCGTACGCTCCGAGGAGCCAAATAAACGGGCTTGCTACAAGCATTTGCCCACCCATGTAGGTAAATACATTGCCGAACGAATAATTCGCCCCGCCAAGGCCATGCCCCAGTTGATAAGCAAATGATATCCATTGATGCTTGCTGTTCCAATAAAGGACTGGAAGGAAGAAGGCGCATCCCAATACGAAAGCCGCGTAGGGGTGTATTGTTTTAAACCACCTCCGCTCATCGGTAACGAGCATAAAGAGGAACAGACAGGGGGCTAGGAGAACACCGGTATATTTTGATAAGAGCGACAGGCCGAATGCGATACCCATGAAATACCAATACCGTACTTTCCCGGTGGCCACTACTTGCCAGTAATAAAATATTGTAAGACCCCAAAAGAGAAGTGCAGGAACATCAGGGGTAATCAATAAAGTACCTGCGAGGGTAATCGGCAATACGTTCAACGTAATAACGCTTGCTGAGGCGATTTTACTGTCGTGAAACAGTTGCATGGTGAGGACCCATGCCATAACGCTAGTGGCGAGAGTCGCCAGGATCCCAGTAAATCGTACCCACAATTCCTGCTGCGAAAAAAGCGTCGTGAGCCTTATTGCATAGGCGATAAGAGGCGCGTGATCGAAATATCCAAAATCAAGATGCCGCGACCACGTCCAGTAGTACGCTTCATCGGGATGAAGCTGCAACGTTGCCGACAGGTATATTTTCCACAGGATCAGGAGACCCACGAAAATGATCGTATTCCGTTTCGTTAAAGCAGTTTCCATTAAGCCCTCGCAGATAAGAGATATCCAATTCTTCGGATCGAATTCCTGTAAAGCCTATTGCCGCCCCAGGAACGAGCCAACAGTTTACCGTACAAATATTTTTCTGTCAATTGTTAAGCTTGTTTAGGCTAGAAATCTGTCGCCGAGTGAGGTCCACCCTATGATTTTACAACATCAAGTCGGCAAACGAGGAGATCTCGTGATTGGCCCTAACGTGCGAATTCTTCGCATGATGACGCGAAAAAATTGTATATTGACCATTCATCGGTAAACCGGTAAGATTGCCTTATGAAGAACGTGATGCTGTTTATGGCTCTGGCACTGGCGCTGTTCTGCGTCGACGTTCGCCGTGCTAAGGCATTTGGTCAGCAAGACATAGAGACGGATTGCATGATGAATACCGGTCCCTGCATCAAGACGGTGGATGATCTCTCCGTGGCTGTCGATATCACCCCCAAGCCACTTAAGGCCATGCGCAGTTTGCTCTTTAGAACAACCATCTCGAATAAAGGTAGGCCTGTTACGGATGCTTCTGTCTTAATCAATCTTTCGATGCCCGGTATGTTCATGGGACAAAATATTATAAGGTTAACCCATCTTAATGAAGGAATTTACGAAGGCAACGGTGTCATCATTCGCTGCCCTAGTGGAAAGAAGATCTGGAAAGCCTCGGTTGCCATCGATCGTGCCGGCAGAAAATCGGTTGTGAACTATATTTTCGAGGTTCCATAGCGATGAACGCTGGCTATCTTCTTGCTTTAGCCACCGGGTTTTTAGGCGGGTTCGGCCATTGTATAGGCATGTGCGGACCCCTTGTTGCATCCTCCTCGCTGCAATCCACCTCCGTTGGAGGCTTTCATAACTTTCGTATACGTTTCATAAACCAGGCACTCTACAATATAGGACGCCTGACGACCTACGGGATTGTGGGCGCAATCATGGGGTTCTCCGCTTCCTTTGTCAATGTCGCGAGCAAAATGGTGGGAATCCAGAACGGGGTAATGTTAGGAGCCGGCATTGTCATGGTCATCATGGGACTTGGCATCATGGGAGTTGTTAGGGGAACAGGTTGGCTCGAACGTCACAACTCGCTGGTAGTGATCATGGCAAAAAAAATGTTCAGTCTCTCTTCCCGTTGGAGATATTATCCCCTCGGTCTTGTCCTGGGACTTATGCCCTGCGGTCTCTCCTACACAGCCTTCATCGCCGCGGCCGGAACTGGTTCTCCGGTGGGGGGCATGCTAACCATGTTATTTTTTGGCACAGGCACGGTTCCTGCCCTGGCGCTGTTCAGCATAACAGTGGCATATTTCGGGTCCCGCATGAGGGTCTGGATGCAGAAGTCAGGCGGAGTTGCGATAACGGTCATGGGGTTTTATTATATCTTGAAGGGAATACGGTTGTATGGTGAAATGTGATCACTGCCTTCTCCAATTTCCTGAGAGGGAGGCAGTGAATGACGAAGTCAACGGAGTTAAGAAAGTCTTCTGCTGCCACGGCTGCCAGGGAGTGTACCTGCTGATCAACAGCGAAGGACTCGAAGATTTCTACAAACGCCGGAAGGAATGGACTCCCGGGCCAGTCTCCGCCGCATCGGTTGACCTCGCCGCCTTCACGCCGAATATCCGCTCTGCGGGGAGCGAACTCGAAACCGACATTGTACTGAACGGAATACGATGCGCTTCCTGCGTATGGCTCAACGAACGGATACTTATGAAAACTGCCGGTGTAACCTTCGCCCAGGTTAACTACGCCACTCACCGGGCTCGGATCCGCTGGAACCCTGGGATAACGGCAATCCAGACGATCCTGGCCCGGATTACCTCGATCGGGTATACTCCTAAACCATTCGTTGCAACGGCATTCGACGAGGAGCAGCGAAAAATGCAGCGGGACATGCTCCTCCGGTTCGGAACGGCCGGATTCCTGTCTATACAGCTCATGATCTTCTCCGTTGCGCTCTACGCTGGCTACTTCCAGGGCATGGACGCGAAGATAAAAAATATTTTTAACGTTATCTCGCTTCTGTTGACAACGCCGGTGATATTTTACTCGGGATGGCCCTTTCTGACCGGCGCGGTCCGGGGGCTGCGTAACGCCACTCTTAACATGGATTTCCTCATTGCCGCGGGTGCGGGAGCAGCCTATCTGTACAGTATTTACCAGATGGCCGTTGGTGGAGAGGTCTATTTCGACACCGCCGTTATGATCATCACCCTGATCCTGCTAGGAAGATACATTGAGTCCGGGGCCAAGCGAAGGGCTTCGGAGGCCATCATTCAGATCCTGTCACTTGCCCCCGTGGAAGCGCGAAAACTGGTCCCGAGGGCAGAGGGGAACGATGAAGACGGTAAAGTGTTATCTGCCGAGCGGCGAATGGTCTCCGTATCCTCCCTTCGGCCGGGTGATCTTATCGAAGTAATCCCGGGTGAAAAGATTCCCCTCGACGGATTCGTGCGGGAAGGCCAGTCCGAAATAGATGAAGCTATGTTGACCGGCGAGTCTTTGCCAGTTGCTAAATACCCCGGCGCGGAAGTATTGAGTGGAACGGTGAATCTGTATGGCCGTTTTGTTTATGAAGTAACAAGGATCGGCAATAACACGGTGTTGGCGAGGATCATCAAGGCCGTCGAGGATGCACAGACCAGGCGCGCGCCGGTTCAGGCTTTGGCCGACCGGGTAGTGTCTGTTTTCGTTCCCATTGTTCTGTTTCTCAGCGTCCTTACAGCGGGATACTGGATTTTCAGAGGGAGTCCGGTTTCCATTGCAGTGATGAATTCAGTCTCCGTGCTGGTTATCGCCTGCCCCTGTGCACTCGGGCTAGCAACGCCCCTCGCAATCCTGATTGGAACGACCTATGGTGCTTCCCGGGGGATTCTGATGAAAGGCGGCGATGTAATTGAGCGGGCGAAAAACATCGATACAGTTGTGTTCGACAAGACCGGGACTATCACCGAAGGAAAACCGTCCCTTGAAGCATTTCACGGAATCGGCAGAACTGACGCCGAGGCGCTCCGCATTGCTGCATCTCTTGAACGTTTTTCCGAGCATTCAATAGGGAAGGCGATAACGGCTGCCGAAGGATCCTATGTCTACGAAGAGGTGTCGGCATTTTCCGCATGGCCGGGCAAAGGCATCCGGGGTTTGATTGGTGGAAGAGAGGCTTTTCTCGGTAGCAGGGAGTTTATCGAGAGCGAAGGGATCGGAAGGAGCCTGAAAGATGGGGAGGTTGCCATTGCCACATCCTGGGAAGCCGGCGGTACCACGGTTGTATACCTTTCATATGGCGGAGAGGCGGCTGGGATCTTCGCTGTCTCCGATCAGCCCAGAAGCGAGGCCGCCGATACCATGAAGATCCTGAAACGAAGAGGCTTCGAAATTGTCATGATTACAGGTGACGCTGTCGCGACCGCGGAAGCTGTCGCGAAATCCGTGGGTATCGTAAGGGTCCAGGCGAAACGATCTCCGGTACAGAAGGCGGAAGAAATCAGGAAGATGCGAACCGCGGGAAAACGCTGTGCCATGATTGGAGATGGTATCAACGATGCGCCTGCACTCGTTGAAGCCGAGGTCGGCATCGCCATGGGCAGGGCAACGGATATCGCCCTGGAAAGCGCGGACATGGTACTGATGCGGAGCGACCTGCGCCTCGTGCCCAAAGCCCTTAAGCTGGCAAAAAAAACTTTATCCATTATCCGGCAAAATCTGTTCTGGGCATTTTTTTACAATGCCGTGGCCATTCCCCTGGCCATAGCTGGCGTGCTTCACCCCATTATGGCTGCCGGGGCGATGACACTGAGTTCCCTTAGTGTGGTGGGCAATTCATTGCGGGCGAGAGTGCGTTGATGCCAAGCATGTTCATGCTGATTCTCACCTCTCAGTGCCGGCGTTGCTGCCTGATTACTAAAGTTTCGGTCTCGGTCGGATACAGAGTAGATTGTCTATGAAAAAAGACTATATCAAAACCGAAATCCGGGAGGTTGTAGCGGCTGGAATATGTTCGCCGTGAGAGCCCGGAAAAGCAATTGAGTTTTGTTATTTTATAACCCCTGGTCTTTAAGCTAGGGGAGGCTCAGTCTTGCTTAATGAGGATATTTGAAGTACAATTTCAGAACAGGGATGGAATATGAATGCGATTACGACACACGAACTGGACATCATTCTCGATTCAACCCATGATGGCATGATCGCCATTAACAAATCAGGTATTGTAACGCTCTTTAACAAAGCAGCTGAACGGATTACCGGCCTGAAGGCGGAAACCGTTCTCAATCGTGCTGCCGTCGAAGTCATCCCGAATACCCGTCTACACGTCGTCCTGCGCGATGGCAAGCCCGAAATAAATAAGGAACAGCGCCTGAACGATGTTGTCATTATAACGAACCGCGTGCCGGTAAGAGACGAAGAGGGCGAGATCATCGGAGCTGTGGCAGTTTTCCGCGATATTACGGAGATACGGGCCCTTACGGACAAAGTGACCGGCCTCTGGAACGTACAAAGCCTTCTCGAAGCTGTGATCGAATCCACGGCAGACGCCATCTCTGTGGCTGATGAGCATGGAAACAACAAGATCGTAAATCCTGCGTATACGCGCCTCACCGGACTCACCAAGGAAGCCGTGCTGAATAAGCCCGTGACCGTGGACATTGCTGAAGGTGAGAGCATGCACTTGAAAGTGCTGCGAAGCGGCCAACCCGTTCGCAACGTCCGGATGAAAGTGGGGCCCGCTAAAAAAGAAGTTATCGTCAACGTTGCCCCCATATTCATCGACGGCCAGATCAAGGGAAGCGTCGGAGTGATTCATGACATTTCCGAGATCATGGGACTGAATGAGGAATTGGCCCAGGCGCGGAAGCTGATCCGTCACCTCAAGGCACGTTATACCTGGGGCGACATCATCGGTACGAGCCCTGCCATGGTGGCCGCAAAAGATCAGGCACGAAGGGCCGCTGAGACGCCGGCCACAGTGTTGTTGCGAGGCGAGAGCGGGACCGGCAAAGAGCTCTTTGCCCATGCAATCCACAATGCGAGCACGCGACAGCAAGGGCAGTTCGTCCGGGTCAATTGTGCGGCGCTTTCCGAGAACCTGCTTGAGAGCGAACTGTTCGGATACGTTGAAGGGGCCTTTACCGGCGCTTTAAAAAGAGGCAAGAAGGGCCTCTTTGAGGAGGCGAGCGGCGGCACCATCTTTCTTGACGAAATCGGAGAAATCAGCCTCTCGCTCCAACGCAAATTACTTCGGGTGTTGCAAGAGCGTGAGATCGTTCGCGTCGGCAGTACAGTGCCTTTCTCTGTCGACGTCAGAGTGATCGCTGCGACCAATGCGAACCTTGAACAAAAAGTGAAGGACGGCACATTCAAAGGCGACCTTTACTACCGCCTGAACGTCCTGCCCATCGCCATCCCGCCGCTCCGAACGCGCGAGGAGGATGTCCCGCGGCTTGTCGAACATATCATTGTCCGTCTGAACCAGGAATTCGGAAGGCAAGTTATGGGTATGGCGCCCGAAGCCGTTGCAGAATTGATGAAATATCCATGGCCCGGCAATGTCAGGGAACTTGAGAACGTCCTTGGCAGGGCAATGATAAACATGCGGCCCCAGGAGAGAGTGATCGACACACAGCATCTGCCGCTATTGGCGTGTGAAAAAATAAATGAGGCGTTCCTTGCCCTGGAGCAAACATCGGTCGTGCGCCCTCTCGCGGACATTGTCGCCGATGCGGAACGCGCTGCGATCACGCGAGCTCTTACGGAGACAGGAGGAAATCGGGAGAAGGCTGCTAAGCTTCTGAACGTTGCACTGAGAAATTTCTATTACAAAATCAAGAGGTACCGTATTGTGACAACCAAGTGATGCAGCATCATGCCTGCATTATTTTTCAAATACTGCATATTATTGCGCTATAACATGTTTGCATATAGCTCAAATATATGCCTTCATCTGTTTTATCTTGTTTAAATTAATATAGTTACATAAATTTCATAACATAACTTGAATCACTTTAATATTGGCGCAGGTTTTGCTCTTATAGTATTCATATGTGATTGAAGTGGAGCTCTCTAATCGCTCCGAGAAAGATTACCTCATGACAAGACCGATCTCTCCGGGTGCCCGTTTCCGGGCTGCTGTGCGCGAAGAAAAGCCGCTCCAGGTCGTAGGCGCGATCAATGCTTATGCGGCGCGTCTGGCTGAGCGCTCGGGTTTCAAGGCTCTGTATGTTTCGGGAGGCGGCGTTGCCTCCGGGTCGTTGGGAGTTCCCGACCTCGGCATCACCACGATGGAAGATGTGCTGACCGACGTCCGCCGCATCACCGATACTACCAATCTGCCGGTTCTGGTTGACATCGATACAGGATGGGGAGGCGCGTTCAATATCGCCCGCACGATCAGGTCCATGATCAAGCTCGGAGCGGCGGCAGTGCATATCGAGGACCAGGTCCAGGCCAAGCAGTGCGGCCATCGTCCCGGCAAGGCCATTGTCAGCGAGGATGAGATGGTGGACCGGATCAAGGCCGCCGTTGATGCAAAGACCGATTCAGACTTCGTCATCATGGCACGGACCGATGCCCTTGCCGTCGAGGGGCTTGACGCCGCGATAGACCGGGCTTGCGCCTGCGTTGAGGCCGGCGCAGACATGATCTTTCCCGAGGCGATCGCCGATCTTTCCATGTATAAGAAATTCGCCAAGGCCGTAAAGGTCCCGATCCTCGCCAATATCACCGAGTTCGGCTCCACTCCCCTCTATACCGTGGAAGAACTGCGCGGCGCCGACGTTTCCCTCATCCTCTACCCTCTTTCCGCGTTCAGAGCGATGAGCAAGGCAGCACTTATGGTCTATGGCACGATCCGCAAGGAGGAATCCCAGAAGAATGTGATCAGCCTGATGCAGACCCGTGCGGAACTCTATGATTATCTTGACTACCATGCTTTCGAGCAGAAGCTTGATGCGATCTTTTCAAAGGAGGAACAATCACGAGCGCAGAGACAGAGGTAATATCGACCAAAGTAAAGAAATCAGTCGCACTTTCCGGCGTTATGGCAGGCAACACCGCTGTATGCACTGTGGAGCGTACCGGGAACGACCTTCATTACCGGGGCTATGACATCGTTGAGCTCGCACGGCAGTCAACGTTTGAAGAAGTCGCCTTTCTGCTCATCCACGGCGGCCTGCCGTCCGAGCCGGACCTGAAGGTATTTCTTCCAAGGAGATACTATGAAGATCGATGACCAACTGGAACATCTGAGAAAACTCAGGGAAGAAGCCCGTTTGGGCGGTGGCCAACAAAGAATCGATAAACATCATGAAAAAGGCCTTATAACCGCCAGGGAGCGTATTGATCTGCTTTTAGACAAGGGCTCTTTCGAGGAATTCGATATGTTCAAGACCCATAGATGCAGGGATTTCGGCATGGATAAGCAGGTCTTCCTGGGAGACGGTGTAGTAACCGGGCACGGTACTGTCGATGGCCGTACTGTCTATGTTTTTGCCCAGGATTTTACCGTACTCGGTGGCTCCCTGTCAGAAACCTTTGCGGAAAAAATCTGTAAGATAATGGATCTTGCCATGAAAAACGGCGCTCCGGTAGTCGGATTGAATGATTCCGGGGGGGCGCGTATTCAGGAAGGAATTGAGAGCCTCGCGGGCTATTCGGAGATATTCCAACGCAATGTCATGGCCTCGGGGGTAGTGCCCCAGATCTCGGCGATTTTTGGTCCTTGTGCCGGTGGAGCGGTATATTCGCCCGCCCTCACCGATTTTGTCATCATGGTCCAGAAACAATCGTATATGTTTCTCACCGGCCCGAAAGTCGTCAAATCAGTGACCCACGAAAATGTCAGCGAAGAAACTTTAGGCGGGGCAGCGATGCATGCCAGTCGCAGCGGAGTTGTTGATTATCCTGCTAGGTCAGGTGCCGATGCCATCGCCTATGTTCGCCGACTGCTTTCGTTTTTGCCCCAGAATAATATGGAAAATCCTCCCCTTGTGCCTTGCACCGATCCGCCTGATCGGGAGGTTGTCGCACTCAACCAGATTATTCCTGAAAATCCCAATGCTGCCTACGATATGAAAGATGTCATCCTTCAAACAGTAGATAACAATGATTTTTTTGAGGTTAAGGAAAACTTCGCACCGAATCTCTTAGTCGGGTTTGCCAGGTATAACGGGATGACTGTCGGTATAGTTGCCAACCAGCCGGCCCATCTCTCCGGTGTCCTCGATATCGACTCCTCAATAAAGGGTGCTCGTTTTGTCAGGTTCTGCGATTGTTTCAATATTCCGGTTGTTACCTTTGTCGACGTTCCTGGCTTCTTGCCGGGAACTGCTCAGGAGTTTGGCGGAGTAATACGTAACGGTGCTAAAATTCTCTATGCATTTGCCGAGGCGACCATTCCCAAGGTAACTGTCATTACAAGAAAAGCGTATGGCGGAGCCTATTGCGTCATGTCCTCCAAACATTTACGCGGCGACATTAACTATGCCTGGCCCACCGCTGAAATTGCAGTGATGGGGGCAAGAGGTGCTGTTGGAGTTTTGTATGGCAAGGATGCCCAAAAAGCTCCGGATCCAAGCGCATTTTTGGCAGAAAAGGAGAAGGAGTACCAGGATGCTGTTGCCAATCCCTACGTAGCAGCCCAACGCGGTTACGTCGATGATATTATCGAACCGTCGAAAACCAGGGCAAGAATAATCATGTCGCTGGGGCTGCTCCAGAATAAACGCGATTCAAATCCGATGAAAAAGCACGGTAATATACCACTATAACATTCGCAAACACGTCTCAGTATCTTAAGGAGATCCTCATGACAGTGAAGATTTTTATTAAACGAAAGTTGCAGGATAATAATGTCGTTCAACTGACACTCCTCCTTAATAAGTTGCGGGCTCTCGCTGTCAGTCAACCCGGCTATATCTCAGGAGAAACCTTTAATAGAATAGACAAAAAAGATGAGTGCATGGTGATTGGTACCTGGCGTTCCTTGGAAGACTGGAACAATTGGGTAAACAATCCTCTACGCATCGCAGTTCAGGCGGAGATAGATAGACTGCTTGGCGAGGAAACAGAATACGCCATATATGGATACTCATAGTGGTCTTAAAGACAATGATTCGGGATTTTTATGCTGCCCATGGTGCTGTTTTTGGGTACCGGGCTGTGTAGTTAATACAAAATATGGGTGATGTGATGACAGGTCAAAGAAAGAAAATGGCTGCCGCCTTGGCTGCCGTGAGTCTCTATCTTCAACAGGAGGAAGCTATGGCGGCGCTAGCGCAGCCAGCACCTCTCAAGAAACCTCAGAGTTTCGAGTTCAGCCAGTGGGGACAGAGTGGGCGGCAGGAGATGATGGCCATGCGGAAGTTAATCCAGCTGAGGGCGTTTACGCGTTTTTAATAGCATCAATTGTTAATGATGAGGAAAGAGGAGACACATACAATGAGCGATCAAGTGAAGATGACCCCGTTGAACTATTCCGCAGACCGGACAAAGGCGATGAATCCTGTTAAGATAATGGATCTGTCCCTGCGTGATGGCCATCAGTCCCTTTTCGCCACCCGTGGGCGTACAGAGGATATGATTCCGGTAGCTGAACTGATGGATGAAGTCGGGTTCTGGGCGATTGAAACTTGGGGTGGAGCCACCTTCGATACCATGCACCGGTTTCTCAACGAAGATCCTTGGGAACGTTTGCGCATTTTGAAGCGCTATATTAAAAAGACCCCTTTCTCTATGCTGCTGCGGGCGCAGAACCTGGTCGGTTATCGAAATTACGCTGACGACCTGGCCGTTGCTTTTGTTGAGCGCGCGGCGGAAAACGGTATGGATATTTTCAGGACCTTCGATGCCCTAAACGATTATCGCAATTTCGAGACGGTGGTCAAACAGATAAAAAAGAGTGGCAGACATTTTCAAGGCTGCATCTGTTACACCCTCACCGAGCCGCGGCTTGGCGGAGAAGTCTACAATCTTGAATATTATACCGAGAGAGCAAAATCCCTGGAGTTGATGGGGGCGGATTCCATCTGTATCAAGGATATGGCTGGGCTGTTGGCTCCCTATGATGCCTATCCACTCATTAAGGCCCTGAAAAAAGGAGTCAAAGTACCCATTCATCTGCACAGCCATTTTACCTCAGGCATGTCGCCAATGACGCACCTCAAGGCCATTGAAGCAGGAGTGGACATTATCGATACCTGTATGACACCATATGCTTACCGGACTTCGCATGCTGCTGTTGAGCCTTTGGTTATGGCCCTTTTGGGGACAAATCGCGATACCGGCTTTGATATTAAAAAATTAGCAGAAATTAATGATATATTGGAAAAAGAGGTGATGCCGAAATATAAGCACCTCCTCGATGACTCGAAGGTTTCGATTATCGATATCAATGTCTTGCTGCATCAGACTCCGGGCGGCATGTTGTCGAACCTGGTTAATCAATTACGGGAAATGGATGCCCTGGATAAAATTGATGAGGTGTACATGGAACTGCCGCGAGTGCGCAAAGACCTCGGCCAGGTCCCCCTTGTTACCCCGACCAGCCAGATAGTTGGTGTGCAGACCGTCAACAATGTTCTGCATGACACTCCCGGCGAACGTTACAGGATGATCACCGGGCAGGTGAAGGATCTCTGCTTCGGATTGTACGGCAAGACCGCTGTGCCTATTAATCCTGAATTGCAGGCAAAGGCCCTGAAAGGCTACCCCCGTGGAGAAAAGCCGATCACCTGTCGTCCGGCAGAAGTTCTCGAGCCGGAACTGACCAAGGCGAAAGCCGAGATTGGTGATTTGGCAGCAGATATGGATGACCTCATCCTTTATGCCATGTTTCCAGTCACCGGCAAGAAATTTCTTGAGTGGAAGTATGGCAAAGCGGAGCCTCCAGCCAGTGTGAAGCCGATCACCATAGAGGATGTTAAGAAAAGAGATGAACTTGTGAAAAAGGCCTTGGCTGGTAAACTCGTTGAGGTGAAAAAGGTTGAAAAACCGCCGAAGTCACAGGCAGTCAGGACCTTCAACGTTTTTGTTGATGAAGAATTTTTTGCAGTCGAGGTTGATCCTGTGGGCAACACACATCTTGTGGCGGTTCCCCAACCAATCGCCGCTGCTGCAGCACCGCCTCCGGTCGCGGCTGCTCCTATGAAGGGCCCGGTTCCCGCACCTGCCCCGGAACCTGCACTCCAAGTAGACGAAACAGCCCTACTTGCGCCGATGCCCGGGATGATCATCAAGTATATGGTAAAAGCCGGAGATGCTGTAAAGCAAGGTGATACAATTGTTGTCCTTGAAGCCATGAAGATGGAAAACGCCCTTGCCGCCCCCTGTGATGGGAAGGTTCAAGGTATCAAGTTTGCCAGTGGCGACACGGTTGCAAAAGGCGCCGTTCTCTGTGTTATCGGATAAATCTGCAAGGGGTACAGGATCTTTTCTTTGAAGAGCCATGTGCCCAGACTTTAATCCTTGCTTGTCCTGGGGTTGTTCGTGGTTGTAAAATCGGGCCTGTTTTTGAACCTTGGTGAGTTTCTATGCTAATAAAAGAGTTGAATGGACATACCCCGAAGTTCGGCAAGGATTGTTTCTTGGCCGAGAATTCCGTCATTATTGGCGACGTAGTGATGGGAGATCAGTGCAGTATCTGGTACAATGCAGTGATTCGGGGTGATGTTCACTTTATTCGGATGGGTAACAAAGTGAACATCCAGGATGGAGCTGTGGTGCATTGTACCTATCAGAAATCGCCGACCACGATCGGTAATAACGTCTCCGTTGGGCACAATGCCGTCGTTCATGGCTGCACTATTCACGATAATGTTCTTGTGGGAATGGGGGCGATAGTTATGGATGATTGCGTCGTTGAAAGCAATTCAATCATAGCTGCCGGTGCCGTAGTTACCGAAGGTACACGGGTAGAGGCGGGAACGATTTATGCCGGTGTGCCGGCGAGAAAGGTAAAAGATATCAGTCAGGAACTTATTACTGGTGAAATTGAAAGAATAGCGAACAATTATATTAAATACGCCAGCTGGTACAAATAGCATTATCTACCCTAACCCCTTCCTTTATTTTCTTTTTTGGGTTTACAAAAAGGCAAGAAGGCTATCCCATATTCAGCAGTCACCAAACTATCCGCAGAAAGCCCCTGGTTTTAACCATGGGGATGAATGCGAGAACTTTGTTTTTCAGCAATTGCTGGACAAATGTATATCTATGTGGTATATTTGAGCAACCAATGCCTCGTAAACGTAAACCTAAAACCCCATCTTTTGTACACGAGTTCCAACTCGTAGTGACTCCAAAGGATAATCGAACGCTAGATGTCCGGCTCGAAGCTGGCCGTTATCTGTACAATGCCTGCCTTGGTGAAGCGATGAAGCATCTTGCCGCCATGCGCCGATCCCCCAAATGGCTCGTGGCGGTCACGAAGAAGAAAAGCAAGCTTCGCACCAAGATGTTTAAGACAGCCAGAAACAAGGCTGAATATACCGAATACCATCTCCATGAGTATGTCGGGAGCCTCCGCAATTCGTGTTGGATCGGAGACCATATTGACAGCCTGGCCGCCCAGAAGATAGCGACCAGGGCGTTTGATGCCGTTGCTGACTACGAGTTCGGCAAGCATGGGAAACCACGGTTCAAGCGTCGTGGCTGGATGTCTTCGCTCGAAGGCAAAAACAACAAGTCTGGTATTCGGTGGTGCGATGACCATGTTGAATGGTCTGGACTTAGCCTTACCTGTGTCTTCGACAAAAAAGACAAGTTTGGCGTTCAGGCACATGCGCTTAGCCATGATGTTAAATATGTTCGTTTGGTGAAGAAAGCCATCTGCGGTAACGCCTGCTGGTTCGCCCAACTCGTGCTTAAAGGCACGGCCAGGATCAAGCGTGAGAACCAGATTGGCACCGAAACCGTTGGCCTTGATATTGGTCCATCCACGGGTGCTATCGTTAGCGATACCGATGCGTTGCTCGTAGCATTTTGTCCGGAAGTCGAGATTCCGTACAAACAAATCCGCGTGGTTCAGCGTAAGATGGCCAGAAGCCTGAGGGCTGCCAACCCGGACAACTACAACGAAGACGGCATGACTAAGACTGGTGCCGGCAAGGGTAAAAAGCGGTGGATATTCTCTGCTCAATACCGTGCGCTTAAGGCTGAACTAGCCGAGCTACAGCGAGTTTTGGCTGAAACCAGAAAACGGGCTCATGGCACGTTAGCCAATGAAATTCTTAAGCTCGGAACCAACATAAAGACCGAGAAACTGTCGTACAGAGCATTCCAGAAACTCTATGGTAAAAGTATTTCAAGACGCGCTCCGGGGATGTTTATTTCGATGCTTCGCCGCAAAGCCGAAAACGCTGGCGGTAAAGTAACTGAATTTTCTACCCGGAGCACGAAGCTTTCAGAGACATGCCACTGCGGGGAAGTAGCCAAAAAACCGCTATCCCACAGATGGCATGACTGTAACTGCGGGGTAAACACTCAACGCGATCTCTACTCCGCATATCTTGCAAAATATGTTTTTGAAAATGTCCTCGACACGCGTCAAGCCGCAGCAGCTTGGCCGGGTGCAAACCTGCTCCTGGAACGGGCGGTGTTGAGGGTGCAGCTTGAAGCGGCAAATGGCCGAATTCACCCGGCCAGCTTCGGTATTAACAACATGAGAGCCAACACCACGAACCGGAGACAGAGTTGCTTGCCCGTTAAAAACGGATCAACGATAGTCGATGCCGGCAACGTCTGTATTGTTGCCGAAAAGCCTGTCGGTATTGCCGTTAGAACCCCCTGTCTTTAGACATCGGGTAGGTCAGCTGTAAATAACGACTATCCCACTTAATTATATAATTTGCAGAAGATGGGTTAGAAATCGTGAACTCGACACTTCAACGCTTGAAAAACCGTCTGCTTTTGCGCTTTGACCGGACAATGATCATTGATAAACCGATCAGGTTATGAACGTGATGAGGACCTCATCAGTTTCCACAGCTTTGCCGATAGTTGCTGTCACATTTTCCACAACCCCTTCGCAGGGTGAGGAAACACCGCTTTCCATTTTCATGGATTCAATGACCACGAGATCCTGGCCGCGGTACACACGATCACCTTTCTTAACCAGGATACTTACCACCATGCCGGGAAGGGGCGAGAGGAGCTCATTTTCGTGAGCGTCTTTCTTCTCCTTTGGCATGTATTGGGCCAACTCCCACTCCCGTGGAGTGTATAACTCAAAAATTCGGGAAATGCCGCAATAAGCGGCCCACATGAAATTCTGCCGGTATTGAAGACTGAAGTAATGATCCAAGCCGTTTATCGACAGTTTCAATATTCGCCTGTAGAATTCAAATACCGGTGTGACGACACTATAGTCCGCGCCGTTTACCTTGAAACGCCAGTCCGAGGAGGTAAGTTCTCCAACTAATTCAACTTCAAAGATATCATTATTGCCTTTGACCACATAACGATGCTTCTGATCCGGCTTGTGAGATAGACCGACTTTTGCAGCCATGGGTTTTAGAGATTCACGGACCAGGTTCTTGCGGTTATGATAAACGATGGTTGCGGCAATGACCATGGCATAAAGCTGCTCCATCGGTGGGTCGATTTTGGCCTTGCCTTCCTCAAAATATTCATCAATGAATCCAGTTGAAAGCTCTCCTTTGATAAAGGCAGGATGGTTGAGAATGGAGTTTGCAAAATTCACATTGGTGGTCACGCCCTCGATATGGTATCGATTCAGGGCATTGATCAGGGTGGTTCTGGCTTTTTCCCGCGTCTCACCCCAGCTGATCACTTTGGAGAGAAGCGAGTCGTAATACACGCTTATGAAACTGCCGGCCTCTACACCGCTGTCAAGCCTGACATTTCTGCCCTTGAGATTTGAATACCGGGTGATCAGTCCGGTCGACGGCAGAAAATTTCGGGCAGAATCCTCAGCGCAAATCCTAGCCTCTATGGACCAGCCTTTGATTGAGACATCCGCCTGCGCGATCGGCAGAGGTTCGCCCGCCGCTACCCTGAGCTGCAGTTCTATGAGGTCAAGGGATGTAACCATCTCGGTGACCGGATGCTCCACCTGAAGCCTTGTATTCATTTCCATGAAGAAAAAGTTTCCATGATCATCCAGGATGAATTCCACTGTTCCTGCATTGGAATACCCCGCCTCCCGGGCCAGCGCACAGGCCATGTCGCCCATACGGGATCTGAGTTTCGCATCAACCACCGGGGAGGGCGCCTCTTCGATCACCTTCTGGTAGCGCCGCTGGATTGAGCATTCCCGTTCTCCAAGAGAGACGACGTTTCCATGCTGGTCAGCAATGATCTGGATCTCAATATGGCGGGGAGTGCTGACAAATCGCTCCAGAAAGATCCTGTTGTCGCCAAATGCCTTGCGGGTCTCGTCCTGAGCCGACTGAAGGGCGGATTCAAGTTCATCAGGCCCGGCAACCTTGCGCATACCCCGGCCGCCGCCTCCGGCAGCCGGCTTGAGCAGAACAGGATACCCGATTTGAGCGGCAATCGCCTTGATTTCTTCAAGTTCGACAACAGGCCGGTTGTGACCGGGCACCACCGGCACCCCCGCTTTCATAGCGATATCTTTGGCGGAAATTTTATCTCCGAGAGCGGCGATTACCTCCGCTGAAGGCCCGATAAATGTCAACCCCGCCTTGACCACAGCTGCGGAAAATTTTGAATTCTCCGAAAGAAACCCATAACCCGGATGAATGGCCTGGCAACCCTGCGCAATCGCAGCCTTGATGATATTTTCATACACAAGATACGAGGAAGAAGAAGGCGATGGTCCGATATGAACAGCCTCGTCAGCCTCCCGGACATAGAGTGAGCGTGCGTCAATATCAGAATATACAGCCACAGTCTTTACGTTCAGCTTCCTGCAGGTCCTGATTATACGGATTGCAATCTCACCACGGTTTGCTATAAGAATTTTTTCAAACATAGTGACCCCTTAAATGTAATATCACTATTCTCTCCAGAGCGTATCGCAACTCACGTATCACAATGGAATATTCCCGTGTTTCCTCTGCGGCCGCATTGTCTGCTTGTTTTCCAGAAACTGGAGGCTACGGATCAGCCGGTGCCTTGTATCACGCGGATTGATGACGTCGTCGATGAATCCTCTCTTGGCTGCCATGAAGGGATTGGCGTACGTTTGCCGGTATTCTTCTGTTTTCCGGGCGAGCATCTCTTCGGGGTTGCCGGCCTCGTCAATCTCCTTGCGGTAAATGATCTGCGCTGCGGC
Source organism: Nitrospirota bacterium (assembly GCA_963845065.1). Taxonomy (GTDB): domain Bacteria; phylum Nitrospirota; class UBA9217; order UBA9217; family UBA9217; genus JAJYKN01. The sequence goes on from CAWJQQ010000009.1 coordinate 1,057,976, forward strand.
TTTGGGGCCAAGCACGGCGATTTCCGCTGCGGGCCAGGCAAAATTTATATCGCAGCCGATGTGCTTGGAATTCATGACTACGTATGCGCCGCCATATGCTTTCCGGATAATGACCGTTATCCGCGGCACCGTAGCTTCTGAAAAAGCATAGAGCAGCTTTGCTCCGTGCCGAATGATGCCGCCGTGCTCCTGCACCGGACCAGGCATAAAACCTGGGACGTCCTCAAGGCAGACGAGCGGGATATTGAAGGCATCGCAGAAACGGACAAAGCGGGCGGCTTTTTCAGAAGCCTGGACGTCAATGACACCAGCAAGCACTGCGGGCTGATTGGCGATGAGACCGATGGCCTGTCCGCCGAGACGGCCGAAACCCACAATGATGTTCCGTGCAAAATGGGGATGGATCTCCAGAAATTCCGCCCCGTCCAGAATGCTGGTGATGAGAATCTTCATATCATAGGTCTGGTTTGGATTTGCCGGGACCAGATAATCCAATGCTGGGTCGGTGCGCTCAGCCGGGTCCCTCAGATCAAGGATCGGCGCCTGCTGACGATTGTTTGAAGGCAGATAATTGATCAGCCGCCTCACCTCCCGCAGGCACAGAATGTCATTGGGTAATGCGAAATGGGCCACGCCGCTCTTTTTGCTGTGCACCATCGTCCCGCCCAGTTCTTCTGCTGTGATGTCCTGGTGGGTGACAGTCTTGACCACATTGGGTCCCGTGACAAACATGTATGAGGTGTTTTCGACCATGAAGGTAAAATCCGTTATGGCAGGGCTGTAGACCGCACCACCGGCGCAGGGGCCCATAATGCACGATATCTGCGGCACCACCCCGCTTGCCTGGACATTGCGATGGAAAATCCCTCCATACGCTGCTAGCGATTCAACCCCTTCCTGGATGCGCGCACCGCCGGAATCATTCAGGCCGATGATGGGCGCACCGACTCGCACGGCATGATCCATTACCTTGCAGACCTTCTGAGAATGGGCCTCCCCCAGCGATCCTCCCATGATGGTGAAATCCTGGCTGAAAATGAAGACTTCGCGGCCGTCAATGGTGCCGTGTCCGGTGATCACGCCATCTCCTGGAAACTCACCGATCCCGGCATTCAGGCCCGCTCTTCCGGCCATCAGAAGATCGAATTCTTCAAATGAACCCTCATCAAGGAGAAGATCGATACGCTCCCGCGCGGTGAGCTTTCCCTTCCTGTGCTGGGCATCGACTCTCTTTGCACCTCCCCCAAGAAAAGCCTCCTCTTTCATGGATTCAAGCTTTATCAGATTATCCTGTCCAGACTGTTGCATGGTAACACCTCACCGGAAAAGGTCCTATTAACGGAACTCAGTGAGCAGAACAGCTATATTATATACGCCAGCTCTTTAAAATAGCATTTTCTACCCTACACCACTCTTGTCCAAAATAGGTTTTGAAAAAAAATCCGATCTGGGTAATATAGTCGTTGCGAGCAACAATAAAACCCAGACCGGAGGAAAGCATGAATAATTTTACCAGTATCTTTAGTCAAATTCTATCTCTTTTTACACGCATTGACTTTGGAAAAGCTGTGAAGGAAACGAAAGCGGAGCGAAGAGCAAAAGGATTTACGTGTTGGGGACAATTCGTATCCATGTTGTTTTGCCAGTTAGGAAGAGCGCACTCGTTAAGGGAGATTACTGGTGGACGGCGGAGTTGTGAGGGCAAGTTGCAACATTTGGGGATAACGGTGCCGAGCCGTTCCACGCTTGCCTATGCCAATGAGCATCGGCCCTGGGAACTGTATTAGCATGTCTTCTTTTCTTTGATGCCGCGGTGTCGCGACCAGAAACTCTGGAAAAAGAAGTTTCGGTTCAAAAATAAGCTGATGAGCCTTGATTCCTCGACGATCGATTTGTGTTTGTAGATGTATGACTGGGCGAAGTTCCGCCGCACGAAGGGTGCGATAAAGCTTCATCTCGTATTGGACTATGACGGCTATCTTCCGTCCTATCGGTCATTACCGATGGGAAGGTTTCCGACGTGAAAGTGGCTCATCTACTGGAGTTTGATCCTGGCACGATCGTAGTGGATGATCGGGGCTACAATGATTACGAACTATTTGAAAAATGGACCGGCAGGGTGTTTTCTTTGTGACTCGTATGAAGGCTAACGCCGTCTATGCAGTTGTGGAGAAACGGAAAGTTCCGGAGAACAGGAATATCCTCAGGGACGATGTAATCCGTTTGACGGGGCTCAAGGCTGCCGAAAAGTGTCCCTCTTTGCTTCGTCGCATTGAACTGTATGATCCAGAAAAAGATTAGGTTTTCGTTTTTCTAACGAACCATTTGGCGTTGGGCGCTACAATAATCTGCGTCATATATAAGGATCGCTGGCAAATCGAATTGTTTTTCAAGGCGCTCAAACAGAACCTGAAGATTAAGACCTTTGTCGGAACCAGCGCCATTGCGGTGAAGATTCAGATTTGGACAGCGCTTATCTCAATACTCATTCTCCGCTATTTGCAATTACAATCCAAATTTGGCTGGTCTCTCTCCAACTTGGTGGCGTTATTACGCATGAATCTCTTTACCCATGGAATTGTGGGCTTGGTTGGATAAACCCTTTGACGTGTTGCCGGAATCGTACGTGCAAGAGAAGCTTCAATTTTTTGACTTCTCTTGATTTGGACAGCATGACGGGCATTATGGAGAGTTCCAAAGGGAACCTGATTCAGAAAGTGCATATTTGCTTGTCTAAAATCCGCATCAATAGCGTGGTGGATGGTTGATCTCAGGCTATTTTAGACAGCAATGACCCTACACCCATCCTTTATCTCAATGCGCCGTAAGACCCCGGCCGTCAGGCCGGGGATATAAGGCGCTTGTAGCGAAGCACACAAGGAATTGCTGTCCCTGATCAGACATTGACAAAAGTTCACCTGCCTGGTATAATTTTTACTATGACTGATCGAGCAAAAGAGCCCGATGTACAAACAATGACTGTCGTTGGTAAAGTATTGGTAACGGACGACAGCACTGCTCTGTCGCTCGGGCTGCTCGGTTTTTCTGCAACGAAGCTTTGGAACACCGCTGTGTGGCATACCAGGAACGTCTGGATGGCCACGGGGAAAATACTCACCTACCCCGAGCTTGATATCGCTCTTAAACAAGAGCATCCGCTCTGGTATCGCCGGCTGCACTCCCAGAGCTCTCAGGCAATCCTGGAAGAGCTTCGGCAGTCCTATCAATCATGGTTTGCGCTCCGTAAGAAAGGCGATAAGAAAGCCAACCCCCCTGGTTTCAGGCGAAAAGCCGATCTGTCAACGGTGATATTCAAACAAAGAGCCGTCACGTGGAATGAGCGTACCTCCACGGTGCGCCTCAGCATCCCGAAGGACATCTACGGCAAACAATTTCTCTTTCTGAAGCTCCGCATTCCTAACGGCACACGTCTTACCGAGGACAATGTCCAGATAGGCCGTCTGGTACATGATAAAGGCATGTGGTTTGTCCACCTGGTCTATAAGATAACGCTCCCCGTATTGAAAGGAGAAGTGGAAACGATGGCACTTGACTTGGGTATGAAGTATCTGGCCGCCACGGCATGCACGGATGGAAGCACCTCCCTTTGGTCAGGTGGTGAGTTGGCCGCTCTCGAGCGGTACTTTGAAATGCAAAAGTCAAAGACGACCAACAGCAAGTCCCGGAAATCAGGTGCGTTGAACCAGAAACGGTCTCGTCAGCGTTCCCACCTGCTCCACAGCTTTATCAAATCCCTTGTCCGCGATGCAGAAGCTCGCGGTGTCTCCACGATCATCGTGGGGGACCTGAAGGACATCAGAGAAGGCAAAGATTGGGGAAAGAGCGGAAACCAGCAGTTCCATAAATGGCCGTTTGACCGGATCGTCAGGATGCTTACGTACAAAGCCAGGCTCAAAGGCATCCGCGTTGTAGAAGAAAAGGAGCACTACACGAGCCAGACCTGCTGTGTATGCAACACAAGGGATAAGGCCAGCCGTGTGCATCGTGGCCTCTACGTTTGCAAGCATTGCGGTGCCGTAATCCATGCTGACGTGAACGGAGCAATCAACATTCTCAAAAAGTATCTCCCGGAGCAACTAGGTGTCTCCTGGAGTAGTGGCTGTTTGGCACAGCCTTCGGTCAACCGGTTCGCCTGGAGAAATACCAGGCCAGCAGCATCAGCCCATGAACCGGGGACGTGGCAAACATCTCTGCCGCATCCGAAAACAGAATCAGCAGTGGCACTCAGTAGTATGAGAGCCTGATTCGGGAATCCCCGTCCGTGAGGCCGGGGAGGATGTCAATTGCCGTTTTTGGGATACAAAAAGGCAAGAAGGCTGTCGGCGGCTGCAGTCGGCGAAGTCTTTTGTTCTTCCACGTCTCTTCTTAACGTTGGTAAGGCCTCGCGGACATGGGGGCTGGCGTAGAACCATTGTCGTAATCCTTCATCAAGAAGAAAGGCCATCCAGTCGAGGGCTTGGGTTTTTCTTTTTTTCGCCATTTCGCCGCTGATAGTCAATTTTTCGCGATGGTCCAGGATAGTCTCCCAGATTTTATCAATTCCTGTGCCTTCAACAGCGCTGCAGGTAAGAACTGGGGGGCTCCAATTCGGGCTGTTGGCCATAAGCATTTGCAAAGCTGTCTGATACTCCTTCTGAGCTATCTCAGCCCGCAACAGATTGTCTCCGTCGGCTTTATTGATGACAATAGCGTCAGCCATTTCAAGCACGCCTTTTTTTATTCCTTGAAGTTCGTCTCCCGCTCCGGCAATCATCAGCACCAGAAAAAAATCGACCATGGAGGCGACGGTGGTCTCTGATTGACCAACGCCAACCGTTTCGATTATCACAACATCATAGCCAGCGGCTTCGCAGACGAGCATGGTTTCTCGGGTTTTTCTGCCGACACCGCCGAGAGTTCCACTTGATGGGGACGGGCGAATAAAGGCGTTTGGGTCAACCGCCAGTCGTCTCATGCGAGTTTTGTCACCCAGAATACTGCCGCCGCTGCGGCTGCTGCTTGGGTCGATGGCAAGGACGGCAACCCGGTGTCCAAGATCTGTGAGCATTGTCCCAAACCTTTCGATATAGGTACTCTTTCCAGCACCGGGAACGCCGGTTATGCCAATGCGAATGCCGTGACCAGTATAAGGAAGAAGTCTGTCAATTATGGTTCGGGCAAGCTCTTGATGGGTCGGAAGAGTGCTTTCGATAAGGGTGATGGTCCTGGCGAGTGTCAGACGATCACGATTAAGAACTCCTGTCACATAGTGCTGGGGATCATTTAACATTGAACATGGATCCTGGTTGGTAGGCCATTGTCTGCTAATAGGCTTCTCTTAAAAAAGCCACAGAAAGAAAGGCACGAGGTGAAAGGGGCAGCAAAATAAAAAATATCTTGGACAGTTTTAAAGATGGCTGGTCCTCCCACCAGAGTGAAAATCCATGACAGACTTTGCGGCAGGAAAGGCCGCAAAGTCTGTCATGGAAAGTATACATTATATTAAAGATATTTTTCCAGCAAGGCAAGAGTTTTATCGGCAGATTCGGGGATAGGTGTACCTGGCCCAAAAATGGCCTTTACGCCGGCTTTATAGAGGAAATCATAATCCCTAGGAGGTATAACACCCCCGGCAACAACGATAATTCCGCCACCGCCGATTTTTTTCAGTTCTTCAATCAGGGCAGGAATAAGCGACTTGTGCCCGGCCGCAAGAGTTGAGGCGCCAACGACATGGACGTCGTTTTCAATAGCCATTTTCGCCGCCTCCTCAGGCGTCTGGAACATCGGGCTGATGTCAACATCGAAGCCGAGGTCGGCATAGGCGCTGGCAATAACCTTGAAGCCGCGATCATGACCGTCCTGACCCATCTTGGTAACCAGGATGCGTGGGCGTCGGCCCTGTTTTTCAAGGAACACATTTGTTCGTTGTTTTATCGCCGTGATAGCATTGTTGTCACCTATGTATTCCGACGAGTAGGCGCCGGAGATACAACGGGTCGTGGCGACGTAGCGGCCAAACACCGATTCCATGGCATCAGAAATTTCACCCACAGTAGCTCTTGCCCGAACCGCAGGTAGTGCTGCCTCCAACAAGTTGCCGACGTTTTTCGCGGCTTTGGTCAGATCTGCAAGGGCTCTTTCGACTGCCACCTTGTCGCGGCTGGCCTTGATTTCTTTAATGCGGGTAATCTGTTCATCGCGAACGGAAGCCGGTACTTCCCGGACTTCGAAATCAATTTTCTCGTTGGCAATCTTGTATTTGTTGACACCGACTATCACATCAAGGCCTTGATCGATACGAGCCTGTTTTCTTGCCGCCGATTCCTCGATACGCATTTTTGGCATACCGCTTTCGATGGCTTTGGCCATTCCACCTAGTTCTTCGATTTCATCGATTATTTTTTGAGATTCATTGATGATGCTGTTGGTCAGTGATTCGAGATAGTATGAACCACCCAGGGGATCAATGACATGACAGATCTGCGATTCTTCCTGGATGATGATCTGGGTATTGCGGGCAATGCGGGCGGAGAAATCAGTTGGCAGACCGATAGCTTCATCAAAGGAATTGGTATGCAGGGACTGGGTACCGCCAAGCGCAGCGGTCATGGCTTCGAGAGTGGTACGAATGATGTTGTTGTGCGGATCCTGCTCGGTGAGACTCCACCCCGACGTCTGGCAGTGGGTACGGAGCATGGAAGATTTGGCATCTTTGGGGTTAAACTGGCTCATTAACCGATACCAGAGGAATCTGGCTGCTCGCAACATGGCAATATCCATAAAGAAATTCATGCCGATGCCGAAAAAGAAAGAAAGCCTTGGGGCAAAGGTGTCAACATCCATACCGCTCTTCAATGCCGCTTTCACATATTCGACACCATCAGCTAAGGTAAAGGCTGCCTGCAGAACGCTATTGGCGCCTGCTTCCATCATATGGTAGCCGCTGATGCTGATCGTATTGTATTTGGGCATCTCCTTGGAACAATAGGCAATGATATCGGAGATAATACGCATCGATGGGATGGGTGGGTAGATATAGGTGTTGCGGGTAAGATACTCTTTGAGGATGTCGTTTTGTATCGTGCCTTCCAGTTTGTCGTGGGCAACACCCTGTTCTTCGGCGGCGACAATATACCCGGCGAGTATCGGAATAACCGCACCATTCATGGTCATTGATACCGACATCTGGTCAAGAGGAATGCCGTTGAAAAGAATTTTCATATCTTCAACGGAATCTATGGCAACACCCGCCTTGCCGATATCGCCGGCAACCCGTGGATGGTCGGAATCATAGCCCCTGTGGGTAGCCAAATCGAAGGCGACCGACAGACCTTTTTGCCCGGCGGCCAGCGCCTTATGGTAAAAGGCATTCGATTCTTTGGCGGTTGAGAAACCGGCATACTGACGAATGGTCCACGGTCGCCCGGTATACATGGTGGCCATAGGGCCTCGGACATACGGAGCCATTCCAGGGAGGGTATTAGCTGATTCCATGCCCTCCAGATCTTCGGCGGTATATAGAGGTTTGACCTTAATACCTTCCGGGGTCATCCAGGAAAGTGTCTCTACGGATTTGCCCTTCATTTGCTTTTCAGCAATTTCTATCCATTTTGGTAGTTGTGGATGTTGTGCCATTTGTTACTCCTTGTCAGAGGGTGTGTCAACGCTCACAAAGTTCAACCAGGACACCTCCGGTGGCCTTGGGGTGCAGGAAGGCAATCCTGGCGCCACCAGCACCGATTCGCGGTTGCTGGTCGATGAGTTCAATACCTTTTTCCCTAAGTTCATTTAAAGCATCTTCGATATTTGCTACTCGAAAAGCGACATGCTGAAACCCGGTGCCTTTCTTTTCAATGAATTTTGCCACCGGTCCATCGGGTGAGGTTGACTCAAGAAGTTCCACTTCACTGTCACCGACTGGGAAAAATGCTGTGGTCACTTTTTGGGTTTCTACCGTTTCAGAGCCTTCGAGCCTCAGTCCGAGAACGTCGGACCAAAAGTTTTTTCCGTCAGCAATACTGTTGACAGCTATTCCCAGATGGTCGATTTTAAGTATTTCCATTGTGTACCTCCAAGGCGTCAGAGTCTTGTGCTATCTTACTACCATGCTTAAAAAGCAATTTTTTATCAACCAATCATTTGATCAGATCCTGCGAGCTTTCTGTGTGTCACAGGCGCTTCGAAAAGACGCAACGATCTTCTCCACAAAATCAAAAAACGCCGGCGCAGAAATCACCGAACCTTCCGAGATTATCACATATATGAATGCCTGCTTCCTTCATGACTGCAATCTTTGACTGGGCCGTGCCGCTTTTGCCATTGACTATCGCCCCGGCATGCCCCATGCGTCTGCCCGGGGGAGCGCTTAATCCCGCGACAAACCCGACAACAGGTTTGCTCACTTTTTCCCGGATATAGGCAGCGGCATCTTCCTCTGCACTGCCTCCTATCTCGCCCACAAGGACGACACCCTTCGTCTCCGGATCCTCTTCAAAGGCCCTGAGACAATCGATAAAGTTCGTTCCGTTCACCGGATCGCCTCCGATGCCGAGGCAGGTAGTCTGGCCGATTCCCTTCGTGGTCAGCTGATGCACCACCTCATAGGTTAGTGTGCCTGAGCGCGACACAACGCCGATCGGCCCGCCTGGCTTGTGGATGAAGCCGGGCATGATGCCGATCTTGCACTGGCTGGGCGTTATAATCCCGGGGCAGTTCGGCCCGATCAACCTGACCTTTTTCCCGGACAGATAATTCTTGATACGCATCATGTCGAGCACTGGAATGCCCTCGGTAATGGCTACAATAAGATCAACATCCCCGTCGATCGCTTCCATGATCGCACTCGCGGCAAAGGCAGGAGGCACAAAGATCATGCTGCAGTTAGCCCCGGTTTCATGTACTGCTTCCCGGACAGTATTAAAAACCGGCACATCATCCATGGTCTGTCCGCCCTTCCCGGGGGTCACGCCAGCCACTACCTGTGTACCGTATTCGATGCACTGCCGGGTGTGGAACATGCCTTCTCTCCCGGTAATCCCCTGGACAAGCAGCTTTGTTTTTTTATCTGCAAATATTGCCATGATTATTTATCTTGCCTCCCTAAAGACTCTCATTCAATTACGGACGATCTCTGCGATCTTTTCTGCCGCATCGTTCAGGTTTTCTGCTGTAATTAGATTTAGGCCTGATGCAGCGAGGATCTCTCTGCCCTTTTCGACATTGGTCCCCTGCATCCGGATCACGACCGGCACCTTTATTCCAGTCTTCCTGGCAGCCTTGACAACTCCTTCGGCCAGAACATCGCACCGGAGAATCCCGCCGAAAATATTGATCAGAATCCCTTTCACATTGCTGTCGCTCAAAATGATCCGGAAACCGTTCTCGACCATTTCCGCATTCGCACCGCCGCCCACGTCCAAAAAGTTCGCCGGCTTCGCACCGGCACTCTTGATGAGATCCATGGTGGCCATGGCCAATCCCGCGCCATTGACCATATTGCCGACATTTCCATCGAGGTTGATGTAATTAAGGTTGTATTTGGATGCCTCCAGTTCAAGGGGATTCTCTTCATCAGTATCCCTGAATTTCATAATATCCTTCTGCCGGAACAGAGCGTTGTCATCGATTTCCATCTTTGCATCCAGCGCAACCAGGGTTTCGCGGGCGGTAATCACGAGCGGATTGATCTCGAGCAACGAACAGTCGGCCTCGATAAAAAGTCCGTACAGGTTTTCAACCAGCTTGGTGAATTTTTCGGCAAGCGAATCGGTAAGATTGAGACCGGACGCGATTTCCCTGCAATGACCGGGCTCGATTCCGGTGAGAGGATTAATCAACACCCTAGTGATCTTTTCAGGGTGTTGGGCCGCGACTTCCTCGATATTCATTCCCCCGGCCCGGCTGGCAATGATCATGATCTTTGCGGTGGACCGGTCCGGAAGGATCGAAAAATAGAGCTCCTGGGCAATATCAAGCCCCTGCTCCACCAGGACTTTTCCGACCTTCTTTCCCTGCGGTCCTGTCTGGGGCGTCACCAGCGGCCTGCCCATTATGGCCTCTGCCGCGCTCCGCGCCTCATCAAGGGTCCAGGCAAGTTTAACACCGCCGCCCTTGCCGCGGCCGCCCGCATGAATTTGCGCCTTGATTACAACAGGGAACTTGCCAAGCTTTTCAGCCGCTGCACGGGCGTCATCAGGGCTTGTTGCAATATATCCCTCAGGTACGGGAATATGATGATTCCGAAATAATTCCTTGGCCTGATATTCATGTATTTTCATGGAACCACCTTCTTCACCGGAAATTCCGGTGACCTGAAAACAAGAATTGTCGCTAAATTCTAACAGAATAAATCATACGTCGGCAATACATCTATCGGTGCTCCAGATTTTCGGATGCACTTAGTTAATCTGTCGTGCAAGGCCGCTCAGTACCGTTCCCGGGCCGACCTCGATAAACATGTCAGCGCCCTGATCACGCAGGCCCTTGATCGTCTCATCCCACCTCACACTGCTGTAGATCTGCTTGACCAGATTCGATCCAATAGAATCATCCGTGTACGGCTGGGCACTGCAGTTGGCAATACAGGGAATCTTCAAACTGTTAAAGCTGAATCCTGCCAGGAAGGCCTCAAACTCTTCCGCTGCCGGCTTCATATAACGACTATGAAAAGCGCCGCTGACAGGGAGAATGACCACCCGCCGGGCTCCCTTTTCCTTCATCCGTGGAGCAAATGCTTCGATATCTGCCTTGGGACCGGAAATGACTATCTGGCCCGGAGAATTGAAATTGGCCACATCAATACTACCGGCACCGAGCTCGGCCAGGGCCGAGGCAACGGCATCACCCGTCATGCCCAATATGGCTGCCATGCCGCCGCCGGTGGTTGCGTTCATCAGTGCGCCGCGCTTCCGGACCAGCTTAAGGCCGACGGTAAAATCGAAGGCGCCCGCGGCATACAGGGCGGCATATTCGCCCAGGCTGTGGCCGATCACAAAATCCGGCCTGATCTTCTCGGCCTCGACCTTATCCAAATAGCTCAGGCTGTCGACGACGTACAGCGCAGGCTGGGTGTAGTCGGTACGCTTGAGCTTATCGTCAGGATTCACAAGGCAGAGTTCCTTGATCGAGTAGCCGAGGACTGCATCCGCCTCAACGACCAGGTCAGGATATCGTTCAAAGAGTTCAGCACCCATACCGAGGGATTGGGAACCCTGTCCAGGGAACATAAATACCATTGCCATGAAATACCTCCGGATGCAGTAGAATATAAAGAGCAATTATCATTCCAGAATCCGTGATAAGATGAATAAATCGTATTGAGTTGAAATAATATATCCTCCTAACGGAAGCTGATTGCAAAGTCTGGAATAGCCCACGCAAATTATATCATAATTGCAAATTTTTGCAGGCATGTTCTTGCTCTCTACACTCATACTGAACATGGTGATACTGTTTCTATATTATCAGGCGGGGTCGATCAGAAGGACAAAATCCCCAGAGGATCAGCGAGTTGGGTTCGAGACAACCATACACCCGTGTTATAGTTTGCGCATCCCCACCCACCCAAATATGGCACTTGTTATGCATCCCGAGATATAGTACAATTCGAACGGATCCAAATTGTTGCAATCAGCATGACCTGACGTGATTGCTAACAACCCAACCGCTGCCTCGTGAAGCGGACAACTGATCATTCCGGTTGAGGAGCTTACGTGACCAGCGACCCCTTTAATTCTCTAAAAGATTTCGATCCCGGTACGGGCAAAAAAGGGAAGTTCCATTCCCTTCCCGCCCTCGAAGAGGCGGGGATCGGCATGATTTCGCATTTGCCGGTTTCGATCAGGATCGTGCTCGAATCGGTGCTGCGAAATTATGACGGCAAGAAGATAACGGAAGACCACGTAAAACAGCTGGCCGCCTGGTCTCCCCAAGCACGCCGCGTTGAGGAAATTCCCTTTGTTGTTGCACGCATCCTGCTCCAGGATTTTACCGGCGTGCCCCTCCTGTGCGATCTGGCGGCAATGCGCGGCGCGGCGCGCAGGATGGGCAAAAATCCGCGCATCATTGAACCGCTTGTCCCGGTCGATCTGGTCGTGGATCACTCTGTGCAGATCGACTCCTACGGAAACCGTGATGCCCTTCAACAAAATATGGAAATGGAATTCAAGCGCAACCGGGAACGGTACGAGTTCCTGAAGTGGGGAATGAACACATTCCATACCTTTAAAGTTATCCCGCCAGGCATAGGCATCGTTCACCAGGTTAATCTCGAATACCTGGCGCGTGGTGTGCATATCAAGAATGATGTTTACTTTCCCGATACGCTTGTTGGCACTGACAGCCATACGACAATGATCAATGGTATCGGCTCGGTCGGCTGGGGTGTGGGAGGGATAGAGGCGGAAGCGGGTATGCTGGGCCAACCGCTCTACTTCCTTACGCCTGATGTGGTGGGGGTAAACCTGACGGGAAAGCTTCGGGAAGGCGTAACCGCTACCGATCTCGTGCTGACAATCACCGAATTGCTGCGAAAAAATAAGGTCGTTGGCGCTTTTGTCGAGTTCTTCGGATCAGGTACTGAATCACTCAGCGTGCCTGACCGGGCCACAATAGCGAATATGTCGCCGGAATACGGCGCAACGATGGGCTTCTTCCCGATCGATGATGTGACCATTGAGTATTTCCGCACTAGCGGACGGACTCTTAATGATGTCGACGCATGCAGGTCATACTACACCGCCCAGGGAATGTACGGTATTCCCAAAGCTGGCGAAATAGATTACTCGCGAACGATTGCATTTGATCTCTATTCAGTCAAGCCTTCCGTTGCCGGACCAAAACGTCCGCAGGACAGGATTGGACTTCCTGCATTAAAAAGCACGATGACCCAATTATTTGTCAAACCGGCAGCGGAGAGCGGATTTGCCAAGAAAGCGGAGGATATTTCCGGGCGCTTCAAAATAAAAGATGGAGACGACATCGGCAATGGAGATGTGATTATTGCGGCCATTACCTCCTGCACGAATACCTCTAATCCGTCGGTGCTGCTTGCTGCGGGCCTACTTGCGAAAAAAGCGCTGGAGAGGGGACTTCGGGTCAATAAAAAAATTAAAACGTCCCTTGCACCCGGTTCGCGCGTCGTGACCGAATATCTGGATAAGGTCGGCCTCCTTTCTTCCCTAGAGCAACTCGGCTTCTATACAGCAGCCTACGGTTGTACGACCTGCATCGGTAACTCAGGCCCCCTAGATGAGGGAATCGAGAAGGTCATTGTGCAGAACGACCTCATCTGCGCTGCGGTTCTTTCAGGCAACCGTAACTTCGAGGCAAGGATCCATCCGAACCTGCGTGCGAACTTCTTGATGAGCCCGCCCCTCGTAGTAGCGTTTGCCATTGCCGGCACCGTGCTCTGGGATCCGGATAATGATCCTGTTGGCATTGGAAAGGACGGGAGCAACGTTTACCTTAAAGACATCTGGCCTAGCAACGCAGAAGTGGCTTCAGTGATGAAGTACGCTGCTGACCCCGGCACATTCCAGCGGCTCTATGCAAATCCGACCAAAGACCACGCTTTATGGAACAGTGTATCAATGGTTTCGGACGAAGTCTACCCGTGGCCGAAATCCACCTACATTGCTGAGCCGCCTTTTTTCATGGATTTCACCATGCAACGGGGCTCTGTCAACGACATTCTCGGAGCCCGGACGCTCGGCATATTCGGCGACTCGCTGACGACTGATCATATCAGTCCTGCAGGATCTATCAAAGAAGCCTCACCCGCAGGAAGCTATCTGCTGCGTAACGGCGTTGCCAAGACTGATTTCCAGAGTTACGGGACCCGTCGCGGTAATCATGACGTTATGATTCGAGGCACCTTTGCTAACGTACGTATCAAGAACCTAATGCTGCCACCGAAGGAAGATGGCACTCGTGTGGAAGGCGGCATAACGCTGTTTCAACCTACCGGAGAGAGGATGACGATTTATGATGCCGCAATGAAATATGTGGCTCAAGGCACGCCGACTGTTGTTTTCGGTGGAGAGGAATACGGAACCGGATCATCTCGTGATTGGGCGGCCAAAGGGACCAGACTTTTGGGAGTGCGGGCTGTTATCGCGCGTAGCTTCGAGCATATCCACCGCTCCAACCTCGTGGGAATGGGTGTTTTGCCGCTTCAGTTCCAAGGCAACGATTCCGTTCAATCGCTGCAACTCATTGGAGATGAGGAATTCGATATTGTCGGATTGAATAATCTTATGCCTCAACAGGAAATTAGCCTTATCATCAAAAGCGGGCGGGGCGCTCACCGTGAAATCAAGCTGCTGTCGCGGATTGACACTCCGATCGAAGTTGACTATTATCAAAACGGAGGGATTTTGCAGTATGTACTCCGCAAGCTTATGGATGAATCATAGTTCGAATTGACAGAGAAACGGCAAACTGATCATCAGAGTGTGCGTTCATACCAGTTTTATTGATAGGAGAGTAGCAAAAACGAGCACATTAAAACAAATGTGAGGAGGCTAATATGGGAAAGGATGAGGATCTCTGTCAGAAAGACATTAATACCTTAGAGGAGTTCCGGACTGAGGCGGCAGGAGCCATCACATGGAGTGAGAAGTGGGACAAGGACCTTGATGACTCGGACAATCCATTCTTCCGCAGGTTCAGGCAATATGTTCTTCGAGAACTGATGGATGGGCCATAACGCGAATTGATAGAGAAGCAGCAAGCTGACCATCAGAGTTTGCAATCTTATCGTTTTTTTTTGGGCATCACAGTAGCAAAAATATGCACATTCAAACAATGTGAGGAGGTAAGTTAATTATGGGAAAGTATCAAGAGCTTTTTCAGAAAAGCATTAAGGACCCGGAAGGGTTCTGGGGTGAGGCTGCGGAAGCGATTACATGGACCAAGAAGTGGGACAAAGTCCTAGATGATTCGAATAAACCGTTCTATCGATGGTTTACTGGCGGAGAAATGAACACCTGCTTCAACGCACTCGACCGGCACGTGAAATCCGGCAGAGGTGAACAGGTGGCGCTGATCTACGATAGCCCGGTGACCAACACGATCCGGAAGTACACCTATACGGAGTTGCTCGATCAGGTTTCCCGGTTTGCAGGTGCCTTGAAGAAACTGGGCGTCCAGAAGGGGACGACGGCCATTATTTACATGCCAATGATCCCACAGGCAGTGATCGCAATGCTGGCATGCGCACGACTCGGGGCCGTTCATTCTGTTGTGTTCGGAGGATTTGCTCCCCATGAGCTCGCCATCAGGATAGACGACGCAAAACCGAAGATCATAATCACGGCGTCGGGAGCCATCGAAGGAAAGAAGACACTGGAATATAAGCCCATGCTTGATAAAGCCACAGAACTGGCCAAACATAAACCTGAAAAAAACATTATATTTCAGCGGGAGTTCGTGAAGGCCTCTATGAATCCGGGACACGACTTGGATTGGGACGAACTCATGGCAAAGGCGCAGCCCGCAGAGTGCACTTCGGTAAAGGCAACTGATCCGCTCTATATCCTCTACACTTCTGGGACCACGGGAAAACCGAAGGGAGTGGTCCGAGACAACGGCGGTCATGCAGTAGCGCTCCGGTGGAGCATGAAATATATTTACAACGTCGAACCCGGCGACGTTTATTGGGCCGCATCTGACGTTGGGTGGGTTGTAGGCCACTCATATATCGTTTATGCTCCGCTCCTCCACGGCTGTACCACGATCATTTATGAAGGAAAACCGGTCGGCACCCCCGATGCCGGGGCGTTCTGGCGGGTCATTTCCCAGCATAAGGTCAAAGTGCTGTTCACCGCGCCTACTGCGTTCCGGGCCGTTAAAAAAGAAGATCCTAACGGAGAATTCATCAAAAAGTACGACCTCTCCGGCTTCAAGTGCCTGTTCCTCGCGGGTGAGCGGCTCGATCCCGACACCTACCACTGGGCGCACGATCTTCTGCAAAAACCGGTTATCGACCATTGGTGGCAGACTGAAACGGGCTGGCCAATAACCGCGAACAGCATAGGCATCGAGGTACATCCGACCAAACCAGGATCTTCCACGAAGCCGGTGCCGGGGTTCAATGTCACGATACTGGATACTAATGGCAAGCAGGTCGGTCCGAAAGTTACGGGGCTTGTTACCATTAAGCTGCCGCTCCCTCCGGGCACGCTTACTACGCTCTGGAATGAGGACCAGCAATTCCTCGAATCGTACCTCAAAATATACCCCGGCTACTACTTTACGAGCGATGGCGGATACATAGATGAAGATGGCTACGTTTTCATCATGGGACGGGTGGACGACGTGATCAATGTTGCGGGCCACCGGCTCTCCACTGGAGAGATGGAAGAGGTAGTATCCACTCACAAAGACATTGCTGAATGCGCGGTCATCGGCGTGTATGATAATCTCAAGGGACAGCTTCCCGTGGGGTTATGCGTCCTGAAAGCCGGCGTGAACACAAGTGAAGAGATGATCAAAAAAGATATGGCAAAGATGATCCGAGACTCCATCGGGCCTATTGCCGGATACAAGGAAACGTGTGTCGTAAAACGGCTGCCGAAGACGCGTTCCGGCAAGATTCTGCGGGGCACTATGCGGAAGATCGCTGACGGAGAGAAGTATACCATACCGTCGACTATTGACGATCCGGCGACACTGAACGAAATCGAAGATGCGCTGAAAAAAGTGGGCTACGCTCATAAGGAGGATAGTGACGTTCTGCCTTTGTAAAGCAGAAGACGCGGGTGAACAAAACCTCTCGTATCGCGTGATGCCTCGAATAAACAGATTCACCACAGAGTCACCGGAAGTGAAGGGGTCGTCGTTAATTGAGATCACTTTCCGTGTCTGTCGTCGGCGCTCTTTCTCCGACTACACAGACGTGCAGTTCGCCTGATAGGGGATTTTAATATGGCCCTTTGATCCTCTCTCTCCTCTGTGATCTTAGCGGCATTCGCCTGGTTTGATTCGGGACTGCGGCCTTCGGGCCGCATTTTTTTTAAAGAATATAATATGAAAACAAGAATTCGATTTGGTGATTTTGAGCTGACCCGGCTGAATGGCGGCAAGTTCGAGCTGGACGGCGAAGCCATGTCCTGCGTTGTGCACAGCAATCTAGTAAAAGAAATTTCTGACGACTGATGAGGGCTCTATCAATCTAAGCACTTGGCCTATCTTGCTAAAAAACGCCGAGCATCTTTGCACCGTTGAGTAAGGCAAGGGAACAAACTTGCGGACAAGCAAAAAAAATATTTTCCATGGCCACAAGGAATGGTCTGCCTTCTAGGGACCCTAACAAACTATAACATTAACATTTAAAAATATACTCAACTCCTCACTTTCCGCGTTGTTGTACTACAATGATAGAAAACCATGTTCCTGCGACAGCATATCATAATATCTTTGCCAAGAAAAATTGTCTGCGCTTGACTTCTAGCCTGCCTCTGTATAGATACTTTGTTCTTAGATTTGCGCAGAAATAATCTAATAGTTGACAAATATGGTATTATTACAACTATGGAGTGAATTTGGCAGGCACTCCGAAACACGTACGTACAGACACCATCGATAGATGCGGTTAATTTAATGCAGATGAAAATTATCCTTATTGCGTCAATTATGAGTGCGGCAGTGATAAGCTGTGCTGTAGGACCC
This sequence comes from Nitrospirota bacterium, assembly GCA_963845065.1. GTDB lineage: Bacteria > Nitrospirota > UBA9217 > UBA9217 > UBA9217 > JAJYKN01. The sequence goes on from CAWJQQ010000009.1 coordinate 1,075,649, forward strand.
AATTTCAGACCGCCAGAGGCCCCAAATACCCGTTCATATACTGCGGAGCCGCTACCCGAAGAAACAACGGCATCAACCGGGACAGGAGGCGCATCTCAGCGTCTGATCTCGGGACAGGATATCCCCGGCCAGTGGTGGAAGTTATTTCATTCTGCAGAGTTGGAGCAAGTGATACGCCAAGCGTTAGCGGACAATCCGACTCTCGCTGTTGCAGAGGCGACTCTTCGCCAATCGCAAGAAAATCTGAACGCTCTTGTCGGATCCGCTCTTTACCCTGCAGTGAACGCTAGTGGCACGGCTTCAAAGGAGAAGATTTCCGGCGCCGAATTCGGAGAGCCCACAGTTAGCTTCCCCCCTTTTACGCTCTATAATGCATCAGTGAGTGTTTCCTATTCTCTCGATCTTTTCGGTGGAGCGCGGCGCGAACTTGAGGCCTTGCGCTCACAAGTCGATTATCAACGCTTCCAGCTCGAGGCGGCCTATCTGACGATCACATCGAACATCGTAACGACGGCAGTAAGAGAGGCCCTGTTGCGGGCTCAGTTGTCGGCAACTCAGGAGATCATAGCCGCTGAGGGCAGACAGCTCGAGATAGTCGAGCAGCAGTTCCAGCTGGGTGGCGCAGCGCGAACAGACGTGCTGGCGCAGCAGACCCAGCTCGCGCAAACGCGAACAACCTTACCACCATTGCAAATGGAACTTGCCCAAACGCGCCACCTATTGGCGGTGCTTGTGGGTCGGTTGCCTAGTGAAGCAGTGAACCTTCCTCAGTTTACTCTAGACGGACTGCAACTGCCCATAGAACTGCCTGTAAGCCTGCCTTCCTCGCTGGTGCGGCAGCGCCCGGATATCCGCGCTTCAGAGGCTCTTCTACACGCAGCGAATGCTGAGGTTGGCGTGGCCACTGCAAATCTATATCCGCAGCTAACGTTGACCGGCAGTTATGGTACGGAGGCAACTACAGGGGGAACTCTTTTCAGAAGCGGTACGGCTGTCTGGAGCCTGGGCGGAGGGCTGTTACTACCGCTGTTTCACGGCGGAGCACTGAATGCACAGCGGCGTGCTGCTGTTGCGGTGTTTGATCAAGCAGCAGCCCAATATCGTCAGACCATATTGCAGGCCTTCCAGAACGTGGCTGATGTGCTGCGCGCGCTTGAAGCCGACGCTAATGAACTCAAGGCGCAGGCTGACGCGGACGCTTCCGCTCGCGATTTATTAGAACTCACGCAGAAACAGTTTCAGCTAGGTGCAGTGAGTTATCTGTCGCTGCTCAATGCCGAGCGAGAGTACCAGCAGACAAAAATCGGTTTGGTGCAGGCACAGGCTTCCCGGTTCTCCGATACAGCGGCACTATTCCAGGCTCTCGGTGGCGGCTGGTGGAATAGGATTGAATTGACGAAGGATAGTTCAGCAGGATTATCTAGGAAGGAATGATAGCCGTTAATTGCAACATCTCTGAGATTGGCTGCATTTGGTTGAATGTATAAAAGGAGAAGCGCCTCATGGCAAGGAAAATGGTAATTATGATTGTAGTTGTCGGTGTGCTATTAGGCGGCCTATTCGGTTTTAAAGCTTTCAAGGCCAGCATGATGAAAAAATATATGTCCTTCAAGATGCCGCCGGTGACGGTTAGCGCCATGAAGGCTGAATTCCAACCGTGGCAGCCGCAAGTGAAAGCCGTCGGAAGTCTGCGCGCCGTCCGTGGCGTCGATGTGACCAGTGAGATATCGGGGCTCGTACGCTCGCTCCATTTCGAGTCCGGCGAGGAAGTCAAAGATGGACAGGTCCTGGTCGAGCTCAACGCCGATGCAGATATTGCACAACTGCATGCCTATCAAGCTGCGGCAGATCTGGCAAAGACGATATATGAGCGCGATAAGAAGCAGTTCGAGATTCAGGCGGTCAGTCAGGCAACGCTGGACAGCGAAGCGGCAGATCTCAAGAGCAAACGCGCCCAGGTTGCAGCGCAGCAGGCAGTAGTCGACAAAAAGACCATTCTTGCGCCCTTCAGCGGCAGGCTCGGTATCAGTACGGTCAATCCCGGACAATATATTAATCCAGGTGATAAGATCGTTACACTTCAGGACCTGAATCCTCTTTACGTGGATTTTTATCTACCGCAGCAGGAACTCTCTCGTGTCGAGCTTGGACAGACCGTTACCGTAACTACCGACACGTACCCCGGCCGTACGTTCACAGGAAAGATCACGGTCGTCAATCCGAAAGTGGACCCTGATACGCGGAACTTCCAGGCGGAGGCGACGATCGCCAACCCGAAACGCGTGTTGTTGCCGGGAATGTACGCAACCGTTGAAGTTCGGGCTGGCGTTACGCAGCGCTATTTGACGCTGCCGCAGACTGTCGTGACCTATAATCCGTATGGAGATACTGTTTTCGTCATCCAAGAAAGCGGGAAGGGTGCTGACGGAAAGTCTCGTCTGATTGTTCAACAGCGCTTTGTCACCGTAGGTCCTATCCGCGGCGACCAGGTTGCTATACTCACCGAGGTCAAAGAAGGCGATATGGTAGTGACGAGCGGTCAACTGAAACTGAGGAATGGCAGCGAGGTGATAATTAATAACCAGGTTCAGCCGGAGAATGAGCAAGCACCGAAACCGGTGGACCAGTAGAGATGGGGAGTTCGATAAACGATGTCTGATCTATGATTCACGAAGAAGTCGGTTTTTTTCTCTCTTGTTAATCGTGCAGCATGGATCGTCATAGGTGTTCCTATGAAATTTACTGATCTATTCATAAGACGTCCGGTACTTGCCACCGTGGTTAGCCTGCTAATCCTGGTACTCGGTCTACGGTCTATGGGGCTCCTGCCTGTTCGTCAGTATCCGCTGATTCAGAATGCAGTGGTGACGGTCCAGACCACCTATTATGGTGCAGACCCAGCGTTGGTTGCCGGTTTCATTACAACGCCGCTCGAAAATTCCATTGCCCAGGCGAGTGGCATTGACTATTTGACTTCGTCGAGCCAGCTTAGTGTGAGCACTATCCAGGCGAGCCTGCGCTTGAACTACGATCCGAACAAGGCTTTAACGGAGATCAATACGCGGGTGAATGCGGTTCTAAACAAACTTCCAAGGGACGCGCAGCAGCCGGTCATTACCATCGCCATCGGCGAGACTATTGATTCCATGTACATGGGGTTTTATAGTTCTGTGCTTCCCACGAACAAAATCACCGACTATCTGATCCGGGTTGTCCAGCCCAAGCTGCAGGCCGTCGATGGTGTGCAGACCGCCGAAATTCTCGGCCAGCGCCTATTCGCGCTGAGGGCGTGGCTCGACCCGGACCGGATGGCGGCTTACGGCGTGAGCGGCACCGACGTCAGTGACGCTCTTGCCGCAAACGACTTTATTTCAGCCGTTGGTCGCACCAAGGGCCAGATGGTTACCGTCGACCTCAATGCGGACACCGGCATGCATTCCGTGGAAGAGTTCCGGAACCTCGTAATTAAGTCTCAGAACGGTGCGATTGTTCGGCTTGGAGATGTCGCCAATGTGACACTGGGCGCTGAGGATTATGATACAGCGGTTGCCTTCGACGGCAAGAGCGCCGTGTTTATCGGTATTAAAGTGGCCCCGACGGCGAACCTGCTTTCGGTTGTCGCTGGAGTACATAAAGCATTTCCCCCCATTGCACAGCAATTGCCGGAAGGACTGCAAGGCCGCATCGTATACGATGCCACCAAATACGTCAACAGTTCGATAAAAGAGGTTATTTTTACGTTGGTCGAGGCGCTTCTGATCGTGACAGCCGTGATCTTCCTGTTCCTCGGCACCGTGAGGTCCGTGCTCATCCCGACGATTGCCATGCCGCTCTCTCTCATCGGCGCGTTCTTTATCATGCTCGTCCTGGGCTACACTATCAACCTCTTGACGCTGCTTGCGTTGGTACTCGCCATCGGCCTCGTCGTTGACGACGCGATCATCGTCGTGGAGAACGTGCATAGGCACATGGAGGCAGGAATGAAACCGCTGCCTGCCTCGCTTCAGGGCGCGCGTGAACTCGCTGGTCCGATCGTCGCGATCTCTGTCGTGCTGATCGCGGTGTACATACCGATTGGGTTCATGGGAGGTCTCACAGGTGCGCTCTTTACCGAGTTTGCCTATACGCTGGCCGGCGCTGTGGCCGTGTCAGCCATCATCGCGCTCACGCTGTCTCCTATGATGTGCTCTCGGTTTTTAAAACCCTATGGGCATGAAAGCCAGAACCGGTTCGCATCTTGGGTTGATAGACAATTCAATCGGCTACGCAGCGGCTATGAGCGATTATTGCATGATTCACTCAACACCCTGCCGGTCACGGGCGTGTTTGCTGTTCTCATTCTGGTTAGCATCTATTTTCTGTACACGACGTCGAAGAGCGAACTCGCGCCGCAGGAAGACCAGGGGATCCTTATTACCATCGCCACTGCCGCACCGAACGCCTCGCTGGAACAGACGCGGCTTTTTACCCGGCAAGTATATGATACCTTCGATTCCTTTTCGGAAACGGACCATGTATTTCAGTTCGATGGTGTTAGTGGCCTCAATACGGGCATCGCGGGTATGGTGCTGAAACCTTGGGACGAACGCAAGCTCACAGCAGATCAGCTTCAGCCACAGTTGCAGATGAAGCTCGGCAATATAGCAGGCCTGCGCGCTGTTGCATTTCAAAACCCGCCTTTACCGGGTTCGGGTCGTGGATTGCCGGTGCAGTTCGTAATTGGCACTACCGAACCCTTTGCAAGACTGAACGATGTATCGCAGGCGCTTATAGGCAAAGCCTACGCAACTGGAAAATTCGCGTTCCTCGATACGGATCTTAAAATCGATAAAGCTCAGACCAACCTGGAGTTCGATCGCGATAAGGCCGGTCAACTCGGTCTGACAATGAGTAACGTCGGCGGCGCGCTCGGTTCTATGCTGGGCGGCGGTTACGTCAACTACTTTAGCCTTTCCGGCCGTTCCTACAAGGTGATCCCACAGGTGATGCAAAGTGACCGGCTCAATGCTGCGCAGCTGCAGGACTACTACATAAGGACCCCAAGCGGAGCATCAGTCCCCATTTCGACTATCACGAAACTGAAGACCGCGGTCGTTCCCGAATCACTCAACCACTTCCAACAACTCAACTCGGCGACTATCTCGGCAGTAATGAAACCGGGGGTGACGCTAGGCGAAGCGTTGGACACGCTCAAAGCGCTTTCCAAGGACGTGCTTCCCCAGGGCTACAGCATTGATTACGCAGGCCAATCGCGACAGTATGTGCAGGAATCAACGGCATTGGAGGTGACGTTTTTCTTCTCACTTATCATCATTTTCCTCGCGCTGGCGGCACTGTTCGAAAGTTTCCGTGATCCATTCACTGTTCTGATAAGCGTGCCCATGTCGATCTGTGGGGCCATGATCTTTATCAGCTTGGGCGTCGGGGGTGCCAGCCTCAACATCTATACCGAAGTGGGTCTTGTCACGCTAATTGGCCTTATCAGCAAACATGGCATTCTGATCGTACAGTTCGCGAACGATTTGCAGCGCGAGGGGAAAGGAAAACGGGAGGCCGTTGAGATGGCTGCCGCCATCCGGCTTCGGCCGATCCTCATGACCACTGCGGCCATGGTACTGGGCGTTCTGCCGCTCGTTACCGCGTCGGGCGCGGGAGCAGCGGGCCGGTTTAGTATGGGCTTGGTGATCATGACGGGTATTTCTATCGGGACCCTGTTCACATTGTTTGTGGTGCCTGCAATGTACATGTTCCTTGCTGCCGAACATACAAAGAAAGAATCGGCAGAAGACATGGCTGAAATAGCATCGTAATCAGGCCAATTCTTATGAAAATATATGGATATTTTCTGCTCTCGCGAGTGAGGGGGGACGGTGTTCAATGATAAAGCGCAAACTTGGAAATTCAGGTATAGAAATCACGCCCCTTGCCTTGGGCGGCAATGTCTTCGGATGGACAGTTGATGAACCGACGGCATTTAAGATATTTGATGCTTTTGTAGAAACTGGACTTAATCTAATTGATACTGCAGATTCGTATTCCCGCTGGGTCGCTGGCAATAAAGGTGGTGAATCAGAGACAATCATCGGGAAATGGCTGAAACAGAGTGGAAACAGAAACAATGTGGTCATAGCTACCAAAGTCGGGAGTGAAATGGGACCGAGGAAGCGCGGACTTTCGAAATCCTATATTCTGCGTGCGGTTGAAGATTCGCTGAAACGCCTGCAGATAGATCATATTGATCTTTATCAGTCGCATTACGACGATCCGGCTACACCATTGGAGGAAACGCTCGGTGCATTCGAGGAATTGATCAAGCAGGGAAAGGTGCGGGCAATAGGCGCTTCAAACTTCAGTGCATCGAGACTTTTCATGGCGTTGCAAGTCAGCAAGGACCGGGGATTGCCGGCTTACGAATGCCTGCAGCCCCGCTATAATCTCTATGATCGAGCCGATTATGAACAATCTCTCGAACCCCTCTGCCGGGAACAGGGATTGGGAGTGATCACATACTATTCTTTGGCAAGTGGATTTCTTACGGGCAAGTACCGGTTGGAAAAAGATTTGTCTAAGAGTGTCAGGGGCCAAGGGATTAAACTCTATCTGAATGAGCGTGGGTTCCGGATTCTCAAGGCTCTAGATCAGGTTGCCAAGCAATACCATTCTACTCCATCGAGCGTTGCCCTTGCCTGGCTTATAGCACGTCCGGGAGTCACTGCCCCGATTGCCAGTGTGACGAGCTTGGAGCAATTGAATGACCATATAGCCGCGACAAGGCTGGAACTAGACCAGGAGTCGATAGAACTGCTGACACAGGCGAGTGACTAGTAAGGTATCTCCTTTATCACTCCGACCATGAAGACCCCATCCAAACTAAGTATAGGTTGTATATAATCTGCGACGTAGGCATGAACGTTATAATTTAGGATTCTACGCGTGAAACCCTAACAAATCAGCAGCCCAGTTTTTAGGGGACTTCTGGATTGCGGGGAAGGTGAAAAGCAGCGATAAAAAAGTAAATCGAATTCAACACCTCGTTCACATAAAAATCATAGGCTCGAGTGCGCATCATTTCATGTTTTGATATTAGCGGTGGCCCTTCCCAGCTCAGCGGCAATGTCCGAAAGGTTTTGCACCTCCCCGGTCACATCCTTTGCCATTTTTTCCATGTCCATTGAGATGTTTGAGGTAGCCTCTATGTTCATTGCTACTTCTGCGGCTGTAGCAGACTGCTCTTCCACTGCTGTCGCAATCTGATTTATTTGGTCCCTGACCTTCTTGATTGATTCGACGATTGTCTCAAGGACATTGTTGAGATTTTTAATATGGCCAGTGGCCTTTGTTACTCCCTTAGTTGATGCTGCCATTGATGCTGCAGTTTTGGTTGATTCGGCCTGGACGGTGCTGATTTCTGCTGAGATTTCAGCAGTAGCCTGAATAGTCCGTTCCGCCAGCTTTCTTACCTCGTCCGCTACAACGGCAAATCCTCTCCCTTGCTCTCCCGCTCTCGCAGCCTCTATCGCTGCATTCAAGGCCAGGAGATTCGTCTGGTCCGCTATGCCTTTTATTACCGTCACGACATTGCCAATCTCCGATGTTCTCTTATTTAACTTTTCAACCATACTTGATAGATTCACCGTGGAGATGTTCACCTCGTTTATGGTGTCTACTGATAAGATCGTTATCTGCTTCCCGCTTTCAGCTATTTCCATGGCATCAGTCGAATTTTCAGCTGAGTCCGCAGCGCTTTGTGCGATGTGAGCGATTGTACGATTCATTTCATCAGCTGCTGTGGCAATCAAATGCGCTTGGCCTGCTTGTTTCTTTGCCCCTTCCGACGAAGCTTCTGCTTGTGATCTGACAATATCAATAGCAGGTAATATTTTGGCAGAGGTGGTGATGATGGTATGAAGCATTTTCGAAAAGTGCTTGATGACCATATCAACATTTTGTGACATTTGGGCTATCTCATCTTTACCTTCCAGAGACAGAGAAGTATCTGTATAGCCTTCACCGACTTTTCTTACTTTTTCCAATAGGATCTTCATGGGCGCATAAGTTTTATTGACCAAGACCACTACAATTAACGACATTGCGAGTATCCCAACCAGTCCGAACAGGCCATAAAGATACTGCATGGTCCTTATCCTGATTAAAGAATCCTTAATCGGAACTCGCATGCTGATGGCTCCCAAAACCGTTCCCTCTTTTACGTTATGGCAGGAAAGACAGTTTTTGCCCATGTATCTTTCCTTTGCTATATAGGGAAACACACCCCGGATTGTATCACCTTCGATGATGATTTGTTCTTTACCATTTTCCATTACTTCCTTATCAAGAGCATCAGCAGCGTAATCTTTCGTATCTCCCTTTCCGAAGTCTTTGTCGACGTTTTCTGACCGGATCACGCTCAGCTCAACAAAGTTCTGCATCTGTTCGATAAATGGTCCTTTGGCCTCCTTAATATTGTTTGCCAACATCATCGTGGTTAGTGCATTTAAGATGGTATCTCGATACGCAGTAAGTGTCGAATGCTCAACCTCGTGGAGAACTATCGACTCTGTTTTGTATCCCGCCACCAGGGTAGAAATCGACACGCCAATAATTATAAGAAGTATGATTGGTGCGGAAAGCTTCCATTTTATTGAGATATCTCTTAATTGCATTTCGCTCCTCGCTAGTGCTCAAATATGACCATATCTCCTACAAGGTAAGTTGTACGATAGCCTCTGCAAATTTCGATGGAGCCTGATCTTGCATTGCATGTCGGCATTTTCTTGCAGAACTTTAATTTGAAATTTCATAACGATAACTATGGAGAACATTTTGCTTATGAAAGATCCTCTATTTTTTGTAATACGGCCGGTTATCAGGCTATTGGTATATTCTCGGAAGTGCCATTAGAATCGAAGTTGTTGAAAAAAAGAAATTGAGCACTAGGCTCTTTAAATTTCATGTCATACTTGGTCACATTTCTCCAAGCTACCTCATTCTCTCAAGATACAATAATTAAAATAATCGGCGTAGATTGAAAGGCTTGTGATATATTAAAGTTTTTTCTTAATATTCCGATATGTACACTAAATCCCAGAGTTAATTGCTATTCATACTCAGACTAATTCAGCTGTTACGACCCAGTTCGTTTTTTAGTACTGGGTACCACGCTAAACAGGAGATGAACAATGGCTTCACAGGAAGAACAGGGATATAATAACAAGCTGTGTTTTCGCAGGAATTTAGGTGTAGCAGCACTTGCACTGCTTGTATTTCAAGTAGTTGTTTTTTTTGCTTTTTATTCTTATGAGAAGCGGACAACTCTCGTGTATTTATATGGTCTGACTCTGCTCTCTTCTGTTGCTTTAATATTTTATTACTACATCAAAATCGTAAAGCCCTCGAATCAGTTAATGACATGTATCGTAAATGTTTACAACCGGAACGGATCAAAATCAGTGGAACTCGTGGCCATAACCGATGACCGAATCCGAGCACTGGCCGACAATTTGCACAAAGCCGTGGACAAACCAAAGTTATCGATAGCAGCCAATATGAACCTGGCGATTAAAGTGGCTACGGGGTCCGCACAAATGGCCAAGCGCATCAAAGGCACTGCTGAAAGCGCGAAGAAACAAAGCGAGCTTACCGATATCATCTTTAATCTCAGCAACACGACAAGCTCAGCTATAACCGATATATCTCAAAATGCCCAGGCCATATCGTCTTCTACGTCGCAAAATCTCACAACTGCACGTTCTTCACTCAAAGAACTGAAATTAGTAACAGAAGAAATAAACAGGATCAACGAAAGACTTCTAACCTTCAATACGACGGTTTCAACGCTGCAGAAGAATTCAGAAAACATCAAGGATATCGTATCATTAATCACGGGCATATCAGATCAGACAAATCTCCTTGCCCTAAACGCGGCCATCGAGGCGGCCAGGGCCGGCGAGCAGGGAAGAGGCTTCGCCGTTGTAGCCGACGAGGTGCGAAAGCTTGCCGAGCGGGTTAAAAAATCGACTGAGGAAATTTCTCGCACGATAAATGAGATGACCGAACAGGTCCATGAAACTTTGGCAGAAATCAAGGAGATCAATGAATACATGAACAACACAAAGGGAGTCGTGCAAAAGGCTTCCGGCGGGTTTGACAGCATGCTTAAGGACTTTGAGAATAATAGTTCACAGCTAACCAGGATCGCAGAGTCTATCGGGAACCTCTCGCAGATCAACGAAAACATCAACGAAAAAGTCTCTGGAATACATACGCTGAGCACGGAGACAACGAAACAGATGGACGAATCAGGAAAATATTCTACCGATCTGTCTCAGACCGCTGAAGAAATGCAGATGAACATGTCGACCTTTATGGTTGGTACGGGGCTCGTTCAGGAGATTATAGATAAAACTAAAAAATACCGAGATATCTTCCAGACGCAAATTGAGGAGCTTTCAGACAGAGGAATCGACGTTTTTGACCGCAATTATAAACTAATACCAGGTTCAAAACCGCAGAGATTTAATACTGTTTACGATGGTTACTTTGATAAAGAACTTAAGCAAGGATACGATAGTGCCTCGACCGATATCACGGGGTCCATCTATGTATTATGCGTGGATGAGAACGGATATGCACCGGCCCACAATAGTAAGTTTTCTAAACCACCGACGGGCAAATATGAAGTCGATCTCCTGAATACGCGAGACAAGCGGCTGTTCAATGATAAGGTCGGAATAACACTGGCAAAAAATACCGGTCCTTTCCTTCTTCAGACCTATATGAGGGACACGGGGGAAACGATTAATGATTTTTCCATGCCCATTATCGTGAAGGGACGACATTGGGGCGCCATTAGAATCGGTATCATGTCAAAGACACTTGGAATGGATTAAGAGAAGGCTCTACTAACTTTTATACGCACATATTGCAGCTTGCACGGGTTTTAGATGTAATTACCAAACCATCCGCAGAAAGCTCCTTGTTTTAACCATGGGGATGAATGCGGGAACTTACCTTCCCGACAATTGCTAGACAAATGTTCATCTATATGGTATATTTAACGTAACAATGCCATGTAATATATTAAAAACCCCCTCTTCCATCCATGAGTTTCAACTCGTAACTACCTGCAAAGACAACCGAATGCTTGCTATTCGGCTCGAGGCTGGCCGCCATCTGTATAATGCCTGCCTTGGCGAAGCGCTGAAACGTCTTGCTGCGATGCGTCAGTCTGAAAAATGGCTCACTGCGATTAGAAAAAAGAAAGCAAGCTGCGCACCAAGATGTTTAAGGCAGCCAGAAACCAAGCCAACCATACCGAATACAGCCTCCATGACTACGTCGGCGTTCTTCGCAACTCTTGCTGGATCGGAGACGATATCGACAGCCTGACTGCCCAAAAATTAGCGACCAGGGCATACAATGCCGTAGCCGACTACGAGTTTGGCAAGCATGGCAAGCCCCGTTTTAAATGCCGTGGCTGGATGTCGTCACTTGAGGGCAAAAACAATGCATCCGGAATACGGTGGTGCGATGATCATGTCGAATGGCCTGGTCTTAACCTCAGCTGTCTCTTCGATCACAAGGACAAGTTCGGTGTCCAGGCTCACGCGCTTAGCCATGAAGTCAAATACGTCCGGCTGGTCAAGAAGACTATCCGCGGCTATCCCCGCTGGTTTGCCCAACTCGTACTAAAGGGCACAGCTAAGGTCAAGCGAGAGAACCAGATCGGCACCGAGACTGTTGGTTTAGACATCGACAGGCGCTAACGTAGGCGATACCGATGCCCGGATCGTTGAGTTCTGCCCGGAAGTCGAGGTTCCGTACAAACAAATCAGGGTTGTGCAGCGCAAGATAGACAGAAGTCTTAGAGCCACTAATCCGGATAACTACAACGAGAGCGGCACAATCAAGTCCGGCAAAAAGCAGTGGTCTTCTCCGCTCAATACCGTGCTCTAAGCTGTGTTGGCCGAGCTTAAGCGGGTCCTCGCTGCAACGAGAAAACGATCTCATGGAAAGCCTGCCACTGAGATTCTTAAGCTCGGGACTAACATCAAAACCGAGAAACTTTCGTACGAAGCCTTTCAAGGAACATTTGGCAAAAGCGTATCAAAAAGCGCTCCAGGTATGTTTTTTTTGATGCTTCGTCGCAAAGCCGAAAACGCTGGCGGCCAGATAATCGAATTCCCTACCCAAAGCACGAAACTTTCAGAGACATGCCACTGCGGTGAAGTTAAAAAGAAGTTCCTCTCAAAGCGGCAACACGTTTGCGCATGTGGTGTGGATGCGCAGTGCGATCTATATTCCGCATTTCTCGCAAAGAACGTTTCGAACGATGTCCTCAACACGCGCCAGGCTCTAGCAGCCTGGCCGGGTGCAAACCTGCTCCTCGAACGGGCGGTGTTGAGGCTGCAGCATGAAGCGGCGATCGGTCGTCCTCATAAATATTGTTATGATTTGTCTGAAGCATAGAGGGAAATGTATTATCATCAATGATTGTTCATCGTTCTAAAGATAAGAAGGCTGATCAGATCCTTACTATTTAAATAAGGGCACAATTATTTAACGATAACCGGTAACACTGCTCGGCTGCCACCAGATACAGTGAGATAAAAGACTATTGTTTTAGAAACAATTGAATTGTGCACACCTTCTGGCGCCCTATTATTGCAGGCCCTGATTTGACAGCTACAGTATCTTATGATAAGTTCAAATTGAAGGAGTGAATTCGTAAATTATATGGTGCGAAGGGGGTACAACCATGAAAATTCCTTTACAGGTTACGTTTCGGAACATGCAGCAATCTGCGGTCATTGAGGCGAGCATCAACGAAAAGGCGTCCAAGCTTGACAAATTTTACGACCGAATCATTAGCTGCAGGGTTGTAGTCGAGGCACTACAGCGCCGCCATCATCAGGGTAACCTCTATAGCGTTCGTATTGACATCGCCGTACCGGGCAAGGAACTGGCGGTCAGTCGCCAGGAGGACGCCGACGCCTATGTGGCAGTCCGTGATGCATTCGACGCCGCAGTGAGGCTGATCGAGGAGCATGGCAGACAAGTTCGTGGTTCTGTTAAGGCACACACTGAACCACCTATAGGCCGTATCGTCAGGATATTTCCTGAATCGGATTACGGCTTTATAAAAACGTCGGACGAGCGAGAGATCTATTTTCATAAAAACAGCGTGCTCAATGATGTTAATTTTTATAATCTGAAATTCGGGACCGAAGTGACTTTCATCGAGGAACAGGGAACAGAGGGGCCGCAGGCAGCACGAGTCGCGATCAGTCGACGATAATTTGCTTGGTTGCAGAGGAAGTCGAAAAGACTTCCCTGCACAGTCCGGTTTGAGCCAGAGCTTTTTCCTCGTCTCCTTCCGCATGTCACAAAATGGGTTCTCCATTCATATTATTTGTGTACCAAAACCTGCATACCGATAATGGAACTATATATTCATTTAGAGTTCCGAACGGCATATTATCTCTTAATCTGGCCCAATATGAGCGCTGAACTGATTGAAAGTCTATTCTATCACACATAAATTAAAAGGAAAAAAGGGCAGGTTTGAACTGACGAATGAAGATGAAGACGCCACGGTGCAATGAGGATTTGTTTATCCCCTTACCCGTGTACCAAATTTCCTCAAAACCTCTTGACAACGTTTCAAGGTGCAGGTATATATAATTGCTGTTTAACAAAGTTATTGTGAGGTGGAGATATGACTGTTGAGAAAATGGAATTCAAGACCGAAGTAAAAGAATTGCTGGACCTGATGATCCATTCCTTGTACTCCCACAAGGAAATATTCCTGCGGGAGCTTATTTCGAATGCATCTGATGCCATCGACAAGGCTCGGTTTGAATCGCTCACGAACAAGGACATTCTGGAGAATTCAGGGGCATGGAAAATAAAGATTATCGTCGATAAGGCCGCTGGCACGCTTACGGTGAGCGACAATGGTATCGGTATGACCCGTGATGAGTTGATCGCGGAACTCGGGACGATAGCCCATTCAGGCACCAAGGATTATTTGCGTGCTCTGCAGAGCAAGGAACTGAAAGACAAACCGGAGCTCATCGGGCAATTCGGCGTCGGCTTTTATTCTTCGTTCATGGTGTCCGATAAAGTCACGGTTCTTACTCGAAAGGCGATTGAAAATACAAAAAAGGCTCAGAAATGGGAATCAACGGCAGACGGTTCGTTCATCATCGACGACGCTGAAAAGGATCGGGCGGGGACCGATGTCATTCTTCATCTTAAAGCAGACGATAAAAATTACCTGAACGAATGGGAGATCAGGTCCATTATCAGGAAATACTCCGATTACATCGAGCATCCCGTTGTCATGGATGTTGAACGGGAAAAAGAGGACCCGCAGGACAAAAACAAGAAGATCAAGAGCACTGAAGAAGAGACCATGAATGCTGGCAAAGCCATCTGGCTCAAGGACCCTTCAGAAGTCAAGACTGAGGAATACAACGAGTTTTACAAGCATATATCCCACGATTTCGGCGATCCCGCGAAAGTGATCCATTATCGCGCTGAGGGGACGTCGGAGTTTACTGCACTCCTGTACCTACCCGCAAAAGCCCCCTATGGAATCCTGTACCGGGATTATAAGATCGGTCCGACGTTATATGTCAAGCGGGTTCAGATCATGGACCACTGTGAGCAGCTCATTCCGGAGTACCTTCGCTTTATCAAAGGTGTTGTAGACTCTTCAGACCTTCCGCTAAATATATCGCGCGAGATTCTGCAGTCCAATAAACACGTCGAAATTATCAAAAAGAACATCACGAAGAAAGTGCTCGATACGCTTTCGGATATGAAAAAGAATGCTTACGATTCATATGTCGCATTGTATAAGGAATTCGGCAGAGTGTTGAAGGAAGGGATCCACTTCGATTTTTCCCGAAAAGAGCAGATCGCGGATCTGCTGTTGTTCCTTTCTACCAAGACGGAAGCGGGGAAATTAACAACCCTGGAAGACTATGTGAAAAACATGCCAATTGCGCAAGGCGAGATTTATTACATTACTGGCAAACCTGAAGAAAATGTAATGTCGTCGCCCTATCTGGAGGCGTTCCGTGAAAAGGGCTACGAGGTTCTGATCATGACCGATGATATAGACGATATCATTATGTCGTCTCTCCAGGAATATAAGGGCAAAAAGATCAAGTCGGCCATTAAGGGCGACATCAGACTGGATACTTCCGGCGATACGGAGAAGGAAAAATCCAAAGAGAAATTTGAGAAACTTCTCGCGATGATTAAAGACCAGTTGAAGGACGATGTAAAGGATGTGCGGTTGTCAGGCAGGCTCAAGGACTCGGCCTGCTGTCTTGTTGCCGATGAAGGTGGTCTCGATCCGCAAATGGAAAAGCTCTTGAAATCCATGGGTCAGGACGTACCGTCGGAGAAGCGAATACTGGAGATCAACCCCGGGCACCAGGTTTTTTCGGCCATGAACGATCTCATCGCCAAAGGCGGCAGGGAAGAAATACTGAAAGAGTATATCAGCATGTTGTATAACCAGGCGCTCTTGCTGGAAGGTTCTAAGGTCAAAGACCCTTCAGCTTTTGCAAAGACAATGGCCAAGCTCATCCTTGAGAATGCAAAACAACTGATTCTGTAAGGCCTGAGCATTTGCAGGTTCATAGATCGACAAAGACAAAAAAGAATAGGCACCTCATCGCACGACCCGTTGCTTCAGCATGAGGTGCTTTTTTATTGGTCGCGTCATGCTAAGTGCGAATGGACATCGGAATTCTATCGACCAGCGTTCGTAATGATATTGTTGAACCAAAATGCCAAAGAGCAATCTCTAACGTGGCGCATTCAGGTATTTCCGATCATCGTGCTAGCCCGCAATGAACTATGAGCCTTTTATTCAGATTTTTCTTGCCATTACTATGAAATTTGTAGTACTCTCGTCACAGAGCAAACACATGAAAACTCGAAAGGAGATTGAAAAATGTGAACATTCTCACCGGAACCGGTTATTCAGCTAGCGGTGCGCGCCATAAGGCGACCTTCACCCTGATCGTGGACGATCTCGCAAAAGCGGAAAAGGCTCTCGATAAAATCGGCGCTGATGATATACAAGATTCGTCGGTCATCTCGGTGGAAACGGAAAACAAGATCGGCGCACTGGAAAGGATATCCAGGATTATTTCCAATGCCGGCATCAATATCTACTATGTCTACTCCACAACAACTTCCGGAAAGACAGCAAGTTGTGTGTTCAAGACGGCCGACGACAAACAGGCGATCAAAGTACTGCATAAGGCCTAAGTGACACGACATACGGGAAAGCCAGTCTTATATATCTACGTACTCTCACTACTAAAGCAAGTGGGGTTCTCGCGTGGGGTTCCTAACCAGTGGCTGGTGAGCAACTCTTGCGCTCACAATTGTTTTATAACTTAGCTGATTAATCGGGTTTATTATGTGAAACCCGAATAATCAACTGTGAAACTTCCTTTGCTGTTTTTCTTTTATACTCCTCCGCGCCGTCCTATAGTTATGTATGTTTAATTGCTCGAATATAGTTTTTAACACTTTCATGCGTTATGTATCTCCTACCCAGGGTGAGCTATAATAAAAATAGCTATGTTATTAAACTTAAAAGATTAAGAAACCTGAAGTCCTTAACGGGAAAGGAAAGTTGAAATGTTAAAGGGTGGAACTATTCAAACAGTAGTTTTCACCCTTTTGCCATCCTTTTTCCATATATCCTTTAGCTTTTTTAACACAATTACATTCTGATAGTTCGGTAACCTTCACAAGGAATATACGATGAGCCGGTTATTTTCTGCCTTTAAATTACGTGAGTTGACTTTTCGGAACCGCATATTTATGTCTCCCATGTGCCAGTATTCGAGCAACGATGGCCTTCCATCTGACTGGCACCTTGTCCATCTGGGAAGCCGCGCTATCGGTGGCGCGGGGATGGTAATGGTCGAGGCTACGGCAGTGAGCCCCGAGGGCCGGATAAGTCCTAATGACAGCGGTATCTGGAGCGACGTTCATGCCTTGGCATTTACCCCCATTGTAAGATTTCTCCGCGAACAGGGCGCTGTTGCGGGAATCCAGCTTGCCCATGCAGGACGCAAGGCTTCAACGGACCGACCTTGGCTGGGAGGAGATCCGATGGGACCGGAGAAGCGTGGATGGCAACCAATCGCTCCGAGCCCACTACCTTTTACACCTAACCACCCCATGCCTCGTGAGGCAACGACAGCAGACTTGGATGAGATTTGCACTCAATTTATAGATGCAGGCAAGAGGGCAAAGGTTGCAGGCTTTCAGACCATTGAGATTCACATGGCGCACGGTTATTTGCTGCACGAGTTCCTTTCGCCACTCACCAATCATAGGACGGATGAGTATGGGGGGATTCTGGAAAATCGCATGCGGTTTCCCTTAAGAGTCGCCAGCGCGGTGCGGGAAATCTGGCCCTCGGACTTGCCGGTTTTCGTGCGAATATCGGCTACTGACTGGGCAGATGGGGGCTGGGACTTGTCACAGTCCGTGGTACTTTGCCGAAAGCTAAAGGATATCGGCATCGATCTTATCGACTGTTCGAGTGGCGGCTTAGTGCCACAAGCTGTCGTTCCTACTGGGCCTGGATATCAGACGCCTTTTGCAACATCAATCCGAAAAGAAGTTGGGATTGCTACAGGTACGGTTGGCTTCATCACCGAACCTGTCCAAGCTGAGCAAATCATTGCCACGGGTCTTGCCGACGTAGTAATCCTTGCGCGTGAACTGCTTCGCAATCCCTACTGGCCTATGCAGGCGGCGAAGGCCTTGCAGGTAGATCTTTCCTGGCCGGTCCAGTATTTACGTGCTAAGAGTTAGGAAAATAACACGAGAATTCCAACTGCTTTAGCAGTGGGCGCGTATCAATGGTATTTATATAAGACTATCGAGGAATGAGTATGATTGTTTTAATAGTTGTATTACAAACTGAACGATTGATTAATTACTGGCACTTCCGATGGTCGCCACTGTCGGTTAGTAGGTTCGGAGCTATTGACCAAAAGCCTTTCAACTCCGCAAGCCCCTGGCTTTAGACATGGGGATAGGAGTTGTGTTATACAGCTTTTTGCTGTATAATATGCTGTATGATTGATATAAAGACGTATAAGTCCAATAATAATGTAGTTTACAGCTGTAAATATCATGTTGTGTGGTGTCCTAAGTACCGAAAGAGCGTGTTGACCGGCAGTATCGCCGGACGGTTGAAAGCAATTATCAGGGATGTGGTTTCCGAGAGAAAATCTGAAATTATTGAGATGGAGATAATGCCGGATCACGTACATTTACTGGTAGAGGTTGGTCCGCAGTATGGCATTCATCGTCTAGTCAAACAGATAAAGGGCAGAAGCTCCAAACTGCTTCGTTCAGAATTCAAGGTTCTCCGGACCCGGATTCCAACACTTTGGACCAACAGCTACTTTGTTTCTACCGTTGGTGGGGCGCCGTTGGCAGTTATCAAACAGTATATTGAACACCAGAAAGTTGTTTAATCAGGGAGTTGTATGGAGAAGAAAACAACACCATCGTTTATCCATGAATTGTCTCTTCTGGTCAGTACATCTCAGGAGAGGATACTCCTCATGCGCATGGACGTGGCCCGGCAACTTTACAATGCCTGTCTCGGCGAATCTCTCAAACGCCTGGATCTCATGCGGGAATCCAAGCAATATCAAAAGGCACGCATTATACCCTATAAGGATAAGGGATTGCGTTCCAATGCATTTAAGGCTGTGAATGAGAAGTTCGGTTTTTCAGCATACAGCTTGCACAAGTATGCTGGCGCGGCAAAGAACGCCTGCCACATCGGTGATCACCTGGATGTTCATACTGTCCAGAAAATCGCCACCCGAGCGTTTGATGCTGTCCAAAAATATGCGTTCAATAAAAGAGGCAGACCAAGGTTCAAAGGCAAGCATCAACTCTTAAGTTTTGAATCCAAGAGCAACGCCGCTGGCATACGTTTCCGCACAGACGAAAAGCAAAGCCGTATCGAGTGGATTGGTCTTGAACTGCCCTGCTTATTCGACAAAAAAGACAAGCATGGCGTGCAGGCCCACGCCCTTTCCTGTAGGACAAAATATGTAAGGCTGGTCTGCAGGCGGATGCGCAGTAAAAACTACTTCTACGCCCAGCTAGTGCAGGAAGGGCTGCCGAAGCAGAAAACCAAAAACATCATCTCTGATGGTACAATCGCCCTGGATCTCGGCCCGTCTACGTATGCTATTTATACTCATGGCTACGCCGATCTTCAGCAGTTTTGTAAAGAGCTGGAACCGCTCGAAAAGACCATTAAACGATTGCAACGGGCGCTCGATCGGTCACGAAGGGCCACAAACTCTGGGAATTATAACGCCGATGGCACAGTTAAAAAGGGTGCCAAGACCTGGACCAATTCAAAGAACTATCAGACGATACGGACCGCAGTATCAGAACTTCACCGGAAACAAGCCGCGCAGAGAAAATCTCTTCATGGCAAGCTAACCAATGAAGTTTTAACACTGGGAAATCACATTAATATTGAAACACTAAGCTACAAATCATTGCAGCGTAATTTTGGTAAAAGCGTGGGCTTAAGGGCACCGGGAACCTTTGTATCAATGCTTTCTCGCAAGGCTGAGAGTGCCGGCGGAAAAGTGATTGAACTCCCGACTCGAAAACTCAGGCTGTCTCAAACCTGCCATTGCGGAACAGTAAAGAAAAAACCGCTCTCGCAGCGGCAACATATATGTGAATGCGGAGTAGCAGCCCAACGGGACCTCTATTCCGCATATCTTGCGTATCACGTTCAAGATGGTGTTCTCGATACAGCTGAGGCAAGTAGATACTGGCCGGGTGCGGAACCGCTCCTTAAACAGGCGGTATCGAGATTGCAGCAACAATCTGCGAATGCGAGGAGTGCTTTTCCTCACAGCTTCGGTCTCAAACAACGTACTTGTTTGGGCCGGAGCCAGAGCGGATCGCCTGTGAAAGAAGACCATGCCAAGATCGATGTCCGGGAAGTTGTAGCTGCTGGCATTTAAGGTAGTGAAAGGTTGTAGCGGCTGGCCTTTGCAGTCGTGAGAGCCCGGAAGAGTAATTGGATAAGGTTTTCAGAACCCCCTGGCTTCAGCCATGGGGAGGTTCAGGAGTAAAAAATGAAGCGAAGGCATGAATAAAACAAATACTATAAAGTGGGTCCTTTGTTCAACATTATTATAGGGAGTGTGAATGGTCTCAATACGGTTATCATCGTAGTGGTGTTACTTTGTCTCTGTGCGTTGTACGTACTCTGTCGGGAAATACTTGGCATGTGTGCAGAGATTATATACTTCAAATTTGTAAATTATTTCAAAGGAGTTCATGATGTTCAATAGAGGTGATGCCGCAGGTTACAAAGAACCCGTGGAAAAAATAAAGATGAAGACATTGGTATATGGTGAGAGAATGCTACTAACTGAGTTCAAGCTCGGGAAAGGGGCAATCTTACCGAGGCACAGCCATCTCCATGAGCAAACAGGCTACCTAGTTTCAGGCAGGATAGACCTGACGATAGGCAATGTAACTTATCAGGTCTTACCAGGCGATAGCTGGTGTATACCGGGCAATGTTAACCATCATGCCCATGCACATGAATACTCTACTGCAATAGAAGTTTTCTCTCCGGTGAGAGAAGACTATCTCCCGTAGTGGGGCCATCGGCAGCATCCAATCCGATTTTAACATATAACGGTTGATTCCGCAGAGGGGCAGGGTTGATGAATCGATAACTTGTTGCATCATGTAGGATGCACAGCGGAGTCTGCAGTGGGTATCTTGTTTATCTCAATGCGCCGTAAGACTCCGGCCGTGAGGCCGGGGAGGATGTCAAACAAAGCGCATTCCCAGGAAACGAGGCAAAATATTCCATTGCACGGGCGGAAATAAACGTTGCGATTATCATATTAAGTTTCGCGGACTTTTACAAAAACGGGTAGTCGATTTCAGCTTTTAATGTTTCTAATTCATGTGTAACTGGTTGGAGCACCACGATGAACAGCATCAGAAAGATTACGGGGTAAATCTTATAGAAGATCTCCAGCACATTTAGGAAAAAGTCATCGTCGTTTTTCTCAAAGAGGGTAGGGGGAAGTATCGATATATAAAATTCAGCGACTCCTATGCTTTCATAACAATAAATGCTATGACTACGGAACATGTGGGAAATCGAAGACGTCATTTAATATGGGTGACACAAAGGCACTACAATGCAACCTGTATCATTCGTCATCACAGAAAATAGAATATAGCGTTTTGCACCTGCAAGCTCTCACTGACATCACAATTTTGCGACGGTGCTCACATGAAGCTTTGATCTTTTGCATGTTGTTTTGCTAGTGAAACAATCTACTCTTTTTTTAGGAACATTATCAACGCTATGCAAAGTCGACTTGTCCTAATTCTCGGATTCCTCGATTGGCTGTACCTACGCACAGCCGGTGATGACGAAACCGGGATTTAAAACCAGTTGCTCCCCATCCTCAAACCCTGACTGATTCGGACCGTCTTTCAGTAACTGTCCACTATTAAGAGTAAGTAGTTGCAAAACTGAATTGTATCATGCCTTCTGAAGGACTACCAAGAGGCCATGTAATTTTACTTGACAGAACTATGAGGTACGATTATAAAATAGATTAATTGCTGACATTGTTATCTTGAACAAGCAATTTTCAATAAGGTTTTCTGTATATGTGGATAGTACGATGGGCTTTGCGGCGGCCCTATACAGTTGCCGTGATGGCTTTATTGCTCATCGTGCTCGGTGCGCTTTCTGTGAGCGGGATGATCGTAGATATATTTCCTGCCATCGATATTCCCGTGGTCGTAGTCGTCTGGAATTACCCCGGACTCTCGCCTGAGGACATGGAGCGCCGTGTGGTGCTCATCAGTGAGCGGGCCTATTCGACTACCGTAAACGGAATCCAGCGAATAGAATCACAGTCAATCCCGGGCGTAGGGGTGTTGAAGATCTACTTCCAGCCGGGAAGCGACATCGGCGCTGCGATAGCCCAGATATCGTCGGTCTCATTCACGGTCCTGAGAAGCGTACCGCCGGGTATGCAACCGCCCATTATCGTCCAGTTCAATGCCACCAACGTTCCTGTTGCACAGCTCACTATTTCGAGCAAAACCATCTCTGAGGAAAAACTCTTCGATTACGGCCTCAACTTCATCCGCGTTCAGCTGTTTACCATTCCGGGACTCTCGACACCTGCGCCCTTTGGCGGGAAGACCCGCCAGATCATGATCAATGTGAATCCGGACGCCCTAGCAGGGCGCGGGCTTTCTCCAGCGGATGTTGTGAGCGCACTCCAGTCATCCAATTCGATCATTCCTGCAGGAACGGCCCGCATCGGCAGTACGGAATACAATGTCATGCTGAATTCCAGCCCGAAAATCCTCGATCAATTCAAGAACATCCCGATCAAGATCGTGGGCAATGCACCGGTTTATATGGGCGACGTGGCAACGGTGTCAGACAGCTTCGCCGTGCAGACCAATATCGTGCGGGTGAATGGACGGCGGGCCACTTACCTCATGATTCTGAAGCATGCCGATGCCTCGACGCTGGCCGTCGTTGACACCACGCGTGCCATGCTTCCGCAGATCCGGAAGGCGGCTCCCCAGGGCATGGAGCTCAATATCGATTTCGACCAGTCCGTCTTCGTCCGAGGCGCGATCGAGAGTGTTGTGCGCGAGGCGATTTTGTCTTCGATCCTCGTGTCGTTCATGATCCTGATCTTCCTCGGTTCCTGGCGCAGCATGGTGGTTGTGTCGACGTCTATTCCGCTTTCGATCTTAGCGTCGATCATCTATCTGAACCTCGCAGGTGACAGCATCAACATCATGACCCTAGGAGGGCTGGCCTTGGCGATCGGCATGCTCGTTGATGATGCCACCGTTGCCGTGGAGAATATCCACCGGAACCGCGCCTTTGGCAAACCACTTACAGTCGCGGTTGTGGATGGTTCAGCCCAGATTGCGGTGCCAGCAATCGTGTCCACGCTTGCCATCTGCGTGGTCTTCTTCCCCGTGGTACTGCTCTACGGTGCGGCAAAATATCTCTTCACCCCTCTTGCTCTGGCTGTGGTGACGTCGATGCTTGCTTCCTACGTTCTATCGAGGACACTCGTTCCCGTCCTCTCACGTATGCTCATGAAGGGCGAGCACAGCGAGACCGGGATCATAAACGAGGAGCTTCTTTCTCGCTTCCAGCGGATCACACTCACCCTAAACCGCTGGAGGGATCGCACGTATATTGATTTGCAGCAGGCCTACGGTCGAGCGCTTGTGACAATCCTCCATCACCGCATCTTCACATTGAGCATTGCTGGCATACTGATTACTATCAGTATCGCACTCGTCTTCGTCATCGGGATGGACTTTTTCCCTTCGGTGGACGCGGGTCTTATGAAATTGCATTTCCGTGCACCCATTGGCACCCGTATCGAAGAGACAGAACGGATGGTTGACCAGGTGGAGCAGAGTATCCGGAAGGTCATCCCGTCCCAGGAGATCGAAACCATCAATGATATGATAGGAGTACCGATTTTTTATAATCTCGCGTTCGTCCAGACCGATAATATTAGCGGTATGGACGCGGAGATACTGATCTCGCTCAAACCGGGGCATCGGCCTACGGCATATTACCAGAAGAAATTGCGCGATACGCTGCCCCGGTCCTTTCCTGGCTCGCGCTTCTATTTTCAGGCTGCAGATATCGTGACCCAAGTTTTGAACTTCGGTCACACCTCACCGCTCGATGTCCAGATCGAGGGCGCCGATCTCAATCGTTCTTACGAGTATGCCCTCAAGATGAGCGATGCCCTGCGCGTGATCCCGGGCACGGCTGATGTACACATTAAGCAGGTGCTGGATTACCCAGCCCTGCAGGTGGATGTGGATCGGACGCGCGCTGCGTCGCTCGGTATGAGCGAGAGCGACGTGGCGAATAATGCCCTCGTCTCGCTCTCGTCGAGTATTCTCGTTGCGCCGTCTTTTTTCCTCAACCCCGCAAACAACGTGAACTACACGGTCGCAGTCCAGATCCCCCCGCGACGCATCGATAACCTAAATAGTATCCGCTCAATGCCACTCTCGCCTCCATCAGCAGGCTCCCTTCTGCAACAGCTCGCGCTTCCCTTGCCGTCGGCTACTCCCAAAGCACCGACACAGACCCTGGCGAACCTATCGACGATCTACCACGCGGTGAGTTTCGAAAACATCTCGCACTACACCGTCCAGCGGGTCCTCGATGTGGAGGCCAACGTGGAAGGGCGCGATCTGGGCTCTGTTGCCGCTGATATCGAAAAGAGCATCGCTGAGATTAAGCCTCTACCTGCTGGAACGCAGATCACCCTACGTGGCCAAAATGAGATCATGAATCAGTCATTCAGGAGCTTGGCTCTGGGACTAATTCTTGCTATTCTGCTCGTCTATTTTCTGATGGTCGTGCTCTTTCAATCCTGGCTCGATCCGTTCATCATCTTAATGGCGGTTCCCGGAGCGCTGATTGGGATTCTCTGGATGCTTGCTCTGACTGGCACGACTATCAACGTGGAATCCCTTATGGGATCGATCATGGCCGTGGGCATCGCAACAGCGAACTCCATCCTCCTAGTAAGCTTTGCAAACGACATCCGCATAGACACAAATATCTCGCCCGAGGATGCCGCGCTTGAGGCAGGGAAGGCACGGCTTCGGCCCGTGTTAATGACCGCCCTGGCCATGATCATCGGCATGCTGCCCATGGCGCTTGCCATGGGCGAGGCGGGCGAGCAGAACGCTCCTTTGGGCCGAGCAGTGATCGGTGGGTTGCTGCTGGCTACCTTTTTCACGTTATTTATCGTGCCGGTCATCTATACGCTGATGCGGACAAAGCCGCCTTCAAAACATGAACTGGATGAACGGTTCGAAGCGGAGCTCCAGGGAGGAAAGGACGCTCCCAGTTTATAGATTTTAGTTCACAGTTTGACGTTCTGCAAAAGCGATCAATCATGTGCAATCAACTACGAGCTTGGTGAGAATGCTATCAGATGTTTTATGAAAAACAAGAGATGCAACTATAAGATCACAGAGGGTGCAGAGGAATGTAGTTTAAATGCTAGGCTTGATTTATCTAAAAGATACGCGGTAATCTCGTGGTTGACAGGTCAAGAGAAGGATCAAAAACAATTGTAATGAGGGGATAAACAAGGAAGGAAGGCAGTGAGGGAACTTCTCTCTGAATTCAATATCTTCTCTGTTTTCTATGCCTAATAGTTTAACTATACGTGGCTGAGTAATGGGAGGTAAAAATGGCAAAAGACGTTTCAACGTCGAAAGGCGCTCGCAAGCTCTTCATTTTCGGCGTTGTCATAATCGTTTTTTCCGTAGTGGCGATCGTTATCCTGTTCATAAACCGTAAAATGTCTCTCGCGAATGAAGCAAAGGTCAGGGTTGCTGCTGTCCAGGCCGGCATAGGCGTCCAAGTCGTTTCCGCACATCGTTCTCCAGGAGAACGAACGATAACGCTAACCGGTGAAGCACAACCCTTTGCCACTGTAACCCTCTATGCAAAGATAAGCGGTTATCTGAAGGAGATCAGGGTCGATAAAGGCGACCGAGTGACTGCCGGAGAGGTCCTTGCAATCATCGAATCGCCTGAGCTTGACCGTCAGTATGAGTCCGCTGCTGTGGATGCTCAGGACAAGCGCAGAGATGCAACCCGTGAGAAAATTTTAGTGGAGAAGAATCTCATTTCGCAGCAGGACTCCGACCATGCCGAAGCCGCTGCACACGAGTCTGAGGCAAATGCTGAAGCCCTCAAGACCCAGAAAGAGTACGAAATTCTCCGTGCACCTTTTCCCAGCATCGTGACTGTTCGTTTTGTGGATCCTGGTGCTTTGCTGCAGAGCGCTGTCGACTCTCAGACAACAGCATTACCGCTCGTAACGCTTTCCCAGACGGATAAATTACGCGTTTATATTTATCTTGACCAGAAGGATGCGAGTTTCGTCAGAATCGGAGACCAGGCGGAAATATCCGATGCCTCCCGTCCCGAAGTCGTGTTGCCTGCTGCATCCATCACCAGGATCAGCAAACAGCTCGACTCGAATACGCGCACTCTTCTTGCTGAACTCGATGTTGATAACAAGCAGGGACTGCTATTGGCTGGAAGCTTTGTGCGGGTTCTGCTAAAGCTCAAGACACCCCCGTCCATCGAAATTCCCGCACAGGCGCTTTTAATGAAGGGAGACAAGGCCTTTGTCGCGATCGTCACGCAGGGCAACAAGGTTAATTTTCGGCCCATTGTCGTGGCGGACAGTGACGGGAAGATGGTCCGGATCAGCTCAGGGCTTGAGGAAGGGCAGCGACTGGTTTTGAATCCCGGTTTCGGCATTGCCGACGGTGCACAGGTGCAGCCGGTCGAGGAACCCGCGAATTAGGACGAGCCGCCTTTGAATAGATGTGATAATGTTCCTAAATAAGGAACGACTTTTTTGATTCTTCGGTTGCTAAGTCAACTTAAGTATGACGAGGTAAAACACTGTTTGAGTGCGCACCTTGACAACTTTTTTAAAAGTGATATTTTCTTAAATAAGGGATAAATGAATTATGTTTCAAGGTTCTTATTGAAAAGAAAAAAAATATGGCAGGAATGGCGCACATGAACAAAATCATGTTAAAATTGATGCTGTTTCTCGTGAGGGCAATTTAGACATCATGGACAGCGCAGAAATTTGGAAATCGCTTAGGCCACCAACGACAGCGGCGTTCAAGAGACGACGATAATTGGCGGTTGCTATTAGTTCAACTTTAATGACGTCATCGCAAAAAAGAATGCCCTATCGAAATTCTGATCAGGAAGGAACCCGGGTTCTCATGGAAAGTATGGTTCTCCATCTATTGAGAACGATATAGACTTTGAAGTTGGGCTAAGTAGGTACCTTAAAGACGATCGCGTTCATACCAACAAAGGTTGGAAACTATCCTTTTTACTGTGAAGAAGGATGCACCGAGTCGCATCTGGCAAAAGGCATGGAAGGGGGGACTAGATGTAGGTGATTTGAGATTTAGATCTGGATCAAGAGCTGTGCTCCAATTCCAGCTTTGCGGAGGTTGGTGCCGACTTGAGCGAAATAAAAGGGGGAAATTATGAACATGCTTAATTTAATCCGGGCTGTGGTATGGACTTCGCTATGGATAATGCTTACAGGCCTGTCAGGCTGTCCTTTGGACATGGATAAGCCACCGAGGATAGCAGATCTGGTCTATATCCCGCAGCAGGTGCCGGAAGATGCTGGGAAAACGACGGCCGTCATCGGCACATTTGATATAACTCAGGAAAGTGGTGAAATTATGTCGATCAATACCGAAGCGTTCGATGCACAAGGCAAAAAGGTTTCATCGGAGTCCTTTCCCTTGAGCGACGCTACGCTGAAGACGTCGAGCACGCTCGGATTCGGCTTGGATATGAGCGCATCTAAGAAAGGCGAATATGCCTTCCAGATATACATCATTGACAGCAAAGGCCGACAATCGAACAAACTGGACGGGACCTTTGCGGTGACGGGCCTTTTTTAAATAATGCCTGTCTTGAATGCGACCGTAGAAATCATGAAAATAGAAATATACTTTGCACGCTGTCGATATGCTGAGTAATGGCTATTAAAATATGATCATAGAGTACTCTTTCTTTAATTTAAAGTAGGGGGGAATGTAAACTTCAATTTACGTCAGGGCTGCGTGCGTCGGGAACAAGAAGTACCTATTTCTCTCCCCCTGATTCCATATGAGCAACCAAATAGCCCATGATGTCTTTGAGGGTGATGATGCCTGCGAGGCGGTCCCCTTCGACAACGAGGAGTCTGCTGTTTCCTGTCCTGCCCATGATCGTAAGAGCCCCGAGAACAGTAGTAGTGGGACCGACAGTGTTCTCTGCAGAAACGCTCTCGATTGAGTCAGCCACGGTCTTGTGGTCCCAATCTTCCCGCGGGATTACCTTCACGTGCCGGGTGGTTATAAACCCCAACAGCGTTTCCCCTTCCATGACTGGAAACATCTTGAAATGGTATTGATTGAAATACTCCTCAACAAGTTCCTTGATTGTCATGGATGGTCGTGCGGTCACGGGTCGCGGGTTCATGAAGCGTTTCACGATCTCGCCCTCGAGCTTTGTACTGAATAGGACCTGTCGGTAAGACATCTCGGCAGCGTAGCGAAGGAACATGCCGAGCAAGAACTGCCAGAGTCCGGCGATGAACCTGCCATACAAGAAGTTTATCACGCCGACGAGCATTATAACGATGCCAAACCCAGAACCGATCCGCGATGCGATCCGAGTAGCTTTGCGCAGGTTTTTTTGCCATTGCCATAGAGCAGCGCGCAGGATGCGCCCGCCGTCGAGAGGGAAGGCAGGAAGCAGGTTAAAGGTGGCAAGGATCCAGTTACCAAACGCGAGGTACGTCAGCACAACTTCTACGGCGATAGTGGCTTTGGATCCGGTCAAAAGCCAAGCAGCGCCAAAGAACAAAGTCCCGAGAGCAACACTGGAAATCGGGCCGGCTATGGCCATAAAAAATTCTGCTTTGGGACTCGGTGGTTCATTGTCCATTTCCGCCACGCCGCCGAAGATGAAGAGCGTTATGCCCCGCATGGGCAGACCGAACCGTCTGGCAACGAGAGAGTGGCAGAACTCATGGAACAGGATGGAAAAGAAATAAAATACTGCGCCGGTTACACCCATCCACCAGTAAGTGCTCCGTGCAAGGCCCTCATAAGAGTACGGGAACAGGACGGTAGCCAGGGACCAAGTGACGAGTAGCGCCAGAACCAGCCAGCTTAGGTCAATTCGAACCTCAAACCCGAGCAGGCGAAATAGCGTCAGGCGTTTACCGAACATAATGAACCTCCCACATACTATAGGCGCTCAAGAAAAATGCAACTCAAAATTGGAAGAATATTTAACCCGCTCAGTCACGAAGAAGGGCTTTAGAAATTATAGGGTTAATGATCTCCGAGAAAATATTCGGCTCAGACTGAAGTGAAATTAACAGCCTTAATAATTATACACCTTCACTATTGTCCGAGGAAATTTTCTCAGAAAACGATACAGTATATTCAATTTTGCCCACTGTTATCACGGACAACAATTAATATCTGTCTGAAGTATCGTATTAACATCCATCCTCCCTTCTCTCTATTTTGACAGATGGGACAAATTCCCGTATAATACTATCGTAACCGTATATTAATGATAGGAGGACCACTATGAGAATTACACCATTGCATGACTGGGCCGTTATACGGCCAACCGGATCGGACGAGATAACCGCAGGAGGAATTATCATTCCTGATACGGCGAAAGAAAAACCCCACGAAGGAGTAATCGTGGTGATAGGTCCCGGAGCTTTTGAGGAGGAGGAAAAGTTCAAAAAGAGAAAGGTCGAGAAGAAAGAACGCCGCTTCATTCCATCGACTGTCAAACCAGGCGATAGAGTACTTTATGAACGTTTTGCGGGCCAGACCTACACCGTAAACGGTGAGGAACTGGTCATGGTGCGCGAACGAGACATTCTCGGCATACTGCCAGAGAGGCAGCCACGCCAGGCTCCGCTGCAGATCCCGGCCAGAACTTCCACGCATGGCTTTACGGCACTGATGACAAGCAAGAGGCCTCTCGATGCGAAAGCCGCAACAGTAAATAAAAAATCTGCGTCAAAAACCACCAAGAAAGCAGCAAAAAAAACGACGATAAAACCGGCAAAGAAGGCCTTAAAGAAAACTGTCAAAAAAGCCATCAAGAAAACTGCAAAACGGTTAACAAAGCAGGCCACTGGACGGAAGGCTTCGCCCAAGAAATCGACGAAGAAAAAATAACTTTGCGAGGTACTATAACGTGGAAGACGAATTTGTATCACGTGAAAAGAAAATTCTCTCGATTCTTGAGCAGGAAATCTCAGACGGTGAAGAAATGACTGCTGCGGTAAGGCATATCGCTGAGCGTATGCTTCATGGTGAAAAAGGGTACACGCAGGTAGATGTTCAGAAAGATGTCCGTTTCCCAGTTACAATAGGGCCTGAGACCGTGGAGTCGTTCGTGGATTTCCTCGTCACCGTAGATAACAGGAACGCAATGGTGATTAAATGCGCACCCGGTTCTCTGTCGTCCCGGGAACGACATGTCGTGGCCGCGGCACGAGTGCTGGACAGCATGCCCGTCCCCGTAGCGGTCGTAATGGATCCATTAAGTGCAGTGGTCCTCGATACGATGTTAGGCAAGGTCACTGGAGAAGGGTTTGATGCAATCCCGACAAAAAAACAGTTGATCTCGATACTGGCCGGGAAGGAATTACTACCGATTGCACCGGAAAAGCTGGAGCGCGAGAAAAGGGTACTTCTTGCTTTCGATGCTCTCCGATGTTGTATACCTCAAGGCGCCAACGGCGGTGTTCAACTTGATAAGAACGGTGATATTTAAACCTGAATCCGGCATCAGTAGCGGACTGTTAGCTCGTTTCTTGCTGAAAAAATGCGCCTAATAACGATTAAAGGTCATCGGAATGTAACCTATCAAAAAGGTAGGTTTGATTCCGTCCGCCTTTTTAAAGATTCTGCCCGCTATTTTCGCGGTCATAATTGAGCAAAGCTCGCAGATTCGCGCCGGATTCAGGTTAAATATATTTCACTTATTGTCCGTTGTCCTGCCACGGGCAAGTGTGAGCCGGGAAGCATCTCAGGCACAAGTTTGATGTCCTCACATCGCTAAAACATGTGTGGTTTCTCGCGCTGGACTCCCAATATGGGAAATCATGATTATTCAAAAGAAGGCAACTCTCGGCAAAGCATTTCCTCAGTTTTTTCTTAGTTGTATTTCTTGACTACTGACCACTCCCCATAGTTAAAACTAGGGGGTTCTGACGGCAATACCGACAGTCTCTCTGGCAACAACGCAAACATTGCCAGCCTCGACTGTCGTTGATTCGTTTTAAACGGGCGAGCTGCTCTGTCTCCGGTCTGCGCTTGTACTTACCTTCGTTGCTCGCGCGAGACCGAAGCTGGCCGGATGAATTCAACCTATCGCCGCTTCTTGCTGCACCCTCAACACCGCCCGTTCCAGGAGCAGGTTTGCACCCGGCCAGGCTACTAGAGCCTGGCGCGTGTTGAGGACATCGTTCGAAACGTACTTTGCGAAAAATGCGGAATATAGATCGCGCTATGCATCCGCACCACATGTGCAAACGTGTTGCCGCTTTGAGAGGGGCTTTTTTTTAACTTCACCGCAGTGGCATGTCATTGAAAGTTTCGTGCTCCGGGTAGGGAATTCGATTATCTGGCCGCCAGCGTTTTCGGCTTTGCGGCGAAGCATCAAAATAAACATACCCGGAGCGCGTCTTGATACGCTTTTGCCAAATGTTCTTTGAAAGGCTTCGTACGAAAGTTTCTCGGTTTTGATGTTAGTTCCGAGCTTAAGAATCTCATTGGCAGGCTTTCCATGAGATCGTTTTCTCGTTGCAGCGAGGACCCGCTTAAGCTCTGCCAACACAGCTTTTAGAGCGCGGTATTGAGCGGAGAAGACCCACTGCTTTTTGCCGGACTTGATTGTGCCGTTCTCGTTGTAGTTATCTGGATTAGTGGCTCTAAGACTTCTGTCCCTCTTGCGCTGCACAACCCTGATTTGTTTGTACGGAATCTCGACTTCCGGACAAAATTCAACGAGCCGGGCATCAGTATCGCCAACGATAGCGCCTGTGGACGGGCCGATGTCTAAACCAACAGTCTCGGTGCCGATCTGGTTCTCTCGCTTGACCTTGGCCGTGCCCTTTAGTACGAGTTGGGCAAACCTCCGGGGTTGCCGCGGATAGTCTTCTTGACCAGCCGGACGTATTTGACTTCATGGCTAAGCGTGTGAGCCTGGACACCGAACTTGTCCTTGTGATCGAAGGGACAGCTGAGGTTAAGTCCAGACCACTCGACATGATCATCGCGCCACCGTATCCCGGATGCGTTGTTTTTGCCTTCAACGGACGACATCCAGCCACGGCGCTTGAACCGGGGCTTGCCATACTTGCCAAACTCGTAGTCGGCTACGGCATTGTATGCCCTGGTCGCTAATTTTTGGGCAGTCAGGCTATCGATATGGTCGCCGCGATCCAGCAGGAGTTTCTAAACCGACCGACGTACTCATGGAGGCTGTATTCGGTATGGTTGGCTTGGTTTCTGGCTGCCTTAAACATCTTGGTGAGCAGCTTGCTTTTCTTCTTTTTAATTGCTGTGCACCATTTGACAGAACTACGCATCGCAGCAAGACGTTTCAGCGCTTCGCCAAGGCAGGCATTATACAGATGGCGGCCAGCCTCGAGCCGAATAGCAAGCATTCGGTTGTCTTTGCGGGTAGTTCCGAGTTGAAACTCATGGATGGAAGAGGGGGTTTTTAATTTATTACGTGACATTGTTACGTTAAATATACCATAGTGATGAACATTTGTATAGCAATTGTCGAGGCGTTAAGTCTCCGCATTCATCCCCATGGTTAAAACCAGGGGCTTTCTGCGGATGATTTGGTAAATACCATGCAATAAATTTTAAAGTTAAGAGGCAGATGAATAAAGTATTGAACGCAGTAATACTTTTTATCGCCGAGGGTGCTTATTCCGGAAAGTCGCCCTTTGCGCCGGGTACGGCGGGCACGATCGTCGGCGTGCTGCTCTATTGGGGATTAAAGAATGTCAGTCCCTACCATTATATTGCCCTGACCTGTCTGCTTTGCATTGTGGGGACATGGGCCGCTGGTCGTGCAGAGGTCTTGCTCGCCAAACGGGACAGCCCATCAATCGTAATCGATGAGATCGCCGGCTATCTTATTTCCATGTTCATGGTTCCTGGCGGGTGGAGATATATTATTGCTGGTTTTTTTCTTTTCCGAATGTTTGACGTCTTGAAACCTTGGCCGCTCTATGATTTGCAGAATGTGCACGGTGGAATCGGAGTGATGCTCGACGATATCGGGGCCGGGGTGTATACGAACATTCTACTTCAGATCGTAATTTATTTTATCAACCGATGACCCAGATAACCGAAGATTCCTTTGAAAAGACTCTCTACAACTTCATTCACTCAGAAAAAATAGACTTGGCCAACGTGTCCTTTATCGATCCCTACGGTATGATCGGACTTCTTGAGATTGGCGAACTCTGTATGCTTGAGGACGTACGGAAGACTATCATCATGCCACGGTCCGACGAGGTAAACAGCTATCTCGACCGTATGGACTTCTTCACCTTAGCAAAGCGTTATTTTTATTTGGAACACGTTTCAACTGGCGCCGCGATAAAATATCAACGCAGTTCCAATTCGGATGTTCTACTCGAAATCACGGCTATCGAAAAAGTTAACGATATCCACTATATCGTAGGGAAGGTACAGGACCGTGCTCAGGCCATACTCGCGACTCATCTGCATTACGATGACCGAGCGATCAACGGATTCATCGTCGCCCTCTCCGAGATCTGCCAAAACATCATCGAACACAGCGAGAACAAGGGCTTCGTTGGGATTCAGAAATATCGCTATCAGAGCCTAGAAAAGAATATTGTTAAGATTGCGGTCATGGATGTGGGGATAGGATTCCGGAAGTCGTTGTCCAACCGGTTTAAGCTGAAGAGCGATTTCGACGCTATTGACAAGGCTTTGCTCCACGGCGCATCGCGATATGAAGACGAGGGCAGGGGACATGGCCTCGCTGGAGTACGCAAGTTTGTAACGCAATGGCAAGGCAAACTCTCGATCCGGTCCGGCACAGCTCGTCTTACCATCATTCCCCAATGGGCGAGAGGCAGGGACCAAGAGCGGAATCTCACCTTCTTCCCGGGCAGCCAGATAAACATTCTCTTGCCTGAAATGTGATCTGGACATCCATACTGAATTCTCTTGTCATTCCCGCACAAACTGGGACACAGTTTTGTCATTCTCATTCAAAAAAAACCTTGACAAATATCATGAAATATGGTTCAATTGATTCAATTGAATCAATTTATGAGAAAATATGACCTTTATAAAATATTAAAAGAGGAACTCGGTAACAACTCCAAGGACCTCGTCACCAGGCCGTCGGGTCAGGCGATTCGGGAACGCATCGAGCGGGATCTTGAAAGAGAATCTGACGGTGCGGTCATAAGTCTGGACTTTTCAAAGATCGGCGTGATAGATTACTCCTGCGCTGACGAGATTGTGGCAAAGCTTGTGTCGAGGCTGATCTCTGGCGAGTATGGGGGTAAGTATATTCTTCTTGAGGGACTGAACGAGAATCAGAGAGAAAATATAGAGGTTGCTGTCGAACGGAAGGATTTGGCGGTCATGGCCGAGATGAAGGATGGCAGCAGGAGTGTTTTGGGTAATCTCAATAGTTATCTCAAGGACACGCTTGATTTCATCGTAATGAAGAAAAGAGTCACATCTAAGGAACTTTCTGATGCGAAGAAAATTGAAGCAAATACAAGTGGCACACGCCTTCTGAACCTTCACAAAAAGCGGCTGGTGAGGCGCGTTGAGGAAGTCCGCGGCGATGGGAAGATATGGGTGTATGAAATCCTTTGACGTCCTCCCATCACTAATCCATGCTGGGTTGCTCGCGATGGACACTAACTGCCAATTTTCGTTGACTGCAAATGTATAGCGATGATACAATAACAATCTGAATTCTATTCGGTGGGCGATCACAGGGGAAACCCCTGCAAATACGAAAGCTTGTCAGCCATCTCTTCGTGGTTTAGCGACTTCATGGTGGAATTTTGGTTCCGGCTTGTCCGGGTTAGGGGTTAATGATAATGCGTGCAGAAATTATAGCTACCGGCACCGAACTCTTGACCGGTTCCGTTGATACAAACTCCGTCTTTTTATCCGAAGAACTCATGCTCGTGGGCCTCGAGACAGCCTTCAAGACCGTCGTGGGTGACGATGAAAAAGATATGGAAGATGCGCTTAAGCGAGCCCTGGAACGGGTAGATGCGGTGATCATCACTGGCGGGCTGGGCCCGACGGAAGACGATGTCACCCGCAAAGTGATTGCCAAAATCACAAAAAAGCGTCTCATACTGAATGAAGATGCTCGCAAGACGATTCACGCTAAACTTGCAGGCAGGGGCAAGGACGTTATCATCGCGAACGAGCGGCAAGCGCTGATACCTGCCGGCACGCGCATTCTCCCCAACCCGGCTGGAATTGCGCCGGGATTTTATATCAACGAAGAGGGCCCATTTCTGGCCGTGCTACCCGGCGTCCCAAAAGAGATGCGTGCCATGTACAGTGAAGGACTCAAACCCGCACTCGTTCAGCGCTTTGGTGGCAGATCGTTCATCAAACGAAGAGTACTGCGTACCTGTGGCGTATCAGAGTCAGCCGTGAACCATTCCATCCAGGATATCATGCGGAGTGGTGAATCGACGGTGGGTTTGTCGGTCAAGGAGGCCGGCGTAGATGTCCGTATCATTGCCCACGCAACTAGCAGTGATCAGGCTCAGGCGCTTGTTGAACGGACTGAAGCAGCCATCCGGGAAAAACTTAACGATGCGATCTTCGGAGTAGACGGTGTAGAACTGGAAGAGGTGGTCGGCGCGCTCTTGAAGCAGCGCAGGCTCAAACTCGCTGTGGCCGAATCCTGTACAGGTGGACTGGTTGGCGCACGGATTACGAACATCGCTGGAAGCTCCGAATATTTCGAGCGTGCGGCAGTCGTGTACAGCAATCGTGCGAAAAACGAGATGCTCGGCGTGCCTCTTGACCTGATCGAGCGCCACGGTGCCGTCAGCAGCGAAGTAGCTGTGGCCATGGCGCAGGGTATCCAACAGGCCGCACGTACCGACCTGGGGCTTTCGGTTACGGGCATTGCCGGGCCGAACGGCGGGACTGAAAAGAAACCCGTGGGTCTAACATACATTGCACTGGCATCACCCCAAGGAACTAAAACAGCAGAATACCGGCTAATCGGAAACAGAGAACAGGTCCGCATGAGGGCTTCGCAGATGGCGCTCGACATGGTAAGGCGGTACCTTATAGGTTAGGAAGCAGTAGCCAGGATGAGGATATTCATCGCCATAGAGATTCCTGACGAGATCAAGGCAATACTGACTGAAGCTCAGCAAAGCCTTAAGGGCTCAGGTGTAGTGGATGCGAGTTGGCCCCGGCCTGAAGGCATCCATCTGACGCTCAAATTTCTTGGCGAGGTGTCGGAGTCAAAGGTTCCGGATATTATAGATGGACTGCGACACGCCGCAGAAGGAACCGGGCCATTCCGGCTTGAAGTCAGCGGTATTGGGACGTTTCCGAACCCCAAGAATCCACGCGTGGTCTGGGTTGGACTTTCTGGGGATGTTGAGAAACTCTCTCTTCTTCAGACAGCTGTCGAAGATGCTTTAAACAGTATCGGCTTCGAACGTGAGGAGCGGGTATTTACGCCGCACCTCACGCTCGGCAGGATCAAGTATATCCGGTCTCGTGATAGGTGGCTCAAAGCGCTTGCTGAAACCAAGAATATCCGTTTATCCGGGTTCGACGTTGCAGCAGTAAGCCTTATAAAAAGCGATCTCAAGCCAACGGGGGCGGTATACACGGAGATCGGCAGGATAGAATTAAGTTAAGTACAAAAGTGTAACGTTCATCAAAATTTAAAATACTGGACAGCCGCGCGGCGGCGAAAGGAGAATGGGAATGGCGGATAAGGATAAATTAAAGGCATTAGAGCTGGCGGTTGGCCAGATCGAAAAACAGTTCGGCAAGGGTTCGATCATGCGTTTGGGCAAGGAGGAAGTTCCCGCAGGTATTCCCGCAATATCTACCGGATCGCTAGGCTTGGACATCGCTCTCGGCGTGGGCGGCGTGCCGCGGGGGAGAATTATTGAGATTTACGGTCCGGAGTCTTCGGGTAAGACCACGCTGGCGCTCCATATGATCGCTGAGGCGCAGAAGGCCGGAGGCCAGGCGGCCTTTATCGATGCGGAGCATGCCCTTGATATCACCTATGCGCGTAAGCTGGGTGTGCGCACCGACGACCTTCTCATCTCCCAGCCCGATACGGGCGAGCAGGCACTAGAAATTACCGAGACCCTAGTGCGAAGCGGCGCCATCGATGTGATTATTGTGGACTCCGTTGCAGCGCTCACGCCACGTGCCGAGATTGAAGGCGAGATGGGCGACGCACATATGGGGCTTCAGGCTCGGCTCATGAGCCAGGCGCTCAGAAAGCTGACCGGCGCGATCAGCAAGTCTAACACTACACTTATCTTTATCAACCAGATCCGTATGAAGATCGGCGTGATGTTCGGGAACCCTGAAACCACGACGGGTGGCAATGCACTCAAATTTTACGCTTCGGTCCGGCTCGACATCCGCAAACTCTCGGCGATCAAGGAAGGCGAGGAAGTGACCGGCGGAAGAGTGAAGGTTAAAGTTGTGAAGAATAAGATAGCGCCGCCGTTTCGGGCAGCTGAATTCGATATCATGTTTAACGAAGGCATATCCAAGATCGGCGAGATCATCGACATCGGTGCGGAGAAGAATATCATCGAGAAGAGCGGTGCATGGTTTTCGTACAGCGGAACGAGGATCGGACAGGGGCGTGAGAATGTAAAACAGTTCCTTCACGATCACGCGGACATGGCCCAGGAGATCGAGGCGAAGGTACGGCATGCTGCGGGACTCCCAGGTGCCAGTGTGCCTGACGCGTCAGCTGCCGCAGCACCGGTAAAGGAAGCAACGCCAAAGGAAAAAGAGAGCACTTTGGAAAAAGGTGGAAAAACAGCAAAAGGGCTTAAGTCCGAAAAACACGCGGAGGCATAAATGAATCTGAATGATCTGCTCAAAGCGACTTTTGAAAAACGTGCGTCTGACCTGCATTTGAAGGTCGGTGTTCCCCCCATTCTTCGGATAGACGGAAGGCTCGTTCCGCTCGATACTGAAAAGCGGACGACGCAGGAAGATGCGTTGACCATCGCGCTCAGCATCATGAACCCTGCCCAGAAAATCAAATTCAAGGAAAAGAACGAGCTCGACATGGCTTATGCCGTACCGGGGCTCGGCCGGTTCCGGGTGAATGTATTCCAGCAACGCGGTAGTGTGGGCATGGTGTTTCGACTGGTCCCCGGCAAGATCCTGACATTCGAGGACCTCATGCTCCCGACGGTGCTGCAGAAGATAGCGAATGAGCAGCGCGGCCTCATTCTCGTGACGGGTACGACGGGAAGCGGTAAATCAACAACCCTTGCGGCAATGATCGATTATATCAATACCACCCGTACAGCTAACATCATCACGATCGAAGACCCGATCGAATTCCTCCATAGAGATAAAAAGAGCATTGTGAACCAGCGAGAGATCGGCTCGGATACGTTTAGCTTCAGTGATGCACTCAGGAGCTCCTTGCGCCAAGACCCCGATGTGATCCTCGTGGGCGAAATGCGCGATTTCGAGACTATTTCGACGGCCCTGACTGCAGCCGAGACTGGACACCTGGTGCTCTCAACACTTCATACTCTGGATGCAGCTGAAACCATCAATCGGATCATTACTGTGTTTCCGCCGTACCAGCAAAAGCAGGTCCGGATGCAGCTTGCTTCGGTGATCAAGGGAATTATCTCACAACGGCTCGTTGCCAAGGCAGACGGAAGCGGACGCGTACCGGCTGCGGAAGTCCTTCTGGGTACATTATCGGTACGCGAGGCAATCATCGATGACGCCAAGACGCGCCAGATCCCGTCTATCGTTGCGCAAGGACTCACGCATTATGGCATGCAGACCTTTGACCAATCGCTCCTCATGCTCTACAAAAAAGGATATATTACCTATGATGAGGCCTTGTTGACTGCGACCAATCCTGACGACTTCGCCCTCAAGGTCAAGGGGATCCAATCCACAAGTGATATGGCAACGGAAGAGGATGAGATGCGGAAAAGCGGTATGAAACCGAGAGGTGGCGGTATGGACTTCAAGATAGACCGGTTCGGGGACAAATAAATGTAGTTGAAACAGCAACACGTTGGAAACATTAGCAACTTGCGCCAGTTCGAAATCATCCGTCGTTTCGTTAATTTTGTCCATGTAAGGAGTAAGACTTGAAAGCAAACGATTTACGAAATATGTTCCTGAACTATTTTGCAGAACGCGGGCACAAGATCGTGCCCAGTTCGTCACTTGTGCCTAAGAATGACCCAACGCTGTTATTTACGAATGCGGGCATGGTGCAGTTCAAGGGTGTGTTTCTCGGTGAAGACATTCGCGATTACAACCGGGCTGTAACCTCCCAGAAGTGCGTTCGGGCTGGCGGCAAGCACAACGATCTTGAAAATGTCGGTCATACGGCTCGCCACCACACATTTTTCGAGATGCTCGGCAATTTCTCCTTCGGCGACTACTTTAAAAAGGACGCCATTGCTTTTGCCTGGGAATTTCTGACGACGGTTGTGAATCTCCCAAAAGAAAAACTATGGGTTACGATTTATAAAGATGACGATGAGGCATTCAAGCTCTGGCAGGACATTGCCAAGGTCCCAGTAGACCGTATAGTGCGGCTCGGCGAGAAGGACAATTTCTGGTCTATGGGAGATACAGGCCCCTGCGGCCCGTGTTCAGAGATCATTATTGACCAGGGGGAGGAGATATCCTGTGGTAAACCTGACTGTGCGGTTGGGTGTGACTGCGACCGGTATCTCGAAATCTGGAATCTGGTCTTTATGCAATTTAACCGTGACGAGACCGGTAAACTCACGCCGCTCCCCAAACCCTCCATCGATACTGGTATGGGATTGGAGCGCCTGTCTTCCGTGGTCCAGAAAGTAAGGACTAACTTTGAAACTGACTTGTTTAAGTCAATCATCAAACAGATCGCTACCTTGGCAGGCGTTCCCTATCACAAAGATAAACAGGCAGACATCTCCTACCAGGTAATCGCAGACCATTTGAGGGCCATGACATTCCTGATTTCCGACGGCGTACTGCCCTCGAACGAGGGGAGGGGATATGTGCTCCGTAGGATTATCCGACGTGCGAGCCGTTACGCGAGACTCATTGGAATTAGTAAGCCTATTCTGTTTAAACTTACCGGCGCTGTTGTGGACGAGATGCGAGAAGCCTACCCAGAGTTGGTTGACAGTCGCGAGCACGTGGCAAAGGTTGTCCTCCTTGAAGAAGAGCGGTTTGCCACAACCCTTGAGTCCGGCTTAGCGATTCTGAATGAGACTGCAGAAAAGCTCAAGGCTACGGATGCAAAAACTATACCTGGTGATGTTCTTTTCAAATTGTACGATACCTTTGGGTTTCCACTGGATCTTGTTGCCGATATGGCCCGCGACATGCACCTTCAACTTGATGAGGCTGGATACCATCGTGCCATGCAAGAGCAACGGGAAAAGGCCCGAGCAGCATGGGCAGGCTCGGGGGAACAAAAAATCAAACTTATTTATAAGGAAATATCCGCCATAGTCACGAAACAGGTGTTTACAGGCTACGACACTCTTGAAGGGACCGGGTCTATCCTTGCAATCATTAAGGGAGATAGCAAAGTTGCTATGGCACACGAAGGCGAAGATATCGAGATTGTTCTCGACATGACGCCTTTTTACGCTGCCTCAGGCGGACAGGTTGGTGATAAAGGCGAGCTGTTAGGCGAAGCTGCCAAGTTTCAAGTATCGGACACGGTCAAACCTATAGAAAATCTCATCGTGCACAAAGGCAAGGTAAAGAAGGGAGTGTTCAAGACCGGAGACGCTGTGCTTGCGAAAGTGGAGGCTGAGGACCGTGGGGACACTGCCCGTCATCATACGGTTACCCATATCCTGCATGCTACACTCCGGTCCGTCCTGGGTGAACACGTGAAACAGGCGGGTTCGCTCGTGGCTCCTGATAGACTGCGTTTCGATTTTACACATTATACGGCGCTCACGGATCGGGAGCGGGAGCGGATCGAGGATATCGTGAACGAACGCATCATCGAGAACCATCCCGTGGAAACCGTAGTAATGGATATAGACCAGGCTGTAGCCTCGGGAGCGATGGCGCTCTTCGATGAAAAATACGGAGACAAGGTGCGGGTGGTAACAGTCAAAGAGGTAAGCAAGGAACTGTGCGGTGGGACACATACGAGGGCCAGTGGAGACATCGGTTCGTTTAAAATCATTTCAGAGGCCGGGGTCGCCGCGGGTGTCCGCAGGATTGAGGCTGTGGCGGGCAGACGTGCATACCGGACGTTCAAGCGCGAGGAACAGAACCTCCTCGACATTGCACAGCTGCTCAAGACAACCGAACTCGACGTGGTCCCTCGCGTTGAAAAACTCGTGGCTCAGGTCAGGAGCTTGGAAAAAGAACTCGATAAGTTCAAACACAAATTCCAATCGTCACAAACCGGCGATGTGTTAGCGGAAGCGAGAGAGATTAACGGTGTAAAAGTCCTTGTTAAACGCATGGACAACATGGAACAAAAGGATTTGAGGGATTTTGGGGATAAACTTCGGGACAAACTTGGTACTGGCATTCTGGCGCTGGGGTCGGCAAAAAACGAGAAAGTGAGTCTTATTGTAATGGTGTCCAATGACCTGACCTACCGGTTTCACGCAGGCCAAATCATTAAAGAAATGGCTCTCATTCTAGGAGGCACCGGCGGAGGCAAGCCCGATATGGCCCAGTCCGGCGGAAAAGATCCCAGAAAACTGGATACCGCGCTTGACGCGTTGTATGGTATAATTAAAAAGAATTAAGGAGAAACGGCAGACATAATCCATAAAGGAGGCTAACAATGACGGTTGCAGAGGTCATCAAGAAGGCTATGCTGGCAGGATTGGGCGCGCAAGAGAAAGCCAAGGAGTTTGTCGGAGAGTTGGTCAAGGCAGGGGAGCTTTCAAAGAACGAGGGCGCTACGCTAGTTAAGGAATGGGTCTCCAAAGCTGAGGAGAGCACCAAAGACATGGATCACAAGCTTAAAGATGCAATTTCTGCCGCCTTTGAAAAGTTCAATATCCCATCACGTGATGATGTGGCGAGCTTGGAGAAAAAAATCCAGGGTCTGTCTGCGCGGCTCTCGAAACTTGAGGGGGGCGATGGAAAGGGTGGGGACTAAGCTCCCGTCCCTGCGGCACTAATGCCTCTTTTCGGCTTCAAGAGAAGACATATCCGCGACATCCCGCGAATCGGCCGGATCATTGGCGTGGCTTCCCGCCACGGGTTCGGCCAACTGGTAGAACAGCTTGGTCTGCAGCGGTTCTTTTCGCTGAGCAGACGAATTATTTCGTTTGAAAAGCCCCCATCTATTGCCCACCATATAAGCACGCCAGAACGTCTCCGGCTGATGTTCGAGGATCTAGGGCCGACGTTTATCAAATTCGGGCAGGTGTTGGCATGCCGACCAGACATGCTGCCAATAGAATATTCCCGCGAATTTCTGAAATTAACGGACTCCGTTGCACCGTTCCCTTCTGCTGAGGTAACAAAAATAATTGAAGAAGATCTCAAGGCAACGATTAACACATTGTTTGCTTCCTTTGACAGTGTTCCTGTAGCAGCCGCGTCTATTGCGCAGGTGCATCGGGCTACTCTTCGGGACGGCAGGGCGGTAATCGTAAAGGTCCAGCGACCCCACATCACGGGCATAATTGAACGGGATATCAGCATCATGCGATGGCTTGCCGAGCTCATTGAGGCACAGTTCCCTGATATCGCCCCCTACGATCTGCCGGGTATTATTGATGAGTTCGCGCGCACGATTAAACGGGAACTCGATTTTTTCATCGAGGCATCGAACGCCACCCAACTCCGAAAGAATTTCATCGACAGTCCAGTTCTCTACGTACCTCAGGTCTACACTGAATTATCGAGTAAGAGGGTCATTGTCCTTGAGAAAATCATGGGGATTCGGATCGACGCGTATGAGCGTCTTGACCTCGAGGGGTATGACCGAAAGGAAATCGCCCGGAAAGGGGCAGCGGCATATTTCAAGATGGTG
Source organism: Nitrospirota bacterium (assembly GCA_963845065.1). GTDB lineage: Bacteria > Nitrospirota > UBA9217 > UBA9217 > UBA9217 > JAJYKN01. The sequence continues at coordinate 1,118,670 of CAWJQQ010000009.1, forward strand.
TTGAAGGACGGTTTCTTTCACGCCGATCCTCACCCTGGGAATATTTTTGTGCTCCCGGATGGCAGGCTCGGACTCGTGGATTTTGGTATCATGGGCCGTGTTACTGAAGAAAATATGGAACATTTTGCATCCATTTTTCTGGCCCTGGCGAACCATGATTATGACGCGCTCGTCCGGCAGTACGTCGAACTCGGGTTTGTGTCTGAGACATCTGTAGATTTAGAACAGTTTCAGCGGGAGATGAAGCAAGACCTGGTTGAACTCCTCGAACCCTACTACGTCATGCAGGTGAAACAAATAGATTTTGGCGCCTACATCGATCATGTCACCCACATACTACTCAGGCACCATTTGAAGCTACCATCGAATCTCTACCTTATGGACAAATCGCTTATCACCCTTGAGGGTATCTTGAAACAGCTTGATCCTGAGTTCAATTATTTCGAGGCAGCGACGCCATATGTGGCTGACCTCATTCGTCATAGTCGAGACCCCATAAGGGCTGCTCAGAACATGAAAAAGAACATGTCTGAATTCGTCGATACTATGACGCTCTTGCCGCGGCAGATCAAAGCGACGTTCAGAAAAATTACCCACGGCGAGATTCGAATCACCGTCCATCATGAAGAACTGCAAAATCTGATCAGGGACATTGACAAGTCGAGTAACCGTCTGGCATTTAGCGTCATTACAGCAGCCATCATTGTGGCGTCATCAATCATCATCCACTCGGCACAGGGCCCGATGCTTTTTGGCTTGCCAATGATCGGCCTGGTAGGGTATGTTATTGCAGCTCTGCTGGGCATTTGGATTCTGATAGGCATACTCAGATCAGGTCAGTTATAACGATCAAGCATTTTTTTTGTTACAGTCGTTTATAATTTTTTAAAAAATAATTTCTTAAGGTTTTCTGCAACTTCCGTATCATTCTCTGCTCATTCGCGGTGAATGTTTTTTGAAGCTTAGAAATGCTTGTAGTGAGGTTATTAACCGTGCCAGAAGAAAAAGAACAGAAACGGCAGCAAAGGTGGGAGCATATTCGCAGAGGGACAAAGAAAAATCCTTGGCTGATGTTTCTCGCTACGACAGCAATGTTAACCGTCATCATCCATTTTTATATTGCGCTCTTTGTGCCGCCGACTAACGAAAAAGTGTGGAAGGAAATCCAGGTTACCGATGGCATGAGTTTCAAAACGATCGCGGCAACACTCCAGAAAGAAGGGATTATCCGCTATCGAGGTTACTTCGAGATTATCGGCAGGATTGAGGGTATCAGTCGCAAAGTCCGGGTTGGCTACTACGGATTAAGCACGAGCATGAGCTTGTGGGAAGTGCTTGATGCCTTGCGCAAAGGTAAAATCATCGAATATGAAGTGGTGATCCCTGAAGGATACAATATATATCAGATCGCCTGGACGCTTTCCGGTACACCGCTTGTCTCCGACCCGCAGGAATTTATCAAACTCGTTAAGAACAAGGAGTTTGTGCATTCAGTCGGCATTGATGCCGATTCGCTCGAAGGTTACCTCTTCCCGGACACTTATTTCTTACCCAAGGGAATAAAACTGGAAGACATTCCCAGGAAAATGGTCCAGCGCTACAAAGCCGCATTCGTTGACAGTTACCGGAACCGTGCAAAGGAACTCGGTTATAGCGAACACCAGATTATCACTCTGGCTTCGATTGTTGAGAAGGAAGCAAAAGTGCCTTCAGAACGTAAGCTCATTGCAGCTGTGTACCAAAACCGACTCAAGCTCGGCATGAAACTTCAAGCGGACCCTACGGCGGTCTATGGAACAAAAGCGTGGATCACGAAAGTAACGGCTAAAGACCTCAAGCGGAAATCACCCTATAACACGTATTTGCACAAGGGATTGCCCCCAGGGCCTATCGCAAATCCTGGTGAGGGCTCCATTCTTGCAACACTTTATCCCGATAATGTTGACTATCTTTTTTTTGTTGCCCAGGGCGACGGCAGCCACTTTTTTTCGAAAGATTTCAGAGCCCATGCGAAGGCTATCGTAAGATATCGGTTAAATAAAAAGAAGTCCAGAAGACGGGCCATGGCAAAGTGAAAAAGCCTGCTAGGGCTGCAGCTAATCTTTATTAAATATTAGCAACTTCCTCCATTGCATCAACAAAACAAAACGGGTTACTGCCTGACGTAACCCCGCATTGTTTCAATTCCCGAAAAAGTCTGAAACTCAAATTATTTTTCCTCTTTTGCCACCCAAAGAGACTTCCCCTTATTGTCTCCTGATTTAAAAATAATTAACGTCATATCCTTGATGAATTTCTTCCGTTTCTTGTAGTTAACAAATTGTGAAGCGGAAAATTTAACTATATACGAGTACGAGCCATCTTGCTTACGGATGCTTCGTGACAGGATTGCTATTGGTGAAATCGCCGTCATCGGACTCGCCTGGATCCATGCTTTGATTGCATTGATTGTTTCTTCGTCTGACAGTACGACAGGGGAGGCCTCTGTAGGCGCTGATGATGGGCCTGATGATTTAGAACATCCTGCCGAAAGGAGTGCCAATACCGTGAATGCAAATAAAACCGAAACCAACTTCGTTTTACATATCATCTTTATCTTCCATGTGCTGTACATAACGACATAAATAATTGCGCATAATGCTTTTTTCTGTTATACTCCCTCCTGAATGGAGGGCTTATGCAAAAACTCGAAATCAAAGATGCAGATATCATGCGAATTTCGGTGAAACAAGAAATTTTGCGGTCTGATGAATCTCGATACGATCATAAGCTTCACGGCATCCTCTTAGTAAGCTCCGGATATAGCAGCACAGAGGTGGCAAAGCTCTTCAGGCACAGTCCTCGAACCGTTCAGTACTGGGTCCACCGTTTTGAGCAAAGCGGTTTTGCCGGTCTGCAAGAGATACAGCGATCCGGACGCCCAACCACCTTAGATGCTGGCATCAGAAAACGTATCGGTCGCGATCTGCGTCGATCTCCGCGCGATTTAGGCTACTCTCAGAACCTGTGGGATGGAAAGCTTCTGAGCCATCACCTGTTCCAAAAGTTCGGGGTAGATGTCGGAGTTCGACAATGCCAGCGGATATTCCATCAACTGGGATTCCGCCGGAGAAAACCTCGTCCTGTTATTGCGAACGCCGATCCTGTGGCACAGCAAAAGTTTAAAAAAACTTCGGCGTCTGGCACTGAGAACCGATATTGACCTCTGGTTTGAAGATGAATGCCATTTCCAGCAGCATGGATCACGATGAGCCATGTGGATACCACCGGAAGTGATTGATTCCGACCTCCTGCAGCACCGACTAGAAAAAGTATTGGGATCTTCGGGGCTGTCGGCAGTGAAGATGGATGTTTAGTCACAAGCCGTGAGAAGAAGTTTGACCATGACAATTCTCTCGTTTTTACAAAAGTTGGTGCGTCATCGTAGGCGGGGCCGAAAAATGATTGTTGTCTTGGATAACGCTCGTTGGCACCATGCCAGGTATTTAAAATTATGGCTGAATAAGCACCGGCATATCTTGAAACTAGTTTTTTTGCCACCATACAGCCCAGAACTGAACACCGAGCGAGTATGGAAACTGACGCGAACACTTTGCACTCATAATCGATACTTCGCTGAGATCGAAAAACTTATCGAAGCTGTATCGAACCAGTTTGAGGCATGGCGCAAACCCAACAACACGCTTCGTCGGTTATGCGCAATCATTTAAGACGCTGAGTATAGATATCTTGAATTTGCGATATGTTTTATCACTTCCACTCTCGTATAGTCGGTTTAAACACATGCCTGGCTTTGAACAGACATTATCTTGACCTTTTTGCACACCATTTTTGTACAGGTAAGTAAAAAAAGAAAACATAATCTATTCTCTCTGCCTTGGATCAAGTGCATCGCGGATACCTTCACCGAGGAGGTTATAGCCGAGGACGGTAACAAGGATTGCTAGGCCCGGGAAGGCTGAGAGCCACCACGCAATCTCAATATTGTCCTTTCCCGAAGATAGAAGGCTTCCCCAGGATGGTGTAGGCGGCTGGACGCCGAGGCCGAGGAAACTTAAAGCAGACTCGATAAGGATGGCACCTCCGATACCCATAGTGGCGGAGACGAGGATTGGGGCTAGGCCGTTCGGCAGGACGTGTTTGATTATGATTCTGCTGTCCGCTGCGCCGATAGCGCGCGCGGCGATCACGAACTCGCGCTCCTTGAGCGATATGAACTCCGCACGAATAAGGCGAGCCGGCTCCATCCAGCTCGTGAGGCCTATCACGACCATGATGTTGATGATGCTCGGTTCTAGTATCGCGATCACGGCAAGTACAAGAAAAATCGTTGGAATACTCAGCATAATGTCAACGGCGCGCATGACGGCGCTATCGATCCAGCCTCCGTAATATCCGGCGATGGAGCCGAGGATAAGGCCCATTATGGTCGCGATCCCGACTGCGACGAACCCGACCTCGAGAGAAATCCTTCCACCCCATAGCATTCTTGAAAGAACATCTCTGCCGAGATCGTCAGTACCAAGAAGATGCGACCAACTGGGGCCGACGAGGATGTTTTTGATGTCGATTTTGGATGGGTCATATGGAGCGAATCGCGGCGCAAAAATTGACAGCACGAAGACAAGTAATACCAGGATCCCTCCGACGACCGCGAGTTTGTTCCGCATAAGATGATGAAAAGTCTGGGAAGTGAAGGATTCTGAGTTGTTCATTGTTGTCTCCTGTCACTTTTGTAAAAAATCAGACAAAATCCCTCGCGCCTCGTTACCGGAGCCTTACTCTAGGGTCTGTAAATGCATAGCCGATATCGGCGAGAAAGTTGCCGAGCATCGTGAGAAATGCCGCAGGCACCAGGATACCCATGGCGAGATTATAGTCACGCGACAATACGGCCTGAAACATGAGTTGTCCCATTCCGGGAATGCCGAATACCTGTTCCATGATTGCGCTTCCACCGATGAGCCCCGGCAGTGCGAGACCGAGAATAGTTATCACGGGCATAAGGGCATTACGTAGTGCGTGCTTGTAGATGATCACCCTATCGGAGAGGCCTTTTGCGCGTGCCGTGCGGATATAGTCCTGGCGCATGACCTCGAGCATGTTGTTTCGTACGTATCGAGAAAATCCTGCCAGCCCTCCAAAAGCGGAGACGAATACGGGAAGGATTAGGTGGTTTGCTTCGTCTGATATTCTGCCCCAGAAAGTTAGTCCCGAGATGTCAAGGCTGTGAATGCCTGAAATTGGCAGCACACCCCATTGAACGCCGAAGAGATAAATAAGGAGAAGCGCAAGCCAAAACGATGGTGTAGAAAAACCGATGAATACGAACATGGTCGAAAACCGGTCGAGAAGCGAGTATTGACGGGTGGCTGACATGATGCCAATGGGTATAGCGATCAAAAGCACTAAACCAAGCGACAACAGGTTGATCGTGAGTGTGATTGGGAGACGCTCAAGGATTTTGTCTTTGACTTTTCTACCATCGGCAAAGGCCTCGCCAAAATCAAGCGTCATGAACTTGCCAAGCCATGTGGCATACTGTTTGTAAAACGGCTGGTCGGCGCCGTAAAGCTTTCGGAGTCTCTCCCTTGCTTCCGCTGATGCCTTTGCTGAGAAGTCCATCTGCGCCTCAGCCGGTCCGCCGGGGGCAAGACGCATAACGCCGAAGCTCAGTACCGTGATACCGAGCAGGATGGGAATCATCAGAAGCGTGCGTTTGAATATATACGTGAGCATCGCCAAGTAATTGTCCGGTTATCTAATACAAGAAGTCGTAGGGTTTTTCCGGATGGAGAATTTTAATACCATTGAGTTGGCTGTGTTTTGCCCTGTCTGCTGCTTAACGGCCAAACACCGTAAGCCCAAGCTTCCAGGTAAGATCGATCGACGCAACTTTATTGCGAAGATGTCATCCATAACGAGATCACCGTAATCAAGTTTGAACACTGCGATTGAGATTTTTACGAAAAACGGGACAACAGAACCTGTCCGATCTTACCTGGCAATAATCATAGTCTAAAACGGAGGGCATTTCAAGCGGAAATCGATTGCCCTGAAACCATCAAATAATAACATAGATAGACCGAATGCGCTTGTTTGGCGGATACATAGCGCTTGACAATGTGTAGCACTGTGAGTATTATATGGCCTACAAGTAAGGGGTAAACAGCAGCGAAGTACCTCGGGGCGTGGCGCAGCCCGGTAGCGCGTCTGCTTTGGGAGCAGAAAGTCGGAGGTTCAAATCCTCTCGCCCCGACCATTTAAATGCGGAATGAGTGGCATGGGCTACGGCCTTTCAAACTATGAATTCACCGTTCCGAATTCCGCATTTTGAATGCGCCTGTAGCTCAGGTGGATAGAGCAACAGCCTTCTAAGCTGTGGGTCAGGGGTTCGAATCCCTTCAGGCGCGCCAATTGAAGCATATGTGCAGATACGATTACAGCATCTGGATGTTTATTGATAAATAGCAAGCGACACACTACAATAAAAAAATCAGCACATTTAAAATCCATAATCTCAAATAATTTCATGGTGGGCGTAGCTCAGCTGGTAGAGCACAAGGTTGTGGCCCTTGTGGCCGCGGGTTCAAACCCCGTCGCTCACCCCATTTTTTTAATAGAGACGGCCGATCTGGCCGTCTTGATTTTTCTCAGGACAGTAACTGCGCCCGTAGCTCAGCTGGATAGAGCGTCGGACTTCGAATCCGTAGGCCGCAGGTTCGACTCCTGCCGGGCGCACCATAAGAACTCCACTTTGAGAAATTCGTGGTTTGTAGTGGCTTGTAGTTGTGAGTTCGGAGTTTTGAGTTGTATAAGTCCAGAACTAATAATGCACTTCATCAAACTGAAAACGAAAACCTAAATATGCGCCCGTAGCTCAGCTGGATAGAGCGTTGGCCTCCGAAGCCAAAGGTCGTGGGTCCGAATCCCGCCGGGCGCACCAAATAAACAATAAATTATCAATAACTTAAAGCCTGTCATTGTTTGACAGGCTTTTTCTTTGACTTCTGCTGAGCATGATTTAGCCCAGGTTGCGTTATTTCTCGTGTGCTTGGAGGTCTGAGCCTGTCGATCGCGCTGGTGGTCTGTAGCAGGAACGTGGGCATCACACGGGCATAAATCTGGGTTGTTCTCTGATCTTGATGCCCCAGAATGGCGCTGATCTTCGATAGCGGTTCACCCTCGGAGAGTGCCCAGGTTGCAAAGCTGTGCCTGAGCATATGAGGCGTCACCTTGATTCCGCTATTGGTACTGGCTATCTCGTAGGCTTTGCGTGCTTCTAATGTCCCCTGGAAGAGATATGGACCCTTCCTGGCACTCTTTAGTTTTTCGATCACCTCACTGGCCCAGGCATTGAGTTTGATGACGATCTCCTCTTTGGTCTTTCCCCTCTTGTATTTGATTATCCCGAGTTCTTCAACATAGTTTTTATTCCAGGTCAGTTTTGCGAGCTCGCTGTCCGGAATGCCGGTGCAGAGCTCGAGGATTGCCCGGTAGCGGTTGATAGGTTTGGTAATGTGCTGCAACCAGGTTGCGAATTGGTCTGGGGTGACGTATTTCGGGAGAGGCCGGGGGGCGCGGAGCAGCTGAATATATACCGGTGCCTTATCGATCACACCATTGCGGATCGCTCGACGGTAGACGGCGCCCAGACACTTGAGTCGCTTATTGATGGTCTCGGGATGGTAGGGCATCGAGATGCCTTTCTTGTCCGTCCAGTTTCTCATTTTTGAGATGAAGTCTTCGATGTTTTTATTCGTAAGGTGATCGGCGCGGATATTGCCAAAAGCTGGCCGCAGGAAGAGTCGCACATAGAGCTCGGCATGCTTATAGGTCCTGGGCTCACGATGGTTTTTCATGAATTGGAGATATTCATCGAAGAGTTCACCGAGAAGCGGGATCCGCCGGCGACCTGGGAGGCCCAGGAGCCCATGCCGGAAATTATAATCGAAGTCGCTGAAGGCCTCCCGCGCGATCCCTTCATCAGAGGTTCGCAGGCTTTTGCGGTGCTGGATCCCTTCATGCCACCAGGCTATATACCATTTCCCATTCGGACGTTTGAAAAGAGTGGGCATTATCAGCTTTTTATGATGTAGGAGTCAAGCCATCGGGAGAGGATTGTGATGCTGTTGGAGCTGGTGCTTCTTTCGATGTGAGAGTCGGTTCTTCTTTCGGTTTTGGATGAGGTTGTTTTCTTCTTCTGATGATTTTTACATCGCCAATCAATTCCCACGTTTCTTTTGAGATCATTGTCTTGATATGTTCGGCCAGTTCCTCTTCATCAATTTTTATATCTGATGAATTTTTAAGGTGTGCGCGGATCAACCGTAGAGTATTTTCATGAAATATTGCCTGGACAATGCTCTTGGGAGAAAGAATTTTTTTTCTGGTAAAGCAATCTTCGAGCTCTCCTTTTGTAATGTTTTTTCTATGAAGCATTCCGAGTTTCGAAGCTGCATCCTTGATATCTCCTTCTAAAATATCTAAAGACCAGGCTAGTTCTATTTGGATCCCCTCATCGAAACTGAGATGATACATATTCCAATTCTTTCCATTGCTAAGGAGTACCCATGTCACTCCGGCGTTTGCTGCATAATTGCTTGCCTGTTCAATGTGTTTTTCTTTCAGTGCAAGACCTGCCTGTTTGACTTCAATGAAAAAAAGAACTTTCCCATCAATCTTTATTGCATAATCTACATTTCTATCTTTTACCGCATGCTCCCGTGATATCTCGTTGAACACATCATAGCCTAATACATCTTCACAGAATTTGCTGATACGCATCGATGTATCGGATTCATTCATTGCTTGATCGAATGCCTGTTGAAAAACCGGAAGATATTTCTTGAGCTCTTTCGTTATATCGATAGTCATGTCCCCTCCTATTTTAATCTTTCAGGGAAATCGAAACGAAATATAGGGAATCCCCGATTGTTTCTAGCCTCGATGAAGTATATTCTTGAACTTTAAAACAATATTAACTGAATAGGGATGTCATCCTGCTTTTTTATGAGAACGCCTTGCAATCCTCGGGCTCGCGCTCTCGCTGCGAGTCCCATTCTTTTTTTTAGCCCTCTCTATCCATATTTCTTCCTGTTCTCTAACATCATCGGCTATGCCGAGATGTTCTTCTATCCGATATAATCTGATTCTCTCTTGTTCTTTTTCATCTTTGACTATAGGCGTATCGTCAGTAATAAAAAATTCCCACAAGTCGACATCGCCCAAGGCTTTGCATACTCTTTCAATATAATCAGTCCCCATTGCATCGGCGCCGGTTTCATAAGCGCTGATCCTTCCTGGCGTACTTCCGATTTTTATTGCAAGCTCCGGTTGTTTTAAACCATGAGATTCTCTAATCCTTCGCAGGTTTTTAGATGTCACTCCGATATAATCAAATTTTTTACTCACAGAAAAGAGTATAGGAATATTTCCAAGTTCTGGCAATGCCGGAGTTTGGAACAACATACTATAAAATCTCCTAAATTTGGTAATGACCAGGAATTGAAAATAAATCTTGACAAAATACCAAACTCTGGTATAGTCGAATCATGGGGATACAAGAGATATATCAGACACCGATCAGCCAGGCAATTACAACCTTAATATCAAATTATAAAGTTTCAGTGCGCTCGCGTGCTGAAAAGCGGCCCCTCGCGCCGATCAAGGGTCCTCTCGTATCTTGCGTATCCCCATATGCATTTCACCTGAGCCCGGACGGATCGAGGGGCTGATTTATTTATGCCTCTTCGAAAGGAAGGTCAAAACCATGCTTTATGATAGACGCCTACCTCGTTGGCATCGTAGAAAATATCGAGCAGTCAGGATTCATGTGGCGCAGCCCATCTATTCCACCGACCGTTTTGATAATTTGACCCCGATATGTTGTTTGCATGCAACTCACGCATTGGATCGAAGTCGCGGGTTCTCGGATCGGGAGGGATGGATTGCTTCCCTATTCTACCGTTGGTTTAAGAAACTGATCGTGGAAATCATGATGCATGAAATCAGGACGAACAGGAATTTGCAAATCACAATATCGCGCTATATGGCTTAACAGAAATCAGGATGGATAGGATTTTATGAATCGTGATAGAAAAATATGGGCTTGGCTGATAGCCATCGCCTCGAATTCCTGGATAGTAAGGTGAAGTGCTTTTCCCTTAGGGATGACGATGCTAACATCAATACTTTCCTTGGCTTCTTCTTCCCATAAATGAACGAAAGCACCGACTTCTTTTGCTTCTTTTTCACCGATATCGATTTTGTGTACGCGAATATTAATGTTTCCTGCCTCCTCTATGATTTGAATTTGTGCCTGGCAGCAGAATTCTATCACATGAGGCAGGAAAAATAAACGGAGGTTGTCGTGCAATCTCACGAAGCAATTCAGACGGCGATCGGCGGCAAGACAGTTGAGCACGCAAAGGCTCTTCATCTTTCCTCAAGTGCGGTCCATAAATGGCAGGAGCCATCAACAGACTTCACTGATTCGGGAAGCCTTAATCCTCTGGACCGCGTCGAGACTATCATCCAAACATCTCTCAATCTCGATTCATCAATTGATAAGGCCATAGCGCCGGTCCAATATCTTGCCGAACGCTTTGGCCTCATCGTTCTCTCTCTTCCCAAAATCCCTGACTGTCATGAACAATTAACCGCTGACCTTTTAAAGATGATCGCAGAATTCGGAGATTTGACGAGAGAGACTGGACTTGCCCTGGCACAACAGCGGATGACGAAAAAAGAAGCACGTCAGATCGATGAGGATTGCTGGATACTTATCCGGCAGATCGCGGTATTCCTGCACCATGTGGCGGAGGCGGCGAAATGAACCTCCTGGACGTGGTTACAAAGAAAGACTTGATGAAACCTTCGGAAATCAGGGACGGCCGGAATTATGGCGGCTATAACCTGAAGCCTCATTTCATAAAAATGCATGGCCGGCTGATGGGCGGGATCGGGAAACCCATGATCTTCGATCGCAATAGAGTGGAAGCATATCTGGACAGACTCTTCGGGCAGCAGGAACATGCACGATCGATTAATAAAGAACGCGATGGGGTAATCAAGATCGCCATTGATCGGGCAATAGACGTTGTCAGAAGGGATGCCCACAGTATAAACCCTTCGCGAGAAATTAAGATCCTGGGCAATGGCGGGAGACAGAAGGGAGTTGCGGCATGACGATCGGGGACATTGAAAAACAATTATGTGATATCAGTCATGAGATAGGCTCGATCGCGGAGTGTAATGGAACATTTACTGTCGGTCTTGCAATGAGCATCGCGGATTATGGCAAGCCGATTAAGGAACTTACTATTGCAGAGCTTCTGGAGCTGTACAAAAAACGCTCTGACAGCTATCAGAAAATATTTGGTCATCTTGCTTGATCTTAATTTGCAGGGAAGAGGTGTTCCATATGGATTATATGAAAATAGTTTCCGGAAAACCAAGCAGGCAAATAGTTTTTGTGCCGGTCCCTGTGTTTTTTGGGACAGTCATGTGGCCAGAGAAACTCATTATCATCGATCTTAACTGAGGACGCCTTTATGGGACCTGCTCTTAAGCGAAGAAAGCTGGTAGGCAAATATCATTTAGATATCTTCCTTAAGTTTTTGGCAGGGAAGATTGATCTCGAGACATTGGGCCGGCTGAGCGCAAAGACCCCCGATTCTCCTGAGCAGTTACCTCTGGGAATTGGCACAGCCACAGAAGAACCGAGGAAGATTGCATGACGGATGTGGAACGGGAAATAGTTTACACCAAATCGGCATTCCCGAAAACATGCTCTTGCTGCCAAAAAATTCATTCGCAAGAGGATTGGGCGATGCTCCAGTTTTTGGGCATTCAAAAAGGCACAGATATATCAGGCAAGAGATATGGCCCGGATCTGGATTTGAGGTTATGCAGCTGTGGAACAACAATGTCCGTTGATCTGGTTGATTGTTAGCTTCATGGGATAAGGAGACGATCATGGACGAGGAAACGATTCGCATTGAGGATCATAAGCTGGAGGCGTTTGGGGATTGTTACAGAATGATGTGCGGACCGAATGATGTTCTTCTCCTGGACCAACGTCGACCGCTTACATTCGAAGCCTTTTTGAAGCGGATTGGCGCCACCAAGGGAACACACGAAAGGATTTCGGCATGAATGAAGCCGTAGGATACATCCGCGTCTCCACAGATAAAGACAAGCAGGCAAACAGCCTCGCTGCCCAGCCGGAGACCATAAAGCGATATGCGTTTATGCAGGGGTTGAAGCTGATCGATATCGTCCAGGACGAAGTCTCGGCGTTGAAGGTCCCTTTCTTTGAGCGCGAATCCGGGATCCGGATACGTGAGATGATTAAAAAGGGGAAGGTGCAGCATGTTATCGGTGCGAAGGTGGATCGTCTCTTCCGTGATGCCCAGGACGGTCTTGCCACGGCTGACTTGTTTCTGGCCCAGGGCGTCAACCTCCATGTAATCGATACGGGAGGAGTGATCAATGTCAATGACCCAGCCGGCAGGATGATGTTCACCGTGTTACTCGCCTTTGCCGAGTTTGAGCCACGGAGGATATCTCAGCGGACCCGGGAGGCCATGGGAGTTATGAAGGCAAATAGGCAGAAGGTCGGCAAGGTCCCGTATGGATACAAGGATAATGGAGAGGGGATGCTGGTTGAAGTTCCGGAGGAAATGGAGCAGATACGAAGGATACAGAGCAAAGCTCGGGAGGGCATGAAGCTTAAAGATATTGCTACTGCTCTGAACCATCAAGGCGTTCCTACGAAAGAGGGCGCCCGGTGGCATGCGAGCACGATCAGGAATATTGTTCAAAGGGAAGAAAAATGAGACGGACTAACCGTATCATCCGATCGATGGATGGACCAATCAGGGTCCTCAGTTATTTAATGGTAGAACTACGGATTGAACTAAACAAAACTGCGAAGGATCTGCAGGAAGAGTTCTCAATCATGAGCACCGGCATTAAGGATCATGGCTCGAAGGAGAGCAAGTATGACGAGCTTTAATAAATTTATCGGGCTGGGCAATCTCACCCGGGATCCCGAGACCAGATTCACGCCAAAGGGCATAGCGATCTGCAGTTTCGGTATCGCCATGAATCATAAATATAAGCAAGGCCCCGAGACGAAAGAAGAGGTTTGCTATTTGGATGTAATTGTTTTCGGGAAGTATGCCGAAACCTGCCAGAAGTACCTCGAGAAAGGGCAGGGAATTTTGGTAGAAGGCAGGATGCGACAACGGCGTTGGGAAACCGATGATGGTCAGACGCGAAATAAGCATGAGCTGATTGCATCGCAAATTCAGTTTATGCCAAAGAAGGACGGAGGACATGCTTCTTCTCCGGATCCTGGGCCTGAACCACCAATGGATGAAGGGGAAGTGCCTTTTTAGACAGGAGGAAAAAACGTTGCAGATAAGAATTCATTTTGGGTGCACGATGCCGAAGCTGCGAGAACAATTAAAAGAGTATGAAATAAATCATCAGGATCTAAGCCATCTGCAATTGGATGCGGATGCGTTAAGCCGCCTGCATGTCCGGGGGATTTTATCAGATAGCATGATCCACTCAGGGAGACAGAAATTGATGAAAAAATATTGCACGCGGTGACGGGTTGATATCGTGGCAGATTATGATTGGTACGAAGACTTTTTTAATCGAAAGGTTTTGCCGAGAATCGGCAAAGATGCCGGAGAATGTCGTGGATTCTTTGCTTGGCTCGATGTTGCTGATAAACAGCGTTATGACGAGATCCACAGGCTGGAACAATTGATCAGCGAGATCCATCTGGCCAAAGGGGAACGGGAACAATATCGTAAGGCCTGTCGTGATTTTTATAAGACCGTGATGGATGGTCTTGAAAAATGGCGTAAGGCGATGAATGAACCAAAGCCGGTACCGGTTGAACCCAAACAGGAAAAGATGACATTTCCAAGGTGAGCAAGCGTTGTTTTCAGGACACGGCTAGATATTGGCCACGGTGGAAGATAATGCCCTGGAATAAAGGGTTTGCTATTCAGGATGAGCGTTATAAAGTCGGCCCTGATTTCATCGCAAGTTGGCGCTGCATTGATTGTAAGTATGTCGGATCAAACTGCAAAAAATATGGATTTGCGATTGAATGGAGCACTGGCCCTATCCCCGCGGGTTGCAGATTGAGAAATGTAAAAATTAAGGAGTTAATAAAATATGGAGTATAGCACAGAAAAAGTACAGGCAAGAGCAAAGGTTATGGTGAACTTAGAAATAACCTGTGACCCTCTATGGGGAAGTGATTTCACCTTGAAGCAGATACAGAATGAGGCTGCACGAAGTGCCTTGGCAGATTTTGATAATTTGCTCAGAAAGCAAATTCATTTCAAGGGAATCATAAGTTCAAGATACTTGGATATCCTAAGATAAGTGTGGTTATTGTTGAGGCGCCACAATGAAGAAGTACTCTTGTTGCGGACGATGTGATGCCAAAGAAAAAAAGATTGAGACTGATTTCCCTGGATGTCCTGCATGTCATCGCCTGATCGACCTGGATGTCAGCATCTGTCCGCATTGTGGCGTAGGATTTTAAAATCCGTAATGAGGGGAAACCCCATTCAGATTCGCGAAGGGTAGAAATTATCCTTCTGGTTATTTTGAGAATGGCAATAAAGCATGAGAGGAGGTTGATGAGAATGACGTGGAGTGCAAGAATTACTAAGGTAGATGGAAGTGTACCTGAAGGCAAGCATAACGCATGCGAGGTTTGTTTGCATGCCCAGAAGAACAAAGCTCTTCCTGAACGGGTTTGGCGTCCATGCAATATTCCAAGCATCGGGAATCAGCTTGGTGGGTTGCTAACTAGCATCGATGTTGGTGCAGACGGTCACATGGCAGGAGGAAATGCACTGTTACAGTGTCAGGGATTTGAACCGATCCCATCAGAAAACACGGAAGTGACACATCCATAGAAAGGGGTGATGCCAATGAAGGAGGGGCAGCCTTGGATCAGCTGTCCGTCGGGGGTCTGACCAGCCTTGGAATCGGTCAAGGGTTTTTAGGTTAGGTGCAAAGCACTCGTTTAAGTAGAGCCCGGGTCCCGTCGATAGCTACCCACTTGCCGGCGGGATCCGGATTGTTTTTAAAATAGGGAAAAGCATACTATGGATGATGCACAGCAATTCACCTGTGAAACCTTTCACCTGGTGATGCCAATTGAAAAGCAGCCGGAATTCTGCGCGAAGAGACAGCGCAAAGCATGCGATGGTGATTATTGCGGTATCTGCCCAATCGGGGCACAGGCTGCCAAAAATGCAAGAACGCCGGAGATCAAGAAGATTCCGGATAAACATAATGTTGAAATTCATTTTAAAGCGCCAGTCTATGGCACGGACAATTTTCACGAGAAGGTTATTAATAGGGTAATTCAGAATATTAAAGATTCGAAGGAGGGGGAGATGGCAACAAACAAATCGTGTTCAGAAAAAGATTGCGGGAAGGGATCGGTTAAGGACAGTCTTTGCACAAAACATTATCGCGCCAAACATGGCGTCCTTCCCTACCCAAAAAAGAAGGATGCATTGAAGGCCAGGCCAGGCCAGGCAAAATCTTCATCGGGAAAGAAGCGCCGCGCGAATGGCAATGGCCACGATCACGAGTGCGAAGGCTGTGAGGCGCTGCAGCTGCAGCTCACTAACTTGAACCGTGCTGAGGCAATCATGGTCGCGGCCGGATTGATACCTGTGGAAAAGTTTGAACAGGCAAGGAAGATCGCGAGAGAATTAGGAGCATAACCGCATGAGCATCAAAAATAAATTAATAGACTTGAATAATCATCTGTTTGCTCAACTTGAAAGGCTGAGCGATGAGGATATTACTGAAGCCAAATTGGGCGAGGAAATAAATAGAGCGAAAGCAGTATGTAGCATCGCCGCTCAAATTATCGAGAATGGGCGTCTAGCCCTCGATGCTCAGGTTGCAGTTAACGATGGTCTTATAAAATCCAGCCCGGCAATGCTAGGGGTTACACATGAGTATGAAGAAACCGACAAGGTCCGGAAGATACGATAACAAGCAGCTCGACTTTTTGCGTAAGGCTTACGCATCGATGCCGGTCCGCGATCTCGTGGTTTTGTTCAATAAGAGGTTTGGATTGAATAAGACTGCTAGTCAAATACGATCGACATTCAAGAACCATCACATCACGTGCGGACGGAAGCATAAAGACAGGTTCATAATACGTCATCGGATTTATACGGATGAACAGATACAGTTTCTGAAGGGCAATTGTTCAAACCATAGCCGTAGAGAGATGACGATGTTCTTCAATGAAATTTTCAACACATCAAAGACGCTTGGTCAGATTAAGGGAGCCATCAACAACAGGCATATTCAAAGCGGTCGCACAGGATATTTTCCTAAAGGTCACATCCCATTTAATGCCGGGACCAAAGGCCTGATGAAAAGGAATAGTGGTACTTTTAAAAAGGGGAACATTCCAGGGAACATTACGCCGCTTGGCACTGAAAGGCTTTCGAAGGATGGTTACATCGAGATAAAAATCAAAGAACGTAATCCTTACACAGGCTGCCAGACCAGGTATAAACTAAAACACATCTATATCTGGGAACAAGCGAATGGTCCGGTTCCTGAAAGTCATGTTGTTGTTTTCAAGGATGGCGATAAAAGCCACTGTACGCTGGACAATCTTATCCTGATTTCCCGCGCGGAGCTCTTGCGGTTGAATCAAAAGGGTTGGCTGGATATCCCGAATGAGTTGAAACTGAGCATTCTTGCTTTGACAAAACTTGAAGTAAAAACTTTTTCTCTTATGAGGAGATGATAATGAAAGCCTCTGATTATCTCAAAATCAAAACGCTCGTGTCGAAGACTCATGCCGATGAAATCAAGTGGGCCAAGAATGTAAAGCTCTGCAGCGATCCGGACGTCTTCCTCAAGGAGTATATGTGGGTGGTCGTAAACTCCGGGCTGAAGAACCAAGTGGCGCAGAAGATCTATGCCCGGATCCTCGATGCGATTGCGGATAGAAAGCCTATCAAAAACGCATTCCGGCATCCCGGCAAGGCTGCGGCCATTACGCGTGCTATCCGGGAATATGAGGAGTGGTTCAAGGAGTATCAGGCAGCCGAAGATAAGTTGTTATATCTCGAACAGCTCCCGTGGATCGGCAAGATCACAAAATTCCACTTGGCCAGAAATCTCGGCCTAGATGTTTGCAAACCTGATCGGCATTTGGTCAGGATAGCATCAAAATACAACACGACTACGGCCGAGCTTTGCCGGCTGCTCGCAGCGGACACTGGCGACCGCATTGGGCTCGTCGATGCCGTCATTTGGCGTGCAGCGAATTTGGGGTTGATCTAATGGACCTTTCTTTCGGTTATACTTGGCCGGCCGCGGTTGCCCTCAGAAAAACAAAGACGCGACGGTTCTGGAAACCCATGCATTCAAAGAAGTTCCGCCAGGATATGAGCATATGCGGGATTGATAGAGATCGCCGCGCCGGCGGCATTCAGATATTGCGGCTCAAGCTCATCAAGACGCCCTACCTACAGCCGATATCGGAAATGCCGGACAGTGATTATGAAGCGGAAGGGTTCGCGTATCTGAACGAGAATAAGCACCTGGTCCCGACGTGCATGCCTTATGATGTTTCTTGGGAAGGGTTTGAGGCATGGAGGCGCAGCGGTGCGACTCCATATGTGATCGAGTTCAAGATAGAAGAAGTCTTTCCGATCGCAATTGTCATGTTGGATGAATTGAAAGAATCCGCGCATTACTGGGAATATGTTTCTCCGGGGGAATTATGACCCTTGTACTTGCCTTCCTGCAGAATATGTGGGTTAAGGACCCGCAAGGCACGCAGGAATTTTTGGAGAAGCATCCGGAGTTGCGGGAAAGGATGATTCGCACATTTCTTTTCATGGGTTGCCTGACCGGCAGAAGAATAAAAAACTGTTTCGCTGATGTCCTCGATCACATAACTTTCGAGGAGGCTAGTCTCGATATTGCCGGAGACTCGAGGACCATCTGTTTTCCAAATCACGAGCATATAAGGTTCAGCCTGGAGAAATATCGGCCGAAGGTTGTATTGACGTTCGGGAAAGTGGCAACCGAAGCGGTTCGCTCTGAGTATCTGATGTGGACACAGTTTGGACGTATTAAAGGACAGCATTTCATCTCTTGCCCTCATCCCGCTGCGCGCCAAATAGATACGGTAACAAAACTCAATGTTGCTGCTGCACAGATTAAAAAAATCCAAGCGCGTTCGTTGGCTAGAACCACAGCGGTCTCTTTCTTTTAATCAGATATATTCTATGATGAAAGCAGGTCTTCGATGAAAGCCTACCAAAATACCTTTACTCCGGCTGCCAGGTCACAGGAAGATATCCGGCGAATCCTGATAAAGTATGGCGCCGATGGGATGCAATTCTCCGAGGATCGGAAGAACCGGATGATCACTGTGCGGTTTGCATACACGATCAGCTCAATTGAATATTTTGTATCATTCAAAGTACCCATCCCAAAGGCTGACGAGATGACACCAACGGGACGTCCACGGAAAGGAAGCCAGATAGCTGAGTTGGAAAAGCAGAATGAGCGAGGGATATGGCGCGCAGTATTCTGGGCTATCAAGAGCCGGATGGAAGCCGTGGAGTTCGGCATCGAAACATTCCAGGAGGCGTTTCTGTCTCACTTCGAGATTCAAGGAACTGACAAGTCCATCGGAGATGTTCTGATTCCACGGTTGGCATCCGGAGGCCTAAAACAATTGATGGATAGCAGGAGATGAGATGAATAAGTTAGTCGTTAAATGCGTTGGTTGTGGAGTAAAAAAGGACTTTGATCATATCCCTCACGACATGCCATTCTGTGAACACTGCGGATCTCCAATGATAGCGGAAAGAGCAGAAGTTGGAACAACTGATAAAAAAAGAAGCCTAATGGTAGAGGACTGTTGGTGTAATTATTCAAAAGGGGAATGGGATGAAAAGGATTGAAGAACAATATGAATCTTATAGAACTAAAGTGATTCCGAAGACGGCCTCTGAAGTCCAGATCAACGAAACGCGGATTGCTTTTTATGCAGGCGTGGCCTCGATGTTTGCTATTCTCCAAAAGATAGGCGATACCTCTATCACTCCGGAACAAGGTGAAAAGATATTAGAGGATATCTCCCAGGAGCTTATTGATTATGGAAAACGGCAAAGGGAACTGGCCGAAAGCAGGAAAATCCGGGATTCCATCTTTAGGGGGACAAAATGAGTAAAACCATTAGATCTTGCCGTATCTGTGGTTGTACTGACGATCACGCTTGTGCAGGAGGCTGCTTCTGGGTAAGCGAGGATCTCTGCAGCGCCTGTCTCGGAGAAATGTCGGCACCGAGATTTGAATCAGGGTTCACGCTGATTAAGGAAGGCCGTTGTCCTAAACATGCAACCCAACCCCTGGCATGCTGGGGATGCATGGAAGGTCATGCGACGGAATGCCATTATCCAAAATCATGCTCGGAAGCCCAATGCAGCCACTATTGGGCCGAGATAAATAACGCTGGCGATTTGATTGGCCAGGATCCGTTTCATTAAGATCAAAATTTAAGGAGGTTTCAATGGGGACAAAAGAGGTGAAGTGCGCTCGATGTATTTTTGAACGTGAAACAGGGTTCCATCTGAATATCACCGACATTTATGTTGATGCTGATGGCCATGAAAGCGAGATGCGCTGGATCCCACGCTTCAAGGCATGCCGGGCGCTTTCAATCGCGACAGCCGCAGAAACTCCATCCGGCACGATCGGGGACTGGTTTCATCCTGGCAAGATACGCCCTTCCGGAGTACTGGATACTGATTATGAAACGGTGGTTATGGGTGGTTTCTGGGTGGACATGTGGCTCTGCTCAGCGTTCGATGCGACAAGAAAGACCCGAGGGATGGACTGCAATGGAGCTACGCCAAATCAGGCCTATATTTCTCAGGGCGGCGTTGCGCCGATGGTTAACAAGACTCTTGCCCATTTCCGCACCTACCTGGCAGCTCGTTTCAGCGGTGGTGGTTTTGCCGGCGGCGGAGGATCGGTGGCCTGGAGTGGGAAGGGTGGATTGATCACTGATCAGCATTGGTTTGAACTCTGGATATGGACCCTGATTAATCATTGGCATCTGCACGGCAATACGAATGGTTATTATGCCACAGGTAAAGTTCCATCATGGCATAAGGATTCAATTGAGACAGGATCACAGGATGAATCGTTTGGCACGAATTATGGTTACAGCATTACCGGAGGCGGTCCGCGATCGTGGGATACCCCTATTGGAGATTTTTGCGGCAATCGATGGGAGTTTGCAGAAGGATTGCGGCTTAACGATAAGGTCATTTTCAGTTCCGGGAAGATCATAAATCCATGGACAAAGGCTGATGATGGTTATAAGCACAAGGCGTTCAAGAACACCGGCCTTTCCATCTCTGGCGTTGAATCCGGACAAAGCATCTCATCGTATCGGACAGAAAACGAAATAAAGCTTCATGGCATACCTAAGAGCACCACAGATGCCGGCAACGGTGATTTTGATGGAGCAGGTTTCTGGTATTGGTCTAATGGTGAATGTATCGCTCTTCGTGGCGGTTCCTACAACTCCGGGGCTCAGTGCCCTGGCGCGCTCAGCTTGCTCGCCGTTCCCTCGCTCTTCGACGAGGGTGTTTCCGCCCGCGCAGTTCTTGTCCCCTGAGTTCTGGTTCCTGTGTTCTGATGACCGCCCGAGAGGGCGGTCTCTTAAAGGTGAGATGTGGAACCGTTGCGGATGAAGTTGAACCGCAAAAGCGATATATATCCCGTAGCTCGAGGTATTGATTTTCTCGGATATCGGATATGGTCCAGTCATAGGCTCTTGCGGAAAAGCAGCCTGTTCCGCGCGAGAAGAAGATTCAAGGTACTTTCTGAACTGTATTCACAAGGCTCGTAACATTGCAGCATGTCAAATCATCAGTGATGTCTTGGCTTGGGCATTGTGGCCATGCTGAGACGAGTGCTGGTGTGGAAATATGCTTGCAAGAATTGTCTTTGTCGCGTAAAAGGCCCGATCCGGCTTAGAGCCGGACGGAAATCTGTATTAATGGAGGATTCAAATGTCAGAAAGCAACGTTTTGTTGTTAATTGGTATTTTAACAGGGGTTTTGATTGCGTTGGCAAGTCATTGGGTCATTTCTGCGATTAAGAAGGTAGAGGCGAAAGCACTTGCTGAGGTCAAAAGGGTTGATATTTGGGCCACTGCAGTAGAAACAGTTGTGAAAAAGGCAGTTACAAGCGCGCTTGCAGAAGTGAAAAAGGTGCAAGAAGGTGCTATCGCAGAGGCGAAAAAGGCAGAAGAAGCGGTCGATGGTGTGGCCCAAAAAGCCGTAAGCGAAACAAAGACTGCGGAAGCTACTCTCACTTCGGATACTAAAAAAGCAGAAGTCGCAATTACTGCAGAGACGAAAAAACTGTAATACCAGAATTATAAACTTTGCTGCGTCAAAGCATTATCAACTGATTGGGCCAAACAATGACGACTCTTATTACCGTTATGCACAGTTCCGGATCCGGCGGCCGCTGCGATGCCAAATGCTATGATGCCAAGGATGCCAATTGCGATTGTGTCTGTGGTGGTCTTAACCATGGCAAAGGGCTGAAGAGCGCCATTCAAAATACCTCATTATATGCTGAGGAAATGATCAAGGAATATACCGGGCGAAAGGGATTAACTGATTTCACCACAAAGCTCGGAGAAAAAGTTATTCAGCCTTCTCTGTTCTAAGAAAGCCTTTATATGAGCGATACAATATTTGCTGACATCAAGTCTCGCCTTCCCCTCATTGACGTCATCTCTCGGGAGTGTGCCGGGATCACTCTCAAGGGCCAGCATCTTTCCGAATGCCCCTTCTGCGGACATCACGGCTGCTGTTCGATCGACAAGGACAAATTTCTCTATAAATGCCATAGCTGCGGTGAGGGTGGCGATATCTTCATCTTTCTTGAGAAGCGAAGAAATATCGATCGCGGTGAGTCGCTGAAAATCCTGGCCGGCTGGGCAGGAGTGGATCTGCCTGAACCCGATAATGCTAAACCGAAAAAGGAAAAACGGGAAAGCAAGCAAGAGAAGATCTTTCGCCTGGCGCTCGAGCATTACGAGGCGGCCATGGCCGCGGATAATTCCGTGGGTCAGGCCTGGTTCTGCAAAACCCGGGGACATGCGACCTTAACGCTAAAGAAGATGCGCGTCGGCATGGCAACGGGCACACTGCTTCCTTTCCTGAAGGAGCAGGGCATCGAGCCGGAAGATGTAATAGATGCCGGATTGGCAGATAATGCGAAGGATGGCCAGCCTGTAGAGCCTTACGATTATTTCAGGAAGGGTTGGGCAATTTTCCCGGTCATCGATGTTGACGGCCGGATGCTGACCTTTAAGAGCAAGGATCCCCAAAAGAAGGCCCCGGGGATACCGCTGCGTGGTGAAAAGAGCTGGCTCTTGAATCACGCCTCACTTGGGAGTCCCGATCTTTTCATCGTAGAGGGAGAGAACGATATCGCTTCGCTTATGGATTCCGGATTTGATAATGTCGTCGGTACCGGCGGTGGACCCGGAAAGGATCAGGTTCGGCTGATTCGGAACTTCCAGGCGAACAGGACGATCTATTTGTGGTTCGATAAGGATCCGGACAAGGATCCTATGAAGAACGAGGGTGGCGTTCACCATACTCGGTATATCTATAAAGCCTTGGCAACGGATAGCATGATTATAAAAGTGATCAGTCAGCCGGGGAAAGCAAAGGATCCGGATGATTATCTCCAGGGGCTCTTTAGAGAAGGGAAATCGGTAGCCGAGGTACGAAGGGCTGTCCGTGAACTTTTAAGCTCATCCTTGACGCCCCTGGGATGGGAGCTCGAGCAGCTCCGGCTTATTCCGGATTCTATTCGCCGGCTGGAGGCCTTCAAGGAACGGAAACTGCCTCAGGAAATCAGCAGGATGCTATCCCGAGCCGATCAGGAAGCCTATATCAAGATGGCGTCTGAATCCATGGAGATCTCGATGAAGGCCGTCCAGGACCTGGTAGACGCTGCCGGCGATCTCATGGCCAAGATGAAGGATGCCTTCAAGGAAATGAAAACTGCGGATCCCATCAAGGTGGCAGAATTCATTTATCGTGAGATGTCCAATGGCGGCGGAGGCCGGTTCTTCAAGACTCCGGATAAGCGTTTCTGGCTGCATCATGGGCGACAGACGTTCGAAATAGCCAATAATCCGGACTTTGCCTCGCTCATGCAGCGGACAATGCACCTGGTGCCTGTGGAAAAGCCCGGGAGCACCGTGCTGCACTGTCTCCAGAACTTCTGTAATATGCATGGGGAATACGTCGAGATGATGTCCTGGCTCTGGACAGATCGGGAACGGGATACGATTTATATCAATATGAACAGCCCTCACAACAAGATCCTGCGCCTGGTCCCGGGCCACGACCCCGCCATGATCGACAATGGCACGAATGAGCAATCAGTGCTTCTTTCCTCCAGCAATCAGATCCGCCAATTTGAATACCAGCAAACCGCAAGCGAAGCCGAAGGCTTCGCGGCGCTAAAAGAGCTTTTAATGGACACCACGCCGGCAGATACTCCGCAGAAATATTTTCTGATTTGCTGGCTGCTGTCGACATTCGTGATGAACTATCAAACAGACCGGGGGTTGCTGCAGATCATAGGGTCTACTCAGACGGGAAAATCGAAGGTTGCAGAACGCATGAGCCAGCTGGTCTTCGGTGAATCGTATGTCGGCAAGGGCACAGGAGCTTCAGAGACGCGCGTGGCAACATCGGCACCTATGGTTATCCTGGATAATCTGGAAAATAAGAACTTGGCTCAAGGAACGGTGGACTTTCTGCTCTTCATAGCGAATAGCGCCAATAAGCCAAAAGCTAAAAGCGGTAGCGACACTGATGTGCTATTCCAAAAGCTTAATACGATGGCGGTGATAACGTCCATCGAAGCATTCCCCGGCCGGCTGCCGGAACTCATCAACCGGACATTTGCTCTTCTCCTCGAGGGAGTCTACCGCCAGCATGGATACATGCATGATGAGTGCATGCGCCAGATAACGAAGCATCGCAATCTGATCTTGTCGGCTGTTTTCAAAATGATCGCGAAAGATGTATTGTCCAGGCTCAGCGAGCGGAAGGACTGGTCTAAGCATATCCAGCAGCAGTATCCGGGCCACAATAAGGAACGGAATAATGAGCATCTGTGCACAATGATGCTGCTCCTCGAGGGACTGCTCAAATATATTCCGAAGTCTAAAGACAAGGATAAGCCCATTAAAACCCAGGCCTCTGAAATCCTCCATGCCTGGATATCCTGTCAGGAGGAGCATGCGAAGGAGACGTCGACTACTTCGAATACACTCCTGATGTTCATGGACGGCCTGGCTCACGAGATCATGGTAAAAATGCGAGGTAAGGATATTCCCTGGCAGGAGCATCCTGAGTTTCCGGGCATAAAAGTAAAGGTCTATGACGATCCGGAATATCATCATGAGTTCTATTTAACGTATGCCATCGAGGAAGATAGTCTTGAGGATGATGAGTTCATGGAAATGTATTCGAGGCTGGAGTTCATCATCCCCTCTCCAAGGCTTTACGAGATCATCAGCATGTATTACCGCAACCAGAACGAGCGGAACAAGTTCGAGACGGCCACAGCGCTTCAATACAGGCTCAGGAATGATAAGGCAACAATGGAATCGAATGGCTGGGAGTATGTAACGCGGGAGTCCCTAGCGGACAGATATACAAACGGGGAGCGGGCGAAGCCCGCAGAATTTGCGCCCTCAAACTCGCAATACAAAAAAATCATGGGTCATTGGCACTGGAGGTTCAGCAAAAAGGTAAGACCCGTGAAATGAATAATTTCAAGTACATATATTTTTTAACTATACGGCCTAAATTTAGGATGAGGGCTTTTTTTGAAAACATCTTCCCATCTTCCCCTAAATTCTATTATTATATATATTTTCAATAAGTTAAGTATATAAAAGTTAGGGGAAGATGCAGGGGAAGATAAGGGGAAGATGTGGGAAGATAAGGGGAAGATGCGCGTTTTGCTTTTTTATCTTCCCCTAGAGTTAAATTATTGAAAATTAATGTAAATTTTAATTTAGGGGAAGATGGGAAGATGGGAAGATAGAAAATGCCCCTAAAAAATCAGGAGGTGTTTATGCAAGAGTATATTGATGGCGGTTTTGGTGATATTGAACCAGCAATGGAGCTGCTCAATCGGCTCGTCGGAGCAGGGATCCCGGCGGATCTTAAGGCTCTTCACTTTGGTACAGTGGATGCGCTGCCACTTGTAAAAAAAGAAGTTCAGACCAGAATTGACCTGCAATCGCTTTCAGCAAAGGTAAGCGAACTCGAGTCCAGGATTAATGAAGCAACGATCGATACTGACAAAGGCGGCATTCGTATCTATCCTTCGACATCTCTTAATGCGATCGGAGATCGATGCTGATACCAGAATATATTCACTGGATGGAAAGAAATCAGTCCAGGCCGAAGACAATAAAAAACTATTCGAACAAGGTCCGTATCTTCGTTGCATGGCTGGATAAAAAATTAGTTGGTGTGCCTGAGGTGGATCCCGATCGCATATTCGAATTTGATCAGCACTTAATGCACGATCGCAAGAACAAACCGTTAACGAGATCTTCTTACCTGGGCGCGCTTAGGAATTACTTTGATTTTTTAATCAATGAAGGCCTTTTCAAGAAGAATCCTGCGAAGGAGATTAAAAAGCCTAAGATCTATAAAACGCCTCCGAACTCGCTCTCTGAAGAAGAGATCGAGAAACTGATGATAGCAGCGTTCGAGAAAAAAACCGAGAAAGGACTTCGCGACCTGGCGATGGTAGCCGTCCTGACGGCGACAGGGTCTCGAGTAACTGCAGTAACAGATTTGAAGCTTACCGATTTCAGACCAACAGAAGTTTTAATTCCTGAGAACTGCCAGCATTGCGGACAGCCGATACTGACCGGGCGCCTGGCAGGCCGCGGGAAAAAAAAGAAAGTGACGATGGTTCACCTTCACGAGAAGGGCGGTAAAGAGTGGGACATTATTCTCCACGACAAAGCTGCATTCTATTTAAGCCAATATTTGAACAACAGAAAGATCGGCGTGAATTCAGATATTGTATTCCCTGTGCTGCATGGCGATACGGTAAAACCGCTCTCGCGGCAAGGCGCGCTCTACATCATCAAGCGCCTGGCTAAAGACGCAGGCATTACCAGAAGCATCTCTCCGCACTGCTTCAGGCATGCTGCGATTACTTGGCTCCTGGATATAGGCGTGGATCCGGAGGTAGTACAAAGATGGTTCGGACACCGGGCATTAGCCCAGACCATGGAGTACAGGAACAAGTCTATCAGGGCCTTTGTCTGGAGCGGTGTCGGCACAGAACGGAATCTCCTTGAGCATGTGAAGACGCCGATGGACTCGGTATTCGACCGGATACATAAGTAAGGAGTGAGCGTATTCGGAGGTTTTGTCAGCACAATGATTATTAATATACTCAGGTTATTCATACGTTGACGCATAGAAAAGGGCAATGGATATTTTGATTATGGCATCGATATCAATAAGGCTTGATTTAACAAGACAAAGTCAATGAACAGATGGGAACGGTTGTGTAAACGAGAAAATTGCAAAGGGTAGGGGGGTCGGTCTAGGGGGGTGTCTTCGTTTGGAGATTGGGTATGTTTTAGTTTGACTTTGGGTTTTTGGTCGAGGAGAAGGGGCGATGAGTGCAAGAGGACGATGATGATCGGAGGCGCGGTGAGCGGCGATCTATTGATACGTGGGCCGAGATCGAGAAGTTGATCACGCGCGAGGCCGAGAAAAAGCTTGCTGCGGAGATGCTTGATGAAAAGCTCGCTGCCGATCGCGCCCGCGAATTCGCCGTATCGATCGTGAATCAGATTTGTGCGATGCTGCCCGGTGAGAGAATTTACGTCCCGCAGATGCCTACGCATCATCGTGAAGCTCGTGATGCTCAGATCAGAATGAACTTTGATGGTGTTTGCCGAGACACGGCTCGTGAGGTTGGTCTCTCTATTCGGCAGGTCAGGAACATTGTGAATATGAAAAAAAATTGATACCTCTAAAATAGTGAAATTCTCGGCTTATAATTTCCTCGATACTTTAGTATCTTCATGCCATCAGTTGAATTAGGCTGGTGGCGTTTTTGTTTCTGAGCGCCGCGCGTCTCGAGGAGATCGATGGCTGAGGAAATAAAACCTGTTATTCCCCTAAAGCGGTCCCAGTTCGTCTGCCAGCATTGCAAAGGCCAAGACGGACAGGGGCCGCTTTTTTTCTTTGCGCTCGCAGGGGACATCCAGGAAAACGAAAAAGGAGAGTTCGTCTCGAGTTGTCCGCAATGCGGTGAAGAGTGCGACGAGTTGTGGTATTGCACAAACCTTCGCCAGGCAGAGGGTAAGCGGACAGGCCCAACCTCTGAAGCTGGTAAGAACAAGGTCAGAATGAACGCCTTCAGAAACGGCTCTCGATATGCTAATGGCCGCATACCCAAAGAGCTGCCGCCGGCAAAGCCGGGTGAGTATGCCGAATGCGATCGCTGCCAGGACCTGGATGAATGCAAACTGTCGGTAACCGAGAAGATGGGGACTTGCAGGATTACCATCTGTCATCGACAGAGTGAGATCTCGGCGATATTTCGCGAAGCGCACCGGAATGGAGATCCTGTCGATCTCCAATTCATCGCAGCTGAAAATCAGGCCCGAATGCAGATGGTCCTCAATGCACTGTTCAAGGCGATCTTCAAACGCGGAGTACTCGTTGACAGCATAGTCGTGAACAAGGACGGTGTCGTCTATATCGATAAAGAAGATGGCGATGGAAATAAAACATCGGTGCCTCTCACCGAGATCAAGAGCA
This sequence comes from Nitrospirota bacterium, assembly GCA_963845065.1. Classification (GTDB taxonomy): domain Bacteria; phylum Nitrospirota; class UBA9217; order UBA9217; family UBA9217; genus JAJYKN01. Next base: position 1,146,641 of record CAWJQQ010000009.1, read on the forward strand.
ATCCCGCGACAAATGACATGATCAAGCTTGCGGAGAAGATGGGTTTCAGCCTGACCGACTGGACCTTGACGCCGAAGAGCAAGGAAGCAAAGGCCGCGCTCGAGGGCTACCTGGCCGGCCGCGCCGCAGAGAAGGGGCAGCCAGCCGAGGAATTCCTTGATCAGTACCGGAAAGACATGAAGGCCTTTGAGGATGCTGTCGCGAAGGGCAATGCCGCGGCGCTTCACGATGAGACGCTAAAAGAATCCGCATCAGAAGAGAAGGTCGGCGATGCATGACGCAGGCGCATATTCAAAACATACAGATCAGGAACCGGGCCGAAGAGGAGATTGCAAAGTACTCCTCATCGGATCTTCTCTGGCTGAAACACATCTGCAACTTCACGCCGCGGCCGCAGCAGCTCATGTACATGGCACAGATGGACGAATACCCGTTCATCTCGATCGTGGCGATGCAGCGGACAGGCAAGTCGCGGGGCGTGGACGCGAAATGCGTGAAGTGGGCGGCCACGATACCGAAGGAAGATCTCCGCTTCTTCGCGCCGGCAGTCTACCAGGCACGGAAAAATCTGAAAGATGGCATAGACATCATCCTGGGCTCGCCGATCCTCCTGGCGTATATCGAAACCCGGCTTGGGCGGCGCCAGATCTCCTCGACGCAATTCGGATTCATGAACGGATCGAATGGCGAGGCCTTCGGACAGGAATCGAACCTGGACGGCGTGAATGCCACGATCCTGCACAACGACGAGTTCGACGATATGGACATGGAGGTCTTCAAGAACCGCATCCTGCCGCGCGGGTCCGGGAAAAACGAGAATGGCATGCCCACGCGGGTTATCCTGACTGGAACTATCCAGGAAGAGCAGGGGAATTTATATTCGGTCTCACAGGATCCTACCTTCTTCAAGCCCCCTATGATCAATATCTATCACGCCCTCGAGGCGGGGTTGATCGACAAGGCTTTCTTCAAACTCTTGAAGGAGCAGCTGACGCCGGACGAGTGGCTCCGGATCGCGCTCTGCATGTACAAGGGCGGCCGCCAGTTCTTCCCCCAGAAGGCGCTACGGAAAATGCAGACGCGCGGCGCAGAGATGCTGATGAAAGTCGTGCGTCCGGAATTTGGCAAGGAATATCAGTCCGAGGGGGAAGTGTCTTTCGGTCTCGACATGGGCGCTCAGGGACAGCAGGCGACATCCTCCAAATATTCACTCAGCGTAACCGAGCGCGTTGGGCTCTGGAAGCGCTGGATCTATGGCAAGGAATGGGCGCCTACCACGGACCCGAAAATAATCAAGCGGGACGTGATCGAGCTCTGGAGTTTCTTCCGGCCGAAGGGTGGATTCGGGGATGCCTTCGATTCGAATCTTATCGCGGACATCAACGATCAGCTCTATGCGGAAGGCCTCGTGTCCTACAGCAGGCAGCGTGAAGGCACGGAAGAGAACGCCCAAGCGAACTGGGATAAATGGCCGTTCCAGCCGATAAGGTTTACCGGGTACCAGAAGCATTGGATGTTGAAGACGCTGCGCGACGATATTTTTGAAGGCCGGTATTTCACACCGCTCCCGGAGATCGAATCGGATGATCGCTGGGACCCTGCAAAGGCAAAAGGATTCGTGGACCCGGCGGAGGGTGAAAAGGCGCTCATTAAATTTATCGTGCAGTGCAAGAACATGAGGGCCGAACGTGCCCCGTCCGGACAGTATTACATCTACAGCATGATTAAGTCACGGCTCGGAGATGATAACGTGGACAGTGCGGCAATGGCAAATGCTTTCCTGGAGACCGGGAAAGGAACGACGTCCGGACCGATCGAGCATGTAAGCAGCGGGGTCTCTACCAGCGTGAGTTCCGGAACGCAAGGAGTTTTTAATACCTGATGGCAAAAGATAAAATAACGGCCCCCCCGAATCTGCGAGACAAATATCCATCAATCAACACCGTGCCTGAGCCGGCGGTGATGAAGCCGAAGGCGAAGCGCTATATTCCCGTCCCCGGCGCCGAGGCCGCCGGGGCATTCAATCCGGACAATCCTTATGCGTACTGGTCCGGAGACAATCCCTTCCTCCGTGCATACAATCCCGATGACCTGGTAAAGTCCAAGGGCATCCTGATTTACAAGCATATGACGCGCGAGCCATTCATCAAGGCCGCGCTTATGCAGAAGAAGACCGCGCTTCTTTCCGTTCCCTGGGACGTAAAGCCGGCATCACAGGATCCTGAGCATTTGAAGCATGCCCGGTTCATCAAGTATGTATTAAAAAACATAGCAGGCGGATTCCAGCGGGACCTTTTCGAGATGTGCGATGCACTTGATTGCGGATATGCGATCATGGAGAAAATCCCCGCGATCGTCGCAAGCGGCGAGTGGGCCGGGAAAGTAGTCTATAGCGCGCTGAAGAGCAAGGACCCCGAATACTTTGCTTTCAACTTCGATCAGTATATGAATCTTCGGCCGGATATCGGCGTTGTGATGCTCCTGGCCGCGGATGGGCGCGTATATGTAGGGCTTCCTCCGGAAAAGTTTTTCGTCTTCTCCTACCTCAAGCGTTATGAGAACTGGTACGGCACAAGCGATCTCCGCGCGACATACCGGGCCTTCTGGATCAAGGACACAGCCTGGAAACTCCGGTCTGTATACATGGAACGCTTCTCCGGAAAAAATCTTAAAGGCAAATACCCGCGCAACAAAGAAGCAAACCAGAATAAGGAAGCGCTCCTTGCCATCTTCCGCGCGTGGCAGAACGAAACCGGGATCGCGATCCCGAATGATCTCGAGGTAGAGGCGATGGAGGTGGCCGTCTCGAGCGAGAGCGAATATTCCCGCTCAATCTCTGACTGTAATAAGGAGATCTCGATCGGGATCCTGGGAGAAGCCTTGACCGTGGATGAAGGCAAGAAGACAGGCTCCCGGAATATGGGCGAGATCCACAAGGAGGTTGCGGACCTTCAGGTACTCTTCCTCGATGCCGTGCTCACGTCGGACATCAATGAGCAGCTCGTCCGGCAGATCATCGATATCAATTTTGCCGCAGTGGATGCATACCCGGAATTTTTCTTCTTCCCGCGCGAGGACTATGATCCCGTCGCATTCGGACAGTTCCTCACCTCGATGCAGGAGATCGGCATGCCCTTATCGAAAAACTGGATCCAGCTCCGGACCCGGATGCCTGAACCTGCAGGACCAGGCGATACACTCATTCCGATCGCTGCCGCATCGGCAACCGCGCCAAAGCCGGCCAATGCATCATCTCTCGAGAATCAGACCTCATTCTCAGAGAAAAAAGTTGCTGGCGGTTCACCGGGGCCCTATTATCGGCCGCTCGATAAGCATGAGCAGTTCGCCGAGGTCCAGAATATTGATAAGCAGACTATGGCGCTGGTGGCCGGCGCAAAGGCCCAGGCATCTCCGGCCTATTTAAAGATCAAGGCAGCAATCCTTGATCAGGTCCAGAAAAAACAAGTGCTCGAGAACAAAGACTTCGAGGCAGCCGCGAAGATTTCCGTGAACACAAAGCCCCTGCAGGAGGTCTTTCAGCAAACTCTTCTTACTGCAGATCTGATGGGCCGCGCTTCCGCGGTGAAGAACATAAAGAACCAGGGATTCAGCATCAAGGGGCTCGTAAAGAAGTTTGCCGAATCGGACAACTGGGAAAACATCGATGCGCCGGTCGGACCCGAGGAAGCTGTTAAATACTTCTCCGGCAAAATTCCGATGACGAAGGAAGAGTATCAAGCGCTCATCGATGCGAAGTATCAGCAGGCCTTCTACGTGGCTGGTCTCGAGAAGACCCAGATCACCAAGGATGTGCAAAATCTTCTTACCCAGGCATTGAAGAACGGTTGGGACTATAAAAAATTTAAATTCGAGCTTGACCGCACATTCGACGAATATGCGAAGTCGAACTGGGAGCAGCAGGGTACTACGAGCGAGAAGATCACCGATGCCCATGCCGAGACTGTTTTTCGGACAAACATCATGGACGCTTACAATCAGGGCCGGAAAGAAGTTCTATCAGATCCTGACGTCATGGAGGATTTTCCGGCCTGGATGCTTTCCTGCATACTAGACGGCAGAACGAGGCCCTGGCATGCGGATATGGATGGCGCAACGTTTCTTGCCAACGATCCCATCTGGGACAGAATCACTCCTCCGAACGGATACAACTGCCGTGAGGTGATTGTCCCGATCAATAAATACGATTTCACCACAGACATGCTCTGGGATGAGAGCGATATCCCGAGCGATTATCCCGACCCCGGGTTTTAAAGGAGAGGCAAGATCATGGCAATCATTGTAAATAAAAAAGGCAAGTCCCACGCGATGGCGCTGGTCAACTCCGGGAAGGTGGATAAAGGAGACTCCTGGTCATTCTCGGGGGAGGACGGCAACAAGCTCCTGGGAGATAAGGGCGATGACTGGGGAGAATACTCAAAGTGGTTTTTCGCCGAGGATACGTCCGCGGCCGAGAACACGAAAGACCGCTATAAATATCCCTTTGGTAAGGACGGCAAGGTGTTTCGCAGAGGAGTGATTGCAGCAAAGTCCCGGGCGGCGCAGCAGGATGAGACGGAGATTGCGGATGCCGCCGATACCGTGCTCCAGAAGATCGATAAAAATGAAAAAACAAATTTGGCTGAGCTCAAGGATATCGAGATCTTTCAGGGAGGCACCTATCGGGGAAGGACCTATGATGATGCGAAGCTCGATGAGATCGTGAAAAACACGAATGAGTTTATTTCCGAGATCAAGCCTGTGGCCGTGATCGGGCATGATGAGAACCAGGACCTTCTGAAGAAGTCCGGGCTTTTCTCCGCCGGCTGGATGACTCCAGTGAAGAAGGTTGGTTCAAAGATCTTGGCCAGCTTCAAGGATGTGCCGCAGGTTGTGGCTGATGTCATCAACAAGGGCGCATACAAGCGGATGAGCTCGGAAATCTATAACGACTATAACGGCAAAGGCCTTGCCATTCGCCGTGTAGCAATCCTCGGAGGAGATATCCCCGAGGTAAAAACCCTTCAGGACATCGCGGCGCTCTACGCCGAAAGTCCGGAGAAGGAAACCATATGGATCGGATTCAATGAATCTGACCAGTCGAGAAAGGAAAATACGATGAAAAAATGTACATCAGACTCATGCGGTAAAGACATGGCGGACGATGCCAAATTCTGCCCGAGCTGCGGGAAGAAGGCCGCGTCCCAGGAAAACATGGCCGAAGAGCTTGTAACGTTACGCGCTGAGAACGCAAAACTTAAAGGCGAGAAAACGCAGGCCATCACGAAACTGTCCGAGGAGCAGAAAAAAATCAAAAAGAACGAGATCCACACATTCTGCGAAACCCAGCTGAAAGATGGCAAGCTTATCCCGGCCATACAGGCAGCTGGTATCGAGAGTTTCATGGAATCACTCGAGAGCGATACTACCGTGATCAAATTCGGAGAAGGTGATAAGGCCAAGGAACTTTCACAGCTCGATTGGTTCAAGGGCTTCCTGTCTCAGTTCGGCAAGATCATTCACTTTGGCGAGCTCGCCGAAGGATTTGCGGAGCCGAACAAGGACGATGACGTAAAGAAGATGGCAGCAGCGATCGCCAAGGGCGCCCCGGCACCGACGGGAAGAGCCAAAAAGTAACGTGCTATCGAATGTAGCAATTTGTTATCAAATATGATAATTGGCCAAATTAGCTAATTTAGCCAATATCAAAAACTCTGGCTTCCTGCCTTTACTTGCAGGAATGGCAGAAAGAGAGGAACCCATGAAAAAGAAAAACCTTATCACGACGGCGCTGGCGATCCTGGTATCGCTCGCCATCTTATGCGGTGTCATCATGGCCCTGTCCCTGATGAATAGTCCGGCTACGATCATCGTGCCGGCAGCTTTTCTGGTGATCGGATATTTGGCCCTTATTGGATCCTCCCGGCTTCTGTATAGCCAGGTCGGTTCCGTAACTGAAGACAATGGTTTAGATACTAATGCATTTGTCTTCGATAACCTGGTGCTCGATGATGATTACTATACTACACCGATCACGCTTCTTTCCGGGCAGGCCAATCTTGCGCGAGGCGCACTTTTGGGCTGTCAGACAATTTCATGTCCTACCACGGGGACAAAGAATGCGGGTAATACCGGCGCAGGTACTTGTACCAGCGTTACCCCTGGCATAAATACGAAGCTCGGGACGTATACGCTTACTTGCATTACCGCGGCAACTGGTGGGGGCACGTTCCAGGTCGTAGATCCCATGGGAGCATCACTTCCCAATGCCAAGGTTGGTACTGCCTTCGCCGATCCGCAGCTGAATTTCACGCTGAATGCCAGCGGAGCAGATTTCATAGTTGGCGATTCATTCACCATCGCGATTGCGGCCGGCAGCGGGAAATACGTCCTGTCCCTTGCAGCATCCACGGATGGTTCACAGGCCCCATGCGCAATCCTTGTCAAGAATACCGATGCAACCGGCGGCGACACGCTTACGAGTGCGTACACCTTCGGCAAGTTCAACACGAACGGCATCACTTTTGGCACGGGCCAGACTGCAGCAGGCGTGATGAATGCGTTGCGCGTGCTAGGAATCTTCCTGGGCACGAGCCTGAGCACTGCCGGCCAGTAAGGCCGCAGAATAACGAAAGAGAGGAGAAATTATCATGAAAAACACGTTCAAGGCCATGGCATCGCTCTGGATAGTCCTGGCCTCGCTCATAATCATCACGGCGCTCGCATTCGCGGGGATGCATGCCGTTTCTGCCATGTCCCCGCAAGCAGCAGGTGCCGCCTTATTGGTTGTGCTTCTGGCGACAGTCCTAATGGTGAAGTCGCGGCCTTTAAATCAGGCCGGGACTCTCCCGATCGATCTCTTTACGACCCGTACCATGCTTGCGGCCATCGAGCAGATGTATATCCCCAGGTCGTTTCTGCTTGATACATTTTTCAAAAATATCGAGACCTCAATGACGGAAGTTGTCGATATCGATTTATACAAAGGCGCTCGCAGGCTGGCTCCGTTCGTTCAGCCATTTGCCCAGGGCAAGGTCATAGACCGGATCGGCTGGACCACCCGGACATTCAAGCCGCCTTACATCAAGGAAAAGATACCTACCCAGGTTGTTCAGATCCTGAAGCGCCAGATGGGCGCCACGATCTATCAGGGCGGCATGACACCGGCTGAGAAGGCTGCGGCGCAGCTCGGGAAGGACATGCTCGAGCTCATCCAGATGATCCAGCGGCGCGAGGAATGGATGGCCTCGCAGATCCTGCAGAATGGCCTCGTCCGCTGCGTGGGCGATGACATGGATGTGACGGTCAATTTCCTTATGAACACTACTCACCTGATCACGCTTTCCGGCGCAGCGCTTTGGTCGGCAACGACAACTGCTACGCCAATCACCAACCTTCGGACCTGGAAGAGGCTCGTAGCGCAGGATTCCGGCATTGTGCCGGATACTGTCGTTTTCGGGCAGAATGTCATCCAGGAGTTCCTAGCGAATACCGTCGAAGTCCTGGTCCAGGGCGCGCTTGCCTCAGTAAGGATCGATCGTGGTCAGATCGATCCGGAAAATCTGCCTGAGGGCGTGACGTACTGGGGCTATCTGAAAGATCCGGGCCTCGACGTCTACACCTATGATGAATGGTACATCGACCCGGTAACCGGCCTTACGCAGCCCATGGTCCCTGCGGACATGATTTTCATGGGATCCACAAGAGCACGGACAGCGCGTCATTACGGCGCCATCCAGGACCTCAAAGCGTTGAATGGCGAATTAGCGTCTGTTCAGTATTTCCCCAAGATGTGGGAAGAGGAAGATCCTTCCGTTCGCTGGCTTATGGTCCAGAGCGCGCCGATCCCGTGCATGCATCAACCCGATGCGTTCCTGGCTGCCACCGTTTCAATTGCTTAATCGAATTAAGCAGACGATATAGTCACATCGGGGCGGGAATTTGCTCCCGCCCCCTATCTTAGCTTGAAAGGGAGCTTCCATGAAAATAACGGCGATAAAAAGGATTGAAACAGGGCCGAAACCGCAAGACCATCACAACCCGGAGGCGACATTCGAAGTCGATGATAAGGAAGGACAGCGCCTTATCAAGCTCGGCGTGGCTTGCGCGGCGAAAGACGGTTCCGGAAAGTCCGAGGATGATAACAGGCTCAAGGGACCGGAATTGATTGAGCTTATCAAGTCCTGCAAAACGGCGGAGGAAATTACTCATCTTATCGATGGTGAAAAACGCGTGACCGTACTCGATGCGGCTGCAAAGAAAATCGAGGAGCTCTCTTCTTTGAAGGGATAATCTATGTCCTATTGCACGCAGCAAGACATGCTCGATCTTGAAATGACCGAAGACGAGCTTACACAGCTGATGGATGATGAGGACCTCGGGGCAATCGACGGCCCCGACGCCCAGCGAAGGATCGCCCTGGCAGGCGTTCAGGGTGATGCCCTGATTGACGGCTATTGTCAGGGAAGATATTCAGTGCCATTTAGTCCCGTCCCGCCGATCGTGAATGGATGGTCGGCGACGCTCATGGCATTCAATCTTTACCGGAACCGGCCGAAGCCCGCTCCCCTTATCGATAGATATAACAAAGTCATGAGCTGGCTGTCGGACATCGATGCGGGAGGAAGAGCTATTCCCAACTGCACTGAATCCGATTCATACAGCGTGCCGGAAAGCACTACGGATGGCTTCGTCCAGACATTTCAAAGGCAGCAGCGGGATTCTGATGATAATGTCGTCATCCCGGGAACGATGGAGGTCTGGTAGTGGAGGAAAGCATCAAAATAACAGGTATCCAGGAAGTCAAGGACCTCCTGAAACAGATCCAGGACAATATAGCGAATGTGTCCCCATTCCTTAAAAGCGCCGGCATCGTGATCGTCGAGTCAGTCATGCAGAACTTTATGGAAGGCGGCAGGCCTGATCCCTGGGAACCGCTGAAAGAGACTACGCTCGAGCGCCGGGCCCGGGGACGATCGGATTATAAGACATATCAATCCGGACAGAACAAGGGGCGCTGGACCAAGGGCACGGCTGAGAAATATATCATGGCCGGGGCGCAGCCGCTCCGGGATAACGGCATCCTGATGGCCTCGATCGGGAATATTGCGGGTGATGGGATCTTCGAGATGGTTGAGGACGGCCTTGCGGTCGGCACAACTGTGCAAGCTGCGCGATTTCTCCAAATAGGTACGAAGTGGATGGTTGCCCGGCCGTTCATGATGGTCCAGACCGAGGACGTCGACACGATCGCTAAAATGGCTGCGGAGCATGCCATGAAAGGGACAGGATAAATGGCTGGCCAGGGAATGAATGATCTGCTGGAAGCGATTAAGGCGCAGATTGCCGCAGAAGTATCCGATTACGGCAGCGAGAAGGCCATTCATTTAGTTCCAATTGAAGACGCTCTTCCGGAGGCCACTCCGTTTCCCTGTGTTGGACTTAAGGATGGCCCGATCCAGACGGATTACAGCAGTGGCAGCAGGACAACCCTTACAGTGGACATCGTGGTCTACGTAAAGATCAATACGCTCTATGGCTTCATTATCGGGAAAGGGACCCAGAAGGGGATCCACCAGCTGGAAGATGCAACCCGGAATTGCCTGGAGAACTGGGATCCGGACGGGTTTCTCTGGGAGCCGAGCATCATTCGGGACCCCGCACTTCCGGGCAAGTTTGGAGATGTCGCTATTGAGAAAAAAAAATTTACGATGAGGTGGGTGACGGCATGAATGGATCCTTACAAGGACTGAAAAACTTATGGCGTGATCGGAGGGGCCACGCGCACAAAAAGATGATCGTGGCACTTTTCCTGTATATCTTCATTTTCCTTACCACATTGGCCTATGGCGCATCATCCATGAACGAGCAGGCCTCTGACGTGATCGCATTAGTGCTTGTCCTGGTCGGGACGATCCAGGGTCTTGTCAGCTATATCTACATCACAGGAATAAAAGACCTTAAATCGAGCATTGAAAAACTCTTCGAAGAAGACAGGCGCCTGGAGGAACGTAAGCTCGATAAGACCGATCATACAATCCTCTGCGGGAAGGTCAATGTAAGATGATCCGTCTTAAATGGCATAGGTGCTGCCCGATCTGCGGCACACCCATTACGAAAGATCGTGATGAGGACACATTCAAGTGTGAGTGCTGCGGATGGCAGGAACGATAAAAAAATTTGATTGTCCTCTTTGCGTGAGGTTCCAAAAGGAGGTTTGGATATGTCTGATACATTGAGAAAACGGATCATCCAGGCATGGGAAGAACAGGAAGAAAAACGTCTTGAACTTGAGGAGGGAGAACGTCATTTTCCCTATCGAGACAGTAGGGGGATATGGACAATCGGGGTAGGTCATAACATTGAAGCTGATCCGGTTATGAAACCTGATCTTAATACCCTTATGAAAACCGGGCTTTCGGAAGATCAGATCCGTTCTATCCTTGATCTGGATGTAGCCAAAGCGGAGAAATCTTTATTTTCTACCTATCCATGGGCGGCAAATCTGGACGAAGCGCGGCGTGAGGTTCTCGTCGACATGACCTTTAACATGGGAATTAACAAGCTTATGCAGTTCCATAACTCACTGATGGAGATCCAGTCTGGTGAGTATCATGCCGCTGCAGCGAGGCTCGCGCAATCGGAATGGTATCGGGAAGTCGGCAGCCGGGCAGTTCATTTGTGCCAAATCCTGGATACGGGGGTGGCATAACATGAAATTTAATCTTACCCGGGACAAACAGACCGGCGAACACGCGATGAACCGGATCCTCGTTCTTGTTACGGCCGGCGTGCTTTCCACCGGTTTTCTGAAAGAGTCATGGATGAGGCCGCTGGGTTTGTGGGATTGGCTTGGCTATTCATGCGGCATGGCCCTTTCCTACGCGCCTTCTGCCGTGGTGAAAGTTATCCAGGCATGGCGAGGACAGGGGACGGATACGCCGCCGCCCGATGGCCCCGCAGCCGCGCAACCACCTGCCCCTGATGGCGTAAATTGAAGGAGGGAGAGAACTATGTTCGCTCAATTAAAATTATACGCGGCATATATTGCCGGGGCGCTCTTCATTGCCCTGGGGCTTACCGCGACCATCGAGTACGGGATCATTGAACATCAGAAGACGACGATCGGCACGCTGACAAACCAGCTGCATGACGCCCAAAATGCGAATGATGCCGCGCAGAAAACCATCACCGATCTCACGGTTGAGCGGGACAAATCCGCGGAGACCTGTGAAGCGAGGCTTTCGGAAAAGGATACGATGATCCGGAAATTCCAGACCATCGACGATCTCAAGGAGGATACCCATGAAAATACCAAGGCCGTTGATTCTGGCAGCATTGATAATACTTTGCTTGGCGCTCTCAACCAGCTGTACTCCGCCCCGTCAGATAGTAAACCCGGAGTATGTCAAGCCACTAATACCGCAGGCGCCGGTGGAACCGGAATATTATCCGGTCAGGTTCGGTATTGTTTCTGCTCAGACAATGACGTAAGGAATTTTCTCAAGAATATGGCGCTCTCGGATTCCGACCGTCAGGAGCTCCGGACGATACTGGATGGCTTGAGATAGGGAGGTGATGTCGAGGGCTAATTATCCACCTCACATTCATTCATGTACAAAAAAGTTTAAGTTGTGTAAATATTTTGTGATGATTCACCATGAACACTGGGAATACTTCTGCAGATTGAATAATTGCCGGGTTCACAAAATATATGAAGACAGAGGTCCGGGAGCATGCCGGGAAACCACCATAAGCGAGTTTAGTAAACCATTAAATCTAGGAGGATACATTATGGATGCAAACGCAAAGACGGAGATGGGACTGGAAGTAGGGCTCCTCTGCAATCACGATGAGCACATGAAAGGAAAGCTCAAGCAGCATTACAAGGTGGAACATGTCAGGGATGGCAAGATTATCGGGGTTGATGAATTCGACAATCTCATCACCACTGCGGGGCTCAATCAATATCTCAGCGCAGCGCTTACCACGGGACTCGCTTCGCCGGCCTGGTATGTCGGCCTTATTGGTGCCACTGATACTTTGAATGCTGCGGACACTATGGCGTCTCATGCCGGCTGGACCGAGATTACCCCTTACAGCAATGCCACTAAGCCCGCATGGACTGGTGGCACCGTTTCTGCCGGCAGCGTGAGTAATTCCGCGTCAGTCGCCGCATTCACGATCAATGCTTCTTCAACGGTATATGGCTGCTTCCTCTGCAGCAACTCAGCACTCAGCGCTACAACCGGGACGCTGCTTGGCGAAGGAGTATTTGGCGCCTCACGTGCGGTTCTGTCCGGGGATACGCTTAACGTGACCATCACTTGCTCCTTAACGTAAGAGGCTAAATGTCCTTAACTAAGCGGGCTACATACCTGACTGCTGGCAACGCGCAAACAAGTGTGAGTGTAACTGCCAACGACCTTATATTGGTATTTTATACTTTCGCTGCCAGCACAGGTACGCCCACTTGTTCAGATAATGCCTCTGGTGGATCAAACAGTTATTCTCGGGTTGGCAAAGAGCAGGCAACCATTGATGGGGATAATGGGTCTATCTTCTGTTTTATGGCGACTGCAAAAGCGACAGCTACCCTGACGATAACTTGCACTTCAGAGACTGCGCCTGATATCTGTGTGATGGTTTATTATGGCGCAACCTCGTATGCTATTAATATAGCCGCGGCTGGATTCGCAGACTCTACAAATTCTACCTCCCATCCATCCGCACAGTTAACAGGCTGCGCTTCTGGTGATGTGCTAGCCTGCGGATGGTGGGCTGGGAATAACGCTGAGGTTCCAACAACTAGCACGTGGACACGTGAGCAATGTGATGATACGTCTTATGGAACCACCGCAGCGTTCTGTGATTATATCGCGCCATCATCCAGTAATTATACTAATACAATTACTGGCACTAATGCGATGGACTATATCTCACTCATCGTTTCGATCAAGGCAGGCGGGAGTGTATATGCAGAATCATTTACCATGTCTGATAACTCGTCAGCTTTTACTCCTGCCCCTGGATGGACCAAAACAGTCACGATGGCAGATAATTCCTCTGCCTTTACCCCTGCGGTTGGATGGAGCAAATCAGTCACGCTGGCTGACAACTCCTCTTCTTGTACTACTGCGAACGCCCTGGCTTCTGCGAATTCCGTTACCCTGGCCGATAACTCATCGGCCTTTACCGATACCAATGTTCTGAAAGCTGCAAATGGAGTTGCCCTCTCGGACAACTCTTCAGCCTTGACACCAACGAATCTCTTGACGGCTGCAAATGGAGTCACGCTGGCTGATAACGCATCCTCGTTCACAAATGCTATTGGATGGGGCAAGTCAGTTGTTCTCTCGGACAACTCCTCTGCTTGCACAGCTGCGAATGCACTGGCTGCTGCGAATGCAGTTACTTTGACAGACAATTCTTCAGCCTTGACACCAACGGATATCTTATTAGCTTCGAACTCTGTGACGTTGGCCGATAACGCTTCTTCCCTTACCGGAATCAGTTTATTGACGGCATTGAATGCCGTGACATTGTCGGATAACTCCTCAGCCCTTACAGCAGCAAATGCTTTGGTGGCGGCAAATGCCATCACGTTTGCAGACAATTCATCGGCCTATAGCAGTATTGGCGGAGCGCTGTATTCTATTTCAATCACGTTCTCTGACAGCTCATCAGCGCTTGCCGGGACAGATCTATTGACGGCGGCAAATGCCGTGATTTTATCGGACAACTCTTCCGCTCTAGCTGCTTTAAATATATCAACCCAGAACGATTCAACCACATCACTAGCGGCAGTATCAGGCATGCAGCAATCCCCGGCCATGATAATGGGACAGCAGCTTACGTTGCTTTCGGTATCCTCCTTCAGCGGCTCAACGGGAGAAATAATATTCGACTCGTATACGATGACCGCGGTGAGTAGTGACGGGTATGCTGGGATCATGGAAATGTCCAGCGCCTTTCTTCTCTCCGCCGTAACGAATGACAGCGAATCCGCGCTCATCTTTTATGTTGATAGCGGTGATTCTGTCCCCTTGCGGATCTTTGGCAAGAAAACCAAAACGCGTGATCTTGGTGATTCTGTCCCCTTGCGGACCTTTGGTGTCACAGTAAGGAGTCAAAAGTGCTGACCTTTTCCAAAACAGCTTATGAGCAGATCAATCGCTTCCATGACTTCGGGACCATACCAACTGGATGGCTTGGGCCAGGCGAGACTGTAGCGAGCGCGGCAATAGTAGTGACGGATAGCGCCGGGAACACCCATCCTGAAATGCTTGCAAACGTATCACAATCCGGCACAGAAGCCCTGTATACAATCCAGGGTGGGACTCCCGGAAGCACCTATAAGATAAGCATTCAAATCGTAACTTCTTCAGGGCAGCAATTTGAGGATGATATCACGCTGGGAGTGAAGAGCTAGGAGAAGGGAATGCATTCAATGTATCCGCAGATCAAAAAAATCCTACACGGAGGTGAACAAGCATGACACGGAATTATTTCAAAGATTTTAACCTGCTTGCCATATCGGCAAACCATCAGGAGAGTGCGCTTAATACCGCCCAGACGCTTGATACGGGGCTTCTGGTGCCAAAGACCCTGGTCCTGAACGTAAAGCCCCTTATGAATGAGGACAACCGTGCACAGGCGAATGGGAAGGAAGAGCCGGACACAGTCTATTTTTCCGGATACGGACCTTCAGAACTTGCCCTGGCATTCGACAAAGCGACTCCCCAGCATTACGCCATCGGCCTTGCCTTCGGCCTGGGCATTGACACTCCTGCTGCAAACGGCTCCGGATACAATCATGTCATAACCCCGACGTCCAACGTCACGCTTCCCAGCATGACCGTGGCCGGCAGGGCGGGCCTTACGATCTTCGAGCGCCAGTTCATCTCCATGTTCGTGAACACATTCAAGACCACGCTCAAGAAAAATGCCTGGGCCCAGGTGGATATCGGGTTAAAAGGGACGGGCCTGTTTAACGATACGGTCATCGAGGAAAGCATTACCGCTCCCTACAACTCCACTACACTCACCCTTGCCGCGAACGCTATCCAGGGATCCACTGCGGCCGCAAGGCTGGACAGCATCCACCGGATAAGGGTTCAGGACCCGACCACGCTGGAATGGCAGGAAGTGACGTTCACCGCGGCATCCTCTGCAACGCCCGGAGTGATCACGATAAACGCAGTTGGTGGCGTGTCGACCTCAACGATCTTTAAAGTGCTCTATCAACCCGTCATCCCTGCCTGGGCAACCTTGCCGGGGATCGTCACGGAATCTCCACTCCGCGTTACCAATCTCCTCATAAATTACGGAGGCACATGGAACGGGACCACGCTCCTGGGCGGAAGGACTCTGGGGGCGGAAGTGAACAGCCTGGAATACGATCTTACGAACAATGTGCTCCTGGAGCAGCTCCCGACGTCCGGAGGATCCCCGCTTTACGCCAATTTCATGGGCCGTGGCGATCGTACTCAGACCATCAAGCTCGACAAACAGCTCCGCGATTTCATCCTCCAGCATACCGCACAGAACCTGGAATATTTTGCGGTCCGTGCCACTCTTACCGGATCCTCATTCGCTACGGGACAAAACTTCGCCGTAGACCTTGTCTGGCCGCAATGCGCCGTGGTCCAGGACCAGATCAAGGTGGACGGTAAGATACTGGCCGAAGCCGGAGACTTTAAGGTCCTGCAGAATACGACTTACGGCAGCATGATAGCCACGGTCACGAACCAGGCTTCTGGCTACGCACAGTAACCTTTGAATCTTAAATTTTGAAAGGAGTTTTATGATCACCATCACTATCAATAACAGCATCGAAGGAGTCTGGAAGGATTTCATGTTCCGAGGACAGCCGATAAAAATCAAGGTCAGGCCCAGGACGTCGGCCAAGGTCCAGGCCATCCGCGACGCAAACTGCAAGACGCAGATGATCCTGAACACCAAATCGAATGTGATGGAGCACGTAGAAATTTACGATGAGAAGAAGATCCGCCGCGAGGTCTATGACTGGGTCATCGAGGATATCAAAGGCATTACACTCAAGGACCCGGATGGGAAAACCTTGAAGCTCGATGAATCGCTCAAGATGACCATCCTTAACTCGAGCTCGGAATCCGATAACCTCATTACTAAATTGCTTGATCAGGCGAATGCTCTTGCCGTGGCAGTCGAGGAGGGGAAGGAGCAGGAAACAAAAAACTTAGATGCCTCGCTCGCATGATCTATGGGGGCGGGGCTATCCTGGACCCGCTGCCGGCTAACAAGTTCGCCTGGAAGATACTGTCCCGGGGATATTCACAATGGCGCTCCAATGAGTTCGAGGGCCGTTATGGCCTGGACCTGCTGGCGATATTCGAGATGGCCCGGGCGCTTAAGATCGAGATTACCGAGGACCTGCTCAACCGGATCATGATATTTGAACGGGCATCCATTGCGGTTTTTCGGAAAGAACCATTTTGCGATGATAGGGAACGGGAGCGCTGCAGCATTAAATACGGCGAGCACTTTGCCTGGGCATGTGAACAAAAGATCTGTGGAGAAGCAAGCTAATGGGCGATGATCTTACCAAGGAAGTAAAAATAATCATCACGACAGACTCTTCCGGCGCCATAACCGGGATCCAGACGGCCAACGGCGAGTTTGAGAAAGTCGTGCCTGCTGCCGAGAGTGCCGGGAAGGCAATGAGGGAGGTCGGCGAAACCGGATCTGCAAGCTTCCATCTCGCGGGCCATGCCGCAGCCAAGCTTGGAGAAGACATCGGAATCCCATATCGTGCTTCTCTTATGCTCGGCAATCAGATGGCGCATATGGCTGCTACAGCAATCCCTGGGTGGGGATGGGCGCTCGCGGGCGCGACGATTGCCGCAGCCGTGGGAGTAGGTGTAATTGAACATTTTTCCAAGGCTGAGGAAAAGCGCCGGGAGGAGCTGGAAAAATCGACAGCTGCCGAATTCACTTCCACGCAGTCACTTTATGCGAATGCCCTGGCAACGGAGGCGCTTACGAAAGATAAGGAACGCCTGGCGGAAGTGGATCAGCGGACATTCCTTCGGGAAACGCCGAAACTGATTGAGATGCAAACCAAGGAGATGCAGAAGCTTTATGAACAACTAGAGGGTGGTTCCGAAGCCATTCTATCGGCAAACGAGAGAGTAAGATTTAGCTTTACCAATACTGCTTCTGGTTATGCAGAGAAGGCAAAAGTAGTAAAGGATGAGAGTGACGCGATTCAGGAAAAAATAGACAAACTTGCACAATCAATTAAGCAAGAACAAGATCAGATGGATGCGATCAAAAAAGGCGGTGCTAGCCCGGAACAACAATCGTCCCAGGACGCCGCAGATAAAGAAGAAGAGGCTCGCCGTAAACGGGTGGATGCAAACGATTTGGAAATATTAAAGGCGGGGAAGGCCGAGATAGACAGAAAAGCGAAAGAGCAAGCCGACATCACCAAAATCGTCGAGACTGAACAGGAAAAGCAATTGACCATTGGCCTGGATGGCTACGATAAGGAATATGCTCAATTGGTAATAGCACAGGATAAGGAGATGCAGGCCTTAAAAAAACATTCTGCTGATGCCGAACAGATTAATCAGCTTGCCTCAGCCCAAAAAATGGCTTTGGATGAAAAAGAATCCAATCACGCCATAGCCGAAGCCGACAGGGAAGCAGCAGAAAAAAGAGCATTGCAATCCCAGGAGCTATCATACGGCAAGCAAATCAGTGATGGCTTGATAGACCTTGCCATGGGCGGAGGCAAAAAGAGCGCGGAGGCGGAAAAGGACGCAGCTCTTTTCAAGGCAATCGTTAATACAGCCGTTGCCGTTACACAAGCATTGGCTACTCCCGGTCCGCCTGGCGCCAACTTTGTCCTGGCCGAGCTGGTCGCGGCCGCGGGCGCAGTGCAAATAGCTTTGATTGAATACGCCAGTTATGGTGGAAGCAGTGGAGGCGGTGGTGACATTGGCAGCGGAGGGGGAAGTGGCGGGGGCGGTGGAATGTCATCCGCCGGCAATGTTCCTGCCAGCCCTACGACAAGCAGATACGGGACCGGCTACCAGCCGGGGACTCCCGGTACCTCCCAACTCAATGATTCGATACCGGGCGGAGGCGCCGGTTTGCAGATTCATTTCAACGCTCCGGTTTATGGAATGGATGATTTCAATAATAAGGTTGTAGGTGTGATACAAAACAACATCCGGACTGATCGAAATACTCAGGTCATCATCAGCCGTTATCAGGCATAGAGGGGAATCATGACACCTCCAACATTTCCTCTTTCAGTATGGTATCCCGTCAAGTTCGGTGAGAGGGGATTTAAAACCGCAATCTCCCGGGGCTATGGCGGTGCCGAAAAGAGAGACAGCATCGTTTCAGTGTCTATCCGATCGTTTTCATTCCCCTGTAGAAAACTTACCCTGGCGCAAATTTCAACGATCTGGAATTTTTTCGAGTCAGGGCTGGGCGCTTTTACAAGCTTCTATTTGAACATTATGCTTGAAAATGGCACATGGACAAACGTCCTGGTGCGGTTTGATGATGATGCATTCAATTATTCGTGGACGGACCCTCTCTGGCATGAGATAGGAACAATAATATTGGTTACGGTGCCTTCATGAGATCGGTTTCAGCCAATGTTCAAACACAGCTATCCGCCAACAATGCCATCCCTCGTTTATGCGTTGATCAATATCTTGATGGCGGCACTGTTCATATCACGAACCACACCTCTCCAATTACCTTCCAGGGGATAACTTACTCTCCGTGGCGTTTTAAGATCTCCGGGTTTTCCTGCACGTTTCCAAAGCTTGGCGAGGGCTATTCCACGGACAATGGCTCAATCTCGATCGACAACGCTGACAACTCCTATAATGCCCTTATCGCGTATGCAGAATTTTCTGGCCGCATAATTCGGCTCCGCTGGATGTTCCTGAATTTAACAACCCTCGCACCCATTGACGGATATCCCACGACGGATGATTCGCTTGGCATCATCACCGGCCGCATGAATGCCACGAAAATAAATGAATCGGACTATACGTGCGATATCAATATCACCAATATCTTTGACAGATCTCAATCTTACGGTCCCTATAGAATATTAGGCCCACTCTGTAATAATACGTTCTGCGATCTCCATTGCACGCTGAATGGAGGGGTTTTAGTATCGGGGACTGCATCGGCGGGATCGACAACCAGCCTGACCTCTACGGCGTTAAAAAGCGTATCATCAGGAGGAACGCTTGCGAATGGTGTTTCCATGGTCGGGGCCATGGTTGATTTCGACAGTGGGGCAAACCTTAATATGCTGGCTTATATTGCCACGCATAACACGTCCACCGGCCAGGTCACCTTTGCCGCACTCGGTTCGAGCGTTGCCGTGGGTGATGCGTTCCATCTTGAGTGCGATAAATCGCAAACGGCCTGTACGACACTATCTAACCTTCCTAATTTCGACGGCTTTGATGAACTCGTCGTAGCCCCGGGTCAGCAGGTACAGTCGCCACTATCCAGCATCCCGACAATCATCACCGCTGCGCCCACACCGATACTTATTCAGGGTAACGGGAACTTGCTTCCGATCATCTATGGTGAAGGACAGGTCGACGGCGTGCTTCTCGATGTGGCATTCACGAACCCGATGGCCGGCAATCCTCAGCTGTTCCATGTTCTCTACGGGATATGTGCTGGTCCCATCGATTCCATCGTCACAGTCGTTATAAACGGCGTGGAAGTAAATCCGGTTAATATGCCGTCAATCGTGATCCAGCAAATCTATACCGGGACCACAACGCAATCATTCACCTTTGCTGACGGCTCAACCCAATATTTCAAGCGCGTTGCCTGCGCATGGCTGACATTCCCTGCAACCTATGCCGATTCAACGGGCGCCTTCGATAATCCAAAAGTCACGTTTGTAGTAAAGGGACTCCAGGTCCAGAAATATAATTCCAACGGAACGCTCAATGGTTCTCCGGCCTGGTCGGCGAACCCTATCTGGTGCTGCGTCGATTATCTGATGAATCAGGCACAATCGAACCAATTGATGCCGGCATCGATGTTTAACTGGCCACTCATTGCCGCAGCCGGCGCAGCGATCGATACCAGCGGGATTCAATGTGTTCTTGTTCTTTCCAGCCAAACCAAAGATTCAGATATCATCAGCATGTTTTTATTGGCAGCAATGGCATTTCCTTATTATGACGGCCAAACATTCGGGATATCGCTGGAAGGCGCCGGAGCGGCAGTATTCAATTTTGATGATAAATCCGGTGGTCAAACAAATGATAATATCCAGGTCCTCACGTTTGACGGACCGTGGGAAGACAACATCGATGATGTCTATAACCAGGTCACCATCAGCTATACCGATACGCAGGTAAGGCAACGGTCCGCAGTACTGAATGCGGCGCTCCCGGCTTCGAATACTACCATCGTAATTTATGGCCCAAATGGCGCAATCGTCCCTGCCGGCACCGTGGCCTCTCCCCTTAATGGCATCGGGAACTCCTCCGGTGGGACGATGTTTATCCCATCAGGGGACGTTGATGGCATGGGTTGTTTATGCAGCTATACAGGCGTAGACGGTCACGGAAACCTGACGGGCGTGAAGCCTACTATTTATATCGGGGGAGAGGCCATCACGTATACCGGTATGAGCGTCTATAATCCTCCCATTCTCATCGATGGTGTATATGTCACGTATGCCTGGAACGCCGTGTTTACGCTAACCGGATGTTCCGTAAGGCAGAATAATTATGCGAATGGATATCCGGTTTATCAGGGGCTCCAAACTTTTCCATCAGAGACAGCCACCTTCCAGGACGATGCCAATATCCTGAAAATAGGCCGCGTGATCCCAAAGCAGATCAGCGCAAGCGTTATCCCGAACTTCAAACAGGCGCTTTCAACTTCTCAGACCATGGTGAGAAAAAATATCCAGGGGAATCATTATTGTTCGTTAGACGGGATGCGTGATAGTTTTGCCCTTACGATCGGAGATCTCGTAAACCTTACATCGAAGCGTCCAGGATGGGTAACGCAAAAGTGGAGAATTGTACAAACGAATGAACAGGAATTTGCAAACGTCCGGAGATCCTATCAATTCAAATATCACGAAGATTCATGGTATGGACAGAATCAAACGCTGCCTGCAACCCCTCTTACGTCTTTATTGCCGAATCCTTTTATGGCTCCTGGACCGGCAACCTCTCTTGCCCTCTCGGAAGGCGGCTATGTAGGGTCAGATGGAACATACGTGCCAACCCTTACCCTCACGTATAACCTTCCCGCAAACGCTGCATATTGGGGAAATCCACTAATTCAGATATCCGTCAATAGCGGTGTCTTTACTAATTTCGGGATGGATAGCAGCGAGGGCCTGGGATTCCTGATTGATGGATTAAAAGGCAAATTTGTTGAAGGGAATACGGTGACGGTAAGGGTGGTAGCTGTAAATTCCCTGAATAGCTCTGTCACGGCTTCGATTGCTTCATCACCGACTGTATCGGCTACTATTACCGGAGCAGCGATCACGCTCACAACGCCGACAGGGCTTGAACTTTTAAACGTATCCGGAACGGTTTGGAGCGGGATGCAGTTTACAGTTACGTGGATACCTCAGGGAACCGGCAATCTGGATCCGAAATATATTTCCAATGTAGTACAAATATGGACAGGCAGCACGTTGATCCAATCATTCGTCACGGCAAATTGTTCGTTTACCTATATTTTTGGAAGCGGGCAAAGCTCCACGGTCGATGCGGCGCTCATTGCTTCAAACGGTGCATGTACAATCAAGGTACAGCGGACCAGCCCGCTTGCTGCCTCCTCTCCCTTTGCTACACTATCGATCACCAGAACGGCGCTTCAGAATCCGCAGAATCTCGTTGCCACTCCTACTACCCTTGCGGTTGGCTTTACGTGGACCGCGAACACGGATCTCGCACTTCAATGCTATGTCTACCAACTCAGCATAAACGGCGGAGCCTACGGACCCTGGATTACGATCCATGCCAATTCCGTCAGCTATAATCTTTCTTCATCCAACCTGGCGAGTGGCTACGGAGTGAATGTTGCAATAAATGTGAAGACACGTGACTTGTTTAATAACGACTCCTCTGTCTCCAGTACAAACGCCACGGCCATGGGCATAGGATCCATGTCAATGACCAATGTTCCGACTGGATATAATCTGCAGATCGACAGTGATTTTCAAAGTGAAAGTCTTGATGGATGGGAAGATTTAGCAGGATCCGCGACGTGCGTCACCGCGACGAGTCCGGCATCCGGTGCTTATGCGATGCAAAATGTGTCCGGACAGCAAGCACAATACTCAAGCTCTTATTTTATTCCTGCATCCGTGAATCGAGTTTATCTGTTAGAGGGATATTTAAAAACTGTTTCGGGCTCCGGAGGGATCGCGTATCTGGGCATCGGATGTTTTGATCAAAATTACAACATGCTTGGAGGCAATTGGCAATATATTGCTGCATCAGGCGTTACACCGCCGGCCAGCTTTACTTATTACTCTGGAGTGATCGGAGCAGGCCAATCGATAACGTTGCCTGCGGGAACTGTTTATATCAAAGCATTCGTGATCCTCAATTATTCTCCAGGCGGATCCATTCATCAGGCCCAGGGCATCCGGATCCGCGAAGTCATCGAATCGGCATACATAGATAACCTGGCAGTGACAACTGCGAAAATTGGACTGCTGGCAGTCACACAGGCTCAGGTCTTCGGCCTGGTCGTAGGCGATGCCGGGATCTCGATGGGGTCCAACGCTTATATTTCATGGTCGAATGTCACGAGCCCGCCGGCAATACCGAATGGGACATATATCAATGGCAGCGGTGTCTATACCGGGATAGTCAGTGCAAACAATGTATCTGCCGGCACGATAGTAGGAAGCACGATTGAGACCGCCGCTTCTGGTGGTGAGCAGATTGTCATCTCTGCTGGCGATAACAAAACTCACTATTACGGGAATAATGGCTCAGCCATAGAAGAGCTGGCCACGATCGGAATTGACAGCTCCAGATATACAGCTTCGTGCGCGGTGTTCGGATCCTACACACCCACGAATGATGTGATTGGAGCTGTAATCCTCTCTTATCAGAATACTGCCTTGTTTGCGGAATCATATTATGGCTTTGGTATCCAGGCTTTTTCATATTCAAGCACAGCCGTATACGGGACATCAACAACAGGCTCTGGAGTTGAAGGCGCGTCCACTAATAATTATGGGGTCTACGGAGCATCCACAAATAGTTACGGTGTTTGTGGAGCATCCACAAATAGTTACGGTGTTTATGGAGCATCCACAAACTCCATTGGAGGCGTTTTCGTCGGGGCAACTTCAACGAGTTTCACGGCTGGGCAATGTTCAATCGCTTTAGGGGGAACGGGTTCTGGTTCTGCTTCAGTTGGTGCCTCGGCGGCGGTTTATCCGTCACATGGCTTTTATAACTGGGTTGTTTCAAGTGTCAATATTTGGTTTGAAATTAATATTGGTGGCACCTGGTATAATGCGCCGACAAATGGTTTATCTGGATGCGGATATTTCGACGGGACGAATCAAAGATTTTATGGGGGTGGTGGCAGCGGTACAGTTTATTGGCAGAGATATTAAAACAGGAGGATAAGAATGGCGCAAAAATTAATAACGGATATTAAGGCGGATTTGGCACTTGGACAAAAGCTTTCTGAATACGCTCAAATGGTGCTTGAGCTCGGAGAGGAGAATCTGCGTCTCAAAACAGAAAACGCAGTACTCAGAAAACAACTATCGGAGGTGGAGAATGGCGCTCCAAAAAGTTAAGAATTTACCAACGGGATTCTCGGCGGAATACTGGACGATCACAAGATTGGAGATCGATAAGATCAACAAGAGTGCTATCGTCACCCTGGCTTGTTATAAAGACGCGGCGACTCGGCAAGCCAATGGTCAACCTATCGAACAGCAGCGATTTCATTGGAGCGGGAATGATTACCCGTTCACCGATCCAACCGGCTGCCTTTATTCGCAGGCATATGCCAAGATCAAGGAAGTGAAGAAGGTGCCGGCGACTATCCCTGTAGCTCCGGGTGCGACGAATCCTGCGCCGACTATCGGGACGCAAACCGTATCGACGTGGTTTTCGGATGCCGTGGATTGCTAGATTAATTTATTCGGCGATTTGATATGTTAATACGCCAACTGCAGCAGGCTGGTGAGTGGCGAGATAAGCGGCAAAATCGGCACAATTGTTATCACCTGGATCAGGAGTGGGAACTGATGGGTCATTTGTAACGTCAAAAAACCAGGCAGTCATGGTGAATTGGCCCAATGGATGATTGCCAAGCAAAGTGCCACCCATCAACAAATTATATGTTCCGCCTGCTTTGATCCATGGCCATGCGTAGTAACAGCCCCCTGGCTCTTGATCGGACTGAAGTCCATACCAAAATCCTTGTATTGCGTTTGGCGTATTATTCACAACAGTTCCCTGGAAGGTTAATGTTGACAGTGAATCCGAATTTAACGATATTACTCCAGCATCGAAAGTTGAAGTGGTTGATGTGAGTGAAACAGGAGAATTTATGCATTGTGATTGAGCAGTAATGTTCATGCAACTTATCGCGATAGAACCGGGAGAGGGAGGATCTACTGGATCGACTGAACTGGAACTATTGCCACATGCTGAAAGCATTAAAGCGATCGCGATTGATATGAATAATTGTTGTTTCATGATTATCTCCCCCTATATGATCTTTGCTCATAGTATATCATAGTCATCGTTAAATGACACCTTGACCGATTACCACGGATTGTGCTACATTGTTGCCTGATATTGACTGAATTTTCCACTTTTTGTTTAAGGCCATGCTTTAAAATCAATAGCTTACTTGCGAGAACACGACTCCGAAGCCAAAGGTCGTGGGTCCGAATCCCGCCGGGCGCACCAGATTCAATTCCGAGACTGTATAATCGTTTAATAACGGAGCGATGTCAGAAGGTTTATAACTTTCGGGCCTAGAGGTTTAAGAAGAAAGATTCCCCTGCGTAACTTTGTTCTTATTGTATTTTAAATTTTCTTGTTGCATCCAATGCCAAAGATACGTATAATAGAGCCGTTTTGCACGTGGAACTCTCAGTACTTACGGGCCGTTAGCTCAGTTGGTAGAGCAGCTGACTCTTAATCAGCGGGTCGAAGGTTCGACTCCTTCACGGCTCACCATAACAAAATCAGGGAGCAGTGGGTAATGGGCAGGAATCCGTTGAGAGGGATGCTGCACAATGCTCACTGCTTTCTTTTTATCAACCACTGCGAGAGTGGCGGAACTGGCAGACGCGCCAGACTTAGGATCTGGTGGGTGACCGTGGGGGTTCAAATCCCCCCTCTCGCACCAATATTAGCGTACACTGATAATGCTTGAAGTTCAAAAAAAAAACTTGCAAAACATTGTTCGGAAGAAACGATGGATTCCCATTAGACCATAGTTAGACTTTTTAGAGAAGGCGGTAAAAAATGAAATCCGTTATAGAAGATATCACTACGGTAAAGAAAAAAATCACTATCGAACTTACACCTGATGAAGTAACCAAAGAGTTTGACAAGGCACTAGCAGACGTTGGGAAGAAGGCAAAAATCGCCGGGTTCCGTCCCGGCAAGGCGCCGAAAAACATTGTCGAGAGACACTATGGTGACGAGGTGAGGAGCGAGGTAGTGCATAGGCTCGTTACCGAATCATATCTGAAGGCGGTCCAAGAGCATAATTTGAGTCCTGTTGATATGCCCGAGATCGACAATGTATCAACACTAGTCAAAAATTCACCGCTCACCTTCAAGGCCACCGTCGAAGTCCGACCGGACTTCGAACTCGGCGCTTATGATGGTATTGAAGTGAAGGAATCGACTGTCTCTGTAACCGATGAAGAGGTCAGCCAGACCATAGATCGCTTACGTGAGATGTATGCCCAGCTTGAGGTTGTTGAAGGCCGGCCGCTCGAGAAAAACGACACGGCAATCATCGATTTCGAGGGATTTAGCGAAGGGAAGACCATAGAAGGCGCCAAGGGGGTAGATTATATGCTGTCCTTCGGTTCGAATTCCCTGATCCCCGGTTTCGAAGACCAACTTGTGGGCATGAACCGAAGCGAAACACGTGAGATCAAAGTCACGTTTCCGACTGATTACACCAACAAGGACTTAGCTGGTAAGGATGCCACCTTTACGGTTACTCTGAAGGAGATCAAAAAGAAGGTGCTGCCCGATTTGAACGATGATTTCGCGAAAGACATTGGCAACAACGCGACAGTAGCTGAACTCAAAGAGGGAATCAAAAAAGACATAGAATATCGGAAGAAAAACGACCAGACCTCTGAACAGCGCGAAGAACTGCTTTCTAAAGTAGTAGATGCCCATACCTTCGACATACCGCCGGGAATGGTTGACCGGGAACTCCAGTCTATGGCGCGATCCCATGCAACACGCTTGACCCGCCAGGGGATTGACGTGAAGACCTTTGACTTTGCAAAATTTAGCGAAGAGAACAAGCCGTTGGCGCAAAAGCGTGTAAAGGGCATTTTACTGCTCGATGTGATTGCGGAAAAGGAAAAGGTTGATGTGACTGACCAGGAAGTCACGTCCGCGATCGCGGTCATGGCCCGAAGCTCCGGACAGACCACTGATGCGGTCAAGAAATATTATGAATCGCTTGACGGAGGACTTGAGAACTTACGGTCCTCGCTTGTGCGGGAAAAGACTCTCAGTCTCTTGCTTTCACGGGCAAAGAAGAGTTATAATAATACAAAAGAAAAAAATGAGGAGAAATAATGTCATTAATTCCCATTGTTGTTGAACAGACAAGCCGCGGTGAACGGGCATACGATATCTATTCCCGCCTCCTGAAGGACAGAATCATCTTCCTCGGGACGGCAATCGATGATATAGTTGCAAATACTGTGATCGCACAGCTCCTCTTCCTGGAGGCCGATGATCCTGATAAGGACATTTACATTTATATCAATTCACCAGGCGGCATAGTTACCGCAGGCCTCGCTATCTATGACACCATGAACTACATCAAGTCATCTGTCTCGACCATATGTATCGGACAGGCAGCGAGCATGGGTGCCCTGCTTTTGGCCGCCGGTACAAAGGGCAAGCGGTTTTCCCTGCCTCACGCGCGCATCATGATTCATCAACCCATGGGCGGTTTTCAAGGGCAAGCTACGGATATCGAAATCCATGCCCGGGAGATTCTGAACATGAAGGACACCCTTAACAATATCTTGGCGAACCATACCGGCCAGCCGATCGAAAAGATCCGGACCGATACGGATCGTGATTTTTTTATGTCCGGCGAGGACGCAAAAACATATGGAATTGTAGATGAGGTTATTTCCAAGAAAGTGTCCCGCGTCGCTAAGGAGAAGTAAAAGTATGACGGAAAAAAAAGAACAGCATACTACACCCCTTAAATGCTCGTTTTGCGGCAAGGGGCAGGAAGAAGTGAAAAAGCTCATTGCCGGGCCATCGGTATTCATCTGCAACGAATGCGTAGACCTGTGCAACGAAATCATCGCAGAAGAGTGGGAAGAGACAAAAGAGGCGAAGATCCCGCGCCTGCCGAAACCTTCCGAGATCAAACGCTCCCTCGACGAGTACGTAATCGGACAGGAACGGGCCAAGAAGATCCTGTCCGTGGCCGTGCATAATCATTATAAGCGCATTGGAATTCAGCAGGAGATCGGCGATGAGGTGGAGCTGCAGAAAAGTAATATCATGCTGATCGGACCAACGGGAGTCGGCAAGACGCTGCTTGCCCAAACCCTGGCGCGCATTCTTGATGTGCCATTCACGATCGCCGATGCCACGACGCTTACTGAGGCGGGTTATGTGGGAGAAGACGTAGAGAACATCATCCTCAAACTTCTCCAGAGCGCAAATTACGATGTCGAACGAGCCCAGCGCGGGATTGTGTATATCGACGAGATCGATAAAATCAGCCGCAAGTCTGAAAGTCCATCGATCACTCGTGATGTGTCAGGGGAGGGCGTCCAACAGGCGCTCCTCAAGCTAATCGAAGGGACAGTCGCAAGCGTCCCGCCTCAGGGCGGTCGCAAACATCCCCACCAGGAATTCATCCAGGTGGACACTAAGAACATTCTGTTTATCTGCGGTGGGGCTTTCGTCGGGATCGAATCAATCATCGAGCAGCGGGTTGGCAAGAAAACAATGGGCTTCGGAGCCGATATCCAAAGTAAACTGGAGCGGAAATTGAGCGAAATGCTCGCCGTGCTTCAACCAGAAGACCTGTTGAAGTACGGCCTCATCCCGGAATTTATTGGGCGCATGCCGGTTGTGGCTACACTCGAAGAACTCGATGAACATGCTCTTATCGATATCCTTACACGGCCCAAGAATGCGTTGACCAAACAGTACATGAAACTGCTCGCCCTGGAGGGATGCAAGCTGCGCTTTACCGAGGGCGCCATGAATGCGATTGCCAAGAAGGCAATCAACAGGAAGACGGGTGCACGCGGGCTCCGGGCGATACTCGAAGACGTGATGCTGAACGTGATGTACGACGTGCCGTCGCAGCCGGGTATCAGAGAGTGCGTAATCAGCGAAGAAGTGATCATTGATGGTGCTGAACCCCTGCTCATCTACGAGAAAATAGCGTAGCTGTCGGAGAACGGAAAGCGGCCAATAAGGAGATGCAGGATTCTAAATTGTAATCTTGCATCTTTTTTTAGTATTCTGCGTGAGAACCCCCACATGCATTAGCTATGGGGATATGTCAATCTTGATTCTGGCCACTGACTTTCAACTTTCAAACCCATGAAAATATTTTCCGCCGAATTTGTCGTCAGTGCGCCGGGGCCAGAGCAGTTTCCGAAAGATGGGAAACCGCAGATAGCTATTGCCGGCCGCTCAAACGTTGGAAAATCCTCGATCCTCAACGCGTTGCTTCACCGCAAAAACCTCGTGAAGACAAGTAGAACGCCGGGCAAGACCCAGCTCATAAATTTTTTCATCATTAACGATTCATTTTATTTTGTTGACCTTCCCGGCTACGGGTATGCGCGCGTCCCGCAAGCGGTCACCGACGCGTGGGCACCCATGATCGAAGGTTATTTGAAAAACTCCCCTCGACTGGCCGCCGTCATAGTGCTTCTCGATAGTAGGCGAACGCCAGATGCACGCGACATTCGACTTATCGAATGGTTGCGGCAGTATGACTTCCCGGCAATATATGCGTTGACCAAGTCAGACAAGCTGAACCGGCAGGAGATGGAGCGGGCGGGGAGGGCTGTTAGCGCCGAACTGGACCTCTCAAGGCCGTTGCTTCTAACATCCGCAAAAAGCGGACTCGGCATGAAGGAACTTTGGGAAGAGATCAATAGCGTGATGTTGAAGAAACGAACCGGAGAAGCGGTGGAAAAGACACGGGAAAAAAGTTCTTGAGGAATTGCCAGTCCGTTGCGCCATTCGCGGTAAACCTGAACCCGTTAGATCACATCTTGTCCGTTGTTACGACTCCGCTCAAGGGAGCTTTCCATGGAAATCGTAAATGACCTCACTGCATCCCTCTTGTGGGCTTTGGTCCTCAGCTTGCTCATTTATGTCAGCAGCCACATCGCCATAGGATTTCTTTCGAAGAAGTCTGCCCTGCTAAAACCTATAGGAACGGGTCTCAAACTCATAGCGCTTTTCCTGTCAATCCAGATATTCCTGCATCTAGGGGCTGCTGAGGCCCATCCAACACTTTCCCTCCAAATGAATTTTGTCTCCTGGCTGGTGTTTACCTTTGCAGCACTCCGGCTCGGGCTGTACATCTACGGCGACCTTTTCGTGGTCCGCTGGAAACGTGGGAGTTTTCCTGGCGCGTTCAAGAATATCATCACCGCGTTAATTATCGTGGTTGTGGCCCTAATACTGCTCAAAGAAATTCTGAACATCAACGTCACCTCGCTCATCGCGACGACCACCGTATTGACCGCGACAATCGGTTTGGCGTTTCAGAGCACGCTGGCTAATATGCTGGCGGGACTTACAATTCATCTCGAAAAGTCTCTCAAGCAAGGCGACTGGATTTCGGTTGGTGGCCATGAAGGCCGCGTCATGGACATATCGCTCCGCTCTTCGCGGATCATAACCATCGAGCACAACGAAGTGTTCATCCCGAACAGCAAAGTGCTTAGCGAAGCGGTGGTTAATTACAGTTTACCGAATACGCTTCAGACCAGAAAGCTGAATGTCGGCGTGCAGTACGCTGTCCCACCGAACAAAGTAAACAAAGTTATTCGGGATGTTCTGATGGATGTGCAGGGCGTGAGCAAACGGCCTGAGCCAATCATCCGGGTTATAAACTACGGAGATTTCTCGGTCCACTACGAGATCAGGTATACTATCAGCGATTTTTCACAGTATGTCGAAATCGAGGCTGAGATCATGAACCTACTCTGGTATCGGTTTAAGCGAGCCGGAATAAAAATTCCCGTGCCGATCAGGGACGTGCGTCTCACGCAAGTCACTCCGGAAAGTGCGCTGGCCGACAGAGAAAGGCAGGCTGGTGAAATCCTGATGCTGATGGAAAAGGTGGAAATGCTTACTGCTCTCTCAAAGCAGGAGCTTAAAAACCTTGTGAAGCAGGTAAGGACTGAGACTTATTCAGTCGGCGAGGTACCCGTGCGTCAAGGCGATCAAGGCGATTCGTTCTATATTATTAAAAGCGGCAGGGTGGACGTAGTTGTGGAAAAATCTCCCGGGGAAAAAGCGGTCGTAGCTACGATTGGACCGGGAAATTTTTTCGGAGAAATGAGCCTGCTAACCGGCGCCGTCCGTACTGCCAGCATTCACGTGAAAAGTGATGCCGAATTCATCGTCATTGACAAAGACAGTTTTGGCTCCACGCTCATTAATAATCCTTCCATAGCTGAATCTCTCAGCCACATTCTTTCAGAACGCCAGGCCGGTCTCGATGCAGAGCGCGAACGGCTCGACGCATTTGCGCTTGAACGGCGAAAGAAAGACGTTTCGGGGAAGATGCTCTCTAAAATCAAGGAATTCTTCGGCCTGGTAAAATAGTATCGTACGGATGCTAGACAAAGGCAATCTTCTTCAGTTTCCCTTAAACAGTATGGAAACGTGGTCGATCCAAGAAAATCTAATTTCATACGTTGTCATCTCAGTGATCGATGTGTAATGTCTATGGAGCAATACCAATTTCAATATCAATCGAGATGACACGTTCTCTGTCTTAATGATTCTCCATCCATGGTTTTATATGTTTACATGAATTAATGGCAATCAATCTGTAAACGAAACTTGCTTTCTTGACTTTTACCAGATCAGCGAAAGAGTTTAGTGTCGTGCAGTAATCTGCACCGCGTGAGTTTAATTTATACGCCGCATGATGAGTAGGGATTTTTATGGTATAATCGTTCTGTTTGAATCTTATTCAACCTTCCAATCTCAGGTCGCGTAATCAGACATATAATTGCGTATTAAAACATAAATATTGCAAATAGTGTAGTTGGAAAACCAACAGTTTGTTGGATAACCAGCGCCATTTTTGAGCGAATACTCGCAGAGTTAGTATTTTAAAGAGTTGTATTTATTGATAACTATTTGTTATTTAAATGTATTCAGTTAATGGCATCTTTGTTGCTATCATACACATGTTCAGAAAATAGAAATATTTATTTGCAATTATCTGTAATGAACTGTATTGTTAGGCTTTTTTATAAATAATAGTAACTCGTGCCATTTTGTAGGGATGTAATCACAATGATACGCACATTGCTAGAGAGAATTCAGCAGAATATTAATGCCTGACATATTATCATCAAGAATTCAAACATATCAAAAACGGAAAAGGAGGGAAAATTTATTGTAACTACAGGTTGTACTTTTTAGCAGCTGTTATTTTGTGACATTTCAATAATAAAACAAGGAGGAAACAGAATGAAAACGCAGTCTTTCTCGAAGTTGTTCTTGTATGTAGCATTATGCTGCACACTGATTTTTGCATTCGGTCTCATGGCCGGCTGTAAAGGCAGCGCTGGCGACACCGGTGCTGCTGGCGCAACTGGCGCAACCGGCGCAACCGGCGCAACCGGCGCAACCGGACCAGCTGGCCCAGCCGGAGCAGCAGCGAACGCTTTCGGTACGCACGACCTTCTGCAAGGCAAAGTGGATGCGACCATATCGAACATTGCCGTTCAGAATGTTGGCGGATTTCCGGTGGTTTCTTTCCATGTCGCAACAGCAGCCGGTCCGTACACAACTCTTACGTCAACCAATATGGAATTCAAGATTGCTGACTTGATTCCCGCCGGCACCGTCACGGCGGTTACTGGTAGCGCTTATTCTACCGATTACTTCGAGACGTGGACATCAGAGTTAGCGGGGCTGCAGACAGCAGCCTCAGGTACATACACATACCCGTTAAACGCCAACATTATCACAACAGATGCCGCAAACGGGAATTACAGCTATACATTTTCAGTGGCGTACGGCAGCGCGTTTCCAGGATACAACAACGCGGACTATAAGGCGACGAATAGTAAGCGCGTTTTGGTCAAGATCACTGGCTCTGCCGTTATCAATAACACTGTAGGCTTCCTGGATTTTGCGAGTGCGCCCGCTTCGGGTGCGACCGCGTCGGCGATTCCTTCCCAGCGCCAGTTCGTGACTATCCAGGCCTGCCAGCAGTGCCACACCAAGTATATGGACAACGCGGCACATGCCAGTAGTTACCTTGACACGCGTGCCTGCGACCTCTGCCATAGCCCCTTGTATGGATCGCTCCCGAGGCATGCCGTGGGATTCATGGATACGGCCAACGCCATTTTGCCGGTGTTCATTCACCAGATCCATTTTTCAGTTCCCAACCCGACTGGCCCGAGCGTCGTATTCCCCGTCACCTTCCCCGGGAACATGGAGAACTGCGTCACCTGTCATACCAACAGCGGTCTGAATCTCGGCACGGGCGATAAGATCAGTAACTGGAACACCAATCCGACTCGCCGTGTATGCGCCAGCTGCCATATCACTGCTAACTTTACGACGGGCGCCACATTTACCAAACTTGATGGCAGCAGTTTTGCCCACTCTATACAAAGCGATGATTCACATTGCAGTATTTGCCATACGGCCAATGGTGGACCTTCTCCAGACGTTATTACCGTTCACAGCACCACGTTGCCGGCGTTTGTCGCACCAGCGACCGGAATTGTAGCGACGCTTCCTACGGCGGATACTCCGGAATATAACATCGCTATCTCCTTGAGTTCCCCGGCTAACGGCAATTATTTTGTCACAGGTGAAACACCGACCGTCACAATCACTCTGACCAACCCTGATGGCAGCGCTGTGCCGGCTGGCCTCACTGCAGCCCCCGGTCATCAAGTAGGAAACTACGACCCCAACAGCCTGTCCGTAGCCAACTTGTATGTCTATGGTCCCCGCCCCTCGCCCAGGCCGACCTTCCTTCCCTTGGGCAAGAAGTCGATACCCCTGCTGGGCTCCTATTATTCCGCGAGCAGGTCGTTGTGTACTACTACAACCGCTACGACAAACAATACTAATATTAACATAACGCCAACGGCAACGGGCTGGACCTATAGGTTGCAGCCTGTTACAGCAGGCGCATTGCCGGGCACCTACTTTGTCCGTGTCTATCTCGGCAATACTTACGCCTCTACATTGGCTTCTGGTTGCGGCACCGTTGCTGACCAGATCGTTTCCGTCGGTATAACACAGTTCCAGGTTGGCACCGCAACCGTGGACAAGAGGATTGCCGGCAACCCCGACGGTACCAGCCCTTGTCTGAATTGCCATGGCAGCCAGGTGATGCACCGCGATGATCATCAGTCGCCGTTCGATCCCGATCACTGTAACGGCTGCCATTACATAGGCGCCTACGGTAACACCGCCACCAACGGTTTAAGCTCCGGCGGCGATCCTATTTCTAACCGCGTCCATGCGGTTCATTCCGCCTCAGCCACCGGCGACATCAGTGTCATTGACTGGTCGGTACCGAATTCGTGGAACGTGTTAGTGGGGAACCCGACTATAACGAGCTTCGCGACGTCTACCATAACCTATCCGCAGCAATTGCGGTGTGAAACCTGCCATGCGTCAGGCAATACTTCGTTTGAGAACAATCTCTATGAAGTCCCCTGCTATGGCTGTCATTCCGATATACCTGGGGCAGATGAACATATGAATACGATGGGTGGTAGTATCACTTCAATCGTATCCGTTTCGACGAGTTCAATAACAGCACCTGAGTCTTGTATCGTTTGCCACACCCCAGGCGAGGATGTTAGTATTTCCGATTCCGGTCAGACCGACCATTAACCTCGTTACTTTTGAAATTGTAGTCTGAAATTCAGAGACAGTTTCGCAGGGCGGACCGCAAGGTCCGCCCTTTCTTATGTGTTGAGCATATTTACAAACAAACGAAAAATCGTAATGGGTCTGGCGTATTGACTTGTATGAAAATGTTTTTGTTATTTTTTAGGAGAATGAAATGAGAAAAGTACCATTTTACCTCGTGTCCTTGTTGCTCATAGTCGTTGCGTTCAATTTTTCAGGCTGTACCAGGCTGTTCGGGCCTTCGGACCCAGAAGTAATCAAAGCTATTAACGAGAGCGGAGTCTTCAAGGGCGGGATTGGCCAGCTTACCTTGCAATCGCCTATCGTGATTCTGGAAAAAGGCGGCCGAAATAATGACGGCTCCTGGCCCGTCAAAGTAAAAGTAACATTTACTTATTATGTAACTAAGGAGAAAATATCCGCGCCGGAAGAGAAAACGGTTGTCTTTAAAATGTATAAAGCTAAAGACAGTACGGGTCATATTGTGTGGAAGGCTGTACTCGGTTCTTAGGAAAGGACGATTGTTAAAGTGAAGAAAGCAAACCTGTTGCACGCTCCCGCTTAATGGTGGCTGTTGCATTGCTGCTAGGTATTCTGTGGATTCTGCCGCTCATAGCTCACACCGGCGGAGTTCAGGATGATTCCACGTGCGCTCTCTGCCACAATGCAACGACCACGACTCAATAATGAGATGAGGCTTGCCGGGGTTAAAAGCATCGGGCAGACAAACGATACCGCGATGTCCATGAGAGGACTCGGCAAGATTCTCTGCAATCGAGATGAACGTACTGCTTACAACGGCAAACCTTACAAGATCAAAGTCGCCTTAAAATCCCAAAGGTCACCGTGGAAGAACGAATCGATGACTCTCTGCATATAACCAACAGGGGCCTGGACATAAGATACCGGGAGATCGCAGCACGACCAGCTATTGAAAACCTAAATACACCAATAGTAATTCAGGAAAAGAAAGGACGGACTCAACCACCAGATCACCCACGGAAAAGACCGTTTAAAGCAAACCGCCGGACAAGGGAACAACTTTCCGTTGTTTCCTAAAATGTAACGGGACACCCATTTAAAGGGCACTGTCAAGTGATAATAGTTATCTTGTGACGAGAAAAGGAACTTTTCTCGTCAAGTCTTTTCGTTACCATCATCCTCACCATTGCCGCAATTTCATTTCATTCGATGTCAATTCTTCACTGCATCAGACACCCATCAGGATTAAGGTCATTGGTACTGCAGGATATCTCCACGACCCTTTCCATCATCGGTGGACCAGAAAATCTTCGCCTCTTTGCCGCGCCCAAGTGGTTTTTCATTTCTTATGGTTATAAATCAACCTGTTATAGTTCACGGCACGGCCAGCAAAGATGCTGATAACGATATATATTACGGGTGGGGCGGAATACCAATCATTTCTCATGGGTTTGCCAATCCTATTGCTGGTTCACCGCCCCAGCCATCTTTCACCCGAAGCACTTTCCCGGAATGAACAATACCCTGTCCCGCATGATGTAATAAGCCGCTCTCGCTAGCTTATGAGCAAGTGCAATATGCGCCACCATCCTGTTTGTCTTTTGCGCTTTGCGGTTGTAACGGATGCTCTTTCTAATAAATGGCGCGGTTGAACATTTCATCATTTTGTAATTACAGTCTATTTTCTTCTAGATGGCAGCTTCTTAGTGGTTACTTTTACTCCTGTGCTGGGAAGTATGTTCGGCAATCGGACCCCGGCTGCGGTCAGCAATTTTCCGATCGATTCCCGCGGTTCCGGTATGCGATTGTAGCGGACCGATCCATTCACGCCAACCGCCACGGCACATAAGGTTGAAAGCTCATCGAGCCCTTCTTGCACCGTTAAGTCCAACTGCCTCCATCGTCTGGATAGCTCCTTCACAACACGATACGCCATCATGACCACGAATACGTAGCCACGTGTCCGCGTCGCGAACCGCACATGAATGGGCCGGACTTCCAATTCCGCTGTCTTACTGGTACGGAAAGCGGATTCTACCAAGGTGAGATCCTTATACCGATCATGAATCGTTTCTTTGCTTGCGGATTCCACCGGAAGGTCGGTCTTCAGCACATAGCAACCGTTAAACTTTTCCGCTTCCCCAAGTGTCTTGGCGTCCACGGTTATCGACAGCACCCTGTCTTCTTCGAAAGCCGTCGCCCAATCGGATATCTTGAGCCGTTCAGTTCGTTCACTAATTGTGCGAAGTGCAATCGCGACATTAGCTTTGGGATGTTCCTCAAGATAGCGGTTTCGCTCGTCAATCATCTTACGCGCTGACGCGAGCTTATCCTCCCTGGATTCCTTCATTTCCTTAGCTCTCACGGGATTGCGCCTAAGTATATATCGCGTCCCGTCATCAGTCGTGACCTCCGCAAGCGCTTGATCGAACAGGTTCATCTGGATGATATTGCGAGCAAGAAGATTTTCAACTTGCGGCTTGGTAATTGCCGTGATGTAATGAAACCCGTAGGGTTCCGCATGCAGAGCTTCAATTTGACCGCTCTTAATCATCCCTCGGTCGCCCACAAACGTTACATCCTTCTCCCTGAATCGCTCCGCGACCTTCTTGATCTGCAGCCCAACAGTCTTGGGATCCTGTGTATTACCGGTAAACACCTCCACAGACAGCGGTGAACCTTCGTTATTGCATAACAATCCGATCACGATCTGCATCTTGCCCTTCTTGCCGTCCCGGTTGTAGCCGAAAGCCGACAGCTCGTTCTCCGTCCCTTCCAGATACGAACTGGTCACATCGTATAAAAACAGCCCCGGTTTTTCGGCTCCATGCAGTTTTCGAATAAGACGATCTTCGATCGTTGCCTGACGTTCGGCAAGCCAGTCGAGATTGTCGTATAAATCGTTCTCATCAAATTTCCCCATGCTCAATATATCGCACGCCGCGTGAACCCCGGCCAAACGCACCGCTGACAGCCGCGATCCCTGATCGATGACTCTCCCAATTACCTGCCACAACGCCAGTTTGCCTTCCCTGGTCGTTCCAAGGGCCTCTACGATCCCCAATTCACGAGCAATCGAATGAGCAAGCCATACCGCGCCGAACGAAAGCCCTTGCTTCTGAGTCACTGTCATCTTGTCGGAAAGGAGGGAAGCAAGTTGTTCTTTATGGCGCAAGGCGAGCTTGATTGCGGCAATCTCTGCATTGGAGCAAGAATTCAGATTTGCAATCGTGCGGTGCTTGACCTTGCCGTTTTCTCGGTAGCACTCTCGGAGAAGATAGCGAGTGTAGGATTTGTCTCCCTGTTTCACGGTAGAGGAATCGACATACATAGTGGTTACTTAAATATCATTATTAAAGCTATTTATCAAGTAATAATATAATTTAAAGAGTATTTAAGTGGTTACATATTTAGGGCAAAAAAAGGCCTGCCCGTTGCAAGGTAAATGATTTACTGAAAAACGAGGGGAGACATCCGTTGTAATAGGCTCGTGCGTCCTTATCAAATCGACGCACCAGCTCTGCTGCTTCCGAGAATGCCCATGCAAGATACTTGATTTCGCACTTTCTGTTCCCTTTGCCCTTTTGCTTCTCGTTGATGACCCAAACGGTCGAAACCTTTCGACGGTACGATACAAAATTCCCAACATCGGCAAACCGATTGATAGGGCCAGTCTCCAGCATATTTATCATTTCTATCTTGGCAAGAATAGGATATTTCTATCTTGGGCTGACAGGCAGTCAGCTCTCTTTTTTCTTGATTTGCAGCGTGATTTTCTATATAGTATTACCGTTTTACAGTTGGCTTCATGTGCAGTTCCAAACAAATGATGACAGTAAAAAACACAAATATTGTTGTTTCATTCAAAACTCGAGCCTTGCAATCAAATGATTTGAGCAGAATTAAAAAATACTCGCCCTTCAAGCGCACATAAAAAGTGCGATATCTTGATATTACAGACTCGGTTGTTATGACCGTTCCGCTTCAGAGGTACGAAAGTCGTTGTGCACAGTTCATAGATAAGGAGGCTACATTTTGAGAAGTAATACTATGCTGCAAACGATGAAAAGCGGTCCCTTGGTTATTCGAAAAGCACCTGTAATAGTTCTCATGTCCCTTCTATTGCTGTGCAGCACATTGAGTGTTTCCATGGCAGCCAGCCTGTCAGGCGATTCCACTACGTATCTGCAATCGAGAGAGCAGGCAAACAGCACGAGTGTCCTTGCTGGGTACGAATACCTAAATTTCGCGGCACAGGATATCGGTAATGAGACGGTTTCGTTTCATACCGGCGGGTGGCTGCGACAAGATTTTCAGGTCAAGGAGTATGGCACAGAATCGAACAGCGATCTTCAGTATTCCTACCTGAGTTTTAAGAGCCTAACCGACAACACAGTGGTCAATCTTGGACGCGTGATGGTTTTCTCGGGCGTGGCGGCTGAACGGGTTGACGGTTTTTACGCGCGTTCCGATTTAAATTACGGCTTTGGTGTTTCGGTATACGGCGGCAGCCCGGTAGAGACCAATATCAAAGAACCCGGCAACAACGTGATTTATGGTGGACGCCTAAATCACCAAGTGGCCGATGTATACAGAATAGGGATCTCAGCGCTCGAGGAAGTAAAGAATAGCCAGGACTACCGGAGAGAGGGAGGCATCGATCTTTGGGTCAATCCAATGAATAAAGTCAATATAACCGGCAAGTCCACTTACAATGACATCACCAAGGGATGGATGGAACATACCTATGTATTGCAGTTGGGCCGCTTTGATACGCTTAGGATGCGATTTGATACGACGGCGTCGTGGATTAACTATAACGATTACTTCTTCCGGGTTACCACGAACGCTCTCTCCTTAGGGCCGTCCGGGTTCAACGTGAACGGTGAAGCGGTACGTACACTGGGAGAAGCGGCACAGTACCGAGTCACGGACAATACACTTATTATTGCAGATTATAAAAATTATGATTATCGCGTTGAAGGCGAAGCCAATTATTACGGCGGGATGGTCAAATATTCCGTTTCCGGAGTCGGTGGCGCCGGAATCGGGTATCACCGCATGAATGGAAGCACGAACAAGTTACGGTACGACCAATATCGGATTTACGGCTTTAAGCAGCTTGGAAAATTCGATCTTACGGCCGACGTCCTAGATGTAGTCTATGACAGCCCCATGAATGATGTAAGAGATTCCTATACCGCGACGCTTGCCGCCCAGTATGACCTCACGGACGCATGGAAACTGGGCGCCGACATTGAATACTCCCACGATCCCGATTTCAACGTAGATTACCGGGGCCTCGTCAAGCTCCTCTATCATTTCGGCACTAAAGGAGGGGCTTAAGATGAAAACCATGACAACCAGGATAGCTTTGTTAGCAATGCTCTTACTGCTTATCGGCATGTACGCTTGCGTCCATAGGCAAAGTATCGCGACGTCACATCCTGTGGAAGTAACTGGTTTCCCGATCTGTAGTGACTGCCACACGGATTGGAAGGCTGCAATGGACCACACCAGTGACTATGTTGCACGACACCAGTTCTACGGAGATCAGCAAAGCGTAACCTGCAAAATATGTCACAAAGAGTCGTTCTGTTCCGATTGCCACGCGCATAAGGAGGAGTTGAAACCAAGCGACAAATACAAAGATTCTCCGGAGCGAACCTTGCCCCACCAGGGCGATTATTTAAGCCAGCACAAAATCGACGGTCAGATCAACCCAGCCTCGTGCATGAGATGTCATGGCCGATCGAATAATGAGAGGTGTCTCACATGTCATCGGTAAATAGAAATGTGATACTCGGCCTGCTTTTCGTGGCAGGACTGCTTATCCTGGGGGGGTGCCGCAGCGAGAATAACGGAAATGCAGTATTCGACGAGAATCAGCACCCGTCTGACTGGCTACCTGCAGGCCATATGGCAGCCGCAGAAGCTACCGAGAGCGTCTGCTCCCAATGTCATGGGGATGATTTCAACGGAGGTATTAGCGGGGTGTCATGCACGCAGTGCCATATCGGAGGAGTGAACTCAGTACATCCCGTTTCTTGGGGTACGGGTAGCCAGATCGTTCCGAATCACGGGGCCTACGTTGTGTCTAACGGCACTACTTCCTGCTCGAACGCCTATTGCCATGGTTCCGATCTTTCCGGTGTTACAAACAGCGGTCCCGCCTGCGCGAACTGCCATGTTGGAGGTGTAAGCTCCTTATTATCAGGATGCGCGTCCTGTCATGGAGCCCCGCCGAACGGGAGCACTGACCCGAACGTAACGGGAGCTCATACAGTGCATAATGCGCTTACCAACGTTACAAACGTATGTAATACTTGCCACAACGGCGCTGGAGCGGGCACAGTGAATCACGATAACGGCGTTATTACTGTCCAGTTGTTGAGCGTATATAATGCAGAGAGCGGTACGGCTGTATATAATAATGCCGACAATACATGCTCTAACGTGAGCTGCCACGGCGGTCAGACGACACCTGTATGGCTTACTGGTTCAATTGATGTAAATACCCAGTGCACGTCGTGTCACTCCTACGGTACTACCGAATATAACAGTTTTGTGTCGGGCCAGCATGATTTCCATGTCAATACGGAAGGATTTCCCTGCATCGCATGCCATGATTTGTCGAAGCTTGCCATAGTCCATTTCAGTTCGTTGAATACGACGACGATCGTAGGGGCATCTACAACGGTTGGGGGACTTGTTACGGACTATACCAATGGTACATGCACGAATGATTGTCACGTTCCTCGGTCCTGGTTTTAGCTGTTGAGAATTTTTGTTATTTGGAGAATGATTCTTGGAAGGCCCGGAGAAGATGGCCGGGCCTTTTTTTCGTCGGTCGCAAGGGGTGTATGCATGCGCTTTTATGTATCACTGACCGGGCGATAGGTCGTAAAGCCAACTGAGAAGACACAGGCATTCCGTATTCGTAAATTGGATAACACGTCGGAATGAACAAGGCCGGGGGGTAATGCAGGCTCGAGGCTAATCGTAAAAGTAAACCGTGGGGTAGGCAGAGTTACAAAGGTTGTAATATATTACCGACTTTTTCTTCAAGATATTTATAAGTATATGAAGTCATTTACAGCCCAAGCCATCGGAACCTGAAAACGACGTGCCCTTACTCATCGTCCGAAGCTTGTTTGCCGGATTGGCTTTGACGGACTCTTTCATACGCACTCAACGGTCGTTTCGCTGGGTTCTTACGTACTCCTCCCGCGAATGGATCGAACGGAGAATAGGGGACTGCCGGGACGTTCCTTGTCTCATGGAGGATGTACATTTCATAGGTCAACCCATCGGTACCTTGGAGCACAATACTGTCTTCCCGTACCTTAATCAGCTGCGACCCATCCGGCAATTTTTCGAATAATCTGAAAAAAGACTGTTCACCTTTCGATATGATAACAACCGCACCGGAAAAATCTTCGCTTCGTATCGTACCAACGAGGCTGTAACCAGGTGGAGTTGTGGCCTGCGCATCCACCTGACTAATCAAGGAAAGCGGCACAAAGATGAGGAGGTTTATAAGAAACAGATTCCTAACGCTTTTTTTTATCACAATACGGTATGGAGATGAAGACGCCATAGAAAATAATACTCCATCAGTATCCCTCTGTCAATAAACACGTTAAATCAGTTAATCGATTTCGAAAAAAAAGCATGGTGCACCGCTCTGAAATTCCTTAAAAAAGAAGAAATAAGAGGAAACCCCCTTATCATGCCATTTTTCCCGCAATGAACCTGCGATTGCTTTCTTAAATCCTGCATGAATACTTTAATGATCGCCAATAATGCTTTGACTATAGCAATCCCACTGCAAATTCACTACAATAAGTGAA
Source organism: Nitrospirota bacterium (assembly GCA_963845065.1). Lineage (GTDB taxonomy): Bacteria > Nitrospirota > UBA9217 > UBA9217 > UBA9217 > JAJYKN01. The sequence goes on from CAWJQQ010000009.1 coordinate 1,188,870, forward strand.
CCTAACTAATAAATTAGGGTCACTAATATTTCATTGAAGGCTGGGTTAGGCTTGACCGTATCCCCGCATTCAATCTTCAAATCTATATCGCAGTGCTCCGGAGTGCACATACTTCCTACTATTCTTCCGACGATGAGTGATGAGTCCGACGACGTGTTCGAACATTGGAGCGGTCTGAACCCACATTGGTTGGTGCGGCCGCCGGTATAGAAGGAGAGATATTTACTGGAGAATCGTTGTTTGCCAGTGGTGGAGCGACAAACCAAGACGTCTTTTCATGGGAAATAAACATATCATTGAGAGTATCGTCGGTCCCCTTGACCGAGATGCTGTCGTCTCACACCTGGACGAGTTGAGACCCATCCGGCAATTTCTCGAATAATCTGAAAAAGGACTGTTTACCTTTCTAGACTTTATTCACCGCTTCGCATCGTTCCAATGGGATTGTAACCCGATTGAGCGACGACGTGACCATGCACCTGATTGATCAAATAAAGCAGAAGAAAGAGGAGGCTGCGAGCCAGAACAAACTTCCAGATTATTTCATGTTTGATGGTGGAGAAGTGTATCATTGCTAGAAATTTTAAAATAGTACCACCTCGGTTGCTTGCTGTCAATGATAACATTGGGATAGCTATACCGATTTCAGGGATGTGTAATTGTAATACCTTGAAAGCTCGTGTAAAAAAAAACATAAAAATCGCGTCATCATGTCTTTTTTAATCTTGTGGTTGCATTAAAGTGTGATTTCAGTGCCGATGCCCTCGGTGGTAAATATTTCGAGCAGCAAGGCATGAGAGACTCTCCCGTCGATGATATGTACCTTGGCGCAGCCTGCGTCGAGGGCTTCAAAGCAGGATTTTGTTTTTGGTAACATTCCACCTGCTATAGTGCCTGCATTAATCAACATCTCTACCTTTTTTTTATTGATTGTGGGAATAAGGTTGTTCTCCTTGTCGAGAATCCCCGCTTGGTCGGTAAGCACAATAAGTTTTTCCGCCTTTAATGCACCGGCTATTGCCCCGGCCACATGGTCGGCATTGATATTGAAAGTTTCTCCGTTCGCCCCGGCTCCCACGGGCGCAATAACAGGGATGAAACCGCCTTGGTCTAATGCAAAAAGCGCTCCGGGCCTGACTTCGATTATTTCTCCTACGAGTCCGATATCGATGGTTTCGGTCTCTCCGGTTTCATGAGACCTTTTCTTCATCTTGAGTTTCCTGGCCTGTATCAGTCCCCCGTCTTTTCCTGTAAGGCCGACGGCTTTTCCTCCAGAGTGGTTAATGAGGTTCACGATTTCCTTATTCACCTTGCCGCCGAGGACCATTTCGACGATGTCCATGGTCTCCTCGTCGGTTACGCGCTGTCCAGATACGAAAGTTGGCTTCTTTCCCATTTGCTCCATAATCTTTCCGATTTGTGGCCCACCTCCATGCACGATTACCGGATTGATGCCTATATAGCGCATCAGCACAACGTCCTGAGCAAAGCCTTGTTTCAGACTCTCGTCGACCATGGCGTTGCCGCCGTACTTGATGACAAACGTCTTGCCACGGAAAGTCTGAATATAGGGCATGGCCTCGATGAGGGTCATAGCTTTTTGGATCAGCTTTTCCATAGAAACCTCAAAGAAAAAAATGATTAAACCACAGAAGCCACGGAGAACACGGATGATAAATAAGATTTAATCGTAAGCTCAACGCGTTTATTTAGTGAATACTGGATTTTTTCTTAGTCTTACGTGTGCTCTGTGGGTAAAACATCATAAAATGTATCTGCTCAGATCCTCACTCTTCAGCACCTCAGCCAATCGTTCCTGTACGTACTTTGCATCGATCGAGACCTTTGCCCCTTTTTTTTCAGGCGCATCGAACGAGATTTCGTCGAGTAGCCTCTCCATGATCGTATGAAGCCTGCGGGCTCCGATGTTTTCGGTCCGTTCGTTCACCTGAGCTGCTATGCCGGCAATTTCTTCGATAGAATCTTTTGAGAAGTTAAGAGTGATTTCCTCAGTCGCCATAAGCGCGACATGCTGTTTGATGAGCGCGTTCTGCGGTTCTGTCAAAATACGAACGAAATCCTCCTTGCCGAGGGAGTCAAGCTCAACCCGAATCGGAAAACGGCCCTGCAGCTCCGGGATGAGGTCCGACGGTTTTGATACATGAAATGCGCCTGCTGCAACGAAGAGAATGTGGTCGGTTTTAACCGGTCCGTATTTGGTCGAAATCGTCGAGCCTTCCACGATTGGCAGAAGGTCCCGTTGCACTCCTTCGCGCGATACATCCGGACCGTGCGATTCACGGCCGGCAATCTTGTCAATCTCGTCGAGGAACACAATGCCTGATTGTTCCACGCGTTCAAGCGCTTCACGGGTCACTTTATCCATGTCAATGAGCTTCGCAGCCTCTTCTTGCACAAGGAGCCTCAATCCATCTGGAACTTTCACTTTGCGGCGTTTCGTTTTTTCTGGAAGCAGTCCTCCAAGCATTTCCTTGAGGTTCATTTCGATTTCTTCCATGCCGACATTGGAAACGATACCGAAGGGCATTACTTTTTCTTTCGTTTCGAGCTCTACAGTGCGGTTGTCAAGCTTTCCCTCACGGAGTTGCTGTCTCAACTTTTCCCGCGTTGTTGAATGCTGTTCCTGCTGCTCTGATGTTGGGGCTTCCGATCCCGGGGAATTCCTGAGTGGAGGTAAGAGGAGATCAAGCAGCCGCTCTTCTGCCATAGCCTCTGCTTTTTCTTTTACAATCTCGGCCATTTCGTTTTTAACCATGTTTATCCCGATTTCTGTAAGATCACGCACGATTGAGTCAACATCGCGTCCAACATATCCCACTTCGGTAAACTTTGAAGCCTCAATCTTGAGGAATGGTGCCTGGACAAGTTTAGCGAGCCTTCGGGCAATCTCGGTTTTCCCGACGCCAGTGGGGCCGATCATGATGATGTTCTTCGGCATTACTTCATCGCGTAATTCTTCGGACAAGCGCTGACGTCTCCAGCGGTTTCTGAGCGCGATGGCGACGGCCCGCTTGGCCTTATGCTGGCCAATGATATACTTGTCCAATTCTTCGACAACTTGACGCGGGGTAAGAGAATTTTTCAAGAAAACCTCCAGAGTATCGTCAAACAGCAGATAGTAGATGGTAGGGGAGGGAGGCAGGAGAAGAGCAGGTTACATCTTCTCTTGGCTACTGTCTACTTTATATTATAATTCTTCTATGGTGATTTCCTTGTTTGTATAGATGCAAATGTCACCGGCTATCCGCAAGGACTCCTCCACGATTGACCGCGCGTCGAGCGATGTGTGCTTCATAAGCGCCTGGGCAGCTGCGAAGGCGTAGGGACCGCCGGAGCCGATTGCCAGAATGCCCTGTTCCGGTTCAATCACGTCGCCGTTCCCGGAGAGGATAAAGGACCGTTCATTATCTGCAACAATCATCAGGGCTTCTAGTCTCCGGAGGACTCTGTCCGTTCTCCAGTCCTTGGCCAGTTCCACTGCTGCACGTGTCAGATTACCATGGTACTGCTCGAGTTTGGCCTCAAATTTCTCGAACAGTGTAAATGCGTCGGCTGTCGCACCCGCGAATCCAGCAATGACCTTGTCATTGAACATCTTTCGCACTTTTTTCGCATTGTGCTTCATTACCGTGCTACCAACCGTCACCTGACCGTCGCCAGCAATCGCCGATTTACCATTCCGTCTCACGGAAAGGATCGTTGTCCCATGCGAGGGCATTATATCTCCCATGATGCCTCCCTGTTGAAGAACTATGCATGATGCCAGGTCCATGACGCATCAGTCTGCATTTTTATGCTATATGCTTCACCGTGCATAATTCAGGTGACCCGCTCTGCGGGATTGCTATTTTTTCCTCGCCCTTGGATGGGCCTTGTCGTAGGTTTCCATGAGCGAATCGAGATTGAGATGAGTATACCGCTGCGTCGTAGAAAGGCTCGCGTGTCCGAGAAGTTCTTGGATTGCCCGCAGATCAGCTCCGGATTCAAGTAAATGTGTTGCAAAGCTATGACGCAGTGTATGCGGGCTGGCTTTCTGGGTCAGGCCAAGTGATTTTCTATAATTTTCTAAAATACGCTGAACTGTGCGCGCTGTCAAGCGTTTTCCAGACGGACCCGTAAAGATTGCAGCAGCGTCCTTATGGTTTCTTTTGCTGTTGAGGTATGAATCGACTGCATCAAGTGCCTTCTGACCAATAGGTACGATCCGCTCTTTGCGCCCTTTGCCCCTGATGCGGACGAGCCGGTCAGTCCGATCTATGTCGTCACGGTTCATGCCGGTGAGTTCGCTAGCCCGGATTCCGGTCGAGTAGAGTGTTTCGAGGACCGCCCGATCACGGAAAATCGTATCGCGATCGTCGTGTGTCGTTGTGCTTGGCGCTTCCATAAGTCGCTGCGCGTCGTCTACAGTCAACACGGCGGGAAGCCTTTTTTCCCGGCGAGGCGTGGTCAAGAGTCTTGCGGGATTGCCGGCAAGAATGCCTTCACGGTTCAGATATTTGAAAAAAGATCTGATAGCAGACAGCTTGCGTGCGATCGATGATTTCTTCGTTTTGTTTTTCATGAGATGAGCAATGAATTGCCGGAGCATCTGGTGGTCGATTTCAGTTGCGTCCTTGCCATCCAGGAAGTCGGTAAACTGCTCCAAGTCTGAGAGATAGCTCCTTTCGGTATGGAAAGAAGCGTTTTTTTCGCTCTTGAGGTAATGAATGAAATCGAAGATATACTTCCGCATGCTGGTACTTTATCGCAAGAGGCGGGAATTTGCAAGGTGTTCCCCATGCTTGGTGCGTATTAAAAGATATGCTGAACGACATTGCCTGCGTCAACGAGTGATTTTTGCGAGTTGCGATCAGACTTTAGCCGTCTTATCTTCGGTCAGTAACGCCTGATCCTCAATCTTCGGCTCTTCTTTGTATCCGCAGTCTTTCTTCAAGCAGGTGATTGAGATGCCGGTCTTCTTTGAGTATTTTTCCACGAGGAAGGGCGCATTACACTGCGGGCAGGGTCGGGGTAGGGGTTTGTTCCAGATTGCGAACTTGCAATTGGGGTAGTTGGCGCAGGAATAGAACATTTTCCCGAAGCGAGAACGCCGCTCAACAAGCTTGCCGCCGTCTTCAGGGCAAAGTACGCCCGTAGACATTCCTTGAGTATACTTGCACTCCGGGTAGCGTGAACAGGCAAGAAACTTTCCAAACCGGCCTCGTTTAATCATCATGGCGGCGTTGCACTTTGGACATTTCTCGTCAGACGTTTCTTCCGGCGTAGCCTCCACCACCCCGTTCTCGTTTCGTACAAAGGGCTTGGTGGTTTTGCAATCGGGATACCCGCTGCAGGCGAGGAACTGGCCGTTCCTGCCCCACTTGACCACCATGGGCTTTCCGCATTTTTCACAGGCAATGTCGGTAGGTGTTTGCTCGGCCTTGAAGTCCTTCATCTCAGCCTGGGCTTTTTCGAGGCTTTCGCTAAATGGTTTGTAAAAGATTTTTACCGCTTCTACCCAAGGCATCTTGCCTTCTTCTATTTGATCGAGGTCCTCTTCCATTTTGGCAGTGAAAGCAACATCCATGACCACCGGGAAATGGCTGACAAGGAGGTCGTTCACGAGAACCCCCAGTTCAGTAGGACGAAACTTATTCTCAATCTTGTTCACATAGTCGCGTTCTTGGATGGTCGAAATAATCGCTGCATAGGTGCTCGGCCTGCCGATGCCCTTTTCTTCCAGGGTTTTTACAAGCAATGCTTCAGAAAACCGTGGCGGCGGTTGAGTGAAGTGCTGCTTGGGATCCAGCTGGACGAGGGTAAGTTTTTCACCTTCGTTCAGGGGCGGCAAGACAGCTTCTCCATTCTCTTCTTCCGACGAGGTTTGGTCCTCAGACTTCTCTTCCAAATATACGGCCATGAAACCCTGGAATTTTACGATAGATCCGGTTGCTCTAAACATGTAATCGTTTGCCTTGACATCGACCGATGTTTGGTCGATGATTGCAGGGTTCATCTGGCTTGCCACGAAGCGGTTCCAGATGAGCTTATAGAGTTTATACTGGTCAGGTACGAGATATTGTTTTATAGTTTCGGGTTCGCGCAATACCGAAGTAGGCCTGACAGCCTCATGTGCTTCTTGGGCTGACTTGGCACTGGCGTAGACGGGTGGTTTTTCAGGCAGATAATCTTTGCCGAATTTATTCACGATGAATTCTCGGGCATCGTCCTGCGCTTCTTTGCCAACGCGGGTCGAGTCGGTCCTCATGTACGTAATAAGACCGACAGTCCCTTCTTTGCCGAGATCGACGCCTTCGTAGAGTGACTGGGCAATGCCCATTGTCCTCTTAGATGTGAAGCCGAGCTTACGGCCGCCTTCCTGCTGGAGCTTGCTCGTCGTGAAGGGCGGAACCGGGTTACGCCGCCGCTCTTTCTTGTCAATTTTGGAAACAATATAGGTTGCGCCCTGGAGGTCAACAATGACCTTTTGCGCTTCTTCATTGTTCTTGACTTTGAGCTTCTCTTCGTCTTTTTTAAAAAGTTTTGCCTCAAACTGCGGCGGTAGTTTTCCTTCGAGCAGGGCTGTAATCGACCAGAACTCTTCCGGCACGAAAGCTTTTATCTCTTCTTCACGCTCGCAGATCAATCGCAGGGCCACGGACTGTACTCGACCTGCCGAGAGCCCGCGCCGCACTTTTTTCCAGAGAATGGGGCTGATCTGGTAGCCCACGAGGCGGTCAAGAACGCGTCGCGCCTGCTGGGCGTCAACTTTGTTTATATCGATCTTTCCGGGATGTTCTATGGATTGAAGAATCGCTTTTTTTGTTATTTCATTGAAGAGTACGCGGTACACCTCAGTGGTTTTGGCGCTTCCTGAAAGGACCTCGGCGACGTGGAATGCGATGGCCTCGCCCTCACGGTCCGGGTCTGTTGCGAGGAGGATGCGATCTGCTTTTTTTGCGGCGGATTTGAGCTCTTTAACGACCGGACCCTTGCCCTTGATCTGGATGTAGCTCGGCTCGAAGTTATTTTCGATGTCTACACCGAGTTTGCTCTTGGGCAGATCCATGATGTGACCAACTGAGGCTTTGACCGTATAGTCCTTGCCAAGATACTTGGCGATGGTCTTTGCCTTCGCGGGCGACTCAACTATGACGAGTGATTTCATTCTGATAAACCTTAAAACCTTTTATAAGCAAGAGTGTATTCTGCAAATTAAATAGGAATACTCTCCTCTGGCCATCAATTTATTCGCGTTCCCCTAGAAAATGAGTTCCTCAGTTCCAGGCTGTCGTCCTAATCTGGCGAATAATGATCTTGTCGTTCGCAATGCTTTCATGATGAGGAGCAAAGAGTGTAAAAGCTATCAGGGTTTTGATATGGTCCAGCTCTATCCGTTCTGTGTAAACTGTCATGGCCCGTTCTAGTAGTTCTTCGCACTGGTCTCCTGATATGATTCCGAGGTGCGTGAGCTTTGTAACAAAACCGAAGGCATCAATGGTGAAACGCTCGCGCTCTTCCCTGTTCATCGCCCGCAAACCAGATGATGGTATGTCTGCCGGGGCAAATAACTCTTCAGACTGCTTTTGCACGAGGGTTTGCATGAGCGTCAATGCCGCGTCCGCTTCATGAAGCCGATATCCATCGTTCAGCAAAGCCTGCATGATCTTTCCCTCTTCATCAAAGAGTTCCTGTCTGTTCTGCACCTGGTCTGCAATAAGCGAGAACAAGTGCATCATCCGTACGTCCACACTGTACTCCTATCATACCGCAAGTCACGCTTTCGAAAGAGTCATACGAAAAAAAATAACGCTTTCATTGCAGCAGGTAACTATGCGGTCGTTCTTTATATTCTACTTGTATAAAATACTTCCCTAGGAGACGTTTTGCAAGCCCTTTCGATTTGAGAACGAGCAGGACGCCATTCAGCATTCCCTGTGAGATGCATCTTTCGATCATGATCCTGTCAATAATGTGACTTGATTCATTTACTACGCAAAAAAACACGGTTCCAACTCCTTGTGTGAACACCGTAAGAGTGTGTCTATTCGTTATGACTGAGCTGGACCGGCTTTTGCCACCGAATCCGCTCAGAATGTTCCAAGTGCGTTACTCGAAAATCGTGCCTTGTTTGAATACTGTATATATATACCCCGGCTTGTCGGCGTGATTGTAGATCGCCGCGGCCTGCGCCGAGTCTATGCTCTGTAGAGCCGAAGGGGTCGATGAGTCTTTTGAAAACCGTTCTGTCCACGCCGGGAGAGCTTCCTTTTCTTATCGACTACAGAATAGTTCCCGGTGTGTTTTTCATCAGACGGTTCGTCGCTTCGCGTTTTGGCTTTTTTGCACTTAGGGTCGAAATTATACAGACTCACAGGAGATAGTCAAGTTTTTTTTTGCAGTCCTGTTCTAAGTGTGCTATTTTAAGGTCATCATTTCACCATGATTGCAAAAACGTGCTACGGTAACGAATGTGATCAGGAAATCGGCATGGCGCAGATTATAAAAGCGGTTCTCTTTGATTTCGGCGGTGTCATAGCAGAAGAGGGGTTTTTTGAGGGGCTGCAGGCTATTGGGGGAAAAAACGGGCTCGATCCAAAAGAGTTCTTTAGAATTGTTGATTCTCTTATATATGAGACGGGATATCTCATCGGGACTGCTGGTGAAGCAGAGTTCTGGAATGCCGTCAGGAACAGGACCGGAATTACGGACGATGATGAATCGCTGAAAAGGGAAATTCTTTGCAGATTTGTGATCAGGCCTGATATGCTCTCAGATGCCGACACTCTGAGGAGCCGCGGCATGAAAGTCGCAATGCTGAGCGACCAAACCAACTGGCTTGATGAAATCAATGAAAGTACATTGCTGTTTCAGCATTTCGACTGGGTCTTTAATTCCTACCATATCCACAAGAGTAAGCGCGATGAGTCGGTATTTGTTGATGTCTGTTCAGCACTCGGCACACTGCGTGAACAAACGCTTTTCATTGATGACAATATCAACCATATCATCCGTGCTCAACGCCAAGGATTACAGACAATCCATTTCGTTACGAGGAAGGATTTCGAAATGCGACTGCGTGATTATATGTAATGAAGGATCGAAGGACAGGGTGGAACTGTCGCCAAAAGGAGAGCTATGAAGGTAATCGCATTTAACGGCAGTCCGAGAAAGGGAGGCAACACAGAGATACTTCTCGTCGAGTCCATAAGGGGTGTTAACGACCAGGGCGGCGATGTGACGACATACAACCTTGATTCGCTTAATCTTCGTCCGTGCCTCAACTGCGGCAAATGCGACAACGAAGGGCTTTGTGTAGTCAAGGACGATATGCAGACGATTCACCAGGCAATCCGGAGTGCAGACAGGATTATTGTTTCTTCTCCCATTTTTTTCTTCAGCGTGAGCGCCCAGATCAAAATCATGATAGACAGATGCCAGGCTTTTTGGGCAGAGAAATACGTGCATAAAAAACCGGTCCCTCCGGGTACGTTCGGACGCAAAGGGTTGCTGCTGCTGGTCGGTGGAATGAAAAAAAATGAGAGGAATGTAGGATTTCAATGCGCAGAAGCGACTGTACGGGCATTTTTCCGGACCATTAATGTTCAGGAACACGTCACCCTGGCATTTGATGCCATTGATAAGAAGGGCGCAATCAAAGACCATCCAATGGCATTGCACGATGCCTATGAGGAAGGGAAAAGGCTGGTTACTTTAAATGTCACATCCTAGGCAGGAAGAACCCGAACGATAAGGCATTTCACATAAAGTCGCAAAAGTTCAAAACTTAGAATTGCTGCGTCTTGCGTGGCTGGTTTGCGTCTGCTTTTTGGCAACGTCAGTTTGCAGATTAGGCTAATGCTGCCAACTCGACTGACCAACCCATTCTTTGTAACCATGGGGAGAGGCCAGTTTTCATATCTGCTAAAGCCCCAGTGCTTTGCGCGCCAATTCTACCAGTCCGAACACCTTAAGGTCAACGAGTGTGTTTTTTTTCTGGGATTCGCTGAGGAAGTCCTGCGCCGTTCGCAGCGGGACCTCGATGACCTCGATGATCTCGTTATCATCACCGCCACTTTTGCCTACGTGCTCCAACTCGGTGCAAAGATAAGCCCGGAGAGCCTCAGTGGATGCTCCCGTCGATATAGGTCCTTCGGCGAGGAAATCAAGCTTTCCTGCCGACCATCCTGTCTCTTCAATCAGTTCTCGTTTTGCTGCGACTTCCATTGATTCATTTGACTCGACAAGACCAGCCGGGAGTTCGATGACGTCTCGGCCAACCGGTGGTCTGAACTGCTTTTCGAGAATGACGTTGCCAGTCGGTGTGACCGCAACCATCACGACGATGCCGCCGACACCCACACGCTCGAGAGCTTCCCAGGTACGCACGATGCCACGCGCATCGCGGTAGGTGATTTCTACGGCGCTCATGAATTTACCCTTCCAAACGATTTTTTTGCTAATGACTTCCATGATAAAATTTATAGAGTGTAATCCGAAGGTAATAGGAATGTCAAGGTACGGACAGTGTTGGTCAAAAGTAAAACTTCTGACGCTATCTGCGTCTCCCTATATTCTGCCTAGTGCTCGATACTTGCATTTTTTACCAAACTATCCGCAGAAAGCCCCTGGTTTTAACCATGGGGATGAATGCGGGAACTTTGTTTTTCGGCAATTAATAGCCAAATGTACATCTATGTGGTATATTTGAGCAACCAATGCCTCGTAAACGTAAACCTAAAACCCCATCTTTTGTTCACGAGTTCCAACTCGTAGTGACTCCAAAAGACAATCGAATGCTTAATGTCCGACTCGAAGCTGGTCGTTATCTATATAATGCCTGTCTTGGTGAAGCGATGAAACGTCTTGCCGCCATGCGTAGCTCTAAAAAATGGCGTTCAGCGATCAAGAAGAAAAAGAGCAAGCTACGCACTAAAATGTTCAAGACAGCCAGAAACATAGCTGAATATACCGAATACCATCTCCATGATTATGTCGGGAGCCTCCGCAATTCGTGCTGGATCGGAGACCATATTGACAGCCTGGCCGCCCAAAAGATAGCATCTCGAGCATATAGCGCCGTCTCCGACTACGAGTTCGGGAAGCATGGGAAACCACGGTTCAAGCGTCGTGGCTGGATGTCTTCGCTCGAAGGCAAAAACAACAAGTCTGGTATTCGGTGGTGCGATGACCATGTTGAATGGTCTGGACTTAGCCTTACCTGTGTCTTCGACAAAAAAGACAAGTTTGGCGTTCAGGCACATGCGCTTAGCCATGATGTTAAATATGTTCGTTTGGTGAAGAAAACCATCTGCGGCAACGCCTGCTGGTTCGCCCAACTCGTGCTTAAAGGCACGGCCAGGATCAAGCGTGAAAATATGATCGGCACCGAAACTGTCGGCCTTGATATTGGTCCATCCACGGGTGCTATCGTTAGCGATACCGATGCGTTGCTCGTAGCATTTTGTCCGGAAGTCGAGGTTCCGTACAAACAAATCCGCGTGGTTCAGCGTAAGATGGCCAGAAGCCTGAGGGCTACCAACCCGGACAACTACAACGAAGACGGCACGACTAAGACTGGTGCCGGCAAGGGTAAAAAGCGGTGGATATTCTCTGCTAAATACCGTGCGCTTAAGGCTGAACTAGCCGAGCTACAGCGAGTTTTGGCTGAAACCAGAAAACGGGCTCATGGCACGTTAGCCAATGAAATTCTTAAGCTCGGAACCAACATAAAGACCGAGAAACTGTCGTACAGAGCATTCCAGAAACTCTATGGTAAAAGTATTTCAAGACGCGCTCCGGGGATGTTTATTTCGATGCTTCGCCGCAAAGCCGAAAACGCTGGCGGTAAAGTAACTGAATTTTCTACCCGGAGCACGAAGCTTTCAGAGACATGCCACTGCGGGGAAGTCGCCAAAAAACCGCTATCCCAAAGATGGCATGACTGTAACTGCGGGGTAAACACTCAACGCGATCTCTACTCCGCATATCTTGCAAAATATGTTTTTGAAAATGTCCTCGACACGCGTCAAGCCGCAGCAGCTTGGCCGGGTGCAAACCTGCTCCTGGAACGGGCGGTGTTGAGGGTGCAGCTTGAAGCGGCAAATGGTCGGATTCATCCGGCCAGCTTCGGTATTAACAACATGAGAGCCAACACCACGAACCGGAGACAGAGTTGCTTGCCCGTTAAAAACGGATCAACGATAGTCGATGCCGGCAACGTCTGTATTGTTGCCGAAAAGCCTGTCGGTATTGCCGTTAGAACCCCCTGTCTTTAGACATGGGGTAGGTCAGAGCCACTTTCTCAAGTCCAAAGTCAGGGCAGCAGGAATGATCGTGTCGACTTCACGGATCCGCTTACGGCCCGCTTTCTGGAACATAGCTTTTTGCAATTCTTTTTCTTCATCATAATGGTCGAAGATGGGAAAATCAGCCTCTGGGATGTCTTTAGTGAAATAACCGCACCCTTCGAGCCGGACTGCGCGACGCGGGCCGCGGATAGTTGGACCGAATATGCGGCAGATGTGCGGCCGTTGATTGTAGATCAGGCATGCGCCGTTGTCATCAAGGGCCGGGCATTGCATTTTAGCCGATCGGCGTGAAATAGAGTCGATAGCGGGCAGAGATTTGAGCAGCGGATCTTTCCGTGAAAAGGCTTTTTTCTTCTCCAAGATGTCGAGCTGTTCATTAGCCTTTGAAATCACACGATTCCTAATGTCTACAGAAACATCTTTCAACGCTGCCCGAATATGGATGGCATCTAGGAGCGTGATGTCGAAGAATCCTACCGAACAGCATTCATTGCAGCCGCGCTTGCAGCCTACACCGTGTTTTCTCGTTGCCTCACGAAATTTGTCACTGGATTTTTCAAGGAATTTTGCGTATTTTTTAACAATTCGTTGCATTCAGATGGCACCTTCCAGAGAACAGTAGATAGAAAAACACAGTAAGGAATTATAGGGGTTGGGGGGCTATTTGTCAATAAGAAGCATCGTCGATAAGATTTCTGGAGGCATGAGGTATGAAAGCTGGGGGGTTCGGTCTCCGGTGTGCACTGTCGAAGCAGACCTGCGGTACACTATAAACTACGGGAGTTTTAGACAGTCCCTTAACAACGTTGCGGAACGTATAAAATGTTTTATGCTGATTCTCTATGGAGGCATTTAGCCTTCAGGATTGTTGCCTCTTCACTGACCAGCCATCGGGCCTCTGTCGCGGTTGCGGTCTCGGGCATTTAAGATCATGCGCTGGATCTCATGGCGGAATTCCTGCTGGAAGAGCAGGAACTGAGCCTGCTGTTCAATGGTCAGGATATCCTTGAGCCCGCTAAATTCCTTGTCTCGCAGTTCCTGCATGGAGTGCTGGTTTTTCTGGAGCTTGTCGAGATCGTCTTTAACCCTGGTCTCGTCAATTTTCGGAGATTTCAAAAAGACGCGCATTTCGCGCATGGTCGCCATCTGCTCATGCACGATCCTTTGACGTTGCTGATCGAAAGAACTGAGAAGGGAAGCCAGCTTTGCGCTCGTCGTGGTGTCAAGCTTTAGTTTTTCCGTTAGGCGCCATATCCTGATTGTCTCTATCTTCTTTCTAATCTCTTCCCGTTGTTCTTCAGATAAGGTGTTGCCGCGGCGTGGCTGATTCTCCAGCCCCATCATGTCATCATGCTGACCGGCACGGGGACCTTGCTGAGCGAATAAAGTCGGCGTCATAGCACTGAACGCTGTTGTTATCAGCGCGAGAGAAATTACGAATGCTCTCATTATTATCCCTCCCGTTTCCATTGATCGAGCATAATAGAAAGCCGTTTGGCTTCTTTAGTATTCAATTCGGTAATTTCTTCATATACATCCGTATCAGCTGTATTCGCCATAACAGGCGCAGCCTCTTGGGCGATCGAGATCATTTCTCCTCCTGCCCAAGTTGCAATAGTATCGAGCTGGTTGTGGTCGAGGTCATTCAGAGGCACTGCGTCGGCAACCATGATATCGGAAGTGGGCTCATAACCTTGCGATACTGTAACTGTCATTGCGGGTCCTCTCTGCGGCGTTTGCACGGCAAACCACAAGATAACCACTGCCAGTCCGACCGTACTTGCAGCTATCACCCAGCGCGGCAGGATGAGCCGGTCCGTAAACCACGAAAGCTCAAAAGACCATTTCCTCGCCTTCTGCGCCATGACAGCACCAAACACGCGGCTAGGCATTTTGTCCCAGTACCCTTCACCGGGGTCAGGAACTGATTCCTCATGCATCAAATGAAGAAGAGCCAAGTCTGCTCTGCAATCTCCGCATGATTCTATGTGTATCCTGACTCTCTCCTGCTCCTGTTTATCAAGCACCTGTTCTATATAAGCAGGGATTAATTCTTTTATGTCTTTATTATTGCACATAATAATTTTTGCAGGCGGCCGGCCACCTAGTAAATCAGGCCTGCAGCAACACTGCTACTCCTTCATTTGCTGTCTTGTTTATCACTTCCGTATCATGACTGTTGACCGCTGTTTATTTTCAAAAAGATTGCTTTTAATTTCTGCACTCCGTGATGAAAATTCGCTTTTGCAGTGCCTACAGAGCATTTCATAATTCCAGCTATTTCCTCAAATTTCTTTTCACTCTGCACCCTCAGCATCAGCGTGATGCGCTGCTTTTCAGGCAGCCGAGCAAGAGCTTGTCGAAGCAGCTGTCGATTCTCATTGGCGATCATGTTTTCAAGCGTCCGAGGGGCCCTCTTGATTATAACGTCGTCAATAGGTATCTGTTCGATCCGTGAGCGTTCGCGGTATACGTTCTTGGCAAGGTTGATCGCGATCTGATACAACCAGGTTTTAAACGTCGCTCTGCGCTCGAACGTCTTCAAGCCGGTAAATGCCTTGACAAAGGTCTTTTGCAATAAGTCCGAAGCATCTTCATGGTTTCCTACCATTCGGTAGAGCATTGCGTAGAGCGGCTTCTGGTATTTTCTGACCAAGTCATTGAATGCTTCTCGCTCGCCGGCTTCGGTTCTGTTGATTAGATCGAGATCTTCGTCCATACATGTGCCGTCTGCTGATTAATAAGACACCAATCACGGGAAAAGGTTGAATAGAATGCATTTCATCCTGGAAAGCGTAGGAGACTCATTTGATTGTAATACATAAAACAAAAAAAGTGTTTTATTTGCTGTTCTAATGCCTTATCGCTGACATCATTAGTTTAAAATTAGATTCTTTAGTAGGATCAACCCTATAACAGACCACAACAAAACGCTTTTTCTGAGGCTGCTTAATTTTTACGCAACAAAGCTTTGGCACACCGCTGTGTGGCAGACTAAAAAATCAGTAATGACACATAAAATATACACCTACTCGGACCTCTGCCTCTATGACGATAGTAAATAAGAGCATCCTCTATGCTGACCACAGCCCATGGTTGAAACCAGGATTTTGCGCAAGGGCAGTACTCTCAAAATGCTCACGCAGTGCTAGAGCCTGAATTGGGAATCCTCGGCTTTCAGACGAGGGATGATGTCAACTCGACGAATTTGCCGACTCCCGTTCAGCATGCTTTGCGTTATGGTACAGGCAAACGCGGTTTCTTCCCGTTCGTTTGGCATAATACAGCGCGTCGTCGGCCATCGTCACCAGGTCGACCATGTTTTTTGTGTCCGATGGAAACGAACTGACGCCAATACTGACTGTGACCCGCAACTCTCCGTCAGACACCCGCATTACAAGGGTTTTTTCCAGAATATCCCTGATCCGTTCTCCCATTTGTTCCGCGCCTTTACTGTCAGTTTCTACCATACCTACGGCGAATTCTTCGCCGCCATAGCGAGCTATGAAGTCAGAACCACGTGCGGTTTCTTTTAGGACTTTGGAAACGGTCTTGATTGCCACATCGCCCACAGGGTGGCCATACTTGTCGTTAACATTCTTGAATTTGTCAATGTCCATGAGCAGGATGGAGAAAGGGCGTGGGTCGCGATCGAGACGCTTATATTCTTCAGCGAGTTTTTCCATAAAGGTACGGTGGTTCAGGAGACCGGTCAAACCGTCGGTCCTGGCCATGTCGCGAATTTTCTGGTGAAGCAAATTGTTGTCCACAACCATGGACACTTGATTCAACAGAGTGTCCAGAAAATTGCGGTGGTACTCGGTGAAGGTGTTCGTGCGGACGGACCCGAGGAATGCCACTCCGATGAATTTATCGCGGGCAACAAGCGGCCTACCGAAGATCGATTTGATGGGTTGCTGGAGTTCTTTCATGGGAAATAGGCCGATCCCCTTGCCCCGGTCTCCGAGATCGGGATCGTGATAGCTAGTATAGACCCCGCGGTCGTGCCACTGGCTCAACATATGGGTAAGGATAGCACTCTGCTCCAGGAGAAACCGGTTGTTGGTGAACCTGGTGTCATAACCTCTCAGCGCTGTAATCACCGCTTCTTTTGTCTGTTCATCATAGAGTAGGAAAGCGCAATAATCGTAAGGTACCACAGATCTGATCTGCGTGGTCAGCTTTTCCAGAACTTCACTGATCTCAAGACTGCTGTTCAAGATCGAACTCATTTCATTGAGCGCGGCAAAGTTCTTCGCTCGAATGTCCATCTCAACAGATATCTTGATCTTTTCTATGATCTGGCTGAAGAAGGGGATGAAGCGGATCAAAGTCTCCTGGATTTTTCCGGGAAAGGCATCCTGTTCAAGGCTGTCGACTGCAATGACGCCAAAAACCTGATCGCCTTGAACTATTGGTACTGCGAGAAATGATTTTATAGGGACATCTCGTGTGTAATATTTGAGGCTGGTTACTGGAACAACCAGGGATGGCAGATACTGCAGTTGTTTTTGGGCGGCACAGATGCCAATAAGACCCTGGTCCCGAGAAAATTTAATAGTTTCTGTGGACAAATCGCGGCTCTGACTCCGTAAACCCCGCAGCACGTACACTCCCTCAAGGCGGTCATCGAGAAAGAGTGCATAGGTATGGGCCGGCACTAGATCGGAGATCATATCAATGAGAGCACTGAATGCGCCTTCCCGTTCCCGTGCCGCACTGACATAGGTTGCCTGCCGTTTTTTCTCGGTCAATGCCTCAACGTTTGTTCCGCCTGCGAGCGGGTCCACGGCATCAGCATCGGAAATCAACTTTGCATAATTGTCTTTGGCTGTTTTGGCCTCGCTCCTGATCAAGTGGGTGATATATGCAGTTATGAACGCAACGCCTGCAAGCGAAACACCAAAGCCGCCAAAGGTATACCAGTGGCTTATATCGTTCTGGCCAGAAATAATGATATTGAGCGCTTCGATAGCCAGGATAAGCCCGACCACAGGGTATGCCCAGTTGCGGCGTTGAAATGCAGCAATCGAGGTCAGAAGAAAGTAGAGTGGGAAGATCGGTGAATGAGGACCTCCGGTTAACTGGATGAGAAAATTAAGCCCGATGATAGCGAGTATTGTAAAGGGAAAGCCATCGTTATGTTCTTTGGTGAAGAGTGCTTGGTAAGAAATGGAGAAAGCGAGGGAAAGGAATCCAGCGAGCCAAATGACCAGAAGACGTCCCGAAGGGGCCGGTTTGAGAAATAATCCCAGTCCGGCAGCGATACAGTAGAGGATCAGGCCGGAAAGAATGATTTTTCTCACACTTTTTTTCTCCTGTGCATCTCATCTTCAAAGTATTTCCGATAAAGGACATCCCATTCACGGCTGCCCTCGGGAACTTTACGGGACAACGACTGGATCATGCGGCGGGCGGCCTCGTCAGCATCATCTTCGAACTTTAACTCGTCGTTGATAGTCCGCTTGATCTCACGAAGAAGCTTTTCCTCCGGCTGGAGCACATCAACGGTTTTGTCCTGAACCAGTTTGTCCAGAATCAGGTGCGAGAGGTGGGATATTCTGTCTTCGCTTAATCTCACAGAACCATACCTCGTTCTTTCGCTAGCTTCTGCTTTGTCAGTTCAAACACCTTACGATAGTCCATATTGCCTTTTTTTATCTCTGTCTCATATGCGGCAAGGATCTTTTCAACGTCTATATTGAGTTTATCCTCTTCCAGCATATTCGCGGTGATCACCTCGGCTAGCTTGGAGGCGATCTCAGCCTTCGGGACATCGTACTCGGCCAAACCTTTGCTCGCCATGTTCGAGGCGATCGCATTAGCGATATGCTTGATCATTTCTTTGGGAAGACGCATTGAATCACCTTAGACGCATTATATCAGAATCAGTTCAAAAGTGAAAAGAAAAGTGCCGAATGTGTCGAATGAGAGGTATGGGCAAAGTGGAGGGCACCAAACGCCACGGTTACAAAATCGCATTGATAGCGAGACTTTTTTATATTTTCAAAACAGAGCCTCGCACCTTTCGAAAGTCAGCCCAGATATCTACAATCCCTAGAGCAATGGCGAATACGATGGAAGGCATGGCCAAAACAAGCGCTAGGATCAACCCTCGCATGAATGGCCTGATACGCACCTTTTTGAGATAATATTCCACGATTGCGGTGCCCTGGGCCAGATACACGACAGCAAAGAGAATTGCGAGGTTCCAGCCGATAAGTCGTGACAGTTCGTTCGGGATAACGAGGATTGCTAGCGTGACAATCAAGCCCCACACCCAGGAATCAGGTGCGTGCCACAAGGCGAGGGCCGTCTGACCTGCAAGCGGGGAAGAAACCTCTTTCTTTAAAATAACCGCTCGGCTGATGCCGTAACATGTTGCTGCTTGGATGACGGACGTTGCGATCGTGATGGCAGGAATGAGCCTTACGAGATAGTGGACGAAGGAATCCGTTACCGCAGTGACCATGGTTGCCATATCTTTTAGTCCCATCTTGGTATAAACTGCCGCTGCTTCTGCAATGCTTGTCCGAAGATACTCTTCAATGGCGGCTATCGGGCTCTTGCCTGCACGAACGAAGTAGAAAGCAGCTAATATCCCGATGACCGCTATCGGGAAAAGGCCTCCTAAGAGAGAGATCTGTTCTGGCTTCATCTGTTTGCGCATACCTTCGGCGATTACAACTGCCATCAACCCGAACGTACACAGGAGAATGGCTGCAGCCTGCCATCCACCGAGGATGGCGATCAGGGCAGCAGAAGTTCCGAGGGCGATAAGACCCTCTACTCTGCCACGGCGGAGAGATAGCAAAATCAGTGGAACTGGTGTTAACAAAGCGAGTATTTGTCCTATGACTGGAATGATAAAGCCAGCTGCATACAGTCCCACAGTCTGAATCGTGGCGACGAATGTTGCTCGGTAATTCATTGAAATCTCCTGATAATAAAATAAACAGTACACCGCGGACAATCTAAGATGGACACTGGTAGCAAGGCCTTAAGCGGGAAATCATTCTTCGATTTCATAATGTCGGATCAAGTAAATTATCCGTGGCTAGAGAGAATTGCTTTTCATTGCTATCGTCAGTATAGAAAACATTACCATGCACAAATTCAATAAAAACCAAAGAAAAGGGGAAATCCAGGGTCACTGGAAAGTAACCGCTGAGTTTCCCCTATCCCTATTAATTATGAATGGTGTAGACTGCCGCCGACGTGCTTGCCTATTTCTCGCCTGCGAATGGTATCAACGCGATGTTCCTGCATCGCTGCACCGCCACGGTTACCTCTCGCTGATGCCGAGCGCAGTTACCCGATATCCGGCGTGGAAGGATTTTGCCACGTTCGGTGATGAAGAATCGGAGTGTCTTTACATCTTTGTAATCGACAAAGGGAGACTTGTCCACACAGAACCGGCAGACTTTTTTTCGGATTTGGAAGCGTCTCCTTTTGTCGCCGCCTCCACCTCGGGAATCCCTGCTGTCTCCCCTGTCTTTTCCTCTGTTATCGGAACCTCTATCGGATGGTCTTGATGGACCTGATGGTCTTGAATGAAACTCTGCCATAGTAATGTGCTCCTCTTGGAATTAGTGTCAGTAATTAATACTGATTATGAAGCCCGGCTTCAAAAAGGTATCTCCCCTTCATCCACCGGGGCTTCGGGCGTAGTTTCAGGATGGCTGTCGCCGCCCCCCTTGCCGATTGATGAGCGTTTGGGCATGAAGTTTACAGACTGGGCAACGACTTCCAGCTTGTTTCTCTTCTGCCCCTCCTCGGTTTCCCATCGCCGCTGCTGAAGCCTGCCATCGATCAGGACAGAATCGCCCTTATTAATGTATTGACCACAGGACTCCGCCTGTTTCCCAAACACTACGATATCGATGTAGCTAACTTCTTCCTTGGTCTCGTCACCCTGTTTATACTTGCGGTTAACCGCGATAGCGAAGCTTGCCACCGCAATGCCGTTCGGGGTGTAACGGACCTCGGGATCGCGGGTGAGATTGCCCAGCAGAATAACTTTGTTAAAGCTCGTCATGGTGCTCCCTCGATTTTCTCACGCACTGCCACGAACCATTCAGGATGCGGGCAGCGGACTGGTTGTCCTGCGGTCAAAAGCTAGGCTGTTGTGGCCGGACCGCTTTCGGCGGCCTTCGCGATATCTTTCTTTTTTGGCTTTGGCGGTTCTTTAACGCGCAGTTCTTTCTCAAGCTTGACCGTCAAAAACTTGATTACGGAGTCCGTCAGCTTGTAGGTGCGCTCGAGTTCGGCAATGGCTGCAGGAGCTGCCTTGAATTGGAAGAAGGCATAGTGGCCGCGCTTTTGCTTCTTGATCTCGTAGGCCAGCTTTTTCTTGCCCCAGTCCTCAAACTTCGTCATTTCACCGCCTTGCTTGATGATGACATCCTGCATCTTCTTAATGACGTTTGCTGTTTCTTCGTCGGAAAGGTTGGCATTAATGATGAAGATAGATTCGTAAATCGGCATGTGCTTTCCCTCCTTATGGGTTATAGCCCCCCGTCTGGTGCGGGGAGCAAGGAGTATCCCGCAATCGTGCGTATAAACGGGAATCGACCTTACTCTTTTTTAGAATTTGAACCTTATCATATGCGTGCTGAAAAATCAAGCCTTTTCTCGTACATTTACGGAAATCTCCTTTCAAAGCTCCTGGTCTCAACTATGGGGATGAAAGCGGGAACCCTTCTGTACCCTTTTTTTTTTGCTGGTAATTATGCTATAATTGATTTGTAAATTTGGAGTTAAAATACCAGAGAGGTGAGGCGCTGATATACAAAAAGGAGCTCCCCATGATGAAACTATTTCGTTATTTGTTCGGACTGATACTCTTATTGTGCGTCATTATACTCGTCACACACGCGGCAACGGCAACGAAAAGCCGCTTAGACAGCGGTTCCTATTACACTGACCCCACTACCGGCATGGAATTCGTACTCGTCAAAGGCGGCTGTTACCAGATGGGTAACACCTTCGAGGATGGTTATATTAATGAAAAGCCCGTGCATGAGGTCTGCGTGGATGATTATTATATCGGTAAGTTCGCAGTTACTCAGGGCCAATGGAAAGCAGTGATGGGAGACAATCCATCTTTTTATTCATCCTGCGGTGATAACTGCCCGGTTGAGAGCGTGAGTTGGGACGATGCGCAGGATTATATTGATAAATTGAGCGCACAGACAGGGAAAAAGTACCATCTTCCAACCGAAGCGGAATGGGAGTACGCTGCGCGGAGCGGCGGCAAAAAAGAGAAGTGGGCGGGCACTAGTGATTTTAAGAAGATTGATGATTATGCCTGGCTGCAGGACAATTCGGAGAAGAAAACTCACCCTGTTGGCATGAAGAAGCCGAACGGCCTTGGGCTCTACGACATGATCGGGAACGTGTGTGAGTGGGCAAACGATGGGTATGATCATGACTACTACAAGAAAAGCCCGAAAATGAATCCTGAGGGCGCATATATCGACGACGTTCGGGTGTTTCGTGGTGGCAGCTGGCGCACCAAGCCGAGGCGCGCTCGGGCAACCAATCGCTGCGCTGCCAGCACGAGCATCAGGTGCAGCGGTCTGGGCTTCCGCCTCGCCATGACTCTGTAACTTTTATGGTTTTTTAATTCAAAGATAGGAACGCCACTGCTTTACCAAATCATCCGCAGAAAGCCCCTGGTTTTAACCGTGGGGAAGAATACGGAGACTTAACGTCTCGACAATTGCTAGACATATGTTCATCTATATGGTATATTTAACATAACAATGCCATGTAATAAATTAAAAACCCCCTCTTTCATCCATGAGTTTCAACTCGTAACTACCAACAAAGACAAATTGCCGGAGAGACTGTTGATACCTCCATCTGAACCGTTCCTAAAATATAGCTTTTTATCCATACTAGCTATAACGGCAGCCGAACAGTGCTGCTGCCGGTTAACGTCAGGGATTCTCGCCCTGATTCACACAAGCGCCTTTTTACTACTCGGCAACACACCTGACGCCTTCCCGATATCGAGTGAACCACAATCATCGGCAGGTGGCCAGGAGGTGAGCACTGTCATTCCATGCAACGATTCATGTTGAGATTCAGCGCTGCCTGTAGAGCCCTGTAAGGGCCGCCTTCTAGAGGAAAGTCCATCCGTACGGGCACGAACCCCGCTTTCCTTTGACCTGCGCCAGTATTTCCTTACATATTCAGAACCGAATCTCATCAGCCGATCGCGATGTTCGACAACGATAATACTTACCGCTGGATTTGCAAGCAGCTTCATGAGCTTTGGCCAATGCCCGTTCAGACCTGAACCGATCTCCGTAACAGCCATGGTAACAGCCAATTTCTGCGACGCGGCAAACTGTGACAACCGGCCGATTTGCGCGTCCAGGTCGTTTTTCTGGTCATGGCTGGATACTCTGGCATAAAGAGCCGCAGCCCCCGTTGAATCCGTTTTTTGCTCTTTGATGATAATAGTGCCGGACGGCATCTGTTCCGCTTCAACCGGCAGCTTGCCGGCCTTCCACCAGTTCCATGCCGCTTTGTATGTAATCTCCTGTTGTTTGGCCCCCCTGGTTTAAGCAGGTAGTCCGACAATTCAATTTTTGACAAATTGCCAAACGTAAATTCAAATAGATATGAGGTCAAAAACCAAAAAAAGCTATAGTTGGACAGCCTATTAGACATGGGGAGTGGTGAGAACGGGTTGCCAGCCTATTCTGCTGTCGCATAAGTATTTTTTATTGACAAAACATGCATACTGTTTTAATATCAATTTTACTTTTTAAATTGAGTGGTTAGAAGACTGATTTCTTTGGAAAAGAGAGGGTTAACGATGCCTGAGAAGTTCGGCAGGATCAAGAGGCTACCGCCCTATGTTTTCTCGATTGTTAACGCCATGAAAATCGAGGCACGCAGGCGCGGCGAAGACATTATCGATCTTGGCATGGGTAATCCTGACCAGAGTACGCCGCAACACATCGTAGACAAACTTGTCGAGGCCGCACAAAATCCAAAAAACCACCGTTATTCCGCCTCTAAGGGGATTACTAAGCTCCGCACCGCAATCTGCGACTGGTACAAGCGCCGCTACGATGTCAATCTCGATCCGGAGTCAGAAGCAGTCGCGACAATCGGATCCAAGGAAGGGCTTTCGCACCTCGCTTTGGCCACGGTCGAGCCGGGGGACGTGGTGTTTACAACCACACCAGCTTATCCGATTCATCCCTATGCCGTGATCATAGCTGGTGGTGAAGTGCGTTCTATTCCGCTTCGCAAGGACAGTGACTTCTTCAACGACATGCAGGAGGCCTACAAGAACACTTGGCCTCGGCCCATAATGCTCATCATCAATTTCCCGAACAATCCCACGACGCAGGTGGTGGATGTGGATTTCTTCCAGAAAATTGCGGATTTTGCACAGGAGAACAACATAATCGTAGTGCACGATCTGGCTTATGCAGACTTAAACTTTGATGGTTACCGGGCGCCAAGTTTTCTGCAGGCAAAAGGAGCCAAAGACGTGGGTGTCGAGTTTTTCAGTCTTACAAAAAGCTACAATATGGCGGGATGGCGAGTGGGATTTTGCTGTGGAAATAGGGACATTGTGGGTGCCCTAATCAAGATCAAAAGCTACCTCGACTACGGCATGTTTCAACCGATACAGATTGCATCTATCATTGCACTGAACGGGCCACAGGGGTGTGTAAAGGAGATCTCGGACATGTATCGGTGCCGCAGAGACGTACTTATAGATGGGTTGGATAAAGCGGGTTGGAAGGTAGAAAAGCCTAAGGCCACCATGTTCGTCTGGGCCGAGATCCCCGAGCCCTTCAAGAAGATGGGCTCCCTAGATTTCGCAAAACACCTTATTAAAGTGGCAAAGGTCGCTGTCTCGCCCGGTGTCGGATTTGGTGAGTACGGCGACAGCCACGTGCGGTTCGCACTCATTGAGAACGAGTACCGGCTGCGCCAGGCGGCAAAGGGGATAAAACTAGCGCTGAAGAAATGATAGAGCAGGATCAAGGAACAAAGGTCAAGGATAAGCTGAAGATGGTTAAACGTCTTCCTCAGCGTCCTCCACAGTAACAAAAGATATTAAAAGCAGGTAGATAATGGCATCCAAGAAATCAATCAATGTAGGCATCATCGGCTTCGGCACCGTCGGAACTGGTACAGCGCGAATCCTGAACGAGAACGCTGAAATTATCCGGCGCAGGCTCGGCGTTCCAGTTGTGCTGAAGAGAATATCCGATCTGGATGTGAAGCGTGATAGAGGTATTAAGCTCAAGGGTGTTCAGATAACCACCAATGCACAGGATATATTTACCGATCCTGAGATCGACGTCGTGGTGGAACTCATCGGCGGGTATAAACCTGCCAAGGAGTTTATCCTCGAGGCAATCAAGCATAAAAAACATGTGGTAACGGCAAACAAGGCGCTCCTAGCCGTGCATGGTGAGGAGATATATACCTCGGCCGAAAAGTACGGCGTCACGCTCGGATTCGAAGCATCGGTCGCAGGAGGTATCCCGATTCTTGCTGCCATCAGGAACGGTCTGGCGGCTAATCATATCAAGTCCATCTACGGCATAGTGAACGGAACGTGCAATTACATCCTGACGCTTATGACGAATGAATGCCGGAAGTTTGAAGACGTCCTGAAAGAGGCGCAGTCCATGGGGTATGCAGAGACAGACCCGACATTCGACATCGAAGGTATCGATTCGGCGCACAAACTTGCGGTCATTACCATGCTTGCCTATGGCACGCCGGTGAAGTTCGATGATATTTATACCGAGGGAATTTCGAAGATCACACCAAGCGATATCGATTTTGCAAAAGAGCTCGGTTACAAGATCAAACTCTTGGCCATAACTAAGATGGTGAATGGAGAGGTGGAAGCGCGCGTTCATCCTACCATGCTTCCCGAGGAGTATCCCATTGCCGCTGTTGATGGGGTTTTCAATGCACTCTCCATTGTCGGCGATGCTGTGGGATCAACCATGTTCTACGGCAGAGGTGCAGGCGATATGCCTACAGGGAGCGCCGTGGTTAGCGATATCATCGACATCGGTCGCGACATCCTGGCAGGCTGCACGAATCGTACGCCTGTTGCAGCTTTCCGCGAACGAACGCCCCTCAAGATTCGTAAGATGGACGAAATCACATCCTGTTATTATCTGCGGTTCTCAGCCATGGATAAGCCTGGCGTTCTGTCACGGATATCGGGTGTGCTTGGTAGAAACAACATCAGCATCTCCTCGGTCATCCAAAAAGGTAGGGGGACTGCAGAAGCGGTGCCGCTGGTGATGATGAGCCATGAAGCCATTGAACTCGATGTGCGTAAAGCACTGGATGAGATTAACAAAATGGACTGCGTATCCGGTCCGACCATGGTGATTCGAGTGGAGGAAGGGAAAAGCTGATAATTTAGGATTACGGAACGCAGGTGGGTCGACTTGATAAGTTACTGAGTGTTGCCGCCTAGCGATACCGCTAATTCGCTCGGGGATGATTATGACAGACGATATCAAAATAAATAAGACAATCGATATTAAGGGTCAGGTCTGTCCGTATACGTTCGTTCGATCGAAACTAGCATTGGAAAAAATGCCTCTTGGAGAAGTGCTGGAAATCATCACAGACCATAAGCCCGCGTCGGAAAACGTGCCAAAAAGCATGGAGAATGAAGGCCAGAAGGTCCTTCGGATTGAACAGACCGCGGAAAAAGAGTGGCATATTATAGTTCGGAAGGACAAAGAAAAAAAGAAATAACACACTGTTAATCTTGGGCGAGCGCGGATAGACAGGCATAATAAATCATTTTGTACAAAAGATGATTTGCCTGTGTGTGTATTAATTTGTTCCGACAGAATCAGAATTCGTAGTTATTAGAGAGGTTTCTATGGACTTTACTGAAGATCAAATACTGCGTTACAGCAGGCACATTCTGCTTCCGGAAGTTGGGGGCGACGGACAGGAAAAGATCTTGAACGCCAAAGTCGTGCTGGTCGGCGCTGGCGGTCTCGGCTCTCCGGTCGGGTACTATCTTGCGGCAGCAGGTGTCGGCACTATCGGCGTCATCGACAACGACCGTGTCGAAATCTCGAACCTTCAGCGGCAGATCGCGCATAATACTAGCAGGATTGGCATGCTGAAGGCAGATTCCTCGAAGGAGACCTACGAGACGCTAAACCCCGACGTGAAAGTCATCACGCACAAGGAACGATTGTCGTCCCATAACATCAAGGGGATTATCAAGGATTATGATATTGTGGTTGACGGCAGCGACAATTTCCCTACGCGCTATCTAGTTAATGATGCCTGCGTCATGCTCAAGAAGACGCTGGTCAGCGCCGCGGTCTTCCGGTTCGAAGGGCAGATCATGAGCATCTACCCAGGCGAAGGACCGTGTTACCGATGCCTGTTTGAGGTCCCACCCCCTCCGGGTATGGTCCCCTCGTGCCAGGAGGCGGGCATCCTCGGAGTCGTCACCGGTGTGATCGGGACTTTGCAGGCGACCGAGGTGATCAAGGCGATCCTTGGCATCGGCCACCCGCTCAAAGGAAAACTTCTGCTGTGGAACGCTCTCGATATGAGTTTCCGCACCGTGAAGGTGCCTCGGAATAAAGAGTGCCCCGTGTGTGGCGAGCATCCAACGATTACGGAATTGATAGATTACGAACAATTCTGTTCTATGAGCCACTGAGGAAGGTGGAAGTGCTGACGACGAGAAAGGCCGAAAATCTGCACTCTTGGTGTATCTTATGGCCTTGATCATTAACAAGTCCGACGTCCAACGCATTATCGATCATTGTACTGCTGAACTTCCCCACGAGGCCTGTGGAATCCTCGCAGGGAAGGACTACAAGGTGGAAAAAATTTACTTCATGAAGAATGCGAAGCCCGGACCGGCCTACTACGAAATGGAAGCAGAAGAGCAGTTCCGAGTGATGAAGGATGTTCGTGAGTCGGGCCGTGTGCTGGTCGGCATGTTCCATTCTCATCCCACCGGTCAGGCATACCCGTCGAGTATAGACGTTGAAAAGGCGTATTGGCCCGGGTCACAGTTGCCTAATTATCCCGATGCCATATATGTCATCGTTTCCCTCATGAACCGGGCTCATCCAGTTGTCAGGGGGTTTTCGATCGAAGAAGGGATAGTAAGCGAAGTACTCTTATCCGTCATTGAACTGTAGAAAGCAGTTCCCATGCGACTGAAGGCTGAATTATTTGGGGTATTGCCGAAGAAGAGAGAATATCGAAAATTGTCCGCAAATCATGAAAACGAACGTTCTCAGTGTAA
Organism: Nitrospirota bacterium; assembly: GCA_963845065.1. Classification (GTDB taxonomy): domain Bacteria; phylum Nitrospirota; class UBA9217; order UBA9217; family UBA9217; genus JAJYKN01. The sequence continues at coordinate 1,216,485 of CAWJQQ010000009.1, forward strand.
CCTGCAGAAACCATTGTTGCATGAGGCGAGTGAATATTTAATCGGGAGGAGCGAAGCATGACGATCAAAGTAAGAATTCCGACGCCGTTGCAAAAATTATCAAACGGGAAAGCAGAAGTCGAATGCAGAGCAAAGAACGTCACCGAACTTTTAGACGCTTTGGAAAAGGATTATCCTGGCATGAAAGAACGGTTGTCAGAAGGCGGAAAGATCAGGCGATTCATTAATATTTACGTGAATGAAGAAGATATCCGCTTCATGAACAAGGAAGAAACTACACTCAAAGACGGAGACAATATCTCGATCGTGCCGGCCATTGCGGGCGGACGCGGTTAACCCGGTACTTCAAAGCACGAGTTGGAGATTCGGAGGCTGGTGTCTACGTTATTTCGCTGATATGGCGTTATCCTTCCTCACGACGGAGGCGACATGGCAACAATGAGGATTAAACTGACGTTTCCCCAAGACTTGATCAGGGAGCCTGTGATCTTCACGATGGCGAGGAAATTCGACGTCATGCCGAATATCCGGCGAGCCAAAGTTACAGAAAACGTAGGCGAAGTCGTGCTGGAACTTGAAGGCACAGAAAAAAAACTCGAGGACAGTATCGCCTATCTCAAGGAGCGCGGAGTCAAAATTGAAGCAGTTGAGGGGGAAGGTGGTAGTTCGTAAGTGTTCAAATGACAAGGGATTGGGCAATTCACTATTTTGCTGTAGATCCCTGTCCTCTCATTCTCCTGTACATTTATGAAATTCATTATATTACTTGGTGACGGAATGGCTGACAGGCCTCATGGGGAACTGGGTGGCAAAACATGTCTGGAGTTCGCGAACACACCAAACCTGAACCAGCTTGCGACGAGCGGTCAGGTGGGAATGGTGTATACGATACCTCCGGGGTTTCCACCCGGCAGCGACGTGGCCAACCTTTCTGTCATGGGATATGATCCCCGGAAGTACTATACCGGCCGTTCGCCTCTCGAGGCGGCCAGTATAGGCGTCGAATTGGGACCAAATGATGTTGCGTTCCGCTGCAATCTCGTGACCCTCCGTATTACTAGCGGCAAGTCTTCAGGTTCGGGCCGGAGGGCAATCATGGAAGACTTCAGCGCAGGCCATATTTCGACACAGGAAGCCCGTTTGCTTATTGAGGAAATCGACAGCAAACTTGGCAATGACCGCATCCGTTTTTATCCCGGGGTGAGCTATCGCCATCTGATGGTCTGGAAAGGTGGGAAGGACAAGGTCGAGTGCACACCGCCTCATGACATTCAGGACAAGGACATCCAGGACTACCTCCCGCGCGGTGAGGGAGACGATATTGTTAACACGCTTATGGCGGAATCGATCGACTTGCTCCTTGCTCATCCAGTTAATAAAGCGAGACTAGAGGGCGGCAAGCGCGCTGCGAACAGCATCTGGCTCTGGGGCCAGGGCCGGCGTCCAAATATGCCAACCTTCAAGGAAAAGTATGGTATTGATGGAGCAATGATCTCCGCCGTAGATCTTACGAAGGGAATCGGCAAATATGCGGGGTTCGAAGTGATAAACGTGCCAGGGGCCACGGGCTGGCTGGACACGAATTACGTAGGCAAGGCCGAACACGCGCTCTGGGCACTGAAAACAAAGGATATCGTTTATGTGCACGTTGAAGCCCCTGATGAAGCGGGCCACACGGGCGATCTGAAAAACAAAGTCAAGGCCATAGAGGATTTTGATGAATTTATCGTTGGAAACATCATCCACGGTATGAAACAGTTTGATGAATACCGCATACTGGCACTCCCGGATCATCCTACACCGGTTGCGCTTCGTACCCATTCGAATGAACCGGTGCCATTTGTCATTTTTGATAATACGAAGGAACGCACTGGTGACGCGGTGACTTACGATGAGGGGATTGCTGCCAGAAAAGATGCCTTGGTATTCAAAGAAGGATATACATTGATGGATTTTTTTTTGAAAAAGTAGCATGCTCGCCAGGAAGCACAAAAAGTGCACAGAAAACACGACAGTTCATCGTGTCATTGTGGTAAAGTGGGGGAATTAGGTGCTCATAGTCCAAAAATACGGCGGTACGTCTGTAGGAAGTCCTGAACGGATCAAGAACGTAGCGAAGCGTGTGTGCCGCGCAAGGGAAGAAGGACACGATGTCGTAGTTGTCGTATCGGCCATGAGCGGAGAAACGGACAAACTTATCGGCCTGGCAAATCAGGTTAGCGAAAATCCGGACCCCCGGGAAATGGACATGCTGGTGTCAACGGGAGAACGAGTGGCTATTGCATTGTTAGCTATGGCGATTCAGACTTGTGGACACAAGGCGCAGTCGTTTACTGGCAGGCAGGCGGGAATCATTTCTGATAACGTGCATACCAAGGCGCGGATCGAAAAAATCACGGGCGATCGGTTGAGGCAAGCGCTACGGGAAGGGAAGGTCGCCGTGGTTGCCGGTTTCCAGGGAATAACCGAAACGTCGGACGATGTGACGACGCTGGGAAGGGGAGGATCGGACCTCTCGGCGGTAGCCGTTGCCGCCGCACTCAAGGCCGACGTGTGCGACATATATACCGATGTCGACGGCGTGTATACCACAGACCCGAATATGGTGCCGCATGCAAGGAAACTTGACAAAATTTCCTATGACGAGATGCTTGAACTGGCGAGTCTCGGGGCCAAAGTACTCCAGACGCGCTCCGTCGAGTTCGCAAAAAAATATAGCGTTCCGGTAAGGGTGCTCTCGAGCTTCAACGACAACCCGGGGACCCTAGTGACCAGGGAGGATGCAGATATGGAAAAAGTTGTGGTATCCGGCGTGGCGTATGACAAGAATCAGGTGAAAGTGACTGTTCAGGGCGTGCCGGACCGACCGGGAGTTGCGGCGAAGATCTTCAATACTATTTCGGACAACAATGTTGTCGTGGACATGATTATCCAGAATATCGGCGAGGGTGGATTGACGGACATGTCCTTTACTGTGCCCAGGACAGATGCCAAGAAGATCCAGGAAATAATGAAGAAAGTCATTTCCGATATTGGGGCAAAGAGCGTGAGCATGAAGGAAGAAATTGCCAAGATATCCATCGTGGGCGTGGGCATGCGTTCGCATTCGGGCGTTGCGGCTAAAATGTTCTCAGCCCTTGCCAAAGAAGGGATCAATATCATGATGATTAGTACGTCGGAGATCAAAATATCCTGCGTGATCGATGCTAAGTACACGGAACTTGCAGTCAGGGTATTGCATGATGCCTTTGAAATGGATAAAGCGGCATGAGGCGGCAGAGCCAAGGAAAATCCTATACCATGAAACCGACTGTTTACCTTTATGATACTACGCTACGCGACGGCGCCCAGGCCGAGGATGTGAATTTCTCTGTCGAGGACAAGATCCGCATTGCACGGAAGCTCGATCAATTTGGCGTCCACTATATCGAGGGCGGCTGGCCAGGCTCCAACCCGCGTGATATTGAATTTTTCAGAGAGATGCGTCGCGTGAAGCTCAAGAAATCAAAGCTTGTGGCCTTTGGTGCCACACGTCGATCAAAACTCAAGGTTTCTAATGATCCCAGTATAAAAGCATTAGTGTCGTCAGGTGCGGCAACGGCCACCATTTTCGGAAAGACGTGGGATCTTCACGTGCTGAAAGCGCTCAAGATTACCATGAATGAGAATCTCGACTTAATTGAGGACTCCGTATTCTATCTCAAGAAGCATCTGGACGAGGTCATCTACGATGCTGAACATTTCTTCGATGGATATAAGGCTAATCCCGATTATGCAATTCAGACGCTTCTTGCCGCAGAAGGAGCTGGTGCGGACTGTCTGGTTTTGTGCGATACGAACGGCGGCACACTGCCCCATGAAATCGAAGAGATCATTGCGCGCGTAAAGACGGCGATTGCGACGCCATTTGGTATCCATGCCCATAACGACACTGAACTTGCCGTGGCTAACTCATTGGCGGCAATCAGGATGGGGGCTGTCCAGGTTCACGGTACTATTAACGGTTACGGTGAACGTTGCGGTAACGCCAACCTCTGTTCTCTGATTCCTACCCTCAAACTCAAACTGGGGATCGATTGTGTGACGGACACCAGTTTGGCCAGGCTTCGCGACATGTCCCGGTATGTAGATGAACTCGCTAACCTGCCGCACCGCAAGCGACAGCCCTATATTGGCGACAGTGCTTTTGCGCACAAAGGCGGTGTGCATGTGGATGCCATAGCGAAGAACTCCCTGACCTATGAGCATATCACACCGGAGCTTGTCGGGAATAGACGCCGTATTCTTGTCTCCGATATGGCGGGCAAGAGCAATATCCTTCAGAAAGCAGAAGAGTTGGGCATCCCGCTCAGGAAGGACAGCCCTCAACTGGCTGAAATACTGAAGAAAGTTAAGGAACTTGAGAACGAAGGTTTTGAGTTCGAGGGTGCTGAAGGATCGCTTGAGCTCCTGATGCTTCGGGCAGGGCACAACTACGAGTCGGTCTTCACGATGTTCGACCGGATCGATTACCGCATTTTGACGGAAAAACGAAAAGTCGATCCCAATCCGGTGAGCGAGGCGACGGTGACCGTGGAGGTCGGGGGTAATGTGGAGCATACGGCTGCATGGGGCAATGGCCCGGTGAATGCGCTGGACAAGGCCCTACGCAAAGTTCTGCCCAAGTACTTTCCCGGCAGGGGGCTGGAAACCGTTCGGTTGCTTGACTATAAGGTTCGCGTGCTAACAGCAGCCGCAGGAACGGCGGCAAAAGTCCGCGTGCTGATCGAGTCCGGCGACGGCAAGAACAAGTGGGGTACCGTCGGCGTGTCCGAGAATGTGATTGAGGCGAGTTGGCAGGGGCTGGTAGACAGCATTGAGTATAAATTGCTCCGAACGGCAAAAAAAAATACAAAGTACAGAGTACCTAGTTCAAAGTAATAACCGGTAGCCGTCCTGAAGCGCGGGGCGTGAAGTGAGGCAGGGTATGATCGAAGAAGAAGGAATTGTAGCCGAAGTAGAAGGAGACGTCGCGAAGGTATCGATAGTCAAAAAGAGCGGTTGTGAACAGTGTGCGGCTGCCGGTGTGTGCCATCCGGGTGAAGAGGAATATATGGAGGCGTTAAACCCGCTGAGCGCAAAAAAAGGGCAGAAGGTTAAGATCGTCGTGGCGCCTCAGGTCTACTTGAAAGCTTCTATCATCCTATTCGGCATTCCCATGGCTGCCCTCGTTGCGGGAGCCATTATTGCAAAAAATATTACGCTACGATATGCAGGGGAGCTTCATTCCGACCTCTGGGCGTTCATCGCAGGCATGATCTGCATGGTCGTTTCTTTTTTCTTTATACGCGTGTATAATAATAAAGTCGAAAAAACGCAGACGTACAAGCCAGTGATCGTCGAGATTCTTTCCCCGAAGGAATGAGGATGCCGTGGTAGGGCTTTTCTATGCGATTGATAAAGAATCCTGATGAAGCGAGAAGGCTCGCGAGGACTATTCTTTCCGACATTCTTCTCTATAACCAGGCCAAGGTCAAGGAGGGAATTGAGAAGGATAGTCTTTTCGACGTCTTGACTGAAGAACTTGCCGAAGGCAAGAAGTACTACGAAAATATGGTAGACGTGGAAATACGCCAAGCAACCAATTTTTTCAGCGAGGCAGTTGTGGATGTCCTGATCAAACAGGGCGGCAAGATCAAGTCTGAAATCTGGTAAATTTGCTTTACGAGAATGCAATTGGGCATAAGAGCCACTTTGAACTATAATCTCATCACCGGAAGGAGTTGTCTATGCCGAATGCTGATGTCAAAGAAGTCCGAAACATAGCGATCCTCTCACATGGAGCAGCCGGGAAAACCTCACTCGCCGATGCTATTTTGTTTGCGGCCGGTTCCGTTGATCTCCTCGGTAGTGTCGATACGGGGAGTTCCGTGTTTATGCATGAACCGGAGGAAATTTCCCGGAAGATCACCATCACTTCGGCCCTCGGCTTTGCCGATTGGCAGGGCGTCCGCATCAACCTGATCGATACACCCGGCTATATTAATTTTCTTGAGGAGACGAGGGGAACCCTACGCGCTGTCGACGGAGCCGTTCTCATCATTTCAGCCATCTCCGGCGTGAAGGCTGAGACCGAAAAAATTTATAAATACGCCTGCGACTATGAAGTGCCGCGTATTGCTTTCGTGAGCAAGCTCGACAAAGAACGGGCTGACTTCTTTCGCGCCATAGGCGATATGGAAAAGTATTTCTGCAAGAACTCGCTGGTACTGCAGCTCCCTATTGGGTTGGAGGAAAATTTTAGCGGCGTCGTAGATCTCATTAAACTTAAAGCACTGATGTTCGCCAGGGATGGAAGCGGCAAGATCGAAGAAAAGGAAATTCCTGCAAACATGAAGGAGGAGGTCGCGACCTATCGAAAGAAGCTCGTGGAACAGATCGCCGAAACGGAGGACAGCCTGCTCGAAAAGTATCTTGATAAAGGCGATCTCCCTTCGGAGGACTTAATCGCCGGGCTCAAGCACGGAACCCTTGGCGGGGGGCTTCTTCCGGTGCTGTGCGGTTCACCGGTCAAAAACATGGGGGTTCAGCTTCTCCTCGATATGATCCTGATGTGCCTTCCATCGCCGGCAGAGCACGCGCGGATTGTGCAGATCAAGGGGGTTGATCCCAAATCAGGCAATGAAATTGTGCGGAAGCCGACAACGGACGAGCCGCTTACCGCCCTGGTTTTCAAAACTATCAACGATCCTTTTGCAGGAAAATTATCCATGGTCCGCGTGTTTTCCGGTATACTCAAGGCGGATTCTACTGGCTACAATTCCACGAAACAAACTAAGGAAAAAATCGGATCCCTCTTTTATATACAGGGGAAGAAACAGGTCCCGACGCAGGCACTTTCCGCTGGCCAGATTGGTGCCGTCGCAAAGCTCAAAGAGACGCTCACCGGCGATACCTTGTGTTTAGAACAACAACCGATCGTCATGGAGTTTGCGAAGTTCGCCGACCCTGTTATGTCCTATGCAATTGCGCCAAAGACACGGGGAGACGAGGACAAAGTGAGCACCGGTGTCCACAAACTTCTGGAGGAAGATCCAACATTAAAGTTCGCCTACGACGACCAGACCAAGGAGATGGTCCTTTCCGGTATGGGGCAGGTCCACCTCGAAGTGACACTTGAGAAGCTCAAGCGAAAGTTCGGTGCAGACGTTACCATGAAAACGCCAAAGGTGCCGTACAAGGAAACGATCCGATCAAAGGCAAAAGCGCAAGGCAAGTATAAGAAACAGACAGGAGGACACGGACAATACGGAGATGCATGGCTCGAGATCGAGCCGCTAGCGCGCGGCAGCGGTTTTGAATTTGTTGATAACATCGTGGGTGGCGTGATTCCTCGCCAATATATTCCGGCTGTCGAAAAAGGCGTGGTCGAAGCCATGCACGAAGGCACACTTGCCGGCTATCCCATAGTAGACATCCGGGTCTCATTGTATGATGGTTCCTACCATTCCGTGGATTCCTCGGAAATGGCATTTAAAGTCGCGGCATCCATGGCGTTCAAAAAGGCCGTGGCGGAAGCAAAACCGGCGCTGCTGGAGCCGATAATGAACGTTGAGGTCATGTCACCCGACGACACACTCGGCGCCGTGATTGGTGATTTGAATTCGCGACGCGGCAAGGTCCAGGGAGTGGTCCCCCAGGCGAACGGTCAAACGATCAAAGCGCTGGTACCCATGTCCGAAATGCTTTCCTATGCCCCGACACTTAATTCGCTCACTAGTGGCAGAGGCATGTATACCATGGAATTCTACGGCTACGAGGACGTTCCGAGCCACCTGGTCCAAAAGATAACGCAGGAGCGGGCTGCTCAGCATCAACACCAAGGAAACCACAACCAAAAAGAGAAATAATAAATTCTGATATAGTGTCATACCTCGAAGGCACAAAGTCACGAAGATAGTTAAAAGGGATTAAAAAAAATCTTTGTGTCTAGGTGCCTTTGTGGTTAAAAGAAAGACGGTTCTATGTACAGAAAAGATACCCTTATGAACGGTATACGGGTCGTGTCTGAAACCCTTCCAAAATCACGTGCTGTATCAATCGGCGTCTGGGTGAAGGTCGGCTCACGGCATGAGCCTCCTGAGGTCGGTGGCGTGTCGCATTTCATCGAGCATATGTTCTTCAAGGGCACAGAGAAGCGCACTGCAAAGGACATTGCAATCGAGATGGATTCTCTGGGAGGAGAGTATAATGCCTTCACGTCGCAGGAAACGACTACCTACTACGCCAAGGTGGTGGACGAGCACCTGCCCGTGGCCATAGACATCCTCTCTGATATTCTCTTGGGATCGAAGTTCGATCCCGCGGAAATGGAAAAAGAACGCAAAGTCATTCTTGAAGAGATCAAAGGTGTTGAAGATGCACCTGACGACTATGTGCACGAGCTCTTCACAAGTACGGTCTGGCCCGAAAATTCACTTGGCCGTCCTATCCTCGGCACCAGAGACACCATTAAGGAGATGAAACACCAGGACATCCTCTCCTATATTGACAATTATTACAGCCCGAAGGAGATTGTTATCTCCGTAGCCGGTAATTTCGACCATGCCCAATTAATAGATCTCCTGAATAGGCAATTCGGGAAACTTGCAAGGGGCGGGGCTCCTAAAAAAGAGGAGACACCAACCTTCACCAGCGCTATATACGTGAAGAAGAAGCAACTCGAGCAGGTGCAGCTCTGCATGGGATGTAAAGGAATTTCGAATACTCATGATGATCGGTATGTGATCTCGGCACTCAATACCGTGCTTGGATACAGCATGAGTTCGAGGTTGTTCCAAGAAGTGCGCGAACAGTACGGGCTTGCCTATTCGATATACTCTTACGTTACTTCTTATCGCGATGCAGGCCTCTTTACCATCTATGCGGGAACGGGTCCTTCGAATGCGCTCGAAGTGGTCCGGCTTGTGATCAAGGAATTAAAAAAGATTAAGGTCGAGGGGATCACACCGGCTGAGGTATTACGCGTGAAAAACCAGGTCAAAGGAAACCTGATCCTATCGCTCGAGAGCAGTAACAGTCACATGAGCCGGATCGCGCGTCAGGAGATATATTTCGGAAAATATCTGTCCATGGATGATATCATCAAGGGAGTGGAAAAGGTAAGCGGAGACCAGGTGCGGCAACTGGCACAGAAGTTGTTCGCGCAGGACAATATTGCCCTTACAATCCTCGGCCCGCTGTCCAGGGCCGATGTGCCAGATTCGGTTTTGGAAATTTAGAAACGGTAAATGGTAGACAACATTTGGTAGGTTGCGATGATTAAAAAAATGAGTTTTTCTGAGTGTGCCGTATATTGTATTCTGTCCGCTGAATCGGTGCTATGTCTGACCATCTTATAGTTCATATAACGAAACTTAAAAATGCAGATGGGATCCCACTGCCTCATTACCAGACCAAGCATGCCTCTGGAGTGGACCTTTACGCTGCTATCGAAGGTGATGTAATCATTGATGCTGGGAAGTGGTTACTCATCCCGACAGGGATTGCTCTAGCTATTCCCGAAGGCTATGAAGGGCAGGTCCGGCCTCGCAGCGGACTTGCGCTAAAACACGGTATCGGTATGCTGAACGGCCCAGGGACCATTGATGCGGATTACCGGGGTGAGGTCGGCATCATCCTGTTCAATTTCAGCGGCACGCCGTTCAGGGTTCGGCGCGGAGACCGCATCGCTCAGCTTGTGTTTGCAAAACTGTCGAAGGCAAGGTTTGAAAGTGTTTCGCAATTGACCGAAACCGCGCGGGGTGCCGGAGGATTCGGGCATACGGGAGTAAAGTGAGGTTGGTTTAGATATTTCAATTCCTCGTAACGATAGAGATTTGAAGCGTTACGCGAGGAGATAGCAAGTATGAAAAAGAAAAGGGCACAAAAATAACATTATTTCTTGTATTCTTTTTCTTGACTTCTGTATTCGGCCAGTCCATGAATGTCACCGAGGCGGTTCTCCCGAACGGGCTCAGGGTGCCGCTCATGGAAGAGCACAAAGCGCCAGTCGTAACGTTCCAGGCATGTTACAGAGTGTGGCTCGAGAAGGTATACGGCGTGTGGCGAAGACATACTTCCGTCCGGAAAGGATGGTAATTGTAGTGGTGGCGAACCAGGAAAAGACGAAACTGAAATAATGATCAGAGAAGGAGCGGATAAACCTGGATCTAGACAGAATAGTCGGAAACGATTAAAATTATTACAACTTTGCTCTTTGTTTATATGATTCTATCTCTATGTTCGTGTTAATCAGCAGTTAAGTGCCCTATGTCTTCAATAATCAACATTCTCCCCGACCACATCATCAACAAGATCGCAGCCGGCGAAGTGGTGGAGCGCCCTGCATCAGTCGTCAAGGAACTGATTGAAAATTCTATCGACGCCGGTGCTACTGAGATATTCATTGATATCGAAAAGGCGGGCACGCAGCTCATCCGCATCTGGGACAACGGCAGCGGCATGTCAAAGGAAGATGCGAAGACCGCGTTTCTGCGACATGCAACGAGTAAAATCAGCGATGAAGCTGACCTCGAGGCAATACGAACTATGGGTTTCCGCGGCGAAGCGCTTTCGAGCATTGCAGCGGTATCCCAGATTAGGATGGTGACTGCCACTTCGGGAAATTCCAATGGGGTCATGATCGAGATCGAGGGAGGGACGGTAAAGGCCATAAAAGACGCCGCAGCGCCGCAAGGTACATCGTTTGAAGTTGCCCACTTGTTTTACAACACGCCTGCCCGTCTCAAGTTCTTAAAAAGCGACACGACAGAATTTTCGCATATTTTGAGTGCAGTGTCCAGAGAGGCAATGGCTAATCCATCCATCAGGTTCAAACTTGCACACAACAAGAAGCCGATACTCGACCTGCCGCTCTCGTCAAGCGTGAAAGAGAGAGCCTTCCAGTTGTACGGTAATGAGGTCGTGGAAAACGTCATACCATTCTCGGGCGGAAGAGACAACGTTCACATTCACGGCCTTATAGGACGCCCCATCTTTAGTCGTGCAGATCGCACCTATCAAGACTTTTACGTAAACAGTCGTGCAGTGAAGAGCGCCTCGCTTACGCACGCTCTATACAGCGCATACGGTGACATGCTGATGCGCGACCGGCATCCTGTGGGTTTCATTTTTATTGAGATAGACCCTTCTCTCGTTGATGTGAATGTTCATCCTGCCAAAGCGGAAGTACGGTTTCGGAACCAGTCTCAGATCCATGATCTACTTCGGGACGTGATCAGGGAAGGGCTGCGTTTACACGGGATGCCGGTGATTGAGACCTTCACCGAAACGGAAAATTACAATACCGCCGTAAGAGAGGCGTTATCCGATTATTTGAAGGGCCAGCCTATAGACCAAACGACGTCGTTTTTCGGGCGACGAAAGAGTGATATCACTGCACCGGCCCTGCAGTTCGAGCCAGATGATTCCCGGAAAACAACCTACTCCGCTCTCGAAAGTCAGACCTCGATTTATTCCGCGCACGATCTTTTCCCCGTGGCGCAAATTCACGACTCTTTTATTATTGCACAGTCGAAAGAAGGTATGGCTATCATCGACCAGCACGCGGCCCATGAGCGAGTGTTGTTCGAGAATCTGCAAGATCAATTAGAGTTGGGAACGGTGCCAATCCAGAACCTCCTAGTGCCCGACCAGGTTGAACTCGGACCTGCCCAGAGTGGTATGTTGTCGGAATATCTGCCTGAGTTGAGCAAGGTCGGTTTTCTTGTCGAAGATTTCGGTAGCGGTACGTATATGATCAAGGCAGTGCCAGCGCTTCTCGTCGGTGCCGATTATAAACAGCTTCTACTTGATGTCCTGGATGAAGTAAATGTCCTCGGCAACAGCAATAAAATGGAAAAGATTAGAACCGAGATCTTAAGCGTGATGGCCTGCCATCCGGCAATTAAGATTCATCGGCATCTCGATCACGCTGAGATGGAAGTGCTGCTCCATAATCTTTTTAAATGCCGCATGCCGCACACGTGCCCACACGGCAGGCCTACGGTCATCAGGTATTCCATGAACGATATCAGGAAGATGTTTAAAAGGATATAGCAGTCTAGGCACAGACCGGGTTCGTAGTGATTGCCATTCAGGAGGTGGCATTGAAAGAGATCATTCCTGTTGCCAGTTTGGTTTCCTTTTTGAGGTTTGTATTGCGGCGCATGCGGCAGTTACTTGGCAAAAAAAGAGTATCTAATCGAGATCGCCACTGATGAAAGAACAGCTTAATAAACCTATACTGATCTTGGCAGGCCCTACCGCGGTCGGTAAAACGGATTTATCTATTCTCCTTGGACAGGAGCTTTGCGCGGAGATCGTGAGTGCAGATTCCATGCAAATATACCGCGGCATGAACATCGGCACGGCCAAACCTACACCGGAACAGCGCAAACTTATATATCATCATATGATTGACGTGGTGGAGCCGAACCAGCCTTATAGCGTTGGCGATTACCTTCGCGACGCACGTTCGGCTATCGATGGCATTATTGCAGCCGGCGGGATTCCCATCGTGGTCGGCGGGACTGGGCTTTATATACGCGCGCTAATGCGGGGACTCTTCCACGGACCGCCTGCGGACATCCAACTTCGCGAGCGGCTGCTGCAACGGGAAGTAGAGATGGAGCCAGGTGTACTTTACGGCGACTTGGTGAAAGTAGACCCAGAGGCTGCGGTAAAAATCCATCCGAACGATCTCAGGCGTACGATGCGTGCGCTGGAGGTGTACTACCTTCGTGATAGGAAACTTTCCGAATTCCAGCGCGATCATGCGTTCCGGGACCGACCATATCGATTTCGCTTACTCTTCCTAGTGAGGAGTAGAAGTGAACTCTATCCGCGAATTGAGAAGCGCATAGACCACATGCTCGATCAGGGACTAGAGTCGGAGGTCAAAACATTGATGGATCGCGGATACGGCCCTGACCTGATATCGATGCAAGGGCTGGGGTACAAACATTTCATGGCTAATTTCTTAGGCAGAACTTCTCGGGAAGAAGCAGTCTCGTTGCTCAAGCGTGACACAAAGCGATATGCTAAACGCCAATTCACCTGGTTTAGACGCGAGCCCGATGCGACGTGGGTTGACATCACAGGTCTCGTAAGCGCAGAGGATATTTTGGAACGAATAAAGAAATACGTTGAAATTTCAAAGAAGTTAGTATAAGATTTAATAAAATTATTTTGTCGCGAGCATGCTGAGCGCAGTTTCTCGCATCTTTTTTCGGAGGGGTGGATGGGAAAGTCGCAGGTAAATCTTCAGGATATTTTCTTAAACCAGATGCGCAAAGAAAAAATTCCAGTAACAATGTATCTTGTCAACGGTGCACGACTCATGGGGACGATTAAGGGGTTCGATAACTTTGTCATACTCCTCAAGCAGGACAACCAACAGCTTGTTTATAAACACGCTATTTCAACCATCATACCGGAAAAGCCTGTTGAGCTTCTTGATCACGTCGAGATAAAAAAAGAATCAGAACAGAGTGTAACACAAACGTGAGTAACGTGTTTCGATCAGAATCATACATATAAACAACGAGTTTACATCATGTGACACGTGGTTACGTTTTGCCTTCAGCAGTAATCAGTGAAAATCTGCATCACGAGATTATAAGGAATAGTTCTAACATGGCAAAGCGGAGTGAGCAGTCGGGGAAAATCAGCATTGGCGTCATTGGCGGCAGCGGTCTCTACGAGATGGAAGGGCTGACGCAGTTAAAAACCATAAAAATTACAACCCCTTTCGGCAAACCATCCGATGATTACATCCTTGGCACGTTGCACAACAAACGCGTGGCATTTCTTCCCCGTCATGGACGTGGTCACCGCATGCTCCCCACTGACATTAACTATCGTGCAAATATATATGGAATGAAAAAACTCGGCGTAGAACAGATCATCTCCGTCAGCGCCGTAGGTAGCATGAAGGAAGAAATAAAGCCCGGCGACATCGTGATCCCGCACCAATTCTACGACCTTACGAAGCATCGTAGGAGCACATTTTTTGGCAACGGCGTCGTCGCGCATGTGGGCATGGCTGACCCGGTATGCGCAGATCTCTGTACGGTCCTGACAGACGCAGGCATACACGTGGGTGCAACGGTCCATCGTGATGGCACTTATATATGCATGGAGGGGCCGCAGTTCTCGACGCGTGCCGAATCGCTCACCTATCGGCAGTGGAACGTCGATGTGATCGGCATGACGAACGCCACCGAGGCCAAACTCGCGCGGGAAGCTGAAATTTGCTACAGCACAATCGCACTGGCAACAGATTACGACTGCTGGCATCACAGTGAGGAGGTTGTTACCGTCGAGGCGGTGCTCGAAGTCATGAAGCATAATGTCGAGACATCGAAGGCCATGATACGCGAGGCAGTTCGCAGACTACCGGCCTCGCGCACCTGTTCCTGCGGCGACGCGCTAAGGAACACCATCATGACACCTGAGAAGTTGATCCCGGCGAAGACGAAGAAAGATCTCGCACCTATCATCGGGAAATATATGAAAAAAAATAGATTTACGTCGGCTTGACACAGACATAGATATCCCTTTTGGATATTATTTTTTCGCTTGTATCTGTTTACAGAATGTCCATTCAGACCGCATCGTATATTTGGGAGGCTAGTTCGTGAGTTTGCTCGTTGTGGGTACAGTTGCCCTGGACTCAGTCAAAACCCCTTTCGGAAATGTTGACAATGCCCTTGGTGGCTCAGCAACTTATTTTTCCACCTCAGCGAGTTATTTCACCGATGTACGGCTTGTAGCTGTGATCGGAGAAGATTTTCCAAAAGAACATATCCAGTTTCTTAAGAGTAAAAAAGTTGATACACGCGGTCTTGAAGTCCAAAAGGGTGAGACGTTCCGATGGAAAGGCGAGTACGGATACGATCTCAACGAAGCGCATACACTTGCCACACACCTGAACGTACTGGCGACCTTTAAGCCGAACATTAATAATGATTTTAAAACCTCCGACGTCGTGTTCCTTGCAAACGTCGACCCGGACATACAGCTAGATGTCCTCAGGCAGGTTGAGACACCGAAACTTGTGGCGTGTGATACTATGAATTACTGGATTTCGAGCAAGCTTGAAGCTTTGAAACGTACGCTGAAGGAAGTGGATCTTCTTACAATCAACGAAGCAGAAATCAGACAGCTGGCTGGCGAGTCGAGCCTTGTGAAAGCAGCAAAGAGCGTGCAGAACATGGGGCCGAAAACTATCATCGTAAAGCAGGGAAGTTACGGAGCGCTCATGTTTAACGGCCATAGCGTGTTCAGTGCGCCCGCCTATCCGCTTGAATCGGTGTTCGACCCCACCGGAGCAGGGGATACGTTTGCAGGCGGCTTTATGGGATACCTTGCGAGCACGATGAATTTTACTGAGGACAGCATGCGGAAAGCAGTGATCTTTGGCAGCGTCATGGCATCATTAAACGTAGAGGCATTCAGCCTCGATCGTCTCAGAAGCCTGGATTACAAGGAAATCGAGGATAGGTACCGCGAGTTTAAAAAGCTGACCCATTTTGAGGATATCTGATAAATAATATTAACATTTCCGTAAAACTTCTGACGCTACATCTTAGAGAACGATTTTGTGCCTTTGACTTTATATGATGGAATTATTGTGAAGACGATGTTCATCATCGATACTGACATAAAAGACCTCAAAGTAAGGGAAAGGAACATGGTAAAGGCGTTCTTTTCCATGAACAATCACCAGGTAGCGACGCCTGAAATGATGTCTGAGGAGGCGCGGAGCTACATCATCTTTTTTCGCGAGGCGGACGGGAAGATGTCTGCCTACATTGGGATACACCTTCTTCTTACAGGAAGGAAGCTGTTCTATTCCCATACTTCCAATCCCTTCTTTGAACGGGATTTGAGCTCGGTAGAAGAAGATGCACGCTCATTTGCTGAAGGTCTCGGTGCGATGCTCGATGAAGTTAGTCTGTCTACGATGTCCCGTGACGCAAAGGAACACTGGATAGATTCACAAAACATTTTTGATCCGGAACATGAAAAGTCTGTAGTACCTGCAGCTCTGGCGACATCTTCACAGGCACCATCAGTGGCCGAGACTCTTTCCATTTCACAGCAACATCTGCAATTACAGCCTGTGCCCCCGGCCCAAAACATTGGGCAGTCTCCTCAAACGCAGCCCATACCAGCTTCGGCTATGACTCAGCCCTCTCAGTCGCAACAGGTCCAAGCCGCGACTGTTCCGCTAGCACCGACGGATCAACTTTCTCCACAGAAACAGCAGAGCCAACAGCAATCGGTGCTGCAGCGCATTTCATCGGAGCCAATCATTCCCGATGCCAAGAAGATAACACCAGCTCTGGCGCCTCTAGCGAACTTGCAGCAGCAGGCAGAAAAGGCTGCTCCTTCACAGCACTCAGAGGAAGAGAGTCGAGAATTCCCCAAACAGGCTAATACCAAGACAGTACCTGCATCGACGTTGCCAAAGGAACAGCTCAACATCATTCAGGAGGCAATTAAGGCAGGAATCGTAAAACCGAAGAAGCCGACGATGAAAAAGGATGTCCAAGCCGCAACTGGTGTCGTAAGCAGAGACCGGGAAGCGCTGGCCCGCCTCCTTGCATCGTTTTGAAAGGGGTACGCTACAATGAGAACCGCAGTACTGATGGTCCTTCTGGTTTTTACCGGTTGCGTTTCAACCGGCTCTACAATAGATAAGGCAAAGATGTCTGAAGGGTATTATACGAAAGGGCTTTCCTATCTACAGGAAAAAAACCTTGAACTCGCATCAGTCGAATTCAATCGGTCTATACAGACTGACAGCACTAACAAGCTGCCCTACTACGGATTGGGAATCATCAGCGACTACCAGGGGAAATTAGAAGATGCACGGAAATACTATGAGCAGGCCCTCGACCGGGACTCGAATTTCTCCGAAGCATACAATGCCCTCGGCGTTGTCTACTTCAAACAACAAAAATGGAAAGAGGCAATAAAGGCTTTCAATAAAGCTCTCGCGAACAAACTTTACACGACCCCTCATATTCCCTTAATCAACCTTGGGGATTTGTACATGGCGCAAAAAGACTATACGAAAGCCATAGAAGCCTATCGCGAGTCAACTCAGTATGCCAACCTAGATTTTACTATCCAAAAACTTGGTACTGCACTATTCGAGGCGGGTCGGATCAAGGAGGCGATCAGTGAATTCCAGGAAGGGGTGACGGTCGCTCCACAAAATGCGTCCATGAGGTTCAGCCTTGCCGTGGCGTTTTTGAAAGACGGTAATAAAAAGGCCGCTTTAGCAGAGTTTAAAAAAGTGACCGACCTTGATCCTAAGAGCGATATTGCCCATAAAGCAAAAGACTATGTAAGAACCCTGAGGTGATTGGATGGGGACGTTAGGAAACTACTTGCGGAGTGCCCGGGAGGCGCGGGGAATCGACCTGCGCGAAGCCGCCCAGCAGACCCGTATCAGCCTTCAATATCTGAAGGCCCTCGAATCGGAAGATTTTTCTAAACTGCCGGGGGCGGTGTTTGTCAGGGGCTTCCTGAAAAATTATAGCAAATTCCTACAGCTTGACGCAACCGAGGTAATGAAAAAATTCGGAGAATTGCAGCAAACACCACCTCTTGTCATTGCAGCGCAGGCTTCCCAGAAGGAATCTACGACAACCGTAGAGGAACCTGAGACAAACACGTCCACAAAATTCCCGTATGAACCCCTTATCTGGGGCACAGCCATTGCTATTGTCCTTGTGATTGCCCTGTTTGCAACACTCCCAAAGCGACATCGGAAAGAGATTCAGCAGCCTCCAGCAACGTCCGCGTTGATAGGGTCGATGCCTGCTACAACTGGCGAACAGCTGAAGCCGGAGAAACTCTATCTCGAAGTAATCGCCCTTGAGGACACTTGGCTATTAGTCAGGATCGATACGAGCCCACAAAAAAAAGCAATCTTAACAAAAGGGGAAAGCCTCATCTGGAGCGCAGATGAACGATTTCAGCTCAGTTTTGGCAGCGCCGGAGCTCTACGTTTGGTACTAAACGGCAAGGAGCTGAATGTTGACGAGCCGAAGGACACAGTAATCAGAGACATGACCATTACTAGTGCAGGTATACTGAACCGGAATATCCAGACCGATTATGGTCGGCCCCTCAAAAGAAAACAACTTGCCCCGTCAACTAAAATGCAGTCCCTGCCTTCATCAACTGAAATACAATCGAAGCCTTCTGCATCATCAACTGAAATACAATCGAAGTCTTCTCAGACTGTTAAAGAGCAGGTCCGTGATCAACATCTGAAAACTGCACCGGTCAACACAATTCCAGTGCCGAAAACGCCTAATAACGGCATAACACTCCCGTAGCCCAAAAGAGCTGCGCTAAAAGAAGCCCCGCCCTGCAGGATGTCCGACAATTCAAATTTTGGTAAATCGGCGAACATAAATTCAATGACATATGAGGCTAAAAATCGGAATGATTGTCATTGTCGGACAACCTACTTGGAGCGGAGTAAGTTACTGAAATGTGCGATTCTCATGAACGGAGATGCGGAAACAGGAACCAGTTCCGTCGGAGGATGACGTGTCCGCATCGGAGATGGGCTCAATAGGTATTTCCCAATCGAGGGCCATTATAAAACCTGTCATTGAATACCCAGCAGTTTTACTGCTGGGATGAAAAGGACAATCCTGACGAAGTCAGGATAAGCATCTGTTTGGTTTTAGGTTCTATCGGTTTTGATGCCCCGCAGCTCTGCTGCGGGGTAATTCACTCTAATACTCGGCACGATTCAATATATCTCAAGAGCGTCGTCGTAGATATCAATCTGAATTTTCCTCTAGTGCGCCTCGACAGCGCAGGTAATGATCTTAGAACATTTATTATGGGTGACTATGAATTATGAATTATCGTCATCAGGAACCCTAAAGAAGACCGAACGGTTTTAGCAACTCGGTGAGTCCTTGGATTTATTCATGGGGAGGTTCAGTGTCTTCAGTATTGGATCGGTGTTGAATTGCAACTCTTCAGAAGATTGTCAGTTCACGCAGGATGGACCGATTCAAAAGTAATTTTCATTGGCAACTCAGAGATATAAAAACCGTAGATTTCGGACTTATCTATCATTCTATACAGGTTGTGATAGCATTGCAATAACTGGTTCTGCAGCAAGAGACCGGGTTATTTTATTTTCTGTCGACCATCTTTTTTACGTGTGACCCAGGCCAATAGATCCTGCAGCATTTCGGACATTGAAAAAAAACAGTATTTTTGTCACAGACGTGCTGCGGCACAAGGTCCCGGATTTCATGCTTCGCAATGGGAACGATAGGTTCATTGCATTTGGAACATCGTGTGAAGGGTGCTGTCTTTACGAGAAAATCGGATCGGACCTGTTCCAATTGCTCAGCGACTAGTTCACTCTTAATGAATAAGTGCTTTATTGCAAGTGGTCTTGCGGATAGTGCCTTATCGCGTGTGAGGATCAAGCGGTCCTGTTCGAGTGATAGGCGGATGATCTCATTGTCATTTAAAGCGGGATCGTAGAAGACGTCAATCCCCAGGATACGCATCCTCTTTGCAAGCTTACCCAGCATTGCGTCGGCGATGAATTTCATCGAAATATCCCTCGCATCCGCAGGTTGAAACAGAATTAAACTCAATAGGCCATCAAAGTTCGCTTAATCATTGATGCCATTCCATTGCTCTAGGTTTCATGAAAACTTTCTTAGTCGTAATGAATTCGAAACAACGCTGACCGAACTGAAGGCCATTGCTGCCGAGGCGAGCATAGGATTCAGCAGTATCTTAAAGAATGGGTAAAGCACGCCTGCGGCAACAGGGATCCCGAAAACATTGTAAAAGAACGCCCAGAATAAATTCAATTTAATCGTTTGCATGGTCTGGCGCGAAAGCCTTATAGCATCGGCAACGACGCGGAGGTCATCTTTGATAAGCGTGACATCCGATGCTTCGATGGCCACATCCGTCCCCGTTCCGATAGCGATGCCTACATCTGCTTGAGTGAGGGCAGGGGCGTCGTTGATGCCGTCGCCGACCATGGCAACCACTCTCCCCTCGATCTGGAGTTTCTTTATAGTATCCATCTTGTCCTGCGGTAGGACTTCAGACATAACGCGGGCGATGCCCAGCTCATCGGCAATGGCCTGCGCCGTTCTTCGATTATCTCCTGTCAGCATGATGATATCTAGACCAAGGTCTTTAAGTTTCGAAATTGCTTCTTTCGAGTGTTCCTTGACGGTATCGGCAACGGCTATAATTCCCGCTGCCTGTTTTTGTACAGCAACGAACAAGGGCGTTTTGCCGTGTAAAGAAAGCTTCTCAGCCTCAGCGAGCATTGTGCCGAATTCGATCTTATTTTCGGCCATCAGGCGTTGATTACCAAGAAGAACTTCTCGACCTTTGACCGTCGTTTGAACCCCATGGCCGGGCAGCGCTGTAAAATCATCAACCGGTTCAAGGCTTATGCCCCGTTCCAGCGCGGCTCGGACTATCGCTTCTCCGAGTGGATGCTCTGATCCCTTTTCTGATGATCCGGCGTAGAAAAGTATATCCATTTCGCTCATGCCGTTGGGGATAACATCAGTCACTCGTGGTTCGCCACGCGTGAGTGTACCGGTCTTGTCGAGTATGATGGTATCGATCTTTTGTGCCCGCTCTAGGCTCTCAGCGTTTTTAAAAAGAATTCCATGCTCTGCGCCTTTTCCCGTGCCTACCATGATTGCCGTAGGGGTCGCTAGACCCATGGCACAGGGACAGGCAATGATCAGCACGGCTATGAAATTGAGCATTGCAAAGGTAAATTTATGATCAGTAGGCCCAAACAAATACCAGATCAGGAAAGTAAGCAAGCCAATGCCAATAACAGTCGGGACGAAGATACCCGAGATGTAATCGGCAAGACGTTGGATCGGAGCTTTAGAGCCCTGGGCTTCCTGGACCATGCGAATGATTTGGGAAAGCATGGTATCTTTGCCGACCTTGGTGGCCTTAAAGGTAAACGCCCCTGTTTTGTTAATCGTCGCACCGACGATCGAATCGCCGGTCTTTTTATCAACAGGGAGGCTTTCTCCAGTCAGCATGGATTCGTCGATCGTTGAAGATCCGTTTATGATAACCCCATCCACGGGGATCTTTTCTCCTGGTCGAACTACGATGAGATCCCCGGATTCCACCTCTTCTATGGGGATATCGAACTCCTTGCCCTCTCGGACCACTTTTGCCGTACGCGGCTGCAGCCCCATTAAATTTTTGATGGCTTCACCGGCCCGGGTCTTGGCGCGCGCTTCTAGGTATTTCCCGAATAGGATGAGCGTAATGATCATCGAGGCCGTGTCGTAATACGCACCACCATGACTGTAAAAGTGTCCAAGCATTACCGGGAAGAACGTGAGAACGACACTATAGCCATAAGCTGCGCTGGTCCCCACGACTACGAGGGTGTTCATGTTCGTGCTGCCGTGCTTGATTGATGCCCAGGCGTTTTGGTAAAAGTGGCGACCTGCCCAGAACTGGACCGGAGTCGCTAGAAGGAACAATATAAACCACATGGTCTGGTGCGGAATGACGGCTGGCATGGGAATCATGTCCTGGAAACTCCCGACCATGACCATGAATGATAGAACTGCACTTACAATGAGTTTGGTGCGGAGTTCGGAGAGTTCTCTCTCCCGGGTCTCTTTTTCTATATCGAGAGCGGAGCGGCCTTCCAGCTGCAGCGGAAGACGAAAACCAGCTTTTTCGATGATTCTGCTGAGGTCGCGCAGAACAATCTGGCTGGGAAGGTATTCAAGCTCAATTGTTCCGGCAGCCGCATTGATTCTGTTCCTGATGACCCCGTCTATTGCAGACAGGACTCGTTCAAGCTCATGTACTCGGGAAACATCGAGGTCTATGATCGGGATCGTTGCTTTGTCTGTGACTGCCTTGTATCCGAGCTCGTTGATGCTCTCAATGAACTTGCCGAGCCCGACAGCAGCTGGGTCGAACTCAACGACAGCTTTTTCGTTAGCGTAGTTGACGTTCGCGCTCTTTACGCCGACAAGCTTGGAAATGTCCTTTTGGATCGCTGTGGCGCAGTTTACGCACGTCATGCCTTTTACAGGTATAACGGTTTTTTTAGTGTACATAATTTATTTTACCACAAAGCTATTGCAGGGCAAAGGGGGAAGAGGCACACCATGAGTAATATAACGGTTTTTGAGTGACTCAAACAAAACCGAATCGAAAATGCTGCAATTACAGTTCAATCTTGTTGATCTATATATTAAATATTAAGTTTTTTAAAAAATGTTAATTTGAGTACTACTTACTATAGTGCGTGAAGATACCCAGACTGCGACCTCCTATCAAAGATCCCGTACCTTGACTGCAGCAATCAGTTTCAGAAAGTCGTCCTTGCAGCATAGCGCCGTTCCCGGCATTAAAGTTGTGGCGGTACCTGCAGCAACCGCATAAGCAAGGGCCTCTTTTAGGCCTTTGCCTTCAACTATTCCATATACAAAGCCGGCAACTGCTGAATCACCGGCGCCGATCGTATTTTTCACTTCTACCTCGGGATGAGACGCATGGTACGATTCCTTTTCTCCGATCAACAAGAGCCCCCTTGCCCCCAAGGAAACGATAACATTCCTGATACCATTATTTTGTATGCTTCTGGCTGCACTGATAACGTCATCTAAATCTTTCAGCTCAACTCCTACCAGACGACTTAGTTCATGAATGTTGGGTTTGATCAGATCGGGCAAGCCACGTGTGCCTTCAACTAGAGCTTCCCCGTCTGCATCGAGAACGACTTTTGCGTTTCGGTTTTTTGCTATTTCGATGAGTTTACGGTAAATTTTGGGATGGACACCGGGAGGAATACTCCCGCTAATGATGACCATTTCCGGATGATCAAGCCCTTCAACCTTGTGAATTAAACGCATCAGCTCATAGGGTTCTATAACAGGTCCACTTGCGCCGAACACCGACTGAACTCCGGTGCGCATGTCGTTCATAATTATGTTGGTGCGGGTTTCACCCGAGATCCGGATGAAATCGCAACTTATACCCTCGTTCAGCAAACGGCCTTCCAGCTCTTCGCCAGTGAACCCACCAACAAATCCGAGTGCAGTGCTACTGACGCCAAGCATAGTCAGAACCCTCGATACATCGATCCCTTTGCCTCCGGCAAATCGCTCTTCTTTTTTGATCCTGTTGGAATCATCGGGTTTTATCTCTTCGACCCAGACCGTACGGTCCAATGCTGGATTCAGTGTTATCGTATAGATCAAGGTTCCCTCCGATACATTTACGCGGCAGGAGGGCTTTTTTTAGCGCTGATGCTGCGTGTAAAAAAATACTTCGTCAGATAACTCTTGTTGGAAACCTTAGCACTAACCCCGATGGCACGGGATGCTATTCGATCACGTGACATTAACGGCAACAGTCATCAACGCAGCAGTTCTTGTCATGGAACAACTATTCCTTAAGATATTCCACATTATCGTCGTGATTTCAGGTTCGTTATGGATTTGAGCGTCAGTTCTTATCTCTCTTGCGGCTTCACCGAATGGCATATCATCGGAGATATAACACAAACCGAGCCCATCATTTCTGCATCCCTACATCTTAAAATGACAGTTGGCATAATTGCTCTCACTTTTTCGATTGACTAAAAATAATTGTATCAACAGGTTCGGTTACGCGTCAAGGAACAAGTCAAGGAAAACAATGAATAATCACTACATCCTCAGTAGTATAAAAAAAGAGCGAAAAAACAGAAGCAAAGCAGAGAATAAACTATTGCTGGCCATTAATCACAGGGTCCCACTATACCTGTCAGAAGTTTTTTATTTTCTTTTGGTGTCCATCAATGCCTGCACGGGTTTGAGACTATATGGGCTGCTATATTCGATCGCAGTAAGCACCGTACCTCCACCGGTAAAGAAGTAATAGCTTGCATCGTCCATTACCGAAAGGTAAAGACCCGGAAGAAGGTTCTTGAATTCTTGAAGCGTGTCACCGCCGCCGTACATTTTCATTGCGTGCCGGTTAAGGTCGATAGTGTTGTCAAGTGCCTGGGAACCGGCCGTAAAGTGCGGGGTGAAACCCATGACGGCATTGACGAAGATGGTCTTTGCCGTAGCGATGGCCTCGGCAACGGTCTTTTCCTCGAAGGACCGGGGATCAATGTCCGTGATAAACGAGTAGGACCCGCCTGGCTGAAAGTTTTTAATGGAGATGGTCCGGTATTTCCCTTCGATTTTGTCTTCTAAAATATCTGATTCAACAATTAGCGGGAGCTCGACAATCTTTTTTGCTTTGCGATCCTTTTCTACCAGCTCTTTAGCGAGTCCGCGGTCCTCGTCGCTCACACCTTTTATCTGCACGCCATACTTCGCACAAAGGTAGGTATTGTAAATGACGCCGCCGAGAACCAGTCTGTCCACCTTGTCGTAGAGGGCATTGAGCGGCTTGATTTTGGTATCGTACTTCGCGCCGGCGACAACGGCCAGAAAGGGCCGCTCCGGGTTCATCACGCCCTCGAGGTTCCTGATCTCCTGCTGGAGAAGGAAACCGGCAAAGGAAGGAAGGTGCCTCGTGATATTGTACGTAGAGGCGTGAGGCTGCCATGAACCGAATGCATCATTCACATAGATGTCGGCCAAGCCTGCGAGCTGAAGTGCGAAGCGCTCGCGGACCTCCCCCTCAGCCTCTTCGCCTTGGAACCAACGCGTGTTTGGAAGGTAAATACCGCCAATCTTCCGCTCACGCAGATCTCGGATCGCAAGGTTAATAGAAGTGTCGATGTCGACGATTCCGCGAACGGGATCCTGGGGAAATTGTGGGATGTACAGTTTTGTATGGAGCTTCTGTTCAAGATAGTGCGCCACTGGCTCAACGGATTCTTCAGGCCTGCACGTAATCGTTGCGGTTTTTTTGTCTTTCGGCCTGCCTACGTGGGTCATCAAGACAGGCCTTCCACCCCGCTCTACGATATGGAAGAGTGTTCCGATAGTCCGGTCGATGCGATAGGGATCCCGTATGGCGCCGTCCTTCACTACATTATGATCGAAACGGACAAGGACTATTTTCCCCTGCAGGTCCGCTTCCTGGATCAAAGGCAGATCGTGATGCAATGGTTTCGTCATCATGATGAATGATTCCTCTTGTATCGGGAAGCTTGAGTGATTATTATGGCGTCACTTTAATTATAGCAGCCTCAACGAAGTTGAAGTCGTAAATTCCTATCAAAAGTTATCATTGAAATAGGAGATGTGCGTCTTTTTTCTATGCGGCAGCCATGGTAAGTGGTGACTATTTAATCAGGTGGTTGATATTTATCGATCGTCCGGAGAGCCTGTTAGGCGCCCATCTGCTCCGGATGTTAATTGTGTGGTCAAGACTATTGCGTGTGTTAATTATTAACCAACAGAATCGCCGTACGCAACCGTTATACGGGCGAGACCGTCTTGTGCGCACGCAGCCGTTAAAAAAAGAGCATGCCGTCGTATTCCAGCGCGTATGTAATCAGGTGTATCCCGCCGAGAATTTGGGTGCCTTCGATTAGATCTTCTTTCGAAAGGTTCCTGTTTTTTGCAACCTGTTCACAGAGCTGGAACTTGACCCCCACGGCGAGAGCGTCTAAGACCCGCTGTTCAAATGTCGGAACTCCGGGGGCCACGACACCTTCTTCCTTGATCTTCCCTTTAATGACCGCATCAGCCCCATCCTGGACGCAATAGACAACTGCATCACAACCGGAACACTGGGCAATTGTTGCGAACATGATCGCAGATTTGATCTTTCCAACGTCATTTGCTCCGGTTGATAATTGGACGGCGAATTTTTTACGTTGTTTTCGGGCCACTTCTTCCATTGTTTTCTCCCTATATCGTAAGGAATCGTCTTATGTGCGGATGACAGACGCGAGCCTTGCACATCGTGCATGAGTTTCTCTATCTGTCGTAAAATTGAGCCAAAGGCACATTCTCTATGACCTATTCAACGCGACTCCACATAATTCTGCCAATTTATTTCTTGCCTTCGTTTTTCAAAACCACATATCCCTTCAGACCTTTGCTTCTCGGTTCATACGGATAACTTTTGGCGTATCGATGATGAATGGGGGTACATCGCAGAGACGCCTCCTATGCATCGAGCGCAATATACGTAAGATAAGTGGAGCCCCTGTGACGGACCTTTCTGATACGCTAGCTCTCAACAATTCACGCCAACTACGATTGAGCTCTTAGCGTCATGGTTAATGTTTGCGAGGAAAAAAGGAGGTACCAGATTAACGCTAAAGCGTGAAAATGCAATCTGTCGATTGAGGCTGTAACAAAGTTTGAGCGTGCATGACGGGCAGCGACCACGATGCTCTGTGGATCAGTTTAATTCAATTTAATGATGTTGCCATGGATGCCGCCAGTAGGGTTCACATCCTGAGGAAAATCATGAGTGTGATTTCAGCGATAGCGTCCTCTAACCGTATCCCTTTCATCATAGTTTCACCTTTTTACTCATTTCAATGGTTGTTTCGCTATATCGCAGGACATAAGATCCACTGTTGAGGTCCTTAGACCACTGCCTACACGTTAGAAAATAACACTCTGTTTAGAATGGAGAAAAGTCCTAAGCAGGGCTGATTTTTGCTCGTATGCAGCATCGCTCGGTTTTTCATGCTATGTTCGTCAAATGGTAAATTCTATTTCAGAGAAAAAATACTTTATTTCAAAAGCTGCGGTCTCGGCTGCATCGGAACCGTGAACGCTGTTCTTTTCGAGATCGACGGCAAATTCCTTGCGGATCGTGCCTCGATCTGCGTTTGCAGGGTTCGTGGCCCCCATGAGCCTTCGCCAAGCAGCAATGGCGTCTTTCTTCTCAAGCACCATGGTAACACAGGGCGCCGAAGACATATAGGATGTCAAACTTTCAAAGAACGGTTTGCCCTTGTGGACTACATAGAAACCCTCGGCTTCCTTTTTGGTGAGCCAAAGTTTCTTCATCGCGACGATCGTGAACCCGTTCTCCTCAATCTTGGACAATATCTTCCCTGAAATATTTCTGCTGACTGCGTCTGGCTTGATGATGGCAAAAGTCTTCTCCAACGGTTCCTCCTCGAAGTAAAATTGTATTTTAAAAAGTATATTACCACGAATGAAATCGGATAGAAACGGAAATTTATGATTTATGAAACTATGACAGAATACCCCGCATCTTCGCCTGGGATGAATGTCATCCTTGCCCGGGGAGTTATAAGCGGTCTGGCGTTTCCCTTTTACAGCGAGACGCGAAACAATTTACTGAACGTTTGTTGTTAAAGAAATCAGGAAATTACGGATATATAGTGACGCAGAAAGATTAAGCCGCATGCGGCATTTATTCAAGGAAGGTAAAAGGATTAAGAACATTGATGAAAGAAATTCTCTATGATGATATTAATAATCTGTGGATAAATTCTGCTGTATATATCAGTCGCGACGATTTATCTTCGGTATTACTCAAATAAACGGTAGTGCTCTTGGATGTACGTTCACACTCTTTCGAAACATACGATGGGCATGGATGTGGCTACATATCCGCAAGTTCTTTGATATGGGGGCCAAGCACCATGTCCTTGTACCCTTTACCCTGGGGGATCACCGGATAAACAGCTTCCTCTCGGTCAGTAACGACCTCGAGGAAGCAGGGACCCTGTGCCGCAAGAAACTCTTTAAGTGCGGGTTCCAGCTCTTCCCGTGAGCGGATCTTGCGGCACCATGTGAAGCCGCATTCCTTAGCTATATTGGAAAAGTTCGCGTCAAAGTTGCGTTCTGAGCCAGTGAACTGCCGGTTGTAAAAAACCGCCTGGATGGACCTTACCATTCCGTCTGCATGGTTGTTCAGCATGATCACTTTAATGGGCAGGCACAACGAACCGATCGTATGAATCTCCCCCATGTTCATTTTGATACTGCTGTCGCCATCAATGGCAATTACCTGAGCATGGGGATTGGCATAATGCACGCCTATTGAACTGGGCAATGAAAAGCCCATGGTGCCGAATGCCCCTGACGTTATGAATGACTTTGGCTGCGCCGTTTTAAGGTATTGGGCGGCAAGCATTTGGTGATTGCCCACTCCCGTGGTGATTTTGGTATCTTCGGTAATATGTCGTGACAGGAGATCCATGACCTCGGCCGCCTGTATCTCTTTTGCAGTGCGGTCGAAGTTGAGCGGATAATGCAGTTTGAGCCAAGCGGCCCGTTTCTGCCACTCGTCGATGCTGAGCGCTATATAGTTTTCCTTCGCATAGTCCACAAGGTCATCAAGAACAATGCTTGCGTCACCGATAAAGGAGAACTTGGGATATCTAGTGACCCTGACCTCTTGAACTTTTGCAGCATTTATATCGATATATGCAATCTCGGCGTTCAGCCCCGATTCTCCCACTTTCTGGACAACTCGGTCGTTCCACCGGACGCCGAAGGCAACGAACAGGTCCGTCTCCTGGATGGCCATGTTTGCATAGGGTGTGCCGAACATCCCAAGCATTCCCAGGGATGTGTCTAGAGACTCATCGAGGATGCCCTTGCCCATAAGGCTGTTGATCACTGGGATATTGAACATTCGGTTGAATTCACGAATTCTGTCGCTGGCAGCGAGGGAGTTTAGACCTCCACCGATGTATAGCAGGGGGCGCTTCGATTTCTGCAGAAGGTCGAAGAATTGTTTACACTGGTTCCGGCCGAGGTGGGTCTCCTGGTCGTACTTATGCTTGTAGCGTTCGACGGCAGTCCCTTTGTAGACTCCCATTTTTCTCTGAGCGTCGAGGGGAAAGTCGATGACCACAGGCCCGGGCTTGCCGGACTTGGCATAAAAGTAAGCGTCTTTGACCATCTCCTCGATATCGGTGTTATCTGTAACGAGAATTACTTTTTTCGCCGCTTTGTCAAAAACTTCCTTGACATTGATGTGTTGAAACTCATCGGTATCGAGCCGGCTCTGCTGTACCTGTCCCGCAAAAACGAGCAATGGCACCGAGTCGGCAAAGGAATCTGCCACAGCTGTAAGAGTGTTCGTAATGGCCGGGCCCGACGTGACAACAGCAATACCCAGGGCGCTGCTCGATCGCGAGTAACCTGCAGCGCTAAAGGCGCAAGACTGTTCGTTCGCGTTAATATTAATTGAAATGGAGCTTTGGCCGAGTGCGTGAAAGACAGGGAGGATCGTCGCTCCCGTATAGCCGAAGATCTGGGAAACTCCCAAGTCTTCAAGGCTCTTCACCATTATTTCAGCTCCTTTTATTTCCTGTGGCATACTGTCCTCCGGCAGGTCTCAAAAGAATTCTAATACGGGTTCAACCGCTTTACTTGATGATCCCAATGCTAAACTAAAGCATGTGGGGTTTCTCGTGCGGGGCTCATAAAACTAAAGATGGAGCAATTTCACGTGCGATAAGGTAATACAAAGATCTCTTTGTCCTTTACGACTAAAAGAAGATGGTTTTTTCTAGCAAAATCAATAAGGACCCTGTTCCATGAAGCTTTTGTCGCAATGGTTGTTTTTTGGTCCACAATGGAATCAACCCTGATTGCATAGCCGTCTTGAGAAGCTGTTTTAGATATCCGACTCAGTATATCTGCAATCTTATCCTTTTTTGCGATGATGGCGATTTTTTTACCTGGTAAGGTGACAAACGAAACAGGAAGAGAGCTGGTACTGGGGTCGGCCCCGCGCCCGAGCAGTAATTTTGCAATATCTACATCCCCTGTACTAGTTGCTTCAGTTAAAGCGGTAGAGCCATTGCTGTTTTTCGTATTGATGTCTACACCTTTCCCCAGAAGCACTTTGACGATGTCTATGTTGCCTTTCCGGGCTGCACACATAAGAGAAGTATTTCCGTCGGGTAACGCCATGCTGATATTTGCACCTTTTTCAATAAGAAGTGTGACCAACCAAGGATATCCATTGCACGCAGCAATCAGCAGAGGGAAATTTCCATTCTGGTCAGTAGCATTTACATCAGCGCCGTGCTCTATAAGCTCTTTAGCTGCTCCTGTGTGTCCATGATCTGTCGCGAAAAAAAGGGGGAACCGTCCTGCAGAATTTCGACCTTTTACATCAGCCCCCTTTTGTATAAGGTATTGTAGTATTCTCAAATGTTTTTCATTGAAGTCCGGGATATCTACTGCCGCTTGGAGTGCCGAGGCGGCGCCATCAGTGGACTTAATAGTATAATTAACATCTGCACCGCTTTCAACGAGCATTCTTGCAGCCTGCTCATGGCCACTTCGTATTGCCATCATCAATGCTGTATTCCCGCTTTTATCGCATTGATTCAATGAGGAACCCCGTAGTTTGACAAGTTCCTCGATAATGTTTACAAGTCCTTTTTCGGACGCAATAATAAGGGCGGTTTGCCCCTTATCATTAGCAGAGTTCTGATTGATTCCCGCCTTGATGAATAAATCAACAGCTTCCTCATTATTTTTCGACACTTCAGCAAGAAAAGCTTGTTCGGTAAACGGGATACCTCTGTGCTCTAACTTCTTGGTAAGATACAATTTCAAAAGAGGATCTCTATAGATGAATGCAATGCCGGAGAAGATCAAAATGACGAGAGCTACTATGGCAAATGTGACTAGTGTTCGATTGCCCATGACTTCAAATGCAGTCGTTTTTACATCATTATTTTCGAGTGCTAACGTATTATAAGTTTCTTCATCCATAGAAGGAAGGTTACCTTCATGCGCTGAAGCAACATCGACAGTCTGGGTTGCGGCCTTTTCTTCGTCTGGAATGGGCTGATCTATTTTCTCGTCCAAAATTGGCTCTCCTGCTTTTCTTTTCGACCGAAGTGTATGGATATCCAGCTCCGGTAATGGTCCAAAATGGTCAAGATATTTACGTATGGATGTTTCTAAGTAATAATAGGCAAGATCCATCAACAGCCCGATGGCGATGCCGATCAAAGCAGATAGTATGACAACATCGAGTAAATAACCCAAGAGAAGTCCGCTCCCGCCGAGTGCAAGGGGAGGCAGCCATAAGAGCTTGGAATATATTGTCAACTTTTCATACAATTTTTGTCGTTTATAGGGTTTCCCTTGCGACGAGTTCAGAAAATTATCCCATTCTTGAGCGTCAATGCTAAGTTTGTGCTGGTATTTTTTTATGACTCGGGCAATTTCACGATGTCCTTTTTCTTCAGCGAGATTTAGGGCAGTCTTCCCTGACTTGTTTTTTGCTTCAACGTCGATCCCTGATTGCATCAGGAGGTCGACGATGGCTGTCTCTTCTTGATCGAACACCGCTTTATGCAATGCCGTCCAGCCGTCATCAGATTTTTCATTTATGTTCGTGCCTGCTTGCAAGATCGTCTCTGCAATCTCTGTGTAACCTTTTGACGAGGCAATCATCAACGGCGTAACTCCTTCGCGGATCAGATTTACATTAAGACCCTCATCAATTAGTTTTTTTACCGCTTCGAGATTCCTATTCTGGATGGCTTCCAGAAGGAGCGGCCATTTCTTTGCCGTCGGCGAGGAATAGTCAACATGGACTTTTGCCTTAGGTTTCGGCCGGGCTTTTTTATCCTCCTTTTTAATCTTTTTCTGATATCCTTTTGCTCGGCTGGGTACTTTATTTTCATCCATTGAAGTAACTCCTTGCAATTCCTGTAACGATAATTTAGTCAAGTATAGCATGAACGACTTATATCATCAAGAATCTCTTGGCTCAATACAAAAAATTACCATTCGCCCCTTGACATGCTCAGGTCGAACAGGGGGGTTGCAGCTAGACTATAAGAGCTCTAAAATTGTTTGTCATTATTCTACCGTCGAGAGCTGGTCGAACTCAAAAGTATTTTTAACAGATGCGGGAACTCCAGAAAATCAGGATAGCTGCAATAGAGAGACTCGGTCATTTAAGGTGGTACTTAAGATAATAGGGCCGGAAACTTCAAAAGTTTTAGCAGTGGGGGTGCGGCAAGATTATAATTTATTTTGGTCTAAGAAATCATTGAGAGGGTGTACTTGAGGTATGATGAAGCCTTGATTCTCTTAAGGGTGGCTTGTGGTCAATCTCCGGCCTTGAGCCACGACCACCTCCATAATTTATGGTTTTCTTTTTCCAGAGCGCTATCCTTGCAAACCAGAGGACTCGAAAAAGCGAAATAGAGAATGTAGTATAGCAGGTGAGTATCATTTATCTCATTTGATGCAGTAACCAGTCAATACACTCCCCTTCCATGATTTCACCGAATATATTCCTGGTGCTGACAATTTCGGATTGCAGCGTTTTTTTACGATCTATGAAGCCCAGGATATGACCTTCATGGAATATTTGAATACTTTGTTTCCACTCTCCCTGTTTTATTACTTGGAATTTCCCATAAACTTTTAACATATTGACCTCCTGTCGACGTTCAGTTAGTAATCTTATCGGCAGGTTGTTGCATTTCTTTAGTTACGGTTTTCGCGGAATTCGGTACATGCAAAAAGCACCAAACAAACTGGTCATTCTGTTATATCCACTATTTATGTTCGGAATATTTTAGAAGCGCCGCTTCTTACGGAGCTATGGCTGAATTTAAAAAACATCATTTTTTACATGTTTCCCAACGTCTAGTTGAGAACATCATTTAACACTAAGAAAAAATGAGCATTTCTTCTCAAATACAACTTTTCTATTTAAGATTTTTTCTGTCGATAGGCCATACTTCCGTATTCCAGCGGACCGTTTATCATAAATACCAGCAGAACCGTCTTTGCTCAACTCATGCATTTTGTTACATCGTTCCATTTTCATCAATACGTCGATGATTACAATGGCACCTACAATGTGAAATCGTTCTCATGCCTCGACCAGTCTCTCTGTATGGCTTTCGCGCACCCCACGTATCGGGAAAGTCTTTTGAGATATCGAAACTGGCCTGATTTGCGCAAAACCAAAACTCTATCACATGGGTGTCCGTGGCAAAGTTTCCCGAAACACTCTGGTCCATGCCAACGATACTCGCGAATGGAGAATCCATGCCGGCTTTGCTCACATGCTGATCGAAACAGCTAGGCAGTTATACACGGGCGAAGACTTCGGCTAGGAACTGGATCAGACTGCTTAGCCTTCGATTCAACGACTATCGATCTCTGCCTTTCGTCATATCCGTGGGCGACCATCAAACTCATCTTGCCTGCACGGATTAAAGCATTTAACGGCACTACCGAGAATGCGCTGACCACTCCCCATGACTAAAGTCAGGGGGTTCTGACGGCTGTATCAACAGGCTCTCCGGCAACAGAGATTATATTGCCGGCCTCGACTGTCGTTGATCCGCCTTTAACGTGCGAGCAGTTCTGTCTCCGGTTTACACCGAAGCTGGCCGGATGAATTCGACCGCTCACTGCTTGCTGTTTCACTCTCGACACCGCACGCTCCAAGAGCAGGTTTGCACCCGTCCAGGCTTTGGCAGCCTGACGCGTGTCGAGGACATCGTTGAATACATGTTTTGCAAGGAATGCGGAGTAGAGATCGCGTTGAGTGTTTACCCCACAACTGCAGTCATGCCATCTTTGGGATAGCGGTTTTTTGGCTAGTGTTCCGCAATGGCACTTTTGAGAAAGCTTTGTGCTCCGGGTAGAAAACTCAGTTACTTTACCGCCAGCGTTTTCGGCTTTGCAGCGAAGCATCGAAATAAACATCCCCGGAGCGCGTCGTGAAATGCTTTTACCATAGAGTTTCTGGAATGCTATGTATGACAGTTTTTCGGTCTTTATGTCGATCCCGAGAGTGATAACTTTGTTCACAAGCTTGCCATGAGACCGTTTTCTGGTTTCAGCGAGAACTCTTTGGAGATCGGACAACTCAGCTTTAAGAGCACGGTATTGGGTGGAAAAGATCCACTGCTTTTTGCCAGCCTTAATCGTACCATCATCGTTGTAGTTGTTCGGGTTGGTAGCTCTCAGGCTTCTGGCCATCTTGCGCTGAACGGTTTTGATACGTTTATACGGGATCTCGACTTCTGGGCAGAACTCGAGAAGCAAAGCATCAGTATCGCCAACAATGGCTGCCGTAGACGGACCGATATCAAGACCTACAGTTTCGGTGCCAATCTGGTTCTCACGCTTAATCTTGGCCGTGCCTTTAAGCACGAGTTGAGCGAACCATCGAGTATTGCCGCGAATGGTCTTCTTGGCCAGACGAACGTACTTGACGTCGTGGCTCAGAGCATGGGCTTGGACTCCGAACTTGTCTTTTGAATCAAAGAAACAACGGAGGCTAAGGCCAGTCCACTCAACATGGTCATCGCACCACCTGATACCAGACTTGTTGTTTTTGCCTTCGAGCGAAGACATCCAGCCGCGACGCTTAAAACGAGGTTTGCCATGCTTCCCAAACTCGTAGTCGGAGACGGCGCTATATGCTCGAGACGCTATTTTCTGGGCGGTCAGGCTGTCAATATGGTCTCCGGATCCAGCAGGAATTACGGAGAATGCCAACGTAGTTATGAAGGTGGTATTCGGTATATTCAGCCTGGGTTCTGGCTGTTTTAAACATCTTAGTGCGAAGCTTGCTTTTCTTCATCTTGATCGCTACGAGCCATTTCGGGGATCGGCGCATGGCAGCAAGACGCTTCATTGTTTCACCAAGGCAGGCATTGTACAGATAACGGCCAGCTTCGAGCCGGACATTAAGCATTAGATTGTCTTTTGGGGTTGTTACGAGTTGAAACTCGTGGATAAAAGATGGGGTTTTAGGTTTACGTTTACGAGACATTGGTTGCTCAAATATACCACATAGATGTACATGTGGCTAGCAATTGCTGAAAATCAAAGTTTCCGCATTCATCCCCATGGTTAAAACCAGGGGCTTTTTGCGGATAGGTTGGTAAAGACTCAAATCTGGATCGCCATCTCCATATACATTTTCGTGGCCATTGTCAAGAAGCAGTTGAAGCTCGATCGGAGCCCTCTACGCAATTTTATAAATTTCGAGTGACTCTCTAAGAGAAAACACCCATATTATGGGCGCCGTCAACTGATTACGAAGATTAAGCCTTCGCTGATGATAACTAATTGAATTTCCAGCTATAATGTTGGGACATTTGTGATTATAATTTGCAATCTTAAAAGTGATTGTTTTCCAGGAGAGAATCGAATCTTTATGGTCTCGAAGGCAAACCTAATTTATGAGGCGTTTCCTCATCAAGGCGTAAAGCAGTCAACCAACTTTACAATTGACAGCATTACTCACCTGATAAGAAAGCCGCAAGGGTGAAGAAAAAGTACACACTTTACTTATTTAAGATAAAAGCACTTACGCCGGAACACTTCCCTTTATTATCATGCCACTTATGATTCGACTGCGCATAAGTCATTATCACCAAACTGACAATCGTCGGGTAGAACGGTTTGCTCACCATGACCGCCAATCGTTTTTTTGATCAGCTGTAATGTGCCCTCTTCAGCATGCAGGATTTCCGGAAGCTCAGCTTCGATCTTGGGGGACACTTGCTCATCATCCTTAAATGCTCTTACCTCATAGGCTTCAGTCAGCGTGACCCTTTCCCTGCGAACTTTCGTTTTTTTTGTGAGCGCTTTCATTTCCGTCGCCTCCCTTTTTTATAATACCTCTATTTATAGTATAGCATCACAAAACTACAGTATTAGAAATTAGATAATAATTAATCATACTTTAGTCCGCTTGACATCATAAAGTTTTATGAGTTAATTAAAGTATTAGAATAAATCGGCGTCTTTTGTCGATATGCTTATTTCAGTACGCAACAGGGGAGGATATTCGAAAAATATTTTGGCAACAGAACAATTCAAAGTTGGCCATTTTCAGTAAGTAAAAATATTTTTCGAGCCGGCAGAGCGGCCCTGTTACCTGGAGATATGCAATTCAAGAGGAGACAGGACGTGATTAAATTGATTTTCAATATTTTGATATTGGGCATGCTATCATTACCGGCGGTGCTTCAGGCTCGAGGCAAGACCCTTCCAGGCGGCAGTGACCTATCGCTGAATAGTCCAGACGGGGATATACAGGTACAGACCAAACCTTCCGAGCCTTCTCCTCCTCTCGTCGACGCGGTTTATTTTGCCGAACATTTGTTCGAATCCTCCAATGTTCCCGTTCTCGCTGATGCACGCGTGGCAGCACAAATCGGGTATTTTAGAACAACGGGTAAGCCAAGTTTCCAGAACTGGCTCGACCACTCCTCACGGTTTATCCCCCTCATGAAGGAAATATTCCGCAAGAATGAACTGCCGGAGGATCTAGTTTATGTGGCGATGATAGAAAGTGGGTTGCGTATGAACGCCGTATCGCGATCCCAAGCCGTGGGGCCATGGCAATTTATGTCAATCACTGCCAAAACATACGGTCTCAAGATTGATAGATGGATCGATGAAAGGCGTGACCCCGTGAAATCCACCCAGGCAGCGGCAGCATACTTGCGAGACCTTTACAGACACTTTGGATCATGGCGTCTTGCCTTGGCGTCGTATAACGCCGGTGAGGGAAGAATCTCTCGCGCACTCTTCCTTTCTCAGGACAACGACCTGCCTGATCTGTATGAGTCCACGATTCTGCGTCGGGAAACGCGAAACTACGTGCCTAGGCTCTTGGCAGCCATCATGATAGCGCGGGACCCCGAAATGTACGGTTTCGTGGTGAAGAACGGAAGAGCTTTCAGTTATGATGAAGTGTTGATCGACGAAAGTACTGACCTCGATGACATTGCCGCATTGGTCGGATGCACCTATGAGGACCTCAAGGACTTAAACCCGGAGCTGAAAACCAGGATGTCTCCTCCCTATGTCAATCCGTATGTCCTGAGACTTCCGGCAGGCACGAAAGAGAGCTATCGTGCGGCCAGGAAAATGCTGTTCCACTACGTTTCACTTATTACGCCGCGTTTTGATGCCGCATATGATCCACTTTACGGCGGATGGCCTCATGAGTATGCCGTACTGAGAAAGAGGTATCAGTCGCGTTCGGCATCCCGGATTCACTGGATACCTTTGCCGAAACAGCAAACCCCTGAACTGGTCCGGTTGCCCAAAGTCGCTACATCTCTCGATTCCCCCAATCTTCATTCAATCCATCGTATTTGAGTACTGGTCCCCGAGAAGTTGGATTGAGAAACAACGATGTTGACAGAGAGGTGGTTTGGAACATGCCCCAGCAAGATCATGATGGTTCAGCGCGTTCTTAACCTTTTTTTCTGTATCCTGATTTTCCCCTAATCGTTCCGAAGAAAGGGAGTTTGAACAGCGGGGGGTACAGCTATTTCCTTTTATAAAAAGGCAGGTCCACAATTTTTGCGGCTATTTCGCGGTCGCGAACCTCGATTTCAATTTCCTGGCCGGGCTGTGAATAGCGGGTGACAATATAGCCAAGTCCTATTCCTTTGCGAAGATGGGGCGAGAAACAGCCGCTGGTAACTATGCCAACTTCCCGATTTTCCGAAAAGATGCTCCCCCCACTCCTCGGTATTCCCGTGTCTAGTAGATAAAATCCGGCAAGCTTCTGCTTGACGCCTTCTGCCTTTAACCTGAGCAGCTCTTCCTTTCCGATAAAAATTTTATTAAAATCAACAAAGTAAGAGAGCCCTGCCTCAAGAGGAGTGCGGGTTTCATCAAGCTCGCTTCCATACAAAAGATGACCCATCTCCAACCGTAAGATGTCCCTGCTTGCGAAACCGCAAGGAAGAAGTCCATACTCGCTGCCTACGTTCATGATTCCGTCCCAGAGCGATTCGGCGCGGTCTGCCGGTGCGATGAATTCATATCCGTGCTCCCCGGTATAGCCTGTACGGGACATGATTACTGGCGAGTTCGCAAACGAAAATTCCCGAACAGACCTGGGCTTCATTTTTTTGAAATGATGCTCCGTCAGTTTTTCGAGGATTGGGAGCGAGCGCGGGCCCTGCAAAGACAGATGAACCGTAAAGAGCGTTCTGTTAGTTATTTCTATGGTGTTCGACGCACGCTGCTTTAGCCAGAGCAGAATTTTATCGGTATTGGCAGCGTTCGTAGAGAGGAGATAACGGTCCGGATTCGCTTTCTCGGAAGGGAGACGAGTTACCAAAACCTCATCAAGGATGCAACCAGCCTCGTTGCAGATAAGGCTGTAGTGAGCAAAACCTTCCGCGAGCCTACTCATGTCCCAAGTAACAACGCTTTGGAGTAGGGCAGTTGCACCGGGGCCGCACACTTCAATCCTGCCCAGATAACTGATATCGAAAAGGCCGGCAGCGGTGCGCACAGCTCGATATTCTTCCTGTATATCG
Source organism: Nitrospirota bacterium (assembly GCA_963845065.1). Taxonomy (GTDB): domain Bacteria; phylum Nitrospirota; class UBA9217; order UBA9217; family UBA9217; genus JAJYKN01. Next base: position 1,254,787 of record CAWJQQ010000009.1, read on the forward strand.
GAGAACTGGAGGGGGATCTGCCATCCTGCGAAGTCCGTCATCTTAGCATTAAAGAGCTCATGTTTCCGGTAGAGAACGGTCTGCTTCATTCAGCCCTCCGCGTCGCGATGCGAGTACAGAGTAATTGAGCACCAATTGAGAACTCACAGTTGCTGTTGCGATGACTGCTTTAGCGGGCTACGAATGACGGCGCCTCAGAGCCTGAATCGCTCTGGGTCGATCTTGCCGTCGGCGAGTTTGTGGAGATCCTTGGGCAGGAACGCTCCCTTTTCAGTGATAATAGCCGTGATATATCGGGCCGGCGTAACGTCGAACGCCGGGTTAGCGACTTTGACGCCATCCGGAGCTATCTGTACTTTTCCGAGCACATGTGTTACCTCGCGAGGATCGCGCTCTTCGATCGGAATGTCGGCGCCTGATTCGATGTTGAAATCGATGCTTGATAGCGGTGCAGCCACGTAGAAGGGGATGCCGTGTTCCTTGCAGAGTACGGCGAGGCTGTAGGTGCCGATTTTGTTTGCCACATCGCCATTTTGAGCAATACGATCAGCTCCGACGATAGCCAGATCAATCATATCGCGGTAGAGGAAGTAGCCTGCCATGTTGTCAGAGATGAGCGTGCAGGGAATGTTTTCCTGCATGAGTTCCCATGCAGTCAACCGTGCGCCTTGGAGCACGGGTCGTGTCTCGTCGACATAAACGTGGATTTTCTTTTCATCTTCGACTGCCGAGCGCATGATTCCCTCGGCTGTTCCGTAACCAGCTGTCGCGATAGAGCCAGCATTGCAGTGTGTAATGATGTTATCACCATCAGAGACAAACTCCGCGCCAAAAGCGCCAATCTTTTTGTTAGTTGCTATGTCATCATCGATCATACTCTGGGATTCCTCGACGAGTAGGTCCTTGATCGTGTCAAGGTCCTTGTCCTTGTTCCTCTGTACGAGTTTTTTGATTCGCTCGATAGCCCAGAACAGGTTCACTGCCGTAGGCCGCGTTGCCGCCATGGTGGAGCAAATCTCCTCGAATTTAGGCCAGAACTCGTCGAAAGAGTTCGCTGATATCTGACGGGCGCCAAGCGCAAGGCCCATGGCAGCCGTCACACCAATTGCCGGCGCACCGCGCACCCAAAGTTCCTTGATTCCTCTGGCAACGGTTTCATAGTCTTTGCAATCGATATAGATTGTCTCAAAGGGTAGTTTTGTCTGGTCCAGCATCCGGACGATGCCATTTTTCCATTCGATGGTGGGGATCATGCATGGTCTCCTTTGGGGTAGTGATACGGAAATACAACACTTGCGACTTAAATATAAAGGAATATGCACGTATTGTCAAAAAGAATCTGAATACGGACTGGGAATTGTATGGATGGCATAGACCTGTTGGTCTGGTCCGGGAGAACGAAGGACGCAGAGCGGGATCGGCCCCATCAGCTTTCGCGTCGCTGTCGAATCGGTTCGCAGGCCATGTGGCGGATGACCTTGCCTTTGACCAGGTATACGACCATTTCGGCGATGTTAGTCGCATGGTCAGCTATACGCTCCAGATACTTCGTGATGTAGGTAAGCCGCACGGCACGCGAGATGTTCTTTGGGTCTTGCAGCATGAACACGAGCAGTTCGTTGAATATTTGCTGGTTTAGGTTGTCCACGAAGTCGTCGGATGTACAGACCTGCATGGCCAGGTCGGCATCGCGGGCCACAAATGCGTCGAGGCTTTCCTTGAGCATCTTCTGAGACGCCTCAGCCATACGTGGAAGGTCGATATAGGGCTTGAGCGGCGGCTCATTCTCCAGCTCAAGTGCGCGTTCGCAAATGTCTACGGCTAGATCACCCATACGCTCCAGATCGGTGATGATCCTGATGGCCGTTGTAACAAAACGGAGGTTGCTGCCTGTGGGCTGCCATAGGGCGATGAACCTAATGCACTCTTCTTCGATATCGACATCGAAATTGTTCACAATTGCATCGCCATCGATCACTTCGAGTGCCAATTGACGGTCCCGCTCCATTAGTGCTTTCATGGACTTCCTTATCGCGTCTTCGACAAAGCTTCCCATCGTAAGCAAACGTTCCTTGAGCTTTTCGAGTTCCTGCTCTTTTTGATTGGTCATGTGTTCTCCTTTAATATAGGGACCGCGGTACAGGTAACTGCTCAAAAAACTTTGTTCTGGTTAAAGGTGGTAAATTCTCTGACCTCGCCACTGGACCCTGTCCCCACATTTTAACCGAACCTTCCTGTAATGTAATCATCAGTTTGTTTTTTATCTGGGTTCGTGAAGATTTTTTCCGTTGTGCCGTATTCTATCAACTCACCCATGTACAGAAAGCCCGTCATATCGGACACACGCGCAGCTTGCTGCATGTTGTGAGTGACGATAATGATCGAGACGTCCTTCTTCAAATTTACCACGAGTTCTTCTATTTTCGCCGTCGAGATGGGGTCCAGCGCAGACGTGGGTTCGTCAAAGAGCAACACCTCTGGCAAGACGGCCAGGGCGCGGGCGATCACGAGCCGTTGCTGCTGTCCGCCTGAGAGTTCGTAAGCGCTGGAATTCAATTTATCACGGACTTCTTCCCAGAGCGCAGCGTGTTTGAGCGTTTGTTCGATGCGGTCAATGAGTTCCGATTTATTCTTGATGCCTTTTAGCCTGAGGCCGTAGGCGATGTTTTCAGCGATGGACATGGGGAAGGGCGTAGGCTTCTGAAACACCATGCCGATACGGCTCCTGAGATTGATCAGGTCAAGGTGGTCTGCAAGAATGTTCTGCCCCTGAAAGATGATCTCCCCCCCATACCGGTTTTTCGGATATAAATCGTGCATGCGGTTGAAGCACCGGAGCAGCGTTGTCTTTCCGCAACCCGACGGCCCGATCAATGCTGTGACGTTGTTCTTATATATCGGCAGCGATATTGACCTGAGTGCATGAATATCACCGTTATAGTAGAAGTCCAAGTCCTTGACTTGAATCTCGATTTTTCCTGTCATCGTTTTAACCTCCAGCGAATGGTCACTCCCCCGATAAGCGTAAGGGCGAGGGTAAAAAGCGTAATCACGACGATGCGCTCCTCGCTTGAGTATGCCAGCTAATGTAGGGCCCCATAGTGCATTGGGAAATGGTGACGGTGTGCGATGACAGAGGACCGCTCATGCTTTCCCGTGAAAAGTTGTTGTTAAACGAAGAAAAGAACGGCTGAGCGGTCTTGTATGCACCGCGCGCTATGATGACTGTCAGGATGACTATGGCTGCACCGAGGTATACGACTTGGACGATCACCTTAAATACGGTACACAGAGCGCTAAGGTTGCCTCGTGCAGGGACCAAGGTATGAGTGACGGTATGTCCTCCATCGTCCGGAGCACGAATGGGATCATTATGTTCGAAAGTGCGAATGCACCGATCCATCCCCGATGCGGTCGGACCATGATCGCATACACGAACGAACGCGCCCACTACGATCGATGGCACGCGCATCATGATGTCGGAAAGAATGCTGATCGTTCTCGAAATTTTGCTCCCCCGAATATATTCCTCGAGGAACGCGCAACCGAGAACTCCAACCGGAACTCCTATCAATGTGGCAGTAAAGGTGATCGGCAGCTGTCCGACAAAGGCTTTTTGTAGTTCTGCTCCCTCGACGCCGTCAGGAGCAGAGTCGTTTATGTCCGGGTTAAGCCGCAGAAGAGTGCCAATACCGTGTATAACGACGTCCGAGAGTATGTACGCGAGCCAGAAAAGGCCGATCGCTGAGGTGGCGCCGGAAAGAGAGAGCGCACTGATGCTTTTTATTTTACGTTTTTGTTCTGTTGTCATGATAAGGCTTGGATCTTTTTTGAGTAATCAAAGGATAAATTATAGCCAAATGTCTGATACTAAAGGTTAATTCTACTACATATTCAGCATGTTGTCCAGTCGAGTAAATTGATCTTAATCTCTTATATTTACTTTCGGCATTCAGGAAAAGAAGCTTCGCAATGGCGAGGACAATGAAGCTCATCGCGAAAAGGACGAGCGCCAGATAGTAGAGCGAAGAGAAAGGTGGGTGTCCGCCTCTTTAAACTTGTTAGCAAGGCTCACGGTTATGGTCAAGGCCGCTGCGAGGAGCGACGTGGCGATTTTGTGGTTGTAGCCAAGCACGAAGGCAACAGCCATTGTCTCGCCCAACACCCGGATCAAGGGAAGCGTAGCGCGCCCGAACATCCGCAGTTTGAAATAACGAATGACAACGTTCTACACAGTTGCCCTAACGTGTTATTGAGTGTAAAAATATCGCATATTATTTACTTTTTATTACATATATGACCTACATTCCGCTAGTACGTGGTATGCGATTCTGAATTAATATGCGATATGTTTCAATGAGTTACTTATCCCTTACGAATCGTCCAATTACTCATATTTAACGTTTTTTAATTTTAGCACTGATTTTAGCAACTTTATTTCCTCACCATTTAGTTTGGCAAGATCACTAATCGCTTTTTTATGTTCCCTGTAATTTTCGGACAGTTTTCGCACCATCACGCGATCTGCAACTCGAACTACCTGATTTTTCAATTTCCCGTTCTCCAGGCGAGAAAGTCTTGTGACTGGATGAATAGGCTTCTTGGCACAATGACATCCCTCGTGACCACATCGAACCAGCGAATCTCTTAGGCTTCCCACAATAAGCTTGGCATCACTCAGCAGGATTTTGATGAGACGGTTACGTTCTTTTTCCGCTGCGTATATTTTTACTCTTCTTTTATTTATTATTTTAATTGACATAGCTAATGTTAACATATATAATAAATTAACATAAGCTACAGGCTATTGTCAATATGATAATTCAGCAAGGGTTAAGAAAAGATGTTACTCATAAAAAGTCTCTGATAGGGGCTCACCCGATCATTCAGTTTTTTATGGATAAGCTGAAAATGGATGAGATTATCGGATCATATGTCAAACAAGACAAGCGGATGAAGTTGAGTGTGGAAAAGACTATCTGTGTCATGATTCACAATTGTTTGACATCACCGCTGCCAATGTACGAGCTTGAGGAATGGATCAGACCGTTGGATGAGGGGACAATTGGTTTACAATCAGGTGAAACTTTCTTGATAAACGACGATCGCGCCGGCAAGGCGCTTGATAGCCTTTATTCCGGTCGGCACAAAGATATATTCTTTCATCTGGCGCTCAGGGCAATTAAACTGTTTGATCTCGATTGCCGTCAGATCCATCAAGATACGACAACTATCACCTTTTCGGGCAAGTATGCCGGATGGTCCGCCCAACAACTGATGACCCATGGCGTGAACAAGGACCATCGGCCCGATCTGAAGCAGCTGGTATTGGGTATGTCGGTTACTTCCGATGGCGCTGTGCCTCTCGTCCATGAGATTTATGACGGCAATCAGACCGACGATCGCCTTCATCCAGCAAACCATGCCCGGTTGCGAAAACTGCTTAAGCGGTCTGATTTTATTTACGTGGCCGATTGCAAGCTGGCCACCGAGGACAACCTGCGCAAGATTACCGCGTGCGAGGGGCTCTTTGTCAGTGTTATGCCGAGATCTTGGAAAGAGGACAAGGCGTTTCGTGAGCGTGTGCGCAAGGGCGGGGTTGAGTGGGCACACCTATTAACCAGGCCGAATAATCGAAAGCCCGAGTCAACACGTGATCACTATTATTTGGCTGCAGGGCAGTACCACACGTCAAAAGGATATCGTTTGCTGTGGATTCGCAGCACGCAAAAGGCGGCGCAAGACGCGGAGACAAGGCAAAGGAATATTGATAAAACAGTTACGATGCTCAGGGAGGTACAAACACGTCTCAACAAATATACTCTTAAGACCCACAAAAATATCGAGGAAAGAATAACGGCAATTCTCAAACAGCATAAGTGCTCCGATTTAATCGTGTATGAGATTCACCGGGAAATCCAAAATATAATCCACCATAGAAAAGCGGGGCGGCCAGGTACCTCCGATGTCGGTTCATCCATTGAACAGGAATATTTCACCCTCTCTTTTCAATTGAACGACGTTCGCATGAGGGAAGAAACGTTGACTGACGGAGTATTTCCTTTGATCACGAACTTAAAGGATCGTACTCCAAAAGAAATTCTTGAGATTTACAAGTATCAGCCCTTTTTAGAAAAACGCCATTCGCAATTGAAAACCTACCAGGAAATTGCACCCGCATTTCTCAAAAAGTCTGAACGAGTGATTGCATATCTCCATATGAATGTCATGGCTCTTATGGTTGCCACTCTTCTTGAGCGCCAGTTAAGACTCGCGATGAAACGTAATGCCATTGCCTCTCTCCCGCTTTACCCGGAAGGGAAACCTTGCAAATATCCCACGACTTTTGATATCGTGAGGCTGTTTAAGGGTGTCGAGAGATATGAAGTTGTGCAAGGTGAAACTGTGCACTTATTTCCAGCTGAATTAAACAGCACGCAAAAACAGGTGCTCAAGCTATTGGGAGTGCCTGCCTCATCGTATCTGTAAAAAATGCGTCAATTTTGGGAGTGAAATTAATTCAGAAACTACGATCAGCAACTAGCGGAATGTAGGATATGATACCTGAATCTTGCATGATGCTTATGAATAAAAGATAAAACCATACGGGTTACACTGATATAATGCGGTTATCTCGCGAACAACCCATTGTGACAGGAGGTAACCCATATGGTTAAGCGACAAAAGAAGGATAACGTAAAAAGGGCCGTAAATCAAGGTCAGAATCAAGGCCAGGAGAAGGCGGCTAAAATCAGCCCCTATACGAGCTATGAGTATTGCAGCGAACGTCTCAGCCCATTCGGCGGGCTTCTGGCGCTCACGAAGTTTCTAGATGCAGTGAAGTTCCAGGAGCTCTTCGAGGGTTTCTATCAGCCGCCCGGACGCACACCGGCACAAGGGCACTATCAAACGGTATGCGGGATATTGGTCTTGCTCTTCATCGGATTTTCACGGCTGTGGCATATTCTGTATATTCGTACCGATCCCCTGGTCTGCGCGATGTTCGGAGTCGAGCAGCTTCCGCATGCCACGACCTATTGGCGCTACGTGAAATCACTCGGCCTTAATCAGGGGAAATCGTTGCTTCTGGTCATGGCGGCACTCCGTGAGCGAGTGTGGCAGTTGTGCGAACTTAAATACTCCACGATCCACGTAAACATGGATACTACGGTCGAAACCATCTTCGGCGATCAGGAGGGCGGCCGCAAAGGACACAACACGAAGTATCGGGGCAAAAAGGCATACCGGCCCGTGCTCTGTCTGATCGAGGAAACCCGGGAATATCTGGCTGGAAAGCTCCGAAGGGGCGCGACCATGTCTGGAAAAGAGATTGCGGAGGTGATCCGGAGTCTCAAAAAATATATTCCCGCCTGCGTCAAGAAGGTTATTCTTCGGGGTGACGGCGAGTTCATCAGTTGGGACTCGGTAAAGGCCGCTGCGGATGAAGGGTATCTGTACATCTTCGGCAACAAGGGTTGCAAGCCGCCCTTTGATTCCAAAACGTGGTACAAGGCGCGCCAGAATGATAGCGAAGAATACAACGACTGCTGGTACAAACCTATGGGGTGGCCGGAAGCGTGCCGTTTTGTTTCCATGCGCATTCCAGGGAAGAAATCGGACAAGGCTGACACCCAGATAGAGCTTTTGCAAGACGGCGGCTACGTGCACCGGGAATTCGTCACTAACTATCCGGGCAAACCTCATCAGGCAATCGATGAGTATGATAAGCGCGCGGACTGTGAGAACCAGATCGGTGAGGTGAAGCGGGAAGGATTGTCGGCCATTCCCTCTCAACGGTTCCTGAGCAACTACGCTTATTTTCAGATCGTTCTCCTCGCGTACAATCTTTGGCGGTCATTCAAGATGGTCGCGGAGCATGGTGAAGCGAAACAGAGAAACGAGGACGAGAAGCAGTCGGCTCTCGGTTTATGCGGCATTCAGGACAACACGATTCGCATCGCACGCTTGAAACTGCTTATGATCGCGGCGAAGCTGGTATGCACTGGCAATACAACCAAGGTGAAATACTCCGAACACGACAGCCGGGCTGACGGTCTTTTCCAATACATGGCGCATCTTGACCAGATTCGCAGACGGGATCGACCGTGGCTTGACGGCAGTCTCTGGCAGTGTCGGCATATGGAAGGTTTGAAGCTCAAGACCGTATCACGCTCTCCTTGATAGACTTGTGCAAGAAATTTCTTGCACGTTAAAGTGTGAGAAACATGAGTTTGAGTCTTCTCAGCTTTATGTGATGAAAAAATGTTGTTGATAAGGCAAAATGATGGCTATCGTGGGCCCGTGGAGAGTGCGGAAGTCAAAAGCACGCCGACGAGTCGGGAGAACTACGTTTTCGTGCAAGATTAAGGTGATATATCATTTAAAAGAAACTTAGCGTGTATGGTCAAAACAACAGGGGATGAACTATCGCACGGCATGGAGGTGAGATGATGGAATACCGGAGAACTTCCTGTTGGAATAGAGCAAATGCCATCTGGCACGCAGATTGAGATAGGATGGGGAAAAGGGACACCAAAGTCGTGTTAAAATACAATTAACGCTTATCAGCTCATTGTAAATTCGTTGACTCTATTTTGGAGGACAAGATCATGAATGCAGTCATTGAAGCAATCAAAAAAAGACGATCTGTAAGGGCCTATGAAACAAAGTTGATTCCGAGAAACATCCTGAATGCGATTATCGATGCAGGGAACGATGCGCCGTCTGCGCAGAACAGCCAGCCTTGGAGGTTCGTAGTAGTAGAAGACAGGGAAATGAAAAAGAAGCTGCTCGGCGCGGCCTTGCCGCAGGCAAAGAAGATCGCGGAAATGGTAAAGGACGTTGATCCGAACCGGTACGAGCTGATGAAAAAACGCTATGCCGAATTGCCTGATCCTGTATATTATTCAGCGCCGGCAATCGTGTTCGTCGTTGGCAGCGGACGGTACGCCGCTCATTCCTGCCCCTTAGCTTGCGAGAACATGATGCTTGCGGCCCAATCGCTAGGGCTCGGAAGTTGCTGGGTTGGGTTTGGTGCAATGGTGACCGAGGACCCGGAGGTCAGAATTATTCTTGAACTGAGGGAAGATGAAACAATATTTGGGCCTATTCTGCTTGGTTATCCAAATGGTGAAACAAAACGCCCACCAAAGAAGCAGCCACAGGTGAAATGGATATAATGCTAATGCAAAATGAAGCGAGCTAACCCGGGTAAGCCGGAGCCAATGACGTTAAGTAATGAATATACCGAGGATTAAGTGGGATTAAAGTTGGATAAAGCGGCTTTAACTTATAATAGAATTCGACTGAGGTAGGATTTCCATCTGATATTGTCAGGGGTTGGTAACTGTTCATTATTTAGTGGTATATTGTAGAAATATATGCTATAATATTAACTATGAAATTAAGCGTATGGGCCAAACAACAGGGGATTACATACAAAGCGGCATGGAACTGGTGGAAGGCCGGCAAGCTGCCGGTTGAAGCGGAACAGATGCCGTCCGGCACTATTATCATCAAAGAGCAAAAAACGGATTCAACAGGGGCTGCGGCTCTTTATGCCAGAGTATCCGGCCATGACCAGAAGAACGACCTGGACGCGCAAATCGGCCGGTTGTCACAGTTTGCCGCGTCGCAGAAATTGGCTGTTACCATGGCTGTTACGGAGATCGGTTCAGGTCTGAACGGGCATAGGCCAAAGCTCATGAAGCTGCTTGCAAATCCAGCGGTAAGTATTATCGTTGTCGAACATCGCGATCGGCTGATGAGATTCGGTTCTGAATATGTAGAATCATCACTTCATGCTCAAGGCAGAAGGCTCATCATTATGGACCAGACGGAACTTAAAGATGACCTTGTGCAGGATATGAGAGAGGTGCTGACGTCATTTTGCGCGAGACTGTACGGACGCAGGTCCGCAGCCAACAAGGCAAAAAAGGCGATTGAGGCTATGAACGATGGCAAGCAGTAAACGCTCTTTTAAAAGCAAAAAAGGCGGTAATAAGAAGGACAGCGATGTCCTGTCTTTTACCGCCTGTACTTTATTAAATGATATAGACATTTCTGGCGCTGGAAGTTCACTATACGGTATTCTCGATGAAATCGGCGATCTCTATGGGCACATCAAAAGGTCTTTATTTAAGGATTTCATCTCTACCGGCCAAAAACCCCTGTCATTCAAAAACGCATACTTGCTAAGATTCGGGATCACTGCGCGGCAATTCAACGCGGTCAGATATGACCTGGACGGCAATATAAGTTCCGCTGCGGAAATCCTGAAAAAACGCGTAGAAGATATCGAAAGCAGTGTAAAATCCGTCAAAAAATGGATAGAGGGCAAGGAAACAAAGATCAGCCGGCTGCAAGAAGAGGTGGATCTGCCCGCGCCTGTACGTGACCAACAGATACACGATATCAGATTCGCGCTCCACCTTAAGAGGAGAAAGCTTCATGCAATAGAGCTTAAGCTGCATGCGCTTACCGATGATTTAAAGAGCAATCGCATCCGAATATGTTTTGGGTCAAAATCTCTTTTTCGCAAGCAGTTTCCTCTGGACGAGAACGGCTATATTGGCCATGATGAATGGAGGGTGGACTGGAAGAAGGCCCGTGGTTCCCAGTCCTTTTGCCTAGGCTCGAAAGACGAAAGCGCCGGGAACCAGTCATGCACGCTGTCCATTGACGGGACGCTCCGGATACGCATTCCGAATCACCTGACCGGGAAGTACGGGAAATATGCCGTGGTTACCGGAATCAAATATCCCTACGGACTGGACATTGTTGAAGATGCACTCTCTAACGGGCAGGCGCTGACACATCGCTTTGTCCGTGAAGCGAAGGGATGGTATCTGCATACATCCGTTGACATCAAAAAGCCGGAACTGGTTACCTTTGAACCCGGGTTGATAGGGTGTATTGGTGTTGATGTTAACGAAAAAGAGATCGCCGTTTCTGACTCAGACCGGTTCGGTAACCTTGTATGGAGTACCTCTTATCCCGCCTGCGTAAAAGATAAGACATCAGCCCAAACAGAGGCTCTTTACAAGGATATCTGCAAAAAGATAGTTGCCAGAGCTGCAGCGTCCTGCAAGTCGATCAGCCATGAAAAACTCGATTTCAGCAAAAAGAAGACATCATTAAAACAACAAGGAGTGACGTATTCCAGGATGCTTTCCGGGTTCGCTTATTCGTCATTCCTTACCATGCTCGATCGCCGCTCGTTTAAAGCGGGAGTTAAAGTATTCTCCGTTAACCCCGCGTTTACGTCCGTCATTGGCAGAGCAAATTATATGTCTCGCTATGGGATCACGGCGCATGAAGCGGCAGCGCTTATCATCGCGAGACGAGCACAAAGATATTCCGAGTCGCCTGCGCCGGCCAGAACCGCCTCTCCCCTACCTGTAAGGAATCGGGGAGGGCACGTCTGGAAATACTGGCGCAGGTCAAAGGAAAGCGGGGTTCGTGCCCGTACGGATGGACTCTCCTCTAGAAGGCGGCCCTTACAGGGCTCTACAGGCAGCGCTGAATCTCAACATGAATCGTTGCATGGAATGACAGTGCTCACCTCCTGGCCACCTCCCGATGATTGTGGTTCACTCGATATCGGGAAGGCGTCAGGTGTGTTGCCGAGTAGTAAAAAGGCGCTTGTGTGAATCAGGGCGAGAATCCCTGACGTTAACCGGCAGCAGCACTGTTCGGCTGCCGTTATAGCTAGTATGGATAAAAAGCTATATTTTAGGAACGGTAATGCGGTTTCTATAGTGTCGATAGTACTATTGAACTTCTCCCCCGCGAATTCCCCTTCCGAAAGGGAGTAGATGAAAAGGCGGGATTTTTTAACGAAGGGGAGAGGTCAGGAAAATTCGTACCTTAGTTCCTTTCCCGTGTATACTCTCTATCTGCATGTCCCAGCCGAGAGCTTTTACCAAGTGCTTGACAATTGCAAGGCCGAGCCCAGTGCCACCCATTTGCCTTGATCGGCTGGGGTCGACGCGGTAGAACCGTTCGCCGAGCCTTGTAAGATGCTTCTGCGGGATGCCAATCCCCGTGTCTTCAACTACTATACAGAGCCTGCCGTCTTCTTCAATCATACCGAACGTTACGCCGCCCTGCTCTGTGAATTTGATGCCATTTTCCACGAGATTGGTTAAAATCTGGATTAGGCGGTCCCGATCGGTCGAAATGTCGCTTAAGCCCGGCTTGACCACAATCTGGAGTGTCAGTTTTTTTGCAGCTGCTTTATCCTTGAGTATAGCTAGCACTGCTTCAGCCGCATCGATGAACTGGACCGGAGCTTTCTCGATTTTTATGACACCCATTTCGATCTTGGAGATAGTCATGAGGTCGTCAACGAGGCTGTTGATCCTCTCGCTGTTGGATTTGATGGCCCGAAGGAACTTCAGGGCATGTTCTCTGTCTTCCAGCGCGCCTTCTAGGAGAGTATCAGCAAATCCTTTGATCGCTGTGATCGGCGTCTTGATTTCGTGAGATGCATTGGCAACAAAATCCTTTCTGACTTGTTCGACTTTTTTCAGATCTGTAATGTCATGGAAGATTGCGACGAAGCCTGTAAGGTCATCCTTGCTTTGGAAGAGAGGCGAAATGCGGACAACACAGTACCGTTCCGTTGGGTATTCAAGTTTGAACTCGGAGACCCCGGCTGTTCTGCTTGAACGGACCTCGTCAAGTAACGTAATAAATTCACTGTTCCGGATGACCTGTATGAAGGGCCTGCCCAACAGCGGAGAATCGCCGAAAAAGTTCCTGGTTGCAGCGCTTGAAAGTAGGACTACGCCTTTGTCGTCTATGATGAGGAGTGCGTCGGGGATACTCCTGAGTATCTCGTTGAGTCTTTTACGTTCCTGCTCGTGCTCCTCAATGACGTTTTTCAGTTCTTGGGACATGGCGTTCAAGCTGTCAGCGATATCGCTGAATTCACCGGCATCGTGAAGGAACAATTTGTTGCCGATACCTCGCGGCACAAGCGATCCCGCAAAGTCCTTGATTTGCCGCGTTAGACGCCGCAGGTAGTCGAATTGCCAGATAGAAAAGGTCGCCGATACGATGATGACGAAGCCGACGACGAGGATGATATCCAGCCTGATGACGTCTACTGCGTGATCGATGCTTTGAAGGGGGACGCTTAACCGTACATAGCCTTCGGGCTTGCCGCTGGAGGGTGTTCGGTAGGCGACGTACATGAGATCCTGTTTCACTGTGTCGCTGTGCCTAATAAACATTCCAGTGCCGCTGAGCGCCGCCTGCTGGACTTCGGGCCGGTGGGCATGGTTTTCCATGGACGACGAGTCTGCGTCAGAATCTCCCAGGACCCGGCCGTCGAGTGCAATAATGGTGACTCTAGCGCCTGTTCTTTCTTTTGCCACTTTGCAAATGTCATTGATACTATGCACTGGATGGAAGGAAACGTGTTCGGCGATGAGTGCTGCCTCGATGGTGAGGTCCTGATTCAACCTGTCAATGTAATGATCCCGAATGGTGTTGGTGACGGAGTATTCGATAAAAAGGAACGACAGGATAATGATGACGGTATAAATAAGGAATATTCGTCTGAATATCCCGCGGTTCATGCGGTCTCCACATAGTAGCCGATGCCTCGCCTCGTCCTGACATACTTGGGACTCGAAGGATCGTCTTCAATCTGGGTGCGCAACCGCCTGATGTGGACGTCAACGGTCCTTGACTCGACGAAGGTCTCGTCCTCCCATACGGCATCGAGGAGTTGGTCCCGACTGAACACTCGGCCGCGGTGCTGGATGAGGTAGAGAAAAAGTTTGAATTCCGTGGCGCTGAGACTGAGCGGGACGCCCCGTTTCAAGACCGTGAAGGTCTCCAGGTTGATCACGAGATCCCCCAGCGTAATCGTTTTTTCCATTGACGTCCGCTCACCAGACCTGCGCAGGATCGCTTTGACCCGGGCAATGAGTTCCTTGGGGCTGAACGGTTTGGTCATGTAATCGTCGGCGCCGGTCTCCAGACCGCGGATCTTGTCCGTTTCTTCACCTTTGGCTGTCAGCATGATGATGGGTATTTGGGCGGTTTTCTCGTTGTTTCTCAGAATGCGGCAGAGTTCCATACCGTGAATGCCGGGGAGCATGAGGTCGAGCACGATGAGGTCGAACCTGTCTTCCCGGACCCGTGCAAGCGCCTCTTCGCCGTCCGAAGCAGAAGCAACTGCGTACCCCGCTTTCTTGAGGTTGTAGGAAACAAGCTCTGTGATATCAGGCTCGTCATCGACAATCAATATCTTCTGGGCTGTCATAGAGATAATAATCTCACTGATCGTAAAAAGGGTGACCGGGATTTCCCGGCTGACAAGAACTATTATTATCTATTCTAATAAATTTGTCAAAGCCGTTTTGTTGATGCCGGAGAAAGATCAAGTAAGGAGGTAACCTATTGTGAGAATACGTTGACATACTCCCACAGCAAAACATGCGGGGTTTTTCGCACGGGAAGCTCCTAAAGGGGCTCTGTGCATTCCTTGAACTACTGTCCACTTAATCCTCGCTGCTAGGCGAAAGCGCTAGAAGGAGTGGGTCAAGCGGATATTCTGTGTCTTTAAGGGGGTTAGGCGCCACGAGGAGCCGAAGATTTGCTGGTCCGCTGACGGTGGAAAAGGTCGTGGAGCTATCCAGTACAATAACCTTAATACTGATGGATGTCAGATGCAGTGAAAAAATGACATCGAACGAAATAAAATTGCGACAATGGTCGGTATGATGGGAACGAAAAGGCTTGACGAGCAAAGTTCCTTTTCTCGTCGTAACACCACTATTTTCATGTGACAGTGACCTTTAACTGGGTATCCTATGTACCAAGTAACCTGCGTTATTGAACAATCACAACTCATCTGGCCTAAGAAACGACATAATAAGCCACTACTAAAAGCAAGAAAGCCGGATTCCACCTATGCACGGAATATTCCGAGAAGAGGTATATTAGACCTCAATGAAGTGGCCAGGGACAATAGGATACTTCTAAAATGCCTTGACCAAAAGCCTTTCAACTCCGCAAGCCCCTGGCTTTAGACATGGGGATAAGAGTTGTATTATACAACTTTTTGCTGTATAATATGCTGTATGATTGATATAAAGACGTATAAGTCCAATAATAATGTAGTTTACAGCTGTAAATATCATGTTGTGTGGTGTCCTAAGTACCGGAAGAGCGTGTTGACCGGCAGTATCGCCGGACGGTTGAAAGCAATTATCAGGGATGTGGTTTCCGAAAGAAAATCTGAAATTATTGAGATGGAGATAATGCCGGATCACGTACATTTACTTGTAGAGGTTGGTCCGCAGTATGGCATTCATCGGCTAGTCAAGCAGATAAAGGGCAGAAGCTCCAAACTGCTTCGTTCAGAATTCAAGGTTCTCCGGACCCGGATTCCAACACTTTGGACCAACAGCTACTTTGTTTCTACCGTTGGTGGGGCGCCGTTGGCAGTTATCAAACAGTATATTGAACACCAGAAAGTTGTTTAATCAGGGAGTTGTATGGAAAAGAAAACAACACCATCGTTTATCCATGAATTGTCTCTTCTGGTCAGTACATCTCAGGAGAGGATACTCCTCATGCGCATGGACGTGGCCCGGCAACTTTACAATGCCTGTCTTGGCGAATCTCTCAAACGCCTGGATCTCATGCGGGAATCCAAGCAATATCAAAAGGCACGCATTATACCCTATAAGGATAAGGGATTGCGTTCCGATGCATTTAAGGCTGTGAATGAGAAGTTCGGTTTTTCAGCATACAGCTTGCACAAGTATGCTGGTGCGGCAAAGAACGCCTGCCACATCGGTGATCACCTGGATGTTCATACTGTCCAGAAAATCGCCACCCGAGCGTTTGATGCTGTCCAAAAATATGCCTTTAATAAAAGAGGCAGACCAAGGTTCAAAGGCAAGCATCAACTCTTAAGTGTTGAATCCAAGAGCAACGCCGCTGGCATGCGTTTCCGCACAGACGAAAAGCAAAGCCGTATCGAGTGGATTGGTCTTGAACTGCCCTGCTTATTCGACAAAAAAGACAAGCATGGCGTGCAGGCCCACGCCCTTTCCTGTAGGACAAAATATGTAAGGCTGGTCTGCAGGCGGATGCGCAGTAAAAACTACTTCTACGCCCAGCTAGTGCAGGAAGGGCTGCCGAAGCAGAAAACCAAAAACATCATCTCAGATGGTACAATCGCCCTGGATCTCGGCCCGTCTACGTATGCTATTTATACTCATGGCTACGCCGATCTTCAGCAGTTTTGTAAAGAGCTGGAACCGCTCGAAAAGACCATTAAACGATTGCAACGGGCGCTCGATCGGTCACAAAGGGCCACAAACTCTGGGAATTATAACGCCGATGGCACAGTTAAAAAGGGTGCCAAGACCTGGACCAATTCAAAGAACTATCAGACGATACAGACCGCAGTATCAGAACTTCACCGGAAACAAGCCGCGCAGAGAAAATCTCTTCATGGCAAACTAGCCAATGAAGTTTTAACACTGGGAAATCACATTAATCTTGAAACACTAAGCTACAAATCATTGCAGCGTAATTTTGGTAAAAGCGTGGGTTTAAGGGCACCGGGAACCTTTGTATCAATGCTTTCTCGCAAGGCTGAGAGTGCCGGCGGAAAAGTGATTGAACTCCCAACTCGAAAACTCAGGCTGTCTCAAACCTGCCATTGCGGAACAGTAAAGAAAAAACCGCTCTCGCAGCGGCAACATATATGTGAATGCGGAGTAGCAGCCCAACGGGACCTCTATTCCGCATATCTTGCGTATCACGTTCAAGATGGTGTTCTCGATACAGCTGAGGCAAGTAGATACT
This sequence comes from Nitrospirota bacterium, assembly GCA_963845065.1. Classification (GTDB taxonomy): domain Bacteria; phylum Nitrospirota; class UBA9217; order UBA9217; family UBA9217; genus JAJYKN01. Next base: position 1,271,626 of record CAWJQQ010000009.1, read on the forward strand.
GGCCGGGTGCGGAACCGCTCCTTAAACAGGCGGTATCGAGATTGCAGCAACAATCTGCGAATGCGAGGAGTGCTTTTCCTCTCAGCTTCGGTCTCAAACAACGTACTCGTTTGGGCCGGAGACAGAGCGGATCACCTGTGAAAGAAGACCATGCCAAGATCGATGTCCGGGAAGTTGTAGCTGCGAGCAGTTAATGTAGCGAAAGGATGTAGCGGCTGGCCTTTGCAGTCGTGAGAGCCCGGAAGAGTAATTGGATAAGGTTTTCAGAACCCCTGGCTTCTGCCATGGGGAGGTTCAGGCTGTGATGTATATTAATAATTGACTTCCCGTGCACACCTTGATACTATACAAACAATGTTGCATTTTTTCTTGAGAACACCCCGTCTGGGAGTAGAAATTACCTCATCGACCATACGGGTCGTACTTTTGACTGGAAGCGGCGCAGACCTTAGCATTCTGCATGCAGGTATGTTAGACCTGCCTGCGGGACTGGTGACAGAAAGCTATTCGTCAACCAATATTCATGACATTGATGCGCTGACGAATGTGCTGCGTCAATATCTCGCAGACGCTCCCGCTCAGACCGACCGGGCGGCGTTGAGTCTTCCGGATGGTGTGTTTCGAGTTCAGACGCTTGAATTCGAGGAACTTCCCACTAAGTCAAAAGACAGGGAACGGCTGATTCGCTGGCGGCTGGAAAAAGCCGCGGCATTCGATATTTCCGCTACGGTTCTCCGCTATCAAGTGCTGCACCAGGGTGGGCGTGGTTTTACGGTGCTTGCCTGCCTTGTTAAACAGTCGGTACTCGAACAGTACGAGAGCGTGCTAACCCGGTTAGGGTTTGAAGCATGGATCGTCGGTCTTTCATCTTTCCATATCCTAAATTTCTTTTCGCCTGTCATAACGAAGAAATCAACTGTGTTTGCCCTTGCCCATGTTGCCGATGAATCTTTTACCACAATCGTTACGGAGGCCGGAGGTGCGAGATTTTATCGTTATAAGGAACTGAAACGCGGCGGTGGCGAGATTAAGGCCAAGTTTGTACGCGAGATCGAGGATTCGCTTCATTTTTATACTCACATGGACAGGGCGCAAATCTCGGAGGTAGAGCGTCTGTATCTTGCCGGCGAGTCAGCAACAACCTACGAGCTAGCGGATGAACTCCGTACAGCAACCTCGCTAGATGTGGAGGTCCTGTCCCCGTCCACAGTTCTTACTGAAGCAAACAGGGAAACTCCCTCTTCGGCTTTGCCCATCTCCATGGCCGCAGCACTGGGTGCAGGGAGTGCATTATGATCTCGATAAATTTTGCTACAAGAAATTATCGACTTAACGCATTGATTACGAAAGGGTTGCTCATTGGAAGCGTTATTCTGTTGCTGACAGCGTCAGCGATGCTTTGGACGAGCTTTTCCCTGCGCAGCGATAATGCGATCATGGAAAAGAAACTGAAAGATGCAGAAGCGGCTGATGCGGAAGTAAAACCGTTGCTTGAAGAGCGTGCCAAACTGGTAAAGGATTTAAGCGCCATGTCCGGTCTCCTAGAGTCTCGCGGGTTCTCTTGGACGAAGTTTCTCACGAACATCGAGAGGGTAGTCCCGACCGGCGTAGCTATGAATCACATCGACTTCAACCCTAAAGATGGCACCTTATCTCTTGTAGGCGTAGCACAATCTCCGGAAGCGCTCCGAAATCTCATTGTAGGGCTCGAACGTTCGGTTTCATTCAGAGAACCGTTTCTAAAATATCAATCTCTGGAAAAGGGGAGTCTCTCATTCAATGTCGTGGCAAGCTATTCAGACAGTAAAAGCACAACGGTGGCTCGCGGAAATCCCTAGGAAACTGCGGGTGGCCGCGCTAACGTTTGCCGGGCTTGTCTGCGTGGACCTCATCCTTTACGGTTTCCTCGTCGCGCCTTCCATGGCACAAATCAGGGCAGGGGAGAAACGGTACTGGGAGCTAAGAGAGCGTTACACAGAGGCCGTACTGTTCAAGAAGCAGAAACCCTCCTTTATCGGAATTATGGCAGGAGTCCCTTCACAGAAGGACATGCCGCTTCTCGTTAAAGACTTGGTGCAGACGGCACGGAGCCTTAAGCTCGGAGTAGATTCGGTGAAGAACGACATGACGAAGCGTACGGGAGGAGCGCTTGCCATGGTTGCGTTCTCTTTTCCTGCTGAGGGCAGGTATCCTGAGATTAAGCGGTTTATCTATGACGTCGAGACCTCTGATAGACTTGTCGGGATCCAAGATTTGAAACTGGAGGCTAATCAGGGGCAAGTCAAACTCGATATGAAGCTAGTAACTTACATAAAAGGCAACGATATCCAATGACCTTTACCAGAGAACAACAGAAAATTACGCTGGGCGTTCTGTTGATCTTTATCGCGCTGGTCAACGGGTACAACTTTATGACCAGTGAAAAGCCGAAAACCGCGCCACTCATGTTTGAACCGGGCGCTGTGGCTAATTCGTTGGTGCGGCAGGGTCTGTTATCGCGAGGAAGCGGGGTCGACCCCTTGAATGTTTTTATGGAGCGGCACAATGAAAGATATCCAGGGGTCACACGGGATTTTTTCAGGATGGAAAACCCTGTCGTCAGGCAAAAACCGGCGCAAGTCTCAAAGGTCCAGATGGCTCCACCTCCGTTGCCGATGAAAACGCCGGAGGAGATCGCTGCCGAGGCATCGCGTGCCGATCTATCGAGGTTTAGCTTTCTCGGTTACCTTACCGATAAGGAGAGTACGCTTTTCTTGTCCAAGGATGGAGAACTCTTCATCGTGAAGAGAGGAGACCGGGTGTTGAAAAATTATAAGGTGAAAGAGGCTAACAAAGACTTTGTGATCATACTCGATACTGTCACAGGGGTGGCAATGCGCATCGATATGTCAGGTAGCATTACGCAGGAGCAAACACCGCAGCAGCAGTTGCATCAACCCCAGCAGCCACTGGACCAATAGTCAACTCAAAGCCGCTAGCGCTAGAATGAGGACAAATCCCTGAGCCATAGATCCGGCGGGCTACCTGACGGGAAATAAATAAAATGAAACATAAGTTGCAGCAGAAATTATAGCAACAACAATAAATGTATCAACGGATGGCTGCGTCGCTGCAGTATCATAAGGCCGTCTACTGTCGGACAAAACGGGAGAACATCGTGAATGCATGGTAGTCATGAAAATGGCTTTTTCTCCTCTGATGCAGATTCGTTTGGATTTTTAGAATAGTTGAAGTGAGGAGGCAGATGATGAACAGGATCATGCCCCAGCTTATTGCTGTCGTGATAATAGCGGCTCTTCTGGGCTGCGCAGCAGGCTCCCAGGAATTTCAGCGCGGCGAGCGATATTCCCAGCGCGGCGAGTGGGACATGGCCGTCAAAGAATATCGTGCGGCTAACAAGCACGATCCTCAAGACATCGAGTACCGCGCTGCTTTGCTGCGTGCCCAGGAAATGGCGGCAAATGAGCACCACAAGAGGGCACGAAGTTTTCTGCAGGAGCACAAACTCGATCAGGCCATCACGGAACTTCAGCAGGCAATCTACCTTAACCCATCCAACGCGGCTATCCAGAGCGCCCTTAAATCCGTTCTGAATATGAAAGAGGCGGAAGACCATTACCGCGCATCGCTTTCTTTCGTGGAATTGGGGAGGCTTTCCGACGCAATCAACGAGCTGAACCAGGCCGTTGAGCTGGACGCAGAGAATGTGAAATATCGCGATGCCCTCAACAAACTGGAGCAGCAAAAAACCGAAATGGAACCAGAGGACGCTCTTACCCTGGTTTCGGACAAACCCATTACCCTGAACTTCAAGAACACCAATATCAAGGACGTCTTCGAGTTTCTGTCCAAACTTTCGGGTATCAACATTCTCTTCGACGAGGATGTAAAGGCACAGCCGGTGACTATCTTCATCAAGGATGTGTCGTTCCAGTATGCTCTTAATCTTCTTCTTTCAACTAACAAGCTTTTTATGAAAAAAGTAAGCGCCGATACCATTATCGTTATTCCTAAAAGTAAAGCCAAGACGGACCAGTACCAGGACTTGATGGTTAGGACCTTTTATATCAATAACGCCAAGGCGAAGGATATGGTTAATGTCATCAAGACCATGCTCGATTTGAAGAAAGTGTATGTGAACGAAGCGTTAAATTGCATTACTATCAGGGACACACCCGAGAAACTGAAGCTGATCGAAAAGATCATAGTGGACAACGACCTCAAGGAGGCAGAGGTTATCCTCGATGTTGAAGTCCTCGAGATTGACCGCACCAATACACAGACCTATGGATGGGACTTCCAGCCTGGTCTCAGTGTGTCCGGTACAATTCAAAACCCGACGGGGGCAACGAATGTACCGGCGTCTGGGACTGGGGTTGCCTTAAGCCAGATTTCAAGCAAAAATCTATTCGTGACACTCCCAAGCGTAGTGGTGAATCTGATGAAGCAGGATTCCGACGCCCAGACGCTGGCTAACCCTCGCATACGAATTATGAGTAATAGAAAAGCAAGTTTTATGGTCGGTGACAAGATCCCTATCCAAACATCTACGATCCAATCCACGGCAACGGCCGCCGTTACCTCCACCTTCGAATATAAGGATGTCGGCATCAAGCTCAACATCGAGCCGATAGTCCACTTGGATAACACGGTGACGCTCAATTTGAAGGTGGAGGTCAGCACGCTGGGCAATCTGTTGAGTTTCGGCAATGGACAGCAGCAATATGAGTTTGGTAACCGGAGCACGGAGTCGATTATCAACCTCCGCGACGGCGAAACAGTGATCATAGGCGGTCTGATTCAAGACGATGAACGCAAGACGCTGACCAAGATTCCGATCCTCGGAGACCTCCCGGTGCTGGGCAGACTGTTCCAGAATAACGATAGCAGCGCGATCAAGACGGACATCCTCATGTCAATCACACCAAACATCGTACGCAACGTGGAGTTGCCAGGCAAGGACGCACAGTCCTTCTGGTCCGGTACGGAGGAGGCATACGACACGAAGCCGCTCTTCTTTTTAGCAGGAAAGAGCTCAAAGCCATCGGGAAAGCCCCTCGACAAAATTGCCGTGCTTGAATCGATGGCCAAACGGGGAACGCCAGCTGTATCGGCCCAAGGCGAAGTGCCAACACTGGCAACGGTTCCCACGGCTACCGGCGAGCTGTCTACCACCAGCCCTGTACTTTTGGAAATCAAGCCTTCCGACGCATCTATGCAGCTAGGACAGGAGACGCGGTTCGATATTAAGGCGGATAAAATTAAAGACCTGTACGGTGCGATCCTGACATTAGGTTATGATCCCAAAGTAGCAGAATTCGTTAATGCGAGCGAAGGAGGACTTCTCAAGTCTGATGGACAGCAGACTTCTTTCCTCTTCTCGAACAATATCAGAACGGGAACGGTGGACATTTATATGACAAGGATCGGCGATGTCGGCGGCGTAAACGGCTCCGGCAGTCTCTGCACCGTAGCATTTCAAGGCAAATCTAACGGATCGAGTGAATTAGCTCTCCGGAGCGTGAAGCTCAAGAATTTCAAAAGGGAACCAATAAAGGCTGACCTGAAGAGTGCAAAATTGGTTGTGAAGTAATTAGCAAATGCGAAAATCAGTATGCCCGATGGTACTGCGATAAACTCCATGTGGAAAACGCGGCGGAACGGTATCACTCTCATCGAATTGCTCGTCGTCATTGCGATCGTTTCCATTTTAGCCTCGGCAGCGATGCCGCTCTCGCGTATGACCATAAAAAGAGCCAAGGAGATCGAACTGCGCAACAACTTGCGGATTTTACGCACCGCCATCGATGCCTTCAAGAAAGACTGCGATGGGAAAAAGTTGTCCATGGTGGAGGGTTATTGCGTGGCAGACCAGGACAATTATCCCGAAACCCTTGAACAGTTGACGCAGCCTCTGAAACTTACAGGTGATGTAGACAAAACCAGGAAATATCTTCGTAGGATCCCCAGAGATCCTATGACGGAGATAGAATCTTCCGACAACACGAACAATTGGGGCTTACGTTCCTACGCCGATGACCCCGATTCAAAACAGTGGGGCGGCGGGAATGTTTACGATGTCTATTCAAAGAGCGAGGCCGTAGCGCTTGATGGAACGAAATACAATACGTGGTAAGGGATAACATAGTTTAGAGAACAGAGACATGGCGGTGAGGGATGTAACAGAGATATGGTAAAACGGCCGAGAGTGAAGAAAGATCAGGGCGACGACGGACCGCGAGTTTATTATTCGGAATCCGGCATTTACACCCGGCATTTCGTAACCCAATTGTGGAAGACTAATGGCTTTACACTTCTGGAACTCATGATCGTGCTCGCCATCATGGGAGTGCTAGTCTCCATTGCGCAGCCCAGCCTAAAGATTTCGATAGTCCGTGCCAGGGAAGCTGTTCTCCGGGAGGACCTGTTCGAGATGCGCGAAGCCATTGATCAGTATTATGCTGACAACGATAAGTATCCTCCCACGCTTCAGGATTTGATCAACCAGCAGGAAAAAACCAATAGTTATTTAAGAGAAATTCCCAAAGACCCCTTTACCGGAGCGAGCGACTGGATCACGGTTGCATCTGAGGGCGAGGATAGTGGCGTGTTCGACGCACATAGTGCCAGTCCCCTGATTGCTTTAGACGGAACTACCTACAATTCCTGGTAATTTTTACCTCTATTCGGTTTGTTTGCTGAAGAAGCGCAAAGCGTACTGAATTCCCTTCTTTGAATTCTGTGACATGCTATCCTTTGTGACAGAACTTTGTGCATATTATCACCCTCACCAAAACAGAGGTCGCTATCATTCGTGCCATTCATGGCGAATGTCTGGCAAAGTACAACAAACCAGTTTTTGGTGCCGATGCCGCTTTTGTCTGCCAAATCAATGTGGACTACCGCGTAATAAGAAGCAACCTGAACACATCCCGCAAATATGATGAAGATGGTGCCACTCTGGCATTCGAATGCTGGTCATTTCGAAAAAAAGCTTGCAACCTCATCGTAAAATCAGTAATATTACAAACGTGAAAAAAATAAGGGATTTTGTAAAGAAATATTTTTTTACCGGCTTGCTTGTCATCTTGCCGGTATGGGCTACCTATTACGTTTTGTCAGAATTGCTTGGTGTGATCGATGGCATTTTAGGCGATCTCCCTGCGTATTTTCTGGGACACCGGTTCCCGGGACTAGGCATCATCACGCTCTTCTTATTCATTCTGCTCATCGGAATCCTATTTGCGAACTATTTGGGTAGCAGAGTCGTCAAGGTGAGCGATGAATTGCTTCATAAGGTGCCACTTGTCCGGGGCGTCTATTTCACCATAAAACATGTCATGGAGACCTTCTCCATGAAACACCAGTTCCATGGCGTGGCCATCGTCGAATATCCGCGTAAAGGCTGCTACAGCATGGGGTTTATGACCGGTGAAGTGCGGGGAGATGCTCTCGGCATCGCGGACAGGCTTATAACCGTATTTGTTCCCACCACGCCGAATCCTACGGCTGGCTTTTTGCTAATACTTCCCGAAACAGAAGTCACCCGGATCAATTTGTCCGTTGAAGAAGGGATGAAATTCATCATCTCGCTCGGGTTGGTCCCCCTAAGCGAGCTTCAGGCCAGCAAACTAAAGCATAACGAGGAGGTGCGTTAAGTGAATCCGACGATCGTAATTCTTGCAGCAGGTCTCGGTACGCGCATGAAATCCGGCCTGGCAAAAGCACTTCATCCCCTAGCCGGGTTGCCACTGATAAAGCATGTGCTGAATGCAGCATCAGGAGTTGAACCGGAAAAGATTATCCTGGTGCTGGGACATCAGGCCGACCAGGTAACGAACGCACTCGGGGATTCTCGAGTTGTGATTGTGATACAGGCCGAACAGCTCGGAACGGGTCATGCCGTGCAACAGGCGGCAGACTCCATCTTAGCTGGTTCCGGTCCGGTTATGATCTTGTGCGCCGATACACCGCTTTTGACGAGTCGAACGCTCAAAGACGTCACGGCTCTCCATAAAAAATCGCACGCTGCGATCACGCTCCTGACCTTTCGGACAAAAAATCCATTCGGGTACGGTAGGATAGTGCGTAGTAAGAGCGGTGTCATGCGCGTCGTTGAAGAAAAGGACGCCACTGCGGCGCAGAAAAAGATCGAGGAAGTAAATGCTGGTATCTACTGTTTCGACCCTGCGTTCCTGCTTTCCTCTCTCTCCTCGCTGGGAAAGAACAATGCTCAGGGCGAGTACTATCTTACGGACACGATCGAACTTGCACGGAAAAAGAAGCGCACAGTTGCGGCGATGCTGTGCAGCGATCCGGATGAAGTAATGGGGGTAAATTCTCGATACGATTTAAGCCGCGCCGAGGACATCATTAAGCAAAGGACCAATCGACGATGGATGAGTGAAGGGGTGACTATGCTCGACCCCGATACTGTCTTTATCGGGAGTGAAGTGTCTATCGGCCATGACGTCACTTTGTATCCGAATGTGAGGATAGAAGGCCGGACGAAGATCGGCGATACTTGTATGATCTACCCCGGCACACGAATAGTTGATAGCGTTATCGCCAGCCATGTTACAATAAAAGATTACTCGCTCATTGAAGAAAGCAGCATCGCAACAGGTGCGGTAATCGGGCCTTTTGCACACCTGCGTCCGGGTGCCCTGATTGGCGATGGGGTGCACATTGGGAACTTTGTCGAAGTGAAAAAATCCGCAATAGGTAAAGGGAGCAAGGCAAATCACCTTGCCTATATCGGCGACTCAACTGTCGGCGTGGATGTTAACATCGGGGCAGGTGTCATCACCTGCAACTATGATGGATACGAGAAACACCAGACCGTCATCGAAGATAACGTATTTGTTGGCAGCGATACACAGTTTGTCGCACCGGTGAAGATCGGGGAAGGGGCGCTCATCGCCGCAGGAACAACGATCACTCGCGACGTTCCTCCCGGCGCACTCGCCATAAGCCGTGTTCCGCAGGAAATTCGCGAGGGCTTCGCGGACCGCAGAAGAAAATTAAAACAAAAAAAGTAAATAATACATTTTACCGTGGAGTATTTGGAACATGTGTGGAATTATCGGTTACATCGGAAAAGAACCGGCTGTCCCGATCCTTATTGAGGGCCTCAGGAAACTCGAGTACCGCGGATACGATTCGGCAGGAATAGCGGTACTGCAGAACGGGCAATTTATCGTCCGCAGGGCCGTCGGCAAGCTCCAGAACCTCGAGGCGGTGCTCCGTAGCGAAACGTTAACAGGCAAGATCGGCGTAGGGCACGTTCGCTGGGCAACACACGGAAGGCCGTCAGAAGAAAACGCGCACCCGCACCGTGCCGGCAAAATCGTAGTGGTCCATAACGGCATTATTGAGAATTATACTAAACTAAAGAAGGACTTGGAAGCCAAGGGCTGCGTGTTTCGGTCTGAGACGGATACGGAGGTGATCGCTCATCTAATCGACCAGATCGCGGAGAAAGACATGCCGCTTGCAGATGCAGTGCGCGAGGCGGCGCGACATCTGGAGGGCGCTTACGCCATCGCGGTTATCGATGAGCGAAATCCCGACGTCCTTGTGGGCGCACGTAAAGGAAGCCCGCTCGTTGTAGGTCTTGGTCAGGGCGAGTTCTTTGTTGCTTCGGATATCCCTGCCATTCTGCATCGTACACGCGATGTTCTGTTCCTGAACGACGATGAAATGGTGATCCTCTCACCTGAAGGCGTGCGGGTCACCGACTTCAAGGGTGTCGAGCTTTCTCGAGAAGTCACACAGGTCATGTGGAACCCGGTCATGGCCGAGAAAGGCGGCTACCGCCATTTCATGCTGAAAGAAATCTACGAGCAACCCCGAGCCATAATGGACACAATTCGAGGCAGGTTCTCCCAGAATACAGGTGCGATTCACCTGGAAGAGATCGGCCCCGCCTATGAGCGGCTCAACACGACCAAAAAAATATTCATTGTTGCCTGTGGCACGTCGTGGCACGCTGGGCTTGTGGGCAAGTATATGTTCGAAGAACTGGCCTCCATCTCGACGGAAGTCGATATTGCTTCGGAGTTTCGTTATCGCAACCCGCTCGTCACCAAGGATGACCTGCTTATAGCTATAACCCAATCCGGGGAAACCGCGGACACGCTGGCTGCTATGCGCGAGGCAAAGAAGCGAGGAGCCACGGTCATCGCCGTCTGCAATGTTGTCGGTTCGACAGCTAGCCGCGATGCTGATGGTGTGATCTATACCCATGCCGGCCCTGAAATCGGCGTGGCTTCGACCAAAGCATTTACGGCCCAGCTTACGGCGCTTTATCTTTTCGGTCTTTTCTTTGGCAGCCTGCGTGGCACCCTTTCCCTCGAAACAGTAAAAGCGCGGCTTGACGACCTCGTGCATATCCCTACGCTCGTCGAACGCTGCCTTGAATCAAATGATCAGATTGAACAAGTAGCGAAACGATTTTTCAAGGTAAACGACTTCCTTTATCTCGGGAGAGGACCGAATTTTCCCGTAGCGCTCGAAGGTGCGCTCAAGCTGAAAGAAATATCTTATATTCACGCCGAGGGGTATCCTGCAGGAGAAATGAAGCATGGACCGATTGCTCTTATCGACGACAAAATGCCTGTCATGGTTCTTGCGGGGAAAAACGGCGTATACGACAAGATTCTGGCCAATATTGAGGAGGTCAAGGCACGGGGCGGGGTCGTGATTGCCATCATTACGGAAGGCGATACGGAGATTGTAAAGCGGGTCACTCATGCTATCCCCATTCCGGCCACGAGCCAACTCCTTATGCCAATCCTCATGTCCATTCCTCTTCAGCTCCTGGCATACCACATTGCAGTGCTGCTCGGCGCGGATGTTGATCAGCCGAGGAATCTGGCGAAAAGCGTGACGGTGGAATAAAACGACTGCGGATTGTGGCTTAGCCAATGCAAAATTTAAACCGGACGGTGTCTATTCTGCTTTTCAGATTCCGAATTATAATTTTATTATGGACTATCTAGAAAATCTCAACCCACCGCAGCGCGAGGCAGTATTGTTTGGCGATGGACCACTTCTGATTCTGGCAGGTGCGGGTAGCGGCAAAACGCGAGTGATCACGTGTAGAATCGCTCATTTGATTCGCGAACGAAACGTAGATCCCAGCAATATTCTCGCTGTAACCTTTACGAATAAGGCAGCGAACGAGATGCGGGAAAGGGTTGAACGGATGATCGATGTTCCGCTCAACAGGCTCTGGATCAGCACGTACCACGCTGCCTGCGTCCGGATACTTCGGCAACATGCCGACCGATTGGGATACGGACGGTCGTTTGTTATATACGATGAGACCGACCGTTCTTCACTTATCAAGGCGTGCATGGCTGACTTGAGGATAGACGGTGAGCAGTATCAGCCTCGGGCGGTTAGTGCGCGGATAAGCGCGCTGAAGAATAATCTTATTAATGCGGAGCAATACGAAAAAACGAGCAGCCTTTTTGGGTTTGAGGAAGCCGTTGCCCGCGTGTACTTGCTTTACCAGGAAAAGCTCAAAGAATCGAACGGTATTGATTTCGATGACCTGCTGATGCTCACGGTAAAGCTTTTCGAGCAGCATCAGGACATCCTCAGATATTATCAGGGTGTGTTTCATCATATCCTGATAGACGAGTACCAGGATACGAACCATGCGCAGTATCGTATAGTCCGGTTATTGACGGCGCAGCGAAACAACCTCTGCGTCGTTGGCGATGATGATCAGAGCATCTACCGGTTTCGCGGAGCTGACATCTCGAACATCCTGAACTTCGAGAAGGATTACCCCGCAGCCAAAGTGATCAAGCTTGAGCAGAACTACCGCTCGACACGGAATATTCTTGGCGCCGCTGGAGCGGTCGTGGCGCGCAACCTCGGCAGGAAACCAAAGGAGCTCTGGACACAAAAACGAGGTGGTGATAAGATACTTTGTTACAAAGCATTTGACGAGAAGGACGAAGCGCGGTACATTTGCCGGACCATTCAACAGGAGGTTGATGAAGGCAGGAATCTTCGCCAGATCGCGGTGCTGTACCGCACTAACGCTCAATCGCGTGCCCTGGAAGACGCCCTCCGCAACCATGGCGTCCCGTACCGGATTTTCGGCGGTCTGCGTTTTTATGACCGCAAGGAGATCAAGGACATAATAGCTTACCTGCGAGTGCTGCAAAATCCCGCGGACATCGTCAGTCTGCGCCGGATCATTAATGTACCCTCGCGCGGCATTGGCGATACGACGATCAGTAAGTTGGAGCGCATGGCAGCACAGGCAGGCATCATGCTATACCAGGTTGCGATGAATGCGGATATGGCTGATATCACCACGTCTGCAAAAAAAAAGGTCCGGGATTTTACGGGCATGATGGAACGGATGCGGTCTGATCTCGGGACGGTAACCGTCACAGATCTCGTGAGGAGAGTGATCCATGAGAGTGGTTATGGCGCTGCTCTTGAGCAGGAAAAGACCGTTGAGTCGAGGATCAGGCTTGAAAACTTGAATGAACTCATGACTGCCACCGAGGACTTTCAGGAACTGAACCGCGAAGCATCGCTTGCCGAGTTCCTGGACCAGGTAGCTCTCATCACCGATCTGGAGCAGCAAACAGCTGCAGAAAATGGTCGTGGGCAAACGGACTTCGTAACGCTCATGACATTGCATAACGCCAAGGGCCTTGAATTTTCCGTAGTGTTCCTTGCCGGCATGGAGGAAGGGCTTTTCCCACACTCCCGTTCCGTGGAGAGCGAAGAAGAACTCGAAGAAGAGCGGCGACTTTGTTATGTGGGGATAACGCGGGCGAAGGAACGCCTTGTTCTTACCCATGCCACGGAACGCAGGCTTTACGGCTATCCGCAGTCCAATCTGATGTCACGCTTTGTTCAGGAGATCCCGCGTGAGGTTATGGATTTTACGGGAACCGATTCAACATCGACTCATTCCTTTCGGGACCGAGTCTCGCGGGAAAATGATTCCTATGGTGCGGTGCGAAATGAAACAAAAGAAGAGCAAGCAGTGGCTCCTCAGGTTGTAAAATCCAGCTCCGGAGGCCGGTACTACAATGGTGCTGTGGTACGGCACGCCAAGTTCGGTCTCGGTACGGTGCAGCGATCCGAGGGGACAGGGGATGATCTCAAAATCAGCGTAAGTTTCCCAGGGCATGGCATGAAGACGCTTGCGGTGAAATATGCGAATCTAGAAGTGATATAGACGGTAGGCAGCAGACAGTATGTAGCAGACAGTATGTAGCAGACAGGGGGATACGAAGTAATGATAATTACGAAACAGGAAGTCGAACATGTGGCGAAGCTTGCGAGACTGGAGTTGTCGGAACAGGATAAAGAAAAGCTTACGGACCAACTCTCCAATATTCTCACCTATGTCGAGAAAATGAGTGAATTGGACACCAAAGGTGTTGAGCCGACATCCCATGTATTGGACATTAATAATGTCATGCGCGACGATGTATTAGTTAAGAGTCTTTCGCAAGAGAAGGCGATTGGAAATGCGCCGGATAAGGCGTTAGGGCACTACAAGGTGCCGAGGATCATCGAGTAATTTAGAATTCCAGAATATTAAACTCGTAATGTATCAGAAAACGCCGTTCATCTATCTCATGTTTGGAAAATTGAGGTTAATACATGTTCAGACTGATGCTTCGATCAAAAATCCACCGAGCGACCGTGACTGATTCCAATCTCGAATATGAGGGAAGCCTGACAGTCGATCCGCTTCTACTTGAGGCAGCGAGCATTCTGCCCTATGAACAGGTCAGCGTCTCTAATCTGAATAATGGGGAGCGTTTCGAGACTTATGTGATCCCGGGCAAAAGCGGATCTGGTGAAATGGTGCTGAATGGACCCGCTGCGCGAAGAGGGCTAAAAGGAGATAAGGTTATCGTTTTCTGCTACGAATATTTTAATGAAGAGGAACTAAAAACTTTTAAACCCAAGATTATTTTCGTGGATGCTAACAACAGGTCTATAGTATGATGGAGAATGCCAATTCAATTAATGTCGGCCTTTTTCCAGGCCAAAAAAATATTGAGGTATACGGGAGAATTGGCAATAAGGAGTTATCCTGATGGACTTTTTCAGTCTCACGATTCATGAATTGCATGACAAATTAATAAAAGGCGAGACCACGTCAGAGGAGATAACCGAATCGGTCCTGGGAAGGATCAAGGCCGTGGACGACAAAGTCAAGGCCTATATTACGATTACGGATGAGATAGCACGCGTTCAGGCTCGAGAAGCGGACAAACGGATCAAGGCTGGAGAAATATCGTCGCCTCTTCTCGGCATCCCGATCGCGGTCAAAGACAATATGTGCACGGAGGGCATCAGGACGACCTGCGCCTCGAAGATACTCAACAATTTTGTACCACCCTATGATGCGACTGTTGTCCGTAACCTTAAACGGGCAGGCTACGTGCTATGTGGTAAGCCGAACATGGATGAATTTGCCATGGGGTCCTCAACGGAGAACTCGGGGTTCTTCATAACAAAAAATCCCTGGGATCTCGAACGGATCCCCGGAGGATCGAGCGGCGGCTCTGCAGCAGCGGTCGCTGCCGGAGAATGCATCGGCTCACTCGGTTCGGACACAGGCGGATCAATACGACAGCCCGCATCATGTTGTGGCGTTGTCGGTCTCAAGCCCACTTACGGTAGAGTCTCCCGTTATGGGCTTGTGGCATTCGCTTCATCACTGGATCAAATTGGCCCGATTACTAAAGATGTAACAGACGTCGCGCTCCTTCTGAACGTTATTTCCGGCCATGATGCCATGGATTCAACGTCAGCTAATATCCCGACCCCTGATTTTACCAAGGCGCTTAGGAAAGATGTCAAAGGTATGACAATTGGCCTGCCGAAAGAGTACTTCATTGAAGGAATGGACTACGAGGTGGAAAAAGCGGTCAAAGATGCGGTAAAAACGCTCGAAGGACTAGGTGCAAAAGTGGTAGAAGTCTCGCTTCCCCACACAGACTATGCGGTGGTGACCTACTACATTCTCGCGACTTCCGAGGCGAGCTCAAACTTGGCGCGCTACGATGGCGTAAAATACGGGTTCCGTGCCGCGGCGCCTAAGGACCTGATGGACATGTACATGAAAACACGTGAACAGGGATTCGGCCCTGAGGTGAAGCGAAGGATTATGCTCGGCACGTATGCGCTTTCGGCCGGATACTATGACGCCTATTATAAAAAGGGACAGCAAGTTCGGACTTTAATCAAACGAGATTTTGACGAGGCCTTCAAAACCGTGGATGTAATCGCTACGCCCACAGCACCTACGGCGGCATTCAAAATCGGAGAAAAGTCGTCTGACCCACTCCAGATGTATCTGTCAGACATATTCACGATCAGTGTGAACCTCGCTGGTATTCCAGGGATCTCAATCCCCTGTGGGTTCACATCAGAGAATATGCCCATCGGGCTTCAGCTTCTAGGAAAACACTTTGATGAGGAATCAATTCTTCATGCTGCCTTTGCTTATGAACAATCGATGGGATGGCATAAAAGAAGACCGAAATTGTAACGTGTAATTTTAAATGGTGAATACACTATCGTTAGGTCGCCAAGATACGAGTGAAACCAGAGGTAGTTTCTTAATGTTTATTTTGCGTCTTCGCAGTTAATGGTATTTTGGAGGCTTTTTATAATGAAATATGAGGCAGTCATAGGACTCGAGGTACATGCTCAACTCCAGACTAATACTAAGATATTTTGCGGATGCGAGACGCGGTTTGGGGAAGAGGCGAACACACGGACCTGCCCTGTTTGCATTGGTATGCCGGGAGTGCTGCCGGTGTTGAACAAAAAGGCCGTGGAGTACATCGTCAAAACCGGCATTGCCACACATTGTACGATTAGCCCCTATAGTAGGTTCGCTCGCAAGAATTATTTTTATCCAGATCTGCCCAAAGGTTACCAGATATCTCAGTATGAACTTCCACTGTGCGAGCATGGGTATGTGGAAATTATTGTTGACGGTAAGATTAAGCGCATCGGCATCACACGCATCCATCTTGAAGAGGATGCAGGCAAAAACTTACATCAGACTGAGACCGGCTCAAGCCTTGTGGACCTGAACAGGGCAGGTACGCCTCTCATGGAGATCGTGTCCGAGCCAGACATCCATACGGCGGACGAGGCATCGGAGTATCTCAAAAAGCTTCGGTCCATCCTGCGCTACATCGAGGTGTCCGACGCTGACATGGAGAAGGGGAACTTTCGATGCGATGCTAATGTCTCAATCCGGCTTGCAGGGGACAAGGAATTCGGAATTAGGGCTGAAGTAAAGAACGTCAACTCTTTCAAGTTCGTCCAGAAGGCGCTAGAATATGAAATCAAACGCCAGGCGCAAATCCTTGATGAAGGGGGCAGGGTCGTTCAGGAAACGCGTCTTTTCGACTCTGCGAAAGGTGCAACCTTCTCAATGCGCAGCAAAGAGGAAGCCCATGACTACCGATATTTTCCCGAACCCGATCTTGTACCAATTGTCGTATCTAAGGAAACCGTCTCGATTATCGCAGCAACTATACCTGAACTCCCGGACGCCAAACGCGCTCGGTTTGTGAAAGAATACGGCATCCCTGAATATGATGCAGACCTGCTGACCCAGAGCAGGGCCATGGCCGCCTACTTCGAAGAAGCGGTCAAGCTTTCGAGCCAACCGAAAGCGGTGTCGAACTGGATGATGGGCGAGCTGATGCGTTTGCTCAAAACAAACGGCAAAGAAATCGACTCATGCCCAATCAAACCGGACAAACTTGTTGGCATGATCAAGATGATTAACGACGGGGTTATCAGCATCAAGATCGCAAAAACTGTGTTCGAGGAGATGTATACGTCGGGGAAGGACGCGGTTGAAGTCGTACAAGAGAAAGGTCTTGTTCAGGTCTCAGACACGGGTGCTATCGTTCAAATAATTGCTGATGTGATCCGTGCCAATCCGGGCCAGGCGGCTGATTACAAGGCCGGGAAAGAGAAGCTATTCGGGTTCTTTGTAGGACAGGTGATGAAGGTGAGCAGGGGCCAGGCAAACCCTGACCTGGTAAACCAGCTGCTGAAGAAAAAACTATCAGAGTAAGACTTCATGAATTTACTAATAATCGTTTAGGAAGGGGAATTTCACATGCTCGAACAAATACGTAAGCATATGGGTTGGATGATGTGGGTCATAGTAGGGCTCATCACCGTGACCTTTCTTTTTTTCGGGATGTATCCATCCAATATGGGAGGCACCAGGGCGGCCAAGGTAGGCGATACGGTGATTACCACGGAGGAAGTGAGCAGGGCCTATCAAAATATGTATAATAACTATAAAGAGTTGTTAAAAGACAAATTCAACGACTCCTTTGCTAAGAGTCTTAAGTCCCAAGCACTGCAAGAATTGATTGTGAACCGGCTTTTGATCTCAGAAGCAGAGCGACTAGGGTTGCAGGTAAGCGATGAGGAGCTCCAAGATTCGATCGTCAAAATGCCGGCTTTTTCCGTAAATGGAAAGTTTGACAAAAGGGTATACGGGCGGATTCTCGACCGCGTCAATATGACGCCTGCTGCCTTTGAAACCAGCCAGCGCGAGCTGCTTCTGCGACAAAAAATGGAACATCTTATACGGGATGGAGTTCAGGTATCGGAAGCCGAACTGGCTATTGCTTATAAACAGCAAAATCCCAAAGCAAAACCGGGTGATTTTGAAAAGAACCGTGACAGCTTCACTCAGACCTACCTTGCGGGGAAACAGCGTGATGCGCTTACTGCGGCATTACGAGATATCGAGAAAAAAATACCGGTGACGATCGACGAAAAATCCGTCTCACAGTTATAAAGTTCACTCATGTCCTAGCGTCTTTCGCTTAAATTAGCATTGGCTGCTTAATACAGCAGTGCTCGTCTTATGATGGATGTGATGAAAATATGGACAACTACTGATACCGTCGAATAAGCTCAAAGGCTAATGCAAAGTCATCTGCGTTTGTTTATGCAAACCGGAGAAGGAATGCGGGTGGCGAGAAAATCAATATTTTTTTATGTTTTTCTCACTATTTATGGTAGATTTTGACATCTTACGGTATTATCAAATAGTTGATTCCCAATCCAAGTCGCCGAGCATCTCCCATTGAACATAATTTCTGATTCGGAGCAGCGTATCTTCCGACATGTCGACAAAGTGGAGACCCATGCCGGGTTCTGCTTCAAACTGGGCTCCAAGACTTAATGTCCTGACAACTTCGGCAGCCACTTCGATGGGTATCGTATCATGAGGCAGTGTAAACTTAATATGAAGGATCCTGCCTTCCGGCAAAGGCTCTAGCGTTCGAAGATATAATCCCCCCTCGGATAGGTTAATGCAGGTCAAGGCCTTTTCCGGCATTCCTTCTTCAATCTCTACGCGCAATTTTACGGGTATGCGTGGAGTAATTCTTGGCTGGCCGCTCAACCGTGCCAGTATTCCATATACCATCGCAAGATCAAGTGGTTTTGTCAGGATGGCCGAGCATCCCAGGGAGAGCAGTGTCTCGGTGGTTGCCTGGTTGTTGTTCGTCATGAATATAACGAGCGGTATGTTCTTGGTCGAGGGGTCGGTCCTTAAAAGGGTTACAGCAGGCTCAAGTTCGGTTGCTGCAAAGTCACCGTCGTAGAGAATCATTGCGAACGGTGTGCTCTGCGCGAGGCTAAGTCCTTCATTAGGCGTTTTTGCAAGAACAGGGGAATACCAGATCCGGTTCAAGAGAACGCCGAGGTACATCTGACCGGCAGCTGTTCGGCAGATTATAAGCACTTGTTTTTTTTCGGACATCCGATAACGTCCTCCCAGACGAAGTTCTTCTCATTAAACCATGGCGAAGAGCGCTTGTCAACCATTCTGTTCGCTCAAGTCGGCTAACAAATTTATGATGCTGATGCAGCCTTTTTCCCAGTCCGAGATTAAAAGGCTTTCATTCTCCGAGTGTGCCGCTGTGAATGGGTCGCCAACTCCGAAGAGCAGGGCCGGTACACCGCCGAGCGCTTCGGTAATCTTCTGGACGAAGGGGATTGAGCCACCTGCCCCGGCTATCACGGGCTTCCTTCCGTATCCTTTTTCGAGAGCGCGCAGCGCGGCTTCGAACACACGGCCAGTCGTGTCGGTTTTCCACCACTGCGATGGCGACTCAGGTTGTACACTGACCTGAACTCCCCACGGCGCATGATTCTTCAGATAGCTGGTGAATAAATCCAATGTTTTTTCCGGGTCCATGTCGGGTACGATTCGGATGCCGATGCGCGCCCATGCCACATCATTGATGATATTGGCAGCCTGTTTACGGCTGCTTGCCTCAATAGCATTTACAGCGATCGACGGTCGGTACCACATCTTTTCGTAAACAGAACCTTCTCCGCCAATAATCTTTGCCCCGTCCAGCAATTTTGATTGTTTTCGATACACCAACTCATTGAATGGTAGGGAGTCAAGATTTGTCTTGTCCGTTGAAGATAAGGCTCGGACCTCGTCTAAGAGACCCGGGACAGCAGGCCTGCCGGCATCATCCACGAGGCTTGCAATCATGCGGGAGAGTGCAATCACGGGATCTGGCAAGGGACCACCCCACGTACCTGAGTGCACACTCGATTCAAGTGATCGAACTTCAACGCTTACCGTTACAATGCCCCGTAGCGATGCTGTTAGCGTCGGTACACCTTTATCGAAGTTCTCGCTGTCGGCGATCACCACCGCATCAGCGGATAGAAGAGCCCGGCTATTTTCGAGAATCGCGTAAAGATTCGAGGAGCCGACTTCCTCCTCGCCTTCTATCAGGACTTTGACATTGACGGGTAAGGAGCCGCTCGATTTCAAATATGAACCCAGTGCCGCGAGATACATTGCAACACCGCCCTTGTCATCTGCAGATCCACGACCATAGAGCCTCCCATTACGTTCCGAAGGTTCAAACGGAGGTGTGGTCCAGAGTTCTTCCCGACCGATCGGCTGAACGTCGTAATGGGCATATAACAGGATCGTCGGTTTGCCGGGCGTGTCAGTCCTTTGTGCGAATACCGAAGGATTGCCGGAACCCGCTTCCAGAATGCGGATATCCTTGAACCCGATGATTTTTAAATGATCAGCCACGGCTTCTGCACAACGCCTGACCGGCTTGCGATCAAAACCCGGAAAACTGATGCTGGGGATGCGGACAAGGTCTTTCAAATCGTTCAGGAATGCGCTATTGTTAGCGGTAAAGTGTCGCAACGCAGTATCGAGTATCTTGCTGTCCATGCCGTTCCTCCATGATGTTAAGGCAGAAAGGAGGCTGACCATTATTAGGCCAACCGGATCGTCTTCTTAGTGGAATTGGTGGAATGCCTGCTGCGCTCAAGAAGGTCGCTCTTGGAATATTTTATTCATTTCATGGTCATTGTCAACTGGTTGTTTTTAACTGCTGTGTGGTAAATCGCGGATTAAGATATTGGCGATTTGAAGGGCAGAACCTTGCCCTCACCTACAGTTTTAAACTGCATCTTACAGGTCACCAGACGATGACGCAGTTGTCACTGGAATACAGCATAAAGATTTTTATTGTCTTTTTGTGAACAGAACCTGCTGTAGAATTACTGACGTTTTAGCAGCAAAAAATCCCTGGCTTTAGCCATGGGAATGAATTGCTATGCAGTTTTTTCTATCATCGCTGGATATTTATCATACACTCTTTGAAAACCAAAGATATGAGGTTCCGGTGAGAAAGTCACCTTGCAAAATCTTTGTCACATTACCGGACTGATTAAGTCTGGCCGGATGCTTACCCGCTCTTAGAAAGGGTAATGTCGAGATTGCAATATCAGGTAGCGAATGATAAAATTCCATCTATCAGCTTTGGCCTGTGGGTCTGAGACGAAGTTGCTTGCCCGTTAACTGATCAACGACAATCAACACCGGCAACTTAAGTTTGTTGCCGAAGCGCATTTGCCGGTACTGCCATTAGAACCCCCTGCTTTCAGGCATGGCGTAGGCCAATGTTTATATTTTCGTTCACAAGTACCGTCATTGGGATTCTGTGTCTGACGACTTTAATTATTGAGACCTTACATACTCAGCTGGCGGCGTTAAGTACTTCGGGAAATCACATTAAATGCAGGGTACACTTTAAACCAGTTGGTCGCAGCTCTAGTAATTATTTATGAGAATCATATAATAAACCTTGACATTTAGAAGCGGAAGTGGCATGATAACACTTAGAAGTTCCGGATGTTCTTGTAGGGAAACCGCAAAGACAGATAGACTTTGCGGATTTTTTTTTGTCCTTTTCCGTCGCTTCAATTCACTAGAAGGAGGTAGCTCATCATGGAGACAGGTACAGTAAAGTGGTTCAATGATTCCAAAGGCTTTGGATTCATTACCCGTGAAAAGGGCGGCGATGTGTTCGTTCATTTTGGCGACATTCAAGACAGCGGCTTCAAGTCGTTGGCTGAAGGCCAGTCGGTGCAGTTCGACGTCGTCGACTCACCCAAAGGCCCCAAGGCATCCAATGTTGTAAAGTTATAAGCGAACGCTTAAACATTCACAGGCCCTGAGCATTCCTCAGGGCCTGTTTTTTTTCATTGCTTTCATCGATTGCTTCATGTGAGCGATTGATCAAAAAAAAGATTCCATCGCGATTTAGGTTTTTGCTTTTTTGAACGAAAGGCGGAAGGAGACAAATGCGATACAGACAGCGTTATAAAGAAAAGCAGGAACTGGAACGGGCCGCATTGGTTGCAACCGGCCTCGTTTCAGAGCGTTATTCAAGTCTTTCAAGCATCGAATTTCGCATGACGTATTACAGAATTGGTTTGGATGCTGTTTTAATGAAGCGCACCCTTTGTTTCTCACCCGCTGACTACGCCGGTTTCCATCTAAAATGTATGGAGGATGGGTGTATGGACGGCGGTTTTGATCTGGCCCCAGTCGTCGCAGGTCTTGCTAAATCACACAAGAAGTCCATCAAGGGAAAGCTTTTTTGCCGTGGCACGAACCATAACCTCGGACACGCCAGCATCGCTTATGAAGTCAATGTTCAGTACAATAAGCAGGTTAAATAGAAATCGTTGCTGAGTACATTTCCAAATACCAATATTCTCCCTTGATAGGCTCAACGGTACGTTTAAAAGAACCAGATTACAGAAGTGCCCTATACAAAAAAGCCCACTCGTGTTTTGAGTGGGCCTGGTCCTGTTGACGATCGATTACTTCGCGCCGAGGATCGCGTCTTTTGCCGCTTTGGCAACCCGAAACTTGACGACTTTTTTTGCTTTTATTTTGATGGTTTCACCGGTTGCAGGATTTCTACCCAAACGCGCTTTGCGCTGTACGAGCACGAGCTTGCCGAGCCCGGGCAGTGTGAAACTATTCTTAGCTTCCTTATAGGCGACCTCCGCGATAAAAGCTAGGATGTCGGAAGCCGCCTTTTTTGTAAGCGAGGCGTTTTCTGCAAGTTTTGCTATTAATTGCGATTTCGTCATTGGTGTTGCCATATATATCCCTTCCTTTAATGCAGATTGATTGTCAATCAACAACTATAAACTATGAAGAGGTTATTTCTTCTTGCTCTTCGGTTTTTTTACTTCCTTCTTAGCTCCTTGTCGTGAAGCGGCCATAATCATCACCTCCCTTATACCAGAGTCGCTGTTTGTTTTGTATCTGCCAGCTGCTTCAATGAGACATCTTCGTCTTCTATAAACTGTACATATCCCCCACGGATTTTATTGTGTTTTTATCAACTTTGCGCTCTCGTATTTTTTTAGGTTATTTTTTGCAATTTCCTTCCGACGCTTTTAGAAAATGGAGTTTGGTATAGTCATCAAGTAAGCCATTAAGAATATTAATATGAATTGAAACCCGGCACTCCTGCTTGGATTCTTTTCGCTAGTAGTTAACGGTTTTGCCAGCTCGGTGAAAGATCTCCCTACTTTTTAATCTTAGAGTGGTCAGTATACAATGATATTTGTAGGAAGTACACAGATATAATCATACTACTCAGAAGCAACGATAAAAGGAAAGGGAATGGTTGGGCTAGATTGCTACCATCTGGTTCTTTATCTTTAGGGAATGCTATCAGAATATCGTCCGAATTGGTGCCGATAGAGACTTTATCGCCAAATCTACGAGTTCTTAACGACGGCTGGCCGCAACCGAATTGTCCCATAGCAAAAGACCAATAACAACGACAACTGTTGACAAATGCGGTACGTTTGTTATCATGACCGTGGACAAGATATAAACCGTCAGTATAAGGCACGCAAACCAAATTATGAATACAGTCAATTCCATAAAGCAACATTTCCGAACCAACCTATTTATCTAGGTAAATTAAATAGGTTTGAACACTTACTAAATCAGAATGCAAGCTCTTCGCCAAAAAATTAACATTCGGAATCTTCAGATCAGCCCACCCCTGCTGCTGGCACCAATGGCAGGCCTTTCTCATAGCGCTTTGCGACAGATTATTTTCGACTTTGGCGGAGTCGGCCTTTTATCAACGGAAATGCTCTCAGCAAAAAGACTGCCCACCGAATGCGCTCGGGTATCCCCATACCTTATCAGGATTGCATCGGAAAAACCGCTTTCCTATCAGCTATTGATTTCCACGGCCAGAGAGATAGCCGCGGCCATAGATGTACTTCATAAACTGAAGGCCGATGCTGTTGATTTGAACATGGGCTGCCCGGCTCCCACAGTCAGCAAAATCGGTGCCGGCATCAGGCTGATGGAACAACCGGAAAATGTCCGCAGCATCGTTGCGGAGGCAAGAAAACGTACCACACTTCCGCTCACCGCAAAAATCCGAATCGGCATCGAACTCAACGACAATAAATTAAAGACATTCTGCACCATGCTTGAAGATGAGGGCATTGACATGATCTCGGTCCACGCCCGGCTCAAAAAGGAATCCTTTGCCAGAAAGCCGCGATGGGAATGTATTGCTAAAATTAAGGAATGGCTTCATATCCCCGTTGTCGCCAATGGTGGGATATTCTCGGTCCAAGATGCGGAAAATTGTCTGCGCATCTCCGGCGCCGACGGTCTTATGCTCGGACGTGGGGCAGCGACACAACCTTGGCTTTTTGCGGAAATAGCCAGAGACTTATGCGGCTGCACAATTGCGAAACCAATAGTGTCTTTGCCGACGGTTTATAACAACTTTATCAATCACCTTAACGAGCTTTTCCGGCCTGAATACCGACTGGGCAGGCTTAAAGAATTCACCCATTATTTTGCCCAAAATTATAAATTCGGGCACCACCTGGCATCCAAAGTCCAAACCAGCACCAGTGTAGATGAAGCAAGAGAAATGGCCGCTCTTTTTTTTGAAAATGGCACTTAATGCAAGTGACCTTACTAGTCCGTAAACCCTGATGACAGGTAACTGTCTTATGAAACTGTCTAAACGATAGCTTTATCCTTATGATAATACTCCCCTGAAATAAGGGAGGACCAGCTAAAGCAATTCTCCAAAAAATACTCCTCTTTTGTTCTTTATCTTATTGTGAATTTCAATTATAATTCATATTATAGTCTTAGACTATTTTTGACCCAGTTCAGTATTTCCGCGAAAATGAGTAGGTATCGAATAAACAGACGTACAATAATATACCTGTGCGTGATATTATTCAGCTAATTTAATACAATTATGGTTGTATGTGCTTTAGAGGGGTCCCTGGTATGCAGCAGGATAAAAGGCGGTATAAGAGATACAGGCTGGAATTGGTGGACGTAAACGGGAAAATGAGCTTGGCTGATAAAGTGGAAATCATTGATGTAAGCCTCGGTGGAGTATCCCTGCGGGTTGATCGTAGACTCAACCCAGGCAGGGAATACTTGCTCAAGCTGGGAGACAAAGTAAGAAGTTTCGATTTGAAGTGCATCGTGGTGCGGTCGGAATTAAGTGGAATTGAGGAAAAGATCACCGGCGAACGGGTCATGATCTACACGGCAGGGATGAGATTCAAGGAGAGTTCATCGAGTCAGATAGCGGAATTTTTTAAATCGATCGAACTAGTTAAAAAAATGTCCTCGACTTCAGAATCCGATCGCAGGATTGATATACGGTTCGTTATTCATACCCCCGGCGAGAAGATATTGAGTTATCCAGCTCAGTTCAAAGTTAAGGATGTCAGCCTGTGCGGTGTCCTGATCCAGACTGATGTGAACCTTGCATTGCAAAGTATCATCCCAATGGAACTCGCTCTCCATGACAATAATTTTGTGCATTTTAACGGAAGGGTTGCTTCGACTCGCATGTATGAAGAGCATAGTGAGGAGCGCTACGATATCGGTGTGGAGTTTTCCGATCTCTCGGAAGAGGGGACTGTACTGCTCAAATCATTCATCGACTATCTGGCAAAGTCGGAAACGAAAACCCGGGCAGGCGAGGTGGACGCGTAATGCCACTGGAGGGGAATTACAGAGTGGTCATAAAGAATTGAATATTCAGAAAACTGGCCTAGGGATTCAGTGATAGGCCAGTGGAAAAGGCGCTATTGTTGCTCAAATCTACGATTTATGCGTCAGTAGGAATCGCGCTTGCCCAATTTCTGAACGTTAGCACGGTGACGCCGATGATAATGACGCCGGCTTTCCTTCTCTGCTTTTTTCCTATTTCGATTAACTGGCCGACATCTCAATGCGTTATCAGTGGTCATGATAGCGTTAGCACCGACTACAATGAAGGCGGTAAAGATATTGAGGATGTGGCAGTTCTCATCTTCTGTGGTGCTGCTGCAAGACGAGATCTGGCCAAGTATTTCTGGCCGGGTCTTTTTATTTTCTTTGCACAAGACGCAGGTCTCCTGTCAGCATCATAGTGTCATAGCTTTCATCGGTGAGTTTCTCTCATACAGATGAACAATGTATTTGTTCGTTACAGCTCATTTGGCGTGCCGCGCTCAGCATGTGGAAGTGCCGGGATAAAGGACTTTCACGATCTTAGCCTATCACTTGGTAATGGTGGGCGTGGTCATCACAACAATCAAC
>CAWJQQ010000010.1:0-25322 GCA_963845065.1 Nitrospirota bacterium
TAATTTATATTGTATACCGGTATTCGATATATTACAAGCCAAAAAATACTTAGCCGGTCATTTTTAATTAATTTTTAAATCATTGTACTTTCGGCAGGCTTATGGTTCCAATTTGGACTTTCGGCAATCTTATGCTTCCACGGTGGTAGGAAAAGGCAGGGAAAATGATAAATAAGGCGTACGTTAAAGCGGTTTTTCCCGCAATCTTATGCTTCCAGTGCCGGCGAGCTTATGGGTAAAGTCACAGTATGTATCGTCATCTTTGTGACTGAAACCATAGGTTTACCGCTGCGGCGGGTTTATGCTTCCAATTAGTAAGTTTTCGCTCAGAGTAAATCTATAAATGTTTGAAAATAATTATATATGTATTGTATAGGTATGGTTCGGTTCTAATCCCCGCTCTCATCCCGTGATTCATTATTGCTTTCTTGATTAGTTGCCATGAATAGTCGCCTCCTTCTTAAAAATTAAATTTTACTCGTTGATGGCTTAAGTTCTTTTAAACCAAATACAGCTTTTTCTTTTCCAGACAGTTTAAGATACCCCCCCTGTTTATCTAAATCAAATGCATCATGATTAAAGATGAATCTCGGGCAAATAGGTCCATGAAATTCATTCTTATGCTCTGGGAAACACGCCTTAGACTCAAGACCTCCTATGAAGTACAATTGCTCCAATAGTATTTTCATGAATTTATTCCAGATGATTCCTTCATCATTGTCTCTATAACCGCGCATTTGTTCCGGCTTTAGCTCTAAAAAACCTTCTTCAAATATATCTTTACCCATTGAAGGAAACGTGCATATCCCTTCTTCATAAAAATTACCGCTGTCTTCAAGACCAATTATATAATTTGAGTTATCATGAACGATACTTCTGTATGCGCATACATCGCAACTGGCAGTTATAAAGTGTTCATCGTCATCGATATCCTGTAACCTGGGAACCTCAATCGTTAATTGCGGATTAGATATGTCCGGTCCTATGATTTGTTCAACGTCATTCCTGAATTGCGCTATGTTTACATCAGGGACGGAGTCTTCGCTAGGACGCTTAATCCAAGATAGTCCCATTGCACGATCGTATTCGTATGAATCATCCCAGGTTAAAAGGATTTTAAGTGCGGTATCAAACATTTTTGATTTATTTAGGTCACGCTCTAGCCGTAAATTTCCAGGAATTGATAAATACATAGCATCGCATTTATTGCAGAATCCAATTCCGCCACTATTTTGCTCAGCTATATTAAAGGGAGTTTTGCAAAATGGGCATTTGCTTTTTTTTGACAGTTCGATATCGTGTTTTGCAATATTGAGGATTTCGCGAG
Organism: Nitrospirota bacterium; assembly: GCA_963845065.1. Lineage (GTDB taxonomy): Bacteria > Nitrospirota > UBA9217 > UBA9217 > UBA9217 > JAJYKN01. Next base: position 1,328 of record CAWJQQ010000010.1, read on the forward strand.
GTTTTGCAAACGACAAGTACGTACTTATGGGAGTGCTTATTTTAAATCCTACAACCCCTTGACCTTCATCAACCAGTTCGTGAACCACTATCCCCAAATCCTCTAATTGTTTCCAGAGATTTTCGATTTTAGGAGACAGAGTATTCTTTATTTGGTCTAGGAGTTCTTTTGGATATTGGACCGGTTCACCTTTCGCAATCGCCAGTGCTCTTAAATGTGCCATTTGAGACTCGGGAGTGGTTGCTTCCTTTACATACTTTTCAACGAGTGTCGATAAAAAATCAGGCTTTTCAATTTCTATAATGGCCTTCTCCCTCTCTTTCAGGCTATACGTTTTAAATTTGGCATTTTCTTTTTTCCCTAGTATCCTGTTTAAGTGGCATTTGGCGTCAGAACCAGATTGCGTAACGTATCGATGAATATTTGTTCGCCCTGCAGCCATTGTCCGCGCTTGATCTTCTATCTGGCATAGTTTTAACCATAATTGGTTATTATTCAGTGTCATTTTTATCCTCATTTAAAATAGATTAACATGGATATGCACTTCACGCTGGCTACTCTTAAAAGGATTTTAAAAATGCACACCTTCAAGAATAGAATCACGTGAAAAATCCTCGCTAAGAAATGTCGAGATCTGGTTCATTTTTACTGTGGCCCATATAAGGGCATCCCAATACGCTAAACGATGGTCTCTAACGCCCTGAACGCCTCTAAAACAACAAGACCTGAGCATGAAATAGTTATAGGAATCGTGATATGTGAAATGAAATTAGGCCTCAGCTAATTCTGCAGCAGTGATTAGCATAGTCGCCATTGCGCGACATTCATAAAGAGTAAGATTTATAAAGTGTGATGCTCCTATATCACCTTTTGACAACTTTATGAAAAGGCTGGCATATCCTGCCCCTGTATATCCGTCTTTATTGTAATAGGCGTATCAAGTTCTTGAATCTGTCGTTCAGAAGGCGGTTGAAGTATTAGCTCACAAAAGGTAGAAACATTAGCTGTCAGATTTGCCTCAACTAAAGCCGCAATGGTCGTCGCTAACCTGCAAGAGCGCGACATTCTGCTGCACTCAGATCTGACGATCCACGTTGATACAAATTATTCGTCCCTTTGATCATACATGCCACGTATAATCGTGGTATGGTAATCTTATTGTACGAGTAGATGGTTTTTTTATAGTAGAACCCAGGGGCGCCCATTGTGCTGTGAATTCTAATCTATATTTATTTTCTTCCATAAACGTTGTCCCCCCTTCAGACGCAAAAATCGTCCATTATAAGACTTTCAAAGTCTATCACATTTTCAAATCCCTTATCATTACAGATAAAGCCGGTAGCACTACAAACGATTGCTGAGGCAGCCTGAATAGAATCAGGTGTCTTTAAGCGATGTTCTGCGCGGAGCTTGGCTGCTTGGTCGGCGACATTCAGTGTCATAGGAACCCACGTGAGATGCGGATAGCTTGTCAATAAAGCATAGAATTTCATGACAAGTTCTTCGTTTTTTTGACGGTAAGGCTGTACCAAAACTTTGAGAAGACTCAGTGTTGATGTCGCCGCCTGCGTCTTACCGGCATCGATACGACCGAAAAGCGTTTTACAGAAGGGCAAATAACGGGGATGTTCTTCTATAAGATAGATGAAGACGCTAGTATCAAGAAAAACTAGAGAGTGGCTTTTCAGAAACCCCTCGAGCGAGTGCGGCGCTACCAAGATCCGCGTTCCTTTTTAAGATGGGATTTCGGATAGATCCCCTTTCCTATGCCCGAGAGAGCAGCCTGATAACTCTCTGGTTTCGGCATGATAATAGTAACATTGTTCTTTACAACGACGAGGAGCTCATCCCGCCCTTTGAGGTGCATCGCTTCCCTGGCTTCCCGAGGAAGTACAATTTGGTTTTTCGAACTAAGCCGTACTGTTGTAGTCTGCATTAATGTGCCTCTTTCTGTCTGCTTTACATTTATCATAAAAAGTAAAGCATGTCAAGAAGAGGATTTTCAGCGACAATTTCGCCGAATCTGCATTGCACTTCCGGCAAGCTTATGCTTCCATTCTGCACTTACGGCAATCCTATGGTTCCACTGTACCGGTTAAAATGATAAAAAGGGTGCCACTACCGGTTTGGATCTGACCCACTCAACGGCTAAAAGCTGACCCACCTCCAAGTTGCGTGCTTTGAGTTTTTATCAGATAGACGCACCGGTTTTATGACCCACTGGTACAGGTAATGTGCCTTATTACCTCGATATTGATGATAATCGAGTGATGCACCATGCAATCCACTATAGCGGTGGTGACGACGGGATCACCCAGATAGTCACCAAGATCCTTAAACGCTATGTTTGTAGTGAGAAGAGTGGTTCCTTTGCAATAGCGGCCATCGATGACTTTGAAGAAGAGCGAGGCATTTCTGGCGTCGTGCTCCATTTCTCGGGTGGAACAATAGCCTAATCCGGTAGAAAAGGCCGCATGTCATATCTTTGCAATCAACGATTTTTATTCTCTCAGGGGGTGACGGAAATCCCAGGAGGGGAATCTCTTGAAAGAACACCGATTTCGACGATCAGCGCGTCCATCTTTGCAATGATCGGGTGCACGGGACTGTCCCGCTCCGGGGCCTCTTATGGTTCCGCTCTCGCTGCTGTTCCCGGTTGCGCTCCACATAGGCGGGATGGCTCTCCCGGTACTTCCTCCAGTAATCGCTGTTGTTCACGCGCCACTGCCTCTTGGCATCAGCTTGTTCCTCCCGATACACGCTGCCTATTGCCAGTTTGTGTCTTTGCCACAGTCTCTTCCGTTCCTTCTGGCATCCTAGCTTTCCGAAATATCGATGATTTCGTACCGCCGGATGTGTCTGGAATGTTGCATGACAGTTTTCACACCTCTTGTCCATGATCCCCCCAAGAGCACTCAATAGAATGAAATCGATTGTGCTCTTGGGCTGGAAAAAACGAAAGATGAAATAAAGGGTATTCGGATTTACTGTTTGATTTTGCAATTTATCGCAACCGTTTGAACAGTTTAAATTCGGATTATTTACTTGATTTGTCCTGCAAATCCTCTTGATTATCTTAACGTCGGTTGACATCTCATTCCAAACGTCAAATTACTAATTTAACTTGACAATGAGTGACAATTGTGTACACTATTAGGTACACAATGGAGGACAAAATATATGAAATTTCTCAGTGTGCGCGATTTGCGAGGTCAATCAGCTCGTGTTTGGAAAATGCTTCCAGAAGAACGTGAAATGATAATCACTAGTAACGGGCGACCGGTAGCCATTTTGGCTGCGGTAAACGAGTCGAATGTAGAAGAGTCACTTTCGGCGTTTCGCCAGGTAAGGGCTATCAAGGCGGTGGCAAGTCTTCAGCGACGCTCAGTAGAAAAAGGGACCGATCGAATAACGATGGACGAAATTGACGCAGAAATCAAGGCTGTCCGAAAGAAACGTCCGCGATGAACATCGTCCTTGATACTAATGTCCTTGTTACTGGACTATTAACGCCAAGCGGTGTATGTGGTGAAATCGTGCGCATGGTTTCGTCAGGCGAATTGGTGCTTTGTTTCGATGCGCGCATCCTAACTGAATATAATGAAGTTTTGCAGCGCCCTAAATTCAAGTTCGACGAGGATAAGGTAGCGGTTCTTCTTGACTATATTGAGTATCATGGTCGTACGATTGCTTCCAATCCATTGGTCCAATCCTTACCCGATATTGATGACGCCCCCTTTCTGGAGGTCGCTCTTGCCGGTAGGGTAACTTGCCTCGTCACAGGAAATAAGCTGCACTTTCCTCTGAAGCTACGCAAAGGAGTCAAGGTTCTTTCTCCAAGAGAATTTTCAGATTTTTTTAAAAAACAATTGGAGCGAAAAAACCCATAACTAGCCGAGAGTCGGTGAACTGGTGTGACCTTGCAACCAGCGACTTAGACACCTATCGGATCAGGAATTTCGGGTTATCAATCAATAAATCCGAATATTCTAATTGACATCCTCCGCGGCCTCACGGATGTGGATTCCCGAATCAGGCTCTCCTACTACTGAGAGCCACTGCTGATTCTGTTTTCGGATGTAGCAGAGATGTTTGTCACGTCCCCGATTCATGGGCTGATGCTGCTGGCCTGGTATTTCTCCAGGCGAACCGGTTGACCGAAGGCTGTGCCAAACAGCCACTACTCCAGGAGACACCTTTGTGTTCCGGGAGATACTTTTTAAGAATGTTGATTGCTCCGTTCACGTCAGCATGGATTACGGCGCCGCAATGCTTGCAAACGTAGAGGCCACGATGCACACGGCTGGCCTTATCCCTTGTGTTGCATACACAGCAGGTCTGGCTCGTGTAGTGCTCCTTTTCTTCTACAACGCGGATGCCTTTGAGTCTGGCTTTGTATGTAAGCATCCTGACGATCCGGTCAAACGGCCATTTATGGAACTGCTGGTTTCCGCTCTTTCCCCAATCTTTGCCTTCTCTGATGTCCTTCAGGTCCCCCACGATGATCGTGGAGACACCGCGAGCTTCTTTCTGCATCGCGGACAAGAGATTTGGTAAAGCTGTGGAGCAGGTGGGAACGCTGACGAGACCGTTTCTGGTTCAACGCACCTGATTTCCGGGACTTGCTGTCGGTCGTCTTTGACTTTTGCATTTCAAAGTACCGCTCAAGAGCGGCCAACTCACCACCTGACCAAAGGGAGGTGCTTCCATCCGTGCATGCTGTGGCGGCCATATCCTTCATACCCAAGATCGGTTGCCATCGTTTCCCCTTCTCCTTTCAATACGGGGAGCGTTATTATATAGACCAGGTGGACAAACCACATGCCTTTATCATGTACCAGACGGCCTATCTGGACATTGTCCTCGGTAAGACGGGTGCCGTTAGGAAGGCGGAGCTTCAGAAAGAGAAATTGTTTTCCGTAGATGTCCTTCGGGATGCTGAGGCGCACCGTGGAGGTACGCTCATTCCACGTGACGGCGGTTTGTTTGAATGTCACCGTTGACAGATCGGCTTTTCGTCTGAAACCAGGGGGGTTGGCTTTCCTATCGCCTTTCTTACGGAGCGCAAACCATGATTGATAGGACTGCCGAAGCTCTTCCAGGATTGCCTGAGAGCTTTGGGAGTGCAGCCGGCGATACCAGAGCGGATGCTCTTGTTTAAGAGCGATATCAAGCTCAGGGTAGGTGAGTATTTTCCCTGTGGCCATCCAGACGTTCCTGGTATGCCACACAGCGGTGTTCCAAAGCTTCGTTGCGGAAAAACCAAGTAGCCCGAGCGACAGAGCGGTGCTGTCGTCCGTTACCAATGCTTTACCAACGACTGTCATGGCTTGTACATCGGGCTCCTTTGCTCGATCAGTCATGGTGGTAATTATATCAGGAAGGTGAACAACTGTCAATGTATCGTGAAAATAGCAATTCTTTGTTTTCTTCACAACCAGCGCCTTATATCCCCGGCCTCACGGCCGGGGTCTTACGGCGCATTGAGATAAAATGGCATGGTGGTCGGGGTGAAAACTTAGGGGTGGGTCAGTAAACCGGTGCGCTGATATTCAATCAGCACCGGTCAGGTGGGTCACGAATCCTGCGAGGGGTGAGTCAGTTCTTGACCGTCGGTAGCAAAAAAGGGAGTACGTTAAAGTTGCTTTTCCGGTAATTTTATGCTTCCAACGCCGGTAAACTTATGTGTAGAGTAACAATCATGGTCCTTTTCTTTGCTAAAATAAATGGGTATTATTTCCTGCAAAATTACAATGATGAACTCACACAATGCGTAGTATTCGGCGTGGAGCGACTAGTTAGAGCTGCTATAACTCATCGCCGGGTAGCAGTTTCCTGCCAGGAACCTTTGCCAATATCTTCTTGAAGTCTTCCCTGCTCGCATTCATCGCTCGGCTCTCCAAATAGTCTTCCGTCATTAAGGCGGAAATCTTTTCTGTAACCGCAGATGAAATAAATTGGTTGATGGAGACCACTTCCTTTTTTGCAATTTCCTTGATGTGCCTGTGAATCGACCCAGGCAAACGCAGACTTAAGGCGCTCATACGATGTCCTCCAATAATTCTTTAGGTGTTATCGGCCTTATTCCAAATGTATCGGAACCCTTAAAATCCGATATGTTGTTGGTCATGATTACGTTAACTCCTGAAGCAACGGCCAATTCCAATAAATGATCATCTTTGGAGTCTGAAGGCGGGGACGCCACAAAAAATATATTATTTGATGGCTACTCAGCAAGCATAAGTTATCCGGGATCTTTTCAATCTCCTGATTTGACAGATTCAGGACCTCCTGGTTTCTCTTTAAAACATTTTCATAATCGAAGAGTAGCGCGGTAGACAATTCCTACGAATTACTAGAATCCCTAAAATCTCAAAGCTCATTGAGCAACTTTTTCAAGCGGTGCGCTTCGTCTCTCGTTAGCCTTCGATCTCGGTAATAGTATCCCTCGAATTTTTCCACAAAATTCCTGGCGCGTTCACGGAGAGCGTCTTCTTTAACCTGGGCAACGAATTCTTCGAGCCCCTGAGATTTGGACTTGATATAGCCTCGTCTCTTAATCTTACCCAGGAAAGTGGCAAGCAACTTTTCCTCGACCGATTTTCGCGCTTTTCTCAGGAGATTCAACATAAAGAACAGGGAGCCGACGCCAAGGCATACTATAAGGAACTTTAATGCCGCTCTGATCCTGTTAAATGACTCATCTAACCGTAAACCACGGAAGCTTTCACGCAAACTATTGATCATCGAGAATTGTTTTTCGAGGTCGTAATTGATAACAGCTGCGCTCCAATAATAATCAATCGTATCGAAAAAAAGCCTGAGCCTGAAAAGCAGGCCCCTTCTGAAAGAAGATACATAGTTCTCTTGGTCCACCGGTGTAGGATCCATTCGCACCCACCCCGTATTATTAAAATACGCTTCAATCCATATGTGGGCATTCTGCTGCGGTATCATGTAGTAGCCACCCGTTTCGTTATAGTAGCCTCCACGGTATCCGCCGACAAGCCTCGAAGGAATACCTGATAGCCGAAGCATGACAGCCATGGCAGACGCGAAATATTCACAGTTCCCGTATTTGTGCTGAAACAGAAAATCATCGAGTGGGGCGTTGGACACAGGAAGATTGGTGAGCGAATATTTGTATTCTCCATCTCTCAGGAAATGGAGGATGGCCGCAGCGTTATCTTCCCTGCTTCCACTGGTTTCCAATCTTTTTGTCAGCTCCCTTATCTTCTCCATTCCTTTTTTCGGTACCTGAAGATAAACGTTGAGGTCTATATTGTTTTCCGGAAGGGTATCTGACAGCACGGAGATTGCATCATATTTTAGCTTCCTGGTAATCGTGTCGTTCAGTACATAAGTGAGGTTGCTAAATTTTCTTAAGCCCGGTAAATGGATTGATAGCGGCTTGTCAAGTGCGAAGATATACCTGTTTCCGTACGGTTCGAGGTACACTGTCTGCGCAACTCTGCGGCTCGCTGTGCTCAATGGATAGATACGCCCCGCCTGCCCGTGGCTGGTGCGTTTCCATGACTCCCCGTCAAAAAGATCGAGTACGACGCCTCTCCAATACAGCAAGGAGTCATCCACCTTTTCCATTTCAACACGCATGATGACGGTTGAGTCCTCCTGTATAGACGAGACCTTACCGAGTCCAACGGTGTCACTAAATCCCGTCGATACCCCCCCTCCCCTTTCCAGGATATTAAACACTGGATAGCTCGTCCGAGGGAGAAGTACAAACAATACGATTGCGAGGGGGATGGACGCTAGCGGGATGAAAAGCGACTTCAGCACGATATCCCGTGTTGTGGAAAGTGGGAGTTTCATGGCATGGTCCTCCGCGTAATATGTGAGCAGTACCATGGCTGCCGCAAGTAGAAAAAGTAGTACGAAGAAATAGGCAAGGAATAAGATGTTTAGAGATAGTAATGCCGATCCCGCGAGTAGAAAGACCGAAAGCACGTAGATCTGCATATAGTCCCTGAACTTCTTTTCTTCCAGAAACTTTATGGCGAGGAGGATCATAAGCGCCTCCACAGTGGGCTGCACGAAGTTCTGGAGGCTCATCCTCATAAAGCTGACGACCAAAAGCAACAATGTAGCTAGTGTGAGCAGACGGCGAGGGATGAGAAACTTGCGCCGATATTCGAAAAATACTGAGACGCTGCAAAGCAAAAAAAAGCCGAGCGAGTAAACCAAACCAGCATGCCGGATCGCCGAGAGTACCCCAGTGATGCCTATGAGGTAACTCAACACCTTGACGACGTCCTCGATCTTCAGTTGTGGGTTATATTTAGGCATGCTCTTCGCCATAAAGCGCAAGCTCCCTGATCATGTCGGCTTTAAGGGATGAAGAGGTTCCGGGCCCAAACTCATGGCCTCCTATTCGCAGTCCCACCGGGATATTCCTCCTGTATAGCCGAAGTAGAAGATACGTAATACACGATATCCGTTCCTCCTTGTTATTAATCCCGATATTTTCGAAGTCGATGACAACCGGTCTCTGTGAAAGAGACGTAAGCTCCTTGGTCTTGAGTTCCCGCGACTTCGCGCTCGCTTTCCAATGAATATATTTCATTGGGTCTCCGTATGCATAATTTCGCACAGACATCAAATCTCCCTCATACCCTGCCCGTTTTGACGACATTTCGCCCCTAGCTTTGTACTTTTTCTCTAGGAAATGGTCCAATGCACACTTTTTTGGCTGGGGGAAGACAATATATTCAAAGAGCGTATTGATGCTGCGGAGTCTGACGAAGAAATTGAAGGGAAATGCGGACGATACATTGATGGAGTTAATGGAGTGTCTGCCACGTCGCCCGGCGATCATTTTGATATATTTTTCTGTTGAAGCCCCTGCACCCACATAGGGGAATATTGTTTCAATGGTGCCGATTCGCACCCTAAGGAGGAAGGATGGCAGAAAACGATGTCGATTCACGAGACGGACTTTGAGCAGGAACTCACTGTTCGAGTAGGGTTCCCCAAATTCGCCTAGTTCAATTGTAACACCCGCAATATTGTTCTTCCCGAAAACGCCGGAAACGGCCATAAAACTGAGGAATGCGGCCGTTATGAGGTAAATGAGATTATTGCCGGTATTGACCGCGGAAACGCCCAATGCAATGGTGAGGGTTACGTATAGCCATCCTGCTTTAGTGCCCCTGATTACGCTGGGACTTGAACCTGATCTAGTAACGATCTTACAAACTCCTTTTTTTCAAGGGCTTCATACTCCTCCCTGAAAATTACCCTGTGTGGAATTGTATAAGCAGCAAGCTCTTTTATGTCCTCTGGAACCACGAAGTCTCTACCCTGAAAATAGGCATGAGCCTTCGCTGTAGCGGTTATTGCTAGAGATCCCCGTGTCGATACCCCGGCGAGCAGGTATTTGCTCATCCTTGTTGTTTCAACGATAGCGAGTATGTATTCGAGTATCTTTTCCGAAACAAAAACGTTTTTAGTGATGTCGGCCTGAATGTTTACGACTTCTTCAGTCGTCATCATTGGATCGAGCTTATATAGTTCGTTCCGTCTGCTGCCGCCCTGTAATATGATCCGCTCAGCGGCCTTAGAAGGATAGCCGATGCTAATTTTCATCATGAAGCGGTCGAGCTGCGATTCGGGTAGTGGAAAAGTGCCAAATTGCTCTACAGGGTTTTGCGTTGCGATGACGAAAAATGGTTTAGGTAGCTTGTAGGTTTGGCGCTCGATTGTTGTCTGTTTCTCACCCATGCCTTCGATGAGGGCGCTCTGGGTTTTAGGGGTTGCTCTATTTATCTCGTCGATGAGAACGATATTGTTAAATATGGGACCAGAGTGGAACTCAAACTCACCAGTATTCTTGTTGTAAATCGAAAGACCCGTTATGTCGCTGGGGAGCAGATCACTCGTACACTGTATCCTTCCAAAATGAAGCCCCAAGGCCTTCGCAATACCAATGGCGAGTGTCGTTTTGCCGAGGCCTGGCAGGTCTTCAACCAGCAGATGGCCCTTTGAGAAAAAAGTTACTAGGGCCAACCTCAACGCCATGTCCTTGCCGTGAAGATACTGGGAAAGAAAGGAAATAATTTCTTCTATTTTCTTGTTTTTCAGTTCCATAATATGTTAGGCCTGAACAAAATGTATTATACCTCATTTGAACCTTAGATTCATCGGTTTTACTTCGTATCTATTTAGTTTTGCTGCTAACTCTCCATCAATTTATTATGTCTTAAATGGATTCCCACATCAAAGTTTCGCTTCTAAGCGTTGGCGAGCGTCAACCAGGATGTAGGCATATAATCTTCCTCAATGGAGCCGCAAGCCTGCTAATCTTCTGGTTCCGCCTAAGTTGTCAGCTATAGCGCTTATGTAGAACATGGAAACGCCGTTACTCAGACATTTGTCAGGAGTATAGCAGGGAAAAGTTAGACCAGCAGATAAAGGCAAGGCATTTGGATAATTCGAAAAACAACGATTTTCGGAAATTGACGGACTCCCACCGCTAAAGCGTGTGGGGTTTTCCGTGCTATTTTCTTAAATAAACAGGGGATGAAACACGACTAAAATCTGAATAATCTTTCTAAATGGAAATGCAGATGACACTTCAACGAACTGTAACCGTGTCAGACACACAAGACATCATTTTGGAGCAGTGTGGTTTCAAGCGAAAGGATTCAGGTCTGTATACTGACCAGTCCCCATAGTCGAAACCAGAGGCTTTTCGAATATACCCAGCAATGAAATATAAGCTTGCCGGCAGTGAAAGAGAAATTAATTCATAAGCCTAGTGGATAGTTTACAAGTTTTTTTTTAGAAGCATACGATACTCAAAATGAATTACTTGCTTCTTGCTTCGGATTATTTTTGGAATAGACTAATTTAAAACTCAATTTCTGTCACCTTCCATATTGCTCAGCATGATAAGAGCTTCTAACCAGTGGACCTGCTACGACCTGTTTAAATCCCATTTTCATAGCTTCTTCACGTAGCGAAACGAATTCATGGGGATGATAATATTTGTGGACGGGCAGATGATTTCTCCCAGGCTGGAGATACTGGCCAATTGTCAGAATTGAGCAGCCGACTTTACTCAAGTCTAGCAAGACGGCCAGAATTTCATCCTTGTTTTCTCCAAAACCAAGCATAAGACCCGACTTCGTTACGGTTCCGGACAAACGTGCACGGTTGAGTAGCTCCAGAGACCGATAGTAATCTGCCTGTGGCCTGACTAGGGGATATTGAGACGGAACGGTTTCGATATTATGATTTAAGATATCGGGAGATGCATCAACGACGGTCTTAAGAGAGGACTGCAAACCTTGGAAATCCGGAACCAAGACTTCAACCCGGCATCCCGGCATATTTTCACGAATTAACTTTATAGTCCTGGCGAAAAGCGAAGCCCCTCCATCAGGTAAATCATCTCTTGTTACAGAAGTGATGACGGTATATTTTAGCTGGAGCGATTTTACAGCACTGACAACGCGATTGGGTTCTTCTCTATCAATACCTTCAGGTATTCCTTTCGGGATATTGCAGAACCTGCAGTTGCGCGTACAGACATTCCCAAGAATTAAAAATGTCGCAGTGCCACTGCTCCAGCATTCAGATTGGTTTGGGCAGGCCGCGCTCCTGCAAACAGTCTGAAGCCTATTGTCTCTGATGATGTTCCGTACCCGGGTTGAACGATCATTTACACTGAGTCGTACTTTAAACCATTGCGGAAGACGTGTCTTCTCGTTGCTTTCCTCGTCAGCTACGGTTGATGTCATTTTTTACTATCCAGCGCAGCCTCTATCACCTGGTCGATTGTATCGACAAAAATAAAATTCATTTCCTTACGCAGGTCCTCTGGAACATCATCCAGATCATTCTTGTTTTTTTCCGGCAGAATGACTGTTTTGATACCTGCCCTTTTAGCTGCAAGTACCTTTTCTTTCACGCCGCCGATGGGCATAACTTTACCGCGGAGTGTAATTTCTCCTGTCATGGCTAGATCGTTCTTTACTAATTTCCCGGTTAACATGGAAACGATTGCTGTTGTCATTGTGACGCCTGCCGATGGTCCGTCCTTGGGTATTGCCCCTGCCGGCACATGGATGTGAATATCGGTTTTTTCGAAGAAGTCCTTGTTGATTCCGAAAGTCTTGGTCTGGGAGCGAACGTAGGAAAGCGCGGCCTGGGCGGACTCTTTCATCACATCGCCTAGCTGCCCTGTAAGCGTCAGTTGTTTACTCCCGGGCATCTGCGTTGCCTCTACGAATAGGATGTCACCACCTGTCGGCGTCCAGGCCAAACCCGTGACCACGCCCGGCCTGTCGATCATTATCGCCGTCTCGGCAAAAAAACGCGGTCTCCCTAGATAGTCATTGAGTTCCTCTGCTTTAATGGTAATCGGTGTAGGTTTGCTTTCGGCTACGGCCTTTGCCACTTTGCGGCAAACATTCGCGATTTCCCGTTCTAGATTCCTGACACCCGCCTCGCGTGTATAGTCTTTTATGATAGCCCTCAGCGTAGCCTCCGGGATTACTATCTCTTCGGCCTTAAGAGCATTAGCCTTTATCTCTTTCGGGATAAGATACTTCTGCGCTATATTAAGTTTTTCATGTTCTGTGTACCCAGGCAAATGGATGACCTCCATCCGATCTAGAAGCGGCGGCGGAATGGTTTCTAGCTGATTTGCCGTGGTGATGAACAAAACCTTCGAAAGATCGAATGGCACGTCTAGGTAATTATCGCGGAAATCCTTGTTCTGCTCGGGGTCCAGCACCTCTAGGAGCGCTGAAGACGGATCGCCGCGCCAGTCCGCACCAATCTTGTCTACCTCGTCCAGCATGATCACCGGATCCCTGGTCTCGACACGTTTAAGCGCCTGGATAATGCGGCCAGGCATGGAGCCGATGTAGGTCCTGCGGTGACCGCGGATCTCGGCTTCGTCATGCAGGCCGCCGAAGGACTGGCGCATGAACTTCCTTCCGAGGGCCCGCGCGATCGATTGGCCAAGCGACGTCTTCCCTACTCCCGGAGGGCCTACAAAACACAAAATAGGCTCACGCGTCTTGATCCCATCCTGAGACCCCCGCTCCTCACCTAGTTTTTTAACTGACAAGTATTCAAGAATGCGGTTTTTAACCTTTTCCAGGTCATAATGGTCTTCGTCGAGAGTCTGTTTGGATTTCGCAATATCTATTGGTGTTGCAGAAGTGCTATTCCATGGCAGGCTCGTCATCCATTCGAGATATGTGCGGATGACCGAATATTCAGGCGACGCGGAAGAAAGCTTCTCCATCCGGCTAAGCTCGCGCTTAGCCTCCTTCTCCGCCTCGGAAGGCAATTTTGCCTGTATCGATCTTTTCCCGTAGGTTCTTGATTTCCGAGCCTTCATCAGACTCTTCTCCGAGTTCCTTGCGGATGGCAGATAGTTGCTGACGCAAAAGATACTCTCGCTCCGCTTTCTGCATCTGGTCCCTGGCTTGCCCTTGAATTTTCCTTCCAAGTTCAAGTACTTCTACTTCCCGGTTCAAATACTGCATTAGCTTGGTAAGCTTATCAAATACAACGTCCGTCTCGAGAATCTCCTGTCGCTGCGGCAGGTCTAAACGGATATTTGTGGCGATTAGATACGTCAGTTGCCGCGGGTCTTCGATGTTCAGCGCTGCAGAAGAAAGTTCCTCTGGCATGTTCGGCGAGAGCGTCACCATTTTTTGAAACATCTCAGACACGCCGCGCATGAGCCCCTCGAGCTCCACGGATTTTTCCAATTTGTCCGGTAATGCCCGGACGCGGGCTCTGATATACGGTTCTGTCTGTGAAAGTCCCGATATACTGATTCGCTCGATGCCCTGAACTAGAACCCGCAGGGTGCCATCAGGCACTTTGACCATTTGCAGGATTCTTGCCATTGTCCCAATGGAATACATATCGGTGAGACCGGTAACTTCGATATCGATTTTCTTTTGCGCAGTCAGCCCGAGTATTTTGTCACCAACTGTCACGTCATTGATAAGTTTTATCGATTTTTCCTTACCGATCACCAGAGGATACACTGTTAACGGGTACACGACTGTATCCTTTAAAGGTAAAAGAGGCAGTTCCGCAGGCACCGGTGGAATTTTTTCTTTATCGGTTTCCTGATTTATCTCCATGGCTTGGCTCCTGGCCTGTTTTTTTATAAACTTCGTCAATAAATTAGGTAGTTTCAATGAGAAATCCTTGTCACTCATTTAATCTTTAGAAGTGTGATCTTGAGCAAACCGTTCTTATATTCAGCTTTTACATTCTCATGGTCCACGGGAACGTGAATTGCTATCTCGGACCGAAAGTCTCCATACTTTATCCCAAGCTGGTGACAAGCATTCATATCGATGAATGCCGGCTGCTCTCTCCTACCCTCCACTACCAATAAGTCGCTGAATAGCGTCACGGTCATGCCATCTTCAGTCACGCCCGCAAGCTCTATCACAACGATGATTTCATCAGGAGTCTCGTAGATGTCCGTAGGCGGGTGCCACAGAATCGTTGCCTGACGCGGCCACGCGCCGAATGTATCCCAGGCGTTTTGAAATGTCGCTTCTGAACGCCCTCGTCGAGTATATTTATAGGCAATGTAACGATATCGCACGAACCCCTCCCTCCTTTTACAGCGGGTGTCTTATAATCAGCAGGTTACTATTATTATAGCGTTTTTTTAACGCAGAAAAGATTAATCTGGCGACCGAATATTTTGAGATCGATTCTCATAATCTTACAGAGGATAGCAGATGTACGCACAGATGTCAAAAAGATTTGTCTCCTACGCAACATAAGCTGATTAAGACAATTAATATCATTAATATGTATAAAATTAGCAAATCGAGGTCCTTCATTGTCTCGACAAATATACTTTTATTTGCTATACTAAAGATTATTTAGCTGTTTAAAGCAATTAACATCGTTAATATGCAAAATTCGCAAATCGAGGTCTCCTTCATTATCTCGACAAATATACATTTATTTGTTATGCTTAAATCCTATTTAACCGTTATTTCATTAACATAACAATGGTTTCAAACCTCATGAACCACAAAATATTATCTTGACTCAAATTGGAAAATAAACCAAACAACGTGAGACGTACCAACCTTAGCATTAATTTAACCATGAACATTTAAAAGATTCAAAGATCCTACTTTAAAGGGAGGATAGCGATATGGGGATTTCGAGACGTGATTTTCTCAAGATTTCCGGCAGCACGGTTTTGCTCGGCTCGATGGATGTAAATCTTAATCCTGCCAAGGCCTACGCACAAGGATTGCGTATCAAAGGCGCCAAAGAGACGCATACGATCTGTCCATTCTGTTCTGTCGGGTGTGGCATCATTGTCGACACGATAGACGGAAAGGTTGTGAACACCGAAGGCGATCCTGAACATCCTATCAGTGAAGGGACACTCTGTTCTAAAGGAGCATCGTTATTTGAAATAGTGAACAATCCTCTCAGATTGGCGAAACCAAAGTATCGCGCTGCGGGCGCGACGGAGTGGAAAGACGTGGAATGGGACTGGGCCCTCGACGAGATTGCAAAGCGGGTCAAGGATACACGGGATAGGACCTTCAAGCTGACATCTAGGTCAAAAATAAAAGAAAAGCAGGCGGACGGCGTTGAAAAGACTGTCGAAAAGGAATTCGTCGTGAACAGGACCGATGGCATCGCCCATGTCGGAAGCGCGGCCCTGGACAACGAAGAGTGTTACATGCTTCAAAAACTTGTCCGTTCCTGGGGCCTGGTGTATATAGAACACCAGGCGCGCATTTGACACTCCGCTACTGTAGCGGCTCTGGGAGAGTCGCTTGGACGCGGTGCAATGACGAATCACTGGATCGATATCCGCAATGCTGACGTGATCCTTGTTATGGGGAGCAATCCGGCGGAGAATCATCCGATCTCGATGAAATGGGTCAGTAAGGCGCGTGAACAGCGGGGAGCAAAACTCATCGTCGTTGATCCGCGCTTCACAAGAACAGCGGCCAAGGCCGATCTCTACGCGCCCATGCGCTCAGGTACAGATATCGCCTTCCTCGGCGGCATGATCAAGTATATTCTGAACAACAACTTATACTTCAAGGAGTATGTCGCTAATTATACGAATGCTTCATTTCTGGTAAATCCGGAATTCAAAGGGCCCGAAGAACTGAACGGATTGTTCTCGGGATACGATGAAACGAACCGGAAGTACGACAAGAAAACCTGGGCCTTCCAATATGACGAAAACGGTCTCCCCAAAAAGGATTTGACGCTCAAAGACGCTCACTGTGTATTTCAGCTCTTAAAAAAACAGTACGACCGCTATACTCTCGAAAAAGTATCAAACATCACAGGGACCCCCAAGGAAAAACTACTTGAGGTCTATCAGCTTTTCGCGTCGACCGGCAAACCGAACAGGGTAGGCACGGAAATGTACGCTATGGGCTGGACTCAGCATACGATCGGCACCCAGAACATCCGGGCCATGTGCATCATTCAGCTCCTTCTCGGAAATGTTGGCATGGCAGGCGGCGGTATCAATGCTCTGCGGGGAGAATCCAACGTCCAGGGTTCGACAGACCACGGACTGCTGTTCAACAGCCTTCCCGGATATCTGCCGGTTCCGACAGCCTCCCTCACGACCCTTGGCGCGTACATTGAGAAGTTTACGACAAAAACTAAGGACCCGCGGAGCGTGAACTGGTGGAGCAACCGGAATAAGTACATCACGAGCTATTTGAAGGCCATTTATGGACCATCGGCAAAGAAGGATAATGATTTCAGATACGCTTGGCTGCCGAAACTGGATGAAGGCATGAATGCCTCATGGCTGATCCTGTTCGATAAGATGCTCAAGGGTCAGTTCGAGGGGTTCTTTGCCTGGGGCCAGAACCCGGCCTGCTCGGGCTCCAATGCGGGCAAGGTAAGGAAAGCGCTTACCAAACTCAAGTGGATGGTCAATGTCAACCTTTTTGACAACGAGACCGGATCGTTCTGGAAAGGGCCGGGCATCAACCCGAAGGATATACAGACCGAAGTGTTTCTCCTCCCCTGCGTATCTTCCGTGGAAAAGGAAGGGAGCATCACGAACTCGGGTCGTTGGGCCCAATGGCGGTCCAAAGCTATCGAACCCATCGGGCAGGCCCTGCCCGATTCCGAGATTATGAATGAACTTTATTTCCGTGTGAAAAACCTGTACCGAAAACAAGGCGGAAATTTTCCTGCACCGGTCGTCAATCTTACTTGGGAGTATGGCGAAAAGGATGCCTCCGGAAAGGTGAAAAAAGTTGACATCCATACCGTGGCAAAGGAGATTAACGGATACAACATTGTGGACGTCTATGATAAAAATGCAAAACCTCCGACGCTCATCGGTAAAAAAGGTGAGCTTTGTGCAACTTTCGGGAACCTCCAGGCTGACGGATCTACGTCGAGTGGCAATTGGCTTTATTGCCAGAGTTATATCAACAAGGACGGCAAGACCGTGAACATGATGGCCCGGAGGGGCAAGAATGACCCAACGGGCCTCGGCATGTACCCCGAATGGAGTTGGTGTTGGCCCGTAAACCGCAGGATCATTTATAATCGCGCCTCCGTCGACCTTAAGGGAGCCCCCTGGGATTCTAGGCGCGCGGTTATCAAATGGGATAAGGCCAAGCTCGACCCGAAAACGCACAAACCGGGTGTCTGGGAAGGCGATACGCCGGACGGCCCGGCTCCGCCCATGGATGACACAGGCAAGTATCCATTTATCATGAAACCCGACGGCGTGGCGTCAGTTTTCGGTCCCGGACTGGCCGATGGCCCCTTCCCCGAACATTATGAGGCGCTTGAATGCCCGCTGGAAGAAAACATGATGTCACGCCAGCGAATCAATCCTACGATCAAGCTCTCCGGGGAAAAGGAGGATGTTTTCTTCTCCTGCGACGTCCGATATCCTTTCGTCGCGACTACATACCGTGTTTCGGAACACTGGCAGACCGGCGTGCTAACCCGTCACCTGCCGTGGCAACTCGAGCTGCAACCTCAAATGTTCCTTGAAATGAGCGAGGAACTTGCCAAGGAAAAGAGCATCAAAGAAGGCGACAAGGTCATCGTCTCATCAGGGCGAGGTGAGATCTGGGCTATTGCTGTTGTGACCAACAGGCTCAAGCCCTTCAAGATCGGCGGCTCCACTGTCCATCAGGTGGGAATGCCCTGGCACTTCGGCTGGCAATTCCCAGTAGATGGCAGCGGAGGCGACAGTGCCAACCTGCTCACTCCATCGGTTGGCGACGCAAATACGATGATTCCCGAGACAAAGGCCTTCATGGTCAATGTCCGGAAGGCTTAGGGGGTGGACCATGGAAAATATGACTACAAACAGAAAGGCAATACTCGTTACCCCCGAGATCTGCATTGGGTGCCGGGGCTGCCAGACAGCATGCAAATCCTGGAACCAGCTTCCCGGCCAAAAGACTAAGAACACCGGGACTATGCAGAACCCGCCGGACCTCACACCCGTCGCGTACAACATGATTCGCTACAGCGAGGTTCCCTCGGACGTGAATCCCGTGCGTTGGCTTTTCGTGAGCCGGAGGTGCATGCACTGTGATGATGCGGGCTGTATGAAAATTTGTCCGGCACCGGGCGCCCTCTACCGCACGAAAGAAGGTGCAGTCGCTTTCGACAAGGACAAATGTATCGGCTGCAAGCTTTGCGTTGCCGCCTGCCCGTTTGACGTCCCTCGCTACGATTCCGCGGGTAAAATAGCAAAATGCCATCTCTGCTACGACCGGATCGCCGAAGGCCTGCAACCTGCCTGCACTAAAACCTGCCCTTCGGGCGCCCTCCGATTCGGCAATCGCAACGAGCTAATTGCACAGGCGAAGCAGGCCGGTTACGTCAAGATTTACGGTGAAGCCGATTTAGGAGGACTAGGCTCGATTTTCGCCTTCAAGGACGCTCCTAAGCTCTATGGCTACGCTGACAAACCGAACATTCCCGAGAGCGTCATCTTCTGGCACAACGTGCTGAAACCATTGGCTTTGATCGGCCTCGGAGGCGCCATAGCTGGAGCGCTACTGCACTACGTGGCTATAGGGCCCCATAAGGATGACGAGGAGGTGAAAAAATCATGAGTGAGACGGTGAAAAAATATAGTACGGAAGAAATCATCAATCACTGGATATTGACCGTGAGCTGCATCCTCCTGATCATTACCGGCTACGGCTTTCTGTTTCAGATAAAGCAGGTGTACGCGCTATTCGGCACCAATTACGCAATGAAGGTCGTGCACAACTGGACCGGCATCGTGTTCTCGATATCCCTCTTCGGCACGCTGTTCAGCTACCTTCACGAAGCGCTCAGTATGGATAGCAACGACTGGAACTGGATCAAAATGGGCGGCGGATATCTAACCAAAAAAGTCGTGGCAGTACCGCCTATGGGAAAACTGAACACAGGCCAGAAGCTTTACTACCTTGCGATCTTGATCGGCGGCCTTGGCATCGCAGCGTCTGGTTTTGCCATGTGGCTTGTACCAGGCATCAGAACACTTACGCTCGTATCTCATTTTATTCACAACCTATGCTTCATCCTGTTCGTGGTCGCAGTACCAGCCCATATTTATCTCGGCACGCTCGCGAACCCGGGTTTGCTTAGGCTCATGATATCAGGTACGGTCCCGCTCGAAGTGGCCAAGAGGCGGTACCCGAAGTGGATGAAAGAGATCGGCAAACTGTAATTTAACCGGCCAATCACAAATGAAAACCCCGCTTTGTTGCAAAAAGTGGGGTTTTTTATTTCCAGTCGCTTATAAAAGTTGACGCCTTCAAAAGCAGCGGTTGTTAATCGGAATCTAAGCCAACTCCGTTTTTTTCGAGATCTTGTCTTTCAGGATGCCCTGATAATATTTATAATGCTGTTCACCCATCGCGTCAATACTGAAATGCTTTTCCACTGCCGCCCTTCCCGCGAGTCCCAACGATTTTCGTAATTCGTTGTCGGAAATAACCGTGAAGATTTTTTCAGCCATTTCCTCGGGTCCCCCATCTACAAGGACGCCACCACCCCGCTCCAGAATTTCTACGGGCCCTCCCGAATTATATGCCACAAGGGGTGTGCACGAAGCAAGTGATTCGATATGCACGATGCCGAAAGGTTCGTCGCGATTCGTCGTAACGGATATGTCGAGATCATACAGTATATCTGGTATAAGGCTCCTATCAACTCTGCCAGTAAAAAGGAAGTTTTCCGCCAATCCCAAGCGGTTGATTTTTTCCTGCAGAGATTTGATTTCGTCGTCATTACCTCTACCGACAAACGCGATGGTAAAATCCTTCCTTTTTTTCTTTAAATGATATGCTGCGTCAATCAACTCAGTCTGATTTTTCCTCATTTCACCTATCATGCCGATTAAGGGGAAGTTTTTACCCTTGAAAAACTTACGCTCCCGGTCTGGGTTGAGCTTCTCAGAGATATCAACAGCATGCACATTTATTCCATGATATATGATTGCTGATTTAGCTTCTGCCCCTCTATTGTTCGGAAGATAACCCTTCTTCATAAACAAGGTTGGGAACATTATTCCATCTAACATCCCTAGTATATAGTACCGCTGCCAACCGGGATTGTGAAAAACAGCGACGATTTTCGGCTTTTTCCTTGAAAATAATCCTACGCACTTGGCTATGAAAAAAATACGGATGATGTCTTTTTCCCTATTAATAGAAATAATGTCGGGAGAAAAATCGCGAATAGCTTTTGCAACCTGAAAAAATGAAAGAATTTTATGGAACCCTGTCCAGGAGAGTGGGTAGACGTTTTGCCTATTATGTAATATCTGTCGGTGGAAAAACGTGTCTTTTCTGACTGCCAGAGCAGTCTGGACACCATGCCCTTCCATCCATGTCGTGATGTCAAGCAAATGATATTCCATCCCGCCAATGCCGATAAAATTCGACGCATTACACACATACAATATTTTCAATGTGAGATTCTCCTAGATTGCTAAGGTCGTAAGTGGTTTGTTGGAAGTCTTTCTAAGGGATGGTGTAACGTTATTGTACTGTGAAAAGTAAAGAAAACGTTCATTATGAATCTCATGAAAAAAAATGACACGAAGAGGATAAGAGTATCATTCGTGTCATTTGAAAAAGCCTGCGCTTAACCACAACATTGTTAATTCACGTTGATGGTGACCGACGGCAGAATAATATTGTAAACGGCATCATCATCTGACTATCGTCCCCGTGCCATCTCATTTAACCGTTTTACTCGCTCGGCAATCGGAGGGTGAGTACTGAAGAGGGTCATCAGACCTCCCCCCGTAAGCGGGTTAACGATGAACATGTGTGCCGTGGCAGGTTTTGCGTCTTCCATGGGAACGATCTTTGAGCCCTTTTCCAGCTTCAGAAGCGCATT
Source organism: Nitrospirota bacterium (assembly GCA_963845065.1). GTDB lineage: Bacteria > Nitrospirota > UBA9217 > UBA9217 > UBA9217 > JAJYKN01. Next base: position 22,724 of record CAWJQQ010000010.1, read on the forward strand.
GGCAAGCCATGTGGGGTTGCCGCACAAGCTAGCACCACCTTTATCTGCATCGTATTCGCGCGTGCGGGAAATGGCCATCTGCACGAGCATGGCTGCAATGGGTGCTACAATCATCATGGCGATAGCCACGATTGGGCTGCCACCCTCATCATCGTTCCGTCTGCCTCCTCCGAAAATCATTGCCCACTGAGCCATCTGGGCAAGCATGCTGATTGCGCCTGCCATCGTCGCTACAATGGTGCCCGTAAGCATGTCGCGGTGTTTGATATGGGACAGTTCGTGGGCTATAACTCCGCTCAGTTCCTCACGGGTCAGGATGCGCATTATTCCCTGCGTTACGGCCACGACGGCGTGTTCGGGGTTCCTGCCTGTGGCAAAAGCGTTTGGAGCCTCCTCCGGGATGATATATACTTTGGGCATCGGCATTCCTGCCTTCTGGACCAGGGTACGTATGATTGTATGAAGTTCAGGTGCCTCGGCTTCGGTTACGGGCTGGGCATGGTACATTCTAAGCACGAGTTTGTCGCTAAACCAGTACATACCGACGTTCATGATTGAGGCGAAAAGGATGGCCATCATCATTCCGCTTCTGCCACCGAGCGCCCCGCCGATGGCCACGAATAGAACCATCATAAATGTCATCAAACCTACTGTCTTTACTGTGTTCATAGACCTCCTTAATCACTACCATCTCATTGTTTTATCAACAATATCAAATTACCACAGTAGCGTTGTTTCGTCAAGTGCAGGAATACTTTTATGTTGACAAGGATAGACCACTTTGTTATATTTGCAAAGCTTGAAAGGGTGCAAACTGCGTAATACTCATGCGGGTGTAGCTCAGCTGGTAGAGCACAACCTTGCCAAGGTTGGGGTCACGAGTTCGAATCTCGCCACCCGCTCCATTTAAGGCATGAAAGCAAGGGGTTAGCTAACACCAGTTAACTCCTGTTCTATTTTTTTTGTCAATGTGTGTCAGTAGCGGTGCAGTTCATTTCGTCCGCGTTAAAAAATCAGCATTCCGAAAAAATAACCCCTTCCCTATTTTCTTTGAAATATTCAAGAAATCCGCAACTTTTTTCCCCTTCGATGTAGTCGATTTTGCTTAAATCGTCTGTTCACTTTCCGAGAACTGTTGTGGTCGGTCTCAAAACTGGAAAAGCCGAATCAGAATCCATAAGCATCAGGCATGACAGAGCAAGCATGGCTTATAGGTCATCATGATGGCCGCTGTATTCCCGTTTGGTCAAAATATTCTAACGTAATTTTTTTTTAGACACTGTTCCTCAGATGTTAACGAATTCAGGTTCGTCGAGTAGACATATCCTATATCTTACGTAGGTTTTGGTTTGTGTTCACTGTTTCTTCTCCCTCTCATATGAGGAGTGTCACATTATTCGACCATATGAAGCATATTAATGCCCCTCACAGAACCACTTGAAACATGCAACGTTCAGCTGGTTGGATCACCCAAAGCAATAAGACAGATACTTTGCCGTCGAAAAGCATGCAAAACGGATAAGTTTGATATTTTAACCAAACCGGGTAGGGTTTACGTATTTTAGAATTTAGATATCGTGATAAGCTGTGAAGGGATTTGAATCAATGATTACTTTGCCGGGTCAATTCCTAGATCTTTACATATCTTATTTGCAAGAATATCGCTGATTTCACGATGACGAGGTACCGCTGAACGCTTATTGAGACCCTGGTTTATCCACCATGAGTGTCTGCCGCCTTCCCGCAGCAACTCGCACCCATGCGAGCGCAGGTGCCTTAGCAGGTTATCTCTCCTCATACTGCAATTGTTTCTTCAAGGTAACCGGCCCCGGCAGCCGCAAGCGCCTCCTGTTTGTTCAATTCCAGAGCTTCTTTTAGCGTTACTCTGAGACTCTCCATTAGATCATCTCTGGTATGTTCCTGGCAATTCACGCCGGTGAGCTCCTCGATCCATCCGATCCACCACTCGCCATCCTGCTTCACGATAGCTGTAAATTCGCTCCGCATTCGCGCCACCTCTTTGCAAATATTTTCAGCATCCTACTATTTATAGATTATTACAATCATCCGTAAAACGCAAGAGGTAACTTCACGAGCCTATAATCGGCTAAGCGGGTTGATCCGGTAAAAAACGCATCGAGGGCGTTAATACCTGACAAGTATTTTATCCTGACCATGACACATTTTTATCAAAAAACGCAGTGAAAACCACTAGCGTAAGCCCGTGGGTATTGCGAAGGATAGTAATTTCAACAGATACAGAAAGGATATTGCACTGCAAGCTACAGCCAGTATCCGTCACTTCTCTAGTGATCTCGATAATCCTCAACTACACCTACAAGCTTGCACCGGCATTGACTAAAAATCAATGCAGAATACTGTGTGAAAAGTGCATATGAATGATGAAGCTCAGCGGCCTGTCATCGGCTGTGTCCGCAGCAGCGATTGGTTGGGCAGAGTTCCAAACGGTTATCGATCAAGATGTTTGATTTGACCGCACCTTGGAAACATGGCGAGAACGGATTGGTCGCTATCATCTTCGGTGCATGGGCCGCCTTTAATTTCAATATATTGTCCGCCAACATTTTCCATGAATTTT
>CAWJQQ010000011.1:0-17575 GCA_963845065.1 Nitrospirota bacterium
CACCTACAACTAAACGAGTTTCGATGATTGGAAACCATAACAAATACAAGTCGTAACATTGATGCCCCATCAGAAGGCCCTCTGTAGGGGCATCAAATATTCTAACGATCATGTTTATTTTCAGCCAAATGATCCTCGCCCGTCAGGAGCTAGAGGAAGCTTAAAGGCTGCTCGTATTGGCATCTCGCAGACAGATGAGACTACTGAAAAAGTGCGAAAGTGCCTAACGAAACGCCACTCAATCGGATAGCGTTGACGTGCTGCATGCTGTTCTAAGCGTATTGAAATAAAGCACGGCATACATACTTCTCTGTTAACGATTATAAAGGTACTTACTGGCCAAGGAGCGTCGTGAATGTATCATGATGACGCTCTTCTGCATCAAGTATTTCTTTGAAAAGACGCTCTGTTGTATCATCGCCTTCGGCAACTGCTTGTCGAATGATGTCTTTGTATAGGGTGATAGCCTCTTCTTCAGCCTTCACATCCGCCTTAAGCATCTGCTCGGCTGTTCCACCAACAGCGATAGGGTTCGGCTTTGTTGTGGGAACAACATCAAAATAGAAGAGCCGCTCAGCGATCTTCTCAGCATGTTTCATCTCCTCCATGGAAATATCCTCGAACACTTCCATAAGAGAAGACGCGGTCATGCCCTTCACCATTATATGGTGCCACATGTACTGAACAATCGATTGGAGTTCCCCGGCAATTGCCTGATTCATCATCTCCGTTAGTTTTGGACTCGCCTTCTGTACCATGATTTTCCTCCCTGTTTGTTATCACTACATCATTTGCATATGTGCATAATAACAGGCTCAGACACACCTTTCTTGAGATGTCTAACGACATTGGACACCAGCCGATCGCGCTATGCATTATCCCTGACCTTGCGCACAAGAGTGCCGGCGAGCCGTCCGCTGGGACCAGTTGTTAACTAACCGTTTCTTCGTCGCCCCGTCAGAAGTCCTCGAAGACATTTATGCTACGATCAGGCGAGGTCGAAACGGTCAAGGTTCATCACCTTGTTCCATGCCGCCACAAAATCCTGGACAAACTTCGCCTGCGCGTCCGAGCTTCCGTAGACCTCGGCCAAGGCCCGGAGCTGGGAGTTGGAACCGAAGGTGAGATCGACGCGCGTGCCGGTCCACTTCAGTTCACCCGTCTTGCGATCACGCCCTTCGAACGCGTCCTTGTCGTCCGACACCGCCTTCCACTCCGTGCCCATGTCGAGCAGGTTCACGAAGAAGTCGTTGGTAAGCGCCTCCGGTCGTTTGGTGAAGACACCATGTTGTGACTTCCCGAAGTTTGCATTCAGAACGCGCATCCCGCCAACGAGAACCGTCATCTCCGGCGCCGTCAGCGTCAGCAATTGCGCCTTGTCGACCAGTAAAGCCTCAACCGGTACGGTGTACTTGCGCTTGAGGTAATTGCGGAAGCCATCTGCGATCGGTTCGAGCACGGCGAATGAGACCGCATCGGTTTGCTCCTGCAAGGCGTCCATGCGTCCCGGCGTGAAGGGAACATTCACGCTGTGACCGGCCTTCTTCGCGGCATGCTCGACGCCCGCGCAACCGGCCAGAACGATCAGGTCGGCGAGCGAGATCTTCTTGCCGCGAGAGGCCGCGCTGTTGAACTTGCTCTGGATACCCTCCAGCGTCTTGAGCACTTTCGCCAGTTCGGCCGGCTGGTTGACTGGCCAATCCTTCTGGGGCGCGAGGCGAACGCGCGCGCCGTTTGCGCCGCCGCGCTTGTCGGAACCACGGAAGGTGGACGCCGACGCCCAGGCGGTCGAAACCAGTTGCGAGACCGACAGCCCTGAAGCCAGGATCTTGCCCTTGAGGGAGGCGATGTCCTTCTCATCAATCAACTTGTGATTGACCGCGGGGATGGGGTCTTGCCAGATGAGCTCTTCGGCAGGCACCTCGGGGCCGAGATAGCGTGCGCGAGGACCCATGTCGCGGTGCGTCAGCTTGAACCACGCACGGGCGAAAGCGTCCGCGAATTGATCCGGATTCCCGTAGAAGCGCCTCGAGATCTTTTCATAGGCCGGGTCGAAGCGCAGCGAGAGGTCCGTGGTCAGCATGGAAGGCGCGATGCGCTTCGACGAGTCGTGGGCATGCGGCACCGTACCGGCGCCCGCGCCACCCTTCGGCGTCCACTGATGTGCACCTGCCGGGCTCTTCGTCAGCTCCCATTCGTAGCCGAACAGGTTCTGGAAGAAGCTGTTGCTCCACTTCGTCGGCTTCGTGGACCAGGTGACTTCCAGACCGCTGGTGATCGCGTCAGCGCCCTTGCCCGTGCCAAAGCTGCTCTTCCAGCCGAGGCCCTGCTCCTCGATGGGGGCCGCTTCCGGCTCGGGACCCACATGGGACGCAGGGCCGGCGCCGTGGGTCTTGCCGAAGGTGTGACCTCCAGCAATGAGCGCAACCGTCTCTTCATCGTTCATGGCCATGCGAGCAAAAGTCTCTCGGATATCCTTGGTCGCCGCGATCGGATCCGGGTTGCCGTTCGGGCCTTCCGGGTTGACATAGATCAGGCCCATCTGGACCGCAGCGAGCGGATTCTCGAGATTCCGGTCTCCGGAGTAGCGCTTGTCGTCCAGCCACTTGTTCTCGGTGCCCCAGTAGACGTCCTCCTGCGGCTCCCAGACGTCCTCGCGCCCACCGCCAAAGCCGAACGTTTTGAATCCCATCGATTCCAGAGCGACGTTGCCGGCAAGGATCATGAGGTCGGCCCATGAGATCTTCCGGCCGTACTTCTGCTTGATCGGCCAAAGCAGCCGGCGCGCCTTGTCGAGGCTGGCATTGTCGGGCCAACTGTTGATGGGCGCGAAACGCTGCTGGCCGGCTCCGGCGCCGCCGCGACCGTCACCGGTGCGATACGTGCCGGCGCTGTGCCACGCCATGCGGATGAACAAAGGCCCATAGTGCCCGAAGTCCGCCGGCCACCAGTCCTGCGAGTCGGTCATAAGGGCGCGAAGGTCTTTCTTCACGGCCTTCAGATCGAGGCTCTTGAACTCGTCAGCGTAGTTGAAGCTCTCGCCCATTGGATTGGACGGTGAGGAATGCTGGCGCAGGATATCCAGCCGCAATTGGTTCGGCCACCAGTCACGGTTCGACGTGCCTCTGCCGGCCATGTGTTTGTGAGTCCCGCCCGTTACCGGGCCCTTGCTATCGTCATTCATGATGTTTACTCCTTTCGTTGTGTGACTTGTTGAACTGCGCGACTATAAATAGTTTCCTTAACCATGTCTTCATCTATAAAGAAAATTTATGATACAAAAGTCAGTGTGATCGCCTGTGGTCGTCAAAATTAATTCTCCAAAACGAAGCAGAAGACCACCGGGCGTTAGCCCATGGTTGAATGCGTCCCTCTTGTTTCCCTCCCCCTTCCAGGGGAAGTTAGGAGGGTGTGCTTCTTTTGAATTAAAGTGCCACGGGCGTAAGCCTGTGGGTATCTACTCACTATACATGGATTCTCCAAAATGGCTGGTAAATCTGCCGGTTCAGATTGTAGGCTTCCATCGGAATAAGCGGGTACGTTATCCTGAATCAGGCATCGAGGGAGCCTTGATAAAAAAGGCAGGCATGAGCCTGCTATGATACAGCAACCATTTGTAATCAACCCGGTGTATGGGGTTGGATCTGCCTATTACATAGGAGCTATCCGAGTAACGCTTGTAGCCAGCTCTTTGCCGCCTTCCTCCGAATATTGCAATTTCACGGTATCGCCCACCTTTACACCCTAAGTAGAGAGCCTGTTTCACAATCAAAGCTGACATTCATCTTTTCAGTCGCAAGCGTAATAGTGCTCTTTTCTACATCAACAGCAGTAACTACTCCCAACATCTCCGCCGCTAGGGCTACACCAGCAAACGTTAAAAGAACAAAGACTATAAGACAAAGCGACATCACATATCCACTCATTCCTGCACCTCCAATTATCGAGATTTATGATGCAAAAAGGTGGCTGATCGTTCAGCCGGCCGTTCCCGTCTTCTGTCGCCCTCATCACATTTCGACAAACGCGTCCTTGGGTGCATTGCACACTGGGCACAGCCAGTCATCAGGAAGGTCTTCAAATTTTTCCCCTTCTTTTGCTTCGTCATAAATGTAACCGCATATTGTGCATCTCCACATCATCATATCCTCAAGACATCCCAGAATACTCATTCTGAGAAAGGGTGCATTCATAATCTCTACATGAACAAGGTCTAAGATTAAATGATATATTGAGCCCATCCCTTTCCTACTTAATGACACCGCAGACCATCCTTGCACCTCCCCCTCCGAGTGGCACTGGGACATCAGAATAGTTATCCCCTCCAGCATGGATCATGAGCGAGCGACCCTTGAGGTCTACTATCTTGAGTCGTGGAGCTAGCACAGGCAGTGTTGCGTTACCGTCAGTCCCGACGTATAAAGCAGGCAGACGCCAAGATGTTCTTGTCCGTATGGTCCTTCACGCTTAGCGGTTCCCGCTGGATCATAATGACCGCCTGCTGCTATACCTGCAATAGATTTGCTGTCCTTCATACCTGCTGCACAGTCAGCATTCTGATGCACATGGAACCCATGAAGTCCTGGCGTTAGACCGGCAAGTTCCGGAATAAGCAAAAGCCCATAATGTGTATCCTTGATGGTGACTGTGCCAATGCCTTTACCTGCGCCTTGATCGGTTAGAAGGTTCATCTGGACGATCATGTCCTCCGCATGTACGGACCCTATGGAAAGCAATAACAATATTCCAAACACCTCTACGACGAGTAGTTTCTTTACCTAGCTCCCTCCTTTTAAAGTGGTACATGCGCAGTGGTCCATGCTTGGGACACCCAGAACGAGAAGTCATGTTCACTTATCTTTTCTATGACTTTCGACAAAGCTTATTGACCGAGTAATGTTGTAAACGTATCATGATGACGCTCTTCAGCGGCAAGAATCTCTGAAAATAGATGCTGCGTGGTATTATCTCCTTCGGACGTTACCTGCTTGATGATTTCTTTATAGAGTGTTATAGCCTCTTCCTCGGCCTTCACGTTGGCCTTAAGCATCTGCTCCGGCGTGCCGCCCATAGCGATAGGGTTGGGCTTAGTAGTGGGGTTTACATCAAAATAGAAAAGCCTCTCCGCGATCTTCTCCGCATGTTTCATCTCTTCCACTGAGATGTCCTCGAACACATCCATAAGTGAAGATGAGTTCAATCCTTTCACCATGATGTGGTGCCACATATACTGGACGATTGCCTGGAGTTCGCCAGCAATTGCCTGATTCATCATCTCTGTCAATTTCGGACTCGCCTTTTGAACCATAATGATCCTCCTTTTAGTTACTACCGTACGAATTAGAGTAGTTAACAAACCCTCAGAAAAACACCATTGAACTCCAATTGTTGCTGAGACGCGCTTTTTCCCTAGGGGAAAAAATTATCGTGGCTATTTGCTTCTGCACTTTTTGCAGTGGCCGTAATATTCTAAACGCATTTGGAATGTCTTAAACCCTTTTTCCCTCTCTACCGCTTGCGTCGAGATAGGCAATTCCTGCATAAAATCTTCAATCTTTCCACATGTCGTGCAAATAAGATTCAGATGATTTGACATATTGACTTCATAGCGGTTATCCTGGTCATAGAATTCAAGCTCCCGTATCAATCCCTCTTTTTTCAGGATGTCCAAGGTGTAGTATACTGTTGATATGCTGATCTGTGTCGCCTTTTTTCGAACCCTTTTAAAAATATCCATTGCATTTGGATGGGTCGAATCATTCGACAAGAGATTAATGATCTCGAGTCTCTGTGAGGTTAGCTTATAGCCTTTCTCCTTGAGAATCTTTATCAGTCTTTTCTTTGTCTTTTCTGGTTCCGGGAGATATTTCATATTCGGAATCATTCCTAAATTAGTATAAGTCTATTACTGCCAATTCTTATTGTCAAGAGTCATGGATCTAACATAACATAAATGTTGAAATGTAAAGCAGGCGTGAGGGAAGAATGAATCTTTATGATAAGATTTGCAATAAAATATACCAAATGTTAAGAGGAATGGCCGGAAGAGAAATATTTAGATTCATAATTTGTAACTGAAAAATGCACATTATTGGCTTATTATAGTGCTCCGCATAAGTAATGCAACATTTAGGGCAAAAAAAGAGGTAGCCCGGACTGTTTGATGCAACCACGTAAAAGAGGCTGTGATGCTGCCAGATTACAAATTTCTTCTGATAGTACGTCCATCAACTCAGCTTGAGTATCAGGGCGACCGTTCGCGAGAGTTTTTTTAAGGTGATTCAATACTCCTTCGTCCGGATTCAACTCGGGAGCATATCGTGGGAAAGGTTCTAAGTGTAAACGGGATGTACGTGCGAGAAGTTCTTCGACGGAATCGTTTCTATGGGTTTTACCATTATCCAGCAGCACGATCAGATGGCCGGGTATTTGACGTAACAGATGGCGGAGGAATACCACTACTTCTTCGCCTTGAATATTGTCTTCATACAGTTGGCAGTACAGCGTGCAATGGAAGCGTTTCGGGCTTACGGCGATGCCAGAGATGGCTGAGATTCGGTCGTGACGATATCGATGATGAAAAATAGGGGTCTGTCCTACAGGGCTCCACGTCTTACGAACCGAAGGAATCAGGAGGAAGCCCGATTCGTCAATAAAGATGAGGTGGGCTGCCAGCCTTGCGGCGTTTTTTTTACACGGGGCCAGACGGATCGTTTCCATTCCGCGATGACCGGTTCGTTGCGCTCAATGGCACGACGTTCCGGCTTCTGATGGCTCCAACCTATTTGGTGGAGAAGTTTTCCGACATGATTATGATGGTATTTTACCTTCAGTTGGCGTTCAATCAGATCGGCAATCCGTTGTGTAGTCCACAACTCTGTTCGGTAACCATTGGCCATGGCCCCTTTAGTCAGGAGTCGAACGAGGCGTTGTTTCTGGTTCGAGGTTAGTCGCGGTGGTCGGCCTGATGCTGGTTTGGCTTTCAGCGCGTCCTTCCCACCTTTCTGAAACGCATCGCGCCATCGAAGGACGCTGCTCGCGTGGCAACCAATGCGTCGGGCGATCTCATGAAGGGACAGCTTTTGCTTAAGATATGTTATTACACGCTTCCGACGCTCTTCCAAAGATTTAGGAGAACCGTAAGGTCGCATGGAGACACCCCCTTTCAGGATGCCTCTATTATATTGCGTTACTTATGCGGATGTCATTTAAAAAAATTGTTTCAGAATACAAACCAGCAACACAGCGGGTGAAAGAGCATGACAAGCAATTTCTTGTACCGATATTTTTTATCGTGGATATTCCTGAATTAATTATACTTCAGGTAGTAACTTAGAATTTCTCAAAGATTTAACTGTTGCAGACTTCATGAAGGTATTCGCTAAACTTGATTTATTCAAACTGCTCACATAATTTGTTGACAACCTGTTCATTACTCTGTGAATAGCTTTCTCCTAAATGCTGCTCTCAAGGAGATCATGCAGACTGCACTACATTTAGGCAGACAAGATATTCAAGAGGTACTTCTCACTAGAAATTGCAAATGATATTCTTCACTTTATAAAAATTAGGATCACTGTGAGATGCACCTACAATCTTTCATTGCCGATGTTTTGATGATGGCAAAGAATTCTAATCGAATCTTGCAGCCAGAATTTTCATTTTTGAATGGATCAGTTTTCGGGGAAAAGGTCACATGTGTTGCATGATTCAATTGCAATTCTTCACTGCTGATCGATCCTGGCCCGCATGCTGGACAACTATTGGTAATTACGAAGTGAGTAATATTTGTTGTTGCGGGCTCGCAGCATATACCACATCCTGCGATTTTTTGTTCCAATCAATATGATTACATCAGCAAAGGCCCCCCGGCGATCTTTCGGCACGATGGCCTGGCAATATTCATGATTTACAATTATTTTACGGACTAAAAGTCAAACCTGACCATTGCTATAGCGCCTTCTCGCGAAGGTTCAATGAGCATAATGACATGCCGAGGGTTTTCCAGCCCGAGAAAGGCATCAGTGAAGAAGACCCCCAGGAAGTGGCCGAGAGCGATCCCGCCGAGAACGTCCGAGGGAAAATGCTGGGCCGCTTCCACGCGGGCCCAAGCCGTGGCCGCCGTGAGCGTGCCAAGCCCGATCTGCGATATAGTTGTCTCAGCTTGCGGCAACTCAAGCGTTTCAATATTTCTGAAAGCAAAAGTCGAATAGAATGCAGCGTTCGTTGCATGGGCTGACGGAAAACTCCCCCGGTCAACTCCATTAGGTCGTGTGCGGTCTATGGAAGACTTGAGAATACCCGTTGTTTCGCGCATGATGATCCCCGCACCGGTCTGAACTCCGAAACCCTGCGTCTTGGCGATCAGACAATCCTCGGCATTGTCTCCACTTGGGGTGATGATCCCGCTTGCGATCCAGAGTGCGCCAGCAGTATCCTGCAAATCGTTACTCGTGCGGTCTGCGCGCTCGTGCGACCCGAACACGGGGGTTTTCGTTGCCGCCCATTCTTCAAGATTCCGGTCCGCGTGACCGATCTGGAATGCAAGAGCGCCCGCTGCGGGGACCCATGTTTCCGGAGACTCAGCAGAGTTGAGCACCGCCTCACCGACACGTGCCCAGCCCGGCGCAAGTGTGGCGTCCTGCCCCCATCCCCGTCCATTCGACATCGTACCGCAGCTGGAGAAGAAACAAACGCAGACCGCAAAAAAAGAAGTTGACACAAGATAGGATCGCACCTGCTGGATTCGTATGTCCTGTGCTCCTCTGGCTTTTTTTAATACCTTTGCATGCCCTGCTATCTTCCTACGATCAAAAACCAACAAAATTCATGCCGGCTTCAGGTTTAAGTGTTGCACTGATTTGAAAACATCACAGATTCAAAAAGTTATATATAAAAAAAATGTGACCACGACTTCCCGAATCCCTGTAACAACGTCAGACGCCCTTGTTGTGGATATGCATCAATACCCGCTCAACTCGCGTCTTTGGGCTGCCCGTGACCTCCAACACGTCAATGTCGAAATGGAATGAATTCTCTAGGATTATTTCTTTAAGCATATCATCCACACGCTGTCGGTACGCAGAGTCCTGCGACAACGGTAGAACAATTCGTTCAGGCTCTTCAATGGGTAAGAAGATTACTAGATCAAGGTTTCTAATAGACGTCTGAACGCGAGGTAGCCATGCTTTAAGATCAAACACTTCTACGTCAGAATGTGAAAGGAGGTAGCCTAGGATGTCGACTGGGCATCGGTCGAAAATAACATTTGATAAGCTTTCGTTGAGACTCTCGATGGATCGCTCTAGCTGCAGCTCGAAGTCTTCAATAGAGGGCAACTCGGCAAACTCATACCCCTCTTCAAGCAAGAGGTGGTAGGGCTCCTCGACCGTCGTATACTTGGGGAGCACTTCAGACAATGCTTCGACGAGCGTCGACTTTCCCGTAAAGTGAGTACCCGAAATGGCAATCCGCATATTAGCTTTTCAGAGACAGGCTCCTCATTAGAGGAATATATTCTTGATTTTAAACTATGTCAATGTCGTCGTATGTGTATGTTATATGGGCAGAAGGTGGGTAGATGCTGACTGAATAATGGGTTGAAAATTGCAGTGATATAAAATTGGCATCGTAAATAAGTTCAGGATGGATTGTTGATCGAAAACTTCATATGGTATTCGCCAAGCGTCTCATGAGCATTGTGCTCCCAAGGCCACCTACTAGATTGCAATGTTTAGGCTTCTTTCTGCTTGCTTTTTTGCAGAAAGAAGCCTAAACATTACTTACCATCCGAAACAGTTGGATTTGTGAATGGGTCGAACGGATATGCCGAATGGGTAATATTTTGTCAGAATTGCTAACGAATACGAGTTGTAAATTGCACGATTGCAAAAAATGTAACCTCGTTTGCTACAGGATGTATCTCTCGAGTTATTATTATTCGAAATAACTGCATATTCCAATATGAATATTGACCCATGAGACAATTATACTATTTCTAACAGGTTATCTATTCTTTTACCCATCGCAGCATGCTGAAGATCTCCGGTTGAGTTATCCATGGCAACGCGGCCTGAGAGATGATGATGCAAGCTCCAAAGGTTACAAGGTCCATCCGTTACAATGACCCTATAACTGTTGCGTCGCTCTCGTTAGAAATATTAGATTGCTTGATTCTTTCGTGCAGTTATAGTACTGTCATATATGAGGCTGATATGAAAGAAAAAGACCGGAGAATTGCAGAAGAACTCAAGTACCGACTTTCCGGGGTTGTTCAGCTCATTGATTTCAGAGTGTTCGGTTGACGTGCGAGAGGGGATGCTGATGAGTATTCCGATCTCGACGTATTTATCGAAGTCGAAGTAATCAGCGCTGCTCTCCACGATGCAATTTCCGAAGCCGCATGGGAAGTGGGCTACCAGAATTATATGGTTATCTCACCGCTTATCTTTACGAGGGACGAACTAGAAAATTCACCGCTCAAGGTCTCGCAGATCGTAAAGGTTATTTCTGAAGAGGGAGTGGTTGTATGACTGACCGGGAGGCGCTTCTCGCTTTTTGTTTGCAGTAAGCGGCGGATACACTCGCCGATGCCGAACGGATGCTAAAAAGTGGCTTCAGTCCTCGGTCGATCGCCAACCGCGCTTATTACGCGATGTTTTACGTTGTGTTGGCACTCTTCCTCAAGACCGGGATCAACTCACGTACTTCCAAACATGCCGGTGTGATTTCTATATTCGACAAAGAATTCGTACACACTGGTAAACTTGACACCCGTTTGTCAAAACTGCTGTACAAAACTTTCGAAGCCCGTCAGACGATTGACTACAAAGAGCTTGTTACGGTGACATCTCAGGAGGCAGCCAGTCATGTGGACGGCGCCAGAAAATCCGTTTCAGAATTAGTAAAATTCATTAACAGTAATCCCTAATTGATCAAGAAAAAAGAAGAAGATTCTAAAGACAAAAAAACTAGATTACAATCTGACGTTATTATCAAAGACGCATGTTGCTGTAGAAAATGCGACGACTGTTTCAAAGTAACGCTAAGGCTCATAACCCGAAGGTCGTCGGTTCAAATCCTGCCCCCGCTACCAAATCTTACATGGGGTTACAGCATTCGCTGTAGCCCCTTTTTTCTAACCGTTCTAACGCCCCGCTTGTGTCCTGAAGAATAATAAATTCATTTATAAGATATAAACCTTTGAATTGTTTGGATGGCATTTTGACGGCAGGAGAGGTGATAAAGCCTAACTTAAAGTGATGGGCCCGAAGGGGTTTTCATGAGCGAGGTCACCGTAGACAAGTCTTTTGATAAGTGCTATAATTAGACCTGTTAACAGCACCAATAAGGAGGTCTTCTATGGGCATCAAATTTTCAGAAGACATTGTTCCGCTGAGCGACCTGAAGGTGAACCCCGGCAAGGTGGTTTCGCAGGCTAACGAGACGCATCGGCCTATTTTGCTCACGAGCAGGGGCCGCGGGGTAGCCATTGTCCAATCACTCAAGGATTATGAAGAAGAAACTGAAGAGCGCGCCTTTATGCAGGGAGTGGTGAAGGGGCTGATGGATCTGGAAGAAGGCCGCGAGACCTCCCTCTCCGAGGCAAAAAAACGCCTCGGTCTAAAGTAATCTTATGTCGGAAAAGATTCTGATTACGTTTGCCGTATCTGCGATCAAGGACCTTGAGGACATGCAGGCGTATTATAAGGGCGAAGGTGCACCCGATGTTGGGAAAAGGCTAACCGCTGAGATTCTTACCAAGATTGAGCGACTCGAAGCGCATCCACTGAGCGGCCGTGTCGTTCCTGAGTTTCATGTCGAACATCTGCGGGAGATCATTTACCCGCCGTTCCGCATCGTTTATCGATACGATAAAAACAAAGTACGCATCGTCCGAGTTTGGCGGAGTGAAAGATTGCTAAAAATTCCATGATATCGTCTGCTATTGCTATCCCGACATTATCCTCAGGTGATCATTGTAGTTGACTAATTCGCGGCAGACTGGCCGAGGTCATAGGTGTAAATCCTGCTGATGCCGCAAACCCCGAAGGCTGGAAGTTCCATCCGATACAATCGACCATTATCCGTCCTGTTAAATGAAAAACATATTCGCATATTTTAAGTTCTTGATTTGATGAGTCGAAAAAAAGGATACTTTACCCTTTATATTCATAACCCGAAGGTCGTCGGTCCAAATCCGGCCCACGCTACCAATAAACTCAAGGGGTTACAGCGTTTGCTGTAATCCCTTTTTTCTAACCTTTCTAACGTCCTGTTTGTGTCCTGTTGAATATTAACCGCATTAATTATGATAATACCTTTGAATTGTTAGGATGGGGAGAGAAGGGATATAACCTGACTTAAAGTGACGGGGCAGATGGTTAACCCGAAATAGTATGTGTTCTTCTATAAAAATCTGGCCTTGAATACCCAGCAATTCTACTGCTGGGATGAAAAGGACAATCCTGACGAAGTCAGGATGAGAATCTGTTACAATACGGGCCATGAGCCTATTGAGAAGAAGCAAACATAGTGTCTATCCGGAATGGAACTCCGAGAAAGGAGGGGGTAATCCCTTTAAAATGCAATGAAGAACAGAGGACAAATATTAAAAGAGATGGAAGAGACGTTCGGGCTTGTCCCAAGTTTCCTCAAAACTATACCGGACTCGACGCTTGAGCATGAGTGGGAACTTTTCAAGAAAATACAGTTCGAAGAAGGTGCCATCCCGAACAAATACCGTGAGCTTATTGGCCTGGGGCTTTCGGCTGTTTCCAAATGCCGTTACTGTACGCTCTACCATACTGAGATGGCGAAGTTATTCGGCGCTACTGATAAGGAAATCGAGGAAGCCGTACACTATGCCAAGTCAAGTGCTGGCTGGAGCGCATACCTAAATGGCATGCAGACTGACTATGATCAGTTCAAGGACGAACTGAGACGTGCCGGAGAACACGCAAAGGAAATGAAGAGGAAAGCTGCGTGACTTAGCCATTCAGTCCGTGAAGCAAAATGAACCCTGAGCAATTTACCTTTTGCTCAGGGTTCTTTGTTATCATTTCTTTTGAAACAGGAACCGGTACACATCGCACCTATTGAAAACTAAATAAACGCTGCATTCCATTCAACCAGACGCCACTTGCTTACGAGACCGTTTATTACAAAGGGATCATCTTTAATAAACTCCTCTGCTGCTTCACGTGTAGTAAAAACAGCCATAGCGCATTCTGGTGGGTGCCGAGAGGACCGGCAGCAAGAAGAACTCCTCGGACGTGGAACTCATCGAGCCTCGCACGATGCGAAGGATAGTGGGTCGTTACTTTTAACAAGGCATCCGGCGCCATTTCGTAAAAAGAAACAATCTTCATGGAATCATCTCCATCATATTGCGCCTTACCGTGGGGCTAAGAGTTTGCGCGCTTTTGCGATATCCCGCTTGAGGGCAGGGTTATGCATTAAAGGTGCAAATGCGTGCACTTAAGCTGAAGAATATAGCTTGCATGATTATAATGTCACAATAATGTCGACGTCAACATCTACAGGCATTAAATTATAAATATAATATCTGTGATCGTGCGATTATCATGTCGTCTTTAGCTTGAATTCAGAAGTGAACGGCTCAATCGGTGCGGCGTACCGTACTTCTGTAACGCACTTCGACAGACTGCGTGCATTATTTCAATTGCTAACATTCTTATTATGATCAGGCGTTTCGCACAACGTGGCGAGCGCACCGCTGATCAGGGTATCCGCATATCGTTTGCTACACTCGCCCTTATTGCTAGGTATACAATAGCAAGAAAATACGCCTATCGTAAGTTGTCAGCGAAGCTAACAACCCTGCAGTAGAGCATCTGAGCGTTTTAGCGCAACATTTTGTAGCATATACTGGCGAGACCTTGCCATACATCCCTACATTGGATAAAATGATAGTATCCGACCGGAAGGCACCGCATGGACAACCACGAGACCAAACGATTTTTATTAAGCCGCTATAACCCGATGAGAAGCCGCAAGGCTCGCGTGACGGTCATCCTGGTACTCGCCTTTTTCGTCATTTACTCAATTTCAGGATTTTTCATCCTGCCCTATTTTGCCCGGAAGATTGGAATGGAAAAACTGACAGCCCAGCTCGGCCGCACCGTAACTATCAATTCAGTTCAGTTCAATCCCTTTACCCTTGATGCTGTCATCAATAACTTCGAGATTAAGGAAGCTGACGATCGGACTACTTTTATTTCATTTAAAAAACTGTATGTTGACACAAGGCTGAGCTCCGTGGTAAAAGGCGCTCCGATCATAGGAGAGGTCAGGCTGGAAAAGCCTCATATCCATTTGGTACGGACAAAGGCGAACGCGTTCAATTTTTCTCCGCTCATGGACAGACTCCGGTCAGAGCAGGAAACCACCGTCCCGGAGAAACCGGGCAAACCCATTTTATTTTCAGTCAGCAATATCCAGATCACCGACGGCGACACCGAATTCGACGATCAACTGACTGGCACGAAGCACGCAACAACGCAGATCAATCTTGCTATACCGTTCATTTCCAACCTTCCTGCCTATGTCAATTCATTCGTTCAGCCCTCGTTCAGCGCACTGGTAAACGGCAAGCAGGTTACCATCAACGGCACGACCACGGTTTTCTCCGGGTTACGAGAGACCTCGCTTGGCATTGAGTTCAAGGACGTGGATATCCCCTATTATTTGGCGTACTCGCCGGTAAAGCTCAAGGTGAAGGTGCTGTCAGGAAAACTCGACATCATGATGAAGCTTGTTTACCACGAGTATGCCAACCGTGCGCCGATGCTTATTCTGAGCGGCGAAACGAGGATCAGGGACCTCGGGATACGCACCTGGGAGAATGCGGCTCAGTTTATCGACGTTCCTCTTTTGAGCGTTAAAGACATTTCCCTTGATCTGGATAAGAGAAAAATAGAAATCAGTTCCGTTGCAACCGAAAAAGGCAGACTGACGATCTCACGATTGAAGGACGGGCGAATGAATTTCGCTTCTCTCCTGGAGCTGTCTCCGGCGGCACCGACCCGAAAAACCGCTGCAAAAGAGAGTTCAGCGGCCCCATGGATCGTGGCACTGCAATCCTTCGTTGTAGACGATTATACCGTTGTCATGGCGGATCACAGCCTCGTCGAGCCTTTCGAAGCAACCGTCTCAGCGATCAATCTAAAAGCCCAAAATATTTCCACTGAAAAAAATGCAAAAGGAACGGTCGCGCTTTCCCTTCGCATTGATCACGGGGGATCTGCATCGGTCAACGGCGATCTCGTACTGGATCCTCTTGCCGCCAGCCTTGCGGTGAGCCTCGCGGATGCCCGTCTCAAGCTTCTCCAACCCTATCTTACCGGAGGTACGCAGGTTTTGCTTGCAGATGGCGTGCTGACCGCGAACGGCAACCTCATCGTAGGACGAAGCAATTCGGAGGAGTTGCAGACCTCCGTTAGTGGGAAACTTCGCATCAACAGATTTTCCTTGCTCGACAAGGCAAATGCAGAAGGCCTGCTCAAGTGGAACACGCTCTCCGTGACAGGAATAGAAGCCCGCTCTGCTCCTCTGTCTCTGCATATCAGAGACATTACGCTTTCAAATTTCAACTCTCAGATCACCGTCAATGAAGACCGAACAATAAATCTGCTCGAAGCGTTCAAGTCCGGGACAACCGAACCGGACAACAATCAAAAGATCGTCAATAAAACGGCCTCGGAAGCAGACAAGCAGCCGCAGTCGCAGCCACATACCGTTCGCATAGATAAGATTGTTCTCCAGAAAGGGGAAGTTGCTATTCTTGACCGCAGCGTAAAACCTCGTTTCAGCTCGACCCTGAGCGAGATCAGCGGTCAGGTTTCCGGGCTTTCATCGGAGGAGAACATGCTCGGGGAAGTCGAACTAAGAGCAAAATACGATGAATCAGCTCCCCTCAAGATCACCGGCAAAATCAATCCGCTAGGCAAGGATCTATATGCGGATCTCAAGGTGGACTTCAAGGACATGGATCTCACGTCGGTCAGCCCCTATTCGGGACGCTACGCTGGCTATACGATCCAGAAAGGACAGCTCTCGTTTCAGCTTCAATACCTGATCAACCAGAACAAGCTCGATGCAAAGAACAGCATTTTCATCGACCAATTCACCTTCGGAGATTCCGTGGAAAGTCCCGATGCGACATCGTTGCCCGTGAGACTGGCTGTGGCGCTCTTGAAGGACCGCAACGGAGAGATACATCTCGACATACCTGTATCCGGCGAACTAAGCGACCCCAAGTTCAGCGTGGGTGGCATCATTCTCCAAGTCATCGTGAACCTCCTTGAGAAAGCCGCTACCTCTCCTTTTGCGCTCCTGGGGGCCCTCTTCGGCAGTGATGAGCAGCTTGGATATGCCGATTTTGATCCTGGATCTGCGGTCCTAACGGGCGATACCATAAAAAAGCTCGACCTTCTTGAAAAAGCGCTTCATGACCGGCCCGCTCTTAAAATGGATATTATCGGCCACGCAGATCCGGAAAAAGACGGTGCTGGGCTGAAGCAAAGCCTCTTATTGAGAAGAGTCAAAACTCAAAAGATCAAAGAACTGGCCGGGAAAAGTGACAACCTCTCCTCCCTCGAGTCAGTAACCGTGACGCCCGAGGAATATCCCCTCTTCCTCAAGCGGGCGTATGAGGCAGAAAAGTTCCCAAAGCCCCGCAATTTTATCGGATTCGCCAAAAACCTGCCTGTGCCTGAGATGGAGAAGCTCATGTTAGCCAACCTGAAGGTAACCGAGGAAGACCTGAAGGCGCTGGCAGCCGAGCGGGCGCGAGCGGTACAGAGCTATCTACTGCAATCCGGGCAGATAGAGCCGGAACGCATCTTCATCGTCGAGGCAAAGACCCTTGAAAGTGCAAAAGGTACTGGCCAAAAAGGCAACGTCAACAACAGTCGTACCGATTTTCAACTGAAATGATGACCGAGCGCGTTAATTCAGCGAGGGACGCTGGACGCACGACTATCCCATTGACATTGCGCAGGCAGAAGATATGGGCCTACCTGTGTGTGATCAAATGCTCGAAGAGGTCTATGTATTGATGGAACTGTTGCTGTAGAAAATGCGACGACCGTTTCAAAGTAACGCTAAGGCTCATAACCCGAAGGTCGTCGGTTCAAATCCGGCCCCCGCTTACAAATAATTCATGGGGTCACAGCGTTTGCTGCAACCCCTTTTTTCTAACCTTTCTAACATCCTGTTTGTGTCCTGTTGAATATTAAACGCATTTATTATGATAATACCTTTGAATTGTTAGGATGGGGAGAGAAGGGATATAACCTGACTTAAAGTGACGGGGCAGATGGTCAATCCGAAATAGTATGTGTTCTTTTATTTATAGCTTCATGTGCAGATTCCGGTGGAGGATACTTGCCAGGTACGCCGATTGAATCCTTCCCGCAATACCATCACATTTCTACCAGTGATACCGTATCACTTCCACGCTACAATTTTCTGAAAAATACCTCTCCTTTGTCAGTACACACTTCAATCAGTAAATTAGTATCGTGTCATGCGGGTAGATTTTGTAAACTAC
>CAWJQQ010000012.1:0-13504 GCA_963845065.1 Nitrospirota bacterium
ATTAAAAATCAATGCGGAATACAGTTTGAAACTTGCTACCATAACTGTATCAAATTTTGAGCCACCCTCTCCTAAGAGCATTGTCCATGATCACACCCGCAAGAAAAGCCACCCCCATATTCCACATAGCAACAGCTGCTACGATGATCATGACGTAAAAATCGGCTTTCTTATTTCCGATGTCTTTTACCACGATGGCTAACTCCGAGCCCGCAAAGAACAGGATCACCCCAAGAATCGCATTCGGGAATATCTTGAAGATGATAGAAACGAAATCGCTGAAAAACAGCGCGAACAAAATAAGTATGGTTCCGAGAATAACGAGCGCACCGCCTGTTTTTGCGCCGAAGCGAACATGCCCTGCCATACCACCGGCCCCATGACACATCGGAATACCGCCAAAGAACGGAGCCACCAGGTTCATGATACCTTGAGAAATGGCGATCTTCTTCTCTGTCACCGGCCTGTCGGGAAAATGCTCATTGTTCTCGGCGGTGATCGCTATTACCGCGTTACCCAGGGTCAATGGTATCTGGGGAATGGTGAAAAGCAATGTCCCCGTAATGAGATCATTCCAGGTAATCATAGGCAGGCTAAAAACCGGCAGGTTGAATCCGATATGAAGCTTGGCCAATTCCGAGAGTATTTGAGGGTTTATGATAACAGCGGATACGACACCGATGATGAGGAGTATGAACATGGCCGGTACCTTCGGGTTGGTGAGTAGCAGGTATGTGACAACAAGGGCGATACCCGCGAGCACCGGCGATGTTGTCATTCGGTGAACGCCATCGACCATAAAGGTGAGCCCCAGCCCCAGCATAATGCCGCGAACGACGGGTTTGGTCGCAAGTTTGGTGATCGGCCTGATAATCCCCGTAACACCTGCAAATAGCCAGAAAAGTCCCGTGGTGAGGCCTGATCCGTAAAGGGCTGCAGGGCTTATGCCTCCGGCGATTGCTGCAGCGCCGATGGCTTTCATGGGCTGGATCGGAATAGGAGTTCGGTAATAGAGCCCTGATGCCAAAAGCGTAATGCCGAACATGAACAGAAGTCCGAGGGGCGGCATCTTCACGATGGTGATATAGGCAACAACAAAGGGGATCAGCGTCCCGACATCCCCAAATGCCCCTGCCCATTCCATCCGGTTGTAAAGGTTCTTCGGCTTTGCTCCGACAGCGCCCACCTCGGCCTTACCTTCAGCATCCTTAACCGCAACAACCTTTGTTTCCGGCTCCATAATGAGAATACCTCCTTATTCAATATAACTTTCTCACGATTTCATTGTTATGTCCGGCGATATTCCAGGGCAATACGATCTATCTGCTATTTGTTGCGCTTCTCTCTCCGTGGACGCCGAGCCCGCCTTTTTCAAACTCGGTCCGGATCACCTCATAGAACTCCTTCTTCTGCTCCGGATTGAGTAGTTTCTTTTCCTGGAGAATGTGGTCGATCACTTCTTGTTCAAGCTGTGCCTGGAGCGCCGAGATCTCGTTGCTTTTTTCCGCGATCAACTTCAAATCCGGGGACTCGGTAAATAAAAGGTCATTCAGCTTAAGCCTGTTGTCACGTAGCGACTGCCGGATTCCTGCCACCTTCGGCAGGAAATCCCTGCGGATGTCTTCGACCTGCCGCTTCTGCTCATTGTTCAAGGCGATGAGGTCAAGATAACCTCTAATGGGCTTTTGGCGCATTCCTGCGATAAGCCTGACAAAGAGCTGAATAATGATAATTGCCGAAAGCAGGATCAGTAGAATATCTTTCAATTGCCACCCCCTTGTATGAACGTAAGGTAAACATCCGCAAATGATCCTGGAGGAGAGTCGTCAAAAGTACGCAGATACCCACGCGAAGAAAGATTCTTCCTTCCAACAAAGCCGTATCCGACAGGGGCAAAGACAAATACCACTGCGCTGCGCACAAAGGAAATCGCTGGCTTGAAGAAGAGATTGTTCCAGAAGGAGTGTCGCGTTATGACTGCGGCCTTGTTGACGGTTGTCTGCACAAATGTCAGCGAAGGGGTTACTTCAGGGATGCTCCCAAATAATACGCCGAGCCGATGAAGAGCTTCCGCCTCACGTGCGCAAGAGGTACAAGTCTTAAGATGCTCCTCCATCAATAAACGCTCTTCGGAGGAAAGTTCGTTGTCGGTCAATGCCGATAACTTATCTTTATAGTAGTCGCAGTTCATTCTATATGTTTAAACACGGATCTCAGGAAAAACCTTCGGTATGGTGAAAATATATTTAAAGGTGGGCGGAAAGTGACTTTTTCAGGTTTTGCCACGCCCGCTGGATCAGGGATTCGACCGCGGATGTTGTGATGCCCATTATCTTGCTGATCTCATTATAAGAGAAGTCATTGTATTGCCTCAAAAGTATTGCTACCCTCTGATTTTCCGGAAGGTTACGGATAGCCTTGCGAACAGCCGCACTCAGCTCGGCATTTTCGGCGGCCTTTTGAGGCGAGTAAGCCTCAGTAGCATTAACAGGATATTCTTGTTCATGCAAGTCTGATATATCGACAAAATTGGGAATGCTTTTACTGTCCCTTATGTCATTTAAACACAGGTTCGTGGCTATGGTAAAAAGCCAGGTTTTGAATTTTGCCTGCGGCTTGTAGTCCTTTGCGGCTTTAAATACTCTCAAAAATACTTCCTGGGCGATATCCTCCGCTGAATCCTTGTCTCCCGTAAACCGTGCTATAAAACTTATGAGAGATTTGTGGTGGAGTTCAACGATGGTCTGGAATGCCGCCAGATCCCCCTTGGCAACTTCTGTCATTGTTTTTGCTTCAGGCTCATTCATCTGCGCTCAATTCTGTCTTAAACGGCACAACGAATCAAGTGCTTTGATAACGCACAAAAAAGGGCGGGATTTTCCGCTCCCACCCTTGTCAGTTCAATTCAAGAAATTATTTATCATCGTCGGCGTGGGAACGCTTGTCCCATGTCATTCCGTGCAATTTTGCTGTGCCATGATCCTGTGTCCATGACATATGTCCAATTGGCTTTGGAAACATGCAGCACAGGGGGGAGAATCCTGTATTCCACCAGCTTCTGGCGCAGCAATGGGTCAGAGGTGTCATTTACACCCCACTCTTTTCAATACTCACTTTCTTCGTGACTTTCTGCCATGTGAACTGTCCGCTCTCTTTGGTGCCGAAGGGCAGATACATGAGCTCCACGTCTAGGGTCATGTCGTAGTCCAGAACCGTGGTTACGTCCTTTCCGTCCTTTTTTGAGAATTCCGCAGGGAAAGGAATGTCGAAATTCTCGTTTACGGGGCGATTGGGCGGCAGACTCGTGTCGCGGAGGATGCCGCTCTTTTCATAGGGCCCGCGGCCCATCTTGTCGCCGCGGCCGAGCTGCAGGGGAGTAGGCATGTATATTTTCGACTGCTTGAATACCTCTTTGCCTTTACTGTCTTTCGCGGTCACTTCCAGGACCAGCCGGTTGGGAGTTGGTCAGCCGTCCGGTATGCCGTGGCCCGCTCTGTTGATCATCTCTACCTTCACGACTGCCTGCGGGACCATCCGTGAGCCGTCACGCCACTGATATCCCATGGCCTCGACTTTGAAGTCCACGGCAGCTTTGGTCATGCCGGGATCGCGATAGCTCTGCATGTTGTGGCCGAGATTGCTCTTCTTCATATGGCAGTCCTGGCACTTTTCCTGCCCGCCTTCTGCGCGGTAGGCCATATTATAGCTTGCATACTGCATGGCGCATTGCGAGGGATTCTCAAGCTCGAAGTTCGGACCCAGTCCGTGGCACTGTCCGCAGAGAATTGATTCGTCCATGATTAGGCTTGTCTTCATCTTCGGATGGGCCGGGTCGGCGTGTTCGCCGGTTTTGAATCCGTAGACCGTGTCTTTTTCAGGAAAGCCATCTACCCATTTGTGGATTATGGCGTTCCGCTGATGGCAGATGAGACAGTTGATGTTTACCTTCGAAAGTGTCGCGATGGCCTTGTTCCTCGCCTCATCGCTCACAGCGGGGTCCGTGTAGATGAACACCTTCTTTACGATCTCCCTGGCCACGTCATCGGTCGCCTCAGCGAGCTGCGGGAGATGGCATTTCGCGCAGATCATGAGATGTTTGATTTGCACGTCCTCGGGCTTCTTCACGCCGGAATACTTCCATCCCATGAGCCCGACGGTCACCGTCGTCTTGATGGTGGCTGCGGTCCGGACGGTTCCGAAGATCGACCGGGAGTGGATCGATTTCGCCCAGTCGTTGTAAATCCCTTCATGGCACTCCTTGCACTTTGACGAGTCGTACATCGCGGCAAGCTCGTCGATGGTTGTTGCTTTATTTAACTCCGCGCCATAGGCATTCCCGAATGGGAGGGATGCAACGGGTAAAGAGAGGAGTACAAGCATTGCCATACCTCTTAAAATACTCATAAAAATACTCCTTTCATACAGACATGCATCAATCAGATGAATCCTTTACCAGACTTCGCTTCCGCTTCCGTGTTTTCCTTCTTTTTTTGGCATATTGATTCTTTTCTATGCCCGGAAAATCGCTTCCGTTTTCCAAATTTGCTTACATCCTCCTTCAGTATTGAATTTACTATTTATTTTTCAGGTTAGCATTTTTATCAATATGGCCAGATACCATCTTATATGCGTTTACACTATTGTTATTCAGACCGTAATGCATAAATCGGATCCAGCTCAGCGGCTTTCTTAGCTGGATATATGCCGAAAAACAAGCCAATACCTGCAGAGAAAATGAAAGCCATAACGACTGATACGATTGATACGCTAGTCGGTAGCTCGGAAGTCCATCCGATGATGAATGACCCAATAACACCGATCACAGCACCGATGATGCCTCCCACAATGCTTAGCACCAATGCTTCCATGAGGAACTGGAGCAGGATGTCCTTCCTGCGCGCTCCGACCGCTCGGCGAAGGCCTATCTCCATGATGCGCTCTTTAATCGAGATGAGCATGATTGCGAGGATGCCGACGCCACCGACCAGCAATGATACAGCGGCGATACCGCCCAAAAGCATAGTGAAGGTCTCGGACGTTTCCTGCTCCGCACGAAGGATGTCCATCTGGTTCTGGATGCTGAAATCATCTTCCTTGCCGGGCTTCAAATGATGACGCTCTCGGAGAATCGCGGAAATGTCACTTACTGCCTTGTCCATAAGCGTTTCGTCGCGCACGGAAACGTAAACGTTGTTCACATAGATAACGTTCATGAGCCTGCGCATTACCGTTGTTATCGGAATAAGGATAAGGTCATCATCGTCCTGCCCGATAGCGTTCACGCCTTTTTCTTCAAGCACACCGATGACCTCGAAAGGAACATTGTTGATACGGATAATTTCTCCTATGGGGTCCGCATCCTCGAAAATGTTCCTCACGATGGTCTTCCCGATAACAGCGACGCGCATCGCAGCCTTCACTTCATCATCGGTAAAAAATCGACCTGTGGCAGGCCGGAAATTACGTATTTCAGGAAAATCCGGGGTGGTGCCGGAGACAACCGTAGTGGTGCTTGCTTCACCGTACTTGACGAGAAACTTCTTCCCCTGAAACGGCGCAACACGGACAATTGCCGTGGATTCAGATGCCAGAGCCTCGGCGTCACGCACCGTAAGCGTCGAGATGTTCCCGGTCTGCCTCGGCCTGCTAGCGATAATCCGCACTTTTCCTGCAGTGACAATTATGAGGTTTGAACCGAGGCCCTGAATCTTCTTAAGGACCGCCTCCTGCGCACCCCTGCCAATGGCGACCATGAGGACCACGGCGGACACGCCAATCACGATACCGACCACGGCAAGGGCTGTCCGCATCTTGCGCGCTCCAAGGGTCTTAAGCGCGATTGTTGTGCCCTTGATCAGCTTCATGGATTTTGAGCTCCCTCCTGCGCTATCCTTTCAGTGCATCAACCGGGTCCATCTCAGCTGCTTTTTTAGCCGGGTGAATGCCAGCAAGCACACCCGCAATAGCTGAAAAGATAAAACCGAGTATGAACGGTTCCCATGACAACAAGGCTGGCATTTTACCCTTGCTCAGTATCGGTAAGAGTACTGCCACCGCGAGCCCCACCAGCACGCCGATCAGGCCGCCAATCACCGTGATGAGCGACGACTCTATTAGGAACTGGTTTCTGATATCCCGTTTCCGCGCACCGACCGCCCGCCGGAGACCGATCTCCTTAACACGTTCGCCAACCGAGATGAGCATGATATTCATGACCACAATCCCACCGACGATAAGCGAGATGAGCGAAACGAGACCGAGAAAGAGATTGAGCGTGCCCGCCATACCCTTTGCCATTTTGCTAACGGAATATGCTCCCCTTACGCGATAATCCTCAGGGAATCCCGGTTGTATGTGGTGCCGTTCCTTGAGAAGGGCAGCTGTATCGTTCTCAATTTTTTCTACCTGGTTCGGATCAGCGGCTGCCAGCCGGATCAGGCTTATATAAGGAGTATTGAACACCCTCCGGGAAGCAGTGGTGTAGGGGATTACGACGCGGCTATCCATGTCCATACCCATGGGGCTGATCCCACGGGAAGCCAGCACACCAATAACTTTAAAGTTCACATTCTCGATCTTGATGTTTGTTCCAATGGGATCGGTGGAGCCATACAGCTCATTGACAACGGTCTTACCGACCACCGCGACTCTGGCCATGCTTGCCATGTCTTCTTCGGAGAAATAATCTCCGCTCTCTACGGACCATTCCCAAGCGTCGCCATAGTTCGTCGTACCGCCGTAAATCACCGTATTTGTGTTTTTATCTTCGTATATAACAGTGCGCTCGACTCGGGTAAGAGCCGTGTCCATGGATCTGATGCCATGGATCTCCTGCATGATGGCTTGGGCATCTTCGAGCGTCAGAGTATTAACCTTCTCATCAGGAGGTCCCATTACTTTTCCTCCTCCCGCGAACACCACAACCGCGTCCGCTCCGAAGTTTTGCACGGTTTTCATAACCTTGGCGCTGGCCCCTTTGCCTACTGAGACAATAACCGTCAGCGTGGTGATGCCGATAATTATGCCCAGCATCATGAGAAAGGTCCGCATTTTATTCAAGCCCATCGCCCGCAGGGCGAGTTTAACGGTCTTTGCCTGTTTCATTATGCCACCCTCCTTTCGTCGCTCACGATCTTGCCGTCGCGCATCCTGATGATCCGGCTGGCGTGCTGCGCGATCTCGTCGGAGTGCGTTACCATGACGATGGTTCTGCCATCCTTATGAAGCTTGTCGAAGATAGACATAACTTCCGTGCTCGACGCGGTGTCCAGGTTTCCCGTGGGCTCGTCGGCGAGCAGGATGCTTGGATCCGCCACGAGTGCCCGTGCAATGGCTACGCGCTGCTGCTGCCCACCCGAGAGCTCACTCGGCACGTAGTTCACCCGGTCGCCAAGGCCAACCTCCTCAAGCGCCCTTGAAGCCAGCGCATTCATGTCCAGTTCATCCGTACTGTAGATGAGGGGAAGCTGCACGTTCTCGATTGCCGTAGTCCGAGGTAGAAGATTGAACGACTGGAACACAAACCCGATCTTCTTATTCCTGACGGAGGAAAGGGCATCATCTTCCATTTTCTCGACTTCGATGCCGTCCAGGCGGTACTCTCCGGTGCTCGGCCGGTCCAAGCAGCCGATGATGTTCATAAGCGTGCTCTTGCCCATGCCTGATGGCGCCATGATGGCTACGTATTCGCCCTTATCTATCTTGAGCGAGACACCCTGAAGCACCTTCACTTCCATGCCTCCGCTCTTTCGATATGTCTTGGTGATATCCTTTAGATCGATCATCGTTTCCTCCCTTAACGCCCCGCTGGGGGGCGTCTCCATGTTCATCTGACCTTTGTGTTCTTCTATTTTTTCTCGTTTCCCTCGCTAGCCACCACCACGTCTCCTTCCTTCAAGCCCGAAGTTATCTCAATGTATGAGCCTTCCTTCCATCCGGTTTTGACTTCCCGACGGATGGTCTTCCCATCCTTGTTCTGGAGAGACACATACTTTCTGCCTCCCTCACGCGTCACTGCCGCACTAGGAATAGCAAGTACTCCGGTCTTCTTTTTAAGTGTGATCGTCACATTGGTAGTCATATCCGGCTTGAGCTTTCCCTCTGTATTATCAATGCTGACGAGCGTGATGTAGTTGACTACGTTCTCCTGCAACACCGCTCGGGGGTAGATGGCCGTCACCCTCCCCCTGAAATCCTTGTCTGCAAAGGTATCCACCGTAAAGAGCGCTTCCTGGCCTACCCCGATCTTGCCGATATCGGTCTCGTCCACATAAGCATTCACCTCGAGCTTGTTCAGGTCAATAATCGTGATAAAAGTAGGCGCATTGAGGCCGGCGGCAACCGTCTCGCCCTGCTGTGTCGTCACTGACGCAATTGTGCCGTTGATCGGCGCAGTAATCGTGGCATAGGAGAGTTGCGCTTTTGCGTAGTCCTCATCGGCCTTCGCCTTCAGGACCCGTGCTTTTGTCATGTCATAAGTGTTCTGGAGTACATCAATGTTCTGTTGGGAGATATAACCCTCTTTTGCGAGAGGCAAATCCCGATCCAGGTCAATCTTTGCCTTGTCGAACGCGGCAACAGCCTCAAGGTATGCGGCTTCGGCCTCGTCCTCTCGTGCCTTGAGATCTTCCTGTTCAAGCTGTACAAGGACTTGGCCCTTTTTTACCTTATCGCCGATATTGGCGTACAGATGCTCCACCTTACCGGTTATCCGCGCCCCGACTTTTACCTCGGCGCCGACTTTGGGCTTGATAATGCCTGTTGCCTGGACCAGGGAACCCATGTCCCGCTTTTCTACAACAGCCGTGGTGACAGCGGTTTCTGATTTGTTATTGTCTGCTTTCATGTGCACCATGAGAAAAGCACTTGCAATCACGGTTGTCGCAGTAATAATCGCAATGCTGATCTTCTTCTTGTTTGTCACGGTAATCCTCCATACGTTTCGTTTGCCGGTTGTCTTGTTCCGGTGATGCGGTCAAGACGCGCTGTGGCGGACTGGTAATCGCCGACAGCTAGCACATATGCCGCCTTTGCCTGGGTCAGGTCCGTCTCGGCGGTAAGAACCTCGATATAGGTTGATTTGCCCCGTTTATAGAACTCTACGACAGCTTTGTACGCTTCGTCCTGCGCCTCGACCAGTCGTTTCGAAGACCGGATGGAGGCAAGCGCCGTACGGATATCCGCAACGGCCTGACGCAAATCCACCTGCACCTGATCCCGAACGGCCTTATCATTCCACTCGGCCTCCCGGTAGTGCGCGCGGGCTTTGCCAACCTGCGCATGGGTAATACCTCCCTCGAATAGCGACCAATCCAAAAATACACCTGCCATCCACTCATCGTGGGTTAGTGGTGTTAGGCCTTTGTCCCGTTCCCGGTAGCCGTAGCTCCCTTGGAGGCTAATCTCTGGCAGATAAGATCCAGTTGCAGAGTCTATGGATAGTCTGGCCTGCTCTTTGAACTGCGCGCTCTTTTTCAGATCGGGGTTATTCTCGAACATCTGAGCAAGCAAAATGCCATCATTTGTCGGCTCCGCAAACTCTTCGGGCAGTCCGTCGGCGACAGTGATCTGGGCCTCTACGCCGATGCCGATTGTCTTTTTCAGGATTAATTCGCTGATTCGCAAGGCTTCACTCACTTGGACCAGGCTTCTCTCTGCATCCAGCAGCTGGGCTTCGGCTCTCAGTGTCTCAACTCTAGTCGCTTTCCCAGCCTTGAAGTAGCTGTCGGTCAGCTTGAAGAACGCCTCCCTCTGCGATCTCGAGTTTTCCTCGACGCTTAGAAGTTCACGCGTCTCTAACACCCGGTAATAGGCCTGGCTCACAGCATACACGGTATCGAGCCTTGTGGCCTCAGCGGCATCCCGTTGCGCGTCTGCCGCCTTTGCCGCAGCTCGGGCGTTGTCTATTGTCTTTCCTCCATCATAGAGGATCTGTTTCAGCTTGACCTGCTGCAGGGATTCCTCGGTATACTGCATCATCGGCTGGATACCGACACGGTCCAGGTTGTTCCTGGAATAGTAGGCGCTCGCTGTGACCTTCGGATAAAGACCTGCCGAAGCAATACGATAGTCGTTTTCCAGTTCGTTGATCTTTTCACGTTCGATTTGGAGGCCCGGATTATTCTCAAATGCAAGAGCGATGCACTGATCGAGCGTCAGGATCCTTATGCTTGGAGGGACAACCTGTTTATCCGCAATCTCCTGAGACGACGATTCCTTCGGAGCGTCAGCGGAATAAGCAATATGAGCCTGTCCGACCGCCAACAGCAATACAACAGAGACAGTCACTATATTGAAACGTACTATGAGAGTCATATGTCCTTTCAATATGCGAAAGAGGACGGGAAAGCGGGAAGCGGTTGATTTCGCGGAATGTCATGAAGCGGGGAAGTTGATTTGAATCAAGGTGTCATTTCAGCCTCCGGGTATTCTCCTCAGGCGGAACAATCCTTATCTCAGTTTGACTGCATCGGCCCATGAGCAGGTGGACACGACATTTGTCCGTTTCCTGCCATGTTGCGTTCGATGAGATCTAGGAACTTCCGCTGCTGGTCCATGTCGAGAGAAGCCTTTATCTCAAGCATGTGGCCAGCGATCATCCGCTGCATCTCCTCCTGTTTTCCGCTTATCTCTTTGATCGTGGCGTCAATTGCCTTCTTGTCGGGATTTTTATCCCGAATCAGTTCTACCAGATCTTTCCTCTTTGCATCTATCTCCTGCCTGCGCCTGTCGACCTCTGCGCGGAAGGGCACTGCTATGCTTTTTATCGCGGCCATCTGTTCAGGCTTCAATGACAGCTCTTCAAACAAAAACCGGTCTTTCTCCATAACCTTGCCAAAGGGAGACACCCAGTATCGGGACTGCGTATAATAACGGTATCCGGCTGTTGCGATTACCGTCAGGTTCAATAAAAGAGAAGCAGCCAGAGCGAACTTGAGGAGGTTATTTTTCATTTCCGGCCTCCGTCATGGCAAGATAGGCGTCTCCCAGAGAACCCGGAGGTGTCGCGGCGAAAAGATCCAGGGAAAGGGACGATGCAATGCTCGTTGCCTTCTCCGCTGCTGTGCCATTCGTCACGACCTTTCCCGCGATAATGCCCACGGTGATGACAATCAGCAGGACAGCCGCCTCAGCGAATCTGATGAATAGCGGGACCAACCACGGCGTTTTCTTTCTCTCCAGCACCGCGGTTCGTGCCATGACCCTGGTGGCGAATCCGTAGGGCGCAGGATGACGTTCCGAGTTTGAGAATGCCTCGCGAAGCGATCGCAGATCCTCAAACGTACGCGAGCAGCTGTTGCAGCCCTGCAAATGGGTTTCAAACGCGGTCTTTTCACCAAGCCCCATTTCTTTATCAAGGTATGCCGAGATAAGTTTTGTCTTTGGACAGCTCATTTTTATCTCCTATCCTATTAAACGATCTATTTTGGATTTTGTTCCCTAAATTTTATCATTAATTTTTGCAGTTCCTCCCGCGCCCTCGCTATTCGAGATTTGACCGTTCCCATTGAAATTTCAAGAGTATCGGCAATTTCTTCATAAGACAGCTCCTCGATCTCCTTCAGGATGATGATCGCCCTCAATTTCGGCGATAGCTTCCCAAGGCTTTCCTGGAGAGCCTGGTTTATTTGTTTTGACTGGTAAAGCTTTTCGGGAGACGGAGCATCCGAGGCGCGATCATGGACAAGCTTTTCCCCTTCACCGGAATCGCCGAAGAGGGATTCAAAATTCGGCTTTTTCTTGTAATCGATGCAGGTGTTGGTAGCGATACGGTAGAGCCAGGTATATAAGGATGCTTTGGGTTGGAACTTAGACAGGGCTTGATAGGCTTTCAGGAACACATCCTGAGCGGCATCCTCGGCGTCATTGGCGTTCCCGAGCATGTGACGGCAGAGATTGTATATCTTGTCCTGGTATTTGAGGACGATAACTTCAAAGGCAGAAGAGTCGCCGTTTTTGAAACGATCGATATACTGCAGATCCTCAGATTTGTCCGTCGTCATCAATGTCGCACTTGAAGTACTTTTGTAAAAGTACTGCTGCCTGCAATTATATCATGCTCTTTTCATCTCAGAAGAGAAACGGTGAAACTGCTGAAGTTATGAGCACAACGTAGAGAATGTCGATCTTTTTAAACAGCGCCATAAGGGCCGCGCAAGCCAGCACAACTCTGATACTATCCCATGGGACAGCAAACGCAAACTTCACAGTGACAAAGAAAAGGAGCCCGACAAAGGATGCGAGTATCCCTTTTGTCGCTTTTACGAAATGCGAGGATCTCCGCAATTTATCCAGGACTGGCGTTATTGCGATCACCAGCAGGAAAGACGGCGTAAACACCGCTATCGTTGCGATGAGGGCGCCGGACGGCCCGCTAATCAAATAGCCAACAAAGGTCGATGTGATAACGATTGGTCCAGGTGTGACCTGTCCGAGGGCTATGCCATTCATAAATGTGGTGTTATCCATCCACCGTCGAACATCAACTATTTCATGGAGCATCAGAGGAAGCGATGCGAATCCGCCTCCGAAGGCAAACAGGTCTATCTTCATCATCAATGTTGCAAGGTTAAACATCTTTATGTCTATGAAGTAGAGCGCAAACAAACCTGCAAAGAGAAGAACGAGAAGCAGGGAGAAGTATTTTGCAAAATGACCAGCCTTTTCTCTTTCCTGCTTAGTAAGGGGCATGCCAAACGTACCTTTGAAAAAAGTAATCCCTGCGAGAGCGGCTCCCAGGATCACCAAAAAAGGACTTACGCCTGCCCAGAGTAGAACAGCGGCAGTTATCGCCACGGCAATGGCCCCAATGTCTTTGAATGTTTTTTCCCCAAATGAATACGTCGCATTTATGACGATTGCGACTACGACCACCTGAAGACCGTTGAACACTGAGATTATTTTCGGTACTGTATTGTATGCAGCATATAGTGATGAAAGGAATAACATTAGGATGAATGCGGGCAGCCCGAAACCGACGAACGATGCTAGTGCTCCCGGTATCCCCTTTGACCTAAATCCTACATAAGCAGCCGTTTGCATTGCCGTTGCGCCAGGGATGGACTGACAAAGCACAACGCCATCTTTGAAAGCATTGTCATCAAGCCATTTGTAGCGGTTAACGGACATTTCCTGGATATAAGCGACCATGGCGGGACCACCGAAGGCTGTTAAACCAAGCCTGAGGAACGCAAAGAACAGCTTCATGATGGTGGGTTTGTCGTTCATCAATATTGTCTCTTTTTAAATTCCGCTCTCTTTCCTGGTTTTATCGTAATAGAGACGCCCTATTGCACCCTCGCCTCTATGCACAAGCCAGAATGTATTTCTGTATATATTCGGAGCCGGATCGTGGCAATGCGGTTAAAAGAAGTGGTTGGGAAGAGTATCTCAGAATGATTATATTCAGTCAGGAGGATCACGATAGTAACAAGAAGACTCAAAAATAGTCTTTTTTGCGATTTGTCGACCATATTTTTCCTTTCCAGGATAATCATCCCTATGG
>CAWJQQ010000013.1:0-13921 GCA_963845065.1 Nitrospirota bacterium
AGGCACTTCCTCTGGGCGATGAGATCGGCGACGTTTGCCGCATCCTTGCCGTCATTCTTGTCCCAGCGGCCGTCCAGAAGCTGCCGGTTGTTCCTGACCGCGACGACTCCTACAAGAACGACCATGTGTCCACACTTGGTCAGATGCTCCGCCAGAGGCTTGTGGTAGTTCCCTGTCGGTTCGATGCCGAAAACGACCGCCGCCAGTCTGTATTGAACTTTTATGCATTCAATAGAAGCGAGCAGCTTTTGAAACCCTTCATGTGTGTTGTCAAAGACGAGACTCTTAACCAGCGTCTTGCCCCGCGCTGTGCCGAAGAATGCATTGTGTCTCTCTTTCGCTGCATCAATGCCGACAATCAGATACTTCTCTGAACCCCGGATCTCTTACTTCAATTGCTAAAACTGCTCAAGTCTGATATCATCAAGATAGTTCATAGAAGCCTCCTGACTCTAGAATTTTGATTCCATATAATCTAATTCTTAGCAGGAGGTTTCTATTTTGGGTAGATTGAAAGTGCACTATCCCTTATGCTTAATTGGGGAAGTCTAACCTCATGCTCTACCCATATATAACTTACACCTCCAAGTGGGTGCGCCCTGCCGGGCGCACCACAATAAAAAAGGCCCTATATAGGGCCTTTTTTCGGCGCATTCTTCATCTCTTAAAGGAAAAGTCCTTCGACAATTTCTGAATTCACCCTGTGTATCCAGTTAATGATGTCATGTTTTGCCGCTTCCGGCAGGTTTTCAAAACAAAGCCCGATATAGTAAGCCCTCTCCTGTTTTCTGGCGTGATAAACTGTGGCGCGGACCGTGATGTTGCCCAGCGCAATCATATTGAAGTTGACGTTCAGCTTGGAGCCGATGCCGATAGGGCCGCTGACTTCCAGAAGGCAGCCAGCCGGGCCGATGTTCTTAACTGAAGCGGTGTTCGATTCCTCGGAAAAACCTTCAAGCGAATAAGTCACTTTTGTGTCCGTTACCTTCCGCATGAACCGCCGGTTTCCGCCTTTGACGGTAACGGCTTCGGCGATGCTTATCGGATGGTCCTTCCCCTTCACCATGACGGGTAATAATTCTTTCCAGGTCGCTTCGCCTCCAACCTCGTCGAAAATGACTTTGCTGACCAGCACCTGGCCCGGCTGTGCAACGCCGCAGAGCCGCGCCGCGATGTTGATGTTGTCGCCGATCACTGTATAGTCCATGTGGTCTTCCGAACCCATATTGCCCATCACAACCTCGCCACTGTTCATGCCGATGCCGATGGAGACTGTTTTTTCGCTGGCTGCGACCCTTGCCTCGTTCAAGGCCCTGCAGTAGCTCTGGATCTCGACCGCAGCGCGGACCGCGTTGAGCGCCATACCCTTTCCCTCGAAGATGGCCATGACCTCGTCCCCAACAAACTTGTCGACAATGCCTCCCCAATGATGGATGACCGTGGTCTGCAGGTTCAAATAGATATTCATAAGGCTAACTACGTCCTCGGGACTCATCTTCTCGGCCAGGGACGTAAAGCCGCGCGCGTCGGAGAAGATGGCAGTCACGTACTTCCGTTCTCCTCCCAGCTTAAGCTGCGTCACATCACGATGCTCCTTGATGCTCAGAACCGTGGACTGGGAAAGGTACTTCTCCATGAGAAGCTTTTCCCGCAGGCTTAAAATCATCTGGTTGAAGACGTTTGTCAGGTTCCCGATCTCGTCATCGGAGGGGACCGCGACCAGTTGGCGCAGGTCACCGCGTGCGACGACCTGGATGCCTTCCTCCAGAGAATCGAGTGGTTTCGTGATCATGCGAGCGAGGCCGAAGGAGACTAGCAGCCCGACTATGACGAATATCAGGGCAATCCAGAGGTAAATAATCTTCTGTCCGCGAATCGCTTCGTTCAGTGCTTTCTCAGAAAGCCCGATCCTCGCGATGCCTATCTTGAGTTTTTTTGTTTGCATAGTGATGGGGATCGAGGCGTCCAAAACGGATTCATTGTTATACACCGTCTCCTGGAAGAGGAGTGCATTTGCCTTCAATGCCTCCTTATAGGACGGATCGGTAAGGATGGTTCCTTTCTTCGAAAAATCACTGTGTGCAAAAACTCGCCCCTCGTCATCGATGACCATGGCATACACGACACCCTCTCGCTTCTGGATGTCCGTAATAGTGGAAAAGACCGGCAATTCCTGCTTCGTCAGCAGGCCTTCTTTGCCTACGTTCGCGAGTTGCTCGACCAGGACTGTAGCTCTGTTATTTAGTTCATTGCGAAGGATCGAATTTTGCCGGGCGAAGGTTACGACACCGAGAGAGAGAACGGCTAGGCTTAAAACCAATATGAGTGTACCCGCAATCTTATAGCGAACCTTGATCGAGGAAATAAAACGAAACAGCCAGGAATGGTGGGATGTTTGATGGACAATCGGTTTTGCCGGTGCAGGAGCTGCAACTGCGCTCTTTTTTTCCGGAAAAGATTTCAGAACGTCTGATTCCAGTCCTGCGGCACCTTCATTTTCAACAATATTATTTTCTATGTTGTCACTCATTTGGATTCAAGCTCGTCCAGTGTTTTCAATATTGTTTCTATCTTTTTGAGGTTCTCCATGGCCTTTAATCCGAGTGCGGTATGCGGACCTAGGCTAACGACCTCCTTAAACGCCTCCTTGGCGTGTGTATAATCCTCTGCTGAATAATATTGAAGGCCCTGATTGTAATAACGCTTCTGAGCCACGGCATCAACTGGTTTCTGCTGTGTACGAGGACGGACGGCCTGTTTCGGTTGCTCAGGCGGTGGTGCATGGGGAGGTGCTGGCGGCGTAGTAGCACAACCAGCTACAAACAGAAGTACAATGCCATAGGGTAGGAGCTTCCGAAATACGAAGTCTGTCAACGAGAACATCTTTGATATCATGAGTAACGTACAACCTCTCTGATACAAAAAAACATTCGGAACAGGCAATGTAATGTGCTAGCCAGCATCCTGTTTGTTTCGCGTGGTAATTGTACCGTGTGCCCTTGTCAGGGGGGGCATAGACGGAATAATGGTTGTCTGGGCAAAGCATATCACAGGATATTCGCTGTTGTCAACGTGATTGCACAGCCGTGATTGCGCAGCGGGGTCAAAAAAAACTATTTTGCTGTATGATTAGAACGTATCGATATTCTCGCCTCTGATTTAACCCTGCTCTTCGTTCGCAGCTTCCCTTGCAATCATCGCTTTCTTACGGGCAATGCCCCACCGGTAACCGCCGAGTGCGCCGGACTTCCGTATAACACGGTGACAGGGAATTAAGTATGCTATCGGATTGCGAGCCACGGCACTGGAAACCGCGCGTACTGCTTCCGGTTTACCAATCATTCCTGCGATGTCCGTGTAGGATACGATCGTGCCGCGCGGGATCTTCAGGAGCGCCCGCCAAACATTGATCTGGAAATTGGTACCCATGAGATGAATCGGCAAAGCGGGTTTCTGCTGTCGAGAGTCGAATATGCGGTCGACATATGGCTGGGTATGCGATCGATCCTCGGAAATATCAGCATAGTGCCATTGTTTCATTAAATTATCGACAATCATTTTTCGATACTTCCGTCCTGCAAAAGCAAGTTCGCAAATCCCCCGCCCGGTTATTGCCACAAAGCAATCGCCAAAAGGGCTCGCATGAACGCCGTAGAAAATCTTCACATGCTCGCCTCGACTGCGGAACTCGCCTGGTGTCACAGCTTCAATATTCACAAACAGATCGTGAAGTCGGCCAGCACTGGATAGACCGGTTTTATCAGTGACATCGAGCAGGTTTGCAGAATCATCCAGGACATGCTTTGCGTATTCAACGGTCAACAGCTGCTGAAATCGCGTGGGGCTGATACCGGCCCAACGCTTAAAAAGCCGTTGAAAATGATACTCGCTCAGATGCACCGACTGGGCGATTTCCTTTAAATTGGGATGACGACGGAAATTCCTCTCCAGGAAATTGATCGCCTTTTCGACACGACGGTAATCTTTTACTGATGATTGCATTGTCAAGGTCATCACCTCTCAATGACCTCATCATAACGCATTGCGAAAGCCGCAACAACCCGTTTCTTGCTTTTCTTATGCTTGAAGCAATGATAAAAAATTAAAATCTTGTATTGTGGCACAAAGATTTGTCATAGACGATCTGGAAAATTTTGTAAAAATCGATATTTTCTCGACGTAAGCGCGAAGACATTTGGATGGGAACAATGAAATGGTGGTCCCAACGTCCATCAAATAGATTGTCCAATGTATTGAAATATCAAAATAATGTGTAATGCTATTTTCGCGGATACCCCCAAAACTACCCCCGCTAAATTAGTTACCCTAGAAGCTTAATAAAAGCAATGGGGTATGCACTTGACGACACCTGATACAGCATGTTGTAAATTCTCAAGTTGGATTTCCAATTAAGCCTTGGAGAATGACAATATTTTCGCACTGTTTAAGTCATCCCCGAGTTTTCTTATCGGGGATATGCTTCTATAGATAGGGGTAGGTGTCGTCAAGTGCATACCCCACTAAAAGCATTCTCAAACCGGCCCTAATAGATGATCCTATTACAGTTTACACATTTTTTTCGCCTAACGCTATTTTAATAACGTTTTTCTAATCAGTGTAAGTGCTGAATGCCTTATTCCGGTGAATTGGCTACGCAAATTACATATATAATCTATACCGAACAAAAAGCCCCTTTTGACTCCTACCCGAGTTGATTTTTCCCTTGTTTCAATCCCCTACTTTAGGCTATATTTCGGTCATCATTGTTATTTAAAGAATCTTCAACAAAAGGAACCTATGCCATGCCATTGATAATAAGCAGCGTTTCCAAAAAGAAATTAAAACCACTTAAACTGAAAGTCTTTCGTACTCACAAACCAGATGACCTCTCGCTCGAAGATTGGCAGCGCGCCCTTAGAAAACAGTTCGGTGAACAACAGAAATTCATCCTCCGGAACAACGGAGAGCATCCGATTTTTTCTGAGTTCTCGCTCACCAACCCGGCCACGGGAAAAACCTACAAACTCGCCATTCGCGGGCGTACCGCAGGCGACAACTACTGCTCCTGTCCCGATTTCAGCATCAACAACCTTGGCACCTGCAAACATATCGAATACACACTCGCAAAACTGGAGAAGAAACCAGGCGCGAAGAGGGCGTTCAAGGAGGGCTTTGCCCTGCCCTATTCCGAGGCGTTCCTGCACTACGGACTGAAGCGAGAAATACGCTTCAAGCCTGCAGCGGAAGCACCCGCTGAGCTGCGCATCCTCGTACGCAAGTTTTTCGACGCACACGGGAGCTTGAAACCTGAGCGTATCCTTGATTTTCCCGGTTTTCTTGACGCGGCAGAGCGTATCGGTAATCACGAAGTGCGCTGCTATGACGACGTCATGGCTTTTGTCGCCGAACATCAGGACAAGGAACACCGAGCAGGCGTCATAGCGTCGAAGCTGAAACAGGGGATAGAGAGCCCGGCGTTTCATAAGCTTCTGAAAACCGACCTATACCCCTACCAGAAGGAAGGCGCACTGTTTGCGGTCCGCACGGGCCGCAGTTTGATCGGCGATGACATGGGCCTCGGCAAAACCATTCAGGCCTTGGCAGCCTCGGAGCTGCTGCACCGGCTATTCAATATCGGTAAGGTGCTTATCGTCACGCCCACATCACTTAAGCACCAATGGCGGGCTGAGATCGAGAAGTTTACCAATAAGAGCGTCAGCGTGGTCGAGGGCATGAATACAGAGCGGGCGCGGCTGTATCGAGGAGAATCATTTTACAAAGTCATCAACTATGAGGTTGTGTTCCGCGACGCGGACTCGATTAAGACGTGGTCTCCGGATCTTATCATCCTCGATGAGGCGCAGCGGATTAAGAATTGGAATACCCGAACAGCGAAATCGGTCAAGCGGCTCGAATCAATTTTTACCGTAGTGCTTACCGGAACGCCGCTAGAAAACAAGATCGAGGAACTGCATTCAATCATGGAATTTATCGATCGGCTCCATCTGGGGCCTCTCTATCGTTTCGTCCACAATCACCGCATTGTCGACAACGTGGGCAAAGTGACCGGCTACCGTCATCTTCAGGCCATCCGGGAGTCGCTCATGGGAGTTATGATCAGGCGGACGAAGAACGAGGTGCTTCGGCAGCTCCCGGAGCGCACGGACAAGAACTTTTTCGTGCCCTTGACCCGGGAACAATTCGTGGTACACGACGAATATCGCGAGGTAGTGGCCAAGCTCGTGGCCAAATGGAGGCGCTACAGGTTTCTGTGCGATGCGGACCAAAAACGGCTCATGATCGCGCTCAACCTTATGCGCATGGTTTCCGATAACACATATCTGGTGGACAAAAAGACGATACACGGTCCCAAGATCGAAGAGCTGGAAATCATTCTCCAAGAGCTTGTATTGGAGGGCGGCGAAAAAGTCGTCATTTTCACCCAGTGGCTTAGAATGGCCGAACTCGTTGAAGTAATATTAAAGAAGAACAATATAGAATACACTTACTTGCACGGCGGTGTCCCCTCTAAGGGGCGGCGCGATTTGATCACGAAATTCCAGAAAAACCCGAAATGCAGCGTCTTCCTCTCGACCGACGCCGGCGGGGTGGGGCTTAATCTTCAAAGCGGTTCAGTCGTGATCAACGTGGACATCCCCTGGAACCCGGCGGTCCTCGAACAGCGAATCGGTAGAGTCCATCGGATGGGTCAAAAGAAGCGGGTACGCGTGATTAACTTTGTAACCACGGGTTCTATTGAAGAGCGCATCCTCGAATTGCTCAAGTTCAAGAAATCAGTCTTCGCGGGCGCGCTCGACAAGGACGGCCAGGACACGGTCTTGGTCGGAGAATCGCAGCTTAATAAACTCATGAAGACAGTGGAAACGATGGTAGGCAATATTGCGAAGCCTGACCCAGTTGCGGAGCGGCAGAGACAAAAAGAAGATGATTTCGCGGAAAAGCTGGAGAAAAGTGACGCGGCAACGACGGCAAAGGTTGTATCAGAGGATCAGGGCAATGGACGCGATGACAGACTCGATTCCCTAAGCGACTTGCTTCAGAGCGGCGCCCAGTTCCTGATGGGCCTCGGTGAATTGATGGCGAAGCCTGGGGAATCGGCGGAGAAACGCCTCCAAACCTTGATCAGCCGGGACCAAACTACGGGAGCCGCTTACCTGAAAATACCTTTACCCGAAACGAAAACGATAAAGACCTTTTTTGACGCTCTCGGGGAGGTGCTATCTCAGGTCACGCATCCCGAAGTAAACAGGAAATAATCAGCACAGTAAATACACAGGTGTTAGCTCTGCACTTCAACAACGGCGATTAGCCCGGATAAACACGACTAAGTCAACAGCTTATGCACCTGGACAGCTTTACACTAGTTAAAATTAATTACAGACTTGAAGAGCATTGTCCCTGCAGTTATTCAATGCTACCGCAGAAATCCTCATTCGGGTGGGTGCGCAATCTATATATGGTCAAGATAACAATAATCCTCTCAGCAATGATACTTCAAGTTAAGATGCCGAAGAATCGGGACAAAAAATTTTCCATTGGCCTTGTAAAGACATCAGAACAGGGATCAGAAGATTAAAGAATAGAATGGCTACGGTTGAAAAGCGATATGAATAGGGAATGGATTGACCACTATGAAGGCCACTGGATAGATGGCGCCGGGCGCGAGATACATATCCGTGTCCGCGATAGCAGTACAGCGTACGCTACACTTCTTTTCAACGACAAGCCTGTTCTTCGTCCGTGGTGTAAAAATAAGCCAAGCATAAACATGATATCTCATTATCGTCATGGAAGCGGACCGCAGTTATCAGTTGAACTAGGATGCGAAGGGTATACAATGGAATTATCGTATGATCCCCAATATGCACTGCTGCCCGATTCGCCGGAAGCTTTGTCTGTAGGGCTTTCAATGTATGAGAGCGATAATGTCGCAGAAAAATGCTTCGCTTTATTTTATCCCTTGAAACCATACCGACGAAAGCTACGACAGGTAGCTACGCATAATTTTTTATGCTCTGTAGATTAAATACTTTATCCTAGGATGGGTTTTCTCGATCGGGCTCATATTAAAGCCGAAATGTACACTAAAGAGTTTTGCTGAGAGTCCGGCCCGGGGAGCCAGAGCAAAAAAGGGTCAATTTCGCCAGAAATTTACCCTTTTTACGTTTTATTCTTCGGTTATATTCTGGTGATTGGCTATCGAAGATTCGCCTAGCGCGATCGACGAGTATACACTTCATATAGTAATATGCATTTTTGTTGTTAGCTTCAGAATGTAATCTTAATTTTTTTATACCACGATAAAATCTCACCTCCATCCTGAAGGTGTGGAGTTTCCTTTCCTCGCAACAATCAAAACTACAACCGAAATTAAACACCTGATGCTACCCCTCTAATACGCTCCGGACGATTGACATGCCACGGGATTCGGCATATAGTCGAGTCATCGTACGGGATGGTCGCGGATCGGCTTCTCCGGAATCTGGATCGTGAAATACGGGGTGAGCCCTGGCGTAAACCTCGAAAAGTATATACCGGTAGATATACCGCAGGATTCTCGATAAGCTGAAAACCTATCTACCAGTAGATACATCACAGATATATACGAGTAGATAGAAATATATACCGGTAGATAGCTCTATATACCTATAGATGGCTGGTTCTTTATAGTCAATAACATGTTGGTATCTTCCAACCACACGCTCCAGACGGACAAGGCCGCTGAGCAGCTCAAAATAACAAAAAATGATTGGAGGCTAAATGAGCATAACTCAGCCAAAGTGTTGGCTCATCAAAACAACTGAGGGCGGTTCCAAATTACATGATCACTGGGATAAATTCAAATCTGAAAACGTTGTTGCTGTAGGCTGGGATGTTAAAGCTGATCCGCTACTTTTCGACAGTCTTGGAGAATATCGTAGACATACGAAATTATCAGCTCACGCTGCTTCTACTATTTATAAATTTGCCCATGGCTTGAAGGAAGGTGACACTGCTATTATATGTCGCGGTATTGCGCCTAATCAAAAACAAGGTGTGTACGTTTATGGTATTGCCCGAATAGGATCATGCTTCTTTGATAAAACATCTAAATGGTGGCACATCAAACGAGATGCATTCATAACCCCCCTTGAGCAAACAGTTCCATTAAGTATTTTTAAAACAAGTCTGAATATAGGCTCATCAATGCAGACACTGCAAGGTCCCTTTTCAGAAAAACAAATCACAGTATTTGCAAACAAGCTAGGCATATCTCTAACACCCAAACATAAAATAAGCAAAAGCACTCAGATTGCTGACGAAGTTAAGTCCAAAACTCGCGCAGCATCACATGGTGGTGGTTTTGGCTCTCCCGCAAACAACAAACAGATCGAGAAGCTGCTATGCGTTTCGTATCGCGCTGGTATCGCACAAACGGCTGGAAAGTCACAGATGTTAGCGCTCAATGTTTAGGCTATGATCTGCGATGCCTTAATGGCAGCAAGATATCTCATGTCGAAGTGAAAGGCTCTAGTGGCCTGAATCACCAATTCATAATTACTGCAAATGAGTTGAAAAAATGGCAAGATGATCCTTTGTTTGTTTTATCTCTAGTCATAAACATAAACAACAAACCCACGATGCATCAGTACGCTGGTGCTGGCGCGATGAAGTCCCTTCGCTTTACTGCGCTATCATATATGGCAGTTTCAATCTAATCGGACACGAATCCAACCAGCGCGTCGAGTCCGCCGCGAAAAGCACGCGTCTCACCCGCATGTTATAATGTTACAACCGGTAGTTCACAGTAAATTTCACTTACTGCTTTAACATGTAGTAGGTGAATCTCGTACAGATTCTAATTTATTTGACGTGAGCACGCGGATGAAAATTATGGTATGATATTCATTTTGAAGTCTGCGCCGTTTGTGCCATGAAGGAATTAAAGTTTTTTTTGGAGAAATATGCTTCAAGGATTTTTCCAAGCCCGCCTCCTTTATGTTCGTCTTGAAACCTTTCACTTGAACACAACGCTAAAATGTGATAGTTTAAAGACATCGTCCATTCGCTGAGACCAAATGGGAAAATACGAAAAGTTACTTGAACAAATACTGCTCGGGAATTCCGACGCAAACGTCGATTTTGACGAATTGTGCCAACTGTTGCTCAAGTTGGGATTTGAAATACGCGTGCGCGGGAGCCATCATATCTTTAGGAAACAGGGTGTCGAAGAAAGGATCAACCTTCAGCGGGACGGCAGCAAGGCGAAAGTCTATCAAATCCATCAGTCCAATCGGTGATTCTGCGATACAATTTGCGAGGTATAACCAATGGATAAATACGAAATCATCCTTTACTGGAGCGAAGAAGATAAGGTTTTCATCGCCGAAGTGCCCGAATTGCCGGGGTGTCTGGCCCACGGAGATGCGCAGGAATCGGCTCTCGCCAATGCCAAGGAGGCAATCCGGTTATGGCTCGATACCGCGCGTGATTTGGAAACCCCATTCCTGCACCGAAGGGTCAACGCCTGATGTATGCATGACGGCGTAGACGGTCAGAGAAAGATAGCACCAAGCCGGTTGAGGTGTATGAAAACACCTTTGGCCGGCTTTTCTTTTTGACGTTTTTAATGAAAAAATCGAAAGTCAAGGAGCAAGACTTGACCTACCAGGTCCCGTATTGTTAAAAGACTTCTGGATACATTTAAGGATCGATTATTTATCAGGACAACGATAGCATGCGTGGTCACGATTTGAAGGCTTCCTGTCAAGAGACCCGTCCCACCTCGTGGCGATAAATATATTAGCGGTGTGCCGCATAATGTATTGTTTGGACTTAGTGTCGTTGTGCGTTTGAAGGATTCTGCTCAAAATTGAGTTTTTCGCTTAAGACAGTTAACATCGCGTGAAGCGAAGGTTGTTGTTGGCGTCAGCCCGTTATGGTAACGAAATTTTCGATATCACGTGATACGTTGCAGGCTGTGTTCCCAGGACGGCGCCGCGCCCTTAATTCTATCAGGA
Organism: Nitrospirota bacterium; assembly: GCA_963845065.1. GTDB lineage: Bacteria > Nitrospirota > UBA9217 > UBA9217 > UBA9217 > JAJYKN01. The sequence goes on from CAWJQQ010000013.1 coordinate 11,022, forward strand.
GCGAACAGTCTTAATGAAAATCCTCGAATACGCTACCTCGATGTCGCAAAGGTCAAGCGGCAGTACGAAAAAACCATCGATTTCCTCTCAAAAGACAATTTCCGTTCGGCGGACGTGAAAAAACTGTCCGAACAAGGGTTGTATCGCGCAAAGCTCGACGACGCCAACCGCCTGTTGTTTAAAATCATGTCCTTTAACGGCGAGTGCTATGCGTTGATCCTCGAAACCGTATTGAACCACGCGTATGAGAAGTCGAAGTTCCTGCGAGGTGTTCAAATTGATGAGGCTAAGATTATGGCGGTCGATCAGGCGGAAAACGTTGTCGAGGATGCGCCGAAACTCCGGTATGTCAATTCCGGCTTGAAGCGATTTCATTTTCTGGACAAGGCGATCTCGTTTGATCCGGAGCAACAGGAGGTCTACCGGCTGTCCGCGCCGTTGATCATCATTGGGCCAGCGGGCAGCGGCAAGACAGCGCTTACGCTCGAAAAGATGAAGCGCCTGTACGGCAGGATTCTGTACGTCACGCTCTCCAAATATCTTGCGGACAACTCGCGCAGCCTGTACTATTCCCACCATTATGAGAACGAGGAACAGGACTTGTCGTTTCTGTCATTCCGGGAGCTGATTGAGACCATGCGCATGCCCATCGGCAGAGAGGTGTCGTACCGGGCCTTCGCGGACTGGCTGTTCAGGATCCCCAGGCAGCAGCGGGTCTCGGACGCGCACCGGCTCTACGAGGAGTTCCGAGGCGTCCTGACCGGCTCGGTCGTGGATGCGCCGTGGCTCAGCAGAGAGGAGTATCTCGGCCTCGGGGTGAAGCAGTCCATCTTCCTCGACGAGGAGCGTGAACTCGTCTATACGCTTTTTGAGAAATACCTGACCTGGCTTAAGGCAGCAGGCTTGTACGATCCGAACATCCTCGCGCATGGGTACCTTGCGCAAGCGCGGCCTGAGTACGATTTTATCGTCGTTGATGAGGTGCAGGACCTCACAAATATCCAGCTTCAGCTGATCCTGAAAGGCTTGAAGCGACCGGAGGACTTTATCCTCTGTGGCGATTCCAATCAGGTCGTGCATCCGAATTTCTTTTCCTGGAGTGGCCTCAAGTCCATGCTGTACCTTTCCGAATCGCTCGAATCGGGCAAGGTAACGAGGATTCTCCAGTCGAATTTTAGGAACGCGGCGACTGTCACGGAGTTAGCGAACAAACTGCTCATGATCAAGCAGAAGCGTTTCGGCTCTATCGACCGCGAGACTAATTACCTCATGAACAGCGTGTCGGACACTGCCGGAGAGGTCGTGTTCGTGAAGGACACTGAACGAGCCAAACGCGAGCTTTCCCGGACCACGAGGAGGTCTACAAAGTACGCCGTGCTGGTCATGCGCGATGAGGACAAGGCCGCGGCCCGGCAGTTCTTCGACACCCCGCTCCTGTTCAGCATTCACGAGGCAAAAGGGTTGGAGTACGAGAATGTTATTCTGATAAATTTCATAACCTTTGAGCGTAAAAGCTTTAACGAAATCGTCGAGGGAATCGGGGAGGAGGACCTCGCTGGCGACCTCGAATACCGGCGGGCCCGCGACAAGACGGACAAATCGCACGAAGTCTATAAGTTCTTCATCAACTCGCTGTATGTAGCCATCACGCGCGCGGTAAACCGGATCTTCCTGATCGAAGGCGATACGGGCCATCCGCTCATCTCTCTTCTCGGCTTTCAAAATGCGCGCGAAAACGTCGCGGTTGACGAGAAACAGTCAACTGTTGAGGAATGGCAGGCCGAGGCCAGGCGCCTCGAACAGCAGGGAAGGCAGGAGCAGGCCGACGAGATCAGGCGGAACATCCTGAAGACCCAGTCGGTGCCGTGGGAAATTTGCACGCCAGGCTACGTCGAGAATTTACTCGTTCGCGCGCGGAACCCGAAGGATGTCTCTCAAAAGCCGCGGAAGGCTTTGTTCGAATATGCATTGTTTTACAATGAGCCACGCCTGCTCGACCTGCTCAGGCAGTCGGGCTTCGACAAGGCGAAGCCGATGTATATCGGCGCTGGCGACGACCGGGAATTGAATAATTCGATCTATATCCAGCAGCGTGTGGGGCTGTATGCTCGGTATTTCGAGGAATACAGAGGAAAATTCTATCAGGGTATTCTGAAACAGTGCGAGACCTACGGCGTCGATCACAGAACCATGTTCAATACGACACCGCTGATGCTGGCCGCTTCTGCGGGCAACGACTCGCTGGTCCGGGAACTACTCGCCCGAGGCGCGAATGCGGAACTTACGGACAACTACGGCCGCACCGCATGGCAATTCGCGCTTGCGCGGGTGGCTCATGAGAAAAAGTATGCCGCCGAACAGTTTCCACGCGTGCATGAGCTTCTGGCGCCCGGAAGCGTTAGCCTCAAAGTTAAGGACCGTCTGATCAAAATCGACGCTAGCCAGGGCGAATATTTGTTGTATCAGCTCTTCTTCGCCCTTCTGCACGACCGGCTGAATTCCAGCCTGACCGACCGGGTTGCGCTCACCGCGGTCAAACTGGCGGAGATGATCGAGTCCCTGCCGGATGGCGTAAGCCCGGCATATCGCAGAAAACGACAGTACCTTTCGTCAATCCTGTCCAAGAATGAAATCGACAGCACTAATCCCTACGGACGCAAACTTTTTATAAGGCTAAGGACAGGATATTATATTCTGAGCCCAAAACTCTCCGTGCTTCATAAAGACGAGTGGGTTACCCTGTATCGTTATGCAGGGCTTGATCTTTTGGAGAAATCGGCAATGGTTGTTGATGAACATTTCAAGGAGGTGGTTAGTGATCTCCACGCGTGGGAAAGCGAACCCGATGGTGCTCGGTCCGTGTAGTTGCAATGACAATACCTTGCAAATTACCTCATTTC